>NZ_CP026216.1:0-5246201 GCF_002934585.1 Citrobacter sp. CFNIH10
TTTGTCACTGTCGTTACTATATCGGCTGAAATTAATGAGGTCATGCCCAAATGGATAGTTCGTTTACGCCCATTGAACAAATGCTAAAATTTCGCGCCAGCCGCCACGAGGATTTTCCGTATCAGGAAATCCTGCTGACTCGTCTTTGCATGCATATGCAAGGAAAACTGCTGGATAACCGCAATAAAATGCTGAAAGCTCAAGGGATTAACGAGACGTTGTTTATGGCGTTGATTACGCTGGAGTCTCAGGAAAACCACAGCATTCAGCCTTCTGAACTGAGCTGTGCCCTGGGATCATCCCGTACTAACGCGACACGTATCGCTGATGAGCTGGAAAAGCGCGGTTGGATCGAGCGCCATGAAAGCGACAACGATCGTCGTTGCCTGCATCTGCAGTTAACCGATAAAGGCCATGCATTTTTGCGCGAAGTATTACCGCCGCAGCATAACTGCCTGCATCAACTGTGGTCCGCTCTTAACACTGCAGAAAAAGAACAGCTTGAGCACATCACTCGTAAGCTTCTGACGCGTCTCGATCAGATGGACCAGGAGGGTGCTATCCTTGAGGCGCTGAGCTAACGCGTCGACTCGCTCAATAATCCAGATTACCAAAGAAAACTGACTGGCCAGCACTTGAACGTGCTGGCCTTTCTGATAAACAGCTCGGCTCAGCCGACGAAAAAATAAGATCGTGGAGAACAACATGAGCGCAAATGCGGAGACCCAAACCCCGCAGCAACCGGTTAAGAAGAAAAGCAAACGTAAAAGTACGCTACTCCTCCTGACCTTGCTCTTTATCGTTATTGCCGTGGCATATGGGATTTATTGGTTTTTGGTACTGCGTCATGTCGAAGAGACCGATGATGCGTACGTGGCAGGGAACCAGGTTCAAATCATGGCACAGGTATCCGGCAGCGTGACGAAAGTCTGGGCGGATAACACTGATTTTGTTAAACAGGGTGACGTTCTCGTCACGCTCGATCAGACGGATGCCAGACAGGCATTTGAAAAAGCGAAGACCGCGCTGGCCTCCAGCGTCCGTCAGACGCATCAGTTAATGATCAACAGCAAACAGTTGCAGGCGAACATTGCGGTGCAGAAAACGGCCCTTGCCCAGGCGCAAAGCGATTTTAACCGTCGCGTACCACTGGGTAACGCCAATCTGATTGGTCGTGAAGAGCTGCAACACGCACGGGATGCCGTGGCCAGCGCTCAGGCGCAGCTTGATGTTGCCATTCAGCAATACAATGCTAATCAGGCGATGATTCTCGACAGCAAGCTGGAAGATCAGCCCGCCGTCCAACAGGCCGCCACCGAAGTGCGTAACGCCTGGCTGGCGCTCGAGCGAACGAAGATCGTCAGCCCAATGACCGGCTACGTGTCGCGCCGCGCCGTGCAGCCTGGCGCGCAGATCAGCCCTACCACGCCGCTGATGGCTGTGGTTCCGGCCACCAATCTGTGGGTTGATGCTAACTTCAAAGAGACGCAGCTTGCCCATATGCGCATCGGCCAACCGGCAACGATGATCAGTGATATCTACGGCGATGACGTTAAGTACACCGGTAAAGTGGTCGGTCTTGATATGGGGACCGGTAGCGCCTTCTCACTGCTGCCAGCACAGAACGCAACCGGTAACTGGATCAAAGTGGTTCAGCGTCTGCCTGTACGTATCGAACTGGATGCACAGCAGCTGGCGCAACATCCGTTGCGGATTGGTTTATCGACGCTCGTCACCGTCGATACCGCGAACCGCGACGGTCAGGTGCTCGCCAGCCAGGTGCGCACTACGCCGGTGTCTGAGAGTAACGCCCGTGAAATCAGCCTTGCCCCGGTCAATAAACTGATCGAAGAGATTGTGCAGGCCAACGCAGGCTAATCTGAGGTGCGTGTGATGCAACAGCAAAAACCGCTGGAGGGCGCGCAGCTCGTCATTATGACGATTGCGCTGTCACTGGCGACATTCATGCAGGTGCTGGACTCCACCATTGCTAACGTGGCGATCCCTACGATCGCCGGGAACCTGGGCTCATCGCTGAGCCAGGGGACGTGGGTGATCACCTCTTTCGGGGTGGCGAACGCCATCTCGATTCCCATTACCGGCTGGCTGGCAAAGCGCGTTGGGGAAGTGAAGCTCTTCATGTGGTCAACGGTGGCGTTTGCCATCGCCTCCTGGGCGTGCGGCGTCTCCAGTAGTCTGAACATGCTGATCTTCTTCCGCGTCGTTCAGGGGGTGGTTGCCGGGCCGCTGATCCCGCTTTCGCAAAGTCTGCTACTCAATAACTACCCTCCGGCAAAGCGCTCTATCGCGCTGGCGCTGTGGTCGATGACAGTGATTGTCGCGCCGATTTGCGGCCCGATTCTGGGCGGCTATATCAGCGATAACTATCACTGGGGCTGGATTTTCTTTATCAACGTGCCAATCGGTATTGCCGTCGTTCTGATGACGCTGCAAACCCTGCGTGGACGCGAAACACGCACGGAACAGCGGCGGATTGACGCCATCGGGCTGGCGCTGCTGGTCATTGGGATCGGTAGCCTGCAGATTATGCTCGACCGGGGGAAAGAGCTGGACTGGTTCGCCTCACAGGAGATCATCATTCTGACCGTGGTGGCGGTGGTCGCCATCAGCTTCCTGATTGTCTGGGAGCTTACCGACGATAACCCCATTGTCGATCTCTCACTGTTTAAGTCGCGAAACTTTACCATCGGCTGTTTGTGTATCAGTCTGGCTTATATGCTGTACTTCGGGGCTATTGTTCTGCTACCTCAGCTTTTGCAGGAGGTTTACGGCTATACCGCGACGTGGGCGGGTCTGGCGTCCGCGCCGGTGGGGATTATTCCGGTGATCCTGTCGCCGATTATTGGCCGCTTTGCCCATAAGCTGGATATGCGCAGGCTGGTGACGTTCAGCTTTATTATGTATGCCGTCTGCTTTTACTGGCGCGCGTGGACGTTTGAACCGGGAATGGACTTCGGTGCCTCCGCCTGGCCACAGTTTATTCAGGGCTTCGCGGTGGCGTGCTTCTTTATGCCGCTAACAACCATCACGCTGTCTGGCTTACCGCCTGAGCGTCTGGCGGCGGCATCGAGTTTGTCTAACTTTACGCGAACGCTGGCGGGGTCAATCGGGACATCGATCACCACCACCATGTGGACCAACCGGGAATCGATGCACCATGCACAGTTAACCGAGTCGGTGAATCCGTATAACCCGAATGCGCAGGCAATGTACGATCAGCTACAGGGACTGGGCATGACGCAGCAACAGGCGTCTGGCTGGATAGCCCAGCAGATAACGAATCAGGGGCTGATTATTTCAGCCAACGAGATCTTCTGGATGTCGGCGGGGATCTTCCTGGTGTTGCTCGGTCTGGTCTGGTTCGCCAAACCCCCGTTTGGTGCGGGCGGTGGCGGTGGTGGCGCGCACTAAGGTTTGATTTAAAGGGATCCGCGGATCCCTTTTTTATTGCCTGAAAATGCAGGTGGTTGTTTTATCATCATAAGAGGTGTATCTTTACGCCGCCCCAAATACTTCCATTAACAACTAGCCGGTTCTGAGCGCTTCGCTCAGGTTGTCAATCCTCTTTATCTACACCCTCGCCTTGATGGGTGAAATTCACACTATCCCTTTAAACCCGTTAACCTCACAACTCGCCTCCCCGCGGGCGTAACTTTATAACAACATAAATAATGAATTATCATGAATACGCAACGAAAATACGGGAGAACCTGGCACTATCCTTTCTCCCCCGGCACTACTAGCGATGACCGTATCAACGCCGACTACTGGCGAGATTTGCAGGTTATTCCTCTACTGGTGCACACCGAAAAGCTGGATGGTGAAAATAACTGCCTGAATCGCCACGGCGTTTTTGCCCGCTCTCATGCAGCCCCAACGCAATCCGCGTGGACGCATAAAATTCGCCAGCGCTGGCAATTGCTAAAAAACGATCTTGGCGATTTAGAGCTTTTCGGCGAGAACCTCTATGCCGTCCACTCGATTGAATATCACGCGCTGGAGCAGGACTTTTTCCTGTTTGCCATCCGCTGCCAGGATATGTGGCTAAGCTGGGAAGAAGTGCAGTTCTATGCCGCGCTGTTTGATTTTCCCTGCGTCCCGGAAATCCCAGGACCGCAGCCTGGTCAGGATGAAAAAGCGTGGCAGCGAGAATTTCTTGCGCTAACCAACGGACGCGGCGCGTTCGACCCATGGGATATCCAGGCCGGTCAGCCCTGCACCCTTGAAGGCATCGTGAGCCGTAATCGCAACGAATTTCCTGTGGATGATTTCGCCCACCAAGTGTTTAAGTTTGTCCGTAAGAATCATGTCAAAACAACGGAACACTGGAAGCGCAACTGGCGACGGGCTCGTCTGGCCCATGAATTTGCCTTTGGAGGCCAGTTATGATCTGGCAGCTTACTGGTGACAAAAGCTGGTCGGCGCTGCGACAACAATTCCGCTGGGTAGAAGAGATGCACGATGTACCACAGGATCCCGTCCATCATGCCGAGGGTGACGTTGGCATTCATACTGAAATGGTGCTCAACGCGCTATCAACCATGCCTGACTTTCAGCGATGCTCACCACAGCAACAAGAGCTGCTATGGGCTGCGGCGCTGCTACACGATGTGGAAAAGCGCAGCACCACGCAGCGTGATGAACACGGTCGCATCCAGTCATTGGGCCATGCGCGCAAAGGTGAACTCACGACACGGCAGATCCTGTGGCGAGATATTCCCACCCCCTTTATTCTGCGTGAGCAAATCGCAGCGCTGGTTCGCCTGCACGGACTGCCGTTGTGGCTACTCGAACGTCCCGCCCCTGAGCGCCTGCTGCTTAGCGCGGCTATGCGGATTGACACCCGCCTGCTGACGCTGCTCGCCCGTGCCGATATAGAAGGGCGACGCTGTCAGGATAGGGAGGAGATGCTCGACCGGATCGCCCTGTTTGAGCTTTTCTGTCAGGAACAACAGTGCTGGGGACATGCCCGTCACTTCGTTTCCGATGCGGCTCGCTGGCATTATCTGACGCATTCGAACAGTTCAGCCGATTTCATCCCCTGGGAAACAGAAAGCTTTGAAGTGATTATAATGAGTGCGCTGCCCGGAATGGGTAAGGATCGCTATATCAGCGAACACTGTCCCGGCATACCGGTAGTAAGTCTTGATGATATCCGCCGTCGCCTTGGTGTTAGCCCGGAAGACAGGTCGGCAACCGGTCGCGTCGTCCAGCAGGCAAAAGAAGATGCACGGGCTTTGCTGCGACAAAAAACGGCTTTTGTCTGGAATGCGACCAATATTACCCGACAGCTACGAAGCCAGCTCATCGACCTTTTTACTGCCTACGGTGCACGGGTAAAAATTGTCTACATTGAAGTTCCATGGGCGCAATGGAAGCAGCAAAATGCAAACCGCCAATATGCGGTTCCGGACGCGGTTATAATGAGAATGGCGTCAAAGCTGGAAGTACCTCAGTCTGATGAAGCGCACTGCGTGGAATATCAGGTGAGAGATGAGTGAACAAACCGGACAGAGCCACCTCTGTCCGGCTACAGCACTAACTAGATATGCAGTTCCTGCAACTTCTCTTTTGGCAGCGCCAGCTCTTCATTGCTGTTGACGCGAACGTCGCGCTCCAGAATATGACGCGCGATATCCTGTGCTTCACTCAGGGAGTGCATCTGATATGTACCGCACTGGTAGACGTTCAGTTCCGGGATCTGATTCTGATCCTGAACTTTCAGCACGTCGGCCATCGCCGCTTTCCATGCATCTGCCACGCGCTGCTCATCCGGCGTACCTATCAGGCTCATATAGAAACCGGTACGGCAACCCATCGGGGAGATATCGATAATCTCGACGCCGTTACCGTTGAGGTGATTACGCATAAAGCCTGCGAACAGATGCTCCAGCGTGTGAATCCCTTTCTCCGGCATCACCTCTTTATTTGGAATGCAGAAACGCAGATCAAACACGGTGATGGCGTCACCGTGTGGAGTGTTCATCGTTTTCGCCACACGGACTGCAGGTGCTTCCATCCGGGTATGATCGACAGTGAAGCTATCTAACAACGGCATTTAGCCACCTCCGATAATTTTTTATAAATAAACTGAACTCTTTGTTCCGGTGCGAGTCTGAGTATATGAAAGACGCGCATTTGTTATCATCATCCCTGTTTTCAGAGATGAAATTTTGGCCACTCCCGAGTGGCCTTTTTCTTTTCTGTCAGGCCTGCTGCTTTGCCAGCCAGCTGTCAAACGGTTCCGAATCTGCCGCTTCAACTTCGCGCTGACGACGTTTTGAGGCGTCACGTTCAGCCACAAAGTCTTCTTCCTGCAAAATTTCCAGCGGCTCTTCACGCAGCAGATTGCGGTAAGCTTCGCCCAGCGCCCTGCCCGTACCGCCAATACCCGTATCAATCATAGACCGCAGAATACGTGCAGAGAACGTTAATTCCGGGTTATCAAAGCAGGCAACCAGTTCGTCACAGACTTTCTGATAATCCTCTCCGCCGTGGATGCTGTCCAGCGTTTGTGCCACACGCTTCAGATCGCGGAACAGATCTTTACCCACTTCGGGCAGCGGGAACTGTGCAGTTTCACAACCAATCCCTAACGTCAGGCCCGGCTTACGCCCTTCCAGAATCACCCGATTCCAGTTGGTACGCGTACATAGCAGCTCACTGCTGCTCATCTCCGGTGCATCGGCCAGCACACACCAGACCATAAACAGGTCAAGGAAACGCACCTGTTGCTCGTCCACGCCAATTGGCGAGAACGGGTTGATATCCAGCGAGCGGACTTCGATGTATTCGATACCGCCACGCAGAAGCGCATCTGAAGGCGACTCACCGCTACGCGTAACGCGTTTCGGACGAATCGGCGCGTACAGCTCATTTTCAATCTGCAGCACGTTGCTGTTGATTTGCAGACGCTTACCGCCTTTTTCCAGCCCTACTGCCGCATACTCTTCAGAAGGCGTTTTAATCGCCCGCTTCAATCCTGCCACATACTCGTAGAGATCGTTAAACGTAATTCCGAGATTGCTTTGCGACTTATTGGTATAACCCAGATCGCTCAGTCGCAGCGAGGTCGCGTACGGCAGGTAGTACATTCCGCAGTCGGTTTTCTCAAACGGCAGCGTGGTCGGTTTGCCCTGCAGGAAGGAAGCGCAAATCGCCGGGGACGCACCAAACAGATAAGGAATGACCCAGCCAAAGCGGTAATAGTTACGGATCAGGCGGAAATAGCCGGCAGAGATTTTCTCTTTTGCCTCTTCGCCTTCCACTACGCCACATTTCGCCTGCCAGAATGCCATCGGCAGTGAAAAGTTGTAGTGCACACCGGAAATAGTTTGCATCAACGCACCGTAACGGTTTTTCAACCCTTCACGGTACAGCGTTTTCATACGACCAATATTTGAAGTGCCATATTGCGCCAGTTCAATGTCCTGACCTTCGGCAATGTAGCAAGGCATGCTCAGTGGCCACATGCGCTCATCACCCATATTTCTGGCGGTATAACGATGCAGGTCACGCATGAAGGTCAGCATATGCTGGATATCGCCGTCTACCGGTGTGATAAACTCCAGCAGCGCTTCCGCGAAATCCGTGGTAATCCATTTATGCGTCAGCGCTGAGCCTAACGCTTCAGGATGCCCCGTTGTCGCCAACGTGCCATCCGCATTCACGCGCAATGTTTCGCGCTCCAGCCCGCGCTGTATCCCCTGTAATGCCTGAGGATGCTTTTCCAGCCAGGCCAAAGCCTGTGATACGTCCGGGATCAAATTGACCTCCCGCCTGTCAAAATCGTATTAATTAGCATAATTGTAGTGGTTAACCTAAAGGCTAATCCCCAGGCACAATTAGTGCCACCAGGTAATGCCCTGAACGGTAGCAGCCGCGACGACAATATAACGCAGCGCTTTGCCAAGGCATAAAAAAAAGAGCACCTGCCCCCACGAGAGGCGCATCCATCCCGCTAGCAGGCACAGTAAATCACCCACAACCGGCATCCAGCTTAATAATAGTGTGACCGCGCCATAGCGTTTAAGCCAGCCTGTGGCTTTCTCCTGCCAGCGCGATGTCTTGCGCAGCGGGAAGAAACGCCCAAGGATAACGTTAGTTAACCCTCCAAGGCTATTACCCATTGTTGCTGTTAAAACTAAGACCCACGGATGACTGAGTCCGGCCAGTAACATGGCAATCAGAACGACTTCCGAGTTGCCGGGCAACAGCGTAGCGCTGAGGAAACTGCTGGCGAACAATGAAAGGAGCGACAGTCCGTCACTCACAGGAGTCGAACGTCCACAGCATCCATTCCGGCGGCGCGTGCTGCCTGGATACCAAAGTCCGCATCTTCAAATACCACGCACTGCGCCGGAGGCACGCCCATACGCTCCGCACAAAGCAGGAAAGTATCTGGCGCGGGTTTATGGTGCTGGACATGATCGGCAGCAACGACGGCATCAAAATAGCGACGCAGCCCCAGATGAGCCAGCAGCGCTTCCGCTACTGCGCTTTCACTGCCGGTTCCGACGGACATCGGGCGACGACCATGCCACGCTTTTACCACCTCAACCAGCGGCAACGGCTCGACGCTGTCGAGGAGCATGATTTTTACCGCGTCGGTTTTTTCACGGGCTAACGCGTGAGGATCGAGATCCGCATGATTCAACTCAATAATGGACTGAGCAATACGCCATGTGGCTGAGCCGTTAAGGGCAATCATCGCCTGAAGATCAAAATGCATACCGTAACGACCTAATACTTCAACCCACGCCTTACGGTGCGTCGGTTCAGTATCCAGAAGGGTACCATCCATATCGAAAATCAGACCCGCATAACGTTCGTACATAGCGCTCTCACCGGCAAGTAAACAGACGTTACTTTATCGTAATTGCTGGATTTTGTCGCTGACGACGATGCTGAGGATTGTTCAGGAGATGAATGCAAAGGAGTAAGGAAAAGAAAAAAATGGTGCATCCGGGAGGATGACTCGGCGAAGCCTCGCCCTTCGGGCCGTTGCTGGCGCAACGTTATTCCCCTGGTACTCGCGATACTCTCGCAGACCATGAAACAACAAACTGGCTGTTATCCGGGAGAAGATGGTGCATCCGGGAGGATTCGAACCTCCGACCGCTCGGTTCGTAGCCGAGTACTCTATCCAGCTGAGCTACGGATGCATCGGGAAACTTATTTTACTGCTGATACTGATACTGCACAAAAGCGGTATCAAGTAAGAGATGGTGCATCCGGGAGGATGACTCGGCGAAGCCTTGCCCTTCGGGCTGTTGCTGGCGCAACGTTATCCCCCTGATGCTTACGATGCTCTCGCAGACCATGAAACAACAAACTCGCTGTTATTCGGGAGAAGATGGTGCATCCGGGAGGATTCGAACCTCCGACCGCTCGGTTCGTAGCCGAGTACTCTATCCAGCTGAGCTACGGATGCATCGGAAAACTTATTTTACTGCCGATATTGATACTGCACAAAAGCGGTATCAAGTAAGAGATGGTGCATCCGGGAGGATTCGAACCTCCGACCGCTCGGTTCGTAGCCGAGTACTCTATCCAGCTGAGCTACGGATGCATCGGGAAACTTACTTTACTGCAGATTTTGATACCGCTACTAAAGCCGTATCAAGTAAGAGATGGTGCATCCGGGAGGATTCGAACCTCCGACCGCTCGGTTCGTAGCCGAGTACTCTATCCAGCTGAGCTACGGATGCAAATGGCGGTGAGGCGGGGATTCGAACCCCGGATGCAGCTTTTGACCGCATACTCCCTTAGCAGGGGAGCGCCTTCAGCCTCTCGGCCACCTCACCACACGCCTCTTACGAGTGCTTCGAAGAACTTGTTTCTGCTCATCGTCGCTGCGTGGCGCACATATTACTTTCTGGGACTTATAAGTCAAACAATTTTTCCTGAGCTTTTATCGTTTGCACACTTCACGTTCAATTAGTCTGCAAAAACGGCAAAAAGAGTGTTTTATCAACAGATAAATTGGACTCTGGGGCAACGGACTACCTCAATGGAAAAGACACACGGATGCAGTAGCGCCAGGCGAAACCGGAAAAAGAGTCACAGAAAAACGAAACAGAGTGGGATATTGCGACGATGTCAGGTTGCGCCTCACCCGGTCAGGTGAGACGCGGAAACCTTAGTAACTGGACTGCTGGGATTTTTCAGCCTGGATACGCTGGTAGATCTCTTCACGATGGACAGATACTTCTTTCGGGGCGTTTACGCCGATGCGTACCTGGTTGCCCTTCACCCCTAAAACTGTCACGGTGACCTCATCTCCAATCATGAGGGTCTCACCAACTCGACGAGTCAGAATCAGCATTCTTTGCTCCTTGAAAGATTAAAAGAGTCGGGTCTCTCTGTATCCCGGCATTATCCATCATATAACGCCAAAAAGTAAGCGATGACAAACACATTACATGTAAGCAGTCACGGCATCACATTCTGTTAAACCTAAGTTTAGCCGATATACACAACTTCAACCTGACTTTATCGTTGTCGACAACGTTGATGCAAACGCCGCGGAATGCTTATCCGCGGCATCGGCTAACGCTTATAGTTATTACAATTTTGCGCTGACCCAGGCTTGCACACTGGCTAACGCCGCAGGCAGAGCAGAAGCATCCGTACCACCGGCTTGCGCCATGTCCGGACGACCACCACCCTTACCGCCCACCTGCTGAGCGACCATACCTACCAGTTCCCCTGCTTTGACACGGTCGGTCACGTCCTTAGACACACCAGCAATCAGAGAAACCTTACCTTCAGCTGCCGTTGCCAGCACGATAATTGTCGACCCCAGTTGATTTTTCAGATCATCAACCATGGTGCGCAACATTTTCGGCTCAACACCCGCAAGCTCACTCACCAACAGCTTAACGCCATTGATATCAACCGCTTTGCTGGAAAGATTCGCACTTTCCTGCGCCGCAGCATGTTCTTTCAACTGCTGAAGCTCTTTCTCAAGCTGACGAGTACGTTCCAGTACTGAACGCACTTTGTCGCCCAGATTCTGGCTATCGCCCTTCAACAGATGTGCAATATCGGCTAAGCGATCGCTTTCTGCATGCACAGTCGCAATGGCGCCCTCACCGGTTACCGCTTCAATGCGACGAACCCCGGCGGCAGTTCCGGACTCAGAGACAATACGGAACAGGCCGATGTCACCGGTACGGCTGGCGTGCGTCCCGCCGCACAGTTCGGTAGAGAAATCACCCATGCTCAGCACGCGAACGCGTTCGTCATATTTCTCGCCGAACAGCGCCATTGCGCCTTTTGCTTTCGCCGCTTCCAGATCCATCACGTGGGTTTCAACCGGCAGGTTACGACGAATCTGCGCGTTCACCAGATCTTCAACCGCCCGGATTTCCGCCGGCTTCATTGCTTCATTATGCGAGAAATCGAAGCGCAGCATTTTGTCGTTAACCAGCGACCCTTTCTGCGCCACGTGCTTGCCCAGAATCTGGCGCAACGCCGCGTGCATCAGGTGCGTTGCGGAGTGATTCAGACGAATACGCGCACGACGCGCCTCATCCACATCAGCCTGGACCGCATCGCCCACTTTCAGAGAGCCCGCAGACAGCTTGCCGAGGTGGCCAATTGCCTGACCATATTTTTGCGTGTCACTTACGGCAAACGCAAAGCTCGCGCCTTTCAGTTCACCTTTATCGCCAACCTGACCACCGGATTCCGCATAGAATGGGGTTTGATCCAGTACGACAACGGCTTCCTGACCGACACTGATCGCATCAACCGCTTTACCATCAACAAACAGCGCGGTCACTTTACCGTTCAGTTCCAGATGGTCGTAGCCTTTAAATTCAGAGGCGCTATCCACGCGAATCATCGCGTTATAGTCCGCACCGAAACCGCTGGCTTCGCGCGCGCGACGACGCTGCTCTTCCATGGCGGCTTCAAAACCGGCTTCATCCACTTTGATGTTGCGCTCACGGCAAACGTCAGCCGTCAGATCAACCGGGAAACCGTAGGTATCGTACAGACGGAATGCTGTTTCGCCGTCCAGCGTATCGCCGGACAGTTTCGCCAGTTCTTCGTCCAGCAGCGCCAGACCACGCTCCAGCGTACGGGCAAACTGCTCTTCTTCGGTTTTCAGAACTTGCTCAACCTGAGCCTGCTGACGCTTCAGTTCTTCGCCCGCCGATCCCATGACGTCAATCAGTGGGCCCACCAGTTTATAGAAGAAGGTCTCTTTCGCGCCCAGCATGTTGCCATGACGTACCGCACGACGAATGATACGACGCAAAACATAGCCACGGTTTTCGTTCGACGGAACCACGCCGTCGGCAATCAGGAACGCACAGGAACGAATGTGATCCGCAATCACGCGCAGTGACTTGTTGCTCAGATCGGTTGCACCGGTCACTTTCGCTACTGCTTCAATCAGCGTACGGAACAGGTCAATTTCGTAGTTGGAGTTGACGTGTTGCAGCACAGCCGCAATACGTTCCAGCCCCATACCGGTATCCACGGAAGGCTTAGGCAGCGGCTCCATCGTACCGTCAGCCTGACGGTTGAACTGCATAAAGACGATGTTCCAGATCTCAATGTAGCGATCGCCGTCCTCTTCCGGGCTTCCCGGAGGGCCGCCCCAGATGTGATCGCCATGATCGTAGAAAATTTCGGTGCACGGACCGCACGGACCGGTGTCGCCCATCTGCCAGAAGTTGTCGGACGCATAAGCCGCACCTTTGTTATCACCGATGCGGATAATACGCTCGCGAGGAATACCGACTTCTTTTTCCCAGATTTCATAGGCTTCATCGTCTGTTTCGTAGACGGTCACCCACAGACGCTCTTTCGGCAGGGCAAACCAGTTTTCACCGGTCAGCAATTCCCATGCGTACTGGATTGCATCATGCTTGAAATAGTCGCCGAAGCTGAAGTTACCCAGCATTTCGAAGAAGGTATGGTGACGTGCAGTGTAACCAACGTTTTCCAGATCGTTGTGCTTACCACCCGCCCGCACGCAGCGTTGAGATGTGGTTGCGCGGGAATAATTACGCTTGTCGAGCCCAAGGAAAACGTCCTTGAACTGGTTCATCCCGGCGTTGGTAAACAACAAAGTGGGGTCATTGTTTGGAACCAGGGAGCTGCTGGCAACTACCTGATGTCCCTTACTATGGAAAAAGTCGAGAAACGCCTGACGGATCTCAGCGGTGCTCTTGCTCATAATTATCCTGAAATCTTGCTAACGAAAAATCATTACCAGCAACAACTCTTGATTGACTGGGCCGCCGGCAACTGAAAAGTGGGAATAAGATAAGTTTTCTTTACGGGGAAGTAAAATCCCGTATGCGCTCAATCGTCAAAATTTCGCCATATTTCCTGGATATCCTCCATCAGATATCCACGATAGAGCAAAAATCGCTGTATCTTAACCTTTTCTGAAAATGCGCCAGGCAGCGGTTCACCATATTTACGACAGGCCTGATCGCGTGCGAGAACGCTCCAGTCAATCTCACATTCCCGCATTGCTTTTTCCGTCGATTCACGGGCAATGCCCTTTTGATTCAACTCCTGGCGAATGCGCGCCGGACCATAGCCTTTACGGCTGCGGCTGGCGATAAAGCGGGCGATAAACCGGTCGTCATCGAGATACTGATGCTCGTAACACCAGGCAATCACTCGTTCATAATCTTCCGCAGTCGCATCAATCTCTTCCGGTCCATTTTTCCCCATCACCGGGGCGGCAAGTTTACGTCGCAACTCTTGTTCGCTGTGGTCACGAACCGCGAGGATACGTACTGCGCGATCTAACAGCCGGGAATACGCGGGTCGGCGCGGTGTGGGTTCACTCATAACAACCTTCGAAATCAGAAATGCAAAAAGGCTGCATCAATGCAGCCCTTGAGTGTAATTCAACTTTTTGCCGGATGGCAGTGTTGCGTTATCCGGACGGACGACACCTGACGATTAAAAATCTTCGTTGGTTTCCGCAACGCCTTCACCGTCATCAACAGCGAAGTCAGGTTTGGTATCCTGGTTATTGAGCAGCATTTCGCGAACTTTCTTCTCAATTTCCTTCGCAGTCGCCGGGTTGTCTTTCAGCCAGGTGGTTGCATTCGCTTTACCCTGACCAATTTTCTCGCCGTTGTAGCTGTACCAGGCGCCCGCTTTCTCGATCAGCTTCTCTTTCACGCCCAGGTCAACCAGTTCGCCATAGAAGTTAATGCCTTCACCGTAAAGGATCTGGAATTCAGCCTGTTTAAACGGTGCCGCAATTTTGTTTTTCACCACCTTCACGCGGGTTTCGCTGCCCACCACGTTATCGCCCTCTTTCACCGCGCCAATACGACGGATATCCAGACGAACAGAAGCGTAGAATTTCAGTGCGTTACCACCGGTCGTGGTTTCCGGGTTACCGAACATCACACCAATTTTCATACGGATCTGGTTGATGAAGATCAGCAGCGTGTTGGACTGCTTCAGGTTACCGGCCAGTTTACGCATCGCCTGGCTCATCATGCGCGCCGCGAGGCCCATGTGAGAGTCACCGATTTCGCCTTCGATTTCCGCTTTCGGCGTCAGTGCCGCTACGGAGTCGACAACGATAACGTCGACAGCGCCAGAACGCGCCAGCGCATCACAGATTTCCAGCGCCTGTTCACCGGTGTCCGGCTGAGAACAGAGCAGATTGTCGATATCAACGCCCAGCTTACGTGCATAGATCGGGTCCAGCGCGTGTTCTGCATCGATAAACGCACAGGTTTTACCTTCGCGCTGCGCCGCGGCAATCACCTGCAGCGTCAGTGTGGTTTTACCGGATGATTCCGGCCCGTAGATTTCGACGATACGGCCCATCGGCAGGCCGCCTGCGCCCAGCGCGATATCCAGTGAAAGCGAACCTGTGGAGATCGTTTCCACATCCATAGAACGGTCTTCACCCAGGCGCATGATGGAGCCTTTACCGAATTGCTTTTCGATCTGGCCCAGCGCTGCCGCCAACGCTTTCTGTTTGTTTTCGTCGATAGCCATTAATTACTCCTGTCATGCCGGCTGAAACCGGATAGTGATTCTGTACTGTTGTCGCAATTATACTGTATAGTCATACAGTATCAAGTATTTTGTAGAAATTGTTGCCACAGGGTTTGCAGCGCATAAACCGTGGCTTGCCGACGCACCGCCTCACGGTCGCCGTGAAAGCATTCCCGGCGGGTAATCCCTTCTCCGCGCGCGCTGGCGAAGGCAAACCAGACGGTGCCGACCGGTTTCTCTTCGCTGCCGCCATCCGGCCCGGCGATCCCGCTGATGGAAACCGCAAAATCGGCACGTGCCGCTTTCAGTGCGCCAATCGCCATCTCAACCACTACCGGTTCACTGACCGCGCCATGCTGCGCCAGCGTCTCTTCCCGCACGCCGATCATCTGCGATTTTGCTTCATTACTGTAGGTGACAAAACCGCGCTCAAACCAGGCGGAGCTGCCGGCAATATCGGTAATGGCTTTCGCCACCCAACCGCCGGTGCAGGACTCTGCGGTGGTCACCGTCGCACCACGCGCTTTCAGCGCCAGCCCGACCTGTTCACTTAACTGCATCAGTTCACTGTCAGTCATATCAGCCTCTGTCAGTTAAAAAATATGCCGGACAAGATAACACTTTCCCAACGGAGATGGGGATGAGGTGACAATTTTACGAGGGGGATTCCGAAAAAACGAGTGAGGCCCAGGGAAGCCGAAGCAACCCTGGGTAAAAACCATTATTGCACGCGCGCCAGCGCCACTGCCTGACCTAACTGCCACACCGCCATCGCGTAATGGGTGCTGTGGTTGTAGCGGGTAATAGCATAGAAGTTCGGCAAACCGTACCAGTATTGGTAGCCGGTACCAATATCCAGGCGCAGCAGGCTCACCTGCTGATGGTTGCCCAGCGGTTGTTGCGGTGTGAGTCCGGCGGCCGCCAGTTGAGAAAGGCTGTACTGCGTTTTAAAGCCATTCGCCAGTCCCGGTGCCTGACCGTTCGCCATCACCGCCACCGCGTCGCCCTTCACCCAACCGTGCGCTTTGAAGTAATTCGCCACGCTACCGATAGCATCAACCGGATCCCACAGGTTGATGTGGCCGTCGCCGTTGAAATCTACCGCGTACTCTTTATAGGACGACGGCATGAACTGTCCGTAACCCATCGCGCCAGCAAAGGATCCTTTCAAATCTAACGGGTCATCCTGTTCGTTACGCGCCATCAGCAGGAACGTCTCCAGCTCGCCGGAGAAGTACTCCGCACGACGTGGGTAGTTAAACGACAGCGTCGCCAGCGCGTCCAGAATGCGCGTTTTTCCCATCACTCGGCCCCAGCGGGTTTCCACGCCAATAATGCCCACGATGATCTCCGGCGGAACGCCGTAAACCTGCCAGGCACGGTTGAGCGCATCTTCATACTGATTCCAGAATGCCACGCCGTTTTGCACGTTATCCGGGGTAATGAACTGTTTGCGATAGCGTAGCCATGCGCCGTTAGGTCCGGTCGGCGGCTGCGTGGTCGGCGCCTGCCTGTCCATCAGACGCAAAACGTAATCCAGGCGCTTCGCCTGTGACAGGATCTCCTGCAACTGCTGACGATTAAAACCGTGCTTGTTCACCATCTTATCGATGAACTGCTGCGCATTCGGGTTATTGGCAAAGTCGCCCCCCATCTGCATAACGTTGTGCTGGGGCTCAAGCAGGAAGCCGCCGGAAGGCGTGCCCGTTGTCGTTTGAGGCTCTTGAGGTTTCGGTTTGCTACTACAGGCAGCAAGTAACACAAACAGGGGAAGTAATGCTACATAACGACGCTTGAACATGAGACATCCATTAAACAGATTCAGCCAGAGAGAAGTATGGTAAAGCATCCCCCGTCATACAAGGAAGCACCAGACGCGCTCCGTCACACAATTTACGTATCACTTCCCCTCGTTTGATCGTCAGTACATTCTTTCCTTTCCACAAAAACTTTCAACTTAAAATATTTTACTTTCATTTTGAGATCAAAATAACACTTTTATTTCTTTCAATCTGATTAAAATAAGTCACCCATTCGCAAGATAACTAAAAATCCCTACAGGAGAGAACAATGATCGAAACCATTACACATGGAGCAGAGTGGTTCATCGGGCTGTTCCAGAAAGGTGGAGAGGTGTTTACCGGGATGGTCACCGGCATTCTTCCACTGCTGATCAGCCTGCTGGTCATCATGAATGCGCTGATCAACTTTATCGGCCAGCAGCGAATCGAACGCTTCGCCCAGCGCTGCGCCGGGAATCCGTTGTCCCGCTACCTGATTTTGCCTTTTATTGGCACGTTTGTGTTTTGTAACCCCATGACCCTGAGTCTGGGCCGCTTCATGCCAGAGAAATACAAGCCCAGCTATTACGCAGCCGCCTCTTACAGCTGTCACTCAATGAACGGCCTGTTCCCGCATATCAACCCTGGCGAACTGTTCGTTTACCTCGGCATTGCCAGCGGCCTGACCACGTTAGGTCTCCCGCTCGGGCCACTGGCCGTGAGCTATCTGCTGGTCGGAGTGGTCACCAACTTCTTTCGTGGCTGGGTCACAGACCTCACAACCTCCATCTTTGAGAAAAAGATGGGTATCCAACTTGAGCAGAAAGTCCACCTTGCAGGAGCAGCATCATGACGCGTATTCGAATTGAACGAGGAACTGGCGGCTGGGGTGGCCCGTTAGAGCTGGACGTGACCGCCGGAAAGAAAATTGTCTATATCACCGCTGGCACTCGCCCGGCGATTGTCGACAAACTGGCGCAGTTAACCGGCTGGCAGGCTGTCGATGGCTTTAAAGAGGGAGAACCGCCTGAAGACGAAATTGGCGTTGCCATCATTGACTGTGGCGGGACGCTGCGTTGTGGCATCTATCCTAAACGCCGTATTCCGACCGTGAACATTCACTCAACCGGGAAATCCGGCCCGCTGGCCCAGTATATTGTTGAAGACATTTATGTCTCTGGCGTCAGGGAAGACAACATCACCGTCATCAGCGACGCGTCTGCTGCACCGCAGCCGCAATCACAACCGGCAAGCGCTACCGCCGGGCGTGATTACGATAGCAGCAAAAAAATCACCGAACAGAGCGATGGCCTGTTAGCAAAAGTCGGCATGGGGATGGGGTCGGCGGTGGCCGTGCTGTTCCAGTCCGGTCGCGACACCATCGATACGGTTCTGAAAACCATTCTGCCGTTTATGGCATTCGTCTCGGCACTGATCGGCATCATCATGGCCTCGGGTCTGGGTGACTGGATCGCCCATGGCCTGGCGCCGCTTGCCAGCCATCCGTTGGGTCTGGTGACGCTGGCGCTGATCTGTTCGTTCCCGCTGCTGTCGCCGTTCCTCGGCCCAGGTGCGGTCATTGCGCAGGTTATCGGCGTTCTGATCGGCGTGCAAATTGGCCTGGGCAACATCCCGCCGCATCTGGCGCTGCCCGCCCTGTTTGCCATTAACGCCCAGGCAGCCTGTGACTTTATTCCGGTCGGTCTGTCGCTGGCAGAAGCCCGTCAGGACACCGTTCGCGTCGGCGTGCCGTCGGTACTGGTGAGCCGCTTCCTGACGGGGGCGCCCACCGTTCTCATCGCCTGGTTTGTTTCCGGCTTTATCTATCAATAAGAGGTGTCGACATGACCGTTATTTATCAGACCACCATCACCCGTATCGGCCAGAGCGCACCGGATGCGCTCTGCGACCAGATGCTGATTACCTTTCGTGAAGGCGCGCCTGCGGATATCGAGGAGTTTTGCTTTATCCATTGTCATGGCGAACTGAACGGCCCGCTGCAGCCCGGCGCCCAGTTCGAACTGGGTCAGCATCGTTATCCGGTCACTGCCGTTGGCAGTGTGGCCGAGCAGAATTTACGTGAACTGGGGCATATCACCCTGCGCTTCGATGGGCTGAGCGAAGCGGAATTTCCCGGCACCGTGCATGTCGCGGGGCCTGTACCGGACGATATCGCACCGGGCTGTATTTTGAAGTTTGTCGCTTAAGGAGAGAAAAATGAATCAGGTTGCCGTTGTCATTGGTGGAGGACAGACCCTGGGGGCGTTCCTCAGCCGTGGGCTTGCAGCAGAAGGGTATCGCGTTGCGGTGGTAGATATTCAGAGTGATAAAGCCGCAAACGTTGCACAGGAGATTAACGCAGAATTTGGCGAAGGCATGGCCTACGGTTTCGGCGCCGACGCCACCAGCGAACAGAGCGTGCTCGCACTCTCTCGCGGTGTGGATGAAATCTTTGGCCGCGTGGATCTGCTGGTTTACAGCGCCGGGATTGCGAAAGCAGCATTTATCAGTGATTTCCAGCTCGGTGATTTTGACCGCTCGCTGCAGGTGAATCTGGTCGGCTACTTCCTCTGCGCACGTGAATTCTCCCGTCTGATGATCCGCGATGGTATTCAGGGACGTATTATTCAGATCAACTCCAAATCCGGTAAAGTGGGCAGCAAGCACAATTCCGGCTATAGCGCGGCGAAGTTTGGCGGCGTGGGGTTAACGCAGTCGCTGGCGCTGGATCTGGCGGAATATGGCATTACCGTGCATTCGCTGATGCTCGGCAACCTGTTAAAGTCACCGATGTTCCAGTCGTTGCTGCCGCAGTACGCCACCAAGCTGGGTATCAAGCCAGACGAAGTGGAGCAGTATTACATTGATAAGGTTCCGCTGAAGCGCGGCTGCGACTATCAGGATGTGCTGAACATGTTGTTATTCTATGCCAGCCCGAAAGCGTCGTACTGCACCGGGCAGTCAATCAACGTTACCGGTGGACAAGTAATGTTTTAATGGGTATCGCCCGGTGGCGATACGCTTACCGGGCCTACCCGCAGGCCGGATAAAGTGAAACCGCCGTCTGGCAAAATGAAAGGAGCAACATATGGTATCCGCACTCGTTACTGTCGCCGTCATTGCCTGGTGTGCACAACTGGCGCTGGGATACTGGCAAATATCGCGCTTTAACAACGCATTTGACCGACTTTGCCAACAGGGACGTGTCGGCGTAGGGCGTTCAGGAGGACGTTTTAAACCACGCGTCGTGGTCGCCGTCGCTGTCGATGATAATCAGCGAGTCACCGATACGTTGTTTATGAAAGGTCTCACCGTATTCGCCAGACCAGGAAAAATCGCCGACATTCAGGGCAAACATCTTAATGAATTACAGCCTGATGTGATCTTTCCCCATGATCCGCTATCGCAGAATGCACTATCATTGGCGCTTAATCTGAAACATGGGTAATTTCGTTGTGAATGCTATTAGCTTGCGAAATTATCATTTCGCAAATTTAATTCAGGGTTATTTCGCCTATGAAACCTCGTCAGCGTCAGGCCGCCATTCTGGAGCATCTGCAAAAACAGGGTAAAAGCTCTGTGGAAGAACTGGCCCAGTACTTTGACACCACGGGCACGACCATTCGCAAAGATCTTGTCGTTCTGGAAAATGCCGGTACCGTCATTCGCACCTATGGCGGCGTGATGTTAAATAAAGATGAGTCCGATCCGCCTATCGATCACAAAACGCTGATCAATACGCATAAGAAAGAGCGTATTGCTGAAGCTGCGGTCCGCTTTATCCATGATGGCGACTCCATCATTCTGGATGCCGGGAGTACCGTGCTACAAATGGTGCCGATGCTTACCCGCTTTAGCAATATCACCGTCATGACCAACAGCCTGCACATTGTCAACGCGCTGTCCGAGTTAGACAACGAACAAACCATCCTGATGCCTGGCGGAACATTTCGTAAAAAATCGGCCTCATTTCACGGACAACTGGCCGAAAACGCCTTTGAGCAGTTCAGTTTTGATAAACTCTTCATGGGCACCGACGGTATTGATCTCAGTGCCGGCGTAACCACCTTTAATGAGGTTTACACCGTCAGCAAAGCGATGTGTAACGCCGCTCGCGAAGTCATTCTGATGGCGGACTCATCAAAGTTTGGCCGCAAGAGTCCGAATGTTGTGTGCAGTCTGGAAAGCGTCGACAAACTGATTACCGACGCGGGTATTGATCCCGCATTTCGTCAGGCGCTGGAAGACAAAGGGATTGAAGTGATCATAACCGGAGAAACCAATGAGTGATGCACTACTGAACGCGAGCCGTCAGACGTTAATGCTGGAATTACAGGAAGCAAGCCGTCTACCGGAACGTCTGGGCGATGATTTTATCCGCGCCGCCAATACCATTATCCACTGTGAAGGCAAAGTGATTGTCTCAGGTATCGGCAAATCGGGCCATATTGGTAAGAAAATCGCCGCGACGCTCGCCAGTACCGGCACCCCGGCCTTTTTTGTTCATCCTGCCGAAGCGCTGCATGGCGATCTGGGGATGATCGAAAGCCGTGACGTGATGTTGTTTATCTCCTATTCCGGCGGCGCAAAAGAGCTGGATCTCATCATCCCGCGTCTGGAAGATAAATCCATCGCCCTGCTGGCAATGACCGGCAAACCCAATTCACCGCTGGGTCTGGCGGCGAAGGCTGTTCTGGATATCTCCGTTGAGCGCGAAGCCTGCCCGATGCACCTGGCACCGACCTCCAGCACCGTCAATACCCTGATGATGGGCGACGCGCTGGCGATGGCGGTTATGCAGGCACGCGGCTTCAATGAAGAAGATTTTGCCCGCTCGCATCCGGCCGGTGCGTTGGGCGCGCGTTTGCTTAATAAAGTGCATCACCTGATGCGCCGTGACGATGCTGTCCCGCAGGTTCAACTTGCCACCAGCGTGATGGACGCGATGCTGGAATTAAGCCGTACCGGTCTGGGTCTGGTCGCCGTTTGCGACGACCAGATGCAGGTGAAAGGCGTCTTTACCGACGGCGACCTGCGTCGCTGGCTGGTTGGCGGCGGCGCGCTCACCACGCCGGTCAGTGAAGCGATGACCCACAACGGCATCACCTTGCAGTCAGAAAGCCGGGCGATTGATGCCAAAGAGATCCTGATGAAACGCAAAATTACCGCCGCGCCGGTGGTGGATGAAACCGGTAAGCTCACCGGCGCCATCAACCTGCAGGATTTCTATCAGGCCGGGATACTCTAATCCTTCAGCCCCAGACGCTTCGCCAGCCGGTGCAGGTTGGCGACATCCGTTTCAAGTGCCCGGGCGCTGGCCGCCCAGTTGTGATTATTTTGCGCCAGCGCCTGGCGAATCATTTCCCGCTGGAACGCCTCCGTCGCATCACGCAGATTGTGATTGCGCGGTAAATCCGCTGTCACTTCCGGCTGCGGCGTCATAGCCTCCTCCTGCAACGCGAAATGCTTCGCTTCCAGTACCACTTCGTCTCCGGATCGGGTCGCGCGCGCCAGCACTACCGCCCGATGAATCGCATGTTCCAGTTCACGCACGTTACCCGGCCAGCCGTAATTCAGCAGATGGCTACGCGCCCCAGGACTGAGCACCACGCGGGAAAGCCCCAGTCGTAATCGACACTGCTCGCAAAAATAACCCGCCAGCAACACCACATCTTCCCCACGCTCCCGTAGCGGGGGAACCAAAAGCGGAAACACGCTCAGACGATGAAACAGATCGGCACGAAAACGTCCCGCCAGCACCTCTTCACGCAGATCGCGATTCGTTGCCGCCAGCACGCGCACATCCACGCGCAGGCTGCGGTCATCGCCGACGCGCTGAATATCGCCATACTGCAATACGCGCAGCAGTTTGGCTTGCAGAGCCAGCGACAGTTCACCAATTTCATCGAGGAATAACGTGCCGTTATCGGCCATTTCAAATTTGCCGCTACGGTTGCTGATGGCCCCGGTGAATGCCCCTTTCACATGACCAAACAGTTCGCTCTCCGCCACGCTTTCCGGCAGCGCTGCGCAGTTCAGGTAGACCAACGGGTTGACCGCGCGAGGTGAACCTTCGTGAATCGCCTTCGCCACCAGTTCTTTCCCGGTACCAGTTTCGCCGCTGATTAACACGTTAAGATCGGAGCCTGCCACAATCTCGATCTCTTTTTTCAACTGCATCATGTTCGGCGAGAGACCAATCATCTGCGTCTCTTTTATCTGTTCGAAATCGGTACTCGACCCCGGCAACATATTCTGGCTTTCCAGTTGTTCAATCAGCAGCGCATTGCTCAATGCACCAGCGGCCAGCGCGGCGATGAGCCGTAACTCCTCATCGCTGAAAACATCAAACTGATCCGGCGCCATGCCATCGAGGGTCAGCGCGCCGATCAGGTTCTGCCCGGCAAAAAGCGGCAACCCAATACAGGCATGCACTTTCAGACTCTCCTGCCCCGGGATCAATCCGTCATACGGGTCAGGCAAATCGCTGTCTGCCGGAAAGCGCACCACGTCTCCGGCGCGGGCGATGGCCTCCAGTCGGGGATGCCCTTCGAGGGTAAAACGCCTGCCGAGCACATCACGTGCAAGACCATCAATCGCCAGCGGGATAAACTGGCGCGCCTCATAACGCAGCAACGCAGAAGCATCGCATTCCAGCACCTGGCGCAGCGTAGTAATCAGACGCTGAAAACGATCCTGATGGCCCACTCCGCGCTGTAATTCAATGGCGATCCCCGCCAGAACATCAACAGAAAAACTCATGCTGTCCTCACTGTCATTTTGACAATCCATACTGTCATATTGACTGTGTCATGAATAGTCTTTTTGACTACCATCTAATGGGTATAAAATTTTAAATCAATAAAAATCAAACAGATAAAGAATTGGCACGCGACCTGCAATAAGCGAAACAACTTATTTGAACAACGCTAAATGAATTGAGGTTGCTATGTCTATTCTGGTTAAAAATAATATCCATTGGGTTGGCCAACGTGACTGGGAAGTGCGTGATTTCCACGGAACCGAATACAAAACGCTGCGCGGCAGCAGCTACAACAGCTATCTCATCCGTGAAGAAAAAAATGTCCTGATCGATACCGTCGATCATAAATTCAGCCGTGAGTTTGTGCAGAACCTGCGTAATGAAATCGACCTCGCAGACATCGATTACATCATTATCAACCATGCGGAAGAAGATCACGCTGGGGCGCTGACCGAGCTGATGACGCAGATCCCGGATACCCCTATCTACTGCACCGCCAACGCGATTGACTCAATTACCGGTCACCATCACCATCCGGAGTGGAATTTTAACGTCGTGAAAACCGGCGACACGCTGGATATTGGTAACGGCAAACAGTTGATCTTCGTGGAAACGCCGATGCTGCACTGGCCGGACAGCATGATGACCTACATGACCGGCGATGCCGTCCTGTTCAGTAACGACGCTTTCGGTCAGCACTACTGCGACGAACGTCTGTTTAACGATGAAGTGGATCAGACCGAGCTGTTCGAACAGTGCCAGCGTTACTACGCCAATATCCTGACCCCGTTCAGTCGTCTGGTGACGCCAAAAATTACCGAAATCCTCGGCTTCAACCTGCCGGTCGATATGATTGCCACCTCCCACGGCGTGGTCTGGCGCGATAATCCGACCCAGATTGTTGAGCTGTATCTGAAATGGGCGGCGGATTATCAGGAAGATCGCATCACAATTTTCTACGACACCATGTCCAATAACACCCGCATGATGGCGGATGCGATTGCGCAGGGAATTAACGAAGTCGACCCGAACGTGGCAGTGAAAATTTTTAACGTCGCCCGCAGCGATAAAAACGAAATCCTGACCAACGTTTTCCGCTCTAAAGGTGTGCTGGTCGGCACCTCCACGATGAACAATGTGATGATGCCGAAAATCGCCGGTCTGGTGGAGGAGATGACCGGTCTGCGTTTTCGTAACAAACACGCCAGCGCTTTTGGTTCCCACGGCTGGAGTGGCGGAGCGGTCGACCGCTTATCCACCCGTTTACAGGATGCCGGTTTTGAAATGTCGCTGAGCCTGAAGGCCAAATGGCGCCCGGACCTGAATGCGCAGGAACTGTGCCGCCAGCACGGTCGTGAAATCGCGCGTCAATGGGCGCTCGCGCCGTTGCCGGACGCGACAGTGAAAGCGACAACCAAAGAAGAAGCATGCGCCTGCGCCGCCGCAGCAGCCGACCTCGGTCCGAGCATGCAGTGCAGCGTGTGCCAGTGGATTTACGATCCGGCAAAAGGTGAACCGTTGCAGGATGTCGCGCCAGGTACGCCGTGGAGCGATGTGCCGGACAACTTCCTCTGTCCGGAATGTTCATTAGGCAAAGATGTCTTCGACGTGCTGGCAACGGAGGCAAAATGAGCCGGGGAATTGTCATCATTGGTTCGGGCTTTGCTGCCCGCCAGTTAGTCAAAAACATTCGCAAGCAGGACGCGGATGTCCCGTTAACTCTGATTGCGGCTGACAGCATGGATGAGTATAACAAACCCGATCTCAGTCATGTGATAAGCCAGGCGCAGCACGCCGACGACCTCACCCGTCAGTCGGCGGGAGAGTTTGCTGAAAAGTTTGCTCTGCGTCTCTTTCCCCACACCTGGGTCACCGACATTGATGCCGATGCCCACGTGGTAAAAAGCCAGGACAAGCAGTGGCAGTACGACAAACTGGTGCTGGCTACGGGCGCTGCGGCCTTTGTTCCACCGATAGCAGGACGTGAGTTAATGCTCACATTGAACAGCCAGCAGGAGTACCGTGCCTGCGAAACACAGCTACGCGATGCCCAACGGGTGCTGATTGTCGGCGGCGGGTTGATTGGAACCGAACTGGCGATGGATTTCTGCCGCGCAGGTAAAGCGGTCACGCTGATAGATAACGCAGCCAGCCTGCTTGCTTCGCTGATGCCGCCGGAAGTGAGCAGTCGCTTACAGCATCGTCTTACCGATATGGGCGTACACCTGTTGCTGAAATCACAGTTACAAGGGCTGGAGAAAACCGCATCCGGTATTCGTGCAACGTTCGATCGCGAGCGCAGCATTCACGTCGATGTGGTGATTGCCGCCACGGGTCTGCGCCCGGAAACGGCGCTGGCGCGTCGCGCCGGTTTAACCCTCAACCGCGGCGTTTGTGTCGACAGCTACCTGCAAACCAGCCACCCGGATATTTATGCCCTCGGCGACTGCGCGGAGATCAACGGCCAGGTGCTACCATTCCTGCAGCCTATTCAGCTCAGTGCGATGTACCTGGCGAAAAATCTGCTCGGCGGCAACGCGCCGCTGAAGCTGCCTGCCATGTTAGTCAAAATCAAAACGCCAGAACTGCCGCTGCATCTGGCAGGGGAAACCCAGCGTCGCGATCTGAACTGGCACATTGCCGCAGAATCTGACGGCATGGTAGCCAAAGGGATGAACGGTGAAGGACAGCTCTGCGCCTTCGTGGTAAGTGAAGACAGAATGAAGGAGGCTTTCGCCCTGCTGAAAACGTTGCCTCGGCAGGCCGGATAAGACGCTCTGCGTCGCCATCCGGCGCTATCGCCACTGATTGATTAACCTCATGCACACGGAAGTGCGATATTGCTTGTCGTTTCGCCCCGCCTGACCCGGGGCTTTTTTATGCTTCCGCCATCCCACGCGCCGCAGCAATCACCCCCTGTCCCAGCGACAGTCCACCGTCACCGGCTGGTAACTGCTGCGGGAACAACAGCGTGAAATCCGCCAGATAATAAGCCAGGCGAGCCGACAGCAACCGGTTGTGCATCACCCCACCGCTGAACACCAGCGTGTTGATACCGCGTGCCGTGGCCTGCTCGCGCAGCATCGCGGCAAACCCTTGTGCCAGCACATCGTGGAAAGCCCATGCGCGTTCAGCGGGCGTTGCCTGCCAGTTCAGCCACTGCGACCAGAAGGTTGCCAGATCCAGTTGATTCCCCGTCAAGGGAAGCGTGACCGGATGCTTAACCCCCGCGCATTGCGACGCCAGCGCCTCCAGTGTGCAGGCGGCTTCCCCTTCATAACTGAGCGATTCTGGCGCGCAGTTCAGTGCTGCGGCAACCGCATCGAACAGACGCCCGCAGGACGAGGCCAGCGGTGCGTTAATCCCACGCTCAATCGCTCGCGCCAGCACGTTCCAGTTCTGTCGCTGTAAGTATCGCGTTTCCGGATAGCGCTGCCAGTCCGGCACAAAGCGCAAACACTGCGCTAACAGGTTACGCCAGGGCTGCTTCGCGGCGAGATCGCCACCGGCAAGCGCCACGGCGGGCAATCCACCAAGATGTTCACACTCACGGTAGTTCACCCGCAGACACTCTCCTCCCCACAGCGCGCCCGCGTCACCCATTCCAATGCCGTCCAGCGTCAGGGCGATAACATCGCCACCGTCCAGCGGCCACCCATGCTCGGCCAGACAGGCTGCGGCATGAGCATGATGATGCAACACGATCTCCGTTGGCAGGTTCATCTCACTGGCCCACTGGCTGGAGACATACCCCGGATGGGCATCGCGAACAAGGCACTGTGGCGTGAAGTCATAGATAGTCTGGATTAACCGCAGTGCGTCACGCCACTGATGTTGGATCCCATCGTCGCTGAGATCGCCAAGATGCTGGCTGATCACCGCCTGCTCACCGCGCACCAGGCAGAAGGTGTTTTTCAGATCCGCCCCCAGACAGAGTATCGGTGGTATATGATGAAATCCCGGCGGCAACGCCAGCGCGTCCGGGACATATCCCCGCGAGCGACGCAGCATTTCACCGCTTTCACGTACCACGGAATCGTCCATGCGCTGCACGATGTCGCGATTGTGTAACAGGAAACCCTCGGCAATATCCTGCAAATCCTCAATTGCCTGTTCGTTGCTGATGGCCGGCGGTTTACCGCTAAGATTGCCGGAGGTCATTACCAGCGGGCGCTTCAGTGCCTGGAGCAACAGGTGCTGAAGTGGATTGGCGGGCAACATCACGCCAACCTCCGCAAGCCCTGGGGCAATACCGTCACACAGCGAGGAAACATGTTGCTTATCCACCAGCACAATCGGAGCGGCGGGCGTTTTCAGCAGTCGGGTCGCCGCATCCGACAGGCCCGACGCATCCGGCAGCATAACCGCCAGCGGTTTTGCCGGACGGCGCTTACGCGCACGAAGCCGCGCCACGGCATCGCTGTTTCCCGCATCGCAGGCCAGATGAAATCCGCCGATCCCCTTAACGGCAACAATACCTCCGGTCTGTAGCATTTCAACCGCAGCCTGTAATGCCGCCTCTTTTTCCGCCTGGTGTCCGCCGCTCAGCCAGCGCAGATGCGGACCACACGCCGGGCACGCCACCGGCTGGGCGTGAAAACGTCGGTCACTGGGATCGCGATACTCGCTGTCGCATTGCGGGCAGAGCGGAAATGACGCCATCACGGTAAACGGACGATCGTAGGGCATCGCCCGGATAATGGTAAAACGCGGGCCGCAATGGGTGCAGTTGATGAAGGGATAGCGATAACGCCGCTCTTCGGGCGTATTCATTTCGGCAAGACATTCCGGGCACGTCGCGGCATCGGGCACAATCTGGGTGTTCATCGTGCCGCCCGCACTCTGGCGTATGCTGAACTCCGCGGGCGGCTGCGCCCAGCGAAAAGGCTCACTTTCTACGCTGTCGATACGCGCCAATGGCGGACAATGGACATGCAGTTCACGGATAAACAGCGCGGGATCTTCCAGCAATCGAACCACCACGCCATCGCCATCATTACAGACGTCGCCATGCAACTGAAGCTGCTGCGCCAGTTGCCAGACGAAAGGACGAAAGCCGACGCCCTGAACTTTGCCGCGAATACGGAGCTGTATGCCAGAGGGGGTATTTGTTGCCATTGAGTCATTCTCGCCATCATCATTCCCGGAAAGGTATTTTACGAAAATTTCCGGGAATTCCCTTGATGCCAGCGCGTTTCCTGAGTGATTTTTGCGGCAGGAATCAGAAAAGCAAAGAAGCGGAAGAATCCAGCGCCGCACGACGACGCTTTTCCGCGCTGAGTTGCTCGAGCTTATTACGGTCAACGCAAATCAGGGCATGCGTCGGACAGGCTTCCATACAGGCCGGACCGGCATCGCGGTGATAACAGAGATCGCACTTGTTAGCTTCCGCTTTTTCTGCCCGTACGTTCAGGCCGGCACCGCTATTACGCACAACCGGACGCACCACGACTTCCATTGCACCATATGGACAGGCCACCACGCAGGTTTTGCAGCCAATGCAACGTTCCTGCATGACATGAACAAAACCTTTATCACGGCTGATGGCACCGTTCGGACAGACGTTCGCACACGGCGCGTCCTCGCACTGGCGGCACAGCGTCGCCGTCGAGACATTCACACCTTTGATTACATGAATACGGGGTAAAAAGGTTTCAGGGGTCAGTGACGCGCAGTCCTGGTTTTCCTGATGGGAGACCACGCAGGCCACTTCACAGGTACGGCAACCAATGCACTTATTGGCGTCTGCAATGATGAAACGGTTCATCAAATTCTCCAGCAATGACAGATAATGTGCCGAAACATTCACAAATCATGCCAGTTTTTATCTTGCTGTAATTTAACGATATTTAAAAACAGAGAGTGACCGTTATGGTGTCATCGTCACGAATGACGATGACGGGTGACAATGTTACTGCGCCGCCAACGACATAACGGAATCTCGGCGAATCAACGTGCCGGTGAAGCTTTTAGGTGGCGTAAACGCCCCGCCGTCCAGCATGAAAATGAGTCGGCCAATGGTCTCCTGAATCATCTCCGTCACCGGAATTTTGACGCTGGAAAGCGCCGGTATGGTGTAGGGCGCCATCGCGATATCGTCAAAACCAATCACCGACACCTGCGATGGCACGGCGACCCCTTTGTCATGCAACTGTTTGATGGCCCCAATCGCCATGTCGTCATTGCTGGCCACCAGCGCGCTGAACGTCACGTCGCGAGAAAGCAGCACGTCCACCCCTGCGGCACCGCAGGCCGGCGTCCATTTGCCTTTGACGATCAGGTCGTCATTAACGGCGATGCCATGTCGGGTCAGAGCCTCTTTGTACCCCGACAGGCGTTCAACCCCGGTGGGTGAGTCCATCGAACCGGTGATAAAGGCAATCTGCTGATGGCCTGCGGCAATCAGTTCCGCCACAGCGTTAAAACTGGTCTGCTTTTGATCGCACCAGACGCAGTGGCTACTGTTTTTCCGTAACCGGCGGTTAAGCACCATAATCGGCTGCGAGTGGCTGTCGATTATTTTATCGATCTCATCCACGCTGAGAAAACGCGGGTAGATCATGATCGCGTCGCAGCGCAAATCCAGCAGATACTGGATCGCCTGGCGTTCCTCCTCCGCGCTGTGTTTGCCATCGGCAAGCAGAAGCTGACGCCCCTGATCTTCCGCCATCCGCGCGGTATGAAACAGCAATTCGCTAAAATAGACGCCGTGGTAGAGGGTGTTAGTCACCACCAGCCCCAGCGTCTGACTGGTTTTCGCCGCAAGGCTACGCGCCAGCAGGTTAGGCCGATAGCCGCTCTCCTCAATCGCCTGAAATACACGATCCTTCGTCTCCTGGCTGACGTAGCCATTCCCTGAAAGCACCCTGGAGACCGTCGCCTTCGACACCCCGGCCCGCTGCGCTACCTCCAGCATCGTCGTCATAAGTTTTCTTCCTTTTCTCGCAATGAGATGCAGTGTACTTCACTGCCGCGTGGTTGTCCCCGATGCTAAATCACCCCAGAAAACCGTGAGTGACATGAATCACATTTCACGAAAATGAATAAAATTAAATATTGCCCAACTCGAATAAACTATTCATGATTTTGTGGAACCGGTTTCTCATCAGCGTTTCATCACCGACGATCGCTCAGGCGAATGTGCGGCAAAAATAAAACGTACCCTACTGATAAAACAGGATAAAAATCCTATGTCCAAGAATTATGCAGCGCTGGCGCGCTCCGTGGTGACGGCTCTGGGCGGCGTCGACAATATCACCGCAGTGACACACTGCATGACGCGTCTGCGTTTCGTTGTGAAAGATGACACTCTGGTCGACAGTGCCACGCTCAAAACCCTCAGCGGTGTACTCGGCGTCGTTCGCAGCGACAACCAGTGCCAGGTGATTATCGGCAATACCGTCTCCCAGGCGTATCGTGAGGTCGTCAACCTGTTGCCGGGCGATATGCAACCCGCCGAGCCCATTGGCAAGCCCAAGCTGACGCTCAGACGCATTGGCGCGGGGATCCTTGATGCGCTAATCGGTACCATGTCGCCGCTGATCCCGGCGATTATCGGCGGATCGATGCTCAAACTGTTGGCAATGATCCTTGAAATGACCGGCGTGCTGGAAAAAGGCTCCTCCACGTTAACGATCCTGACCGTGATCGGCGATGGCGCCTTCTTCTTCCTGCCGTTAATGGTGGCGGCCTCGGCGGCGATTAAATTTAAAACCAACATGTCGCTGGCGATCGCCATTGCCGGGGTGCTGGTGCATCCAAGCTTTATCGACCTGATGGCGAAAGCGGCACAGGGTGAGCACGTTGAATTCGCCCTGATCCCGGTCACCGCGGTGAAATACACCTATACGGTTATTCCGGCGCTGGTGATGACCTGGTGTCTGTCGTACATCGAACGCTGGGTGGATCGCATTACGCCCGCGGTCACCAAAAACTTCCTGAAACCTATGCTGATCGTGCTGATCGCCGCGCCGCTGGCCATCGTCCTGATTGGGCCGATTGGCATCTGGATTGGTAGCGCGATTTCCGCGCTGGTCTATACCATTCACGGTTATCTCGGCTGGCTGTCTGTTGCCATCATGGGCGCGCTGTGGCCGCTATTGGTAATGACCGGGATGCACCGCGTCTTTACGCCAACCATCATTCAGACCATTGCCGAAACGGGCAAAGAAGGGATGGTCATGCCGTCCGAAATTGGCGCCAACCTGTCGCTCGGCGGTTCCTCGCTGGCGGTAGCCTGGAAAACGAAAAACCCGGAACTGCGCCAGACTGCGCTGGCAGCGGCGGCCTCAGCCATCATGGCCGGAATTTCGGAACCCGCGCTCTACGGTGTGGCGGTGCGCCTGAAACGTCCACTGATTGCCAGCTTGATCAGCGGCTTTATCTGTGGCGCGGTCGCCGGGATGGCTGGACTCGCCAGCCACTCAATGGCGGCACCGGGCCTGTTTACCAGCGTTCAGTTCTTCGATCCGGCGAATCCCATGACTATTGTTTGGGTATTTGGCGTCATGGCGCTGGCGGTGGTGTTGTCATTTGTCCTGACGCTGCTGCTGGGCTTTGAAGATATCCCCGTCGAAGACGCGGCCGCACAGGCACGCAAAAACCAGGCTGCACAACCGTCTACGGTAAAAGGCGCCAGCGTCTGATTGTTATTCACTGAGGTTATTATGGCTGTATTTCCGCAAGGATTTTTATGGGGCGGCGCACTGGCCGCCAACCAGGCTGAAGGCGCATACCGGGAGGGCGGCAAAGGGCTGACCACTGTCGATATGATCCCGCACGGCGAGCATCGCATGCCGGTCAAACTGGGACAGGAGAAACGTTTCCAGCTGCGGAATGATGAATTTTATCCCAGCCATCAGGCGATCGATTTTTACCATCGCTATAAGGACGATATCGCCCTGATGGCGGAAATGGGCTTCACCGTCTTTCGCACCTCGATTGCCTGGAGCCGTATTTATCCCAACGGCGACGAACTGACGCCTAACGAGGAAGGCATTGCCTTCTATCGCTCGGTGTTTGCCGAGTGCAAAAAGTACGGTATTGAACCGCTGGTGACACTGTGCCACTTCGACGTGCCCATGCACCTGGTTACTGAATACGGCTCCTGGCGTAATCGCAAGATGGTGGAGTTTTTCACCCGCTATGCGCGTACCTGTTTTGAAGCTTTTAACGGGCTGGTGAAATACTGGCTGACCTTCAATGAAATCAACATCATGCTGCACAGCCCGTTCTCCGGCGCGGGGTTGGTGTTTGAAGAGGGGGAAAATCAGGATCAGGTGAAATATCAGGCCGCGCACCATGAGCTGATTGCCAGCGCGCTGGCGACGAAAATCGCCCATGAGATCAACCCGCAGAACCAAGTGGGCTGCATGCTGGCGGGCGGCAATTTTTATCCGTACTCCTGCAAACCGGAAGATGTCTGGACAGCGCTGGAAAAAGATCGTGAAAACCTGTTCTTCATTGACGTACAGGCGCGCGGCGCATATCCAGCTTACTCTGCCCGTGTGTTTCGTGAAAAAGGTGTGGTGATTGAGAAAGCCCCGGCAGATGATGCAATCCTGAAAAACACCGTCGATTTTGTCTCTTTCAGCTATTACACGTCGCGCTGCGCGTCGGCTGAGATGAACACAAAGAACAGCAGTGCCGCGAACGTGGTGAAGTCAATGCGCAACCCGTACATCCAGGTCAGCGACTGGGGCTGGGGGATCGACCCGCTTGGACTGCGCATCACGATGAATATGATGTACGACCGCTACCAGAAACCGCTGTTCCTGGTGGAAAACGGTCTCGGGGCAAAAGATGAAATCGATGCCGATGGACACATTAATGACGATTATCGTATTAGCTATTTGCGCGAACACATCCGTGCGATGGCTGACGCCATTGAAGACGGCGTGCCGCTGATGGGTTACACCACCTGGGGCTGTATTGATCTGGTGGCCGCGTCGACGGGTGAGATGAGCAAACGGTACGGGTTCGTCTATGTCGACCGCGATGATGCCGGTAACGGTACGCTTGCGCGAACGCGTAAAAAATCGTTCTGGTGGTACAAAAAAGTGATCGCCAGCAACGGCCAAGATCTGGCGTAAACAGGATGGCGGATGGCGCTCGCGCTGTCCGCCCCTCCCTTCCCTCGTTACATCATTTGCATTTCGTTTCCGCTATCTCCCTTCCAGTTTTCGGTTTGCCCCTTCCCTTTTTTACTGGCATTTTATACAGGTATTTTCATCTACTCGTGGGCAACAAGGAATCGTTTATGACTATTGAGGCTGGCAGTCCTGAAATCGCTATCATCAGGCCGTTTCGTCGTTTAAAGGTGAGCTATGTCAGAAAGCGCCATGAAGATCCAAAAACCGGCAATACGCGCCGCTATAGCCGGCATGCGTCGTTAACCATTAATGGCGACTGGCTGGAACAGGCGGGTTTTCCGACCGGCACCCTTGTCAATGTGGCGGTAATGCAGGGGAAATTAGTGATCGAACAGGTGAGAGAGGAACAGGCCGGATGAGGTCAGAGCGTCATCCGGCATGAATGTCACGACGCCGCTAATTCCGCGAAGCCGCCGTGGCCCTCCCAGCCGTCGAGACGCTGGTAAATGGTGTCGACGGCATCCTTAATGGGTTGAGTCATAGGATAATAGAACCCGACGATATCCGGCTGAATCCCGAGGAAGATCACCTCGCCGACGTCTTCTTTAAGCTGATCAACCAGATAATTCAGCGGCATATTGTGGGTCGTCATCATGAACATCTCGGCGATATCGTCAGGATCGACAATGCGGATCTCGCCGGGATTCAACCCCATGTCGGTAGCGTCCACGATCAGCAGACGATCCGGGCGCAGTTCGCGAATGGCCACGATGTCATTTTCCGGCGCACTGCCTCCGTCAATGACCACCCAGTGACCTTTCGCCTGCGCCGCGCATTTTTCTGCCAGCAGCGGACCCGCGCCGTCATCCCCCATCATGCTGTTGCCAACACACAATAAAACGTCAGTCACGGTGTCTCCTTACCATCAGGTAAATCGCGCTCTCCTGATGAATATCATGCAACATGCTGAGCATCTGTTTGCTCCATGCCTGCTGCTCCGGGGTCTGTACCGCGAGCGCACGATCAAACGCGTGCGCCAGCATTTGCACATGATTAAAATCGATGACGATCTCGCCGTACTTCGGCACCCCTTCCATCTTCCGACGGGCCTCGCTACCCTCTTCCAGCGTGGCAATCCACGTCAGATACGCCTCCCACGGGCAGGTCAGCGCGGCTTCCAGGCAGTCGATGATCCCAAGATGGTGACCAATCGCCAGGCTGTAATAGACAACCTGCTGCGCCTCGGCGGGCGTCGCATCGTTCTCATCAATAAACTTACGGCTCAGTTGACTGAACACCACCGTTTCACTCATCGTATACGCGCCTCTTCGACTACCTGATTCAGGTGGGCGACGATCTCGGTCAAACGCGGATCGCTTTCCGCTTCCAGCCAGCGCGCCACCTGATGTTCACCCTGGCCGAGTTGACGCAGGTAATCATCCGCAATCTGACGCCCATAGCGATAACCGGCCAGTCGACGCGCCTCGCGATCGACCTTCACGCGCAGCGGCTGCACCATGTCCGGATGCAGAATTTCCGCTGGCTGATCGTCCAGTTCTCCCGGTGCACGAGCATGAATTTTCTGCTCCAGCAGGCCCAGCGCCATCGCAAAGCCGTACAGCGTTGCCGCAGGCGTCGGCGGGCATCCTGGAATATACACATCCACCGGCACAATTTTGTCAGTGCCGCCCCAGACGCAGTACAAGTCATGGAAGATACCGCCGCTGTTGCCGCAGGCGCCGTAAGAGATGCAGATTTTCGGATCGGGCGCAGACTGCCAGGCACGCAGCGCCGGGGAGCGCATCGCACGGGTAACCGCGCCGGTGAATAGCAGTATGTCCGCATGACGCGGCGACGGTACGACTTTGATACCGAAGCGTTCGGCGTCAAACAATGGTGATAAGGTCGCAAAAATTTCAATTTCACAACCGTTACAACCGCCGCAGTCCACGCGGTAAACATAGGCTGAACGCTTGATGTTTTTCAGTAATGACGCCTTCATGCTGGCGATGGACTCATCCACCGTCATCGGTACCGGAATACCGTTTGCGTCACGCGGACCTAATAAATGGCTCATCAGCTGGCCTCTTTCATATGGCGAGTCAGTTCAATTCGGTCGGACGGCACCAGGCACTTCTGACGTTTGCAGTCCGGGCAGGTCTCAAAGCTTTCGCGGTGATGCTCCGCGCGGCTGTCGCCGTTGTGCTTAAGCAGCGCAATGGCGTAATCAATCTCTTTCTGAACAGCGAAAGGACGATGGCATACGCGGCAGTTGCACAGCGCAAAACGGGACTGCTGGAGGAAATCCTCTTTCTTCCACACCGCCAGTTCATACTCCTGCGAAAGCTTGATCGCCGCCGTCGGGCACACTTCTTCGCAGCGGGCGCAGAAAATGCAGCGCCCGAGGTTGAACTGCCAGGCCAGTTCGCCGCTGGCCAGATCCGTTTCCACCGTCAACGCATTTGACGGGCAGGCATTCACGCAGGCCGCGCAGCCAATGCACTGCTGCGGATTGTGCTCCGGCTTACCGCGGAAGTTTTTATCAACCGCAATCGGCTCCAGCGGATAAGACGAAGTCGGCGCGCCGGTTTTGATGACTTTTTTGATAAAGGTAAACATGGCGATTCCTTATTTCAGCGGCGAGTTTTTACGCTCAATGCTGTAGCGCTCAAGTTCTTTGTATGGCACGACTTTGCTCTTCTTCTTACGCACATCCACCACGGTCATGCGGTCAGTACAGGAGTAGCAAGGGTCAAGGCTACCGATAATCAGCGGTGCATCAGAAACGGTGTTGCCGCGCAGCATGTAACGCAGGGTCGGCCAGTTAGCGTAAGTCGCCGCACGACAGCGCCAGCGATACAGCTTCTGGTTGTCGCCGGTCATGCTCCAGTGAATATCGTCACCGCGTGGTGCTTCGGAAAAGCCCAGCGCAAAGCGATGCGGAATGTAGGTGAAGCCTTCCACCATCAGTGGACCGCCGGGCAGGTTGTCCAGACCGAAGTCGATCATATTCAGTGCGGTGTACACTTCGTTGATACGCACTTTCAGACGCGAGATCACATCGCAGCCCTGTTCGCTGTGAACCGTCATCGGCAGCAGACCGTAACCGACAAACGGGTGATCGGCGCGGGTGTCACGAGCGTGACCGCTGGCGCGAACCATCGGCCCAACGTTACTGAAATCACGCGCAATCTCTGGATCCAGACGACCAATTCCCACGGTGCGCTGTTCCATGTTCGGCGTACTGAGCAGCATATCCACCAGTTCCTGCACGTCGCGACGCATCTGCTGCGCCAGTTGACGGGTCTGGATCATGTCCTCTTTCAGCAGATCGCGACGAATCCCGCCGATCAGGTTCAGACCGTAAGTCTTACGCGCCCCGGTCAGGATCTCCGCCATCTTCATGGAGGTTTCGCGTACGCGGAAGAACTGCATAAAACCGGAGTCAAAACCGGTGAAGTGACAGGCCAGACCGAGGTTCAGCAGATGGGAGTGCAGACGCTCCACCTCCAGCAGAATGGCGCGGATCATCTGCGCGCGTTCCGGCACCACGATGCCCATCGCGTTTTCAACGGAGGTGGTATACGCGGTGCTGTGGGCGAAGCCGCAGATCCCGCAAACGCGATCCGACAGGAAGGTGACTTCGTTGTAGCCCATCCGGGTTTCCGCCAGTTTTTCCATGCCGCGATGGACATAGAACAGGCGGTAATCAGCGTCGATAATATTTTCGCCATCAACAAACAGGCGGAAGTGTCCCGGTTCATCCGAAGTGACGTGCAGCGGGCCAATCGGCACCACATTATTTTTCTTGTCACCCAGTTCATTGATGAACTCGTAGGTTTCCGCATCGGTGGTCGGTGCCGGGCGCTGACGATAATCCATGCTGTCTTTACGCAACGGATAGAGTTCGTCCGGCCAGTCATCAGGCAGCACCAGACGGCGTTCGTCCGGCAGACCGACCGGGATCAGACCGTACATGTCGCGCACTTCGCGCTCGCCCCAGACGGCAGCCGGCACGCGCGGCGTGACGGACGGGAATTCCAGCTTATTGGCATCAACTTCAACACGTACCGTGATCCAGCATTTGGTACCCTGCTCCATCGACAGCACGTAGTACACCGCGTAATGACCACACAGCTGGCGTTCATCATTGCCAAACAGCACCGAGAGCCATCCGCCCTGCTTGTAGTAAAGGAATTCGACCACTTCCGGCAGATAGTTGACCTTCACGGTGATGGTCAGCTGATCCCGGGTCTGCCAGGCTTCGTCCAGCACCACGCCAGGAAATGCCTGGTGCAGTGCGGCAAGGTATTGTTGACCAACTTTTTCTTCAGACATGCTCAAACTCTCTTAAATCACGCCACCAGCAAGGAGACGAACGCTAAAAACGCAAACCCAAAACCGGCCCAGGTCACGCGTGAGGTGGCGCAAAAACGCAGACGCGCCATGCTGTTTTCAAACAGGGCAATCACCAGTACGCCGACAAGCAGCTTGATGATGGCGATCACCAGCGCCAGCAACAGTCCACCTGCGCTGAACGTTTCCATCTGTCCCCACGGCAGGAACACGCCGACAAACATTTGCAGTACTACCAGCTGTTTCAGGCTAATGCCCCACTTCAGCACCGCAAAACCGCTGCCGCTGTATTCGGTCAGCGGCCCTTCCTGCAATTCCTGCTCCGCTTCCGCCAAATCGAACGGCAGTTTGCCCATTTCGATAAAGGTGGCGAACGCACAGGCGCACAGTGCCAAAATCAGCGGAATGCTGCGGGCTGCTGGCCAGTGATAGATCGTATCGGTGATATTGCTGATATGGGTGGAACCCGCAACCTGCGCAGCGACCCACAGTCCCAGCAGCAGGATCGGCTCCACCAGCACGCCGAGCATCGCTTCACGACTGGCACCGATCGCCGTGAACGGGCTGCCGGTATCAAGTCCCGCGATAGAAAAGAAGAAACGGGCAATAGCGAACAGATAAATCAACGTGATCAAATCGCCCAGTTGCGGCAGCGGTGAACCCACGGTTACCACCGGCAGCGCGGTAGCGATGGTCAGCATAACGCCCACCATCACAAAAGGCGTCAGACGAAAGACCCAGCCAGCATCCGCTGGCGCGACGCTCTGACGGCCCAGCAGTTTGAGCAGGTCGCGATACTCCTGCAATACACCAGGACCGCGGCGATTGTGCAGACGGGCACGCGCCACGCGGGTCACGCCGGATAGCAGCGGCGCAGCGGCAAATAACACCAGCGCCTGAATTAACGGATATAAAACACTCATTCTCAGGCTCCTCGTGAAACCACAATCACCACCAGCACGGCCAGTTCGATCAGCGCCAGGCGGCGGAACAGCACCGGTACCGCCGCGCTTTGCCAACCCGGAACCCACGCTACCGGATTGAGCCACTTACGCAGTTTGAGAACCGGTGCAAAGGCTTCCTTCACTGGCATCGCGAAACCGTGCGCGGTAATGACCATCGACTGCTCGTGATCGTAACCGCAGACCCATGCCGTCCCGCGAGAACGCGATGGCAGACGGTTGCCTTTGAACATCGCCATGATGATGAATGGCAGCAGCGGACAGGCAATCAGCAACAGCGTGATCATGGGTTGCGATACGGTGGTATTGGCGGTTTCCAGCGGCAACGGTACGGCAGTCGCCAGCAGCGGCAACAGCCACGGCGCGGCAACCCCGCCGAGTACGCAACAAATCGCCAGCGCCACGACGCTGATGCCCATCAGGAGAGGCGCACAGCAGGCGTTTTCCGCCTCTTTCGTGCGCGGCGCGCCGAGGAAGGTCACGCCATACACTTTCGCCATACACATCACCGCCAGCGCACCGGTAATCGCCAGTCCGACCGCCAGTAGTGGCCCCAGCAGACGACCAATAAACGCGCCGCTGTTGCCCAGTTTGAAGAAGGACTGGTAGATCACCCACTCGCCAGCAAATCCGTTCAGCGGCGGCAGTGCAGCCATCGCCATCAGCCCCACCAGCATCGCAATGGAAATGACCGGCATGCGTTTACCGATGCCGCCCAGTTTTTCGATATCGCGATGTCCGGTACGAAACCAGATGCTGCCCGCGCCAAGAAACAGCACGCTTTTGAACAGGCTGTGGTTCACCAGGTGATAGAGACCACCGGTCAGGCCCAGCGCAATCAGCGTCGGTTGTTTGAGAGCAATCCCGGTCACGCCTGCGCCGAGACCGAGCAGGATAATGCCGATGTTTTCCAGCGTGTGATACGCCAGCAGGCGCTGAATATTGTGCTCCATCAACGCATACAGACCGCCGACAAACGCGGTGATCATGCCGAGAACCAGCAGTAACACACCCCACCACAGCGGCGCATTACCGCCAATCAGCGATAACGAGAGAATGCCCAGTAGACCGACCTTCATCACCACGGTGGAGAACAGGGCCGCCGCTGGAGCGCTGGCGCTCGCGTGAGCCTGCGGCACCCATCCGTGCAGCGGAATAATCCCGGCCAGCAGACCAAAGCCCGCCACGCCAAGCAGCCAGATGTCAGCGCCCAGCGGCAGTTCCTGAGTGCGCAGATCGAGGAGACGCAACTCAAGGGTGCCATAGCGCTGCCACACCAGATAACAGGCGATCGCCAGCAGCAACGTACCGAGACGCCCCAGCGCAAACCACAGCTTGCCTTCTTTGCTGCATCCGGTCAGGAACACCGCACACAGCGCCATGATTTCCGCCATCACCACCAGCGTGCCGAGATTGCTGGCGGCAACTGCGCACACCGCCGCCGCCATCAGCAGATTCACCAGCAGACCGTTGGCCTTGACCTGCGGATGGCGATGCCAGTCGATGTTGTACAAACTGACGAACAGTCCACACAGCCCCAGCGTAATCAGCCAGATAGCATTCAGCGGGGTGATTTGTACGCTGTGGCCGATAAACGGTATCACGCCGCGCACCGCGACAGCGTTGATGAGCACGGAGAAACCCGCCGCGGCAGTACACAAGCCCCCCACCGCGCCGCCCACACCAGCAACCCAGCCGCTAAGCGCTTTATGAAAAGAGAACAGAAATGCCAGGACGGCGGCGGCGGCAAACCAGGCCACACCGCTGATGATCAGTGAAATTGCGCTCATTTTGCCTCCCCACTCTGAGCCTGCTGAAACAAGGAGAGATCGCCGAAGTCAGTATTGAAAGTCAGCTCACGTTTCCGTTTACTGGCGCGGGCGATGTCCATGTTGTTCACCAGATGCAGAGCTTTCGTCGGACACATCCGTACACAGGCCGGGCCTTGTTCATCGAAACTGCACAGATCGCATTTCACCGCGATGGCACGCACGCCCGGAACCCAGTCCAGCAGCGTACTGACGCGAGCCGGTGCCGGTGGCGCTGGTGGTGCTTTAGGCGTATTGGCGTTGGCCGGGATATGCAGCGGACGGCTGCCGGAAAATTCGATCGCGCCAAACGGACAGGCAATGCCGCACAGTTTGCAGCTCACGCACAGGCTTTCATTAAGCTGTACGGCGCCATCCACCCGGTTAATGGCGTTAACCGGACACACGGTGGCGCAAGGGGCATCTTCACAGTGGTGGCAAAGCTGCGGCGCAGATTCTTTTTCATTCAGCATCACTTTCAGGCGCGGCATAGACTGTAGGCCGTGCTGGCGATGCGTCTCTGAACAGGCGGCCTCGCAGGTGTGGCAGCCGATACAGAGCGTGGAGTCAGCAATTACAAAACGATTCACCAGGCATTCCTCAGGTGATAGTCATTTTTGACGAAAACATGCCGATGAAATGTCATTTTCGACACTGTTCGACACGTCTGTCCCTTAAAGCGTCGTGACAACCCATGAGACGACGTCACGACGTAAAACGCTGGGGTCAGGCCGCCGGATTTTGTCTCGCCACCAGTTGGCTCAGATTGATCGGCGACCCGCTTTCAACAGCGGCATACAGTCGGTCATAAACGCTGGCGATTTTATCGAGATAGTGTTCCAGCACCTGCTCACGCTCACGGTTGCTGACCCGCTCGTCCACTTTGCCATCAATGCTCAATTGCGCCTGTGCAATCAGTTGCTTATCTTCGCCATCTTTTGTTTCGACGTAATACTCAATGGTGTGGCTGTTGAAGCCTTCCGCCATCGTGACGGTGATGCGAAAGTGTTCGAACAGTACGAAACAGAGATCTTTATCCGGCGCGCAGCTCATCGCATGGTGCAGACGCGCTTTCGACAGGGTGATCCCCTGAACCAGCGAATTGCAGTAAATATGCCACTGGTCCTGTAGGCGACGATGCCGCTGCGCGATGTAATCGGCTTTTTCGCTTATTTCCCAAATAGTCATGTCAGGTTACCCGTTTAACAGAGATAGCCTGCCATAAGCATTTTCCATGCCAGTTTTTAACCATTTGTTTTTTCATGAATTTAATAATAAAAGACGGCTGTCGACGCCCGAATGACATGTCATTTCGTCATCATCGTCATCGACAAATGCCCCCAACTTTCAGGCTGGCATAGTTATTGCTTATCACTGCCCATCATATCGGGAGGCACTATGCACGAAATTACCCTTTGCCAGCGGGCACTGGAATTGATCGAACAACAGGCCGTCGCGCACGGCGCAAAACGGATAACTGGGGTCTGGCTCAAAATTGGCGCATTTTCTTGCGTAGAAACCAGCGCTCTCTCCTTTTGTTTTGATCTGGTATGCCGTGGCACCGTTGCGGAAGGTTGTAAACTGCACCTCGAGGAACAAGAAGCCGAATGCTGGTGTGAATCCTGTCAGCAATACGTCACCTTACTGACCCAACGCGTACGCCGTTGCCCGCAATGCAATAGCGACACGCTGCAAATCGTGGCCGATGATGGATTACAGATTCGACGAATAGAAATAGATCAGGAGTGAGCGATGTGTACAACATGCGGTTGCGCTGAAGGCAACCTTTATATAGAGGGTGATGAGCATAACCCTCATTCCGCGTTTCGCAGCGCGCCTTTTGCCCCGGCAGCTCGCCCGGCGCTGAATATTACCGGCATAAAAACGTCCGAATTCACCCCGAGCCAGACGGAAGAAGGCGATCTGCACTACGGTCACGGTGAAGCCGGCACCCACGCGCCAGGCATGAGCCAGCGGCGTATGCTGGAAGTAGAAATCGACGTGCTGGATAAAAACAACCGTCTGGCCGAGCGCAACCGCGCCCGCTTCGCCGCGCGCCAACAGTTGGTGCTCAACCTCGTCTCCAGCCCAGGATCCGGTAAAACCACTCTGCTTACCGAAACGCTGATGAAGCTGAAAGACAGCGTCCCGTGCGCCGTCATTGAAGGCGACCAGCAGACGGTCAACGACGCCGCGCGCATTCGCGCCACGGGCACTCCGGCCATTCAGGTCAACACCGGCAAAGGCTGTCACCTCGATGCGCAGATGATTGCCGATGCCGCGCCGCGTCTGCCGCTGGAAGACCACGGCATTCTGTTTATCGAAAACGTCGGCAACCTCGTCTGCCCGGCGAGTTTTGATCTCGGCGAACGCCATAAAGTGGCGGTGCTTTCTGTCACCGAAGGCGAAGACAAGCCGCTGAAATACCCGCATATGTTCGCCGCCGCCTCGCTGATGCTGCTCAACAAAGTCGACCTGCTACCGTACCTGAATTTCGACGTTGAGAAGTGCATTGCCAGTGCCCGGGAAGTTAATCCGGATATAGAGATCATCCTGATTTCCGCCACCAGCGGCGAAGGAATGGATCAGTGGCTGAACTGGCTGGAGGCACAGCGATGTGCATAGGCGTTCCCGGCCAAATCCGCACTATCGAAGGTAACCTGGCGAAAGTCGACGTTTGCGGCATTCAGCGCGACGTCGATCTGACGCTGGTCGGCAGTTGTGATGAGCACGGCGAACCTCGTCTGGGCCAGTGGGTACTGGTCCACGTCGGTTTTGCCATGAGCGTGATTAACGAAGCCGAAGCGCGCGACACGCTCGATGCGCTCCAGAACATGTTTGATGTTGAGCCGGACGTCGGCGCTTTGCTGTATGGCGAGGAAAAATAATGCGTTTTGTTGACGAATACCGCGCGCCGGAACAGGTGATGCAACTGATTGAACACCTGCGTGAACGTGCCGCGCATCTGCCGTATACCGCTGAACGTCCGCTGCGCATTATGGAAGTTTGCGGCGGCCATACACACGCGATCTTCAAATTTGGTCTCGACCAGTTGCTCCCTGATAACGTGGAGTTTATCCACGGCCCGGGTTGTCCGGTCTGCGTACTGCCGATGGGACGTATCGACAGTTGCGTTGAAATTGCCAGCCATCCGGAGGTGATTTTCTGTACCTTTGGCGACGCCATGCGCGTGCCGGGGAAACAAGGTTCGCTGTTGCAGGCGAAAGCGCGCGGTGCGGACATTCGCATCGTCTACTCGCCGATGGATGCGCTCAAACTGGCGCAGGAAAACCCAACGCGTAAAGTCGTGTTTTTCGGCCTCGGCTTTGAAACGACCATGCCGACCACCGCCATTACCCTGCAACAGGCAAAACTGCGCGACGTGCAGAATTTTTACTTCTTCTGTCAGCACATCACGCTCATTCCGACCCTGCGCAGCCTGCTGGAACAGCCCGATAACGGCATCGACGCGTTTCTCGCTCCAGGTCACGTCAGTATGGTGATCGGTACCGACGCCTATCATTTTATTGCCAGTGAGTTTCATCGTCCGCTGGTGGTCGCTGGATTCGAACCCCTTGATCTACTGCAAGGCGTCGTGATGCTGGTTGAGCAGAAAATAGCGGCCCACAGCCAGGTCGAAAACCAGTATCGCCGCGTGGTGCCAGACGCCGGCAACCTGTTGGCGCAACAGGCTATTGCCGACGTATTTTGCGTCACCGGCGACAGCGAGTGGCGCGGCCTGGGGGTGATTGAATCCTCCGGCGTGCATCTGACGCCTGACTATCAGCGTTTTGATGCCGAAGCGCATTTCCGACCGGCACCTCAGCAGGTTTACGACGACCCGCGCGCCCGCTGCGGCGACGTGCTGACCGGGAAATGTAAACCGCATCAGTGCCCGTTGTTTGGCAAGACCTGTAATCCAGAGACCGCCTTCGGCGCACTGATGGTCTCTTCAGAAGGCGCATGCGCCGCCTGGTATCAGTATCGTCAGCAGGAGTGTGAAGCATGAAGAGCGTACAACTCGCCCACGGTAGCGGCGGTCAGGCCATGCAGCAACTGATTAACAGTCTGTTTATGGAAGCCTTCGCTAACCCGTGGCTGGCGGAGCAGGAAGATCAGGCGCGGCTTGAACTGGCGCAACTGGTCGCTGAAGGCGATCGGCTGGCATTCTCCACCGACAGCTACGTCATTGACCCACTGTTTTTCCCCGGCGGCAACATCGGCAAGCTGGCGATCTGCGGTACCGCCAATGACGTCGCCGTCAGCGGCGCAATTCCACGCTATCTCTCCTGCGGCTTTATCCTCGAAGAAGGACTGCCGATGGAGACGCTGAAAAGCGTGGTAAACAGCATGGCCGCCACCGCGCGTGAGGCCAATATCGCGATCGTGACCGGCGATACAAAAGTTGTTCAACGTGGCGCAGCGGACAAATTATTCATCAACACCGCAGGCATGGGGGCGATTCCAGCCAATATTCACTGGGGTGCACAAACCCTGGCAGCGGGCGACGTGCTGCTGGTCAGCGGTACGCTGGGCGATCACGGCGCCACTATTCTTAATCTGCGTGAACAGTTAGGGCTGGATGGCGAACTGGTCAGCGACTGCGCGGTATTAACGCCGCTAATTCAGTCGTTGCGCGATATCCCCGGCGTGAAAGCCCTGCGCGACGCGACGCGTGGCGGCGTGAACGCGGTCACCCATGAGTTTGCCGCCGCCTGCGGTTTTGGCATTGAGCTGTCCGAATCCGCACTTCCCGTGAAACCTGCCGTTCGTGGAGTATGTGAACTACTGGGTCTGGATGCGCTTAACTTCGCAAACGAAGGCAAGCTGGTCATTGCCGTTGAACGTCAGGCGGCCGGGCAGGTGCTGGCGGCGTTGCATGCCCATCCGTTGGGGCGCGATGCGGCACTGATTGGCGAAGTGGTCGAACGTAAAGGTGTGCGTCTGGCCGGTCTTTACGGCGTGAAGCGCACGCTGGATTTACCGCATGCAGAACCGCTGCCGCGGATCTGTTAAGTCCGTCATTATGCCGGATGGCGGCGTCGCCTTATCCAGCCTACACAATCGGTTGAACCGTTGGTCGAATAAGGCGTTTTCGCCGTTATTCAACTCACACAAACTGTTCGAACCGTAGGCCGGATAAGGCGTTTTTTGTCGACACCCGGCGGAAGTCGAGTATCTATATCTATAATTTAATTTCTTTTTTTGCACCGCGCAGCGGTACTTTCCTGGAAAAGCAATATGTCGTATACACCGATGAGCGATCTCGGGCAGCAAGGATTGTTCGACATCACTCGCACATTGTTACAGCAGCCCGACCTGCAATCGCTAAGCGAGGCGCTTTCGCAACTGGTAAAGCGCTCGGCGCTTGCCGACAGCGCGGCGATTGTGTTGTGGCAAGCGCAGACACAGCGGGCGTCCTGGTACGCCACGCGCGATAACGGCAAACCCGTCATCTACGAAGATGAAACCGTGCTGGCCCACGGCCCGATCCGCCGTATTCTCTCTCGCCCCGATGCCCTGCACTGCAATTATCACGAGTTTTCAGAAACCTGGCCGCAACTGGCTGCTGGCGGCCTTTACCCGCCATTCGGCCACTACTGCCTGCTGCCGCTGGCGGCGGATGGCCGCATTTTTGGCGGCTGCGAATTTATCCGCAACGACGATCGCCCCTGGAGCGAAAAAGAGTACGAGCGTCTGCAAACCTTCACCCAGATTGTCGGCGTGGTGGCAGAGCAAATTCAGTGCAGGGTCACGAACAACGTCGATTACGATCTCTTGTGCCGCGAACGCGACAACTTTCGTATTCTGGTCGCCATCACTAACGCCGTACTCTCCCGGCTCGACATGGATGAGCTGGTAAGTGAAGTCGCCAAAGAGATCCATCACTATTTCAACATCGACGACATCAGCATTGTCCTGCGTAGCCACCGTAAAAATAAGCTCAGCATTTACTCCACTCACTACCTCGATGAAAATCATCCCGCACACGAACAAAGCGAAGTCGATGAAGCTGGCACTCTGACGGAACGGGTGTTTAAAAGCAAAGAGATGCTGCTGATAAACCTGAACGAACGGGACGCGCTGGCCCCCTATGAACGCATGCTGTTCGATACGTGGGGCAACCAGATTCAGACGCTGTGCCTGCTACCGCTGATGTCGGGCAACACCATGCTCGGCGTACTCAAGCTGGCGCAGTGTGAAGAAAAAGTGTTTACCACCGCCAACCTGAACCTGCTGCGCCAGATTGCCGGGCGCGTCGCCATCGCCGTGGACAACGCCCTCGCCTATCAGGAAATCCATCGGCTGAAAGAGCGGCTGGTGGATGAAAACCTGGCGCTTACCGAACAGCTCAACAATGTCGACAGCGAGTTTGGTGAAATCATCGGGCGCAGCGATGCGATGTACAGCGTGCTCAAGCAGGTCGAGATGGTGGCCCAGAGCGACAGCACTGTGCTGATCCTCGGTGAAACCGGCACCGGGAAAGAGCTGATTGCCCGCGCAATCCACAATCTGAGTGGGCGTAACGCACGCCGGATGGTGAAGATGAACTGCGCCGCCATGCCCGCTGGCCTGCTGGAAAGTGACCTGTTCGGTCACGAACGCGGCGCCTTCACCGGTGCCAGTGCGCAGCGCATTGGCCGCTTTGAGCTGGCGGATAAAAGTTCTTTGTTCCTGGATGAAGTGGGCGACATGCCGCTGGAATTACAGCCTAAGCTTTTACGCGTCTTACAGGAACAGGAATTTGAGCGTCTGGGCAGCAATAAGCTGATCCAGACCGACGTGCGCCTGATCGCCGCCACCAACCGTGACCTGAAAAAAATGGTCGAGGATCGCGAGTTTCGTAGCGATCTCTACTACCGCCTCAACGTTTTTCCGATCCGACTTCCGCCGCTGCGCGAACGCCCGGAAGATATCCCCCTGCTGGTGAAAGCATTCACCTTTAAAATCGCTCGCCGCCTGGGGCGTAACATCGACAGTATCCCGGCGGAAACCCTGCGCATCCTCAGCAATATGGAGTGGCCGGGTAATGTGCGCGAACTGGAGAACGTGGTGGAACGTGCCGTTCTGCTGACGCGAGGAAGCGTGCTGCAACTCTCGCTGCCGGATATCGGCATGCTCTCACCTGGCGAACCGCCCGTCGCGACCGAAGTCGCCCAGGAAGGGGAAGACGAGTATCAGCTCATCCTGCGGGTGCTGAAAGAGACCAATGGTGTGGTTGCAGGCCCGAAAGGCGCAGCTCAGCGACTGGGTCTTAAGCGCACCACGCTGCTTTCACGCATGAAGCGTTTAGGCATTGATAAAGACGCGCTGGTTTGAGGCACGCGTTGCTGGATGTCGGGTGGGCAATTATCCGTAGGCCGGATTAAGGCGAAGCCGCCATCCGGCATTTCGCTTCACTTCTTACGCGAGTATTTTTCCGGCAGTTCCGGCACGGGACGTTTATCGTCGATGAGATGACGAACGGTCAGGATGGGATGACGCCAGAGCATTCTCGGCCCCGCCCAGCGCATAATCTGCTTCATCTCTTCACGCTTCGCTGGTTGATAACAGTGTACGGGACACTGTTTACAGGCCGGTTTATCCTCGCCAAAGACGCACTTATCCAGACGTTTTTGCGCATAGGCAAACAGCGCGTCGTAGTGTTCCGGCTCATCAGATGCCTGCGGACACTGGCTCTCGTACAGCGCGATCATTTTTTTAATCGTCAGTTTTTCGCGAGCAATGCGCTTGCCGGACATGATGCGCCCTCCACTACATTAAGGTGTATTTATTCTACAACTTAAATTCTCGCAACACTATCACCCAAAGGTGACACTCCCCCACCCACACCTCAAATAAGAATTATTTTCATTTAACACTATCTTTATACATGCCTTGTGCTATATAACATAGCAAAGGCTATATTCGATGAATAATTAACCACTTTTTTTATGAGGGATACTATGTCGCACCTCTCCCGTCTGACCTCGTCTCTGCTGGCGGCTGTACTGGCCATCTGCATGCTGTCACCGGCTTATGCCAAAGAGAAGCTCAATGTCGTTACCACCTTCACGATCATTGCGGACATGGCGCAAAACGTGGCGGGTGAGGCGGCCAACGTCAGTTCGATCACCAAACCCGGCGCGGAAATTCATGAGTATCAACCCACTCCGGGCGACATTAAGCGAGCGCAGGGGGCGCAATTGATCCTCTCTAACGGTCTGAATCTGGAGCTGTGGTTTGCCCGCTTCTACCAGAATTTGTCGGGTGTGCCGGAAGTGACGGTTTCTGACGGGGTGAAACCCATGGGCATCAGCGAAGGACCGTATAACGGGAAACCCAACCCTCACGCCTGGATGTCGGCGGAAAACGCGATGATCTACGTCGACAATATTCGCGACGCGCTGACGAAATACGATCCGGATAACGCCGCGATTTACCAGAAAAATGCCGAACGTTATAAAGCGCAAATTCACCAGACGCTGGCCCCTCTCCATGCCGCGCTGGCAAAAATCCCTGCCGATAAACGCTGGCTGGTCACCAGCGAAGGAGCGTTCTCTTATCTTGCCCGCGATAACGATCTGCAAGAGCTGTATCTCTGGCCGATCAACGCCGATCAGCAGGGAACGCCCAAACAGGTACGTAAAGTGATCGATGCGATCAGAGCGCATCAGATCCCCACCGTATTCAGCGAAAGCACCGTATCAGATAAACCGGCCCGTCAGGTCGCGCGGGAATCCGGCGCACATTACGGCGGCGTGCTGTATGTCGATTCCCTGAGCGCCGCCGATGGCCCCGTTCCCACCTATCTCGATCTGCTACGCGTTACCACCGAGACCATCGTCAGTGGTATCAATGACGGTTTGAGGAGTCAGAAATGAGTCAATCTGCGATTACCGTGAATCAGGTGACGGTGACGTATCGCAATGGTCATACCGCACTACGCGATGCCACCTTTCAGGTACCGGGCGGTTCGATTGCCGCGCTGGTAGGAGTCAACGGGTCGGGAAAATCAACGTTGTTCAAAGCACTGATGGGTTTTGTCCGCCTGGCCGACGGCGACATTTCCATCCTGCAACAGCCGGTGAATCACGCGCTGAAGCAGAATCTGATTGCCTACGTCCCACAGTCCGAAGAGGTTGACTGGTCATTTCCGGTGCTGGTGGAAGACGTCGTGATGATGGGCCGCTACGGACATATGGGCTGGCTACGTCGTCCGAAGGCTCAGGATCATGCCAGTGTTGACGCTGCGCTGGCGCGGGTGGATATGCTGGAATACCGCCACCGGCAGATTGGCGAGCTTTCTGGCGGGCAGAAAAAACGCGTCTTCCTCGCCAGGGCCATTGCCCAGGATGGCCAGGTCATTCTGCTGGATGAGCCTTTTACCGGCGTCGATGTCAAAACCGAAGCGCGCATTATTGCGCTGCTACGCGAGTTGCGCGATGAGGGGCGCACGATGCTGGTCTCCACCCACAATCTCGGGTCAGTCACCGAATTCTGTGATTATACGGTGATGATCAAAGGCACCGTGCTGGCGAGCGGCCCGACCGAAACCACTTTTACCGCCGACAACCTTGAACTGGCGTTCAGCGGCGTCCTGCGTCACGTCGCGCTCAGCGGCGGCGAAGAACACATCATTACCGACGACGAACGCCCGTTTATCTCCCGACGAGCGGCAGGCTGCGGAGAGTCATCATGAACTGGCTGACAGAACCCTTTGGTTATCAGTACATGCTCAACGCGATGTGGGTATCGGCGATGGTTGGCGGACTGTGCGCCTTTCTCTCCTGCTATTTAATGCTTAAAGGCTGGTCGTTGATTGGCGATGCGCTGTCGCACTCCATCGTGCCAGGCGTTGCCGGTGCCTACATGCTCGGCTTGCCCTTCTCTCTCGGTGCCTTTCTCTCCGGTGGCCTGGCAGCAGGCAGTATGCTTTTTCTGAACCAGCGCTCACGGCTTAAAGAAGATGCCATTATTGGCCTGATCTTCTCGTCATTCTTTGGCATCGGGCTGTTTATGGTGTCGCTCAACCCGATGTCGGTGAATATTCAGACCATCATTCTCGGCAACGTACTGGCCATCGCGCCGGAAGACATTGTGCAACTGGCGATTATCGGCACGGTTTCCCTGCTCATCCTGCTGCTGAAGTGGAAGGATCTGATGGTCACTTTTTTCGATGAAAACCACGCCCGCTCCATTGGCCTGCACCCGGCCCGTCTGAAGCTGCTGTTTTTCACTCTGTTATCGGTGTCCACCGTCGCCGCGCTGCAAACCGTGGGGGCATTTCTGGTGATCTGCCTGGTCGTGACGCCCGGTGCCACCGCCTGGCTGCTGACTGACCGCTTTCCACGCCTTCTTATGATCGCCGTTGCGATCGGCAGTGTGACCAGTTTTTTCGGCGCCTGGCTCAGCTACTGGCTGGACGGGGCGACCGGCGGGATCATTGTGGTGCTACAAACCGTATTATTCCTGCTGGCGTTCGTTTTTGCCCCCAAACACGGCCTGCTGGCAAACCGCCGTCGCGCACGACGTAAGGAGTCATCATGTTTCTGAGCACTCTGCTGGAACCCTTTCAGTTCGACTTTATGGTCAACGCGCTGGCCGTCTCCGCTCTTGTGGCGATTCCCTGTGCGTTACTGTCGGTATTTCTGGTGCTCAAAGGCTGGGCGCTCATGGGCGATGCCATGAGTCATGCGGTTTTTCCGGGAATTGTGCTGGCTTATATCGTCGGTATTCCACTGGCTATCGGCGCGTTTATTGCGGGCCTATTCTGCGCAGTCGCGACCGGATATCTTGATGACAACAGCCGCATCAAACGCGACACCATCATGGGGATCGTCTTCTCCGGGATGTTTGGCGCCGGACTGGTACTCTATGTCTCTATCCAGTCAGAGGTTCACCTCGATCATATTCTGTTCGGCGACATGCTAGGGATTTCGCTGAGCGATATTGGGCAAACGGCCTTCATTGTACTGGGTATCGCCCTGATCATTGCATTCAAGTGGAAAGATTTGCTGCTGCACGCCTTCGATCCGCATCAGGCGAAAGCCTGCGGCCTTAACACGACTTTGCTGCATTACGGACTGCTGTGCATGATTGCGCTGACCATTGTGGCGACGCTGAAATCGGTGGGGATCATTTTGTCAATCTCCCTGCTGATCGCCCCAGGCGCGATTGCCATTTTACTCACCCGCCGGTTTGCTCATGCGCTGTTGCTGGCAACGGGTCTGTCGGTGGTTACCTCATTTTTAGGTGTGTATCTGTCATTCTTCCTCGACAGCGCACCCGCTCCCACGATCGTCGTGCTGTTCACCATTCTCTTTATCGCGGCGTTTGTTTTTGCCGCATTACGCGACCGACATTCGGAATTGCGACAACAACAATCGGTGTAAAATTCTGAAACGGAAGAAGGATCGAGAAGTCGGCGATCCTGACTTTCCCTGAAATGCGTATCTCCGCTATCATGTGTCCCTTATGTGATAACAACGAAAACTAAAAGTATCGCAACCCATTTACATTCAGGGACTGGACACAACTCCATGAGTACAATCGATAATCTCGACGCCCACACCCCAATGATGCAGCAGTATCTCAAGCTGAAGGCCCAACACCCGGAGATCCTGCTTTTCTATCGCATGGGCGACTTTTACGAACTCTTTTACGACGATGCAAAACGGGCGTCGCAGTTGCTCGACATTTCGCTGACGAAGCGCGGTGCGTCTGCGGGCGAGCCCATCCCGATGGCGGGTATTCCCCATCATGCGGTCGAAAACTACCTCGCCAAGCTGGTCAATCAGGGTGAATCCGTCGCCATTTGCGAGCAAATTGGCGACCCGGCCACCAGTAAAGGGCCGGTTGAGCGTAAAGTCGTGCGTATTGTCACGCCGGGCACCATCAGTGATGAAGCCCTGCTACAGGAGCGCCAGGACAATTTGCTCGCCGCCATCTGGCAGGACAGTAAAGGCTACGGTTATGCTACGCTGGACATCAGCTCCGGGCGTTTTCGTCTGAGCGAACCCGCCGATCGCGAAACAATGGCCGCCGAACTGCAACGGACCAACCCGGCGGAACTGCTCTACGCCGAAGATTTCGCGGAGATGGCTCTGATTGAAGATCGTCGAGGATTACGTCGTCGCCCGCTGTGGGAATTTGAAATTGATACTGCACGTCAGCAGTTGAATTTGCAGTTTGGTACCCGCGATCTGATTGGCTTTGGCGTTGAAAACGCGCCGCGCGGACTTTGCGCCGCTGGCTGCCTGTTGCAGTACGTCAAGGATACCCAACGCACTTCCCTGCCGCATATTCGCTCTATCACCATGGAGCGGCAGCAGGACAGCATCATCATGGATGCCGCGACGCGCCGCAATCTGGAGATCACCCAGAATCTGGCTGGGGGCATGGAGAACACGCTGGCCGCCGTGCTCGACTGCACCGTGACGCCGATGGGCAGCCGTATGCTCAAACGCTGGCTGCATATGCCGGTACGTGATACGAAAATCCTGACAGAACGTCAGCAAACCATTGGTTCATTACAGGATGCAACCAGCGAACTGCAGCCCGTGCTTCGCCAGGTGGGCGATCTGGAACGTATTCTTGCGCGTCTGGCACTGCGCACCGCGCGTCCGCGCGATCTCGCTCGCATGCGCCACGCTTTCCAGCAACTGCCGGAACTGCGTGCGCAACTGGAATCGGTGGACAGCGCCCCTGTACAAATGCTGCGTGAGAAAATGGGCGAATTCGCCGAACTGCGGGAACTGCTGGAACGAGCGGTCGTTGACGCTCCCCCGGTTCTCGTTCGTGACGGTGGTGTTATTGCGCCAGGCTACAACGAAGAGCTTGATGAGTGGCGTGCCCTGGCAGACGGTGCGACCGACTATCTCGACAGGCTGGAAATCCGTGAGCGCGAGCGTACCGGGCTGGACACGCTGAAAGTCGGCTTTAACGCGGTGCACGGCTATTACATCCAGATTAGCCGTGGGCAGAGCCATCTCGCGCCAATTAACTACGTCCGCCGTCAGACGCTGAAAAACGCTGAGCGCTACATCATCCCAGAACTCAAAGAGTACGAAGATAAAGTTCTGACCTCCAAAGGCAAAGCGCTGGCGCTGGAAAAACAGCTCTATGATGAACTGTTCGACCTACTGCTACCGCATCTGGCGGATCTGCAACAGAGCGCCAGTGCGCTGGCGGAACTCGATGTACTGGTGAATCTGGCCGAACGCGCGTACACGCTGAACTACACCTGCCCAACCTTCAGCGATAAGCCAGGTATTCGTATTACCGAGGGCCGCCATCCGGTGGTGGAGCAGGTCCTGAATGAGCCGTTTATCGCCAACCCGCTCGACCTCTCACCACAGCGCAGAATGCTGATCATTACCGGACCAAACATGGGCGGTAAAAGTACCTACATGCGCCAGACCGCGCTGATTGCCCTGCTGGCCTATATCGGTAGCTACGTACCGGCGCAGAAGGTGGAGATTGGTCCTGTCGATCGTATCTTTACCCGTGTAGGCGCGGCGGACGATCTGGCCTCCGGGCGCTCCACCTTCATGGTAGAGATGACCGAAACGGCCAACATTCTGCACAACGCCACTGAGAACAGCCTGGTGCTAATGGATGAGATTGGCCGCGGGACATCCACTTACGATGGCCTGTCGCTGGCGTGGGCATGTGCGGAAAATCTGGCGAATAAGATCAAAGCGCTGACGCTGTTCGCGACGCACTACTTCGAGCTGACACAGTTGCCGGAAAAAATGGAAGGCGTAGCCAACGTCCATCTCGACGCGTTAGAGCACGGCGATACCATTGCCTTTATGCATAGCGTGCAGGACGGTGCGGCCAGTAAGAGCTACGGCCTGGCGGTCGCAGCGCTGGCGGGCGTTCCGAAAGAGGTGATCAAACGTGCGCGACAGAAACTGCGCGAACTGGAGAGCATTTCACCCAACGCGGCGGCAACACAGGTGGATGGCACCCAGATGTCGCTGCTGTCCGTTCCCGAAGAGACCTCTCCTGCCGTTGAAGCACTGGAAAATCTCGACCCGGATTCGCTAACGCCCCGTCAGGCGCTGGAGTGGATCTATCGGCTGAAGAGTCTGGTGTAAGAAAAAGGCCCGATGCCGCTTTGCGTATCGGGCCACATATTAACGGTACTTTTCCCAGGTCGGATAAGGCCTCAGCCGCCATCCGGCACTCCGTCAGCGCTTATCTTCTGTCAGCAGCGGCGGAATAGTGGGTACCATCGGCGCCTCATCGATATCTTTCTGCGTCATACGAAACGCCTGCGGGTAGTGTTCGCGGCTGGTACGACGTAGCGGCTCCGTATCACGCCAGGTGTACAGGCAATGTTGGCACTGATACACCGTCCAGACGCCTTTCACTGGCGAGGTCGCCATCACTTCAATATGTTCATCAGCACAACGTGGGCAAATCATCTGAGGCTCCTTATTTACGGTTGGCCAGCATGGCAGTCAGCTTTTCAGCCCAGGCTTTGGTTTCCGGGAGATCGCACACCGGCTGGCTATAGTGACCACGGTTATCCGGCGCAACGGGCGTGGTGGCGTCGATAATCAGCTTATCGGTGATCCCCGCCGGACTTGAGCCCGGATCCAGTTCCAGTACTGACATATTCGGTAGCTGAACCAGATCCCCCGCCGGGTTGACTTTCGACGACAGCGCCCACATCACCTGCGGCAGGTTGAACGGATCGACATCTTCATCCACCATAATTACCATCTTCACGTAACCCAGCCCGTGTGGCGTGGTCATCGCACGCAATCCCACCGCTCGCGCAAAACCACCGTAGCGTTTTTTGGTCGAGATAATCGCCAGCAGGCCGTGGGTATACATGGCGTTAACCGCCTGCACTTCCGGGAACTCCGCTTTTAGTTGCTGATACAGCGGAACGCAGGTGGCCGGCCCCATCAAATAGTCTATTTCTGTCCACGGCATACCGAGATAAAGGGATTCAAAAATCGGTTTACTGCGATACGACACCTTATCAATACGCACAACCGTCATATTGCGACCACCGGAATAGTGGCCGGTAAACTCGCCAAACGGCCCTTCAATTTCACGTTTGCGGCTTTCAATCACCCCTTCCAGGATCACCTCCGATCCCCACGGCACATCAAACCCGGTCAACGGGGCGGTGGCGATGGGATACGGGCTTTCGCGTAGCGCCCCCGCCATTTCATATTCGGACTGATCGTACTTCAGCGGTGTCGCCCCCATCAGCGTGATGATCGGATCGTTACCCAGGGTGATAGCGATCGGCAGATCCTCGCCGCGCTCTTCCGCCTTATGCAGATGCAGCGCGATATCATGCATCGGTACCGGTTGCAGGCCCAGCTTACGCTTGCCCTTCACTTCCATTCGGTAGATACCGACGTTCTGCTTGCCGAAGTTGTCCGGGTCGAGCGGATCGCGGGAGACTACGCAGGCTTTATCCAGGTAAAATCCGCCATCGCCGTCGTTCAGGCGAAACAGCGGCAGAATATCGAACAGGTTAATCGCTTCGCCATCGACACTGTTTTCCGCCCATGCCGGATTCGCGCGGCGTTCCGGGGTGACCGGGAACTTATCCCAGCGACGAATAAACTCATCTATCTGCTTTTTCACTGGCGTATTCGGCGGTAAGCCCAATGAAATGGCATGATTTTGCCAGGAGCCGATGGTATTCATCGCCACACGCGCGTCGGTAAAACCACGAATATTATCGAACCATAGCGCCGGTGCGCCGTCGCCAATACGGCCAGTGGCGTTGGCAGCCGCGGCCAGATCCGGCTCCGCATTCACCTCTTCACTGATTTTCAGCAATTGTCCCTGGTCGTCGAGCGCCTGCAAAAAGCTGCGCAAATCATCAAATGCCATTATTCATTCTCCTGTGAAAAATTCTGTGCCTGCGCTAATCCCTGCCAGCGACGCGCATGCGGGTGCTCCAGCGCAAACTGGTCCAGTACGCGGGCCACGATGTGTTGCGTAATATCATCAACGGACTGTGGATGGTTATAGAAAGCAGGCATGGGCGGCACCATCGCCACGCCCATGTGTGAAAGCGCGAGCATGTTTTCGAGATGCACCGTACTGAGCGGCATTTCACGCGGCACCAGCACCAACTTGCGCCCTTCTTTCAGCACCACGTCGGCAGCGCGTCCCACCAGACCGTCGGCGTAGCCTGCGCGTATTCCAGCCAGGGTTTTCATGCTGCAAGGAATAACGATCATGCCGTCGGTACGAAACGAACCTGACGAGATGGTCGCCGCCTGATCCGCCGGGCTGTGGCAAAAATCGGCCAGTCCGGCAACGTCGCGCGCACGGTATGGCGTTTCCAGTTCAATGGTGGTTTTGGCCCATTTCGACATCACCAGATGCGTTTCCACATCCGGCATCTTCCGCAGCGCCTGCAACAGTGCTACACCCAGCGGCGCTCCCGTTGCCCCAGTCATCCCCACAATCAGTCTCATTCATCACTCCACAAATTGTTCGTATACGAACATTTAATATAAATTACCCCTGTAAAACAGCGACGACAATAGCGCCCGTTTTTTTCCGCACGTATTGCTTAAGATTTCCTCGTTAAAAAACGCGGTGTTACCCGTTATGATAGGAGACATGATTTTTAGCCTGGAGTTTTCATGGAGTTACGGAATAAAGCGTTTCACCTGTTACGCCAGCTGTTCCAACAACATACGGCGCGTTGGCAGCATGCGTTGCCGGATCTGACTAAACCACAGTACGCGGTGATGCGTGCCATTGCGGAACGTCCCGGCATTGAACAGGTTAATCTGATGGAGGCCGCCGTCAGTACCAAAGCGACGCTGGCAGAAATGCTAAGCCGAATGGAAAAACGTGGGCTGGTGAGGCGTGAAAACGATCCGCTGGATAAACGTCGCCGCTTCGTTTATCTGACCCCTGAAGGAGAAGCCTTGCTGAAGGTAAGCATGCCGTTGGGAAATCGGGTGGATGAGGAATTTCTGGGACGGTTGAATGACGAGGAACGCGCGCAATTCGCCCTGCTAATCAAGAAAATGATGCCTGATTAACAAACCTGAGTAAGCATGAAAATGCTCCCGTCTGCCTTCACCAGCAAAAACACAGCGTAGTCAGCCAGAAAGAAGAAGGCCAGCCTCAAAGAGGCTGGCCTTTCTTGTTAGAACGGTGCTTACTCGCGGAAGAGCGCTTCGATATTCAGCCCTTGAGTCTGCAGAATTTCACGCAGACGGCGAAGGCCTTCAACCTGAATCTGACGAACACGTTCACGAGTCAGACCGATTTCGCGGCCCACATCTTCCAGTGTTGCAGCTTCATAACCCAGCAGACCAAAACGACGTGCCAGCACTTCACGCTGTTTGGCGTTCAGTTCGAACAGCCATTTGAGGGGTTTGAAGGCCAATGGAACGAAAACGTACGTTAAGAATGTAATTTATTGATATTCATAAAAATAAAAAAAGGATCGCTGATTGATCCTTTTGTTTTGCTATTTGAATTTCGATAAACATTAACCACGAGAATGCAGTAGCTCGGCTATCTCATGAGCAATTTCATCGATTGTATGAGTTGCAGTACTACGAGCAACTTTGTCTGCTAATGATGGACTAAAATCGACAACTTCTTGTTTTGTAATATTATGCCATATGGGAAGCAATATTTGCTCACCAGAAATAGCACGAGTGACGATTCCATCAAGTTCATAATTTGTCCAACCTTTGCTTATAAACGCCGGAGACAAAACTACTAACCCAACACGACTGTTTGCTAAACCTTTGTCTATTTTTTGTCTCAGGCTGTCACCAATTCTTAACGTCATTTCGTCATACCATACATTAAGGCCGTGACTGATTAATGAGTTTGCCAGAGAGCGAACAAAATCATCTTTATCCTCTGAGGCATGCGAAATAAATACGTCATGTATCTCGTTGCTCTGTGCTGTTGACGGTGGTCTGTTATCTCTTACCAGACTAGGAACTTCGCTTAACGGCCTATCCTGAATTTCAGGAAGAACCCCTGGAAGAACGCGAACAGAAGCCCTGGTACTCCCCCTTAATCCCTGCATATCTACAGCAATATGCCAATGGCCTGATGAAGGGATCTGTAACCTTATGGGGGAGCGCTTTGCTAACCCACCAATGTAGGAATGTCGTCGGCCATTCTTATAACTACTGAAGTTAGAACTATCCATTAGTCTAACATTTGCACCACTGGTAAGGGTGATTTCAACAATCTCCCCTCTTTTTCTTTGACCAAGATCATTATGGATGAATTGCATGTAAGTCTGCTCTCTTCATTTGAATTGGAAGAATGTAGCCACTTCCTGATTATACTGTATCCAGTGGTTGAGAGTATCTCTTAGTGTGAAAAAATAAATTATAAGACTTTTACTCGGTATGGATGAAGATGTAAAATCCGTAAACCAGAGAATAAATGAGGAAAAAGCGTGACCAAGCACAAAGTTTTCATCAGTTACCACCATGCTAATGACCAATGGTACAAAAACGAACTTGAAAAAATGAATGATGTTTTTGATATTTTTGTGAATCGCTCGGTATCACTTGGTGACATTGATGAAGAAGAAGAACCTCAAAAGATCAGAGAAATAATAAGGGATGAATATTTACGTGATACATCCGCTCTTATTTTACTCGTTGGGACTGAGACTAAAAATAGAAAGCATGTTGATTGGGAATTATATTCATCCATGAGGGATAGTCCCAGAAACGGCAAATCAGGTATTTTTATTATAAATCTTCCTTCAACAGGGACAAACAACATTAGAGCCAGTCATGGTGAAAATGAAAAAAATGAATTTCATCCTAATATAACCGAGTGGATAACAATCAACGACAGAACAACATATAAAGAAATATATCCATATATGCCTGAAAGAGTTATCGATAACTTGATGAGTGAAAAGTCATATATATCAATAGTCAACTGGGATCAGATACACAATAACCCAGAAAACCTTAGAAAAATGATTGAGTTAACATATCAAGATAAAGATAAGTGCGAATACGTTTTTTCTACCCCAATGAGAATGCGTAATGGCTAGCAGAAACAGTAAAGGGGAGTATGATACTCCCCTTTACTTGTTACCAATCCCATTTGGTGGTGTTCACGTTAAATGTTTGTTGAACCCGTGATGTGAAAAAATCATTTACTACTTTAAAATCGTTACATATTTTACTGTAGTTATAGTATTGCTTTTGTATTTTATTTATAGGCGTCAGGTGAACTTTTAATGGTGTATTAGTTATAACATCAATAACTTCATCCTTATCTGATATATATTTATACCATCTTTTATAATTATTTTGATTTTTAGTTAAAAATTTATTTAACACCATTAACATATCATTGCTAATATTATATAACTCATTGTCTTTTTTTGGATTCAATAGTTTCATTTCATCTCTAATAAATTGATATGTCTGATAATATGATGAGATAACTTCATCGAATGCGTCCACATTTTTCTTCAACTTAAAGATAGCTCTTTTTGAATCCAGATGATTTTTTATACTTTTGCGATATAACGTACCACTTTCATTGAACAGAACATTAACGCCGCCTAAACTTAATTTCTCTACTTTAAATGAGTATTTTTTTAAAAGATATAACGCTACAATTAGCCATATAAAAATAGATATTAGTAGTATATATATAATACCAGTTACTAAAGGTTTGTTTTTATTAAATACGGTGTAAATTGAAGGTACATATAATGAAAGATCCACTGTACACATTACAGCAATTACCGCAATGAAAGCTATCGTCCAAATTATAACAAATGTTCTCACAATTCCACCTTGTCAGTTGTAAGATAATCAATCATTGATTGGTGAACGTTCTGAATTGATAATTTTATATACGGTTGAACGCGCAATACCCATATGCTTAGCTATTTCAGTTGCTCCAGTTCCTTTATCATGCATAAATTTTATTTTATTCCTGTCTATTTTCCGTTTTCTGCCAAATTTAATTCCTTTAGACTTGGCCTCAATTCTTCCTTCATTTGTTCGTTCAAAGATGCGAGTACGTTCTGCTTGTGCCACTGCTGATAGAATTGTGACGATCATCTTCCCCATTTCTCCATCGGTACTGATCCCATCATCAATGAATCGGACTGCCACACCCAAGGCATCGAATTCTTTTATTAGTTGAATCATATCGGCAGTGTCACGACCAAGACGGTCTAGCTTCTTCACCAGAATGACATCTCCATCTTCCACCTTCATGCGCAACAGCTCAAGTCCTTCCCTGGCAGCTGAACTTCCCGATGCCTTGTCCGTAAAAATACGGTTGGCTTTTACCCCCGCGTTCTTAAGTGCTCTAATTTGAATATCTAGGGACTGCTGACTGGTTGAGACCCGTGCGTAACCAAAAAGTCGCATAAAAATGTACCTTAAATCGAATATCAGACACCTTGTGTCTATTATGGCAAAAATACGATTTAATAGACAGTCCATGCCTGCCGTTTTATGCTGTCTTATAAATTATAACATTTCGGACGGTTGCGAAATTGTTAATATATAACCGTCAGGCAGGAAGGCCTATATGCCCGTCGATTTTCTGACCACTGAGCAGGAACTGAATTATGGTCGCTATGTTGCAGAACCCAATGACGTGCAGCTGGCGCGCTATTTTCATCTTGATGAGCGAGATCTTGCCTTCATTAACCAGCGACGGGGAAGGCATAACCGGCTGGGAATTGCGCTTCAGCTCACCACCGCCCGTTTTCTGGGCACCTTTCTGACAGATTTAACCCGGGTTCTGCCGGGTGTTCAGCAATTTGTCGCGGTGCAGCTTAATATCCGCCGTCCGGAAGTCCTTTCCCGCTACGCAGAACGGGATACCACCCTCAGAGAGCATACTGCGCTGATTAAGGAATATTACGGTTACCATGAATTTGGCGATTTCCCCTGGTCTTTCCGCCTGAAGCGCCTGCTATACACCCGTGCATGGCTCAGTAATGAGCGACCCGGCCTGATGTTTGATTTTGCCACCGCCTGGTTGCTTCAGAATAAGGTCCTGCTGCCCGGAGCAACCACACTTGTACGTCTCGTCAGTGAAATACGTGAACGGGCAAATCAGCAACTTTGGAAGAAACTGGCCGCGTTGCCGGACAGCTGGCAGACCGCCCGCGTGACTGAGCTGCTGGACATTCCTGAGGGGCAGCGAATTTCACCGCTGGAGCAACTGAAAAAGGGACCTGTCACCGTCAGCGGTCCGGCATTTACCGAAGCGCTGGAGCGGTATATCCGGCTGCGAAACCTGGAGTTTTCCCGACTGAGTTTTACCGGTCTGCCCGCTATACAACTACGTAATCTGGCCCGTTACGCAGGCATGGCGTCGGTAAAATATATCGCGCGAATGCCACAGCAGAGAAAGCTGGCCGTACTCACCGCATTCGTTAAAGCACAGGAGACTGCGGCGCTGGATGAAGCCGTTGATGTGCTCGATATGCTTATACTGGATATCACTCGTGCGGCGAAGAAAACGGGGCAGAAAAAACGGCTCAGGACGCTGAAAGATCTTGACCGTGCTGCGCTACTGCTGGCGCAGGCATGTTCATTGTTGCTAGCTGAGCAGGCTGACGATGCTGAACTGAGGGAGACCATATTCAGCAGCATACCGAAAAGTAGGCTGGCAGAATCCGTCAGCAAGGTAAATGAGCTGGCCCGGCCTCAGAACAACAATTTCCATGACGAAATGGTGGAACAGTACGGGCGGGTAAAGCGTTTTCTTCCGGCGGTATTGCGCGACCTGCATTTCCAGGCAGCGCCAGCCGGAGAACATACGCTGTCCGCCATTCATTATCTGACCGAACTGAACGGCTCGAAAAAGCGCATCCTGGACGATGCGCCTGAACATATTATTACCGGCCCCTGGAAACGCCTGGTATACGATGCGGAGGGCCGGATACAGCGTGCCGGTTACTCGCTTTGTCTGCTGGAGCGCCTTCAGGATGCACTACGCCGACGGGACATCTGGCTCGAAAACAGCGATCGCTGGGGAAATCCCCGCGAGAAGCTGTTGCAGGGGGAAGAATGGCAGGTTCAGCGGGTCCCCATCTGTCGGGCGCTGGGACATCCCACTGATGGACATAAAGGCGTGCAACAGCTGGCGGTCCAACTGGATAAAACCTGGAAAGCCGTCGCATCTCGCTTTGAAGGAAATGCGGAGGTTAATATCTGCCATGACGGTAAATATCCTTCCCTGACTATCAGCAGCCTGGAGAAACTGGAGGAGCCACCATCGTTGCATCGTCTCAACAGTCGGGTAAGGCAGCTACTCCCGCCGGTAGATTTGACGGAACTGTTGCTTGAGATAGATGCCAGAACGGGCTTTACACGTGAGTTTACGCATGTCAGTGAATCCGGGGCCCGGGCGCAGGATCTGCACATCAGCCTGTGCGCGGTCCTGATGGCTGAGGCTTGCAATATCGGGCTGGAACCGCTGATAAAGCACAATATACCGGCGCTGACGCGCCACCGGCTCAGTTGGGTGAAACAGAATTACCTCCGGGCAGAAACGCTGGTCAGCGCCAATGTCCGCCTGGTTGATTTTCAGTCCACACTGGAGCTTGCTGGCCGCTGGGGTGGCGGCGAAGTGGCTTCAGCTGACGGCATGCGCTTTGTCACGCCGGTGAAAACCGTCAATTCAGGACCTAACAGAAAATATTTTGGTTCCGGACGTGGCATCACCTGGTACAACTTCGTCTCTGATCAGTATTCTGGATTCCACGGCATCGTTGTTCCCGGCACATTACGTGATTCCATTTTTGTGCTGGAAGGCCTTCTGGAGCAGCAGACAGGGCTGAATCCGGTTGAGATCATGACAGACACAGCCGGTACCAGCGACATTATTTTTGGCCTCTTCTGGCTGCTGGGATACCAGTTTTCTCCTCGGCTTGCCGATGCCGGTGAAGCAGTATTCTGGCGGGTGGATAAATCGGCAAATTACGGTGCACTAGACGAACTGGCTCGTGGTTGTGCCGATCTGTCGAAAGCCGAGTATCAGTGGGATGAGATGATGCGAGCCGCCGGTTCGCTGAAACTGGGTACCATTCATGCTTCAGAACTCATTCGCTCTTTGCTGAAAAGCTCGCGCCCATCAGGGTTGGCACAGGCGATCATGGAAGTGGGGCGCGTCAACAAGACGCTGTACCTTCTAAATTATATTGATGATGAAGATTATCGTCGGCGGATCCTGACGCAGCTAAACCGGGGAGAAGGCCGCCATGCTGTGGCGAGGGCGATCTGCTACGGGCAGCGCGGTGAGATCAGAAAGCGCTATCGTGAAGGTCAGGAAGATCAACTGGGTGCACTGGGCCTCGTCACTAACGCAGTGGTACTGTGGAACACACTTTATATGCAGGAAGCCCTGAGCTGGATGCGCAGGAATGGAGAAGAAACCGGGGGTGAAGATATCGTCCGGTTATCCCCACTGATGCACGGGCATATCAATATGCTGGGGCATTATACGTTCACGCTACCGGAGGATATTTTGAAGGGGGAACTGAGAGAATTAAATTTTAATTTAAACAATGAATTACCTTCTTAGCGTACGTTTTCGTTCCATTGGCCCTCAAACCCCATAAGCCAATTGATCGAGGGCGATACGCCCGAAACGCTACAACGCTACCTGCCCGCAACGCTGCAGTTTAGGCATCAGTAATAACTGAGCATTTTTGAATACCCTACAGAGGTGAAATCTGGTGCGAATCCAACAATCAAAAATCAATATTTGTAGTGATGTGATGCGGAAAGGTCTTCACTGCATCAGTAATCACACCAATCGGGTTAAACGGCAAACTGAGTGGTGGTAAAGACTGACACCGGCATTATTACTGTCACTGTGGAACATCACTCCGGCGGGTTTACCGCAAGCTTCCCACGCAATTTCCAGCGCTTTGATGTCAGCTTGCTGTCCGGTGAGAATGACATTGCCCAACCCTCAGGTTTCCTTGCGAACAGATCGAGAACAACAGCAAGGTAAGCCCAACGCTTGCCTGTCCAGAGTAGAGTAAGAGGCAGGGCGTAGTCGGACTATTTCCCTGCCTCTCCTCCCCGAACCGGACGTGCACCTTTCAGCGCATCCGGCTCTCCATTTAAATGCTGGCGAACGCCATTGCCACTTCTGTAAAGCGCGATGTATACGTGTTTCTGGTCTCCGTCCTCAGATAGGGATTACCTTCGGGTAGCCGCCAGCGGAACAGCTTCTTGCCTTGCCCCACCAACCGGTACAGTATTTCGCCGCTGAGCTTGCCGTGATTGGTTTTACCAAATAAAACCCACGTTTTGCTCTGACCCGGTTTCGGTGATTTACACCACCACCTCATCAGGGAAGCGATACCTGTACGGTATTTGCGGGCCAGCCAGTGAGCCAGCTTCCAGAACACGACACGGTCGATATAACTGAAGACTTTGGCCTTAAAATCAACGAACTGATAGAACATGGCCCAGCCTTTCAGTTTTCGGTTGAGTTGTTCAGCCATATCGACTTTGCTTTCACTGTAGTTGCCTGATAACAGTGCTGTCAGCGATGCGGCGAAGTTTCTGGCTTTCTCCTGCGGGATCGTTGAGACCACTCGCATCTCGCCATAACGACTGCGTTTGCGAATGATCCTGTGCCCCAGAAAGATAAAGCCGTCATTAACATGGGTGATTTTAGTCTTATCCATGTTCAGCCTGAGTTTCAGACTGCCTTCGAGCACACCCCGACACTCCTCCCTGATGGCTTCCGCCTGTGCTTTGGTGCCTTTGACGATGAGGACAAAATCATCGGCATAGCGGCAGTACGCCACCGCGGGTTTCCACTGCCAGTTTTCTCTGACCGCCGTACTTCGGCCCCGTTGGATACTGTTATTCCAGTACCACCGATCTTTTCTGGCTTTCCCGCTCAGGTAGCGCTCATGCAGGTATTGATCGAACTCATTCAGCATGATGTTCGATAATAGCGGCGATATAACACCGCCCTGTGGCACACCTTCACTGGCCGCCCGAAAGAGACCGACATCGATATGTCCCGCCTTGATGGTTTTCCACAGCAGAGTCATGAAACGTGCGTCACTGATCCTGCGGCGTACAGCCTTCATCAGCAGTCGATGATGTACGGTGTCGAAGTAACTGGACAGGTCGCCTTCAATCACCCAGCGTCCCCGGGTTTCACCGCAGTCTGTGAGCTGTAATTTCACCGTGCGGATCGCGTGGTGGACACTGCGCTCAGGCCGGAAGCCATATGAGAGCGTATGAAAATCACTCTCCCATATCGGCTCCATCGCCATCAGCATGGCCCGCTGAACAATACGATCCCGCAACGCGGGGATACCCAGTGGTCGCAGTTTGCCGTTGCTTTTAGGGATGTAAACCCGTCTGGCGGGCAAGGGCTGGTAGTGGCCTGAGAGTAATTCATCCCTGAGGATTTGCAGCTCAACAGCCAGTCTGGCCTGTAGCATTGTTTTGTTCACGCCATCAACGCCGGGGGTATGCGCCCCCTTTGATGAAAGCGTGATCCGCGCCGCTTCAGCCAGCCATTCTGGTTGTGTTATCAGACGCAGCAGCCGTTGAATCCGTAGGGACGGATCGGTGGCTGCCCATGTGGCAAGCTTGCGTTGCATTTCGCTGATTATCAAAGGTCTTCACCTCGTTAGGTCAGTTAATTCACGTCGCAAACACATTCAAACTGCTTCCCTTCGCCATGTAATGGGCTTTCCCCATCGCGGACTACTACGGAAGCTCCGCCAGCCAGCGCGTCATCGGAGCCATGCCCCCTTAACATCCGTCGCTGACCTTCCCCGGTTTACCTGCCTGGACTCAGGCATACTGAGGAGGCTGCCCGTCGCACTCTTTATCCTTGCTTGCCGCAAGTTGGCAGAAGTCAGCAACGCAAGCGTGATAGACGCTGCTGCCCCGGTGTTTCGCATACATGTCAAAACACCTTCGACCGGCAGTGCTTACGTATCACTGCCAGTTCCTCCTGCACGGCCTGTCAGATCACGTAGGCCGTGGTGACGTTTTCAACCCACAGAGGCGGATTAACGGGTTCATGTTCTTCAGCCTTTCAGTACTTAACCTTGAGGATCATCTCGGCTTAGTGATCTCGCCTCAATCCCCGTTGTCAGCGGGTTACATCACCCTGCGGGCATGCCGCAGGTCACTGCCGCTCAGGTTCTCCACCGTCACACCCGGTGGGATTGTTGGGTTTCTCATCGTGAGTTACCGGTTCAATATTCCAGACAGACTCGCGGTTCATTTAAGCATCCATGCCCGCCCTGAACTCCGGGCACACTATAGGTCACATCACCGCACCACACCTGATTTGGCTCGGTCACGGCGAACTGCCTTTCAAGGTAGTTAGGGATAGCAACATGTTCATGACCACCACGTTTATACCGGTGAGTCGGCTGCTGACAGCTGACCAGCCCCAGCTCTTTCATGAGCCTGCCAGCAAGCCAGCGTCCCATCTGGTAGCCTCTCCGGGTTGCCATTGTGGCGATGCTTCTTGCTCCGGCCGAACCGTGGCTGATGCCATGTAGCTCAAGTACCTGACTGCGTAATACAGCCCGTCTGCCGTCTGGTTTTTCAGGACGGTTTTTCCAGTATCTGTAGCTGCTGCGATGAACCCCGAACACATGGCAGAGTGTGACCACAGGATAATGCGCTCTGAGTTTCCCGATTATCGAGAACTGTTCAGGGAGTCTGACATCAAGAGCGCGGTTGTAGATTCAATCTGTCAATGCAACACCCCTTTCAATTATCTCTTTCGGTGTTTTGAACTTCAGTGTCTTTCTCGGTCTGTTGTTTAGCTGAGCAGCAACCAGATCTAGTTCATGTTGAGTATATTGGGCAAGACATGTCTTTTTAGGAAAGTACTGCCGAATTAGCCCATTTGTGTTCTCATTTGTTCCCCGCTGCCAAGGACTCTGAGGATCGCAGAAGTAAACTTTAACGCCGGTGCTGACAGTAAATTCTAGATGTCTGGCCAGTTCCATTCCTCTGTCCCATGTCAGTGATTTTCTGAGTTCTGACGGTAAACTCAGGAATTTGTCGGTAAGAGCCTGATTTACTGAGACAGAATCTTTGCCCCTGAGTCTAAGGATGATCGTATAACGTGATTTTCGGTCTACAAGTGTGGCTATATGAGAGTTTTTTGTACCTGAGACTAAATCGCCCTCCCAATGCCCCAGAGAGCGTCTGTTATCGATATTTCGGGAACGTTCGTGAATTGGTGTTCCGTTCACTATGTTAATCGTACCTCTTTCGCCTTTGCGGGTATGACGCCTGCCATGGCGAAGGCTATGCGACCGTCGCAGATGCTGTATATTCAGGTGGTGTAGCGCTTCACGGCTACGAAAGTACAGCGTTTTATAAATTGTCTCAGGTGATATTCGCAGCGTTTTTTGACGTGGTTTTGTTCGCCTTAACCATCCTGATATTTGCTCTGGAGACCATTTCATCTCCAGCTTTTCCAGAACAAGCTTTCGCAATGGTAAATTTTGATCCAGTAAGCACGGTTTTGGCCTTTTCGCCATTCTGTTGGCTCGGTTATTAGCATCAACAGCTTTGTAATAGCGTCTGCCCCGATTACGCTGAACTTCACGTGAGATCGTCGAAGGACTGCGATTCAGCGCAGTAGCTATCGCACGAATGCTCATTTTGGGTGACAAACCAGCTCGTATCTCCTCGCGCTCAGACAGTGTCAGGTGAGCTACAGCCCGCTTACGCTCATGGGGTTTTATGCCGCCAGTATCCCTTAACATAGTGAAGATCGTTCCGGGTTTTGAACCCAGGATATTCGCTATTTCACTGAAGCCTGTTCCGTTCTTCCATAGTTCAAAAACAGAGGCTTTTTCCTCTGCTGTAAATGTTCGTCTCATTCAAAAAACCTCCGCAACCCCATGTTTTCACATAACTGTTGCGTTGACCAATTGAATCTACAGTAGCCTTTTTTAATATTTCATTCTCCATTTCAATGCGTTGTAGCTTTTTCCTCAGCTCACGTATTTCGATTTGTTCTGGTGTTATCGGAGAGGCTTTTGGTGTTTTGCCCTGACGCTCATCACGCAGTTGTTTGACCCATCTTGTCATTGTGGAAAGGCCAACATCCATAGCTTTGGCGGCATCTGCCACCGTGTAGTTCTGGTCAACAACCAGTTGAGCGGATTCGCGTTTAAACTCTGCGCTGAAATTTCTTTTTTTCATTGGAGCACCTGTGTTGTTCTGAGGTGAGCATATCACCTCTGTTCAGGTGGACAAATTCAGTGTGCCACTTCACTGCCCCAGTTGATGCGATTCAATTGTGTTCCAAACGACTCGCCGCTCGTACGGCTGAGGTCAGTATGACAAAGCACGTCGTAGCTGAACCGGTCGCGAGCAAATATGTTGGTCTTAAGGTTGCGGTTATAGTTCAGCCAGTTGTCCGCAAGTTTCTTGGGGCATAACACCAGAACTGACTTGTTGCGCAGTTCGTAATACTTTACGACGGCAAGTGCGGTGAAGGTTTTGCCCAAGCCCACGCTGTCGGCCAGGATGCAACCGCTGTAGTTTTCAAGTTTGTTGATGATCCCAGTGGCAGCATCTTTCTGGTAATTGAAGAGTTTGTTCCAGATGAGCGTGTCTTGATAGCCCGTGCGGTCATTGGGCAGGACATCCTCGTTGAGGTCGTCCAGAAACTCATTGAAGATGTTATAGAGCATCAGGAAGTAGATACTTTCAGGCGAGTTTTCCTGGTAGACGGATGCAATGTGGTCGCAGATCTGCGCCGTTACATCCTCCAGCTTCTCAGGATCTTGCCAGATCTGGTTAAACAGATTGAGGTAGGTCGCCGTAAACGTCGACTCGTCCATTTTGTTGACGAGGTTTGAAACAGCATTGCCTTGCTGGTAGCCAAGATCGACGGCCGTAAATCCGTGCAGTGGCATGTAGGCAGTCTCTGCGGCGGCGGCCTGAACACAAGCAAACTGCTGCATCGGAGCCTTGCTGCGATTGGACTTGAATGTTGTCTTACGCCGCATCCAGTCCGCACACTCTTTTGCAATTGCGCGCTGGGTCAGTTTGTTGCGCAGCTGAATTTCGAACTCACTACCGTACAGACTACGTTCGCGGTCAGCCTTCGGTATGTGGAATTCTTTGCGTTCCTTACGAATCTTGTCGGTTACTTCATTAGCGGTGAACGTCGGCGAGGTAAAGATGAATTGCAGCTCGTCGATTTTTTCCAGCTCTGCTTTTAGCGCTTCAAACGCGTACATCGAAAAACAGGAGGCGGCGATCTTCAGGCGAGCACCGGGTTTGAGCGTCTGCTTTAGGTCGTCTCCGAGCAGACGATTGATATTGTCGATCAGTTCCATCAAGAGTCAGCCTTTGTAGAGGTGCTATAGCCTGGTGCCAGTAAGGCGTTTTTCACGCCGTAGATCGCGAGATGATCTTTGAGCCATAAACGGTACTCCGGTCCATTTAGGCAATGATTGGGTGAGCAGTCAACACGCCAGCGCTGCAACATATAGCCTGCCACCGCTGCACGAACGTACATCCTAATCGAGCCACCGGTCATCCCGTAGTCCATCTCGATGATTTCGGGGCGTTCAACACGCGGGTGCGGCACGAAATCCAACTCAACGATGCGCGTCCACTGGATATCATTATCCGGTCGTTCGTTGGCCTGCGGAACCTCTTCAAGCAATGTTGGCGCTTCGATGCGGGTGACGACGAAATCCCGAAACTCTCCACTCTTGCGATCAAAGGCCCGGGCGTGCCAGCGCAGGCCGGTATCTACCAAAGCAAAGGGCACAATGATCCGTTCGGACTTTCCGCTGCTCATCGAGTGGTAGCGGATGGCGACGGGGCGCTTGGAGTGGATGGCTCGACAAATCACGGCCAACACATCCATCTTGGGTATGCTCAGGGCTGTGGGGGATTCACAGGGTAGCAACGCCTGCATTGGGCCATTCACGCCATCGCCAAAGCCCAGAGCCAGCGCCGACAGAACACGCTGCGATGCGTGCTCGAACAACGGAGAGAACGCCTGCCCGATACGATAGATCTTGTCGCTACCATCAAAGGTGATGTTATTCGGAGCGATTTCCCGGTACAAAGCCAAATCGCGAGTCGCTCCTGCTGGAGCAACGCCAAAGCGCTCAATCAGATCTGGGCGACCGATCTCACCGAAGAAGTAAAGCCGAAAATCGATGTAGGCCAGCCGTTCGCGCTGGACCTGACTCAAGTCGTCAAGCCGCTTACAAGGGGGACTAGGCATGAATCATCACTATAGGGAAAAATGAAAATTTAATACGGTAATCAATAAAGTGCCATGATTATAATCAAATTGATGATAATCAACATTAATACTTATGTAAAAGCAAGAGATGACGTTTCAAACGTAGACAGTCATCGTATTAGCTGATGTTTCTATAACGTTAGATTAATGCCTAACAACTATAAAACCTTAATGCCCAATGCCCAATGCCCAATGCCCAATGCCCTATCGCCCCTCGGACAATTTGCCCTTATCCACTGGTCTGGCTTGAGGATGAGGGGGGCAGAATAACCTAACGACTTAGGGGCCGGGATCACAGGCGGCAGCTGTTTAACGCTTACCTTAATTCAAATTATTTTCAGATAGATATCATTCTTCTGAACATACCTGACTAACGGTGGAATCTCACGATCCTGCCGTTTTTGTATTATTTTTCAGAGGAGTAGTAATGAACAATTCTGAAGGATTGAAGCCGTTTCAGCAATCGCTCGCTGGTCTGCCACAGTGGGTGTCTGAACGTATATTGCAGCAGATAAATCAGTTAACCCGCTACGAGCCAGTGATCGGCATTATGGGTAAAACCGGTGTTGGGAAGAGCAGTCTGTGCAATGCCCTGTTTGCCGGAGATATATCACCGGTCAGCGATGTGGCTGCATGTACCCGTGAGCCACTGCGCTTTCGCCTGCAAGTCGGCGAGCGCTATATGACGCTGGTGGACCTGCCCGGCGTGGGCGAAAGTGGTGCTCGCGATACCGAGTATGCTGCGATGTACCGCGAACAACTCCCCCGGCTCGACCTGGTTCTGTGGCTGATTAAGGCCGATGACCGGGCGCTGGCGGTGGATGAACATTTTTATCATCAGGTGATTGGAGAGGTATACCGGCATAAGGTGCTGTTTGTTATCAGCCAGTCGGATAAGGCCGAACCCACCAGCGGTGGGGGACCGTTGTCCACGGCGCAGAAGCAGAATATCAGCCGTAAAATCTGTCTGCTGCATGAGCTGTTCCAGCCCGTACATCCGGTGTGTGCCGTGTCGGTCCGTCTTCAGTGGGGACTGCGGGTGATGGCCGAGCGAATGATTAAGTGCCTGCCACGTGAGGCCACCAGCCCGGTGGTGTCGCAACTCCAGTCTTCCTTTCGCACGACGGTAGTCCGGGAACAGGCTCGTAGCGATTTTGGTGAAACCGTCGGGGCCGTACTCGATAGCATCAGTGCCTTTCCCCTGATACCCGCCCCGGTACGGGCTGTCATTCAGGCCGTGCGCACCACGGTGGTGTCAGTGGCCCGCGCCGTCTGGGATTTCTTCTTCTGAGTATTTAACCCATCCCTGTTACTTCCCTGCCCCTGTCGCAGATGCGACGGGGATCCCTTTTATTTGTTTTCCCGTTATGAGGAGTCTGCTTATGGCCCGTCTGGCTTCGCGCTTTGGCGCAGCAAATCTTATCCGTCGCGACCGCCCGTTAACCCGCGAAGAGCTGTTTCGCGTGGTGCCCAGTGTATTCAGTGAGGACAAACACGCATCCCGTAGTGAGCGTTATACCTATATACCCACCATATCCCTGCTGGACAGCCTGCAGCGCGAAGGCTTCCAGCCGTTCTTTGCCTGTCAGACCCGGGTACGCGACCCGGGTCGACGCGAGCACACAAAACACATGCTACGCCTTCGTCGGGAGGGGCAGATTACCGGTAAACAGGTACCAGAAATTATCCTGCTCAACTCCCATGATGGCACCAGTTCGTACCAGATGTTGCCGGGTTTATTTCGTGCGGTTTGTCAGAACGGGCTCGTCTGCGGTGAGTCATTTGGCGAGGTGCGTGTGCCGCACAAAGGCGATGTAGTGAGTCAGGTGATTGAGGGGGCCTATGAAGTGCTGGGCATTTTTGACCGTGTGGAGGAGAAGCGGGATGCGATGCAGTCGTTGCTGTTGCCACCACCTGCGCAGCAGGCACTGGCAAAAGCCGCGCTGACGTACCGCTTTGGTGAGGACCACCAGCCGGTGACTGAGTCGCAGATCCTCTCCCCGCGCCGCTGGCAAGATGAGAGTAGCGACCTGTGGACCACGTACCAGCGTATTCAGGAGAACCTGATTAAGGGTGGGCTCAGTGGCCGTAATGCCAAAGGAGGACGGTCACATACCCGTGCCGTTCGCGGTATCGACGGGGACGTGAAACTTAACCGGGCACTGTGGGTGATGGCGGAAGCGATGCTCACGCAACTGCAGTGACCGTTTAATGTTGCCGCTTTGTTAATATCGGACACCACCTGTCCGCATCGCACCGTGCTGGCGGTCCTCACTCACTGAGGAATGGCCTGTAACCCCCGCTGCCTCTGGCTTTTGCAGAAATGAAAAATAGTTTCTGTGATGTCCATACCCTGTCCGACCCCCTCTTTAAAGTAATCACATCATTTTCAGTCAGTTAACTTTCACGGAGAACGTCTCATGACACAGGCAGAACGCCGCCATGACCGGCTGGCTGTCAGGCTGTCACTGATAATCAGCCGTCTGGTGGCAGGGGAAACACTGAGTGTGCGTAAGCTGGCCGCTGAGTTTGGTGTGTCGGTGCGCACGCTGCGGCGTGATTTTCGTGAGCGGCTGATGTATCTGGACCTGGAGTATCAGTCCGGATATTGCCGCTTACGCACTGCGGGCAGTGAGACGCAGATGGTGCCCGACGTGCTTATCTTTGCCCACCGCAGCGGGATGGCCGGTCTTTTCCCTGGCTTTGACCGTCGTCTGGTAAACGCACTGCTGATGTGCGATGAGTCTCCCTGCGTAATCGCACCCGCCAGTCCGGCTCCTTCGCCATCAGGCGCATTGTCTTTCTGGCGACTGATTCAGGCCATTACCGGGCGCAGGCGGGTGACGCTGATTGCCGAGGGGCAGCGCTGTGAGCGGCTGGCTCCCTGCCGGTTACTTATCCACCAGCAGGCCTGGTATCTGGTGGCAGAGCACGACGGACATATCGCCTTATTCACACTTGATGAAATCCATCTGATTCAGCCTTTGCAGGAGACTTTTCGCCGGAATGACAGTCTGTGCCGCCTGACTGAAGACCCGGTCTTCATTCAGGCCTTACCCCATTTTCGCTTTATCCAGCATTCACTGCTTACGTTTGTTCCGGCTGACAGCCCGCCGGAATAGCGCAGGCGTTGTTATCAACCCGGCAACAGGGAGGAGCCCAGTGCCTGTTATTGCCATTATCGCCATTGTTATCATCGTCATCATTCTGAACAAAACTGGAGTGTCCGACAGCCTCACGGCCCTGACACTTGCAACCGTTGCCGCACTACTGACGGGAGGTGGCGCAGCCGGTGCTGCCAGTGTCGCGCTGACGCCGTTCGTCGGCGTGCCGGTGGGTATTTTCGTGGGGATTTATGTCTTTACCAAAGTGGTTCGTCTGATTTCAGGAAAAAATAATGAAACGTAAAACACTACCTCTACTGGCGCTGGTTGCCTCCACTCTGTTTCTGAGCGCTTGCGATGACAGGAGTGATGACCTGAAAGCTATCAGTAAATTTAAGGACCTCACGCCTCCGCGCTTCAGCGATGTGGTGAGCCGTCAGGATGATGTCAGGGAAGAGTGGTCGCAGATTGCTCTTTCTGGTCCCACTATGCAGGTCTTACGTACCCGTCAGTCGCCCGATGGCTGCGAGGGTGGCTGTTACTACTACCTCGTGGATATGGAGGAGAAAACCGTGCAGCCGCTGATGAATGCGCTGTGTATTGCCGACAACATCAGCCTGGAATACCACGAGAAAACGGACCCGCGCACCCGGGAGCGTTTCCTTGAATATTCCCATGACGGCAAACTGATGGGACGGCTGCTGATACCCTCAAATCCTGATAACCGGGAATAAATACAAAGACAAAGGAGACAGAAATGAAAATAAATTCTTTAAGTCGGCTCATGCTCGCTGGCGTGCTGCTTGTCAGCTTCAATGCCTCTGCGGTTTCGGGACTCTGGCAACAGGGGTACGGTCAGGGCAATGCGGAATACAGTGTGACGGATAGCAGCGGAAAGATGTTTACCATCAACTGCACGGAAAATCCGGACCAGAACGGTATTTACCAGCAATCGGTTTTTCTGACCCTCGCAGGGGATAAAACGATCAGCTCGCATGATGACAGTACCGACATCACAGTGGTGATGGGCCCCATAAGCAATACGCCATTCCCTCAACCCTTGGCTGGCGTAACGGGGATAATGCCTGGTTTAGTTTCATCATGGATATCCGTAAGGCCAGGCAGTTCGACGTCTACGTCAATGACCGCAAAGCGGGGACCTTCAGCGTTGACCTGACGAACGCTACGAAGGCACTGCCAACATTAGCAGACTGCACTAACGAGTGACAGTTGTGCTTTCCATCCATAACAACATACCTGACTGCCAGGAGCAGTCAGGGTTTATTTTTTTCATTTTTTATTTCCACCGATTAGTCCAGGCACTTCCGAATAATGAGCGCAGTGGCCAGTTTTAGTTGACTATATAGCAATGATAAAATAATCACGTGTTATGTTGAGATTGTTTATTTAGCGGTTGAGAGAAACTATGGATAAAATTTGTGATAAGTGTGCACACATGATGAGTGCATGTACTTGTGGAACTTGTGAGAACTGTGACGAGAAAGAGTCGGACTGTACCTGCAAAAAATGTAGCCAGTGCAATAACCTTGAGGACTTCTGCTCTTGCAGAATTTGTGAAGAATGTAGTGAAAAAGAAGCAGAGTGCTGCTGTTGAAATGTTAACAATACTGGCTGCAGGAGCTACCTGCCTGCAGCTTCGATTGCCGACGTACCCCGATCCCAGTTGGTTAGCGTATTTCGATTCTTGCAATAATCGCTGGACTCATAGCACGAAGCCGACATACTTACTGGATTGAAGGTCCGCTGTGAGCGAAAAGCGGACGCCCGCATAGCGTAAACAGGCGTCTGATATTTTGATATGGATTGATGACTTAACCCCTTCCCCGCTTCGTCAATGACTTTCTCGTCATTATCTTTGGTAAATGATCCTTTTGCCTTTCCGGTAGAATACTCAGCATTATTTCTGAAGAGCGGCAAAGACGAGTGCCTTGCCATGAGTTCACCATAATTTCATCTGCGCCCGTGCGGCGAACCAGATCCCTGAGCCCGTCACGGACGACCTCCGGTTTGCCCCATACGGATTCACGCAGCTGATAATATTTTGCGGTCAGTTCATCAGCGGTATCACTAGTCATTGCCCGTGAGCGGGTCATGGGGGCCATAACGACGCGGTTTACCAGGTCAGTATCACCGGTCTGAAACTGGGTAAATAATTTTTCCATTTTTATCTCCTTTGCTGGAGGAAATATGATGGTCTCAGCTACGGAATAAAAAAACAGTAGTCTGTTCCGAACTGAGTAGACATAATTTCTACATTTAGTGTTCTCCTGGTATTAAACCGAAATATTTGATTGTAGGCGATGTCTTACGTAGAGATAAAGCCTGCTGCAAAAGTGATGAAGACTCAGTATGTTCTCTTCTAATACAAAGCAGACGCCCATTCTCATGCAGACGCTTTGTTCTTGTCTCGCTAGCAACCAAATCGCTTGCTCCACAACTATGATTGCTTATTAGCGTTTTCATCAAAAAACAAATCAAAATAAATTGATTTTATGAATTCTCTATCGGAGTCTATATGGTCAGCGCGATTTGCATGCTCTAATGTTTCAATTGCCAGAGTGTGCGCGGCATCAGCAAACATCTCAGGCCAACCCGTACTCAGCATAGATAGCCCTTTGAGCACTCTTATCTGAATCTCTCTCATACTGGCACCATCGCGTGCGACAGGTGAGAAAAAGTCTTCCAGGAGATCGTTGTTCTGAAGTGGCGCAACGTGTACTGAAGGATAGGTCACTTCAATTTCATGAGACTTATTCTGCGCGTAAGCAGAAAGTATACGAACACCTCTGCCAATGACATCGATTGCGGTTCCAGGATCGTTCACTGCGGGTGAAAGGGCTCTGCAGGCTATTTCGGCCATGACGCTAAGACAAAATCGGGGATCCTGAGCAAATGAACGCACATCCGAGACAATGATCGTCTCAAGTAAATCGGCGCAGATTGATGACTCCTGGCCCTGACTCAGGTACAAAGCTGGCATGGACGGATGAATGAAACTGCCTGGTTGCGCCACAAGGTATACATGACGAGGATCATTGGCCAGCAGCTTGCTGAGTTTCTCCATATCAATATATTCAACATAGCCAATCTTCTTCGGATAAACTGCAACCGTTCCTTTCGGCTGTTCATAGCTCTCAAGCCATGGATATCCGCCGAGACAGGGATTTCTGGCTCTCGCAATAAATGTTTCGATGGCCGCCTGTTCTACTTTTGCTGTTGTCTCACCGACCCTCCCCAGAGAGGTCAAATGCTGTATCCAACGAAGCAATGTGATGAGGATGAGGGCAATGACAACGAGTGTGACAATGAATAAAATGACTCTTCCCCTTTCTCCGTAGGCTCCCATATTGAGGGCAATAATTCCTACCAGACTGAAGAGAAAGGAACCAATGAAGGTGGCCAGTACATTTTGTGTGGTTACGTCTTCCACAACTAAACGCGTTGCTCTGGGAGTAACATTAGTAGTGGCTGAACCGTAGGCTGTGACCATGATACTCAGCGAAAATGTGGTCACTGCCAGCATACTCGATGCCAGTATGTTCAGAATGTTATCAACTGCTTCCGCACCAACCTTCACTGAAACCGACTCAGGAATCATTGATTTAAAAAGAATAGATAAAAGAGCCGTTATTATCGCGACAATTGCGAATAACGTAGCTCTGAACCAGAGTTTCTTAAATGTTTGCTTCAGAATCCATTGCCAGCGTGAAATCATTCTGCATTCCCTCGTATTGCGGTCGGGATAAATAATTGCCGCCCCCTAGGACGGCATTTTGCTATCAACGAACCAGGTGCAGGAAGTGCAGGTGTTTTTCGTACTGGTCCAGTATGTCATTAATCAACTGTTCCTGATTCCAGCCCATCACATCATAATTTTGACCGCCTTCTTTGAGATAAACCTCAGCGCGATAATATCGATGTTGGTCAGTCTGCTGCTCATCATTATCCATTGCGGCGAGCGCGAAGGTGGGTGAGCTATACCCGCGAAGCCTCACTTCATATATAAAATTCAGCTCGTTGCCCAAATCCACTTCAAGACGAATACGATCGTCGGCTGCGTCACTAATGTGGCTTATCGTCCCCTGCTTGTTCAGTTCTTCCTGAACCAGCGTCATGGCAGGCTGGATAATGTCGTCCATAAAACGTTTCACAAGAGATCGTTTCGGCAGATACGCGATATTGCGTAACCTTCTCTGCCAGGGAATTGGGTTACGTGCAGCCGTAGGAGCAATAGTCGCCATGCTCAGGCTTTCACGCTTAGTCAAATCTCGACGCAGGGCTTTTAACAGCCCGTATATGGATATCAGCAAGATCACGGAGAAGGGTAATGCACTTGCTATTGTCACCGTTTGCAGCGCGCTCAGCCCTCCCGCAAGGAGAAGCGCAATTGCAACAACTCCCATGAGCGATGCCCAGAAGATTCGCTGCCAGACGGGTGTGTTTGCCACCCCACCTGATGCCAGAGTATCTACAACCATTGCCCCCGAGTCAGCAGATGTGACAAAGAAGACGATGACCATAGCCATTGCAATAAATGACAGCACGGAGGAGAACGGGAAATGCTCCAGGAAATTGAACAAGGCCAGCGAGACATCCTGTTGGACGGTATTGGCGAGATCGGTCGCCCCCTGGTTCATAATGAGATAGATTGCGCTGTTACCAAACACCGTCATCCACATGAGCGTAAAGCCGGCCGGAACAAACAGCACACCGGTGACAAATTCGCGAATGGTTCGGCCGCGTGAGACCCGTGCGATAAACATCCCCACAAATGGCGACCATGAAAGCCACCATCCCCAGTACAGTAATGTCCAGCCCCCCAGCCAGTTGCTCGACTTAGGTTCATATGCGTAAAGATTGAACGTTTTACTCACCAGTTCCGAAAGATAACCGCCGGTATTTTCCACAAATGACTTCAGCAGAAGCACAGTTGGCCCCAGACACAGGACCAGCGCCAGGAGCAACAACGCGAGGCCCAAATTGAGCTCAGACAGGATACGTATTCCCTTGTCTAGGCCGGTCACCACAGAAATCGTCGCTAACCCCGTGATGGCCACGATCAGAATGACCTGCACCGTTTCATTAATGGGCACCCCGAATAGGTGGTTCAAACCGGCATTCACCTGCAAAACACCGTAACCCAGCGATGTTGCAACGCCAAAGACCGTACCTATAACGGCAAAAATATCAACCGCATGGCCTATAGGTCCGTATATGCGATCGCCAATAATGGGATAGAGTGCAGAACGCAGCGTTAAAGGTAGACCGTGGCGGTAACTGAAAAAGGCCAGAATCAGCGCTACAATGGCATATATTGCCCAGGCATGCAGACCCCAGTGGAAGAAGGTCAGCCGCATTGCTTCCTTCGCTGCCGCAACAGTCTCTGGGGCGCCAACGGGAGGTGAGAGATAATGCATCACCGGTTCAGCAACGCCAAAGAACATCAGGCCGATCCCCATCCCTGCCGAAAAAAGCATCGCAAACCAGGAGTGATAGCTGAAATCAGGTTGCGCATGGTCCGGACCCAGCTTGATATCACCGTAGCGTGAGAGTCCCAGAAACGTGACACTCAATAAAATCAGGGCCACAGCAAGGATGTAGAACCAGCTTGCATTCGTGAAGATTTGTTGCTGAAGTAGTTTGAAATTTTTGTCAGCAACATCCGGGAATGCAGCGGCAAAAGCGACAAGAAGAAAAATTAACAAAGCAGATGTAAAGAATACAGCTTTGTTAATCTGGCTGTGAGACTTCTTTGGGATTGTTTCATTTTCACTCATAATCATTTATTCCATTGATTTAAATCCGTATTGGATAATGCTTACCACCTCTTACAGAGTAGCAAAATTCAACTGACTATGCGGCGTGAATCGAGCACATGGTGTGATGAGTGCCGATACAAATCATCCTATAATCGAAGGAGTTCTTTGTTAATCAGCCTGCCACTTCTTGGGTATTTAATTTGCATATTCTGTACCAGAGCTGGGATATACGTTAAGTGAAGTATATTAGACACGAATTACCAGCTTCTGCTTTTGGCACAAAACGGCCTATCAGCATTATAAAAATATTCAGATATATATCATTCCTCTGAACATACACAACTAACGGCAGAATCTCACGATTCTGCCGCTTTTTTATTATTTTTCAGGGGGGGAGTAATGAATAATTCTGAAGGTTTGAAGTCGTTTCACTAATCGCTTTATGACCTACCGTAGTGGGTATCGGCTGATTGCGCAGCAGGGCCATTAGTTCCTGCCAGTATCACCGGCGTTAACATTGAAGACGACTAGGGCAGGCATGGAACTTTGAACCGGATGCCGGTGAAGGTCTTAACCGCTATACCCGCAAGCCAGGCATCTGTACGGACGTATCCATCTGCTGGCTCCGCATGATTTACCAGCAACATTTAATCTTCCCGAACACTCATTATTACCGCATACGCCAGCCGTCGCCGCTGGCGTTTTTTTATTGACGGAGACATACCCATGACAACAGCGACAAAAAACAACCTCGCATCTGCTGCTAACGAATCCGAATTTGAACTGACCGTAACGCAGATACCCGACGAACAGCGTATCTGCTTCTGGCCGCAGTACTTTGGCTCTATCCCACAATGGATAACGCTGGAACCCCGCATTTTCGCCTGGATGGACCGCTTCTGTGACGAGTACAACAGTGGTATCTGGTCCTTTTACACGCTCAGCAATGGCGGCGCGTTTATGGCCCCTGATGCTGACGTTGACGATAAATGGCATCTGTTCAACGGTATGAACGGCAATGGCGCGGACATGAGTGCTGAAGCCGCAGGCATTGCTGTCTGCCTGATTGAATACAGCCATCACACCTGCCGTACAGAGTGTGACGCAATGACCGCGCACTATTACCGCCTGCGGGACTATGCCCTGCAGCATTCTGAAGCCCACGCCATTTTGCGTATCATTGACTGACCGGAGGAGCAACGAATGAAACAGCTTTCCTTTTTACCCGGCGAGATAACGCCACAGGACCGGCGTCTCATTCAGCGGGCGCTCAGGGCTCTGGAGCGGCACCTGCATGAGCCTGGGGTAGCCTTCACCTCCACTCATGCCGTCCGGGAGTGGTTGCGGCTGCATATGGCCGCGCTTGAACGGGAAGAGTTCCGGGTGCTGTATCTGAACCAGCAGAACCAGTTGATTGCCCACGAAACCCTGTTTGCCGGTTCTATTAGCAGTACCGAGGTACATCCCCGCGAGGTGGTCAAGCGCGCTCTGTACTTCAACGCGGCAGCGGTAATACTGGCGCATAACCATCCTTCCGGCGAGACGACGCCCAGCCAGGCTGACAAAGCCCTCACGCAGCGACTGGTTCAGGTACTTCAACTGGTGGATATCCGTGTCCCTGACCATCTGATTGTCGGCGGCAGGCAAATCTATTCGTTCGCAGAACACGGTCTGCTGTGAGGTATTACATGAAAATTATCAGTAAACGCCGGGCAATGACGATATACCGCCAGCATCCTGAGTCCCGAATCTTTCGTTTCTGCACCGGCAAATACCAGTGGCACGGTAGCGTCTGCCATTACACCGGCAGGGACGTTCCGGATATCACAGGAGTCCTGGCGGTATACGCCGAACGCCGCCAGGACCGCGAGGGGCCTTATGCCTGCCTGATGAGCATCACCCTGAACTGACAATAAAGAGGTTATCAATGAGCAAAATCACATGGGGTCTGCAGCGTGATATCACGCCACGTCTGGGAGCCCGTCTGGTGCAGGAAGGCAACCGACTGCATTATCTGGCTGACCGGGCCAGCATGACCGGCAAGTTCAGTGACATCGAATACCGGAAGCTGGATGAAACATTCCCGCACTTTATCCGCCAGATGGAATCGATGCTGACCACTGGTGAACTCAGCACCCACCATGCCCACTGCGTTACCCTGTACCACAACGATTTAACCTGCGAAGCCGACACCCTTGGCAGTTGCGGCTACGTATACATCGCCATTTACCCCACTCAGCGTTAATTACCTTCACGAGAGCAAACATGAAAACTTTACCTGCAACAACTCAGCGGGCGGTGAAGCCCTGCCTGTCACCCGTGGCTGTCTGGCAAATGTTACTGACACGTCTGCTGGAACAGCACTATGGTCTGACAATAAACGACACGCCATTCTGCAATGAGGCTGTGATTAAGGAACACATCGATGCCGGTATCACCCTAGCCGATGCCGTGAATTTTCTGGTAGAAAAATACGAGCTGGTTCGTATAGACAGGAAGGGATTTAGCTGGCAGGAACAATCTCCTTATCTCCGGGCTGTAGACATTCTGCGAGCGCGGCAGGCAACTGGCTTGTTGCGGCAAAGCCGTAACAACGTAGTACGATGAACATTGCGTACAACCTTCCCGATTTACATTTCTGAACTTCCTCCCTTGTTTACCTATTGCGTAATGCGCCTGCTACTACCCGGCGGGCGCGTTATCTTTTTACGGACAAACAATCATGCAACCAGAAGTTGAAGTATTAACCGATCATAATGAGCTAATTTGTTCGAGCTTTATTGAACACATTGCCAACACATTAAATTTAGGAGTGGTGTAGACATGGACAACTAAACCTGCAGCCACGGATGTATAGTGAGCGAAGCCCTATCAGGCCTTTTTGGTCAGTAGATAAGATTGATCTTCGTTGATAGAATTTACTTACACCAGCTGTTACATGAAAATAATTTTTTGGTGGGAGAATGATAAGATCTTACGTAAGAATTTGATTTTAATGGTGCCGATAATAGGAGTCGAACCTACGACCTTCGCATTACGAATGCGCTGCTCTACCAACTGAGCTATATCGGCCCTGAAGAGGACGTGACCACGAGTGTGAACACGGGGTAGAAGGTTAAAACTAACCGGGCGATGCGTCAATAGCCTTGCGAATCAAGTGGCTGATTTTGCATCACCCGGTGTTATTTAGGCACGAATCGTATCGTCACCAAAGCCGATCCACTTATAGGTGGTCAGCGCTTCCAGCCCCATAGGACCACGGGCATGTAATTTTTGCGTACTGACGGCAACTTCCGCACCGAGACCAAACTGTCCGCCATCGGTAAAACGGGTCGAGGCGTTGACGTATACCGCGGACGAATCCACTTCGTTCACAAAACGGTTCGCGTTGTGCATGGTGCGCGTCAGGATGGCGTCGGAATGCTGAGTGCCGTGCTCGCGAATATGCGCGATGGCGTCATCCAGGTCCGCGACGATTTTGACGTTCAAATCCAGCGACAGGAACTCGTCGTCAAATTCTTCCGCTTTGACTGCCACCACGTTTGCCGGGCCTGATCTCAACAGGGCAAACGACCGTTCATCCGCATGCAGCGTTACACCGCTCTCCGCCATCTGCTGACTCAGCGCAGGCAGAAAACGCGCCGCGATGTCCTGGTGCACTAACAGCGTCTCTACCGTGTTACAGGTACTCGGACGTTGCGTTTTCGCATTGACGATAATCTTCAGCGCCGGGGCAATCTCTGCGCTGTCGTCGACAACGATATGACACACCCCAATCCCACCGGTGATCACCGGAATGGTCGACTGCTCGCGGCACAGCTTATGCAGACCCGCGCCGCCACGCGGAATCAGCATATCGATATATTTGTCCATGCGCAGCATCTCATTCACCAGCGCACGGTCGGGGCTTTCAATGGCCTGAACCGCCGCTTCCGGTAGCCCGCAGGAGGTTAACGCCTGCTGGATCACGCGCACGGTGGCAGCATTGGTGCGATACGTCTCTTTACCGCCGCGCAGAATCGCCGCATTGCCCGTTTTCAGGCACAGAGAGGCGACATCGACGGTGACGTTCGGGCGGGCTTCATAAATCACGCCAATCACGCCCAGCGGCACACGGCGACGCTCCAGACGCAGCCCGCTGTCCAGTAGCCCTCCGTCAATCACCTGCCCAACCGGATCCGCCAGATTGCAGACCTGACGGACGTCATCAGCAATCGCTTTCAGGCGCGCCGGCGTCAGCGCCAGGCGATCAAGCATCGCCTCGCTCAGACCGTTCGTACGCGCTTCGGCCACGTCCTGCGCGTTGGCGTTCAGGATAGTTTCCGTTTGCGCTTCAAGCGCATCAGCTATTTGTTCCAGCACGCGATTTTTTTCGCGGCTGGAGAGTTGCGCCAGTTTGTACGACGCGGCTTTGGCAGCAATGCCCATTTGTTCCAGCATTTATCTGCTCCTTAACGGGTAATCATATCATCGCGATGAACGGCGACCGGGCCATATTCGTAACCCAGAATCGCGTCAATCTGCTGAGAGTGGTGTCCGGCAATGCGGCGCAGCGCGTCGCTGTTGTAGCGGCTCACGCCGTGGGCAATATCACGCCCCTCCAGATTACAGATGCGGATCACTTCACCACGTGAGAAGTTGCCTGTCACGCTTTTAATGCCTTTAGGTAGCAATGAACTGCCGCGTTCCAGAATCGCCGCCATCGCGCCTTCATCGACGGTGATTTCACCAGCAGGCGGCGCGCCAAAGATCCAGCGCTTGCGGTTCTCCAGCGGAGAGGCCTGTGCATGGAAGCGGGTACCGACAGAGATGCCTTCCATCACATCACCAATCACGCCCGGCTTGCTGCCAGCGGCGATAATCGTATCAATCCCGGCGCGGCAGGCGACGTCAGCGGCCTGCAACTTAGTGCCCATGCCGCCCGTTCCCAGCCCCGATACGCTGTCGCCGGCGATTGCGCGCAACGCGTCATCAATCCCGTAGACATCTTTAATCAGTTCGGCCTGCGGGTCGGTACGCGGATCGGCGGTGAACAGCCCCTGTTGATCGGTCAGCAGCAGTAGTTTGTCCGCCCCGGCGAGGATCGCCGCCAGCGCGGAGAGATTGTCATTGTCGCCCACTTTAATTTCCGCTGTGGCAACCGCATCGTTCTCATTGATAACCGGAACAATATTGTTATCCAGCAGGGCACGCAGGGTGTCGCGCGCATTCAAAAAGCGTTCCCGGTCTTCCATGTCCGCCCGCGTCAGCAGCATCTGCCCGACGTGAATGCCGTAAATCGAAAACAGCTGTTCCCACAGTTGGATCAGTCGGCTCTGCCCGACCGCCGCCAGCAGTTGCTTGGTGGCAATGGTCGCCGGCAGTTCCGGATATCCGAGATGTTCACGCCCGGCGGCGATAGCGCCCGACGTGACGATAACAATACGGTGTCCTGCGGCATGCAACTGCGCGCACTGACGAACAAGTTCTACGATGTGGGCACGGTTCAGGCGGCGCGATCCGCCCGTTAGCACACTGGTGCCGAGTTTTACCACCAGCGTCTGGCTGTCACTCATGATTCTCTGCCGTTCAAAATAGGGAAAATGATAGTAAACGAACGTTTTAGCAGGACTGGCCCCGGTTGCCAACAAGCAGCGCACAAAGCATGGAATTTTGTTGTGCTGGATCAGCAAGCGTAGCGGCAATTTTTGACGTTTTTATTACTGAAACAGAAAAACATCCTTTTTTAAAATTATTCTTACGTTGTCATAAAACCTTCACTCCAGAACGTTAAAACCCTCCTGTCTTTCAACGGGGATCACACCCAGTAAATAATAGCGCGTACGTTAAATCAGGACTGAAAATGAAAAAGAGCACTCTGGCATTAGTGGTGATGGGTATTGTGGCATCGGCATCCGTGCAGGCAGCGGAAGTGTTTAATAAAGACGGTAATAAACTGGATGTGTATGGCAAAGTCAAAGCGATGCACTATTTCAGCGACAATGACAGCAAAGACGGCGACCAGACCTATGTTCGCTTTGGTTTTAAAGGCGAAACGCAGATTAACGATCAACTGACCGGTTACGGTCGTTGGGAAGCGGAATTTGCGGGCAACAAAACCGAAAGCGAATCCGGTCAGAAAACGCGTCTGGCGTTTGCCGGGGTCAAGCTAAAAGATATCGGCTCTTTCGATTATGGTCGTAACCTGGGCGCACTGTATGACGTTGCCGCCTGGACCGATATGTTCCCGGAATTTGGTGGTGACGGCCTGGCGCAGACCGATAACTTTATGACCAAACGCGCCAGCGGTCTGGCGACATACCGGAACACCGACTTCTTCGGCGTGATCGACGGTCTGAACATGACCCTGCAATATCAGGGCAAAAACGAAGACCGTGACGTGAAGAAACAAAACGGTGACGGGTTCGGGACATCACTGAGCTACGACTTCGGCGGCAGCGATTTCGCGATCATTGGCGCCTATGCCAACTCTGACCGTACCAATGAGCAAAACCAGCAGGCGCGCGGTCATGGCCAGAATGCTGAAGGCTGGGCGACCGGTCTGAAATACGATGGCAACGACATCTATCTGGCGACCATCTATTCTGAAACCCGCAACATGGCGCCGATCTCCGGTGGTTTTGCCAACAAAGCGCAAAACTTCGAAGCCGTCGCACAATATCAGTTTGATTTCGGCCTGCGTCCGTCCATCGGTTACGTTCAGTCGAAAGGCAAAGATATTGAAGGTATTGGTGATGAAGATATCGTGAAATATATCGACGTCGGCGCGACCTATTATTTCAACAAGAATATGTCGGCGTTTGTTGATTATAAAATCAACCAGATTGATGACAACAACAAACTGGGCGTCAACAGCGATGACATCGTGGCGCTGGGTATGACCTATCAGTTCTGATGCCAGAATGGTCCGGATGAGTTGACTTATCCGGCTAAAAACAGAGAGGCCGGATGATTCATCCGGCCTCTTTTTTGGATTACGCCGTTAGCTTCACCGGCTCATCACGGAAATCGTCTGCGGGCTCCAGTGACAAATGCAGCGTGTTTAACAGCTCACGCAACTTCTCGTGAAACTCGCGCAGGGTATATTCCAGTCGCTCAACGACTTCTTTATCTTTGATCGCCACAGTCTTCCAGTCGCCCGCTTTGTCGAACAGACCAAATTTGTAGCTGTAGGTAAAACGCTTTTCGTGCGCTTCCAGTTCCATCCACCAGCCCCAGAATTCGCGCAGTTCAGGCGCGGGCTTCACGTTGACGCAAACAGCCAGACAATCGAAAAAGAATCGATTATCTTCGCACTTTCCTTCGCGGATATAAGGGCCAAGCGCGGTGAATTTCTTGATCAATCTGCTCTTCGGGTGTCCACTCGGTAACGTCATTGCGATCTCCTGTTGTGAAGCAACTGTTTTACCAAAACAGTAGAATTTAGCAAATTATTAACACAATCTCTTTTCAATCCAGCGGGTGATTTCCTGTAACGCGTTGTCAAAATTGCGATACACCGGATTGAAGGGAATCTCCAGCAGCTTACCGTCAGAAGATGAAGACGTGATTAAACGCGACTCCTCTTCCGGACTGAACGGATCGTTCTTCCAGAAGCCCGACAGCATTGGCGTCGGGCAGCGTCTGCCAAGCAGTCCCTGCACCTTCAGCGAATAGCGATTAAGCTCCACGCGCAACGCTTCATCGGACGCATCGTGCATCCCCAGTCGACTTGCCAGAACGTCAAGATACATTTCCGGTACCGCTCCCTGACGTAACGGATCGCTCAGCAACGCATGGACAACCGGACCGAGGCAGGCCACCGCTTTCAGACGCGGTGATTCAAGATAGGCCAGGCGCACCGCCACGTTGGCACCAAAACGAAATCCGAACGCCGCCACCCGGGTATGATCCACCCACGGCACATTCGGCAGCGCTTTCAGCACATGCTGGTGCAACAGGCTGGAGTCCTGAGAGAGCTTCCACTTTGACGAGAAACCGACGGAAGGCATGTCCAGCGTCAGCATGGCGATGCCGCGCGGCGCGAAATAGCGCTCATACAGGGTGTAGTAATCGGTTTGCATTGAATCCAGACCGCCGCACATCAGCACCGTCGGAAACGGGCCGTCACCTTTTGGCATATGCAAGAACCCGGTGACGGGCGAGCCGCCAGGCACGCTAAATTCCATCTCACGCAGCGTACCGGGCAGTCGCTGCGCGGCTTCTTCATAGGCACGGTTAGATAAGGCCTGCGCCTGTTCCGCCAGATCGTCCCCTTTCAGGTGCGGATAGGCAGCGATGTTGTACAGCGTCGAGGCGTGTAGCCAGTAGCGACCACTGCGCTCAGGGTCCGTTTCCTGGCAGGCTTTCTGCTGCCAGTCCATCGCCTGTTTTGCCCATTCATAAATCCAGTTGCCGCCACGGTAACCGATCACCGTATCGTAAAGATCGGCATCGGTGCGCTCGGCGTCACTCATCACGATGCGCGCCTGAACATCCAGAATTTCTCGCGGATCCACCCCGCGCCAGATCCACATCAGGCGGTTAATCATGCGATACCAGTGGGGAATATTCTTGCCATCCAGCGCCGATTGCACAGGCGGCTGCGTCCCGGCATTAAAACGGCGGACCAGGGTCGACGTTTCGGGATGTTTGAAACGGGGTTTGAACAGGATTTCGCTTAGATTAGCCTGTGACATGCGTACAGCCTCCTGAAGTACTCACTGAGGCTTATTGTAACCCGACACCGGCTAAATAGAACAACGCCCGGCTGTGCCAGGCGTTGAAAAAGTCAGAGATTAGCGGCCAGAAATCGGCGGAACGAAGGTCACGCCCATGTCCCACGGCTGCTCAATCCAGGTATCCTGCGGGATATCAATCACGTAATCATCGACTAACGGACGACCCGCCGGTTTCGCGAAGATAGTGACAAAGTGCGCTTTTGGGTACATTTCACGGATAGCCACGGCGGTACCACCGGTATCCACCAGATCGTCGATGACGATAAAGCCTTCACCATCGCCTTCAGCGCGTTTCAGAACTTTCAGTTCACGCTGGTTGTCGTGATCGTAGCTGGAAATGCATACGGTATCGACATGACGAATGCCCAGTTCACGTGCCAGCAATGCGCCCGGCACCAGACCACCACGACTAACGGCAATGATGCCTTTCCACTGTTCTGAAGGCATCAGGCGGTTTGCCAGTTTGCGTGCATGGATCTGCAGCATGTCCCAGGTGACGACGTATTTTTCGCTCATGTGAAGTGTCCCAGCCTGTTTATCTACGGCTTAAAAAGTGTTCGAGGGGGAAATAGGTTGCGCGAGATTATAGAGATCTGAGCCACCAAAAACCAGTGTTTCGCGGAATCGGGCCCTCTTTTTACGTGCTTTATACTCGCAGCGGGCGCAGAAAGTGGTATTCTCAAGCGCATCTCGCAAGCCAGACTTGTGGTAATAATTAACCTGCTAACCCTGTGACCTGCAAGCCTGTTTGCAGCGCATCTATACCCTGAATACCACCTAAAGTATGACGGGTATACAAGGAGAATTATCGTGTCTGAACTATCTCAACTCTCCCCGCAACCGCTGTGGGATATTTTTGCAAAAATCTGTTCAATTCCTCACCCGTCCTATCATGAAGAGCAACTCGCTGAGCACATCATCGGCTGGGCAAACGAGAAAGGTTTCCACGTCGAGCGCGACCAGGTAGGGAATATCCTGATTCGCAAACCGGCCAGTGCGGGAATGGAAAACCGTAAACCGGTGGTTCTGCAGGCGCACCTGGACATGGTGCCGCAGAAAAACAACGACACTGTGCACGATTTCACCAAAGATCCGATCCAGCCTTATATTGATGGCGAATGGGTGAAAGCGCGTGGTACCACACTGGGCGCCGATAACGGCATCGGGATGGCTTCCGCATTAGCGGTTCTGGCTGACGACAGCGTCGTTCACGGACCGCTGGAAGTGCTGCTGACCATGACCGAAGAAGCGGGGATGGACGGTGCATTTGGTCTGCAGGCCAACTGGCTGCAGGCGGATATTCTGATCAACACCGACTCGGAAGAAGAAGGTGAGATCTACATGGGTTGCGCAGGAGGGATCGACTTCACCTCTAACCTGCCGCTGACCCGCGAAGCCGTTCCGGCAGGTTTCCAGACCTTTAAGCTGACGCTGAAAGGGCTGAAAGGCGGTCACTCCGGTGGCGAAATCCACGTTGGTCTTGGCAACGCGAACAAACTGCTGGTTCGTTTCCTGGCCGGTCATGCTGAAGAGTTGGATCTGCGTCTGGTCGATTTCAACGGCGGTACGCTGCGTAACGCAATTCCACGTGAAGCCTTTGCGACCGTTGCCGTTGCGGCAGACAACGTAGAGGCGCTGAAAGCGCGGGTTAACGCTTATCAGGACATTCTGAAAAACGAACTGGCTGAAAAAGAGAAAAACCTGGTGGTTCTGCTGGAGAGCGCCGCGAGCGATAAAGCCGCACTGACCGCACAATCTCGCGATGGCTTTATCCGTCTGCTGAACGCCACGCCGAACGGTGTGATCCGCAATTCCGACGTCGCAAAAGGCGTGGTTGAAACCTCACTGAACGTGGGCGTCGTCACCATGACCGACGACAACGTCGAAATCCATTGCCTGATCCGTTCGCTGATCGACACCGGTAAAGACTATGTCGTTAGCATGCTGGATTCGCTGGGGAAACTGGCAGGCGCGAAAACCGAAGCGAAAGGGAGCTACCCTGGCTGGCAGCCGGATGCGAACTCACCGGTGATGCATCTGGTGCGCGAAACCTATCAGCGTCTGTTCAACAAGACGCCGAACATCCAGATTATCCACGCGGGTCTGGAGTGCGGTCTGTTTAAGAAACCGTACCCGGATATGGATATGGTCTCTATCGGGCCAACCATTACCGGTCCACACTCACCGGATGAGCAGGTGCATATCGAAAGCGTCAGTCATTACTGGACGCTTCTGACCGAATTGCTGAAAGCGATTCCGACGAAGTAAGTTACGGCTGTCGTGCTATAAAAATGCCGGATGGCGGCGCGTTGCGCCTTATCCGGCATTTTGCTCTTTATAACCCCAGCAATAACTGCCGTTCCAGTTGCGGATCGAGTAGCGTTACGTGCAGCCCCACCAGCCTTACCCCCCGCCCTGCCCGCCGCTCATCCCAGGTTTTATGCGCAGTAGAAATCAGGTCTTCTTTATTCAGCTTCGGCCAGACGTGTTCCTGGGTGGTTTGCTGAAAGTCATTGAACTTGAGCTTTACCCCCTGGCGAGCAATGCATAAATCGGGTTTGACTTTCGCCAGTCGCCGTTCGAGTTCCGGATATAACTGCTCAATGATCGCCTCACAGTCAGACCACTGATGAATATCTTCCGCCATGGTGCGTTCCACGCCGACCGATTTGCGTAAGCGTTCATTATTGACATCCCGTTCGTCGATTCCCTGGCTACGCTCCCACAATACCCGCCCAAACTTACCGAAGCGCTTAAGTAATGTCGCCAAATCGCACTGCTGGACATCACCGCAGGTGCGTAGCCCCATGCTTTCCAGTTTTGCCGCAGACACTTTACCGACGCCGGGAATTTTCCCCAGCGGCAACGTACTGAGGAACGCCGGCACATCATCCGGCGTAATGACATACTGTCCGTTGGGTTTATTCAGATCGGAGGCGATTTTGGCCAGAAACTTCACCGGTGCCACGCCCGCCGAGGCGGTAAGTTGCAGCTCGTTGAAAATCGTCTGGCGTATTTCCTGAGCGATAAGCGTGGCTGACCCATGACAGTGTGTACTGTCCGTGACGTCCAGATACGCCTCGTCCAGTGACAGCGGCTCAATTAATGAGGTATAGCGGGCGAAAATGGACTGGATTTGGCGGGAGGCTTCTTTGTAGGCCTCATAACGGCCCGGTAATAACGTGAGGTGCGGACACAGTTTCAGCGCCATACCGGTCGGCATCGCGCTGCGCACGCCAAATTTACGGGCGGGATAGTTGGCGGTGCTGATAACGCCTCTGCGCTCACGGCTGCCGCCAATGGCAATAGGGATGTCGCGCAACGCCGGGTTGTCCCGCATCTCAACCGCGGCGAAAAAACAGTCCATATCAACATGTATGATTTTACGCATCACCCACCTCCCGAAATACTGTTTAAGTATACAGTGAAATCAATAAATGGGAAGCGATCGCTCACCGTGACAGCGCGATGAATTCGAGCTTTGTGATTACCGTGGCACCGGGTTGTGATGCAAAGCGGCGAGGTGCTGTTTTTTATCCAGTTTCTCCACCAACGGTTGAACCACTTTTTCACCATGTTGACCAAAATATTGATACAAAGTATCGGCTGCGCTCTGGGTCAGAATCATGATTTCGATGCGTCGGTTTCCTGCGCTTTCCGGATTATTGGTGTCCAGCAGCATCTGGTCAGCCATCGCACTAACCTGCATCACTTTATCCTCCGGCATCCCCGCTTCTTCCAGTACGCGACGTGCGGATAACGCTCTGTCCCCTGACAGGTTCCAGTTGTTATAAATATTATTTTTATAACCCATGGCATCCGTATGCCCGGTAATAATGATCTTATTGTCCAGCGAGTCAAAAACCGGCGCCAGCTCAACCAGAAGCGATTTAAAGAACGGCATGATCCGTGCACTGCCACGCTCAAACATACTGCGGTTTTGGTCGTCTTTAATCAGCACACGTAACCCCTGGGGCACTATCTCCATTTCCAGGTTAGTTTCCATGTGCGCATTTCGCGCAACAGTATTAATACTGGTGGCCAATTCACCTAATTCTGAGGCGGATTTTCTTTTCAGCAGCGCCGTTTTCTCATTCACATCACGCGCTTTTCTCTCGGTTGCCTCACTCACTTTTATCCGTTCTTTTGCTGAGTTCGTTTCCTCGGTGGTGGACTTATTACGCGGGGTGCTACTCCTGCTTGCCATCGCGGTAATCGGCTTTTGACCAATTTTATTCAGCGCCGTTAAGCCCCCGCCATTAAAGATCGACTGGCCATGCAACGCCGCCACAATGTTTTCTCGATCGGATTTACTGACGCTGTTCACAATCAACTTCATCGTCGTCACCAAAGGCGCTGAACGTATCTCCGAAGTATCCGCCCGCTTTACCCTTGATGCGATGCCAGGCAAACAGATGGCGATCGACGCCGACCTGAATGCCGGGCTTATCAACCAGCAGCAGGCGCAGACGCGACGTAAGGACGTCGCCGGCGAAGCCGATTTCTATGGCGCGATGGACGGGGCCTCGAAGTTCGTGCGCGGCGACGCCATCGCCGGGATGATGATTCTGGCGATCAACCTGATCGGCGGCGTGTGCATCGGGATTTTTAAATACAATCTCAGTGCCGAAGCGGCATTCCAGCAGTACGTGCTGATGACCATCGGTGACGGTCTGGTGGCGCAGATCCCTTCCCTCCTGCTCTCTACCGCCGCCGCGATCATCGTGACCCGCGTCAGTGACAATGGCGATATCGCCACCGATGTTCGCGCACAGTTACTGGCCAACCCGTCTGTGCTGTATACCGCCACCAGCATTATGTTTGTACTGGCAGTGGTGCCGGGAATGCCACATTTCCCGTTCCTCGCGTTCAGCGGCCTGCTGGGCTTCACCGCCTGGCGGATGAGTAAACGCCCGAAAGCCGCTGAGGCTGAAGAGAAAAACCTCGAAACGCTGACGAAAACAATCGTCGAAACGACCGAGCAGCAGATTACCTGGGAAACCATCCCGCTGATTGAGCCAATCAGCCTGAGCCTGGGGTATAAGCTGGTCTCACTGGTGGATAAATCAAAAGGCAATCCGCTGACCCAGCGTATCCGTGGCGTGCGCCAGGTGATCTCCGATACCAACGGCGTGCTGCTGCCGGAAATTCGCATTCGTGAAAATTTCAGGTTAAAGCCCAGCCAGTACGCGATCTATATCAACGGGATTAAGGCCGATGAAGCCGATATTCCCTCTGACCGCCTGATGGCGCTGCCTTCCAGCGAAACTTACGGCGAGATAGATGGCATTCTGGGTAATGACCCGGCGTACGGGATGCCAGTGACCTGGATCCAGGCAGCGCAGAAGGCGAAAGCGTTGAATATGGGGTATCAGGTGATCGACAGCGCCAGCGTGATTGCCACGCATGTGAATAAGGTGGTGCGCAGCTACATTCCCGATCTGTTTAATTATGATGACATTACGCAACTGCATAACCGTCTCTCGTCAATGGCACCGCGCCTGGCGGAAGATCTCAGCGCCGCGCTCAACTACAGCCAGTTGCTGAAAGTGTATCGGGCACTGCTGGTTGAAGGCGTATCACTGCGCGACATTGTGACTATCGCCACCGTGCTGGTTGCCAGCAGCAGCGTAACGAAAGATCCCATTCTGCTGGTCGCTGATATCCGCCTTGCGCTGCGTCGCAGCATTACGCACCCGTTTGTCCGCAAGCAGGAACTGGCGGTCTATACGCTGAATAACGAACTGGAAAACCTGCTTTCTAACGTGGTGAATCAGGCGCAGCAGAGCGGTAAGGTGATGCTCGATAGCGTGCCGGTGGATCCGAACATGCTCAATCAGTTCCAGAGCAATATGCCGCAAATTAAGGAGCAGATGAAAGCCGCAGGCAAAGAGCCGGTGCTGCTGGTCGCGCCGTCGCTACGTCCGCTGCTGGCGCGCTATGCCCGACTCTTCGCGCCGGGTCTGAACGTTCTGTCTTATAACGAAGTGGCAGATGAACTGGAGCTGAAAATTATGGGGGCACTGAGTTAAATAATTACCCGGCTGTTTAAGTCGGCGTTTTTTCTGCCGCTTTATAAAGATGACGCGACAAGGAGGTTGCATTTCAAATGCCTGCTCAAGTTAAAGGATTGATGAGTGACCATTCAACAGAATATCCCATCCCCTTCAGAAAACGACGCTCAGCATGATGACGCCAGATTGTACTGGCGCACATACCGGGAGTTTGTGCGCCAGCAAGAGTTGCAACAACATAATGAAACGCAATCAACAGATGACGCGATGCCCGCGCACGTCGCGCTCATCGAACCCGTCGATCTGTTGCTGGCAGGCACGATGATGCTTGTCTTCATCATCCTGCTGCTGCTTGCCTGTTAGATGATGGTATTTTCCTTGAGGATCCGGCGTGCGCCGAGGAAATGATCCTGCCAGAACGGATCGGTCAACTGGCTCACCCGGATGGTTTCGCCCGTACGCGGGGACTGGATAAACTGTCCATCCCCCAGATAAACGCCCATATGGTCGGCGATATCCTGACTGTGTATATGGAAGAACAGCAGATCGCCACGGCGCAGGTCACGGTTAGCGACAATGGTTGCCCGACGGTAATGATACATTTCATTTGCCGTGCGCGGTAATTTGGCCGCCAGGATTTTATTGTAGGCGTAGAAAACCAGCCCACTACAGTCGAATCCGCGATCCGGATTGACGCCTCCCCATACGTACGGTTTCCCCAGTTGCGCCTCAAGGCGATGAATCGCCACTTCCGTGATGTTCTGCAAATGGTCGCTAGTGAGGAACGCCTTATTTTCTGCCAGTTCCTGCCAGCGATGGTTGTCCGCGCGCAGCGGCCCCGGGAACCATTCTGGATGCTGTTCAAGCAACTCACGGTTGTGCTGGCGCAACGCTCTCTTGCTCTGCGGGGTTCCGGAAACAATGTAATGCGCCTGCCTTCTGCGCTTCGCCTGATATTTACTGAGCAGACGTTCACGGTTATGCATCCGCAACGTCGCGGCATAGCTAAACGTCTGATGTGAAGAGACGGCTGCAGATAACGGTGAATAAAGGAGACATAACGAGAGTAGCCCCGGCAGAATGGCGCGCGGAGCACCTGATAAAAACATAAAAAAACATAACCTAAATAAACAGTGAGGCGACAGTTTAACCAGGCGAGGAACTGACCAGGCTTAATAATCAATAATTAAAAAATTAATGGTTTATTATCAGTGAATTGTATCCGCCATGCCCCTGCCGACGAGCCTGACATCCGTTCTGCGGAAATGGACAAAATCGGGCCGGTTCTGACAGCCAGTGTCGCTAACGTTCTGTATAAATTGTAAACGCACCACGAGGGGCTTGCGAAAAACTGTCGTGGTGTTAATGTGAGCGTTCCAAATCCAGATTAGTCCGATTTGGGGATCTTATTTTTGCCGTTCTGGCGTGGGTAATCGTTTTATCAAGGAACAAGCAGTATGCGTAAAATCGCATTATTTATTGCGATGCTTTTGATCCCGTGCGTGTCATTCGCCGGCTTGCTGAGTAGCAATAGCTCCACAACCCCCATCAGCAAAGAGTATAAGCAACAATTGATGGGATCGCCGGTCTATATTCAGATCTTCAAGGAAGAGCGCACGCTCGATCTCTACGTCAAGATGGGCGAACAGTATCAACTTCTCGACAGCTACAAAATTTGTAATTACTCCGGCGGATTAGGTCCAAAACAACGCCAGGGCGATTTTAAAAGTCCTGAAGGTTTTTATAACGTCCAGCGTAGCCAGCTCAAACCTGACAGCCGCTTTTATAAAGCCATTAATATTGGCTTCCCCAACGCCTATGACCGTGCTCATGGTTATGAAGGCAAATATCTGATGATTCACGGTGCCTGCGTCTCGGTTGGCTGTTACGCCATGACCGACAGCGGCATTGATGAGATTTTCCAGTTTGTCACCGGTGCGTTGGTCTTTGGTCAGTCGAGTGTGCAGGTCAGTATTTATCCCTTCCGCATGACCGATGCCAATATGCAGCGTCACAAGTATTCGTATTACAAAGAGTTCTGGTCGCAGTTAAAACCGGGATACGATTACTTTGAGCAGACCCGCAAGCCACCGACCGTGTCGGTTGTCGATGGCCGCTATGTCGTCAGCAAACCGTTGAGTCATGAAGTGGTTCAGCCGCAGCTGGCGTCAAACTACACGCTCCCCGAGACAAAATAACGCCCACTCGCCTGGCATAATCTTTTGCCAGGTTTCGTTGCCTGTCAGCGGTTGCGTGGCAATGACGGTGACCACATCGTTCGGTGTGGTCTCTTTCTGAAAATCTATCTCCACATCCTGATCGAGCAACGTGGCGACGCCAAACGGTGCACGGCGCGTGATCCAGAACAGATTCGTTGAGCAGAATGCCATCACATAACGACCATCTGACAACAGCATGTTAAAGACCCCTTTCTCACGCAGTACGCCCGCCAGCGTTGCGATATACCTGAACACCGCCGTCATGTTGCCAGGCGTGCGCGGGTAGCGCTGAGTGAGTTTGTGCAGCAACCAGCAGAATGCCTTTTCGCTGTCGGTTTCACCCACCGGGCGAAAATTGCCGGTTTCCAGCGTCTTATAGCCCGAAAGCTGACCATTGTGCGCGTAAGTCCAGTGGCGGCCCCACAGTTCACGCGTGAAGGGATGGGTGTTCTCCAGCGCCACTTCGCCCCGGTTCGCCTGGCGAATATGGGCAATCACGGAACAGGATTTGATCGGGTAGTCCTGTACCAGTCTGGCGATGGGGGAGTTAAAGCTGGGTTGCGGATCTTTGAACGTCCGGCAGCCTTTGCCTTCATAGAAGGTGATGCCCCAGCCGTCTTTGTGCGGTCCGGTTCCCCCTCCACGCTGAACCAGCCCGGTAAAACTAAAGCAGATATCGGTAGGCACATTGGCGCTCATCCCGAGCAGTTCGCACATACATCACCTCCACAACTGCGGGGGCGCAAAACCCCCGGCGAAGACTTACTTAACCATCTCTTTTTCGATCAACTGAATCAGGATATGAATCACTTTAATATGAATTTCCTGAATACGGTCAGCATAGCCGAAATGCGGAACGCGGATTTCGATATCGGCAGTACCGGCCATTTTGCCGCCGTCTTTACCGGTCAGGGTGATGACCTTCATTCCCTTCTCGCGTGCCGCGGCGATGGCTTTGATCACGTTACCCGAATTGCCGGAGGTTGAGATGCCTAACAGCACATCGCCTTCGCGCCCTACCGCTTCCACATAACGGGAAAAGACGTAGTCGTAACCGAAATCATTGCTGACGCAGGAGATGTGGCTAACGTCGGAAATCGCAATGGCCGGATAGCCCGGACGGTTTTCGCGATAACGCCCGGTCAGTTCTTCGGCAAAGTGCATGGCGTCACAATGAGAGCCGCCGTTACCGCAGGACAGTACCTTACCTCCTGCTTTAAAACTGTCTGCCAGCAGGACCGCCGCGCGCTGAATGGCGTGAATATTGGCATCATCTTTTAAAAAATTCGCCAGCGTTTCCGCCGCTTCGTTCAGTTCGTTACGAATAAGATCCTGGTACATGAGGATATCCTTCAGCATGAATGTAAATGACAGGATGCAGTGTACCGGATAGCACTAGCAGCGAGAAGCATAAGCCACATCAATGGCGACGGCTTTTGATTTTTCGTGCCGCAGAAATCGGCAACAATGTGAGCTTTGTTGTAATTATTTTGTAAACACATTGCTAAAAGAATTCACATCCACTACAACCATATCATCACAAGTGGTCAGACCTCCTACAAGCAAGGGAGCTTTTCGTTATGATGATTTTGAGTATTCTCGCTACGATTGTTCTGCTCGGCGCGCTGTTTTATCACCGCGTGAGCCTGTTCCTCAGCAGCCTGATTCTGCTCGCATGGACGGCCGCGCTTGGCGTGGCCGGACTGTGGAATATCTGGCTGCTGGTTCCGCTGGCCATTCTCCTCGTCCCGTTCAATGTGACGCCGATGCGTAAATCGATGATCTCCGCGCCGGTGTTCCGTGGCTTCCGTAAGGTGATGCCGCCGATGTCACGTACGGAGAAAGAAGCGATTGATGCCGGTACCACCTGGTGGGAAGGCGATCTGTTTCAGGGCAATCCGGACTGGAAAAAACTGCACAACTATCCGCAGCCGCGTCTGACCGCCGAAGAGCAGGCGTTCATCGACGGCCCGGTGGAAGAAGCGTGCCGCATGGCGAACGACTTCCAGATCACCCACGAGCTGGCCGATCTCCCGCCGGAACTGTGGGCGTTTTTGAAAGAACATCGCTTCTTCGCGATGATCATTAAGAAAGAGTACGGCGGGCTGGAATTCTCCGCTTACGCCCAGTCTCGCGTGCTGCAAAAACTTTCTGGCGTCTCCGGGATCCTGGCGATTACCGTGGGCGTGCCGAACTCCTTAGGCCCAGGCGAGCTGCTGCAACATTACGGTACACAAGAGCAGAAAGACCATTACCTGCCTCGTCTGGCGCGTGGTCAGGAGATCCCTTGTTTTGCGCTGACCAGCCCGGAAGCGGGTTCTGATGCGGGCGCCATTCCGGATACCGGTATTGTTTGTATGGGCGAATGGCAAGGCCAGCAGGTGCTGGGGATGCGTTTGACCTGGAACAAGCGTTATATCACCCTCGCGCCTATCGCCACCGTCCTGGGACTGGCATTTAAACTTTCTGACCCGGATAAGCTGCTGGGCGGCGAAGAAGAACTGGGGATCACCTGCGCGTTAATCCCAACCTCGACGCCGGGCGTGGAAATTGGTCGTCGTCACTTCCCGCTGAACGTCCCGTTCCAGAACGGTCCGACTCGCGGTAACGATGTATTTGTTCCGATCGATTACATCATCGGCGGCCCGAAAATGGCCGGTCAGGGCTGGCGTATGCTGGTGGAATGTCTGTCGGTGGGCCGCGGGATTACCCTGCCGTCTAACTCGACCGGCGGCGTAAAATCCGTTGCGATGGCTACCGGTGCTTATGCCCACATTCGTCGTCAGTTCAAAATCTCTATCGGTAAAATGGAAGGGATTGAAGAACCGCTGGCACGCATTGCCGGTAACGCCTACGTGATGGATGCCGCTGCGTCCCTCATCACCTACGGCATTATGCTCGGTGAGAAACCGGCAGTGCTGTCGGCAATCGTCAAGTATCACTGTACTCATCGTGGTCAGCAGTCAATTATTGACGCGATGGATATCACCGGTGGCAAGGGCATTATGCTGGGCGAAGGTAATTTCCTGGCGCGGGCCTATCAGGGCGCGCCGATCGCCATCACCGTGGAAGGCGCGAACATTCTGACCCGTAGCATGATGATCTTCGGTCAGGGGGCAATTCGCTGCCATCCGTATGTCCTCGAAGAGATGGCGGCCGCACAGAATAACGATGTGAATGCGTTCGACAAACTGCTGTTTAAACATATCGGCCACGTCGGCAGCAACAAAGTGCGCAGCTTCTGGTTGGGTCTGACGCGTGGTTTAACCAGCCAAACGCCCACCCGCGATGCGACGAAGCGTTATTATCAGCATCTTAACCGCCTGAGCGCGAACCTGGCGCTACTCTCTGACGTGTCGATGGCTGTGCTGGGCGGAAGTCTCAAACGCCGCGAGCGCATATCTGCTCGTCTGGGAGATGTACTGAGCCAGCTGTATCTGGCCTCTGCGGTTCTGAAACGTTACGACGACGAAGGCCGTCATGAAGCGGACCTGCCGCTGGTTCACTGGGGTGTGCAGGATGCGCTGTATAAAGCGGAACGGGCAATCGACGATCTGCTGCAGAACTTTCCGAACCGCCTGGTGGCTGGCCTGCTGAACGTGGTGATCTTCCCGACCGGTCGTCACTACCTGGCCCCTTCCGACAAGCTGGATCATAAAGTCGCGAAGATATTGCAGGTACCGAGCGCCACCCGTGACCGTATCGGCCGTGGACAGTATCTGACGCCGAGCGAGCATAACCCGGTGGGATTACTGGAAGAAGCGCTGCTGGATGTGATGGCCGCCGACCCTATCCATCAGCGTATTTGCAAAGAGATTGGCAAAAACCTGCCGTTCACCCGTCTGGATGAACTGGCGCAAAATGCGCTGGCCAAAGGGCTCATTGATAAGGACGAAGCAGCGATTCTGGTCAAAGCGGAAGAAAGCCGACTGCGCAGCATCAATGTGGACGATTTTGAACCCGAGGAGCTGGCGACAAAGCCGGTAAAGCTGCCAGAGAAAGTGCGTAAAGTCGAAGCCGCGTAACGCTTACGCATGACCTTTTAGCCTCGCTTCGGCGGGGCTTTTTATCATCCGCGTTTCCTGAAATCACGTGCTACAGTGTCAGAATGCTGTTCAACAAGGAGACCCTACCGTGCCTGGTTTGAAAATTACGCTGCTGCAACAACCGCTGGTCTGGATGGATGGACCCGCCAATTTGCGTCACTTTGACCTTTTACTGGAACCGGTAACGGGGCGCGATCTCATCGTCTTACCCGAAATGTTCACCACAGGGTTTGCGATGGAGGCTGCCAGAGAAGCGCCCACTCAGGAGGAGGTGATTTCATGGATGCAAAAACAGGCGCAGCGAACGAACGCTCTGATTGCCGGTAGCGCCGCGCTTCAGACAGAACGTGGCGCGGTGAACCGTTTTTTACTGGTCGAGCCAGAAGGTAACGTGCACTTTTATGATAAACGCCACCTGTTTCGAATGGCTGACGAACATCATCATTACCAGCCAGGCAACCGCCGCGTGATCGTGGAATGGCGCGGGTGGCGCATTCTCCCGCAGGTCTGTTATGACCTGCGGTTTCCGGTATGGTCACGCAATTTGAATGATTATGATCTGGCGCTGTATGTCGCCAACTGGCCGGCGCCTCGTTCTCAGCACTGGCAGACGTTGCTGGCGGCGCGCGCGATTGAAAATCAGGTCTGGGTGGCTGGATGTAACCGCGTCGGCACCGACGGCAACGGGCATCACTATCGTGGCGACAGTCGGGTTATCAGCCCGCAAGGAGAAATCATTGCGACAGCGGAAGCCCATCAGGCTACTCGCATTGACGCGGAACTTTCTTTGAGTGCGCTGAAAGCGTATCGGGAGACGTTTCCGGCCTGGCAGGATGCCGACCCGTTTATTCTGCGCTGATTTTTTGACGAGATAAAAACGACGAAAGCCTGAATCATTACTGACTCAGGCTTTCTGAATAGTGGCGGAACGGACGGGACTCGAACCCGCGACCCCCTGCGTGACAGGCAGGTATTCTAACCAACTGAACTACCGCTCCGCGATGTGTTCCACTTGGGAACGAAGCGCATATTACGGATTGCCAGACACCTCGTCAACGCTTTTTCTCACGTTTTTAATCGTTTGCTCTAAAAATCACCCGAGCGGCGGTTTTTACCCCATTTGCCGACTTTCTACGCCCGCCAGAGGCAACTTCCCCCTTTTTTTTCCACCAGGTCGAGGCGCGATTCATGGGCCGCCACTTCCTCATCGGTGGCGAAAACGACGCGTAGCCTGCTGGCCTGACGTACAAGCCGCTGGATCCCCGTATTGCCCTGCTGCTGGGTTTCCCCTTCCATCGAAAACGCCATCGTCGTCTGACCGCCGGTCATCATCAGATAAACATCAGCCAGAATCTGGGCATCGAGCAATGCGCCGTGCAGCGTACGCTTGCTGTTGTCTATCTCATAACGCGAGCACAATGCATCCAGGCTATTACGCTTGCCTGGGAACATCTTCCTCGCCAGCGCCAGGCTATCGGTGACTTTACAGAAAGTATTGGTTTTCGGGATATCGCGGTTGAGCTTGCTGAACTCATAATCCATAAAGCCGATATCAAACGACGCGTTATGAATGACCAGTTCCGCCCCGCGGATATAATCGAGAAATTCATCCGCCACTTCGGCAAATGTCGGCTTGTCCAGCAGGAACTCATCCGCAATACCGTGGACACCGAACGCTTCCGGATCCACCAGCCGATCAGGCTTCAGATAGACATGGAAGTTATTCCCCGTCAGACGGCGGTTCACCACCTCTACAGCACCGATCTCAATGATCTTGTGCCCTTCGTAGTGCGCGCCGATCTGGTTCATACCGGTGGTTTCGGTATCGAGGACGATCTGTCGTGTAATTGCAGTGCTCATAGCGGTCATTTATGTCAGACTTGTCGTTTTACGGTTCGATTCAATTACAGGAAGTCTACCAGAGATGCTTAAACAGGTAGAAATTTTCACCGACGGTTCGTGCCTGGGCAATCCAGGTCCGGGCGGTTACGGGGCAATTTTACGCTATCGCGGGCGCGAAAAAACCTTTAATGAGGGCTATATCCTCACGACCAATAATCGCATGGAGCTGATGGCGGCGATCGTCGCCCTGGAAGCCCTGAAAGAACATTGTGAAGTCATTTTGAGCACTGACAGTCAGTATGTGCGCCAGGGGATCACCCAATGGATTCATAACTGGAAAAAACGCGGCTGGAAAACCGCCGACAAAAAACCGGTAAAAAATGTCGATCTCTGGAAGCGTCTTGATGCCGCTCTCGGGCAGCATCAGATCAAATGGGAGTGGGTAAAAGGCCATGCCGGTCATCCAGAAAACGAGCGTTGCGATGAGCTTGCCCGTGCCGCCGCCATGAATCCTACTCAGGAAGACGTTGGTTATCAGCCCGAAGCTTAAACGTCCGGCTTGCGATATTGCCGGGTCGCGCCAACGGCCTGCGGTATGCGCGCTTTCGCCTTGTTCTGTTTCATCGGATTGAGCGTAAGCGGAATCGTTCGCTTACGCGCCACAATCATCTGCATACAGCCCAGCGCAGGAAGGTGTGCACTCAACATCTTTCCTCCTTGCTTTTTCCATGGCAGGACGTGAAAACGGCTGTAGTGCAGCACTTCAAAATTCAGCAGCGACAGCCAGTCCAGTTGGCGCATCAGCGTAAACATACGACTATTATAAGGCGACGATTTACGCAGCACCGGCACCAGCTTGCGCAGCCCCATCAGGCTCACCGGGTTGAATCCGCTCAGTACCAGCCAGCCATCATCAATGAGTACCCGATCGGCTTCACGTAACAAGCGGTGGGGATCGGCGCACCAGGGTAGCGTGTGCGCCAGTAGACAGACGTCGACCGATTTATCGGCAAAAGGGAGATGAAGCGGATCGGCCTGAACCTGAACCGGCGAGCCTTTGGCAGAAACGTTAACCTGATGCGAAACCGCACAGGCTTCCGAGTTGATTTCTGCACTTAAATTGCCCACCTTAAGCAGGTGAAAACCATACATTTTTGCAAACCACGGGTTAAGCTGTTTTTCCAGCGCCTCACGATAGTACTCTCCCCAGGGCAAATCGCTCCAGCGATCGGGTGCTACGACTGTTTGAGGGTTTTTTGCCGGTTTCATCACAACCATCCGTTATGCATAGACAGAGAGGTAATTTATGAATCTTAACAGTATTCCGGCGTTTCAGGACAATTACATCTGGGTTCTGAGTAATGATGAAGGACGTTGTCTGATCGTGGACCCGGGCGACGCCGCGCCGGTGTTAAAAGCGATTGCCGAAAACCAGTGGCAGCCAGAGGCTATTCTACTCACTCATCATCATCAGGACCATGTGGGTGGCGTGAAAGAACTGGTACAGAACTTTCCTAAACTAGTGGTTTACGGACCAGCAGAGACACAAGATAAGGGGGTCACTCATATAGTCGAAGATGGCGATTCCGCCCTCATTTTGGGGCATGAATTTAGTATATTTGCTACACCCGGTCACACTTTAGGACATATCTGTTACTTTAGCCATCCTTATCTTTTCTGCGGAGATACGCTGTTTTCGGGTGGTTGTGGACGCCTGTTCGAAGGCACAGCGAGTCAGATGTATCAATCACTTAAAAAAATATCCGCACTTCCAGACGATACACTCATTTGTTGCGCCCATGAATATACTTTAGCAAATATGAAGTTTGCTCTGAGCATCCTGCCGCACGATTCGTTCATAAATGATTATTATCGTAAAGTTAATGAGTTACGGGTAAAAAAACAAATGACACTCCCCGTTATTCTGAAAAATGAGCGGCAAAATAATATTTTTTTGAGAACAGAAGATATTGATTTAATTAATGAAATTAACAAAGAAACAATATTGCAACACCCTGAAGAGCGATTTGCCTGGTTAAGGTCAAAGAAAGACAGCTTCTGATAATTGCAGGTTGCCTTTTCAAAACTTCGCCGTTATGATCGGTCGTCTTTTAAGCAACTATTGACACACACATGAAGGCAAAAGCGATCTTACTCGCCTCTGTCCTGCTCGTGGGTTGCCAGTCGTCTCAAAACGCCGGTAATGTCCAACAGCACGCACAGAGCCTTTCTGCAGCTGGTCAAGGGGAAGCAGGAAAGTTTACGAGTCAGGCTCGATGGATGGACGATGGGACGTCCCTCGCGCCGGATCAAGACTTGTGGGCTTTCATTGGCGACGAGCTAAAGATGGGAATTCCGGAAAACGACCGGATTCGCGAACAAAAACAGAAGTATTTACGCAATAAGAGCTATCTCCACGATGTAACTTTACGGGCAGAGCCGTATATGTACTGGATAGCCGGGCAAGTTAAGAAACGTAACATGCCAATGGAACTGGTACTACTACCCATAGTGGAGAGCGCTTTTGATCCTCATGCGACGTCTGGCGCCAATGCCGCAGGCATCTGGCAGATCATTCCGAGCACGGGGCGCAATTATGGTTTAAAACAGACCCGCAGTTATGACGCGCGTCGCGATGTGGTGGCTTCCACAACCGCAGCGCTCGACATGATGCAACGTCTGAACAAAATGTTTGACGGCGACTGGCTGCTGACCGTTGCGGCTTATAATAGCGGTGAAGGTCGGGTCATGAAGGCGATTAAAACGAACAAAGCGCGTGGGAAATCCACCGACTTCTGGTCGTTGCCGTTGCCTCAGGAAACGAAGCTGTACGTGCCAAAAATGCTGGCCCTGAGTGATATTCTCAAGAACAGCAAACGTTATGGCGTACGTCTGCCAACCACAGACGAAAGTCGTGCACTGGCGCGTGTTCGTTTAAGCAGTCCGGTTGAAATGGCGCAGGTTGCCGATATGGCGGGGATTCCCGTCAGCAAGCTGAAGACCTTTAATGCTGGTGTGAAAGGCTCCACGCTGGGCGCAAGCGGTCCGCAATACGTAATGGTACCAAAGAAGCATGCAGAGAAACTGCGTGAATCTCTGGCCTCTGGCGAAATTGCTGCCGTACAGTCCACTCTGGTGGCTGATAACACCCCGCTGAACAGTCGTAGTTACACCGTTCGCTCTGGCGATACGCTTTCAGGCATTGCTTCACGTCTCGGCGTGAGCACGAAGGATCTGCAGCAGTGGAATAAGCTGCGTGGTTCAACGCTGAAAGTGGGCCAAAGTCTGACGGTGGGTGCCGGTAACAGTGCACAGCAACTGGCTAAAAACAGCGACAGCATTACCTATCGTGTACGTAAGGGCGATTCGCTTTCGAGCATTGCTAAACGTCACGGCGTTAACATCAAAGATGTCATGCGCTGGAACAACGATACGGACAATCTGAAGCCCGGCGATCAACTGACGTTGTTTGTGAAAAACAACAACACGCCAGACTCCTGATAGCTCACAATATTAAAAGGCACCGATTTCCCCCGGTGCCTTTTTTCCTTATGCCGCTTTGTGCGCTTCGGCCATGATGGTATCGCTGGTAAACGATCCCTCGTCCTGTAAAGCGAAGTAAGCTTTCACCTCCGCAGAGGCGCTTACCTGATACAGACGAATCGCATCTACCAGTTCAGCGGGTGTGCGCATTCTCGTCACCCATGAACTAAACTCCAGCGGCAAACGGTCGGTTATCAACGAATCAACAATCAGGTTTGCATCATTCATCAGCGCCAGCCATTCGCCGCTGGAATAGTTGCGAACGTGCGAGGTGTCGCGCAATGCCTCCACCGTCTGTAACCAGATATCGCGGACCGGATGCCCTGGGGACATGACATCCATAATAATCAGGACTCCGCCCGGTTTTAATACCCGATTAACTTCGCGCAGCGCTCTGCCCACATCATGCCAGTGATGCGCGGAATAACGACTGATAACAACGTCAAAGACAGCATCCTCAAACGGCAGGCTTTCGGCATAGCCCTGCCTGGTGGTGATGTTGGCTAATCCCTTCTCTTTTGCCGCCTGCGCCACAACGTCAAGCATCTGCGAAGATAAATCGTAAGCCACCACTTGTTTCACATTCTGCGCGGCGATAAAGCTTGCATGCCCGGCGCCACAGCCCATATCCAGTACGCTGGCATGAGGGAACGCAGAAAGGCGCTCAGCCAGACGCTGCAAGTCGCGACCGGTTGCATGCACGGCACTGGTTAAATAGGCATTCGCCTGGGAGCCAAACTGCTTTTCGACGTTATCGTGGTGGGAGTGTGTTGTCATTATGCTGTCCTTTGGTTGTTTGCAAGATAAAGGGCAGCACCACTACAGGTCTGCCCCAACGGCAGACCTGACACACCTTACTGCACAGGTTTGCCGGGACTGAATTCAACGAGTAGCGGATTGTGATCGGATGCGCGTGTGACCAGTACTGAAGCCTCACTGACGTTCAGACCACGATAAAAGACAAAATCCAGGGGGCGACCAAACGCACGACGGCGCTGATCGTCAGTAAAACGAACCTGGCGCAACGACATTTCGCGCGCGAAGCGATACAGCGCATTCATGCGGCGTCGGCTCCAGGCATTAAAATCTCCGGCCATAATCACCGGGCCACTGTGATGCGCAATCTGGTCACCGATTGGAAGTAACTGCTTACTATACACATCGACCCCCAGACTAAAGTTAACCGCATGGATATTAACGACCATCAACAGTCGCGTATCGGGCAACGGATAGACGGTAACCAGCGCCGATTTTGCCAGGCGCAGGATAGGCTCTCGCTCACGAAGTGGGCAACAGTATACGGGATGCGCGGATGAGAGCGTCATCACCCCTGACGGATGCTGTGGCAGAACAAATGCCGGCACCTGATCGGCCGCCAGGTAATTCGCCGTCGCAAACTTCACCAGCTCCGGCGTCGTTTGCGCTTCCTGTAACAACACCAGGTGCGCATCTTTGCCAAAATTCTTCAGCACCGAAAGCCATTCCGCTCGCTGCTGCTTAAAGATATTCCACACCAGGATACGGATCCGATCTTCACTGCTTAACGGCGCCCCGGCGGGTAATGCCTGGCCGATGCTCGAAAATGACCCGGGCGGCAAAATCCGCTCAGCGGGTTGTCCGGCAACATAGCGCATGGCATAGGTGTTTTTTCGCACTTTTGACTTTCAAACCTCTGTAACGTCAACCAGCCCGGTGCCGGACTGGTTCTTCTGTTATAGGGATTTTAGCTCACACTTTCAACGACCAATTGCAGATTGTTTTGTAAGCACACACTTACATCAAGTACTTAACCCAGCACGGCTACGCGTGCGGGTTTATCCAGTCGACCACTAATCCCCATCAACAGGAAGGCTCCCAACACAATCAATGCCCCAATCCACGGTGTTTGCGTCAGGCCGAAGTGCTCCACCGTCTGTGCGCCGACAACAGAACCGATCGCAATCCCGATGTTAAAAGCCGCGATGTTGAGGCCGGATGCCACATCTACCGCATTCGGCGTAAATTGTTCGGCTTTTTGCACCACATAGACCTGCAAACCCGGTACATTGCCGAAAGCAAAGATCACCATCACCAGTACCGTTGCCAGCGCGGCGTACTGCATTGTGGCGGTAAACTGAAAGACGAGCAACAGTACAAACAGTGCGGCGAAAATAAACTTCAGCGCAGGCACCGCCCCATGTTTATCCGCCAGTTTTCCGCCCCAGATGTTACCTACCGCGACGGATACGCCATAGCCTAATAAGATCCAACTCACTGCGGCAGGCGAGAAACCCGCCAGATCCTGCATCATCGGCGCCAGAAAGGTAAATGCGGTAAAGACGCCGCCGTAGCCCAATGCCGTGATCGCATAGATGATCAACAAGCGTGGATGCGTTAAGACACTCAACTGGTCACGCAGCGTCGCCGCGGCGCGTCCAGGAATGTTCGCCGGAATGAGCCACTGACTGCTGATCAGCGCAATCACGCCCAACACAGAAACGGCCAGAAAGGTTTCGCGCCAGCCAAAATGCTGGCCGATGAACGTCCCCAGAGGAACCCCGGTCACCAGAGCAACCGTCAGACCACCAAACATGATTGCAATGGCAGAAGCCGCTTTTTCTTTTGCTACCAGACTGGTGGCAATGGTGGAGCCAATCGAGAAGAACACGCCATGAGCCAGACCGGTCAGTAAACGGGCCGCAATCAGCGTCATATAGCCAGGAGCCTGCCATGCCAGCAGGTTGCCCGCCGTGAACAGGACCATCAGCGCAACCAGCAACGGCTTACGCGGCAGACGTCCAGTCAATGCCGTCAGTACTGGCGCGCCAATCGCCACGCCGAGGGCATAGATGGAAACCAACATCCCCGCTGAAGGCAGAGAAATGGCCAGCTGTTCGGCAATTGTCGGCACCAGGCCTACAATCACAAATTCGGTTGTGCCAATAGCAAAGGCACTTATTGTCAGCGCAAATAACGCGAGAGGCATAAATCGCTCCATATCATCAGTATTCGGATGACACGCAGTATGCCGGGATGGTTTAATAACAAAAACATCCAAAATCTCAATACAATTTTGCTTCGGGTGCAAAAATGAAAGCAACTTCAGAAGAACTCGCCATTTTTGTTTCAGTGGTAGAAAGCGGAAGTTTCAGCCGGGCGGCAGAACAGTTAGGTCAGGCAAACTCAGCGGTTAGCCGGGCAGTTAAAAAGCTGGAAATGAAGCTTGGCGTGAGTTTACTCAACCGCACAACCCGGCAGCTCAGCCTGACAGAAGAAGGTGAACGCTATTTTCGCCGCGTCCAGTCTTTGTTGCAGGAGATGGCGGCGGCAGAAACGGAAATCATGGAGACACGCAGCACTCCACGCGGGGTGCTCCGTATCGATGCCGCCACGCCGGTGATGCTGCATTTTCTGATGCCGTTGATAAAGCCTTTCCGCGAACGTTACCCGGAAATTACGCTTTCTCTTGTTTCCTCTGAAACCTTTATCAATTTGATCGAGAGAAAAGTGGATATTGCAATCCGTGCAGGCACATTGACGGATTCCAGTCTCCGCGCCCGACCGCTCTTTAACAGCTATCGGAAGATTATTGCCTCGCCGGACTATCTTGAACGATACGGGAAGCCGGAAACAGTGGAAGAGCTAAAAGCACACCTGTGCCTGGGTTTCACCGAACCCGTATCCCTCAACACCTGGCCTATCGCTTGTAGCGATGGGCAACTTCACGAGATTGTCTGTGGAATTTCGTCAAACAGCGGCGAAACGCTTAAACAGCTCTGCCTCAGCGGAAACGGCATTGCCTGCCTGTCGGACTACATGATTGATCGGGAAATTGCGCGAGGTGAACTGGTGGAGCTGATGGCCGATAAACGCCTGCCGGTAGAGATGCCGTTCAGCGCCGTCTATTACAGCGATCGTGCCGTGAGTACGCGTATTCGGGCATTTATCGATTTTCTGAGTGAATATATAAGAACAGCTCCCGGAGGAGCTGTTAAAGAGGGTTAAAGGCATTCAGGGGTTAACGCATTAATCCCACTGCGGAGCCAGTCCTTCCGGGCTTACCAGGCGATTGTTGCAATCCAGAGCAGCGATCGCTTTTTTATCTTCGGCATCTAACGTTAGATCCAGCGCCAACAGGTTGCTTGCCAGGTTTTCTCGCTTAGTGGAAGAAGGAATGACCGAGTAACCTTCATCCATCGCCCATGCCAGGATCACCTGAGCTGCAGTGGCGTTGTGTTTCGCCGCGATGCGGGTAATCACTTCATCTTTCAGTGCCTTACCATATGCCAGCGTCATGTAAGACGTGATGTGGATACCGTGTGCTTTCGCCCAGTCAATTACTTTGCCATTTTGCAGGTAAGGAGACAGTTCAATTTGGTTAGTCGCAATATTTTCAGCACCAACCGCTGCAATGGCTTTTTCCATCAGCGGGATAGTGAAGTTAGAGATACCGATTTCACGCGTCAGTCCCTGCTTTTTCGCTTCCAGCAGCGCCTGCATGAATTCCTCAACCGATACAGCATCATTTGGTGATGGCCAGTGGATCAGCGTCAGATCAACATAATCAGTACGCAGTTTTTTCAGGCTCTCTTTCAGGCTAGGGATCAGCTTGTCTTTGCTCAGATTCTCAATCCAGATCTTGGTCGTAATGTACAACTCATTGCGCGGAACGCCGCTCTCTGCAATTGCCTGGCCAACTGCGGCTTCATTATCATAGATTTGTGCAGTATCGACAGCACGGTAACCGAGCTCCAGAGCCGTTTTTACGGATGCAATAACAACATCGTCCTTAAGACGGAAGGTACCTAAACCGAATGCCGGGATAGTCATAATAATTCCTCTTTGATTCATCATGTTCGTTAACTGAGAGGATTATGACGTTTTGCGTTTTGTTGAAAAAGAGCGAAAAATGCAGAGGATTTTTGCGTTTTTAGCAACAATTAGATTTAAGGCAAAGAAAAAGCCCTGAGTGTTAACTCAGGGCTCTTAATAAGTGGCGGAACGGACGGGACTCGAACCCGCGACCCCCTGCGTGACAGGCAGGTATTCTAACCAACTGAACTACCGCTCCACCGAATTTTTCTACAACCACTGATTTTTACATCAGTTTACTGCTTAATTTGATGCCTGGCAGTTCCCTACTCTCGCATGGGGAGACCCCACACTACCATCGGCGCTACGGCGTTTCACTTCTGAGTTCGGCATGGGGTCAGGTGGGACCACCGCGCTACAGCCGCCAGGCAAATTCTGTTTTATCACCCCGTTTTCACGCAGTGACATAATCTGAATCTAAGCTGAAAATTCTCTCAATTCCGCCAAAACAGCTTCGGCGTTGTAAGGTTAAGCCTCACGGTTCATTAGTACCGGTTAGCTCAACGCATCGCTGCGCTTACACACCCGGCCTATCAACGTCGTCGTCTTCAACGTTCCTTCAGGACCCTTAAAGGGTCAGGGAGAACTCATCTCGGGGCAAGTTTCGTGCTTAGATGCTTTCAGCACTTATCTCTTCCGCATTTAGCTACCGGGCAGTGCCATTGGCATGACAACCCGAACACCAGTGATGCGTCCACTCCGGTCCTCTCGTACTAGGAGCAGCCCCCCTCAATTCTCCAGCGCCCACGGCAGATAGGGACCGAACTGTCTCACGACGTTCTAAACCCAGCTCGCGTACCACTTTAAATGGCGAACAGCCATACCCTTGGGACCTACTTCAGCCCCAGGATGTGATGAGCCGACATCGAGGTGCCAAACACCGCCGTCGATATGAACTCTTGGGCGGTATCAGCCTGTTATCCCCGGAGTACCTTTTATCCGTTGAGCGATGGCCCTTCCATTCAGAACCACCGGATCACTAAGACCTGCTTTCGCACCTGCTCGCGCCGTCACGCTCGCAGTCAAGCTAGCTTATGCCTTTGCACTAACCTCCTGATGTCCGACCAGGATTAGCTAACCTTCGTGCTCCTCCGTTACTCTTTAGGAGGAGACCGCCCCAGTCAAACTACCCACCAGACACTGTCCGCAACCCGGATTACGGGCCTACGTTAGAACACCAGCCATTAAAGGGTGGTATTTCAAGGGCGGCTCCACACGAACTGGCGTCCGCGCTTCAAAGCCTCCCACCTATCCTACACATCAAGGACCAGTGTTCAGTGTCAAGCTATAGTAAAGGTTCACGGGGTCTTTCCGTCTTGCCGCGGGTACACTGCATCTTCACAGCGAGTTCAATTTCACTGAGTCTCGGGTGGAGACAGCCTGGCCATCATTACGCCATTCGTGCAGGTCGGAACTTACCCGACAAGGAATTTCGCTACCTTAGGACCGTTATAGTTACGGCCGCCGTTTACCGGGGCTTCGATCAAGAGCTTCTCCTTACGGATAACCCCATCAATTAACCTTCCGGCACCGGGCAGGCGTCACACCGTATACGTCCACTTTCGTGTTTGCACAGTGCTGTGTTTTTAATAAACAGTTGCAGCCAGCTGGTATCTTCGACTGATTTCAGCTCCACGAGTAAATCGCTTCACCTACGTATCAGCGTGCCTTCTCCCGAAGTTACGGCACCATTTTGCCTAGTTCCTTCACCCGAGTTCTCTCAAGCGCCTTGGTATTCTCTACCTGACCACCTGTGTCGGTTTGGGGTACGATCTGATGTTACCTGATGCTTAGAGGCTTTTCCTGGAAGCAGGGCATTTGTTGCTTCAGCACCGTAGTGCCTCGTCATCACGCCTCAGTGTTAGAGTGAACCGGATTTACCTGGAACACACACCTACACGCTTAAACCGGGACAACCGTCGCCCGGCCAACATAGCCTTCTCCGTCCCCCCTTCGCAGTAACACCTGGTACAGGAATATTAACCTGTTTCCCATCGACTACGCCTTTCGGCCTCGCCTTAGGGGTCGACTCACCCTGCCCCGATTAACGTTGGACAGGAACCCTTGGTCTTCCGGCGAGCGGGCTTTTCACCCGCTTTATCGTTACTTATGTCAGCATTCGCACTTCTGATACCTCCAGCATGCCTCACAGCACACCTTCACAGGCTTACAGAACGCTCCCCTACCCAACAACACTTAGTGTCGCTGCCGCAGCTTCGGTGCATGGTTTAGCCCCGTTACATCTTCCGCGCAGGCCGACTCGACCAGTGAGCTATTACGCTTTCTTTAAATGATGGCTGCTTCTAAGCCAACATCCTGGCTGTCTGAGCCTTCCCACATCGTTTCCCACTTAACCATGACTTTGGGACCTTAGCTGGCGGTCTGGGTTGTTTCCCTCTTCACGACGGACGTTAGCACCCGCCGTGTGTCTCCCGTGATAACATTCTCCGGTATTCGCAGTTTGCATCGGGTTGGTAAGCCGGGATGGCCCCCTAGCCGAAACAGTGCTCTACCCCCGGAGATGAATTCACGAGGCGCTACCTAAATAGCTTTCGGGGAGAACCAGCTATCTCCCGGTTTGATTGGCCTTTCACCCCCAGCCACAAGTCATCCGCTAATTTTTCAACATTAGTCGGTTCGGTCCTCCAGTTAGTGTTACCCAACCTTCAACCTGCCCATGGCTAGATCACCGGGTTTCGGGTCTATACCCTGCAACTTAACGCCCAGTTAAGACTCGGTTTCCCTTCGGCTCCCCTATTCGGTTAACCTTGCTACAGAATATAAGTCGCTGACCCATTATACAAAAGGTACGCAGTCACCCCATTAAAGAGGCTCCCACTGCTTGTACGTACACGGTTTCAGGTTCTTTTTCACTCCCCTCGCCGGGGTTCTTTTCGCCTTTCCCTCACGGTACTGGTTCACTATCGGTCAGTCAGGAGTATTTAGCCTTGGAGGATGGTCCCCCCATATTCAGACAGGATACCACGTGTCCCGCCCTACTCATCGAGCTCACAGCACATGCAATTTTGTGTACGGGGCTGTCACCCTGTATCGCCGGCCTTTCCAGACCGTTCCACTACCACACATGCTGATTCAGGCTCTGGGCTGCTCCCCGTTCGCTCGCCGCTACTGGGGGAATCTCGGTTGATTTCTTTTCCTCGGGGTACTTAGATGTTTCAGTTCCCCCGGTTCGCCTCGTTAACCTATGGATTCAGTTAACGATAGTGCAACGAATTGCACTGGGTTTCCCCATTCGGACATCGCCGGTTATAACGGTTCATATCACCTTACCGACGCTTTTCGCAGATTAGCACGTCCTTCATCGCCTCTGACTGCCAGGGCATCCACCGTGTACGCTTAGTCGCTTAACCTCACAACCCGAAGATGTTTCACTTCTGATTGCGAAAATTTGAGAGACTCGAACACACCATTAACAGTGTGTCGTTTCAATTTTCAGCTTGATCCAGATTTTTAAAGAGCAAATATCTCAAACATGACTCGCTGAGTCAGTTTTGAGATACAAAGGCCGGCGACTTTCACTCACACAAACCAGCAAGTGGCGTCCCCTAGGGGATTCGAACCCCTGTTACCGCCGTGAAAGGGCGGTGTCCTGGGCCTCTAGACGAAGGGGACACTGAAGTCTGCTTCGGCAAGACGCCTTGCTTTTTACTTTTCATCAGACAATCTATGTGGGCACTACAAAGGCAGGTTCTTTAAGGTAAGGAGGTGATCCAACCGCAGGTTCCCCTACGGTTACCTTGTTACGACTTCACCCCAGTCATGAATCACAAAGTGGTAAGCGCCCTCCCGAAGGTTAAGCTACCTACTTCTTTTGCAACCCACTCCCATGGTGTGACGGGCGGTGTGTACAAGGCCCGGGAACGTATTCACCGTGGCATTCTGATCCACGATTACTAGCGATTCCGACTTCATGGAGTCGAGTTGCAGACTCCAATCCGGACTACGACATACTTTATGAGGTCCGCTTGCTCTCGCGAGGTCGCTTCTCTTTGTATATGCCATTGTAGCACGTGTGTAGCCCTGGTCGTAAGGGCCATGATGACTTGACGTCATCCCCACCTTCCTCCAGTTTATCACTGGCAGTCTCCTTTGAGTTCCCGGCCGGACCGCTGGCAACAAAGGATAAGGGTTGCGCTCGTTGCGGGACTTAACCCAACATTTCACAACACGAGCTGACGACAGCCATGCAGCACCTGTCTCACAGTTCCCGAAGGCACCAAGGCATCTCTGCCAAGTTCTGTGGATGTCAAGACCAGGTAAGGTTCTTCGCGTTGCATCGAATTAAACCACATGCTCCACCGCTTGTGCGGGCCCCCGTCAATTCATTTGAGTTTTAACCTTGCGGCCGTACTCCCCAGGCGGTCTATTTAACGCGTTAGCTCCGGAAGCCACGCCTCAAGGGCACAACCTCCAAATAGACATCGTTTACGGCGTGGACTACCAGGGTATCTAATCCTGTTTGCTCCCCACGCTTTCGCACCTGAGCGTCAGTCTTCGTCCAGGGGGCCGCCTTCGCCACCGGTATTCCTCCAGATCTCTACGCATTTCACCGCTACACCTGGAATTCTACCCCCCTCTACGAGACTCAAGCCTGCCAGTTTCGAATGCAGTTCCCAGGTTGAGCCCGGGGATTTCACATCCGACTTGACAGACCGCCTGCGTGCGCTTTACGCCCAGTAATTCCGATTAACGCTTGCACCCTCCGTATTACCGCGGCTGCTGGCACGGAGTTAGCCGGTGCTTCTTCTGCGGGTAACGTCAATGGCTAAGGTTATTAACCTTAACCCCTTCCTCCCCGCTGAAAGTACTTTACAACCCGAAGGCCTTCTTCATACACGCGGCATGGCTGCATCAGGCTTGCGCCCATTGTGCAATATTCCCCACTGCTGCCTCCCGTAGGAGTCTGGACCGTGTCTCAGTTCCAGTGTGGCTGGTCATCCTCTCAGACCAGCTAGGGATCGTCGCCTTGGTGAGCCGTTACCTCACCAACAAGCTAATCCCATCTGGGCACATCCGATGGCAAGAGGCCCGAAGGTCCCCCTCTTTGGTCTTGCGACATTATGCGGTATTAGCTACCGTTTCCAGTAGTTATCCCCCTCCATCGGGCAGTTTCCCAGACATTACTCACCCGTCCGCCACTCGTCAGCAAAGCAGCAAGCTGCTTCCTGTTACCGTTCGACTTGCATGTGTTAGGCCTGCCGCCAGCGTTCAATCTGAGCCATGATCAAACTCTTCAATTTAAGTTTGATGCTCTTAGAATTAAACGTCGTAATGAATTACGTGTTCACTCTTTGAGACTTGGTATTCATTTTTCGTCTTGCGACGTTAAGAATCCATGTCACTCTGAGTGCCCACACAGATTGTCTGATAAATTGTTAAAGAGCAGTTGCGACGCGCTTTAGCGCTCTGTCGCGAGGTGGCGTATATTACGCTTTCCTCTTTCAGAGTCAACCCTGATTTTCAGGATTTTTCTCTTCAACCGAACCGGCTGTTTGTGTGAAGTGATTCACATCCGCCGTGTCGATGGAGGCGCATTATAGGGGGTCGACTCAGGAAGACAAGCGGAAAAATGCAGTTTTATTTCAACCGCTCACCTTTTAACCACAATGCTTATTTTTGCTGCTTTTTTATCGCCGATGGCAGATCAGCAAGACTATTTAATACCCAATCTGCCGCATTTTCTGCTTCCGCAGTAATGGGCTTGCCGGTTCGCACTAACACTTTTGTCCCGACTCCTGCCGCAGCCGCAGCCTGCATATCTTCTAATTTGTCGCCCACCATATAAGACGCGGCCATATCAATGTGCAGGAAATCGCGGGCCGAGATAAGCATACCGGGATGCGGCTTACGACAATCACAAACCTGGCGATACTCTTCCACACTGCCTTGCGGGTGGTGTGGACAATAATAGATACCGTCGAGGTCGACATCGCGATCGGCCAGTGACCAGTCCATCCACTCTGTTAATGTTTCAAACTGCGCTTCGGTAAATTTGCCGCGCGCAATCCCTGACTGGTTGGTGACAACTACCAGCGCATAGCCCAGTGTTTTAAGCTCGCGCATAGCATCAATAACACCGTCGATAAATTCGAACTCGTCGATTTCGTGTACGTAGCCGTGATCAACATTAATTGTGCCGTCACGGTCGAGAAAAATAGCGGGTACGGACTTTGCCACCTTTTATAGCTCCTGAATAAGGCATGTGGCGCTAGTATCGCATGTTTCGGCAGGCAAGAAAGTGCTCATCGTAGAAACCCTGATTGATTTAGACGTCTGGATGCCTTAACATCCATTTTGTTGACGGCTTTTGACCGCATCAGACAGACGAAAATGCCACGGTAACTTCATTACGATAATAAATAATCAATGATTAAACTTTCGAATATCACCAAAGTGTTCCATCAGGGGACCCGCACCATTCAGGCGTTGAATAACGTTAGCCTGCATGTTCCTGCCGGACAAATTTATGGCGTTATCGGTGCCTCAGGCGCAGGTAAAAGTACGCTGATCCGCTGTGTAAACCTGCTGGAGCGCCCGACAGAAGGAAGCGTTCAGGTTGGCGGACAGGAACTGACGACGCTATCAGAATCTGAACTGACTAAGGCGCGTCGTCAGATTGGCATGATTTTCCAGCACTTCAACCTGCTGGCCTCCCGAACCGTTTTTGGTAACGTCGCGCTGCCGCTGGAACTCGATAACACCCCAAAGGAAGAAATTAAGCGCCGCGTGACGGAACTGCTCGATCTCGTTGGCCTGGGTGATAAGCACGACAGCTACCCTGCGAATCTGTCTGGTGGTCAGAAACAGCGTGTCGCTATCGCCCGTGCACTGGCAAGTCAGCCAAAAGTGTTGCTGTGTGATGAAGCGACCAGTGCGCTGGACCCAGCCACTACTCGCTCCATTCTTGAACTGCTGAAAGACATTAACCGTCGCCTTGGCCTGACCATTCTACTGATCACGCACGAAATGGACGTGGTGAAACGCATCTGCGACTGCGTAGCCGTCATCAGCAACGGTGAGCTGATTGAGCAAGATACCGTCAGCGAAGTGTTTTCCCACCCGAAAACGCCCCTGGCGCAGAAATTTATTCAGTCCACACTGCATCTGGATATTCCGGAAGATTATCTGGCACGCCTCAAAGCGGAGTCGACGACCGACAGCGTCCCGATGTTGCGCATGGAATTCACCGGTCAGTCGGTGGATGCGCCGCTGCTTTCCGAAACGGCGCGCCGCTTTAACGTGAATAACAACATTATTAGCGCGCAGATGGATTACGCCGGCGGTGTGAAGTTCGGCATCATGCTGACTGAAATGCACGGCACACAAGAAGAAACGCAAGCCGCGATTGCCTGGCTGCAGGAACACCATGTAAAAGTAGAGGTACTGGGTTATGTCTGAGCCGATGATGTGGCTGCTGGTTCGTGGCGTCTGGGAAACGCTGGCGATGACCTTCGTATCCGGGTTCTTTGGTTTTGTGATTGGTCTTCCCGTTGGCGTGCTGCTGTACGTCACGCGTCCCGGGCAAATCATTGAGAACGCGAAGCTCTACCGCACACTGTCTGCGGTTGTGAACATCTTCCGTTCGATTCCGTTCATTATTCTGCTGGTATGGATGATTCCGTTCACTCGTGTGATTGTCGGGACATCAATCGGTTTGCAGGCTGCCATTGTCCCGCTCACCGTCGGCGCGGCACCGTTTATCGCCCGTATGGTGGAAAACGCCCTGCTGGAAATCCCGACCGGCCTGATTGAAGCGTCCCGCGCAATGGGCGCAACACCGCTGCAAATTGTACGTAAGGTGCTGCTGCCAGAAGCCCTGCCAGGGCTGGTAAACGCTGCGACAATTACGCTGATTACCCTGGTTGGTTATTCCGCCATGGGCGGTGCCGTGGGTGCCGGCGGCCTTGGACAGATCGGCTATCAGTACGGCTATATTGGATACAATGCTACTGTTATGAATACGGTACTGGTATTACTCGTTGTTCTGGTTTATTTAATTCAGTTCGCGGGCGATCGCATCGTCCGGACTGTGACGCACAAGTAACGTTCTACAAAACACAATTATCACATTAAGGAAATAAGCATGGCGTTCAAATTCAAAACCATTGCGGCAGTCGGCGCCCTGATTGGTTCTCTGGCACTCGTGGGTTGCGGTCAGGATGAAAAAGATCCAAACCACATCAAAGTCGGCGTGATTGTCGGTGCGGAACAGCAGGTAGCTGAAGTCGCACAAAAAGTTGCGAAAGAAAAATACGGTCTGGACGTCGAACTGGTGACCTTCAATGACTACGTTCTGCCGAACGAAGCGCTGAGCAAAGGCGATATCGATGCCAACGCCTTCCAGCACAAACCGTATCTGGATCAGCAGATCAAAGATCGCGGATACAAGCTGGTTGCCGCAGGCAATACCTTCGTTTATCCGATTGCGGGCTACTCTAAAAAAATCAAATCTCTGGATGAGCTTCAGGATGGCGCGCAGGTAGCGGTTCCGAACGATCCAACCAACCTGGGCCGTTCTCTGCTGCTGCTGCAAAAAGTCGGTCTGATCAAACTTAAAGATGGCGTGGGTCTGCTGCCGACCTCACTGGATATCGTCGGGAACCCGAAAAATCTGAAAATTGTTGAACTGGAAGCCCCTCAGTTGCCGCGTTCTCTTGACGATGCGCAAATTGCTCTGGCGGTAATCAACACCACTTATGCCAGCCAGATCAACCTGACGCCGGCGAAAGACGGTATCTTCGTTGAAGATAAAGATTCCCCGTACGTCAACCTGATCGTGACCCGTGAAGATAACAAAGACGCGGAGAACGTGAAGAAATTCGTTCAGGCCTATCAGTCTGACGAAGTTTACGAAGCCGCCAATAAAGTCTTCAACGGTGGTGCTGTTAAGGGCTGGTAATTTTTAGGCGCTTTTCACAATCTGTAATATCATTCAGGACGGGCGTTTGCCCGTCTTGTCATTTATGCAAGCTCCTGATTCAATATGTGACAGTTAGATCATTCATTGAGGAAATATTATGCGTGCTTTACCGATCTGTTTATTGGCACTCATGCTGAGCGGCTGTTCCATGCTAAGCAGATCCCCTGTTGAACCCGTTCAAAGCACCGCAACCCCGCCAAAAGCGGAGCCGGAAAAACCGAAAGCGCCGCGCGCTGTTCCCGTCAGAATTTACACCAATGCTGAAGATCTGGTCGGCAAGCCGTTCCGCGATCTCGGTGAAGTGACCGGTGAATCCTGTCAGGCCTCTAACCAGGACTCTCCGCCGAACATCCCGACAGCACGTAAACGCATGCAGATTAATGCGTCAAAAATGAAAGCCAATGCCGTGTTACTGCATAGCTGTGAAGTCACCAGCGGGACGCCGGGTTGTTATCGTCAGGCTGTCTGCATTGGTTCTGCGCTCAACATCTCGGCTAAATGAGTCATTTTCAGTTTGAGCAAATCGGTGTCATTCGCTCGCCTTACAAAGAGAAGTTCGCCGTTCCCCGCCAGCCAGGGCTGGTAAAAAGCGTCAACGGCGAACTGCACCTGCTGTCTCCTTACAATCAGGCCGATGCGGTACGCGGTCTTGAAGCATTCAGCCACTTATGGGTGATCTTTGTTTTCCATCAGACGATGGAAGGGGGATGGCACCCCACCGTGCGCCCGCCTCGTCTTGGCGGCAATGCGCGGATGGGCGTATTTGCTACGCGCTCAACATTTCGCCCCAATCCCGTCGGCATGTCGCTGGTTGAACTGAAAGGCGTTGTCTGTCAGAAAGATCAGGTCATTCTGCAACTGGGCAGTCTGGATCTGGTTGACGGTACGCCGGTCATCGATATCAAGCCTTACCTGCCGTTCGCGGAATCGCTACCGAATGCGACCGCCAGCTATGCGCAACAGGCACCGCAAGCCGAAATGTCGGTGAGTTTTACCGACGAGATTGAGCAACAGTTTCCCGCGCTGGAAAAACGTTATCCCCTGCTGAAGACGTTTATTCGTGATGTGTTGGCGCAGGATCCGCGTCCTGCCTATCGAAAAGGGGAAGAGACCGGTAAAAATTATGCTGTCTGGCTGCATGATTTCAACGTGCGCTGGCGCGTAACCGAGACGGGTTTTGAAGTCTTTGCGCTTGAACCCCGCTAATTTCACGCCCTTCTCTTTTGACATCCCTTTCTCGCTGGTAAACTGAGTTACTTTTTTTTGTGTCAGGCTCACATTGAGCCTGTTCGATCGTTCAACTGGAACCGTAACAACATGCGTACTAGCCAATATCTGCTCTCCACTCTGAAGGAGACACCTGCCGACGCCGAGGTGATCAGCCACCAGCTGATGCTACGCGCCGGGATGATCCGCAAGCTGGCCTCCGGGTTATACACCTGGCTGCCGACCGGCGTGCGCGTCCTGAAAAAAGTTGAGAACATCGTGCGTGAAGAGATGAACAACGCCGGTGCGATCGAGGTGTTAATGCCGGTGGTTCAGCCTTCTGAACTGTGGCAAGAGAGTGGTCGTTGGGAACAGTACGGTCCGGAACTGCTGCGTATTGCTGACCGTGGCGATCGTCCGTTCGTACTTGGCCCAACGCATGAAGAAGTGATCACCGATCTGATTCGTAACGAGCTCAGCTCTTACAAACAGCTGCCGCTGAACTTCTACCAGATTCAGACTAAATTCCGTGACGAAGTGCGTCCGCGTTTCGGCGTGATGCGCTCCCGTGAATTCCTGATGAAAGATGCGTACTCTTTCCATACTTCTCAGGAATCTCTGCAGGAAACCTACGACGCGATGTACGCGGCTTATAGCAAGATCTTCAGCCGCATGGGGCTGGATTTCCGCGCGGTACAGGCTGACACCGGTTCTATCGGCGGTAGCGCCTCACACGAATTCCAGGTACTGGCACAGAGCGGCGAAGACGATGTGATCTTCTCTGATTCCTCTGACTACGCGGCCAACATTGAATTTGCGGAAGCCGTTGCGCCGAAAGCGCCGCGCGCCGCTGCAACGCAAGAAATGACGCTGGTTGATACGCCGAACGCAAAAACCATCGCCGAGCTGGTTGAACAGTTTAGTCTGCCAATCGAGAAAACCGTGAAAACCCTGCTGGTGAAAGCCGTGGAAGACAGCAAGTCTCCGCTGGTCGCACTGCTGGTTCGCGGCGATCACGAATTGAACGAAGTCAAAGCGGAAAAACTGCCGCAGGTTGCCAGCCCGCTAACGTTTGCAACCGAAGAAGAGATCCGCGCGCTGGTGAATGCCGGTCCGGGTTCTTTGGGCCCGGTAAACATGCCAGTGCCGGTGATTATTGACCGTACCGTTGCCGCAATGAGTGATTTCGCGGCAGGCGCTAACGTGGATGGTAAGCATTACTTCGGCATTAACTGGGATCGCGATGTCGCAACCCCGGAAGTCGCTGATATCCGTAACGTCGTCGCCGGCGATCCAAGCCCGGATGGAAAAGGCACGTTGCTGATCAAACGCGGTATCGAAGTCGGTCATATCTTCCAGTTGGGCACCAAGTACTCGGAAGCAATGAAAGCCGCCGTCCAGGGTGAAGATGGCCGCAACCAGATCCTGACCATGGGTTGTTACGGTATCGGGGTCACACGCGTGGTAGCAGCGGCTATTGAGCAGAACTACGACGAGCGCGGGATCGTATGGCCTGACGCTATCGCGCCGTTCCAGGTGGCGATTCTGCCGATGAACATGCACAAGTCCTATCGTGTGCAGGAACTGGCGGAAAAACTGTATGCCGAACTGCGTGCGCAGGGCATCGAAGTGCTGATGGACGACCGTAAAGAGCGCCCAGGCGTGATGTTCGCCGATATGGAGCTGATCGGTATTCCGCACACTATCGTGCTGGGCGACCGTAACCTCGACAACGACGATATTGAATACAAATACCGTCGCAATGGCGAGAAACAGTTGATAAAAACCGGCGACATCGTCAACTATCTGGTTAAACAGATTAAAGGCTGATGTCATAAGAGGCTCTGATTTTCAGGGCCTCTTTTTTACATGGATTGTATAAAATGGCTAAACTCACGGCGTATTACCGCCTGTTCCTCCCTTGCCTTCTTTTGCTTTCGGCCTGCACCGTTGACGTCAGCCCACCGAATAAATCCGCCGCCGCCATTGATGCACAATCCAAAAAATGGGTGATGCTGCCAACTTACTGATTTAGTGTATGATGGTGTTTTTGAGGTGCTCCAGTGGCTTCTGTTTCTATCAGCTGTCCCTCCTGTTCAGCTACTGACGGGGTGGTGCGTAACGGCAAAAGCACTGCCGGACATCAGCGCTATCTCTGCTCTCACTGCCGTAAAACATGGCAACTGCAGTTCACTTACACCGCTTCTCAACCCGGTACGCACCAGAAAATCATTGATATGGCCATGAATGGCGTTGGATGCCGGGCAACCGCCCGCATTATGGGCGTTGGCCTCAACACGATTTTACGTCACTTAAAAAACTCAGGCCGCAGTCGGTAACCTCGCGCATACAGCCGGGCAGTGATGTGATTGTCTGCGCTGAAATGGACGAACAGTGGGGCTACGTCGGTGCTAAATCACGTCAGCGCTGGCTGTTTTACGCGTATGACAGGATACGGAGGACGGTTGTGGCGCACGTATTCGGTGAACGCACTATGGCGACGCTGGGGCGTCTTATGAGCCTGCTGTCACCCTTTGACGTGGTGATATGGATGACGGATGGCTGGCCGCTGTATGAATCCCGCCTGAAGGGAAAGCTGCACGTAATCAGCAAGCGATATACGCAGCGAATTGAGCGGCATAACCTGAATCTGAGGCAGCACCTGGCACGGCTGGGACGGAAGTCGCTGTCGTTCTCAAAATCGGTGGAGCTGCATGACAAGGTCATCGGGCATTATCTGAACATAAAACACTATCAGTAAGTTGGAGTCATTACCAAAAAATGGGCGGTTACATTCCAGCGCCAGAGCTCATTCACGAATAAAGCACTCGTCGAAATTACCGATACCGACCTTAAGCCAGGCGATCTGTTGTTCTCCTCCAGCCTCGGGGTGACCTCATTAGGCATCCGCGCGTTCAGCAATGCTTCCGTAAGCCATGTTGCCGTCTATCTGGGCGATAATGAAGTCGCAGAAGCCACCGGTGCTGGGGTACAAATCGTGTCACTCAAACAGGCGATGAAACACAGTGATAAACTTTTTGCCCTGAGAGTCCCGGAGCTGACTCCGCAACAGGCCGCTGAGATCAAAACCTTCGCCTATAAAATCAAAGACAGCGGCTATAACTATCGCGGTATCGTAGAATTCATTCCGTTTATGGTGACTCGCCAGATGTGTTCGCTAAACCCCTTCTCTGCGGATTTCCGGCAACAGTGCGTCAGCGGGCTGGCGAAAGCGCAGTTGAGCGATGCCCGCGAGGGAGAAAAAACGGCGTGGTTTTGCTCCGAATTCGTCACTGATGCGTTTACCAAAGCGGGACATCCGCTAACCCTGGCGCAATCGGGCTGGATCAGCCCTGCTGACCTGATGCACATGCGGGAAGGCGACGTTGCCGCATTTAAGCCAGAAACGCAGCTACGCTATGTCGGTCATTTGAAGTTAGGGATTTATATCAAGACGGGACGTTTTGTAGGACTGACGCGTTAAGCGCGATACACAATAGCAAAACTGCGGGTAAGACGATAACTGTCCAGTCACCCGGACAGCTATCATTGAGTCCATCACTCAGTCGGTGCAGCTCTTACCCGGAATAAATTTAATCTCTTTATCGGCCATCAGCGTTTTCACCGGCTCATGGGTATCCGGATTCGCCTCCAGCGTGAAGTGCCCTTCGACGGACAACAGCACCGGTTTCTCACTGGTGCCACGCGCCGCAAGATAACCGCGTTCCAGTTCTGCGTTACTGGCAACAGAAACCTGCTTTCCGGTTGCGCAGTCGGTAAAGGTCGCGGCATCCGCCATATAGAAATACATGCCACGCATCGCCATTGGCGTTACCGGCAAACTGGATTTCACCGGTTCAAGCGTATAGTTAAACTGTGATTCAACCGGATTGCCTTCCCGATCCAGCATCTCCAGCGCTTCGCCTTTCGCGCGATAATAAGACTTCTCACCCTGACTGTCGGTCAGCACCAGTTTATCGGCCGTGCGCGCCCAGGTGCCGTAGGAAGCAAAAGAAGACGGCTCTTCACGCACGCCCTGATAGCGTTCGTTCATTACCCATGTGCCATCTTTCTCCAGAAACAGTGAGGTCTCAATACCCTCGCAGTCGGCACAAGGCAGAATGCCCCGCCAGCTTTGCTGCATCGGTTTTAATTCTGCAACCTGAGTCGGCTGGATAACATCAACCTCTGAACGGTTGTTACAGCCAATCAATGCGAAGAGCGTAAATGCCGCCATCGCTGAAAGTAGTGTTTTTTTCACCCTGACTCCCTATCACATTTTATTCCTGCCCGTCAGTCATCACGACGGACTTTACCGCGAAGGGCTTTTACTGAGGATTTCTGCGCCTTCGAGTTTAATCTTCGCTCTTTCGATGCCCGCGTCGGTCGGGTTGCGCGTCGGCTTTTTTGTACTGCGGTGAGCTCTTTTATAACCGCTACCAGTCTGGCAATCGCCGCTTCCCGGTTAAGTTCCTGGTTGCGGTACTCCTGCGCCTTAATAATCATCACGCCATCAGCGGTAATCAGATGATGGCTGGCAGCCAGCAGACGGTCCTTATAATACTCTGGCAGGCTGGAGGCCCGAATGTCAAAACGCAAATGTATCGCCGTTGAGGTCTTATTGACGTGCTGTCCCCCTGCGCCCTGGGCGCGAATGGCGGTGATCTCCAGCTCATCGTCGGGGATCGAGACAGTCCGCGAAATAACGATCATACCGGTTGTTGCCACGGCGTCAGATGAATTTCCAGATTATTCTGAGAATCAGACAGCCAGATCGCCCCGTCCTGAATTGTCGCCTGTAGCGTCATGGTACGGCTCGCAAAGGCGCTAAGCTGGGTCAGTTGTTCATCATCCAGATACCAGACAGTGAGATTCGAAAACTGCGCGCATTTGCTTTGATTCTGCTGCCACCAGATCTGCGCCGCCCGGCTATTGTAGGCAAACAGCGCCACATCAGCAGCCTGCGAACACGCTTTCTTAATACGGCGCTCATCCGGTAGCCCCAGTTCAACCCACAAGTCGATACCCAGATGATCGTTACGCAACCACGCTTCCGGTTCATCCTCTGCGCTTAAGCCACGCGTAAACTGGAGACGCTCATCCGCATACTTAATCCACGCCAGCAGACGCAACATCATTCGTTCCTGGGTTTCAGAGGGGTGACGCGCCAGCGTCAACGCCGCATCAAGAAACTGGTTGCGGTCAAGGTCAGCCACGTTGACGACGGCTTTATAAATTGTCGCTTTAAGCGCCATGGAAAAACTCCTTTCGAATCAGGCAGCCATTGTAGCGAAAAAGGAGCCAAAAGGCTGTCCGGGGATCATCAATCAGGCGCTGATATTGCGTGAATGGCTGTGGTATAGTCACCTTGCTAAACAGAGTTTATCTTCGTAGGCTTAGACTTGCATCCACGGTTAAGTCAGAATGCTGACAGGAGGGCATGTGGAAAAATATTGTGAGTTAATACGCAAGCGGTATGCGGAAATCGCCAGCGGAGACTTAGGGTATATCCCGGATGCGCTGGGTTGCGTATTGAAGGTGCTTAATGAAATAGCGGCAGACAGTGCCCTTTCAGAGTCGGTCAGGGAAAAGGCGGCGTATGCTGCGGCGAACTTACTGGTGAGCGATTATGTCAATGAATGATACATACCAACCCATCAACTGTGATGACTACGACAACCTTGAGCTCGCCTGCCAGCATCATTTATTACTGACGCTGGAACTGAAAGATGGTGAAGTTTTGCAAGCGAAAGCCAACGATTTGGTTTCACGGAAAAACGTGGAATACCTAATCACCGAGGTTGCGGGTGAAACGCGCGAGCTTCGTCTCGATAAAATTGTCAGCTTCAGCCATCCGGAAATCGGTACCGTGGTGGTTAGCGAATCCTGAACCCATATTGCCTGGTGGCGCTGCGCCATCAGGCATTTCCACCGATTTGATCCCACACCAGTCTCACCCCCGACTCCTCACCCGCCGCGCCGTCACGCGTGACAAATACGCCTGCAGCCGCAATCAGCGTTTCGCCGTAAAACAGCAATGGCGTGGTATCTCGTCGCCAGGAAGGTACATTCAACTCCTGCCAGATTTTCTTGAGCTTGCGGCCACCGCTACGGCCAACGATATGCAGCATTCCCGGCGCTTTAAAACGGATACTGACACGCTCATCCTCATGAGGCGCGCGTAATTCGTCCCCCACCAGTAACCGCAGATGGCCCAGCCCGGCAGGCAACGTGAGCGGTAACTGCCAGCGAGGCCAGGGCAGTATTGTCTCACTTTGTCCGACAACAGATTTAATCCACCACAGCTGTCCCTGAAAGCGCCGCACCTCGTACTCGCCGAAACGCAGGCACGGTGACGCATCTTCACGCGCCAGCGCCACCTCCTGCCAGAGACGTTCCAGTCCATCGCGTGAAGGCATCGGCGCATTTTTCGCCGCCAGCCAGCGGCGAAGTAGCGCAGCGCGCCGGACACGGGTCATCGCCATGAGCGGCGTTAACTCCAGCGTGCCGTTATCTGTGGTGCAAGAAGACAGTTCATCGGCAAGCAGTTCATCCAGCAGACTCTCTTGTTCAGCACACAGCGCTGCGCTGCGTGCCGTGGCGTCAGCGAAATGCGGCCAGCGCTGTTGCAGAAGCGGCAGAACCTGCAAACGCAGGAAGTTCCGATCGTAGGCGTCATCCTGATTGCTTTCATCTTCAATCCAGCGAAGCTGATGCTGCCTTGCCCATTGCTCCAGTGCCGCACGGGGTTGTGTCAATAACGGACGAATGAGTAACGTGCCCGCAAACTCAGCACTCTCCGCCATTGCAGACAGCCCAGCCGGTCCGCTGCCGCGTTTGAGCGCCAGCAAAAAGGTTTCACACTGATCGTCAAGATGCTGGGCAGTCACCAACACCTCACCGGGCAATAGCGCATCGGCAAATGCCTGATACCGCGCCTGCCGGGCCTGCGCTTCGATTCCCAGCCCGGCGTCCACCAGCGTGACCCGCTCCACCACCAGCGGAACCTGCCATTGCGCGCAGATGGCTTCACAGTGTGCCACCCACTTATCGGCGTGAGCGCTAAGTCCATGATGAATGTGAATGGCACGAAGCGAGAGAGTCGGTTGTTGCGTCCGCCATTGCACCAGTTGGTGTAAGAGCACGGTAGAGTCCAGACCGCCGCTAAAGGCGACCAGTATCTGTCGGGAAGTGATAAGCGAGGTGTTCAGCGTGAGTGTTGTCATAGCGGTTATTTACAGTGACGTTGTCCGGCACGTTACCGGGCAATCGTCACAATAACAAGCCTTACTGCTCATACAATTCGAGCGGCAGGCCATCCGGGTCTTTAAAAAAGGTGAAGCGCTTGTTGGTGAAGGGATCAATGCGGATGGCTTCACAATTAACATGATTCGCTTCCAGATGCGCCACCGCGTTATCCAGGTCATCCACGCTGAACGCCAGATGGCGCAAGCCACAGGCTTCCGGATGACCAGGACGCGCCGGCGGGAAAGGAAATGAAAAAAGCTCAATCACATATTGTCCGTTCAGCGCCAGATCGCCCTTCCACGAGTCTCGTTCTGCGCGGTAGGCCTCGCTCAGCAGCGTAAACCCCAAAATATCGCAATAGAAGGACTTACTCGCGGCATAGTCTGTCGCAATAATCGCAATATGGTGAACCTGTTTTAATCCCAGCATAATGTCTTCATCTCCGTTATTTATCATCAGCACGTTACCCGCCCGGGAGCGCTGAAGGCAAGTCGTCATGCCGTTTTTAAGACTCGTACGAGGTATACGCCGTCGTTATCCTGTTTCGCCCCGTGAATATCCGTTTCAAAGCCCGGATAACGCTGACCAATAGAACAGAGCATCAGCAGAAAATCGAGTACGGCGCGACTCTGCTCGGTGAGCATTTCTCCCGGCATCAGCAGCGGAACGCCGGGAGGGTATGGCAGGATCATATTCGCCGACACGCGTCCCACCAGTTGATCGAGGGGGACCGTTTCGACTTCGCCTTTGATCTGTCGCTGCCAGGCCTGATGCGGCGTCATGATCATTTCCGGCAATGTATCAAACGCACGCAGCATCAGACCGGAAAGATCGTGTTGGCGGATGAGCTTGTGGATCCCTTGCGCCAGATCCTGAATACGCATGTTGCGATAAAAATCAGGATCTTCTGCATACAGATCCGGCAGCATATTCTTCACGCGCAAATTGAGATCGTAAGAGCGTTTAAATTCGGTCAGTCCACGCAACAGCCCCATTGCCCGGGTTTTATCGATACCAATACTGAAGAGAAACAGCAGATTGTACGGCCCGGTTTTCTCCACCACCACGCCGCGCTCATCAAGGAATTTCGCCACCAGCGCGGCGGGGATCCCCTCGTCACTCATCTCCCCTTGCTCGTTCATACCGGGCGTCAGGATCGTGACTTTTACCGGATCGAGGAACATATGGTCATCGTCGGCATCGGTAAATCCGTGCCAGTCTTCACCGGGTGCCACCGGCCAGCACGCGGCTTCATCAACCTCTTCCGGCTGCCAGATATCAAAGAACCAACCGTCAGACTCTTCACGTAGCCGCTGCACTTCTTTGCGAAAATGTAACGCGCGCTCCACAGAGCGATTGATTAATCGCTTACCGGAATTTCCCCGCAGCATCGCTGCCGCCGTCTCGATGGAGGCGACAATCGGATAACTCGGCGAGGTCGAGGTGTGCATCATAAACGCTTCGTTGAAGGTCTCTTCGTCATAATCCCCTTTAATATGAATCAGCGACGCCTGCGATAGCGCCGCCAACATTTTGTGGGTGGATTGCGTTTCGAAAATCACCTTGCCAGGCACCCGTTCACCGCTCATCCCGCTTTTCCCCTGATAAATGGGATGAAAGTGGGTATAGGGCACCCAGGCAGAATCGAAGTGGATAGAAGGGACATCCAGCGTCTGTTTGATCCAGTTAGTGTTATACAGCAGGCCGTCATAGGTCGAGTTAGTGATCACGGCATGAACTGGCCACTGCGCCTGCGCCGTGGTGGCAACTTTGTTCGCAATACTCTCGCGCGTGAACTCACGCTTCGGAATGCCGCCCAGAATACCGAGCGCATTACGCGTTGGTTTCAGCCAGATCGGCACGACGTCGCTCATCATCAACAAATGCGCGAGCGACTTATGGCAGTTACGGTCAATCAACAGCGTACTGCCGGTTGGCGCGGCATACATCCCCACAATTTTGTTTGAGGTGGAGGTGCCGTTAGTCACCATATAACTCTGCTCTGCGCCGAACGTTCGGGCGATATACTCTTCAGCCTCCAGATGTGGCCCGGTGTGATCGAGTAACGAACCCAGTTCAGTGACTGATATCGACACATCCGCTTTCAGGGTATTGCCACCGAAAAAGTCATAGAACAGGCAGCCAACCGGACTTTTTTGATAGGCCGTTCCGGCCATGTGACCCGGCGTGCAGAAGGTGTATTTCCCCTCTTTCACATAGGTGAACAGCGCTCTGGTAAAAGGCGGCGTGATATTGTCGAGGTACTCGTTGGTGTACTGGCGAATGCGCGTCGCGATATCTTCCGCCTGCCCGAGCGCATACTCGAAAAACCATAGCGCCATGCGCATGTCGTGAACGCTGACATCCATCGTCGAATGCGTGTTGATAAACGCATACAGCGGTAAATACTCATTGAGCTGGTTAATCTCACTGCACAAATCGAGACTGTACTCATCCCAGTCAAAAATCACCCCACAAATGCGCGGGTTGTGTTCGATAAATTTCAGCAGGTCGACGCTGTTTTGCGGCCAGATAATCTGAAATCCCTGTGATTGCAGCGCACGCTCAAGCTCGTTAATGGGCTCGTCTTTATAAAAAACCCCGTGCGGCCCCATAATGGCGATGATATTCATGCGTTCCTCCTGGAAAAACCTTAGCTAATCATAGCCTGTTCAAACCGCAGGTAAAAAAAAGGGCCACAAATTGTGGCCCTTTTCGGAATGGTCAACGCTTACGCGTAGCCGTAGCTCATCAGACGCTGATAGCGACGGTTTTTCAAATCTTCTGTGCTCAATACATCGAGATCCGCGAGGTCCGCCAGCAGCTGCGCTTTCAGCGAAGCCGCCATCGCTTCCGGATTACGATGCGCGCCGCCCAGCGGTTCCGGGATGATGGAATCAATCAGCTTCAGCTCTTTCAGACGTGGCGCAATGATCCCCATCGCTTCTGCGGCCAGCGGCGCTTTGTCCGCACTTTTCCACAGAATGGAAGCACAGCCTTCCGGAGAGATAACGGAATAGGTGCTGTATTGCAGCATATTCACTTTATCGCCCACGCCGATCGCCAGCGCGCCACCGGAACCGCCCTCGCCGATCACGGTGCAGATAACCGGCACGCTCAGACGTGACATTTCACGCAGGTTACGGGCGATAGCTTCGGACTGACCGCGCTCTTCGGCGCCCACGCCTGGGTAAGCCCCCGGAGTGTCGATAAAGGTAATGATCGGCATGTTGAAACGCTCGGCCATTTCCATCAGACGCAGCGCTTTACGATAGCCTTCCGGCGCCGGCATCCCGAAGTTACGACGGATTTTCTCTTTGGTCTCGCGGCCTTTCTGATGACCAATGATCATCACCGGACGACCATCCAGACGCGCAATGCCGCCGACGATAGCTTTATCGTCCGCATAAGCGCGATCGCCCGCCAGTTCGTCAAATTCATCAAACGCCAGGCGAACATAATCCAGGGTGTAAGGACGCTGCGGATGGCGTGCCAGTTGGGCAACCTGCCATGCGCCAAGATCGGCGAAGATTTTACGCGTCAGTTCTACGCTTTTTTCACGCAGACGATGCACTTCTTCATCGATGTTAATATCCAGTTTCTCGTCCTGACGGCTCACCGCAGTCAGAGAATCGATTTTTGCTTCCAGCTCTGCAATCGGCTGTTCAAAATCAAGGAAATTCAGACTCATAGTATTCCTGTATTAGTCAAACTCCAGTTCCACCTGCTCCGAACCAATGAGGCCACGGAGATCGTTAAGCAAACGATCGCTCGGAGAGACACGCCACGTCGCGCCAAAACGCAACCGCGCACGTGCATCCGCCCTCTGATAGTAGAGATGTACTGGAATTGTCCCCGAGCGGTGGGGTTCCAGAGACTGACGGAGTCGGTTTAAAAGCTGGTCATCAATTTGCCTGTCCGTCAGCGAGATAGCAAGCCCGCGAGCATATTTTTCCCGGGCTTCGTCAATATCCATGACTTCGCGGGCGGTCATTTTAAGCCCCCCGCTGAAGTCATCAAAGCTGACCTGTCCGCTGACGATAAGTATGCGGTCTTTTTCCAGCAATTGCTGGTATTTATCCAGGGCGTCGGTAAATAACATCACCTCCAGACGTCCGGAACGGTCATCCAGCGTACAGATGCCGATACGATTGCCGCGCTTGGTGACCATAACCCTTGCGGCAATGACGAGCCCCGCAGCCGTGGTCACTTTACCACGTTCTGTCGGATGCATGTCTTTCAGCCGGTAGCCTCCGACATAGCGCTCAATTTCTTTCAAATACTGGTTGATCGGGTGACCCGTCAGGTACAACCCCAACGTTTCGCGTTCCCCATCTAACACCACCTGCTCTGGCCACGGCTGGCAGCTGGCGTAGGATTGTTCAATTTGCTCCGGCTCTTCCGCCAGCACGCCGAACATATCTGCCTGACCAATCGCTTCTGCTTTCGCGTGCTGATCGGCGGCTTTCAGCGCATCGCCCAGCGAATTCATCAGCGCAGCACGATGCGGCCCCAGCCTGTCAAAGGCCCCGGACATGATCAATTTTTCCAGCACCCGCCGGTTGAGCTTTTTGGTATCGGTGCGCGCGCAAAGATCAAACAGCTCACGGAAATAGCCGCCGTTGTTACGCGCCTCAATGATCGCCTCGATCGGGCCTTCACCCACGCCTTTGATCGCGCCGATACCGTAGACAATCTCGCCATCGTCGTTGACGTGGAAGTGGTACAGCCCGGAGTTGATATCCGGCGGCAGGATTTTCAGCCCCATGCGCCAGCATTCATCCACCAGCCCCACCACCTTCTCGGTGTTGTCCATATCGGCAGTCATTACCGCCGCCATAAACTCAGCAGGATAGTGCGCTTTCAGCCACAGCGTCTGGTAAGAGACCAGCGCGTAGGCAGCAGAGTGCGATTTGTTAAACCCGTAACCGGCGAATTTCTCCACCAGGTCGAAGATTTTCATCGCCAGTTCGCCGTCAATACCGTTTTTCTTCGCGCCGTCTTCAAAGATGGAGCGCTGTTTGGCCATCTCTTCCGGCTTTTTCTTACCCATCGCACGACGCAGCATATCCGCACCGCCAAGAGTATAGCCAGAAAGCACCTGGGCAATCTGCATGACCTGTTCCTGATACAGGATGATGCCGTAGGTTGGCTCCAGTACTGGTTTCAGGCTTTCGTGTTGCCACTGCACATCCGGATAGGAGATCTCTTCGCGCCCGTGCTTACGGTCGATGAAGTTATCTACCATCCCGGACTGCAACGGCCCCGGACGGAACAGGGCCACCAGGGCTATCATATCTTCGAAGCAGTCAGGCTGTAGACGCTTAATCAGGTCTTTCATGCCGCGGGATTCAAGCTGGAAGACCGCCGTGGTTTCCGAGCGTTGCAGCATATCGAAGCTTTTCTTATCGTCCAGCGGGATAGCGGCAATATCCAGCGGCGGCTCACCGTTCTTTTCACGGCGGGCGTTAATCATCTCCAGCGCCCAGTTAATGATAGTGAGTGTACGCAAGCCAAGGAAGTCGAACTTCACGAGGCCGGCATATTCCACGTCGTTTTTATCAAACTGGGTAACCGGGTGCAGCCCCTGTTCATCACAGTACAGCGGCGCAAAATCGGTGATTTTCGTCGGGGCGATAACCACACCACCAGCGTGTTTACCGGCGTTTCGGGTCACGCCTTCCAGCTTACGCGCCATGTCGATCAGCGCTTTAACCTCTTCATCTGCCTCGTAGATTTCTGGCAGTTGCGGTTCAGCCTCGAAGGCTTTCGCCAGCGTCATCCCCGGATCGGGGGGCACCAGTTTCGAAATACGATCGACAAAGCCGTACGGGTGGCCCAGTACGCGACCCACGTCGCGGATCACCGCTTTCGCCGCCATCGTACCGAAGGTAATAATCTGCGATACCGCATCACGGCCGTACATGTCGGCCACGTGTTCAATCACCTGGTCGCGTTTCTCCATACAGAAGTCAACGTCGAAGTCAGGCATCGAGACACGTTCCGGGTTAAGGAAACGTTCGAACAGCAGGTCAAATTCCAGCGGGTCGAGGTCGGTAATTTTCAGCGCGTAAGCCACCAGCGAGCCCGCACCGGAACCACGGCCTGGCCCTACCGGCACGCCGTTATCTTTCGACCACTGGATAAATTCCATCACGATGAGGAAGTAACCCGGGAACCCCATCTGGTTGATCACCTGCAGTTCAATATCCAGACGTTCATCGTAAGGCGGCCGCTTTTCTTTTCGCACGGCTTCATCCGGGAACAAGAAGGCCAGACGCTCTTCCAGCCCTTCTTTCGATTTCAGGACCAGGAAATCTTCCGTGGTCATATCGCCGGTCGGGAACTGCGGCAGGAAATACTCGCCCAGACGTACCGTTACGTTACAGCGTTTGGCAATTTCAACGGTGTTTTCCAACGCTTCCGGAATATCAGAGAAGAGTTCGCACATCTCCTCTTCCGAACGCATATATTGCTGCGGCGAGTAATTACGCGGACGTTTGGGATCGTCGAGGGTGAAACCATCGTGGATAGCGACGCGAATTTCATGCGCGTCAAAGTCATCACTGTTGATAAAGCGCACGTCGTTGGTGGCGACCACCGGCAAACCGCGCGCTTCCGCCAGCGCAACGGCAGCATGAAGATAGTTCTCTTCATCGGGACGACCAGTGCGGATAAGCTCAAGGAAGTAACGATCCGGGAAATGTTCTTCATAGAACGCGACACACTCATCAACCAGCGCGCCGTTGCCGCGCAGCAGACTGCGCCCGACGTCACCCATGCGCCCGCCGGAAAGCAGGATCAACCCTTCTTTCAGTTCGATCAGCCAGTCACGGTCGATGATCGGTCCCGCCGCGCCATAGCCGCGCTGATAAGCTTTGGATATCAGCAGGGTAAGATTTTGGTACCCGGTGTTATTGGCGGCAAGCACTGTCAGATGCGTCAGTTCATCCCCCATCAGCTCGCTCTGAACATGGAAATCAGCGCCAACAATGGGTTTAATCCCTGCGCCATGACCCGCTCCGTAGAACTTCACCAGACCACAGAGGTTAGTAAAATCGGTGATCGCCAGCGCAGGCATGCCCAACGCGGCCGCCTTTTTCACCAGCGGCCCGGTTTTTGCCAGCCCATCGATCATGGAGTAGTCGCTGTGCACCCGCAGGTGGACGAAACGAGGTTCAGACATCTTCAGATTCCTTCGACACAAGAATCAGGACGCGAGTCCCAGTGCGCGTTTAACGGGAGCAAAACTACGTCGGTGATGCTCCGTTGCGCCATGTTCAGCCAGTTTTTCCAGATGGAAAGCGGTTGGATACCCTTTGTGCTGGGCAAAACCATATTGCGGGAAAACGCTATCCAACGCGGCCATTTCGGCGTCACGCGTGACTTTTGCAAGAATAGAAGCGGCGCTGATCTCCGCCACCCGACTGTCGCCCTTCACTACCGCCAGAGACGGCACAGGTAATGCCGGACAGCGATTACCATCGATCAGCACATATTCCGGCGCAATATGTAACCCCGCCACCGCTCGCTGCATGGCCAGCATCGTGGCGTGGAGTATATTCAGCTCATCGATCTCGTGCGGTTCCGCACGACCGAGGCTCCAGCTCAACGCTTTTTCTTTGATTTCGTCATACAGCGCCAGACGGCGCTTTTCAGATAATTTTTTGGAATCGTTAAGACCCACAATCGGGCGAGCCGGGTCGAGGATCACGGCTGCGGTAACGACCGCGCCAACCAACGGACCACGTCCGACTTCATCCACACCCGCCACTAAGTGCGTGTGTGGATAAACAAATTCGATCATCGTGCTAACTCCAGGACCGCATCCGCCGCCTGCTCATCAGCATTACAGCGGATCTGCTGATGCAGTTCGCGGAAAGTATCGTGCATCGCATGACTGGTTTTACCGTTCGCCAGTAAGGGGAGAAGCGCTTCAGCCAGCTTTTGCGGCTCGCACTCTTCCTGCAACAGCTCTTTCACCAGTTCCCTTCCCGCCAGCAGGTTTGGCAGCGAGACATAATCTGTCTTCACCAGTCGCTTCGCCAGCCAGAACGTAAAGGGCTTCATGCGATATCCCACCACCATCGGGCATTTGGCCAGCATGCACTCGAGCGCAGCGGTACCGGATGCCAGCAACGCGGCATCGCTGGCAATCATCGCTTCTCGCGCCATCCCATCCAACATATGGACGGAAAGCGTCGGGGCGACTTCTGCTTTGATCTGCTCAAACTGCTCGCGCCGTTTGGCGTTCACCAATGGCACCACCACCTCAAGATCAGGATAGGTCTGACGCAACAATTGGGCCGTTTTCAGGAAGTCGGCACTGAGCATTTCGACTTCCGCACCGCGACTGCCGGGTAATAACGCCAGACAGTGCGCGTCACGGGGGATCCCCAGCACATCTCGCGCCGCGTTTTTATCCGGGTCCAGCGGCATCGCGTCCGCCATGGTGTGACCGATAAAACGGCACGGCACGTTGTACTTGTCGTAAAACGCTTTTTCGAAAGGCAGAAAAGCCAGAACCATATTGGTGGATCTGCCTATTTTGAAAACGCGTTTCTGTCGCCACGCCCAGACGGACGGACTGACGTAATGAATCGTTTTGATACCCTGTTTTTTCAGATTCCCTTCGAGGGTGATATTGAAATCGGGTGCATCTATACCAACGAAAACATCGGGCTGCAGCTCAGTGAATCGACGAGTCAGATCGGCGCGGATATGCAGCAGACGACGCAGGCGTCCAAGCACTTCCACAATGCCCATCACCGCCAGTTCTTCCATTTCATACCAGGCTTCACAGCCTTCGGCCTGCATACGTGGGCCTGCGACGCCGACAAAACGCGCGTCGGGAACACGCGCCTTCAGCGCCCGGATTAAGCCAGCACCAAGAATATCGCCGGAGGTTTCTCCGGCGACCAGGGCAATCGTTAAGGGGCGCTGCTCAGCCATTAACGAATCAGACCGCGCGTTGAGCGGGCAAAGAAATCGCTGAACGCCTGTACTTCCGGATACTGCTTCGCCAGTTCGGCGATTTCCGGTTTTACGTCTTCCAGCGTTTTGCCGCTACGGTACAACGCTTTGTAAGCATTGCGGATGGCGGTGATTGCTTCGCGAGTAAATCCGCGACGCTTCAGCCCTTCGATGTTGACGCCAAACGGCGTCGCGTGGTTGCCCTGCGCAATAACGTACGGCGGAACGTCCTGAGCAACGCCAGAACAGCCGCCAACCATCACGTGTGCACCAATAATGCAGAACTGGTGCACAGCGGTCATGCCACCGATGATGACATAATCATCCAGCGAGACGTGACCCGCTAGCGTGGCGTTATTAGCCAGAATACAGCGATCCCCTATTGTGCAATCGTGTGCCACATGGGCATTGATCATCAGTAAGTTATCGCTGCCCACCTTCGTCAATCCACCGCCCTGCACTGTGCCACGATGAATGGTAACGCTTTCGCGAATGCGGTTACGATCGCCAATTTCCACACGGGTCGGTTCACCAGCATATTTCAGATCCTGGTTCACTTCGCCAATGGAGGCGAACTGATATATCTCGTTATCGCGGCCAATTTTGGTATGACCATTCACGACAACGTGAGACTTCAGTACGGTACCCTCACCAATTTCAACATGGGGTCCAACAAGGCAAAAAGGACCAATGTGAACGTTAGCGCCAAGTGAAGCGCCCTCTTCCACAATGGCGGTCGGATGAACAAAGGCGGAATTATCAATCACGTATCAGGCCTCCCGGCTACGAGCGCACATCATCGTTGCTTCGCAAACTACTTTACCGTCGACCAGAGCAACCCCTTTGAAGCGGGTCAGGCCACGGCGCGTTTTCTCGAAAGTGACTTCCATGATCATCTGATCGCCTGGCACGACAGGACGCTTAAAGCGCGCTTCATCGATACCGGCGAAATAATAGAGTTCTCCCGGCTCCAGTTTACCAACGCTTTTAAACGCCAGAATACCGGTAGCCTGTGCCATGGCTTCCAGAATCAGCACGCCAGGGAAAATCGGTTTACCCGGGAAATGCCCCTGGAAAAACGGCTCGTTAACGGAGACATTTTTCACTGCGCGCAGAAAACGACCTTCTTCAAAGTCCAGCACGCGATCAACCAGTAAAAACGGAAAACGGTGCGGCAGAAGTTCTAAAATCTCTTCAATATGCAGAGTATGAGTGTTAGTAGTCAAAATACTCTTCCTGTCCAAATATGCTAAAAGCCAATAATAACACGGCCTGCCGCAATCGTATGAATGCCGACAGGCCGTAAAGTATGTGTGACCGGGTGAGAGTTTAGTCTTGTTGATTAACCTTGCGCTCAATGGCTTTGAGGCGCTTGCTCATATCATCAATGTTCATCACCAGTGCGGCTGTCTTACGCCATACTTTGTTAGGTTGCAGCGGAATGCCTGAGGAATAGACGCCTGGTTCAGTGATGGGACGCATCACCATCCCCATGCCCGTCACGGTAACCTTGTCGCATATTTCCATATGCCCGTTGATTACGCTGGCACCGCCGATCATGCAATAACGGCCAATCTTCAGGCTACCCGCCATGATGACGCCACCGGCAACTGCCGTATTGTCGCCAATCACAACGTTATGTGCAATCTGACACTGGTTATCAATGATAACCCCATTGCCGATCACAGTATCATCCAGCGCGCCACGGTCGATGGTGGTACAGGCGCCGATCTCCACACGATCGCCAATAATAACGCGACCTAACTGCGGGATCTTCACCCAGTTGCCGCGATCGTTGGCATAGCCAAAACCGTCAGCACCGATGACCGTACTGGACTGGATCAGGCAATTCTCACCGATCTGAATGTCGTGGTAAACCGATACATTCGCCCACAGACGCGAACCGGCCCCAATTTTCGTATTTTTCCCGACGAAGCAGCCCGGGCCGATAACCACGTTATCGCCAAGCTCCACGCCAGACTCAATCACCGCATTTGCGCCAATTGAAACATTGCTACCCAGCGTTGCCGTCGCATCAACCACTGCACTCGGTGCAATGTTCTGTGCCGGCTGCGGCGTGGTATCTAAAATTTGCGCCATTCGCGCATACGTCAGGTAAGGATTTTTCACTACCAGCGCAGCACTCTTAGCAAAAGGAAGATCGTCCTGCGTCATGACAACGGCAGACGCCTGGCATAAGGCCAGGTGCTCACGGTATTTTGGATTCACCATGAAGGTGATGTGACCCGTTTGCGCAGATTGCATGGACGCAACGCCGGTGATGACGATATCGCCATCACCGTGTAATTCTGCATCCAACTGTTCTGCTAAATCAGCCAGTCGAATTGAAGGCATTACTTATTTAACCTGTTTCAGTACGTCAGCGGTGATGTCTTTTACATCGCTGCTGTTGTAAGCAACGGTGTTTGCGTCAACGACCAGATCGATGCTCTGGCTGCTGGCAACAGATTTCACTGCAGTCTGGATACGGGTAACCAGTTTGCCACGTTCTTCGTTGGAACGACGTGCACGATCCTGCTCAAAAGCCTGCGCTTTCTGAGAGAAGGTCTGGCGTTGAGCCATCACGTCTTTTTCCAGCTTAGTACGATCGCTGCCCGCTTTCATGGACTGCAGACGCTGCATTTTAGATTGCAGATCGGATTCCATACGCTGCAGTTCGCTCGCGCGGCCTTTAAACTCATTTTCCAACGTGTTGGAAACACCGGTCTTCTGTGCAACCTGCTGGAACAGGCTACCCATGTTGACGATAGCAATTTTGTCAGCAGCCTGTGCAGACGTAACCATTGCTAAACCGAGACCTGCCGCTAATAACCACTTTTTCACAATAAACTCCTTACCATCCCATTTGCACCCGAAGGTGCAGTTCTTTGCGTGGCCAGGCGATCCCATGCAAGATGATCGCCTTAAGTCATCGCTACACTACCATTACATTCCTTTGCGAAGAACAATTACCAGGTTTTACCAATGTTAAACTGGAACTGCTCTTTTTTGTCTCCATCGTAATCCTTAAACGGCTGGGCGTAGGAGAAGACCAACGGCCCCAATGGGGACATCCATTGTAATGCGATACCAGCAGACATACGGATATTGCTTGGATCACTGTAGTCTGGATAACCGGAATATGCACTTGAATCCCAGTTAGTATCCCAGACGGTACCCATATCCCAGAAGAACGAAGTACGTACCGAGTTGGCGTATTTATCACTGATGAACGGCGTTGGGGTAATGAACTCCAGGCTGGCGACAGCCATGGCGTTACCGCCCACTGCATCATCCGATTTACACGGCGCCGATTGCGTGCTTTCACATTCGTTATCGTAGTCGCTATCGCCATCATGACGACTGCTGGATGGATAATAAACGGCTTTCGGACCAATGGTATTGGACTGGAAGCCACGCACGGTGCTGGAGCCACCGGCATAGAAGTTCTCATAGAACGGCATCTCTTTACCGCCGATTCCATCCCCATAACCCCAACGGGTACGACCGAGGACCACCCACTTATGATCGTCGTCGATCGGTACGTAGGTTGCGGTATCCAGTGTCGCTTTGTAGAACTCGTTATCAGAGCCAGGGATCGTCACCTTACCGTTCAGGTTGATACGCGTCCCTTCCGTCGGGAAGAAGCCACGGTCAAGCTTGTTATAAGTCCAACCATAGTTGAAGGTGAAGTCGTTGGCGCTAAAGGAGTTGCGGTCATTCGATTCACTCGGGTATTCACCCACGGAGTTCAAATAACGCCACATCGCGACCTGCGGCTGCATATTAGACAGGGAGTTATGCACATACCCTAAACCCGCACGCAGAGTGTTGTATTCGTTGACCGGGAAGCCCAGCGTGACGTCTGTACCATAACTTTTGTTGGTATAGTCAGACAGATCCGCATCGTTCGCATCAAAGTCGTTATAGAAGATGCGCCCACCCAGACTCACGCCATCAACGGTGAAGTACGGGTTGGTGACGGACAGTTCGCTGTAGGTCTGGTAATCGTTCTTGGTACCGTTAATCCCTACCGCGTAACCCGTGCCCAGCCAGTTATCCTGCTGAACACCGGCCTGGAAGCTTACCCCGCTTTCCGTACCGTAACCGACACCAAAGTTAAAGCTACCGGTGTTACGCTCTTTCACCTTATAGACCACGTCAACCTGGTCCGGGCTGCCCGGAACACGCTGCGTGTCGGTGTCGACCGTTTCAAAGTAACCCAGACGGTTCAGACGCTCTTTACCCTGATCAACCATATCACTGCCCAGCCATGCCCCTTCCATCTGGCGCATTTCGCGACGCAGGACGGCATCTTTGGACGTGTCGTTACCTTCAAAACGGATCTTACGCACGTAGAAACGGTTACCCGCATCAACGTTTACGCGCAGCATAACGGTTTTGTCAGTGTCGTTGATTTCCGGCTGTGACTGAACACGCGGATAGGCGTAACCATAGCGACCCAGAAGCTTCTTAATATCATCTTCCATTTTGGTCACTTTGGTGCCGTTATAGAGTTCGCCCGGCTCAATTTTGGTCAGGCTTTCGATCTCCGCAGAGTGCCCCGCCAGGTTCCCCGTTACCTGAACGCCAGAAAGCTTATACTGCTCGCCTTCCGTGATGTTCACGGTAATGTAGATCCCTTTCTTATCCGGGGTCAGGCTGACCTGCGTTGAGTCGATGTTGAAACGTGCGTAACCGCGATCCAGGTAGTAACTGCGCAGGGTTTCAAGGTCACCCGCCAGTTTCTGCTTCTGGTATTTGCGATCGCCAACAACGTTCCACCACGGAACTTCATCACGCAACTGGAAGTGAGAGATCAGTTCATCCGTGCTGAAGGCATGATTACCGACGATATTGATCTGCTGGATCTTCGCCGATACCCCTTCCTGGAACACCAGTTTAAGGTCAACACGGTTGCGCGGCAGTGGCGTGACAACGGCTTTCACGCTGGCACTGTATTTACCGACGCTATAGTAGAAGTCTTCCAGACCTTTCTCGATATCGGCAATAGTGGTGCGATCCAAAGATTCGCCAACACGCACGCCAGAAGCCTCGAGGTTTTGCTTCAGCATGTCATCTTTCACCGATTTGTTACCGGAGAAGGTGATGCTGGCAATAGTCGGACGTTCTTTTACCTGAACCAGAAGCGTATCGCCATCGCGAAGGACACGAACATCCTCAAAGTTGCCAGTGGCAAACAGTGCGCGAATGGTATTACTGATATCTTCATCATTAACCGTGTCGCCTGTGCGCACCGGCATACTGAGGAGGGCCGCACCAACGGCGACACGCTGCAGGCCTTCGAAATGAATGTCCTTCACTACGAACCCTTCAGCACCGTATACGGTCGCGCTGCTAAACAGCAGCGACGCTATGAGCAACTTTTTCATCGCCATCGTTATTATGCGTTCTTCCTAACTAACTCTCTTACAACCGAGAGAAATCATTGAAAAGTGCAAGCCCCATTAACAGCACCAGCAATATCGAGCCAATGCGATAACTAAAGTCTTGAACCCGCTCGGATACCGGTCCGCCCTTAAGCTTTTCAATCGCCAGGAACAGCAGATGCCCCCCGTCAAGAACGGGCAACGGAAACAGGTTGATTATCCCTAAGTTCACGCTAATCAGCGCAAGGAACATCAGATAATAAATCACCCCGAACTCCGCTGACATCCCAGCCCCCTGAGCGATAGAAATCGGCCCACTGAGGTTGTTCAGTTTCACATCACCGGTTATCAATTTTCCCAGCATACTGACCGTCAGCTTCATCAACTGCCACGTTTTATCCGTGGCCTGTGCAATGGCGCTGAATGGCCCATACTGGCGTACTGTCTTGTACTCATCCGGCAGAGGAATGATTTTCGGCACAACACCGGCAAACCCTTCTGCCTTCCCATTACCCGGTTTCGAATCCGGAATTAATGTTAAAGACAAGGCACTGCCCTGCCTTTCAATTTCCAGCGCTAACGGCTGACCCGGATTATCGCGCACCAGGTTCACGAACGTCATCCACTGCGTTAGCGGTTGACCATCGACTTTAACGATCCTGTCGCCAGCTTGCAAACCCGCCTTACTTGCGGCGGAGTGAGCCTGGACTTCTGACAGCACCGGTTCAATCTGTGGTCCGCGCGGTCGAATCCCTAAAGAAGATACAGGATCTTCCTTATCAGGCTCAAATGCCCACTGCCGCAAATCCAGCGTTTTTTCCTGTCGCTGGTTGCTGCCGAAAGGCGCCACGCTGATTGTCGTCTGTTCGTCGCCAATTTTTGCGACCAACTGTAAACGCACTGCGTCCCAATCAGGGGTTTCGATACCATCAACGGCTTTAAGTTCCGTGCCAGGAATAATTTGCGCCTGAGCGGCAATCGAGTTGGGCGTAATTTCACCAACAACCGGACGAACACCGGGGACGCCGATGATAAACACCAGCCAGTAAGCGAAGATGGCAAAGAGGAAATTGGCAACCGGACCGGCGGCAATGATCGCGGCGCGCTGGCCGACGGTTTTATTGTTGAAAGCGTGGTGGCGCAGCTCCGGGATCACCGGTTCCGCGCGCTCATCCAGCATTTTGACATAGCCGCCCAGCGGGATCAGGGCGATGACATATTCGGTCCCAGACCGATCGGTACGGCGCCAGAGCGCTTTACCAAATCCAATGGAAAAGCGCTCGACACGGACACCGCAGCGCCGGGCAACCCAGAAATGACCAAATTCATGCACGGTGATCAGCACACCCAGTGCGACAATGAATGCAGCCAGATTCCAGAGAATACTCAGCATAAAACCTTCCGTTAAAGCGTCTTGAATACCAGTAACAACAGGCAAGCAAAGACCGGTACTGCCGCCGTCAGGCTGTCAATACGGTCCAGAATACCACCGTGTCCTGGAATCAAATGACCGCTGTCTTTAATTCCTGCTTCACGCTTAAACATGCTCTCAGTCAGATCGCCCAGCACGGAGGCCAGCGCAGCGACAATAGAACAGATTAATAAGGTGACAGGTGCAACATCCAGATTCGCCCACATGCCGTAACCCCAGGAGATCACAGCCGCTGTGGCAAGGCCACCAAAAAAGCCCTGCCAGGTTTTCCCCGGCGACACTTTCGGCGCCAGTTTATGTTTGCCAAACAGTTTGCCAAACATATACGCCCCGGAGTCCGCCCCCCAGACCAGGATCATGACATAGAGCAGCCATATTGCGCCACTGTAATGATTCTCGTCATAGTGCCATGCACGCAGCGCCAGCATTCCCCAGAAGAAGGGAACGATCGTGAGCACACCAAAAATTATGCGTAATGTCTTCGAATTACGCCAGATCGTCGCCGAGTCGGGGTAAAAAAACACCAGCACTAACGCAACAACCCACCAGCCCAGCGATGCCCACAACGAGGCTTCGACCATCGGCTGATGAATATTATGATGATATTCCGGCAACAGAAACAGCATCAGTGCGAGCAATAGCCCACACAGCACCGCCAGCCAGACGCGTTGCGTGCGCGTGGCAAAACCGCTTAACTGTCCCCATTCCCACGCGGCCAGCATACAAACAACCAACGTCACAATGGCGAACCCCACCGGCGGCAGCAGAAACAGCGCCGCGATGACCACGGGTATTAAAACGAAAGCAGAAATTAGGCGATACTTCAGCAAAAGCGACCCCCATCAGGCTTTGTCATCACCGGGCTCGGTGCCGCCGAAACGACGCTCTCGATTAGCAAAGGCATGCAGTGCACCTTCAAAGTCTTGTTCATCGAAATCGGGCCAAAGAACATCTGTAAAGTAAAGTTCGGCATAGGCAATTTGCCAAAGCAAAAAGTTACTTATTCGATGCTCTCCCCCAGTCCTAATTACTAAATCCACCGGAGCCAGTTCATGCATACAGATTTGTTGGTTGAGCATGTCTTCATCAATCTGATCAGGACGCAGTAAACCTTCCTGCACCTGTTCTGCCAGTTGTCTGACTCCCTGGACAATGTCCCAACGTCCGCCGTAATTCGCCGCAATATTCAGCGTCAGCCCGGTATTCTGGGCGGTAAGCGCTTCGGACTTACGAATACGTTCTTGCAAACGCGAGTTAAATCGACTGGTGTCGCCAATAATGCGCAGGCGGACGTTATGGCGATGCAGGCTTTTCACTTCACTATCAAGCGCCCACACAAATAGCTCCATTAACGCACTCACTTCCTGCGCCGGTCGGTTCCAGTTTTCACTACTAAAGGCATACAGCGTTAACGCATCAATACCATTGTTGGCAGCAAAAGAGACGGCACGGCGGACGGATTTCGCTCCGGCCTTATGCCCAAATGCGCGAATCTTCCCTTGCTTTTTCGCCCAGCGACCATTGCCATCCATAATGATCGCGACATGGCGACAGCCATGTGCAGGCAAATTTTCGCTTACTGGTTGAGTTGCAGACAACATAACGCGTTTATAGTCCCTGAAAGGATTTAGCGGTACTCAGGAATACTGAAGCCTTTTGCTCTTCATCCTTCAGGCTGCCTCTTCGTTGGCTGTGATCATTCGCCTCAGTCACATACTCTTTGTATGCGCCTGGAAACTCATTCACTTGCCACCTTGATGCAACCTGAATGATTTTGTGCATCCACAAAAAAGCCGTGTCAAACCACGGCTTACCTGACCGAAAAAAGCCAAATACCTGCGATCAGGTGGCGCAGACTATATCACTGAAGCACAACGCTAACAAATAGCACGATCTCCTCCGGGAGGATAATCCTCAGCTTGCAAGTCGCATCACTTGTTTTCTGGCGACTTCTCGCGCAATCGCATCGACCTTAAGTACGTCATCGACGCTCTGTGGTTCCTGTAGATCCATCTGCTCCAGCACGGCTAAATTGAGATCGGCGATATCGGTAAAGCGTATTTCTTCAGCAAGAAATGCAGCCACGACAATTTCATTGGCTGCATTCAGCGCGGTTGTGGCGGCCTGCCCCTGCTCAAACGCCTCCATCGCCAGTTTCAGGCACGGATAACGTTGGTAATCCGGCGCGCTAAACGTCAACGCACTGAGTTTGCAGAAATCGAGCGGTGCAACGCCAGAGGTTACGCGATTCGGCCAGGCCATCGTATGTGCGATAGGCGTGCGCATGTCTGGCTCACCCAGTTGCGCCAGAACGCTGCCGTCCTGATAACGCACCATCGAGTGAATCACCGACTGCGGGTGAATCAGCACTTCCATCTGACGGGCACTGGCGTTAAACAACCAACGCGCTTCAATGTATTCCAGACCTTTATTCATCATAGTGGCTGAGTCGACGGAGATCTTACGTCCCATCGACCAGTTCGGATGACGGCATGCCTGATCGGGCGTCATCGACACCAGTTCATGCAGCGGCGTTTCCCGGAACGGGCCACCAGACCCGGTAAGCAAAACGGACATCACGCCATTCTGCTCCAGGTCAGCGTATCCCAGATTGTGTTGAATGGGTTGGGGCATACTCTGAAAAATAGCGTTATGTTCGCTGTCTACCGGTAAAAGTCGGGCTTTACTGTGCTTCACGGCGTCCATGAACAGGCGTCCACAGGTCACCAAAGATTCTTTGTTTGCCAGCAGAATGGTTTTTCCCGCGCGAATGGCGGCAAGCGTTGGCAGCAGGCCCGCCGCGCCAACGATGGCTGCCATGACCTGATCGACCTCATCAAGCGCCGCCATATCACAAGCCGCCTGTTGCCCGCTGAGAACGTCCGTATGGCTACCATGCTGCTTTAGCGCGTCATTGAGAAGGCGCGCGCTGGCGTCATCGTCCATCACGGCATAACGCGGGGAGAATTCCAGGCACTGCTCCACCATACGGCTGACATTTTTACCTGCCACCAGCGCGATAACGCGGAAGTGCTCAGGGTTTTGACGCACCACGTCCAGCGTGCTGCAACCGATAGAGCCGGTCGAACCCAGAATGGTTAATTGCTTCATCAAACATCCGAAAAAAGAGACAGGATAAAAAGCAAAACGCCGCCAGCCGATCGTATGATCTTCTGAGCGGCGTTTTGAGCGTACAGTGGAATCAGAACTGCATCAGTTCTGCTTCTTTATCTGCCAGCGCCGCATCCACTTTCTTGATGGCGGCATCCGTCATTTTCTGTACGTCGTCCTGAGAACGGCGATCGTCATCTTCGCTGATCTCTTTGTCTTTCAGCAGTGCTTTCACTTTGTCGTTCGCGTCACGGCGGACGTTACGTACGGCAACACGCGCCTGTTCAGCTTCACCACGAACGATTTTCGTCAGATCTTTACGACGCTCTTCCGTCAGCGGAGGCAGCGGAACGCGAATATCGCTGCCTGCGGAGCTCGGGTTCAGACCGAGGTCAGAAGCCATAATCGCTTTCTCAACGGCCGGGCTCATGGAGCGATCAAACACGTTGATTTTCAGGGTACGGGAATCTTCTACCGTTACGCTTGCCAGCTGACGCAGCGGCGTTGGCGTGCCGTAATATTCCACGACAATGCCATCCAGCAGGCTGGGAGAAGCACGACCCGTGCGTATTTTGCTGATTTGGTTTTTGAACGCTTCTACGCATTTTTCCATGCGTACTTCAGCATCTTTTCTGATATCGCTAATCACGTTACGAATCCTTGGATACTAGTCTCAGTCAGACCAGACAGCACACAATACACTTCATCCTTCAAGCTGCCTCTGCGTTGACTGCAAGCGTTCACTCCAGTCACGTACTCAGGTACGCTCCTGGAGATTCACGCTCTTGTCGCCTTGACGCAGCATGAATGACTTTGTGTATTCAGAATGTGCTCAGTATAGTCTCGTTTAATTTATGACACAGGATATAAAAGTCCCGCCGGGTAAAGGCAAATCTTACCCGGAATTGGCCAATACGGGAATTATTCCGTAATTAACGTGCCTTCTTTTTCACCCATGACCACGCGACGCAGTGCGCCTGGCTTGTTCATGTTGAAGACACGAATCGGCAACTTATGGTCACGCGCCAGCGTAAACGCCGCCAGATCCATCACTTTCAGTTCTTTATCCAGCACTTCGTTGTAGGTCAACTGCTCATACATGGTGGCCGAAGGATCTTTCGCCGGATCGGCAGTAAAGACGCCATCGACTTTCGTTGCTTTCAGCACCACGTCGGCTTCGATTTCAATGCCACGCAGGCACGCCGCAGAGTCAGTGGTGAAGAAAGGATTACCGGTACCCGCAGAGAGGATAACCACGCGGTTATTACGCAGCAGGCTGATAGCCTCTGCCCAGCTGTAGTTGTCGCATACGCCATTCAGTGGGATAGCGGACATCAGGCGGGCGTTCACATAGGCGCGGTGAAGCGCATCGCGCATTGCCAGGCCGTTCATCACGGTGGCCAGCATGCCCATGTGGTCGCCCACAACGCGGTTCATACCCGCTTTCGCCAGACCAGCACCACGGAACAAGTTACCGCCACCAATCACCACACCAACCTGAATACCCAGTTCAACCAGTTCTTTGATTTCCTGAGCCATACGATCCAGTATGCTTGCGTCAATACCGAAGCCTTCCGAACCCTGCAGAGCTTCGCCACTTAACTTAAGCAGAATGCGTTTATAGACGGGTTTTGCATTGGTAGCCATGTTTCTTTCCTGAGACTGTCAACGATTAAAAATGGGGGTAAATTCTGGCGACAATGATATGTCGCTACTCAGTACAACGAAATAAGAGCCATACTGATTTTGCGAGACGGGTGACAAAAAGAAGCCGCCCTCAGGCGGCTCCTTTTCGACAATTAAGACTGCTTGGACATCGCAGCAACTTCTGCTGCAAAGTCAGTCTCAACTTTCTCGATGCCTTCGCCCACTTCGAAGCGGATGAAGCCAGTTACGTCAGCGTTGTGCTCTTTCAGCAGCTGACCAACAGACTTGCTTGGCTCCATAACGAAAGGCTGACCCGTCAGAGAAACTTCGCCGGTGAATTTCTTCATGCGGCCTTCAACCATTTTCTCTGCGATTTCTTTCGGCTTACCAGACTGCATCGCGATGTCCAGCTGAACCTGGTATTCTTTTTCTACCACTTCAGCAGACACGTCTTCCGGCTTAACAAATTCAGGCTTGCTTGCAGCAACGTGCATTGCCAGCTGCTTAACCAGCTCTTCGTCTGCGCCTTTAGCGGCAACCAGAACACCGATGCGCGCACCGTGCTGGTAGCTACCCAGAACGTCACCTTCCAGGGAAGCGATACGGCGGATGTTGATGTTCTCACCGATTTTCGCTACCAGCGCAACGCGCTCTTCTTCGAACTGCGCTTTCAGCACTTCAACGTCAGTGATTTTGCCAGCAACAGCGGCATCCAGCACTTTGTCAGCAAATGCCTGGAAACCACCATCTTTAGCAACGAAGTCAGTCTGGCAGTTAACTTCCAGAATGAAAGCGATGTTGCCGTCGATTTTGGTTTTGATCACGCCGTCAGCAGCAACGTTGCCTGCTTTTTTCGCCGCTTTGATAGCGCCGGACTTACGCATGTTTTCGATTGCCAGCTCGATGTCGCCATTAGCTTCAGTCAGTGCTTTTTTGCAATCCATCATGCCTGCGCCAGTACGCTCACGCAGCTCTTTTACCAGGGATGCGGTAATTTCAGCCATTCTAAAATCCTCGGAAGATTTGATCTGCCCGGCGTCAAACCGCACAGATTTAAAAGTGAAAAAGGGGGCCATATACAGGCCCCCTAACCAAACATGATACTACCTGGTTTATAAGGGCTCTTCCCCTTCATATTCCGAACCGCAGGAGCGTTTTCTTCGCTCGCTCATCCCAGTCACTTACTGATGTAAGCTCCCGGGAATTCTCGAGCTTGCCGCCTTCCTGCAACTCGCACTATTTCAGGGAAGTTATCAAGCCTTATTATTCAGCTTCTACGAAGCTTTCTTCCGCCTGGGAAGCCAGATCCTGAGAACGGCCTTCACGAACGGTTGCAGCAACAGCGCCCAGGTACAGGCTAACAGCACGGATTGCGTCGTCGTTACCCGGGATAACGAAGTCAACACCATCCGGATCAGAGTTGGTATCAACGATAGCAAATACCGGAATACCCAGGTTGTTTGCTTCTTTGATAGCAATGTGCTCGTGGTCAGCATCGATGACGAACAGAGCGTCCGGCAGACCGCCCATGTCTTTGATACCGCCCAGGCTGTTTTCCAGTTTCTCAAGCTCACGAGTGCGCATCAGCGCTTCTTTCTTGGTCAGCTTTTCGAAAGTACCGTCCTGAGACTGAGTTTCCAGGTCTTTCAGACGTTTGATGGACTGACGAACGGTTTTCCAGTTAGTCAGCATACCGCCCAGCCAGCGATGGTTCACGAAGAACTGGTCGCAGCTGTTAGCAGCGTCTTTCACCGCTTCGCTTGCAGCGCGTTTAGTACCAACGAAAAGGATTTTACCTTTACGAGAAGCAATCTTGTTCAGTTCAGCCAGCGCTTCGTTGAACATCGGTACAGTTTTCTCAAGGTTGATGATGTGAACTTTGTTACGCGCACCGAAGATGAACGGCTTCATTTTCGGGTTCCAGTAACGGGTCTGGTGACCGAAGTGAACACCAGCCTTGAGCATGTCGCGCATGGAAACAGTTGCCATGATTAAAACCTCTATAGATAAAGTTGGGGTTATGCCTCCACGTATCCCATATTACCGACCCCAAAGGGCACCCCGGAATATGTGCCGATACGTGTGTGTTGTTACACAAAGTGAGATTTGTCGCTTCCGTCCATTCTGTGTATACGAAATGAGATCGGAAGTCCGGCGCGCTTTATACCACAAATACGCCGTGGACACCAATAATTGTTGGCTTGCTGTGCTGTTAATGATTCTCAATTTGGCAGCATGTATGCTGGACTGATACCATTGACAGCACTTACACAATTATTGTCGAAATAATCGACACTGATGGACAGAATTCATGGCTATCTCAATCAAGACCCCTGAAGAAATCGAAAAAATGCGCGTCGCGGGCCGTCTGGCCGCGGAAGTGCTGGAGATGATCGAACCGTATATCAAACCGGGTGTTAGCACGGGTGAACTGGATCGTATCTGTAACGACTACATCGTTAACGAGCAGCATGCGATCTCGGCCTGTCTCGGCTATCACGGTTATCCGAAATCCGTCTGCATCTCTATTAATGAAGTGGTATGTCACGGGATTCCGGATGATGCCAAACATCTAAAAGATGGCGATATCGTCAACATCGACGTGACCGTCATTAAAGACGATTACCACGGCGATACCTCCAAAATGTTTATCGTTGGCAAACCGACCATACTGGGCGAGCGTCTGTGCCGCGTCACCCAGGAAAGCCTGTATCTGGCGCTGCGAATGGTGAAACCAGGTATCCGTCTGCGTACGCTCGGTGCGGCGATCCAGAAATATGCGGAAGGAGAAGGTTTCTCCGTGGTGCGTGAATACTGCGGACACGGCATTGGTCGTGGCTTCCACGAAGAGCCGCAGGTGCTGCACTATGATGCGGATGACGGCGGCGTGGTGCTGAAACCGGGCATGACCTTTACCATCGAACCGATGCTCAACGCCGGTGATTACCGTATCCGCACAATGAAAGACGGCTGGACGGTCAAAACCAAAGACCGGAGCTTGTCTGCACAATACGAGCATACTATTGTGGTGACCGATAACGGCTGTGAAATTCTGACGTTACGTAAGGATGACACCATCCCGGCGGTCATTACGCACGACGCATAACTTTTTTGCCTGATGGCGCTCTCGCTTATCAGGCCTACAAATGGCACTATTCCGTAGGCCGGATAAGGCACTTTCGCCATATCCGGCTTTTTTAATGGGTGGCGCATAATGAATACACTTCCTGAACAACACGCGAATACCGCACTCCCCACCCTCCCCGGTCAGCCGCAGAACCCGGGGACCTGGTCTCGCGACGAACTCACCGTCGCCGGAATCAAAACGCATATCGACGCGTTCCAGCAATGGCTGGGCGATGCCTTCGACAGCGGGATTTCCGCCGAACAGCTGATTGAAGCCCGGACCGAGTTTATCGACCAGTTGCTGCAACGTCTGTGGATCGACGCCGGTTTTGGACAGATTGCCGATCTGGCGCTGGTCGCCGTCGGTGGCTACGGACGCGGTGAGCTGCACCCGCTTTCCGATATCGACCTGCTCATCCTGAGTCGTAAAAAATTACCGGACGATCAGGCGCAAAAGGTCGGCGAGCTGCTGACATTGCTGTGGGACGTCAAACTGGAGGTCGGGCACAGCGTACGTACGCTGGAAGAATGCCTGCTGGAAGGGTTGTCGGACCTGACCGTCGCCACCAACCTGATTGAGACCCGTCTGTTGATTGGTGACGTGGCCCTTTTTCTGGCGCTGCAAAAACATATCTTCAGCGAAGGTTTCTGGCCCTCCGACAAGTTCTACGCCGCCAAAGTGGAAGAGCAGCATCAGCGCCACCAGCGCTATCACGGCACCAGCTATAACCTCGAGCCGGATATCAAAAGTAGCCCCGGCGGTCTGCGCGATATCCACACGCTGCAGTGGGTCGCCCGTCGCCATTTCGGCGCTACCTCGCTCGACGAAATGGTCGGCTTCGGCTTTTTGACTCAGGCAGAGCGCGCTGAGCTCAACGAGTGCCTGCACATTCTGTGGCGCATTCGTTTTGCCCTGCATTTAGTGGTCAGTCGTTACGATAACCGCCTGCTGTTCGATCGCCAGTTGAGCGTCGCTCAGCGCCTGAATTACAGCGGCGAAGGCAACGAGCCGGTGGAGCAGATGATGAAGGATTATTTCCGCGTCACCCGCCGCGTCACGGAACTCAACCAGATGCTGCTGCAGCTGTTTGACGAAGCGATCCTCGCGCTGTCCGCCGACGAAAAGCCGCGTCCTATTGATGACGATTTTCAACTGCGCGGTACGCTGATCGATCTGCGTCAGGACGATCTGTTCATCCGCGAACCGGAAGCGATCCTACGGATGTTCTATACCATGGTACGCAACAGTGCGATCACCGGGATCTACTCCACCACCCTGCGCCATCTGCGCCATGCGCGCCGCCACCTGAATCAGCCACTGTGCTACATCCCGGAGGCGCGATCGCTGTTTCTCAGTATGCTGCGTCACCCTGGTGCGGTCAGCCGCGGTCTGCTGCCGATGCACCGCCATAGCGTGCTGTGGGCCTACATGCCGCAGTGGTCACGTATTGTCGGGCAGATGCAGTTTGACCTGTTCCATGCTTACACGGTGGACGAACACACGATTCGCGTGATGCTGAAGCTGGAAAGTTTTGCCAAAGAAGAGACCCGTCAGCGCCACCCATTGTGCGTGGATCTCTGGCCGCGTCTGCGCCAGCCTGAGCTCATTTTTATCGCCGCGCTGTTCCATGATATTGCCAAAGGACGCGGCGGCGACCACTCGGTGCTGGGCGCACAGGACGTGCTCAAGTTTGCGGAACTGCACGGCCTGAACTCGCGCGAAACGCAGCTGATTGCCTGGCTGGTTCGCCAGCACCTGCTGATGTCGGTGACCGCTCAGCGCCGGGATATTCAGGATCCCGAAGTGATTAAGCAGTTCGCCGAAGAGGTACAGACGGAACATCGCCTGCGCTTCCTGGTTTGCCTGACGGTGGCGGATATATGCGCCACTAACGAAACGCTATGGAACAGCTGGAAGCAAAGTTTGCTGCGCGAGCTGTACTTCGCCACGGAAAAACAGCTGCGTCGGGGAATGCAAAACACGCCGGATATGCGTGAACGCGTGCGCCATCACCAGTTGCAGGCGCTGGCGCTGCTGCGGATGGATAACATTGATGAAGAAGCATTGCACCATATCTGGTCGCGCTGTCGCGCCAACTACTTCGTGCGCCACAGCCCGAACCAACTGGCCTGGCATGCGCGTCATCTGTTGCAGCACGATCTCAGCGAGCCGCTAATTCTGCTCAGCCCGCAGGCAACGCGCGGCGGGACGGAAATCTTCATCTGGAGTCCGGATCGCCCGTATCTGTTTGCCGCCGTCTGCGCCGAGCTGGACCGGCGTAACCTCAGCGTCCACGATGCGCAGATTTTCACCACCCGCGATGGCATGGCGATGGATACCTTTATCGTACTGGAACCGGACGGTAGCCCGCTGTCGTCAGACAGGCATGAAGCCATCCGCTTTGGGCTGGAACAGGCAATCACCCAGCGCAGCTGGCAGCCGCCGCAGCCGCGCCGACAGCCGGCAAAATTACGCCACTTTACCGTCGATACCGAGGTCACATTCCTGCCCACGCACACCGACCGCAAATCGTTCCTCGAGCTTATCGCGCTCGATCAGCCAGGGCTGCTGGCGCGGGTCGGGCAAATTTTTGCCGATCTGGGAATTTCGCTTCATGGCGCCCGAATTACAACCATTGGTGAGCGAGTAGAAGATTTATTCATAATCGCTACAGCAGACCGGCGTGCACTTAATAATGCGCTGCAGCAGGAAGTGCATCAACGGTTGACAGAGGCCCTCAATCCAAACGATAAAGGGTAGTGTGTTTATTTATAGGGAAAGAGTTTAACAATGCAGCAGTTACAGAACGTTATTGAGACCGCTTTTGAGCGCCGTGCCGACATTACTCCGGCCAATGTGGATACCGTGACCCGTGAAGCGGTGAATCAGGTGATTTCCCTGCTGGACTCCGGCGCGCTGCGCGTGGCAGAAAAGGTAGACGGTCAGTGGGTGACTCACCAGTGGTTGAAGAAAGCGGTGCTGCTCTCTTTCCGTATCAACGATAACCAGGTGATCGATGGCGCGGAAAGCCGCTACTTCGATAAAGTGCCGATGAAATTCGCCGACTACGACGAAGCACGCTTTCAGAAAGAAGGCTTCCGTGTGGTTCCGCCTGCGGCAGTTCGTCAGGGTGCGTTTATCGCCCGTAACACCGTGCTGATGCCGTCCTATGTCAACATCGGCGCTTACGTTGATGAAGGCACGATGGTCGATACCTGGGCAACCGTCGGTTCCTGCGCGCAGATCGGTAAGAACGTTCACCTGTCCGGCGGTGTCGGCATCGGTGGCGTACTGGAGCCGCTGCAGGCGAACCCGACCATCATCGAAGATAACTGCTTTATCGGCGCGCGTTCTGAAGTCGTAGAAGGCGTGATTGTCGAAGAAGGCTCGGTGATTTCGATGGGCGTTTATATTGGTCAGAGCACCCGCATTTACGACCGTGAAACCGGTGAAGTCCATTATGGTCGCGTTCCGGCAGGCTCCGTTGTCGTTTCCGGCAACCTGCCGTCGAAAGATGGCAAGTACAGCCTGTACTGTGCGGTAATAGTGAAAAAAGTCGACGCCAAAACCCGTGGCAAGGTCGGCATCAACGAGTTATTGCGTACCATCGACTAACGGCGATTTGAAAAAGCGGGCTTAGCCCGCTTTTTTTACATCTGCGAGTGGCAGAAACAGGGCTTTTCGTTAATTATTCAATAGTTATAGTGAGCTTAAGGGTACCGCTATGTATGACAATCTGAAAAGTCTGGGCATTACTAATCCTGAAGAAATCGATCGTTACAGCCTGCGGCAAGAAGCCAATAACGATATCCTGAAAATCTATTTCCAGAAGGATAAAGGTGAGTTCTTTGCCAAAAGCGTGAAGTTTAAATACCCCCGCCAGCGCAAAACCGTGGTTGCCGATGGAGTGGGTCAGGGATACAAAGAGGTACAGGAGATCAGTCCCAACCTGCGCTATGTGATCGACGAACTCGATCAGATCTGCCAGCGCGATCGCACGGAAGTGGATCTGAAACGTAAGATCCTTGATGATTTACGCCATCTGGAAAGCGTGGTGGCGAATAAGATCACCGAAATCGAAGCCGATCTGGAAAAACTGACGCGAAAATAAGCAGTTTGTTGCCGGATGGCGGCGTCATACGCCTTATCAGGCCTACAGGCACATCCGCGTAGGCCTGATAAGCGTAGCCCCATCAGGCAATGAATCAATGCTGCTCATCCAGCTGTAACGCCACATACAGCAGCAGCCGATCGTCGAAATTCCCCAAATCCAGCCCGGTCAATTCCGAGATGCGATTCAGTCGATATTCCAGCGTATTCCGGTGAATAAACAGCGCCTTAGAGGTCGCCAGCGGCTGCACGTTGTGGCGAAACCACGCCGCCAGAGTGCGGCGCAACAGGCCGTTATTGTCCATCGCCTTCAGCCGTACCAACGGACGCGCCAGCTCATTGGCCTGCCAGCCGCCGCGCAGACTGTCGAGCAGTACCGGCAGCATCAAATCCTGATAAAAGTAGCTGCGGCTTTCCGGCATTCGTTGTTTGCCGACCATCATCGTCGTGCGCGCAGTACGGTACGAACGCGCGATACTGCCAGGCCCGGTAAAATAGTTGCCCAGCGAAACGCGAAAGCGCAACTGTCCGTTCTCTTTCATGCGCGCAATCAGCTGCTCAACGCGCTTGCGGTGATCTTCGGCATCCCAACGGCCAAACGAATTCAACGCCGGTTTTAACACCACCATCTCGGTCAGCGAAACGATCGCAATCAGGTTATTACGCTCCGGGGTGGTCAGTGCATTCTGTAATTGCTGCAATTCCGCCATAGCGCTGTCCACGCCGAGTTGTCCGCTGTCCACTTCCACCACCGCCACCACGCGCGGCTGGTTGAGGTCGATACCTAAACGTTGCGCCCACTCGGTCAACGCTGGCGTGTTCTCTTCCGCCTGAATCAGGTTCATCACCAGCTCTTCACGCAGGCGACTGTCCTGGGCCAGCAGATGCATCAGGCGCGACTGCTCCAGCATCATCTCCGCCGTCATGCACACCAGTTCGCCATATTTGCGCAGATGTTCCGGTTCGCCGGTCAGGCCAATCACGCCCACAATTTCGCCTTCCAGGCGCAGCGGCAGGTTAATCCCCTGACGAACGCCATGCAGATGACGCGCAACGGCATCATCGATATCCACCACGCGGCCCTGAGAGAGGACTAACAGCGCGCCTTCGTGCAATTCCCCAATTCGCTCGCGATCGCCGCTACCGATGATCCGTCCACGGGCATCCATCACGTTGATATTGGTATCAATAATGCGCATCGTGCGTGCCACGATATCCTGCGCCATTTTGGTATCAAGATGCCAGCCAGCCATAAAGCCCTCCTGTGAGCAGAGCTCCAGCATAAAGAAGATAACAAACGCTGACATTGTGCAGATGCACAAAGCAAAGGGAAGAAGTATGGAGTTGTGGGAAATATCACAAAAAGAAACCCCTTCCTGTGACAGGAAGGGGTTTTGGGGAGATTACTGCATCAACAGGTAGATATTGCTGTCGCCACGCTGAATGTTCAACGCCAGGACAGACGGTTTGCTGTCGAGGATTTTACGCAGTTCGGCGATGTTTTTCACCGGCTGCTGGTTAGCGCCGACAATCACATCCCCTTTCTTCAGGCCAATTTGCGCCGCCGGGGTGTTCGCTTTCACGTTGTTCACCACGACGCCTTTATCCTGACCTTTATTACTCATTTCAGCCCCTTCAATACCGCTGAAGATGGAGCTGGAATCAACCTGAGTCTGGCTGCTCTGCTGCAGTTCCAGATTCACGGTAACCGGCTTACCGTCGCGCAGCAGGCCGAGGGTAATTTTGCTGCCCACCGGCATGGTGCCAACCTGCGCACGCAGTGCGGCAAAGCTGCTGATCGGCTTACCGTTCAGGGAGGTGATCACATCACCGGCTTTAATACCGGCCTTCGAAGCGGACGAGTTCGGCATGACCTGGCTGACAAAGGCACCGCGCTGTGCATCGACTTTCATCGCTTTCGCCAGTTCGGAGCTCAGTTCGGTACCCATGATACCCAGTTCGCCGCGTTTCACCTGGCCGAATTCCACCATCTGAGAGGTCAGGTTTTTCACCATATTGCTCGGGATCGCAAATCCGATACCGATGTTGCCGCCGTCCGGCGCGAGGATCGCCGTGTTAATACCGATCAACTCGCCGTTCAGGTTAACCAACGCGCCGCCGGAGTTACCGCGGTTGATCGCCGCATCGGTCTGAATGAAGTTTTCATAGTTCTGCGCATTCAGGCCGCTACGGCCCAGCGCAGAGACGATACCGGAAGTGACCGTCTCGCCGAGACCAAACGGGTTACCGATGGCGACAGTGTAATCCCCCACTCGCAGGGTGTCGGAGTCAGCCAGCTTAATCGCCGTCAGGTTTTTCGGATCCTGAATCTGGATCAGCGCAATATCAGAGCGCGGGTCTTTGCCGACGATCTTAGCGTCGAATTTACGGCCATCGCTCAGTTGAACCTTAATCACCGTGGCGTTATCCACCACGTGGTTGTTGGTGACGACATAGCCTTTCGCGGCATCAATGATGACACCGGAACCCAGTGCCATAAACTTCTGCTGCTGGCCGCCGCCATTACCGCCCTGCGGGCCGCCCTGGCAGAAAGGCGAACTCTGGAACGGGGAACCGTCCTGGCAGAACGGGGAATCATCACCAAAGAACTGCTGGAAATTACGCGGCATCCGCGGCGTATTGACGGTTGTGCTACCTTCCACGTTAATGCTGACCACCGATGGCATCACTTTTTCGAGCATCGGTGCCAGACTTGGCATCTGCTGTGCGGTCGTCGCTGATGCAGTTTCAGCCGCCGTTGCAGAAAGCGGGGATAACGCCAAACCTAAACTCAGAGCCAGTGCACTCATTGCTAATGTGGTTTTTTTCATGTGTCTCAATCTCAATTAACAGATAACGCAAAATTGCTGTGTACGTCAGATTCATTTTATAGCGCTAAGTTCCGGACAGAAGTTTATGGAAAAGGTAAAAATTTATTGTCCGTCTTTACAAAACTCAGTCTATTGTTCGACCGCCATCAGGCGGCGGTATTCATCCCATGCATAGAGGTCTGTCATGCCGCTGATATAATCCTGGATCAGCCGGCAACGATAATAATATTCCAGCACGGGATACTCAGGCGAATCTGGTGTTAATTTACCCACGGCCTCCACATAGGCCAGTCGGTGACGCGTTGACAATTTCTGAAATAAGCGGGATTCGATAGGAAAGCGCTGCAGGCGTTCTTTTTCCACCAGCTCACTGAAATCCGCAAGCGGCAGGCTTAATAAAGGACGGTAGATATCGAGTAAGCCACTGATCACCCGATAGCCCTGTAATTCGAGTTGCTCCACATCAGGATGGCTAAACACATGTTTCATCGCAACATTTTTATAGATTTTCAGCAGGCGACTAAAGCTGCTGCCGTCTTCCAGCAATGCCTGATTAAACCTTCCGTCAAAGATTTGTTCCAGGTTATCAATAAAACGCTGCGCGGCGTAGGGCACCAGTTTATTAAGTGTATTCACCCGCAAATACATGAAAAATTGATCTTCAGTACTGCGGCTCAGATAATTCGCCCGTGATTTGTCCCAGGCATTTTCGACAACCTGCGCAAAGAGCGAACCTTTCTCATGCTCCCCCCAGGCCTCATATAAATGATGATAGAGTTGCTCAACGCTGAAGATTCTTTTCTCTACCGCATCTTCCAGATCGGCGACACAATAAGAGATATCGTCGGCGGCTTCCATTATCCACGTTAATGGAAAGCGACTGTAAACCGCCAGATCGAGTTCTTTACGTAACCTCGCAATATACGGTTCTTCAGAAAGGTAATAGCCGGGTTTTTTCATTAAATAGTTGTGCGTCGCGGGCGTTTCTCCCCGCCACCATGCCGGACGGGTATATTTTAAGATCCCGCCGACCTGGGCCCATGTCAGGTTCATTCGCATCAAGGTATGTACCAGCCGAATCCCCTGAGCATTCCCTTCGAAATGACACAGGTCCTGGCGTACTTTACGGCGGATATCGTTCAACGACTCCTCGCCTTCGCGCAGACGCAACGTCGCCACAATGCAACGATCTTCGGTTAAGGGTTGGCTTTCCGCATCCGCCGGATGTAAGCGCTGGCGAAACCAGTCATTGATCGCCGCCTCGCCAAAATGCCCAAAAGGCGGGTTGCCAATGTCATGCATCAGGCAGGACATTTCGACGATGCTCTCAAACGGTCCCGTTAACTCATCCAGGCCGTATGGTTCCAGCAGTTTTTGTTCTTTGAGGCGGCTTAAAATCTCTTTGGCAATATAACGCCCCACCTGCTGAACTTCCATCGAATGGGTAAGGCGCGTACGCACGGCGGCATTACGCTCAAGGGGAAACACCTGGGTTTTCTGCTGCAGGCGACGGATCGCCGGAGAGTTAATAATGCGTCCACGGTCGCTTTCAAAAATGCGCAGGATCTCATGCTCGGTTTTGACCCCTTGCGGTGAACGAAAACGACGGTGCCAGTTTATTTTTTTCCGGAAATCAATCTGTGACATGTCCTCTCCCGCGTGAGAATGCACTTCGCCTTAAGCGCATGATAGACTATGCCTTTAAATCTCACCTGGCGCGAGTAAATCTATGAAAATCGGCATCATTGGTGCAATGGAAGAAGAGGTTACGCTGCTGCGTGACAAAATCGAAAACCGTCAAACTCTCACCCTGGGCGGTTGTGAAATTTACACCGGTCAGCTTAACGGAATCGACGTTGCGCTGCTGAAATCCGGTATTGGTAAAGTGGCGGCGGCGCTGGGCGCTACGCTGCTGCTCGAACGCTGCAAGCCGGACGTCATTATTAACACCGGTTCCGCAGGCGGCCTCGCTCCAACCCTGAAAGTGGGCGACATTGTGGTCTCTGATGAAGCGCGCTATCACGACGCTGACGTCACCGCATTTGGTTATGAGTTCGGCCAACTGCCGGGCTGCCCGGCCGGTTTTAAAGCCGATGAAAAACTGATTGCCGCAGCGGAATCCTGCATCGCTGAGCTGAACCTGAACGCGGTACGCGGCTTGATTGTCAGCGGCGATGCCTTCATTAACGGCTCCGTGGGGCTGGCGAAAATCCGTCACAACTTCCCGCAGGCCATTGCCGTTGAGATGGAAGCCACCGCGATTGCGCACGTTTGCCATAACTTCAAGGTACCGTTTGTGGTGGTCCGCGCGATCTCGGACGTTGCCGATCAGCAGTCCCATCTCAGCTTTGATGAGTTCCTGGCCGTTGCCGCGAAGCAATCCACGCTGATGGTTGAATCGCTGGTACAGAAACTGGCGCATGGCTAAATCCTTCTCCAGGGCGCTTGTCGCCCTGCTGTTAGCCCTCCCGGTGTGGCTGCATGCCGCACCGCGCGTGATTTCACTCTCTCCTGCCAACACGGAACTCGCCTTTGCCGCCGGGATCACCCCCGTTGGCGTCAGCAGCTATTCAGACTATCCGCCACAGGCGCAACGTATCGAGCAGATCTCGACCTGGCAAGGCATGAATCTGGAAAGGATTGTGGCGCTGAAGCCGGATCTGGTCCTCGCCTGGCGCGGCGGTAATGCCGAACGGCAGGTGAATCAACTCTCCTCGCTAGGCATCAAGGTCATGTGGATCGATGCCGTCACCATCGAACAGATTGCCGACACGTTGCAGACGCTGGCCGACTTTAGCCCGCATCCCGAAATGGCAAAGCACGCCGCGCAAACCTTGCTGGACGACTATTCGCAGCTAAAATCTCAGTATGCAGGCAAAGCGAAAAAACGCGTGTTTTTGCAGTTTGGTATCAATCCGCCCTTTACCAGCGGAAAAGGATCGATTCAAAACGAGGTTATTGAGCTCTGCGGGGGAGAAAACATCTTTGCCGGCAGTCGGGTTCCCTGGCCGCAGGTCAGTCGTGAACAGGTGCTGGCGCGCGCGCCGCAAGCGATCGTTGTCGCCGGCGATGCAGGTGAAATTCTCAAAATTAAGCAATACTGGGGTGATCAACTACAAATTCCGGTAATTCCTCTCAACAGTGACTGGTTTGAACGCGCAAGCCCGCGTATTATCCTCGCCGCAAAACAACTCTGTAATGCGCTTTCCCTGGTGAATTAGCGCCTGCCCCAACAGGTGTGTTGTGAGGATTTGATCATGCTCGTCTATTGGCTGGATATTGTAGGCACAGCAGTATTTGCTATCTCTGGCGTGTTACTGGCCGGGAAACTGCGTATGGACCCGTTTGGCGTGCTGGTATTGGGCGTCGTTACCGCCGTGGGCGGCGGGACGATCCGTGATATGGCATTAGATAACGGTCCCGTTTTCTGGGTTAAAGACCCAACCGATCTGGTGGTGGCGATGGTCACCAGCATGTTGACGATCCTGCTGGTGCGTCAGCCCAGACGCTTGCCTAAATGGATGCTGCCGGTGCTGGACGCCGTCGGCCTGGCGGTGTTTGTCGGGATCGGCGTCAACAAAGCATTTATAGCAGGGACGGGGCCGCTGGTGGCTATCTGTATGGGTGTCATCACCGGCGTGGGCGGCGGTATTATTCGCGATGTGCTGGCACGAGAAATCCCGATGATCCTGCGTACGGAAATCTATGCAACGGCCTGTATTATCGGCGGAATTGTCCACGCAACCGCGTATTACACCTTCGCGATGCCGCTGGAAGCCGCCAGTATGATGGGGATGGTTGTGACGCTGGTCATTCGCCTCGCGGCGATCCGCTGGCATCTGAAGCTACCAACATTTGCGTTAGATGAGAATAGCCGTTAAATCCAGGCCGGATTAGACGCTTTGCCCGGTAGCGCCTGCGCTTACCGGGCACATTACAGACAGCACTCAGATGCTGAAGGAAGAGCCACACCCGCAGGTGCTTTTCGCATTCGGGTTGGTAACTACAAAACGAGAACCTTCCAGACCTTCGGTGTAGTCAACGGAACCGCCGACCAGATACTGCAGGCTCATAGGGTCAACCACCAGGCCAACGCCCTGTTTCTCGATGGTCATATCGCCTTCGTTGACCTGGTCATCAAAGGTAAAACCATACTGGAAACCGCTGCAACCGCCACCGGTGATATAGACACGCAGTTTCAGGTTCGGGTTTTCTTCGTCCGCGATCAGGCTTTTTACTTTATTGGCTGCTGCTTCAGTAAATTGCAGTGGCAGCGCTACGTCATCACTCATATTTTTGCTCCAAACGACATCAGCAATTGGGCAAATTCTGACCCAATATTAACGCCATTATCTAATACCCTGGTATTTCATTCAAGTATTCTCGCCAGCGGTGGTCGTCTGACTTTTTGCCGCCTGCTCCGCTTCCTGCTTCGCCAGCGTGCGGGCAAGGATAGTGGAGTATAGCGGTTTTCCGCCCAGGAATTGTGCTAATAGTGTTGCGCCAAGACAGGTAATAATCATTGGCAAAATGAGCTGATAGTTATCGGTCATCTCCAGCACCAGCACAATCCCGGTCAACGGCGCGCGCACCGATGCCGCCAGCAACGCGCCCATTCCGGCAATGGCGAACGTTCCGGCCTCAAGCTGATAATGCGGAAAGCCTGCCGCTGCTGCCATACCAAATGCGGTGCCCAACAACGTACCCAGCGCCAGCATCGGCGCAAAGATCCCGCCGGGCGCACCGGAAGAAAAACAGAGCAACGTGGTGATCACTCGCGCGATAAAGATAAACAGCAACAGTCCGACGCTAAAATTGCCCGCCGCCGCAATAGGGATAAGGTTAAAACCGCCGCCAGCCGCCGCGGGTTCAATCAGCCCCAAAATGCCACACAGACCGCCAATCGCCCCGCCCATCAGCACCCATTTAGTGGTGTTTCCATGGTGAAAGCGCTGGAACATATCCTGAGTACGCAGCACCAGCTTATTGAAAACCGGTCCTACACAGCCAAAAATCATCCCGAGGATCAGATACAGCCACAGCGTATTGACCGGTGAGTTGGACAGTTTCCCCACTTCGATAATCGGCGATTCACCGTTGAAAATGCGGAAAACAATGCTCGACATGATCACGCCGGTAAAGACGGCTTTGATCGAGATAAGGTTATAGCGAAACTGCGGGCGCATCTCCTCAATGATAAACAGAATGCCCGCCAACGGTGCGTTGAAGGCGGCAGAAAGCCCTGCCGCTGCCCCAGTTGCCAACAGCGTGTGGCGCGCCTCGGCGCTACGCATGCGGAAGATATCCAGCACCATGCGGCCAATATTTCCGCCGATTTGTACCGTCGGCCCTTCGCGTCCCAGCACCATCCCTGCACCCAGCGTGCCCATCCCACCGATAAACTTCACCGGCAACACACGCCACCAACGGACGGGGCGAAGCTCTTCCAGCGCCCCTTCGATCTCCGGGATCCCCGACCCGCCAGCTTCCGGCGCAAATTTACGCACCAGAAAATAGCCGACCATCGCCAGTAATGCAGAGAGAATAAACGCCAACGGCCAGAGCAGCATCGGATGGTCAGCCACATTCACTAGCGCACCGATACGCAGGTTTTGCACCCAGCTCACCGCTTTTTCGAACGCCACGCCTGCCAGACCGGTAAGCGTCCCCACCACTGCCGCCATCATTAAGATCGCCAGCGGCGTTTTATCTCGTTCCAGCAGTCGACGGATTTGGTCCCTGCGCCGTAAGCGCACAATTTGCTGTGCTTCAAAAGAGGGAGTTTCTGTCTTCATCAGATGATCATTAATTGGTAATACAAATGCAGAGGCGGCATTGTACTCGCCTCTTACCCGAAAATCCCCTGCAAATCGTAATGTTTCAAATGCGCAAAACTTTCATAACCTTCTCTGAATAACTAGAATAGCGGGCATTCACTTTTTCTACGAACCAGGAACCCATCCATGAGTAAGTCTGAAAACCTCTACAGCGCAGCACGCGAGCTAATCCCCGGCGGCGTTAACTCCCCTGTTCGCGCCTTTACTGGCGTGGGTGGTACTCCGCTGTTTATCGAAAAAGCGGACGGCGCGTATCTGTACGATGTCGATGGCAAAGCCTATATCGATTACGTCGGCTCCTGGGGACCGATGGTGCTGGGACACAACCATCCGGCGATCCGCAACGCGCTGATCGAAGCGGCTGAGCGCGGCCTGAGCTTTGGCGCGCCGACCGAGATGGAAGTCAAAATGGCGGAGCTTGTGACCGAACTGGTACCGACGATGGACATGGTACGAATGGTCAACTCCGGTACCGAAGCGACCATGAGCGCCATTCGTCTGGCGCGTGGTTTCACTGGCCGCGATAAGATCATCAAATTTGAAGGCTGCTACCACGGCCACGCGGACTGTCTGCTGGTAAAAGCAGGCTCTGGCGCACTGACGCTGGGCCAGCCGAACTCTCCCGGCGTGCCGGCAGATTTCGCAAAGCATACCCTGACCTGTACTTATAACGATCTCAATTCCGTGCGTGCCGCGTTCGAGCAGTTCCCGCAGGAGATCGCCTGTATCATCGTTGAGCCAGTGGCAGGCAATATGAACTGCATCCCGCCGCTGCCGGAATTCCTGCCGGGTCTGCGCACACTGTGCGATGAGTTCGGCGCGCTGCTGATTATCGACGAAGTGATGACCGGCTTCCGCGTGGCGCTGGCTGGCGCACAGGATTACTACAGCGTGGTGCCGGATCTGACCTGTCTGGGCAAAATCATTGGCGGCGGTATGCCTGTAGGAGCGTTCGGCGGTCGTCGCGACGTGATGGACGCGCTGGCCCCGACCGGCCCGGTTTATCAGGCTGGCACCCTCTCCGGCAATCCCATTGCCATGGCGGCCGGTTTTGCCTGTCTGACCGAAGTGGCGCAGCCGGGCATTCACGAAACGCTGGATGAACTCACGACGCGCCTGGCGGAAGGTCTGCTGGAAGCGGCAGAGGAAACCGCGATCCCGCTGGTCGTTAACCACGTTGGCGGCATGTTCGGGATTTTCTTCACCGACGCGGAAACTGTCACCTGCTATCAGGACGTGATGGCCTGTGATGTGGAACGCTTCAAGCGCTTCTTCCACATGATGCTGGACGAGGGGATTTACCTTGCGCCATCCGCATTTGAAGCGGGCTTTATGTCCGTGGCGCATAGCATGGAAGACATCAACAACACTATCGACGCCGCGCGTCGGGTGTTTGCAAAGCTGTAACAGAGTACGTTTTAAACCGTAGGTCGGGTAAGGCGAAGCCGCCACCCGGCTTTTTTATTGCCGGATGGCGACGCGAAAAACATCCGAATCAACGACTCTGCTTACGTAACAGATAAATAAAGTACGGCGCACCGATAAACGTCGAGAGTATCCCCGCCGGGATCTGATACGGAAACAGCACCATCCGCCCGCACCAGTCGGCAAAGATGAGCAATAATCCTCCCGCCAGCGCCGACATCACAATATGCGGCATCGTTCGACGAAAACCTAACATCCGCGCGATATGCGGCGCCATCAGCCCGACAAAACTCAGTGGGCCGATTGTCATTGTGGCGGCAGCCGTCAGACTGGCTGCCAGCAGCAGCAGGCCAACCCGCGACGGTGTCAGCGCGATACCGACTGCACGGGCGGTATCACCGCCCAGCGGCAAAATCGTCAACCAGCGACGGCACAGTGGCGTGATCGCCAGCAGGATCGCCATCACCACCCCGGTATGCAGCACCTGCTGACCCGTCGCATTATAGGTCGAACCGGAGATCCAGGTCAGTACCCCGGCCATGCGCGGATCGCCGCTTGCCTGTAGCATCATCAGCAGCATGGTGAAGGCCGTGCTGAGCGCCATCCCGGCCAGCAGCATACGGTGGGGGGAGAACCCTCCCCGTCCGGCGGCAATCATAATGATCAACAGCGTGGCGGCAGCACCGAGACTCCCTGCGGGCAACAGCCAGCCAAACGCATCGCCCGGCACCAGAAACAGCATCAGCACAACGCCGAACGCCGCGCCGGAGCTGATCCCCAGCACCTCAGGACTCGCCATCGGGTTCCCGGTCAGCCGCTGGATGATACACCCCGCCACCGCCAGCATCACCCCGGCGATCATCGCCGCCAGAATGCGCGGCCAGCGCCAGGGCATCAGTTCTTCCAGTTGCACGCCGCTGGCCCAGCTCCAGCCCTGCGCGCCACGCCCCAGCGACAGCGCGACATATGCCCCGATTAACAGCAGCACGCCGCCGATCAGCGCATAACCCAGCACATGCTGACGTTCCGTCGTCACCCGGTCGCTGACGTTCATGTCCGGCGCGCTCATACTACGCAGGCGCGGTAGCAGCCACAGCAGCAGCGGTGCGCCGATCAGTGCCGTCACAGAACCGGTGGACACTTCCATCCATACGCGGGTCAGCCAGAGAATAACCTGATCGGACAGCCACAGAATCAGCGCCCCAATCAGCGGAGCCAGCATCAGGCGCGCCAGCAGACGACGCGCGCCCAGCATTTTCGCCAGCAGCGGCGCAAACAGACCGATAAAACCGATAATCCCTACCGCATTGACCAGCAGCGCGCTAAGTACAATCGCCAGCGTCAGCGCCGCCAGACGCGCCAGCGACAGCGCCAGCCCTAAGTTGCGCGCAACGCCATCATCCAGCCCCATCAGGGTTAGCGGGCGCAACAACAACAGAGTGAGCATGACGCCGCCCAGCAGTTGCGGCCACAGATGCTGCACACCGCCCCAGTCAGTTTGCGTCAACGTTCCGGTACTCCACAGGAACATGCTCTGCAACTGATCGTGGTGAAAGATGACTAACAGTTGGTTGATGGCCCCGCAGTACAGACTGACCACCAGACCGGCGAGGATCAGCGTGACGGGAGAAAGTCGTTTTCCCCAGGCGACGCCAAACACCAGCGCCCCGACAATACAGGCGCCCGCCAGAGCGGCAAACTGCCCGGCCATCACGCCCGGTATCGCCCACAATGTCGTGACCGTCATCCCTAACTGTGCGCCGGTCGCCACGCCCAGCGTAGTCGGTTCGGCCAGCGGGTTACGCAGCACCTGTTGAAAGAGCACGCCAACCAGACCCAGCCCGGCCCCAACCAGCAGGGAGATCACCAGACGAGGAAGAAGGCTGTAATGGAAAATCATCTGCTCGATGACGTCGATATCCGGTGACCACAGCGCCTGCTGCCACTGGGTACGCGGCAGCGCAACGGTGAAATTCGTCCAGGTTAACCCTACGGCGACGATAAACAACAGCGCCAGCAATAACGCCGGGAAACGTGCAATACGTTGACTCACGCCTTGCCCCCCAGCGCATTATCCAGAATACGGACAAAATTCATGGTCGACAGTGTGGCGCCATAAAACCACACGGGCGGTACGCGCTGGAAACGCCCTTCACGTACGAACGGCATCGCCTGCCAGAGCGGCGTTGCCATCAGCGTGGCCATTTCTTTGTTATTCCCATGATCAAAGCAAAGCACATCGGCATCTTTGTAGGCTGCAAGGCGATCGATCCCGACCACCGTACTGCCCCAGAAATTGGTTTCTCCCTGCCAGGCGTTGCGAATCCCGTATTCATCCAGCACGTCCTGGAACAGGCAGTTCGGGCCGAAAACCAGCATATGGCGAGGATCGAGGAGAGTGATCAACAGCAGCGGGCGCTCTCCGCGCTGCACAAAGCGCGATTTCCGGCTGGCAATAAACTGGTCGTATTCCGCCAGATGTCGCTCAGCCGCAGATTCCAGATTCAGCATCTGCGCCATATCGATCAGAGATCGACGCGCCACGGCTAAGGGCTGTTTGCCATCGCTGAAGTTGAAGCCACGTCCGGGCGCAATTCGCGCCAGCGTTTCGGGAGAAGGGCCGTACCCTGTCGACCAGAACATATAGGAGGGTTTCATTTCGGTCAGCAGCTCAAGGTTCGGCTCAGTGCGTAATCCGACATCAATCACCGACGCAGGCAGCGGCGGTTCATTCACCCACAGGCGGTAGTTAGGAATGTCTGCCACGCCATAGGGCGTCACGCCAAGCGCCAGCAACAGCTCGACCGGCAGCCACTCCAGCGCCACGATACGATGTGGATCGACAGCGGCCGCGCGCGCCGGTTTCATCTGCCAGAGCAGCGGGGAAAGTGCCATCGCCGTTAATAAACGACGACGTGTTATGTGGTGTAAGCCGCTCATCAATACACAAAACTCACAGGTGCAGCGCCTGCCGGATGCGGCAGGATCCCCATCGGGATGCCATAAATACGTTCCAGGGTTTCGCTACGCATTAGGTCGGCGGGCGTTCCCTGGGCAATCATTTCGCCCCCGCGCAAGGCGACTAAGTAGTCACAGTAGCGGGCAGCCATGTTGATATCATGCAGCACAGCGATCACCGTCAGGCCACGCTCCTGGCTGAGTCGATGAACCAGCGCCAGCACATCCACCTGGTGGGCAATATCCAGCGCCGAGGTGGGTTCATCGAGCAGCAGACAGCGACTGTCCTGCGCCACCAGCATCGCAATCCACGCGCGCTGACGTTCACCGCCGGAAAGACTGTCGACCAGACGATGCGCCAGGGGTTTTAACCCTACCAGCGCGATCGCCTCTTCCACTTTTTCTCTGTCCGCGACGCCAAAACGGCCCAGCGCCCCGTGCCACGGATAGCGACCAATCGCCACCAGTTCACGTACGGTCATCCCTTCCGCCTGCGGCAACTGCTGCGGTAAATACGCCACCTTACGGGCAAACGCTTTGCTGTTCCAACTGTTCAGCGGTTGCGCATCGAGCAGGATATCCCCTTCTGACGGCGGCTGATGGCGACCCAACATTTTTAACAACGTGGATTTACCTGAACCATTGTGACCAATCAGGCCAGTCACTTTACCGACGGGAAAAGTTAACGACAGAGGGTGCAGAAGCGTGCGACCTGGCACGCGAAAGGAGACATCACGCAGTGCAAACGTGGTATCGGGATGATGAGTCTGTTCCTGCATAGCGGCCAACTTGTAAAGCGGGCACGCAATGCGTGCCCAAAGAAAAATTAGAAACGGAAGGTTGCGGTAGCAACGACCTGACGTTCCGCGCCCCAGAAGCAGCCATAGGTGTTAAAGCAGCTGGCGACGTATTCGCGGTCAAACAGGTTGTTGACATGCAGCGCGACGTTGGAACCTGCCATGCCAAGGCGTGCCAGATCGTACCGAACCAGCGCATCCACCAGGGTGTAGCTGCCGACTTTAAAGGAGTTAGCCGGATCGCCATAGCTGGAGCTGGTATAGCGAACGCCGGTGCCCAGAGTCAGACCGGAAAGCGGGCCGTCAAACATCGTGTAATCGCCCCATAGCGACGCCATATGTTTTGGCACCTGCGCCGGGGTGTTGCCTTTGTAGTTGGTGTCGGTGGTGTATTCCGCATCCGTATAAGTGTAGGAACCGACCACGTTAACGCTGGCAGACAGCGCCGCTTTTGCTTCCACTTCAACGCCGCGTGAACGAATCTCACCGCCTTCAACCGAGAAGAACGAACCGTTAGGATCGGCCATCAGGTTGTTGGTTTTGGTCAACTGATAGACCGCACCGGTGATCACGATCGGACGATCGTTCGGGACATATTTCACGCCCGCTTCGTACTGCTTGCCTTTAGACGGCGCAAAGATGCTGCCGTTCGCGCCCACGGTAGAAGCCGGTTCGAACGACTCGCTGTAGCTGAAGTACGGAGTCACGCCGTTGTCGAACAGGTAGTTTACGCCGCCGCGCCAGGTAAACTCGTTATCATTACGCGAGTGCTGAGTATTCGCTTCACGATCCAGAGTATCCTGCTGCGCCCAGTCATAACGTCCGCCCAACGTCACCAGCACTTTATCCCACTGCATCTGATCCTGGGCGTACACGCCGGTCTGCTTCTGCTTGTTCAGCACGCGATAGGCGGCGCCAGGCCCTGGATGGGATCCGAAGTCGAAATCACTGCGATCAAGGTTGTAGATGTCAGATGGCGCAACTGAACCAGCCCAGCCAAACCAGGAGTCGATGTCGTTACGCATACGCATAAAATCAACGCCGGTCAGCAGGGTATGATCCAGAGAACCGGTCGCAAACTTGCTTTGCAGTTGGGTATCCACAGAGAAGTTCTGCAGTTTTTCGTTATCATCCACATACTGACGGGTCAGCGTATGCCCCCACTGTGACTGCGGTACGCTGGCGCAAGGGCTGGTGCTCGGGTTGCTCGAATAGAGCGGATCGGAACACATGCCGTAACCATATACACTGTTCTGCGACACTTTGTTTTCCGCGTAACGCAAGTTCTGACGCACGGTAAACGTATCGTTGAATTCATGGTCGAAGCTATAACCGACCATCTTCTCATTACGAGAGTAGGTATTGTTTTTCGCGCCTTCGTTGAAGTCTGTCGACAGACGCTTACCGTTCGGCAGCGTGCTGACAGTCCCCTCTTTCGGCAGCCAACCGTAGTAACCGGTCTCAGGTTCGTTCTGGAAGTAGGACAGGAACGTGAAGTTGGTTTTGTCATCCGGACGCCAGCTAAAGGACGGCGCAATAGCATAACGCTGTTCTTCCGCCCCCTGCTGCTGCGCATTCGCCGAGCGAGCCAGACCTGTTAAGCGATAAGAGTAAACGCCGTCGTCATCCAGCGCATCGCTGAAGTCAAAACCGGTCTGGAACAGGCTGTTAGTGCCCATTTTAAACTGAACTTCTTTCAGCGGCTCGGTGGTTGGACGCTTGCTGACCATGTTCAACAAACCGCCTGGGTTGCTCTTACCGTACAGAACAGAAACCGGCCCACGCATCACTTCCGCGCGTTCCAGCATATAAGGATCAATCACCGCATCGTTGTAAAAGTTCCCCTGCATCTTCAGGCCATTCAGATAGTTATTCTGGCTTTGGCCGTCGGCAGCGAAACCGCGAATGATCAGGTAATCATAGGTGTTAGATGCGCCACGCGTGCCCACGGCAACGCCTGGGGTATAGCTGAGCGCCTCTTTCACGGACTTCGGCTGGTGTAGCGCCATCTCTTCGGCAGTCACCACAGAAATAGACTGGGGAACTTTCTGAATCGGGGTATCCGTTTTGGTCGCGGTGGCTGACTGGCGTGCCGCGATGGTTGCCGCCGGTCCCCATGCACTTTCCTGCGGAGCAGGAGCCGCAGTGACGGTGATAGTGTCTTCTTTTTTCGGTTCAACCGCCGCCTGTGCATAGACAGACATGCCGCTAACCGCTGTGGCTACTACGACTGCAATTTTACGCAGCGAGTGTTTTGGCTGAGCAGTTTTTTGACGCGCCATTGGTATATCTCTGATGGAAAGTGAATGATAACGTAAACGAGAATTATTATTATGACGGCAGAATAATATTCGAAACGCGGCCGCGATAGCAAGCGATACGCGTCCCTACCAAAACTGAGGGGTTAAGAAATATCCAGATGAAAAGAAAGGGTTAAAAAAGAAGCCGGAAATGTTTCTGTGAAGCCATTGCCGGACGGCGGCGAAAACCCCTTATCCGGCCTACCAACCAAAAACCTGCATGAGCCGGTAGGCCGGATAAGCGAAGCGCCATCCGGCACGGCGGTTAGTTACCGCCAAACATATCCTTAATCCATCCCGCCACACCATCGCTGTCTTTCTTCTCTTCCTTCGGCGGCTGTTGCTGCGGTTGCTGTGGCTGAGAAGATTGATCGAACGGGTTCCCGGTCGGCTGCTGCATCATTTCGCCCTGCTGGCAGAGCGAGTCGGGATCGGAGGTCCAGACTGGCAACGTGCGCATACCGCCACTGCAGACAAAGTTGCCGTCATAGTCGACGCCCATCTCCGCAATATCTTCCGGTGGCGTCAGCGTGAGCGGCGTTGGCGTCTGGTTAGCCAGATAGCGCTGATAAATCGACATCGCCCCGCTCGCCCCGTACAGCTTCGTCGGCTGGTTGTTATCGCGACCCACCCAGGTGATGGTCACCTGACTACCGTCAATACCGGCAAACCAGGTATCGACGTTGTTGTTGGTGGTCCCGGTTTTACCCGCCAGATGCAGATTCGGGTACTTCGCGCCCAGCTGACGACCAGTACCACGCTGCACCACCTGCTGCATCGTCCACAGCGTCATATAGGCGGCCTGCGCCGGAACGGCACGCTCCGCCTGCGGGAAGCTCTGATACAGTACAGTGCCGTCTTCAGCGATGACCGAACGCAGCGCGGAAAGCGGCGCACGATTACCGCCGCTGGCGATCGTCTGGAACGCCTGTGCCACTTCGATCGGCGTCAGGTTCAGTGCCCCCAGCAGCATAGCCGGAACCGGATGCAACTGCTCTTTCGGCACGCCCAGCTTCAGCCAGGTGTCGGTGACAGCCGGCAAGCCAAGCGCCATCCCCAGATTGACCGTCGGCACGTTCATAGAACGCGTCAACGCATCCACCAGCATCACTTTTCCGCTTTCGCTGTAGCGACGGTCATCGTTCTGCGGCGACCACACCTGGCCGTTTGGTTGACGCAGCGCAATCGGCGCATCGGCAATCCAGGTGTTCAGGCGATAGATTTTCGGCTGGCTCAGCGCGGTCAGATAGGTTGCCGGTTTGGCCAGTGAACCAATCGAGCGACGTGCCTGCATCGCGCGGTTATAGCCTGCAAACTGCGGCTCAGCGCCGCCGACCATAGCGCGGACTTCGCCACTGAAGCGGTCTACCACTACAATCGCCGTTTCAAGATCGCTCAGTTTGCGCTGTTTCTTCAGTTCCGGAATGCCATCAACGGCGGCTTTCTCAGCGGCATCCTGGGCGACAGAGTCAAAGGTGGTGAAGATCTTCACGCCGGAGAGATCTTTTACTTTATCACCCAGCTTCGCCTGCAACTCCTGACGCACCATCTGCATAAACGCGGGCTGTGGTGAGATCACCCCACCGCGCGGCTGCACGCCTAACGGACGCGCGCTCAGCATGTCGTAGAGTTCCTGATCGATCACCTGTTGTTGTTGCAGCAGGCGCAGCACCAGGTTACGACGTTCAAGCGCCAGTTTCGGGTTGCGCCAGGGGTTGTAGATTGAGGCCCCTTTCACCATCCCTACCAGCAGCGCCTGCTGATCAAGGCTCAGTTCCTCTACCGGACGACCAAAGTAGTACAGGCTCGCCAGCGGGAAGCCACGGATCTCATTATCACCGCTCTGACCGAGATACACCTCGTTCATATACAGCTCAAGAATACGATCTTTGCTGTAGCGCGCATCCATCAGCAGCGCCATATAGGCTTCGTTAGCCTTACGCCAGTACGAACGTTCGCTGGAGAGGAACAGGTTTTTCACCAGCTGTTGGGTCAGGGTACTTGCCCCCTGTACCGTGCGTCCGGCGGTCAGGTTTGCCAGCACCGCGCGACCGATGGAGTACAGACTCACCCCGTCATGTTCATAGAAATGACGGTCTTCCGTCGCCAGCAGCGTATCCACCAGCAGATCCGGGAAGCCACTACGCGGGACAAACAGACGCTGTTCACCGTTTGGCGACGACAGCATGGTAATCAAACGCGGATCGAGACGGAAGAAACCGAACTGGCGGTTGTTGTCCATGTTGACAATGGTATCCAGGCGGCCACCATCGAACGTCAGACGCGCGCGCACCTGACCCTCCTTGCTGTCCGGGAAATCAAACGGACGGCGGATCATCTCAATACTGTTCGCCTGCACGGTAAACTCGCCAGGACGCGTCATTTTGCTGACCTGACGGTACTGGGTGGCTTCCAGCAGCTTAACCATTTCGTTTTTGCTGACCGACATCTCCGGCTCAAGGTTGACCATCCGGCCATATACCGCCGCCGGCAACTGCCAGACTTTGCCATCGATACGGCTACGGATTTTTTGATCCAGATAGACGCCGTAAATGGCAAGCAGTACCGCAAAAACAATCGCAATTTTCAGCAGCAGCCACAACCAGCCGCGCTTACCACGAGGCTTACGCCCTTTGCCTTTACCTTTACGCGGCATCGGTTCTTCATCCTCATAGTCATCATCATATTCGTCGTCGTACTCATCATCTCTGAGTTGGCGACGGCTCACCTTTTGTTTCACCGGACGCGTGGGTTTCCCTTTGCGTCCAATTGGCTCGCGGTCATTCCCGGCCATGCTTTTTCTCCGCAACATTCAGGCGCAAAGGCCTGATTCTCTGTTCTTCCGTCAGAAGACAGAAGAAGAAATCTCTCAATTTTACTGCTCTTTTGCCGGATGCGGCATAAACGCCTTATCCGGCCTACGAATACTTTTTGGTTCGCCGCGTCGGCGCCGTGTTCGCCGGATCGTCCGGCCAGACATGTTTGGGGTAGCGCCCTTTCATCTCTTTTTGCACGTCGCGATACGACCCTTGCCAGAACGCGGCCAAATCCTGAGTAATCTGCAACGGTCGCTGCGCGGGGGATAAGAGCTCCAGCACCAGCGGCACGCGGCCCTCCGCAATAGTCGGCGTTTTGGCCTCGCCAAACATCTCCTGCATTCTGACCGCCAGCGCCGGCGGGTTATCTTCGTGATAACGAATGGCTATCCGACTTCCCGTCGGCACAGTGTAATGTGTGGGTAACGAACTCACCAGACGTTGCTGCAGGGAATAATCCAGTAATCCGCTCAATGCCTGGTGAACATCCAACGATTTCAGGCCGCGCAGCGAATGCACGCCGCTCATATGCGGCAGCAGCCAGTTCTCCAGCGTGGCCAGCAATGTCCTGTCGTCCACCGCAGGCCAGTCATACTCCGGCAGCCATTTCGCCGCACAATGCAGACGTAACCGCAGTTGTTCTGCCGCAGGCGTCCAGTTGAGCACGCTCAGGCCTTTATCGCGGATACCGTTAAGCATCGCCAGATGCAACTCGTCTTCAGACGGTTTTGCCAGCGGCTGGACTTTAACCGTCAGTTCGCCTATCCGCATTCTACGCCAGGCTTTCAGCGTCCCCTGCGCCTCATCCCACTCAATGGTATCAGACTGCTGTAGCAGTTCAGGACAACGCGAGATAAGCGCGTCGATATCGAGCGGCAGCGCCAGCAGGATCCGCGCATCCGGCGACGCGCTCCCCTGCAGCAACAGAGGCGCAATCAACCATTCGTGCCGCCCCAGCGCATCATCGACATCCAGCGCCGCGCCCATGCCGTTCGCCAGTTGATAACGCCCGTCCTGGCTGCGTCGACGCGCGATGCGATCGGCAAAGGCCTGGGCCAGTAGTGGGGCGATGCGCGACGCATCCGCTTCGCCGTTACGAACATTCAGACGTTTGAGAAGTTGCTGACTGCGCTGCTGCCAAGCAGGCTGATGGCGGGAAAACGCCACGCCCAGATCGGTATTGCCCATCCGCGGCGGCTCCTCAAGAATGGCTGCCAGCTTTGCTGCCGTAGCTGCATCGTCGGGCGTGGCAGCATTGACTAGCATCGCGGCCAGGCGCGGATCGTTACCCAACGCCGCCATTTTTTGCCCTATCGCACTGAGCTGCTCGCCATCCAGCGCGCCCAGCATGTGCAGTAATCGTTTCGCCGCCTGTACGTTGACGGCGGGTGGCAGATCCAGCCAGGTGAGTTGCGCGGGATCGCGACATCCCCACTGCAACAACTCCATCAGCAAACCGGAGAGATCGCTGTGCAACATCTCAGGATCCCCCTGTGCTGCCGCGCGTTCCGCCTGCTCTTTCGCCAGCAGATGCAGACAAATCCCCGGCTCCAGACGCCCGGCACGCCCGGCGCGCTGGGTCATTGAGGCCTGGCTAATGCGCTGAGTGATAAGCCGGGTCAACCCGGTTCGCGCATCAAACCGCGCCACCCGCTCCTGCGCGCAATCCACCACCAGTCGAATCCCCTCAATGGTCAGACTGGTTTCCGCAATATTGGTTGCCAACACAACTTTGCGCATCCCGTCCGGGGCCGGCAAAATCGCTTTGCGCTGATCGTTGAGCGACAGCGCGCCATACAGCGGACACAGCAGCACACCGCTGCCGACTCGCGTACTTAATTGCTCCTGTACGCGCAGGATCTCCCCGACACCGGGTAGAAACAGCAGCAGCGAGCCTGGCTCTCTGCGCAGCAGCTCGGCGCAGGCGACCGCCACGGCTTCGTCGAAACGCAATTGCGACGCCAGCGGTTGATAACGCCGCTCAACGGGAAAGGCGCGCCCTTCGGAAACGATCACCGGCGCATCCGGCAGGCACTGTTGCAGGCGATCGTTATCCAGCGTAGCGGACATGATCAACAGTTTGAGATCGTCGCGCAGCCCTTGCTGCACATCCAGCAGCAGCGCCAGCGCGAGATCCGCCTGCAAACTGCGTTCGTGAAATTCATCGAGGATAACCAGCCCAACGCCACTGAGTTCCGGGTCACGCTGGATCATACGCGTCAGAACCCCTTCGGTAACCACCTCAAGCCGTGTTGCTGGCCCGACGCAGGATTGTGCCCGCATCCGGTAACCGACCGTCTCACCGGGCTTTTCATTGAGCAGTTCCGCAAGCCTTTGCGCCACGTTTCGTGCCGCCAGACGACGCGGTTCCAGCAGGATAATCCGCCCTTCGAACCCTTTATGTGCCAGAAACTGTAGCGGTAACCAGGTTGACTTACCGGCACCCGTCGGCGCGCTCAGCAGAACCTGCGGCGCAGAATCCAGAGCGGTAAGCAATTCAGGCAGTACAGCGGCAACAGGTAACGACGTCACAAATGGCTCCAGAGGGTTAACATTCTTCACGCCGCATTGTAGCATCGCGTTAATTCATAACCGAGTACCTAAGATGTCTGAGCCGAAACGGCTGTTTTTTGCCCTCGAACTCCCCACCACCGTGCGCGAAGAGATAATACAGTGGCGAGCGGCGCATTTCCCCCCTGAAGCGGGGCGACCGGTCGCGGCCGAAAATCTGCATTTAACGCTGGCGTTTTTAGGCGATGTGAGCGCAGACAAACAACAGGCGCTGATCGCCCTTGCCGGGCGCATTCGCCAGCCCGGTTTTACGCTCAATCTCGATGATGCCGGGCAGTGGTTACGCTCTCGTGTGGTCTGGCTGGGGACGCGTCAGTCCCCACGTGGGCTGCTGCAACTGGCCAATATGCTGCGAGCCCAGGCGGCGCGCAGCGGTTGTTATCAGAGTCCGCAGCCGTTTCACCCTCACGTCACGCTGCTGCGCGATGCAAGCCATGCGGTGGCGATTCCGCCGCCGGGCTTTTACTGGTCCTTTCCGGTGACGGAATTTACCCTCTATGCCTCGACCTTTGCACGCGGTCGCACGCGTTATACGGAACTTCAGCGCTGGACGCTCAGCGACTAATTAAGGAAATGCGCGATGCAATTTACTCCTTCTCTCCAGCGCGCGACGCTGGTTCAGCGGTATAAACGCTTTTTAGCCGATGTGATCACACCTGACGGGACTGAACTCACGCTACACTGCCCTAACACCGGGGCGATGACCGGGTGTGCAACGCCCGGTGATACGGTCTGGTATTCGACGTCGGAGAATAGTAAACGCAAATATCCGCACACCTGGGAATTAACGCAAACCCAGACGGGCGCGTTAATTTGTGTGAATACGTTATGGGCTAACAGGCTGACGAAAGAGGCCATTGAACAGGGGCGAGTTTCAGAACTTTCAGGTTATTCCACGCTGAGAAGCGAAGTAAAATACGGCGCCGAACGGAGCCGCATTGATTTTATGTTACAGGCAGATTCGCGGCCTGACTGCTATATTGAAGTGAAATCGGTAACGTTAGCGGAAAAGGATTTTGGTTATTTTCCCGATGCCATCACTGAACGAGGTCAGAAACATCTTCGGGAACTGATGAGCGTAGCGGCTGAGGGCAAACGCGCAGTGATTTTCTTTGCCGTCCTGCACTCCGCCATTACACGGTTTTCACCCGCGCGCCATATTGACGCGAAATATGCGCAACTATTGTTCGAAGCACAGCGTAAGGGGGTAGAAATTCTGGTTTATAAAGCGGAACTTTCTGCCGATAGTATGACTCTGATAGAGCCATTAACTGTCACTTTATAGTGTTGTAAACAATTGGTTATTTAGTATTCTGGTCGCGTGCGCAAATACGCTTTTCCTCACAGGGTTGTCAAGTGTTACGTTTAGTTAATTGCTATCCGGAAAAGCATCTGCTATTTATAGCGACCTGATTTTTCCCCCGAACATGGGGATCGATAGTGCGTGTTAAGGAGAAGCAACATGCAAGAAGGGCAAAACCGTAAAACATCGTCCCTGAGTATTCTCGCCATCGCTGGGGTGGAGCCGTACCAGGAGAAACCGGGCGAAGAGTATATGAACGAAGCCCAGCTGTCGCACTTCAGGCGTATTCTTGAAGCATGGCGTAATCAACTTAGGGATGAAGTCGATCGCACCGTTACTCATATGCAGGATGAAGCTGCCAACTTCCCGGACCCGGTAGACCGTGCCGCACAGGAAGAAGAGTTCAGCCTCGAACTGCGTAACCGTGACCGTGAGCGCAAACTGATCAAAAAGATCGAGAAAACGCTGAAAAAGGTTGAAGACGAAGATTTCGGCTACTGCGAATCCTGCGGTGTGGAAATTGGTATTCGTCGCCTGGAAGCGCGTCCAACAGCCGATCTGTGCATCGACTGCAAAACGCTGGCTGAAATTCGCGAAAAACAAATGGCGGGCTAAGGCCTGGCGTTTGAAACGTTTACAACAGGCGGGGCTTTCCCCGCCTGTTCATTTTTACATAAAGATGACTGACTCACACTACATTGGCCGATTCGCTCCTTCGCCTTCCGGTGAACTGCATTTTGGCTCCCTCATTGCTGCGCTGGGCAGCTACTTACAGGCTCGCGCCCGTCAGGGAGTATGGCGAGTACGTATAGAAGATATTGATCCCCCTCGTGAAGTTCCCGGTGCCGCTGACACTATTCTGCGTCAACTGGAACATTACGGCCTGCACTGGGATGGCGACATTTTATGGCAGTCACAACGCCGTGACGCCTACCGCGAAGCGCTCGCCTGGTTATACGACCGGGGGCTGAGCTACTACTGCACCTGTACCCGTGCGCGGATCCAGAGCATTGGCGGAATATATGATGGTCATTGCCGTGAGTTACATCACGGGCCGGAACAGGCGGCGGTGCGGATTAAACAGCGGCATCCTGTCACCCGTTTTCACGATCGGCTGCGCGGAGACATTCAGGCTGACGAACGACTGGCGAGAGAGGATTTTATTATCCATCGCCGTGATGGGCTGTTCGCCTATAACCTGGCGGTGGTGGTGGATGACCATTTTCAGGGGGTCAGCGAAATCGTGCGCGGCGCCGATTTGATCGAACCGACGGTGCGACAAATTTCACTGTACCAGCAGTTCGGCTGGACGCCTCCCGACTATATTCATCTACCGCTGGCGCTCAATGAACAAGGCGCTAAACTTTCCAAACAGAATCATGCCCCTGCCTTGCCGCACGGCGATCCACGCCCTGTTCTTATCGACGCGCTACGCTTTCTCGGGCAACAGAGTGATTTGCCGTGGCAGGAGATGCGCGTCAATGAGATCCTGGCATCCGCCGTGGCAAACTGGACGCTTTCGACGATACCTGAATCGGCGATTGTAAATCCGGCATTCTCAAATACGTCGTGCTGAGCTATGATTAGCCGCTATTTTTACACAGCCAACGATTTGAACTGAATTCTGAATATTGTTTGACACTACCGAGGTGCACTATTTTTACCCGAGTCGCTAATTTTTGCCGCAAGGTGCTAAGCCGCGAGGAGAGCGAGGCCGAAATTGCCGTCGCCCGTCCGCGTATGACGGTCATCCCGCGCGAGCAGCACGCTATTTCACGCAAAGATATCAGTGAAAATGCCCTGAAGGTAATGTACAGGCTGAATAAAGCGGGATATGAAGCCTGGCTGGTTGGCGGTGGCGTCCGCGACCTTCTGCTCGGCAAAAAACCGAAAGATTTTGACGTCACAACCAATGCGACGCCGGACCAGGTGCGCAAGCTGTTCCGCAATTGCCGTCTTGTTGGCCGCCGTTTCCGTCTGGCGCACGTCATGTTTGGCCCTGAGATTATTGAAGTCGCCACCTTTCGAGGTCACCACGAAGGCAGCGAAAGCGACCGCACCACGTCCCAGCGCGGACAAAACGGCATGCTGCTGCGCGACAACATTTTCGGCTCCATCGAAGAAGACGCCCAGCGCCGTGACTTCACCATTAACAGCCTTTATTACAGCGTCGCCGATTTCACCGTTCGCGACTATGTCGGCGGCATGCAGGATCTGGAAGATGGCGTGATTCGCCTGATCGGCAATCCGGAAACCCGCTATCGCGAAGATCCGGTGCGGATGCTGCGCGCCGTGCGTTTCGCAGCCAAGCTCGATATGAAGATCAGCCCGGAAACGGCAGAGCCGATCCCGCGCCTGGCCACGCTGCTCAACGATATCCCGCCTGCGCGTCTGTTTGAAGAGGCGCTGAAGCTGCTACAGGCGGGCTACGGCTATGAAACTTATAAAAAGCTGCGCGAATACAGCCTGTTCCAGCCATTGTTCCCGACCATTACGCGCTATTTCACCGAGAATGGCGACAGCGCAATGGAACGTATCATCGCGCAGGTACTGAAAAATACCGATAACCGCATTCATAACGATATGCGCGTTAACCCGGCCTTCCTGTTTGCCGCGATGTTCTGGTATCCGCTGCTGGAAATGGCGCAGAAAATCGCCCAGGAAAGCGGTCTGGCCTACTATGACGCGTTTGCGCTGGCAATGAATGAAGTGCTCGATGAAGCCTGCCGTTCGCTGGCAATCCCGAAACGCCTCACGTCGCTGACTCGCGATATCTGGCAGCTACAGCTGCGCATGTCCCGTCGTCAGGGTAAACGCGCGTGGAAGCTGATGGAGCATCCGAAATTCCGCGCCGCATATGATTTACTCGCTCTGCGTGCTGAAGTGGAAAACAATGCCGAACTGCAGCGTCTGGCGCAGTGGTGGGGAGAATTCCAGGTTTCTGCGCCACCCGAGCAGAAAGGCATGCTGAACGAGCTGGATGAAGATCCATCGCCGCGCCGTCGTCACCGTCGTCCGCGCAAGCGTGCGCCGCGTCGTGAAGGAACGGCATGACCCTCGTTTATATCGCACTGGGCAGTAATCTGGCCTCTCCTCTGGAGCAGGTCAATGCTGCCGTCAACGCGATAGGCGAGATCCCCGAAAGCCAGATTGTCGCCATCTCTTCTTTTTATCGAACCCCGCCGCTGGGCCCGCAGGATCAGCCCGATTACCTGAACGCCGCCGTGGCGCTGGAAACAACGCTCGAACCAGAAGCCCTGCTCGACCACACCCAGCGCATCGAACTCCAGCAGGGCCGGGTACGCAAGGCCGAACGCTGGGGACCGCGCACGTTAGACCTGGATATCATGCTGTTTGGCGATCGCGTCATCAACAGCGAACGCCTGACCGTGCCGCATTACGATATGAAAAATCGCGGTTTTATGCTCTGGCCGCTGTTCGAAATCGCCCCTGACCTGCACTTCCCTGACGGTACCTCACTGCAACAGAGACTCACTCATCTTGGTGCAGAAAAACCCGCACACTGGTAATGGCCCTCACCTCATTTCCTGTTTATTGCTTTCGCGCAAACAGTTGCTTAAAACAATTGCCCCCCTGAATGTGACTGTTAGAATGCCGGTAAATATGACGTTCACCATCAGGAAATGTTATGAAACCGACCACCCTCTCGCTGTTGCAGAAGTGCAAACAAGAGAAAAAACGCTTCGCCACCATTACTGCTTATGACTACAGTTTCGCCAGACTGTTTGCCGACGAAGGGATCAATGTGATGCTGGTCGGGGATTCCCTGGGGATGACAGTACAGGGGCATGACTCCACCCTGCCGGTGACGGTTGAGGATATCGCTTACCACACGCAGGCGGTGCGTCGCGGCGCGCCGAATTGCCTGCTGCTCGCCGATCTGCCGTTTATGGCTTACGCGACGCCGGAACAGGCCTTTGAAAATTCGGCCACCGTCATGCGCGCGGGCGCGAACATGGTCAAGATTGAAGGTGGTGCATGGCTGGTGGAGACCGTGAAAATGCTCACCGAGCGCGCGGTCCCCGTCTGCGGACACCTGGGCCTGACGCCACAGTCGGTCAATATTTTCGGCGGCTATAAAATTCAGGGCCGTGGCGATGCCGGACAGGTTTTGCTGGACGATGCCCTGGCGCTGGAAGCCGCAGGCGCGCAGCTCATCGTGCTGGAATGCGTTCCGGTTGAACTGGCCAAACGCGTGACGGAGGCGCTCTCCATTCCGGTTATCGGTATCGGTGCCGGCAACGTGACCGACGGACAAATTTTAGTCATGCACGACGCCTTTGGCATCACCGGCGGCCATATTCCGAAATTTGCCAAAAATTTCCTTACGCAAGCAGGCGACATGCGCGCCGCGGTACGGCAGTATATTGCCGAGGTTGAGTCCGGCGTCTATCCGGGCGAAGAACACAGTTTCCATTAAGGAGTCTTGTTGTGCTGATTATTGAAACCCTGCCGCTGCTGCGCCAGCATATCCGCAGAGCCCGTCAGGAAGGGAAGCGCATTGCGCTGGTGCCGACGATGGGCAACCTGCATGATGGTCACATGAAGCTGGTGGATGAAGCCAAAGCCCGTGCGGACATCGTGGTGGTGAGTATTTTCGTCAACCCAATGCAGTTTGACCGTCCGGACGATCTGGTGCGCTACCCCCGCACGCTGCAGGAAGACTGCGAAAAACTGAACAAGCGTAAGGTGGATTTCGTCTTTGCTCCCGCACCGGACCAAATCTATCCTCAGGGCACCGACGGGCAGACCTACGTGGATGTCCCCGGCCTTTCGACGATGCTGGAAGGCGCCAGCCGCCCGGGCCATTTCCGTGGGGTTTCAACCATCGTCAGCAAGTTGTTCAATCTGGTACAACCGGATGTCGCCTGCTTTGGCGAGAAAGACTTCCAGCAACTGGCGCTGATCCGCAAAATGGTTGCCGACATGGGCTACGACATCGAGATCGTCGGCGTGCCGATTATTCGCGCCAAAGACGGTTTAGCCCTGAGTTCGCGTAACGGTTATCTGACGGCCGAACAACGCAAAATCGCCCCAGGTTTGTACAAAGTGATGGGCCGCATCGCGGAGAAACTGCAGGCCGGCGAGCGTGAACTGGAAGAGATTATTGCCATCGCTGAACAGGAGCTGACGGAAAAAGGCTTCCGCCCCGATGACATTCAGATCCGCGATGCTGACACGCTGCTTGAGCTAACCGAAAGCAGCCAGCGTGCGGTGATTCTGGTTGCCGCATGGCTTGGCCAGGCACGGTTAATTGACAATCAGACGGTTGCATTAACCCAGTAGACAGGGGTTAAAAATCGGGCAATACTGCCTGAGAAATTTCTCAAAGCAGGTTTCGACCTGCTTCGTTATCGATACGAGTTTAAGGTAGACGTTATGATTCGCACTATGCTGCAGGGCAAACTCCACCGCGTGAAAGTAACTCAGGCGGACCTGCACTATGAAGGTTCCTGCGCCATCGATCAGGATTTTCTGGATGCCGCCGGGATTCTGGAAAATGAAGCCATCGATATCTGGAACGTGAGCAACGGTAAACGCTTTTCCACCTATGCGATTGCCGCCGAGCGCGGTTCCAGAATCATCTCCGTCAACGGCGCAGCGGCACACTGTGCCAGCGTGGGCGACATTGTGATCATCGCCAGCTTCGTGACCATGTCAGACGAAGAAGCGCGCCGCTGGCAGCCAAAGGTCGCTTACTTCGAAGGCGATAATGAAATGAAACGCACCGCAAAAGCCATTCCGGTTCAGGTTGCGTAAACGAACTACCCCTGCGGCTGATTGCTGATCAGCCGCGACATCGTCTCCAGCGAATCCGTTCTTAAGATATACAGGCGTTTCAGTAAAAACGGATTATCCCCCGGCTTCACCTTCCCTTTCATCGTAGTCACCGCCAGGTGAAATCCAGCCTCTTCCGCGGCTTTTACGGCCGTCGCGTTATAACCGCCAAACGGATACGAAAGATAAAGGACATGGGGATTAAACGGGGCCAGCGCACGCCGGGAGCGTGCAAAATCAAACAGAATATTGTGATGGCTGCGGCTGAGCAGGATTGGCCGGTGATAGCCGTCGACCCGATGTAAAAAGTGCGTATGGGACTGAAAGTCAAACACGTCGCGGATACCATTAAGCTCTGAAATGCTCATGAACTGCAGCGATTTGGGGTCCCATTTTTGTGGGCGAACTTTAATTCGCGACGAGATAATAAACGCCGTGGCCTTCATCCCATACTGCTTCAGCACCGGATAAGCATAACGACTCACTGACTTCAGGCCGTCATCAAAGGTAATCACCACCGCTCGCGCGGGCAGATTCATATTGTTACGCACATAGCCTTCCAGTTGCGCCATCGTCAGCGTACGGTATCCGCGATCGCGCAGCCAGGTCATCTGGTTGCTGAAGGCGCGAACTGACGTGGTGGTGGAGGTATGATGAAAACGGGTGTTCTCTTCATCGCGCAGAATATGGTGATAGGTCAGCACCGGCAATCCACGGTCTTCCTGGGCATCGAGGGCACTTATCCAGGCCAGCCGATCGCCAATGCGAATCTGATACCAGGTTTGATTCAGCCGGTCTTTCAGTTTACTGATGATGGGATAACGCAGGTTATCCGCCAGTACGCCAAACGGCGCACTACCAATATTCGGTGCGTTATAAACGGGAGTGGCTTGCCAGGTGATCAGATTCTGATTGCTGAGCGGTTTATTAAGATCGCCGAGGCTGTCCTCAACGCGTTGTTTACCCTGCACCGGTTCCAGATGGCCTTTGTCAATAAACCCGGTACCGAAGCCGAATTTGAATTCGTAATAATCCGCCGCGACCGGAATGACAGAAATAATCTGTCCGGCGCGAATATTTCCCACGGTCACCATGTCATCGCCTATTTGCGCCCAAATAGCCGCATCTTCAGTGGTTTGCATATAGCGAGCAGGCAACGCCGCACTGACGACTGTAGAGAGGGACAGCAGCAGCAGAAACAGATATTTCATCATTAACCATAACCGGGGCAAGAAACAACGCAGCGATTGTATCAATTCACCTCATTAATAAGAATGATCAATACTCATACAAATCGTGCAGTAGAACAAAGGGAGGATTTTTCTGTTGCTGATGCCAAAGACTGGTCACCTCTGGCCCACCAAGAGCAACTATCTGGTCGCGAAACGCCTGACTACTCATGGATTCTCGTGTTGGGAGCATTTGCTCCAGCAACGTTACAGAAATGCCGGAAATGACTTCACACTGCGGATGTTTATGGCTCAGCAGTGAAGCCACGCGATACGGCGCCGCACCGGGCTGGTCGGTCAGAAAGATGACGCCATCACCGGAATCCGTAGCATGCAATGCGTCGCACATCATCCGACTCAGCATGTTCGCGCTCAATCCACGCCAAAAATTCACCGCCCGGCATTGCGCCAGTGGGCCGTGTTTTTTTTCCAGAAGGCTCAGCAGTTCCTCAGCCTTATCGTCATGACAGGTTATGACCCAGCCTAGCATTTCTCACCTCATTAGCAGGCAAGTAGTTTATCAGAGTGACAAATGGAGAATGATGACAATGGTCAACAATCATCCTCTCCTCACCGGGAGGAGAGGATGAAAACGGTCAGCTACGCAACCCGCGACCGCGCTGGATTAAAGACCAGCACAGCAGATAAAACACCACAATAAAGACCACCAGCACGCCAAACGTAGTCACTAACGGCACATCGTGAATGCCGAGGAAGCCGTAGCGGAAGCCGCTAATCATATAGACGATCGGGTTCAGTTGCGATAACCCCTGCCAGAACGGCGGCAGCAGCGTCAGGGAGTAAAACACCCCACCGAGATAGGTCAGCGGCGTCAGGACAAACGTCGGGATCAGGCTGATGTCATCAAAGGTTTTCGCAAATACGGCGTTCAACAGCCCCGCCAGCGAAAACAGAATCGCCGTCAGAACCAGCGTCAGCGCCACAAACAGCCACGAATGCACCTGGAACGGAACAAAGAACAGGGAAATCGCCGTCACCAGCACCCCAACGCACAGTCCGCGCGCCACTCCGCCGCCGACAAAACCGGCGATAATCACGTGTGTCGGTACCGGGGCAACCAGCAGCTCTTCAATGTTGCGCTGGAATTTGGCGCTAAAGAATGACGACGCCACGTTCGCATACGCGTTGGTGATGACCGCCATCATGATTAGACCCGGCACGATAAACTGCATATAGCTGAAACCGTGCATCTCGCCAATGCGGGAACCAATCAGGTTACCGAAGATAATAAAATAGAGCGTCATGGTGATGACGGGCGGCACGAGCGTCTGGATCCAGATCCGCATAAAGCGGTTAATTTCTTTCGCCCAGATGCTTTTCAGCGCGACCCAGTAAAGCTGCATCATGCGCGATCTCCTTGTTTTTCATGAACCAGTGACACAAACAGCTCTTCAAGGCGGTTCGCTTTGTTACGCATACTCAATACCTGAATGCCCTGCGCGCTGAGCTGGCTGAACACGCTGTTAATTCCCTGCTCACGCAACACTTCCACTTCCAGCGTTGAGGTATCCACCAGCCGATAGTGATAGCCCTCCAGCTGCGGCAACGGACTTTTCGCTGCCAGATCGAGAATGAAGGTTTCGGACTTGAGCTTAGAGAGCAGGTTCTTCATCGAGGTGTTTTCGACCAGCTCGCCGTGCTGAATAATTCCGATGTTGCGGCAGAGCATTTCTGCCTCTTCCAGATAGTGAGTGGTCAGAATGATCGTGGTGCCTTTGTCGTTTAAATCCTTCAAAAACCCCCACATTGAGCGGCGAAGTTCAATATCGACACCCGCTGTCGGTTCATCGAGAATCAGTAGCTTCGGCTCGTGCATCAGCGCGCGGGCGATCATCAGACGGCGCTTCATCCCGCCGGATAACATCCGCGCACGTTCGTTGCGTTTTTCCCACAGATCGAGCTGTTTTAAATACTTTTCGCTGCGCTCAACCGCCTCTTTTCGCTCCACGCCGTAGTAGCCCGCCTGATTGACCACAATCTGCTGTACGGTCTCAAACGGGTTGAAGTTAAATTCCTGTGGCACCAGCCCGAGTTGACGTTTGGCGTTGACGACATCTTTTTCGAGATCGTAACCAAAGACGCTGACGCGCCCGGACGATTTATTCACCAGCGAGCTGATGATACCGATAGTGGTCGACTTGCCTGCCCCGTTCGGCCCCAGAAGCGCGTAAAAATCTCCCGCTTCGACCTGTAAATCTATCCCGCGCAGTGCCTGAACACCGCCAGGATAGGTTTTTTTAAGTTGTTGAAGTTCCAGCGCAATGGTCATAAATTTTTACTTACCTTACGTACTTACACTTTATATGTGGTTTAAATAATCCCGGAGTTGCCCTATATTAGCCCAACGCACTTATTTGGTTACAGGTCGTTAACCTCCATGAAAGACATAGATACACTCATCAGCAACAATGCACTATGGTCAAAAATGCTGGTGGAAGAGGATTCCGGATTTTTTGAGAAACTGGCGCAAGCGCAAAAACCGCGCTTTCTATGGATTGGATGTTCCGACAGTCGCGTTCCCGCAGAACGTTTAACCGGTCTTGAACCGGGCGAATTATTTGTCCACCGTAATGTGGCCAACCTGGTCATCCACACCGACCTCAACTGCCTCTCTGTTGTTCAGTATGCCGTTGATGTCCTCGAAGTTGAACACATTATTATCTGTGGTCACTACGGGTGTGGCGGCGTACAGGCTGCGGTCGATAACCCGGAACTGGGCCTCATCGACAACTGGCTGCTGCATATCCGTGATATCTGGTTCAAACATAGCTCATTGCTGGGTGAAATGCCGCAAGAGCGCCGTATGGACACGCTGTGCGAGCTGAACGTGATGGAACAGGTGTATAACCTGGGCCACTCCACCATCATGCAGTCAGCCTGGAAACGGGGTCAGAAAGTGACCATCCACGGCTGGGCATACGGTATTCACGACGGCCTGCTGCGCGATCTGGAAGTGACCGCGACCAGTCGCGCCACCCTGGAGCAGCGTTATCGTCAGGGCGTGTCTAACCTCAGCCAGAAGCACGTCAATCACAAATAAAAATCCCCGGTCATACACCAGGGATGTATCCAGTCAAAGCCGGGATTTTCCCGGCTTTTTTACGCTTATTCGTCCAGCAACACCACTTTGCCGACATACGGCAGATGACGATAGCGCTGCGCATAATCAATACCGTAGCCCACCACGAACTCATCCGGAATGGAGAACCCGATGAACTCGACCGGAACGTTCACTTCACGGCGGGAGGGTTTATCCAGCAGGGTGCAAATCGCCAGAGATTTCGGTTCACGCAGGCTCAGGATTTCACGCACTTTCGACAGCGTGTTACCGGAGTCGATAATGTCTTCCACAATCAGCACGTCCTTGCCGCGAATGTCTTCATCGAGATCTTTGAGGATCTTGACGTCACGGGTGGTGGACATGCCGCTACCGTAGCTTGAGGCGGTCATAAAATCGACTTCATGAGATACCTGCACTTCACGGCACAGATCCGCCATAAACATGAATGAGCCACGTAGCAGACCCACCAGCACCATATCACTGCCGCTGTCTTTATAACGCTCAGTAATCTGACGGCCCAGTTCAGCGATACGCGCTTTGATCTCCGCTTCGGGGATCATGACTTCTACAGTATGTTTCATATCTCTAACCATATGATTTAAAAACAAATCACTTAATGCCTGCTCTTGATAAGTCAGCATCTAAGCGCAAGGCACGCAGTATACCAGTAAAAGTATTTATTCGCGGCATCTCTTAATAAAGCTCATTTTGTGATGACGATCACACATGTTAAATCCTATAATTAATTGCTACTAAAAAATTAACAAATTGAGATGGTGTATTTTTATGGCAGATAACAACGCACGTTCGCCACGGTTACTCGTGACGCTAACGGCCCTCTTTGCAGCGCTATGCGGGCTTTATCTTTTGATCGGCGGAGGCTGGCTGGTCGCCATTGGCGGCTCCTGGTACTACCCGATTGCGGGACTGGTGATGCTGGGCGTTGCCGTATTGCTCTGGCGCAGCAAACGTTCCGCACTCTGGCTGTACGCCGCCCTGCTCCTCGCCACCCTGATTTGGGGCGTGTGGGAGGTCGGGTTCGACTTTTGGGCGCTGACGCCGCGCAGCGATATTCTGGTCTTCTTCGGCATCTGGCTGATTTTACCGTTCGTCTGGCATCGCCTGATCGTCCCTTCCCGCGGTGCCGTAGCCGCTCTGGTGGTGGCCCTGCTGATCAGCGGCGGGCTCCTCACTTGGGCGGGCTTTCATGATCCGCAGGAGATCAACGGCACGCTGAGCGCCGACGCCACACCAGCCGAACCTATCTCCGCCATTTCGGACAACGACTGGCCCGCGTATGGTCGTAATCAGGAAGGCCAGCGTTTCTCGCCGCTCAAACAGATCAACGCCGATAACGTCCACAATCTGAAAGAAGCGTGGGTGTTCCGCACCGGTGACTTGAAGCAGCCGAACGATCCGGGTGAAATCACCAATGAAGTGACGCCGATTAAGGTTGGCGATACGCTGTATCTTTGTACCGCCCATCAGCGTCTGTTCGCGCTGGATGCCGCTACCGGTAAAGAGAAGTGGCATTTCGATCCGCAACTCAATACCAACACCAGCTTCCAGCACGTGACCTGCCGTGGCGTGTCGTACCATGAAGCGAAAGCCGATAACGCGTCCCCGGAAGTGGTTGCCGACTGTCCGCGCCGTATCATCCTGCCCGTCAACGATGGTCGTCTGTTTGCGGTGAATGCCGAAACCGGCAAGCTGTGTGAAACCTTTGCCAACAAAGGTATTCTGAATCTGCAGACTAACATGCCGGACACCACGCCGGGTCTGTATGAGCCTACATCGCCGCCAATCATCACCGATAAAACGATTGTGATTGCTGGTTCGGTAACGGATAACTTCTCCACGCGCGAAACCTCGGGCGTGATCCGTGGTTTTGACGTCAATAACGGCAAACTGCTGTGGGCGTTCGATCCGGGTGCGAAAGACCCGAATGCAATCCCTTCCGATGAGCACTCTTTTACCTTTAACTCGCCGAACTCCTGGGCTCCGGCGGCCTACGATGCGAAGCTGGATCTGGTCTATCTGCCGATGGGGGTGACTACGCCGGATATCTGGGGGGGTAACCGTACGCCAGAGCAGGAACGCTACGCCAGCTCGATTGTGGCGCTGAACGCGACCACCGGTAAACTTGCCTGGAGCTATCAGACCGTCCACCACGATCTGTGGGATATGGACATGCCGTCCCAGCCGACGCTGGCGGATATCACCGTCAACGGTGAGAAAGTCCCGGTTATCTACGCGCCAGCGAAAACCGGTAACATCTTTGTCCTCGACCGCCGTAACGGTGAACTGGTCGTTCCGGCACCGGAAAAACCGGTTCCGCAGGGTGCCGCGAAAGGCGATTACGTCAGCAAAACGCAGCCGTTCTCTGAACTGAGTTTCCGCCCGAAAAAAGATCTGACCGGAGCGGATATGTGGGGCGCCACCATGTTCGATCAACTGGTGTGCCGCGTGATGTTCCACCAGATGCGCTATGAGGGCATCTTTACTCCGCCGTCTGAGCAGGGCACGCTGGTGTTCCCGGGTAACCTCGGGATGTTCGAATGGGGTGGTATCTCGGTCGATCCGAACCGTCAGGTGGCGATTGCCAACCCGATGGCGCTGCCGTTCGTCTCGAAGCTGATCCCACGCGGTCCGGGTAATCCGATGGAACAGCCGAAAGATGCAAAAGGCACAGGCACCGAATCCGGTATCCAGCCGCAATATGGCGTGCCGTTTGGCGTCACGCTGAACCCATTCCTGTCGCCGTTTGGTCTGCCATGTAAGCAACCGGCCTGGGGTTATATCTCCGCGCTGGATCTGAAGACCAATGAGGTAGTCTGGAAAAAACGCATTGGCACGCCGCAGGACAGCATGCCGTTCCCGATGCCGGTTCCAGTACCGTTCAATATGGGGATGCCAATGCTGGGCGGTCCTATCTCAACGGCGGGCAACGTGTTGTTTATTGCCGCCACGGCGGATAACTACCTGCGCGCCTATAACATGAGCAACGGTGAGAAACTGTGGCAGGGGCGTCTGCCAGCCGGTGGACAAGCCACACCGATGACCTATGAGGTGAACGGTAAACAGTATGTCGTGATTTCAGCCGGTGGCCACGGCTCGTTTGGTACGAAGATGGGCGATTATATTGTCGCTTACGCCTTGCCTGACGACGCGAAATAAAACCATTCTGTTCTGAGCAGAGATAGCGTGGAAATACCGCGCTGTCTTTTTTTAACGCAAAACGCCCGCAATACTTGCGGGCGCTTATCGATATTTAGCGATAATGATTAGTCAAACTTAAGCGACATTAATGACGCTTTTGCGACATCCTGATACTGGTCAACTAAATCCTTCGTCATATTAAAGGCAACCTGCACAGCTTTATTATCCTGACTGGTAATCAGCATCAGATTCAGAATTTCGCTATCCGCAGCCTGAGAGCGGAAAGTCACTAGCCATGCCTTATGCCCATCAACCGTAACGGCTTCTGCCTCTGGTTTGTAGTTAGCTAACATTTTCAACATCGCATCTTTCATCATATCCAGCTGCGCCACAGGCAGTGCGTTGCGACCCGCCGTCACGCCCAGTGAGGCTTTACCTCTCTCGTCGCCATAAATGATCTGTGGACGATTCTCAGACGGGTATTTAATTTTCGCCATTTCCGCCGACATAGGCGTCAGCGTTTGCGGAATTTCGATGCTTAACTTCAGCTCAGGAAAGTGTTTACGCTCCATGTCCATTCCGGCATGAGCAGAAATCGCCACTAACATAGCAAAAGAAGCCGCCACAATTTTACGGAAAATATCCATTTTTCACCTCAGGTTTGATGGTCAGATTCCGCGAGTATATCCCGAAAGAGGAATAAAAATACGGCCTTAATCTATTTTCAGAAATTAAGGATGAGAGTGGTATTATTCTTATTACTGATGGATGGCGATTCCGGGAAAACCGACATCGCCATCCGTCGCTTATACCGTAAAGCCTAACATCATGCCGGTATCTTCATGTTCCAGCAGATGACAGTGCGCCATATAGGCATGCTCTTTGGGCGCGACGTGATCAAATTTCACTAACACCTCGCTGACGCTGCCTTCCACCCGAACGGTATCTTTCCAGCCCGCACGATGGGCCGCAGGCGTCTGGCCGTTCTCCGACAGGATGCGGAACTGCGTACCGTGGATATGGAACGGATGCAGCATCATATCGCCCACCCCGGAGATGACCCAGCGTTCATATTGACCTTTGCTGGCCGCGAACATCGGCTTGTTCATATCGAACGCCACGCCGTTTATCTTATTCGCGTTATGGAAATCAAACTGACCGCCGTGGTTCATATGGCCCATGTCGCCATGCTGCATGTTGCCCATATGCCCCTGCATCTGCCCGTGATGCATGCCCGCCATCGCCTGATCGCCATACTTTTTCATCAGCATCTGCATTCCCATCATGTCGAGCATCGGATCCATCGACAGTTGCAGATTACGCACCGTCAGGCCGTCAACCGCAGGTAGCGCAGGCATGGTACTTAGGGTGTCCGGCAGCGTACCGGAGGCATTCACGGCAACCGGCTGAATACGCATGACCGGATGCGGCTTATCAAACGGCGCAATCGCCATCCCCATCTGGCTGACCGGCAGGGTAACCAAATCAAACGGTTTACCGTCACTGACGTCCACCAGTACTTCAAAACGCTCGCCCATCAGCATGGGCAGTTCGTTTACTTTTACCGGTTCCGCCAGCAGCCCGCCGTCGCTGGCAATGACGTACAGTGGACGCTTATCGCTGGCGGCAAAATTGAGTGAACGGGCGTTACAACCGTTAAGCAACCGCAGACGCAACCAGCCGCGCGGCGCAGCATGTTGAGGATAAATGGCGCCATTGGTCAGTAGCGTATCGCCAAACCAGCCTACAGCCGCCGTCATCACATCAAGCTGATAATCAATCTGCCCGGCCGCGTTAAACCGTTTGTCCTGCACGATGACCGGGATATCGTCGATTCCCCACTGCTTCGGGAGCAGCAGCTTATGAATTTCTTCATCCTCAATCAGAACCAGCCCCGCTAAGCCCATCGCCACCTGATGCCCGGTTTTCCCATGCTGATGGGGATGAAACCAGCAGGTCGCCGCTCGCTGATCCGGCGTAAACGTAACGGTACGTTTTCCGCCCGCCGGGATAATCCCCTGCGGCCCGCCATCCACCTCGCCCGGCACCTCCAGCCCATGCCAGTGCAGTGTGGTCTCTTCCTGAAGCTGGTTGTGGATATCCACCGTCACCGCTTTGCCTTTTTGCAACTTCAGCGCAGGCCCGAGCAGATTGCCGTTATAGCCCCAGGTGGTTGCCGTTTTTCCGGCAAAGGTCGACTGACCCGCTTTCACCATCAGCGAGATCTGGTTACGTGCGTCGGCGGTGAGAAGCTCGGGAATGGGCAACGTGGGGCGTTGGGCGGCAAAAACGGTGCGGCTCCAGAGCGGTAAGGCTGACGACAGCCCCAGAGCCACAGAATATTTTAAGAAATCACGTCGTTGCATAATTATTTCCTTATTTTGCTGCAGGCGAAATAACGCTAATCTCTGAGCATAGACCCTCCCCTTACGGCAAGGTCAAGCCAGGGATATCACTTAATAGATAATAAAAGTCGTCGCTTCGCCTCCAGTATGCTAACGTTGACTTTCCGTAATGCAGTGGTAGAAGCAATGAAGACGTTTTTCAGAACCGTGTTGTTCGGCAGCCTGATGGCCGTATGCGCAAACAGCTATGCGCTCAGTGAATCTGAAGCCGAAGATATGGCCGATTTGACGGCCGTTTTTGTCTTTCTGAAAAATGACTGCGGCTACCAGAATTTACCCAACGGGCAGATTCGTCGCGCACTGGTCTTCTTTGCTCAGCAAAACCAGTGGGACCTCAGCAATTACGACACCTTCGATATGAAATCTCTCGGCGAAGACAGCTATCGCGATCTCAGCGGTATCGGTATCCCTGTCGCCAAAAAATGCAAAGCGCTGGCGCGCGACTCCCTGAGCCTGCTGGCTTACGTTAAATAACCTCCCGTCCCTGTTGCTGAAATAATGACCGTGCATCAACGGTCATTGTTAGCTATGATGTTGCGCCCTTTTTTACGGGTGTTAACAAAGGAGGCATCACCCTATGGCCGAAAAACCACAGTGGCATGAAACGCTACACGACCAGTTTGGGCAGTACTTTGCCGTCGATAACGTTCTTTATCACGAGAAGACCGCGCATCAGGATCTCATCATCTTCGAAAACGCCGCCTTTGGTCGCGTAATGGCGCTGGACGGCGTGGTGCAGACCACCGAGCGCGATGAATTTATCTATCATGAGATGATGACGCACGTTCCGTTGATGGCTCACGGTCACGCGAAACACGTACTGATTATCGGCGGTGGCGACGGTGCGATGCTGCGCGAAGTCACCCGGCACAAAAACGTTGAAACCATCACGATGGTGGAAATCGATGCTGGCGTTGTCTCGTTCTGCCGCCAGTATCTGCCCAACCACAACGCCGGTAGCTATGACGATCCGCGCTTTACGCTGGTGATCGACGACGGCGTGAATTACGTCAACCAGACGCAGAACACGTTTGATGTGATCATCTCCGACTGCACCGATCCGATCGGTCCCGGTGAGAGTCTGTTCACCTCGGCATTCTACGAAGGTTGTAAACGCTGCCTGAATCCGGGCGGGATCTTTGTCGCGCAGAACGGCGTCTGCTTCCTGCAACAGGATGAAGCCCTCGACAGCCACCGTAAGCTCAGCCATTACTTCGCCGACGTTGGCTTCTACCAGGCGGCGATCCCCACCTACTACGGCGGCATAATGACTTTTGCGTGGGCGACCGATAACAAAGCGTTGCGCCACCTGTCGACTGAAATCATCCAGGCGCGTTTTCACACCTCCGGCCTTAAGTGTCGCTATTACAACCCGGCAATCCACACGGCAGCGTTTGCCTTACCCCAGTATCTGCAAGACGCGCTGGCGACAGCATCGTCCTAAGGAGAAGATAAGAAATTGAAAAAACTGAAACTGCATGGCTTTAACAACCTGACTAAAAGTCTGAGTTTTTGTATTTACGATATCTGCTATGCCAAAACCGCCGAAGAGCGCGACGGATACATCGCCTATATCGACGAACTCTACAACGCCAACCGTCTGACCGAAATTCTGTCAGAAACCTGCTCTATCATCGGCGCCAATATCCTGAATATTGCCCGTCAGGATTACGAACCTCAGGGTGCCAGCGTCACCATTCTGGTGAGTGAAGAACCTGTCGATCCGCAGTTGATTGATAAAACCGAGCATCCCGGCCCGCTGCCGGAAACGGTGGTCGCCCATCTTGATAAGAGCCATATTTGCGTGCATACCTATCCGGAAAGCCACCCGGAAGGCGGATTATGCACCTTCCGCGCCGATATTGAGGTTTCAACCTGCGGTGTGATTTCTCCCTTGAAGGCGCTGAATTACTTGATCCACCAGCTTGAATCCGACATCGTGACCATCGATTATCGCGTGCGTGGCTTTACCCGTGATATCAACGGGATGAAGCACTTTATCGATCATGAGATTAACTCCATTCAGAACTTTATGTCCGAGGATATGAAGTCGTTGTATGACATGGTGGATGTGAACGTGTATCAGGAAAATATCTTCCATACCAAAATGTTGCTTAAAGAGTTCGACCTTAAGCACTACATGTTCCATACCCGACCAGAAGACTTGACCGACGCAGAGCGTAAAGAGATTACCGCTGCGCTGTGGAAAGAGATGCGAGAGATTTACTACGGGCGCAATATCCCGAGCGTGTAAGAAAAATGCTCAGGCACTCTGCGGAGTGCCTGAGCCGAATCCGAGACTATTCATTTCCCCATCGATTCAGGAATTCTGCGATATCATCGATGCGTTGCGCGTCAATGCCAGCGTCGACCGCCATCTCCTGCTGCGCTTCTTCGCTGATCTCTTCGTTATTTGTTAAGCGAGCAATCAGTAGCTGGAAATAGCGAGCAAGAGGATCACGCTCCGACGCGTTAACCGGTTCTGCGGATTCCGTCGAATACTCATCCACAATGTCATAATATTTCAGTGGTATTTCATTACCCATCACTCATCTCCTGGGGTTATCCCAACGTTAATTACTCAGGCTGTACCAGCGTCAGGGCGACGGATTGCGCTTTCAGTTCGGCCTGTACGGCTTGCGGTAAATTAACATCGGTAATGACGTCGGTAAAGCGACTGAGAGAAGCCACATTAAATAGCGAATGCGCGCCGTATTTGCTGCTGTCGGCCAGTAGCACTTTTCGTTGCGCATTGGCGATAATTTCCTGCTTCAGTCCCGCTTTGTCCTCAGTCGGCGTGGTCACGCCCTTTTCCATACTCCAGGTATTACAGCTCATAAACGCGATATCAGGATAGACGCTGCGCAGCATTTTGCGGCCAAACTCGCCGATGCATGACTGGCTGCTGTCATCAATTCGCCCACCGACAATAGTCACCTCTATCTGGCGAAACTCGGATAAAAACAGGGCGATGTGCAGATCAACGGTAATGACTCTGAGGGGAAGATGAGTTAAACATTTTGCCAGCTCCAGCATCGTGGTTCCGGCATCAAGCACCACGGCATCGCCCGCATGCACCATCGAGGCCGCATAACGCGCAATCGCCCGTTTTTCGGCGGGCGATCGCAGTTGCTTCTCGTTGGTGGTCGGTTGCACTGCTTCAAAACGCCGTAACGCCACACCGCCGTGGCTGCGACTGATCACCCCCTGTTCATCCAGTTTGATCAGATCGCGGCGGATCGTTGCCGGAGAGGCCTCAACGGCATCCACCAGTTGTTCCACGGTCACCAGCGTATGATTTTTCAAATACGCCACAATCTGATCCAGACGGTGTTGTCCTTTCATAACAGGAAATTATGCCAGTTGCATTGCCAGTTTAATCGATACGGCCATGCTCTCAGATTTTGCTTTTCCCGTCCAGGCGATATCAAATGCCGTCCCGTGATCGGCAGAGGTGCGAATAAACGGCAAACCGGCAGTGATGTTGACACCGTCATAAAAACCCAGCAGCTTCAGCGGGATATGGCCCTGATCGTGGTACATCGCCACCACCATGTCATAGTGACCTTCATACGCCTGCAAAAATACAGTGTCCGGCGGGCATGGGCCGTAAACATCCATCCCCTTTGCCTTCATGTTCTCAATCGCCGGACCGACGATGCGAATCTCCTCATCGCCGAACAGCCCGTTCTCACCAGCATGTGGATTCACCCCCGCCACGGCTATACGCGGCTGCGCATAACCCACACGCTTCAGGAAGGTATCGGCGATACTAATAACAGTCTCCACGCGCTGACCGTTCAGGGTATCGAGGAACTTACGCAGGGCGATATGGGTGGAAACGTGAATGACTTTCAGCTTATCGGTATAAAGCACCATCGCGTAGTCGCGACTTTCCGTCAGCGTCGCCAGCAGCTCGGTGTGTCCGGGGAAATGGTGCCCGCCAAGATGCAGGGCTTCTTTGTTCAACGGCGCAGTGGCGATAGCATGAACGTCGCCTTTCATCGCCAGTTCCGTTGCCCGTTTTACGCAGCGATAAGCCAGATCGCCTGCCTGAGCCTGCACTTTACCCGGCTCCAGTGCGTCCGGGTCCGCCAGCGGTTCATCAATCACATGAATCACACCAGGCACGAAGCGGGCGTCCGCCACCTGCGTAATGGCGCGAAACGTCACGCCCTCCGCCAGACCGTTGGCCTGTAACCGCTTCAGGGTTTGCAGGCATCCCACTACCACCAGCGGCGCGCCGTTAAGTTCATCTTCACTGAGCGCTTTAACAATAATTTCCGGGCCGATCCCCGCAGGATCGCCCATCGTAATCGCGACGGTTTTAGTTACCACTGTACATCTCCTCAATAAAATAAAGCGCATCACGAAGGGTACTGTCGGAGCCGAATCCTCCTGCTTTGGTGATCACCGGCAGATCGTCAATCTCGCTGTTCACGAACGTTCCGCACGGAATGCACGGCGCTACCTCGCTCTGAATGCGATAGCCTTCCGCCCCCAGCGCACTGGCAACGGCTGTCGCAATATCCCCTCCGGTCAGGAACAGGCCGCCAATACGCGCCTGCTCAATAATGCGTAACGTGATGTTTCCAAGACGCTGGCTTAACCGTTCGCCAAGCGCCTGACGGCTCATCCCGACGCTGGCACACAGCGTGTCGATCATCTGTCGGTCGTCCGCACTACGACTGGTACGTAAAATCGTATGGTGGTGACGGCTCAGTAACGCGCAGGCCTGCTCCACCACCGACGCGATTTCCTGTTCGAAACCGGCAGAGGCCAGTCGTGAGGCATCGATATCGACAACCTTTGCCCGGTCCTGACACAGCGCCTTGTCTACCTGACGTCGCGTGGCTTCACTCATCGAACCCGCGACGACCAGCACCGGCAACGCTTGCTTTTCCTGCATAAACAGGCGGACCGGCAGGGCATTGGCGAGACCAGCCGCGCCGACCAGTAACGGCAGCGTCTCCTGCTCACAGATTGCATGCGCAATCAGCGACAAATCACGGTCCTCAACGGCATCCACCACCACCATGCACTCGCCTTCAGCAGCGAAAGCGGCTAACAGCGCGCTCAGTCGTCCGCGACGGACATCGTCGAGCGACACTTCATGCACCGGAATGTCACTTTGCAACGAGACCAGTTCCGCAATGCGCGAAGAGATAATCGGCGTTTTGGGATCGCTGGCAAATTCGGTCTCCAGTAATGGCGTTCCGTTGACCAGGCACAGTCCATCGCGTGTTGTGCGCCCTGCGGCGGGGATCGCCGCCGCAATCACGGCCAGCGTCCGGTTAGCGGCGCGCATCGCCGCCGTCACCTCGGCGCCGACGTTGCCACGAAACGTAGAATCAATTTTTTTATACACCAGCGGCGCTGTTACCCCTTCACACCAGGGGGCTAACGCTTGTTGTACCGCCTGCGCGGCTTGCGCCGACGGGATTGCCCGGCTCTCTGTGTTGATCACCAGCACATCAGCACGACGGGAAGGCTTCTGCGTCGGGGTAAGCATTACCTCTGTGCGTGCGCCTTTTTTCGCCAGTTGCACGCCGGTATCGTTAGAGCCCGTAAAATCATCGGCAATGACGATCATTTTCATGCTTTATTCTCCTGAGTAACCTGACGAGCCTGTTTTTTGGCAACCCACGAGGTCAGGATCGGCGTCAGGATCGCGGTGGTGATCACGGAGGCGGCAATCAATGGCGCGGCAGCAGCAGCGACTTCCGCCAGCGAAGGGTCAGCCTGGGCTATCGCCAGCGGCGTTGCAACGGCATTACCGGCAGTACTGGAGGCCGCCGCTCCGGCAATCCCGGTACCGCCCACCAGACGGTCTGCGCGGATGTTAAAGAAGCCGCCGACGAACGTGGTTAACACCCCCAGCAGGATGCCCGCCAGACCGCCCTGCAATAGCATTTCGAGGTTGATGCCAGCCCCCAGCGCAAAGGCGAAGAACGGGATCAACAGCGGTCCGCCTTTGGTCAGGAAGTCACGCATGTTGTGATCGAGGTTACCGAGGATCATGCCAACCACCAGCGGGACCAGGACCGCCACCAGTGCCATGATCGGAATGTTGGCCATTCCCGCAGCACCCAGCGCGATCATGGTAAAGAATGGACCGTCATTAAGAGACAGAATAGAGATTGCGCCGACGTCACGCTCGTTACCGAACTCGCCGACTAATGCCGCGTACAGCCCCCCATTCGAGTTACTCATGGCAGCAATAATCGCCAGTCCGCTTAAGCCAAAGATCCCTTCAGTCCCGAACAGGTGCTCAACGCCAAGACCGAGCGCAATGGCGATCAGCAGTTTGGTCAGGGTAATCGTACCGCCCTGCAATAAAGCCTGAGGTGCCGCCTTCACGCTGATCCCTGCGCCCATGCACAACAGGAATGCACCGATTAGCGGCGCGGCGCCGTTTTTAAACAGCGCGGTAGTAAATCCGCCGATCTCCAGCGCCTGCGGGGCAAAGGTATTGATAATGGCACCGATAACCAATGGCACGACCATCATGCCGCCGGGTACGCGTTCTATTGCCTTCTTGATGTTCATGGTCTTCCCGCCTGTTGTTGTGTTGTGATTAAATAAAATCATAACGATTATATTTAATCAATTTTAGATCACAAATGGGCCAGATCACAGTTTTAAAATGATTAATAAAAATCAAACAATCCTTTTTCGGTAAAAAAAAACCGGACGCAGACGCCCGGCTCCACTGATGATTGAAATTATTCAGGATTGACGCAGAAATTCCCGATAGGCGTTTACCACCTGCAGGAAATCCTCGACGCCGCACAGCGACAGGCTTTCTTCATCGTAGTAATTCATCCCTTCTTCCATTTCGTCGCCGGTAAACTCCAGCTGGTTGGCGCGGATCATCACCTCTTCGCCGTCCATCCAGAGCGTATATTCATGCCCCGCCCGTTGCCAGGAACGTTCGCTGCCTTTTACCGCGTTAGCCGCCTGTTCCACTTCGTCCAGCAGGGCCAGGTTTTCTTTCACTTCTTCATTAAACCAGTGCCCGACCACTTCGTGACCCATGGACATGCGCACCAAAACCCGACCGGTAACATCGCGCAGAAATTCGTAATCCATAATGTAGTCCTCTGCTCCCGGCAATGCGCCATTACCGCATTGCGCCTTGTCTTAATTATCGCAGCCTGGACGCAGAAAAAAAGCGGATCGCGTATAAGGAATGGAAATAAAAATGCCCGGAGAAGCACGCTTCACCGGGCATTGATGCGTTTTTACGCGAAAGGCGTTAGCGCATTACACGGCGGTCTGGAAAATCACACCGTCCGCTTTCTCAGTGTATTGAGAGAGCTGGTCAAAGTTCAGATAGCGGTAGGTGTCTACAGCGGTTTTATCCACCTGCGCCACATAGGTCTGGTACTCTTCCGGCGTCGGCAATTTACCGATCAGTGCCGCAACCGCCGCCAGCTCCGCAGACGCCAGGTAGACGTTCGCACCGGTACCTAAACGGTTCGGGAAGTTACGCGTAGAAGTCGATACCACCGTCGCGCCGTCTGCGACACGCGCCTGGTTACCCATGCACAGTGAACAGCCCGGGATTTCAATACGCGCACCGCTCTTACCAAAGACGCTGTAGTAGCCCTCTTCGGTCAGCTGTGCCGCATCCATACGGGTTGGCGGCGCCACCCACAGACGCGTCGGCAACTGGCCTTTGTGCGCATCCAGCAGCTTGCCGGCCGCACGGAAGTGACCAATGTTGGTCATGCAGGAACCAATGAACACTTCGTCGATTTTATCGCCCTGAACATCAGAGAGCAGACGCGCATCGTCCGGATCGTTCGGTGCACAAAGGATAGGCTCTTTGATATCCGCCAGATCGATGTCGATCACCGCCGCGTACTCTGCGTCAGCATCGGCTTCCAGCAGTTGCGGATCGGCCAGCCATTTTTCCATCCCCTGAATACGACGTTCCAGCGTACGACGGTCGCCGTAGCCTTCTGCGATCATCCACTTCAGCAGAACGATGTTGGAGGTCAGGTATTCCACGATCGGCTCTTTGTTCAGCTTGATGGTGCAACCTGCCGCAGAACGCTCGGCGGATGCATCGGTCAGCTCAAACGCCTGCTCGACTTTCAGATCCGGCAGACCTTCGATTTCGAGAATACGACCAGAGAAGATGTTCTTCTTGCCTTTTTTCTCAACGGTCAGCAGACCCTGTTTGATCGCATACAGCGGAATGGCGTGTACCAGATCGCGCAGGGTAATACCCGGCTGCATTTTGCCTTTGAAGCGCACCAGCACCGATTCCGGCATATCCAGCGGCATCACGCCGGTCGCCGCAGCAAACGCCACCAGGCCCGAGCCCGCCGGGAAGGAGATACCAATCGGGAAACGGGTATGGGAGTCACCACCCGTACCGACGGTATCCGGCAACAGCATACGGTTCAGCCAGGAGTGGATCACGCCATCACCCGGACGCAGCGAAACACCGCCGCGGTTCATAATAAAGTCAGGCAGCGTGTGGTGCGTGGTGACGTCAACCGGCTTCGGATAGGCGGCGGTGTGACAGAAAGACTGCATCACCAGGTCCGCAGAGAAGCCCAGGCACGCCAGGTCCTTCAGTTCGTCACGGGTCATCGGGCCAGTGGTATCCTGAGAACCTACGGAGGTCATCTTCGGCTCGCAGTACGCACCCGGACGGATACCGGCTACGCCGCACGCACGACCCACCATTTTCTGCGCCAGCGAGTAACCACGGCTGCTTTCCGCCACATCTTTCGCCTGACGGAAAACGTCTGAGTGCGGCAGACCCAGCGCTTCACGCGCTTTGGTGGTCAGACCGCGACCGATGATCAGCGGGATACGGCCACCGGCACGCACTTCATCAATCAGCACGTCAGTTTTCAGTTCAAAGCTTGCCAGCAGTTCGCCGGTTTCATGGTTACGTACTTCCCCTTTGAACGGGTAAACGTCAATCACATCACCCATGTTCAGGTTTGACACATCCACTTCGATCGGCAGTGCGCCTGCATCTTCCATGGTGTTGAAGAAGATAGGGGCGATTTTACCGCCGAGGCACAGACCGCCGCCGCGCTTGTTCGGCACGTGCGGAATGTCGTCGCCCATGAACCACAGCACGGAGTTGGTGGCGGATTTACGTGAAGAACCGGTCCCGACGACGTCACCGACGTAAGCCAGCGGGTAACCTTTACTTGCCAGGGCTTCGATCTGTTTGATTGGGCCAACGACACCCGGCTGATCCGGCTCAATGCCTTCACGGGCGTTTTTCAGCATCGCTAACGCGTGCAGCGGGATATCCGGACGAGACCACGCATCAGGTGCCGGAGACAGGTCATCGGTATTGGTTTCACCGGTGACTTTGAAAACGGTGACAGTCATTTTTTCAGCCAGCGGCGGACGGCTCAGGAACCATTCGGCCTCCGCCCAGGACTGCATCACCTGCTTCGCATATTCGTTCCCTGCTTTGGCTTTTTCTTCTACGTCATAGAAGTTATCGAACATCAGCAGCGTATGGGAGAGCGCTTTGGCGGCAATCGGCGCCAGTTTTGCATCGTCCAGAGCGTCAATCAGCGGATGAATGTTGTAACCACCCTGCATGGTGCCGAGCAGTTCAATCGCTTTTTCAGGCGTAATCAGTGGGGAAGTCGTTTCGCCTTTCGCGACGGCAGCGAGGAAACTGGCTTTGACATAGGCGGCTTCATCGACGCCCGGGGGAACACGGTTGATCAACAGGTCTAACAGGAATTCTTCTTCGCCCGCAGGCGGTGCTTTCAGCAGCTCAACGAGCGCGGCCATTTGGGTTGCATCTAAGGGTTTGGGCACAATCCCCTCGGCGGCACGTTCTGCTACGTGCTTACGGTATTCTTCTAGCACGACGGTTCTCCTCGCTCTCATTGTCATAGTGCGGCGCTTTATCGATGGGCGATTCTCTTCACGCTCCTGTGAGACAGCAGTTTGTAGGGTAAATGCCCGGTACCGCAATGGGCAGAATAACAGGATTTTAGTGAGGTGTTAATCTGTTTACAAAAAAGCAACATAAAAAAGTGGCTGAATCGTTAAGGATGGTCTAATGCCCTTTTCGATTTCAGAAGCGGGAAATTTATCGCTGTTACGAATCGTCACACTATTTCGCATTCTTATAATCACTCTACTGTACCGATCCCAAGATTAGTCAAAAATTAAACTATCGTCTCTTTATACTCACGCAACACTGCACCTGCGGGTGGCAGCACTTCGACCATTGCGATTTCCAGGAAATCGGGAGTAAGAATATGACGTTGCCCTTTAAACCCCACGTGCTTGCGTTGTTCTGTAGCGCCGGACTACTCGCTGCTTCAGGCGTGCTGTATGTCAAAAGCCGCACACCGGAAGCCCCTACGCTGCCCACGCCCCCCATCGCTGCGCAACCGCTCGCGCCAGCCGAAGCGACTCCCGTTGCGAAAGTGAGCTTTACCACGGCGCAAATCGATCAATGGGTCGCGCCGATCGCCCTCTATCCGGACCCGCTGCTTTCGCAAGTTTTGATGGCCTCGACCTATCCGGCTAACGTCGTCCAGGCAGCACAATGGTCGCGCGATAATCCGACACGGCAAGGCGATACCGCCATTCAGGCTGTCGCAAACCAGCCGTGGGATCCCAGCGTGAAGTCGCTGGTCGCCTTTCCGCAACTCATGACGCTGATGGGGGAAAACACGGAGTGGGTGCAAAACCTCGGCGATGCGTTTCTGGCGCAACCGCAGGATGTGATGGACTCCGTGCAACGCTTGCGCTTACTGGCCCAGCAGACCGGCTCGCTGAAATCTACGCCGCAGCAGACAGTGACCAGCACGCCGAAAAAGAGCGTCGCGGCAGCCCCCTCAACCATCTCCTCCGCAACAAAATCCAGCGCCGTTTCCGCCGCCCCAGCCTCCACGGTAATTAAAATTGAACCTGCAGATCCGCAGGTGGTGTACGTCCCCAGCTATAATCCCGCTACGGTTTATGGCACCTGGCCCAACACCGCATACCCGCCGGTGTATCTCCCGCCTACGCCAGGCGAGCAGTTCGCTGGCAGTTTTGTTAAAGGGTTCGGCTACAGCCTGGGCGTCGCCACCACCTATGCGCTGTTCAGCAATATCGACTGGGATGACGACGATCATCACCACGATGACGATCACCATCATGATGACGATCATCACGACGGTCACGGTTATCAACACAATGGCGATAACATCAATATCAACGTCGATAACTTCAACCGCATCTCCGGACAGAATCTGAAAACACAGAACATAACCTGGCAGCACAACCCGGCCTGGCGCGGCGGCGTTCCGTATCAGAATGGCACGACTGCCCCGCGTTTCCACCCGACCGACGTCAGCGGCGGTCTCAGTGCTACACAGCAGCCTGCTGCGACGGCATCCCGCGACAGCCAGCGTCAGGCAGCGATGGCACAACTGCAACAGCGTCATCCGGATGCGTCTAAAGCGCTGGCTCAGCAACCGACAGCCACAACGCGTGATGCCCAGCGCAAAGCGGCCGCTCAACAGTTGAATCAGGTTGCCCAACGCAATAACTATCGCGGCTATGACGACAACAGCAACAACGCGCGTCGTCAGAATGCGCAACAGACCTTGAAACAATCGACTACGACAGCGCAACAACTGCATCGTGACGATCTCAGGGCCAAAGCGCAGCAACGCCCGATTTCACAACCGCAGCGGGAGACGGTACGTCAGCGCGTCGAATCCTCCTCGCCACAGCAGCGTCAGGCGTTTCAGCAAAACCATGCGAATGTATTTAGCGGTAACGACAGCCGTTCGCCGAACTGGCAATCGCAGCAGCAGCGCGGTCAGGAAAGCCGCCGTCTGAGTAACATCAGTAATGAGCAACGAGCCCACATGCGCGAACGCGCATCTGAACACCATGAATTTCGCCGTCGTTAACGGGAGCCGATAATGAAAAAAGTACTGTTAAGCACCCTGCTGCTCTCGCTTCCGTTAATGAGCTACGCCCAGCAGATGTTCGCCACGCCAGACGAGGCCGCCAGCTCTTTTGCCCGTGCAATTGCCGACAATAACGATGCGCAAATGACTACCCTGTTAGGCGATAACTGGCGACAGTTTTTGCCCCCTGAAGGCGCGGACCCCGAAGCCATTGCGCGCTTTAACCGCGACTGGAAAGTCAGCCACCAGATTGTGCAACAAGGTAACGTCGCTCACCTGAACGTCGGCCAGGAGAACTGGCAGTTGCCCATCCCCATCGTGAAGGCGAGTAAAGGCTGGCATTTTGATATGTCTGCCGCGCAGGATGAGATCCTCACGCGCACGATTGGCCGCAATGAACTCTCGGCGATACAGGCCATGCGTGCCTATGTCGACGCCCAGTATGACTACTGGCAGCGCAAACAAGCATTTGCCAGCCGAATTATCAGCCATGCAGGTCAACAGGACGGTCTCTACTGGCCGGTAAAACCAGGTGAAACGCCCAGTCCCTTAGGGCCGGCTTTCAGTCCTGAGTCACCTGGCGAAGGGTATCACGGCTATTATTTCCGCATTATTGCCAGCGATAACGCGAAAGGATTTGCGCTGCTTGCCTGGCCGGTGACCTGGGGCGAAACGGGTGTGATGAGCTTCATGGTAAGTCAGGACGACCGGGTGTATCAGACGAATTTAGGGGAAGATAGCGGGCTAAAAGCCATCGCCATAGAGAAATTTACGCCACACGAGCCGTGGAAGCCGGTGGAGTAGCAGGCATAAAAAAAGCGGCATTTACGCCGCTTTTTCGTTACCGGAAGGCTGAAGATTATTTCTTCTTCTTCGCTTTTGCGTTCGGCAGGTCAGTGATGCTACCTTCGAACACTTCTGCCGCCAGGCCCACGGACTCGTGCAGAGTCGGGTGCGCGTGGATGGTCAGCGCGATGTCTTCAGCGTCACAGCCCATTTCGATTGCCAGACCGATCTCACCCAGCAGCTCGCCGCCGTTGGTACCGACAATCGCACCACCGATGACGCGGTGAGTTTCTTTGTCGAAAATCAGTTTAGTCATACCGTCTGCGCAGTCGGAAGCGATAGCACGGCCAGAAGCAGCCCACGGGAAGGTGGCGGTTTCGTAGCTGATGCCTTTCTCTTTCGCTTCTTTCTCGGTCAGACCTACCCATGCCACTTCTGGTTCAGTGTAGGCAATGGATGGGATCACTTTCGGATCGAAGTAATGCTTCATGCCGGCGATAACTTCAGCGGCAACGTGACCTTCGTGAACCCCTTTGTGCGCCAGCATCGGCTGACCGACGATATCGCCGATAGCAAAGATGTGCGGCACGTTGGTGCGCAGCTGTTTGTCAACGCGGATGAAGCCACGATCGTCCACTTCCACGCCTGCTTTGCCAGCGTCGAGGTTTTTACCGTTCGGCACACGACCGATTGCCACCAGCACGGCGTCATAACGCTGCGCTTCAGCAGGGGCTTTTTTGCCTTCCATGGAAACGTAAATACCGTCTTCTTTCGCTTCAACGGCAGTCACTTTGGTTTCCAGCATCAGGTTGAATTTCTTGCTGATGCGTTTGGTGAAGACTTTAACGATATCTTTGTCCGCCGCCGGGATAACCTGGTCGAACATTTCAACCACGTCAATCTCTGAACCCAGCGCGTGGTACACAGTACCCATTTCCAGACCGATGATACCGCCACCCATGACCAGCAGACGCTTCGGTACGGATTTCAGTTCCAGGGCGTCGGTGGAATCCCACACGCGCGGATCTTCATGAGGAATGAACGGCAACTGGATCGGACGGGAACCCGCCGCGATAATCGCGTTGTCGAAGTTGATCACGGTTTTACCGTTCTCACCTTCCACTTCCAGGGTGTTCGCCCCGGTGAATTTACCCAGACCGGTAACCACTTTCACTTTACGGCCTTTCGCCATGCCAGCCAGACCGCCGGTCAGCTGAGTGATTACTTTTTCTTTCCAGGTACGAATCTTGTCGATATCGGTTTTCGGCTCGCCGAAGACGATACCGTGTTCTGCCAGCGCTTTGGCCTCTTCGATAACTTTGGCTACGTGCAGCAGTGCTTTAGAAGGGATACAGCCGACGTTCAGACAAACACCACCGAGGGTGCTGTAACGTTCAACGATTACGGTTTCCAGACCTAAATCAGCGCAACGGAAGGCTGCAGAGTAACCTGCGGGGCCTGCCCCAAGTACCACGACCTGAGTTTTGATTTCAGTACTCATCATGACCTCTTAATTTATTTCCGGCGATCCCTGGTCTTGTCGCCCATCGTCCACCGGGTCGTTCTATCCGTCCGTATTTTACAAAATTGTTAACAATTTTGAAACAACAAAACGGCAACGATTTATCTTTAGCACTAATAACCCCAAAACCATCATGAGATTACCAGAAAAAAGCCGGCCGTCGGGCCGGCTTTTTTGCTTACATCACCAGGCGGCGAATGTCAGACAGCATATTGTTAATGATGGTAATGAAACGCGCACCATCAGCACCGTCAATCACGCGGTGGTCGAAGGACAGAGAGATCGGCATCATCAGACGCGGTACGAACTCTTTACCATTCCACACTGGCTCCATCGCGGACTTGGAGACACCAAGGATCGCGACTTCAGGCGCGTTCACAATCGGTGCAAAGTGGGTCGTACCCAGGCCGCCGATGCTGGAGATGGTGAAGCAACCGCCCTGCATTTCGCCAGCCGTCAGCTTACCGTCACGCGCTTTCTTAGAGATAGCCGTCAGTTCACGAGACAGCTCGGTCACGCTCTTCTTGTTCACGTCTTTAAAGACCGGAACCACCAGACCATTCGGGGTATCTACCGCCACACCGATGTTGATGTATTTCTTCAGCGTCAGGCGCTGGCCGTCTTCGGACAAGGAGCTGTTGAAGCGTGGCATCTGTTCCAGAGCCGCAGCAACCGCTTTCATGATGAAGACCACTGGGGTGAATTTCACGTCCAGTTTGCGCTTCTCAGCCTCAGCGTTCTGCTGTTTACGGAACGCTTCCAGGTCGGTGATATCGGTTTTGTCGAAGTGGGTAACGTGCGGGATCATCACCCAGTTACGGCTCAGGTTAGCACCAGAGATTTTCTGAATGCGGCCCAGTTCCACTTCTTCGATTTCACCAAACTTGCTGAAGTCGACTTTCGGCCATGGCAGCATGCCCGGGATACCGCCACCTGCTGCGGCTGCCGGAGCAGCTTCCGCACGCTTGATAGCGTCTTTCACGTAAGCCTGAACGTCTTCGCGCAAGATACGACCTTTACGGCCTGTGCCCTTCACTTTCGCCAGGTTCACGCCGAACTCGCGCGCCAGACGGCGAATCAGTGGGGTCGCATGAACGTAAGCATCGTTCTCAGCAAACTCAGATTTGCCTTCAGCTTTTGCGGCCGGAGCAGCGGCAGCTGGCGCAGGTGCAGATGCAGATGCAGCGGCTGGAGCCGGTGCGGCAGCCTGCTGTGGCGCGGCAGCAGCAGGTGCTGCGCCTTCCACTTCGAAGACCATAATCAGAGAGCCGGTTTTCACTTTATCGCCGGTGCTGATCTTGATTTCTTTAACGGTACCCGCGAACGGCGCCGGCACTTCCATAGAAGCTTTGTCGCCTTCAACGGTGATCAGTGATTGCTCAGCGGCCACTTTATCGCCCACTTTCACCATCACTTCGGTCACTTCAACTTCGTCACCGCCGATATCCGGTACGTTAACGTCTTTCGCGCCAGTGGCTGCTGGTGCAGCAGCCGGGGCCGGAGCAGCGGCCTGTGCAGGCGCGGCAGCAGGTGCAGCACCCGCCACTTCGAAGACCATGATCAGGGAGCCGGTAGACACTTTGTCGCCGGTGTTGATCTTGATCTCTTTAACGGTACCGGCGAACGGCGCCGGCACTTCCATAGAAGCTTTGTCGCCTTCTACGGTGATCAGGGACTGTTCAGCGGCAACGGTATCGCCCACTTTGACCATGATCTCAGTCACTTCAACTTCGTCACCGCCGATGTCGGGTACATGGACGTCTTTCGCTGCTGCAACTGCAGGTGCTGCTGCCGGAGCGGCTTCTTTCTTCTCTTCTGCCGGAGCAGGTGCAGCGGCTGCTGCACCGTCAGCGGAATCGAAAATCATGATCAATTTGCCAGTCTCGGTTTTGTCGCCAACAGAGACTTTAATCTCTTTAACAACACCAGCCTGCGGAGACGGGACTTCCATAGAGGCTTTATCGCCTTCTACGGTGATCAGCGACTGTTCGGCTTCTACCTTGTCGCCTACTTTGACCAGGATCTCGGTGATTTCAACTTCATCTGCCCCGATGTCCGGTACTTTGATTTCGATAGCCATTATTCTTTTACCTCTTACGCCAGACGCGGGTTAACTTTTTCTGCATCGATGTTGAATTTGGTAATTGCATCCGCAACCACTTTCTTATCGATTTCGCCACGTTTAGCCAGTTCGCCCAGTGCCGCGACTACCACGTAGGAAGCATCCACTTCGAAGTGGTGACGCAGGTTTTCACGGCTGTCAGAGCGACCGAAACCGTCGGTACCCAGTACGCGATAATCATCAGCCGGTACATAAGTACGAACCTGTTCGGCAAACAGTTTCATATAGTCAGTTGATGCTACAGCCGGCGCGTCGTTCATCACCTGAGCGATGTACGGAACGCGCGGGGTTTCCAGTGGGTGCAGCATGTTCCAGCGTTCACAGTCCTGACCATCACGTGCCAGTTCGGTGAAGGAGGTGACGCTGTACACGTCAGAACCCACGCCGTAGTCTTTCGCCAGGATCTCTGCCGCTTCACGAACGTGACGCAGGATAGAACCGGAGCCCAGCAGCTGAACTTTACCTTTGCTACCTTCCAGGGTTTCGAGTTTGTAGATACCTTTACGGATACCTTCCTCAGCACCTTCCGGCATGGCTGGCATGTGGTAGTTTTCGTTCAGCGTGGTGATGTAGTAGTAAACGTTCTCTTGTTTTTCACCGTACATACGCTCCAGACCATCGTGCATGATGACTGCAACTTCGTAGGCGTAAGACGGATCGTAAGAGATACAGTTCGGGATAGTCAGAGACTGAATATGGCTGTGACCATCTTCGTGCTGCAGACCTTCACCGTTCAGCGTTGTACGACCAGACGTCCCGCCAATCAGGAAGCCACGCGCCTGTTGGTCACCTGCTGCCCAGCACAGGTCGCCGATACGCTGGAAACCGAACATGGAGTAGTAGATGTAGAACGGAATCATCGGCAGATCGTTGGTGCTATAGGAAGTCGCCGCGGCCAGCCAGGAAGACCCTGCGCCCAGCTCGTTGATCCCTTCCTGCAGAATCTGACCTTTCTCGTCTTCTTTGTAGTACGCAACCTGTTCACGGTCCTGCGGGGTGTACTGCTGGCCGTTCGGGCTGTAAATACCAATCTGACGGAACAGACCTTCCATACCGAAAGTACGCGCTTCGTCGGCGATGATCGGAACCAGACGATCTTTGATCGATTTGTTCTTCAGCATCACGTTCAGGGCACGAACGAAAGCGATGGTCGTAGAGATTTCTTTGTTCTGCTCTTCCAGCAGCGCGCCGAAGTCTTCCAGGGTCGGCAGTTCCAGCTTCTCAGTGAAGTTCGGCTGACGGCTCGGCAGGTAGCCGTGCAGCGCCTGGCGGCGTTCGTGCAGGTATTTGTGCTCTTCAGAACCTTCCGGGAAGGTAATGTAAGACAGTTTTTCAACCTGCTCGTCAGTAACCGGAACATTGAAACGGTCGCGAATGTAGCGCACGCCATCCATGTTCATTTTCTTCACCTGGTGAGCGATGTTTTTACCTTCGGCGGTGTCACCCATGCCATAACCTTTGATGGTATGGGCCAGGATGACGGTGGCTTTGCCTTTGGTTTCCTGCGCTTTTTTCAGTGCAGCGTAGACTTTCTTCGGATCGTGACCACCACGGTTCAGCGCCCAGATCTGCTCATCAGTCCAGTCGGCAACCAGTGCTGCGGTTTCCGGATATTTACCGAAGAAATGCTCACGAACGTATGCGCCATCTTTGGATTTGAAGGTCTGGTAGTCGCCGTCAACGGTTTCGTTCATCAGTTGGATCAGTTTACCGCTGGTGTCTTTACGCAGCAGCTCATCCCAACGACCGCCCCACATCACTTTGATTACGTTCCAGCCAGCACCTTCGAAGATACCTTCCAGCTCGTTAACGATTTTGCCGTTACCGGTGACCGGGCCGTCCAGACGCTGCAGGTTACAGTTGATGACGAAGACCAGGTTATCCAGTTTTTCACGGGTCGCAATGGTGATAGCACCCTTGGATTCCGGCTCGTCCATCTCACCGTCGCCGAGGAAAGCGTAAACGGTCTGTTTAGAGGTGTCTTTCAGGCCACGGTGTTCCAGATATTTCAGGAACTTAGCCTGATAGATCGCACCGATTGGGCCCAGACCCATAGAAACGGTCGGGAACTGCCAGAATTCTGGCATCAGTTTCGGGTGCGGGTAGGAAGACAGGCCATTGCCATGAACTTCCTGACGGAAATTGTCCATCTGCTCTTCAGTCAGACGGCCTTCCAGGAATGCACGTGCGTAAATGCCCGGGGAGATGTGGCCCTGGAAGTACACCAGGTCGCCGCCATCCTGCTCATTGCGGGCACGGAAGAAGTGGTTGAAGCACACATCGTACACGGTCGCAGAAGACTGGAAGGATGCCATGTGGCCGCCCAGCTCGAGGTCTTTTTTAGACGCACGCAGCACGGTCATGATGGCGTTCCAACGGATAGCAGAACGAATACGACGCTCCAGCTCCAGATTGCCCGGATATTCCGGCTCATCTTCAACGGCAATAGTGTTGATGTAATTGCTTGCCCCTGTACCTGCCGCTACTTTCACGCCGCCTTTGCGGGCTTCAGAAAGAAGCTGGTCAATCAGATACTGAGCGCGCTCAACACCTTCTTCACGGATGACCGATTCGATCGCCTGTAGCCAGTCGCGAGTTTCGATCGGATCCACGTCATTTGGGAAACGTTCTGACATGGGGGTATTCCTTATCTATCTAATACGTTGAGTTATCTGGAACCTGTCCCATTGCGCTCTTTGTTCTTCATTCTTCAGGTTGTCTCTTTGTTGGCTGCGCTTCCTTGCGCCAGTCACATAGTTCACTATGCTCCTGGCGACTCGCGCGCTTGCCGCTGCGATACAAGCCGAATTATTTTGAACAACTAAAAGTGCAATAAGACAGGTTCTGCGTTTAGTTGCCGCGCTTTTCATTCATTAGCGCTTGATTTACAACATCTTCTGGTTAACGAGCTACCAGAAAAATCACTAATTCTTTCGCTGCTCCAGACGACGTAAGGCGCGTTCACGACGGCTCTCCTCACGGCTGCGGTCGAGCAGTATCTCTTCGATAAATGCCAGATGGCGATGTGATGCTTCACGCGCCTCTTCTGGCTTACCGGCAATAATCGCTTCGAAAATACGGGTGCGGTGACCACTCACCAGCGGAAGCATCTCGCGACGCGAATAGAGCAACTCGAAGTTCTGACGTACGTTCTGGGCCAGCATGGGCTCCATACACCTTAGCAGATGAAGTAACACCACATTGTGCGCAGCTTCGGTGACAGCAATTTGATACTGGAGGACCGCATCGGACTCGGCATCGCGGTCACCCGACTCTTGCGCCAGTTCAATGGCATGATGCAATTCGCGAATACGTGTTTTGTCTTCATCCGTACTGCGCAACGCTGCGTAGTATGCAGCAATGCCTTCCAGCGCATGGCGCGTCTCAAGCAGGTCAAACTGGGATTCAGGATGGTCGGAGAGCAGTTCTACCAGTGGATCGCTAAAGCTCTGCCACAGGCTACTCTGAACAAAAGTGCCGCCGCCCTGGCGACGAAGCAGCAATCCCTTCGCTTCGAGACGTTGAATCGCCTCACGCAAAGAGGGACGGGAGACGTCGAACTGTTTCGCCAGTTCGCGTTCCGGTGGGAGTTTTTCGCCCGGGCGTAGTGTGCCCTCAAGAATCAAAAACTCCAGCTGTTGCTCAATCACATCGGATAATTTTGGTTGGCGGATTTTGCTGTAGGCCATGATGTCCTGTCTTAAGCCATTTGCCCGAAGTCAATTGGTCTTACCAATTTCATATCTGTGACGCTAAAGTAACAAAGTATTCACCTTATGTCCATACAGGTTTTGATTGAAATCAGTAAAGCAGGCACATTTTAACAACATCACAGAAATATCGTTTCAAACATGTAACTATGCACAAATGTTAAATTTACCACCCGCGAGGTAGTTTTAACCTTATTGAAACGAAGAAAAATCCTGGTTGAACCGATTCAGATGCATTTTTATGCATATTTTATGTATAGGTAATCACTTTATATCTTACAGAAGTGTTATCAGGGAATAAGAGGCGGGATAGACAACTGCTCTCTTTTTATTCAACTCGTCATCATCCATTCACAAAGCAGGTGCATTCCCTGCCACATACCATTATTCTGTTCCGGACAAAAGAGTTTCGGCGACATTTTAAAATTCATTGCTGTAAACATAATAATACAACAGACGGAATTGCAAACTTACACGCATCTCTGCGTAGGACAAATAATAATTACTCAAATTGCCCGGTCGCCGTCACGCGGCCGGGTACTGAAGGGTAAACCACTCACGAGGTTTCATGATGGACAGTCAGCAGCACGGCGAGCAGCTAAAGCGCGGCCTTAAGAACCGCCATATCCAGCTTATCGCGCTGGGCGGCGCGATAGGAACAGGCCTGTTCCTGGGAAGCGCCTCCGTAATTCAGTCCGCTGGCCCCGGTATTATTCTGGGTTATGCGATAGCCGGTTTTATTGCCTTCCTTATTATGCGTCAGTTGGGTGAAATGGTGGTTGAGGAGCCGGTCGCCGGTTCATTCAGTCACTTTGCCTACAAGTACTGGGGGAGTTTTGCGGGATTTGCATCGGGCTGGAACTATTGGGTGCTGTATGTGCTGGTTGCAATGGCGGAATTGACCGCCGTCGGCAAGTACATTCAGTTCTGGTGGCCGGAGATCCCCACCTGGGTTTCGGCAGCCGTTTTCTTTATTGCGATCAACGCCATCAACCTGACCAACGTAAAAGTGTTCGGTGAGATGGAGTTCTGGTTTGCGATCATCAAAGTCATCGCCGTGGTCGCGATGATCCTGTTCGGCGGCTGGCTGCTGTTCAGCGGCAACGGCGGCCCGCAGGCGACCGTGCGTAACCTGTGGGAACAGGGCGGCTTCCTGCCTCATGGCATGACCGGGCTGGTAATGATGATGGCGATCATCATGTTCTCTTTCGGCGGGCTCGAGCTGGTCGGTATCACCGCAGCTGAAGCCGATAACCCAGAGCAGAGCATTCCCAAAGCCACCAACCAGGTAATCTATCGTATTCTGATTTTCTATGTGGGTTCACTGGCCGTTCTGCTTTCCCTGCTGCCGTGGACGCGTGTCACCGCTGACACCAGCCCGTTTGTCCTAATCTTCCACGAGCTGGGCGATACCTTCGTGGCGAACGCGCTGAATATCGTGGTTCTGACGGCGGCACTGTCGGTATACAACAGTTGCGTTTACTGTAACAGCCGCATGCTGTTTGGTCTGGCGCAACAGGGTAACGCCCCGAAAATCCTGCTCACTATCGACAAACGCGGCGTGCCGGTGAATACCATCATCGTTTCGGCGCTGGTGACGGCGCTGTGCGTATTGATCAACTACATGGCGCCAGAATCCGCCTTCGGCCTGCTGATGGCGCTGGTGGTCTCCGCACTGGTGATCAACTGGGCGATGATCAGTCTGGCGCACATCAAATTCCGCCGAGCGAAGCAGCAACAGGGAGTGAAAACCCGCTTCCCGGCACTGTTCTACCCGCTGGGTAACTGGGTCTGTCTGGCCTTCATGGCGGCGGTGCTGGTAATTATGCTGATGACGCCGGGTATGGCGATTTCGGTTTACCTGATCCCGGTATGGCTGGTTGTTCTTGGCATCGGTTATCTGTGCAAACAGAAATCCGCGAAGACGGCGAAAGCCCATTAATTCCTTGAACCCTCACCCGTCATGGGTGAGGGTTGTTACCTGCCTCACACTTTCTCCCCAACAGCCATTTCGTCCATATCAGCGGCGCTATCCTGCAACGCAATTAAAGGCTTACAGACGAATAATTCTTTCCATCACCTTGATGGGGAGACATCTCAATGGATACAGGTAAGCTGTCGGTAAGAGAAAAGATTGGTTATGGCATGGGCGATGCCGGATGCAACATCATCTTTGGCGCTATCATGCTGTTTGTTAACTATTTTTATACGGATGTTTTTGGTCTCGCCCCGGCTCTGGTAGGGGTGTTATTACTGTCAGTACGCGTGATCGACGCCGTTACTGACCCCATTATGGGCGCTATTGCTGACCGAACCCAAAGCAAATATGGCCGTTTTCGTCCATGGTTATTGTGGATTGCCTTCCCTTACGCGCTGTTCAGCATTCTGATGTTCACCACCCCGGAGTGGACTTATAGCAGCAAGGTTATCTATGCGTTTGTCACATACTTCCTGCTGTCGATTACTTATACGGCGATCAACATTCCTTATTGCTCATTGGGCGGCGTGATCACCAACGATCCGAAAGAACGCGTGGCCTGCCAGTCTTACCGCTTTGTACTGGTCGGTATCGCGACGTTGCTGCTGTCGCTCACTCTACTGCCAATGGTCGACTGGTTTGGCGGCGACAACAAAGCGAAGGGCTATCAACTGGCGATGACCGTGCTGGCCATTATCGGCATGTGTATGTTCCTGTTCTGCTTTGCCACCGTTCGTGAACGTGTGCGCCCTGCCGTTCCCACGCACGATGACATGAAAAACGACTTCAAAGACGTGTGGAAGAACGATCAGTGGGTACGCATACTGCTGCTGACGCTGTGCAACGTCTGTCCGGGCTTTATCCGTATGGCGGCAACCATGTACTACGTCACCTGGGTCATGGGACAAAGCACCCATTTCGCCACGATCTTTATCAGTCTCGGCGTGGTCGGCATGATGATCGGTAGCGTGTTGGCGAAAGTGCTGACCGACCGCTGGTGCAAGCTAAAGGTTTTCTTCTGGACCAACATCGCGCTGGCCCTTTTCTCCTGCGCGTTTTACTTCTTCGATCCCAAAGCCACGATGATGATTGTCGTTCTCTACTTCCTGCTTAACATTTTGCACCAAATCCCGTCGCCGCTGCACTGGTCGCTGATGGCAGACGTTGACGACTACGGCGAATGGAAAACCGGCAAGCGCATTACCGGCATAAGCTTTTCCGGCAACCTGTTCTTCCTGAAACTCGGTCTGGCGATTGCCGGGGCGATGGTTGGCTTTCTGCTCTCGTGGTACGGCTACGATGCCGGGGCGAAAGCGCAAAGCGACTCCGCGATCAACGGCATCATGCTGCTCTTTACCGTGATTCCGGGAGTCGGCTACCTGATTACCGCCGGCGTGGTGCGTCTGTTGAAAGTCGACCGCGAACTGATGAAACAGATTCAGGACGATCTGGAAAAACGCCGCGCTAACTACCGCGAACTCAATGATTATCAGGAACTGAAAGCCACTGAAACCGTAAGGAAAGCCTGATGCAAAACTGGCCTAACCCGTTTATTGAACAACGCGCCGATCCGTTTATCCTGCGCGACGGCAGCGACTATTACTTTATTGCCTCAGTGCCAGAGTACGACCGACTGGAAATCCGGCGGGCGGATTCGCTGGAAGGATTACGTACAGCGTCACCCGTTGTCGTCTGGCGCAAACCCGAACACGGCCCGATGAGCGAGCTGATCTGGGCACCGGAAATTCATCACCTCGATGGTAGATGGGTCATCTACTTTGCCGCCGCGCCTACTCAGGCGCTCGACAAACTGGGCATGTTTCAGCATCGGATGTACGCGCTGGAGTGTACAGATCCCGATCCGCTCACCAGCAACTGGGTCGAAAAGGGTCAGGTGAAAACACCGTTTGATACCTTTGCACTCGATGCCACAACATTCCACCATCAGGGAAAACAGTGGTATCTGTGGGCGCAAAAATCCCCAGATATCGCCGGTAACTCCAACATTTATCTGGCGGAGTTGGAAAATCCCTGGACGATTAAAGGCCAGCCGGTGATGCTCAGCAAACCGGAGTACGACTGGGAGTGTCGGGGTTTTTGGGTCAACGAAGGTCCGGCAGTATTAACCCACGGTGACAGGCTGTTTATCAGCTACTCCGCCAGCGCCACGGATGAAAATTACTGCATGGGACTGTTATGGATTGATATTCACGCCGATCCGCTGAATCCGGCAAACTGGCATAAATCCCCGCGGCCGGTGTTTACCACCAGCAATGAAAATCGCCAGTATGGACCCGGGCACAACAGCTTTACCCAAACGCCGGAAGGCGATGACGTGCTGGTGTATCACGCGCGTAACTACACCGAAATTGAAGGCGATCCGCTCTACGATCCCAATCGGCATACCCGTCTGAAGCTGATTCACTGGGATGACCACGGAATGCCAGACTTCGGCATCCCGCCCGCAGATACGCTTTAACATCATTGCCCGGTAACACGCAACTTACCGGGCGTCCTGCCAGGACGTTAAATCAACGTGCCATAAATGGTGAGCACGGCAATCACCACCACTAAGGCAAACGACGTTTTCTTCGCCATGGAAACGGCCGCTTTTGGCGTTTCAACCTTATCGGTATGCGACTCACGCGCCAGCGAGAACTGCGCCAGGCGTGTTAACACCTGATATTGCGAAGTACGCAGATCCGCCAGAGAGGCAAACCACGCGGGCAACGCTTTTTCTCCATGACCGATCAGGGCATACACCACGCCCGCCAGACGCACCGGGATCCAGTCCAGAACATGAAGAATGGCATCGATGCCGGACTGTAAGCGCTCATGCGGCGTCTGGTAACGCGCCAGCCAGGACTGCCACGAACGCAGGAAGGCATAGCCCACCAGCAGTACCGGTCCACATGGACCACCGACGATCAGCCAGAACAGCGGTGCGATATAGAAACGGAAGTTAATCCACAGCAGCGCATTTTGCAGTTCACGCAAAAACTCACGCTCATTGCAATCCGGTGGAACGCCATGAATCAACGTCAGTTCGCTGGCCATCGCCGTTCGGGCATGCGCATCATCGCGAGACGCCGCGTTAAGGTAAGCGTGATAGTGCATCCGCACTTTGCCCGCGCCAATGCACAGCAACCCAATCAGGATCCACGCCACAATCGTTGGCACATTAAACAGCAGTCCATCGAGCGCTCGCAGCAACAGGAATGTGACCACCATTGCGATGATCATCATCCCGAGCGTACGCGCCATTGAGAAGCGTTTGACCCGGCGAAAAAAAGTTTCTAAACGGTGATCGAACTGCCAGTGTTCGCCCAGCTTAAACAGGCGCTCGACAAGCAGCACCAGTAATGTCGTAAATAGCGTCATGTCATCTCCTTATCTGACGAGGCGGTGACCAGGGCGCGAAACTTTGCCCAGTCAAAAGCCGGACCGGGATCGGTCTTACGCTCAGGCGCAATATCACAGTGTCCGGTTATGTTTTCGGCAACGGCCGGGTAAATCTTTATTAATGCACGCGTGATGGCAGCCAGTTGTTGGTACTGGACATCGGTGTAGGCCAGCGTATCAGTCCCTTCCAGCTCAATACCAATCGAAAAATCATTGCAGCGTTCACGTCCATGATAATTCGACACGCCGGCATGCCATGCTCGCTTATCAAAAGGAACATACTGAACGATTTCGCCATCACGGCGAATCAGACAATGAGCGGAAACGCGAAGATGCGCGATTTCGGCAAAAAAGGGATGGGCATTGGGATCAATTGTTCCAGTGAATAGTGCGTCAATCCACGGACCGCCAAACTCGCCGGGCGGCAGGCTGATATTGTGCACCACCAGTAAAGAAGGGACTTCATCATCCGGGCGGCAATCGTGGTGCGGAGAAGGAACGCGTCGCGCTTCCGCCAGCCAGCCCTTGTCTAACAACATGCTGAATCTCCTTTTGAGTGGTGCTTATAGCCGCTTCAGAGTAGCATGTTTCTACCTTATGATTCGTTAGCAATTTGGAGTTTTATCATGCCGCCTCGCCGCTATAACCCTGACTACCGACGTGACGCGCTGTTGGAACGTATTAACCTGGATATCCCAAACGTTGTCGCCCAGGCGCTGCGCGAAGATTTAGGCGGTGAAGTGGATGCCAGCAACGATATTACGGCTCAACTTTTACCGGAGAACAGCCGTTCTCATGCCACGGTCATCACCCGTGAAGACGGCGTATTTTGTGGCAAACGCTGGGTTGAAGAGGTCTTTATTCAACTGGCTGGCGACGATGTCAGCATCACCTGGCATGTCGAAGACGGCGACAGCATCAAGGCGAACCAACCGCTGTTTGAGCTGGACGGTCCCTCGCGCGTGTTACTGACCGGCGAGCGTACCGCGCTGAACTTCGTGCAGACCCTGTCAGGTGTCGCCAGCGAAGTGCGTAAGTACGTTGATATCCTGGAGGGCACAAAGACCCAACTGCTGGATACACGTAAAACCCTGCCTGGGCTGCGTACCGCGCTGAAATATGCCGTACTCTGCGGTGGCGGCGCGAATCATCGCCTGGGGCTTTCGGATGCCTTCCTAATCAAAGAGAACCACATTATTGCGTCTGGTTCCGTGCGTCAGGCGGTGGAGAAAGCCTTCTGGCTGCATCCGGATGTGCCTGTAGAAGTCGAAGTTGAAAACCTCGATGAACTGGACGACGCGCTGAAAGCCGGTGCCGACATCATCATGCTGGATAACTTTGAAACGGAACAGATGCGTGAGGCGGTAAAACGGACCAACGGCCAGGCGCGCCTGGAAGTTTCCGGCAACGTGACCAACGAAACGCTGCGGGAATTTGCCGAAACTGGCGTCGATTTTATCTCCGTGGGTGCGCTAACCAAGCATCTCCGGGCGCTGGACCTGTCCATGCGCTTCGCTAACGCGTAATCATTATACGGCCTGATAACGCGCTGCTTATCGGGCCTGTTTATTCCTTTCAATCACTAAAATCCTCGTCGAGCCTCGCAATCTCATTGCTTGCGACTGCAAACCGATAACATTCCTCTGAACCCGCCTTCCTGATTCATTTTTTGCTGCTCGCCTGGCGTGCCGGCGTTTGCCAAAGTGACGTCCACTCACTCAAGGAGCGAACAATGGATAAACAACGCGGATTTACCCTTATTGAACTGATGGTGGTGATCGGCATTATTGCCATCCTCAGCGCCATCGGCATTCCGGCCTATCAGAACTATCTGCGCAAAGCGGCGCTAACGGATATGCTGCAAACCTTTGTCCCCTACCGCACTGCTGTAGAACTCTGCGCCCTGGAGCATGGTGGTACAGACACCTGCGACGCAAGCGTCAACGGGATTCCCTCTCCCACAACAACGCGCTATGTCTCAGGAATGAGCGTCGAAAATGGGGTGGTTTCGCTTACTGGCCAGGAAAGTCTGAACGGGCTTAGCGTCATCATGACCCCTGGGTGGGACAAAGCAGAAGGCATTACGGGCTGGACGCGTAACTGCAACATCCAGAATGACAGCGCGTTAAAACAGGCCTGCGAAGACGTCTTTCGCTTCGATAGCCATTAAGGAAGCGCCATGAACACGACGCAACTCAGCGCGCTGTGCCAGCGCTACCAGGGGATATTACTTGATGCCAATAACGATGTGGTACACATTGCCGTCGAAGATGCCCCTTCTCATGAACTGCTGGACGCCCTGCATTTTGCCACGACTCGCCGCATTGAGATTGCCTGCTGGACGCGCCAGCAAATGGAGCAACACCAGCATCACGCCTCACCCGCGCTGCCGTCCGTGGTGCCTGAGAGCAGCGTCAACGCGGCGGTTTTACTGGATAACACATTACAAAGCGCGCTGGCGAAACGGGCCTCAGATATCCACATAGAACCTGCAGAGCATCACGTCCGTCTCCGCTTACGCGTGGACGGCGTGCTACATAGCTTACCCAATATCGCCAAAGAGACCGGTATCGCCCTGACAGCACGTTTGAAAGTGTTAAGCCATCTGGATATCGCGGAACACCGCTTGCCGCAGGACGGGCAATTTACCATTGAGTTGAACGGCGCTGCCGTCTCGTTTCGTATCGCCACCCTTCCCTGTCGTTATGGCGAAAAGGTAGTGCTACGGTTGCTGCATCAGGTAAATCAGGCACTGGATGCCTGCACGCTGGGTATGCACGACACGCAACTCTCTACCTTCCTCCACGCCCTGCAACAACCTCAGGGGCTGATCCTCGTCACTGGCCCCACGGGTAGCGGTAAAACGGTAACGCTTTATAGCGCGCTGCAAACGCGAAACGCACCGGAGGTGAATCTGTGCAGTGTTGAGGATCCGGTGGAGATTCCCCTCGACGGTATCAATCAGACGCAGATCCATCCCCGTGCCGGGCTGACCTTTCAGGGCGTCTTGCGGGCACTGCTACGCCAGGATCCGGATGTCATCATGGTAGGTGAGATCCGCGACGGCGAAACCGCAGAAATTGCTATTAAGGCCGCACAGACCGGGCATCTGGTGCTTTCCACGCTGCATACCAACTCAACCTGCGAAGCGCTGGTACGCTTACAGCAGATGGGGGTGGCGCGCTGGATGCTCTCTTCCGCGTTAACCTTAGTGGTCGCGCAACGGCTGGTCAGAAAACTGTGTCCGCACTGTCGACGGCTGAGTGACGATCCCCTTCGCTTACCGCCCGCATGGTACCCAACGCCGCTACCCCGCTGGCAGGCGGTTGGCTGCGAACACTGCTATCACGGCTTCTATGGTCGTGCAGCGTTGTTTGAATTACTTGCGATCACCGCTGAACTGCGTCATCAGATTGCCAACGACGCCTCAGCCGCAACGCTGGAAGCCCATGCAAAACAGGCAGGAATGAGCACGCTCTTTGAAAGCGGATGCCGCGCCGTCGATCAAGGGCTGACGACGTTTGAGGAACTGGTGCGCATTCTGGGTATGCCAGATGATCACTAAAAAGCTGTGGTACTGGCAGGGAATGAATCACGATGGCCTGCCCGGAGAGGGAACCCGTTGGGCGGAAAACCGACTCGTGTTGATGCAGGAACTTGAACAGCATCAGATAATACCTTTGCGCGTGAAATCCTTACGCGTAAAGCGTGCGCTCTGGCGCCATGACAAATCCACGGAAGTGATTCACCAGCTCGCTACGCTGCTAAAAGCGGGGCTAACGTTGTCTGAAGGGCTGGAATTGCTTGCCGGACAGCAACCAAGCAAGCAGTGGCAAGCCCTGTTAGGGAGCCTTGCAAACGAACTGGAACACGGTACGCCGCTCTCCAGCGCGCTGGCGCAGTGGCCTGACGTGTTTCCACCGCTGTATCAGGCGATGATACGCACCGGAGAGTTAACCGGGAAACTGGATGAATGCTGCTTTGAACTCGCCCGGCAGCAGAAGGCGCAAAAACAGTTAACCGATAAGGTCAAAAAAGCACTGCGCTACCCCATCATTATTTTAACGATGGCGGTCATGGTGGTGGTGGCGATGCTCCACTTTGTCCTGCCTGAATTTGCCACCATTTACCGGACCTTTAACACGCCGCTACCTGCTCTCACTCAGGGGATCATCGCGTTTGCCGACTGGAGTCAACGCTGGAGTGAGCTGATTGTCCTGATACTCGTCATGCTAATTGCAACCAACAGCCTGCTGAGCCGAAAGCCCGGCTGGCAAATGCTGCGCCAGAGAGGATTACTCCGCATGCCCGTGATGGGCCAGTTGATAAGGGGTCAGAAGCTCACACAAATTTTTACCATCCTCGCGCTAACGCAGACGGCGGGGATCCCATTTTTACCCGCGCTTGAGAGTGTGAAAGAGACGATTCAGTGCCCTTACTGGGCACTGCGCCTGGCCCAGGTACAGCACGATATCAGTACCGGTGTGCCCGTCTGGCAGGCACTCAAAAATGCGGAAGAATTTAGCCCATTATGTCTGCAACTGGTCAGGACCGGAGAAGCCTCTGGCTCGCTGGATATCATGTTGCGCAGCCTTGCCCGTCATCATGATGAACATACTCAGGCGATGGCTGACAACCTGGCGGCACTACTGGAACCCGCGCTGCTGGTGATTACAGGGCTTATCATCGGCACACTGGTCGTGGCGATGTATTTACCGATTTTCCATCTGGGCGATGCGATGAGTGGCGTGGGATAACGAAGGAAGTCGACAGCAGAACTGGCGCTCAATGCAGCGCCAGTTCCTGGGGAGGGTTACAGGCTATTGAAAACGCGGTTTTCTTGTTCCTGAACCCGGATAAACGTCGTACGTTTGGTCAGCTCTTTCAAACGAGAGGCACCGACGTAGGTACAGGCTGAACGCAGGCCGCCGAGAATATCACGCGCGGTGTTCTCCACCGGGCCACGCAGCGGCAGCTTGACGGTTTTCCCTTCCGCAGCGCGATACTGCGCAACGCCGCCGACATGACGGGTCATGGCGGATTCAGAGCTCATGCCGTAGAACAGCATGAATTTTTCGCCGTTTTCTTCAACGATTTTACCGCCACTCTCTTCGTGACCGGCCAGCATACCGCCAAGCATCACGAAATCAGCGCCGCCACCGAATGCTTTCGCCACATCACCAGGCATGGTACAACCGCCATCGCTGACAATCATTCCACCCAGACCGTGCGCCGCATCAGCACACTCGATCACCGCAGACAGTTGCGGATAACCAACACCGGTTTTCACACGCGTAGTGCAGACAGAGCCCGGACCAATACCGACTTTAACGATATCCGCGCCAGACAGAACCAGTTCCTCACACATTTCGCCCGTGACCACATTACCGGCGCAGATGGTTTTGGTCGGCCAGGCTTCACGCGCTTTCGACACGAACTGAACAAAGTGTTCGGAGTAGCCATTGGCAACATCGATGCAGACAAAGTTCAGTGCCGGATCCAACGCCAGAATCTGTTTGGTCTTCTCGAAATCCGCATCGGACGTACCGGTAGAGACCATGACGTGCTTGAGTACATCGGCTGATGCCGAGCTCACAAAAGCCGTCCAGTCTTCAACGGTGTAATGCTTATGAACGGCGGTCAGCACATCGAAAGAGGCAAGAGCCGTTGCCATCGCAAATGTCCCGACGGTATCCATGTTGGCAGCAATAATAGGTACGCCGGACCAGGTCTGACCTGAATGTTTAAAGGTGAATTGACGTTCCAGCTCAACATCGGAACGACTTTTAAGGGTAGAACGCTTAGGGCGGATAAGAACGTCTTTAAAACCTAACTTCAGATCTTCTTCAATACGCATGTGCGGATTCCTGGGGTTAAGGGCTATTAGTATGAGAGCGCAACTCCAGTGACGCTATCATACGCACTAATCAATGCCGCGCAAGACTGCGAAATTCTCTTTTTTTACGCTACAATCCCATAAATTTACCTGGCGAATAGCGGGCACGCCCAGAGTCATCATCGCCAGTGTACGTTCAACTTTCAACCAATTGATTATCATAATGAATTCCCGGGAACCGAGCTTATGAGGTATACAGTAGCCTTAACTGGCGGCATTGGCAGTGGTAAAAGCACCGTTGCGAATGCCTTTGCTGACCTCGGAATTCAGATAATTGACGCCGATATTATTGCCCGCCAGGTGGTCGAACCGGGCAAGCCTGCGCTGGATGCGATTGCGGCACATTTTGGCCCTGAACTGATTGCCGCAGACGGCACGCTGCATCGTCGACTGCTTCGCGAACGGATTTTTGCTGATCCGCAAGAGAAGGCCTGGCTCGGTGCCTTGCTTCATCCGCTCATCCAGCAGGAGACCCAACGTCAGTTGCAACAGGCGACGTCTGCATATGTGCTGTGGGTGGTGCCATTACTGGTTGAAAACGGCCTTTATCGCCAGGCCAATCGCGTGCTCGTGGTGGATGTCACCCCCGAGACGCAGCTTGCCCGGACCATGCAGCGCGATGACGTTACGCGCGCACACGTTGAACAGATTCTCGCTGCTCAGGCGACGCGTGAAGCACGCCTTGCCGTGGCAGACGATGTTATTGATAATAATGGCGCACCAGATTCCATCATGTCGGATGTCGCCCGCCTGCACGCACGTTATCTCCAGCTTGCGTCGCAGTTTGTCTCACAGGAAAAACCGTAATGCACACCCAGGTCCTTTTTGAACACCCTCTCAATGAGAAGATGCGCACGTGGTTGCGCATTGAGTTTTTGGTTCAACAACTCTCTGCACGCTTACCGATTGCAGAGAGTTCAGATGCTCTGCATTTCTTTCGCAATGCCGGAGATTTGTTGGACGTATTCGAACGTGGTGAAGTGCGTACAGAATTACTGAAAGAGCTTGAGCGCCAGCAGCGTAAACTTCAGGCATGGACAGAAGTCCCGGGCGTCGACCAGAGCCGTATTGATGCTCTGCGCCAGCAGTTAAAAACGGCCGGCAGTATTTTGATTTCCGCGCCGCGCATGGGACAATTTTTACGTGAGGATCGGCTGATTGCCCTGGTCCGCCAGCGTCTGAGTATTCCCGGCGGTTGTTGCAGCTTTGATTTACCGACGCTGCATATCTGGCTGCATATGCCACAGGCACAGCGCGATGCGCAGGTCGATAGCTGGCTTGCCAGCCTGCACCCGCTGACTCAGGCGCTAACTCTGATCCTTGATTTAATTCGTAACTCGGCACCGTTTCGTAAACAAACCAGCCTGAACGGCTTTTATCAGGACAACGGGGAAGACGCAGACTTACTGCGCCTGCAGTTGCCGTTGGGTTTACAGCTTTATCCGCAAATTTCCGGCCACAAGAGCCGTTTTGCGATCCGTTTTATGCCGCTCGATAGCGACAATGGCGTGGTGCCTGAGCGCCTCGATTTCGAACTGGCCTGCTGTTAAGGAGTTAAGATGTCTGAGACGATCACCGTAAATTGCCCCACCTGTGGCAAAACGGTTGTATGGGGTGAAGTCAGTCCATTCCGTCCGTTTTGTTCCAAACGTTGTCAGTTGATCGATTTAGGTGAATGGGCCGCTGAAGAGAAACGCATTGCCAGCAGCGGCGATCTTTCCGACAGCGACGACTGGAGCGAAACGAAAGAGTAAACAGAGACGGTCTGGGGGATCATACGCCCCCACCGCGCGTTACCGGATGTCGGCGTCGCCTCATCCGGCCTACAGGTTTTGTTTTAACTTCGCAATCACGGGCGCATTCGCCGGAGGGAAATCCTCCGCCTGCAACATCCCGGCGGCAATCCATTTTCCAGGCTGCCCCTCTTTTCCCCACGGTTCACCTTTCCAGCTTTCCACCAGCCAGAACCACAGCGTGATATGCCTGTCCGGAAACTGATACTCCAGCTTCTCGAAAAGCGTGGCACCTACCGGCGTAATGCCCACCTCTTCCTGTAGCTCGCGGCTCAGCGCCTGCTCCGGCGTCTCTCCCGCCTCAATCTTTCCGCCTGGAAATTCCAGTTTATTCGCCATATGCGCGTCGGCCGCACGCTGGGTGATAAAGATTTCGTTATACGGATTACGAATAATCCCGACCGCGATGTTCAGTTTTTTCATATTGTCGTACCCATAAAAAAGGCGCAGTTTCCTGCGCCTTCAGACATCGTTATTATGCAGATCTTAGCTCAGACGGCCGTGGCACTGTTTGTATTTTTTACCAGAACCACACGGGCACGGATCGTTACGACCTACTTTACGCTCGCCCGTTTGTGCCGCCAGATCGGCCGCCGCAGCGCTGTCGTCGTCCTGATGGCTGAGCTGTTGCATCTGCGCTAAACGCTCCGCCTCTTCACGACGCTGCTGCTCCATGGCTTCAACTTCTTCCGGCATGCGAACCTGAACTTTGCTCAGCGTACTGATCACTTCGTATTTCAGTGATTCCAGCATAGAGGCAAACATCGAGAAGGATTCGCGCTTATATTCCTGCTTCGGATCTTTCTGCGCATAGCCACGCAGATGGATGCCCTGACGCAGGTAATCCATCGCCGCCAGGTGCTCTTTCCACAGGGAATCAAGCGTTTGCAGCATGACGCCTTTTTCGAAGTGACGCATCATCTCTGCGCCAACCACTTCTTCTTTGCGCTGATACACGTCGATGGCCTGCGCCAGAATACGCTCACGCAGTGTCTCTTCATGCAGTTCTGGTTCTTTATCCAGCCATTCTGCGATCGGCATCTCCAGATCGAAGTCATTTTTCAGGCGTTCCTGCAGACCCGGGATATCCCACATTTCTTCCAGAGACTGCGGCGGAATGTAAGCATCAATCGTGGCTTTGAACACGTCTTCACGAATGCTGTTGATAGTTTCACTAACGTCGCTTACATCCAACAGTTCGTTACGCTGGGTATAGATCGCACGACGCTGATCGTTGGCAACATCATCGTATTCCAGCAGTTGCTTACGAATATCGAAGTTGCGGCTTTCCACTTTACGCTGCGCGTTAGCAATCGCTTTGGTGACCCACGGGTGCTCAATGGCCTCGCCCGGTTTCATCCCCAGTTTACGCATCATGCCGGACACGCGGTCAGAGGCAAAAATACGCATCAACGCATCTTCCATTGACAGGTAGAAACGCGAAGAACCCGCATCACCCTGACGACCGGAACGACCACGCAACTGGTTATCGATACGGCGAGATTCATGACGCTCAGTACCGATGATGTGCAGACCACCGGACGCCAGCACCGCTTCGTGGCGAACCTGCCAGTCGGCTTTAATCTGTGCAATCTGTTCTGGCGTTGGGTTTTCCAGCGCGGCCACTTCAGCCTGCCAGCTACCGCCCAGCACAATATCGGTACCACGACCAGCCATGTTGGTGGCGATGGTTACCGCCGCCGGATAGCCCGCCTGCGCGACGATGGCCGCTTCGTTGGCGTGGAATTTTGCGTTCAGAACGTTGTGCTTGATGCCCGCTTTGGTCAGTTCGTTAGAAACCACTTCGGATTTCTCAATGGAGATAGTCCCCACCAGTACCGGCTGACCATTGGCGGTACGCTCTTTAATATCTTCAATAATGGCCTGAATTTTTTCCGCTTCGGTCATGTAGACCAGATCCGGCATATCTTTACGGATCATCGGACGGTTGGTCGGCACCACTACGGTATCCAGTTTATAGATTGAGCTAAATTCGAACGCTTCGGTATCTGCCGTACCGGTCATACCGGCCAGTTTTTCATACAGACGGAAGTAGTTCTGGAAGGTGATCGAGGCCAGCGTCTGGTTCTCGTTCTGGATATCCACGCCCTCTTTCGCTTCAACAGCCTGGTGCAGACCATCAGACCAGCGACGGCCCTGCATGGTACGACCGGTATGTTCGTCAACGATGATGACTTCGCCGTCTTTTACGATGTAGTCAACGTCGCGGGTGAACAGCGCGTGCGCGCGCAGCGCTGCGGTCACGTGGTGCATCAGCATAATGTTGCCCGGAGAGTACAGAGACTCGCCTTCATCCATGATGCCTTCTTTCACCAGCAGTTCTTCAATCAGTACCAGACCACGTTCAGTCAGGTTAACCTGGCGCGCTTTTTCATCCACAGAGAAGTGACCTTCACCCTGGAAGCTGTCAGAATCTTCTTTTTCCTGACGAATCAGGTGCGGGATGATTTTGTTCACTTTCTTGTACATTTCCGAGCTGTCTTCAGCCGGGCCGGAAATGATCAGCGGCGTGCGCGCCTCATCGATGAGGATGGAGTCGACCTCATCCACCAGCGCATAGTGCAGTTTACGCTGTACGCGTTCTTCAGGGCTGAACGCCATGTTGTCACGCAGGTAGTCAAAGCCATATTCGTTATTGGTGCCATAAGTAATGTCGGCGGCGTAGGCTTCGCGCTTGGCTGGCGCAGGCATACCCGGCAGGTTGATCCCGACGGTCATACCGAGGAATTCGAACAGCGGACGGTTGTTTTCGGCGTCACGCTGCGCCAGATAGTCGTTCACGGTAACCACGTGAACACCTTTGCCGCTTAGTGCGTTCAGGTAAGCTGGCAGCGTTGCAGTCAGGGTTTTACCTTCACCGGTACGCATTTCCGCGATGCAGCGATCGTTAAGGACCATCCCACCGAGCAACTGAACGTCGAAGTGACGCATGCCGAAAACGCGCTTACTGGCTTCACGTACGACAGCAAACGCTTCCGGGATCAGACTCTCCACGCTTTCGCCTTTTTCCAGACGCGCACGGAATTCACCGGTTTTCGCTTTCAGTTCGTCATCGGAGAGTTTTTCCATCTCCGGTTCCATGGCATTGATCACTGCAACCGCTTTACGCATACGACGTAACGTACGATCGTTACGGCTACCGAATACTTTCGTTAATAATTTGATTAGCATATTGAAATCTCAAACGCCCCGCGATGTGGGGTCATAATAATGTATTGAAGTTTATTGGGTTTTTTAGCTGAGGCGTTGAGGGCCGGCACGGATCCCCTGCGCCTGGCTGATCCAGGCGGGAACGGTGAATACGGCCTGAGGCGTAAAATGGGCATACGTTACGCGCGACACACTTGCCGGAGGCGTACCTTCCTGCGTCAGCATCGCGCTGAGCGTGTTCAGTAAGGCTAAATGGTGTGCCTGAAGCGGTAACGGTTCTTCAGCAACGGGCAGCGCCTGCGGTGCCATTGCGAAGGAAAGATGACGGATGACCGTACGAATAGCATGCTGATGCCAGTAATCGACGGTGAAATTGGGGCGACGATTGCTCGCTTCCAGCAGCGCCAGTTGGCTGAAATTAACTCTAACGCGCTGTTCATGGCTACTGGCTGTCGCCTTTGCCGGCGTTGTTGGCTCAACGGTATTTCCGAGCGCGGGCAAGCCAAAACTCGCCGCGACCATCCCAAATAAGAGATGCGGCCAGAAGTAGCGTCTACCTAACTGTCGCCAGCGCGTCAGTATTCCACTCACGTTATTGCCATCCCAATCGTGTTATTCAAAACGTTTTTTGCGCACAAATCTTATCATTAATGCGCAGGCACTACAGCAGTATTGATGAGAAGTTACAGGCAAAAGTGCTTAAGAAAGCAGCGTTCGCACGGCATCGCGATTCAGTACGCGAAAGAACACAACCGAAAGGCACTTTTGCCAACAGGCAGGGAAGAAAATGTCAAAAAAAACGACTGGCTTACCTGGCCGGAGAGAGTGCCAGATTAACCAGTCGAATTTATGCGACAACCTGTGTCGTTATGCCAGTACGGTAGAAGGCGCTTTGAAAGCCAGCGGCAGTTCTGCGTCGTCCTGGAAGGTCACATATTCCCAGGCTTCCTGTTTTGCCAGAATAGCCTGTAGCAGTTTGTTATTCAGCGCATGTCCGGATTTGTACGCGGTAAATGCACCGATAATGTTGTGACCACACATGAACAGGTCGCCAATGGCGTCGAGCATTTTGTGACGAACGAATTCATCTTCAAAACGCAGGCCGTCTTCGTTCAGTACGCGATAATCGTCAACAACGATGGCACAATCGAAGCTGCCGCCCAGGCACAAGCCACGGGACTGCAGATATTCGATATCACGCATGAAACCGAAAGTACGCGCGCGGCTGATCTGGCGCATGAACGCATCAGCAGAGAAATTCATCGCATAGCGCTGAGTGCTGGAGTCGATCGCCGGATGGTTAAAGTCGATGGTGAAATCCAACGTAAAACCATTGTACGGTCTGAACTCAGCCCACTTGTCGCCATCTTCGACCCGAACGGTCTCTTTGATGCGAACAAATTTCTTGGCACTGTTCAGTTCTTCAATACCGGCATCAAGCAGCAGGTAGACGAACGGAGCAGCACTGCCATCCATGATCGGGATTTCCGGAGCATCGACTTCGATAACAATGTTATCGATACCCAAACCCGCCAGAGCAGCGTTAAGGTGCTCAACGGTTGAAATCCGTACATCATGCTCATTAACCAGACATGTACAGAGCATGGTATCACGCACAGATTTGGCATCGGCCGGGAAATCTACCGGTGGATTCAAGTCGGTGCGACGATAGATGACCCCGGTGTTGGCCGGCGCAGGGCGTAATGTCAGGGTGACTTTCTTGCCGGTATGTAAACCGACACCAGTCGCCTGAACGATACGTTTAAGTGTCCTTTGTTTGATCATCGTATAATCTCGCCAAATTACCTATCCAACCGAAGTGTACTATACATTCGGTGGGCCAGTTTAGCACAAAGAGCCTCGAATCCCAAATTCCAGCCAATTCTTAATCGGCTTGCTTGCGCAGGAACGCAGGGATATCCAGATAATCCGGCTCTTTCGCGGTTTGCGGCGTATTATCGTTCACCACTTTCGCGACCGGTTTCTGCTCTTGCGTCAACGGCGCCATGCCATGCTGCTGGTAACGATCCATCACCGGCTGCTGCACCTGTTTGTTGGTGACCAGGGTGATTTCAGGACGCTTGTCCATACCGATACCGGTAGCAACAACGGTCACGCGCAGCTCGTCGTTCATATCCGGGTCCAGAGAGGTACCAATCACCACGGTCGCGTTATCCGATGCAAAGGCACGGATGGTGTTACCCACGGTTTCGAACTCATCCAGACGCAGGTCGAAGCCCGCCGTGATGTTGACCAGTACGCCACGCGCGCCAGACAGATCGATATCTTCCAGCAGCGGAGACGAGATCGCCATTTCAGCAGCTTCTTCTGCACGGTCTTCACCGCTCGCCACACCAGAGCCCATCATTGCGTAGCCCATTTCGGACATCACGGTGCGCACGTCAGCAAAGTCGACGTTCATCAGGCCCGGACGGGTAATCAGTTCCGCGATGCCCTGAACAGCGCCTTTCAGCACGTCGTTCGCCGCGCCAAACGCGTCGAGCAGGGAGATACCACGACCCAGCACTTTCAGCAGTTTGTCGTTCGGGATGGTGATCAGCGAGTCCACATGCTTGGACAGCTCAGTGATCCCCTGCTCCGCGAAAGCCATACGCTTTTTGCCTTCAAAATTGAAAGGCTTGGTCACGACCGCAACGGTCAGGATCCCTAAATCTTTAGCTACTTCAGCAACCACTGGCGCTGCACCGGTACCGGTACCGCCGCCCATGCCTGCTGCGATAAACACCATGTCTGCACCGTCAAGCGCTGCACGCAAAGCTTCACGATCTTCGTCTGCTGCATTGCGACCGACTTCCGGGTTCGCACCCGCTCCCAGACCTTTGGTAATACCACTACCGATCTGAATAGTCTGGCCAACCGCCGTCTTGCGCAACGCCTGAGCGTCGGTATTTACCGCGAAGAATTCAACACCCTCAATGCGCTCGCGCACCATGTGTTCAACGGCGTTACCGCCGCCGCCACCGACGCCGATGACTTTAATCACCGCGTCGTTGGTCAGTTCCATAGGTTCAAACATAGTTTCTCTCTCCGTTGTGCCTGTCGCCTGAGGCCGTAATTTTCGCCGGCCTCATAAAAAATTAAAACTCTTTTCGCAGCCAGCTATTAAGACGTTTAATCCAAGAGCCAACTGAAGCCGTAACACGCTTTTCTACTTCAGCTTCACCACTTAAGTGGGACTCTTTCCCGTAGTGAAGCAGCCCCACCGCCGTTGAGTAATACGGCTCCTGAGCGTAATCCGTCAGACCGGTAATATTCAGCGGCGCGCCGATACGCACTTGCGTATGGAACACGCGCTGGGCACAGGCGGCAAGACCTTCAATTTGCGCCGCGCCACCGGTCAGTACAATCCCCGCCGCCAGATGATGTTTCACACCCTGCTGGCGAAGCTGTTCCTGTAATTGCAATATCTCTTCGTTGACCAGGTTGAGCAGTTCGGTATAACGCGGCTCAATCACCTCTGCCAGCGTCTGTCGTTGCAGACTGCGCGGCGGACGCCCACCCACGCTTGGCACTTCAACGCTTTCGTCTTTCCCGACGATGGATCCCAGCGCGCAGCCGTGGCGAACTTTAATCGCTTCGGCGTCGCTCGGCGGCGTACCGAAGGCATACGCGATGTCGCTGGTGACCACATTCCCTGCATAAGGGATCACTTTGGTGTGGCGCAACGCCCCGCCAGTATAAACGGCGATGTCCATTGTACCACCACCAATATCGACGACGCAGACGCCCAGTTCACGTTCATCTTCCGTCAAGACGGAATAACTGGCCGCCAGTCCGGCGAATATCAGTTGGTCAACTTTCAGGCCACAACGTTCCACAGCTTTAACAATGTTCTTCGCCATATCGTTGTGGCAGGTGATCAAATGCACTTTTGCCTGCATACGAACACCGGAAAGACCGACCGGGTTTTTAATCCCTTCCTGATAGTCAATCGCATATTCCTGCGGGATGACGTGCAACACACGGTGCTCATCGCGAACGCGCACTGATTTCGCGGTATGCACGACGTTTTCCACGTCTTCCTGCGTCACTTCTTCTTCCGAAATCGGCACCATGCCGATTTCATTCTGACAGCTAATGTGTTTGCCCGAAAGCGCCAGATAGACCGAGGAGATTTGGCAATCTGCCATCAGTTCTGCCTGGTCAATGGCGCGCTGTACGCATTTCACCACGGATTCGAGGTCGTTCACCCCGCCTTTATCCATCCCCCGTGATGGGCAACTGCCCACGCCAATGATATTGACCATACCGTCGGGCAGAACTTCCCCTACTAAAGCGGCGACCTTCGCGGTGCCAATCTCCAGTCCAACTACCAGTTTTCTGTCCGTCGCCTTGATCATTGTTGTTCTGCCTGTACCTGATTCTGTTGCTGATTAGATTCCTCAGGAGGCAAGGGAACCCACCCTACTGCCGCTCCTGAGTCATAACGCAAATCAACGTAGCTAATCCGTTTGCCATCGGTTTGCGCCTGCTGCTGTAAAACCGGATACAGTTCTACAAAGCGAGCCAAACGTTTCATCGTGTCACCCCTGCCAAGATTGAGCTTAATATCGTTATTAAGCGTCAACTGCCAGGAACGACGAGCGGTCATTGCCGCCTCCTTCAGGGTAAACCGGTCCTTCGCCAACACCTGCGACATGTCACGATACCCCTGCAACACTTCACTCGCGCTGCCTTCGGGGCCAGATAACATGGGTAAAACCTGCTTGCTGGTGCGATCGGCCGGCACGCTGAAGGCATTTCCTTCGGCGTCCACCATATGCTGATCATTCCAACGCGCAATCGGCACATATTCAACCAGATGAATCTTCAATTCATCGGGCCATTGCTTTCTGACGCTGGCCTGCTTGATCCACGGCAAGCGTTCGATCTGACTCTGGATGATATTCACGTCCTGGGTCATAAAGGTGCCGGGCGCACCCAGCGCCAGAATCGACTGGCGAATATCATCATTCTTCGTGTAATGGCGCTCACCGGTTAACACCAGCTTTGACAGCGGCAAACGCTGTGCATCTTCCATCCACCCCAACACCACCCAGCCGCTGACCAGCACGGTACACAGCACCGTCAGCAGGAAGAAAATACCTGCAAGACGCGTTCCATTATTGCGACGTGAGGAAGAAACCTCTTCATCACTGTTTCGCGTGTTCAGCGCAGCCTGCGACATATCAGTCCGCCAACTCCAGAATTCGTACCACCAACTGCGAGAAACTCATCCCCGCCTGACGCGCCGCCATCGGCACCAGGCTGTGGCTGGTCATACCCGGAGAGGTATTCGCTTCCAGCAGATAAAACTGGCCATCGTTATCCAGCATGACGTCAATGCGACCCCAGCCTTTACAGCCCAGGGTTGTCCATGCTTTCAGCACGACTGCCTGTAAAATATCTTCTTGCTCGCTTTCCAGACCTGCAGGGCAGAAATACTGTGTCTCATCAGACAGATACTTCGCCTCATAATCATAGAAGGTTCCGGCAGGTTGGATACGAATTGCGGGTAAAATTTCTTCACCCAGTATCGCGACCGTAAATTCCGGACCGCTGAGCCATTTCTCGATCAGAACTTCTTCATCATGCTGAAATGCCAGCGTTAATGCATCCTGTAAAGTGTCATATTCTGACACTTTCGACATTCCCACACTGGAGCCTTCACGGCTGGGCTTCACAATCAGCGGTAAACCCAGCGCAGAAATTTGCTTAACCAGTTCTTCATCAAGACCTTTTTCAAACTGAGATCGCGTCAGCGCGACCCATGGCGCGACAGGTAATCCCGCCCCCTGCCACAGCAGCTTGCTGCGCAGTTTATCCATGGAGATCGCCGATGCCATCACGCCGCTGCCGGTATAAGGCAAACCAACCAGCTCCAGCAGTCCCTGTAAGGTTCCGTCTTCCCCACCACGGCCATGCAGGGCGATAAAGACTTTCTGAAAGCCCATTGATTTCAGCAGCGTCACGTCGACCTCTTTCGGGTCGACCGGATGTGCATCCACGCCGCCTTCCCGTAATCCGGCCAACACTGCTGCGCCGGAATTCAGCGACACATCACGTTCAGCAGAGGTACCGCCCAGCAGGACCGCGATTTTATCAGCCATGTTGTTCGTCCTCCTGAATTTGCGGCTTCAGTTTGATTTCGGCTAAGGAACGCGCGATTTTGCCGATATTTCCCGCGCCCTGTACCAGAATCAAATCGTTACCGGTTAATACCGGTGCCAGCATTTCTGCGACCTGCGCCGGATCGGAAACCAGAATCGGGTCGATTTTACCGCGACCACGAATAGTGCGGCACAGTGAACGGCTGTCCGCTCCTGGAATCGGCGCTTCACCTGCTGCGTAGACATCCAGCATCAGCAACGCATCAACCTGGGTCAGCACGTTGGCAAAGTCGTCATACAGATCACGCGTACGCGTGAAACGGTGTGGCTGAAACAGCATCACCAGATTTTTGTCCGGCCATCCCGCCCGCGCCGCTTTAATGGTCGCATCCACTTCCGTCGGGTGATGCCCGTAATCATCCACCAGCATTGCCGTACCGGCTTTACCGTTCACCGGCTCGAGCGGGTACTCACCGAGGAAGTCGAAGCGCCGCCCGGTCCCCTGGAAGCTTTCCAACGCACGCAGGATCGCATCGTCTGCAATACCTTCTTCCGTCGCAACTGCCACGGCCGCCGCCGCGTTCAGGGCGTTATGGCGACCTGGCGCATTCAACGTGACGCGCAGGTCTTGCATCCCCTGGCGCAGCAGGGTGAAGTGCCCTTGCGGGCCCACCTGCTGATAATCTTCGACGCGAACGTCTGCGTCATCGCTAAAGCCATAAGTAGTGGTCTGACGGCCCACACGCGGCAAGAGCTCGCGGATCACCGGATCGTCAACACACATCACCGCACGACCATAAAACGGCAGGTTGTGCAGGAAATTAATAAACGTCTGCTTTAAATTTTCGAAATCGCCATGGTAGGTATCCATGTGGTCGGCTTCGATGTTGGTGACAATCGCCACCATCGGCTGCAGATGAAGGAATGACGCGTCGCTCTCATCCGCTTCCGCAATTAAGTAACGGCTATGGCCCAGACGCGCATGCACGCCTGCCGCTTTCACCAGACCCCCGTTAACGAAAGTGGGATCCAGTCCTGCTTCCGCGTAAATACTGGAGACCATCGCGGTGGTGGTCGTTTTACCGTGCGTCCCGGCAATCGCGATGCCATGACGAAAACGCATCAGCTCCGCCAGCATCTCCGCGCGGCGGATCACTGGGATGCGCGCTTCATGCGCCGCCACAATCTCCGGGTTATCAGCCGAGATGGCGCTGGAGACCACAACCACACTCGCATCTCGCACGTTTTCCGGGCGATGGTTGAAATAAATCGTTGCTCCCAGGTTCGTCAACTGCTGCGTCACCGGGTTAGGCGCTAAATCTGAACCACTGATCTGATACCCTTCATTGGCCAGAACTTCGGCAATACCGCCCATTCCGGCACCACCGATGCCGACAAAGTGGATGTGCCGAACGCGACGCATTTCGGGCACGATAGAACGCAGTTTTGCCAGTTGTTGTGTATTCATTCTTTACGCCATTCACTTCTCAATTCAGGCGATGCAAAAGGCACCGCTACAATTACGCCCGGGCAGCCCGGATCACTTCATTTGCGACACGCTCGGTGGCATCCGGAATGGATGCAGCGCGGGCACGTTCTGCCATGGTTAACAAACTTTCTCGCGACCACCCGGACAGGGTGCTAGCGACGGCATCCACAGTAAACTGCGGCTGCTCGAGAATTTTGGCTGCGCCCGCTTTTTCCAGCGGCAGCGCATTCCAGTACTGCTGTCGGTCTTTATGTTGAAACGGCACAAACAGCGCCGGTAAACCGGCGGCGGCAATCTCACTTACCGTCAATGCGCCAGAACGACAGACCACCACATCGGCCCACGCGTAGGCGGCCGCCATGTCATCAATAAATTCCGTTACCTTATGCTGGGGTTGCCCCACGTCGGCATAGGCCTGTTCTACGGTCTGCTGCGCGCCTTTCCCGCTCTGATGCCAGATAGTCACCGCATCACCCAGTCTGGCGGCAACCTGCGGCAGGGTCTGGTTCAGCACGCGAGCGCCCTGCGATCCGCCGACCACCAGCACACGAATCGGACCTTCGCGTCCGGCAAGACGATCCTGCGGCAACGGCAGCGCCAGCACGTCTGTACGTACCGGGTTCCCGACCACTTCCGCATTCGGAAACGCGCCAGGAAACGCCTGCATGACCTTGGTAGCAATTCTCGCCAGCCATTTATTCGTTAACCCGGCGATACCATTTTGCTCGTGCAACACGACTGGAATGCCCAGTGACCACGCGGCCAGACCGCCGGGACCGGAAACATACCCGCCCATCCCCAGCACCACATCGGGGTTAAAACTTTTCATGATTGCGCGCGCCTGACGCCATGCGTTGAAAATACGCAAAGGGGCGGCCAACAGCGCTTTCACGCCTTTTCCGCGCAATCCGGAGATACGGATGAAGTCAATATCGATGCCATGCTTAGGGACTAAATCCGCTTCCATACGATCTGCGGTACCCAGCCAGCGAACTTCCCAGCCCTGGGACATTAAATGGTGCGCGACCGCCAGTCCCGGGAACACGTGCCCGCCGGTACCGCCCGCCATCACCATTAACCGCTTCGCTTGACCACTCATCGTGAACCTCGTGTAAACGCCTGTGCTTTTTCCAGGCGCGTTTCATAATCAATTCGCAACAAAAACATGATGGCCGTCGACATAATCAGCAAACTCGAGCCACCATAACTGATGAGCGGCAGTGTCAGACCTTTAGTTGGCAGCATGCCTGCCGCCGCACCGACGTTCACCAGAGCCTGAAAACTAAACCAGATACCGATGGAACAGGCCAAAAATCCGGAAAAACGGTGGTCGATCTCCAGCGCTTTGCGGCCAATCGACATCGCGCGAAAAGCGACGAAGAATACCATTAAAAGCGCCAATACCACACCGATATAACCCAGTTCTTCCCCAATGATGGCGAAGATAAAGTCCGTATGCGCTTCCGGCAGATACTCCAGTTTCTGTACCGAGTTGCCCAGCCCCTGCCCCCACATTTCACCGCGACCGAATGCCATCAGTGACTGGGTAAGCTGGTATCCGCTACCAAACGGATCTTCCCACGGGTTCCAGAACGAGGTTACGCGGCGAATACGATACGGTTCGGCGAGAATCAGCAGTACGACCGCAGAAATCCCCATGCCGATAATGGCAATGAACTGCCACAACTTTGCCCCAGCCAGAAACAGCATCGCCAGCGTGGTCACGAACAGCACGACCACCGTACCGAGGTCAGGTTGCGCCAGCAGCAGGATCGCCAGTACCAGAATCACGCCCATCGGCTTTAAAAAGCCGCGCAGGTTATTACGAACTTCGTCAACCTTGCGCACCAGGTAGTTCGCCAGATAGCAGAACAGCGACAGCTTGGTAAATTCCGCAGGCTGAATACGCAGAGGACCTAATGCAATCCAACGCGATGCGCCGTTCACCGAACTCCCTACTACCAGCACGATCAACAGCATGATGATCGAGGCGATCAGCATCGTGGTACTGTATTTCTGCCAGAACTCCATCGGCAGACGCAGCGTGATCATCGCCAGACAAAATGCCAGAAAAATATAGAGCGCATCACGCTTGGCAAACAGAAACGGATCGCCCGCCAGACGCTGCCCAACGGGCATGGATGCCGACGTCACCATGATGAAACCGATCGCCGCAAGGCCTAACGTCAGCCATAGCAGCACGCGATCGTACATGATCAGACTGTCAGAATCTTTGTCCCGTGAGGCCATCACCCAGCCTTTAAGCGCCGCAAAGATCCATCCCAGGATGCCAAATCCCGGCAGGCGCGGCAGTCTCAGGCGAGGGAGAGATAAACGCATCAACCCAGCTCCTTCGCCAGACGGGTAAAGACATCACCCCGTTGCTCAAAATTCTTAAACTGATCGAGGCTGGCGCAGGCCGGAGACAACAGCACCATATCGCCTGACTTCACGCGCGGCGCCAGCAGGCGCATCGCCTCTTCCATCGTCTCGGTTTGTTCCGCAATTTCCGGGCGCAGCGCCGCCAGTTGCGCGCCATCCCGACCAAAACAGTACAACCGCACGCGATCGCCTTCCAGATAACGACTCAGCGAAGAGAAGTCCGCCGATTTACCATCGCCGCCCAGCAACAGATGCAGCGTGCCATCAACATGCAGGCCGTTCAGCGCCGCTTCGGTGCTGCCGACGTTGGTCGCTTTCGAGTCGTTAATCCAGCGCACACCGTTATGATCCAGCGCTAACTGGAACCGATGCGCCAGACCGGTGAACGTCGTCAGCGCTTTCAGGCTGCTGGCGCGCGGTAAACCTGCCGCATCCGCCAGCGCCAGCGCCGCCAGCGCGTTGGTGTAGTTATGCTGGCCGGAAAGCTTCATCTCTTTCACGTTCAGCACTTTCTCACCCTTCACCCGCAGCCAGGTCTCGCCCTGCTGACGGTTAAGGTGATAATCGCCCATGTTGACGCCAAAGCTCACACAACGCGCATCGGCTCCACGAATCGGCATCGTCAACGCATCATCGGCATTGACCACACAGACTTTCGCATTCTCGTAAACGCGCAGTTTTGCCGCGCGATACTGTTGTAAACCAAACGGATACCGGTCCATGTGATCTTCAGTAACGTTCAGAATAGTGGCCGCGGCCGCCTGCAGGCTGAACGTGGTTTCCAGCTGGAAGCTGGAGAGTTCAAGGACATACAGTTCGCGTTCTGCATCCAGCAGCATCAAGGCGGGCAGGCCAATGTTGCCGCCAACGCCGACGTTCACACCTGCCGCTTTCGCCATTTCACCTACCAGCGTCGTGACGGTGCTTTTCCCGTTCGAACCGGTGATCGCCACAATCGGTGCCTGCGCTTCACGGCAAAACAACTCGATATCGCCAACAATCTCAACGCCCGCATCAGCCGCTGCGCTCAGTGACGGATGCGCGAGGGCGATACCAGGGCTTGCCACAATCAGATCCGCCGCCAGCAGCCAGTCGTCATTCAGACTGCCGACATGACGCTCTACTGCCTCCGGTAACTTATCCAGTCCCGGCGGTGTCGCACGGGTATCCATCACGCGAGGGGTTACGCCACGAGCGAGGAAAAAGTCCACGCAAGAGAGTCCGGTTAATCCCAGACCGATAATGACGACGTTTTTACCCTGGTAATCAGCCATGATTAACGTACCTTCAGCGTTGCCAGGCCAATCAGGACCAGCATCAGCGAAATAATCCAGAAGCGCACAATCACGCGCGGTTCCGGCCAGCCTTTCAGTTCATAGTGGTGATGAATCGGCGCCATGCGGAAGATACGCTGCCCGCGCAACTTGAAGGAACCGACCTGCAATATCACCGACAAGGTCTCCACGACAAATACCCCACCCATGATCACCAGCAGGAACTCCTGACGCAGCAGCACGGCGATAATGCCAAGCGCGCCGCCCAGCGCCAGCGATCCGACGTCGCCCATGAAGACCTGCGCCGGATAGGTGTTAAACCACAGAAATCCTAAGCCCGCGCCGACAATCGCCGTACAGACGATTACCAGTTCGCCGGCATGACGTAAGTACGGAATATGCAGATAGTTGGCAAAATTCATGTTACCGGTCGCCCACGCCACCAGCGCGAATCCCCCCGCGACGAAGACGGTTGGCATAATCGCCAGACCATCCAGACCGTCAGTCAGGTTCACCGCATTACCGGTGCCGACAATCACGAAATACGCCAGCAGAACGTAGAACAGCCCCAACTGCGGCATGACGTCTTTGAAGAACGGCACCACCAGCTCTGTCGCTGGCGTGTCTTTCCCGGCGAGGTACAGTGCGAAAGCAACACCCAGCGCAATGACCGACATCCAGAAATATTTCCAGCGCGCAATCAGGCCTTTGGTGTCTTTGCGGACCACTTTGCGGTAGTCATCGACGAAGCCGATAATGCCGTAACCAATCAATACCACCAATACGCACCAGACGTACGGGTTTGACGGGTAGGCCCACAGCAGAACGGAAATAACGATCGCCGTCAGGATCATGATCCCACCCATCGTCGGCGTGCCGCGCTTGCTGAAGTGGGACTCCGGACCATCGTTACGTACAACCTGACCGAAGGAGAGTTTTTGCAGACGGGCGATCATGCGCGGGCCCATCCACAATGAGATGAACAGTGCGGTCAGCAGGCTGACAATGGCGCGAAACGTCAGATAGGAAAAGACGTTAAAGCCGGAATAATATTTGACCAAATGTTCGGCCAGCCAAACTAGCATGATCCTTTCTCCTGTAATGCGCGTACGACCTCTTCCATGGCGGCACTACGTGAACCTTTCACCAAAATGGTAATTATCTGTTGCTCTGCAATCAGCGTCTGCAGACGCGCGATCAGCGCGGCTTTATCCGCAAAATGTTCGCCGACGCCACTCGCATCGCTGATAGCCTTGCTCAGTTTCCCTGAACTCAATACGCAGTCGATGCCTGCCGCTTTCGCCGCCTCACCGACCTGCACGTGGCAGGCTTCGCTTTCTGCGCCCAGTTCGGCCATATCGCCGACAATCAGCACACGGTAACCCGGCATTTCGGACAGCACCTGTACCGCGGCGGTCATTGACCCGACGTTGGCGTTATACGAATCATCAAGCAGCAGTTGGTTTTCCGCTAACTGGACAGGGAACAGACGGCCCGGTACCGCTTTTAAATTTGCCAGACCGGTTTTGATCGCCTCCAGCGTCGCACCAACAGCCATCGACAACGCTGCCGCCGCCAGGGCATTGGCGATATTGTGACGTCCGGGCAATGGCAGCAGTACATCAATGCTTCCGCCAGGCGTTTGCAGTAAAAATTCGGTGCCATGTGACGTCACATGGACATTGGTGGCAGTGAAATCGCTGTTGGTAGCATTCGGTGAAAAACGCCAGACTTTTCGATCGCCGATAATGTTCTGCCAGTTCAACCAGTCATTGTTATCGGCATTCATAATGGCAATGCCGTTTTCAGGCAGACCGGTAAAAATTTCGCCCTTCGCCTTCGCCACTCCCGCCAGCGAACCGAAGCCTTCCAGATGCGCCGCCGCCAGGTTGTTGACCAGTGCCGCTTCCGGACGCGTCAGGCTGACGGTCCAGGCGATTTCGCCCTGGTGGTTGGCACCTAACTCAATGACCGCATAGTCATATTCCTGGGTTAAGCGCAGCAGCGTCATCGGTACGCCAATGTCGTTATTCAGGTTGCCTGCGGTATAGAGCGTATTGCCACACTGGCTGAGAATCGCCGCCGTCATCTCTTTCACAGAGGTTTTACCGGACGAGCCGGTTAACGCCACCACGCGTGCCGGAACCTGAGCGCGAACCCACGCAGCCAGTTCGCCGAAGGCCAGACGGGTGTCTTGCACAATCACCTGTGGCAAATCAACCGCCAGCGGACGGCTAACCAAGAGTGCGCCCGCCCCCCCCTCTTTTGCCTGTTCGGCAAAATCGTGAGCATCAAAACGTTCGCCTTTGAGCGCCACAAACAGGCAGCCCGGCGTCAGCTTACGCGTATCGGTGGTGACGGCATCGAGGGACAGATCGTCCCCTTTCAGTTCGCCGCCGAGAATACCGGCGAGTTGGCTGAGCGTTACGCGAATCATGCGATCACCCCCAGCAGGCGCGCCGCAGTTACGCGGTCGGAATAGTCGAGACGCTGCGTACCGACAATCTGGTAATCCTCGTGCCCTTTACCTGCCACCAGCACGACATCGTTATCTTTCGCCTGCATAATGGCGTTGGTCACCGCTTCGGCACGGCCTTCCATCACTTTTGCACGACCAGCATCCAGCATACCTGCCAGAATGTCGTCGATAATGGCGCGCGGCTCTTCAGTACGCGGGTTGTCGTCCGTTACGACCACAACATCAGCGAACTCTTCGGCAATCGCCCCCATCAGTGGGCGCTTCCCTTTGTCACGATCGCCGCCGCAGCCAAAGACGCACCAGAGTTGCCCGGTGCAGTGCAGACGCGCCGCCTGTAGCGCTTTTTCCAGCGCATCAGGGGTATGGGCATAATCGACAACCACGGTGGTTTTACCCGGCGCGCTAAAGACTTCCATACGCCCGCAAACGGGTTGCAGACGCGCAGCAGTTTTCAACAAGTCAGCCAGTGGATAGCCCAGCGCCAGCAGCGTGGCCAGCGCCAGCAACAGATTACTGACGTTAAACGCGCCCATCAGACGGCTTTCAATTTCACCCTCGCCCCAGCTTGAGGCGAAGCGGATGGTCGCGCCGCTGTCGTGATAATTCACCTCAACGGCCTTCAGCCACCGGCCATGACAGTTAGGGTTGATATGATCTTCCATTGAGACGGCCACGGCATCCGGCAGTTTCGCCAGCCAACGGCGACCGACTTCATCATCCGCGTTGATAATTGCCTGCCCACAACGGTGCGTGGAGAAAAGTAGCCATTTCGCGGCTTCGTAATGCTCCATATCGCCATGATAATCCAGATGGTCACGGCTTAAATTGGTAAACACCGAGGCGGCAAATTTCAGCGCCGCGACGCGATGCTGCACCAGACCGTGGGAAGAGACTTCCATCGCGCACAGAGTCGCACCCTGATCAACCAGCCCCGACAGCACCTGCTGAACGTCTACGGCCGAGCCGGTGGTATTTTCCGTTGGGATCACTTTACCGAGCAGGCCGTTGCCTACCGTGCCCATCACTGCGCTAGTTTCGCCGAGCAGTTGGCTCCACTGCGCCAGCAGTTGGGTCGTGGTGGTTTTACCGTTCGTGCCGGTGACGCCGACCAGACGCATGTTTTCAGATGGCTCGTGATAGAAGCGGCCCGCCAACGCAGATAAACGCTCGTTAAGCTGGCTGAGATAGATAACCGGTACGCCGTGCATTTCACGCACTTCACCGTCGGTTGCCTCGTCTTTTGCCTCTGCAATAATGGCAGCCACACCTTGCGCTATCGCCTGCGGGATATATCGACGCCCGTCCGCCTGATGACCTTTCACTGCCACAAAGAGATCGCCCGCCGCAGCCACACGGCTGTCGAGTGTCATCTCTCGCAGTTCTCGCGCAGGTAAACCTGATACCCACGGAGCAAGAAGGTCGCGCAAATTACGATCTGCCACCTGTTCCCTCGCCTTGATTAATTACGAATTCACTTTTTTCGCCCGTTGCCAGCGCATCCGGTTCGATGTTCATGGTGCGCAGAACGCCGCCCATGATGGCACCGAATACCGGCGCGGAAACGGCGCCGCCGTAGTATTTACCCGCCTGCGGATCGTTGATAACAACAACCAGCGCGAAGCGCGGCTGACTCGCAGGCGCAACGCCTGCGGTATAAGCAATGTATTTGTTGATATAGCGGCCATCCGGACCAACTTTCTTCGCGGTACCGGTTTTAATGGCGATGCGATAACCTTTAATCGCCGCCTTCACCCCACCGCCGCCCGGCAACGCCACGCTTTCCATCATGTGCACAACGGTACGTACGGTCGATTCCGGGAAAATGCGCTCGCCGGGAACCGGGGGATCCACTTTGGTAATCGACAGCGGACGATAAACGCCATAGCTGCCAATCGTTGCGTAGACTCGCGCTAACTGTAACGGGGTTACCATTAGCCCGTAGCCGAAAGAGAAGGTGGCCCTCTCTATGTCAGACCACCGTTGTTTTTGAGGATATAAGCCACTGCGTTCTCCGACCAACCCCAAATTGGTCGCCTTTCCTAGCCCAAAACGTGAGTAAGTATCTACTAACGCTGAGGACGGCATCGCTAACGCCAGCTTAGAAACACCGACGTTACTCGACTTCTGTAAAACCCCGGTCAGGGTCAATTCGCTGTAGCGCGCCACGTCTTTGATTTCGTGGCCGTTAATTCGGTAGGGAACGGTATTGAGCACACTGTTTTCCCGCACCACGCCGCGCTGGAGCGCGGTCATCACCACCATCGGTTTGACGGTAGAACCCGGCTCGAAAACGTCGGTAATGGTACGGTTACGCATCGCGTCTTTTGGCGTGCCGCTCAGGTTGTTCGGGTTATAGGACGGGCTGTTCGCCATTGCCAGCACTTCGCCGGTACTCACATCAACCAGCACCGCGCTCCCGGATTCTGCCTTGTTAAACGCCACCGCATTGTTCAGTTCGCGATACACCAGCGCCTGTAGGCGTTCATCAATGCTCAGCGCGAGGTTATGCGCCGCCTGGCTGTCGGTAGAAGAGATATCTTCAATGACGCGACCGTAGCGGTCTTTACGCACAATACGCTCGCCCGGTTGACCGGTGAGCCATTTGTCAAAACTCTTCTCAACGCCTTCAATCCCCTGGCTATCCACGTTGGTAAAACCAATGAGGTGAGCGGTCACTTCGCCGGAAGGATAGTAACGACGGGACTCTTCGCGCAGATAAATACCCGGCAGCTTTAGCTTTTTGATGTAATCCGCCATATCCGGGTTTAACTGACGCGCCAGATAGATAAAACGCCCTTTTGGGTTGGCGTTGATCCGGGCAGACAGTTGATCGAGGGGAATATTCAGGGCGGTGGAGAGCGCTCTCCAGCGGTCGCCAACGGTAATGCCCCCGGCTTCATGCACCTCTTTTGGATCGGCCCAGATAGCTTTCACCGGTACGCTGACGGCCAGCGGACGGCCCGAACGGTCGGTGATCATACCGCGCGACGTTGCCACTTCCTGTACGCGAAGCGAACGCATGTCGCCCTGACGGACCAGCATGTCCGGCGCGATAATCTGCAGCCAGGCGACGCGGCCCAGCAAGAACCCCAGCGCCAGTAAAATGCAGCCGCACAGCAACGCAAAACGCCAACTGATAAAGTTGGCCTGTTCTTCCTGACGTTTTGGTTTTAGCGTTTTTGCCGCTGCTTTCATGCGTCGCGTTTTTCCTTATTTTTGCACTACGATATTTTCTTGTGAGGGATCAACATGCTGCATTTGCAGCTTCTCCGTTGCGATCCGTTCAACCCGGCTATGATCGCCGAGGGCATTCTCCTCAAGAATCAGGTTGCGCCACTCGATATCCAGCGCATCGCGCTCCAGAACCAGTTGTTCGCGTTGCGCAGTCAGTAATCGTGTGTGGTGCGCGGTTGTTACCACCGTCACCGCCGTCACAATGATGCAAATGAACAGGCAGAGTGGCAGCTTCCCAAATCGCAAAAGATCGTCACCGATCACGCCAGGCAAAGCATGGCGCTCGTTGCTTCCAATCGATCCCTTAACTTTGCTGAGGGCCTCTGTCACTCTGCTGATCATGCGTTCGTCCTCTCTGCAATACGCAGAACTGAACTACGGGCACGAGGATTCTCTGCAACCTCTTCTTCACCCGGCATCAACTTGCCTAATGCTCTTAGCTCACGACCGCCCAGTTTTTTGAGCTGCTCTTCCGTCATCGGTAATCCTGCCGGAACCTGCGGACCACGGCTTTGCTCACGCATAAAGCGTTTCACAATGCGGTCTTCCAGCGAGTGGAAACTGATGACAGAAAGCCGCCCCCCCGGGGCCAGCACGCTGAGCGAGCTTTTTAGCGCCTGCTCTATCTCCTCCAGTTCACTGTTCACCCAGATGCGCACCGCCTGGAAGGTACGGGTCGCGGGATGTTTGAATTTGTCTTTCACCGGCGTTGCCGCCGCGACCACTTCCGCCAGTTCTTTCGTGCGGGTCATGGGCTGTTCGCGGTTGCGCTCAACGATGGCGCGGGCAATACGTTTGGCAAAACGCTCTTCGCCAAAGGTTTTCAGCACCCAGGCGATATCGGCTTCTTCTGCGGTTTGCAGCCATTCAGCAGCCGACTGGCCGCGAGTGGGATCCATGCGCATATCCAGCGGGCCGTCACGCATGAAAGAGAAACCGCGCTCAGCGTCGTCAAGCTGCGGTGAAGAGACGCCAAGATCGAGAAGAATCCCGTCGATCTTGCCGGTCAGTTCGCGCTCGCCAACATAGTCAGCCAGCGCGGAGAAAGGTCCATGAATGATGGAGAAGCGAGGATCATTGATGGTCTGGGCGACGGCGATCGCCTGCGGATCGCGATCGATTGCCAGCAGACGTCCCTCTTCGCCAAGCTGCGAGAGAATGAGACGCGAGTGACCACCGCGACCAAATGTTCCATCAATGTAGATGCCATCAGGACGAATATTGAGACCGTTTACGGCCTCGTCCAGCAGCACCGTGGTGTGTTTAAAATTTTCCATCATCTTATAGAGACAAGTCCTGCAGGCGCTCCGACAACGTCCCGGTCGCACTCTGCTCAGCGTCGATATCTTCCTTGACCTGTTGATACCAGGTCGTTTCATCCCACAGTTCAAACTTATTAAACTGTCCAACCAGCATCACTTCTTTTGTCAGCCCGGCATGTTGCCGCAGGACAGGCGCCACCAACAATCGCCCGGCACTGTCCATCTGACATTCACTGGCATGCCCCAACAGTAAACGCTGCACACGGCGTTCTACCGGGTTCATGCTCGACAGACGCGATAATTTTTGCTCGATAATTTCCCATTCAGGCAGGGGGTAAAGCAGCAGGCACGGGTGATGGATGTCAATGGTACAAACCATTTGACCGGTAGCACTCTCGATCAGTTGATCCCGGTAACGGGTAGGCACAGATAAGCGCCCTTTACTGTCGAGATTGACTAACGTTGCTCCCCGGAACATGCCAGTCTCTCCCCTCATTACCACTTTGCCCCACAAATTCCCACTCAAAGGAGTTTACGGAGCGGAGGAAAAGCTTGTCAAGCGAGTCACAACGCTTACCTGAGTAAAAAACCCAATGTTTACGGCTAATATCAGCGTTGATTAAATTCTGTCCAACGAACGAAGCAAATTAACGTCATGAATATTTGTAAGAAAAAATCCCAAAACTCATCACCGCTTTAAAACGAACAATTATTCTCAGGTGGGAATATAAAGTGTCAGTTTGCGACGCGAGCGGCATTTTAGGACATATTGCATCATGAATACAGTCCCTGTTTATGGCTGCAAACACCGCGCACCAACAAGCCCGCCGAGACATTCGTGCTGCGGCGACAAAAAGTGTTTGTTAATTCGGCAATTCACGACAAGCATGTAACAAAATAATACATATCTAACCTGCCGTTACGTCTCAATAACCTGAAACCGCCTCTGTTTCGTTTAAATACGGATTATTTCGGTAAAGTTGAGAAAATTATAAGGAATAATCTTAATTATGGTGAGGGTATTGTGGAGAGGGGAGCGTTACGTTGCGCCAGAAAAATTGTCTTCTGGCGCAGAATTCAAAAATTGACTAGCTGCGGCTTAATACGCCACGACGATAGAGATTACGTTTAATGCGCGTTAAACCAGGTTTTGGTTTACGCGGCTCATCCAGACTCGCCAGGACAATTTCCAGCACGCGCTCTGCAACATCACGATGGCGCTGCGCCACGGCCAGAACCGGGCATTGTAAGAAATCCAGCAGTTCGTTGTCGCCAAAGGTCGCAATCGCCAGGTCGGAAGGCAACTTACCATCACGACGCAGCGTCACATCCATCACCCCCTGCAACAGGGCAAATGAGGTGGTAAACAGCGCCTGCGGCATCGGATGCGTCTCCAGCCATTTTTCAAATAGCTGTGCCGCCGCGTCACGCTCATAGCTGTTGGCATACAGAAAATTCACTTCACGCGGATCGTCTTTCCAGGCCGCACGGAACCCCTGCTCGCGCAGGAAGCTGACAGACAACTCCGGCAGCGCGCCCAGATAGAGCACGGTGTCAGCCGGGAACTTACGCAACTCTGCGGCCAGCATTTCGGCATCGTCCTGATCGGCCCCCACGACACTGGTAAAATGTTCACGATCTAATGCACGATCCAGCGCCACAATTGGGAAAGTATCATTGGCCCAGCGTTGATAGAACGGGTGTTCCGGCGGCAACGATGTGGAGACAATGATCGCATCAACCTGACGCTGTAAAAGATGTTCAATGCAACGCATTTCGTTATCAGGCTGATCTTCCGAACAGGCAATCAGCAGTTGATAACCACGCTGGCGCGCCTGGCGTTCAAGATAATTCGCAATACGGGTATAGCTCGTGTTCTCCAGATCCGGGATCACCAGACCGATAGAACGTGTGCGTCCAGCACGTAGCCCGGCAGCCACAGCATTCGGGTGGTAATTATGCTCACGCACCACCGCCATGACTTTTTCGACAGTCTTGTCGCTCACGCGGTATTGCTTTGCTTTTCCGTTAATTACGTAGCTTGCAGTCGTTCGCGATACACCAGCCAGCCGAGCGATTTCATCCAGTTTCACAATTGCCCCTTGCGTAAAATGTACAAACCATAACCATTGTAACGGCATGGGTTAAAATCGGTAACATCTAAGCGCAGAATAGTTACTGCGGCAACCGCTTTTATTCCGGGTTACCACGGATTTCGCAAAAAAATGCCCAACGGAGGACGTTGGGCATATGAATTAACGAAAAGAGAATGATTAGCGCATTATTTTGTCGCCGCGCGATAGTCCCACCACACCGGAACGCGCAACCTCAACGATTTTCGCCACTTCGCGCAGCGTTGCCAGAAAAGCGTCCAGCTTATCGCTGGTCCCCGCCAACTGAACGGTATAGAGGTTTGGCGTGACATCAATAATCTGCCCACGAAAAATCTCCGTGTTGCGTTTCACCTCTTCCCGGCCATAGCCGCTGGCCTGAATCTTCACGAGCATGATTTCGCGCTCGACGTGCGCGCCGTGCCCAAGTTCGCTGACCCGCAACACATCCACCAGCTTGTGCAGTTGCTTTTCAATTTGCTCCAGTACTTTCTCATCGCCTACCGTCTGGATGGTCATACGAGAGAGCGTCGGATCGTCCGTCGGCGCGACGGTCAGGCTCTCAATGTTGTAACCCCGCTGAGCAAAAAGGCCGATCACGCGCGACAGCGCACCGGATTCGTTCTCCAGCAGTACTGATAATATCCGGCGCATAATCAGGTCCTCTCCGTTTTACTTAACCACATTTCATCCATCCCGCCGCCGCGAATCTGCATCGGGTAGACGTGTTCGCTGCCATCGACGGTAACATCAACAAACACCAGACGACCGTTTTTCACTTGCGCCAGCGCTTCACTCAATTGACTTTCCAGTTGATCAGGACGAGAAATCTGAATGCCGACATGTCCGTAGGCTTCCGCCAGGCGAACAAAATCAGGCAGCGACTGCATATACGATTGAGAGTGACGACCCGAGTAGATCATGTCCTGCCACTGCTTCACCATGCCCAGATAACGGTTGTTCAGGTTTAGCACCAGAACCGGCAGTTTATACTGCAGCGCGGTCGACAACTCCTGAATGTTCATCTGAATACTGCCGTCACCGGTCACACAGACCACCGTTTCCTCCGGCAGCGCCATTTTTACCCCCAGTGCCGCAGGCAGGCCGAAACCCATCGTACCGAGACCACCAGAGTTGATCCAACGGCGCGGTTTATCGAAGGGGTAATAAAGGGCGGCAAACATCTGATGCTGACCCACATCCGACGTCACATACGCATCGCCATTGGTCAGACGCCAGATAGCCTCAATGACCGCCTGCGGTTTGATACTTTCGCTGTGCGTGTCATATTTCAGGCACTGACGCGCGCGCCAGCGTTCAATCTGTTGCCACCAGTCACGAATATCATCCAGCGGCTGCTGAGCGGATTCCTGCGGCAATAATTCCAGTAACTGCTCCAGCACCTGACGTGCATCCCCGACAATCGGGATATCCGCCGTCACCGTCTTGGAAATGGATGTCGGGTCGATATCAATATGCAACACCGTTGCATTCGGGCAATACTTGGCCAGATTATTCGTTGTGCGATCGTCAAAACGTACCCCAACGGCAAAAATCACATCGGCGTTATGCATCGTCATGTTGGCTTCATAAGTACCATGCATGCCCAGCATCCCGAGCGACTGACGGTGCGTTGCGGGAAATGCCCCAAGCCCCATCAGCGAAGAGACCACCGGCAGGTTAAGCGTTTCGATGGTCTGACGCAGCTGCTCGTGGCACCCCGCCGTCACCGCCCCGCCGCCGACATAGACAACCGGTTTTTTTGCCGCAACCAGCGTTTGCAGAGCGCGCTTAATCTGCCCTTTATGGCCCGCCGTGGTCGGGTTATACGACCGCATGCTGACTGATTCTGGCCAGGAATAAGGCAGTTTTTTGCCGGGATTAAGAATATCCTTCGGCAAATCCACCACCACCGGACCCGGACGACCGCTCGCCGCCAGCCAGAAGGCCTTTTTCAGCACCTGTGGAATATCTTCCGTCTGCTTCACCAGAAAACTGTGTTTCACGACCGGGCGGGAGATCCCCACCATGTCGCACTCCTGAAAGGCGTCGTAGCCAATCAACGAGGTCGCGACCTGACCGGAAAGAATCACTAACGGAATAGAATCCATATACGCCGTTGCGATTCCAGTAATCGCATTGGTGGCGCCTGGGCCGGAAGTTACCAGCACCACGCCCACTTCCCCCGTTGCCCGCGCCAGGCCATCGGCCATATGCACGGCCGCCTGTTCATGGCGGACGAGCACATGATCGATCCCACCGACCGTATGCAACGCATCATAAATATCGAGGACGGCGCCCCCGGGATAACCGAATACCTGCTTAACGCCCTGATCGATAAGCGATCGGACGACCATTTCGGCTCCAGACAACATCTCCATGGCTTGCCTCACTGAATGACGATTAATGATGTGTAAAACACCTTAACCGCTCCCCAGGACGCAGGCAATTCAGAGAAAGGGGGAAAGACGCCGGAAAATAAGCATAAAAGAAAGGTAAGCGACGAAGAAACGGTGAATTAAACTAAATTTTTCTCAGGTAATGATAATTAATCGGTTGAAAATGCGCGCATACAGCGAATCATCAATTTTTACGCGAATGAAAGAAAGATAGCCAGACTCAATTCAGAATAAAATGCCAATAAATAAAAAACAGACAGGATAAACCGGATGTCTGCACCCGGTTTATCTCATTCATGCCTAACGCTTGCAGACGGAAGCTAACAGTTCTTCCATCCATTGGTGCCCTTTGTCCCGACCCGCAGCTTCATGCCATGACAGATAACAAGTTCTGCTATTCAATTTTAAAGGTAACGGTAATATTTGTAGATCCAGAGAGGGTGCAAACTCTTCAGCTAACCAGCGAGGGGCAATAGCCACCAGATGCGTTTGCGAAACAACATTAAGCACACTGATTAATGCCATCCCCTGATAGGCTACACACGATTGCGAATCAACCGAGTCATACCAGGGCCGACTAAACGAGTCAAAACGGTCAAGTGAAACGACCGCATGCTGTTCATTATAAACATCGCTTTCCACCAATGGTCCGTTAATGCGTGGATGCTTACGACTGGCGACCAGCACCATTTCGTCATTAAACAATGGAATACTTGTAAATTCAGGACGACGGAATTCTTCATAACTAATAACGAACTCAGTTTCCTGATAACGTAATTGGTGTTCAGTATCCTTATTTAAAGAGGACTTAAATACAACATGAATATTAGGGGCGATCTTTTCAATACGATTATAAATTAAAGAGGTCAGAATATTATCCAGCGGACTGCAAACGCAAAGATGAAACACGCGCTCACTGCTGCCAGGTTCAAATCCTGAACCGGGCAATTCATTCTGCACTAATTGCAGCGCCTGGCGGACGGAACCGAAAAGCTGGAAGGCCCGCGCGGTGGGTTGAATACCGCGACCGTAGCGCACAAAAAGTTCGTCATTAAACATCACTTTAAGACGCGCCACGGCGTTACTTACGGCTGGCTGCGACATGCCGAGAGCATGCGCGGCACGGGTAATATTCTGCTCCTGCATTACCGCATCAAATACAGTCAATAGATTAAGATCAACCATACGAAGTTGCGGTTTATCCATCTCTAAATGATGGGGATTAGGTTTATCAACGGTTACTTCTGGCATACTTAACTCCACTGTCACGCTTAACTCCCTTTTTGCTTGCCGGAATGCAGAGAAATAATCTCAGAAAATATGATTTACCATGCATATAAAATAAGAAAAAGGGCAGAGATAAAATTTCGGAAAACATAAAGGTGCGGGAAGATCGCCGTAAAAACCCCGCATCAGCACGATGTGGAATCCTTCCCCGCACGATAAATCATAAATTTCAATGACGGGAGCAATATAAACATAAGCGACGCCAATAAACAATCATGAGCTTTATGAATAAAATGCTGGCATTCAATTAAATTTTTATATTACTCACGCGTTAATTCTTAACATTAGCTTATCAATTGCCATATTCACCCCCATTATTAATTTATTATTAACTACCATAAAATCTTCAAAATCATATGGATAACTAATTTATTGCGTTCGTGACTTATCAGACTGCCGTGACAGCATTTGAAAAAAAGCGTGCTTAAATATGTCAAACGATGAAAAGTGTAAACCCTCCGCCGTTTTTTCATCGGCAATAACAGAAAAAGTTCAGCACAATTAGCTAAATCCGCCCCTCCCTTTTCTTCTGACTGGTGCGGTGTTTTCAGCGGTGGGGTTGACATCAGTCATCGTATCCAGTACCACTAAAAGCATATCGCATTCGCCTGGAGTTGATTTAATGATTCGTATCGCTCGCTTTAACGGTCTACTACTACTAAACGCATCTTCGTTGCGCGGTAGACTGGTGAGCGGCATTCAGCATTAAGTCGTATCCAGTAAGATAAAAAACCCGCGCCGTTGCGCGGGTTTTTTTATGCTCGAAGCAAGGCGCCCTAAAGACTAAGGACCTAAAACATGAGCCAGCAAGTCATTATTTTCGATACCACTTTACGCGACGGTGAACAGGCGTTACAGGCAAGCCTGAGTGTGAAAGAGAAGCTGCAGATTGCGCTGGCCCTTGAGCGTATGGGTGTTGACGTGATGGAAGTCGGCTTTCCGGTCTCCTCTCCCGGCGACTTCGAATCCGTACAAACTATCGCTCGTCAGGTCAAGAACAGCCGGGTTTGCGCATTAGCCCGCTGTGTGGAAAAAGATATCGACGTCGCGGCTGAGTCGCTGAAGGTTGCTGAAGCCTTCCGTATTCATACCTTTATCGCCACCTCACCGATGCATATCGCTACTAAACTGCGCAGCACGCTGGACGAGGTGATTGAGCGCGCGGTCTATATGGTGAAACGCGCACGTAATTACACCGACGATGTTGAATTCTCTTGTGAAGATGCTGGCCGTACGCCGATCGCCGATCTGGCCCGCGTTGTGGAAGCCGCCATTAATGCTGGCGCTAAAACCATCAACATTCCGGACACCGTCGGTTACACCATGCCCTTCGAGTTTGCGGGCATTATCTCCGGTCTGTATGAGCGCGTACCAAACATCGATAAAGCGATCATTTCCGTCCACACCCATGACGACTTAGGTCTGGGCGTCGGCAACGCGCTGGCTGCGGTTCACGCTGGCGCACGTCAGGTAGAAGGCGCGATGAACGGCATTGGCGAGCGTGCCGGTAACTGTTCGCTGGAAGAGGTGATCATGGCGATTAAAGTTCGCCAGGATATCCTGAACGTCAACACTCGCATTAACCATCAGGAGATCTGGCGTACCAGTCAGTTGGTCAGCCAGATCTGCAACATGCCGATCCCGGCGAACAAAGCGATTGTCGGCAGCGGTGCGTTTGCCCACTCCTCAGGGATCCACCAGGACGGCGTGCTGAAGAACCGTGAAAACTACGAAATCATGACGCCGGAATCCATCGGTCTGAATCAGGTGCAGTTGAATCTGACCTCCCGTTCCGGGCGCGCAGCGGTAAAACACCGTATGGATGAGATGGGTTATAAAGAGAGTGAATACAGCCTGGACAATCTGTACGACGCCTTCCTGAAGCTGGCCGACAAGAAAGGTCAGGTGTTTGATTACGATCTGGAAGCGCTGGCGTTTATTGGCAAGCAACAGGAAGAGCCAGAGCACTTCCGCCTGGATTATTTCAGCGTCCAGTCGGGCTCTAACGATATCGCCACTGCCTCCGTCAAGCTGGCCTGCGGCAGTGACGTGAAAGCCGAAGCGGCTAACGGTAACGGCCCGGTCGATGCCATTTACCAGGCGATCAACCGCATTACCGATTACGACATTGAACTGGTGAAATATAGCCTGTCCGCCAAAGGGCATGGCAAAGACGCACTGGGTCAGGTCGATATCGTCGCCAACTATAACGGGCGTCGTTTCCACGGCGTCGGTCTGGCGACAGACATTGTTGAATCTTCCGCGAAAGCGATGGTGCACGTGCTGAACAACATCTGGCGTGCGGCAGAAGTCGAAAAAGAGTTGCAACGTAAAGCTCAGAACAACGAGAACAACAAGGAAACCGTGTGATGTCGAAGAACTACCATATTGCTGTTTTGCCGGGCGACGGTATTGGTCCGGAAGTGATGACGCAAGCCCTGAAAGTCCTGGACGCTATTCGCCATCGTTTTGAGATGCGCATTACCACCAGCCATTATGATGTCGGCGGCGCGGCGATCGACAACCACGGTCAACCGCTGCCGAAGGCGACGGTGGAAGGCTGCGAACAGGCCGACGCCGTTCTGTTTGGCTCCGTCGGCGGCCCGAAATGGGAACATCTGCCGGCGGACAGCCAGCCGGAACGCGGCGCGCTGCTGCCGCTGCGCAAGCACTTCAAACTGTTCAGCAACCTGCGTCCGGCAAAACTGTATCAGGGACTGGAAGCTTTCTGCCCTCTGCGCGCCGACATCGCCGCGAATGGCTTCGACATTTTGTGCGTCCGTGAACTGACCGGCGGGATCTACTTCGGTCAGCCAAAAGGTCGCGAAGGCAGCGGCCAGCATGAAAAAGCGTTCGATACCGAGGTCTATCACCGCTTTGAAATTGAACGTATCGCGCGCATTGCGTTTGAATCTGCGCGTAAACGCCGCCGTAAAGTGACCTCCATCGACAAAGCTAACGTTCTGCAAACGTCTATTTTGTGGCGCGAAATCGTCAATGAAATTGCCAAAGAATATCCGGACGTTGAGCTGGCGCACATGTACATCGACAACGCCACTATGCAGTTGATTAAAGACCCGTCCCAGTTTGACGTGCTGCTGTGCTCCAACCTGTTTGGCGACATTCTGTCTGATGAATGCGCGATGATCACCGGCTCGATGGGGATGTTGCCCTCCGCCAGTCTGAACGAGCAGGGTTTTGGTTTGTATGAACCGGCGGGCGGCTCCGCACCAGATATTGCCGGCAAGAATATTGCTAACCCGATTGCGCAAATTTTGTCGCTGGCGCTGCTGCTGCGCTACAGCCTGGATGCCGATGACGCGGCATCCGCCATTGAACGTGCGGTTAACCGCGCATTAGAAGAAGGTATCCGCACCGGTGATTTAGCCCGTGGCGCGGCTGCCGTCGGTACCGATGAGATGGGCGACATCATTGCTCGTTATGTCGCACAAGGGGTGTAATCATGGCTAAAACGTTATACGAAAAATTGTTTGATGCGCACGTCGTCTATGAAGCGCAAAACGAAACCCCGCTGCTGTATATCGACCGACATCTGGTGCATGAAGTGACCTCTCCGCAGGCGTTCGACGGCCTGCGTGCGCATGGTCGCCCGGTTCGCCAGCCGGGTAAAACCTTTGCCACGATGGATCACAACGTCTCCACGCAGACCAAAGATATCAATGCGTCCGGCGAGATGGCGCGTATCCAGATGCAGGAACTGATTAAGAACTGTAACGAATTTGGCGTTGAGCTGTACGATCTGAACCACCCGTATCAGGGCATCGTTCACGTGATGGGGCCCGAACAAGGCGTCACCCTACCGGGAATGACCATCGTCTGCGGCGACTCGCATACCGCGACCCACGGCGCCTTTGGCGCGCTGGCGTTCGGTATCGGCACCTCCGAAGTCGAGCACGTGCTGGCTACCCAGACCCTGAAGCAGGGCCGCGCCAAAACCATGAAGATTGAAGTCAAAGGCACCGCAGCGCCGGGAATCACCGCCAAAGACATCGTACTGGCGATTATCGGTAAAACCGGTAGCGCCGGCGGTACCGGTCATGTCGTTGAGTTTTGTGGCGATGCCATCCGAGCCCTGAGCATGGAAGGCCGCATGACCCTGTGCAACATGGCGATTGAAATGGGTGCCAAAGCCGGATTAGTCGCCCCGGATGAAACCACCTTTAACTACGTCAAAGGTCGTCTGCACGCGCCGAAAGGTAAAGATTTTGATGACGCAGTCGCGTACTGGAAAACGTTGCAAACCGACGCCGACGCACGCTTTGATACGGTTGTCACCTTACAAGCTGAAGAGATTGCTCCTCAGGTGACCTGGGGAACCAATCCGGGCCAGGTGATCTCCGTGACGGACAACATTCCCGATCCGGCGTCGTTTACCGATCCGGTTGAGCGCGCCAGTGCTGAAAAAGCGCTGGCCTATATGGGCCTGAAACCGGGTGTACCGTTAACGGAAGTGGCGATCGATAAAGTGTTCATCGGCTCGTGCACTAACTCGCGTATTGAAGATTTGCGCGCCGCCGCAGAGGTCGCCAAAGGTCGTAAAGTCGCGCCGGGCGTCCAGGCGCTGGTGGTTCCAGGATCCGGTCCGGTCAAAGCACAGGCAGAAGCGGAAGGGTTAGATAAGATCTTTATCGAAGCCGGATTCGAATGGCGTCTGCCGGGGTGCTCCATGTGTCTGGCGATGAATAACGATCGCCTGAATCCGGGCGAACGCTGCGCGTCAACCAGCAACCGTAACTTTGAAGGGCGTCAGGGCCGCGGTGGGCGTACCCATCTGGTCAGCCCGGCGATGGCCGCGGCTGCCGCCGTTACCGGTCATTTTGCCGACATTCGCAGCATCAAATAAGGAGACTCCCATGGCAGAGAAATTTACCCAACATAACGGCCTGGTTGTCCCGCTGGATGCCGCCAACGTCGATACTGACGCCATCATTCCTAAGCAGTTTTTGCAGAAGGTTACCCGCACCGGTTTTGGAGCGCACCTGTTCAATGACTGGCGTTTTCTGGATGAAAAAGGTCAGCAGCCGAATCCGGAGTTCGTCCTGAACTTCCCTGAATACCAGGGCGCCTCGATTCTGCTGGCGCGTGAAAACTTCGGCTGCGGCTCTTCTCGTGAGCACGCGCCGTGGGCGTTGACGGACTACGGCTTCAAAGTGGTGATTGCGCCGAGCTTCGCGGACATCTTCTACGGCAACAGCTTTAACAACCAACTGCTGCCCGTGAAGTTAAGTGATGAAGAAGTCGACGAGTTGTTTACGCTGGTACAGGCGAATCCGGGTATTCACTTCGAAGTGGATCTGGAAGCGCAGGTCGTGAAAGCAGGCGAGAAAACGTATCACTTTAACATCGACGCCTTTCGCCGCCACTGCATGCTGAACGGTCTGGACAGCATCGGGTTGACGCTGCAACACGAAGACGCGATCGCCGCCTACGAAGAGAAACAACCGGCGTTTATGCGCTAAGCCCGCCATGCCGGAAGCACTGCGCTTATCCGGCCTACGGATTTCTGTAGGTCGGATAAGGCGTTAGCCGCCATCCGGCAATCATAATTCAAACGTCTTTCACCCGCCCGGTCATCACCAGCGTAACCAGCGAAATCGCCGCAATCACCCAGTATACCGAGAAGTGACCATAGCTTTGGGCAACCGCGCCCTGGATCACCCCCGCCAGAATCACGCCGGTCGAAATGCTGTTGGTAAATAGCGTCGTCGCCGATCCGGCCCTGCCCGGCATCAGATCCTGAAACCAGAGCATGCCAATACCGGCAATGATCCCGATAAACGCCGCATTAAACAGTTGCAATATCAGCAGCGCCTGATGGCTGTGGAAGAAAATCAGCCCGAGATAAAACAGCACGCCCGCGGTGACGGCAATAAGCATCATCCGGCGCTTACCGAAGCGTTTTACGTAAAAGCCGGCAAGGATCATGATCGGAATTTCCAGTCCTGCGGCGGTGCCCATCAGGATCCCGGCAAGCTTATCCGGCAGTCCAAGCTCCGCGCTAATCCATAGCGGCATATCGATGATATACATGGTGTTGCAGGTCCACATCAGCGTGGAAGCGATAAACAACATGCGTACGTTTTTATCCTGCCAGCCACCAGTCTGGATCACCGGCGCATCCGCCGGTTGTTCAACGCGGGCGACAGACGGCAGCATAAAGGCAATCAGGATGAAACTGAGCGCAAAAATCGCGGCGGCAATCGAAAACATCACGGTAAAACCGTAATTCAGCGCCAGCATAAAGGCCATCGGCGGGCCAATCACCCACGCCAGTGAAAGCTGCGCACGCATCACAGAGCTGAACATCACCACTTCACGCGCCGAGCTGTCGGCATATTCCCGCGCCAGCGCGAACAATTGCGGCATCGCGGTATTTGCCAGCGACGCCAGCAGTACGCCGCAGGTGATCAGCGTCAGGTAGTGGCGATTAAAGGCAAACAGCAGCGCATTACCGATGGCCATCAGGCAACAAAACAGAATCAGCTTGCGCCGGTCTCCCTGGCTGTCCGAGCGTTTTGCCAGCGCAAGACTTACGCCAATCCCGGCGATGGCGTTAACGGTGTAAAACAGCCCCACCCAGAACGGCTGCGCCCCGACCTCGCGACTGAGAAACAGGCTCAGCGTCGGCGCCTGTAGCGCCCCCGCAACGCCCATCATAAATGCGACGAGCATAAACGCCGCGTAAACACCGTTGAGACGTCGTCCCATCGTCATTAACCAGAGCATATCTTTCCTTAGTCAGCGCAGCCGAAACGAAAAAAGCCAGCAGATAATACCTGCTGGCGCGGTGATTAACACCAATACTCAGTCACACATGATGTCTGCTACTCCAGGGTCAGGCTGTCACCTCCCACTGCATCAGTTCTTCCAGCATCTTTAAGCGCTGCGGCGCGCTCAGGCAAGCCAACCAGGACAACCCTTCTGTCACGGCAAAGTACTTCTGATAAAACTGGCGCATATAGATGACCCCGTCATAGTGCTTCATCGGAATGTATTATTGGCCTAATATAGGGATAATAAAATTGCTGAGTTTTCCGCAGGAGTTCCCCTTTTATGTCTTCTGGCCGTCTGCAACAACAGTTCATCCGCTTGTGGCAATGCTGCGACGGCAAAACACAGGACACCACGCTCAACGAACTGGCGGATCTGCTGAGCTGCTCGCGCCGTCATATGCGCACGCTGCTCAATACCATGCAGGAGCGCGGCTGGCTGACGTGGGAGGCGGAAGTGGGACGCGGAAAACGTTCACGCTTAACCTTCCTGTATACCGGACTGGCGCTCCAGCAACAGCGCGCGGAAGATCTGCTGGAGCAGGATCGCATCGATCAACTGGTGCAACTGGTCGGCGACAAAACGGCCGTGCGGCAGATGCTGGTTTCCCATCTGGGCCGCAGCTTCCGTCAGGGCCGTCACATCCTGCGTGTACTTTACTATCGTCCAATGCAAAATCTGCTGCCCGGCAGCGCACTGCGTCGCTCAGAAACCCACATTGCCCGCCAAATCTTCAGCGCCCTGACCCGCGTAAATGAGGAAAATGGGGAACTGGAAGCCGACATAGCCCACCACTGGCAGCAAATCTCCCCCCTGCACTGGCGCTTTTTCCTGCGTCCGGGGATCCATTTTCACCACGGTCGTGAACTGGAAATGGACGATGTGGTGTCGTCACTGACACGCATTAACGTCTTACCGCTCTATTCGCACATCAGCGAGATCGTTTCACCCACGCCCTGGACGCTGGACATTCATCTTTCGCAACCCGATCGCTGGCTGCCGTGGCTGCTGGGCCAGGTCCCGGCGATGATCCTGCCGCGCGAATGGGAAACCCTGAGCAATTTTTCCAGCCATCCGATTGGCACCGGCCCATACGCGGTGATACGGAATACACGTAATCAACTGAAAATTCATGCATTTGACGATTTCTTCGGTTATCGGGCCCTGATTGATGAAGTGAACGTCTGGGTTCTGCCGGATATCGGCGACGAGCCAAACGGCGGCCTGACGCTGAAAGGTCCCACGGAAGATGAGAAGGCTATCGAAAGCCGCCTGGAAGAGGGGTGCTATTACCTGTTGTTCGACGCTCGCACTCATCGCGGCGCCAATCAGGAGGTTCGGGAGTGGGTCAGTCGCGTACTGTCACCAAGTAACCTGCTTTACTATGCCGATGAACAGTATCAACGTCACTGGTTCCCGGCCTATGGCTTACTGCCCCGCTGGCATCACGCGCGACCGGGTCACGGCGAGAAACCTGCCGGGCTGGAGACGCTCACGCTGACCTATTATCACGAACACATCGAACACCAGGTGATTGCACAGATCATGAGTCAGCTTCTGGCTGCACATCAGGTGAAGCTAGAGATTCAGGAGATCGACTACGATCAATGGCATGCCGGGGAAATTGAAAGCGACATCTGGCTTAACAGCGCCAACTTCACCCTGCCGCTCGACTTCTCTTTGTTCGCGCATCTGTGTGAAGTCCCGCTGTTACAGCACTGCATTCCGCTGGACTGGGAAGCCGACGCTGCGCGCTGGCGCACCGGCGAGATGAATCTGGCCATGTGGTGTCAGCAATTGCTTGCCAGCAAAGCCATTGTCCCGCTGATCCACCACTGGCTGATTATTCAGGGTCAGCGCAGTATGCGCGGCCTGCGCATGAACACCCTCGGCTGGTTCGACTTTAAGTCTGCGTGGTTTGCGCCGCCGGATCCATGATTGCCGCAACGCGGCAAAATCACTACACTAACGCCGTTCTCAACGGGGTGCTAATAAACATACACAAAATCATTCAAGCTGCAGCAAGGCGGCAAGCGAGTGAATCCCAAGGAGCATAGAACACTATGTGACTGGGGTGAGCGGACGCAGCCAACACAGAGGCTGCTTGAATGATGAAGCGTATGGGCTGAGATAATACCCGTCGAACCTGATCCGGATAACGCCGGCGAAGGGATTTGAGGCTACTGCTCAAAATCCTTTGCCACCCATCTTTTGAGGTGCAAAGTGTTGAAAAAATGTCTTCCCCTTTTACTCCTGTGCGCAGCGCCTGCCTTCGCAAAACCGGTTCTCACCGTCTACACCTACGACTCGTTCGCCGCAGACTGGGGCCCTGGCCCGGCGGTGAAAAAAGCCTTTGAAGCCGACTGCAACTGCGAACTGAAGCTGGTGGCGCTGGAAGATGGCGTGTCGTTACTTAATCGCCTGCGAATGGAAGGGAAAAACAGCAAGGCCGACGTGGTGCTGGGACTGGATAACAACCTGCTGGAAGCGGCGACGCAAACCCAATTGTTCGCGAAAAGCGGTGTCGCCAGCGAGGCGGTCAATGTCCCAGGCGGCTGGAAGAATGACACCTTCGTCCCGTTTGATTACGGCTACTTCGCTTTCGTATATGACAAAAACAAACTGAAAAACCCACCGAAAAGCCTGAAGGAGCTGGTCGAGAGCGATCAGAAATGGCGGGTGATTTATCAGGATCCGCGCACCAGTACGCCAGGACTTGGGCTGATGCTGTGGATGCAGAAAGTGTATGGCGATAAAACGCCGCAAGCGTGGCAGAAGCTGGCGGCCAAAACCGTCACTGTCACCAAAGGCTGGAGCGAAGCTTATGGCCTGTTCCTGAAAGGTGAAAGCGATCTGGTGCTGAGCTACACCACCTCTCCGGCGTATCACATCATCGAAGAGAAAAAAGAGAACTACGTGGCGGCCAACTTTAGCGAAGGCCATTACCTGCAGGTGGAGGTCGCCGCGCGTACTGCCGCCAGCAAGCAACCTGAGCTGGCAGAAAAGTTCCTCAAATTCATGGTGTCACCCGCGTTCCAGAATGCTATCCCGACCGGCAACTGGATGTATCCGGTGGCAAATGTCACCCTGCCTGCCGGGTTCGAACAACTGACTAAACCCACAACGACCCTGGAATTCACGTCAGCGGAAGTGGCGGCACAACGCCAGGCATGGATTAGCGAATGGCAACGCGCCGTCAGCCGTTAATTGCCGGCTGGCTGATCCCTGGCCTTTGTGCCGCCACGTTGATGGTGACGGTAGCGCTGGCCGCGTTTTTGGCATTGTGGTTCAACGCGCCGCAGGCGGCGTGGTCCTCGCTGTGGCAGGACAGCTACCTGTGGCACGTGGTGCGTTTTTCCTTCTGGCAGGCCTTCCTGTCGGCGGTGCTTTCTGTTGTTCCAGCCATCTTCCTTGCCCGTGCACTGTACCGACGCCGTTTTCCGGGGCGTCTGGCCCTGCTGCGCCTGTGCGCCATGACGCTGATCCTCCCGGTGCTGGTTGCGGTGTTTGGTATTCTCAGCGTCTATGGACGCCAGGGGTGGCTGGCTTCGCTCTGGCACGTGCTTGGACTGGAGTGGACCTTCTCGCCTTACGGGTTGCAGGGCATCCTGCTGGCTCACATCTTTTTTAATCTGCCGATGGCAAGCCGTCTGTTGTTGCAGTCACTGGAGAATATCCCTGGCGAGCAGCGTCAGCTTGCCGCCCAACTAGGTATCCGCGGCTGGCAGTTCTTCCGCTTTGTCGAGTGGCCATGGCTGCGTCGCCAAATCCCACCGGTCGCTGCGCTGATTTTTATGCTCTGTTTTGCCAGTTTCGCCACCGTGCTGTCGCTGGGCGGCGGGCCGCAGGCGACCACCATTGAGCTGGCGATTTATCAGGCGCTGAATTTCGACTACGATCCTGCCCGCGCCGCCATGCTGGCGCTGATCCAGATGGTGTGCTGTCTGGCGCTGGTGCTCCTCAGTCAACGATTGAGTAAAGCTATTGCTCCCGGCACAACCCTGGTTCAGGGATGGCGCGATCCGGACGATCGGCTGCACAGCCGTTTAACCGATGCCCTGCTGATCGTCCTCGCGCTGCTGCTGTTGCTTCCACCGTTGTTGGCGGTGATGGTCGACGGGGTGAATCGCCATCTGCTGGGCGTGCTCGCGCAGCCCATTTTGTGGCAGGCGGTGTGGACTTCGCTACGTATTGCGCTGGCAGCGGGTCTGCTGTGCGTGATCCTGACGATGATGCTGCTGTGGAGCAGCCGCGAACTGCGCGCCCGTCAGCAGTTGTTGGCAGGACAAGCGCTTGAGCTAAGCGGGATGCTTATTCTGGCGATGCCAGGCATCGTGCTGGCCACCGGCTTCTTCCTGTTGCTCAACAACAGCATCGGCCTGCCGGAGTCCGCTGACGGCATCGTGATTTTCACCAATGCGCTGATGGCCATTCCCTACGCGCTGAAAGTGCTGGAAAACCCGATGCGCGATATTACCGCCCGCTACACCATGCTGTGTCAGTCGCTGGGGATTGAAGGCTGGCAGCGGCTAAAAGTGGTAGAACTGCGGGCATTGATGCGTCCGCTGGCGCAGGCGCTGGCCTTTGCCTGTGTGCTGTCTATCGGCGATTTTGGCGTGGTGGCGCTGTTCGGCAACGATGATTTCCGCACCCTGCCGTTTTATCTGTATCAGCAAATTGGCTCTTACCGCAGTCAGGACGGTGCCGTCACTGCGCTCTTATTGCTGATCCTGTGCTTTATTTTATTTACCGTTATTGAGACGTTACCGGGGCGAAATGTTAAGACTGACTGATATCACCTGGCTCTACCACCATTTGCCCATGCGCTTTACGCTGTCCGTGGCGCGCGGTGAACAGGTGGCGATTCTGGGGCCAAGCGGCGCAGGGAAAAGTACGTTACTGAGTCTGATTGCCGGTTTTCTCACGCCTGCCCGCGGCACCCTGTTGATCGAAGGGGAAGACCACACCACCACGCCGCCATCACGTCGCCCGGTTTCGATGTTGTTTCAGGAGAACAATCTGTTCAGCCATCTAAACGTTGAGCAAAACATCGGTCTGGGGTTGGATCCAGGACTGAAATTAAGCGCCGAACAGAAAGAGAAGCGCCTGCATATCGCGCAACAAATGGGGATCGAGACGCTGATGGCCCGCCTGCCCGGAGAGCTTTCCGGCGGTCAACGCCAGCGTGTGGCACTGGCGCGCTGTCTGGTGCGCGAACAGCCGATCCTGCTGCTTGACGAGCCCTTTTCAGCCCTCGATCCCGCGCTACGTCAGGAGATGCTGACCCTGGTAAGCGATATCTGCCATGCCCGGCAACTGACGCTACTGATGGTGTCGCACAGTGTCGAAGATGCGGCGCGCATCGCCCCGCGCTCAGTGGTCGTGGCCGACGGTCGCATCGCGTGGCAGGGCGAAACGGATGAGTTGCTGAGCGGTAAAGCCAGCGCCTCAGCGCTGTTGGGGATTAAAAAATAATGGATTGCCGGATGGCGCTTACGCTTATCCTGCAGGAATATCAGTAGCCCACCACTTTTTGCAGAATATCGAGATACATCGGCATCAGCGGGTGGCGAAGCAACGTCACCAGCGCAACAATCCCCATCCCCAGCACGATCGGCGCCAGCCAGAGCAGACGTCTTTTTGGCAGGTAATGCGTTAAGCGGTCCGTCGCGGCTTTTCCACTACGCCACAGGCGCCAGCACAGCCAGCCACCGAACCACAGCAGGATGGCTGTCGCCAGCAGCAGCCACTTAAACTCGCCACTTTGCATACCCGCCGGAATATCAATTGCCGCACCAGCCAGAATCCCCGGCAGAAAATAAAATGGCGGCCAGAGCAGGCAGCCAATAATGTTGGGCGTGATGAATTTCGCCACCGGCAGATCGAGCATTCCGGCGACCATCGGCACCAGCGGGCGCGTTGGACCAACAAAACGTCCCACCAGAATCGTGAACATACTGTGCTGATGCAGTGCGTGCTCGGTTTTATCGAGCAGCGCTTTGTTCTTTTTCATGAACGACCAGCGGTGCAGCGGTTTTTTGAAGCGCCAGCCCAGCCAGAACGAGATCCAGTCGCCAAGCAGACAGCCGATAATTCCCGCCAGCCATGCATGCCAGAAGTTGAGTTCCCCGCTGCCTATCAGGGCGCCCAGCCCGGCCATCAATACCGTTCCCGGTAAAATCAACCCCACCAGCGCCAGCGATTCCAGGAAGGCCACCAGCGCCACAGCAATCAAAGCGTACATGGCGGACTGGAGAATAAAGTGTTCCAGCAATGCTTGCATAATGCGTCCGTCAGTTTTACGAAACAGGGATTCTGCAAACCCATCCCTGCGACGTCAAGCGACCAATCATCTGAATAGTTACAGGTTATGACATCTTCACGGGCACATCATTCACTTTTTCTTCACAACCGGCACGGAACTCGCTCGGACTGGCGCCAGTACATTTTTTAAAGACGCGGGAGAAATAGAGCTGGTCGTCGAACCCGACATTGCGTCCAACGGTAGCAATCGGCATGCGTGTTGTACTGAGCAGCAGCTTCGCCTGGCTGATCCGCTGATCCTCACGCCAGCTCAACACGCTGATACCCAACTGTTGACGGAACAGGTGCGACAGGCGCGATGGCGACAGGCAGACATGCTGAGCAACGCTGGCAATATCGAAGTGGCTGTCCGCCAGATGATCGCTGATGTACTGACAGGCATCGCGCACGCGGTTATCCATCGGCGGATGCAGCGAAGCGTTGATCGCCTCCATGCGCCTCAGCAGTAACTGCTCCAGCAGGTTGATCGCCAGCAGTTCAGAGTAGCGCCCTTCCCCCTGTCCGGCGTGGATAATCTGGCCGAATAGCTCATTAAAGTGCGGCTGATGCGCTTCGTCCGGACGGAAAAAACCGGTCTGCGCAAAAATGGACGGCCAGGTGAGCCACTCCTGCCAGTAGGCGCGGGGACGAAAGTAAACCCACTGGTGATACCACTCGCTGGCATCCGGATGGCGTCCGTAGTGATGAATTTCACCCGGCGGGAACAACAAAATGTCACCGGGTCGGCAGACAAACTCTCGTCCCTGATTTTTAATCACCCCTTCCCCCCGAATCGTGAGGTTAAGGATATAGCCTTTCATCCCCAACGGCCTGTCGATAAAAAAATCCAGATATCCGTTGGCGTCTATCGGCGTTAAACCGGCGACCAGATGCGCGTTAAACGAGTACCCTGGCAGGAGAGGGTCATTTTGCGGTTCAGCCATAATTTCACGACTCCCGAGGTTCAGTGAGGAAACAAATTGTCCATATTACGCAGGACAGTATGGTTTGCGTCCTGCCTTGTTGCCGCACCATCACGGGCGGACCCATCAACCCCGCTTGTGAAAAGCATTATGTCACGACTCAGTACGATGACTGCCACAAAAACGGGTAACAAAAGTGTCTATAACCAGAGCAGAAATGTCCACATTGATTATTTGCACGGCGTCACACTTTGCGATGCCATAGCATTTTAATCCATAAGATTAGCGGATCCTACCTGACGGTTTTTATCCCCACTCACTACTGTTTCTCCATACCCGTATTTCTGGATGGAGCAAGAGGATGGCAATTGCAATTGGCCTCGATTTTGGCAGTGATTCTGTGCGCGCGCTGGCTGTGGAATGCGCCACCGGCGAAGAGATCGCCACCAGCGTTGAGTGGTACCCGCGCTGGCAGGAAGGACGTTTTTGTGACGCCCCGAACAACCGGTTCCGCCATCATCCCCACGACTACATGGAGTCGATGGAAGCCGCACTGAAAAGCGTATTGGCGGAACTCAGCGCGGCGCAACGTGCCGAGGTCGTTGGGATTGGCGTCGACAGTACGGGCTCAACGCCAGCGCCGATTGACGCCGATGGCAACGTGCTGGCACTCCGGGAAGAGTTCGCGGAAAACCCAAACGCGATGTTCGTCCTGTGGAAAGACCACACGTCAGTGGAAGAAGCCGAAGCCATTACCCGTCTGTGCCATACGCCGGGCAACGTCGATTACTCCCGTTACATCGGCGGCATTTACTCCAGCGAATGGTTCTGGGCCAAGATCCTTCATGTCACCCGCGAAGACCGCGCAGTTGCCCAGGCTGCCGTCTCGTGGGTTGAGCTGTGCGACTGGGTGCCAGCCCTCCTTTCTGGTACTACGCGCCCGCAGGATATCCGCCGGGGTCGTTGCAGCGCCGGGCACAAATCATTATGGCATGAAAGCTGGGGCGGTCTGCCGCCTGCCAGTTTCTTCGACGAGCTCGATCCGCTGATTAACCAGCATTTGCAATACCCCCTGTTCACCGACACGTTCACTGCCGATCTGCCAGTTGGTACGCTGTGCGCCGAGTGGGCGCAGCGCCTTGGTCTGCCGGAGAACGTCGTCATCTCTGGCGGCGCGTTCGACTGCCACATGGGTGCCGTCGGCGCGGGCGCACAGCCCAATGCGCTGGTGAAAGTCATTGGAACCTCCACCTGCGACATCCTGATTGCGGACAAACAGAGCGTCGGCGAGCGCGCCGTGAAAGGCATTTGTGGGCAAGTCGATGGCAGTGTGGTCCCCGGTTTTATCGGTCTGGAGGCCGGACAGTCTGCCTTTGGCGATATCTACGCGTGGTTTGGTCGCATTCTCGGCTGGCCGCTGGAGCAACTCGCCGCGCAGCATCCGGAACTGAAAGCGCAGATCAGCGCCAGCCAAAAACAACTGCTGCCCGCGCTGACCGACGCCTGGGCGAAAAACCCATCGCTGGATCACCTGCCGGTGGTGCTTGACTGGTTTAACGGCCGCCGCACGCCGAACGCAAACCAGCGTCTGAAAGGGGTGGTGACCGATCTGAATCTGGCCACGGATGCCCCGGCGCTGTTCGGCGGGCTGATAGCCGCAACCGCCTTTGGCGCAAGAGCCATTATGGAATGCTTTACCGAACAAGGTATTGCGGTTAACAACGTCATGGCGCTGGGCGGCATCGCCAGGAAAAACAAGGTCATTATGCAGGCCTGCTGCGATGTCCTGAACCGTCCGCTACAAATCGTCGCCTCCGATCAGTGCTGTGCGCTGGGCGCAGCCATCTTCGCCGCCGTGGCTGCCGGGGTGCATGCCGATATTCCTGCGGCGCAGCAGAAAATGGCCAGCGCGGTGGAAAACACGCTGCAACCTCGCCCCGACCAGGCACAACGTTTCGAACAGCTTTATCGCCGCTACCAGCAGTGGGCGGTAAGCGCTGAGCAACATTATCTTCCGACTGCCACCCCGGTTAATACTGCGCCGGCTGACCAGGCAACCCTGACTCACTAAGGACACGACAATGACTATTTTTGATAACTATGAAGTGTGGTTTGTAATTGGCAGCCAGCATTTGTACGGCCCTGAGACGCTGCGTCAGGTTACTCAGCACGCGGAGCACGTCGTCAAAGCGCTGAATACCGAAGCGAAACTACCCTGCAAGCTGGTGTTAAAACCACTGGGGACCACACCGGATGAAATCACCGCCATTTGCCGTGACGCGAACTATGACGATCGTTGTGCGGGTCTGGTGGTCTGGCTGCATACCTTCTCTCCAGCCAAAATGTGGATCAACGGCCTGACCATCCTCAATAAACCGCTGCTGCAATTCCACACCCAGTTCAATGCAGCCCTTCCGTGGGACAGCATCGACATGGACTTTATGAACCTCAACCAGACTGCGCACGGCGGTCGTGAGTTCGGCTTTATCGGCGCACGCATGCGCCAGCAACATGCGGTAGTCACCGGTCACTGGCAGGATCAACAGGCTCATGCCCGTATCGGTTCCTGGATGCGTCATGCGGTGTCGAAACAGGATACCCGTCATCTGAAAGTGTGCCGCTTTGGCGACAACATGCGTGAAGTGGCGGTTACCGATGGCGATAAAGTCGCCGCGCAGATCAAGTTCGGCTTCTCGGTCAACACCTGGGCAGTGGGCGATCTGGTGCAGGTGGTGAATTCCATCAGCGACGGCGACATCAATGCCCTGATTGACGAATACGAAAATAGCTACACCCTGACCGCTGCCACTCAGGTTCACGGTGAAAAACGCCAGAACGTGCTGGAAGCGGCGCGTATTGAACTGGGTATGAAGCGCTTCCTGGAGCAGGGCGGCTTCCACGCCTTCACGACTACCTTTGAAGATTTGCACGGTCTGAAACAGCTTCCGGGTCTGGCCGTACAACGCCTGATGCAGCAGGGCTATGGCTTTGCTGGCGAAGGCGACTGGAAAACTGCCGCTCTGCTTCGCATCATGAAAGTGATGTCAACCGGTCTGCAGGGCGGCACCTCCTTTATGGAGGATTACACCTATCACTTCGAGAAAGGCAACGATCTGGTGCTCGGCTCCCACATGCTGGAAGTGTGTCCGTCGATCGCGGTGGACGAAAAACCGATCCTTGATGTTCAGCATCTCGGCATTGGCGGTAAAGACGATCCTGCCCGTCTGATCTTCAATACGCAGACCGGTCCGGCGATCGTGGCCAGCCTGATCGACCTAGGCGATCGCTATCGTCTGCTGGTCAACTGCATCGACACCGTGAAAACCCCGCATGCGCTGCCGAAACTGCCGGTCGCCAACGCGCTGTGGAAAGCCCAACCGGACCTGCCGACCGCGTCTGAAGCGTGGATCCTGGCCGGCGGCGCGCACCATACCGTCTTCAGCCATGCGCTGGATCTCAACGACATGCGTCAGTTCGCCGAAATGCACGATATCGAAATCACCGTGATTGATAACGATACCCGCCTGCCCGCCTTCAAGGACGCGCTGCGCTGGAACGACATGTATTACGGCTTTAAACGTTAAGCAAATGGTTGCCTGATGGCGCTTTGCTGAATCAGGCCTACATCTCTGTGTAGGCCTGATAACGCGTTTACACCGTCATCAGGCAGGGAGAAAAACATGCTAGAAGATCTCAAACGCCAGGTACTGGCAGCGAATCTGGCGCTGCCAAAGCACAACCTGGTCACGCTCACCTGGGGGAACGTCAGTGCCGTCGATCGCGACCACGGCGTCTTTGTCATTAAACCTTCCGGCGTGGATTACAGCGTGATGACCGCTGACGATATGGTGGTTGTCAGCATCGCGACGGGTGAAGTGATTGAAGGTCAGAAAAAGCCCTCGTCCGATACGCCGACGCATCGTCTGCTGTACCAGGCTTTTCCCACCATTGGTGGTATTGTGCATACCCATTCGCGCCACGCGACCATCTGGGCGCAGGCCGGACAGTCCATTCCGGCAACGGGCACCACGCATGCCGACTATTTCTACGGCCCCATCCCTTGCACCCGCAAAATGACCAGCCACGAGATCAACGGCGAGTATGAATGGGAAACCGGCAAGGTGATCGTCGAAACCTTTAAGATGCATGGAATAGACGCCGCGCAAATGCCAGGCGTACTGGTGCATTCACACGGTCCCTTTGCGTGGGGGAAAAATGCCGAAGACGCGGTGCATAACGCCATCGTCTTAGAAGAGGTTGCCTACATGGGCATTTTCTGCCGCCAGCTCGCGCCACAGTTACCCGAGATGCAGCAAACGTTGCTGGATAAGCATTACCTGCGCAAGCACGGAGCGAAAGCCTATTACGGGCAGTAGCAGCGCCGATAACTGTATAAAACCCCAGCACAACACGTTGAACCAGGCTATAATCATGCCTGGTTTTTTTGATGGATAAACAGCGTGGCGCAGGCAGGTTTTATCTTAACCCGGCACTGGCGGGATTCGTCGCAGGGAACTGAAGTCTCCTTCTGGCTGGCAACAGACAGCGGGCCTTTGCAGGTCACGCTTGCGCCGCAGGAGTCCGTTGCGTTTATCCCTACCGCGCTAACCGCCCGCGTCACGTCGTTATTAAGCAGTGAAAATGGTTATCGTCTGACGCCGCTCAACCTCAAAGATTTTCATCGTCAGCCGGTTTCGGGTCTTTACTGCCGTTCGCATCGCCAGTTGATGCGACTGGAAAAGCTGTTGCGTGAGAATGGCGTGACGGTTTATGAAGGCGATGTCCGCCCGCCGGAACGCTATCTGATGGAACGCTTTATCACCTCACCAGTGTGGGTCGAAGGTGAGACGCGCAACGGTGCGATCGTCAATGCGCGATTAAAGCCCCATCCCGACTATCGTCCACCGCTCAAATGGTTGTCTCTGGACATTGAAACCACCCGCCACGGCGAGTTGTACTGCATTGGGCTTGAAGGCTGCGGGCAGCGCATTGTCTATATGCTCGGCCCCGAAAATGGCGATTCATCAGCGCTCGATTTCCAGCTTGAGTACGTCAACAGCCGCCCACAACTGTTGGAAAAGCTTAACGAGTGGGTTGCCCGCCACGATCCCGACCTCATCATCGGCTGGAACGTGGTGCAGTTCGACCTGCGCGTGTTGCAAAAACATGCTGAGCGCTACCGTATCCCGCTGCGTTTTGGCCGCGATAACAGCGAACTCGAGTGGCGTGAGCACGGTTTTAAAAATGGCGTTTTTTTCGCCCAGGCGAAAGGTCGGCTGATCGTGGATGGTATTGAGGCGCTGAAGTCTGCCTTCTGGAATTTCTCGTCGTTTTCGCTGGAGACCGTTTCGCAGGAACTGCTGGGGGAAGGTAAATCGATCGATAATCCCTGGGATCGCATGGATGAGATCGACAGACGTTTTGCCGAAGATAAACCCGCGCTCGCCACCTACAATCTGAAAGATTGCGAGCTGGTGACGCGAGTCTTTCATAAAACCGAGATCGTGCCGTTCCTGTTAGAACGAGCCACGGTTAACGGATTACCTGTCGATCGTCACGGCGGTTCGGTCGCCGCGTTTGGCCATCTCTATTTTCCACGTATGCATCGCGCCGGTTACGTTGCGCCGAACCTTGGTGAAGTGCCGCCCCACGCCAGCCCCGGCGGTTACGTGATGGATTCGCGTCCCGGCTTGTATGATTCGGTGCTGGTGCTGGATTACAAAAGCCTGTACCCCTCGATCATTCGCACCTTTTTGATCGACCCAGTCGGACTGGTGGAAGGGATGGCGCACCCGGATCCCGAACACAGCACCGAAGGATTTCTCGACGCCTGGTTCTCGCGGGAAAAACACTGCCTGCCAGAGATCGTGACGTCGATCTGGCAGGGGCGTGACGACGCCAAACGGCACGGTAATAAACCGCTTTCTCAGGCGCTGAAGATCATCATGAATGCCTTTTACGGTGTGCTCGGCACGACGGCCTGCCGCTTTTTCGATCCGCGCCTGGCGTCGTCGATCACCATGCGCGGTCACGCGATCATGCGTCAGACCAAAGCGCTCATTGAAGCCCAGGGCTATGACGTAATTTATGGCGACACCGACTCCACCTTCGTCTGGCTGAAGCGCGCCCACACAGAAGAGGAAGCGGCGAAAATTGGTCGCGCGTTAGTGGCACACGTCAACGCCTGGTGGACGCAATCGCTTCAGGAGAAGAACCTTACCAGCGCGCTGGAACTGGAGTATGAAACGCATTTCTGCCGCTTTCTGATGCCCACCATTCGTGGCGCGGATACCGGCAGCAAAAAACGCTACGCGGGTTTGATTCAGGAAGGAGAAAACCAGCGGATGGTGTTTAAAGGGTTGGAAACCGTGCGTACCGACTGGACACCGCTGGCGCAGCAGTTCCAGCAAGAATTGTATCTGCGCATATTTCGTCACGAACCGTATCAGGATTACGTACGTGAAACCATTGATCGGCTGATGGCGGGCGAACTGGACGAGCGTCTGGTCTATCGCAAGCGTCTGCGGCGACCGTTAAGCGAGTACCAGCGCAACGTTCCGCCACACGTACGCGCCGCCAGACTGGCTGATGAAGAAAACCTGAAGCGGGGACGCCCGGCGCAGTACCAGAACCGCGGCACCATTCACTATGTCTGGACCCTGAACGGCCCAGAGCCAAAGGATTATCAACACTCGCCGCTGGATTACGAGCATTACCTGACGCGACAGCTCCAGCCCGTCGCGGAAGGAATTCTTCCCTTCATTGATGATAACTTTGCTACACTACTGACAGGCCAATTAGGGTTATTTTGACGCGTGACGAATCCATCGCCATCCATTACCATAGCGCCCTTTCCATTCCTGGACCCCATTTACCGTTCTGCCATAGCATCTCCCTGGCAGAGGGTGATTATTGCCTGCAATTAAAGATATAGAGCCGAACAAATATGCCTTTTACACTTGGTCAACGCTGGATCAGCGATACAGAAAGCGAACTGGGACTTGGAACCGTTGTCGCCATGGATGCGCGCACCGTCACTTTGCTTTTCCCCTCCACCGGTGAAAACCGTCTGTATGCGCGCAGTGACTCCCCCGTGACCCGCGTGATGTTCAACCCTGGCGATACCATTACCAGCCATGAAGGCTGGCAGCTGCAAATCGATGAAGTAAAAGAAGAAAATGGTTTGCTTGCCTACATTGGTACCCGTCTTGATACCGAAGAAGCCGGCGTCACGCTGCGTGAAGTCCTGCTCGACAGCAAACTGGCGTTCAGCAAACCGCAGGATCGCCTGTTTGCTGGTCAGATTGACCGCATGGATCGGTTTGCGCTGCGCTACCGCGCACGTAAATTTCAAAGTGAACAGTACCGCATGCCATGGAGCGGTCTGCGCGGCCAGCGCACCAGCCTGATCCCTCATCAGCTCAACATCGCCCACGATGTGGGTCGCCGTCATGCGCCGCGCGTACTGCTGGCAGATGAAGTGGGTCTGGGCAAAACCATTGAAGCCGGGATGATCCTGCATCAACAACTGCTTTCTGGTGCGGCAGAACGCGTGCTGATTATTGTGCCAGAAACCTTGCAGCATCAGTGGCTGGTCGAAATGCTGCGCCGTTTCAATCTACGTTTCGCCCTGTTTGACGACGAACGCTACGCCGAAGCGCAGCACGATGCGTTTAACCCGTTCGAAACCGAACAACTGGTGATCTGTTCTCTGGACTTCGCCCGCCGTAACAAGCAGCGTCTGGAACACCTGTGCGATGCCGAGTGGGATCTGCTGGTTGTCGATGAAGCCCACCACCTCGTCTGGAGCGAAGAGGCGCCGAGCCGTGAATATGTGGCGATAGAACAACTGGCAGAACGCGTGCCAGGCGTACTGTTGCTGACCGCCACCCCGGAACAACTGGGTATGGAAAGCCACTTTGCGCGTCTGCGCCTGCTGGATCCCAACCGTTTCCACGATTTCGCACAGTTTGTTGAAGAGCAGAAAAATTATCGCCCGGTTGCCGACGCCGTCGCTATGCTGCTGGCCGGTAACAAGCTCAGCAATGAAGAGCTCAACATGCTGGGCGAACTGATTGGCGAGCAGGATATTGAACCGCTGCTGCAAACGGCAAACAGCGACCGCGACGGTGCGCAGAACGCACGTCAGGAGCTGGTTTCCATGCTGATGGACCGCCACGGCACCAGCCGCGTGCTGTTCCGTAACACCCGTAACGGCGTAAAAGGCTTCCCGAAACGCGAACTGCACACCATTAAGCTGCCGCTGCCGACGCAGTATCAGACTGCCATTAAAGTGTCCGGCATCATGGGTGCCCGCAAAAACGCCGAAGACAGAGCGCGTGACATGCTCTATCCGGAACAGATTTATCAGGAATTTGAAGGGGATACCGGCACCTGGTGGAACTTCGACCCACGCGTTGAGTGGCTGATGGGCTACCTGACCAGCCATCGCTCACAGAAAGTGCTGGTGATCTGTGCGAAGGCGGCTACCGCCCTGCAGCTGGAGCAAGTGCTGCGCGAGCGCGAAGGTATCCGCGCGGCGGTCTTCCACGAAGGGATGTCGATTATCGAACGTGACCGCGCCGCCGCCTGGTTCGGCGAAGAGGACAGCGGTGCACAGGTGCTGCTGTGTTCAGAAATTGGCTCGGAAGGTCGTAACTTCCAGTTTGCCAGCAACCTGGTGATGTTCGACCTGCCATTTAACCCGGACCTGCTGGAACAACGTATTGGTCGTCTCGACCGCATCGGCCAGGCGCACGATATCCAAATCCATGTCCCGTATTTAGAGAAAACCGCCCAGTCGGTGCTGGTTCGCTGGTATCACGAAGGTCTGGATGCGTTCGAACATACCTGCCCGACCGGTCGTGCTATTTATGACACGGTTTACAGCAACCTGATTAACTACCTGGCGGCGCCCGAAGAGACCGATGGCTTTGAGGATCTGATCAAAAGCTGTCGCGAACAACACGAAGCGCTGAAAGCGCAGCTGGAACAGGGCCGCGACCGTCTGCTGGAGATCCACTCCAACGGCGGCGAAAAAGCGCAGCAACTGGCCGAAAGTATTGAAGAGCAGGACGACGACACCAGCCTTATCGCCTTTGCCATGAACCTGTTTGATATCGTGGGGATTAACCAGGACGATCGTGGTGAAAACCTGATTGTACTGACCCCATCCGATCACATGCTGGTGCCGGACTTCCCGGGGCTGCCGGAAGACGGTTGTACCATTACCTTTGAACGTGACGTGGCGCTGTCGCGTGAAGACGCGCAGTTTATTACCTGGGAACATCCGCTGATCCGTAACGGGCTGGATCTGATCCTCTCTGGTGATACCGGTAGCAGTACCATTTCCTTGTTGAAGAATAAGGCGCTGCCGGTCGGTACGCTGCTTCTGGAGCTGGTATACGTTGTGGAAGCCCAGGCACCGAAGCAGTTGCAGCTTAACCGCTTCCTGCCGCCGACGCCGGTGCGCATGCTGCTGGATAAAAACGGCAACAACCTCGCGGCGCAGGTGGAGTTTGAAACCTTCAACCGCCAGTTGAGTGCCGTAAACCGCCACACCGGCAGCAAACTGGTTAATGCGGTGCAGCAGGATGTTCATGCGATTCTGCAACTGGGTGAAGCGCAGGTTGAGAAGTCCGCCCGCGCCCTGATTGACGCGGCGCGTAATGAAGCGGATGAAAAACTGTCTGCAGAACTGTCGCGCCTGGAAGCGCTGCGCGCCGTCAACCCGAACATTCGTGATGATGAACTCGCGGCCATTGAAAGCAACCGTCAACAGGTGCTGGAAAGCCTGAATCAGGCAGGATGGCGTCTGGATGCGCTTCGTCTTATCGTCGTCACGCATCAGTAACGGAGTCAAATATGGCGATGGAAAACTACAATCCGCCGCAGGATCCCTGGCTGGTGATCCTGTATCAGGATGAGCACATTATGGTGGTCAACAAGCCAAGCGGCCTGTTATCCGTGCCGGGGCGTCTTGAGGAACACAAAGACAGCGTGATGACGCGTATCCAACGCGACTATCCACAGGCTGAATCTGTGCATCGTCTGGATATGGCAACCAGCGGCGTAATTGTAGTGGCCCTCACCAAGGCGGCAGAGCGAGAGCTGAAGCGTCAGTTTCGCGAGCGCGAGCCGAAAAAACAGTATGTGGCGCGGGTATGGGGACATCCTGCGCCCGCAGAGGGACTGGTGGATTTACCGCTCATCTGCGACTGGCCGAATCGTCCGAAACAGAAAGTGTGTTATGAAACCGGCAAAGCAGCGCAGACCGAATATGAAGTGGTGGAGTGTGCGGCAGATAACACCGCGCGAGTAGTGTTGAAGCCCATCACCGGACGTTCACACCAACTGCGCGTACATATGCTGGCGTTAGGCCACCCCATTCTCGGCGACCGTTTTTATGCCCCGCCTGAGGCGCTGGCGATGGCCCCCCGACTGCAACTGCATGCCGAGATGCTGACCATCACCCATCCCGCATACGGCAATAGCATGACGTTTAAAGCGCCAGCGGATTTTTAATCTTATAACGTAGCCCCTTTGAATTACGCTCGCGAATAGACACAAATCATTCGAGACGCATCGAGGCGGCAAGCGAAGAAATCCCCAGGAGCATAGATAACTATGTGACTGGGGTTTCACAGCGCGGCCAACAAAGAGGCAGCTTGAAGGATGCCGTGTATATTTATTTAAAGCCTTTCTGCTCTTTGATCAGCTCGTAAGCCTTCTGAATTTCCTGCGCTTTTTGCTTCGCCATTTCCATCATTTCCGGCGGCAGACCTTTCGCCACCAGCTTATCCGGATGGTGCTCGCTCATCTGCTTACGATAAGCACGTTTAATGGTAGTCGCATCGTCGGTAGGTTTAACCCCGAGGACGTTGCAGGCGTCCTCCAGCGTCGGGCCGCGTTGCGCCTGCTGCCAGCCACCGTCGCCGGACTGCTGCTGATAACCACCGCCAAACTGGGCTCCCCCTTGCATCATGCGCAGGAACTGATCGAACTGAGTGCGGGAAATGCCCAACTCTTCGGCAATCACATACAGCACTTCACGCTCGTTGGGATGCAGTGAACCATCGGCAAACGCCGCCTGAATCTGAATTTCAAGAAACATACGAATAAGATCGAAGCGACCAAAACAGACGCTACGAAACTGGCGCATTTTTTCACGTAACGGGTAATTATCTGATTTTCCGATACGAAACGCATTTTGCGCAGCCGATCGCGATTCACCGTGCAAATTCATCCTGTCCATCAGCACATTGGCGACATGGATATCGGCTTCGGTAACCCGTCCTTTCGATTTGGTTAAGTGCCCCATCACCTCAAAGGTGGTGGCAAAAAACAGCGCCTGACGCTCACGCTGGTTGGCAAACCACGCCATTTTGCGGCTGCGGGCTTTGTCGAACATGTGGCCAACCAACAGCCCCAGCACCACGCCCCAAAAGCCGCCGCCCATGAGCAGAGCCACGGCCACGCCAATTATTTTTCCCCAGTACTGCATAGACTCCCCAATTTGTCTCACTCTCGGTGAGGCCAGGTCCCACAAAATAAGCGGCTTTTTACGATCTTTCGGCTACGGTCAATTGTGGGACATCGCCTATAATTTGCATTATCATACCTGTCATTCACAGCCGTGACTAACACCACAGACGCTATAGCGGCAGGATTAACACTAGCGCTACGAACATGAGTAAGTTAGGCTGTGGCGGTTTGTCACGCGCGACGCTACTGATGATGGAACAATAAAATACAACGTATGAAAAAACGTATTCCCACCCTCCTGGCCACCATGATTGCCACTGCCCTTTACAGTCAACAGGGTCTGGCAGCCAGTCTCGCCTCACAATGTATGTTAGGCGTGCCAAGCTATGACCGTCCTCTGGTGCAGGGCGAGACAAATGAACTCCCCGTCACGATTAATGCCGATCATGCGAAAGGAAATTATCCTGACGACGCGGTGTTTACCGGCAATGTGGATATCATGCAGGGCAACAGCCGTCTGCAGGCCGACGAGGTGCAGCTTCATCAGAAAGAGGCTCAGGGTCAGCCTGAGCCTGTACGTACCGTCGATGCGCTCGGCAACGTCCATTACGATGACAACCAGGTTATCCTGAAAGGACCGAAGGGCTGGGCGAACCTGAACACCAAAGACACCAACGTCTGGGAAGGCGACTACCAGATGGTGGGCCGTCAGGGCCGCGGTAAAGCGGATCTGATGAAACAGCGCGGCGAAAACCGCTATACCATTCTTGAGAACGGGAGTTTCACCTCTTGTCTGCCGGGTTCTGATACCTGGAGCGTCGTCGGTAGCGAAGTGATCCATGACCGTGAAGAACAGGTCGCAGAAATCTGGAACGCCCGCTTTAAGCTGGGCCCGGTTCCTGTCTTTTACAGTCCGTATTTGCAATTGCCGGTCGGGGATAAACGCCGCTCCGGTTTCCTGATCCCCAACGCCAAGTACACGACAAAGAACTATTTTGAGTTCTATCTGCCGTATTACTGGAACATCGCGCCAAACATGGATGCGACCCTGACGCCGCACTATATGCACCGTCGCGGCGGCGTAATGTGGGAGAACGAATTCCGCTACCTGAGCCAGGCGGGCGCCGGTATTATGGAATTCGACTATCTGAACTCCGATCGCGTCTACGACGATGAGCATCCGAACGATGACAACTCGCGCCGCTGGCTGTTTTACTGGCGACATGCGGGGGTGATGGATCAGGTGTGGCGTTTCAACGTCGACTACACCAAAGTGAGCGACTCCAGCTACTTTAATGATTTCGATAACAAGTACGGTTCAAGTACCGACGGTTACGCGACGCAGAAATTCAGCGTCGGCTATGCGGTGCAGAACTTTGACGCCACTGTCTCAACCAAACAGTTCCAGGTGTTCAGCGATCAAAACACCAGCAGTTATTCCGCTGAACCACAGTTAGACGTCAACTTCTATCAGAACGACCTGGGTCCGTTTGATACCCGTATTTATGGCCAGGCCGTGCATTTTGTGAATACCAAAGACAACATGCCGGAAGCGACGCGCCTGCACCTGGAGCCGACTGTCAGCCTGCCGTTGTCAAACCAGTGGGGCAGCATCAACACCGAAGCGAAACTGCTGGCAACCCATTATCAGCAAACCAATCTGGACTGGTATAACAACCGTAATACCACTCAGTTGGATGATACCGCCAACCGTGTGATGCCGCAGTTCAAAGTCGACGGCAAGATGGTGTTTGAACGGGATATGAACATGCTCGCGCCGGGTTATACCCAGACGCTGGAGCCGCGCGCGCAGTATCTGTACGTGCCGTATCGCGACCAGAGCAACATCTACAACTACGACTCTTCCCTGCTGCAATCTGACTATACCGGCCTGTTCCGTGACCGCAGCTATGGCGGTCTGGACCGCATTGCCTCCGCCAACCAGGTCACGACGGGCGTCACATCTCGCGTATATGATGAGGCAGCAGTTGAACGTTTTAACGTTTCTGTTGGTCAAATCTACTATTTCACGGAGTCTCGCACTGGCGATGACAACATCCAATGGGAGAATGATGACCAGACGGGTTCATTAGTATGGGCGGGTGACACTTACTGGCGTATTTCGGATCGTTGGGGGCTGCGTGGCGGTATTCAGTACGACACCCGTCTGGATAGCGTCGCGACCAGCAGTTCCAGTATCGAATATCGTCGTGATGAAGACCGTCTGGTTCAGTTGAACTACCGTTACGCCAGCCCGGAGTATATTCAGGCGACATTGCCAGCAAGATATTCCACGGCAGAGCAGTACAAAAACGGGATTAGCCAGATCGGTACCGTCGCCAGTTGGCCGATTGCCGATCGCTGGTCGATTGTGGGTGCCTACTACTTCGACACCAACGTGAATAAACCCGCCGACCAGATGTTAGGTGTGCAGTACAACTCCTGCTGTTATGCGATCCGCGTCGGTTACGAGCGTAAGCTGAACGGTTGGGATAGCGATAAAGAACACGCGGTGTATGACAACGTGATTGGCTTTAACATTGAACTTCGTGGTCTGAGTTCCAACTATGGTCTCGGCACGAGCGAGATGTTACGTTCCAACATTTTGCCGTATCAAAACTCTTTGTGATCTGATTGATTTACCACGTAATCCGCAGTGCGGTTAATTGAAATGGAAAAAGTATGAAGAACTGGAAAACGCTGCTTCTCGGTATCGCCATGATCGCGAATACCAGTTTCGCTGCCCCGCAGGTAGTCGATAAAGTCGCAGCCGTCGTAAATAACGGTGTGGTACTGGAAAGCGACGTTGATGGCCTGATGCAGTCTGTCAAATTGAACGCCAACCAGGCAGGTCAACAGCTTCCGGACGACGCTACGCTGCGTCATCAGATCCTGGAACGTCTGATCATGGATCAGATTGTCCTGCAGATGGGTCAGAAGATGGGCGTAAAAATCTCTGACGAACAGCTTGATCAGGCGATTGCCAATATCGCTAAACAGAACAACATGACGCTGGACCAGATGCGAAGCCGTCTGGCTTACGATGGTCTGAGCTACTCAACCTACCGTAATCAGATCCGTAAAGAGATGACCATCTCTGAAGTGCGTAACAACGAAGTGCGCCGCCGCGTGACGATCCTGCCGCAGGAAGTGGATGCGCTGGCGCAGCAGGTTGGCAATCAAAATGATGCCAGTACGGAGCTGAACCTGAGTCACATCCTGATCCCACTGCCGGAAAACCCAACGTCTGACCAGGTGAACGAAGCAGAATCTCAGGCGCGTTCCATTGTCGATCAAGCCCGTAACGGCAGCGACTTCGGCAAACTGGCGATCACCTACTCTGCTGACCAGCAGGCGCTGAAAGGCGGCCAGATGGGTTGGGGTCGTATTCAGGAACTGCCAGGCATTTTTGCTCAGGCGCTGAGTACCGCGAAGAAAGGCGACATCGTTGGCCCGATTCGTTCAGGTGTCGGCTTCCATATCCTGAAAGTGAATGATATGCGCGGCCAGAGCCAGAGCATCTCCGTGACCGAAGTTCATGCCCGCCATATTCTGTTGAAGCCGTCGCCGATCATGACCGATCAGCAGGCGCGTCTGAAGCTTGAGCAAATCGCCGCTGATATTAAGAGCGGTAAAACCACCTTTGCTGCCGCAGCGAAAGAGTTTTCTCAGGATCCCGGCTCGGCTAACCAGGGCGGCGATCTGGGCTGGGCGGCTGCGGACATTTTCGATCCGGCATTCCGTGATGCGTTAACCCGCATGAACAAAGGCCAGATGAGCGCACCGGTGCACTCCTCTTTCGGTTGGCACCTGATCGAACTGCTGGATACGCGTAACGTCGATAAAACCGACGCCGCGCAGAAAGATCGCGCTTACCGTATGCTGATGAACCGGAAGTTCTCAGAAGAAGCAGCAACCTGGATGCAGGAACAACGCGCCAGCGCTTACGTTAAAATCCTGAGCAATTAATGACGGTTGCTCAACGCGTAGTGATCACTCCCGGCGAACCCGCCGGGATTGGTCCGGATCTCGTCGTTCAACTTGCCCAGCGCGACTGGCCGGTTGAACTGGTGGTCTGTGCCGATGCCACGGTATTGACTGACCGGGCGGCAATGCTCGGTCTTCCCCTCACGTTACGCCCTTACTCCCCGCAAAGGCCTGCTAAACCGCAGACTGCCGGCACGCTGACGCTGTTACCGGTCTCGCTTCGTGCGCCCGTCGTTCCTGGGCAGTTGGCCGTGGAGAATGGTAAGTATGTGGTGCAGACGCTGGCCTGTGCCTGTGACGGTTGTGTAGAGGGTGAATTTGCGGCGCTGATTACGGGCCCTGTGCATAAGGGCGTTATCAACGACGCTGGCGTGCCTTTCACCGGTCACACCGAGTTTTTTGAAGAGCGCTCGCAGGCGAAAAAAGTGGTGATGATGCTGGCGACGGAGGAGTTACGCGTCGCACTGGCAACGACCCATCTGCCGCTGCGTGATGTCGCCGATGCCATTACACCAGCACTGCTGCACGAAGTGATTGGCATTCTGCATCACGATCTGCGCACCAAATTTGGCGTGGACGATCCGCACGTGCTGGTCTGTGGTCTGAATCCGCATGCCGGTGAAGGGGGGCATATGGGCAGCGAGGAGATCGACACGATCGTTCCGGTGCTCGATACGCTCCGCGCGCAGGGGATGAAATTGACAGGTCCATTACCCGCCGACACGTTGTTTCAGGCCAAATATCTGCAACATGCTGATGCGGTACTGGCGATGTACCACGATCAGGGTCTCCCCGTGCTAAAATACCAGGGATTTGGTCGCGGCGTGAATATTACGCTGGGCCTGCCCTTTATTCGTACCTCGGTGGATCACGGTACCGCGCTTGAACTGGCGGGTCGGGGTGAAGCTGATGTCGGCAGTTTTATTACGGCGCTTAATCTCGCCATCAAAATGATTGTTAATACCCAATGAATAATCGAGTCCATCAGGGCCACTTAGCCCGTAAACGCTTCGGGCAAAACTTCCTCAACGATCAGTTTGTGATCGACAGCATTGTCTCCGCCATTAACCCGCAGAAGGGTCAGGCGATGGTCGAAATCGGCCCCGGTCTGGCTGCGTTGACGGAGCCGGTTGGCGAACGTCTGGATGCGCTGACGGTCATTGAACTGGACCGCGATCTGGCCGCGCGTCTGCAAACGCATCCCTTCCTGGGCCCCAAGCTGACTATCTATCAGCAGGACGCCATGACCATGAATTTCGGCGAATTGTCTGAAAAGATGGGTCAACCGCTACGCGTGTTCGGTAACCTGCCTTATAACATCTCTACGCCGCTGATGTTCCACCTGTTTAGCTATACTGATGCCATTGCCGATATGCACTTTATGTTGCAAAAAGAGGTGGTGAATCGTCTGGTTGCAGGACCAAACAGTAAGGCGTATGGTCGCTTAAGCGTCATGGCGCAATATTATTGCAACGTGATCCCGGTGCTTGAAGTGCCGCCGTCCGCCTTCACGCCGCCGCCAAAAGTCGATTCCGCCGTGGTGCGCCTGGTGCCGCACACTACGATGCCCTATCCGGTCAACGATATTCGCCTGTTGAGCCGCATCACCACAGAAGCGTTCAACCAGCGCCGTAAAACGATTCGTAACAGCCTCGGCAATCTGTTCAGCGTTGAGGTCTTGACGGAACTGGGTATTGACCCGGCAATGCGAGCGGAAAATATCTCTGTCGCGCAGTACTGCCAGATGGCGAACTATCTGTCAGAACACGCGCCATCGAAGGAGAGTTAAGCATGATCAATTCGCCCCGAGTGTGTATTCAGGTCCAAAGCGTCTATATCGAGGCGCAATCCTCACCTGAAGATGACCGTTACGTTTTTGCCTACACCGTAACCATCCGCAATCTGGGGCGAGCGCCCGTGCAGCTACTGGGACGCTATTGGTTGATCACCAACGGTCATGGCCGAGAAACTGAAGTCCAGGGAGAAGGTGTGGTTGGCGTTCAGCCGCACATTGAGCCTGGCGAAGAGTACCAGTACACCAGCGGCGCTGTTATCGAAACGCCGCTGGGCACGATGCAGGGTCATTACGAAATGATTGATGAGAACGGCGTCGCCTTTACCATCGATATTCCGGTTTTCCGACTCGCCGTTTCCACTCTCATTCACTAAAACAATAGCTATGGCAACATACCTTATTGGCGACGTTCACGGTTGCTACGACGAACTGATCGCATTGCTACAACAAGTCAATTTTACCCCTGAAAGCGATACCCTGTGGCTGACGGGGGATCTGGTTGCCCGTGGCCCAGGTTCACTGGACGTGCTGCGTTATGTGAAATCACTCGGTGACTGCGTGCGCCTGGTGCTGGGTAATCACGACCTGCATCTGCTGGCGGTCTTCGCCGGTATCAGTCGTAACAAACCGAAAGACCGCCTGAGTCCGCTGCTGGAAGCGCCGGACGCAGACGAACTGCTCAACTGGCTGCGTCGCCAACCGCTGTTGCAGATAGATGAAGAGAAAAAACTGGTGATGGCGCATGCGGGTATCACACCGCAGTGGGATTTGCAGACTGCCAAAGACTGCGCGCGCGATGTTGAAGCGGTGCTGTCGAGTGACTCTTACCCCTTCTTCCTCGACGCCATGTATGGCGACATGCCAAATAACTGGACGCCGGAACTGACCGGACTGGCACGCCTGCGCTTTATCACCAACGCCTTTACCCGGATGCGTTACTGCTTCCCGAACGGGCAACTGGATATGTACAGCAAAGAGTCCCCGGAGGATGCCCCGGCACCGTTGAAACCGTGGTTTGCCATTCCCGGACCGGTCAGCGAAGCCTACAGCATTGCGTTTGGTCACTGGGCGTCTCTGGAAGGAAAAGGAACGCCGGAGGGAATCTATGCGCTGGATACCGGGTGCTGCTGGGGAGGAAATTTAACCTGCCTGCGCTGGGAAGATAAGCAGTACTTTGTGCAGCCGTCAAACCGGCAGATGGATCTGAATGAAGGCGAAGCCGTTAACGCCTGATCTGTTTGCCTGATGGCGCTACGCTTATCCGGCCTACAAACCATCTCGTAGGCCGGATAAGACGCTAAGCGTCGCCATCCGGCACTCATCGCTTAGCGACGTTCCAGAATTTCGAAGCAATAGCTGTGTGAATTCTGCCCGTCAGCGTCGTGAAACTCGCTGAACACCGATTCCCAGTCGTCCGGCTCGTAGTCCGGGAAATGCGTATCCCCTTCCACTTCCGCATCAATGTGCGTCAGATACAGTTTCTGCGCTTTGGGCAGGAACTGCTCGTACACACGACCACCGCCAATCACCATAATTTCTGGCGCATCACCACAGGCGGTAATCGCTTCATCAACCGATTTCACCCACTGCACGCGATCGTCAGTACCCGGCTGGCTGCTGATGACGATGTTCTTACGTCCCGGCAACGGTCGGCCGATGGATTCCCAGGTATGGCGTCCCATAACGACAGGTTTATTTAACGTATTACGTTTAAACCAGGCGAGATCCGCAGGCAGATTCCACGGCATGGCGTTTTCCATGCCAATAACGCGATCTACCGCTAACGCAGCAATCAGACTGATCATTGAATATTTCCCGGAGCAAAAAAAATTGTCGCCACTATACGGAAAGAGCAATCTTTCGTCGACTAACGAACAGAAGAAGAGCACGAAAATTTTCCGATCTGCTGGCGAGTCCACGACTTGTCAGTGGACTCCCGGCATTACAGTAGTTCAAAAACAATTAGTTAACAGTAAAGTTTGCAGTACATCACATTTTTGACTTAGGTTGACGGTTTAACTTCTGGCTCATCGGCAACGTCTCCCGTGTGTTTGCCTTCCTCAGTCCCCTGCCAGCCATGACGCTGAATCAACGACAGATGTTCGCGATCCTCGGTGATGATTTCGCTCAGCATCGCGCTGGTCCGTTTATAGACTGCCGCACGGGAGGTGGCATCATCCTCACCTTTCGCCATCTCTTCTACCATTTGCGTATTAAAGCGACGGAACAGGTCCGCGCGTTCACGCGCTTCATAGCGGCCAAGCCCAAGACTTTCCAGCGCCAGACGCCCGGTTTTAAGCGCGCCTTCAAACGTTTCACGTTCCGGTTGCTCGACGCCCGCCTGGCGCAAACGAATGTAATGATCGACATCGCGTGCCCGGGCAATAATTTGCAGGTTCGGGAAATGGTCTTTTACCATCTCCGTCAGCTCCAGGTTGGTTTGCGGATCGTCAATGGCGTTGATCAGCACTTCCGCTTTCGCCGCCCCGGCGGACTCCAGCAGGTCCATCCGCGTCGCATCACCGTAGAACACCTTCATGCCAAATTTACGCAGCGTCTCGATGTGGTCCGGATCGTGATCGAGAACGACCATCTTCACACCGCTGGAGAGCAGTAAACGACCGGTGATCTGCCCGAAGCGGCCAAATCCGGCAATAATCACCCGCGGCTGTTCTTCATCAATTTCATCGGCTTCCCGCTCTTCACCGGAAGCGGATTTCTCCATTCGCGTAAGGATGACCAGGAAAATCGGCGTCGCGGCCATCGACAGTGCCACCGCCAGCGTCAGCGCCTTCGCCCATTGTGGATCGAGCACGTTCGCCATCTGCGCCGCGCCAAAGACCACAAACGCGAACTCACTGCCCTGTCCGAGGAGTACCGCAAACCAGCGGCGCTGCTTATTCGGCACCTGTAAAGGACGGGCAATCAGCCATAGCATCCCGGTTTTAATCACCAGGAAACCGACCAGCAGAATGATGATACGGAGCGGATTATCGATAAGCGTCCCGAAGTCGATAGACATGCCGACACCGATGAAAAACAGCCCCAGCAGCAGCCCCTTAAACGGCTCGATGTCGCTTTCCAGCGCGTGGCGATACTCAGAGCTTGCCAGCAATACGCCAGCCAGGAACGCCCCCATCGCCATCGACAGCCCAACTTCTTCAAGCAACAGCCCGAAGCCAAAGACCAGAAACAGCGCCACGGCGCTGAAGACTTCGCGCAGGCCAGAACGCGCAACGAAACGCAGCGCCGGGCGGGTCACATAGCGCCCCAGCAGTACCACCAGGACTAACGCACCAGCCACTTTCAGTGCTGACAGCGCGAATGCGCCAAGCGTGGTTGACGCCCCGCTGGTCGCCAGTAGCGGAATCATTGCCACCAGCGGAATCGCCGCGATGTCCTGGAACAGCAGCACAGCAAAGGCGCTGCGTCCCATCTGCGAAACGGTCAGGTTGCGCTCATTCATCGCCTGCATAGCTATCGCCGTGGAGGAGAGCGCCAGCGTCATACCAATCAGTTCCGCCACCTGCCAGCGCAGACCGAGGAACATACAAAACAGACCAATCAGGCCGCCGCAGACCACCATCTGTAGCGCGCCGCCGCCAAACACTGAAGCGCGCAGTTTCCATAGCCGCTGGGGATCAAGCTCCAGGCCAATGACAAACAGCATCAGCACCACGCCGATTTCAGCAAAGTGCAGAATAGATTCGGCATCGGTCACCAGACGTAACCCCCAAGGGCCGATGATGCACCCCGCAATGAGATAACCCAGCACCGAGCCTAAGCCCAACCGGACGGCAATCGGCACGATGAGCGCCGCCGACCCAAGATAAATCAGCGCCTGTATGAGCGTATGGCTATCCATTGTGCGCCTCCTGCCATGCCATCAGTCGTTGCTTGTAATGACGCGCCTGCGCCTGCAGCGTTTCGTCGTCGCAAATAAACGTACAGTGCATTGCAAACGGCGCAAGCCAGTTGAGCCCGCAGTAGATGGCTGTCGCCTGGAGCGGCTGTGAGAGTACGTCAAACCCCGGATGCGAGCCGATATCGAAGTGATTATCGCCGCCGCCAGTAGTCACCGCCCACATGACTTGCTTACCGCGCAGCGCGGTCCCGCCGTGACCATAGGCCCAGCCGTGGGAAAGCACTTTATCCATCCACAGTTTGAGTAGGGGGGGAACGCTGTACCATTGCATGGGATGCTGCCAGACGATCAGGTCAGCGCGAGAAAGCGCCTCTTGTTCCGCAGCGATATCGATATTGAAATCAGGGTAGAGTTCATAGAGAGAACGAACTTCGACGCCTTCCAGCGTCCTTGCCTGCTCAAGCATCCGTTTATTCGCATGCGAATGCTGCGGATAAGGATGCGCATAAATGATAAGAATCATGATTAGCCTGTTATTTTACCACTCTGTTTTATAAGAGAGTGTAGTCAGTAAACCAACAGGCTAATAGTGAATATTATTGAGCGGATGAATGGGGAAAATTGAACTAGTTATCCAGCTCGCTCATATTTTTCACCTGATCGCGGTTAATTTGCTCCGTCTGACCCGTTTCGGCATTTTTGTAGGAGACCAGGCCCGTGTCATCGTCTACCTGCGGTTTACCGTCGGTGACAATGGTTCGGCCATCGGTCGTACGCACAGCCTGGTTCGAGGAGCAGCCTGCGAGAGTAAAGACGGTTGCTGCGGTGAAAAGGGAAGCGATTAATAGTTTCTTTTGCATGGTGTTCTCCCTGCTTTTCAGTCATTTTCAGTGATATACCCATTAACTGTAGACGCACTGACTGAGGTTGAGGGGAAATACAGAACACTCTGAAGACTCACCTTAACACAACGGTTTCCTGCGAATCGTCATCGTACTGGTCTGGGCAAGCGTCAGACCGCGCGTTTCTGGCGCGAAGGCAATGGAGACCAGCAACCCGACCAACGAGATCCCCGCCCCCATCAGCATCACCTGACTAATACCATATTTAGTAATGAAAATAGGCAGCGCCCAGGTCGAGAGGATGGTACCGATACGACTCAACGACATGATAACCCCCACTGCGGAGGCGCGAATGTCGGTCGGGAACAGTTCATTGGGATAGAGCCATTGCAAATTCCCCGGTCCGCCGGAGAAAAAGGCGTACACTGCGAATGCCGTTACCACCAGCCAGATCCCCATTTCCGGGATCAGCCCCAGCACCGCCAACGCCAGCGTCATCATCACGAAGCTGCCAATCAGCAGCGGCCTCCGCCCCGCGCTGTTCAGCCAGAACATTGGCGGAATACAACCCAGCATAAAGAACAGGCTGATCACCACATTCCCCAGCGCTGCGCTCTTCCCGGCCCCCAGTCCCAACAGGCCGACGATCTGCGGACCAAAGGTGTAAATGGCAAACATCGGGATCACCTGACAGGTCCAGATCGCGGCGACAAACAGCACAAACGGGAAGTGGCGACGATTAAACAATTGTAAAAAGCGCGTCTCCTGCGCTGTGTCTTCATCGAACGCAACCGGCTCACCGAACAGCTTGATCATCATCGCTTCACACTCTTTGACCCGGCCTTTACGCAACAGCCAGCGCGGAGACTCGGGCAGATCGAAGCGACCAATCAGGATCAACAGGCAAGGGATCGCCGCGCTGCCCAGCATCCAGCGCCAGCCGCCCTCGACGTCATAGAGCCAGTAACCAACCAGATCGGCGCAGGTCGCGCCGACGTACCACATCGCCGCAATAAAGCTTATAGAGAAGGCACGTTGGCGGGTACTGGAAAATTCGGTGATCATCGAGGTGGCAATGGGATAATCCGCACCAATCACCACGCCAATCAGCACCCGCATCACCAGCAGTTCAACCGGAGATGAGACAAACATAGTGGCCAACGATATCACCCCAATAGCGATGATATCGATAAGAAACATTTTGCGCCGCCCCACTTTGTCCGAGATATAGCCAAACAAAGAGGTGCCGACAAACAGCCCGGCCAGCGTCCCCGCGCCCAACAGGCCAATCCACTCAGCATCCAGCTTCAGCGCAGGCGTGAGCTGTTCTAGCGCGACGCCAATCATCACCAGCACATAACCGTCCAGAAACGGTCCACCGCTTCCCCACAGCATGATCCTGCGGTGAATAGAGGAGAACTGGATGTCATCAAAGTTCCTGGGCTGTTGCATGGCAATGTCCTGTTTGCCGACATTCGGCATTAGTGCTTAACTGCCTGATGGCGCTGCGCTTATCAGGCCTACTTATCCCCGTAGGCCGGATAAGGCGTTTTCGCCGCCATCCGGCAGTGGAGCGTATACCTGTACTCATTAACCGTAACGAAACTCCACGCCGAAGGTGCCGCGTGGGTACTCCCATTTTTCCAGCGCCGTATCAAGTCCGAGAATTCGACACGTTCCGCACTCCAGGCATCCGGCATAATCAAAGCGCACGCTGCCGTCATCCTGCTTTTTGTATAACCCGGCCGGACAGGCTTTGATCAACACTTCCAGCACCTGCTTATCCGGCGCAGTTTTCATGATGATGTGCGGATGCTCTTCATCGACATTGAATTTGTTGACGCCCAGCTTGACGTCTACGTTGACGGGAGAAGTCATAATACGGTCACTCCTTTAATGCCATCCTTCATCAGGTTGATGAAGCCCACTTTCTTCGCATGGCGCAGGATCGTCTTACGCATCGGCACCGGCGCACTACCATCGACGGTAAAGAGGTCACGGGCGATACCAACAACCATTTCCGGGTAGCGGGTGAACATGCGCGGGTTATCGAGGAACGCCGGCAACCGCTGGTACATACGCATATCGCGCATCGGACCGTTGTCGAGATGCTGGCGATATTCCGCCAGCCCCTGACGGCTAAAGTCGTTGTTTTGCATGGCGGAAAGCACCGTTTTCGCCGCCGCTTCACCTGCTGCCACCGCGAGATCCATCCCGCGAATCGTGAAGCCGAGATTCATACACATACCCGCCGCGTCGCCCGCAATCAGCACGCCGTCGCCCACCAGCTCAGGCTGCATGTTCATCCCTGCTTCCGGCACCACGTGTGCCGCGTACTCCACCAGCTTGCCACCCGCGATCAGCGGGGCAACGGCCGGATGCTGTTTGAAATCTTCCAGCATTTGCGGGACCGATTTTTTCGCCTCTTTCAGATGATGAAGCCCGCATACCAGCCCCAGTGACAGGGTGTTTTCGTTGGTATACAGGAAGCCACCGCCCATCAGGCCATCCGTGGGCGATCCCGCGAACAGACAGGCCGCCCCTTCGTTACCCTGCAACTGGAAGCGATCTTCAATCACCGATTTCGGCAGTTCGATCAGCTCTTTCACGCCGACCGCCACGTGCGAGGCCTCAACGCGTTTTGCCATTCCCAGTTTTTCCGCCAGCAGGGAGTTGACGCCATCGGCTAGGATCACCACTTTCGATTCGATGATGTCGCCGTCCGCTTCTACACCAACGACTTTGCCATCGCGCTGCACGACGTTATCCACGCGGATCCCGGTGATCAACTGCGCGCCCGCCTCTTCCGCCTGCTCCATCAGCCAGGCGTCAAATTTACTGCGCAACACCGAATAAGAGACCTGCGACGGGCCAGCCTTTTCACCGTTGAGATAGTCCACGGTCATCGCCCCGTTATCGGTCATAAAGGCGAGCTTTTCATGGGTAATGACTCGTTCAACAGGGGCCTGCTGAGCAAAGCCTGGAAGAATGCGCTCCAGACTGTGAGCATAGATGCGCCCACCGGTGACATTCTTCGCGCCAGCGGAATTTCCGCGCTCGATAACCAACACCTGGGCCCCTTCGCGGGCGAGCACCAGGGCCGCGACGGAACCGGCAAGCCCCGCGCCCACGATGATGGCATCAAAGATATCTTCGGACATACGTACTCCCTGCCTGAATGGTTTAGCGTGCCAGTGCGGTCGTCAGCGCGGGCAGGATTTTCAGCGCATCGCCGACAATGCCGTAATCCGCGTACTGAAATATCGGCGCATTTTTGTCTTTGTTGATGGCAAAAATAGTCTGCGCGCCGTTTGCCCCCACCATGTGCTGGATCTGCCCGGAGATCCCCACCGCCAGGTACAATTCCGGCTTGAGCATCAGATTCGAGATCCCGACATAGCGCTCATGCTCCATCCACTTCTCGTTTTCGGCGACCGGACGCGAGCAGGCCAGCTCCGCGCCAATGGCCTGACACAGCGCTTGCGCCAGTGAGATATTCTCTTTGCTGCCGATACCGCGTCCCACGCTGACCACCAGCCGGGCTTTATCGAGATCAACGCTGTTACTCTGACGTGGCTGCGTGGCAGTGCGCGTGACGGTAATTCCCGGCGCCTGCCAGGCTACGCTGTGCGTCTCGCCGCTGCGGGTCGCATCAGGCTGTTGCGCCTCAAAAGTGCCGCTGCTGAGTGTCAGTACCGCAAACGGCGTGGAGAGCGTCTCTTCGCCCATCGCCAGGCCGCCATACACCATGTGTTTGACCGTCGCCCGGCCATCCTGCTGCGTCACGGTGCTGGCATCATTAGAAACCGCTGCGGCAAGGCGATAGCCCAGTTTTGCCGCCAGCAGTTTGCCGCGACGGGTGTTGGGCAGCAGCAACAGGCCAGAATCACCCTGTTGACGAACGGTCTGTGCCATCACGTCCGCATAATCTTCCACCATACGATCGTCCGGCTTGCCGCTCAGTTGCCAGACGTGATGTGCGCCCAACTGAATGGCCGTGGTTGCCTCATCGGCGCTTTGCACAAATGCGTTAATCTGTTCACCTAAAATCTGCGCGCCGCTCATCAGTTCCGGCAGGCGAGACGCGGTATCGCTGAATACCCAGACGCTGGAAAACTTGCTCATAACATCCCCTTCTTAATTAATGATTTTGCGCAGACTATCGGCAAACGCAGCGATCTGTTCTTCACCATCGCCTTCAATCACAATGCGCTGGCGCTCACGTTGTTTCGGTGCGGCCACCGTTTGCGTGGACCAGGCGTCCCCGGCGCTAAAGCCAATGTCCGCCGCTGACCAGACCTGAACCGGTTTTTTCGCCGCCCCCAGAATGGCTTTCATCGATGGTATTTGTGGAGAGTTAATATCGGTGGAAACGGCCACGACCGCCGGCAGCGGAATGCTCAGCGTTTCAATTTCATCTTCCAGTTCACGTTCAACGGTCAGCGTACTTTCCGTCAGTGAGAGGATCTTGCTCACGCCGTTGATGGCGGGAATGTTCAGCGTTTCGCCTACCAGCAGGCTGACCTGCTGGGCGTAGAGATCGGAGGAACCATCGCCGCAGAGAATCAGATCAAAACCCGACTTTTGCGCGGCAGCAGCCAGCGCTGCGGCGGTTTGCTGTGGCAATGCCTGCTCGAACCGATCGTCAATGACGACCACCAGTTCGTCCGGGCCGCGGGAGAGGACATCCTTACGCCCTTTCGCGTTGGTTAACGCCTTGCCGCCCACGCTCAGGGCGATCACCTGCGCGTCGCTGGTCTGCTGTTTCAGTTGGCAGGCCGCTTCAATCGCATTCAGGTCGTACTGGCTGATTTTGCCATCTGCTTTGCTGAAATCTAATGAACCATCTGCGTGATTGACGACAATATCCTGTTCATCAGGTACGCACTTGTAGCAAGTAATTATCTTCATTGCATCTCCAGAAATCATGAAGGAAACGTATATATATCGGCGGTGTTAAATACAGATATCACGCTCTTTAATTCGGAAATAAAACCATAATCACCAATATTGAAAATGTCACACACTGATATTCGCAACTTTCAATATTGTTAAGCACCTCACCAATATTGAAATCCGGCGTCCAAAAGAAATATTTTCAATATTGCCTGGCAGATCACCAATATTGAACGCCAAACGGTGAAAAACCCAACAAATTAGAGTATAACACAATGATAAATATACATTTTCAAAGGCTGTTCGCACCAAAACACCCCAAACAAAAAGTGTGACGAAGATTACAGAATGCCGCAAAACGAATACCCATTATGAGTTACTCGCCAACGCGTCCTGAGGTTAAACGGGTATCAACAAATATTTAATAAAAATAAACAAAAATAAAACAAACGGGAACGCTAAATAAATTTCGTTTTCAACCTGGAATTCACTCATGAAAAATGAAAAGAGAAAGTCTGGAATTGAGCCAAAGGTTTTTTTCCCGCCGCTAATAATCGTCGGAATACTTTGCTGGCTAACGGTACGCGATCTCGATGCCGCAAATGTCGTTATTAATGCCGTCTTTAGTTATGTCACCAATGTCTGGGGATGGGCATTTGAGTGGTATATGGTCATTATGCTCATCGGCTGGTTCTGGCTGGTGTTTGGTCCCTACGCGAAAAAGAAATTAGGTGACGAGAAACCGGAGTTCAGCACCGCCAGCTGGATCTTCATGATGTTCGCCTCCTGTACCTCTGCCGCCGTGCTGTTCTGGGGATCGATAGAGATTTACTACTACATCTCCACGCCGCCGTTTGGCCTGGAACCTAACTCCACCGGAGCGAAAGAGATTGGCCTCGCTTACAGCCTGTTTCACTGGGGACCGCTGCCGTGGGCGACTTATAGCTTCCTCTCCGTGGCCTTCGCCTACTTCTTCTTTGTGCGCAAGATGGACGTCATTCGTCCCAGCTCCACGCTGGTGCCGCTGGTCGGCGAAAAACACGCCAAAGGTCTGTTAGGCACCATCATTGATAACTTCTATCTGGTCGCACTGATCTTCGCGATGGGCACCAGCCTTGGGCTGGCGACGCCGCTGGTCACCGAATGTATGCAGTACCTGTTTGGTATCCCGCACACGCTGCAACTGGATGCGATCATCATTACCTGCTGGATCATTCTTAACGCCATTTGCGTGGCCTGCGGCCTGCAAAAAGGGGTCAGGATCGCCAGTGACGTGCGCAGCTATCTGAGCTTCCTGATGCTCGGCTGGGTGTTCATCGTCAGCGGCGCCAGCTTCATTATGAACTACTTCACCGACTCCGTCGGGACGCTGCTGATGTATCTGCCGCGCATGCTGTTCTACACCGACCCGATCGCCAAAGGCGGTTTCCCACAGGGCTGGACGGTCTTCTACTGGGCGTGGTGGGTGATTTACGCCATTCAGATGAGCATCTTCCTGGCGCGTATCTCTCGCGGTCGTACCGTGCGTGAACTGTGCTTTGGCATGGTGCTGGGCCTGACCGCCTCCACCTGGATCCTGTGGACGGTACTGGGCAGTAACACTCTGCTGTTGATGGATAAAAACATCATCAACATCCCGCAACTGATTGCCGATCACGGCGTGCCGCGCGCGATTATCGAAACCTGGGCCGCCCTGCCGCTCAGCACCGCCACGATGTGGGGATTCTTTATTCTCTGCTTTATTGCCACCGTTACGCTGATCAACGCCTGCTCTTACACCCTGGCAATGTCAACCTGCCGTGAAGTGCGCGATGGCGAAGAGCCGCCGTTACTGGTGCGTATCGGCTGGTCAGTGCTGGTCGGCGTGATTGGCATCGTGCTGCTGGCACTCGGCGGCCTGAAGCCAATACAAACCGCGATTATCGCCGGGGGCTGCCCGCTGTTCTTCGTCAACATTATGGTGACGCTCTCCTTTATCAAAGACGCCAAAGTGCACTGGAAAGATAAATAAACCTAATTACCCCATGACATAGAGGTTAGAAGATGGATTTCAATTTCAATGATGAGCAGGAACTGTTTGTCGCCGGTATTCGTGAACTGATGGCCAGTGAGAACTGGGAAGCCTATTTTGCCGAATGCGATCGCGACAGCGTGTATCCGGAGCGTTTCGTGAAAGCGCTGGCGGACATGGGCATCGATAGCCTGCTGATCCCGGAAGAACATGGCGGCCTGGAAGCCGGATTCGTCACCGTGGCTGCCGTCTGGATGGAACTGGGACGCCTCGGTGCGCCTACGTACGTGCTGTATCAGCTGCCGGGCGGGTTTAATACCTTCCTGCGCGAAGGCACCCAGGAGCAGATCGATAAAATCATGGCGTTCCAGGGAACCGGGAAACAAATGTGGAACTCCGCCATCACCGAACCGGGAGCGGGATCGGATGTTGGTAGTCTGAAAACCACTTATACCCGCAAAAATGGTAAGGTTTATCTTAATGGTAGTAAGTGTTTTATCACCAGTAGCGCCTACACCCCTTATATCGTGGTGATGGCAAGAGACGGCGCTTCCCCGGATAAACCTGTCTATACCGAATGGTTTGTCGACATGAGTAAACCCGGCATCAAGGTCAACAAACTTGAGAAGTTGGGTCTGCGCATGGACAGCTGCTGTGAAATCAACTTTGACGATGTCGAGCTGGACGAAAAAGACATGTTCGGTCGGGAAGGTAACGGCTTTAACCGCGTAAAAGAAGAGTTCGACCACGAACGTTTCCTGGTAGCCCTCACCAACTACGGTACAGCAATGTGCGCCTTTGAAGATGCGGCGCGCTACGCCAACCAGCGCGTGCAGTTTGGCGAAACGATCGGTCGTTTCCAGTTGATCCAGGAGAAGTTCGCCCATATGGCGATCAAATTAAACTCCATGAAAAACATGCTGTTAGAAGCGGCATGGAAAGCCGACAACGGTACCATCACCTCGGGTGATGCGGCGATGTGTAAATACTTCTGCGCCAACGCGGCGTTTGAAGTCGTGGACACCTCCATGCAGGTTCTCGGTGGTGTTGGGATTGCGGGTAACCACCGCATCACCCGCTTCTGGCGTGACCTGCGCGTTGACCGCGTATCCGGCGGCTCTGACGAAATGCAGATCCTGACGCTCGGTCGTGCCGTGCTGAAACAATACCGTTAAGACAGCGACATGCCCGGTGGCGCTGTGCTTACCGGGCCAATGCTTTGCGTCTTATCAGGCCTACAAATTTATCAGGAGCATTTTATGGATCGTCTACCAATGCCTGCTTTTGGGCCGCTTGCCGGGCTGCGGGTTGTCTTCTCCGGGATCGAAATCGCCGGGCCGTTCGCCGGTCAGATGTTTGCCGAGTGGGGCGCTGAAGTTATCTGGATTGAGAACGTCGCCTGGGCCGATACCATCCGTGTTCAGCCAAACTATCCGCAGCTGTCGCGGCGTAATTTGCACGCGCTCTCGCTGAATATTTTTAAAGATGAAGGTCGGGAAGCGTTTCTGAAACTGATGGAAACCACCGATATCTTCATTGAAGCCAGTAAAGGTCCGGCGTTTGCCCGTCGTGGGATTACCGATGAGGTTCTGTGGCAACATAACCCGAAACTGGTTATCGCTCACCTGTCCGGCTTCGGTCAGTACGGTACCGAGGAGTACACCAACCTTCCGGCCTATAACACCATCGCTCAGGCCTTCAGCGGTTACCTGATCCAAAACGGCGACGTTGATCAGCCGATGCCCGCGTTCCCCTACACCGCCGACTACTTCTCCGGCATGACGGCCACCACGGCCGCGCTGGCGGCACTGCATAAGGTGCGGGAAACCGGCAAAGGCGAAAGTATCGATGTGGCGATGTACGAAGTGATGCTGCGCATGGGTCAGTACTTCATGATGGATTACTTCAACGGCGGTGAAATTTGCCCGCGCATGACCAAAGGTAAAGACCCCTATTACGCCGGTTGCGGGCTGTATAAATGCGCCGACGGTTACATCGTGATGGAGCTGGTCGGGATTACCCAGGTCACCGAATGCTTTAAAGACATCGGTCTGGCGCACATTCTCGGTACGCCGGAAGTGCCGGAAGGAACACAACTGATTCACCGCGTCGAGTGCCCGTACGGACCGCTGGTCGAAGAAAAACTGGATGCGTGGCTGGCCGCACACACCATCGAGGAAGTGCAGGCGCGTTTCGCCGAGCTGAATATCGCCTGCGCCAAAGTGCTGACCATTCCGGAGCTGGAAGGCAATCCGCAGTACGTTGCCCGCGAATCCATTACCCAGTGGCAAACGATGGATGGCCGCACCTGCAAAGGGCCAAACGTCATGCCGAAATTCAAAAACAATCCGGGGAAAATCTGGCGCGGCATGCCGTCGCACGGCATGGACACTGCCGCCATTCTGAAAAATATCGGTTACAACGACGCAGACATTAAGGAACTGGTCAGTAAGGGTCTGGCCAAAGTTGAGAACTAAATGCGAAATGCTGACCGGCTCGCCCGGTTAGCACAACGCCTGTGAAAATGGACAGGAGTGCAATGGATATCGTTGGCGGACAACACTTACGCCAGATGTGGGACGATCTGGCCGAAGTTTATGGCAGTAAAACAGCGCTGATTTGCGAATCCAGCGAAGGGGACGTGCGCCAGTACAGCTACGCCTCGCTTAACGAGGAAATCAATCGGACAGCAAACCTTTTCCACTCGTTGGGCATTCGCAAAGGTGATAAGGTCGCCCTGCATCTGGATAACTGCCCGGAGTTTTTCTTTTGCTGGTTCGGGCTGGCGAAAATTGGCGCGGTCATGGTGCCGATCAATGCCCGTCTGCTGCGTGAAGAAAGCGCGTGGATCCTGCAAAACAGTGACGTTCAGTTGCTGGTAACCAGCGCCGCTTTTTATCCGATGTATCGGCAGATCCAACAGGCAAAGACGACGCCGCTTAGCCATATCTGCCTGATTGGTGAGGCGTTGCCGATCGCTGATGGCGTAAGCCATTTCACGACGCTGAAGGATCAGCAGCCGACGACATTGCGCTATACCCCACCGTTGTCCACGGACGACATGGCCGAGATCCTGTTTACCTCCGGCACCACTTCCCGCCCTAAAGGCGTGGTGATCACCCATTACAACCTGCGTTTTGCCGGCTACTACTCGTCGTGGCAATGCGCCCTGCGTGATGACGATGTTTACCTGACGGTCATGCCTGCGTTTCATATCGACTGTCAGTGCACTGCCGCCATGGCCGCCTTCTCGGCGGGCGCAACCTTTGTGCTGATAGAGAAATACAGCGCCCGCGCTTTCTGGGGACAAGTGCGTAAATACCGCGCGACCGTCACGGAATGCATCCCGATGATGATCAGAACGCTGATGGTTCAACCCGTATCACCGCTGGACAGAGAGCACTGTTTACGGGAAGTGATGTATTACCTCAACCTGTCAGTGCAGGAAAAAGATGCATTTGTTGAACGCTTCGGTGTGCGTCTGCTGACCTCTTACGGCATGACGGAAACCATTGTCGGCATCATCGGCGATCGCCCCGGTGATAAGCGACGCTGGCCCTCTATTGGACGCCCCGGTTTTTGTTACGAAGCAGAAATTCGCGATGAGCAAAACCGTGCGCTGCCCGCCGGTGAAATTGGGGAAATCTGTATTAAGGGCGTGCCGGGTAAAACGATTTTCAAAGAGTACTACGGCAGGCCGGATGCCACCGCCAAAGCGCTCGAGCCGAACGGCTGGCTGCATACCGGTGATTCCGGCTATCGCGACGAAGACGGTTTTTTCTATTTTGTCGATCGCCGCTGCAACATGATTAAACGAGGGGGAGAAAACGTCTCCTGCGTGGAGCTGGAAAATATTATTTCGGCACACCCCAAAATTCAGGACATCGTCGTTATTGGAATTAACGATTCAATTCGTGACGAAGCGATAAAAGCCTTTGTAGTTCTCAACGAGGGTGAAACGCTCAGTGAAGAAGAGTTTTTCAGCTTCTGCGAAAAAAATATGGCGAAATTTAAAGTCCCTTCAATTATGGAGATTAGAACCGACCTGCCGCGAAATTGTTCAGGAAAAATAATCAAAAAAAACCTGAAATAACCCTACAGGCAGGAATAACCCCTGCCAGACATCCTATTTTTGGAGATGAACCATGAGTGAATCTTTACATTTAACCCGCAACGGATCGATTCTGGAAATTATATTGGATCGACCAAAAGCAAATGCGATCGATGCCAAAACCAGTTTCCAGATGGGTGAGGTTTTTCTTAATTTTCGTGACGATCCCGAACTGCGCGTGGCGATTGTCACCGGCGCAGGCGAGAAGTTTTTTTCCGCCGGTTGGGATTTAAAAGCCGCGGCGGAAGGTGAAGCACCAGACGCCGATTTTGGCCCTGGCGGATTCGCTGGCCTGACTGAAATCTTCAATCTCGACAAACCGGTGATCGCTGCCGTCAATGGCTATGCATTCGGCGGTGGCTTTGAACTGGCGCTGGCCGCAGACTTTATTGTCTGTGCCGATAACGCCAGCTTTGCCCTCCCTGAAGCCAAACTCGGCATCGTACCGGACAGCGGCGGCGTCCTGCGTCTGCCGAAAATACTGCCCCCGGCCATCGTCAATGAAATGATCATGACCGGCAGACGCATGGATGCAGATGAAGCGCAGCGCTGGGGGATCGTCAATCGCGTGGTCAGCCAGCAGGAACTGATGGACAGCGCGCGTGAACTGGCACAACAGCTGGTGAACAGCGCACCACTGGCCATCGCCGCGCTGAAAGAGATTTACCGCACAACCAGTGAAATGCCGGTGGAAGAGGCTTATCGTTTCATCCGTAGCGGCGTGCTGAAACACTATCCGTCCGTACTGCACTCCGAAGATGCGCTCGAAGGGCCGCAGGCGTTTGCTGGAAAACGCGATCCGGTCTGGAAAGGACGCTAATGCCTTATGGTGCTGCGCTTATCCGGCAAAAAACAATTGAGGAATGCCGATGAGTTTTTACGCCTTTGAAGGCTTAATTCCCGTGGTTCATCCCGAGGCGTATGTGCATCCCAGCGCAGTACTGATTGGCGATGTCATCGTAGGGGCTGGCGTATACGTCGGCCCGCTCGCCTCACTGCGCGGGGACTATGGCCGCTTAATCCTTGAAGCGGGATCCAACCTTCAGGATGGCTGCATTATGCATGGCTACTGCGATACGGACACGGTGGTACGCGAGAATGGGCACATCGGACACGGTGCTATCCTGCACGGTTGCGTGATAGGCCGGGACGCACTGGTCGGCATGAACAGCGTGATCATGGACGGTGCGGTGATCGGCGACGAAAGCATTGTCGCCGCCATGAGTTTCGTCAAAGCCGGATTTACTGGCGCCGCACGACAGTTGCTGGTCGGCACGCCAGCCCGCGTTATGCGTGAGGTCAGCGAACAGGAACTGCACTGGAAGCGGCTGAATACGAAGGAATATCAGGATCTCGCCGTACGCTGTCGGGCATCGCTACGGGAAACGTCGCCATTAACGGCGGTTGAAGCAAACCGGCCGCGCCTGAAGGGCACAACGGAGGTGAAGCCTAAATCGGCCATGTAATCATGCCGGATGGCGGCGCAAGGCACCATCCGGCAAAACCGAACTTATCGACGCATACTTTTTGACAACATCATCTGCCATTTTTGCTCGCGGTTTAGTTCTGATGGCGGCACCGCCGACATCCGCGGCGATTTGCTGACCATCTTCACCTGCGCGCTATGCCCAAGGCGGGCATACAGCTGTGGATCAATATGCGTCACTCTGACCAGGCGCTGACACTGACATCCACGACCTTCCAGTTGATTAGGGATAGTCTTAGTCTCGCAATTAATCTCCCCGACCTCAGCGAGAATATAAGAGACGGTATTGATCGCTTTGCAGTGATCCATATTAAAGTGCTTCGCGATCTCTTTCGCACTTACCCAACGCTTTTCTGCCATCACCCAATCGGCAATTAACAGATAAAGCGGCTTTTCAACATATTTTTCACACATAAGCACACCATTTCACAAATTAAAAATCTTGTTATGCCCTGTCCGTAAAAATACAAAACAAGACCCTATTTAAATTGTGGGATTCAATGATAGTAAGCAACTTAGCGGCGCATTAGTGTGAGCCAAATCTTGCTTGTTACAATGAAATTTGTCCTGTTGCGCAATATATCTCCAGGAATGAACTGAGTGCATAAAAAAACGGCTCCGTTTCCGGAGCCGTTTTTAAAACCGGGGCAAATGATGCCGCCGCTTATTTTTTAATTTGCGCGTGCATTTCCTGAACGGAGATGACTTTCTCTGTTGCATCGGCATTCAGCGCCATCGCGGTGGCAAAGCCGCCGTTCAGCGTGGTGTCGTAGTGCACTTTGTACTGTAGTGCGCTACGGCGAATCACCCTGGAGTCTTCAATGGCGCGACGCCCTGCGGTGGTGTTGATGATGTAGGTGTATTCGCCATTCTTGATACGGTCCTGAATGTGCGGACGACCTTCATGCACCTTGTTCACCAGACGTGGGTTGATACCGGCTTCACCCAGCACAATCGCGGTACCGTGGGTGGCGTCCAGTTCAAAGCCCTGCTTCAGCAGTTTCGCCGCCAGGTCAACCACGCGCTCTTTGTCGCCTTCACGTACGGAGAGCAGCGCTCGGCCCTGTTTTTTCATGGTAGAACTGCTGCCCAGTTGCGCCTTGGCGAACGCTTCCGCAAAGGTACGCCCCACGCCCATCACTTCCCCGGTGGAGCGCATTTCTGGCCCTAACAGCGGGTCGACGCCCGGGAATTTGTTGAACGGCAGCACCACTTCTTTCACCGAGTAGTACGGCGGGATAATTTCTTTGGTCACGCCCTGTTCGGTCAGCGATTTACCGGCCATCACACGCGCCGCCACTTTCGCCAGCGGTACGCCGGTCGCTTTAGAGACGAACGGTACGGTACGCGCCGCACGTGGATTCACTTCAATCAGGTAGACTTCGTTATCTTTCACTGCAAACTGGACGTTCATCAGACCGCGAACCTGCAGTTCGAAGGCCAGTTTCTGTACCTGCTGGCGCATCACATCCTGAATTTCCTGGCTCAGCGTGTAGGCCGGCAGAGAACAGGCAGAGTCACCCGAGTGGACGCCCGCTTGTTCGATGTGTTCCATGATGCCGCCAATCAGCACCATTTCACCGTCGCAGATGGCGTCAACGTCCACTTCAACCGCGTCATCCAGGAAGCGGTCGAGCAGAACCGGCGCGTCGTTGGAAACGCTAACGGCGGTCTGGAAGTAGCGGCGCAGATCAGCTTCGTCGTAGACAATTTCCATCGCCCGGCCGCCCAGCACGTAGGACGGACGCACCACCAGCGGATAGCCAATCTCTTTCGCTTTTTCGACAGCCTGTTCGATGGCTGTCACGGTGGCGTTGGCCGGTTGTTTCAGCTTCAGACGGTCCACCGCATGCTGGAAACGCTCACGGTCTTCTGCGCGGTCAATTGCGTCCGGGCTGGTACCAATAACCGGTACGCCTGCTGCTTCCAGCGCACGCGCCAGTTTCAGCGGAGTCTGGCCGCCGTACTGCACGATCACGCCCTTCGGCTTCTCAATGCGCACGATTTCCAGCACATCTTCCAGCGTGACCGGCTCAAAGTAGAGGCGGTCGGAAGTGTCATAGTCAGTAGAGACCGTTTCCGGGTTACAGTTGACCATGATGGTTTCGTAACCGTCTTCGCGCAGCGCCAGAGAGGCATGTACGCAGCAGTAGTCAAATTCGATCCCCTGGCCGATACGGTTTGGACCGCCGCCAAGCACCATGATTTTGTCGCGGTCAACGGACGGGTTCGCCTCGCACTCATCTTCATACGTGGAGTACATGTAGGCGGTATCGGTGGCGAATTCTGCCGCGCAGGTGTCCACACGCTTGTAGACCGGGTGCAGATTGTACTGGTCGCGCAGTTTGCGAACTTCCGCTTCACGGACACCGGCCAGTTTAGCCAGACGCGCATCGGCGAAGCCTTTGCGTTTCAGCTGGCGCAGGAAGTCTGGAGTCAGGCCGTTAATGCCCAGCTCTGCCACTTTCTCTTCCAGACGCACCAGCTCTTCAATTTGAACCAGGAACCAGCGGTCAATGTTGGTCAGGTTGAACACGCCGTCAACGGAGAGGCCCGCACGGAAGGCATCGGCGATATACCAGATACGCTCAGCGCCCGCGTCTTTCAGTTCGCGGCGGATTTTCGTCAGCGCTTCCGGGTCATCCAGGCTCACTTTCGGGTCAAAGCCGGTGGCGCCCACTTCCAGACCGCGCAGCGCTTTTTGCAGAGATTCCTGCTGGCTGCGGCCAATCGCCATCACTTCGCCGACCGATTTCATCTGGGTCGTCAGACGGTCGTTAGCACCAACGAATTTTTCGAAGTTAAAGCGTGGGATTTTAGTGACCACGTAGTCGATGGACGGTTCGAACGATGCCGGGGTACGACCGCCAGTGATGTCATTCATCAGCTCATCAAGGGTGTAACCCACCGCCAGTTTCGCCGCCACTTTCGCAATCGGGAAGCCGGTGGCTTTTGACGCCAGCGCGGAGGAACGGGATACGCGCGGGTTCATTTCGATCACAATCAGGCGACCGTTTTTCGGGTTCACCGCGAACTGCACGTTTGAACCGCCGGTTTCTACGCCGATTTCACGCAGTACCGCCATCGAGGCGTTACGCATGATTTGATATTCTTTGTCGGTCAGCGTCTGGGCCGGAGCCACAGTGATGGAGTCACCGGTGTGAATGCCCATGGCGTCGAAGTTCTCAATAGAGCAGACGATGATGCAGTTGTCGTTTTTATCACGCACCACTTCCATCTCGTACTCTTTCCAGCCAATCAGCGATTCATCAATCAGCAGCTCGTTGGTTGGGGAGAGATCCAGACCGCGAGTACAAATTTCTTCAAACTCTTCGCGGTTGTAGGCGATACCGCCGCCGGTGCCGCCCATGGTAAAGGACGGGCGGATGATGCACGGATAGCCGACGTCAGCCGCTACCGCCAGCGCCTCTTCCATCGTATGGGCAATGCCCGAACGCGCGGTGTCGAGACCGATTTTCTTCATCGCGATATCGAAGCGACGACGGTCTTCGGCTTTATCAATCGCATCGGCGGTCGCACCAATCATGGTCACACCGAATTCGGCCAGCACGCCCTGGCGCTCCAGTTCCAGCGCACAGTTCAGCGCCGTCTGACCGCCCATGGTCGGCAGCACCGCGTCCGGGCGCTCTTTCTCAATAATCTTGCGCACGACTTCCCAGTGAATCGGCTCGATGTAGGTCGCATCGGCCATTTCCGGGTCGGTCATGATGGTCGCGGGGTTGGAGTTCACCAGAATGACGCGGTACCCCTCTTCACGCAGCGCTTTACACGCCTGCGCGCCGGAGTAGTCAAACTCACACGCCTGACCGATAACAATCGGACCCGCGCCCAGAATCAGGATACTTTTTATGTCTGTACGTTTTGGCATGGCTCTCTTAACTCCTGATTATTTCGCGGACTGACGGTAAAGCTCAATTAACTCGATAAAGTGGTCGAACAATGGCGCGGCATCGTGAGGACCCGGGCTCGCTTCCGGGTGGCCCTGGAAGCTGAATGCCGGTTTGTCGGTGCGATGAATCCCTTGCAGGGTGCCATCGAACAGCGACTTGTGGGTCACACGCAGATTGGCCGGCATGGACGCTTCATCCACCGCAAAGCCGTGGTTCTGGGCCGTAATCATCACCGTATTGTTGTCGATATCTTTGACCGGATGGTTACCACCGTGGTGACCGAATTTCATCTTCACGGTTTTTGCCCCACTCGCCAGCGCCAGCAGCTGATGGCCTAAGCAAATGCCAAACACCGGAATATCGGTCTCGAGGAATTTCTGAATTGCGTCGATAGCGTAATCGCATGGCGCCGGGTCACCAGGGCCGTTCGACAGGAAGATCCCGTCCGGATTCATCTTCAGCACATCTTCTGCCGACGTTTTTGCCGGGACAACCGTCAGGCGGCAGCCTCTGTCCACCAGCATGCGCAGAATGTTGCGCTTGGCGCCAAAGTCATAGGCGACAACATGGAACGGCAGTTCGTCTTCTTTCTTTGCTTCCGGCAGGTCGCCCGCCAGCGTCCAGCTCCCCTGGGTCCAGCTGTAAGATTCCGTGGTGGTCACTTCTTTGGCAAGATCCATGCCGTTCAGGCCCGGGAAGGCTTTCGCTTTTTCCAGCGCCAGCGCCGCATCCGGGTTATCGCCCGCGATAATGCAACCATTTTGCGCCCCTTTCTCGCGCAGCAGACGCGTCAGCTTACGGGTATCGATATCGGCAATCGCCACAATGTTATGGCGTTTCAGGTAAGAAGAGAGGTCTTCGGTATTGCGGAAGTTGCTCGCAATCAGCGGCAGGTCACGAATGACAAGGCCTTGCGCATGGACCTGGGAGGATTCTTCATCGGCGGCATTGGTGCCGACATTACCGATATGGGGATAAGTAAGAGTAACGATTTGGCGGGAATAGGAAGGATCAGTGAGGATTTCTTGATAACCGGTCATTGAAGTATTGAAAACGACTTCCCCAACCGCCGAACCTGTTGCCCCTATGGCCCGACCGTGAAACTGGGTTCCGTCTTCCAGAACCAATAGCGCTGACTTAATCAAAACACCCTCCAGAGAATATTCACTCACTTTATTTGCATATTAATGCATTCGCATAGCATGAATCAATGCAAATTTGCTTACCCGTGGATTTCTGGCAAACGGCGGCATTCTGGAGATAAGGCAGGCAAAAGTCAACTTAAAGGCGGTATTTTTTATATTCTTTTGCGACTCAGGATGAAATCAACGGATTTAACAGGCAAAAAGATCAGCTAACCCTGGCAGGAAAACGCTTGCGTGAACAATTATGCGTAGAAAATAGTCTCAGGCTTCGAAAAAGTGGACCACTTGGTCAAAATTTACATTCAGGCAACGTAAAAAAGAGAGAAAAGATAGATTTTTACGCCATTTGTAATGAAAGCAATCTGTAACAGGTAAAATAAAAGGGCAATAAAAATATTGCCCCCTGTAATCAATGCATTGAGATTACAATAACCACATCACGAAAGGTAATAATTAACTATAAATTGTTGAGATCAAGGACATCTCGCATATCAAAAAGACCATTTTTCTTTGCACTAACCCAAAGTGCCGATCTCACCGCACCATTGGCAAAAGTCATACGGCTGGACGCTTTGTGGGTGATTTCGACACGTTCGCCGATATCGGCAAACATGGCGGTATGTTCGCCCACAATGTCCCCGGCGCGGACGGTGGCAAAGCCAATTGTTCCCGGCACGCGTTCGCCGGTGTAGCCTTCGCGACTGTAGACGGCGCATTCTTTTAGATCTTTATCCAGCGCATGGGCAATCGCCTCCCCCATCGCCAGCGCGGTGCCTGACGGCGCGTCAACTTTATGGCGGTGGTGAGCTTCAATGATTTCAATGTCGGTATAGTCGCCCATCACCTTCGCCGCCTTTTCCAGCAGCTTAAGCATCACGTTGACACCGACGCTAAAGTTCGCCGCGAAGACAATGCCAATGTCCTGCGCGGCATCGCGAATCGCCTGTTTTCCCGCATCGTCAAAACCGGTGGTGCCAATGACCATCCCTTTGCCATGCTGACGACAAAACGCCAGATGATTCAGCGTGCCTTCCGGACGGGTAAAATCGATGAACACATCGAAATCATCTTTTACTGCCTCAAGGCGACTTTGCACGGTAACGCCGGTTTTCCCGACACCCGCCAGTTCTCCGGCATCGCTGCCCAGCAGTGACGATCCCTCGCGCTCAAGCGCCGCACCAAGCGCAACGCCATCCATCTGCAGCGCTGCCTGAATTAACTGGCGGCCCATACGGCCACCCGCGCCCGCTATCGCGACACGGACCTGTGCATCATGCATAGTTATTCTCTTACGTTAAAATGATGTAAATCGTTTTCAGATTAACCAGCACGTCGTCATGCCGCTAGCCAAAAACGTCGATAATTAGAATTTAATGATAAACAGCGAGAGATATCAGTAAAAGACATGACGATCAGCGAAAACCACATGATTCTCTGACCACCAGTGCCGGAGGCAGAATAATGCGTTTCGCCGGCTCATCGTTCCCCTGAATACGACTGTAAAGTAACTCTCCCGCCTTACGACCAATCTCTTTTGCCGCGACCGACACGGTGGTCAGCGCAGGCTGAACCAACGCCGCTTCGGTAATATCATCGAACCCGACTAATGCAAAGTCGCGCCCGGGTTCACGCCCCATTTTACGTAGCGCCTGCATTACCCCCAACGCCACAATATCCTGATAACACACCGCGGCGGTAATTTGTGGATGTTGCATCAGCAGAGACTCCGCCACTTTCGCGCCATCAATCTGGCTGGCCTGAGTGGCAACGATCCACTGCGGATTCGGTGAAATGCCATATTCCAGTAGTGTGCTGGTAAATCCGCCAATGCGCTGCGCCCGGCTCCCTGAATTCGGGCTGCCGCCGATGAAGGCGATATTTTTGTGCCCCAGTTTAACTAAATGGGTCGTTGCCATTTGCGTCCCGAGAAAATTATCGGTGCCGACAAAATCAAAGTCCGGATCGCTAAGCGGGCGAACCACCATGATAGCGGGAATATTACGCCGTTTAAGCGCTTCAAAGAACGAGGTCGGTGTTTCCCGCGCCGCGCAGAGCACCATACCGCAGGCGTTATTGCGCATCAGGGAATCAACAAACTTTTGCTGGCGCTCGCCGGACTCTTCGCTGTTCGCCAGAAACAACAGCAGATCGTGCCGCTCCATTTCATGACTGAGCCCCGCCGTCATCTCGCCATAAAATGGGTTAGTAATATCATGCAACAAGAGCCCGACCTGATTGCTGCTGCGATTACGCAAATTCGCTGCGGTCTGGTTATAGACATAGCCAGAATCATCCAGCGCTTTAAGTACGCGTTCACGCGTTGCCTGTGAAATACGCCCCCGATTACGCAGTACCATCGACACGGTCGCCGTGGAGACGCCAGCGCGTTCCGCAACCTGCGCCAGGGTAATGGTTGTCATGACTTCTCCTGTTTCTCGCAAAGGTTAATCGAATAACCTCACTAATGTGCCAGTACGTGTGATTCTCATCACGCTGATGAGCTTTTTACCGCCCTGGTTTCTGATTATGGCGGGTTAATCGCGTTAACCACCCTATGAAAATAAGGTTAATCGATTAATCTTTAATTAGCCAACACGGAGAGAGAAAATGCGTACAACCTATAATAAATTCCCTGAGGTTTATGTTCAGGGCTATGACGACGAGGCCTGGCAAGGCTGGGCGTCGGTCCATTCGGTACTTCGCAGCCGGGTTTCTGAATCGCCTAAAACCGTACTGATTATCGATTGTTATCCGGGCGTGCGACTGGATGAGCTGGAGCAACACCTCTTCGCCGCGCTAAACGCCACCGTAGTGATTAATGTTGAATCCGCGCGACGGGATGAGCAGGCGCTGCATGCGTTGTTGGCGCGTAATCTGACCGATGACCGCGTCTTTGGCGTTCTCTCCTGTCACCATCTTGATGAGTTTTTTGATCCCGACAAGCTCAACCGGATGCGTCAACAGATTGAAGCCATCCCCGAAGGTCTCGTGGTGGTATATGGGCCAGGCGCGGCGCTGGCGCATCCCGGCGATGTGTTGGTGTATGCCGATCTGCCGCGCTGGGAAATTCAACAGCGTATGCGTCATGACGGTCTCGGTAACTGGGGCGCAAAAAACCAGAATGAAGATATTCTTCGTCGCTATAAACGCGCCTTTTTTATTGAATGGCGGGTCTTTGACCGGCACAAAACGCCGCTGCTCAAACGCGCTGATTATTTGCTGGATACGACGGTCGCAGGCGCGCCCGCAATGGTCAGCGGCGAAGCGCTACGCGCCGGGTTGCAACAAACCACCACGCAACCGTTTCGCGTCGCCCCCTTCTTTGACCCTGGCGTCTGGGGCGGGCAGTGGATGAAACAACAATTCGATCTCGATCCCTCAGCGCCCAACTACGCGTGGTGTTTTGATTGCGTGCCCGAGGAAAACAGCCTGTTACTGCGTTTTGGTCATGTGCGGATCGAGATCCCCTCTCAGGACCTGGTGCTGACGTATCCCCGCGCCCTGCTTGGCGAGAAAGTTCATGCTCGTTTTGGCGCGGAATTTCCGATTCGTTTTGACTTTCTCGATACCATTGGCGGTCAGAACCTGAGCTTCCAGGTTCATCCGGTTACTGAATACATCCAACAGCAATTTGGTATGCACTATACCCAGGATGAGAGTTACTACATCCTTGAAGCAGAGCCAGATGCGGTGGTCTACCTGGGCACAAAAACCGGGATCGTACCAGGCGAGATGCTGGACGATTTACGCGCGGCGGGACGAGGCGAGAAAGCATTTGATGACGAGCGGTTTGTCAATCAATTCCCTGCCCGTAAGCACGATCATTTTCTCATCCCTGCCGGAACCGTCCATTGCTCAGGCGCCGGGACAATGGTCCTGGAGATCAGTGCCACGCCGTATATTTTCACCTTCAAACTGTGGGACTGGGGGCGTCTGGGTCTGGACGGATTGCCGCGTCCTGTCCATCTTGACCACGGTCAACAAGTCATTGACTGGCAGCGCGATACACAATGGGTTCAAGACAATCTGATCAACCGTATTGAGCCCATCGCTGAAGGGGACGGCTGGCGGGAAGAAAGAACCGGGATGCACGAACGTGAGTTTATCGAAACCCGCCGTCACTGGTTTACTGCCCCAGTGACACACCATACTCAGGGTGGTGTGAACGTTCTGAACCTGGTCGAAGGTGCGCAAGCCGTGGTCGATAGTCCGAGCGGCGCATTTGCTCCCTTCATCGTTCACTATGCAGAGACCTTTATCATCCCGGCAGCCGTTGGGGAATACCGAATTTCACCTTCAGGCGACAGCGTTGACCAGCCTCTGGCGACGATCAAAGCCTGGGTAAGAGGATAAGCCGATGATCCACATTATTGTTGCCAGTCACGGTCCTCTGGCGGAAGCGCTTCTTACCAGCGGACGCATGGTTTACGGCGAATTACCGCATGTTTACGCCGTGACACTAAGCGAACAGGCCGGTATCGAAGGGTTTAAAACGCGCTTTAGCGAAGTACTGGCACAGGCGGGACAACACGCTGACGGAGTACTGGTGCTCTGCGATATGCAAAGTGGCACGCCGTGGAACGTCGCCTGCCAGCATGCTTTTTCACCACAAACGTTGCCTCCCATCGCCGTTGTGGCAGGAGTGAATCTGCCGATGCTGCTGTTAAGCGAGGAAGTGCTTCCATTCATGGATGTCCATGCCGCAGCCGATACCCTGCTGGCGTTAACTGCCCCCACGTTGACGAAGGCTGCCCCGGTTTTTTCCGTGCAGTCAGATGATTTTTAAAGGAAACCGCTATGAGTATTTCTTTTGTCCGTATCGATGACCGCGTTATTCATGGGCAGCTCGTCACACGTTGGGCCAAAGAGCTGCCCTGCGATGGCATTGTCGCCATTGACGATGCCGTCGCGGCCGATCCCCTGCTCTCCTCGGTGATGAAAGGCGCCGTGCAGGACACCAAAGTCTGGTTGTTTGATACCGCCACCGCGATTGAGAAACTGCCCAAAGTCATCGCCAGTGAGAAACGTTATTTCGTGATTGGCAAATCGCCGGTCACGCTGATGCGCATCGAAGAAGCGGGTATCAGTCTGCACAACGCCAACGGCAAAATTAACGTCGGTCCAATGAGTGCGCGCGCCGACACCACGACAATTGGCCCTAATCAATCAGTCAATGCACAGGAGATCGCCGCCTTTGACTGGCTGACGCAGCGCGGGCATCAGGTTGAATTCCGGCTGGTGCCGGATGCCAGTTGCTACAGCTGGCAGGATGCGCGCCAGAAGCTGAAATAAGGAGCGGACGATGATTATCGAAGCGATGTTGATTGGCATTCTGTGTTATCTCGGCGCCCTCAGCAGCCCCTGGCTGTTGGGACTGACGGGCGGCTGGTATTTAATCACTCGACCGCTGATTTCCGGCACGTTGGTCGGGATTATTCTCGGTGACATGAAAACCGGGATCATGATTGGCGTTGCGGTTCAGGCAGTATATATCGCGATGGTCACGCCCGGCGGCTCAATGCCTGCCGATCTCAACTTTGTGGCTTACCCGGCCATTGCATTGGGGATCCTCTCAGGCAAAGGCCCGGAGGTCGCGGTCGCCTTAGCCGCTACCATCGGGATTGCCGGGACCATCTTATTTAATGCGATGATGGTACTGAACTCTTTCTGGAACCATCGTGCCGATGCGGCACTGGATCGGGGCGATGAGCGGGGAATTTACCTGAACAGCGCCATCTGGCCTCAGGTGACAAACTTTGTCCTGCGTTTTGTGCCCACCTTTATTGCGGTTTACTTTGGCGCACAGTACATCAGCGGTTTTATGGACAGCCTGCCGAAGATGGTGTTGTCGACAATGAACGTACTGGGCGGCATTCTGCCCGCCGTCGGGATTGCAATTCTGCTCAAGCAGATCATCAAAAATTACACCATGTTGATCTACTTCCTCGTCGGTTTCGTCTGCATCGTCTTTTTAAAACTCAACATGGTCGCGCTGGTGATCGTCGGTTCACTGTTGGCGCTGATCCACTATAACTACAAGCCGGAACCGCCGCAGGCTGCAAACGCGACGTCGGTTACCCGCGATGATGAGGATGAATTCTGATGGAAGAACGTACGCTGACCCGTAAAGATCTTCGCCGCTGCTGGCGGGCCTGGATGATGCATAACTTATCGTCGATGAGTTTTGAACGTCTGGAATCTTTTGGATTTTGTCTGAGCATGTTGCCGGTGGCGAAAAAGCTCTATCCCGATGCCGCACAACGAACCGAAATGTTGCGTCGACACGCCTCGTTCTACAATACCGAACCCCAGATTGGCGCCATTGTGAATGGAATGGCGCTGGGGCTGGAAGAGAAAAAAGCGAACGGGGAGCCGATCGACGGAGAGACGATCAACACCCTTAAGGTGGGTTTAATGGGTCCCATTGCCGGGATCGGTGATTCCATGATCCCTGGGATGTTGATCCCCATCCTGCTCAGTATCGGCATGGCGCTGGCGGCAGGCGGCAATATCCTCGGTCCCTTGTTTTATACCGTCGCCTGGCTTGCGATCATCATTCCCGGCTCATGGTTCTTGTTTCTGAAAGGCTACAAAATGGGCTCCGGCTCGGTAGAAATACTGGTGAGCAGCAAGTCCACTCGTCTGCGCGAAGCCTTATCGCTGTTAGGCGTTTTCGTTATGGGGGGCGTCGCAGCCAGCTACGTGAAGCTTGGAACCGGGATGGAGTTTATTACCAAAGATGGTGTGAATATCCATGTTCAGCAGATGCTGGATGGCATTTTCCCGCAATTGCTGCCGCTGGTCGTCGTTCTCGGTACCTGGTATCTGATGGCAAAACGCGGTGTCTCACCGGTAAAAGCGATGGTTTTACTGCTGATACTGGCCGCGCTTGGCGTCGCAACAGGTCTGTTTGCAGGTTAATCGCGAAAAGACGGAACTACCGGGGCAATGCCCCGGTTTTTCATGGATGGAAGTTCTGCCACAGCCCTGCGCATTTATCCGGGCGAGAGATAAACTGAAAGCGCCCCGGGTCGGATATAAATTGCTGATAGATTGGCGCTGAAGTCAGTGAAAACTCCGTATACTGACGAGGCGTGACGGCCTGCAATCGCCCGGCAATATAGCGCGGGTTGTGCTGCCAGATGACGTGGTCACCCTGTAATAACGGATACCACGCCAGCCCTTTATGCGCCCGCACAGCCTCATATTCAAAACCATATTCCCGATCGCACCACGCGCCAAAGGTTAACGGCTCATTCGGATCGGCGGATATCGTCGCATGTCCCCAACCGGGCGGCACCAGCACTTTTTCACCGGGTCCTGCGATCACCGCAAAGCAGCGACCAGGATCGTCCCCAACATATTCCTGCATGTAGATGATCGCTTTCCCCTGCCAGATCTCATACAACTCTGGCGGAGACCACCCGCTGTGCTGACTCACACGATGCACATGTCCCTGACTACGAATCGGTTCTTCACCCAACCGACCCGCGGCATAGGTCACCACACCGAACAACAGCATGCGTTTTTTTAGCTCCTCGCGATCCTGCAGACGCGCCACGTCCATCGCGATAGCGTATACCTCTTCCGGTCCCTCACACTGCGGATCACGCAGCGAAGCACGAATCTGATCGAGTCGGCGAATTTCCGGCATAGGCCCGGTCACGTCATCCCCATAACTGAACCCAAGCGGATGACGATGCACGGTCATATCCAGACCATAAAGAGAGGCAGAGTCAACCATTCTGCACCTCCCTTACCAGAATCTGCTGGTTTTCCTCAAAGACCCTGAGGGTGAAGCCCTTCGCCAGCGCCGCATAATCATGTCCGGCGATAGCAGGCCAGACTGCAAGCGCGGAGAGCACCTCATTTCCGGTGTTGATTAAGCGGTGTGCGGTAAAACCTGGGATGATATGAATGGATCCGGCGAAAACGTTTTCCAGTCGCGCCTGCCCGTGCTCATTTTGCAGCAGCAAAAGTCCCTTTCCGCGCAGGCCAAAATAGACTTCGCCCTGTTCACGGCGCGCATGGAAATGACCGCGGGTCATAAAGTATTCACCGCCGACATGTCCGGGATAAAGATGCGTCACGCCCGTATAGAGTTCGCCTTCCGCCGAAGAAGTCGCCAGCATCTCAACGTCATACACCACGTGTTCGCCCGCCAACTGTTGCCGGGCAGGCTCATCGGCAAAAACCTCAATGAGATCCTGAATGCGGGTTGATTTACGTAACAGCGGCCCTTTTGCCAATGCGCCGCTCGCCCATTCCACCTGCGGTGGCTGGATAAAAGTAAGATTCATATGTGTCTCCGGCCCGAGGAGAACAACAGAATCAGATTAGCAGATTAATCGATTAACCTACCAGTTCCGTCCACAGAGTGCGGTGCGCATCACACTCCTTACGGTGCCAGTGCCAGAACTTCTGCCACCCACTGCTGGAACGCTGCAACATTAATTTCCAGAGCGACCTGCACGTTTGCTGGTCTGTTCATCCGCCCTTCAATATCCACCACGGTCGTCCCGGCGGTATAATCCCCCCGGGTTTCAACCGCGACAAAGCACGGCTTGACGGTAAACAGATCCGGACGCACCAGCCAGGCAATCGCGCAGAGATCGTGCATTCGCACGCCGGTGCGCATTGTCCCGCTGCGATAGTGGCTGAACAAGGCATGTAACATCTTTCCAGTGCGATTGAGGGTGGGCAGCGAAGCCAGATAATCCGGCGTCAACATCGCCTGGTTTGTGACATCCAGCCCACACATCACAATCTCAATGCCACTTTCGAATACGCGCGCTGCGGCTTCCGGATCGACGGCGATATTGAATTCAGCGTTAGGGGTGAAATTTCCCCGTCCGGCAGAACCGCCCATGATCACCAGACGGCGGATGTTGAAGGTGCACTCCGGATAGTGCATCAGCAGCAGCGCAATATTCGTCAGCGGACCAATCGCCACCAGCGTGATCGGCTCCGGGGCGCTGATCAGCGCGTCACGAAGGGCGATAAACGCCGGTTTCGCCAGCGGTTGTCGGTCATGCTCGACAAAATCATAGCCTTCCATGCCGGATTCGCCGTGAACATAGGCGGCATCGCGTAGCGGACGTAACAGCGGCGTGGCGGCCCCCTGGGCGAGGGGAATGTCGGCATTCCAGAAATGCAGCAGTTGCAGGGCGTTGCGGGTGGTCTTTTCCACGGAAACATTACCGGCGACCGTGGTCATCAGTTGCAGATCGAGCTGAGGGGCAAACAGCGCAGCAGCAATCGCCGCAGCATCATCAATGCCCGGATCGGTGTCGAGAATAATGGGCAGACGCATGACTCCTCCATAAAAAAATACCGGGTATCAGACCCGGCATCTTCGCACAGATTAGCGTGAACTAAATCATTCTACTTCACGAACATCCACACGCAGCTCTTTTGGCACTTCGAAGACAATATTCTCTTCGCGGCCTTCCAGCGGAACCGCTTCGCCGCCGCCGAGTTCCTGCAGGCGGGCAATCACGTTTTGCACCAGAATATCCGGCGCTGACGCGCCTGCAGTCACGCCCACGCATTTCGCCTCTTTCACCCAGGCTTCCTGGATATCGGTCGCATCGTCAATCAGAAATGCCGCTTTCCCCATCCGCTGCGCCAGTTCAGCCAGACGGTTGGAGTTCGATGAGTTTTTTGAGCCCACCACCAGCACAACATCCGCCTGCTCCGCCAGCGCGCGCACCGCTTCCTGACGGTTGGTAGTGGCGTAGCAAATGTCATCTTTACGCGGTCCGACGATTTTCGGGAAGCGCTGACGCAGTGCGTCAATCACGTCTGAGGTATCGTCCACGGAGAGCGTGGTCTGGGTCATAAAGGAGAGCTTGCCTTCGTTTTTCACCTTGAGCGAAAAAACATCTTCCGGCGATTCCACCAGGTACATGCCCCCTGCCGGGTTGCTGTACTGCCCCATTGTGCCTTCCACTTCAGGGTGTCCGGCGTGACCAATCAGGATCGACTCTTCGCCACGACGACTGGCGCGCGCCACTTCCATATGCACTTTGGTTACCAGCGGACAGGTCGCATCAAAGACAGTGAGGTCACGGCCTTTCGCTTCGTTGCGCACCGCCTGAGAGACGCCGTGCGCGGAGAAGATCAGGATCGCGCCGTCTGGCACTTCGCTGATCTGCTCGATGAAAATCGCCCCGCGTTCGCGCAGGCTGTCGACCACGTAGCGGTTATGTACCACTTCATGACGAACGTAAATCGGCGCGCCGTAGATGGCCAGCGCGTTTTCAACAATGCTGATAGCGCGGTCTACACCAGCGCAAAAACCGCGCGGGTTGGCCAACAGGATCTGCATGTTACGCCTCCAGTGCCGGATCGACTTCCAGCACTTCAATATCAAAATGAACGGTATGCCCGGCCAGCGGATGGTTAAAATCGACGGTGATGGAGTCACCGTTGATTTCGCGGATCACACCAGGCATCTCACTGCCGTCCATTGCGGTAAAGAGCATAATAGCCCCGATTTCAGGTTCGCCGGCGTCCATAAATTCGCGGCGCGAGAAATACTGAATCAGGTCAGGCGTCGTGATGCCAAACGCGGCATCCGGCTCCAGGGAAAAAGTGGTTTTATCGCCGTCTTTCAGTCCGAGAAGATGTTGCTCCAGTCCTTCAGACAGAGAGCCATCCCCCAGGCGAAAAAGCGCGGGCTTGCCGTTATTACGGGTTGACTCTGCGGTGGAGCCATCATCGAGTTTTAAGGTGAAGTGCACCAGCACCGCACTGTTACTCTGTACTGATTTAGACATGCAGGTTGCTCACTTGTTGTGACTCACCAGTTAGCCCGATGGCACTTGCACTTATCGGGCCTACAAGGATCGCGCTATTTTATAGGCCGGATAAGGCGATTACGCCACCATCCGGCACTGTATTACGCCTGCTTTTTCGGCAGGAATCCTTCCAGGACAATCATTGCGGCGCCGATACAGATCGCACTATCGGCGAGGTTAAACGTAGCAAAATGCCAGTCCCCGACGTAGAAATCGATCATATCGACCACGAAACCATGCCACAGGCGGTCGAACAGGTTCCCCAGCGCGCCGCCAATGATTAGCGCATACGCGATATTATTCAGCTTTTGCGTCGCGCTGGAGCGATACATCATCACCGCCAGAATGACACAGATACCGATCGCGATACCGGCAAAGAACCAGCGCTGCCAGCCGCCGCTATCGGCGAGGAAGCTAAATGCCGCACCATAGTTACGCGCATAATGCAGATTAAGCGACGGGAACAGCGGCACCGTATCCCCCAGAGCAAAATTCTGGAGGATCAGGTACTTGCTGCCCAAATCGATAATCAGCACGACTACCACCAGCCACAGCCAGCGTAGCCCTGTTGAACAAAGAGGCTTACTCATCAGGCAAACTTACGTTTTTCGCCATCACCGGCGATGTTGCTGACACAGCGTCCGCAAATTTCTGCGTGTTCCGCTACCTTGCCGACATCCGTCGTGTAATGCCAGCAACGCGGGCACTTATCACCTTCGGCTTTACTCAGGGCGATTTTCAGCCCTTTGAGCAGTTCGCTCTGCTGCGCATCTGCAGGAGCCCCGGCATAGTCAGCGACTTTCGCCCCGGAGGTCAACAGGACAAATCGTAATTCATCGCCCAGTGCGGTCAGCTTCGCAGCCAGTTCAGGTTCGGCGTACAGGGTGACTGCCGCTTCCAGAGAACCGCCCACTTTCTTATCCGCACGCGCCTGTTCGATCACTTTGTTCACTTCGCCACGCACTTTCAGCAGCTCGTCCCAGAAGCTATCGTTCATCGCTTCGCTGTCCGCCAGACCAAACAAGCCTTCGTACCACTCACCGGTGAAGACATACTGCTCACGAGAACCCGGCAGGTAGCCCCAGATTTCATCTGCGGTGAAGGACATGATCGGCGCCATCCAGCGTACCAGCGCTTCCGCGATATGGTACAGCGCGGTCTGACAGCTGCGACGCGCCCGGCTTTCCGCTTTCGCGGTGTACTGACGGTCTTTGATGATGTCGAGATAGAACGACCCCATTTCGACGGAGCAGAAACGCATCAGGCGCTGTACCACTTCGTGGAAATCGTAGGCTTCGTACGCTTTCAGAATATCTTCCTGCGCCGCTTTCGCGCAGCCCACCGCCCATCTGTCCAGTACCACCATCTCTTCCGGTTTCACCATGTCTTTAGCCGGATCAAACCCGTTCAGGTTCGCCAGCAGGAAGCGCGCGGTGTTACGGATACGGCGATAGCTGTCGGCAGCACGTTTGAGGATCTCATCCGATACCGCCATTTCACCAGTGTAGTCGGTTGATGCCACCCACAGACGCAGAATGTCAGCGCCCAGTTTGTTCATCACATCCTGCGGCGAAACGGTGTTACCGATAGACTTGGACATCTTGCGGCCCTGACCATCGACGGTAAAACCGTGCGTCAGTACCTGGCGATACGGCGCTTTGCCTTTCATCGCGGTAGAGATCATCAGAGACGACATGAACCAGCCACGATGCTGGTCGGAGCCTTCCAGATACATATCCGCAGCATGACCGGCGAACTCCGGGCGGACATCCACGACGGAGGAGTGCGTTGAACCAGAGTCAAACCAGACGTCCAGGGTATCCGGCACTTTCACGTACTGATCGGCTTCGTCACCCAGAATGTCTTTCGGGTCGAGATCCCACCAGGCCTGAATACCGTCAACTTCAACGCGTTTTGCCACTTCTTCCATCAGTTCGATGGCGCGCGGGTGCAGCTCTTCAGTGTCCTTGTGAACGAACAGAGACATCGGCACGCCCCAGGTACGCTGACGAGAAATACACCAGTCAGGACGGTTCGCTACCATCGATTCGATACGCGCCTGACCCCAGTCCGGGATCCACTGCACGCCTTTGATCTCTTTCAGAGACTGCTCGCGCAGACCTTTCTGATCCATGCTGATGAACCACTGCGGGGTTGCACGGAAGATGATAGGTGATTTGTGACGCCAGCAGCACGGATAGCTGTGCTGCATTTTCTCAACGTGCAGCAGCGCGCCTTTTTCGGTCAGCAGCGCAACCACAATATCGTTCGCTTTAAAGACGTTCACACCGTCCAGTGTCGGATAAGTACCCGGCAGATAAGCGCCGTCCGGACCTACCGGGTTAGCAACTTCCAGACCGTATTTCTGGCCGATGACATAGTCATCCGGACCATGGCCTGGCGCGGTATGTACCGCGCCAGTACCGGCATCCAGCGTCACGTGATCGCCGAGGATCGCCGGAACGTCGAAGCCCATAAACGGATGGGTAAAGCGCAGCAGTTCAAGCTCCGCCCCTTTTACGGTGGCGAGAACGGTATAGTCTGTCGCGCCAATGCGCTGCATCACGCTTTCAACCAGATCTTTTGCCAGGATCACCGCCTGACCGTCGATTTGTACCAGCGCGTAGTCAAAGTCCGGCGCCACGGAAATCGCGCGGTTTGCCGGCAGCGTCCACGGTGTGGTGGTCCAGATGACCAACGAGATTGGCCCGTTGACATTCGCCACGCCAAATTTTGCCTTCACCGCGTCCTGATCCGCAGCAACAAAGGCCACGTCGATCGACGGAGAGGTTTTGTCGTAGTATTCCACTTCCGCTTCTGCCAGCGCAGAACGGCAGTCTACGCACCAGTGCACCGGTTTCGCGCCTTTATGCAGATGACCATTACCGATGATTTTGCCCAGCGCGCGGATGATGTTGGCTTCCGTTTTGAAGTCCATCGTCAGATACGGATGCGACCAGTCGCCGAGCACGCCCAGACGGATAAAGTCTTTACGTTGCCCATCAACCTGAGTTGCAGCGTACTCACGGCACTTCGCACGGAACTCCGCCGCGGTGAATTTTTCGCCCGGCTTGCCGAATTCCTGCTCCACTTTCAGTTCGATCGGCAGACCGTGACAGTCCCAACCCGGAACGTAAGGCGAGTCATATCCCGCGAGTCCTTTGGACTTCACGATAATGTCTTTCAGAATCTTGTTAACCGAGTGACCAATATGAATGCTGCCATTCGCATAAGGAGGGCCATCATGCAGAATGAAGGTTTTTTTGCCTTTTTTGGCCGCACGAATGATGCCGTACAGGTCATCATCAGTCCAACGCGCCAGCATTCCCGGTTCACGCTTGGCGAGATCGCCGCGCATCGGGAACCCTGTTTCCGGCAAATTCAGGGTTGATTTATAGTCACTCATCAGATTCTCGGTTCCGTATTGATTACCCAGGCCTTTAAGCCGGTTTTGATAGCCCAAAAAAATCACGGGCAGTTAATTCATCTCGCGCAATCTGCGCTTTGAGTTCAACCAGCGAAGCAAATCGCTGTTCATTGCGTATTTTTTTACGCAGCACTACATCTATATGGCGACCATAGAGGTCCATTGCAACATCCAGCAGATGCACTTCCAGTTGCTGGCGCACGCCCGAAACCGTCGGACGGGTCCCGATGTTCGCCACGCCGGGCAATGGCTTCTCGCCAAGCCCCATCACTTCTACCGCATAGACCCCTTTTACCGGGGAAACCTGACGACGCAGCGGTAAGTTTGCCGTCGGGAAACCAATGGTGCGCCCGAGTTCATCACCGTGTACAACACGGCCTGAAATGGTAAACGGATGGCCCAACAGGCTTTCGGCGAGGGCCAGGTTGTCCTGTGCCAGCGCCTGACGCACGGCGGTACTGCTGATACGCACGCCGCCTTCGCAGAAGGTTTGGGTGCTGGTAATATCGAAACCATATTCCACACCCGCCTTCTGTAATAACAAGAAATCGCCTTCGCGACCAGCGCCAAAGCGGAAATCATCCCCCACCGCGAGAAATTGCACCCCAAGACGATTCACCAGCAGTTCGCTGATAAAGGTCTGTGCCGTCAGGGCGGCGAAACGGCGGTCAAAGCGCACGCACAGCACGTAATCGACGCCGCATTGCGCGAGATAACGCAATTTTTCACGCAGGCGGGTCAGCCGCGCAGGGGCTTTGTCTGTCGCAAACAGTTCGAGCGGCTGCGGCTCAAAAATCATCACCATCACCGGTAAGCCACGCCTGCGCCCTTCTTCCTGCAAACCTTGCAGCAGCGCACGATGACCACGATGCACGCCGTCGAAATTACCAATAGTCAGCACACACCCGTGTGGGGCCTGACTGAGATTATGTATGCCGCGTATCAGCTTCATGTCTGGCTCAAAACAGTGAAAATCGCCAAAGTATACCTTGTACGGCGGTCAAGGTTAACCGGCGATTGATGTGGCGAAACAGAAAGCAGATGGATTTCATTACCCTGAGGCAAATACCGACCACAAACTGACAAAGCAATTCAATTTTTATCGCTGAAAAGCTGTATTCACAGACCGCAAGCTGGTAGAATCCTGCGCCATCACTACGTAACGAGTGCCGCTAGATTAACGGCGCTTATTTGCACAAATCCATTGACAAAAGAAGGCTAAAAGGGCATATTCCTCGGCCTTTGAATTGTCCATATAGAACACATTTGGGAGTTGGACCTTGGCTAATATCAAATCAGCTAAGAAGCGCGCCGTTCAGTCTGAAAAGGCTCGTAAGCACAACGCAAGCCGTCGCTCTATGATGCGTACTTTCATCAAGAAAGTATACGCAGCTATCGAAGCTGACGACAAAGCTACTGCACTGAAAGCATTTAACGAAATGCAACCAATCGTGGACCGTCAGGCTGCTAAAGGTCTGATCCACAAAAACAAAGCTGCACGTCATAAAGCTAACCTGACTGCACAGATCAACAAACTGGCTTAATCGCCTGTTGATTGTTGCTTTGTGAAAAAACCCGCGCAAGCGGGTTTTTTTATGTCTGGACTATTTGTTCTGGGGCGTAAATAACGCCGAATAGTTCGTATTACAGATACGCTGTACCGCCGGATGCTGAATCATCCTCTCAGCAAAGATGGCATGGTATTCCTCCATCACATTCTCCACGCGACCAATTTCGACCACCGAATCGTCTGCGTAAAAGTCATGCGCATAGAGCGTCGGGGCCACGAAAATCGCGTTGTGCGTTGCGCCAAAGGCTTTCATCAATGCGGCGTCATCGAACTCTCCCAGAATCTCGACCTTCAGCCCCTGGGAATTAATCCAGTTCAGCAACTTGCGTCCTAACATCGAACGCCGGCCGGGGATCAGCAAACGTCGCTCTTCCAGACAGGCCGGGAAGGATTTTTCCGGTAACGGCTGGGTACACCAGAAGCTCACGCTACACTCACCAATCTTCACCGAAAACAGCCCTTCCTGTTGCGTCGAGTCAATCGGGCAATCCGAGATAATCATATCCAGCTTATGCTGGCTGAGCTGTTCCAGCAGCATTTCGTGGGTTGATTCAAAACAGCGCAGGTGGATCTGTTCCCCTTCAACGACGGCGGCATCCAGTACGTTGCTGACCAATCGCTTCGACAGCGCATCCGCCACCCCCACATCAAATAACAGATTGGACTCTTTGCGGTAGTTCACGATATCCAGCATCTCCTGGCTGAGAGTAAACATTTTATCCGCATAGCGAAAAACCAGCTCGCCGAGCTCGCTGGGCTCCAGACCGCGCCCCTTACGCTTGAAGAGTTTGCCCTGCAGGCGTTCCTCAAGCGCTTTAATCTGTCCGGTGATAGTTTGCGGCGTTAAATAAAGCGCTTCCGCCGCACCGACCACGGACCCCTCCTTATAGACGTGCCAAAAGTAATAGAGATGGTTGTAATTAATGTGGGACATACACTCTCTCTGATAAATATCACAAAGAGGGAGCCGAACGAGGCTCCCCTGCTAACTCGCCCAATCAGACTGACGGGCGTAAACGTGCGCGCAGCAAGCTGTAGCCAATCACCGCCGACAGCAAGGAGCCAATCAGGATCCCCAGCTTCGCCCAGTTAATCAGCTCCGGATCCACGCTGCCAAAGGCCAGGCTGGCGATAAAGATCGACATCGTAAAACCAATGCCGCACAGGATGCCGACCGCCATGATTTGCGGGAATGAGGTTCCTTCCGGCAGTTGCGCCAGCTTCAGACGCAGCGCCAACCAACAGAACAGGCTGATCCCCAGCGGCTTACCTACCAGCAGGCCCGCAATAATGCCGAGCGGCAGAATGGACGTCAGTCCGTCCATCGTCACGCCCTGCAATGAAACGCCCGCATTGGCAAAAGCAAACAGCGGCAGGATCAGATACGCCACCCACGGATGCAGAACATGTTCCAGACGCTTTGCCGGGGAACGCCCGTGTTTCTCTTTCAATGGAATGAAAAAGCCGACGATCACCCCTGCCAGCGTCGCATGGACGCCGGATTTCAGCACCGCGGTCCACAGTATTGCGCCAATGAGGATGTACACCCCCGTGCGCCGGACGCCGCACAGATTCAGAATCGCCAGCAATGCTATGGCAAACGCCGCAACGCCCAGCGAAACCATCGACAGATCGTTGGTATAAAACAGAGCAATAATGACTATCGCGCCGAGATCGTCGATGATCGCCAGCGCCATCAGGAAAATTTTCAGCGCCAACGGCACCCGACTGCCGAGCAGCGCCAGAACGCCCAGCGCAAACGCAATATCCGTGGCGGCCGGGATCGCCCAGCCTTCGCGAGTGATCGGATCGGCATAGTTAAAGGCCAGGTACAGCAGCGCCGGGACAATCATTCCGCCGATGGCAGCAATCACCGGGAAAGCCGCCTGACGCAGACTCGCCAGTGAGCCCTGCATCAGCTCACGCTTAACCTCAAGGCCAATCAACAGGAAAAACACCGCCATCAGGGCGTCATTGATCCATAACAGCATGTTTTTATTGATCTCAAGCGCACCAACGCGCAGTTGGACAGGCGTCTCGAGAAAGGCGTGGTACCATCCACTGGTTACACCCATGTTGGCCATCAGCATGGCCAGTGCGGCGGCGATGATAAGAATGATGCCCCCAGAGGCATCACTGCTGAAGAAACGATGCAGATGTTTCACTTTTTATTCTCTCTATAAGGTGAATACTTCGTAATTACTATCATACTCCTCACAACTCATCGTTAAAATTAGATTATATATGGTTAAACGATCGGTTTTTTCGAGTGAATTGTGTCATGAAGTATGACGGAATCAGCGATCGTACTGTTCGTTGCACAGACGATTGAAGGTGTAGCGGAGGTAGTCCAGCGTGGCGGTGACATTGGCTGGGGACATACGATTAAGCTGCGGTAGAAACGGATGATTATTGATGTATTGAATGAACGCCGTTGCGCCAGCAAGCGTGGCATAGCGCAACATGCTCGTTTTTTTAGTACCGGTGAGATTACATATCGCCAGTGCATAATCCCGGGTAGAAAAGGTGCGCCAGACATTGTTACGAATACCGCCACTCTGAAACATTCGGTACGGAATATCGTTTTGCCGCGGTGAACACCCTCTTTCTCTCACAAAGGAAATATGGCAACGGCCTTGCTGAACATGCTGCAAATTCGCCATCAGGCATCCACCAAAGATAAAACATTCCTGTTCTATGTAATGTTGAACGTTGAGGGAACGTTCATCCGTCAACGCTTTCACTAACTCAAAATGTCGGTAAGCAGGCAGAACCGGTTTGACCAACATCCCTAGATCGTTTTTATGCAGCGACGCGGGGCCATAGTCCACATCGAATAAGATATTGCGGCGCATGATGATCAGCTCTTTACGCTGGACGAGATGCGTTAATGTGCCGGGTGCGAGGCGCTCTTCATAATAAGATGTGTACCGGTATTCGTCTTCTACAGGCAGCGTTGAATAATTCGTGGTGACGGCAATCACCCTGCCACTGTTCTCCTCTGCCGTAACCAGAACATACAAACAGCCGTCGCCGCCGTTAAACTTTACCCGAAAAGCACGGGTACTCATGATTAAATCCAATTTTTGGAAAATATACGCACGTTCCACCTGATTCGACTGGCGGGATAATTTTTGTAATAGCCGGTTCAGGCCCGTGCTATCGAGCGTTAACGAGGTACGAATATCTGCCAGCGAGTGTCCTTCTTGAATAAGCCTGGCGAGCGCTTCCTGGCGAGGATCGGTTTTATCCCCAACGGGAGAAATAAAAGTTTTATGGCACTGGAGACAATAGAGCCGCGGCGCTCCCTGTGCGGAAAAGCCATATTTCTTTAATGTGGCCCCTCCACAGCCCGGGCAAACTTTAATCAGACCTGACCATAGCTGATTAGCCGATTGGCGAAAAAGGTTCAGTGAACGTTCAGAAATCAGAGGGAACAAAAATCCACACGCACGACACAGGACATATTTCCCCTGCACCGAATAGTCAGGGCTATTCAACACGCCGAGGTTTTTACAGCCTGACGTTTTGCATGCATCGACATTAATACGTGAAAACATATTCACTCCCTGCGAATATCGCCTTCAAGCGAATAACGATTTTATCTCTGAAGGTGAAATACCTTTTTCATAGAGCGCTTTCATTGATTTCATTGCGGGTGCGGTGTGGGCAAAAAAGGCCTGGTAGCCCGCGCACAGGTAGTTTTGTGCAAAAGAGCCGAAGTCGGTCGGCAAAAAGCGGTGCTTAGGACAGCCGCCGTGACAGGCAAACTGCCACGGACAGGAATGGCACTCCTGCGCCATGGTTCGACGCTTCTCATCGCCAAACCGCATATTTTGCTCACTGTTATTCATCGCACGCAGTGTCGTGTTCTTAATATTTCCCAACGCGTACTGCGGATAAACAAAGTGATCGCAGTTATAGACATCACCGTTCATTTCCATTGCAAAAGCACTGCCACACGTTGGAGAAAATACGCATACCTGCGGCGGCAACCCACACCAGGCCGCCAGCGTCTGCTCAAATAACTGTATACCGATATCGCCAATATCCTGACGGAGCCAGACATCAAAAATGGCATTAAGAAACTGGCCAAATACCAGGGATTCAACAGACCATGGCATCACTGCGGCTTGCTTATCCGCAGGCGTCGCCAGCATCGAATTATTACTGGCAGACCTTCGTTCGACCAGTGGAATAAACTGCATATAGCGACTCCCGATACTTTTCAGAAACTGATAGACCAGGAGTGGATGGTGCATATTCGTGCCGTTCACCACCGTGAGCGTATTAAATTCAACATCATGGCGCACCAGACATTGAAGCGCCCGGACAACGTTAGCATGCGTCGATTTGTCGGCACGCGTCACCCGCCATTCATCATGCAATGCAGCATCACCATCAATAGAGATGCCGACCAGAAAATCCTGTTGCCTGAAAAAACGCGCCCATGCATCGTCGATCAAAATGCCGTTCGTCTGAAAGGTATTAATGATTGTTTTTCCGGCCGCATAACGCTGCTGGAGTTCAACGGCCCGCCGATAAAACGCAATCCCCATCAGCGTAGGCTCTCCTCCCTGCCACGCAAAAATAACGTCATCCACATCCTGTGCGGCGATATGCTGTTTGACGAATAATTCAAGCATCTCATCTGACATTCTGTAATGACTTTTTCTATCGGGATAGAGCTTCTCTTTCTCCAGATAAAAACAGTATTTACAGTCCAGATTGCAGACCGATCCTGTTGGTTTCACCATGACCTGACAGCTTTTTCTTTGCATCACCAGACCCATTAATAAAAGGACCTGATTCAGCACGATGTACTGAATCAGGCGGGCAGCGCCCTATGTGGCATACTTACTGTTCTTATTATTCGTCCATTAACTCCAGGTAACCGGTGTCGGTTTATCACCGCGAGCCTTCATTAAAGAATCATTATCAATGTTCTGTTTATATTTCAGGAATTCGCCATACATTCTTTTTTCGATTTCAGGCTGTTTACCCAACTGATTAAGCGTCTCGGAACGATCCTTTTTCAGGTTATAGAGATACTTGGGTTTATTTTCACGATCGATGATCATTTTCCAGTCGCCATCCCGAATCGCCCATTCATCGGTCGGATCATCCTGTAACGGCATATCAATACCAAAGATCATCGGTTTTTCGCGTTTTAAGGTTTTATGCGCCAGTACGGGAGCCAGGGATTGCCCGTCATAAGTACGATCGGTTGGCAGTTTAAAATTCATCATGCTTGCCAGCGTCGGCAGCCAGTCAAGACCGTAAGCCGGTGTATCCGTGACCATTCCCTGTGGAAGATGATTGCCATACTTAATGATTGCCGGAACACGAATCCCACCTTCCCACAGGTTATCTTTACGGCCACGTAACCCATCCGTCTCACCCGCGAGATTCAGTTCATATATTTTACGCGCCTCACGCGTCACCGGGCCGTTATCGCTGGTAAAAATCACAATGGTGTTCTCTTCTTCACCCATTGCTTTTATCTTATCCAGCACTTTACCGACCTGGGCATCCAGGTAACTGATGTTCGCGTAATATTCTCCCGTGCCGCGCCAGGGTTTATCCGCCCAGTCACCGTAGAACTCCTCCGGATGCTGTTTCTGATAAGCGCTCATATACTGCGAATACATATCGAGGTATTTTTTCGGAGAAGCCAACGGGCTGTGGACCTCCGTAAAGGCGACATACAAGAAAAACGGATTATCATCTTTTTTGTTATCCAGCCAGTTAACCGCTTCTGAACTGACCAGTTCACCGCTGTAAGTTTCCGCTCGACCAATGGGTTTGCCATTACGCAAAAATCCGGTCGGATACACCATGCCGTTACGCGGTCGTTCTTTTGCATTATCTAACGTGGAATCTGTCACGAACCCCGCCGCATTCACCAGACTGTAGTCAAAGCCCATATCTTTTGCCTGCGGCTGATCGGTACGCTCACCTCCCGCATTGAGGTGTAATTTCCCCATCATCGCCGTGTCATAACCCTGCTGCTTTAACAGGTTGGCAATCGTCAGTTCGTTACGGCCCAGTGCGACATTTTTTCCTTCCGGGATCCAGGAGCGGATCCCGGTGCGAAATGGCATTCGTCCGGTTAATAACCCGGCCCGAGAAGGAGAACACAACGGAGCGGGCGCATAGTAGTCGGTGAATTTCACCCCGTCCTGCGCCAGTTTGTCGATATTAGGAGTTTTTACGATTTGATGTCCATAAGTGGCCAAATCACCATAGCCCAGATCATCAGCCATAATAATGACCAGATTAGGCCGTTTATCCAACGCCGCCTGCACGGTTTGCAATGTGCTTCCGGCACATAACGCCAGACCAATCATACTGGCAACGATTGTTCTTTTCATTTCAACTCCTTTGCCTTTTATTAAAATTCATATCCGACCATATAAATCATCTGGTCACCGAAACCGTCGTAACCTAATTTATTTTCGAAATAACGCCAGGTGACCGTCGCCTTCCAGCAGGGATAGAATTTCCATGCCAGCGTCAGACCGCCATTAATGCCATAGTCACCATATTGCTGTTCCGCGTAAGCGTTATTGCGATCGAATTCAATTTCATTCCAGTTTGAGAGAACGAATTTCTCCTCAAGAAGCGTAAAATTATAGGCCGCAGTCCATCCCAGCACATAACCGTTCCAGCCACTGGTTTGCCCGTATTTCTGCGAAACATAATCGCCAGATTGATTATGTAATCCAATATACGGTTTAAAGAACCCCCAATTACCTGTCCAGCCGAGATAGCCCAGGCCATAAAACATATCAAGGTCATCGCCCCAGGTGTTTTCCCACTGACCATAAAGTTTGCCGAAGAAGGTATAGTTGGAATCAAACAGGCGGACATGGGTCATGGCTGATACCGTATGGTTACGCCCGGCAACAGAGTGATTTAAGACATTGCTTTCATAAAATGAATAAAACTCAGCCTCTTTAAAATTGATACCGAAATCTGCTGTCGCTTTCCAGACTTCGCCACGATGAACATTGACAAACCCGCTATTCCAGTCAGCATAACCCGCATTAATTGAACCGAACGCATTTTTATATTCCAGCGCCTGCGCGCAGTGGCTAAAAAGAGAAGGCGCAGCCAGCACCAGACTGGTTAATAATACGTTTTTTATCCGAGGCATTTAATCTATTCCTCATAGCTATATTTTATTCCGCAGTAAAACCCCTTTACTACGGCGACAAATACTAACTGAACAGAATCGAAGAAGAGTGATGTAAATCTCACATCAGAAGATGTTAAAGCCTGCCAAAAACAAGGTGTCAAAAAATGTTGTTTTAGAGATACTAAGTCCATCACTTTTAATAAAGACTCATCTATTATTTTATTCTGGTGCCGTATACCTGTTTATTCAGCTTGTTATAAAAATCACATTCATTTTTATAAACAAACAGTGGGGTCCAGATAATAAAAAACCGGTATCCCCTCACAGGGAATACCGGTTTTTACTCAATGAGAACGTCGTTAGCCAGTGATTAGCGGGTCAAATCGTCAAAGAACTTTTTCACACCGTCAAAGAAACTCTTGGAGCGCGGGCTGTTATTTTCGCCGGTTGGGCCGCCAAAGCTTTCCTGCAGGTCTTTCAGCAGTTGTTTCTGCTTCTCGTTCAGACCGACCGGTGTTTCGACCACGACGCGGCACAACAAATCGCCCTGCGCGCCACCACGGACTGACTTCACGCCTTTGCCACGCATGCGGAACAGTTTTCCGGTCTGCGTTTCGCTGGGCACTTTCAGCTTCACGCGGCCATCCAGCGTCGGAACTTCAATCTCACCGCCAAGTGCAGCCATCGCAAAGTTAATTGGCACTTCACAGTACAGGTTGTTACCTTCACGTTCGAAGATCGGGTGCTGTTTCACCTGAACCTGAACGTACAGGTCCCCTGCCGGTGCGCCGTGCTCGCCAGCTTCACCTTCGCCTGAAAGACGAATGCGGTCGCCGGTATCCACGCCAGCCGGGATTTTAACCGACAGCGTTTTGCTCTTCTCGACGCGACCATGGCCGTGGCACTTGTTGCACGGATCTTTGATCAGCGTACCGCGTCCCTGACAGTGCGGACAGGTTTGCTGAACCGCGAAGAACCCCTGGCGCATCTGCACCTGACCGGAACCATGACAGGTCGGACAGGTCTGCGGCTGAGTCCCCGCTTTCGCGCCACTGCCGTGGCAAACATCACACTCTTCCAGCGTCGGAATGCGGATCTCTTTGGTCACGCCACGTACGGCTTCTTCCAGGGTGAGATCCATGTTGTAACGTAAATCGGCCCCACGCGCAGCACGTTGACGACCCCGACCACCGCCAAAGATATCGCCAAAAACGTCACCAAAGATATCGCTGAAGTCAGCGCCGCCGCCAAAACCACCGCCGCCACCCATACCGCCTTGCTCAAACGCAGCATGTCCGTACTGGTCGTAAGCGGCGCGTTTTTGCGAGTCGGTCAGGACTTCATACGCTTCTTTGATCTCTTTAAACTTGGCTTCGGCCTCTTTATCACCCTGATTACGGTCTGGGTGAAATTTCATGGCCAGGCGCTTGTAGGCCTTTTTGATTTCACGCTCTTCCGCTGATTTGGAAACGCCTAAAATCTCGTAATAGTCTTGCTTAGCCATCTCTTTTTATCTGCCCTTAACATGCGTGCACGGGCGGAGAGGAAACCTCTTCGCCCGTGCCAGTAATTACCCGTTCAAAGGGCGATTATTTTTTGTCTTTCACTTCTTCAAACTCAGCGTCGACAACATCATCATCTTTCGCGTTGTTTGTGGAAGCGTCAGCGGAACCTGCCTGCTGCTGTGCGTGCTGCTGTTGAGCGATTTCCATCAGTTTCTGGGAAACCTGCGCCAGCTCCTGCATCTTCGCTTCGATAGCCGCTTTGTCTTCACCTTTCAGCGCCGTTTCCAGTGCGCTCAGTGCAGACTCGATAGCGGTTTTGTCGTCAGCTGGCAGTTGTTCGCCGGCTTCCTCAACCTGCTTGCGAGTGCTGTGCAACAGATGGTCACCCTGGTTGCGGGTCTGAACCAGCTCTTCGAACTTACGGTCAGACTCGGCGTTCGCTTCCGCTTCGCGAACCATTTTCTGAATTTCTTCTTCATTCAGGCCAGAAGACGCCTTGATGGTGATCTTCTGCTCTTTACCGCTGTTTTTGTCTTTCGCGGAAACGTGCAGGATACCGTCAGCATCGATATCGAAGGTCACTTCGATCTGCGGCATGCCGCGCGGTGCCGGGTTGATCCCATCCAGGTTGAACTGACCCAGAGATTTGTTATCAGACGCACGTTTACGTTCACCCTGCAGCACATGGATGGTTACCGCAGACTGGTTGTCTTCCGCAGTAGAGAACACCTGGCTGTGCTTGGTCGGGATAGTGGTGTTTTTGGAGATTAGCGCCGTCATCACACCACCCATGGTTTCGATACCCAGAGACAGCGGGGTAACGTCCAGCAGCAGTACGTCTTTCACATCACCGGTCAATACACCACCCTGAACGGCAGCACCGATCGCCACGGCTTCGTCCGGGTTCACGTCTTTACGCGGTTCTTTACCAAAGAACTCAGCCACTTTCTTCTGCACCATTGGCATACGCGTCTGACCACCCACGAGGATAACGTCGTTGATATCAGATACGGACAGGCCAGCGTCCTGCAGAGCGACTTTCAGCGGCTCGATGGAACGGTTCACCAGATCTTCGACCAGGCTTTCCAGTTTCGCGCGAGTCACTTTGATATTCATGTGTTTCGGACCGGTGGCATCTGCAGTGATGTACGGCAGGTTCACGTCGGTCTGCTGCGCAGAAGAAAGCTCAATTTTCGCTTTTTCTGCCGCTTCTTTCAGGCGCTGCATGGCCAGCGGATCGTTACGCAGGTCAATGCCCTGATCTTTCTTAAATTCTTCAACCAGATAGTTGATCATACGGCTGTCGAAGTCTTCACCACCCAGGTGGGTATCACCGTTGGTTGCCAGAACTTCGAAGGTTTTTTCGCCGTCAACTTCGTCGATTTCGATAATAGAGATATCGAAAGTACCACCACCGAGGTCGTAAACCGCGATAGTACGGTTACCGACTTCTTTATCCAGACCGTATGCCAGCGCAGCGGCAGTCGGTTCGTTGATGATACGTTTCACTTCCAGACCTGCGATACGACCGGCGTCTTTGGTTGCCTGACGCTGAGCATCGTTAAAGTAAGCAGGTACAGTGATAACCGCTTCCGTTACCGGTTCACCCAGGTAATCTTCAGCCGTTTTCTTCATTTTCTTCAACACTTCAGCCGAGATCTGCGGCGGTGCCATTTTCTGACCTTTCACATCCAGCCATGCGTCGCCGTTGTCGGCGCCAATGATTTTGTACGGCATGATGGAAACATCACGTTGAACTTCTTCGTCCTGGAAGCGGCGGCCAATCAGGCGTTTAATCGCAAACAGGGTGTTTTGCGGGTTTGTCACTGCCTGACGTTTAGCCGGCTGACCAACCAGAGTTTCACCATCCTGGGTATAAGCAATGATAGAAGGCGTGGTGCGATCGCCCTCGGCGTTCTCCAGCACACGTGCAGTAGTGCCGTCCATAATCGCTACACAAGAGTTGGTAGTACCCAGGTCGATACCAATAATTTTACCCATCTAAACGTCTCCACTAAAAATTCGGTCAACATGTGGTTGTGAGTCTGTAATAAGGGCGAAACGTGCGGTTTCAACTACCCTGATTCGTTTTTTTTCAGACTCACCACTGCGGTTGACTACTAAGTGGGGTCGTAACCCACTTCATCAAGGGGGGAATGAAAAAAATTTTTGCTTTTGTTGAAATAAATCGCCTGGATGATGTGTGATGGCGATCACGGCAGAAATTCACTCTTTTCCCCCGATGAGATCATAGACAGCCCCTTCTCTCCTGATTATTATGCCGCGCCCCGAACGGCGTCATGTTTTAGCGGGGATAACTATTTCACCATTCAATTAATGATGATCTTGAGGATTTATGGGCAACACTAAGTTGGCTAACCCGGCACCGCTGGGCCTGATGGGCTTCGGCATGACCACCATTCTGCTTAACCTGCATAACGCGGGTTTCTTCGCTCTTGACGGTATTATTCTCGCGATGGGAATTTTCTACGGCGGTATCGCGCAAATTTTTGCTGGCCTGCTGGAATACAAAAAAGGGAATACCTTCGGTTTGACCGCTTTCACCTCTTACGGCTCGTTCTGGCTTACGCTGGTCGCGATCCTGCTGATGCCGAAAATGGGTCTGACAGAAGCGCCGAATGCCCAGTTCCTTGGCGCCTACCTGGGCCTGTGGGGCGTATTCACACTGTTTATGTTCTTCGGTACGCTGACGGGCGCACGCATGTTGCAGTTCGTGTTCCTGAGCCTGACGGTTCTGTTCGCTCTGTTGGCTGTGGGTAACATCGCGGGTAACGAAGCCGTGATCCACTTTGCCGGCTGGGTTGGCTTAGTGTGTGGCGCCAGCGCCATTTACCTGGCGATGGGCGAAGTGCTGAACGAACAGTTTGGCCGTACCATTCTGCCGATTGGTGAAAAACACTGATTCATCAGTATCCCCCCGCTAAGGGGGGATCATTATTACGGCTGTTGTAGCTCAGCCTGCATTTCCGTATCGCGATAATACATGTCCTGTCGCAACCAAATTCCCAGTCCCAATCCCACCAGCGACAACGCCAGCACATACCAGCCTGGAGCCATCGGCGAGACGCTCATCAGCAATGTGACGACAATCGGCGTCAGCCCACCGAAAATGGCATAAGAAACATTGTAGGAAAATGAAATGCCGGTAAAGCGGACTTCCGCAGGAAACGCGCGCACCATCACGTATGGCACAGCGCCCACCACTCCCACACACAGCCCCACCAGCCCATAAAGCAGGAACAGATATTGCGGATGTGTGCCCGCCAGGTGGTAGAACAACCCGCTCGAACAAGCCAATAACAGGCTGCCAACAATAAAGGTTTTGCTGGCGCCAACGCGGTCGACAATAAAGCCCGCCAACAGGCAACCCATGCAAAGCATAATGGTCGCCACGCTGTTTGCCTGCAACGTCAGGGCTGGGGCTAGTCCGTACTGCTTTTGCAGCCAGACTGGCGACATTAAAATCACCACCACGATCCCTGCGGAGAGCAGCCAGGTCAGAAGCATGGAGATCACCACTGCCTTCTGATGTTTCACGACGACCGACTTCACCGGCAGTTCCTGCGCCAGCGTCTTACGCTGCTGCATCTCCAGAAAGATCGGCGTTTCCTGTAACCAACGGCGTAAATACATCGCCACCAGCCCAAAAATCCCACCCAACAAGAACGGAATTCGCCAGCCATAGTCATGCACGGCCTGTTGCGTTAAAAGGGTATTCACCTGAGTGGCTACTACGGAACCCAGCAGGATCCCCACCGTCAGACCCGCCGTTAGCGTTCCGCAGGCAATGCCGATACGACGTTCGGGAACGTGCTCGGCCACAAACACCCATGCACCCGGAACTTCACCGCCAATCGCCGCCCCCTGCAAAATACGCATCAGCAGCAACAATAGCGGCGCAATAATTCCCATAGAGGCGTACGTTGGCAGCAGACCAATCGCCAGCGTGGGAACCGCCATCAACAAAATGCTCAGGGTGAACATCTTTTTGCGCCCGACCAGATCGCCAAAGTGCGCCATGATGATGCCGCCTAACGGACGCGCCAGATATCCGGCAGCGAAGATGCCAAAGGTTTGAACCTGACGTAGCCATTCGGGAATATCAGCGGGGAAAAACAACTCCCCTACCACTGCAGCGAAAAAGACGAAGATAATAAAATCATAAAACTCAAGCGCGCCGCCAAGGGCGGCCAGCGTCAGCGTTTTGTAATCCTGGCGATTGAGGGGGCGTGTATGTTGTGACATAGCGAACCATAAGTCAGTGGAGCGTTGTTATCAATGATACATGTAAAGTAAAACTTACTATATCGTAAACAAATCAACACGCCACTTTCACCGCCGCTTATCTTACGAAAAGGCTAATTTCAGGCGTTTATTTCACGTCTTGCGCTTTTCGGGCGAAAAGATGCTACGATTTTCGGCGCGGTTTCCACATACGGCCCATCGAGAAGCTGTATACAATACGGTACACTTGCGAAGATACCCGCCACAACGACATTCCCTTCGGCATCCTTCACGCCTTCCAGAGTCTCTTTAATGGATTTCGGCTGGCCCGGTAAATTGAGGATTAACGCCTGCTTGCGAATCACCCCGACCTGGCGCGACAGGATCGCCGTCGGTACAAAGTGCAGGCTAATCTGCCGCATCTGTTCGCCAAAACCAGGCATCTGGCGATCGGCAACCGCGAGGGTCGCATCCGGCGTCACATCACGACGCGCAGGACCGGTGCCGCCGGTGGTCAGCACCAGATGGCAACTCATCTCGTCCACCAGCTCACACAGCGTTTGTTCGATGATGGCCTGCTCGTCAGGAATCAAGCGTGTCTGCACCTCAAAAGGGGTGGTCAGCGCCGTCGATAGCCACTCTTCCAGCGCCGGAATACCTTTATCCTGATAGACACCGCTGGAGGCGCGGTCAGAAATGGAAACTAAGCCAATACGTAAGGTGTTCATGATTATTCCATTTAAACAGTCTCGTTAAACAGAATGATACACTGCGAAGGGAAGGACAGACAGGGTTGAGAGGAGGTAGCGTGACCGGCGTACCGGTCACGCATCAATGATTACAGCAGGTCGCCGATCATTTTTTCCAGTTTTTCCTGGTCAACAGCAAACTTACGGATACCGTCCGCCAGCTTGTCTACCGCCATGGGATCCTGGTTGTGCTGCCACAGGAACTCAGACTCGGTGATGCGTTCCGGACGCGCTTTCACTTCGCCAGAGAAGGACAGTTTACGCTCGATAGCCCCTTCGCTTTCCGCCAGCTCTTTCAGCAGCGCCGGTGCGATGGTCAGGCGATCGCAGCCCGCCAGCTCAAGAATTTCACCGATGTTACGGAAGCTTGCGCCCATCACTACGGTCTCATAGCCGTGCTGTTTGTAGTATTCGTAGATCTCCGTTACGGAAACCACGCCCGGATCTTCCGCCGGCGCATACTCTTTCTTGTCGGTATTGGATTTATACCAGTCAAGAATACGGCCCACGAACGGAGAGATCAGGAATACGCCCGCTTCAGCACAAGCTCGCGCCTGCGCAAAGGAGAACAGCAGCGTCAGGTTACAGTTGATGCCTTCTTTTTCCAGCTGCTCAGCAGCGCGGATGCCCTGCCAGGTTGAAGCCAGTTTGATCAGAATGCGATCGTTACTGATGCCTGCGTCGTTATACAGCTTGATGATGCGTTTCGCTTTGGCGATAGAGGCATCGGTGTCATAAGACAGGCGAGCATCCACTTCCGTGGAGATACGACCCGGGACCAGTTTCAGGATCTCCAGACCGATGTTTACGGCCAGTTTGTCGGTAGCGTCAACAATCTGCTGCGCGCGGTCATTGCTCTGCTGCTTAGCCCACGTCACGGCGTCATCAATCAGCTTACGGTATTCCGGGATCTGCGCTGCGTTAAGAATGAGAGAAGGGTTGGTTGTGGCATCCTGCGGCTGATACAGCTTCATTGCCGCGATGTCTCCGGTGTCGGCCACCACGGTGGTGAACTGACGAAGGGAGGTCAATTTGTCCGTCATGATAGTGTTTCTCTTTAAACAGCTTGTTAGGGGGATGTAACCGGTCTGCCCTGATGATAACACGACGTTGTGACAGCGCAACCGCAGACAATGCGCTTATCCCCATGAGGGCATCTGCGGACAATTTCTGGTCCGGGCTTGATGTGACGCGCCATTCCGGTACACAACCTCATGTATACTACTCGGCCGCTATCAATTGTCCGGCAGCGTATATACTATTCGACAATTGGTAACGCTTACACAGGGTTGTTACAGCGTACCGGCAGCAACAAGAGGGATGTTAATGCCTGATTTTTTCACGTTCATTAATGATGTGCTCTGGGGATCGGTAATGATCTACCTGCTCTTCGGAGCAGGGTGTTGGTTTACCTGGCGCACAGGCTTCGTCCAGTTTCGCTATATCCGCCAGGTTGGCAGAAGTCTGAAAAACAGCATTAACCCGCAGCCGGGAGGATTAACCTCTTTTCAGTCACTCTGCACCGGCCTTGCCGCCCGTATCGGTAGTGGTAACCTGGCGGGTGTGGCGCTGGCCATTACCGCAGGTGGACCAGGTGCGGTGTTCTGGATGTGGATCGCCGCCATCATTGGGATGGCGACCTCATTTGCTGAATGTGCCCTCGCACAACTCTACAAAGAACGCGATCGCCACGGTCAGTTTCGCGGTGGCCCCGCCTGGTATATGGCACGTGGTTTAGGCATGCGCTGGATGGGCGTGTTATTCGCCATCTTTTTGCTGATCGCCTACGGCCTGGTGTTCAACAGTGTGCAGGCCAACTCCGTATCCCGTGCTCTCAAATTCGCGTTTGATTTCCCTCCGGTTGCCACCGGTATTGTCATGGCGATTGCCGCCCTGTTGGTTATCGTCCGCGGGATCAAAGGCGTGGCGCGGATGATGCAATGGTTTGTCCCTGTGATGGCGTTGATGTGGGTGGTCACCAGCCTGGTGGTTTGTCTGATCAACATCGACCAACTGCCGGACATCATCATTTCTATCGTCAAAAGCGCATTTGGCTGGCAAGAAGCGGCGGGCGGCGTGGCGGGGTATACGCTGAGTCAGGCGATCACCAGCGGTTTTCAACGCAGTATGTTCTCCAATGAAGCCGGAATGGGCTCAACGCCTAACGCTGCTGCCGCAGCAGCATCCTGGCCGCCGCACCCTGCGGCACAGGGGATCGTGCAGATGATCGGCATTTTTATCGATACGCTGATCGTCTGTAGCGCAACGGCAATGTTGGTTTTACTGGCCGGTAACGACGCCACCTATGCGCCGATGGAAGGGATCCAACTGGTGCAGAAAGCGATGAATACACTGGTCGGAGAGTGGGGCGCGGCATTCGTCGCAGTCATTGTGATTCTGTTTGCCTTCAGCTCTATTGTGGTTAACTACATCTATGCGGAAAACAATCTGTACTTTCTGAAGCTGGACAATAAGCGCTTCATCTGGGCTTTACGCATTACCTCCTGTTCAACCGTCGTGGTCGGCACCTTGCTTAGCTTCCCGCTGCTGTGGCAACTGGCGGATATCATCATGGCCTGCATGGCGATCACTAACCTGACGGCAATATTGTTGCTCTCTCCGGTGGTGCGTACCCTGGCCAGCGACTACTTGCGTCAGCGTAAACTCGGCGTTCGCCCGGTCTTTGATCCACTGCGTTACCCGGACATCGGACAGCAACTGGCACCAGATGCCTGGGATGACATACCGCGAGACTAATCGCAACTATCGATCAACTCAGTCGTGTTTTTTGCTACAGTCGCAGTAAATTTCCTGCAAGGACTGGATATGCTGATTCTGATTTCACCTGCAAAAACACTCGACTACCAGAGCCCGCTGGCAACAACGCGCCATACGCTACCTGAATTACTGGATCACTCGCAGCAACTGATTCATGTGGCGCGTAAACTTTCAGCCCCGCAAATCGGCAAGCTGATGAACATCAGCGACAAACTCGCCGATCTAAACGCCACCCGTTTTCATGACTGGCAGCCGGACTTCACGCCAGAAAACGCGCGTCAGGCCATTCTGGCTTTCAAAGGCGATGTCTATACCGGACTACAGGCCGAAAACTTCAGTGAAGCCGATTTCGATTTTGCCCAGCAGCATTTGCGTATGCTCTCAGGTTTATATGGCGTGCTGCGCCCGCTGGATCTGATGCAACCTTATCGTCTGGAAATGGGTATCCGTCTGGAGAACGCCAAAGGGAAGGATCTGTATCAGTTCTGGGGCGATATCATCACGGATAAGCTTAATGAAGCGCTCGCCGCACAGGGCGACCAGGTGGTGATTAACCTGGCATCGGATGAATACTTCCGCGCCGTGAAACCGAAGAAACTGAATGCCGAGCTGATTAAACCTGTCTTCCTCGACGAGAAAAACGGTAAGTTCAAAGTCATCAGTTTCTACGCCAAAAAGGCGCGCGGCCTGATGAGCCGCTACATCATTGAAAACCGCCTGACGGAGCCTGAACAGCTCACCGGCTTTAACAGCGAGGGTTACTTCTTTGATGACGCCGCGTCTGGCAACGGCGAACTGGTGTTTAAGCGTCACGAGCAGTAATGCGCATTTCGCCGGATAGCGGCTACGCCTTATCCGGCTTTCTCATCTCCACCGCCTGACAGGCCCGGTAAGCGATAGCGCCACCGGGCAGACGGTTTAGCGCGTCATCATCAGCTTACGCAGGGCGGCAAAATCCGCCGGCAGATGTTGCGAAAGCAGCGGTAGATCCGCACGTTCTGCCAGTTCTTTCGGCAGATCCAGCGTTTCATTGAGGATCGCTTCCACGCTCTCTTTAAACTTCGCCGGGTGCGCAGTGCCGAGGAACAGACCGTACTCGCCCGGATTGAGCTGATCACGCAGGGCGCGGTAGGCCACGGCGGCATGAGGCTCAGAAGTGTAGCCCTTCGCTTTCAGTTCGCGCATCGTTTCCTGTGTGGTTTCATCATCTACAGCCGCATAACCCAGCTCATTCAGACGCCAGATTTTACGGCGGAACAACTCCTCAACGCGCGGCCAGTTGTTCGGCTGACTCACATCCATCGCGTTAGACAACGTCGCCTGGGTCGCTTTTGGCGCCCACTGCCCGTCCTGCAGGAAGCGTGGCACTGTGTCGTTAACGTTGGTGGCTGCGATAAAACGCTTCACCGGCAGGCCGAGAGATTTCGCCAGCAGGCCCGCCGTCAGGTCGCCAAAGTTACCGCTTGGAACAGAAACCACCAGCTGATTCCGCGCCTCCTGCGGCAATTGGGCAACGGCTTCAAAGTAGTAGCAAATCTGTGCCAGCAGGCGGCTGATGTTGATGGAGTTCGCCGAGTTCAACCCCAGCGCCACTTTCAGTTCTTCATCATCAAACGCCTGTTTGACCAGCGCCTGGCAGGCATCAAAATCACCATCGATGGCGACAGTTTCAATGTTACCGCCCAGCGTGCAGAACAGTTTTTCCTGCAACGGACTGATTTTACCGTTCGGATAGAGGATCACCACGCGCACGTTCGGCAGACCATAAAACGCATGCGCCACGGCCGCGCCGGTATCACCAGAGGTTGCCGTCAGAATGGTCACCGGTTTATCGCCGCTGATGTGGGTTAACATCTGCGCCATAAAACGACCACCGAAATCTTTAAACGCCAGCGTCGGGCCATGGAACAGCTCCAGACAGCCGACATCCCCTTCCACCTGAGCAACCGGCGCCGGGAAAGCAAAGGCTGCGCGCACACGTTCTTCGAGGATCTCCTGCGGGATTTCATCGCCGATGAACGCCGAGAGGATCTTTGTGCTACGGCTGACGAAGTCCTGGTTCAGCATCTCATCCACTTCTGTCAGGTTGAATTCCGGCAGATCGTGCGGGAAAAACAGCCCCTGATTCTTGCCCAGCCCCTGCGTGACGGCCTGTGCAAAACTAACCTGTTCGTTGTGATCTTTAAGATTGTAGAGTTTCATCAATTATCCCAGTACTCGTGCGCCCGCCGTGTCCAGCCGGCAAATATGAACAAAGCCTTCCTGATTTTGCAGGTAGTGACTACCCAGCCAGTCCGCCACACGCTGCGCGGTCTCCGTTTTATCGCAGAGCGCAAACAACGTCGGCCCTGAACCGGAAATACCGCTGGCCAGCGCGCCAATTTCCGCGACGGCCTGACGCGCCTGAGCAAAACCAGGCAACAGACGTTCGCGATACGGTTCGGCAATCACATCCTTCATCAGTTTCGCCGCAAGCCCAGGCTGACGGGAATAGCAGGCGTGAATAAACCCGGCCAGGTGACGCCCGTGGGCAATGCAATCCTGGCGACGATACTGCGCAGGCAGGATCGCCCGCGCTTCTGCCGTGGAGACTTTAATGCCAGGATAGGCCAGTACCCACAGCCACTCATCAAAGCCTGGCACCTGCTGGCTGATAATGCCGTTTTCTTCAATCATCAACTGCATACCACCGAGAAAACATGGCGCGACGTTATCGTAGTGAATGCTGCCGGAGATACGCCCTTCCAGCTCGCCCATTATTGCCAGCAGACGCGTGTCATTGAGCGGCTTGCCACAGTACTCATTCATCGCGACCAGTGCCGCCACCACCGAGCAGGCGCTGGAACCTAATCCGGAGCCGATCGGCATATTCTTTTCCAGGGTCATCGCCACCGGAATTTGCTTACCCAGTTCCTGACAAAAACGCTCCCAGCACTGGTAAACAATATTTTCTCGCGGTTCTGGCGGTAGCTTGTCGGCAAAGCGGCCCAGATTATTCAGGCTGAAACTGTCCGCCGCCTCAACCGACACCACGTCGCCCAGCAGTGAGCCATCAACGGGCGTCACCGCCGCCCCAAGCACATCAAATCCAACGCTCATATTGGCACTGGAAGCCGGGGCATAAACTTTAACCATGTTAGACTCCTAGCTTCCATGAGAGAGTACGCAGCAGGTCAGCAAACACCCCTGCCGCCGTGACGTCGTTACCCGCGCCATAACCGCGCAGAACCAGCGGCAGCGGCTGATAGTAGTGGCTGTAGAACGCCAGCGCGTTTTCGCCGTTTTTCACTTTGTACAACGGATCGTTACCGTCCACTTCAGAAATCTTCACCCGACAGACGCCGTCTTCTTCGATGTTGCCAACATAGCGCAATACTTTGCCCTCATCACGGGCTTTTGCCACCCGAGCGGCAAAGGCATCGTCAAGCTGCGGCAGATTCGCCATAAACGCCTCAACGTCGCCTGAATCATCAAACGCTTTCGGCAGCACCGGTTCAATGACGATGTCTGACAGTTCCAGCTCGCGCCCGGTTTCACGGGCGAGGATCAGCAGCTTACGCGCCACGTCCATCCCCGAAAGATCGTCACGCGGATCGGGTTCGGTGTACCCCATTTCACGCGCGATACGAGTCGCTTCAGAGAGACTCATACCCTCGTCGAGCTTACCGAAAATAAATGACAGCGAACCGGACAGGATGCCGGAGAACTTCAGCAATTCATCGCCCGCATTCAACAGGTTTTGCAGGTTTTCGATCACCGGCAGACCGGCACCCACGTTAGTGTCATAGAGGAATTTGCGCCGTGACTTCGCGGCAGCGAAGCGCAGCTGATGGTAGTAATCCATTGACGAGGTATTCGCCTTTTTGTTCGGCGTGACCACATGGAATCCTTCACGCAGGAAGTCCGCGTATTGATCGGCCACCGCCTGACTGGATGTACAATCCACAATCACCGGGTTCAGCAGGTGATATTCCTTCACCAGACGGATTAAGCGACCAAGATTGAACGGCTCTTTCGCTTCAGCCAGTTCAGCCTGCCAGTTTTCCAGATTCAGGCCATGCACATGGGTCAACAGCGCTCTCGAGTTCGCCACGCCGCACACGCGCAGATCGATATGTTTTTTCTTCAGCCAGGTTTGCTGGCGCTTAAGCTGCTCCAGTAACGCGCCGCCTACCCCGCCAACGCCAATGACAAACACTTCAATTACCTGATCGGTATTGAACAGCATCTGATGGGTGACGCGTACGCCCGTCGTGGCATCGTCGTTATTGACCACGACCGAAATGGAACGCTCGGAAGAGCCCTGCGCGATAGCCACGATATTGATATTCGCGCGCGCCAGTGCGGCAAAGAATTTCGCCGAAATACCCCGCAGTGTACGCATGCCATCCCCAACGACGGAGATAATCGCCAGTCGTTCAGTGACCGCCAGCGGTTCCAGCACGCCCTCTTTCAGTTCGAGATAGAATTCATCCTGCAAGGCACGCTGCGCGCGGGCGCAGTCGGCCTGCGGCACGCAGAAGCTGATGCTGTACTCAGAGGATGACTGGGTAATCAGTACCACGGAAATGCCTGCACGGGACATCACCGCAAACACGCGCGCCGCCATCCCCACCATCCCTTTCATGCCAGGACCGGAGACGTTGAACATCGCCATATTATTAAGGTTGGAAATCCCCTTCACTGGCAGATCGTCTTCATCGCGGCTGGCGCCGATCAGCGTGCCTGCCGCCTGCGGGTTACCGGTATTTTTGATGAGGCAAGGGATCTGGAACTGCGCGATGGGGGTAATGGTACGAGGGTGAAGCACTTTTGCGCCGAAATAGGAGAGCTCCATCGCTTCCTGATAAGACATCGATTTCAGCAACCTGGCGTCAGGTACCTGGCGCGGGTCACAGGTATATACACCGTCGACATCTGTCCAGATCTCGCAACAGTCGGCGCGTAAGCAGGCCGCCAGAACCGCTGCGGAGTAATCGGAGCCATTGCGCCCCAGCACCACCAGTTCACCCTTCTCATTACCGGCGGTGAACCCGGCCATCAGCACCATGTGATCGGCGGGTATACGCCCGGCGGCGATGCGGCGAGTCGATTCGGCGATATCGACGGTAGATTCGAGGTAGTGCCCCACCGCCAGCAGTTTTTCGACCGGGTCAATAACGGTAACGTGGTGGCCGCGGGCTTCCAGTAACCCCGCCATGATGGCGATCGACATCTTTTCGCCACGGCAGATGAGCGCAGCGTTAATGCTGTCCGGACACTGTCCTAGCAAGCTGATCCCATGCAGCACATGTTTGATTTGGGCAAATTCCTGCTCAACAAACACTTTCAACTGCGCCAGCGGAAAGCCCGGCTGGGCGTCGGCGAGTCCGGTCAGAAGTTCGGCAAAAATACGTTCGGCATCACTGATATTGGGTAATGCGTCCTGACCTCCGATGGTTTTTTCAATCATCGCCACCAGATGGTTGGTAATTTTAGCGGGGGCAGAAAGAACGGTCGCTACCTGCCCCTGCCTGGCATTGCTTTCCAGAATATCGGCAACCCGCAGAAAACGTTCTGCATTTGCCACTGATGTACCGCCGAACTTCAACACTCGCATGGTTGTTACCTCGTTACCTTTGGTCGAAAAAAAAGCCCGCACTGTTCAGGTGCGGGCTTTTTTCTGTGTTTCCTGTACGCGTCAGCCCGCACCGTTACCTGTGGTAATGGTGATGGTTGTGGTAATGGTGGTGCTGATGCGTTTCATGGATGTTGTGTACTCTGTCATTATTTACCCTAAATAATTCGTCTTGCAGGAAGGCGGCAATTGCGTGAAGCCCCTGGCGCATAGAAAACGATGTGACTGGGGTGAACAAAAGTCGCCAACGCAGATGCAACTCGAAGTATGACGGGTAATCTGTCTGTGCTGTATGTCTATATTGGTTAAAGTATATGGTGAGCTAAGTCAATAAATATTTGATTTACTCACCTGACGAAACTTGTTCATGAGCTGCTGGCGAAAGGTTTATTTTCAACCAAACCCGCAAGAAAACCCCTCTTGAAATCAGCAGTTATCACCATAAATATAACTAAAGTAAAATTATTATTTTGTGACTTTTTTTTCGATATCATGGACCAGGCGGTGCAACATTGCCGTGTCTCGCTGCCCTAATTGCCCCAGACGCTGTTGCAGCCAGTCGACCAGTTTGCTGTCATCTGCAACCTCCAGAGTGGCCAACAGGCTCATGATGCGTGAGCGTAATGCCTGTAACTGAAATTCATCAGATGAATCGACTTCTTTAGCAGGTTGTTGCATTAAATTTGTTAATTGATAGCAGTAAACCATCACCGCCTGCCCCAGATTCAATGAAGGATAATCTGCAACCATTGGCACGCCGGTCAGAACATCCGCCAGTGCCAGTTCATCGTTGGTCAGTCCGGAATCTTCACGACCAAAAACCAGCGCGGCGTGATTCATCCAGGCCGATTTTTCTTCCAGCAGCGGAACCAGTTCCGCCGGCGTCGCGTAGTAGTGAAATTTTGCTCGACTGCGCGCCGTGGTGGCGACGGTAAAATCAACATCGACAAGCGCGTCCGCAAGCGTCGGAAAAACAGTAATATTATCAATAATATCGCTGGAGCCATGCGCCACCCAGCGCGTGGCGGGTTCAAGATGCGCCTGACTGTCAACGATACGCAACTGAGTGAATCCCATGGTTTTCATGGCGCGAGCCGCGGCACCAATGTTTTCCGCTCTGGCGGGAGCGACGAGGATAATAGTAATGCGCATTTTTTACTCTTTATGCCTGTCCGCGGGCAATTGTGTGAACTATGTCAAGATATTACGCGGAGCGAATTTACAAAATTTTAACCAAAATCAGTGGAAAACCGTTTCACCTTTCATAAAAGGCGCTAAACTGTTTCCTTACTTTACTAATGTTTTTTATGTTAACAGAAACAGTATATCCTTCTGTTTATCAGAGATAATTTGATTTAAAATGAATCTCATTCATAGGATTCGCCGTGTTAATTAGTTATCCTGTGCAACTAGTTGGATTATTGCAATTTTGTGATGAAAGCTAGCATTTAGATACGATGATTTCATCAAACTGTTAACGTGCTACAATTGAACTTGATATATGTCAACGAAGCGTAGTTTTATTGGGTGTCCGGTACGTCTTAGCCTGTTATGTTGCTGTTAAAATGGTTAGGATGACAGCCGTTTTTGACACTGTCGGGTCCAGAGGGAAACTACCCACGACCAAGCTAATGATGTTGTTGACGTTGATGGAAAGTGCATCAAGAACGCAATTACGTACTTTAGTCATGTTACGCCGATCATGTTAATTTGCGACATGCATCAGGCAGGTCAGGGACTTTTGTACTTCCTGTTTCGATTTAGTTGGCAATTTAGGTAGCAAACATGCAGACCCCGCACATTCTTATCGTTGAAGACGAGTTGGTAACACGCAACACGTTAAAAAGTATTTTCGAAGCGGAAGGCTATGATGTATTCGAAGCGACTGATGGCGCGGAAATGCATCAAATCCTCTCTGAATATGACATCAACCTGGTGATCATGGATATCAACTTGCCAGGCAAAAACGGTCTTCTGCTGGCGCGTGAACTGCGCGAGCAGGCTAACGTTGCGCTGATGTTCCTGACTGGCCGCGATAACGAAGTCGATAAAATCCTCGGCCTCGAAATCGGTGCAGACGATTACATCACCAAGCCGTTTAACCCGCGCGAACTGACTATCCGTGCCCGCAACCTTCTGTCTCGTACCATGAACCTGGGTACCGTCAGCGAAGAACGTCGTAGCGTTGAAAGCTACAAGTTCAACGGTTGGGAACTGGACATCAACAGCCGTTCTCTGATCGGGCCTGATGGCGAACAGTACAAACTGCCGCGCAGTGAGTTCCGTGCCATGCTTCACTTCTGCGAGAACCCAGGCAAGATCCAGTCCCGTGCTGAGCTGCTGAAGAAAATGACTGGTCGTGAGCTGAAACCCCATGACCGTACCGTTGACGTGACCATCCGCCGCATTCGTAAGCATTTCGAATCCACGCCGGATACGCCGGAAATTATCGCGACTATTCACGGTGAAGGTTACCGTTTTTGTGGCGATCTGCAGGATTAATCGGGTTACCACCGTCAAAAAAACGGCGCTCAATGCGCCGTTTTTCTTATCTGCTTTTTGCTGAATTTACTTCCACACGCGTAGCGCATCGTCCACGGGTGCGGACGGTTTCGGCGCCGTTGGTGTTGGTGTCGGTTTCGCACGCGAGAATGCATACCAGTCAAGATGCCGCGTCAGGAACATCACGCTCCCCAGCGCCAACAGCAGCACACTCGTCCCCAACAGCAGCGCGCTGTCTTCCGAGCGCAACAGTACCCACATCACACCATCCAGCGCTAACAATGCCAGAGTGAAAACCACGCTGCTACGCCAGCCCTGTAGCACTGCCTGGAGATAAACCCCGTTCATCAGCGCGCCCACCAGGCTTGCGACAATCCATGCCAGGGTGAAACCAATATGTTCTGAGAGCGCCAGCAACAGCAAATAAAACATCACCAACGACAGCCCCACCAGCAGATACTGCATCGGGTGTAATTTTTTACCCGTCAACGTTTCGAACACAAAGAAAGCCATAAATGTCAGTGTAATCAGCAAAATGGCATATTTCGTCGCCCGATCCGTCAGTTGATACTGATCGGCAGGAGTGGCAACCGCGACGCTAAACGACGGCAGGTTATACCACCCGTCTTTTCGCGCATCCACAAACCGATCGCCCAGGTTAGTGGCAAACCAACTGCTTTGCCACTGTGCCTGAAACCCTGACTCGCTGATTTCGCGCTTGTCGGGTAGAAAATCGCCGAGAAAGTTGGGATGCGGCCAGTTGCTGGTGAGCGTCATTTGGCTGCTACGTCCTACCGGAACCACCGAGAAAGCGCCGGTTCCGCTTAAATTGAGTGACATCGCCAGGTTCACATCGCGCATCGCCCATTGCGCATCCGGAAGCGGAATGTGGAGCCCTTCTCCGCGGTCTGTTAGCCCCGTCCCCGGTTCGACAGCAAGCGCCATTCCATTCACCTTCGGTGCTTTCACCACGCCAATCCCTCGCGCATCACCCACGCCAACCACGATAAACGGTTTCCCAAGGGTTATGTTGGGCCGGTTCAGTTCACTCAGTCGTGCAACATCAAACTCCGCTTTCAAGGTAACATCGGTATGCCAGACCTGCCCTTCGTAGATGCCCACTTTTCGCGGTTCGACGTTCTGGTTCCCCTCCACCATCAACGACTCCGGCAGCCAGAAGTGGATAAAACTGCGCCTGTGCTGCACCTCTTTCTCGTTTTCCAGCACGGTGTATAACTCGGTCACAGGTACGGCAATGAGCGGGCCGACCATTTTTTGCGGTCCGCTGGTACTCTGCCGAATCGCATCCTCCACCGCATCACGATAATCAGCACGTTCCACAATAATCTGCCGGACCATCATCAGGGGGATCAGCAGCAACACAATCGCGCCACCTAAGGTGACGATTTTCCAGAACAGGGGGGATTTCAACATAGCGTTCTCCTTATGCAATACCCGCAGAGTACGCACGCTATGTGGGGGGAATTTGAAGTTATGTGAAGTGACGGTGAAGTGTGAGCGTGGCCTCGACGCCGCCTTCTGGGCGGTTACGTAATTCTGCACTCCCCTTCAGCAGTCGCGCCACTTCGCGAACGAACGCCAGTCCAAGACCGCTGCTTTTGAGGCCATTCTCACGCGGCAGTGAGTAAAAGCGGTCAAATATCCGCGGTAAGGCAAAATCAGGAATGCCTGTACCCGTATCGGTCACCGTCAGCGTCACCGTCTCTGCATGCGCTTGTGCGCTGAGGGTGATCGCTCCGCCTGCCGGGGTGAAATCAATGGCATTGTCCAGCAAGTTGCCCAACGCCTGTTCCAGCAGCGCCGGCTCCGCAGAGACGCTTAACGCCGAGGGGACAATCTCCAGCGATATCGCCTTCGTCGCCAGTTGAATCGTGCGCGCGTCGCTGATTTGCGCAAACAGTGCATCGACCGCAACCGGGGAGAGGGCAATATCCTGACGGTTTTCCAGTCGCGCCTGGCGCAGCAAGGTTTCAACCAGCGCCTGCATTCGCGCATTTTGGCTGAGAATATTGTCGGTAAAGCGCTTAACAATGTCCGGAGGCGGATTTTCCCGCAGAATTTCCGCCGCGCCGCGAATGGCCGCCAACGGACTCTTTAGCTCGTGGGTGAGCGCGTATACGTACTGTTCAATGTAATTTTTGCCTTCCAGCTTCAGACGCATACTCTCCAGCGCCTGCGCCAGTTTGCGCAACTCACTGCTGCCCAGTTCAGGCAGCGGCATCGGCTGGTTTTCGGTCACGGAATCCGCATAGCGCGTCAGGCGGGCAATCGAACGGTTTATCCACCAGACCATCCCGGCGCCAATCACCAGCGCAATGCCAAGCAGAATCGCGCTGGCCCAAAGGATCCGGCGCTCGCTGCGTTTAATCACCGGTGCCATCGCGGCATTGGGTTTTCCCACGCTGAGCACGCCGATGATCTTTCCGTTGTCGACAACCGGCGCAGCAACATACATGACCGAGCTTTCCGGATCGGCGGGATCCTGCGGCGTACTGCGCGCGCCATACTGTCCACGCAGCGTTAGCCAGACATCGTTCCAGCGAGAGTAATCCTGCCCGACCGCTTTATTGACGGAATCAAACACCACTTTGCCCTGCGCATCCGTCATGTAAACATGGTACTCATTGCGGACTTTATTGATTCCGCTGATGTTGGCGCGAAAAGGACGGTTATGCAGTTGCGTAAACGCCTGCGCCAGTTGGCCATGCGCCGGGTTACCCGACAGGAGATCGTCACGCGCCAGCGCCGCCAGCAGCGTGGCAGTATCGATCAGCGTCCCTTCCGTTGCGCGCCGTACGCCAGGTTTAATCTCCTGTACAAAAATAGAAAGAACAAACCACGCAGCAACAGCGACAATCAGGAAATAGCCCAACAGCAAACGCATGCCAATGCGCATCAGAGGCTCCTCAGGCTGTAGCCCATCCCACGATGCGTGTTGATCGGCGAAAGCGTCGGGTTGATCGCGCGCAGTTTGGCGCGCAGCGTTTTGATGTGCGTATCGACCGTCCGGTCGTATGTATCCTGCGCATCGGCCCAGACGATATCCATCAGTTGCTGGCGCGAATAGACACGCCCTGGAGATAACAGCAGCGTTTTCAGCAGCAAAAATTCATAGCGCGTGAGTGACAGGGGCGTACCAAACCAGGCCACTTCAGCCGCCGGTTCATTCAGCTCAAAATGGCCGGTTTTGACAACAGGCGACGGCGTGGAAAACTTCTTCACCCGACGTAGCAGCGTGCGGACTCTGGCGCAGACTTCCCGCGGTGAAAACGGTTTGGCGACGTAATCGTCGGCACCGATTTCCAGACCCAGCAAGCGATCCACCTCATCGCTGCGCGCCGTCAGAAAGAGGATTGGTAACGCCGGATGGTACTCAAGCAATCGCCGGCACAGCTCAAAACCGCTGATATCCGGCAACCCGACATCGAGAATCGCTACATCCGGACACTGATGACGTGCTTTCTCCAGCGCGGGCAACCCGCGCTCAAAGGCTTCCACGCTAAACCCTTCCTGCTGGAGCATATAAATCAGGGTATCCGCGATACCCTGCTCATCTTCCACCAGCCAGACCGACACCTGCTGCATAATGCTTCCCTGTTATTCGCGCCACGGCATGATAGGTACCGCGCTAATGGCATTTTTCGGCGACCCATCGACCACCTTGTCGGAATAGGCCAGATAAGCCAGCGCGTTGCGTTTGGCATCATAGAAGCGCACGACCTGTAATGATTTGAAGACCAACGAAGTGCGTTTCTTAAAGACCACTTCGCCCTGCGCTTTACCGTTCTTGATTCTGTCGCTCAGTTCTACCGGTCCTACCTGCTGGCAGGAGATGGCGGCATCAGAAGTATCTTCCGCCAGCCCCAACCCGCCTTTAATGCCACCGGTTTTGGCACGGCTGACGTAGCAGGTCACGTTTTTAACATCGGGGTCGTCAAACGCCTCCACGACGATTTTATGATCCGGCCCAAAGATCTTAAACACCGTATCGACGGAACCGATCTGCTCAGCAGATGCCAGCGGCGCCAGCATAAGCAACAGAGTGGACAGAACTAAACTCTTGTATTTCATATTGTTACCATTCTTTAAAATGACGCTGCGCAATTATTCAGCATTGTAAAAGAAACTGTTTACAGATCACAGGATTACAATAATCACGTTTTATTAGATTCAAAAAAAGCATTAATGCGCAAAAAAAACACTGAATGCTAAAACAACAAAAAATGCTATTATCCAATAATCTGATGTCAGGTGTTTGTAGTTGAAAGGATGAGGATATTTTATGGATCAGGCCGGCATTATTCGCGACCTATTAATCTGGCTGGAAGGTCATCTGGATCAGCCGCTGTCGCTTGACAATGTGGCGGCAAAAGCGGGTTATTCCAAGTGGCATCTGCAGAGAATGTTTAAGGACGTGACGGGTCATGCGATTGGCGCGTATATCCGCGCACGCCGCTTATCGAAATCTGCCGTTGCGCTTCGCCTGACGGCTCGCCCGATTCTGGATATTGCCCTGCAGTACCGCTTCGACTCTCAACAAACGTTCACCCGCGCCTTTAAGAAACAGTTTTCCCAGACGCCTGCACTGTATCGTCGTTCACCGGAATGGAGCGCATTCGGTATTCGTCCGCCTCTGCGTCTGGGCGAATTTGCCATGCCTGAGCATAAATTTGTCACTCTGGAAGATATGCAACTGCTGGGTGTCACCCAGAGTTACTCCTGTTCGCTGGAGCAAATTTCCGATTTCCGCCACGAAATGCGCTATCAGTTCTGGCACGATTTCCTCGGCCACGCGCCAACCATTCCGCCTGTACTCTATGGCCTGAACGAAACGCATCCCAGCCATGAAAAAGATGACGAGCAGGAAGTGTTCTACACCACCGCGCTGCCGCAGGATCAGGCCAACGGCTACGTACAGTCGGCACAGCCGGTGCTGTTGCAGGGCGGCGAGTATGTGATGTTTACTTACGAAGGGCTGGGAACGGGCGTTCAGGAGTTCATCCTGACGGTCTATGGTACCTGCATGCCGCTCCTGAACCTGACGCGCCGCAAGGGCCAGGATATCGAGCGGTACTACCCGGCTGAAGATGCCAAAGCCGGTGACCGCCCCATTAACCTGCGCTGCGAATTCCTGATTCCGATTCGCCGTTAGCGCTGTAGCTCATCCAACGCAGGGGCGTCCAGATGCGAGATGTCCCCTGCCGTTTCGACCACCCATCCCGGCGCCAGCCACAGGCTTTCCTGATAATCTACCCGCGAAATCGAGCAGTTACGCAGGCGTAAGCGGCGTTCAGCGTAGGCAGGAAGTCCCAGAATCGTACTGACCAGACAGCCCAGCGCAATGCCATGACTGACCAACAGCGGACGACTCCCCTGCGGCAAATCCAGGCACGCAGCGAGCGCGCCATGAACGCGATCGCTTAACTCCTGCATCGACTCCCCTTCGGGAATACGTCCGTCGACGGTGCCGTTGACTAACTGACGACGCCAGTTCTCTTCTTCTTCAGTCAGGGTATCAATATGACGTTTTTCCAGCACGCCCATGTGCAGCTCGCGCAGGCGAGCATCTAAGGTGATATCACAGCCACAGGTCTGGGCGATGATTTCAGCGGTGCGGCGGGTACGTCCCAAATCGCTACTAATGACGTGGGTGATGCCGAGACTTTTCGCGCGGTCACCTACCTGCATAGCTTGTTGCTCACCTTTAGCGGTCAGCGGACTGTCGGACTGGCCTTGAATGCGTCGCTCGGCGTTCCACTGCGTTTCACCGTGGCGAACAAGGTATACCTGTAACATGCTATTTTTCCGTATACTGCAAAGAGTTTTTATAAAATCGAGCTTAATTATGCACCATGTTGTCTCAGCAACCACCAATCCCGCCAAAATTCAGGCAATTCTGCAGGCATTTAACGAGATCTTCGGTGAAGGATCCTGCCATATTGAGTCTGTGGACGTCGATAGCGGCGTACCGGAACAACCCTTCGGAAGTCCTGAAACGCGTGCTGGCGCACGGAATCGGGTCGAAAACGCCCGTCGTGCGCGCCCCGATGCCGACTTCTGGGTAGCCATCGAAGCGGGTATTGATGAAGATGCGACCTTCAGTTGGGTGGTTGTCGAAAACGCCACCCAGCGTGGCGAAGCGCGTTCTGCGACGCTGCCGCTGCCTGCGGTGATCCTTGAAAAAGTGCGCGAGGGTGAAGCGCTGGGTCCGGTAATGTCACACTACACAGGTATTGATAAGATTGGCCGAAAAGAAGGGGCGATTGGCGTGTTTACCGCCGGGAAACTGACGCGCGCCAGCGTTTACCACCAGGCCGTGATTCTGGCGCTCAGCCCGTTTCATAACGCGATTTATCGTTGAGTTCGTAAGCCGGATAAGACGAAATTGTCATCCGGCGATAGTGCGGTTGCAAGCCTGATGGCGCTACGCTTATCAGGCCTACGAAATCACTTTTCAGGCGTTTTTCAACAATATGGTTTCCAGCCACTGCCGCAGTTCGACGGGCGCCGATTTCAGGCTGTTAGAGCCGCGGGTGATCGTCGCAATCCCCGCGCCCAGCTCGTTTTTAAGCTCGCGCTGGCTCATTTCGCCACGTAATAACTCTTCGATAATGCGTACACGCGTCCCCAGCGCTTCGCGCTCATCCGGGGTCAGCATCAGTTGCAACAGCGGTAAGTGCAGATCCTCTGCATAAGACTGGCGGAGCAACTCCACAAAACGAAGCCACTCCTGATTACGTTGTTCGGCCATCGCCGATGAATAAGGGGAATGCTGGGTCATGTTATGCCGCCCTGTTGTACTCATACACGAGTACAAATCATAACATAACCCACCGGATTAATAACGTCTCTGCCACTCAGAATCGCTCATCAGGGTGTCTTTCTGCCCCATGAAATAGCGATAGTAAGCGTCGTAGGCCAGCACGTTCTTCACATAGCCACGCGTTTCCGAGAAGGGAATACTCTCGACAAACGCCACGGCGTCGATCCGTCCCGCGCTGTTGCCAAGCCAGGTGCGCACGCGCCCTGGTCCGGCATTGTAAGCTGCTGACGAGAAGATCCGATTATTGCCAAACTGCTGATAGACGTACTGCAGGTAGCTGGTGCCGATATTGATATTGGTTTCCGGATCCAGTAACTGATTCTGACTGCTGTAACCCGGAATAGAGAACATCTTCACCGTGTGCGTCGCGGTGCCTGGCATAATCTGCATCAGCCCGCTGGCGCCGACCGGCGATTTCACCTTCGGATTCCAGGCGCTCTCCTGACGCGCGATCGCCATCGCATAGCTTTGCGGAATATCTTTGCCACGGGTATAGCGGGTAAAGAGATCCTGATACGCCAGCGGGAAGCGCTCCTCCAGATGATCCCAGAGTTTACCGGCGATCGTCGCCTGCACGCTCAGATCCCACCACTGATTGTTGAAGGCATAACGCGCCAGCTGCGCCTGCTCCGTCTTCGTCCGGCTGGTGACCAGGTTCGCCCATTCGCTGCGGGCGGTGTTATCCATATTCCAGTACATCAGTTCGCGAACGCGGGCCATTTCCGCTCCCTGAGTCAGCGCGTTATTCACATCGCCAGGCGCTTTATCAATTTTCAGAACGTACTCTTCTCCCAGACGCTGCGCTGCCACCATCGGGTAGAAACCGCGCTGTTGCATCAGCGCATGCAGGATCTCTTTTGCTTCCGCTTCACGTCCTCGTTCCAGCAGCAAATCGGCCTGCCAGTATCGCCATTCGTCCTTTTCCTTCGCCTCCATCGGCAGACGCGCCAGCCAGGTGTTCAGGCCACGACGATCGCCAGTCCCGAGCGCCATGCGCACCCGACGCTCCACCAGCGTGGTGGACTGCGAGCGCATAATCGCGTCGTCTCGCCATTTCGCCTGCTCGTCGGTGACGTCGTTACCCATCAATCGCCAGGCGACGATATCGCGCAGCTCCTGGGTTTGATCCTCATTCAACTGCTGCGCCTGTACCAGTGACGGAATCATCAGACGCGCGTTTTCCGCATCCTGACGAGCGACGCTGGCAAAGGCCACAGCGGCCATCTGACGAGTGAAATCGGTCGCGCCGGTGGTGCGCGCAAAGGTCAGGACGCTGTTCGGGTTGTTCGCCAGTGAGATAATCGCTGACGCGATAGTCTGGTACTCCGCCGGCATCTGCCCGGCCAGTACCGTCACCAGTCCAGTGTTGCCCGCTTTCATCGCCAGGCGAATGCGCTCCAGGTAAGAGAGCGGATCCTGGGTGCCAGACGCGCGCCAGACGCTGAACAGTTTGTCACAGGCATTAGGTTGGCTTTTACCGGTCAACCACAGCTCTTTCGCCCCCTGCCAGGCTTCTTCCGTTTGCCCGGTATTCCACTTCGCGTAATAGTAATTGCACTGCGCCTCGGTGGTTCTCGGCTTCTCCGGGCTAAACGCTAATAATCCGCGCCAGTCTTCACGCCGCGCCAGTTCGTTAACGAAACGCGATTCCAGCGTACGCGCTGGCGGCAGGGTTGGGTTGGCACGTACAAAGTTGGTCACCGTGACGGTCGGCTGATTCATCAGATCATCGGTGATTTGCCGATATTCCAGATAGGGATACAGGGGGTAATTCTTCAGGCCCGACATCATCTGCTCCACGACATCCATCTGTCGGTTATCCCAGGCCTGCTTAATCTGTGCGTAACGGTTACGCTGCTCGTCCAGTGAATCGGCTCGCGCTGCCTGACTTAACGTCAGCAGGCACACACCGGCGGCAATAAGACGCCAGGTAAATCGTTGGGCTTTGTCCACAAGCTCTTCCTCTAAATATGATACGTCGCTGCAGCCTCATGCCGCCTAATGATTTCATGCTAACCAGTCATTGGCATTTACGCCACGTCGCGGACACTTTTTTACTTTTACTGCGAGTGAGATCTGCTGGCTGGGATTGAGAGGGGAAAAAGGCTACACTTCGCCTTTGAATACATCTATACCCTAAATAATTCGAGTTGCAGGAAGGCGGCAAGGGAGTGAACTCCCCAGTCACTTACATAAGTAAGTGACTGGGGTGAACGAGTGCAGCAAACGCACATGCAGCTTGAAGTATGACGGGTATATTCATCACGATAAATACAGAGGCGAGTCCAACGTGGCCCAATTCGTTTATACCATGCATCGTGTCGGCAAAGTCGTTCCGCCGAAACGTCATATTCTTAAAAACATCTCGCTGAGCTTCTTCCCTGGCGCAAAAATCGGCGTACTGGGCCTTAACGGTGCCGGTAAGTCCACCCTGCTGCGCATCATGGCGGGCATTGATACAGATATTGAAGGCGAAGCCCGCCCGCAGCCCGGCATCAAAATTGGTTACTTGCCGCAGGAACCTCAGCTTAATCCTGAACACACCGTACGCGAGTCTGTTGAAGAAGCAGTGGCGGAAGTGGTCAACGCACTGAAAGGTCTGGATGAGGTTTATGCGAAATACGCAGAGCCAGATGCCGACTTCGATAAACTGGCCGCGCAACAGGGCAAGTTCGAAGAGATCATTCAGGCGCACGACGGTCATAACCTGAACGTGCAACTGGAGCGTGCGGCCGACGCCCTGCGTCTGCCAGACTGGGACGCCAAAATCGCGACCCTCTCCGGGGGTGAACGTCGCCGTGTCGCACTGTGCCGTCTGCTGTTAGAAAAACCTGACATGCTGCTGCTTGACGAACCGACCAACCACCTGGATGCGGAATCCGTGGCCTGGCTGGAACGCTTCCTGCACGACTTCGAAGGCACCGTAGTGGCGATTACCCACGACCGTTACTTCCTCGACAACGTCGCAGGCTGGATCCTTGAACTTGACCGCGGCGAAGGTATTCCGTGGGAAGGTAACTACTCTTCCTGGCTGGAGCAGAAAGATCAGCGTCTGGCGCAGGAAGCCTCTCAGGAAGCGGCACGCCGTAAATCTATCGAGAAAGAACTGGAGTGGGTTCGTCAGGGCGCGAAAGGCCGTCAGTCTAAGGGTAAAGCCCGTCTGGCACGCTTTGAAGAGCTGAACAGCACAGAATACCAGAAACGTAACGAAACCAACGAACTGTTTATTCCACCAGGACCGCGTCTGGGCGATAAAGTCATTGAAGTCAGCCACCTGCGTAAATCCTACGGCGACCGCGTGCTGATTGACGATCTGAGCTTCTCCGTACCGAAAGGCGCCATCGTCGGCATCATCGGTCCGAACGGCGCGGGTAAATCCACCCTGTTCCGTATGATGTCCGGTCAGGAACAGCCAGACAGCGGCACCATCACGCTGGGTGAAACCGTTAAGCTGGCCTCCGTCGATCAGTTCCGTGACGCCATGGATAACAGCAAAACCGTGTGGGAAGAAGTGTCCGGTGGGCTGGATATCATGAAGATCGGCAACACCGAAATGCCAAGTCGCGCCTATGTTGGCCGCTTTAACTTCAAAGGCACCGACCAGGGCAAACGCGTCGGCGAGCTGTCCGGTGGTGAGCGCGGTCGTCTGCATCTGGCGAAGCTGCTGCAGGTTGGCGGTAACGTTCTTCTGCTCGATGAACCGACCAACGACCTGGATATCGAAACCCTGCGCGCGCTGGAAAACGCCCTGCTGGAGTTCCCGGGTTGCGCAATGGTTATCTCGCACGACCGTTGGTTCCTTGACCGTATCGCCACCCACATTCTGGACTACCAGGATGAAGGGAAAGTGGAGTTCTTCGAAGGTAACTTCACCGAATACGAAGAGTACAAGAAACGCACGCTGGGCGCTGACGCGCTGGAGCCAAAGCGTATCAAGTACAAACGTATCGCGAAGTAATCAACAAAATTGCCGGATGGTGGCGCACATGCCTCATCCGGCCTGGAAGGTTATTGCGCTTTGGCGGTTGCCGCAGATTGTTGACCCGCCGCAGGTTCCAACTGGAACACCACATCGACCTGATCATCAAACTGAATCGCCGCCTGCTCGTACGTTTCCTGCGCTGACACCGGTGCCGCGTCCGCTTTCATCATCCGCACCATCGGGCTTGGCTGATAGTTCGAGACATGGTAGCGCACGCTGTAAACCGGACCCAGTTTGCTGTTAAAACCGGCCGCCAGTTCCTGCGCCTGGTGAATTGCATCATCAATCGCCGCTTTACGCGCTTTGTCTTTATAAGCATCCGGTTGCGCCACACCCAACGAAACGGAACGAATTTCGTTCAGCCCCGCTTTCAGCGCGCCGTCCAGCAGTGGGTTGAGTTTATCTAACTGACGCAGCGTCACTTCGACAGTACGCACCGCACGATACCCTTTCAGAACGCTTTTGCCGTTCTGATAATCGTAATCCGGTTGGGTGCGCAGGTTCGCCGAACTAATGTCTTTTTTCGCGATCTGATTTTGCTCAAGGAAAGAAAGGTATTGCGCAACGCGCTCATCAGCCTGTTTCTTCGCCGTCGCGGCGTCTTTCGCCGCAACATTAACCTCGATTGCCAGCGTGGCAATATCAGGTGCAGCGTCCACGCTTGCCGTCCCGGAAGTCACGATGTGCGGTCCGTCAGGCAATTCGCCTGCCTGCACCGACATTGCACTGAATCCCACTAATGCCGCCAGGGCCATCACTTTGAACTTCACTGTCGCTCCTCCATGTTACGTGAGTTGCCCCAAATTTCAGGGCGCATGCAGGCAAGCTTAGCGCGAAATAGTGTGTTGTCCATCAGACAACGCTTAGAGCGCTAATGGACTGGCTCTTAATTGAACAAGGCGTGAACATGCGCAACGCCTTCTTTTGCCAGTTGAAAAGCGATGAACCACATCACCAGCCCCACCAGCGTATTGATAATCCGCTGCGCTTTTGCGGTACGCAGTCGCGGCGCGAGCCACGCCGCCAGCAGCGCCAGGCCGAAGAACCACAGGAAGGAGGCACTGACGGTGCCGAGCGCGAACCAGCGTTTGGGTTCGACATCCAGTTGTCCGCCCAGACTGCCCAGCACCACGAATGTATCCAGGTAGACGTGCGGATTCAGCCATGTCACCGCCAGCATGGTGGCGATGATCTTCCAGCGTCCCTGCTTCATCACTTCCGCGCTGGCCAGTTCCAGATTGCTACTCATTGCCGTCTTTAAAGCGCCAAAACCGTACCACAGCAAAAAACCCACTCCGCCCCAGGTGACCAGCGCCAACAACCACGGCGACTGCATCAGTAATGCGCTACCGCCAAAAATCCCGGCGCAAATCAGCAACAGATCGCTGATGGCGCACAGGAGCGCAATCATGATGTGATACTGGCGACGTATTCCCTGATTCATCACAAACGCATTCTGTGGGCCGAGCGGAAGTATCATGGCTGCGCCAAGCGCAAGTCCTTGAAAATAATACGATATCACGGTAATCATCCTGAGTGTTGTCTCTATAGCGCAGACTATAGCGCGGGATGATTATTAGCGGAAATGGATAATATTAATCGTAGATTAGGGAAATTAATGAAGAGGGGATTTTGCCGGATGCTGCGATGCGCATCCGGCATAGCATTATTCTGCCGTGACTTCTTTCACGCGTTTGAAATTCACGTCCATCTGCGGATACGGGAAGCTGATTCCAGCGGCATCAAATTCACGCTTAATCCGCTCCAGTACGTCCCAGTACACGTTTTGCAGATCGCCGCTGTTGCTCCAGACGCGCACCACAAAGTTAATCGACGACGCGCCCAACTCATTCAGACGAACCGTCATTTCGCGATCTTTCAGAATGCGATCGTCTGATTCGATAATCCCGGTGAGGATCTGTTTCACCTTATCGATATCAGAGTCGTAAGCGACGCTGATAATAAATTCATTACGGCGTACCGGCTCACGGGAAAAGTTGATGATATTGCCGGCAATGATTTTACCGTTCGGGATGACGACAATTTTACCGTCCACGGTGCGCATGGTGGTGGAGAAAATCTGCACATTCAGCACCGTCCCGGCAACGCCGCCCAGATCCACATACTCACCCGCACGGAACGGACGGAACATGACCAGCAGAACGCCTGCGGCAAGGTTAGACAACGATCCCTGCAACGCCAGACCGACCGCTAAACCGGCGGCACCGAGCACCGCAATCACCGACGCCGTCTGTACCCCTACCCGACCCAGTGCGGCAATCAGCGTGAAGGCAATAATTCCGTAGCGCACCAGCGCGGAAAGAAAGTCTGCCACGGTAGCATCGATATGCCGCGCCACCATCAGGCGGTTAACCGTATTCGACACCAGACGCGCCACGATCATCCCGACAATCACAATGGCCACTGCCGCCACGATGTTGACGGCATAGCTCAACAGCAATTCCTGGTTGCGGACCAGCCAGCTCCCCGCACCGTTGATGCTGTCGACAACATTCAAATCTTCCATTACATATTCCTTGGTCATAACAAATCAGAGCAAATGAGATCAATCTCACGAAAACACCCCGTTAAAGGTAAACAATAATGGGTGAATATGCCATTTTCGTTATGTTTCAATTCTGGATATCACGGCTATTGCCGTTCTGCAGGACGATCCACCATCCGCAAAAATCCCCCCACCAGCCCATGTTTTTGTTTAAAAATTGCGGCAATTTCGCTGACCACTTTTCCACTTCCGGCATTCTTCCAGGCGATAGAAAGCGGTGACGGCTGGCGAGGATTCACCACCGAACGAGCCACCAGTGCGCCGGATTCTACGTAAGGGCGACACAGACGTTCCGGTAAAAAACCGACGCCCAGGCCACTTAAGTGACAGGCCAGCTTGGTGCTGAGATCCGGAACCTTAATCTCCTTTTGTCCGCTCAGCAGCCAGGCCACGCGACGGGTGAGCGTGCGCGACGTATCTTCAATATTGATGGCGGGGTAGCGACGCAGCATGTCGTCCGATAACACCGTTGCCGGATGGCTGGCCAACGGGTGATTCTGCGCGACCACAAACTGCCAGCTAATGTCCCCCAGTGGCAGCAGTGAAATGTTGTTTGACAACGATTCGGAACCGGTCACGCCAATCGCCAGTTGATAGTCGTCATACAGCAGCGAATCCCACACGCCCATATAGACCTGGCGGGAGATCTGGAAACGGGTGAAGGGAAATTGTTGATGCAGCCACGTCAGTAAATCAGCGGTCGTCTGCGGCTGATAGAGCAAATTATTGATAACAATATTAACCTGACGCTCAACGCCCGCATTAATCTGCTGCAACTCATCAGGCATGGCGTCCAGCCAGTTAAGCCACTGGCGACAATGTTCGAGCAGATGCTGTCCCGCCAACGTCAGGCTGACGGAACGCGTGGTTCGTAAAAAGAGCTGCGTACCCACCTGCTCTTCCAGCGTTTTGATGCGGTAACTGATTGCCGCAGGCGTTTTATGCAGTGAGCTGGCCGCACGGGAAAAACTCTCCGTCTCAGCTACCCGAATAAATGTACGTATTGTTTCCTGATCGAGCATGCTTTCCCCTTGAATCAGCCATCAGCCATCAGCCATCAGCCATCAGCCATCAGCCATCAGCAACCAGCGTTGCGCCAGCGCAATCCCTAACACCATGTCAGCGCCGGAGGTGTGCCCCACCGTGAGCAGACGACGCAGTGCGTGGCCTGCGTCACGCCCGGTTTGCAAGCTGCGCATCACCCCCAACACCGGCGTCGAAAATTCGCCCACTCTGGCACTATTAAGATAGCTACAGCTTACCGAAGTTGTCAGTTGCGCAAGTTGATCCGCCGGGGGTAAAAAAAGGTGAACCGGTATCCCGGCTGCAATAAAGACCGCCAGCATTCCCGTAAGCATATCATCACCGCTGGGCGTGAGTCCGGGACCTCGTCCAATCAGCCAGCGCCAGTCTGGCACGGCACCATTCGCCCAACGCTCCAGCCCGGCGACGATCTGCGGATAACACGCCACGGTATTGAGTGGCTGGTTGAGCGCGCCTCCCAGACCGGTTTGCTGAACACAGGAAGACAGGTCGAGCAGTGCGATAGCAGAAGGAGTCAGTTGCAGCCTGAGCTGACGCTGAGGGCGAAGGGTCACCCCCTGCCCGGTCAGCAGATCCCCGGTTTTGCACAAGCGTGAAACCGTCGTCAGGCGGGAGAACTGTGCACGACTCAACAGCACGCCGGTCGGCCCCATGCCTTTACCGTAGCGGTATAACGTCAGTAATTCGCCGTTAGCATGGCTGAAATTGATCGCCTGTGAGAAGCGACTGTGCAGCGTCCATTCACCCTCTGGAAGTCGATAAAGCCCGGCGCAGGCCAGGGCATTGAGAATGAACATAGGTTACTCCGAAATGCCGGATCGCGGCGCCACCTTATCCGGCCCACGAGTGACACCGATCCGTAGGCCCGGTGAGCGTTAGCGCCACCGGGCATTTCTGTTACGCCGTGATGTGATGCTCTTCCGCCAGCGCTTCCAACGCTTTTTCAAAGCACAGCAGCGGTGCACGTACGGTCCCCGCACCAACCTGGCCGATTCCGGCTTCGCGGTGAGCGATACCGGTGTTGATCAGCGGCGTAATCCCCGTTTCCACGACACGACGGATATCCAGCCCCAGACACGCCCCTTTGAAATCCCAGGACGGGATCTGGAACAAAGGGTTGTTGGCGAGGTAGATTTCCGCCATCTCCTCAGAGGTTTCCAGCGCGGCCCCCATACCGCCCGCACCGACGAAACGCGTCACGCCAGGTGCAGCAATCATGGCTGCGCCACCAATGCCCAGCGTCTCGGTAATGGCGCTATCACCGATATCCGGGTTAGCGTCAGCCTGACTGTAGCCGGTAAAAAACAAGCCCTGCGGCGTATTCACTGGCGCGGTAAACCAACGGTCGCCGGTGCCGCTGACGCGAATCCCGAACTCACGTCCGTTGCGCGTCATTGCGGTCACCACCGAACCGGCTTTAATCACTGCCGCCGCATCCATCACCGCTTTGCTGTAGGCCATCGCCAGGTTAAGGAAGAACTGATCGGTCACGCTCAGGAACTGCAGCACCTCAATGATTTCGGCTTTCGGACGATCAAGACCGGCGATCACAGGGGATAGCGTGCGCAGCAGTAACGACGAGGCCGCGATATTACGCTGATGGAATTCGTCCCCCATCGTAATCGCCTGAGCCATCATCGCCGTCAGATCCACGCCGTTCTCCATGCGCGACAAGGCCTCCTGTAACACCGGTGCCAGCGTATCGCGCATCCAGCGCAGACGCGTCTGCACATCCTCACCGTAGGCGCCGAAACGCATGACTTTGCCGATCCCTTCGTTCAGGTTGCAACAGGACTGATTGCCATGCACCACGTCACGTACGACCAGCACTGGCATGTTTGCAGAGGTGATGCCGCCCATCGGGCCGACGGCGCCAACATGGTGGCACGGGATAAATTCCACTTCGCCCTGATTCAGGAGACTGACAGCTTCCTCTTCACTGGCCGCCCACCCCTCAAACAGCGATGCGCCGATACAGGCACCGCGCATAGGCCCCGTCATCTCTTCCCAGGCAATCGGCGGGCCGGCGTGCAGCAATTTACGCCCGGAGGACAATTCAACCACCGCCTCTTTCGCAGGACGGACAGCAACCCAATGTGGGCGGGCGGCTTTGATGCGTTCAATAATGGCGTCGTTGGCCTGTGCAATTGATGAATACATATCGGTACCTCTGAATTAATGTAACTGCTTGAGTAAACTGGCGAGACGCGCATTGCCACCGGCAATCGGCGCCCACTGATAATGCACAACCGGCGTGCCGCTGCTTTGCAGATCCAGCGCGAAGCTGCGCAGTCCGGCATTGATCACCTGTACGCCATCCAGCAAGGGGTTAGGTTCAACGGATGGGCGAGAGTCCTGATGATGTGTCAGGCTGATGGCGAGCAACACGGCCTCTTCCAGGGTTTCCACCACGGCGATGCCTGCATCACGCAGAATGTCGGTTTGTCCACTGCGTCCCTGTGGGTCGGCATCGGTTCCGGTGAGGGTGGCGATGGTGACCAGCGGCGCGTTTCGCGTTGCGCGAACCTGCTCGACAGCCTCAACAACGGCGCCCGCCGGATCAGCACAGGCGCCATAGCCCAGCACCACATCCAGCAGCAGCACGCCCACGTCCGGCATCGCTGCCAGCTTTTCGATTTCAATGCTGCGAGTTGTCGGGTCAATCATCGGGTGTGGTCTGCCCAACGTGTAGCTGTCATCTCCCAGATCGACAATGCGATGGCCCTGCGCGTCGAGCATGACGCCAGCAGCGTGGCTTTCACTCACTGGCACACCCAGCCCGGCCGAAAGCAACATCGCCGCTTCAGCCGCGAGCGTCCCGCCGGCATACAGCCCATAAATGCCTTTGCCAGCCACCTCGGGTTGAATCAGGCGCTGCTGAGCCACTCGCATCAGCAACACGGCCAGTTGGGCGGCATCTGAGAGCGAATTCGCCAGCCAGACATTCCCCTCACAGCGTTGTTCCGGTTTATTCCCGAGAAAGAGCGCGACCACCGGTTTACCGACCTTTTGCATCGCATTGATAATGCGGGTTCTGACCTGCGGCGACGGCGGTTTAGAGACAAACGCGATCACCCGCGTGGCATCATCAGCAGCCAGCATCTCCAACGCCGTTAACGCACTGATGCCTCCCACTTCCACACTCAGATCGCGTCCCCCCAAACCGATGGCATGGCTGATCCCCTGTTGGTGCAGCGCAATCTGAGAGGTGACCTCCTGAATGCCCGTTCCGGACGCCCCGATTACACCAATTCCACCGTCGGGCAACACGTTCGCGAATGCCAGTGGGCTACCGGCAATCATCGCTGTCCCGCAGTCCGGCCCCATCACAATCAGCCCTTTTTCGCGAGCCAACGTTTTCAGCTCAACTTCCTGCTCAAGCGGTACGTTATCGGAAAACATCATCACGTTTTTACCGGCCAACAGCCCCTCTTTCGCTACGGAGGCCGCATACTCCCCGGCAACCGAAACCAGCAGCAGATTAGCCTGCGGTAATTTCTGGCACGCGCTCTCCCAGCGACGCGCTTTCAGCAGTTGCTGTGAACCGCCCGAGGCGCTGGCAATTGCGCTTAACTCTTTTTCCAGCTGTTCGCGGATTAATTCGAGGATCTCCGGTTGCTCGTCATGCGTTCGTACCGCCACACAAATATCGTTCGGTGTGGCCTCGACAAAATCGTCATGCCAGAAGCCCGTAGAATCCAGCATCGCTTTATTCGCTGGCGTTCCCATCATGACGGAAACCTGGTCAACTTCCGGTCGCTCACTTAATTTCCGGGAAATGATCATCAGGCTGACGGAGTCCTGAAAGCTTCCCTTTTTAATAAAGGCGTAAATCATTACCGCTACCTCTTATGTACGTTTTTCTTTCAAAAACAGCATCGCAACCAATCCAATCGCTAACAGAATGGCTGACACATAAAAACTGGATGCCAGGCTGCCCGTTATATCGCGCGCCGCGCCAGCAATAATGGGAGCAAGAATAGAAGAGCTCATGCCGATAAAATTAAATAAGCCAAACGCGGTGCTGTAATTATTTTCATCAACGCTATCGGCAACCAGCGCAACCAGCACGGGATCCAGTGCCAGTTTGCCGACGAGACCGTAAATACACAGGGCGACAATCACGCCAGTCATGTTTGGCATCCAGACAATGGACAGCATGCTGATGATCGCCACCGGGACGAGGAACATAATTAACGGTTTGCGCTTACCTAATTTGTCAGACAGGCTGGAGAATAACAGCGCGCCGGGGATTGAAATCCAGGCGACCAGCGAAGAGATAAATCCAGTTTCGCTACCGGCAATACCACGTTCATTTTGCAGATAATAGGGAAGCCAGGTCAGAATAACGAAGAAACCAAACAGGCTACAGAACACCATGATATAGGTCAGAACGAGGTTGCGGTTTTTCAGAAGATCGCTGAATTTGCCTTTTTTTACCGGCTGTCCGTCGGTATCTACAGTGCGTTTCTTTTCTTTCACAAACAGCCAGATCGCAATCCCCACCAGTACTGAAGGAACCGCCATCGCGTAGAACGGCATCCGCCATGAATGGCCCTGATCGTACACCAGCCAGCTTGAGGTCATCAGTCCCAGCGCAATACCGAAGGCCATGCCGCTATTGATGATTGCGCTGCCGAGCGAGCGATATTTTTTAGGGATTTGCTCGGAAGAAAGGCCGTACTGTGGACCGTAATAGGTCCCTTCTCCCGCGCCCGTGACAACGCGGGCAAACAGCAGCGTGTACCAACTTTTTGCCCAACCGGTAACGGCCGTGAAAACGCCAAAGAGAATAAACCCAGGCACCAGCACTTTTTTCTTACCGATTTTATCACCCAGTATTCCGGCCGGGACCTGTAATAACGCATAAGAAAAATAAAACACAGAATTAAGAATGCCTAATTGCGTTCCACTTAGGCCAAACTCTTTTTCCAGCTCGCCCATCACCGGGTTCAATACCGTCCGGTCGGCGTACATGAAAATCCACCCCAGCCAGAACAGGAAAATGGTCACCCACCAGGCCGGTATTCCTTTTTTCTTCGTGACCTCAGTCACTTCACATGATTCAGACATAAGCAATCTCCCGGTAATATTTACCGTTGAACACCTCATATTATCTGACGATTGATGAGGCTTGATGTTTTAACTCTGCTCACCATATCGGGACGCGACATCATTTCGTTTGAGCAAAGTCACACAAAATCCATTGTTATAAATTCCTGGGAACTGACCGCAACATTATTAAAAAAAGTCTAACAATCATTTTTTAAATATTTTAAACAAAGTAATTAAAAATAATCCTAATTAACGCGTTATTTTTATCAGTCAATAAGCTGTCGAATAAGTCACATTATAAAAAAACCGGAACGTTATTTTGACCACGAGATATTTTGCACATTGAGGTCATAATGAAAAAGAAACTGGTCATTGCACTGGGTGGGAATGCATTATTACAGCGCGGAGAGATATTGAGTGCGGAAAACCAACAACGCAGCATTCAGGTTTTTGCGCAACGGGTAGCGACGCTGGCTCGCGATTATCAACTGGTGATTGTTCACGGAAACGGGCCTCAGGTCGGGTTGCTGGCGTTGCAGAACGCGGCCTACACGGAATCACCCGCCTGGCCGCTGGATATACTGGTGGCTGAAAGCCAGGGAATGATTGGCGCCGCCATCGCCCAGGCGCTGACGCAAAATACGGGGGGTTGCCCCGTGACCACGCTGATGACACGGGTAGAAGTAGACCCGCAGGATGAGGCGTTTGCCGCTCCGGGTAAGTACATAGGGCCCGTCTATCAACCGGATCAACAAGCTGAACTGGAACAACGCTATGGCTGGACGATGAAGGCGGATGGACAATACATTCGACGGGTCGTTCCCTCACCGATACCGCAAAACATCCTCGACGGCGAGGCCATCCAGATGCTGATGGAAGCAGGGCATACGGTGATTTGCTGTGGCGGTGGCGGCGTTCCGGTGGTGGCTCAGGGTAACGGATACGTGGGAACTGAAGCGGTGATCGACAAAGATCTGACAGCTGCGGTGTTGGCGAATACCATCAACGCCGATCATCTGCTGATCCTGACCGATGCCGATGCCGTCTATGAACACTGGGGTACTCCACAGGCGCGCGCGTTACGACATGTCACAACCGAAGAGTTGGCGCCGTTTGCGGCACCGGATGGCGCAATGGGACCAAAAGCGGCGGCGGTGATCCAGTTTGTTAAGCAAACCGGGCGTTCGGCGTTTATTGGCGCGCTGAAAGATGCACCGCAGATACTCACAGGCGAGAAAGGTACCTGCGTGACGCAGTAACCCCCTGCCGTCTGGCATTGTCGGATGGCGAGATTCTCCGGCAACCACGCAAAAAAGGCTTCCCGAAGGAAGCCTTTTTACAATCAGCGGACCAGATTACAGAACGTCAATTGCGTTCAGTTCTTTGAAAGCCTGTTCCAGACGCGTGATCATGGAAGTCTGGCCAGCACGCAGCCATACGCGCGGATCGTAGTATTTCTTGTTCGGTTGATCTTCGCCTTTCGGGTTGCCCAGCTGACCCTGCAGATACGCTTCATTCGCTTTGTAGTAGTTCAGAACACCTTCCCAGGTCGCCCATTGGGTATCGGTATCGATGTTCATTTTGACTACACCGTAGCTTACGGAGTCTTTGATTTCCTGAGCGGTAGAACCGGAACCACCGTGGAAGACGAAGTTCAGGCTGTTGTGCGGCAGGTTGTGTTTCTTAGAAACATAGTCCTGAGAGTCGCGCAGGATGGTCGGGGTCAGAACCACGTTACCCGGCTTGTAGACGCCGTGTACGTTACCGAAAGAAGCCGCGATAGTGAAACGCGGGCTGATTTTGCTCAGCTCGGTGTACGCGTAATCCACGTCTTCCGGCTGGGTGTACAGGGCAGAAGCGTCCATGTGGCTGTTATCCACACCATCTTCTTCACCACCGGTGCAACCCAGTTCGATTTCCAGGGTCATGCCCATTTTGGACATGCGCGCCAGGTATTTGGAGCAGATTTCGATATTCTCTTCCAGTGACTCTTCAGACAGGTCGATCATGTGAGAAGAGAACAGCGGTTTACCGGTCGCCGCGAAGTGTTTTTCACCTGCGTCCAGCAGACCGTCGATCCACGGCAGCAGTTTCTTCGCGCAGTGGTCAGTGTGCAGGATAACCGGAACACCGTAGTGCTCAGCCATCTGATGTACGTGGTGCGCACCAGAGATCGCGCCCAGGATTGCCGCACCCTGAGGAACGTCAGTTTTCACGCCTTTACCCGCGATGAACGCAGCGCCACCGTTGGAGAACTGTACGATAACCGGCGCTTTAACTTTTGCAGCGGTTTCCAGAACGGCGTTGATAGAGTCGGTACCGACGCAGTTAACTGCTGGCAGAGCGAAGTTGTTTTCTTTTGCTACCTGGAAAACTTTCTGTACGTCATCACCGGTGATAACGCCAGGTTTTACGAAATCAAAAATTTTAGACATGTTACGAGTCCTGTATCTTCGGCCTTGGAAAGGGGTGCGTGCCACTTAAGCGCGCTGAAAATTGGGCAGGTTTCCCTGCCCATGAGTGTCTTACTTCTTAGCGCGCTCTTCGAGCATCGCTACTGCAGGCAGAACTTTACCTTCCACGAATTCGAGGAATGCGCCGCCGCCAGTGGAGATGTAGGAGATTTTGTCAGCAATACCGAACAGGTCGATAGCCGCCAGCGTGTCACCGCCGCCTGCAATAGAGAACGCGTCGCTGTCAGCAATTGCGTTAGCTACGATTTCAGTTCCTTTACGGAAGTTCGGGAATTCAAACACGCCAACCGGGCCGTTCCACAGAATGGTTTTTGCATTCTTCAGGATTTCAGCCAGCTGCTGTGCAGAAGCGTCGCCGATATCCAGGATCTGCTCGTCTTCTTTCACGTCGTTGACGGATTTCAGCGTGGCGGCAGCGCTTTCAGAGAACTCGGTCGCGACGCGAACGTCAGTCGGAACCGGGATATCGCACGTGGTCAGCAGACGTTTGGCTTCGTCAACCAGATCTGCTTCGTACAGGGATTTGCCCACATTGTGGCCCTGAGCGGCAACGAAGGTGTTCGCGATGCCGCCGCCAACGATCAGCTGATCAGCGATTTTGGACAGGGAATCCAGAACGGTCAGTTTGGTGGAAACTTTAGAACCGCCCACGATAGCGACCATCGGACGAGCCGGCTCTTTCAGCGCTTTACCCAGCGCATCCAGTTCTGCAGCCAGCAGCGGACCGGCACATGCGACGTCAGCAAATTTGCCGATACCGTGAGTGGAAGCCTGTGCACGGTGAGCCGTACCAAATGCGTCCATCACGAACACATCACACAGCGCAGCGTATTTTTTGGACAGCGCTTCGTCGTCTTTCTTCTCGCCTTTGTTGAAGCGAACGTTTTCCAGCACCACCAGCTCACCGGCAGCGACTTCAACGCCGTCGAGGTAATCTTTTACCAGGCGAACCGGGTTAGACAGTTTGTCTTTCAGGTAATTAACAACCGGCAGCAGAGAGAATTCTTCGTTGTACTCGCCTTCGGTAGGACGACCCAGGTGGGAAGTCACCATCACTTTAGCGCCTTGTTTCAGGGCCAGTTCGATGGTCGGCAGAGAAGCACGGATACGCGCATCGCTGGTCACTTTCCCTTCTTTAACTGGTACGTTCAGATCCGCACGGATAAAAACACGTTTACCAGCAAGATCCAAATCGGTCATCTTGATTACAGACATGGTGAATCCTCTCGTTGATTCTTGATAAAGTTTTGCAGACGCCCTTGCGCCCTACCTGAAACCTTTTGCAGCCATCGCTAACGTGGTGTCGAGCATTCTGTTAGCAAAGCCCCATTCATTGTCACACCAGACCAGTGTCTTAATAAGGTGCGCGCCACTGACCCGCGTTTGTGTACCATCAACAATGGCGCTATGCGGGTCGTGATTAAAATCGACGGAGACCAACGGTAATTCCGTATAGTCAACTATATCATGAAATGCACCTTGTGCCGCTTTTTGCAGCAACTGGTTGACTTCATTGGCTTTTACGGGCTTCATCACCGTAACGCTTAAGTCGATTGCCGTGACGTTTATCGTCGGTACCCGCACCGCAATCGCTTCAAAACGATCGTTAAACTGCGGGAAAATTCGGGTGATACCTGCCGCCAGTTTGGTATCGACCGGAATGATCGACTGACTCGCCGCGCGCGTCCGACGCAGGTCAGAATGGTACGCATCAATCACCTGCTGGTCGTGCATCGCGGAGTGAATGGTCGTCACCGTACCGGACTCTATGCCATAGGCATCATCCAATAATTTGATAATGGGAATAATACAATTCGTGGTACACGAAGCATTGGAGACGATGCGGTGGTCCGCGCGCAGTTGATCCTGATTGACGCCAAATACCACTGTGGCGTCGAGATCGTTGCTGCCAGGATGTGAAAAGAGCACTTTCTTCGCGCCAGCGGCGATATGCGCCTCGCCGTGTTCGCGGTTCCCGTAGACGCCCGTACAGTCCAGCACGATATCAACGCCGAGCTCGCGCCACGGAAGCGCCTCAAGCGAAGACTCATGCAGAATGCGAATCGCGTCGTCGCCAACTATGAGCTGCTCGCGCTCCTGGCGAACGTCCCATGCAAAACGTCCATGGCTGGTGTCATATTTCAACAAATGCGCCATGCCTGAAGCATCCGCCAGTTCATTGATTGCCACCACGGTGATTTCCGCCCGACGTCCGGATTCATATAAAGCACGAACCACATTACGTCCGATGCGACCGAAGCCATTAATCGCTACGCGTACGGTCATAGATCTCCTGCAAGGCTATCCCGATTCAGATGTGGCTGACAGAGTAATCCAGCGCATCGTTCAGGGGAACCTTACCTGTCGCAAACTGCGCCTGATTGATTATTTGTCGAACATTTAATCGACTGAAACGCTTCAGCTAGAATAAGCGAAACGGGGAATAAAAGGAACGATTGTCCAGACGATTAAGCCAGCTATATGACCTGCATCACATTTTACCCGCTGCAAACGGGGGTAATTATTCCAGTAAGGCGTAATAATCATCACGTCTTAGCTGGAATAATTTATCATCAGGCAAGACGGTATTCCCCAGTGGCATTCATCTCCAGTAGCAGACTGGCAGGACGACTTTCGCGCAGCACTCGCTCAACATTCGGTCCGTCTGTGCGTTCGTAAAACGCCTCGGCATCGGCTGGCGATAATCCTCCAGCCAGCTTGCGCCCCACCAGTCGCGCACGCAGGGCCTCCGCTGGCGCGCGAATAAACAGGGAAAAATCGCAGAACGCCGCCAGCGCCCGCCATCTCTCGTCATCCCGCAGCAGCCAGTTCCCTTCCACAATGACAATTGGCGCGCTTACGACAATCGCGTCTTCGACCGGATCGTGCTTTTGCCGATCATATTGCGGCCAGGTCCCTTCGCCTTCTCTAATCTGTCGCAGATTCTGCGCCAGTTTTTCAACGTCAAACGTCTCTGGTGCCCCTTTGTACGCACGCAGATGGTGCGTGTCCAGCCAGTCATTGTAATGATGGAAACCATCCATCGGGAGCGTCTGGATCGCCGGCAAAGAGGGCTCCTGACGAGAAAGCCACTCCCAGAACGTGGTCAGTGTGGATTTTCCGGTCCCGGGCGGCGCACTCAGAAACACAACGGTGCGTCGTCTGGCGTTCGCGGAATGGACGTTTGCCAGTCGCTGTAATAACGGCTTATGAACGTTCTCTATCTCATCATCATGATAATGGGCTTCAACCCGCAACCCGTTAACCATCAGTCCGATTTTCACGGTGTTAGTTCCTTTAAAATTGACGTTACCGCCAGCGTCATTGCCGTCTTGACCATTCCGGAAAAACGCACCTCAGACCACGCCGCAAAGTCGGCAAATTTCATCGACTCCAGCGCGCTATATAAGGTCGTATTTCGGGTAATACTGTTGACGTTGCTGATAAAATCCCAGGTGATGTCGTCGGCAAATCCCGGGATCTCATCCCGTTCGCTGACGTACTGATAAAACTGCGAAAAATGCGTAATATCGGCATAAAGCCATTTATCCATTTTTCCCAGCGCATAAATCAGGCGCAGCGCAACGTCAATATCATCAAGCGGCCCACTCTGGGCAAGTAACGGCTTCACTGCATATTCCACAATCTCTTCATCGTTATCGACAAATAGCGACGGCAGAAAGCGCTTAATGCCCTGTAGCAAAATGGAATGTGCCGTCGTCATAAACGAAAGTAAGTTATTTTGAGCATCCAGTTGCTCCAGCACATCGTCTTCTGTCAGCGTCGTCATTTGTTTCCCGATCAATCACCATGAATGCAGAGAGTCTATTATATTACACGTTCGATCCGCGCCGCCGATCAGTAAAGTTTGCGTACGCACCCCCTTTGCAACCTGTTGGATCCCATTCACAAGATCGCCGCCGGTCACTCCGGTCGCGCTGAAGAGGACGTCATGTCCCGCTACCAGTTCGTCGAGCGTATAGATCCGATTGACCTCGACGCCCATTTCCGCGCAGCGCTGGCGCTCCTGGGCAGAGATAACACGATGCTCCGCGGTGTCGCCTTTCGCTTCACAAAAATCGATCAGCTCGGCCTGCATATCCCCCCCCAACGCTTTCACCGCGCAGGCGGAAATCACGCCTTCTGGCGCACCGCCAATGGTATACATCAGGTCATAAGGGTTATCCTGCAAACAGGCCAGAACACTGGCGGCCACATCACCATCAGGCAGGGCAAAGACTTTCACCCCCAACTGCGTGGCTTCGGCAATGGCTGGCTGAAGCCGCGGTTTATCCAGCGTGGCCATGCGCAGTCGATCCAGCGGTTTGCCCAGCGCTTTCGCCACCTGACGCAGATTATCCGCCAGGGGCCGCGCCAGGTTAATCACCCCTTTCGCCTGCCGGTTAACAACCAGCTTTTTCATGTACATATCAGGGGCATGTAACAAGCTTCCCCGCGGCGCAAACGCCATCACCGCCAGCGCATTGCTCTGCCCCATCGCAACCATCCGGGTGCCTTCAATAGGATCGACCGCGATATCAACCTCTGGCCCGCTGCCGCTGCCAACCTCTTCGCCAATCCACAGCATCGGCGCGTGATCAATCTCGCCCTCACCAATGACGATACGCCCGCGAATAGCGATGTCATTCAAGGCCGTGCGCATCGCACTCACTGCCAGTCCATCTATTTTGTTCTTATCGCCGCAGCCGGTTTGCGGCCAGGCAGCCAGCGCTGCCTGCTCTGTGATGCGAAACAGCGGCCATGCCAACGACTTCATGCCGCCGCCTCCCCGATATCCACGCCAAACTGCGCCAGCAGATACTTTTCTGCTTTCTCATTCCAGATTCCGTGTGTCTCCTCCACAAGACGCGCCAGTTCTCTGAATAACGGATCGGTTTTGCCTTTCTCAGCGAAATCAGCAATTGCCGTCAGCGGCATCGTCACACCGTTATAGATAAGCTTCTTGCCACCTGGAATATCCGGCAAATTCAGAACGGTATCGGGCACCGCATCGAGACCACCAATATGGGTCACCATAAACGATGGCTGAAGCTGGCCCGTCGCACTCAGTGCAATCGCCTCTTTCATGTCCTCAGTGGAACCGCCAGAGGTTCCGACTACGTGAGTGCTATTGTAATGCACGTTGTAGAAATTAAACGGCACCTTGAAACGGCTATCCGTCGGACCGGCAAAGAAGTTCAGACAGCCATCTTCTGCCAGAAGATCGTCAGCCATCTCCACGACGGCTGGCACGGCGGCATAGACAAAAACGTCATCGAACCCGGCGCCGCCCGTTAATTCGCGCAGTTGCGTCGCGGGGTCGGCCATACCGGACGAATTCACATAGGTGAGTGCGATTCCCTTGCATGCGGCCAGTTCGACCGGCAGGAGTTTTTTAGCCTGCTCCAGACGCGTTTCATCAATATCCACCACCACCACGCGTGCCGGTTGGATCCCGCCGTTAATAGCATAATCAATCGCACCGATCCCCATTGGCCCGGCGCAGGCTAAAAGCGCAATATTGCCGCCGGGCTTAATCCCCATTCGGTGCTTATACACATAAGGCGTCGTATGATAATTCGCTTTATAGGCACCAATGATGCAACACATCGGTTCCGCCAGCGAGGCAGCCGCAAAATAAGAACCGTGGTATGGCAATACGCAACCCAGATTTATCGCAATTTCAGGGATAATCATATACGTGGCATTACCACCGAAATATTCGTAGCTGTATCCTGCGGAATAACCGCTGGGCAATCCCATTGCGGGTTGTAAAACAAAACGTTGCCCTTTTTTATATTTCCCGGTTAGGTTTTTACCTACTTCAACAATGATCCCGGCACATTCGTGACCGGTAATCACCGGATGATTTTCCAGATCATCAGGAACACGTTTATGTTCACTGGCTAATGTCGCAGCCTTCCAGGTGGATAAGCATACGCTGTCGGAAATCACACTGACTAACAGTTCATTATCCGTAATTTCAGGTAATTCAAACTCACGGATACGCACATCCTGTTTGCCATATATTGCAGCCACTTTCGTTTTCATATTAACTCCAGGAACCAGAAATGCTAATTCGACGTTAAGTGATTAAATAAATCGTCAAGCAGCGGGTCGCCAATATAATTTTTAATCAACACCAGAGGCTTATGACTGACTCGTTTAACGCGGCCCTCAAGACTGGCGTGCGTCACGATAATATCGGCATCGTCAGGGACATTTTCGATGGCGTAATGTTTGACATCGATAGACAACCCGGCTTTTTCCAGGCGCTTACGAAACGTCGTTGCCCCCATCGCACTGGACCCCATTCCCGCATCACACACAAAGGCGATACGTTTGACATGGCGATATGAAAAACTGCCTTCCTGCTTCATGGCTTTAACAGCTTTGGCGGAATCACTGAACGTCTCTTCACTCTCGGCCAGACCATTTCTTTCCATTTTCAGGATCAATGAGGTGATGATAAAGGTCACCACGGTTCCCGCCGTGACGCCCGCAATCGTGGCAAGGAAAGAGCCTTTTGGCGTCAATGCCAGGTAAGCGAAAATCGACCCTGGGCTCGGACCCGCAACCAGGCCACCGCCTAACAGGTTAAACACCCATGTTCCGCTCATTCCCCCGGCAATCATGCCCACCAGGGTCAGTGGCTTCATCAGCACGTACGGGAAGTAGAGTTCGTGAATGCCGCCCAGAAAATGGATAATCATGGCGCCGGGTGCAGATTTCTTCGCCATCCCTTTACCAAAGAAGGTAAACGCCAGCAGTAAACCTAAACCGGGGCCAGGGTTTGAGGCCACCATGAAAAAGATGGATTTTCCTGTCTCCGAGGCTTGCTGCATTCCCAGCGGATAATAGACCCCCTGATCGATGGCATTATTCAGAAAGAGGATTTTCGCGGGTTCATTAATTAGTGAAAGCAGCGGTAGATAACCTGCATGTACCAGTGATTCAATACACTCTTTCACAAAGTTATTGGCAATGAGGACCGCCGGGCCAATGACTTCAAACCCCAGCAGGCACAACATCATTCCGGCAATGCCTAATGAGAAGTTATTAATCACCATCTCAAAGCCTGCGGGAATACGCTGGTCCAGCAGTCGGTCAATGTATTTAATCACCAGACCACCCAGTGGCCCCATAATCATGGAACCGAGGAACATCGGGATATCTGCGCCAATAATCACGCCGATGGTACCGATCCCCCCCATCACCGCCCCGCGCTTCCCACCCACCAGATGTCCACCGGTGGAGCCAATCATAACGGGTAATAAATAGGTAATCATCGGACCGACTATTTTGGCGAAATGCTCATTGGGCATCCACCCTGTCGGAATAAATAATGCAGTAATAAAACCCCAGGCAATAAAAGCACCGATATTAGGGATGACCATTGCAGTCAAAAATCCCCCAAAAGCCTGGACCTTTGCACGAGCAGACTTGTGTTCCATGATAATATCCTGTCGAGGAGAAAATGATTATGCGCGGGCGATAATATCCGCCAGCTGTTTTTCTGATTTAGCAGCAAATAATGCTGCGAGGTTTTCCTCTTCACATAATAGTTCGCTTAAAGCCTGGATAGCGCCGATATGTGAATCGGCATTTGCCGCTGATAACCCAATAAGTAATTTTACGGGTTCGTCATCGTCGGCAAATTGTACTTCCTGTTTAAGTAGCGTTAATGACATGCCTGTTTTTAGCGCGCCGCATTCCGGACGAGCATGAGGCATCGCCACACCGGGAGCCAGAATATAATAAGGACCATTGTTGATCGTCGAATCTTTTATAGCCTGGATATAATTGGCATTCACATAATGATTTGCCAGCAACGATGCCATGGAAAAATCAATAGCTTCCTGCCAGTTCTTTGCCACCGCTTTTATTGAAATAGAAGCTTCAGGAAAATAGTCAATCAACCGCATAAATTGTCCTTATTTTATTTTTAGGGTACAGCGTCTCGCTAAAAACAAAATACGCGTGCGGCAAAATGAAAGCAATCGAGGGGAAAACAGAGACAGGGAAAAGGGGGAATAATTTAAATCATTAAAAAACAACCAATTACAAATAAAAATAAAAACAGCAAGAGCAATTATGTGACTCACATTACAATTTTGGTAATACACAAAATGTCAGTTTTGTGAAGCGGATCGACAATAACCCCTTGCCTGAGTGAAAATAAATACCGTCCCAGATGATAACGGGCCGCCGAAGCGACCCGTTAGAGACTGTTGTAATGATGATTACAGCAGTGCTTTTGCTTTCGCGACAACGTTGTCGACGGTGAAGCCGAACTCTTCGAACAGCAGCTCTGCCGGAGCAGATTCACCGAAGGTGGTCATCCCGACGATCGCGCCGTTCAGACCCACGTACTTGAACCAGTAGTCAGCGATACCGGCTTCCACTGCCACGCGAGCGGTAACCGCTTTCGGCAGTACGGATTCACGGTAAGCAGCATCCTGCTTGTCGAACGCGTCAGTAGATGGCATGGAGACCACGCGCGCTTTCACGCCTTCTGCGGTCAGTTTGTCCCATGCGGCAACCGCCAGCTCAACTTCAGAACCGGTCGCGATGAAGATAAGCTCAGGCTGGCCTGCACAATCTTTCAATACGTAGCCACCGCGCGCGATGTTCGCCAGTTGCTCTTCAGTACGTTCCTGCTGTGCCAGGTTCTGACGGGAGAGGATCAGCGCGGTCGGGCCGTCCTGACGCTCAACGCCGTACTTCCACGCCACGGCGGATTCAACCTGGTCACATGGACGCCAGGTGCTCATGTTCGGCGTGACGCGCAGAGAAGCCACCTGCTCTACCGGCTGGTGAGTCGGGCCATCTTCGCCCAGACCGATGGAGTCGTGGGTGTAAACCATCACCTGACGCTGTTTCATCAGCGCAGCCATGCGTACCGCGTTACGGGCATATTCCACGAACATCAGGAAGGTGGAGGTGTACGGCAGGAAACCACCGTGCAGGGAGATACCGTTGGCAATCGCGGTCATACCGAATTCGCGTACGCCGTAATGGATATAGTTACCGGCAGCATCTTCATTGATCGCTTTAGAACCCGACCACAGCGTCAGGTTAGACGGCGCCAGGTCAGCAGAGCCGCCGAGGAATTCTGGCAGCAACGGACCAAACGCTTCGATCGCATTCTGAGACGCTTTACGGCTGGCGATTTTCGCCGGATTAGCCTGCAGCTTAGCAATAAACTCGTTCGCTTTTGCGTCGAAATCAGACGGCATTTCACCTTTCATACGACGGGTGAACTCAGCTGCTTCCTGCGGGAAGGCTTTCGCGTAGGCGGCAAATTTCTCGTTCCAGGCAGACTCTTTCGCCTGACCGGCTTCTTTCGCATCCCACTGAGCGTAGATTTCAGACGGGATTTCGAACGGCGCGTATTTCCAGCCCAACTGTTCGCGGGTCAGTGCGATTTCTGCGTCGCCCAGCGGCGCGCCGTGGGAGTCGTGGGTACCCGCTTTGTTCGGGGAACCGAAACCGATGATGGTTTTGCACATCAGCAGGGACGGTTTGTCAGTGACGGCACGTGCTTCTTCGACTGCACGTTTGATCGCGTCAGCATCGTGACCATCTACGCCGCGCACAACGTGCCAGCCATAGGCTTCAAAACGTTTAGCGGTGTCGTCAGTGAACCAGCCTTCAACGTGACCGTCGATAGAGATACCGTTGTCATCGTAGAACGCAACCAGTTTGCCCAGCTTCAGCGTACCGGCCAGAGAGCATACCTCGTGAGAGATACCTTCCATCATGCAGCCGTCGCCCATGAACGCATAGGTGTAGTGGTCAACGATGTCATGGCCCGGACGGTTAAACTGTGCAGCCAGTGTTTTTTCAGCGATAGCCATACCGACCGCGTTCGCAATACCCTGACCCAGCGGACCGGTAGTGGTTTCCACACCGGCGGTGTAACCCACTTCCGGGTGGCCCGGAGTTTTGGAATGCAGCTGACGGAAGTTCTGCAGCTCAGACATCGGCAGATCGTAACCGGTGAGGTGCAGCAGGCTGTAAATCAACATGGAGCCGTGGCCGTTAGACAGTACGAAACGGTCACGATCGGCCCAGGACGGGTTGCTCGGGTTGTGGTTCAGGAAATCACGCCACAGGACTTCGGCAATGTCAGCCATACCCATCGGGGCACCCGGATGACCGGATTTGGCTTTCTGTACTGCGTCCATGCTCAGCGCACGAATAGCATTGGCAAGCTCTTTACGTGAGGACATTTTGACTCCAGATCGGATGATGAAGGCCATACCCGCAACGACTTGACGACAGCGCGTTTTGGGCTACGCCGGAAAAAAGTGCCAACAATGTAACCCAAGCCGCGTGTCATGTACATGGAGCATCCTTTTGCCGCTTCAGAAATCTCCGGATCACACTCGCATGTTGCGCAATCTGCTCGCCCGCTTGTTGTTCTTTTCTTTATACTTAGCGAGAGCGCGGATTCATCTGTAAATCGCGCACTTTTAGAACAATCCTCATTTCGTGTGGAAGAAAAAACATGAAGATTCGCGCGTTACTGCTTGCTATGGGCATGGCGACGGTGTTGACCGGCTGCCAGAATATGAATTCCAATGGACTGCTCTCCTCAGGGGCCGAGGCTTTTCAGGCCTACAGTCTGAGCGACACGCAGGTTATCGCGTTAAGCAACCAGGCCTGTACGGAAATGGATGGTAAAGCGACTATCGCGCCAGCCGGCAGCGAGTACGCGAAGCGCCTGAACAAAATCGCCACGGCGCTCGGCGATAACATCAACGGACAAGCGGTCAACTACAAGGTCTACATGGCGAAAGACGTGAATGCCTTCGCGATGGCGAACGGCTGTATTCGTGTCTATAGCGGCCTGATGGACATGATGACGGACAACGAAGTCGAAGCTGTGATTGGCCATGAAATGGGTCACGTTGCGCTCGGCCACGTGAAGAAAGGTATGCAGGTGGCGCTGGGCACTAACGCCGTTCGTGCAGCCGCAGCCTCAGCGGGTGGGATCGTCGGCAGCCTGTCGCAATCACAGCTCGGCGATCTGGGGGAAAAACTGGTGAACTCGCAGTTCTCCCAGCGTCAGGAAGCGGAAGCGGACGACTACTCGTACGATTTGTTGCGCAAACGCGGTATCAGCCCGGCGGGTCTTGCCACCAGCTTCGAAAAACTGGCGAAACTGGAAGAAGGTCGTCAAAGCTCAATGTTTGACGATCACCCGGCCTCCGCAGAACGTGCGCAACATATTCGCGATCGTATGAAAGCAGACGGGATTAAGTAACATTCAAGCGTGCCGGATGATGGCGTAAGCGCCTTATCCGGCCTACAGAACTACAGAACTACAAATTTAGTCCGGTGATCGGGCGTTATTGGCGAAGCCAGTTTGAGCCTGGACAGCGCACAGCCACCGGAGCGTACACGGAGTACGTGAGGATGGCGAGCACTGCCCGGGTTCAAAATGGCGAGTAAAATAGCCCGAAACCCGTTACTCGCCTTTCTTCGCTGCCTGAATGTACAGCATCTCCAGCGCCAGCGTTGCCGCCGCCAGGGCGGTGATTTCTGACTGATCGTAAGCCGGCGCCACTTCCACCACGTCCATCCCTACGATGTTCAGATCTTTCAGGCCGCGCACCAGCTTGATGGCGCGATCGGAAGTCAGACCGCCAATCACTGGCGTACCGGTCCCCGGCGCGAATGCCGGATCCAGGCAGTCGATATCAAAGGTCAGATAGACCGGCATGTCGCCGACAATCTGTTTCACCTGAGCGATGATGTCATCAACGCCGCGATCGTTCACCTGGCAGGCGTCCAGCACGGTAAAGCCGTTGTCTTTGTCGAATTCTGTACGAATGCCGATCTGCACGGAGTGATTCGGATCGATCAACCCTTCGTTCGGCGCAGTGTAGAACATGGTGCCATGGTCGAACTCACAGCCATTCGCATAGGTGTCGGTGTGGGCATCGAAATGAACCAGCGCCATTTTGCCAAAGTGTTTCGCGTGCGCGCGCAGCAGCGGCAGCGTCACAAAGTGGTCGCCGCCAAAAGAGAGCATACGCTTACCGGCAGCCAGCAGTTTCTCTGCATGCGCCTGCAGTTTTTCACTCATTTCACGCGCATCGCCAAAGGCGTAAACCAGATCGCCGCAGTCCACCACGTTCAGGCGCTCACGCATATCGAAATTCCACGGGAAGCGGTTGTGTTCCCACGCCAGATTCGTTGACACCTGACGGATCGCCGCCGGGCCGTGACGCCCACCCGCGCGACCAGACGTCGCCATGTCAAACGGCACGCCAGTGATCACCCAGTCGGCATCGCTGTCATACGGCTGGAAATTCAGCGGCAGACGCAGGAAGCCAAAGGCGTTAGAAACCAGGGATTTATCGTACTGATGACCTAAGGTGCTCATGGCAAAAACCTCATATTCGTCAATATAAAAAAACCCTCCCGCGTCGTTAGGCCCGACGAGAAAGGGTTTGATTCGTAAACACAGTAATTGAGTAAATTATCGCTGCTTAATTGCCCAGGTTCAAGTCGCCCGGGCATCAGCCATTATTCATCTTCAAGATACGTATAGCCGTACAGACCCGCTTCGAACTCTTCGAGGAACTGCTGCTGCAGCGCATCGTCCAGGCCGGTTTGTTTCACCTGATCGCGGAAGTGTGTCAGCAGCGTTTTCGGATCCAACTGCACATATTGCAGCATGTCCGCCACGGTATCCCCTTCATCCGACAGCTCAACTTCTACACTACCGTCCGGGAAGACAAACACGTCCACCGCTTCGGTATCGCCAAACAGGTTGTGCATGTTGCCGAGGATCTCCTGATATGCGCCGACCATAAAGAAACCGAGCATCGGCGGGTTATCCGGATCGTACTCTGGCATCGGCATGGTGGTCGCAATGCCATCGCCGTCGATGTAGTGATCGATAGCGCCGTCGGAATCACAAGTGATGTCCAACAGAACCGCACGACGTTCAGGTACCTGATCCAGCCCTTCCAGCGGCAGGACCGGGAACAGCTGATCGATCCCCCACGCATCCGGCATTGACTGGAACAGCGAGAAGTTGACGTACATTTTGTCCGCCATACGCTCTTGCAGTTCATCAATGATCGGACGATGCGCGCGGTTTTGCGGATCCAGCTGTTTCTGCACTTCGTGACACATGCTCAGATAAAGCTGTTCCGCCCACGCACGTTCCTGCAGGCTAAAAGTGCCGGAGGAGTATCCGATGTGGATATCGTGCAAATCCATCTGGCTGTCGTGCAGCCATTCGCGCAGCGAGCGACGGGTACCCGGCTCGTGCATCTCCTGCCAGGTTTCCCACATGCTTTGCAGCGCGCGCGGCGCGTCGTCAGCCGGAGCAACAGGCACGGTATATTCGTTACGCTCAACGCCGATGATGTTGGACACCAGCACCGTGTGGTGCGCGGTCACCGCACGACCGGACTCGGTGATCACCGTCGGATGCGGCAGGCCATTTTCTTCACAGGCATCGCCAATCGCCCAGATAATGTTGTTGGCGTACTCATTCAGGCCGTAATTCACCGAGCAGTCAGACTGCGAGCGGGTTCCTTCGTAGTCAACACCCAAGCCGCCGCCCACATCGAAGCACTGAATGTTGACGCCGAGCTTATGCAGCTCAACATAGAAACGGGCAGACTCACGCACACCGGTGGCGATATCACGGATATTCGCCATCTGCGAACCAAGGTGGAAATGCAGCAGTTGCAAACTATCGAGACGCCCGGCTTCACGCAGCGTTTCCACCAGTTGCAGAACCTGCGTAGCCGCTAGGCCAAATTTGGATTTTTCGCCGCCGGAGGACTGCCATTTGCCAGACCCCTGCGAAGCCAGACGCGCACGCACGCCAAGACGCGGAATGACATTCAGACGTTCGGCTTCATCCAGCACAATGGCGATTTCCGACATCTTCTCGATGACCAGATAGACTTTATGGCCCATCTTCTCGCCAATCAGCGCCAGGCGAATGTACTCACGGTCTTTATAGCCGTTACACACAATTACCGAACGGGTCATCCCGGCATGCGCCAGAACGGCCATCAGTTCCGCTTTTGAACCGGCTTCCAGACCCAGCGGTTCGCCAGAATGGATTAAGGATTCGATGACGCGACGATGCTGGTTAACCTTGATGGGGTAAACCAGGAAATAGTCACCGTTATAACCGTACGACTCACGCGCGCGTTTGAACGCCGCGTTAATAGAGCGCAGGCGGTGTTGCAGGATCTGCGGGAAGCAAAACAGCGCCGGCAGGCGTTGCCCTTGCGCTTCACGTGCTTTCACCAGCTTAGCGAGATCGACGCGCGCTTCGGGGACGTCAGGGTCCGGGCACACGCTAATGTGACCCAACTCATTGACGTCATAGTAGTTATTGCCCCACCAGGCAATATTGTAAGTACGCAGCATCTTGCTGGCTTCCTGGGAGCTCATTGCAACCTCCTGCATGGAGCGTAGTACACCCTGTTCGCCTGCTGACGAAGGCGAACCCAAAGACATGTCGTCAGACATAGCGAACCTCAAATTTTATTAACAAGTGTAAAACAGTTGACTACTATCGCAATCCGAAGAGGCGATAACAACCCATAAACAGTCGGATTTTCCAGCAGAAAGTGCTGGTACTCCGCCTGCGCGACCGGTTTCTTTTTCATATCATTGTAAAACACGTAACCGAACTTACGTATGACGGTTCGGCGAAACCACGAGAAAACTCTTGTTTCCACAAGAGCGCCCTTGTTCAGTCCTTAGTGCCAGTTACCGGCTCTGGAGTCCTGAGAAGCGCCGAGATGGGTATAACATCGGCAGGTATGCAAAGCAGAGATGCAAATTGTGGAGGACATACGCACACCAGAACGGTGCGACAGATTCAGCAAAATACAACGGTTCATTATCTCTTATCACCTCCATGGTCGCTCCATCAGGAACGCACCCACAAGCCAAAGCTAACGTTTTAACCCGGCTGGAAGTGGCGACACGAAGAAAACGTCGTGTGCTTTTTGTATGAGCCGCGCGCCGCGTTTTATACCGACAACAGAATGAAAAAGCAAAACATAAATGCGCAGATTGTCAGCAGTGTTTGTAAAAATTTCCCCTCATGTTTTCAACATAGTGAGAGCTGATTCAAAAAACAGTGGAAATCGGGTGAAGAAGTGACCTAAAATAGCCATCCAGATGTTAATCCATCCATACCGATTAACACTCAGACTGCCAGTGTCACTAACCTGCAGGCCTTGGTAGAATCTTCTGCTTTGGCTTTTCCGCACAACAGTTTGAGCTAACCAAATTCTCCTTAGGTGAAATAAAACATGGCAAAACACCTTTTTACGTCCGAGTCCGTATCAGAAGGGCATCCTGACAAAATCGCAGACCAAATCTCTGATGCCGTGCTCGATGCTATCCTGGAACAGGATCCGAAAGCGCGCGTCGCGTGTGAGACCTACGTGAAAACCGGCATGGTTTTAGTTGGCGGTGAAATCACCACCAGCGCATGGGTCGATATCGAAGAGATCACACGTAATACCGTGCGCGAGATTGGCTATGTGCATTCCGACATGGGCTTTGATGCCAACTCGTGTGCTGTCCTGAGCGCCATTGGTAAACAGTCTCCGGATATCAACCAGGGCGTTGACCGTGCCGATCCGCTGGAACAGGGTGCTGGCGACCAGGGCCTGATGTTTGGCTATGCCACCAACGAAACCGACGTGCTGATGCCTGCGCCGATCACCTACGCGCACCGTCTGGTGCAGCGTCAGGCTGAAGTGCGTAAAAATGGTACCCTGCCGTGGCTGCGCCCGGATGCGAAAAGCCAGGTGACCTTCCAGTACGACGACGGCAAAATTGTCGGCATCGACGCCGTGGTGCTCTCCACCCAGCATGCGGAAGAGATCGATCAGACGACGCTGAAAGAAGCGGTGATGGAAGAGATCATCAAGCCGGTTCTGCCGACCGAATGGCTGAACTCTGCCACCAAATTCTTCATCAACCCGACCGGCCGTTTTGTTATCGGCGGCCCAATGGGTGACTGCGGTCTGACCGGTCGTAAGATCATCGTTGATACCTACGGCGGCATGGCGCGTCACGGTGGCGGCGCATTCTCCGGTAAAGATCCATCGAAAGTGGACCGTTCTGCAGCTTACGCAGGACGTTATGTCGCGAAAAACATCGTTGCCGCAGGCCTGGCTGACCGTTGTGAAATTCAGGTTTCCTACGCGATCGGCGTGGCTGAACCGACTTCCATCATGGTGGAAACCTTCGGTACCGAGAAAGTGTCTGCTGAGCAGTTGACGCTGCTGGTTCGCGAGTTCTTCGATCTGCGTCCGTACGGTCTGATTCAGATGCTGGATCTGCTGCACCCGATCTACAAAGAGACCGCTGCGTACGGTCACTTTGGTCGCGAACATTTCCCGTGGGAAAAAACCGACAAAGCCGCTCTGCTGCGCGACGCTGCCGGTCTGAAGTAAGCGACCGACATCCATGACGTAAGGCCAGCCTCGCGCTGGCCTTTTTTCTTTACGCCCCGCCAGAAATTCCTCCGCACGCCATTAATTGAAACCGCTTACACCATGGGGTGAAAGTACTCGTTTCAGAATAATCACTTTGCATGTTCTGGCTTTCTCTGCTGTTACATTTTATTTCAGCTAAGTCTTAAATCTACGCAAACGTGATACACCTCAGTTTAATTAATCTATAATTTTCAACTTATTAATGTAAATGACGATAAACGGGTAGTGTAACCGATTACACTTACGTGATAACAATCACATATTTTTGCGGTGTACTCACCTACCCTAATTATCAACAAAACTGATAACCCAAACGGAGGGCATAATGCCTGACAATAAAAAACAGGGGCGTTCCAATAAGGCGATGACATTTTTTGTCTGCTTCCTTGCAGCCCTGGCAGGATTACTTTTTGGCCTGGATATCGGCGTTATTGCTGGCGCATTACCGTTTATCACCGATGAATTCCAGATCTCCGCACACACTCAGGAGTGGGTCGTCAGCTCCATGATGTTCGGTGCAGCAGTCGGTGCGGTCGGCAGCGGCTGGCTCTCTTTCAAACTCGGGCGCAAGAAAAGCCTGATGATCGGCGCGATCCTGTTTGTCGCCGGTTCGCTGTTCTCCGCGGCAGCGCCGAACGTTGAAGTGCTGATCCTTTCCCGCGTCCTGCTGGGTCTGGCCGTCGGCGTGGCCTCGTACACCGCCCCGCTGTACCTGTCTGAGATCGCCCCGGAAAAAATTCGCGGCAGTATGATCTCCATGTACCAGTTGATGATCACCATCGGGATCCTCGGCGCCTATCTGTCGGATACCGCCTTCAGCTACAGCGGCGCATGGCGCTGGATGCTGGGCGTGATTATCATCCCGGCGATTCTGTTGCTGATCGGCGTCTTCTTCCTGCCGGACAGCCCGCGCTGGTTTGCAGCAAAACGGCGCTTTGTCGATGCTGAACGCGTATTGCTACGCCTGCGTGATACCAGCGCAGAAGCCAAACGCGAGCTGGATGAAATCCGCGAAAGCCTACAGGTGAAACAGAGCGGTTGGGCGTTGTTCAAAGAGAACAGCAACTTCCGTCGCGCAGTGTTCCTTGGCGTGCTGTTGCAGGTGATGCAGCAATTCACCGGAATGAACGTTATCATGTACTACGCGCCAAAAATCTTTGAAATGGCGGGTTATACCAACACCTCAGAGCAGATGTGGGGCACCGTGATTGTCGGTCTGACCAACGTGCTGGCCACCTTCATCGCTATCGGTCTGGTTGACCGCTGGGGTCGTAAACCGACACTGACGCTGGGTTTCCTGGTGATGGCGGCCGGAATGGGGATCCTCGGAACGATGATGCATGTTGGCATCCACTCCCCGTCCGCGCAGTACTTCGCTATCGCGATGCTGCTGATGTTCATCATTGGTTTTGCGATGAGCGCCGGTCCGCTGATTTGGGTGCTGTGTTCTGAAATCCAGCCGCTGAAGGGCCGTGATTTTGGTATCACCTGCTCGACGGCAACCAACTGGATTGCCAACATGATCGTCGGCGCGACGTTCCTGACCATGCTGCAAAACCTCGGTAATGCGAATACCTTCTGGGTTTACGCTGGTCTGAATGTGCTGTTTATCCTGCTGACGCTGTGGCTGGTGCCGGAAACCAAACACGTCTCGCTGGAGCACATTGAACGTAACCTGATGAAAGGTCGTAAACTGCGCGAAATCGGCGCACACGATTAATCTGCCCTTTGCGTCCTCCCCCACGGGAGGACGCCTTCCTCTTGCAGTCCCATCCCTGTCGCACTATTCTCTGCCGTTATGAAAACCGCCCGTCTCCCTATTGCTGTCCAGCAAGCCGTCATGCGTAGTCTGCGCGATAACCTCGCTCAGGCTAACCTGAAGCTCGGCTGCAGCTATCCCGAACCCACGTTGGTGTATCAACAACGTGGCACCTCTGCCGGCACCGCCTGGCTGGAAAGTTACGAAATTCGCCTAAATCCGGTGCTGCTGATGGAAAACGTCGAAGCGTTTATCAACGAAGTGGTGCCGCACGAACTGGCGCATTTACTGGTGTGGAAGCGATTTGGTCGGGTTGCGCCGCACGGTAAAGAGTGGAAGTGGATGATGGAAAGCGTGCTCGGTGTCCCCGCACGCCGCACGCATCAGTTCGAACTGCAATCGATACGCCGCAACACTTTCCCATACCGCTGCCGGTGTCAGGAGCATCAACTGACCATCCGCCGCCATAATCGCGTGGTGCGCGGCGAAGCCACCTACCGCTGCGTCCACTGCGGCGAACCCTTAGTGCCGCTTAAATAACCAGAACTATCAGGAACTTTCCTGATCTGACTGATTGCATCACACATCAACTTTCGTTACGTTGCGGGCTCGCTTTGATACGGAGTTCATGATGTACCGTCCTCTTTTTTTGGCTACCGCCTTTTTTACGGTAGCCCTTTCGGGCCAGACGTTGGCCGCTGGCATTAACAGTTTCTCACAGGCAAAGACCGCAGGCGTCAAGGTTAACGCCGATGTCCCTGGCGACTTCTATTGCGGATGTAAAATCAACTGGCAGGGCAAGAAGGGGGTCGTCGATCTCAACTCCTGCGGCTACAAAGTGCGAAAGAACGAGAATCGCGCCAGCCGAATCGAATGGGAACACGTCGTTCCGGCATGGCAGTTTGGCCACCAACGCCAATGCTGGCAGGAAGGCGGACGGAAAAACTGCGCCAAAGATCCGGTCTATCGCAAAATGGAAAGCGACATGCATAACCTGCAACCCGCCGTCGGTGAGGTGAATGGCGATCGCGGTAACTTCATGTACAGCCAGTGGAACGGCGGCGAAGGTCAATATGGGCAGTGCGCCATGAAAGTCGATTTCAAAGAAAAGATCGCCGAACCACCCGCGCGCGCGCGCGGTGCGATTGCGCGGACCTACTTTTATATGCGCGACCAGTACAACCTGACGCTATCCCGCCAGCAAACCCAGCTTTTCAATGCCTGGAACAGGCTGTATCCAGTTACCGACTGGGAGTGTGAGCGCGACGAACGGATCGCGAAGATTCAGGGAAACCATAACCCTTACGTGCAACGCGCTTGCCAGGCGCAAAAGAGCTAACCTACACTAGCGGGATATTTGATTAACCCCTTACCCCGCGCGGCGAGCCTGCGTGGGGAGATGACGCGGATTTATAACTATGCGCATTCCCCGCATTTATCACCCAGAACCCATCACCGCCGGCAGCCAGATTTCCCTGTGCGAAGATGCTGCCAACCATATCGGACGCGTTTTGCGGATGGGGCCAGGTCAGGAACTGCAGCTGTTTGATGGCAGCAATCAGGTTTTCGCCGCTGAAATCACCCGCGCCAGCAAAAAAAGCGTCGACGTAAAGGTGCTACATGGCGAGATTGACGATCGTGAATCGCCGCTGCACATCCATCTTGGCCAGGTCATGTCGCGCGGCGAGAAGATGGAGTTCACCATTCAGAAATCGATCGAACTGGGTGTAAGCCTCATTACGCCACTTTTTTCTGAACGCTGCGGCGTTAAACTGGACAATGAACGTCTGAACAAGAAGCTCCAGCAGTGGCAGAAAATCGCCATTGCCGCCTGCGAACAGTGTGGTCGTAATCGGGTGCCGGAAATTCGCCCGGCGATGGATCTGGAAGCCTGGTGTGCAGAACAGGACGAGGGGTTGAAACTGAACCTCCATCCCCGCGCCAGCGACAGTATCAACACATTGCCGCTTCCGGTTGAGCGCGTTCGTTTGCTGATTGGCCCGGAAGGTGGGCTGTCAGCAGAGGAAATTGCCATGACCGCACGCTATCAGTTTACTGATATTCTGTTAGGACCTCGCGTTCTGCGTACTGAGACAACTGCGCTCACCGCCATTACCGCGCTTCAGGTGCGATTTGGCGATCTGGGCTAACGGAGAAGAATAATGATCAAGCTCGGCATCGTGATGGACCCCATCGCAAGCATCAATATCAAGAAAGATTCCAGCTTTGCTATGCTGCTGGAAGCGCAACGTCGTGGTTACGAACTTCATTATATGGAGATGGCCGATCTTTATCTGATTAACGGTGAAGCCCGCGCCCGCACGCGTACCCTGAGCGTCGAGCAGAACTATGATAAATGGTATGAGTTTACCGGCGAGCAGGATCTGCCGCTGGACGCCCTCGACGTCATTCTGATGCGTAAAGATCCGCCGTTTGATACCGAGTTCATCTACGCCACCTATATTCTGGAACGCGCGGAAGAAAAAGGGACGCTGATCGTCAACAAGCCGCAGAGCCTGCGTGACTGTAACGAAAAGCTGTTCACCGCCTGGTTCTCTGACCTGACGCCGGAAACACTGGTCACTCGCAGCAAAGCGCAACTGAAGGCGTTCTGGCAGAAGCACAGCGATATTATTCTCAAGCCGCTTGACGGCATGGGCGGCGCGTCGATCTTCCGTGTTAAAGAAGGCGATCCGAACCTCGGCGTGATTGCGGAAACCCTGACCGAACATGGTACCCGCTACTGCATGGCGCAGAACTATTTGCCAGCCATTAAAGATGGCGACAAACGCGTGCTGGTCGTTGATGGAGAACCGGTTCCGTACTGCCTGGCGCGCATTCCGCAGGGCGGCGAGACCCGTGGCAACCTGGCCGCAGGCGGTCGCGGTGAACCACGTCCGTTAACCGAGAGCGACTGGGAAATCGCGCGCCGTATCGGGCCGACACTGAAAGCCAAAGGACTGATTTTTGTCGGTCTGGATATCATTGGCGATCGTCTGACCGAGATTAACGTCACCAGCCCGACCTGTATCCGCGAGATTGAAGCCGAATTCCCGATCTCCATCACCGGGATGCTGATGGACGCCATCGAAGCACGTTTGCAAAAATAATCAGCCATGAACCAGTGCTGTAGGCCTGATAAGCGTAGCGCCATCAGGCATTAAGACACCGATGCCGGAGGGCGACACAGGCGTCTTATCCGGCCTACAGTAGTGACATCCGTGCGCTTTACCCACATACTGACCCCTGTTGCTTTTTTGAACCAGGAAACAGAACCTCTGACAATGAATTTACAGCATCACTTTCTTATTGCCATGCCTGCTCTCCAGGATCCGATTTTCCGCCGTTCAGTGGTGTACATTTGCGAACATAACGAAGATGGCGCAATGGGGATTATTGTGAATAAGCCTCTGGAAAATCTCCAGATTGAAGGGATTCTGGAAAAACTAAAAATCGCGCCAGAACCGCGCGATCCGGCGATCCGTCTGGATAAAGCAGTGATGCTTGGCGGCCCGTTAGCGGAAGATCGCGGGTTTATCCTGCACACGCCGCCGTCGCGTTTTGCCTCCAGTATCCGCATCTCGGATAACACCGTCATCACCACGTCTCGCGACGTGCTTGAAACCTTAGGCACGAATGAGCAACCTGCCGATGTGCTGGTCGCGCTCGGTTACTCCTCCTGGGAGAAAGGCCAGCTTGAACAAGAGCTGCTGGACAACGCCTGGCTGACTGCCCCTGCCGATCTCAATATCCTGTTTAAAACACCGATTGCCGATCGCTGGCGTGAAGCCGCCCGACTGATCGGTATCGACATCCTGACGATGCCCGGCGTGGCGGGGCATGCCTGATGAGTGAAACATTACTGGCCTTTGATTTTGGCACCAAAAGTATCGGCGTGGCGATTGGTCAGCGGGTAACCGGCACAGCGCGCGCCCTGCCCGCGATTAAAGCGCAGGACGGTACGCCGGACTGGAACCTGATCGAACGCCTGCTCAAAGAGTGGCAACCGGATGAGATCATCGTTGGCCTACCGCTGAATATGGACGGCACCGAGCAACCGCTCACTGCGCGCGCGCGCAAGTTCGCCAACCGCATTCACGGGCGTTTCGGCGTTACGGTCACCTTACACGATGAGCGACTCAGCACCGTCGAGGCACGCTCCGGCCTGTTTGAGCAGGGCGGCTATCGCGCGCTGAATAAAGGTAAGATCGATTCCGCCTCCGCCGTTATCATTCTCGAAAGTTACTTCGAGCAGGGCTACTGATCCCATACGTTGCTTAAAGCCGTCCTTGTGCCTGTCGCTGTTGCAGGCTCTGGGCAAAGGTCATCATCCCCATCTGCTGCCCGGTCTGAATGACATGGGGTAACTGATGGGACTTCCCTTCCCGAATTAAATTCCCCGCTGCCGGCGTGTTGATCAGCAGTTCATACAGCGCAAAGCGCCCCTCCTGCTTGTCGGGTTCCAGTTTCTGCGACAGTACGGCGCGCAGACTGCCTGCCAGTTGGCTGCGCACCGGGTCTTTTTCCTGCGCCGGAAAAGAATCAATCAGTCGCTCGATCGCCTGCGCGGCACCGCGCGTATGCAGCGTCGCCAGCACCAGATGCCCCGTTTCCGCCGCCGTTAGCGCCAGACGAATGGTCTCGCTGTCGCGTAGCTCTCCCAGCAGAATCACATCCGGATCTTCACGCAGCGCCGCGCGTAATCCGGTGGCAAATGAGGCGCAGTGCAGTCCTGCTTCACGCTGCTGAATCAGGCAGCGCTGGCTGGTGTAGATATACTCGATGGGATCTTCCAGCGTCAGAATATGTCCATCGATATGCTGATTCAGCCACGTGACCATCGCCGCCAGGGTAGTTGATTTTCCGCTGCCTGTCGCCCCTGTCACCAGAATCAAACCATTCTCGCTGCGGAGCAGTTCGGGCAGCACAGAAGGCGTCCCCAGCGTTTCCAGCGTCGGGCACTGCGTCGGCAGCAACCGTAGCGCCAGCGACGTCCCCTGCCGCTGGTGAAAGGCGCTGGCCCGCAGGCGCTGGTTATCCGCGAGCGAAACCGCGAAATCCAGTTGCCCATTTTGTCGTAACGCCGCCTGTTGCCCCTCATCCAGCCAGTCCGCCAGCTGTCCGGTAATGTCGGTTGTGGTAAAGGGTGCACGCTCCATGCGTCCCCGTTTTCGCCAGCGCGCAGGCCACGCATTGCTTAGGTGTAGATCCGAGACGTTATGCTTTACACTAAGGGCCACAATTTCTTCCATATTCATAGACAGATCCTCGGAAAATGAACGATATCGCGCATAACCTGGCACAGGTCCGGGACAAAATCTCAGCCGCCGCATCGCGTTGCGGGCGCGCTTCAGAAGAAGTTACGTTACTTGCAGTGAGTAAAACCAAACCTGCGAGTGCCATCGAAGAAGCCCTCGCCGCTGGTCAGTTAGCCTTTGGTGAAAATTACGTGCAGGAAGGGGTGGAGAAAATTCGCCACTTTCGCGAGAAAGGCATTGCCGGCCTGCAATGGCACTTTATCGGCCCGTTACAGTCCAACAAAAGCCGTCTTGTGGCCGAGCACTTTGACTGGTGCCATACCCTCGACCGCCTGCGCATTGCTACCCGGCTGAACGAACAGCGTCCGACAGAACTGGAACCGCTGAACGTGCTGATTCAAATCAATATCAGCGATGAAAACAGCAAGTCCGGCATTCCACTGGAGGAACTGGACGCACTTGCCGCTGAGGTCGTCGAATTACCGAATCTTCGTCTGCGCGGTCTGATGGCGATCCCTGCCCCTGAGTCAGATTATGTAAGGCAGTTTGAAGTTGCCCGCCAAATGGCTGTAGCATTTGCCGGGCTGAAGACGCGCTATCCTGACGTCGATACCCTGTCGCTGGGTATGTCGGATGATATGGAAGCCGCCATTGCGGCGGGTAGCACGATGGTACGTATCGGCACCGCCATTTTTGGTGCACGTGATTACACAAAAAATTAAGGAAATCTGAGGAACGCCATGAATACGTTGACCTTCTTGCTCTCAACGGTAATTGAGCTGTACACCATGGTGCTGTTATTGCGCGTGTGGATGCAATGGGCTCGCTGTGACTTTTATAACCCTTTCTCCCAGTTTGTGGTGAAAGTGACGCAACCGATTATTGGGCCGCTGCGCCGCATTATTCCCCCGATGGGACCGGTCGACAGCGCATCGCTGCTGGTTGCGTTTATCCTCAGCTTTATCAAAGCGATAGTGCTATTTAAAGTGGTGACGTTCCTGCCGATCGTCTGGATCGCCGCTGTGCTGATCGTGCTCAAAACCATCGGCCTGTTGATCTTCTGGGTGCTGCTGGTGATGGCTATCATGAGCTGGGTAAGCCAGGGCCGTAGCCCGATTGAGTATGTGCTGATTCAACTGGCCGATCCGCTGCTGCGCCCGATTCGTCGCATTCTCCCGGGTATGGGCGGCATCGATTTCTCGCCAATGATTCTCGTCCTGCTGTTGTACGTGATCAACATGGGGATTGGCGAGGTTCTGCAGGCAACCGGTAATATGCTGCTGCCGGGGCTATGGATGGCGCTATGAGTGCCGTAACCCGCTGCGATGAAGGACTGGTTTTACGGCTCTATATTCAGCCGAAAGCCAGCCGCGACAGCATTGTCGGTTTACATGGCGACGAACTGAAAGTCGCCATTACCGCCCCGCCGGTGGATGGCCAGGCGAACAGTCATCTGGTGAAGTTTCTCGGTAAGCAGTTCCGGGTGGCAAAGAGCCAGGTTGTCATTGAAAAGGGCGAACTTGGCCGCCATAAACAGGTTAAAATCATTCATCCGCAACAGATCCCGCCAGAAGTCGCGGCATTAACTGATTAGGTATCCTATGCAAAAAGTAGTCCTCGCAACCGGCAATGCCGGTAAAGTGCGTGAGCTCGCGTCGCTGCTCAGCGATTTCGGGCTTGATGTGGTAGCGCAAACGGATCTCGGCGTCGATTCTGCCGAAGAGACCGGGCTAACCTTTATTGAAAACGCGATCCTGAAAGCGCGCCATGCCGCACAAATCACCGGTTTACCGGCGATTGCCGACGACTCCGGTCTGGCTGTTGACGTGCTGGGCGGCGCGCCGGGCATCTACTCCGCGCGCTATGCCGGTGAAGACGCGAGCGATCAACAGAACCTGGAAAAGCTGCTGCATACCCTGAAGGATGTGCCGGACGAACAGCGTCAGGCGCGCTTCCACTGCGTGCTGGTCTATCTGCGTCATGCTGACGATCCTACACCGCTGGTGTGTCACGGCAGTTGGCCGGGCGTGATTGCGCGTACGGCATCAGGCAACGGCGGCTTTGGCTATGACCCAATCTTCTTCGTGCCTTCGGCAGGTAAAACCGCTGCCGAACTGACGCGTGAAGAGAAAAGCGCGATTTCCCACCGTGGACAGGCGCTGAAGCTACTGCTGGAAGCCTTACGTAATGGTTAAGTTGCCGCCGCTGAGTCTTTACATTCACATCCCGTGGTGCGTGCAGAAATGCCCGTACTGCGATTTCAACTCGCATGCATTAAAAGGTGAAGTCCCGCACGATGATTACGTCCAGCATCTGCTGAGCGATCTCGACGCGGACGTCACGTATGCGCAGGGCCGCGAAGTGAAGACGATTTTCATCGGTGGCGGTACGCCGAGCCTGCTTTCCGGCCCGGCGATGCAAACGCTGCTCGATGGCGTGCGTGCGCGCCTGAATCTGTCAGCGGATGCGGAAATTACGATGGAAGCGAATCCGGGTACGGTCGAAGCCGATCGCTTTGTCGATTATCAGCATGCCGGGGTAAACCGTATTTCTATCGGCGTGCAGAGCTTTAGCGAAGCAAAACTGAAGCGTCTGGGACGCATTCACGGCCCGCAGGAGGCCTGCCGCGCGGCGAATCTCGCCAACGGTTTAGGCCTGCGCAGCTTTAATCTCGATTTAATGCACGGCCTGCCGGACCAGTCACTGGACGACGCCCTGGATGACCTGCGCCAGGCAATTGCGCTGAATCCGCCGCATCTCTCGTGGTATCAACTGACGATTGAACCGAATACGCTGTTTGGTTCCCGCCCGCCGGTGTTACCGGACGATGATGCACTGTGGGACATCTTCGAACAGGGCCACCAGTTGTTAACCGCCGCAGGTTATCAGCAGTATGAAACCTCAGCCTATGCCAGACCGGGCTACCAGTGTCAGCACAACCTGAATTACTGGCGCTTTGGCGATTATCTCGGCATCGGCTGCGGCGCACACGGTAAAGTCACGTTCCCCGATGGCCGCATTCTGCGCACCACCAAAACGCGCCATCCGCGTGGCTATATGCAGGGACGTTATCTGGAAAATCAGCGCGATGTGGAGCAGGTCGATAAACCGTTTGAATTTTTCATGAACCGATTCCGTCTGCTGGAAGCCGCCCCCCGCGCTGAATTTACGCAGTATACGGGACTGAGTGAAGAGGTAATTCGTCAGCAGATCGATGACGCCATAGCCCAGGGGTATCTGACCGAATCCGCTACGCACTGGCAGATCACCCGGCACGGAAAACTGTTTTTAAATTCGCTGCTTGAGCTGTTTCTCCCCGAATGATTCTGGATGCGCCGGTGGCGCATCCCTCCCATTACCGGAGAACTCCGTGGCGTCGTAATTCATCGGTCTCTTTTTTCCAGCGATCATAGCCTTCATTGATATCGTCAATCTTGATATGCAGATCCGTCTGCTGCATACGAAGTTTAGAGGCAGCTATGTTCAGCGGATACTGTCCTTTTTCATACGCGATCCAGTCAGCTAGCGCTTTTCGGCTGAGTTCTTGCGATTTCAGAAAGACCTGCCGTCTTTGCTCTTGTATATCGAAATCTCTCTTTTGCTGAATGGGCGTTTCATAACAATTGTCACTCTTTTTATGACATGCGTCTAACGCTGGCTGATACACTTCTTTTGCATATTTCTCGGCAAACGCACTGCTGTCGTTCGCTTTGACAAAGTCATCGCGCGCTTTAAACATCTTGTGGAATGCCTCTTCCCGGGTCAGTGTTTTACCATCAGACGCTTTACCCCAATAGTCATCGGCCTTTTGTTGAGCAACAGCTATTTGTTTATCCAGCGTTTTTATTTGTTCTTCGAGGTGGGCGATCGACTTTTTCTGCGCGATATATGAAGCATCAATTTGGCTGAATCGGTAGTTAAAATCATCTCCGTTTACGATGAGATATTTATCGTTGGTTTTAATATCAGTAATAACCCGCCCTTCATTGCTGGCTGCCGCTTGAAAGGAATAGAAATTCACCCTCCAGCCGGAAGCAGGTGTCCCTGTACTGGTTAACATCGCGGAAAATTTAACCGGTCGATCTTTTATCCAGGTACGTTCCACAAAGTAATAATCCGCAGCCATACCGATGCCGGTATAAAGATCATCACTGGAAGAGACGTCGCCCTCCGCAGACCAGGTGGCCTGATTACCAGTGGAATCAAGATTTTTTAAGGTGACAGAATTCAGTTTAAGCACGCCGTGATACTGCTTACTAAACGCATCTTTCAAGACGCAATCGCCAGGTTGAGCGACTTCCGCCCAGCTATAACCTGAAACCAGCGTAAAAAACGCCGCACCTGCTATCCATTGTCGAAACATTTGCGGACCTCCCGTCCAGAATAATGCTAACCGCCACCATCATAATTAAAATGATCGTTAGCAGATTAATGATTCACTGGTCAGAGAGATATTTCAGAAAACTGCCCCAGCCGCTTGACTGGGGCATCAGCGATTAATACTGATTAAACATCGTCTGGATCTGTTTCGGATCTTTAGTCTGAGTCAGCGCCAGTTGCAGCAGTACGCGTGCCTTCTGTGGGTTCAGAGAACCAGAGGCAACGAAACCGTACTTCGCATCATCGATTTCAGCATCCTGCGTGGTTGAACCAGTCGGTACGCGGGAAGAACGCACTACAACAGTTCCTTTATGCGCTGCGGTTGCCAGCGTATCGAAGACCGTTTTGTACAGGTTGCCGTTACCCACACCAGCGCTCACAATCCCATCATAACCGGCATCCACCAGCGCTTTTGCCGGCAGATCGGAAGCATTCGCGTAGTTATAGACGATACCGACCTTCGGCAGTTCATTCAGCTTAGAAACGTCGAACGGCGTGGAGGTGGTGTGCTTACGCGCAGGCGTACGCTGGTAGTCGATTTTACCGTTATGAATGTAGCCCAGCGGTCCGTAGTTAACGGATTTGAAGGTCGCCACATCGGTGGTGTTGGTTTTGGTCACGTCGCGCCCGTCAAGCACGGTGTCATTCATCACGACCAGCACGCCACGGTTGGCAGAGGCTTTATCCGCCGCTGTCACTACCGCGTTATAGAGGTTGAACGGACCGTCCGCGCTCATTCCGGTAGACGGACGCATTGCGCCAACCAGCACTACCGGCTTGTTGCATTTCACGGTCAGATCGAGGAAGTAAGCGGTCTCTTCCATGGTGTCAGTACCGTGGGTAATCACGAAGCCGTCGGTGCTGTCACACTCGTTATTGATCTTTTTCGCCAGGGTTAACCAGACGTCGTCGTTCATATCCTGCGAACCGATATTGACAACCTGCTCACCCTTAACGTTAGCGATATCCTTAAGTTGAGGAACGGCTTTGACCAGATTCTCTACGCCAACTTTGCCCGCCGTATAGTTAGATTTGGTTGCGGAGTCACCGCCACCGGCAATCGTCCCGCCGGTCGCTAAAATGGTAACGTTCGGTAAGGCGAGTGCTGCACCGCTGAAACCCATTACCAGTGCTGCCAGTGCCGTTTTCCTGAAAAACTCCATGTTATTTCTCCAGTTACGTGAATTTGCCGCATTATCCCAATGCCAGAGCTGAATAATGTGATTTCATCCAATTAACCAGACAAATGTATCTATCAGATTGTTAAATTTAGAGGTGGATATCAAAACGAAGCGGAAAGGCAAAAGAAAATGGCACAGAGGCGATCTGTGCCATTGTTTTATATGAAAAGTTTATTTAAGCGTGCTGACCAGCGCCTTGCGGTTATCTTCCAGCGTCACCACGCGGCTGCAGACATCTTTACCGAACTGCTGGAAATCTTTTTCCTGATTCTTCCATTCGGTCTGGATCGCGGATTGTAATCCGCCGAGACTGCCCAGCACGCCCTGCAGTGGATTTCCACCGCCTTTCAGAACGGCTTTCGCCCCCATCTCGTTGATGCTGTCCTGCAAAATGCCGCCCATCGCCTGATTCACCAGTTGCTGACCGTCGGCACGCACCTGATCGATAGCTTTATAGTGGAAGGTCAGACCGTCGGTACGATGCTCGATAATCCGGTTCATCTGCTCTTTCAACTGGGCATCTAGTTTCGTCAGACGCCCCCGCATGTTACTGCTCTCGCCCACTTCTTTGGCGATAATTTTATCCAGCGCCACGCGCCCTTTTTCGACACGGTTTCTGGCACCTTCATCAATCCACGGCAGCGCGCTGCGCAGTTCGGCCTGGTAATCTTTCGCCTGCTCGCGCTGTGCGGCGCTCAGCGTGTACTGCTTACCGTTGTACATCACATTGCCGTCCGGCGTGATCACCAGGTTGCCGTTTTCACCCTTCACCTGCACCGTTTGCGGGCTCAGAATCACATCGTCACGCGGCGTGACGCTGCACTGGTAGTCTGCATGAGCGGTCATCGCCGTTACAGAAAGGGCTGCCGCCAGCAGCGTTTTGCGCATCATAACTTTCCCTCAAGACAAATCGGGCCAGCAAATGCTGGCCCCGTATGCGTAGTTAGTCCCACCAAACGTCGAAAAGTTCGCTGGTACGCACTTCTTCAAGTTTGTGTTCTTCCAGCCACTTACGCACAATCGACTGATGTTCTTCAGTGCATTTGCCGATTTCCTGCATGCAGATCAGACCTTCCCAGGCCAGATAACCGCTGCCGTCAAAAGCCAGTTTGTTCGGTTCAATAACGTCATTGATAAAGTCATCAACGGTTTTATCAACCTGCTCTTCAGATGTACCTTCCGGGAAACGCCATGCTACCGAAAATCCTAATTCCTGGAATTCGTCGATATGCATTTTTTTACGCAGACGACGGCTACGGTTCTTTGCCATTATTTCACCCTCTCGAACATTAAGTCCCATACGCCATGACCAAGACGATGGCCACGTTGTTCAAATTTGGTTACCGGGCGCGATGGTGGGCGCGGTACGTAATCGTGACTCTCTGACAGGTTTTTATATCCGTCAATGGAGGACATCACTTCAAGCATGTGCTCGGCATAGGCTTCCCAGTCAGTCGCCATGTGGAACACGCCGCCCAGCTTCAGTTTGCTTTTGACCAGCTCGGCAAACGGTACCTGAACGATACGGCGTTTATTATGACGTGCTTTGTGCCACGGGTCAGGGAAAAAGAGCTGAACCATCGTTAAAGAATTGTCAGGAATCATTTTATGCAGCACTTCGACTGCGTCATGGCACATCACACGCAGGTTCTCAACGCCCTCGTCATGGGCCGACGCCAGACATGCGCCCACACCAGGCGAGTGAACTTCAATACCGAGGAAATTTTGCTCCGGACGCGCTTTCGCCATTGCCACCAGTGAGGCGCCCATACCGAAGCCAATCTCCAGCGTAACCGGCGCTTCACGGCCAAACAACGTCGCGAAATCCACCGGCTCTTCGCTGAATTCAACGCCCATCACCGGCCAGTAGTTTTCCAGCGCGTGCTCCTGCCCTTTAGTCAGCCGCCCCTGGCGACGAACAAAACTACGAATCCGGCGCAGTGGACGGCCGTTTTCATCAAATTCCGGTGAGATGACGTCGTTTTTCATAAAAGTTAAGTCTGCTTGTGATTAAGGTCTGAAAACGGGCATTATCCAAAGTTAGTTGCCGGATGCAAGTAAAGGAAGCGCTCACGCTGCGGAAAGTTCCGGTTTACACCCTGTTGCCTCTGTGCTGCAATCTTGCCCCCAACAATAATGAATTCGGTGACCATGCAAGCGTCTCAATTTTCAGCCCAGGTTCTGGACTGGTACGATAAATACGGGCGAAAAACCCTGCCCTGGCAAATTGATAAGACGCCTTACAAAGTATGGCTCTCAGAAGTGATGCTGCAACAGACCCAGGTGACGACGGTCATTCCTTACTTTGAACGGTTTATGGCCCATTTCCCGACGGTGACCGATCTCGCCAACGCGCCGCTGGACGAAGTGCTTCACCTGTGGACGGGGCTCGGTTACTACGCCCGGGCTCGCAATCTGCACAAGGCGGCGCAACAGGTAGCCACGCTGCATAACGGCGTATTCCCTGAAACCTTTGAAGACGTGGCGGCGCTCCCCGGCGTCGGGCGTTCAACCGCCGGCGCCGTGCTGTCACTCTCGTTGGGTCAACCTTTTCCGATTCTTGACGGCAACGTTAAACGTGTGCTGGCGCGCTGCTATGCTGTTAGCGGCTGGCCGGGTAAAAAAGAGGTTGAGAAAAAACTCTGGGATCTGAGCGAGCACGTTACCCCGGTGAAAGGTGTGGAGCGTTTTAACCAGGCGATGATGGATTTAGGCGCGATGGTGTGTACGCGCTCAAAACCGAAATGCTCGCTGTGCCCGTTGCAGAACAGTTGTGTCGCCTGTGCGAATGACAGCTGGTCACTTTACCCTGGCAAGAAACCGAAACAGACGCTGCCTGAGCGGACAGGCTATTTTCTGCTGCTGCAACATCAGGACGAGGTCTTACTGGCTCAACGCCCGCCAAGCGGATTGTGGGGTGGGTTATTCTGTTTCCCACAGTTTGCCAGTGAAGAGGAATTACGGGAATGGCTGGCGCAACGACATGTGAACGCTGATAATTTGACCCAACTTAACGCGTTTCGCCATACCTTCAGCCATTTCCATCTGGATATTGTGCCTATGTGGCTTACTGTGTCTTCATGCGGTTCATGCATGGCTGAAGGCAACGCGCTCTGGTATAACTTAGCGCAACCGCCATCTGTTGGCCTGGCGGCTCCGGTGGAGCGTTTATTACAGCAGTTACGTACCGGTGCCCCCGTTTAACGCACCGGACGATGAAGAGGATAAGTTATGAGCAGAACGATTTTTTGCACTTTCCTGCAGCGTGAAGCAGAAGGACAGGATTTCCAGCTGTACCCGGGCGAACTGGGAAAACGCATTTATAACGAGATTTCAAAAGAAGCGTGGGCGCAATGGCAGCACAAGCAGACTATGCTTATCAATGAAAAGAAACTCAATATGATGAACGTCGAGCATCGCAAGCTGCTGGAACAGGAGATGATCAACTTCCTGTTTGAAGGCAAAGACGTGCATATCGAAGGTTATACGCCGGAAGATAAAAAATAAGCACGTTGCCGGATGGCTCAACACTGTCCGGCAACACCGCACAACGACAAACACAACACGCACTCCCGGAATGATGAAAAAATTTCTCGCGCTTGCCGTTATTGCGCCGTTGCTTATATCCTGTTCCAGTTCGACCAAAAAAGGCGATTCTTATAATGAAGCCTGGATCAAGGATACCAACGGTTTTGACATTCTGATGGGGCAGTTTGCCCACAACATTGAAAATCTGTGGGGCTATCAAGAAGTGCTGATCGCCGGTCCAAAGGACTACGTGAAGTACACCGATCAGTACCAGACCCGCAGCCATATTAACTTTGACGACGGGACCATTACCGTTGAGACCATCGCCGGGACTGAACCTGCGGCACATTTGCGTCGCGCCATCATTAAAACCTTGCTGATGGGTGATGATCCCACCTCCGTCGACCTCTACTCTGATGTCGATGACATTCAGATCTCCAGAGAGCCGTTCCTGTACGGCCAGGTGCTCGATAACACAGGTCAGCCGATCCGCTGGGAAGGCCGGGCGACGAAATTCGCCGATTACCTGCTGCAAACGCGGATGAAAAGCCGCAGCAACGGGATCCGCATGATTTTCAGCGTGACAATTAACCTGGTGCCGAATCACCTGGATAAACGTGCGCATAAATACCTCGGCATGGTGCGCAAGGCATCCCATAAATATGGCATTGATGAGTCGCTGATTCTGGCGATTATGCAGACGGAGTCATCCTTCAACCCATACGCAGTAAGCCGTTCCGATGCGCTGGGGCTGATGCAGGTGGTTCAGCATACCGCCGGGAAAGACGTTTATCGTTCCCAGGGCCGCTCCGGTGTCCCGAGTCGCAGTGAACTGTTCGATCCAGCCAGCAACATTGATACCGGCACCGCCTATCTGGCGATGCTCAACAATGTCTATCTGGGCGGCATCGATAACCCAACGTCACGACGCTATGCGGTGATCACCGCTTACAATGGCGGGGCGGGCAGCGTACTGCGCGTCTTCTCCAGTGATAAAGTGCAGGCCGCGAATATCATCAACAGCATGACGCCAGGGGATGTGTACCAGACGTTAACCACGCGTCACCCCTCTTCTGAATCGCGCCGTTATCTGTATAAAGTCAATTCCGCGCAAAAAACCTATCGGCGGAACTGATGCTTCTCTTCCCCGCTCCCGGTAAAACGGCGAGCGGGCGACCCAAAACGTGACAAAAGTCACTTTTTCGCATTGCAAAAAGGTATTGTTTTGCAATTATTTGTCACAGGTAACAAAAAATCACCCATCGTCGTTGATAGAATCACATCATACAGTCACGGCATTTGTGCCAAACGAAACATTCATCCGCCTTCCTGTGTGAGGAAATTAACATGAATCTTAAGCTGCAGCTGAAAATACTCTCCTTTCTGCAGTTCTGCCTGTGGGGAAGTTGGCTGACCACCCTCGGCTCCTATATGTTTGTCACCCTCAAATTTGACGGTGCTTCTATTGGTGCTGTCTATAGCTCGCTGGGGATCGCGGCGGTTCTGATGCCGACCCTGTTGGGGATCGTGGCGGACAAATGGCTCAGTGCAAAGTGGGTTTACGCCATCTGTCACGTGGTGGGTGCAGTGACGCTGTTCATCGCCGCTGAAGTCACGACGCCGGGTGCGATGTTCTTTGTGATCCTGCTTAACTCACTGGCATATATGCCAACGCTTGGGCTTATCAACACCATTTCCTATTACCGCTTGCAGAACGCAGGCATGGACATCGTTACTGACTTCCCGCCGATTCGTATCTGGGGCACCATCGGTTTCATCGCCGCCATGTGGGCCGTGAGCTTCTCCGGTTTCGAACTGAGCCATATGCAGCTGTATATTGGCGCGGCGCTCTCTGTGATGCTGGTGCTGTTTACGTTGACCCTGCCGCACATTCCGGTGGCGAATCAGCAGAAGAATCAAAGCTGGACTTCTATGCTGGGTCTGGATGCCTTCGCGCTGTTTAAAAACAAGCGTATGGCTATCTTCTTCATCTTCTCAATGATGCTCGGCGCAGAACTGCAAATTACCAACATGTTCGGGAACACCTTCCTGCACAGCTTCGACAACAACCCGCTGTTCTCCGGAAGCTTTATCGTTGAGCACGCGTCGGTGATGATGTCGATCTCGCAGATCTCCGAAACCCTGTTCATCCTGACCATTCCGTTCTTCCTCAGCCGTTACGGGATCAAGAACGTCATGCTGATCAGTATCGTGGCGTGGATGTTGCGCTTCGGCCTGTTCGCCTACGGCGACCCGAGCCCGTTTGGTACCGTGCTGCTGGTTCTGTCGATGATTGTTTACGGCTGCGCCTTCGACTTCTTCAACATCTCCGGTTCGGTGTTCGTTGAGAAAGAAGTTCGTCCGGAAATCCGCGCCAGTGCGCAGGGCATGTTCCTGATGATGACCAACGGCTTCGGCTGTATCCTCGGCGGCGTGGTAAGCGGGAAAGTGGTAGAGCATTACACCCTGAACGGCATTACCGACTGGCAGACCGTGTGGCTGATTTTTGCCGGCTACTCACTGGTTCTGGCCTTTGCCTTCGTGGCGCTGTTTAAGTACAAGCACGTTCGCGTCCCGACCGGCACGCAGACCGTCGCACATTAATCTCTCTGTCGGATAAGACGCTTTCGCGTCTTATCCGGCCTACTCCGATACACCTGGCCGGATAAGCGCAAGCGCCATCCGGCATTCTCTTTCGATTACTTCAACACATACCCGTATAACCGTTTAATGCCATCGGCATCGGTTTCACTATAAACGCCCTGCAACTCCGGCGAGAACCCAGGCAGCATATTCACCCCCTCTTCCAGCGCCAGGAAATAACGCTGTACCGCACCGCCCCAGACTTCGCCCGGCACTACGCACAGCACGCCCGGAGGATACGGCAGCGCCCCTTCCGCCGCGATACGGCCTTCGGCATCACGAATGCGCACCAGTTCAACATCACCACGAATAAAGGCGCTGTGGGCATCCTGTGGGTTCAGCGCCACCGTCGGGAAACTCTCCTGACGGAACATCGCTTTTTGCAGATCCTTCACGTCAAAACTGACATACAGATCGTGCATCTCCTGACACAGTTCGCGCAGGGTGTAGTCGCGATAGCGCACCGGATATTTATTGAAGATAGTCGGAAGCACCTGTGCAAGCGGCGTGTCGTCTTCGATATGCTGTTCAAACTGTGCCAGCATCGCCGTTAAATGCGCCATTTTTTCCGGACTCTCGGCGGGCGTCAGCAGGAACAGAATCGAGTTGAGATCGCACTTCTCCGGCACAATACCGTTTTCACGCAGGTAATGGGCCAGAATGGTGGCCGGAATACCAAAATCAGTATAACGTCCGGTCTGCGCATCAATACCCGGCGTGGTGAGCAGCAGCTTGCACGGATCGACAAAATACTGATCGTCGGCATACCCTTCGAAGCCGTGCCATTTCGCGCCCGGCGCAAAGCTGAAGAAACGCCGCTCGCGGGCAATCACCTCGGTGGGATACGACTGCCACGCCTTACCCTCCACAACCGGCGGAATGAACGGCACAAGCAGCTTACAATGGGTCAGGATAGCCTTACGCGCCTCAATCCCCAGCGTCACGCACTCTGCCCACAGACGTCGACCACTCTCCCCTTCGTGGATTTTGGCATTGACATCCAGCGCGGCAAACAGCGGGTAGAACGGACTGGTTGAAGCGTGCAGCATGAACGCATTGTTCAGCCGCTTATGCGGACAGAAACGCGCCTGGCCACGAATGTGATTATCTTTCTTGTGGATCTGCGAGGTCTGTGAGAACCCGGCCTGCTGTTTATGCACCGACTGGGTGACGAAAATACCCGGATCGTTTTCATTCAGCTCCAGCAGCAGCGGCGAGCCGTCGGCCATCATCGGGATAAACTGCTCATAGCCGACCCAGGCAGAGTCAAACAGAATGTAGTCACAAAGATGACCGATTTTGTCGATCACCTGACGGGCATTGTAGATCGTGCCGTCGTAGGTTCCCAACTGGATGATTGCCAGCCTGAAGGGACGCGGCAACTCTGCCTTTTCTGCGGCTATGTCGCGGATCTGTTCGCGCAGATACGCTTCATCAAAGCAGTGTTCATCGATCCCGCCGATAAAACCAAACGGGTTACGAGCAGCCTCCAGATATACCGGAGTCGCCCCCGCCTGAATCAGCGCACCGTGGTGATTCGATTTGTGGTTGTTGCGATCGAACAGCACCAGATCGCCCCGCGTCAGCAGCGCATTGGTGACCACTTTATTCGCCGCTGACGTGCCGTTCAGGACAAAATAGGTTTTATCGGCGTGGAAGACTTTGGCGGCAAACTTTTGCGCATCTTTGGCTGACCCCTCGTGAATCAGCAAATCCCCCAATTTCACGTCGGCATTGCACATGTCGGCACGAAAAACATTTTCACCAAAGAAGTCATAGAAATGACGCCCGGCTGGGTGCTTTTTAAAGAATGCGCCGTGCTGATGTCCCGGACAGGCGAACGTGCTGTTTTTCATTTCCACATACTGCGTCAGCGTGTCGTAAAACGGCGGCAGAAGGTCTTCCTCATACAGGCTGGCGGCAGATTCCAGCTCCAGCCACTCCTGCGCAGTACCGCGAATAACGGCGGTCGCGCCTGCGGGTAGAGCTATGTTCTCTTCGGTGAGAATAAAGACCGGCAGATGAAAGCCCGTGCGTTTGAGTAACGCAAGAATGCCGCTACGGCTATCGGTAACGGTCATGACGACGGCAGCGACATCGGTAAAGTCGGTACTGTCCAGCGCCACAACGCCGCGATGAGTAGATAAACGAGAAACCAGTTCACTACTGGCGGCAATGTTCATTGATTTCATAAGCGCAAAAACCCGTTTCGGGAGAATAAGAGTCCCGGACAAGGCTCATTGCCCTGCCCCACGAGATGTTTAGGTCAAACTGGTCACCAGCTCCGACCGCCAGACATCAGTAAAAGCAGACCGTTTCTGATTTTACTGTTGTCTTGCAGTGAGCATACGTTGCCCTCACCGCATGGTGAGTAAAAGGGAAGGAATAACGAGAAGGGGCAGCCATCGCGCTAACCGGCGATGCGAAAGGCGATGTGAAGGTGTTGCGTTCATCCCATGCGGCCCCGAACAGACTGGAGAAAATTCGCGCAATCATGGCACCTTTAACCAGGAGGGGCAAGATTTAATTCTTATGCACACTTGTTGCGGTTAAACAACACTGTAAATGAGAACCAGGTCATAATAATGCACTTTGACAACATAATGAGCAGGAGCTTACGTGGTAATTGGACCTTTTATTAACGCCAGCGCCGTTTTGGTGGGTGGTGTTATTGGCGCCCTTCTTAGCCAACGTTTGCCGGAACGGATTCGTGTCTCCATGACCTCTATTTTCGGTCTCGCGTCACTTGGCATTGGTATCTTACTGGTGGTCAAATGCGCCAATCTTCCGGTTATGGTGCTGGCAACGCTGGTCGGCGCGCTAATTGGTGAGTTTTGTTATCTGGAAAAGGGGATCAACACCGCCGTCGCCAAAGCGCAGACACTCTTTATGCGGTCGGGTAAAAAGCAGCCCCATGAATCGTTTATCCAGAATTATGTCGCCATCATTGTCCTTTTCTGCGCCAGCGGGACGGGGATTTTTGGGGCTATGCGCGAAGGAATGACCGGTGATCCGAGCATCCTGATTGCTAAATCCTTCCTCGATTTCTTTACCGCCATGATCTTCGCCTGCTCTCTGGGTATCGCCGTGTCGGCTATCGCGGCTCCGATGCTGCTCATCCAGTTTTCACTGGCAACCTGCGCGGCGCTGATATTGCCGCTCACCACCCCCGCAATGATGGCCGATTTCAGTTCGGTCGGGGGATTATTGCTGGTCGCCACTGGTTTACGCATCTGCGGGATTAAGATGTTTGCCGTGGTCAATATGCTCCCGGCGCTGCTCCTCGCCATGCCGCTTTCCGCCGCCTGGACCGCGTATTTCGCTTGAGAATGCGTGCAATAACAGCAAAGTGGTGATAGATTGTGCAGTCTGCGTTGAATTGAAGAAATTTCGTTGACGAAACGAGGCGGATCGGTTTTAATGCGCCCCGTTGCCCGGATAGCTCAGTCGGTAGAGCAGGGGATTGAAAATCCCCGTGTCCTTGGTTCGATTCCGAGTCCGGGCACCACTCATTTAGAAACGGACGTCTACTGACGTCCGTTTTGCTTTATAAAGTCAACAAGTTATCCCCTTCCAGTTGTCTACTACTGTCCGTTAAAATCTACTGGCAGCTCCCTCTATTTGTTGGTAAAAATGTTGGTAATCTCAGTTCGATGGGATTTTTACCAACATTTGCACAGGAGGCTTGTTATGCGCTTAACTGATATTGCTGTAAAAAACGCCAAGCCTTCCGACAAGCCAACTAAAATTTCTGATGGCAAAGGGCTGTATCTGCTCGTTCATCCTAACGGCTCGAAGTATTGGCAAGCGGCTTATCGCTATGATGGTAAGCAAAAAGTCTTCTCAATTGGCACCTACCCTTCTGTTTCGCTCTCAGAAGCTCGTACAAGCCTCTTAGCGATGAAATCTCTGTTAGCCAGTGGTATCGACCCACTTCAACAGAAAAAAGCTGTAAAGGCCGAAGAGCGAGGAGATTTTACGTTTGAAGCCGTAGCTCGTGATTGGCACAAAAAAATGTCTGTTAGTGAGCGGTGGATACCTCAGCATAGTGAGCGTATTTTAAACAGTCTTATTAATCATCTTTTCCCTGCTATCGGCTCAAAAGATATTACCAAGTTGACTACGCGCGATCTGTTGCTACCTCTGCGTAAAATTGAGGGCAAGGGCCAACACGAAACCGCTTCACGTTTAAAACAGCGTATTACCGCTATTATGCGTTATGCTGTCCAAGAAGATATGATTACCCATAATCCCGCTAATGAACTTGGCGGCACGTTAATCACACCTAAAAGAACGCATTATCCAGCGCTTGAACTTGAGCAGATACCTGATCTTTTAAGTCGTATAGATGCGTATAAAGGCCGTAGGCTCACTGTATTAGCTTTAAAACTCACTTTATTAGTTTTCATTCGGTCGAGTGAACTACGCTTCGCTCGCTGGCCTGAAATAGATTTTAAAAATGCCTTATGGGTTATTCCGCCAGAAAGAGACGAGATCGAGAACGTTAGATTTTCTGAAAGAGGATCTAAAATGCGCATACCTCATTATGTACCGTTAAGTCATCAGGCCATTGAAATATTAAAAGAGCTAAAAGATATTAGCTATGATATTAGCAATGGTGAGGGTTTGATATTTATCGGTTGTCATGATTATCGTAAACCTATGAGCGAGAATACCGTTAATAAAGCATTGCGACTTATGGGCTATGACACTCAAACTCAAATTTGTGGGCATGGTTTCCGCACAATGGCCTGTAGTTCTCTTGTTGAGTCAGGTATATGGACTGAAGACGCAATTGAAAGACAAATGAGTCATAAAGAGCAAAACAATGTTCGTGCTGCTTATACTCATAAAGCAAAACATATTACGCAGCGTCGTTTGATGATACAATGGTGGGCTGATTATTTGGACGCAAACAAAGAAAGACATATTATGCCGTTTGACTTCGCTAAAATGTTATAGGGGGATTTATGGATACTGTGATTTTCAATAACAATGAAGATGCGTACAAAAAGTGGTTAAACGATAATCCAGAAGGATACGTTGTTAACCTGTTAGAGAAAGCCAAAGGTACGGCAAGTAAATCTGACATAAATAGCACATGCCTCCACCATGTGAACTGTTTCGCTATAAATCCTTTAGTGTCAGATAAAGAAAAAACTGGATTTACAACAGGCCAGTATCAAAAAATATGTTCTGTATCAGAGGAGTCTGCTTATAACAAAGCTAAAGAACTTACAGGACTAACGACCATTAAACGCTGTTCTTTTTGTTTTAAGCATGTAGATATATAACAATTTAATACTAAAAAATAAAAGAGGTTTCAAGCCTCTTTTATTTTGGTTTAAAGGTTGGATATTTGACACTCTGTTCTGCTTCCTGCTGTTGTAGTTTTAATGTTTCTTTTTTTAAGTTTGATTTCAATTTGGATTTAAATCTATTTTCATAATCAAACATATATAATGGTTTTTTCTTTATTTCTTCTTTAATCACTTTTTCTTTATTTTTGGGCTGAATAACAGGTTTTCTAATATTTAACCTTTCTCTTATCTCTTCGATCTTAGTTGCTCTACTATTGAAACTGCGACGGCCTTTGAGTCTAAAGTTATTCGTGGCTGTTGTGGCTGTTTCTGCATGATCAAGTATCCTACTGATAGAACCGCTGCTAAGTTTAGAACTCCTACTATTGAAGCCACCTTGATTATAAGTTTTGATTGGTTCTTTATTGTATTGTTTTTTAACTCTGTTGAGTACTTGTGCAGCTTTTTGTGTTGTTCTTCTAACTTTTGGGCCTGTTGGTCTATTATATTTTTCGCTGAGTTTAAAGCTGTTGTGGTTGCTTCTAACGAGTTGTTTACCCTCGTAAGTGTCTGTTGTGTCTGGTTTAATGCTGTACTGACCGACTCCGATAATATCATCATCGTTTCTGATAATGGTTCTACCGTCATTGATATTTGGTTCAATAGGTGATCGTCCAATACTATTTTCGTCATCTGTTTTTCTTGCTGCGAATCTTCTAATGAGTTCATCATCTCTATTTTTGTCATATTTCACCTTGCCTTTAATAGTGTTCCAACTGTATTTTTTACCTAACTGTGAGCCTTTAAAATAAATATTTTTTTCATTATTTTTGATACCAAACGACACTCCGGCGACGTTGCCAGTGCTTGCAACGTTGAAGGCCGGATCGATGCCAACAGCCTGCAGTCTGTCTATGAATGTCTCAAGGTCTGGTTTTCCTACCATAGCCGCCTGTAATGCGTTCTGTAGAACGATACGAGCTGGTTTCTCACCTTTGCGTAGGGCTTGCTCGATCTCGTTCTTGGTTGGTGCTGATACCTCTGATTTTTGCCCTTTGAGACTTTGTGTAATGGTTAAGCCGTGCTTTATCTCCAAACGTTCACAAGCTGCTATTGTGTTAAATGCTGAGTGCTGACCATGCCATACGGAACCGTCTAAACCAATCCTATTGGCTACAATATGGATATGTTCTTTATCTGTATCGTTATGACGCACACAAATATATTGATGCTTTTCTATATCAATATTCATTTCTTTCAAATAGTCTTTTGCTATCTCCTGCCATTGTTCATCTGTTAAATGTTCATTTTTTGGAAGAGATAAAAACGCATGAAAAACAGGTTTTTTTATATCTTGTCTAAAGCTGCTTACAGTTTTAAACTCATCAGTTAAATCACTAACATTATTATAATCACTTGCCATGTTGCTACATATGAAATCGTGATCATCTTTTAATATATACTCAACTCTATTTTTAAATGATCTCCCTGTTTTAGCTACGTTTCCTTTCATACAGTATAAACCTCACAAGCCTTTAATATTCTTTTCATAAGTTGCTTTATAGCAAAGTTAGCTTCTGCGGCTACAGATTGTTTAAAGTCTTCGTTGGTATTTAGTTTTTTAGCAATCTGATTTATATTATTACCTTGATGCTGTATTTCCTTAAACAAGGATTGTTCAAAATCCGGCATTTTTCTTTTAACAATAGGTTCAGAGTTTAAAATCTCTTTTCTAATGTAATGGCCTCTTTCAAGGCCGGAGGCTTCCACAAGTTCTTTTAAATAGTCAAACTCTGCTTTGTTTACTCTAAACTGTATAGATATATCTCTACGTTCTGCGTGATTTAAACCCTTGCGGCCTCTTTTTCTATCTGTATCCATATTTACCACCTCCATAAACATAATCTTTCATTGCTTTGATATAATCTTCATCTTTTTGATCTTTCAAAGCTTCAATAAGATCTTGAGTTTTATTTTCTTTAATATAGCGATAAGCTACAAAATAACATAAATCTTGTTCATCTTTATTTGCTTCAAGAAATGCTGTATTTTCTTCATTTGGGTCTATATAATAAAAATATCTTGCTAATAGTTCTAGCAAGGACTGATCTATATCATTCTCATTCATTTTAAACACTCCTATATATATTTATAAAAACTACCGGATTTTACCGCCTCCCCTTTGATAAGGGGAATAGGCGGAAGGGTAGATATTTTTCAACCCTACGAGCAAAGCGAGATAGGGCCAATCGAAGATTGGGGTATAATACCGGCTACGGGATTACACCTTGCCTCAGTTTCCGAAAAGCTAAAAATAAAGCTGAACTCAACTTATATTTAAATAAATAACCGATAATAAGATCTAGTCAATAGCGGCTACATAAATAAATACACTTCACGCCGAATAAAAAGCAAATAAAAGATAGGGTAAATAATATACTGTCTATTGGTAGCTGTGCGTAATAGGTAGCTTTGCGTAAAAAATGCCGCTGCTTTTGATCGGCGGCGACAGAAAAGTAGAAAACTTGTTTTTCTGCTTTTGCTGGCGTCCATGCATTACAAACAACAATAAAATCAATAACATAAAAACAACAAACCAATTGCCGAATTAAAGATTTCAATAAAAACTCCAATATGCTATTTTATAAACATCAATACCTTAAAGGATCTATGATGAAAATAAATAAATTTACCTTAGCCATTTTATTTACATTATCCACACAATCTATAGCATGGGCTGATAATATTAATCATGGTTTAGATGAATACGGTAAAAAAGTATCGACGACTTCCGAAAAGGGAGCAATAAACTATATTAAATCATATCGAACAACTGAAAAACCATTAAATGCGTATAGAATGGATTTTGATACCTCTGAAAAAAATCTTTTGAGCGTGCCAAATGCTGCTCATGATAAAACAGCTAAATTGCAAAACTTAGCAATAACTAAAGCATGGGAAGTTAAATTTTGTCAGCCAGATCTGATTAACTTCATGTTAAAAAATAATATTGATATGGTCAGCGGTGCTCTAATAAGTAAAGGTGATATACAACGAATGGCAGTTTGCTTTAAAAGTATGCAATTACCTGAATCAGTATCAGATAAAAGCGATAAAGATATTGTTATAGGCTCATGGTATGACGACGTTGGTTCGCCTGAATTTTTGGATGCAACATTTACAATAACAAAAACATCACAAGGATATTTTTTAAAACGATTAAATGGTGATGGTAGTAGTGGGACCTATAAAATAACAAAACTTGATAATAAATATAAAAAGAACAATGATAAGTTCGGTTCTTATTATATAATAGATACTGAAGGATTAAAGATTTATGACAAGGATGGGTATATAAGAACAGCAAGAAAAAAATAATATCTTTAGTTTATATTTATTGGTGCCTGATAAAATGGCACCTTACTATTTTATATTTCCCGCTCTAGTTTTCCATTCCATTTTTATTTATTTTTTGTACTAGTAGTACTAGAATTTTATCAGCTTAGGTTCTGGGGTTTTAGATGGCGACTTTCAGTCGTAGTAGTTTTCCGTCAGGAAAACTTAGTTTTTCTTTAAGCATTCCCCCCCTACCCCCCACGCCAAAAATGGAAAGATAGAAGATGCTCATTGCGTCTTGAAAATATTCAGAACGTTTCCATTCTGATACTTCCCCCACGACCCACGCAAACAATACCATTGTTATTTTAAAACACTTCTCGTTTTACTAAAGAAGCTATACTAATGTTCTAAAAAACTTTAGGTATTGCGATTCAGGTTGGCAGCTACGTATCACCCGGCACTGCCACAATAACATAAGAACCGCCAATCACTTGAGGAACCTTCATTCTTATACCTGATACAGCAGGTTTTAACGTTATTGCTTTTGAGGATTAAAAAGGGTTCTGGAAATGGTATTTAAAAGACTTGTAAAAAGTTGGGATTTAGATTTGACAAATATAAGTTGATTAGATAATACTTTATTTATATTTGTAATCACGTTCTCGTATAACTGATTACAAGACTTAAAAAAGTCAGCGAAAACTTTTTTAGTCCTTAAAAAGTCAGATTTAATATCTGGCTTTTTTTGTATCTTTATTCTTTATAGATCTCTATATATTACCTGTCAATATAGAATGAAAAATATTTTAAACATCATGATCAATTAGATAAAAGAAAACAAAAAAGGCTGGATTTTATCCGGCCTTTACTCGAAGTATTCAATATTTTCCATATATAGCCTTAAAACGCTCTGTATGCGATTTTAGACGTTTTACACTATAAATAGTGTAATCATATTCAAGATAACAAATAGTAAGTGAGAGTGTTTTTACGCAGCCTGATTACGTGAATAAAAAATCTTTTCATCAATCCACGCATCGATTTCACTTTCAATAAATGCGATAGATCGTTCACCTGTTTTTACGGGAGCCGGGAAACTATTATTTTTAATCAGTCGATAAATCCAAGCTCTGCAAAATCCTGTGCGATCGATTACCTCAGAGATACGGATTAGTTTTGTTTTTTCTTTCATATATTTTTCCTTTTGTTATTTGATGGAATGTATTATTCGAATATCGCTTATGACGATCAACACCTATTTTTGGCATTTTCATGGCTTTTAGAGTGGAAACGGAGATAAAAGAAGATAACTTAATTAAAAACAATTAGTTATCATTTTTAGCAAAAAGTGCTTTTTTATTTGACAACACGATGTTTACACCATCTAAAAACCGATGTTTACTGATGTCTACTAACGAATAATAACGTAACTTATTGATTTAAATTGACAACACCTATGATTTGTTGGTAAATATACGTTGGTAAAAAACACTACATACTTATTTTTATTCGATAAAACATAGGATTGTATACATGTTCGATTCCGAGTCCGGGCACCAAAATTTAGTTTCATGGCGTCTCTATACGTCCTGAAACGTTAGAAAATCAGTAAGTTAAATAAACCTGATGGTACTGAAAAGTTCCGTCAGGTTTTTTGACATCCAGAGTTTTTGGGGGCTTAATTGGGGGCCTGTTGGTTCGATAAACTCTGGAGCCCCCGCGATGCCACTCACCGATACCGCTATCCGCAATGCAAAGCCGCTCGATAAACCTTACAAACTCAGCGATGCGCAGGGTCTTTACCTGCTGATAAAACCCAACGGCTCTAAACTCTGGCACCTCAAGTACCGCTTTGGTGGCAAGGAGAAGAAGCTGGCGTTTGGCGCTTACCCGACCGTTACGCTGGCGAATGCGCGTAAGCTGCGCGAAGAAGCTCGCGCCGTACTCAGCGCGGGCGATGATCCGGGGGTGAAAAAGCAGCAGGAGAAGCAGGCAAAGAAAAGCGGTAATACCTTTGAAGAAATCGCCCGTAAATGGGTGGCAGGCAATATCCGCTGGACTGAGGCACACGCCGCCAAAGCACTGCGCTCGCTGGAACTGCACGTTTTCCCGCTGATTGGCAGGATCCCCGTTGCCGACCTGAAAACCGCCGATCTGCTGATCCCGCTGCGGGTGGCGGAGAGAAAAGGCAATCTGGAGACCGCTGCGCGGATCCAACAGCGCACCACTGCCATTATGCGCTACGCGGTACAGGAGAGCCTGATCGCCAGCAATCCGGCGAACGATCTTACCGGCGCCATCGCGCCGCCGCCGAAAAATCACTACCCCGCCCTGCCGCTGGAGAAAATGCCGGAGTTACTGGAACGCTTCGAGAGCTATTCCGGCAGGCTATTAACCCGTCTGGCAGTGCAGCTTAACCTGCTGATCTTTATTCGCTCCAGCGAGCTGCGCTTTGCCCGTTGGGCGGAGATCGATCTGGATGGCGCAATGTGGACTATCCCCGCCGAGCGTGAGCCGATCCCCGGTGTGCGCTATTCAGAACGTGGCGCGAAGATGAAAACGCCGCATCTGGTGCCGCTGTCAAAACAGGCGGTCACGGTGCTGAAACAGCAAAAACTATTATCCGGTAACAGCGAGTTGTTGTTTCCCGGCGATCACGATCCGCGCAAGCCAATGAGCGAAAACACCATCAACAAGGCGCTGCGGGTGATGGGCTATGACACGAAGGTGGACGTGTGCGGTCACGGCTTTCGCACAATGGCCTGTAGTGCGCTGATTGAGTCCGGACGCTGGTCGAAAGATGCCGTAGAACGGCAGATGAGCCATCAGGAGCGTAACAACGTGCGCGCCGCGTATATCCACAAGGCGGAGCACCTCGACGAGCGCACGCAGATGATGCAGTGGTGGTCGGACTATCTCGACGCCTGTCGGCAAAAGTTTGTTGCGCCATATCGGTATGACAGGCAGGTTCAGGTGGCCTGAGCTATTCAGCGAATCACACAGGAAAGCAGATCTCAGCGGATCTGCTTTTTTATTTGCGCCAGTTCACCCGGATAAACACCGTTCTGCGCCAATTTAGCCCTTTCAGCCCTTTGGCCTTTTCCGGTCTGGCGCTGTTACCCTTAACGTTCCTTTACCCTTCGGCCTTTTGCTTTTCATGATTGCACCAGAACAGGAAATCCCCCCTCTTCCCGCCGCCCGTAAACCTGCGCCACATACCGTCCGCGCCCGTCGCCGTGGCCCAAATCCATTGAGGTCAGCGCCAGCGCTTCCCTGTGACTGAATCCCTGCGCCAGATAGTGACGGAGCGCATCCTGCGTCCACGCGTAGCGCAATGAATGCGGGGTATAAATCCCTGTCAGCCCGGCCTTCGCTATCTCTTTGCGCCAGTAATTCATCGCTTGCTGTAGGCTGGGCCGGTCAATCAGCCTGCCGTTACGTTCTTCTGCAACAGCCAGGGCGTTTTCCAGCGCTTTTTTCACTGCACCAGTATCCTGAATAATGGTTTCACGCGGACGATTACCTTTGGTGCCAAATACCACCGTCAGCCGGGTTTCGCCGCGCTCCAGCGCCTGTTTCCACGTTTTTAATGACTGACAGCACTGTACCGCTTCCTGCGAGCGTAGCCCCATCAGTCGCGCCAGTTCCAGCGTCGCCGCCAGCCCTGCGTCTTTGTCACGGACGGCTTCCAATACCTTATTGTAATACTCCTGCGTGATGGCCCGGTTGGTGCCGTTACGGGATGCGCCAGCCAGCCCTAGTGATTTATTGGTCAGCCGCTCATGCTTTGCCACCTGCTTACGTCCAGCCTGTTGCAGCACGCCACGCAGCGCGGCCATTTCATTTTGTAGCGTCCGTTTACCGATCTCCTGCGCCAGACGCGCCTGAATATAGCATTCGATATGGCGAACCTTGATCTGCTCCACCCGCTGGATCTGGATATTCAGCGAGCGTAAATGGCGGCTGAACCGCTGCACAATATGAATGCGATCATCCACCGTTTTAAAACTGCCGCCCGCTTTTTTAGCCAGCGCCTTCATTTCACCACCTAATTTACCCATAGCTACCCCTTGCCGCTTGATGAAAAGCACAATCTGGCCCCGGCGTATGCTTTGTGGCTGTGCCAGAACGATACCTTCACGCCGGAGTGGCAGGTTGTTGAGGTGTAGGGAGTTTCAGACTGTACGCGGTACAGGCTGCCTGCGTGAGCAGGAAATTCTCCGGGGCGTCATGCCCCCCTCGGTATCGATCTTTTTCTCCTTTTCTGAACCGACAGCGGCCTGAAAACGGCGTGTCAGTGTGGGGGATTGAGGGCGCAGGCCAGATTTTCCGTGGCTTGCGTCGGCGTGGTGGAACGGCGTCACTTGCGCCCGCGTTGCGGGACTCAAGTGACGCCCGGTCAGGTATCGTGCTCTTAGAGGGCACATTCTGGTGCAGTTTTACGGCCACGCGGCAGCAAAGCCTTGCGGCAATGCAGGCCGCAGCCCGTTAAGGTTAAGGACGCTGATGTGGCAGCAGGTAAAGATGAGCCGGGAAATCGTCAGACTTCCGCGAGTAGAAACATAGCCAATGAACTGGCGCAGTGAAAGGACGTAGTGTGTATGACTCTTAGCCTCCGCCGCGATGTTCTGCGACCCGGTGTTTGCAGAGGTCTGCACCGGTAAAGGGATCAACCATTCCTGATGGAACAGGCGCTTCTTTCAGGTCATGAAGCATTGGGCGCTATCGACGACAGCATGGAGCAGGAGGGAGATTACACCCGGTTGGCACGAATGAAAAGGGGAAACCTTTTTTCTGGAAATTGAGTTGCTTGTGGATTTTTTCGCGATTTTATGAATGACAGTCTGCCGCGCTTCGCTTGTCTTCTCCCGACCTTCCGCCTGCACATGCAGGCAGAAGATCGGGAGAGTCTGTTTTGCTTTAGCGATATTCAGGCTTGCGGTAGCGGGAAGGCCAGATTTGCTCTGGCGCAACACCCAGCGCATCCGCAATCAACCTTTCACCTTTGGGCCAGTGGCGGGTAAGCGCATTTGCCAGAGTTGAGGATGCCAGCCCCGACTGACGAGACAGCGCCGCCAGCGAAGTGCCCCGTTTTCTCAGCCCGGCGATAATGTCGGCGGAGTGCCAGTCCTGCTGCATCATGCTGTCACCTCCTCGATAAACTTCACGCCATCGGTGGTACGTATCCAGCGCGGAGCCTTAAGTTCAGCGGCAAAGCACCAGACCAGCTCACACAATAATCCTGTCAGCGTCTGTTCCATTTTCGGCAGTAACGCCCGCCCCGTCAGAAGCTGCGCCAGCGTGAGTGAGTAGTCACAAAGTAATTCGGAACCGGGTTCAAAGCAGGTGGAGCTGGCGGGAAGGGTATCGGTGGTCAGGCTTTCTATCAAGTGGGGCGGAATGGGCTCGTTCAGCGTGGGACGCAGCAGCGCAAGACAGGCGGCAAGCCGTCCGTAAAGCGCCAGCCGTAGCGCCGGATCATCGCTTTCAATGAGGGTGTCGGCGAAGTTTTCGCAGTGGCTGGCCAGTACGGTGAAATCCGTGGCGGCGTTGAAGGGAACGGAAAGTAACGGGTGTGTTTGAGTGGGGATCGTAGCCATAGTGGCAGCCTCCTGTAACGTTTTATATTTCCGCCACCGGAGAGGTCAATCTCACGGGTGGCAGAACCGGACGGGGTTGACCTTACCGGCGTTACAGGGAACCGGCGCGTCTTGCGACGCCCCCGCCCGGCCCGCCATAGAGGTGTAGCCGTGCGCACGACATAAAAAAAGACGCGGGCGCGTCGTATGTCGCCTGTAACAGTTTTCAGGAGGTCAAGCCCGGCACCTGAATTTGCAGGTACGGATAAAAGATACCGCGATTAGCGGTTAACAGCAAGCGAGGTTATGGAAGACAGATCGCAAATAGAAAAAACTGTCTTTAAATTGTACGGCCATCTCAAAATAGATAATTATCAATAAATTAGCGTGGCATCAAATTATGCTTCTCAATTCGTTATTAACATAAACCGCCTTTGCATGTTAATAATCCCGGAGTAAATGATGTCTGTAGAAAACCGTTCGAAGCTGCTTCGTATGACCATCCGCAACATTGGATGTATAGGAAATGAAGGTATCGATATTGCGCTTGATAATATTGTTTGTCTGGTAGGAAAAAACAATGCCGGTAAGTCTACTGTTCTCAGAGCCTATGAGTTAGCCAAAGGAAGCGTGCCATTTGATCCCGCGCATGATCGACACCAACACGCTCAACCGGATCAGCCTTCTGAAGTACTTCTCGAAGTACATATTCCTCGAGGCATTGGCAACGTTGATGAAAAATGGAAACAGGAAAGAGATGGACTTCTTGTTGTAAAAAGCCGCTGGCAATGGTGCGCACCTGATTTTCAGAAAGTCCGTACTACCTGGGATCCGAACGGAGACGATGGACAGGGCTGCTGGGCGGAGGATGGCAAAGCAGGCGGTGCCGATCCGGTATTTGGTTCCCGGCTTCCCAGACCGCTACGGATTGGTTCACTTGAAGATGCAGCGAAAACAGAAGAACTGTTACTTAAACTTGCTCTGTCACCTCTGTTCACAGAACTGGAAAAAGCCCGGAGTAATCCAAAATCCGATCTGGCAAAAGCGATTGAGAGTGTTTCCTCCAGTATGAATGCTCTCAGCGAGCAGCATCAGGAACATTTCAATGGTATTGCGGGTAAGATCTCGACGGGATTCAAAAGTATTTTTCCCCGACTGGATGTTAGCCTTAACGTGTGTGCGGCACCGCTTGTTCCAAAAGTTGACGAACTTATTAAAAATGGTTCGAGTTTAAGAATTTCGGATGGAAGAGCTGATACCGATTTGGTTCAGCAGGGAACAGGGGCTCGCAGAGCGTTATTCTGGGCAATGCTTCAGGTCCATAATGAGCTTAATCGCGATAAAGAGGTACGCGGCGACTATCGCAAACGCCTTGAAAAAGATATTACCGAGCTTTCGAAAAAAGTAGCGAAACCCACCAAAAAAGATGATCCGGAACAGCTGGCAGAGTATTTAGCACAGGCCAAAGCGTTACTGGATGCCCACGACAGTGGCGCACCAATCCCGGACAGCCCGGAAGATCCTGCCTTTCCCGGCTACCTGCTATTAATCGATGAACCAGAAAATGCTTTACACCCTATGGCTGCCCGAGCAGCTCAGCGTCATTTATACCAACTGGCAAAAAACCCGGACTGGCAGGTCATTCTGACTACCCATTCGCCTTATTTTATCAATCCGTTTGAAGACCACACCACTATTGTGCGTTTAGACCGGGAAAGAGATGATGACCAGTCCCCGGTAACGCCGAGAACCTATCGCTCAGATCTGATTGAATTTGAAGGCGATGATAAACAAAGGCTTCAAGCGTTACAGCATATCGATCCCAGCTTTTCTGAGGTCTTTTTTGGTTCACACCCTGTACTGGTTGAAGGCGATACGGAACATGCTGCATTTATGGCGTCCATCATAGAACGCAATCATGCGCTAATGGATCAGGTTGCTATCATCCGCGCTCGGGGAAAAGCCATACTGGTGCCGCTGATAAAAGTACTTACGCATTTCAAAATTGATTTCAGTCTGGTGCATGACGCCGATTCTCCGCTGAACTCAAAAGGAAATAGAAATGGTATGTGGACAGAAAACGAAAAAATCAAAAATGCCATCCGACAGGCCAGAAGTGAAGGACTTACGGTTCGCCACCGCGTCAGTGTGCCTGATTTTGAACGTTTTCTGGATGGAGACGAAGCGTCGAAAGATAAGCCACTAAATGCTTATCTGCAAATCACTCAGGACGAAGGCCTGGCTACTGGTGTTCAGGATTTATTGACCGCACTTATTTCTTCCGAACAGCACTCCCCTTTTGAAACAGTCAGAGATACCAGTCACTACATGCAACAATTGCTGGAGCAGGTTATTAGCTGGGCAGAGCAGCACGGTAAACAAGAGGATCCCAGATTCAGACGCAATGCGGAACCACTAAACGCTGAGGTCTGATACAGAAACCGACAGGGTCGTTCTTCATAGCGACTCTGTCATTAATTATACTAATGTAGACATGTTTTTGCTGACATCAATATGCTTGTATACCTTGATAGATATGGTCTAAAATAAAATTACATTGGTATTAAACGTCAGTACAGGAGAATCAATGTCTGTTGCCGCTCTGGCCCGCCAGCGGGTTCACCGCATGAAGCGGGGCATCCCCTTTTCCATCAGCGGATTTTACTCGCTGGGAAGTCGTGCGTCAGTACAACAGGCAATGAGTCGTCTGGTCAAAGAAGGCCTGCTGGTCCGGGTTGAACGCGGTTTTTACTCCCGGCCAAAACCATTGAAAAATCTGCCATCCGTAAACGTTGTCGCCAGCGCCAATGCCGTTGCCGCAGCATGGGCAAAAGAGCGCGGTTACAAAATCACCCTTCAGGGACTGGAAGCCGCTTACCGGTTAGGGCTACAAACGCAGGCGCCGGTTAAACGCATCTACTGGTCAAACGGCCCTACGCGAGAGTTCCGTGTCGGTAATGAGTTGGTACGGATCCAGCATAAATCAGCAAGCCGATTACGTTGGCTGAACCGGCCTGAAGGAGAGCTAATGCGCGGTTTGCTGAGTCTGGAGCAGGAATATACCCCGCCGGAAACGCTGAAGAATGCTTTTCATCGGCTGAGCATCCCGCCCGCTAAAGCCCGACAGATTGCCGGAAAGTTAATGAATGAGCCTGCGCTTCACGCATGGCGCTCACAGCTGATAACGTTGCAAAAGGCGCTCTGATGGACATTTTTGATTACTACCGGAGCGCATCGCAACGCCGTGAGCTTCAGGAAATCCTCTCTTACGCGGCGCAGCAGCATCCCTCCGGGCTGGGAGCCAGCTTTCTGGAAAAGGATCTCTGGGTAACGGAGATCCTTCGGCTGCTTTTTAATGAGGATCTGCTGGGAGATTTATCTGTCGCGTTTAAAGGTGGAACAGCGTTAAGCAAATGCTGGAACGTGATTGAGCGTTTTTCTGAAGATATCGATCTTTCTGTTCACTGGGCCGATCTGGCAGGTCACTCAGAAGAGGAAGAACAGCAGGCGTGGGAGCAAAGCACGCTAAATAACAGCCAGAATCGCCGGTTCAGAGAGCAGCAGCAAGAGCGCTTAACAGAATGGACAAACGCGCTGGCAGAACGGTTAAACCAACGCTTTCAGGCTTATGAAATTCCGGGCCTTGAAGCAAAAATGGAACCCGACAGCGGTGGCGAAAAAGTCGATATCTATTTCCCACGGGTGAAAGAAGACAGTATGGCCTATCAGCGCGATCATATTCTGTTGGAATTTGGCGGACGAAATCGTGGCAAGCCAACCGATCAGATGCCTGTTGTGAGCTATCTGTCCGGGATTGCTGGAATGGATGCACTTCTGTTACCCGCCGCGACCGTAAACGCTTATGACACCGGTTATATTCTTTGGGAAAAGCTGACGGCGCTGCACCAGTTCTGCACGCAAACCAAAGCGCCAAATTCGGCCCGACTGGCACGCCATTGGTATGATGTGGATTGTCTGCTGAGTAATCATTTTGCCAGCCCCTATGAAACGCTAGAAGCCATGCGCAATGTGGTCGAGATGAAGCAACGTCGCTGGTCTGTACCGGGTGTGGATTTTACTCAGGTGATTGTCGGAAACTTGCAACTGTTGCCTGACGATGCTGAACGGTTCGCCGCGATCGCCGGGGATCATCAAACGGCAGTGGAAGGGGGAATGTTCTTTAGTGAGCCTGACAGATTTGCTGACATTGCCGATCGTCTTCGTCATGCACAAGATGAAATCAATCGTTTTATGTGTGATTCACAGGTATAACCTGGCCCTGCCAATTGCTCCCTCAACCATATGGCATAATCCTTTTGAATAACAGGGTTTTTATGCTTGTACTCCAGCCCATTCGCGGTATCATTTTACGATCTCTCTTCCAGTTTTATGCTTACCGCCTTTGCCGCTCGTAGAACAATGCCGGGAAGCATTATCAGCGATTAAGGGCACGGAATGGGCTTCTGGATATTTGTTATTATGCTGGCGGTTATCTGGCTTCTGTTTTCCAAAAAGAAAAAGTCGCCTCCCCTCAATATAAACAGCAAAATCATCGCCAAAATAAATCATTCATCTCAACACAAATATCCCAATAAGCCAGCCAACAGCGTGACAAATATGCATTCTCAGGCATCCGATGATGACGAACTGGCAACCTTTAGCTTTGTTAATGGACAGGCGGTCGAATACAGCACCAGCCGCCAGCCATCGCGAGAAAGCGCCGCCCGGCGCAATACTACGCCAGCACGATGGGTCAAACCGGGAGAAAGCATCACCATTCAAAACGTCGTCATTAATCACGGTCATTTTTATTTCGGCGGACGATTAAAAACACATTCATCAGGGGAATATGGCTATCTTTATAACGATGGTTCCGACGCTTCGCTGGTTAACGACGCTTTCCCCATCGAGCCCATTTCACGGCATTATTATGATGAATCGCTGGGATACTGGCCCAGCTTTGCCACACTCTCCCCTCGCTGCCGTGGCGCCTATCTTGACTGGCTGGCAAGCGATCGTAGCGATGCAAGCTGCCCTGTTGGTTATGTTTTTATCTATTTTTACGGTCTTGAACGCCGCGTACTGGCGGATGGCACACAAGAAGCCATTTCTGACGATGAATTCAAAGCATTATTCGAAGAGATATCGCGCCTGAGAACCGTATTTCAGGCAAACGGCTCCTTCCGGCATTATGCAACACAGTTGCTGGAAATGATGATCATTCTCAGACCGAAGCTGCTTTCTATATATACCGAAAACGAATATTTCTCATCGAGGGGTTCATTACTGTTCAGACTGAATCTGGCAACGGTGGTCGATAAAGGACAACCTGTTTGTGCCGATCTGGCACTGGCATGGATACACTATTTTCCTGATTACACCCTGCGCACGCCTGCCCGTCGATGTCATTCTGAATTTTCCGCGTTATTCAAACAGCGCTATACCCAAAAATACGGTGACGGTATTGTCGTCAAACCCAATAAAACACGGTTGTATTTAAGCTATACCCCCGCCAGTGGTACGCTTCGGGAACTTCAGGTAAAAAAACAGATGGACCTTCCCGATCCCAGTGTTTTAAAAGCGCCAGTTCAGAAATTAATTCCTGTTGCAGAATCCTGTATCAACGCGCTGGATGCCTACAGTCGCTATCTCGGTAAAAAGGATGCCTCAGCAAGTGACGTCGCCGCCATCATGCTGCTTCCCGATGAAATACTGACCGAAGACGCAGAACACCTGTTTGCTGAATTCAAACGCTGGGCAGATGAGAAAATCCGTGAACATTCAGGACTGGCGACAGTGGCTGATTTCTGGGCCAGACTGGGTATGCCTGTACCGGATAAGATCAATAAGAAAGAAGCCGAGTTGATGCAAAATTTCGCCCGCCGAGCAGGCTATGGCATTGCGCCGGATATGCGCTATCACCTTGTCCGGTCAGAACCAGAAGGACACGTTGTTTTGTTTCCCGAAGGACATGCGGAATTCTACGTACCGTCGGCGGAATTTACGTCAGTCTCCGTGGCGCTTCGGTTGGGCGCCATGATTGCACAAATGGACAAGCGTGTGGATGTTGCTGAACAGGCCACGCTGGAAAAAACCATTGATCACAATGATACGTTGTCGCCAACAGAAAAACGTTCGCTGCACGCCTACCTCACCTGGAGGCTCAATACGCCTGCAAATCAGGCAGGCCTGAAAGCTAAAATTGAACAACTCAGCGATAAAGAAAAATCCGCTATTAGCAACGTTATTATCAGCGTCGCCTGCGCAGATGGAAAAATCGATCCGGCGGAAATTAAGCAACTGGAAAAAATCTATACCAGCCTCGGCCTGGACAGCAGTACCGTCACCAGCGATATCCACTGTCTGTCAACCGCAGAAACAACGCCGACGGCTACGTTACAAACCCCATCAGCGACGAGCGGCACGTTTTCTCTTGATGAACGGATCCTTGCCCGTCATGAGTCTGATACCACGGACGTACGCCAGTTACTGAACACCATCTTCACCGAAGATGAACCCGCAGATGAATCCCCGGCGGAGATCCCACCACACGCTGGCACAGGTCTTGATGAAGCACATCACCAGCTTTACCAACGTTTGCTGGAAAAAGAGCGCTGGGCGCGAAACGAAGTCGCTGAGCTATGCCAGCAATTTAATTTGATGCTAAACGGCGCGATTGAAGCAATTAATGACTGGTCTTTCGAACAGGTTGACGCCCCGGTGCTTGATGATGACGATGATATTTACGTTGACCTGGAAATTGCACAAGAACTTAAAGGATAATTTATGTCTGGCATTCGTATTCGTCTCAAAGAAAGAGACGCTATTATTCAGTCACTGAAGTCAGGCGTGACGCCTAAGATTGGTATTCAGCATATTCAGGTTGGCCGGGTCAACGAGATAAAAGCGCTGTATCAGGATATTGAACGTATCGCGGATGGCGGTGCAGGATTCCGGCTGATTATCGGGGAATACGGCTCAGGTAAGACATTCTTTTTAAGCGTTGTGCGCTCAATTGCACTAGAGAAAAAGCTGGTCACAATCAGTGCCGATTTATCCCCGGACAGACGCATCCACGCGACGGGTGGACAGGCGCGTAACCTCTATTCCGAGCTAATGAAAAATCTGTCTACGCGAAATAAGCCGGACGGAAACGCATTATTAAGCGTGGTTGAGCGCTTTATCACGGAAGCCAGAAAAGAAGCAGAAAGTACAAATGTGCCGGTTCCGACAATTATTCATCAAAAGCTCGCTGACCTGTCTGATATGGTTGGCGGTTACGATTTCGCCAAAGTCATTGAATGTTACTGGCAGGGCCACGAGCAGGACAATGAGACATTAAAATCAAATGCCATTCGCTGGCTGAGAGGTGAATACACCACGAAAACCGACGCCCGTAACGATCTGGGTGTGCGTACCATTATTTCTGATGCCTCTTTCTACGACTCGTTAAAGCTGATGAGCCTGTTTGTCCGTCAGGCCGGATACGCGGGTCTGTTGGTGAATCTGGATGAGATGGTCAATCTGTATAAGCTCAGTAATACTCAGGCCCGGGTTGCCAACTATGAACAAATACTGCGTATTCTGAATGACTGTCTGCAAGGGACGGCTGAATATATCGGCTTTTTACTCGGCGGTACGCCAGAGTTCCTGTTCGATCCACGCAAGGGGCTATACAGCTACGAAGCACTCCAGTCACGGCTGGCAGAAAACAGCTTCGCCCAGCGGGCTGGGGTGATTGATTATTCGTCCCCTTCCCTGCACTTAGCCAGCTTAACGCCGGAAGAGCTCTATATTCTGTTGAAAAACCTACGTCACGTTTATTCCGGCGGCGATGCGGATAACTATCTGGTTCCTGATGATGCGCTGACGGCATTTTTACGCCACTGTAGCAACACTATTGGCGATGCCTATTTCCGTACGCCACGAAACACGATTAAAGCCTTCCTGGATATGCTGGCCGTGCTGGAACAAAACCCGTCCATTCAGTGGTCGCAGTTAATTGCCGGTGTTGCGATCGCGGAAGAAAAACCCAGCGATATGGATGAAATAACGTCGGCAGAAGATACTGACAAGGACGGTCTGGCTGATTTCCGATTATGATGAACGAATACCAGCGGCTGGATCCACGCATACAGAAGTGGATATATCGGCAGGGATGGGCAGATCTCCGGGAACTGCAAAAAAAAGCCGTTCCACCGATATTAGCGGGCGATCGGGATGTCCTGATCAGCGCCGCAACTGCCGCGGGTAAAACAGAAGCGTTTTTCCTGCCCGCCTGTTCTGCTATTGCGGATATTCAGGGCGGTTTTGGCATTTTATACATCAGCCCGCTTAAGGCCCTGATTAACGATCAGTATCGACGGCTGGAAAGCCTCGGCGATGCGCTGGAGATGCCCGTCACCCCCTGGCATGGCGACGTTGCACAGAGCAAAAAGCTGAAAGCGAAGAAACACCCTGCCGGTATTCTGCTTATCACCCCGGAGTCGCTGGAAGCGATGCTGATCCGCAATGCGGGATGGTTAAAACTGGCTTTCGCGCCACTGGCGTATATCGCCATTGATGAATTCCATGCTTTCATCGGTTCTGAGCGGGGTATGCAGCTTCTCTCTCTGTTAAATCGAATCGATCACCTGCTCGGAAGAATCGACAATCCAGTCCCCCGAGTCGCACTCAGCGCAACGCTGGGGGAACTGGAGCGAGTACCGTTGTCTCTGCGGCCAAATCAACGTCTGCCCTGTGACATTATTACCGACAGTCAGACTCACGCCACGCTAAAAGTGCAGGTGAAAGGTTATCTGGAACCGCTAACCACCTCGGGCCAACAACCGCCGCCGTCTGCAGAGACGCAAATCTGTCATGATATCTTTCGCCTCTGTCGCGGTGACTCCCATCTGGTGTTCGCTAATAGCCGCAAACGGACCGAAAGCATTGCCGCTACGCTTAGCGATCTGAGTGAAGCGAGCATCGTTCCCAATGAGTTCTTCCCCCATCACGGCTCGCTGTCCAGAGATCTGCGTGAAACGTTGGAACAGCGGCTTCAACAAGGCAACTTACCTACCACCGCCATCTGTACGATGACGTTAGAGCTTGGCATCGACATCGGTAAAGTCAGCTCCGTCGTGCAGGTTACCGCCCCCCATTCCGTAGCCAGCCTGCGCCAGAGAATGGGGCGTTCTGGTCGGCGCGACTCGCCTGCCGTATTGAGAATGCTGATTGCCGAACATGAACTGACGCCAACATCAGGCATTGTCGACCAGCTCAGGCTTCAGCTCGTTCAGTCGCTGGCCATGATCCGCTTACTTATCGGCAGCAAATGGTTTGAGCCAGCTGATACCCGGCAGATGCACTATTCCACCCTGTTCCATCAGATTCTGGCGATCGTGGCGCAGTGGGGAGGGGTACGTGCCGATCAGATCTGGTCACAGCTATGCCAGCAAGGGCCATTTCAGAAAGTCAGAATCGATGACTTCAAAACGTTATTGAAGCATATGGGGGAGCACCAGTTTCTGACCCAGCTATCAAGCGGCGAACTGGTTCTGGGCATTGAGGGCGAACGTCAGGTAAATCAATACACCTTCTATGCCGTGTTCAGCACGCCGGAAGAGTTTCGTATTGTAGCAGGGAGCAAAACACTGGGCTCTATCCCCGTTGATTCCCCCCTGATGCCTGACCAACACATTATTTTCGGCGGTCGACGCTGGAAGGTCACCGATATCGATAGTGATAAAAAAGTCATCTATGTCGAGGCGACAAAGGGTGGGCAGCCGCCGTTATTTGGCGGACAAGGAATGTCCATTCATGATGTTGTCCGCCAGGAAATGCTCACCATTTATCGGGAAGGCGACTACCGTATCACCGTTGGCGATCGCAAAGCCGATTTTGCCGATACCACGGCCAGAAACCTGTTTGATGAAGGGCTGCACTGTTTTCGCAACAATAAACTGGCTTCGGAATGTTTTATTCAGCAGGGGCAGCATGTCTACATTCTTCCCTGGCTGGGCGATCAAACCGTAAACACGCTATCAGCATTGCTTATCCAGCGCGGTTTCAAGGCGGGCTCATTTGCTGGTGTGGTTGAAGTGGAAAAAACCACGGTAGCGGAAGTTAAGCAGACGTTAGCCAGCGCACTTCAGGACGGTTTGCCCTCCGAATCCCGTCTTGCCGAAAGCATCGCTGAAAAGTGCCTCGAAAAATATGATGAGTATTTACCGGAGACGTTGCTGACGCAGGAGTATGGGTTACGTGCTTTTAATGTTGAACGCGTGACGGAGTGGTTGCAGGGGCATTTATATTAAGGGGAAGAAGAATGAGAAAAAGCTGGACTATAGAGGAAGATTGTAAGCTGCTAACCTTGGTGCGTCAGCACTTTTCCGCGCTGGTCAGCCATAACCGGCTGAATGCCACAATGCCATTTAGCCAGCAGCTCCACGATGCATTTGACTCACCTGACCGCGATGCCGCAGCATTGCTTTATCGCCTCGAACAGGCAAAAATCTTGGGATTTGCCAGCCGTCCTGGTGGCGATCCCACTAAACAACCGTTTCGCTGCCTGATAAGCAATGATTTGGCGCTATACGATTACAGCCTCACCTTTCCCACCCTCAGAAAAGCATTGCATCCAGATACCGTTGCGGCAGCACTAAACCACTTCACGATTAGCAATCCACACGAACCACTGTCCAATACTATCAATGAAATCGCGACAGCCTTGCATCTTGCCCCCATGCAGGTGGAAAAGATTCTGATCGAAAGCGACCAAATAGCTATCAATAGTTACCGTAAGTGTGAGCGTGTTGGAGAGAAAACTATCAATAATAATCTGCAAGATCTCATCTCCAGGCAAATTCCTGACATAGCGCTGATTAAAGAGATTAACGCCTGTCGCGCCCAAGTCTCTCAACTTTACCACGTGCATGAACGTGATGGCGCTGAGGTTATTTTCAGTTCCGACGGCACGGGGTTCGGCAAAAGCTATGGCGTGATTCAAGGGTATGTTGAATATCTGGAACGTTTCGCCAAAACCCAGCAGCCAAATTACCTGTTTCCCGAAGGCGGTTTTACCAACCTGTTATTCATGTCGCCGCAAAAATCACAAATCGACCTGGACAGCAGCCAGAAAGAGAAAATTCTGGCCGCTAGTGGCGAGTTCATTTGTGTTCTCTCCCGTAATGATATTGCCGACCTTGATTTTATGGACTGGGCCTCTGGCCTGAAAAACCGCGAGCGCTATACCCGTTGGTATAAAAATGCCAATAACAACTCCCTTATCAGTGTTGCTATGCGTTCACTTAATCACCTGGTTTCGCAGATTGATCGTTGTGAAGAACAACTGGCAACATTTAATAGTCAGCATACGGATCTTGATATAGAGATAATCAAAGACCAGCTAAAGAACTACCGTCATAGTCTTCGCAACACCATAGTATCGGCCTGCAAGTCATTATTTGAACGGGGTAATGGTGAAACGTCGATTCAAGAATATATTCGCCGCGGACTGCTTGCTCGCAGAAAGCGAGAGCTTAACGCGATGCAGGGAAAACCTGCGTCAAAAATGAGCGTACACGAAGTCTACTTCGAGCTTATCAAGCAGGTATTGCCTTTCGAAGTGTGTCAGTACCGCCCATCGGTACTGTTAATGACCACCAAAAAATTCGATACATCAACTTATCGCCTGACACCTCGTAAACGAGGCGAAGGTGTGAATTTTGAGCCCGTAAGTTTTGACTTGCTCCTTGGCGGCAAGCTGAGCCCCAAAGATCCTCAGATCAGCACCGTTGCGGCAGCCGGTCATACCGGGCAAGTTGCCTATCTTCGCGACGAACACTTCAGACGCAATCCAGATTGTCCTTTTCGCCAGAAAAATATTCGCTTTACGGTGATCATTGATGAACTACATGAAGCCTACACCCGCCTTGAAGAAACATGCCATGTAAAGCTAATCACACAGGAAAATAACCTGGCGCACGTTATTTCCGTCGCAGGACGTATTCACAACGCGGTACTCAGCTTAGAGCGCCGAAACAAGCCCAAAGAAGCGCAAACGGCCTTTGAGCAAGAGATGGTCAAATTCATCACTACTCTGCGCAATTTACTGGCGGAAAAGTGCGAACTATCCCCCGGTACAACGCTGGGATCGATCCTGGAGATGTTTCGCGACCAGTTAGGAGCATTCGAAGTCAACGGCGACGCCGCCGAACGCATCATTTCCATCACCCGGAATGTGTTCAGCTTTAACCCCAAAATGTACGTTAATGAAGAGGGGCTGAAACGCATTCGTATGCGCAACAGCGAAGGCGACATAACGCGCACCGAGCTGTATTACGAAGTCGAAAATGATGCCAGCGATACCAATCCCACCCTGCACGATCTGTTCCAGTTGGTCTCCGTCATCCTCGCCGCCTGTTCTGATATCACCAACCGACACTTTAAGCGCTGGGTAAAAAATGGTGGCCAGGATAATTCCAGTAGCCAGAATACACCTTTGGGCCAATTTGTTGACGCAGCCAATAATGTAGCCGGAGTGGTGCGCCACATCTTCGATCGCACCACAGATGAAAACTTGTTGATTGATCATTTCTACACTTATCTGCAACCCAAAACCGTATTCACGATGACGCCTATAGCTGAACTCAATTACGTGAACAGGGGAGCCGAGCGCACAATTATTCTGGCGTTCGAAATGGATCTGGTACAAGAGTTGCCCGAAGCCATGCTGCTGCGTTTATTAACCGGCACGCACAATAAAGTAATTGGGCTTAGCGCCACCAGCGGTTTTAGCCACACCAAAAACGGTAACTTCAATCGTCGCTTCCTGGCGCGCTATAGCCGCGACCTTGGTTACCGAGTCGTTGAACGCGAAAAGGCAGATATCGATACGCTTAAGGCATTACGCGGGTTGAGGGCCAGTATCCGCAACGTCGACTTCAGGGTGTTCGATGATAAACAGTTAAAATTGACCGATATCTACCAAAATTGTGAAATCTATCGCAGGACGTATGACAACTTTTTCAACGCGCTGAAGAAACCGCTGGAATACGACCTGAAAAATACCTATAAACGGCGTCAGTGCCAGCGGGAACTGGAAGCGTTACTGCTTGCCGCCTACGAGGGTAAAAACAGCCTGATTTTGTCACTTTCAGGGACGTTTAAGCGAGCCTTTATCAGCGCCTGGCGCACTCATCAATCAGCCTGGCGTCAGCAGTACGGTATGCACTCCCGGTGCGATGAAAAAACGGATAACGATAAGAAACATGACCAGATCCTGACCTTTACCCCATTCAAAGGGCGTCACACAGTCCATTTGGTCTTTTTCGATTCACCACTGGCTAATGTCGAAGATATCAGGCAAGAAACCTATCTCCAAAACAGCAATACCGTACTGGTATTTATGAGCAGCTACAAAAGTGCGGGCACCGGCCTCAACTACTTTGTTAAATACCATGACGGCGATATTAATGATATCAATACACCACGTCTGGATGTCGATTTTGAGCGCTTAGTGCTCATCAACTCCTCGTTTTACAGCGAAGTAAAGGACAACAGCGGCAACCTCAATACATTACCTAACTACGTTACCGTGCTTAAACACTACGCCGATGACGATATTACCGTCCACAAGCTGGCCGATTTCAACGTTAATTTCGCCCACGGAGAAAACTATCGCCTGTTAATGGCCGAACATGATATGAGCTTATTCAAAGTCGTCGTGCAGGCCGTAGGGCGAGTCGAGCGTCGCGACACTCTATTAAAAACAGAAATCTTTTTACCCCGCGATGTGTTCCGTAATGTTGCATTCCAGTTCGCCGCTCTCAGTGAAGATAGCGGTAACGAGGTCGTATCAGAAAGCATGTCCTTGCTTAACCACCGCCTCATGGAGGAGTGCGAAAAGCTGAGTCAGAGCCAGTCATTTAGTGATGCAGAACAGCGGCATGCGTTTGAACAGGCTATCGTAGAAAATGGTCGCCGCATCGATGCTGTTCATAAGCGAGTCCTGAAAACCGACTGGATAAATCAGGTACGCGCCGGCAACCTTGAATATCTCGAATTGTGTAATTTATTCCGCGATCCTGACTCCTTTACCGATCCCCTGCGCTGGCTGGAAAAACTTCAGGCTAATTCCTTGTATGCCGCCAATCGGCAAATGCAATCTATCCACCACGCCCTGTTTATCGACCGCCATCAGGGCAACCAAACTATTTTACTTTGCCACAAACGCGGCCCGGATGGACTTGTCCACAGTGATTATTCCGCCCTGTCGGATTTCGCTGGCGGCGCAAGAGAGTACCGGCCAGAGCTCACCCTCTTTCCGCAGTATAGAAACGATGTCGATTTCACCCCCGGCAACCTGGTCGGCGATTTGATTCGTGAATGTGACAACATCCAGGAAACGGCATTCAAAAAATGGGTACCCAACCCAAGGCTAGTTCCGTTGCTCAAAGGCAATGTCGGTGAATATCTTTTTGATAAGGTGCTGAAACGTTATGGTGTGACCCCTCTTACCGACCAGCAGGTGTTCGAGCGCCTTGCGCCGTTAGTCTATGAGTTTTTTGACCGCTTTATTGAAGTGGGTGACGACCTGCTCTGCATCGACGTTAAGCGCTGGGCGACGCAGCTGGACGATTTGACGCGGGCAGAAGAAACGCTTGAGAAAAGCAACAACAAGATTCGCCAGATCCGCAATATCACCAGCCAAAAGGCAGATACAGAGGGGCAGAAACAGCTTCAGGCGGCGCTGGCAGGCCGTTACGAACGCATTCGATTTGTCTATCTGAACGTCGCCTACAGCCAGAACCCCAATAATCTGATGTGGCAGGATAACGTGGATCACACGATTCACTACCTCAACCTGTTGCAAACCGACTACCAGTATTATCAGCCCAAAAATCGAGAGAGCGGACGAGCTCAGGAAAACTCGAAACTGCGCATGACATTGGACATTAACCCAATGTTACTAACCCTGCTGGGTGTAGAAAAGTTGCCGACTAAAGGAAAAGTCTCATGATCCCTAATCTGAATGAGCTGTCAGACGCCCCGATTGCCCGCACCAATTTGATCAAGCTTGAAGAAGATCAGCTGACGACCATCCAACGTCTATTGGTTCCGGTATCTAATATCTATACGATAGACTTTATGGTTCAGCGCTTTACTAAAGAGCGAAAAGAAAAATCCGCTAATTACTATGCGCGTATTCATCAGGAGGTAAAATCCTATGTGCGGCAGAAACTTGGACTGGATGCCAGGCAGGACGTAAAATATGAGCTACATTTTTTACCTACTTACGAGCACGTCTTTTTCTTCCTGGCGCCTGCTGCTGCACCGAACAGCCCAGCGCATCAGACTTTGGCAGAACGCATTGAAACGCTTTGCCAGCGACTCACCGCTGAAAATTATGATTTGTCTCGCCTGATTCAGGGATTGTTCAGTCTGCATTTGAAAATAGTAATGCTGGAACAAGCCAGCGAGCGCTTTTCGGTACCGCCAACCTACTTCAACTCTACGTTCTATCTCAACGCTCGCCTGAGTCAGCCCGTCACGCAGAAAAGCGGCACTGGAGTGATGGAGGCATTCGAACTCGACATTTATGCATCAGAATATAACGAACTCGCCTTTACCCTGCACAAACGAAAATTTCTGGTCGAACCGGAGAATGAATTGCACCTCTCTCTGGACGATACCAGCGTGTGGTTTAACATCGATAATCGTCGGCTCAAAGCCCGGCGCAAACTCGATGCCCGGGATAGCAAACTGGACTTTTTTCGTGAGCGCAGCGGCTATGGTGGATGCCAGGCCTATACCTATAACGTGGTCATGAATGCTGCCTGCGAGCGGCTCAGTGAACTAGAGATCCCGCATCAGCCGATCCCATTTCAGGCCACCCACGAGGTCAATCAGTTCGCTACCGACCTCGATCAACAGCTGGCTAATACGCTGTTGGTGGTTAATAACGGCGTCGAATTCAGCGCCACGCAAGAAGCTTATTTCTTTGACACATTAGCCAACCAGTTCCCCGGGTATCAACTCTGGCCTCTGGCGTCGCTTAAACATTCTCAGCAAACCGGCTTTTCTGAGCTGCCTGCCAATACATCTATTCTGGTACTCAATGCGGTAGATGAAGAGCGGAGCAACAGCATCCGCCAGCAAGATAATGAATCTGTTGAGTACAATGATTTCTATGCTGCCTTTGCCGACGCCCGAAGACGACCAGAACTCACGTGGGATACTTATACCCAGCTTAAACTGGATCGTTTGCAAGGGTGGATAAACCAGCAACCTCTGCCCGTAGTCTTACAAGGTATGAATATTGATCGAAAATTGCTGGATGCGATTGATTTTATTAATGAACAATTGGCAAGCAACCCAACTCAATACGAAATCGTTCTTACGAAGCCTCACGGCCGTCTCAAGTCAGCAGTCACGTTACTAAACAGTAAGGTACGCCGAACGAAAACTGAATTATGGTTCAAAGAGAGCTTACTCAATCAGCATCATATTCCACTGCCAGACCTGGCGGACGGGCATTATACCGCCTATGCGGTACGCAAAACGAAAAGCAATCTCTCTCTGCTTGGGTATGTTGAACTAAAAATAGAGCACGGCCAACTTAGGGTAGTTGATACTGGGATCGCTGAAGGTGAATTAGAATATCTCTCTGTTGATCATCCCTCTCTGGGACGATTAAAGAAATTATTCGACAAAAGCTTCTATCTCTACGACCACGCCGCAGACGTCCTGCTGACTACATACAACAGCGCGCGCGTACCGCGTCTGATTGGCCCAGCACAACTTAATATCGTCGATTCATTCGATTATCAGGAGCAAGAAAAAGCGCTGACGGAGCGTAGAGGGGATAAATTTAACGGGTACACCATCACCCGCTCAGCAAAACCGAATCAAAACGTACTGCCCTATCTGATATCACCAGGCCGTTCGAAATACGACTCGCTGACCAAAGAGCAAAAGATGAGGCATCACCATATTTACTTGCAACCGCATGAAAACGGGGTGTTTGTTCTGGTGAGTGATGCTCAGCCTACAAATCCTGCTATTGCACGGCCTAACCTGGTGGAAAATCTGCTGATATGGGATGCCCAGGGCAAAGCCGTAGATGTATTTAGCCACCCGTTAACTGGCGTTTATCTCAATAGCTTCACCCTGGATATGCTCAGGAGCGGCGAAAGCAGCAAAAGTTCGATTTTTGCCAAGCTTGCCCGGCTGATGGTGGAGAACTAACGGAAAGTAAGTCAGTGTTTTTAGAACACGTTATATGTGGACCTGACTCCACATATAACGAGGTTCCTATTCGCAAAATAACGATTTTTCGTGATAACCATCACAAAACTAAAGCGATTTTTTATGGGGGCCTTCGTGGGGGCGCTATTTACAAGAAATACCAACAAAACCAATAACAAACAGCACGTTAATCGTGGATATGATTCCGAGTCCGGCACCACTTATTCAGAGAACCCGCCCAAAAGGCGTGTTTTTGCTTTTAGCGAACCGGACTCTTCATCGAACTCCGTTCGATTATTCGCCGCAAGCGGCTCACCCCTTCGGGGCCAGCGCGACAAGCGCGCTGTTCAACGCCTGCGGCGTTAGTCCGAGTCCGGGCACCACTATTCTAAAGAACCCGCCCAAAAGGCGGGTTTTTGCTTTCAGGACTACGGTCGATTTCTGGTCGGTGCAACACATTATTGATGTGCTGGATCTCTCGCCATTTTTGCAGATACTTGCTCTTTTTAAAGGCATCGATGCTCTTTAATTGGTTTTCTCTTAATTTTCACCATGAGCTATCAACGTTCAGTTTAGGATCATCATATTTCTAATTATTCCTGGAAATTAAAACCTAAGGGAATATCTGACTTAGCTGTAAACAGAAGATATTAGTATTATATGGGTAAATAACACTAATATTCTCAGTCAGGAATACCCCCCCTACTAACCGGATACTTTGAACAGCGGCCTAAGCACTTTTAAAAAATCAGACCTATAATTCCAACTGAATCATCATTCTTATAATTCACCATTACCGCAGACATTAAGATTTTACCCAAAGATCGATCATTATTGCTGAAGCGGTGAGAAAACACCCTCCTCTGGGTCATTAATATCTGATTCCATCTTATGTGTTGTTTTATCCACAGAGACACTGAATAACCTAGGTTGTGTTTGTGGATCGCCAGGGCAACTTCCACCGTGTTTTTCAACGACATTGACTACATCCACACCAGGTTCATTATCTGGTATATAAAGGTAATCCGTACATTCCGGAGATACAAGAAGCTTTTTCTCTTCAAGAGTATTCTTGACCAGTTGCACAATTGGTGGTAGCTCGACTGAAAATGCTTTTGCAGTTAAAACCATACAGCCAAGCAATGTTATAAATATAGATTTTCTCATTTTCAGTCCAACAAACTAAAGTAATGTAGTGGATTAATATAACACATGGATACTCCACCCCATACAGTATCATAATCTTTTATCCCGGTAGTCCTAATAATATTAACTATATGCTTTTCATAATCAGGATTTGTGGCATACCCGGCTTTAGCAACCTCATGTATAAATTTCTCAGGATCATTCGGATATGAAAATGCAGTTGCATAACGCTTGTTAACACTCAGGAATCGACCATAATCATCAGCTGATTGCTCTAAAGAATCGTAAGAGCGAAAACTGTCCTTAATCTTTACTGATTGCCCATCATAATTTTCATGCGTTGTAAATGTTATTGACTTACCTTCCGGAGATGTTCCTTTCACACCAAAATATGCTCCGCCTTTAGCCTTACGCCCCCAGCCTGATTCAAACGCGCCTTGAGCAATAGTCACCGCTATCGGAACTCCCCAGTTACGTTTAACATTAATGGCCGCCGGTAATGCCCTGTTAATCCATTCAGATTTAATTGCCGGTAAGGGCAATGTTGCTCGCTGTGCTAATTGATGAAGCTGATTGCTATCCGGTAGTATTGCGGCCTGCTTCTGATGAGTTGAAGCACTATGATGAGCCATAGCATTCGCCTGATTTAACCTTCTGAAGGTTGGACCATGCAGGTTAACGATGGCATCAGCGTGAGGCAAATGAACGAAGTTTGTCTGAAAGTAAACTAACCTGGAAAATGTCTTAGGCCCCCATAAACCGTCTTCTTTCAGCGATTCAATCTTATCGTCACGAATAGCTCTATTCAGTAGCATCTGAATTTTTATGACATCACCGATATTATTTGGCTGATTAACCCCCACCGCTCCGTTGATCCTTAATTTCATACGACCTCCTTTACATTTTCAATGATTCACCCTAAAAAAGTCGCTCTTCCCACAGGCTGTAGGCGCTGGTTCCGGCAATACAGTGTTCCTGAGTGATACTTTCATAGGTCAGCGACACCGACTCTTCCGGTTGCCCCTGGCTGTTATTGATTGTATGCGGTACAACATGCTTAATGTTGGCGATGCGGGCGTTAATCAGTTTCACCTTATAATACAGCTCGTTAATGCCAAAACGGTTGGTACGATAATACTCAAAGTCACAGGTCAAACATTCGTTTTCACTAATGGCTTTAGTCAGTAACGGGGAACATTTATCCACCGGCTTATGGATCACCAGCGTCTGATGATTCACGTTCTGTGCGCGGGTAAGCCCGTGGGATAAACCTAACACCATAATCTGATCCGTATGCGCAATCTGTGCCTTATTGCCAATAGAAGCCTGGGAAGAGCAGCCTGCTGAGATCAGTCCCTGAAGGTCGCCGTTCAGTGTCAGATAAACCGGATTTGCCATGATAAACTCCTTTTATTCCGTTGCTATTTTTCGGGTTTAGTTTTCTTTTCCGGCATTTCGCCGTTTTTCAATAGCAGCCAGCGGCTTAACACACCGTCCAGCCGTTCATTAATCTGTTTTTCCTGGGCCTCAGCATTCTGTCCCTGCGCGCGGGCGTCCTGGTACTGCGTCAACATTGACTCCAGCGGTGCCTCCTGACCCAGCCCCCGCTCAGCCTGCCAGATGACGTTCTTTATATAAGAAAGAGTCAGCCCTTCTTTCTCGCGCTGCATCACCAGGTCAGCAAAGGCGTGTAAATCCTGGCGGGTCTGCAACCAGCCCCGTAGCTGTGGACTGTTCTGCGCACGGTTTTTCAGAATATCGTTCCACTGTGCGGTTGCCTGCTGCTGTTGCAGGCTCTCCGGCCAGTGACTCTCCGCCGTTCGCATCATCTGCATTCCAGTTTCCAGCAGTTGCAGCGGCGACGTTTCGGGAAGTTGTTGCAGGCGCTCTCCATAACTGTCCAGTTCAGGGGAGACCAACCAGATGCTGGCTGCTCCCTGAGCGGTATCACGAACTTGCACGAGTTGACGTTGCAGGGGATGTACCAGCCACCACCAGAGTGCGATCGAAATAACAGCAGTAAAGGCAACACCGGATACGAAACCTTTCAGCAGATTGTTTGTCTTTGCGTTGCCAGCGTTATCCGACATACCACGCACTATCACCCGCATTTCTGGCAACTCGGGGATTGGCGGCACAGACTCTGCCGTGGCGGAAAGAGTACTTTCTGGCGCATAGACCAGCGTTCTGACCATCGACTGAGAGGAAGTATCAACACTACTTTTGGGCAGGGGCTCAAGGCGCTTTCTTGTATTTTGAATAAAATATAATAGGTTATCCACACGCGGCTGGCGCTTCAGCTCCACCTGCTGGAGCTTGTCACTGATCATCTGTAAAGCACGTTCAGTACGATGCAGCAGCGGCAGATCGTTTTCCGCAAAAGATATCTGCTGGCGCAGAATATTCCCGGTACGGGTATTGAACCAGTCCAGCATCTCTGTCCGTGCAGAACCGCCCTGCGGCCAAAATTTATCCCATTCATGCGTAATCATCGCCGCCAGCAATTCGGTTCCTTCGCAGAAACCCACCAGCCCCTGCGTGCGGGTGCGTGCGTGCCAGCGTATAGTATGTCGCAGTGTGTAGATCCACTCCGTTGGTTTTGAAAATAGCCAGTGCCAACGATTCCACCAACCTCCAGTTCAGCTCCGGTTGCGACGGATGGCTGGCCTTGTTGATTTCCTCGCGAATCGCGATAAATTCCGGCAGGTTACGTGGGTCACTGCCGGTCACGATAGTCTGTATAAGTACGTTGTTGCTCATCCCTGAGTCCTCAGTACAGCGTATCCGGCAGCCGGAACTGGCTGAACAGCCCGCCGCTGAATGGGTTGTCTTCAGTGTCAGCGTGTATCCGGTAGACCATCGCGCCACCGTCAACGTTAAAGCGCACGCTGAATGTTCCCTCTTCCACGCCGGTTAGCTGTCCGGCTCCGAACAGGCGGAACTGCGCCCACGGCCCGTTGAAACTGATACTGCGCGGTGCGCCACCGCTGGTACCCACCAGCGTCAGCTTGCTTTCATTGCCTTCGCGCATGTTGTTCGGCCAGACCAGATGCGCGGTGTAGTTACGACCCTGGCTGTAGTCCACTAACTGACCGTCGAGGTTCAACACGCTACGGCGTTTGTTGCCGGAAAGCGAAACGGTCTCCACCGCAAACTGCGTTCCCAGGCCATTCTGTTTACTGAAGAAGATGTCGCGGATTTTCTGTGCGGTATCCAGTTGCCGGATGACATCCTCACGGATAATGACACCGTCGCCCCCGTCACGGCTCAGGTCATTTTCAATGAACAGTTTCAGGTTTTGCTGCCAGAAAGTATCCAGCACGCCATCCGGTTTAAAGAAGCGCTCAAATGCATCCAGAGACACATCCTGCGAAGAACGAGGATTAAATGGATAACTATTTGCCAGTTGTTCGTTAAACGGTTTTACCACGTTGTCGCGCCAGTCAATTTCCATATAGTGAACCGCTTCTACCATCACCACATGCCAGGCCTGATCTGCCAGTTTTCCCACCCAGCGGTTAAGCGGCGCAGGCAGAGTTTTCGCCATCTGCCGGGTCGCAAAAATAGGGTCGCTGCTGTTCTGGTCAAGGCGTAACTGAACGGCTTTGAGTGCCGATTTACCGGGTACCGGTGCGTTCTGGATAGCCAGCAGATAGCGGTGCAATTCCGTTAACTGCTGATAGACCGCTTGCAGGGTATTTTCTTTATTATTCTGAACCGCCAGCGTGCTGTTTTCCGGCGCAAACTCATGACCGAGACGGGTCAGCAGACGATAATCCGGCTCTCCCAATGCTTCTGCGCGTTCTTTATCAGATAGCTTTTCGGAAAGAACGGTCGGCTGTGTATTATCCCGCAACGCCGTCAACGCTCGTTGTAGAGGCTGGTCGCCGCTGATAATCTGCTCCAGCGCGGCGGTTAACTGCGCAATGGATTCATAATCGCGTACGTTAAGGTTATCCATCCCTGACCGCCAGGTGGCGGTGTAGTCACTAATATACTGTTCGGTTAACTGGCGCTGGATTTCAGCACGGTCTGCGTCACTGTATTTAACACTGTGAATAATATTCAGTACCCAGGAATCCATTGCCGTCAGTTCCACCAGTTCATCACGCTGCTTCACAAAATAACTCTGGAGCCCATAGCGGGTAAGAAACTGCGGGACAACCAGCTTGTTGTCATCTGAGGAAACAAATACCTGTTCGAATGTTGGGCCAACCTGATCGCGCAGGTTCAAATCGGCGGGCAGTACTCCCAACGCCCGGGTTTTAAGGCTCTGGTAGACCCGCTGGTAAACGGGCAGTTTGCTTAACTCTTTCTGTGCTGACACCACCGGTTTGTCATACGGTGCCCAACGACCGATCGCGTCCCCATCACCCGCAGCACGTTCAGCATGCCAGTCGGTATGTTTCAGCGCATAGTCGAGATGAGACATCAATTGCACTTGGGTATCGCGCTGGCCGTGGAACTTATCACTCCAGCGCTTCGCCATGTATTGCTTCACTACGTCATTATTACGTCCGCTTTTGTCCTCCAGCATTCTCATCACTCGCAGCACGGCGAGTTTTTCTTCGCTCTCCGGTGGGGCAGCATCCATTTCTTTCACCAGACCGTTGAACAAGGCGGGCAGATAACGCTGCTCCAGTAGTTGCAGATAGGTTTGCTCCACATACGGCCCGACACGCCTTCCCTGGTACAACCCCATATCGGCCAGTCGACTGCGATCGTCCCAGTCGCCGTAGGCCAACGTCGCATCGCGTACCGGATTGAGTAATGGCAATTGTAGATCACCGTAGTCATCCATCCCCTGGGGTGGCCTGATCGCCATAAAGGCCTGAGCTTGTTTCAGTACCTGGATACCGGAGGCGTAGTTAACATCGTAATAATGGTGCCAGCCGATGATGAGCAATAGCGCCAACGCTCCACCCGCGGCAGAAAAGACGGTAAGACGTCTACGGCTGCTTACCAGCCAGGCGCGGCTTTCGCCAGCCAGGTTCGGCTCCGACAGAAGTACCTGGGGAAACAGATTGCGGGTAAAGTAAGGTACGGTATCCACCAGTGGCCAGGCACTTAGCGGATTACTGCCGAGCCGGTATTGCCGGGCGGCAGACTGTGTAAAGATGTCATCCATCTGACCGCGTTGCAGTGATGACGTCAGATACACGCCACGCAGCATCACGTCCATATTTTCACCGTCCAGAAGACCATCAAGCAGGGTCACCAGAGACTCCCTGCTTCCCTGCATCTGGCGAATAAAACTGAACAATGAACTGCGCATATGGCTCTGCGCCAACATCAGATCGGGCATGGACTGGTTCATCCGTTCGCACCAGTCCTGCCAGAAAGCGTTCAGTTCGGTACGCCAGTCTTCACTTTCATGGGCGCTGAGAGTAAACGTAGCCCCGAGGATGGTATCGCGATCTTTTTTGTTCAGCGACTGAAACAGGGCTGCAAAACCGTACAATAAGTCCAGCCGGGTCAGCACCACGTAAACCGGTAACTGGCAGTGAAGATACTGACGTATATCCTGCAAACGGCTACGCAGCGTCTGCAACAGATGTTCGCGGCGGCGTTTGTCGGCCGTCAACAGGTCGGGTAAATCGAGGGTGAGAATGATCCCGTTCAGCGGTTGGCGGGCACGTTTTTCCACCAGCCATCCCAGTAGATGTTCCCATAAGCGGCGATGCAGAATATCCGCATCAGGTTGTTCACAGAGTGCGCCGTCAATGTCAAAAATCACCGCCTGTTTGCCGACATGTGGCGTCAGATATACGCGTTGCTCTGCACCGCGTACCGCTTCCGGTGTATAAATGATATCGGATGGGAAACCTTCCCGTAACAGGGTGGTTTTGCCGCTCCCGGCAGGACCGATAACCATATACCACGGCAATTGCCACAGGTAACGGCGGTTGTCGAGATGACGCTGTAAACGCAGCAGCCACCTGTCGAGGTAGCGCTGTTGAATATTCAACTCCACACTGAGCGGGTCCTGCGCTTCCTCGCGCTGCAACTTTTGCTGTTTCTCAAGCTGCTGCAGACGCTTCATCACCCGGACAGTCAGCCACCCCAGGGCGACAATCCCCCACGCCGCTGTCGCCAGCCAGCGGTTTGCCAGCGGTTTGAGCCAATGTTCGTCATACAATGACCATGACGGGCCTTTCCACCAGATCCATACCAGCAGAAAGATCCATGCCAGCACCAATAGCCATAACGCGGAGACCTTAAATTTTGGCATCGCCGGTCGCAAAACAGATTTCATTCCGCTGAAGAGTCGGGGGGTCGGTAATCTCACAAAAACTCCTGTTGTTTCTTACTGTTCTGCCGTGAACTTCTGCTTAAGCTGTGTGAAGAGTGAGGGCTCCCAGTCTGCCACCACCATTCGCAAGCCTTCTTCGGACAGCATCCGGTACTGTTGCTGTGCAAGTTTTACCATTCCGGCCTCTTCCATTAGCTGAGCGCCCTGGTACAGGCGGTGGAACTGATCGCGGGGATCGCCTTCTGGCAATGTCTCCAGGTACTGCAGTGCAGCCTCCAGCCCTTGCTCGGTAAAACATGCCCTGGCAGCTTGCATTTCCTCTGTGGATTGCAGTACTGGTACGGCCTGACTATGGGATGTTGATGAGGTCAGCCACCGTTTTGTCTGCTCGCTGATAAATGGTGTGCGGTCGTTGAACAGCAGATCGGCAAGCGCCGGAAGACGCGCAAGAAAAAAGCCAGCTTCCTCTCGGATGGCCTCTTCTGCCTGCCTGTACCCGAGACGCTGTGCTATCTGTGCGGAAAGGTAATGCCCGTCCAGCCAGTACGGAGCCAGCAGCAGGCTCTGCTCCACCTGCTGCCACAGCGCCAGATCCACGCAGGTTAACCGGGACTGATACTCTGCAGCCATGTCAGCAGAAACCGCCGCCAGCGGGGTACGACCATCACTCTCGGCCGGAGGCGTGCTGGTAATGGTTTGCCATAGCGCATGCCGACGCAGACGGTAGCCCAGCGGCGAGTCCGGATTGCGTTCGCAAAGGATAGCGGCGACCTTCAGCAACGTGTCGCGCCAAGCAGTATCGTCGTGACTGTCGACAGTCACCTGCGGAGCCGGAACAGCAGGCACAGTGGTGATAGTCTGCGGGAGATCGCGTGCAGGTATAGCGACATCCTGCGGTACGTTGTCAGACATTCCCTGAGAGGAAGATAACGCAGGCCCGGCATCATGGAATGCGCGCTGAAAAAGTACGAGCAGATCATCCGTCGCCAGTGCCAGTTCTGGAACATCCTGCATCCGCCAGCTTTGCGCCAGTGTCGCCAGTTCACCCAACACCGCGTCGCGCTGTGCTGTGGTCGCTTTTCCTACAAAACCGGGTATACCTGCGTCAAAACGTTTTATGACCTGTGCTGCAAAACGTTTTTTGTGCGACATGCGCGGCGCAGTCACTGCCCAGTAATGCTCTACGTACAGCGCCAGCAGGCGCAGGGCCAGCGGCAGGTTGCCTGCATGTTGCAGAGTACGCAACAAATGCGCCAGCAGACGAAAATCTTTACACTCTGAGGCCAGAAGCACCAGTCCCCGACGCTGTATTTCCGCAATATCAAGCTGACCGTGCGCCAGCGAACCGAGTTTGACGATTTCTCCGTCAATATACTCCCACTCAGGAGAGTCATCTTTCAGAGCGCCGCTCAGTTTTTCTTCCGGTAGTGTTTCCAGCAGGTGCGAAATCCAGACATTCGGGTCACGCAGATCCATTGCCATTTCTTATTCTCCCGCCCAATGACAGGCTTCACGCAGCGGGGCGATAGCCTGCGCCAGTCCATTGATATTAAAGGTGAGTTTTCCGGCAGCGCTCTCCGGACCGGTATCAATAGTCAGCGTCTTCGCGCCAAACAGCTGTTTAATCTCGTCGATGCCGGATAATCCCCGGCTGGATTCCAGAAGCGTGCCGTTTTCACGCACAAACCAGCGGCTGTGGAATGTTTTGTCATCGGCACTCAGGCTGACGGCGATATCATGTGTATCCATCGCTTTGATCAGCGCCACCTGCATTCGGGTAATATTGTCCACACAACTCAACATCAGCACCGGGCGCGGCGGAACATGACCAATAGCTGGCGTGGTGATCACCACCATCGGACGTTCTCCTGGCGTCCGCGTTACCAGCAGTTCCGTACTCTTATCCTGACGGCGTTTTTCCTGCTCCGTGGCGCGAGTCCAGGCTTCCCCCACAAAACTGGCCCTGACCAGCGCACCGTTAAACCCCGCCGGTGACAGAGGGGCGAGCAAATTGTCATAACAGTCAAGACGTTCCAGGGCTGCTGATTCACGACGACAGGCCTGCATTGCCTGTAGCGTCGCCTGCTCGTCATCTGATATAGCCGCAGCTGTACCCTGCACGATGCCAGATGCAGAGGGTGTTTCTGCGGGTACGAATCCGGCAAACAGTCCTGTCAGCAGGCCGACCGCTAACAGCCAGAACTGGCGTGTAACGCGCATCCCACTCATAAAGTGATGCCATCCGTTTCCTGCGCCAACACGGGCTCATCGGCGGATGGAACATCCTGCACATCTGCCATGAATCTCCCTTCTGACACCGACAACCGAATGCTGGCAATGGATGTGTTTGAGGCCATTTTCTGCAATAACAATAATGAGAGTGGCGGCAGCATTTCGCCGTCAATCACGGACTCCAGCATCCTCGCGCCATTTTCAGCGCGGGTCACGCGTCTCATGATTTCATCAGTGACTTCCGGTTCAATCATGATGTCCGCGCTAAAGCGGCTGCGCAGTATATTGTCCAGACGGGCAAGCTTTCCGGCGATAATGATGGCGAGCGTCTCTTTTGATAACGGCAGGTATGGCACCACTTCCATCCTCGCCAGTAACGCCGGTTTGAAGAAGTCTGCCAGCACCGGGTACAGCGCTTCCTGCATAATTTCCGGGTTGTCGGCATGTTCGACAATCACCTGGTAACCGAGGTTGGAGGTGAGGAAAAAGACGATATTTTTACAGTCAATCAACCGGCCTTCGCCATCTGCCATTTCGCCCTTGTCGAATGCCTGGTAAAACAGGTTGAGCACGTCCGGATGGGCTTTTTCCACTTCATCCAGCAGCACCACGGAATACGGTTTCTGACGGATGGCTTCGGTCAGCACACCGCCTTCACCATAGCCGACATAGCCCGGCGGGGAACCAATCAGGCGCGAAACGGTGTGTTTTTCCTGGAACTCAGACATATTGATGGTCGTCAGGTACTGGCGACCACCGTAAAGCAGTTCAGCCAATTGCAATACGGTTTCGGTTTTACCCACGCCGCTGGGACCCGCCAGCAGAAATGCGCCGAGTGGGCGTCCCGGACGACGCAAATCGGCGCGTGCGGTGAGAAGATGTTTATGCAGGTGCTTAATGGCCAGATCCTGACCTTTAATTGTGTCGCCCAACCACAACGGCAAATCGGTGATAACTGACATTTCACTCTGTGACAGGCGGTTAAGCGGCACGCCGGTCCATTCGGCAATCACGGAGGCGATCTGTTTTTTATCGACGTGCGGGGAAACCAGTAACTGCGCGTTATGCAGGTCGTCCAGTTCGGCGGTCAGTTGGGCCAGCCGTTCTGCGAGAGATAGCGTTTCCGCTTCATTAGCCTTATCAGTGAGGGATGCATTGCCATCGGTTTCCAGTGTGGCCAATAATTGCTGGCGCAGCGCGATAATAGCCTGCACCCGTGTCTGTTGTTGACGCCAGGCCTCTTCCAGCGCCTTCAACTCATTCTGTGCATCATCATGTCGAACATGAACTTCATCCAGCCGGGCGGTATCAGTATGTAATCCAATACGAATTTCCCGCTCAAGCTGGCGGATTTCCGCTTCGTACTGATGGCATTGGGTGGCGAGGGCAGATATTTTCTTTGGCGGCGATGAGAGGTTAATCGCCACACGGGCGCAGGCGGTATCCAACACATCGATAGCTTTATCAGGTAACTGACGTCCGGAAAGGTAGCGCTCGCTTAAACTGGCTGCCGCCTGTAAGGCTTCATCATCGATCAGCACGCCGTGAGACTGCTCATACACCGCTGACAGGCCGCGCAGAATAACAGTCGCTTCCGCCGCCGTAGGTTCACTGACCTTCACAAGCTGAAAACGGCGCGACAGGGCAGCATCTTTCTCAAAATATTTTTTGTACTCGCTCCAGGTAGTGGCGGCGATCGTTTTCAGTTCGCCACGCGCCAGCGCCGGTTTGAGCAGGTTAGAGATATCAAGCCCTCCTTGCTGGTTGCCCGCGCCAATCAGAGTATGTGCTTCATCAATAAATAATATGACGGGTGCTGGCGAGGAAATCACTTCCGCCATCAGCCCTTTAAAGCGCTTCTCAAACTCGCCTTTCACTGATGCTCCGGCCTGCAATGCGCCGAGATCCAGTGTCATAATGTCGGTGTTTTTCAGCTTATCCGGTACCTGGCCTGCAACAATGCGCAACGCCAACCCTTCAATCAGCGCGCTTTTACCGACGCCCGCTTCGCCCACAACCACCGGGTTGTTCTTGCGCCGGCGGCAGAGAATGTCGATCATCAGATCAATTTCATGGTCGCGGCATAGCACAGGATCGAGCCGACCATGACGGGCATCCTCCGTCATATTCTTCGCGTAGCGCGCAAGCAAACTGTCCCCCGTCTCTGCCAACACGCTGACAACCTGCCCGTCCGTACTCTGTATCGCCGTTTCCGCCGACTCCCACGTCCACTGAGCAAAATCCTGTTGCAGACGATCGCGATTAATACCGGTCAGCAAGCGGGCGGCAGCAGGCGGCACATAGCGCAAAGGGGAATGCAGCAAGGCCAGAAGGAGCACGCCACCGCGCAGTTCACTGTGCTGCATCTCGGCTGATGCCAGCAACCAACCTTCTTTCAGCCACTCAACCAGCATCGGCGAAAACGCCGGGTAGCTCTCCGTTGTTCGCGAAGTCGCGTAACTTTCCACTATTAACGCCCGGCGAAGTTCACTCGCGTCAATCTCCGCCTGTTCAGCAATCACTCTTATATCGCTGCGTACCATCGCCAGCATCTGCAACAGTACATGTGCCACGGTAATTTCCGTTGCCTGCTGACTCATACATTCTGCCGCGGCGGCCTCAAGTGCCTGCCGGGAAAACGCATTCAGATGCTTAACCAGAGAGGCCAGATTAATCTGGATCATATGTGTATCCTTACCTGGCAAGCAGCCGGTTCAGTTGATGCAAAATATCCTGCGTCTGACTGTCCAGTCGCAGCATCCAGAACAGATAAAACAGTGCCAGCACGACAATACCGCCAACGAAGATATGTTTAATGGTCAGCCGCTTTATCAGTTGATAGCGCCCGCCCTGTGTTTTCTTATCCTGATGCAGTAGCGGAAACGGTGCATCGCCGCGCAGGGTATGCAGGACGTGGTGCAGGCGGCGGTAGATCTGATCAAATTCCCCTTGATCCTGGACGGCCACTTTGTAGCGCCCGCGAAATCCCAGCGAAAAGCAAAGAAATATAAACTCAAGCAGATCCTGATAACGCTTCGGTTCACGTATCAGGCGTTCGAGCAGAATAAAAATCTTCTCCCCTCCCCACGCTTCATTGTGAAAATGGACCAGCAACGACTGTTTGATCCATTCATTTTTGTTTGACCAGCCGTTACCCAATGCTGCTTCATCGATAAAGGTGCAAAGAACATAGCGAAACGAGACAATCACACCCGGTTCGTAGCCCTGCTCCTGAAGCAGTTGCTCCACAGCCTGAACGTCCGTCACGACCTGCGCAAAAAGGTGTTCCGGCATGCTCTGACTGTTCATCCCATCCACGCGCATGACCATCCCCAGCAGTGGCGTGGCGGCGTCAATCATCGGGTTGAGACTGTTTCCGCGCAGGGGGAGTCGATACTGGCGGCTGGAGAGGTCTTCACCCACATCGTGTACCACAGCACTCTTCTTATCCTGTGTATTCCCTGTAGCCTGGCGGTCATTCATGGCGTCCGACGGGAGGAACTGCTCGCTCATGTTCTTAGCTCCTTATCGCCCACAGCTGGATACCCAGATCCGGAAAAGTACCGGAGATATGCAGCGCCAGCGCTCCGGCTTTCACAACGTCCTGCCAGGCGGCAGCGCCTTTATCCAGCTCGAAATAAACAAAACCGTCGTGATACGGTAACTGGCGCGGGGCTGCGGTGCGGGGCGTCAGTGGAACACCCGGCACCTGGACGCTGACCATATCGCGGATTTTGTTGGTAGCCGCGATTTTTGACTGCTGGGTAAACTGATGAATAAGCTGGCTGTGCGGCATCCGCGCGCGTACCGCCAGAATGAAAGTTCCGGAGCGTAACAGTGTAGGATCATTGACCGTGGCGACATAAAACCCGTCGGAGAAGACGAGCGGCAGATTCTGAGCGCGTGGCATCAACACGGTATTGAGCGCCCGGCGCAGTTCCGGGATCACTGTATTAAATGAATGCGTCAGATCGCGGTGGTTGTAAACTTCCACCGAACAGGGCAGCCGATTGTCTTCTGTAAAGGTCATCAGCTCACCCAATAGCCGGACAAGATCCAGATAAAACGCTTCCGGATGCAGGGTATGCAGGTGTGAGCGGTGGGTGAAATGCATCTGATTGCGGTTAAGCATCTGCAGCATCATAAACTCAGCCACATCCGCGATACCGCTCTGCTCCGGGGAACCAATACGCTTTGCCAGTTCGCTGGCGCGGTTGCTGATAAGCCCCTGCACATCACCGGCAAACCCGCTCAGTTCCGGGCTAACGCGGATAGCCTGGCAGGTCGGGATAAAGCTTTCATCCAGCACCAGCGCACCATTGGCCTGCTGGCTGAGAATGCGACACAGCGGCAACGTGACCATCGCACTGAGATCGTCCGCGCCGCTGACGATTTTCGCCGCCAGTTGCCCCAGAACAATTTGTTGCACGTCGCCATCATCGGAGTGTAAATCACGGACATCGGCGCGGGCCAGACGGTAACGTTCCGTTCCCTGCCCGGCACTTTGGCGGCCTTCAATTTCACAGGTGATATCACTGATAACGGGCAATGCCAGATAGATGTCCTGGCTTCCGGACCGGGAAAGATCGCGCGGTTGATACGGTTCGGGGAGCTGATCCTGCTCCGGAATGTTGAACACTGTACCATCCGGCATACAACCCGCCGCATTGTTCAGCATGAGTTTTCCCTGGGCAAGCAACTCGGTATTGATCGACAGCGAGGTGAATCCCCAGGCAAAATCAGCCTGTGCACTAATACGCTGGTTCAGCAAATATTCCTGATTGCGCTGCTGTTGCTGGAAGTGCTGCGGCAGGGCAAACAATCCCTCCTGCCAGATCACTTTATTTTTCATGTTCGCCATCGTCAGTCGTCCTCTTTTTTCATTTCAATACTTCCCTGTCGTACATGTACCAGCAGGCGGTAGCTGTGGCCGGTACCTTCTACCGGTTCGATTTGTTTCCACTCGGTAGCCTGGTCATCGGAGAAATAAGCTACAACACCAATAAACTGCGTCTTTTCATCCATCTTCACTGGCGGCAGTGTTTTTAGGGTGTCCGGTAGCAGGTTAAAATCCTGGTGGTCGATATAGTTCTTGCCCAACACATCCGGCAACGGTGTACTGGCCACCGTGTCATAATCAGCAGCCTGTAATTTTGAGTCATCGCTCATATAAATCAGCTGTACGTCGACTGCCGCAGCCTCACCATCCGCATTGGTATTGGTGTCAGGCTCGGTCAACAGCGTGACTGTCACTTCTGAGGGTTGCTCCGCAGGCTTTCCAACCTGAATGTCCGGATTCTTAATCACCTGGCCGAGCTTTTTCACCGTTTCGCAGCCTGTCAGGGTGAGACTGAAAAGCACCATCACCATCCAGGTACGAAAAAAGCGTCCTGTCATGCTTCCGGCTCCCGCTGTTTCTCACGTAATACCCGGTCATACACCTGGGCATAAACCTCATTAAACAGCATCTCAAAACCCTGCTGACGATCGGACGCCAGCTCGTCGTAATAGTGGCTGTACATCTGCCAGGCGCCAGCATCGTCCAGTGGCTGGCGCAGTTCATGACTGCGGCGATACTGTACAAAACGACGCATCAAGCTCTGTGGCGAGAAAGCATCCAGTAATACGCGCAGCGATTCGACAATCGCTGCGCGGTTTGCTTCTTCATGGTGCCGGACATTACGCAGGCTCTCGCCAACTGCGGCAGGCGCCGCCAGATGCACCGGGCTTTTACCCTCCGCAAACATCACATCGAGGGCGGCGGTGTAATCCATGTTCAGGCGTAACGGGTTATCCTCCAGCGGGCGCAAATGTTTATCGGAAAGGCTGTTGCGACGCTGTTGTAGATCGAGTAAACCCCTGATGGCCGCCTGCAACGTCCGACCCGCCTCCTCAAGAAAATCATCCGCATCCTGTGAATTACGTACAGAAAGCGAGCTACCCAGTCCACGTAACAGCGGGGTGACGGCAAGATGAAGCTGGGCTGTATCCACCGGGGAGGCGACATCGCCATGACGGGTCTGGGGATCGGGATAGACTGGCGGCAGATCCATAAACGGTTTGTCGATCGCCCCATCTCTTTCGGGCGCAGAAGATCGGACAGGCACAATCCCGGGAAGCGTGTCGCCCACCACCGTCAGGCTTTCCGCCTGGAGAGCCTGGAGCGGATCGGCTGAAAAGCTGTTGACGACAGTATCGGCAAGCTGGTGCATCCGGGGCATTCCCGGATATGCGGGCTGGCCGTCCGTCGTCAGCAGCGGGTCCGACAGGTGGTCGCGGTTGGTAACAATGGTTTCAGGCGCCACCATCTGCTCACCGTAACTGACCAGCTTTCCTTCATGGATAAATACCTTCAGAGCCAGCGCCCCCAGAACGATTTCATCCCCTTGTCTCAGACGTACCAGTCCGGCCCCCGTAGACACAGGAGCAAGGTTAATCATGAGTCCAGACGCCAGGCTACGCAGGCAAAATACGCCATCATGTTGCACCACCTGGCAGGCACGATCGGCCACAGAGCCTGCCCGGTCCTGTAACGGCCAGTGGCATGCAGATGCGCTGCCAATAACCCCGCCGTCAGCAGTAAACAAACATTTTGCAGCGCGTCCGCTCTCCAGCTCATTGCCGTTCATCACCTGTAGTGTCAGTGACAGTGCGCGCGACTGCGTTTTTTCCTCAGTCATATGCGGTTCCATAAAATTAATCCCTGATGTGGAGAGTGACGGATGGCGGTGCCTTCGGCAGACCGATAAACGCCGTGCGTCCGATACAGGATCGGGAGCGGTCGCCCAGTCGCATTCCCTTCGCCTGATCCGGTGCAAGCGAGAGCTGGAGATCCCATGCAAATTGATCGCGCAGCAAAAAGGAGACAAACATGATCAGTGCCTGATGGTTTTCACCTTCCGGTAAAAAGGAGAGGTAGCGTGCCATTGTGAGATTACCGATCCGCAGCAGAAATTTTCCGCTGCGATCCGGCACTCTGGCGCCGAGGGTAAAATTAACGCCAATCACCGAGCGCCCCGGCACATACCCGGCAGTTTTACGTTTGGGATTGCGCACGCCCAGCCGGTTCTGCTGTGCGGGGTCCACCGCCACCTTACGCAACTGCCAGTTTTCAATGCTGACATCCGCCAAATCAAAGCAATGGCTGACCAGGTTGCTCACCACGTCCGGCGAGCGACCGGGAGTGGCCAGTATCCCGGCATAAGCCAGCATCTTGCTGTGGTTGATCGCGAGCCTGTCACGCACGCTCGGGTTTCCCAATCCGACCAGCGCATACATCCGTTGTGAGAACGAATCGGTTCCTCCGTTACGAAAACAGATGTAATAGCGGTACTTACGCCAGGCATGGTAAGCAAACTGCGTCCAGCGATGGCTAAACAGATCGAGGAATGCCTTCAGTCCCTCTTCATTCTGCGCGGATTCGCGCGCCATCCGGTCCAGATAGTAGCCAGGCAACGGCGATTGACTGCCTGAAAACCCGAGAAATTTTGTCGTCAGGGTAAACTGACCGGAGTCGCTACGATCAAGCGTGCTCAGGTCACTGCCCGGAAAAGCAATACTGGCATCGGATTTAAACAATACCACTTCCTGCTCTGGTTCAGTACGCAATGAGGGCTCACGGTCTGCACCGCCATACCGGCGGTAAAGCGATTCCATGAGGACAAAAAAATTCACCCCACGTACATCCGGGAGAGGTGACATTTCCCTTACATCAGGGCGTGCTGGCCGGTGTGTTGCCATTCCCAGGACTCCTGACTTTCCGTGTTAATGATTTTGAGGCAGTGAAATGAGTTAATGCTGGCGTATAACGCAAAAAAGCATGACAGCACGGTGCCCAACAGATAGATCTCACCTTCACAGATAAAAGGGGCGGGGTTAATCCAAAGTGTGGTAGACAGGCCCCGAACCGGTACCCCTTTAAACAGACGGTCAACCGGACGAGACTCCATTTTTTCGATGGCATCCAACTTTTGAGAAGAAAGCCGGGCTTGCTGTGGATGATGAACCCCTGGCAAATCGAATGTGCGCAGCACCTGGATCAACGCCTCTCTGTCCAGCAACGAAAGGTAATTCAGGTTCATGCAGGAGATCAGTGACCAGTGCATATCGCCATCCGTCACCGGATAAAGCGGACGAGTTGGACGCGTGACGTTGCTAAAAGAAGCCACCGCCGGATTTTTATTTACAGGGACACTGATATCACCAGTATGCAGCGAGGCGGGCAACATCCGGTTGGTACACACCAGCGAGGCGGTAAAAACTTCGCCATTCAGTCGGGAAGGGTCCGGCTGACTGCCATCCGCGTGCACGAAGGCAATAGAATGATCCAGACCATAATGAAACAGTGAGGTTTTAGTACGGTGGTGCCAGTAAACAACTTCACGCTGCCGACTGTACTCAATCTGATGCTGAAACCCTTCGAATTCGGGCCAGATATATATGGTTTCCTCAGGGTCAGCCATTTTATCCGATGCGGAGACTTTGCTGGAAACCAACTTCACCTGAAAAATATCATAATGTTCCGGGTTCTGCTGACTGGCCCTTAACGCATATTGTGGTGAACTGTCGTCCGGCCTGACAGGCTCAGAATGGTGGGCGAACAGATTCACAACCGGCGTACAGTAAAGGCGCAGTGAATCTTTGCGAAGCTTGATATCCATTGGTAATGGCATATTAAAATGCAAACGCAGTGTAAACGCGCCGACTGGGAAATCTGCTGGTAGCGATCTGGCCCCCTGCAAATGAAAGAAGAAAAAGCTCTCCGGGTAGCAAAAATACTCCTGAAGCACGCGGTAGCCGCTATGGACGTTTTTCGGCCACGGTAGAAGTGCATCCTCGCGTTCGAAACCGGCTGACTTCAGCCACATTTCCGGCAATGACACGCAATACTCTCCGGCAACCAGTTCCGCATCCATTACCCGCTCACTGAACCATAAATAGAGCTGCTGTCGGGTGTAATCATCTTCGTTTCCCAGCCAGAAAGTGAGCTTGTTCAGATCCAGTGTGTCGGGAGAAACGCTACCTTCCGTGAAAAATTCAATGTCAATGGACCCTTTTTTCAGGGTGCTGGTGTTACGTACATCGCAAATATGTAACGGTTGCAGCCAGACATCACGCGCCAGGGTAAAATGACAGACAGAAGAAGGAGTAATATCATCCTCGGCCAGGATCTTACGTCCTGATGACGTCACACGAACCGGGCCTGAGCAAATCAGTTCATCACGACAAACCTGAACAGGCGCAGAAAACTGTGTCGCAACGGGGTTATATTCAACCACGGCCATTGACGGCACAGGACGCAAATAATTGGGCCACAGCATATTAATCAGGCTGTGCGTAAACTCCGGAAACTCATCCTCAAGTTTCTGTCGCAAGCCACCGGAAAGGAAAGCAAATGCCTCCATCAGGCGTTCCACATCTGGATCACCCTCTTTCTCTGCCAGAAAACGGGCAAGATGGGGTTTTTCACGACCAAGAAGTTTGCCCAACTGACGCAGATAATCCAGTTCTTCGCGGTAGAAACGTTCTTCAAAGGCCATTAGGTTTACTCCACGCACCAGTGCTGACGGTTTTCCAGCATAACGTCAAACTCCAGGACATCCTGCCTGTCGCTGAAATGCAGATATGCCACAATATGGAAACGCAGTTCCAGTGGCGCATGACTATCCTCTGTGGCAGCAGTCACTGCCACATCAGATATACGGGGTTCGTAACGCAGAATACAATTCTGGATAGCCTGAACAATCCATTCCCGGATGTTCTGGCGATCAGGGGATTCATCATTAAAATCAGCGATCCCCAGTTCCGGTGAGCCATAGCAGCTATCAGAACGAGTGTTAAGGATATTGCGCAGGTTATCGCGTACAGAATGCAACAGCGCCGCCTTTGGACGCTGGCGTGAGGACGGTTTGGTCGCCTCTCCTATGCGCTCAAACAGACTCCCCCCGGACACCCGTTCCGTAATCATGATCACTCCCTGTCCAGACGTCCGACTAAGGACAATTCAAACGATGCCCCCATATACTTGAAATGAGGACGGACGCTCAGGGCAACCTGATACCAGCCTGGCTCGCCTTCCACATCGGAGACTTCAATCTTCGCCTGGCGTAATGGCTTACGACTGCGGACTTCAGAAGGTGGGTTTTCCTGGTCGGCAACATACTGGCGGATCCAGGTATTCAGTTCACGCTCCAGATCTCCCCTTTCTTTCCATGAGCCAAGCTGTTCGCGTTGCAGCACTTTGATGTAATGTGCCAGCCTGTTGATAATAAAAAGGTAAGGGAGCTGCGTACCCAGTTTGTAGTTGGTTTCAGCCTCTTTGCCTTCTGGCGTATTCGGGAAAACTTTCGGTTTTTGCACCGAATTGGCAGAAAAGAAAGCTGCGTTATCAGAGCCTTTACGCATCGTCAGGGTGATAAAACCCTGCTCTGCCAGCTCATATTCTCGCCTGTCGGTAATGAGAATTTCTGTCGGAACTTTGGCCTGTAGCTGGCCCATTGCCTCATATAAATGCACAGGCAGGTCTTTGACCGCGCCGCCACTTTGCGGACCGACAATATTCGGGCACCAGCGGGTTGACATGAAACTTTCAGCCATATTGGCCGCCAGAAGAAATGCCGTGTTTCCCCACAGATAATGCTCGTGATTTTTGCTGACATCTTCATGATAGTTAAAACTTTTCACCGGATTTTCATCAGGTGCATAAGGGTGACGCAGCAGGAAGCGTGGTGCCGTCAGGCCCAGATTGCGGGCATCTTCTGATTCACGCAGTGAACGCCATTTTGTGTAAGCGGGTCCTTCGAAAATGGCGGCGACGTCTTTAATGCCGGGAAGTTCGGTAAACGAATCCAACCCAAAAAACTCCGGAGAAACTGAAGACAGGAATGGACTGTGAGCCATTGCGCTAACCGCGCTGATATATTTCAGCAGCTTCATATCTGCGGTGGTGTTATCGAAAGTGTAGTTACCAATTACGGCGGCGACAGGTTCTCCACCAAACTGTCCGAAACCGCTGGAATAAACATGCCGGTAAAATCCTGACTGAGTGATTTCTGGGGCAAATTCAAAGTCATCCAGCAGCTCCTCTTTGGTGGCGTGCATGATATGAATTTTTATGTTTTCACGCGGATCGGCATGGTCAACCAGTAGCTTCAGTGAGCGCAGGAATGACTCCAGCTCCTGAAACTCCGGGGCATGGAGAATGAGATCCATCTGGCGTCCCATACGCGCATCAATATCGGCAATCATGCCGTTAACCGCGAGGATATCGACAGATTCAGCTTCATCATCCCCCTGCAACAGCGCAGTGATAAAAGCGGTTACCCCCTGACGGGCAATATCGTAGCTTTCTGATTCCGGTTTGAACCGGGTCTGCGCCATGATTTCATCCAGGAGACCGGACGCGGCAGCCGGCGCAGTGGAAACGGATACTTCCGGTAATGTAATGTCTGACATACTGAAATCCTTGTACAAGTTATTTCCGACCTGCGATGCCCAGTTCCGCAATCAGTTGCTCACGGCTCGTTTCGTCATCAAGCAATGCTTTTAGCTGCGCACGGAAAGCCGGGATGTTTCCCATCGGCCCCCTAAGCGCAACCAGTGCTTCACGCAGTTCCAACATTTTGCGCATCTCCGGCACCTGGGCGGCAATATTGTCTGGTGAGAGATCGGCCAGTGATTTCACCTTCAGGTTGATATTCATGCTTGCGTCAGGCGTCTCACTGAGAGCAGAAGGAACCGAGAAATCGCGCCCAATACCCGCCTGCTCAAGTACGGCGTTAAAAGTATTACGACTGATAGCAACCGGTTGACGCTCATCAAGGGGAGTCTCGTCAGCGCCTCCCGTCAGGTTGCCCGTGACCAGCAAATTAAGTGGCAGTTCCACTTCGGCGGTCTGATTTCCTGTTTTTGGCTGAAATTTGATATTTACGCGTTCTTTAGGCGCAATACTGCCGCCACTGTCACTCTTTCTGCTGCTCATAATAATAGTCCATCAAGTTATCGTTCGTGCCATGAACTCAGCATGTTCGGTACCGCAATAGAAATATACTAACAATGCCGTTCTGGTGGCGGTAAAATAGATTTGAAGACCCTGCTTGATTTTTATTTTACGCTCAGAAAAAAATTTGAAAAGCACTTTTTCTTCGAACAAAAGAGAGGTATTCTGCAGAAAACCAGCGGATATCACACTAAAAAATAAACCCATAGAATCCCAGTAAAACAACAAGTTATAATAAACAAAAGCAGCAAACACATAAAGACAACATATAATGAATGACTATGTTTTACCGCAAAAACATTCAACCCAATGTTAATTAAAGGATTGCTGATGGATGATTGAAGGAGCGCTAATTAAGATAAACTCAAAAACAGAATTTAACAGGCAATGAATATAATATTATTCATGATTAATTTATTACGCACGCCATGCAAGTCGCAAAATTATATAACTAAAATTAAATACATATTTAATTTGCATAGATGGAATTAAAGAGACTCATTTTCTGGCTCTTGCTATTTATTCACAGGAAAACTGATTACAGACAAATTCAGCGGTCACGATAATAGGCCGTATTGCTATCGACCTGTCAGGGATTAATGACAGGCCATCGTAAGTAGTAGTTGAACAAAACCACAAGGAGTTTACAAATGCCTACACCCTGTTACATTTCAATGACAGGCCAGACCCAGGGAAACATCACCGCAGGCGCATTCACTGCCCCTTCCGTCGGTAATATTTACGTTCAGGGTCACGAAGACGAAATGCTGGTTCAGGAATTCAGTCATAACGTTACCGTGCCGACTGACCCGCAGTCAGGCCAGCCTTCCGGCCAGCGCGCCCATAAGCCGTTCATTTTTACCGTCGCGCTGAACAAAGCCGTTCCGTTGCTCTATAACGCGCTGGCTTCAGGAGAAATGTTGCCTACCACCGAATTGCACTGGTGGCGTACCTCTGTTGAGGGTAAGCAGGAGCACTTCTTCACTACCCGCCTGACCGATTCCACTATCGTGGATATTGATTGCCACATGCCACACTGCCAGGACGGTGAAAAGCGCGAATTCACCCAACTGGTAAAAGTCTCCCTGGCCTACCGCAAAATCGAGTGGGAACACGTTAAGTCGGGCACTTCTGGTGCAGATGACTGGCGCGCACCGCTGGAAGCATAAGTTAAGTCAACAGCATCTGCCCCATACGGGTCGGGTGCTGTTTTTGTATTACGCCGCATACAGAAAGGCTGTCAGTAAGGAGTTACGTTTTCACGGGAGATGGCGGACGCCGGAGACTTCGGCGGTAGCGTGCCTGAACGCGAGCGTAACGCTGTACTGTCACAGCCGCTGAACCTCAGGCTGTCTTTTTCCTGTCACAATCAGGGAGGTTATATGTCATTAAAAGGACTACGCTTTACACTGAAAATCGACGGCCTGCCGGAGATGACCACTGCCGTGGTGAGCTTCAGCCTTTACCAGCGCCACTCCACCCCCTTTGTGCTTGACGTGGATATCGCCAGCGGCCTTCCCGACCTCGTCGCCACCGATTTTCTGGAAAAGAACGCCGTGCTCACTATCTGGCAGGGTGCAGTGGCACAGCGCTATGTCAGCGGCATCGTGAATGAAGTGTCATCCGGCGAAAACAACCACTGGCAGATGTGTTATCACCTCACCATCGTCCCTCCCCTCTGGCGCTGCGGTCTGCGTCAGAACTTTCGCATCTTCCAGCAGCAGGATATCCGGACCATCTCCTCCACCCTTCTCACTGAAAACGGCGTCACAGCGTGGACGCCGGTGTTTTATGAACCGCACCCGGCACGCGAGTTCTGCGTTCAGTATGGCGAAACCGACCTGGATTTTCTGACCCGTCTGTGGGCGGAAGAAGGTATCTTTTACTTTGACTGGACGCCCCCGGAAGGTCCGGAGCAGAAGCTGGTACTGTGTGATGATGTGGCCGGGGTATCCACACTGGGCGAGATACCCTTCAACCCTAACACCGCCACGGAAGTCTCCACAGCCTGCATCAGCAGCTTTCGTTACCGGGCACGGACCGGTCCCTCCTCCGTCGAGACTCAGGACTACACCTTTAAAACACCCGCCTGGCCGGGCTGGTACAGCCGTGCCGCCGAAAACCTCAACGGCCAGCGCACGCAGTATGAAATCTTCGATTATCCCGGTCGCTTTAAGGACGAATACCACGGACAGGCCTTTGCCCGCTACCAGATTGAGGGCTGGCGGCATGATACGGAGACGGCGACCTGTATCAGTCACTCGCCGGTACTGCGCCCGGGGAAACGCTTCCGGCTGACGGGACATCCGTCAGACACGCTGAACCGGGAGTGGCAGGTGGTGAACAGCATGCTGACCGGCAGCCAGCCCCAGGCCCTGCACGGCAGCGAAGGACAGGGCACCACGCTGGAAAACCACTTCGGTGCCATCCCGGCGGACCGGACATGGCGTATGCAGCCTCCGGCAAAACCCGCCGTGGACGGCCCCCAGAGCGCCATTGTCACCGGCCCGGAGGGAGAAGAAATCTTCTGTGATGAACATGGCCGGGTGCGGGTGCGTTTTCACTGGGACCGTTACTGTCCGGGGAATGAGGACAGCTCGTGCTGGGTAAGGGTGTCGCAGGCGTGGGCCGGAACAGGGTTTGGTAACCTGGCAATACCGCGCGTGGGCCAGGAGGTGATTGTGGATTTCCTCAACGGCGACCCAGACCAGCCCATCATCATGGGACGCACCTACCACCAGGACAACCGCTCACCGGGCAGTCTGCCGGGCACGAAAACCCAGATGACCATCCGCTCGAAAACCTATAAAGGCAGCGGCTTTAACGAGCTAAAGTTCGACGACGCCACCGGAAAGGAGCAGGTGTATATCCATGCACAGAAGAACATGGACACGGAAGTACTTCATGACCGCACCACCACGGTGAACAACAACCATACGGAGACGGTGGTTGTGGGGCAAACGGTGAAGGTGGGCAGTAAAAAGGAAGGTGGCCATGACCAGAAAACTGCGGTGGCGAATGACCGGCGCATCACGGTGGGCAATGACCAGACGCTGAAAGTGAAGAACGACCGGACGGTGAACATCAGCCACGACGACGGCCTGTATGTAACAAATGACCGCAGGGTGACGGTGAAAGGGAAGCAGGAGCACAGCACGACGGGGAACCATATCAGTCTGGTCGAAGGGAAACACAGTCTGGAAGTAAAAGGCGACCTGGCGCGGAAAGTGGCAGGTGCGCTGGGAATAAAGGTGGAAGGCGATATCGTGCTGGAAAGCAGCGGCAGCATCAGCCTGAAGGCTGGCGGGTCGTTTATCGTTATTCATTCAGGTGGTGTGGATATTGTCGGGCCGAAAATAAACCTGAACGGCGGCGGAAGTCCGGGGACGCCTGTGGGGACGCTGCTGCCGGGTGTGCTGGAGGCGCTGGCGGAAGATAAAGAAGAGGGAGATACTGAAGACGGAAAGGATAGTGGAGCCTCTGGTGGTTCCGAAGGTGGTAATGACTCAGGTGATGAAGGCGACGATCCCCAAAAATATTACCTTCAGTTTTATTTTACAGATGATGCGGGAATGCCATATTCAGAAACTCGCTATATCGCCTTTTATGAGGATGGTAAGCAAACACGAGGAGAAACAGATAAAGATGGATATACAGAAATATTTATTACTAACGGCGAGCAAACGATAAAAGTCAGATTGTTACATCAACATATTGATATGATTGAAGGAGGAGTACATGTGTAATAATTATGACAGAGCACAAGAGATAACTGAAGATCAAGCAACCTTATAAAATTACTTGTCTGAAGTATATTCTCATCCATAAACAACATCTCAACAACAATGATAAATGTGATATTTATATGCAGTATTCAGCTGCATGCAAATATAAAATTAATTTTTAATTAGCACGGATTCATAATAAACAAATGGCAAAAAAAGGTAATTCATCACGCCAAAGCGCTGTCGGAATGTGCGTCGCAAGGATTGAGGTTAGCAATAGCTTTGAGCGTATTGCCCTAACAGCACATAGAGCTACGGGAGTTATTCTGGAGTTGCGAGATAAGTCACTCAGCGAATGTGAGAAAAATAAAAATAGTAAAGATGCTGATGAATTTAAAAAGATATTTGGTACAGAAGTAGATAAAGAGATATATGATGGCACAACTGCGTTAATTGTAATGCAGGATGGATTACGACGACTTAGAGCCATCCATGATAAAATGATTAGGGCCGATAATAATGGCAAGATGACATGCTATTATCTGAATAACACAATTTGTGGAAACTTTACGGCAAGAGTAAACGGAAATGTGGACAGGGATTATAGTATCTTTATCGCGCAAAAATTTTTAAATCTAGATGTCACTGGTGTTAATTCTCAAGTTGCAACTTTGTGTCATGAAATGTCACATTTTGTCAAGACAGGAAAAGATGGAGTAAACGGTGGGATGGGCACTGGTGATTTAAATGCCAGTGGGGAGGAAGCTTTTCTTTCAGGTGAATCCCATAAAATAGCAGCAAGCCAAATGGTTAATATGCATAGTAAAAATGTTTTTCGAAGCGCTTATAATATAGAAAGATATTTTGAAATATCATTAGATAATAATACATTATCTGAGATATCTAAAGCTGTAGAGAACGACATGAAAAAAGAGTTGATAATCATTCAGGATGACACTCCACCACCATCACTTTAGAAAAAGAAGCAAGCCTATATAATAGAGTACATTATGATTAATTTTATGGTAAGATTTATATTTCTCAGTTTTATTTTAACTTCAAGCTATTGCATGGCTGACTTTCCTGTTGTCACAAAAAAATATGAATATGGCTTTAAATATAAAGATAAGCATGGTTTTAATGTTTTGGGAGAAAAGGCACAATTTCACCCATTGATAAACAATGAAAAGTATACTTTTTTGTTCCCGGGTTATTTATTTAATGATATGGAAAATAGAAATCTACAATTTAAAAAAAATATGTTTGTGGTTCTATCAGTAGACAAAAAAACAAATGGAAAACTTAAGATTAATACTCGGCTGGAAAATAGAAGCAATAAATCTTATTTCATTCATAGCATTTTCCTCAACCTTTTCAATGAAAATTCGAAAGAAGGCTTTTCTTCATCTTGTAGACAAGATCTTATGATTGTGACGAACAGTACAAGACTGGAGTACATGGGAGGTTTTTGTCATGGCTATGATGATAGCCCCTACTCTGGCGACTGGGTAGAGATTAGGCCTGGAGAAATCTACTCTATGAGTATGTATTTAGATAATAAATTATATACCTTCCCATCAGGACACCGGACATATAGTATTGGAACACTTGAGTATCCTTTTGTTGATGCTCAGTGGTTCTCTCGTCAGAGAATTAATAATTTAATGTTTAATGTTTTAGAATGGAGGCATGAGTGTGTTTTTAATCATGACAAGAATTATCTAATACCACGAAATTTTTGCATTGATATTAATCATAACATACCTTTCATTGAAAATGACTTTTATGATCTCATGAGTCTGTATAATGAAGATAATAGCAGCCTTCCTCAACATGAGTTTAAAGTAAGATCAGAACAAGTTTTTGTTGATATTGATGGTAATAAGTTATTACCCATTATCAAATGATTATTAAGAAGTGAACATACTGATTATTAATAAGCAGGACGAAACTTAACATGTCCCTAGCCGCCCGATTTAACGACAAAGGCACCCGGCACGACGGTTATCACGAAACCGTCATTATCGCAGGTTCTCCCACAGTATTCATCGACGGGTTACCTGCCGCACGCATGGATGACCCACTAACTCCGCACGATAAACCGGAGCATCCGCCCCATCCACGAAAAATAGCGGGGGGTTCCGGGACGGTATTTATCGACGGCCTGCCCGCAGCCAGAACAGGTGATGCGGTGGACTGCGGCGGGGTGGTTATCGGCAGTGGTACGGTTAATATCGGCTGATATATAAGGAGATATCATGTCACAGCATGGACTGCGCTTTACGCTGAAAATCGACGGCCTGCCAGAGATGACCACCCCGGTGGTCAGTTTTCAACTTTCTCAACATTACTCAACACCTTTCCAGCTAAAAGTGGATATCACCAGCGGCCTTCCCGACCTCGTCGCCACCGATTTTCTCGAAAAGAACGCCGTGCTCACTATCTGGCAGGGTGCAGTGGCACAGCGTTATGTCAGCGGCATCATCAATGAGATGTCATCCGGCGAAAACAACCACTGGCAGACGTGTTATCACCTCACCATCGTCCCTCCCCTCTGGCGCTGCGGTCTGCGTCAGAACTTTCGCATCTTCCAGCAGCAGGATATCCGGACCATCTCCTCCACCCTTCTCACTGAAAACGGCGTCACAGCGTGGACGCCGGTGTTTTATGAACCGCACCCGGCACGCGAGTTCTGCGTTCAGTATGGCGAAACCGACCTGGATTTTCTGACCCGTCTGTGGGCGGAAGAAGGTATCTTTTACTTTGACTGGACGCCCCCGGAAGGTCCGGAGCAGAAGCTGGTACTGTGTGATGATGTGGCCGGGGTATCCACACTGGGCGAGATACCCTTCAACCCTAACACCGCCACGGAAGTCTCCACAGCCTGCATCAGCAGCTTTCGTTACCGGGCACGGACCGGTCCCTCCTCCGTCGAGACTCAGGACTACACCTTTAAAACACCCGCCTGGCCGGGCTGGTACAGCCGTGCCGCCGAAAACCTCAACGGCCAGCGCACGCAGTATGAAATCTTCGATTATCCCGGTCGCTTTAAGGACGAATACCACGGACAGGCCTTTGCCCGCTACCAGATTGAGGGCTGGCGGCATGATACGGAGACGGCGACCTGTATCAGTCACTCGCCGGTACTGCGCCCGGGGAAACGCTTCCGGCTGACGGGACATCCGTCAGACACGCTGAACCGGGAGTGGCAGGTGGTGAACAGCATGCTGACCGGCAGCCAGCCCCAGGCCCTGCACGGCAGCGAAGGACAGGGCACCACGCTGGAAAACCACTTCGGTGCCATCCCGGCGGACCGGACATGGCGTATGCAGCCTCCGGCAAAACCCGCCGTGGACGGCCCCCAGAGCGCCATTGTCACCGGCCCGGAGGGAGAAGAAATCTTCTGTGATGAACATGGCCGGGTGCGGGTGCGTTTTCACTGGGACCGTTACTGTCCGGGGAATGAGGACAGCTCGTGCTGGGTAAGGGTGTCGCAGGCGTGGGCCGGAACAGGGTTTGGTAACCTGGCAATACCGCGCGTGGGCCAGGAGGTGATTGTGGATTTCCTCAACGGCGACCCAGACCAGCCCATCATCATGGGACGCACCTACCACCAGGACAACCGCTCACCGGGCAGTCTGCCGGGCACGAAGACGCAGATGACGATACGCTCGAAAACCTATAAAGGCAGCGGCTTTAACGAGCTGCGCTTTGAGGATGCGACGGGCAATGAACAGGTGTATATCCATGCACAGAAGAACATGGACACGGAAGTACTTCATGACCGCACCACCACGGTGAACAACAACCATACGGAGACGGTGGTTGTGGGGCAGACGGTGAAGGTGGGCAGCAAAAAGGAAGGCGGCCATGATCAGACGGTGACAGTGGCGAATGATCAGAAAACAACAGTCGTCAATAATCAGATCACCGAAATTACTGAGGGAAATAAAACAACCGATATAGATAAAGGGGATCAAGAGATTACTCTTCATGAAGGGAAGCAAACAATAAAGGTAAAAAAAACCATCAGTGTTTCTTCAGAAGAGATGATCGAGTTTATTTGCGGGGATTCGAAAATCACCTTACTGAAAAATGGTGAAATTACCATTAGTGGGAAAATAATTAAGAATGCTGCTGAAGATGCATACCATGTCAATACCAAAAAACTAACAGCGGATGGTAGTGAGGAGCAGGTATTGACGGGTGGTATGTTGAAGTTAAATCCATAAGTAAAGTAGTTAATCGCCATAAAAGAGAATGCGATATGGGTAAGGATGCTGCAAGACAAACGGCAGATACAGCCGGACATGATGGCCCAATAACATCAGGTAGTAATAATGTCTCAACAGGAGGTTTTCCGGCTGCCCGGATGGGGGATACTTTTGTTTGTAAAGAGCATGGGCCCGGTGTAATCAGTGAAGGTTCTAAAACAGTTACAATAAATGGAGTGCCTGCCGCCAGAAAGGGGGACAAGGTTATTTGCGGTAAAAAATCATTACCTCCTACAAAAGGACCAAAACCACCTGAATATCATTATGCGACAATAGCTAAAAATACAAATGAAGATGGCTCGGTAAAAAATCCAAATGGTTCAGGTGAGTTTAAATTATATACTGGATACGCAGTGTCAGCTCTAACGGATGAGGACAGTGATGGTGATGGTGATGGTGATGGTGATGGTGATGGTGATGGTGATGGTGATGGTGATGGTGATGGTCAATATGATACGAGTGACCTAAAAGCAGGCATTATAGATTTTCAACTAAATCATCCGATTGGAGGCAGTGGGACGAACATTAGTCTCGGAGGTACTGTTGGCAAGGCTGAAATGAAGGCAGGGACAGTTGCAAATGAAAATGCACATTCCAGCTCGGTTGATGCAAAGTTAGAGGGTATTTCCGGGAATGTAGGCCTCAGTTCAGGAAAAGCAGGATCTGGTGACTATGTGGAGGCAAAAGCTGAAGGTACAATCGGGTTAGCAGAAGGAAAAGGCAACTATAATTTAACACACGATCTTGACGAAGCAAGAGTTGGTGCCGCCTTTGAACTTGGAGCAGAGGCAGCTGTTGCAAAAGGGCAGCTTTCAGGTGCTATAGACTCAAAATATTTTAAATTGAAAGGTTCTGTTGATGGAACTGCTGGGTCGGCAGGTTTAGGATTGGGAGGAGGGGCATGGGTGGATTTTGACAATATAATGGTAAAAGTTCAATTGTCAGGGAAAATAGCATTTATATTAGGATTGGGGGGCGATATTGATATCCAGCTTGGACCATTTACTAGCGTCCCTATTCAAGAGCGACTTGGGTTTACCTCTTCCAAATCTGGTATAGTACTATCAGGTGCATCTACTATTATTATTGGGGGATAATATGAGTAAAATTATTCGTATATCAGAATCTGTCTTTCCATTATACAACAATCTTGTATTTAGATTTTTTTTAGGTATTGCCCTATATCTCCTTTCAGTATATATTATATTTCATCACGTTCGAAATATAACATCATTAAAAATAATACACCTACTTGGTATTTATGCTTTTTTTTACTATACTATTTTTTCAATGATAGATGGTGGAGTTAAACGATTAGCTGCATTTCATATAAAAAATAATAGTACCCACATCGACACACAACCAATAAAATGGTATTTATCCAATCAATTTAATATATCAAGATTCCTTAAGCTTATATTTGTCTTTTTTTATGTATATGCGTGTTTCATGTATCTTATGTATATACCATAATTGACAACCACTACACATAGCAACATTTAAGCAATGACTAATTTTAAATCCTTATTCATTCTGCACATCAAGTTTTATAAATATAACCACGACAGCTCAGAAATATTATTATGAAAAAAAATGATAAGTTCAAAAACTTCCCAGAATCAGTAACATATAGTATTGAGCACCAAAACGAGCATTTTTGGCGATGCCGTTATACATCCTCACAAGTAACAAGTTTATATTACAAGATATTACTCCCACTAGATGTAAAACCGGTCAGAATTAAACCTGAGCTAATCGCAGGAACCAATAACCTTTATGCTATTGGTTGCTATCAGACCATTTCTGGAGCAAAATTCCCCTTTACAGAAGTTGATGTGGTCTATGAGCATATAAATAATGATATCGATGCCAGTGACTGGGGAGAACATATATTAGGCCTTTTAGATGAAGAAATTCTTTACTGTAAATATTATTATAGCGTTAGTGGCCGATATGCTGATTTTTTAACAAAAAAAGATATCGATAACGAAACCATCACATCAAGAATAAGAGTATTTAAAAATTATGATTTTGAAAACAACAGAGCCAATGTGATAATGGTAAAAGCATGTTGTAACTGGAAGGATTATGAATCGCTGGCTGAGGATCTCTTTCATTGTGTGAAATTCTTCACTTTAATTAATGACTCAAAATGGCATTTAGCAGAAGAACTAAAGAGCATAAATCTGGATGTACCTGCAAACTATTCTTTTTATTACCCTGCCTCATGGCAATATTCAGAACGATATAATAATGAAAAGATGAGCTACTATTCGTTATCTTTAAAAGAAGAAAGTAACATTTATGGCTTTATTGATGGCTATTTTTTATACCATGATGCGACAATTAATAAAGAACAGGTTTGTAAACTAATTGTCAGCCAACTAAAAGAAAACAATCACCTTGAAATTGATGAGATTTCATTAAGAGAACGCAAGGATATCTTCAATAAAAACATTGAGGAATTATGGACTGGTGAGTTAAAAGCAAAGAATGCAAGAAATGAGGAAGGCATGTCAGTTGTTTTTTGCGGAAAAATTCAGGGAAGTTGGTTTTATATAATTGGATCATTTGCACTACAAAAACAAAATTTCGGTTCCTGGGCTGCGGGAAAACGAGCAATAGATATTATTTTAAATTCACTTAATAACTACGACTTAGAGTATGAAGATCAGTTTTATATTGAGCATTGACATAATCACTCAATAGTTCCAATAAGTTAATCAAATAAAATTTTGCTTTCACACTGGTAGCGTACCTGTATGCAAGCATAACACGGTTCTGTCACAGCCGCTGAAGAGAATAAACTTGCTTACATATTGTAAGTGATGTTCCTGAAGAGTTTATTGATTTTATCTTTGAATATAAAAAGCTGAAGAAATTATGCATTGCAGTTTCTTTTCGTAAGGAAATGGCATCTCAGGATAAAGAGTCTCAGATGCAGACGCACTATTACATAAATTCAGCAAATTTAACAGCAGAGGAAGTTTCGAGATCTATCTGGGAACATTAGTCAATCGAGAATTGTTTGCACTGGAGTCTGGATACAGCAATGAATGAAGATGGCTATCGAATAAGAAGAGGGCGTGCTAATGAACTATTTTCGCGGACAAGACATATTGCAGTAAATATTCTTCGGCAAGAAATGATGTTCAAGGCGGGACTGCGGCACAAGATGAGAAAAGTGGCGATGGACAGAGGGTATCTGGTTACAGTCCTCGAGGGGGATGGGGTTTCGTAATCTTGCCCTGATGTTCTACAGGATAATTTTACTTGTCTCATTTCAAGAAGTGAGATTTAAAAGATAAGACGGTTAAATATATTAAAAGAGAGTGTTTTTATTTCATGCCATTTACATGGATGGATAGGCTCCTGGTTTAATGATGGCAATTGAAATATTTCATCATAGATGATGCGATAGATATTATAGATTGTCTTGAGAGTGGCATTAGATATTATTTTTTTGCTATGCCAATAATATACAATTTCAAATAAGGATATATGATCGCAACACTGTGGATGTTTACGAAAGGTAAGGATGTATTAAAGTTACAACAATTACTTAATAAAAACGGGGCCTTCCCAAAGCTTGTTGAGGACGGTTCCTTTGGAAAAAATACATATAATGCCGTGAAAATATTCCAGCAGCGTAGTGAAGTAGAAGATGATGGCATCGTGGGGCCACGAACCTGGTTGCAACTGGGAATCCAGGATTCATCTGCTATCACTCCATTGGTTTCTTCTACAGATTCCAATCTTACGATTCCTGAGTCATCCAAAGTTGTGATTGCAGGTTCAGATGAGAGTTTCTGCTTTCCCTTCACGAAACTCCCACTTAAGTCATGGACAAACGGAGGACGTCAATTTGGTGCGCCACGCAGTGGAGGCACTCGTAAACATGCGGGTTGTGATTTGATATTCCCGCCAGGAACGCCTATTCATGCCGTTGCTGATGGTATTTTAGTCCGTGGTCCATATTATTTTTACTCTGGCACTTATGCTGTCGAAATAAGACATGGCAACCTACTCCTTCGCTATGGTGAAATAGCTAGTGGCTCATACACTGGTGGTGCATCTGTAAAAAAGGGACAAGTTATTGCTAAGGTAGGAACACTGGGAAGTGGTTCATCCATGTTGCATCTGGAAGTCTATACCAATGGATCATCAACAGCTAGCCTTTCAGGTGGAGGAAGTTTTAAAAGACGTGCTGATGTAACAGATCCGGCTCCATATCTTAATATGTGGAAAACCAATCTTCCCAGAACCTGATACTCAAGGAATTTTTCAACATGTTAAAAAGCATAGTATTTCTGGCCGCTTTGATGTCATCGAGCGTTCTTTTTTGCATTGCTGCAGAACGTAGTAATTTGCATTCAGACGCTTTATTCACAGACAGTTTTAAAGTTAATGAGATTGCTGATTTAGGACATCCCGTTTGCACGCTAACCCAAAGTAATAATACTTCGGAAGAATTGTTTGATTATGTAGAAGGTGATATTTGTCCTGTGGGTAGTGGAGCCTGTACATACTCTGCCATTATAAAACTGAATGGCAAAATGTTAACATTAAAGCGGATACAATCAGATAAAACCACATCTATTTTCAAAAACAATGATATTTCGATTACGACGATACAATCTTCATTACAAAAATCAAATATGAAAGAAGAAGGTAACGATGTCAAATTAAGCATCACCATCAGGGCAAGAAACAGTGAGAAGAAATTTGATCTGTCTGGATACTGTGGTATTTAGAAGAGTGCGTTAAGCATTCTCTTTCACATTAAACAGCCTACTGCGTCATTACAATTCCACTACCCAACTTAATAACTAAACATCGTCTATGACCAAATACCTTCTGGATAATAAAGAGAGCAGATTATGGTTTTTGAAAAACCAAAGGTTAGGAAAGTATTATTCAGATGACAAAATTAGTGTGCCACAACAACCGCAAATCGACAGTACTGAGAACCAGGTTGAGAAGCAAAAAAATCCGTAATCCCTGGGAGATTACGGATTTTTACACATCGACTGCATCGGTCAGCTTTCGGCTTTAGAAACATGCTCCGGCTATAACCGTATCCTGCTGAGAGCTCACCCCTTCACCACAATCAACGGTTCAATGTCGCTCTCTTTCTTAATAACCAGCGATTCGTCGCCACGCAGGCAGGTGCCGCCGTAGTTGCCGCCAACGGTAAAAGTGCACACCTGAATATACTTACCGGCAACGTTTGGCAGACACCATAATTGCTGATAAATGTTCTTCTGTGCAGCAAATTTCCCGCTGGTTTTGTCCAGCAGTTCTTCCTGATGGCTGACCAGGTCGATATTGCTGCCACAGCGACCCGCAATCGGTTTCACCGCATAACCGGTTTGCGCCAGTTCATCATTGACGACAAAATCGGTATCCAGCAGATAGCGGTGGTGCGGGAAAAGTTGCCACAGGATCGGCAGGATCGCTTTGTTACCCGGGATCACCGTCCACAGCGGCTCAAAGACCAGCACTTCCGGGCGCAGTAGCACATCGATCAACCGCACATCCTGATGAGTATGTCCGGTACGAATCGGCACGGCGGCATACTCGGTTTCGCTGACTTCACGCACCTGCTCAATCGCCGTTTCCCATGCCCAGGTTTTCCAGACGCAGTTCACCAGGCGTCCGTCACCGTCAATGAGTTGTCCGGCATCGTCCCAGCGCAGTTCATCCAGCCCACGCAGGATCTTACTTTCAAACCCGGCCTGATGCAGCGCCTGCTGCATAAACTGGGCATGATAGTTCTCCTCAATATCCTTATCCTGCATGATGTGCACGAATGGACGTGCGTGGCTGTGTTTCCAGGCCCCCGCCAGCTCATTGATCAGGCCTTCCGCCGGGTTATGTCCTTTACCGGTATAGCCCTGCTCCGCCCAGCGTTCGAGGATCAGCCCCGCTTCGGTATGGCACGACGCGGAATCGGCGTTGTATTCGTACACTTTCAACCCGCGCTCATCCATACAGAAATCCATACGACCGGTGATCATATGGTGGCGACGGCGCTGCCAGGAGAGGCGCAAACGCGGCCAGAGGATTTTGGGAATGTCGAACAGCGCCAGCAGATTGTCGTCTTTCAGCACCTTGTCTGTAGCGTGCAGATACATCAGATGCAGCTCGTTGGTCGCTTTGATCAACTCCTGTTCGGCACTCTCGGTCATCGTGAAATACTGATACGGATCCTGATTGATCACGTGACCGTTCGCTGTCACATAGGCTTTTTGCAGCGGATCCTGTTCATCCAGCCATTTACCGTCAAACTGGCCGTTTTCTTCCAGTCTTGCCGCGCCAATCTTCAGCGAATCATTGGCGATCTCCGGCTGTGGCAGGCTGTGCCGGGTATCGTCGGTCTGGATCATCCAGCCCAGAATAGTAGTGTCGTCAAAGGTGTCTTTCAGGGTATAGCAGCCATTTTCCACCACCATCTCCAGCTCACGCGTCCACTGCTGTCCGGGAGGAAGCGGCGTGTGAATGACGTTCTGCTCGGCAATGCGGATTTTGTTATCCAGCAATTGAGTGATAATCGCGACATGGCCGGTGTCTTTAAATTCTCCGCCTTTCTGCCAGATCAGCAGCGCCCCGGCGACCGGTGCGCGAGGCGACCCGTTAGGAAACGCCTGTAGCGGCAGAATGTTGTCGTTCACCACTTCGCGCAGGAAACGCAACGAGAAAATCTCCCACGCCATGCCGACATCGGTGAACACCGCACCATAATTCAGGAAGAGGAAACGACGCGCGAATTCGACGCACTGCCATTTGTGGCCCATGTATTCGTTGTCGATGTAGCTGCGAAACGCGGCGTCATCGTCATAGTCCCGCGGGTCGAGGGAGCTGTAATCTGAAGAGTAGATCGCTACACCACCGGGGGCATAGCCCAATAATGTCCCGAACGGGGCATCCTGACTGGTCGTTCCTTTGCTCATGCACCTTACCTCAAAACTATACAGCTGGGCAGCTTCTGCTTGCCTGCCCTACACCGCCGACCATCATACACCTCAACGCAGCGGGTGCGTGCGCAACAACGAAAAATAGACAGGTGTAAATGTGCCGATCTGTTAAAGGTACGGATGGCGACCTGCTACACTGCTTCAACACAACCACTCAGAAGGCAGATCAACATGTCAGATAACACTTATCAGCCCGCGAAAGTCTGGACGTGGGAAAAATCCAATGGCGGTGCGTTCGCCAACATCAACCGTCCTGTCTCCGGTCCGACGCACGACAAAACGCTGCCGGTCGGTAAACATCCGCTTCAGCTCTATTCGCTGGGTACGCCGAACGGCCAGAAAGTCACCATCATGCTGGAAGAACTGCTGGCACAGGGAGTGAGCGGTGCGGAATATGATGCCTGGCTGATTCGCATTGGCGAAGGGGATCAGTTCTCCAGCGGCTTTGTGGAGGTGAATCCCAACTCGAAGATCCCGGCATTGCGCGATCATTCGCAAAATCCACCGGTGCGTGTGTTTGAGTCGGGCTCGATCCTGCTGTATCTGGCAGAAAAATATGGTTATTTCCTGCCACAGGATTTAGCAAAACGTACAGAGACATTGAACTGGCTGTTCTGGCTGCAGGGTGCAGCGCCCTTCCTCGGCGGTGGTTTCGGTCATTTCTACCACTACGCGCCGGTGAAGATTGAGTACGCGATCAACCGCTTTACAATGGAAGCCAAACGCCTGCTGGACGTGCTGGATAAACAGCTGGCGAATAACGCTTACGTGGCAGGCGATGAGTACACCATTGCCGATATGGCTATCTGGCCGTGGTTTGGCAACGTGGTGCTGGGCAATGTGTACGATGCGGCAGAATTCCTTGATGCGGGCAACTATAAAAATGTGCAGCGTTGGGCAAAAGAGATAGCGGAACGTCCGGCAGTTAAACGCGGGCGAATCGTGAACCGGACCAACGGACCGTTGAATGAGCAGCTTCATGAACGTCATGATGCCAGCGATTTCGAGACCAATACCGAAGATAAGCGCCAGAATTAACGCTAAAAAATGCCGGACAGAACCTATCCGGCATTCACTCTTATGCGCTGGTGACGTCGTACTCCATACGGCGTAGTGCATCCAGCGTGGCTTTGGCTTCTTCTTCATCGATGATGCTCATCGCAAACCCCACATGCACTAACACCCACTGCCCGACCAGTTCCGCAGGACTGCCTTCACAAATCAGCGCAATATTCACATCACGCTTGATGCCGCACACTTCCACCTGCGCAAGCTGGTGAATATCTTCACCGACGGCCAGAACCTGGCCTGGAACGCCTATACACATGTCTGACTCCGCCCCATGTCACATCATGGGTTATTCAACTTCAATACTTTTCACTTTCAGCGAATCGCCGGTATCAACACGCAGTCGGTCGCCATGACAACGCGGACATTGCGCATCGTGTTGGGTGATTTCAACCGCCTGACTGCAATCCCAGCACCATGCCTGCGCCGGTTTGTAATCGATGTGCAATTCACAGCCTTGCGCCACCGTCCCCTGGCAGACAATATCAAAACTAAAACGTACCGCGCTCTCTTCAACACAGGACAGCGCGCCAATCTCCAGCCACACGCCGGTGACGCGCTTTACGCCATGCTGTTCAGCCTGCTGTTGAATGATTTCAACCGCACTCTGGCAAAGAGACAGCTCATGCATTCTGCAAACCCCGACGCCCGAACAGCAGCGCGCGACGGCTTGTCTGCGGCGCATCCGGATCGCTGACCGGCAGCGACAACAGCATGCGCGCGCAGTCATCAGCCAGACGTACGCCCTCTTCAGACGACATACTGTGATTGAGCGGTGACATCAGCGAGCAGGAGAGGTATTGCGATACACCATCCAGTTCGCCCACCGTGAATGTCATCGTGCCATACGGCAGACGCAACCCAAGCTTTTCACTGACTTTACGCACTGGCCAGAGCTGGTCTGGTCCGGGGAAAATCAGCGCGCTCAGCATCCACGGCGTAATCACACATCCCGTCCACTGCCCTTCAAACAATGTAAAGTCAGAGACATACACTGGCATATCAGGATGTAGAAAGGACAGATCGTGCATTGAACGCTGCGCAATCGCTTCAAACGCAGCCTGAACCTGTGCTTTCGGAGCAGCCTGGAACCCGGAAATCTCCTCAGACATGCGTCGCCTCCCGAGGGATCGCTTCAACGCCCGACTCACGCAGCGCAGCCAGAACCTGCGCAAGCGCAGGTTCAATCATCGCTTCAACTGTTGGCGTTAAACCAATATTCGGCTCCAGCGATTCCGGAATGACGCCAATCAGCGTCAGTTTTTTCGGAAACTCGCCGGTAAAGCGAAGGGCCGACAGAACGTCGGCCAGGCCCAATTGATGCGGGGAGATTTTGTTGGTAAACAGCGCCGGCACTTCATCATCCCGCAGGACCATGATCGTACCCGGGGTGTTTTTTCTCGAGACAATGGCGTCCGCGATGATCAGATGATCCCGGTTCGCCATGTCGCCGAGCAACTCCATACCCGCCGTACCGCCATCGAGGATTTCAACGAAATCCGGCAATTCATATCGCTGCTCTAAGGCTTCAACGATACGAACGCCGATGGCTTCATCGGTCAGCAAAATATTGCCGACCCCTAAGACTAAAATCCGCATTACAGAACCTTCACAGAGACAACTTCGTTCCCGTCAGCGTCAACAACGTGTACCGCACACGCCATACAAGGATCGAAGGAGTGAATAGTACGTACTACTTCAAGCGGTTTTTCCGGATCGGCAATCGGCGTACCTACCAGCGACTGTTCGTACGGACCGACGTCATCGTTGAAGTTACGCGGGCCGGAGTTCCAGGTTGACGGTACAACCGCCTGATAGTTACTGATGATACCGTCTTTAATCACCATCCAGTGAGAAAGCATCCCGCGCGGTGCCTCAAGGAAGCCCACACCTTTAAATTCGCCTGTCGCCGGAATATTCGGTTTCACGAACGTGGTGTGGTCACCTTTGCCGATATTGGCAATCAGCGCGCTGTACTGATTCTGCAGGATACCCTGTAGTTCACAGCAGTGAACGGTACGACCAATAATACGCCCCAGCGTAGAGTGCAACTGCGCCACTTCCAGCGTTTTGCCCGTCAGCTTCTGATAAATCGCGATGATTTCATTCAGTTTCGCTTTCGTGGCCTCACGTCCGGACGCCAGTTTAACCAGCATATTCGCCAGCGGCCCCACTTCGACGGTTTTACCGTAGAAGGTCGGAGATTTCACCCATGAATATTTGCCATCATCCGACCAGCCGTTATATTCCGGAATGGTCGTCCCTTCCCACGGTGCCTGCGGAGCTTCGTCTTTATACCAGGCATGTTTGGCGCTCTCCTGGATCCCTTTGATCAGGTACTCGTCGGAGTGAGAGGAGATCGGACGATAGCTCGCCAGATCGGCATTCTCAATATAACCGCCAGGGAACAGGAAGCTGCCGTTTTTACCGTCGGTCGGGAATTCCGGTGCAGCCAGATAGTTAACCGCCCCCTTACCGCGCTCCAGCCATTCTGGATAGAACGCGGCGATAACCGCAGTATCGACCTTGTACACCTGTTCAACAAAGTCGCTCAGCTTGTCGATGAAGGACTTGATGTACATCAGGCGTTCCAGGTTCAGTACGCCCAGACCGTCGAGGTTGATCGGGTTGGCAACGCCACCCACCGCCAGGTTCTGGATGTGCGGCGTTTTACCGCCCAGCAGTGCCACCACGCGGTTAGCATCACGCTGGCATTCCAGCGCCTGCAGATAGTGAGCTACCGCAATCAGGTTCACTTCCGGCGGCAGTTTCATCGCCGGATGTCCCCAGTAACCGTTGGCGAAAATCCCCAACTGGCCGCTGGCGACCAGGTCTTTGATCTTGTTCTGAACTTTCGTGAACTCTTCCGCGCTGTTCAGATGCCAGGTCGACACGCCGTTCAGCATCGCTGACGCTTTTGCCGGATCGGCTTTCAGCGCCGAGGTAATATCCACCCAGTCCAGCGCCGAAAGCTGATAGAAGTGAACGATATGGTCATGAGTGGTATGCGCTGAAAGAATGATGTTACGGATGTATTGTGCGTTAACCGGAACGTCAATGTTCAGCGCGCTTTCTGCCGCACGAACCGAGGAGATCGCGTGCGTAGTCGTACAAACGCCGCAAATACGTTGCACAATCATCCACGCATCACGCGGATCGCGATTTTTCACGATCTCTTCCATGCCGCGCCACATGGTACCGGAGGCCCATGCTTTTGATACAACGCCGTTTTCGATTTCGCAATCGATACGTAAGTGCCCCTCAATACGGGTTACGGGATCAATAGTAATTCTCTGGCTCATGCTTTGCTCGCCTCATGACGATTGTGATCGTTTTGTTTTAAAGGAGGAAGTATCGGCAGTAGACGAATGAGTACGATGTAAGCGCAAATCTCAATAGCCACAAAACCAATAGAAATCAACAGTTCTTCCCAGGTTGGGAAGTAGTGGTAACCGCCGCCTGGATTAAATGCCACCAGCGAATAGGACAGACGCCATGTCGCGCAACCCAGCAGCGCGCTGAGCGCAGACAGGTACAACATGCGTGAATCATTACGCCATTTAGCAACGCGCAGGACGACCAGCGGGAAGACCATCAGCACGACTTCAAGCCAGAACATTGCTGAGTAGAAATCGCCTGCAAAGGCATACGACAGCTTGCCCCGGTAAACCAGCTCACCAAAGCGCAGCACGACAAAAATCGCCAACATCACGCTGATGGTGTTCGTCAACTTGATGAACAGGTTCTTCTCATCCGGGCCTTTTCCTCTCAGGCCAGCCTGAACCAGAGAGCCTTCGAAGATGACGATCGAGAAGCCCATAATAAAGGCGGTCAATACCGAGAACAGCGGCAGCATTTCATAGCTTTGCCACAGCGGATGCACCTTGTAGCCTGCCGAGATCATCAGCGAGCCCATTGAGGACTGGTGCATGGTCGGCAACAGCGCTCCGAGAGCGATGATGAAGAACATCAGCTTATTCAGGCGTTTCAGCGACACCTTCCAGCCCAGACGTTCAAACAACGCAGGGGCAAATTCCAGCGCCATCACCCCAATGTAGATGGTCATACAGACCGCCGTCTCGAACAACACCGAGTTCACGTTGAAGTGACCCGGAATGTAGAAGTACGGCAGGTTCCAGTAACGACCCACATCAATGGTAATCGACAAGCCACCCAGAGAATAACCAAACAGACTCGCCAGCAGCGCCGGACGCACCAGCGGATGGTATTGTCCCCGGTTGAAGACATACACCGCCCATGCCAGCGCCCAACCGCCACAGGCAAAGCCGGTGCCGATTAACAGGTCAAAGGCAATCCAGACGCCCCATGGGAAACCGCCGTTCAGATCGGAGACAGACCCCAATCCAAATACCAGACGCTTCACGATCAGGAGCATACAGAGGATGATTAACGGCCCGAAGATGATGACCGGTTTGCTGATAATTTTGCCGCCCAGCGGTTTAGGATCATGACTCATGATCGTCTCCTCCGTCGTGATGGTCGTTTTTGGTATTACGACGAACCAGCACGGTCAAGCCCGCCAGCACGGCCAGTGGTAGCATCATGCCTTTATACAGGGTGTGTTGAACATGTTCGGAACGCGCGCCGGTTGAAATCTCATCCAGCTTCGGCAGATCCAGATTCTCGTAAGGCACCCCGGTCAGTACCAGCACCTGAGTCCCACCGCCCTCTTTTTCACCGTAAAGATGTGGATAGTACTTCGGCACAGTATGCACGTAGGTATCGCCCGTTTTCAGGGTTTGACGCGGATAGTGGTATTCGCTGCCAGGCTTCAGCGCCAGACGCTTTTGCGCCTCGGCCATCAACTCTTCACGGGTACCAAAAATGACCGCACCGGCAGGACAAACCTCAACACAGCCCGGCAAGCCGCCCTTATCGAGACGCTCAACGCCTTTCTGGTTACACAATTCACATTTGTGAAGCGCACCAAACGGGTTGTTGTAGTCATACTTCGGCACGTTGTACGGACAGGCAACCATGCAGTAACGGCAGCCGGTACAAACGTCTTTGTTGTAATGAACGATGCCGGTTTTCGGATCTTTTTTCAGTGCGGAAACCGGGCAGACGGAAACGCAGTTGGGATCGACGCAGTGCATACACTGTTTCTTGATGTATGCATAGCCGTTCTCTTCCTGATCTTTATTCACGCCTGTACCGCTACGCCACACCTGAATGATGTTATTGGTGTACGGCGACAGTTTGTCGTTGTTCGACCAGGTCTGCTCCCCTTCCGGGTTACGCGCCGGGAAGTTGATATCCTGACACTTGGTCACACAGGCCTGACAGCCCACGCACAGCGTCGAGTCATACAACATACCCAGAGAACCGGGGATGGGCGGGCGATTTTCTGCAGCCGCGTGGCTGATAGACGGCGCAGCGCCTAACAGCAACGCCCCGCCGGAGGCTGCTTTGATAAAGTTACGTCTGTTCACGGTTATTCTCCCCGTGAGTCAGCGTTATCTTTCTTTTGCTGACGCCCCAGTTCACGTACCGCCATCACGCTGACGCCGGCTACCAGACCGACAACGCCGCCAAGCAACCCAATAGCGCCGGCAGAAATGTTGCCGCCCTCTTTCATGTTCACATCAGGTTTTTCGGAACGAGGTGTCTGATTTTCCACGTGAGCAAGTTGGTGAATGCCCTTATGGAAACCAACGCCTTCTTCGTTGCAGCCGTAGCATGGGTGACCAATCGCCACCGGCCAGACGCCGCCAACGTCGCAGAATTGCAGTGTGGAGCAGTTGCCCCAGGTCTCAGGCCCTTTACAGCCGAGGTGGTAGAGGCACCAGCCTTCGCGGTGACCTTCATCGCCGAACTCTTTCGCAAAGCGACCCGCATCGAAGTGCGGACGACGTTCGCAGTGCTCGTGAATCAGGCGGCCATAGGCGAAGGTCGGACGGTTTTTCGCATCCAGCTTCGGCGGCTTGCCCCAGGTGATGATATGGGCGACGGTCGCCAGGAAGTTATGCGGGTTCGGCGGACAGCCCGGAATGTTGATGATGGTTTTACCCGGCAGAACTTCCTGCAGGCCAACCGCACCGGTCGGGTTCACGCCAGCAGCGGCGACGCCGCCCCATGCAGCGCAGGAACCGATAGCGATAATTGCCGCCGCGCCTTCTGCCGCTTTGCGGATATGATCCACAATGGGCTCACCGGCAACCATGCAGTAAATACCGTTATCTTTTAGCGGGATGGAACCATCAACGACCAACACATACTGCCCTTTGTATTTCTCGAGCGCATTGTGTTTGTTCTCTTCAACCTGGTGGCCGAAGGCGGCGGAAAGCACCTCATGGTATTCCAGAGAGATGGTCTCCAGGACAAGGTTTTCTACCGTAGGGTGGGTCGCGCGAAGCAGGGATTCGGTACAGCCCGTGCATTCCTGAGCACCAATCCAGACAACCGGAGGGCGCTGCGGACGGGATACCGACTCAGCCATTTCGGCGGCGGCTTTGCTGCTGAGCCCCATTGTGGCGGCGAGTGCTGCACAAAGCTTCATGAAATCACGGCGGTTGACGCCATGGGAATTGATGAGAGTGTTATCTCCAGTCATTTTATAGTTATTCCGTTACGAAGACCTGGCTCTTATTTTGCATCAATCGCAAAACCGTAACTGCGATCGGTGCGCCATTTACCACACTTTTGTTATGGTTATGTAGTCTATGATACTGCGAGGGGATACTAAAACGAAGGGAATAGCCGGTAGTGTAATTAATTAAAGCAAGATAATACCCCCTTTGGATCAACCTTCGAGTCGATAGCCGGCCATAAAAAAACGAATCGTGATGCTGGACTGATTTTCCCGAAAGAAATCCATCACCATTTCTTTATCTAACCCATAGCGACGCGTCAGGATCCCCGCTTCCCAGGCGCTGAGTTGCCTGTCGCCGGTTTTTTCAAACATGCGATGCGAGAATCCTAGTACGAAGCCACGTTTATAATCCGAACAAAATTTCGCTACGTTTCGGGCGTTGTCAGCCTGCGTGGCGTTTAATCCGGCCATCAGACCCTTGCCAAAATGATTATTCATGACCTCTCCTCAATCGCTATACAATAAATTATATAGCGATATTTTAAGCAAAGGCCAGAGGGTTCAGCGACTTTTTACTGGGCCTTAAAATGCCACCCATTCATCACCTGCCGCTGTGGGAGTCGGGCGTCGCTGCCCGGCGGGAGCGGCACCTTTTCCGGGGAGACTGGGGGCGTCATTTTGCGATAACCGGAACTGTTGCACAGAACGTTGTAAATCTTCCGTTTGTCTCTCCAGCGCCGCAGCCGCGGCGGAAACCTGCTCCACCAGCGCGGCGTTTTGCTGCGTAACGCCATCCATCTGAGTAATCGCAACGCCCACCTGCGAAATCCCTTTGCTCTGTTCTTCAGACGCCGAGGCAATTTGTTTCATGATGGTGTTCACTTCCGTCACGCCACGCAGGAGCGCCTCCATCGTTGAGCCGGTATCCTTCACCAGCGTCGCGCCGTGGTCGACGCGGCGCACGGATTCGGCAATCAGTGTTTCAATCTCTTTTGCCGCGTTTGCACTGCGGCTTGCCAGATTACGCACTTCACCTGCGACGACGGCAAATCCACGCCCTTGCTCACCCGCACGCGCCGCTTCGACCGCAGCGTTCAATGCAAGAATGTTGGTCTGGAAGGCAATGCTATTGATGACGGTCGTAATTTCCGCAATCTGCTTCGAGCTGGCGGAAATTCCGTCCATGGTCTCGACCACTTCGGACACCAGTGAACCGCCTTTTCCTGCCGTGCGTGATGCCGCATCAGCCAGAAGACTTGCCTGACGGGCGTTATCCGCATTCAGTTTCACCGTTGCGGTGAGCTGCTCCATGCTGGCAGCCGTCTCTTCCAGCGCCGCAGCCTGCTCTTCCGTTCGCGATGAAAGATCGTTGTTGCCGCTGGAGATTTCAGTGGCGCCGCGCCAGATATTATCGCTGCCAGAACGGATAGTATTCACGGCGTCGCGCAGACTGTCCTGCATCGCCCGTAATAAAGGCACTAATTGGCCGACGCAGTTGCGGCCAATATCGTCAATCGGCTGACTGAGATCGCCCTGAGCAATCTGGCGAAACTGTTGGCGGATCCGCGCCAGCGGTTTCACCAGCATGGTCACCAGATAGCGATCGGTGAAGAAGAGAATTGCAATGCCCAGGATCACCGCGCCAATGATTAGGGTACGGATGATCGACGTTTTGCCATCTACCATGACGCGGGTTTGATCGAGCATCACACCTGCGGCCTTATTAAAGCGTTCTGCACTGGCACCAAACGCCCGGCTCAACGCAGGCGTCACATTATTCGCCTGCTCACTCCATGCACTCTGCGTGCCCTGCTGCGCCAGTTGCATTTGCGGCGTGACGCCTTTATCGAGCAGATCCTGCCAGCTCGCCAGCACCGCAGCGGCAACCTCAGGATCCATCGGCCCTGGCGAGAGCGTTTTCATTTCCTGCAACTTTTTGCTCATGTTATCCAGCGCCTGCTGCACGGGAGCGAAATCCGGCGTGCCGCCACTGGCTTTCAACTCCATCGCACGACTGAGGCGGGTAACAAAGCGGAAATATTGATCGTTGCCCTGGCTGAGCACCGTCATCTGGCGAACAAGATGGCGATCGACTTCGTTGCCTTCTGACACTTTTGACAGCGCGTGAACGCTATATAATCCCACTCCTGACCAGAGAAGACAAAAGACGCCCAGTATTGTCAGCATGACAAGACGAATGGTGAAGTTTTGCAAAAGTCGCATAGATATATCCTTGCCATATTAAAGGGATTCGCCATCTGGCGAGACTCACCTTCGTTATCGGCAAAGAGTGAAGAATATATACTTACTTTTAGTTTTTTTACTCTCGCAAACAATATCCTTGGTCGCTGTATACATATAAAAGATAATGAAAAATGCCAGCAGTATTAATCAATCGTTTATTTTCCTTTTTTTTATCATAAATATTTATCAAACCATCCCAACGTTCGTTTCCATGCTAATTCGGCGGCAGCCTCGTCATATCGCGGTGTGGAATCATTATGAAATCCGTGGTTTACACCGGGATAGATCCAGGCTTCATAGACCTTATTGTTGGCCTTCAGCGCGGCTTCATAGGCGGGCCAGCCTTCATTGATATTTTTATCCAGCGCCGCGTAGTGCAGCAGGATCGGCGCTTTTATCTTCGGCACATCCGCAGCGGCAGGCTGGCGACCATAAAACGGCACCGCACACGCCAGTTCAGGATAGGCCACGGCAGCGGCATTTGAGACGCCACCGCCGTAACAAAATCCGGTGATCCCCACTTTCCCGCTGGCGTCCGGGTGTTGCTTCATAAACTCGACGGCAGCGAAAAAGTCATTCATCAGCTTTGTCGGATCCACTTTCTGCTGCAAGACCTTCCCTTCTTCATCGTTTCCTGGATAGCCACCTACCGAGCTTAAACCGTCGGGCGCCAGCGCAATGTAGCCCGCTTTTGCTACCCGCCTTGCAACATCTTCAATATAAGGATTCAGCCCCCGGTTCTCATGCACCACCACCACGGCGGAGACCTTGCCCGTTGTGTTGACCGGTTTCACCAGATACCCGCGCACGCTGCCATGACCGTTTGGTGACGGATAATGAATATATTCAGGCAATATATCGGGATCGGTAAATTTCACCTGTTCCGCCAGCGCGTAGTTGGGCTTGAGCATATTGAAGAGCGCCAGCGCCGTCACCCCGCCAACGGCGTACTTTGCCGCAAGATTGAGGAACTCCCGTTTTGAGATTTTCCCGTGGGCGTAGTAGTCATAATAATCGAGTAATTCTTGCGGAAAATCTTTGGCTGTCAGACGCGTCATCGCATATCTCCGGGATTTGTGATTCTATAAGCATAGAATGAAAACGCTGTTTCGAAAATTCATCACAAGAAAGGAGACATCATGTCCTGGAACGCCTCCCCTGACCGCTATGAGAATATGCAGTACCGCTACTGCGGTAACAGCGGCCTCCAACTGCCTGCGCTATCGCTCGGTCTGTGGCACAACTTCGGTCACGTACAAGCCCTCGACTCGCAGCGCGCACTGTTGCGAAAAGCCTTTGATTTAGGCATTACTCACTTTGATTTAGCCAATAACTATGGGCCGCCTCCGGGCAGCGCCGAAGAAAATTTCGGGCGTCTGCTGCGCGAAGACTTTGCCCAGTATCGTGATGAACTGATTATTTCGACCAAAGCCGGTTACGACATGTGGCCAGGTCCTTATGGTTCCGGCGGCTCGCGTAAATACCTGCTCGCCAGTCTCGATCAGAGCCTGAAACGGATGGGCCTGGATTACGTCGATATTTTCTATTCTCATCGCGTGGACGAAAACACGCCGATGGAAGAGACGGCGTCTGCGCTGGCACACGCTGTGCAAAGTGGGAAAGCGCTGTATGTTGGTATTTCGTCATACTCGCCGGAGCGGACACAAAAAATGGCTGAGCTTTTGCGCGAATGGAAGATCCCGCTGCTGATCCATCAGCCCTCTTATAACCTGCTGAACCGCTGGGTGGATAAAAGCGGTTTGCTGGATACGCTGAAAGCCAATGGCGTGGGCTGCATCGCCTTTACGCCACTGGCGCAGGGATTGCTCACCGGGAAGTATTTGAACGGCATTCCGGACGGTTCACGTATGCAGCGCGAAGGGAAGAAAGTGCGCGGTCTGACTGAGAATATGCTGACGGAAGCTAACCTCAGCAGTCTGCGTCTGCTTAATAAGATGGCGCAACAGCGCGGTCAGTCAATGGCGCAAATGGCGCTTAGCTGGCTGCTGAAAGACGATCGCGTCACTTCCGTGCTGATTGGCGCAAGCCGCCCGGAGCAACTGGAAGAAAACGTTCAGGCGTTGAAAAATTTGTCGTTCACCACAGAAGAATTGACGCAGATTGATAAGCATGTCGCTGACGGCCAACTGAACCTCTGGCAGGCATCGTCCGATAAGTAACGTTCAGCGCCGGGTAGCGTTAAGGGCTGCCCGGCCTGTGCTGTCAGTGCTTATGGCGGTTTAACCGGTCGAGGCAGCCCATCAAAAACGCCGACAAGACGAAAGTGAGATGGATAATGACGTACCACATCAGCTTGTTATCCGGCACGTTTTTCGCATCCATAAATACACGCAACAGATGAATGGAAGAGATAGCAACAATCGAGGCCGCAACTTTGTTTTTCAGTGAGGTCGCATCCATCTTCCCCAGCCAGTTCAGTTTTTCCCGTCCCTCAGCGATATCGAGTTGCGAGACGAAATTCTCATAGCCGGAAAACATCACCATTACCAGCAGTCCCCCGACCAGCGTCATATCCACCAGGGACAGCAGCACCAGAATCAGGTCAGCTTCTGCCATCGAAAAGACATTGGGCAGAACATGAAAAATTTCCTGAAAGAATTTTAGCGCCAGCGCAACCAACGCCAGCGACAAACCAAAGTAGACCGGGGCCAGCAGCCAGCGAGACGCATACATAACGTTTTCGAGAAAGCGTTCCATAAATTCCTGTGATGTTGCAAAAACCGGGCGACAGTATATCCCAATTGCGCAACATCAGATCAACATCCTCCTTAAACTTCGTCGGGATTGATCCACGGGCGCTGATACTCGGGCCACACCAGCGCCACCAGCGATGGATACGCCTCGACGCTAAACTCCCGGAAGCACTGGCGTAAGTTCAGCACATCGAGATCGGAATGGGGAACTTTTTCGCCGTTGAGACAGCGTTTTTTTATCGTGTCGTAGTATTTATACACCGCTGAATTGAGATCGCTGCAGCGTCGCTGGGCGTCAAACAGTCCTGGCGTGTCATTCAATTGCGCCATCGTCATGCGTTTTATTGTTGCGTGAAGGAAATCAATATATTCGTGATTGACGCGCCAGTACCATACCGGTGTAATAGCATTCATCAGCGCGGAGAAATGGTCCTCCCCCTCTTCTTTAGTCAGCGGTATTGATTGAGTCTCAGAGGGCAGTTCTTCAGCGTTGCGCGGTTTATTAAACTCGCGCATTAATAAAAGCACGCCGCCGGTCAACAATAGCAAGGTAATGACAGAATAAAAAATACTGTTCATAGAATGACTCCATTTTTTTTGATTCTAAAATTACCCCATGTTATTGTCAACGCGACCTGCCAAATAAAAATAACTATACATTTGATATTAAAGGATATTGTGACATGCTGCCTGAGCACCTTGTCCCACCGCGTTTTCATCTGTCAGCGTCAGGTCAGACGGAAGAAACAGTAGAAAATAATGATAATTTTACTCAGGGAAAAACAACCCTCAGTGATTATGAGGCCGATATCTTAATTAGCACAACCGCCACCGGGCAATCTAAAAATATCCTACTCGAAGAACGTGACCGTCATTTTAAAGAACGTCTTGAGCGGGTAGCGAAAATTGAGACTTTCGCTCGGGTTATTAATGCGTTACAGGCTGAAGGCGATATCGATGCCCAGACCTTAAGTAAAATAATCACTGAAATGACCACGCATATAAATGAAAACGGCAACGAAATTTGGCTTAACTTAATTACCCGGGAGAAAGACTCACCCCTTTTCTATTCTCTGGACGACGAACAATGATTAAAGATGTTGAAGATAACAATGTCTATTTGGCTTTAGATGAGAATAAAAGCGATCAATTTATCTTAAAGCAGAATCTTGCCGCACTCATCGCCAATAAAAATGCGGTCCTCGAAAGCGTGGCGCAAGAAGTGACTTCTATTCCTGCGGCGCTGGTTCGTCTGAAATGGCAAAACCGGCGGGAAATATACGCGCTTCAGGTGAAGGAAGAGATTTATGGCGCGGCGATCAACGCCATTATCAAACAGAACCCGGCGCTGGGTGACAAAATCATGGCGCGACTGGAGAGCACCTGGCAGCATTTGCTGGCTCGTGAGACCGCCACGCTGCGACTGACGCGCAAACTGGCCGAAGGAAACACCCGCACGATTACCATCACTACCGTTGCGCTCAATGAACGTCAGGTGCAAACCCGGCGCGATGGGCAATAAAAAAGCCGGGTAGCGATAACGCCGTACCCGGCCTTTCTTTCATTGTGCCCATGGCGACAACGATTATTTCGCTTTCGCGACTTCTTCGCCGACCAGACCGATCTTCAGATAACCAGCCTGATGCAACGTGTCCATCACCTTCATCAGGGTTTCATAGTCGACGGTTTTATCCGCACGGAAGAAGATCGTGGTGTCTTTCTTCCCTTCGGTCAGCGCGTTCAGTTCTGCCACCATGGTCTCGTCCGTCACCGGATCGTTACCAATGAACATGCTGTTGTCCGCTTTGACCGACAGATAAACCGGTTTTTCCGGACGCGGTTGCGGCGTACTGGAGGACGCGGGCAGATTGACCTTCACATCCACTGTCGCCAGCGGCGCAGCCACCATAAAGATGATCAGCAGTACCAGCATAACGTCGATAAACGGCGTCACGTTGATTTCATGCATTTCACCGTTATCGTCCAGATTTTCATTAAGACGCATTGCCATGAAACATTACCCTACACGTAATTTCTGCGCGGTACGCACCGGACGGGCAGATGCGCTTGCATCCAGATCCAGGTCGCGGCTTTGCAGTAACAGCACCTGTGCCGCTACATCGCCCAGCATCGCTTTAAGACCGCCAATCTGACGGGCAAAGATGTTATAGATAACCACCGCAGGAATGGCCGCAACCAGACCGATGGCTGTCGCCAGCAGTGCTTCTGCAATACCGGGGGCGACGACGGCGAGGTTAGTGGTCTGCGTTTGTGCAATCCCGATGAAACTGTTCATGATACCCCAGACCGTACCGAAGAGACCGACAAATGGCGAAATCGCCCCGATGGTCGCCAGGTAGCCATTTCCGCGCCCCATCTGACGTCCCGCTGCCGCAACGCGACGCTCCAGACGAAAACCGGTACGCTCTTTAATGCCTTCGTTGTCTTCACTGCCCTGAGACAGTTCCAGTTCGTTCTGCGCTTCATTGAGCAATTGGGTGCTTAAGCTTTTGGCGCCAAAGTTTGCTGCGATATCGCTTGCCTGATCCAGAGAGCGGGCGTCCGCCAACAGCTGCTGTTCGCGTTTAAGCCGACGCTTCAGGGAGAAGAACTCAACGCTCTTACTGAAGAAGATAGCCCAGGTGACCACTGACGCCAGAATCAGACCAATCATCACGCACTTAACCACGATATCGGCGTGCTGATACATACCCCAGACGGAAAGATCCGTCTGCATCAAATTATTACCCACTCTGTATCTCCAGGACGCAAATCACAAATTCTGAGCGTAATAATATCAAAACGACGTCGAATTGATAGTCGTTCTCATTACTATTTACATAGTGCCGCACCTTTGGTTTCTTTTCCTTGCGCTTACGCAGTAAAACGTCACGGGAGGCGATTTTGATAAAATATTGTGCTTTATCCCGTTCCTGGGGATGCGCATTTTTCCATTCGTGATAGTTTAGACGTCCAGACGTATAAAAACAGGAAACCCAACATGGCAGATAAACAACTGGACACCCGACTGGTCGGCGCAGGGCGCAGTAAAAAATACACGCTGGGCTCAGTGAATAGTGTGATTCAGCGCGCTTCTTCGCTGGTTTTTGAAACGGTCGAAGCCAAAAAGCACGCCACCCGCAACCGCGCCAACGGCGAACTTTTTTACGGGCGCCGCGGCACATTAACCCATTTCTCGCTGCAGGAAGCGATGTGTGAACTCGAAGGCGGCGCCGGCTGTGCGCTCTTCCCCTGCGGCGCGGCGGCCGTCGCCAATACGATTCTGGCTTTTGTCGAACAGGGCGATCACGTGCTGATGACCAATACGGCCTATGAGCCGAGCCAGGATTTCTGCACCAAAATCCTCGGCAAACTGGGTGTGACCACTGGCTGGTTCGATCCGCTGATTGGCGCTGACATAGTTAAGCATCTTCAGCCCAACACCAAAGTCGTTTTCCTCGAGTCTCCGGGTTCCGTGACCATGGAAGTCCACGACGTCCCGGCAATTGTCGCCGCTGTCAGACGCGTTGTGCCGGACGCCATCATTATGATCGATAACACCTGGGCGGCGGGCATATTGTTTAAAGCCCTCGACTTCGGCGTTGATATTTCGATTCAGGCCGGGACCAAGTACCTGATTGGTCACTCGGATGCCATGGTCGGCACCGCCGTTTCGAACGCCCGCTGTTGGGATCAACTGCGCGAGAATGCCTATTTGATGGGACAAATGGTCGATGCCGATACGGCCTATATGACCAGCCGCGGGATGCGCACCCTGGGCGTGCGTCTGCGCCAGCATCATGAAAGCAGTCTGAAAATTGCCGAATGGCTGGCAGCCCATCCGCAGGTCGCGCGGGTCAATCATCCGGCGTTACCAGGCAGTAAAGGACACGAATTCTGGAAACGTGACTTTACGGGGAGCAGCGGCTTGTTCTCGTTTGTGCTGAATAAAAAGCTCAATAATGACGAGCTGTCCGCTTATCTGGATCACTTCAGCCTCTTCAGCATGGCCTATTCATGGGGCGGTTTTGAGTCGCTGATTCTGGCCAATCAGCCTGAACAGATTGCAGAAATTCGCCCGGAAGGGGGTGTGGATTTCAGCGGCACACTGATTCGTCTCCACATTGGTTTAGAGAATGTTGACGATCTGATTGCAGATTTAGCCGCCGGATTTTCCCGCCTCGTGTAAAATTGACGCCAATGGACATCTATGCAGACACGTCGAACGAAATTGTCTGCATTTGTTGCGCCCGGGATCAAGTCATCCGGGTCCGTTCAGGAGTACAATAGGATTATTAAGGCGTAAACGCTGTTCCACAGGAAAGTCCATGGCTGTCATTCAAGATATTATCGCTGCGCTCTGGCAACATGATTTTGCCGCGCTGGCGGACCCACATGTTGTTAGCGTCGTCTACTTTGTGATGTTTGCCACGCTGTTTTTAGAGAATGGCCTGTTACCGGCCTCATTTTTGCCCGGCGATAGTCTGCTGCTCTTAGCAGGCGCATTGGTCGCGCAAGGCGTCATGAGCTTTGTTCCTACCCTGCTGATCCTGACGACAGCGGCCAGCCTCGGCTGTTGGCTCAGTTACATTCAGGGACGCTGGCTGGGCAATACGCGAACGGTAAAAGGCTGGCTGGCGCAACTTCCGGCGAAATACCACCAGCGCGCGACCTGCATGTTTGACCGTCACGGTCTGCTGGCGCTGTTGGCAGGCCGTTTTCTGGCGTTCGTGCGCACACTACTGCCAACCATGGCGGGGATTTCCGGGCTCTCTAACCGTCGCTTCCAGTTTTTCAACTGGCTGAGCGGGCTGCTGTGGGTCGGCGTGGTCACCAGCTTTGGCTACGCACTTAGCATGATCCCGTTTGTGAAGCGCCATGAAGATCAGGTCATGACCTTCCTGATGATCCTGCCCATTTTTCTGCTGGCGGCGGGGTTGATCGGCACGGTGGTGGTAGTGATTAAGAAGAAATACTGCAGCGCCTGACCTGAATCCAGCCGGATGACACGTCGTTCATCCGGCTGACTCACAATAACGTTAACTCCCCTGCATAGTGCGGATCCGCGCCGCATCTTCCCCCGGCGTCACCCCGAAATAGCGCTTAAATTCACGACTAAACTGCGACGCGCTTTCATAACCCACCCGCATTGCCGCCGCGCTGGCCTTCATGCCGTCGTGAATTATCATCATCCGCGCTTTATGTAACCGATAGGTTTTCAGATACTGCAACGGCGATGTGCTGGTCACTGACTTAAAATTATGATGGAACGCAGAAACGCTCATATTGGCTTCGGCCGCCAGTTGCTCGACGTTGAGGTTTTCGGTGTACTTATTTTCAATGCGTTTGAGCACACGGCTAATCAGGCTGAAATGGGTCTGGCGACTCACCAGCGCCAGCAGCGCGCCGCCGCGTGGCCCGGTCAGAACGTGATAGAGGATTTCACGGATAATCTGTTTACCGAGGATCCGTGCGTCCAGCGGTCGCTCCATGACGTCGAGCAGACGTTCCGCCGCGCAGAGGATCTCTTCTGAGAGCGTGGCGGAGTTGATCCCACTTGCCGCCATCGACGGCTGAAAGTGTTCGTCTTCGCCAATGTCCATCAGCAGTTCCTGCAATTGCAGGATATCGACATTGATGCGAAATCCGGCGAGCGGTACGTCCGGAGTCGCATAGGTTTCACATTCGAAGGGTAAAGGTACGGTCAGCAGCAGGTATTCATTGGCGTCATAACGGAAAACCCGCTCATTGATGTAACCGATTTTATGACCGGAAAAGAGAAATATGATGCCGGGGTCGTACATCACGGGTGTCCGTAAACCCGGTTCAGTACCGTACAGCAGACGGATGTCCGGCAGCAGCTCATTGAGCTTATGTTCATTGTTTTTCAACTGCTTAACTTTATCTGTCAGCAGTAAACAGATCTCTTCGCGGTTCATAACGGGTTATTTTCTCAACGGATGACGACGCCTTGATTGTGCGCAAATTTATCGCTTTTCTCCAGCGCCCTGGAGAAATGGGCAAGACATTGGCAGAAATGAGCATTGAGAGGATAGCCGCGCACGACCACAATGTTCTCCATCCGGCAGACCCTCCTGCCCTCTTTTTTTACCCACATAAGGGAACGAGCAATGAATAACTTTAATCTGCATACCCCGACCCGCATTCTGTTTGGTAAAGGCGCAATCGCTGAACTGCGCGCACAAATCCCACAAGACGCACGCGTGCTGATCACCTACGGCGGCGGCAGCGTGAAAAAGACGGGCGTACTGGCGCAGGTCCAGGAGGCGCTGAAAGGCCTGGACGTGCGCGAATTTGGCGGCATTGAGCCTAACCCGTCGTATGAAACGCTGATGAACGCAGTCAACATCGCCCGTGAAGAGAACATTACCTTCCTGCTGGCCGTCGGCGGGGGTTCTGTTCTTGATGGCACCAAATTCATCGCTGCTGCCGCCCACTATGCGGATGGCGTTGACCCGTGGCATATCCTGCAAACCAGCGGTAGCGATATCAAAAGCGCAATCCCGATGGGTTCTGTGCTGACGCTGCCGGCGACCGGTTCTGAATCCAACAAAGGCGCGGTTATCTCGCGTAAAACCACCGGCGACAAACAGGCCTTCCATTCTGCCCATGTGCAGCCGGTCTTTGCGGTACTGGATCCGGTTTATACCTACACCCTTCCGCCACGTCAGGTGGCGAACGGTGTGGTTGATGCGTTTGTGCATACCGTTGAACAGTACGTCACATATCCGGTTGATGCCAAAATTCAGGATCGCTTCGCGGAGGGCATTCTGCTGACGCTGGTGGAAGATGGCCCGAAAGCGCTAAAAGACCCGGAAAACTACGATGTACGTGCGAACGTTATGTGGGCAGCCACCCAGGCGCTGAACGGTCTGATTGGCGCAGGCGTGCCGCAGGACTGGGCAACTCATATGTTGGGCCATGAACTAACAGCGATGCACGGTCTGGATCACGCTCAGACGCTGGCGGTCGTTCTGCCCGCACTGTGGAATGAAAAACGCGATACCAAACGCGAAAAACTGCTGCAATATGCAGAGCGCGTGTGGAACATCACCGACGGTTCTGAAGATGAGCGTATTGATGCCGCGATTGCAGCCACCCGTAATTTCTTCGAGCAACTGGGCGTCCCGACTCGCCTGTCTGGCTATGGCCTTGACGGCAGTTCAATCCCGGCTCTGCTGGCGAAACTGGAAGAGCACGGCATGACGCAACTGGGTGAGCATAAAGACATTACCCTGGATGTCAGCCGCCGCATTTACGAGGCAGCGCGCTAAGCTTTTTTCACCTCTGACTTTCGTTTTTGGGCATTTCGTCCAGACTTAAGTCACCTTACATCACCGGAGTCCCCCTCCGGTGATGAGCACATGAAGGAGGAAAAATGGCAAACCAAACCGTAATTAAGCTTCAGGATGGCAATGTAATGCCCCAACTGGGGTTAGGCGTATGGAAAGCCGGTAACGACGAGGTCGTCTCCGCCATTCATAAAGCACTGGAAGTCGGCTATCGGTCCATAGATACCGCCGCCGCCTACAAAAATGAAGACGGCGTCGGCAAAGCGTTAGCCAGCGCAGGTCTCCCCCGCGATGAGTTGTTCATCACCACCAAGCTATGGAATGACGATCAGAAACGCCCCCGCGACGCGTTGATGGAGAGTCTGGAAAAACTCCAGTTAGATTATCTCGACCTGTATCTGATGCACTGGCCGGTTCCGGCAATCGATCACTATGTTTCCGCCTGGCAAGGCATGATCGATCTGCAAAAAGAGGGGCTGATTAAGAGCATCGGTGTGTGTAATTTCCAGGTCAACCACCTCCAGCGCCTGATTGACGAAACGGGCGTTACGCCGGTGATTAACCAGATCGAACTGCATCCGCTGATGCAACAGCGCCAGCTACACGCGTGGAATGCGACGCACAAAATCCAGACGGAATCCTGGAGTCCGCTGGCACAGGGCGGCGAAGGCGTTTTCGATCAAAAAATCATTCGTGATCTGGCGGATAAATACGGTAAAACACCGGCGCAGATTGTCATTCGCTGGCATCTGGATAACGGTCTGGTCGTGATCCCGAAATCCGTCACGCCATCGCGTATCGCCGAGAACTTCGACGTCTGGGATTTCCGACTCGACAAAGACGAACTTGGTGAGATTGCGAAGCTCGATCAGGGCAAGCGCCTGGGGCCCGATCCGGATCAGTTCGGCGGCTAATTCCCTTCTCTTTTAATAAGCCCGGTGTTTACCACCGGGCAACCCCATTATCGCCCGGCGACTTTGGTACGCTTTTTATTGGCGGCTGGCGTCTGACGCTGATGCGCCACCGGCGTGTGTTTGGTCAGCGCCGGACGGGTGTTACGGTTCTGACGGCGCGCTTCGCGCATCTCTTCCAGCGTTGGCGCCGGTACCAGGCACTCACGGCGTCCGCCAATCAGATGCTTTTTCCCCATCTCTTCCAGCGCCTGACGGATCATCGGCCAGTTAGCCGGATCGTGGTAACGCAGCAGCGCTTTATGCAGACGACGCTGCTTATCTCCCTTCGGCACCACCACATCTTCACTCTTATAGCCAATCTTACCCAGCGGGTTTTTGCCGGTGTAATACATGGTGGTCGAGTTGGCCAGCGGCGACGGATAGAAGTTCTGCACCTGATCGAGACGGAAGCGATGTTTCTTCAACCACAGCGCCAGATTCACCATATCCTCGTCACGCGTTCCCGGATGCGCGGAGATGAAGTACGGGATCAGATACTGCTCTTTCCCGGCCTGCTTCGAGTAGAGATCGAACAGTTGTTTGAAGCGGTCATAGCTGCCCATACCCGGCTTCATCATCTTCGACAACGGCCCTTCTTCGGTATGTTCCGGCGCAATCTTCAGATAACCGCCGACGTGGTGGCTCGCCAGCTCTTTGATATAGCGCGGATCTTCCACTGCGATGTCGTAACGCACGCCGGAGGCGATCAGGATCTTCTTGATGCCTTTCAGATCGCGCGCGCGGCGATAGAGGTTAATCGTCGGCTCGTGGTTGGTATCCATATGCGGACAGATATCCGGATAAACACACGACAGACGACGACAGGTCTGTTCTGCGCGCGGTGACTTACAGCGCAGCATATACATGTTGGCCGTCGGTCCGCCGAGATCGGAGATCACGCCGGTAAAACCCGGCACGGTATCGCGGATCGCTTCAATCTCATTGATGATTGAATCTTCAGAACGGCTCTGAATAATGCGTCCTTCGTGTTCGGTGATCGAACAGAACGAGCAACCACCGAAACAGCCGCGCATGATGTTGATCGAGAAACGGATCATCTCGTAGGCCGGGATGCGGCTGTTGCCGTATGCCGGGTGTGGCACGCGCTTATATGGCAGGGCAAAAACGCTGTCCATCTCTTCAGTAGAGAGTGGGATCGCTGGCGGGTTGATCCAGATGTAGCGATCGCCATGCTTTTGCATCAGCGCACGCGCACAGCCTGGGTTGGTTTCATGGTGCAGGATCCGCGAAGCGTGCGCATACAGCACTTTGTCGCCCTTCACTTTTTCAAAGGACGGCAGCAGAACGTAGGTTTTTTCCCACGGTTTCGGACGCGCGGGCTGCACGGTAATGGCTTTCGCTTCCTGCTTTTTCGGGGAAACCGGTTTGTTGTCGGCGCACGGCAAATCTTCACCATACGGATGCGGGATCGGATCGATTTTCCCCGGCGTATCCAGACGCGTGGAATCGACACCGCTCCAGCCAGGCAGCGCTTCTTTCACCATAATCGCCGTGTTACGCACATCGCGGATCTGATCGATGGTTTCACCCATCGCCAGTCGGTGCGCCACTTCCACCAGCGGACGCTCGCCGTTGCCAAACATCAGCATATCGGCTTTAGAATCCACCAGCACGGAACGGCGCACAGTATCAGACCAGTAATCGTAATGCGCGGTACGACGCAGGCTCGCTTCAATACCACCGAGGATCACCGGCACATCTTTCCACGCCTCTTTACAGCGCTGGGTATAGACCAGCGTGGCGCGGTCCGGGCGCTTGCCCGCGACGTTATCCGGCGTGTAGGCATCGTCATGGCGCAGGCGGCGATCGGCAGTGTAGCGGTTGATCATCGAGTCCATGTTGCCAGCGGTTACGCCAAAGAACAGGTTCGGTTTGCCCAGACGCATAAAGTCGTCTTTGCTGTTCCAGTCCGGCTGCGCAATGATGCCGACACGGAAGCCCTGTGCTTCCAGCATTCGACCACAAATCGCCATACCAAAACTCGGGTGATCGACATAGGCGTCGCCGGTTACCAGAATAATGTCGCAGCTATCCCAGCCAAGTTGATCCATTTCGTCGCGTGACATCGGCAAAAAAGGAGCGGGACCAAAACAGGCCGCCCAGTACTGAGGCCAGGAGAAGAGATCTCTGTCTGGCTGGATCAGGGATATTGCGCTCATAGTGCTTCCAAAAATGGTAAAAAAATAATCAAAGGCCGGCGATTATATGCCGGAACGAATGAGAAATCGAAGGATAATCTCTCTCGCATCGTCGCGAGAGAGAGGAGGATTACGCCGCCGGATTCACCAGAATCTGACCGATTGAACCACGGTCCGCCATTTCCAGCGTCTGGCTGTGGAAGTAAAACGGGAAATGCGCCCAGGACGGCTGTCCGTAGTAAACCAGCAGCTCTACCTGCCCATCCACCCAGACGGTATCTTTCCAGCCACGATCTTCCGGGAATGGCATCGCGCCGTTGACGTTACGCACGAGGAACGACACCCCTTCAATATGGAATGACTGCGGCATATCGGCCCGCACCGTCCAGCGCTCCCAGGAACCCTGCTGCGCAGTGATATCAATGCGGTTGACGTCCCATAACTGGCCGTTGATGCCTGGATCGTCGCCCAGACTGATGTCGCGACTGCGAATTGGCGTACCGCTCATGATCTCGGTCGGCAGCAGACGCATCGGCAGGCTGTCGGTCACCAGTGGCAACAGACCGGTTGGGCGCAGCGTTAACACCAGCGTGGACACCAGAATGCTCGACGGTTCAAAGAACCCCCGGATCCGGTCGACAATGCTCGCTGCCTCACCGCAGGTAATCGACACTTCATCGCCATTGGTCATATCAACCAGAATTTCGCGGCGCTCGCCGGGTGCCAGCGACAACTGTTTTACCGACACCGGTGCCGGCAAAAAGCCCTGGTCGCCGGAGATAACATGCAGCGCGCGACCGTCGCTCATCTGCAACTGATAACGACGGGAGTTAGAGGCATTCAGCAAACGCAGACGCACCCAGCCACGGGACACTTCCACGTAAGGGCTTTGGACGCCGTTGACCAACAGCGTATCGCCGACAAAACCGCCGCTGCCAGGCTCGCTGTATTCCGGCGTGCCGAAGTTATCCAGCCGCTTGTCCTGAATAATAATCGGGAAGTCATCGACACCGTAATGGTTGGGGATCGGCAGCGATTTACTGACCTCATCTTCAACCAGCCACATCCCGGCCAGGCCATTATAAACCTGCTGCGCGGTACGGTTCGGCGTATTGGCGTGGTACCACAGCGTGGCGGCATTCTGACGGATGGGCAGTACCGGCGCCCAGTCCGCGTTTGGCGACATCATGCGCGCCGGACCGCCCATCAGCGGACCCGGCACCTGAAGACCGGCGATAGTCATCGAGACGTTTTCTGCCAGACGGTTACTGTAGATCAGCTTAACGTCATCCCCTTTCCAGACGCGGATCGTCGGCCCGAGATAACGCCCGTTAATCCCCCAGACCGGCGCTCGCGTGCCCTGGGTAAAGGACCAGTGCGAACGCTGCAGCGTCATAAACAGCGGCTGGCCCCGGCGGGACTCCAGTAGCGGCGGAACGGGCAGCGGCTGTTGCTGACCGGCAGCATGGGCCCTCAGCGGAACGGCACCTGCGCACAGCGCGATCCCCGATGCCTGAATGAACTGACGCCGACTGAGTGACATATAAGCTCCATGTAAAACTGGCTAAATTACGGGCAGGAACTCGTTTCCTGCAAAAACTCGTCATACTCCAGGCTGCATGCGCGTTGGCTTGCAGCACGAATGAGTAAGCATTTATCGCTGAATCACACTTTTCCGGCGGCTTCGCGCTCGGCGACTTCTTTATCCAGTTCAGCGATCTTTTGTTCCATCAACGAGCGGCAGTGCGCGGCCAGTTCACGAACCTGATCTTTGCCATACTGACTGATATCCACCGGCGGCAGCATCTCCACAATCACCAGACCATTCTTCAGGCGATTCAGATTAATTTTATTCGAGGTATTGGAAACGCACACCGGAATAATCGGGACGCCAGCCGCAATCGCGGCATGAAACGCCCCGGTTTTAAACGGCAGCAGGCCACGACCCCGGCTGCGGGTGCCTTCCGGAAACATCCAGATGGAGATACGACGCTTTTTAAAATGATTCACCACTTCAGCAATCGTGCCGTGCGCTTTTGCGCGGTTATTACGGTCGATCAGCAGGTTCCCTGTCAGCCAGTAAAGCTGACCAAAAAACGGGATCCACAACAGGCTCTTCTTCCCGACGGTCACGGTGGGCGGCTGCACGATATTCGCGGCGGTCACCATATCGTAGTTATTCTGATGGTTAGCGATATAGATAGCGTTGCCGTAGCTTTCCGCATCCGCGGGTTTACGGCACTCTACCTTCAGGCCGAACAGCGGCGCCAGGCGACCAAACATATGCCCGAAGGTCGCGACGTGTTTTGGGTTACGCGGGCTGAGCAGGCAGTAAAGAGAACCGAAAACACAAACCAGAATGGAATAGATAACGGTAATAATAAGTCGAAAAATAAATAGCATAACAACCTCTGAAGGCCTAAGAGCCCGGGATTCTACGTCACCTGCTATCAGGTTAGGGTATTGTTAATGTGGCTCTCTGGAAAACTGTATTGTTAATCGCGACTCACGAATAAACAACGGTTTTACGGGAAATTTTACTGTCATCCGGCCTGGCGGTATCGTTACAACCGCAGGCCGGATAAGGTATTAACGCCGCCATCCGGCACGATAGTGTTGCCTGATGGCGGCGCGTTGCCTCTTATCAGGCCTACTTATGCCTTCAGGCGTTTAACAGCATTTTACTCTTCGCTGTCGCCACTGCTGGCACGACGCGGCGAATCAATGTCGATGCGATCGATGCGTTGCAAACCGCGCATCAACGTCCCGCGACGGCCGCGCTCGCCGGTCACTTTCTGCAATTCCTCAGGGCGCAGCTTGATTTTGCGTTTCCCGACGTGAATCGTCAGCGTACTTTGCGGCGGCAGAACATACAGTAGCGCCAGCGCATCGTCACCACGCGCCGCATCCGCAGACGGAATGTTGATGATCTTATTCCCTTTGCCTTTCGACAACTGCGGCAGATCGCTGACCGGGAACATCAGCATACGTCCGGCCGTCGTTATCGCCAGCAGCATATCCGTTTCATCTTCAATCACCACCGGCGGCATCACGCGGGCGTTTTCCGGCAGCGTGATGAGTGTCTTACCGGCACGGTTGCGCGCCACCAGATCGTTGAACGTACAGACAAAACCGTAACCCGCATCGGATGCCATCAGCAGTTTCTGCTCATCGCCTTCCATCAGCATGTGCTCAACGGTCGCGCCTGGCGGCAGCGTCAGTTTGCCGGTCAACGGTTCGCCCTGACCGCGCGCCGACGGCAGCGTGATCGGATCAATGGCATAACTACGTCCGGTGGTATCGATAAACACCACTGGCTGGTTGCTCTTCCCTTTCACAGCGGATTTAAAGCTGTCGCCCGCTTTGTAGTTCAGTCCCTGTGCGTCGATGTCATGACCTTTGGCGCTACGCACCCAGCCCATCTGCGACAACACGATCGTCACAGGCTCAGACGGCAACATGTCGTGTTCGCTCATTGCTTTCGCTTCTTCGCGCTCGCGAAGCGGTGAACGACGATCGTCACCATAGGCGTCGGCATCGGCCTGCAGCTCTTTCTTCAGCAGGGTATTCATTTTGCGTTCAGACGCGAGGATCGCCTGTAGCTGATCGCGTTCTTTCGCCAGTTCATCCTGCTCACCGCGAATCTTCATCTCTTCCAGTTTGGCGAGATGACGCAATTTCAGTTCGAGGATCGCTTCGGCCTGCGTTTCGGTAATACCAAAACGCGACATCAGCGCGGGTTTCGGCTCATCTTCCGTACGGATGATCTCAATGACTTCGTCAATATTGAGAAACGCCACCAGCAAACCTTCCAGGATATGCAGGCGTTTGAGGACTTTCTCGAGGCGATAGTTCAGGCGACGACGCACGGTATCGCGACGGAACGCCAGCCATTCGGTGAGGATCTCCAGCAGGTTTTTCACCGCCGGACGCCCGTCAAGACCGATCATATTAAGGTTAATGCGATAGCTCTTTTCCAGATCGGTGGTGGCAAACAGGTGGTTCATCACCTGTTCCATGTCCACGCGATTGGAACGCGGCACCACCACCAGACGGGTCGGGTTTTCGTGGTCTGACTCATCGCGCAAATCGTCTACCATCGGCAGCTTTTTATTGCGCATCTGGGCGGCGATTTGCTCCAGCACGCGCGCGCCGGAAACCTGGTGCGGCAGCGCGGTAATTACCACCGCGCCGTCTTCTTTCTTCCACACCGCGCGCATGCGCACAGAGCCGCGCCCGTTTTCATAAATTTTACGAATCTCGGCGCGCGGGGTAATGATTTCCGCTTCGGTCGGGTAGTCCGGGCCGTGGACAATGTCCAGCACCTCGTCCAGCGTGGTTTTCGGCTGCTCAATCAGGGTGATCGCGGCTTTTGCCACTTCACGCAGGTTGTGCGGCGGAATATCGGTCGCCATGCCGACCGCGATACCGGTTGTACCGTTAAGCAGGATGTTCGGCAGACGCGCAGGCAGCATTTTCGGCTCCTGCATTGTTCCGTCGAAGTTTGGCACCCAGTCAGCGGTTCCCTGGCCGAGTTCACTCAGCAGCAGTTCGGCGTATCTGGACAGGCGGGATTCGGTATAACGCATCGCCGCGAAGGATTTCGGATCGTCCGGCGCCCCCCAGTTCCCCTGGCCATCAACCAGCGGATAACGGTAAGAGAACGGCTGCGCCATCAGCACCATGGCCTCATAGCAGGCGCTGTTTCCGTGCGGGTGATATTTACCCAACACGTCGCCGACGGTACGGGCGGATTTTTTAAATTTGGCGCTGGCATTCAGCCCCAGCTCTGACATCGCATAGACGATGCGGCGCTGAACGGGTTTCAGACCATCACCAATAAACGGCAACGCCCTGTCCATGATGACGTACATGGAGTAATTCAGATAGGCGTTTTCCGTGAATTCATGCAGCGCAAGGCGCTCTGCCATATCGCTCATTAATCGTGATTCCTCAACTGTAAGCCCGCCTGATACCCGGTATCTTTTCAGGCAATATTGCCGCAGATACTACCTTATCTGACGCGTTGAGTCACAAAGAAAAGGGCCGCGAACGCGGCCCTGACAGGGATTATTTGCTGACTTTACTGATTTGCTTCACGTCAATTTCAACGGAATTCCAGTCTTTATCCACTTCACCCTGAATTTCAACGGTATCCTGCGGGGTAACCGTCACGCCATTCCAGCGTTTGTGGTCGATATCGACATTGATGGTGCCTGTCGCATCTTTAAACAGATAGAGGTCATCGGAAATACGTTCAACGATGTTGCCGCGCAGCGTCACCCAGGTGTCATCACGCAAGGATTTCGCACTTTCTACCGTCGTGCTACTACCGTTAGGCCCCTGGAAGCCGCCGCTCTGCGTTTGCGTCGCGGACGGGCCAGAAAAACCACCCTGCTGCGCGGCCAGAACCGGTGCGGAGCAGAGCGCCATGACGGCAACAATTGCAGCCAGTTTTTTCATGATCATTTCTCCCTTTGATGTCATTTCACATCCATTAAATACGGTAATCCTTAACAAGTTCTTAAGGCAAAAAAAGTCTCTTTTTTGCTGTACATCACGTGCAACATCGCGGTTTACTTGCCTTTATCACAGCGGGTGCAGGGATGAAAATATGCGAATTTTACTGGTTGAAGATGATGCGTTGATTGGTGACGGCATTAAAACCGGGCTGAGTAAAATGGGCTTTAGCGTCGACTGGTTTACCGAAGGTCGTCAGGGAAAAGAAGCGCTCTACAGCGCGCCTTACGACGCGGTGATCCTCGATCTCACGCTGCCGGGAATGGACGGGCGCGATATTCTGCGCGACTGGCGCGAACAGGGAAAGCGCGAGCCGGTGCTGATCCTCACCGCGCGCGATGCGCTGGCCGAGCGTGTGGAAGGCCTTCGACTCGGAGCCGATGATTATCTGTGTAAGCCCTTTGCACTGATAGAAGTCGCCGCCAGACTGGAGGCTCTGATGCGTCGCGCCAGCGGTCAGGCCAGCAGTGAATTACGCCACGGGCGGGTGAGCTTACGTCCCGGCGATCGGGTCGCGACGCTGGCGGGTGAGCCATTGATACTCAAGCCAAAAGAGTTCGCACTTCTGGAATTACTGATGCGTAATAAAGGTCGCGTGCTGCCGCGCAAGCTCATTGAAGAGAAGCTGTATAACTGGGACGAAGAGGTCACCAGCAATGCCGTTGAAGTGCACGTCCACCATCTGCGACGCAAGCTGGGCAGCAATTTCATTCGCACCGTTCACGGCATCGGCTATACGCTTGGCGAGGTATCATCGTGACCCAGCGACTCAGCCTGCGCGTCAGGCTTACCCTCATTTTTCTGATTCTGTCAGCCATTACCTGGGCGGCATCGAGTTTTGTCGCCTGGAAAAAAACAACGGATAACGTTGATGAACTGTTTGATACCCAGTTGATGCTCTTCGCCAAACGCCTGGTTACGCTCGATATCAATGAACTGCACGCCACCGAACGGATGGCGCATACGCCAAAGAAATTCAAGCACGGTCATGTTGATGATGATGCGCTGACCTTTGCCGTCTACACCACGGACGGTAAGATGGTGCTGCACGACGGCGATAATGGTCAGAACATCCCCTATAGCTACCGCCGGGAAGGCTTTGATGACGGCAAGTTAAATGGCGATGACGATAAATGGCGTTTTATCTGGCTGACTTCCTCCGATGGTAAGTACCGCATCGTGGTCGGTCAGGAGTGGGAATACCGTGAAGATATGGCGCTGGCGATTGTGACGGCGCAACTGGTTCCCTGGCTTATCGCCCTGCCGCTGATGCTGCTGCTGTTGATTATGCTGCTGCATCGGGAGCTCATGCCGCTTAAAAAGCTGGCGCAGGCGTTGCGTCTGCGCGATCCGGAATCCAGCGAGCCGCTCAGCTCACACGGCGTCCCGAGTGAAGTGCGCCCGCTGGTCGAATCGCTCAACCAGCTTTTTACCCGTACCCATAAGATGATGGTGCGCGAACGGCGCTTTACCTCAGACGCCGCCCACGAACTGCGTAGTCCGTTAACGGCGCTAAAAGTCCAGACGGAGGTGGCGCAGCTTTCTGATGATGATCCGCAGGCACGCGAGAAAGCGCTGATGCAACTCCATACGGGCATCGATCGTGCCACGCGTCTGGTCGACCAGTTGCTGACGCTTTCCCGTCTCGACTCGCTGGATAACCTGCAGGACGTCGCCACGCTCTCTCTTGAGGAAGTGCTTCAGTCTGCGGTAATGGACATCTGGCAACCCGCTCAGCAGGCGCAGATTGATGTGCGTTTGCAGATCAACGCTCATAATGTGACGCACACCGGGCAACCGCTACTGCTCAGTTTGCTGGTGCGCAATCTGCTGGATAACGCCATCCGCTACAGCCCCAAAGGTAGCGAGGTGGATGTCACGCTTGACGCCCGGCAGTTTACGGTCAGAGACAACGGCCTCGGCGTCACGGCAGAAGTCCTGCCTCACATTGGCGAACGCTTTTATCGTCCGCCCGGACAGCAGGTTACCGGCAGCGGGCTGGGCCTGTCGATTGTCCGTCGCATTGCCGCCTTACACACAATGACAGTGTCGTTTGACAATGCGCCAGACGGGGGTTTTATCGCGATAGTGAAGTGGTAATCGTCGATTATTGCGCCAGATGCAAAAGACTTTGCACATTTTGCTAATTTCACCCTACCGGCTGTTGACGTAAAATTAGCCTCAAACGCATTTCAGAGGATTAATAATGAGCAACATCCTGATTATCAACGGCGCGAAAAAATTCGCACACTCCAACGGCCAATTGAACGACACCCTGACGGAAGTCGCCGACGGCACTCTGCGCGACCTCGGGCATAGCGTCAAAATCGTCCGCGCTGACAGCGATTACGACGTGAAAGAAGAAGTGCAGAACTTCGTCTGGGCGGACGTGGTTATCTGGCAAATGCCAGGCTGGTGGATGGGTGCGCCGTGGACCGTGAAAAAATACATTGATGACGTGTTCACCGAAGGCCACGGCACACTGTATGCCAGCGATGGTCGTACCCGCTCAGATGCTTCGAAGAAATACGGCTCCGGCGGTCTGATTCAGGGGAAAAAATACATGCTTTCTCTGACCTGGAACGCACCGATGGAAGCCTTCACCGATAAAGATCAGTTTTTCCACGGCGTGGGCGTTGATGGCGTTTATCTGCCGTTCCATAAGGCGAATCAATTCCTTGGAATGGAAGCGCTGCCGACCTTTATTACCAATGACGTCATTAAAATGCCGGATGTACCACGTTCTGTTGCAGAATATCGCGAGCATCTGCAGGCGATTTTTGGTTAACTGGTAACCTGGAATTAGAAGGAGTTAACCATGCTTACAGTTATTGCTGAAATCCGCACCCGTCCGGGACAACATCACCGTCAGGCCGTCCTCGATCAGTTTGCGAAAATTGTTCCAACCGTACTGAAAGAAGAAGGCTGCCACGGCTACGCGCCGATGGTAGATCATGCGGCAAACGTGAGTTTTCAGACCATGGCGCCTGATTCAATCGTGATGATTGAGCAGTGGGAAAGCATCGCGCATCTTGAAGCGCACCTGCAAACCCCGCATATGAAAGCCTACAGCGAAGCCGTTAAGGGCGATGTGCTGGAGATGAATATTCGTATTCTGGAATCCGGTATTTAAACATACCGCGTTGCGCCGGGTCAGCCATCAGCGTCAGACCCGGCAACAGCGACCTCAGGGCAACGCTTTTTTCAATCTCCGTACCGCTTCTTCAAGCTCATCCGCCGTTGGCGTCGCAAAAGACATCCGTAGCGTCCGTTTGTCCGGCTTATCACAGAAGAAGAACTCTCCCGGCACGAATACCACTTTTTCCTGCAGTGTGCGGGAAAGCCATGCCGTGGTATCAAAATCATCACGGAACGTCCCCCACAGGAACATCCCACCCTGCGGCATATGGAATGAGATATGCTCGCCCAGTTCGCTGCGAATCGCGTCCGCCAGCAAATAGCACTTCTCACGGTACGCCTGACGAATGAGCTGAATTTGATCGTCCAGACGGCCTAACGTCAAATAGCTGGCGGCCATTGCCTGCGAATGCGCGCTGGTATGCAGATCGGTCGCCTGTTTAACGATGGTCGCTTTTTGTCTGATCCATTCCGGCAGTACCACCCAACCCACACGCAGGCCTGGAGCCAGAATCTTGGAAAAAGTCGAGGTATAAATCACCTGCTCAGGGCATCCGCTCTCTCGGGCATGCTGGAACAGCGTTTTATAGGTCTCGCCGGTGAAATTGATTTCACCGTAGGGATCGTCTTCGATGATGGCAAAGTCATGCTGTTTCGCCAGTTGAACCAACTTCTGACGACGGGAATCACTAAGAACCACGCCACCGGGGTTACCGAACGTCGGCACGATGTACACAAACTTGATCGTGTTGTTCTGCAGCAAAACTTCCAGATCGTCTACGATCATGCCGTCTTTATCGGTACCAACAGACAGAATATCCGCCTGAGACAGTTGCAGCACCTGCAAGGCGGCAAGATAGGTCGGACGTTCGACGACCACTTTGTCGCCCGGATTGATCAGCGTTCTCACCAGAATATCCAGCGACTGCTGGGACCCATTGGTCACCAGAATGGCGTCGGACGCGGCCTGAATGCCTCGTTTCTGACACAACTGAGCGATCGCTTCCCGCAGAGGCGGAAAACCTTCACTCAGACCGTACTGGAACGCATCCAGAAACTGGTTTTCCATCATGTTACGCGTGGCCATTTCCAGCCCTGTATTATCAAACAGTTCCGGGCTGGGAATACCGCCGCCCAGCGATATCACGCCAGGCATTTTGCTATGTTTGAGTAATTCCCTTATAGCGGAGGGTTTAAGGGCGTCGACGCTCTTAGACAGATGTGTGTTGTTCATCCTGTTTCCTTATTATGTATTTTTGGCGTCCATCCCCGGTCAGTGCCATAACGTCAATCCGCGTTCTCGCCTCGATTGAGCCTAATAGACCTCTCTGGCAAGATCAATCAGATATCCTGAAAGCAAAAGGGTAAGCCATCATGGCTTACCCTTTTTATTAACAATGAAACGTATAATTACCCGTCGATATCTGCGAGGTCGCCTTTTTCCTGCAACCAGTTACGGCGATCTTCAGAGCGTTTCTTCGCCAGCAGCATATCCATCATGGCGTTAGTGCGCTGATCGTCCTCATCATCAATGACGAGCTGGACCAGACGACGCGTGTTGGGATCCAGCGTGGTTTCACGCAACTGCATCGGGTTCATTTCACCCAGTCCTTTAAAGCGCTGTACGTTTGGCTTGCCTTTCTTGCGCTTCAACTGTTCCAGTACGCCCGCTTTCTCTTCTTCCGTCAGCGCGTAATAAACCTCTTTGCCGAGGTCAATTCGGTACAACGGCGGTAGCGCGACGTAGACGTGTCCATGTTTCACCAGCGTGCGGAAATGCTTCACAAACAGCGCGCACAGTAGCGTGGCGATGTGCAGACCATCGGAGTCCGCATCCGCCAGGATACAGATCTTACCGTAACGTAACTGGCTCAGATCGTCGCTGTCCGGATCGATGCCGATCGCGACAGAAATATCGTGCACTTCCTGTGAGGCCAGTACTTCATCAGAAGAGACTTCCCAGGTGTTCAGGATCTTACCCTTCAGCGGCATGATCGCCTGATATTCACGATCGCGCGCCTGCTTGGCGGAGCCGCCCGCCGAGTCCCCTTCCACCAGGAACAGTTCGGTACGATTCAGATCCTGCGCGGTACAGTCCGCCAGTTTTCCCGGCAGCGCCGGACCGCTGGTCAGCTTTTTACGCACCACTTTTTTCGCCGCGCGCAGTCGGCGCTGAGCGCTGGAGATCACCATCTCCGCTAACTGCTCGGCTGACTGGACGTTCTGGTTCAGCCACAGGCTGAAGGCATCTTTCACCACACCAGAGACGAACGCTGCACACTGACGCGACGACAAACGTTCTTTGGTCTGTCCGGCAAACTGTGGATCCTGCATTTTCACCGACAGCACGTAGGCGCAGCGATCCCAGATATCTTCCGCTGAGAGCTTCACGCCGCGCGGCAGAATGTTGCGGTATTCGCAGAACTCACGCATCGCGTCGAGCAGCCCCTGACGCAGACCATTGACGTGCGTCCCGCCCTGCATGGTCGGGATCAGGTTCACGTAGCTTTCGGTCAGCAGTTCGCCGCCTTCCGGCAACCACAGCAGCGCCCAGTCGACCGTTTCCGTGTCACCGGAAAAATTGCCGATGAACGGTTTTTCCGGCAGCGTCGGCAGGCCGTTTACCGCTTCGCGCAGATAATCGTTCAGGCCATCCTGATAGCACCAGCGCTGTTCGCTGTTATTAACTTCATCTTTAAAGGTGATTTCAACGCCAGGGCACAGCACAGCTTTGGCTTTCAGCACGTGCGTTAAGCGCGAGACAGAAAAACGCGGGCTGTCGAAAAAGGTTTCGTCAGGCCAGAAATGGACGCTGGTGCCGGTATTACGCTTGCCGCAGGTGCCAACAACCTGCAAATCCTGAACCTTGTCGCCGTTCTCAAACGCAATGTTATACACCTGACCATCACGACGCACGTTCACTTCCACGCGCTTCGACAGGGCGTTGACCACGGAGATCCCTACGCCGTGCAGGCCGCCGGAGAACTGATAGTTCTTGTTCGAGAACTTGCCGCCCGCGTGCAGCCGACAGAGGATCAGTTCAACCGCCGGAACGCCCTCTTCCGGGTGAATGTCCACGGGCATGCCGCGACCGTCGTCGATAACTTCCAGAGATTGATCGGCATGTAAAATCACATCCACGCGTTTCGCGTGGCCCGCCAGTGCTTCATCGACACTGTTATCAATCACTTCCTGCCCAAGATGGTTAGGGCGGGTCGTATCGGTATACATCCCTGGGCGACGGCGTACCGGCTCAAGCCCAGTGAGTACCTCAATGGCATCAGCGTTATAAGTTTGCGTCATGGTTTTAATAGCAATTCGAAATGATTGTCAGCAACTGTGCAGTCCAAGGAAATCGACAATCGGGTTGAAATAATCTTCGAAGCCCGTGAATGCATGGTTTCCACCTTCAATAACAGTCTGGCGGCATGAGGCGTAATACGCCACTGCCTGGCGGTAGTCCAGCACTTCATCTCCCGTCTGTTGCAGCAGCCAGATTAAATCCGACGCTTCCAGCGGGTCGATCTGCATGACTTTAAGATCGTAAATATGGCGTGACTCTAGCACATATTGCTGCCCCGTGTAGGGGTTCTCGTTCTGACCGAGGTAGTCAGTCAACAGTTCAAATGGCCGGACAGCCGGGTTGACGACAACCGCGGGCAGCATAAAGCACTGTGACAGCCAGGTGGCGTAATAACCGCCTAATGATGATCCCACCACGCCCAGCGCCTCGCCGCCATGCTCCAGTACGATAGACTCCAGCATCTCTGCGGCATCGGCCGGATACGGCGGCAGCTGCGGCACAACCATCTCGACATGAGGATAGTGTTCGTGCAGCCAGTTTTTCAGCAGGCAGGCCTTCGCCGAACGGGGCGAGCTATTGAAGCCGTGCAGGTAGAGAAGCGTAGACATCAGTAGCCTTCAGAAGCGGTATCAGGTCGGAACTCAGTCCCTTGCAAACGACAGACGTCTGTTTTCAACGTACCGTCGGCAAACAGCTCCAGCGTACGCCAGCCAGGGCCGATGCTATCAAGGGTAAAGTTCGCACAATGGGGTTTGAACTGAACGCAGGTGGAGGGCGTCGCCAGCAGACGGCGGCCATTCCAGTCGAGATCCAGTTCCTGATGAATATGCCCGCAAAGCAGATATTTCACGCGCGGATAGTTCACCAGCACGTTGTCCAGTTCCGCCGCGTTACGCAGGCTGTGTTGATCCAGCCAACTGCATCCCGCAGGCATGGGGTGATGATGCAGAAGCAACAGAGTGTGACGCTCAGGGGCCGCAGCAAGTTTACGCTCCAGCCACTCGAGCTGAAATTCGCTCAGTTCACCGTGAGGTACGCCGAAGACCTGACTGTCCAGCAGCAGAATTTGCCACTGCTCGCCAACCATGACGCATTTTGCAGGGGAGATCCCCGCCTCTTGTAATGCGCTATACATCGCAGGCTGGAAGTCATGATTACCGGGCAACCAAACGCAAGGCGCACGAAAGCTTGCGATGCCTTCAGCAAAATGCTGATAAGCCGCAGAGGTTTGATCCTGAGCTAAATCACCTGTCGCCACGATCAGATCGTATTCCTGCCCCTCGGCATGAATGGCATCCAACACGGCCTGGTAGCTTTCCCAGGTGTTTACGCCCAATAGCGTTTCGTGCTTTTCGGCAAACAGGTGAGTATCAGTAATTTGTAAGATCCTGACCCTGGCCTCACCAGCCAGAGAAAGGTTTAACAGGCTTTCCAAATGGTGTCCTTAGGTTTCACGACGCTAGTAAACCGGAATCGCCATCGCTCCATGTGCTAAGCAGTATCGCAGCCAATCGGCCAGAAACTGATTAATTTGATGCTTTTCGTCGCGTTGATGCAACTTTTTATTTGGATAATCATACCGTGCTTTGAAGCGAAAGATCTGCTGACTTGAACACACTTCGGCGACCATTGCGTCATGGTAGAGCCGTACAGTCAGTGACGGCAGGCTCCAGTAGGTGATGGTCGGCGCCGTCTGCTCGATGGTCACCAGCGTGGTGTATCGGGTCGATTCAACGATCGTAATCCGATATTGTGCGTTGCCCACCTGGTAACTCACCGTTTCGCCAGGCGCATCATTACGCGGCAGCAGACGTCGCAGTTGCGAAAAGTTCGTTTCGCAAAGACGCATCATTTCAGGGAAGTCAGGTGTATAGCGCTTCATTTTTTCCACTCGTTTATTAGCTCTTTATAGTGCAGTTGCAGCCATTGCAGGGCGATGACCGAAGCCGCGTTATCAATTTTCCCCTCTTCTACCCAACGGTAAGCCTGCTCCCGGCTTACCACATGAACCCGAATGTCTTCGTTTTCATCAGCCAGACCGTGAATCCCGTTTGCGGTCGTGGCGTCCACTTCACCCACCATAATTGACGAGCGCTCACTGGTGCCGCCAGGGCTTGCCAGAAAACTGAGCACCGGTTTCGTCCGTTTTACCTCAATGCCAGCCTCTTCCATCGCTTCACGGCGGGCCACATCCTCAACGCTTTCACCCTCTTCGATCATCCCGGCCACCATTTCCAGTAGCCACGGCGTTTCACTGGTGTCATAGGCCGCGATGCGCACCTGCTCAACTAACACCACTTCATCCCGCTCAGGGTCAAAGGGTAGCAAGACTGCCGCATGGCCGCGCTCAAAAATTTCTCTACGCACTTCCTGGCTCATTTCACCGTTGAACAAACGGTGGCGAAAGCGATAAAGATCCAGCGAAAAAAAACCGCGATATAGCGTTTCTCGTGCAATAATTTCTACATCGTTTTTGGCGAAAGTTACTGGCGAGTTGCCTGATTTGCGCATTGTGCCGTCCTGTACCAATAGTGATTTAAATGTGAATTTCAAGGGCGTTTGACTGCCGTTTCATCGACCTTGTGGTAAATTGGTGCAAATTAACGCCTGATGGCACAGAACGCCAACTTTTTGCGGTGGCGGATTCTGCTAGAATCAGCAATTATTTTTAAAATTTGATCAGCGCTAAATACTGCTTCACAACAAGGAATGCAAATGAAGAAATTGCTCCCCATCCTTATCGGCCTGAGCCTGTCGGGGTTCAGCACACTGAGCCAGGCAGAGAACCTGATGCAAGTTTATCAGCAAGCACGCCTGAGCAACCCGGAATTGCGTAAATCCGCCGCCGATCGCGATGCTGCATTCGAAAAAATCAACGAAGCACGTAGTCCTTTACTGCCTCAACTGGGCTTAGGTGCCGATTACACCTACAGCAACGGCTACCGCGATGCTAACGGCGTGAACTCAAATGCCACCAGCGCGTCCTTGCAATTAACGCAGACCCTTTTCGATATGTCGAAATGGCGTGCGCTGACCCTGCAGGAAAAATCGGCGGGTATTCAGGACGTGACTTTCCAGACGGACCAGCAGACGCTGATCCTCAACACCGCGAGCGCCTATTTTAAAGTGCTGAACGCCATTGACGTTCTCTCTTACACCCAGGCGCAGAAAGAGGCGATTTATCGTCAGTTGGATCAAACCACCCAGCGTTTCAACGTGGGTCTGGTGGCCATCACTGACGTGCAAAACGCCCGTTCGCAATACGATACCGTGCTGGCCAACGAAGTGACCGCCCGTAACGATCTCGACAATGCGGTTGAAGAACTGCGTCAGGTTACCGGCAACTACTACCCGGAGCTGGCATCGCTGAACGTTGACAGCTTCAAAACCGACAAGCCGCAGGCGGTGAACGCCCTGCTGAAAGAAGCCGAAAACCGCAACTTGACGTTGTTGCAGGCGCGTCTGAGCCAGGATCTGGCACGTGAGCAGATTCGCCAGGCGCAGGATGGTCACCTGCCAACGCTGGACTTAACTGCCTCTACCGGCGTATCTGATACCTCCTACAGTGGTTCGAAAACCCGCGGCAGCGCGGTAGGCTCCCAGTATGACGACAGCAACATGGGCCAGAACAAAGTCGGCCTGAGCTTCTCGCTGCCGATTTATCAGGGCGGGATGGTGAACTCGCAGGTGAAACAGGCGCAATACAACTTTGTTGGCGCCAGTGAGCAACTGGAAAGTGCCCACCGTAGCGTAGTGCAGACCGTACGTTCTTCCTTCAACAATATCAATGCGTCAATCAGCAGCATTAACGCGTACAAACAAGCGGTGGTTTCCGCCCAGAGCTCATTAGACGCGATGGAAGCAGGCTACTCCGTGGGTACACGTACTATCGTTGATGTATTGGATGCGACCACCACGCTGTACAACGCCAAGCAGCAACTGGCGAATGCGCGTTATAACTACCTGATCAACCAGCTGAATATCAAGTCAGCGCTGGGTACGTTGAACGAGCAGGATCTGGTGGCGCTGAACAACACGTTGGGCAAACCGATCTCCACCTCGCCGGAACACGTCGCGCCGGAAACCCCGCAGATGGACGCGAACGCTGACGGCTATGCCGCCAACGCGACAGCGCCCGCCACGCAACCGGCGTCGGTACGTTCTTCCAGCAGCAACGGTAAAAATCCGTTCCGTAATTAAACGCGATGACGGGGCTGCGGCCCCGTCTGAACGTAAGGCAACGTAAAGATCCCGCCATTGTTCCGCATTCCCGCCTCTTCTCGCTTCATTTTCAACCACTCATCCTCTATCCTGAGCAGTAATAACCACTGGGTCCAGGAAAGACGAAAATGAAACGGACAAAATCCATCCATCACGCCTCGTTCCGCAAAAGCTGGAGCGCACGCCATCTGACGCCTGTGGCGTTAGCCGTTACCGCTGTGTTTATGCTGGCGGGCTGTGAGAAAAGCGATGAAACCGTATCGCTGTATCAGAATGCGGATGACTGCTCGGCAGCCAATCCGGGTAAAAGTGCAGAATGTACCACCACATACAACAATGCGCTGAAAGAAGCGGAACGTACCGCGCCAAAATATGCCACTCGCGAAGATTGTATCGCTGAGTTCGGTGAAGGCCAGTGTCAGCAAGCCCCTGCTCAGGCAGGCATGGCGCCAGAAGCGCAGGCACAGCAGTCCAGCGGCAGTTTCTGGATGCCGCTGATGGCGGGTTATATGATGGGCCGCATGATGGGCGGCGGCGCGGGCTTTGCGCAGCAACCGCTGTTCAGCTCGAAAAACCCGGCCAGCCCGGCTTACGGTAAATACACCGATGCGGGTGGTAAAAACTACGGCGCCGCACAGCCTGGTCGTACGATGACGGTTCCTAAAACCGCCATGGCGCCGAAACCGGCAACCACCTCTACCGTAACGCGCGGCGGCTTCGGTGAATCTGTAGCCAAACAGAGCGCCATGCAGCGTAGCGCAAGCGGCACCTCCACGCGTTCAATGGGTGGCTGATACGCATGGAAAGAGTCAGTATTACCGAACGCCCGGACTGGCGCGATAAAGCCACGGAATACGGTTTTAATTTTCACACCATGTACGGCGAACCGTACTGGTGTGAAGATGCCTATTACAAACTCACGCTGGCCCAGGTTGAAAAGCTGGAAGATGTGACCGCTGAGCTGCACCAGATGTGTCTCAAGGTGGTCGAGAAAGTGATCGCCAGCGACGAACTAATGACCAAATTCCGTATTCCTAAGCACACCTGGGGCTTTGTTCGTCAGTCCTGGCAGACAAACCAGCCGTCGCTCTACTCGCGTCTTGATCTGGCGTGGGATGGCTCTGGCGAACCGAAGCTGCTGGAGAACAACGCCGATACTCCGACCTCGCTGTACGAAGCGGCGTTTTTCCAGTGGATCTGGCTTGAAGATCAGATCAATGCGGGCAATCTGCCGGAAGGCAGCGACCAGTTTAACAGCCTGCAGGAAAAGCTCATCGAGCGCTTCGCCGAGCTGCGTGAGCAGTACGGCTTCCAGCTTCTGCATCTGACCTGCTGTCGTGATACGGTTGAAGATCGCGGCACCATTCAGTATCTGCAGGATTGTGCAGCGGAAGCGGAGATCGCCACTGAATTCCTCTATATTGAAGATATTGGGCTGGGTGAAAAAGGTCAGTTCACGGATTTACAGGATCAGGTGATAGCCAACCTGTTCAAACTCTATCCGTGGGAGTTTATGCTGCGCGAGATGTTTTCCACTAAGCTGGAAGACGCTGGCGTGCGCTGGCTGGAGCCGGCCTGGAAAAGCATTATCTCCAACAAGGCGCTGTTGCCGCTGCTGTGGGAAATGTTCCCGAACCATCCGAACCTGCTTCCCGCTTATTTCGCCGAAGACGATTATCCGCAGATGGAAAAATTCGTCGTGAAACCGATCTTCTCGCGTGAAGGCGCAAACGTCTCCATTATCGAGAACGGTAAAACAATCGAAGCAGTGGAAGGACCGTACGGTGAAGAAGGCATGATCGTACAGCAGTTTCATCAACTGCCGAAATTTGGCGACAGTTATATGCTGATCGGTAGCTGGTTGATCAACGATCAGCCTGCCGGGATCGGTATTCGCGAAGACAGAGCGCTGATCACTCAGGATCTGTCCCGCTTCTACCCGCATATTTTTGTCGAGTAATTGAGAACGCCGGGTGGCGACTCCGCCTTACCCGGCATTAATCATCCCACCTGTACCGACAGCATACTCAGGCTGCCCATCTCGATACCATCAACCGGGATCGTCATCGGTTCTTTACCATCCCATGCGCCCAGCACATACAGCAGCGGCAGATAGTGATCCGGTGTCGGGTTCGACAGTGAGCCGCCTTCATGATCGAGATAATTGACCAACGGATGCTGCTCAACCGGTCCCTGCCAGCTCAGGTTCGCTTTGACAAAATCATTGAACGATGTCGCCCACGGATACGGGTTATTATCGCCGTGCCAGCGCGCCGTGCGCAGGTTATGCACTACGTTGCCGCTGGCCACCAGCATGATGCCTTCATCACGCAGCGCCGCCAGTTTACGCCCGATTTCAAAATGCCAGGCCGCCGGTTTGGTGCTATCAATGCTCAACTGCACCATCGGGATATCGGCATTCGGGTACATCTTTATCAGCACACCCCAGGAACCGTGGTCAAAGCCCCAGGCTTCTTTGTCGAGCGCAACCGGCACCGGTGCAAGCAAATCAACCAGGTGCTGCGCCAGTTCAGGTGAGCCGGGCGCCGGGTAATGCGTGTCGTACAACGCCTGCGGGAAACCGCCGAAATCATGAATGGTCTTAGGCGCTTCCATCGCGGTGACGCCGGTACCTCGGGTGTACCAGTGGGCAGACACCACCACAATCGCTTTCGGACGCGGCAGTGTCTCCCCAAGCTGCTGCCAGGCGCGGGTATACAGGTTATCTTCCAGAACGTTCATCGGACTGCCGTGTCCCAAAAACAATGCTGGCATACGAATTGAAGACATGATGATATCCTTACTCAGGGAGTCATTTTGATGGTCTTACAATACCCTCTTTCGATGAATGAAGAACTCTGATAACCATGATGATGATCATCAGTTATTTTGAAGGTCAGCGAGATGTATAAGGAGTCATTGATGTCAGTACCTTTAATTCTGACCTTACTGGCGGGGGCCGCCACGTTCATTGGCGCGTTTCTTGGCGTACTGGGGCAAAAGCCCTCTAATCGCCTGCTGGCGTTTTCGCTCGGATTTGCCGCCGGGATCATGCTGCTGATCTCTTTGATGGAGATGCTGCCCGCCGCGCTGGGTACAAAGGGAATGCCGCCAGTTCTGGGCTACGGCATGTTTATCATCGGCCTGCTGGGTTATTTTGGTTTGGATCGTCTGCTTCCACATGCCCACCCGCAGGATCTGATGCAAAAAAGAACGCAGCCGATTCCTGGCTCGATTAAACGTACCGCCATCCTGCTGACGCTGGGGATCAGTCTGCACAACTTCCCGGAAGGAATTGCCACCTACGTCACCGCCAGCAGTAACCTGGAGTTAGGATTCGGCGTCGCGCTGGCGGTTGCCCTGCATAATATTCCGGAAGGTCTGGCAGTCGCCGGGCCGGTCTATGCGGCCACCGGTTCTAAACGAACCGCGATTTTCTGGGCGGGCATTTCCGGAATGGCGGAAATATTGGGCGGCGTGCTGGCGTGGTTAATTCTTGGCAGCCTGGTGTCACCTGTCGTCATGGCGGCGATTATGGCCGCAGTCGCCGGCATTATGGTTGCGCTGTCGGTGGATGAACTGATGCCGCTGGCAAAAGAGATCGATCCCAACAACAATCCTAGCTATGGCGTTCTGTGCGGAATGTCGGTGATGGGGCTGAGTCTGGTCATACTTCAGACGATGGGGATCGGGTAACAGAGAGGGCAGGAAGCGGTTATTCCTGCTCTTTAGTCATGACGCGTTCTTCATCATCACGACGAAGTAATTTATTGCGGATTTCCATTAGCGCATCACGATCCTGCCGAAACGCCTTACAGTAGCGTTTCATGTGGCAAACATATCCCACGACCACCAGAACAATTAATACAATCCAGTACCAGGCAATAAACATCCTTTTACCCTTAAAATTTAACATTAACAGATATTTAGCGTTAAAATTTAACATACCTATAAGTAGGTAGGATTATATACTGGCATAGTATGAAATCGAAAAGATGATTTCGATCATAGAGAAAAAGATTGGATGTTTATTAACCGACAGGATGTTTGAAAAAGCGAAATTTGCCGGATAAGGTGCTTGCACCACTATCCGGCAAGGCAGAGTTAGCTGGCTTTACGTTCGTGCGCCTGACGGTAAGCCACCAGGTCTTCGATCGTCACAACAGCCATATTGTGTTTGCCTGCAAAGTCGATGCACTCCGGCGCACGCGCCATGCTGCCATCATCATTGGTCAGTTCACACAGGACACCCGCCGGTTTGAAGCCCGCCAGCGTCACCAGATCGATGGTCGCTTCGGTGTGGCCACCGCGGGTTAATACGCCGCCCGGTTGAGCGCGCAATGGGAAAACGTGTCCCGGACGGTTCAGATCGGAAGGTTTTGCGCCATCGGCAATTGCCGCGCGAACGGTGGTTACGCGATCGGCAGCAGAAACACCGGTCGTGACCCCTGTCGCAGCCTCAATGGTCACGGTAAAACCGGTGCCATAAGCGCTGGTGTTATTTTCCACCATCATCGGTAGATCGAGTTGTTTACGACGATCTTCGGTGATGCACAGGCAAACAATACCGCTACCGTGACGGATGGTCAGCGCCATCTGCTCAACGGTCATGGTTTCTGCCGGGAAAATCATATCGCCTTCGTTTTCACGATCTTCGTCATCCAGCACCATCACACCGCGGCCTTCGCGCAGCGCAGACAGAGCGTGTTCGACACGTTCAAAAGGCGTACCAAAAGAGGAAAGTAGCGTCTGATTCATGGTAAAAAAACCTCACTAAAATTATGGTTACCAGAATCAGGGCAGTCTTAGGAGTACCGACAAGCGGCAAAAAAATAACGTGAGCGGGTCCATGCCCGACTGGATCGTTACTCTCTCCCATCCGGACTCTAACCGTCGGCCCCGGAATTACACCGGATCTGCTGACCTTTAGGTTTGCACCCAAAGCGCTCGCGGGCTTTCAACCTGAGTTGATTTACCGCCGGTGGGGAATTTCGCCCCGCCCTGAGAATAAGCGGATTAACTATAACCCTATTGATTACCTTCATCAACGCCTTTACCCGCATTAACATCACACAATTCTGGTTTATGCCTTACGCAGATCGCACTACAATGAGCGTTAACACTTACCAGTTCAGGGAAACCACTATGATTGACCCGAAAAAAATTGAGCAGATCGCTCGCCAGGTTCACGAGTCGATGCCGAAAGGGATCCGGGAGTTCGGGGAAGATGTCGAGAAGAAAATCCGTCAAACGCTGCAATCTCAGCTGACGCGTCTCGATCTGGTGAGCCGCGAAGAGTTTGATGTTCAGACCCAGGTACTGCTACGCACCCGTGAAAAGCTGGCGCTGCTGGAGCAACGTTTGAGCGAGCTGGAAGCGCGTCAGGCCACTGAAGAAGTCAAACCTGCGCCCGCCATCCCACCAGTAGAACCGCAAGCGTAAAAACAGCAACGGGCCGCAAGGCCCGTTGACATATCAATGTTCCACTTCTAACTTTCTGGCGTTCATTGCCTGCTGGCAGTAGTGCGCGTAGCGTTTGCAAAACCAGCTGCGGTGCTCTTCATCCATATTGCCGGTAACCGCCTGGATATCAACAGGGCGACCTTCAGCCTGCATTCTGGCAAAGCTCCGCGCCAGGAAATCGAAATTGTTCATCGAATAAACACTGTTGTTCATTAGCATATCCTCCAGTCGGTGAATCTCTGTTAAGGTCATATGCTTTTTTCTGATACCAGTATTTACCGGGAGGCGTAGCAGGTTTGTACATATTGTGCGCAAATCAGTTGCCTGATGTCACACTTTGGGAACACGGGTGATGCCCGATTTCCAGACATCACCGCCAGTGGTTATTTATCGCTGTCTTTCTGAATTTTTTTGATGATATTGGTGGTGGAGCAACCGTCTTCAAAGTTGAGCACCAGCACTTCGCCGCCGTTGGCCCACACCTCTTCACTACCGGCAATCTCTTCTGGCTTATAGTCACCACCTTTCACCAACAGATCCGGTAATACGCCTGCAATCAGGCGCTGCGGCGTATCTTCTTCAAAGGAGACCACCCAGTCAACGGCTTCCAGCGCGGCCAGCACGATCATCCGCTGTTCGAGCGGATTCACCGGGCGCGTTTCCCCTTTCAGCCGTTTCGTCGATGCATCGCTGTTGACCGCGACAATTAAGCGATCGCCCAGCTTACGTGCGTTTGCGAGATAGGAGACGTGACCGGCGTGCAGAATGTCAAACACCCCGTTGGTCATGACGACTTTCTCACCACGCTTACGGGCACTGGCAACGGCCTGCTTCAGCTCGTCTTCTGTCATCACGCCAAAGCCGGTTTCCGCACGGCCGCGTACCGCGTTTTCCAGTTCAATAGGCGACACAGTGGAGGTCCCCAGCTTACCGACCACCACACCCGCCGCCGCATTGGCAAAGAAGCAGGCTTCTTCCAGCGAATTACCGGCAGCCAGCGTCGCCGCCAGCACACCAATAACCGTGTCACCCGCACCGGTCACGTCATACACTTCCTGCGCCTGCGTCGGCATATGCAGCGGGGCCTTGCCCGGCTGCAGCAGCGTCATCCCTTGCTCAGAGCGGGTGACCAGTAGCGCGGAAAGCTCGAAATCGGCAATCAGCTTCATGCCACGTTCAACAATTTCTTCTTCGCTTTTGCATTTTCCTGCCACCGCTTCGAACTCAGAGAGGTTTGGCGTCAGTAGCGTCGCGCCGCGATAGCGGGCAAAATCAGTCCCTTTCGGATCGATCAGCACCGGCACTCCGGCTTTACGCGCCAGCGCGATCATCTGCTGAACGCTGGCCAGCGCGCCTTTCGCATAGTCAGACAGCACCAGCGCCCCAATCGAGCTCAGCGCCTGGTTGATACGCTCATGCAGCGGCTGCGGATCCACACCTTCAAAACCTTCTTCGAAGTCGAGACGAATCAGTTGCTGGTTGCGTGAAAGCACGCGCAGTTTGGTGATAGTAGGATGGGTCGGAACAGAAACAAAGTCGCATTTCACGTTCACGTCCGCCAGCGTTTTGCTGAGCGCGCGCGCGGCATCGTCAATACCGGTCAGCCCGACCAGGCGCGAATTTGCTCCCAGAGAGGCAATGTTCATCGCCACGTTCGCCGCACCGCCCGGACGTTCTTCGATGGTATCGACTTTCACCACCGGTACCGGCGCTTCAGGTGAAATACGGCTGGTGGGCCCGTACCAGTAGCGATCCAGCATCACATCACCGACAACCAAGACTCCTGCACGTTCAAACTCTGGCAGCGTTACTTTCATTCCTGTCTCCTGAGAGATTCAAAATTTGCGCGCGATAATAGCACACTTCATTCTTCAACCAGCCACTTCTGCCAGCTTGCCCGCACCAGCGTACGTTCCGCCTCAAAACACGTTTGCACCACATGGCCTGGCAGCTCCTGTAAGGCAAGGTGATGTAACTCATCGCGCAGCGTGGTGTAGGCGTGGGTCAACGCCATCGCCTCCTGCTCGTCCATAATGTCGTTTTGCGCTAACAGTTCCAGAATGCGCACATTATCCGACCAGCGGGTCAGTTTGGGTTTGTCATGGGCATAACGTAGCACCAGATATTGCGTGATAAATTCGATATCCGTAATACCGCCTTCATCAGCTTTAATATCAAAGCGATCGCGATGTTTATTGCCCAGATGCGCGCGCATTTTTTCACGCATTTCGCGCACCTCGTTCTGCAACGTTTTACCATCGCGAGGCTGCGTCATAATATCGCGACGCACCGAATCAAACTGCGAGGTCAGTTGCGGGTCGCCGTAAACCACTCGTGCGCGCACCAGCGCCTGATGCTCCCACGTCCAGGCCTCATTTTTCTGATAATCCGCAAAGGACTCTGTGGAAGTCACCAGCATCCCCGCCGCCCCTGACGGACGCAACCGGGCATCCACTTCATACAGGATGCCCGAGGAGGTGCGGGTGCTGAACAGATGCATAATGCGCTGCGCCAGCCGCAGATAGAACTGCCGCCCGTCAATTTCCCGTTCACCGTCGGTCATCACGTCAACGGGGCAGTCATGCAGGAAGATCAAATCGAGATCGGAGCTGTAGCCCAATTCCCAACCGCCCAGCTTGCCGTAGCCCACCACCGCAAAACCGCGCCCTTCCCGCTCGGCAAGATGCGTCGGCTGGCCGTAGCGCGCCACCATTTGCAGCCACGCTTGTTGCACAACGGCGTCAATCATCGCCTCCGCCAGCCAGGTCAGGTGGTCGCTGACTTTCATCACCGGCAGCGTACCGGCAATATCCGCGGCGGCAATACGCAGCAGTTGCGTTTGCTTGAACTGCCGCAGAGCTTCCAGCTGTTGTTCTTCATCATCTTCCGGGACGCGCAGTAAATACTGACGTAACTCATCACGATACGCGTCGGTCGCCGTCGGCTGATAGAGCGTATTCGGATCGAGCAGTTCATCGAGCAGCAGCGGATAGCGCGCCAACTGACTGGCGACCATCGGCGACGCTGCGCAGAGCGAAATCAGATGTTTCAGTGCGCCGGGGAATTCACTCAGCAGCTCCAGATAGGTGGTGCGGGTGACAATCCCCACCAGCAGCGGCGTAATGCGCGACAGCGGGAGAGACGCGTCCTGGCGCGTGCAGACATCACTCAGCAGGTGCGGCATCAGGTGGTCGAGCACCTGGCGACCGCGCGGGCCTATCGTGCGTTTATCCAGTTCTTTACGGAAATCGGCAATCAACGCCAGCACGCGCAGGCGATCGTCATCCGTAAGATGCGACAGCACCGGCGGCGTGTCATCTTCCTGCAAGGCATCCTGCCACAGTTCGCGCCACTGTTCCGAGAGCGCATCTTCCTGCGTGTCAGTTTCGTCATCGCCTATCAGCTCGTTAAACACGCGCCGAACGTTCGCCATGTGCCCTTCCATCGTTTCCATCAGCTGCGACCAGTTATCCGCATTCATTCCCCAGGCCAGTCGCGCCCGGTTAAGTTCATCGCCCGGCAGCGTCTGCGTCTGTTCATCGTTAATGCTTTGCAGCAGGTTTTCCAGTCGACGCAGGAAGAGGTAGGCCAGTCGCAACTGTTCGGCATCGTTTTCCGGCAGCAAATGCAGTGCGGCGATCGCGCTTAACGTCGGCAGCAGTGAACGCGATTGCAGCGACGGCTCACGCCCGCCGCGAATCAACTGAAATACCTGCACAATAAATTCGATTTCGCGAATGCCGCCCGCGCCGAGCTTGATGTTATCTTTCAGCCCCCGGCGACGAACTTCACGCGCAATCATCCCCTTCATATTGCGCAACGACTGGATCACACTGAAGTCGATATAACGGCGGAAGACGAATGGGCGCAGCATGGCGCACAGTTCATCGACATAACGACCGTCGGTATCGCCCATGATCCGCGCCTTGACCATCGCGTAGCGCTCCCAGTCGCGCCCTTGCTCCTGGTAATAATCTTCCAGCGCCGCAAAACTCAGCACCAGCGGGCCGCTGTCGCCAAACGGACGCAGTCGCATGTCCACCCGATAGACAAAACCATCCTGGGTAGGCTGATCCAGAACCTTGATCAGCCGCTGTCCCATGCGTGTAAAAAACTGCGCGTTATCGAGTTCGCGGCGTCCCCCCTGGGTAGAGCCGTGCTGAGGCCAGGCAAAGATCAGATCGATGTCCGAAGAAAAATTCAGCTCACCGCCGCCCAGTTTGCCCATGCCCAAAATCAGCAGCGGCTGTGGGATACCGTCCTGACTGCACGGCGTTCCCCATTCCCGACAGCAGGCGTCGTACAGCCAGTCGCGTGCGCTGACGATCAGCGTTTCGGCCAGATGGCTTAACTGTTGCAGAATGTCGGTATCGTCCACCAGCGACAGCGCCTGCGCCCAGGCAATGCGCACCATCACGCGGCGGCGAAACAGACGCAGCTCATGCATCAGCGCCGCTTCATCGTTCACCGTTGCCAGCGCCGCCTGTAACCATTCGCCGTACTGTTGCCATTCATCGGCCTGCGGCGGCGCGCTTTCCAGTTCCGTCAGCCAGCGAGGATGCGCAATGATGCTGTCCCGCACAAAATCACTGAATGTAAGTACTGACTTCGCTTGTACGCCAGATACGGATTCAGGTAACTGCTCTGCAATGGTTTGCCAGTACTGCTGTAACGGTGACGAAAGCGGCTTCATTAAAAGGTTCCTTGTAACGTTGCCGGATGTGGGCATTACGCCTTATCCGGTCTACAAAACATGTCGATCCGTAGGCCTGATAAGCGCAGCGCCATCAGGCACTCCGGTTATCGTTTCCCGCTGTGCAACCAGAACGGTTGCTGGTTGTTCGCCTCATTGCGGAAATGTTCAATTTCAATGTGTTGGCCGTTGGCAATAGCGTGATACAGCCCTTGCCAGTTCTCCAGCCAGGCCTGAACCACCGGCGTATCGTAATACCCCGCCAGCAGTAAAACGGTGTCGATATCGCGGCGTAAACGCGGCAACTGATCGTGATACTGGTCACCCAGCGGTTGTCCAAAAACGCTTTTCAGCTCAGCGGCGGTACGCGAAAGATGGATATCGGCGAAGCGCTTGAAAGAATCCGCCATTTTGGCCTGCGCCTTTGCATCCAGAAACGGCTGCCAGGCTTTGGTCACCAGCCACTCAGTCAGCGCCAGTTTCGCCATCGCCGTTTGGGTGGTATACACCGCCGTCACGGCAGAAACCGCAGAAGCGATGGTCGCTTCCGACTGGGTGAGCAGATCACGTAAGTGAGCGCTCGCTTTACGCGGAACGATGCCGCCAAACAGCATCAGGGTGTGACGCACCAGGCCCATCGCGGCCAGCACATGCGCCTTCGCGGCCTTATTGTCGCGAACCCAGAGTTCTTCGTGGTACTGCCATTGTGCCAGCGCCAGCTCCAGAGCGGCTTCCAGCCCGTGTTCCACGCTGGCTTTCGCGGGTGCTTTCAGCACCGCAGTCGGTTTGATCTCGCGTGGAGGATTCCCCTGCGCCAGATGATATCCACGCGCCGCTTTACTCAGGCTGCCCTGGCGCAGACCCGCCTGGTTCACCAGCTGATTCGCCAGCTTCAGAACCGCCCGGGTGTCGCCGCTCAGCAGTTCAAGCTCCAGCTCGCAAATCGGCTCCGCCAGTTCACCTGCTTTCACTTCGCCTAAATCGAGGGCGATTTCAATCTGGCTGCCATCCACGGTCAACAGCCATTTTTCACGTTCAAAATCGGTGCTGAACAGCGGCTGCACGCAGGAGAGGAGATCGGCAGGCAGCTCACCGTTGGGCCACACCTCCGGCGGAAATTGCGTTAAATCCAGCGTGGGCTCATTCAGGGGAACATTGTATTCCGGTCGCTGGTGTAAACCGCCGGTCACTCGTCCGGCAATTTTTAGGGTCATCTCATAGCGACCTTTCTCCCCACGAATACGCAGCCCCATATCGTGACCACGCAACCACTTATCCTCGGTCTCGTAGTAAATATTCAACAACGGGCTGGGTGCATGATGCTCGCCTCCGAGCGTATTCAGATGGTCACGCAGCGCGTTCACGGCGTCGTGATTAACGATAAATTTTAATTCAATTTCCTGAGCCATGGCCTTGTACTTACCGGTTATGTCACATAAGAGAGAATCACGACGAACTTACGGTGATCTTTTTTGTCAGTAGATAGTATTTTGCGCCAAATTGCCATGCAACGAGCAATTTGACGGGCGTAAAAGTTTTGAAGTAGCGGTAAACCGGACACAGATGATTCCGATTGATGTTGAATGCTTTGCGTAGAGACACTGATACCACTACTATCGTTCCACTTTCTATGACAATAACGACAGCCTGATGCCAAAATTACGCCTGATTGGATTTATGTTACTCGCACTTAGCGCTACTGCCGTGTCTCACGCCGAAGAAAAGCGCTATGTCTCTGATGAACTGAACACCTGGGTCCGCAGTGGTCCGGGGGATAATTATCGCCTCGTTGGCACGGTCAACGCGGGCGAAGAAGTCACACTGTTACAAACTGACGCCAACACGAACTACGCGCAGGTTAAAGACAGCACCGGGCGGACGGCCTGGATCCCGATGAAAGAGCTGAACAGCACGCCCAGCCTGCGCACCCGCGTGCCGGATCTGGAAAATCAGGTCAAAACGCTGACCGATAAGCTCAACAATATTGACACCACCTGGAATCAACGCACGGCTGACATGCAGCAGAAAGTGTCGCAGAGCGACAGCGTGATCAATGGGCTGAAAGAAGAGAATCAGAAGCTGAAGAACGAGCTGATTGTGGCGCAGAAGAAGGTCAGCGCCGCGAATTTGCAGCTTGATGATAAGCAACGCACCATCATCATGCAGTGGTTTATGTATGGCGGCGGCGTGCTGGGACTTGGCCTGCTGCTCGGTTTGATCCTGCCGCACATGATCCCAAGCCGAAAACGCAAAGACCGCTGGATGAACTAAATCGCCTTCTCCGCCACACTGTCATATGATTAAGGGATTGTATTTCCCTGGAGAGGTGGTGTGGCGTGAAGATTTATCTGGTCGGTGGTGCGGTTCGGGATACGCTGTTAGGGCTACCGGTTAAAGATAAAGATTGGGTGGTGGTTGGCGCCACGCCGCAACAAATGCTCGACGCGGGCTACCAGCAGGTTGGTCGCGATTTTCCTGTTTTTCTCCATCCGCAAACCCACGAAGAGTATGCCCTGGCGCGTACCGAGCGTAAGTCTGGCTCGGGCTATACCGGATTCACCTGTTATGCCGCGCCGGACGTCACGCTGGAAGACGATCTCCAGCGCCGTGACCTGACCATTAATGCCCTGGCGCAAGATGGTGACGGTGAGATCGTCGATCCCTATCACGGTCGGCGCGATCTGGAGCAACGCCTGCTGCGCCATGTTTCACCAGCCTTTAATGAAGATCCGCTTCGCGTCCTGCGGGTGGCGCGTTTTGCCGCCCGCTATGCGCATCTGAGCTTCCGCATTGCTGACGAAACCATGGCCCTGATGCGCGAAATGACGCACGCCGGTGAACTGGAACACCTGACGGCAGAGCGCGTGTGGAAAGAGACCGAGAACGCGTTAACCACGCGTAACCCGCAGGTCTATTTCCAGGTCTTACGCGACTGTGGCGCGCTACGCGTGTTGTTCCCGGAGGTTGATGCGCTGTTTGGCGTCCCTGCTCCGGCGAAGTGGCATCCGGAAATCGATACCGGGATTCATACCCTGATGACGTTGTCGATGGCGGCGCTGCTCAGTCCGGAAGTTGACGTGCGTTTTGCCACGCTGTGTCATGACCTCGGCAAAGGCCTGACTCCGCCGGAGCTCTGGCCGCGTCACCACGGGCACGGCCCGGCGGGCGTCAGACTGGTCGAACAGTTATGCCAGCGCCTGCGCGTCCCGAATGAAATCCGTGATTTAGCCAAACTGGTGGCGGAGTTCCACGATCTCATCCATACCTTCCCGATACTGCAACCTAAAACCATCGTGAAACTGTTTGATTCAATCGATGCCTGGCGCAAACCGCAACGCGTGGAGCAAATTGCGCTCACCAGCGAAGCTGACGTGCGCGGACGGACGGGATTTGAAGCCGCGGATTATCCGCAGGGGCGTTTGCTGCGGGAAGCATGGAAAGTGGCGCAATCGGTGCCCACCAAAGACGTTGTCGAGGCCGGATTTAAAGGTATTGAGATTCGCGAGGAGTTGACCCGACGCCGGATTGCGGCGCTTGCCCGCTGGAAAGAGACTCGCTTCCCGAAGGCGGTCAATTAAGGTGTGAATGCCGGATGGCGCTGCGCTCATCCGGCATGAGAGGTCGGTCAGAAAAACACCACGTAGACCGCCGCGGCGACGATAAAACGATAGATCGCGAACGGTATGAAGGAGATCCGCTTAATCAATTGCAGGAAGGTTTTGATGGCAACCAATGCAACTACGAAGGCGGTGACAAAACCGACGGCAAACATGGGGATATCAGCCGCCGTCAGAAACGACCAGCTTTTGTAGAGATCCAATGCGGTGGCCCCCATCATCATCGGTACGGCCAGCAGGAACGAAAATTCAGACGCGGCATAACGGCTCACACCCATCAGCATCCCGCCGGAAATGGTCGCCCCGGAACGGGAGAAACCCGGCCACAACGCCAGGCACTGGAAGCAGCCAATCATGAATGCCTGACGGTAAGTCATGTCGTCCAGACCCGGTGCGCGCGGTTCTTTCGGTTTCAGACACTCTGCAGCGATCAACAGTAAACCGCCCACCACCAGCGCATACATCACATTAACCGGGTTAAACAGCGATTTGATCGTATCGTGGAAGACCAGTCCCAACACCACCGCCGGGATCATCCCCAACAGAATGTGGATCAGCGTTAAACGGCCTTTACTTTCCCCTTCACGCTGCAACGGACGACCAAAGTGAATACCGATCAGGCCAAACAGACGCCGCCAGAACATCACCACTACCGCGAGAATGGACCCCAACTGGATCACCACTTCAAACGTCTTTGCCGTATCACCCTCAAATCCCAACAAGTGGCCCACAATGATCATGTGTCCGGTGCTGGAAACGGGCAAAAACTCCGTCAATCCTTCGACCACACCCAAAATTGCCGCAATCAGCAGCGAGTGCATATCGCTCATCAATAAACCCCTAAGTAGAAAAATTTACAGCGCAAAATGATCCAGCTTCATACCCTCAATAATTTGCGTGCAGCCAACGCACATGCAACCTGAAGTATGACGGGTATAGGACTCTTTTATATCCGTTTGGTTTAACAAATATGAAGATAATTATTTTTCTTTCAGATTATTGCTACGCTCAATGATTACGCCCACATTGGCCGCGCGCGCCACCGCGCCGGGCTTACTGAGTTTGATGCGCACCCACGGCGAATTAAAGCGCGTCAGCAGCAGTTCGGCCACCTCTTCGGCAACGCGCTCCACCAGCGCGAAACGCCCGCCTTCTACATGATTAACAATCGTCTCGGCGATATCCGCATAGCTCAGGCAATCGGCGACATCGTCACTTTTTGCTGATTTTCGGTTATCCCATGCCATTTCGATATCGAACACCAGCTTCTGTTCAATCGTCTGTTCCCAGTCGTAAACACCAATAGTGGTGATTACCGAAAGTTGCTCTATAAATACAATATCCATCACGACCTGCCTGCTTTTTGGCTAACCCGGATACCACTTCCGGCGAAATATGCGTATTATCCACAGAAGTAGCGTTTTACACGACATTTTCAAAACGGAACAGCTTATGAGTGCAATCGCGCCTGGAATGATCCTCTTCGCGTACCTCTGCGGCTCCATTTCCAGTGCCATTCTGGTCTGCCGCATTGCTGGCTTGCCCGATCCGCGTAGCAGCGGCTCCGGCAACCCTGGCGCGACCAATGTGTTACGAATCGGTGGCAAGGGAGCAGCCGCAGCGGTCCTGATTTTCGACGTCCTGAAAGGGATGTTGCCCGTCTGGGGCGCGTATGCGCTGGGCGTTAGCCCGTTCTGGTTGGGTCTTATCGCCATCGCCGCCTGTCTGGGGCATATCTGGCCAGTCTTCTTTGGCTTCAAAGGAGGAAAAGGCGTGGCAACAGCCTTTGGCGCTATCGCGCCTATCGGTTGGGATCTCACCGGCGTAATGGCGGGCACCTGGTTGCTCACCGTTCTGTTAAGCGGCTATTCATCGCTGGGAGCGATCGTCAGCGCGCTGATTGCCCCGTTCTATGTCTGGTGGTTCAAACCGCAGTTCACCTTCCCGGTCTCCATGCTGTCGTGCCTGATTTTGCTGCGCCATCATGACAACATCCAGCGCCTGTGGCGCCGCCAGGAAACGAAAATCTGGACCAAACTGCGCAAGAGACGCGAGAAAGATCCCGAGTGAAGTTGGCCGGAAATGGCGTTGTCCAGCCCGGCCTACAGCACCTGATAGCCCTCGTCCGGCTTGCCTAAGCGCTGCTGGCACCATGCTGCCAGAAACTCCACACAGACTCTGAGCTTCACGCTGCGGTACAGTGGTTCCTGATATACCGCCCAGATGTTGGCGCTCTGCGCATATTCCGGCAACACTCGCACCAGTTTGCCGCTTACCAGAAACGGCTGCACATCCCACTCTGAACGCAACATGATGCCTTTGCCTTCCAGCGCCCATTGCAGAACGACTTCACCGCTGTTGGAAGAGAGATGCCCGCTCACTTTGACCGATTTTTTCGTCGTGCCATTTCCGGTGATGCTGCCAACTTACTGATTTAGTGTATGATGGTGTTTTTGAGGTGCTCCAGTGGCTTCTGTTTCTATCAGCTGTCCCTCCTGTTCAGCTACTGACGGGGTGGTGCGTAACGGCAAAAGCACTGCCGGACATCAGCGCTATCTCTGCTCTCACTGCCGTAAAACATGGCAACTGCAGTTCACTTACACCGCTTCTCAACCCGGTACGCACCAGAAAATCATTGATATGGCCATGAATGGCGTTGGATGCCGGGCAACCGCCCGCATTATGGGCGTTGGCCTCAACACGATTTTACGTCACTTAAAAAACTCAGGCCGCAGTCGGTAACCTCGCGCATACAGCCGGGCAGTGATGTGATTGTCTGCGCTGAAATGGACGAACAGTGGGGCTACGTCGGTGCTAAATCACGTCAGCGCTGGCTGTTTTACGCGTATGACAGGATACGGAGGACGGTTGTGGCGCACGTATTCGGTGAACGCACTATGGCGACGCTGGGGCGTCTTATGAGCCTGCTGTCACCCTTTGACGTGGTGATATGGATGACGGATGGCTGGCCGCTGTATGAATCCCGCCTGAAGGGAAAGCTGCACGTAATCAGCAAGCGATATACGCAGCGAATTGAGCGGCATAACCTGAATCTGAGGCAGCACCTGGCACGGCTGGGACGGAAGTCGCTGTCGTTCTCAAAATCGGTGGAGCTGCATGACAAGGTCATCGGGCATTATCTGAACATAAAACACTATCAGTAAGTTGGAGTCATTACCCTGGAACGCTATGGCAATCGTCGTGGCGTTTCTGACTTTGAACTCGATAAGCAAATACACAGCCTTCGCCAGCTGGCAAACCGTCTCGGCGAATGGCTGGATAAGGAAGAGCAACAGCAACCTCATTATCTGGCAATGCTCTTTGATCCCGCCAGGTTGTTATCCCTGGCGGATAGTCTCCAGCATGATTAGTCAGATGACGACCCGGCTTTATTGAGATTTTCATAAAAATCCCGCAGAACATAAAACGCGGCTTTGCGTGTTTTCTTATCTGCGGTAATCAGGCCTTTACAGTTGAACCCTTGCTGCCAGGGGTTTTGTCGACGCTCTGTTCGATAGTCATACAGCAGCCATGGGGTAAAGCCACGAACGTAAGTGAGTTTTGGCAGATATTCGGTTTGTTTACGATAAACATCGGCCATATATTGCTCAGAGAAGGGACCGGTTTTAGGGGCGTCTTCGCTGAGAACGCCTTCCGCGCCGGTTTCGGTGATGACCACGGGTTTTGTGGGTGATGAGTTCTTTCCAAGCACAATTAAGTCATCAAAATTCTCTTCATACCATCCGTAGTATTCATTTAACCCGATGATATCGAGGTATTCTGTCAGCCTGTCTTCAATCTTCATTTTTGCGTGGTTGACGAGGCAGGCTGCCGAAATAAGACGACTGGGATCAGCATCACGTGCCGCATTCACTAACGATGTCATGAAGCTTAAACGTTCATCCGTATCCGCATTCTCATTGCCAACGGACCAGATAATGACGCTGGCACGGTTACGATCACGCAGAATAAGTTCCATCAGCTGGTTATGCGCATCCCGCTGTGTCGACAGATTCGTAAAATCGACTGCCCAATAGTTGGGAATTTCTTCCCACAGCATGATTCCTTCTTCATCCGCAATGCGTGCCGCCAGTTCATGATGAGGATAATGCGCCAGCCGCATATAGTTGCAGTTCAGTGCCTTCGCATCACGAAAGCGCTGGCGAATATCATCCTCACTGGTGACTTTCCCCATGAATAAATCATCTTCATGGCAGTTCACACCGCGCAGATAAATGGATTTTCCATTCAGCCGAATATCGGTACCCACCACCTCAATCTGGCGAAATCCGACATCATCTTCGACACTGTCGCGCCCAAGCATAGCCCTGACTTTATAGCGTTTAGGATTTTCGGGTGACCATAACTCTGGACTTACGGATAAAATAACTTCAGCCTGACCGTCAACGACAGGCAATATCTGATTAATCCCAAGTTCAGGGATCATAAGGGTAACGTCAGCCGCAGGCCCGTCAACCGCGACGCGCGCAGCAATCCTGTTATAGTTGCCATCCGGAACAAGATAGATAAACAGATCGTGAATATAGCTTCGCGGTGTTCGGATAAGCTCTATCTCACGATAAATACCCCCATAGTTAAACCAGTCATTATTTCGTAATGGAAGGCGGTCCGTTGTCCGGGTGTTATTCACACAGATCATTAATACGTTGTTTCCGGCTTTTAAGTTTGCGCTTAACTCAGCAGAGAAAGGCGTCGAACCACCATAGTGGTTACCGATAAACTCATGGTTAAGAAATATTTTGCAATCGTAATTCGCTGCACCTATCCGTAGAAATACACGCTCATCCGGATCCCGCTTCGCATACTCGATTTCACGGGTATACCATGCGCTGCCTTCATAATAAAACCATTTATCCTTCAACATTTGCCAGCAGCTGGGTACAGGAACCGTCTGACCAGAATAGGGATCATAATCGTAAGGATCCTTACGCGTTTCAGCATCCTGCTTTTGCATCAAGAACCATTTTTGCCTTAACCCCGTATCATGCAGATCAAGAGTGAAGTGCCAGTCACCCGCCAGGCTTTCCCGTTGACGCCCACCGCTAAAGATGAGTGTGCGATAGTTAAGATTTTGCACATTATAAGCGCGATCGTAGTGTTCGTTATGCAGACATTCGACCGCATTATCTGCCAGGTCAGATTTTTCTAACATCGCCATTCCTCGTGAAGAAAAGTTGGGGGGAGAATAGCGGATCTGAACGACCGCCAGATCAAAGAAGAAAACATTCGAAGGTGTGCAGATATTGAATAAATAGCAATTGTGATGTAGCTCAAAAAACATCAAATTTAATCGTGATTAACCTCACATTCCCTTTCGTGCTGAAGTGTTCCTCATCACATTAGCCAGCTAAAAAGGTGACTTTGCTTGCAAATAAAAACCGAATGAACGTTAAGATCTCAGTTTCCTTTTTGAGTATTGCCTGTCCCGGTCTAAAGATACTTACACTGTAGCGGCGAGAAAGATTCATATTCTGTAGAGCACAGACATGGAGAGGTAATAAGATGAGCCAGCTACAACACAGTATTAGCGAACAAGCAACAAAGCCTCAATTAAACAGAAGTCGATACCGATGGACAATTTGCGCATTGCTTTTTTTCTCGGTCACTATTAATAACCTTGATCGCTCTATCCTGGGGTTGTTAGCCCCCATGCTACAAAAAGATATCGGCTGGACAGAAATCGAATATGGCAATATTGTCACTGCCTTCCAGGCAGCCTATGCCGTGGGTTTATTAATCTGCGGCAGAATTGTCGATCTGTATGGCGCTCGCCTTATATTGCCCGTTGCTCTGGCAATATGGAGCCTGGCCGCCATGGCTCATGGTGCAGTGAGTACTGTTACAGGGTTTATTTATGCAAGGATTTTTCTGGGCGTTGGCGAAAGCGCTAACTTTCCGTCAGCGGTAAAGGTTGCTGCTGAATGGTTCCCCAGGAGAGAGCGCGCTTTTGCGACCGGTATTTTCAACTCCGGTTCAAACGTCGGGAATATTTTCGCCCCCATTATTATTCCATGGATTGCATTACAGTGGGGCTGGCGTGAAGCTTTTGTAGTGACCGGCGCAGTCGGTTTTATATGGATTGTTTTCTGGCTGTGCTTATACGGAAAACCAGAAAAAGCAAAAAAAGTGAATAAGGAGGAACTGGAGTGGATCCATCAGGATGAAATGTCTGAACCCACACCAGCAGCATGCAAAGTGAGCTGGATTGGGTTATTAAAGTATCGCCAGACCTGGGCATTTGCGATGTGCAAATTCCTGACCGACCCGATTTTCTGGTTCTTCCTGTTCTGGTTGCCTAAATGGTTACACGACAGTCGCGGTATTGATATGGCGCACATGGCGACACCATTGGTTCTGATCAATATACTGGCGACCATTGGCGGACTCGCCGGTGGATACTTGCCTGCATGGTTGATCAACCATGGAATAGCCGTCAACAACGCACGTAAATTAACACTACTGCTGTGCGCTATTTGTGTATTGCCAATCTTGCTGGTCTCTACCGCGTCTAATTTGTGGGTCGCCGTTATTTTAATTGGTATTGCGGTTGCCGCCCATCAGGGATGGTCAGTCAATCTCTATACCAGTGTTTCTGATATGTTCCCGAAAGAAGCCGTTGGCGCTGTTGTCGGTATTGGTTGCCTGATTGGCTCAATAGGTTCAATACTCTTTGCACAAGCTACCGGGCATATTTTGCAGGCGACAGGGAGTTATTGGTCAATATTCCTGATGGGTGGTTTTGCTTATCTGTTAGGTTTTGTCATTATGCATGTTTTAACACCGACAATGTCGGCAGCAAAATTTAAATAATTATCAACCTTCAGAACAACGATTAATCCTGAATACAGGTTATTTTATGAAATTAACAGACTGTCTTTTACAAGAACGTATTCTGCAGGCTAAAGAGAACAGTATTAACTGGCTCAATAGCATGAGCGTCGCCGGGATGACGCCTGGCGTATTGCGTGTCAGCGATTATCATCAGCCAGAAAAATGGCCGCAAATGTTATTATCAGGAACCTATGATGGAACTATGGCCCGCGCATTATTAGGGGATAATATAGAGGAAAAGGAATTACTGGCTGACTGGATTTTAAGTCACCAACAGGATGATGGTTATTTCCTTCTACCGGGTATGCAGTGGGATGAAACATGGAAACGCCCGGATATCGAAGAAACACGTCAGTATATGCGTTTCCATGCAACAAATTATTGTATGGGGGCATTGGAGGTTCTGGAACAGTTAGACAGGCTTGAACTGCCCTTTTTAGCGCCCTTTCTCGATCCCCTGGTTTTCCGGGCATGGTTAGGCCAGCGCGATATGCGCGATCCGTGGCTTGAAGGAAACAATATCGTTAACCTTGGCAGTTTCCTGCTTCTCGAAAAGCAGCGTCACCCGGAGGGGCCTGCAAGCCAGCGCTTGCAGGATATGATCGGTTGGCACAACCAGCAGAGCGAGCCCTACTCCGGATTCTGGGGGCCAGGACAGCAATTCAGTCAGGAAGCATTGCTGTTCGCACTTTGTGGTGCAACGCATAACCTGCATATTTTTTATGCGCTTGACGAGACAATTCCTCATTTCAACCAGTCGATGAGTCGTTGTCTGGAACAACCCGTGGCAATACGCAGTAGCTGTATTGATGTTGATATTATCGATATTCTGGCGCATGGGTATTCGCGCTGTCCCCATCGTCAGGATGAAATTGAATACTGGCTACGTAATATGTTGGTCAAACTTCTCGATATCCAGAATGCGGATGGCGGCTTCCCTGACACACTTGTTGGTGAACGGGGATACGATGGTTGGGTTAAAGGCTATAAAGAACCACAGGGGTTAAGTAATACCTTCGCGACCTGGTTCCGATGGATTGCTATCGCGATGATTGCCGACGTTTTATGGCCAGAGTGGCAGCCATGGCGTTTCAGAAAAACCATTGGAATTGGTTACTTTAAATATCAGGTTGGTAAGATCGTTTAATATGTCTGCTGAATATCTGGATATAGAAAAGTGTTAAATAACCCAGCATCCGTTCGTCTGTTGATGAGGATAGGGCAAAATACCCATGCGCAGGGCTGTTTCTCACTAATGTCGCCCCAGCAACGGAAAGTCGTTCTGGGCGGCGATTCAGGCCCAACCATCGCTTTCGGATATTGCTAAAGTTGCTGTTGGCGAGCATTTTCAAAATTTCGCGTTTAATACCGTAGGTCTCGCCTTTCCCAACTCTATTTTTGTAAAACGAAAAAGGAGTCAGACGATTTCTCATCTAACTCCTTGTTTTGTCTGGTGGCCCCTGCTGGACTTGAACCAGCGACCAAGCGATTATGAGTCATAAAATTGGCATGTTTTTAATTGTTCGGGATTGTCTCTGTTTGTATTTTTAATTGCCTATAATCAATTAGTTATGAAATTATTTTTGTTTCTGATTGGTTCTCTCATTTCCCCATTGTACTATCCTTACCTGACCCGTTACCTGACCCGAAATGGGCATCGGGTCAGGTAACGCTTATCCTTAGAAAGGTAAACTCATGGCCGCTAATCTTACCGAGACTGCTATACGTGGATTGAAGACAAAAAGCACGGCGTACTACGTATGGAGCAACAGCGCTCAACGTGGTACTGGCAGGCTTGGCGTTAAGGTTCAGCCTTCAGGCAGCAAAGTTTTTTATTTCCGTTACTACGTTGAGAAAGGGAAGAAAGAGAAGTTCATCCAGTTGGGCATCTGGCCTGAGATGAAACTGGTGACGGCCAACGAGCTTGCGAAAAAGTATGGTGCCTGGCTTGTTGAAGGGAAAGAACCCCAGCAAGAACTTGAGCAACAACGCCTGGCCGAGCAGCACATTATGCAGATCCATCGCTCTCAAGGATCGTTTGAGGAGCTGGTGCATGGCTACGTTAACAAGATGAAGCTCGACAATAAGCGGACCTGGGCTGATGTTCTGAAGCGCCTTGAAAAAGAGTGTTACACGGTTATCCCTCGCGAAACTAAAGCGAAAGATGTAACACCTCTTCAGGTCAAAACCATCCTCTCAGGCATTATCCAGCGTGATGCGGTAGTCCATGCAAACCGCATTCGTTCCTACCTGATGGCGGCATTTAACTACGGCCTGAAAGCCGATAACGATCCGATGAATACCAGCGTGGGTATTACGTTTGGTCTTGAAGTAAATCCGGTATCGGCCATACCGAAGCAGTCCTCGGCGGAGAAAGTGGGTGATACATGGTTAACGCTGGAAGAACTGCGTTTTGTCATGGAGCAGTTCGCACAGGCCACTAATGTTGGGCCGCTGATGCAGCATCTTATCCGCTTCTGTGTCTATGCTGGTGGACAGCGCCCGTTTGAAATGATTGCCAGCCAGTGGAGTGCTATTGATTGGCAACAGAAGACGTTGCTGGTCATAGCCGATGTATCGAAAAACAAGCGTGAGCACCTGATCCCGCTGACTGAATCGGCACTACAGGAATTAGCCTCAGTTAAAGAGCTGACTAAGGAAAGTAACAGTCCCTATATTTTTCCGTTATCAACGAACGGTGAGCGCCCAGTGCGCACGGATAGTCTGGCGCGTTCCATCATGTATTTTCGGGCCTTTAATCCTGAGTTTAAAGTTTTCACGGCGCGAGATTTACGCCGTACCTGTAAAACGCTGATGGGGGAGGCGGGGATCAGCAAAGAGATCCGTGACCGTATTCAAAATCACGCTTTGAACGACGTTAGCTCGAAACACTATGATCGTTATGATTACCTGCCTGAAAAGCGTAGGGCGCTTGAGATCTGGGAAGACCGGGTTAATAACTATCAGCGGCAGCATGAAAACAACGTTGTGAACCTGTTTGGGCGGAGGTAAGGGCTTGTCAAAATATGAGCTTAATTCAGCAGAAGAGCGATATCAGCCAGGCTCAAACGACCTAGTGCTTGCCAATAAGCTGGGGATCATTGATGAGCAGGAAATGGAGGCGCTGGAGTCTGGCTTGCTGCTGATGTTGTATGAGCAGCTATTTATTGAGGGCCAGCCGCCTGAGGCGCTGGCTTTTGAGCACGTCAGCAGGTGGCATCGCCAGTGGCTAGGGAATGTGTACGATTGGGCAGGGAGGCTACGTAACGCTAACCTGACTAAGGACGGCTTTCAGTTTGCGGCTGCCGACAGGATTCCGCTGCTGCTTGATGGTTTCGAGAAGCAGTTTCTTTCTCGGTCTGGTGAACTGAAATCCCTGGCTCGTCCGGAGCTGGTTCGTTATCTGGCTGAATGTCATGTGGAATTTATTTTGATCCACCCATTCAGAGAAGGTAACGGGCGTCTGTCGAGATTGCTTTGCGATGTGTTGTCGGTACTGGCGGGGAAGGGCTTATTGGACTACAGCCTGTGGGATGAGCACAAGGTGTTTTACTTCAAGGCAATACAGGCAGGTGTCTCAGGGAACTACAGCCCTATGATGCAGCTGATGAGCGATATCTTGCCAGACTAGCGGGCGAGGCCAACGGCTTTCGCCTGTGCCTGATTTTGTTTCAGTTGCTGCTCAATTTTTGGGATAGAAACACCCGTTTCGATTGCAGTTGAACTGGCAACGGCACGGAGGATTTTTGCTTTAGTTACTTGAGATGATGTATGTTTTCTCATGAAAAATTTCCTGATGGCTGCTGCTAGTATTGTAGGTGTTTGACGATAGTTTGGTCCAGTTAAATTCACATTGCTTATCGTAATTTTTTTTGGTTGCAAGATGTTTGTTGATTTTAAAAGGATAAAAAATGTTTGATAAGTCTGATTTGACACGAGAAAATTTTGAGGAACTACTGAGGATAAATAATGCTTTAAAAAGCGAAAACAGTAATCTTTTAGATGACATAAAAAAGTATCATAAAGATATGGAAAACTTCCTTGTTGATAGAGGAAATTTCATCAAAGATATTGAAATGCTTAGAAGTGAAAATAATGAGTTGAAAAAAGGGTTGTCAAATAATGGCGCGACATCAAAAGTTAAAAGCTCTGTCCCAAGAGCAGGAAAGGCAACAGTAAATGCAATTTATCTTCTCATTAAAGCTCACTATGGAATGGATAAGTTTGTTGCAAAGGATTTAATTAAAAAATTCGATTCCATAGCAAGGTCACATGATATTGTTTACTCCTTCCAATTAAAGACTGTTGAGTCTTGGTGTACAGAATTCAAAAAAATGGATGCTAAACAGTAATCTCTTTAAATCTGAGAGTTACTTATCAGTACGCTTGTAATTCTCAGGTAATACAAGGTTCTTGAATTTATTGAAAGTCGTTTCAGCAATCATCCTTCAGCTCTTCTCCAGCATGAATCTTTCACATATTATTTCTGTGATATATGGTTTGCTGTGTGCAATTTATCTCAGTCATATCATAGCACCCCTTAATAAGGGAAAATGCATGCATGGCATAACCTGTTGATAGTAAAGTTTTTTATTTTGTTTTAAGTTCTCTTTTCCTTAATGAGAATCGTGAATGTTGCGCACGTATCTTGGCTCGACCATTATAATTTCACGCTATCAACAAGGAAACTCAAATGATGCCTTTCAAGTTAACAAATGAACAACGTATAAAAGTATTAAGAGATTATGGTGAGACTTGCGATCGATTAGTACGAGAAAAAGAACGGCAATATATTACTTCAATTTCCCGCTCTACCGCGTGGAAACTGGAACAGGTTGGTAAGTTTCCGCTACGTAAGCCTATTGGCCTGAAATCCTGCGGATGGCTATTAAGTGATCTGCTCTATTGGATCAATGAACGTTAGTTTCAAGGGAGATCATTTTCTGAGTGACCCGCGTTAACCCTGCTACTTCCGCTATTAATAGCGGAATAGCAAATTGTGCGGGAATTTTTAACGTGAATTGTATTAGAGGTGTTATATGTTTAACGGTCGTCCTTTCCCTGTGCATGTGTTCCCGCAGATCATCAGAAATGCTGTATATGAAGCGGAGCAGCAGACCCAGGCTCCCCAAGCTTTGATTGCTGCATCGGTATTGGGAGTAATTTCGCTTGCCTGCCAGAACCGGATTGATGTGTGCAGATTGAATAATCTGCGCAGCCCTGTATCGCTTTTTTTACTGACACTGGCTGATTCTGGTGAGCGCAAAAGCACTGTGGACAAACTACTGATGAAGCCAATGTATCAACTGGAAGAAGAATGGTCTAAAAAATATACCCAGGACCTAATTGTCTGGAGGAATGAAGAAACGGTTTTTAATATTGAAAAGAAAGCACTGATGTCAAAATTGAAATCCGATATTCGCCGTAATAAAGATCACTCCACAACGAATGAACGGCTGAAAGTGTTACTGGCTGCGTCTCCAAAAGCACCGGTCCGGTTAAGGCAGATATACAACGATGCCACACCTGCGGCGATAAAAGACTCTCTCTGTGGACGCTGGCGGTCCATAGGACTTATGTCTGATGAAGCTGGCACTATTTTTGACGGCTATGCGCTGAATGAACTGCCGTTCATCAATAAAATGTGGGATGGCGCAATGTTTCCCGTGGAAAGAAAAAGCGAGCCAGATAAATTAATCAAAGATGCCAGAATGACGCTGGGGTTGATGATTCAGCCTGATGTGTTTAAAAAAGGGTATCTGGAACGAAAAGGCGATGCCGCGAAAGGGATCGGATTCTTCGCCCGATGTTTGATATGTCAACCGGGTTCAACACAGGGCAACAGGCAAATTACCAGTCCGGTTGTCTCAAATGAGCATCTGCCGGTATTTCATCAACGACTGATAGACATTGTTAATGAGAGCATTGCGAGAAATGAGGAAAATGAGCGTCAGTGTCTGCGTTTCTCTCCCGAAGCAGAAAAACACTGGCTCGAATTTTATAACAAAGTCGAGTCAGAAATGGGGTTGCTTGGCTTCCTGTCTGATTTTAAGGATTATGCATCTAAAATGGCGGAGAATATGGCGAGGCTTGCTGCCTTACTACATTACTTCAGTGGTGATGAGGGCGATATATCTATTGCCGCTGTAAAAGCAGCAGTGGATATAATGGCCTGGTATATTGAAGAATACATCCGTTTGTTCTCCAAAAAAGAAAAGTTTTCTTTAGATGTTGCGGAAACAGATGAGCTTTACTGCTGGATAAAAAACTATTGCATTCGTTATTGTAAACCTTTTATTACGAAAAACACCATACTCCAATATGGTCCTAATAAATTCAGGAATCGTAGTAAAGCAAATGAATTACTCAGTACATTATTCTCTCAAAATAAAATCCTTGTAGGAAAAAAGGGGAAAACCACATTAATAGCTATCGCTGGCTTGAACTCCTCAACTTCATTCTGATTAATTGTTTTTAATTCAAGAGCAAAAATGAATAATTAGCCCAGTTCAGTTAATGGTTTGTTGTCATGATAGGTAATATATATTAAATCCATCACTTACTCCAATATCATCAAACAGGATGCTATATGACATACGATAGTGAATTCGGATCACACATATCCCTATATCGGGATAGAATCAAACAGGTTATTGAAGACTCCCTCAATGAACATCCTAACTCAATGATTCTTCGTGTTGATCTGCATGACCCAATTGATACAGAAGAAATAGATAACCCATTCTTTCAACCTAGGGTTGACTCTGCTGCTATATCTCGCTTTACCAGTGCGTTAAAAGCAAAGCTTGAACACGATAAGCATATTAAAACTCAACGGAAAGACTGGCCTGATACCCGACATTCAACCTTACGTTACGCATGGGTCCGAGAATATACCAAAAATGGAAAGCGGCATTACCATTTGATACTGTGCTTCAATCAGGATGCTTATTATCATGTAGGTGATTACGATTTAAACCGTAATACGATAAGAACAATGATAACAACAGCTTGGTACAGTGCGCTTGGCATCCCGATAGATAGCTCGGGGAAGTTAGTTAATTACCCGCCAAATGGCAAATACCTTCTCAATCGTAAAAGGGACAACTTTGAGCAGACTTATAGCGATTTGATGAATAGAGTGGATTACATGACCAAAGTAAGAACTAAAATAGTCGGTGATGGGGACCGTAATTTCGGCTGCAGTCGCGGGTAATTTATTTTTTACAACGATGGCCTTTCTTATGGATGGAAAGGCCAAACCCATCAGTTAAAGATGGTTGTTTTACTATAATCCAACGACCTCATCCCCGATATTAGTCAAAATCATTAATTCTTTAATCTCTCGTTGTGCCAACTGTAATTCAAACTGCTCTTGAATTAACATCCACTTCGACCAACTTCCACCGACTACATGCGATAACCGGAGTGCCATAGCTTTCGTCAGTGAAACTGAACCGTTCAACAATTCAACTATCTCTTGCTCGCGACATCCCATGTAAACCGAAAATTTATTCAGTCCTATATTTGATACCGCTAGTATTTCGGCCAGTTTAATGCCGGGATGATCAGGAAGTAAGGTCATGCCGTATTCATCCTGATAAATTCCATAAATAGAACAGCCAGTTTCTCTCAGTTCTCGTAAATTCTTCCCTGCAAACTTCAGCTCGTGTGAAAGCCCGAGAAACTCACCAGTAAATTCATATTCTGCTTCAGGCCTATGGTGGCATTTGATCAATGCAAATGCCGCCCCTACTTTTTCAACTGTTACAGTAACCGACATTGAACCACCTCCGTCAAGATAATCGATGAACGTTTTAGACTGTCCAGCTGTTCGACACCACTTCTGCCTGCTTCAAAATCAGTTCCACGGCGCCCGGCGTTTTGTCCGGCGGATACTTATACTTACGCAGCGTCTGGCGCACCAGAATACGCAATCGGGCACGCACGCTTTCACGCACCTGCCAGTCCACGGTGGTGGACTGCCGCAATTTCAATGTCACTTCGATGGCCAGCTTTCTCAGCGTATCATCGCCCAGTTCACGCACTGCACTTTCATTTTCAGCCAGCGCATCATAGAAGGCGATTTCATCCGGGGTCAGCCCTAACGCATCATCACGCGCTATCGCCTCCTGGAACGCTTTCGCCATCTGGATCAGCTCTTCAATCACCTGCGCGGTCTCAATGGCGCGGTTATTGTATTTGAGCAGTACGGCTTTCAGGCGGTCAGAATATTTCTTCTGCTGCACTACGTTATTACCGGAACGTGCATGAATCCCGTCATTGAGCAGTTTTTCCAGCAGTTCCACTGCCAGATTACGCTGCGGCATTTCCCGCACTTCTTCCAAAAACTCATCGGACAGCAAACCTATGTTCGGTTTATCCAGCCCGGCGAGTGCGAAGACATCCTCAACCCCGGTCGCGACAACCGCGTTATCGAGGATCTTGCTCAGCAGCGAGTTTTTTTCGGACTGGCTAAATTTGGCCTTCGGATCGAGTTTGATAAGCCCCACCCTGACCGCCGAAAGAAACGCGAATTCCTCCTGTAAGGGTTCGGCCTCATCCAGCGTGTTACATAGTGACCAGGCTTTGCTCATCGCCAGCGAGACATCGAGGTAACGTTTTTTACCGTCATCCAGTCCCAGAATGTAGTTCACGGCATCACGCAAGAAGGCCAGCGGATCGCGGGAGAAGCCCGTGTAATCAAATCCCGGCTTACCCGCCGAACGGGCAAACATCCCATGAATGACATCCATTTTTTCCAGCAGAATCGCAAAGGCTTCCCTGGCATCGACCGTTGTCTGTCCTTTGCCTTTTGAATCGGTATAGGTTTTCAGCGCCTGCTTCAGCTCGTTGGCAATGCCGATATAATCCACCACCAGCCCGCCGGGTTTATCCCGGAACACACGGTTAACGCGGGCAATCGCCTGCATCAAATTATGGCCGCGCATCGGTTTGTCGATATACATGGTGTGACAGCATGGGGCATCAAACCCGGTCAGCCACATATCCCGCACAATCACCAGTTTCAGCGGATCGTTCAGATCTTTAAAGCGGGCTTCCAGGCGTTTTTTGGTCTGTTTGTTGTAAATATGCGATTGCAGGTGATCTTTATCTGACGCCGATCCGGTCATGATGACTTTGATCGCCCCTTGTTCAACGTCTTCACTGTGCCATTCATGGCGTATCGCCACGATGGCATCGTACAGTTTCACGCAGATCTCGCGGCTCATGGCGACAACCATCGCCTTGCCGTTCATGGCAGTGTTACGTGTTTCAAAATGCTGAACCAGATCGGCGGCGACCTGCTGAATACGTGGCTCTGAACCGACCAGCTTTTCCAGACGGCTCCAGTCACCTTTGGTTTTTTCTTGCTGGCCCGTTTCTTCGTCTTCTACCAGTTCATCGACCTGATCAGAGAGCGTTTCCAGCTCTTCATGGTTCAGGTCGAGTTTTGCCAGCCGGGATTCGTAGTAGATCGGCACCGTTGCGCCGTCATCGACCGCATCCTGAATGTCGTAGATAGAGACATAATCACCGAACACGGCACGGGTATCTTTATCTTCCGAGGCAATCGGCGTGCCGGTAAAGCCCATAAACGACGCATTCGGCAGCGCGTCGCGCATATGTTTTGCGTAGCCGTATTTATAGACACCCGTTTGTCTGTCCAGCGTGGCGCTCAGGCCATACTGGCTACGGTGCGCTTCATCCGAAATCACCACGATGTTGCTGCGCTGATTGAGTGCCGGATGGCTCTGCTCACCGTCCAGCGGCGCAAACTTCTGCACGGTGGTAAAGATGATGCCGCCGGATTCACGGGCATTAAGCAACTCGCGCAATTCATCTCGATCGTTGGCCTGTAGTGGCGTCTGCTTCAGCAAATCCTGTGCCTGGCAGAAGGTGGCGTATAACTGGCCGTCGAGATCGTTGCGATCCGTCACCACCACAATGGTCGGGTTGTTCATCTCCGCCTGTTGCAGCAGTTTCCCGGCATAGCAGCACATAGAGATACTTTTGCCGGAACCCTGGGTATGCCAGACGACCCCCGCTTTTTTACTACCGGGCTGAATATTACTGTGCAACGGCAGGTGTTTACCGGTCGAGGCCACAATCGTCGCCGTCACCGCTTCACGCACTGCATGGAACTGGTGATAGGCGGCAATCTTCTTAATCAGCCGTTTGCCGTCATTCTCAAACAGGGCAAAATAGCGGATATAATCGAGCAATAATTCACGGTTAAAAAAGCCCTGCACGACGGTTTTAAGCTGCCAGTCAAACTGCGGTTTGTCATTTTCGTTCGCCACCGTTTTCCACGGCAGGAAGCGCTCTTCATCCGCCGTGAGAGAGCCAATGCGCGCATTCTGCCCATCGCTCACCACCAGCGCTTCGTTACAGATAAACAGATCGCTCAATTCGTTTTTATAGGTCTGTAACTGGTTAAACGCCGCCCAGATATCGGCGTTAGCATCAATGGGGCTTTTCAGCTCAATCACCGCCACCGGCAGACCGTTGATATAGCCAATGATATCCGGACGACGAACCTGCTTTATTCCCTGAATGGCGACCTGGTTCACCACCATAAAGCGGTTGTTGTCTGGATGGTTGAAATCCATTAACAGCGCGTTATCGTGAATTACCTTGTCTTCATGCTTATATTCAACGGGTACGCCATTGAGCAGCAGGTGATGAAAGACTTTATTGCTGACGACCAGATCCGGGCTGTGCGCATGGGCGATACGCAGTATCACCTCCTCCAGCACGGAAACAGGGAGATGGGGATTGATGGTTTGCAGCTGCTCCAGCATTACCGGGCGCAGAAACACATCATGAAATGAGGCACGCAGCGGGTTATCGCCATCCGGTGCGATATCCGGCCCGTGCAGCACGTCCCAGCCCTGTTCAGCAAACCATTGCAGGCATTGCTGTTCTAAATCGTCTTCGCTTAGCATCAGGCTTCCTCGCTGATTATTTGTTCTGCTTCCGGCAGGGTAATTTCACCCGAGAGAAGTTTGGGGAGAAGGGTGTCGCGGAGTTCGGTTAGGCTATTATTTTCCCGCATAGTATTTTCAATCAACGAGTAGATTGCACTTACTTGCTTGGTATAATTTTTAACAAGCTCAAGTGGCGGCTTCACAAGAGGAATTGTGATTGAAATTTTTCTTACTAATTTCAGCAAAGGTGGTACCACTTGCGCGAGATATAATTTCTGGCATGTTTGCAGAACACCACTGTAACACGAATTCAGGGCTTAACTCTTTATTACACTTCATGGCAATATATCCCTGATTAATCGCCACAGGGACTTTTGCAATTGCCAGGTATCCCACAGGTGCACGTGATGACATCAACACGGTATTAACAGGTAGTAAACCAGAGGAAATTTTGCCCAATCCTGCTTTTGTTATTTTTCTTTCTGTATGCAGTAAAATTTTGTCTTTAACGTTGGATAAATCTTTAGGTGTAGTCCAGTGAATATCTCCATTATCCCAAAAATCAGGTGTTTTAGTTGATGGCGTTGCCCCACCAGCAATATCGATTTGCGCTCCAATTTCAGATAGAGTCCACCCTTCCGGAATTTCCCCCAACTCACTGTCCTGCATCGCCAACGGAAACAGCTCTGCTGTGGCTTTTAATTCGGCATACTGCTCAGGATGTTCACGCTCAAAAACCGCTAGCGCATCCGCATTTTTCCCGGAAATGGCGGTCATTGCGGCAAGCGTTGCGTCTTCCTGCGAACCGCCCGCTTCCAGCACTGCCATTTTGGCCTTTACGGGTTCAAAATTAACAAACCAACTTTTGAACAAGGCTTGTGCCATTTGTTCGAGGGTTTGGTTGATTTCTTTATTCTTCTCAATTTTTTCACTAAGAGAGAAATAAAACAAACCAATGGCCCTCTGAATTTTAAGATTTCTAGGTATTGAAAGATAGAGGTTTTTGAAATCACCTTTTTTAAAATGAGGGATTAAAGTACCAACATGCATGTTATTTATTTTATTAATCACTTGCTCAGAACGAAGCAATGAAAATAAAAACATAGGATCAACTAATCTTTGATCTGCACGTATTGCGACCATATCTTGGGCAATGCAAAAGGAAACAGGTTCTTTCACCCATGCAACACGGCCAGGAGAACCTTTACATACAAAAATTATGTCTCCAGCATTTGGGTGACCTCGAAACCAATTTTTATATGTGTCATCTGATACAAATCTAACTTTCTCGAAAACAGGATATAATGAGTCATCCTTGATGCAATTTGTCGCTATTAATGGGAAACCTTTATCTTCTACAGGACAAGTTTTCCCTCTATTGTCAACAATATTGGACAATAAATCTGCAAAACTATATTCATCAAAATCCATAACCCAGCCCTCCCAGATTCGCCTTAATCTGTGCTTCCAGCTTCGCACTCTCTTCGAGCTGATCTTTTAGCTGCGCCGTCAGTCGTGCCATCTTCTCGGCAAACGGTTCATCATCTTCATCTTGCTCGGCCGCACCGACATAGCGCCCAGGGGTTAATACAAAGCCGTTTTTCTGAATATCTTCCAGCGTTGCCGAGAAGCAGAATCCGGCTTCGTCTTCGTAGTCTTTATCCGATTGCCATGCATGGAAGGTCTCGGCAATTTTGGCGATATCTTCACGGCTAAAATCACGCAACACGCGATCTTTCATATAACCAATCTGGCGCGCGTCTATAAACAGTACTTCACCTTTACGGTGTGCTTTGCCGTTGCCACCAGATTTATCTTTGGTCAGAAACCAGATGCAGGCCGGGATTTGGGTGTTGGTAAACAGTTGCCCTGGCAGCGCCACCATACATTCCACCAGATCCGCTTCAATCAGGTTGCGGCGGATTTCGCCTTCATTGTTGGTGTTGGAACTCATTGAGCCGTTCGCCAGCAGCAGAGCCATCGAACCTTTTGGCGCGAGGTGGTGGATCATGTGCTGCATCCACGCAAAGTTGGCGTTGCCCTGCGGCGGCGTACCATATTTCCAGCGCACGTCGTTTTCCAGCTTCGCGTTCCACCACTCCTTCATGTTGAACGGCGGGTTTGCCATCACGAAGTCGGCACGCAGATCCGGGTGCTGGTCGTCCAGCAGGGTATCGGCGTTTTTGCTGCCGAAGTTAAAGTCGATACCCCGGATCGCCATATTCATCGCCGCCAGCTTCCAGGTGGTCGGGTTGGACTCTTGGCCGTAAACGGAGATATTGCGCTTCTGCTCGGCGGCGTTGTACTGCTTCTCGCCCGCGTGCTCTTCGATAAAACGGTCGCTGGAAACAAAGAACCCGCCGGAACCCATCGCCGGGTCATACACGCGCCCGTTATACGGTTGCAGCATTTCAACAATCAGGGTGACGATACTTTTTGGCGTGTAATACTGGCCGCCCTGCTTACCTTCCGCCAGCGCGAACTGACCGAGGAAATATTCGTATACGTGGCCGAGAATATCTTTGCTCTTTAAGCTCAGTTTCTCACCGTTATATTCCGGGTTGCTGAAGTTGGCATCAGAGAAGGTGTTAATCAGCCCGGTCAGTACCTCGTTGCCCAACTGGTACTGGCTAATGCGGTTCAGAATGCCTTTCAGTTTCGGGTTGGTTTTTTCGATTTCATCCAGCGCGTTGTCCACCAGCCAGGAGACGGAGCGCAGCTTCACATCCTGTCCGGTGGTTTCATCCACCCACAGCACCGTACCGGTCGGCAGAATCGCTTTCGTTTTCAGCGTATCCCAGCGTGCGGCTTTCGGCACCCAGAAGATGTTCTTTTCGGTGTAGTAATCTTCCACCTCCAGTTCATCCACAATCGCCTGTGCGTACTCTTCATCAGAGTCGTAACCGTCGCGCGACATGGCATAGATGTTGTCCGGGTTGCCGACATCGCGGAACAAGGTGATTAGCTCCTGCTGACGCGCCTCGAAGGCATCGGACACATACTTGAGGAAGATAAGCCCCAGCACCACGTGCTTGTAGTTGGCGGCATCCATGTTGGCGCGTAGCTTGTCGGCGGCTTTCCAGAATTTGTTATCCAGCTCGTTCAGGAACTGTTGTTCGGCGTTGTTCATGAAAATCCTCAGGGGCGATCGCAGCGATAGTGCTAACATGCCTATCTTAAATTTGGTTTTGGAATGCTAATCGCAAAATGATACCCGGAATGACTAGGTTCATAAACGAGATAGCGCAAAGAAGTGGAAGATGGGCTATGGCTAAGTTGACATTAAGTTCCGGGCCTCAAGCAGACGTCTCAACGTTGTCTCGCGAATATGCCAAATTATTCCGCAGCAGATGCTCAGCCCTACGGATTGACAGTCTATATTACTCTCCAAACAGTCTTCATTTACCTTCGGTTTTACGATACATGTCTGGTCGGTTGATCTGCCAGACAAAGTCTGGTCGGTTCAACGGGAGATACCCCATTTTCTGGTATAGCCAAGGGGCGCTGTCAGTGACCAGCATTATCCGTCGCAGGCGTGACATCAATGGATGGGCGTGACAGCATTCAATCAACCAACGACCGAGGCCACTTTTCTGATAGTCGTTCAGCACGTAGACGTCGCACAAATAACCAAAAGTGGCAAAGTCTGTCACCAGACGGGCGAAACCGATCTGTCTTGTGCCATCCAGTAGGCCAAAACAAAGGCTGTTCTGGATAGATACACTGACCGTTTCTATATCAATACCAGGAGCCCAGGACGATTGCGAAAGGTAATCATGAATGGCTTCCAGCTCAAAAAAGGCGGGATCGGTTGTGACCGTAAACAGGTCTTTAGTAAAACTGAGATGCGGGTTATCCACTGATTAACTCCTTGTAAACGAATATGTGACGAGACAGGACCGAACGGTATGTTGGGTAACTCTCAGGATGATTTCTCATGTACCGTCATGATGAACACCAATGGGCTCGCTCCTCGGTTTTCATAGCAATGCGCAACGTCTGTTCTCGCGGTTGCCGAACAGTTGGTGTTCACTTGATACAGGTGATCTTGTACACCCAGTGTGAGTGTGCCTTCCTGGACGTAAAACAATTCAAGCGTTCCATCTGTGTGGCCGGGGGAAGCAAACTTTTCCCCCGGTTGCATTTCCCACATCCACATCTCGGTCATATCAGGGCCACCTGATCCTGCAAGCAGTCTGGCTCGTCCGCCTTTTTCGCCTTGCCATAATTCGGGGATTTCCTCTTCAGCGATGAGATGCACCGTTGGTTTCGAACTGACATCCACAAAGTCTGCCACCGAAACCCCCATCGCGACGGCCAGGCGGCACAACAGAGCAATACTGGGATTTGCCCGGCACCCCTCAATTTCAACCAGTGCACCCTTGCTGACGCCCGCCCGGCGGGAGAGTTCATCAAGGGAGATTTTTTTTTGTTTGCGATACAGCTTAATCCGCTGAGATACAGCTTCATTTACTGTGCTGGCAATCGAACCAGCATCGGTCATTAAATTGACTTTTTTAGTCATTGGTCATTATCATGATTTAAATTGGTCATTACAGGATTATTCCGTGTTAACAGTATCTCCGTCAATTGCCCCTGAAATTTATCGTATTGCACCCGGTTTCCGGGCACTCAGTATCTATGTAAACGCTGCGCCGGTGCTGAACCCTGATATTGGTGAAACAGCGCTGAGAGAAGCTTGTGAAGCGGTTCTTGTCGGTGAGCCTGAGTGGGCAGAATCGCATTTAGCTGCATGGGCTGAGATTTTTCAGACGTTTGGCGCTAAGCCTAAACGCACCCCTTGTTCAGCTGATGCGTTACGTAAGCGTGTATTACGTGACGGCGCGATGCCAGCACTTGACCCCATCGTTGATCTCTATAATGCCGTTAGCCTTCGCTACGCCGTGCCGGTGGGGGGCGAGAACATTGCTGCCTATCAGGGGCTACCACGCCTCGTTGTGGCAACAGGCACTGAGCCGTTTGATACGGTAAAAGAGGGTGAAATCGCCGTTGAATATCCTTCGCAAGGTGAAGTTATCTGGCGTGATGATGCCGGTGTGACCTGCCGTCGCTGGAACTGGCGACAAGGAGTCAGAACCCGCTTAGATGTGGAAGCACAGCACATGTGGTTTATTCTGGAGAGTCTGCCGCAAATGCCACTGGAAAAACTTCACGAAGCCGGGAAGATGCTGACCGATGGCCTCGAAGCAATGATGCCAGGTCTGCGGGTTGACGTAACTCTCATTGAAGAGCAACAACCGTAATACCATTGAGGAGAAACACCATGTTCACCGGCTTGTCTGCTTTCCCAATGACCCCTGTTACCGCCAACGGCGTCGATGAAAAGGGATTCAATAATATTTTGGCCCGCCTTACGACGGCACGGGTGGATTCAATGGGTATTCTGGGGTCTACCGGTAGCTACGCCTATCTAACCCCGGAGCAGCGCAAACGTGTCGCGACTCTGGCAAAACAGGTTGCTGGGGATATCCCTGTTATGGTGTGTGTGGGGGCAGTCAGGGAAGGTGCGAATAAGTAGGTCATTTCTTCCCAAGCTGACTCGCTGATTAAAATTTCGCGGATCTGGGCCGATTTTTTTCCCGCAAACACATCGAATCAGCCTATTTAGGCTATTTTTTCCACCATTTCTGGCGTTATTTCCGGTTTTTACTGAGATCTCTCCCACTGACGTATCATTTGGTCCACCCGAAACAGGTTGGCCAGGGTGAATAACATCGCCAGTTGGTTATCGTTTTTCAGCAGCCCCTTGTATCTGGCTTTCACGAAGCCGAACTGCCGCTTGATGATGCGAAACGGGTGCTCCACCCTGGCACGGATGCTGGCTTTCATGTATTCGATGTTGATGGCCGTTTTGTTCTTGCGCGGATGCTGCTTCAAGGTTTTTACCCTGCCGGGACGCCCGGCGATCAGCCAGTCCACATCCACCTCGGCCAGCTCCTCGCGCTGTGGCGCTCCTTGGTAGCCGGCATCGGCTGAGACAAATTGCTCCTCTCCATGAAGCAGATTACCCAGCTGATTGAGGTCATGCTCGTTGGCCGCGGTGGTGACCAGGCTGTGGGTCAGGCCACTCTTGGCATCGACACCAATGTGGGCCTTCATGCCAAAGTGCCACTGATTGCCTTTCTTGGTCTGATGCATCTCCGGATCGCGTTGCTGCTCTTTGTTCTTGGTAGAGCTGGGTGCCTCAATGATGGTGGCATCCACCAAAGTGCCTTGGGTCATCATGACGCCTGCTTCGGCCAGCCAGCGATTGATGGTCTTGAACAATTGACGGGCCAGTTGATGCTGCTCGAGCAGGTGGCGGAAATTCATGATGGTGGTGCGATCCGGCAGGGCGCTATCCAGGGATAATCGGGCAAACAGGCGCATGGAGGCGATTTCGTACAGGGCATCTTCCATGGCACCGTCGCTCAGGTTGTACCAATGCTGCATGCAGTGAATACGCAGCATGGTCTCCAGCGGATAGGGCCGTCGGCCATTGCCCGCCTTGGGATAAAACGGCTCGATGACAGCGGTCATATTCTGCCATGGCAGAATCTGCTCCATGCGGGAGAGGAAAATCTCTTTTCGGGTCTGACGGCGCTTAGTGCTGAATTCACTATCGGCGAAGGTGAGTTGATGGCTCATGATGTCCCTCTGGGATGCGCTCCGGATGAATATGATGATCTCATATCAGGAACTTGTTCGCACCTTCCCTAAATCATTAGGTTGGAAGCATCACCGAAAAAATGTATATTTGTCGGCGAATAAATAGCATTCTTTGACGCCGATAGCACCAGCGAACTTATATTTTTAGGTTCGTTACCTGACGCCTTAAATATTGCGGATCCCGGTCAGTCGAAGATTCTATTAGCAGTGGCATAAATCAGCATCGCCTGATGTTTATGGTTCTATGCGAATTCACAGTGTGCTCATGGATTCGTAATTCACTCTGACAAGGAAATAGCAATGAAAAAGGTTCTTCTCTCTGCAGCAATGGCAACCGCGTTTTTTGGCATGACTGCTGCCCATGCAGCTGATACCACTGTTGGCGGCGGCCAGGTTAATTTCTTCGGTAAAGTTACCGATGTATCCTGTACTGTTTCCGTTAACGGCCAGGGCAGCGATGCGAACGTTTACCTGTCTCCGGTAACCCTGACTGAAGTTAAAGCGGCAGCAGCGGATACTTACCTGAAACCGAAATCTTTCACCATTGACGTCTCTAACTGCCAGGCGGCTGATGGCACTAAACAGGATGACGTAAGCAAACTGGGCGTGAACTGGACCGGCGGTAACCTGCTGGCTGGCGCAACCAGCAAACAACAGGGCTACCTGGCGAACACCGAAGCTTCCGGTGCTCAGAACATCCAGCTGGTGCTGTCTACTGACAACGCTACCGCGCTGACCAACAAAATCATCCCGGGTGACAGCACTCAGCCGAAAGCGAAAGGCGACGCTTCCGCTGTCGCTGATGGCGCGCGTTTCACCTACTACGTAGGCTACGCCACCAGCGCGCCGACCACGGTAACCACCGGTGTGGTTAACAGCTACGCGACTTACGAAATTACTTACCAGTAATTCCGTCAGAAAATAAAACTGCCCCGCGATGGGGCAGTTAATAACAATAATAAAGCGGCAATGTCCGCCGCTTGTATTTTTATTCTGAGGTCAGCATGAAGCGTATTGCCCTTTTTTTCTGTTTCATTTTTAGTTTTGCGGCCCATGCCAACAATATTATTGTTAACGGTACCCGCTTTATTTATCCAGGAAATGAAAAAGAAATAACGGTACAGCTTTCAAATAACGCCGACCGTCCGGCGCTGGCGCAGGCCTGGCTGGATAACGGCGATGCCGATGCCACACCGGATACCATTACCACCCCGTTTATTATCACCCCGCCGATTTCGCGCGTTGACGCCAAGAGCGGCCAGACGCTGCGTATTAAGCTCGGCAGCAGCGCCGGTCTGGCGAAAGATAAAGAGACGCTGTGGTGGCTGAATCTGCTGGAAATTCCGCCGGTGGTGGCCAATCAGAAAAATGAAGGCCAGAACGTGCTGCAGCTGGCGATCCGTTCGCGCTTTAAATTTATTTATCGTCCTGCCGGACTGGGCAACCGCGATGCGGCGGCCGAGAAGCTGACCCTGACCGCCAGCGGCAGTAGTCTCGCCATCAACAACCCGACGCCGTTCTACATTACCGTCAGCCGTATTTCCCGCGACGGCGGTAAAGCCCTGAACAGCAAAACCGTGATGCTGGCGCCGCAGTCCAGCCAGACGGTGGCGCTCTCCTCCGCCGTCAACCGCGGCGAAACCCTGACCGTTAACAACATTAATGACTATGGCGCCGATGTCGCAGTGAAAGTGGCCGTTAAATAAGGGAAAAGCTAATGAAGCAGAGGTCATTCTGCCCGGGAAGATTAAGCACCGCGATCGCCATCGCGCTGTGCTGCTTTCCGCCATTTTCCAGCGGACAGGAAAACCCGGGAACGGTATATCAGTTTAACGACGGCTTTATTGTCGGCAGTCGCGAAAAGGTCGATCTGTCGCGCTTTTCGACCAGCGCGATTACCGAAGGCACTTACTCCCTTGACGTCTACACCAACGACGAGTGGAAAGGGCGCTACGATTTACGCATCGCGCGCGATAAAGATGGTCGGCTGGGCGTCTGCTACACCAAAGCGATGCTGGCCCAATATGGCATCGCGGCGGAAAAGCTCAATCCGCAGCTGAGCGAGCAGGAGGGCTACTGCGGTAGCCTCAAATCCTGGCGCAACGAAGAAAACGTCAAAGACAACCTGGTCCAGTCCTCCCTGCGGTTGAACATTTCGGTACCGCAGATCTATGAAGATCAACGCCTGAAAAACTATGTCAGCCCGGAGTTCTGGGACAAAGGCATTACCGCGCTTAATCTTGGCTGGATGGCCAACGCCTGGAACAGCCACACCTCTTCGGTCGGCGGGTCGGATAACAGCAGCGCCTACCTTGGCGTCAACGCCGGTCTGTCGTGGGACGGCTGGCTGCTGAAGCATATCGGTAATCTGAACTGGCAGCAGCAGCAGGGCAAAGCGCACTGGAACAGCAACCAGACCTATCTCCAGCGGCCGATCCCGCAGATCAACTCCCTCGTCAGCGGTGGTCAGATTTTTACCAATGGCGAATTTTTCGACACCATCGGTCTGCGTGGGGTCAACCTCGCCACTGATGACAATATGTTCCCGGACGGCATGCGCTCCTATGCCCCGGAAATTCGCGGCGTGGCGCAGAGCAACGCCCTCGTCACCGTGCGTCAGGGCAGCAACATTATCTATCAGACCACGGTTCCGCCGGGGCCGTTTACCCTGCAGGATGTCTATCCATCCGGCTATGGCAGCGATCTTGAAGTCTCGGTAAAAGAGGCGGATGGCTCGGTGGAAGTGTTCAGCGTGCCTTACGCCTCCGTTGCTCAGCTGCTGCGTCCGGGCATGACCCGCTACGCGCTCTCCGCCGGTAAAGTGGACGACAGCGGGCTACGCAACAAGCCGATGCTCTATCAGGCGACCTGGCAGCACGGGATCAATAACCTGCTGACCGGCTACACCGGGGTCACCGGCTTTGACGACTATCAGGCCTTCCTGGTGGGCACCGGGATGAACACCGGGATCGGCGCGCTCTCTTTTGACGTCACCCATTCGCGGCTGAAGAGCGATACCCATGATGACTCGGGGAAGAGCTATCGCGCCACCTTTAACCGCATGTTCACCGATACCCAGACCAGCATCGTGCTGGCGGCGTATCGCTACTCGACGAAAGGTTATTACAACCTCAACGATGCGCTGTACGCCGTCGATCAGGAAAAAAACAGCCGCAGCAACTATACGCTGTGGCGGCAAAAAAACGGCATGACCTTCACGGTGAACCAGAACCTGCCGGACGGCTGGGGCGGGTTTTATCTCAGCGGTCGTATTTCCGATTACTGGAACCGCTCCGGGACCGAGAAGCAGTATCAGGTCAGCTACAACAATTCGTTTGGTCGTCTCTCCTGGTCGGCGAGCGCCCAGCGCGTCTATACCCCGGACAGCTCCGGCCATCGCCGCGACGATCGCATTTCACTCAACTTCAGCTACCCGCTGTGGTTTGGCGATAACCGCACCGCCAACCTGACGTCGAACACCTCGTTCAACAACTCGCGCTTTGCCAGCTCGCAGATTGGCATCAACGGTTCGCTGGACAGTGAAAACAACCTTAACTACGGCGTGTCGACCACCACCGCCACCGGCGGTCAGCACGATGTGGCGCTCAACGGCAGTTACCGTACGCCATGGACCACCCTCAACGGCAGCTACAGCCAGGGCGAAGGGTATCGTCAGAGCGGCATTGGCGCCAGCGGGACGATGATCGCCCACAGCGGCGGCGTGGTGCTCTCGCCGGAAAGCGGCTCGACGATGGCGCTGATTGAAGCCAAAGACGCGGCCGGCGCCATGCTCCCGGGATCGCCGGGCACCCGCGTGGACAGCAACGGTTACGCCATCCTGCCGTATCTGCGCCCGTACCGGATCAACGCCGTCGAGATCGACCCGAAAGGCAGCCATGACGATGTGGCCTTCGATCGCACCGTGGCGCAGGTTGTGCCGTGGGAAGGCAGCGTGGTTAAGGTGGCGTTCGGCACCACGGTGCAGAACAACCTCACCCTGCAGGCGCGCCAGGCGAACCATGAGCCGCTGCCGTTCGCGGCGAGTATTTTCTCCCCCGACGGCAAGGAGATCGGCGTCGTCGGTCAGGGCAGCATGATGTTCATCAGCGATGCGAACGCCAAACGCGCGATTGTGAAGTGGAGCGGCGGGCAGTGTTCGGTGGATCTGGGACAGCAAACAACAAAGGATAGCGTATGTCGCTGAGGAAATTACTGACGCTTTTTATCGTCTTAATGGCGCTGGGCACCACCTCGTCCTGGGCCGTCTGTACGCGTCTCTCTTGGCCAACGGTGATGCTGGACATGGTGGTGGGCAGGGTGGTGGTGCCCCCGGATCTGCCGGTGGGCTCGGTGATCCTCACCCGCGACTGGACGATGAGCGCCCCGGGCGGGGCGAGCTATCGCTGTACCTCCGGCACCAACCGCTTCGCGGCGAAGATCGTCTCGCCAGGGGCCACCGATCTTGGGAATAAAATTTATTCCACCAACGTGCCGGGGATTGGTATGCGTTTCAGCCGCGGCGGCGCGACGGTGAATATCGTCTATCCCGACGTCTATTCGTCCCGGGTGTATAACACCACCAACTATTCCCTTGAAGGGTCACGTTTTACGCTGGAGATTATCAAAACCGCGGCAACCACCGGCAGCGGCACCCTCGCGGCGGGAAAATACACCTCCTATGACTGGGAGAGCGGCGGCAACCCGATCCTCGAAACCTATCTGAGCGCCAATGCGATCACCGTGGTCTTGCCCTCCTGTTCGGTACTGAGCGGGAAAAATATGAATGTTGATGTGGGCGCCATCAGACGCACTGACCTGAAAGGGGTGGGCACCACCGCGGGCGGGAAGGATTTTAATATCGATCTGCAGTGCAGCGGCGGCCTGAGTGAAACGGGATACGCCAACATCAGCACCTCTTTTTCCGGCACCCTGGCGACCAGTACCACCGCCACTATGGGCGCCTTGCTGAATGAAAAGGCCGGCAGCGGGATGGCGAAAGGCGTCGGCATCCAGGTGCTGAAGGATGGATCCCCGCTGCAGTTTAATAAGAAATATACCGTTGGCCGCTTGAATAATCAGGAGACCCGCTACATCACCATCCCGCTGCACGCGCGCTTTTATCAGTATGGCCCGACGACCAGCACCGGCGAGGTGGAGTCGCATATGATCTTTAACCTGACGTACGATTAATACGGGAGGGGGAATGAAGGGATTGCCGAAACATACTATCGCGTGGCTGCTGCTCTGCGGCAGCCTCGCTGCCCCCTCGGCGTGGGGTTTCGAGACCAATTATGATCGCGGACGGGGCGATTTTGCCGGGCGGGTGACGGATATTTCCTGCAGCGTCGCGCTCAATGGCGGCCAGCATGCCGGCAGCGGCAACGTCTGGCTGGCGCCGGTCAGCCTGGCGGAAGTGCACGATCGCGGGGCCGGCGCGTTTATGAAGCCGCAGCCTTTTACCCTGGCGCTGTCAAACTGCCAGCTGCGTCATGACGGCGGCGCCGCCTCGCAGGACGAGGTGCGGCGGGTCAGCGTTCGCTGGGTCGACGGTTTTTTACTGACGGCGGTCGGCAATGAGAACGCGGGCTATCTGGCCAATACCTTGCCAGACGGAGCGCAGAATATTTATCTGGCGCTGTCGACCAATGATAATAATACGCTGGATAAGAGTAATAAAATTGTCCCTGCGGACCCGCAGCAAAATCAGGTGCATTTGCAGGAAAGCGCGGTCAGCGGCGGTCTGTTCACCTATTATGTGGGCTACGTTTCGCCGACGCCGAAAAGCGCCACCAGCGGGCCAATTACCAGCTGGGCAACGTGGGAATTAGTTTATAATTAAGTGACGTTAAAAAGGGTAATGGTGCCAACTTACTGATTTAGTGTATGATGGTGTTTTTGAGGTGCTCCAGTGGCTTCTGTTTCTATCAGCTGTCCCTCCTGTTCAGCTACTGACGGGGTGGTGCGTAACGGCAAAAGCACTGCCGGACATCAGCGCTATCTCTGCTCTCACTGCCGTAAAACATGGCAACTGCAGTTCACTTACACCGCTTCTCAACCCGGTACGCACCAGAAAATCATTGATATGGCCATGAATGGCGTTGGATGCCGGGCAACCGCCCGCATTATGGGCGTTGGCCTCAACACGATTTTCCGCCATTTAAAAAACTCAGGCCGCAGTCGGTAACCTCGCGCATACAGCCGGGCAGTGACGTCATCGTCTGCGCGGAAATGGACGAACAGTGGGGATACGTCGGGGCTAAATCGCGCCAGCGCTGGCTGTTTTACGCGTATGACAGGCTCCGGAAGACGGTTGTTGCGCACGTATTCGGTGAACGCACTATGGCGACGCTGGGGCGTCTTATGAGCCTGCTGTCACCCTTTGACGTGGTGATATGGATGACGGATGGCTGGCCGCTGTATGAATCCCGCCTGAAGGGAAAGCTGCACGTAATCAGCAAGCGTTACACTCAGCGAATTGAGCGGCATAACCTGAATCTGAGGCAGCACCTGGCACGGCTGGGACGGAAGTCGCTGTCGTTCTCAAAATCGGTGGAGCTGCATGACAAAGTCATCGGGCATCATCTGAACATAAAACACTATCAATAAGTTGGAGTCATTACCAATATTTCTTTATTCAGAAAATGAAGCATGCTTGGCAGCAGGCTGTTTCATCACGTAAAAAAGACAAAAAGTAGATCAAGTTAATAATTTTCAGATATATATCATCACTCTGAACATACCAGATTAACGGTGGAATCTCACGATTCTGCCGTTTTTGTATTATTTTTCAGAGGAGTAGTAATGAACAATTCTGAAGGATTGAAGCCGTTTCAGCAATCGCTCGCTGGTCTGCCACAGTGGGTGTCTGAACGTATATTGCAGCAGATAAATCAGTTAACCCGCTACGAGCCAGTGATCGGCATTATGGGTAAAACCGGTGTTGGGAAGAGCAGTCTGTGCAATGCCCTGTTTGCCGGAGATATATCACCGGTCAGCGATGTGGCTGCATGTACCCGTGAGCCACTGCGCTTTCGCCTGCAAGTCGGCGACCGCTATATGACGCTGGTGGACCTGCCCGGCGTGGGCGAAAGTGGTGCTCGCGATACCGAGTATGCTGCGATGTACCGCGAACAACTCCCCCGGCTCGACCTGGTTCTGTGGCTGATTAAGGCCGATGACCGGGCGCTGGCGGTGGATGAACATTTTTATCATCAGGTGATTGGAGAGGTATACCGGCATAAGGTGCTGTTTGTTATCAGCCAGTCGGATAAGGCCGAACCCACCAGCGGTGGGGGACCGTTGTCCACGGCGCAGAAGCAGAATATCAGCCGTAAAATCTGTCTGCTGCATGAGCTGTTCCAGCCCGTACATCCGGTGTGTGCCGTGTCGGTCCGTCTTCAGTGGGGACTGCGGGTGATGGCCGAGCGAATGATTAAGTGCCTGCCACGTGAGGCCACCAGCCCGGTGGTGTCGCAACTCCAGTCTTCCTTTCGCACGACGGTAGTCCGGGAACAGGCTCGTAGCGATTTTGGTGAAACCGTCGGGGCCGTACTCGATAGCATCAGTGCCTTTCCCCTGATACCCGCCCCGGTACGGGCTGTCATTCAGGCCGTGCGCACCACGGTGGTGTCAGTGGCCCGCGCCGTCTGGGATTTCTTCTTCTGAGTATTTAACCCATCCCTGTTACTTCCCTGCCCCTGTCGCAGATGCGACGGGGATCCCTTTTATTTGTTTTCCCGTTATGAGGAGTCTGCTTATGACCCGTCTGGCTTCGCGCTTTGGCGCAGCAAATCTTATCCGTCGCGACCGCCCGTTAACCCGCGAAGAGCTGTTTCGCGTGGTGCCCAGTGTATTCAGTGAGGACAAACACGCATCCCGTAGTGAGCGTTATACCTATATACCCACCATATCCCTGCTGGACAGCCTGCAGCGCGAAGGCTTCCAGCCGTTCTTTGCCTGTCAGACCCGGGTACGCGACCCGGGTCGACGCGAGCACACAAAACACATGCTACGCCTTCGTCGGGAGGGGCAGATTACCGGTAAACAGGTACCAGAAATTATCCTGCTCAACTCCCATGATGGCACCAGTTCGTACCAGATGTTGCCGGGTTTATTTCGTGCGGTTTGTCAGAACGGGCTCGTCTGCGGTGAGTCGTTTGGCGAGGTGCGGGTGCCACACAAGGGGGACGTGGTGAGTCAGGTGATTGAAGGCGCGTATGAGGTGCTGGGGATTTTTGACCGGGTGGAGGAGAAACGGGATGCCATGCAGTCGTTGCTGTTGCCACCCCCGGCACAGCAGGCACTGGCAAAAGCCGCCCTCACATACCGCTTTGGTGAAGACCACCAGCCGGTGACTGAATCGCAGATCCTCTCCCCTCGCCGCTGGCAGGATGAGAGCAATGACCTGTGGACCACGTACCAGCGTATTCAGGAGAACCTGATTAAGGGCGGGCTCAGTGGCCGTAATGCCAAAGGAGGACGGTCACATACCCGTGCCGTTCGCGGTATCGACGGGGACGTGAAACTTAACCGGGCACTGTGGGTGATGGCGGAAGCCCTGCTCACGCAACTGCAGTGACCGTTTAATGTTGCTGCTTTGTTAATATCGGACACCACCTGTCCGCATCGCACCGTGCTGACGGTCCTCACTCACCGAGGGAAGGCCTGTAACCCCCGCTGCCTCTGGCTTTTGCAGAAATGAAAAATAGTTTCTGTGGTGTCCATACCCTGTCCGACCCCCTCTTTAAAGTAATCACATCATTTTCAGTCAGTTAACTTTCACGGAGAACGTCTCATGACACAGGCAGAACGCCGCCATGACCGGCTGGCTGTCAGGCTGTCACTGATAATCAGCCGTCTGGTGGCAGGGGAAACGCTGAGTGTGCGTAAGCTTGCCGCTGAGTTTGGTGTGTCGGTGCGCACGCTGCGGCGTGATTTTCGTGAGCGGCTGATGTATCTGGACCTGGAGTATCAGTCCGGATATTGCCGCTTACGCACTGCGGGCAGTGAGACGCAGATGGTGCCCGACGTGCTTATCTTTGCCCACCGCAGCGGGATGGCCGGTCTTTTCCCTGGCTTTGACCGTCGTCTGGTAAACGCACTGCTGATGTACGATGAGTCTCCCTGCGTAATCGCACCCGCCAGTCCGGCTCCTTCGCCATCAGGCGCATTGTCTTTCTGGCGACTGATTCAGGCCATTACCGGGCGCAGGCGGGTGACGCTAATTGCCTAGGGGCAGCGCTGTGAGCGGCTGGCTCCCTGTCGGTTACTCATCCACCAGCAGGCCTGGTATCTGGTGGCAGAGCACGACGGACATATCGCCGTATTCACCCTGGATGAAATCCATCTGGTTCAGCCCTTGCAAGAGACTTTTCGCCGCAACGACAGTCTGTGCAGTCTGGTTGAAGACCCGGTGTTTATTCAGGCCTTACCCCATTTTCGCTTTATCCAGCAGTCACTGCTTGCGTTTATTCCGGCCGACAGCCCACCGGAATAGTGCAGGTCTATCTCAACTCATCCGCAGGGAGAGCCTATGCCATTCATTGCCATTATTGCCATTGTTGTCATCGTCATCATTCTGAACAAAACCGGGGTGTCCGACAGCCTCACGGCCCTGACCCTTGCGACGGTTGCTGCACTCTTGACGGGCGGAGGTGCAGCAGGGGCCGCCAGTGTCGCGCTGACACCGTTCGTCGGCGTGCCGGTGGGTATTTTCGTGGGCATTTATGTCTTTGCCAAAGTGGTTCGTCTCATTTCAGGAAAAAAATAATGAAACGTAAAACACTGCCTCTGCTGGCGCTGGTTGCCACCACGCTGTTGCTAAGCGCCTGCGATGACAGAAGTGATGGCCTGAAGGCCATCAGCAAATTTAAGGATCTCACCCCACCGCGTTTCAGTGATGTGGTTAGCCACCAGGATGATGTCAGCGAAGAATGGTCACAGGTTGACTACGTATCCGGTCCCACCTTGCAGGTTTTACGTACCCGCCAGTCGCCCGATGGCTGCGAGGGTGGCAGTTACTACTACCTCGTGGATATGCAGGAAAAAACCGTCCAGCCACTGATGAATGCGCTGTGTATTGCCGATAACATCAAACTGGAATACCAGGAGGTGACGGACCCGTATACCAAAGAAAGATACTTTGAGTACGCCCATGACGGCAAACTGATGGGGCGACTGCTGATACCCTCAAACCCTGAGAACCAGGAATAAAACAACGACAAAGGAGACAGGAATGACAATACGTTCACTAAGTCGATTTATGCTGGCGGGTGTACTGCTCGCGAGCTTTAATGCCTCTGCGATCCCGGGGTTCTGGCAGCAGGGTTACGGTCAGGGCAATACGGAATACAGTGTGACCGAAGCCAGCGGGAAGACGTTTACCATCAACTGCACAGGGAACCCGGACCAGAATGGTTTTTATCAGCATTCAGTTTTTCTTACCCTTGCCGATGACAAGATGGTCAGTTCGCACGATGACGGCACCACTATCACCGTAGTGATGGATCACCAGCAGTACATTATTCCGTCCAGCCTGGGCTGGCGTAACGGCGATAACGCCTGGTTTGACTTCATCAGCAATATCTCTGAGGCCGGGCAGTTTGACGTTTACGTCAATGACCGTAAAGCGGGGACTTTCACTGTGGACCTGAAGAACGCAGAGAAAGTTCTACCCACTCCCGGAGACTGCAGTAACGACTGATAGCTGTTCCTTCCTCAGCAAATCCCCCCCCGACAGCCAGCAGGCTGCCGGGGTTTTCTTTTATCAGGAGCCCGAAAATGTCCCGACCGGTATTCTTTACATTATAAGAATGAGCTTTGACCCGTTAAACTAACAGCACGGATCGGACATAAATCAAGATCAATAAGGCCTACATTGAGCGTGAAGCGGAAGTTAAATGGTTAGACGTTAGCATCGACTTACAGAGGTCTAACCCAATGCGGCAGCTTTATATTTGTAAGATGCTCTTCCTCAACGACAAACGCTAGGCTGTAACGGGCTCGGGTAATGGCCACGTACAGCTTGTTTCTAGATTCCTCCGTTTTATCTTTATCGAACACGCCAAGGTCACCACCCAGATACTTGAGATGTTTCTCCGGTGAAATAATTAGTACGCGGTCGAAACCGAGACCTTTACAGGAGCCGAAGGTGTGACAGGTGAGACCTGGTGGCAAATAGCCTTTTCCCATGGGCGATGACCATCGCAAAACTTGAGGTTTGAATATATCGAGATAATCGTTCACCTGAGATGGTTTTATGAGAAAACAACCGCAGTGATGGGCCATCTCAGCAGGAACTTCTCCCACCTCTGATTGCGTTTGTTCATAAATACCGGGATGAATGGTATCCGCGAGATCGCAGATTTCCTGGATACATCTGCGATTCTTCGCCAGCGAGAACGGACTAAAATTGAGGTCTTTGAAGTATTGAATCTTTTGCTCAGGTGTTTCCGGTGCCTTGTGGCCGAACGTGGTCGTGTAAATAGTTTGACGAAAATCGCCTACACAGCAAATAGAGTTATGCATTGCCTTACTGAGTGCTTTGATAACGTCAAAATCCCATCCAACCAAATCCTGAACCTCATCAAAAAAGATCCTCTGATAAATCTCTTTCAATCTGCTAGCGGGGGCATTCTTTGTTGAAGCGGAGATTCTTGTTGCCAGCTTCGCCAGCAGCCCAGTGTAAGCTTTGGTTTTGCACGGCGTCAGATAATGAAGAGGATTCAGCGCCCCATTAATTTTTTCCCCTCTTTTGGGATGCCATTTCCTCGTACCAGGTATCAGGTGAGGGTTATGCTCGGTGAACATTGTAGAAGTGATTCGCTCTGGAAACATGGCCGTTTGATATGGTCTTACTAAGTCTTCTAGGTAAAATGAAAACAGGCCTTTCACAACAAAATCATCGCTGTGTTTGCCGTACAATTCCACAAAGCGAGAACGGAGCTCTGCCTGGTTGTTCATGGTGTAGGTGACGACCAATACGCGTCCGCCCGCCTTTATGACTTCAATGGCATCCTCAATGACTTTTTGGGTTTTTCCTGATCCTGCACCGGCAATCCAGAATTCATTAGGCAAAGTCGAACACCTCATCGAGGAAAGGTGGATACCTGAAATTCAGAGTGCCATCGAACAGCTTGATAGCTGAGTCGACCTTGCGAGCGCCCTTACCGTTTCCCTGGACGCTTCGAAACCAGTCGATCAGAAAGTCGCGTCGCTTATCTAAGTCGACTACTTTATCGTAGAGGTTAAACGTCTGTGTCGATAACACCACTTTGGCGAAAGCGTCCAGCGTAACCAAGTCGGTTGCATTGGCATATATCATCGCGGGTTCAAGCGAAAACTCCTCATTTTTGGCAGAGGAGATAAGTTTGATATTGGGATAGGCCGCATAATCGGCACGCACTTTCACGACGTTTTCATCATAGTCGCCATCGTTATCTCTGAGGACGTTAATCCGAGTACCAATTTCCATACCTACGGAGATGAACGTATCAAACCCGACTCCGCGCACGACGATGATATCAATACCATCCTGCTCGGGCAGGCGGTTATGCTTGCGGTGGTAAATCTTCTTGAGTACTAACTCGTCTGACGGTCCCTCGACAAGGATGACTTTGTGCGACAGTGCCACGCGCAATGTGTCATAGCCCGGTAAGCGCTTTAAGGTTTTGACCACTGCAGGGGCAAGCTTATGCAGACGTTTGTATCCCGACTGAACCAAGCAGATTTTATCAATGCTCAGCTTGTTGAGCACATACGAGCTGTGAGTGGTAAGGAAGAGTTGTTTGTCTCCCCGCTGATTTTCAATGTAGTGAACCAGCTTATTGAGGTTAGTGTGAGAAAGGTGATTTTCGGGCTCCTCCATCATCACCAAATCGATATCCTTCGACTTGTTCTGAATCGCGAGCTTGATCTGCACATTACTCTGCTCACCCTTGCCAATGAACTGGAAAGGGACATCATCTACTTCAAGTTGAAGGCTGGTCTGAATAGATCCCGCTGGTAAAGTGCTTGCGGCAATGGACAGCTTTTTTTCTGTGATCAAGTGGTCCGTATCCAGACCGGTGTTGACTGTCCTGACCTCACCTGAGTTGTTAAAAACCTGCTGATTCTCACGATAATTGAGGGTCAGCTTAACCAGTTCCTCTTTCTTTAAAGCGGTATTAAGTATGGTAGAGATGTACTGATTCTTACCCAGAGTGGGGTGGATACGAGTTGGGTCGATGTATAACGCCCTGAATTTCTTCGCTACGGCTTTAACAGGATTCCATCCGAAATCCAGCCATTCCAGCTTGTAGAATTCGATCGGGATACTCGTAATGTGTGGGTTTGTCAGTAAGTGGTCGGCGTAAACGTCCTTGAGTGTGTCATCAAAGCGCACCAGCACCGTGATCCCTTGAGCATCGGCTTTAAGGAAATTATTTGTACCCCGGTATTCAGGAACCCCCTCAATGAATGCCTCTATTGCCAAGACAGGTAAGTGCGTGGCCGATTTATCAGAAGCCAAAAAAAGCTGCACTGCATCCTTATTAAAAATGTCTGGCGTAAACTCGCTGTTGAAGGGGCGGCCCCGATAGCTGTAATTCAGTACGATTTCCAGGGCTTCCAGAATAGTACTTTTACCGGCGTTGTTATCACCTACAAAGATATTTACGTCATCGTTGAATTCAAAATGTTCATCTTTGAATTTCTTGAAATTGGTAAGCTTAATCGATTTAACCCGCACTCTAATTCCCTCAAGATACTGTCAAATGATACCCCTTAAAGACATTAACTCACCGATATACCTGTGTCCACATGCAGGCTCGTTGTCCCCTTAAATCCTGCAGGCACTGAAGGGGTGGTCTACATCAATAGGCCAAGATATGAGAGCTGTTCTTGGACAACTTAAAGTCTGCTATTTGGCATAGAACGGTCTATCAGCATTATAAAAGTTTTCAGGTATATATCATTCCTCTGAATAGACCCGATTAGCGGCAGAATCTCACGATTCTGCCGCTTTTTTATTATTTTTCAGAGGAGTAGTAATGAACAATGCTGAAAGTTTGAAGCCGTTTCCCTAATCGCTTGCTGATATACCACAGTAGGTATCAGCTAATTGCGCAGCATGGCTACTGATTCCTGCCAGTATCACCGACTTTAACATTAAAGACGACCAAGGCGGTCACATCTGCCTGATAGATACTGATACCGAAGATCTGATAGTTGTCTGGCATGGAACTTTGAACCCGATGCTGGTGAAGGTCTTAACCGCTACATCCGCACCTCTGGCATCCGTACAGGCAACTCCACCCGCTGACCGCGAAGCATTTACCCGCAACATTTCACCTCCCCGAACACACTTTATATCCCCATACGCCAGCCATCGCCGCTGGCGTTTTTATTGACGGAGACATACCCATGACAACACAGACGCAGTACGATCTCGCACCCGCTAACCAACCCGAATTTGAACTGACCGTCACGCCAGTTCCCGATGAACAGCGCATCGATTTCTGGCCTCAGCATTTTGGCACTATCCCACAGTGGATAACCCTGGAGCCCCGTATTTTTGCCTGGATGGAGCGTTTCTGTGCGACCTACAGTGGCGGTATCTGGTCATTCTGCACCCTGAGTAACGGTGGCGCATTTATGGCCCCAGAGCCTGAAGGTGACGATAAGTGGCATCTGTTCAACGGCATGAACGGTAACGATGCACAAATGAGTGCGGAAGCCGCAGGTATTGCTGTCTGCCTGATTGAATATAGCCATCACGCCTGCCGTACCGAATGCGATGCCATGACGGAGCACTATTACCGTCTGCGGGACTATGCCCTGCAGCATCCTGAAGCCCACGCCATTCTGCGCATCATCGACTGACCGAAGGAGCAACGAATGAAACAGCTTTCCTTTTTACCCGGCGAGATGACGCCACAGGACCGGCGTCTCATTCAGCGGGCGCTCAGGGCGCTGGACCGGCACCTGCATGAACCCGGGGTGGCCTTCACCTCCTCACACGCTGTCCGTGAATGGCTGAGACTGCATATGGCCGCACTTGAGCGGGAAGAGTTCCGGGCGTTGTATCTGGACAACCAGAATCAGTTGATTGCCCATGAAACGCTCTTCACCGGCACGATTAACCGTACTGAGGTGCATCCCCGGGAAGTGGTCAAACGTGCTCTGCACTTCAATGCCGCAGCAGTAATACTGGCGCATAACCATCCTTCCGGCGAGACGACACCCAGCCTGGCTGATAAAACCCTCACGCAGCGACTGGTGCAGGTGCTTCAGTTGGTGGATATCCGCGTTCCTGACCACCTGATTGTCGGCGGCAGGCAAATCTATTCGTTCGCAGAACACGGTCTGCTGTGAGGTATGACATGAAAATTATCAGTAAACGCCGGGCAATGACGATATACCGCCAGCATCCTGAGTCCCGAATCTTTCGCTACTGCAGTGGAAAATATCAGTGGCACGGTAGCGTCTGTCATTACACCGGCAGGGACGTTCCGGATATCACCGGAGTCCTCGCGGTATACGCCGAACGCCGCCAGGACCGTAACGGGCCCTATACCTGCCTGATGAGCATCACCCTGAACTGACAATAAAAGGAGAGCCGCCATGACCCACATCATCTGGGGCCTGCAGCGGAATATCACGCCGCGCCTGGGAGCCCGTCTGGTACAGGAGGGCAACCGACTGCACTACCTGGCTGACCGGGCCAGCATCACCGGTATGTTCAGTGACGTCGAATGCCTGAAGCTGGATGACACATTCCAGCACTTTATCCGCCAGATGGAATCGATGCTGACCACCGGTGAACTCAGCCCCCAACATGCCCACTGCGTCACCCTGTACCACAACGGTTTTACCTGTGAAGCCGACACCCTTGGCAGTTGCGGCTACGTATACATCGCCATTTACCCCACTCAGCGTTAATTACCTTCACGAGAGCAAACATGAAAACTTTACCTGCAACAACTCTGCGGGTGGTGAAGCCCTGCCTGTCACCCGTGGCTATCTGGAAAATGTTACTGACACGCCTGCTGGAACAGCACTATGGTCTCACCCTCAACGACACACCGTTCAGTAAGGAACGTGTTATACAGGAACATATCGATGCCGGGATCTCGCTGGCTGATGCCGTGAATTTTCTGGTGGAAAAATACGAACTGGTGCGTATCGACAGGAAGGGGTTTAGCTGGCAGGAACAATCCCCTTATCTCCGGGCTGTAGACATTCTGCGAGCACGGCAGGCAACTGGCTTGTTGCGGCAAAGCCGTAAAAATTTGGTACGGTGAATATTACAGGCAGTGCTACTGGCTTTCATCACTATCCGGGGATGCTGGCAGCGAGATGAAGAGGGCAGGGTAGCAATTCCTTACCTGACCCATTACCTGACCCAAATTGCATCCAAAGAAAAAGGAGTTAGACGATTTCTCATCTAACTCCTTGTTTTATCTGGTGGCCCCTGTTGGGTTTGAACCAACGACCAAGCGATTATGAGTCGCCTGCTCTAACCACTGAGCTAAGGGGCCGTGGCGGTGAATTATAAAGTAACTCCTGCGCGCAATCCAGCCATAACCGTACGTATGCTGTTTTATTAAACAACGTATTTTCAATCCGTTATACTTTTCTCATGACGTATCGTTGTGAGGTATTCATGGTAAAAGATATTTTAGCGCCGGGGCTGCGGGTCGTGTTCTGCGGCATCAATCCGGGGCTCTCTTCTGCCGGGACGGGGTTTCCGTTTGCGCATCCGGCAAATCGTTTCTGGAAAGTGATTCATCAGGCCGGTTTTACCGATCGCCAACTCAAACCGAAAGAAGCAGAACACTTGCTGGATTTTCGCTGTGGTGTGACCAAACTGGTCGACAGACCGACGGTGCAGGCTAATGAGGTTTCGCGTAAAGAACTGCATGATGGTGGGCGTCAACTGATTGCCAAAATTGAAGATTATCAACCGCATGCCCTGGCGATATTAGGTAAGCAGGCGTTTGAACAAGGCTTCAGCCAGCGCGGCGTAGAGTGGGGAAAGCAGAGCATAACGATTGGCGCAACGCAGGTGTGGGTGTTGCCGAATACCAGCGGACTGAGCCGTATTACCCTGGATAAACTGGTGGAAGCCTTCAGGGAACTGGATGAGGCGCTGATCGTGCGCGGAATGTAAAAAAAACGCCACCGGGAAGGTGGCGTTTGCAGTTTATGTGACGGGATTTAATCGTCCAGGAAGCTACGCAGGACTTCAGAACGGCTCGGGTGACGCAGTTTACGCAGTGCCTTCGCTTCGATCTGACGGATACGTTCGCGGGTCACGTCGAACTGTTTACCTACTTCTTCCAGCGTGTGGTCGGTGTTCATATCGATACCGAAACGCATACGCAGGACTTTCGCTTCACGCGCGGTCAAACCGGCCAGTACGTCGTGTGTTGCTGCACGCAGGCTTTCAGTGGTCGCAGAATCCAGCGGCAGCTCGAGGGTAGTATCCTCGATGAAATCACCCAGATGCGAATCTTCATCGTCACCGATCGGGGTTTCCATGGAGATCGGCTCTTTAGCGATCTTCAGCACTTTACGGATCTTGTCTTCCGGCATCAGCATGCGCTCGGCCAGCTCTTCCGGCGTCGGCTCGCGACCCATCTCTTGCAGCATCTGGCGAGAGATACGGTTGAGTTTGTTGATTGTCTCAATCATATGCACCGGAATACGGATGGTGCGCGCCTGATCCGCGATAGAGCGGGTGATCGCCTGACGGATCCACCAGGTTGCGTAGGTGGAGAACTTGTAACCACGACGGTATTCGAACTTATCGACCGCTTTCATCAGACCGATGTTGCCTTCCTGAATCAGATCCAGGAACTGCAGACCACGGTTGGTGTATTTCTTGGCGATAGAGATAACCAGACGTAAGTTGGCTTCAACCATCTCTTTCTTCGCACGACGCGCTTTCGCTTCGCCGATGGACATACGACGGTTGATGTCTTTGACCTGCTCGATAGTCAGGCCGGTCTCTTCTTCAATCTGTTGCAGCTTCTGCAGGCCACGGTGAACGTCATCAGCCACATCGTGCAGTTTTTCGGACCACGGTTTGTTCATCGCGATAGCCGCGTTGAACCAGGTTTCACTGGTTTCGTTGCCGGTGAACAGGGTGATGAAGTTCTTCTTCGGCATTTTGCACTGCTCAACGCAGAGCTTCATGATCAGACGTTCCTGGGTACGAACCCTGTCCATCATGACGCGCATGCTGTTCACCAGGTAGTCGAACTGCTTCGGCACCAGACGGAACTGTTTGAACACTTCAGACAGCTTCAGGATCTCAGCCTGAGCATCGGCGTGGCTACGACCTTTCGCTTTGATGGTGTCACGCGTGACTTCGTACTGCGTACGCAGTTCACCGAACTTCTCGCGCGCCAGCTCAGGGTCGATGCTGTTGTCGTCATCGCTGCTGTCGTCGTCTTCTTCCTCGTCTTCGTCCTCGTCGTCATCCAGGTCTTCCTGAGACAACTCAGAGCCGACGTGAGTGGCGGTCGGCGCCAAATCTTCTTCCGCGTTCGGATCGACAAAACCAGTGATCAGATCGGACAGACGGGCTTCTTCAGCCTCAACACGATCGTACTGCTCAAGCAGATAGGTAATGGCTTCTGGATATTCGGCAACGGAGCACTGAACCTGGTTGATCCCGTCTTCGATGCGTTTCGCAATATCGATTTCGCCTTCGCGGGTCAACAGTTCAACGGTACCCATTTCACGCATGTACATGCGAACCGGGTCAGTGGTACGACCGATTTCTGACTCTACGCTGGACAGAACTTGCGCGGCCGCTTCTTCCGCGTCTTCGTCGGTACTGGTGGTGTTTTCAGCAAGTAGCAGATCATCGGCATCCGGTGCTTCTTCCATCACCTGAATACCCATGTCGTTGATCATTTGGATGATATCTTCAATCTGATCTGAATCGACGATATCTTCCGGCAGATGGTCATTGACCTCGGCATAGGTCAGATAGCCTTGCTCCTTACCACGGGTGACAAGAAGCTTCAGCTGTGACTGCGGGTTTTGCTCCATAAGACGGTATCCACACTTAATTCGTTTGATTAGCGTCAGCAAGCCGTTGCTGCCAACATTTAAAGCGAGGGCGTACTTATATTTGTGCCGCTGCCTCTCAGTGCGGCTGTCGGGGGCTTCCCGATCGCTATTCGGCACTTAAGCCGTTAAATAGTTCACCCTTCAAGTTGTCTCTGCGCTAGCGGCGTTCTCTTGCTGCCTTGATACAACTCGAATGATTTTGTCTGCTTCAGTTATTTCTTCGCCAGTTCCTGGTTCAATGTCCAGAGTTCCCGGCGTTCTTCGTTGCTTAAACCGTGTGTGCGCTCGCGGGCAATTAGCTCTTCCTGGCGCAGCTCAAGCATCGAATCAAACATATGGTTGAGTGAGTCGGTGAAGGTTTTTTCAGCAATATCCTTATCTGCTATATCGTCCCACATCGACAGTTTTTCAAGGGTGGCCGCATCATTTGTGCCACGATAGTGTTCTAAAAGCTGTCCGGTAGTCAGGCCGGGCTGGGACAAACACGTGTTGACCAGTTCGGCAAATAAACCAAGTCCGGGCAGTTTATTCTGATCCAGACCGCTTAACGGCGGCACCAGCGGCGCCAGTTCCGGATTTTGCACCAACAGTCCTATCAGTATACGCATGGTCGTGCGTTTTAGCTGCGGAGCGGGTCGGGAAGCCCCACTTTCAGACAATTTTGGCATCAATCGTTCAAGTTGGCTGTCATCCAGAATGCCAAGCTTGTTTCCCAATTCCTGGCGCAGATAAATGCGCAGCGTTTCACCCGGTACCTGTGTGATGAGCGGCAGCGCCAGCGTACTCAACTGCGCACGCCCGTCTGGAGTGCTCAGGTCCACCTGTGGCAGCAGGCTATTAAACAAAAACGCGGAGAGCGGCAGGGCCTGCTCCATCCGGGCTTCGAATGCCTCTTTCCCCTCTTTCCGCACCAGCGTATCGGGGTCTTCGCCATCAGGTAAAAACATAAAGCGTAGCTGACGACCATCTGTCATGTACGGCAAAGCGGTTTCCAGCGCGCGCCAGGCGGCGTCTCGTCCTGCCCGGTCACCGTCATAACAGCATATGACGTTATTCGTGGCGCGGAACAGGAGCTGGATATGATCGGCGGTGGTTGAAGTACCCAGCGAAGCTACGGCATAGTTAATGCCATACTGCGCCAGCGCCACCACATCCATATAGCCTTCCACTACTAACAGACGTTGCGGATCGGCGTTATCCTGCTGCGCTTCATAAAGGCCATACAGCTGGCGACCCTTATGGAAAATATCGGTTTCCGGGGAGTTAAGGTACTTAGGCAGGGCATCACCCAGCACACGACCACCAAAACCTATCACCCGACCACGCTTGTCGCGGATGGGGAACATCACCCGTTCGCGGAAGCGATCGTAACTGCGTCCCTGATCGTTGGTGACCAACATGCCCGCATCCACCAGTGACTGGCGATTTTCGCTATTGCCGCCAAATCGTTTCAGGACGTTGTCCCAACCGGGGGGCGCAAAGCCAATAGCAAAACGCGCGATCACTTCACTACTGAGTCCTCGCTTTTCCAGATACTGGCGCGCAGGGGTAGCGGCGGGTTGCATCAGAGATTGCTGATAAAACGTGTTCAGGCCATCCATCAGTTGATAAAGGCTTTGCCGTTGATGGCGCTCTATCTGGCTGGGACCTGTGCCTGCTTCAAACGGGACGTCAAGATTATGCATGGCCGCCAGTTCTTCGACGGTTTCCACGAACTCGAGCTTGTCGTAGTTCATCAGGAAGTCGATGACGTTGCCGTGCGCACCGCATCCGAAGCAGTGATAAAACTGTTTTTCACCGTTTACGGTGAAAGAGGGGGTTTTTTCGTTATGGAACGGACAGCACGCATGATAATTCTTGCCCTGCTTTTTCAGCTTTACCCGCGCGTCGATGAGATCGACGATGTCGGTTCGTGCCAGCAGGTCATTGATAAATACGCGTGGGATTCGTCCAGCCATATGCCCCGTTTATTTTTTATGACTCATATACACAAAATCATTCAGGTTGCATCAAGGCGGCAAAAGAGCGAATCCTCAGGAACATACATCAGTACGTGACTGGGGTGAGCGAGCGCAGAGGCAGCTTGAATGATGACGTATATAAACGAAAATAAGCCGCGCATTCCTTTCGGAAGCACGGCCTTACAACTACAACTCGGTCTGAATCGAGAGCCTCAGCCCCCGACAGAGATTAGTACAGACGAGTGCGGCGTGCGTTTTCGCGAGCCAGTTTCTTCGCGTGACGTTTCACAGCAGAAGCTTTAGCGCGTTTACGTTCGGTAGTCGGTTTTTCATAGAACTCACGACGACGAACTTCCGCCAGAACGCCTGCTTTCTCGCAGGAACGCTTGAAGCGACGCAGTGCTACGTCGAACGGCTCGTTTTCACGTACTTTAATTACCGGCATGTAACTCTCACCTTTAATAAATTCGGTTTGCCGCTGGCATCAGCGCCAGCTTATTTCAAAATGGTGCGGAATTTTACTGCAATTGCTGCTGCTTTGTAAAGCACCGATGCGATTTTGAAAGGGACTTTTATAAGGGGGGAGAGTATACACGAAATCGGGAGTGAGGGTATACATCTCCCCGCATTCGACCTACACTGCGCGGTAATAAAGTGAGGTAGAAACAAGTCATGCGTGTACTGGGAATTGAAACATCCTGCGATGAAACCGGCATCGCCATTTACGACGACGAAAAAGGTCTGTTAGCCAACCAATTGTATAGTCAGGTGAAATTACATGCTGACTACGGCGGGGTCGTGCCTGAACTGGCCTCCCGCGATCATGTCCGCAAAACGGTGCCGTTGATCCAGGCGGCGCTGAAAGAGGCGGGACTGAGTGCAAAAGAGATTGATGCGGTGGCGTATACCGCAGGACCGGGTCTGGTTGGCGCGCTGCTGGTCGGTGCAACCGTTGGTCGTTCTCTGGCGTTTGCGTGGAATGTGCCCGCTATCCCCGTACACCACATGGAAGGACATCTGCTGGCGCCAATGCTGGAAGATAACCCGCCGGAATTCCCCTTCGTGGCGCTGTTGGTGTCGGGGGGACATACCCAGCTTATCAGCGTGACTGGTGTCGGACAGTATGAACTGCTGGGTGAGTCGATTGATGATGCCGCCGGTGAAGCGTTCGATAAAACCGCCAAACTGCTGGGGCTTGACTATCCAGGTGGTCCGATGCTGTCGAAAATGGCGTCGCAGGGCACCGCTGGACGTTTTGTTTTCCCACGGCCCATGACCGATCGCCCGGGGCTGGATTTCAGCTTCTCCGGGCTGAAAACCTTTGCGGCAAATACTATCCGCAATAACGGCGGCGATGATCAAACCCGTGCCGATATCGCCCGGGCGTTTGAAGACGCGGTGGTGGATACGCTGATGATCAAGTGTAAACGTGCGCTGGATCAGACCGGCTTTAAGCGTCTGGTGATGGCAGGCGGCGTCAGCGCCAACCGCACGCTGCGCGCGAAGCTGGCGGAGATGATGCAAAAACGTCGTGGTGAGGTGTTTTATGCCCGTCCGGAATTTTGCACCGATAACGGGGCGATGATTGCCTATGCCGGTATGGTGCGCTTTAAAGCGGGCGCCACGGCGGATCTCGGCGTGACCGTGCGTCCACGCTGGCCGTTGGCGGAACTGCCAGCAGCTTAAGTAGGGTTTGTCCTGCCCGGTGGCGCTACGCTTACCGGGCCTACGAATCTATTCTCTGCATTTACCGGATCGACAAGACCGCAGGCCGGGTCAGGCGAAGCCGCCACTCAGCAATACACCGCACTACATCCGCAACATTCCTCTGTCTTCCAGAAACGCAATAATCGTCGCCAGACCGTCACCCGATTTCAAATTGGTAAATGTCCACGGGCGCTCGCCGCGCATGCGCAACGTATCGCGCTCCATCACCTCCAGCGACGCGCCGACATAGGGGGCGAGATCGGTTTTGTTGATCACCAGGAAATCCGATTTGGTGATCCCTGGTCCGCCCTTGCGCGGGATCTTTTCCCCTTCGGCGACGTCGATCACATAGATCGTCAGATCCGCCAGCTCCGGGCTGAAGGTAGCACTCAGGTTGTCGCCGCCGCTCTCGACAAAAATCAAATCCAGATTGCCAAATTTTTCGCTTAATGCTTCCACCGCAGCCAGATTCATCGAGGCGTCTTCGCGGATGGCGGTGTGCGGACAGCCGCCGGTTTCTACACCGACAATACGTTCCGGCGCCAGTGCGCCCGCTTCGGTGAGAATCCGCTGATCCTCTTTGGTGTAGATATCGTTGGTGACCACCGCCAGTTGCCAGCGATCGCGCATTGCTTTGCATAACGCTTCCAGCAGGGCGGTTTTACCGGAACCGACCGGGCCGCCTACGCCAACGCGTAGGGGATGTTTGTACTCACTCATTGTCTCTCCTCAGGAGCGAAATAAACGGCAATATTGGGTTTCATGGCGTGCAGAGGCGATGGCCGCCAGCGGCGTGGCGGAACCCAGACGGTCGTCCGGACACGCCAGCGCTTGCGCCATGCCTTTGGCGTATTGCGCGCAAAGTGAAATAATCAGCCGTTGCGCGGCCTGTTGGCCAAACGGCACCAGCTTGACGCCGGCCATCACGGCGCTCTCGATCCAGCTGTAGCCGAGCGTTAACGCCAGGTCACGCAGCGGAATGCGCCACTGCACGCCGAGCCAGGCCATACCGCAGAGCTGACTGTCGGCAAAACGTGCGCGCCATTGCTGCGGGCACTCTGGCTGCCAGTCGACCACCAGTCGGGTGAACGCGACACCCCGGCTACGTTCTTCTTCCCGCAGCTCGCGGGTTTCCCTGCAGGCCAGCAGATACGCGGTCCAGCGGCGTGCGGCGTCAATATCATCCTGCTCACAGGCGTGATACAGACGGGCAAACAGCGGCAGGTCGACGGTGAAAACGTTATTTTCCATCTGTCGGGTTTGCCAGCATTCGAAGGTGTCCACGCTGTCCACCCAGCCAGTTTCAACCGCCCACTCCAGCCCCTGGGACCAGGTAAACGAGCCCACCGGCAGGCTGCTGCTGGCGAGTTGCAGCAAACGCAACTGCTGTTGTGCGTCACGCATCAGTGCGCATGGCTGTGGTGATGGCCGTGGGATTCACCGGCATACGCCCCGGCCTCGGGTTCAAACGGCAGATGGGCAAAGGTCACCTCTAACCTGAACTGGCGCAGCATGGTGTCCAGAACGTGATCGTGGTGATAGCGCAGTTCGTCCGGCAAAATTTGCAATGGGACGTGACGGTTGCCGAGGTGGTAGCAGGCTTTCGCAAGCAGGAACGGATCGGTGCAACGCACCACCGATACCGCTTCGCTGGCAGCGATAATTTCTACCACCTCCGTGCCATCTTCAGTGCTCAGGCAATCACCGCCGCGCAGCAGCAAGCCTCGGGGCAGCATCAGCCCCGCCTCACGCCCGTCATTGAGCTGTACTTTCGCCCGGCTCTTCACGCGGATATCAATCGGCAGCGTCAGCGTGGCGGTGATGTGCGCTGGGGTGTCAACGCGTTGCGTCAATAACAGCATCTCGGCTCCTCAAAATAAAAAGTAACGTTGCGCCATCGGCAGAACGTCAGCGGGGTCGCTGGTAATGAGTTCGCCGTCGATGCGGACCTCGTAGGTCTGGGCATCCACGGTGATAGTCGGTTGCAGGCTGTTGTGGATCATGTCGGCTTTTTTCACCGTCCGGCAGCCTTTCACCACGGCGGTTTGGCTTTGCAAATTGAGCTGCTGTGCGACACCGTTTTCTACCGCCGCCTGCGACAGAAAAGTCAACCGGGAATGATGACGCGCCGCGCCGAGCGCGCCAAACATCATGCGGTAATGCACCGGTTGCGGCGTGGGGATGGAAGCATTGATGTCCCCCATTGGTGCGCAGGCGATCATGCCGCCTTTCACGATCGTTGCAGGCTTCACGCCGAAAAAGGCCGGTGACCAGAGCACCAGATCCGCCAGCTTTCCGGCTTCAATGGAGCCGACTTCGTGAGCGATACCGTGGGTCAGTGCCGGGTTAATGGTGTACTTGGCGATATAGCGCTTCACGCGCAGATTATCGTTCTCCCCCGTCTCCTCGGCCAACGGACCGCGCTGAACCTTCATCCGGTGCGCCACCTGCCAGGTGCGCAGGATCACTTCTCCCACGCGCCCCATCGCCTGTGAATCCGATGAGGTCAGAGAAAACGCGCCAATATCGTGTAACACATCTTCGGCGGCGATGGTCTCCCGACGGATCCTTGATTCGGCAAAGGCCACGTCTTCGGCAATATCCGGATCGAGGTGGTGGCAAACCATCAGCATGTCGAGGTGTTCATCAATGGTATTGACGGTATAGGGCAGCGTCGGGTTAGTGGAGGAGGGCAGGATATTCGGATGCGCGCAGGCGGTGATGATATCTGGCGCATGCCCGCCGCCGGCCCCTTCGGTGTGAAAGGTGTGGATGGTACGATCGCCAATCGCCGCCAGCGTATCTTCGACAAAGCCTGACTCGTTCAGAGTATCGCTGTGCAGCGCCACCTGAATGTCCATCTCATCGGCCACGGTTAGCGCGCAGTCGATAGCCGCAGGCGTCGCGCCCCAGTCTTCGTGAATTTTCAGGCCGATGGCACCGGCGGCAACCTGCTCGCGCAGTGCATCGGGGTGGGAGCCATTGCCTTTGCCCAGCAGACCGATATTGACGGGCAGCGTATCCGCCGCCTGTAGCATCCGGGCGATGTACCACGGCCCCGGCGTACAGGTGGTGGCGTTGGTGCCAGCTGCCGGTCCGGTACCGCCGCCAATCATTGTCGTCACGCCGGAGACCAGCGCCTCTTCCGCCTGTTGCGGGCAGATCCAGTGAATATGGGTATCCACGCCGCCTGCGGTCACGATCTTGCCTTCACCGGCGATCGCTTCGGTGGCGACGCCGATCGGGATCGTTACGTCAGGCTGAATATCCGGATTCCCGGCTTTGCCGATGGCAAAGATCCTGCCGTCTTTAATGCCGATATCCGCTTTGATGATCCCCCAGTGATCGACGATCAGCGCGTTGGTGATTACCAGGTCCACGCATTCCTGAGACGGCATCTGTCCTTGGCCCATACCATCGCGGATCACTTTGCCGCCGCCGAATTTCACCTCTTCGCCATAGGTGGTGAGGTCGTTTTCCACTTCGATCCACAGATCCGTGTCCGCCAGACGCACTTTATCGCCGGTGGTCGGGCCGAACATGTCGGCGTAAGCCTGCCGGGAAATCTCAGCCATGCTTCACCTCCAGCGCACCCATGACGTCGCCGCGAAAGCCAACAATACGCTGTGCGCCCGCCACTCGAACCAGTTCGACTTCTCGCTTTTGGCCCGGTTCAAAACGTACCGCCGTTCCCGCCGGAATATTCAGCCGAAAACCCAGCGCGGATTCGCGGGAAAAGCGGAGCGCCGGGTTGACCTCGTAAAAGTGGTAGTGCGATCCCACCTGAATAGGGCGATCGCCATGGTTTTCTATCACGATCGTGCGCGTTTCGCGCCCTGCGTTGATCGCAATGTTTCCCGCTGCGATCCGGTATTCGCCTGGAATCATGGGTTCTCCTTAGACGATCGGGCTGTGAACGGTGACCAGCTTCGAACCGTCCGGAAAGGTCGCTTCCACCTGGATGTCCGGGATCATTTCCGGAACGCCTTCCATCACCTGCTCACGGTTCAGAACGTGGCGGCCATCTTCCATCAACGAGGCGACGCTTTTACCGTCGCGCGCGCCTTCCATGATGAATGCGCTGATGAGCGCCACCGATTCCGGGTAGTTCAGTTTCAGACCCCGCGCCAGTCGGCGTTCTGCGACCAGTGCGGCGGTAAAGAGCAACAGTTTGTCTTTTTCTCTGGGGGTCAGTTCCATAAGCGTCTCTCAGGTTTGCCAGATGCGCGGCAGGTGCGGTGGTTTTTGGGTTAACAGCGGGCGTAAAAACTGCCAGATTTCGCGCATGACGCGCTGAACAATCAGGTTGTCGTCAGCCAGAAAACGAACCGTCAGCAGTGAGTCGACGAGCGTTGCCCCGGCATAATCACCGAGCGGAGCAAGACGTTCCCGCGCACCGTCGAGCATCTGTTCCGTAGCCGGATAGCAGAGCAGGGTACCGCACCACGGCTGGCTGGCGATGGCCGAGAGATCCCCATCCCTCAGCGTCAGGCGTTCAATGAGCAGCGGCTGCCCGTCGCGCCAGATCTCCAGACGGTTATGCAGCGTGCCGTGGCTGAACGTTTCTTGCATAACCGGTCGCCCGAGGCAGAGCAGATCCCAGCCCAGCAGGCGGCTTTCAGCGGTGAGATGAAATACGGAGCGGAGGCTGGCGTTAGCGCCGGGGAACAGGATCGTATCCTGCGGCAGCCATTCCAGCGTCGCGTTTGGGGCCAGTGTGAACGTCTGATGCAGGCACGCCTGTGGGCCTGCGCTACGATAAAACTTACCCGCGCCGGGCATGGTGATTAATACGTGACTGTTTTCGTCCAGCGTGACGGAAATGTGCAGCTCATCACCGCCGACAATTCCGCCGGGCGGGTGGAGTAAATAGAGGTGGCAAACATCGTCTTGCGGATAAAATGGCCGTTGAACCGTCAGGGGACCGACGTGGCGTGCATGGGTGAGCACCGTTTTGTGCGCGGTATGGCTAAACCGCAGGTCGAGTTCGGCCTGCCAGCCCCGTGTCGGTGTCTTGTGCGCAAGGGTTTCCAGAGCGTTTCCCTTCTCAGCGTGAGGGTGTTTGCATAGCAAAAAGTATGCCTCAGCGCGGCGGGAAAACGGTCATATGAGACGCTTATGGAAAAAAGGGGCGACAGCCCTGCCGCCCCAACGGGGTTAAAGCAAAACGAGAGGCATCCAGATAAGCCCGGTCGCCAGCAGCAGCACCAGGAAAATCAGGCCGAAAATTGCCCCCAGCCGCCAGTAATCCACGGTCGGCAGATAACCGCTGCCATAGTAGATAGGGCTTGGTCCGGTCGCATACGGAGTGAGAATGCTGCCCAGACCAATAGCCGCACCGACCATCAGGCAGAAGACCGGTAAGGGAATTTCCGGCATCGCCAGCGCGGCGGCGATCATCATCGGTGCCAGCGCGGACGTATACGCCGTGGCGCTGGCAAAGAAGTAACGCAACAGCCAGAACACCACGATCAGCGCGATCATCACCATCACCGGTGAGTAGCCGCTCAATCCGCTCGCCAGCAGTTTGCCAAACCAGGTGATAAAGCCGGTGTTGTTCAGTCCGGTTGCGAGAGTGATAAGTGAGGCCAACCAGAAGAAGACGTTCCACGCCGATTTATTACTGACGATGTCATCCCAGGAGATGATGCGCAGCACCAGCATCAGGGCAACGACGCTGTAACCGACCATCGCGGCATCGATGTAGTCCCCTCCGAAGATCCACAGCACCAGGGCGCCTACCATCAGCACCAGCATCTTTTTCTCACGCGAGCAGAGCGGCCCCATCTCTTTGAGTTCCGATTCCGCCCAGCGTGGCACCTGATCGCCCGACTTCAGCACGGGCGGATATAGCACATAGGCGAGCCACGGCACCAACAGAACCAGCAGAATGCTCAGCGGCAGCATGCCTAAGAACCAGTCGCCCCAGCTCAGCGCCGTATGGGACGCGGTCTTCATCAGACCAATCAGCAGCAGGTTCGGTGCCATCGCCGTCAGGAAAATGGCGCTGGTCACGCAGTCGGCGGTGATCCCCATCCACATAATATAAGAACCAATGGAACGGGCGCTGGGATCGTTGGGTTTTGAGTTATAGAGCGGCGGCAGGTTGCGGATAATCGGGTAGATGATCCCTGCGCCGCGTGCGGAGTTAGACGGTGTAACGGGAGCAAGAATCAGCTCGGAGAACATCACCGCGTAGCCGAGAAACAGCGTGCGGTGCCCCATTTTTTTCACCAGCATCAGCGCGATACGCCGACCGAGGCCGGTTTTTTCATAGCCGGTGCCAAACATGAAGGCGGCGAAAATCAACCAGATCACCGAGTTAGAAAAACCAGAAACTGCCCACGAGAGCGCTTTGGACGTAAATTTGAATCCGTCCTGGGCGAGTTGTTCGGGGCTGAACAAAAGCCACGGCGAGAGAACCGCGATAATTGATATCCCAATCATCGCCACGACTGCGCCGGGTACCGGTTCCAGAATGAGTCCCACGATAACCCCGGTAAAGACCGCAAAGTAGAGCCAGGTGTGGCTCTCAAGACCGGTGGGGACGGGCAAAACAGCAATAATGGCGATGACCACCAGCGGAGCCAGATATCGCCACCAACCAGATAAAGGTGCCATTGTCGTATCCCTGCGAAAGAGGGAGAGGCCGAGGCCTCTCCGGAAGGGTTATTTGATGTAATGCACGTGTTCGCAGATTTCGTCGACGATGGGACCGCGACGTTCGGCGAACTGTTTTTTGTTTTCGGCGATCAGGTTGTTGCCGTGGGTGTCGATAGAGACAATCAGCGGACCGAACTCTTTCACCCGGCAAACCCACAGCGATTCCGGCATACCGAGCTCCATCCAGTGCACTTCTTCGATCTCTTCCACTTGAGTGGCTGCCAGCACCGCGCAGCCTGCCGGGAAGATCACGTGTAGCGCCTTGAACTTCTGGCAACCTTCTTCCGTTAGCGGCCCCATGCCGCCTTTACCCACCACCAGTTTGACACCCGTCTGCTCAATGAACTCTTTTTCAAAGGCTTCCATGCGCATGCTGGTGGTGGGGCCGACGGAGACCATCTCCCATTTTTCACCGTTCTTACGCACGATCGGTCCGGCATGGAAAATCGCTTTACCGTTGAGGTCGTAGGGGATCGGGCGCTTTAGTTCGATCAGGCGGCGGTGGCAGACGTCGCGGCAGGTCACCAGCGTACCGGTCAGATAGATCACATCGCCAACGCGGATGTCTTCCAGGTCTTCGGCTTTGATCGGGGTTGTGAGGATCTTTTTCATAACGCGCTCCGGGTGTGAGACAGGTTTTCGAAGGAGAGGTCAGAATGGACCAGCAGCGTACCGCGACGGTGCGCCCAGCAGCCGGTAGAGACAGCGACGCCAATGGTCGACGGGTGACGCGCGGCGGATTCAATATGCACGCCCATCACCGAACTGTTGCCGGTGAGCCCCTGCGGGCCAATGCCCAGCCGGTTCAACCCTTCTTCCAGACGCAATTCAAGCTCTGCCGCTTTGGGGTTCGGATGGCGGGTGCCGATCGGACGCAGTACCGCTTTACGAGACAGCACGGCGGCGGTTTCAACGGAGGTGGCGATCCCCACACCGACCAGCACCGGCGGGCAGGCGTTGACGGCCAGCGTCGAGATGTTTTCAAAGACGAACTTCACCACGCCTTCGTAGCCTTCGGAAGGCATCAGCACTTTGGAGCGCCCCGGCAACGTGCAGCCGCCGCCGGCCATGTAAACTTCAATTTCCGCGTCTTCGCCATCAGGGACAATGTCCCATGTCACCCACGGTACGCCGCTACCGGTGTTTTTACCGGTATTCACTTCGTCAAAAATTTCTACCGCGTTGTGGCGCAGCGGCGCTTTCACCGTGGCGTCTTCCACCGCTTGCTTGAGAATGCTTTGCAACTCACCCAATAGCGGGAAACGGGAGCCAACCTTCACGAAGAACATGATCTCACCGGTGTCCTGGCAAGCCGGACGGTTAAGAACGATAGCCTTCTGCATGTTGTCGAACATCGTGTGGTAGATGATTTGCCCCATCTTTGAGGTTTCGGCATCCCGTAGCTGTTTTAATTTGTCCACCACATCGTCGGGCATGCGCGTGGAAATCATGGCGGTAAAATTGGCGACTATTTCCGTCAGCGTATTAACCGCATTTTGATTATTTTTATTGCTCATCATGTCAACTCCAGTTCTTTTATTTGTCTGGAAATAAATTCTCCCTCACAAACTACCATTGAATGTGTGGTTTTATATTATTTGCCACTGTGTATATGCAATTAACAGTTCGTGAATGATGCTGAAGAAAGATGATGAAAATTGAGCAAAGGCAGAGATTAACCTTAGATTGCGAATTACACTTCAGGTATCAATTATCATGGACACCCCGAAAAATGCTCAAAAACTGGCCCTTAGCCAAAGACCTTCAGGTGCTGGTGGAAATCGTCCATACGGGCAGTTTTAGCGCCGCAGCATGCGCCCTCGGACAAACGCCTGCCTTTGTGACGAAGCGGATCCAGATTCTGGAAACTACGCTCGGCACTACGCTGCTTAACCGCTCGGCGCGCGGGGTGGCGCTGACGGAAAGCGGTCAGCGTTGTTATGAACAGGCACTGGTGATCCTGACGCAATATCAGCGCCTGATTGATGATGTGACGCAAATCAAAACGCGCCCGGAAGGGATGATTCGTATTGGCTGTAGCTTCGGATTTGGCCGCAGTCATATTGCACCTGCGATTACCGAATTGATGCGCAATTATCCTGAGTTACAGGTCCATTTTGAACTCTTCGATCGGCAAATTGATTTGGTTCAGGATAATATCGATCTCGATATTCGTATTAACGATGAGATCCCGGATTATTATATTGCGCATTTGTTAACAAAGAATAAAAGAATATTGTGTGCCTCCCCAGAATATTTACAAAAATATCCTGAACCCAAAACCTTGCAGGAATTAAGTCACCATGATTGCCTGGTGACAAAAGAGCGTGACATGACGCACGGAATATGGGAACTGGGAAATGGGGTAATGACTCCAACTTACTGATAGTGTTTTATGTTCAGATAATGCCCGATGACCTTGTCATGCAGCTCCACCGATTTTGAGAACGACAGCGACTTCCGTCCCAGCCGTGCCAGGTGCTGCCTCAGATTCAGGTTATGCCGCTCAATTCGCTGCGTATATCGCTTGCTGATTACGTGCAGCTTTCCCTTCAGGCGGGATTCATACAGCGGCCAGCCATCCGTCATCCATATCACCACGTCAAAGGGTGACAGCAGGCTCATAAGACGCCCCAGCGTCGCCATAGTGCGTTCACCGAATACGTGCGCCACAACCGTCCTCCGTATCCTGTCATACGCGTAAAACAGCCAGCGCTGACGTGATTTAGCACCGACGTAGCCCCACTGTTCGTCCATTTCAGCGCAGACAATCACATCACTGCCCGGCTGTATGCGCGAGGTTACCGACTGCGGCCTGAGTTTTTTAAGTGACGTAAAATCGTGTTGAGGCCAACGCCCATAATGCGGGCGGTTGCCCGGCATCCAACGCCATTCATGGCCATATCAATGATTTTCTGGTGCGTACCGGGTTGAGAAGCGGTGTAAGTGAACTGCAGTTGCCATGTTTTACGGCAGTGAGAGCAGAGATAGCGCTGATGTCCGGCAGTGCTTTTGCCGTTACGCACCACCCCGTCAGTAGCTGAACAGGAGGGACAGCTGATAGAAACAGAAGCCACTGGAGCACCTCAAAAACACCATCATACACTAAATCAGTAAGTTGGCAGCATCACCGCGTTCCAGGATGAGTTTCATCGCAACGCCCTTCGCAACGTCAGAAAATAAATCGGTATACCATGGCACTCTATCCCAGACACGTTTGAATAACTCCCTTTTACCGTCAGGAAGAGGGGTCTGCTGTAAAAGAAAATGGAGTTGACTACGTGTATTTTGTGCCAGAAAAAGGGCGCGCTGTTTTTCCAGTAACATCAGTTGATATTGTTCAAGCCCGGTGTCGGGATCGTCTGGTGGAAAAAGTGTTGAAAGAGAAAAATCATCTGAACGCCGGGAATGAAGTTGTAAAAGTTTGACGGCCTGCTGATATGTCTTTGGCACCTGACTGTAATGATGCAAAACATGCCCCAGTATGTAAGGGGTTTTTGTCATCCACTCATGGCTGCTGATATAGAGTTGATGGAATGCATCCAGCTCAGCGTTATCGACTTTGTGCTCAAGCATATCGGTAAGCCAGCAGTGAAATGCCTGCTTTTCTGACATCCCCACTTCACGGCCAAACATTGCCAGACCGTGTAAATTTATCGAGTTGACCGAATTGATAAGAGAACTATTGGATATCCACTCCCAGCTTAAGCGACCAGAGACCGCCTCCAGGCGATCGCCTGACATATTTTCAACCCAACTGAGGCGCCCCTTGATCTCCTCCAGTAAATAACAGGGTAGCAGCGTCCAGCCATATTCCAGACCCCATAAATCAAATTCAATCCATTTGATTTTGTCTTCCAGTTGCATCAGAAGTGGATTCGTGGCAAATCCGGGACGATAGCCGTCAGGAACCGCTTTCAGCGAAACACGTACATCTCCGGGAAGCACCTGCAATGCATTAAGAAGCTGCCATGATGCAGACTCATCATCCATATAGTCTCGCAACACTAGTTTTTTCCCAAGACTACGTAGTATTTGATAAAGATAAGGAAGTGTCGATGACCAATTGGCCCGATAAGGAAGATGTTTAGGAAGAGTGACAATAACACCATCTATAGCAGGCAGCTGACTTAAAGATTCAGCGATTTTTAATTGATAGAATTTTTTCCAGAAAGCTTCATCTGCATGGGTATTTTCAATTAATGCATATTCCGGAAATTTTTCCTGAAGTTTTCCCCCAGATGGAAATGCCTCGCCCTGTAACCAGATTCGTATGCCATTTCCGTTACAGATACGGCATAACCTTTGGAGGTATAGCAGTTTCTCCTGCTGTTCACATATCAAATTTTCTTTTCCATTTTGACAATAGTCAGATGGAGAAGTCAATAACGCGAATAAATCTTGCTGATGAATAACAAGACCATTAAAACCGTCTCGTTTCATCATATTAATTACATTTTGCAAATACGGCCAGTGCCATATTAAAGATGAGTTTACTTCCAGTAGACGCAGAGGGGTCAATGCATACATACATAAATCTCATCAATGTTATTAATACAAAAGTGTATCGTTTAAAATAATTTATTATAATAGAGTATAAAGATAACACCAATAAGAAAAATAGTAAAAAACAGGTCCAAAAAGCTTATAAAATTAATCGTTTTATGTTGTTAGTTTTATTTCTGTCATGATAACGTTAACGACAAATGCCGCAAGAGAAACTACTTACCGAAACTATCAATGTGAAACACTATTCTGCCACCAACGGTAACCGAAAGGGATGCTCTTCCCTGGCTGGCAAGAGCATCAAGGCAGGTTGTTGGCTTCACGCGCGCTCAACTTCGACCAGTTCCTGAAGCTGCTCACGCATGTACAATGAAAAATATTCAGGGTCTCTGATCAAAACCCGTTCACCGGCTTCAAACTTCTCAGCCCACTTAACCAGTTTTTGCGTAAATCCAGGGTTCCACCCCTCCCGCTCACCACGCGCAACGATATCCGACGCACTTGCCGGGCAGCCCAGCTCTTTCAAATATTTCAAAATTCCTTTCGCCGTGCTTTCATCCATAGGTTCTGGAGATGAGGCCGAGGTATTCATACCGTTGATGAAATCTAATGCTTTATCAATGACTGCAGGCATACTTTTATCCTTAAAATTTACCATGTAAAACACAAGACTACTCTATGACCTTAAACCGATTTCAGCCTCAAAGAAATCATTAAATTTCATTGTCCCGACGGCGCTCACTTTACTTGTTGTGCCAGTACGCCGCCACACGGACTAACTGCTGATCAAACGGTTCCTGCTCAAAGCGTTGGCTAAGATTTTTCACCACCTTCCCTTCCCCGGTGATCCAGATGAAATAATCTTCTGTCGGCACGTCAATCTGCGCCAGTCGTGCGGCAACCGCCTGCTCATCGTGTCCCAGCCATTCAATGGAAAAATCGCCCAGATGCGCGAGGTAATCCTGATATGCCGGATCGGCGACGCTCACCAGCGCGGTCACCGTCGGTTTTACCGGTAAGCGATTCAGCGCCTCAAGACGACGCCGCAACGCTGGCATACCGGACTCATCACAAACATAGAGCTGGTAAGCGTAGTCTTCCGGCACTACCAGCGAACCACGTGGTCCGCCGATGGTTAGCGTATCGCCTTCGCGCGCTTTCATAGCCCAACGGCTCGCCACACCGCCGTCGTGAATAAAGAAATCCAGCGCCAGCTCATGACGGGCTTCATCGTACAACGGTGTGTAATCGCGAGAAGCCGGACGCACGCCTTCGCCCCAGACAATCCCTTCCTCCGTTACGGTTGGCGGAACAAACCGGCTGCCGGGTTGCGGGAAAAACACCTTGCTATGGTCGTCAAAGCCGCGCGAGTTAAAGCCTTCCAGCGCATCGCCACCGAGGACAATACGCTGAAAACCCGTCCCGATGCGTTCTACGCGCAAAACGGTAAGTTCGCGAAAGCGCAGTTCATTGCGCACGCGCTGAGGGTAACGTGAAGTTTTATCCATCATTTTTGACCTTCGTGTGATAATCAGATATATCTAAATACAGTTTTCAAATGATAATGATTGTTAATAGCCAGAATTGCAAGTCATTTTTTGATAGCATCTGCAGTGTTACTGCCTTTACATATTTATCATTTAAATTCATAGTATTAGTAAAATTTTCAACACTGCTCTTGTCAAAATCTTCATTTTAGATATAAATTAGATATATCTAAACAAAAGGAGGTTATCATGCGACATCATCATGAAGGTTGCTGTAAAGGCGAAGGGCATCATCACGGCGGTTGCGAACATCGTCACGGTAGAGGTGGCGGTGGTGGACGGCGTCAGCGCTTTTTTGGCCATGGGGAGCTGCGTCTGGTGATTCTGGATATTCTCTCCCGCGAAGCCAGCCACGGTTATGAGCTAATCAAAGCTATCGAGAATCTGACGCAAGGCAACTATACGCCGAGTCCTGGCGTGATCTACCCAACGCTGGATTTCCTCCAGGATCAGGCCTTTATTGCGGTTAGCGAAGAGGATGGCGGGCGTAAAAAAATCACTCTCACTGACACCGGCGCACAATGGCTGGAAGAGAATCGTGAACATCTCGGCCACATTCAGGAACGCGTCAACGCACGCAATGTCGGCTTTGAACTGCGTAAGAATCCGCAGATGAAACGAGCGCTGGAAAACTTCAAGGCAGTGCTGGATCTGAGAGTGAATCAGGGTGACATCAGCGACGCACAGGTAAAAAAGATCATTGGCGTGATCGACCGTGCGGCGCTGGAAATCACTCAGCTTGATTAAGCAGGCAAGGCGTCGCCGTCACGAACACGGAACACTTTCACCATCTCTTTTAAGTGTAACGCCTGCTCATTCAGTGACGCCGCTGCCGCAACGGACTCCTCGACCAGACAGGAGTTCTGCTGGGTGGTGGCGTCAATCAGGCCAATCGCGCTGTTGATCTGCGAAATCCCCTCGGTTTGCTCACGACTGGCCTGGCCGATCTCCCGCAGGATCACATCCATCTCCTCGACGTTGTTGACCATGCCGTTTATCAGGCCGTTAGCCTTCTCGACCAGTTGCATCCCTTCCTGGGTCTGACCGGTGGAATCCTCAATCAGATGGCGGATCTCGCTGGCAGAAGATGCGCTCTTTTGCGCCAACTGGCGTACTTCCCCTGCCACCACGGCAAACCCACGGCCATGCTCACCGGCTCGCGCGGCTTCAACAGCCGCATTAAGCGCCAGAATATTGGTCTGGAATGCAATGGAGTCAATCAGGTTGATGATGTCCGACATGCGGTTAGATGTTTCATTAATCACCCGCATTTTTTGCGTTACCTGATTCATCATCTCGCCATTGTTCTTCACAACGGTCGCCGCCCCCGCAGAGAGCTTCGTCGCTTCTCCGGTATGTTCGGCCGTGTTTTTTACCGTGGCGGTGATCTGCTCCATTGACGCGGCGGTCTGCTCAACGGAGCTCGCCTGTTCTTCGGTACGTGCAGCCAAATCCTGGTTCCCGGCGACGATCTGCGCTGCCGCGCTGGAGATATTCTCCGACCCGTCCTGGACTTCCTGGACGATCTCCAGCAGGCGAGTTTTCATTACCATCAGCGCATGCAGCAGTTCGCCGGTCTCATCTTTCTGCGTGGTGAGGATATTGCGGGTCAGGTCGCCCTCGGCAATCGCTTCGGCAAACTGCACCGCTTCATTCAGTGGCCGGGTGATGGAACGCACGATATACCAACCCATCATACAACCCGCGGCAATACCGATGAGCGCCAGCGCGATAAGCAACGCCCGGTTCGCGGTAAAGTCGCTTTCCACCTGCGCGCCAGCATGCAACATCTGCGTATCTTCAATGGCGATCAGTGCCTGAACTTTCTCTTTATAGGCCTGCTGTACATTGACCGTCGTGGTCATCATCTCCTGCATTGCCGCCTGTCGGTTATGGTTTTGCAGTGCCTGCAAAATGCGGAATCGGGAGGCGAGATATTGCTCGCGCACATCACGGATCCCGGAGATGACCTTTTTCGATTCGGCATTTAGCGGCGCAGCGTCCAGTTCATCCAGCAACACCGTAATCTGCTGGCTAATGGTGTCGAGCTTTTTCTGGGACGTCTGGGTCCACCGCCCCTCTTCGTCCATCAGCATCAACTGCTGCGTGCTGACAAAATCCTGAAAATGATCGATGAGCTTGTTGGCTTTTACCGTGATGGGATAGTCATTGGTAATGATGTTTTGCATACCGCTGTTGGCGCGGTCCAGGCTAAATAATGAAAGGCCTGAACTCACCATCATCAGTACAATAAACAATCCAAACGCGATAAATAATTTTGAGCGGATCTTCATGTTACGTAAAAACATATATTCTCCCTGGAGATAGTTTTTCTTCAGACAGATTCATTTATCGGTAACAAACTCACTAACTTTATGATATTGATCGCTTTTTATTATCAATAACTGCCGGCAAATAGTTTTTGACGATGAATAAAGGCAGACCGATCGTTATATAAACGATTTTTTATGATGTCCAAATAGCCCAAAGACAGAAATGAAAAGATACGAATAAAATAAAAAAACCACCCGTAGGTGGTAATATTTAATATGTTATTAACATTATTATTACAATGACGCTTACCATTACCGGTAAGCGTTGATGCGGATAAAAGAAAGGATTAGTGCAACACCGTCACGGCATCCGCCAGACGGCTGGCACGGTGTTTAACCATGGCGGACACCTGCGCGCTCTCTTCAACCAACTCGGCGTTCTTCTGCGTGATGTCGTTAAGTTCGCCTACCGCACGCGTCAGACTGGTCAATCCGTCGGACTGTTCAAGCGTTGAATGGCTGATCTGCGCAATCAACTGAGTGACGTTTTGTACCTGAGAGACAATATCATCCATCGTACGTCCCGCAGCGTGGACCTGCTGAGAACCCGACTGCACTTTATCCGCACTGGCATCGATCAGCTTACGAATATCATTCGCCGCGCTGGCGCTGCGGCTGGCCAGATGGCGCACTTCACCCGCCACGACGGCAAACCCTTTGCCTTGCTCACCCGCCCTGGCCGCTTCAACTGCGGCGTTCAACGCCAGAATATTGGTCTGGAAAGCGATGTCGTTAATCAGCGTGGTGATGGTGCCAATGCGCTGCGTGCTGTTGGCGATGTCATCCATGGTTTTAATCACGGTGTCCATCGCTTCACCGCCCTGTGCCGCCGCGCTACTGGCGGCAATCGACAGCTTATCGGCGGCGGATGCGGTTTCTGAGTTTTGTTTTACCGACGCCGCCATTTGATTCATGGTGGTCACCGTCTGCTGGACGTTATCGACCGTCTGACGCGTATGCTTATTCAGATCGTCGTTGCCTTTCGCTAAGGCTTCGCTGCCGTTTCTGACGCTCGACACCTGGCTTGAAACGTCGTGAATTAGCCAGCGACACATCAGACCAAGTTGCCCGACAGCGCGTAGCGTCAACCCCAGTTCATCACTGCGATTCAGATGCGCCACGCTGTTTCGCTCACCGGTCGCCACCTTCAGCGCCTGCTTCGCGACATTCTCAATCGGACGAACAATCTGCCACTCAAACGCCGCTGTACCCAGTAGCATCACCAGCACACACATCAGTTGTGCAAGCCATGGCGCACCAGACAGGTGTAGCACCGCCGCCAATACCACGTAGATCAGCGCCATCACGCTGCGGACCCGCCAACGCACCGGCATTGCCGGTAGTTTCCCGAGCCATCCTTTACGCACAACCAGTCCTTTGTGGATCCGGCGTCGACAACGACCTTCATTGAGCGCCTTGTAAAGCGGCTCAACCGTGGCGATCTCCGCATCCGTCGCGCGGGTGCGAATTGACATGTACCCCGTCACGTTCCCCTCGCGCACCATCGGTACCGCGTTCGCCCGAACCCAGTAGTGATCGCCATTTTTACGGCGATTCTTGACGATGCCGCTCCAGGGCTCACCCTGCTGCAGGGTGTACCACATGTCAGCAAAGGCTGCTTTCGGCATGTCCGGGTGACGCACCAGATTGTGCGGTTGCGCCAGCAATTCATTGAGTGAGTAACCGCTAATATTGACGAACGTATCGTTGGCGTGCGTGATGTAGCTGTGGAGATCGGTTGTCGACATGAGGGTCGTATCGTCATCCAGCGGTGTATTTTGCTGGGTAACGTAGAGCTGAGAAGACATAGTCGCGTCCTGTGCAAGTTATCTGGTTGTTAACTTCTTGTCAGATGTTATTTCGGCGCTAACAGATTTATCTTTAGATGTTAAATTTGATTTAGATCGCAATTTGCGATTAAACCTCATATTTTGTACGAATTCTAATTGATTGATTTAAAATACTTTCACGTTGAAACTATAAAATCACACTGTGGGTCGCGCACTGTTATCGCGCAAAATTTGCACTATTTCTGCGCAATCGCCCCTTCTGACGCCGCGCTCGCACGGTCTTCATTTTGCACAAAAACCCAGCAATTGTTAACAAATGAGATTAAATGTTGCGCAATAACAGTTCTCCCTGGTGTTTATCCCGATTTTCATCAGCGCCACCGGGATGGCGCAATCCCTGCAATACTTAAATCGGTATCATGTGATACGCGATTTCCGGGAGCATATTTTGAACAGGTTACCTTCCAGCGCATCGGCTTTGGCCTGTAGTGCGCACGCACTGAATCTCATTGAGAAGCGAACGCTTGATCATGAGGAGATGAAAGCACTTAACCGAGAGGTGATTGATTACTTCAAAGAACATGTCAATCCGGGATTTTTAGAGTATCGCAAATCTGTTACCGCCGGCGGGGATTACGGAGCCGTAGAGTGGCAAGCGGGAAGTCTGAACACGCTTGTCGACACCCAGGGACAGGAGTTTGTCGACTGCCTGGGAGGTTTTGGAATTTTCAACGTGGGGCACCGTAATCCAGTTGTGGTTTCCGCCGTACAGAATCAACTCGCGAAACAACCTCTGCATAGTCAGGAACTGCTTGACCCACTGCGGGCCATGCTGGCAAAAACCCTTGCTGCCCTGGCGCCCGGAAAACTCAAATACAGCTTCTTTAGCAACAGTGGTACCGAATCGGTCGAAGCGGCGCTGAAACTGGCGAAGGCGTATCAATCACCACGCGGCAAATTTACCTTTATCGCCACCAGCGGCGCGTTTCACGGTAAGTCGTTGGGCGCGCTGTCCGCCACCGCCAAATCGACGTTCCGCAAGCCGTTTATGCCGCTGCTGCCGGGCTTCCGTCATGTGCCGTTCGGCAATATTGAGGCCATGCGTACCGCGCTCAGCGAGTGCAAAAAAACCGGAGATGATGTGGCTGCGGTGATTCTGGAGCCTATCCAGGGTGAAGGCGGCGTGATCCTGCCACCGCAGGGTTATCTCACCGCCGTACGTAAACTCTGCGACGAATTTGGCGCGCTGATGATCCTTGATGAAGTCCAGACCGGCATGGGGCGTACCGGCAAGATGTTTGCCTGCGAGCATGAGAACGTGCAGCCCGACATTCTCTGCCTGGCAAAAGCGCTGGGCGGCGGCGTGATGCCGATTGGCGCGACGATCGCCACCGAAGAGGTCTTCTCGGTACTGTTTGATAACCCCTTCCTGCACACCACCACCTTCGGTGGCAATCCGCTGGCCTGTGCGGCCGCGCTGGCCACCATCAATGTGCTGCTGGAGCAGAACTTACCGGCACAAGCGGAACAGAAAGGCGATATCCTGCTGGACGGTTTTCGCCAACTGGCGCGAGAGTTCCCTGACCTGGTGCAGGACGCCCGCGGGAAAGGGATGCTGATGGCAATCGAGTTTGTCGACAATGAAACCGGCTACAATTTCGCCAGCGAGATGTTCCGCCAGCGGGTCCTGGTTGCCGGAACGCTCAACAACTCGAAAACGATCCGCATCGAACCGCCGTTAACGCTGACCATTGAGCAGTGTGAGCAAGTGCTGAAAGCCACGCGTAAAGCGCTGGCGGCGCTGCGGGTGAGCATAGAAGAGGTGTAAACAGCTTGCCGGGTGATGAAACACCATTCTGGCCTGTGAACAAATGCCCCCTGCCCGGGGGCATTTTTTGAATCCCATCACAATCATCGCATTCCCCTTTTCCCTTTTCCCTGCCGACGACTAAATTAGACACTCATCCGACCACATAACAATAATTTTACATACTGGACAATCTTATGCGCTATCCGTCGCTGTTCGCCCCGCTTGATCTTGGTTTTACTCGGCTTAAAAACCGCGTGCTGATGGGTTCAATGCACACGGGACTTGAAGAGTATCCTGATGGCGCGGAACGCCTGGCCGCTTTCTATGCCGAGCGAACCCGGCACGGCGTCGCACTGATTGTCACGGGTGGCATCGCCCCCGCGTCGTCTGGCGTCACGATGGAAGGCGGCGCGACGCTCAATGACGCCCGTGAGGTACCGCATCACCGCATCATCACCGATGCGGTTCATCGTGAAGGCGGGAAAATAGCGCTACAGATCCTGCATACCGGGCGCTACAGCTATCAACCACAACTGGTGGCCCCTTCCGCAATTCAGGCACCCATCAACCGGTTTACCCCGCACGCATTGAGCCACGAAGAAATTCTGCAACTGATAGAAGACTTCGCGCACTGTGCCCAACTGGCACGGGAGGCGGGTTACGACGGCGTGGAGGTCATGGGCTCGGAAGGGTACCTGATTAACGAGTTTCTCGCCCTGCGCACCAATCAGCGCGACGATGAATGGGGCGGTGATTATACCAATCGTATGCGCTTTGCCATTGAAGTGGTACGTGCGGTGCGTCAGCGGGTGGGGAACGACTTTATTATTATCTACCGCCTGTCGATGCTTGATCTGGTGGAAAAAGGCGGCACTTTTGCAGAAACAGTGCAACTGGCGCAGGCCATTGAAGCCGCAGGCGCAACGCTCATCAACACCGGAATTGGCTGGCATGAAGCGCGCATTCCCACTATCGCCACGCCGGTACCGCGCGGCGCCTTCAGTTGGGTAACGCGTAAGCTGAAAGGACACGTTTCACTGCCACTGGTCACCACTAACCGGATTAACGATCCGCAGGTTGCCGATGAAATTCTGGCGCGTGGTGATGCCGATATGGTGTCGATGGCGCGCCCGTTTCTCGCGGATGCCGAACTGCTGACGAAAGCGCAATCGGGGCGTGCCGATGAAATTAACACCTGCATCGGCTGTAATCAGGCGTGCCTGGATCAGATCTTCGTCGGCAAAATCACGTCGTGCCTGGTGAATCCCCGCGCCTGCCATGAAACCAAAATGCCTGTTGTTCCGGCTTCCACAATAAAAAATCTGGCTGTCGTCGGCGCGGGCCCGGCGGGTCTTGCCTTTGCTATCAATGCGGCGGCACGCGGTCATCATGTCACCCTCTTTGATGCGCTGGGCGAGATCGGCGGGCAGTTTAATATTGCCAAACAGATCCCCGGTAAAGAGGAGTTTTATGAAACGCTCCGCTATTACCGTCGGATGATTGACGTCACCGGCGTCACCCTGAAACTCAATCATTATGTTGCAGCAGACGATCTGCAGGCATTCGATGAGGTGATCCTCGCCAGCGGGATCGAGCCGCGCAGGCCGCCGATCGACGGCATCGATCATCCGAAGGTTTTAACCTACCTCGATGTCCTGCGTGACAAAACCCCGGTGGGGAATCGGGTGGCGATCGTTGGCTGCGGCGGGATCGGCTTTGATACCGCAATGTACCTGAGTCAGCCCGGCGAACCCACCAGCCAGAACATTGCCGATTTCTGTGTGGAATGGGGTATCGACACCAGCCTGCAACAGGCCGGCGGATTACGTCCGGAAGGCCCGCATCTGGCTCGCAGCCCGCGTCAGATTGTGATGCTCCAGCGTAAGGCCAGCAAACCCGGCGAGGGGCTGGGAAAAACCACCGGTTGGATCCATCGCACCACGTTGCTTTCACGCGGTGTGAAGATGATCCCGGCAGTCAGCTATCAGAAGATCGACGACACCGGTCTGCACGTGTTGATCGGTGGTGAAGCGCAGACGCTGGAAGTCGATAACGTCATTATTTGTGCGGGTCAAGAGCCGCGACGTGAGCTGGCAGAACCGCTGCATGCGGCGGGAAAGACGGTGCACTTAATCGGCGGCTGTGATGTAGCGATGGAACTGGATGCCCGCCGGGCCATTGCCCAGGGCACCCGTCTGGCGCTGGGAATTTAATTCATTGCCCGGTCACATTGTGCGTGCCGGGCATGGGCAGTTCGCTTAGCGACGGCGGCCGACTTTCACCGCTTTGAGCACCACAAACTTATTGTTGGTCGCAACGGTGGCGCAGTTGCCGAAGATCTTCTTCAGCTTGTGGAAATAGTCGAGGTGACGGTTGGCGACGATATACAGCTCGCCGTTGATCTTCAGGCAGCGACGGGCGTGGTGGAACATTTCCCAGGCAATGTTATCCGTCAGTGCATGCTTCTGATGGAACGGCGGGTTGCACAGTACGGCGTTAAAGCGAAAAGGCTCAACCCCGGACAGCGCGTTGTTAATCATAAACTCACAGCGATCGATGGCTTCAGGCAGGTTAGTTTCCACATTCAGACGGCTGGACGCCACCGCCATTGGGGATTCATCGACAAACACCACGCTCGCCTGCGGATTTTTTTCCAGCAGCGTCAGACCAATTACCCCGTTGCCACAGCCGAGATCGACAATCTCCCCTTCCAGATTCTCTGGCAGGTGCTGCATAAAGAAACGTGCGCCAATATCCAGCCCGGTGCGGGAGAAGACGTTGGCATGGTTATGGATGGTCCAGTCGGTGCCTTCCAGTTTCCAGCTCAGCGTTTCCGGCGCATCAGCCAGAGCCGGCTCGCTGAAGGTGCAATTGATGAGACGCGCCTTTTTCCACGCCAGCGTGGTAGTCGTTGGACCGAGCACTTTCTCAAACAGCTCCAGCGTGGAGTTATGGATATCCCGCGCCTTCGCGCCAGCAATGATACGGGTTTGCGGGGTCACCACTTTTCGCAGCGCGCGCAGCTGTTGCTCAAGCAGTGCCAGCGTTTTCGGCACTTTGATCAGCACCACGTCCGGCGCCTGCGGGTACTCTGCCGTGCTGTCGAGAAACTTGACGCTGGACTCCGCGAGGTCGTTATGGCGCAGGTTTTCCCGCGTTGCCAGTTCGCTTAAATACGAATCACCAATGCTGTACGGCGACTGCTCCGCCAGCGCACAGCTCAGCGCACCGAAGGTATCATTCAGGATCAGCACCGGGCCGCGAATCTCCGTATCGTCCACCTGTTGCAGCAGATAATCATCGGCCGCTTCCCACGCCAACAGTGGGTTAACGTCGTCCGTTTCCGGGAAACGTTTTAGTGTCAGTGAACGGAAACCGTTGTCTGTGTGGCTCATCGGCCCTCCTGAATGGTAAAATTTCGGCGTATCCCGTAAAAGGGTGCGTGAGTATACACTTTTTATGATTTGCATGGGTGACGATGAGCCAATTAACTTACCTCCAGGGCTACCCGGAGCACCTGCTTTCTCAGGTGCGCACGCTGATTGCCGAGCAACGGCTGGGCGCGGTGCTGGAAAAGCGCTATCCGGGAACGCATGATTTCGCGACGGATAAAGCGCTCTGGCAATACACCCAGGATCTGAAAAATCAATTTCTGCGTAACGCCCCGCCGATCAACAAAGTGATGTATGACAATAAGATCCACGTGCTGAAGAATGCGCTCGGCCTGCACACAGCGGTCTCTCGCGTACAAGGCGGCAAGCTGAAAGCGAAAGCCGAGATCCGCGTCGCCACCGTGTTTCGCAACGCGCCGGAACCCTTTTTGCGAATGATCGTCGTCCACGAACTGGCGCATCTGAAGGAAAAGGAGCACAACAAGGCGTTTTATCAGCTTTGCTGTCACATGGAACCGCACTATCACCAGCTGGAATTTGATACCCGCCTCTGGTTGACGCAGTTGTCGTTAAAGGAAACTGCGCAGTAGCGCACTGGCTTTGTCATAAAGGCGTGCTAAATTGACGACAGAATCCCTTTATGGAGCCTGAAGGCATTTATGATACGTTTCGCAGTGATTGGCACAAACTGGATCACCCGCCAGTTTGTGGATGCCGCCCATGAGACCGGCAAATATAAGTTAACCGCAGTCTATTCCCGCAGCCTCGAACAGGCGCAAACCTTCGCCAATGATTACCTCGTCGAGCATCTGTTTACCTCGCTGGATGCGATGGCGCAAAGCGAGGCGATTGACGCCGTGTACATTGCCAGCCCGAACTCGCTGCACTTTCCCCAGACCCAACTGTTTCTGAGCCATAAAAAGCATGTGATCTGTGAGAAGCCACTGGCGTCGAATCTGGCCGAAGTCGAAGCCGCCATCGCCTGTGCGCGGGAAAATCAAGTGGTGCTTTACGAAGCGTTTAAAACCGCCAGTCTGCCTAACTTCCTGCTGTTACAACAATCGCTGCCGAAAGTCGGTAAAATGCGCAAAGCGTTCCTCAATTACTGTCAGTACTCGTCGCGCTATCAGCGCTATCTTGACGGCGAAAACCCGAACACCTTTAACCCGGCCTTCTCCAATGGCTCGATCATGGACATTGGCTTCTACTGCCTGGCTTCCGCTGTGGCGCTATGGGGCGAACCGCACAGCGTACAGGCCTCTGCCAGTCTGCTGGAGAGCGGTGTCGATGCCCACGGCGTGGTGGTGATGGACTACGGTGATTTCAGCGTCACCCTCCAGCATTCCAAAGTGAGTGATTCCGTTGTCGACAGTGAAATTCAGGGCGAAGCCGGATCGCTGGTGATCGAAAAAATCTCCGAATGCCAGAAGGTTTGTTTTGTTCCGCGCGGCGGGAAAACCCAGGATCTTACCCAACCGCAGCACATCAATACTATGCTGTATGAGGCACAGGCGTTTGCAGCACTGGTGGACGCCAATGAAGTGAATCACCCTGGATTGTCCAACAGTCGCATCACGGCAAAATTGTTAACCGAGATTCGTCGCCAGACCGGCGTCACCTTCCCGGCAGACGATGTCAGCCGCGCAGCGACTGCGTAAAACATTGTAAAACAGATGTTACAGGCCATTGACGGAATGCATGGCCTGTCATATTTTGTTACCTGCAAAGGGGAGTAACTTCATTGTCGGTCGATCGTCATTACGATGTGTGAAAAACCACATCCGGTCACCGGGCAACGACAAAGGAATGCGCTAACGCATTCTTTTTTTGTTGTAAGTGAGACCTTGCCGGAAGGCGAGGTCTATGCATAAAAAGCAGCGGCTGACGTCTTCCGACGTTGGCCGTTTTTTTTATGTGTAAGGAATGATGATGAATACTGTCGGCACACCGTTGTTATGGGGCGGATTCGCTGTTGTTGTGGTGATCATGCTGGCTATCGACCTCTTTTTGCAGGGGCGTCGTGGCGTACATACGATGACCATGAAGCAAGCGGCTGCCTGGTCCCTGGTCTGGGTCACGCTCTCGCTACTGTTTAACGCTGCATTCTGGTGGTACCTGGTACAAACCGAAGGCCGCGCCGTCGCCGATCCGCAGGCGCTGGCGTTCCTCACGGGTTATCTGATCGAAAAATCCCTCGCCGTCGATAACGTCTTTGTCTGGCTGATGTTGTTCAGCTACTTCTCGGTGCCGCCTGCCCTGCAACGTCGGGTACTGGTCTACGGCGTGCTGGGTGCCATCGTGCTACGTACGATAATGATTTTTGCTGGTACCTGGCTGATTACGCAGTTCGAATGGATGCTGTACGTGTTTGGCGCTTTCCTGCTGTTTACCGGGGTAAAAATGGCGCTGGCGAAAGAAGATGACGCCGGCATTGGCGATAAGCCTCTGGTGCGCTGGCTGCGCGGACATCTGCGCATGACGGATACTATCGAGAACGAACATTTCTTCGTGCGTAAAAAGGGTCTGCTGTATGCCACGCCGCTACTGCTGGTGCTGATCCTGGTGGAACTGAGCGACGTTATTTTTGCGGTCGACAGTATTCCGGCTATTTTTGCTGTTACGACTGACCCGTTCATCGTTCTGACCTCGAACCTGTTCGCGATCCTGGGCCTGCGTGCCATGTACTTCCTGCTGTCGGGAGTTGCAGAGCGGTTCTCTATGCTGAAATACGGTCTGGCGGTGATCCTGGTGTTTATCGGTATAAAGATGCTGATCGTCGACTTCTACCATATCCCGATTGCGATTTCGCTCGGCGTGGTATTTGGCATCCTGGTCGTGACGTTACTGATCAACGCCTGGGTCAACTACCAGCATGATAAGAAACAACAGGCGTAATTCTGTCGTGCCGGGCGACGCTAGCGCGTCCCCGGCCAATAGATAATCTGGCCTCTGCTTTTTGTAGAACATGTCACAATACTGTTAACACCAAGTTACAAAACATGACCGCAGCATGAAATCCAGCATATTTCGCTTCCCGAAGCGTTATCTTTCCTTATACTCAACCAGGCAAACACTTTGTTACATCCGGAAAGCGGCGTCCATAGAACGCGCGAAGGATGAGCAACAACACACTGTAAGGATCAAGAAATGACTACGCAACGTTCATCGGGGCTGCTACAGCGTTTGGCTCAAGGAAGCCTGGTTAAACAAATTTTGGTCGGTCTCGTACTGGGGATCATACTGGCATGGATTTCAAAACCGGCAGCCATTGCCGTTGGCTTGCTCGGCACATTGTTCGTCGGTGCGTTAAAAGCCGTCGCCCCGATTCTGGTTCTGATGCTGGTGATGGCGTCGATCGCCAACCATCAGCACGGGCAAAAAACCAGCATTCGCCCGATTCTGTTTCTCTATCTGTTGGGGACGTTTTCTGCGGCGCTCGCCGCGGTAGTCTTCAGCTTCGCCTTCCCTTCAACGTTGCATCTGGTCACCAGTTCGCATGATATCGTGCCACCGTCAGGCATTGTAGAAGTACTGCGTGGCCTGCTGATGAGCATGGTCTCTAACCCTATTGATGCGCTGCTGAATGCCAACTATATCGGCATCCTGGTGTGGGCGGTCGGCCTTGGTTTTGCCCTGCGTCACGGCAACGACACCACCAAAAATCTGGTCAATGATATGTCGAACGCCGTGACCTTTATGGTGAAACTGGTGATCCGCTTTGCCCCGATTGGTATTTTTGGTCTTGTCGCATCGACCCTCGCCACCACCGGCTTCTCCACGCTGTGGGGCTACGCGCAACTGCTGGTTGTGCTGGTCGGCTGTATGGCGCTGGTCGCGCTGGTGATCAACCCACTGCTGGTATTCTGGAAAATTCGTCGCAATCCGTATCCGCTGGTTTTTGCCTGCCTGCGTGAAAGCGGCGTTTATGCTTTCTTCACCCGCAGTTCAGCAGCGAATATTCCGGTGAATATGGCGCTGTGTGAAAAACTGAATCTGGATCGCGATACCTATTCCGTTTCTATTCCGCTGGGCGCCACCATCAATATGGCGGGCGCGGCGATCACCATTACGGTGTTAACGCTGGCAGCGGTGCATACGCTGGGCGTTCCGGTGGATCTGCCCACCGCGCTGCTGTTGAGCGTGGTCGCCTCACTGTGCGCCTGCGGCGCATCCGGTGTTGCAGGTGGCTCGCTGCTGCTGATCCCGCTGGCCTGTAATATGTTTGGTATCCCGAACGATATCGCCATGCAGGTGGTTGCTGTCGGCTTTATCATCGGCGTGCTGCAGGATTCCTGTGAGACGGCGCTGAACTCCTCCACTGACGTCCTGTTTACCGCGGCAGCCTGCCAGGCTGAAGACGAACGTCTGGCGAATAACGCGCTGCGTAGCTAAGCCTTAAACCCTTCCGTCATCTGGCGGAAGGGGTCTCTTCCTGTACGCTTTTCTCAATTTTGAATGGATCGATTCCCCGGCGTTTCATACGCCAGAAACGAATAATGTTCAGCCCGTTCATCACCAGAAAACTGCCTTCAATCAGCGTTCCGCCGATCGATCCCAGCCAGAAGTTGTGTACCACCCAACAGGCAGTCGCACACCACATCACGCAGCGCACCGTTAATCCTTTACAGCGGAACAGCGCCCAGGTACTGGCGAGCGTGCCGATGATGGGCAGAATTTCCATCGCATGCTGTAGTTTCGCCAGCCCTAGCACCAGGGTGAGGATAATGAACAGCGCCATCACCCACAGTTTGCGGGTGCGCATCGACACCAGAGTACGCACGGTATTGAGTTCCGCGCTCATCCCGGCGGGCCAGGCGCCCATCAGAAAGAAGTGTACGCCTATCGTGGCGCTATAGACGGCAAGCTGGAGTCGGAAGCGGCGCTCATCGCGGTTGAAAAACGTCGTAATGCCAATCAGAAACGCGAGCACACCGACGCCCTGAGCCAGCCAATACGCGGTCATAAACGACATCAACTCCATTAACAATGCCTGATGGCGCTGCGCTTATCAGGCCTGCCAGCGTAGGCCTGATAAGGCGTTTTGCCGTCATTCGGCACTTTTTACAACGTTACGCCGCTTTTAAAGATAGCCAGTTCGCGGAAATCATTGCGTTCGTTGCAGGTCTGCTTACCGTTGGCGAAATCGACGATGGTATCAATGAACTCATTCAGCAGTTGCGGCATCGCTTTGCCGTGGATCAACTGGCCCGCATCAAAGTCGATCCAGTGCTTTTTCTTCGCCGCCAGTTCGCTGTTGGTGGCAATTTTCACCGTCGGCACAAATCCGCCGTAAGGAGTACCGCGACCGGTGCTGAACAACACCATGTGACAACCGGCACCCGCCAGCGCACTGGTGGCAACCGCATCATTACCCGGCGCGCTCAGCAGATTCAGACCGTGGGTTTTCAAACGCTCGCCGTAGCGCAGCACATCAACCACCTGACTGGAACCCGCTTTCTGCGTGCAGCCCAACGACTTGTCTTCCAGCGTAGTGATCCCACCGGCTTTGTTACCCGGCGAAGGGTTTTCGTAAATCGGCTGATTGTGGGCGATAAAATACTGCTTGAAGTCATTGACCATGGTGACCAGTTTGCCGAACGTTTCTTCGTCGCGACAGTGACTCATCAGCAATTGCTCCGCCCCGAACATCTCCGGCACTTCGGTCAGTACGGTGGTGCCGCCGTTGGCAATCATGTAGTCAGAGAAGCGACCAAGCATCGGGTTCGCGGTAATCCCGGAAAGCCCGTCTGAACCACCACACTCCAGACCAAACTTCAGCTCGCTCAGTTTCCCCGGCTCGCGTTTGTCGTGGCGCATCACGTCATAAAGCTGATGAAGATGCTCAAGTCCCGCCTCCACTTCATCGTCCTGATGCTGACAAATCATAAAGTGCACACGCTCAGGATTGAAGTCGCCCAGCGTTTCGCGGAAGGCATCGACCTGGTTGTTTTCACATCCCAGGCCAATCACCAGCACCGCGCCGGCGTTCGGATGACGGACCATGTTTTGCAGCATGGTGCGGGTGTTGATGTGATCGTCGCCAAGCTGCGAGCAGCCGTAGGTGTGGCTGAACAGGAAGACACCGTCAGTGCCCTCTGCATCATTCGTCTCTTTCAGAAAACGGCTCTGGATCTGGCGCGCAATCCCGTTGACGCAGCCAACGGTTGGCAGGATCCAGAGTTCGTTTCGTACCCCGACGTCCCCATTAGCGCGACGATAAATCTGCACGTCGCGGTCCGCCGGTTGCGCAGGAAGATCCTGAAAATCGGGTTGATAGCGATACTCATCCAAATCGCTCAGATTGGTGCGAGTATTGTGGGCGTGAATATGTTCACCCGCCGCAATGTCCGTCAAAGCATGGCCGATAGGCTGACCATACTTAATTACGTACGCCCCTTTCCTGATGTCACTCAGCGCAAATTTATGTCCGCGAGCAATATCCTGGCGAAGCGTTACGGTGTGGTTGTCCACAGTGACTTCCGTTCCCTGCGCCAAATCAGCCAGCGCGACCGCAACGTTATCCTGCACATGGATTTTGATGTATTGCATATCAACCCCGGACCTTAGTTCAGTTCAATGGCGAAGTAATCACGCGCATTGTTAAAGCAAATGTTTTTCACCATCTCGCCCAGCAGTTGACTATCTGCCGGGGCTTCACCGGCCTGCACCCAGCGGCCAATCATCTGGCAGAGAATGCGACGGAAGTATTCGTGACGGGTATAAGACAGGAAGCTGCGGCTGTCGGTCAGCATGCCGACAAAGCGGCTTAACAGACCCAATTGCGCCAGTTGCGTCATCTGACGTTCCATGCCGTCTTTCTGATCGTTGAACCACCAGCCGGAACCGAACTGCATTTTGCCCGGCATCCCTTCCCCCTGGAAGTTGCCGATCATGGTGCCCAGCACCTCGTTATCGCGCGGGTTCAGGCAATAGAGAATGGTTTTCGGCAACAGGTTTTCTTCATTCTGTTTGCTGAGCAGTTTTGATAACTCTTCCGCCATCGGACGGTCGTTGATGGAGTCAAAGCCCACATCCGGCCCCAGCAGTTTGAACTGGCGCAGGTTGTTATTGCGCAGGGCGCCAATATGGTATTGCTGTACCCAACCGCGACGCGCATATTCCGCCCCCAGGAACACCAGCACAGCCGTTTTGAACTGCGCCACTTCATGTTCGTTCAGCGTCTCGCCTGCCAGGCGACGTACCAGAATGCTATCCAGTTCAGCGTCGCTGGACTCTGCGAACAGCACCACATCCAGCGCGTGGTCGGAAACTTTGCAGCCGTGCGCCGCAAAATGATCCAGACGTTTGGTCAGCGCGCTTTGCAGATCGGTAAAGCGGCGAATATCGGTGTCCGACACTTCACCCAGTTTTGCCATGTAATCGTTGAAGGTCGCCTGCTCAATATTGAAGGCTTTATCCGGACGCCAGCTTGGCAAAACTTTCACGGAGAAGCTGCTGTCTTTTGCGACCGTTGCGTGATGCTCCAGCGAATCGATCGGATCGTCAGTCGTGCCGACCATTTTCACGTTCATCTGCTGCATGATGCCGCGTGCGGAGAATTCATCCTGCGCCAGCAGTTCGTTGCACTGATTCCAGATTTCGTCCGCCGTCGACGGAGAAAGCAGCTTACCTGTCACGCCGAATGGGCGACGCAGTTCAAGGTGCGTCCAGTGGTATAACGGGTTGCCGATCGTATGCGGAACCGTCGCCGCCCACGCGTCAAACTTCTCGCGGTCGGAAGCGTCGCCGGTACACAGGCGCTCAGCGACACCGTTAGTGCGCATCGCGCGCCATTTGTAATGGTCGCCTTTCAGCCAGATGTCATACAGATTCTTGAACCGGTAGTCTTCGGCGATTTGCTGTGGCGGCAGATGGCAATGGTAATCGAAGATAGGCTGGTCTTTCGCATAATCATGATACAGACGGCGGGCAAATTCAGTATCAAGTAGAAAATCTTCTGTCATAAACGGGGTCATTATCGTCTTCCTCTCAACGAGTGCGTCTGATTGCTTATGTAGCGATGCTGACAAAGTTATCACACCAATTTCCATAGCCTGTAGATATTTTCGTGAGGTAGATCAATAAATGCCGACAAATTGTTTACCCTCGAAGTGGTAAACATCGCCTCAAGCCGCGCCAGCTCTGGCATCGCCTAATCGAAATAATAACCACGCTAAGATTCATACTTTTGTGATGGCACTCACCTTTTAAAGTTGTATGACAAGTTATCTTTCTGCCGTCGCGATACATAAGCCGACGGAATGCATAGTTACCGATGATTCATCATCGGATTGACCGGTACGGAAACCGAATTAGCAAAATTTATTTATGGCAACGTTCGGGCGTACCGGCTTTTTTTGGTTACCCCGTCGTAAACAGCATCCTCTGCCACAGGCAGGAAGATGACCGCGATCTTTGCGGAAATAACAAAACGATGAGGTTTTACATGCGTAAAATTAAAGGGTTACGTTGGTACATGATTGCGCTGGTGACGCTTGGCACCGTGCTGGGTTACCTGACGCGTAACACTGTGGCGGCAGCTGCGCCAACTCTGATGGAAGAGTTGCACATCTCCACCCAACAGTACTCCTATATCATCGCAGCCTATTCTGCTGCTTACACTGTCATGCAACCTGTTGCCGGCTATGTGCTGGATATACTGGGCACCAAAATAGGCTATGCAATGTTTGCTGTGTTATGGGCCGTTTTCTGTGGCGCAACCGCATTGGCAGGAAGCTGGGGGGGCCTGGCGCTGGCGCGCGGCGCGGTCGGTGCGGCAGAAGCCGCGATGATCCCGGCGGGGCTGAAAGCCAGTTCCGAATGGTTCCCGGCGAAAGAACGCTCCATTGCGGTCGGCTACTTTAACGTCGGCTCCTCTATCGGTGCGATGATTGCCCCGCCGTTGGTTGTCTGGGCGATCGTGATGCACAGCTGGCAGATGGCGTTCATTATCTCTGGTGCCCTGAGCTTCATCTGGGCCATGTCCTGGCTTATCTTCTATAAGCATCCGCGTGACCAGAAAAAACTGACGGACGAAGAGCGCGACTACATTATTAATGGCCAGGAAGCGCAGCACAAAAACAGCACCAAAAAGAAAATGTCATTCGTGCAGATCCTGCGTAACCGCCAGTTCTGGGGTATCGCCCTGCCGCGTTTTCTGGCAGAACCGGCCTGGGGGACGTTTAACGCCTGGATCCCGCTGTTCATGTTCAAAGTCTATGGCTTTAACCTGAAAGAAATTGCAATGTTCGCCTGGATGCCGATGCTGTTTGCTGACCTCGGTTGCATCGTGGGGGGTTACCTGCCGCCGCTGTTCCAGCGCTGGTTTGGCGTCAACCTGATTGTCTCGCGAAAAATGGTCGTTACGCTGGGTGCTGTGCTGATGATTGGCCCAGGGATGATCGGTCTGTTCACCAGCCCGTACATCGCCATTATGCTGCTGTGTATTGGTGGTTTTGCTCACCAGGCCCTGTCCGGTGCGCTGATTACACTCTCTTCTGATGTCTTTGGTCGTAACGAAGTGGCCACGGCGAACGGTCTGACCGGGATGTCTGCCTGGCTGGCGAGTACGCTGTTCGCCCTGGTGGTCGGTGCGCTGGCAGACACCATTGGCTTCAGCCCGCTGTTCGCAGTACTGGCCGTGTTCGACCTGTTGGGCGCGCTGGTTATCTGGACCGTGCTGCAAAACAAACCGGCCAGTGAAGTTGATTCTGGCCCGCAGTTTGATGAACCGGCAGCGCAAAGTTAGCCTGCCGACGGATAACGCATAAGCAATCTCAGCCGCCTGCTGGCACCCGCAGGCGGCTTTTTCGTTTCTGCGTATAGAGCCAAACTCGCGAAAGTGGTATAACAAATACAGTCTGCCGTATCATGCCTGGAGTGCATATGGAAATCACCGAACCACGACGTTTGTATCAACAACTTGCTGCTGATTTAAAAGAGCGCATCGAACAGGGCGTTTACCTGGTGGGTGATAAATTGCCTGCAGAGCGTTTTATTGCCGATGAAAAAAATGTCAGCCGTACCGTGGTTCGTGAAGCCATCATCATGCTGGAAGTCGAAGGGTATGTTGAGGTCCGTAAGGGGTCCGGGATTCATGTGATTTCCAACCAACCGCGCCACCAGCAGGTCACCGACGAGTCGCTGGAGTTTGCCAACTACGGTCCTTTTGAATTACTCCAGGCGCGTCAGCTTATCGAAAGCAATATTGCAGAGTTTGCCGCCACCCAGGTCACCAAGCAGGACATCATGAAACTGATGACGATCCAGGAACAGGCGCGCAACGAAAAATGTTTCCGCGACTCCGAATGGGACCTGCAATTCCACATTCAGGTCGCGTTAGCCACGCAGAACTCCGCACTGGCCGCTATCGTGGAAAAAATGTGGACTCAGCGCAGTCACAACCCGTACTGGAAGAAACTGCACGAACATATTGATGCGCGTACCGTCGATAACTGGTGCGACGACCACGATCAAATCCTGAAGGCACTGATCCGCAAAGACCCGCATGCGGCAAAACTGGCGATGTGGCAGCATCTCGAGAACACAAAAATCATGCTGTTCAATGAAACCAGCGACGATTTTGAATTTAATGCCGACCGTTATCTGTTTGCCGAAAATCCGGTCGTTCATCTCGATACGGCGGCTAACGCGACAAAATAAACGTTCTTGATTCGACAGGCGCGCCGTTGCGCCTGTCAGTAAGCGAAAGGTATAAAGTGTCAGCCTGTGTAAATCCTCTCGCCACCCTCTCCTGCGATCAGCAAAATCACATTTCAAGGACGTGTAATTTCTATAACGGACTACGTTGACCTTTGTTACAATTAGATGCAATTCGAATTTATGTTTGTCAGTGCTTGCTTACTTCATAACTTTTAACAGGGAATAGTTCAGGCCGCGGCTTTGCGCCTGTCAGTAAGCGAAAGGTATAAAGTGTCAGCCTGTGTAAATCCTCTCGCCACCCTCTCCTGCGATCAGCAAAATCACATTTCAAGGACGTGTAATTTCTATAACGGACTACGTTGACCTTTGTTACAATTAGATGCAATTCGAATTTATGTTTGTCAGTGCTTGCTTACTTCATAACTTTTAACAGGGAATAGTTCAGGCCGCGGCTTTGCGCCGTCCGCACACCATGTAAAACACTAACAATGATGCGGCGTAGCAAACTGTTTAACCCGGCGTGACGTTAACCAATTCGACCTGGAATACTGAATGGAACTTTTGACTCAATTACTGCATGCCCTCTGGGCGCAGGATTTTGAAACACTGGCCAATCCTTCCATGATTGGCATGCTGTATTTTGTTTTATTTATGATTCTGTTTCTGGAGAACGGGTTGCTGCCAGCCGCCTTTTTACCTGGCGACAGTTTGTTGGTGTTAGTGGGTGTTCTGATTGCCAAAGGCGCCATGGGCTTTCCGCAAACCATTCTGTTGCTGACCGCAGCCGCAAGCCTCGGTTGCTGGCTCAGCTATATTCAGGGCCGATGGCTGGGCAACACCCGCATCGTACAAAACTGGTTATCGCACCTGCCGGCCCACTATCATCAACGCGCTCACCATTTATTCCATAAGCATGGTCTTTCCGCCCTGCTGATTGGTCGTTTTATCGCGTTTGTTCGTACCTTGCTGCCGACCATCGCTGGCTTATCCGGCCTGAATAATGCCCGCTTTCAATTTTTCAACTGGATGAGTGGCTTGCTGTGGGTGCTGATTTTAACCAGCCTGGGTTATCTGCTGGGGAAAACGCCGGTGTTTCTGAAGTATGAAGATCAACTGATGTCATGCCTGATGCTGTTACCCGTCGTGCTACTGGTTTTTGGCCTGGGCGGTTCACTGGTCGTCCTGTGGAAAAAGAAATACGGGAATCGAGGGTAAGGGATGCTGAAACCGCGTATAACCCTTAAACAACTGGCCTGGAGCACCGCGTTTCTGCTGACGTTGAGCGCCATGCTGTTGGTCTGGTCAACGGTTCGTCAGCAAGAATCCACGCTGGCGATCCGCGCCGTCCACCAGGGGGCCAGCATGCCGGACGGCTTCTCGATCTGGCATCACCTCGACGCTAACGGCATTCGTTTTAAAAGCATTACACCAAAGAACGACACTCTGCTCATCACTTTCGATTCCAGCGCCCAGAGTGCCGCCGCCAAAGCGGTGCTCGACAAAACGCTGCCGCGCGGCTACATCATTGCCCAGCAGGATGATAACAATCAGGCCGTCCAGTGGTTGTCACGTTTACGCGATACGCCACATCGGGTAGGGTAATCTCCAGGAATCCGAATCATATCACCCACTTTGGTGATTTCTGCGATTAATGTCTATGATTAATGAGGCGATGGGGTCACCCTGTCGCTTTATCACTGGATCATCGTTCCTGAATTCATGGGGACGAGTCACAATGGAAGGTTCAAGAATGAAATACCGCATCGCTTTCGCTATCTCCCTTTTCGCTCTCAGTGCTGGCAGCTACGCTAACACGCTTTGCCAGCAAAAAGAGCAGGATATTCAACGGGAGATCAGCTACGCCGAGAAGCACAATAACCAGAATCGCATCAATGGGCTAAAAAAAGCGCTCAGCGAAGTCAGGGCCCACTGTACTGACAGCAAGCTGCGTGCCGATCATCAGGAAAAAATTGCTGAGCAGAAAGAAGAGATCGCCGAACGTCAGCGCGACCTCGCCGAAGCAAAGCAAAAAGGCGATGCGGACAAAATTGCCAAACGCGAGCGTAAACTGGCTGAAGCGCGAGCGGAACTGAAAGAGCTCGAAGCTCGCGACTACTAAGTATCAGTACCACTTACTCACCTGGAGAAAACTATGTCGAAAGAAAACACATCGGAACATCTGCGCGCTGAGTTGAAATCCCTGGCCGATACGCTGGAAGAGGTGCTGAACTCCTCTGGTGATAAATCGAAAGAAGAGTTGAGTAAGATCCGCAGCAAAGCCGAGCGCGCGCTAAAAGAGAGCCGCTATCGCCTCGGTGAAACGGGTGATGCCATTGCTAAACAGACTCGTGAAGCCGCTGCGCGTGCTGACGACTATGTGCGCGAAAATCCGTGGACCGGCGTCGGGATTGGTGCGGCCGTGGGCGTCGTGCTGGGCGTTCTGCTGACGCGTCGTTAATGATGGCGGATCCTCATCACGCGCAAGGGCCCGGGAAAAGCGTTCTGGGTATCGGGCAGCGGATTGTCACTCTTCTCGTTGAGATGGTGGAAACGCGGTTACGTCTGGCCGTCGTCGAGCTTGAAGAAGAAAAGGCGAACCTTTTTCAGCTTCTGCTGATGTTGGGACTCACCATGCTCTTCGCTGCATTTGGTTTGATGAGCCTGATGGTGTTAGTCATCTGGGCCGTTGACCCGCAGTATCGGCTCAATGCGATGATTGCCACCACGGTCGTGCTGCTGGCACTGGCGCTGATTGGCGCGATATGGACGCTGCGAAAAGCGCGGCGCTCCACATTGTTACGCCATACGCGCCATGAACTGGCAAATGACCGGCAATTGCTCGAGGAGGAGAGCCGTGAGCGGTAAAGTCGAACGTGAACAACGTAAGGCCCGACTGCTTCGTGAGATCCAACAGCAACGGCTGGATCTTTCAGCCAGTCGTCGTGACTGGCTGGAAGCCACGGGCGCTTACGATCGTGGCTGGAACACCCTACTGAGTTTGCGCTCCTGGGCGCTGGTCGGCAGCAGTGTGATGGCCGTCTGGACGATTCGCCACCCTAACCTGCTCGTGCGTTGGGCAAAGCGCGGGTTTGGCGTGTGGAGCGTCTGGCGACTGGCTAAAAAGACGCTGCGCTCAACCGTTGCCTGAGGGTGCTTCGCTTATCCGACTCTCACATTCAATAGGTAGGCCGGATAAGGCGTAGCCGCCATCCGGCAACGGTACCAGGAGCGCTTCGCTTACCCATCCACAATATCACCCCACTACAAAATCAAATTTTTTGAAAAATATTGACAGTTTTCCTTGCTAACAATTCTCATTCTTCACGCTTATGATTCTCTCCATCGACAGCAATGACGCGGAACGCCGCGAAATTGCACCCAAAAAACAAACTCAGCAGTCTGTGTAGTTCCTGGAGAGAAGAATGAAAAAATTAGAAGATGTTGGTGTACTGGTAGCGCGTATTCTGATGCCAATCCTGTTTATTACCGCAGGTTGGGGAAAAATCACCGGTTACGCAGGTACCCAACAGTATATGGAAGCGATGGGCGTTCCGGGATTCCTGCTGCCACTGACCATTTTGCTTGAGTTCGGCGGCGGTCTGGCGATTCTGTTCGGTTTCCTGACCCGTACCACCGCGCTGTTTACCGCAGGCTTTACACTGCTGACCGCGTTTATCTTCCACAGCAACTTTGCGGAAGGCGTGAACTCACTGATGTTCATGAAAAACCTGACCATCGCTGGCGGCTTCCTGCTGCTCGGCATCACCGGTCCGGGCGCATTCAGTCTCGACCGTGTACTGAACAAAAAGTGGTAAGCGCTCTATAATGAATGAAAAAGAACGAGGGGATTTTCTCCTCGTTTTTGCTATCTGAGGGAAAAAACATGGGACAACTGATCGACGGCGTCTGGCATGATACCTGGTATGATACCAAATCCACCAGGGGCAAATTTCAACGTTCGGTATCGGCATTCCGCAACTGGCTCACGGCGGATGGCGCGCCGGGTCCTTCCGGCGAAGGCGGTTTTGCGGCAGAAAAAGACCGCTATCACCTGTATGTTTCTCTCGCCTGTCCGTGGGCGCACCGTACGTTAATCCTGCGTAAGCTCAAGGGTCTGGAGCCGTTTATCTCCGTCTCGGTCGTAAATCCACTGATGCTGGAAAACGGCTGGACCTTTGACGATGATTTTCCGGCGGCCACAGGCGATACCTTATATCAGCACGAATTTCTGTACCAGCTTTACCTGCACGCCGATCCCCATTACAGCGGCCGCGTCACCGTGCCTGTTTTGTGGGATAAAAAGAACCATACGATTGTCAGTAATGAATCTGCTGAAATCATTCGCATGTTCAATACGGCGTTCGATGCGCAAGGGGCAAAAGCCGGGGACTACTATCCCCCAGAACTGCGCAACAAGATCGACGAACTGAACGGCTGGATTTATGACAACGTTAACAATGGCGTCTATAAAGCGGGCTTCGCTACCAGTCAGCAAGCCTATGATGACGCGGTAGAAAACGTCTTTACCGCGCTGGCGCGGCTGGAGCAGATCCTCGGTCAGCATCGCTATCTGACAGGTAATCGGCTTACAGAGGCTGATATTCGCCTGTGGACAACACTCATCCGCTTTGATCCGGTGTATGTCACGCATTTCAAATGCGACAAGCATCGCATCAGCGACTATCTCAATCTGTATGGTTTCCTGCGCGATATTTATCAGATGCCAGGCATCGCGGAAACGGTCAATTTTGACCATATTCGCCACCACTATTTTCGCAGCCATAAGACGATTAACCCGACAGGCATTATCTCCATTGGCCCGTGGCAAGACCTCAAAGAACCACACGGGCGTGACAGCCGTTTCGCCAAGTGAACCCAGGCACCCTTCAGGGTGCCTGCTCAATTTACCCTTCAAATATTTACCCTCTCATCATTCGCAACTATTCTTTCTTTGATTGCTTTAAAAACAAGTGATTGACACACGATTGAGGTAAAAATGGATTGGTACTTAAAGGTTTTAAGAAATTATATCGGCTTTGGCGGACGCGCCCGGCGGAAAGAGTACTGGATGTTTATTCTGGTCAACGTCATTCTGACATTCGTTCTCGGCGTACTGGATAAACTCTTGGGCTGGCAGCGTGCAGGAGGAGAAGGCATTCTGACAACAATTTACGGAATTCTCGTCTTTTTACCCTGGTGGGCAGTTCAGTTTCGACGTCTGCACGACACCGATCGATCGGCCTGGTGGCTGTTGTTGTTACTGATCCCCGTCATCGGCTGGCTGGTGATCCTCATTTTTAACTGTCAGGACGGCACGCCCGGCGAAAACCGCTTCGGACCTGATCCAAAATCTCTCCCCTGAGAAAGTGAAAAGGCAGCGTTACCCGCTGCCTTGATCCTTTTATTTACGCTAACCTGTTGTTCTGGTTAGCGCCCGGATACTGATTCAGATTCAAAACATATTTCTTAAAACTATTAATAATAGATATATTTTTCCTGAGATTTTCTTAATTAATTAGAATGCAAATGACCTTCATAAAATACCATGCTATATTTTGCCCTCTTTTAATTAATAAGGATGTTATATGAATTGGTATTTGAGTGTAATAAAAAATTATACCGGTTTCAGCGGTCGCGCACGTCGAAAAGAGTACTGGATGTTTGCGTTAATCAACATGATCATCTGTGCAGTCCTGAATGTTATTCAGGCTGTAATCGGCATGGAAACACCCTATATCTCAATTATTTATAGCCTTGGCATTCTGCTGCCGAGCATTGCGGTGGCGATCCGTCGTTTACACGATACCGAGCGCTCCGGCTGGTGGTTGCTGCTCAGCCTGATTCCGATTATCGGAACAATCGTTATTATTGTATTCCTGTGTCAGAACGGTACTGCCGGTGCTAACCGTTTTGGTGCCGATCCTAAGCAAAACGAGATTAATTAATCCTTTTTCGGGGCAATCTTTTTGCCCCGATATCAGTCATCCGCAACGCGTTATTTTTTCATAAAGAGTTTGGGTATTTCACGGAGGCACCAGGCCTTTGCTTCTCCCATACTGTCTCGCCGCCAGGCCATAATGATGTCAATCTCGCTGGTCGATTCCGGGCTGACCACGCGCAGCCGTCCTTCTGCAATATCCTGTTCCACCAGCGGATACGGCATCGTCGCCACCCCTAATCCTGCCAGTAACGCCTGACGCTTATCTTCGATGGTGCTGACGGTAAGGCGCGCTTGCTTATCCAGCAGTTGCACGGTTAATACCGGACGTTCACGCGCGGTATCCGCGACCGCTACGCCGCGATACTTCACCCGCGTCACTTCCGACAGCGGTTCCGGCTCCTGATGAATCGGGTGATCCGGCGCGGCAACATAAACGTTCATCAGGGTATACAGCTTGCGGGAGTTAATTTCTGACGATGAACGAAAGTGCATGTCCGGTGCCACCACAATATCCGCCCGGCCCTGTTCCAGGCGTTCCCACGCCCCCGCCAGCACCTCGGTGATCACTGAAAGCTGCGTATTGGCTTTAACAGCCAGTTTGTCGATCAGCGGGAAGAAGGCCGGGGTCGGCACCAGCGCCTCGGTCACAATAGTCAGATGCGTCTCCCACCCTCGCGCCAGCGCCTCAGCGTCTGTGGTGAGCTTATCTGCCGCCTCCAGCAGCACACGCCCTCTTTCCAGCAGCATGCGCCCAACGTTAGTGAATTTTGTTCGATGTCCGGAGCGGTCAAACAACACCACATCCAGCTCTTCTTCCAGCTTCTGCATGGTGTAGCTAAGCGCTGACGGCACGCGCCCCAGTTCATCCGCCGCTGCGGCGAAGCTACCGCGGCGATCTATCGCGTCCATTACGCGTAATGCCTCAAGCGTTAATGCCCTTTCTTTGGCCATATCGTTCTCATTCAGGAAATTTGAACATACCGGGCAGAATATCTGGCTAACAATGCAGCGTCCAGCCCCTTAACATAAAAGGAAGTAAAGAGAGGTCAAGAACTATGATTACTACCCGAACAGCCAAACAATGCGGACAAGCAGACTACGGCTGGCTGCAGGCCCGTTATACCTTCTCCTTTGGACACTATTTCGACCCGAAACTGCTGGGCTACGCATCGCTGCGCGTGCTCAATCAGGAAGTACTGGCACCCGGCGCGTCCTTCCAGCCGCGCACCTGGCCAAAGGTGGACGTGCTCAATCTGATTCTTGAAGGCGTTGCAGAGTATCGTGACAGTGAAGGCAACCACGTGCAGGCCCAGGCGGGTGAAGCGTTGCTGCTCGCGGCGCAGCCGGGTATCAGCTACAGCGAACATAATATCAGCAAAGACAAACCGCTTACGCGTATGCAATTGTGGCTCGACGCCTGTCCTGAGCGCGAGAATGCTCTGGTGCAGAAGACAAAACTGACGAAAGTTAAACAGCAACTGATCGCCTCACCCGATGGTGAGAACGGCAGTCTACAGCTGCGCCAGCAGGCGTGGGTACACCATATTGAGCTGGATCAGGGCGAGTCGCTGAGTTTTCAGCTTCATGGCCCGCGCGCTTATTTGCAGTCCATTCATGGCACCTTTCACGCCGTCACCCACGATGAAGCGCGTGAAGCGCTGACCTGTGGCGACGGAGCCTTTATTCGTGACGAAGCTAACATAACGCTCGTTGCCGATACGCCGTTACGCGCTTTGCTGATAGATTTGCCGGTGTAATCGGTAACCGGAGTGGTGTATGAGTAAGAAAGCAAAAAAACAGGCCCCGACAGGGAAAGTGGCAACGACAGAAACCAACACCGCGCCCCGTGCGTTTGACTACGAGGCGATGCTGACCGAGCTGGAAGCGATTGTCGCAGACGCCGAAGTTCGTCTGTCCGAGGAAGAAGCTGCCGCCTGAACCTCATTGCCGGATGACTGCGCAAGCGCATTATCCGGCCTACATATTCGTAGGCCGGATAGCGTCGCGCCTTCAGGCAGTCAGCCCTTCACTTAATGCGCTTTATGGGCCATGATCTCGATAATCTGTTTGTCCGTTTGCTGCATGGAATGACACGCCAACGCGCACAGGTTGGCAATAGACTGTTCCACGTCGTGCGCCACAATCCCTTCGTTACCCGTAACCGCCGTATCGTCCAACGCCATCAGCACCGCCTTCCACGCCGCAGAAGCACTGGTGGAGACCTTCATCGCGCAACTGTTAGATGCCCCATCGCAAATCATTCCGCTGACATCGCCAATCATGCTGCTGATCGCCATCGAGATCGTGCTGTAGCGCCCTTCGTCCACCAGCCAGGCCATCCCTGCCGCTGCCCCCATCGCGGCGGTCGTCGCGGCACACAGCGCCGACAGACGCGGGAGCTGATGGTGTATGTAGATCGCACTCAGATGGGAAAGCATCAGCGCACGCGCCAGTTTCTCCTCATCGGCGCCAAAGTGCTCGGCCACCACCATCACCGGTACCGTAGCGGTGATCCCCTGATTGCCGGAGCCGGAGTTACTCATGGCAGGCAGCGTCGCGCCGCCCATACGCGCATCCGACGCCGCGCTGGTTCGGATAAGGATCGCCGTCGAAAGATCGTTTGCCAGCAGACCGCGTGCGCACTGCTTTTGCAGCGTCGCACCGATATGCAGCCCCCAGGTTGCGCGCAGCCCCTCTTGTGACAGCGCGCCGTTGAGTCGGGCGGCGTCGAGAATAAAACGAATAGCGTCGAACGGTACGGTATTCACAAATGCCAGAATCTCTTCCAGCGTGGTCTCAGAAAGTACCGAGAGCGGCGATTCCTGCGCCTCATCGTCCGCGTTCGCTTGCTGAGTAAACTTCACGCCGGTATCGGTTTCGATCCGCACAATGTGAGTATGACCGCCAACAATGGTGACGCACGCCCAGCCGTCATGGCTATAGACCTTCGCGCGAGAAAACAGGATGTCATCACAGGGTTGCTGCAACATCACCGACACCTTGCCCGCTTTCAGCATCGCCTTCGCATCGGCAATGGCTTGCGCGGAGGCATCCTTCAGCACCTCCAGTCCGGCATTCGCATTCCCGCCCAGTGCTCCCAGCGCGGCAGCGATGGGCAGCCCAACCATACCGGTTCCCGGCACCGTCACCCCCAGTCCGTTTTTCATTAGATTGGGCGAGACCCAGGCATCGATTCGCTCCACCGCGCCATGCAGTTCAGAGGCCGCAACCGCGGCCGCCAGCGCCAGAGAAACCGGTTCCGTACAGCCCAGCGCAGGTTTCACCTCTTCCTGTACTGCGCGGATGAAACGCTGCCACAACGGATTTTTTATAGTCTCAGACATAACAACAACCTTCAGGATAAATCAGGAAAAAGCCAGGAACGGAGATACGCACAGCAGCAAACCGGTGACGATAATCAGATACAGCGACACCCCTTTGTATTTGTGCAATGCAGGTACTTTGTAGACCAGCCAGGCGGGGATCAAACATCCCACCATGCCGAAAATAGGGCTACAAATCGACGTAAAGCTCAGAACCGGTGCGTTAAGCACAATAGCGCTCCAGGCCAGTAAAATGGCAAACACCATGATGCCGCGCTGTACCAGCGTTTCATTGATCTTCTCAGCCGGCAGTTTGCGGCGCAGAATGTTCATCGCAATCCCCTGCGTGGCTTCGCGAAAGCCGAGATAGACGCCAAAGAACGCGGTCATCACGGCGAAAATATTCAGGATGACACTCACAACTTTCACCCAACCGGCGCCCGCGCCGCTGATGAACTGTGCAGCAATCGCCAACGCGGAGATATTCTGCTCATAGGCTTTAACCGCTTCGTCGTGTCCCATTGCCAGCGTAAAGGAGACGGCATAGAAGAACACGGTGACAAACAAAATGCCGAAGGCAATATTCATGGCACGTAGCGCTTTATGACGCGCCACCTCAACGGATTTCTCACGGGAACGGTAGGAAATCACCATCGGGCTCAGGGTCTGGATAAACAGGATTGAGGTCAGGGTAAACGGCAGCGTGATAATCGCATTCTTCACCAACAGCGCCATCGGCGGCAGCGCGCCAATGTTGTATAAGTGCCACATCCCAACCATCGATACGCCCAGTGCCGCCACGACCAGCAGTTTGGTCAGCACCATGCCGGTAGAAATTTTGAACAGCAGCTTTTCGCCGCGTGAGGAGATGGCGACCAGGATGCAAATCAGCACCAGACCATAGAACGGGTTATCGGATAACAGTCCCTCTGTCACACCAAAAGTATGCAAATAGGAGGCGCTGTCGTTGGTGATTGCGGTGGAATAGACAAACATCCAGATAACCAGCATCACAAAATACAGTGCGCCTAACAGGATGCCCCAGTTTTTCCCCAGATACCCACTGATGACGCTGGGATAATCTTTGCACTCCGGGGATTCCGCCAGCGTGTTAATAAACAGACGCTGGAACAGATACATGGCGGGATAACCGATGACCGATGAGAGCAAAAAGACCCACAGCCCCATCAAACCGACCTGCACCGGGAGAAAAACAATCCCCGCGCCAATCGCCATCCCGATACTCATAATGACCCAGCCGGTGTCGATGCTGTCGAATTTAATCGCTTCCCGCCATTCGCTTTCCGTCATTCCCGCCCGGCGCGCCGGGGCGCTGGCGTCGAGCACTACGCTGTTGTTCGTTGCCGTTTCCATAAAATTCTCGCTCATTATGTAGGGTATATTTTTAATTTTTGTCGTGCCGCATCAAGGCGATACGCGGTACGGGGTTTGCAGGCGAGTCATTAGAATGAAAAAAAGGATACGCTCAGGCGCAGAGAAAAACGTCACAAAATAACCCTGATATTTTCTATTGGTTAAGAAAATTTTCCTACTTAAAAAGAATTACGTGTCATTTTTTTCTAAATTTGAAGAAGATCACAACAAAAAAGCACACCGACGTGTGCTTTTAGATGGCTGACAATGGATAAAATGCCCGATGACGCAGGTTTATCGGGCAAGCTTTCTGGCGTTCGCTAACTGCACACCACTTTGATCGCTAAACCACCGCGTGATGTTTCGCGGTACTTATCGTTCATGTCCTTACCCGTCTCGTACATCGTTTCGATGACTTTATCCAGCGAGACACGCGGTTCGGAGGTGCGGCGCAGCGCCATACGTGCGGCGTTGACCGCCTTGACTGCGTTGATCGCATTGCGCTCAATACACGGGATCTGCACCTGCCCGGCAACCGGGTCGCAGGTTAAGCCGAGGTTGTGCTCCATGGCAATTTCCGCCGCGATGCAAACCTGCGCCGGGCTACCGCCCAGCAGTTCGGTCAACCCCGCCGCCGCCATGGAACTGGCCACGCCGATCTCCCCCTGACAGCCAACTTCCGCCCCGGAAATTGACGCATTCATTTTGTACAGTGCCCCAATGGCCCCAGCCGCCAGCAGATAGCGGGCAATGGAATTGGCATTCACCGGACGACGGAATTTATCGTAATAGGCCAGAACGGCTGGAATAATGCCGCATGCCCCGTTGGTGGGCGCGGTCACCACGCGTCCGCCCGCCGCGTTCTCCTCACTGACCGCGAGAGCAAACATGTTGATCCAGTCGATGACGTTCATCGGGTCGCTGGAGAGACTGTCACTGGAGACCAGCAGACGACGTAACGCCACCGCGCGGCGCGGTACATTCAGCGGGCCGGGTAAGACGCCTTCGGTATTCATCCCGCGTTCTATGCCAGCGTGCATCACTTCCCAGATCTGAGCAAATCCGGCATCAATTTCCACCTTGCTGCGCAGCGCCAGTTCGTTTTGCATCATCAGCCCGGAGACTGAAAGGCCGTTGCGTTCGCACAGTTTCAGCAGTTCGCTGGCGGAATGAAAATCATAAGGGACCGGCGCTTCCACGTCATGCGCCTGACCAAAGCGCTCTTCATCCACGATAAACCCGCCGCCAATCGAGTAATAGGTTTTACACAGCAGCGTTTCCTGGTTTTCCCAGGCGGTGATCCGCATTCCGTTCTCGTGCCTTGGCAGCGTTTCACCATGAAAAACAATGCTATCGGTAACCGGGAAATCGACGACATGTATACCTTCAGCAACCGGCAAGCGGCCAGTACGGGTCACCTCGTCAATAAACGCGGGGATGGCGTCAATGTTGACGCTTTGCGGCGAGTTTCCGGCCAGCCCCATCATAATGGCGGTATCGGTCGCGTGGCCTTTTCCGGTCAGCGACAGTGAACCATACAGATCAACCGACATGCGCGTCGTGCGCGATAAGCTTCCACTGCTGACCAGTTGATCGATAAACCGTTTTCCTGCATTCATCGGCCCTACGGTATGAGAGCTGGAAGGACCAATGCCAGGTTTGAAAATATCGAATGCGCTAATCATTTCTACACCCTCGGACTCGTTCAGTGGAGACCAGGTTTTCATACGCATAGTGAATCGGGGCGACCCGCAGACCGCCCCGATAACGTTACATCGCCTGGGTGAAAGTACGCGAAATGACGTCCTGCTGCTGCTCACGGGTGAGCGCGTTGAAGCGCACAGCGTAGCCGGAGACGCGGATCGTCAGGTTCGGATAGTTTTCCGGATGTTCAATGGCATCCAGTAACATCTCCTTGTTCATTACGTTAACGTTCAGGTGCTGACCGCCTTCCACGTGCGCTTCATGATGGAAGTAACCATCCAGCAGCCCGACCAGGTTGGTTTTTCGCACCGGATCCTCTTTGCCGAGTGCCGCAGGCACAATCGAGAAAGTGTACGAAATCCCGTCCTTCGCGTAAGTGAACGGCAGTTTCGCCACGGAAGTCAGCGAGGCGACAGCGCCTTTACGGTCACGCCCGTGCATCGGGTTAGCGCCCGGCGCAAATGGCGTTCCCGCGCGGCGTCCATCCGGGGTATTGCCGGTTTTCTGTCCGTACACCACGTTGGAGGTAATAGTCAGAATCGACTGCGTCGGTACCGCGTTCCGGTAGGTCGGCAACACTTTAATTTTCTTCATAAAGCGTTCAACCAGATCGCAGGCAATGCTATCCACGCGCTCATCGTTATTGCCGTACTGTGGATATTCCCCTTCAATCACGAAATCGACCGCCAGCCCGTTATGGTCGCGAACCGGTTTCACCGTCGCGTACTTAATTGCAGAGAGCGAATCCGCCGCTACCGACAGTCCGGCAATCCCGCACGCCATCGTGCGATAGACGTCACGATCGTGCAGCGCCATCAGCGACGCTTCGTAACTGTACTTATCGTGCATGTAATGGATGATGTTCAGTGCGCTGATGTACTGCACCGCCAGCCAGTCCATAAAGTGGTCCAGACTGTCCATCACCGTGTCGTAGTCCAGCACGTCGTCCAGCAACGGCGCGGTTTTCGGCCCCACCTGGATTTTCAGCTTCTCATCCACCCCACCGTTGATTGCGTACAGCAGCGTTTTGGCAAGATTGGCGCGCGCCCCGAAGAACTGCATCTGCTTACCGATAACCATCGGACTCACGCAGCAGGCGATCGCATAGTCGTCGCTGTTAAAGTCGGTCCGCATCAGATCGTCGTTTTCATATTGCAGTGACGAGGTGACGATAGAGACCTGTGCGGCATACTTTTTAAACGCGACTGGCAACGCTTCTGACCACAGCACGGTGAGGTTTGGCTCCGGTGCCGGCCCCATCGTGTGCAGCGTATGCAGATAGCGGAAGGAGTTTTTGGTCACCAGCGTGCGACCATCCAGCCCCATCCCGCCGATCACTTCGGTCGCCCAGATCGGATCGCCGGAGAACAGCGTGTCAAACTCCGGCGTACGCAGGAAACGCACCATCCGGATCTTCATGATGAAGTGGTCGATCAACTCCTGCGCCTGTTGCTCTGTCAGGATACCGGCATTGAAATCGCGCTCAATATAGATATCGAGGAACGATGCGGTGCGGCCCAGCGACATCGCGCCGCCGTTTTGCGATTTCACCGCCGCCAGATAGGCAAAGTAGACCCACTGTACCGCCTCCTGCGCATTACGCGCCGGGCGAGAGATATCACAGCCATATTTCGCCGCCATCTCCTGCATTTGCAGCAACGCGCGACGGTGCTCCGCCAGCTCTTCACGCAGGCGAATCGTGGCTTCCAGATTCTGTCCCCACTCCAGATTTGACTGGAGATCGGCGAACTGCAGCTCACGCTCACGCACCAGATAGCGGATGCCGTACAGCGCCACGCGACGATAATCACCGATAATGCGCCCACGACCATAACCGTCCGGCAAACCGGTCAACACACCGGATTTACGGCAGCGCAGCATGTCCGGAGAATAGACGTCAAAAACGCCCTGGTTGTGGGTTTTACGCAGTTCGGTGAACAGGTACTCGAAGTTCGGATCCATCTCACGACCATAAGCATCGAACGAACTTTTGATCATGTTGACGCCGCCAAACGGATGCAGCGCACGTTTCAGCGGTTTATCCGTTTGCAGGCCGACAATCTTCTCCAGTTCCTGCTCAATGTAACCCGCATCGTGCGCAGTAATCGTGGTCGCAATATTGGTATCGAAATCGACCGGCGCATGGGTCGCGTTTTCGATACGAATGCCCGCCATCACCTTTTCCCACAATGCCGTAGTGGCAGGCGTTGCATCAGCAAGGAAGGATTCATCCCCTTCATAAGGCGTATAGTTGTGCTGAATAAAATCACGGACATTAATTTCTTCTTTCCAGTCCGTACCTTTAAAGCCAAGCCATGCTTCGGCATACAGCATATCGCTGGTATCGATATCTACCTTCATGAAAAATAATCTCTCTACAGAACAACAAATAAATTAGGCGTATTCCACGGCTGCGTTAATGCGGCCTAATTGAATCGCATCGAGCGCAATCATTTTTTCTTCGTTCGTCGGTATTACGGCGCAAATAACCCGGGCATCTGAGGGGGAAATAATGCGCTCGCCATGAGAATTCGGCAGGTTATTTCGGTCGCTGTCGATATTCACTCCCAATACCGTCAGATGCTCAACCACCAGACGACGAATTAATACCGAGTTCTCACCAATACCGCCAGTGAAAATAATGCCGTCCAGACGGTGTAACGAAGCGGCATGTCCGGCAATATGACGGGCAATGCGGTGAACAAAGGTTTTAATTGCCAGCTGTGCGCGCTCGTGTCCTTCATGCCAGGCTTTTTCCAGCACCCTTAAGTCGGACGACAGGCCAGAAATCCCGAGCAGACCGGACTCTTTGTTCACTACCCGCTCCAGATCGCTCAGAGTCTGTTGGGTTTCACTGGCGACCCACGCCATCGCGCCGAAGTCCACGTCGCCGCTACGCGTGCCCATCATCAGCCCTTCCAGCGGCGTCATCCCCATTGACGTGTCGACGCTGTGACCATTACGGACGGCACAAATTGACGCACCGTTGCCGAGGTGGGCAATCACCAGGCCGGAGTCCTGTTCAGACAGCGCAAGCAGTTCATGCGCGCGTTGAGAAACATAGCGGTGCGACGTTCCGTGGAAGCCGTAACGCCGCACGCCCAGCTCTTCGAAATACTTCCACGGCAGGCCATACAGGTAAGCTTCTGGTGCCATGGTCTGATGGAAGCTGGTATCAAACACCGCCACCTGCGTGACGCCGGGGAACAGATGCTGTGCGGATTCAATCCCGCTCAGATTGGCGTAATTATGTAATGGTGCCAGTGGTGAAACACGGCGAATATTGTCAATGACCTCATCAGTAATAATTGCTGACTCGGTAAAAATATTTCCGCCGTGGGCAATACGGTGGCCAATTAAGGCCACGCTGTCATTTAAATTACGTTTTTCCAGTTCAAACGCAATCGCCTTTAATGCGCCTTCGTAGCTGTGGTGAGCCAGCGTCACTGGCTCACCTCCATTTACCGATAAGAACGCATTTTCCGAGTTAATACCATCCGCAATGCCTGCCATTAATACGTCGCAGTTATTTGCATCCAGTACTGAAAACTTAATTGAAGACGATCCACAATTAATAACCAGAACTATCGGAAACTCATTCATTTCACTACTCCGCTCATCCTGAGCTTAAGGATTAAAACAGTTTGTACACGATGTTCAGAATGGTCAGCAGACCGATGACGGTGACAAACACGTTATCCAGACGACCGCGATATTTCGCCAGTGACGGTGCCTTACGAATGGCATACATCGGCAGCAGGCACAGCAGTGAGGCAATAATCGGCGCACCCATCGCTTCAATCAGGTCCAGAATGTTCGGGTTGGCGTAAGCCACAATCCAGGTGGACCCCATGATGAAGATCATGCTGATGGTGTTGAGTTTGCCGGAGGAAACCTTCGTTTTATCGCCTTTGTAACCGAACTTCAGCACCAGACCATTCAGCCCTTCCAGCGTGCCCAGGTAGTGACCGAAGAAGGATTTGAAGATGGCAACCAGCGCAATAATCGAGGCGCCATATTCCAGCACGATGGCGAAAGTCGACTTCGTTCCGGACAGGGAAGCGAAGTGGTTTGCCAGATAAGACAGTACCGGAATGTTCTGTGCTTTCGCATCTGCCATGTTTGCCGGAGAGAGCGTGAACAGGCAGCTAAAGGCGAAGAACATAACCACAGCGACCATCAGCATGCTGGCGCGAGAGATGATCTGAGAACATTTCTGCTCGGTGTATTCACGGCCAAAATCTTTCTCATATTCTTCACGTTTAGAGACCACGAAAGACGAAACGATCGGCGAGAAGTTGAACGAGAACACCATGATGGAAATCCCCAGCCACACGGTGACCAGAATGCCATCGTGACCGGTTAAGGCGATATTACTGATATCGACCTGGTCGATCACCGCAGAGTTCCAGTAAGGGATCAGCGACAGCGAGATCAGCACCAGGCTGGCAATGAACGGCCATACCAGGTAGCTCATCACTTTAACCATCAGATCCTTACCAAACCAGATAACGAACGCCATCAGCAACAGCAGGAACAGCGCCACAAAACCACGGTTCAGCGCCGGCAACTGTAACTGGTTTTCCCAGAACGTCATGAACGTGTTGGTAATGGTGACGCCATAAATCCACAACAGCGGACAAATCGCGAAGAAATAGAGGAACGTGATGACCACGCCGCCCGTCTTACCAAAGTGCTCTTCAACCGTTTCCGTGATGTTGCCGGACGGGTTTGACCCGGACAGACACAGACGTGCCAGCGCACGGTGGCAATAAAAAGCGATGGGGTACGCCAGTACCAACATCAAAAGAATGGGGATTAAGCCGCCAAATCCTGCGCGGATGGGGAAGAACAACACCCCGGCGCCGATGGCTGTACCAAATAAACCCAGTGTCCAGGTGGTGTCTGATTTACGCCAGGACGACTGTTTTGTCTGGCTGGATACAATGCTGTCAGAAGTACTCATATCCTATCCTCAACGAAGAGATTAATAGCCGGATTTACGCGTCTGCTAAACCCGTAATTTGCGATACACGAGAAAGATCGATATTGCCGCCAGAAATAATGCTGACCGTTTTTCTGTTCTGGATATAGGCATCTAATTTCCCGCTTAATAAAGCAGCACATGCCAGTGCACCAGCACCTTCTGTCACCACTTTGTTGCGTTGAATTAAAGCAATCATGCTGTTACGAATTTCGTCTTCGCTGACCAGGACAATGTCATCCACTAATTCACGCACAATTTCGTAAGTTAATTTACCCGGGCGGGAAACATCACAACCATCCGCCAGGGTGCCGGTCGTTCGGTGCGTGGTTATTTCTCCAGCCTGATAAGACGCCGCCATGCCGTGTACGTTTTCAGACTGCACACCAATTACTTTAATGGTCGGATTAATAGATTTAATGGCAATAGCAATACCGGCGATTAAACCGCCACCGCCGATAGGAACAATCACGTTATCGACGTCATACAGGTCTTCCATAATTTCCAGACCGATAGTGCCCTGGCCGGCAATCACTTTCGGATCGTCATAAGGCGGGATAAAAATACGCCCTTCCATTTCGACAATCTCACTGACTTTGGCGATAGTGTCGTTGAAGTTATCGCCGTGCAGCACTACTTCCGCCGAGTAGTCACAGGTGGCGGCCACTTTCGATTTCGGCGCCCCCTTCGGCATCACCACTTTGCCATCAATACCCAGCATCGCGCAGGAGAGAGAAACCCCTTGAGCGTGGTTACCCGCTGAACAAGCGACAACGCCTTTACGTTTTTCCGCATCCGTCAATGAACTGAGTTTGTTAAATGCGCCACGAATTTTAAATGAGCCGGTACGCTGCATGTTTTCAAACTTAAGGAATATTTCCCCTTTGCAGCGCTCACTAAAATAGTTTGAGCGAGGCATGCCTGTTTTATATATTTTCCCCGCCAGTCGTTTTTTTGCTTCGAGGATATCTTCAATGGCAACCGGGAGATCGTAAGTAATGTGCATTGTAACCTCTTACCTGATAGTAAAGTAATAGATAGCCGTAACCAACGTCTGATATTAAGAACGATGGTATGAATTGAGGATTAAATTAAATTTAATCGGTTAGTTAATTTCAATTAATTGCTTTCGTCTGCAACCTTTATAAGATGAATACTCTTTGGCTAATTCAACCAAAACCGATGCGGCTTTTTTAATACGATAGTTTTTTGACCATATTGCGGCATAGCGAGCAATGGGTAACGATTCTTCCACAGGGAGAGTAATAAATTGGTTCGAACCAAAGGGTGCGACCATATCGCACGGAATCACTGTCAGAAAATTAGCATTGAGAACAAGATTGTAAATGGTCACAACGGAGTCGGTTTTAACGATGTTTTCGATGCTAATGCCATTTCTTTGCAGGGTGGTGAGGAGTTCGCTGTAGTAGCCCATATTCGTTTGTGGCAACACCCACTGTTCGTTCTGCAACGATTCCAGTGTGGTGGTGCCGGTGCATGTTCGGGACTTATTCGCCACCAGCACGAACTCCGACTCAAAAAGCGGTTCGACGTGCAGATCCTGCAATTTCATTTCATCACTGAGCGTACCAATCGCAAAGTCCAGTCGCCCGTCGCGGATCGCCGGCAGGAATGAGGAGAGTTGCGCCTCATACATGGAGACCTGTGATTTTGGGTAGACCTCTTTGAACTTCTGGATCATATCGGACATAAAGGTAAAGCCAATCAGCGAAGGAAACCCGAATGAGATATCAACCACCGTGTTGTCGGTCATGCTGTTCATCTCATTCACCATGTTCTTCATCTCACGGGTGATGGATTCGGACCATGAGAGTAAAACCTGCCCTGCCTGAGTTAAGGTGACGCCGGTATTTTTGCGAACCACCAACTCAACGCCAAAATAAGCTTCAATATCGTTAATAATTTTACTAACAGCTGGCTGAGTTAACCCTAACTCTTTTGCCGCAGAACCGATAGAACCGCTTCTGATTACTTCCTGAAAGACCACCAACTGCTGTGTTTTTGGGAGAGCAAACGTATTCATATCGACCTGCGTTAATAACCTTGTTGACGGCGTGAAGTGTAACAAATTACATGAAGCAGGATATGTGCGACCACTCACAAATTGCCTTCACCTATATTTCAAGTGGTTATTTGTAAATAAATAAACCTTTTGCATTCAATTAGTTATATAAACATCATGTCACTTTAGTCTGATTTTTGTCAAAAAAATAGGGGGGGATAACAATATTTTATGGCGATAACACGCGTTATTTTCCCCTCATATCTAAAAATGAGGAATGACGATATTTCAAGCAATTATCGTGCAGTTAATGGTCAATTTGTTCATTAAATTTAATGCGCAATCCCTCAAATTTAATTATGTTTAAAACATAAATTGGATTAAATAATGTTATACATCACATTTTTTAGCCCTGTTTGTTTATAAATAAACATTGAATTTATCAATAATTAAATATATACACACAAACAATTATCATTCACAACAATATATTAACACTGAGTTTCTCTGTTTTTGTAGCGCGTAATTTTGTGAAGTCGATCGATTGCTTTTTGTTTCTATCGAGATATTCATAGAAAGTAGCGTTTTGTGTTGGCTGTCACATAACAAGAAATTTCTTAATAGCCGCAGGTTCCAGAACGCTGCCGGATGGCGATGCGACGTATCTTATCCGCCCTACAGGTCCCCGTTCCCCTTCACCGTTCACAGGCCTGATAAGCGAAGCGTCATGACCGGTAAGCCGCTTTCTTCCAGGTATAGCGTCGTGGACAGTCATCGTCTACATCATCTGCAAAGCAAAAACCCGCCGAAGCGGGTTTCTACATGAAAGTGGTGAAGCTGACCGATAAGCCGCTTTCTTTCAGGTGTAGCGTCGTGGACAGTCATTCATCTACATTATCTACAAAGCAAAACCCCGCCTGGTGGCGGGGTTCTTAAAGTGGTGAAGCTGACCGATAAGCCGGGTTCTGTCGTGGACAGTCATTCATCTAGGCCAGCAATCGCTCACTGGCTCAAGCAGCCTACCCGGGTTCAGTACGGGCCGTACCTTATGAACCCCTATTTGGCCTTGCTCCGGGTGGAGTTTACCGTGCCACGGACTGTTACCAGCCGCGCGGTGCGCTCTTACCGCACCCTTTCACCCTTACCTGATCCCACTTGCGTGGGCCATCGGCGGTTTGCTCTCTGTTGCACTGGTCGTGGGTTTCCCCCCCAGGCGTTACCTGGCACCCTGCCCTATGGAGCCCGGACTTTCCTCCCCTCCGCCTGTCTCCCCCGAAAGGGACGACGACGAAGCGGCGACTGTCTGGTCAGCTTCGGCGCGCAGTATAGAGGGTTTGCACGCCCTTGTCACCCTGCACTGCGCATTCCCACCGCCAGCGTCGCCGCAATGTTTCGCGACGCACGGTAAATGTTGTCAAATGCGCCGCGAAAGGCCTCTTCCAGCGTGCCAATACTGGTCAATACGCTGAATACAGCATCGATACCATATTGATGCACCACGCCGACATCCCGCGTCAGACTGCCCGCAATGCCAATCACCGGCTTGTGGTATTTCTTCGCCACGTTAGCCACACCCACCGGCACTTTGCCGTGAATGCTCTGGCTGTCGATGCGCCCTTCACCGGTAACAACCAGCGTACAGTCGTGAATATGCTCTTCCAGATTAAGCGCCTGGGTGACGATCTCAATCCCGCTTTTCAACTCCGCGCCGAGGAATGCCATCAGCGCTGCCCCCATGCCGCCCGCCGCACCTGCGCCTGGGACGTTTTTCACATCCACACCCAGTGATTTTTTAATAATATCCGCGTAGTGAGCCAGATTGCGGTCCAGTTCGAGGATCAGCGGTTCCGTCGCCCCTTTTTGCGGGCCAAAGATCCGAGAAGCTCCCTGTTCGCCCACCAGCGGATTGGTCACATCACAAGCAACGCGAATAGCACAATGTTTAATGCGCGGATCCAGACCAGACACATCAATGGTATTGAGAGTGTTCAGACTACCGCCGCCGTAGCCAATTTCAGTTCCGTTGGCATCACACAGCTTCGCGCCCAGCGCCTGAACCATCCCGGCACCGCCGTCATTGGTCGCGCTCCCGCCAATGCCGATAATAATATTGCTCGCCCCACTGTCCAGCGCCTGCAAAATAAGCTCCCCGGTGCCGCGCGAAGTGGTAATCAGGGGGTTACGTTTTTCGGGGGGGACCAGCGCCAGTCCGCTGGCGGCCGCCATTTCAATAAACGCGGTCTTTCCATCACCTGACATGCCCCAGTTGGCATTCACTTTTTCACCCAGCGGTCCGGTCACCAGAGCGGAATGTGCAGAACCGTGTGTGGCGGCAATCATGGCTTCAACCGTCCCCTCACCCCCATCGGCGACCGGAACGGAAACATACTGCGCATCGGGGAAAATTTCCCGAAATCCTTTTTCTATCGCCTGCGCTACCTCAGTAGCAGAAAGGCTTTCTTTATAAGAGTCTGGGGCAATTACGATTTTCATGATGATCGCCTGTTACTGCACAACGCCGGATGGCGCTTTACTTATCCGGCCTACAATCCAGGCCCGGATCGCGATACGCCATCCGGGCGCAAGGTCATTAGCGAGTGACTTCCACTTTCGCCAGTTTTTCGTAATAGCATGCCAGAGCACTGTGGTCGGCGGTTCCCAGGCCATCAGCACGCAGCGCCTGCATCATCTCCATAACAGCCGCGGTCAGCGGAAGCTGAGCACCAACACCGTGAGACGTATCCAGCGCGTTTGCCAGATCTTTAATGTGCAGATCGATACGGAAACCCGGCTTGAAGTTACGATCCATCACCATCGGCGCTTTCGCATCCAGGACGGTGCTGCCTGCCAGACCACCACGGATCGCCTGATAAACCAGATCCGGGTTTACGCCGGCTTTGGTTGCCAGGGTCAGCGCTTCAGACATCGCGGCAATGTTCAGCGCCACAATCACCTGGTTCGCCAGTTTGGTGACGTTCCCCGCCCCGATATCACCGGTATGAACAACAGACCCCGCCATCGCTTTCAGCAGATCGTAGTATTTATCGAAAATCGCTTTGTCGCCGCCAACCATCACCGACAACGTGCCGTCGATCGCCTTCGGCTCACCGCCGCTCACCGGCGCGTCCAGCATATCGATGCCCTTAGCTTTCAGCGCGTCGCTGATCTCACGGCTCGCCAGCGGCGCGATGGAGCTCATATCGATCAGCACCGTCCCCGGTTTCGCCCCTTCGATAATGCCGCCTTCGCCCAGCGCAACCTCTTTCACATGCGGAGAGTTTGGCAGCATGGTGATGATCACATCACACTGCTCAGCAATCGCTTTGGCGTTAGACGCGGTTTCTGCACCTGCCGCGATAACGTCAGCGATCGCTTCAGGATTACGGTCAGAAACCACCAGCGAGTAACCTGCTTTCAGGAGGTTTTTACTCATTGGTTTACCCATGATACCCAGGCCAATAAAACCAACTTTCATCGTCATATCAATTATCTCTCTTGTTTCGGTGGTGGTTATTTCTTAAAGGAATCAGCCAGTTTCTGCGTGGCGGAACGGAACACGCCCAGGTCGCTGCCGACAGCAACAAACGTGGCCCCCCATTCCAGATAGCGACGGGCGTCGGCATCAACCGGTGCCAGAATGCCGCTCGGTTTGCCGTGCGCTTTCGCCCGGGCAAAGATGTGCTGAATGGCTTTCTGCACCTCAGGATGAGACGCATTGCCGAGGTGGCCTAACGCCGCAGCCAGATCGCTTGGACCAACGAAAATACCGTCGACACCTTCGGTGGCGGCGATAGCATCGACGTTATCCACGCCCTGCTGGCTCTCAATCTGCACAATGATGGTGATGTTTTTGTTGGACTGCGCGAAGTAATCCGGGACGGTGCCAAACATGTTGGCGCGATGCGATACGGACACGCCACGGATCCCTTCAGGCGGATAGCGCGTCGACGCAACGGCGTTCACTGCCTCTTCTTCTGTTTCAACAAACGGAATCAGAAAGTTGTAAAAACCGATATCCAGCAGACGTTTAATAATCACCGGCTCATTGGTCGGTACACGCACCACTGGCGCGCTGGAACTGCCTTTCAACGCCATCAGTTGTGGAATAAAGGTGGAGACATCATTTGGCGCATGCTCGCCATCCAACACCAGCCAGTCGAAGCCCGCCAGTCCTAAGACTTCGGTACTGATGGGGCTTGCCAGCGCTGACCAGCAACCAATCTGAATCTGATGCGCAGCCAGCGCTGCTTTGAACTTGTTCGGGAAGATGTCGTTATTCATCACTTTTACCTTGTCACTTAACCGTTAATTATTTCTGCAGTTCCATACGTTTAATGTCACCGACAATAAACAGGTAACACACCATTGCCATCAGCGCGGAACAGCCAACGAATACCAGCGCGGCGTTGAAGGAATGCAGTTCACTTACCAGGTAACCGATAACCAGTGGCGTTACGATAGATGCCACGTTGCCAAAGACGTTAAATACCCCGCCACACAGGCCCACAATCTCTTTCGGCGCGGTGTCCGAAATCACCGGCCAGCCCAGTGCGCCAAATCCTTTACCAAAGAAGGCCAGCGCCATCAGCGTCACCACCAGCGCGGTGTTGTCGGTGTAGTTGCACAAAATGATGGTGGAAGCCAGCAGCATTCCCAGCACAATTGGCAGCTTACGCGCAACGGTGATAGAAAAACCGCGCTTAATCAGATAGTCCGAGAACACGCCGCCCAGTACGCCGCCAGCGAAACCACACAGCGCCGGAATCGAAGCCACCAGACCCACTTTCAGGATCGACATTCCTTTTTCCTGAACCAGATAAATCGGGAACCAGGTCAGGAAGAACCAGGTGATCGTGTTGATGAAATACTGTCCAAAGAACACGCCAAGCATCATACGGTTGGTCAATAACTGCTTGATGTAATGCAGTTTTGGACCACTTGCCACGGCGCTGCCCGGTTTTTTGTGGTCCATATCCACGACCGCACCGTTTTCAGAGATGAACTTCAACTCTTCTGCGGACATCTGCGGGTGATCGGTGGGGTTATGAATCAGTTTGACCCACAGCGCCGTCAGGACAAACCCAATCACGCCCATCACAGTGAAGACGTGCTCCCAGCCCCAGGCAAAGGTCAACCAGCCCAGCAGCGGCGAGAACAGTGCCAGTGAAAAATACTGAGCAGAGTTAAAGATTGCCGACGCGGTTCCACGCTCTTTGGTCGGGAACCAGGCCGCAACAATACGGGCGTTTGCCGGGAACGAAGGCGCTTCCGAGAAACCCAACATAAAGCGCATAAAGAACATGGAAACCCCGGCCCAGGCCAGCGGGAACATATCCACGAAGCCTTGCAGGAAAGTGAACAGCGACCAGAAAAACAGGCTCCAGGTGTACACTTTTTTCGAACCAAACTTATCGAGCAGCCAGCCGCCGGGGATTTGCATCAGCAGGTATGCCCAGCCAAAGGCAGAGAAGATGTAGCCCATTGACACAGCACTCAGCTGCAACTCTTTGGCGACTTCGGTACCGGCAATGGATAGCGTCGCCCGGTCCGCGTAGTTAACCGCTGTAACAATAAAAATTATCAGCAGAATTAAATAGCGGGTATGCGTACCTTTCTTTTTTTCTACAACGGTATCCAGGATCATTTTATTTACCTCAGGCACTTAAGCAGACACATTTATTATTATTTATTGATGACAGACGCTATCACTTATTAATAAATACAGATACTCATTTCGTGATTCAGTATAATCAGGCAGAGAGCATTACGCATTGTGCAGATGCTCATTAACGATGCTAATTACAAATAATATCTTGAGCAAATGCACATAACGCTGGGCGCTGATGCACATATTTACGCTTTACCGCCCCTGATAGCCGGGCTTTCACCATAACGAGTGATCTGGATCACATTCTTATTTTTGAACTCCTGACATCCTTATTTCACGACAGGTCTTCCTTATTTTAATAATCAGATTCGCAGAATCTTTCTATATTATTATCACCCCGGTTGGAGAATACTGGACAATGGCCAACATCGACATCAGACAAGAATCGCCGAGCGCATTTTATATAAAGGTCCACGAAACAGATAATGTGGCGATCATTGTTAATGACAATGGTTTGAAAGCCGGGACGCGATTCCCGGATGGACTGGAGCTGATTGAACATATTCCACAGGGACATAAAGTCGCGCTGGTGGATATTCCGGTTCATGGTGAAATCATACGTTACGGTGAAGTGATCGGCTACGCCGTGCGCGACATTCCGCGCGGAAGCTGGATTGATGAATCCATGGTTGAGCTACCGACAGCGCCGCCGTTGAACACGCTGCCACTGGCGACCAAAGTTCCGGAACCGCTGCCGCCGCTGGAAGGCTATACCTTTGAAGGCTACCGCAACGCCGATGGCAGCGTAGGCACCAAGAATCTGCTCGGCATCACCACCAGCGTGCACTGTGTGGCGGGTGTGGTGGATTATGTCGTCAAAATCATTGAGCGCGATCTGCTGCCTAAATACCCGAACGTCGATGGTGTGGTCGGACTTAACCACCTGTACGGTTGCGGCGTGGCAATTAACGCGCCGGCAGCCGTGGTGCCGATCCGCACCATCCATAACATCTCGCTGAACCCAAACTTTGGCGGCGAAGTGATGGTCATTGGCCTGGGCTGTGAAAAACTGCAGCCGGAACGTTTACTGGAAGGTACTGACGATGTGCAAAGTATTCCGGTCGACAGCGCCAGCATCGTCAGCCTTCAGGACGAAAAGCATGTGGGCTTCCGTTCCATGGTCGATGATATCCTGCAGGTCGCTGAGCGCCATCTGGTTAAACTGAATCTGCGCCAGCGCGAAACCTGCCCGGCCTCTGAACTGGTTGTCGGCATGCAGTGCGGCGGCAGCGATGCGTTTTCCGGCGTGACGGCAAACCCGGCAGTGGGCTACGCCTCTGACCTGCTGGTACGCTGCGGCGCTACGGTAATGTTTTCCGAAGTCACCGAAGTGCGTGATGCGATCCATCTGTTGACGCCGCGCACCATCAACGAAGCGGTGGGTAAACGTCTACTGGAAGAGATGGCCTGGTACGACAACTATCTCGATATGGGGAAAACCGATCGCAGCGCTAACCCCTCTCCGGGTAACAAAAAAGGGGGGCTGGCGAATGTGGTGGAAAAAGCGCTGGGCTCCATTGCGAAATCCGGTAAAAGCGCGATTGTCGAAGTGCTCTCCCCAGGCCAGCGCCCGACCAAACGCGGTCTGATTTATGCCGCAACGCCCGCCAGCGATTTTGTCTGCGGCACGCAGCAGGTCGCGTCCGGGATCACCGTCCAGGTGTTCACCACGGGTCGCGGTACCCCCTATGGCCTGATGGCCGTGCCGGTGATTAAGATGGCGACCCGTACCGAACTGGCAAAGCGTTGGTACGATTTGATGGATATCAATGCAGGCACCATCGCCACGGGTGAAGAGACCATTGAGGAAGTCGGTCAGAAGCTGTTCGAATTTATTCTTGATGTCGCCAGTGGCCGTAAGAAAACCTTCTCCGATCAATGGGGATTGCACAATCAGTTGGCCGTCTTTAACCCGGCACCAGTGACCTGATATTTTCGAAACGAAAGCAACCGAGAAAACGGGGAATAATCCCCGTTTTTCTTTCCTGTCCGTGAAAGATAAGGTGATAATGCTCGCAGTTTTGAAGGTTAATTTTTCACCCGCCCTTTTTCGCTTTTCGTCGGTAGAAAAATCCTAACCCGTTGAAAGAAAGAACAATGCCTGAGGCCTCCCTTTTCGCTCTCTTTTCGTTTTGATAAAAGAGAAACCTACCGAAAAGCCGGGGTGTTTTAATGCGATAATTCGCTCATTTTTCCCCTTTGACTTTCCCCTTTGTTAAACACAAGATTCAATGGCTTCTGTAATTTACCTCACCGACATTCTGACCCGAATAAAGAGGGAAGTTATGTATACCTTGAATAAAAATAATGTCGCCCTGGCATGCTTTTTTTCCTGTTTACTGGCCGCACCGGTTGCCGCCAGTGCTGAAGGCCAGACGACAGAAAAACCCGTTAAATTACGCTACACGCTATGGGATCGAAATCAACTTCCCGGCGAACAGCAACTGGTTAATGAATTTGAAAAAAATAACCCCGGTGTAAAAGTTGAAATTGAACTAACGCCCTATGACCAATATTTCATAAAACTCAGTTCAGCGGTCGGGGGAAATGTGGCGCCGGATGTATTCTGGATGAATATGCCGAATTTTCAGCAGTACGTTAAAAACGGCATGCTGGAACCACTGACTCCTTATTTAAAAGACACATCATCACCACATCTTGATGATTTCGTGAAAAGCTCTGTCGATGCTTATCAGTACCAGTCTCAACAATACGCTATTCCACGGGATATCGACGCGATTGCCGTGTGGTATAACAAAAAAATGTTTGATCAGGCTGGCGTAACCTATCCCGATAAAAACTGGACGTGGGACGATTTAAAACAGAAATCAGAACAGTTACGTAAAAAGCTGGATCAGCATTCTTATCCGTTGGCGATGGATCTCGGCAGCGGTCAGGACAGCTACTTTAACCTGCTGCTGCAGGCCGGCACTCAGATTGTCCTGCCTGAGGGTAAAACGGACGTTGCCAGCGACAACGCGATTGCCATGTATCGCGACGTTCAGGGAATGCTGAAGGCAGGATTGCTCCAGCCGCCAGGCGAAATGAAAGCCGCCGATGTCTTCCAGTCCAATCGGGTGGCGATGATCTACGCGGGCTCGTGGTGGGCGCTGCCGTTCTCGCAAAACGAACTGATTAACGATCATGTCGGCGTCGTTCCGATGCCCAAAATGGCAGAACAGGCTGGCGTCTCTCATAGCCTGGCATTCGCCATGTCTGCCAAAAGCCAGCATAAAGAGGCCGCCTGGAAATTCATTGAATTCATGAGCTCAGAACATGCGCAGCAAACGCTGGCAGCGGGCAAAGTGGTGATTCCGGCCAATCAGAAAGTCGCCAAAGCATGGGCGGAAGGCTTTAAGGATGTTGATGTTTCCGCCTATATCGATTCACTGGCGTTTTCTCATAAATATCCCACCGCCGGTTCAAATACCGCGAAATGGAATAGCATTCTCAACGACGGGCTGAAAAAAGTCTGGATGGGAAATGATCCGCAACAGGTTATGCCGGGTGTCGCCAAACGCGTTGAGCGTGAAATGCAGAAATAATCGTGAGGGAGCCTTGCTCCCTCTCACCTCTCTTGCGTTAACTCATTTATTGTTTGTAAAGTGAGCATCCCGGAGTCTGTATGAGCTATTCAGATGAAGCGGCATCCCCGCCGTTATCGGCCAGGGAACCCAATAAAAATTCCCTGACCCGACTGGAAAAAGAAGAACGTTTCTGGGGGTGGATAATGATTCTGCCGCTGTTGGCAGGATTAGTTATTTTTTACTTTACGCCGTTCTTCCAGAACGTATTTTACAGTTTTACCGATCTGGGCGAGTTTCAGATCTGGACGACAATCAATCTGGATAATTACATTAATTTATTCAGCGATGATGAATTCCGTTCGGCGATAGTGAATACGCTGGCCTATGTTTTTATTTGTGTGCCGGTGATCACGGTCCTGTCTTTACTGCTGGCGATTGGTTTAAACCAGGCGATTCGCGGTCAGTGGCTGTTCCGTACGCTGTTATTTCTTCCGGCCGTTACGATGCCTGCCGCCATTGCGATGGTCTGGCAGTGGTTGATGAACCGTAATTTCGGTTTACTCAATCAGATCCTGGCTTATTTCGATATTCCCGCCATTGGTTGGTTATCCGATCCGGATATTGTCCGTCTGAGCGCCTCACTGGTTATTATCTGGTCGGCTATCGCTCTGAAGATGATCATTCTGCTCGCCGGCTTGCAGGGGATCCCGAAACAGATTTATGAAGCCATGTCTCTGGATGGCATCAGTAAACTGCGCGGCTTCTGGTCAATTACCCTGCCGCTAATGATCCCGACGCTGTTCTTCGTTCTGGTGATCTCGTTTATCGAAACGCTGCAAATATTCGATGTGGTGTATCTGCTGTTTGGCAGTTCTTCCATGGTGGACGATCAGACCATGACCATCGCTTATCTCTTTTATAAATACGCCTTTATCTACCATGAAAAAGGCTACGCCTCCGCGATTGCCGTGGTGATTTTCGTTATCACGATGGTACTGACCCTGCTGCAGATATGGATAGGCAAACGGCTTAAAGCACAGTAAGGCAACCACTATGTTCATGACAAAACGTGAAAAATGGCTGATTTATGGCCTGATGATCCTGGCGACGCTGGTCACGGTGGTTCCCTTTCTCTGGATGATCATCACCTCGTTTAAAACCCAGGCGGAAAGTATTGCCTTTCCGCCGATCCTGCTGCCCGCCAATCCGGGGTTTCAGGCGTACGATAAAATCTTGCATGAGATGCCGTTTGGTAGCTTTTATTTTAACTCGATCGTTTCCACGCTGGTTATCGTCATCTTACAGACGCTGATTGCCGCGATGGCGGCGTATGGTTTCTCCCGCCTGCGTTTTAAAGGGCGCGATCTCCTCTTTATGCTCTGCATTTCGATTCTGATGGTTCCCGGACAGATCTTTTTGATCCCGCAGTTTTTAACGATCGAGAAAATAGGTCTGCTGAACTCCATTCCAGGCCTGGTGCTGCCGGGATTATTCAGTATTTATAGCGCCTTTTTATTGCGCCAGTTTTTTCTTTCCGTACCGAAAGAGCTGGAAGAAGCGGCCATTATGGATGGTTATAACCATTTAACGATCTTTTTCAAAATCATGCTGCCGCTGATTAAACCGGGACTTATCGCCTGCGTCATTATTAACGGGTTGTGGAGCTGGAATAACTTAATGTGGCCGCTCATCGTCAATACCTCAATGGACAAAATGACGCTGCCGGTGGGTCTGGCCTCGCTCTCCGGTCGCGCCGGGGTGGAGTATCCCATGCTCATGGCGGGAGCGTTGCTCGCGATTATCCCCATGTTATTACTTTATATTTTCTTCCAGCGCTATTTCATTCGTGGCATCGCCGGTGCCGGAATTAAAGGATAAGGGGCATTATTATGTCAGGCATTCAATTACAGTCAGTAGGCAAAATATATCCGAATGGCTTTCAGGCGATTCATGGCGTTGACCTTGAAATTCACGATGGCGAATTTATGGTTTTTGTCGGGCCATCCGGCTGCGCCAAATCAACGTTACTGCGCATGATCGCCGGTCTGGAAGATATTACTCATGGTCATATTTCCATTGGCGAACGGTGCGTTAACGACTTGCTGCCAAAAGAACGTGGCGTGGCGATGGTTTTTCAAAACTACGCCCTCTATCCCCACATGACGATCTACAAAAATATGGCCTTCAGCCTGCAGGGCAAAATGGACAAGCAGGAGATAGATGTTCGCGTGCGGGAAGCCGCGCGCAAACTGGAAATCGAAACGCTACTCGACAAAAAACCGGGTCAACTTTCAGGGGGTCAGTGCCAGCGCGTTGCCGTCGGCAGAGCCATTGTGCGTAAGCCTGAGGTGTTTTTGTTTGATGAGCCGTTGTCCAATCTCGACGCCAAACTGCGCGTGTCAATGCGCGTGCGCCTGACGGAACTTCACCGCCAACTGCGTCACGAAGGCGTGAACGCGACAATGGTGTATGTCACACACGATCAGATTGAAGCGATGACCATGGGTGACCGCATTTGCGTACTCAACGGTGGACGGATCATGCAGGTCGACACGCCGGGCAATATCTACCATCAGCCAAAGAATAAATTCGTGGCGGGTTTCATTGGTAACCCGGCAATGAATATCCATCTTCTGGGGCTCGACCCGCACACGCACGGACTGCGTCTGAATGACGCGCTGACCTTGCCCTTAACCGCACGACTGATCTCCCAACTGACGGATTATCCGCACGACAGCGTCTGGTTTGGCATTCGTCCGGAGGCGATTCAGTTGGCGCAGCACAACGATCCTGCGGCTTTCGACGCCCGGATCACCAACGTGGAAAGAATGGGCAATGAAGATCTGCTGCATTTCGATATCGGTGCACAGCAAATGATCCTGCGAGTCAATTCGTCACCGGACTGGAGTCCGCTGCCCGGCGAATCGATCAGGGTGAAATTCAATCTTGAAGCCGCCTTTTTATTCGATAAGCAGAATGAAGAAAATTTAGCCAGTGCCTGAAGTCGCGAACGTCATCATCAGGTGCAAGCAATCCAGTTTGTTTTTTTAATGCCCCGCCGCGCAGAACAACGCGAACGCAGGCAAGGGCAAAATGAGAGGCTTATATGTGTGCAAAGAAAGTGACCGTGTTAGTGGTGGGCGCAGGCGCGCGCGGCGAAATCTATTCTCGCTACGCGCTTGAACATCCGGACCGCATGCAGGTGGTCGGCGTGGCGGACCCCAGAGAGGCGTATCGCCAACAGTTTGTCGCTCAGCATCAAATTGAGCAGGAAAACATCTTTCGCGACTGGAAAGAGGCGGCGGCCCGCCCACGAATGGCAGATGTCGTACTGATTTGTACTCAGGATACGATGCACAAAGAGCCTGCCGTCGCGTTTGCCGACCTCGGCTATCATATTTTGCTGGAAAAACCGATCGCTCCCACGCCGGAAGAGTGCCGCACCATCATCGCTGCGGTGAAGCGCAACAACGTCTTATTGGGTGTCGCCCACGTTCTGCGCTACACCCGCTATACGCAAAAACTCAAGTCCCTGCTCGACAGCGGGGTGATTGGCGATATCGTCAGCATGCAGCATCTTGAGCCGGTGGGTTACTGGCACCAGGCGCACTCTTTCGTTCGCGGCAACTGGCGTAACGAAGCGGAATCGTCGTTTATGCTGTTACAGAAATCCTGCCACGATATGGACTGGATCCGCTACATCATGGGCGATCGCTGTCAGGCTGTGACCTCATTTGGCAACCTGAGTCATTTCGTAAAGGAGAACCAGCCGGAGGGTGCCGCCGACCGCTGCCTGGATTGCCAGGTTGAGGCGAGCTGCCCCTGGTCAGCCTGCAAAATTTATCTCGGCGAGGATCACAAATGCACGCCACATTTCCGTCGCGTGCTGACGGCGGATCCCACCGAGGAAAATGTCCGTCAGGCGCTGCGCGAAGGTCCGTATGGCCGCTGCGTTTATCGCTGTGATAACGACGTAGTGGATCATCAGGTGGTCAACTTGCGTTTCGCGCATCAGCAAACCGTGACGTTCACCATGACCGCCTTTACCCGTATGGAAGATCGAAAGACGCGTCTTTTCGGTACGAAAGGCTATCTCGAGGGCGATGGCGAGCAGATCCGGGTGTTTGATTTTCTGACGGACAGCGAGACGCTCTACACGATCGACGAGATCGCCGCAGGCACGCAGACCCAGATGGGAGGCCACGGCGGCGGGGATTACTATCTGATGGATCGCTTTATTCACGCCGTGATGGCGGGCGATCAAAGTATGATTCTCTCCGGCCCGGATGAATCGCTGGAAAGTCACTTAATGGTCTTTGCCGCAGAGCGCGCTCGCAAGGAAAACTGTCTGGTTACACTGTGAAATTCGAGGAGATGTGGCATGTTTTACGGTGTTGATATTGGCGGCACAAAAACTGAAATTGTCGCCTTTGATAAGGAAATGCAGGTTTGCTGGCGCAAGCGCGTAGCCACGCCGGTTCAGGATTACGAACTCTTTCTCTCGACCTTTACCTCGCTCATCGATACCGCCGACTGGGCTACGGGAATGCAGGGCAAAATCGGCATTGGCATGCCTGGATTGATGGACAGACATACCGGAAAGCTGCTGTCGTCGAACGTCCCCTGTCTGACCGGACGGCAGGTGATGGACGATCTGGCGCACCGACTCAACCGCTCGGTGGCCCTGGACAATGACTGCTGCTGCTTCGCGCTGTCGGAGGCGCATACCCAGCAGGCCCGTCAGTTCTCGCGAATCTTTGGCGCCATTATTGGCACCGGCATGGGCGGAGGACTGGTGATCGACGGGCAGCTCTATCGTGGGCGCAACCGGATGGCCAGCGAGTTTGGGCATTTACCGCTGCCCGCCACCTTTATGCGCCGTTATAACCTGCCGGAGATCACGTGCGGCTGCGGCTTACAGGGCTGTCTGGAGCGCTACCAGTCCGGCCCCGGTTTACTCTGGCTGCATAAGCACTTTAGCGGGGAACAGCTCAAAATGGAGACGCTGCTGGAAAATTACCGTCATGGCAACGCCAGCGCCGTCGCCACGGTTGAGGCGTGGATTGATATGCTGGGCTGTACGCTGGCGCAGTTGCAGCTCATTCTGGATGTCGACGCCTTTGTTCTGGGCGGCGGCGTCTCTAACATTGAGGAAATTTACACCTTACTGCCCGGCGCCATGTCGCGCTATCTCTTCCCGGGGCTCGCCCCCGCGAATGTCTTCCCGGCCGTGCATGGCGCATCCAGCGGCGTACGCGGTGCCGCCCTGCTGCTGGTCGAACAGGATGCACTGATGCACTAAGCGATCGCCGGCAAAACACGCTTTTGCCGGCGTTCTCTCTTATTCATCCACGATAACGACATCCACCCCCATCTGGCTGAGCGCCTGATGATAATGCTCCGGAATACCACTGTCGGTAATCACCCGGTCAATACCGCTGATTTCACTGATCATGCAAAAACTTTTGCGGCCGAACTTGCTGGAATCCGCGACGACCGTAACCTCTTGCGCTACCTGACACATCACCTGGTTAAGGTGCGCTTCCCCTGGATGCGGCGTGGTGATCCCGGCTTCCAGACAAAATCCATCAACGCCCAAAAAGAGCTTATCAAACCGATACTGTCTGAGCTGATGTTCCGCTGAAGGACCATACAGCGAGTAAACGCTTTGCCTGACATTTCCCCCTAATATCATGACATCCACCCGTTCAAAATTGGCGAGTTCCCAGGCAATGTTCAGCGCATTGGTCATCACCACCAGATCGCGACGACTTTTAAGCAACGGAGGAATAAGCGTGGTGGTCGAGCCAGAATCGAGAATCAACGTGTCGCCATCTTTGACAAAACTGGCCGCTTTTTCGGCAATCCGCGATTTCACATCGCGGTTCAGCCGGTCTTTATCCTGTAAGGGGCGATCGAGGGCAAAGTGTTGATTTAATACGGCGCCGCCATAAGAACGCATGACGCAGCCTTTCTGCTCGAGATAACGTAAGTCATTGCGGATAGTGACGCTTGAGACGCCGAAATGCACGCTCAGGGGTTCGACACGAACACTACCTTGATCGCATAACAGATCGATGATTTGCTCGCGACGTCTTAAGTTATCCAGCATTGCTTTTGCTCCATTGCATATTGTTATGTTTTAGCGATTTATCGCTTTCGTTTTCTTTTTAATATATTAAATCAGAAGACTTAAGGCGAATTTGTGAACACGTCCGCAGCGCGGATTTTGGCAAAAAAGCCTGTTTTTCTTTCGTTTTATCTAAACCGAAAATGAAAAATGCGAAAGATCGAAAAGCGTGCAGGACAGGTGAGCGGGAGAAGGAGACGAAAAATCAGTGAAAAAACGAAAGCGGGTTCGGCAAAAACCCGCTGACATTTTTCTTTTTGCTTAATTGAAGGACATCACATTTTTGTGATTTTCACGACGCCGCCTGGACGATAATGACCTCAACGCCACTGCGATGAAACTCCTTCAGGCTCTCTTCCGGGATGCCTTCATCGACGATGATGGTGTGAATACGTTGGGTATCAATAATTTTATGCAGGCTCGAGCGGTTAAATTTACTGGAGTCAGTGACCACGATAATCCGTTCCGCCACTTCACACATCCGGCGATTTAGCCGGGCTTCGTCTTCGTTATGAGTACTGACGCCTCGCTCTAAATCAATGGCATCGACGCCCAGAAACAGCATATCGAAGTGATAATTCTGCAACGACTGCTCGGCCTGGTCGCCATAAAACGACTGCGACTGACGGCGCAGATGACCACCGGTCATCAACAATTCCACGCCGTCTGCTTCCAGTAAGGCATTGGCGACGTTCATCCCGTTGGTCATTGCAATCACGTCGCTATGCTGACGCATCAGGCGCGCAATCTCATAGGTCGTGGTACCGGAGTCCAGGATCACGCGGTGACCCGGTTTGATCAACTCCACAGCCGCTTTGGCGATACTGCGTTTCACCGCCGTGTTCAGTGAGCTTTTATCTTCGACGGAAGGCTCCGCACCAGGCGTATTACTGTCGCAAATCAATGCGCCGCCATAGGCGCGAACGGCGATCCCCTGCTTTTCCAGGAACGCCAGATCGTTGCGGATCGTCACCGTGGAAACGCCAAACAATCCCGAAAGATCGTTCACCTGTACGCTTCCTTGCTGCCGCAACCGCTGGATAATTTGCTCACGCCTTTCGCTGGTGCCTGACACCCGCTTGTCTCCAGAAGCATCGGTATTGCTCATAAGAAATCCTTTGGCTAATTCTTTCGTTTCATTTCGTTTCGCCTATTAACGCCTTTCTTTTATCGGAATGCAAGCCGAAAAAAGTCGACCTGAGGGGCGAAAAACCCCGCTAAATGCTTTCATTATGTTTCTTTTGTGAAACAGATCGGAAAACTATTATCTTTCGTTTTATTTTTATAAGACCATGATGCAGTATCAAGTGAAACAAAACGAAAGATTGTATGTCGCAGTTATCTGACCTGGAGAGGAAAGTGAAACATCTGACTGATATGGTGGAACAGCATAAACGAGGTAAGACAAACGGAATTTACGCCGTTTGTTCCGCGCATCCGTTGGTGCTGGAATCCGCAATACGTTACGCACAGGCAAATCACTCGCCGCTGCTGATTGAAGCAACCTCAAATCAGGTTGACCAGTTTGGCGGTTACACGGGCATGACCCCAGCCGATTTTCGCCATTTTGTCTGCCAATTGGCAGACTCACTTAATTTCCCTCAGGAGCAACTGATTCTGGGGGGCGACCACCTCGGCCCTAATCGTTGGCAAAACCTGGCCGCAGAACCGGCAATGACCAATGCCGACGAACTGATCAGAAGCTATGTCGCCGCCGGATTCAAAAAAATCCACCTTGATTGCAGCATGTCCTGCCAGGGCGATCCCGTGCCATTGACCGATGCCATCGTCGCGGAACGTGCCGCGCGCCTGGCGAAGATTGCCGAAGAGACCTGCATTGCTCATTTTGGCGAGTCTGATCTGGTTTATGTGATTGGCACTGAAGTGCCGGTACCGGGCGGAGCCCATGAGACGCTCACCGAACTGGCTGTCACCACGCCTGAGGCCGCACGAGCGACACTGGAAGCCCATCGTCACGCCTTTGAAAAGCAGGGACTCAATGCCATCTGGCCTCGTATCATCGCGCTGGTGGTACAACCCGGCGTTGAGTTCGACCATACCCACATCATTGATTATCAGCCACAAAAAGCCGTCGCGTTAAGCAAGATGGTGGAAGCGTATGACACGCTGGTTTTTGAGGCGCACTCCACGGACTACCAGACGCCGCAGTCGCTGCGCCAGTTAGTGAAAGATCACTTTGCCATCCTGAAAGTCGGCCCGGCCCTGACCTTCGCCCTGCGCGAAGCGCTGTTCTCGCTGGCCGCCATTGAAGAAGAGTTACTCCCGGCAAAAGCCTGTTCCGACCTGCGTCATGTCCTTGAGAGCGTCATGCTCGATCGTCCGGAATACTGGCAGAGCCACTACCACGGCGATGGCAATACCCGCCGTCTGGCGCGGGGCTACAGCTATTCCGATCGTGTTCGTTACTACTGGCCAGACAGCCAGATTGATGAGGCGTTTGAACGACTGGTGCGCAATCTGGCGGATGAGCCGATTCCCCTGCCGCTCATTAGCCAGTATTTACCTTTGCAGTACGTGAAAGTGCGCGAGGGAGATCTCAATGCCACACCGCGAGAACTCATCATCAACCATATTCAGGACATACTGCAGCAGTACCATGCCGCCTGCCAGGGCGTAACGTCCCAAAACGGATAACAAAAAAGAGGAACACGCTATGCCAAATATTGTACTCAGCCGTATCGACGAAAGACTCATTCATGGTCAGGTCGGGGTGCAGTGGGTCGGATTTGCGGGGGCAAATCTGGTCCTGGTCGCCAACGATGAGGTGGCAGAAGACACTGTGCAACAGAACCTGATGGAGATGGTGCTGGCAGAAGGGATCGCCGTGCGCTTCTGGTCGCTGCAAAAAGTGATCGACAACATTCACCGCGCCGCCGACCGGCAGAAGATTTTGCTGGTCTGTAAATCCCCCACCGATTTCCTCAAACTGGTCGAAGGTGGGGTGCCTGTTACACGCATCAACGTCGGCAATATGCACTACGCCAATGGCAAACAACAGATTGCCAAAACGGTCTCTGTCGACTCGACCGATATTGCGGCGTTTAACGGCCTGAAAGCCGCCGGGGTGGAATGCTTTGTTCAGGGCGTTCCGACAGAACCTGCGCAGGATCTCTTTAAACTCATCTGAGGCCTTCACCATGGAAATTAGTCTGTTACAGGCTTTTGCATTAGGTATCCTCGCCTTTATTGCCGGCCTGGATATGTTCAACGGATTAACACACATGCACCGCCCGGTGGTGCTTGGGCCGCTGGTCGGCCTGATTCTGGGCGATCTGCATACCGGTATTTTAACCGGCGGTACGCTAGAACTGGTGTGGATGGGACTCGCACCGCTGGCAGGCGCGCAACCGCCAAACGTCATTATCGGCACTATCGTGGGTACGACGTTCGCCATTACAACTGGGGTGAAACCGGATGTCGCCGTGGGCGTCGCCGTGCCGTTTGCCGTGGCGGTGCAGATGGGGATTACGTTCCTGTTCTCCGTGATGTCCGGGGTGATGTCCCGCTGCGATCGCATGGCGGCGAATGCCGACACCGCCGGTATTGAACGGGTCAACTATCTGGCGTTACTGGCACTGGGGATTTTCTATTTTCTGTGTGCGTTTCTGCCGATTTACTTCGGTGCAGAGCACGCGAAAACGGCCATTGATGTTCTGCCGGAACGGCTGATTGACGGTCTCGGCGTCGCAGGCGGCATCATGCCAGCCATCGGCTTTGCCGTACTGCTGAAAATCATGATGAAAAACGTCTATATCCCTTACTTTATCATCGGCTTCGTGGGAGCCGCCTGGCTCAAACTGCCGGTACTGGCGATCGCCGCTGCGGCACTGGCCATGGCGCTGATCGACCTGCTGCGTAAATCTCCAGAACCGACGCAATCTGCGGCCCAGAAAGAGGAATTCGAAGATGGCATCTAATCAACAAACGCTTCCGACTGTTTCCGACAGCGACGAAACGCTACTTTCCGGCGTAAACGAAAACATCTATGAAGATCAGAGTATTGGCGCAGAGCTGACCAAAAAAGATATCAACCGGGTGGCCTGGCGTTCCATGCTGTTGCAGGCGTCGTTTAACTACGAACGTATGCAGGCTTCCGGGTGGCTGTACGGGCTGCTGCCTGCGCTGAAAAAGATCCACACCAATAAACGCGATCTGGCGCGCGCCATGAAAGGCCACATGGGTTTCTTCAATACCCACCCCTTCCTGGTGACGTTTGTCATTGGCATCATTCTGGCGATGGAGCGCTCAAAACAGGACGTTAACAGCATTCAGAGCACCAAAATTGCCGTTGGCGCGCCGCTTGGCGGGATTGGCGATGCGATGTTCTGGCTGACGCTGTTGCCTATTTGCGGCGGCATTGGGGCCAGTCTGGCCTTGCAGGGTTCCATCCTCGGCGCAGTGGTCTTTATTGTGTTATTTAACGTGGTCCATCTGGGTCTGCGTTTTGGCCTGGCGCACTATGCTTATCGTATGGGGGTCGCCGCCATTCCGCTCATCAAGGCCAATACGAAGAAAGTGGGCCACGCGGCATCTATCGTCGGGATGACGGTCATTGGCGCACTCGTGGCGACCTATGTGCGTCTGAATACCACGCTCGAAATCAAGGCGGGTGATGCGGTCGTTAAGCTCCAGGCAGACGTGATCGACAAACTGATGCCCGCTTTTTTACCGCTGGTCTATACCCTGACGATGTTCTGGTTAGTCCGTCGTGGCTGGAGTCCGCTGCGCCTCATCGGTATCACCGTGATACTGGGCGTCGTCGGCAAGTTCTGTCACTTCCTGTAAAGCAAAGAGGTCTTCGATGTTAGGTATTATTTTGACGGGGCACGGTGGGTTTGCCAGCGGTATGGAAAAAGCGATGAAACAGATCCTCGGCGAGCAGTCGCAGTTTATCGCCATCGACTTTCCGGAAACCTCCACCACTGCGCTGCTCACCTCGCAGCTTGAGCAGGCGATTGAACAACTGGACGGCGAGGAAGATATCGTTTTCCTGACCGACCTGCTTGGCGGCACGCCGTTTCGCGTCGCCTCTACGCTGGCGATGCTGAAACCAGGCCGGGAAGTGATCACTGGCACCAACCTGCAATTGCTGCTGGAGATGGTGCTGGATCGCGAAGGACTCAGCAGCGAAGCATTTCGTGTGCAGGCGCTGGAGTGCGGGCATCGCGGCCTGACCAGCCTGGTCGATGAGCTGGGGCGTTGTCGCGAGGAGCACCCCATCGAGGAAGGAATATGACGCAGGTTTTGCGTGCCAGACGCCTGCTCACCGAGCAGGGCTGGCTGGACGATCATCAGTTGCGCGTTGAAGAAGGCATCATCACGGCCATCGAGCCGATTGCTCCGGGCATCACCGTGCGCGACGCCGAGCTACTGTGTCCCGCTTATATTGACACCCACGTCCACGGTGGCGCGGGGGTCGATGTGATGGACGATGAACCGGACGCACTGGACAAGCTGGCGATGCACAAAGCACGTGAAGGGGTTGCCAGTTGGCTCCCCACCACCGTCACCGCGCCGCTGAAGACGATTCACCGCGCGCTGGAGCGCATCGCTCAACGCTGTTATTCCGGCGGGCCTGGCGCCCAGGTGCTCGGAAGTTATCTGGAAGGGCCCTACTTCACGCCGCAGAATAAAGGTGCCCATCCCCCGGAGCTGTTTCGCGAGCTGGACCTCACGGAACTTGATGAGCTGGTCGCCATGTCACGACAGACCCTGCGGGTGGTGGCGCTGGCACCGGAAAAACCGGGCGCCTTGCAGGCGATTCACCATCTCAGGCAACAGGGTATACGGGTGATGCTGGGGCATAGCGCGGCAAGTTGGGCGCAAACCCAAGCCGCCTTTGACGCAGGCGCGAGCGGACTTGTGCACTGCTACAACGGTATGACCGGACTCCATCACCGTGAACCAGGAATGGTTGGCGCAGGACTCACCGATCCACGCGCGTGGCTGGAGCTCATCGCCGACGGGCACCACGTCCATCCGGCCGCCATGAAGCTCTGTTGCTGCTGTGCCAAAGAGAGGCTGGTGCTGATCACCGATGCGATGCAGGCCGCCGGTATGCCCGACGGAAACTACACGCTGTGCGGTGAAAAGGTCGACATGCACGGCGGAATCGTGCGAACCGCATCGGGTAGCCTGGCAGGCAGTACGTTGTCGGTAGATGCGGCAGTGCGCAATATGGTTGAACTGACAGGAATTGCCCCTGAGGAGGCGATCCATATGGCCTCGCTCCATCCAGCGCAACTGCTGGGGATCGACAGCCACTTAGGATCGTTAGCCGTGGGCAAACGTGCCAACATGATCGCTCTCAATGGCGGACTGCATTTACAACAGATCTGGATTCAGGGTCAGCGCCTCCCCCTTTGACCCTTTTTTTCTCCAGGGCCTTCGATCATGAATCGTAAGGCCTTTCTTTTCCTTTCGCTTAAGAAAACCCTCACCTCAGAACTTTCAGAGAGAATTATTACAGATCAATAAGATAAAAACGCTCTCCGTACAATCGATCACACTTTTCGTTTTATTTCATTTCGCATCATTGAACTTTCGATTTCTTTCCTATAGATTTTAATCAATCGATCATGTGAACAAGTGAAACTAAACGAAAGATAGCGACATTTTGCCAGCGTCTGATGTGGAATTCACAAGACTAAGGACTTACGATATGCCAGAAACCTATACCCCTGCAGCGGCAACCACCGGAACCTGGACTGAAGAAGAGATCCGCCAGCAGCCTGCCAGTTGGATCCGATCGCTGACGAACATTGACGCGATACGTACCACGATCGACAACTTTCTTGCGCCACTACTGCGTAAAGACGATCTGCGGATTGTGCTGACCGGGGCAGGTACCTCGGCATTCATTGGCGAGATCATCTCTCCCTGGCTTGCCAGCCACACGGGGCAAAACATCAGCGCCGTTCCGACCACCGATCTGGTCACCAATCCGATGGATTATCTGAATCCGGCACATCCGCTGCTGCTGGTCTCGTTTGCCCGTTCCGGCAACAGCCCGGAAAGCGTCGCCGCAGTGGAACTGGCAAACCAGTTCGTCCCTGAGTGCTATCACCTTTCGATCACCTGCAATGAAGCGGGCAGCCTGTACCAGAACGCGGTGGCAAGCGATAACGCTTTTGCTCTGCTGATGCCGGCAGAAACACACGATCGCGGTTTTGCGATGACCAGCAGTATTACTACCATGATGGCCAGTTGTCTGGCGGTGTTCGCACCAAAACTCATCAACAGCCAGACCTTCCGCGACGTCGCGGATCGCTGCCAGACGATCCTGTCCTCACTAGGTGATTTCAGCCACGGCGTGTTTGGCAATGAAAACTGGAAACGGATCGTCTACCTCGGCAGCGGCGGATTGCAGGGTGCCGCGCGTGAATCGGCCCTGAAAGTCCTGGAACTGACCGCCGGTAAGCTGGCGGCATTTTACGATTCTCCAACCGGTTTCCGTCATGGACCGAAATCACTGGTGGATAACGAAACGCTGATCGTGGTGTATATCTCCAGCCACCCTTACACCCGGCAGTACGATCTCGATCTGCTGGCAGAGCTGCGTCGCGATGATCAGGCCATGCGCGTTGTTGCCATTGCAGCCGAAAGCGATTCCATTATCGAAGCCGGCCCGCACATTTTGCTGCCGTCTGCGCGTCATTTCATCGATACCGAACTGGCGTTCTGCTACCTGATGTATGCCCAGGTCTTTGCGCTCACCCAGTCCATTGCAGTCGGTAATACGCCGGATACCCCTTCCCGCAGCGGTACGGTCAACCGCGTGGTGCAGGGCGTCGTTATTCACCCGTGGCAGGCTTAAGAGGATCCGATCATGAGTATCATTTCCACGAAGTATCTCTTGCAGGATGCCCAGGCAAAAGGCTACGCCGTTCCGGCCTTCAACATCCATAATGCCGAGACGATCCAGGCGATCCTCGAAGTGTGTAGCGAAATGCAATCACCGGTGATCCTCGCCGGTACGCCTGGCACCTTTAAACATATCGCGCTGGAAGAGCTTTACGCGCTGTGCACCGCCTACTCCACCACCTACGGCATGCCGCTGGCGCTGCATCTCGATCATCATGAATCGCTGGACGACATTCGCCATAAAGTGAACGCCGGAGTGCGCAGCGCCATGATCGACGGTAGCCATTTTCCGTTTGAAGAAAACGTGAAGCTGGTGAAATCGGTGGTGGATTTCTGCCACGCCCGCGATTGCAGCGTCGAAGCGGAGCTGGGGCGACTGGGTGGCGTCGAAGATGACATGATCGTTGACGCAGAAAGCGCCTTTCTGACCGATCCGCAGGAGGCCAAACGCTTTGTTGAGCTGACCGGCGTCGACAGCCTTGCCGTCGCCATCGGTACCGCGCACGGCCTGTACACCAAAAAGCCGAAAATCGATTTCCAGCGTCTGGCTGAAATTCGTGAAGTGGTGGATATTCCGCTGGTGCTACATGGCGCGAGCGATGTGCCTGACGAGTACGTGCGCCGCACGATAGAACTGGGCGTCTGTAAGGTTAACGTCGCCACTGAACTGAAAATTGCCTTTGCCGATGCCGTGAAAGCGTGGTTTGCCGACAACCCACAGGGCAACGATCCGCGCTACTACATGCGCGTCGGTATGGATGCAATGAAAGAAGTCGTGAGAAGTAAAATCAATGTCTGTGGATCGGCCAATAAACTTTTAGTCGACCACGAGTTATCGTAAGCGAGTCGGCTTTATCATCACTACACAAAAGCGCTATCTGATTAATATCAGGTAGCGCTTTCTGGCCAAATAGCGGAGGAGAATAACGAGATTACATCACGCTGAATTAATTAATGAATGCGATACGGTAAGAATAATATATTTCAACAAGTTCAGTCATTCAATTATTTTATGGTGAGGATTTAAATATGAGCAGTCCAAATATCCTGTTAACGCGTATTGATAACCGACTGGTGCATGGTCAGGTGGGTGTCACCTGGACATCAACGATCGGTGCCAATCTGCTGGTCGTCGTGGATGATGATGTCGCTCAGGATGAGATTCAGCAGAAATTAATGAGCATCACCGCAGAAACCTACGGTTTCGGTATCCGCTTCTTCTCTATAGAAAAAACTATCAATGTCATCGGTAAAGCAGCGCCGCATCAGAAGATCTTCCTGATTTGCCGCACCCCGCAAACAGTCAGAAAGCTGCTCGAAGGTGGTATCACGCTTAACGACGTGAACGTCGGCAATATGCACTTCTCAGAAGGCAAAAAGCAGATCAGCAGTAAAGTTTATGTCAATGAGCAGGACCTTAATGATCTGCAGTTCATTAAGAAACATGGCGTAAACATTTTTATTCAGGATGTCCCTGGCGATCAAAAAGAAGCGATCCCGGAGTAAATAACAAGCCAACGTTTTCATAGTAAAGGGACTTATTTATATGAGGTGTTTACAATGAATGAAATAACGCTTTTACAAGGGATATCCCTCGCGGCACTAGTCTTCTTTCTGGGAATCGATTTTTGGCTGGAAGCCTTGTTTTTATTCAGACCAATTATTGTCTGTACGCTCACTGGCGCCATTCTTGGCGACATTCATATTGGTTTGATCACCGGCGGTCTGACCGAACTGGCTTTTGCTGGTTTGACGCCCGCCGGCGGCGTACAACCGCCAAACCCCATCATGGCAGGATTGATGACCACGGTGATCGCCTGGTCTACCGGCGTGGATGCCAAAACCGCCATCGGCCTTGGCCTGCCGTTCAGTCTGCTGATGCAATATGTGATTCTGTTCTTCTATTCCGCTTTTTCCCTGTTTATGTCCAGAGCCGACAACTGCGCAAAAGAAGCCAACACCCGCGCATTTTCCCGTCTGAACTGGCTAACGACGCTGATTGTCGCCTGCTCTTACGCGATTATCGCGTTTCTGTGTACCTATCTGGCGCAGGGTGCCATGCAGGCGCTGGTGAAAGCCATGCCCGCCTGGCTTACTCATGGTTTTGAAGTCGCGGGCGGTATTCTGCCTGCCGTTGGTTTTGGTCTGCTGCTGCGCGTGATGTTCAAAGCACAGTACATTCCTTATCTGATCGCCGGCTTCCTTTTTGTCTGCTACATCCAGGTCAACAACCTTCTCCCGGTCGCTGTCCTCGGCGCGGGCTTCGCCGTGTACGAGTTTTTCAATGCCAAAGCTAAACAGCAGGCGCAACCCCAGCCTGCCGCCCATAAAAATGATGATGAAGAGGATTACAGCAATGGGATCTGAAATCAGTAAAAAAGACATTACCCGTCTTGGCTTCCGCTCTTCGCTTCTGCAGGCGAGCTTTAACTATGAAAGGATGCAGGCGGGCGGCTTTACCTGGGCGATGCTGCCGATTCTGAAAAAAATCTATAAAGATGATAAGCCGGGCCTGAGTGCGGCCATGAAAGATCATCTGGAATTTATCAATACCCACCCAAACCTCGTCGGTTTTCTGATGGGGCTGCTTATCTCCATGGAAGAGAAAGGAGAAAACCGCGACACCATTAAAGGCCTGAAAGTGGCGCTGTTTGGCCCTATTGCCGGGATTGGTGATGCCATTTTCTGGTTCACTTTGCTGCCGATCATGGCGGGGATCTGCTCCTCTTTCGCCAGCCAGGGCAATTTGCTGGGGCCGATTCTGTTCTTCGCCGTTTATCTGATGATCTTTTTCCTGCGCGTCGGCTGGACTCACGTCGGCTATTCGGTTGGGGTAAAAGCCATTGATAAGGTGAGGGAAAACTCGCAGATGATCGCCCGCTCGGCAACCATCCTCGGGATCACGGTGATTGGCGGTCTGATCGCGTCTTACGTCCATATTAATGTCGTGACCTCTTTTGCCATCGACAGCACGCACAATGTGGCACTACAAAAGGACTTCTTTGATAAGGTCTTCCCGAACATTTTACCCATGGGCTACACGCTGTTGATGTACTACCTGCTGCGGGTGAAAAAAGCACATCCGGTATTGCTAATCGGTGTCACCTTCGTGCTTTCTATCGTCTCTTCCGCACTCGGCATTTTGTAAACTGAACGGGGCGCGACAGTACGTGCGCCCCTCGTCAAAAGGATGACTGACCAATGCAATGCATACAGTACTGCGACCACTACGATGCGCTCAGCGATCGCGCCAGCGAACGATTGATTCAGGTTATACAGGACAAACCTGACGCGACGATTTGCCTGGCGACCGGTGCCACACCTGAACTGACCTATCGTTTCTTTGTCGAGAAAATACAAAAGAATCAAGTTGATATCCGAAACGTGACCTTCGTGAAGCTCGATGAATGGGTGGGGATTCCCTTACACACACCGGGTACCTGTGAATCGTTCCTGCAACAGCACATCGTGCAACCGCTTGGCCTGCGCCCGGAACAGTTGATCGGCTTTCAGTCGGAAAATATCGATGAGAAAGAGTGCGAACGCGTGACGGATTTGATTGCCCATCGGGGTGGCCTTGATTTATGCGTACTGGGTATCGGCAAAAATGGTCATCTGGGGCTGAACGAGCCGGGAACCGCGCTGGAGCCGTGTTGCCATATCAGCAGGCTTGATGACCAAACGCGCCATCATGACATGCTGAAAACGGCCGGTCGTCCGGTGACACACGGTATCACGCTGGGACTGAAGGAGATCCTCAATGCAAAAGAAATTTTGCTGCTGATTGCCGGGGATGGCAAGCAGGCCGCTGTCGAAAAATACCTGACCGCTACCGTGACGACGGCTGTTCCGGCCTCGTTTTTGTGGCTGCATGACAATACGACATGCTTACTGGATGGCTCGCGTTATTCTGATCGGTAGCCACTCATCTCAGCAGACACGCTACAACTTTGCAGCGTGTCTGCTGAATTTACTCCCCCTGCTGCTCCAGCGCGTACTTATACAGCGCGTTCTTCTTCACGCCGTGGATTTCTGCCGTCAGCGCTGCCGCTTTTTTTAGTGGCAGCTCGGCCTGTAAGAGTGCGAGAGTGCGCAAAGCATCGGCGGGCAGGTCATCTTCCTGCGCCTTGTGCCCCTCCACAATCAGCACCATCTCGCCTTTGCGCCGGTTCTCATCTTCTTTCACCCACGCCAGCAGTTCACCTACCGGTGCGCCGTGGATCGTCTCCCAGGTTTTGGTCAGCTCGCGCGCCAGCACCACATAACGGGATTCGCCCCAGACTGCGACCATATCTTCCAGACTGTCTAACAGGCGATGGGTGGATTCATAGAAAATCAGCGTACGCGGTTCGGTTTCAATAGCTTTCAGCGCGTCACGGCGTCCCTTTGATTTCGCTGGTAAAAAACCTTCATAGCAGAAGCGGTCGGACGGCAACCCCGCCGCGCTTAACGCGGCAATCGCCGCACAGGGACCCGGCAACGGCACCACACGGATGCCTTGCTCACGACAGGTACGCACCAGGTGATAACCCGGATCGTTGATCAGCGGCGTCCCGGCATCAGAAACCAGCGCGATGTTTTGCCCCTCTTTCAACTTCGCTACCAGCGTTTCTGCTTTTTGCTGTTCGTTATGATCGTGAAGGGCGAACAGTCGGGCATTAATCGCAAAATGCTGCAATAATAATCCGGTATGACGAGTATCTTCCGCGGCAATTAAATCAACGGCTTGTAACACTTCGAGCGCACGCTGGGTAATATCAGACAAATTCCCGATTGGAGTAGGTACAATAAAGAGTTGGCCGCGAGAATTCTCCGCCGATTCGTGTTGTGTCATTGTGTCGTCCGTATTGCCGATTTAATATTGAGCATTGCGTATAAAAAATATCACTGGATACAGTATGGTACCCTTAACATTCTCTCGTTTAAAAGCCGCGCGCTGTCTGCCCATCGTTCTGGCAGCCCTGATTTTCGTCGGCTGTGGCACCCAGGCGCCCGATCAGAGCACTGCCCATATGCAGGGCACAGCGCAAGCTGATTCCGGCTTTTATCTGCAACAGATGCAGCAAAGCGCAAATGATAGCAAGACCAACTGGCAATTACTCGCCATTCGTGCACTGCTGAAAGAAGGCAAAAGCCAGCAGGCTATCGAACTGTTTAATCAGTTGCCGCAGGATCTGAATGATTCCCAGCGCCGGGAACAGTCGCTGTTAGCCGTTGAAATCAAACTGGCACAGAAAGATTTTACCGGCGCGCAGTCGCTGCTGGAAAAGCTTACCCCGTCTGATTTTGAGCAAAATCAACAGGCTCGTTACTGGCAGGCGCAGATTGACGCCAGCCAGGGCCGTCCGTCACTCTCACTGCTGCGCGCCTTGATTGCTCAGGAACCGCTGCTTAGCGAGAAGGATAAGCAGAAAAACATCGACGCCACCTGGCAGGCGCTGTCGTCAATGACGCCAGAGCAGGCCCAGGCTCTGGTGATCAATGCCGATGAAAACGTATTGCAGGGCTGGCTGGATCTGCAACGCGTCTGGTTTGATAACCGCAGCGATCCGGACATGATGAAAGCAGGTATTGCCGACTGGCAAAAACGCTATCCGCAGAATCCAGGCGCAAAAATGCTGCCAACCCAACTGGTTAACGTACAGAGCTTTAAGCCCGCGTCCACTAGCAAAATCGCCCTGTTGCTGCCGCTAAATGGTCAGGCTGCGGTGTTTGGTCGCACCATTCAACAAGGCTTTGAAGCCGCCAAAAATCTCGGTACGCAACCGGTCGATACGCAGCCCACCGCGCAACCGACTCCGGTTGCGGCCACAACGCCAGCAGACCCGCAGCCGCAGCTGACAGATGGCGTCGCCAGCCCTTCTCAGGCGTCAGTGAGTGATTTGACCGACGAACAGCAGGCCGATCAACCTGCTCCGGTCAGCGCGCCGCAGGCTACGCCGGCGCAGCCAGCCACCGCAAGCGCGGCGGCAAATCCTTCCGCAGAACTGAAAATTTATGATACCAGCGCCCAACCGCTCGATCAGATCCTGGCGCAGGTTCAGCAGGATGGCGCGAGCATCGTGGTCGGTCCGCTGCTGAAAAACAATGTCGACGAACTGGTCAAAAGCAACACCCCGCTGAACGTACTGGCGCTTAACCAGCCGGAATCGGTACAGAGTCGGGCAAACATCTGTTACTTCGCTCTCTCACCGGAAGATGAAGCGCGTGATGCCGCGCGCCATATTCATGAACAGGGTAAACAGTCACCGCTGCTACTTATCCCGCGTAGCGCGCTTGGCGATCGTGTTGCTAACGCCTTTGCCCAGGAGTGGCAAAATCTGGGAGGCGGTACGGTGCTGCAGCAGAAATTTGGCTCAACGGCGGAGCTGCGTATGGGCGTTAACGGCGGTTCCGGCATTGCCTTAACCGGTAGCCCTGTTGCCGCGAGCACGCCGTCTCAACCTGGCGTCACTATTGGCAATTTAACCATCCCGGCCCCACCAACGGATGCGCAAATCAGCGGTAACGGAGGTCGCGTGGACGCCGTCTATATTCTGGCAACCCCGAATGAGATAGCCTTCATCAAGCCGATGATCGCCATGCGCAACGGTAGCCAGAGCGGTGCAACGCTGTACGCCAGCTCACGTAGCGCGCAAGGGAATGCCGGCCCAGACTTCCGTCTGGAAATGGATGGCCTGCAGTACAGCGAGATCCCAATGCTGGCAGGCGCGAACCCGTCGCTGATGCAGCAGGCACTCGGTGCCGTGCATAACGACTATTCGCTGGCGCGCATGTATGCAATGGGCGTCGATGCCTGGTCGCTGGCCAACCATTTCTCCCAGATGCGTCAGGTGCAGGGCTTTGAAATTAACGGGAATACCGGCGCGCTGACCGCCAGTCAGGACTGTGTGATTAACAGGAAGTTATCATGGCTCCAGTACCAGCAAGGGCAGATCGTCCCCGCCAGTTAACGAGCAAGCAGACTGGTGACGCGTGGGAAACCACCGCGCGTCGCTGGCTTGAGCGCAAGGGACTGCATTTCATCGCCGCCAACGTGCGTGAACGCGGCGGCGAAATTGATCTGATTATGCGTGATGGCAAGACAACCGTCTTTATTGAGGTCCGCTACCGACGCTCTGCGGCATTCGGTGGCGCCGCTGCCAGTGTGACGCACAGCAAGCAACGCAAAGTATTACAGGCCGCCCGTTTGTGGCTCGCGTGCCACAATGGGAGTTTTGATACTGTGGATTGCCGGTTCGATGTGTTAGCCTTCACCGGAAATGACGTTGAGTGGTTGAGAAATGCCTTTACCGACTGCTCATAATTGAAGATTCAGAGCAGACCCATTGGGCATATATTGTTGCAGCCAGTTTGGACACGGACAGCGCGGAACCACCGGCGCGTACATGTCGTACGTGAAGAGTGGGAGCACCGCCCAGGTCCAAATGGCAAATAAAATAGCCTGATGGATTAGCTCTTAAGGATTAGCGTGTTAGACAGAATCAAAGTCTGCTTTACCGAAAGCATTCAAACGCAAATTGCCGCGGCAGAAGCCCTCCCGGATGCTATCTCTCGTGCCGCCATGACGCTGGTTCATTCACTGCTCAATGGCAACAAAATTCTCTGTTGTGGTAATGGGACATCCGCTGCCAACGCACAGCATTTTGCTGCCAGCATGATCAACCGTTTTGAAACAGAACGTCCTAGTTTACCTGCGATTGCACTAAATACGGATAATGTGGTCTTAACAGCGATTGCCAACGACCGCCTGCATGACGAAGTGTATGCAAAACAGGTTCGGGCGTTGGGTCATGCGGGTGATGTCTTACTGGCCATCTCGACGCGCGGTAACAGCCGCGATATCGTGAAGGCCGTGGAAGCAGCGGTCACGCGAGACATGACGATTGTGGCATTGACCGGATATGACGGGGGTGAACTGGCTGGACTGTTAGGGCCACAGGATGTTGAGATCCGCATCCCTTCGCATCACAGCGCACGCATTCAGGAAATGCATATGCTGACGGTAAACTGCCTGTGCGATCTGATCGATAACACGCTTTTCCCCCACCAGGATGATTAAGGAGTACACATGAAGGCTTTATCGCCAATCGCAGTCCTTATTTCTGCTCTACTGTTGCAAGGCTGTGTGGCCGCCGCTGTTGTCGGAACCGCCGCCGTTGGTACCAAAGCAGCAACAGATCCACGTAGCGTAGGCACTCAGGTGGACGATGGAACCCTGGAACTGCGCGTCAACAGTGCGCTGTCGAAAGATGCACAGATCAAGAAAGAAACGCGAATTAACGTGACGGCTTATCAAGGTAAAGTGTTGCTGGTCGGCCAGTCGCCGAATAGCGAGCTCTCCTCACGCGCCAAACAGATTGCAATGGGCGTCGATGGTACCACCGAAGTCTATAACGAGATCCGTCAGGGTGAGCCGATTGGTATGGGCACCGCCTCAAACGACACCTGGATCACCACCAAAGTACGCTCTCAGTTATTGACCAGCGACCAGGTTAAATCTTCCAACGTGAAGGTGACAACCGAAAACGGTGAAGTGTTCCTGTTAGGCCTGGTGACCGAACGTGAAGCCAAAGCCGCGGCGGATATCGCCAGCCGGGTCAGCGGCGTGAAGCGCGTCACCACGGCGTTTACGTTTATCAAGTAAGTCGTTGTGTGCCGGATGACGGCGTAAGCGCCTTATCCGGCCTACAGAATGTACGACCGTAGGCCGGGAAAGCGAAGCGCCCCCGGCATTCCTGTTTTATATCAACGCAATACATCCCACCATCACACCCGAAATCGCCACCAGCGCACCGGTCAGCCACAGCGCTTTTGCCGGAAACGCTTTACGTAGCATAATCAGCGACGGCAGGCTGACGGCGGGTAATGTCATCAGCAGTGCCAGCGCAGGTGCAGTTCCCATTCCTGCCAGCATCATGGTCTGCACAATCGGGATTTCTGCGGCAGTTGGGATCACAAACAGACAACCGGCTACCGCCAGCGCAATCACCCACAGCAGGCTGTTATCAATAGCGCCATCGGCATGAGGGAACAGCCAGACGCGCGCCGCACCCAGTACCAACACTGCCAGAATATAGACCGGGATGGTGCTCCAGAACAGCATCCATAGCGCTTTACCCCAGCGAACAAAGAACCCGCCCTGCTCGTCCGGCTGCGTGATTTCCACCGGCAATTCAGTCTGCGGAGGCTCTTTCACCCATTTTTGTACCAGCGTCGCCACTACCAGCACCATCGCCAGTCCAGCGACCAGACGGATCGCCGCGAAATGCCAGCCGAGGACAAAGCCCATAAACACCAGCGTCGCCGGGTTTAACAATGGATTCCCCATCCAGAATGCCAGCGCACCGCCCATCGAAACCTGCTGGCGACGCATCCCCGCCGCCACCGGTGCAGCACAACAGGTACACATCATGCCGGGCAGAGAGAAAAGCGTACCGAACAGCGTGCCGCGAAAACGTGCCTGTCCAAGCGTGCGTAACAGCCAGTCACGCGGGATCAGAACCTGAATCAGCGAGCCGAGGATCACCCCCAATACCGCTGCCTTCCAGACCGCAATGAAATAGACCATCGCATAGTCCCAGGCTGCCTGCCAGGGGTTCGCATCGGCCTGCGCCAGAATAGATTTTCCGATACTGTGTGTTTCTGCGGCGGTGAAGGCTTTACCGTAGTAAGGCTGCCATTTCACATACCAGAGACCAACAATGACGACGAGAAAGAAAAGAGCGGGTTTCCACCATTGAAACGGTGTTGCCGCCTGAGACGAAGACTGACCAGCCATAGCATTCCCCAGGGAGTGTTAGATAATTTTGCCGGTGAATACTACGCCTTTGGGAAATGTTTGGAAATGCTATATTGACGCCGCCTTTTCCCGCAGTTGAGACGATGTCAGAATTGTTACCCCGTCATGTTCAGGCGCAAGCGCTTCCGCCAGCATCGCGCGCGCCACGTCCCGCGCCTCAATCGATTTCCAGTTGCCCGGCAGCAACCGGAACAACGGTGCAAACAGGGTTTCGTTCATCCGCTGCTTTGACCGATCGCCGAGCAGCATCGACGGACGCGCAATCGTCAGCGTTGGCCAATCTTGCGCAATCAGCGCCTCCTCCATTTCCCCTTTTACGCGGTTATAGAAAAACGGCGAATGGGCATTGGCCCCCATCGAACTCACCACCAGCATATGCTGCGCCCCCAGGCGGAGACCGGTCAACGCGGTGTCGACCACCAGCGTATAGTCGGCATGGATAAACGCCTCTTTACTGCCCGCTTCACGGCGGGTCGTGCCCAGGCAGCAAAAAACAATATCGACAGGATCGGTGACCTGCGCCAGCGCATCGGTCAGTTGCGGATCGTGGGGATTATAGACGCCAGGCATATCCGCCAGCGGACGTCGCGTTGGCGCGGCAATGGAATGGATCTTCGGTTCATTAAGCAACATCCGCAGTAAATGTCCGCCAACCAACCCGGTCGCCCCGGTAATCAGTACCTGACTCATCCTCGCTCCTTTCCAGAATTGTCCGCCTTGCACCCTCAGCCCTATCGACCAGGCTTAGTAGTTCACAAGGTAATTATCCATCATCAGGGAAAAATTGCCTTATCCAATGCAGATCCAGCGGAGGAAGCATGAGTAAGAAGATTGCCGTTTTAATCACTGACGAGTTTGAGGACTCAGAATTCACCTCACCCGCAGCAGAGTTTCGTCAGGCCGGGCATGAGGTTATTACGATTGAAAAACAGGTAGGTAAAACCGTAAAAGGGAAAAAAGGCGAAGCCAGCGTCACGATTGATAAAGCGATTGATGAAGTGCGTCCGGCCGATTTCGATGCATTGCTGTTACCTGGCGGCCATTCACCGGATTACCTTCGCGGTGATGACCGTTTCGTCACCTTTACGCGCGATTTCGTGAACACGGGTAAACCGGTCTTCGCCATCTGTCACGGACCACAGTTGCTGATCAGCGCCGATGTGATTCGCGGGCGTAAACTGACCGCCGTTAAACCGATCATTATCGACGTGAAAAACGCCGGTGCAGAATTTTACGATCAGGAAGTGGTGGTTGATAAAGACCAACTGGTGACCAGTCGAACCCCTGACGATCTGCCGGCGTTCAATCGCGAAGCCTTACGCATTCTCGGTGCCTGACTGACGTAACCACACTAATTTTTTGCCAAAACCCAGGGTGTTGTCGGTGAACTTGAGTTCATCCACGCGGATTTCCCATACCGGCGCGGACAGCATTCTGGCAACCGGGAAGCGGCGAAGATAGGCCTGTCGTGCCGCGTCGCTTTCTTCCCCGGTCAGTTGACGAATCTCGCCTTTAAACTGCACGCCGCGAATCAATGCGACCGTTTTCGGTTGGCCATTTACCGTTCCGGCAACGGGCGCTCGCGAACCAGACATCTGCACATGACGCGTTTTCTCCTCCGTCAGCAGATAAAAAGCGACCTTTTTTACGTCATAAATATAAAACGCATTCGCGCACCACAATTCCCCGTCGCGATGCACGCACCAGGTCACAACGTGTTGTTTAGCCAGCCAACGACTGATCGCAGTGAGTGTTTCCATCTCGGTTCTCTTTTATACTGGATGACAGAAACGTAACACGCCGAAGGCCACGATGACACCCTGGTATCTTTATCTGATCCGCACCGCCGACAATGCCCTGTATACCGGGATCACGACCGACGTGGCACGCCGCTACCAGCAGCATCAATGTGGTAAAGGCGCGAAAGCGCTACGGGGGAAAGGGGAACTGACGCTGGCATTTTCCGCGCCGGTTGGCGACCGTTCACTGGCGCTACGCGCAGAATACCGGGTCAAACGCCTCACCAAGCGGCAGAAAGAGCGACTTGTCGCAGAAGGCGAAGGGTTTGCAGCATTACTGCATGATCTGCAAACCCCGACGCTTAAAAACGATTAAAGTGATCGTGATACTCGACCAGTCCCGTGACGCCGCTTAATGCATCATCCGCTAAGCGATGCACCTGGAACGCACTTTCCGTGCCTGGCCAGCGGCAATGCAGATCGTGGTGGGCGGCCAGTTCGAAACCAAAACGGCTGTACAGTGCCGGATCGCCCAGGGTGACCACGGCGGCATAGCCAAATTCATTGAGTGAATCCAGTCCTTCATAAACCAGTTGGCGGGCCAGACCTTGTCCACGATAGTTTTCGTCTACCGCCAGCGGTGCCATACCAACCCACTGCAGATCTTCGCCCTGCACGTCGACGGGGCTGAATGCCACATAACCCACCACCTGACCTTCATCGTCGGTGGCGACCAGACCGAGCGTCAGAAAACCATCTTCACGTAGGTCGTGAACCAGTTTCGCTTCCGCATCGCTTTCGAATGAACGACGCAGCAGGGCATCAATGCCGGGGGCGTCAATGGGAATTTCTACTCGAATCAGCATGGTTCACCTACCGATGTTTGTTTGGTTTCTGGCGAGTATTTCATGCCCGCCTCAACAAAATCCGCCAGTTGCAGCAGCATAACACGCAACGCTTTGGGCATCTGCTCCAGGTCAATGGCATCCATCAGGTTTTTCACATACAACCCTAACTCCGTATCCCCTTCGATCACCAGACGGCGCTGGAAGAAGAGCGTATCCGGATCCTGCTTACGTGCGGCGATCATCAACAGATCGCTGGCATCAGCGCTAAAACTCACGTCGGCTTGCGCATCCTCGCAGACGATCAGTTTGTCATTCTCGACCGAGGTATACCACTTCAGGCCGATATCGCGAACCGTAATGCTTAACCAACGGCCTTCCAGGAATTCCAGTTCACCGTCTGCCAGGGCCTGGCGAAACTGCCAGCTCAGGACCTGTTGCAGAACCTGGCGTTGCAGTGCAAAGGGCGTCAGTTTAACTGGCACACTCATCAGAGACGGACCGAAATGTACTAAGCGTGAACGCAGCTTATCTAACACGAGCTTTACTCCCTGTTTCAATTATCCTGCTATTTTGCCATATCAGATAAACGACATAGCGGCGTAAATCAACAATTGCGTACGAAATCTCTACCTCTTTATTACTGATATCAATACGACTTTAACTGCCTTAAATCAAAAATTGTCGCAGCAAGGTTAACTAAAATCCTTGTTCGTTAACAATTATGCGTCCCAGGCGGCGCAATCTTCAGGATAAATTATGGAGCTGCTCTGCCCTGCCGGAAATCTCCCGGCGCTTAAGGCGGCCATCGAAAACGGCGCTGATGCTGTTTATATCGGGCTTAAAGATGATACCAACGCCCGCCACTTCGCCGGCCTTAACTTTACCGAGAAGAAATTGCAGGAAGCGGTGAGTTTTGTCCATCAACACCGCCGCAAATTGCACATCGCCATTAACACCTTTGCGCATCCAGATGGTTATGCCCGCTGGCAGCGCGCGGTGGATATGGCCGCGCAACTGGGTGCGGATGCGCTGATCCTTGCCGATCTCGCGATGCTTGAGTATGCCGCAGTTCGTTATCCGCATATTGAGCGCCATGTCTCTGTTCAGGCTTCGGCAACAAATGAAGAAGCGATCAACTTTTATCATCGCAATTTTGACGTTGCCCGCGTCGTCCTGCCACGCGTGCTCTCGATTCATCAGGTGAAACAGCTTGCCCGCGTGACGCCGGTGCCGCTGGAAGTTTTTGCTTTCGGCAGTCTATGCATTATGGCGGAAGGTCGCTGTTATCTCTCGTCCTGGTTAACCGGTGAATCTCCTAATACGGTAGGCGCCTGTTCCCCTGCCCGCTTTGTACGCTGGCAGCAGACGCCACAGGGGCTGGAATCTCGTCTGAATGAAGTGTTGATCGACCGCTATCAGGATGGGGAAAACGCCGGTTATCCGACGCTGTGTAAAGGGCGTTACCTGGTTGACGGTGAGCGTTACCACGCACTGGAAGAACCAACCAGCCTGAACACGCTGGAATTGCTGCCGGAACTACTGGCGGCGAATATTGCCTCGGTGAAAATCGAAGGCCGTCAGCGCAGCCCGGCCTATGTCAGCCTGGTCGCGAAAGTGTGGCGTCAGGCGATCGACCGCTGTGTGGCCGACCCGCAAAACTATACGCCGCAAGCAGCCTGGATGGAGACGCTCGGCGCGATGTCCGAAGGCACTCAGACGACGCTTGGCGCGTATCACCGTAAATGGCAGTGAGAAAAGCAATGAAATATTCCTTAGGGCCGGTGCTTTACTACTGGCCGAAAGAGACGCTGGAAGACTTTTATCAGCAGGCCGCTGCCAGCAGCGCGGATGTTATCTATCTCGGTGAAGCGGTGTGCAGCAAACGCCGCGCCACGAAAGTCGGCGACTGGCTGGATATGGCGAAGTCGCTCGCCGGTAGCGGTAAGCAGGTGGTACTTTCAACGCTGGCGCTGGTACAAGCCTCTTCTGAGCTGAATGAGCTGAAGCGTTATGTCGAAAACGGCGACTTTTTGCTGGAGGCCAGCGATCTTGGCGTGGTGAATATGTGCGCCGACCGCAAACTCCCGTTTGTCGCCGGACACGCGCTGAACTGCTACAACGCGGTCACGCTGCGCCTGCTGCTCAAACACGGAATGGTGCGCTGGTGCATGCCGGTAGAACTGTCCCGCGACTGGCTGGTGAACCTGCTCAATCAGTGTGATGAACTGGGGATTCGCCAGCAGTTTGAAGTGGAAGTCCTGAGCTACGGGCATCTGCCGCTGGCTTACTCCGCTCGCTGTTTTACCGCTCGTTCGGAAGACCGGCCGAAAGATGAATGCGAAACCTGCTGCATCAAGTACCCGAATGGCCGCGACGTGCTCTCCCAGGAGAATCAACAGGTGTTCGTCCTCAATGGCATTCAGACCATGAGCGGCTATATCTACAATCTGGGGAACGAATTGACGTCAATGCAGGGACTGGTGGATATTGTGCGTCTGTCACCGCTGGGAACCGAGACATTCGCGATGCTTGACGCCTTCCGCGCCAACGAAACGGGGCACGCGCCGTTGCCGCTTACCGCGCACAGCGATTGCAATGGCTACTGGAAACGGCTGGCGGGTCTCGAACTGCAGCCCTGATAAATAGCTCACTTTGTTAACAACATTAACTAATCTTTAATGCAGTATGAAAAGATTAACTGGTAACAAAGTGAGCCGTTATGACTGACAAAACCATTCCTTTCTCGGTGCTGGATCTGGCACCGATTCCTGACGGATCTTCAGCAAAAGAGGCGTTCTCGCACTCGCTGGATCTCGCCCGCCTCGCGGAAAAACGAGGCTACCACCGCTACTGGCTGGCGGAACACCACAATATGACCGGGATCGCCAGCGCGGCAACCTCCGTGCTGATTGGCTATCTGGCCGCGAATACCCAGACTTTGCACCTCGGTTCCGGCGGCGTCATGCTTCCCAATCACTCACCGCTGGTCATTGCCGAGCAGTTCGGTACGTTGAATACGCTCTATCCGGGACGCATTGATCTCGGCCTGGGCCGCGCGCCGGGCAGCGACCAGCCGACAATGCGAGCCCTGCGTCGCCATATGGGCGGCGATATCGATAACTTCCCTCGCGACGTCGCTGAGCTGGTGGACTGGTTTGACGCACGCGATCCAAATCCGCAGGTGCGCCCGGTGCCTGGCTACGGCGAGAAGATCCCGGTCTGGCTGTTAGGTTCAAGCCTCTATAGCGCGCAGTTAGCCGCACAGCTTGGCCTGCCGTTCGCTTTTGCCTCCCACTTCGCACCGGATATGCTGTTCCAGGCGCTGCATCTGTACCGCACGCAGTTCCGGCCATCCGCGCGGCTGGAAAAACCGTATGCAATGGTGTGCATCAACATCATTGCCGCCGACAGTAACCGTGATGCAGAGTATCTTTTCACCTCGATGCAGCAGGCTTTCGTCAAGTTGCGGCGTGGCGAAACGGGCCAACTCCCGGCGCCGATTCAAAATATGGATCAGTTCTGGTCGCCGTCAGAACAGTATGGTGTGCAACAGGCGCTGAGCATGTCGCTGGTGGGTGATAAAACGAAAGTACGCCACGGACTGGAGTCTATTCTGCGTGAAACCCAGGCGGACGAGATCATGGTTAACGGGCAGATTTTTGACCATCAGGCGCGTCTGCACTCGTTTGATCTGGCGATGGATGTGAAAGAAGAGTTGGTGGGGTAGTTTTTGCCCGGTGGCGCTTCCACTTACCTGGCCTACGAGATCGCGTAGGCCGGATAAGGTGTAGCCGCCATCCGGCACAAAAGACTTACTGGTACACAGGCAATAAATTAAAGCTCGACAGGATATGTACCAGCGCGTTACCGACACCAAAAACCAGAATCAGGACAATCATCGGCTTACCACCCCAGACACGGAATTTCGGGCTACCAAAGCGCTGACGCGATTTACGTGCCAGCAACGCCGGTACAATCGCGGCCCAGATGGTCGCCGCCAGTCCTGCATAACCAATGGCATACAGGAAACCGTTCGGCCACAGCAACCCACCGGCGATTGGCGGCACAAAGGTAAGCAGCGCCGTTTTGAAGCGCCCCAGCGCCGAATCATCGAAACCAAACAGATCCGCCAGATAGTCAAACAGTCCCAGCGTCACGCCGAGGAATGAACTCGCCACCGCAAAGTTGGAGAACACCACCAGCAACAGGTCCAGACTGCGACTGTTCAGCACGCCGCTTAGCGCCTGAACCAACACATCAATATTGCCGCCCTTCTGCGCGATACCGATAAACTCTGGACGCGGAATGTTTCCCATCGTTCCCAGCAACCAGACGGAGTAGAGCACCAGCGCCAGCAGCGTACCGTAGACCAGGCACTTCACAATAGTGCGCGGATCTTTGCCGTAGTATTTCATCAGGCTCGGGACGTTACCGTGGTAACCAAAGGACGCCAGACAGAATGGCAGCGTCATCAACAGGTACGGCGTATAAGAGGCGTGACTTTCCGAGACGTTAAACAGCGTGGTCGGCGTGACGTGCCCGAGTAGACTGCCGAAGGTCAGGAAAAAAGTAATGACTTTCGCACCCAGCACGATCGCCGTCATGCGACTCACCGCTTTGGTGCTCAACCACACCACAAACGCCACCAACAGGGCAAAGCCAAACCCTGCCGCACGCGCAGGCACATTCAGCGACATTTCGCTGAAGGTATGGTGCAAAATCGAACCGCTCGCCGAAATATAGGCGTAGGTCAGGATATAGAGCACGAAGGCAATAGAAATACCGTTGACGACGTTCCAGCCTTTGCCCAGCAGATCTTTGGTGATGGTGTCGAAGCTTGAACCGATACGATAGTTGAGGTTGGCTTCGAGGATCATCAAACCGGAATGCAGCATGCAGAACCAGGTAAAGACCAGCGCCGCCATTGACCAGAAAAACCACGCCCCGGACATGACCACCGGCAGAGAGAACATCCCTGCGCCGATAATGGTGCCGCCGATGATCACCACGCCGCCGAGCAGCGAAGGTGATGTCTGGGTGGTGGTTAGTGTTGCCATTTAGCGATTTCTCCAGCGAATAATGTTGTGACGGCATTTTAATGTGTTGCACTGTACCAGTACAATAGTACGAATGAAATAAAAAAAGCCCCGATAGTTTTACCGGGGCTGTATCTATTACTTTACGTCAGTAAGCAAGATGTTTACGCGTCACGACGACGGCTGGAGCCTTCTTCACGACGTGGTGCACGGCTACCTTCGCGACGTTCGCCGCTGAAACGACGCCCATCACCACGACCACCTTCACGACGCTCACCGCCGAAACCGCGACCGCCTTCACGACGCTCGCCACCAAAGCTACGACCACCGCCACGGCGTTCAGTGTGCGGCTGTGCATCGCCCAGCAGCTGCATGTTCATCGGCTTGTTCAGGATGCGAGTGCGCGTAAAGTGCTGCAGGACTTCACCCGGCATACCTTTCGGCAGTTCGATGGTGGAGTGCGAAGCGAACAGCTTGATGTTACCAATGTAACGGCTGCTGATGTCGCCTTCGTTTGCAATCGCGCCAACGATATGACGAACTTCAACGCCATCATCACGGCCCACTTCAATGCGGTACAGCTGCATATCGCCAACGTCACGACGTTCACGACGCGGACGGTCTTCACGGTCGCCACGCGGGCCACGATCGTTACGGTCACGCGGACCACGATCGTCACGGTCGCGGAACTCACGCTTCGGACGCATCGGCGCATCTGGCGGCAGAATCAGCGGACGTTCGCCCTGCGCCATCTTAAGCAGAGCGGCAGCCAGAGTTTCGATATCCAGCTCTTCGTCTTCGGCCGTCGGCTGCAGTTTCGCCAACAGCGCACGGTACTGATCCAGATCGCTGCTTTCCAGCTGCTGCTGTACTTTAGCCGCAAATTTTTCCAGACGACGTTTGCCCAACAGTTCAGCGTTCGGCAGTTCAACTTCCGGAATGGTCAGCTTCATCGTGCGTTCAATGTTACGCAGCAGACGACGCTCGCGGTTCTCAACGAACAGCAGCGCACGGCCTGCACGACCCGCACGACCGGTACGACCGATACGGTGAACGTAAGACTCGGAATCCATTGGGATATCGTAGTTTACGACCAGGCTGATACGCTCAACGTCCAGGCCACGGGCCGCAACGTCGGTTGCAATCAGGATATCCAGACGACCGTCTTTCAGACGTTCCAGGGTCTGCTCACGCAGCGCCTGGTTCATGTCGCCGTTCAGCGCGGCGCTGTTATAGCCGCTACGCTCCAGCGCTTCAGCCACTTCCAGAGTCGCGTTTTTGGTACGAACGAAGATAATCGCCGCATCAAAATCTTCCGCTTCCAGGAAACGCACCAGCGCTTCGTTTTTACGCATGCCCCAGACAGTCCAGTAACTCTGGCTGATGTCCGGACGGGTAGTGACGCTGGACTGAATGCGCACTTCCTGCGGCTCTTTCATGAAGCGGCGGGTAATGCGACGAATCGCTTCCGGCATGGTGGCAGAGAACAGAGCGGTCTGATGACCTTCCGGGATCTGCGCCATGATGGTTTCAACGTCTTCGATGAAGCCCATACGCAGCATTTCATCGGCTTCGTCCAGTACCAGACCGCTCAGACGAGACAGATCCAGGGTACCGCGTTTTAAGTGATCAAGCAGACGACCCGGCGTACCGACGACGATCTGCGGCCCTTGACGCAGGGCGCGTAACTGCACGTCATAACGCTGGCCGCCGTACAGGGCAACCACGTTCACGCCGCGCATGTGTTTAGAGAAATCCGTCATCGCTTCGGCTACCTGAACCGCCAGTTCGCGGGTCGGGGCCAGCACCAGAATCTGAGGTGCCTTCAGCTCAGGATCAAGATTGTTGAGCAGCGGTAAAGAGAACGCTGCCGTTTTGCCGCTACCGGTCTGGGCCATACCCAGAACATCGCGACCGCCCAGCAGATGCGGAATGCACTCTGCCTGGATTGGAGATGGTTTTTCGTAACCCAGATCGTTAAGGGCTTCAAGGATAGGAGCCTTCAGGCCCAGATCTGCAAAAGTGGTTTCGAATTCAGCCATGTAGTACGTGTGCCTCAAAATTAATGGCGGCCAGTCTACATAACTCATCATGAAATTGATCTGCAATTTTCATTGAAAAGTGTGAACCGGCTCAAAGTAGGTGTATTAACGAACAACAACGCCCTCACCCGCGAAGGTGATGGCAATCAAAAAGATTACGGGCTGATGTGTACGTCAGCTATTGCTGGTCCGATTCTGCCAGGTCATCTTGGTCCTGGCCCAGGAGCGATAATTCCAACAATGCATATCGGTGCTCAACAAAGTTATGAACGTTGTTAGCCACCGCCAGTTTGAACAATGCCGTAGCGTTGTCCAAATCCCCCAGACTTAGGTAGTACTTACCTAAATAGAAGTTGGTTTCACTGAGATGCTCAGCGAGCGAGGTGTTATCCGTTGCGTCCGCCTTGAGCCTATCCATCAGCGTTGCTTCGCTAATGTTGCCCAGGTAGAACTCGACAATGTTCCATCCCCATTGTTCTTTATCCGATTTCTCGAAGCGCTGTTTCAGCGCGACTTTTGCCTGCTTCTCATCGAGCTTCTGCTCGGCGAGATAAAGCCACAGGCTGCGGAAAGGATCATTGGGATCGTCTTGATAAAACGCCAGCAGATCATCTTGCGCTAACTTGTCGCGACCGCCGTAATACAATGCGATACCGCGATTTAAGTGCGCGTAGTTGTAAGTTGGATCAAGCTCAAGTACAGAATCAAACGCTTCATAGGCAGCATCAAAATTGCCTGCCTGCGTTAAATAAATGCCTAAGTAATTGAATACTTCAGGCATATCAGGTCGGATTGCCAGCGCTTGTGAAAAATCATTTCGCGCCAATGCCCTCAGACCGAGACTATCATACAACACTCCGCGCTCATATAAAAGCTGTGCGCGTTCGTCATCGGTTAAAGCCCGACTGGCAAGAATTTGTTCCATGCGTGCCAGAATCACTTCCTGCTGCAAAGTCGGTTGCAATGGTACTGCGAGGACTTCACTCTTACGCCAGGTGGAGTTACTGCATCCAGCCAGCGTGAGTGCTGTTGCCACGAAACACCAGCGCAAAAAAGGCTTCATTTCCCACTCCCGAAGACAACGATTAATTGAACGTCCTGTTCCCCGGTTGCTAACAAGGCGTCCTGCCAGGTTAAAAGCCCTCCGCAACGGCGGAGGGCAAATGGCAACCTTACTCGCCCTGTTCGCTTACCGGAGCTTCCGGTGCGGCTGCAGGCTGAGATTGTTCAGTTGCTTCTTTAATGCTCAGACGTACACGGCCCTGGCGGTCAACTTCCAGAACTTTAACCGGTACTTCCTGGCCCATCTGCAGGTAATCGGTCACTTTCTCAACGCGCTTATCTGCGATCTGCGAGATGTGTACCAGACCTTCTTTACCGCCGCCGATGGCAACGAACGCACCAAAGTCGACGATACGGGTCACTTTACCGTTGTAGATACGGCCTACTTCGATTTCTGCGGTGATCTCTTCGATACGGCGAATTGCGTATTTCGCTTTTTCACCGTCGGTTGCTGCGATTTTCACGGTACCGTCATCTTCGATTTCGATGGTGGTGCCAGTCTCTTCGGTCAGCGCACGGATCACAGAACCGCCTTTACCGATCACATCTTTGATTTTGTCCGGGCTGATCTTAATGGTGTGGATACGCGGTGCAAACTGAGAAATGTCGCCGCGTGGCGCGTTAATCGCCTGTTCCATCACGCCCAGGATATGCAGACGCGCACCTTTAGCCTGGTTCAGAGCAACCTGCATGATCTCTTTGGTGATACCTTCAATTTTGATATCCATCTGCAGCGCAGAGATACCGTCGCGGGAGCCCGCAACTTTGAAGTCCATATCGCCCAGGTGATCTTCGTCGCCCAGGATGTCAGACAGAACAACGTAGTTGTCGCCTTCTTTCACCAGACCCATCGCGATACCCGCAACGGCCGCTTTGATCGGCACGCCTGCGTCCATCAGCGCCAGAGAGGCACCACACACGGAAGCCATGGAAGAAGAACCGTTGGATTCGGTGATTTCAGAAACCACACGCACGGTGTACGGGAATTTATCCAGATCCGGCATCACTGCCAGCACGCCGCGCTTCGCCAGACGACCGTGACCAATTTCACGACGCTTCGGAGAACCGACCATGCCGGTTTCGCCGACGCAGTACGGAGGGAAGTTGTAGTGGAACAGGAAGTTGTCAGTACGCTCGCCCATCAGTTCGTCGAGGCTCTGCGCATCACGGGTGGTACCCAGGGTTGCGGTAACCAGCGCCTGAGTTTCGCCACGGGTGAACAGTGCGGAACCGTGGGTACGTGGCAGTACGCCAGTACGCACGTCCAGACCACGGATCATGTCTTTTTCGCGGCCATCAATACGCGGTTCGCCGGCCAGTACACGGCTACGCACCACGTTTTTCTCGATTGCGTGCAGGATTTCACCCAGTTCGTTAGCGTCCAGGGACTCATCTTCTGCAACCAGCGTTGCGATGGTTTCAGACTTGATCACGTCAACCTGAGCATAACGCTCTTGTTTGTCGGTGATACGGTAAGCGTCGCTCAGGCGAGATTCTGCCAGGGCTGCAACGCGCGCGTTCAGCGCTTCGTTCACCGCTTCCGGCTGCCAGTCCCAACGTGGTTTACCGGCTTCTTTCACCAGTTCGTTGATTTCTTTGATAACCACCTGCTGCTGTTCGTGACCAAACACGACAGCACCCAGCATCTGGTCTTCGCTCAGCAGTTCTGCTTCGGATTCAACCATCAGTACGGCGGCTTCCGTACCGGCAACGACCAGATCCAGTTTGCTCTCTTTCAGCTCGTCCTGAGTCGGGTTCAGTACGTACTGGTCATTGATATAACCCACACGTGCCGCACCGATTGGGCCGTTGAACGGAATACCAGACAGAGACAGTGCAGCAGAGGCACCGATCATCGCGACGATATCCGGGTTAACCTGCGGGTTAACGGAAACGACGGTTGCGATAACCTGAACTTCGTTCACGAAACCTTCCGGGAACAGCGGACGAACCGGGCGGTCAATCAGACGCGCGATCAGAGTTTCGCCTTCGCTTGGACGGCCTTCACGACGGAAGAAGCTACCTGGGATGCGGCCAGCAGCGTAGGTACGCTCCTGATAGTTAACGGTCAGCGGGAAGAAGTCCTGACCCGGCTTCGCTTTTTTCTGGCCGACAACGGTCACGAATACCGCCGTGTCATCCATGCTAACCATAACAGCGGCAGTGGCCTGACGGGCCATCATGCCGGTTTCCAGCGTAACGGTATGCTGACCGTACTGGAATTTACGAACGATCGGATTAAGCAAAATAATATCCTTTCCAATTTTTTGGCGACACAGACTGAATCGCCGTTAATACCCGATCTTCTGCGCATCCTCGCGACTAATGACAACCCTAACCCATACGAAATTGGGTAAAGCCTCTCATTAGCCGCGCGAACCTCTGCAACGGAAGATCATTCATAGCAACAATACAATAGTTTCCAGTGAATTGCTGCCATCTGCTTGAAAAAAGGGGCCATGAAGGCCCCCTTTTACGAAACTCGCAAGAATTAGCGACGCAGACCCAGACGCTCGATCAGCGCGGTGTAGCGTGCAACATCTTTACGTTTCAGGTAGTCGAGCAGTTTACGACGCTGAGAAACCATGCGCAGCAGACCACGACGGCTGTGGTGATCTTTTTTGTGCTCTGCAAAGTGGCCCTGCAGGTGGTTAATCTGTGCAGTCAACAGTGCAACCTGAACATCGGTAGAACCGGTGTCGTTTGCATCACGACCAAACTCAGAAACGATTTTAGCTGTAGCTTCAGTACTTAGAGACATTTTAAAACTCCAAAGTATTAAGTATGAAAGGACGCCGATCTCTAATTCAGCGTTCCCAGTGTACGCCAGGTGAACTGTTAAAAAATTCACGCGACGTTAAGCGGCAGTATTCTACTCGTAGCGCCTTCTTATCGCAAGACGAACCCGTGCTACGCCGGATACTCCACCACTAATCGGCGAGGCGCCACGCGACCTTCGTCGTCGATCTCGCCCATACCGATAAATTTACCGTCATCACCTTCCGTGACACGGACTAACCCTTCCTGCGGGGCGCCGTTCGTGCGAACCGGGTTACCGTTTTTGAAGTAAACCGATGAGGTTAGCGGCAAATTAACGACAGGGTAGTCCGATGCCGGACTGTCCATCGGCATCAACAGCGGATCAAGCAACTGTGCTGCCGGGATCCCCTGTTGCTCCGCCTGTTCGACCATTTCACGCAGACGCTCCAGCGTGACCATACGATCCACTGGATATTTGCTGACCGTCAGACGACGCAGGAAGATCACATGCGCGCCACATCCCAGCTTCTCACCCAGATCGTCAATAATAGTACGAATATAAGTGCCTTTCGAACAGTGCACTTCCAGCTCCAGTTCATCCCCTTCATGACGGATAAACAACAGCTCGTAAACGGTAATCGGTCGGGCTTCACGCGGCACTTCAATGCCCTGACGCGCGTATTCGTACAGTTTTTTACCCTGATACTTCAGCGCCGAATACATCGATGGCACCTGCTCGATATCACCGCGGAACGTGTCCAGCGCGGCCGCCAGTTGCTCGGGGGTGAAGGCGACCGGGCGCTCCTGTACGATTTGCCCATCGGCATCGGACGTGTCTGTACGCTGTCCCAGACGGGCAATCACCCGATAACGCTTGTCAGAATCCAGCAGATACTGCGAAAACTTGGTCGCTTCCCCGAGGCAAATCGGCAGCATGCCGGTCGCTAACGGATCCAGCGCCCCGGTATGCCCGGCGCGATTGGCGTTATAAATGCGTTTAACTTTTTGCAGTACATCATTGCTGGACATGCCCTGCGGCTTATCCAGCAGCAGGACACCGTGAATGTCGCGACCACGACGACGAGGACGACTCATTAGTCCTCCTTGCTGTCGTCCGGGTTTACACGACGTTCTTCGTCATGTTTAACCACGTTGGTCACCAGGTTGGACATGCGCATCCCTTCCACCAGCGAATTATCGTAGAAGAAGGTCAGTTCCGGCACGATACGCAGTCGCATCGCTTTACCCAGTAGGCTACGGATGAAGCCGGACGCTTCCTGTAACGCTTTGATGCCTGCCTTGATAGCGTCTTCATCTTTGTCATTCAGGAAGGTGACATACACTTTGGCATACGCCAGATCGCGAGACATTTCGACACCGGAAACGGTGGTCATCATGCCCAGACGCGGGTCTTTAATTTCGCGCTGCAGGATGATTGCGATCTCTTTTTGCATCTCCTGTCCCACGCGCTGCGGGCGACCAAATTCTTTCGCCATAATAAATTCTCCAGACAAAAAAGGGGCCCTAAGCCCCTTTTAAAAATTATTGCCGGGTGGCGCTTCGCTTCCCCGGCCTACGCAAAACCATCTTCTAAGTATTTTGGGTTGCAACAAGGCAACAAGGGCGTGAATCCCCGGAGCATATAACTATGTGACCGGGGTGAACGCTCGTAGCCAACGCAGTGGCGGCCCAAAAGACGACGAAGATTATGCGATGGTACGTTGAATCTCGATGATCTCGAACACTTCGATCATATCGCCAACGCGAACGTCGTTGTAGTTCTTCACGCCGATACCACATTCCATACCGTTACGGACTTCGTTAACGTCATCTTTGAAGCGGCGCAGGGATTCCAGCTCGCCTTCGTAGATAACCACGTTGTCACGCAGGACGCGGATTGGGTTGTGACGTTTGATCGTCCCTTCGGTAACCATACAGCCCGCGATGGCACCAAATTTCGGTGATTTGAACACATCACGAACTTCAGCCAGACCGATGATCTGCTGTTTCAGTTCCGGCGACAGCATACCGCTCATCGCCGCTTTCACTTCATCGATCAGGTTATAGATGACGGAGTAGTAGCGCAGATCCAGGCTTTCGGATTCAATCACTTTACGCGCAGAGGCATCCGCACGAACGTTGAAGCCAACCAGAATCGCGTTGGACGCTGCGGCCAGGGTTGCGTCGGTTTCGGTGATACCACCGACACCAGAACCGATGATCTTCACTTTCACTTCGTCGGTAGACAGTTTCAGCAAGGAGTCGGAGATCGCTTCCACAGAACCCTGAACGTCGGCCTTCAGCACGATGTTCACTTCGTGAACTTCGCCTTCGGTCATGTTGGCGAACATGTTCTCGAGTTTAGATTTCTGCTGACGTGCCAGTTTCACTTCACGGAATTTGCCCTGACGATACAGTGCAACTTCACGTGCTTTCTTCTCGTCACGTACCACGGTCACTTCGTCACCGGCTGCCGGAACACCGGACAGACCCAGGATTTCCACCGGAATGGACGGACCTGCTTCCAGAACTTCCTGACCCAGTTCGTTACGCATCGCACGAACGCGACCGTATTCGAAGCCGCACAGTACGATATCGCCTTTATGCAGCGTACCTTCGCGCACCAGTACGGTAGCAACCGGACCACGACCTTTATCCAGGAAGGATTCGATAACCGCACCGCTCGCCATCCCTTTACGGACCGCTTTCAGTTCGAGAACTTCGGCCTGCAGCAGGATCGCATCCAGCAGTTCGTCGATACCAGTACCTGCTTTTGCAGAAACGTGGACGAACTGGCTCTCACCGCCCCACTCTTCCGGCAGAATGCCGTACTGGGACAGTTCGTTTTTAACGCGATCCGGATCGGCTTCCGGCTTATCGATTTTGTTTACTGCAACCACAACCGGCACACCCGCCGCTTTCGCGTGCTGGATAGCTTCGATGGTCTGCGGCATCACGCCGTCGTCTGCTGCAACAACCAGAACCACGATATCCGTTGCCTGTGCACCACGAGCACGCATGGAGGTAAACGCGGCGTGGCCCGGGGTGTCCAAGAAGGTGATCATACCGTTGTCGGTTTCAACGTGGTAAGCACCGATGTGCTGGGTAATACCGCCCGCTTCGCCAGAGGCCACTTTCGTTGAACGAATGTAGTCCAGCAGAGACGTTTTACCGTGGTCAACGTGACCCATGATGGTCACCACCGGTGCGCGCGGTTCAGCCGCAGCACCCGTATCACGGTCGCTCATTACGGCTTCTTCCAGCTCGTTCTCACGACGCAGGATAACTTTGTGGCCCATTTCCTCGGCAACCAGCTGTGCGGTTTCCTGGTCGATCACCTGGTTGATGGTCGCCATTGCACCCAGCTTCATCATCGCTTTGATGACCTGAGAGCCTTTAACCGCCATCTTGTTCGCCAGATCGCCAACGGTGATGGTTTCGCCAATCACAACGTCACGGTTAACAGCCTGCGCTGGCTTCTGGAAGCCCTGCTGCAGTGCGGAACCTTTACGCTGTTTGCCGCCTTTACCACCGCGAACCGCGGCACGCGCTTCTTCACGGTCGGCTTTGGATTCAGCGTGTTTGTTGCCTTTCTTCGCCGGACGCGCCGCTTTCGTGTTGCGGCCACGGCCACGACCGCCTTCCACTTCACGATCGTTTTCGTCTTCGGCCTGGCGAGCGTGCTGAGAAGTGGTGACATGATAATCGCTCTTATCTTCTTCCACTTTTTCCTGCTCAGCCCACACGCCTGCGTTCTCTTCCGCCATACGGCGAGCTTCTTCCGCTACGCGGCGCGCTTCTTCTTCAAGCTTGCGGCGTGCTTCTTCTTCCGCTTTACGCTTCAGCTCTGCAGCTTCATTCTCACGGCGGGCTTTCTCGGCCTGGGCGGTTTTGGTCATATCGTCAGTCTGTTGATTGCTCACTTTGTCTTTTTCCGCAGCTTCGCGTTTCGCTTTATCAGCGGCGTCACGCTTAGCTTGTTCTGCGGCCTCACGGTCAGCTTTTTGTTGCGCCTCGCGTTTGGCCATTTCTTCTGCCTCACGACGGGCCTGCTCTTCCGCTTCACGCTGCGCTTGCTCTTCCGCGGCAAGGCGTTCGGCCTCTTGCGGATCACGTTTCACAAAGGTGCGCTTCTTGCGGACTTCGATTTGTACCGATTTGCTTTTTCCACCGGTACCTGGAATGTTCAGGGTGCTACGCGTTTTACGCTGCAGCGTCAGCTTATCCGGGCCAGAACCATTTTCACGGTTCAGGTGCGCCAGTAAAGTCTGTTTTTCTTGTGCGGACACAGAGTCATCAGCAGACTTCGGGATACCGGCATCAGCAAATTGCTGTACCAGGCGATCCACGGAGGTCTGTATCTCTGCGGCCAGCGTTTTTACGGTTACATCTGTCATGCTGTTCCTTCCTGCTACAGTTTATTACGCTTCGTCGCCGAACCAGCAAATATTACGGGCAGCCATAATCAGCTCACCGGCTTTTTCGTCGGTCAACCCTTCGATATCAGCCAGATCATCAATGCCCTGTTCGGCGAGATCTTCCAGCGTACAAACACCACGGGCAGCCAGTTTGAAGGCCATATCGCGATCTAATCCTTCCAGATTCAGCAGATCGTCAGCCGGCTTGTTATCACCGAGGCTTTCTTCCTGGGCCAGTGCCAGAGTGGTCAGTGCGTTTTTAGCACGCTCGCGCAGTGCTTCAACGGTCGGCTCATCAAGGCCATCGATTTCCAGCAGTTCTTTCATTGGCACGTAGGCCAGTTCTTCCAGAGTGGCAAACCCTTCTTCAACCAGAACAGTGGCGAACTCTTCATCAATATCGAGATATTTGGTGAAGGTATCGATCGCGGCATGTGCTTCAGCCTGATGTTTAGCCTGGAGGTCATCAACGGTCATCACGTTGAGTTCCCAACCGCTTAATTGCGAAGCCAGGCGGACGTTCTGACCATTACGTCCAATTGCTTGCGCCAGGTTACCGGCTTCAACGGCGATATCCATGGTGTGTTTATCTTCATCCACCACGATAGACGCAACGTCAGCCGGTGCCATAGCGTTAATCACGAACTGCGCCGGGTTATCATCCCACAGGACGATATCGATGCGCTCGCCGCCCAGCTCGGTCGAAACCGCCTGTACGCGTGCGCCACGCATACCAACACACGCGCCGACCGGGTCGATACGCTTGTCGTTGGTTTTCACCGCGATTTTCGCACGGGAACCCGGATCGCGAGCTGCGGCCTTAATTTCAATCACTTCTTCGCCAATTTCCGGCACTTCAATGCGGAACAGTTCAATCAGCATTTCCGGCTTGGAACGGGTCACGAACAGTTGCGCGCCGCGTGCTTCCGGGCGAACAGAGTAAAGAACGCCACGAATACGGTCGCCAGGGCGGAAGTTTTCACGCGGCAGCATGTCTTCGCGCAGGATCACCGCTTCAGCATTGCTGCCCAGATCCAAAGAGATATTATCGCGGTTCACTTTCTTCACCACGCCGGTGATGATTTCACCTTCGTGTTCACGGAACTGATCAACAACCATCGCGCGTTCAGCTTCACGAACCTTCTGTACGATAACCTGTTTTGCGGTCTGGGTAGTGATACGGTCAAAGGTCACAGATTCAATCTGATCTTCAACGTAATCGCCCAGGTTCAGGCTTTCGTCTTCAAAACGTGCGGCTTCCAGCGTGATTTCTTTCGTCGGCTGGGTCACTTCTTCAACAATCACCCAACGACGGAAAGTGTCAAAATCACCGCTTTTACGATCGATTTCTACGCGAACATCAATCTCTTGTTCATATTTTTTCTTTGTCGCTGTAGCCAGCGCACTTTCCAACGCTTCAAAAATTTTCTCGCGTGGCAGCGCCTTTTCATTGGATACGGCTTCAACAACAGCCAAAATTTCTTTGTTCATCGCGGGCTTTTCACCTCATCCAGACTGTTAAAAGTGGGGAACCAGGTTCGCCTTCTGGATATTACTCAGCGCGAACACTTCATCTTTTCCTTCGACTGTGACGGTGATCATTTCACCATCTACCGCTTTGATAACGCCCTGCCATTTACGGCGGTTCTGTACCGCCATGCGGAGTACCAGCGAAACTTCTTCACCCAGGAAACGCACATAGTGTTCAGCAGTGAACATTGGGCGGTCGAGACCCGGTGAGGAGACTTCCAGGTTGTAAGCCACAGTAATAGGATCTTCAACGTCCAGAACTGCGCTCACCTGGTGGCTCACATCAGCACAATCATCAACATTGATGCCATCTTCACTATCAATATAGATGCGCAGTGTGGATGTGCGACCGCGAATAAATTCGATGCCGACCAGTTCGTAACCTAAGGCCTCAACTGGCGCTGTAATCATCTCTGTTAATTTTTGCTCTAATGTGGACAAGCCCACCCCCAAGACATAAAAAAAGGGCCTAAAGCCCAGTTATTCTGTAGTCAGATAACAAAAAACCCCGATAAATCGGGGCTTTAGATAACTGAACCCTATAACCGCAACTGCGGTCTGGAGAACCTTCCGAAAGAATTTTTTTCAAATCCAGCTACGAAGGCCATGGTCTTCACAGTATATTTGAAAAAGAACTCTAAGGGAAAGTGGTTGCGGGGGCCGGATTTGAACCGACGACCTTCGGGTTATGAGCCCGACGAGCTACCAGGCTGCTCCACCCCGCGCCTGAAACGTGGCAAATTTTACTCGTTTTGGGTAAAAGATGCAAATACTGCTGGGATTTGGTACCGAGGACGGGACGTAAAATCTGCGCGTATTATATTGATTACCCCCCCATTGTGTCAACCTTGTTAACGACATAACCTGACATGCCGTCATCAGCGTAATTTACGGAAATAAACACGAAACTCTTCCTGTCTCCGTAAAAAGATGATTAAATGAAAACTCATTTATTTTGCATAAACATGCACTGAGAGCAGAAAGCCGATCTCACCATCAGTCTATCAAGCAGGGTTTTATTTTATGACGACGATTCTCAAGCATCTTCCGGTAGGTCAACGTATTGGTATCGCTTTTTCCGGCGGCCTGGACACCAGCGCGGCACTGCTGTGGATGCGACAAAAAGGGGCTGTCCCATATGCATATACTGCGAACCTGGGTCAGCCAGACGAGGAGGACTATGATGAGATCCCTCGTCGTGCAATGGAATACGGTGCAGAGAACGCTCGACTGATCGACTGCCGTAAACAACTGGTTGCTGAAGGTATCGCCGCGATTCAGTGTGGGGCATTCCATAACACCACTGGCGGGCTCACCTATTTCAATACTACGCCGCTGGGTCGTGCAGTCACCGGCACTATGCTGGTTGCAGCGATGAAAGAAGACGGCGTCAATATCTGGGGCGACGGCAGTACCTATAAAGGAAACGACATCGAGCGTTTCTATCGCTATGGCCTGCTGACCAACGCTGAACTACAGATCTACAAACCGTGGCTGGATACGGACTTTATCGATGAACTGGGCGGTCGTCATGAGATGTCTGAGTTTATGATCGCCTGCGGTTTCGACTACAAAATGTCCGTCGAAAAGGCCTACTCCACGGACTCCAACATGCTCGGCGCGACGCACGAAGCCAAAGATCTCGAGTTTCTGAACTCAAGCGTTAAGATCGTCAACCCAATCATGGGTGTGAAGTTCTGGGATGAGAACGTGAAGATCGCCGCGGAAGAAGTCACCATTCGCTTCGAACAGGGTCATCCGGTCGCGCTGAATGGTAAGACCTTCAGTGACGATGTGGAAATGATGCTGGAAGCGAACCGCATCGGCGGGCGTCACGGACTGGGAATGAGTGACCAGATTGAAAACCGTATTATTGAAGCCAAAAGCCGCGGTATTTACGAAGCCCCTGGGATGGCGCTGCTGCATATCGCCTATGAGCGTCTGCTGACTGGTATCCACAACGAAGACACCATTGAGCAGTACCACGCCCACGGCCGTCAGTTAGGTCGCCTGCTCTATCAGGGTCGTTGGTTCGACTCTCAGGCGCTGATGTTGCGTGATAGTCTGCAGCGTTGGGTCGCCAGCCAGATTACCGGTGAAGTGACGCTGGAACTGCGTCGCGGAAACGACTATTCGATCCTCAATACTGTGTCCGACAACCTGACCTACAAGCCAGAGCGTCTGACAATGGAGAAAGGTGACTCCGTGTTCTCACCGGACGATCGTATTGGGCAGTTGACCATGCGTAACCTGGACATCACCGATACCCGGGAGAAGCTGTTCGGCTATGCACAGTCAGGGCTGCTTTCTGCCTCTTCGGCTACTGGTTTGCCCCAGGTTGAAAACCTGGAAAACAAAGCGAAGTAACGATTTGATTATTAAATGAAGGCCGCGAAAGCGGCCTTTTTTATCTATGCCAGATAAGTGCAATCCCATGGAGCATAACTTATTAATGATATCTGCTGGATATAGTAGAGGATTTCTACACATCAGAATGTAACAGCAAAAAAGCACTCCTGGGATTATTGATAATAATATTATTCTATTCCCAATTGAGCGAATTTTTATTTATTTATCCTGTATTTCATTCACCTCGTAACTAATGAAAATTGTTCTTCAACGCTGATTTTCGGATTTTTATATTTGCACTCAAAAAGTCATCCTCGATATTCTTTTCATAAACGATGAAGATTAAACCAATTTGGTAATTATCTGAATCAATTGTTAATGAAGAAGCAAAAGGATGTTGCTTATGTATAGTTATAATGAAAATAATTGTCTGAAAATAAAAATGCTTACTATAACGATCATGATGGCGTTAGCACCGTGGAAGGCTATCGCGGTCAACGATGGTACCGTTATGGCTGGCGCGAACCAGACAATAACCTTAACGCCAGGTGGACAATATACGAATACCGCCTCCACTGTTGTTCTGGACGCTTACCGCACCGGAGGTATCATCAGCGGTAACAACGTGGAGATTTATGCTGACCGTACGCTTTATGGTGCGACATATACGCTTTTGAGAGCATATGGCGGTGGGGAAATTCGATTGTCGAATTCGACAGCCAGTCTGACTTCAACCACACAGTCAGGCTCTTATCACGATCGGCTTTTTTTGGCTCAGGATGCTGGAAGTCTATTAAATATTGCCAATACATCACTATGGAGTTATGCCTATCTTGGCGAAGTAAGTAATGGTGCATCTGCGGTTATCAGCAACAGTACAGTCTCCACTGGGCGAGGCGTGAAGGTTACTGGCACCGGCTCGCACCTGGATATAAACAATGATTCTGATATCACCATTCGTGGAGATAGCTACGGTTTAGATGATACAGGAATTAAGGTCACCGGCGGCGCCACGCTGAATATTGAGAACAGTCGGATTACTGTTCTGGATAACGGGGATGATTCAAGCTCATCATTACCGCCGAATCCGGCAGCCATTACCGTCTCGAATGCTCTGGCCCCGAGCGATCTTGCAACCAGAGCCACATTAAATAACCTCTCGATTGAAACAAGAGGTTATCAGTCAAATGCCGTGACTGTCACTCACGGAAATGTCTCCGCAGCGATGAACAATCTCACTATTGTCACACGCGGTCTGGGATCACATGGACTTTATATTGATGCAACTGCAAATGTTGCCTCTTCACTCTCCAATTCTTCCATTGAGACGTTTGGTTACTCCGGCGTAGGGGCGCAAGTCATAGATAATACAGAGTTGACACTGGATAACATCGATATCACATCTCACGGATACCGCTCAACCGGGATTATCGCTGCCCAGAGGGGGAGTGGTTTACCCCAGACAACAATCCTGACCGCCACAGACATCGATATTACCATGAATGGTAAAGACAGTATCGGTGTGGAAAATACCCGGTCTAAAACCTACCTGAATGATATTCGACTCACGCTTAGAGGTGATAACTCTACGGCCGTCAGTGTTGGTGCGTATATTTATGAGGCCACAGCCCATATTGACAGCCTGACAGCACAAGTTTCAGGCAATAACTCGACGGGGATGTTTCTCGGCGGAAGCCCGGATATCAGATTCAATCAGAACAGCATAAACATGACAGGTAATAATAGTCATGGTTTGCTGGTCGGCTACCAGACAATAAGCTCCAGCAGCGCGTTACCGATGGTTGATAGCCATATTGAAACCCGGGATGGCTACGCAGTGCGAACGATTAATACCGACCTTAATCTTGATTTAACCCGCTCGACGCTGACGGGACGTAGCGGCGGAGAGGCTGGTACAGCGATCAGTGTCGAAGACAACGGCGCGTACCAGTCCGGTGTGGTGAACGTCGCTGCCAACGACAATTCGCACATTTTTGGTGATGCGGTTTCGCGTTCTGCTAATGCCACGGCGCTGAATATCGCCCTGAATGGTTCATCAACAATGACCGGTCGTATTGTTCGCGGGTACAGTATGGCGCTGGATGAGACCAGCCGCTGGAATGTGACAGGGGATTCCGATATTACGAGCCTGACGAATACAGGCACAGTGGCATTTACTCCACCTGGGGAGAACGGCGTCTTCAAAACCATTACTGTCGGAAATTATCTGGGTGGCGGTACGTTAATCATGAATACTGCGCTGGGCGATGATAGCTCAGCAACCGACAAACTGGTCGTGACAGGTGATACTGCCGGAACCACCAGACTGTATGTAAACAATTTCCATGGGTCCGGCACCACAACGGTAAATGGTATAGAAGTGATAAGCGTGGGCGGGCAATCAGATGGCCTGTTTACGCTTGAAAATCGCGCTCTGGCCGGGGCATACGAATATTTCCTGCATCAGGATGAGGGTGACTGGTATTTGCGCTCTGCACTGGCTCCAGAACCAGAGCCAGAGGACCCTGTGGAACCGGAAATACCGGTCAACGATCCTGAAGAACCAGAATCACCAGAAATACCGGGCAATGACACGCCAGTTGCACCTCCATCGCCCGCTGCGGAAACCGAGCAGAAACCGCAAATTTATCGCCCTGAAGCCGGGGCCTATCTCGCCAACATGGCAGCGGCAAATCGTCTTTTCAGCCATACCCTGAAAGATCGTGAAGGTCGGGCACAAGATTCCAGCATATGGTTACGGCAACAGGCGTTCCGTAGTAAATCACAAGACGGCAGCGGTCAGTTGCAGATGCGCGGAAACAGCTATGTCATTCAGGGAGGCGGTGAACTGTGGAGTGGTCAATTCAGCGAACAGGATAGACTCGGTGTAGGCATCATGGCGGGTTATGGCTACAGCCGCGGGAATACGCAATCCACAAAAACACATTATGACGCCAAAAATAGCCTCCATGGCTACAGCGTGGGCACTTACGCCACCTGGTATCAAAATTCAGAGTCCCGCAACGGCCTGTATATCGATAGCTGGTTGCAATACAGTGCGTTTCGCGCATCGGTGAATGGCGATGGAGTGGCGAGCGAAAGTTATAACATCAGTGGTCTGAGCGGTTCACTGGAGAGTGGCTATCGTCAACCGCTGCACCAGAGCGCTAATGGCTCGCTTTTCATCACCCCGCAGGCACAGGTCATCTGGAGTGGCATTAAAGCCGATCCTCATCAGGAAGTGAACGGTACGCGAGTTGACGGTAGCGCCGGCACCCAAACACGTCTTGGTCTGAATCTTTCGTACGACACGCTGAATGCGCAAACCAGGGGTAAGCAGTTTACCGTTTACGGTGAGGTCAATTGGCTGCACAACACCCGGAATGTCAATGCCACGCTGGACAACGTCAGGGTTGAACAAGCAGGAAGTCGCAATGTCGGGGAAGTGAAACTGGGTCTTGAGGGTCAGGTGACGGACACCCTCACTCTCTGGACAAACCTTGCACATCAGGTTGGAACGAAGAGCTACAGTGATACCTCGGCAAATATCGGTATTAAGTACCATTTTTGAGTCGATGATAACGCACTGAAGCGACCGTATTCTGGAAACAGTCTCAGTCCGCACAGAGAAGCCGTATCGATGTTCTCCTGACTGACTTTTCAGGGTACGGTTATCAAATAACTCCAACCTAATCGACAATATCTGCCCGGGCTAGTCCCGGGTTCTTTTTATCTGCATCCTGATGCGCCAGCCAGCAGTAAGATCGCCGTGGATGCATTCTGGGTTATCAAAGGAGCGGGTAAAAATGAGGAAGGACATCAGCATTACGCAGGCTTCAGATACGACAATGGACGTCTATTGACGTCCATTGCTTGAATATTGGTACCGAGGACGGGACTTGAACCCGTAAGCCCTATTGGGCACTACCACCTCAAGGTAGCGTGTCTACCAATTCCACCACCTCGGCACAGAAATCTTACTGTGGGATATCGCTGGTCGGCTTAGCCGGAGCAGTTGGCTGAGGCTGTTCAGTTTTCGCCGGCGCGCTCAGATTTTCCCACTCACTTCCTTTATTGGTTTTGTTGCTGTTGATATTGCCCAGCACCAGACTGATGATAAAGAACAACGTCGCCAGCACAGCCGTCATACGGGTCATGAAGTTACCAGAACCACTTGAACCAAACAGCGTAGCGGAAGCGCCTGCTCCGAAGGAGGCTCCCATATCAGCGCCTTTACCTTGCTGCAGCATGATCAAGCCCACAAGGGCAATTGCCACAATAAGGAAAACTACCAAAAGAGCTTCGTACATAATCAACCTGTTCCTTGCGGAGTTGCCGCATACCAATTGCTTCTAACCAATAAAGCGGGATATTTTACTGTTTCCCACTGAAGCGGGTGTGAATACTAACCAAAGCGAATGACCTTCGCAAGGGCAATTTTAGTGCATTGTATCAACTGCGGAAAAAAACAGCAAAAGCCGGGTTTCCCTTTAATAAAAAGGCAGCAAATGCCGCCTTTTTATGCAGTTAAGTCTGTATTACACCGCTTTAACCGCATCCGCAATGCGATGGGCAAACTCGGTCACCTGGGCTTCATCTTCGCCTTCAACCATCACGCGGATTAACGGCTCAGTGCCCGATTTACGCAGCAATACACGTCCACGACTTCCCAGCGCAGATTCTACGTCCGCAGTCACGGCTTTCACCGTATCATTTTCCAGCGGATCGCCGCTACCGGCGGTGTAACGCACATTTACCAGGATCTGCGGGAACATTTTCATGCCGCTGCAGAGATCGTGAAGGCTCATGTGGTTACGCACCATCGCCGCTACTACCTGCAAACCGGCAACAATGCCGTCACCGGTGGTGGTTTTATCCAGCAGAATGACGTGACCAGAGTTTTCCGCCCCGATACGCCAGCCTTTTTCCTGCATTTTTTCCAGCACGTAGCGGTCACCGACTTTCGCACGGGTAAACGGAATGCCGAGTTGCTTGAGCGCCAGTTCCAGCCCCATATTGCTCATCAGCGTCCCGACCGCGCCACCGCGCAGTTGTCCCTGACGCAGGGCTTCACGGGCGATGATATACATGATCTGATCGCCATCGACTTTATTGCCTTCATGGTCAACCATGATCACGCGGTCACCGTCGCCATCCAGCGCGATACCCAGATCGGCTTTTTCCGCGAGCACGCGGGCCTGCAAGGCACGCACATCGGTGGCACCGACTTCTTCGTTAATATTCACGCCATTGGGCTCACAGCCAATGGTAATCACTTTCGCACCCAGTTCACGCAGCACGTTAGGCGCAATGTGGTAGGTTGCCCCGTTAGCGCAATCCACCACAATTTTAAGTTCGTTCAGGCTTAACTCGTTCGGAAAGGTGCCTTTGCAAAATTCAATGTAGCGCCCTGCTGCATCAACGATGCGGCTGGCTTTACCGAGCTCAGCGGAGTCCACACAGGTGATCTCTTTTTCCATCTCCGCTTCAATGGCTTCTTCGACGGCGTCGGGTAGTTTGGTACCGTCGATGGAGAAGAATTTAATACCGTTGTCATAGAACGGGTTATGCGATGCGGAGATCACAATCCCGGCTTCGGCGCGGAAAGTACGCGTCAGGTAAGCAACTGCAGGCGTCGGCATTGGGCCCGTAAACGAGGCGGACAACCCTGCTGCCGCCAGACCCGCTTCAAGTGCTGACTCCAGCATGTAACCGGAAATACGGGTATCTTTGCCGATGATGATTTTACGCGAGCCGTGGCGCGCCAGGACTTTACCGGCCGCCCAGCCCAACTTCAGTACAAAATCAGGCGTAATCGGCGCATCGCCCACACGGCCCCGGATCCCATCAGTGCCAAAATATTTACGGTTACTCATAGCGTTTGTTTTCCTTTGCGGACAATGTGGCTTCCACCACACGCATCGCTTCTACGGTTTCTTTGACGTCATGGACACGAATGATCTGCGCCCCCTGCATAGCAGCAATGACCGCACAGGCAAGGCTACCGCTCAGACGCTCTGATGGGCCCACATTGAGCAGTTGGCCCACCATCGATTTACGTGACATTCCCACCAGCAGCGGCAGGTTAAAATGGTGAAATTCAGCCAGTCGCGCCAGTAATGTATAGTTATGGGAGAGATTTTTACCGAAACCGAATCCCGGGTCGAGCAACAATTTCTCTTTTGCGATGCCTGCCCTTTCACAACGTGCTATTTGCTCAATAAAGTAGCGATTTACCTCCGCAAACACGTCCTCATATTTGGGCGCTTCCTGCATGGTCTTCGGCTGTCCCTGCATATGCATCAGACAAACCGGTAAACCGGTTTCTGCCGCCGCCTCCAGCGCGCCGGGTTCAGAGAGCGAGCGAATATCGTTAATGATGTGAGCACCGACTCTTGCCGATTCGCGGATCACTTCAGGCTTTGAGGTATCAACAGAAATCCAGACTTCAAAACGTTGGGCAATCGCCTCAACCACCGGGATAACACGCGCCAGTTCCTCTTCCACACTCACATCCGCCGCACCGGGGCGCGTAGACTCACCGCCGACATCAATGATAGTCGCCCCGGCATTAATCATCAGATTGGCATGTTTCACTGCCTCAATCAGCGTGTTGTGCGTTCCACCATCCGAGAAAGAGTCTGGCGTGACGTTAAGGATCCCCATCACATGAGGATGGCTGAGATCCAGTGAAGTGCCCTGGGCATAGAGTTTCATGGTGTTATCCCTGGTATAAATTGATAAGAAAAAACCCCGGAGCAAGCCCCAGGGTTTTCAATTAAACGCAGTCATCAACAACGGTAACTTATTTGTCGCCTAACTGCTCTGACATGGTATTACCTGGGTTCGGCGTGCGCGGTTCATCAACCGGGCGCGGCGCACGAGGCGTGCCATTGTTGTCAGAATTGTTAGAGCCCGGTTCTTCCCAGCCAGCTGGCGGGCGAACATCGCGGCGAGCCATCAGGTCATCAATCTGCGGCGCATCGATGGTCTCATATTTCATGAGCGCATCTTTCATGGCGTGCAGGATGTCCATGTTGTCATTCAGGAGCTGGCGTGCACGATTGTAGTTACGCTCAATCAGTGCTTTCACTTCCTGGTCGATGATACGCGCGGTTTCATCGGACATATGTTTCGCTTTTGCAACGCTACGACCGAGGAATACTTCGCCCTCTTCTTCCGCATACAACAGCGGACCGAGTTTGTCGGAGAAGCCCCACTGGGTCACCATGTTACGCGCCAGGTTAGTGGCCACTTTAATGTCGTTCGACGCACCGGTAGAAACATGTTCAACACCGTAGATGATCTCTTCTGCCAGACGACCGCCGTACAGCGTGGAGATCTGACTTTCCAGCTTCTGGCGGCTGGCGCTGATCGCGTCGCCTTCAGGCAGGAAGAAGGTCACACCCAGCGCACGACCGCGCGGGATAATCGTCACTTTATGCACCGGATCGTGTTCCGGTACCAGGCGACCGATAATCGCATGGCCTGCTTCGTGGTACGCGGTTGATTCTTTCTGCGCTTCCGTCATCACCATGGAGCGACGTTCCGCACCCATCATGATTTTGTCTTTCGCTTTCTCGAACTCAACCATCGACACGACGCGCTTGTTGCCACGAGCAGCAAACAGCGCCGCTTCGTTCACCAGGTTCGCCAGGTCCGCACCGGAGAAGCCCGGCGTACCACGGGCAATGATTGCCGCGTCGATATCCGGCGCCAGCGGTACGCGACGCATATGTACTTTCAGGATTTGTTCACGACCACGCACATCCGGCAAGCCGACCACAACCTGACGGTCGAAACGGCCAGGACGCAGCAGTGCTGGGTCAAGAACGTCCGGCCGGTTAGTGGCTGCAATAACGATGATGCCTTCGTTACCTTCGAAACCATCCATCTCAACCAGCATCTGGTTCAGAGTCTGTTCACGTTCATCGTGACCGCCACCCAGACCTGCGCCACGCTGGCGACCTACGGCATCGATTTCATCGATGAAGATAATGCACGGTGCTGCTTTCTTGGCCTGTTCGAACATGTCACGCACACGAGATGCACCAACACCGACGAACATTTCCACGAAGTCAGAACCTGAAATCGTAAAGAATGGAACCTTCGCTTCACCTGCAATGGCTTTCGCCAGCAAGGTTTTACCGGTACCCGGAGGACCGACCATCAGGACGCCTTTCGGGATTTTACCGCCCAGTTTCTGGAAGCGGCTCGGCTCGCGCAGGTATTCAACCAGTTCCGCTACCTCTTCTTTCGCTTCGTCACAACCTGCGACGTCGGCAAACGTGGTTTTGATCTGATCTTCCGTCAGCATGCGCGCTTTGCTCTTACCGAACGACATGGCACCTTTGCCACCGCCGCCCTGCATCTGACGCATAAAGAAGATCCAGACGCCGATCAACAGCAGCATTGGGAACCAGGAAATGAAGATGGAAGCCAACAGGCTCGGTTCTTCTGGTGGTTCACCCACAACCTTGACGTTCTTAGTCAGCAGGTTATCAAGCAGCTTCGGATCGCTTACCGGAATGTAGGTCGTGTAACGGTTACTATCTTTCTTGGTAACGTTGATCTCACGTCCGTTGATACGTGCTTCACGAACCTGGTCGTTGTTGACCTCTTGCAGGAAGGTAGAGTAATCCACCTTACGGCCATTAGACTCGCTGGGCCCAAAGCTCTGGAATACTGACATCAGCACAACGGCAATGACCAGCCAGAGTATTAGGTTTTTCGCCATGTCACTCAAGGGATTAACCTCTTATTACAACTGTGTTAAAAACAGCGTCAGGATACTCTATATCCAGCGTCTTTCAAACTTTCGTCTGAAATCGACCAGTTATGGTTTACGCCCGGTCGCTACAATATACACTTCACGCGAACGTGCGCGAGAAGAGTCCGGTTTACGAACTTTCACCTTCGTAAACAGGGAGCGAATTTCCCTTAGGTACTCATCGAAACCTTCGCCCTGGAACACCTTCACTACAAAACTGCCACCCGGCGCTAGCACATCACGACACATTTCTAACGCCAGTTCCACCAGATACATGGCACGGGGGATATCCACCGCTGGTGTTCCGCTCATGTTTGGTGCCATATCTGACATGACAACCTGGACTTTACTGTCACCCACGCGTTCCAGCAGCGCTTTCATGACAAGTTCATCACGAAAGTCGCCCTGAAGAAAGTCCACACCAACGATAGGATCCATAGGTAAAAGATCACAAGCGATGATACGGCCTTTGCCGCCAATCTGCGAGACCACATACTGTGACCAGCCTCCTGGCGCAGCACCGAGATCGACTACCGTCATCCCCGGCTTAAAAAGTTTGTCACTTTGCTGTATTTCATCAAGTTTAAACCAGGCACGGGAACGCAACCCCTTTTTCTGTGCCTCTTGAACATATTTATCGCTAAAGTGTTCCTGAAGCCAGCGACTCGAGCTGGCAGAACGCTTCTTACCTGTCATTTAACTTTCCCATCGGGGCAGAACATCGTTGCCATACGGCGTAAATTTCCACGCACTATTTGGCGATATATGGGAGATGGCGGTAGAATGACCCGTTTTCAATCCCAACGTAAGCAAAAATATACGATGAATCTGAGTACTAAACAAAAACAGCACCTGAAAGGTCTGGCACATCCGCTCAAGCCGGTCGTTATGCTTGGCAATAATGGTTTGACCGAAGGGGTACTGGCCGAGATTGAACAAGCGTTAGAGCACCATGAACTCATCAAGGTGAAAGTCGCGTCTGAAGATCGCGAAACAAAAACCTTGATCGTGGACGCTATCGTGCGCGAAACCGGCGCCTGTAATGTACAGGTCATCGGTAAAATGCTGGTGCTTTATCGCCCGAGTAAAGAACGCAAAATCTCGCTGCCACGCTAAGAATATCCTAAAGTCGAACACAAAACCTGTGTAAAACGAGGGATTTCCCGCAAGCAGGAGAGCAAAATGCCACGCTCTCTTCGTTGATAAAAGGCCGCTATGCGGCCTTTTTCCTTTCTTTACAATACATCAACATCTTGAGCACTTACAGGTATTCTACCTTAGTGATTTCATATTCGACTTCGCCGCCTGGCGTTTTGATCACCACGACGTCATCCTGTTCTTTGCCAATCAGGCCGCGTGCAATCGGCGAATTGACGGAAATCAGGTTCTGTTTGAAGTCCGCTTCGTCATCGCCCACGATACGCCAGGTCTGCTCTTCGTCATTATCAAGGTTCAGAACGGTGACCGTCGCGCCAAAGACAACGCGACCGTTATTCGGCATTTTGGTGACATCGATGACCTGAGCATTCGACAACTTCGCTTCGATGTCTTTGATACGACCTTCACAGAACCCCTGCTGTTCACGCGCCGCATGATATTCCGCATTCTCTTTCAGATCGCCATGCTCACGCGCTTCGGCAATAGAGGCGATAATTTCAGGGCGGCGCACAGATTTCAGAAAATCCAGCTCTTCGCGTAATTTTTCTGCACCACGTAAGGTCATCGGAATCGCTTGCATTTGTTATACCTCTTGAACATTCCTGTAGGGGGCGATTGCTATGCCCCGGCTGTTAAGCCTGCCCCGGTATGGCGTCATACCCGGACCAGAAGCAAAAAAATACCGACCCGGACGCAAGGTCCAGGTCAGCTACAATTCTTAATTTGATACTCATTTTACCCTGGAGTTCCCTATGGGTCATCGTTTACTTTCCAGGGCATTGCGCCGTAGTATGTCGGCTTGTTTCCAGGTTGTTAGCGCGAGATTATGCGATTTTCCAGATTTATCATCGGATTGACCACCAGTGTAGCGTTCAGCGTCCAGGCCGCGAACGTTGACGAGTACATCAACCAGCTCCCTGCCGGAGCTAACCTTGCCCTCATGGTCCAGAAGGTCGGCGCCCCGACTCCCGCAATTGATTATCACAGTCAGCAAATGGCACTTCCTGCCAGTACGCAGAAAGTGATTACCGCGCTGGCGGCCTTAATTCAGCTTGGCCCTGACTTCCGCTTTACGACCACGCTGGAGACCAAAGGCAGCGTTGATGCGGGCGTTCTCAAAGGTGATTTAGTGGCGCGATTTGGTGCCGATCCGACGCTAAAAAGGCAGGATATTCGGAATATGGTGGCGAACCTGAAAAAAGCAGGCGTCACGCAAATCACCGGAAACGTCCTGATTGATACCTCTGTTTTTGCCAGTCACGATAAAGCACCGGGATGGCCCTGGAACGACATGACCCAGTGCTTCAGCGCGCCGCCTGCGGCCGCCATTGTCGATCGAAACTGCTTCTCGATTTCGCTCTACAGCGCGCAAAAAGCGAACGATTTGGCCTATATTCGCGTAGCGTCTTACTACCCGGTCACCATGTTCAGCCAGGTTCGCACCCTCCCGCGCGGCTCTGCGGAGGCGCAATATTGTGAACTGGACGTGGTTCCGGGCGATTTAAACCGCTTCACATTGACCGGGTGTCTGCCGCAGCGTGCCGACCCTCTGCCGCTGGCATTTGCCATTCAGGACGGCGCCAGCTATGCCGGGGCGATCCTGAAAGATGAACTCAAACAGGCCGGTATCACCTACAGCGGAACCTTATTACGCCAGACACAGGTCAATGAGCCAGGCACCATTGTGGCCAGTAAGCAGTCTGCGCCGCTGCACGATCTGCTTAAGATTATGCTGAAAAAGTCGGACAACATGATTGCCGACACCGTCTTCCGAATGATTGGTCACGCACGGTTTAATGTACCGGGAACGTGGCGTGCGGGCTCCGATGCTGTGCGGCAGATCCTGCGTCAACAAGCCGGAGTCGATATTGGCAACACGATTATTGCCGATGGCTCCGGCCTGTCGCGCCATAACCTGATCGCCCCTGCCACCATGATGCAGGTTCTGCAATACATCGCGCAGCATGACAACGAGCTGAATTTCATCTCAATGCTGCCGCTGGCGGGCTATGACGGCTCTCTGCAGTACCGTGCGGGTCTGCATCAGGCGGGTGTCGATGGTAAGGTCTCAGCGAAAACGGGATCATTGCAGGGGGTGTACAACCTGGCGGGCTTTATTACCACCGCCAGCGGGCAACGGATGGCGTTTGTACAATATCTGTCGGGTTATGCGGTAGAACCTGCCGATCAACGTAACCGCCGCATTCCTCTGGTTCGCTTTGAAAGCCGATTGTACAAAGATATCTATCAGAATAACTGAGTCCGCAAAAACAAAAACCCCGGCAACATGTCCGGGGTTTTCCTGAGATTAACGCTTATAGATGAACTCGACGCCTTCTTCGTCGTCTTCGTCCCAGTCGTCATCCCAGTCGTCTTCCGCTTCTTCTTCCACTTCAGCGATTTGCTGGCGATGATAATCATCCCACATGAACTCGACTTTCTCTGGCTGCTTAGCTTCTTCCGCCTGAGTAATCGGGTTCTCGATAATAAAGGTCATCACATCCCAGCAGAGATCTTTCACGCCCAGTTGGCTGGCGGCAGAGATCAGATAGTATTTATCTTCCCAGCCCAGCGCCTGGGCGATAGCTTTGGCTTTCTCTTCCGCTTCGGCTTTGTCCAGCAAATCGATCTTGTTGAACACTAACCAGCGCGGTTTAGCTGCCAGATCCTGACTGTATTTTTCCAGCTCGCCGATGATGATGCGCGCATTCTCAACCGGATCGGAACCGTCGATAGGATCGATGTCGATGAGATGCAGTAGTACGCGGCAACGCTCAAGGTGTTTCAGGAAGCGGATGCCCAGACCGGCACCTTCCGCAGCGCCTTCAATCAGCCCCGGAATGTCCGCCACCACGAAGCTTTTCTCGTTATCCATACGGACAACACCGAGGCTCGGCACCAGCGTGGTAAACGGATAATCCGCCACTTTAGGCTTCGCCGCAGAGACCGCACGGATAAAAGTCGATTTACCGGCATTTGGCATCCCCAGCATGCCCACATCCGCCAGCAGCATCAGCTCCAGCAGCAGATCACGCTTGTCACCCGGCGTCCCCATCGTTTTCTGACGTGGCGTACGGTTGACGGAAGATTTGAAACGGGTGTTACCCAGACCGTGCCAGCCGCCTTTTGCGACCATCAGACGCTGACCGTGCTTAGTCATGTCGCCCATGGTTTCGCCCGTGCCCTGATCGATCACACGCGTACCTACCGGCACTTTAATCGTGACATCTTTCCCGCGTTTACCGGTACAGTCACGGCTGGCGCCATTCTGGCCTCGTTCTGCGCGGAAAGATTTCTCAAAACGGTAATCGATCAGGGTGTTCAGGTTTTCGTCGGCTTCCATCCAGACGTCGCCACCATCACCGCCATCGCCGCCGTCCGGGCCGCCTTTCGGGATGTATTTCTCACGGCGGAAGCTTACGCAACCATTGCCGCCATCGCCTGCAACGACCAGAATCGTTGCTTCATCAACAAACTTCATTTTACTCTCCGTAAATCATTCGCCTGAGCGGGGCTGCGATACCACCGATTCATGCTTACGTAATCCGCCCCAAATACGATGACCAATGGCGGAGTACATCGCGCCCGCAACCACGACAAACGCACCGAGATAACCGAGAAGGTTTAACATCGGTCTGGCGAAGAAATCGGGCCAGGCCATAGATAAAAGATCTGAAAATAACAGCGTAAACAGCGGGGTGAGCGTGATTAATGCGCTCACCTGCGCTGCCTGCCAACGCGCCATCGCTTCCGCCAGGGCGCCATATCCTACCAGTGTATTCAGCCCACAGAAAATTAAACAGGCAAGCTGCCAGTCACTGAGCTGGGCTATCACACCGGGCTTCGCCAGCGGCAATAGCGCTATCGTACATAAAGTGTACAGTAAAAACAGAATCTGCGGTGATGCCAGACGCCGCAATAACACCTTTTGTGCGACACCATAGCTTACCCAGACCGTAGCCGCACCGACGCCAAAAATGACGCCCCAGGTGTAATCGGTCAGCCTGGTAAAAATTTCGATCAGACTGGTGTTGAAGAACATCACCAGTCCGCACAACAGCATTATCGCGCCGACAATCTGCGTACCGCGCATTTTCTCTTTAAGGATAAATACGCTCGCGACCATCATGCCCACTGGCGACAGTTGGCCGATCACCTGCGAAGCCGTTGGGCTTAAATACTGCAGGGAAGAGCTGAACAGGATGAAGTTGCCAAAGAGCCCACCGGTAGCAATTGCCAGCAGAACCAGCCAGCGCGCTTTGCGAAAAATTCGCAGCGGCGGAAGCTTACGCTTCGCGGCCAGAATCGCCCCGAGGCCAATACTGGCGATTAAAAAACGGTAAAAAACGATGGTAGGAGGCTCCATCACCTCCAGCACCTGCTTCATAGCAATTGGCAAAGCCCCCCAACATACCGCCGTTGTGAGCGCCAAAAGAATACCAATGCCAGCCTGCTGCTTCATGCCCGTTTCCCTGCAAGGGCTCGTTATCCGGTGCAAAGCGGTTTCACGAGCATATTTACCGGTCGTCGAATGTAAAAAGCCCCGCAACAGGGTGCGGGGCTTTTATCCGTTACCGGACCACGAAAAACTTACTCAGCAACGATGCTGATGTATTTACGGTTGTTCGGGCCTTTAACTTCAAATTTCACTTTACCGTCTGCTTTAGCAAACAGAGTGTGGTCACGACCGCAACCTACGTTAGTGCCAGCGTGGAACTTGGTACCACGTTGACGAACGATGATGCTACCCGCCAGAACGGATTCGCCACCGAAACGCTTAACGCCCAGGCGTTTAGCTTCTGAATCGCGACCGTTACGAGTTGAGCCGCCAGCCTTTTTATGTGCCATTTAAATCTCTCCTCAGGTCTTAGGCGCTGATGCCAGTAATTTTCACATCAGTGAACCACTGACGATGGCCCTGCTGCTTACGATAGTGTTTACGACGACGAAACTTAACGATTTTAACTTTCTCGCCACGACCGTGAGCAACAACTTCAGCTTTGATAACGCCGCCATCAACGAAAGGAACGCCGATTTTGACTTCTTCACCGTTTGCGATCATCAGAACTTCAGCGAATTCAACAGATTCGCCAGTTGCGATGTCCAGCTTTTCCAGGCGAACGGTCTGACCTTCGCTTACTCGGTGTTGTTTACCACCACTTTGGAAAACCGCGTACATAAAAAACTCCGCTTCCGCGCACACCTTTTCAATGATTCAGAGTGCGCTATAAATATTCACAATAGGGCGCGAATATTACGCAAAACGTGAGCCTTTGACAAGTGCTACAGTCAATACATGAAGAAAAAAAACACAACGTGTACGGTAACGTTTATCTGCGGCGTTTTTTCAGTACAATCAGCATATATTTCTAACCCTAAACCCTAAGTTACCTTGCCGCATGATGAGGTAAACGGGGCGAAAAGCCCGGCTTTTGCGATGAATTTAGAAAAAATCAACGAGTTAACCGCGCAAGATATGGCGGGTGTCAATGCGACAATCCTTGAACAGCTTAATTCCGACGTCCAACTGATCAATCAGTTAGGCTATTACATTGTGAGCGGTGGCGGTAAACGCATTCGCCCGATGATTGCCGTCCTCGCGGCGCGCGCCGTTGGCTATCAGGGAAATGCCCATGTCACGATCGCGGCATTGATCGAATTTATCCACACCGCCACCCTGCTTCATGACGATGTGGTGGATGAATCCGATATGCGCCGGGGTAAAGCCACTGCGAACGCCGCGTTTGGTAATGCCGCCAGCGTGCTGGTTGGCGATTTTATCTATACCCGAGCTTTCCAGATGATGACCAGCCTCGGCTCGCTGAAAGTGCTGGAGGTGATGTCTGAAGCCGTAAACGTCATTGCTGAAGGTGAAGTCCTGCAGTTAATGAACGTTAACGACCCGGATATTACGGAAGACAGCTATATGCGGGTGATCTACAGTAAAACAGCGCGTCTGTTTGAAGCGGCGGCGCAGTGTTCCGGTCTCCTCGCGGGCTGTAGTGACGCCGAGGAAAAAGGACTGCAGGACTATGGTCGCTATCTGGGCACTGCATTCCAGTTGATTGACGATCTGCTGGACTATAACGCCGACGGCGAACAGCTCGGTAAAAATGTCGGTGATGACCTGAACGAAGGCAAACCGACGTTACCGCTGCTGCATGCGATGCGTAACGGTACGCCAGAGCAGGCACAAATGATTCGCCATGCGATCGAGCAAGGCAATGGCCGACATCTTCTGGAGCCCGTGCTGGAAGCGATGAACGCCTGCGGCTCACTGGAATGGACACGTCAGCGTGCGGAAGAAGAGGCTGACAAAGCCATCGCCGCGCTGCAGGTGCTGCCGGATTCCCAATGGCGCGAAGCGTTGATCGGCCTGGCGCATATCGCCGTCCAGCGCGATCGCTAATAACGATGGAATCATCCCGCCACTCTGCGCGGGATGATTCATAAAAGATCTAATAAAACCCACCGAATATCCCTATTCCGCTGCAAGCAAAGCAATAACTCTTAATAAATTCTGAATATTCAAACTCTTTACTTGAACATATTAGAACAACAATTCTCTGGGAGTATAGTGTCTTCTGCAAATTGATGGTGCAAATCAACGATGAATGACCATAAACGAGGGGATAAATGGAGAGCAAACTCATTGACTGGCATCCGGCAGATATCATTGCTGGATTACGTAAAAGAGGGACATCAATGGCTGCCGAGTCACGCAGAAACGGATTAAGTTCCTCCACGCTGGCAAACGCCTTAACCCGACCATGGCCGAAAGGCGAGCTGATCATTGCGAAAGCGCTCGGAACGGATCCCTGGGTGATCTGGCCTTCACGATACCATGACGCAAAAACTCATGCGTTTATCGACAGAACGCGCATGATGCGGGCGACACGTCGTGACAAGCAGGATGTAGAGTAAGGCACAAAGCAGTAGCCCCAGCCATTGGCAACGGGGCTACTGATTTCATTGACGCTTATTCGGCTTTCACGCGCTCGATATTGGCACCCAGGGCGCGCAGTTTATCTTCGATACGTTCGTATCCGCGATCGATATGATAAATACGATCCACGACCGTCGTCCCTTCTGCAATACATCCCGCAAGCACCAGACTAGCCGACGCACGCAGATCCGTCGCCATCACCTGCGCACCGGAGAGCTTATCCACACCGTGACAAATCACGGTATTGCTTTCGATTTCTGCATGAGCGCCCATACGGCTCAGCTCAGGCACGTGCATAAAGCGGTTTTCAAACACGGTTTCCGTGATGAATCCGGTCCCTTCCGCTACCAGGTTCAGCAGCGTGAACTGGGCCTGCATGTCCGTCGGGAATGCCGGGTGCGGTGCAGTGCGCACGTTGACAGCTTTCGGACGTTTACCGTGCATGTCGAGGCTAATCCAGTCTTCACCCACGTCGATATCCGCGCCGGCATCGCGCAGTTTCGCCAGTACCGCGTCCAGCGTATCCGGCTGCGCGTTACGACAGAGGATTTTGCCGCGAGAAATTGCCGCTGCGACCAGGAAAGTCCCGGTTTCGATACGGTCCGGCAATACGCGATAGACACCACCGCCCAGACGTTCTACGCCTTCGATGGTGATACGATCGGTACCCTGGCCGGAAATTTTCGCTCCCAGCGCAATCAGGAAGTTGGCCGTGTCGACAATTTCTGGTTCACGTGCGGCGTTTTCAATGATGGTGGTGCCTTCCGCCAGCGTGGCGGCACACATGATGGTGACCGTTGCGCCAACGCTGACTTTATCCATGACGATATGCGCGCCTTTTAGACGGCCATCCACGGAGGCTTTCACATAGCCTTCTTCCAGCGTGATCGTGGCGCCCAGTTGCTCCAGACCGGTGATATGCAGGTCAACCGGACGTGCGCCGATCGTGCAACCGCCAGGCAGAGAAACCTGGCCCTGACCAAAACGGGCCACCAACGGTCCCAGCGCCCAAATTGATGCGCGCATGGTTTTTACCAGGTCATACGGTGCGCAGAAAACATTAACGTCGCGGGCATCGATGTGCACGGAGCCATTGCGTTCCACTTTGGCGCCAAGCTGACTTAGCAGTTTCATCGAGGTATCAACGTCCTTCAGTTTCGGGACGTTCTGGATCTCTACCGGCTCTTCCGCCAGCAACGCCGCAAAAAGGATCGGCAGAGCGGCGTTTTTCGCGCCAGAAATTGTGACTTCGCCCTCGAGCCGGGTTGGCCCTTGTACACGAAATTTATCCATGATGTTGTTCTCAGTTAAAATTCATCGTCGTTACCGGTGTGACACCCGTAACTCAAAAACCGTTAAGTTTGCGATCGCGCGCCCATTCTGCGGGGGTATACGCTTTGATCGACAGGGCATGAATGCGATTGTCCGCAATGTACTCCATCAGCGGCGCATAGACCGACTGCTGCTTCTTCACCCGGCTCATGCCGTCAAACATCTCACCCACGGCAATAACCTGAAAGTGACTGCCATCGCCAGAGACGTGGACTTCCTGGAGGGAGAGTGCGTTCATCAGCACGCTCTGAATTTCATTATTTTCCATGGGCTCTTCATTCGTCAGATTGTGAATACAGCCCAACATCTTAGAGCAAAGTTGCGCTGTCATAAATAAGCAAAAAGCCTCGCGGGTCAATCCAGCGAGGCTGTAGATAATAACGTACTGATATTACTGACGCGGAAGCACGTCAGCAGGCAGATTATAGAGTTCCGCCAGGGTAAAGACTTTGTCATTCACCCCCGACAACGACACGTTGTTGCCCTGCTGTTTCGCCAGACTGATGAGATGGACCAGCAGCGCCAGTCCCCCCGTATCCACTCGGGAAACCTGACTGAGGTCGATGCAGGTGACACCGGTCATTGCTTCAATGCGCGCATCCCACAAAGGATTAAGCACATCCTGGTCCAGTTCTCCCACCAGCGCCAGCTTGTCACCGTCACGCGTCCAGTTGAGTGACTGAGTCATTACTTCTTCTCTTCCAGCGTGATTTTTTGCTGCGCGATAGATTTCAGTTGCGCCGTCAGTCCATCGATCCCTTTAGTACGCAGCAGATCGCTCCACTCGTTCTGTTTGGTAGTGATCATGCTGACGCCTTCGGCGATCATGTCATAGGCCTGCCAGTGACCCGTCTGAGTGTTTTTACGCCACTGGAAGTCCAGACGCACCGGAGGACGGCCGTTGGGATCGAGGATGGTTACACGGATCGGAACGATGCTCGCATCACCCAACGGTTGTTCCGGAGCAATCTGATACGTCTGACCGTGATACATCGCCAGCGCCTGGCCGTAGGCCTGTTTCAGGTATTCACGAAACGCGGCGAAGTAGGCTTCACGCTGAGCCGGAGTGGCTTCTTTGTAGTAACGCCCCAACACCAGCGCGCCAGCATATTTCACCTGCACATACGGCAGCAGTTCCTGGTCAACCACGTCACGCAGATAGTCCGGATTAGAACGGATTTTCGGCTGTTCGTTTTTCAGGCGGTCGAAGGTTTTCTGCGCCGCTTCATTCATCAACTTGTAAGGGTTGGTCTGATCGGCTGCAATGGCGGTGCTCAGCGGTGCAATCACCAGCAGAGCCACCATCATTAAACGCTTAAGCATAATTCGATTCTCCTGAGATTAATTCGTTGTGCCCGCAGGCCCAGTGGCTTCATTATGGCCTTCGGTCGGCGCCGACGCATCGCCAGAATTCTTATTGTCATCGCCTTTACTGTTGCTGTTGTAAAGGAACTGACCAATCATATCTTCCAGCACCATCGCGGATTTGGTGTCCTGGATTGTGCCGCCATCTTTGAGGATAGACGTTCCCAGCTCAGGATCTTCAAAACCGACGTTCAGCGCCAGATACTGTTCCCCCAGCAGACCGGACGTCCGGATGCTCAGCGAACTGGTATCAGGGATGTGGTTATAGCGCTCTTCGATGTCCAGCGTCACGCGCGGTAAATAGGTCTTCGGATCCAGAGAGATATCCGCCACGCGCCCCACCACCACACCACCGATACGCACCGGCGAGCGCACTTTCAGGCCGCCGATATTATCGAATGTCGCGTAAATCGTGTAGGTCGGTTCTGTGCGCATAGAGGTCACATTAGCCGCCTTCAGGCAGATAAACAGTGCGGCCAGCAATGCGGCTAATAAGAAGATCCCCACCCAAATTTCATTTTTTTTCGTTTGCATGAACTCAATTCCCAAACATCAATGCGGTCAGTACAAAGTCCAGACCCAGAACGGCCAGCGACGAGTGCACAACGGTGCGTGTGGTTGCCCGGCTGATTCCCGCCGAGGTCGGAATCGCATCATACCCATTGAATAATGCAATCCAGGTTACCGTAATGGCGAACACCACGCTTTTAATCAAACAGTTGACCAGATCCAGACGCCAGTCGACGGCACTCTGCATCGCAGACCAGAAGAAGCCAGCATCAATCCCCTTCCAGCTTACGCCGACCAGAGAACCGCCCCAGATCCCGACGGCCACAAACAAAATCGTCAACATCGGCAGCGAAATCACGCCCGCCCAGAATCGCGGAGAGATCACCCGGCGCAGGGGATCGACAGCCATCATTTCCATACTGGAAAGCTGCTCGGTCGCGCGCATCAGGCCAATTTCAGCGGTGAGTGCAGAGCCCGCACGCCCCGCAAATAACAACGCGGCGACAACCGGACCGAGTTCACGCAGCAGCGACAGTGCCACTAACATCCCCAGACTGGTTTCCGCGCTATAGGTGGTAAGTACCAGATAGCCCTGCAGCCCCAGCACCATGCCGATAAACACGCCAGAAACAATAATGATCAGCATCGACAGGACGCCCACATTATAAAGCTGGCGCACCAGCAACGGCGCGTGCTTACGAAATTCCGGTTTGCCGACCAGCGCATTGAACAACATTAACCCGGCGCGCCCGAACGTTCTGAGAGTTTTAATCCCCTTGTGTCCCAGCGTCGCCAGTGCATTTAACAGCATGAGTGGCTTAACTCCCTGTTCCGAGTAAATCAGAGTGATAATCGCCCGCAGGATAGCGGAACGGGACCGGCCCGTCTGCAATGCCATCCAGGAACTGACGCACACGCGGGTCGTCATTCTCTTGCAACGCCTGCGCGCTGCCGTGGGCCACAATCTTTTTGTCCGCCATAATATAGGCGTGATCGGCAATGCTCAGGACTTCCGGCACATCGTGAGAGACCACGACGCAGGTCACGCCCAGCGCATTGTTTAATTCAGAAATCAGTTTGACCAGCACGCCCATGGTGATCGGATCCTGTCCGACAAACGGTTCATCAAACATGATGAGATCCGGCTCCAGCGCAATGGCGCGTGCTAACGCCGCCCGGCGCGCCATCCCACCGGACAGTTCAGAGGGCATCAGTTTTGCCGCGCCGCGCAGACCGACAGCTTCCAGTTTCATCATCACCGTGCTCTTCAGTAACGGCGGGGGAAGCGTGGTATGTTCGCGTAGCGGATAGGCCACGTTATCAAACACGTTCATGTCGGTGAACAGCGCCCCGGACTGAAACAGCATACTCATCCGTTTGCGTACCGTGTAGAGGCGCGAGCGAGACATCTCAGGAATGTTCTCGCCATCAAACAAGATCTCCCCCTTGTCTGGCACAATTTGTCCGCCGATCAGACGCAAGAGCGTCGTTTTACCGATGCCCGATGGCCCCATGATCGCGGTTACCTTGCCACGCGGTACGGTCAGAGAGATGTTATCGAAAATGCAGCGGTCGCCGCGCGTAAAGCTGACATCGCGCATATCGACTAAATTCGCCACAGACTGCCCCATTGATTCATCCTTCGTGTTGCTTGTTGATCTCAGCATGGCGTGGAATTCAGCCATGAACCCAACATATTTACAGAATATTACCCGTGCTGGTTAGCTAAAGCTGGCATTTGTTTTACTTTTTAGCTGCATAAAGTCAAAATTAAGACTTCGTTACGGTTTCCAGACGATCCCGGTGGACCGGCGAGTATACCTGAAGAAAGGACTTTAGATGCTTTTAGCAACGGCGCTGTTAATTATTGGTTTATTATTGGTCGTCTACGGCGCCGACCGCCTGGTTTTTGCCGCGTCAATCTTATGTCGAACCTTTGGGATCCCGCCGCTGATTATCGGTATGACGGTAGTCAGTATAGGCACATCTCTGCCTGAAATTATTGTTTCTGTCGCCGCCTCTCTGCACGGGCAGTTAGATTTAGCCGTCGGCACCGCGCTCGGCTCTAACATTACTAACATTTTGTTGATCCTCGGGCTTGCCGCGCTGATCCACCCTTTTACCGTGCATTCCGATGTTCTGCGTCGCGAATTACCGCTAATGTTGCTGGTTAGCGTGGTGGCCGGATCCGTACTGTATGACGGACAACTCAGCCGCAGCGATGGTATCTTTCTTTTACTGTTAGCCGTGTTATGGCTGCTGTTCATTGTTAAAATCGCCCGTCTCGCTGAGCGTCAGGGCAATGACAGCCTCACCCGCGAACAGGTTGCCGAGTTGCCGCGTGAAGGCGGATTACCGGTGGCGTTTTTATGGCTGGGCATTGCGCTGATTATCATGCCGATGGCGACCCGAATGGTGGTGGATAACGCCACTGTGATTGCCAATTTCTTCGCGATGAGCGAACTGACGATTGGCCTGACGGTGATCGCAATTGGCACCAGCCTGCCTGAACTGGCAACCGCTATCGCGGGCGTGCGCAAAGGTGAGAACGATATCGCGGTGGGCAATATCATCGGCGCGAACATTTTTAACCTCACCATTGTTCTCGGCCTTCCTGCTCTGATTACGCCGGGTGACGTCAATCCGCTGGCGTTCAGCCGTGACTACAGCGTGATGCTGCTGGTGAGCATCGTCTTTGCATTACTTTGCTGGCGGCGTCCCCGCCAGTCCGGTCGCGGCGCGGGTGTGCTGCTGACCGGCGGTTTTATCGTATGGCTGGCGATGCTGTATTGGCTATCGCCACTTCTCGTTGGATAACTGGAAACAGACATATGTCGCACTTAGCGTTACAACCGGGTTTTGACTTTCAGCAAGCCGGCAAAGAAGTTCTGGCGATTGAACGTGAAGGCCTGGCGGAGCTCGATCAGTACATCAACCAGGATTTCACTCTCGCCTGTGAGAAAATGTTCAACTGCACCGGCAAAGTGGTGGTGATGGGCATGGGGAAATCGGGGCATATTGGCCGCAAAATGGCCGCGACCTTTGCCAGCACCGGAACCTCTTCCTTCTTCGTTCATCCGGGCGAAGCCGCCCACGGCGATCTGGGAATGGTGACCTCGCAGGATGTAGTGATTGCCATCTCCAACTCCGGGGAATCCAGCGAGATCGCGGCCCTGATTCCAGTTCTTAAGCGACTGCAGGTTCAGCTTATCTGCATCACCGGGCGACCAGAAAGCAGCATGGCGCGTGCTGCGGATGTCCATCTGTGTGTTAAAGTACCGCAAGAAGCCTGTCCGCTTGGACTGGCCCCGACAAGCAGCACCACCGCTACATTAGTGATGGGCGATGCGCTGGCGGTGGCGTTATTAAAGGCGCGCGGCTTTACCGCTGAGGATTTTGCTCTGTCGCATCCGGGCGGTGCGCTAGGGCGTAAACTGCTGTTGCGCGTGAACGATATTATGCATACGGGTGATGAAATCCCGCATGTCACCAAAGAAGCCAGCCTGCGCGATGCGCTGCTGGAGATAACCCGCAAGAACCTCGGGATGACCGTGATTTGCGATGATGCGATGAAGATCGACGGTATCTTCACCGACGGTGATTTACGTCGCGTCTTTGATATGGGCGTTGATGTGCGCCAGCTCGGTATCGCCGACGTGATGACGCCAGGGGGCATTCGCGTGCGTCCAGGAATACTGGCGGTCGATGCCCTGAACTTAATGCAGTCTCGTCATATCACCTCCGTAATGGTTGCCGATGGCGACCAGTTACTCGGTGTGTTACATATGCATGATCTCCTGCGTGCAGGCGTTGTGTAGAAATTCAAGGATAAAATGAAATGAGCAAAGCAGGTGCGTCGCTTGCGACCTGTTATGGACCCGTCAGCGCAGACGTCATCGCCAAAGCAGAGAATATCCGTCTGCTGATTCTTGATGTCGATGGCGTGCTGTCGGATGGCCTGATTTATATGGGCAACAACGGTGAAGAGCTGAAGGCTTTCAACGTCCGTGACGGTTACGGGATCCGTTGTGCGCTGACGTCTGATATCGACGTCGCCATCATTACCGGACGAAAGGCTAAACTAGTAGAAGATCGGTGTGCCACACTGGGGATCACGCACCTGTATCAGGGGCAGTCGGACAAGCTGGTCGCCTTTCACGATCTGTTGGCAAAACTGGCGATTGCGCCGGAAAATGTGGCCTACGTCGGTGACGATCTGATTGACTGGCCGGTGATGGAAAAAATTGGCCTGAGCATTGCCGTTGCGGATGCGCATCCGTTACTGCTTCCGCGCGCGGATTATGTCACGAAAATCGCGGGCGGACGCGGCGCGGTACGAGAAGTCTGTGATTTATTATTACTGGCGCAGGGTAAGCTTGATGAGGCCAAAGGGCAATCGATATGAGTAAAGCCAGACGTTGGGTTATCATTCTACTGTCATTGGCCGTGCTGGTGCTGATTGGGATTAACCTGGCCGATAAAGACGACACGGCGCAGGTGGTGGTGAATACGAGCGATCCGACCTATAAGAGCGAGCATACGGATACCGTTGTCTACAGTCCGGAAGGTGCGCTGAGCTATCGTTTGATCGCCCAACATGTTGAATATTATTCCGATCAGGCCGTTTCGTGGTTCACACAACCCGTATTAACGACGTTTGATAAGGACAAGATCCCGACGTGGTCAATCAAGGCTGATAAAGCCAAGCTAACCGAGGATCGAATGCTGTATCTTTATGGTCACGTTGAAGTCAACGCGCTGGTGCCTGACGCTCAACTTCGCAGAATTACCACCGATAACGCGCAGATCAATCTGGTGACGCAGGATGTTACCTCTGAAGACCTCGTCACGTTATACGGAACAACATTTAACTCCAGCGGACTGAAAATGCGCGGCAACTTACGCAACAAGAACGCCGAGCTGATTGAAAAGGTTAGAACCTCCTATGAAATTCAAAACAAACAAACTCAGCCTTAATCTTGTGCTTGCCAGCTCACTTCTGGCCGCCAGCATTCCGGCGTTCGCCGTCACGGGCGATACCGAACAGCCGATCCACATCGAATCGGACCAGCAGTCTCTGGATATGCAGGGCAACGTCGTGACCTTCACCGGTAATGTCATTGTGACCCAGGGCACTATCAAAATTAACGCCGATAAAGTGGTCGTTACCCGCCCTGGCGGTGAAGAGGGTAAAGAGGTCATTGATGGCTTCGGCAACCCGGCCACGTTCTATCAAATGCAGGACAACGGTAAGCCGGTAAAAGGCCATGCGTCGAAAATGCATTATGAACTGGCGAAAGATTTTGTCGTGCTCACCGGCAATGCGTATCTGGAACAGCTCGACAGCAACATCACCGGTGACAAAATTACCTATCTGGTGAAAGAGCAGAAAATGCAGGCCTTCAGTGAGAAAGGCAAGCGTGTGACCACCGTTCTGGTTCCGTCGCAGTTGCAGGACAAAAACAAAAACCAGGCTCCGGCTCAGAAAAAGAGTAACTAATTCGTTATGGCAACATTAACTGCAAAGAATCTGGCGAAGGCCTACAAGGGCCGCCGCGTCGTGGAAGATGTCAGCCTGACCGTCAACTCGGGCGAGATTGTCGGTCTGCTTGGGCCGAACGGTGCGGGTAAAACCACCACCTTCTACATGGTCGTCGGCATTGTGCCGCGCGATGCCGGTAACATCATTATTGATGATGAAGACATCAGTCTGCTGCCGTTGCACGCCCGCGCGCGCCGCGGAATTGGCTATCTGCCGCAGGAAGCGTCGATTTTTCGCCGCCTGAGCGTGTACGATAACCTGATGGCCGTACTACAAATTCGTGACGATCTCACCAGCGAACAGCGTGAAGACCGCGCTAACGAGCTGATGGAAGAGTTCCACATTGAGCATCTGCGCGACAACATGGGTCAGTCACTCTCCGGCGGGGAACGTCGCCGTGTGGAAATCGCCCGTGCCCTCGCCGCCAACCCGAAATTTATCCTGCTGGATGAACCCTTTGCCGGCGTTGACCCCATCTCCGTTATCGATATCAAACGCATTATTGAGCATCTGCGTGACAGCGGTCTCGGCGTGTTGATTACCGACCATAACGTCCGCGAAACGCTGGCCGTGTGTGAACGCGCCTATATCGTGAGCCAGGGACACCTGATCGCGCACGGCACGCCGACAGAAATCCTGCAGGACGAACACGTGAAGCGCGTATACCTTGGGGAAGACTTCAGACTCTGATAGGGTAGAAGTTTGCGACGTCATAGCGGGAGAAAACGACTCTGAACATGAAGCAAGGTTTGCAACTCAGGCTGAGCCAACAACTGGCGATGACGCCGCAGCTACAACAGGCGATTCGTCTGTTGCAGTTGTCCACGCTGGAACTGCAGCAGGAACTCCAGCAAGCGCTGGAAAGCAATCCGTTGCTGGAACAAACCGATCTTCACGACGAAGTTGATACCCGCGAAACTCAGGACAGCGAAACGCTGGATACCGCCGACGCTCTCGAACAAAAAGAGATGCCGGAAGAGTTGCCGCTTGACGCCAGCTGGGATGAAATCTACACCGCCGGTACGCCGTCGGGCACCAGCGGCGACTACATTGACGATGAGCTCCCCGTTTACCAGGGTGAAACCACGCAGACCCTACAGGATTACCTGATGTGGCAGGTGGAACTCACCCCGTTCTCCGATACCGACCGCGCAATCGCCACGTCGATTGTAGATGCCGTTGACGATACCGGTTATCTCACCGTTTCGCTGGACGACATCCTCGACAGCATGGGCAATGATGAGGTCGGCCTTGATGAAGTCGAAGCCGTACTCAAACGTATTCAGCGGTTTGATCCCGTAGGCGTGGCGGCAAAAGATCTGCGCGATTGCTTACTGATCCAGCTCTCGCAATTCGACAAAGCGACCCCCTTCCTTGAAGAAGCCCGGTTGATCATCAGCGATCATCTCGATCTGCTGGCGAACCACGACTTCCGTACTCTGATGCGCGTCACACGTCTCAAAGAAGAGGTGCTCAAAGAGGCGGTCAATCTGATTCAGTCACTCGATCCCCGACCCGGACAGTCGATCCAGACCGGCGAACCGGAATACGTGATCCCGGATGTGCTGGTACGCAAGCATAACGGTCACTGGACGGTTGAGCTCAACGGTGACAGCATTCCCCGCTTGCAGATCAATCAGCACTACGCCGCCATGTGCAACGGTGGGCGTAATGACGCCGACAGCCAGTACATCCGCAGTAATTTGCAGGATGCGAAGTGGTTGATTAAGAGTCTGGAAAGCCGCAATGATACCCTGCTGCGCGTCAGCCGTTGCATCGTTGAGCAGCAGCAAGCCTTCTTTGAGCAAGGCGAAGAATTTATGAAACCGATGGTGCTGGCTGACATCGCCCAGGCCGTCGAGATGCACGAATCGACCATTTCTCGTGTGACGACGCAGAAGTATCTGCACAGTCCACGCGGCATTTTTGAACTGAAGTATTTTTTCTCCAGCCATGTGAATACCGAGGGGGGTGGCGAAGCGTCCTCCACGGCGATCCGCGCACTGGTGAAGAAGTTGATTGCGGCGGAAAACCCCGCGAAGCCTTTGAGCGACAGCAAGCTAACATCGATGCTGTCGGAACAAGGCATCATGGTGGCGCGCCGCACCGTTGCGAAGTACCGAGAGTCTTTATCCATTCCGCCGTCAAACCAGCGCAAACAACTGGTTTGACCCAACCGATAAGGAAGACACTATGCAGCTCAACATCACTGGAAACAACGTCGAGATCACAGAAGCCCTGCGTGACTTTGTGAATACCAAGTTCGCCAAACTCGAACAGTATTTTGACAGGATCAATCAGGTCTATATTGTGTTGAAAGTGGAAAAGGTTACCCACATCTCGGATGCAACACTGCATGTAAACGGTGGCGAAATTCACGCCAGCGCGGAAGGTCAGGATATGTATGCGGCCATTGATGGCCTGATTGACAAGCTGGCAAGACAGCTCACCAAACACAAAGATAAATTGAAACAACACTAATTGTTCGGGCAGTTAGCGGGTGCAGGACGGCCTGTTGTGCAGAACAACAGGCCATTTGTACAGTTAGCGCTCCGAATCCGTTCCGCTGTTGTGGGACGGATTCTTAGGTGAAATTATGATAAATAACGATACGACTCTACAACTGAGTAGTGTACTTAACCAGGAATGTACGCGCAGTGCCGTTCACTGCCAGAGCAAAAAACGCGCGCTGGAAATCATCAGTGAACTGGCTGCAAAACAGCTCAGTCTACCGCCGCAGGTCGTTTTTGAAGCGATCCTGACGCGCGAAAAAATGGGCAGTACCGGCATCGGCAATGGGATCGCCATCCCGCACGGTAAGCTGGAAGAAGATACCCTGCGCGCCGTCGGCGTGTTTGTGCAACTGGAAACGCCCATCGCCTTCGATGCGATTGATAATCAACCTGTTGATCTGCTTTTTGCCCTGCTGGTGCCTGCGGATCAAACCAAAACGCACCTGCATACACTATCGCTGGTGGCTAAGCGTCTGGCGGATAAAACCATCTGCCGTCGACTGCGCGCCGCACAGAGCGATGAAGAGTTGTATCAAATCATCACTGACACCGAAGGCGGTCAGGATGAAGCGTAACTCCCCTTTTTCCCTGGTGAGGAGAAACAGTACATGGTACTGATGATCGTCAGCGGTCGTTCAGGGTCAGGTAAATCTGTCGCCCTGCGCGCGCTGGAAGATATGGGCTTTTACTGCGTGGATAACCTTCCCGTCGTATTGTTACCCGATCTGGCTCGCACGCTTGCCGAACGCCAGATTTCGGCTGCCGTCAGCATTGACGTACGCAATATGCCAGAGTCGCCGGAAATTTTTGAGCAGGCGATGAACAACCTGCCCGAGGCGTTCTCGCCGCAGTTGCTGTTCCTCGATGCCGATCGCAACACGTTGATTCGTCGCTACAGCGATACGCGTCGTTTGCACCCTCTCTCCAGCAAGAACCTGTCGCTGGAAAGCGCCATTGATCAGGAAAGTGACCTGCTGGAACCGCTGCGTTCTCGCGCCGACCTGATCGTCGACACCTCAGAAATGTCGGTGCATGAACTGGCTGAAATGCTGCGGACCCGCCTGTTGGGTAAACGTGAGCGTGAACTGACGATGGTGTTTGAGTCCTTCGGCTTTAAGCACGGGATCCCCATCGATGCCGATTACGTTTTCGACGTCCGCTTTCTGCCAAACCCGCACTGGGATCCGAAACTGCGTCCAATGACCGGTCTCGACAAGCCCGTCGCCGCCTTCCTCGACAGACACACAGAAGTACACAATTTTATCTACCAGACTCGCAGCTATCTTGAGCTATGGTTACCCATGCTGGAGACCAACAACCGTAGCTATCTGACCGTTGCTATCGGTTGTACCGGCGGGAAACACCGTTCGGTGTATATTGCAGAACAGCTGGCAGACTACTTCCGCTCACGCGGTAAAAACGTACAGTCACGCCATCGTACGCTGGAAAAACGCAAAACATGACCGTGAAGCAAACTGTTGAAATCACGAACAAGCTGGGCATGCATGCCCGGCCAGCAATGAAGCTCTTTGAATTAATGCAGGGATTTGACGCGGAAGTCCTGCTACGAAATGATGAAGGCACCGAAGCGGAAGCCAACAGCGTCATCGCATTACTGATGCTGGACTCCGCCAAAGGCCGACAGATTGAAGTTGAAGCCTCCGGTCCGCAAGAGGTTGAAGCGCTGGCGGCCGTCATCGCTCTTTTCAATTCGGGATTCGACGAAGACTGAGTTTTCTCGTTCCGCGGATACCTTCACAGAAAACGCCACCAGGCGTTTTTTTTCGTTTTTGCCCCCTAAACTGTACAATTCGTGCGCTTTTTAACTTAAGAATTACCTTAAGAAAACCTTAAGACAAGTCGTTTAGGTTTCATTTAACCTGAGTGTTCATACTGGATTATTGTCAGTAAATATTTCCAGGATATCACTCATGATTCGTTTATCAGCAGAAACTCCCCTGGGCACCGGACGACATCGTAAGTGTTATGCGCATCCGGATGATGCCCAACGTTGTATTAAGATCGTTTACAACAGTGGACACGGCGGCGACAAAGAGACACAGCGTGAACTGAAGTACTATGCTCACCTCTCTCGCTACCTGAAAGACTGGAGCGGTATCCCACGCTATTACGGCACGGTCGAGACCGACTGCGGAACGGGTTACGTTTACGATGTGATTGCCGATTACGACGGCAAGCCGTCCATCACTCTCACCGAATTTGCCAAACAATGTCGTTACGAAGACGACTTTGCCGTGCTGCGTCAGCTGCTGAAGACGCTAAAACGCTACCTGCGTGACAACCATATCGTCACCATGACGCTGAAACCACAGAACATTCTTTGTCACCGTATCAGCGAATCGGAAGTGGTGCCGGTGGTTTGCGATAATATTGGCGAAGGGACGTTGATCCCGCTGGCGACCTGGTCAAAATGGTTCTGCCATCGTAAGCAGGAAAGACTGTGGCAGCGTTTTATCGCCCAACCGGTACTGGCCGTCGCGCTGGAAAAAGACGTCCATCCGAAAGAACGCAGCGGATTGTCACTCTCTTCGCGCGAGGCGTAATGCAGATTTAATGCAGGTGGTGGCGGGTCATAAACGACTCCCCACCCAACTGACGCATTTGACGCAGTATCCACGCCTGACGGCTACGCACATAGCCTGAAGGTGCTGCGACCTTAAAGCGCAGAGGATTGGGTAATACAGCGGCAAGCAGCGCCGCTTCTGACTGAGTCAATCGGCTGGCCGGTTTGCCAAAATAGCGCTGTGCGGCGGCTTCGACGCCAAATACGCCATCACCAAATTCCGCGATATTCAGGTAAACCGTCAGGATCCGCTTCTTGCTCCAGACCGTCTCTACACCGACGGTAAGTCCGGCTTCCAGCCCTTTCCGCAACCAGCTACGCCCATCCCAGAGAAAGAGATTTTTAACCGTTTGCTGTGACAATGTTGACGCGCCGCGAATGCGGTTTTCATTACGTTCGTTATGTGACAGCGCTTTTTCGATGGCAGCAACGTCAAAACCCCAGTGGTCCGGGAAGGTCTGGTCTTCTGCGGCAATCACCGCGAGTCCCATCCACGGAGAGATTTCATCCATACTCACCCAGTCGGAATGAGCAACATAGCCAAAGTCACCCTGTAGCCAGGCACCGATCTGCCGCTCAACCATTACCGCTGAAAAAGGCACAGGCACCACGCTAAACAGCGCAATGCCACCGCCCCAGAAAACGGCGAGGATAATCACGACGCGCAATATCACTCGCCTCAGAAAGGCGAAAACTCCTTTTTTCATTCCGCCAGGACCAGCACGCGTGATACCAGTTTTTCGATCCCCATTGCCGCCTGAGCGATGTCCTGCGCCAACATGTAGGCCGGTGTGGTGACGATTTTATTATCTTCATCAACGACGATATCATCGACCGGGCACGGCACATGCTCCGCCCCCATCTCTTCCAGCACTTCCGCTGTATCAATATCGGTCCCGATTGTCAGACGTAGCGGAAAGTCGAAGATTTTCGGCAGCATCGCCGGGGCGATGCACATAAAACCCAGCGGCTTGCCCGACTGATGCATCGCCAGAGCGAGCCCGGCTAAATCCGGATCAACCCGGCATTCACTGCCCTGACTGGCAAAGTTGCTCAAATTTTTGGCCGCGCCAAAACCACCAGGAACAATCAGCGCATCCAGATCGGCTGAGACTGCCTGAGAAAGCGGACGAATGTTGCCGCGTGTAATACGGGCCGCTTCAATCAGTACATTACGGGTTTCCGCCATCGGTTCGCCCGTCAGATGATTAATCACATCGGCCTGCGCTTTGTCGGGCGCAAAGCAGACGGCCTGCGCGCCGCTGCGGGCAATGGACAGCAACGTCAGTACGGTTTCATGAATTTCAGCACCGTCATACACACCGCATCCACTGAGAACTACGCCAATTTTTTTCATTCAAATGTCCTTTTCACCACTATCTGCAGCACATTAATAATTGTGATTAAAATGCTACGCTTCACACATTTAACTGATTCATGTAACAAAGCATTTAAGATTTGCTATCTTAACTGCGTGCGGCCCGAATTTACGCGCTGCGCCTTTTAAATCACAATTATAACTTACGGCGCAGCCATGATTTCCCTGGTGTTGGCGCAGTATTCGCGCACCCCGGTCAAGCCGGGGTCATTTTTTTCCAGCGTTTGCCACCCAGGCCTTTAATACCGCAACGTCGTGTTGCCACTCCTGTTTCATCTCTTCAATCCATTCCCCCACGTTATCTTCCCATGCCGGAAGATCGGGTGACTGGATCTGCTGCCCCAGCTGTTGCAGATGACGAAGGCCAACAGAACCCGCCGCCCCTTTAATTTTATGCCCTTCTTCAACCACGCCTTTTTTGTCACGCGCGGTCAGATTGGATTCCAGAACGCTTAAATAACCTGGCATCATCTTCTCGAACACCGCCAGGCCATCGGTAATTAGTTTCGGCCCCACCAGCTCTATGTACTGTTCCAGCATCGGAATATCTAATAGCGCTTGCGATTTACTGCTCTCTTCAGATTTCACCGTGCACTCCTCCTCATCTTGGGTATCCCAGTACTTCTTAATCATGGCGGTTAACGCCGGTACCGACAGCGGCTTGCTCAGCACGTCATCCATACCGGCATCCAGATACTCTTTTTTATCTTTCAGGACGTTTGCCGTCAGCGCCACCAGCGGCGGCAGATCTTCACGCGCATAACGCTGGGTCAGTTCGCGTGAAATATCGAGGCCCGTCATATCCGGCAACTGAATATCCAGCAACACCAGGTCGTATTCGCCCGGCGTGAACATCTCCAGCGCCGCTTTCCCGGTCATCGCGACATCCACGCTATTGCCGAGTTTTTCCAGCACCGAGCGCGCCACAATGACGTTCAGTTCGATATCTTCCACCAGCAGGACATTTAACGCCGGTAGCGGCAAATCGTCATCCTCAAACGCATCTTCAACTTCTTCTGCCACCGCTGGCGCATGGACGGTCAGAGTAAAGATAGAGCCTTTACCTGGCTGACTTGCCACGGTGATATCTCCACCCATGTTTTTCGCCAGACGACGCGAGACCGCCAGACCGATGCCTGTACCGGTCGCTGGTTTTCCGCCGTGACTGTCTTTCACCTGATAATACATGGCGAAGATTTTGTCCTGCTCATCCTGCGGAATGCCGATGCCGGAATCTTCCACTTCAAAGTGCAGAGTACTGCCGGCATCGTAACGTACGCGCACGGTCACCTGGCCCTGCTGGGTAAATTTCACCGCGTTGCTGATCAGGTTCCACAGGATCTGCCGCAGACGCGTGCCGTCAGTCACCACTTTATGCGGCAGCGGCAAGGTCGGGTCGAGCACAAAACGCAGCCCTTTCTGCTGCGCCTGCAGGCCGGAGAGGTTCTCCAGATCGGCCATGAAGCTGGTGAAATCCACTGGCTGGTTATCCAGTTGAACCTTACGCCGCTCCATCTTATCCATATCAATGATATCGTTGAAGATGTTCCCCAACGTCACGGCGGAGACATGGATCGTTTTCAGGTATTTTTCCTGTTCGGCCGTCAGCTCAGTGTCCAGCAGAATACGACTCAGACCGACAATTCCGTTCAGCGGTGTGCGCAGCTCGTGGCTAATGGTGGAAATAAAGGTGGTTTTATCGCGGCTGGCGCGCTCAAGCGCATCCTGATAGCGCTTGCGCTCGGTAATATCGCGACCAAAACCCATCAGGCCATGACGTTTACCAACGCGATCGTAATAAGGCACTTTGCGGATTTCAAAACAGGCTTTGCGCCCGTCGGGATAATCAAGCCATTGCTCATAGGTCAGCGACACATTATGGCGGAAAACTTTTTCGTCGGTCTCAATGACTTTTTCGGCGGCTTCCGGCGAGTACACATCAGCAGGCTTTAAATGAACCAGTTGTTTTTCGCTTTTGCCGGTGAGCAACTCCATCGCCCGGTTACAGCCGGAAAACTCTTTATCTTCGTTGCGATAAAAAACCAAATCCGGCGAGGCATCCAGAAAAGAACGTAAAAAAGAGGATTGCTGTTCAAGTTGGATCTGCGCCTCTTCGCGCTCTTTGATCTCAACTTTGAGCTGCTCAAACGTGGACTGGCGTTCCGCCTCTGCCTTTTCGCGGTCAGCAATCTCCTGATTCAGCTGCGAAATATTATCTTTCAGTTGGACGTTGAGCTTGAGGTCGCGCTCACGCATCTCTTCCAGCTTTTGCACCAGTCGGGATAACCGCTGACGGGATTCTTCCAGTTGCTCCACCACCACCGACAAAAAATAGACCGCCCATGGGGTGATTAACAAACCAAAGAAAATGGAGCGGATGACATCGATCTGTTCGACCCGACCATGTAGCACCATGGTGACCGCCATCTGCACCACAATTGCCAGCACAACGAGCGCTAACGCCAACAACAGCGAAAAGCGCACCAGACCCAATTTCATCATCAGGTCCACATAGTACTGCGCCAGCATACGAATTTGCTTCATCAGGGATTTCCTTTACGACAACCTGGCACAATAATACTCAATTCTGGGCAAGACGTTGAAGAATGTGCAAGAAATGCGAATGCCCGTCATAGTTCAGGCGTCAGGCGGAATCCATGCCCGTCCGATCGCAGAACCCTGCACGCCATGCGTATTCAGATAACGATCCAGCTCGACCATCCCGGTCCAGCGGTTTTCGCACCACAACGGTGCCAGCAGCGTGGGACGGCGCGCGCTGGCGGAAATACGATGATAAATCACCTCCGGCGGGGTATGACGGATCATCTCGCCTGCGGTTCGCGTGTAGTCATCCAGTTCAATCCCGTTCAGACGCCCTGCTTCCCACGCTCTGGCCATAATGCTGCCCTTCACGATGTGCAGCGGATGCAGTTTGATGCCATCCACTCCCGTCTCCACTACTCGCTCAAGCGTTTGCAGGCATTCCGCTTGCCGTTCTCCCGGCAGGCCGACAATAAGGTGCGAACAAACTTTCAGGCCGCGCTCACGGGCAAGGCGGGTCGTGCGCTGATAACAGGCAAAATCGTGACCACGATTAATACGGTGCAGCGTTTTGTCATGCGCGGTCTGCAGCCCCAGCTCCAGCCACACTTCATAGCCCTGGTCTTTATACTCACAGAGCAGATCGAGAACCGCCTCCGGTACGCAGTCGGGACGCGTTCCCACGCACAGCCCGACAATACTGGCCTGACTGACCGCCTGCTGATACATCGAGCGCAACACCTGCACTTCAGCAAAGGTACTGGTATAGGCCTGGAAATAGGCCAGATAGCGTTTCGCACGATTAACCAGATGCGCCTGGTGCGCGAGTTGTTCGGCGATCGAATGATGCTGCTGCGCTTCATCCGCAAAAGAGGCAACATTACAGAAAGTGCAGCCGCCGCGTCCGATGGTGCCATCGCGATTTGGGCAGCTAAATCCGCCGTGGAGCGTCAGTTTATGAACCTTTTGCCCATAACGCCGAGAAAGATCCCCACCAAACATATTGACTAATTTCTGTAACTGCATAATCTGATAGACCGCGCCTTGAAAAGAGGCCAAAGCCTGCCATTTTTAGCCCTTGTCGGCGATGACCTGGATCAATCGCCCCGGCAGGCTTTTATCAATTGCATATCCAGTCAAAATAAACGATATTTCATTCACAACCCAGCCAATTACTTTTCCTTATCTCCGGTCATTTTTTTTATCTTCTGACGTCGATTGCGCAAAAACAGTATCATGAAATGCCATATCGCAACAAACCAGCACAAAACACCACATCTGACGACGAATAAAGCGGAGACATGAGCTAACAAGCGGTTATGACAGTGAGACAGATCACACTCCTCGCCTCGTTTCCAGTACGTTAATTCAATGTCAAAATGATATTATTTTCAATATTTTCATGAAGATAAATGCTCTATAGCACATTATTAGAGAAATAAGATTGCCATTTGACCTGTGTGTGGATTCCCGATAACGTGGAAATCCGCTGGAAGCTTTCTGGATGAGCGGTGTGCTCATCATATTTATGCAGTAATTGAGATTCCCTCTGACAGCAAGTCCTCAAACTTGTTTGACCTAAGCGAAATGGATAAAGAGGGCGAATGCGAGGTACGCGTATGACACGCAAACCCCGTCGCCATGCTCTTGGTGTGCCCGTGCGCAAACGGTATCGGAAGGGGGTCTCGCAGAGCCTGGGGAGGTTCACTGATATGTTGTACGATAAATCCCTTGAGAAGGATAACTGTGGTTTCGGCCTGATCGCCCACATAGAAGGCGAACCTAGCCACAAGGTAGTGCGTACCGCCATACACGCACTGGCCCGAATGCAGCACCGTGGCGCAATCCTCGCTGATGGTAAAACCGGCGATGGTTGTGGTCTGCTGCTGCAAAAACCTGACCGCTTTTTCCGCATCGTTGCGCAAGAGCACGGCTGGCGTTTAGCCAAAAACTACGCGGTTGGCATGATCTTCCTGAACAAAGACCCTGAACTGGCCGCCGCCTCTCGCCGTATTGTCGAAGAAGAGCTTCAGCAGGAAACTCTGTCGATTGTTGGCTGGCGTGATGTACCAACCAACGAAGGTGTACTGGGTGAAATCGCCCTCTCCTCCCTGCCGCGTATTGAACAAATTTTTGTGAATGCCCCTGCGGGCTGGCGTCCGCGCGATATGGAACGTCGTCTGTTCATCGCCCGTCGCCGTATTGAAAAACGACTACAGGAAGACAAAGACTTCTACGTCTGTAGCCTGTCAAACCTGGTCAACATCTATAAAGGTCTGTGTATGCCGGCGGATCTGCCGCGCTTCTACCTGGACCTCGCGGACTTGCGTCTGGAATCGGCCATTTGCCTGTTCCATCAGCGTTTTTCCACCAACACCGTGCCGCGCTGGCCGCTGGCGCAGCCGTTCCGCTATCTGGCGCACAACGGCGAAATCAACACTATTACCGGTAACCGCCAGTGGGCTCGCGCCCGTACCTATAAATTCCAGACCCCGCTGATACCGGATCTGCACGACGCCGCGCCGTTCGTTAACGAAACCGGCTCCGACTCCAGTTCCATGGATAATATGCTGGAACTGCTGCTGGCGGGCGGGATGGACATCATCCGCGCCATGCGTCTGCTGGTGCCGCCAGCCTGGCAGAACAACCCGGATATGGATCCGGATCTGCGCGCCTTCTTTGACTTTAACTCCATGCATATGGAGCCGTGGGACGGTCCGGCCGGTATCGTTATGTCCGACGGGCGTTTCGCCGCCTGTAACCTCGACCGTAACGGTCTGCGTCCGGCGCGCTATGTCATCACCAAAGACAAGCTGATCACCTGCGCATCTGAAGTCGGGATCTGGGACTACCAGCCTGACGAAGTGGTCGAAAAGGGCCGTGTCGGCCCCGGCGAACTGATGGTTATCGACACCCGCAGCGGTTGCATTCTGCACTCCGCCGAAACGGACGACGACCTGAAAAGCCGCCATCCGTATAAAGAGTGGATGGAGAAAAACGTCCGCCGCCTGGTGCCGTTTGAAGATCTGGCAGACGATCAGGTGGGCCAGCGTGAACTGGACGACGATACGCTCGCCAGCTACCAGAAACAGTTTAATTACAGCGCCGAAGAACTGGATTCCGTTCTCCGCGTGCTCGGCGAAAACGGTCAGGAAGCGGTCGGTTCAATGGGTGACGATACCCCGTTTGCCGTGCTTTCCAGCCAGCCGCGCATCATTTACGACTACTTCCGCCAGCAGTTTGCCCAGGTGACGAACCCACCTATCGATCCGCTGCGTGAAGCGCATGTCATGTCGCTGGCGACCAGCATCGGTCGCGAGATGAACGTCTTCTGCGAAGCGGAAGGCCAGGCGCACCGTCTGAGCTTTAAATCACCAATTCTGCTGTACTCTGATTTCCAGCAGCTCACTACGATGAAAGAAGAACATTATCGCGCCGACCGGCTCGATATCACCTTCGATGCGACGCAAACCACGCTGGAAGAGACAGTCAAAGCGCTGTGCGATACCGCCGAGCAAATGGTCCGCAGCGGCACCGTTCTGTTGGTACTGACAGACCGTAATATCGGCAAAAATCGCCTGCCGGTACCGGCGCCGATGGCCGTCGGCGCAGTACAAACGCGCCTGGTTGAGCAGAACCTGCGCTGCGACGCCAACATCATTGTCGAAACCGCAAGCGCTCGCGATCCGCATCACTTCGCCGTGCTGCTGGGCTTTGGCGCGACGGCCATTTACCCATACCTCGCGTATGAGACGCTGGGCCGTCTGATCGACACTCAGGCGATCGCCAAAAACTACCGTACCGTGATGCTGAACTACCGTAACGGCATCAATAAAGGGCTATACAAAATCATGTCCAAAATGGGCATCTCGACCATCGCCTCCTACCGCTGCTCCAAACTGTTTGAAGCGGTGGGCCTGCATGATGATGTCGTGAATCTCTGCTTCCAGGGCGTGGTCAGTCGCATCGGCGGCGCGGGCTTTGCAGACTTCCAGCAGGATCTGCTGAACCTGTCCAAACGCGCATGGCTGGCACGTAAACCTATTTCACAGGGCGGCCTGCTGAAGTATGTGCATGGCGGCGAATACCACGCCTACAACCCGGACGTGGTACGAACCCTGCAACAGGCGGTTCAGAGCGGGGAATACAGCGACTATCAGGAATACGCAAAGCTGGTCAACGAGCGTCCCGCGACGACACTGCGCGATCTGCTGGCAATTAATCCAGGCGACAACGCGATCAGCATCGAGGAAGTCGAACCGGCGAGCGAACTGTTCAAACGTTTTGATACCGCGGCAATGTCGATCGGCGCACTAAGCCCGGAGGCACATGAAGCACTGGCTGAAGCGATGAACAGCATCGGCGGTAATTCCAACTCCGGCGAAGGCGGCGAAGACCCGGCGCGCTACGGCACCAATAAAGTGTCACGCATTAAGCAGGTGGCCTCTGGTCGCTTCGGTGTCACCCCGGCGTACCTGGTTAACGCCGACGTGATTCAGATTAAAGTCGCCCAGGGTGCGAAACCGGGAGAAGGTGGTCAGCTACCGGGTGATAAAGTGACCCCGTACATCGCCAAACTGCGCTACTCGGTACCGGGCGTGACGCTGATCTCCCCGCCGCCGCACCACGATATCTACTCTATCGAGGATTTAGCGCAGCTGATTTTCGATCTGAAGCAGGTGAACCCGAAGGCGATGATCTCCGTGAAGTTGGTGTCTGAACCGGGCGTCGGTACCATCGCGACCGGCGTGGCGAAAGCCTACGCGGATCTCATCACTATCGCCGGTTATGACGGCGGTACGGGCGCAAGTCCGCTCTCTTCAGTAAAATACGCAGGCTGTCCGTGGGAACTGGGGCTGGTGGAAACTCAGCAGGCGCTGGTCGCCAACGGCCTGCGTCATAAGATCCGTTTGCAGGTCGATGGCGGTCTGAAAACCGGCGTGGATATCATCAAAGCGGCGATCCTCGGTGCAGAAAGCTTCGGCTTCGGTACCGGCCCGATGGTGGCGCTGGGCTGTAAATACCTGCGTATTTGCCATCTCAACAACTGTGCAACCGGTGTGGCAACCCAGGACGACAAACTGCGCAAGAACCATTATCACGGTCTGCCGTTCAAAGTAACCAACTACTTTGAGTTTATCGCTCGCGAAACGCGCGAACTGATGGCGCAGCTTGGCGTGACGCGTCTGGTGGATCTGATTGGCCGTACCGACCTGCTGAAAGAACTGGACGGGTTTACCGCCAAACAGCAGAAACTGGCGCTGTCCCGGCTGCTGGAAACCGCGGAGCCGCATCCCGGCAAAGCGTTGTACTGCACCGAGAACAACCCGCCGTTTGATAACGGTGTACTGAACGCACAGTTGCTGCAACAGGCGAAACCGTATGTTGATGAGCGCCAGAGCAAAACCTTCTGGTTCGATATTCGTAACACCGATCGTTCTGTTGGCGCGTCGCTCTCGGGATATATTGCTCAGACCCATGGCGATCAGGGGCTGGCCTCTGACCCAATTAAAGCGCACTTCAGCGGTACCGCAGGCCAGAGCTTCGGTGTCTGGAACGCGGGCGGCGTGGAGCTGTACCTGACCGGCGATGCTAACGACTATGTCGGCAAAGGCATGGCGGGTGGTCTGCTGGCGGTGCGTCCTCCGGTCGGTTCCGCTTTCCGCAGTCATGAAGCGAGCATCATTGGCAACACCTGCCTGTATGGCGCGACCGGGGGTCGTCTGTATGCCGCAGGGCGTGCGGGTGAGCGTTTCGGGGTGCGTAACTCCGGTGCGATCACCGTGGTGGAAGGGATTGGCGACAACGGGTGCGAATACATGACCGGCGGAATCGTCTGTATCCTCGGCAAAACCGGAGTGAACTTCGGCGCGGGTATGACGGGCGGGTTTGCCTACGTGCTGGATGAAGATGGTGAGTTCCGTAAACGTGTAAACCCGGAACTGGTCGAAGTGCTGGGCGTTGACGAACTGGCTATCCACGAAGAGCATCTGCGTGGCCTGATCACCGAACACGTGCAGCATACCGGTTCTCAGCGCGGGGAAGAGATTCTGGCTAACTGGTCAGCCTTCGCTAACAAATTCGCGCTGGTTAAACCGAAGTCCAGTGATGTGAAAGCACTGTTGGGTCACCGTAGTCGTAGCGCAGCAGAGCTGCGTGTGCAGGCGCAGTAAGGGGTAGCAGCAATGAGTCAGAACGTATACCAATTTATCGACCTGCAGCGCGTTGATCCGCCGAAGAAGCCGCTGAAGATCCGCAAAATCGAGTTTATCGAAATCTACGAACCGTTTTCAGAAGGTCAGGCAAAAGCACAGGCGGATCGTTGTCTTTCCTGCGGTAACCCGTACTGTGAGTGGAAATGCCCGGTTCATAACTACATTCCGAACTGGCTGAAGCTCGCCAATGAAGGACGCATTTTTGAAGCTGCGGAACTGTCTCACCAGACCAACACGCTGCCGGAAGTGTGCGGTCGCGTGTGCCCGCAGGACCGTTTGTGTGAAGGTTCTTGTACCCTGAACGACGAGTTCGGTGCCGTCACCATCGGCAACATCGAGCGTTATATCAATGATAAAGCGTTCGAAATGGGCTGGCGTCCGGATATGACCGGCGTTCGCCAGACTGACAAGCGGGTTGCGATCATCGGTGCCGGTCCAGCCGGGCTGGCTTGTGCCGACGTGTTGACCCGCAATGGCGTGAAGGCCGTGGTGTTTGACCGTCATCCAGAGATTGGCGGCCTGCTGACCTTTGGCATTCCGGCCTTCAAGCTGGAAAAAGAGGTGATGACTCGCCGCCGTGAAATTTTCACTGGCATGGGAATCGAGTTCAAACTGAATGTGGAAGTGGGACGTGACGTACAGCTCGACGACCTGCTGCAAGAGTACGATGCGGTATTCCTCGGCGTCGGCACCTATCAGTCCATGCGTGGCGGGCTGGAAAACGAAGACGCCGATGGCGTATTCGATGCCCTGCCGTTCCTGATCGCCAATACGAAGCAGATCATGGGCTTTGGTGAAACCACCGACGAACCGTACGTCAATATGGAAGGTAAACGCGTGGTGGTGCTGGGCGGTGGCGATACCGCCATGGACTGCGTGCGGACCTCCGTTCGTCAGGGCGCAACGCATGTCACCTGTGCCTATCGCCGTGACGAAGAAAACATGCCGGGTTCCCGACGCGAAGTGAAAAACGCGCGTGAAGAAGGTGTGGAGTTCCAGTTCAACGTGCAGCCGCTGGGTATTGAAATCAATGCGAATGGTAAAGTCAGCGGCGTGAAAATGGCACGTACCGAAATGGGTGCGCCGGATGCGAAAGGCCGCCGTCGTGCGGAAATCGTCCCCGGTTCCGAACATGTGGTTCCGGCGGATGCCGTTGTGATGGCGTTTGGCTTCCGCCCCCATAACATGGAGTGGCTGGCAAAACACAGCGTCGAACTGGATTCTCAGGGCCGTATTATCGCGCCGGAAGGCAGCGATAACGCCTTCCAGACCAGCAATCCGAAAATCTTCGCCGGCGGTGACATTGTGCGTGGTTCGGATCTGGTGGTGACCGCCATTGCCGAAGGCCGCAAAGCGGCTGACGGGATCATGAACTGGCTGGAAGTGTAGTAAACCTTTCTGACTCCCCTGCTCTGAGTTCTCGCTCAGGGATGGGGAGTCACCCTTTCTTTTCGCTATATCCCACCTTCATTCTTCGAAAGCGGCTCGCAAATTTCGCCGTAAATGAATGTAATGGGCTGAGTAGAATTGACCGTATATCCCTTTAAATGTACTGATAGCGAGATATTTTCAATCCGTAACTATCATGTCAGGGATAATATGATGGCAACAACATCGGCACAGCCCGCCGGCGATTATCAGCAAATCCACAACGGCATAATCCATCTGCTGGATACTGCCAGGACAGAGACCGTCCGCAATATCAACGCGATCATGACGGCGACGTACTGGGAAATAGGTCGACGTATTGTCCAGTTTGAGCAGGGCGGTGAAACGCGGGCAGCTTAGGGTGCTCAACTGATTGAGCAACTGTCCATAGATTTAACCCGGCGCTATAAGCGTGGTTTCTCAACCGGCAACCTGCGGCAAATTAGAGCTTTTTACCTTTATTTTCAGCATATTGAAATTCACCAGACACTGTCTGGCGAATCTTTAAATCTCAAACAACTCGCCAGGATATTCCCGCTGCCCTGGTCAGCCTATGTCCGTCTCCTGTCAGTTAAAAACCCCGATGCCCGCACCTTTTACGAGAAAGAAACATTACGCAACGGTTGGTCAGTACGACAACTCGCTCGGCAAATCGCGTCTCAGTTTTACGAACGTACGCTGCTGTCTCATGATAAACCCGCGTTGCTGCAACAGGCTGCTCCCACCGTGCCCGAAGTCTTACCAGAACACGCAATACGCGATCCCTTTATTCTCGAATTCCTCGATCTGAAAGATGAGTATTCTGAATCCGATCTGGAAGAAGCACTGATTAACCATCTGATGGAGTTTATGCTTGAACTCGGGGACGATTTTGTGTTTGTCAGCCGACAGCGCCGGTTACGCATTGGCGATAGCTGGTTTCGCGTCGACCTGCTTTTCTTCCATCGCCGCTTGCGTTGTCTGTTAGTTGTTGACCTGAAAGTGGGCAAATTCAGCTATGCCGATGCAGGACAAATGAACATGTACCTTAACTACGCCAAAGAGCACTGGACAATGCCGGGGGAAAATCCGCCAGTAGGGTTAATCCTGTGTGCGGGAAAAGGGGCTGGAGAAGCGCACTACGCGCTGAACGGTTTACCGAATACCGTGATGGCAAGTGAATATAAAGTGCAATTGCCTGACGAAAAATTACTGGCAGATGAACTCATTCGTTCGCAATTGGCACTGACAGCGCAGCAAGCGGTATCCCCAGAAACATCATTGACAAAATAATGAACGGGATGGATGTGTAAAGCGTAAGACCGGATGGTAAAAACCATCCGGCATTTTCATGCGACTAACAGGCTGGCGCGAACCTTGACGACAACTTTCTTAATCTCTTTCGGTTCTTCCACGCTACACCCCGGTTTGTGCGGCTCTCCGGGCATAAACACCGCGAACATGCCTGGCTGTAGGGTAATGGTCTGACTACCCGCTATCTCGCGACAAAGCTGATAATCCTCCTCAACATGTACCTCTTCACATTGCCGCGCAGAATCCGCCACGCCGAAATGAATGCGTTCCTCTCCCGCCAGCAGTAGCTGGATATCGATGTATTGCTCGTGCAGTTCGGCCTTTTTCTCTGAGGCCGATTGCGTGGCAAACTGCATTACGTTCATAAAGATATCGTCCCCGCGTAGCTCAACGCGACCAGGGGATTGCTCCTGCGGTCTGGCGGTCAACGCCAGCGTCAGCGCCTCTTCCAGCACGGGATGTAAACCGGCAGCAGACAACGAACGAACTTCACCTAATATCATCTTTCTCCCCTTTCGCTAACAATGCCGCGCCCAGCAGTCCCGCGTCGTGGCGGTAGTGTGCCGGGCTTAATTCTACGTGATAAACCGAAGGCATCCGTTCGAGACAGGCGCGGACCTGCGACAGATACCCCTGCGCCAGCCCAACGCTGCCGCCGACAACCACCCGCTGACAATCGGTGACCGCTTTCGTATCGGCAATCAGCCGTGCCAGCACCTGTGCGGAGTCAGCGACCAGTCGGCGGGCCTGTTCATCCCCTTCTGCCGCGCGGGCAAAAATGGTTTTCGCATCGCATCCGGCAAGCGAGCCTTGCGCTGCGGCAGCAATACCGCGTCCCGACGCGATAGCCTCGACGCATCCCACTCGTCCACAGCCGCACACCGGCCCATTAGGGTCCGCGAGGGTATGACCCAAGTGTCCGGCCAAACCACCGGTACCGGTGACTAGCTGACCGTCGCTGACCACACCGCCGCCGACGCCGGTTGAAACGGTGATAAACACCATATCCCGCGTTTCATCGGCAATTGCATGATATTCCGCCCATGCGGCAGCCTGTGCATCGTTGATCGCCAGCGTTGGTAAGCCGGTGAGGGCTTCTAACGTCTGCACCAGCGGAAAGTGAAGCAACCCGCCCAAATTAGAGGGATTTATCGCCAACAGGTGGCCTTCGCGGATAATCCCCGTCGAGGCTATCGCCACCCGATGCGCTTGCGACTGCAACGGTTGCACCAGTGTTTTCAGCGCGTCGCGTAGTGCCGGAGACGTTTTACTGGCAGGGGTGGGCAGCTCACGACGTTCGAGAATCTGCAAATCATCCTCCACCAGCGCGGCGGCGAGTTTCGTACCGCCAATATCAATGGCCAGCGTCGTCATAGCACCGCCCTTTTCAACGCTGTGTTATACCATTCACAGATGTGCTCCAGCCGGGTAATCGCAGATCCGACCGTCACTGCCCAGGCGCCGTGACGCATTGCTTCACCGGCCTGCGCCGGGGTATTGTAGCGGCCTTCAGCAATCACCCGGCACCCGGCTTCACTCAGCGATTTCACTAGCGCCAGATCCGGTTCATCAGGGGTTTCTGCGGTGGTGTAACCCGAAAGCGTGGTGCCAATAATGTCTGCACCGAGCGCCTGACAGGCCAGGCCGTCCTCCTGTGAAGAGCAATCGGCCATTGCCAGCAACTGGTGGTGATGGATACGCGCCAGTAGCACCGCAACCGGCACCGGACGCACGCGGTCGGTGCCATCAATCGCGATAATGTCCGCGCCAGCCTGCGCCAGCGCATCGACATCCTCCAGAAACGCGGTGATGCGCACTGGAGAATCCGCGAGATCGCGTTTGAGAATACCGATTATCGGTACGGAAACCACGGCACGCGTCGCATTCAGATTCTCAATCCCTTCAATACGTAACGCGACGGCCCCAGCCTGCTCTGCCGCCAGCGCCATCGCCGCCACAATCTCGGGTTTATCCAGTGGGCTGCCGGGAACCGGCTGACAGGAGACAATCAAACCACCACGCGCGGCAATGCTTTTATCCAGTTGTGCAAGTAACGACATACTTCTTCCCTTACGTGTATTGCCCGGTGCAGGACCGGGCAAGTGGATTAACTTTTGCTTTTGACTAAGGGGCTTTTATCGCCGCCGAACGGGATAGCGCCGCTGAACGGCTTACCGTCAATGGCGTCATGGGTACGCAGCGCCTCCGGTCGCAGCCAGCGCTGGACGCGGGATGGCATATCCAGACCAATCAGTAGAATCACCACAAAGGTCAGGCTGAAAGAGAGCGATCCCAACGCGGTGCCCAGATCCAGTCGTTGGGCAATCAGCGCCCCCAGAATCGGTGCCAGCGCCCCGCCGAGCGCCCCGACGTTATAGGTGAAACCCAGACCCGCCGCACGCTGATCGGTATCGAAATAACCGCCAATCAGTTTCGGTAAGATTCCGGAGATCCCTTGCCCCAGCATCTGCTGGAAAAACAGAAGTAAACCAAGTACCCAGACATTGGTACCGCCAATGGCAAACACCGGAATGATCAGCAGTTGTGAGGCCAACAGACTGTAAACATAAGCTTTGCGGGTCCCCAGCCAGTCACCAAGGAAGCCGCCGACGCAACAGCCGACCGCAGCACCAAAGCCGCTAAAGAAGAGTACGCGCGCCACGGTGGAAGGATCGTATGCCAGTTCCGTTTTCAGATAGGTGGGCAACAGCGCCTGAATCGGCCACGAGTAGAGGAAAGCAAACAGGACAACAATCATGAGCATCACGCCCGTCGGCCAGCGCTTGCCGCTACTTTGTACCATGAAGCTGATAAAGATCACCGCGCACAGCAAACCCAGTACCGCGACAATCGCCGCATTTTGCAGGTCCCCGGCAAAACAGAACCACAGTGCGATCGCCGCCGCTATCGTCATCAGAATGTTGACGACGCGATGCTCACCCCGATAGAGAATATCGACCATCGTGCGTACCGGCGCTTTGCCTTCATGCTTCTCTTTCCAGTCCTCTGCTTCCGGTATGTTTTTGCGCAGCCAGAGGGCAAAAATAATCGGCAGAATGCCAATGAAGAACAGCGCGCGCCAGCCCCAGACCGGCACCACCAGGCTGTAGACCTGAGCCGCAACCACGGCACCAACGGAGAAGCCCGAGATCAGAAAACCACTGGCCTTATTACGCAGATGTTTTGGCCAGCTTTCAATAACATAGGTCGCACTGGAACCGTATTCGCCCGCCATCCCCATGCCAATCACCAGTCGGGCGATAAACATAGTGGTGTAACCCGGCGCAAAACCACAGGCCAGCGTTCCCATTGAGAACAGAATAATACTGGTGACCATCGCCAGACGACGCCCATACCGGTCACCCATCGCGCCCAGCATTAACCCGCCAAACCAGCGGGAAATAAAGGCTGCCGAAATCAGGCTCGCCGCCTGAACCGTCGTCAGCCCGAACTCTCCTTGTACTTCCGTCAGCACAAGGGCTATCAACACAAAATCAAAACCATCCAGCAAATATCCCAACCATGCGGCGGAGAATGCCCGCCATTGCGCCCGGTTGAGATGGCGATACCACGGGATGCTTTGGGTAGAAGTACTCATTTTACTCTCCCGACGATTTTTGTTGTTGTGCCGGATGACGACTCTGCCTTATCCGGCACTCGATGCTTTTTTGTCGGCCGGGTAAGCGCAGCGCCCCCGGCACTACGTTACGCGGTTACGCCTTCTCTGCCATTAACTGCTGCGCCAACGCCTTCAGTTCCGGCAGATATTTTTCATCCACGGGGGCAAACGGCTTACGGCCCAGCGGTACAGAAACCACGTCCATATAGTGCAGAACCGTTTTCAGCCCACGGAACACGCCAGCCTTAATGAGGAGATCGATAACCTTATTGCACTCTGTTTGCAGTTTTTGCGCAGTCCGGATATCTCCTTCTTTGAGCGCTTTCACAATTCCCAGATATCGCCAGCCCATGATGTTGTAAGTGCTGCCGATACCGCCGTCCGCTCCGGCCAGCAGGCCTGAAGCGAAAATTTCGTCATAACCGTTATAAAGCACCAGATCCGGATGCTCGCGACGGATCTGCTCCATCTGGAACAGATCGCCCGATGTTTGCTTCAGTGCACCAACGCCCGGCAGGGTGACCAACGTGTTGATCTGATCCAGCGTTAACTTCACGCCGCTCAACGCCGGAATGTTATAGACCACCATCGGCAAACCATCCGCCGAATCAATAATGGCCCGGTAATGATCGCAGTGCTCTTCAAAGCTGAACGGATAGTAGAACGGCGTCACCGCAGAGACCGCGTCAAAGCCGTAACGATGCGCGGCACGGGCGAGCTGCTGGCTCTCATGGGTGCTGACCGTTCCAACGTGAGCGATCAGCGTGACTTTGCCCTTCGCCTCTTCCGCGACGGCTTCCAGCACCTGCTCCCTTTCCGCACAGCTCTGTACAAAGGCTTCGCCGGTGGAACCGCCCACGTACAGCCCATCGATCCCCTGAGCGATGTTAAAACGCACCAGCCGGCGCAGGCTTTCAATATCCAGTTGCTGTTGGTTATCGAAAGGGGTTAACAACGCTGGCATTACGCCTCGTAAATCTTTTGCCATAACGACCTCTGTCATGATTAGTGTTATCTAACTGCATACCTTTATACCTGTTATACCAGATCAAATAAGCAGCAATACAATACAGAACGCTTATAGTGCGATCTGCTTCACTAAACGATCGTCAGGATCGCGATCACTTACGCATTTTTGAATGTTGACCGAGGGCGTGCCAGGTGGCGGAAACGCTGTTGAGATGAGATTGCAGTGCGCGATCGGCCTCATCTGGATCGCGTCGGCGAATCGCATCAACGATAGCGATATGCTGCTGATAACTTACATTATTATGCTCGAAGAGCTCGCGATCCGGCACGGTCGGGCGAGCGGCGATCAGCCAGTCCAGCAGCGCAACGTGGATCGCCATAAAGATCGGATTGCCGGGGATCTCCGCCAGCACGCGATGAAAATCGACATCTGAACGGATGAACAGCGTATTGTCATCCAGCGACTGGCTGTTGATCTCCAGCGCTTTTGCCAGCAGATCGATCTGTTCTTCTGTGGCATTCTCCGCTGCATAACGCACGAGACTGGACTCAAAGAACAGGCGCAACTGCTCAAAGTGGGCAATGCCGCCAGGATGTGCGAGGAAATCTTTTGCCATTCCGGACAGCTCACCAATGATGGTATCCGCCGAAGGACGGGAAACACGGGCACGTTCGCCGTTGTTGATTTGCACCAGGCCTTTACGCTTCAGCGCGGCCAGTGCCTCACGCACAGAGGGACGACCGACGTTGAAAAAGGCCATCAGTTCCCGTTCGGACGGCAACTGTTCCCCCTCGCCGAACTCACGGCGACGGATCATCTGCTCTAACTCTTCCTCGACCATTTCCGACAGCTTTTTTCGCGCCAGCGGACGACGGCGAAGGCTACGCCCAATAGTGGCTGGAGAATCTTCTGCTTGAGAATCGAATGCGTTCATAAGACCTATTTGCGAGTCACGGTGACAAACAACAGCAGGCTCATCGTAACACAGGATCGGAAGGAGGGTGAAACCACGGTCGGTGCGATCAAAAACAGGCCCAGCGGGGCCTGTTTTCATCTATTTAACAACACGTAATGCCGGTCGCCCACCACGCGGCGGCGGCGGATCGTCATCCGGATTGTTGTCATCGTCATGATCCGGTTTATCACCATCAATGACTGACATAACGGTTTCGCTCTCTGCGCCAGAAGTCGCGTCATCATCATTAAGACTGGCAACATCTTCGTCATAGGCCGCTTCCGGTTCAAACATCGTTCCGGCACCGTTTTCACGCGCATAAATAGCCAGCACCGCCGCTAACGGCACAGAAACCTGACGCGGAACGCCGCCGAAACGCGCATTAAAACGCACCTCATCGTTAGCCAGTTCCAGATTCCCCACCGCGCGCGGTGCAATGTTCAGGACAATCTGCCCGTCGCGGGCATATTCCATCGGAACATGCACACCCGGCAACGTCACATCCACCACCAGGTGCGGCGTGAGCTGGTTGTCCAGCAACCACTCATAAAATGCACGCAGCAGATACGGACGGCGCGGTGTTAGCTGTGACAAATCCATCAGTATTAACCCCGGCCAAGACGCATTTCGCGTTCAGCTTCGGTTAAGGACGCCAGGAAAGAATCACGCTCAAAGACGCGGGTCATGTAACCCTTCAGCTCTTTCGCGCCCGCACCGCTGAACTCAATACCCAGCTGCGGCAGACGCCACAACAGCGGCGCCAGGTAGCAATCCACCAGGCTGAATTCATCGCTCAGGAAATACGGTTTCTGACCGAATACCGGTGCAATCGCCTGCAGTTCTTCACGCAGTTGTTTGCGAGCAACGTCAGCTTCTGAAGCAGACCCGTTAACGATGACGTTCATCAGCGTATACCAGTCTTTTTCGATACGGTGCATGTACAGGCGGCTTTCGCCACGTGCTACCGGGTAAACCGGCATTAATGGCGGATGCGGGAAACGCTCATCCAGGTATTCCATAATGATGCGAGATTCCCACAGGGTCAGCTCACGATCTACCAGTGTCGGGACGCTCTGATTCGGGTTGAGGTCAATCAGATCCTGAGGTGGATTGTCCTTTTCCACGTGCTCGATCTCGAAACTTACACCTTTCTCAGCCAGCACAATGCGGACCTGATGGCTATAGATGTCAGTAGGACCAGAAAACAGCGTCATTACCGAACGTTTGTTGGCAGCGACAGCCATGAAAACCTCCAGGTATATTCAGAATTTTTACTGCTACCAGCCATCGCATGGCCAGTCAGAAGTGATGTCACCCACGTCGGAAAAGTCATCATCGTTCAAAAAGCAAACAAAAAATGAGCAATACCCGATATTTGGGCAGAAAATTGGATGATAGTTTACCAGATTTTGTGACCTTTGTGGTGAGTCGATTCTGGAAATGGGGAAAAAGAGGGTTTTGTCAGAGGATTACGCCAGATTTATCCATAAAAAAACCCGCCGAAGCGGGTTTTTTCGCCAACCGTAATCTGCCAAAGGCAGAAAACAATTAACGTTTGGAGAACTGCGGACGACGACGTGCTTTACGCAGGCCGACTTTCTTACGTTCAACCTGACGAGCATCACGAGTAACGAAGCCTGCTTTACGCAGTTCGGAACGCAGGGACTCGTCGTACTCCATCAGAGCGCGGGTGATACCGTGACGGATCGCACCAGCCTGACCAGAGATACCACCACCTTTAACAGTGATGTACAGATCCAGTTTCTCAACCATGTCGACCAGTTCCAGCGGCTGACGAACTACCATGCGGGCAGTTTCACGACCGAAGTACTGTTCCAGAGAACGTTGGTTGATAACGATTTTGCCGTTGCCCGGTTTGATGAAAACGCGAGCTGCGGAACTTTTGCGGCGACCAGTGCCGTAGTATTGATTTTCAGCCATTGCCTATAATCCCGATTAGATGTCAAGAACTTGCGGTTGCTGTGCCGCGTGGTTGTGCTCGTTGCCAGCGTAAACTTTCAGTTTACGGAACATAGCACGACCCAGCGGGCCTTTTGGCAGCATGCCTTTAACCGCGATTTCAATCACACGCTCAGGACGGCGAGCAATCATCTCTTCAAAGGTCGCTTCTTTGATACCACCGATGTGACCGGTGTGGTGATAGTACACTTTGTCAGTACGCTTGTTGCCGGTTACAGCAACTTTGTCAGCGTTCAGAACGATGATGTAATCACCGGTATCTACGTGCGGAGTGTATTCCGCTTTATGCTTACCGCGCAGGCGAATAGCCAGTTCAGTAGCCAGACGGCCCAGAGTTTTACCGGTCGCGTCAACAACGTACCAGTCGCGTTTTACGGTTTCTGGTTTAGCTGTAAAAGTTTTCATTAAAAGCTTACCCAATAAATAAGTTACACGTTGGTGAACACCCAAACGTTATGTCAGTTGAGGTTCACACGACAAAGTCCGGCAAACCTACCCCTTCGAATAGCCAATGCCAGCACACAAAAAGTTTTGGGAAAAAAACTTTCTTGTAACGTGGGGTCGCAAGATTATAGAGAAGTCGGGGTCAAAGATCGACCCCTTTCTGTGATTTGCACAACAGTTTATTGGCCGCGATCAGGGCATGTGTTCTTGCTTGAGATATTCCTCGCTCTGCATCTCCTGCAAACGCGACAGACAGCGCTGGAATTCGAACTTCAGTCGCTCCCCCTGATACACCTCATATAAAGGCACAGCGGCGCTTACCACCAGCTTGACGTGGCGTTCGTAAAATTCATCCACCAGCGCAATAAAACGACGCGCTTCGCTTTCCATTAACGGTGTCATCACCGGCACGTCAAACAGCATAACCGTATGGTAGAGGCGTGACAGCGCAATATAGTCGTGCTGGCTGCGGGCATCAATGCACAGCGTATGAAATGAGACCGCCAGCGTCTGGTTTTCCATGCCCAGCGTCGGCAATGGACGATGATTAATCTCCAGAACCGGTCCCTGCTGTTCACGTTTGGTGCCAGCCAGCGCCAGCCAGAGGTTATCCATCTGCTGCTGCGTTTCATTATTCAGTGGTGAGAGCCACAAATGCGCCTGGGTCAACGTCCGCAGTCGATAATCCACGCCTGCGTCTACGTTCATGATGTCGCAATGCTGCTTAATCGCATCGATGGCGGGAAGAAAACGCGTACGCTGTAACCCGTTACGGTACAGCTCATCTGGCGGAATATTCGAAGTTGCCACCAGCGTAATACCGCGCGCAAACAGCGCCTTCATCAGGCCGCCGAGCAGCATGGCATCGGTAATATCAGACACAAAAAACTCATCAAAGCACAGCACATCTGTTTCTGCCTTAAAACGGTCGGCCACGATGTCGAGCGGATCGGTTTGTCCCTGCAACGCGGTTAACTCCTCATGCACGCGCAGCATGAAGCGATGGAAGTGCAGACGCTGCTTACGAACGCCAGGCAGGCTGTGGTAGAACAGATCCATCAGCCAGGTTTTCCCCCGACCAACGCCCCCCCACATATATAAGCCTCGCACCGGCGCGCTGTGTACCTCTTCCTTTTTCCCCAGCAGTTTGCCCACGCGGGCCATAAACCCTTTTGCGTCGGGAACCGCAGGGGGGTTCGCCGTTAACGCCTGGTAAATGATCTCCAGGCGATTGACCGCTTCTCTCTGCACGTCGTCGGGTTGGTGAGTGCCTTCGTTAATGGCTTTCAGGTAACGCGATGTGGGGGTAAAGCTCTGCATGATGTTATTGTTATTCCTTGAAAATCGGTGTGCCGTCGTTCACGGTTGACGAAAAAAAGGCCGTTCTACACTACGCGATATAAAGACGGGATTCCACTTCTGTGGGATTAGCGGTTATAGTGGCAGTATCAGGCGCAGGCATGGAGCCTAAAGCCAACACCCTACGGAAACAAAAGACAACGGGAGATGTTCATGACCTGGGAATATGCGCTAATTGGGTTAGTCGTCGGCATCATCGTCGGTGCTGTAGCCATGCGTTTTGGTAACCGGAAATTACGCCAGCAACAGGCGTTGCAGTACGAACTGGAAAAGAATAAAGCTGAGCTGGAAGAGTACCGCGAAGAACTGGTCAGCCATTTTGCCCGCAGCGCCGAGTTGCTGGACACCATGGCTCACGATTACCGTCAGCTGTATCAGCACATGGCGAAAAGCTCCAGCAGCCTGCTGCCGGAACTGTCTGCGGAATCTAACCCGTTCCGTAACCGTCTGGCTGAATCTGAAGCCGGCAACGACCAGGCTCCGGTACAAATGCCGCGTGACTACTCCGAAGGCGCATCCGGCCTGCTGCGTAGTGGCGCAAAGCGCGACTGACTGCACAGCGATAATATTTTTCCTGGGCGCAGCGATTGCGCCCACCTCTTCTCTCCCGTCCCGACTATCATTTAATCATTATCCGCATTGTTAGCAGACTGAAAATTCAATAACATCAAACTGTTTTGAATCGTCTTTCCCTTTACTCAAGGTACGAGAGCAGGATCAATGAAAATACAAACCCAGCTGTTGAGTGCATTAGCGTTAAGTGTCGGGTTAACTCTCTCGGCGCCGTTTCAGGCCATTGCGTCGATCCCAGGCCAGGTTCCCGGCCAGCCCGCGCTTCCCAGTCTTGCCCCGATGCTCGAAAAAGTGCTGCCTGCCGTCGTTAGCGTGAAGGTTGAAGGCACCGCCACTCAAACGCAGAAAGTCCCGGAAGAGTTTAAAAAATTCTTTGGCGATGATCTGCCCGATCAGCAGGCACAGCCGTTTGAAGGACTGGGTTCCGGGGTCATTATCGATGCCGCAAAAGGCTATGTTCTGACCAACAATCATGTGATTAATCAGGCGCAGAAAATCAGCGTTCAGTTGAATGACGGGCGTGAATTCGAGGCCAAACTGATTGGCAGCGACGATCAAAGCGACATCGCCCTGCTGCAAATTCAAAACGCCAGCAAGCTGACGCAAATCGCCATCGCCGACTCGGATAAACTGCGCGTTGGTGATTTTGCTGTGGCGGTCGGTAACCCGTTTGGTCTGGGGCAAACCGCCACCTCCGGTATCGTCTCCGCGCTGGGACGCAGTGGGTTGAACCTGGAAGGTCTGGAGAACTTTATTCAAACCGATGCTTCAATCAACCGCGGGAACTCCGGCGGCGCGCTGCTTAACCTGAACGGCGAGCTGATCGGTATTAACACCGCTATTCTTGCGCCTGGCGGCGGCAGCGTCGGGATTGGTTTTGCCATCCCCAGCAATATGGCCCGCATCCTGGCGCAGCAGCTGATTCAGTTTGGTGAAATCAAGCGGGGCCTGTTGGGGATTAAAGGGACCGAAATGTCCGCCGACATCGCCAAAGCATTCAAGATAGATGTGCAGCGCGGTGCCTTTGTCAGCGAAGTACTGCCAAACTCCGGTTCAGCCAAAGCGGGCATTAAGTCCGGCGATGTGATTACCAGTCTCAACGGCAAACCGCTCAATAGTTTTGCTGAGCTGCGCTCCCGGATTGCCACCACAGAACCCGGTACTAAAGTGAAGCTGGGCCTGTTGCGTAACGGCAAACCGCTGGAAGTGGAAGTGACGCTTGATACCAGCACCTCGTCATCTGCCAGCGCGGAGATGATTGCCCCGGCGTTACAGGGCGCGACGCTGAGCGATGGTCAGCTCAAAGACGGCAGCAAAGGTATCAAAATTGACAGCGTTGAAAAGAGCAGTCCCGCCGCGCAGGCTGGTTTGCAGAAGGATGATGTGATCATCGGGGTCAACCGTGACCGCGTGAATTCTATCGCCGAGATGCGCAAAGTGCTGGAAGCCAAACCGTCCATTATTGCGCTACAAATCGTCCGCGGTAACGAGAGCATTTATCTGCTCCTGCGTTAAATCCAGATGACCGGGCATCAGCCTCGCGTGTGATGTCCGGTTAACTCGTGATATGCTGCTGCCGTTCCCTTTATTAATGACGCCTCCATCATGTTAGTGAAGCTCTTACGTTCGGTTGCAATTGGTTTGATTGTTGGCGCCATTCTTCTGGCCGCCATGCCTTCGCTACGCAAAATCAACACGCTTTCTGCACCGCAATATGACAGTGCCGACGAGACGCCCGCCAGCTATAACTCTGCGGTACGTCGTGCGGCCCCCGCTGTGGTCAACGTCTATAACCGCAGTATGAACAGCACCGCGCATAATCAGTTGGAAATCCGCACCCTGGGTTCAGGTGTAATCATGGATCAGCGCGGCTACATCATTACCAACAAGCATGTGATCAACGATGCCGATCAAATCATCGTCGCCTTGCAGGATGGACGTGTGTTTGAAGCGCTGCTGGTTGGCTCCGATACGCTGACCGACCTGGCGGTACTGAAAATCAACGCCACTGGCGGTCTGCCGACGATTCCGATCAACGCCGGACGTTCACCGCATATCGGTGACGTAGTCCTGGCGATCGGCAACCCTTATAATCTCGGACAAACCATCACCCAGGGCATTATCAGCGCCACGGGGCGTATCGGCCTGAACCCAACCGGACGACAGAACTTCCTGCAAACGGATGCCTCGATCAACCACGGTAACTCTGGTGGGGCACTGGTGAACTCGCTGGGTGAGCTCATGGGTATCAACACCCTGTCGTTTGATAAAAGCAACGACGGCGAAACGCCGGAAGGGATTGGCTTTGCCATTCCGTTCCAGCTGGCAACCAAAATTATGGATAAGCTGATCCGCGATGGCCGTGTTATCCGTGGCTACATTGGGATTGGTGGTCGTGAAATTGCCCCACTGCACACGCAGGGCGGCGGTATGGACCAAATCCAGGGGATCGTCGTGAACGAAGTGGCGCCGGATGGCCCGGCGGCGCAGGCCGGTATTCAGGTTAACGATCTGATTATCTCCGTGAACAGCAGACCGGCGGTCTCCGCACTGGAAACCATGGACCAGGTAGCAGAGATTCGACCAGGTTCGGTCATTCCGGTGATTGTCATGCGTGATGATAAGAAGCTGACGCTACAGGTCACTATTCAGGAATACCCGGCAACCAATTAGTTATCGGCAATCAGGCAATAAAAAACCGGAGACATATTGCTCCGGTTTTTTTATGGCTTCGCGGTTCGCTTACTTGTTAACGAACTCTTCACCCAGTTGAATATCTTTCTTCAGGGTATCCAGCATACCTTCCAGCGCATTCTGCTCGAATGCGCTCAGTTTGCCGATAGACTGACGCTCTTCGACGCCGTTTTTACCCAGCAGCAGCGGCTGCGAGAAGAAACGTGCGTACTGGCCGTCACCTTCAACGTAGGCACATTCTACAACGCCTTTTTCGCCCTGCAGCGCGCGCACCAAAGAAAGACCGAAACGAGCGGCCGCCTGGCCCATAGACAGGGTTGCCGATCCGCCACCCGCCTTCGCTTCAACCACTTCGGTACCTGCGTTCTGAATACGCTTGGTCAGGTCAGCGACTTCCTGGTCAGTGAAGCTCACGCCAGGGATCTGCGACAGCAGTGGCAGAATGGTCACGCCAGAGTGTCCGCCGATAACCGGAACTTCAACTTCAGTCGGCAGTTTACCTTTCAGTTCCGCCACAAAGGTGTTGGAGCGGATGATATCCAGCGTAGTTACGCCAAACAGTTTATTTTTGTCGTAAACGCCCGCTTTTTTCAGTACTTCTGCTGCAATAGCGACGGTGGTGTTCACCGGGTTGGTGATGATACCGATGCAGGCTTTCGGACAGGTCGTCGCGATCTGCTGTACCAGGTTCTTCACGATGCCCGCATTGACGTTAAACAGGTCGGAACGATCCATACCCGGTTTACGCGCTACACCTGCGGAGATCAGCACCACGTCCGCACCGTGCAGTGCAGGGGTCGCGTCTTCACCGGAGAAGCCTTTGATTTTCACAGCAGTTGGGATATGGCTAAGATCTACAGCCACACCGGGAGTCACTGGAGCGATGTCGTACAGGGAGAGTTCTGAACCTGAAGGCAGTTGGGTTTTTAACAGTAGTGCAAGCGCCTGGCCGATACCGCCGGCAGCGCCGAGGACTGCGACTTTCATCCTAAACTCCTTATTATATTGATAAACTAGTGTTTGTTGCTCCGCGGCGGCGACGTTAAACCACAAATTCGATGAATACAATCACCCGTATTCAATTCTGTGTTGTCACGCGAATTTAGCTTTTATGCATTTAATTGACGTAATCCGAAGCTGTCTGTGCAGTAGAGCAACTTTCCAACAGGTGGTGACAATATACCCTACTACCAGCCCAAAACAACATCAATTTGATAACAATTAATTTACTTTTAAGCTTATTTGCGAGGCGTGACACAGGCATGTTTCTTGATAACAATATTTGATAAAATTCCGCTCTTTCATAACATTATTTCAGCCTTCACTTGGGCAGACTATTTGCATAAAAATTCATCTGTATGCATAATAATGTTGTTTCCACTCTCATACTACGGGTGACTTATGCGAAGCTCAGCTAAGCAAGAAGAATTAGTTAAAGCGTTTAAAGCGCTACTTAAAGAAGAAAAATTCAGCTCTCAGGGCGAAATTGTCCTCGCATTGCAGGATCAAGGCTTTGATAACATCAACCAGTCCAAAGTGTCACGCATGCTGACAAAGTTTGGGGCAGTCCGTACCCGCAATGCGAAAATGGAGATGGTGTACTGCCTCCCGGCTGAACTGGGCGTACCCACCACCTCCAGCCCACTGAAAAACCTGGTTCTTGATATCGATTTTAACGATGCAGTGGTGGTGATCCACACAAGTCCTGGCGCGGCGCAGTTGATCGCCCGCCTGCTGGACTCGCTGGGTAAAGCTGAAGGCATTCTGGGCACCATCGCCGGGGATGACACCATCTTTACCACCCCGGCTAATGGCTTTACGGTAAAAGATCTTTACGAAGCCATTCTGGAGCTGTTCGAACAAGAGCTCTGACCCTCTCACCCCGTCGTCTGAGGCGGCGGGGTAAAACCCTGCTTTAACGTTCACTTCCCGTTATTTTATCTGCCTGTTATTTAGCAAATAGTGCGTTTATCTGCCCAAAATCATTCAAGCAGTGAATATGCCCATGCAAAACCGCACAAATCGCAAAATTTCATATCCATATGATTTTATTAGATATAAACAAAAAACCATCATTTTTTAATTCCAGACAGGCATAAAAAAATAAATTTTCATTACTTACGCATCGCTGAAACCATTAGCGTGGTATTAATTTATCACGTTATTAGTGTATACTTGATTTTGTGATGAGGGTCACGAAACGAAGACCCCCAATAATAAATTCGACGAGGTACTTATCATGAAAATCAAAACAACTGTTGCTGCGTTAAGCGTTCTCTCTGTTCTTTCATTTGGCGCATTCGCCGCAGATTCTATCAACGCAGAACAAGCACAAAATCGCGAAGCGATTGGCTCTGTCTCCGTAAGTGCAATCGGCTCCAGCCCAATGGACATGCATGAAATGCTGAACAAGAAAGCCCAGGAAAAAGGCGCATCAGCGTATCAGATCACCGAAGCCCGTAGCGGTGACACCTGGCATGCCACTGCCGAATTGTACAAATAAACCCTCGTCGTCTAGTCCGACGACCTTGCCCCCGACTGTCGGGGGCTTTTTTATCTCTCAATGACGAACATTAAAACGCAACTGACCTTCCAGCTCTTCTTCTGCTTCATCAAACAACAAAATCAGTGCGCCATAACGCCGGCGTGATTTCTCGGGTAGATGTACAAACTCGATCTCCAGCGGTAACGGCAGCGCTTCACTCATGATGATGTCCCACAGAGAGTCGAGATCGCTTACTTTCTCTTTGGCCAGGCCAAACATTCGCGCAAACTCACGATAAAAGTCGTCCTGATCCTCAATTTCATCAAAATCAAATGTATAGATATTCATCTATCGCCACCTTCCCGATATCGGTCTGACTACAGGCCGCCAATATGCAGGGTTTTCACTTCCAGAAATTCGTCTAACCCCAGAACCGATCCTTCACGTCCCAGCCCTGACTCTTTCACCCCGCCAAACGGTCCCAACTCGGTGGAAACCGCACATTCGTTTATCCCGATCATACCGCTCTCAATAGCCTGAGAGACACGGAACACCCGTTGTAGGTTTTGCGTATAGAAGTAAGCGGCCAGGCCAAACGGCGTGTTGTTCGCGCGCTCGATTACCTCTTCTTCTCGGGTAAAACGGAAGCAAGCGGCAACCGGTCCAAACGTCTCTTCGCTCGCCAGCTTCATGTCGTCACGACATTCACCCAATACCGTTGGTTGCCAAAAGTTACTGCCGAGTGCGTGCGCTTTCCCGCCCGCCAGCACTTTGGCTCCTTTCGCAACGGCATCTTCCACATGCTCACGCACTTTATCGACCGCAGACGGTTCGATCAGCGGCCCGACGACGACGCCGTCATCCAGGCCATTCCCCACCTGCAATGCCTGAACCGCATCGGTCAGTTTGCGGGTGAATTCGTCGTAGACACTCTCCTGGATATAAAAGCGGTTCACGCTGACACAAACCTGCCCGGCATTACGGAACTTATTGGCAATAGCGCCTTTTACCGCCGCATCGATGTCCGCATCGTCAAACACGATATAGGGAGCATTGCCACCGAGTTCCATCGACACTTTTTTCATGGTTTCCGCGGCATTACGTACCAGCGTTTTACCGACAGCCGTTGAACCGGTGAACGAAATTTTGCGCACCGCATGACTTGCCATGATGGCATCGCTGATTTCCGGCGTATTGCCCGCTACGGCGTTGAGTACGCCATCAGGGACCCCCGCTTTCTTCGCCAGCGTGAGCAACGCAAAGGCACTCAGCGGCGTGTTATTGGCCGGTTTTATCACCCCGGTACAGCCCGCCGCCAGCGCCGGGCCGAGCTTACGGGTCAGCATCGCCATCGGGAAATTCCACGGCGTAATGGCTGCCACGACGCCAATCGGTTCGCGTGTCGCCAGAATGCGAGAGCCGGGTTTGATCGGCGGGATAATTTCGCCATTGGCACGCTTCGCCTGCTCGGCAAACCATTGGATAAAGCTGGCAGCGTATTCGACCTCACCCTCGGCTTCTTTCAGCGGTTTCCCCTGTTCGGTGGTCATCAACCGTCCCAGCCAGCTTTTGTTTTCGATGATCAATTCATACCAACGGTACAGAATTGCCGAGCGCTCTTTTGCCGTTTTTGCCCGCCAGGCAGGAAATGCCTTACTGGCCGCGGCAATCGCCTCCTCGGTCTGCTGTTTTCCTGCTTTCGCCACCTTCGCGATCGTGTCGCCAGTCGCCGGATTGAGCACATCAAAGGTGGTATCAAGCGTTTTCCACTGCCCATCAACCAGATATCCCGTCTGAAAAAGTTCGTTGTCCTGAAGCGTTTGCATGGTGTTTTCTCCTTCTGATGTCCTGCATTGCGCACATCGAATAAGTATAGCCATAAAAAAACCGACGCTTTTGGCATCGGTTTCTGAGGGTTAGCTGTCGGTTAGCGCATGCTGGTACTTGTGCAACATACCGGTCAGTCGTTTCACCGGTTCAGTGACCTGCGGGGGCGCTTCCCAGACTCGCAGCTTTTCCTGATACACGTCCAGCTCATCCAGTAGCTGACCAAAATAGCGTCGACGCTTGTCGTCATTCACGGCTGAAATGACATGATCCGCCGTACGACGCAACTGCTGGTGGAACGCGGAGAGATCGTCGTTGACCGGAATCGGCGCATCCCGCAGACGCTGGTGCGCAATGATCATGGTCAGCGCCAGACGGAACTTCGGCAAATCCCCCGGGAATTTATTCATCAACAGAAACAGCTGCTGATAAAGCGCGGGAAGATGGTTCTCTTTGCGTCGTACCACGTTGGTGGTCATCGCTGACACCGCCGCAGAAACAAACTGGTTGAGCAGCACACGACCCGTACGATCGCGAGAATTATCGCGCACAATCACAATGACCAGAAAGGCCAGTACGCAGCCCACAATCTGCCCTAACGCACTGTCCAGGAACTGGCTGAAGTGGAAGGTCATCGGGTTATCCAACACGATAATGTTAATGGTACTGGCCAGCGCGCCCATCGACCCCAGACGCCGCTTCTGTACTTCGATCCCCAAAAAGAATCCCAGCACCGCGAGGCTCAGACAAAGCAACAGCATGCTCTGTTGGGTATTGGGGAGGATCACCAGAAAATAGAGCGCCCCCAACGGCAGCGCGGCAAGCGTACCGTAGATAAAGTCGATAGCGACCATGCGTGGGTTCGGCAGACGCATCGCCAGCGAAGTCACCACCGCAATCATCACCATTGCGCCGTTACCGGAAGTCCAGCCTGTCCACAGCCAGAACAGCGTTCCCAGCACACAAGAGAGCGTGGTGCGCCAGAAGTTCACCATGGCATGGTGACGTTCCGCGGACTCGACTTTCACCACCGGTTCTCCCTGCAACACCTCCTCTTCCGTGGCGCTGATTTTGGTATTGCTGATCACGCCACGCTTCAGCAGCAGATAGCGCGTTGCCGCCCCAGCCCAGGTATACAGCGTGACGGGCGTTTCACGCTCACCGGTCCAGGCAATCACCCGGCGCAGGCGCTTAAGCTGCTTATGCACATCCTGCGCGGTTTCAACCGGCATGGCGAAAAACTCGCGGAAGGTATCGGTGATCAGCTCAGGACGCGTGTTCTGGATCAGATAGGTTTCGCAAGATTGCGTAATCATGGTCAGCGACAGGGTATTGATCGCCTTCAGGCGGCGATTCGCCCGCGCCCAGCGGGAGGATTCCATGTTCAGGTTGCTGCGCATTCCTTCCAGCGCCGTGGCCCGACGTACCAGATCGCCCCAGGCTTTGTCCACTTCTTCGCTATCGCCATGTTTAATGCACAACTGCATCAGTTGGTACTGCGCCACCAGCAGGCTATCCAGCTCACGATCGACCTCTTGCTTGATCGATCGTGGAGAAAAGAGCAGATCTGCGATAATGGCGCAGACAATCCCGATGACAATCTCGCTACAGCGTTCTACAGCAAACTGCGGCGTAAGCAGCGGTTCGGTTTGAATAGTGATGACAATAATCAGCGCGGTGTAGCCCGATAACCCCCATGCATAGGAGTTCTCAACGCGCACCAGCGAAGAGATCCACGTACAAAACCCCGCCCAGATACAGCACACCAGAATCATCAGCAAAGGTGCGCGGATCATCGCAATGATGATCACCAGTGCCGCAATACAACCAATAAAGGTGCCGACAATGCGCAACATCCCGCGATAACGAATCGCGCCAGAATACGGTTCGCCGCCGGCGGCAAAGGCCGGACCCGCCGCGACAATCGCCGCCGTCAGCACCGCCCAGCGTGGTGTTTCAAGCTGAAAGTGAAAGCCAACAAACAGCGCCAGGACAATCGCACATGCCAGTTTGACCGCAAAGCGAATGTGCTGGTTGGCGATGGAAAAAATGCCCATCGCGATTAACCAAATTCGCGCAGACGGTGCGCCATTTTACGGAAGAACGAATCATTATTTTCGTCACGATCCTGCTTGCCGGTGATCACGACAGTCGCCGTGGTGCCGGCAGGCCACAGATTTTCCTGCTGATCGTCAAGCTGGATACGCACCGGAACGCGCTGCGCCAGGCGTACCCATTCCAGATTGGAATCGATCGTCGCCATGCCTTTATCGTCGCGGGTACTGCTGGCATTGGTGACCCCTGCCGCGATGCTATCGACTCGCCCTTTTAATACCTTATTGCTACCCAACGGGGTAATTTCTGCGCGATAGCCCGGACGGACGCCCTCCAGCTTGGTCTCTTCCATATAGGCCAGCACATAGAAGGAGTTCTGTTTCACCAGCGCCACGGCGGTAGAGCCTCGGGTAATAAACTCACCGGTATAGACGTTCAGGTTAGTTACCCAACCATCCGCAGGCGCGCGAATAACGGTACGTTCGAGATCTAACCTGGCGAGGTCGCGAGTCGCTTGCGCTTTAGCAAGCTGATGTAATACGGTTTGCAGAACGTTATTGGCCTGATCAATCTCTTCACGGGACATCGCCTGGACGCCAAGACGGTTACGACGTCCGGCTTCCTGGCGTTTCTCTTGCGCCAGCACCTGATAATAGGCGACGTCGGCTTCGGCCTCTTCCAGCGCTTTTTGGTAGCGCGGTTGATCGATGGTGAACAGCACCTGATCTTTCTTCACCAGTTGATTATCATGCACCTTAACGGCAGTGATGAGCCCGGCAACGTCCGGCGCGATGGCAACCACGTCTGCGCTGAATCGGGCATCACGCGTCCACGGTGATTCAGTGTAATAGACCCAGGCGCGAAAAATAGCGATGAACGCCAGGATGACCAGTACGAGGGTAATGGCCGTACGGGAGATTTTTCTTGTTAGTGTTTTCACTTCAACCTCAAACGAACAGGCGCGATATCAAGTAAAAGAGACAGCAATACAGCGCAGTATTAAACAGAGCCGGATGCCAGACAAAATCATAGATGCCCGTAGGCACAAGCACCCGGCGCACCAGCCAGAAAATCGCCAGTGACAGAAGCAATTCAAAGAATATCGGTGGGAAGGACAGACCAAACACCACGATAACGGGAAACAGACTCATATTGACCTTGATATTGTAGAGAGTGCAGGCGATACAGTTTTCAGCAAATGTCGACGCGGAGAAGGGCAAGGAAAGCCAGGCGAGAGCGACATAGCCTTTATTTGAATAATAATATATTACCGTAACTGTTATGCTGTTATCTATAATATGTGATCTAAATCACTTTTAAGCCAGAGTGAATAATGGAACGATTAAAGCGCATGTCGGTGTTCGCGAAAGTGGTGGAATTTGGTTCCTTCACCGCCGCCGCCAGACAGCTACAAATGAGTGTTTCGTCGATCAGCCAGACGGTGGCAAAACTGGAAGATGAGCTGCAGGTCAAGCTGCTGAACCGCAGCACGCGTAGCATTGGCTTGACTGAAGCCGGGAAAATTTATTATCAGGGCTGTCGGCGTATGCTGCATGAAGTGCAGGATGTTCACGAGCAGCTTTATGCCTTTAACAACACGCCGATTGGTACGCTGCGCATTGGTTGTTCTTCAACCATGGCACAAAATGTCCTCGCGGGGATCACCGCTAAAATGCTCAAAGAGCACCCTGGCCTGACGGTCAATCTGGTCACCGGTATTCCGGCCCCCGACCTGATTGCCGACGGTCTGGATGTGGTTATCCGCGTGGGTGCCCTCCAGGATTCAAGCCTGTTTTCCCGTCGCCTGGGCGCAATGCCGATGGTGTTATGCGCGGCGAAACGCTATCTCGCACAGTATGGGACACCGGAAAAACCGGCCGATCTCACCAACCACTCCTGGCTGGAATACAGCGTGCGTCCGGATAATGAGTTTGAGCTGATCGCCCCGGAAGGGATCTCCACGCGACTGATCCCACAGGGACGCTTTGTGACCAACGATCCAATGACCCTCAGCCGCTGGCTGACCGCCGGCGCAGGGGTTGCCTACGTCCCGCTGATGTGGGTGATCAATGAGATCAACCGGGGCGAACTTGAGATCTTACTGCCGCGCTACCAGTCCGATCCGCGTCCGGTCTATGCACTGTATACCGAAAAAGACAAACTGCCGCTGAAAGTACAGGTAGTGATTAACTATTTGACCGACTATTTCGTCGACGTGGCACAGATTTTTCAGGGAATGTATGGTCGGGGAAAAGAAAAGTGAGAAATTGCCCGGTGGCGCTGCCGCTTACCGGGCCTATGGGAGCATCAGTTGTTGACCGGACAGGCGTAAACCACTATCCGGCAACTGACAGTCAGGCGGTGCCGCCGACCGTCAGGTTATCCACTTTCAGCGTCGGTTGACCCACACCCACCGGCAGGCTCTGGCCTTCTTTGCCACAGACGCCGACGCCGTTATCCAGCTTCAGGTCGTTACCGACCATCGAAATCTGCTGCATCGCTTCGATACCCGAACCAATCAACGTGGCCCCTTTCACCGGCTTCGTCACTTTGCCGTTCTCAATCAGATACGCCTCTGAGGTAGAGAAGACGAACTTACCGGAGGTGATATCCACCTGACCGCCGCCAAAGTTTGGCGCATAGATCCCGTACTCTACGGACTCAATGATCTCCTGCGGCGTGGATTTACCCGGCAGCATATAGGTGTTGGTCATACGCGGCATCGGCAGATGCGCGTAAGACTCGCGGCGACCGTTTCCGGTCGGCGCAACGCCCATCAGCCGCGCATTCAGTTTGTCCTGCATGTAACCTTTCAAAATGCCGTTTTCGATCAATACATTGTATTGACCCGGCGTGCCTTCGTCGTCAATGGCCACCGACCCCCGGCGATCCGCCATCGTTCCATCGTCCACCACGGTGCACAGTTCAGAGGCGACCAGTTCGCCCATATGACCGCTGAATACCGATGTGCCGCGACGGTTAAAGTCCCCTTCCAGGCCATGTCCCACCGCTTCGTGCAGCAGTACGCCAGGCCAGCCAGCCCCCAACACAACGGGCAGCGTCCCGGCAGGTGCGGCGACCGCAGACAGGTTCACCAGCGCCATGCGCACGGCCTCTTTCGCCCACGCGTCGGCGCGGACGTCGCCATCCAGATCGGCGAGGAAATAATCGTAGCCAAAACGCCCACCGCCACCGCTGGCGCCGCGCTCACGTTTACCGTCTTCTTCCACCTGTACGCTGACCGACAGGCGCACCAGCGGACGCACATCGGCGGCCAGCGTCCCGTCAGTAGCGGCAACGAGGATCAATTCATACACGCCGGTCAGGCTGGCCGACACTTCCTGCACGCGTTTATCCGCTTCACGGGCAACTTTATCGACGCGGCGCAGGATATCGAGCTTCTCTTCACGGCTCATGCTTTGCAGCGGATCGACAGAGGTGTACAGCGCAGGATACTCAACGGCACCGAGGGTCTTCACTTTCCCGTCGCCATTGTCACGCACGATGGTACGCGCGGCGCGCGCACTCTGTTCCAGCGCCTGCAGACTGATCTGGTCAGCATAGGCAAACCCGGTTTTTTCACCGCTCACTGCGCGAACACCAACGCCCTGATCGATATTGTAAGAACCATCTTTAATGATGCGGTCTTCTAAAACCCAGGATTCGTGATAGCTCGACTGAAAATAGAGATCGCCGTAATCAAGACGACGTTCGGCCAGTTGGCCCAGAATGGCAAACAGATCCTGATGTTTCAGGCCGTTCGCCGCTAGCAATTGTTCACTTACCAGGTTCAGACTCATCGTTATTGCTACTCGTTAATGACTGCAGATAGAGGATCTATGTACTGAGAGTGGGGCAATTCCTTGCCCCCGTCAAATCATTGCGAATTTTCTTTCCGCGGCTGGCGCAGGACTTCGTTGATTTGTGGTTTGTCGACCGGACCGGTGATCCGATAGCGCAGAATCGAGACTTTACTCCATAGCGGTCCTAGCACTTTACTGGCGGCAAAGACTGCCGCACCAACGATCGGGTTCACCGCAAACGCGGCGGCTACCCCCACCGTGGCGGAGATTTCCGGTGCCACCACCGCTTCAATATCCAGCTCGCGGCGCACCAGGTTGACCGACCCTTTCATGGCGATATCCGCTTCCAGCCCGTCTACCAGCGTGTCGTCCGTATGCAATATGCCGTCTTTGATCCAGGCAGTGCTGCGAATGGAGTCGAAGTAAAAACCTTCATTGAAGGTATCGCTAAAATCGAAGCGTAGTTTACGCAGCAGCGCGTCAAAGCTCAGCAAGCGCAGCAACTGTCCCGCGTGCCCGGTGCTTAGCTCGGTGATCTCCCCTTTACCCAGACGGGTGCGGATAATGCCGTTCAGCGAGGCTTCCTCCGGCTTCCACGGCGGATTGCGCCAGTGCAGATCGTAATCCACGTTGAACGACGCGTTGCGAATCGGTGTAGAGACGCCAAAGAACCCTGCCGCGGCGTCAATTTTGTTACCCCGCAGTTTTCCTTTTAAAGAGGTACGCTCGCTGCCAGGGGTGTTAACCCACTGTCCGTCCGCCGTCAGCCTGGTGAAACCGGTGTCCAGCAGACCGTTACTCAGGTTCAGAGTGTCACCCTGAATGGCCACATCCGCATCGATGCGTCCGTATTTCTGTCCCCACATCCAGCACTCTTCACAGCGTAACTGGACGTCAGGCCAGCCACGGAAACTAACGCGTTCTACGGATGCAAATGCCGATGCCGGCGTGTCGCTGTTATCCGTTTTGGCCACGGTGGGGTTGTAATAGAGGTATTTGATATTTGCCAGCCACGGTGCGTTATTGCGCATTGCCAGCGTTGCGTTGATCTCACGCCCCTGCGCCTCGACTTTAGTGCCATTCGATGCCGGTTCAGACACGAGGCTCAGGTTGTTCCACTGTTGTCCGCCCAGCGTTAACGCTGGCGTGCGCAGCGTAATGTGTTGCGGGAAGTTCGCGTTGGCACCAACGTTGTCCGCCGCACCTTTCTGGAACAGGGCCAGCCATTGTGCGCCATCCATCGCGGGCAGATTCAGCTCAATGCCTTCGCGTTCAGGCAAAGGCGGCGGCGTCCGGCTTTCCGCCGTCCAGATCGCGCGATCCAGCGTCAGCTTCTGATTTAACAGCCAGCGGCTGTTAAAATGATTTTCCTGTCCGGCGCTACCGGTCAGCGTAAAGCTGCGCAGGTCGCCCGTTGCTTTAATTTTAACGGGTAATGCCTCACCCGCGCTTTTATCCAGCGGAGAAGGTAAGTGACTGCTCACATTCCTGAGATCGCCGTTCAGCTCAACGTTGTAGGTCGTGCCGGAATGATACGGCAGGTCGATACCCACTTTACCGTCCCACGTCAGACTGCCGCTGAGCGCGTCATTAATTTGTGATGGCAGAACGCCAGTACGAGCGGGCTGCCAGTTACCGTTAAGATTCACCGCAACCTGATAGGCTTTCGTCCCTTCCGTGGTGGTGAAATCAACGTTCACTGGCTGATTAAACCAGTTCGCCGTCATCGGCTCGCTTTTCAGGTTGCCGTTGGTAAAGCTGAATTTGCCGCTGAGGTTTTTCAGGGTGCTGTCGAGCGGTTTGATAAACAGGCTATTATCGCGCAGCGACACATCGCCTTTTGCGGTAACTAATTCGCCGTCCAGCGGGATATCCAGATGTAAGCGAGCATTCACATCGCCGTCGATCTGCAGTTGCTCAAGCGTGGCACCCAGCGAATCCTTCAACGGCGTGTCGTCAAAATACGGACCTACCGCCTTGCCTGGCCCCTGAATATCAGCATCAATCAGCAACTTCTCTTTGGCGTAGTCCGGGATGACCGCCGTCAGGTTCGTGGCCTTCACGCCGCCTAAATTGACGCCATCGGTTTTCATCCACAGGCCGTCATTCAGGAAATCCAGCTCGATATTCAGGTCGGTCAGCGCAGGCCAGTCCGGCTGAAAGGCAAATTTCGCATTGCGTAATGGGACCAGCACTTCAAACTGGCCTTCGTTGTGCTTGTACGGGAACAAATACGGATTACCGCCATACACCAGCGTCGCGTTTTCCGCTTCTCCACCCTGAATCGCACCGCTGAGATAGTCCACCAGCGCCTTGCCCATCAGATTTTCCGGGAAGTAACGCCAGGCCTGAGAGCCGTCATCAGTGCTGATACCCGCCAGAATCCCCAGCCAGGGGTCATCGCCTGTCGGCTGTAGATAGCGGAAGCCGCCACGCGCATGGACCGCTTTCGCTTTCACATCAATATTACGTCCGTCCAGCTGAAAACCGTTGTCATTCTTTAGCCAGTTCAGCGTGGCAACGCCGTCTTCAATTTCTAATGGCGCACGGAAGACCGTTTCGTAGGGCATTTTGGCCTGTTTCATCGACGCGGTCAGCGCGCCATTTTCCACACTCCCGGAGAGCGTTCCGGAGAAGTGCTCTGCCCCTGGCAACAGCTTCCACTGTTTCCACGCCAGATCGCGCCATGAGGCCTGAAAACGCGTCTTTTCCGTGGCCTGAAGCGGGATATCCAGCGCCAGGGTATCGATATTTCCGCTCGGTTGGGTGGCAAGCCAGATGTCACCCAGCTCGGGCGAAAGCTTCGACACCATCGGGCGTAGCCCCTCAAGCCCGGTCAACTCCAGATGGCTGGCGCGGATGCGCAGTTCGTCACTGCGTTTTCCGTCTGCGCCACCGACTTCCTGCTCGGGGATCCAGGCGAGCTGTAGCGCACCGCGCGGCCAGGCCTTGCCGTCCATTGTGATGCGAGTATCGGGAATAGAAAACTGCCAGCCCGGCTGTTCATGACTGATATGCGCCGTCAGATTGTCGACAGAGAGCGTATGGAGGTTATTGCCGCCTTTCCAGCTCGCGCCCCCCTGTTTCAGCCAGACATCGCCACCGGCGATCTCACCTTTGCTGATGGTCATCCAACCTTCGAGGCTAAAGCGCGCGGTCTCCAGCGCCACGTTATCCTGCATCCATTTTCCCAGCCACGGCTTCACGTCGATATCGTCGGCCTGCAACCAGACCCGACCATTATTCAGCAACCCTTCATCATCACGCAGATCCATGCGCACCTGCATGACGCCGTGCTGACCGGTCAGACTGGAGAGGCTGACTTGTCCTTCCGCGCGGTGGCGGTTTTTACCATTAACCCAGGTCAGTTGCGGAATCGCCAGTTCGGCGCGCTGACCGGATAGCGTCAGAAAGCTGATTTGACTGTCGCGGAGATCGAAGTGATCGAACTGGCGCAGGAAAAGATCGTTGATTCGGCTGGCTTCCAGACCGTCACCGCTTTCGCTGCGTTCAATCGGCGTGTTGGTACGGAAATTCAGTTGCCAGAAGGTGAGATCGCGAAATTGCCAGCGCATGTGCAGCAAACTTTGCCAGACATCCAGCGCCAGGGTAACGCGTTTTACCGAAAATTCTCCGCCGTCTTTCAGTTCCGCGCGGATATCACGTGCTTCGAGAGTGGGTCCAAAATTTTGCCAGTTGGCGGAGATCTGGCTGGCCTTGACCGGCAGCCCCGTCGCAGACTCAATTTTGCTGAGGATCGTCGGACGCCAACTGTCGAGATGCGGTAATGCCAGGCGCAAACCACTGACCAACAGCGCTACGACAACGACGAGCGCGGCTCCAGTGAGCAATAATATCCCCGGCAATCGCCTCACGCGTCTCTCCTTGTCTGCCTGAAAATGCGCCGCCCGTCACGCGGCACCGTATCGGTTTACATCATTACGACGTCAAACTGCTCCTGGTTATAGAGCGGTTCAATTTGTACTTTCACCTGTTTGCCGACAAAAATCTCAACTTCCGCCAGCGCGTGCGACTCTTCCCCTTTCAGGGTTTCCGCCACTGCCGGAGAAGCATAGACCAGGAAGCGGTCGGAGTCGTAGGCGTGGTGCACGCGAACGATCTCACGCATGATCTCATAGCAGACAGTTTCCACCGTCTTCACCGTGCCGCGTCCGTGACAGGTCGGACATTCGTTGCACAACACATGCTCCACACTCTCACGCGTGCGCTTGCGCGTCATCTCCACCAGACCCAACTGCGAAAAACCGTTAATGCTGGTTTTCACCCGATCTTTACTCAGTGCCTGCTCAAGCGAATGCAGAACCCGGCGACGGTGATCCTCATTATTCATGTCGATAAAATCGATAATAATGATACCGCCGAGATTACGCAGTCGCAGCTGACGGGCAATCGCCTGGGTCGCTTCAATATTAGTGTTGAAGATGGTGTCATCAAGATTACGATGGCCGACAAACGCGCCGGTATTAATGTCGACGGTGGTCATCGCTTCAGTTTGATCGATAATCAGATAGCCGCCGGATTTCAGTTCCACTTTGCGCTCCAGCGCTCGCTGGATTTCATTCTCAACGTCAAAGAGATCGAAAATCGGCTGGCGTCCGCTGTAATGCTCCAGCTTGCTGGTCATTTCCGGGATGTATTCCGCTGTAAACTCCAGCAGGGCTTCATAGGTCAGACGGGAATCCACGCGAATGCGGTCTAACTGTGCATCAGCAAAATCACGCAGTACACGCTGCGCCAGCGCCAGCTCGCCATACATCTGGTAACGCGTCTGCGGGCGCTTTTTGCGCTCCATCACTTTGGTCCAGACGCGCTTGAGGTACGCGGCGTCTGACGCCAGATCGTCTTCACAAACGCCTTCTGCCGCAGTGCGGATGATAAATCCCCCCTGCTCGTCACAGTACTCAGCGACCACTTTCTTCAGGCGCTCACGCTCGGCTTCACTTTCGATACGCTGAGACACACCCACGTGCGAGGCGCCGGGCATAAAGACCAGATAACGAGACGGTAAAGTGATGTCGGTGGTCAGACGCGCGCCTTTGGTGCCCAACGGATCTTTCACCACCTGCACCATCAGATCTTGCCCCTGACGCACCAGCTCCGAAATATCGCGAACAGTAAACTGCTTCTGCTCTTCACCCGCCACGCATTCGGTGTGCGGCATAATGTCGGAAGCGTGAAGAAACGCGGCTTTATCCAGCCCAATATCTACAAAAGCCGCCTGCATACCCGGAAGTACGCGACTGACCCGACCTTTGTAGATATTGCCTACGATCCCGCGTCGCGCTTCGCGCTCAATATGAATTTCTTGCAGAATACCGCCATCAATGTACGCCACGCGTGTTTCCGATGGCGTTACGTTTACCAACAATTCAGCCGTCATGTGTATCCCTTTTCTCACGCAGTGAGTTAAAATTGCTCAGCAACTCATACGTTTCAACCAGCGGTAAGCCGACTACGGCGTGATAGCTGCCATTTATCTTCCTGACAAAACAGCCACCCCGCCCCTGAATACCGTATGCACCTGCTTTATCCATCGGTTCACCGCTGGCGATATAGTCAGCGATATCCGCATCCGTCAACGCTCTGAACGTCACCTCGGTCATCACCAGGCAGTCAAGCACATACTGGCTATCCGCCAGCGCAACGGCCGTCATCACCTGATGCGTTTGCCCGGACAATTTGCGCAACATCAGCGCCGCATGGTGTGCGTCACGTGGCTTCTCTAACACTTCTCCGTTGAGGATAACGATGGTATCCGCCCCCAGAACAGGGAGATCGCGCGGCGTCTGCGCCACGCCGGCCTGGGCTTTTTCCCGCGCCAGACGCGACACATATTGCTGTGCGCTTTCCCCCTCGCCACGCGTTTCTTCGATTCCCGTAACAATACGTTCGAAAGAAACGCCTAACTGCGTGAGCAGTTCCTGACGACGCGGCGAACCGGAAGCTAAGTATAGAGATGTCATAGAAACCTTTATTGCACTGCAAATTGCTGGCGGACTTTACGCATCAGCAAGAAAAGCCACGGCCAGAGCACTCCGTTGACTACACTACTCCAGAACACTTCAGGTCTGAAAGAGACGTTGATCACTAAAAACTCTGACCAGAAAACAATAATATCCACCACCAGCGAAAGCAACATCACCACCAGTGCCTGCTGCCAGAGCGCCAGATTGCGAAAGAGCTGAAATTTCAGCGCAACCAGGTAAGCGATGATGCTCATCGACAATGCCCGCACGCCAAGCGTGGAACCACTAATGAGATCCAGTATGGCACCCATCACGAAACCTGTGCCCACATTGACGCGATGCGGCAGGGCGAGGATCCAGTAGAGTAAAATAAGCAGCACCCAGTTTGGCCGAAAGACAATGATCTCATCCGGCCAGGGCATCACTTGCAATAACAGAGCGATAAAGAACGAGAGCCAGATAACCCAGCGACCCTGGCTACGATAGCTTGCCACTACTGGCCTCCCGGCGCACGCGCTGGAGGCGGCGTCGCACCCGCTGGAGGCGGCGTCGCACCCGCTGGCGGAGCGGCAGGTGATGACGTGATACCGGTTGCTGGCGCAGGCACGGGCGACGGCGGCCCCATCATGTCCGGAGACGGCAACACTTGCGGCATCATCTGCATCAGACGTTCATTCGCCACGCGATGCACATCTTCCGGCGTCATCGGGTTGGCGCCGTTACGGTCGGCCCCCCACAGCAACAGCAGATAGCGCAGACGCTGTAAGCCCGCAGTAGGACGCGCCTGAATCACGGTGTAAGCACGTTGAGTATCCAGCTTAACGGAAGAGACCACGCCAACCGGATAGCCTTCCGGGAAACGACCGCCCAGACCAGACGTAACCAGCACATCGCCAACGCGAATATCGGTATTGGCTGGCAGGTGTTCGAGTTGCAGATCGTCGGTGCAGCCGTTACCGGCCGCGATCACCCGGATGTCGTTGCGCAACACCTGAATGGGTAAGGCATGCGTGGCATCACAAATCAGCAGGACGCGGCTGGTCAGCTTCGCCACCGCGACGACCTGACCGACAACGCCTTTGTCGCTGATTACCGGTTGGCCTTCGTAAACGCCGTTCACGCTGCCTTTGTCGATAACCACCTGGTCGCTGTAGGGATCGTTAACCGTGGAGATGACCTGCGTCACCATCTTTTGTTCATCCTGACGCAGCGGCGAACCCAGCAGCTCGCGCAGGCGCGCGTTCTCCTGTTTGTACTGCCCCAGCATCAACAGTTCACTGTTTTTCAGCAGCAGTTCCTGACGCAGCGCCCGGTTTTCAAGCTCAAGCTGGTCGCGTGAGGCGAGCGTTTGCGAGACGCCATCAAGCAGTTCACGGGGACCATTGGAAATAAAGTAGAAAGGACTGACGGCGGTATCCATGTAGGTACGGATCTGACTGAACGTACCCAGGCGGCTGTCGGCAATAATAACGCCGAGCGCCACCAACACCGCCAGAATAAGGCGAATCTGTAGCGAGGGGCCACGGCTAAAAATTGGCTTCATAAGTTTGCGTATTCTCGTATCAGAGTCGGCAGGACAGCATAATGCTCTCCTGCCGGCACCCGATTACTCTTCGCTGAACAGGTCGCCGCCGTGCATGTCGATCATTTCCAGCGCTTTGCCGCCGCCACGCGCCACACAGGTCAGCGGGTCTTCAGCGACAACAACTGGAATACCGGTTTCTTCCATTAACAGACGATCAAGGTTACGCAACAGCGCGCCACCACCAGTGAGCACCATTCCGCGCTCGGAGATATCAGACGCCAGTTCCGGCGGGCACTGTTCCAGTGCAACCATCACCGCGCTAACGATACCGGTCAGCGGCTCCTGCAGGGCTTCCAGAATCTCGTTAGAGTTCAGGGTGAAGCCGCGAGGAACACCTTCTGCCAGGTTACGACCGCGCACTTCGATTTCGCGCACTTCGTCGCCCGGATAGGCAGAACCAATTTCATGCTTGATACGCTCTGCGGTGGCTTCACCGATCAGAGAACCGTAGTTACGGCGCACATAATTAATGATGGCTTCATCGAAGCGATCGCCGCCGATACGAACAGAAGAAGAATAGACCACACCGTTCAGGGAGATAACGGCGACTTCCGTCGTACCGCCACCGATGTCCACAACCATCGAGCCGGTTGCCTCAGAAACGGGCAGACCCGCACCGATTGCCGCCGCCATCGGCTCTTCAATCAGGAAGACTTCGCGGGCGCCAGCGCCCTGTGCGGATTCACGAATAGCACGACGCTCAACCTGAGTGGCACCAACCGGTACGCACACCAGCACTCGCGGGCTTGGACGCATAAAGCTGTTGCTGTGCACTTGCTTGATGAAGTGCTGGAGCATTTTTTCAGTCACGAAGAAATCGGCAATAACGCCGTCTTTCATTGGGCGAATAGCAGCAATGTTGCCCGGCGTACGACCCAGCATCTGCTTCGCATCATGACCTACTGCAGCCACGCTTTTCGGTGAACCGGCACGATCCTGACGAATGGCCACAACGGAAGGCTCATTCAATACGATGCCTTGTCCTTTTACATAAATGAGGGTATTCGCGGTACCCAGGTCAATGGACAAGTCATTGGAAAACATGCCACGAAATTTTTTCAACATACTAAGGGATAATCCTGAAAGCTGGGGCGGAAAACAAAATCCGCTTACTTTACCAACCACACGCAGCAGCGACAAGGCGCAAAAATCATCTGCTACGGTGAAAATTAGTGCAGTTCGTTTCCTTTGTTACAAATCTCTACCTGAGTCCCTCAGGGCTGAGTACTTCAGCAGCAATCCTCGCCCTCATTTGCAACCGGTTTAAGGTCATTCACCTGCATATGTGCTGTTACAAAATGGCGAGCAGACAAGCACACCCCCATGAAGGCACAGCGCGCGTTATTCTACGTGAAAACTGAACAAACGGCAGGTTAAACCGAGTATCTTTGAGAATATTTTTTCACATTGGTATCCAGCGGCTGGGAGGCAGCAAAAAAATCCCCCTGTCCACCGGAAACACCACGCGCTGTCAGCGTCTGCCACTCACCGCGCGAACGTACACCCGTTGCGTAAACCTGGGTGCTGGTGCCTGAGCACGCCTCCACCAGGCTTTGAACCAGCAACTGGTTTTCCGTTCGCTTCTCAATGTTCCTGACCAGACTCGGATGGAGCTTGATCAATTCCACATTGAGTTCCTTAATCCAGCTGGTACTCACCAGCGTTAAGCCCGCCTGCGTGACGGCAACCCGAACGCCTAATGCATTCACTAAGCGGATAACGGGCTGCAACCGGCTGATGTGTTGACCTACATCCGCCTCCGCAAGTTCAATAATTATGCGTTTTCGTTGCGATTTTTCACACTGCATCAAGGTATCGCGTAACCAACGCTGAAAACGTGGACGAATCAGCGACTCTACCGTCACCTGCATCGCCAGATTCTCTTCCGGCCAGTAGTTTAGCAGCGGGATGACGCGGCTTATTTGTAAGCGGTCATACTCTTCTGATAAACCGAACTGTAACACCATCGGCATGTATTCCGCCGTGCTGACCTCTTCATTACCATCAAAGATGCGGCACATCAGTTCCCGATGATGCACATGTCCGTCCCGGGTGACGGCCGGTTTCTGATAAATTCGCGGGCCGCCGCGGCTGAGCATCTGCTCAATCAGCGTTCGCCAGCGCACGTTGCCACGCCCTTTTTCCGGCAACGAGTCGTCATACACCGTCCAGCTATTTCCGCCCTGCAACACAGCATTGCGGGTCGCCGCCTCTGCATGTTCCATCACCTGTTCCGTCGACTGCCCGCTACGCCAGGCGCAAATGCCGATATGTACCATATCGTCACGATCGAGCATTTTATTAGTCGGAAGTGCATCGACTGCTTTTAAAAGTTGTCCGGCTACGCTTTCCGCCTCTTTCAAAGTGCGGTGCGGCAGTAAAACGGCAAAGTCGCTGCGATGGTAGCGCGCCAGTAGCGACCCCGGAAAACGCATCATAAAAGTGGACAATAAATTGATCAGACTAAACAGTTCTTCTTCGGCGAGGTTACGCCCCCAACTGTCGCGCAACAGGTTAAAGTCCGGCAGGCGAATCATCATCACCACGCCATGCGCGCCGATCTTCTCCTGATCGTCCAGCAACGTCGCCAGTTGGTTGTCAAAAAAGAGCCGATTGCTGAGGCCGGTTTTGGTGTCCTGCGCGGCGTAAGAGCGAATCAGCGTATCGAGACGGCTCCGCTGCTCCTGGGCGCTCTGGATTTCGGACAACAGCATATCCAGCGCGCTACTGGTGCGCGCCGGCCATTCATAGACCGTACCCCGTACACTGGCTCCCCGTTCTCCATTCAAAATTCGCGTCGAACGCATCTCCAGCAGTTCCTGACCGGAAAGTTGACGCTGTAGCCAACGTACCGACAGAAACAGCATCAGTACAATAAAACCAATGGCCAGCGTGAGCGGTGCCGTCGTCATCAGTGAATGAAAATAGTTGCCCATCGGATCCTGATAGACCAGATCCATCGTCATTCCCGGGTGCTTCATCAGCGGAACCGAGAGCTCGCGAAAGAGATTACTGGTGCCAACCGGGCGATAGCTACTGTTACGGGTTTGGCTATAAATGACCTTTTCACCCTGCAGCAGATCGACGCGTACGACGTCGGCAGACACCATCAGTTCGTCAATTTGCGATGTTAACTGTTTGAAATCGCGTGAAACAAGATGCGTGTCAATGGCTGTCGCCACCGCCTGGACACGATGGGCCATCTTGTACTGGATGGCGTTGTAAAAGCTCAGCGAGCAGCCGATCAGGGTGACAAAGATCGTTAACCCGGTGAGCAGCGTGACAAAAGCTGAGAATTTCGTCGTTAATCGCATCCTTGAGTTAACTCCGACGGTTGAATTGCGACACGAAACTGCTTAACCAAACGCAAAATTCGTCCGGTTGCGCAAAGAGTGAGTGCATACTACCAAATCAGGTGTATCTGGCAATTTATTGCGTTGCATCGGATTCACGTTTCAATTAGCGAGTATAGTCTTCAGACGTCATTTTCCAATCCACCATGCAGAATTGAGGACAGGTTATGCAGGCTTTGATCTTAGAACAGCAGGACGGTAAAACCCTTGCTTCCGTGCAGACTCTTGAAGAAAGTCGGCTGCCGGAAGGCGATGTCACAGTGGATGTCCACTGGTCCAGTCTGAACTATAAAGATGCGCTCGCCATCACCGGAAAAGGAAAAATCATCCGCAACTTTCCGATGATTCCTGGCATTGATTTCGCTGGCACCGTTCGGACCAGCGAAGATCCTCGTTTTCATGCGGGGCAGGACGTGTTGCTGACCGGTTGGGGCGTTGGCGAAAATCATTGGGGTGGCCTGGCAGAACAGGCACGCGTGAAAGCGGACTGGCTGGTTGCGCTGCCAAAAGGGCTGGACAGCCGTAAAGCGATGGTGATCGGCACTGCCGGGTTTACTGCCATGCTGTGCGTGATGGCGCTTGAAGAGGCGGGCATTCGTCCGCAAGACGGTGAAATCGTGGTCACCGGCGCCAGCGGCGGTGTCGGCAGTACCGCGGTCGCGCTGCTGCATAAACTGGGCTATCAGGTTGTTGCGGTGTCCGGACGTGAAAGCACCCATGATTATCTCCGCCAGTTGGGCGCAAGCCGTATTCTGGGTCGTGATGAGTTCGCCGAATCCCGTCCACTGGAAAAACAACTGTGGGCCGGGGCAATTGATACCGTGGGTGATAAAGTGCTGGCGAAAGTGCTTGCGCAAATGAACTACGGGGGCTGTGTCGCCGCCTGTGGTCTGGCGGGCGGTTTTGCCCTGCCAACGACAGTGATGCCGTTTATTTTGCGCAACGTTCGTCTGCAAGGGGTGGATTCTGTGATGACACCACCGGCGCGCCGTGCTCAGGCCTGGCAGCGTCTGGTGAATGACTTACCGGAATCATTCTATGCACAGGCAGCAACGGAAATTTCGCTGGCTGAGGCGCCGAAGTTCGCCGATGCCATCATTAATAACCAGGTACAAGGCCGTACGCTGGTTAAAGTGAAGTAAACACAAACGCCGTAGAAATTTACACTTAATTAACGAAATTTCGCTGCGCACTGACAGACTCCCTGCCATAGTAACTACGCATTATATGTACGCCTGGAGTCTGTTATGAAGAAATTACGTCCACTCAAAGAAGCCGATGTCACTGCCGAATCGGCTTTCTTTATGCATCGCCGCCAGGTGCTGAAAGCGCTGGGGATCGGGGCTGCCACGCTGTCGCTGCCGATATCCGCGCAGGCGGATCTGTTGAGCTGGTTCAAAGGCAACGATCGTCCACCCGCGCCCGCCGGCAAACCGCTGGAATTCAGCAAACCCGCCGCATGGCAAAACACGCTGCCTTTAACGCCAGAAGATAAAGTCACTGGCTACAACAACTTCTACGAGTTTGGTCTGGATAAGGCCGATCCTGCCGCCAATGCGGGCAGCATGAAAACCGATCCCTGGACGTTGAAAATCAGTGGTGAAGTGGCTAAACCATTAACCCTGGATCACGATGCGCTCACCACACGCTTTCCTTTAGAGGAGAGGATTTACCGGATGCGCTGTGTTGAAGCCTGGTCGATGGTGGTGCCGTGGATTGGCTTTCCTTTACATAAGCTGCTGGCGCTCGTCGAACCCACCAGCAATGCAAAATATGTCGCGTTCGAGACGCTTTATGCGCCGGACGACATGCCGGGACAAAAAGATCGCTTCATTGGCGGTGGATTGAAATATCCCTATGTCGAAGGATTGCGCCTGGATGAGGCGATGCATCCCCTGACGCTGCTGACCGTTGGCGTATACGGTAAAGCGTTACCGCCGCAAAACGGCGCGCCTGTACGCCTGACAGTGCCGTGGAAATATGGCTTTAAAGGCATTAAATCGATCGTCAGCATTAAACTGACCCGCGAGCGGCCACCCACCACCTGGAATCTTGCCGCTGCCGATGAGTACGGTTTTTACGCTAATGTGAATCCGCATGTTGATCACCCGCGCTGGTCGCAGGCAACGGAACGATTTATCGGCGCAGGCGGGATTCTGGATGTCCAACGGCAACCCACCCTACTGTTTAACGGCTATGCCGATGAAGTGGCCTCGCTGTATCGCGGCCTGAACTTGAGGGAGAATTTCTAAGTGCGGCTGAGTGCAAAGCAGATTACCTGGCTGAAAGTGGCGCTTCATCTGGCGGGATTGCTACCATTTCTCTGGCTGTTCTGGGCCATTAACAACGGCGGGCTCAGCGCCGATCCGGTAAAGGACATCCAGCACTTTACCGGTAGGACAGCTCTGAAATTTTTGCTCGCTGCCTTGCTGGTCACGCCGCTCGCACGCTACGCTAAACAGCCATTATTGATACGCACCCGTCGTCTGCTGGGGTTATGGTGTTTCGCCTGGGCTACGCTGCATCTGACCAGTTACGCGCTGCTGGAGTTAGGTATCCATAATCTCGGATTGTTGGGACGAGAACTGATTACGCGCCCGTATTTAACGCTTGGGATCATCAGTTGGCTCATCCTGCTCGCGCTGACGCTAACATCAACACAGGCAGCACAACGAAACTTGGGTAAGCGCTGGCAATTTTTGCACAACTTCGTCTATCTGGTGGCGATCCTCGCGCCGATACATTATCTGTGGTCGGTGAAGATTTTGTCACCTCAACCCATCATTTATGCTCTGCTCGCACTGCTGCTTTTGGCCTGCCGTTACAAGAAGTTCCGCCAGTGGTGGCGCTAGTTCGGCGAACTGTGCAGTCGGTTACAAAATGCAGAGACTCGGATGTTATTTGTGTGTTAGCGGTTGATTATCTTCCCTGATAAGACCAGTATTTAGCTGCCAATTGCTACGAAATCATTATAATGTGCGACCTTGGCTCCCTGGACAGCGTTTTTAGACCGCTGAAAAGGTGACAATCGAGCATTGAAGGTATATTTTGTTTTTTGCCGGAGGATTGCAGCAAATCGCTGCATGTTAACCGACAAGTCTCACATGAATCGTTGAGGCGGAATATACCGGCGTCCTGGCAGGCGCAAGCCGTTTTGCCATCGGGACTCACGCTTTACAGACAGCGCTTAATGCCTGTCACAATCACACTAAACAAAGAGTACGGAACCCACTCATGGATATTCGTAAGATTAAAAAACTGATCGAGCTGGTTGAAGAATCAGGCATCTCCGAACTGGAAATTTCTGAAGGCGAAGAGTCTGTACGCATCAGCCGCGCAGCGCCAGCAGGTAGCTTCCCGGTGATGCAACAAGCCTACGCTGCACCAATGATGCAGCAGCAACCGGCTCTGTCTAACGCAGTTGCTCCGGCAGCAGAAGCGCCGGCAGCCGCCGCAGCAGAAATCAGTGGTCACATCGTACGTTCCCCAATGGTTGGTACTTTCTACCGCACCCCGAGCCCGGACGCTAAAGCGTTCATCGAAGTGGGTCAGAAAGTCAATGTAGGCGATACCCTGTGCATCGTTGAAGCCATGAAAATGATGAACCAGATCGAAGCGGACAAATCAGGTACAGTGAAAGCTATCCTGGTCGAAAGTGGTCAACCGGTAGAATTTGACGAGCCGCTGGTCGTCATCGAGTAACGAGGCGAACATGCTGGATAAAATTGTTATCGCCAACCGCGGCGAGATTGCATTGCGAATTCTTCGTGCCTGTAAAGAACTGGGTATCAAGACTGTCGCTGTGCACTCAAGCGCGGATCGCGATTTAAAACACGTATTGCTGGCGGATGAGACGGTTTGTATTGGTCCGGCTCCGTCCGTAAAAAGCTATCTGAACATCCCGGCTATCATCAGCGCCGCTGAAATCACTGGCGCGGTAGCGATTCACCCGGGTTATGGCTTCCTCTCTGAGAACGCCAACTTTGCTGAGCAGGTTGAACGCTCTGGCTTTATCTTCATCGGCCCGAAAGCGGACACCATCCGTCTGATGGGTGACAAAGTATCGGCGATCACCGCGATGAAGAAAGCTGGCGTCCCGACCGTACCGGGTTCTGACGGCCCGCTGACCGACGATATGGATGCGAACCGTGCCCATGCAAAACGCATCGGCTATCCGGTTATCATCAAGGCGTCCGGCGGCGGCGGCGGTCGCGGTATGCGCGTAGTACGCGGCGATGCCGAACTGGCGCAATCCATCTCCATGACCAAAGCGGAAGCGAAAGCGGCTTTCAGCAACGACATGGTTTATATGGAGAAATACCTTGAGAACCCACGCCACATCGAAATTCAGGTGCTGGCAGACGGTCAGGGTAACGCGATTTATCTGGCGGAACGTGACTGCTCTATGCAGCGTCGTCACCAGAAAGTCGTCGAAGAAGCACCGGCACCGGGTATTACCCCGGAACTGCGTCGCTTCATTGGCGAGCGTTGCGCGAAAGCCTGTGTGGATATCGGCTATCGCGGCGCGGGCACCTTTGAATTCCTGTTCGAAAACGGCGAGTTCTACTTCATTGAAATGAACACCCGTATTCAGGTTGAACACCCGGTTACCGAAATGATCACCGGTGTTGACCTGATCAAAGAACAGTTGCGCATTGCTGCTGGCCAGCCGCTGTCGATCAAGCAAGAAGAGGTGCAGGTCAAAGGCCACGCGGTGGAATGCCGTATCAATGCTGAAGACCCGAACACCTTCCTGCCGAGCCCGGGTAAAATCACCCGCTTCCACGCGCCAGGCGGTTTTGGCGTGCGCTGGGAGTCGCATATCTATGCCGGTTACACCGTACCGCCATACTATGACTCCATGATCGGCAAGCTTATCTGCTACGGCGAAACCCGTGATGTGGCGATTGCCCGCATGAAAAACGCGCTGCAGGAACTGATCATCGACGGTATTAAAACCAACGTTGATCTGCAGACGCGCATCATGAACGACGAGCACTTCCAGCAAGGTGGTACTAACATCCACTATCTGGAGAAAAAGCTCGGCCTCACTGAGAAGTAATTCTCGGTGCACAGCAAAATGGGCTCGGAAGAGCCCATTTTTTTACACCGATTTATCTTCTTCTAAGGCCCGAATTTTCGGGCCTTCTCTTTTTACCGGCGAGAAGAAAATTCAGACATTACGGAATATTTTCCACCACCCAGAAAGAGCATACAAAACCCACCACACAGATATATAGCCTGTAACTCCAGGGCCCATGATCCCTGAGGCGTCAGAGCCAATACTTTCCCGTCCATCACCAGATATGTCGCAAACAGCATTGTGAAGGTAAAAATTGCCGCCGCATAACGTGTCATGACGCCGAGAATCAGCATTAACGGCGCGACGATTTCGCCGATGAACGATCCCCACGCGATAAAAGCCGGCAAATGGTGAGATTCCAGCAGGAACACGACTGCGCCAAGTCCGTGTTTCGCTTTCGCTACGCCATGAAAAAGCATAAGCCCACCAAAGACTACTCGCAGTATTAATTTTGCCGCATCCGGGTTATTAGTATATCGATGAAATACTTCATTCCATTGTTTTAACATTCTGTGCAACTCCATTTCATCCCTTGCTTTAATAGGTATACTGGAAACCTATCCGGAAACGTGTTTGCCTGTCGTCTTGCAGTCTGTTAACGGAGACATTGCCAATCTCAATATAAGGTGCCCAGTTTTTGGTGACAGAGTAGGCGACCTTCATGTCATGCTCATAGTCAGCGTGACTTTCATTATAAATATCGGTATTGGCATGTAAGTAAACAAAGTTGTATTCAAACTTCCAGTCACCGGTCTTATAGCCAAGCCACGCGTCATAACGCCCAGTTGCTTTATTATTCAGGTCTTCATTATCCTGCAAAGTGTAATCATAACGATAGCGCAGGTTCAGATAAAAACCGTTATCCAGTATGGTCCCGAGTAACAGGTTAGGTTTATAGATGGTATTACCCGAATTACTATCAATATTAAAAGCAGGGATCAAATACATTTTGGGATTAAGGATAAAGCGATAGCTGATAGTGGCTTCACTACCGTTATTATCTAATTCATTAAAAGGCTCATTTGCATCGTCACCACTTGATTTATAACGGGTCTCGACAGAGAAACCGAATTGGTTATCAAACCGATGCGCAAAATAGATACGATCTTTATTAATTTTTCCATCATCGAAGTAGTCGTGACGTAAATCGATAACAGATTCAGCGGCCAGGACATTGCAGCTAACCAGTATTGCCACCGCACTAATAGTCATTCTCTTATTTAATTTCATATTAAAGTCCATGTATGAACGCAAAAAAAGACCTTTCCGTCTCTGACAGAATTAAGAAAAGGCATTGCCACTGAGAATCTCGCTACTCAGAAAACCCGATAACAGGTTCAGCGCCGGTTAAGAATATTATTGTTATATCACCCTGTAAATTGCAGTCATTAATAAAATATGAGATCTGGCGAGCAAAATAAGAGGCATAAGAAAACATCCATATAAATAGCCATTGAGAAAAAACAGCGCATTCATCGACTTTATATAGTCGTCACAGCTTATTACGTCATTAATTAACAACATACCGTTAGTCGCCTTATTATTAATTAATAACGGAGGAGCTATCTAATTTAGGTACTTTGCCCAATAAAAACGAGAGTAATCAATATTATTATCTAAAACAAAAATAGAAAAATAAAAATAGAATACGTTGATTTTCAGAACAGTTCGTTTTGATTAATTGATCGTGATTATTTTGTCTCCTCACCCCACAGGGGCAAGATCGTTCTTCAGCCGCCACCTTTCTCTCCCCCCTGACCAGCGGCTTAAGGTACAATCCCCGCTTTCTTTTTCAACAAGGGACAAAAAATGGACAAACGTTTTGTTCAGGCCAATAAAGAAGCGCGTTGGGCGCTATGGCTGACCCTTCTCTATCTGGCTGCCTGGCTCGCCGCAGCTTACATTCCAGGGGTGACGCCGGGCATAACCGGGTTGCCGCACTGGTTTGAAATGGCTTGCCTGTTAACACCGCTGATCTTCATTTTGCTGTGCTGGGCCATGGTGAAATTTATCTATCGTGACATTCCCCTGGAGGATGACGATGCAGCTTGAAGTCATTCTGCCGCTGGTTGCCTATCTGGTTGTTGTGTTCGGTCTTTCTGTTTATGCCATGCGTAAACGGCAGACCGGCACCTTCCTGAATGAATATTTTCTGGGTAGCCGTTCCATGGGGGGGATCGTCCTGGCGATGACCCTGACCGCGACATACATCAGCGCCAGCTCATTTATTGGTGGACCTGGTGCGGCCTATAAATACGGACTGGGATGGGTGTTGCTGGCGATGATTCAGCTTCCCGCCGTCTGGCTTTCGCTGGGGATACTCGGCAAGAAATTCGCCATCCTTGCCCGTCGCTATAATGCCGTCACCCTCAACGACATGCTGTTTGCCCGCTACCAGAGTCGCCTGCTGGTGTGGCTGGCGAGCCTCAGCCTGCTCGTGGCGTTTGTCGGTGCCATGACCGTGCAGTTCATCGGCGGCGCACGCCTGCTGGAAACGGCGGCGGGTATTCCCTATGAAACAGGCCTGCTGATTTTCGGTATCAGTATCGCGCTGTATACCGCGTTCGGCGGCTTTCGTGCCAGCGTACTTAACGACACAATGCAGGGACTGGTGATGCTGATTGGCACCATCGTGCTGCTGGTCGGTATCGTGCATGCGGCCGGTGGCCTGAGCCATGCCGTAGAGACCTTAAACACCATCGACCCAAAACTGGTTTCACCGCAGGGCGCCGATGACATTCTGTCTCCGACCTTTATGACCTCATTCTGGGTACTGGTCTGTTTTGGTGTGATCGGTCTGCCGCATACGGCGGTGCGCTGCATCTCCTACAAAGACAGCAAAGCGGTACACCGCGGGATAATCATCGGTACCATCGTGGTGGCGATCCTGATGTTTGGTATGCATCTTGCCGGCGCGCTGGGTCGTGCGGTTATCCCTGACCTGACGGTGCCGGATCTGGTGATCCCCACGCTGATGGTCAAAGTGCTGCCGCCTTTCGCCGCCGGGATCTTCCTTGCCGCGCCAATGGCGGCCATTATGTCGACGATCAACGCCCAGTTGCTGCAAAGTTCCGCTACGATCATTAAAGATCTCTATCTTAATATTCGCCCGGAACAGTTGCAGAACGAGACGCGGTTGAAACGAATATCGGCGATGATCACCCTCATCTTAGGCGCGCTGCTCTTACTTGCCGCCTGGAAACCGCCAGAGATGATCATCTGGCTGAATCTGCTGGCGTTTGGCGGTCTGGAAGCCGTGTTCTTGTGGCCGCTGGTGCTTGGCCTTTACTGGGAGCGCGCGAATGCGACCGGAGCGCTGAGTGCGATGATTGTCGGCGGCGTGCTGTATGCGATTCTCGCCACCTTTAACGTTCAGTACCTGGGCTTCCATCCGATTGTGCCCTCGTTGCTGCTAAGTTTGCTGGCTTTCCTGGTCGGAAACCGTTTCGGTTCTCCTGCCCCGCAAGCCGCTGTATTGACTACTGATAAATAAAGAGTTTTGCCATGCCATGGATCCAATTAAAACTGAACACGACGGGCGCTAACGCGGAAGCATTGAGCGATGCCCTGATGGAAGCGGGTTCCGTTTCCATCACCTTCCAGGACACGAACGACACGCCGGTTTTTGAGCCATTGCCGGGCGAAACACGCCTGTGGGGCGACACCGACGTTATCGGTCTGTTTGATGCCGAAACCGACATGAAAGAAGTCGTCGCCATCCTGGAACACCATCCGCTGCTGGGCGTCGGGTTCGCGCATAAAATTGAACAACTGGAAGATAAGGACTGGGAACGCGAGTGGATGGATAACTTCCACCCCATGCGTTTTGGCGAACGCCTGTGGATCTGCCCAAGCTGGCGCGACGTGCCGGATGAAAATGCCGTCAACGTAATGCTCGACCCCGGTCTGGCGTTTGGTACCGGCACTCATCCCACCACCTCACTGTGCCTGCAGTGGCTCGACAGTCTCGATTTAACCGGTAAGACCGTTATCGACTTTGGTTGCGGTTCCGGCATCCTCGCAATTGCCGCACTGAAACTGGGCGCCGCAAAAGCGATCGGTATCGATATTGATCCGCAGGCGATTCAGGCCAGCCGTGATAACGCCCAGCGTAATGGCGTATCAGAACGTCTTGAACTCTACCTGCCACAGGATCAGCCAGACGCCATGAAAGCCGACGTAGTGGTCGCCAACATTCTGGCAGGCCCATTACGCGAGCTGGCACCGTTAATCAGCGTCCTGCCCGTTACAGGCGGTCTGCTGGGCCTTTCCGGTATCCTTGCCAGCCAGGCGGAAAGTGTTTGTGAAGCTTATGCCGATCTCTTCGCTCTCGATCCGGTGGTGGAGAAAGAAGAGTGGTGTCGAATCACGGGCCGTAAGAAGTAACCCTGTCTCCCGCGCGTGGCCGTACTACCGGCCACGTTTTTCAGCATTTCGCCCGCTCCTTCCTCTTCCTCTCATACGGTAAAATAGGCTCGTAACTCATTGAAGTTGCAAATATAAAAATCTATTTTATTCATTGGAAGAATTTCATGAACCCTTTTTTGAGCAAGGCAACTCTTCTCGCGTTAAGCATCATGTCATCCACCGCAATGGCGTCACACTGGAGCTATGAGGGTGAAGGATCCCCGGAACACTGGGGCGCACTCAGTGAAGAGTATAAAACCTGTCAGACCGGGATGAATCAGTCCCCAATAAACATCGACCAGTCGGCAAATGCCCACCTGAAGCCCCTGAAAACCCACTACACTGAGGGCCCCATTACTCTCATTAACAACGGTCACACAATCCAGGCCGCGTTAAAGAGCGCAACGGCTGATACCATCACGATTGACGGGACTCCGTTTACATTGCAGCAATTCCACTTTCATGCCCCAAGCGAAAATACGGTTCACGGTAAGCATTACGCGATGGAAATGCATCTTGTGCACAAAGACGCAAATGGTGCTATCGCCGTTGTCGCGGTCATGTTTGATAAAGGGGCGGCAAACACTGAGCTGGATAAACTGTGGGCGACTATGCCTGAACAAACCGGGCAGGACGCTAACGTCACCTCACAAATGGATCTGAATGCCCTGCTGCCGAAAAACAAACGCTTTTGGCGTTTCAGCGGTTCACTGACCACACCGCCCTGCTCTGAAGGGGTAACCTGGATTGTCATGAAGCACCCTCTGACGCTGTCCGCCGCGCAGTTAGAAAAATTCAGCCATACGATGCATCATGACAATAATCGTCCGCCCCAACCGCTGAACGGTCGTGTCGTGGTCGAGTGATGACCGATGCGTTGCGCAATCATCTGCTGAAATGAGAGCGATGTCACATTAACTCAAGATAATCTGCTGATTAATTCAGCAGATTATCTTGCAAGCCCGCGCAGATTCGAAGAAAAAATGAGAAGTTACGCAAAATTATAAGCGTACAGAATTTCGTCACGCTTTTGTAATGCAATGATTTGTATGGCTAATTATTTTATGGCGTTGACGTTAACGGCGATTCTTTGATCCACCGCAGAGGATTGGTCAAAGTTTGGCCTTTCATCTCGTGCAAAAAATGCGTAATATACGCCGCCTTGCAGTCACAGTATGGTCATTTCTTAACTCATGCGCATCGGACAATACCAGCTTAGAAATCGCCTGATCGCAGCGCCCATGGCTGGCATCACTGACAGACCTTTTCGGACGCTGTGTTATGAGATGGGAGCCGGATTGACCGTATCCGAGATGATGTCGTCTAACCCGCAGGTTTGGGAAAGCGACAAATCCCGTTTACGGATGGTGCACGTTGATGAGCCAGGAATTCGCACGGTGCAAATTGCCGGTAGCGACCCTGTTGAGATGGCCGATGCCGCACGGATTAACGTGGAAAGCGGCGCCCAGATTATTGATATCAATATGGGGTGTCCGGCTAAAAAAGTGAATCGCAAGCTCGCAGGTTCAGCCCTCTTGCAGTACCCGGATTTAGTGAAGTCGATACTAACCGGGGTGGTTAATGCAGTGGACGTTCCTGTGACCCTGAAGATTCGCACCGGCTGGGCTCCGGAACACCGTAACTGCGTAGAGATTGCCCAACTGGCTGAAGACTGTGGCATTCAGGCTCTGACCATTCATGGACGCACCCGCGCCTGTTTGTTCAATGGAGACGCTGAGTACGACAGTATTCGGGCAGTTAAGCAGAAAGTTTCCATTCCGATTATCGCGAATGGTGACATTACTGACCCGCTTAAAGCCAGAGCTGTGCTTGACTATACGGGGGCTGATGCCCTGATGATAGGCCGCGCAGCTCAGGGAAGACCCTGGATCTTTCGGGAAATCCAGCATTATCTGGACACTGGGGAGTTGCTATCCCCCCTGCCTCTGGCAGAGGTTAAGCGCTTGCTTTGTGCGCATGTTCGGGAACTGCATGACTTTTATGGCCAGGCAAAAGGGTACCGAATCGCGCGTAAACACGTCTCCTGGTATCTCCAGGAGCACGCTCCAAATGACCAGTTTCGGCGCACATTCAACGCCATTGAGGATGCCAGCGAACAGCTGGAGGCGTTGGAGGCATACTTCGAAAATTTTGCGTAAACAGAAATAAAGAGCTGACAGAACTATGTTCGAACAACGCGTAAATTCTGACGTACTGACCGTTTCTACCGTTAACTCTCAGGATCAGGTAACCCAAAAACCCCTGCGTGACTCGGTTAAACAGGCACTGAAGAACTATTTTGCTCAACTGAACGGTCAGGATGTTAATGACCTCTATGAGCTGGTACTGGCTGAAGTAGAACAGCCCCTGTTGGACATGGTGATGCAATACACCCGTGGTAACCAGACCCGTGCTGCCCTGATGATGGGCATCAACCGTGGTACGCTGCGTAAAAAATTGAAAAAATACGGCATGAACTAATCTCGATTAGCTAATTGCTTGTTTAAAAAGGCGCTACTCGGCATGGGGAAGCGCCTTTTTTATACGCCTCTTTTGTGGAGCCGATATGAACTCACGATGTGAGCCACACTACTTTGGTGATGAATCCGCGTCGATCATCCACGGAGATGCGCTGACAGAACTTAAGAAACTTCCCGCTGAAAGCGTCGATTTAATCTTTGCCGACCCGCCTTACAATATCGGAAAGGATTTTGACGGGATGGTCGAGTCCTGGGACGAAGACATCTTCCTGGGCTGGCTGTTCGCGTGCATTGAGGAGTGTCATCGGGTGCTGAAAAAACAGGGCACGATGTACATCATGAACAGCACCGAAAACATGCCGCATATCGATCTCAAATGCAGAACGCTGTTTACCATCAAAAGCCGGATTGTCTGGTCTTATGACAGTTCAGGCGTGCAGGCGAAGAAATTCTTTGGCTCAATGTACGAACCGATCCTGATGATGGTCAAAGATGCCCGACAGTACACTTTCAACAGTGACGCTATTCTGATTGAGACCAAAACCGGTGCGAAAAGAGCGCTGATTGACTACCGTAAAAACCCACCACAGCCTTACAACACGCAAAAAGTTCCGGGCAACGTCTGGGAATTTCCCCGCGTGCGTTATTTGATGGATGAATATGAAAACCATCCGACGCAAAAACCTATCGCCCTGCTAAAACGGATCGTTTTAGCCTCCTCCAATCCTGGCGATACGGTGCTGGATCCCTTCGCCGGCAGCTTTACGACAGGTGCTGTGGCCGTGGAATCGGGACGTAAATTCATCGGTATTGAGGTCAATAATGAGTATGTGAAGATGGGGCTCAGACGGCTGAACATCAGCTCACACTACTCCCAGGAAGAGCTGACGAAAATCAAAAAGAGAAAGACGAAAAACCTGTCGAAAAAGAGTCGAACGGCGTCAGATGTGGTGAAGATGACAGCAAAGTAAAAGCATTGTAAGCCTGCTTTTCAGGACGCATTTTTCGTGTATATTTCCTGCACGCTTGGGCATGAATACACAGGATTTGGCAATGATTCGTAAGTATTGGTGGCTGGTTGTTTTTGCGGTCTCCGTGTTCCTTTTTGATGCGTTACTGATCCAGTGGATTGAATTGATCACCACAGAAGTCGATAAATGCCGCAACATGGATTCTGTCAATCCGCTCAAGCTGGTCAACTGTACCGAATTACAATAGCGTGTGATTGATAGACAGGAGAAATGATTATAGGGTTTCCGATGTTAATTGCATGACATATCCATCAGGAATTAACATCCTTAATACATTATCCACCAGCGCCGGTGCCTGCTGATAAAGATCGTAGCGGGTAGAATTCATCAACCAGTTTTTCACGATCCCGCTAAAACTACCGTGAATAATAATTAACACAACGTCTAAATCCAGGGTTCTGGAAATTAAACCTTCCGTCATACTCGCCTGCAACGCGTCGCGTAGTCCCCTCTGGCTAAACCCAATTTTCTCGCGTATTTCCTGTTCTGATATCATCCCCTCATGAAATTCACATTTATGATATAAAATTTGCAGCAAGGCCTGCTGCCGGGGAATTTCCGCGATATATTGCAATCCGGCAATTAACTTTTCGCGCAACCGCTGCAAGGGATTATCGCAGTCATGCAAAGCTAACCGGTCCTGAATAAGATCACGTAATGGCGGTTGCTGTTGCCAGAGTTCATTGAAGAGTTGCGTTTTGTTGTCAAAATGCCAGTAGATAGCCCCCCGCGTGACCTGGGCCGCGTCGGCAATGTCGTTAAGCGTCGTGTTGCCAACGCCTCGCGTGGCAAACTGGATGATTGCAGTCTCAATCAAATGTTGTCGCGTTTTTAACGCTTCGGCTTTTGTTCTTTTAGCCATAAGTTATCGTTTCAGGAGCAGGATAAAAAACAGAAATATGGCAATTCACAATTGCCGTTCAAAAAGAACTGTATCACCTCATCCGTTCCGAGATGAAACAAAAGCGAATAGCCTCAGCACAAAACATTCAATCAAATAACCCCCACAAATAAAAACCAACAAAAACATTCATACAACAAATGTACATTTCCAAATATATTAGCCAACAACAAGGCATGACAAAGAAAAACAAAATGAAAAGACAAAGCCATCACTTTTTTGTTTTTACGTGCCGTAGACCCGGCCATAAAATAACTATCGCTTACATCGCACGCTAATAATTTGTAGGATAGCCAACTATTATTTCTTCGTGCACGTTATCGCCTTACCGTTATCCGGTAAATAACGAGCTATTGGTTTTTAAGGAACAGTAATGACGAAACATGCCAGGTTTTCACTCCTGCCCTCATTTATCCTCATCTCTGCTGCGTTACTTGCCGGTTGTAACGATCAGGGAGATAAGCACGCTCAGGCAACCGAACCGCAGGTGACCGTTCATGTGGTTACCGCCGCGCCATTAGCAGTAACCACCGAACTGCCAGGACGCACCTCGGCATTCCGCATTGCAGAAGTTCGTCCACAGGTCAGTGGTATTGTTCTCAAAAGAAACTTCACTGAGGGCAGCGATGTTCAGGCCGGGCAGTCACTGTATCAGATCGATCCTGCCACTTATCAGGCAGATTACGATAGCGCGAAAGGGGAACTGGCGAAAAGTGAAGCTGCCGCCGCCATCGCACACCTGACGGTTAAGCGCTATGTTCCGCTGGTAGGGACAAAATACATTAGCCAACAGGAATACGACCAGGCGATTGCAGATGCGCGTCAGGCCGATGCGGCAGTCATTGCCGCACGAGCCGCAGTGGAGAGCGCACGTATCAATCTTGCTTACACCAAAGTCACCTCGCCGATCGATGGTCGTATTGGCAAATCCAGCGTGACGGAAGGTGCGCTGGTCACTAATGGCCAGGCAACAGCACTGGCTACCGTGCAGCAACTCGATCCCATCTATGTCGATGTCACACAGTCCAGCAGCGACTTTATGCGACTGAAGCAGTCCGTTGAACAGGGCAGCCTGCATAAAGACAGCGCCAGCAGCAGCGTCCAGTTGGTGATGGAAAATGGTACGGCGTATCCCCTGAAAGGGACATTGCAGTTTTCGGATGTCACGGTGGACGAAAGCACAGGCTCCATCACCCTTCGCGCCGTCTTCCCTAACCCACAGCACGCTCTGCTGCCGGGGATGTTTGTTCGCGCTCGCATTGACGAAGGCGTTCAGCCCAACGCTATTTTGATCCCCCAGCAGGGCGTAACGCGTACGCCTCGTGGCGATGCGACGGTACTGGTCGTCAATGACCAGAGTCTGGTTGAGCCACGCGCCGTTGTCGCTTCGCAGGCTATCGGCGACAAATGGCTGATTAGCGAAGGCCTACATCCAGGCGATCAGGTGATTGTCAGCGGATTACAAAAAGCCCATCCCGGCACGAAAGTGAAAGCTACCACGGATGCCAATACTCCTGCGGCAAAAGCGGCGCAATAAGGTAACCGAACATGGCAAATTTCTTTATCAGGCGTCCTATTTTTGCCTGGGTTCTGGCCATCATACTGATGCTGGCGGGCGCTCTGGCGATTATGCAACTGCCCGTTGCGCAATACCCAACTATCGCGCCACCAGCGGTAGCCATTTCCGCGAACTATCCAGGGGCAGATGCGCAAACGGTGCAGGATACGGTGACTCAGGTTATCGAACAGAATATGAACGGTATCGATAACCTGATGTATATGTCCTCCACCAGCGACTCTGCGGGTAGCGTGACCATTACGTTAACCTTTCAGTCCGGAACCGACCCGGATATTGCCCAGGTGCAGGTACAGAACAAACTGCAGCTGGCGACGCCATTGCTGCCTCAGGAAGTTCAACAGCAAGGGATTAGCGTAGAAAAGTCGAGCAGCAGTTTCTTGTTGGTGGCGGGGTTTGTCTCTGACGATCCGCAAACGACCCAGGACGATATCTCCGATTACGTCGCCTCAAACGTAAAAGATACGATCAGCCGCCTGAACGGTGTAGGTGACGTCCAGCTGTTTGGCGCACAGTACGCGATGCGTATCTGGCTGGATGCGAATCGGCTGAACAAGTACCAGCTCACGCCGGTCGATGTGATCAATCAACTAAAAATACAGAACGACCAGATCGCAGCAGGTCAGTTGGGCGGAACGCCTGCTCTACCGGGGCAGCAACTGAACGCCTCTATCATTGCGCAGACGCGACTGAAAGATCCTGAGGAATTCGGCAAAGTCACATTACGGGTAAACAGCGATGGCTCTGTCGTTCGCCTTAAAGATGTCGCTCGTATCGAGCTGGGGGGAGAAAACTATAACGTTGTCGCCCGAATTAACGGTAAACCGGCTGCGGGTCTGGGGATCAAACTGGCGACCGGGGCCAACGCTCTGGATACCGCCAAAGCGATTAAAACCAAACTCGTTGAGCTGCAACCCTTCTTCCCGCAAGGGATGAAAGTGGTTTACCCGTATGACACCACGCCGTTTGTGAAGATCTCCATTCACGAAGTGGTAAAAACACTGTTCGAAGCGATCGTCCTGGTCTTCCTCGTGATGTATCTGTTTTTACAGAATATCCGCGCAACGCTCATTCCGACGATTGCGGTTCCCGTTGTGCTATTGGGTACCTTTGCCGTGCTATCGGCGTTTGGCTACTCGATCAACACCCTGACGATGTTTGGGATGGTGCTGGCGATCGGCCTGCTGGTCGATGACGCCATTGTGGTAGTGGAAAACGTTGAACGTGTGATGATGGAAGAAAAGTTGCCGCCCAAAGAGGCAACCGAGAAATCCATGTCGCAGATCCAGGGGGCGCTGGTTGGGATCGCGATGGTGCTGTCTGCTGTCTTCATCCCGATGGCCTTTTTCGGCGGCTCCACCGGGGCTATTTATCGCCAGTTTTCCATCACGATTGTGTCGGCAATGGCGCTTTCGGTTCTGGTAGCATTGATCCTGACGCCGGCACTTTGCGCAACGCTGCTAAAACCAGCGTCCGCCGAACACCACGAGAAGAAAGGCGGATTTTTCGGCTGGTTTAATGCCAAATTTGATCTCAGCGTTAACCACTACACCAACAGTGTCAGCGGCATTGTGCGCAAAACCGGACGCTACCTGCTCCTTTACATCCTGATTGTTGTCGGAATGGGGGTACTGTTTTTCCGTCTCCCCACTTCCTTCCTGCCTGATGAAGATCAGGGCGTATTCATGACGATGGTTCAGCTACCCGCAGGTTCAACCCAGGAACGAACCCAAAATGTATTGGATCAGGTCACCCATTACTACCTGACTCACGAAAAAGCGAACGTTGAAAGCGTGTTTACGGTCAACGGTTTTAGCTTTAGCGGCCAGGCGCAGAACGCGGGTCTGGCCTTCATCAGCCTGAAGCCCTGGGATGAGCGTAGCGGCAAGGAAAACAGCGTTGAAGCGGTAATTGCGCGTGCAACTCGCGCGTTCAGCCAGATCCAGGATGGACTGGTCTTCCCCTTCAACATGCCGGCGATAATTGAACTGGGCACCGCGACGGGTTTCGATTTTGAACTGCTTGACCAGGGGGGGTTGGGGCACACAGCGCTAACATCAGCACGTAATCAGTTAATGGGTATGGTGGCTCAGCATTCCGATCTGCTGGTCCGTGTTCGACCTAACGGCCTGGAGGATACCCCTCAGTTCAAGCTGGATGTCGACCAGGAAAAAGCACAGGCGCTTGGCATTGCGCTGTCAGACATTAACGAAACCATCTCTGCGTCGTTAGGCGGCAGCTATGTTAACGACTTCATTGACCGCGGACGAGTAAAGAAAGTGTATGTTCAGGCAGATGCGAAATTCCGTATGCTGCCAGAAGATATCAATAATCTGTACGTTCGTAGTGCTAACGGCGAGATGGTCCCTTTTTCAGCCTTCAGCTCAGCCCGCTGGGTGTATGGTTCTCCGCGCCTGGAACGCTTCAACGGTATGCCATCGATGGAGTTGTTGGGTGAGGCGGCCCCCGGTCGAAGCACTGGTGAAGCGATGGCCATGATGGAAAGTCTTGCGTCAAAACTGCCTAATGGTATTGGTCATGACTGGACGGGGATGTCATATCAGGAACGTTTGTCCGGCAATCAGGCGCCGGCACTGTATGCTATCTCGCTGATCGTCGTGTTCCTCTGTCTTGCCGCGCTGTATGAAAGCTGGTCCATTCCGTTCTCGGTGATGCTGGTAGTCCCGCTCGGCGTGGTGGGTGCCCTTTTGGCCGCTTCCCTGCGTGGGCTAAATAACGACGTCTATTTTCAGGTCGGACTGTTAACCACGATTGGGCTTTCCGCGAAAAACGCCATTCTGATCGTGGAATTTGCCAAGGATCTGATGGAGAAAGAAGGTCGTGGCCTGATCGAGGCAACGCTTGAGGCTGCGCGCATGCGCCTGCGCCCTATTCTGATGACCTCACTCGCCTTCATCCTCGGCGTAATGCCGCTGGTCATCAGTCGCGGGGCAGGGAGTGGCGCCCAGCATGCAGTCGGAACCGGTGTGATGGGAGGGATGCTGACAGCAACGCTGCTGGCTATCTTCTTTGTCCCGGTGTTTTTTGTGGTCGTCAGAGGCCGGTTTAACAAATCCCAGCGTTAATGTGTAAATTAAGGCGTCTACGGACGCCTTTTTCCTTCAGGTATCTTTCTTTATTTATTAAACAGATAGTCATTTGCACTGCGGAATACTAAATTCACTCCTTCATTATTTTTACAATTCACATGAATTGAGATTATTCCATATGCCAATCTTTTTTTAAGCGGTGGTAAAATTCATTTCGTATTCGCAAAGCAGCATTCCCTGTTGCTGCATTTAGCGGAACGCTTATTTTTGAGGTAACACCATGAAAAGATTAATTCCAGTAGCATTGCTCACTGCATTGCTGGCGGGCTGTGCACACGATTCCCCCTGCGTTCCGGTTTATGATGATCAAGGACGTCTTGTTCATACCAACACCTGTATGAAAGGGACGACTCAGGATAACTGGGAAACCGCAGGCGCCATTGCTGGCGGGGCCGCAGCGGTTGCAGGCCTGACGATGGGGATCATCGCACTGTCAAAATAACATTCTCAGAGCGCGGTACTTGCCGCGCTCTTAGCCTAAGAATACGGTTTTTCATATCATTCAATGTGTTGAAAAATACGTGTTCTAATACATTTTAATAATCAATAACGTCCACCCCTTTCTCTTTTCGCATTTATCTTTCAATACTCACGCTCTCGATATTCACGCCTGAAATCGTTATTTCATTTTGCGAGCATTATTTTAAATATTTTGCTCCAAAATGTGGCTTACGTTTCAATTTCGCACCATTTCAGGGCGCTGCTTTTATTTTTTCCTGTCTACACTCTGCTTATTGCGTCGGATATTCACGCGCAAAACCTGGCATTACCTTTGCTTAGAAGAGTATGGCCAATGCCACAGACAGGTTAAAGACGTTGCAGAACGTCTCTCTATAACAATAATTTCTTTGCCACACAGGATGCATTATGAAAAAGATGATGATAGCCACACTGGCTGCGGCCGGTGTGCTGCTTGCGGTTGCCAATCAGGCACATGCGGGAACCACGCTGGATGCTATAAAAAAGAAAGGGTTCGTACAATGCGGTATCAGTGACGGTCTTCCCGGTTTTTCTTACGCTGACGCGGACGGGAAATTCTCCGGGATAGATGTGGATGTTTGCCGTGGCGTTGCCGCCGCCGTCCTGGGAGATGATACAAAAGTAAAATATACCCCTCTCACCGCAAAAGAACGCTTCACCGCATTACAGTCTGGCGAAGTCGATCTTCTCTCCCGTAATACGACCTGGACCTCCTCACGTGATGCAGGAATGGGCATGTCCTTCACTGGCGTTACCTATTACGATGGCATTGGTTTCCTGACCCACAACAAAGCGGGTCTGAAAAGCGCGAAAGAGTTAGATGGTGCCACCGTTTGTATTCAGGCGGGAACAGATACGGAACTGAACGTGGCGGATTATTTCAAAGCCAACAACATGAAATACACCCCGGTGACTTTTGACCGCTCAGATGAGTCGGCAAAAGCGCTGGAATCCGGACGTTGCGATACTCTCGCCTCTGACCAGTCCCAACTGTATGCCCTGCGCATCAAACTCAGCAACCCGGCGGAATGGCTTGTACTGCCAGAGGTGATCTCGAAAGAGCCGCTGGGGCCAGTTGTTCGTCGCGGTGATGACGAATGGTTCTCTATTGTGCGTTGGACGCTGTTTGCCATGTTGAATGCCGAAGAGATGGGCGTGACATCGAAGAATGTCGATGAGAAAGCGGCGAACCCTGCAACACCAGATATGGCGCACCTGCTGGGCAAAGAAGGCGACTACGGCAAAGATCTGAAGCTCGACAATAAATGGGCTTACAACATCATCAAGCAGGTGGGTAACTATGCGGAGATCTTTGAACGCAACGTCGGCTCGGAAAGCCCACTGAAGATCAAACGTGGACAGAACAATCTCTGGAATAACGGCGGCATTCAATACGCACCGCCGGTGCGTTAAGTCGTTGTGATGTAACGGGCGCCGCACTAGCGGCGCTCAGTTCAGAGTTATGGTTACCGAGGCTTTCTTATGTTCCATCGCCGCTCAAATGTAAAAGGGTCGCTCTCCTTTTCAAACCCTGCGGTCCGCGCCTGGCTGTTCCAGATCCTCGCCATTCTTGCGGTCGTTGCAGTTGCTATCTATCTCATTCATAACACGATTAATAATCTAAGCAGTCGCGGCATTACCTCGGGCTTTGCCTTTCTCGACCGTAGCGCTGGGTTTGGCATCGTCCAGCACTTAATCGACTATCAGCAGGGTGACACGTACGGACGTGTTTTTGTGGTGGGTTTGCTTAACACGCTGCTGGTTTCCGCGCTGTGTATTGTCTTTGCGTCATTTATCGGCTTCTTTCTCGGGCTGGCGCGCCTTTCAGATAACTGGTTACTGCGTAAACTCTCGACGATTTATATTGAGACCTTTCGTAATATCCCGCCTCTGCTGCAAATCTTTTTTTGGTACTTCGCGGTTCTGCGCAATTTGCCCGGCCCCCGTCAGGCCGCAAGCGCGCTGGATATGGTCTTTCTGAGTAATCGGGGACTCTATATCCCGTCTCCGCAGTTAGGGGAAGGCGTACTCGCTTTCGTGCTCTCGGCAGTGATTGCCATTGCGCTGTCCGTGGGTCTGTTCCGCTTCAATAAAATGCATCAGATGAAAACGGGACAACTTCGCAGAACCTGGCCTACTGCATTAAGCCTGATTGTGCTGCTGCCGCTCATCGCGCATTGGCTTTTTGGCGCGGCGCTGCACTGGGATATCCCACAACTACGCGGCTTCAACTTCCGTGGCGGAATGGTGCTCATTCCTGAACTGGCAGCCCTGACGCTGGCGTTATCGGTATATACCTCGGCGTTTATTGCCGAAATCATTCGTGCAGGCATTCAGGCCGTTCCCTACGGTCAACATGAAGCCGCCCGTTCTCTCGGGTTACCTAATACTGTGACCCTTCGCCAGGTCATCATTCCTCAGGCACTTCGCGTCATTATTCCACCGCTGACCAGCCAGTATCTGAATATTGTGAAAAACTCATCGCTGGCCGCCGCCATTGGCTATCCCGACATGGTATCGCTGTTCGCCGGTACGGTACTTAATCAGACCGGACAGGCCATCGAAACGATCGCCATCACGATGTCGGTGTACCTGATCATCAGCCTGAGCATCTCGCTGCTGATGAACATCTATAACCGGCGAATCGCCCTCATTGAGCGCTAAGGAATCATGATGACAAAAGCACTGCTGTCTCATCCCATGCGCCCGGCCAGTAACGGCCCTGGTCGTTCGATCGTATGGGTACGGAAGAACCTCTTTTCTAGTTGGTCAAACAGCCTGCTGACGCTGTTCTGTCTGTGGCTGATGTGGGAGTTAATTCCCCCTTTGCTGAACTGGGCGTTCCTGCAGGCCAACTGGGTGGGCTCCACGCGTGCTGACTGTACCAAAGCGGGCGCCTGCTGGGTGTTTATTCATGAACGATTTGGACAATTCATGTATGGATTGTACCCACATGATCAGCGTTGGCGTATCAACCTGGCGTTGATCATTGGGTTGGCTTCCATTGTGCCGATGTTCTGGAAAGCGTTGCCGGGTCGCGGGCGTTATATCGTCGTCTGGGCCGTGATCTACCCGATCACTGTCTGGTTCCTGTTGTATGGCGGATTTCTTGGTCTGGATCGCGTTGAAACACGCCAATGGGGTGGGCTGACGCTGACCTTAATCATCGCATCCGTCGGGATCGCGGGGGCACTGCCATTAGGAATTTTGTTGGCACTGGGACGTCGCTCCCACATGCCCGTCGTGCGGATCTTATCCGTCATTTTTATCGAGTTCTGGCGTGGCGTCCCGCTGATCACCGTCCTGTTTATGTCTTCGGTCATGCTGCCGCTGTTTCTGTCAGAAGGAACCAGCATCGATAAGCTTATCCGGGCGCTGGTTGGCGTGATCCTCTTCCAGTCGGCCTACGTCGCGGAAGTGGTTCGTGGGGGGCTGCAGGCATTACCGAAAGGGCAATACGAAGCAGCAGAATCGCTGGCGTTGGGCTACTGGAAAACCCAAGGGCTGGTCATTCTTCCCCAAGCCCTGAAGCTGGTGATTCCCGGACTGGTGAACACCATTATTGCCCTGTTTAAGGATACCAGTCTGGTCATCATCATCGGTTTGTTCGATCTGTTCAGCAGCGTGCAGCAAGCGACAGTTGACCCTGCCTGGCTGGGTATGTCGACAGAAGGCTATGTCTTCGCTGCTCTGATTTACTGGATTTTTTGTTTCAGCATGTCGCGCTATAGCCAGCATCTGGAAAAGCGCTTTAACACCGGGCGTACACCGCACTGAGGATTCTATGAGCCAACTATTAATACAACCTGCCGACGCGATGATTACGCTGGAAAACGTCAATAAGTGGTACGGACAGTTTCATGTCCTTAAGGATATCAACCTGCGCGTTAAACAGGGGGAACGCATTGTGTTATGTGGGCCTTCAGGTTCGGGAAAATCAACCACCATCCGCTGTATTAACCATCTGGAAGAACATCAACAGGGACGAATTATTGTCGATGGCATTGAGTTGAATGAAGACATCCGCAACATCGAGCGAGTCCGACAGGAAGTCGGCATGGTATTCCAGCACTTCAATCTCTTTCCTCATCTGACGGTTTTGCAAAACTGTACGCTGGCACCGATTTGGGTGCGTAAGATGCCGGTAAAAGAAGCCGAAGCGCTGGGGATGCACTACCTGGAACGTGTGCGTATTGCAGAGCACGCACATAAATTTCCAGGGCAGATCTCCGGAGGACAGCAACAACGCGTGGCCATTGCCCGCTCGCTATGTATGAAACCCAAAATTATGCTCTTTGATGAGCCCACGTCGGCGCTGGATCCCGAAATGGTGAAAGAGGTGCTGGATACGATGATTGGCCTGGCGCAATCAGGAATGACAATGCTTTGCGTCACGCATGAGATGGGATTTGCCAGAACGGTGGCTGACAGGGTGATCTTCATGGATCGTGGGGAAATTGTTGAGCAGGCCCCGCCGGATGAGTTTTTTGCACATCCTAAATCAGAACGTACTCGAGCATTCCTGTCTCAGGTGATTCATTAGTCGTTTGCTCTGCCGGGTGACGGCTTCACCTTACCCGGCCTACCGTTTTTTCGGCGTATAAACGCAAAAAGGCCATCCTTTCGGATGGCCTTCTCACTTGTTTGATGTCTGGCAGTTCCCTACTCTCGCATGGGGAGACCCCACACTACCATCGGCGCTACGGCGTTTCACTTCTGAGTTCGGCATGGGGTCAGGTGGGACCACCGCGCTACAGCCGCCAGACAAATTCTTTTCCACTGTGCCGAACTTTAACCTAATTAAGTGGTGCTGATACCCAGAGTCGAACTGGGGACCTCACCCTTACCAAGGGTGCGCTCTACCAACTGAGCCATATCAGCACGCTAAATTTGATGCCTGGCAGTTCCCTACTCTCGCATGGGGAGACCCCACACTACCATCGGCGCTACGGCGTTTCACTTCTGAGTTCGGCATGGGGTCAGGTGGGACCACCGCGCTACAGCCGCCAGGCAAATTCTGTTTTATCACCCCGTTTTCACGCAGTGACATAATCTGAATCTAAGCTGAAAATTCTCTCAATTCCGCCAAAACAGCTTCGGCGTTGTAAGGTTAAGCCTCACGGTTCATTAGTACCGGTTAGCTCAACGCATCGCTGCGCTTACACACCCGGCCTATCAACGTCGTCGTCTTCAACGTTCCTTCAGGACCCTTAAAGGGTCAGGGAGAACTCATCTCGGGGCAAGTTTCGTGCTTAGATGCTTTCAGCACTTATCTCTTCCGCATTTAGCTACCGGGCAGTGCCATTGGCATGACAACCCGAACACCAGTGATGCGTCCACTCCGGTCCTCTCGTACTAGGAGCAGCCCCCCTCAATTCTCCAGCGCCCACGGCAGATAGGGACCGAACTGTCTCACGACGTTCTAAACCCAGCTCGCGTACCACTTTAAATGGCGAACAGCCATACCCTTGGGACCTACTTCAGCCCCAGGATGTGATGAGCCGACATCGAGGTGCCAAACACCGCCGTCGATATGAACTCTTGGGCGGTATCAGCCTGTTATCCCCGGAGTACCTTTTATCCGTTGAGCGATGGCCCTTCCATTCAGAACCACCGGATCACTAAGACCTGCTTTCGCACCTGCTCGCGCCGTCACGCTCGCAGTCAAGCTAGCTTATGCCTTTGCACTAACCTCCTGATGTCCGACCAGGATTAGCTAACCTTCGTGCTCCTCCGTTACTCTTTAGGAGGAGACCGCCCCAGTCAAACTACCCACCAGACACTGTCCGCAACCCGGATTACGGGCCTACGTTAGAACACCAGCCATTAAAGGGTGGTATTTCAAGGGCGGCTCCACACGAACTGGCGTCCGCGCTTCAAAGCCTCCCACCTATCCTACACATCAAGGACCAGTGTTCAGTGTCAAGCTATAGTAAAGGTTCACGGGGTCTTTCCGTCTTGCCGCGGGTACACTGCATCTTCACAGCGAGTTCAATTTCACTGAGTCTCGGGTGGAGACAGCCTGGCCATCATTACGCCATTCGTGCAGGTCGGAACTTACCCGACAAGGAATTTCGCTACCTTAGGACCGTTATAGTTACGGCCGCCGTTTACCGGGGCTTCGATCAAGAGCTTCTCCTTACGGATAACCCCATCAATTAACCTTCCGGCACCGGGCAGGCGTCACACCGTATACGTCCACTTTCGTGTTTGCACAGTGCTGTGTTTTTAATAAACAGTTGCAGCCAGCTGGTATCTTCGACTGATTTCAGCTCCACGAGTAAATCGCTTCACCTACATATCAGCGTGCCTTCTCCCGAAGTTACGGCACCATTTTGCCTAGTTCCTTCACCCGAGTTCTCTCAAGCGCCTTGGTATTCTCTACCTGACCACCTGTGTCGGTTTGGGGTACGATCTGATGTTACCTGATGCTTAGAGGCTTTTCCTGGAAGCAGGGCATTTGTTGCTTCAGCACCGTAGTGCCTCGTCATCACGCCTCAGTGTTAAAGTGAACCGGATTTACCTGGAACACACACCTACACGCTTAAACCGGGACAACCGTCGCCCGGCCAACATAGCCTTCTCCGTCCCCCCTTCGCAGTAACACCTGGTACAGGAATATTAACCTGTTTCCCATCGACTACGCCTTTCGGCCTCGCCTTAGGGGTCGACTCACCCTGCCCCGATTAACGTTGGACAGGAACCCTTGGTCTTCCGGCGAGCGGGCTTTTCACCCGCTTTATCGTTACTTATGTCAGCATTCGCACTTCTGATACCTCCAGCATGCCTCACAGCACACCTTCGCAGGCTTACAGAACGCTCCCCTACCCAACAACACTTAGTGTCGCTGCCGCAGCTTCGGTGCATGGTTTAGCCCCGTTACATCTTCCGCGCAGGCCGACTCGACCAGTGAGCTATTACGCTTTCTTTAAATGATGGCTGCTTCTAAGCCAACATCCTGGCTGTCTGAGCCTTCCCACATCGTTTCCCACTTAACCATGACTTTGGGACCTTAGCTGGCGGTCTGGGTTGTTTCCCTCTTCACGACGGACGTTAGCACCCGCCGTGTGTCTCCCGTGATAACATTCTCCGGTATTCGCAGTTTGCATCGGGTTGGTAAGCCGGGATGGCCCCCTAGCCGAAACAGTGCTCTACCCCCGGAGATGAATTCACGAGGCGCTACCTAAATAGCTTTCGGGGAGAACCAGCTATCTCCCGGTTTGATTGGCCTTTCACCCCCAGCCACAAGTCATCCGCTAATTTTTCAACATTAGTCGGTTCGGTCCTCCAGTTAGTGTTACCCAACCTTCAACCTGCCCATGGCTAGATCACCGGGTTTCGGGTCTATACCCTGCAACTTAACGCCCAGTTAAGACTCGGTTTCCCTTCGGCTCCCCTATTCGGTTAACCTTGCTACAGAATATAAGTCGCTGACCCATTATACAAAAGGTACGCAGTCACCCCATTAAAGAGGCTCCCACTGCTTGTACGTACACGGTTTCAGGTTCTTTTTCACTCCCCTCGCCGGGGTTCTTTTCGCCTTTCCCTCACGGTACTGGTTCACTATCGGTCAGTCAGGAGTATTTAGCCTTGGAGGATGGTCCCCCCATATTCAGACAGGATACCACGTGTCCCGCCCTACTCATCGAGCTCACAACATGTGCAATTTTGTGTACGGGGCTGTCACCCTGTATCGCCGGCCTTTCCAGACCGTTCCACTACCACACATGCTGATTCAGGCTCTGGGCTGCTCCCCGTTCGCTCGCCGCTACTGGGGGAATCTCGGTTGATTTCTTTTCCTCGGGGTACTTAGATGTTTCAGTTCCCCCGGTTCGCCTCGTTAACCTATGGATTCAGTTAACGATAGTGCAACGAATTGCACTGGGTTTCCCCATTCGGACATCGCCGGTTATAACGGTTCATATCACCTTACCGACGCTTTTCGCAGATTAGCACGTCCTTCATCGCCTCTGACTGCCAGGGCATCCACCGTGTACGCTTAGTCGCTTAACCTCACAACCCGAAGATGTTTCTTTCGATTCATCATCGTGTTGCGAAAATTTGAGAGACTCGAACACACATAACATGTGTGTCGTTTCAATTTTCAGCTTGATCCAGATTTTTAAAGAGCAAAACTTCGCAGCGCACCCTTTCAGGTACACTCTGAAGTTTTCTTGATTACGTTCTACAGTATGGTGGAGCTATGCGGGATCGAACCGCAGACCTCCTGCGTGCAAAGCAGGCGCTCTCCCAGCTGAGCTATAGCCCCATACAGTGTAGTTAAAACCTCATCCCCAATTCGTTTCCGGGCGCGGCGTGGTGAAGCGAAGCATACGTAAAGTATGTGAGCTTTGCCACAACAAAGCACGGGAGCGAATTTGGTAGGCCTGAGTGGACTTGAACCACCGACCTCACCCTTATCAGGGGTGCGCTCTAACCACCTGAGCTACAAGCCTGTAGAGGTTTTACTGCTCGTTTTTCATCAGACAATCTGTGTGGGCACTACAAAGGCAGGTTCTTTAAGGTAAGGAGGTGATCCAACCGCAGGTTCCCCTACGGTTACCTTGTTACGACTTCACCCCAGTCATGAATCACAAAGTGGTAAGCGCCCTCCCGAAGGTTAAGCTACCTACTTCTTTTGCAACCCACTCCCATGGTGTGACGGGCGGTGTGTACAAGGCCCGGGAACGTATTCACCGTGGCATTCTGATCCACGATTACTAGCGATTCCGACTTCATGGAGTCGAGTTGCAGACTCCAATCCGGACTACGACATACTTTATGAGGTCCGCTTGCTCTCGCGAGGTCGCTTCTCTTTGTATATGCCATTGTAGCACGTGTGTAGCCCTGGTCGTAAGGGCCATGATGACTTGACGTCATCCCCACCTTCCTCCAGTTTATCACTGGCAGTCTCCTTTGAGTTCCCGGCCGGACCGCTGGCAACAAAGGATAAGGGTTGCGCTCGTTGCGGGACTTAACCCAACATTTCACAACACGAGCTGACGACAGCCATGCAGCACCTGTCTCACAGTTCCCGAAGGCACCTATCCATCTCTGGAAAGTTCTGTGGATGTCAAGACCAGGTAAGGTTCTTCGCGTTGCATCGAATTAAACCACATGCTCCACCGCTTGTGCGGGCCCCCGTCAATTCATTTGAGTTTTAACCTTGCGGCCGTACTCCCCAGGCGGTCTATTTAACGCGTTAGCTCCGGAAGCCACGCCTCAAGGGCACAACCTCCAAATAGACATCGTTTACGGCGTGGACTACCAGGGTATCTAATCCTGTTTGCTCCCCACGCTTTCGCACCTGAGCGTCAGTCTTCGTCCAGGGGGCCGCCTTCGCCACCGGTATTCCTCCAGATCTCTACGCATTTCACCGCTACACCTGGAATTCTACCCCCCTCTACGAGACTCAAGCCTGCCAGTTTCGAATGCAGTTCCCAGGTTGAGCCCGGGGATTTCACATCCGACTTGACAGACCGCCTGCGTGCGCTTTACGCCCAGTAATTCCGATTAACGCTTGCACCCTCCGTATTACCGCGGCTGCTGGCACGGAGTTAGCCGGTGCTTCTTCTGCGGGTAACGTCAATGGCTAAGGTTATTAACCTTAACCCCTTCCTCCCCGCTGAAAGTACTTTACAACCCGAAGGCCTTCTTCATACACGCGGCATGGCTGCATCAGGCTTGCGCCCATTGTGCAATATTCCCCACTGCTGCCTCCCGTAGGAGTCTGGACCGTGTCTCAGTTCCAGTGTGGCTGGTCATCCTCTCAGACCAGCTAGGGATCGTCGCCTTGGTGAGCCGTTACCTCACCAACAAGCTAATCCCATCTGGGCACATCCGATGGCAAGAGGCCCGAAGGTCCCCCTCTTTGGTCTTGCGACATTATGCGGTATTAGCTACCGTTTCCAGTAGTTATCCCCCTCCATCGGGCAGTTTCCCAGACATTACTCACCCGTCCGCCACTCGTCAGCAAAGCAGCAAGCTGCTTCCTGTTACCGTTCGACTTGCATGTGTTAGGCCTGCCGCCAGCGTTCAATCTGAGCCATGATCAAACTCTTCAATTTAAGTTTGATGCTCCTAGAATTAAACGTCGTAATGAATTACGTGTTCACTCTTTGAGACTTGGTATTCATTTTTTGTCTTGCGACGTTAAGAATCCATGTCACTCTGAGTGCCCACACAGATTGTCTGATAAATTGTTAAAGAGCAGTTGCGACGCGCTTTAGCGCTCTGTCGCGAGGTGGCGTATATTACGCTTTCCTCTTTCAGAGTCAACCCTGATTTTCAGGATTTTTCTCTTCGCTGTGACGACCATCTTGTGAAGCGTTCCACTTTGTCGTCTCAACGGAGGCGCATTATAGGGATCCCATTTTTTTGCACAAGCCTTTTTTAGATCTTTTTTTCCGTTCGCTGCTTTTTCATCCCTTTCGCTCCATTCATGCGCAATTTGGCGAATTTTTGATAGCTAAAGCACTTGCGCAAGGCCAGAAATGCAACCAAAGTCATCATTACTGTTCTCTTTCCTTGAGGTAAACATGTCTGACGTATTACGTCCTTATAAGGATCTTTTTCCACAGATTGGCCAACGGGTGATGCTCGACAGCAGCAGTGTGATCATTGGTGACGTTCGCCTGGCGGACGATGTGGGGATCTGGCCGCTTGTTGCGATCCGTGGCGATGTAAATTACGTTGCGATCGGGGCGCGTACGAATATTCAGGATGGCAGCGTGTTGCATGTCACGCACAAATCCGCCTCCAACCCGGATGGCAACCCGCTCATTGTAGGAGAAGATGTGACGGTCGGGCATAAAGTGATGTTGCACGGCTGCATCATTGGCAACCGGGTCCTGGTCGGTATGGGATCGATTCTGCTGGATGGCGCGGTGATTGAAGACGACGTAATGATTGGGGCGGGAAGCCTGGTACCGCAAAACAAACGCCTGGAGAGCGGCTATCTCTATTTGGGGAGCCCGGTCAAACAGATCCGGCCGCTAACAGAGGAGGAGAAAGCGGGTCTACAATACTCCGCCAGAAATTATGTGAAATGGAAAGACGAGTATCTCGCTCAGGGTAACCAAACCCAGCCATGATCGTCTTCTTGCTGGGACTGGATCAGTGCTTCCGCTTCTTCTTCCAGATCCCAGCGATGTTCGCAAAAGTGAGCTAACCATTGTTCCGTCGTTTCACCACCAAAGCGATTCGCCAGCGTTTCTCCCTTAATAGCGCACATTAACTGCATGCCATTAACCAGCGCGGGAAAGCAAACCGCTTTTTTCTGCGCGTCCCACTCTTCCCGGTCTGGAAACTGGATGGCCTGATTCATGCGGATAACTCCTGCTTGAGACGCGCAATCACTGGCTCAATTTCCGGCAACACGCCGTGCCAGAGCAGAACGGCATGAGCTGCTTGTCCCACCAGCATCCCCAGGCCATCGGCATAACGTTTCGCGCCCTGGCGTTCACACCAGGAGAGAAACGGCGTATTGCCCTTTTGGTAGAACATGTCATAACAACATACGGACGAACGAATGAGCGATGCCGGGATCGCCGGGATCTCACCGCTGATGCCGCTGGAGGTGGCATTAATGATCAGATCAAACTCATGTCCTTCCAGCTCATCCATACCCAGCGCCTGCACGCTACCTGTATGTGCAAAAACCTGTGCCAGTTCTTCCGCACGGGATGCCGTCCGGTTAACAATCGTCACCCCACAATCCAGAGAAAGCAGCGGTAACAATACACCACGCGAAGCGCCACCCGCGCCAATCAGCAGGATACGTTGCCCCGGCTGGATAAATGACAGACGTTCGAGGTCACTTAGCAGACCGATGCCGTCGGTGTTGTCACCCAGCAACCGACCATCTTCGAGCCGCTTGATCGTATTCACCGCACCGGCCAGGGCTGCACGCTCGGTGAGTTCATCGGCGCGGGCAAATGCTTCTTCTTTAAATGGCACTGTGACGTTCACTCCTTTACCGCCGTCGGCAAAGAACGCGTTCAGTGTGTTGATGAAATCATTAACAGGCGCCAGCACACGGCCATACGGATGCGCAATCTGCAGCTGCTGCGCAAATTGCTGATGAATAAACGGCGATTTGCTGTGCGCGATTGGATTACCAAAAACAGCATAGGTTTCCATCATCTTACCCCTGTCGAAACAACTCGCCCGTCAGGGCATCACGGATTTCCGAAGGATTCAATCGACCTCCGGTTTCTCCTGACACCACCGGGAAGTCTGTACCAAACTGTGTGCGAACTTCCTCAACCGTACGGCAAGGGGGTAATCCACTCAGGTTGGCGCTGGTTGAAACCAACGGTTTGCCATAAGCCTGGCACAAGGCGACCACCAGCGGATGATCCGTCACGCGCACCGCCAATGAATCAAAGCGTCCCGTCAACCAACGAGGCGTCGTCGCTGGCGCAGGGAAAACAAAGGTCACCGGACCAGGCCAACGAGCAAACACGGCATCACGCTGGGCATCGGTCAACATACTGTCGTCAATATACGGCTTGAGCTGCTCAAAACTGGCGGCGATCAAAATTAACCCTTTATCCATCGGACGCTGTTTCAAGGCCAACAGACGATTTACGGCCACTTCGCTATCGGGATCGCACCCGACGCCAAAGACGGCTTCTGTTGGATAGGCGATGACATTCTCTTTATTCAGTACCTCTATTGCGTCAGCGATAGGGTCTGTTGGCAGGTTATTATTCACTTGTTTGTTCCGCCGAAACCGGCTTTCCACATTGTTTACTGGCGCAAAAGTGCTTCACACCCTGCGCGGTTTTCTTTTCGATGAGTAGCGGATAGTGGCACTCAGGACACTCTCCGGCTATCGGTTTGAAGTTAATGACAAACTGGCACTCCGGATAGCGATCGCAGGAGTGGAAAGTTTTGCCATAACGGGAACGCCGCTGGACCAGATGGCCCGTCTGGCATTGAGGGCAGGTAATAGCGGTTTCATCGGGTTTATCAATGAGCTCAGTATGCTCACATTCTGGATAGTTGCTGCAGCCGATAAACATACCAAAACGCCCCTGGCGCAACACCAGTTCGCCGCCGCAGTCAGGGCAATGTTTCCCCTCCAGAACTTTGACGATATGTCCGTCCGCTGAGGATTTCAACGGACGGATATAGTCACATTCCGGATAGTGCGAGCAACCAAGAAACGGACCGTGTTTCCCGGAGCGAATCACCAGTTCAGCCCCGCACTGCGGACAGGGCTCATTTTTACGCACCGAAAACAGTGCTGATTTAGCCATAACAACTCATGCTGAATTAAGGTTGATTAATGCAGCATACCTTCATTCACTTCAAAGAGTAATTCTTCCATTTGCTGATATGCATTTTCACAACCTGGAATATTGAACAAAACCATCAGGATGACCCACTTCAGGTCTTCCAGGTCGAATTCTGCGGTATCCAGCGCGAGCACACGTTCAATCACCATTTCTCGCGTTTCGAGGTTTAGCACCTGAATCTGCTCAAGGAATAACAGGAATCCCCGGCAACTGGCATCCAGTCGGTCACACTCTTCTGGGATATAAATACGCACAGAGAGAGGATCGGAGGCGAGCTGCATCGGCTCGGCAAGACCTTCCTGGTAGTCAGCAAGCTTTTCCAGCCACAGGAGCGCGTTGTAGATGTCTTCACGATCAAAACCAGCGTCGGTAAGATCCCGTTCAAGTTTGTCCTGATCCACACGTAATTCAGCTTCATTGTGGATATATGTCTCAAACAAATACATTAGTACGTCGAACATGGCATGCCCTCCTCAATCGGACATAGCCGCCGGGTACAACTGCGATCCATCCTGCTAACTCCAGTTCGAGTAGCTGAGCCACTACCTCTGGCACAGGTTGGCCGGCACGTTCAGCGACGACGTCAACAGGTGTTACCTCATCTCCTACGTTAGCCAGGAGCTCGGGAAATGGCAATGCTGCGCCTTCCTGATCTGATGAATAAAGTGATTTTTCAGGCTCATCTGGCAGCCAATGCAAGCCGTACTGCAAATTTTCCATGATTTCCTCTGGGGCCGTCACAAGGGTGGCACCCTGCTTCACCAGCCAGTGTGGCCCTTCGCTTCCGGGGCTGCCGAGGGGGCCAGGGATAGCGAACACCTCTCGTCCTTGCTCTAACGCACAGCGCGCGGTGACCAACGAGCCACTGCGTAATGCCGCCTCAACCACCAGAACCCCTTTACTCAGACCGCTAATGATACGGTTCCGGCGGGGAAAGTTGCGCGGTAAAGGGGCCATCATTAACGGAAATTCGGACACCAGCGCGCCTCCCGTTTCCAGCAACGCATCGGCCATCCCGGCATGTCGGCGGGGATAGACGGATTGCAGGCCGTTGCCTAATACGGCAATGCTTTTCCCCTTTGCCTGGATCGCCGCCCGATGGGCGATGCCATCAATACCTCGCGCCAGACCGCTGGTAATGGTGATATCCCAACTGGCCAGTTTCTCACAAAACATCTGCCCCCATCGTTCGCCATACCAGGACGGCGTTCGGCTTCCCACGACGGCGAGTTGAAAATCATGGAGACATCGCGGGGAGCCAACGACAAAAACCGCACCGGGATAATCTTCAATGGCGCGAAGCTGTGCAGGATAATCTTCACTGTCTGCCAGTAATAAGTGATGGTGCGGCAACTCAAGCCAGCGAAGGGTTCTTTCCAGTTCTTTTTCCGGAAAGGTCAAAAAGCGCGTTGCCTGGGAAGGGGAAAGGCCGGCACGCCGCAATGCGGCGATATCAATAGCCGGCTGTGATATCAGTCCGTGAGCGACGCGCACCATCTCATCGCCGAACAACTCATTCACAGCCATTAAACGTAGCCAAATTTCGGTACGGGTCATCCTTATCCCCCTGCCACAAGCAGTCTTAGCAATCTTTGCGATTGGTCACTGATGCTGTCAATCAGAGGGGGATTTGTCTAGAATAGAGGTAATAATCTTTCCAACTCCTGAACACAACTCTGGATAACTATGTCAGTTTTGCAAGTGTTACATATTCCGGACGAGCGCCTTCGCAAAGTCGCAAAGCCGGTAGAAGAAGTGAATGCAGAAATTCAGCGTATCGTCGATGATATGTTTGAGACGATGTACGCGGAAGAAGGTATTGGCCTCGCAGCAACGCAGGTTGATATTCATCAGCGGATTATCGTCATTGACGTGTCGGAAAATCGTGACGAACGCCTGGTGTTAATTAACCCGGAACTGCTGGAAAAAGAAGGCGAGACCGGTATTGAAGAAGGTTGTCTGTCTATTCCGGAACAGCGTGCTTTAGTGCCGCGTGCTGAGAAAGTGAAAGTTCGCGCGCTCGATCGCGAGGGTAAACCGTTTGAACTGGAAGCCGACGGCCTGCTGGCTATCTGTATTCAGCACGAGATGGATCACCTGGTCGGTAAACTGTTTATCGATTATTTGTCACCGCTGAAGCAGCAACGTATTCGTCAGAAAGTTGAGAAACTCGACCGCCTGAACGCACGAGCTTAAGGACAAGAATCACCGTGTCAGACTCACTACGTATTATTTTTGCGGGTACACCTGACTTTGCAGCGCGTCATCTTGACGCGCTGTTGTCTTCTGAACATCACGTCGTCGGGGTATTTACCCAGCCCGATCGCCCGGCAGGTCGGGGAAAAAAACTGATGCCGAGCCCGGTAAAAGTGCTGGCAGAGGAAAAAGGCATACCGGTTTTCCAACCCGTTTCCTTGCGCCCGCAGGAAAACCAGCACCTGGTTTCTGATCTGAACGCAGATGTTATGGTCGTCGTCGCGTATGGTCTGATTCTGCCGAAAGCCGTGCTGGATATGCCGCGTCTCGGCTGCATTAACGTCCACGGCTCCCTGCTGCCCCGCTGGCGTGGTGCGGCACCGATTCAACGTTCACTCTGGGCGGGCGATACAGAAACGGGCGTCACCATTATGCAGATGGACGTGGGTCTCGATACGGGCGATATGCTCTATAAGCTCGCCTGCCCCATCACCGCTGAAGATACCAGCGGAACGCTGTACGACAAGCTGGCGGATCTTGGCCCGCAAGGGCTGATTGAAACGCTGAAGCAGTTAGCTGAGGGTCGTGCAAATCCGCAAGTGCAAGATGAATCGCTAGTCACTCACGCAGAAAAGCTCAGTAAAGAAGAAGCGCGCATCGACTGGTCGCTTTCTGCGACACAACTGGAACGTTGCATTCGCGCATTCAATCCCTGGCCAATGAGCTGGCTGGAAATTGATGGCCAGCCGGTAAAAGTCTGGCAGGCATCCGTGATAGAGACGCCGACGCTGGCAGAACCGGGAACCATCCTTGACGCCACGAAACAAGGCATTCAGGTCGCGACCGGCAACGGAGTCCTGAACCTGCTCTCATTGCAACCCGCCGGAAAAAAAGCGATGAGCGCCCAGGATCTTCTGAATTCACGTCGGGAATGGTTCATTCCTGGCAACCGTCTGGTCTGACGGTCACTTCTGATAACGCCCGGTGTTACCGGGCCTTTTTATTTTTGCGGTTATGAATAAGAAACTTAACTTACGCAGTATGGCGGCGCAGGCCGTTGAACAGGTCGTCGAGCAAGGGCATTCACTGAGCAATGTCCTGCCGCCGCTACAACAAAAAGTCTCCGATAAAGACAAAGCGCTGCTACAGGAACTCTGTTTTGGGGTTCTGCGTACGCTGTCGCAACTCGACTGGTTGATCAACAAACTGATGTCCCGCCCAATGACGGGAAAACAGCGCACCGTGCATTACCTGATCATGGTGGGATTCTATCAATTACTGCATACCCGAATTCCTCCACATGCAGCGCTGGCGGAAACGGTCGAAGGTGCCGTAGCGATAAAGCGCCCGCAGCTTAAGGGGCTAATAAACGGTGTTCTGCGTCAGTTCCAGCGTCAACAAAAAGTACTGCTCGCGGAATTCGCCAGCAGCGACGCGCGTTTTCTGCACCCTGGCTGGCTACTTAAACGCCTGCAAAAGGCGTACCCCACCCAATGGGAAGCGATTATTGATGCCAACAATCAGCGCCCCCCGATGTGGCTACGTGTGAATCGCATACACCATACGCGCGACAGCTGGCTGGCATTGCTCGAAAACGCCGGGATGAAAGGTTTCACTCATCCCGACTATCCCGATGCCATCCGTCTGGAAACAGCAGCACCGGTCCATACGCTTCCTGGGTTCGATGAAGGATGGGTCACCGTTCAGGACGCCTCTGCTCAGGGGTGCGTGGCCTTCCTTGCTCCGCAAAACGGCGAACACATTTTAGATCTGTGTGCAGCACCAGGCGGTAAAACCACCCACATCCTCGAAGCGGCTCCCGAAGCAAACGTGCTGGCAGTTGATGTGGATGAACAACGACTCTCCCGCGTTTATGACAACCTGAAACGTCTTGGGATGAAAGCGACGGTTAAGCAGGGTGATGGGCGTTTCCCTGCACAATGGTGCGGCGAGCAGCAGTTTGATCGTATCCTGTTAGATGCCCCCTGCTCTGCAACCGGAGTTATCCGTCGTCACCCGGATATCAAATGGCTTCGCCGCGATCGTGATATTACCGAACTGGCAAAGCTACAGGCTGAAATTCTTGATGCCGTCTGGCCGCATCTGAAATCCGGCGGCACGCTGGTCTATGCCACCTGTTCCGTTTTGCCGGAAGAGAACAGTCAGCAGGTTCACGCCTTCTTACAGCGTACGACGGATGCCATGCTGAGCGAGACAGGCACACCCGAAATGCCGGGTCTTCAAAATCTGCCGGGTGCAGAAGACGGTGATGGCTTCTTTTACGCTAAGCTAATCAAAAAGTGATGGGATAACGGGTCACGACTGATGAAAATAATCATTCTGGGCGCAGGACAGGTGGGTGGAACGCTGGCAGAGAACCTGGTCGGCGAGAACAACGACATTACCGTAGTGGATACCAACGGTGAACGCCTGCGCAGCCTGCAGGATAAGTTCGATCTGCGTGTCGTTCAGGGACACGGCTCGCACCCACGCGTGCTGCGTGAAGCCGGGGCGGATGATGCGGATATGCTGGTTGCCGTGACCAGTTCTGATGAAACGAACATGGTTGCCTGCCAGGTGGCTTATTCGCTGTTTAATACGCCGAACCGAATCGCCCGTATCCGCTCTCCCGATTATGTCCGTGATGCGGACAAGCTGTTCCACTCAGAAGCCGTACCTATCGATCACCTGATCGCGCCCGAACAACTGGTCATCGACAGCATTTACCGCCTGATCGAATATCCAGGCGCATTACAGGTCGTCAATTTCGCAGAAGGCAAAGTGAGCCTTGCCGTCGTAAAAGCCTATTACGGTGGCCCACTGATCGGGAATGCGCTCTCAACGATGCGGGAGCATATGCCGCATATCGATACCCGCGTTGCGGCGATTTTCCGTCACGACAGACCGATCCGCCCACAGGGCTCCACCATTGTCGAAGCGGGCGACGAAGTCTTCTTTATTGCCGCTTCCCAGCACATTCGTGCGGTGATGAGCGAACTGCAACGCCTCGAAAAGCCTTACAAACGCATCATGCTGGTTGGCGGCGGTAACATCGGGGCAGGTCTGGCGCATCGTCTGGAAAAAGATTACAGCGTGAAATTGATCGAACGCGATCAACAGCGCGCTGCCGAGCTGGCCGAAAAACTTCAGAATACGATCGTCTTTTTTGGCGACGCCTCTGATCAAGAATTGCTGGCCGAAGAGCATATCGATCAGGTCGATCTGTTTATTGCCGTTACCAACGACGATGAAGCTAACATCATGTCAGCGATGTTGGCTAAGCGCATGGGGGCGAAAAAGGTGATGGTGTTGATTCAACGCCGCGCTTATGTCGATCTTGTTCAGGGTAGCGTGATCGATATCGCGATCTCTCCCCAGCAAGCAACCATCTCGGCTCTCCTTAGCCATGTGCGAAAAGCGGACATTGTTGGCGTCTCTTCATTACGCCGTGGCGTCGCAGAAGCGATTGAAGCTGTCGCTCACGGCGATGAAAGCACCTCACGCGTTGTCGGCCGAGTCATCGACGAAATCAAACTGCCGCCAGGCACGATTATTGGTGCTGTCGTGCGTGGTAACGATGTGATGATTGCTAATGACAACTTACGCATCGAACAAGGCGATCACGTCATTATGTTCCTGACGGATAAAAAGTTTATTACCGACGTCGAACGCTTATTCCAGCCAAGTCCTTTCTTCCTTTAACATTGAAGGGTGCATTGTTTGCACCCTTTTTAATCCCCTGATTTATCAAGGCTTAATTCATAATCTTAATCTCAATACTTAAATGGCAAATGCCTTAACATTTGTTAAACTTATTAACGTCAGCTGCATAGGGAGAATATAATGAGCATTATTAAAGAGTTTCGCGAATTCGCGATGCGCGGGAATGTTGTCGATTTGGCAGTGGGTGTCATTATCGGTGCGGCGTTCGGTAAAATTGTATCGTCACTGGTTGCCGATATCATTATGCCGCCGCTGGGTTTGTTAATTGGTGGGATCGATTTTAAACAGTTTGCCGTCACATTGCGTGATGCGCAGGGAGATATCCCGGCCGTTGTGATGCATTATGGCGTGTTTATTCAGAATATCTTCGACTTTGTGATTGTCGCCTTTGCTATTTTCATGGCAATTAAGCTCATTAACAAACTCAATCGTAAGAAAGAAGAGCCGGCGGCTGCACCTGCACCGACGAAAGAAGAAGTCTTGCTTACTGAGATCCGCGACCTGCTGAAAGAACAGAATAATCGTTCTTAACAGACCGCAGAAAGCAGAAGGCCAGTGGTAAAAAAGTGATTCACTTTCTTGCCACTGGCCTCCCAGTTACCCCGGTTACCGTGTTTGCCTTTACGTAAATAACTCCCTTTCCCTTTCTTATTCTTTTCAACACGCTGTCTGAATAGCGGGTCATGTAATAATGCCTCAATGGCATTGTCCTTTATCTGCCCTTTCGTATGCTGATAACGACTCATAATAACTCCAGTTTGTAGTTTAACGGCGGGAGTGTAGTCCCACCTGTCTGATAAATCAACAGCCCGACGCCACTCCACTGGCTCCTTGTTCAAGAGCTTCCAGAATTGAGCAGTACACACTGCTATGCGCAGTGCCACAGCAGGCATCGTTCAAACGCTGCAATGAACGCTGCATGCTTTGCAGTTCGGCAATACGAGCTTCAACTTCTTTCAGCCTGTCCTGCACGATCCCTTTGGATTCCTGACAGGTATGATGTTCAGGATCGATACGGATCGATAACAATTCACGGATCGACTCAAGGGTAAAGCCAAGCTGTCGGGCATAGCGGATGAATTTAAGCCGTTGAAGATCCTTTTCCGTATATAACCGGAAACCCCCTTCTGTGCGCACCTCATGCTCCATCATCTGCTGCTTTTCATAGTAGCGGATCGTATCAGGGGTCACTTCCGCCAGCTTTGCTAACTCACCAATGCGATACATGTCCACTCCATTAATTATCGTTAATTTTATGCAGCAACTTATCAGCATACTCACCGCGTAAAAATTCCGTGCTCAGACCGGACTGCCGCAGCTTCAGTTCCAGCAGTGACAAACGCCGACTCACTTCCTGATACTGCGGATCATCCTGCCGCAGGCCTTGCAGCAGATCCAACAACTGGATGGCTTCTTTCCGCTGCTCCAGTTCGGGTGGGAGACAGCCTGCGTTCTTCAGTAAGCGATAACCGGCACGTAGCTCATCAGGCACATGTGAATCATCATCCAGCACCAACGGTTGGCCAGCGCCGCGAAGATCTTCAAACTCACCTTTTCTTTGTGCATCGATGATATGACGCTCTGCCCACTGGTCCAGTAACCACATAATGACTCCAGGTATGAACAAAAAGAGTACAGATATTGTAGATAAGTGGGGGTGCTGCGGATATAAAAAAACCCGCCGAGGCGGGTTTTTTTACGTTACTACAGATTACTCTGCAGCAGCTTCTGCTTTCGACTCAGAGCGATCAACCAGCTCGATGTATGCCATCGGCGCATTGTCGCCTGCACGGAAGCCACACTTCAGAATGCGAGTGTAACCACCAGCGCGGCTCGCGAAACGCGGGCCCAGCTCGTTAAACAGTTTTGCCACGATCTCGTTATCACGAGTGCGGGCGAATGCCAGACGACGATTAGCTACGCTATCAGTCTTGGCAAGAGTAATCAGCGGCTCAACTACGCGACGCAGCTCTTTCGCTTTAGGCAGGGTCGTCTTGATGATTTCATGACGAACCAGTGAACCTGCCATGTTGCGGAACATAGCCTGGCGATGGCTGCTGTTGCGGTTCAGTTGACGACCACTCTTACGATGGCGCATGACCTTATCCTTCTCAGTAAAACCTTAACCTGTGATCCGGTTACTCGTCAGCGATGCTTGCCGGTGGCCAGTTTTCCAGGCGCATGCCCAGAGACAGTCCACGGGAAGCCAGCACGTCTTTAATCTCAGTAAGAGATTTTTTACCAAGGTTAGGCGTCTTAAGAAGCTCAACCTCAGTACGCTGTACCAGATCACCGATATAGTGGATAGCTTCTGCTTTAAGGCAGTTAGCAGAGCGGACAGTCAATTCCAGATCGTCAACAGGGCGCAGCAGGATCGGATCGAATTCTGGTTTCTCTTCTTTCACTTCCGGCTGACGTACATCACGTAAATCAACGAAAGCTTCCAGTTGTTCTGCCAGAATGGTCGCCGCACGACGAATCGCCTCTTCAGGATCGATTGTGCCGTTGGTTTCCATTTCGATGACCAGCTTGTCCAGGTCGGTACGCTGTTCTACACGCGCTGCTTCAACATTGTAGGCAATACGCTCTACAGGGCTGTAGCATGCGTCGACCAGCAGACGGCCGATTGGGCGCTCATCTTCTTCCGAATGAATTCGGGTAGAAGCCGGCACATAACCACGACCGCGCTGAACTTTGATACGCATGCTAATAGACGCGTTCTCATCGGTCAGGTGGCAGATCACGTGCTGCGGCTTGACGATTTCGACATCCCCGTCATGGGTAATGTCGGCTGCAGTCACAGGGCCAATGCCAGATTTATTCAAGGTAAGAATAACTTCATCTTTACCCTGAACTCTCACCGCCAGCCCTTTCAGGTTGAGCAGGATTTCCAGGATATCTTCCTGAACGCCTTCTTTGGTGCTGTACTCATGTAGTACACCATCAATCTCAACCTCGGTCACCGCGCAACCCGGCATCGATGAGAGCAGAATACGGCGCAGTGCGTTACCCAGAGTATGGCCGAAGCCACGCTCTAAAGGCTCAAGGGTCACCTTGGCGTGCGTCGAACTCACTTGCTCGATATCTACCAGGCGCGGTTTTAGAAACTCTGTCACAGAACCCTGCATTGTGTCCTCTCTTTGGTACTAAGCTTTACTTGGAGTAAAGCTCGACGATCAGGTGTTCGTTAATGTCCGCAGACAGATCAGAACGCTCAGGCTTACGCTTGTACGTACCTTCCATCTTGCCAGCATCAACTTCCAGCCAGGTTGGCTTTTCACGCTGCTCAGCCAGCTCCAGAGCGGCTTTCACGCGAGACTGCTTCTTCGCTTTCTCACGAATGCTAACAACGTCATTCGGACTAACCTGATAAGAAGCGATGTTAACAACACGACCGTTTACCATAATCGCTTTATGGCTAACCAGCTGACGTGCTTCTGCACGAGTGGCGCCGAAGCCCATACGGTATACAACGTTGTCCAGACGACCTTCCAGCAGAGCCAACAGGTTTTCACCGGTGTTGCCTTTCAGACGTGCTGCTTCTTTGTAGTAGTTACGGAACTGACGCTCCAGCACACCGTAGATACGGCGAACTTTTTGCTTTTCACGCAACTGCACACCATAGTCAGACAGACGCGGTTTACGCGCACCGTGCTGGCCAGGAGCTTGTTCAATTTTACACTTGGTATCGATCGCGCGAACGCCAGACTTAAGGAATAAGTCGGTGCCCTCACGACGGCTCAGCTTGAGCTTAGGACCCAAATATCTTGCCATTTTCTATCTCCAACTAACCTGGAAAACGAAGCGTTATACGCGACGTTTTTTCGGCGGACGACAACCGTTATGAGGGATCGGAGTCACATCAGTAATATTAGTGATGCGGAAACCAGCGGCGTTCAGAGCACGAATAGTAGATTCGCGGCCTGGACCCGGACCTTTAACCATAACTTCCAGATTCTTGATGCCGTATTCTTTTACGGCGTCAGCGCAACGCTCTGCTGCAACCTGAGCTGCGAACGGAGTAGATTTGCGAGAACCACGGAAACCGGAACCACCGGCTGTTGCCCAACCCAGCGCGTTACCCTGACGATCAGTGATAGTCACGATGGTGTTGTTGAAAGAAGCATGGATATGAGCCACGCCGTCAGAGACTTGTTTTCTTACACGTTTACGTGCACGAATTGGTGCCTTTGCCATTATTCAATCACCCCGATTATTTCTTGATCGGTTTGCGCGGACCCTTACGGGTACGTGCGTTGGTCTTAGTACGCTGACCGCGCACTGGCAGACCACGACGATGACGCAAACCGCGATAGCAACCAAGATCCATCAGGCGCTTGATGCTCATGCTGATTTCACGGCGCAGATCACCTTCAACGACAAATTTGGCAACTTCGTCACGCAGCGTGTCGATTTGTCCTTCAGACAGCTCACTGATCTTAACATTTTCAGCGATACCCGCTGCAGCCAGGATGGCTTTAGAACGGGTCTTACCGATGCCGTAGATCGACGTTAACGCGATCACAGCATGTTTTTGATCAGGAATGTTAATGCCTGCTATACGGGCCACTATGCACTCCTACTATTTAATATGTACGCACCATGCTGAAAAGCCCGTTTTCAGGATACTCAAATGGAAACGTACAGACATACAAAAGATTGGCTGGCTAATCTAGCCAGCTCAACCCAACTTTGCAAGAAAAATATGCGAATAAATCAGCCTTGGCGCTGTTTATGCTTCGGCTCGGCACTGCAAATCACACGGATGACACCATCACGCTTAACGATTTTGCAGTTACGGCATAATTTCTTGACGGAAGCACGAACTTTCATTTTTACTCTCCGTAACTTCTCGGGCGACCAATTATCGGCCGTAGCCTTTCAGGTTCGCCTTCTTCAATGCAGACTCGTACTGACTAGACATCATCAGAGTTTGCACTTGAGCCATAAAGTCCATAATCACGACAACAACGATAAGCAGTGAGGTCCCACCGAAGTAGAACGGTACTTTCATTGCATCACGCATGAACTCCGGGATCAGGCAGATAAAGGTAATGTAGAGCGCACCGACCAAAGTCAGGCGGGTCATTACTTTATCGATATACTTCGCCGTTTGCTCTCCCGGACGAATTCCTGGTACAAATGCACCGGACTTCTTCAGGTTATCTGCTGTTTCACGCGGGTTGAAGACCAACGCCGTGTAGAAGAAACAGAAGAAGATGATTGCAGACGCATAGAGTAACACATAAAGCGGTTGCCCAGGCTGCAAATACAGCGAAATTGTTGTCAGCCAGTTCCAACCAGTACCGCCCCCGAACCATGACGCGATGGTTGCCGGGAACAGAATAATACTGGAAGCGAAGATTGCCGGGATTACCCCCGCCATATTCACTTTCAGCGGTAAATGTGTGCTCTGTGCAGCATAGACACGACGACCTTGCTGACGTTTAGCGTAGTTTACCACAATGCGGCGTTGACCACGCTCAACAAATACAACAAAGAACGTCACTGCAAATACTAATACTGCAACCAACAGCAACACGAGGAAGTGCAGGTCGCCTTGACGCGCTTGCTCGATAGTATGGGCAATGGCTGGCGGGAGGCCCGCGACAATACCGGCGAAGATAATGATCGAGATACCGTTACCGATACCACGTTCAGTAATCTGTTCGCCCAACCACATCAGGAACATCGTCCCTGTGACCAGACTGACAACAGCGGTGAAGTAGAATGCAAAGCCTGGATTCATCACCAGACCTTGCATACCAGGCATATTCGGCAGACCGGTAGCAATACCGATCGACTGGAATATGGCCAACACCAGAGTACCGTAGCGGGTGTACTGGCTGATCTTACGACGACCAGACTCCCCTTCTTTCTTGATTTCTGCCAGCGTTGGGTGAACCACCGTCAGCAGCTGGATAATAATTGATGCCGAAATATACGGCATAATACCCAGGGCAAAGATAGAAGCACGGCTGAGAGCACCACCAGAGAACATGTTAAACATTTCAATGATGGTGCCTCGCTGTTGCTCAAGCAGTTTGGCAAGTACAGCGGCATCAATACCAGGGATCGGAATGAAAGAGCCAATACGGAACACGATAAGCGCACCGATAACAAACAGCAGTCTGCGTTTCAGCTCGCCTAAGCCACCTTTGGCACTTTGAAAATCTAATCCCGGTTGTTTAGCCATCTGCTACTTATTCCTCGATTTTACCGCCAGCAGCTTCGATAGCAGCACGAGCGCCTTTAGTAACACGCAGACCACGAACAGTTACCGGAGTAGTGACTTCACCAGCCAGGATCACTTTCGCGAACTCGATCTGGATACCGATAATGTTAGCCGCTTTCAGCGTGTTCAGGTCTACAACACCGCCTTCCACTTTCGCCAGGTCAGACAGACGAACTTCGGCTGTAATCGCTGCTTTGCGAGAAGTGAAGCCGAATTTCGGCAGACGACGGTACAGAGGCATCTGACCACCCTCGAAACCGCGACGTACGCCACCGCCAGAACGAGACTTCTGACCTTTGTGACCACGACCACCGGTTTTACCGAGGCCAGAACCGATACCACGACCCAGGCGTTTACCCGCCTTTTTGGAGCCTTCGGCCGGAGACAGAGTATTTAAACGCATCTCTTACTCCTCAACTTTAACCATGAAGGAAACCGCGTTGACCATACCACGAACAGCAGGAGTATCCTCGCGCTCTACGGTGTGACCAATACGACGCAGACCCAGGCCAAGCAGCGTTGCCTTGTGTTTCGGCAGACGACCGATTGCACTGCGGGTTTGAGTAATTTTAATAGTCTTTGCCATGGTTTATTTCCCCAGAATTTCTTCAACGGATTTACCACGCTTGGCAGCGACCATTTCTGGAGAATTCATATTTTCCAGGCCATCAATAGTTGCACGAACCACGTTGATCGGGTTGGTGGAACCATATGCTTTAGCCAGAACGTTATGAACTCCAGCAACTTCCAGAACGGCGCGCATTGCACCACCGGCGATGATACCGGTACCTTCGGAAGCTGGCTGCATGAATACACGAGAACCCGTGTGAACACCTTTAACCGGGTGTTGCAGGGTGCCGTTGTTCAGCGCGACGTTAATCATATTGCGACGGGCTTTTTCCATCGCTTTCTGGATCGCTGCTGGAACTTCACGCGCTTTACCGTAACCAAAACCAACGCGACCGTTACCATCGCCTACTACAGTCAGAGCTGTGAAGGAGAAAATACGACCACCTTTTACGGTTTTAGATACGCGGTTTACCGCGATCAGCTTTTCCTGCAGTTCGCCAGCTTGTTTTTCGATGTGAGCCATCTTACACCTCTACCTTAGAACTGAAGGCCAGCTTCACGGGCAGCATCTGCCAGTGCCTGGACACGACCATGATATTGGAACCCGGAACGGTCAAAGGACACATCTTTGATGCCTTTTTCCAGAGCGCGTTCAGCGACAGCTTTACCCACAGCTGCAGCCGCGTCTTTGTTACCGGTGTACTTCAGTTGTTCAGCGATAGCTTTTTCTACAGTAGAAGCAGCTACCAGAACTTCAGAACCGTTCGGTGCAATTACCTGTGCGTAAATATGACGCGGGGTACGATGTACCACCAGGCGAGTTGCGCCCAGCTCTTTGAGCTTGCGGCGTGCGCGGGTCGCACGACGGATACGAGCAGATTTCTTATCCATAGTGTTACCTTACTTCTTCTTAGCCTCTTTGGTACGCACGACTTCGTCGGCGTAACGAACACCCTTGCCTTTGTAAGGCTCAGGACGACGGTAGGCACGCAGATCTGCTGCAACCTGGCCGATTACCTGCTTATCAGCGCCTTTCAGCACGATTTCAGTTTGAGTCGGACATTCTGCAGTAATCCCTGCCGGCAGCTGATGGTCAACCGGGTGTGAGAAACCTAATGACAGGTTTACTACGTTCCCTTTAACCGCTGCACGATAACCTACACCAACCAGCTGCAGCTTCTTAGTGAAGCCTTCGGTAACACCGATAACCATTGAGTTCAGCAGGGCACGCGCGGTACCAGCCTGAGCCCAACCGTCTACGTAACCATCACGCGGACCGAAGGTCAGTGCATTATCTGCATGTTTAACTTCAACAGCATCGTTGAGAGTACGAGTCAGCTCGCCGTTTTTACCTTTGATCGTAATAACCTGACCGTTGATTTTTACATCAACGCCGGCAGGAACAACGACCGGTGCTTTAGCAACACGAGACATTTTTTCCTCCGATTAGGCTACGTAGCAGATAATTTCGCCACCAAGACCAGCCTGGCGCGCTGCACGATCAGTCATAACACCTTTAGAGGTAGAAACAACCGCGATACCCAGACCCGCCATAACTTTCGGCAGCTCATCTTTACGTTTATAGATGCGCAGACCTGGGCGACTGACACGCTGAATGCTTTCTACAACAGCTTTACCCTGGAAATACTTAAGAGTCAGTTCCAGTTCCGGCTTGGTGTCGCCTTCAACTTTAAAATCTTCAATAAAACCTTCTTCCTTCAGCACGTTGGCAATTGCCACTTTCAGCTTGGAGGAAGGCATGGTGACCGCAGCTTTGTTCGCGGCCTGACCGTTACGGATACGGGTCAGCATATCCGCGATCGGATCTTGCATGCTCATCTGTCTTTACTCCCGTGATTCAATTGGTGACAATTACCAGCTAGCCTTTTTCAAGCCTGGTACTTCACCGCGCATAGCGGCTTCACGTAGCTTGATACGGCTCAACCCGAACTTGCCCACATAACCATGTGGACGACCTGTTTGACGGCAGCGGTTACGCTGACGAGACGGGCTGGAATCACGCGGCAGAGACTGCAGCTTAAGAACAGCGTTCCAACGATCTTCGTCGGAAGCGTTCACATCAGAGATGATCGCTTTCAGTTCAGCGCGTTTCGCGAAGTATTTATCAGCTAAAGCTACGCGTTTTACTTCGCGTGCTTTCATTGATTGCTTAGCCATTCAGTAACCCTACCTTACTTGCGGAACGGGAAGTCAAAGGCAGCCAGCAGAGCACGGCCTTCTTCGTCAGATTTCGCAGTAGTGGTAATGGTAATATCCAAACCACGAACGCGGTCGACTTTATCGTAGTCGATTTCTGGGAAGATGATCTGCTCACGGACACCCATGCTGTAGTTACCACGACCGTCGAATGACTTAGCGGACAAGCCACGGAAGTCACGGATACGCGGTACAGCAATAGTGATCAGGCGCTCAAAGAACTCCCACATGCGTTCGCCACGCAGAGTTACTTTACAGCCGATCGGATAGCCCTGACGGATTTTGAAGCCTGCAACAGATTTGCGTGCTTTGGTGATCAACGGCTTTTGACCGGAGATTGCTGTCAGATCAGCTGCTGCATTATCCAGCAGTTTCTTGTCAGCAATCGCTTCACCAACACCCATGTTCAGGGTGATCTTCTCGACCCGAGGGACTTGCATGACAGAATTGTAGTTAAACTCAGTCATGAGTTTATTAACTACTTCGTCTTTGTAGTAATCATGCAGTTTCGCCATCGTACTACTCCAAATTACTTGATAGTTTCGCTGTTAGACTTGAAGAAACGGACTTTTTTGCCGTCTTCGAATCTAAAGCCTACACGGTCAGCCTTGCCGGTTGCCGCATTGAAGATTGCAATGTTAGAGATCTGAATAGCTGCTTCTTTCTCTACAATGCCGCCTGGTTGGTTCAGAGCCGGAACCGGCTTCTGGTGTTTCTTAACCAGGTTGATACCTTCAACGATGACCTTGCCGGAAGACAGGACATTCTTAACTTTACCGCGTTTACCTTTATCTTTACCGGTTAACACGATAACTTCGTCATCACGACGGATTTTCGCTGCCATGATTCGCTCCTTAGAGTACTTCTGGTGCCAGAGAGATAATTTTCATGAACTTCTCGTTGCGAAGTTCACGAGTTACCGGCCCAAAAATACGCGTACCGATAGGCTGCTCGCTGTTATTGTTTAAAATAACGCATGCATTACCATCGAAGCGAATGACAGAACCGTCCGGGCGACGAACACCCTTCTTGGTGCGCACCACTACCGCCTTCAGCACATCACCTTTTTTGACCTTACCACGCGGAATTGCTTCTTTGATGGTGATCTTGATGATGTCGCCTACGCCTGCGTAGCGACGGTGCGAGCCACCCAGAACCTTGATACACATTACGCGACGTGCACCGGAGTTGTCGGCGACGTTCAGCATAGTCTGTTCTTGGATCATTTTAGTGCTCCGCTAATGTCAACTACTACTGAGACCCGAAATCAGGTCGTTAAAAAAGCCCCATATCGAGGGCGCGGCATTATAACACCGCTCTCAGGATATGGGTAGAAAAAATAAACGGCCCATCGCTGAGCCGTTTATTCGTTGAGAACGCGTACTGTATTACAGAACCGCTTTCTCTACAACGCGAACCAGCGTCCAGGACTTAGTCTTGGACAGCGGACGGCATTCACGGATTTCAACCTTGTCGCCGATACCGCATTCGTTGTTCTCGTCATGTACGTGCAGTTTGGTCGTACGCTTAATGAATTTACCGTAGATCGGGTGTTTCACAAAACGTTCGATAGCAACAACAATGGATTTCTCCATTTTGTCGCTAACAACGCGACCTTGCAGAGTACGGATTTTATCGGTCATTACGCACCCGCCTTCTCAGTCAGTAAAGTCTTAACGCGTGCGACATCACGACGCACTTGCTTCAACAGGTGAGACTGTTGCAGCTGGCCACTTGCAGCCTGCATACGCAGGTTGAACTGCTCACGCAGCAGGTTCAGCAGCTCGGTGTTCAGCTCTTCAACACTCTTCTCACGCAGCTCTTTTGCTTTCATTACATCACCGTCTTAGTTACAAAGGTGGTTTTAATCGGCAGTTTCGCTGCTGCCAGCTTGAATGCTTCACGGGCCAGCTCTTCCGGTACGCCGTCCATTTCATACAGGACTTTACCCGGCTGAATCAAGGCAACCCAATACTCCACGTTACCTTTACCTTTACCCATACGCACTGCCAGCGGCTTTTCAGTGATCGGTTTGTCCGGGAATACACGGATCCAGATCTTACCTTGACGCTTAACTGCACGGGTCATAGCACGACGTGCTGCTTCGATCTGACGGGCAGTCAGACGACCACGGCCAACAGCTTTCAGACCGAAGCTGCCGAAGCTAACATCCGCGCCAGCAGCCAGACCGCGGTTACGGCCTTTGTGCATTTTACGGAATTTTGTACGCTTTGGTTGTAACATCAGCGACGCTCCTTATTTACGGCCTTTACGCTGCTGCTTTTTAGGTTGAGCAGCCGGTTTTTCCGGTTGTTCAACAGCAGCCATACCACCCAGGATCTCGCCTTTGAAGATCCATACCTTAACGCCGATTACACCGTAAGTGGTGTGCGCTTCAGAGGTGTTGTAGTCGATGTCAGCACGCAGAGTGTGCAGCGGTACGCGACCTTCGCGGTACCATTCGGTACGTGCGATTTCCGCGCCGCCCAGACGGCCGCTAACTTCAACTTTGATCCCTTTAGCGCCCAGACGCATTGCGTTCTGTACAGCACGCTTCATCGCACGACGGAACATAACACGACGTTCCAGCTGAGAAGTGATGCTGTCAGCAACCAGTTTTGCGTCCAGTTCAGGTTTACGAACTTCGGCGATATTGATCTGTGCAGGAACGCCAGCGATATCCGCTACGACCTTACGCAGTTTTTCTACGTCTTCACCTTTCTTACCGATAACGATACCCGGGCGAGCAGTGTGAATAGTCACACGGATGCTCTTAGCCGGACGCTCGATAACGATACGAGATACGGACGCTTTAGCCAGTTCCTTAGTCAGGTACTGACGTACTTTAAAATCGCTGTCCAGGTTGTCAGCGAATTCTTTGGTGTTCGCAAACCAGGTAGAGTTCCATGGTTTTACAATACCCAGGCGAATACCATTAGGATGTACTTTCTGACCCATTGCTAGTCTCCAGAGTCTCAGCGATCGGACACAACCACAGTGATGTGGCTGGTGCGCTTCAGGATGCGATCTGCACGACCTTTTGCACGCGGCATAATGCGCTTCATGCTCGGGCCTTCGTCTACGAAAATTTTCGTAACTTTCAGATCGTCAATGTCAGCGCCATCGTTGTGTTCAGCGTTAGCAATGGCAGATTCCAGTACCTTCTTGACCAGTACAGCCGCTTTCTTGTTGGTGTAGGTCAGAATATCCAGAGCCTGCGACACTTTCTTACCGCGAATCAGGTCAGCAACAAGGCGAACCTTCTGAGCAGAAGAACGAGCATGGCGATGTTTAGCGATAGTTTCCATCTCTTCCTCCTACCTTATTTCTTCTTCGCTTTTTTATCAGCAGCATGGCCGCGATAAGTACGAGTCGGTGCGAATTCACCCAGTTTGTGACCGACCATTTCATCGGTTACAAATACTGGAACGTGCTGACGACCATTATGGACAGCGATGGTCAAACCGATCATGTTAGGAAAGATCGTTGAACGACGGGACCAAGTGCGCAGGGGCTTCTTGTCTCCGCTTTCCACCGCTTTCTCTACCTTCTTCAGCAAGTGCAGGTCAATAAAAGGACCTTTCTTGAGAGAACGTGGCATGGCTTATCCTCTAAAATTATTTGCTACGGCGACGTACGATGAATTTATCAGTACGCTTGTTGCTGCGGGTCTTCTTACCTTTGGTCTGAACGCCCCACGGAGTTACCGGGTGCTTACCAAAGTTACGACCTTCACCACCACCATGTGGGTGGTCGACTGGGTTCATCGCGGTACCGCGAACGGTCGGACGAACACCACGCCAGCGTGCAGCACCTGCTTTACCCAGAACGCGCAGCATATGCTCAGCATTGCCAACTTCGCCCAGAGTTGCACGGCAGTCTGCTTCGACTTTACGCATTTCACCAGAACGCAGACGCAGGGTGACATAAGCACCATCACGAGCAACGATCTGAACGTAAGTACCAGCGGAACGTGCCAGCTGACCGCCTTTACCTGGTTTCATTTCTACGTTATGAACGGTAGAACCAACCGGGATATTGCGCATCGGCAGGGTGTTGCCTGGTTTGATTGCAGCATCAACGCCAGATTGGATCTGGTCGCCCGCTTTCAGGCCTTTAGGGGCCAGGATGTAACGGCGCTCACCGTCTTTGTACAGAACCAGCGCGATGTTCGCGGAACGGTTCGGATCGTACTCAAGACGTTCAACAACTGCCGGAATACCATCTTTGTTGCGTTTGAAGTCAACAATACGGTATGCCTGCTTGTGGCCACCACCGATATGACGGGTGGTGATACGGCCATTGTTGTTACGACCACCGGATTTGCTGTTTTTTTCCAGCAACGGAGCAAAAGGTTTGCCCTTGTGCAGCTCAGGGTTAACCACTTTAACTACGTGGCGACGACCCGGAGATGTCGGTTTACATTTAACAACTGCCATTGTATTACTCCTCCGACTTACTCAGCGCCGCCAACGAAGTCCAGATTCTGGCCTTCCTTCAGGGTGACGTAAGCTTTTTTCCAGTCGCTACGACGACCGATACGCTGTCCGTGACGTTTAACTTTCCCTTTAACAACCAGGGTGTTAACGACTTCGACTTCGACTTCAAACAGTTTCTGCACAGCAGCTTTGATCTCTGCTTTGGTCGCGTCTTTAGCAACTTTGAGAACGATGGTGTTAGTTTTTTCCATCGCAGTAGACGCTTTTTCAGAAACGTGCGGTGCACGCAGCACCTTCAGCAGACGTTCTTCACGAATCATGCCAGCATCTCCTCAACTTGCTTAACAGCATCAGCAGTCATTACGACTTTGTCGAAGGCGATCAGGCTAACCGGGTCGATACCAGTTGCATCGCGTACGTCAACCTTGTGCAGGTTGCGCGCAGCCAGGAACAGGTTTTCGTCCAGCTCACCGGTGATGATCAGCACATCTTCCAGAGCCATGTCTTTCAGTTTCTGTGCCAGCAGCTTAGTTTTAGGCGCTTCTACAGAGAACTTCTCGACAACGATCAGACGATCCTGACGTACCAGTTCGGACAGAATGCTTTTCAGCGCGCCGCGGTACATCTTTTTGTTTACTTTTTGACTGTGGTCCTGCGGACGAGCAGCGAAGGTTACGCCACCGGAACGCCAGATCGGGCTCTTGATAGAACCTGAACGCGCACGGCCGGTACCTTTCTGGCGCCACGGTTTTTTGCCTGAACCAGTTACTTCAGCACGAGTCTTCTGAGCACGAGTACCCTGACGAGCACCAGCTGCATAAGCAACAACAACCTGGTGAACCAGCGCTTCGTTGAAATCACGACCGAAGGTAGTTTCGGAAACAGTCAGCGCGCTCTGCGCGTCTTTCAATACTAATTCCATTGCTATCCCCTTACGCCTTCACAGCTGGTTTAACGATCAGGTCGCAACCGGTCGCACCCGGAACACCACCTTTAACCAGCAGCAGGTTGCGCTCAGCGTCAACGCGTACTACGTCAAGGCTCTGAACGGTTACACGCTCGTTACCCATCTGGCCTGCCATTTTCTTGCCTTTGAACACTTTGCCCGGAGTCTGGTTCTGACCGATAGAACCCGGAACGCGGTGAGACAAGGAGTTACCGTGAGTCGCGTCCTGGGTACGGAAGTTCCAGCGCTTAACGGTACCTGCGAAACCTTTACCTTTAGAGGTACCGGTTACGTCAACTTTTTTAACGTCAGCAAACAGTTCAACGCTAATGCTCTGACCAACAGTGAATTCTTCACCATCTGCCAGACGGAACTCCCACAGGCCGCGGCCAGCTTCTACGCCAGCTTTAGCAAAGTGACCAGCTTCCGGCTTGGTTACACGGTTAGCTTTTTTAGCACCCGTGGTAACCTGAATAGCACGATAGCCATCGCTAGCCAGATCTTTAACCTGAGTAACGCGGTTTGCTTCAACTTCGATTACGGTTACTGGGATAGATACGCCATCTTCAGTGAAGATGCGGGTCATACCCACTTTTTTACCGACTAAACCAATCATTGTATCAACCTCTCAATCGCTCGATGACCTGATTAACCCAGGCTGATCTGCACGTCTACACCGGCAGCCAGGTCCAGACGCATCAGAGCATCAACGGTTTTTTCAGTTGGCTCAACGATGTCAACCAGACGCTTGTGAGTACGAATCTCGTACTGATCACGCGCGTCTTTGTTGACGTGCGGAGAGATCAGAACGGTGAAACGCTCTTTGCGGGTCGGCAGCGGGATCGGACCACGGACTTGCGCACCAGTGCGCTTAGCAGTCTCGACGATTTCCGCGGTTGATTGATCGATCAGACGATGATCAAACGCTTTAAGGCGGATACGGATTCTTTGGTTCTGCATGAGACCAGAGCTCCAATTATTTTATAAACGAAAATGATTACTCCTCAGACCCATTACGATTGATGGGAGAGTGTAACCGTTCTTACGTAGCTCCCCGATTGGGAGCATTGTTAGACAGCCAAATCGGCTATCCGAGGTTCAGATCGAACCTGCCGTCAATTAAGACAAGCCCGCGCATTATACGCAAATATCAGTCTGAAGCAAGTGCCGCGTAGATATTAAACACTTCGCGCGTAATGCGAACAGGGTTCCGGGATTGTATGTTGTGAAAGAAACGCAGCAGATTTACTGGAAAGCATCCCGCAATACCCATAATAGCGCCTTGCTCCCTTATCAACCTTCTTTAAAGTAACGCCATGGTTGATGGAGGATGACACGATGTCTGCTGCCCTACCCTTTCTGCTGCTGTATACCGCATTGTCTTTGACTCTGAGTTTCTGCGATATGCGCAGCAGACGACTGCCGGACCGGTTTACCTGCCCGTTGCTGTGGGGTGGATTCATCTTTCACCTGTGCATCATCCCGACACAACTTGCCGATGCCGTATGGGGCGCCGTCGCGGGTTACGCCAGCTTTGCCTTTATCTACTGGAGTTATTGGCTGCTTCGTAAGCGAGAAGGACTCGGCTATGGTGATGTGAAATTCCTTGCCGCACTAGGTGCCTGGCATGGGTGGATGTTTTTGCCTTCATTAGTCTTTTGGGCGGCGCTACTGGGGTGTTTCGGTATCGTGGTTGTGGGGATAGTGCATGGAAAATCGGCATTAAAAAACCCGCTGCCTTTTGGGCCATTTCTGGCAGCTGCGGGTTTCATCACCGGATATTGTCGTCTCACCTCAGGGGCGATTAGCTGGTCACTTTGATTTGCGACTGCAGATAATTTTGCAGGCCAATTTTCGAGATGAGATCCAGTTCTGTCTCCAGCCAGTCGATATGTCCTTCTTCATCCGCAAGGATTTCGATCATCATATCCCGGCTGACATAATCATGAACGGTATCGGCATAGGCGATAGCTTCACGTAAGTTTTTCGCCCCTTCGAGCTCTAACCGAAGATCGGACTGCAGCATCTCTTCGACATCTTCGCCAATCCCCAATTTGCCGAGATCCTGTAGGTTCGGGATCCCCTCCAGAAACAAAATACGCTCAATATATTTATCCGCGTGTTTCATTTCATCGATGGATTCATGGTACTCGATCTCATTGAGGCGAGTCAGGCCCCAATTTTTGAACATACGTGCATGGAGAAAATACTGGTTGATCGCGACAAGCTCATTTCCCAATAGTTTATTGAGATAATTTATGATTTTAACATCACCTTTCATTTTATTGTCCCTCCGCTTCCACTCTCCAGAGCATAGATGGGGCTACAGGGATGTCAAAAAAAAGAGTGTGACTCAGGCGATCTCTTTAAATTCTGGCATTTGCATTAATTCATCCTGCATGACTTCGCGTGCCGCACGAACGCATTTACCGCATTGATTTCCCACAGGAATAAACTTGCGTAACTGCTGGAAGGATTGAGGATGAAACTGACGTACCGCCTGGCGAATATTTTTATCACTTACACCATTACACAAACAAACGTACATGATCGCTCCCGTTCAATTTCTGCGCAAAGTGTAAATGAGAATAGTTATAATTACAATAGCACAATTATCTCTACGTAACGGGAGCGGAGTTATAATTGCGAAGAAATGTGACAAGACAAATAACGGGCAGCAAAAAGGGCGCCGAAGCGCCCTTTTTAAGTGCAGAACTAATGAGTAATTATTAGCTCATTACTTTAGCAACAACGCCCGCACCTACAGTACGGCCGCCTTCACGGATTGCGAAACGCAGACCGTCGTCCATCGCGATCGGGTGGATCAGGGTAACAACCATTTTGATGTTGTCGCCCGGCATTACCATCTCAACGCCTTCCGGCAGTTCGATGGTGCCAGTCACGTCAGTTGTACGGAAGTAGAACTGCGGACGGTAGCCTTTGAAGAACGGAGTATGACGGCCGCCTTCGTCTTTGGACAGGATGTACACTTCAGATTCGAATTTGGTGTGCGGCTTGATGGAACCCGGCTTAGCCAGTACCTGACCACGTTCGATTTCTTCACGTTTGATACCACGCAGCAGAACACCAACGTTCTCACCCGCACGGCCTTCGTCCAGCAGTTTGCGGAACATTTCAACGCCAGTACAGGTAGACTTCGCAGTCTCTTTGATACCAACGATTTCAACTTCTTCGCCCACTTTGATGATACCGCGTTCTACACGACCGGTAACAACGGTACCACGACCGGAGATGGAGAATACGTCTTCGATCGGCAGCAGGAACGGCTTGTCAATCGCACGCTCTGGTTCCGGGATGTAAGAATCCAGGAAGCCAGCCAGTTCGATGATTTTCGCTTCCCACTCTGCGTCGCCTTCCAGCGCTTTCAGAGCAGAACCACGAACGATCGGGGTGTCGTCGCCCGGGAAATCGTACTGAGACAGAAGTTCACGAACTTCCATTTCTACCAGTTCCAGCAGCTCTTCGTCATCAACCATGTCGCATTTGTTCAGGAACACGATGATGTACGGAACGCCTACCTGACGACCCAGCAGGATGTGCTCACGAGTCTGCGGCATCGGGCCGTCAGTCGCAGCAACAACCAGGATCGCGCCGTCCATCTGCGCAGCACCGGTGATCATGTTTTTAACATAGTCGGCGTGGCCCGGGCAGTCTACGTGTGCGTAGTGGCGAGTCGGGGTGTCATATTCAACGTGAGAAGTGTTGATGGTGATACCACGAGCTTTTTCTTCCGGCGCGTTATCGATCTGGTCGAATGCACGAGCAGCACCGCCGTAGGTTTTAGCCAGTACGGTAGTGATTGCAGCAGTCAGGGTAGTTTTACCGTGGTCAACGTGGCCGATGGTGCCGACGTTAACGTGCGGTTTTGTACGTTCAAATTTTTCTTTAGACACGGCTATATTCCTTACTATAGCGCTCTCCCCTTGTGGAGAGAGCACGGGACTTAGGTTTTAATCCTGTGGATTATTTACCACGGGCTTCGATTACGGCCTGAGCAACGTTGTTCGGTGCATCATCATACTTCAGGAATTCCATAGTGTATGATGCGCGACCTTTGGTCAGAGAACGCAGCTGAGTTGCATATCCGAACATTTCAGACAGCGGAACTTCAGCGTGGATCTTAACGCCAGTGACTTCGGATTCCTGACCGCGCAGCATACCGCGACGACGGCTCAAGTCACCGATAACATCACCGGTGTTTTCTTCCGGCGTTTCTACCTCAACCTTCATGATTGGCTCAAGCAGAACTGGTTTAGCTTTCTTAAAGCCTTCTTTAAAGGCAATAGACGCAGCCAGTTTAAACGCCAGTTCAGAGGAGTCAACGTCATGGTAAGAACCGAAGTGCAGACGAACACCCATATCAACAACCGGGTAACCTGCCAGCGGACCGGCTTTCAGCTGCTCCTGGATACCTTTATCAACGGCAGGGATGTATTCGCCAGGGATTACACCACCTTTAATGTCGTTGATGAACTCGTAGCCTTTCGGGTTAGAACCCGGCTCCAGCGGGTACATGTCGATAACAACATGACCATACTGACCGCGACCACCAGACTGCTTGGCGTGTTTACCTTCGATATCGGTAACTTTCGCACGAATCGCTTCGCGGTAAGCAACCTGAGGTTTACCGACGTTCGCTTCAACGTTGAATTCACGCTTCATACGGTCAACGATGATGTCGAGGTGCAGTTCACCCATACCGGCGATAATGGTCTGGTTAGATTCTTCGTCAGTCCATACGCGGAATGACGGGTCTTCTTTAGCCAGACGGCCCAGAGCCAGACCCATTTTTTCCTGGTCAGCTTTGGTTTTCGGTTCTACGGCGATGGAGATTACCGGCTCAGGGAATTCCATACGCTCCAGAATGATCGGCGCATCCGGGTCACACAGGGTGTCACCAGTGGTTACGTCTTTCAGACCGATCGCAGCAGCGATGTCGCCCGCGCGAACTTCTTTGATCTCTTCACGTTTGTTAGCGTGCATCTGAACGATACGACCAAAACGCTCACGTGCAGCTTTCACGGAGTTCAGTACGGTATCACCAGAGTTAACCACACCGGAGTACACACGGAAGAAGGTCAGGTTACCCACGAACGGGTCAGTAGCGATTTTGAATGCCAGTGCAGAGAAAGGCTCTTCGTCGCTTGCGTGACGCTCAGCAGGCGTGTCTTTACCGTCGTCCAGGATACCGTTGATCGCAGGTACGTCAACCGGGGATGGCAGGTAATCAATTACCGCATCCAGCATCGCCTGAACACCCTTGTTCTTAAATGCAGAACCACAGGTTACCAGGATGATTTCGTTGTTCAGAACGCGCTGACGCAGAGCTTTTTTGATCTCTTCTTCAGTCAGTTCTTCACCACCCAGGTATTTCTCCATCAGCTCTTCAGAAGCTTCCGCTGCGGACTCGATCAGGTTCTGGTGCCATTCTTCAGCCAGTTCCTGCATGTCAGCCGGGATATCTTCGTAAGTGAAGGTAACGCCTGCATCTGCTTCGTTCCAGTTGATGGCTTTCATTTTCACCAGGTCAACAACACCGGTGAACGCTTCTTCAGCGCCAATCGCCAGCTGCAGCGGAACAGGGTTCGCGCCCAGACGGGTTTTGATCTGACCAACAACTTTCAGGAAGTTCGCACCCATACGGTCCATTTTGTTAACGAACGCAATGCGTGGAACTTTATATTTGTTTGCCTGACGCCATACGGTTTCAGACTGCGGCTGAACACCACCAACTGCGCAGTAAACCATTACCGCACCATCAAGAACACGCATGGAACGTTCTACTTCGATAGTGAAGTCAACGTGCCCCGGGGTGTCGATGATGTTTACGCGATGCGGTTCATACTGCTTAGCCATACCAGACCAGAATGCAGTAGTCGCTGCGGAAGTGATAGTAATACCACGTTCCTGCTCCTGCTCCATCCAGTCCATGGTGGCTGCGCCGTCATGAACTTCACCGATTTTATGGTTTACACCGGTGTAGAACAGAATACGTTCGGTAGTAGTGGTTTTACCGGCGTCGATGTGCGCACTGATACCGATGTTACGGTAGCGTGCGATGGGTGTTGTACGAGCCATTTGATTCCTCGTTTATCTTTTAGGCGTTCAATTTAAGTAGCCCAAAGCGGGCTGCTTACTGGAAGCGCCCGCCTGGTGACTAAAACTCCGAAGGGATTACCAACGGTAGTGTGCGAACGCCTTGTTGGCTTCGGCCATACGGTGAACGTCTTCACGTTTCTTAACTGCAGTACCTTTGTTTTCTGCAGCATCGGAAAGTTCGTTCGCCAGGCGCAGAGCCATGGATTTATCACCGCGTTTACGAGCAGCTTCAACGATCCAACGCATTGCCAGGGCATTACGACGAACCGGACGGACTTCAACTGGTACCTGATAAGTAGAACCACCAACGCGGCGAGACTTAACTTCGACAGTCGGGCGCACGTTTTCGAGAGCTACTTCGAAAGCTTCCAGTTCAGATTTACCAGAACGCTGAGCCAGGGTCTCCAGCGCGCTGTATACGATTGTTTCGGCAGTAGATTTTTTACCATCTACCATCAGGATATTTACAAATTTAGCCAGCAGTTCTGATCCGAACTTCGGATCCGGCAGAATTTTACGCTGACCAATGACGCGACGACGTGGCATGGAAATACTCCGTTGTTAATTCAGGATTGTCCAAAACTCTACGAGTTTAGTTTGACATTTAAGTTAAAACGTTTGGCCTTACTTAACGGAGAACCATTAAGCCTTAGGACGCTTCACGCCATACTTGGAGCGAGCTTGCTTACGGTCTTTAACGCCGGAGCAGTCAAGCGCACCGCGTACGGTGTGGTAACGAACACCCGGGAGGTCTTTAACACGACCGCCACGGATCAGGATCACGGAGTGCTCCTGCAGGTTGTGACCTTCACCACCGATGTAGGAAGTCACTTCGAAACCGTTAGTCAGACGAACACGGCATACTTTACGCAGTGCGGAGTTCGGTTTTTTAGGAGTGGTAGTATATACACGAGTACATACACCACGTTTTTGCGGGCATGCTTCCAGCGCAGGCACGTTGCTTTTTGCAACTTTGCGAGCGCGTGGTTTGCGTACCAGCTGGTTAACTGTTGCCATTAAATAGCTCCTGGTTTTAGCTTTTGCTTCGTAAACACGTAATAAAACGACCTCATACAATATGAGGACGCCGAATTTTAGGGCGGTGTCGAAAAGGTGTCAAGAAATATACAACGATCACACAATCACCAGGCCATCTGGCTGGCGTGCTTAACCGTAAGTCTGACGAAGTCAGTATAGTCAACCCTGACGACACTGTCTGAAATTTGACCACCCAAACCCCGAGCGTCAATGTCTTCTTTCAGTGCATATACCGTTATGGGGGTGTTTTGCAGGCTTTCAAGGAAGCGACAGCCTTCGACTGCGGCGGTAACGCCATCCTGGAGCAACAAAAGTTCATCCCCTTCTGCAAGCAGGCGCAGGATTGCAGAGAAATCAGAGTGCCACGCGGAGCGGTGTAAAGTATGCAGCATGAAAACCTCAGAATCTCAGGATGACATCGTAGTTGCCCAGTTCACGACGCAGCGCGTCTGGTTCCAGCGGCGTCGTCTCAACGACAAAACTGGCCCCTTCTTCGAGTCCACGCTCGCGCAGCGAGGCGGCGCATAACCAGCACTGTTCGATATCGTACAATCCCAGCAGTTTGAAGGTCGCAATATAGTTGCGGGCCAGAATCACATCCGGCTTTTGTTCCTGCAGGATCTGAAAGACGCCATCACCTATAAAGAAGACGCCGATCTCTTCTGTTAACGCCGACGTCGCCAACAGCGCGTCCAGCCCTTCACGGCCAGAAGCACTACCGTGCGGCACGGTGGAAAAGACAAAGGCAATACGTTTCATCAAAACTGTACCACGCGATCGCAGGTCAATGAGGCTTGTGCCAACGCGCCCAGTCCGCTGAGGGTAAAACCCGGCTGCAGATTGGCGGACGCCAGTCCCAGTCGGCCCGCTTCAGTTTCATCTACCACACCGCGGCGCAGCGCCGCCGCCACACAAATGTTCAGCTCAACGCCATGCTGTGTATTCATCTGTTGCCATGCCCGGACCAGATCAAATTCATCACTGGCCGGAGAGGTCAACTGGTTGGCGTTATACACCCCTTCCCGATAGAAAAAGACGCTGCTTAACGTATGGCCTTCTTCAAGCAAAGCCTGAGCAAACTGCAATGCGCTGCTCGCCTGCTGGGTACCATACGCCGGACCGGTAACCACAATGGCAAAACGCATTACTTATCTTGCCCCTGAAAGTCGCCGCTCTTGAACTGGCGAATATAGAGGTACACGGTGTGCTTGGAGATGTTCAGACGATCGGCGACCTGATTGATGGCATCCTTAATATCGAAGATACCCTTCTCATACAGATTCAGGACGATCTGGCGGTTCTTGGCATTATTGGAGACATTACGATCGGCGTTCACCTCTTCAATGGTGAACTCCAGCGTCTGCGTCACCAGATCTTCCACGGAAGAGGCGAAGTTTACAGACGATCCCACTTCCGGGGTCTCCGGGGGAATAAAGGTATTCATGATCTGCGAAAACGGGACATCAAGGTTCATGTTGATGCACAGCAGACCAATCACACGATGCTCGCGATTGCGAATGGCAATCGTCACTGACTTCATCAGAACGCCGCTTTTCGCACGGGTAAAGTAGCATTTGGAGACGCTGCTATCTGCACCGGTCATATCGTGCAGCATCCGTAACGCAAGGTCAGTAATCGGCGAACCGATTTTTCGTCCCGTATGTTCGCCGTTGGCAATGCGAATGGCGGAACATTTCAAATCCTGCAAAGAGTGCAAAACGATTTCACAGTGGGAACCAATGAGCATCGCTAACCCGTCCACCACCGCTTCGTAGGATTTCAGAATATCAAAGTCGGTTTGATCGAAAGGACGTTGATCCAGTAAATCAAGCTCACTGGTTTCGTTGGTTAAAAGCGACCTGGACATGAAAAAAAACACTCCTTTTCAGGAGCCTGTCGTTATGTTTTCAGGGCAGGCTCATTAATTTTTTGGATGATTAAATTAATACAGTGGTGGTTCCACTTTCCACTATTAATTATATCCGGCCTGCACAAAAAAAACCGCCGCTCTGTTCGGCGGCGGTTCTCAGTTTTTATTTTTTAGCGGCATCTGCTGCTTTTGCATCAGCTTCAGCTGCTGCTTCTGGCTTGGCATCCGCCTTCGGTGCTGGCTTGATGTCCAACAGTTCTACGTCGAATACCAGCGTGGAGTTAGCCGGGATCCCCGGAACGCCGGTTTTACCGTAAGCCAGTTCTGGTGGGATGACCATCTTAATCTTCCCACCTTTCTTAATGTTCTTCAGACCTTCAGTCCAGCCAGGGATCACACCGTCCAGACGGAAAGAGAGCGGTTCGCCACGGGTGTAGGAGTTATCAAACTCTTTACCGTCGATCAGCGTACCTTTGTAGTTCACCACCACCGTGTCGCTGTCTTTCGGCGCTTCGCCTGTACCGGCTTTCTCAACTTTGTAGAGCAGTCCAGTCGAAGAGGTCTTCACATCTTTCTCTTTCGCAAACTTGGTGCGGAACTCTTTACCTTTGGCTTCGTTGTCAGCCGCGTCTTTTTCCATCTTCGCCTGGGCGGAAGCTTTCACACGTGCTTCAAAAGCCTGCAGAGTCTGCTCGATTTCCTGGTCAGACAGTTTGCTCTTATTAGCAAACGCATCCTGCACACCGGCGATCAGCTGGTCTTTGTCCAGTTTGATGCCCAGTTTTTCCTGTTCTTTCAGGGAGTTTTCCATATAGCGACCCAGCGATGCACCCAGTGCGTAAGCCGATTTCTGGTCGTCATTTTTGAACGCAGCTTTGCTGTCAGCAGCGGCGGCGGCCGGTTTTGCGGCGTCCGCTGCGAAGGTGATCGGGGCGTGCAGAGTAACGGCCATCGTGGTCGCCAGCAAAGTGACTTTAAACAGTGATTTCATCCATATCTCCAGGGCCGGGGCATCTCACCCCATGGTTAACTTTACTATGAGAAGCGTACTATAAAGCGTTGTTGAACAAATCAACATACGGACATGCCTGATTCTCGCTACTTTTGAGACTCTTTTTGTTTAAATTAGTTTCGATAAGACTGAATCAGGGCTGTGTATTCAGACAAAGTTAAGTAGAATCCGCCGCGACCAGAGACAATCGATGAGGTGAATCATGCAGGACACAACGATGGAAACCCGGCTGGCCGAGCTGGAAAGTCGGCTGGCTTTTCAGGAAATCACCATTGAAGAGCTCAACGTAACGGTAACCGCTCACGAGATGGAAATGGCCAAATTGCGCGATCATCTGCGACTGCTGACGGAAAAGCTCAAAGCGAGCCAGCCTTCCCACATCGCCTCCCAGGCCGAAGAGACGCCACCGCCTCATTATTGAGACGTAAAAAAAGCGGGTTAAACCCGCTTTCTTGTATCCGATGGCACCAACACTTATCGGACGGTCTCATAAATACCCAAAGGATTTCGAGTCACCGCAAGGCGGCAAGCTTGAGCAAGCCCCGGGAGCATAGAAAACTATGTGACCGGGGTTCGAAAGCGCAGCCAACGCTGCGGTGGTTTGAAAGACGACGGGTATTAGTGGCAACCGCAGCCGCCGTTGCCTTTACCGCCGCCACCGCAGCAGCCTTCGCCGCCGTGCTCGTGACCGTGATCATGGCCGTGACCGCCGCAGCAGCCGTCGTGATCGTGGTCATGGTCGTGACCGTGCGCACCGTGAACGTGGCCGTGAGCCAGTTCTTCTTCGGTCGCTTCGCGGATCGCCACAACTTCAACGTTGAATTTCAGATTCTGACCCGCCAGCATGTGGTTGCCGTCAACCACAACGTGGTCGTCTTCCACTTCGGTAATTTCAACCGGTACCGGACCCTGGTCAGTTTCCGCCAGGAAACGCATGCCAACCTGCAGTTCGTCAACGCCCATGAAGACGTCTTTAGGAACGCGCTGCACCAGGTTTTCATCATACTGGCCGTAAGCGTCGTTCGCGCCTACTGCAACATCGAATTTGTCGCCAACATCGTGACCTTCCAGCGCTGTTTCCAGGCCAGAGATCAGGGAACCGTGACCATGCAGGTAGTCCAGCGGTGCACTCACCGGAGACTCATCAACCAACACACCGTCTTCTGTACGTACCTGATAGGCCAGGCTGACCACCAGGTCTTTTGCTACTTTCATGATATCTCCTGAGCGTGGGAAAATTGCTGGCGCAGATTGTAGCGGAAATCTGCACCTGTGTACCCTTTAGCTTAAAAAATCTCGGGCCATATCGCTAGTCTGGATGAAAGATCCCAATCACTTGCTCTTCTTTGCGAACGTGATCGCGGACTTCTTTATCCGCTTCCCGCATCTGATGTCCGCACTTAACGCATTCAACAATATCGATATTATTCTCGCGCCACATCGCCAGAGAATCCTGCGCCTGGCAGGAAGGGCATTTCGCCCCTGCAATAAAACGTTTACGGATTGCCATACTTATCCTCTATTCGAATTCATCCCAGCCATCCAGTTGGCGTCGTTCTTGTTGCATCTCGCGCTGGAAAATCTCCTCCAGCTCGCGTCTGGCTTCTCTGGCGCGAGAGATTTGTACCGTATCAGCATGCATTGGGATGAGCTCCCTCAGCATCCGCATATCCAGCCGGCGGAAATGCAGTTGCGCCCGCTGCGCCTGATGGGGATGCATCCCCAACGACACCAGCGTTTTGCGTCCCAGTTCCAGCGCACTGGAAAAGGTCTCACGGGAAAACTGTGATACCCCTGCCTGTAATAACTCATGCGCTTCAACACGTCCGCGCGCTCGCGCAAGAATATGCAAATGCGGGAAATGCTGCTGACAGATCGCCACCAGCTTCATCGTATCTTCCGGTTCATTACAGGTAATGACGATAGATTCCGCCGCCTCTGCGCCCGCGGAACGTAGCAGATCCACCTGCGTCGCATCGCCGTAATAGACCTTATAGCCATATTTACGCATCAGGTTCACCGCGCTGATGTCCCGCTCCAGCACGGTAATGCGCATTTTATTCGCCATCAGCAAACGGCCGATAACCTGACCAAAACGACCAAAGCCCACTACGATGACCTGCGGCTTATCATCCTCAACCCACGGCATTTCATCTTCTTCATCCGGGCCGTTAAGCTGACGGGACAGCCATTTATCGATAAGCTTCATCAGCATCGGCGTGGTCATCATCGACAACGTGACGGTCACCAGCAAAAGCGCCATCTGATCGCCCTGAAACAACCGCTGCGACGACGCGGTTGAGAACAGCACAAAAGCGAATTCTCCGCCCTGGCTCAACACGCCCGCAAACTGCATTCTTTCAGAACTGCGCAGGCCGTACAGTCGCGCCAGCAGATAAAGCACCAACGTTTTGACCGCCACCAACACCACCACGCTTGCCACAACCCACAGCAGATGGGTATACAGCACGCCCAGATTGAGTGACATCCCGACAGAAATAAAGAAGAGACCCAGCAGCAGTCCTTTAAACGGATCGATCGCGGTTTCCAGCTCATGCCGATATTCGCTTTCCGCTAACAGCACCCCGGCGATAAACGTGCCGAGCGCCATCGACAGCCCCAGCGCATCCATAAACAATGCCGATCCCAGCACCAGCAGCAGCGTGGCGGCGGTAAACACTTCACGCACGCCGGAGGCGGCAATAAACCGGAACACCGGACGCAGCAGATAGCGTCCACCAATCAGCATGCCAGCAAACGCCAGCACCTTCATACCGATCTTCATCCAGTCAAAGTCTTCATCAGCCGAACCGGCTAACAGCGGTACCAGCGCGAGCGCCGGGATCACCGCCAGATCCTGGAACAGCAAAACCGAAAAGCCCAACTGCCCGGATTCGCTGCGATTCATCCCTTTTTCGCGCATCAGTTGTAGTGCCATCGCAGTGGAAGACATTGCCAGGCCTATCCCGCCGACGACCGCCGCAGGCCACGAGAAATCGGTCAACATTAGCAGTCCGGCCAACAGCGCCGCACTCAGCAGAACCTGCGCCGCACCCACGCCAAAGATAGAACGCCGAAGCTGCCAGAGCTTCGACGGGTTCAGCTCCAGCCCAATAATAAACATCAGAAACACGACGCCGAGTTCAGAGAAGTGGAGAATCTCATCTACGTCGCTGATGAACCCCAGCCCCCACGGACCAATAGCAATCCCCGCAAGCAAATAGCCCAATACCGCGCCAATCCCCAGCCGCGATGCCAAAGGCACCGCAGCCACCGCCGCGAAGAGAAACAGCACTCCTGCCAGCATTAAATCGGAACCTTCCATCAGCGGCCTCCCACAGGAACGGGATGAGCAAGCCAGTCGCCATACGCTTTTGCATGGCTTTCCAGCTCCTGCGCGCTTTGTCGTCTGGCCCAGTAGATAATAATGGGACTCAACCAGTGCATCCGGCACATCCCTGCCGTCAGTTCGAATGGCCGTAGTACATCGCTCATCGGATAGCGATTCAGCGCGTCATAGCGATAGGCGCTCTCCGGTTCCCCGGTTGTTATCACGCTCCGCCAGTACTTTCCCGCTAACTGATTTCCCCCGGGGCCGCTGGCAAAGCCACGGCTCAATACGCGGTCCAGCCACTCTTTCAGCAACGCCGGACAGCTATAGGTGTACAGCGGATGCTGAAACACGATCACGTCATGCTCACGCAGTAGCGCCTGCTCATGCGGGATATCGATAAAAAAATCAGGATAGTGCGCGTAGAGATCGTGCACCGTAACGTTGCTGAGCTGCGTGGCCGGCTTAAGCAGTACCCGGTTAGCCACCGAGTCCTGAGATTCCGGATGGGCATACAGCAGCAAGACCTTTGCTGGCTGAGACATCATCCCCCTCCCGGTTTATTTCTGTTTTTGTGTATCGTCGTCGTTTTGGGCTACCATTGCGGCCCGGTGCGGAAAATGGCCCACACCTAACATTATCATAATGATAAATTAACATAGTCTGAACATACGGCGCCTTATGATTGTTTTCTCCTCGTTACAAATTCGTCGCGGCGTGCGCGTCTTACTGGACAATGCCACTGCCACCATCAATCCGGGCCAGAAAGTGGGCCTGGTGGGTAAGAACGGCTGCGGGAAATCTACCCTGCTGGCATTGCTGAAAAATGAAATCAGCGCAGATGCCGGCGGTTTTAGCTTTCCCGGTAGCTGGCAGCTGGCGTGGGTGAATCAGGAAACACCAGCTCTGCCCCAGCCCGCGCTGGAATATGTTATTGACGGTGACCGCGAATATCGTCAACTGGAAGCCCAGTTGCATGACGCTAACGAACGTAACGACGGACACGCCATTGCCACCGTCCACGGCAAGCTGGATGCCATCGACGCCTGGACCGTACGCTCCCGTGCAGCCAGCCTGTTGCATGGTCTCGGTTTCTCTAATGAACAACTGGAACGTCCAGTCAGCGACTTTTCCGGCGGCTGGCGTATGCGTCTCAACCTGGCTCAGGCGCTGATTTGTCGCTCCGATCTCCTCCTGCTCGATGAACCAACCAACCACCTCGATCTGGATGCGGTTATCTGGCTGGAAAAATGGCTAAAGAGCTATCAGGGCACTCTGATTCTGATCTCTCACGACCGTGATTTCCTCGATCCGGTTGTGGATAAAATCATTCATATCGAACAGCAAACGATGTTCGAGTACACCGGCAACTACAGCGCGTTTGAAATCCAGCGTGCCACGCGTCTGGCCCAGCAACAGGCGATGTATGAAAGCCAGCAGGAGCGCGTGGCGCATCTGCAAAGCTATATCGATCGCTTCCGCGCCAAAGCCACGAAAGCAAAACAGGCACAGAGCCGTATTAAGATGCTGGAACGCATGGAGCTGATTGCCCCGGCGCATGTCGATAACCCGTTCCATTTCAGCTTCCGCGCGCCGGAAAGCCTGCCGAATCCGCTCTTGAAGATGGAGAAAGTGAGCGCCGGTTACGGCGAACGCATCATTCTGGATTCAATCAAACTGAACCTGGTGCCAGGATCGCGTATTGGTTTGCTGGGACGTAACGGTGCGGGTAAATCCACGCTCATTAAACTGTTGGCGGGCGAACTCGCGCCGGTGAGCGGTGAAATTGGCCTGGCAAAAGGCATTAAGCTCGGGTATTTCGCCCAGCATCAACTTGAGTATTTGCGCGCGGATGAGTCGCCGTTGCAGCATCTGGTGCGACTGGCGCCACAAGAACTGGAACAGAAACTACGCGATTACCTGGGTGGCTTCGGCTTTCAGGGCGATAAAGTCAGCGAAGAGACGCGTCGTTTCTCCGGCGGTGAAAAAGCGCGACTGGTGCTGGCGCTGATCGTCTGGCAGCGTCCGAACCTGCTGCTGCTCGATGAACCGACTAACCACCTTGATCTCGACATGCGCCAGGCATTAACCGAAGCGCTGATTGAATTTGAAGGCGCGCTGGTGGTCGTATCGCACGACCGCCATTTGCTGCGCTCCACAACCGACGACCTGTATCTGGTGCATGACCGCAAGGTCGAGCCGTTCGATGGCGATCTGGAAGATTATCAGCAGTGGCTGAGCGATGTGCAGAAGCAGGAAAGCCAGTCCGACGAGACGCCAAAAGAGAACATCAACAGCGCGCAAGCGCGTAAAGATCAGAAGCGTCGGGAAGCTGAACTGCGGACGCAAACCCAGCCGCTGCGTAAAGAGATCGCCCGTCTGGAAAAAGAGATGGAGAAGCTGAACGCACAGCTGGCGCAGGCAGAAGAGAAGCTGGGTGACAGCGAACTTTACGACCAGAGCCGCAAAGCCGAGCTGACGGAATGTCTGCAACAGCAGGCCAGCGCCAAAGCCGGGCTGGAAGCGTGCGAACTGGCCTGGCTGGACGCCCAGGAACAGCTTGAGCAGATGCTGAGCGAGTAACGGTGATGACACACGTAATCCTTCACGACCCAGAGATGCCAAATGGCAGCAGTGACGAATTTCGCCCGATGCGCGGTATCAGTAACTGCCATCTACAGACCATGTTGCCGCGTTTGATCCGCCGAAAGGTGAATTTCGACGCCCACTGGCAGCGTCTGGAATTGCCCGACGGCGACTTTGTCGATCTGGCATGGAGTGAAGATCCGCATCAGGCGAAGCACAAGCCGCGCCTGGTGGTCTTTCATGGTCTGGAAGGCAGCCTGAACAGTCCGTACGCACATGGCCTGATTGAAGCGGCAAAGAATCGTGGCTGGCTTGGCGTGGTGATGCACTTTCGCGGTTGCAGCGGCGAACCGAATCGCCTGAACCGTATTTATCACTCCGGTGAAACCGAAGACGGAACCTGGTTCTTAGGCTGGTTGCAGCGGGAATTTGGCCACGCGCCGACGGCCGCCGTAGGCTATTCGCTCGGCGGAAATATGTTGGCATGCCTGCTGGCTAAAGAAGGGAAAAACATCCCGCTTGATGCGGCGGTCATTGTCTCGGCTCCCTTTGTACTGGAAGCCTGCAGCTATCATATGGATAAAGGCTTTTCCCGTATTTATCAGCGCTATCTGCTCAACCTGCTGAAAGCTAACGCATCGCGCAAGCTGGCGGCTTATCCAGGCTCGCTGCCGGTGAGCCTGGCGCAGTTGAAGTCCCTGCGCCGGATCCGTGAGTTTGACGATCTGATCACTGCCAAAATTCACGGCTTCGCCGATGCTATCGACTACTATCGTCAGTGCAGTGCCATGCCCTTGCTCAGCGACATCGCCATTCCGACGCTGATCATTCACGCGAAAGACGACCCGTTTATGGATCATCATGTGATCCCCAAAGCAGAAGATTTACCGCCGCAGGTGGAATATCAGTTAACCGAACATGGCGGGCACGTTGGATTTATTGGCGGGACGCTACGTCGGCCAGAAATGTGGCTGGAATCGCGCATCCCTGACTGGCTGACACCGTATCTGGAGGCCTAATCATGCAAATCCCCTGGCAGGACCTTTCCCCCGAGACGCTGGACAATCTGATCGAAAGCTTTGTGTTGCGCGAAGGTACCGATTATGGTGAACATGAACGTACCCTTGAACAAAAAGTCGCCGACGTCAAACGCCAGTTACAGTGTGGCGAAGCGGTGCTGGTGTGGTCTGAGTTGCACGAAACCGTCAATATCATGCCGCGCAAGCAATTTCGCGAATAACCCGCACGCTATCGGCCGACTATAATAAAAAATCAATTTATTGATGGAGTTAACATGTCTGCCAAACATCCGGTGATTGCGGTAACAGGATCCAGCGGCGCGGGGACCACCACCACCAGCCTCGCGTTCCGTAAAATTTTTGCGCAGCTCAACCTGCGCGCAGCCGAGGTGGAAGGCGACAGTTTTCACCGCTATACCCGTCCGGAAATGGATATGGCGATCCGCAAAGCACGCGACGCCGGACGCCACATCAGCTATTTTGGGCCCGACGCCAATGACTTCGGTCTACTGGAGCAGACGTTTATTGAGTACGGTCAGACGGGCAAAGGCCAGTCGCGTAAATATCTGCATACCTATGATGAAGCCGTGCCATGGAATCAGGTACCGGGGACGTTTACCCCGTGGCAACCCCTGCCGGAACCCACCGACGTATTGTTCTATGAAGGCCTGCACGGCGGCGTCGTCACGCCCCAGCATGAGGTCGCAAGACATGTTGATCTCCTGGTCGGCGTGGTCCCCATCGTTAACCTGGAGTGGATCCAGAAGCTTATCCGCGACACCAGCGAACGAGGCCATTCTCGTGAGGCGGTGATGGATTCGGTGGTGCGTTCGATGGACGACTATATCAACTACATCACGCCGCAGTTCTCCCGCACCCATATTAACTTCCAGCGCGTTCCCACCGTCGACACCTCGAACCCATTCGCGGCCAAAGGCATTCCATCACTGGATGAGAGCTTTGTCGTGATTCATTTCCGTAATCTGGAAGGAATCGATTTCCCCTGGTTGCTGGCGATGCTGCAGGGGTCATTCATTTCCCACATCAATACATTGGTGGTACCTGGCGGCAAAATGGGGCTGGCAATGGAACTCATCATGTTGCCGCTGGTGCAGCGACTGATGGAAGGCAAGAAGATCGAATAAACGATGGGAAGTGCGCGATGGCGCTACGCTTATCGAGCCTACAAATCAGGGATCTGTAGGCCGGACCAGGCGCTAGCCGCCATCCGGCGACAGGAAAAATTACGCCGCAATCACTTCATATGAATGGGTAATGTTGACCGCTTTTCCCAGCATCAGCGCCACAGAGCAGTACTTCTCCGCTGACAGGTCGACCGCACGCGAAACGGCGGCATCTTTCAGATCGTTACCGGTGACAATAAAGTGCAGATTGATGTGGGTGAACAGGCGTGGCGCCTCTTCGCGACGTTCTGACGTCAGTTTCACTTCGCAGTTCGTCACATCCTGACGGCCTTTTTGCAGGATAGAAACCACGTCAATGGCGCTGCAACCGCCCGCTGCCATCAACACCATTTCCATCGGGCTCGGCGCTTTATCACCAGAGTTACCGTCCATCAAAATCTGGTGTCCGGAAGCCGACTCACCAAGGAAGGTTAACCCCTCAACCCATTTAACACGCGCTTGCATATTTTTTAACTCCAGTGCGTCAATTTTCCTGACAGATTACGCGTACATAACAATTCTCGCAACGGAAGGCGACCTCCGTCATGCTGAAGCGAGACACCAGGAGACACACGGCTAAAGCTATGCTAAAACAGTCAGGATGCTACAGTAATACATTGATGTACTGCATGTATGCAGAGGACTTCACATTAAAGGCTGCAGTGAGTTTTTGACAGCCTCTTCCCAGGACGCGGGAAGCACATTTTTGCAACCCCAGAGACAGCGGCATTTTTTGGCTCTGGAGACAGCTTATAACAGAGGATAATCGCGCATGGTGCTTGGCAAACCGCAAACAGACCCGACACTTGAATGGTTCTTGTCTCATTGCCACATTCATAAGTACCCGTCCAAGAGCACGCTGATTCACCAGGGTGAAAAAGCAGAAACGTTGTACTACATCGTTAAGGGCTCAGTGGCAGTGTTGATTAAGGATGAGGAAGGGAAAGAAATGATCCTTTCTTATCTGAATCAGGGTGATTTTATTGGCGAACTGGGCCTGTTTGAAGAAGGCCAGGAACGTAGCGCATGGGTTCGGGCGAAAACAGCGTGTGAAGTGGCTGAAATTTCTTACAAGAAATTCCGTCAGTTGATCCAGGTGAACCCGGATATTCTGATGCGCCTCTCTTCCCAAATGGCTCGCCGTCTGCAAGTCACTTCAGAGAAAGTCGGTAACCTGGCCTTCCTCGACGTGACCGGTCGTATCGCCCAGACTCTGCTGAATCTGGCGAAACAACCTGATGCGATGACTCACCCGGACGGCATGCAGATCAAAATCACTCGCCAGGAGATTGGCCAGATCGTTGGCTGCTCTCGCGAAACCGTTGGTCGTATTCTGAAGATGCTGGAAGATCAGAACCTGATCTCCGCTCACGGTAAAACGATCGTCGTTTACGGCACTCGTTAATCTCATCGGAAATGACGCGCTACCCGCTAGCGCGTCATTTTTGTTTTGCCAATGTGGCGCAGACTGATTTATCACCCAGAAATCAATTATGCACTACGTCAAACGCTGGTGCTCTGTTTGCCCGTGGCCGTCGGACTGATCATCGGGCAGTTACATCTGGGCCTGCTCTTCTCTCTCGTTCCCGCCTGCTGCAACATTGCCGGGCTTGATACTCCGCACAAACGCTTTTTCAAACGTCTGATTATCGGTGCATCGCTGTTTGCCGGCTGTAGCCTGATCATGCAGCTGCTGCTGACGCAAGCGGTGCCGTTACCCCTGATCCTGACCGGCCTGACGCTCACGCTCGGCGTCACCGCTGAATTGAGCTCCCTTCACGCGCGTTTGCTTCCGGCCTCGCTGATCGCGGCGATTTTCACACTGAGCCTCGCGGGAAATATGCCGGTCTGGGAACCGCTGCTGATCTACGCGCTGGGCACGCTGTGGTATGGCTTGTTTAACTGGTTCTGGTTCTGGCTCTGGCGCGAACAGCCGCTGCGCGAGTCGCTGAGCCTGCTGTACCGGGAACTGGCGGATTACTGCGAAGCGAAATACAGCATGCTGACCCAGCATACCGACCCGGAAAAAGCCCTGCCGCCGCTTCTGGTGCGCCAGCAGAAGGCCGTCGACCTCATCACCCAGTGCTATCAGCAGATGCACATGCTGTCGGCGCATCACAATAATGACTATAAGCGGATGCTGCGCGCCTTTCAGGAAGCGCTGGATCTGCAGGAACATATCTCCGTCAGTTTGCATCAACCGGAAGAGGTGCAAAAGCTGGTCGAGCGCAGTCACGCGGAGCAGGTGATACGCTGGACGGCGCAAACGGTCGCCGCTCGCCTGCGCGTACTGGCGGATGACATTCTGTATCACCGGCTGCCGACGCGGTTCACCATGCAAAAGCAGATTGGCGCGCTGGAAAAAATTGCTCATCAGCATCCGGATAACCCCGTCGGGCAGTTCTGTTACTGGCACTTCAGCCGTATCGCCCGCGTACTGCGCACCCAGCGACCATTGTACGCCCGCGATCTGATGGCCGATAAGCAGCGTCGGCTACCGCTGCTGCCGGCGTTGAAAAACTACCTCTCGCTGAAATCTCCGGCACTCCGCAGCGCCGGGCGGATCAGCGTCATGCTCAGCATCGCCAGTCTGATGGGAACCGCGCTGCATCTGCCGAAGCCTTACTGGATCCTGATGACGGTGCTGTTTGTGACGCAAAACGGTTACGGCGCCACCCGCGTGCGTATTCTGCACCGTTCGGCGGGAACGCTGGTGGGGCTGATTATCGCAGGCGTAACACTGCACTTTCATATTCCTGAAGGATATACGCTGGCGCTGATGCTGGTGATCACCCTGGTCAGCTATCTGACCATCCGCAAAAACTACGGCTGGGCGACCGTGGGATTTACCGTCACGGCGGTGTACACCCTGCAACTCCTGACGCTGGACGGCGAACAGTTCATCATTCCGCGATTTGTCGACACGGTGATAGGCTGCCTGATTGCGTTTGGCGGCACCGTTTGGTTATGGCCACAATGGCAGAGCGGACTGTTGCGTAAAAACGCACATGATGCGCTGGAGGCCGATCAGGAAGCGATTCGTCTGATTCTGAGTGACGATCCGCAGGCCACACCGCTGGCTTATCAGCGTATGCGCGTCAATCAGGCGCACAACACGCTGTTTAACTCACTGAATCAGGCGATGCAGGAGCCAGGCTTTAACACGCACTACCTGGCGGACATGAAGCTGTGGGTGACGCACAGTCAGTTTATCGTCGAACATATCAATGCCATGACCACGCTGGCGCGTGAGCATACGATGCTGACGCCGGAACTGGCGCAGCGATATCTGCAATCGTGCGAAATTGCCATCCAACGCTGTCAGCAGCGGCTGGAGTACGACGGGCCGGGCAGTTCGGGGGATGTGAATATTCTGGAAGCGCCTGAAGCGCTCACCCACGGCCCCTTAAGCACGCTGGAACAGCATCTGCAACGCGTGCTGGGGCACCTGAACACAATGCACACTATCTCGTCTGTCGCATGGCGTCAGCGGCCGCACCATGGGATCTGGCTCAGCCGCCGGTTACGGGATAGTAAGAGTTAATAATTTTCGTCATGCCCGCATTTAGCTGCATCGTTCTAATCATCAACTATTGCCATATACATGTTTTATACAATCAGTCGATTGAAGTATAAACTTATAATTATCAACAACAAATTCATTTGATTGATCGCCATCCTCATCAAATTTCAATCTGTCATTATTAAACCTGCCTTCAAAATAATAGATATAGCATTTACCATAGTAGGGTTCCGTTTTTTCGAATGCTGTCTGTAAATCCTTGTTATGAAAAATAAGCGAAACCTCTACTCCAGACAATGAATGTGTACTCGATAATAAAAACCTATCATTCCTTGTCAAAACAGTTTTATAAGCTCTGCTGATATCCTCATTAACTCTGAATATATCATTAGGCTCTGATGCTTTGTTAGCATCCTTCAAAACAGTTGCTTTAAATATTCTATAGCTCGTACACTCACAGGCATACTCCATATCTACAGTATAAATCCCTATTTTTTCCGCAGACGAATCGCAACCACTCAGGAGCAGGATAAAAAAGGAAAATAATCTTGTCATACGAAATCCTTCAAGGTTAACATTCCTTTTTTATCTGTTATTTTTATTACCTTACCATCTTTCCATATAGCTCTTTGCCCATGACGATAATCCTGTTGTTCTCTGGACGTTTTCTTGCCACTATTAATATTTGGATTAGCCTTAGTTGTATGACCGATAACATATCCATTTGCCAGTTCTTCGGAAAGGTTTTTAGTAATACTATCGGTCAACGGATCGGTATCATTACCTGATTTACATCCATGAATTTCAATAATAGCGCCTTCTGGACTGAATTTAGTAAAGTCAATATCGTTAACTGCTCTTGCCTCATCACCTTTGTCATCGCCCAGCCATTTTCGAATACGACCAGCGTACAAACTTGCATTTAAATCGTTATCTTCGATATCTTCACCTGAAAAGCCACCTTTAGGATCAAGCGATGCGCCCTTATACATATAGAGTCCTCTTTCGGTTCCGTGAAAAAGTAAATCAAGTGACTCTATTTTTCCTGTCTTTTGTTCATTAATCTTATCAACTACTGTTTTTGCTGCATCAACAAATATAGCAATGACAATATTATGAGGATACGCTCTCTCATAATCCTTTTTAATGTTTTTAGCCGCAAATTCAAACGCAGAATTATCCCTCGGACTCTTTGAACCACCATAAAATATAAGCCTCACTCTTCTTGTTATTCTTTGCTCAAGCACGCTGCTATCCATTTTCTTCGTCATTCCTGACGTTATTCCTGAAGTCATTCCCTTCACCATGTAATTATCCTCCTTCCATCGCCCATACATTATTATCGTTCAAAAATAACACTCTACCTAAACAATAAGTTATCTTTAAATGCCATATATTATATATATGATTTACAGATTTATAAAAACCAAATGAATATGAAATCTATTAACAACATCCGTTAAAATAACCTCACTAATTTTGAAATAATAAACCCAGGGTGATTTATAACCCTGAGTCTTTATGAGAACGATCAATTAAGCCCTGGCAACCTTCGCGACAGCCTGTGCAAAACGCTGCATCCCTTCGTCGATATCCGCCTCTTCCACCACCAGCGATGGGGCAAAGCGCATCACATCTGGACCGGCATTCAACACCATCACACCCGCGTCGGCTGCCGCATAGAGGAAATCACGCGCACGCCCTTTGTATTGTGATTTCAGCTCGGCCCCAATCAGCAGCCCCATACCGCGAATATCGCTGAACACGTGGTACTGCTCATCAATCTGCTGCAGATGTTGAACGAATCTCTGGCGTTTTGCACTCACGCCTCCCAGAACCTCTGGCGTGTTGATGATGTCGAACGCGGCTTCCGCCACCGCGCAGGCCAGCGGGTTACCGCCGTAGGTCGAACCATGAGAGCCGACATGAAACGCCGAGGCGATTTCCTGCGTCGTCAATACCGCGCTCACCGGGAAGCCGCCGCCCAGCGCTTTCGCGCTGGTGAGGATATCCGGCGTCACGCCATAGTGCATATAGGCAAACAGATCGCCGGTACGCCCCATTCCGCTTTGTACTTCATCAAACACCAGCAATGCCTGGTGCTCGTCGCAGAGCTCGCGCAGCCCTTGCAGGAACTCCGGCGTCGCGGCCAGAACGCCACCTTCTCCCTGTACCGGCTCAACCACCACCGCGCAGGTATGGTCATCCATCACCGCTTTCACCGCATGGAGATCGTTAAACGGTACATGGATGATATCCGCCGGTTTCGGCCCAAAGCCATCGGAATACTTCGGCTGACCACCCACCGTGACGGTAAACAACGAGCGACCGTGGAACGCGTTATGAAAGGCAATGATTTTGGTTTTGAACGGGCTATGGCGCACGCAGGCGTAATGACGCGCCAGCTTGAACGCCGTTTCGTTGGCTTCTGTTCCCGAGTTCATAAACAGCACGCGCTCAGCAAAGGTGGCATCGATTATTTTTCGTCCCAGACGCAGCGCGGGTTCGTTGGTGAAGACGTTACTGGTATGCCAGAGCGTTTCGCCCTGCGCTTTTAACGCATCGACCAGTACAGGATGGCAATGCCCCAGCGCGGTCACCGCAATTCCGCCCGCGAAATCAACATAGTCTTTGCCCTGCTGATCCCAGATCCGGCTGCCTTTGCCTTTTACCGGAATAAATTCCGCCGGTGCATAAATCGGCAGAATGACTTCATCGAAAGTTGCCCGGGTTACTGCCGTTTGTTCAGTTGCCATCTCGTGCCCATCCAGTTATGCAAAAATGAATGTGAAAATATAATCACAAAATATGCATAAAAAATCACACGATAGCAACCACAAATCACCGATTGAGGAAATTTGCCAGCAATTGATGTCCCTGCTCGCTGAGAATACTCTCCGGGTGGAACTGCACCCCTTCCAGATCCCACATCGTATGGCGAATCCCCATAATTTCCTGTGTTTCGCTCCAGGCGGTCACCTCAAAGCAGTCTGGCAGTGTGGTGGGGTCGATGATGAGCGAGTGATAGCGGGTGACGGTAAGCGGGTTAGTTAACCCCTGAAACACGCCCTGTCCCGTATGGTGGATGGGCGACGTTTTTCCGTGCATCACTTTTTCGGCGCGTACGATCGTTGCGCCAAAAGCCTGCGCCATCGCCTGATGCCCCAGGCAGACACCCAGTATCGGCAAACGTCCGGCATAGTGGCGAATCACCTCCAGCGAAATTCCCGCATCATCCGGGGTGCAGGGACCGGGCGAAATGACGATTTTTTGCGGCTGTAGCGCATCGATCTGCGACAGCGTCAATTCATCATTGCGCTTAACCTGCACGTCAGCGCCCAGCTCACAAAAATACTGGTAGAGGTTCCAGGTGAAAGAATCGTAGTTATCGATAAGCAGGATCATGGCGGCTCCGGTCGAGGAAAACCGCGCTATTCTACTCAGTTTCCTCGGCTTCGCTTACCCCTTTACGAAATATCGCCTGCAATGCGCTAAGGTCGCCCATCGCCCCTTCCTGATTCGCCCGACGCCACTCCGCCACCGGCACATCTGCCCAGTGAAGAAGATACCCCGCATGAATAGCCAGCTGTTCGAAGAAAATCCGCTGCGCCATGCCGCTGCCAAGACGAAACGGATGTAGCACGTTGATCTCACAGTAATAATGTGCAAGGCGACTGACGAACTTCTCTTTTGGCAGCCCCATCAGGTAGCCCTCTTCTTCCAGATCCTGCATCAGGGCATTTCCCTCTTTTTCGATGTACGCGAAATGGCAGAAACGGGTATCACCCTGATAGATATCCACTTCACGCAGATGACCCGCCCAGTCAAAGACGTCCTGGTAAAGCTGCCGATGAATCGCGCACAGATGAGGCAAGCCGCGCTTCGCCGGGCCCAGTTCGATAGTCGCCGCTCGTAGTGCAGTCAGTTCATAAGCGGCCTGTTCCAGACGTGCAACCTGGTGGATCCCCAGACGGTTACGCATCACATTCAGTCCGGGGTAAAGATACGGATCGCGGTCGTCGCCGATTTTATCGCTCATAGTGCCTCCGGAGTTCTTCCAGACGCGCCAGCGCCTCTGCGGGATTAAGCGTGACTAACGGACTTTCGACGCCCTCAAGACGGCGGCTGGCCTGGAAATTCACGTTGCGCTGCTGTTCCCAGAGCCGGGATTTTTGCCTGTCGGTGAGTTTTTTCACTTTACGCCTCCCTGATTGATCCGTGTTTGCCACAAGTATAAGCAGCAAAACGCGGTTACGCAGGGAAGATAAAGCAACGCGGGCCTGCAATGCCCGCGCGGGAAAGGATTACGGCAGAACTTTGGCGGAGAGGATAACCACTGGTTTTGACGGCACATTCTGGTAAGGGCCGACATCATGGGTCGGCACCTGGGAAATCTTATCGGCCACCTCCATCCCTTTCACAACTTTACCAAATACGGCATAGCCGAAATCACGCTGGCCGTGATCGAGGAAGGCATTATCGGCCACGTTGATAAAGAACTGGCTGGTCGCGCTGTCTTTATCAGCAGTACGCGCCATCGCGATGGTGCCGCGCGTGTTACGCAAGCCATTATCGGCTTCGTTTTTAATCGGGGGATTAGGTTTCTTCTGCTGCATCTGCTCGGTGAAGCCACCGCCCTGGACCATAAAGCCGGGAATTACACGGTGAAACGTGGTGTTGTTATAGAAACCATTGTTCACATAATCGACAAAGTTTTGCACTGAAACAGGCGCTTTCTGGCTATTCAGTTCCAGTTCAATATTACCTGCAGAGGTCGTCAGCAAAACGTGCGGATCCCCTTTTGCTGCCAGCGCTGCGGGAGAGAGAGCAGAAAGGGCGAAAACAGCTGCAACAGCCGCCAGGGTCGATTTGAGCATGAGATTTCCTTTAGGAGAGCGGTAACAAAAGCCAGTGGTTTGATTCTAAAGAGCCTTCAGGGACAAGGCCATCCCTTTACCTAATTTTACGTACCTGAAACATATGTAACTTCATCAAAGCATTAATTATTGTGACTTACGTCACCTTTAAAAATGTAACAGATCCTGTAATTTCCGATAAAAGTTTAAATGCATCACTAAAAAGCCTAAAATCCGCCCGTTCCCGGCGCCGTCAATGCGCTTTACTTCCATTTACAGGCCAGTCATGACTAACAGCAATCGTATCAAGCTCACATGGATTAGCTTTCTCTCCTACGCCCTCACCGGTGCGTTGGTTATTGTCACCGGGATGGTGATGGGAAACATCGCAGAGTATTTCCAGCTGCCAGTTTCCAGTATGAGTAACACTTTCACATTCCTGAACGCCGGTATCTTGATCTCCATTTTCCTTAATGCCTGGCTGATGGAAATTGTTCCGCTGAAAACGCAACTGCGCTTTGGCTTTATCCTGATGGTACTGGCCGTTGCCGGTCTGATGTTCAGCCACAGTCTGGCTTTATTCTCTGCCGCAATGTTTGTGCTGGGGTTGGTCAGCGGGATCACCATGTCCATTGGTACGTTCCTGATTACGCAGATGTATGAAGGCCGTCAGCGCGGCTCCCGTCTGTTGTTTACCGACTCCTTCTTCAGCATGGCTGGGATGGTTTTCCCGATGGTCGCCGCGTTCCTGTTGGCGCGCAGCATCGAATGGTACTGGGTGTACGCCTGCATCGGTCTGGTCTATGTCGCTATTTTTCTTCTGACCTTTGGTTGTGAATTCCCGCCGCTGGGCAAACACGCGCCGCAAAGCGATACACCCATCGTGAAAGAGAAATGGGGCATTGGCGTCCTGTTTCTGTCTGTCGCTGCGCTGTGTTACATCCTCGGTCAGTTGGGCTTTATCTCCTGGGTACCCGAGTACGCGAAAGGGTTGGGGATGAGCCTGAACGATGCCGGTACGCTGGTCAGCAACTTCTGGATGTCATACATGTTTGGGATGTGGGCATTCAGCTTCATTCTGCGTTTCTTTGATTTGCAGCGCATTCTGACTGTACTGGCGGCACTGGCCACCGTGCTGATGTACCTGTTCATCACCGGGACGCCTGAACATATGCCGTGGTTTATTCTGGCTCTCGGCTTTTTCTCCAGCGCCATCTATACCACTATCATCACCCTGGGTTCGCAGCAAACCCGCGTAGCCTCGCCAAAACTGGTTAACTTCGTCCTGACCTGCGGCACCATCGGCACCATGCTGACGTTTGTCGTCACCGGTCCTATCGTGGCGCACAGCGGTCCTCAGGCGGCCTTGCTCACCGCGAATGGCCTGTACGCTATCGTCTTCGTGATGTGCTTTATCCTCGGTTTTGTGACCCGTCATCGTCAGCATGAGGCCCCGACAGCACAGTAACGTGATTTGCCGGATGGCGATCCTCTTTATAGGCCGGATAAAACGCTACCGCCATCCGGCCTTTTCTCGTTTCTCTTCCCTTCCTCGAAGGATGTAAGGCAGCCAATCTTTAGTGGTAGCCCTCTTCTGCTAAAAACCCCCTCATTTTGTACGTTATTTGTACAATCGCGAAAAGTCTGATATTTCCACAACTTAAGAAAATGCTGTCAAATCAGCAATATACTCCTTAAGAGGTATATAAAGGTGAATTTGATTTGCATCAATAAGTGGGGGTGCTGAATCGTTAAGGTAGGCAGTAATAGAAAAGAAATCGAGGCAAAAATGAGCAAAGTCAGACTCGCTATTATCGGTAATGGTATGGTCGGCCATCGCTTTATTGAGGACCTTCTTGATAAATCCGACGCTGCCAATTTTGATATTACTGTTTTCTGCGAAGAACCCCGCAAGGCATACGACCGTGTGCACCTGTCATCCTACTTTTCACACCACACCGCCGAAGAACTGTCTCTGGTTCGCGAAGGATTTTACGAGAAGCACGGCGTTAACGTGCTGGTCGGCGAACGTGCGATTACCATCAACCGCCAGGAAAAAGTGATTCACTCCAGTGCGGGCCGTACGGTTTACTACGACAAGCTGATTATGGCGACCGGTTCTTATCCGTGGATCCCGCCGATTAAAGGTTCCGAAACCCAGGACTGCTTCGTTTATCGCACCATTGAAGACCTCAACGCGATTGAATCCTGTGCTCGTCGCAGCAAGCGTGGTGCGGTCGTCGGCGGCGGTCTGTTAGGTCTGGAAGCGGCAGGCGCGCTGAAAAACCTCGGCGTGGAAACTCACGTGATTGAATTCGCCCCGATGCTGATGGCTGAGCAGCTTGACCCTATGGGCGGCGAACAGTTGCGTCGCAAGATTGAAAGCATGGGCGTGCGCGTGCACACCAGCAAAAACACCCAGGAGATCGTCCAGCAAGGCACTGAAGCCCGTAAAACGATGCGTTTTGCCGACGGTAGCGAGCTGGAAGTGGACTTCATCGTCTTCTCGACCGGTATTCGCCCACGCGACAAACTGGCGACCCAGTGTGGTCTGGAGGTTGCGCCACGCGGCGGGATCGTGATCAACGATGCCTGCCAGACGTCCGACCCGGATATCTACGCCATCGGTGAATGTGCCAGTTGGAACAACCGGGTATACGGTCTGGTCGCGCCGGGCTACAAAATGGCGCAGGTCGCCGTTGACCATATTCTCGATAACGAAAACGCCTTCGAAGGCGCAGATTTAAGCGCCAAGCTGAAACTGCTGGGCGTTGACGTAGGCGGTATTGGCGACGCACATGGCCGCACGCCGGGTGCCCGTAGTTACGTTTACCTCGACGAAAGCAAAGAAGTCTACAAACGCCTTATCGTAAGCCAGGATAACAAAACCCTGCTCGGCGCTGTGCTGGTGGGAGATACCAGCGATTACGGCAACCTGCTGCAACTGGTACTGAATGCCATCGAACTGCCGGAAAACCCGGACTCGCTGATCCTGCCGGCCCATGCCGGCAGTGGTAAACCGTCTATTGGCGTGGATAAACTGCCGGACAGCGCGCAGATTTGCTCCTGTTTCGACGTCACCAAAGGGATGCTGGTCGCCGCCATCAACAAAGGCTGCCACACCGTTGCCGCGCTGAAAGCCGAAACCAAAGCCGGTACCGGCTGCGGCGGCTGTATCCCACTGGTTACCCAGGTGCTGAACGCCGAACTGGCGAAACAGGGTATCGAAGTGAACAACAACCTGTGCGAGCACTTTGCTTACTCGCGCCAGGAACTGTTCCACCTGATTCGAGTGGAAGGCATCAAAACCTTCGAGGAGCTGCTGGCAAAACACGGTAAAGGTTATGGCTGCGAAGTGTGTAAACCGACCGTGGGCTCTTTGCTGGCTTCCTGCTGGAATGAGTACATTCTGAAACCGCAGCACACCCCACTGCAGGATACTAACGACAACTTCCTGGCGAACATCCAGAAAGACGGGACCTACTCTGTGATCCCACGCTCTGCCGGCGGTGAAATCACGCCGGAAGGTCTGGTTGCCGTAGGTCGTATCGCCCGTGAATTTAATCTGTACACCAAAATCACCGGTTCTCAGCGTATCGGCCTGTTCGGCGCGCAAAAAGACGACCTGCCGGAAATCTGGCGCCAACTGATTGAAGCTGGCTTCGAAACCGGCCATGCCTACGCCAAAGCGCTGCGCATGGCGAAAACCTGTGTGGGCAGCACCTGGTGCCGTTATGGCGTGGGTGACAGCGTGGGCTTCGGCGTTGAGCTGGAAAACCGCTACAAAGGCATTCGCACCCCGCACAAGATGAAGTTCGGCGTTTCCGGCTGTACCCGTGAATGTGCCGAAGCCCAGGGCAAAGACGTCGGTATCATCGCTACCGAGAAAGGCTGGAACCTGTACGTCTGCGGTAATGGCGGGATGAAACCGCGTCATGCGGATCTGCTGGCAGCGGATATCGATCGTGAAACGCTGCTCAAATATCTCGACCGTTTCATGATGTTCTACATCCGTACGGCGGACAAACTGACCCGTACCGCCCCGTGGTTAGACAACCTGGAAGGCGGCATTGAGTATCTGCGTTCCGTCATCATCGACGACAAACTGGGTCTGAACGAACATCTGGAAGAAGAGATGGCCCGTCTGCGCGAAGCCGTAGTCTGCGAGTGGACGGAAACCGTCAACACGCCATCTGCCCAGACGCGTTTCAGACACTTTATCAACAGCGATAAACGCGATCCGAACGTCCAGGTAGTGCCTGAACGTGAACAGCATCGTCCGGCTACGACGTATGAACGCATCCCGGTCACTCTGGTGGAGGAAAACGCATGAGCCAGTGGACAAACATCTGCCACATTGATGACATCCTGCCCGCAACCGGCGTCTGCGCGTTGTTAGGTGAGGAACAGGTCGCTATTTTTCGTCCGTATCACAACGACCAGGTGTTTGCGATCAGCAACATCGACCCGTTCTTTGAATCCAGCGTGCTGTCTCGCGGATTGATTGCGGAACATCAGGGCGAATTGTGGGTCGCCAGCCCGTTGAAAAAACAACGCTTTCGCCTGAGCGACGGCCTGTGCATGGAGGATGAACGTCATTCCGTGGCGCACTACGACGCGCGGGTAAAAGACGGCATTGTGCAGTTGCGCAGTTAATGAATTTTAGGGAGGCGCAACGCCTCCCTTTTTAACGTATTGGCAGTCCTGTTTTTTTCATAGGTCTGATGGCGGCATAAAGGCCTATCCGGCCTACGGTTACGTATTTATTTCATTTTTTATGGGTAATCACAGTCATGTTCACAGATACAATTAACAAATGTGCGGCTAACGCTGCGCGCATCGCACGCCTGTCGGCAAATAACCCGCTCGGCTTCTGGGTCAGTTCAGCGATGGCAGGGGCTTACGTTGGCCTCGGTATCATCCTGATTTTCACTCTCGGTAACTTACTCGATCCGTCCGTGCGTCCGCTGGTGATGGGTGCGACCTTTGGGATTGCCTTAACGCTGGTCATTATTGCTGGTTCCGAACTGTTTACCGGTCACACGATGTTCCTGACGCTTGGCGTCAAAGCGGGCACCATCAGCCAGGGGCAGATGTGGGCGATTTTGCCGCAGACCTGGTTGGGTAACCTGGTGGGTTCCGTGTTCGTCGCACTGCTGTACAGCTGGGGTGGCGGTAGCCTGCTACCGGTCGATACCAGCATCGTACACTCGGTCGCGCTGGCGAAAACCACGGCGCCGGCAACGGTACTGTTCTTCAAAGGCGCGCTGTGTAACTGGTTGGTTTGTCTGGCAATCTGGATGGCGATCCGTACTGAAGGCGCTGCGAAATTTATCGCTATCTGGTGGTGTCTGCTGGCATTTATCGCGTCCGGCTATGAACACTCAGTTGCCAACATGACGCTGTTCGCCCTCTCCTGGTTCGGACACCACAGCGAAGCCTATACCCTGGCGGGGATTGGTCATAACCTGCTGTGGGTAACACTCGGCAATACTTTGTCCGGTGTCGTGTTCATGGGGTTAGGTTATTGGTATGCTACGCCAAAATCGGAGCGACCTGCTCCGGCAAAAATCAACCAAACTGAGGCTACAGCCAATAATTAAGGGGTAATGTCGTGGATCATTTGCCTATATTTTGTCAACTACGCGACCGCGACTGTCTGATTGTCGGCGGTGGTGATGTCGCAGAACGCAAAGCACGGTTACTGCTGGAAGCAGGCGCTCGTTTAACGGTTAATGCGCTGGCGTTTATTCCGCAGTTCACCGTATGGGCAAATGAAAACATGTTGACGCTGGTGGAAGGACCGTTTGATGAAGCCCTTCTCGACCCGTGCTGGCTGGCGATTGCCGCGACCGATGATGATGCGGTGAATCAGCGCGTGAGCGATGCTGCAGAATCCCGCCGTATCTTCTGTAACGTCGTGGATGCGCCGAAAGCCGCCAGTTTCATCATGCCATCGATTATCGACCGTTCACCGCTAATGGTGGCGGTCTCTTCCGGCGGCACCTCACCGGTGCTGGCCCGTCTGCTGCGTGAAAAACTGGAATCCGTTTTACCTCAACATTTGGGTCAGGTTGCACATTATGCCGGGCAACTTCGTTCCCGGGTGAAAAAACAGTTTGCCACGATGGGTGAACGTCGCCGCTTCTGGGAAAAGCTGTTTGTAAACGACAGGCTGGCACAGTCGCTGGCGAATGCCGACCATAAAGCGGTAGAAGAAACCACCGAGCAGATGCTCAGCGAGCCGTTGGATCATCGCGGTGAAGTGGTGCTGGTGGGTGCAGGCCCTGGCGATGCCGGACTTCTGACGCTAAAAGGGTTGCAGCAGATCCAGCAGGCCGATGTGGTGGTCTATGACCGTCTGGTGTCTGACGACATCATGAACCTGGTGCGTCGCGACGCCGACCGTGTGTTTGTCGGTAAACGCGCGGGTTATCACTGCGTGCCGCAGGAGGAAATTAACCAAATCCTGCTGCGTGAAGCGCAACAGGGCAAACGTGTCGTCCGTCTGAAAGGCGGTGACCCGTTTATCTTTGGTCGTGGTGGTGAGGAGCTGGAAACACTGTGCCATGCCGGTATTCCGTTTTCCGTGGTGCCGGGAATAACCGCGGCATCCGGCTGTTCCGCCTACTCCGGCATTCCGCTGACACACCGTGACTACGCCCAGAGCGTACGTCTGGTTACCGGGCACCTGAAGACCGGCGGCGAACTGGACTGGGAAAACCTGGCGGCAGAAAAACAGACGTTGGTGTTTTACATGGGGCTAAATCAGGCGGCCACTATCCAGCAAAAACTGATCGAATTTGGCATGCAGGCCGATATGCCGGTCGCACTGGTTGAAAACGGCACCTCGGTGAAACAGCGGGTAGTCAAAGGTGAACTGAATAATCTCGGCGAACTGGCAACACAGGTTGCAAGCCCGGCGCTAATCATTGTGGGGCGCGTGGTGGGATTACGTGAAAAACTAAACTGGTTCTCTAATCACTAAGCCTTAATTGTCGGTAAGGTCAGCATCGTCTGGCCTTATTTTTTTGGCCCTAAAATACAAGCTCCAGATCCGGACATTATATTAACTCATTAATTTTAAAATGATTACCCCTTCCACCCCTCCCGCATGCCTATTCCCTTACTGACGCGAAAAATAGATTACGTTATCGTCGACCCCGGTTAGCGAATGAAGATTCACTAATTCAATTGATGGTTAAAAAATTATATTTTTTACATAGGGAATGTAAATGAACACATTTATCAAAATGGCACTCTTAGGTGCGGCACTGGCAACCCTGACAGCTTGTACAGGTCACATCGAAAACCGTAATAAGACCTGCTCTTATGACTATCTTCTGCACCCTGCCATTTCTATTTCTAAGATGATTGGCGGCTGCGGCCCGACCGCAGAATAATCTCGCTGATCATTGCGCCGATACAAAAAAACCGGGAATCTCCCGGTTTTTTCATTTCGCGTACCCGTTACGGCCTGGCAACAAAACCAATCGCTTCATAAACCGCTTTCAGCGTAGCTGATGCACGCGCGCCCGCTTTTTCCGCGCCGTCTTTCATCACCTGTTGCAGGAAGGCTTCGTCGTTACGGTAACGATAATAACGCTCCTGCAACTCGGTCAGCATGCCGGATACCGCATCGGCGACTTCGCCTTTCAGGTGACCATACATCTTGCCTTCAAACTGTTTTTCCAGTTCCGGAATACTCTGTCCGGTCACGGCGGAGAGAATATCCAGCAGGTTAGAGACGCCCGCCTTGTTCTGCACATCGTAGCGCACCACCGGCGGCTCTTCGGAATCCGTTACCGCGCGTTTAATCTTCTTGACCACGGATTTCGGATCTTCCAGCAGGCCAATCACGTTGTTGCGGTTGTCGTCCGACTTGGACATCTTTTTCGTCGGCTCCAACAGAGACATCACGCGGGCGCCTGATTTAGGAATAAACGGCTCAGGAACTTTGAAGATGTCGCCATACAGCGCGTTGAAACGCTGAGCGATATCGCGGCTCAGTTCCAGGTGCTGTTTCTGGTCTTCGCCCACCGGCACCAGGTTGGTCTGATACAGCAGGATATCTGCTGCCATCAGTACCGGGTAGTCAAACAGACCAGCGTTGATGTTCTCAGCGTAGCGCGCTGACTTATCTTTGAACTGGGTCATACGGCTCAGTTCGCCAAAGTAGGTGTAGCAGTTCAGCGCCCAGCTCAGTTGCGCATGTTCAGGCACATGAGACTGAACGAAAATGGTGCTTTTCTCAGGATCGATACCACACGCGAGGTAGAGCGCCAGCGTATCCAGCGTCGCTTTACGCAGTTGCTGGGCATCCTGACGAACGGTGATAGCATGCTGGTCAACGATACAATAGATGCAATGGTAATCATCCTGCATGTTCACCCACTGACGCAGTGCACCCATGTAGTTACCAATGGTCAATTCACCTGAGGGCTGTGCGCCACTAAAAACGATGGGCTTAGTCATTTTTCGATTCCTGATTTTCGCTATGCGGAAGCCCGAGAGCGGGCAGTAGTTCATTAATGCGGTCATACATGACGTCTGGCTGGCTCAGCGCGATGGGTTCACCATAGTTGTAACCATAGGTGAGGCCAACGGACGGGCAGCCAGCGGCTTTTGCCGCCTGAATATCATTACGCGAATCCCCCACGAAGAGCAATTGCTCTGGCGCAATGCCGAGCTTACTTGCCACCAGCAGCAGCGGATCCGGATGCGGTTTTTTGTTCTGGACGTCGTCACCGCCAATAACGACGCTGAAATATTTACTGATATCCAGCGCGTCGAGCAATGGCGCAACAAACGGCGTCGGCTTGTTGGTCACCAGACCGAGCGGCAGTCCTTTGGCGTGCAGTGCGCCCAGCGCGTCGGCGACATCAGGGAACAGAAACGTCCCTTCTTCTGCGACATCTCCGTAGTAGCGGTCAAATAGCTTACGCAGTATACGGACCTGCTCCTCGGCGGGAATATCTTCATCGACCGGCGGCTTGCCCATCGTCTTACGAAGTGTGGCGCGCTCCTGACGAGACCAGGTTAACGCCCGCTCCATCAATACATCAGCACCATTACCAATCCAGGTAATGACGCGCTCTTCACCGGCAACCGGCAGCTCCAGCGCATACAGCGCCATGTCCACTGCGGCGCTCAATCCCGGCGCGCTGTCCACCAGCGTTCCGTCGAGGTCAAAGGCAACGCCCCGAATATCCTGCAATTTATCCATGACTTACCTTCGCCAGTTCGCTGCGCATGTCATCAATGACTTTTTTGTAGTCTGGCTGATCGAAGACGGCGGAACCGGCGACAAACATATCGGCTCCTGCGGCGGCGATTTCAGCTATGTTACTCACCTTCACGCCGCCATCCACTTCGAGGCGAATGTCGTAACCCGACTCGTCAATGCGACGACGGACTTCTCGCAGTTTGTCCAGCGTTTGCGGAATGAAAGATTGACCGCCAAAGCCTGGGTTAACGGACATCAACAGGATCACATCCAGCTTGTCCATTACATAGTCCAGATAGCTTAATGGTGTCGCCGGATTGAAGACCAGCCCGGCTTTACAGCCGTGCTCTTTAATCAGTTGCAGCGATCGGTCAACGTGTTCGGAGGCTTCCGGATGAAAGGTAATGATGCTGGCGCCCGCGGCTGCGAAATCCGGGATGATTCGATCGACAGGTTTCACCATCAGATGCACATCGATGGGAGCCGTAATGCCATATTTACGCAGGGATTTCAGTACCATCGGACCCATGGTCAGATTCGGTACATAGTGGTTGTCCATGACGTCAAAATGCACGACGTCACCACCGGCAGCCAGAGCTTTCGCGGTGTCCTCACCCAGGCGAGCAAAATCAGCCGACAGGATTGAGGGGGCAATCAAATACTGTTTCATCCGCTTCTCCTTGAGAATTATTTATTCGCGGGTGAAACGACTCCTGGTTTGTACAGAGCCAGCAGTTCGTCCACCTTTTTACGTGTGCCGCCGTTGCTGCTTATACTGCGTCGCACTTTGACCTGAAAATGTTCCGCCGCTTTATACCATTCGCGGGTATCCGGCGTGTCATGGTTCGAAATTAACACCGGGATCTGCTTACTGACCAGCTTTTCGGCCATTTTAGCCAGATGGGCCTGCTCTTTCGGGCTGAAGCTATTGGTATGATACGCGGTGAAATTCGCCGTTGCTGACAGCGGGGCGTAGGGCGGATCGCAATAGACAACCGAGTTCGCATCCGCTTGCTCCATACACTCATCATATGAGAGGCAGTGGAATTCCGCATTCTGCGCTTTTTCCGCAAAGTGATACAACTCAGCTTCCGGGAAGTAAGGCTTTTTGTAACGTCCAAACGGCACGTTAAACTCACCGCGCAGATTATACCGGCACAGGCCGTTGTAACCATATCGGTTCAGATACAGGAACAGAACCGCACGACGGAAAGGATCCTGGCTGGCGTTGAACTCTTCACGGAACTGATAGTAGAGCTCAGCCTGATTGGTTTCCGGGTTAAACAGTTCACGGGAAGCCTTCACGTACTCGTCGGTACGGGTCTTCACGATCTTATAGAGACTGATGAGGTCGCTATTGATATCGGCAAGAATATAACGAGAAAAGTCGGTGTTAAGAAACACCGACCCTGCACCCACAAAGGGTTCGACCAGGCATTCGCCCTGCGGTAAATGCCGTTTGATGTCGTCAAGCAGGGGATATTTACCCCCTGCCCACTTCAGAAAAGCGCGATTTTTTTTCATGCTGACTAACTAATTACACCTTCTCCGGCTGTGGAGAAAGCTCCGACAGCATCCTGCGCTTTAACATTATTTCAGATCGGCCTGTACCTGATGCAACGGTTTGGCCCACGGATTTTTTGCCTGCACATCGGCTGGCAGCGTGGAAACCGCGCGTTTCGCATCTTCTTTCGAGGCATACACGCCAGACACCAGAACATACCACGGTTGGCCGTTACGCGTCGTCTGATACACCACATAGTTTTTCAGATTCTCTTTCTTCGCCCAACCATTCAGGTTGTCGTAGTTTGAAGAGCTGCTGAGCTGCAGGGTGTAATGACTGGACGGTGCGGACTTCAGCGATCCGACGTTACCGGCGCTTTTAGCGCCAGATGCGCTACCTGCCGTTGCCGCTGGCGCGGTCTGAGCAGGTGCTGGCGTTTGCGCGGGCGCTGCTGTCTGTGCCGGTGCGGTGCTGACCGTCGCTTTTGGCGTCGTCGTGGCCGTAGGCGCTGCGGGTTCAGTCCGTTTAGGCTGAGCCGCCGGTTTCGGTGCTGCGGACGTCGTTTTCGCGGTGGTCTGCGGTTTCTTCGGCTCGATCACAGCCTGTTTACGTTCAGGTCGCTGGGCGCTGGCGGCGGGTGCCGTCGCCGTCTGGCTTGACGCAGTACCATTACGCACGGGCGCAACGGTCGCCGGTTCTGTTGGCAGCGTAGAGTTTACCGCCACATTATTTAGCTGTTCCTGACCCTGCGGTTGCGTCAGTGCATTATTCAGATCGCCCTGCACTTCTACACGCTGTTGACCTTCTGTGGTCACAGGCGTTTGACCCTGCGTTGGCGTGGAGGAGATTGGTGGCAAAGAAACATCCTGCTGCGTGTTACCCGCAGTCTGTTCAGCGGAAGTGCTTCCCGGAGCGGGTTGGGCGCCGTTTGCCTGGTCAGCGGCATTGCCGGTGAGATCGATATTCTTCTCGCCAGACGCCGTTTGTTCACTTGAAGACGGGGTGGAAGGCGCTTTCAGCGCGGAGCCAATACCGATGATCAGCAGCAGCAGGACCAGCACGCCCACGCCCATCATCATGTACTGACGAGAAGCAGGTTTACCGGCGGCTTTTTTACGCTTACGCGGACGACGCTCGACGCGTTCTTCATCCACGAACTCTTCATCATCGGATTCGTAATCCTCTTCCCTCTCTTGCTCATCAAGGCGTTCTTTACGCCCGCGTGCAGGACGGCGATCGTCAGCGTCCAGATCAACATCATCAAAGTTGATCTGCGGTTCTCCGCGTTCTGAAGATTGACGAGAACGACCAGTACGACGATCGCTGGGATCGGGTTTCAGCTCGTCTTCTGGTTTGAATTCATCCATTTAACACCCCACTCAAAGGCTAATGCTTACGACGTTGCAACTAACCTGAATCTAAATGGCCGATACGTGAGCCGTATCAGTCCGCCTTTCTTGTTGTTACGCCTGCTGGCAATCAGCAATAGCGTTAAGAACCACCTCGTGCGACACGCCGCCGCGTACTTCACTTTTCCCTATCGCCAGCGGAAGGACTAAGCGCATTTCTCCCGCCAACACTTTTTTATCACGCAACATGTGCGGCAGGTAAGCCTGCGCGGACATCTCGCGCGGTCCGTGGACCGGCAAGCCGGCACGTTTAAGTAACGTGATGATGCGCTGCGTATCTTCTGGCGCAAACTGCCCCAGACGTTCCGACGTCCGCGCAGCCATTACCATACCTGCTGCGACCGCTTCACCATGTAACCAATTGCCATAACCCATTTCAGCTTCAATGGCATGACCGTACGTGTGCCCCAGATTCAGTAAAGCACGTAAGCCGGTTTCGCGCTCGTCTGCGGCAACAACTTCGGCTTTCAGCTCACAACAACGACGAATACACCAGGCCATTGCCGGTCCGTCCAGACGCAGTAGCGCATCCAGATTCTCCTCCAGCCAGCTAAAGAATTCGCCATCCAGGATAATGCCGTACTTGATCACTTCCGCCAGACCGGATGCCAGTTCACGGGCAGGGAGCGTTTTCAGACAGTCGAGATCCACCACCACGGAGGCCGGCTGGTAAAACGCGCCGATCATGTTTTTGCCGAGGGGATGGTTTACGGCGGTTTTACCGCCAACGGAGGAGTCAACCTGCGACAAAAGTGTCGTCGGGACCTGGATGAAGCGTACACCGCGCTGATAGCTGGCAGCGGCAAAACCGGTCAGGTCGCCAATGACGCCGCCGCCCAGTGCGACCAGCGTCGTATCACGACCATGCGGTTTTTGCAGCAAGGCGGTGAATACCGTATCCAGCACCGTCAGGCTTTTGTACTGCTCGCCGTCAGGCAGGATGACGCTATCAACGTTCACACCCGCTTGTTCAAGTACGCTGCTAATCTTATCAAGATAAAGGGGAGCCAGGGTTTCGTTGGTGACCAACATAACCTGATCGCCCGATTTCAGCGGTAAGAATGAAGCTGGTTCGTTAAACAAACCAGCCGCGATGGTGATAGGGTAACTACGTTCCCCGAGAGTGACGGTAATCCTCTCCATGACGCGACATCCACCTTAATGACTTATACCCGCTTACCGAGTGTGTATTAAGCCAGAATCAGTTGCTTTCCAGCATATGAATAATCTGGTTTGCAACGACTTTGGCGCTCTGATCATCGGTACGAATGGTTACGTCGGCAATCTCTTCATACAGCGGATTGCGTTCGTCGGCCAACGCTTCCAGAACTTCACGAGGCGGCGCTTCTACCTGCAACAGCGGACGTTTTTTATCGCGCTGCGTACGCGCAAGTTGTTTTTCGATGGTCGTTTCGAGATAGACCACGACGCCACGCGCGGAAAGACGATTACGGGTTTCACGCGATTTTACAGAGCCACCACCGGTAGCCAGCACAATACCCTGTTTTTCCGTCAATTCGTTGATGACTTTCTCTTCACGATCGCGGAAGCCGTCTTCACCTTCTACGTCGAAGACCCAGCCCACATCAGCTCCGGTTCGTTTCTCAATCTCTTGATCAGAATCGTAAAATTCCATATTGAGTTGTTGAGCTAACTGGCGCCCAATAGTGCTTTTTCCGGCACCCATAGGCCCAACCAGAAAGATATTGCGTTTCTCTGCCATTTTTTCGGTACTACTAAGACTATTCGTTAATGATAAACCCGCGTCGCAGACACTGAGCGCAGCAGGACATGAACTGAAACCTCATAAGATATTGCGAGAGTCAGACTGAAAATTATCTCAATACTCAAGCAGGTTTGGCAACTGAATAAATCATCAAACCAGATTGTAGACAACCCGAGTCGGCATTGCCGGACGGCGATGAGAAGTACCGACTCTCAAATCGGTACTCCTTGTATGCTAAATAGCTGCGCACGTCAAATCCCTGAAACGAGTTAAGTGCAAAAACAACGGTGTTTCATGCATAAATCATTCTGTCGAGACCAATCTGGGCGTAATAAATACCACCAGCTCACGACGTTCGTTTTCTTTCCCATCGTGGCGAAAGAGTTGTCCAAACCAGGGAATATCACCTAACAGCGGAATACTGTCCTTCCCGGTTTTACTCTTGTTTGAAAAAATGCCGCCCAGCGCCAGCGTCTCTCCACTTTTCACCTCGACCTGCGTTTCAATTTCCTGCTTATCGATGGCCAGTACCTCGCCATCCGCTTGTTGCAGCATCTGCCCCGGCATGTTCTGACTGATACGTAGCTTCAGGCGGATCCGCCCCTTCGGTAAAACCGTTGGGGTGACTTCCATCCCTAGCACGGCCTCTTTAAATTCCACCGACGTCGCACCGCTTTCGCCGCTGGAAACCTGATAGGGGATCTCGCTCCCTTGCTTGATGCTGGCAGGCTGTAGGTGAGAAGCCAGCAGTCGCGGACTGGCGATAATATCGAGCTGCTGCTGTTGCTCCAGTGCAGACAGCTCCAGATCCAGCAACCGCCCATTAATACGACCAATATTGAACCCGACGCGGGTGGTCGCATTCGCGACCGAGAGATCGCTGGCTATCGTTGTCACTTGCCACACCGCACCGGCCTTCTCGGCCTCTGCCAGTGTCCATTTCACCCCCAGTTCACGCAGACTTTTTTCATTAATGGTGACGATATGCGCCGCCAGTTCGACCTGTTCTATCGGGAGATCCATTTGTGCCACCCACTGTTCCACCAGCGCCAGCGTCGGCGAGTTATCCCTGACCAGCAGTCGATTGGTACGCTTATCTACCGTGAGGCTACCTTTGGCACTCAGCAGTTTATCCCCCGCTTTCGCCAGTTCAGTGGCATCGGCGTAATGCAGGGCAATATGCCGATTCTCCAGCGGTAAGTTCGCCTGGCGTCTTGCGACCTCCGCCTCCTGTCGCGCCGCCTCTTCGCTCTGCCAGCTCTCGGAATGCACATGTAAAATCGCCCCTTCCTGACGTAACACCAGTCCAGCGCTTTTCACTACCGTCTGGAGCGCCTGTTTCCACGGGACATCCGTCAGATGCAACGACACCACGCCGCTGACATCCGGCGATATCACGAGGTTTTTTCGCTCCTGTTCAGCCAGTGCCTGAAGAACCTGCGTGACGGGCACGTCATCCACCACCAGCGTCACGTTCTGGTTTTTTCCGGCCTGAACCGGCTGCAGGATGGCGATCAACACCACCAGTATCCATTGCTTCATTACCCTCTCCTTGTCGTTGCCACTGCCACTGGGGCGGGTCACACTCTTTACCTGTGCTCACTGTCAGCGTCTGTGCCGTGAGTTGCACGATAGTCCAGCCATTATCCAGAACCTCATGTTGCTCGACACGCCGCCAGTGATGCTGCCCGTCCTGAAGCAGTCCAATATTTCGCTCTCCCCTGCTCACCATCCCCTGGTATTGCCATTGCGCCAGCTCGGCACCATGGCAATGATCTTCAGGCTGGCGGAACGGATCGCGCATGCCGGTCAGCATCAACAATGAAAGAGCCACCAACACCGCGTTCTTACCCTTCATGGAGAGACTCCAGCCTGAGCGTTAACACTCGCTCGTCGTTTTCTGCTTTCAGCGAAAATGCACTCACGGACATGCCTCGCGCCGCCAGGTATCCGAACAATGACACCATCGCCTTCCAAGGCGCCTTCACCGCAAGTTCTCCGCCCTGCGCCGATGGACGCCAGTACAGTAGCTGCATATTCGGCACCTGAAGCGTGAGCGGTGAAAACACCGGCGTTTGCGATGCCGATGAAAGCTGTGCCTCTGCCTGCGCGCCAGAGAGGTGATACAACGTTGAACTGAGCTGGCGGTTGGCCACCCGTTGCTGGCTAAGCGCACCCTCATCACGCATTCCCGGGAAGAACAGAAAAGACAACGCGATCGTACTTAACGCAGCCACCCAACTTACCCAGCAGACAATGCGGGTACGCGGCGAAAAAGCGCACCAGGTGTCAAAGAGGGCGATCATGCGCTTCTCTCCATATCACACGGTACTGGAACTGCCAGTATCCCTGCGCATCCTGCAGGGTGGCGCCGGTATGGTTTATCTCAAACATCGGCGAGTCGCGCAGGGCGGCTTCCAGTGCGCTGAGCGCAGAAAAGGTGAGCGCTTTTCCACTGAGTTCCAGTGAGCTCTGCTGGTAGTCCATACTGGTTAGCCAGGCCTGTGCCGGCACACTCAACGCAAGACTTTCCAGCGCGGGCTGCCAGCGGCGGGTCTGCTCGCGCAATCTGTCTCGTTGAATGACCTGCTGCGCCTGACGCTGGCGCGCCTCAAGCCGGGGTTTCACTGTCGTAAGCGCCGTGGCAAGTTGTTGCTCCGCCTGCAACAACACCCCATTTGCCTGCCCGCTCGTGGCGCGGGCGAGATATCCGATCAGCGTTAGTGCCAGCACGATCGCCGCTGATGCGCCGAATAGCCCACCCCACATACGCAGACAGGCATTACGCCGCTGTTGCCGCCAGGGCAAAAAATTGACGGGAGGATGCATCAACGCATTTCTCCCAGCGCCAGTCCAAGCGCAACGGCGAATGCATGACCTTCCCTGGGTACGGGAGGCTGACGAATTGAAACCGCCCGCCAGGGGTCAAACCCCTCGTCTGCGCAGAGCGCCACCTCTTCGCTTCTGAGGGAGAGTCCGGCTGCCAGGTCGTGAAGATGAGCTATCTCTGCCCGCGATTTGCGCCCCCATGCGTTGCGCGTCGCCCACAGCCACTGCGTGTCATCGCGCCACACCAGGCAGGTTTGTTCCGGGGAAAGAAAAGGCAGCAGACGCTGCAATGCGCAGGCATCTGGGGTGATCGCCGTGACGTTTACACCGAGTGTTTTCGCCAGCGTTAACAGAGCCGAAATCTCTTTGTCCTGCGCGGCGGTGACCGTATAGGCCGGGGCGAGCGCATCTTCGCTATAGTCAAAGCGCAGAGCTGCCGACTCCATATCCAGTTCACGCGCCATCGAACCGGTCAACCAGACCGTTTGTTCACGCTCGCGAAGCGACATTGAAGGGCGGGGAAAGCGCTTTTGCCGCGTCCGACTCGCAGGAAAAGAGAGGTGTATATGGTGGCGTTGCGGCAGCTCGCGACTCCACGGTTGTAACACCGCCACAAGTTGTTCGGCGTCGTGGAAATGTCCGTCGCTGATTGTGTGTTGTGCCAGCGGCAGACGCCACCAGCGCTGTAGATACCAACCTGACGCGCCGCGAACGACGGCAACCGCCAGGGCTTCGTGTGGCTGAATGTGCAGGCCGACTTGCCAGAATCTGAAAGCCATTGCTGATGATCTCCTTATCACCCGTCGCTCTCACGGGTATATCAATGCGTCTGGCTTGCCTTTATACTACCGCGCGGTTGTTTATAAACTGCCCAAATGAAACTAAATGGGAAATCTCCGGTGAAGTTCGTAAAGTATTTATTGATCCTTGCAGTATGTTGCATCCTGCTGGGAGCAGGCTCGATTTATGGCCTCTATCGCTATATTGAGCCACAGTTACCTGACGTCGCGACGCTTAAAGATGTGCGTTTGCAGATCCCGATGCAGGTTTACAGCGCAGATGGCGAGCTCATTGCGCAATATGGTGAAAAACGTCGTATTCCGGTGACGCTCAATCAGATCCCGCCGGAAATGGTCAAAGCCTTTATCGCCACAGAAGACAGTCGTTTCTATGAGCACCACGGCGTTGACCCGGTGGGGATTTTCCGTGCGGCAAGCGTAGCGCTGTTCTCCGGTCACGCCTCGCAAGGGGCGAGTACCATCACGCAGCAGCTCGCAAGAAATTTCTTCCTCAGTCCTGAACGCACGTTGATGCGTAAGATTAAGGAAGTGTTCCTGGCGATCCGCATTGAGCAATTGCTGAGTAAAGATGAGATCCTCGAACTCTATCTGAACAAGATCTACCTCGGTTACCGCGCTTATGGCGTCGGGGCGGCGGCGCAGGTCTATTTCGGTAAATCAGTCGACCAGTTGGATCTGGGTGAGATCGCGGTAATTGCCGGCCTGCCGAAAGCGCCTTCTACCTTTAACCCGCTTTATTCGATGGACCGCGCGACCGCACGTCGTAACGTGGTGCTGTCGCGCATGCTGAGCGAAGGGTACATCACTCAGGCACAGTACGATCAGGCGCGGAATGAGCCGATCGACGCCAACTATCATGCGCCGGAAATCGCCTTCTCCGCCCCGTACCTGTCAGAAATGGTGCGTCAGGAGATGTACAACCGTTATGGCGAAAACGCCTATGAAGACGGTTACCGCATTTACACCACGATCACCCGTAAGGTGCAGCAGGCCGCGCAACAGGCGGTACGTAATAATGTGCTGGACTATGACATGCGCCACGGCTATCGCGGTCCGGCCAACGTGCTGTGGAAAGTGGGTGAAACCGCATGGGACAGTAAGAAAATCACCGATACGCTGAAAGCGCTGCCAACTTACGGGCCGTTGCTGCCAGCGGTGATCACCAGTGCAAACCCGCAGGAAGCGACGGCGACTCTGGCAGACGGCACTTCGGTCTCGCTGCGGATGGAAGGCATTCGTTGGGCGCGTCCTTATCGTTCGGATACTCAGCAAGGCCCGACGCCGCGTAAGGTCACTGACGCGGTGCAGACCGGTCAGCAGATCTGGGTGCGGAAGATGGGCGAAGCCTGGTGGCTGGCGCAGGTTCCGGATGTGAACTCCGCGCTGGTCTCAATCAATCCGAAAAACGGCGCCGTGCTGGCGCTGGTCGGCGGTTTTGACTTTAACCAGAGCAAGTTCAACCGTGCCACTCAGGCGCTGCGTCAGGTCGGTTCTAACATTAAGCCGTTCCTCTACACTGCCGCGATGGACAAAGGTCTGACGCTGGCGAGTATGCTGAACGACGTGCCAATTTCTCGCTGGGATGCTGGCGCCGGTTCCGACTGGCGTCCGAAAAACTCACCACCGCAGTACGCAGGCCCGATTCGTTTACGTCAGGGGCTGGGCGAATCGAAAAACGTGGTAATGGTACGCGCCATGCGGGCCATGGGCGTGGACTACGCGGCGGAATATCTGCAGCGTTTCGGCTTCCCGGCACAAAACATTGTGCGTACCGAATCCCTGGCGCTGGGCTCCGCGTCATTTACCCCGCTACAGGTGGCGCGTGGTTATGCCGTCATGTCGAACGGCGGCTTCCTGGTCGATCCCTATTTCATCAGCAAGATCGAAACGGACCAGAACGGCGTAATTTTCGAAGCGAAGCCGAAAATCGCCTGCCCGGAGTGTGATATTCCGGTGATTTACGGTGATACCCAGAAATCCAACGTTCTGGAAAACAGCAACGTCGAAGATGTCTCCATCTCTGGCGAGCAGCAGAACGCCGCCGTGCCAATGCCCAAACTGGAGCAGGCAAATCAGGCGTTAGTGGCGCAGACCGGGGCGCAAGAGTACGCACCGCACGTGATCAACACGCCGCTGGCTTTCCTGATCAAGAGCGCGCTGAATACCAACATTTTCGGCGAACCCGGCTGGATGGGTACCGGCTGGCGTGCAGGTCGTGATCTGAATCGCCACGATATCGGCGGTAAAACCGGGACCACCAACAGCTCGAAAGACGCCTGGTTCTCCGGCTACGGTCCAGGGGTAGTCACCTCCGTATGGATTGGATTTGACGATCACCGCCGTGACCTGGGGCGCACCACCGCCTCTGGCGCGATCAAAGATCAAATCTCTGGCTACGAAGGCGGTGCGAAAAGTGCGCAACCCGCGTGGGATGCTTACATGAAAGTGGTGCTGGAAGGGGTTCCTGAGGAGCCGCTGACGCCGCCACCAGGCATCATCACGGTCAATATCGATCGCAGCACCGGACAACTGGCAAACGGCGGTAACAGTCGGGCAGAATATTTCATCGAAGGCACGCAGCCGACACAGCAGGCGGTGCATGAGGTGGGAACGACCATCACTGACGGTGGTGAGACACACGAACTGTTCTAAATAAAAAAGGCGCTGCGGCGCCTTTTTTCATTCCTTCAGGGTGCTCGTTTACAGCCGTCCCTGCCCTTTCAGCCATTCGCGTACAAGAAACAACGCGCTCACGTTTCGTGCTTCGGTAAAGTCGGGGTCTTCCAGCAGATCCATCAGATGCGCCAGCGGCCAGCGCACCTGCGGCAACGGTTCGGGTTCATCGCCTTCCAGTGACTCGGGAAAAAGGTCTTCCGCCACCACGATATTCATCTTGCTGGAAAAGTAAGACGGCGCCATGCTGAGTTTTTTTAAAAAAGTCAGATCGTTTGCCCCAAACCCGACCTCTTCTTTCAGTTCCCGGTTCGCCGCTTCAAACACGCTTTCACCCGGGTCGATCAACCCTTTGGAAAAGCCCAGCTCATAGGACTCCGTTCCCACCGCGTATTCACGAATCAGAATCAGGTGATCGTCAACGATCGGAACAATCATTACCGCTTCACGGGTCGAGGGACGCATCCGTTCATAGACACGACGCACGCCGTTGCTGAATTCGAGGTCCACGCTTTCAACGCTAAATAGCCGCGACTGCGCGACAGTTTCGACGTTCAGAATGGTGGGTTTTTGTAATGATTTGCTCATCGTGAGAATCTATGCCGTGAAATCAGTCGTTATTGTGCGATACGCAACACGGTTTCGGCAATGCGAATTGCCAGTTATTTACATTTATGTAACCTAATAAAAATATAATTCCTATTTCAAATTAAAAGTCAATAGGTTGAAATAGGTCCAGGAATTTGCTGATATTCCGCTTTTGCAGGTTTTGCTATCATCAGCATTCACTGGGATGCGCTGAAAAATGCTCAAGTTCAACTCCATGCTTGCCGATAGCCAACCACGGGATCACGTTCATTGTGACAGGGTGCGACTGACCACACCTGACAGATTAAGTAAGATGGGGAAAGCATGAGCACCATTCTGATTTTTTTAGCGGCGTTGCTGGTCTGCGCATTGCTGGCCTGGTGGCGACTTAACGTTCGTGCCAGACGGCGTAAGCTGCCGTGGACAAATGCATTCTCAGAGGCAGCAACGCGCAAACTCACGCCTGAAGAACGCAGCGCCGTTGAAAATTATCTTGATAGCCTGAGTCAAATCCAGCAGGTACCCGGTCCGACGGGTGCCAGCGCAGCCCCTGTTTCCCTGACGCTGAATGCTGAAAGCAATAACGTCATCATTCTGACCCACTCAATCACCCGCTACGGCATCACGACGGACGATCCGAATAAGTGGCGCTACTACCTCGATTCCGTCGAAGTCCATCTGCCTCCCTTTTGGGAACAGTACATTAATGATGAAAACAGCGTTGAGCTGATCCACACCGATACGCTGCCGCTGGTGATCTCGCTAAATGGTCATTCTCTGCAAGAGTATATGCAGGAGGCGCGTGGTTACGCGCTGCAACCGACCACATCCACACAGGCGTCGATTCGCGGCGAAGAGAGCGAACAAATTGAGTTGCTGAACATTCGTCAGGAGACGCATGAAGAATATGCGCTCAGCCGCCCGGCCGGTTTCCGCGAAGCGCTGTTAATTGTCGCCGCCTTCCTGCTGTTCTTTTTCTGTCTGGTTACGCCGGACGTCTTTGTGCCGTGGATGGTGGGCGGAGCCGTGCTGTTGCTGGCGGCAGGATTGTGGGGCTTATTCGCGCCGCCATCGAAATCCGCACTACGCGAAATTCACTGCCTGCGGGGAACGCCGCGCCGCTGGGGACTGTTTGGCGAAAATGACCAGGAGCAGATCAACAATATCTCGCTGGGGATTATCGACCTGGTGTATCCAAGCCACTGGCAGCCTTACATTGCGCAAGATCTCGGCCAGCAAACAGATATTGATATTTATCTCGATCGCCACGTCGTGCGTCAGGGACGGTTTTTATCCCTGCATGACGAGGTTAAAAACTTCCCGTTGCAGCACTGGGTACGCAGCACGATCATCGCCGGTGGCTCACTGCTGGTGCTGATGATGCTGTTATTCTGGATCCCGCTCGATATGCCGATTAAGTTCACGCTGTCGTGGATGAAAGGTGCACAAACCATCGAAGCGACCAGCGTAAAACAGCTTGAACAGTCCGGCGTGCGCGTCGGCGACACGTTAAATCTTCGCGGGACCGGCATGTGTAATATTCATGCGCAGGGCACCTGGAGCGCACAAACCAGTTCACCGTTTATGCCGTTTGACTGCTCGCAAATCATCTGGAATGACGCCCCTGCGCTACCGTTGCCGGAATCCGATCTAGTGAACAAAGCCACTGCGCTCTCGCAGGCCGTTAACCGCCAGTTGCACCCCAAACCGGAAGATGACTCTCGCGTCAGCGCGGCCTTGCGCTCCGCCATTCAGAAATCGGGCATGGTGCTGCTGGATGATTTTGGCGATATCGTCCTGAAAACCGCCGAGTTGTGCGCGGCAGAAGACGAGTGCGTACGCCTCAAAAATGCGCTGGTTAACCTGGGGAACAGTAAAGACTGGAGCGCGCTGGTGAAACGGGCCAACGCGGGCAAACTGGATGGTGTTAACGTTCTGCTGCGTCCCGTCAGCGCCGAATCGCTCGACAATCTGGTTACCACCTCCACGGCGCCCTTTATTACCCGCGAGACCGCCCGCGCCGCCCAATCGCTGAACAGCCCCGCTCCTGGCGGATTCCTGATTGTCAGCGATGAAGGCAGCGATCTGGTCGATCAGCCCTGGCCGACCGTATCGCTGTACGATTACCCGGCGCAGGAACAGTGGAGCGCCTTCCAGCGACTGGCACAAATGCTGATGAACACGCCGTTTAGCGCCGAAGGGATTGTCACCAATATCTATACTGACGCCAATGGCACGCAGCATATCGCCCTGCACCGCATCCCTGATCGTTCTGGTTTGTGGCGTTACCTCGGCACCACGCTGCTGATGCTGACGATGTTAGCCTGCACACTCTATAATGGCGTACAGGCATTCCGCCGCTACCAGCGTCATCGCACCCGCATGATGGAGATTCAACAGTACTATGAAAGCTGTCTGAATCCGAAGCTCATCAGCGCTCCGGAAAGCCTCATCTGATAACATGTCTGCGGCACCGGGTGTGCTACCCTGTGCCGCATCGCGTTTTCTTCTGGAGAGTTCCCATGCATATTGATATTGCCTGGCAGAACGTGGATACCGTTCTGTTAGACATGGACGGCACGCTGCTCGACCTGGCGTTTGATAACTACTTCTGGCAAAAGCTGGTGCCTGAGACCTACGGCGCGCAGAACGGGATCTCGCCACAAGAGGCGCAGGAACGCATCCGCCAGGAATATCATGCCGTGCAGCATACGCTAAACTGGTACTGTCTTGATTACTGGAGCGACCGTCTGGGTCTGGATATCTGCGCGATGACTACCGCAATGGGGCCGCGAGCGGTGTTACGTGACGATACAATCCCCTTTTTAGACGCGCTCAAAGCCTGCGGTAAACGGCGGATTTTGCTGACCAATGCGCATCCGCATAATCTGGCCGTGAAGCTGGAGCATACCGGTCTGGCCTCACACCTTGATTTATTACTTTCTACCCACACATTTGGATATCCCAAAGAGGATCAGCGGTTATGGCGCGCCGTGGCGGAAGAAACGGGAATGAGTGCAGAGAAAACGCTGTTTATCGACGATAGCGAACCTATTCTCGATGCGGCGGCGAAGTTTGGTATTCGTTATTGCCTCGGCGTGACTAACCCCGACTCTGGCGTTGCGGAAAAACAGTATGCGCGCCATCCGTCATTGAATGACTACCGCCGACTGATCCCCTCACTGATGTGAAGGAGACGCCATGAAAGAGAAGCCCTCGGTTGAGGTCAGACTGGATAAATGGCTTTGGGCTGCGCGGTTTTATAAAACCCGCGCACTGGCCCGCGAAATGGTGGACGGCGGGAAAGTTCACTATAACGGACAGCGCAGTAAGCCAAGCAAGATCGTCGAACTGAACGCCACGCTAACGCTGCGTCAGGGCAACGACGAGCGAACGGTGGTGATCAAGGCGATCACCGAGCAGCGTCGTCCGGCCAGCGAAGCCGTCACTCTGTACGAAGAGACAACGGAAAGCATAGAGAAACGCGAAAAAATGGCGCTGGCGCGTAAGCTTAACGCTCTGACCATGCCGCACCCGGACAGGCGACCGGACAAAAAAGAACGCCGTGACCTGTTACGATTTAAACACGGCGACAGTGAATAACTGTCGCCCGCTAGAGAGATGATTATGCCGCAACATGACCAATTACACCGCTATCTGTTTGAAAATTTTGCCGTGCGCGGCGAACTGGTAACCGTATCGGAAACCCTGCAACAGATCCTCGAAAACCATACTTATCCGCAGCCAGTGAAAACCGTTCTCGCTGAGTTACTGGTTGCCACCAGTCTGCTCACGGCGACGCTGAAGTTCGCCGGTGATATCACCGTTCAGCTCCAGGGTGATGGTCCGCTGAGCCTGGCGGTGATCAACGGCAACAACAATCAGCAGATGCGTGGTGTGGCGCGCGTCCAGGGCGAGATCCCGGAAGATGCTGACCTGAAAACGCTGGTCGGTAATGGTTATCTGGTCATTACCATTACCCCGGAAGAAGGCGAGCGTTATCAGGGCGTTGTCGGTCTGGAAGGCGATACGCTGGCGGCATGTCTGGAAGATTACTTCCTGCGTTCTGAGCAATTGCCAACCCGTCTGTTCATTCGTACCGGTGATGTTGACGGGAAAGCCGCTGCCGGCGGAATGCTGTTGCAGGTGATGCCAGCCCAGGATGCGCAAGCGGATGACTTCAACCATCTGGCCACGCTGACCGAAACTATCAAGGCGGAAGAGCTACTGACCCTGCCAGCCAATGAAGTGCTGTGGCGTCTGTATCACGAAGAAGAGGTCACCCTTTACGATCCGCAGGACGTTGAGTTCAAATGCACCTGCTCGCGCGAACGCTGTGCTGGCGCACTGAAAACGCTGCCGGACGAAGAGGTGGATAGCATTCTGGCGGAAGAAGGCGAAATCGATATGCATTGCGACTATTGCGGGAGCCACTACCTGTTCAATGCCATGGATATTGCCGAGATCCGTAATAACGCCTCCCCTGCCGATCCGCAGGTTCACTGATCGATATCCTGAACCGGTCGGATGACGCGATGCGTCTCCGACCGTCCGCACTAAATTCCGCACTTTTTGCTAAAATTTTCTTTCGTGGTGAATCGATATTTTGTATGTAAGTGGTTTGTTAATTTCCCGCATGAATGCGATTACACTCACAACATTCCCGTGAAAAATACTAATCCTTAACCTTTTAGGAACATTTTCCACAACTAAAAAGTCATTCCTGCCATAATAAGCCCCGCTTCGTGACTGGAGTCACAGCGTTTTCAGTCAATCGTGATTTTGTCCAGATAAGTAAATCTATGAGCCTTGTCGCGGTTAACACCCCCAAAAAAACCTTACTATTCCAGGTAATACATATTGGCTAAGGAGCAGTGATATGCGCGTGAAACGATTAACCCCGCAAGATCTCAAGGCTTATGGTATCAGCGACGTTCAGGATATCGTCTACAACCCCAGCTATGAAACCCTTTATCAGGAAGAGCTAGACCCAAGCCTGGAAGGTTATGAGCGTGGTGTGTTGACGAACCTGGGTGCCGTTGCAGTTGATACCGGTATTTTCACCGGACGTTCGCCGAAGGATAAGTACATTGTTCGTGATGACACCACGCGTGACACGCTGTGGTGGTCCGACAAAGGAAAAGGCAAGAACGACAACAAACCGCTGTCCCAGGAAACCTGGCAGCACCTGAAAGGATTAGTCACTAAACAACTTTCCGGTAAACGTCTGTTTATCGTTGATGCTTTCTGTGGCGCAAACGCCGATACTCGTCTCTCTGTCCGCTTCATTACCGAAGTGGCGTGGCAGGCGCATTTCGTGAAGAACATGTTCATCCGCCCAAGCGATGACGAACTGGAAGGCTTTGAGCCTGACTTTATCGTGATGAACGGCGCGAAGTGCACAAACCCACAGTGGAAAGAGCAGGGTCTGAACTCCGAAAACTTTGTCGCCTTCAACCTGACCGAACGTATCCAGCTGATTGGTGGTACCTGGTACGGCGGCGAAATGAAGAAAGGTATGTTCTCGGTGATGAACTATCTGCTGCCGCTGAAAGGCATTGCCTCCATGCACTGTTCCGCCAACGTGGGCGAGAAAGGCGACGTTGCGGTGTTCTTCGGTCTTTCCGGCACCGGGAAAACCACCCTCTCCACCGACCCGAAACGCCGTCTGATCGGCGATGACGAGCACGGCTGGGATGACGATGGCGTGTTCAACTTTGAAGGCGGTTGCTACGCAAAAACGATCAAGCTGTCGAAAGAAGCGGAACCGGAAATCTACAACGCTATCCGCCGTGATGCGCTGTTAGAAAACGTCACCGTGCGCGACGATGGGACTATCGATTTTGACGACGGCTCGAAAACCGAGAATACCCGCGTTTCCTATCCTATCTACCACATCGAAAATATCGTTAAACCGGTTTCCAAAGCCGGCCATGCCACGAAGGTGATCTTCCTGACCGCTGATGCTTTTGGCGTGCTGCCACCGGTTTCTCGCCTGACCGCCAACCAGACGCAGTACCACTTCCTGTCTGGCTTCACGGCTAAACTGGCGGGTACGGAACGCGGTGTCACCGAGCCGACGCCAACCTTCTCCGCCTGCTTCGGCGCGGCATTCCTGTCGCTGCATCCGACGCAGTATGCTGAAGTGCTGGTGAAACGCATGCAGGCCTCAGGTGCGCAGGCATACCTGGTCAACACTGGCTGGAACGGTACGGGCAAACGTATCTCCATCAAAGATACCCGCGCCATTATCGACGCCATCCTGAACGGTTCTCTGGACGATGCAGAAACCTTCAACCTGCCGATGTTTGATCTGGCGATCCCGACCGAACTTCCAGGCGTGGATACCCGTATTCTCGACCCGCGTAATACCTACGGGTCTCCGGAACAGTGGCAGGAAAAAGCCACTGCGCTGGCGAAACTGTTCATCGAGAACTTCGAGAAATACACCGATACGCCAGCAGGCGAAGCATTGGTCAGTGCCGGGCCGAAGCTGTAAGTCAGTCCGGATAAAGTAAAAATAACAAGGGAGGCATTTCGCCTCCCTTTTTTTACGCCTCTTTAGTCGTCCCCTGGACGCGGACCACAGGAACCGGTAGCCAGGCGCGGATAGAGAGCCCGCCCCGCTCGCTGGTGCCGATCTCCAGCAGCCCGTTATGGTTGTCCACGATACGCTGCACAATCGCCAGTCCCAGACCGGTTCCGCTGGTGCTACGCGCACTGTCGCCACGGACAAACGGCTGGAACAGGTGTTTACGCTGCTCAGGCTTAATGCCGGGGCCATCATCTTCCACCTGGAACCAGGCACGATGCGGTTCAGTCCCGCTGCTGACTTTGATCCATCCGTTGCCATAACGCGCAGCGTTCACCACCATGTTGGCGACTGCACGCTTGATAGACAGCGGGTGCATCTTCACCTGAATGCTACCCGGCTGAAGCGCCGTCTCAATTTCGCGCTCATAGCCACTTTCTGCCGCCACCACTTCGCCCAGCACGGCGTTGAGATCGGCCATCTCCATCGGCATCTCCTGCCCGGTGCGCAGGTAGTCGATGAACTGTTCAATGATCGCGTTGCACTCTTCGATATCTTTATTGATGGACTCCGCCAGATAACCATCCTGCTCGCCCATCATCTCTGTCGCCAGACGAATACGCGTCAGCGGGGTGCGGAGATCGTGACTGACCCCCGCCATCAGCAGCGTTCGGTCATCCGCGAGCTGCTTCACCCCGGCTGCCATATGGTTGAAGGCGCGGGTCACCGAGCGGACCTCAGAGGCGCCGTACTCACGCAGCGGCGGTGGAATAATGCCTTTCCCTACCTGCAGCGCGGCATGTTCGAGATCCACAAGGGGTCGGTTTTGTATACGAATAAACAGCCACGCCCCTCCTATCGCCAACAACATGATGGCCAGCGTATAGCGAAACAGCGGGGAGAAATCGCCCTGATGAATTTCCGTTAACGGAACGCGCACCCAGATATTGGGGGACAGCCAGGTTTTCAGCCAGACAACCGGCGAGCTTTTGTTGACCTCAACGCGCACTTCCGTCGGCCCGCCCAGCTGCTGCGCCATCTGATGGCTTAAAAATTCATAGTGTTGCGCCCAACGCAGTCCAGCCTCTTCGGCGGCTTCGTTGGAATAAAGAGAAATCCCCAGCTCACGGTAAATTTCCCGGCGAAAAGCGGGAGGCACCACCAGTTGCGTGCCGTCCTCCAGTTGCAGTTTATCGGTCATCAGCATACGCACTTCGTAGGCCAGGACCTTATTAAACTGCTGGAGACTCGGCAGAATCGCAAAGTTCAGCACCACCAGATAGGTCGTCACCAGACTGACAAACAGCAGGGTGACGATGAGCAGCAGCGTGCGGGCGAATGAACTTCGTGGCGAGAAGCGCATTCGCCTCATGCTTTAGAACCGTCCGGTACAAAAACGTAACCCAGGCCCCACACGGTCTGGATATAACGCGGATGAGCGGGATCTTCTTCCACCATGCGGCGCAAACGAGAAATCTGTACGTCGATGGAACGCTCCATTGCGGAATACTCACGACCACGCGCCAGGTTCATCAGTTTGTCACGGGACAGCGGCTCGCGCGGGTGGCTCACCAGCGCTTTCAGTACCGCAAATTCACCACTAGTGAGCGGCATCGGCTCGTCTTCACGGAACATTTCGCGAGTGCCCAGGTTTAATTTGAACTTACCAAAAGCGATGACCGCCTCTTCCTGAGAAGGCGCACCCGGCAGTTCGTTCGCCTGACGACGCAGCACCGCCCGAATACGCGCCAGCAGTTCGCGTGGGTTAAACGGTTTCGGGATATAGTCATCGGCGCCGATTTCCAGCCCGACAATACGGTCAACTTCTTCCCCTTTCGCCGTGACCATGATGATCGGCATCGGGTTACTCTGGCTGCGCAGACGGCGGCAAATAGACAGGCCATCTTCACCCGGCAGCATCAGATCCAGTACCATAAGGTGGAAAGATTCGCGGGTTAGCAGGCGATCCATTTGCTCGGCGTTAGCGACGCTTCGAACCTGGAAGCCCTGTTCGGTCAGATAACGCTCCAGCAGCGCGCGCAGGCGCATGTCGTCATCGACCACCAGAATTTTATAGTTCTCTTGCATTGTTTGTACTCCCAAAGGTTCGCAACAATTGAAGGTATGTATTCTTAAAAAAGCTTACGTTCGTCACCAGCGAATTCTGGTATGAATTCCAGGCTAAATTGTTACAAAGCATATTTAACAGCAGCTTAAGTATACAATGAAACGCGCAGCACATTATTTATTCTGTTATCAGGGTGACGTAATACGAATTGTGCGCTTCGTCACAGACTTAAAGGTAATCAATAAGATGAAAACGCCTCTGATCACCCGGGAAGGGTACGAAAAACTCAAAAGTGAGCTTAATTACCTCTGGCGTGAAGAACGCCCGGAAGTCACAAAAAAGGTGACCTGGGCGGCGAGTCTGGGTGACCGCAGTGAGAATGCCGACTACCAGTATAATAAAAAGCGCCTGCGTGAGATCGACCGACGCGTCCGTTACCTGACTAAATGCATGGAGAATTTGAAGATCGTCGATTACTCCCCGCAGCAGGAAGGCAAAGTGTTTTTCGGCGCATGGGTAGAAATTGAGAATGACGATGGCGATACCCGTCGCTTTCGGATTGTCGGCTACGATGAAATTTTTGGCCGCAAAGATTATATCTCCATCGACTCGCCGATGGCGCGCGCGCTGCTGAAAAAAGAGGTCGGCGATCTCGCGGTGGTCAACACGCCTGGTGGGGAAGCAAGCTGGTACGTGAATGCGATCGAATACGTAAAATGAGCAGGAACAATCCGAAGCCCCGCGCTATGGCTGGCGTTTTTGCCCATCAATCCGTATAACTGTTCCCTGATTTTTTACTCAGTAGATGAAGCCAATCCATGATGAATGATTCTTTCTGCCGCATTATTGCGGGTGAAATTCAGGCCCGGGCCGACCAGGTCACCGCTGCCGTTCGCCTGCTTGACGAAGGGAACACCGTGCCGTTTATCGCACGTTACCGTAAGGAAATCACCGGCGGCCTGGATGATACGCAACTGCGTAATCTGGAGACCCGACTGGGCTATTTGCGCGAACTGGAAGAGCGCCGTCAGGCCATTCTCAAGTCCATTTCCGAGCAAGGCAAACTGACCGATGATCTGGCGACTGCCATCAACGGCACGTTAAGTAAGACCGAACTCGAAGATCTTTACCTCCCGTATAAACCCAAACGCCGCACCCGTGGACAGATAGCGATTGAAGCCGGTCTGGAACCGCTGGCCGACCTGTTGTGGAACGACCCGTCACACGATCCGGACACCGAAGCGGCAAAATATATCGATGCAGAGAAAGGGGTTGCCGACAGCAAAGCCGCGCTTGATGGCGCACGCTATATCCTGATGGAACGCTTTGCCGAAGACGCCGCGCTGCTGGCGAAGGTACGTGACTATCTGTGGAAAAATGCCCATCTGGTTGCCAGCGTAGTCAGCGGCAAAGAAGAGGAAGGCGCAAAATTCCGCGACTATTTCGATCATCACGAGCCGATCGCCTCCGTGCCTTCTCACCGTGCGCTGGCAATGTTCCGCGGTCGTAATGAAGGCGTGTTGCAGCTTTCGCTGAATGCCGATCCGCAGTTCGATGAGCCGCCGAAAGAGAGCTACTGCGAGCAGATCATTATGGATCACCTCGGCCTGCGTCTGAACAACGCACCGGCAGACAGCTGGCGCAAAGGCGTGGTGAGCTGGACGTGGCGTATCAAGGTGCTTATGCACCTCGAGACCGAGCTGATGGGGACTGTCCGCGAGCGCGCGGAGGACGAAGCAATCAACGTATTCGCCCGCAACCTGCACGACCTGTTGATGGCGGCACCAGCGGGTCTGCGTGCCACTATGGGCCTCGATCCGGGTCTGCGTACCGGGGTTAAAGTCGCCGTGGTGGATGGCACTGGTAAGCTGGTCGCCACCGATACCATCTATCCTCACACCGGTCAGGCGGCGAAAGCCGCCATGGTAATGGCTGCGCTGTGTGAAAAGTACAATGTGGAACTGGTGGCGATTGGTAACGGCACCGCCTCGCGTGAAACCGAACGCTTCTTCCTCGATGTACAGAAACAGTTCCCGAAAGTGACGGCGCAGAAAGTGATCGTCAGCGAAGCCGGGGCGTCAGTCTATTCCGCGTCAGAACTGGCAGCCCAGGAGTTCCCGGATCTCGACGTCTCGCTGCGCGGCGCGGTCTCTATTGCGCGCCGTCTGCAGGATCCGCTCGCTGAGCTGGTGAAAATCGATCCGAAATCGATCGGCGTCGGTCAGTATCAGCATGACGTCAGCCAGACACAGTTAGCCCGTAAGCTGGACGCGGTAGTGGAAGACTGTGTGAACGCCGTCGGCGTTGATTTGAATACGGCATCGGTTCCGCTGTTAACCCGTGTAGCCGGTCTGACCCGAATGATGGCGCAGAATATCGTGGCCTGGCGCGACGAGAACGGGCAGTTCCAGAATCGTCAGCAACTGCTGAAAGTCAGCCGACTGGGACCGAAAGCCTTCGAACAGTGCGCAGGCTTCCTGCGTATTAACCACGGTGATAACCCGCTGGATGCTTCCACCGTTCACCCGGAAGCCTATCCGGTCGTGGAACGTATTCTGGCGGCAACCCAACAGGCGCTGAAAGATCTGATGGGCAACAGCAGCGAACTGCGCAATCTGAAAGCCGTCGATTTCATCGACGACAAGTTCGGTGTCCCGACCGTCAGTGACATCATCAAAGAGCTGGAGAAACCGGGTCGCGATCCGCGTCCGGAATTCAAAACCGCGCAGTTTGCCGATGGCGTTGAAACCATGAACGATTTGCAGCCGGGGATGGTTCTCGAGGGTGCCGTCACCAACGTCACCAACTTTGGTGCGTTTGTGGATATCGGCGTTCACCAGGATGGACTGGTTCACATCTCATCGCTGTCGAACAAGTTTGTTGACGATCCCCACACCGTGGTGAAAGCGGGCGACATCGTGAAGGTGAAAGTACTGGAAGTTGACCTGCAACGTAAGCGTATTGCCCTGACGATGCGTCTGGACGAACAGCCGGGTGAAACCAATGCCCGTCGCGGCGGCGGCAATGATCGTCCGGCAGCGAAAGCGGCAAAACCACGTACTCGTGAAGCGCAGCCCGCCGGTAACAGCGCGATGATGGATGCGCTGGCGGCAGCAATGGGTAAAAAACGTTAAGTTTAGATCGAGTGCCGGATGGCGGCGGAACCGCCCTGTCCGGCCCTTTACCGCATCCACCTTCTCCATCGCGTTATATTTATCACGCCATTAACAGATGAAACCTTAATTAAACATTAACAACGTTAATTTATTAAGAATTCAAATCATTTCACCTGCTGGTTATTATTTTTGAGCCATATCAAAAATGACGCAGATTATTATTCAAACCTACATTCCGTCACATTTAATCGGTTGAAGATAAAAACCATTCTCATTATCATTGCATTGTTGATTATTTACTCTTTCCTTCGTTGGCTAATCATCTGGTCTCATGCCGCGCCCCTTTGCCCCATGAGGTAAACATCCAGTTAGCGAGAAACAAGTAGGTTCTTATGCAATTTGCTCCAGATACTGCGTGGAAAATCACTGGTTTTTCCCGAGAAATAAGTCCTGCATACCGTCAGAAACTGCTTTCCCTCGGCATGCTCCCGGGTTCCTCATTTAACGTGGTGCGCGTCGCCCCCTTAGGCGATCCTGTCCATATTGAAACGCGTCGCGTTAGCCTGGTATTGCGTAAAAAAGACCTGGCATTATTAGAAGTGGAAGCGGTTTCCTGTTAATACAGTGAGTCTATAACGATGAAAAAATTAACCATTGGCTTAATTGGTAATCCAAATTCCGGCAAGACAACCCTGTTTAACCAACTGACCGGTGCGCGCCAGCGCGTAGGCAACTGGGCTGGGGTCACCGTGGAACGTAAAGAGGGGCAATTCACGACCACGGATCATCAGGTCACGCTGGTCGATCTGCCCGGCACGTATTCGCTCACTACCATCTCTTCGCAAACCTCTCTGGATGAGCAGATTGCCTGCCACTACATTCTGAGCGGCGACGCCGACCTGTTAATTAACGTGGTAGATGCCTCAAATCTTGAGCGTAACCTCTATCTGACGCTGCAACTGCTTGAGCTGGGCATTCCCTGCATTGTTGCACTCAACATGCTCGACATTGCGGAAAAACAGAAAATCCGCATTGATATCGATGCCCTTTCAACCCGCCTTGGCTGCCCGGTCGTCCCGCTGGTTTCTACCCGTGGACGCGGTATCGAAGCGCTGAAGCTGGCGATTGACCGCCACAGCAAGAACGAAAACGTTGAACTGGTGCATTACGCCCAGCCGCTGCTGCGTGAGGCCGATAAACTGGCAAGCGCCATGGCTAAAGAAATGCCGGTACAACAGCGCCGCTGGCTCGGCCTGCAAATGCTGGAAGGGGATATCTACAGCCGGGCATACGCCGGTGACGCTGCTGCGCAACTGGATATTTCGCTGGCGCATCTGAGCGACGAGATGGACGACCCGGCACTGCATATCGCCGATGCGCGTTACCAGTGCATTGCGGCGATCTGCGACGTGGTGAGCAACACTTTAACAGCAGAGCCCAGCCGCTTTACAACGGCGGTGGATAAAATCATCCTCAACCGTTTTCTCGGTCTGCCGATCTTCCTGTTTGTGATGTACCTGATGTTCCTGCTTGCCATTAACATTGGCGGCGCGCTGGCCCCGATTTTTGATGCTGGCTCTGTGGCGATTTTTATTCACGGTATCCAGTGGATCGGTTATACCCTTCACTTCCCGGACTGGCTGACCATTTTCCTCGCCCAAGGGCTGGGCGGTGGGATTAACACCGTTCTGCCGCTGGTTCCGCAGATCGGCATGATGTACCTGTTCCTCTCGTTCCTCGAAGACTCCGGTTACATGGCGCGCGCAGCGTTTGTGATGGACCGTCTGATGCAGGCGCTGGGACTGCCGGGCAAATCATTCGTCCCGCTGATTGTCGGCTTTGGCTGCAACGTGCCATCGGTGATGGGGGCCCGCACCCTGGATGCACCACGTGAGCGCCTGATGACTATCATGATGGCACCGTTCATGTCCTGTGGGGCACGACTGGCGATTTTCGCCGTGTTTGCGGCGGCCTTCTTCGGGCAGAACGGCGCGCTGGCGGTGTTCTCCCTGTATGTGCTGGGCATTGTGATGGCGGTACTGACTGGCCTGATGCTCAAACACACCATCATGCGTGGCGAAGCGTCTCCGTTTGTTATGGAGCTTCCGGTTTATCACGTCCCGCATATCAAGAGCCTGATTATCCAGACCTGGCAGCGCCTGAAAGGGTTTGTGCTGCGCGCCGGTAAAGTGATCGTCATTGTCAGCATCTTCCTGAGCGCGTTTAACAGCTTTTCACTCAGCGGCAAGATTGTCGATAATATCAACGATTCGGCGCTGGCCTCCGTCAGTCGCGTCATCACTCCCATCTTTAAACCGATTGGTGTTCATGAAGACAACTGGCAGGCAACGGTTGGGTTGTTCACGGGTGCGATGGCGAAAGAAGTGGTAGTCGGTACACTCAATACGCTCTATACCGCAGAAAACATTCAGGATGAGGAATTTAATCCGGCTGAATTTAATCTTGGCGATGAGCTGCTGAGCGCGCTGGATGAAACCTGGCAGAGCCTGAAAGACACTTTCAGCCTGAGCGTACTGGCGAACCCTATTGAAGCCAGCAAAGGCGACGGAGAAATGGCGACTGGCGCAATGGGCGTCATGGATGCGAAATTTGGCAGCGCGGCGGCAGCCTACAGCTACCTGATTTTCGTCCTGCTGTACGTTCCCTGCATCTCGGTAATGGGGGCAATTGCCCGTGAATCGAGCCGCGGCTGGATGGGCTTCTCCATTCTCTGGGGGCTGAACATCGCCTACTCGCTGTCAACCCTGTTCTACCAGGTCGCCAGCTACAGTGAGCATCCGCGCTACAGTCTGGTTTGTATCCTGGCCGTGATCCTGTTTAACGTTGTGGTACTGGGACTGCTGCGCCGGGCGCGTAGCCGGGTGGATGTCAATCTGCTGGCCACGCGGAAAAAAGCCAGCGATTGCTGCGCCAGTACAACCACCGGCGATTGTCACTAAGGTGTCACGATGGTTTCGCTCATTCAGGTTCGCGATTTATTGGCCTTGCGGGGGCGCATGGAGGCAGCGCAAATCAGCCATACATTGCAAACGCCGCAGCCGATGATCGACGCCATGCTCAGTCAACTGGAAATGATGGGTAAAGCTATGCGGATTCAGGAAGAACCTGACGGCTGTCTCTCCGGAAGCTGCAAAAGTTGCCCGGAAGGCAAAGCCTGCCTGCGTGAATGGTGGGCGCTGCGTTAAGGTATTACGGAGAGTCCGCAAGCAGCACGGCGTTTGTATGGTGCGTCGTTGCCACTGGTGGTTACCGTCGTTCCTGATGACGAGATTATGCGGCATCGCGCGGAACCATTAATCTCCGGCCCGGTAAGTAAGACACTTTCCGGGCATTTTTCTTCGCGTTACAGTCTTTGCTTTAGCGCCACCAGCGTCTGACAGAATTCATCAGGATGCGAAATAAACGGGGCATGCGCTGCCCTGGCAAAGATAAACGATTCGCTCGCTGGCCATAGTGCATCAAGCAGTGGCACCACCTTGCGGGGAACCAACCCGTCAAGATAGCCGTACAAACGCAGGAACGGTACCGTTAACGATGTCAGTGACTCGCGCAGATCAACCGTTTTCAGGATCTCCAGCCCTCCGTTAAGCACATCTACCGGCGGCATCGGCAGCGCCAGCACGGTCTTTTTCAATGCGCGTGCATCCTGACGCGCCGTTTCCGTTCCCATCGTTTGCAATGCCAGAAAGCGCTCTACCGTCCGCTGGAAGTCTTCACTCAGTTGCTGCTGGAACCCCGCCAGGACTTCCGGCTTAATCCCCGGCCAATTTTCACGTGCGCTGAAACAGGGCGATGACGCCACCGTCACCAGCGCCTGAACGCGCTCGGGATGAGTTAATGCCACCTGGCTCGCCACTAACCCGCCAAGACTCCAGCCGAGCCAGATAGCGCTCTCTGGCGCCAGTTCCAGGACGCGCTCCGCCATTTCCTCAAGCGTCATGGCCCCAAAACCCTGGCTGCGGCCAAAGCCCGGTAAATCGACCAGATGCAGCGTAAAATGCGAGCTCAGTTCCTCGCTAATGCAATGCCACACTTCGGCGTTAAGTCCCCATCCGTGCAGCAGCACAAGATGACAATTTCCCTCTCCACGGGTCTGCCACCAGATGTCATTCATCAGTTACTGTTCTCTTTTCGCCAACAAGGATGAATCTATGCTAACAGTACCGGGATTATGCTGGCTATGCCGAATGCCGCTGGCGCTGAGTCGTTGGGGGATCTGTTCTGTCTGCGAACGCGCTGCGCGTCGGCACGTCTCGCTCTGTCCACGATGTGGACTCCCCTCCGCGCATCCCACAATGGCCTGCGGGCGCTGCCTGCAAAAACCGCCGCCCTGGCAGCGACTGATTACCGTCAGCGATTATGCCCCGCCGCTCAGCACGCTCATTCATCAACTTAAGTTTTCCCGGCGCAGCGACATCGCCCCCGCGCTGTCGCGCGTTTTGCTGCTGGAGGTATTGCAGGCGCGTCGTCAGACCGGGCTGACCCTGCCGGACAGGCTGATTAGCGTTCCTCTATGGCAGCGCCGCCACTGGCGCAGGGGGTTTAATCAGAGCGATCTGTTGTGCCAGTCGCTGTCTCGCTGGCTGCGTTGTCCCTGGGACTGTCGAAGCGTTACGCGCATTCGCCCTACCGCCACTCAGCACCATCTCAGTGCCAGATTGCGCAAGCGCAACCTGAAAAATGCCTTTCGCCTTGAATTGCCGGTGAAGGGACTCCATATGGTTGTTGTGGATGATGTCATCACGACCGGGAGTACCGTCGCGGAGATCGCACAGCTGCTTTTACGCAACGGCGCGGCGACTGTCCAGGTATGGTGCCTGTGTCGAACCTTGTAGAGCCTCGATGATGGGCGTATTATAACCAACTAAAATAGTCAACTATTAGGCCATTACTATGATCCGTATTTCCGATGCTGCACAAGCGCACTTTGCCAAACTGCTGGCAAATCAGGAAGAAGGGACACAAATCCGTGTATTTGTGATTAATCCCGGTACGCCTAACGCTGAATGTGGCGTTTCTTATTGTCCGCCGGACGCCGTGGAAGCAACCGACACCGCCCTGAAATTTGACCTGCTGACCGCTTATGTTGATGAGCTGAGCGCGCCCTATCTGGAAGACGCTGAGATCGATTTCGTGACCGATCAACTGGGTTCCCAACTGACGCTAAAAGCGCCGAACGCGAAAATGCGTAAAGTGGCTGACGATGCGCCGCTGATGGAACGCGTGGAATATATGCTCCAGTCGCAAATCAACCCGCAGCTTGCCGGCCACGGTGGTCGTGTCTCTCTGATGGAGATCACCGACGAAGGCTACGCCATTCTGCAGTTTGGTGGCGGCTGTAACGGCTGCTCCATGGTCGATGTGACCCTGAAAGAAGGGATCGAGAAGCAGCTGCTGAACGAGTTCCCGGAACTGAAAGGCGTTCGCGACCTGACCGAACACCAGCGCGGCGAACACTCCTACTACTAAGTTCGCTGCTCGCGTATGCCCGATGGCGCTAACGCTTATCGGGCATAGCGCCCCTCTTTGCGACTTCAGCAATATCCTCTTCGATAATTTGACCTGCCTCGCATAATTTAAATTTTGCCTGCCGGGGTGATTCTCAATCACCCTATGTTACCCGTATCATTCATATGGGCACCAAACACACACATCACATCCGACTAAACTAGATAGTTTTAAGGGTAATCCGTCGAGGTGCCGTTACGTCTCTGTTCCCGGTTGGGACAAACGTAGTTTGTCGTCAAAACATTGACGTTACCCATAACAAATTGAAAGGCCAGGTAAATCATGCCATTAGTCATCGTTGCTATCGGTGTAATTTTGTTATTACTCCTGATGATCCGCTTCAAAATGAACGGTTTCATCGCTCTCGTCCTGGTGGCGCTTGCGGTTGGATTGATGCAAGGAATGCCGCTCGATAAAGTCATTGGCTCCATCAAAGCGGGTGTCGGCGGCACCCTGGGAAGTCTTGCCCTGATTATGGGCTTTGGTGCCATGCTCGGCAAAATGCTGGCAGACTGCGGGGGTGCGCAACGTATCGCCACCACGCTTATTGCGAAATTTGGTAAGAAACACATTCAGTGGGCCGTGGTATTAACCGGTTTCACCGTCGGTTTTGCCCTGTTCTACGAAGTGGGCTTTGTGCTGATGTTGCCGCTGGTGTTCACTATTGCCGCCGCGGCTAACATCCCGCTGCTGTATGTCGGTGTTCCGATGGCTGCGGCGCTCTCCGTCACGCACGGCTTCCTGCCGCCGCACCCAGGCCCGACCGCTATCGCGACCATTTTCCATGCCGACATGGGTAAAACCCTGCTGTTTGGTACGATCCTGGCAATCCCGACCGTCATTCTGGCGGGTCCGGTCTTCGCTCGCTGCCTGAAAGGCATCGATAAGCCGATCCCGGAAGGTCTGTACAGCGCGAAAACCTTCACGGAAGAAGAGATGCCGAGCTTTGGCGTCAGCGTCTGGACCTCATTGGTTCCGGTGGTACTGATGGCAATGCGCGCTATTGCAGAGATGATCCTGCCGAAAGGCCATGCGTTCCTGCCTGTTGCCGAGTTCTTTGGTGACCCGGTGATGGCAACCCTGATTGCAGTCCTGATCGCCCTGTTCACCTTCGGTCTGAACCGTGGCCGTTCAATGGATCAGATTAACGATACGCTGACCTCTTCCATCAAAATTATCGCAATGATGCTGTTGATCATCGGCGGTGGCGGTGCGTTCAAGCAGGTGCTGGTCGACAGCGGCGTGGACAAATACATTGCGTCCATGATGCACGAAACCAATATCTCTCCGCTGCTGATGGCATGGTCTATCGCCGCCGTTCTGCGTATCGCGCTGGGTTCTGCTACCGTTGCCGCAATTACGGCGGGTGGAATTGTCGCACCGCTGATCGCAACCACCGGCGTCAGCCCTGAGCTGATGGTTATCGCTGTCGGTTCCGGTAGCGTTATCTTCTCTCACGTAAACGACCCTGGCTTCTGGCTGTTCAAAGAGTACTTTAACCTGACCATCGGCGAGACTATCAAGTCCTGGTCGATGCTGGAAACCATTATCTCTGTCTGCGGACTGATTGGCTGTCTGCTGCTGGGAACGGTGGTTTAACGCTAAAAAGAACCCGCCAGTTGGCGGGTTCTTTTTTTCACGTCTTCTTCGCTGCCGCTTTTCGCCGTTTATCCAGATCCTTAATCAGCTTGTTCACCCGTTCATCGGCAAACATCGCTTCAAGAGTCACGGAGAGCTTACGACGCCAGTTTTTGTACTCTGAACTGGTCCCCGGAATGTTGACCGGTTCCGCCATATCCAGCCAGTCTTCCGGCTGCAACCCTAATAACGCACTGTTACTGTCGGCGATATAACGCTGCATCCCCCGATTGAGCATCGGCGTCATCGCCATCAGCGAAGCCTTACGCCCGGCACGTTTTGGCAGGCAACCGTACTTGTGCAGCGCATCTAATAGCCCTTGTTTCGCCCGCTCACGGTCCTGATACAGTCCGCGCAGCACCACTTCATCAGGATACAGTCCCAGCGCTTTGCCCAGCGTCAAATCACCGCTGTCCCAATAACCTTTGAGCGTAGGAAGATCATGCGTCGTCGCGACAGCCATTGATTGTTCCGGATACGCTTTCGGCGCACGGTAGTTCTTCTCATGGTCGTTCTCGAAATAGAGCACTTTGTAAGAGTACACGCCGCTGGTTCGCAGTTTGCCAACAATCTCCACCGGAACGGTACCCAGGTCTTCACCAATCACCATGCAATGATGACGCTGACTTTCCAGCGCCAGAATCGACAACAGGTCGTCGACCGGATAGTGAACATAGGCGCCGTGGTCGGCGGTTTCACCGTAGGGGATCCACCACAACCGCAGCATCGACATGACATGATCGATGCGCAGCGCGCCGCAGTTTTGCATATTCGCCCGCAGGAGTTCGATAAACGGCTCGTAGGCACGCGCCGTAATGATATGCGGATCCATCGGCGGCAGGCCCCAGTTCTGTCCAAGCGGACCGAGGATATCCGGCGGCGCGCCAACAGAGGCTTTCAGGCAATACAGCTCGCGATCGCACCAGGTTTCCGCCCCACCTTCCGCCACGCCCACCGCCAGATCGCGATACAGGCCAATTGGCATCTTAAAGCCCTGACTGGTTTCCCAGCAGGCGGCAAACTGAATGTACGCCAGCCACTGTAACCAGAGATAAAAATCCACTTCATCACGATGTTCGTGACAGAATTTTTCCACCTCCGGCGAATCAACAGACTGATACGCTTCCGGCCAGGCAGGCCAACCCCAGCGCAGTTCATCCTCTTTCACCTGCCAGGCATGCAGCGCATCAAACGCCGCCTGCCAGTACAGGCTGTCGCCTTCCTGAGCCACGAACGCCCGGAATGCCGCCATCTGTTCATCGTCGCGCGTGGCAAACCCTTTCCATGCCATGCGCAGCGCGGTCATCTTCAGCGTGGTGACTGCCGAGTAATCCACCCATTGGGCATCCCGCGCCTGTTGCAGTATTTTCTGCGTATCGGGCATCTGCCACCAGGCCTGCGCTTCTTGACTCAGGCGAAAATCATCGACAGCGTTCACATCAATGTAAATGACGTTCAGCCAGCGACGTGAAGACGGGCTGTACGGGCTGGCGCTCTCCGGGTTTGCCGGATAGAGCGCGTGGATCGGATTGAGGCCGATAAACGCCCCCCCGCGTTTTGCCACATCCACCAGCATTAACTTCAGATCGCCGAAATCACCGATTCCCCAGTTGTGCTCTGAACGCAGCGTATAGAGCTGTACGCAGGCACCCCAGAGTTTCTGCCCGGTCAGCAGCGCCTGCGGCTCGTAGCAGCGTTTTGGCGCCACGATGATGCGGCAATGGTGTCGCTGTTCATCCTGCGTCAGGGTCAACGTGTGATAACCCAGCGGCAGCTTTGTCGGCAGAGTAAAGGATTTCCCGCCGGTGGCGTGCCCCTTAAACTGCACACCCTCTTCGGTGGTCAACAGCCAGTTGAATTCACCGTGTCCCTCTACCGCCAGCGACATCTTTTTGCCTGCGGTGTAGACCATCACATTCGGCACCGCCGTCACCGCTACCTTTGCGGCGGCAGCGGTACGGTGCATAGCATCCAACAAACGTCGCTTGGTTTCGGCACCAATTGACTGCGGCTTGCCGTGGGCATTGATATAATTGGGACTGATCCCCGCCGCCAGCGCGGCATTATCCAGACGTTTGCTATCCATCGCGCTTCCTTAGCGTTTCGCCTGCCAGATTCGGGTCTGATAATCGCGAATGGAGCGATCCGAGCTGAACATACCGCAGCGTGCAGAGTTCAGGATCGCCGCACGCGTCCAGGCCTCCTGGTCACGATACAACACATCCACCTGTTTCTGCGCCTCAACGTAGGCCGCAAAGTCCGCCATCACCAGATACGGATCGCCACCCTGTTTGCCTATGCTGTGCAGCATCTGATCAAAGGCATGCTTATCGCCGGCGCTGAACTTACCGCTCTCCAGCTCTTTCAGCACGGCATCGAGCACTTTATCCTTTTTGCGCCATTTCAGCGGATCGTAGCCTTTGGCTTTCAGCGCCTTCACCTGTTCCACGGTATGCCCAAAGATAAAAATATTCTCATCACCCACTTTCTCGGCGATTTCTACGTTCGCGCCGTCCAGCGTGCCGACCGTCAGTGCGCCGTTGAGCGCCAGCTTCATGTTGCCGGTGCCAGAAGCTTCTTTCCCCGCTGTGGAGATCTGCTCGGAGATATCCGCCGCCGGAATCAGCATTTCTGCCGCTGACACGCAGTAATCCGGCAGGAACACCACTTTCAGTTTGTCGCCGACGTTCGGGTCGTTATTAATGGTTTCCGCCACCTTGTTAATGGCAAAGATGATGTTTTTCGCCAGGTAGTAACCCGGAGCCGACTTCGCGCCGAACAGGAAGACGCGCGGAACGCGATCGGCCTGCGGGTTTTCGCGAATCTCTTTATACAACGCCAGGATATGCAGCAGGTTCAGGTGCTGACGTTTGTATTCGTGCAGACGCTTAATCTGAATATCGAAAATCGCCTGCGGGTTAATCTCAATCCCAGTACGAACTTTCACAAACTCAGCCAGACGTACCTTATTGGCCTGCTTGATATCACGCCAGGTCTTGCGGAATTTAGCATCATCAGCGTACTTCTCAAGATTGATCAACTGATCGAGATCGTTCGCCCACTCTTTCTTCAGCGTTTTATCAAACAGCGCAGCCAGTTCCGGGTTGCACTGTTTGATCCAGCGACGCGGCGTGATGCCGTTGGTCACGTTATGGAACTTGTTCGGCCACAGTTGGTGATATTCCGGGAACAGATCTTTCACCACCAGATCGGAGTGCAGTGCGGCAACGCCGTTGACCGCAAAGCCGCTGACGACGCACATGTTCGCCATGCGCACCTGTTTGTCGTGAACCACCGCCAGCTTTGCCCAAACCTGCTTGTCGCCAGGCCAGGTTTTATCGACCAGCGTCTTAAAGCGATCGTTAATCTCTTTGATGATCTGCATATGACGCGGCAGCAGCGCTTTCACCAGCTTCTCATCCCAGCACTCCAGCGCTTCTGGCATCAGGGTATGGTTGGTATAAGCGAAGGTTTTGCTGGTGATCGCCCAGGCGTCGTCCCAGCTCATCTGATGCTCGTCAAGCAGCACGCGCAGCAGTTCCGGAATCGCAATGGTCGGATGGGTATCGTTCAGTTGAATGACTTCGTAATCCGCCAGCTCATGCAGTTTGCGGCCAGCCAGATGATGACGACGCAGAATGTCTGCCACTGAACAGGCGCACTGGAAGTATTGCTGCATCAGACGCAGCTTCTTACCCGCCGTGTGGTTATCGTTCGGGTAAAGCACTTTGGTCAGTTTATCGGCGTCAATCCCCTGCTGTTCCGCACGCAGAAAATCACCGTCATTAAATTTGGTCAGGTTAAACGGATGAGCGTGAGTGGCCTGCCACAGACGCAGCGGTTGCGCCACGCCGTTACGGTAGCCCAGCACCGGCAGATCCCACGCCTGCCCGGTAATCACAAAGTCGGGTTCCCAGTGACCGCCTTTTGTCACCTTACCGCCAATACCCACCTGCACATCAAGCTGCTCGTTATGACGGAACCACGGATAGCTGCCGCGATGCCAGTCATCCGGCGCTTCCATTTGCTGGCCGTCGGCAAAGGATTGACGGAACAGGCCGTACTGATAGTTCAGACCATAACCGGTGGCAGATTGACCCACGGTCGCCATTGAGTCCAGGAAGCAGGCGGCAAGACGCCCTAATCCTCCGTTGCCCAGCGCCGGGTCGATCTCTTCTTCCAGCAAATCGGTCAGCTGGACGTCGTACGCTTTCAGCGCATCGCTCACCGCCTGATACCAGCCCAGGTTAAGCAGATTATTCCCCGTCAGACGACCAATCAGGAACTCCATCGAGATGTAGTTCACATGGCGCTGATTTTTCGCCGGTTTCGCCACAGGTTGGGCACTGAGAAGTTCCGCCAGCGCGCCGCTGACGGCGTGCCACCATTGACGGGACGTCATCTCGTGAGCTGACAGTAAACCGAAACGCTGCCACTGACGTGTCAGGGCTGCCTGAAATTGCTCTTGATTGAAGGTTGGCTGTGACATAGGAATTCCGGGTCCTTTGGTAAAAAACAACGTTATCGCTAGTTTGCCAGGCTCAATGTTGACCTTCCTCATCCCACTCTTGATTAGGCGGGGAGGAGTAGTGGGGATGAGCGTAAAAGTGTGATCGGTGCCACTCTCGCGTACCGCACCCGACTGTTCAGATCCCAGTCATACACTTATTTTAAACCATTTTTATATTTTACCTGGCTCTAATCACAGAATCAGGGAAGAAATGATATAACGCGGATATGAAGAATCTCTCTGGTTTCAAGTCCATATAAAAACAAAACCAGTTGAAATGACAATAATACAAGCGCACACTAATTTTATTGTATTTTAATATATTATCACCACTAATAAATTAAAAGGAAATAATATGTCCCATTTATCCTGGCTCACGCTGACAGGAGAGATTCAGGGAGATATATCAGCGCAGTGCGGCTCCCGGAGTTCAATAGGTAATAAATCTCAAACCCGTCATATTGATCAGATAATGATTTACGCACTTGAACATGAAACATCACGGCAACAAAATGTTTGTCATCATGAATTGCAAATAATTAAGCCCGTTGACCGTTCGTCGCCGTTACTCAGCAAAGCCATCAACGATAACGAAACACTTGAGTGTGAACTCGACCTGTATCGCGTTAATCCAGGAGGTCAACAGGAGATCTACTATAAAATTAAACTATTCAAAGCTCATATTTCTAACATCAAAATAATTGTGCCACATAATATTATTGAACATGGAAACGAAGCACAGGAACGTGTTTGTTTTACGTATGAGTCCATCAGTTGGGAACACTGTATGGCGAGCACCAGCGCCTTTAGCTTTTGGAGCGACCGGCTCTTCTGAGTCTGAATAACATATATAAGGAAATAGCATGCGTCATCGTCCCTCTTCTTCGTTGTACGAGAACACTTCACGTCATCCCGATGGCGATCCGCTGCGCGGCTCAGCAGACATCCACTGGAGTTCAATGAACCCTGTGCAGCGCGATATGGCTTTTATGGATGGATCATTCATCACACAACACCACCATATCCTCCTGTTGACGATAGAAGAAGCACAGCAAGTCGTGGATGACTTAATGGGAGGAATTGATCAGTTTTTTTCGTACCGCGCAGCGCCGGGGAATATGAAAGATGGACTGGATGCCTTTCGCAGTCTGTCTAAGCTCACAACATATTACAACCCGGCTAACGAATTGGTTTTTAACTTTACTGTATTAAAAATTAAAGCGATCGAGTACAACGTGGGCGGCAAAGCCTATATAAAAATTACGGGATACCCTGCGTTACGCCGTATTCTTAACGGGACCCGCTACGGTGCCAGGCATCCGCAAATACTGGAAATGGCCATCGGTAAACGTGGGCTTTACAACAGTATCAGCAGTGGTGTCAGATATTGCCTCTATTTTTCTCTGGCCTGGCGAGCCATCGAATTGATTTTTAAATCAGATTATCAGATGGTGGATTTTCTGGTCGATATTTCAATGGACATGGCTAAAGCGGTAGTGTCGGGGGTTGTGATTGGGGTGGTCGCGGGAGTTTTGACTTTAATTAGTGCACCAATAATTGTTGCAATTGGATTCATAGTTGCCATAGGAATAGGTCTCAACATTGGACTTAACATAATTGATGACAAATTGGGGCTATCAAATGCGTTAAAAGAAAAGCTTCGTGATTATATACATCATCATAAAAATTACGATTATGGATTCGACTCTCCCTACTTTGACTCATTTTAAGGAGGACTTATGAAGAAATTATTTATGCGGCTAATGTATTTTTTGCTGATTATATTTCTCCTTGGCATTCTTGATTTACAAATATTTGGTTTTGTTATGACCGATTTTTTATCATTGATAAGAATGGGTGATGTAATCACATATCACCATACGTGCTTACTAATAAGTGGAATACCGTTAATGTTGTATACAACCTTTGCTATGGTACGGGTTTTATTCAGCAATGATTTGCAATACAAAGCCCTTCCTGATCCTTTTGAAGTCTGGGTGCTGGGCACTGGCGCGCTCTTTTTTGCTATCGGCTTTATTGCAAACTTTATTGTCCTGCTTTTATTTCTGGTATCGTCATATCACTCCTGCCCACAGGACAACCTTCATGATTATCATGTGACTGATGTTAAGCTTTGCGAAACCCTTGTTGATAATCGTAGTTTTTTTTAACTCTCATTTATGTACAGGCAAACAGGCATGCGAAAATTACGACTCCAAATCATAATTATTTTTTTTATTATTTTTTGTTTTGGCTTTTTGGATTTCTTATTCTTTGGATTGGTTATGACGGATTTTTTATCTTTAATGAGGATGGGAGACGTTATTTCTTATAATCAAACTTGTGCACTTATAGGAGCTATACCTCTGGTCATGTATGTTGTGATTGCTATGGTTCGTGTTTTATTTACCGATGATTTGCAATACAAGGCACTTCCCGATCCTTTTGAAGGATGGGTTCTCGCCGCTATCACCTTATTCTTTATTATCGGTTTTATTGCTAACTTTATTGTGCCATTTCTGTTGCTGGCACTTTCCTACCACTCCTGCCCACAGGACAACCTTCATGATTATCATGTGATTGATGTTAAGCTTTGCGAAACCCTTGTTGATAATCGTAGTTTCTGGTAGGAGCAGTCATAGAAACTGCTAATAATAACGAGAATAAGATTACCTTTTTTTATATCGATAACATCCTCACCTTTTGATTACCCTTTGTCGGTAAAAATTTTATCACGGTAAGTTACAATTTCGCCTGTCACAGAGAGGATCGTAAGCCTATACAAAGTGTCAGGACTCTTCAGTAAAAGTAAATACCCCGGCATCCCCTCCGCCAACCGTATCCAGTAGAGGTTATCCATCAGATAAATTTGTGATGTAGTGCAAATTAAGGCGGTTCATTACCGGACATACCTTGCAAAAGTTCCTAATCTGGCCGACCTTATATCTATTAATTACGAAGCGCAAAAAAAATCGCAGTCCCCCATTTTCCACAGTGAAGTGTTAACTATGTTGATTCCGTCTAAACTAAGTCGTCCGGTTCGTCTCGACCATACAGTGGTACGTGAGCGCCTGTTGGCTAAACTTTCCGGCGCGAACAATTTCAGGCTGGCCCTGATCACAAGTCCTGCAGGTTATGGGAAGACTACGCTCATTTCACAATGGGCCGCCGGGAAAAGTGAACTCGGCTGGTACTCACTGGATGAGGGCGACAACCAGCAGGAGCGTTTTGCCAGCTATCTGATTGCCGCGGTACAGCAGGCCACTAACGGTCATTGCACCACCAGCGAAGTGATGGTGCAAAAACGGCAGTATGTCAGTCTGACTTCGCTTTTTGCGCAGCTCTTTATTGAGCTGGCGGAATGGCATCGCCCGCTGTATCTGGTCATCGACGATTACCATCTGATCACTAATCCGGTGATTCATGAGTCCATGCGCTTCTTCCTGCGTCATCAGCCTGAAAATCTCACGCTGGTGGTACTGTCGCGTAATTTACCGCAGTTGGGGATTGCCAACCTGCGCGTGCGCGACCAGCTTCTGGAGATAGGCAGTCAGCAACTAGCCTTTAATCATCAGGAAGCCAAACAGTTTTTTGACCGCCGCTTATCCTCCCCCATCGAAGCCGCCGAAAGCAGCCGGATGTGTGACGATGTGGCAGGCTGGGCGACCGCATTACAGCTCATCGCCCTCTCTGCGCGGCAAAACAACCACTCTGCGCATCAGTCTGCACGCCGTCTGGCGGGAATTAACGCCAGCCATCTTTCACCTAGATTCTACGTCAGTACTTCAAAAAGCATAATCAAAGCCTTGATAAATATGCATTCCTTCGAAATTCAGCTTTCACCCATTGGGTGAAAGAAAAGTGCTCAAAAATATGTTAAATTATCAGCTTTTATGACTCGATATATGGTAAAATAATAGTAAGAAAAGTAGTAAAAAGGGGTTCTAATTATGATTAATAAAATTGATTTCAAAGCTAAGAATCTAACATCAAATGCAGGTCTTTTTCTGCTCCTTGAGAATGCAAAAAGCAATGGGATTTTTGATTTTATTGAAAATGACCTCGTATTTGATAATGACTCAACAAATAAAATCAAGATGAATCATATAAAGACCATGCTCTGCGGTCACTTCATTGGCATTGATAAGTTAGAACGTCTAAAGCTACTTCAAAATGATCCCCTCGTCAACGAGTTTGATATTTCCGTAAAAGAACCTGAAACAGTGTCACGGTTTCTAGGAAACTTCAACTTCAAGACAACCCAAATGTTTAGAGACATTAATTTTAAAGTCTTTAAAAAACTGCTCACTAAAAGTAAATTGACATCCATTACGATTGATATTGATAGTAGTGTAATTAACGTAGAAGGTCATCAAGAAGGTGCGTCAAAAGGATATAATCCTAAGAAACTGGGAAACCGATGCTACAATATCCAATTTGCATTTTGCGACGAATTAAAAGCATATGTTACCGGATTTGTAAGAAGTGGCAATACTTACACTGCAAACGGTGCTGCGGAAATGATCAAAGAAATTGTTGCTAACATCAAATCAGACGATTTAGAAATTTTATTTCGAATGGATAGTGGCTACTTTGATGAAAAAATTATCGAAACGATAGAATCTCTTGGATGCAAATATTTAATTAAAGCCAAAAGTTATTCTACACTCACCTCACAAGCAACGAATTCATCAATTGTATTCGTTAAAGGAGAAGAAGGTAGAGAAACTACAGAACTGTATACAAAATTAGTTAAATGGGAAAAAGACAGAAGATTTGTCGTATCTCGCGTACTGAAACCAGAAAAAGAAAGAGCACAATTATCACTTTTAGAAGGTTCCGAATACGACTACTTTTTCTTTGTAACAAATACTACCTTGCTTTCTGAAAAAGTAGTTATATACTATGAAAAGCGTGGTAATGCTGAAAACTATATCAAAGAAGCCAAATACGACATGGCGGTGGGTCATCTCTTGCTAAAGTCATTTTGGGCGAATGAAGCCGTGTTTCAAATGATGATGCTTTCATATAACCTATTTTTGTTGTTCAAGTTTGATTCCTTGGACTCTTCAGAATACAGACAGCAAATAAAGACCTTTCGTTTGAAGTATGTATTTCTTGCAGCAAAAATAATCAAAACCGCAAGATATGTAATCATGAAGTTGTCGGAAAACTATCCGTACAAGGGAGTGTATGAAAAATGTCTGGTATAATAAGAATATCATCAATAAAATTGAGTGTTGCTCTGTGGATAACTTGCAGAGTTTATTAAGTATCATTGCAGCAAAGATGAAATCAATGATTTATCAAAAATGATTGAAAGGTGGTTGTAAATAATGTTACAATGTGTGAGAAGCAGTCTAAATTCTTCGTGAAATAGTGATTTTTGAAGCTAATAAAAAACACACGTGGAATTTAGGTATTTGTATTGAGGATGTCAGTAAACGGGATGACATGGCTGAAGTTGAGATTATAAATAAGACATGGCTTCATGATTCGGGAGTGGTTATTCGTTGTTCTCGCGAAAATGAATTGGTTAGATATTCATCAAATTCCTGTCCAGAATGCAGCATTAGATGGCATGTCGTTGATGCGGTAGGTCAGGATATTCGTCCACTGGAGAAAACGTTTCACAATGCTTGCCAGGAGTCGTACTGGTTAAAAGTAAATCGTCAAACGCATCTCCCGGTGTAAACGCTGAACTAACCAATCACAGCGATGCCAAGCCGCTCCATGAGCAACGATGCCTGGTAGCTGTCTAACTTAACGCCTTGTAAATCAACACCCCGAATATCTAAGTCACCTAACTCCGAATTGGTCAGATCGCAATGTGTGAAGTTTGCTGCTCGCCAGTCGAAAGTCGAAAACTCGCCGCCGGAGAGATCTGAACCACTGAACGTCGCACCCAGTACCTGAGTCCCCATCCAGCGGTTTTCCCACAGCTCACACTTTTCCAACACGACTTTCGAAAAATTGGCGTAGCTTAGATTAGTATTAGTGATATATGCGCTGCAAAACCAGGTGCGCGTGGTGATCATATTCATAAAGCTTGCACCGCGGAAATCTGCGCCTTGTGCGCGGCAGTGGCGAATTTCAATGCCCAAGGCACTGACGTTGCGGAAATCTGCCATTGATAAATCACAGCTTTTGAAAATGGCATCTTTCAGCATTGCGCGACTAAAATTGCACCCTTTCTGACTTTCGCGATCATAGAACTGGCAGCCGATAAATTCAGTGCCGCTCAGGTCGGCACCTGAAAAATCGCAGTTAAAAAATGTACTATTTTCAACTTTCTCACCGGTGAAGCGATTTCTGTCAATTTTTTCGCCAACTAATGCCAGAGTCATATCTATGCCTGTGTTTTTATACAGTAATGACGCCATGGTAAACCTTATGACGTTATGCGTCAAACCCGCCAGTATGACACCTGCAAATGCGTATTAGATCTGGTGTTTCTTCAGCAAGGCACGTAGCTGATGATAAGTCAGACCCAGTAATTCAGCGGCTTTTTTCTGGTTAAATTTAGCCTGCTGTAAGCTGGTTTGTAGAAAGTCTTTCTCTTGCTGCTGCTGGAATTCACGCAGATCCAGCGTTAGCTATTGGCGTTACATAAGCACTTACCCAATAGTGGTCGCCATTTTTACAGCGATTTTTTACTAGCCCCATCCATGAGCGGCCAGATTTTAATGTACTCCACATATGCTCAAATGCAGCAGGCGGCATATCTGGGTGTCTTACGATGTTGTGAGGCTGGCCTAATAGTTCTTCCTCAGTGAAACCACTGATTTTAATGAAGTCAGGATTAACGTACGTGATATGGCTTTGAGGGGAGGTAGTCGAAAGAATATTGGCATCTTTTGGGAGTTCTAAGTTTCGACCCGTCACTGGTAAATTCTGGCGCATAAGAACCTCAAGGGTTGGCTGTTTTATTTTATTGTTTTCGGCATTAAGCCCAATTTCTGGCACTGTTGCAAATAGTCGGTGGTGATAAACTTATCATCCCCTTTTGCTGATGGAGCTGCACATGAACCCATTCAAAGGCCGGCATTTTCAGCGTGACATCATTCTGTGGGCCGTACGCTGGTACTGCAAATACGGCATCAGTTACCGTGAGCTGCAGGAGATGCTGGCTGAACGCGGAGTGAATGTCGATCACTCCACGATTTACCGCTGGGTTCAGCGTTATGCGCCTGAAATGGAAAAACGGCTGCGCTGGTACTGGCGTAACCCTTCCGATCTTTGCCCGTGGCACATGGATGAAACCTACGTGAAGGTCAATGGCCGCTGGGCGTATCTGTACCGGGCCGTCGACAGCCGGGGCCGCACTGTCGATTTTTATCTCTCCTCCCGTCGTAACAGCAAAGCTGCATACCGGTTTCTGGGTAAAATCCTCAACAACGTGAAGAAGTGGCAGATCCCGCGATTCATCAACACGGATAAAGCGCCCGCCTATGGTCGCGCGCTTGCTCTGCTCAAACGCGAAGGCCGGTGCCCGTCTGACGTTGAACACCGACAGATTAAGTACCGGAACAACGTGATTGAATGCGATCATGGCAAACTGAAACGGATAATCGGCGCCACGCTGGGATTTAAATCCATGAAGACGGCTTACGCCACCATCAAAGGTATTGAGGTGATGCGTGCACTACGCAAAGGCCAGGCCTCAGCATTTTATTATGGTGATCCCCTGGGCGAAATGCGCCTGGTAAGCAGAGTTTTTGAAATGTAAGGCCTTTGAATAAGACAAAAGGCTGCCTCATCGCTAACTTTGCAACAGTGCCATATCCTGACCCTGAGCGGCGAAAGCTACCGCTTGAAGGACAAGAGGAAGGCGGGAGTGGTCAGGAAAAATTCCAAACCCGAATGATCCAGGTGGGTCAGTATTACTTTGGTGATTCAGGGGTAAAGTGGGTCAGTTTTCAGTTGGTGTTGACACCGGCGTACCCTCGGTGCTATCTTCGCGCCCCAATAGTCGGGGCTTGGCCAGGACTTCCTGAGGCCGTCCGTAACGTGGATGCCGAGGTCAGGCGAGGTGGCCGACCCATGAACGCCGACCTGATTCGTTTTTCAATAGCGCTGGACGTTGTGGTGCCAGGGACTTACCAACCCGATGTGTGCCCATCCGGGGCAGTTACAGCCGTTACAGCCTCTGGAGAGGGAGCGGCTTGCCGCTCGGTGATAATCCCAGCTGTAGCGGCCTGATTACATCCGGCCGCTACACCTAGCTCCACCTTCAAACAAGGAATATCGTTGATGTCACTGTATCGCCGTCTAGTTCTGCTGTCTTGTCTCTCATGGCCGCTGGCTGGCTTTTCTGCCACCGCGCTGACCAACCTCGTCGCGGAACCATTCGCTAAACTCGAACAGGACTTTGGCGGCTCCATCGGTGTGTACGCGATGGATACCGGCTCAGGCGCAACTGTAAGTTACCGCGCTGAGGAGCGCTTCCCACTGTGCAGCTCATTCAAGGGCTTTCTTGCTGCCGCTGTGCTGGCTCGCAGCCAGCAGCAGGCCGGCTTGCTGGACACACCCATCCGTTACGGCAAAAATGCGCTGGTTCCGTGGTCACCCATCTCGGAAAAATATCTGACAACAGGCATGACGGTGGCGGAGCTGTCCGCGGCCGCCGTGCAATACAGTGATAACGCCGCCGCCAATTTGTTGCTGAAGGAGTTGGGCGGCCCGGCCGGGCTGACGGCCTTCATGCGCTCTATCGGCGATACCACGTTCCGTCTGGACCGCTGGGAGCTGGAGCTGAACTCCGCCATCCCAGGCGATGCGCGCGATACCTCATCGCCGCGCGCCGTGACGGAAAGCTTACAAAAACTGACACTGGGCTCTGCACTGGCTGCGCCGCAGCGGCAGCAGTTTGTTGATTGGCTAAAGGGAAACACGACCGGCAACCACCGCATCCGCGCGGCGGTGCCGGCAGACTGGGCAGTCGGAGACAAAACCGGAACCTGCGGAGTGTATGGCACGGCAAATGACTATGCCGTCGTCTGGCCCACTGGGCGCGCACCTATTGTGTTGGCCGTCTACACCCGGGCGCCTAACAAGGATGACAAGCACAGCGAGGCCGTCATCGCCGCTGCGGCTAGACTCGCGCTCGAGGGATTGGGCGTCAACGGGCAGTAAGGCTCTGAAAATCATCTATTGGCCCACCACCGCCGCCCTTGCGGGCGGCATGGATTACCAACCACTGTCACATTTAGGCTAGGAGTCTGCGCGGCAGAGCCGTGTGACCGGTTTTCTGTAGAGCACTGACGATGGCGGCGGCGCTCTCTGCAATTGGCAAGGCGTCGGCGCCAAGGATACCAATCTTGCGGCGCGCGGCGTGTTATGACGACTGGGGTGCATTTGAGCCGCCCCATTTAACCTTCGCCCTCACAGATACGCCATTCGCCTCAGATTTAGCGCCATGCAGACGAGCTTCCACTCGGCTTGCACCTTGTCCAGGCCCCTCATGCTGAACTGACGCAATCCCATCACCGCCTTGATCCAACCATTCGGAGCCTCCACGATCGACTTGCGCCGGCGGTAAGCTGCATCGCCTTGCTCCGTTTTCAATTTCGCCGCAATCGCCGCCGTATGCGGATGGGTCTTGGCATTGACCTTGGCATCTTCACGTCCCTCGCGGCCGAGGGCAACGATGACATCGCCGTGGTGATCGGCGACCTTTGCCAGAACAGCCTCACTACGGAATCCCGCATCCGCCAGCGTCTGGGCCGGCATTTCTCCGGTGTTGGCCTGAACTGCTGCCAGCATGCCCAGCAGCGCCTGACTGTCCGCGGCGCAGTTGGTCAACTCCGCCGCCACGATGATCTGGTGCTCGGCATCGACCGCTGTGTACCCGTTGTAGCTCTGCTCGGAGCCACCACCGGCGTGTTTCATGATCCGGCTGTCCGGATCGGTGAAGCTTTCCTGATCACGGTCATCCGGCACACCAAACTCGCGTTTGTACGAGCCACCGCCCTTGTCCGAGCCATCCGGATGGCGAGGCCGGCGGCCATCGTCTTCGCTGCGCCCCCGGGCCTGGTCCGCTTCACGCTGGCGCGCTTCCAGGCGCGCCTTTGCCGCCTGGATCGCCTCCAGGCGCTTCTCGCGGCGAGAAATCTCGGCAGGAATGTCCAGCTCCGGCTCGTTACGCTCCTGGTCGTCGGTAGCCTTGGCGCGATCAAGCAGCGCCTTGATCTCGCAATGCAATTCGTCCTCGGCCGGCTTCATGCGCTTATAGCTCATCGCCTTGTGGCGGCTGGCGTTGGCTTTTACCTTGGTGCCGTCGACCGCGATCGTGCCAAGCTTCACCAGCCCACATTCGCGCGCCAGTTGCACCACCTGAACGAACAAATTCTCAAGCTCGGTCAGGTGTAGGGCACGGAAGTCACTCAGCGTGCGGTGGGCCGGGAAGTTTCCAGCGGCCAGCACACGCAACGCGACATCCTCGTACAGCTTCCTGGCTAGTTTGCGCGAAGAGAAGACGCCGCTCGCGTAACCATAGATCAGCACTTTGACCATCATCGCCGGATGAAACGGCTGATTGCCCGGACCACCGCCGGCATACCGGGCGTGGAATGCGCTTTTCAGATTATCTGGTCGATGAAGTGCTGGACAGCGTCGATGTCAGCACCCGCCTTTTCCTGCTGAAAAGTGCAGTTTTACGGTCAATGAACGATGCGCTGATTGTACGTGTAACCGGCGAAGAAAATGGTCAGATGCGGCTGGAAGAGATCGAGCGGCAAGGGCTTTTCCTGCAACGGATGGATGACTCCGGCGAATGGTTCAGTTATCACCCGCTGTTTGGCAGTTTCCTGCGCCAGCGCTGCCAGTGGGAACTGGCGACCGAGTTACCTGATATCCATCGCGCCGCAGCGGAAAGCTGGATGGCGCAGGGTTTCCCCAGCGAAGCCATCCACCATGCGCTGGCGGCCGGCGATGCGCATATGCTGCGCGATATTTTGCTTAACCACGCGTGGGGATTGTTTAACCACAGCGAACTGGCGCTGCTGGAAGAGTCACTAAAAGCGCTGCCGTGGGAAAGCCTGCTGGAAAACCCGCGTCTGGTGTTGTTACAGGCCTGGCTGATGCAGAGCCAGCATCGCTACAGCGAAGTAAACACCCTGCTGGCCCGTGCCGAACAAGAGATTCAGGGCGTGATGGACAGCACGCTGCATGCCGAGTTTAACGCGCTCCGCGCTCAGGTGGCGATCAACGACGGCAATCCCGATGAGGCTGAACGCCTGGCGAAACTGGCGCTGGATGAGTTGCCCATCGCCTTGTATTACAGCCGTATTGTTGCAACCTCGGTGCACGGCGAAGTGCTGCACTGTAAAGGCGACCTCTCTCGCTCCTTAACGCTGATGCAGCAGACCGAACAGATGGCGCGTCATCATGATGTCTGGCACTACGCGCTCTGGAGTTTGATCCAGCAGAGTGAAATCCTCTTTGCCCAGGGATTCTTGCAGGCCGCCTGGGAAACCCAGGAGAAAGCGTTCCAGTTGATTAAAGATCAGCATCTGGAACAGTTGCCCATGCACGAATTTCTGGTGCGCATTCGTGCCCAACTGCTGTGGGCGTGGGCGCGACTGGATGAAGCGGAAGCCTCTGCGCGCAGCGGTATCGAAGTGCTTTCCGCCTTTCAGCCGCAGCAACAATTACAGTGTCTGGCGCTGTTGGTGCAGTGCTCGTTGGCCCGTGGCGATCTGGACAATGCCCGCAGCCATCTCAACCGCCTGGAGAATCTGCTGGGCAACGGTCACTACCATAGCGACTGGATCTCAAACGCCGATAAAGTTCGGGTGATCTACTGGCAAATGGTCGGCGATAAAAAGTCGGCCGCCAACTGGCTGCGCCAGACGCCGAAACCGGAGTTTGCCAATAACCACTTCCTGCAAGGCCAGTGGCGTAATATCGCCAGAGCGCAAATTCTGCTGGGCGAATTTGAACCCGCAGAAATCGTACTCGAAGAGCTGAATGAAAATGCGCGCAGTCTGCGCCTGATGAGCGATCTTAACCGTAACCTGCTGCTGCTCAACCAACTTTACTGGCAGGCCGGGCGCAAAAATGACGCGCAGCGCGTGCTGCTTGATGCCCTGCAATTAGCCAATCGCACCGGATTCATCAGCCATTTCGTGATTGAAGGCGAGTCGATGGCGCAGCAACTACGCCAGCTTATTCAACTGAATACGCTGCCGGAACTGGACCAACACCGCGCGCAGCGCATTCTGCGTGAGATCAACCAGCATCACCGCCACAAGTTCGCCCACTTTGACGAAAGCTTTGTTGAGCGCCTGCTGAACCACCCGGAAGTACCAGAGCTAATCCGCACCAGTCCGCTGACGCAGCGCGAATGGCAGGTGCTGGGGCTTATCTACTCCGGCTACAGCAACGAGCAAATCGCTGGCGAACTGGCGGTAGCGGCGACCACCATCAAGACGCATATCCGTAATTTGTATCAAAAACTGGGCGTGGCGCACCGTCAGGATGCGGTCCAACACGCGCAGCGGCTGCTGAAAATGATGGGTTATGGGGTGTAGCAAGACGGTCTTTCGCGGGTGTTTACATCACATATGTTCTGACGCGAACTGGTGCGCCTGGCAGGTAATGAATTCCGCAAACGACGCGACGCCAGGCGCGAGATGTCGCCCCTTCGGCGTCACCAGATAGATTGCCCGCTCCAGTGCTAAATCTTCAAACGGTAAAATCACGATATCTTTATGGTTGAACTGGAACAGCGTTAATCCAGTCGTAATGCTGATCCCGTAGTTGGCGGCAATCAGGCCCATCATCGTGGTGAGTTGGCGCACTTCCAGTTGATAATTAAAGCTCATGGCCAGATTTTCGCAGAGCTTATCGGTGTACTGCCGAATGCTGGTGCCGACACTGAAACCAATAAAGGGATAATCGCAAACCTGACTGAGCGATACCGAAGATTGTTGTGCCAGTGGATGTTCGCGATGACAGAGCAGATAAAATTTATCCGAGAACAATAACGTTGAATCGAACGTGGTCAACGAGGGTTGCCCGGCGGTTAATGCCATGTCCGCCTGACCATCAAGTAATGCCTTCAGACAGCGATCCCACTGGGTGTCGATCAGTTTCACATTACTTTGCGGCACCCTCTTACTGTATTTCACCAGTATTTCAGGTAGCCATTCCACTGCCAGCGAAGGCAACACCGCAAGAGTAATATCGTTATTACTACCCGCTACCCGGTCTTTGATTTCGCCCACGGCATCATCATGGCTCTGCACAATCTTGCGCGCCAGATCGAGAAAATGAATGCCATCCGCATTCAGCAACACGCGCCGCGTATCTCTGTCGAATAGCCGGTAGCCAATCTCCTCTTCCAGTGATGCAATCAGGGTACTAAACGCGGGCTGAGAAAGGTTAAACCGCCGGGCCGCCTGAGTAAAACTATCAGCCTCGCTTAATATTAAAAATGCCCTGAGTTGTTTAATCGAAAGATTCATTTCCTGCTCCTGCCATCGAAATCATTAATTATCTTATCGATTTTTAAAATGAATAAAAGGCAGTTAATTTCTTTTTATGACCCACCCCACATTAACCGCAATTTAATTTCTACGTACTGCCCTATCGCCACTAAAGATTATTAAGAAAAATACACTCAACATACATAACAACCCTATGTTTACAAAGTGATTTCTATATTTAAGCAAATTAGCTATAGCATTATTTTTATCTCAAATAGTCGCATTAACCCTTACAACAAATGACTTCATTGGATTTACAAATTAGTACCATCCGGCGCACTGTGATAAAAACTAATGCACTGATAAAACATATATCCCTCTACACACAATTAACATTGCATTTACTTTTATACATTCGAAGCATATAAGTTTATAAAAATATTAAGGAGAAACTCATGCTGGCGCTAATAGGTGTGCTTACTATAGCCACCTTATTATTTTTTATCATGTCCAAAAGGATGTCGCCTCTGGTTGCCCTGATCGTTATTCCGGTGATTGGCGCGCTGGCTGCAGGTTGCGGAACAGATACCGCAAAATATGTGGTCGAAGGCATCACAAAACTGGCCCCGATGGCGGCGATGTTCGTCTTTGCGATCGCTTTTTTTGGCGTTGTGACGGATGCCGGGATGTTTGACCCTATCGTACGCGGTATATTGCGATTCGTAGGGACCAACCCGGTTAAAATCATCATTGGTACGGGCCTTCTGGCACTCATCGCCCACCTTGACGGTAATGGCGCGGTGACCTTCTTAATCACTGTCCCCACCATGCTGCCGCTGTTCAATCGCCTCGGTATGGACAAACGGATCTTACTTGGTATTGTTGCGCTCAGCGCCGGGGTCAACTTTTTACCCTGGACCGGGCCGATGATTCGCGCCTCGGCCGCATTGAACGTCACCACCCATGACCTCTTTATTCCGTTAATTCCAGCACAGCTCGCGGGCCTGACCTTTATGGTCATCATGGGTTGGTACTGGGGTAAACGCGAAGAGAAACGCCTTGGCGCCGCCCACTTTGCTGCGGCCGCAGGTGATTTTTCGCATCATAAGGAACTGACCGAGCAGGAAAAAGTCCTGCGTCGTCCACATCTTTTCTGGGTAAATATCGCGCTGGTTATTGCCGTGATCGGCACAATGGTGTTCACCCGCATCTCCCCCACCGTTGCCTTCATGATCGCCCTGACACTGGCGTTGATGATCAACTATCCGAATGTTGAAATGCAGAAAGAACGGATCAATGCCCACGCAAAAGCGGCGCTGATGATGGCCAGTATCCTGTTCGCGGCGGGGGCATTTACCGGGATCATGGGTGGTGCTGGCATGCTGAAAGCCATGTCTCATGCGGCGGTAGAGTTTATGCCTGCGGCACTGGCATCCCATATTCCGTTCATCGTCGGTTTGATCTCGATGCCGTTGTCGTTGATTTTCGATCCAGACTCTTACTACTTCGGCATTATGCCTGTCGTCGCGCATACCGTGGACATTATGGGTATCCCTGCCATTCAGGTTGCTCAGGCATCGGTGCTCGGTCAGATGACCACCGGCTTCCCGGTCAGTCCACTGACTCCCGCGACCTTCCTGTTGGTCAGTCTTGCCGGTGTCGACCTCGCGGATCACCAAAAATTCTCCATCCCGGTCCTGTGGGCAGCTAGCGTCATTATGACCTTTGCTGCGGCCCTCACCGGCGTCTTCCCGATTTAACAGCACATTTCTTGTTAAGAATTAAGGAAATAAAATGAAAACCATTCGAATTGGTTCCGGAGCAGGCTACGCAGGTGACCGCATTGAGCCTGCGGTTGAACTGGCCGAAAAAGGGGAACTGGATTACCTGGTGTTTGAATGTCTGGCAGAGCGCACCATCGCCATTGGACAAAAACAGAAGCAGCAGGATCCGAACAAAGGCTATAACGAACTGCTCGAAGCGCGGATGCGCGCGGTGTTACCGACCTGTCACGCCAAACGTGTGCGGATCATCTCTAACATGGGTTCCGCCAACCCGCTCGCCGCCGGAAAAGCGGTGTTGAAGATTGCCCAGGAACTGGGTTTACATGGCCTTAAAGTCGCTGTGGTCACGGGTGATGACGTGTTGTCGCTCATACAGTCGATGGACCTGACGCTGGACGAAGCCTGTGTTCCCATCTCTCGCTTTGAAAAAACCTTACTTTCCGCAAACGCATATTTAGGCGCGGCGGGGTTACTGGAAGCACTTGAGTCCGATGCAGATGTGGTGATTGCCGGACGGGTCGCCGACCCGTCGCTTTTTCTTGCACCGATGATGCATAAGTTCAACTGGGCCGCTGATGACTGGCATCACCTGGGCATGGGGACCTGTATCGGTCATCTTCTGGAGTGCGCCGGGCAAATCACCGGCGGATATTACGCCGATCCGGGGGTGAAGGATGTTCCTCATCTGGCACACCTCGGTTTCCCACTGGCTGAGGTCAGTGAAGATGGCAGCGCCACCATAACCAAAGTGGCCGGGTCTGGCGGACTGATCACTGAAGATACCTGCAAAGAGCAACTACTGTACGAGATCCACCGGCCGGATCGTTATCTCACTCCTGACGTGGTCGCTGACTTCAGCCATGTGCGTTTTAGCCAATGCGGCCCGGATGAGGTGCGGGTTACCGGCGCGACGGGTGCGCCACGTACCGAAACGCTGAAGGTTTCTGTCGGTTATCAGGATGGTTTTATCGGTGAAGGCGAAATATCCTACGCCGGCCCAGGTGCGGTAAATCGTGGACGTCTCGCTCTCGACATCGTGCGTGAGCGCTTCGCGATTTGTCACTTTAACGCGCAGGAAGCACGTTACGACCTCATTGGTGTCAATGCGATGCATGGTGAAACGCGCGGTCAGTACAGCGAGCCCTATGAAGTTCGCGCTCGTGTTGCTGCCCGCTGCGCCACTCGTGCGCAGGCGGTTACCGTCGGCAACGAAGTGGAAACACTTTATACCAACGGCCCTGCGGGCGGTGGCGGTGTCATGAAATCGGTAAAAGAAATACTGGCCATGGACTCCACCCTCATTCCGCGTCAATGCGTCCAACACCATATTACCGTACTGGAGAATAAATTATGAAATTACGTGAAATAGCGCATTCCCGCACCGGAGATAAAGGGAATATTTCCAATATTTCATTAATTGCCTGGCGTCCGGAAGATTATTCAACGCTGGCAGAACATGTCACCGCCGAAAGAGTCAAAGTCTGGTTTGGCGATATTGTACAGGGCGAGGTGATTCGCTATGAATTACCGGAACTCGGCGCACTAAATTTCGTGATGCATAAAGCGCTGGGAGGTGGCGTTACTCGCTCGCTGGCGCTGGATATGCACGGCAAAGGGCTGAGCTCCGCGTTGCTGGATATGCCCATTTAATTCTTTTCGGACACGAAGATCTCCATCTTCGGCGGGGTTTCATTACTCCGCCGGGGAATCCTTGTCTTCAAAACAGCAAGTACACAATTATGCAAAACAAAAGAATAACGGCGGAAAAATTCCGCGAACTATTACATGACGGCATGAGCATTATGTTTGGCGGCTTTATGGGCGTCGGAACGCCGGAATATCTGGTGGCTGAAATTATGCGCTCCGGTGTAAAAGCGTTGACGCTCATCGGCAATGACACCGCTTTTGTTGATAAAGGCATTGGTCCGCTGATTTCTAATGGCCAGGTCAAAAAAGTGATCGCCTCTCATATTGGTACCAACCCGGAAACCGGTAAGAAGATGATTTCCGGTGAGCTCGATGTTCAGTTAGTACCGCAAGGGACGCTCGCCGAGCAAATCCGCGCTGGCGGCGCCGGACTGGGGGGATTCCTCACGCAAACCGGGCTGGGCACGGTGGTGGAAGAAAATAAACAAACGCTACGGGTCAACGGTGAGAAATGGCTGCTGGAGCAACCTCTGCGCGCCGATCTCGCCATTCTTCTCGCCAGTCATGCCGATGAGGCAGGCAATCTCACCTATGACCTGACCGCCCGAAACTTCAACCCGGTAATGGCGCTGGCCGCCGATGTGGTTGTGGCTGAAACCCGCGACATCGGCGCGCTGGGAAGCATTCCTCCCGTACACGTCATCACCCCTGGTGCGCTGGTGGATTATCTGTTCGTGGAGGCCCAGTGATGAATGCAAAAGAACGTATTGCGCGCCGCGTGGCACAGGAATTACACGATGGCGACGTCGTCAATCTGGGCATTGGCCTGCCAACGCAGGTCGCGAACTACCTGGCCGAGGATATTCAGGTCACGTTGCAGTCAGAAAATGGTTTTCTTGGCCTCGGCCCGCTGGACGAGGTGAATGCCAGCCTCGTCAATGCAGGCGGTCAGCCTTGTGGCATGATCCCTGGTGCGGCGATGTTCGACAGTTGCTTCTCTTTCGCCCTTATTCGCGGGGGACATGTTGATGTCTGCGTGCTCGGCGGTTTGCAGGTCGATGAACGCGGAAACCTCGCTAACTGGATGGTTCCGGGCAAAATGGTGCCCGGTATGGGCGGGGCGATGGACCTCGTGGCAGGAGCGAAAAAAGTCATTATTGCGATGGAGCACTGTGCAAAAAATGGCGAACCGAAGCTGTTACATCAGTGCAGTTATCCCTTAACGGCGGTCGGCAAGGTCAGCAAAGTCATCACCGAACTCGCCGTATTTAGCTTTGTGAACGGCGAAATGATCCTTGATGAAATCAGCGACACCATCACGCTTGATGAACTTCGTGCGCGCACGGAAGCGAACTTCCATCTTTGTGCACACCTGAAAACATTGCAGCCTGCGGGGACTCTGGCATGAACGACTCGATTGTGATTGTGAGTGCGAAACGCACCCCTATCGGTAAATTTGCTGGCAGCCTGGCTGACGTCCCGGCGGTAATGCTGGGCGCGACCTGTGTCCGGGCAAACCTGCTGGACCTTCCGTCAGATATTAACATTAACGAAGTGATCCTCGGCAACGTGTTGCAGGCCGGATTAGGGCAAAACCCGGCTCACCAGGTGACGCATCACGCAGGCCTGGCGGAGAGCGTTCCGTCATTCACGGTCAATAAAGTCTGCGGTTCTGGCCTGGAAACCGTTGTGCTAGGCGCGCAGTCCATTCTGAGTGGTGATAATCAGACCTGTATTGTCGGCGGGATGGAAAACATGAGCGCCGCCCCCTACCTGCTGGCCCGTGCGCGCCAGGGATACCGTATGGGCAACGGTGAGCTGACAGACGTGATGATCCACGACGGTCTCTGGTGCGCCTTCAATGATTACCACATGGGGGTCACAGCAGAAAACATTGCCAGGCGCTATCATTTAAGCCGTGAAGAGCAGGACCAGGTAGCGCTGGCATCGCAGCAAAAAGCGATAGCCGCGATTAACGCCGGTTATTTCAGACAGGAAATCGTACCGGTGCCCCTGAAGCGTAAAAAAGAGGTCTGCCTGTTTGATACCGATGAGTTTCCACGTCCGGAGACCGATGCCAGTTCGCTGGCGAAACTGCGTCCGGCCTTTGAAAGTACGGGGACAGTCACTGCAGGCAATGCCTCCGGCATCAATGATGCGGCGGCGACGCTGGTCCTGATGTCAGAACGCGCTGCGCGTGCGCATGGGATTACGCCGTTGGCGCGCCTGAAGAGCTGGGCTTCGGCTGGGGTGGATGCCAGTATGATGGGACTTGGGCCAATTCCAGCGACAAAAAGGGCGCTGGAAAAAGCCAAAATGACCGTCAGCGATCTGGATTTAATCGAAGCCAACGAAGCCTTTGCCGCACAGTATCTGGCGGTTGCTCGCGAACTCAATTTCCCGGAAGAGAAAGTGAACGTCAATGGCGGCGCGATCGCGCTGGGGCATCCAATTGGCGCAAGCGGCGCACGGATTCTGGTAACGCTGGTTCACGCGTTGCAGCAGCGCAATAAAACCACCGGGCTGGCAACGCTGTGTATCGGCGGTGGTCAGGGGATCGCCGTGATTGTTGAACGTCTGTAAGCGTGTCGTCTGCATGTCCCCGGCACACCGGGGACATGCAGTACCTTTAACACAGTTCCAGTTGAATATGGTTATCGGTGATCACCTTCATTACCCCTGCTGGGGGCAGAGCATCGGTATATACCGCATCCACCAGACTGATACTGCCCATATTCACCATCGCATTACGGCCAAACTTCGAATGATCCGTCACCAGTATGACGTGGCGGGAATTCTCAATAATTGCGCGCTTGGTACGCACCTCGTGATAGTCGAATTCCAGCAGCGAGCCGTCACTGTCGATGCCGCTGATCCCCAGAATGCCGAAATCCAGGCGGAACTGAGAAATAAAGTCGAGCGTCGCTTCGCCAATAATACCGCCGTCCCGGCTGCGAAGTTCACCACCCGCGAGAATTATGCGAAAATCCTCTTTTACCATCAGCGTGTTCGCCACGTTGAGGTTGTTGGTCACAATACGTAAATTGCTGTGGTCGAGTAGCGCGTACGCCACGGCCTCGGGCGTGGTCCCGATATCAATAAACAGCGTTGAACCGTTAGGGATCTGCGAGGCAACTTTACGCGCAATACGCTCTTTTTCCGCCGTCTGCGTGGCTTTACGATCGTGCCACGGTGTGTTGACGGAACTGGACGGTAGCGCCGCGCCACCGTGATGACGCAGAATCATGTTTTGTTCGGCCAGGTCATTGAGATCCCGGCGAATCGTTTGTGGGCTAACGGAGAAATGCTCCACCAGCTCTTCAGTACTGACGTATCCCTGTTTTTTTACCAGCTCAATGATTGCATCATGTCGTTGTGTTTGTTTCATTGTTATTCCCTGGAACTATGTTCGTTTTCGCGCATTTAACGTATCCGCGAACGCCATTGCCAACCCAACTGCCAGCCCGGCGATATGTGCGCCATTGGCCATCGACATCCCAAACAAATCAAACCATCCGGCGACGATCCAAATCAGCGCGAAAATAATCAGCCCGCGCTGCAGGTAGATTCCGCTTTGCGGATCGCGCTCGCCACGCAGCCAGACGTAACCCATCAGCGCATAAACGACGCCGGAAAGCCCGCCGAACCACGGGCCGCTAAACTTATGCTGTACATATCCGCTCAGTAGGGCGCTGATGACCGTAATCACTATCAGTTTGCCGCTGCCTAAACGTTTTTCAACCGCACCGCCAAGATACCACCACCACAGCAGGTTGAAGAGGATATGCATCAGCGAAAAGTGCATGAAGGCGTGAGTGAAGTAGCGCCAGACGTCAAACTGTAATGATGGGTCAAACGGCCAGGCCAGCCACACCATTACGGTTTGATCGCCAACGATATTCATGACGATAAATACCAGAATGCAGGCCGCCATAATCAGCCAGGTGACCGGGCCGGCACGCTCACGCAGTGTGGCAATAAACGGGAAGCGGCGATAACGCAGTCCACTGCCAGTATGACCGGACTGCCAGCTGGCCGCGAGATAGCGCGGATCGCCAGGGTTCTCCATAAAACGCGCCAGCTCAGCATGCACACGTTCGGCCTGCGTTTCATCCGCCAGCCAGACATCGCTTTGATGATGTTGTTGAATGGTCAGGATAACGCCCTGCGTCGCCATGTAATCAACAAAGGCCTGCGCCACGCGGGGGTTAGCAAAAGAGGTAATCATCAACATGGTTGCTGTCGCTTAATCCATACAAAAGAGGACAGTATATATACCCTTCTAATTTCAAGCTGCATCTTTGTTGGCTATGAAGACGAACCGTATGCCACTTCGGCAGGGAAATGGCGATGCCAGGCGTCAAATCCGCCGTCTACGCTGTAGACCGCGTCATAGCCTTGCTGAAGCAAATATTGCGCCGCGCCTTTGCTGCTGTTGCCGTGGTAGCACATGACCAAAACCGCCGTATCGAAATCGTGATCGCGCATAAACGAGCCCAGCGTGTCGTTCGTCAGGTGAAATGCCTGGGGAGCATGCCCCATCGCATAACTTTGTGGATCGCGGATATCCACCAGTACCGCCGCGCCCTGATGCAGCTTCTGGTGCGCTTCTTCAACATTAATACATTCAAACTGATCCATACATTCTCTTCTTTATCGTGCAGGTGAAACGTTTTCGGCATTTTATCCGTTAGTGTACGTCCCCATGGGAGTGAAACGCCATAATGTTATATGTATCACTGTAAATTGTTTATTCGATGTTACCAATGGAGCGTTTCTTTGCTATTATGCTCGATAACGAACATTTATGAGCCATAACGAAAGCGCACGAGGGCAGCATGGAAACCAAAGATCTGATTGTGATAGGGGGAGGCATCAACGGTGCCGGTATCGCGGCAGATGCCGCTGGACGCGGTTTATCCGTGCTGATGCTGGAAGCGCAAGATCTTGCGTGCGCCACCTCTTCCGCCAGTTCTAAACTGATTCACGGTGGCTTGCGCTACCTGGAACACTACGAATTCCGACTGGTGAGCGAAGCACTGGCTGAACGCGAAGTGCTGCTGAAAATGGCCCCGCATATCGCCTTCCCAATGCGCTTTCGTTTGCCGCATCGCCCGCACCTGCGTCCGGCATGGATGATCCGTATTGGTCTGTTTATGTACGATCATTTAGGTAAACGCACCAGCTTACCGGGTTCTGCCGGTTTGCGTTTTGGCGCAGAATCGGTGCTTAAACCCGAAATCGTGCGCGGTTTCGAATATTCTGACTGTTGGGTTGACGATGCGCGCCTGGTACTTGCCAATGCGCAAATGGTGGTGCGTAAAGGTGGGGAAGTGTTAACCCGCACCCGGGCAACCTCGGCGCGTCGCGAAAACGGTCTGTGGATCGTCGAAGCCGAAGATATCGACACGGGTAAAAAATTCACCTGGCAGGCGCGTGGACTGGTTAACGCCACTGGCCCATGGGTGAAAGAATTTTTTGACGAAGGGATGCACCTGCCTTCGCCATACGGCATTCGCCTGATCAAAGGCAGCCACATCGTGGTGCCGCGCGTCCATACCCAGAAGCAGGCTTACATTCTGCAAAACGAAGATAAGCGTATTGTGTTTGTTATTCCGTGGATGGATGAGTTCTCCATCATTGGTACCACCGACGTCGAGTACAAAGGCGATCCAAAAGCGGTGAAAATCGACGAAAGCGAAATCAATTACCTGCTGAAAGTGTACAACGCGCACTTTAAGAAACAGCTTGGTCGTGATGATATCGTCTGGACCTATTCCGGTGTGCGCCCGCTGTGCGACGACGAGTCGGATTCACCACAGGCCATCACCCGCGATTACACGCTGGATATTCATGATGAAAATGGCAAAGCGCCGCTGCTTTCTGTCTTCGGCGGTAAACTGACCACCTACCGTAAGCTCGCCGAGCACGCGATGGAGAAACTGTCGTCGTACTATCAGGGCATTGGCCCGGCATGGACCAAAGACTGCGTGCTGCCAGGCGGTGAAATCGGTGGCGATCGCGAAGACTACGCGGCGAGACTGCGCCGTCGTTATCCGTTCCTGACCGAATCGCTGGCGCGCCATTACTCACGCACCTACGGAAGCAACACAGAGTGGATCCTCGGCGAAGCCACCTCTGTCGCGGATTTAGGCGAAGATTTCGGCCATGAGTTCTACGAAGCAGAGCTGAAATATCTGGTAGACCACGAATGGGTTCGCCGTGCAGACGATGCGCTGTGGCGTCGTACCAAAGAAGGGATGTGGCTCAACGCCGAACAGCAGTCTCGCATGACCCAGTGGCTGGCAGAGTACGTCGCGAAACATCAGCTTTCACTGGCATCGTAATCTCCTCACGCCCGATAGCGACACGCTATCGGGCGTTTTTATGTTTCCCTCTACAACACAACGCGCACTGCGGTAACGAAACACTTACTTCCCCGCCCCTGAAATCCTCAAAAAACACCGCCATTCCCCGTATGGAATACGTTGCCTGTTCGCGTGTGCGTTCTGTATCCGGCGAAAATCGGTAACCAGAATCAGCCTGTCAGCCATTCCCCTTTGTTTTCAACCCTCTTTTTTTTCGTGCCAGAACACTTTCCGGTGAGTGTTGCAGCAGGATATGAAGCAAATCACAAAATATAACCTTGCTGAGAATATGGAATTGACGCTCAAAATTTATCCCCTCATAGTATCTGCATACAGAACAATAGTTCTATATACAGAACAAACTACCTCTACTATTAAGGGATGCGCTAATGAGCATTGAACTCGATAAACCAACTACGCGAGGGCGCTGGCTGCACATCATTCCAGCCACCATCCTCGTTTATATCGTGGCTTACATGGACAGGACGAACATCGCAATTGGGATTGCGGGAGGAATGGACGAAGACCTGGGGATGACCGCCTCGTTTGCCGGTCTGGTCGCCGGTATTTTCTTTATTGGTTATATCTTTTTGCAAATTCCCGGCGGTCAAATTGCGGAACGATACAGTGCCAAGAAATTAATCGCCTGGACCATCGTCGCATGGGGCGGGTTCGCGCTGCTGACAGGCTTTGTCCAGACTCCAACCCAATTACTGATTATCCGCTTTGTCCTTGGCGTCGCTGAGGGTGCGGTCTATCCCGCTATTCTGGCGCTGATCGGTCACTGGTTCCCTAATGAAGAACGCGCAAGAGCGATTGCCTATTTCCAGATGAACCTTGCCGTGGCCTCAATCATCACCGGGCCGCTTTCCGGCTGGCTGATCGAAACCTATGGCTGGCGAGAAATGTTCATCATCGAAGGCTTACTTTCTCTCGGCCTGCTGTTCGTCTGGCTGCCTTTGGTTTCTGACCATCCTCATCAGGCCAAATGGCTGGATCCTAAAGAGCGCGCCTGGATCGAACAGAAACTGCAGGCCGATCGCGCACTGACGATCGCCGGTGAGACAAGCAGCATTCGCAATGTTCTGAGCAGCATTAACTTATGGAAACTGATCGGTATCTATTTCTTCGTGCAGGTTGGTTTCTACGGCTTCGCCCTCTGGATGCCAAACCTGATTAAACACCTGACCGGCAGCGGAATGACTATCGTCGGCTTACTGACTGCGGCACCGTACATTTTGTGCATCGTCGGTCAGTACTACATTGCCAAATGGTGCGACAAAACCATGAATCGCCGCCTCTATACGGCAATTCCGTTGCTGGGCTTTGCCGCCTGTCTCGCACTCTCCCTGCTGTTGAAAGATAACATCTGGCTGGCGTACGGCATGATGGTCATCTGCGGCTTCTTCCTGCAGGCCTATGCGGGACCGTTCTGGACATTACCGCCATTACTCTTCTCTCCCAACGTGCTGGGCGGCGTACGCGGCACCATCAACGCATTAGGTAACATTGGCGGTTTTATTGGTCCTTATCTGGTGGGCCTGTTAACCGTCACATTCTCACAAACCGCAGGGATGACGGTGCTGGTTGCCGCACTCCTCATCGCCGTCGCGCTGCTGTTCAGTTTACCTTCGGTTACTGCCCGTCCTGCAGGCAGTAGCAACCCTCATCATGCATCGGCGCCTGAGACGTCGCTCAAACAAGAAGGAATCGCCAAATGAGTCAGAAATGCCAACACGCCCGTGACCTGTGGTCACAACTGGACGCCCTGCGTCTGGGGATGAATTACACCAAAGAAGATGTCAATAAACTGCAGGTTCTGGTGGATGACTGCTATGGCGAAAGTCATCCCGGTAGCTTTCATCTTAATCATCTGGGCGATGAAGCCGTCTTAGGCATTCACGAAAGCGGCGGTCGTGCCGTTCGTCACCACGTGACCGATATTTGTGATGGCTGGGGTCAGGGTCATGACGGGATGAACTATATCTTAGCCTCCCGTGAGGCTATCGCGAACATGGTCGAAATTCATGCTTCCGTCGTACCATACGATGCCGGTATCTTGATCTCCAGTTGTGATAAATCGATCCCGGCGCATCTGATCGCCGCTGCGCGCCTGAATCTACCGATGCTGCATATCCCCGGCGGCTCAATGCGTCCGGCACCGAATATGAGCACGTCCGATCTCGGTGGTATTACCGCCAAACTCAAGAAAGGCGAGATAGGCATCCAGCAGGTGGAAGCCATGCAGCAGTGCGGTTGCCCGACAGCAGGCGCGTGCCAGTTTATGGGCACCGCCAGCACGATGCAGTGCATGTCTGAAGCGCTCGGTCTTGCCTTACCGGGAAGCGCATTGCTGCCCTCGACATTGGCGGAAATTCGCCGCATCGCGCGAAACGCCGGTCATCAGGCGTTATACCTGGCAGAGAAAAATATCACGACGCATAAAATCCTCACGCCTGCCGCCTTTGAAAACGCCATTAAGGTCCATGCCGCCATCGGTGGCAGCACCAACGCCATGATCCATCTCCCGGCGATAGCCCATGAACTGGGTTGGGAACTGAAACCTGAGTTGTTTGACCAGATAAACAATGAGATCCCTTACCTCACCAACATTCAACCCAGCGGTCAGTATGTGACTGAAATGATGTGGTTCGCGGGCGGCGTGCCGATGGTGCAATGGTATCTTCGCGACTATCTGGATCTGGATGTCCTGACGGTGACTGGCCGGACGCTGGGGGAAAACCTGGAAATGCTCCATCAGTCCGGTTTCTTTACCCGCAACCACGGTTATCTGAGTAATTATCGGGTCAGCCCGGAAGAGGTGATTCGTAAGCCGGAAAACGCCACCAAGAAAGGGTCGATTGCCGTGTTAAAAGGCAATATCGCACCAGAAGGCGCAGTCATTAAATATGCCGCCTGCGCGCCAGAGATGCACCACCATACCGGCCCTGCGCGCGTTTTCAATTCGGAAGAGGATGCCCAACAAGCCATTATTCATAACCACATCGAACCGGGTGATGTCATTTTTATCCGTTATGAAGGGGCTAAAGGTTCGGGAGCACCGGAGATGCTCATGACCACAGACGCGATTGTTTACGACAAACGTCTTGATGGCAAAGTCGCCCTGATTACCGATGGTCGTTTCTCCGGCGCAACCAGCGGCCCTTGCGTCGGCCATGTTTCACCGGAAGCCGCCGATGGCGGTCCCATTGCGCTTGTCGAAGACGGCGACCTCATCGAAATGGACGTCCAGGGGCGCAAGCTCAACATTGTGGGTATTCACGGTGAGTACAAAACAGAAGAAGAAATTCAACACTGTCTTGAACGCCGTCGGACAAACTGGACAAAACCGGATTATTCAAATCGACGCGGCGTCTTTAAGCAATTTACGACCAACGCAACCTCATTAATGGCGGGAGCCTGGATTAAATAACGTCCCTGGTGGGCGGCATTATCGCCAGCCCACCTGCTTTTAAGGATAAAATCATTATGCAAACTGAAAAATTCAACGGTGTCTTTCCGCCTGTTCCGACCATTGTTAATGCCCAGGGGAAATTAGATAAGAAAGGGATGGCGACATTACTTGACCATCTTATTGCGAACGAGGTTAATGGCGTATTATTACTTGGCAGCGGCGGTGAGTTCTGCCATATGACAAAAGAGCAGCGTCTGGAAGCCGCTGAGTTTTGCGTTCAACATATCAATCATCGAATTCCGGTGTTGTTAGGGATCAGCAGTACCAGCACGCAAGACGTCATTGATTACGGTCGGCATGCTGACAGTCTGGAAGTCGATGCCGTACTGGTCCTCAATCCTTATTATGCACGACTGACCGATGAGTATATTTATCACCATTTCAAAACTGTCGCCGAAAGTATCAACACGCCGGTTATTCTCTATAACTTTCCGGCGCTTACCGGCCAGGATCTCAGCATTGATTTAATTACCCGGTTGGCACATGACATTCCCAATATCATTGGCATTAAAGATACCGTGGATAACATTAGCCATATTCGCGAAATCATCAATACCGTACGACCGATTCGCCCTGATTTTGTTATTTTCTCTGGTTACGATGAATATATGATGGACACGTTGATCCTGGGAGGAAATGGCGGGATCCCTGCAACTGCTAACTTTGCTCCGCAGTTAACCTGTGGAATTTATCGTGCCTGGCGCGAAAAAGAATATGAGACCTTGTTTCGCCTGCAACGTCGACTGTCTGCGTTATCAACTATTTACAGTCTGGATACGCCTTTCTTCGGGATTATCAAAAAAGCCATTCAACTCAGTGGCATTGATATCTCGGTTGAGGTCATGCCGCCAGTGCAACCGGCAAATGAGGCACATATCACCAGCCTGAAAAAGGTTCTACAGCGCGCCGGGTTGTAACTCTCATCAGCGGGCTTAGCGCCCGCCTTTTCATTTAGCAGCGAAAAGACTAGCGCAACATCGACGACAGGCGACGACTGGCATCCATCATCTGCATGGCAAGCGTTTCTCGTTTATCATCCGGGATCTGGAACGCGACGCCTGACACACTCAAGGCCGCCACCACCTTCCCTTCGGCATTAAATATGGGCACCGCGATACAACGGACGCCTAAAGAATCTTCTTCGTTATCATAGCCCCAACCGCGCTGACGGATCCCGGCTAATTCCTGCTTGAGGATATCCACATCGGTAATCGTCGTTTCGGTATAGCGCGTCAGAACCTGATCGGGCGGCAGCAACTCATCCAGCTCTTCCGAATTAAGCCAGGCAATCAGCACTTTCCCCAGACCAGAACTGTGCAGCGAAAGACGCTTGCCCTCCCAACTACGGATCACAATTGCCTGTGGGCTTTCCAGCTTGAGAAGATAAATAGGAGAGTCGCCTTCAAGTACGCCAAGATGACAGGTTAAACCCGTCGCATTACGAATTTCTTCCAGTACGGGCAGCGCGATTTTTTTAATATCGTACTGTTCAGCGGCTTTATTCCCTAATTCGTAGAGCCGTAACCCAAGATAATATTTGTCTTTTTCCTGACGCAATAAGCCATGCGCAACCATGCCCGTCAGTAAAGAAGAGGTACTGCTTTTTGCGATTCCTGAATTTTGATGAATTTGCGTGAACGTCGCGCCATCGCATTCCATCAGATAAGCGAAGACGCGCATAATTTTGTCGAGGGCAGGAATCGATGTTGTGATTTTTTTCATATACTTATCAATTAATTATAATTAATTCCTCGGACACTATACACCAGCAGACGGTTATTATTCCATATCAATGCGCAATCACCGCGCACAAAAAAGGAGCCCGAAGGCTCCTTTTTTAACATGACGACTTACAACCGTACCGGATCAATATGCCAGATGTGGTCAGCATACTCCTGGATGGTTCTGTCAGAGGAGAAGTAGCCCATGTTGGCGATATTGAGCATCGCTTTGGCGGTCCACTCTTCCGGACGTCCGTACAGGTCGTCCACCTTGTCCTGACAATCGACATAGCTGCGGTAGTCCGCCAGTACCTGATAGTGATCGCCGAAGTTGATCAGCGAATCCACCAGATCACGATAACGCCCAGGCTCTTCCGGGCTGAACATGCCGCTGCCGATTTGGGTCAGCACCTGATGCAGTTCCTCATCTTTATCGTAATATTCACGCGGTTTATAGCCCTGCCTGCGCAGTTCTTCGACCTCTTCTGCCGTGTTACCAAAGATAAAGATGTTCTCTTCGCCAACGTGTTCCAGCATCTCCACGTTCGCCCCGTCCAGCGTACCAATAGTCAACGCGCCGTTGAGTGCGAACTTCATGTTGCTGGTGCCGGAGGCTTCGGTCCCCGCCAGCGAAATCTGCTCAGACAGATCTGCCGCCGGAATGATCAGCTGTGCCAGGCTCACGCTGTAGTTGGGGATAAACACCACTTTCAGCTTATCGCCAATCTGCGGATCGTTATTGATGACTTTCGCGACGTCATTAATCAGGTGAATGATGTGCTTCGCCATGTAATAGGCCGATGCGGCCTTACCGGCAAAAATATTCACCCGCGGCACCCACTGCGCATCAGGATTAGCCTTGATTCGGTTGTAGCGCGTAATCACGTGCAGCACATTCATTAACTGACGCTTGTACTCATGAATGCGCTTGATCTGGACATCAAACAGCGATTTCGGATTCACCACCACGTTGAGTTGCTGCGCGATATAGTTTGCCAGCCGCTTTTTGTTTTCCAGCTTCGCCTGACGCACCGCATGATTGACCAGCGGGAAATCACAGTGCTGTTCAAGTTCATGCAGTTGGCTCAGATCGGTACGCCATGTACGGCCAATGTTCTCGTCCAGAACGCCGGAAAGCGACGGGTTTGCCAACGCCAACCAGCGGCGCGGCGTCACACCATTCGTCACGTTGCAAAAACGGGTCGGGAAAATGGTCGCAAAATCCGCGAACAGCGACTGCACCATCAGGTTAGAGTGCAATTCGGAAACGCCATTCACCTTATGACTCACCACCACCGCCAGCCACGCCATACGTACGCGGCGACCGTTGGACTCGTCAATGATCGACGCGCGTCCCAGCAGACCGGTATCGTTCGGATACTGCTCCTGCAACGTTTTCAGGAAGTAGTCGTTAATTTCAAAGATGATCTGCAGATGGCGCGGCAGGATTTTGCCCAGCATATCCACCGGCCAGGTTTCCAGTGCTTCGCTCATCAGCGTGTGGTTGGTGTAGGAAAAAACCTGGCAACACACTTCAAACGCGTCGTCCCAGGTGAACTGATGTTCATCAATCAGCAGACGCATCAGCTCCGGGATCGACAGCACCGGGTGCGTGTCATTCAGGTGAATGGCAATCTTATCCGCGAGGTTGTCGTAGGTTTTGTGCAACTGATAGTGACGGCTCAGGATATCCTGCACCGTTGCCGAAACCAGGAAATACTCCTGACGCAGACGCAGTTCGCGTCCGGAATAGGTGGAGTCATCCGGATACAGCACGCGCGACACGTTCTCGGAGTGGTTTTTATCTTCCACAGCGGCGAAGTAATCGCCCTGGTTGAATTTACCGAGGTTAATTTCGCTACTGGCCTGCGCATTCCACAGACGCAGCGTGTTGGTGGCGTCAGTGTCATAACCGGGGATAATCTGGTCGTAGGCGACCGCGAGGATCTCTTCGGTTTCAAGCCAGCGTGTTTTCTTGCCTTCCTGCTGAATACGTCCGCCAAAGCGAACTTTGTACCGCGTGTTATGGCGTTTGAATTCCCACGGGTTACCATATTCCAGCCAGTAATCAGGAGACTCTTTCTGTCGCCCATCGACGATGTTCTGCTTGAACATCCCGTAGTCGTAGCGGATACCATAGCCACGCCCCGGCAGCCCTAAGGTTGCCAGCGAATCCAGGAAACAGGCAGCCAGCCGCCCGAGACCGCCGTTACCGAGACCCGGGTCGTTTTCTTCATCGATGAGTTCTTCAAGATCTAATCCCATCGCTTCCAGCGCGCCCTGGACATCGTCATAAATCCCCAACGATAACAGCGTATTGGAAAGGGTACGTCCAATCAGGAACTCCATCGACAGGTAATAAACCTGGCGGGTTTCCTGGGACAGTTGGGCTCGGTTAGAACGCAGCCAGCGCTCCACAAGACGATCGCGCACCGCAAACAGCGTCGCGTTCAGCCATTCATGCTTATTGGCAATAACCGGGTCTTTACCAATCGTGAACATCAGCTTGTAAGCGATAGAGTGCTTAAGCGCTTCTACGCTCAGCGTCGGCGATGCATAGGTAAATGGAGCATTCATAATGATGATTCCTGAATATCTATTTCAAGCGATAGTAAAGCTCGCGGTATGACTTCGCCGCGACTTGCCAGCTAAAATCCATCGCCATCGCTTGCCGTTGCACAAACCGCCAGAGCGAAGGTCGAGACCACAGCACGAAAGCGCGCCGGATAGCCCGTAGCAGGGACCAGGCGTTGCTGTCCTCAAACACAAACCCGCTGGCGATGCCATCGGCAAGGTTTTCCAGCGAGCTGTCGGACACCGTATCTGCCAGTCCACCGGTACGCCGTACCAGCGGCAACGTACCGTACTTCAGCCCGTAGAGTTGCGTTAAGCCGCACGGTTCAAAGCGGCTCGGTACCAGAATGACGTCCGCGCCGCCCATGATGCGGTGCGAAAACGCTTCGTGATAGCCAATCTGCACACCGACCTGACCGGGATATTCGGCAGCGGCGGCAAGGAAACCTTCCTGCAACACCGGATCGCCCGCCCCCAGCAGTGCGAGTTGTCCGCCCTGCTCCAGCAGGCCCGGCAACGCCTCCAGCACCAGGTCCAGCCCCTTCTGGCTGGTCAGGCGACTGACGACGGCAAACAGCGGAACCTTGTCATTGACCTTGAGTCCCATTGCTATCTGCAACTGGCGTTTGTTTTCCGCCTTCTCTTCCAGCGAATCCCGCGTATAGCGCGACGCCAGCAAGAGATCCGTCTCTGGACTCCAGATTTTCTCATCCACCCCGTTCAGAACGCCAGAAAGCCGCCCTTCACGATGGCGCTGTTGCAGCAACCCTTCCATACCGTAGGCAAACTGCGGCTCGGTGATCTCCCGCGCATAGGTCGGGCTGACCGCCGTGATGTGGTCGGCGTAGTACAGACCGGCCTTCAGGAATGAAATCTGACCGTTAAACTCCAGCCCATGCATGTTAAAGAACGACCATGGCAGTTGGATGTCATTCATATGCTGTGCATAAAACATGCCCTGATACGCCAGGTTGTGCACGGTAAACACCGATTTCGCCGGACGTCCGCGCGCGGCCAGATACGCAGGCGCCAGGCCAGCATGCCAGTCGTGCGCATGCACCACGTCCGGGCGCCAGAATGGATCAAGCCCACAGGCCATTTCACATCCTACCCATCCCAGCAGCGCAAAACGCAGTACGTTATCGGTGTAGGCAAACAGGTTCGTATCGTGATACGGACTCCCCGGACGATCGTAAAGATGCGGGGCATCAATCAGGTAAATCCCCACACCGTTGTAATGACCAAACAGCAGACTAATCCTGCCCGCGAATGTGTCGCGACGGCTGACTACTTGCGCATCCGTGATGCCCCGACGAATGTCGGGAAACGCGGGCAGCAAAACGCGGGCATCAACACCATCCGCGATTTGCGCCGCCGGCAACGCGCCAATCACATCTGCCAGACCACCTGTTTTCAACAGGGGAAACATCTCCGAACATACATGTAAAACCTGCATTCTCACTCCTGTTTGACCTGCAGTTTGCGCAACATTTCGCGCGTCACCAGCACAATGCCTTCCTCGGAACGGTAGAAGCGACGGGCATCTTCTTCCGCATTTTCGCCAATCACCATGCCTTCAGGGATAACGCAGGCACGATCGATAATGCAGCGACGCAGGCGGCATGAGCGTCCTACCCAGACTTCGGGTAGCAACACTGCCGAATCAATATTACAGAATGAATTCACCCGCACGCGCGGGAACAGAACGGACTGCACTACGACGGAACCGGAAATAATACAGCCGCCCGAAACCAGTGAGTTCAGCGTCATGCCGTGGCTTCCCGAGCGGTCCTGCACAAATTTCGCCGGCGGTAGCGATTCCATGTGGGTGCGAATCGGCCAGTTCTGATCGTACATATCCAGTTCCGGGGTCACGGATGCCAGATCGAGGTTTGCTTTCCAGTACGCTTCCAGCGTTCCGACGTCACGCCAGTACGGCTCGGACTCAGGATCCGACTGAACGCAGGACAACGGGAAAGGATGTGCATAAGCCATGCCAGCTTTGGTGACTGTCGGAATAATATCTTTGCCGAAGTCATGGCTTGAACCTTCGTCGCTGTCATCCTTTTCCAGCAACTCATAAAGGTAATCAGCATCAAAAATGTAGATCCCCATGCTGGCGAGCGATTTCGTGGCATCGCCTGGCATGGCGGGTGGGTTCGCCGGTTTTTCAACGAACTCAATAATCTTATCGTTTTCATCGACCGCCATTACGCCGAACGCGCTGGCCTCTTCGATCGGCACCGGCATACAGGCCACGGTGCAGCGCGCGCCTTTCTCGACGTGGTCGATCAGCATGCGGGAGTAATCTTGCTTATAGATATGGTCACCCGCCAGGATCACCACATATTCCGCCTTATAGCGACGGATGATATCCAGGTTCTGCGTCACCGCATCCGCCGTGCCGCGATACCAGTTTTCGCCCTGCATTCTTTGTTGAGCAGGCAGCAAATCGACAAATTCATTCATCTCCTCGCTGAAGAACGACCAACCACGCTGAATATGCTGTACCAGAGTGTGAGATTGATATTGCGTGATGACGCCAATACGGCGGATCCCGGAGTTAAGACAGTTGGATAACGCAAAATCAATAATGCGAAACTTACCACCAAAGTGAACGGCCGGTTTTGCACGTTTGTTGGTTAAATCTTTCAGACGAGTGCCACGTCCGCCCGCCAGAATCAGGGCAACCGATTTCAACGGCAACTGGCGCGCCAACATTAAACGATCATTCTTCTCTAAACTCACCATGACTAACTCCTTTTTGATCATCTCTGGAACACACACAGTCCGTGCGCAGGTCCCGGCCAGACAGCCGTAATTACCGGATTATCCTCTCCGGCAAACGGGGGAACAGCGCGCCATTCCCCTTCAGGTAAAACAATTTCAGCAGTATCAAGCGCAGCATTGATGGCAATAAGAAAACGATCCGACAGCAGGATTTGCATCTGCATTGGCCCGTTTTGCCATTCATCCGCACTCAGTGGTTGCGCGTAGCGATTAAGCCAGCGCACGTTGCCATCTCCCTCTTCCCACCAGTAGTCTCCCACCAGCGCCGGGATTTGCTGGCGCAGTTTGATTAATGCGGCGGTAAAATCGATTAATCCCCCGCTCGCCTGCGACCAGTCCAGCCAGGTCAACGCATTGTCCTGGCAATAGGCGTTGTTGTTGCCATGCTGACTGTGTCCGTGTTCATCACCGGCCAGCAACATGGGCGTTCCCTGAGAAAGTAAAAGCGTCGTCAGCAACGCATGAATGCTGTCGCGGCGACGTTCGACGACCTCCAGAGTGCCGCCTAATCCTTCTTTACCATGATTATTGCTATGGTTATTGTCGGTTCCGTCCCGATTTTCCTCTCCGTTTGCCTCATTGTGTTTCTGATTGAAACAAACGCAGTCTCTGAGCGTAAAACCGTCATGCGCGGTGACCAGATTGACGGAAGCGGAAGGTTTGCGTCCATCGCGCTTAAACACGTCGCTGGAGGCCGCAAAACGCCCGGCAAACTCGCCGAGCGACACATTGCGCTGTAGCCAGAAGCGGCGTGACGCATCGCGAAAATGATCGTTCCACTCCGCGAACGGCGCAGGGAAATTCCCCACCTGATACCCACCGGCCCCGATATCCCAGGGTTCAGCGATAAGCTTAACGCCGGACAGCACCGGGCACTGTTTGATGGCGGTAAACAATGGTGCATCCTGGCTAAACGCCGGCGTACGCCCCATCACCGATGCCAGATCAAAACGAAAACCATCGACATGGCAGGTTTCAACCCAGTAACGCAGGCATTCAAGGGCATACTCCACCACGCAAGGATGGCTGAGATTGAGCGTGTTACCGCAACCGGTCCAGTTGTGATAATCACCATCCTCTCTGATCCAATAATAGCTACGGTTGTCGATTCCGCGCAGGGAGATGAGCGGCCCGTCCCGATCCAGCTCAGCGCTGTGGTTGAGTACAATGTCGAGAATGACCTCAATGCCGGCTTTGTGCAGCGCCTTAACAGCATCGCGAAATTCATCCAGTGCCGTCTCTGGCGAGCAGGCATAGGCTGGATGCAGTGCAAACAGCGCGACGGGGTTGTAGCCCCAATAGTTCGACAACCCCAGCCGTTGTAAACGCGGTTCACTGGCGAAATGCGCCACGGGCAACAATTCCAGCGCGGTAATCCCCAAATGCTTCAGATAATCGATCATCACCGGATGACCAAGCGCGTGGTACGTGCCGCGAATCTCTGCCGGGATTTGCGGATGCAGGTAGGTTAAACCTTTGACATGTGCCTCATAGATGACGGTATTGCCCCACGGCGTGCGCGGCGGGGCATCGTCTTCCCAGTCATAGCGATCGACGGTCACCACGCACTTCGGCGCAATGGCGACGTTATCGCGATGATCCGGCTGGTCATAACCCGCATGCATCAGCGGGTCATCTTTCAGGTCGCCCTCTACGCGACGCGCGCAGGGATCAATCAGCAGCTTAGCCGGATTAAACCAGTGACCCTGCGCTGGCTGCCACGGCCCATGCACGCGGTAGCCATAACGCAGACCGGGACGGGCGTCGGCCAGATAGCCGTGCCAGACATCTCCGGTGCGCGCTGGCAGGTCGTAGCGCTGCTCATTGCCCGACGCGTCAAACACACACAGCTCAACGCGCTCGGCATGGGCGGAAAAGAGCGTGAAATTCACGCCATGTCCGTCATACGTTGCGCCATGCGGTGTGGCGTTACCGGCAACCAGTTGCGTCATTCCGCCTCCCGAACCAGCCAGATTGTCGACAGCGGCGGCAGCGTCAGACTCAGGGATTGCGGGCGTCCGTGGCTGGAAATCTCATCGGTATGGACCGCCCCGCCGTTCCCGGCATTGCTGCCGTGGTAGTGCATCGAGTCAGTATTGAGAATTTCGCGCCATTTACCCGGCTGATTGACGCCAAAGCGGTAATCGTGACGCGGCACCGGCGTGAAGTTGCTGGCGACGATAATTTCGTTCCCGACCTTATCGCGACGGACAAAAATCAGTACTGAACGTTCTTTATCATCGACAACCAGCCATTCGAAGCCGTAAGGGTCAAAGTCGAGCTCATGTAACGCTTTGTGGTGACGATAGGTCAGGTTGAGGTCGCGCACCAGACGCTGCACACCGTGGTGCCAGTTGTCGCCGCCTTCCAGCAAATGCCAGTCAAGGCTGGCGTCATGGTTCCACTCGCGCCCCTGAGCGAATTCGTTGCCCATAAACAGCAGTTTTTTACCCGGGAAGGCCCACATCCAGCCATAGTAAGCGCGCAGGTTGGCAAATTTCTGCCACGCGTCGCCCGGCATGCGGTCGAGAATCGATTTCTTACCGTGGACCACTTCGTCATGCGACAACGGCAGAACGAAGTTTTCGGTATAGTTGTAGAGCATGCCGAAGGTCAGCTTATCGTGATGATATTGACGATAAACCGGATCCAGCTTCATGTAATCAAGGGTGTCGTGCATCCAGCCAAGGTTCCACTTGTACCAGAAACCCAGACCGCCCATATCCTGCGGTCGGGAGACGCCCGCGAAATCCGTCGACTCTTCCGCCATGCTCACCGCCCCCGGCACCTGCTCACCAAGAATGCGGTTGGTATTGCGTAAAAACTCAATCGCTTCCAGGTTTTCGCGGCCGCCGAATTCATTCGGGATCCACTCGCCCTCTTTGCGACTGTAATCGCGATAAATCATCGACGCCACGGCATCCACGCGCAGGGCGTCAATACCAAAGCGTTCAATCCAGTACAGGGCGTTGCCTACCAGATAGTTACTGACTTCACGACGACCGTAGTTGTAGATCAGCGTGTTCCAGTCCTGGTGATACCCTTCGCGCGGGTCGCTATGCTCGTACAGTTTGGTGCCATCGAACTCCGCGAGAGCAAAATCATCCGACGGAAAGTGGCCCGGCACCCAGTCAAGGATGACGTTCAAGCCCGCCTGATGCGCGGCGTTCACGAAATAACGGAAATCATCGCGCGTGCCAAAACGACGCGTTGGCGCATAAAGTCCCGTTGGCTGATAACCCCAACTGCCGTCAAACGGATGCTCATTCACCGGCAGCAGTTCGAGATGGGTAAAGCCCATCCATTTCACGTACGGGATGAGCTGGTCAGCCAGCTCGCGATAGCTCAGCCAGAAGTTGTTGTCGGTATGGCGACGCCATGAACCCAGATGGACTTCATAGATGGAGATTGGCGCGTCAAACTGGTTCGCTTTTTTGCGCGCCTCGGTCTGTTCCACTTTTTCGGGCAGACCGCAAATGAGCGAGGCCGTTTCCGGACGCATCTGTGCTTCAAAGGCGTAAGGGTCGGCTTTCACCCGCAGATTACCGTTGGCGTCGATCATCTCATATTTGTAGAGCTGACCATGCTGTGCGCCGGGGATAAACAGTTCCCAGATGCCGCTTTCTTTGCGCAGACGCATCGGGTGACGGCGACCATCCCAGAAGTTAAATTGTCCGACTACGGAAACGCGGCGCGCATTCGGCGCCCAGACGGAGAAACGCGTCCCCGTGACGCCATCCATGGTGTCCGCATGCGCCCCCAGCGTTTCATACGGACGCAAATGGGTGCCTTCCGACAGCAGCCAGGCATCCATATCCTGAATAAGAGGACCAAAACGGTAGGGATCATCAATCAGATTTTGCTGGCCGTGCCAGACAACAGCGAGCTGGTAACGAAAAGGATTTTTACGGCGAGGTAATACACCGCTGAAAAAACCGCGTGAGTCGAGGCAGTCCAGTTTGCCGACTTTGCGCCCGGTTTTAGGTTCGATCACCCACACTTCAGTGGCGTCAGGTAAAAGCGCGCGGACTTCGAGTCCGGCTGAGGTCTGGTGCATACCGAGTACGGAAAAAGGATCCGCAAAATGGCCTGCGATTAGCGCATTAATCACGTCTCTATCGATACGATCGGACATGGTTTTCATCCTGTTTTTTGGTGTCACTCCTCCAACTGATTTTCGACATCAGTCAGCGACACTTTTTTTGACCTGAACGGTGCAGCACAATTGTGCATCCTCTCTGCCCCGTCCTACCTTCAGGTTAAGCCCTGATACTGAGATCAGGACACCCTTAAAGAATAGCCAACACTTTCATTAACTCCTGCATAAAGACTATACATTTGCGTTTACTCCTTTTTTACGCATAAAAAGGGGTGACTCAGCACCCCTTGTAAACCAACGCGATTACGCCAGATGGCGCAACATACGTCGCAACGGCTCTGCAGCCCCCCAGAGCAACTGGTCGCCTACCGTAAAGGCTGACAGGAACTCCGGTCCCATGTTCAGCTTACGCAGACGGCCAACTGGCGTGGTCAACGTGCCGGTAACGGCCGCTGGGGTTAACTCACGCATGGTGATATCCCGATCGTTTGGCACCACTTTCGCCCACGGATTGTGAGCCGCCAGCAGTTCTTCCACAGTCGGAATGGAAACGTCTTTTTTCAGTTTGATGGTGAACGCCTGGCTGTGGCAACGCAGCGCGCCAACGCGCACGCACAGGCCATCGACCGGAATGACGGATGAGGTATCAAGGATTTTGTTAGTTTCCGCCTGGCCTTTCCACTCTTCGCGGCTCTGGCCGTTATCAAGCTGTTTGTCGATCCACGGAATCAGGCTACCTGCCAGCGGGACGCCAAAGTTATCTACCGGCAGTTCGCCGCTACGAGTCAGTTGGGTAACTTTGCGTTCGATATCGAGAATAGCGGAGGAAGGCGTTGCCAGTTCATCAGCGACGTAGTTATGCAACTGGCCCATCTGGTTGAGCAGTTCGCGCATATGACGCGCGCCGCCGCCGGAGGCCGCCTGGTAGGTCGCGACCGACACCCAGTCCACCAGGTCATGGGCAAACAGACCGCCCAACGACATCAGCATCAGGCTAACGGTACAGTTACCGCCGACGAAGGTTTTAATCCCGTTGTTCAGACCCCGGGTGATGACATCCTGGTTAACCGGGTCAAGGATAATGATAGCGTCATCTTTCATGCGCAGCGAAGAGGCCGCGTCAATCCAGTAACCCTGCCATCCGCTTTCACGAAGCTTTGGATAGATTTCGTTGGTATAATCGCCGCCCTGACAGGTCACAATGATATCGAGCGCTTTCAGCGCGTCCAGATCGAAAGCGTCCTGAAGTGTGCCGGTCGAGGTACCGCCGAACGTCGGCGCGGCCTGCCCAAGCTGGGAAGTTGAAAAGAAAACAGGGCGAATGGCGTCGAAGTCGCGCTCTTCAACCATGCGTTGCATGAGAACAGAGCCGACCATACCGCGCCAGCCGATAAAACCAACATTTTTCATAGCGTTTTTTCCTGCAAAGATGTGTGCTGTGTATGCTGACCAGTGTCCTACTGGCTCATCCTTCACCATACAAAAAGCAGCCAAAGTCGCAAGTGAATTTAATCAATGATAGCGATGCCATCAGAAATGCGACTTATCCCGCTGCTTAAGCGAGCAGAAAGTCCGAGGCAATTATCAGGGAATTTGAGTTATGAATGAAATCATTTCTGCAGCCGTTTTATTGATCCTGATTATGGATCCGCTCGGTAATTTGCCCATTTTCATGTCCGTACTGAAACATACCGAACCGAAGCGGCGTCGGGCAATCATGGTGCGCGAGCTGTTCATTGCGCTGTTACTGATGCTGATTTTCCTTTTCGCGGGCGAGAAAATTCTCGCATTCCTGAATTTGCGAGCCGAAACGGTTTCAATATCCGGGGGCATTATTCTGTTCCTGATTGCCATCAAGATGATCTTCCCCAGTGCCACCGGAAACAGCGCAGGCCTTCCGGCAGGCGAAGAGCCCTTTATTGTCCCGCTGGCGATCCCGTTAGTTGCCGGCCCAACGATTCTGGCCACGCTGATGTTGTTATCGCATCAATATCCGAATCAAATGGGGCATCTGGTGATTGCCTTGCTGCTGGCCTGGGGCGGTACGTTTGTGATTCTGCTGCAGTCGTCGCTGTTTCTGCGTCTGCTGGGTGAGAAAGGGGTAAATGCGCTGGAACGCCTGATGGGATTGATTCTGGTGATGATGGCGACCCAGATGTTCCTGGACGGTATCCGGATGTGGATGAAGGGATAAAACAATAGGGCCGGGCGATTGCCCGGCCTACCTTTTTTCAACTGAGCAGTGAAAACGCCACCATACCCACCATCGCACCCACGGTGCCGAGGATGGTTTCCATCATTGTCCAGGTCTTCAGCGTTTGTGCTTCTGTCGCACCGGTGAATTTCCCGAACAGCCAGAAACCGGCATCGTTCACGTGGCTGACGACGATCGACCCCCCCGCGATACAGATAGACAGTGCCGCCATCTGCGCCCCGGAGAAATTCAGTTGTTCAATTACTGGCATCACCAGTCCCACCGCCGTTAAGCAGGCTACGGTCGCGGAGCCCTGAATGATACGCACCGCTGCCGCCAGCACGAAGCAGGTAATGGCAATCGGCAAGCCCATCCCGGTCAGCGCTTCACCCAGCGCCGGCCCCACGCCAGAATCCACCAGCACCTGCTTGAAGACACCGCCAGCACCAATCACCAACAGGATGATACCCGCCGGTTGCAGCGCGTGACCGCAAATCTCCATGACCTTATCTTTCGGCATCCCCTGACGCATCGCCAGGCCGTAAATCGCCACCAGACAAGCCACCAGAATCGCGGTGAACGGGTGACCGACAAATTCAAACCACTGGTAAGCCGTAGAACCGACCGGCACAAAACGTGCGGCGATGGTTTTCAGTCCCACCAGCACCAGCGGCAACAGGATCAGCGACAGACTGAAGCCAAAGGACGGCATTTTGCCCTCGCCCAGATGCGGTTCGGTAATATCGTCTGGAATATTCAGCTCAACGTAGCGGCTGATAAAGTTGCCCCACAGTGGCCCGGCAATAATCATCCCTGGAATGGCGGCACACAGACCAATCAGAATCATCCAGCCAAAGTCGGCGTGCATCTGAGAAGCGAGCAGCATCGGCGCAGGCCCCGGCAGCAGAAATGCGGCGGCCGCCGCCACGCCCGCAAACAGCGGGATCACCAACTTCACCAGGTTTGTACCGGTATGACGCGCCATCGAGAACGCGACGCTTATCAGCAGAACAATGGCCACTTCAAAGAACAGCGGCAGCGCGCAAATCAGTCCCGCCAGCCCAATCGCATAATGCGCGCGACTGTGGCCGAAGGATTTCAGCATTTTGACCGCAATCTGATCGACTGCGCCCGTTTCATGCAAAATCTTGCCAAACATGGCCCCCAAAGCGACCACAATCGCCAGGAAGCCCAGCGTACCTCCCATCCCTTTTTCCATTGTCGCCGCGATTTTATCGAGCGGCATACCGGAAAAGAGACCTGCACCAATAGACACCACCATCAAAGCAACGAAGGCGTGCATACGCGCCTTCATCACTAAAAACAACAGCAGCAGAACGGAGCCTACTGCTGTTAAAACAAGCGTTAATGTACTCAAAACTTACTGCCTTTTATTAATGACCTCGATGGTGCTGGCAACAACACCTTCCAGTGGCTGATCGATATCCACCACCAGTACGTCGCTTTCGTCTGCACCCGGTTCTTGCAGGGTTTCAAACTGCGTCACCAGCATCTGGGTTTTGAAGAAATGGCCTTTACGCGCCTTCAGACGGCTTTCGATCACGTCGAAATCGCCTTTCAGGTAGATGAAAGAAAGGTTCGGGTTACCGTCACGCAGCAGATCACGGTAATGTTTTTTCAGTGCGGAACAGACGATCAGCGAAACCTTATTGGTACGCTGCATCGCAAACGCGGCGTCATTCAGCGCCTGCAACCACGGCTTACGGTCGTCATCATTGAGCGGCTCACCGGAGGCCATTTTCTCAATGTTGCGACGCGGATGGAGAAAATCGCCATCAAGAAACGCGGCATGCAGTTGATGCGCCACTTCGCTGGCGACAGCGGATTTACCGCTGCCCGATACGCCCATCAGAACGTAAATGTGGTGATCATGATTAGTCGTGCTCAAAGTGGTGCCCCCACAGTACAAGGATCAGGAATTGTTACGGGTAACTGTTATCGGTAACATTGTCCAACCTGACTAAAACAGAAGCAATATCCAAACGTGCGAGAAGTGAATAAGTGTGAGCTACTTCAAATTTGTCGGGTTAAATAGATCCACCCGGTGACAAGGTGAAACCTAAATCTAACATTTTTGGCGTGACGCTCTCCCCACGAATACGCGCCAGTAGACGCTCTGCGCCAATGCTGCCCATACGCTCACGCGGCGTCAGCACGCTGGCCAGACGCGGTTCCATCACCTGACCGATATCATGGCCGTGAAAACCAGCGATCGCCATGTCATCCGGGATCCTCAACCCTAAACGCTGGCATTCAAAGGCCGCGCCCACCGCCAGGTCATCGTTAGTGCAGAAAATACCGTCCAGTTGCGGGTATTCACGACGCGCCTGACGGATAAGCTCAATCCCCGAAGAGTAAGAAGAAGACTGCTCAACCATCACACTGTAGGGCAACAGACCGGCATCCAGCATCGCCTGTTCGTAACCCTTCTGTTTGATGATAGTACGTTCGTCAAGACGTGCCCCCAGATAGGCGATATGACGATGCCCGCGTGCAATAATCGCGGCGGTCATTTGACGCGCGGCTTCAAAGTTGTCAAAACCGACGGCGATATCGAGGCAGGGCGACTGACTGTCCATCAGTTCAACCACCGGAATCCCCGCCACTTCGATCATTTTCAACGTGCGCGGCGTGTGGGTACGTTCAGTCAGGATCAGACCATCGATGTTCCAGGAGAGCATCGACTCCAGACGCTCCTGTTCCATCTCCGGCTTATAACCGTAGTGCGCCAGCATGGTTTGATAACCATGCGCATCCGTCACGGTCTCAATACCGCGTAAAACTTCGGCAAAAACCTGGTTGGTTAACGACGGCAGCAGTACGCCAATGGCCCGACTAGTGGCGTTGGAGAGGATATCAGGTGCGCGATTGGGAATATAACCCAGTTCATCAAGTGCAGCAGCGATCTTGCCCCGCAATGCAACGGAGACTTGCTCCGGATTACGCAAAAAACGGCTGACCGTCATTTTGGTCACACCAACACGGTCAGCTACATCCTGAAGTACGGGTCTTTTCTTCTTCATCGTCCTGAGAAATCGTAAGTGAGAGATTTGCTCAGTTTATCACGGACAAAGCACAACCTTCCCCGTTTAAAGGGAAGGTTGCGTAATTATTTATACAGGCGGCAGATCAAACAGCAGGATTTCACTATCGCTGTCAGCATGAATTGACAGCGCCTGCTCATCCCAAATCGCCAGACCGTCGCTGGTGGTGGCTTTCGTGCCGTTAATGCTCACCTCGCCTTTTACCACCTGGATCCAGACGCGACGTTCAGCAGCAATCTGGTGTACTGACTGCTCACCTTTCACCAGCGCCCAGCGATACAGTTCCATATCCTGGTACACTTTCAACGAGCCGTCGCGAGCGTCCGGTGACAACACCAGTTGTTTACCCTGTGTGGCGTCGAAGCGGCGCTGCTCGTAACGCGGCGTGATGCCGGTTTTTTCCGGAATGATCCAGATCTGATACAGACGCAGACGATCCGTTTTGCTCGGGTTGTACTCAGAGTGCCGGATCCCGGTCCCCGCGCTCATAATCTGGAATTCACCTGCCGGCACCTGCTCTTTATTGCCCATGCTGTCCTGGTGTTCTACTGCGCCTTCCAGCACGTAGGTCAGAATTTCCATGTCTTTATGCGGGTGGGTACCGAAACCCTGACCGGCGTCAATCACGTCGTCGTTAATCACGCGCAGTGCCGAGAAGCCCATAAAGTTGGGATCGTAGTAGTCAGCAAAAGAGAACGTATGCCAGGAATCCAGCCAGCCATGATTCGCGTGGCCACGGTCGTTTGCTTTGCGTAAGTAGATCATTGTGTTCACCCCCAGATGTTTTCGATGGAGTAAGTGTGGACCGAATCCATCATCAATCATAGAGGGTGAAAATTGACTCCTCTGTTCAAAAATTATGAACAAGTACAGAGGAGTCAGTCTGGCTTATCGGGCAAGGGTAATCGTGGCCGGTGAAGCCTGTTCGAATGCCCGTTCGAGGAGTTCAAGGTTGGTCAGAACGTCAGATTCCTTGACGTAATTTGGCGCGCCCGTGGTGAGAGTGTCATACAGCGCATCATAGACACGCCCGTAGTCGCCCGTTTCCGGTTTGATCTCTTCTTTCACCGTCACCCCTTCGTCGTTAACGTACTCCAGCACGCCAACGGAATCGTCCGCCGCAAAGCCTGGCTCACCCGGCATGATGTTGGCCTTCAGGCTGGTTTCCTGCTGGTCAATACCGTATTTGATAAACGACCCCTTGGTGCCATGCACGATAAACTTCGGATAGTCGATTTTCACCAGATGGCTGGTTTTGACGATGGCCTTTACATCGCCGTAAAACAGTTGCGCTTCAAAGGTGTCGTCCGGATTGGCCTTATTGCGCAGGCTGCGGATATCGTACGCCACGTGGTCCGGACGACCGAACAGCGAGATAACCTGATCCATCGTGTGTACGCCCAGGCCATAAAACGCGCCATCCTGCGGTAAACCAGGTTGGGTTTCCGCGACCGGGCGGTAGTAATCAAAGTGGCTTTCCAGTTCCGCAATCTTACCCAGCTTACCGCTTTCAATCGCCTTTTTGGCAGTCAGGAAACAGGAGTCAAAGCGACGGTTTTGATACGGCGTCACCGTCAACCCTTTGCTCTGCGCCAGTTCAAACAGCATCTTCGCTTCAATCATTGTCGGGGTGAAGGGTTTCTCAACCAGCACGTTCTTCCCGGCCTCCAGCGCCCGTTTCGCGTAGTCAAAGTGGCTGTCGGCGTGGGTACAGATGATAACCAGCTTGACCTGCGGATCATCGAAAATTTCATTGAGATCGCTGGTGAAGTGGATGTGTGAGTAAATCGGCGCCTGCTCTTCCGGCTTCGCACGACGGCGAAAGATATGGGCCACATGCCAGGTATCTTTACGGTGAAGGACATACGGGAGATGGTAGCGAGTCGCACTCTTGCCGAACCCGATAAATGCGCAATGTAACGTCATGGTGGCGTCCTTTTTGGAAAAAATGATGCATACACCATAGCGCAAAGCACAGAGAGACTAAATGCGGAACCTCTCCTGAGGACGCGCTGGCGCACCTGGAAACGGATTGCTCGCGCCTCGGGCGTGAGTGGCGCAGGCAGATTATTCACGGCCTGCGCACAGCAGCCGGAGCGTACTTAATGTACGTGAGGAGCTCGGGCACTTCCCCGGGACAAAATAACAAGTCAGCCTGGCTGAAAAAAACCAAAAAAAAGCCAGCACCCGGCTGGCTAAAATAATACTGGAAGCAATGTGAGCAATGTCGTGCTTTCAGGTTCTCCGCAAGGGTCTTCCTGAACGCAAAGCAATAATAATCATTCTCATTCGCAGTTGTCCAGCGATTTCTTCAAAAAAATGCAGTTGACGACATTTTTAATCTCAGCGACTGTAAAGACTCAATAACCCCTAAAGGAGATCGGGAATGAGTGAGATAGTGATACGCCATGCTGAAACCAAAGATTACGACGCGATTCGTCAGATCCATGCCCAGCCGGAGGTGTATCACAACACGCTACAGGTTCCTCATCCATCCAGTGAGATGTGGCAGGCGCGACTCGCCGAACAGCCCGGCATCAAACAACTTGTGGCCTGCATTGACGATCGCGTGGTTGGACATTTGTGCATTGCCGTCGTTCAGCGTCCACGCAGGAGTCACGTCGCCGATTTCGGTATTTGTGTTGACGCGCAATGGCAAAACCGCGGTGTCGCCAGCGCATTAATGCGGACCATGATCGACATGTGCGACAACTGGCTGCGCGTTGAGCGCATCGAATTAACGGTGTTTGTCGATAACGCCCCCGCCATAGCCGTGTATAAAAAATATGGTTTTGAAATTGAAGGCACCGGCAAGAAGTACGGCCTGCGTAACGGCGAGTACGTCGATGCCTATTTTATGGCGCGGATGAAGTGACAAATTGCCCGGTGGCGCTACGCTTACCGGGCCTACAGCTGCACAAACGTAGGCCGGGTAAGGCGAAGCCGCCACCCGGCAACAAAATCAATACCCCGCCGTTAAATCGTCCACAGTGCGTGGGTCTGATGCGCCATACAGCGCACCGTCCGGCCCTACCATAATGCTCTGTGTGCTACCCATCGCCTCTTTCAGCGCAACCTTCTGCCCTTTTTGCTCAAGTAGTTTGAGGGTATCCGGGCTAAAGCCTTTCTCCACACGCAGCTCATCCGGCAGCCACTGATGATGGAAACGCGGCGCGTTGGTCGCTTCCGCCACATTCATCCCGAAATCGATGCTGTTGACCACCATTTGCAGCACAGTCGTGATAATCCGGCTCCCACCCGGACTGCCCGTAACCAGCCAGGTTTTACCGTCTTTCACCACGATGGTGGGCGACATTGACGACAGCGGACGTTTCTTCGGCCCAACGGCGTTGGCATCGCCTCCCACCAGACCATAGACATTTGGCACGCCCGGCTTAGCTGAGAAGTCATCCATCTCGTTATTCAGCAGAATGCCGGTATTCCCCGCCACAATGCCGGTCCCGAAGGTGGTGTTGAGGGTATAAGTGACCGCCACGGCGTTACCGTCTTTATCCACCACCGAGAAGTGAGTGGTCTGGTTACTCTCGTAGGGCGCCAGTTTGCCAGGGCGAATTTCGCTGGAGGGTTTCGCCTTGTTGATATCGATCCGTTCGGCAATCGATTTGGCGTAATCTTTGTTGGTCAGCGCCTGCCACGGCACCTTCACAAAATCCGGGTCGCCCAGGTATTCCGAACGATCGGCGTAGGCCTGTTTCTCCGCTTCCGCCATCACCTGCATGGCGTCCGCACTGCCGAAGCCGTATTGTTTCATGTCGAAGTTTTCAAGGATATTCAGGATTTGCACGATGTGGATCCCGCCAGAGGACGGCGGTGGCATCGAGAAGACCTGATATCCGCGATAGTCACCGCTAATTGGCGTGCGCTCTACCGCTTTATAGCCCGCCAAATCCTCTTTGGTCATCAGCCCGCCATTTTTCTGCATCTCCTGCGCAATCTGGTCGGCAATCTCCCCTTTATAAAAAGCATCCGGCCCCTTTTCCGCAATCAACTCCAGGCTTTTCGCCAGATTTTTTTGTACCAGTTTGTCGCCCTTTTTCAGCGGCTCACCGTCCTTCCAGAAAATGGCTTTGCTGTTTTCGTGATTCGGAATGACTTCACTGCCGTAGGTTTTTAGATCGTCCGCCAGCGCATCGTTAACCACAAAGCCCTCTTCCGCCAGTTTGATCGCCGGACGCACCACCTTGTTGAGCGGCAGGGTGCCATATTTTTCCAGCGCCAGAGAGAACCCGGCCACGGTGCCCGGCGTGCCGGACGCCAGATGGGAGGTCAGCGATTTTTTACTGTCCGGATTGCCCTGGTCGTCAAGGAACATATCGCGCGTGGCGTTAGCGGGCGCCATTTCGCGAAAATCGATCGCCGTGGTCTTACCGTCTTTAGTACGCAGCAACATAAAACCGCCGCCGCCCAGATTCCCGGCCTGCGGATGCGTGACCGCCAGCGCATACCCTACGGCGACCGCAGCATCCACGGCGTTCCCGCCCTGTTTGAGAATATCCACCCCAACCTTTGTGGCCATGGCATCTACCGAGGCCACCATCCCCTGCCTGGCGCGAACGGGATGGAACACATCCTCTTCCACCCCATACGACACCGGAGGGGGTGGAGGGGGGACGGCGAGCACACTGAAACAGCTTCCTGAGAGCAGAGCAGCAAGGGCTACCCGGCGTAAAAACGTCGGTTTCGTCATCGTTATTCTCCAAAGATGTGGGGTCAGCCCCCCACTAAGCCTGGTGCATAACTCTGAAATGATCCTCGTTTCGCCGGGAAAGGGGTAAACTTAAGAGAGACCTCAGTGGAGGAATGATGATGAAACGATACGTAATTTTGACAGCGCTACTGCCGTTTGCCTGTCTCGCACAGCCGATTAACACGCTGAACAATCCGAACCAGCCGGGCTATCAGATCCCCAGCCAGCAACGGATGCAGACGCAGATGCAGACGCAGCAGATCCAGCAGAAAGGAATGCTGAATCAGCAGTTAAAAACGCAGACGCAGCTTCAGCAGCAAAATCTGCAAACGCAGATGAACAACAATCAGCAGCGGATCCAGCAGGGTCAGGTACGCGAGCAGCCGTTGCCCAATACCAACGGCGGCATGTTGAGCGGCGGTACGCGTCTGGAGAGCGGCCAGCAGCACATGCTACCGCCGCGGCAGAATGGCGATATGCTTAATCCGCAGCAGTAAAGTCCGGGCCAATCACGTCAATCGCATCCGTACAGATGCAGTCCACGCCCCAGCGTAGCAGTTCAGCCGCACGCTGGGGTTTGTTGACGGTGTAGACCAGAATATGTAATCCCGCCGCTTTAAGCTGTCTGACCCGCGCTTCATCCAGTAGCTTGTGATTCAGGTGAATCGACACGCACGCCAGGCGAGTGGTCAGTTCGCGCCAGTCATCACGCCACTCGTCAAGTAACAACCCTCGCGGCAGCTCTGGTACGGCGGCCTGCGCCGCTTCCAGCGCATCAATTTCAAATGACGACAGCAGCGGCGCAGTCATCCCCTGCCACAGCTCACGCGCAGCGAGAGCAATCACTTTCCCCGTCAGCGGTCCGGTTCCGGTAGTCGGTTTAATTTCGATATTGGCCATCAGGCCATGCTGGCGACAACGCGCGACCACCTGCGAGAGCAACGGCAGCGGTTCGCCTTTAAACTCGCCGCTGTACCAGCCACCGGCATCCACCCGCAGCAAATCCTGCCAGTTGAGCTCTCCCGCCACGCCCCAGCCGTTGCTGGTGCGCTCAAGGTTATCGTCGTGCAGCAGGAAAATTTCCCCGTCCTTCGACAGCTTCGCGTCGAACTCGATCATGGAGTGCCCGTAATGCGCGCCGACGTCGATCGCCGCCAGCGTATTTTCCGGTGCCAGTTTACCGCCGCCGCGATGGGCGACGATGCGGGGATACGGCCAGTTACTCATACACGTTTTCCTGTTTCACCATCAAAAAGGTGCAAATGATTTTCCGGCAGATGCAGCCACAGCGTGCTGCCTGCCTTTGGGCGTTCCTGATGGGCCAGACGCACCACCAGTTTCTGATCGCCCCAGCGACCGTGCGCCAGATTATCGGCGCCCAACATCTCCAACGTGTCCATCACCAGCGGCACACCGCCCTCCGCCTGGGAGCTTAGCGTAATATGTTCCGGGCGGATACCCAGCGTCATTTTTCGCCCGGCGTAGCCACGATAGTACCAATTGATGGGCAGCGCCATGCCGCTTTCCAGTTCGAAGTGCATACCCGCATGGCTGATACGTCCTTCCAGCAGGTTCATCGCCGGGCTGCCGATAAAGCTCGCCACAAAGCGGCTGGCCGGTTTTTCATAGACCTCTACCGGCGTGCCAATCTGCTCGGCAATACCTTTATTCATCACCATCACGCGCTGGGCGAGCGTCATCGCTTCGACCTGATCGTGGGTCACGTATAGCGAGGTAGTTTTCAGACGACGGTGCAGGTGCTGAAGCTCCAGACGCATCTGCACGCGCAGTTTGGCATCGAGGTTCGACAGCGGCTCATCAAACAGGAAAACCGCAGGGTCGCGCACAATGGCACGCCCCATCGCCACACGCTGGCGCTGACCGCCGGAGAGTTCGCGCGGACGACGTTTGAGCAGACCGTCCAGTTCGAGAATACGCGCCGCTTCTTTCACCCGCTGTTCGATGTGTCCCTTGCCCATCCCACGGATTTTCAGCCCCCACGCCATGTTCTCTTCCACGCTCATGTGCGGGTAGAGCGCATAGTTCTGGAAGACCATCGCGATGCCCCTGTCTTTCGGCTCCATTTCAGTCACGCGCTGACGGTCAATCCAGATATCGCCGCTGGTGACGTGCTCCAGCCCGGCCACCATCCGCAGAAGCGTTGATTTCCCGCAGCCGGACGGGCCGACCATCACAATGAACTCACCGTCCGCCACGTCCAGCGTCAGCGGTTGAATCACCTGGGTTTTGCCATCCCAGCTTTTGGTTACTGCCTGTAATTTTAAACCTGCCATCTTATTTCTCACTATCGACCAGGCCGCGGACAAACGCGCGCTGCATGGCTAAAACAATGACTACGGGTGGGATAAGGGTGAGCAGCATTGCCGCCATCACCTGATTCCACAAGGTGGTACCTTCGCCAGTGGCAATCATGCCTTTGATCCCCGCCACGGCAGTCCCCAGATTGACGTCGGTAATAATCAGCAACGGCCACAGATACTGGTTCCAGCCGTAGATAAAGGTGATGACGAACAGCGCCGCCAGATTGGTTTTCGACAACGGCAGCACGATGTCGCAGAAAAATCTCATCGGCGAAGCGCCATCAATGCGCGCCGCTTCGATCAGCTCATCCGGCAGGGTCATAAAGAACTGGCGGAACAGAAAAGTGGCGGTCGCCGATGCCATCAGCGGTAGCGTCAATCCTGCGTAACTGTCGAGCATATTCAAATTGGCAATCACTTCCACCGTCGGGAAAATACGCACTTCGACCGGCAGCATCAGGGTGATAAAAATCATCCAGAAGAACAGGTTACGCAGCGGAAAACGAAACCAGACGATAGCAAAGGCAGAAAGCATCGAGACCGCGATTTTCCCCACCGTAATGCCAAACGCCATGATGAAGCTGTTGAGCATCATCAGCCAGAACGGCGCGCTGTTCACACCGACGCCGTTGGCCCAGATGTTTTTCATGTTTTCCAGCAGATGCGTACCAGGGATAAGCGTCATCGGCGTTTCAAACACCGCGTTGTTGTCCAGCGTCGCCGCGACAAACGCGACGTACAGCGGGAACAAAATTACGACAATCCCCAGAATCAGCATGGTGTGGCTGAATATTGTCAGCCCGCGACGGTTCTCAATCATTGGTAACGCACCTTACTTTCCACATAGCGGAACTGCACCACCGTCAGAATGATGACGAGGAACATCAGTACCACCGACTGCGCGGCGGACGCAGAGAGATCCAGCCCAGCAAACCCTTCACGATAGATCTTATAAATCAGCGTCGTAGTAGCCTGAACCGGGCCGCCTGCGGTCGCGGCATCGATCACCGGGAACGTATCGAAGAAGGCGTAGACCAGATTGACCACCAGCAGGAAGAAACTCACCGGCGCGATCAGCGGTAACGCCAGCCTGAAAAAGCGACGAACAGGCCCTGCGCCATCGATCGCGGCGGCTTCAACCAGCGAACGTGGGATCGATTGCAACGCGGCAAAGAAGAAAAGGAAGTTGTAACTAATCTGCTTCCAGACGGAGGCAAAAACTACCAGGAACATCGCCTGCCCGCTGTTCTGTGCATGGTTCCAGTCATAACCAAACTGCTCAAGGAAGTAGGTAATTAGCCCACGTCCTGGGTTAAACAGGAAAATCCACAGCACGGCGGCTACCGCAGGCGCCACGGCATAGGGCAGTAGCATCAGCGTCTGATACAGACGACTGCCGCGCACGACGTAATCCACCAGCGCTGCGAAGAACAACGATACCAGCAGGCCGCTGAAGGTCACCAGCGCGCTGAATTTGATCGTCGTCCAGAAAGCGTCGAGATAGTAGCGGTCATGAAACAGCGTGACGAAATTATCCAGTCCCACGAACTGACTGGAAAGCCCAAACGGATCGACGCTTTGTAGCGAGTACCACAGCGCTTCGCCCGCAGGCCAGATAAAGAAAATAACGGTGATCGCCAGCTGTGGCGCAACCAGCAAATAAGGCAGCCAACGCGAGCGAAACACCGGACGGGATGATGACATTGAGATTTGATTCCTGAACAATGCCGGGTGGCGGCTACACCTTACCCGGCCTGCATGTAGTTCGTTTTAGATCCGGATCGCTACGCGCCACCGGGCAAGTCACAGATTACGATTTGGTCGACTGCTCAAAGCGGCGCAGCAACTGATTACCACGTTCTACCGCAGAGTCCAGCGCCTGCTGTGGCGTTTTTTTGCCGGTCCACACGCTTTCCAGTTCTTCATCAACGATGGTGCGAATCTGCGGCATATTGCCCAGTCGCAGCCCTTTGGTGAACGGCAACGGCGGTTTGTTCAGCATCTGACGGGTCGCAATGTCTGCCCCGGGATTCTTGTCATAGAAGCCCTGCTCACGAGTCAGGTCATAAGCCGCTTTGGTGATCGGCAGATAACCGGTTTTCTGATGCCATTCGGCCGCATTTTCCGGTTTTGCCAGGAAGTCGAGGAACTCGGCCACGCCTTTGTAGGTGTCGCTGTCTTTGCCCTGCATTACCCACAGGCTCGCGCCGCCGATGATGGCGTTCTGCGGTGCGCCTTTGGCGTCCGCATCGTAAGGCATCATGCCTACGCCATAGTTGAATTTGGCGTAATGACGGATATCTGCAAGCGAACCGGACGAGGCGGTGGTAATGGCGCAGTCACCGTTGTAGAACTTCTCGGTGGATTCGTCTTTACGTCCGAAGTAGCTGAAGTCACCCTTCTTGTTCAGATCGGCAAGCAGCGCGATATGCTTCACCTGCTCCGGCTTGTTGAACTCCAGTACCGCATCGGTGCCGTCGAAGCCGTTGTTTTTGGTCGCCACCGGCAGGCCGTGCCAGGCGCTGAAGTTTTCAATCTGGATCCAACCCTGCCAGCCGCTGGCGTAGCCACACTTCATCCCTGCGGCTTTCAGCTTCGCGGTGTAATCCGCCAGATCCTGCCAGGTTTTCGGCGGCTGCTCCGGATCTAAGCCCGCTTTTTTGAAGGCGTCTTTGTTGTAGTACAGCACCGGCGTAGAGCTGTTAAATGGCTGAGACAACAGATGCCCGGATTTCGAATCGGTGTAGTAACCGGAAACGGTCGGAACAAACTGTGACTCGTCGAAGTTGATGCCCGCATCCTTGAACACTTCGTAAACCGGTTTAATCGCTTTTGAGGCCATCATCGTCGCGGTGCCGACTTCATAAACCTGCAGCAGGGCCGGTGCATTTCCGGTACGGAACGCGGCGATACCGGCGCTCAGGCTCTGCTCGTAGTTACCTTTGTACACCGGCACAATCTTGTAATCCGGGTGGGTGTCGTTGAAACGTTGCGCCAGGGAGTCAACTTCTTTACCCAACTCCCCTTCCATGGAATGCCAGAACGGAATGGTGGTAACGGCCATTGCGTTTGTCGCAAAAGCCAGACCAACCGCCAGACCCAAAGCTGTGTGTCGTAACGATGTCATTGTCATCATCTCTCTTATTGTGCCGGATGCGCGAAATCACGCGTTTTATGCTCGCGAGGTAACATGACATGCGCGAATGACAGAAAGATAACCGTCAGATGACGAAGCGGTGACAGCCAGGCTTCAGATGAATGACGTTTCAGTGGCAAGAAAACAAAAAAGCCGGGTGGCGGCTTCGCCTTACCCGGCCTGCATCAGGTGTAAATATCGAATGTCGTGTAGGCCGGATAAGACGCCATGCGCCGCCATCAGGCATCACAAACCGCTTAACCGCCTAAATACGCGCTGCGTACCGCTTCGTTTGCCAGCAATGCGTCGCCGGTGTCTTCGAGAACGACATGACCGTTCTCCAGCACGTAGCCACGATCGGCCAGCTTCAGCGCCTGATTAGCGTTCTGCTCAACGAGGAAGATGGTCATTCCCTGCTCGCGCAGTTGTTCGATAGTGTCGAAGATCTGCTGGATGATAATCGGCGCCAGCCCCAGAGATGGCTCATCAAGCAGCAGCAGGCGCGGTTCACTCATCAGCGCACGACCAATCGCCAACATCTGCTGTTCACCGCCGGACATGGTGCCCGCACGCTGAATACGACGCTCATGCAGACGCGGGAACAATTCGTATACCCACTTGATGCGTGCCTGAAACTGATCGCGCTCGGCAAAAAAACCGCCCATCGCCAGATTCTCTTCCACCGTCATGCGGGAAAACACGCGACGCCCTTCCGGAACGATCGCCACCGCTTCACGCATGATTTTCGCCGTTTGCCAGTCGGTAATGTCTTTGTCATCAAACACAATCCGACCGCTGGTCGCACGCGGATCGCCACACAGCGTGCCAAGCAGCGTGGTTTTTCCCGCGCCGTTGGCACCAATCAAGGTCACAATTTCTCCCTGATTGATGTGCAGGCTCACCTCGTGCAGCGCCTGAATTTTGCCGTAGTGGGCACTGACTTTGTCAAAGGACAACATGACTTTTTCCATCTTATGCCTCACCAAGGTATGCACGGATCACGTCCGGGTTATTTCGAATCTGTTCCGGCGTCCCGTTCGCCAGCGGCGTGCCCTGGTTCACCACGTAAATACGGTCGGAAATCCCCATTACCAACTTCATATCGTGTTCAATCAGCAGAATGGTGGTGTTGTGATGGTTGCGCAGTTCGGCAATCAGCTCGTCCAGCTCTTTGGTCTCTTTCGGGTTAAGACCCGCAGCCGGTTCATCCAGCATCAAAATTTCTGGCTGCGTCACCATACAGCGGGCGATCTCCAGACGGCGCTGGTCGCCATAAGCCAGGTTACTGGCCTGACGGTTCGCATGCTCCAGCAGCCCGATACGCTCAAGCCAGGTGGCCGCGCGATCCAGCGCTTCGCTCTGCGCCCGACGAAACGCCGGGGTTTTCAGCAGACCGGAAAACACGCCTGTTTTCAGTTGCTGATGCTGTGCCACCAGCAGGTTTTCAATCACCGTCATTTCGCGAAACAGACGCACGTGCTGGAAAGTTCGCACCACGCCCATCCGGGCAATTTGTTGCCCCGGCAGCCCTTCAAGGTGCTGATCGCGAAGCTTAATGGTGCCACCCGTCGGCTTATAAAAACCGGTCAGGCAGTTAAACACCGTGGTTTTACCGGCGCCGTTCGGCCCAATCAGCGACACAATTTCTTGCGGATGCAGCTCCAGTTCAACGTTGTTCACCGCCAGCAGACCGCCGAAGCGCATCATCAGGCCGTTAACCGATAATAATGGCTGACTCATGCCTGCTCTCCTTTCGCTTCCCCGTTTTTCAGTTTCAACTGTGGACGGGTCATCGGCAGCAAGCCCTGCGGACGCCAGATCATCATCAGTACCATCAAACCACCCAGCATTAACATGCTGTATTCGTTGAAATCACGCATCAGTTCACGCGACACCACCAACAGAATGGCTGCGAGGATTACCGCAAACTGCGACCCCATCCCGCCGAGCACTACGATCGCCAGCACAAACGCCGATTCGGCAAAGGTGAACGATTCAGGGCTGACAAACCCCTGACGCGCCGCAAACAGCGTACCGGCGAAACCGGCAAACGCGGCGCTGATGGTAAAGGCGGTCAGTTTGATGCGCGTGGGGCTCAGACCCAGAGAGCGACAGGCGATCTCATCTTCACGCAGCGCTTCCCACGCTCGTCCCAGCGGCATGCGCAGCAGACGGTTAATCACAAACAGGCTCAGCACCACCAGCAGCAGCGCGACCAGATAGAGGAAAATCACGCGATCGGACGGATCGTATTTCACATTGAAGAAGTTGCTGAAGGTATCCCAGCCGCCTTCACGTGCGCTGCGGCTGAACTCGAGACCGAACAGCGTCGGTTTCGGGATCTGGCTGATGCCGTTCGGACCGCCAGTGATTTCAGTATTGTTGAGCAGCAGAATACGGACGATCTCACCAAATCCCAGGGTGACGATTGCCAGGTAGTCGCCACGCAGACGCAGCACCGGGAAGCCCAGCAGGAAACCCGCCGCCGCTGCGACCAGTCCCGCCAGCGGCAGGCAGGTCCAGAAGCCGAGACCGTAATAGTGGTTCAGCAGCGCAAAAGTGTACGCGCCAATTGCGTAGAAACCGCCGTAGCCTAATACCAACAGGCCGGAAAGCCCGACGACAACGTTCAGCCCCAGGCCGAGAATGATATAAATCATGGTCAGCGTGGCGATATCCACCGTGCCGCGCGAGACCATAAACGGCCACGCCACGGCAATCACCAGCAGCGCAATCAGGAACAGCTTCTGCTTTACGGTTGAGCCATCAATCGCTGGCAAAATAAACTTCGGCCCGGAGACGCTTTTCAGGCTCTTCTGGAATACCGGACGCAGCATCTGGAAGAAAAAGACCACGGCAGTGCCGATAAACACCCACTGCCAGCGGATGTCGGCAGCGGTGTCCACCACCAGTTTGGTGCCATCCAGTTCCAGTTGAACGCCCATAAAGACGCCCGCCAGCACGAAGAACATCGCGGCAGAGAGCAGCGCCATCGCAAAATGCATCGGTTTCATACTTTCTCTACCTCCGGACGGCCCAGAATCCCGGTCGGCATCACCAGCAGTACCAGAATCAACAGGGCGAACGACACCACGTCTTTGTATTCCGTACTCAGATAAGCAGAAGAAAGCGCTTCCGCGACGCCCAGAATCAGGCCGCCGATCATCGCGCCTGGAATGCTGCCGATCCCGCCAAGCACCGCTGCGGTAAAGGCTTTCATCCCGGCCATAAAGCCGATATAGGGGTTGATCACCCCGTAGAATTGCCCGAGCAGCACGCCGGCCACTGCCGCCATCGCTGCGCCAATCACAAAGGTCAACGCAATCACGCGGTCCGTGTTAATCCCGAGCAGGCTGGCCATTTTCAGGTCTTCCGCACAAGCACGGCAGGCACGTCCCATGCGGGAGTAACGAATAAAAATGGTCAGTGCCAGCATCGCCAGGAAGGTCACAACCCAGATGACCAGTTGCATGGTGGTGATCGATGCGGAGAAGTTTTCGCTGGCCCCCACGACCCATTGCCCGTTGAACAGGCTGGGCAGCGCCACGTCACGTGAACCTTCCGTCAGGCTGACGTAGTTTTGCAGGAAGATAGACATCCCAATCGCGGAGATCAGCGCAATCAGACGTTTGGAATTCCGGACGGGCCGATACGCCACCCGCTCAATGCTCCAGCCGTAGGCGCTGGCAATGATAATCGCCCCAATGAATCCGGCCGCCACCAGCAACCAACTGGTATCGATCCCCATCATCATGAGTGCCGCGATAATCATAAAAGAGACATAGCTACTGATCATGTATACCTCGCCGTGGGCGAAGTTGATCATGCCGATAATGCCGTACACCATGGTGTAACCGATGGCGATCAGCGCATAGGTGCTTCCCAGCGTGACGCCGTTAAACATCTGCTGCAAAAAGTACAGGAACTGCTCGGACATAAAAAAACCTTTCTATTTCCGCCCGCGTGAACGGGCGGTGGGATAATTATTTGGCTGCCGTGGATGACCCATCGGCGTGCCACTGGAAGACACCAAATTCAAATCCCTTTAGATCGCCTTTTTCATCCCATTTCAGCGGCCCAATGACGGTATCAGCACCGTTTGCTTTTAAATCTTTCACCAGATCCAGCGGCGCTTTGCTGCCAGAACGGTCCATTGCCGTTGCCAGTGACTGCACAGCAGCGTAGGTGATCCACACATACGGACCAGTCGGATCTTTTTTATCGGCTTTCAGCGCATCAACAATCGCTTTGTTGGCCGGATCCTGGTCATAGCGTTTTGGCATGGTGACCAGCATGCCTTCAGCTGCTTCACCGGCGATATTCGACAGCGATGCATTGCCCACGCCTTCCGGCCCCATGAACATGGTTTTCAGCCCGACGGAGCGCGCCTGGCGCAGCATCTGCCCCATTTCCGGGTAGTAGCCGCCGTAGTACACAAAGTCGATGTTCTCTTTTTTCAGGCGCGCAAGCAGCGCGGAGAAATCTTTCTCACCTGCGGTGATGCCATCAAAGAAGACGATATTGGCGTTTGCCGCTTTCAGCGCATCCTGAACAGAGCGCGCCAGGCCTTCACCGTACTGTTGTTTGTCGTGAATGATGGCGATGCGCTGCGGTTTTACGCTCTCAAGAATGTATTTTGCTGCGGTCGGTCCCTGAGAAGAGTCCAGTCCGGCGGTACGCATGATGTGCGCGTAGCCGCGCTGCGTCAGTTCCGGGTTGGTCGCACCAGGCGAGATCATCAGAATGCCTTCATCTTCGTAAATATCCGACGCAGGCTGAGTCGAAGAGGAGCAGAGGTGACCAATCACATACTGAATACCGTCGTTGACGATTTTGTTCGCCACCGCCACGGCCTGTTTTGGATCGCAGGCGTCGTCATATTCCACAGCGACCAGCTTGTTGCCGTTGATGCCGCCTTTGGCGTTGATGTCTTTGATGGCCTGACGCGCGCCGTTAAATTCCATGTCGCCCCACTGCGCCACTGGACCCGACATCGCGCCGACAACAGCAACGTTAATATCCTCTGCCATTGCCGCCTGTGACATCGCCAGTGCAATCACCCCTGCGATGACCGTTTTCGCATTCCGTTTCATTTACTGAATCCCCATTCGTGATGTACTTATTTTCTATTTATATGGTTAAAAAGCAGACTGTGCTTTTTTTGCACTACACTATTTTTACCAGTCTGATTAATGGTTTAGCGCAGTATTTTCCGCAAATACAGCGTAAAACCTCTATTTTTCAGTCTATTAAGAACAGATAATATTCTGCTTTTCACCATAGATAAACAAAAAAAAGCACACTTGTCAGCATAAAATAACGGGACAATGAGCCGAATAAAACACTACCTTCCAGGGTATTATCCTGCCTGTTTTTCATTCTCTGATGTTTCGAACTGAGGTTCTGACCGTCATAAAATTAATCACCTGCCAAATGATTTAAAAAAGAGAAAGCGTCCGGTTGAATTATTTCGGTACACTTGCACTCTCTTTTGTGATTTGGACATGCTGTCGATGAAGCTGACCATCATTCGTTTAGAACACTTTAGCGATCAGGATCTGATCGACCTGGGCAAAATCTGGCCGGAGTATTCCGCCGCCTCTTTAAGCGTAGATGAAACGCACCGGATCTACGCGGCACGATTTAATGAGCGGTTGTTAGGCGCCGTAAGGGTCACCCTGAGCGGCACTCAGGGCGCGCTGGATTCGCTGCGCATCCGTGACGTCACGCGGCGTCGGGGGGTGGGAAAATATCTGGTGGAAGAAGTGATCCATGATAATCCGAACGTCTCCTCCTGGTGGATGGCGGATGTCGGCGTGGAAGACCGGGGCGTCATGGCGGCGTTTATGCAGGTACTGGGCTTCACCGCACAGCAAAACGGCTGGGAAAAACGTTAAAAAAGCCGGGTGGCGGCTTCGCCTTACCCGGCTGGCTATATTCTCTGCTGCCTTTTCCCAAGAATTTCGTGTTGCAGGAAGGCGGCAAGGGATGACATCCCCGGAAGCTTACCGACGTAAGTGACCGGGGTTGAATAACACAGCCAATGCACCTGCAATGCGCAAAGGCGCCGTGGAAATTACTTCGCGTCGGTCGCCGTGCCGTTGGCATGCCAGTCGAAGACGCCGAATTCAAAGCCTTTCAAGTCACCCTTCTCATCCCACGACAGCGGTCCCATGACGGTATCCACGGAGTTCGCTTTCAGCCAGGTGGCGATTTCAGCCGGATCGGCTGACTGGTTCAGGCCCGCCTGTAAAGATTGCAGCGCGGCGTAGGTGGTCCACACGAACGCCCCGCTCGGATCTTGTTTTTTCGCCTTGATCGCATCAACGATAGGTTTGTTCGCAGGTACCTGGTCGTAGTTCTTCGGTTTGGTCACCAGCAGACCTTCGGCCGATTCACCGGCGATGTTAGACAGGGAAACGTTGGCTACCCCTTCAGGACCCATGAACTGCGTTTTCAGACCCGCAGCACGTGCCTGACGCAGGATCTGCCCCATTTCCGGGTGATAACCGCCGTAGTAAACGAAGTCGATATTCTCTTTCTTCAGACGCGCCACCAGCGTGGAGAAGTCTTTCTCACCGGCGGTGATACCGTCAAAGAACACCACGTTAGCGTTGCCCTTCTTCAGATTTTCCTGCACGGCACGCGCCAGACCTTCACCGTACTGTTGTTTGTCGTGAACGATCGCGATGCGCTGCGGCTTCACTTTTTCCAGAATGTATTTCGCGGCGGTCGGGCCCTGGTCTGAGTCCAGGCCCGTGGTGCGCAGCACCAGCTTGTAGCCGCGAGAGGTCAGCTCCGGTGCCGTTGCCGCCGGGGTGATCATCAGAATGCCTTCGTCTTCGTAGATGTCAGACGCGGGCTGAGTGGAAGAGGAACACAGGTGGCCGATAACGTATTTGATGCCGTCATTAATCACTTTGTTGGCGACTGCGACCGCTTGTTTCGGGTCACAGGCATCATCATATTTTACGATCTGCAGTTTTTCGCCTTTGATTCCGCCTTTGGCATTAATGTCTGCAACCGCTTGTTCTGCGCCAGTAAACTCCTGGTCGCCGTACTGGGCTACTGGACCGGACATCGCACCGACAACAGCGACTTTAATATCGGCCTGAGCCATTGTGCTGAATGCCAACGCGATACATCCTGCCAGTAACGCTTTACCCTTCATATTCATCCTGACCTTCCCCATTCTTATGGTTATTACGACTATTGTGATGTTGTTGTGTAGCGCTTTATTTCGATTATAGGTGTGCAGCTCGCGCATTTTCAGCACACTCTGCTAAAACATACCCCATTTTTATAGTTTTGGAATAGCTAATTTCATATTCAAATAATAAGTGAACGACATAGAGTCGTGCCGCCCGGTAATGGACGGCACAGGTTTATCGTGTCAGCGAGTGGGTGATAATGCCGAGCGCCTGACGAAATTGCGCGTCAGTGATGGTGAGCGGATAAAGAAAACGGATGACGTTGCCATACACGCCGCAACTCAGTAGCAGAAGTCCTTCCTGCAAGGCGCGATCCTGCACCTGCCGCGTGAATTCCGGGGAAGGTTTTCCGCTATGCGGATCGTTGAATTCTACCGCCACCATCGACCCCTGCGCGCGAATATCGGCAATAAACGGGCAGTCCGCTTTTGCCTGGTTCAACGCCTCGACCAGCGTCGTGCCCAATGTAGCGGCGCGGGCGCAGAGCTGTTCTTCATCAATCACATCCAGCACCGCGTGTGCCGCAGCAACCGCCAGCGGGTTACCGGCATACGTTCCCCCCAGACCACCAGGCGCAGGGGCATCCATCACTTCGGAACGGCCAGCGACCGCAGAGAGCGGCATACCGCCTGCCAGGCTTTTCGCCATCGTCATCAGATCAGGCTGTACGCCATGATGCTCCATCGCAAACAGTTTGCCGGTACGGGCAAAGCCGGTTTGCACCTCATCGGCGATCAACAAGATACCGTGGGTATCGCACAACGCCCGCAGCGCCTGCATGAACGCCGTTGGCGCAATATTAAAGCCTCCTTCACCCTGAACCGGTTCAAGGATGATGGCGGCAACCTGATCTGGCGCGATATCAGCTTTAAAAATGCGCTCCAGACTTTGCAGCGCATCGACGGTGCTCACACCGTGTAACGCATTAGGGTACTGAGCGTGATAAACCGAACCAGGGAACGGGCCAAAACCGATTTTGTAAGGTGCCACTTTACCGGTCAGCGCCATCGTCATGAAAGTCCGCCCGTGGAAAGCGCCGCCAAAGGTAATGAGCCCGGGTCGTTTGGTATATGCGCGGGCAATCTTCACTGCGTTTTCCACCGCTTCTGCCCCGGTGGAGAAGAATGCCGTCTTCACCGGCCCGTCAATCGGCACACGTTTATTGATACGTTCCGCCAGTCTGACATAGCTTTCGTAGGGAACAATCTGGTAAGCGGTATGAGTAAAAGACTGGAGCTGTTTTTCGATGGCGGCGATGATTTTTGGGTGACGATGCCCGGTATTCAGCACTGCAATACCAGCGGCAAAATCGATCACCTCACGGCCTTCCACATCCCACAATGTTGCGTTTTCCGCCCTCTCAGCGTAAAAGCCACACATCACGCCGATCCCGCGCGGCGTCGCCTGCAAACGCCGTTCATTCAGTTCGTTATTCTTCATTTTCTTCCCCTAAGATGCGCACAACCCATCGGTAAGTGTTTGCCAGGGGGGAGGAATTCGCCAGATCAGGCGCTAAAAAAACAAAAACCCCGGACAGTTATCCAGGGTTTTAGCGGGGACTTCGCGGGAGTTACGCTTCGATAGCGGCGCGAAGTTTTTTCATGGCGTTCTTTTCAAGCTGACGCACACGCTCTGCGGAAACACCGTAGCGATCGGCCAGTTCCTGCAGCGTAGATTTGTTATCTTCGTCCAGCCAGCGGGCGCGGATAATATCCTGGCTACGCTCGTCGAGACCTTCCATCGCATGGGTCAGTTTGTTGGCAGCCTGATCTTCCCAGTTATCCTCTTCAATGCCGTCGGCAAAGTTAGAGGTTTTATCCTGCAGATACAGGACGGGCGCCATCGGCTGGCTGTCGGACTCATCGTCCGGGGACATATCAAACGTCATGTCCTGCGCCGCCATACGAGATTCCATCTCGCGGACGTCTTTACTGGAAACACCCAGCTCACGCGCCACCATTTCCACTTCATCCTGATTAAACCAGCCCAGACGCTGCTTGGTTTTACGCAGATTAAAGAACAGCTTACGCTGTGCTTTAGTGGTCGCCACTTTCACGATACGCCAGTTACGCAGGACATATTCGTGGATCTCAGCTTTAATCCAGTGCACGGCGAAGGAAACCAGGCGTACACCCACTTCCGGGTTGAAACGGCGCACGGCTTTCATCAGGCCGATATTCCCTTCCTGAATGAGATCCGCCTGCGGCAGGCCATAGCCCGCATAGTTACGAGCAACATGAACAACAAAGCGCAGGTGAGACAGGATCAGCGTCTTAGCTGCTTCCAGATCGCCCTGGTAATGCAGCTTTTCAGCCAGTGCCCGTTCCTCGTCAGCCGACAACATCGGCCACGCGTTCGCAGCCCGGATGTAAGACTCCAGGTTACCAACAGGGGCTAAAGCTAAATTTTGCATTTCTTTGGTCATTCAAATCCTCTCAATTTTTATCGTCTGGCACCACAGCGATAGATATCAGCAACAACCGTGCCAGCGTTAATGAGCAACGAGATTAGCATTCACTCTTTTATCAGACCGTGATTTTATCCACAAGTTCAATGCAACGTTGTGTATAAATTACGCACAAATTGTGACATGAAGATGAAAAGTGGGGAAGAGACAACAGGAACTCTTTCCCTGCGAACGGAAACCCATTGCAGGGAAAGATTATATCACGGTTTTTTTAATCAGGAGTAAAGTGACGTAAATGTTGAACCGTCGCGAGCCACGCCGCCACCCAGCCGATCATCGAGCAAACCAGCAGCAGTAACAGGCACTCATCGAACGATAAGCCATTGAGATCAAACTTCGTTCCGAAAACTTGCGCCACTTCCGTGACCGCCGACGACAGTCGTAACACCAAAATTTCTGACAAAATCAGTGAAAGAAATGCGCCAGAAAAACCGAGCAATGCGCCGCCGTACAAGAACGGACGCAGGATAAATCCATCCGTCGCACCAATCAGTTTTTGCACGTTAATCGTATCGCGACGGGCAAAGATGCTCAGCCGCACGCTGTTACCAATGACGAGGAAGACGGCGGCAACCATCAGCACACCAATCATCGCCGACACTCGCCCGACCAGACCGGTCAGCGCCGCCAGACGGGCAAACCAGCTGTCGTCCATCCGCACTTCATCAATCCCGTTAATACGAGAGACGCGGTCGCGCAGCGTATTCAGCGAATCGGTGCTCTGGAAGTCGAGTTTCGGGATCACCACCGCCACCGCAGGCAAGGGATTCTCTTCCAGCATATCCAGCGCGCCGCCGAAACCGGACCAGTTGCGGAATTCGCCGAGGGCATCTTCACGAGAAAGGTAATTCACCTTCTCCACACCCTGCTCAGCCTGCAACTGGGCGACGACGCCTGCCGCCGCATCATCATCCAGCGTTTTTTGCAGATAAACGGTGATCTGCGGAGACGGGTAATACTGCGTCGCTGCCTGGTTAACGTTTTTGTAGACCATGTAGCAGACGCTCGGCAGAGTCAGGGAGATGGCAATCACCATCACCGTCAGAAACGTCGCCAGCGGTTTGCTTTTCAGATCCTGTAACGCGCCCTGGAACGCATAGCGCACCTGCTCGTTAAAGACGTTGGTTTTACGTGAGTTCGGCTTTGGCGACGGTTTCGCCCGCTTCGGCGCGTTACGTCCACCGTCACCGGAGGAGCCGCCGGAACGACGAAAACGGTCCAGCCGTCCGCCGAACTGTTTGATTTGATTGATAGCGTCGCGCTTATTCACGGGCTTCGCCTCCATGCAAATGGCCATCACTCAGGGTAAGCATACGGTACGACCGACGGGAAATGAGCCCGATGTCGTGCGTCGCCATCAGCACCGTCACCCCGACGCGGTTAAACTCTTCGAACAGACGCAGAATCCCTTCCGACAGCGCGTCATCCAGGTTACCGGTCGGTTCATCCGCCAGCAGTACCGCTGGCTTGTTCACCACCGCACGGGCGATCCCGACACGCTGCTGTTCCCCCCCGGAGAGCTGAATCGGGAAGTTTTTCGCTTTGTCCAGCAGTCCAACCTTGTCCAGCGCCGCCGATACGCGACGACGAATATCATCCCCGCTGGCACCGGCGATAATCAGCGGGATCGCCACATTGTCGAATACCGTTCGGTCCATCAACAGGTGGTGATCCTGGAAAATCATGCCGATCTGACGACGCAAAAACGGCACTTCACGGTTTTTCAGTCGCGTGATGTCATGCCCACTGAAGAGGATTTTCCCGGCGCTGGGCCGCTCAATCCCACAGATAAGCTTCAGCAGGGTACTTTTCCCCGCGCCGGAGTGGCCGGTCAGAAACGCCATCTCGCCCGGCTGCATATGGAATGTGACCCCTTGCAGCGCTTGTCTCCCACCGAGATAGGCCTTGCTGACATGTTCAAAGCGAATCATTGTTAATCCTCTCGGGCAAAAAGTGCCTCTATAAAATCGTCCGCCTTAAACGGACGTAAATCCTCGATACGTTCGCCCACACCAATATAGCGGATAGGGATGCCAAACTGATCGGCCACCGAGAAGATCACCCCACCTTTCGCCGTACCGTCCAGCTTGGTCAGGGTAATACCGGTCAGGCCCACCGCTTCATGGAACAGTTTGGCCTGGCTTATCGCATTCTGCCCGGTGCTGGCATCAAGCGTCAGCATAACTTCATGCGGCGCGTCTTCGTCCAGTTTCTTCATCACGCGAACGATTTTTTTCAGTTCTTCCATCAGGTGCGATTTGTTTTGCAGACGACCTGCGGTATCGGCAATCAGCACATCAATGTGACGCGCCTTCGCGGCCTGAATGGCGTCGAAGATAACGGAAGCGGAATCCGCGCCGGTATGCTGGGCAATCACCGGAATATTGTTACGCTGACCCCAGACCTGCAACTGTTCGACCGCTGCGGCGCGGAACGTATCGCCCGCCGCCAGCATCACGGATTTCCCTTGCTGTTCAAACTGGCGCGCCAGCTTACCGATGGTGGTGGTTTTCCCCACCCCATTCACGCCGACCATCAGAATAACAAACGGCGTTTTACCTTCAACGTTCAGCGGTTCATCGACTTTCGCCAGAATCTCGCCCATCTCGTCTTTCAGCAGTCCGTACAGCGCTTCAGCATCTTTAAGCTGTTTGCGGCTGGCGCCTTCCGTCAGATTGGCGATGATTTTGCGCGTGGTTTCCACGCCCACATCGGCAATCAGCAGTTGTTCTTCCAGCTCTTCAAACAGATCATCGTCGATTTTTTTACCACGGAACAGACTGATAAATCCGGAACCGAGGTTTTCTTTGGTTTTCAGTAAGCTGCGTTTCAGACGCGCGAAAAAACCTTCTTTGGTCGGTTTTTCCTGTTCCTGAATCATCTCTTCGACCGGCGCGTCTTTTTCCGCCAGCGGAACGATCATTTGCGCGTCTTCCGCCGCTTCCGCCGCCAGCGCTTGTGCTTCCAACTCTTCGTCGGTCAGTTCCGGTTCGTTTTGCGCCTCTTCTTCTACCGCTTCAACAATCTCAACGGTTTCCGCTTCGGCCTGCCACTCTTCGGCGGAGGTTTCCTCTTCGGCTTTCACCTCTTCCGGCAACGGCAGCTCTTCGTGCGCAACGGCAATCTGCGGCTCAACCTGCGCGTCAACATGCTCTTTCGCGACAGCGGGTTCTACTGACTGGATGGTTTCGATTTCCTGAACCTGTTCCGTCACCTCAACCACTTCCTCAGCAAAGGCTTCAGCCTCTTCTTTGCTGTGAAGCGGCGCTTGCGCTTCTACGTCAGCCGCCGTTTCAACGGGTTCGTCGGACGGTAATTGCGCTTCAACACCCTGCTGATCTTCGGTTTTTTGTTCTTGTTCCTGCTCTTTTTCACCAAAGCCCAGCCAGGAAAAGAAGCCACGTTTTTTCTGTTTTGCCATCTGCGATTACGCTCCTGGGGACTCATTCTCTTGCCGCTTTGAGGCATCCTGAATGATTTTGTGTATAGACGCTAAAAAAAATGATGAAATAGTCTATCACTTTACTTAATCCACATCACCGCCTGGAATCATCTGCACGCGGCGGTTTGAGCAACAGAAATGAAAAAAACGAATCACTCAGGTAGCGGCCAAATCCGCATTATTGGCGGACAATGGCGCGGCCGCAAACTCCCGGTCCCCGATAGCCCTGGTCTCCGTCCGACAACGGATCGCGTGCGTGAAACGCTGTTTAACTGGCTGGCACCGGTGATAGTAGAAGCCCAATGTCTGGACTGTTTTGCCGGAAGCGGCGCACTGGGGCTGGAAGCACTATCACGCTATGCCGCTGGCGCCACGCTGCTGGAGAGGGATCGCGCAGTCTCTCAGCAGTTACAAAAGAACCTGGCTACGCTGAAAGCAGGGAATGCAAAAGTCGTTAACACGAATACCCTGACATTCCTGACGCAGTCAGGCACGCCGCATAACGTGGTATTTGTCGATCCGCCGTTTCGTAAAGGGTTACTGGAAGAAACTTTAAACCTGCTGGAAACTCACGGCTGGCTGGCGGATGTTGCCTGGATTTACGTGGAAAGCGAAGTGGAAAACGGTCTGCCGCCCGTGCCGACGAACTGGTCATTGTACCGGGAAAAAATCGCCGGGCAGGTCGCGTACCGTTTGTATCAACGCGAAGCACAAGGAGAAAGCGATGCTGATTAATCTTGGTCGACTACTGATGCTCGGCGTGTGGGCATTCTTATTGTTAAACCTGGTGCAACCCTTCCCGCGACCGCTCAACATCTTCGTTAACGTCGCCCTCGTGTTTATGGTACTGATGCACGGCATGCAGCTGGCGCTACTGAAGTCCACCCTGCCCAAAGACGGACCGCAAATGACCACCGGCGAGAAAGTCCGTATTTTCCTGTTTGGCGTGTTTGAGCTGCTGGTCTGGCAGAAGAAGTTTAACGTTAAAAAGTAATACGGCATGAAGGTGCCGGATAGCGCTTCGCTTATCCGGCTTACCCAGGTGAGCGGTTTCCCGTCTTATGGCTGAGCAACAAACTCGACGAAGCGCGACCCTTTGTAGCTTAGCGTCCCTTTATCCCCCACCGTCAGCGCATGATACTGACGCGCCTCCAGGCGGAAGGTCTTTTCCAGCCCGCCGTTCTGTGGTTTAAAGCTCACCTCATAGCGCATACTGGTTCCCGCTGGCGTGACCTGCTGCTGTCGGGAACGTCGGTCGTTGATGGGCTTTTCACGTTTATTGCTGACCACCATTTGCGCCTGACGAAGCGGTGCCACATCGTTATCGGCTTTTTCCCGCCGCTGCTGCATAAAGCGGAATGAGGCGGCAACGATAATTAACACAATGATAATAATGAAGAAAAGTGGCGGCTTACTCATATTGATAACCCATCAGAAAATGCGGAAATAAGCATACCCTGCCCGTTATGGTGTTGTCATCAGGCGGTCGCGGCCTCTACACTGAACATCAGGGTTGTGAGCATACCGCTTACGAAAAAATAACGAATTCAAGGAACTATGATGCTTTGGTCGTTTATCGCTGTCTGCCTTTCCGCATGGTTATTTGTGGATGCCTCCTACCGTGGACCCGCCTGGCAACGCTGGGTCTTTAAACCCGTCACCTTATTACTCCTGCTGTTACTGGCCTGGCAGGCGCCGATGTTCAACGCCGTGAGCTATCTGGTGCTGGCCGGTCTTTGCGCCTCACTGGTTGGCGATGCGCTAACATTATTGCCGCGTCAGCGACTGCTCTATGCGATTGGCGCCTTTTTCCTCTCGCACCTGTTGTACACCATCTATTTTGCCAGCCAGATGACGCTCTCTTTCTTCTGGCCGCTACCGCTGGTGCTGATGGTGCTGGGCGCGCTGCTGATTGCGGTGATCTGGACACGCCTTGAAGAACTGCGCTGGCCGGTGTGTACCTTTATCGCCATGACGCTGGTGATGGTCTGGTTAGCCGGTGAGCTGTGGTTTTTCCGCCCCACCGCACCTGCGCTGTCGGCGTTTTTGGGCGCGTCGCTGCTGTTCATTGGCAACATCGTCTGGCTGGGCAGTCATTACCGCTGTCGTTTTCGCGCGGACAACGCTATCGCCGCCGCCTGCTACTTTGCCGGGCACTTCCTGATCGTCCGCTCGCTTTATCTCTAATAACGCTTGACTCTGGAGTCGACTCCAGAGTGTATCCTCCGGTTAATGAGAAAATTATCATCAACCGGAGGATGCCATGTCGATACCTGCTCACAATGGCAAAAAAGCCCCACAATTTTCATCTTTCAAGCCAGCTCCCACGCCGCAGAAGCCCGATGACTGCTGCTGCGAAGGCGCATGCTCAGCCCCTGAACCTATTGTTGAAACGGTAAAAGGCACCCGCTATAGCTGGAAAGTATCCGGGATGGACTGCGCCGCCTGCGCCCGCAAAGTAGAAAACGCGGTGCGCCAGGTCAGCGGCGTCAACCAGGTTCAGGTGCTGTTTGCCACCGAGAAACTGGTCGTCGACAGCAACGGCGATCTACGCCAGCAAATCGAGCATGCGGTGCAAAAAGCGGGTTACACCCTACGCGATGAACAGGCGAAGGAAGAAACGCCTGAATCCCGCTTTAAAGAGAACCTGCCGCTGCTCACGCTTCTCGTCATGATGGCGCTCAGTTGGGGGCTGGAGCAGTTCAACCATCCGTTCGGCCAACTGGCATTTATCGCCACGACGCTGGTCGGCCTGTTCCCGATCGCCCGCCAGGCGCTACGGCTGATAAAAACCGGCAGTTGGTTTGCCATTGAAACGCTGATGAGCGTCGCGGCTATCGGGGCGCTGTTCATCGGTGCCACAGCAGAAGCGGCGATGGTATTGCTGCTGTTCCTGATTGGCGAACGCCTCGAAGGCTGGGCCGCCAGTCGCGCCCGCAAAGGGGTCAGCGCGCTGATGGCGCTGAAACCGGAAACCGCGACACGTCTGCGCGACGGCGTACGCGAAGAGGTGGCGATCAACACGCTGCAACCGGGCGACATCATTGAAGTCGCTGCCGGGGGACGTCTCCCTGCCGACGGTAAACTGGTCTCTGGTTTTGCCAGTTTTGATGAGAGTGCGTTGACGGGAGAATCGATCCCGGTGGAACGCGCCACTGGTGAAAAAGTCCCGGCGGGGGCGACCAGCGTGGACCGTCTCGTCACGCTGGAAGTGCTCTCTGAACCGGGTGCCAGCGCGATTGACCGCATTCTGAAGTTAATCGAAGAGGCCGAGGAGCGTCGTGCGCCAATCGAGCGTTTTATCGACCGCTTCAGCCGAATTTATACGCCGGCGATTATGGCCATCGCCCTGCTGGTGACGCTCGTCCCACCGCTGCTGTTCGCGGGATCCTGGCAGGAGTGGATTTATAAAGGGTTAACGCTGCTGCTGATCGGCTGTCCGTGTGCGCTGGTCATCTCCACACCGGCAGCCATCACTTCTGGACTGGCGGCAGCAGCTCGTCGCGGGGCATTGATTAAAGGCGGCGCGGCGCTGGAACAGTTGGGCCGTATCACCCAGGTCGCCTTTGATAAAACCGGGACGTTGACCGTCGGGAAACCGCGCGTCACGGCAATTCATCCGGCCACCGGCGTCAGTGAGTCTGAACTGCTGGCGCTGGCAGCGGCTGTCGAGCAAGGCGCAACGCATCCACTGGCGCAGGCCATTGTGCGCGAAGCACAAACCGCAGGGCTGACGATCCCGTCCGCCGAAGGGCAACGGGCGCTGGTAGGGTCAGGGATTGAAGCGCAGGTGAATGGCGAAAGCGTTCTGATTTGCGCTGCCGGGAAACGTCCTGCCGACGCCTTTGCCGGAGAGATTAATCAGCTTGAAAGCGCCGGGCAGACGGTCGTTCTGGTCCTGCGCAATGAGACCGTGATCGGCGTCATCGCCCTGCAGGATACGCTACGCAACGATGCTCGCACCGCCATCCGCGAACTGAACGCGCTGGGCGTGAATGGTGTGATCCTGACTGGCGATAACCCGCGCGCGGCAGCCGCCATTGCTGGCGAGCTGGGTCTGACGTTTAACGCCGGGCTGCTACCGGAAGATAAAGTGAAGGCGGTCACCACGCTCAATCAACAGTCGCCGCTGGCAATGGTGGGGGATGGCATTAACGATGCGCCGGCGATGAAGGCCGCCGCTATCGGGATCGCGATGGGTAGCGGCACCGATGTGGCGCTGGAAACGGCAGATGCCGCACTGACGCATAACCGCCTCACGGGGCTGGTGCAGATGATCCAACTGGCGCGCGCGACCCACGCCAATATCCGTCAGAACATCACCATTGCGCTGGGACTGAAGGGGATATTTCTTGTCACCACGCTGCTCGGAATGACCGGTCTGTGGCTGGCGGTGCTGGCGGATACCGGGGCAACGGTGCTGGTTACCGCCAATGCGCTCAGATTGTTACGTAAAGGATAACGTTTTTTTGCCGGATGGCGCTAACGCTTATCCGGCATAACAAGATTACTGGCCTTTACGCACCAGATAGCGGTACGGCAGAGAGTCAGTCTCTTTTGCCACCAGCTCATGCTCCATAAACGTACAGAAGCCGGGAATGTCGCGGGTGGTCGCCGGGTCGTCCGCCACAATCAGCAGCGTTTCGCCGGTCCGCATGTTGCGTACGGTTTTACGCACCATCATCACCGGTTCCGGGCAGCGGAGCCCCTGGGCATCAAGGGTATGGTCGGGAGAGGAAAACAGATCGCTCATCGTGGTCTCATTCACTAAAAAAACGGCTGTAGTTTACGCTCAGTTCGGAAGTAAGCCAATCAGGTTAACGATTGCGTGAAAAATAGCCATTGCAATGCCACCGCAAAGCAGTATTATGCGGCGGCCTGAAAAAAGGAAGACGCGTTATAGGCGCCATCAGTTTGTTTAAGGTCAGCGCACAGCGCCCGGAGCGTACACGTCGTACGTGAGGAGCGCGAGCACTGCCCGAGAGCAAAATGGCAAGTAAAATAGCATCTGGCACGAATTGGGTTCCCTCACCCCAATCATCAATTAAAAAGGTACAATATGGCTCCGTTCACACAATCGCAGCGCGTAAAAGCGTTGTTCTGGCTATCGCTATTCCATCTGCTGGTGATCACCTCCAGTAACTATCTGGTCCAGCTCCCGGTCTCCATTTTTGGTTTCCATACCACCTGGGGCGCGTTTAGCTTTCCGTTTATTTTCCTCGCTACCGATCTGACCGTGCGCATTTTTGGCGCGCCATTGGCCCGTCGAATTATCTTTGCGGTGATGATGCCAGCGTTGCTGATCTCTTATGTGATTTCGTCGCTGTTCTATATGGGCTCCTGGCAGGGATTCGGGGCACTGATGCACTTCAATCTGTTTGTCGCCCGTATCGCAGTCGCCAGCTTTATGGCCTATGCACTGGGACAAATTCTCGATGTACATGTCTTTAACCGCCTGCGACAGAACCGCCGCTGGTGGATGGCTCCGACCGCCTCGACGCTGTTTGGCAACGTCAGCGATACCCTTGCCTTTTTCTTCATTGCCTTCTGGCGCAGTCCGGATGCCTTCATGGCCGAGCACTGGATGGAAATCGCCATCGTCGATTACTGTTTCAAAGTGCTGATCAGCATCCTGTTCTTCCTGCCGATGTATGGCGTATTGCTGAATATGTTGCTGAAAAAACTGGCAGATAAATCTGAAATCCCGGCGATGCAGACAAGTTGAGCTAAAGGTTCCTTTTCCGGGTTGTGATAAGATGAACGGATGCGCCGTTATGGCCGTTTATCGAAAGGAAGAAGTCAATGCGTAATCTGGTTAAATATGTCGGTATTGGCCTGCTGGTTATGGGGCTGGCGGCCTGTGATAATAGTGATACAAAAGCGCCGGCAGAAGGCACGGCGGCAGAAAGCAACGCAACCGGTCAGCCGATTTCTCTGCTGGATGGCAAACTGAGTTTCTCACTGCCGGCAGATATGACGGACCAGAGTGGCAAGCTGGGTACGCAGGCCAACAATATGCACGTCTACTCTGACGCGACCGGCCAGAAAGCGGTGATTGTCATCGTCGGTGATAACACCAACGAAGAGCTGTCTGTGCTGGCAAAACGCCTTGAAGATCAGCAGCGCAGCCGTGACCCGCAGTTGCAGGTGGTGACCAACAAATCCATCGAGCTGAAAGGTCACACGCTGCAACAGTTAGACAGCATCATCTCGGCGAAAGGCCAGACCGCTTACTCTTCTGTGGTGCTGGGAAAAGTCGATAACCAACTGCTGACTCTGCAAATTACGCTGCCAGCGGACGACCAGCAGAAAGCGCAGACGGCCGCTGAAAACATCATCAATACGCTGGTTATTCAGTAACCATCAGGACGACGAGACGGCCTCTGGCGATTCCTGCAGAGGCCGTTTTTTTAACCGCCAGGTTAGCAGCAACGCAACCGCCACCAGCCCTGCCGCCGCCAGGTAAATGACCGGCACGCCAGCCCAGGTCATCACCAGCCCAGCCAACGGTCCCGTCACCCCCAGCGACAGATCCATAAACACCGTATACGTCGCCAGCGCCGAGCCCTGATTCTGCTGCGGCACCGCTTTGACCGCCACCACGCCAAGCGCCGGGAAGACCAGCGAAAAACCCATTCCTGTCAGCAGCACACCGATTTTTGCCATCCACGGCATCATCGCCACTCCCACCAGCAGCAGTCCGACTATCTCGACGCTAAAGCAGATCATCGCCACATTCAGACCGCCCAGGCGATTGATGCCGTTGGGAAACAGCAAACGCGTTCCGACAAACGCACAGCTAAACAGGGTGAGCGCGAATGCCGCGCCATCCCAGCCTTTGGCGTCATAGAACAGCGTGATAAAGGTGGCTATCACCCCGAAACCCGCCGAGGCCAGCGCCAGGGCCATTCCGTATAGCCAGACGCGTCCAAGCACCGCGCGAAACGGCAAAGGCTTCCCTTTGCTCGCTTTCACCGCAGGGCGCGGAATCGCTAACAAAATGGCCAGCAGCGCGATACCCATGATAATCAGCGCTAATCCCTGTAGTCCGCCCCAACGGTAAAACAGCACGCCGAGCGGCGCGCCGACCGCCATCGCCCCGTAAGTCACAATACCGTTCCAGGAAATCACCCGCCCGATGTGCAACGAGCCCACCACGCCAACACCCCATAGCGTCGAGCCGGTCCCGGCGAAACTCTGTCCAATCCCCAGAATCACGCGGCCCAGACACAGCAGCAGCAAACTGACAACCGGCCAGCTACTGGCGCTTCCTGCCAGAAAATAGCCCGCCCCGCTGAGAAAACAGCCGCACAGGCCAAAAACCACAATCTTTTTTGGCCCGAGCAGATCAGCATAGCGTCCGGCATGAGGGCGACTGAGCAAAGTCGCGAAGTATTGCAGGCTGATGACCAGCCCCGCCCAGAAGGCGCTAAACCCCATAACATCATGCACATAGCCAGGCAAAACCGCGAGCGGCAGGCCGATGGTCAGGTAGCTGGCACAGTTGAACATCACAACAGAAACAATGCGCAGATTGAGGCGCAATCCAGTAAGCGCCGGTTCAGCGACGGGTTCGGGCATGGGGATCACCACGTTTTTACAACAATGTTTCATTTCTACCACGCCACGCCGGGAAAATCAGCAGCCAGATTAGGAATATCGGCAGCCAGCGAGCCGCTACACTTAATGAAAATCAAAAAAGGATGTAAACATGACAACCCCTCAACCCGACAAAGCCGGTCTACATATTCTGCTCAAACTGGCCTCGCTGGTCGTCATTCTCGCCGGGATCCACGCCGCCGCAGATATCATTGTGCAACTATTACTGGCGCTCTTTTTCGCCATTGTCCTCAATCCACTGGTCACCTGGTTTATCCGGCGGGGAGTGAAACGCCCGGTGGCGATCACCATTGTGGTGGTCGTGATGCTGTTCGTGCTCACCGCGCTGATTGGCGTGCTGGCGGCCTCGGTGAATGAATTTATTGCCATGCTGCCGAAATACAACAAGGAGCTGACACGTAAGCTTTTGTATCTGCAAGATATGATGCCATTTCTGAATCTGCATATGTCGCCAGAGCGCATGTTGCAACGCATGGATTCGGAGAAAATAGTCACCTTCACCACCACGCTGATGACCGGCCTCTCGGGGGCGATGGCCAGCGTGGTGTTGTTGGTGATGACGGTTGTCTTTATGTTGTTTGAGGTCCGCCATGTGCCCTACAAAATGCGTTTTGCACTGCACAATCCGCAAATCCACATCGCCGGACTGCACAGGGCGCTGAAGGGGGTCTCTCACTATCTGGCGTTAAAAACGCTGCTCAGCCTGTGGACCGGGGTCATTGTCTGGTTGGGGCTGGAACTGTTGAACATTCAGTTTGCCCTGATGTGGGGAGTGCTAGCGTTCCTGCTGAACTATGTACCCAATATTGGCTCGGTGATTTCCGCCGTTCCACCGATGGTTCAGGCGCTGCTTTTCAACGGCGTTTATGAGTGTGTGCTGGTGGGTGCTCTGTTCCTGATAGTCCATATGGTATTGGGCAACATGGTTGAACCGCGCATGATGGGGCATCGCCTGGGCATGTCGACGCTGGTGGTGTTCCTTTCTTTACTGATCTGGGGCTGGTTGCTCGGCCCGGTGGGGATGTTGCTCTCCGTTCCCCTGACCAGCGTCTGTAAAATCTGGATGGAGACCACAACGGGCGGCAGCAAACTGGCAATATTACTGGGCCCTGGGCGACCGAAAAATCGATTACCGGGATAAACCCGCCCTACCAACCAGGGTAGTTTTATTCCCTTACCGGTGAAAGTATTATAAGGCGCGCTTTTGTTACCTGGATGTTTCAATAAGCGCGGTTTCCTTCGCGAAATGAGTTCCAGGTTTTTCCGCAGTGCATTTAATTCAAATTAAATGGTATCGACAATTTAATTTAAGTGAAAATTAACTAATACCATGATAATCCGGAAGATAAACGTCTTCAGCCTGCATGAATTAATTTCAGAATTTTCACGGTGTCCCGTCAAAGTTAACATTAAAAATAGTCGGTATCATTGTAACTAAAACGCAATTCAGAAATGCATTCAACGTTAATATAAATAGTAATTTTGATAGGGAGTTTTCATGAAACAATACATTAAGTGGTTTGCGGCGATTGCCGTTGTCGGTGCGCTGGCAGGTTGTGCGCGTACTGCCCCCATCGATCAGGTGCACTCTTCGGTGACCGCAGGCCATACTCAGGATCAGGTGAAAAACGCGATCCTGAAAGCAGGCGTTCAGCGTAAATGGATCATGACGGAAGTGGGCCCGGGCGTGATCAAAGCGCGTCAGCAGTCTCGCGACCACGTTGCAGAAGTGCGTATTACCTACACCGCCTCCAGCTACGATATCAAATACGACAGCAGCTTCAACCTGCAGGCTTCTGGCGGTAAAATTCATAAAAACTACAACCGTTGGGTCCGTAACCTGGATAAAGATATTCAGTTGAACCTGTCTGCGGGTGCGGGTCTGTAATATCTCCTAAAGTCGGGTCGTTTGCGGCCCGATAACCTCTTTTTGTCTTTTAACAGGTTGTACTCGCTATGTACGAACAGGACTCCCTCAGCGCACTGGATGCGATCACGGAAGCGCAGCGTATCGCCTTCGCCCCCATGCTGTTTCAAACCGCACTTTGCCTGCGAAATGCTGATGTGCTGGCGTATCTTGACCGCCAGGGAAAACAGGGTGCAACACTGGAAGAGATCACCGAAAACAGTCACGTTAACGAATATGCAGTCGGTGTCTTGCTGGATATGGGATTAAGCGGACGCATCATCACCCATAAAGCGGGACGCTATTATCTGGCGAAAATCGGACATTTCCTTTTGCATGACACGATGACTCGCGTGAATATGGATTTCACCCACGACGTCTGTTATCAGGGATTGTTCTTTTTAGAGAATGCTCTGAAAGAAGGAAAACCGTCCGGGTTAAAAGTGTTTGGCGACTGGCCAACTATTTATCCGGCATTGTCGCAATTACCACCGTCCGCGCGTGAAAGTTGGTTCGCCTTCGATCATTACTATTCTGATGGGGCGTTTGACGCCGCATTACCGCATGTATTCGCCAGTTGTCCTGCAACCCTGTACGATGTAGGCGGAAATACGGGAAAATGGGCAATACGCTGTAGTCAATTCGACGAAAATATCGCGATAACGTTATTAGATTTGCCACAACAAATTGCACTTGCCCGCGAAAATATCGAAAATGCAGGATTATCCGATCGCATCGGTTTTCATGCGGTGGATATGCTTGGCGATACGCCTTTACCCACTGAGGCCGATATCTGGTGGATGAGTCAATTTCTTGACTGTTTTTCACCGGAGCAAATTGTCGCCATGCTCAGCAAGGTTGCCCGTGTGATGAAACCCGGCGCAAGACTGTGCATTATGGAGCTGTTCTGGGATGCGCAGCGTTTTGAAGCCGCCTCATTCAGTTTGAATGCGTCTTCGCTTTATTTTACCTGCATGGCGAACGGCAACAGCCGTTTCTACAGCGCAGAGAAATTTTATGGCTATCTGGACAAGGCAGGGTTCCAGGTGGACGAACGCCACGACAACTTAGGCGTTGGACATACCTTATTGATATGTCAAAAGAAAAAATAACAAAGTAGCATCTGAACGCTACTGGAATCACCGGTTTACCGCGGACGCGCGTTGATGAAATTCTCACTAAACATTACCGACTGGCGGGCGATGGCGCCAGGTCTGAGCGAATTGATACAGTGGCTGCAATGGTCACGGCATCCGCACGCCATCGATCCGTCGGCGGCACAAGGCAAACTGCGTGAACTGCCGATGATGACCTCCCGTCGTCTAAGCTCCGGCAGTAAACTGGCCGTCGAGTGCGGACTGGCGATGTTGCGTCGCCACGATATTGATGCGGTGCTATACACCAGTCGCCACGGAGAGCTCGAACGTAACTACCGGATTCTGCACGCACTGGCGACAGAACAGGCGCTCTCGCCGACCGATTTTGCCCTGTCGGTACACAATTCAGCGGTGGGCAACCTGACTATCGCGGCTAAGCACCCTATCGTCTCGTCATCACTTTCCGCCGGGCGCGATACCTTCCAGCAGGGGCTATGTGAAGTCATCTGCCTGCTACAGGCGGGTTATCAGCGCGTGCTGATGGTCGATTTCGACGGTTTTCTTCCCGAGTTTTACCACCCGCGCCTTCCGGAAAATATGCCAACCTGGCCGTACGCTACCGCGCTGGTCTGCGAAGCAGGTAACGACTGGGTGTGTCAGAGTGAACCGGCTCAGGCTGGCGCTGAAACGCCACTCCCGCAAAGCCTGTTGTTTTTACAGCACTATTTGCAGAATGCCCGCTCGTTCTCCCTTCCGGGTGAGCGAGTGAACTGGCACTGGAGTCGGTCATGAAAGGGGTTATCTCCACGCTGAACCGACTCTGGCGAATCGCCATGACCGGCTTCTGCTTCGCCCTCTTCGGACTCGGCGGGCTGCTGCTTTCGGTCGTCTGGTTTAACGTTTTATTAGTGTTCGTATGGGACAATGCCCGGCGTCGCCGCATTGCCCGACGCAGCATTGCCGCCAGCTTCCGTCTCTTTTTAACGGTAACCCGAGTGCTGGGCGTGCTGGATTATCAGATGAACGGGGTGGATATTTTGCGTCAGGAACGCGGATGTCTGGTGGTCGCCAATCACCCCACCCTGATCGATTATGTCCTGCTGGCGTCGGTGATGCCCGAAACAGACTGTCTGGTGAAGAGCGCGCTGCTGAAGAACCCGTTCCTCAGCGGCGTAGTGCGTGCTGCGGATTATCTGGTGAACAGCCAAGCCGACGCCCTGTTACCGGCCAGTCAGCAACGCCTGGCGCAGGGCGATACGATTTTAATTTTCCCCGAAGGCACCCGCACTCGCCCCGGCGAGACCATGACGCTGCAACGCGGCGCGGCGAATATCGCCGTGCGCTGCGGCAGCGATATTCGCGTGGTGACCATCCATTGCAGCCAGCGCATGCTGGATAAAGAAAGCAAATGGTATCAGGTGCCGCCCGTAAAACCGCTGTTTACCGTCGAGGTACGCGAGCGGGTAAAGATCGACCACTTTTACGACGCAAATTTACAAGAACCGGCGCTGGCGGCAAGACAGCTAAACCGGCATCTTTTGCTTCAATTACAACCAGGTACGTTACCTCTCTCAGGAATTAATGATGCAAGCGCTTTATCTTGAAATTAAAAATCTCATCATAACAACATTGAATCTGGACGAACTGTCAACAGACGACATTGACACCGAGGCGGCGCTGTTTGGCGACGGCCTGGGGCTGGACTCGATTGATGCCCTGGAACTGGGACTGGCGGTAAAAAATCAGTACGGCGTGGTGCTGTCTGCGGAAAGTGAAGAGATGCGCCAGCACTTCTTCTCCGTCGCCACGCTGGCATCGTTCATTAATGCGCAACGTGCCTGAGGAGAGTCCGTTATGACCGATCAATACGCCATTTATAACGAAGTCTCTGCGCTGCTGGTTAAGCTGTTTGAGATAGACCCGCAGGAGATCAAACCTGAAGCGCGTCTGTACGACGATCTTGAGCTGGACAGCATCGACGCCGTCGACATGATCGTCCATCTGCAAAAGAAAACCGGTAAGAAGATCAAACCGGAAGAGTTCAAAGCCGTACGCACCGTGCAGGATGTCGTTGACGCGGTAGAACGCCTGCTTAAAGAAGCCTGATTCGCCGTGTCGGGCGTTCGCGCGTTGCCTGTGCTGACAGGCGTTCTGCTGCTTGCCTGGCCTTTCCTGATTTGGTTTGGCCTGGCGCACCACAGCCTGCAGTGGTTACTGCCGCTGATGGCACTATTGCTGTTCTTACGCTTTCGCCAGACCCGGCGACAGGCGGGTCCGCTGCGCGTCGTCACCCAGGTGGTGGCCGCAGTGGGTATCACCCTGTGCGTCGCCAGCTACCTGCTTAAAACCCATCAGCTTCTGCTGTTTTATCCGGTTGTGGTGAATGCCGTCATGCTTGCCGTTTTTGGCGGTTCGCTCTGGTCATCGATGCCCATCGTTGAACGACTGGCGCGACTGCGCGATCCCCAACTCCCGGCTGTGGCGGTGCGTTACACCCGCCGGGTGACGCAGATCTGGTGCGCCTTTTTTATCTTCAACGGCGGCGTGGCGTTGTTTACCGCCCTCCACGGCGATATGGCAATGTGGACCGCATGGAATGGCATGATTGCCTACCTGCTGATGGGGTTACTGATGGGCAGCGAATGGCTGGTACGCCATTGGATGATGAATCGAGACTTGCAATGAAACAGACCCTGACGCTTGCCGAATGGCTCACCTCCCCCCGTCCAGCGAACACGCCTGTCGCCTGGCAGGATGAACGCCACTGGACGCTCGGTCACTTGCGCCACGATGTCGCGGAGTTGATGACACGCCTGCAACAGCAAAAAGGCGATCGCTGGGCGCTCTGTTTTGAAAACAGCTATCTGTTTATTGTCGCGCTGCTGGCGACCCTGCATGCGGGGAAAACACCCGTGATCCCGGGGCATAACCGCGTCTCTTTGCTCGACGAACAGCGGGCGTTGTTTGATGGCGTACTGAGCGATAAAACGCTCGGCTGGCAGGGGCCGCTGTGGGTGGTTAGCTCAGCAATGACGCTCAGCGATGAAGCGTGCCTCTTCCCGCCCCTGCGCCACGATGCATATGTCGAGCTGTTTACCTCCGGCTCGACGGGGCAACCGAAGCGCATCGTCAAACCCATTGCCCGTCTGGACCATGAAGCCGAACTGCTGGCGGCGCGCTTTGCCGACCGCCTGGCGGGGTGCAGAGTGGTAGCCTCCGTCGTGCCGCAGCATCTGTACGGTCTGACGTTTCGTATTTTCCTGCCAATGGCGCTCGGTCTGCCGCTGCATGCATCCATGCTCTACTACGCGGAGCAACTGGCTGCGTTGGGTCACGAACATCGCTATGTGTTTATCAGCAGCCCGGCGTTTTTAAAACGTCTCGACCACCAGCTTCCCGCACCGCCGGTGGCAATGATTTTGTCGGCTGGCGGCATGCTACCGTGGCAGGACGTCACGCAAACCGCCGCCTGGCTGAACGTCTGGCCGGATGAAATCTACGGCAGCACCGAAACCGGTATTCTGGCCTGGCGCTATCGCCAGCAGGAGAATGTCACCTGGCTGCCCTTCCCAGGCGTGTCATTTACCGCAGAAGATGCCGCATTTCGCGTCTTTTCTCCGCTGATTGCCGACGCTAACGGTCTGCTGCTTGACGATATCCTGCAGTTTGAGCCAAACGGTCAGTTCCGCCTGATGGGACGCCGTGGACGGGTCGTTAAAATTGAAGAGAAGCGTATTTCGCTCAGCGAAGTCGAACAACGCCTGCTGGAACTAAAGGGCATCCGCGAGGTCGCCGCCCTGCCGATCACCCGTGGCGGTCGCCAGGGCGTGGGCGTACTGCTGGTACTGGATGACGAGGCGCGCCATCGCTGGCAGAACAGCGGTGGAAAAACCCAGGAGCTGACGTGGCGGCGAGCACTGCTACCGTGGCTCGAGCCGGTCGCCGTACCGCGTTACTGGCGGGTGATCGACGAAATCCCGGTCAACAGTATGAATAAGCGTGTCTATGCGCAATTACAGGAGTTGTTTCATGATACCCCATGAAATTGAGCGCCATCAGGCACAGCCCCAACAGGTCGAGATCGTCTTGCATCTCGATCCTTCTCTTTTTTGGTTTAGCGGCCATTTTGCCGTGCAGCCGCTGCTGCCGGGCGTCGCACAGATTGACTGGGTGATGCACTATGCCACCACTCTGCTCGCTCCCGGCTGGCGTTTTCACAGCATTCAGAACGTGAAGTTCCAGGCACCACTGCTGCCGGAAAACACCGTCACGCTAACGCTGAGCTGGCAGGAAGCGCGTCAGATCCTGACGTTCAGCTATCAACGCCACGATGGCGACGCGCGCCATACCGCCAGCAGCGGGAAGATCCGGCTATGTCGTTAACCTTTTCCCCCTGCGTGCTGATCCCCTGCTATAACCACGGCGCCATGATGCCGCGTGTCCTGACACGCCTGCAGCCGTTTAATCTGCCGTGTATTGTGGTGGACGACGGCAGCGATGCCGCCACGCAGCAGGAACTGGACAGACTCGCCGAGGACACCTCCGGTCTGACCTTAATCCGTCTGGCGGAAAATGCCGGAAAAGGCGCGGCGGTGATCCGCGGATTAGAGGCGGCGGCAGAGGCCGGATTTACCCATGCCGTCCAGGTCGATGCCGACGGTCAACATGCCATTGAAGACATTCCAAAACTGCTGGAACTGGCGCAGGCCCATCCCGCCGCGCTGATCTCCGGACAGCCGATTTATGATGATTCCATTCCCCGTTCGCGTCTGTACGGGCGCTGGATAACCCATGTCTGGGTATGGATTGAAACCCTTTCCCTGCAACTGAAAGACAGTATGTGCGGCTTTCGCGTCTACCCTGTCGCCCCCACGCGCCAGCTGGCGCAGCGGGTAACGCTCGGTAAGCGAATGGATTTTGACACCGAAGTGATGGTGCGTCTCTGGTGGCAGGGCACCCCCAGCTATTTTGTCCCGACTCGCGTGACCTATCCGCCGGACGGGCTGTCGCACTTCGATGCTTTCAAAGATAACTGTCGCATTTCGCTGATGCATACGCGCCTGTTCTTCGGCATGTTGCCGCGCATCCCGTCACTGCTGCTGCGTCGAACGTCGCCGCACTGGGCGCGCCAGCAGGAGGTGAAAGGGCTGTGGGGAATGCGCCTGATGCTGCTGGTCTGGCGGCTGCTGGGACGAAAGGCGTTCACCTTGCTGCTGTATCCGGTGGTCGGTGTTTACTGGCTGACGGCGTCCACCGCTCGCCGGGCCTCACAGAACTGGATCGCCCGCGTGCGTGAGCAATTGGCCGCGCGGCAGAGACCGGTGCCGGCTAACCTCACCAGCTACCAACACTTCCTGCGTTTTGGTAACGCGATGCTCGATAAAATCGCCAGTTGGCGCGGTGAACTGCATTTTGGTCGCGACGTGGTGTTTGCGCCAGGGGCTGAAGCAGCGCTGAATGTGAGCGATCCTCGCGGCAAGCTGCTGCTGGCCTCGCACCTGGGCGATGTTGAAGCCTGTCGCGCGCTGGCGCAGTTGCAGGGCAGCAAAACCATCAACGCGCTGGTGTTCAGCGATAATGCCCGGCGTTTTAAGCAGATTATGGAAGAGATGGCCCCGCAGGCCGGACTCAACCTGATCCCAGTGACCGGCATCGGCCCGGACACCGCCATTGCGCTCAAAGAGAAGCTGGAGCGCGGGGAATGGATTGCTATTGTCGGCGATCGCATTGCGGTAAATCCCCAACGTGGCGGCGAATGGCGCGTCTGCTGGAGTCGTTTCATGGGGCAAGCCGCCCCGTTCCCGCAGGGGCCATTTATCCTCGCCTCGATTTTGCGCTGCCCGGTGGATCTCCTCTTTGCCCTGCGTCAGCAGGAGAAGCTGTGCATTCACTGCGAGCCGTTCGCCGATCCGCTGGTCTTGCCGCGCGCCGAACGCCAGCAGGCGCTACAGCAGACCATCGACCGCTATACCGAACGTCTTGAACATTACGCGTTACAGTCGCCGCTCGACTGGTTTAACTTTTTCGATTTCTGGCAATTGCCGGAACCCAAAAACAAGGAGTAAAGGGTGCTGAACGATCCCCGCTTTACGGCTGAAGTCGAGCTGACCATTCCGTTTCATGACGTCGACATGATGGGCGTGGCGTGGCACGGCAACTACTTCCGCTACTTCGAAATTGCCCGCGAAGCGCTGCTTAACCAGTTCGACTATGGCTATCGCCAGATGAAAGCCTCCGGCTACCTGTGGCCCGTGGTGGATACCCGCGTGAAATACCGCCATCCGCTGACCTTTGAGCAGCGCATTCGCGTGCGGGCGCGTCTGGAAGAGTTCGAAAACCGCCTGCGCATTGGCTATGAAATCTTCGATGCTGAAAGCGGGAAACGCGCGACGACGGGCTACACCATTCAGGTCGCGGTGGAAGAGAAAAGCCGCGAAATGTGCTTCGTCTGCCCGGACATTCTGTTTGAACGAATGGGGGTGACGCCATGAGGTTTCTGCCGCTGCTGGCACTGCTCGTCAGCCCGTTCGTCAGCGCCCTGACACTGGATGAACTGCAACAGCGCTTTACCGAACAGCCGGTGATCCGCGCGCATTTCGATCAAACCCGGACGATAAAAGATCTGCCGCAGCCGCTGCGATCCGCAGGAACAATGTTGATCGCCCGCGACCAGGGGCTTTTGTGGGATCAAACCCGTCCGTTCCCGATGCAATTGCTGCTGGACGATACGCGAATGGTGCAGGCCATCAACGGTCAGCCGCCGCAGACTATCACCGCCGATAACAACCCGCAGATGTTCCAGTTTAACCACCTGCTGCGCGGGCTGTTTCAGGCCGACCGCAAAGTGCTGGAGCAAAACTTCCGCGTGGAGTTTGCAGATCGCGGAGAGGGCCGCTGGACGCTACGCCTGACGCCTGTCACCACGCCACTGGATAAGATCTTTGCCACCATCGACCTGGCCGGAAAAACCTATCTGGAACGTATTGAGCTAAACGACAAACAGGGCGACCGCACGGATATCGTGCTTTCCCAACACCAACTGACGCCTGCGCAACTGACTGATGACGAACGCCAACGCTTTGCCGCCCAGTAAACGCCCCGCGCTGTTATGGGGAATCGCCTGCATCATGATGCTGGGCGTGTTGCTGATGTTGCTGCCTCAGGCGCGGCTCAACAGCAGCGTGCTGGCGATGCTGCCAAAACAGGCGCTGGGAGCGATTCCGCCAGCCCTGAATGACGGCTTTATGCAGCGTCTTGACCGCCAGCTGGTCTGGTTGGTCAGTCCCGGTAAAAAGGCGGACCCGACAATCGCCCGTAACTGGCTGGCGATGCTGCAACAATCACAGGCGCTGGCTGAGGTAAAAGGCCCAATGGATGCCAACAGCCAACAGGCGTGGGGCGAGTTCTTTTGGCAGCACCGCAACGGTTTGATCGACCCGCAAACTCGCACCCGCCTACAAAACGGCGGCGACGCGCAGGCGCAATGGATCCTGTCTCAGCTCTATTCCGCGTTTTCCGGCGTCAGCGGTAAAGAGCTGCAAAACGACCCGCTAATGCTGATGCGCGGCTCACAGTTAGCGATGGCCGAAAATGGTCAGCGTCTGCGGCTGATGGACGGCTGGCTGGTGGCGCAGGACCGCGAGGGAAATTACTGGTATCTGCTGCATGGCGAACTGGCCGGTTCGTCGTTCGATATGCAACAGACGCATCATCTGGTGACCACGCTCAGCGCGCTTGCAGAGGCGCTGAAAGCGCGCTATCCCCAGGCGCAGCTACTGTCGCGTGGCACGGTATTCTACAGCGATTACGCCAGCCAACAGGCAAAACAGGATGTCTCCACGCTTGGCGTGGCGACAGTGCTGGGCGTGCTGCTGCTGATTGTCGCGGTATTCCGCTCGCTGCGCCCGCTGCTGCTGTGTCTGCTGTCAATTGGCATTGGCGCGCTGGCGGGAACCGTCGTCACGCTGCTGTTCTTCGGTGAACTGCATCTGATGACGCTGGTGATGAGCATGAGCATCATCGGCATCTCCGCCGACTACACGTTGTATTACCTGACCGAACGGATGGTGCATGGCGCGGAAACCTCGCCCTGGCAAAGTCTGGCAAAAGTGCGAAATGCCCTGCTGCTGGCGCTGCTGACCACCGTCGCGGCCTACCTGATTATGATGCTCGCCCCCTTCCCCGGCATTCGCCAGATGGCGGTATTTGCGGCGGCAGGACTGAGCGCCTCGTGCCTGACGGTGATTTTCTGGCATCCGTGGCTGTGTCGCGGGCTACCGGTGCGTCCGGTTCCGGCGATGGTGCTGATGCTGCGCTGGCTTGCCGCCTGGCGACGCAATAAAACGCTTTCCGTCGGTTTGCCGGTGGCACTCGCGCTTTTCTCACTGGCTGGTCTGGCGACCCTACGCGTGGATGATGATATCTCCCAGTTGCAGGCGCTGCCGCAGCACATTCTGGCGCAGGAAAAAACCATTACTACGCTGACCGGACAGAGTGTCGATCAGAAGTGGTTTGTGGTGTACGGCGACTCCGCCCAGCAGACGCTAGAACGGCTGGAAGCCTTTGTCCCCGCGCTGGCGCAGGCGAAAAAAGAGGGACTGCTCAACGGCTATCGCACGCTCCCGTTGAATTCACTGGCTCGTCAGCAGCAGGATCTCGCCTTGCTGAAAAACGCTGCACCCACGGTCATTCAGGCCCTGAACAACGCCGGGCTGACGACGGTCAATCCCGATCTAACCCCTATGCCGGTAACCGTTGACGCCTGGCTTGCCAGCCCGGCCAGCGAAGGTTGGCGACTGTTGTGGTTGAGCCTGCCTCACGGCGAAAGCGGTGTACTGGTGCCCGTGGAAGGCGTGACCCAGAGCGCTGCGCTCAACGCGCTTAGCGAGAAATATCCCGGTGTCGCGTGGGTCGATCGCAAAAGCACCTTTGACAACCTGTTTGCACTGTATCGCAACGTACTGACCGGTTTATTGTTTATCGCGCTGGCGGTAATTGCCTGCGGCGCGATCGCGCGGTTGGGCTGGCGCAGAGGATTGGTCAGCCTCGTGCCGTCGGTGCTCTCTTTGGGCTGCGGTCTGGCGGTGCTGGCATTGAGCGGGCATGCGGTCAATCTGTTCTCGCTGTTGGCGCTGGTACTGGTGCTGGGGATCGGCATTAACTACACGCTGTTTTTCAGTAATCCGCGTGGGACGCCGCTCACTTCCCTGCTGGCTATCACGCTGGCGATGATGACCACTCTGCTGACGCTCGGCATGCTGGTCTTTAGCGCCACCCAGGCGATCAGCAGTTTTGGCATTGTGCTGGTCAGCGGCATTTTTACCGCGTTCCTGCTTTCCCCTCTGGCGATGCCGACGAAAAGAGAGAAAAAACGAAAATGATTAAACATCTTTTTACCGGATGGCGGCTACGCCTTATCCGGCCTGGCGGGTCAACAGGTTGGCGTAGCCCCAATAAGCGTAGCGCCATCGCGCAGTTAGCGCTGGGCCTCTTTGCGCTGTTACTCACCGGCTGCAGCCACTCGCCAAAAGATCAGCAAGGCCGCCCGCAGGCGTGGCTGGAGCCAGGTACGCGGGTGACACTGCCTGCGCCGGGTATCACTCCGGCAGTGAACGCTCAGCAGTTGCTCACCGGCCGCTTTAACGGCAAAACCCAGTCGCTGCTGGTGATGCTGAATGCCGATGATAAAAAAATCACGCTGGCGGGGCTGTCGTCGGTGGGTATTCGTCTGTTCCTCGTCACTTACGATGACAAAGGGTTGCACACCGAGCAGTCCATCGTGGTTCCACAATTGCCGCCCGCCAGTCAGGTGCTGGCTGACGTCATGCTCAGCCACTGGCCGATTAGCACCTGGCAGCCGCAGTTGCCGAAAGGCTGGACGTTGACGGACAGCGGCGACAGGCGTGAACTGCGTAATGCTCGCGGCACGCTGGTGACCGAAATCACCTACCTGAACCGCAAAGGCAAGCGCGAGCCGATCAGCATCGAACAGCATGTCTTTAAATACCACATCACCATTCAATATCTGGGTGACTGATATGATTTACATTTCTGCGGTGGGCATGATTAACGCCTTGGGCAACGATACCGATGAAATAGCCGCCAACCTGACGCATGGCGTTGCACCCGGCATGCGCCCGCGCACCGGCTGGTTACAGGGGCATCCGCACGCGGTACTTGCTGGCGTGGACGGCGAACTGCCCGCCATTCCAGACGACTTTAGCGCCCACCGTTCGCGCAACAATCAGCTGCTGCTGGCGGCGCTCAGGCAGATCCAGCTGCAGGTGGATGAGGCCATTGCGCGCTACGGTCGCGATCGGGTTGCGGTGGTGCTCGGCACCAGCACGTCCGGTCTGGATGAAGGCGACACACACGTTAACCTGACGCTGAACGGCGAAGAGAGCCATCACTGGCAGTACGCGCAGCAGGAACTGGGCGACCCGTCGCGCTTTCTCAGCCACTGGCTGAAGCTGGACGGTCCGGCATTCACCCTCTCCACCGCCTGCTCCTCCAGCGCTCGCGCTATCATCAGCGGACGCCGCTTAATTGAATCCGATCTCGTGGACGTCGCCATCGTCGGCGGCGCAGATACCCTGAGCCGGATGCCGATCAACGGCTTCCACAGTCTCGAATCGCTCTCGCCGACGCGCTGTCTGCCGTTTGCCCGCGACCGAAGCGGTATTACTATTGGCGAAGGCGCGGCGCTGATGCTGTTGACCCGCGAGCCACAGCCCATCGCGCTGCTTGGCGTAGGGGAATCCAGCGACGCGCACCATATTTCGGCACCGCACCCGGAGGGCGTTGGGGCCATTCGCGCCATCCAGCAGGCGCTGGACAATGCCGGTCTCACCCCCGAACAGGTGGGTTACATCAATCTGCATGGCACCGCCACGCCGCTGAACGACCAGATCGAATCCAGGGTGGTCAACGCGCTGTTTGGCGAGCGCGTCCCGTGCAGCTCGACCAAACACCTGACTGGCCACACGCTGGGCGCGGCAGGGATTACCGAAGCGGCGCTCAGCATGCTGATTTTGCAGCATGACCTGCCTCTGCCAGTACAGGACTTTAGCCTGTCGCCGCGCGATCCGGCGCTGCCGCCCTGCGGCATCATCGAGCAACCTCAGCCGCTTGAACGCCCGTTTATCTTGTCGAATTCGTTCGCCTTTGGCGGCAATAACACCAGTATTCTGCTCGGGAGAATGTCATGAGCCACTATTTATCACCCGGCGAATACCTGCCGCACGACGCGCCCATGCTGCTACTCGAAGAGGTGGTTCGCGTGGGCGAAGACACCGCTATTTGTTGCGTCACAGTGGCGAGCGGCGGCGTTCTCGCACCGTTCCTTGATCCGCAAGGCAATTTACCCGGCTGGTTCGCACTGGAACTGATGGCGCAGACCGTCGGCGTCTGGTCCGGCTGGCACCGCCATCAGCAGGGTCAGGGAGCGATCTCACTCGGGATGGTGCTCGGCGCGCGCGAACTGATTTGCACAGCCGGCGTTCTGCCCGCAGGCAAAACCGTATCCATTACCGTTAAGTTGCTGATGCAGGACGACCGTTTCGGCAGCTTCGAATGCGCGATTACCGCCGACGAAGAGACACTGGCGACAGGCCGCGTTAATACCTTCCAGCCATCGGCAGAAGAACTTCATTCTCTATTTCAACAAGGAGCGTCCGCATGAGTCGTTCAGTTTTAGTTACCGGCGCCAGCAAAGGCATCGGTCGCGCAATCGCCCGCTAGTTGGCAGCGGACGGCTTTGTGGTCGGCGTCCACTACCATCGTGATGCACAGGGCGCGCAGGAGACGCTGGATGCCATTCTCGCCGTCGGTGGCGCAGGGCGTCTGCTCAGTTTCGACGTGGCGAACCGCGAGCAGTGCCGCGAAGTACTGGAACAGGATATCGAGGCGCATGGCGCATGGTACGGCGTAGTCAGCAATGCAGGCATTGCCCGCGATGCCGCCTTCCCGGCACTCAGCGACAGTGACTGGGACACGGTGATCCACACTAACCTCGACAGTTTTTATAACGTCATTCAGCCGTGCATCATGCCAATGATCGGCGCGCGCCAGGGCGGTCGGATTATCACCCTGTCGTCGGTGTCCGGCGTAATGGGCAATCGTGGGCAGGTAAACTATAGCGCCGCCAAAGCCGGGATTATCGGCGCCACCAAAGCGCTGGCGATTGAACTTGCGAAACGCAAAATAACCGTCAACTGCATCGCGCCGGGGCTGATCGACACCGGAATGATCGAAATGGAAGAGGCCGCGCTGAAGGAAGCGATGGCGATGATCCCAATGAAACGCATGGGTCAGGCGGACGAAGTCGCCGGGCTTGCCAGCTATTTGATGTCGGATGTGGCGAGCTACGTCACCCGTCAGGTGATTTCCATCAATGGAGGGATGTTATGACACGTCGCGTGGTGATAACGGGCATGGGCGGCGTCACCGCCTTTGGGGAAAACTGGCAGGATGTTTCCGCCCGACTGCGGGCCTATGAAAACGCCGTGCGCAAAATGCCGGAGTGGCAGGTTTATGACGGGCTACATACCCTGCTGGGCGCGCCGATCGATGATTTCACGCTGCCGGAGCATTACACCCGTAAGCGCATCCGTGCGATGGGTCGAGTGTCGTTGATGTCTACCCGCGCCACCGAACTGGCGCTCGAACAGGCTGGACTGATTGGCGACGACGTGCTCACCAACGGAGAAACGGGTATTGCGTATGGCTCATCCACCGGCAGTACTGGCCCGGTGAGCGAATTTGCCACCATGCTGACCGAAAAGCACACCAATAACATTACCGGCACCACCTATGTGCAGATGATGCCGCACACCACCGCCGTCAATACCGGGCTGTTTTTCGGCCTGCGCGGACGCGTGATCCCCACCTCCAGCGCCTGCACGTCCGGCAGCCAGGCGATTGGCTATGCATGGGAAGCGATTCGCCACGGTTATCAAACCGTGATGGTAGCAGGCGGCGCGGAAGAGTTGTGCCCGTCGGAAGCGGCGGTGTTTGATACGCTGTTCGCCACCAGTCAGCGCAACGATCGACCGAAAACCACGCCGTCGCCGTTCGATGAACAGCGCGATGGGCTGGTGATTGGCGAAGGCGCCGGGACGTTGATCCTTGAAGAACTGGAACACGCCAAAGCACGCGGCGCGACGATTTACGGTGAAATCATCGGGTTTGCCACCAACTGCGACGCCGCACATATCACCCAGCCACAACGGGAAACCATGCAAATTTGCATGGAACAGTCGCTGAAAATGGCAGGATTAAACGCGCTGGATATCGGCTATATTTCCGCACACGGCACGGCGACGGATCGTGGCGATATTGCGGAAAGTCAGGCGACTGCCGCAATTTATGGCGATAATGTGCCAATCTCCTCGCTGAAAAGTTATTTTGGGCATACCCTTGGTGCCTGTGGCGCGCTGGAAGCCTGGATGAGTCTGCAAATGATGCGTGAAGGCTGGTTTGCGCCTACGCTAAACTTAAAACAGCCCGACGCCAACTGCGGCGCGCTGGATTACATCATGGGTGAAGCCCGCAAGATTGATTGTGAATTCTTACAGAGCAACAACTTTGCGTTTGGCGGCATCAATACGTCCATCATCATTAAACGTTGGTCCTGACATGTATCGGATCGTACTGGGAAAAGTTTCGACACTCAGCGCAGGCGCCTTGCCGTCTGCGTTAACCGATCTGGCGCCGCAGGGTCCGCGACGCGCACGCTGGCTGGCCGGTCGCGTTCTGCTTTCCCACACCCTCTCGCCGCTGCCGGAGATTGTTTACGGCGAACAGGGGAAACCCGCGTTTTCACCCGAGACGTCGCTGTGGTTCAACCTGAGCCATAGCGGTGACGATATCGCCCTGCTGCTGAGCGACGAAGGCGAAGTGGGTTGCGATCTCGAAATCATCCGCCCACGCGCCAACTGGCGCTCGCTGGCAAATGCGGTCTTCAGCCTCGGCGAACATGCCGAAGTGGAAGCGGAACATCCGGATCGGCAGCTCGCCGCCTTCTGGCGCATCTGGACGCAAAAAGAGGCAATCGTGAAACAACGCGGCGGCAGCGCGTGGCAGATCGTCAGCGTCGACAGCACCTTTGACTCCGGGCTTTCGCTGAGCCATTGCCAGCTCGATAACCTGAGCCTGGCCGTCTGCACTCCCACGCCCTTTACTCTGAACGCAGACGCGGTGCAGTGGCTGGAAACGGTTTAACCTAAGTTCTCGTGGAAGTACGCCAGAATCTCGCTCGCGGCGCAGTCAATTACACTGTCATTGTTGGCGCCGCAACCCCGCATAAAATTGATCCTTGCTAACTCGTTAATCACTGCCGTGAGATACGCCGGTTCAGCACACCGCCTGATATTAATCATCTATTTTAATAATGTTTTCTCACCAATATTCCTTTAACAAATATTCCCTGAATGTTTTCCGAATTGAGGCTATACGCTAGCCCTCTCACATCGTTTCATCTCTCAAGACGCTATGGTTTTTTACTGTTTCACAGTAGAAACGTTTGAATATCCGATAAAGACACGATGTCTACAACGAAACAGGCACCGCTTCATAATTTCAGTATTTAAAAATGTTGGCTGATAAGGTAAATCAGGGAGAGTACTCATGTCACAGCATGGACTGCGCTTTACGCTGAAAATCGACGGCCTGCCGGAGATGACCACTGCCGTGGTGAGCTTCAGCCTTTACCAGCGCCACTCCACCCCCTTTGTGCTTGACGTGGATATCGCCAGCGGCCTGCCCGACCTCGTCGCCACCGATTTTCTCGAAAAGAACGCTGTACTCATTATCTGGCAGGGTGCAGTGGCACAGCGTTATGTCAGCGGCATCGTGAATGAAGTGTCATCCGGCGAAAACAACCACTGGCAGATGTGTTATCACCTCACCATTGTCCCTCCCCTCTGGCGCTGCGGCCTGCGCCAGAACTTTCGCATCTTCCAGCAGCAGGATATCCGGACCATCTCCTCCACCTTATTGAATGAAAATGGTGTGACGGAGTGGACACCGGTGTTTTATGAACCGCACCCGGCACGCGAGTTCTGCGTTCAGTATGGCGAAACCGACCTGGATTTTCTGACCCGTCTGTGGGCGGAAGAAGGTATCTTTTACTTTGACTGGACGCCCCCGGAAGGTCCGGAGCAGAAGCTGGTACTGTGTGATGATGTGGCCGGGGTATCGACTCTGGGGGAAATCCCCTTCAACCCTAACACCGCCACGGAAGTCTCCACAGCCTGCATCAGCAGCTTTCGTTACCGGGCACGGACCGGTCCCTCCTCCGTCGAGACTCAGGACTACACCTTTAAAACACCCGCCTGGCCGGGCTGGTACAGCCGTGCCGCCGAAAACCTCAACGGCCAGCGCACGCAGTATGAAATCTTCGATTATCCCGGTCGCTTTAAGGACGAATCCCACGGACAGGCCTTTGCCCGCTACCAGATTGAGGGCTGGCGGCATGATACGGAGACGGCGACCTGCATCAGTCACTCGCCGGTACTGCGCCCGGGGAAACGCTTCCGGCTGACGGGACATCCGTCAGACACTCTGAACCGGGAGTGGCAGGTGGTGAACAGCATGCTGACCGGCAGCCAGCCCCAGGCCCTGCACGGCAGCGAAGGACAGGGCACCACGCTGGAAAACCACTTTGCCGCCATCCCTGCTGACAGGACATGGCGTATGCAGCCTCCGGCAAAACCCTCTGTGGACGGCCCCCAGAGCGCCCTTGTCACCGGACCGGCGGGCGAGGAAATCTTCTGCGATGAACACGGCCGGGTGCGGATTCGTTTTCACTGGGACCGTTACTGTCCGGGGAATGAGGACAGCTCCTGCTGGGTACGGGTATCGCAGGCCTGGGCCGGAGCCGGGTTCGGTAATCTCGCCATTCCGCGTGTGGGCCAGGAGGTGATTGTGGACTTCCTCAACGGCGACCCAGACCAGCCCATCATCATGGGACGCACCTACCACCAGGACAACCGCTCACCGGGCAGTCTGCCGGGCACGAAAACCCAGATGACCATCCGCTCGAAAACCTATAAAGGCAGCGGCTTTAACGAGCTAAAGTTCGACGACGCCACCGGAAAGGAGCAGGTGTATATCCATGCACAGAAGAACATGGACACGGAAGTACTTCATGACCGCACCACCACGGTGAACAACAACCATACGGAGACGGTGGTTGTGGGGCAAACGGTGAAGGTGGGCAGTAAAAAGGAAGGTGGCCATGACCAGAAAACTGCGGTGGCGAATGACCGGCGCATCACGGTGGGCAATGACCAGACGCTGAAAGTGAAGAACGACCGGACGGTGAACATCAGCCACGACGACGGCCTGTATGTAACAAATGACCGCAGGGTGACGGTGAAAGGGAAGCAGGAGCACAGCACGACGGGGAACCATATCAGTCTGGTCGAAGGGAAACACAGTCTGGAAGTAAAAGGCGACCTGGCGCGGAAAGTGGCAGGCGCGCTGGGAATAAAGGTGGAAGGCGATATCGTGCTGGAAAGCAGCGGCAGCATCAGCCTGAAGGCTGGCGGGTCGTTTATCGTTATTCAGGCGGGTGGCGTGGATATCGTGGGGCCGGAGATAAACCTGAACGGCGGCGGAAGTCCGGGGACGCCGGTGGGGATACTGCAACCGGGTGTGCCACAGGGACTCTTTGATGAGCAATTTCGGGTACTTGGGGACAAGGGGAAACCCATGGTTAATGTTCCTTATTTTATATGTAGTGAAGATGGACAAATATTTAAAGGTTTCACTGATGTGCAAGGGCTATGTAAAAGAGTCTTCACTAACGAATCAGCCAAACTTACCGTTTGGCTAGGTATTGATGCGCTGGAGAAATGGTAAATGTCTGAGCAATCAACTTTAACTAATGAAACTTCAAATTCAACGTACGATGTAAATGGTCCATTGATGCCTGCTCGGGCATTTTTCTTTATTATTGTTGATGAGCCTGGCAAAGATGGTTTTTTAGTGAGGAAAATATATGCCTCTCAATCTAATCCTTATCTGTCTAAAATGAATTTATCTCCACTCCGATTGCTTTCCGAGACAGATCCTGAACGGTATGGTTTACTTCCAAAGGATTATAATTCACCTACCGGCATTGCTGAACATGTCATGGGCAATAATAAATCGCCATATGTTTCAACAAGCTCCATTTTTCCAGATGGTTCTCCTCGATTTGATGGTGAAGCAATATATATTGATATTGATAAGGCGTTAACATCGGGTGCTGAATTAGTGACGACGGATGAAATTCTAAAAGCACTTGACGAATACAAGACTAACAATCCACATTTGGCAAAACGCATAGATAAAATTTCGGCTTATGTACGAGATATAGATAAGGAAATCTTAGTTAAAGGTGAAAAAATACCCGCTAAAGCAATTTTCACTCCTGAAGCGCTTAATCTTGTCAAAAACTTCTCAAAAGTTGGACGAGTTGTCCAGGTCGTGGGTATAGCATTTACTGCTTATGATCTAGAACAAGCCACAGAAAAGTCAGTTGAAACGGGAAGTATAAAGCCTATAAGTGCCGAAGTTATGCGGCAGGCAGGAGGCTGGGGTGGGTTCGTTGCAGGGGCCAAAATAGGATCCGTTGCAGGTGCGGCTGTAGGTATAGAAACAGGCCCCGGTGCTTTTCTAACAGGACTTGTTGGCGGTATAATATTTGGATCTGCTGGATATTATGGCGCAGACTGGGTTGCGGATTATATTGATGAAAATTAATATGTTAGATTTATTTAAAATGAAACGTGGTATCCAAAAAAAATATCCACGTTCATCTTTTTCCATTTTACCAGAACGTAATAACTCATATCCATTATTATTATCTCTGGAAAATGAAAATATATATGCATACTCGACAAGATTTATGATTAAATATAATGAATTGCCAAAAATAGAGAATATAATTACTTCATGCTTCTATGGACAAACAGAGCAAATAAAAGGACATATGTCTTACAAAGGGAAAACACTTCATTATTATAAATTCAAAGAGTTTAATCAAATGGTAATGGATATTATCACCAATAGTGATGATTTAATTAAAAAACTTTGGAGTAATAAATTCGAACCACCAGCACCAGATATTGTTTTCCCTGATGAGGATTTTGGAACATTAGGTAGTCTGCAAGGAGGGATGGAGTTATGGTGGGATGTTTACTGGTCTCCTTTTTGGATGAGTTTATCTGAAGAAGATAAAAAAAATTATTTAGAGCGTAATAATATATCGAATGAGTTGAGAGAGTTTTTGATACTTCACAATTGATTTTTAAACTTCCTTTTTGGGGTTGTTTAAATAAATATCTATTGAGTGGCGAGGTGTTTTTGTACTATGCGGGATCCAATTGACTGGATATTCGGCACGGATATTTTTTTGCTCTGGCATTTTACAGCGAATTCAGTTCTCCAAATATAAATGACAAATAAATCAAGGAAGTTATATGCCTATCGCAGCTCGACTCAACGACAAAGGCACCCGGCATGACGGTTATCACGAAACCGTCATTATCGCAGGCTCCCCCACCGTATCTATCGACGGGTTACCTGCCGCGCGCATGGGTGACCCCCTCACCCCTCACGATAAACCGAAGCATCCCCCCCATCCGCGCAAGATAGCGGGTGGTTCCGGGACGGTATTTATCGACGGCCTGCCTGCTGCCAGAACGGGCGATGCAGTGGACTGCGGCGGGGTGGTTATCGGTGGCGGTACGGTTAACATCGGCTGATAGGTAAGGAGATATCATGTCATTAAAGGGGCTACGCTTCACTATTGAAATCGACGGACTGCCGTTAATGGCCACGTCTGTCGCGGGGTACACTCTTTAGCAGTGCCACTTCTCCTTTGTTTTGGATGGGGATTCCCTGGTTCAGTTTCCATGATGAGTAATAAAGCAATCCTGATTCGTTTATGGAAAATAACCCGTTGTCACTCCGGCTGCCACTGTTCATGGCGAAAGCAACTCTGCAATACCTTTCATGCTTTGGCTGCCAAGCAGAGAATAATCCGCATCAAACATACGATTTTCGTATAATTCGCGTGTTTGACCGCTCTTCTCTTGATCCAGAACACGTCAAAAGTATGATGATTCTTTAGAATCGTCATACTCATAAAGTCGTACCTCTACATCATTCGGGATCACCATTTTGTCCAGACTACGCCGCACACTTTTTGCGCTGCTGGCCTGTGCGTCATTCCTTACGCACGCCGCTGCCACTGATGAAATTACGACCGCCTGGCCGGTCAACGTTGGGCCGCTTAACCCTCATCTGTATACCCCTAACCAAATGTTCGCCCAGAGCATGGTCTATGAGCCGCTGGTAAAGTATCAGGCCGATGGTTCGGTCATTCCGTGGCTGGCAAAAAGCTGGACCCACTCAGCGGATGGCAAAACCTGGACATTCACCCTGCGTGATGATGTGACCTTCTCAAATGGTGAAGCGTTCGACGCCCATGCGGCGGCGGAAAACTTCCGCGTGGTGCTCGATAACCGCCAGCGTCACGCCTGGCTGGAACTGGTCAATCAGATCGTCGACGTGAAAGCGCTCGACAAAAACCAGCTCCAAATCACCCTGAAAAGTGCCTATTACCCGTTCCTGCAAGAGCTGGCGCTGCCGCGCCCGTTCCGGTTTATCGCGCCGTCGCAATTTAAAGACAACGAAACGATGCGCGGTATTAAAGCGCCGATTGGCACGGGGCCGTGGGTACTGAAAGCGTCGAAGCTCAATCAGTACGATGTGCTGGTACGCAACGATCGCTACTGGGGTGAAAAACCACAGATTCAAAAAATTACCGTCAAAGTGATCCCGGATCCGACGACCCGCGCTGTCGCGTTTGAAACAGGCGACATCGACCTGTTATACGGTAACGAAGGGTTGTTGCCGCTCGATACCTTCGCCCGCTTCAGTCAGAACCCGAACTACCGCACCCAGCTTTCTCAGCCGATTGAAACGGTAATGCTGGCACTCAACTCAGCAAAAGCACCGACCAATGAGCTGGCGGTACGTGAAGCGCTGAACTATGCGGTGAACAAGAAATCATTGATCGACAATGCGCTGTACGGCACGCAGCAGGTCGCCGACACGCTGTTTGCACCTACCGTTCCTTATGCCAACGTTGGCCTGAAGCCACGTCAGTACGACCCGCAGCAGGCGAAAGATCTGCTTGAAAAAGCCGGCTGGACGCTACCCGCCGGCAAAGACATTCGTGAGAAGAACGGCCAACCGCTGCGCATTGAGCTGTCATTCATTGGCACCGACGCGCTGAGCAAATCGATGGCGGAAATTATTCAGGCCGATATGCGCCAGATTGGCGTTGATGTTGCACTTATTGGCGAAGAAGAGAGCAGTATTTATGCCCGCCAGCGCGACGGACGCTTCGGAATGATCTTCAACCGCACCTGGGGCGCGCCGTACGATCCGCACGCCTTTATGAGTTCGATGCGCGTGCCGTCACATGCGGATTACCAGGCTCAGCAGGGGTTAGCTGACAAAGCGTTAATTGATAAAGAGATTGGTGAAGTACTGGAAACCACCGACGACACCCAGCGTCAGGCGCTGTACAAAGACATCCTGACCCGTCTGCACAACGACGCGGTCTATCTGCCCATCAGCTATGTCTCGATGATGGTGGTCGCCAGACCTGAACTGGGCACAATTCCGTATGCGCCTATCGCCTCTGAAATCCCGTTTGAACAGATTAAACCGGTGAAACCCTGATGTTGCGTTATGTACTGCGGCGCATTCTGCTGCTGATTCCGATGATTTTCGCCGCCTCGGTGATTATCTTTCTGATGCTGCGCCTGGGCACCGGCGACCCGGCGCTCGACTATCTGCGCTTATCGAACCTGCCGCCGACGCCGGAAATGGTGGCCTCAACCCGCGTGATGCTGGGCCTTGATCAGCCGCTTGTCGTGCAGTACGGCACCTGGCTGTGGAAGGCGCTGCATCTGGATTTTGGCATCTCGTTCGCCACCCAGCGCCCGGTGCTGGATGACATGCTGAATTTCCTGCCCGCGACGCTGGAGCTGGCGGGCGCGGCGCTGGTGCTGATCCTGCTGACTTCCGTGCCGCTCGGTATCTGGGCGGCGCGTCACCGCGACCGTCTGCCGGATTTCGTCGTGCGACTGATTGCCTTCCTCGGCGTGTCGATGCCGAACTTCTGGCTCGCCTTCCTGTTAGTGATGTTCTTTTCGGTCTGGCTGCAATGGCTGCCCGCAATGGGCTACGGCGGCTGGCAGCATCTTATTTTACCCGCGGTGTCGATCGCCTTTATGTCCCTGGCGATCAACGCCCGACTCCTGCGCGCCAGCATGTTAGAAGTCGCCGGGCAGCGTCACGTCACCTGGGCGCGTTTGCGCGGGTTGAACGACAAACAAACCGAGCGCCGCCATATTTTGCGTAATGCGTCGCTGCCGGTCGTCACCGCGGTCGGGATGCACATCGGCGAACTGATTGGCGGGACGATGATTATCGAGAACATCTTTGCCTGGCCGGGCGTCGGCCGCTATGCCGTGTCGGCGATATTTAACCGCGACTACCCGGTGATTCAGTGCTTTACGCTGATGATGGTGGTGGTCTTCGTGGTCTGTAACCTGATTGTTGATCTGCTGAACGCCGCGCTGGACCCACGCATTCGTCGTCATGAAGGAGCGCACTCGTGAACTTTTTCCTCTCTTCACGCTGGTCGGTTCGTCTGGCCATGATTGTCATCGCCCTGCTGGCGGTGATTGCGCTGACCAGCCAGTGGTGGCTGCCGTATGATCCGCAAGCGATCGATTTACCCTCGCGCCTGTTGGCCCCGGACAGCCAGCACTGGCTGGGTACGGACCATCTGGGACGCGACATTTTCTCTCGCCTGCTGGCGGCGACCCGCGTGTCGCTGGGTTCGGTGATGGCCTGTCTGCTGCTCGTGCTGGCGCTGGGACTGATTGTTGGCGGCAGCGCTGGACTGCTGGGTGGTCGTGTCGATCAAGCCACCATGCGCGTCGCCGATATGTTTATGACCTTCCCGACCTCCATTCTGTCGTTCTTCATGGTCGGCGTGTTGGGCACGGGACTCACCAACGTGATTATCGCCATCGCCCTGTCACACTGGGCGTGGTATGCGCGGATGGTGCGCAGCCTGGTCATCTCTCTGCGTCAGCGCGAGTTTGTTCTCGCATCACGGCTTTCCGGCGCAGGTCATGTCCGGGTATTCATCGACCATCTGGCCGGGGCGGTGATCCCGTCTTTGCTGGTGCTGGCCACGCTGGATATTGGACATATGATGCTGCACGTTGCCGGGATGTCTTTCCTCGGCCTTGGCGTGACAGCACCGACGGCGGAATGGGGGGTGATGATTAACGACGCCCGCCAGTATATCTGGACTCAGCCGCTGCAAATGTTCTGGCCGGGGCTGGCGCTGTTTATCACCGTGATGGCCTTCAACATGGTGGGTGACGCCCTGCGCGATCACCTGGATCCTCATCTGATCACGGAGCATGCCCACTGATGCCACAGCACATTGAACTGCAAAACATCGCTTTAGTGGCCGATCGCCCGCTGGTGCACGGTGTGTCGTTAACGCTCAAACGCGGACGTGTGCTGGCGCTGGTGGGTGGCAGCGGTAGCGGTAAATCATTGACCTGCGCGGCGGCGCTTGGGATTTTGCCCGCTGGTGTGCGCCAGACAAACGGAACGCTGCTCGCTGACGGCAAACCGGTGTCGCCTCGATCCCTGCGTGGGTTCAAAATTGCCACCATTATGCAAAATCCGCGCAGCGCGTTTAATCCCCTGCATACGATGGCGACCCACGCACGGGAAACCTGTCAGGCGTTGGGTAAACCGGCAGATGACGCCACGCTCGTCAACGCCCTGCAAGCCGTGGGCCTGGAGCAGGCCGATCGCGTGCTGAAGCTCTACCCGTTCGAGATGAGCGGCGGCATGCTACAACGCATGATGATCGCGATGGCGGTACTGTCCGATGCGCCGTTTATCATCGCCGATGAGCCGACCACCGATCTGGATGTGGTGGCACAGGCGCGCATCCTCGATCTGCTGGAGAGCATTATGCAGAGCCGAGCACCGGGCATGCTGTTGGTGACTCACGATATGGGTGTGGTCGCGCGACTGGCCGACGATGTGGCAGTGATGGATAACGGAAACATCGTCGAACAGGGTGACGTGGAAACCCTGTTCAGGGCACCCCAACACGCCATCACCCGCGGTCTGGTGTCGGCACATCTCGCCCTGTACGGTATGGAGTTAGCCTCATGACTTTACTCAGCGTCACAGACCTTTCTCATCAGTACGCCCACGCCAGCCTGGGCGGAAAACATCAGCATCAGCAGGTGCTGAAAGCGGTCTCTTTGCATCTGAAAAGCGGCGAAACCGTTGCCCTGTTAGGGCGCAGCGGCTGCGGAAAAAGCACGTTAGCGCGTCTGCTGGTCGGTCTGGAATCGCCCAGTCAGGGAAGCGTAAGCTGGCGCGGTGAACCGCTGGCAAAACTGAACCGGGCTAAACAAAAAGCGTTTCGCCGCGATATCCAGATGGTCTTTCAGGATTCCATTAGCGCAGTGAATCCGCGTAAAACCGTCTGTGAGATCCTGCGTGAGCCGATGCGTCATTTACTCTCGTTGTCCAAAGCCGAACAGCTGGCGCGGGTACGCGAGATGCTTCGCGCCGTCGATCTGGAGGAAAACCTGCTGGATAAACGTCCGCCACAGCTCAGCGGCGGTCAGCTCCAGCGCGTCTGTCTGGCCCGCGCACTGGTGGTAGAGCCGAAACTGTTGATTCTCGATGAAGCGGTGTCGAATCTCGATCTGGTGTTGCAGGCAGGCGTCATTCGTCTGCTCAAAAAAATACAGCAGCAGTTTGGTACCGCCTGCCTGTTTATCACCCACGATCTGCGGCTGGTGGAACGATTTTGCCATCGTGTGATGGTGATGGAGGACGGGCAGATCGTTGAGACACAGACTGTGGGTGAGGCATTAACCTTTTCCTCCGAGGCCGGTCGTGTGCTACAAAAGGCGGTACTCCCCGCATATCCCGTGCGCCGTCGCGCCATTTCGTAAGGTTGATATCTGATGCAACGAGTCACCATCACGCTTGATGACGATTTACTGGAAACGCTGGATAGCCTGAGCCAGCGCCGTGGTTACAACAACCGCTCCGAAGCCATTCGTGACATTCTGCGCGGCGCGCTGGCGCAGGAAACCACGCAAGAGCACGGCACCCAGGGCTTTGCGGTGCTCTCCTACGTGTATGAACATGAGAAGCGTGATTTAGCCAGTCGCATTGTCTCCACGCAGCACCATCACCATGATTTGTCCGTCGCCACACTGCATGTGCATATCAACCATGACGACTGTCTGGAGATTGCCGTCCTGAAAGGCGACATGGGCGATGTTCAACATTTTGCCGATGATGTTATCGCCCAGCGCGGCGTGCGCCACGGCCATTTGCAGTGTTTGCCGAAGGAAGAGTAAGCCTCAACGATGCCGCCGGGGGCGCTGCGCTTGCCCGGCCTGCCTTTGCACTCCCGTAGGCCGGATAAGACATCGTCGCCATCCGGCATCTGATTACGCCATCGTGCCAATCGTCTTTCTGAACCGCAGCAATGCGATCAGGAAGAACGCCGCACCAATGGCGAGAAGCGTCAGAAACTGCGGCCAGACAATGCTGAACCCGGCGCCGCGATAGAGTATGGCCTGCGCAAGACTGACAAAATGCGTCGTTGGCATCGTCAGCATGATGTCCTGCACCGCCTGCGGCATGCTTTCGCGCGGCGTGGAGCCGCCGGAAAGCATTTGCAGAGGCAAAAGCACCAGAATCATCAACAGCCCCAGTTGCGGCATGGAGCGCGCCAGCGTACCCATAAAAATGCCGATCGACGTGGTGGCGAACAGACTCAGCGCCACACCCAACATGAACAGCGGAATGGACCCTTCAATTGGCACGCCGAGCGCCCCTTTCACCATCAACATCAGCGACAGCCCCGAGACCACCAGCACCACCAGTCCCATTGACCAGACTTTCGCCATCATGATCTCAAACGGGGTGATCGGCATCACCAGCAGGTGTTCCACCGTACCGTGTTCACGTTCGCGTATCAGCGCCGAACCGGTTAGCACAATCGCCAGCATGGTGATGTTATTGATGATCGCCATCACCCCGCCAAACCACGCCGGTTCAAGGTTCGGGTTGAAGCGCATTCGGGTCTCCAGCGAAACCAGCGGTTCACTGTTATCGCGATAACGCGCGACAAAACTGTTCACTTCGCCGCTGATGATATTCTGGATGTAGCTGTTACCAGTGAACGCCTGGCTCATGCGCGTGGCGTCAACATTCACCTGAATATCGGGTTGCCTTCCGGCCAGCACGTCCCGTTGAAAGTTAGGCGGAATATTGACCGCAAAGGTATAGCGACCCGCATCCAGCCCGGCATCCATCTCATCGGCGGTGATCATCTCCGGCGGTAAAAACCACGGACGGTAGAAGCTGTTGACGATACGGTTCGAGAGTTGAGACTGGTCCATATCGGCAATGGCAATCGGCGCGAGATGCAGCGACCCCGGCAGCACGGTCGCGGAGGAGTACACCGAGACGGTAAAGGCAAACACGATCAGCGTCAGCATCGCCTTATCGCCCAACAGACTGCGCAACTCCTTGATGCCTAAATTATAAATATTGCGTAGTCGGCGCATCACCCCTCCTGTTTTTTCAGCAACAGCACGCTCAGCCCCATCACCACCGGAATGGCGATCAGCAGCGGTACAAACAGCGGCCAGAGATCGGTGAGATCTAATGCTTTCGAGAATGTGCCCCGGGCGATCGTCAGGAAATGGCTGGTTGGATAGATCTCGCCGATCCACCGTCCCGGTCCTTCCAGCGACGCCACCGGATCGATCATCCCGGAGAACTGCGTCGCCGGGATCAGGGTAATGATGGACGTGCCAAAAATCGCCGCAATCTGACTCTTCATGAACGTGGAGATCAGCAGCCCCATTCCCGTGGCGATGGTGACATACAATAGCGCGGCCAGGCTGAGCGTGAGGAAACTGCCCTTGTGCGGTACGCCAAACACAAACACCGACAGGGCGCACAGCAGCAGGAAGTTCAGCATCCCCAGCGCGATATACGGCAACTGTTTACCGAGCAAAAATTCACTGCGGGTGGTGGGCGTGACATACAGATTGATGATCGACCCCAGTTCTTTTTCCCGCACCACGCTCAGTGCGCTCAGCATCGACGGGATCATCATCAGCAACAGCGGAATGACCGCCGGAACAATCGCTGGCAGACTTTTCACATCCGGGTTGTAGCGATAGCGTGTTTCAATGGTCATGAGTCCACTCTGCCCTACTGGCATCGGCTGGCGGCTCGCCACGTCCTGTAGCCAGCTCTGGTGCATCGCCTGCACGTAGCCTTTTACCGTCTCGGCACGGCTGGGCATGGCGCCATCCACCCAGACGCCAATCTCCACCGGCGTCCCGCGCGCAATGTCACGACCAAAGTTAGGTGGGATTTCGATGGCTACTGCCACCTCGCCGGAACGCATCCGCCGGTCGAGATCGTCATAGCTGGTCAACGGCGGTTGTTCAATGAAGTAGCGTGAGCCTGCCAGATTCAATGACCAGGCCTGGCTGCTGACGGTTTGATCGCGATCGAGCACGGCAAAACGCAGGTTTTCGACGTCCATGCTGATGCCGTAACCCATGATCAGCATCAGGATCACCGTGCCCAGCAGCGCCAGCGTCGAACGCACCGGATCGCGCCTCAGTTCCAGCGCTTCGCGACGACTGTAGCTGAACAATCGCCGCAGGCTGAATCCCTGACGCGGTGGTTTCGCCTCTTCATGCTTTGTGTCCACCGGCACAGAGGTTTCAGGCGCCGGGCCCGCAGCCTCCTGGAGCCAGGAGATAAACGCCTCTTCAAGGCTTGCAGCCCCGCGCCGCTCAACCAGTTCCTGCGGCGTACCGCTGGCGAGCACTTTTCCGGCATGCATTAACGACATACGGTCACAGCGCTCAGCTTCGTTCATAAAGTGAGTGGAGATAAAAATGGTCACTTTGTCCTGACGCGACAAATCGACCATCAATTGCCAGAACATGTCCCTCGCCACCGGGTCAACGCCGGAGGTCGGTTCGTCGAGGATCAACATTTCCGGGCGATGGATCACCGCCACTGCCAGCGACAGCCGCTGTCGAATGCCTAGCGGGAGCGACTCGGGCAACGAATCCTCAACCTCCGCCAGCATAAAACGTTCGCTCATCTCCTGAACGCGTCGGGGGATTTCCGCTTCCGGGATGTGAAACAACCGGGCGTGGAGTTCAAGGTTCTGTCGAACGGTCAGCTCGCTGTACAGCGAAAACGCCTGCGACATGTAGCCCACCCGGCGGCGGGTGTCGATATCCTTCGGATCGACCGGTTGACCGAACAGCCAGGCCTCCCCTTCACTGGCAGGCAGCAGCCCGGTCAGCATCTTCATGGTGGTCGATTTACCGCAGCCGTTGGAACCGAGGAAGCCAAAAATCTCCCCACGCGGGATGCGGAAGTTGACGTGATCGACGGCGACAAAATTGCCAAAGCGCATGGTCAGGTCTTTTGCCTCAATGGCGATCTCTTCCTGCTCTGCGTGATACGGCGGAATCACCACCGGCTGATACGCCTGCCGCTGCGCCTGCGGTAACAGGGCGATAAACGCCTGCTCCAGCGTCGCGCTGGCGGTTTTATCGCGGAGTTCCTGCGCGCTGCCGGTCGCCAGCACCTCGCCTGCGTTCATCGCCACCAGCCAGTCGAAACGCTCGGCCTCTTCCATATACGCCGTCGCCACCAGCACACTCATGTTGGTCTGCCGCTGACGAATATTCTCTATCAGATCCCAGAACTGGGCGCGAGACAGGGGATCAACGCCGGTGGTCGGTTCATCCAGTATCAATAATTCCGGGTCATGGATCAGCGCACAGCACAGACCCAACTTCTGTTTCATCCCGCCCGAGAGTTTCCCCGCGGGACGATCGCGAAACGGCGCCAGACCGGTGCTGTTCAGTAACTCCGTAATCCGCGCTTCGCGCTCGGCTTTGTCATGACCGAACAAACGGGCGAAGAAGTCGACGTTCTCATACACCGACAACGTGTGATACAGGTTTTTTCCCAGGCCCTGCGGCATCCACGCAATACGCGGGCAGACGTCACGACGGTGTTTCGGATCGCGCATATCGCCGCCCAACACCATGACGTTGCCTTGCTCAATCACCCGGGCACCGGAAATGAGCGACAGCAGGCTTGATTTCCCCACGCCGTCGGGGCCGATCAACCCCACCATGCAGCGCGCGGGGATATCCAGCGTGATGTTATTCAGCGCCACCGTGGTCCCGTAATGCTGACTCACGCCGTCAAGGTGCGCCACGGGAGGAACGGGAACCAGCGCCAGAGCGGTCATTGCGGCAACCTCACCGCCAGCGAGTCAGGCCAGGGAAGCTGTTCGTTCAGTCTCACCCACGCCATGCCTGGCAAGCCGGTTTTGACATATTCCAGATGCTGCTGGAGTAATTCAGGGGGGATCCGCGCCTTGACGCGAAACATCAGCTTCAGGCGCTCATCGCTGGTTTCAACGGTTTTCGGCGTGAACTGCGCGACGCTGGCGACAAAACTGATCGTGGCGGGAATACGCAGGTCCGGCGCGGCATCAAGCACCAGACGGGCTTCACCGCCAATTTTCAGCAGACCTGCTTGTTCGGTGGGCAGAAAGAATGTCATGTAAACATCGCTGAGATCGACCATATTCAGCACCCGACCGCCCGCCGCCAGTACTTCTCCCGGCTCCGCCACGCGGTACTGAACCCGGCCATCACGCGGGGCTTTAAGCTCGCTGTCTTCGATATCCGCGACAATCCGCCGTTCAGTCGCCTGCGCGGCGTCGACGCGGGTTTGCGCCTGGATAATGCTGGTGCGCGCAGCTTCAATCGCTGCTTTCGTCGCAGAGACCTGCGCCTTTGCCGACTCCAGCGCCGCGCGTGCGCTTTCCGCGGCGGCACGATCGTCATCCAGTTGTTGCGCCGAGACCGCGCCACGCTGGGAGAGCGAGCGGGAACGGACGTGACGTTTGGAGACGGAATCCAGCTCGGCTTCACGCTGTTTCACTACCGACTGGGCAGCGCGGGTTTCGCTTTGCCGCTGTTCGAGCAGCGCCCGTGCAGCCGCCACGGCGCTTTCGGCCTCTTTGATTTGTGCGATGGCTTCCAGCCGTTGCTCCTGCAACACGCGGGTATCCATCTTCGCCAGCACTTCGCCCTGGCGAACGAACTGCCCCTCAGTCACGAGGATGGTATCAATACGTCCGGCGATTTTGGTGGCAATGTCCACTTCCGTCGCCTCGATTCTGCCGTTGCTGGCAGCAAAACCGTCCGGTACGCCTGCGGGCCGTAGACCCCACCACACGCCAGCAGCGATCACCACCAGTGCGCCCACAACCCACCACGTCAGATGACGTTTAATGTTGTCCATAATCGACCCGCCATAATCCCTGTTAGAAAACAATGCGTGTCACAAAACCCCACTGAACGGGCGTTCAGCGGTATCTTCCCTCCGGGATGAGAAGGAAAAAGTGAGAGTAGCCGGGCGGCGTACAGACGTCATGACTGCGCTCGCCGTGAAGGAAAGTGAATGACAGAGAAGTGCGAAAAACGGGTAGTAATGTTGTCATCATCAGCGTTCCTGGCCGTAAATGAAACACGCATACTCATAGCTAGTATCAATGGAATACTAGCATCATTATGGTAAGCGTCAAGCCACTGCCGCCTGTTGCGATTACTAACGATTGACGATGATAGAGTCCTCTTATTAACGTTAATGGACTCTATCAATGTCAAACACTCTTCAGCCCCGCAGGGCGCGGGCGTCCTACTCAATGGACTTTAAGCTGGCTCTCGTCGAAAAGTCATATCAGCCTGGAGCCTGTGTTGCCCGGTTGGCGCGGGATAATGGAATTAATGACAATCTGCTGTTTACCTGGCGCCAGCGTTACAGACATCTTCTGCCCGATGAAATACAACGGTCAATCAGAGAGCAAGACTCTGTTATCCCCGTTGTCCTGCCTGATATGGCCCTGTCACACCATGCTGAGCCGCACTATGAACCCGCCGCTCCAGCCTGCCGCGAGGCCATGACATGCGAGGTGACTGTCGGCGGTGCCAGCCTGCGTCTGTCCGGGGATTTATCACCTGCACTTCTGAAAACGCTGATCCGCGAGCTGACCGGGAGGAGCCGATGATACCCTTACCGTCAGGCACTCGTATCTGGCTGGTTGCCGGGGTCACCGATATGCGTAAGTCCTTCAATGGTCTGGGCGAACTGGTCCAGCATGTTCTTGATGACAATCCGTTCTCCGGCCACCTGTTTATCTTCCGTGGTCGTAAAGGTGACACCGTGAGGATCCTCTGGGCTGATGCTGACGGTCTGTGTCTGTTTACCAAACGTCTGGAAGAGGGACAGTTCGTCTGGCCTGCTGTACGCGACGGCAAAATCGCCATCACCCGCTCACAACTCGCCATGCTCCTCGATAAGCTGGACTGGCGGCAACCTAAAACTGCACGCCTTAACTCACTGACGATGTTGTAAAAAGCGCATGACCGCATTATAAATGGGGTCATGAGTCAGGACTATCTCGCCCGTATCGCTGCGCTGGAAGACGCGCTTCGCCAGAAAGACAGCCAGCTCAGTCTCGTTGCTGAGACTGAGTCGTTCCTGCGTTCGGCGCTGGCCCGCGCAGAAGAGAAAATAGAGAACGAAGAGCGTGAAATAGAATATCTGCGGGCTCAGATAGAAAAACTGCGCCGAATGCTGTTCGGTACCCGTTCAGAAAAGCTACGCCGGCAGGTCGAAGAAGCCGAAGCCCTGCTGAAACAGCAGGAGCAGCAAAGCGATCGTTACAACGGCCGGGACAATGATCAGCAGGTTCCGCGTCAGTTGCGCCAGTCCCGTCATCGTCGCCCGTTACCGGAACATCTTCCCCGCGAAATAAACAGACTGGAGCCAGCTGAAACCAGCTGTCCTGGTTGCGGTAGTGATATGGCCTATCTCAGCGAAGTCAGCGCGGAGCAACTGGAGCTGGTCTCCAGCGCCCTGAAAGTGATCCGCACGGTCAGAGTGAAAAAGGCCTGTACCCGATGCGACTGCGTCGTTGAAGCGCCAGCGCCCTCACGTCCTATCGACCGGGGCATCGCCGGGCCGGGTCTGCTGGCCCGCGTGTTAACGGCCAAATACTGTGAACACCTGCCGCTGTATCGCCAGTGCGAAATCTTTGCCCGTCAGGGTGTGGATCTGAGTCGTGCGCTGCTCTCCAACTGGGTGGATGCGTGCTGCCGGTTAATGGCCCCGCTGGATGAAGCCCTCTACCACTACGTGATGGACTGCCGCAAACTGCATACGGATGACACTCCGGTGCCCGTGCTGGCGCCGGGCAGAAAGAAGACGAAAACCGGGCGTATCTGGACATATGTCCGTGATAACAGAAGCGCGGGTTCATCAGATCCGCCAGCGGCATGGTTCGCCTTCTCACCGGACCGACAGGGGAAACACCCTCAGCAACATCTTCGGCACTATCATGGCGTGCTGCAGGCAGATGCCTTCGCAGGGTACGACAGGTTGTTCAGCGCAGAGCGTGAAGGTGGCCCGTTGACAGAAGCGGCATGCTGGGCTCATGCGCGGCGCAAAATCCATGACGTCTATATCAGCACCCGGACGGCCACAGCAGAGGAGGCTCTGAAGCGCATCAGTGAGTTATACGCGATAGAAGAGGAAATACGCGGCCTTCCGGCATCTCAGCGGCTGGCCGCCAGACGGTCCCGAAGTAAACCGTTGCTGATATCCCTGCATGACTGGTTGGTGGAGAAAAGAGCCACTCTGTCGAAAAAATCCCGGTTAGGCGAGGCGTTCGCTTATGCACTGAACCAGTGGGATGCCCTGTGTTACTACTGCGATGATGGTCTGGCAGAGCCGGATAATAACGCTGCTGAGCGCGCGCTACGAGCGGTCTGTCTGGGCAAGAAAAACTACATCTTCTTCGGCAGTGATCATGGTGGTGAACGTGGTGCCCTGCTGTATGGTCTGATCGGAACGTGCAGGCTGAACGGTATCGATCCAGAGGGTTACCTTCGCCATATCCTGAGCGTATTGCCGGAGTGGCCCATCAACAAAGTGGCCGAACTGCTGCCATGGAACGTAGATCTCACCAATAAATAGCCGTCAATACGGCGCTCACTTAACGCTTACTCATTATGGGTGATGTCTATTCGCTTATGGTTGGTAATGATATACAGGGTGAATGACTTACTCCCCGGCTGTGTAGAGACATTAAAGTTGTATCCTTTAACCTGAAAAAGACTTTAAAGTTGTAAAGTTTTAAAAAAAACACATACAAAACATGATGCTAAGTGTGTATCACACGCTGTTCCAACATTATGCCTTGATGTTCTTGCAGGAACTGCAATTTACAGGAGGAAAAAGGTGTTTTTGTAGTTATCTGGCGTTACGTGACAGTGTTGGTCAGATACTTCCACCTCTTCAGAGTTAAAGTTTGATATATGGGAAAAAAAAACGCTCCCGGACGGGAGCGTAAGCCAGTGACTTCGGCGTCAAATGAGGGTCTAACAAGTGGAGCTGCGGGTTAATTCTGGGTGATCTGACTGCGATGCTTATCAGCCTGCTGCTGGTGAACAACGGAAGACTGACCATTATTCGCCTTCTCATGTACAGCTGCGGCCTTCTCATGCTCGCTCATTTCAGAAAATGACTTTGCTGTTTCGTTGGTAGCTCCGGGTTTAGCTTTCATCATTTTTTTATGCATTTCAGCCATGTCCTGGTGGGCAGCAGAATTGCTGTTTTGCATCATGTCATGGGACATTGCGGCCTGATCGTGACTGCTCATATCCATCATTGTCATGCTGTCTCCCTGAATTGCACTTTTTTCAGCAGATGACTGCATCTGGTGGGCAGGTGCCTGTGCATTATTTACCTGGTCATGCATGTTCATTGTCTCTGCAGCCATGGCAGATGAAGCGGCAGCCATAATGGCAACAAATGATACGAGAATCTTTTTCATGGTTGGGTCTCCGGTGTTTACATACCCAAACAATCAATGGCTTATAACAGAGAAAGCAGTTGATCTCAGGGCGGGTTAATCATCACTCCAGGAACCAGGTGATTGTGTTATCACGCTGCTCCTGATTTATGAATAATTATAAAAAACCGCCTCTGTTTATCGCGTGACTGAATGATGACAATTTTGTCACCTTCCAGGTTTCTCCTGAACAACGGGATTAATCCATTAACAGGCGCACTTTGAACACAATTTCACGCCCCTGCTGTTCTGCTGACAGCTCGCCGCCGTGAGCATGAATGATCGACCTTGTAATTGATAATCCCAGCCCCGCGCCTTCCGTGTTGTAGAACCTTGATGAGTCTGCGCGATAGAACCGGTCAAACAAACGTTCCAGATTAGCGGGAACCTGGCCGGACATCGTATTCGTAATCATCACGTTCACACAGTCACTGTCACGCTCAAGGTGTATCGCTGTACAGGTGTTATCGGGAGAATACTTGATTGCATTGGAAAGCAGGTTACTGAAAGCACGTCGGAGCATATCGCTGTCTCCGGCAACAACGCCCTCTCCTTCAACCGTGATTGTCTTTCCTGTTTCGTCTGCCAGGGGCTCGAACAACTCACGTAATTCATTCAGTTCGGCTGCCAGATCCACATCATGTTTATCCAGCCGCAGCAGACCATGCTCTGAACGTGCCAGAAAAAGCATGTCACTGGTCATTCGTGACAACCTTTTCAGTTCTTCCAGGTTAGCGAATAAAATTTCGCGGTAATGCGAAACATCCCTTTCCTTAGCCAGTGCAAACTGCGTCTGCATCATCAGATTACTGACTGGTGTGCGCAGCTCATGCGCGATGTCAGACGAGAAATCTGACAGTTTCCGGAATGCCCCCTCCAGGCGATCAAACATATTATTGAACTCCTGCATGGTCTCAGAGATTTCCGGCGGAGCCAGATCGGGATTTAGACGCTGATCCAGGCTGTGTACGGTCATGGAGGAAGCCAGACTGGTCATTTCCCGTAGCGGTTTCAGACCAATACGTGTGGTCAGCCAGCCCAGAAAAACAGAAATAAAGACCAGACCGATATTGAACCAGAACAGCCAGGTACTGAGTTTGTCCATAAACAGGGTGTGATACCCAGTATCCGTGGCAACCGTAATGATGACATGTTTGCTTTTACCCTGTTCCGGCGTCACGGCAACCCGCCGCGAGATACTGCGGTACACGGTGTTATTTTCTTCCGTCTGGATCATATAGTCGAGAATATCACCCGACTTATTAAGCAGGACCGCTGGAACAACAGAATTTTTGGCATAGAGTTCAACAATTTTTTCATTTTCCATGTTTTTTATAGAAATGAATAAGCCATTGTGCCCCACCATCGCATCGTTTATTTTTTCTGATAATGACTTAATATCCGTTTTGTTCCTGAACGTCTCTGTTTTAAGAAACTCTTCGGTGAGCTGAAGTTTACCTGTCAGAAAATCGCGGTCCTGATTATCGAAATAGCCATTAAGGGTGCTAATCAGGATAAAACTTGATAACCACCATACCGTAAGCATCACCGCAGAAAAAATCAGGCTCAGGCGTGTGGTCAGGGAAATTTTGAACCTCACTCTTCTCTGATCTCCAGGACATATCCGGCACCGCGAACGGTATGGATCAGTTTTGGCTCAAAGTCATCATCAATTTTACTTCTCAGACGTCTCACGGCGACATCAATCACATTCGTATCACTGTCAAAATTCATGTTCCAGACCAGGGACGAGATAAGACTCCTGGGTAACACTTCTCCGGTGCGTTGCAGCAGCAACTCAAGCAGAACGTATTCTTTACCGGTGAGATGGATCTTCTTCCCCGAACGGATCACGGTCCGGCGCACCATATCAACGGTCATATCGGCGATGGTGCAGACTGTTGCGGCCTGCGAGCGTGCCCGGCGCAGTAGGGTTCTTACACGTGCAACCAGCTCCGTAAAATCAAAGGGCTTAATCAGGTAGTCATCTGCGCCAAGCTCCAGTCCTTTCACTTTGTCCCGCACGTTGTCCTTTGCGGTTAAAAACAGGACCGGTTCTTCGTGCCCGGACTCCCTCAGTGCGCTGATGATTTGCCACCCGTCGAGGAAAGGCAGCATCACGTCCAGTATTATCAAATCATACTGTCCCTTCGACGCGGCCCCGAGACCATCGCGGCCATTATTAAAGAGATCGGCCTGATAGCCTTCCTCAACCAGTCCCTGCTGCAGGTAACGACCTGTTTTTTGTTCGTCTTCAACGATTAAAATACGCTGCATGGTCAACTCGCTGATATGAAAGTAAAAATCTCACGCATGAGCTTTGGCTGTCCCCTAGCTGACCTGAGACGGAGCAAGCATTCCGAGCCACGCTACGGCGCCCAGAATGATAATCGCAACAACGAATTCTGTCAGGATGCTGTTTCGCATCAGGGCAACGCTGCGATCATAATTCCCTTCCCTGACCATAACTTCAAGCCGGGGACCCAGGTGAAACCGGTTTGCTGCAGCCAGAAGAAGCATCAGAACAAACAGAGCCGTCTTGGCAAGCAATATCCTCCCCCAGGAACTGTTGAATAAGGGAGTTAAGTTACCCTCAGCAATATACAGATAGTTGACCAGCGCACTCAGGATCAGGGCTACAACAATCACCGTTCCTGCCGTGGCAAATTTTGCCAGGGAGTCAGATATCACAATGACGCTCTGTGCATTATGCTCGTTTCTGCGCATCAGCAGGATAGCAAATGCAACCAGAGCACCTGTCCAGGCACCTGCAGCGCCGAGATGGGTCAGATCGCTCAGTAAATGGAGATAGTAATGCAGACCGTCATGCATAACGGCGTGTCCTCCCCAGGCAAGTGTAGCCAGCGCCACGCCCCCACTCATCGTCATCAGCAGGCAGGACAATACTCTCTTATTAGTGTAAAGGAACAAAGCACCGAGTGTGGTAAACAGGGCACAGAGCCTGACAATCCAGCTAATACCCACATCAGTTTCTTCTATCACCATCTCGATAACATGGATGGATAATTCTCTGAGGTCAGTTACTCCACTCATGGCATTAGATACCAGGAGCATATTAATGCCAGTAAGAATGATGCCTGTAACAACAGCAAAGGTTATAAACGACCTGAAATTAGTCAGGTTATAGGTTTCATGTCTGACACCGCTTATTCCATATATCTGAAAAAATGGCAATCCAAATATTACCATCAAATCCAGATAAAGAAGAAAACGAATAACAATCATAATCAGGTCGTTCATAATATTACTTCACTGTAAAGGTGTAATTACCGGTAATAGGGTGCGTATCTGAAGAAACCGCGCGCCAGTCAACACGATAAGTGCCAGCGGGTAAAGGCTCTCGCGGAATAATGACCATCGATTTAGGGTCAGCGCCTGGCGCCACTTTTGCCGCGACCGGCATCGGAGAATGTGATGACATGCCTTTCATACCCGTCATCGTTAATTTTGCACCTGAGAATTTCACGGTCAGATTTTCCGAGAAATTAAGCTGAATCTTTTCCGGGGCCGCTACGGCTGAATCAGCCTGTGGCACAGAGCTTTTTAATTCCGGATGGGCCATAGCAGAGAAAGCAACGCCCATAACGAGGCCACCTGTAAGAATGGCTTTATTTAAAATCGACATTTTATTTACCTGTTTAGTTGAGTGTTTTATATCAGTGCGTTAAAACCAGATTCTGGCTCCCGCCAGGAATACTACCTGATGGTCTTTCTCACCTTCTCTTTTCGCCATATCGGATGTTTTCCCGTAAAGTTGATTCCAGGAAACGCCTATATAGGGTGCAAACTCACGGCGTATTTCATAGCGCAGCCGGAGCCCCAGCTCTGTGTCAGTCAGTCCCCTGCCGCGACCCCGCGATTCATCATCCTGACTGTAGAAATTCACCTCATAGGATGGCTGGAGTATGAGCCGGTTAGTCAGTAAAACGTCGTATTCTCCTCCCAGACGAAGGGCTGCTTTTCCGCCATTACTGACAAAACCCGTAATTTCAGACTCAAAATTATAGAGTGCCAGCCCCTGAAAACCGACAGCAGCCCAGGTCCGGGCAGAAGCAGGTCTGAAATCCTGCCTGACACCCGCAACCAAATCCCACCATGGGCCAACCGCATGTCCCCAGAGTAACTGCGCTTCAGCCGCCTCCGTTTCCCCATTGCTTCGTTCACCTTCACTCTTTAGCCAAATCCGATCTGTGTCGCCTCCAATCCAGCTGTTAACACTCCAGCTGAAATTGTTGGTGTTATCCGACCGTTGCCATTCCAGTTGATCCAGCAGAACCAGATAATTAATCGCACTGTCGTGAATCGCATGCCCCTGTAAATTGCCGAATGCAGCCTTCCGGTCGGCATCGGTAACAGGCGGAATTGGCGTTCTGCTCTCAGTTACAATGGGCTCCATTGACGTCATCTCAGTGAAATTCTCATCTGCTGGCATCTGCATGGCAGACATGTCGTGCCCGGCGTGGGGATCTGCAGAGACGGAGCCCGCCGCAATAGAAAGCTGTGAGGTAAACAAACAGGCGACCAGAACAGGTATGGCCTTCAAATTTCTCTTCATTCGCATCATTCCTCCACCCGGACTTCACGAAACATTCCCATTTCCATGTGATAGAGCAAATGGCAGTGATACGCCCAGCGGCCAAGCGCATCTGCTGTCACTCTGTAACTGCGTTTTGTACCAGGGGGAACATCTATTGTGTGTTTACGAACCATGAAATTACCGTTTTCATCTTCCAGATCGCTCCACATACCATGCAGGTGAATGGGGTGAGTCATCATGGTATCGTTGATCAGCGTGATCCTGAGCCGCTCACCGTATTTCAGCAGCACCGGTGCGGCATCTGAAAACTTGATTCCGTTAAATGACCAGGCAAACTTTTCCATGTGGCCGGTTAAATGCAGTTCTATGGTACGGCCAGGTTCACGTCCGTCAGGATCCTCAAAGCGGCTTTTCAAATCCGCGTACGTGAGAACCTTTCTTCCGTTATTTCGAAGACCAATACCCGGATCATTTAATTTCGGAGAGACGCTCATCGCCTGCATATCAACCAGTGGGTTATCCGTTTCTGACGCAGGATGACTTTGCATACCCGGCATTCCGGCCATCCGGGAATGATCCATACCGGCCATGCTGCTGTGATCCATGGGCGCGGAGGATGTCCCGCTATCCGGAAGGTCAGCACCGTCCATAGACATCATCTCTCCGCTGTTATCCATGCCTCCCATCTGGCTGTGGTCCATTCTTGCCATATCATGTCCCATTCCCCCCATACCCATATCTTCCATGGTCAACAGAGGACGAGGATCGAGGGGGGGAACGGCAGCACTTAACCCCTCTCTCGTGGCCAGTGTCCCTCGAGCGTAACCGGTCCTGTCCATGGATTGTGCGAAGATGGTATAGGCCTCACCCTGAGGCTCCACAATGACATCATAGGTTTCGGCAACGGCAATCCTGAATTCGTCAACGGTAACCGGGTTTACATACTGGCCATCTGCAGCCACGACCGTCATTTTCAGCCCGGGGATACGGATATCGAAATAGGTCATTGCCGAGCCGTTGATAAACCGTAAGCGTATCTTTTCACCGGGACGGAACAGTCCGGTCCAGTTTTTCAGCGGGGCCTGCCCGTTCATGAGATAGGTGTAGGTGTAGCCACTGACATCCGCGAGGTCAGTCGGATTCATTTTCATTTCAGCCCACATTTTCCGATCGGCAATGGTGGCTGACAGCCCCCTGGTATTCACGTCGCGGAAAAAAGAGCCAACGGTTGGTTTATTGAAATTGTAGTAATCCGACTGTTTTTTTAATTTTTTCAGCAGGCTGTGAGGATTTTCATCGGTCCAGTCAGACAACATGACCACATGCTCACGATCGTAAGCAAACGGTTCTGGCTCCCTGGCATCGATGATAATGGCACCGTATACCCCCTCCTGTTCCTGCAGACCGGAATGGCTGTGGTACCAGTAAGTCCCGTTCTGCTTAACCTTAAAGGTGTAAACGTAGGTATCATCAGGCTCTATGCCCATAAAACTCAGCCCCGGAACACCATCCATATTGGCCGGAAGAATAATGCCGTGCCAGTGAATGGACGTCTGTTCATTAAGACGGTTTTTGACCTTCAGGGTAATGGTGTCACCTTCTTTCCAGCGAAGAACGGGCCCCGGCAGGCCTCCATTGATTGTTTTGGCCTGACGCTCACTGCCCGTGATATTGACGGCCGTTTCACCAATGGTCAGGTCAAACTGAGTACCCTGCAGGGATCCGGCAACTGGCAGGCTCAGACTGGAACGCGCATTGAAACTCCATACGCCAAGACTTCCGGCTACGCCAGAGAGGGTTAACCCCTTCAGGAAAGTTCGTCGAGACGTTTTCAACAGCATGCGCATTCCCTTATTTAAAGTATGGTTACTGACAGAATTCGAGAACCGATTTAAATTAAATTACTGGTTCATCCACTTACAATGAAATGAATCTAGCACACCTTAAGAAACAAATTCATTACAATCGTGTAATGTACATAGCTGTATTACATTTACGTCATCTTCCCCACAGGTTGATTATTTTTATATATGATCATAAGGACATCTTTTATGTACCTCAGAAGGTAATTACACATGAATATATTAATCACGGCCACTGCGTTTACAGCTTTATTTTGTGGGGCAGCTTTTGCTCAGTCCAGTGATATTGCCCATGAAGCACATCGATTTGTTAATAATGCCTCAGCCGTCAGTCATGTGAATTCCTCGACGCATGAAAACTTACCGGACAGGGTTAATAAAAACAACACGCCCTCATTCTCTGAAATGAATGAACATGAAAGGGCCATTGTTGCTCATTCATTTATGAACAACAGCGCGTCCTATGCACATCAGAAAATGATTGAGGAACATAAAAAAATGCTGTCCGACAGTGGTGCAAATTCAAAGACCTCCTCTTCTTCTTTTAACGAACTGAATGCCGGAGAGAAAGCCGCCCTCGTGCATGAGCAGGTCAATAATGCCGGTGCGGAAGCTCATCAGACACAGGCAAGAAAGCTTCGCGGCCTGTATTCCTCCAGGTAACTGCAGGCGGGTTAGTGCTTAGCAGGGCTTTACTGACGGGTTACGTAGCAGGACATGAGCCCCATATTGCTCTGCCGTAACCTGTTTCAGTCCCGTTAATCATCACCGTCAGGCTGGTCATACAGTTCCCAGATCTTCAGGAGCAAACGGGAAACAAGATATGTTACAAAAATGACGACCATCAACGGTGCTCCCGATTAACTGGCAGATGACACGCCTCCTGAAAACCCCTAGCATACGCCGCAGTGTTCATGCTAACGGCGAATTCCAGTAAATGTATTCTACCGATGTCGTAAAAGAAAATGCTTACCTTTCAGCCACCCGCTCGGGGCTGGAATCGAACGAGATCGCTATCCTTCAGCGCTCTTTGCCTTCCCGCTTTAATCTTCGGCATTTGAAAAAAAATGAATCATTAAAACTCGTACTGCAAAAGAAAGCGGGAAAATCACGTGTAGTGGCTTATAAATTTACGTCCGGCTCATTTAATTACACGGCGTATCGTATATCAGACAAAAAGTTCTATAATCTTTCCGATACTTCCGGGAAAGGCAGTCTCGATTATCCGTTACCAGCCACAGCAAGACTCAGTTCACCTTTCAATCCTGCAAGACTTAACCCGGTATCGGGAAAAGTGAGTCCCCATAATGGCATTGATTATTCCATGCCCATGAACACGAAAATAGTCAGCGTCATCGACGGAAAAATCACCCGGGCCGAATACAACAGTACCATGGGATATTTTGTTGAAGTAACGGGAAAAGCCGGTGTTAAAACTCGCTATCTCCACCTCAATAAAATACTCGTTACTAAAGGGGCCAGAGTTACCCGGGGAGGTGCTATTGCGTTATCCGGTAACAGCGGACGTTCATCCGGTCCTCATTTACATTACGAGCTGGTCATCAATAACAATCCTGTTAATTCACTGGCGTTCCGGGCATCGGCACCCGCTGATAACAAACTCGAACAGCATGCCTTTGCGCATGCCAGAGACTACGAACGATACCTGGACTGATAACGGGACCGCGACGCGGCCCCGTTTGCCGGATTAATTTTTTTTATCGTTTTCACTTCCGTGATGTTGGTGATCCCCATGCCCTCCGTGGCCGTGGAAAAGATGCATTAGCGGGCAGACCAGCAATAACAGATATGGCCAGTAACCTGCCACATGTGACCAGTGTTCTCGCAGGAGGGCAAATGCCGCGATCGCGGCGACAGCAATAAGCGCATAGGTGGTACTTTTCATACTGGACTCCTTCTGTTCATAACAGACCCTTCACTCAGTGTTATTTCCCGAGCCTGACACTTTTCAGACGCAACGCATTCACAATGACGCTGACGGAAGAAAGAGCCATGGCCGCCGCCGCAATAACTGGCGACAGCAGTATTCCATACACAGGATAAAGCAGGCCTGCAGCCACCGGCACACCAAGTGCGTTGTAGATAAATGCAAAAAACAGATTCTGTCGGATATTTTTCATGGTGATCTCTGACAGATGACGGGCCCTGTTCAGTATCATCAGGTCGCCTTTGAGAAGGGTGACTCCGGCACTTTCAATTGCCACATCTGTACCCGTTCCCATGGCTATTCCCACATCAGCCGCTGCCAGCGCCGGGGCATCATTCACACCGTCTCCGGCCATCGCAACCACATGGCCAGACGCTTTCAGTCGGGTTATCACTGCTTTTTTGCCATCCGGCAGAATCCCGGCTTCAACCTCATCTATTCCCAGTTTCCGTGCGACTGCTTCAGCGGTAAGCTGGTTATCCCCGGTGAGCATAACGATGCGGATCCCCGCCTGACGCAACGCTTTAAGTGCATCCGGCGTGGTTGCTTTCACGGGATCCGAAATAGCTATCAGGCCTGCAAGGTCCCCGTCCGTGGCCACATAGATAACGGTAGCGCCTTCCATCCGCAACGTATCCGCAACGGCCTTTTGATTATCAACAACGATACTGTTTTCCTGCATAACCAGTTCATTACCAATAACAATCCGTTGACCTTCGACATCGCCTGTGACACCTTTACCCGACGGCGCATCGAAATGAGTGACTGCGGGTATTGCGATCCCCTTTTCCTGTGCTGCTCTGACGACTGCCATACCCAGCGGATGCTGCGAGCCTTTTTCCACTGCGGCCGTTACACGCAAAAGAGAGGCTTCCCCACCCGGACTGAGACTGATAATTCCTGTCACCGTAGGCGAACCTTCCGTGAGCGTGCCTGTTTTGTCGACAACCAGCGTGTCCACTTTTTCAAGACGCTCAAGGGCTTCGGCATTTTTGATTAACACCCCGGCCTGGGCTCCTTTGCCCACCCCCACCATTATCGACATCGGCGTGGCCAGCCCCAGCGCGCAGGGACAGGCAATAATCAGGACCGACACAGCCGCAATCAGACCGTGCGCCATCCTGGGCTCGGGCCCCCAGACAGACCAGATCACGAAAGCAACAACCGCGATAAGTATCACCAGAGGAACAAACCAGCCTGAAACGCTGTCAGCCATTCTCTGGATGGGGGCTCGCGAACGCTGTGCATCAGCGACCATCTGAACAATTCGTGAGAGCATCGTTTCATCTCCGACTTTCTCTGCACGGATGATAAGACTACCTGTCTGATTAATCGTCCCCCCAATGACAGGGGCACCCTCCGTTTTGGTAACCGGCATAGACTCCCCGGTCACCATCGATTCATCAACGGTTGTTGTGCCTTCGACCACGATACCGTCGACCGGAATACTCTCCCCAGGTCTGATGCGGAGCTTATCGCCAGGCAGGACATCTTCCGCATTAATATCCGTTTCATGACCGTCATGGTCCAGCCGCCTGGCGGTTTTGGGGGCAAGGTTCAGAAGCGCAGTAATGGCACCTGAGGTTTGTTCCCGTGCCCGCAGCTCAAGAACCTGTCCCAGCAGTACAAGCACCGTAATTACTGCCGCGGCTTCAAAATAAACGGCCACCAGGCCATCCATGTTTCTGAACGATGCAGGAAACCAGGAGGGGAAGACAGTTGCAATGACGCTGTAAACCCAGGCTACGCCGGTCCCCATAGCAACAAGGGTAAACATATTCAGGGAACGGTTACGTAACGACATCCCGGCCCGGGCGAAAAATGGCCAGCCACACCACAACACGACAGGAGAGGCCAGAAGCAGCTGCAGCCATGTGTTGTACTGTGGCGATACTATATTTCTCAAGGCGGGAAACAGATGAGATCCCATTTCGAGTATCAGAACCGGAAACGCCAGCAACAACCCCAGCCAGAAGCGTCTTGTCATGTCGCGAAGTTCATCGCTTGGCCCCGTGGATGCCGTGGCTACGAGTGGTTCCAGTGCCATTCCACAGACAGGACAGCTTCCTGGACCACGACGGCGTATCTCCGGGTGCATCGGGCATGTCCACACACCTTCAGAAATATCGTTCTCCGCCTGGTGGTGAGGCTGTTTTATCTGATCAGGGATGACCTCGTGGTGATGGTGGTGATGGTGGTGATGGTGGTGATGGGAATGTTCACTGGCATCTTCTGTAAGATAATGATCGGGATGAGCTTTAAATTTGCTCTCACAGCTGGCGGAGCAGAAATAAAGCTGATGCTCCTGGTATCGAATGCTGCTGTGCGCCTTATCGGGCATGATTGTCATCCCGCACACGGGATCTCTCACCTTATGCAATACGTGACTCTCGTCCGGGGATAATGTCTGTTCAGAGGCAGTCTGGTTGTTGTGTTGCACTGCATTGTCATTTTTCACAGTAACTCTCCTTATGCAAACCTGAAGCGTCTTCTGTATTCAGGTTATGTCATGGATGCGATTACCACGAATGTCGCCGGCACAGGAGTGCCTGCTACCGGCGTCCCGTTATCAGCCGTTCCGCTGACTATTCGATTCGCTGGAAGATCTTTTTACTGCCCTCCGGAGAGAATGCGATAACATCGTAAGCCTCTTTACGGGCCCCCATCTCCATTCCCGGGCTTCCCGCAGGCATACCGGGGGTGGCAAGGCCATAAATCCCTGAACCAGACTGCATTGCCTTATGTATCGTTGTGGCAGGCACATGACCTTCAATGATCAAATTACCAGTAACTGCGGTATGACAGCTTCTCAGCTCAGCAGGAACAGCATATTTTTCTTTCAGGGCTGACAGAGCCTGATCATTCATGACGTGGGTCCGTACCTCAAACCCGTCCTTTTCCATCGCCTTGCCCCACAGGGAACAGCAACCACAGTTTTCAGACTTGTACATGTCTATTACTTTTTCACCTGCCATTGCCGGAAGTGAAAGGCCAAAAGCCAGGGCCATTAAAATTATTTTTTTCATACTCACCTCTGTATGTTATCGATGTAAACCCTGACGTCAGGGTGAATTTATGCAAAAGGACACCCGCAGGGGTGTCCTTTCAGGGTTATGACACGCTCTTTTTATGTCTGCGCAGCCAGATGAGTTTATAGGCGGCAGGAATAATGAACAGGGACAGCAGCGGAGCTGTGATCATCCCGCCAATCATGGGGGCCGCAATACGGCTCATGACTTCTGAACCTGCGCCGGTTCCCCAGAGTATCGGCAGCAGACCCGCGATGATCACCGCCACGGTCATGGCTTTCGGCCGGACACGCAGCACGGCACCATGATAAAGGGCTTCATCAAGACCTTCCGGTGTGAACGTCTCTTTACGGGACAATTCCGGGTGCACTTCAATGGCATGACGCAGATACATCAGCATGACCACGCCAAACTCTGCTGCCACCCCGGCCAGGGCGATAAACCCGGTTCCGGTCGCCACTGACATATGGAAGCCCTGCCAGTACAGGAACCATATTCCGCCAACCAGGGCGAACGGCAGGCTCATCAGGATCAGCAGGGCTTCGTCAACCCGGCGGAATGCCAGATACAACAGGATGAAAATGATCATCACCGTCATCGGCACCATCAGCTTCAGTTTCTTGTTGGCATGCTCAAGCAGTTCAAACTGTCCGGAGAATGCCACACTGGTTCCCGGTCTCAGTTTCACTTTCTCGCTGATGGCCGTCTTAATGTCGTTAACCACCGACACCATGTCCCTGCCGCGGGCATCAACATAAATCCAGCTGGCTGGCCGGGCATTTTCGGTTTTCAGCATGGTTGGTCCAGAAACGACGTTAATATCCGCGACATCGCCCAGCGTGATCTGCTGCTTCATCGGGGTCAGGATCGGCATCTGTTTCAGCGCCTGCGGACTGTTCCGGTAATCCTGCGGGTAGCGAATGTTAATAGGGTACCGGGCCACCCCTTCAACTGTCTCACCCACCATAGCACCTCCGATTGCTGAAGAGACGAACAGCTGGACATCACCTACCGTCATCCCGTAGCGGGAGGCTTTCTCCCGGTTGATATCGATATCGATGTAGCGCCCGCCCTCAAGTCGCTCAGCCAGGACAGACACCACGCCAGGCACGGTTTTGGCTACCGCCTCGATACTCTGCGCCGTCGCGTCGATATCGGACAGAACAGTCCCGGACACTTTGATACCTATCGGGCTTTTGATCCCGGTTGAGAGCATATCAATACGGTTACGGATAGGCGGCACCCAGAGGTTTGCCAGACCCGGTAAACGGACTGTCCTGTCGAGTTCATCAATAATCTTGTCAATTGTCATGCCGGGACGCCACTGATCCTCAGGTTTGAGCTGGATCGTGGTTTCCACCATTTCGAGCGGCGCGGAATCCGTTGCGGTCTCTGCTTTACCGGTCTTGCCAAATACAGAAGCCACTTCAGGAACGCTTTTGATTAACTTGTCTGTTGTCTGCAGGAGCGCTGCAGCTTCTGCCGGAGAGACGCCAGGCAAGGTCGACGGCATATACAGCAGATCGCCCTCGTTAATCTTCGGCAGAAATTCACCGCCCACCTGACTCAGTGGCCAGATAACCGTGAAAATGGACAAGGCCGCAACCAGCAGGGTTGTTTTTGGCCAGTGGAGGACCCGCAGCAGCAAAGGATGATACGCTTTGATCAGCACCCGGTTCAGGGGGTTACTGGTCTCTGCAGGAATTTTCCCCCGGATCCAGAATCCCATCAGAATAGGAATGACGATGATGGCCAGTGCGGCCGCTCCCGCCATGGAGTACGTTTTCGTGAATGCCAGCGGGCCAAACAGACGACCTTCCTGCCCTTCCAGGGTAAAGATAGGAATAAAGGACAGGGTGATGATCAGCAGGCTAATGAACAACGCGGGTCCCACTTCCACGGAGGCGTCGGTAATCACCTTCCAGCGGGTGGCGTTGTCAATCTGCTCACCCGGATGCTGATGATCCCACTCCTCAAGCCGTTTGTGCGCATTTTCAATCATCACAATGGCGGCATCCACCATCGCACCGACGGCAATCGCTATCCCTCCCAGCGACATGATATTGGCGTTCAGTCCCTGGAAGTGCATGACGATAAAGGCGATACACAGGCCAAGCGGCAGAGAGATAATCGCCACCAGGGCAGAACGTACGTGCCACAGGAACAGAGCACAGACGATGGCCACCACGATAAACTCTTCCAGAAGTTTGGAACTGAGGTTATCAATCGCCCGGTCGATTAACTGGCTGCGATCGTAGGTGGTCACGATTTCAACGCCTTCCGGCAGGCTGGCCTTCAGCGTCTCCAGTTTATCCCTCACTGCCGTGATAACGTCGCGCGCATTTTTACCCGACCGCAGGATCACCACGCCGCCAGCGACTTCTCCCTGGCCGTTCAGCTCGGCAATACCACGCCTCATTTCGGGCCCGGTCTGCACGCGGGCAACATCCCGCAGATAAACCGGCACGCCGTTCTCACCTGTTTTCAGGACGATGTTATTAAAATCATCAATGCTCTGAAGATAACCGCTGGCACGGACCATATACTCCGCTTCGGCCATTTCAACGGATGAACCACCGGCCTCCTGGTTAGACGATTCAAGAGCCTGTTTCACTTCGGGCAGGCTGATCCCATACTGGGACAGTTTTACCGGATTGACCTGAATCTGGTACTGCTTCACCACGCCACCAACCGAGGCTACCTCAGCCACGTTCGGGATGGTCTTCAGTTCAAATTTCAGAAACCAGTCCTGCAAAGAACGCAGTTCTGAAAGGTCGTGTTTTCCGCTGCGATCGACCAGGGCATATTCAAATATCCAGCCCACTCCCGTGGCGTCCGGACCGATTTCAGAGCTCACACCCGCAGGCAGTTTGCCCTGAACCTGATTCAGGTATTCCAGCACGCGCGAACGGGCCCAGTACAGATCGGTCCCGTCTTCAAAAATGACATACACATACGAATCACCGAACTGTGAAAAGCCACGCACGGTTTTTGCGCCAGGTACGGACAGCATGGTGGTGGTAAGCGGATAGGTGACCTGGTTTTCTACAATCTGCGGAGCCTGTCCGGGATAGCTGGTTTTAATAATGACCTGCACATCTGACAGGTCAGGCAGCGCATCGACCGGCGTGTTAATTATCGTCCATGTGCCCCAGATGCTGAGAAACAGTGCGCCCATCATGACCAGGAAACGGTTGGCGACAGAGCGCCGGATAATCCATTCAATCATCGTCGTCTCCTCAGTGCCCTGAATGCATATTTACAGGCTGCTCAGACATTGCTGGCATACTGTTTTCTGTTTTTTCAGGGTGGCGCATACGTTCCAGCGCGCCCGTAATATTGGCTTCGGAGTCAATGAGGAACAGGCCACTGACCACCACGGTATCGCCTTCATTAAGACCGGAGCCAATGCCGGACTGTTGCTGTGATTCATGCAGAACGTGGATCTGTTTCGGCACAAACTTGCCTTCATCATCAACAGTAATCACGCGCTGTTCTTTGCCGGTATCGATAACGGCCTGGCTTGGTATCAGCAGCATCTCCTGACTTTGGGTATTCAGTTTGAGATAGGCATTCATGCCCGGCTTGAGAAACTCATCCTTGTTAGTAACCTGGAGGCGGACCTGAAGCGTGCGGGTTGTCTGATCCACGCTGGGAAGAATGTTCCATTTTTCGACATGGAATGTTTTATCCGGATAAGCCGGTACCGAAATTTCAAACTGCGACGTATCTTTCAGCAGATAGGCGATAGATTCTGGCACTGCAGCGCTGATCCAGACCGGGTCCATCCCCTGAATCTGAGCCACCACCTTATCTTTGGAAATATTCATGCCGGTGCGCAGGTCAAATGCAGTAATGACACCATCAATAGGTGCTTTAATGGTAAAACGGGTCTGGATTGTGCGGGTTGAACGCAGCCTTTGAATATCCTCTTCCGGCATACCAGCCAGACGAAGTCGCTCCAGAACCCCTTTTATCTGGGTTGGCGTACCGCCTGTACCGGATAACAGCAGAAACTCACTTTGTGCCTCAACCCATTCAGGAATGGTGATATCGATAAGCGGAGTGCCTTTCTTCACATGATCGCCAATCGTCAGGGGATACACTTTTTCGACGAAACCGTCAGAACGCGCCTGCACAATGACAAACTGATATTCGTTGTAACTGACATTAGCCGGGATTGTCTGAGAATAATTCAGCATTCCTCGCGTGACTTTTTGCGTTTTTAATCCCAGATTCTGAACCTGAGTTGGATCGATACGGATCCCGCCACTGCTTTTATCGCCACTTTCATCAGCATATTTCGGCACAAGGTCCATATCCATAAAAGGCGATTTTCCGGGTTTATCAAATTTGGTATCCGGTTTCATAGGGTCATACCAGAAAAGTACCTTTTTCTCCGGTGCCTTTTGTTCTGCTGGTACTGTTTTTTGTGATGAGTTTAAATACTGCCAGGCAGTAACCGATATCAGCCCCCCTGCTATGAGGCTGCTGATAATTATTGCAGCATATTTTATCTTTAAAGAAGCCATACAATTTCTCGCTGAAAAATCAAAACACCTGGCATATGCGCACGATTATTCATTCACAGTAATCCCATAATGAATGTTCAGGCGCACTGGATGTATTCGCTCCGGACTGTTAATCAGGATTGCGTAACGTTAATGCTTTTGAGTAAGGAGATATTGCCCTGCTGAATAAACGAGAAATCGACATGGTTGCCGGTTTTCAGGGCATTGATAGCGTCGTCTGCATTAACAAAAGTGAAGCGCATGGTCATTGCAGGCCAGCCCACCGCCGGGATTGCTTCGTGCGAAATGGTAATCTTTTTACTATTCATATCAATGTCTTTAACGATACCGGTGCCCTTGATAACCTGCTGTACCGAAGCATCACTGGCAGCATTCATATCGCCATGCTGATGTGTTTCAGCATGAAGACCGGCAGAAAACATGACAGAGAAGGCACCAAATAAAACGGCTTTAAGTGAATTACGCATTTTAATTTCCTGATTAATTGAATAAATTTACTCTACCCAACCGCCACCCAGCGCGGTAAACAGATTAATTTCGTTAACCTGTCGGGAATAGGTAAGATCGAGAATGGTTTGCTGCGTCGCGAAGAGGGAACGTTCTGCATCCAGCACTTCGATGTAACTGACAGCACCACTTGCATACAATCCTCTGGCACGCTGTAGAGTTATCTGAAGTGAATCAAGATAACGCTGCTGTGACTCAAGTTGCTGGCTAAGGCTGTCGCGCAGCGCAAGCGTGTCGGAAACATCCTTAAAGGCTGACTGAATTTTTTGTTCGTAATTAACCACGGACTGTTGCTGGCGAATTTCAGCCAGCTTCAGATTGGCTTTGTTCCTGCCAGCATTAAATATAGGAATTTCAATTTTAGGAATAAAATTCCACATTCCACTTCCTGACGTAAAGAGGCTGGACAGCTCCGTACTGCTTGAGGAGAGACCACTGGTCAGGGTAATGGACGGGAAAAAAGCCGCTCGCGCTGCGCCAATATTGGCATCAGCCGCTTTCAACTGGTATTCCGCTTCCATAATATCCGGACGCTGCAGCAATATTTGTGACGACAGATTTGGTGGCAATTTTACTGGTGCGATCTCCCCACCTTTAATCCCTTTTTCTGACGGAACTGCGCGGTACGTTCCCAGCACCAGTTGCAGGGCATTGTTTGCCTGAGCCAGATCGCCTTCTCGTTTGGCTATTTCGGCGCGGGTACTTTCGATTTGCCCCCTGGCTTGTTCAAGCGCCAGAACGTTCGTACTCCCGGTCACCAGTTGTTGCTCAACGAATGCATAAGACTGTTCATAATTTTTCAGCGTTTCCCGCGCAATACGGAGTTGTTCGTACGCCAGTTGCTGGCTGAAATAGCTCTGTGAAACGTTGGAGACCAGCAGGATGTGTACGGCACGACGGGCTTCTTCGCTGGCAAAGTAGTTCTGGCGATCAGCCTCACTCATGTTCTTAAGTTTGCCAAAAAAATCGAGCTCATAGCTGAGCTCCAGACCCGCGTCGTACTCCTGTGTGGTCGGCTTGTCACCTTTCAGACCACCGTTGTATGTGATCCCGGATGAGGCATTCAGTTGGGGATAACGATCTGCATCCGTGACGTTGAACTGGGCCCGGGCCTCTTCAACCTTCAGGGCAGCCATTCTCAAATCACGGTTATTATTCAGGGCTTCACCGATCAGCCTGCTGACCTGGGGATCGACAAAAAAGTTTCGCCAGCCCGTATCCTGATAGCTGTTTACCGCAGGCGTCAGACTGTTTTTAGACAATGAAAACTGCTGGGGAACCGGAGCTGGCGGACGCTGATATTCAGGTGCCAGAGAAACACAACCAGCCAGGATGAATATGGTACTGATGCTGAGTAATTTTAATTTGAACATAACGCTTCTCGTACAGGCAGACCTGGTAAATGGTTCAAACGAAGTCCAGAGTATTGATAGGGATACTTTACCGAACGCTCTCTGTTTGCCGGGTGACAGGATAATGACAATGTTGTCATTTTTGCTGTAATCCGTTGATAACGATCGTGGGCGCAATAAAATGACATTAGCAGCCAGCCGGGGAGCATGATGAAAATATTAATCGTTGAAGACGAAATTAAAACAGGTGAATATCTCAGCAAGGGGCTGACAGAGGCGGGGTTCGTCGTGGATCACGCTGATAATGGTCTGACCGGATATCATCTTGCCATGACAGCCGAGTATGATTTAGCCATCCTGGATATCATGCTGCCTGATGTAAACGGCTGGGATATCATCCGTATGCTGCGCAGTGCCGGAAAGGGGATGCCGGTATTACTGCTGACGGCCCTTGGCACGATTGAACACAGGGTCAAAGGACTTGAGCTGGGTGCGGACGATTATCTGGTGAAGCCCTTTGCGTTTGCTGAACTGCTCGCCCGGGTAAGAACCCTCCTCAGGCGGGGAAACACGATGATCACGGAAAGCCAGCTTAAAGTGGCTGACCTCTCGGTTGATCTCGTATCCAGAAAAGTCAGCCGCGCCGGGAACCGCATTGTGCTCACCAGTAAAGAGTTCAGCTTGCTGGAATTCTTCATTCGCCATCAGGGAGAAGTTCTTCCCCGCTCCCTGATTGCCTCTCAGGTCTGGGACATGAATTTTGACAGCGACACTAACGCGATTGATGTCGCAGTAAAGCGACTCCGCGCTAAAATAGACAACGATTACGGGACAAAACTGATCCAGACAGTGCGGGGCGTGGGCTACATGCTGGAGATCCCGGATGCATAGCAAACCGTCCAGACGACCTTTCTCACTCGCTCTGCGGCTGACCTTTTTTATCAGCCTGTCCACAATACTGGCGTTTATCGCCTTCACCTGGTTTATGCTGCATTCTGTTGAAAAGCATTTTGCCGAGCAGGATGTCAGCGATCTGCAACAAATCAGCACCACACTGAGCCGTATACTCCAGTCCCCGGCAGATCCGGATGAAAAAAAAGTAAGCAAAATAAAGGAATCGATCGCCAGCTACCGCAACGTTGCCCTTTTGCTCCTCAATCCCCGGGGTGAGGTGCTGTACAGCTCTGCGCAGGGGGCAGCACTACGCCCGGCCGTGAATTCAGCCGATTTTAGCGAGCACAGCCGCGCACGGGATGTCTTTCTCTGGACGGTGGAGGATACTGCGAGAGCGATGGATACCGGGTCCGGAATGAAGATGGAAACGTACCGGATTATCGCCTCCTCTGGCCAGGCGACATTTCAGGGCAAACAGCAGAACTATGTCATGCTGACTGGCCTCTCCATTAATTTCCATCTCCATTACCTCGATGCGCTGAAAAAAAATCTGATTGCGATTGCCGTCGTGATAAGCCTGCTGATTGTTCTGATCATTCGCATTGCTGTCCGTCAGGGGCACCTGCCCCTTCGTAATGTCAGCAATGCCATTAAAAACATCACCTCCGAGAATCTTGATGCGCGGCTGGAACCGACACGCGTTCCCATTGAGCTGGAGCAGCTGGTTATCTCGTTCAATCATATGATTGGAAAGATTGAGGATGTTTTTACCCGCCAGGCCAATTTCTCTGCCGATATCGCGCACGAGATCAGAACACCCATCACCAATCTGGTGACGCAGACTGAAATCGCTCTGAGTCAGGATCGAACGCAGAAGGAACTTGAGGATGTCCTCTATTCCAGCCTTGAAGAGTATAACCGGATGACCAAAATGGTCAGCGACATGCTGTTCCTGGCACAGGCGGACAATAATCAGCTGATACCTGACAGGGTTCGGTTTGACCTCAGAGCAGAAGTCATGAAAGTCTTCGAGTTTTTCGAAGCCTGGGCCGAAGAACGCAATATTATGCTCAAATTTAACGGGATGCCCTGCCTGGTTGAGGGAGATCCACAAATGTTCAGAAGAGCGATCAATAATCTGTTATCCAACGCCCTGCGTTATACCCCAGAGGGACAGGCAATCACCGTCTCAATAAGAGAGCAGGAGAGCTTTTTTGACCTTGTGATTGAAAATCCGGGGAAACCAATCCCTGAAGAGCATTTATCAAGGTTGTTTGACCGTTTTTATCGGGTGGATCCGTCCAGACAACGAAAAGGAGAAGGCAGCGGCATCGGCCTTGCGATTGTGAAGTCAATCGTGGAAGCACATCACGGAAGAGTGCAGGTGGAATCGGACGTACACTCAACGCGTTTTATCTTATCCGTGCCCAGACTGGAGAAAATGATTCCGGACACCCAGTGCTGGGAATAAAGATTTAAATGACAAAGATGTCATTAGCCTGTCATGCAGCAAACAGAAGCCATTCGATATAATTAGTGCAACTTATCAGGAAGGCTGGATTGCTTTATCAATATCCGGCGTCAGTGGACGCCAGGAAATGAATATCCAGTCCCCTCCCGGAGAAATAAACACTTCCGAACCTGTTTCAGTTATGGAACTGAAAACACCGGTTGTACTCCCCCGGACATCACTAATTAAGAAATGGAGAGTTATCATGAAAAATATCGTATTAGCATCCTTGCTGGGCTTTGGCTTAATTTCTTCGGCCTGGGCCACTGAAACCGTGAATATCCATGAGCGGGTCAACAATGCACAGGCACCTGCTCACCAGATGCAGTCTGCTGCGGCTCCTGTCGGGATCCAGGGGACTGCACCTCGTATGGCCGGTATGGACCAGCATGAACAGGCCATTATTGCTCATGAAACCATGACGAACGGGTCGGCGGATGCGCACCAGAAAATGGTGGAAAGTCATCAGAGGATGATGGGAAGTCAGACCGTTTCCCCTACCGGGCCGTCGAAGTCATTAGCGGCAATGAATGAGCATGAAAGAGCTGCAGTTGCCCATGAATTTATGAATAACGGTCAGTCTGGCCCACATCAGGCCATGGCCGAAGCGCATCGTCGCATGCTCAGTGCAGGCTGACGGCGAGGGAAGTATCTGTGCTGTCCTTATTTCCTTGATAGATTTTTCCGTAACCGGATATATGGCAACATCTTTGCCCCCTACAGGGGGCATTTTTATCAGATTCTGCTACAGTTAACGGGCATCAACGCTAAAAGGATATTTTTTATGAAAGCCAGAAACACTTTATTTGCAGTATTAATGTTATCCCTGCCAGCGATTTCAGCAGAACATTCAGAAATGAAAATGACTGATATGTCTACCTCGGCTTCGTCACAGGAATATATGGCTGGCATGAAAGACATGCATGACAAAATGATGGCTGCCGTAAATGAGTCCGATCCCGACAAGGCTTTTGCGAAAGGCATGGTAGCGCACCATGAAGGGGCAATAGCAATGGCTGAGACCGAGCTCAAATACGGAAAAGATCCGAAAATGAGAAAGCTCGCGCAGGACATCATTAAAGCTCAAAAAGGTGAAATTGAGCAGATGAATAAATGGCTTGATAGTCAAAAGTAAACATTGTAGAAATGTCACGACAAGCGTGATTTTACATCGTTCCTGGGCGCGGGAGTCGGTTAATCTTTATATAATTCAAACCCGATTAATTGCGGGTTTTTACTACTCTGTACTCCGGTCCTTTGTTGAGGACCGGAATATATGCACCTGAGATGCTTATTTAATACATTATCTCGTCATGGATACAATGTCGCTCAGGATCTCAACCAGCTCGCTTCTCTCCTGCGTTCCGTCATGATAGGTTGATCTTGAGATGATTCTTTCTGATGTCATCTGAGGCCAGAATTTATCTAGTACATTATCGGGTTTCATTCCCACAGCCCGGCCGATTATTTTTTTAGCGTCACAGGTGTCCGTAAACGTGACGGCTACACCAGTAATTTCCTCGATAAGATCCGGGCACAGATAGTTTTCTATCTCACGTTTGCGCGTAGCGAAAAATACCTTACCGGCCTCCTCTACTTCTTTTTTACGCTTCTGGATGGACAGAACCTGTGCAGGGTCTCCCCCAATATCGGAGTCCAGAAATACGCACCAGGGAAGCCCCAGATCTTTGGCCAGATTCAATGTAACCCAGTGTTTGACGCTACCACACCCTCCTATGAGGACTGGCACTATTTTCACGTCCTCCAGAGAGGCTGGCAGCGCACCTGACTGTTTTAATGAACTGGCCGCATGCCTCAGGAAAGTAACATCCGACTTTCCCTCTACCAGAACAATCCCCTGCGCCCTTTCCATACCGGTCTCTGGCAGCACCCCCAGGCTTTCAGTGGCTTCCTTCAGCACTGCGTCATCCGGCATTTTTACTACGGGTTCACCCGCCTCATTTCGGGTAACATAACGTACGCCTTCGACAGGGATTAATCCGGCCAGCGCCGGGACATGGGTGGTGACGATAATCTGACGGTGCGGCTGGCCTGCCAGTGCCAGTAACGCTTTCATCAGCATCATCTGATAGTTCGGATGCTGTGACGTTTCAGGCTCCTCTATGGCATAAATCACATTTCTGGGCGTCCCCGCGACATTCTTTTCAGCCTCAGCCCGAAAAAAATTCAACAGGATAAGCCTCCTTATCCCGCTGCCGCGCTTATTGATGGGGATGCCATTTTCCCCGTCCAGGGTGAAATTGAAGGTCCACTTGGGTTTCTCCTTAAATCGTGGAGTCAGTTCACTGGCGAGTTCGGGGGCCATTTCACGTAATTTATCCAGCGTTCTCTGTGCGACATCCAGGACGCTGTCCTGAATCTCATTTTCCAGCGCTGTAATTTTGTCCTGCAGCGCAGCCTGAGCGTCTTTTACGGCCTGCTGTAAGGGGTTTTTAGCTTCGGAATCCCCGTCGCTGCTTTCCCTGTCGGCTTTGAAAATCGCATACGTGGGCAGCAAATCGAGGATCTTACCCCATAATGATTTTGTGTCGGTTCCGAACTCTTTATCGACATCCAGCATAATTTCCGAACAGGTATAGGGGGCTGCGGCTTCCCTGATGGCCTGACGCCATAACGATGCAGTGCGTTTATCCGCCACATTTTTTTCAACTTCTTTTCCCACCGCCTTGAGCTCAGAAATTTTCATGCCCAGTAAATTTCTCAGGGGCTCCTCATCCGGGTGGATGCAGCGGATGCAGGTCTGCTCCGGTTTTCCTGAGGTCGTTGCTTTAAACGTTTTGACGATTTCAAAATTGCCGTCCTCATTCAGCAGATGTTCTGAGGCGAGCGTGGTCTGCACCCTGTCGTCGATCATGATAAAATCGGGCAGGTCATCAAATTCACAGGCTATTTCAAAACGGCCGTCCCCTTCTCTTAGGCTGAAACAGTTCATGTCATTCTTGTCAGCCTTCATTCCTTCTGTTTCAAAAAAAATAGCCAGCGCTTCCAGAAGCGTTGATTTCCCAAAGTCATTACGACCGACAATACCCGTCATGCTTTCATCAATAATGATTTCAGTAGAGTTTCTGTAGCCTCTGAAGTTTTTCAGTTTTAATTTTCTGAGCCGCATATGAAGTCCTGTGTGTAAGAAAGCGTTTTGCTGCAACCTGAACACAAAATATATTTTCAAATGCCTGCCAACAAGCAGGGATAACCGTTATTCAGAATATCTTAACGACATTTCGGGATTATGATCTGGTCGCGCTTTCAGAACTTTACTGCCCCTCAAAACACCGGAAACTAACTTGTGGTTGGTTACATGGCAAAGTTAAAACTCCAGAATCACGGGTAATGATTTCAATGCTTATTATATTTTTTGGAATTGACTCATGAGCTTTATAATTTAAATGATAATAATAACCATTCTTTTATGCGTAATATTTGCTACTGACACTGATGAATTTAAAAGAAGATAGATTTTCATTTACGGATTATTTCCTAAATTCATCGATAACGTGATCGACATAAAATTTTCACTGAAGAATGAAGAGATAATTTAAGGCCGAGCGAAATAGCTCAAAATGGTGTATTTAACATAACAGAAGAAATGAAAGGCTCTATCGCAACCTGATACTTCAGGCCGCTAAGGGGTTAATCTTGTTGAAGAAAAATTAGACCGGGAAGCGCCAGGCGTCACCATTTCTCCCGCCTGGCTGGAAGTGAAGAATAATTGTGCATAGCTCCGTATTCGGGCTTTGCATCTGACAATGGTTCCCTGGATGAAAGTACGATCTCCACTCCAAGGACGCTGAACACCCTAAACAAACGCTCAAAACCCGCACTTGCAGGGTTGGCCTCTAGTCGGGCATAAGTTTGCTGTGTTATACCCAAACGTTCAGAAACATCTTTTTGCGTCAGTCCATTGGCTTTGCGAAAGCCGATTAAAACAGGACGTAACTGATTCAAAGTCTTCAAAGCGTATTGAGTGTTCATAAGTGACCTTCCGTATCGACGGGTTAACAAGCATAACGCAGGGATTTACAGCATATAGGCTGTAATGCTCATTAACAGACTATAGGCTGTAATACGAATCTTGCCAAGATGCGGCATCTTTCAAATACAAGGCCGTATTGGGTAAGCAGTACACCGTTATATAGCACCCCTTGCCCCTTTGCTGGAGAGGGACCCACGTGATCGCAGGTCTTTTAGACGTTGTTGCTAACCGGCATCATACACAGGTGGTAACCCCCAGGGAAACTCTATGAGTGATAATTTATTCCTGCCCCAGTCAAAATATAAAACCTTATCTAACTAGCTTTCTTAGTATTTTATAAATGAAGTGAAATTAGCGAAGAAGTTTTACATTGTAAAGTGAGCAAAAATATTTACCATTCAACTGGCAAAATTTACAATCTGCAGCCCTTAGCCTGAGAAAATGCACATTAACAGAATAATCATCAAGTCCGATAGAGGCATAACTTACGTCCTCAAAAATATCAGAAATAAATGAGTTGAAATTACAAAAATTAACTTCACTTAACATCTTGAACACCGCAGAAATATATCTATCATGCATTATCTTGACTTCGATAACCTTAGATAAACTTGAATGCGACTTACATTTGAAGAGATCAAAGAGAAAGTAAATCAGCATATTTTTATTGTCCGAAATCCATTTTAAAATTTTATTACGTGCACATGGTAATATATACACTGGATTTTTGAAAGGGTTTGAAACGTCAACCACAAGGGAACAATAACCATGAGGATTTATTCCACTTATAATTAAGTCACTAAGTCCTTTCACTGCATTCAAATAGTTATCAAAACAAACCTCATATAAACTGGTACTATGAACTGCACATTTAGATTCAAACAACCATCTATGACGCAGATAACCAATGCCTTTAGAGTGTATATCTTCAACAATACATTTGTGACAGTAACGAATGTTTGAGATGTTTACCAATGGATATGAATTAGTTATGTGAAAATTTTTCCGACAGGCATCTTCAACAGCGTTAAAATACCCGTAAACACCAGAAGATAACGACACTATATTGGAAGTTAGTATATAACCATTTCTAGTGGCAAGAATGTCATATATATCCTGCAAGCTATGCAATTTGTACATATCAATCAGTTCGAAACGAGGAAAGGCATCGTACCTTAGTGCGCCATGCTTTGATATTATGTTCCTGCAATTGGATAAGTTATACATTATCTGTGAACGCAGAAGAAAACTGTGCCACAATTCATTTTCGTAAACCATATAACTCCCTCTTATTTAATTAGTTCCATTTTTCTGAGAAGTATCATTGTCATTGGTAGTTTATCTCTGTATTTCAAAAGCCAGCCATGCCCTCCCAGTAAAGCATCTAGACTTGTAAGTGACATCGAGTACTGCCCCTGAGATAAAACATCATTTATTAATGATAATGAGATAATATCTCTCTCGCTCCAGTCTACTCTTTTATTTTTATAGCATCGTATTGTTTTAGGAAGACAGGAATTAAGCCAGTCACATTCATGTTTATTTAGCCAATAGAAACTTGCATAACAACTTTCTTTGACTAACTTTCGTGTTATAGAAACGGATTGATTATGTATAAATCTTAATATTTTCTGCTTATGACGCCGTCTTAAAGAATCTTTTTTACATTTTTTACGCCATGAGCATAAACCGTAACAAGATGAAATTACAGAGGATACAGCTCCTTCCGATAATGAGTTTTTCTCAGCTATGGATGCCAGACTAAACCCCCTTACAGCCATAGACTTGATAAGCAATTCAGTGAATATATTAATTTTTGTGTTTCGCTTAAACGCCCTCAGGTATTTTTTATAAATAAGTGTTTTAATGTAACATCTGCTGCGACTAAATTCCTTCCCAAGGTTGCTAACACTAGTATTATTTTCAACTATATGAAAACTGTATTTCTTATGACTTTTAAAGATTTCTTTCTTTTTATTAGTACGACTTCCTGCATACGTTGGCCAGCAAGTATTTAACAAACAATAACAAAGCAAAAGATGCTTTGTGGGATGCTGACAACATTTGTCTTTGAGTATAGGCTCCCAGTAATGATAATCAGTTAGGGATGTTGGTATAATTCCCGATGAACCCTCCCCAAATAACTGGCACTTAGCATAAACATGTGCGTAGAATACATTTTTCTTTAAATTTCCATCCAATGATAATAAATTCAACTTTTTAAGTACATCCATGTAATTGGGGTGTGTAATATCTTTTCTTCTGATTATATTTAGGGACTCATAACAAAACTTAGCAAAATCGAAGTCTATCTCATTGCTAAGTTGTTCTGTATACGAAACAGGAGGCATCAGTCCAATACGTATGTGCGGTGAAGAAGGGACATGGATGCTTTCAAGCGCTACCGGATGCCGATGGCAGGTTGTAACCCCATGAAGCTGATGCGCCAGATGCCAATAAGTAACACCATAATGAAAAGTATCTTCACGAGCGCAAACCGGGCAAAACTTCAATAGTGTGCGCTGCCCTAGTGAAAAATTACTAAGGCGGCACAATCGATTAAGCCTGGCAGGGGTCGTGTTGAAATCCATAATTTCATTACGACTGATTGGTAGTGCCCAGGCAAAAAGAGGGAGTAAAGTCTGTTCATGCCAGAGCTGATCTGCACTTTCGGATGTATGAAGAGAAATAGCCTTTAATCCTGAATTGAGAATTGGATGGACGTTCATATCAGGTTTGTTGAAAATGATCGTTAACAGAGAAGATGGGGACATACCGTACACGGTAGTTGTCCGACAAAACCGGCTGAACAAGGATTCATCAGGCAAAACAGGCAACATTCTCATTTCCCACACCTCTCTTTGACCGTTACGAACTGTTACCTCATTACAATTTATTAAGTGGATCTATATTTATAAGCCCGCAACGCTGAAGAGCATCGTAGGTATTTTTCTTTTCAGCTGTTCTGTTGATAACAAGATCGTGGTCAAGAGACAGTATTTTCTCGTCGAAATTGCGCAAAACCTCGTCTATTTTTCCTACGAATTCCTTGTGCTGTGGCCTGTCTATATCCCCAGGGATCAAAGACTTTAGGGACTTCTCTGCCATGATTTTAGCCGAAGCATCACCCTCATTAGATGCAGAGAGCCATTTAGCTTCCTCATCTTCAGTCGCGGCCCCTGGGAGTGGAGTATCCTTATATTCCTCCGTATGACTCACGAGTACCGGTACAGAGGCCGACAAGACTGCGCCAGTGATGATTTCATTGCCGCTACCGATAACCTTTAATTGTGCCCCCCGATAAATCATCTGAGCCAATCCAATATTGCCTTTAGATAAAATGAATAATTTTTCGTTTAACTCATCATTTAATGGAGTTTCAACATTTGTCCATTGTAATGGCCATAAATAATGAATAAACGATTGCCAGTCTTGTGAATCGTATCTAACATTCTTAATTTTCATGTAACCACCAGACTCTGCCCGCCTGGCAATTCTCATTTTCTTTGTCAGCGTCTCGTCAAAAGGATGATTTCCACAAAAAACCATAGATACCCCCATGGAATCTACAATTTCATGTAAAAAATCAATCAACTTACTCTCACCCCCGGTTCTTGAAAATTTAAGCCTCTGCATTTCATCAATAACAAGGATACCCAAAAATGATGATTTAATTCTTTGTGCAATCTGGCGAGCCAGAGCACCATTTCTAATCTCAGGTGTAGTTCGTTCAATACCAATTGCATCATCTAATTTTTGTAAAATCTCTTCACAAAGGTCTCTCACACTTGAATTGTATGGACAATTAATCTTTACCCATACAATTTGCTTACTGAAGCCGGGAAAAACTCCTTTATAGCTGCTGTGTTCTATAATCTGAGGGAAATGATCCATGACTTGCTCAATCATGGTAGTTTTTCCAGAACCACTCATTCCAACTATCGTAATAGTTTCAGCCTGGGATTTAAAATATCCACTTTCTGGCTCAATATCAGGACGCTCATTTCCATAGTAATGAAGATATTGAATTGTTCCGCTTTTTAAAGGATTACGAGCTGCATAGCTTTCCCTAAGTGCCCGTAAGATCATCTTATAAGCCTGGATAAGATTGGTTTGAGGGCAACGGAATTTCTTTATACGTTCGACATACTGCTCTCTAACATTCGCCGGGGCAGTCCAGCGGATTTTTTCGTCAATTTCGGGGAAATAACTCATTTCCAGAAGTACTTCATCTTCCGTAAGCGCTTCAGGAAGTGCTTCAATTAAGGGATTGCCACGATACTCAGGTAACTCCTGTTCTTTATATATCGCTGAAACGCGCCGTATAAGGTTCATTATTCTGCGTCCTCAGTCTTCTTCTTACCTTTTAACCATCTTTGTTTCTCCTCCCGGCCAGGCAAAAGCAGAACATTACTGGATGAAGGAAGTAGGGGTTCAGATCTTCCATTAGCAACATGAGTTCGCCCTAATGAATCAAGTTCATTTTTCCTGTTCTTTTTAATATCTTTACCATGTACCCGGCGAGATTCGTATATTTCATTTAATCTTTCGTTACCTTTCCTGTTAAATTCATCTTTATTATTGATATTGCTGAGCGAATCCAGAGTAAATAAATTAATTTCTTTTTGAGTATCTACCCAATCAGCCATTACATCTGTATCAAGATGAGCTTTCCCTTTAAATACATCTCTTTTCTTAAGTAGGTAATGTTTTTTGAAAATGCTATTTTTGTCAAATCTTACATATATATAATCTACGCAATTGTCATCTATTCTTGCTTCACAAGTGGTTCTTCCAAATACTCTGACACCTGATGCAATTTCAGGATCACATTCATAAAAAAGATTATTGTACTGAATCCCACCGGCGGTAATGTTAGCGTTCACAGGGATTAACAATCGTGCGATCACTTCGTCGGCCCCAACGGCTCTTGCGCTGAATCTCCCGTGCTTTAAGCTTATCATCCAACTATTTTTTGGTGATATTACGAGATCATTTTCAATCAGTAAGGGATTGATATAAGCCAGTTCCTCATACGTTCTCTGATTATGTGCAAGTATCTCCCGAATCAGTAAAGACGTGACCTCCTGAATCGTTAAACAAGCCCTGGATTGCGGTGTTGGCTCTCCTTTAACAATCTTTCCCCTTCGTGTTGTTCCAATAAGCCTATGAATAACCTCATCATTCAGAATGCCGAAACAGCGTTCAACAATGCTTTTTCTGTCGCCTCTACCGACTGGCGCAAACTCAAGCTTTGTCAGGGGGGTCATCTCTTCCTGAGGTTTAAGACCAATCATCTCCCCGTTGTCACACATCAATGTTAATGGAATGTGAGAACAAGGCCAATCATCATCAGTAATAGAGATTCCAAATAATCTACAATATTCTTTTTTTGGCATAAAGCAATTTGCTAACGCTTGTCGGGCGGCTCGCCATGAAGCATGGTATAAAGAAACATGAAGGCCAACAATCATTCTTGTTGCACGATCCACCACTGTATAAATAGTAGGACGCCCAATGACTTTTCGTCTGTTTAAACTCGAAATAAGATGTACATCAGCGACAGTTGAGTCTATTTCGAAAACATCACCCGGCAAAACAGTTGTATTAGCCACACTACCTAAAAGCGCCCGCATTTTGAGGTCTATTTCTTTTTTCGTGTTCTTCTTATTTATCGAGAAATCTTTAGTGAAGAGTTTTTTATTCCAGTATGAAAATTGTTTTAAAGAAGGAACATATGGAGCTCTATTTTCTAGGTTTGCTGTTTTAATTTCATCCCTAAAATACAAATCAATATGTCTCTCTAATGTTTTCTTTATCGTATCTCCGTTAACTTTATAATGATACGTAATGAGAGATTTTCTAATATTATTTATATCTCTTTCATTAAGAATGAAAACACGTGATCGTTCATTAGGTAATGCTCTGTTTTTTTTGGAATTCCCAAGTTTAATTTCATGTTTGATTCTACTTTTCCCAGCGGCGCCACAGTTCGAGAATGCGGGTAGCAATGCATAAATATCCTGCCCATGTCGCCAATACAACGCCAGAAGCGTTCTGATAGTATATTGTGATATTTTTTTATTTCTGGAGTAATCCATTAAAAGGTGCGACTTTTTATGTAATGCATAGTCGAACAGAAACATTCTGTCATCTACAAGATCTTTAATGATATTGTAATTTTCATCTCGCCTTCCTCTGTCTTTATCTGTTATTTCTTTCTCATCTACTAACATATATGAAGGATATATATAATCTTTACAAGTTATGCTATTTGATTCAATATAATATTTAAACATTGAAAATGAGAAAGGGATTGGCTTACCCGTTCTTTCTGATTTTATTTTAAACAAAATTAACAAATCGACCTTTCTGTCAAAATCCAAAACACGGTAAAGTCCCTCTGCAAGCAAATCAGTGCCTTGAGAGAGCCAGACTGAATTCCTAATAATATCCATTTGCGTTCAGTCCTATATAGTGGTCATTGGAAATTATCTTTATCAGACCGGTTTCGAGTATTGGATATGATAAATCAACATTTATCATTTTTAATCCAATCATTGCCTGCAATAACATCATCGCTTCTTGTGCATCTACCCCAAAGATTGATGAAATCATTGCACGTAGTCCTACTATGGGATAAACATCTGGTTTAAGCTTCCATAGGATTTTATCAAGAGGATATTTATCATAAAATTCAGAACCATCTCTTAATACAGAAGTAGCCCAGCAAATGTTTTTACCGACGACGTTATTGAGTTCCGAGCCAACATAAATTTGAAACTCAACATCAATCAACTGCCAAAACATCCTCTCTATTTCAAGTTTTTGGGCTTCGCGTTCAGGTATGCTCTCGTTATGTTTTACTGCTATAGCTTTGTATCGAAGTCCGCCTTCAGGAGTTCTCAAGGTCAGTAAAAAATCGGTTGTCATAACATTCAGAACTTCGACAGGTACTCCTCTTACTCCCCTCACCATAGGATGTTGAAAATGTAGATGATTTGCTATTTGTTGGGTAAGCCGGAGAGGAAAGAGTGGGAATTGTTCCCGGATATCAATCACCGAGTCATTAAACTCAGCCAGATAGAAAAAGTTACTTTCGACAGAAGAAAGGAGATGATGGTTTCGAAACGTCTTAAGGCCAAAGACTATCGAACGGTTTCCACGGGATTTAACGTCCTGAGCTCTAAGCCAGGGCTGATAACTTTGGCCATAGCCCACTCCTATGCCGTCACCTAGCGCATTTTCATAATCCAAATAGGATTTGAGACGCCTACTCCTAGCCATGATCGTACCCTAAAAACGACATTGATACGTACCTATATGTGCATTTTATAGTCTCCAACCCTATAACTACACATTCAGTAAGTATACAACATTAGCGTCGTTTTTTGAGAATGGTTACAACTTTAGTGCTTTGTGTACAACTTTATTGTCCTCGGACACCGGCAAGATCCTGTGCACATGCCCAGGCGCTGGACCACGCCCACTGGAAGTTATAACCGCCCAGCCAGCCGGTGACGTCCATCACTTCGCCAATAAAGTAAAGACCCGGCACCTTGCGCGCTTCCATGGTACGTGACGACAGTTCGTGGGTGTCTACCCCGCCAAGCGTCACTTCTGCCGTGCGATAGCCTTCAGTGCCGTTCGGCTGTACGCGCCAGTCGGTCAACGTGTCGATCAGCGTCTGCTGGTCGCGCACGTTGAGCTGTTTGAGCGAGACGTCAGGGATCTGCCCGAGCTGTTGCAGGCACTCGACCAGACGCTTCGGCAGCAGCATCGCCAGCGTATTCTTCAGGCTTTGATTCGGATGGGCGCTGCGCTGTTCGTTCAGGACGTCATTCAGACTGACATCTGGCAGTAAATTAATGCTGACAAATTCGCCTGGCTGCCAGAAGCTGGAAATTTGTAAAACCGCAGGACCAGAAAGGCCGCGATGGGTAAAGAGCAGATTTTCACGAAAGACGGTACCGTCCTGCGCGGTGATGACCGACGGAACGGAAACGCCAGACAGCACCTGAAGCTGCTCCAGCAGCGGTTTGTGCAGGGTAAACGGCACCAGCCCGGCGCGGGTTGGCAAAACGTTCAGACCAAACTGTTCGGCAATTTTATAGCCAAACGGTGACGCGCCCAGACCGGGCATCGACAGTCCGCCGGAGGCAATCACCAGCTTTTTCGCACCGACAGTCGCCTCGTTCAGCGCCAGCGTAAAACCGTCGTCATCCTGCGCAACGCTCAGCACTTCACTGCGTAAACGCAGGGTTACATTGCCTTTTTCACATTCCGCCACCAGCATATCGACGATTTGCTGCGCGGAGTCATCGCAAAAAAGTTGCCCGAGCGTTTTTTCATGCCAGGCGATGCCGTGCTTACTGACGAGATCGATAAAATCCCACTGGGTATAGCGCGCCAGCGCAGATTTGCAAAAATGCGGGTTTTGGCTTAAATAAGCCGCTGGCTCAACATAAAGGTTGGTAAAGTTGCAGCGACCCCCACCGGACATGAGGATCTTACGGCCAGGCTTCTTTCCATTATCAATAAGCAGCACCCGACTGCCGGCCTGTCCTGCCTGTGCTGCACAGAACATACCTGCCGCGCCAGCGCCTATAATAATGGCATCAAACCTTTCCACTTTACGTTCCTCTCTGAATTCAGGGCGTGAATTGTAAAGTTATCTCAGTGGTCGCACCAGCGACAAAATCCTTAGGAAGAAGTATTTATATGAAATATATAAGATAATTCTTTATGGGCACTATTGTATTCAGACGTTAAATCAAAAAAAGTCTATATTTCACTTTGCCCGCGCCGCTAAAGTCACTGATAATGCGCCGCGTTCATGTCCTCAAGATGGCGTAACGTCCTATGCTACATTTGTTTGCTGGCCTGGATTTACATACCGGGCTTTTATTATTGCTTGCTCTGGCTTTTGTGCTGTTCTACGAAGCAATCAACGGCTTCCATGATACAGCCAACGCAGTCGCAACCGTGATCTACACCCGTGCGATGCGTTCGCAACTTGCGGTGGTCATGGCTGCGGTGTTCAACTTCTTTGGTGTGCTGCTGGGCGGTCTCAGCGTAGCCTATGCCATCGTGCATATGTTACCGACCGATCTCCTGCTCAACATGGGATCTTCGCATGGACTTGCGATGGTGTTCTCCATGCTGCTCGCCGCGATCATCTGGAACCTGGGTACCTGGTACTTTGGGTTACCCGCCTCCAGTTCCCACACGCTGATCGGCGCGATTATCGGCATCGGTTTAACCAATGCCCTGATGACCGGCACGTCAGTGGTGGACGCACTCAACATCCCGAAAGTCATCGGTATTTTTGCCTCGCTGATCGTCTCGCCCATCGTTGGCCTGGTGGTTGCAGGCGGCCTGATTTTCCTTCTGCGTCGCTACTGGAGCGGGACTAAAAAACGCGCCCGTATTCACCTCACGCCAGCGGAACGTGAAAAGAAAGACGGCAAGAAAAAGCCGCCGTTCTGGACCCGTATCGCCCTGATTCTTTCTGCTATCGGCGTGGCCTTCTCGCATGGCGCGAACGACGGTCAGAAAGGCATTGGTCTGGTCATGCTGGTTCTGATTGGTGTGGCGCCGGCGGGCTTCGTGGTAAATATGAATGCTTCGGGTTATGAAATCACCCGTACCCGTGATGCCATCAACAACGTCGAAATCTACTTCCAGCAGCATCCTGATCTGCTGAAACAGGTGACGGGTGTCGATCAGTTGATTCCGTCTCCGGAACCGGCCGCAACGCAGCCGGCAGAATTCCACTGCCATCCGGCAAACACCCTTAACGCGCTGGATCGCGCGAAGGCGATGTTGTCGAACAATGTGGAAAGCTATGACAAGCTGAGCGTTGAGCAGCGCGGCCAACTGCGTCGCATCATGCTGTGCATTTCCGACACGACCGATAAAGTGACGAAACTGCCGGGCGTGAGCGCTGACGACCAGCGTCTGCTGAAGAAACTGAAAACCGATATGCTGAGCACCATTGAGTATGCGCCAATCTGGATCATCATGGCGGTCGCGCTGGCGCTGGGTATTGGTACCATGATCGGCTGGCGCCGCGTGGCGACCACCATCGGTGAGAAGATTGGTAAAAAAGGCATGACCTATGCTCAGGGGATGTCTGCGCAAATGACGGCAGCTGTCTCTATCGGTCTGGCCAGCTACACCGGGATGCCGGTGTCCACCACCCACGTACTCTCTTCCTCCGTCGCGGGGACGATGGTTGTCGACGGTGGCGGTCTGCAACGTAAAACGGTGACCAGCATTCTGATGGCATGGGTGTTCACATTACCCGCAGCGATTCTGCTGTCTGGTACCCTGTACTGGATCTCGCTGAAGCTGATTTAAGCGCAAAGAGAAAAGAAATTACCGTAGCAAGCGGGTCAGGAAACTGGCCCGCTTTTTTTTGCTCAGTGCCAAATCAACAGGGCAATAAGACTGACCACCACGAGCCCACATAGCGCGCTGGTCAGAATGAACTGACGACGTACCCGCTCACAGCGGCGGATAAACTCATCATCATGATGATCGCGGTAGCGCTGGGCGTAGATATACCACACCAGGCGTACCTGCTTATTGGGTTGGCCGTGCGAGGTGAAAAAGCCGCCCCCATCAACATACTGATAGAGCAAAGGATCGCAACCACGAAGTACCACGAGCAGCGCGCGTAGCGACGAGAAATAGCGCGCCATATTCACAATGCAAACAACACATAATGCCCAGAATAATGCAACGGTGCTTATCATACGACCTCCCCGGCGACCCGCCCACGGAGCTCCGCTCCGGGACTACCGCTCCCCGAAACTTGCCAGACAGTCAATGAAAAAGTACGACTAAAAACCGCTCGTTTTGAGCTTATCATCAGAGCGGCTCTCTAAATAGTGTAGGAGATCAGTTAATTTTTTTGCCAGAAGGTTAATCACTATCAATGCAATTATCTAAATATTTTGTTTAACTATTTGGTAAGCAAGGCGGATTGACGGATTATCCAGGTCGCTATACTGTAAGGATAGTCTCTACAATTCACTTCATCGCGGCTGAGCTAGCCCCGCGTAGACATATCGCACAGTTCGCAGGACGCGAGTGACGCAAGGTAGAAAAATCGCTAGCTGGCTGGTCATCGACAACTTTATGGAAGGAGTAATACTATGGCTTACAAACATATTCTCATCGCGGTTGATCTTTCTCCGGAAAGCAAAGTTCTGGTAGAAAAAGCCGTCTCTATGGCACGGCCGTACAACGCAAAAGTTTCCCTTATCCACGTTGATGTGAACTACTCTGACCTGTATACCGGCCTGATCGACGTCAATCTGGGCGACATGCAAAAACGCATTTCTGAAGAAACTCACCACGCACTGACCGAACTGTCCACCAACGCAGGCTATCCGATTACCGAAACCCTGAGCGGCAGCGGCGATCTGGGTCAGGTGCTGGTTGACGCCATCAAGAAATACGACATGGACCTGGTCGTTTGCGGTCATCACCAGGACTTCTGGAGCAAACTGATGTCCTCCGCGCGCCAGCTGATCAACACTGTTCACGTCGATATGCTGATTGTTCCGCTACGCGACGAAGAAGAATAAAACATCGCTAACCGGGTTATCCGGTCATGTCAGAGCGCCCGCCTTTGCGGGCGTTTTTGTTTCTGTCCTCTCCACTAACGATCAGTACAACCTCCCACCCCTCCAATCATAATTAGTGTGATCAACTGATTAGAACGGAATCAATCTGTATAATACTCTACGCTACCGGCTAATGGCCGCAGTCTATAACAGAGTCAGACTTTTTCGGCGCGTTTCGTATTACGCGTTCATACTTTTCGGGATGGCATTGAAAGGCGAAGCAATATGAATACATCTGCACCAACGGGTTTGCTGCAGCAACCCCGCCCGTTCTTCATGATCTTTTTTGTCGAGTTATGGGAACGATTTGGCTATTACGGCGTTCAGGGTATCCTGGCGGTTTTCTTTGTTAAGCAACTGGGATTCTCACAAGAGCAGGCGTTTATCACCTTCGGTGCCTTTGCCGCACTGGTCTACGGTCTGATCTCGATTGGGGGGTACGTTGGCGACCACCTGCTCGGCACCAAACGTACGCTGGTGCTGGGCGCGGTTGTGCTGGCGCTTGGTTACTTCATGACGGGAATGTCGCTGCTCAAACCGGACCTTATTTTTATCGCGCTTGGGACGATTGCCGTCGGCAACGGTCTGTTTAAAGCGAACCCGGCAAGCCTGCTCTCCAAATGCTATCCGCCAAAAGATCCACGTCTGGATGGCGCATTCACACTGTTCTACATGTCGATAAACATCGGTTCGCTGCTGTCGCTGTCGCTGGCGCCGGTGATCGCAGATAAGTTTGGTTATGCCGTCACCTATAACCTGTGCGGAGCGGGGCTGATTGTCGCGCTGCTGGTCTATTTCGCCTGCCGCGGTATGGTGAAAGATATCGGTTCCGAGCCAGACCATCTGCCGATGAGCTTCCGCAATCTGCTGTATGTCCTGATCGGCACTGTGGCGATGGTCTTCCTCTGCGCCTGGCTGATGCACAACGTGAAAATCGCCAACCTGGTGCTGATTGTTCTGTCGATTGCGGTGACCATTATCTTCTTCCGTCAGGCTTTCAGACTGGATAAAACCGGGCGCAACAAGATGTTTGTGGCGTTTATCCTGATGCTCGAAGCGGTACTGTTTTACATTCTGTATGCGCAGATGCCGACATCACTGAATTTCTTTGCCATCAATAACGTTCACCATGAGATCCTCGGTTTCACTATTAACCCGGTGAGCTTTCAGGCACTGAACCCGTTCTGGGTGGTGGTTGCCAGCCCGGTGCTGGCGGCGATCTACACGCGTCTGGGTAGCAAAGGCAAAGACCTGACGATGCCGATGAAGTTTACCCTCGGGATGTTCCTGTGCTCGCTGGGCTTTCTGACCGCCGCAGCGGCAGGCATGTGGTTTGCCGATGCGCAGGGACAGACGTCACCGTGGTTTATCGTACTGGTTTATCTGTTCCAGAGCCTCGGCGAGTTGCTGATTAGCGCGCTGGGGCTGGCGATGGTCGCGGCATTGGTTCCGCAGCATCTGATGGGCTTTATTCTTGGGATGTGGTTCCTGACGCAGGCTGCTGCGTTCCTGCTGGGGGGTTACGTCGCGACCTTTACTGCCGTTCCGGAGAACATCACCGATCCGCTGCAGACATTGCCGATCTATACCGGCGTGTTCAGTAAAATCGGGCTGGTGACGCTGGCTGTCACCGTCGTGATGGCGCTGATGGTGCCGTGGCTGAACCGGATGATTAATACACCGGATACCGCGCAATAATCGTGATTGCCGGATGGCGGCTCACGCCTCATCCGGCCTACCCACACCGCGTCGTAGCCCGGATAGGCGCAGCGCCATCAGGCGATCTGTTCATCCGCCAGAGGCGTGCCGGCATAAATATCAAACCGGTGCCCTTTGGTCACCACCGCATTCGGCGTAGCAACATCCGCCAGCGGCGGCGCGTAGTCCGGGCGTTTCACCACCACGCGTTTGGTTGCGAGCTGACGTGCTGGTTCCAGCAAGCCGTCGGCGTCCAGATCCGGGCCCACCAGCGACTGAAAGACCCGCATCTCTTTTTTCACCAGCGCACTTTTCTGTTTGTGGGGAAACATCGGGTCGAGATAGACCACCTGCGGACGCGGCGTGATATCCGTCAGCGCCGTCAGGCTGGAGGCATGGATCAGCTGCAGTCGTGCCTGCAACCACGGGCCGATTTCCGCATCGGCATAGCCGCGCGCCAGACCATCATCAAGTAGCGCCGCCACCACCGGGTTACGCTCCAGCATCCGCACATGACAGCCGACCGAGGCCAGAACGAATGCATCACGCCCCAGACCCGCAGTCGCATCGACGACATCTGGCAAATAGTCGCCTTTAACGCCCACCGCTTTTGCCACCGCTTCACCGCGACCGCCGCCGAACTTGCGGCGATGGGCCATCGCCCCGCCGACAAAATCCACGAAAATACCGCCGAGCTTCGGTTCATCGCGCTTACGCAACTCCAGATGCTCCGGTGTCAGCACCAGCGCCATCAGGTTGTCTTCGTCGTGTTCCAGTCCCCAGCGGGAGGCCAGAACAGATAAGGCGCCGTCTCCGGCGCCTGTTTCATCCAGTAAACAAATTTTCACTGAAGAACTAGCCTTTAATTCCGTAATGCTCAAGCATCGCGTCGAGCTGCGGCTCGCGGCCACGGAAACGTTTGAACAGTTCCATTGGCTCTTCAGACCCGCCACGCGTCAGGATGTTATCCAGGAATGACTGGCCGGTATCGCGATTGAAAATGCCTTCTTCTTCGAAGCGAGAGAACGCATCCGCAGCCAGCACATCAGCCCACAGGTAGCTGTAATACCCCGCCGCATAACCACCGGCGAAAATGTGACTGAATGCATGCGGGAAACGCCCCCAAGACGGCCCCGGCACCACGGCGACCTGTTTTTTGATTTCCGCCAGCGTTTCGAGGATTTTCGCCCCTTGCTGCGGGTCAAATTCCGCATGCAGACGGAAGTCAAACAGACCAAACTCCAGCTGACGCAGGATAAACAGCGCCGCCTGGTAGTTCTTCGCCGCCAGCATTTTATCCAGTAATTCCTTCGGCAGCGGTTCGCCAGTCTCGTAATGGCCGGAGATAAACGCCAGCGCGTCCGGTTCCCAGCACCAGTTTTCCATAAACTGGCTCGGCAGCTCGACCGCATCCCACGGCACGCCGTTGATCCCGGAAACGCCAGCGGTCTCGATACGGGTCAGCATGTGATGCAGGCCGTGACCAAATTCGTGGAACAGAGTGATCACTTCATCGTGGGTGAACAGCGCCGGTTTGCCATTCACCGGGCGGTTAAAGTTACAGGTCAGGTAAGCGACCGGTTTTTGCAGTGAGCCGTCGGATTTACGCATCTGACCGACGCAGTCATCCATCCACGCCCCGCCGCGTTTGTGCTCACGGGCATAGAGATCGAGATAGAAGCTGCCGCGCAGTTCATTGTTTTCGTCATACAGCTCAAAGAAACGCACGTCCGGATGCCAGACATCCACATCCTTACGCTCTTTTGCGGTAATACCATAAATACGTTTCACCACTTCAAACAAGCCGTTAACGGCTTTGTTTTCCGGGAAGTACGGACGTAATTGCTCATCACTGATGCTGTAGAGATGCTGCTTCTGTTTTTCGCTGTAGTACGCGATATCCCACGGGTTCAGCTCATCGACGCCAAACTCCGTTTTCGCGAAGGCGCGCAGTTGCGCCAGCTCTTTCTCGCCTTGCGGACGCGCGCGTTTTGCCAGATCGGTTAAAAACTCCAGCACCTGCTGCGGGTTTTCCGCCATTTTGGTGGCGAGCGATTTAAAGGCATAGCTTTCAAAGCCCAGCAGTTGCGCCAGCTCGTGGCGCAGGGCGAGAATTTCCGCCATCACCGGGCTATTGTCCCATTTACCGGCGTTAGGTCCTTGATCGGACGCCCGGGTCACATAGGCACGATACATCTCTTCACGAAGCTGCCCGTTGTCACAGTAAGTCATCACCGGCAGGTAGCTCGGGATATCCAGCGTCAGCAGATAGCCTTCCTGCTCTTTCGCTTCAGCCTGTGCTTTTGCTGCCGCCAGCGCGCTTTCCGGCATCCCGGCCAGCTCTGCTTCATCAGTAATCAGCTTCGTCCAGCCCATGGTGGCGTCGAGGACGTTGTTGCTGTACAGGTTGCCCAGTTCAGACAGGCGGGTGGCGATCTCACCGTAGCGCTGCTGTTTTTCTTTCGGCAGGCCAATCCCGGAGAGCTCAAAATCACGCAGCGCGTTATCCACGGCTTTTTTCTGTGCGGTGTTCAGCGTGGCGTAATGATCGCCGTCACGCAGGTCGCGGTATGCCTTGTATAAACCTTCATGCTGACCGACCCAGGTGCTGTATTCCGATAGCAGCGGCAGGGTTTGCTCGTAGGCTTCGCGCAGTTCCGGGCTGTTTTTTACTGAATTCAGATGGCTGACCGGAGAAAAAATACGCCCCAGGACGTCATCGACTTCCGCCAACGGTTGGCAAAGATTTTCCCAGCTGTAGGGTGCGCCCTGTGCTACGACGCGCTCCACATTCTCACGGCAGTCGTTCAGCGCTTTGGTTACCGCCGGGACCACATGTTCCGGCTGAATGTTGGAAAAAGGCGGTAGCTCGAAAGGCGTCAGTAAAGGATTGGTCATAAACGCTGTCCTGTTAGAATAAGGTGAATGTCGCGCGCGTCCGGCGCTGTGCAATATCCCTGTAGAATGGGGATAAGTGTAGAGGATTTCAATGCCAGGCGTTGCGCTTTCGCGGCAGCGGTGAGTTTTCTGTATACTGTGGCGATAGGCTTTTTATTCGCCCGAAAGCGTGACGCTAATCGGGCCTACGTTTACAACCTGGAACACGTTTACCCATGCTCAGTTATCGCCACAGCTTCCACGCTGGCAACCACGCCGACGTCCTTAAACACACGGTTCAGAGCCTGATCATCGAGTCGCTCAAAGAGAAAGAGAAGCCGTTTCTCTATCTGGACACCCATGCAGGCGCGGGCCGTTATCAGCTAAGCGGCGAGCATGCTGAACGCACCGGGGAGTACCTGGAAGGTATCGCCCGCATCTGGCAGCAGGACGATCTGCCAGCCGAACTCGAGCCGTACATCGGCGTGGTCAAACACTTCAACCGTAGCGGGCAACTGCGTTACTACCCCGGCTCCCCGCTGATCGCGCGTCAACTGCTGCGCGAGCAGGACAGCCTGCATATGACGGAGCTGCATCCGAGTGATTTCCCGCTGCTGCGAGGTGAATTCCAGAAAGATGAACGTGCCCGCGTAGCCCGTGCCGACGGCTATCAGCAACTGAAGGCAAAGCTGCCGCCGGTCTCTCGTCGTGGTTTGATTCTCATCGACCCGCCTTACGAGATTAAATCGGACTACCAGGCCGTTGTCGCCGGGATTAGCGAAGGCTATAAACGTTTTGCCACTGGGACGTATGCCCTGTGGTATCCGGTCGTGTTACGCCAGCAAATCAAGCGCATGGTGCACGATCTGGAAGCGACCGGCATCCGTAAAATCCTGCAAATTGAGCTGGCGGTCCGCCCGGACAGCGACCAGCGCGGCATGACCGCCTCCGGCATGATTGTGGTCAACCCGCCGTGGAAGCTGGAAGCACAAATGAACACAGTGCTACCGTGGCTGCACAGCAAGCTGGTGCCAGCGGGTACCGGGCATACCTTAGTAAACTGGATCGTGCCTGAGTAATTGCAGCCATCGGTGGAAACTATTGATTTCAGGTATACAATCGCGGCAATCAGAACGTAAGGAAAAGACGCATGAGCAAGCATTATGACTACATCGCCATCGGCGGTGGCAGCGGCGGTATCGCCTCGATTAACCGTGCAGCCATGTACGGCCAGAAGTGTGCGCTGATTGAAGCCAAAGCGCTGGGCGGCACCTGCGTTAACGTCGGGTGCGTCCCGAAAAAAGTAATGTGGCATGCTGCGCAGATCCGTGAAGCGATCCACCTGTATGGTCCGGACTACGGGTTTGACACCACGATCAATAAATTCAACTGGGATACGCTGATTGCCAGCCGTACTGCCTATATCGACCGCATTCACACCTCGTATGACAACGTGCTGGGTAAAAATAACGTTGATGTGATCAAAGGTTTTGCCCGCTTCGTCGATGCCAAAACCATTGAAGTCAACGGTGAAACAATTACTGCCGATCACATTCTCATCGCCACGGGTGGTCGTCCGAGCCACCCGGATATTCCGGGCGTGGAATACGGTATCGACTCCGATGGTTTCTTTGAACTGCCGGCCCTGCCGGAGCGCGTCGCGGTTGTCGGTGCCGGTTATATCGCCGTTGAACTGGCGGGCGTGATTAACGGTCTGGGTGCCAAAACCCATCTGTTCGTGCGTAAGCATGCGCCACTGCGCAGTTTTGACCCGATGATTACCGAAACGCTGGTGGAAGTGATGAATGCCGAAGGCCCGACGCTTCACACCCACGCCATTCCGAAAGCGGTCGTGAAAAACGCCGACGGTAGCCTGACGCTTGAACTGGAAGACGGTCGCAGTGAAACGGTCGATTGCCTGATTTGGGCGATTGGTCGTGAACCGGCAACCGATAATTTCAACCTGGCAGCGACCGGGGTAAAAACCAACGACAAAGGGTATATCGTTGTCGATAAATACCAGAATACCAGCGTGGACGGGATTTATGCGGTCGGGGATAACACCGGCGCTGTCGAGCTGACGCCAGTTGCTGTTGCGGCAGGTCGCCGTCTTTCTGAGCGCCTGTTTAACAACAAGCCGGACGAGCATCTGGACTACAGCAATATTCCTACCGTGGTCTTCAGCCACCCGCCGATTGGCACCGTAGGTCTGACCGAACCGCAGGCGCGCGAGCAGTATGGCGATGCGCAGGTGAAAGTGTATAAATCTTCGTTTACTGCAATGTATACCGCGGTAACCTCACACCGTCAGCCGTGCCGCATGAAGTTAGTCTGCGTCGGCCCGGAAGAGAAAATCGTCGGCATCCACGGTATCGGCTTTGGCATGGACGAAATGTTGCAGGGCTTTGCAGTAGCGCTGAAAATGGGCGCCACCAAGAAAGACTTCGACAACACCGTGGCCATTCACCCGACGGCAGCGGAAGAGTTTGTGACCATGCGTTAATGTTCCTGACCCCGTGATTTCACGGGGTTTTTTCTGCAATTTAAAAATGGACAATTTAGTTCCTCCTCATAACACGACTTTCCCCCGGGTATAAATTAAAATCCGCAGCAATACTTGCCGCGCTAATAGTATCTAATGCTATTTATTTTAAGAGGTTTTACCCGATGAGAAAGACATTACTTCCTGCTTTAATTGCCGTCGTTTTATTCCCGATTGTGACACTCCCGGCGCATGCCACCGCGCGGGCTGAAAAACGTCAGGACGCCCGTGAGATCCGCCAGGATGCCCGTCAGGACGGTCGTGAAACAAAACGGGAATGTGTCCGGAATAACGATGAAAGTAATTCCCAGTGCCGCCAGGATAAACGTGAAAACCGCCGCGAAGGGCGTCGTGACGCGCGTGATGAGAAATGGTAATCCCCGTATTCAGCGGGGTGGGAAACCTTATCCAGGCGACGTCCCGACAATATTCACAATTCGTTTCATTCGAATGTTCCGAAAATAGGGATTCGCCAGTCGACACGTAATAAAAATTATCACCGATTATCAATGTATTGTGCTTTTTTCCCGGTTTGCGGCGATTGTGTAAACGTGATCTGCCGCACACTTTGCACCGCACACACCGAAGCGAATGTCTACGCTTAAAAGACAGCCGGGCAACACCCGTATCCTTTACGACGCCATCCGGAGGTCTTTCTCATTATGATCAACCAGAAACTGCAACACGCCCCGTCAGAGGAAATCACGATCGACGTCGATCTTTTCTACGAAACGGATCCGTGCGAGTTAAAACTGGATGAGATGATTGAAGCAGAACCGGAACCTGAGATGATTGAGGGGCTCCCCGCCTCTGACGCCCTGACACCAGCCGATCGCTATCTTGAACTGTTCGAGCATGTACAATCCTCGAAAATTTTTGCCGACAGCAAAACGTTTCCTGACTGTGCGCCGAAAATGGATCCGCTCGATATTCTGATTCGCTACCGCAAAGTCCGTCGTCATCGGGATTTCGATTTACGCCGCTTTGTCGAAAATCACTTCTGGCTGCCTGAAGTCTTCGACAGCGCGTATGTTTCCAACCCGGAAAATTCGCTGAAAGAGCATATCGACCAGTTGTGGCCGGTACTCACCCGCGAGCCGCAGGATCATATTCCGTGGTCATCGCTGCTGGCGCTACCGCAATCCTATATCGTGCCAGGTGGTCGATTCAGCGAAACCTACTACTGGGATTCCTATTTCACCATGCTGGGTCTGGCGGAAAGCGGTCGCGAAGACCTGCTGAAATGTATGGCAGATAACTTTGCGTGGATGATTGAAAACTACGGCCATATTCCGAACGGCAACCGTACTTATTACCTCAGCCGCTCGCAGCCGCCGGTGTTTGCGCTGATGGTCGAACTGTTCGAAGAGGACGGCGTTCGCGGCGCACGGCGCTACCTCGACCATCTGAAGATGGAGTATGCCTTCTGGATGGACGGCGCAGAGTCGCTGGTGCTCAACCAGGCGTATCGCCATGCCGTCAGGATGCCGGACGGTTCACTGCTCAACCGCTACTGGGATGACCGCGACACGCCGCGCGATGAATCATGGCTGGAAGATGTGGAAACTGCCAAACATTCTGGTCGTCCGCCGAACGAGGTGTACCGCGATCTGCGCGCCGGTGCGGCATCGGGCTGGGATTATTCTTCCCGCTGGCTACGTGACCCCACACGACTGGCGAGCATTCGCACCACGCAGTTTATCCCTATCGATCTCAACGCCTTTCTGTTCAAACTGGAGAGCACCATCGCCAATATTTCAGCGCTAAAAGGCGAACGTGACGTTGAGGCACTGTTCCGCCAGAAGGCGAGCAATCGACGGGCTGCCGTCAACCGCTATCTGTGGGATGAGGAAAATGGCTGCTTTCGCGACTATGACTGGCGGCGGGAGCAAATGGCGCTGTTCTCTGCCGCCAGCATTGTCCCGCTTTACGTCGGGATGGCGACCCATGAACAGGCCGATCGGCTGGGGGATACCGTGCGTGCTCGCCTGTTGACGCCCGGCGGCATTATGGCCTCCGAGTACGAAACCGGCGAACAGTGGGATAAACCCAACGGTTGGGCGCCGCTACAATGGATGGCAATTCAGGGTTTTAAGATGTACGGCGATGATGCGCTGGGAGACGAAATCGCCCATAGCTGGCTGCAGACGGTGAATCAGTTTTATCAGCAACATCATAAGCTTATTGAGAAATACCATATCGCCAGCGGCACCCCGCGCGAAGGGGGCGGCGGCGAATATCCGTTGCAGGATGGCTTTGGCTGGACCAACGGCGTCGCACGGCGCCTGATTGGGCTGTATGGAGAACCATAACGGTTACTCTATCACGTCAAAAATGGCGCGCTGAATCTTCAGCCATTTCTCGTTATCCGCGCTGGGATCGGCGCGGAAACGCCGCTCTGCCTGCCCGGTATCATGCTGCTGTCGCGCTATCACCGCAGGCACTGTGCAGAAACGCTTCAGATAAGCTTTGTGTTCGCCCGTCAGCGGCGCACCACCGGACATGGCGTGACCCAACGTATTGATAAAGCGTCGACACGGTTTGCTTTCATCCATCTGCGAGGGGTAGCGCAACAGTAACTCGAGGACATCGGTATTGTTGCGGGCAAACGCCGTTTCGGTCCACGAGACCTGCCAGTTCATACCGCCTTGCAAAAAAAGCGCGGTGACCCGGGTGTCATTGCGATCGATCGCCGCACGCATGTTAAACACATCCCAGGTGATCCCCATCTGTGTCACCATTTCGCGTGCGGAAGGCAATTCGCGCTTGGGCTCTGCCTGGGTGATCTTGATGTTCGGCGCGGGCGCGGGCGGTTGCGAACTCACTAACCACGCTCCACCGCCCAGGATGGCGATCACCATGAGCCCCACCGCGCCCCAGAGCACGCCAGTGATCAGTTGTTCACGTTCTTCCGCCGTGCGCAGCGAACGCTTGCGCAGGGGTTCAATGGATTCGCCAATTTCCTCGGTATCGCCTCCCGCCTGACGATCCTTTTTCCGCGCCTCCTCCCAAAACTGCGCCAGTTGCCCCTCTTCCACAATCATTAACGCCGCCGGATTAATGCGGGCGCGCCCTTGCTCATAGGCCCGCTGGACAGGACGGACAATATGCTGAAACTGGCAGGAGAGTAACGTCAACTGTGCCGAAGACAGCGGCTCCCCGGCCAGCACCGTGTTTCGTGCCTGGCGACAGTCATCGAGAAACACCCGCAGCGTCAGGCGCGGTTCAACAAACAGGTTCAGCACTGACGCATCGTTAAAGATGCCGGAATAGTGGCGGGTGAAGGTCTTTTTATCGACAATCATCAGCGCCAGCTCGCTAAAACGCATCCCATTCAGCGGATCCTGGCGTTCACCCAGCTTAATCCAGCGTCTGAGCTTATCCGCGCCAAAGTTGTCTTTGAGGTAATTATTGAGCTGCGTTTTATCCGGCCACATCTGCGAGATAAGCGCAGTCAGGGTTAACTCAATCGTGCGTAACTGCCGTTCTGCGCGTACTTGCTGACTGTGGTCGGCCTCTTCAATGTCCGTTTTAAAATTGAGTAACGATTGATGATGGCGCAGCAATTCCAGCGACCTGACCACGCGCAGGGCGGCAATCAGTTGGTTCTCACTGACCTCCTGCCCGCTGTCATATTGCGGTACGCACTGCTGGAGATGGCGCAGTTGCAGCGTGAACTGGCTCAGTTGCGCGTCGTTGAGATGCAAACGCCGGGCGACCTGGCTCCAGCCGCCCAAGTTCAGCCGGGCCTGATCCAGGTGTTCCAGAAACCATCGCGGATCTTTACCGTCAGAGGCATGCACCCCCAGCATCAGCAGGATCTCCACCGAGGCCTGGCGGATAATCCCCAGACAGTGTTCAAAGGTGGTGCGTGTCGTCAAAACGCTAATCGTCATTCTCTTCCTTCGCTAAAAGCGCCCCCATACGGAGACCATTAATTTTGCTTTAGTTCTTTGTTTTAATTATTAGTTTTTATAGATATAACAAGTTCAATAATTAATACAGTGACCGCTACGTGAACATTGAGAAATATCCCAGGAGATAGCCCTGTGCCCATACTGAAAACAGCCCGCCTGACCTGTCGCCCGATAACCTCTGCCGACTGGCCCTTTTTTCTCGCGCTGCAGCAGGATCCGGACGTGATGCGTCATGTGGCCGACGCGCGAAGTGAGCGCGACATTCGGGAAGCGTTCGATTCTCGCTTACCGACATGGTGTCCAGGAGACTCTCACTGGCTGTGTTTGCTCCTGTGCGATAACGAAAGCCACAAGCCGCTCGGGGTGACGGGCTATATTCATCGAGGGGAAGTCTGTGCTGAGGTCGGGTTCTTGTTGACGCCCGGCGCGCAGGGAAAGGGATACGGGACAGAATCACTACGCGCCGTTTGCGATTACGCATTTACCACCGGCGGTCTGCGCCGTCTGACCGCTTGTGTCACTGAAGGTAATCAGGCTTCCCGGCATGTGCTGGAGAAAGTGGGATTTATACTGGAAGGGACGCTCAGGGAGAGTTACTGGCTACAACAGCGCTGGCAGAATGACTGGCTGCTGGGGTTATTAAAACAGGAATATATTACGACCGCAGGATCCCGGTCGTAATATCACTGCAGGGTATTAAGGCTGAACCAACAGCATCGCCGCCTGGGTGCGATTTTTAACATCCAGTCGGCGGTAGAGTGATTCAAGATGCGCTTTCACCGTTCCGGTACTGATATTTAACGCCCGGCCAATTTCCTTATTTGACTCGCCTGATGCCAGCATCGTCAAAATTTCCCTCTGCCGGGCGCTTAATGCATGAATATCACGATATTCCGCAGCCGGAGTCGTTAGCCATTCGCCAGGTAAAAACATCATCCCCATCGCAACGCTATTGATCGCCAGTACAAATTTTTCCGGTTCAGAATCGCGGGAAATAATCGCGAGCACATTATATTGCGTCAGTTCCTGTAATCCTTTTTTCGCGCAGTCCGTCGCGATAATTAAAGTTTTGACGAGGGGGAACTGTTGCACCGTTTTTTGCAGGATCCAACGGCAAAACTCACCGTCAAGATCGCCATCCAGCATGAGCAGGGCTTCCGGGTTTTCTTCCAGTTTATACCAGAGTTCATCGGCCTGACTGACACCCTGAATACTCACTCCTGGAATTCGTTGCTGTAAACTGATTTTCATTCCATAAATAAATATTGACTGCCTGTCAAACATGATGATTTGCATTACTCTCTCCACCGTTTCCGATAATAACATTAAGGAGGGGAAGGGTATTACCCGATGGGTAAAATAAACATTCGCCATTTGGCGGGGGGCCATTTTACAGATATCACGTCGGGAGAGAAGTAAAAAAACATTTTTTTACAGCTGAAACACGAGAATTACATCCGGGGATAAAAAACGGGCAATGACTTAAGGAATTCCTTATATTTTACCCCCCCATTATCTTAATTGAAAATTAAATCTCAGTGAGAATAACGAACGCGCAGGAGAAAAGAAATTATCGCCTGCGCGAAATTATGTTACAGAATTAAAATTCGCATTTCATGATCATTCATCGCACGTAAAGGCTCGCTGAATTCAGCTTACAGGAACATCCCGCCCGAGACTTCAATACGCTGCGCCGTCATCCATGCCAGTTCGTCGCTGAGTAACGCCGCAATCGCATCGCCAATATCATCGGGCAAACCGGCGCGGCCCAGCGCCGTCTGCGAAGCCACATACGCATTCAGTTCTTTATTATCCCGCAGATGGCCACCGCCAAAATCGGTCTCAATGGCGCCGGGCGCAATGGCATTCACCGAGATCCCACGCGCACCCAGTTCTTTCGCCTGGTAGCGCGTCAGCACTTCCATCGCCCCTTTCATTGACGCGTAGGCGGCATACCCCGGCAGGGCAAAACGCGCCAGCCCGGTTGAAACATTAAGAATACGTCCGCCCTCGTTAATCAACGGCAACAGGTGCTGCGTCAGGAAAAACGGACCTTTAAAATGGATGCGCATCAGTTCGTCAAACATCTCTTCTGAGGTATCAGCATACGGCGCGTATAGCCCGATCCCGGCATTGTTCACTAAATAATCAAACGTCTCTCTGTTCCAGTGCGTTTGCAACTGCGTTTTCACCTCAGAGGCAAAAGCTGCAAAACTGGCACTATCACCGACATTCAATTGAATTGCCGCCGCTTTCCTGCCTTTTTGCTCAATTTCAGCGACGACATCCCGCGCCGCCTGCTGTTGACTGTGGTAAGTAAAGAGAATATCCGTTCCTTTGTCCGCCAGCTTAAGCGCGGCATTTTTACCCAGCCCGCGGCTCCCGCCGGTCACCAATGCGATACGTTGCGTCATAAGAAACCTCATTTCAGCTGTTGTGTGGATTGAGGTAAAGCTTATTAGGTGATAGAAAAACAATAAATGTCGCTAATTGCGCATGACTGTTTCATCTGGAACAACAATAGGGCTACAGGATGGATAAAATTCATGCAATGCAGTTATTCATTCGTGTCGCAGAGCTGGAGAGTTTTTCTCGCGCAGCCGACACGCTCGGACTCCCGAAAGGTAGCGTATCGCGCCAGATTCAGGCGCTGGAAAACCATCTTGGCACCCAGCTTTTACACCGCACCACGCGGCGGGTACAACTGACGCAGGACGGCATGGTCTATTACGAACGGGCGAAAGATCTGTTGAGCAATCTGGATGAACTGGACGGTCTGTTTCAGCACGATCCCACCAGCATCAGCGGTAAGCTACGAGTCGATATGCCGGTTGGCGTCGCGCGAAATCTGGTGATCCCCCGCCTGCCCGCCTTTTTGCAGCAGTACCCTGGGATTGAACTGGAGCTCAGCAGCAGTGACCGACTGGTGGATTTGATCCGCGAAGGTTTTGACTGCGTGGTGCGCGTCGGCACGCTGAAAGACTCGGGACTGATCGCGCGTCCGCTGGGCAAGCTTACCGTGATCAACTGCGCCAGCCAACAGTACCTGACGCGTTTTGGCTATCCGGAAAGCCTTGAAGACCTCGCCTCCCATGCGGTAGTACATTACTCGCAAAATCTGGGAACACGACCGCCAGGCTTTGAAATCGCCACCAGCAGCGGGACACAGTGGATAAAAACCGGCGGTACGCTAACGGTTAACAGCACCGAAACCTATCACGCCGCCTGTCTGGCTGGGCTGGGAATTATTCAGGTTCCGCGCGTCGGGGTTCGTGAGGCGTTACGCAATGGCACGCTCGTTGAGGTGCTGCCGCAATACCGCGCCTTGCCGATGCCGGTATCGCTGCTTTACCCACACCGGCGTAATCTTTCACGCCGTGTGCACCTGTTTATGGAGTGGCTGACCGGGGTAATGAAGGACTACGTGGACTGAGACGCTATACTGTCCAGAGAATTAACAAAAAAAGGACGCCTGACCTGATGATGCAGGATAACGACGTAAAACGCCCCACTCAGGAACTTGAACACGACCCGGTACGCAAAATCGACACGACCGGGGACGCCGAGCACGAGAAGAAAAGCACCGCCAGCGAGACGCTGAAAACGGTGACCACCACCGTCGAAAAAATCCAGCGCATTCCGGTGATTGCGCATCTGCTCCGCGCGGCTGAACGCTTTAACGATCGGTTAGGGAACCAGTTCGGCGCGGCCATTACCTACTTCTCGTTTTTGTCGATGATCCCCATCCTGATGGTGTCGTTTGCCGCCGCAGGCTTTATTCTTGCCTCGCATCCCACGCTGTTACAGGACATCTTCAATAAAATCCTGATGAACGTCAGCGACCCGACGCTTGCCGCTACGCTGAAAAGCACCATCAATACGGCGGTACAGCAGCGTACCACCGTTGGTCTGGTCGGGTTAGGGATCGCCCTCTACTCCGGGATTAACTGGATGGGCAACCTGCGCGAGGCGATCCGCGCCCAGTCGCGGGACGTCTGGGAGCGCACGCCGCAGGATCAGGAAAAAATCTGGATCAAATACCTGCGCGATTTCATCTCACTGATTGGCCTGTTGATTGCACTGATTGTGACGCTGTCGATCACTTCCGTCGCCGGTTCGGCGCAACAGATGATTATCTCCGCCCTCTATCTCGACAGCATCGAGTGGCTAAAGCCCACCTGGCGGTTGATTGGCCTGGCGATCTCCATTTTTGCCAACTACCTGTTGTTCTTCTGGATTTTCTGGCGTCTGCCGCGTCATCGTCCACGTAAAAAGGCATTGATTCGCGGCACGCTGATTGCGGCGATTGGCTTTGAAGTCATTAAAATCATCATGACCTGGACGTTGCCGGCGCTGGTGAAATCCCCTTCCGGCGCGGCGTTTGGTTCCGTACTGGGACTGATGGCGTTCTTCTACTTTTTCGCACGTCTGACGCTGTTCTGCGCGGCGTGGATTGCAACCGCCGAATACAAAGACGACCCGCGCATGCCGGGCAAAACGCACCGTTGATGCGCGGTATTATGCCGGATGGCGCTGTGCTTATCCGGCCTCCCCTTCACCCGCTACCCAGGCCAGATAAGTGTCTTACGTCGCCATCCGGCAATATGTTCAGGCACTTACTTCCGCCTCGCTCCGTTCATTTAGCACATAAATCCAGTCCTTAACTTTTATTTAACCAAAAACCAGTTTTATCCACTCATTTTGAAATTATGTGAAGCATTTCATGGACGAGAAATCGCAGGCGCAAACATTATCCGCTTTTTGCCTGATTTTTAACCATATCGAGCGATTGTTACAGATTGAAATGTCGCTTTTGCTGTGCGTAATATGGCCGTTCGTTCGCCAAAAAATAAGAAAATACTATGCAAGCAACCGCCACCACACTCGATAACGAACAGGAACATACTCCGGTCAATTCGCGCAATAAGGTCGTCGTCGCCTCGCTCATTGGCACCGCCATTGAGTTCTTCGACTTCTATATTTATGCGACCGCCGCCGTGATTGTCTTCCCGCACATCTTCTTCCCGCAGGGCGACCCGACAGCGGCAACGCTACAGTCGCTCGCCACGTTTGCCATCGCCTTTGTCGCGCGTCCAATTGGTTCCGCGCTCTTCGGCCACTTTGGCGATCGGGTAGGACGTAAAGTGACGCTGGTGGCGTCTTTGCTGACAATGGGGATCTCAACGGTGATCATCGGCCTGCTGCCAGGCTATGCCACCATTGGCATTTTCGCCCCGCTGCTGCTGGCGCTGGCTCGTTTTGGGCAGGGCCTGGGACTGGGTGGTGAATGGGGCGGCGCGGCGCTGCTGGCGACAGAGAACGCCCCGCCGCGTAAGCGCGCGCTGTATGGCTCGTTCCCGCAGTTGGGCGCACCGATTGGCTTTTTCTTTGCTAACGGCACCTTCCTGCTGCTCTCCTGGCTGCTGACGGATGAGCAGTTCATGAGCTGGGGCTGGCGTGTTCCGTTTATCTTCTCAGCGGTGCTGGTGATTATCGGCCTGTACGTCCGCGTTTCCCTGCATGAGACGCCGGTTTTCGCTAAAGTGGCCGCCGCGAAAAAACAGGTGAAAATCCCGCTGGGTACGTTGCTGACTAAACACGTTCGCGTGACCATCCTCGGCACGTTCATCATGCTGGCGACCTATACGCTGTTCTATATCATGACCGTGTATTCGATGACGTTCAGTACCGCCGCTGCGCCGGTCGGTCTGGGCCTGCCGCGTAACGACGTGTTGTGGATGCTGATGATGGCGGTGATTGGCTTTGGCGTGATGGTGCCGGTCGCCGGTCTGCTCGCAGACGCGTTTGGTCGCCGCAAGAGCATGGTCATCATCACCACAATGATTATCCTGTTCGCGCTGTTCGCCTTTAAACCGCTGCTGGGATCCGGCAATCCGGCGCTGGTCTTCGCCTTCCTGCTGCTTGGGCTGAGCCTGATGGGGCTGACGTTCGGGCCGATGGGCGCACTGTTGCCTGAGCTGTTCCCGACGGAAGTGCGTTACACCGGCGCATCGTTCTCCTATAACGTCTCTTCGATTCTCGGGGCATCCGTCGCACCGTATATCGCCGCGTGGTTGCAGTCCAATTATGGTCTTGCCGCCGTAGGAACCTACCTGGCATCGATGGCGGCATTAACCCTGATCGCGCTGCTGTTAACTCACGAAACGCGTCATCAGTCGCTGTAATCTTTACATGCCGGGTAGAGGCGACGCCTTACCCGGCACTGCGCATCACTTCTTCAACTGCGACAATATCGTCCGGCACTGGTTGGCGTCACCTTCTGACGGTGAAATCAGCGCCAGCAGCGCGGCGGCAGGCGTCACTAACGTCGCCAGCGCCGCGGCTACCGCGCCACGCGCAATCAACGGCCCGGCCTTTACCCCCGCCTGAGGGTTCTTAAACGTTCCGCGCACATACAACGGCGAACGCAAGGTAATAATGCGGATGCCTTTGCTCTCCGGGTCGATGGTCAAATCCAGCTGTTCGGAGGCAAAGCTCGCCGTCCCGGTGACGTTGATCAGCGCGTTTTCAGTGTCGAACGCGAAAATTTGTGGGCGCGCCACGCCGTTTACGATATCCAGATTCGCCGCCGCGCAGTTAACCCGCACTTCGTCATCGCCAAAGATCTGCCCGACGATGAAGTTCCCGACGTTCAGACCGACAATCTCCATCAGGTTGCGGCTAATCAGTCCGTCGTTCATCAGCAGTTTCAGGTTGCCGTTGCTGTTACCCAGCAGCGCCGCCACGGAATTCCCGGTCCCGCGAAATTCGGCGTCACCGCTCATCTCCCCCAGCGTTTTCTGCATCAGTTCAACGTCCGGCATCAGTTCTTTCAGTTTTAAACGCCGCGCCTGAATATCCGCACGCCCCTGCATTGGCTTTTTATCCCCTTCCAGATGGATATTCGCATTGATGCTGCCGCCCGCCAGACCAAACTTCAACGGTTGCAGACGCAGATCGGCATTCTGCAGAAGAATGTGGGTCGAGAGATCGCTGACAGGCAGGCTGCTGCCATGTTCAATACGCCGCCCTTTAAAGCGCACATCGGCATCCATCACGTTCCATTTGTCCGTTTCGAAGCGGTCATAAGGCAGTACTTTGTCCGCGGGTTGTACGCTCTTCTCGCCCTTTTTCTGTTCCGAACGCTGCGCTTTTTCTGTGCCTTTACCGGAATCGACGCCGATCAGCGGTCCTAAATCCGCCAGCCTGAGCTGGCGCGATTCCACCTCTCCTTCCAGCTTCGGACGCGGTTTCCCTGTCGTATAGGTCAGCGAGCCGTGAATATCGCTGTCGCCGATCCGCCCATTGAACCCCCGGTAGTCAAACACCGATGATGCGTTGGTATCGATTTTCGCCACCAGCCGACCGTCCGTTTCGAACGGCGGCGTATCCGGCAGCAGCACTCCCGTCAGATCGTACAGCTCACCCAGGGAATCCCCGGAGAATTTCAGTTGCAGATCGACGCCGCCCATCTTCATTGGGTCCTTAACCACGCCCACCAGCGCCACCCGGGTATTGCCGGAACGGAAATCGGCCTGTACCGGAAACGCTGCCCCTTCGCTACGCAGCGCCAGCATGCCGCCCATTTTTCCCGTTCCGGTGAGCGGTTCGCCGTTGTATCGCCCCTGCGCCTTCAGACCAAATACGTAGTCTTCAACCTTCGCGTTATCGCCTTTCGCTTTATTTCCCGTGACTTCACTGAACGGCAACGGTTTACCCAGCGGATCGACCAGGATCTCAATATCAGCTTTACTGACCTTATCGTCGATAGCGATCCGCCCCTGATCGAAGAGAATCGTGTCCAGCCGGAAGGACCAGTCAGACGGCTGCGCATTCGGGTCTTTGTTTTCGCTATTCGCGAGGTCGAAGGTCCAGTTATTGTTTTTCTCGGACAGGCGAATCAGCCGCGCATCGGGTTTCACCAGCTTGATCCACGGCAGCCAGACGGTTTTGCTTAACAGCGCCAGCGGGGCGAGCGTCGCGTCGACGCGGGGAAGGTGCACCATCGTCACTTCAGGAATGTCGGGGGGATTGCCGAGGATAATATCTTCAGCATGTACGTGCGGCCACGGCACCCAACTGCGCCAGCCGGTCTCCTGCTTCTGGCGTTCCCAGACAACGCCTAAATCACCGCGAATAGCGAACGGTCGGTTAAGTTCGGTAGAGACTTTCTGGTTGATGGTCGGTTTGAGGCGGTTCCAGTCAAATGTCGCTATCAACACGATAACGACCACGATCAACAACAAGAAAGTCCCTGTGATCACTGCAGTTATTTTTCCGGCTTTGGTCATAGTTAGCATCCTCACGTCTTTCCTTGCCTGTCCTAAAGATAGTCCAGCCAGACGGAGTTAGCGGAAACTGCCGTTTTTTACAGTGACAGAATGACCTCATCGAGGCAGGCGAACGGGACCGGGCGCGACAGAAAATAGCCCTGTGCGGCAAAGGCGGGAGAACGTTGTACGTCGCGCCACTCTTCCAGCGTTTCCACCCCTTCAACGATCACGCCGCGGCAATAGCGGTTCATCAGTTGCAGCAGCATGGTGAAGAGATTGCGCCCCTCTGGCGTCTGGCGAAGCATCACGAACAGTTCGCGCGCGACTTTAATGTAGTCATAACGGACTTCATTCAGCGCAGAGAAATTCGCCATCCCGGTGCCGAAATCATCCAGCCACAGCGGACCAAATTCGCACATGCTGGCAAACGAGGATTCTTTTGGCAGATGGATATGTTCGACCAGCTCAAAACGCAGCCACGGCATCCGCTCAATCATCTGCACCATGTTGGGTTGCTGGCGCATGGCGAGGAGCGTCGGGCCATCGACATTCACAGAGGCCAGCAATTCATGACGCTGGAAAAAGTCGGTCTTCTGCTCCAGTAGCTGAAGTTGTTCTTTGACGATATCAATGCGATGGCGCACCGCCACCCCGGCAAAATAACGGTCAGGCGCGATACGTTGGGTTGGATTGTCCGGATGCGTCACCACCGTCAACAGCTCAACGGCTAACAGGCGTCCGTCGGTCCGGTAAATCGGCTGATAAGTGTAAGCACGCTCGCACTGCAGCCAAAAGCGCCGATCCTGCAAGCTTTCAACGCTCGCCTCGGAATTGCTTCGCTGCTGGATAACCTGGTTTATCATCTCAGATGTCCCGTGATTAAGTGTGTTACTGCCCCGACTCGTCAAAGGTTATCGGCCTTCGGACGGAGAACTTTATGTTCAGCCTCGCGCAAAATCGAAAACGGTTTTGTAAAAATCAATGCAGAATACGGACTGGCTCAAAAAAAATTTTGGAACGTTGTTTTAATATGATTGACCACCTAACACCCACAGCGCACACTAACGCTAACTTTTTTTAAGCAGGTTCACGACTATGTCCAAAAAGATTGCCGTGATTGGCGAATGCATGATTGAGCTGTCACAGAAAGGCGCAGATGTTCAGCGCGGATTCGGTGGCGACACATTGAATACCTCCGTTTACATTGCCCGTCAGGTTGATGCTGCGGCGCTCTCCGTGCACTACGTCACGGCGCTGGGCACGGACAGTTTCAGCCAGCAGATGCTCGAGTCATGGCAAGGCGAAAACGTGGATACCTCGCTGACGCAGCGCATGGAAAACCGTCTGCCTGGCCTCTACTACATCGAGACTGACAGCACCGGTGAGCGGACGTTCTATTACTGGCGCAACGAAGCAGCAGCGAAATTCTGGCTGGAGAGCGAACAGTCAGCGGCTATCTGCGAAGAGCTGGCGACCTTTGATTATCTCTACCTGAGCGGTATCAGCCTCGCGATCCTGAGCCCATCCAGCCGCGACAAACTGCTGTCGCTGCTGCGAGAATGCCGCGCCAACGGCGGGAAAGTGATTTTCGACAACAACTATCGTCCGCGCCTGTGGGCCAGCAAAGAAGAGACCCGGCAGGTGTATCAGAAGATGCTGGAATGCACTGATATTGCCTTCCTGACGCTGGACGACGAAGATTTGCTCTGGGGCGTGAAGCCGGTTGAAGAGGTGATCGCCCGGACGCATGCCGCGGGTGTGCAGGAAGTGGTGGTGAAACGCGGTGCGGATTCGTGCCTGGTGTCTGTCGACGGTAACGTACCGATCGACGTTCCTGCGGTGAAACTGCCGAAAGAAAAAGTGATCGATACCACCGCCGCTGGCGACTCGTTCAGCGCCGGATATCTGGCCGTTCGCCTGACCGGCGGCGATGCAGTTAACGCTGCCAAACGAGGCCACCTGACCGCCAGCACCGTTATTCAGCATCGCGGGGCGATTATCCCACGCGACGCCATGCCGCAGTAAGACCAACGCCGCAGGCGCGGCGTAAACGCCTTATCCGGCCCGGGAAACGCGTTCTTCCAGGCCGGATAAGCGCAGCACCATCAGGCAATCCACCCCTACCGTGCAGCCGGAATATCTGTCACTTCCGGATGCGCATCGTCCGTTTCTGCCGGTGTCGCCGCGGCAGTCACCGGCGCCATGATTTGATCCCACGTCGCCTGCAACTCTTTCATGTTGAATTCCGGTTCGCCTTTCGGCTGTAGCAGAATCAGCGCCATATCCTGCGACAACTGCTGACGCAGATCCTGATTCAACATCTCAACGGTCAGGCTGTTCAGGAAGTCCTGACGCAAACGCTGGTACTGTTCAGGCGCGATATCTACGACCTGATTTTGCAGCGAGCGCAGACGCTGACTGATGAGAATATCGGTATCGGTACGAGCGTAGGTCGCAAACAGTTTCTGCAGCTCCAGATTCTTTTGCGCCACCAGGGCGTTGAACTCTTCTTCCGGCAGGCCGTTATCACGTACCTTCGCCAGTTCACGCGCCACGGTGCTCAGATTGGCGGAAATCTTGTCGTTTGGCGATTCGATGTTGATTGCGCACTGCGCGCGCAGGAACAGCACGCGGCAGTCAAAGCCGAGGCCGATATCTTTCGCGTTGTTCTTACTCAGCGCCTGCTGGACGTGCCAGAACAGCGCCTCACGCGCTAAATCCGCGCGCCAGTAGCGCAACAGCGCGGCAGACTCGCGAATCGGCTGCCACGGCGTATCCCACATGACAGAGAGACGATCCTGGCGCACCGCGTCGGTCATAATGCTCACCGCCTCCGCACGCAACGGCGAGAGCGTCGGCACCGGCGCAGGGGTTTCACGTTTCCCTTTCAGTTCACCAAAGGTTTTGTTGATTTGCTCGGCCACCGACCGCGCATCAACGTTGCCGACAACAATCAGCGTCATCGCGTCTGGGGTGTACCACTTCTGGTAGAACTCATGCACTTTCTCCGCGTCCACCGGCATTTTTACCGGCTCGGCAGGATCGTGACCCAACAGCGCCGACCCTTTCAGACGATAGCGCCACCAGCCGTCTTTCGTATCGACGGGCAGCGTGGTGACCATGTCTTCTGTGTTTAGCGCATGATTGACGACGTCGGGGGTGATCGTCAGTTTGCCCATCGTGTTCGCCAGATAGTTCAGCGACTCTTTCAGCAGGTCGCTGCGGTTATTGGGCAGGCTGAGATTGTACTGTGTGGAGTCGTAAGAGACGGTGACGGGCGGCATCGGACGTTTAGGGTCAAAACCCTGCTGCCACAGTGAACGTGCCTGCGCGGCATCAAGGCCGCCACTTTGGGTTAACGCAATACGGGGAATAAGATGACTGAAACCGCTCTGTTGAGTACTTTCGGCGAGCGAACCGGTATTTACCTGCAGGCGGACCTCGATACGGTCGCTGGGGCGCTGCGGGGTGGCTAACACTTGCCACTGTAAACCATTCGCCAGCGTCCCCTGTTGCCATGCTGGGTCAGGCTGGAGCGCATCTGCCTGCACATAGCCAGCAGTGGCCATCATCAGCAAACCGCCCGCTAAAAGTCGAATTTTTGTGCCCTGCATGTAAACCCCTGATCAACAATCCTGGTAATAAAAAGACAACCCCAGTTAGGCTTGTCTGAATATGACGTTAAAAACACTTCGTGTTAGACCGCAAGAACATGAAAATGTCACGGAAGAAGTGAAATAAACCCGATACCTCCATGTTGAAGGATTCGGGCCCAGGGGTCAATTATGCGCAGGAGCCCGCAGCCCCACAAGGGACTGCGGTCATAAGTATCGAAATTAAGAGGATATTTCGTGCGTTTTGCCTTCAGGTGCACGATTATTCAGCACATCATCAAGCTTCTTGTGGTCCAGTTCCTTCACCCACTTCGCGACCACGACCGTTGCCACGCCGTTACCGACCAGGTTGGTCAGCGCACGGGCTTCAGACATGAAACGGTCGATACCGAGGATAAGCGCCAGACCGGCCACCGGCAGATGGCCAACCGCAGAGATAGTGGCCGCCAGCACGATAAAGCCACTTCCGGTCACGCCCGCCGCCCCTTTCGAGGAGAGCAGCAGTACCACCAGCAGCGTAATCTGATGGAAGATATCCATATGACTGTTGGTGGCCTGGGCGATAAACACCGCCGCCATCGTCAGGTATATCGAGGTTCCATCAAGGTTAAACGAATAGCCGGTGGGAATCACCAGCCCCACAACCGACTTGCGACAGCCAAGCTTTTCCATCTTGTCGAGCATACGCGGTAACGCAGACTCGGAAGAGGACGTTCCCAACACGATCAGCAGTTCTTCACGAATATAGCGGATAAACTTAAAGATGCTGAAGCCTGTTGCACGGGCGATCGAACCCAGCACAACAACCACAAACAGGATACAGGTGATGTAGAAGCAAACAATCAGTTGCCCCAACTGCACCAGCGTACCCACGCCATATTTACCGATGGTAAACGCCATCGCCCCGAACGCCCCGATTGGCGCCAGACGCATGATCATGTTGATGATGCCGAAAATAACCTGCGAGAAGCTTTCAATGACGTTGAAAATCAGTTGGCCTTTGCTGCCCAGACGATGCAGGGCAAACCCAAACATCACCGCAAACAGCAGAACCTGCAAGATGTTACCGCTGGCAAAGGCGCCAATGACGCTGCCCGGGATAATATCCATCAGGAAGCCTACGATTCCCTGGTCTTTTGCCTGTTCGGCGTAAATCGCTACCGCTTTTGCATCCAGCGTTGCCGGATCAACGTTCATCCCGGCACCGGGCTGCACCACGTTAACGATGATGAGACCAATGATCAGCGCAATCGTACTGACAATCTCAAAGTAAAGCAGCGCAACTGCACCTGTACGGCCCACCGCTTTCATACTTTCCATGCCTGCAATGCCAGTCACGACAGTACAGAAGATAACCGGTGCGATGACCATCTTGATCAGCTTAACGAACGCGTCGCCAAGCGGTTTCATTTGTGCGCCTAATTCAGGGTAGTAATGGCCAAGGAGAATACCAATGGCAATTGCTGTCAGGACCTGAAAGTAGAGGCTTTTAAACAGAGAGATTTTCATAGGGTGTCCTTGAAGTAAAAACCACAGGTCTTATAAGGTTTTGGTTAACCTGCGGCCTTAAAATAACACCCAGACAACATCACAGAAATGCACCAGGATCATAAATGAAACAAAAATGTTAAAAACCTTGAGCTGGCTCGCACAAGTCGGACCTTTTTAAAGTATTGTAATCACATCAATTGTGCTTCAGATAACGTTCTTCGAAGGTTTCAGCGGGTACCGCACGGGCATAAAGGAAGCCCTGAGCGATTTCAACCCCCGCCTGCGCCAGCCATTCACGCTGCGCTTCGGTCTCGACGCCTTCCGCCACCATCTGCAAATTCAGACTGCGCGCCAGCAGGATAATCGCCGAGACCATGCTGTTATCTTCCGGCAGGCCATCGACAAACATTTTGTCGATTTTCAGCACGTCGATGGGCAGGGATTTCATGTGCTGGAGCTGGCGCAGCCCCGCGTAGCCCATGCCAAAATCGTCCAGCGCGATACGCACGCCGGCGTTACGCAACGGACGCAGTATCGCCACGGCGGCATGCGGGTCGTCGATCCGCCGACTCTCCGTCACTTCCAGAATGAGCGTACCCGGCTGGATACGATAACGATTTAACAGTTCCAGCATGTCTGACACCATATTCGGGTGCATCAACTGGAGTGCTGACAGATTGACCGACAGCGGCAGCGTGATCCCCCGTTCCTGCCAGGCTGCGAGCTGACGACAAGACTCTTCCAACACCCAGTGGCCCACGGTGACCATCAGGCCGCAGGACTCAATCCGCTCAATCAACCCTTCCGGCAATTCCCAGCTCCCGTCCGGCTGCTGCATACGCAGCAACGCTTCGGCGCTGACCACGTTGCCGCTGCTCATCTCCACCTGAGGCTGCAACCAGAGGGCAAAGCGGTGATTGTCCAGCGCGGTGAGAATATCGCTCTCCTCGGTCAGCCGTTTCTGGGCGATTGCCATCTGCTCAGGATCGAAGAACTGAATCTGATTTTTGCCCTTGCGCCGGGCGGTAAACGCTGCGGATACCGCGCGCCCATAGAGCTGTTCGGCGCTGAGATCGCCGTAATACATCGCCACGCCAATGCAGCAGCTTGGGCGAAGTTGGATCCCCTGCACCGGCAATCGCTCATTGATGATAGTGAGTACTTGCTGACATAATGTGATCGCGTGCCACGGCTCTTTGACGCCGTGAGCGATAATGGCAAAATCGTAACCGCTGATCTGCGCGAGCACCATTCTCGGTGACAGCACCGATTTCAGTTTCTCCACCAGCGTCAGCAGCAGAATTTCCCGCTGCGCCTCTTTCAGCACGCCCGCCGTATCGCGCAGCGTTTCACAGGTGACAATCATCAGCGCCGTGGTGTGCTGACGCGACACGACCTGCTCGAGCAGCCCCATCAGGAACGCTTTGTTCGGCAGGTCAGAGACCGGAAAACGCATCGCGTTATCCGTCTGCTCTTCGCTGTGGCGCTGGACCAGTTGTTGATTGAGGTTGTAGCTGCGCACCAGCAGACCAATCTCATCGTCATGATGCAGACGCGGCAACGCCAGCTGATGTCCAATCAAATCCTGTTGCGGAATGTTATTCAGCTCGCGGGCAATTTTGCGCAGCGGGTGCAAAATCAGGCGATTCACGCACCAGCTAATGGCGACTGTTAGCATCAGGGATAAAAGTAAGTAAATGGTCACTAACGTAGACAGCGTGCTCATCACAAACTTATACATGCGGAATGAGTCGGCCTGGAGCACCAGATATGCCAGCGGTTGCGGATTTGCAGGACGTTCAAGTGAATAGACAGGCAGCGAGATCTGCACCGGCAGTTCGAAGAGTCGGGTTATCATGACCGGAACGGGCCGTTCAGGGATAAAGCTCATGCGCAGCGCCTGAAACTGATTCGGTAGCACCACATCGGCCCGTTGCACCACCCCCGCCGGTTTGATACTGGCAAGAATCGCTTCGGCTCCGGGAATATCGGCTTTTAAAATTGAGGCAGACAGCGGTTCACGTACCGAACGGGCAATACTTTCCAGTTGCGTCGCCGTGTTGTAGCGGTTCTGCTGCACCAGATGAAACAGCAAAACGGTACAAAACAGAAACACAAACACCATGACAACGGCAGCCACCATTGCCATCTGCTTAATTGTTAACGAGCGACTGACGCGCAATATTGTCTCCCCCGGATATCCCAGATTGCCGCCCGAGTATACCCGATCGCGGCGGCATTGAGAGAGGCTGTGTCTGAAAAGGATTTTTCTGATTACCAGTCCGCGTAAGGCACCAGCGGCTGCGGCGGTAAATCCATATCGCCCTGCCAGCCTGCGGCGGAATAACGAACATACAGCAGTAAATGGCTAGGCGCGTAGTCTTTTGCCTGTTGAATATCCACCGCGGTCCCGACAAACCAGTTCGAGGTCACTCGACGCTCAATCAGCGCCCGCGCGGTATAACCAAAGCCCTGGCTGCTTCCACCACCGTTAGTTTGGTCGATGGCTTCCTGGTGGTAATCCGACGGAATCAGATTCAACAACGGATAACGCGGCATGGTTTTGGTGCGCGAATGCGACCAGGAAACCGAACCGCCCAGTTCCCAGGACCAGTTTTCCGTCCGCTGACGCCACATTACCGGCACCGCGAAGGACAGGTATTCCTGCGGACTGTAGTAGCCACCGTGGCCCAGCGAATAACCGCTCAGGTCTTTGTCGTAGTGCCAGATCATATTGTTCAGACCTACAGTGACACGGCGATTATTCTCGTTGATGATCTTGTAGTAGTAACCCGTCATCCACCGGACGCGCCAGTTATCCTCGACATTTTTCCCGGTTAACCGATCGGCGCCGAGTGAAGCCCAGACGCCGTTGGCTTCACCTTTGTCGTAGCTGAGGCTAATCCCGCCGCCATCGGCACGAACGCCACCCCATTTTTTACCGGTGTTGACGTCGTTGCTGTCGCCGTTGTGGCTCTGCGCATCTTTCTGTCCGCCAAAGGCCAGCAGCGAACTGGAAATTGGACGGCGGTGCGCGTTCAGGGTATAACCCAACGGCCCAATGTCATTGCTGTAACTGACGCCGCCGACCACATCGACAACGTTGAAGCCCATCGGCGTGGTGCCGATATCCCAACTCCAGGTGTCATTCTTCCAGCCAATAGCGACGCTCGCCCCCGTGTCCGACTGGCTGCGACTGCCGCTACAGTCTTCCAGCGTACAGGTGCCCCAGTTATTCTTGTAGCGACCATTGTCATCAGTCGAGAAGCTACCTGCATTCATGTTGACCAGATCGGTACGGAAGAACATACGACCGTCCGAATACGGCGCATCCACATGCAACATAGTGGTATGCGCTTTTAGATCAGAATAGCCGCCGGTACCGCTCGATCCCCAGTAGTCATGCTCCAGCGTGACGTTCAGATCCTGTTGACGATACAAATCCGCCGCATCGCTGCGCACGCCACGCTTCAGCCAGTCATCTTTTTCATCGTTACGGGTCAGACGGGTAAAGGTGTCATTATCCTGCGGACGCGTTGGCGTAATGCCGGACGCCACCATCGCATCTTTGTACGTATCCAGCGCCTGTTGCGGCTCGCCGCTCTGCGCCTGGAAATGCGCGGCGTCACGCAGCACCATTGCGCTTTCCATTGATGGCGGTTGCGCTTTGGCCTGCGGAATCAACGTATTGAAGGTCTGTTGTGCCGCAGCGGTATCGCCAAGCTGCATTTGTGCCAGTGCGATTCGCCGCTGCATGTTGATTGACGGCGTCTGCGTTGCGGGCAGTTTTGCCAGTTGCGCTCGCGCGGCAGGCTTGTCGCCCTGGGCGATGTACACTTCTGTCAGCCCCAGCATCGCATCGACGTTATCCGGTTCGCGCGCCAGCACGGCGTCGTATGAACCTCGCGCCGCATTGTATTCCCCGCGCTGCTGCGCCCAGTCGGCCAGCGTTAAATCGAGACGGGTGGAGGCAGGCTGTTGGCGTAACAGCGCTTCAGCCTCGGCTTCCCGGCCGCTGTCGCGCAGACGATTCGCCGTTTCCAGCACCTGGTTGCTTTGCAGGCGATCGGCCAGTTCCTGAATGTTACTGTTCCACTGACTGCGCGGCAGGCTGTTGATATGCGCCAACGCCGCCCGATCCTGATCATTGCCGGACAGGTACAGCCCATACGCATACACCTGTTCCGGATCGTTGGGTTTCTGACGCGCCAGCGCGCTCATCTGCGCATCAGCCTGACTACGCTGCCCGGCCTGCCATAGATCGCGTGACAGACGATAGGTTATCCAGACGCTCCCCGGATCCAGCGCCAGTCGGCGGCGTTGCAGTTCCGCGGCCTGTGCCCAGTTGCCCTGGTTCTCCAGCGTTTCGGCCTGCTGCGCCAGACGATCGTTTTCCAGTCCGCGTTCAATATCATCAATGCTGCGACGCTGGCTGGCAGAGAGCGTGGCAATAAACGCGGAGGCTTTCTCCGGCGACTGCGCGCGATAGAGGTTTGCCAGACCGCGTACGGCATTGGTATTACCGCTGTCCATGCGCAGCGTCTGCTGGTAATAGCGCTCGGCAGCCGGATAATCTTTCCGCGCCATTGCTGCATCGCCCAGCCCCAGTACCGCATAGCTGTCGGTATTGTCGATGTTTCTGGCCTGTTGATAGAGACGTTCAGCCTGGTCAATATTGTTGGCTTTGAGCGCGGCATCACCCTGCTGAATCGCCAGCCAGTAACTGTTCACTTTCAGCAGGCTTTCCCACTTGCTGCGACTCCCGCTCTGCGGATCCATCGCCAGCGCTTTCTTAAACTGCGCAACGGCGCTGGCGCGATCGCCTCGCTGAGAGTAGGCCTGCCCCAGCGCACCCACGGCTTCGCTGTCGTTTTGGTTGGCTCTCACCGCCTGCTGTAATTCTGAAACCGCCCGTCCGCCCTGGCCTGCGTCGACTGCCGCCAGCCCCTGCGCACGCGCGCGGAATGTCGGATCGGAAAGCTGTTTTTGCTGTTCGCTAAGCTTACTGCGTGCCGCAGCCACGCTGTCCCCCTCACTGAATACCGTGAGGTATTTTTGCAGCGCCTTTACGCTGGCATCGCTGACCGGCAGATCTTTGATCTGGGTGTACCAGATCGTGGACGCGGCATTCCGCCCGGTGTTGGATTTCGCCATCTGCTCCAGAACCACAAAGCCTTCGGCCGGGCGATCGTTATCAAACAACAGCTGTGCCAGCGTATTTTGCAATGTGTTATTGCCCGGACTGCGGGCGTTAATCGCCTTGAGCTGATTAATCGCCTGATTGCGGCGGGCCGGAATTTTTGCCACCGCGCTCCAGTACTCCACTTCCAGGTCGCCTTCCGGCGGGTTGCCCTTGAATAACTTATCATAGGCGGCAACCGCCTCTGCGGCATGCCCGGTTGTCGCCTGTAGACGCGCCTGCTGTAACGACTGACGCCCATCCGGCGTCGCTAACAGCATGGTGGTTTGCGACGATTTATAGGCATTAGAACCCGGCGCTAATTGAGAAAGTCGATCAAGCTGTTTCTGCGCGCCGTCGTTATCGCCCTGACGCAGCAGGTAACGAAAGCGAGCGGCAATAACGTCAGGATTATTCGGGTCCATCAGTTCGAGGCGATAGAGCGACTGGCGCACCAGATCTTCACGGTGCGTTGCTTCTCCCAGCCGCACCTGCTCCAGCAACTGCTGTTGCGCCGACGGCGCGGCGTCGGCAAAGGGCATCAGGGCAATGCCGAGTGAAACCCCGAGTAAACTTAATTTGAACTTGCGCATTCCTGGCCCCAGTCAGGTAGTAACTCACCTTTGGCGGTGAAGCGATAACGATGCTGATCCCACCCTTGTCCGAAGAGGGTTAGCACGTAGCTGTAATAGGCATCGCTGCCGGGGAAATGGTCTGTTACGCGCTGTCGCTGCACCGCTTGTGCATCGCGGTTTTGCAGGAAAGGCAGTAAGGCCGCAGAAAAGCCTACCGGGCCATTGCCCTGCGCTTTGCCGCTGGCGACGTCCACTTTCTCCGGCGGGAGACCGTTTTTAGTTGTCAGGGTTGCCATCGGTTTGAATTTTGCCAGCAGCCGTGCTTTCTGCGGGTCGCCGTCATGCATCATGCCCACCCACAGATAGACGCGAATCGCGTCGTAACTGCTGATCAGCGTTTTCTCTGCCTTCAGTTGCCAGCCTTTGTTTTTCTCGTAACGAACCCAGTCCGGTGAGAAACCTTTCGGCGCCGTTTCTGACAGCAGTCGCTGGTTGGTTTCACGCAGAGTGGACCATGGTGCACCGAAACGGGTGAAATACTGCGCCAGCTGCGGTGGCAGATAGCTCGGATTAAAGCGCCAGGTGTTGGCGTCGGCAAAACCAATCTTGCCGGGTAACAGCATGGAGCCCAGCCCCGGCACCGTCACCACTTCTTCGCTGGCAATGCGTTTCAACAAGGCTTTGCCGATCTCGGTATAGCGCGGTTCTTTCCACAAGCGTCCCGCCTCCAGCAGCGACCACGCGATCCAGATATCACCGTCAGAAGCAGAGTTGCTATCCAGCACCGCCCAGGTGGAGGGATCTTTCTGCCCCCACAGCCAGGCGGGCAGATGATCTTTTAGTGAACCTTGTGCCAGATTATTCTCTGTCCATGCCAGCAGCGTATCAAAAGCCTGGCGATCGTTAGCGGCGAGGGCAAAGAACATCGCATAGCTTTGCCCTTCCGAGGTGGTGATTTTGCGTGCGTCGCTGGGATCAATCACCCGCCCTTCCTGACTGATGTAATCCTTTTTAAAGTGATCCCACTCAGGCCAGGTACAGGCCGCCTGTACACTCAGCGCGGCCAGCATTAACACCATGACTATCCCACTTCGCAACGCGTTCATTATTTATCACTCATGATCCGGATCGAGACGGCGGCGACTGATGATGCGCAGCAGACGCCACAGCACCCAGGCCAGTAATACCACACTGATCGCCGCCAGCACCGCTAACAGCACCGGATGGTTAGCCAGCGCGTACCACAGACGTTCAAACCACGGCAGGTGACCCACATAGTAGATCTCGCCGACGCGTAAACTGCTCACGCCAGATTCACGGATCACCGAGACGGAACCAAACATCGCCGCCCGTTTGCCGCTGTCATTGATGGCCTGGTTCAGCAACTCATAGCCGCGCGGACTATCCGCCAGCAGCGCCACCACGCTACGCTGATCGTGAAACGGCGACTGGAAGCCGACGACCGCTGCCATCGGTCCACTCGACGTTACCGTCGCCTGCGCATCCGCTTTGCGATCGGCTTCATCCGGCATGATGCTCGGGAACGTCGTCTGGCGCATTGGGGTTTTCACCCAGCTTTCTGCCGCCTGAACCAGCAGGTCGATACGCTTGTCGTCTTTCAGTTTGTCCGGGATCGAGCCGATAATCAGGATGTCCGCATCTTTGCCCTGAATCTGGCTGCTGTCATCGGTGATAGTCAGGTTAATCGCCGGGAAGCCGGTTTGCGCGCCAATAGTGCCTGTCGCGTCGAGCAGTGTTTCCATCTGCGCTTCGTTCGGCGTTTTCGGCATCACGGTGAGGGTTTCCGACAGATCCGCCATGCGGCTGAACGGGAAGCCCGCGTTCGCAAACGCGCGCAGATCCGGCATCGCTATGAAGTGGTAGTACTTCGAGAAGTCGATGGTGGAGTCGTCGCCAATCACCACATGATTCGGCACCGGCTGGAAGGTAATACAGTTTTCAACCGAGCCGCCCGGCATCGGGTTCATGTACTCGAAGTCAAACCGCAACTGGTTCATCGCGCCCAGCTTCAGCGCCGGAATGGCGACATCCGTTTTCCCGTCCAGCAGTCCTTGCAACACCGGCAGACGCAGCAACAGACGATTGCTCTTCTCATTGCTGGTCAGACTAAAGGCTTGCAGGAACTGGTTGTTCAGACTGATATCCATGCGCGAACTGTCTTTGGTCGGCGGCGTGGTGTAACGGTAATTGAGATTCATATCAATACCGGTACTGCGCAGCAGATAGAGATCCGGCGGCAGGTTCAGCGAGACGTTGATCGCGGCAGGTTCCATCCCGGTGGACTGCAACTGCTCTTCATAGGTTTTCAGTTCACCGAAGGTGACCGGGCGATCGGTGCGCACCCAGTTTGGCGCATCGTACGGTTTACGCGCCAGCAGCGGTTTCACCTCGTTGACTTCCACACGGCTCCCGCGGAAGAGAATATTGCCCTGGGCGATCCCTTTCGCGGCCTGCAGCAGATCGTTGTCGTCACGACCGAACACCACCAGCAGTTTCACGTAAGGGTTATCCGGATGGCTGATCATTTCGATCACCGGCGCTTTCACCGGCGGATGTTCACGCAGGAAATCAGGTCGCTTGTCGTTAGTGGCAAAGACGATCGCATTACGATTCGGCAGCGTGTTGTACAGCACCGGGAAGTGCTGGCCTCGCCAGCCCGCCCGGGAACCAAACCAGGACGATACGATCGACGCCGCCTGTTGCAGGGTACGATCCGGCGAGCCGGCAAAGACCATGGGCAGCGTCACCGCGCGGTTGTCGCGTGGATCGAAGAACGGTACCGGGAAGTGCGAGAGATCGTTTTGCACTTCCAGCGTCTGGTAGGTGAGGTCCAGCATGCTGCTGCGACCGACGTCCAGCCACAGCGTACTGCTGGCCGGGTTTTCACAAACCTGCTGATAGTGGCCGACAAACTCCAGCCGCACACGGTTAAAGTCGGTGATAAACAATGGGTTGATCGGCATTTGCGCCAGCGTCTTTTTGCCCAACTGTTCCTGGGTGACCGGCAGCACGCCCATCAGCTCATCGTTCAGATAGACCTTGAGCTGCGACTGTATCGGCAGCAGGGATGGCGACGGGGTGTACTCCAGATTCAGCACGGCTCTGGAGACCACTTCATCGCTACGCATGCCAAATTCAATACTGCCATTAGGGTTCACGCCACGCAGCACCATGCTGCCCGGCGGCGGCGCGATCTGCGCAAACGTCAGTTTCACGTCACGGGATGGGCCATTCTGCGCCACAATCGGCGCATCAGCTCCCTGAACGCCCGGCATCACCTGACCCACCGGCTGATTTTCATCTGCCTGTGCAGGGGCGGCCGCCGCCGGGGCCACGGTTGGCTCAGTGTTTATCAATGGTTGCGTTGCCGGCGTCGCATTCGTCATGAATGAAGGGATTGCGCTCATCCCCATTGCCACTGCACAAATCCAGGAAAGTTTTCTTTTCATCGCGTTATCATCATTGTTGAGCCATAACCTGATCCGGCTGTTGCACCGCCACCTCGTCCTGCTCCGGACGGCGTGGAATGAACGACACAACCCAGGAAACCAGAGAAGTCAGAGACCGGAAAACTATTTTCACGGAAGATGGGGAGAATTCCGCAAGATGGCGATAGCCACGGAAACCCAGCTTCAGAATATCCAACAGGCTTTCCAGCGGCTTATCTTCCGGATAGCTGTCCTGCCAGAGCGCCCATGTATCAGCACGGGCAAACGTACACTGCACAAAATCGATATGCTGTTTGGTGGTCAGCGGCATCAGTTGCAGCCCCACCTGTTCACCCCAAACGCGCGCTACCTGTGTCGGGAAGACATATTCCTGCTGGCCGCGTTTGAGCAGTAAATTCACCTTCTGCCCCTCCAGCACCTGGGCCTGACCGTTGATCTTGATCCCCAGACCGCCGTCGGAGAAATCATGGACGGTGCACGAGAACAGATGTCCGTCCTCACGGGCAATCGCCGCTGGCATAGAAATTTCAACACGGTGTGAGCGGCGAACCTGTTTACTTTCAACCGATACCGCCACCGCGCCGCCGAGGATAATCAGGTTGTAGAACACCCACACCAGGCTGACGATAACAGTCAGCATTTCGTTTTCCGGCCCGTAGAAGTAACGCCAGACGCCGACCGCCACACCGAACAGGTTAAGCAGTACCAGGTAGATGTACGGACGGGAAATCACCCAGTCGACATACTCTTCTTCTACCAGTCCGCCCTTTGCAGTGACGTTAAACTTCCCTTTGTGCGGGTTAATCAGCGCCACCAGCGTCGGCGGCGCAATGTACCAGGCCAGCACCGTTTCGTAGATCTCACTCCAGAAGGAGTGGCGGTACTTGCCCTGAATCTTCGAGTTGGTCAGGCTGGCGTGAACCATGTGCGGCAGGACGAACAGCGCAATCATCAGCGCGGGCGCATAGATGATATAGGCATGCAGTAGCAGGAACGCCAGCGGAGCGGTCAGGAAGATCAGCCGTGGAACACCTGACAGGAAGTGGAACATGGCATTGACGTAACATAATCGCTGAGCGAACTTCAGCCCTTTGCCGGTCAACGGGTTATCGAGCCGGAAAATCTGTACCATCCCGCGCGCCCAGCGAATGCGCTGACCGATGTGAGCAGATAAGCTTTCGGTCGCCAGCCCTGCCGCCTGCGGAATGCGCATGTACGCGGAGGTATAACCGCGACGGTGCAGACGCAGCGACGTATGCGCATCCTCAGTCACCGTCTCAACGGCAATACCACCAATTTCATCGAGCGGTTTACGGCGAATCACCGCACAAGAACCGCAGAAGAAGGTGGCATCCCACATGTCATTACCGTCCTGTACCAGACCGTAAAACAGCGTGCCTTCGTTTGGCGTCTTGCGAAAACGCCCGAGGTTACGTTCAAACGGGTCCGGAGAGAAGAAGTGGTGCGGCGTCTGCATCATCGCCAGCTTCTTGTCTTTCAGGAACCAGCCCATCGTCATTTGCAGGAACGAACGCGTCGGCACGTGGTCGCAGTCAAAGATCGAAACGAACTCGCCTTTGGCGTATTTCAGTGCGTTGTTAATGTTCCCGGCTTTGGCGTGCTCATGGGTGGTACGGGCGATATATTTCACCCCCACGGTCTGGGCGAACTGGCGGAACTCTTCACGCCCGCCATCGTCGAGGATCCAGATATTGAGCTTATCTTTCGGCCAGTCGATACCCAGCGACGCGTAAATGGTGTTCTTCACTACGTGCAGATCTTCGTTGTAAGTCGGCACAAAGATATCGACCGACGGCCACTGCGACATATCTTTTGGCAGCGGCACCGGCTGGCGGTTCAGCGGCCAGACGACCTGGAAGTAACCCAGCACCAGCACAATCCACGCATAGGTTTCGGCAAACAGCAGGATCAGCCCGCAGACCAGACTCACCGGATCGTCCCAGTTCAGCGTGGAGGTATAGCGCCACCAGATATAGCGGCACGATACCGTCAGCGACAGCACAATCAGCATCAGCGCGGAGAAGCGCCCCGGCATGCGGCGCACGATCAGCGCAACGCCCCACAGCAGTATCAGGAAGATGAATTGCGCCAGCGGGTTAAACGGCTGGGTCACGCATATCAGCGCCAGAATCAACGAAAAAGTGACAATAATCCCGATGATAAAGCGACGCGCGCCAGAGCTCAGGTGACCAAGCTCTTTTTGTTTATCCAGGTGCGTGGTGTTTTGCGTCACGCGTCCCGGTAGCGCATCCATCCACTGGTGATAACGCCCTCTGACGCCTTGCAGACGGGAGAAGGTTTGCCAGCGAGGCTGCGTCGTCTCCTGACGCGGCGAGGTCGCCATCAGCCAGAGGGTCTGAATGGCATAACGGGCAGGATCTAACGGGCGCGGGCGCGCGGCGTTGATATGAGGATAGAGCGCTTTACGCTCGGCACGGATACGCTGCCAGCGCGGGTGCTCCAGCGGGATGAAGACCCATGCGAGAATCACCCACAGGCAACCCAGCGTCGCGCTGAAAGGCGACGCGCCATGACGACGATAACCCTGATAGCGCTCGCTTAAGCGGGCGCTCACCGGCGGAATAAGCAACCACCGGGACAGGACACTCATGATGCGCTCCCGACAGGAGTTTTTTGACCTGCGTAATGTAATAAACACCAGTTTGCCAGCGTCAGCACTTCTTCTGCGGCCAGTGAGTCACTGCGGTATTCCCCCAACGGCTGTTTGGCCGCCATGCACTCAGCCATCGCTTCATCGCGGTGAATCACCATCGGCAGCAGACGACGCTGACTCTGTAGCCAGACCTGGTAGAGATCGTCCTGCAACTGGCTGCCAACACGTAAGTCGTTAATTAAAATATGCGCGCCCGCCGGCAGCGATTGCTGATGCAAACGGACATGGCAGTTGGTGTCGGCTTTGACAATCGCCAGCGTGTGGTCGCACTCATTGACCAGTTGTCGGGTTAACGGCGCGGAACCCGGCGGCAGATCCAGTAAAATCCATGAGTAACGCCCACTCTCTTTCAGCGCACGGATGCCCGCCGCGATGCCGCCCAGTCGTTCCAGCCAGCGGTCAGGATATTCCCGCTCCTGCGTCGTCAGTTGACCAAACGGCAGCAAATCAAGCTGCGAGGTATAACGCATCCCGCCTTCCTGCCAGTCACGACCATCAAGTATCGCTCTGGCCCAGCCGTCGCGATGAGAGAAATCGACGTTGAATGACAGGCGCAACAAATTATCGGGGCTGGTATCCACAACCAGGACATTTTCCCCTAATAATTGCAATGACCAGGCCAGTGCAGCCGCGATCGACGTCGTGCCCACTCCGCCTCGTATGCCCTGAAGTCCCAGAATGGCCATCCACGGCTTCCTTATTGTTGTTGCGCAAATTCAGCCAACAGCGGCCAGCGTTTAATCGCGGCGGCGAGCTGTTCACGCTGGGAAATATCAGTGTAATCAAATTCTGGCAATGAAAAAGCCTGGCTTAATGCCAGGAAGTCGTTTTGAAAGGTATAGCCCAATGTTGAATCAGTTTGCGTGCCGGGTTCGTTGTCAGACATTTTGTTTTATCCCTTTGAATAGACTCGCCATGCTTCAAACATTTTTTCTTTTCGCATTCCGCTTCGTTCTCACCGAAATTCGGCAAGGCCAGATGTTGCTCATTTTCTGTCTTGTTGTTTCGTGAAAATACGCGTCATGGAATCGGAAAGGCCGATGTTACAAGGCTTCTTGCTCGCCAAATCGATTCACATGCTAAATCTGATACGTTTTAATTTCAATGTTAGGTTTATTTCTGAGCTTTCGCTAGTAAACTGATAAACAGATAAAATAGCGACCCGAGGAACGCTGTGGACCCTGTATTTTCAATTGGCATCTCATCATTATGGGATGAACTACGCCATATGCCAGCCGGCGGAGTCTGGTGGGTTAACACCGATCGCGTTGAAGACGCTATCAGCCTGGCGAATCAAACGATTGCCTTTCAGACCGGGACGGCAAAAGTCGCGGGCATTTCCATGGGCAGCGATCCCGGGAAGATATTCAAATTAGATGAATCTCACGGTCCGGAAAAAATTCAGTTATTTTCCATGCCAAATTCGGAAAAGGGTCTACAATTTATGACCCGCGATTTGCTGTGTTCCGTGGACCCGACGCATTACTTATTCATTCTTATTTGCGCAAATAACGGCTGGCAAAATATACCAGCTGAACGTTTGCGTCTGTGGCTGGATAAAATGAATAAATGGACGCGTCTCCATCACTGTTCTGTAGTGGTGCTTAACCCCGGCAATAATAACGATAAACAATTCTCTCTTTTAATGGGGGAATATCGCTCGCTTTATGGCCTCGCCAGTATGCGCTATCAGGGCGATCAGCATTTGTTTGATATTGCCTTCTGGTGTAATGAAAAAGGGGTTAGCGCTCGTCAGCAACTCACCGTCCGCCATCATGAAGGGCAGTGGGAACTGGTGCAAAAAGAAGAGGCTGAAATCCAGCCCCGTAGCGATGAAAAGCAGATCCTGAGTAATGTCGCCGTGCTGGAAGGGGCGCCGCCACTCTCCGAGCACTGGAAATTATTCGATAATAATGAAGCTTTATTCAATGAGGCGCGTACCGCACAGGCGGCAACGTTGATCTTTTCGCTTCAGCAAAACAGCCAGATTGAGCCCCTGGCACGGAGCATCCATACTCTGCGTCGCCAACGCGGAAGCGCGCTGAAAATCCTTGTGCGGGAAAACATCGCCAGCCTGCGCGCCACCGACGAACGCCTGCTATTAGGCTGCGGTGCCAATATGGTGATTCCGTGGAACGCGCCACTCTCGCGCTGTCTGACGCTGATTGAAAGCGTTCAGGGTCAGCAATTTAGTCGCTACGTGCCGGAAGATATCACGACGCTGTTGTCGATGACCCAGCCGATGAAACTGCGCGGTTTCCAGAAATGGGACGTGTTCTGTGAAGCGGTAAATAACATGATGAGCAACACCCTGCTGCCTGCCGACGGGAAAGGGGTGATGGTGGCGCTGCGGCCCGTTCCGGGTATCCGCGTTGAACAAGCCTTAACGATGTGTCGCCCGCACCGTACCGGCGATATCGTCACTATTGGCGGCAACCGCCTGGTGCTGTTCTTGTCGTTTTGCCGCGTCAACGATCTCGATACCGCGCTCAATCATATCTTCCCACTCCCGACCGGCGATCTCTTTTCTAACCGCATGGTCTGGTTTGAAGATAATCTCATCAGCGCTGAGCTGGTGCAGATGCGCTTACTGGCGCCAGAACAGTGGGGACAACCGCTGCCGCTGACCCAGAACGTGAAACCCGTCATCAATGCCGAGCATGACGGCAAGACGTGGCGGCGTATTCCGCAACCGCTACGCTTACTGGACGATGAAACGGAGCACTCATCATGATGACTATCAGCGATATCCTGCAAATCATCGTTGTTTGTGCACTGATTTTCTTCCCGCTGTGGTATCTGGCGCGCCATTCACTACGCCGGATCAGCAATACGACCCGGCTGTTATTTGCAAAACCTCGTTATGTTAAACCGGCCGGAACATTGCGCCGCGCGGTGATTTCCAGGGCAACGAAAAAATGACTCAACAAACACAAAACGCATCACTGCCTTCACCACTCTGGCAATACTGGCGCGGTCTTTCTGGCTGGAACTTCTATTTTCTGGTCAAGTTCGGCCTGCTCTGGGCGGGCTATCTGAATTTTCACCCGCTGCTGAATCTGGTCTTTATGGCCTTCCTGCTGATGCCGATTCCGCGTTACAGCCTGCATCGCATGCGTCACTGGGTCGCCATTCCGATCGGTTTTGCTCTGTTCTGGCACGACACCTGGCTGCCAGGCCCGGAAAGTATTATGAGCCAGGGCTCGCAGGTGGCAGGCTTTAGCACGGACTATTTACTCGATCTTGCCACGCGCTTTATCAACTGGCAGATGATTGGCGCCATGTTTGTCCTGCTGGTCGCGTGGCTGTTTTTGTCACAATGGATTCGGGTTACCGCCTTCGTGGTGGCGATTCTGATCTGGCTGAACGTCCTGACGCTGGCGGGTCCGAGTTTTTCTTTGTGGCCGGCGGGTCAACCGACGACCACGGTGACCACCACGGGCGGTACGGCAGCTGAAACGGTCGCGACCGCTGGAGGAGCACCGGTCGTTGGTGATATCCCGGCACAAACCGCACCGCCGACCTCGGCGAATCTCAACGCATGGTTGAATACGTTCTACAATGCGGAAGCGAAGCGAAAAACGCCTTTCCCATCAGCGCTCCCTGCCGATGCGCAGCCGTTTGAACTGTTAGTCATCAATATCTGCTCACTCTCCTGGTCCGATATTGAAGCCGCAGGGCTGATGTCGCACCCGCTGTGGTCGCACTTTGATATCCAGTTTAAACACTTCAATTCCGCCACGTCGTACAGCGGCCCGGCGGCGATTCGTCTGCTACGCGCCAGCTGCGGACAGCCCTCGCACACGAACCTGTATCAACCGGCAGGTAATGAATGCTATCTGTTTGATAACCTGTCAAAACTGGGCTTTACGCAGCATCTGATGATGGGCCATAACGGCGAATTCGGCGGCTTCCTGAAAGAGGTTCGTGAAAATGGCGGCATGCAGGCTGAACTGATGGATCAGAAAGGCTTACCTGCGCCGCTGCTGGGCTTTGATGGTTCCCCGGTGTATGACGACACCGCCGTGCTACAGCGCTGGATGGAAACCACGGAAAAAGATAAGGACTCCCGTAGCGCCACTTTCTACAACACCCTGCCGCTCCACGACGGTAACCACTATCCCGGCGTCAGTAAAACGGCGGATTACAAAGCGCGCGCACAGAAATTCTTTGATGAACTGGATGCGTTCTTCACCGAGCTGGAGAAATCGGGTCGTAAGGTCATGGTGGTTGTCGTACCGGAACACGGCGGCGCGCTGAAAGGCGACAGAATGCAGGTCTCTGGCCTGCGTGATATTCCGAGCCCCTCGATCACCAACGTCCCGGCTGGCGTGAAATTCTTCGGCATGAAAGCGCCGCATCAGGGTGCGCCGATCGTCATTAATCAGCCAAGTAGCTATCTGGCCATTTCTGATCTGGTGGTACGCGTGCTTGACGGTAAGATCTTCTCCGAAGACAGCGTGGACTGGGCAAAACTCACCAGCAACCTGCCACAAACGGCTGTGGTCTCGGAAAACGCCAACGCGGTGGTTATCCAGTATCAGGACAAACCGTACGTCCGTCTGAATGGCGGCGACTGGGTGCCATATCCGCAATAACGAAAAAGGCCGCAAGGATCGCCCTTGCGGCCTGGTTCGAGCGCATGTTGCCACTGCGGCAGGCAGACGCCCATCAGCGCATTACTTCCTGCTACGTAGCCAGTTCACAACCATACCTGCAATGATACCGGCAATGGCTGGAGCCGCTATACCCTAAATAATTCGAGTTGCAGGAAGGCGGCAAGGGAGTGAATCCCCAGGAGCTTTCTCTGGTAAGTGACTGGGGTGAGCGAGCGCAGCTAACGCACCTGCAACTTGAAGTATGACGGGTATAAATCATGCCAGAAAGCCATGCCTGGCTGAGTCAACGCCATATCGCCGCCTGTGTTGCAATGGCAACCGTTCGCGGCTATCCTTGAGTCGTTGAGGTTCAAGGTAAGCCCCCGTTTAGTTGCCAGGTTTATGCCAGACAACGTGCGGGGGTTTTCTCTTTCCAGCAACTCACGCCGCCAGGGATCAAGCCCCCGCAACGCTGCGCCTCACCGGGAAACCCCGGCTTACCGCCGATTCTACGATAACCCGCCAGGCCCGACATCCAACATGCTTTCGCTTTGCGCGACGCCTCGCAATCAGCCAACTGGCAGAGACCTACACTCTTCTGTAGAATTGCGTCCCCTCGCGGTCATCAAGCCGTGACGGCACTTTTTGGCAGGGGACTCCATGCAGCACGACACATCACCACTTTCCGATCACCGCGTATCCGGCAAACCGGCGTCGCAGAGTTTACCATTTACCCGCTACGATTTTGGCTGGGTGTTGCTGTGCATCGGCATGGCGATTGGCGCAGGAACGGTATTAATGCCGGTGCAGATTGGGTTAAAAGGCATCTGGGTCTTTATTACTGCCTCTTTGATTGCCTATCCGGCCACCTGGATCGTGCAGGATATCTACCTGAAAACGCTCTCCGAGAGCGAAACCTGTAACGACTATACCGATGTCATCAGCCATTACCTGGGGAAAAACTGGGGCGTCTTTCTTGGCGTGATCTACTTCCTGATGATTATCCACGGCATATTTATTTACTCGCTTTCCGTGGTGTTCGACAGCGCGTCGTACATTCGCACCTTCGGTCTGACTGACGCCGACCTTTCGCAGTCATTGATCTACAAGGTGGCAATTTTTGCGGCGCTGGTGGCGATCGCCTCCGGCGGCGAGAAGTTGCTTTTTAAAATCTCCGGCCCAATGGTGGTGGTGAAAGTCGGTATCATCGTGGTGTTTGGACTGGCGATGATCCCACACTGGAACCTGAGCAATATCACCGCTTTCCCGCAAGCTTCGGTGTTCTTTCGCGACGTGTTGCTCACCATTCCGTTCTGCTTCTTTTCGGCAGTCTTCATTCAGGTTCTTAATCCGATGAATATTGCCTATCGCAAACGTGAAGGGGATAGACTCCTGGCAACCCGCATGGCGATTCGCACGCACCGTATCAGCTATATCACACTCATTGCGGTGATCCTGTTTTTCTCCTTCTCGTTTACCTTCTCCATCACCCACGAGGAGGCGGTCTCCGCCTTTGAGCAAAACATTTCGGCGCTGGCGTTAGCCGCACAGGTTATTCCAGGCCCGATTATCCACATCACCTCGACGGTGCTGAATATCTTTGCGGTGCTGACGGCGTTCTTTGGGATCTACCTGGGGTTCCACGAGGCGATGAAGGGCATCATTTTGAATGTACTGGGGCGCATCGTTAACGTCGGAAATATTCCTCCGCGCATCATTACGCTGGGCATTTGCGCGTTTATTGTCACCACGCTGGTGATTTGGGTTTCGTTCCGCGTCTCCGTGCTGGTGTTCTTCCAGCTCGGCAGCCCGCTGTACGGGATCGTCTCCTGCCTGATTCCGTTCTTCCTGATTTATAAAGTCAGCCAGTTGGAAAAACTGCGCGGCCTGAAAAGCTGGCTGATTTTGCTGTACGGCGTTTTGCTCTGTTTGTCGCCGCTACTGAAGCTGATCGAGTAAATGCCTTACCTGGCCTACAAATCACCGTAGGCCAGGTAAGGCGAAGCCGCCATCAGGCACTTTTGTCAGATCGCTGTCTTCTGCGGGTTCTCATCCTGGTCAACCGCAAAACAGGCGACCAGTTGACCGTCGTAGTCTTTCAACTGCGGCTGCAACTGGGTGCAGGGGCCGAAGCGACGACGGCAGCGGGCGTTGAAGGCGCAACCCGGCGGCGGATTCAGCGGGCTGGGCAGCTCGCCGGTCAGTTTGATGCGCTCGCGGCGTTCGTCTGGATTCAGACGCGGCGTGGCGGAGAGCAGTGCCTGGGTATACGGGTGACGCGGATTATTGAAGATCTGATCCTTCGTCCCCTTCTCCACACAACGGCCTAAGTACATTACCATCACTTCATCCGCAATGTGTTCGACGACCGACAGGTCGTGGGAGATAAAGACGTAGGACAGCCCCAGTTCCTGCTGCAAATCCATCATCAGGTTCAGCACCTGCGCACGGACAGAAACATCGAGCGCAGAGACCGGTTCATCGGCAATCACCACATCCGGATCGAGCATCAGCCCACGGGCAATGGCGATACGCTGGCGCTGACCGCCGGAGAACATGTGCGGATAGCGATCGTAATGCTCGGTTTTCAGCCCCACTTTCGCCATCATCGCCAGCGCTTTTTCACGGCGCTGCTCTTTGCTCAGCGAAGTGTTGATCAGCAGCGGCTCTTCCAGAATCTGACCCACTTTCTTACGCGGATTCAGTGAACCATACGGGTTCTGGAACACAATCTGGATTTTCTGCCGACGCAGTTTCTGCGCATGCGGATCGTGCTTAAGCAGATCCTGTCCCTGGTAATACAGTTCACCGCCGGTCGGCGTTTCAATCATCGTCAGCAGACGGCCAAGCGTGGATTTCCCGCAGCCGGATTCGCCCACTACCGCCAGCGTTTTGCCGCGTTCAAGGGTAAAAGAGACCCCATCGAGCGCTTTCACCAGACGTTCAGGGGAGAAAATTCCCTTCTTCACCGGGTAGTGTTTTTTCAGGTCGATCGCCTGCAACAGCGGTTGTTGCGAGGTGGCCTCATGCGTACTCATAGTGTGGGCCTCCCGGCATCATCGAGTGGGTAATGACATTTCGACTGACGACCGCCATCCAGCAGGGCCAGTTCAGGTTCTTCACTGCGGCATTTGTCCGTTGCATAGGGGCAACGCGGGTTCAGCAGACAGCCCAACGGGCGGTCATATTTCCCCGGCACCACGCCAGGCAGTGAGGCCAGTCGCGCTTTATCCTGAGCAAACTCCGGCAACGCGCGCAGCAACGCCTGGGTGTAAGGATGACGCGGCGCGCGGAAAATATCGTGCGCCGCCCCCGTTTCCACCACCTGGCCGGCGTACATGACAATGATTTTGTGCGCGGCTTCCGCCACCAGCGCCAGGTCATGAGTGATGAGCACCAACGCCATGTTCTCTTTCTGCTGCAGTTCCAGCAGCAGCTCGATGATTTGCGCCTGGATGGTCACGTCCAGCGCCGTCGTCGGTTCATCGGCAATCAACAGCTTCGGTCGACAGGCAATTGCCATCGCGATCATCACGCGCTGGCTCATCCCACCAGAAAGCTGGTGCGGATACACGTCCAGACGCGAGGCCGGATCGGGGATCCCCACCTGGTTCAGCAGGTCAATCGCCCGCTGACGACGGGTTTGCTTGTTACCGCCCTGATGCACCTTGATCGCTTCCATAATCTGGAAACCGACGGTGTAGCACGGATTCAGGCTGGTCATCGGGTCCTGGAAAATCATCGCCACTTCGGCGCCAACCAGATTACGGCGCTCTTTCTCAGAAATACGCTTCAGGTCCTGGCCGTTGAACAGCAGATTTTCCGCCATCACGCGGCCTGGATAATCAATCAGCCCCATAATCGCCAGCGAACTGACCGATTTTCCTGAGCCTGACTCACCGACAATACCAACCACTTCGCCCTGATTCACACTGTAGCTGATGCGGTCTACGGCGCGAAATTCGGAACCAACATCGCCGAAATGCACCGATAATTTATCTACATTTAATAACGCCATCTCGAACCTCTTACTGCTTCAGTTTGGGATCGAGCGCGTCACGCAGACCGTCACCCATCAGGTTAAATGCCAGCACCGTCAGCAGGATCGCCAGACCCGGGAAGGTCACGACCCACCAGGCGCTTTGTGCGAACTGCAACACATCAGCGAGCATGGTGCCCCACTCCGGTGTTGGCGGTTGCGCACCCATGCCCAGGAAGCCAAGCGCGGCCATATCGAGAATGGCGTTAGAGAAACCGAGCGACGCCTGAACGATCAGCGGCGCAAGGCAGTTCGGGAAGATGTTGATGAACATCTGGCGCATCGCGCCGGCCCCCGCCACGCGGGAAGCGGTCACGTAGTCGCGGTTGACCTCCACCAGCACAGCGGCGCGCGTCAGTCGCACATAGTGAGGCAGCGCCACGAACGTCAGTGCCAGCGCGGCGTTACCAATCGAGGGACCGAAGACCGCCACCAGCACCAGCGCGAGCAGCAGGCTCGGCAGCGCCAACATGATATCGACGATACGCATAATGATGTTATCAACGATGCCGCCGAAGTACCCGGCCACAAGGCCCAGCACGACGCCCATCACCAGCGACAGTACCACCACCAGGCAGCCCACCAGCAGCGACAGACGCGCGCCATACATCAGGCGCGACAGGATATCGCGGCCCACGTCGTCAGTTCCCAGCAGATGCGCCAGCGTGCCGCCTTCCTGCCAGGCCGGCGGTGCCAGCAGGGTATCGCGGAACTGGTCAGCCGGGTTATACGGCGCCAGGAAGTTGGCGAATACCGCAATCAGGATCATGATCGCGACGTACACCAGCCCCACCACAGCGCCCTTGTTGCGTTTAAAATAGTGCCAGAACTCCTGCATCGGCGTCATCGGCACCGGCGCAGCAATAACTTTATTTTCAGTAACCTGTGACATGATGGCCCCTTACTTCTTATGACGAATACGCGGGTTCACCACGCCGTACAGCAGGTCGACCAGCAGGTTGACGAGAATAATCATCGTCGCCACCAGTAACACCCCACCCTGCACAACCGGATAATCGCGACGTTGCAGCGCATCAATCAGCCAGCGCCCAAGGCCAGGCCACGAGAAAATGGTTTCGGTCAGAATGGCGCCCGCCAGCAGCGTTCCCACCTGTAGACCAATCACGGTCACCACCGGCAGCATGGCGTTACGCAACGCGTGAATGATGATGACGCGCATACGCGTCAACCCTTTGGCACGCGCGGTACGGATGTAATCTTCGCCCAGCACTTCCAGCATCGATGAACGAGTCATTCGCACAATCACTGCCAGAGGGATGGTGCCAAGCACCATCGCGGGCAGGATCATATGCACCACAGCATCAATAAAATTGCCCTCTTCACCCCAGATTGCGGTGTCGATCAGCATAAAACCGGTCAACGGGTTCGAGTCATCAAGGAACACCATGTCGCTCACGCGCCCGGAGACGGGGGTCAGGTTGAGCTGCACGGAGACCAGCATGATCAGCATCATGCCCCACCAGAAGATCGGCATGGAATAACCGGTCAGCGCCAGGCCAACAGCAGTATGATCGAAAATGGAACCGCGCTTAACGGCGGCCAGCACGCCCACGGGAATCCCCACGGCGGTAGCGAAAATCATGGCGCAGACACCCAGTTCCAGCGTCGCTTTAAAGCGAGGCACGAACTCGTCCCACACCGGTAAACGGCTTTTCAGCGAGATGCCTAAATCACCATGCATAACCCCCCAGATGTAATGGAGGTACTGCTGCCACATCGGCTTATCGAGACCGAGTTCAGCCAGCAGTTGAGCATGACGCTCAGGGGAGATACCACGCTCACCTGCCATGATCATTACCGGATCGCCGGGGATCATATGGACAAAAGCAAAGGTGAGAAGAGTGATACCGATAAACGTGGGGATGACGAGTCCCAAACGTCGGAGAATGAACTGCAACATAACCCGGATTCTCTCTAATGACGCACGGCCTGGAACCGTGAGTCTGTATTGCTCACAAATCTTATCCCCTCCTCAATGAGAAGGGGATAAAGCATTACTGCCGGGTGGCGCTACACGTACCGACTTAACGGTGTGTAGCGCTTACCTGGCGTTGCTTTTATTATTCGATAGAGACGTTTTCGAAGTGGTGTTTACCTAATGGATCAACCACGTAGCCTTTGACTTCTTTACGCACTGGCTCGTACACGGTGGAGTGAGCCACGATCAGCGCCGGAGCCTGATCGTGCATCACGACCTGAGCCTGTTTGTAGAGTTCAATACGCTTGTTGTGGTCGTCGGTCGCACGCGCCGGTTGAATCAGATCTTCAAACGGCTTGTAGCACCAGCGAGAGTAGTTGGAACCGTCTTTCGCCGCCGCGCAGCTGAACAGGGTCGCGAAGAAGTTATCCGGATCCCCATTGTCGCCGGTCCAGCCCATCATTACCGCCTGATGCTCACCCGCTTTGGCGCGTTTCAGATACTCGCCCCACTCGTAGGTCACAATCTTGGCCTGAACACCAATCTTCGCCCAGTCGGCCTGAACCATCTCAGCCATACGGCGAGCGTTCGGGTTGTACGGACGCTGTACTGGCATTGCCCACAGTTCAACGGTAAAGCCTTTATCCTGACCGGCTTCTTTCAGCAGGGCTTTCGCTTTCTCTGGATCGTAGGTGTAGTCTTTAACGTCGTCGTTATAGCCCCACATGGTTGGCGGGATCAGGTTCTTCGCCGCAACGCCAGCACCCTGATAAACGGCTTTGATGATCGCGTCTTTGTTCACTGCGTAGGTCAGCGCCTGACGCACTTTGACGTCATCAAACGGTTTCTTCTCGGTATTGAAAGAGAGATAGCCGACGTTCAGACCCGCCTGCTCCAGCAGGTTGATGTTTTTATCCTGCTTCATGCGGGCGATGTCAGCCGGGTTCGGGTATGGCATCACCTGGCATTCGTTCTTCTGCAGTTTGGCGTAACGCACGGACGCGTCAGGCGTGATGGAGAAGACCAGACGATCGATCTGCGGCTTAGTGCCCCAGTAACCTTCGAACGCTTTGTAGAGAATACGGGAGTCTTTCTGGTACTGCTGCAGCTGGAACGGACCGGTACCGATTGGGTTCAGGTCTACTTTTTCCGGCGAGCCAGCTTTCATCATATTGTCGGCATATTCTTTAGAAAGAATAGAGGCAAAGTCCATCGCCAGGTCAGCGAGGAACGGCGCTTCAGGACGCGTCAGCACGAACTGAACGGTGTTATCGTCCACTTTCTTCACTTCACTGATCAGGTCTTGCAGGCCCATGCCTTCAAAGTATTCATAGCTGCCGCCAGAGACTTTGTGGTACGGGTTCTGTGCGTTTTTCTGACGATCGAAAGAGAACACCACGTCATCGGCGTTGAAATCACGCGTCGGTTTGAACTCTTTATTGTCCTGCCACTTCACGCCCTGACGCAGGTGGAAGGTGTAGGTTTTACCGTCTTCACTGATTTCCCACTTCTCAGCGAGGCCCGGAATAACTTCCGTGGTGCCGGTTTTGAATTCAACCAGACGGTTATAGATAGGTACTGAGCTGGCGTCATAGGTTGTGCCAGAGGTAAACAGCTGCGGGTTGAACCCTTCAGGTGAACCTTCTGAACAATAAACCAGAGTTTTAGCTTGTACACTTGCTGCGACAGTCATAGTCACAAGGCTCAGACCAAGCTTCAGCATCCCTGACTTCTTCAAGGAAATACTCATTCTTCTGCTCCAAATGTGATGTTGTTGTTTTACCCTTTGCAGTGGGTTTGCACCGCCTGGCCTTTTTTGTTTTTTAACCGGCTGGGTCGGCGTTAAGAGGTGGGGATTCCGTTCACATAAACGACTGAGTAGCAGCGCGGATTCTCCATGAAATGCCCCTCATGCCCTACAATCTGTCAACAGAATGTGAAAACGTCAATACAGGTATCCATGATTTACAACAACGGTGAGAATTCGCAAACAAAGATTAAAAAAACTTCAGGCGGGTATTTTCAGCAGAGAAATTTATGCTACGCCCAGAACACCAGAATAAACACCTTAATATTTCGCAACATTTGGTGATTAACAATCGTGCAGAATATGAAAAATTTCTGACGAAATGCTGCATATCTGAGCGATAAATCCCACGAACGTTAAAACGCACAGCGGAAAATGCTAGCGCCAGCCATAAGTAACGCAAAAAAAGATTCATGCATAGATAAAAAAAGACAATGGAATATGTCACAAAACCGTTAACAAATAGTGAGAAGTGATGCGCACTTTTTTGTTGATGTTCCGCAAGAATGGATATTTACCTGATGATGCGATTTCGTAGGCGGGATAAGGCGAATGCCGCCATCCGGCAGTGCGCACCGAATGCCTGATGGCGCTTCGCTTATCAGGCCTACAAAAGCAAAAAACCCTGCTCGTTGAGCAGGGTTTTGAATTTGGTCGGTGATAGAGGATAACTCGCCACGTCGTGGCTCGCCCTGCGGGCCGTTGCTGTCGCAACGTTCTCTCGCTCCGCTCGAGTCGAACCTCTTGCCCCCGGAGGTTCTCATCCTCCCAGGCTTCGAATGCAAAAAACCCTGCTCGTTGAGCAGGGTTTTAAATTTGGTCGGTGATAGAGGATTCGAACCTCCGACCCCTTCGTCCCGAACGAAGTGCGCTACCAGGCTGCGCCAATCACCGAATGCGGGGCGCATCTTACTGCGCAGGTGCGCCCCCGTCAATCCCTTAGTATCAAAATGCCCTTTGATCGGCGAGAAAGTCGTCAGCCCGCTTACTGCGCGACGTTTTTCTGTCCGTCAGGGATATGACACCAGTTGTTGTTCTCATTAATTCCGCCATTCGGCGAGGTATAACCGAGACAACCCATGATGGTGTCATACAGCTCAACATGACGGCGCGGCACCTTCATTTCCGCTTCCTTCTTCAGGTGCGCGAACGCCTGGGCGTTGGCCGGGTTCTCCAGGTATTTATCAGACATCCAGACCATCATCGGCACGCGGAACTGCTCCGGTGGTGCCATCTTACGTGGCGTACCGTGCAGGTGCTCGCGCTCATTGATTGACTCACCGTGGTCGGCAGCGTAGAACACAATCGCTTTCTTATCGCGTACCTGATCAATCACCGTGTCGATAAAATGATCGACGTAGGTAATCGAGTTATCGTATGAATTAATCATCAGGTCTTTTGGGCACTTACGATCGATAGCGTAACATTCCGGCTTCCACTGAGCGAACTCGCGCGGATAACGCTGAGTGTAGTTGTAGTGAGAGCCCTTAGTGTGCAGCACAATCAGATGCTTACCCTGCGGGTTTTCCTGCAGCGAACGATCAACCTCATTGACCAGCAGCATGTCATCCACGGCTTTACCCCGGTTACGTGGCTCAGCAGCAATTTGTTCGCGATAGGCAATGTTGTCGGCCATCGTGTTGCTGTAAAACCACATCTCACTCTGCATCGCGTAGAGATCGGAACTAAAGCCTAACTGCTTGAGCACCGCAAAGACGTTTTGCTCTTTCAGCGTACGCTGTGGGTTGTCTTCGGCCCCACCCTGACGAACGAACATACAGCGCAGCGACAGTTTCGTCGCGGTATCGCAGGAATAACCACGATACATCACGACGTTCTTCTCTTTGGCAAGCTTCGGCGTGGTGTCGCGTTCATAGCCTAACATTCCCATATGATCCCAGCGTGTAGTTTCACCAATAATGAAAATCACGTAAGTGTCATCCAGGTTCTGTGTCGGGGTATAGGTGAATTTCTTCGCCGGGTTGATGAGCGATTTGTTATCCGATGATTCATCCACCTGCGCCCAGGCATACAGGCCCAGTGCAGACAGCCAGTTTGACGGCAGATAAGAGTTCGCCAGTACGCCGCCGTAACTCGGCATATCGACACCGGCAATACGATCGGCACGCTTCTGATGCATCTCCAGAAGACGAATTGGCACCCAGACTAGCAGCCCCGCCATCAGCACAATCAGCGCGCTGCGCCAGCGCACTTTTGGCGTGCAGAGCTGACGCCAGAAGGTATCCGTCGAGCGGTTAAACCAGATGAAGATCAGCGGGAGAAAACTCACCGCCACCAGCCAGAGGACAAACGTCCAGCCGACCACCTCTTTGGAGAGATCGATATCCGTGGTCATGACCGAGGCAACGATGCCGTAACCGATCATCACGTTCATAAAGGTCATGTAATAACTTGCGCCCGCTGAAATCAGCACCAGCAACGAAGCCAGAACACGCCACACCGTCCTGCCCATCAGTGACAGGAGTCGTAAAAAGAAGAACGTTGCCAGCACAGTGCCAGCCAGTTCAACCACCGCGGAGATTCCATTCCAGAGGGTAAAGTCTTGCGCGTAACCGTCAAACCGACGGAGGTAAACCGCGCCATTCATAAACAGACCGATATAGATCGCGAGCAAAAAACTCAGCTTTTGCTGCGACATCGACGTAATGTATCTCATGCAAGCAAGCCCTGGAAATCGAGGGGTTAACACAGCCTGCGCAACGGCGACATCCGCCGGGCAGGTGAAATTGCGAAGGTAGTCAAATAGTAAAATCGACACGCGCGGCTAAGTAGACCACAAGCAGCAAAGAAAGTGGCAACAGAGAATGTGATCGAAAGAGATATTTACAAAAAATCAAGTTTGAAAGCAGACTATTCACAGCAGATATAACAAAAAAAGGCCAGCTCATCGGCTGGCCTGTAGAAAATCTTACGGGATATCAGGCGTGTGCCATTTCCAGCACCTCGCGTTTTGGCTGACGAATGGTGGTGGAGAGCGCCAGTGAGAGAATCAATAATGCGAAGATGACACAGAAGGTCACGTAGAACCCACCGAACAGCGACGCGATAATCGAACCGCAGATGCTGCCAATCCCAAAGCCGAGATAGATCACACCATAATTTTTCGCCAGATTGTTCAGACCGAAGAACTCGCTGACCAGTGACGGGAAGACGGTGATCGTCCCGCCAAAGTTAAAGGCGATGCAGGCAATGGCAGCAAAGAAAGTCAGCGCATTCAGCGGCGCAAACAGCAGAGCGGCCATCCCCACCAGCGACACCACCTGACCAATGGTGATCACACGGATACGGGCAATTTTATCGGACAGGATCCCCAGCACCAGACGGCCGGAGAGGTTAGCAATAGAAATCACCGTCACCGCATTGGCCGCCGACGCCACGTCCATATGCGCCAGCCCCTGAGCGATATCTTTCGCCACGCCAATCACATACAGTCCGCTCATGCACGCCGTCAGGAACATCACCGCCAGCATCCAGTACTGCGGTTTACGCATAGATTGTGCCAGGGTGTAGTCGTTTTCTACAACACCATTTTGCGTTTTGACCTCCTGATTCGGCGCATCTTTCATTAGCGTAGAGCCGAAGACAATCATCACCAGCACAATCGCGCCCCAAATCACAAAGGTGTTTTCCAGACCAACGGTTGCCAGAAGTTGGCTGTCGATAAATTTGAAACCCAGGCTTCCCAGACCATAAGAACCAATGGCAAAGGCAGAAATTAGCCCTTTACGCTCCGGGAACCACTTCACGCAGTTGGACAGTGTTAACAGATAGCCCGCGCCATCGGCCAGGCCTACCAGCACGCCTGCGCTCAGCCACAGCATCATCAGGTTACTGGAGTGCGCGGTCAGGAAGAAACCCAGCCCGAGCAGAATACCGGACGCCATGGTGACGCGCTTCACGCCAAAACGTTCCTGTAACTTCCCGGCGACAGAAGAGGAGATCGCCAGACCTAAGCTCAACAGGCCGAAGGAAAAAGCCACCTGGCTGACGGGTTCACCCAGTTTTTCTGAAAGCACGCCATTAAACAGGCTCCAGGTATACACAGAACCTAAGGCGAATTGCGTAATGATGGTACCGATAAGGGTCAACCAACGGGTGCGCTGATACGATGCGGTTTTCATGGCAGTCTTCCTGCATAAGCAAAAGGGATAAATTCTCTGCCAACAACCATAACGAAATGCATTTTATGCAGGGAAAAAACGGCATGAAGTGCCATCAGAACGGAATGAAATGCCTGGAATGCGGAATGAATGACGAGACAAAAATTCATTGAATGAATTTTTTCCCGGTCAGTTAGTGCCTACTATCGCCACAAACACTGTTATCACTGCGTTTAAATTGTAAATTGCAGGTTAAAACCTGGCACTTACCCCCATCGTGTAGAGGTAGTCGGTACTGTTGGCGGTATTTTCCGCCTGCGAGAGCGCAGCATAAGCCGCCATGTGCTGATTGAGCAGCATATCTGCGCCTACCGTCACGTCCATCCAGTTGTTGTCCTGAGTGGTCGCCGTCATTCGACTGAGTCCCGACTGCGCCTTCCAGATATTTTCGCCAAACTGCTGGTTATAGCTGATTTGCGCCCACGGTCGCAGATCGCCAAACTGCGAATTCACCCGCCAGCCCAGCGTACTGACGCTGGCATGCCATAACGGGTCGGGCGACTGGCTGACCACGCTATCGCCAAATTCGTTATAAATAGCGGGCGTGGTGCCATCGTAATGTAATGCCGCCACCGGTCCGGTCGTGATGTCGCCAGAGACGGGAAAATTCCAGCCCATACTCATGCCGCTGGTGGCCTCCGTGGGTGAAGCTTGCTCAAGATTCACCGCCAGACCCGGCACAGTTTGTGTCGTCCGGATACGTTCCGCCAGAATGTCGTCATAGCGCGGTTGGTGATCGCTGTCCCATGTATAGCGTTCAGTCGTATATCCAGGCGTATTATCAACGATATATTCTTGCTGCCAGGCACGGGCTGTGTTGATGTAAAGCGAACAAACTACGACGCTCGCCAGGAGAATAATTTCCCGGCGACCACTGCATTTTTTTATCATCATCAATGCGACTCCAGAAGAGAGCCGAAATCGGCGATATTATTGTCATTGTAATTAAGGATGACAGGCGAAAGCCCTGTATTAAATATTGTCTTTTTCGCGGGAGCGTCAAGGCACCCGGAACGATATTTTTATGGCAAGTCAAAGAGCGAGGGAAGTATGGAACGTTGCGGTTGGGTCAGTCAGGACCCCCTTTATATTGCCTATCATGATAACGAATGGGGCGTACCCGAGCACGACGGTAAAAAACTGTTCGAAATGATCTGCCTGGAAGGTCAGCAGGCCGGCCTTTCGTGGATCACCGTCCTCAAGAAACGCGAGAATTATCGCACTAACTTCCACCAGTTCGATCCCATCCGCGTGGCAGCCATGCAGGAAGACGATGTGGAAAGACTGCTGCTTGATGCCGGGATCATCCGCCATCGGGGGAAAATTCAGGCCATCATCGGCAATGCCCGGGCATACCTGGCGATGGAGCATAACGGCGAACCGTTTGCCGACTTCGTCTGGTCATTCGTGGATAACCAGCCACAAATCACCCGCGCCGCCGCGTTGGGCGAAATCCCGACCTCCACGCCCGCCTCCGACGCCCTGTCGAAAGCGTTAAAAAAACGGGGATTCAAGTTCGTCGGCACCACTATTTGCTACTCCTTCATGCAGGCCTGCGGACTGGTCAATGACCACATCACCGGCTGTTTCTGTCATCCAGGAGATAAACATGATTCGCGAGTTTCATAGTGCTGACATGACGCCATTGCTGGCGTTGTGGTTGGAAAGCACCATCTATGCGCATCCTTTTATCGCAGAACGCTACTGGCATGAGAGCGAGGCAGTGGTGCGCGATGTTTACCTGCCCGCCGCCAGAACCTGGGTCTGGGAGGAAGACGAGGCGCTGAAAGGGTTTGTGAGCGTCATGGACGGGCGTTTTTTAGGGGCGTTGTTTGTCGCCCCGGATGCGTTACGTAGCGGGATAGGGAAAGCGCTGGTACAGCATGTTCAGCAGTGTTTTGACGTGCTGAGCCTCGAGGTATACCAAAAAAACCAGAACGCGGTGAATTTCTACCACGCGCTGGGCTTTCGTATCGAAGACAGCGCATGGCAGGAAGATACCCAGCATCCCACCTGGATTATGGGCTGGCGGGCGGAGTAAACGCCGTAAGCGTAAGCGCTGGCCCGCTGTATTTCTCCAGCCACGCCAGCGCGGTATTGCCCGCGCAGCCGTTCCCCAGACGCGAACTGGGCAGGTCTTTGGTCAGCACATTCACCGCGCCGTTTTTACAGATGCCTCCCGCGGCAGGGTCAAGGTCCGGCCATGCCCCTTCATGAATGCAGATAACACCAGGTTTGATACCGTCAGTGACCACGGCGCCTGCAAGGATCTGACCACGGTGATTCCAGATGCGTACCACTTCACCGTCACGGATGCCGCGCGCCTGAGCATCCTGCGGGTGAATCGTCACCGGCTCACGATCTGCCACCGCATACCGTTCACGCAGGTGACTGTAGTTAAGCTGGCTGTGCAGACGATGCGCCGGGTGCGCCGACACAATCTGTAGTTGCTCCGGTTCGGCGTTGCCGTGCCACTCATCCGGTTCCAGCCACATTGGGTGTCCGGGGCAATCCGCATAGCCGTAACCGGCAATTCGCTGTGAGTAAATCTCGATCTTACCGCTGTCGGTTTTCAGCGGATGCGCGTCCGGGTCACGACGAAAATCCGCAAAGCGGATAAACTGCGCATTGACCGGATTTTCCGGCATTTCAATCAGTTGATTCGCTTCCCAGAATTCGGCAAACGGCGGCAGCGTCACCTGCTGGCTGGCCCCGCGCTGCCCGGCAATCGTATAAAACGTCTCCAGCCATTCCAGTTCGCTCTTCCCTTCGGTAAAGCGTTGATAACCGCCCGCTTCCCAGCGTTCGCTCAGCGCGGCAAAAACATCGAAATCATTGCGCGCTTCGTACTGCGGCGGCACGACCTGCTTCATGGGCACCAGATGCTGGTTACTGTAATCCCCGGTCATGGTGAGATCGTTACGCTCAAAGGAAGTGGTTGCCGGCAACACAATATCAGCGTGCTTCGCGGCAGCGGTCCAGAAGCATTCCGAGATGACCACCAGCTCCGGTTTTTGCCAGGCGCGAATCAGTCGGTTGGTGTCCTGGTGATGGGTAAAATTCGCCCCACCCGCCCACCAGATGAAGCGGATATCCGGGAAGTGGCGGTTCATCCCGTTATGCTGATACGGCGCGCCGGGGTTTTCCAGCGCTTCCACAATGCGCGCCACCGGGATTTTCTCCACCGCGTCGGTCCCGCCTTGCAGGCTGCCCTGCATTGACGCCAGCACCGCAGAACGGCGGGTCGGATTCCCCCCGTTAGCAAAGTGATAGGAAAGACCAAAACCACCGCCAGGTATGCCAGGCTGGCCCAGCATGGCGGACAGGGTGACAATCATCCAGTGCTTTTGTTCGCCAAACTGCTGGCGTTGCATGCCCCAACCGGCCATCAGCATAGTGGTATTTTTATGGAACAATTCTGCCAGTTCACGGATTTTCGCCGCCGGAACGCCGCAAATCGGGTCCGCCCACTCTGCCGTTTTGGCAATACCGTCGCTCACGCCCAACAGATAGTCTGAAAAGACCTCATAGCCCGTGGTACAGCGGGCAAGAAACGCCTCGTCATGCCAGCCATGTTCTACCAGCGTATGCGCGATGCCAAGCATCAGCGCCACGTCAGTCCCCATGTGCGGCGCAATCCATTCCATTTTGTCGCCAAAGAAATCAACGGTTTCCGATCGCATGGGATCAATGCAGATCAGCCGTTTCCCGCTTTCGCGCAGCGCGTCAAAGTAAGGGATCCCCTGTTCATCCGACGCATTCCAGGCAATTTTCAGGGTATTCAGCGGGTTGGCACTCCATAACACCACCACCTCGCTGTGTTCGAGAATCACCGGCCAGCTGCTTTGCTGCTGGTAAACCTCGCTACCGCCCACCACGTACGGCATGATGGCCTGCGCCGCGCCGGTAGAATAGTCGCCCAGATGTCCGGTATAGCCGCCCGCCAGCGCCATATAACGTTGTAATAACGTCGCCGACTTGTGCAGAACACCGTTGGAACGCCAGCCGTAAGAACCGGCAAAAATGGAGGCGGGGCCATACGTATCGCGAATGCGTTTATGCTGCGCATGAATCAACGCCAGCGCCTCGTCCCAGCTCACACGCACAAACTCATCCTGCCCGCGCACACCCTGCGGTTGTTCCGGCGAAGCCAGAAACCCTTTTCGTACCATCGGATAGCGTACCCGGCTTTGACTGTGCACCTGATCGCGAACCGCGCTTTGCAGCGAATTGGGATGCGAAGTGGGCAGCGCCCCCCGGGAGGAGAGCACTGTTTCTCCGTCCGTTTCGACAAGTATTGGCCCCCAATGGGCGGCGGTTAACACCGAATAATGCGTCGTCAAGCCAGGCGCTCCTGCAGATGAGATGATGTATTACGGCGTTCAATGTTACTTACAAATTTCAGAGAGATCCCTGGAATTTTCTTCATCTACACACGTCATAATCAACCGCCACGGTCGCTGTGGCAAAAAATAAGAATGTCATTAAGGAATTAAGATGAAGAAACGTGTTTTAGTCATTGCCGCTATCGTGAGCGGCGCCCTGGCGGTTTCTGGCTGCACAACCAACCCTTACACCGGCGAACGCGAAGCGGGTAAATCTGGCATTGGCGCAGGCATTGGATCGCTGGTGGGCGCGGGTATCGGCGCTCTCTCCTCGTCGAAGAAGGATCGCGGTAAAGGCGCACTGATTGGTGCCGCGGCAGGGGCAGCGCTCGGCGGCGGCGTCGGTTATTACATGGACGTCCAGGAAGCAAAACTGCGCGACAAAATGCAGGGAACCGGCGTAAGCGTGACGCGAAGTGGCGATAACATCATTTTGAATATGCCGAATAACGTCACCTTTGATAGCAGCAGCGCGACCCTGAAACCGGCAGGTGCCAACACGTTGACCGGCGTGGCGATGGTACTGAAGGAATACGAAAAAACCGCCGTCAATGTGATCGGGTATACCGACAGCACCGGCGGCCAGGATCTGAACATGCGTCTGTCACAGCAGCGTGCGGACAGCGTGGCCAGCGCACTGATCACCCAGGGCGTTGCCGCCAACCGCATCCGCACCAGCGGCATGGGTCCGGCAAATCCGATCGCCAGCAACAGCACGGCGGAAGGGAAAGCCCAGAACCGTCGTGTCGAAATTACGTTAAGTCCGATTCAGTAACGGTTGTGCCGGGTGGCGGCATTGCCTTCCCCGGCTTTAAACCCACCAACAGGCCCGGTAAGCGTAGCGTCGCCGGGTCTTTTCGCGCTAAGGTATGCTCACCCAAAGCAAGGAATTCAGCGATGAGCAAATCAACACGCCCCACCATCAGCGATGTCGCGAAAGCGGCAAAAACCGGTAAAACCAGCATTTCACGTTATCTCAACGGCGAAAAACACCTGCTTTCCGATGCCCTGCTGGCGCGTATTGAAAAAGCCATTGCCGATCTCGACTATCGCCCCAGCCTGATGGCTCGTGGCCTGAAACGAGGTCGCACCCGTTTGATTGGCCTGATCATTGCCGATATCACCAACCCCTATTCCGTCCACGTGTTAAGCGGTATCGAGGCCGCCTGTCGCGAGAAAGGCTTTACGCCGCTGGTCTGTAACACCAATAACGAGGTGAACCAGGAATTGCACTATCTCGATCTGCTGCGCAGTTATCAGGTCGAAGGTATTGTGGTCAACGCCGTGGGGATGCGTGAAGAGGGGTTGAATCGCCTGCAACAGTCCGCGTTGCCGATGGTACTGATCGATCGCAAAATCCCTGACTTCGCCTGCGACGTCGTCGGGCTGGACAACACTCAGGCCGCCACCACCGCCACCGAACACCTGATTGAACAAGGCTTTGAAGCACTGCTGTTTCTCAGCGAACCGCTGGGGATGGTCAATACCCGTCGTGAACGTCTGAGCGCCTTTCGGGCAACACTGGCACGTTATCCGGGCGTTGTCGCCGAAAACGCCGAAGTTCCGCTTTCCGAGAATACGCAACTCGATAACACCTTACGCCAGTTCCACCAGCAGCATCGCGGGATGCGCAAGGCAGTGATTTCCGCTAACGGTGCGCTCACCCTTCAGGTCGCCCGTTCACTGAAGCGCATTGGCCTCAACTGGGGCAGCGATATTGGTCTGTTGGGGTTCGATGAGCTGGAATGGGCCGAACTGGCAGGGGTCGGGATCACGACCCTGAAACAACCCACGTGGCAGATTGGTTATGCCGCTGTCGAACAAGTGGTTCGTCGAATTGAAGGCGGCAGCGACGCCATTCATGAACAGGTTTTCTCCGGCGAGCTGATCGTTCGCGGCTCCACTGCCCGTTAATTTTCCTTCGTGATGGTGATCATAATTTCGACACATCATGCTTTTCTTTGGAACCGGTTCCATCTAGCGTAATCACATTAGCGTGAGTTCTGGAGTTCCTATGCAAAGAAAACTGATAGTGGTCACCGCTGCCTATGGCCACGACACTGTCCGCGCTGCCGGTGGACAAACCGCGATGCTGCCTATCATTGCCGGTGCAGGTGCAGACGGCGTCGAAATTCGCCGCGAACTGTTTACTGATGCTGAGCTCAGCGCCCTGACCACACTGGCGTCAGCCATCGAATGCTTCGATCTGCTGGCCTGCTATTCCGCGCCACAACCGCTGTTCATGGACGATGGCCGCCTCAATCCACAACTGCCGTCACTGCTTCAGGAAGCGAAAACGCTGCGCGCGCTATGGTTGAAGGTTTCGCTGGGCCATTTTGTCCGCGCAGAACAATTTGACACCCTGCGCGACTGGCTGGAAAGCAGCGGTATGGCGCTGGTAGTCGAGAACGACCAGACCGCCTGCGGACAACTGGCCCCCATGCAACGTTTTAACGCCGCCTGTCAGCAACATGCGCTGCCTGTACACCTGACGTTTGATATGGGCAACTGGCTATGGGTAGGCGATTCGCCGGAAGAGGCCGCTCGTCAACTGTCAAAGTCAGTGGGTTATGTTCACGTTAAAGCCGCCACCGCGCACCACGACAGCTATCGCGCCGTTCCCCCGGACCAGGCAGAGCCCCGCTGGCTCGACCTGCTCAAGTTGTTGCCCACCGACGTTCCGCGCGGCATTGAATTCCCGCTGGAAGGGGCCGATCTGACGGCGGTTACCCGCCACTACGTCGATTTGTTACGTAAGGAGTAAGGCATGAAGCATTCACTGGATGTCATCACAATCGGCGAAGCGATGGCGATGTTTGTAGCAACGCAGACCGGCGATCTGGCCGAGGTTGAGCAGTTTATCAAGCGTGTTGCCGGTGCCGAACTGAACGTTGCCACCGGCCTGGCACGACTGGGACTGAAAGTCGGCTGGGTGAGCCGCGTAGGTAACGACAGCTTTGGTCGCTTTGTTCTCAACTCACTGAAAAAAGAGGGGATTGATGCGCAGGGAGTCACGCTGGATGAGCGCTACGCAACCGGCTTTCAGTTAAAATCTAAAGTTGAAAATGGAACCGATCCCATTGTGGAGTATTTCCGTAAAGGGTCCGCCGCCAGCCATCTGTCCGTTGCGGACTACCACGACGCGTATTTCTCCAGTGCCCGTCATCTGCATCTGAGCGGCGTCGCTGCGGCACTTTCCCCCAGTTCCTATGAACTGCTGGCGCACACGGCGCGCACGATGAAAGCCCAGGGCAAGACACTCTCATTTGACCCCAACCTGCGTCCGGTGCTGTGGAAAAGTGAAGCCGAGATGGTTGAGAAACTGAATCGTCTCGCATTCCAGGCCGACTGGGTATTACCGGGCCTGAAGGAAGGGATGATTTTAACCGGACAACAGACACCAGAAGGGATTGCGGATTTCTATCTCCGTCACGGCGTGAAAGCCGTGGTGCTGAAAACAGGCGCAGACGGCGCCTGGTATAAAACCGCCGACGGCGAAAAAGGCAGCGTTGCCCCGGTCAAAGTGGACAACGTGGTCGATACGGTCGGTGCCGGCGATGGCTTTGCCGTCGGCGTCATCAGCGCCCTACTGGAAGGCCGTACGCTGTCGCAGGCCGTCACACGCGGCAACAAAATTGGCGCACTGGCCATTCAGGTACAGGGCGACAGCGAAGGCTTACCCACACGTGAAACGTTAGGCGAATAACCTTACGTAATGATAACAGCCCCCTGTACCCTACAGACAGCGGCGGCAGAAACAACAGAGGTTGATTATGGCAAACTCAACAAATGCAGCAAAACGCTGGTTGTACATCATGCCTATCGTGTTCATCACGTATAGTCTGGCGTATCTTGACCGTGCAAACTTCAGCTTCGCGTCCGCCGCGGGCATTAACGAAGACCTTGGCATCACCAAAGGGATCTCATCCCTGCTCGGCGCCCTGTTCTTCCTCGGCTATTTCTTCTTTCAGATCCCCGGCGCGGTGTATGCCGAACGCCGGAGCGTGCGCAAACTGATTTTTGTCTGCCTGATTTTATGGGGCGGTTGCGCGTCGCTGACCGGGATGGTCAGCAATATCCCGGCGCTGGCCGCTATTCGCTTTATTCTTGGGGTAGTGGAAGCCGCTGTTATGCCAGCGATGCTGATTTACATCAGTAACTGGTTTACGAAGTCGGAGCGTTCGCGAGCAAACACCTTCCTGATCCTCGGTAACCCGGTGACGGTCCTGTGGATGTCAGTGGTGTCTGGTTACCTGATCCAGGCGCTCGGCTGGCGTGAGATGTTCATCATCGAAGGGGTTCCCGCCATTCTGTGGGCCTTCTGCTGGTGGGTGCTGGTGAAAGACAAACCGGCGCAGGTCGGTTGGCTGACCGAGTCAGAAAAAACGGCGTTGCAAACGCAACTCGAACAAGAGCAGCAGGGGATTAAGGCTGTACGCAACTACGGCGAAGCGTTCCGCTCCCGTAATGTGATCCTGTTATGCATGCAATATTTCACCTGGAGTATTGGCGTCTACGGCTTCGTGCTGTGGCTGCCATCAATCATCCGCGAAGGCGGCGCGAATCTGGGAATGGTCGAAGTGGGCTGGCTCTCTTCTGTCCCGTATCTGGCAGCCACCGTGGCGATGATTATCGCCTCCTGGGCCTCGGATAAATTACAGAACCGTAAGCTGTTCGTCTGGCCTCTGCTGCTGATTGCCGCGTGCGCTTTTATCGGTTCCTGGGCCGTCGGCGCGAATAACTTCTGGGCCTCTTATACCCTGCTGGTGATTGCCGGTGCGGCGATGTACGCCCCGTATGGCCCGTTTTTCGCCATCATTCCGGAGATGTTGCCGCGCAACGTTGCCGGTGGCGCAATGGCGCTAATCAACAGTATGGGCGCGCTGGGCTCGTTCCTCGGCTCGTGGTTTGTCGGTTACCTCAACGGCGCCACCGGCAGCCCGTCCGCCTCGTACATTTTTATGGGGGTGGCGCTTTTCGCCTCAGTATGGCTAACTTTAATTGTTAAGCCTGCTAATAATCAGCACGTCCCGATTGGCGCACGCCACGCGTAAACTTTCACTCATGGAGAGTCATATGAAGCCGTCCATTATTCTCTACAAAGCGTTACCTGACGATTTACTGCATCGCCTGGAAGAACATTTCACCGTCACCCAGGTGCCGGACCTGAGCCCGCAGACGGTTGAACAACACGCGCAAGCCTTTGCCAGTGCTGAAGGTCTGCTGGGCTCCAGCCAAACCGTCGATACCGCGCTGCTGGAGAAAATGCCGACGCTCCGCGCAACCTCAACGATCTCCGTGGGGTATGACAATTTCGATGTGGATGCGCTGAACGCACGTAAGGTACTGCTGATGCATACGCCCACCGTGCTGACGGAAACCGTTGCCGATACGATCATGGCACTGGTGCTATCGACCGCTCGCCGCGTTGTGGAAGTGGCCGAGCGCGTGAAGGTCGGCGAATGGACCTCCAGCATTGGTCCTGACTGGTTTGGTATTGATGTGCACCACAAAACGCTGGGGATTGTCGGGATGGGACGCATTGGTCTTGCGCTGGCACAGCGCGCCCACTTCGGCTTCAACATGCCGATTCTCTACAACGCCCGCCGCCACCATCAGGAAGCGGAAGAGCGCTTCAACGCTCGCTACTGTGACCTCAATACGCTGTTGCAGGAATCAGACTTTGTCTGCCTGATCCTGCCGCTGACCGACGAGACGCATCATCTGTTTGGCGCAGAGCAGTTCGCTAAAATGAAATCCTCTGCCATCTTCATTAATGCCGGACGTGGTCCGGTGGTCGATGAAAACGCGCTGATTGCCGCACTGCAACAGGGCGAAATACACGCTGCCGGTCTGGATGTGTTTGAGCAAGAGCCACTACCGGTTGATTCACCGTTGTTGTCGCTGAGTAACGTTGTGGCGGTACCACACATTGGTTCAGCCACCCACGAAACGCGCTATAACATGGCGGCCTGCGCGGTAGATAATCTGATTGATGCGCTGCAAGGAAAGGTCGAGAAGAACTGCGTGAACCCGCAGGTTGCGGGGTAACAAAAACAGCCGGGAGGCGCTATCGCCTGCCCGGCAGCTTCATCACTGAATAGCGTTAACCGCCGCAGTCCAGGCCTGGTTAAATGCCTGATGCTGCGAGGCCAGCGGCCCAATCAATGCGTTGTACTGACTTGCCTGCTGCGAAGTCGGGAACTGAATACCATTCGCCACAAAACTCACCTGCGTATCCTGCTGCGCGACAAAATCACCCACCTGGACCAGTTGCTGAGTGAAGATCTGCGCGGCCGGGATCAGCGGCTGCAACGCGTCTGCGGGCGTCGTCACCACTTTCTTATACACCTGGTCAAACACCGGCTTCAGGTCATCGGCCTGTTTCAGTGCGCCATGCGCCGCATCGGCCTGCAGTTTCGCATTCTGCAACTGCTGACCCAATACGCCGAGAGAACCGTTCAGGTCACGCAGCGGCCCACGTTGCGTCACATAATCCTGTGGCACACGGATGGCATTAACGCTATCAACAACCGGACGCAACGCGGAATCCATCGCCTGGTTCACCTGCTGTGAGTAGCCATACAAAATCGCGTAATCAGAAACAAACGGACCGAACTGTTTTTTCTGATCGGCGGTCAGGGTGGGTAGACGCTCGCCGCTACGCATCACCGTATTCTGTAGAAAATCGACAAACGCTTTACGCTGATCGCCTTCTTTATCAAAACACCCACTCAGGCTAACTACCATTAACAACGCCGCAAGAGGCGCAAACCAGCGAGAGCAGGACTTACCTGTCGCCATTTTAATACTCCTTTCACCCAAAAATGCGCACTGCGCAATACGCGTGCCTTACGGCTTACAAGGATAGTCCAGGTCAGGCTCGCAGGATACCCCTTCCGCGTAATCTTGTGGCGGAAATTCGTCTGGCGAAATAGCGATGACCAAATTGTTATTTTATTGTTAAACACATCACATTTACCACCTCTGTCCTGAGGGCATTAACAAGAAGTATTTCTATGATTTTAATAGCTTTTCAGCATTAAGTCGGCCAGTGAAGGGGCAATTCGTACGATTATCGCACGTTAACCTCGGTGGGGTGATTGCCGAACACGGGCTTCAATGTTTTGATTAATTGAACGATTAACGAATAAACGTTCGATAATCGCACAATTAATCCTAACGCTTGCGGTGGAGAAAATAAAAACACCCTCTGTCCCCCGCGTTGCTTTCGCAGGAATGACCGCATGACAAACAAAACGACTGATATTCAAGCGTTTATTAACGAGCATCCCTTTTCAAAATACCAGTGGATGATTCTCGTGCTGTGTTTTGTGACCGTCGCGATGGACGGATTCGATACCGCGATTATCGGCTTCATCGCCTCCGATCTCGTTCAGGAGTGGGGCGTTGAAAAATCCGCGCTCGGCCCGGTCATGAGCGCCGCGCTGGTGGGGCTTGCCGTCGGAGCCCTCACCGCGGGTCCAATGGCTGACCGCATCGGTCGCAAAAAAGTCCTGATTATGTCGATTCTGGTGTTTGGCGGCTTCAGCCTGCTCACCGCCTTTGCCAGCACGCTGAACCAACTGTCGGCATTGCGCTTTTTAACTGGTCTGGGTCTGGGGGCGGCAATGCCCAATGCCGCGACCCTGATGAGTGAATACGCGCCAGAACGCCGTCGCGCGCTGCTGGTGAATCTGATGTTCGTCGGATTCCCGATTGGCTCGTCGATGGGCGGGTTTGTCTCCGCCTGGCTGATCCCGCATTACGGCTGGCAAAGCGTACTGATCCTCGGCGGCGTGATGCCGCTGGCGCTGGCAGTGGTGTTGATCGTTTTACTGCCGGAATCTGCCCGTTATCTGGTGGTTAAGAACAAATCACAGCAGCAGATTGGCACCATTCTGCGCCGTATCGCCCCGCTACCGGAAGCGACGCACTTTGTCCTGCGTGAAACCGGCCAGATTAAAGAGAAATCGGCGCTGGGCGTCATCTTCTCGCCGCGTTACGCACTGGGCACGGTGATGCTGTGCCTGACCTACTTTATGGGGTTGCTGATCTTCTATCTGCTGACCAGTTGGCTGCCGCTGCTGATCCGTGAAACAGGGGCCACGCTGAGCCAGGCGTCCGTCATTACCGCCTTGTTCCCGTTGGGCGGCGGAATTGGCGTCCTGGTGCTGGGCGCGCTGATGGACAAATTCAACCCGAACAAAGTGGTGGCGGTCGGCTGGTTGTTGACCGGGGTGTTTGTCTGCCTGGTTGGGTTCTCCACCAGCAGCCTGGTGCTCATGGGGGTGATGGTCTTTATCGCCGGGACAATCATGAACGGCGCACAATCGTCCATGCCCGCGCTGGCGGCGGGTTTTTACCCCACACAGGGCCGCGCGACTGGTGTGGCATGGATGTTAGGTCTGGGCCGTTTCGGCGGCATCCTCGGTGCGTTTAGCGGCGCCTTCCTGATGCAGGCGCAACTCGCGTTCGAAACCATCTTTACATTCCTGGCCATTCCGGCGTTAGTGTCTGCCTTTGCCTTGATGGTGAAATACTGGGCAGGTAAACGCCAGCTCTCTGGCGCATCAACGCCGACAGAATCACCGACTCACGCCGCGCAAAAAGCCTGATTTTTCCTCCTGGCAGGTAATCGCCTGCCAGGAAATAGTCATATTTTCGTAATCTTTACATTTCACATTACCACGCGGGATATAGTGCCCGTTATCAAATCGTTAGCAAGCTACAAATCCGCCGCCTTCTCGCCGCTGAAACGAGTCTTGTCCCCCTCTTAAACTGTGACGCCCAACGCGCTTTCTCATTTACGACTATTCTTAACTGGCTTCGATGAAATTCACGATCTCGCTGTGTGATTTAAAGGAGTTCTCAATGGAATCTAAAGATCCAATGTTTGAGCTGCTGAGCAGCCTGGAACAAATTGTTTTTAAAGAAGAAACATCAAAAATCACCCTGACGCATAAGCCAAGTCCCTTTAGCGAATTTGAACAATTACGCCGGGGGAGCGGGCTGGAAACGGATGATTTCGCCAGAGCGTTAGGCGTAACGGTTGCACTGGTACAGGAGTGGGAATCAAAACGCGTTAAACCCTCCAGTACCGAATTGAAGCTGATGCGCCTGATACAGGCTAACCCGGCATTGAGTAAGCAGTTGATGGAGTAATCGACAATCATTGATGAACGGTCCTGATACAGGACCGTTTTCTGACCACTTAACCTATCGGGCGAAAAATAACAGTTGCATCCCCAGGCGTTACATGAGTTAATGCGTTCCACGGTTTGACGTACAGACCATTAAAGCAGTTTAGTAAGGCAGTCCCCTTCAAGAGTTATCGTTGATACCCCTCGTAGTGCGCATTTCCTTAACGCTTAAAAAATCTGTAGAGCACGCCATATCGCCGAAAGGCACACTTATTTTTTAAAAGGTAATACACTATGTCCGGTAAAATGACTGGTATCGTAAAATGGTTCAACGCTGACAAAGGCTTCGGCTTCATCACTCCTGACGATGGCTCTAAAGACGTGTTCGTACACTTCTCTGCTATCCAGAACGATGGCTACAAATCTCTGGACGAAGGTCAGAAAGTTTCCTTCACCATCGAAAGCGGCGCTAAAGGCCCGGCAGCTGGCAACGTAACCAGCCTGTAAGCTTAGATAAGCTCAGAATTCAAGATCCCTGCCAGACGGCGGGGATTTTTTTTATCTCTTGCCCGCCTTTCGATATCCCTGTTTCCCTTCTTTGCATTACTTTACCTGGCCAGCCTTTGACCTTTCCCTAAGGGTAAGCTTTATAGTGAAAACCCTGTTTTTCACATGGAATTGACGCTATGTCCAGACTCCCCTTATTCTTCACGCTAGGTTTACTCACCAGCGGCACCGCGTTTGCTGCATCGCCAGAAGCCACATTCCTTGCCGAACATGGTCTTGCCGGTAAGTCAGTCGAGCAGATCGTGGATACCATCGATCAAACGCCACAATCCCGCCCGCTGCCGTATTCGGCTTCCATCACCAGTACCGAGTTAAAACTCGCTTCTGATGGGCAGATGTATGCCCTGCCGTTGGGCGAAAAATTCTATCTCTCGTTTGCACCTTACCAGCAGCAGACGCACCCGTGCTTTAACCACAGTTTGTCCGGCTGCCAGGGTGAAATGCCGGACACGACGTTCAACGTTAAAGTGACGGATAACAAAGGCAATGTGCTGATTCAGAAACCGCTCAAAAGCTATCAGAACGGGTTTATCGGCGTCTGGTTGCCGCGCAATATTGAAGGGACAATAGAAGTGAGCTACAACGGCAAAACGGCATCACACGCCATTGCCACGAAGGATGACAGCCAGACCTGTCTGACGGAATTGCAGTTGCAGTAATTCTTCCTGTCCTGTCCATAAAAAACCTGCCCGAGGGCAGGTTTCAGCGTTTGTCTGCGGTGGTGACTTGCGCGATGTTTATTGCAGCAGCGAAATATCCGCCACACGCAGGAACAGCTCACGCAGTTTTTCCAGCATCGAGAGGCGGTTGATACGCAACTCTTTATCCTCGACGTTCACCATCACTTTTTCGAAGAATAAATCGACCGGCTCGCGCAGTTCAGCCAGTTCCACCAGCGCGTCCTGGTAACGGCCTTCGGCAAAGTACGGTTCGAGCTTGTCACGCAGTACCACAACCTGCATCGCCAGCGCGATCTCTTCTGGCTCTTTCAACGTTGAGGCATTAACACGCTCGTTCAGCGTCTCATCAGACTTCGCCAGGATGTTAGAGACACGCTTGTTGGCTGCCGCCAGCGCAGATGCCGCTTCCAGCGTACGGAAGTGCGAGACCGCCTTCATTCGCGCGTCAAAATCAGCCGGACGGGTCGGACGACGTGCCAGCACCGCCTGGATGGTATCCACGGTGTAACCTTCATCCTGGTACCAGGCCCGGAAGCGACCGAGCATAAAGTCGATCACGTCATCCACAACGTTCGCGTTGGTCAGCTTATCACCGTACAGACGCACCGCTTCCTCGGTCAGCGTTTGCAGATCGAGGTTCAGGTTCTTCTCAACGATAATGCGCAGCACGCCCAGCGCAGCTCGACGCAGCGCAAACGGGTCTTTGTCCCCTTTCGGGTGCTGACCGATACCGAAGATTCCCGCCAGGGTGTCCATCTTATCCGCAATCGCCAGTGCGCAGGCAATCGGGTTAGACGGCAGGTCATCACCGGCAAAGCGCGGTTGATACTGTTCGTTCAGAGCGACGGCAACATCTTCCGCTTCACCATCGTGGCGAGCATAGTGCATGCCCATTACGCCCTGGGTATCGGTGAATTCGAAGACCATGTTGGTCATCAGGTCACATTTCGACAGCAGGCCCGCACGGGTGGCATGGTTAACGTCTGCGCCAATCTGACCGGCAATCCAGCCCGCCAGCGCCTGAATACGATCGGTCTTGTCGCGCAATGTACCCAGCTGCTGTTGGAACAGCACGGTTTGCAGACGCGGCAGGTGATCTTCCAGTCGTTTTTTACGGTCAGTATTGAAGAAGAACTCGGCATCCGCCAGACGCGGGCGCACCACCTTCTCGTTACCGGAGATGATTTGCTGAGGATCTTTCGATTCGATGTTCGCAACGAAGATGAAGTTCGGCAGCAGTTTGCCGTCGTTGGCGTAGACCGGGAAGTACTTCTGGTCACCTTTCATGGTATACACCAGCGCTTCAGAGGGTACCGCGAGGAATTTCTCTTCGAATTTCGCCGTCAGTACCACCGGCCATTCCACCAGCGAGGTCACTTCTTCCAGCAGGCTGTCGCTCAGATCGGCATTACCGCCAATAGTACGCGCCGCGTCTTCGGCATCCGCTTTGATTTTGGCTTTACGCTGTTCGTAGTCGGCAATGACCTTACCGCGCTCCAGCAGGATTTGCGGATACTGGTCAGCATTGTCAATGGTGAACTCCGGCTCGCCCATAAAGCGATGGCCGCGAATAATGCGATCGGACTGAATACCCAGAATGGTCGCCGGAATGACTTTGTCGCCCAGCAGCAGGGTCACGGTATGAACCGGACGTACGAAATGCACGTCGCTTGCTCCCCAGCGCATCAGTTTCGGGATCGGCAGTTTCGCCAGCGATGTAGCGATCATGTTCGGCAACAGCGCTTCGGCGCTTTCGCCTTTCACGTGTGCACGATACAGCAGCCATTCGCCTTTATCGGTGGTCAGACGCTCAGCCTGATCAACGGTAATACCACACCCCCGAGCCCAGCCTTCTGCCGCTTTGCTCGGTTTGCCTTCGGCATCAAATGCCTGGGCAATCGCCGGACCGCGTTTTTCAACTTCGCGATCGGGCTGGGATTCCGCCAGATTAGCGATTTTCAGCGCCAGACGACGCGGTGCCGCAAACCATTCAACATGGCCGTGCGCGATGCCGGCGTTATCCAGCTCCGCCGTCACGTTCGCAGCAAAGGATTCCGCCAGGCTGCGCAGGGCTTTTGGTGGCAGCTCTTCAGTGCCGATTTCCACCAGGAAAGTTTTCTCAGACATGGCCGCCTCTTATTTGTCTTTATTGCACATCGGGAAGCCGAGGGCTTCACGGGAAGCGTAGTAAGCTTCTGCCACTGCTTTAGTCAGGGTACGAATACGCAGAATATAGCGCTGGCGTTCGGTGACGGAGATGGCTTTACGCGCATCCAGCAGGTTGAAGCTATGGGCGGCCTTCAGAATACGCTCGTAGGCAGGCAGCGGCAGCGGCGTTTCCAGCGCCAGCAGTTGCTGCGCTTCTTTCTCGTACTGCTCAAAGCAGGTGAACAGGAAGTCCACGTCCGCGTATTCGAAGTTGTAGGTGGATTGCTCCACTTCGTTCTGATGGAACACGTCGCCATACGTGGTTTTACCCAACGGGCCGTCGCTCCAGACCAGGTCGTAAACGCTGTCTACGCCCTGAATGTACATGGCCAGACGTTCCAGACCATAAGTGATTTCACCGGTGATCGGCTTACATTCCAGTCCGCCGACCTGCTGGAAGTAAGTGAACTGTGTCACTTCCATCCCGTTCAGCCACACTTCCCAGCCCAGACCCCAGGCACCCAGCGTCGGGTTTTCCCAGTTATCTTCCACGAAGCGAATGTCGTGGATGGTTGGATCCATACCCAGCTCTTTCAGCGACCCGAGATACAGCTCCTGGATGTTGTCCGGAGAGGGCTTAATCACCACCTGAAACTGATAGTAGTGCTGTAAACGGTTCGGGTTTTCGCCATAGCGTCCATCAGTTGGACGACGAGAAGGTTGCACATACGCGGTTGCCATCGGTTCTGGCCCCAACGCACGCAGGCTGGTCATCGGGTGCGAGGTACCTGCACCCACTTCCATGTCCAAAGGTTGAACAATGGTACAGCCCTGACGAGCCCAGTAATCCTGTAATGTCAGGATCAGGCCCTGGAAGGTCTTGGTATCAAACTTTTGCATAGTATTTCGTGCTGGATACGTGTGGTTTTAAAAGGAAGGGTTCAGTATACCCGCTGACTGCAAGATATACAGTACGAAACGGGAAAAAGGCAGGGCTTAACGCATGGAAAGATGTAAAAACTGCCCATCCGCGTCAAAAGAGCAGACAAAACTCTCTTTACGGAAGGTAGCGCCGCGCATCTCATAACTTCCCTGAAATTGTTCAAAGCCCGTAACAACAATTTTCTGCGTACCGGTATTATAGCGTCGCGCAGCCTGATCTTTGCACAGCGCTTCCATATCCAGCGTGCGCGTGGGGCTGACTTTCACTTTCTGCGCCTTTTGTGTCGGCGATGGCTGGGAGGGTGTACATCCTGCCAGCAACAGAATCACCATTGCTGGAAAAAAAGATTTCATCATCATTTTATTACCGCCTAATTTACTGATCAGTCTTATTATTATTACGTTCGGTGTGGCAGACGCATTTTGCGAATCTCATCGGACCATCACAACCTTTAGTGTAAAAACTCAGATTAATCCAGCGGGACAGGCTGACAAAATGTGAGTCAGACCATTTTTGAAACGAAAACAGAGGAACTGATGCAGCCCAAAATTTTCTGGATTGATAACCTGCGAGGGATCGCCTGTCTGATGGTGGTCATGATTCACACCACAACCTGGTACATCACCAATGCACAGAGTGTCAGTCCCGTTAACTGGGATCTTGCCAACGTACTGAATTCGGCTTCACGCGTCAGCGTGCCGCTATTTTTTATGGTTTCGGGCTACCTCTTTTTTGGCGAGCGCAGCGCACAACCACGCCATTTTTTACGCATCGCGCTGTGCCTGCTGTTCTACAGCGCCGTTGCCCTGCTCTACATCACATTATTTACTTCGATTAACGCCGAACTCTCCTTAAAAAATCTGCTGCAAAAACCGGTGTTCTATCATCTGTGGTTTTTCTTCGCGATCGCCGTGATCTATCTGGTCTCGCCGCTGATTGAGGTGAAAAACGTGAGTGGCAAAATGCTGCTGGTGCTGATGGTGGTCATTGGCATTCTCGCCAATCCGAATACCGTGTCGCAAAAAGTCGGCGGATTCGAGTGGCTCCCCATTAATTTGTATATCAACGGCGATACCTTTTACTACATTTTGTACGGGATGCTGGGACGCGCTATCGGCATGATGGAAACACAAAAACGCGCGCTTTCCTGGTTAAGCGCGGGGCTTTTCGTGGTGGCGGTGTGGGTCATCTCTCGTGGGACGTTGCATGAACTACAGTGGCGCGGCAATTTTGCCGATACCTGGTATCTCTATTGCGGCCCCATGGTCTTTATCTGTGCAGTCGCGCTACTGACGCTGGTGAAAAACACGCTGAATACGCAAACGGTCCCTGGGCTGGGGCTGATTTCACGCCATTCACTCGGCATTTATGGCTTTCATGCGCTCATTATTCATGCCTTGCGCACCAGCGGTCTGGAAATCAAACGCTGGCCGCCGCTGGATATGTTGTGGATTTTCAGCGCGACCCTCGTGGCCAGTTTACTGCTTTCAATGCTGTTACAACGCATCGATACGCGCAGGCTGGTCAGTTGATGTTGAAATGCCCGGTCGTGGCGCCGGGCATTTCAGAGAGGCTAAAACCGTTATCAGGGAGAGCGCCGTCTCAGACGCCGTAACAAATAGCAAGCCAGGAAACCCCACAGCAAAGTGATCCCCTTTTTATTTAATGATCCGATGCACGAATCAGGCGTACAAAACCCAGTAGACCCATAAAGAGCGCCACCGGATAGAGACCCCGCCCACTCAGTGATAGCGGCGCGTTGAGGATGCCGACCAGAAACAACCCCAGCGTGATAAGCGCGACCAGTTGGCACACGGTAACGACGCTATCGTCCAGTTGGTCGCGTTTTTCCTCACGTAGATAAACGTATGTGACAAACATTGCGGTCACCAGGACACCGAGGAAATAACCTTTTCCGCTCAGTAAGGGACATGCCATCCCTAAGCCGATAACGTAAGTCGATGTGCCTGAGATGAGCAACAACCAGGAAATTAACGTTGAGCTTTTCACTGGGATCTCCTTATCCAACGGATGCAGATTAGGGATAACCTATGAAAGACAACACTGAAAAATGAACAGAAAATGGAATTTCAGAATAAATCCATATATTTAATTTATTGATCAATTATTTATATGCTTTGGGTTAATCCCTCCTGCAAAACAGGAGGGATTCAGGCTCAAGACATGAGTGGAAGTAGCTGCTGATAAAGACGACGGAAGGTTTCCCGGCGCTGTTGATAAACGCTATGGCGTTGCCTGTCAGGCATGTGTGTTTGTTCAAGCGGAAGTTGCGGTAATAACTCGGCTAATGGCTTCTCCGGATTCATCGCAATTTGCGCCAGACGAGCGGCACCCAGTGCCGGCCCCACATCACCACCGGTGCGATAATCCAGTTGCAGGCCGCTGATATCCGCCAGCATTTGCCGCCAGTACGCGCTGCGCGCACCGCCGCCGATCAGCGTGATGCTTTGCGGCTTCACCCCACAGGCATGTACCACATCCATCCCGTCGGCCAGCGCATAGCCCACGCCTTCCAGCACCGCGCGCGCCAGCTCAGCCGGTCCATGCTGATGGGTCAGACCAAAGAACACGCCTTTCGCCTGCGGATTATTGTGCGGCGTACGTTCACCTGAAAGATACGGCAAGAACCAGACAGGGTCGGCTGCCTCATCAGCCAGCTGCGCCGCATCAATCAGCGCCGGCACCGTCTTCAGACCGGTTAATGTTGCCGCCCAGTCCAGACAGGAGGCTGCACTTAGCATCACCGACATCAGATGCCAGCGCTCAGGCAACGCATGGCAAAAGCTGTGTACTGCGCTTTCGGGCTTGCTCAGGAAACCGTCACTGACGGCAAAATAGACGCCGGACGTTCCCAGTGACAGCATGGCCTGATCGGCATTGACCATCCCTACGCCGACTGCGCCCGCCGCATTGTCGCCACCGCCTGCAACGACAGAAACCGCAGGCATATCCCACGCCATTGCGACATCAGGCAGCAATTTGCCGGTAATCTCACTCCCTTCGAATAACGCGGGCATATGGTCACGGGTCAGGCCGCAGGCATTCAGCATCACGTTACTCCAGTCACGTTTTTCCACATCCAGCCACATCGTTCCCGCAGCGTCAGACATATCGCTGGCAAATTCACCGGTCATGCGTAAACGCAGATAGTCTTTCGGTAGCAGCACCTTTGCCACCTGCCGGAACACCGCTGGCTCGTGGCGCTGTACCCACAGCAGCTTCGGAGCCGTGAATCCAGGCATCATCAGGTTACCCGTGATGGCGCGCGACTGCGGTACCATTGACTCCAGCAACGCACACTCCTCGCCACAACGTCCGTCATTCCACAGAATGGCCGGTCGCAGCACCTGTTGCTGGCTGTCGAGCAACGTCGCGCCATGCATCTGCCCGGCAATCCCCAGCGCTTTCACTTGACTTAACGAATGCTGCTTGCCCAACGCCTTCAGGGCGCGGTCGGTCGCCAGCCACCACTGTTCGGGATCTTGCTCCGACCAGAGCGGATGAGGACGAGAGACGGTGAGTTTTTCCGTTTGCGATGCGACCACCTCGCCTTGCTCATTGAGCAAAATCGCTTTCACGCCCGAGGTGCCAAGATCGATCCCAATATACATAGAGTGGGTTCCTTAAACTGAAATGCCCGGTGCCACAACGCTCACCGGGCTTGTCAAATCACCGACCAGGAAACGCTGCGTCACCCGGCGATATCGATTATTTATCGAACAGGTAATGATTCACCAGGTTTTCCAGCTGTTCCTGATGACCGCTCTGATGCACCGGCGCCAGGTTGTGCTGTTCAGCATAATGCGCCAGTTCGCTTAACGACATCTGTCCTTTCAGGATCTGCTGGCCCAGTTCGCTACTCCAGCCGGCATAACGTTTCGCGACGCGCTTATCCAGCTCGCCATCCTCAATCATGCGCGCGGCAATTTTCAGCGACAGCGCCATCGTGTCCATCGCGCCAATATGGCCATAGAACAGATCGTATTTATCCGTACTCTGACGGCGCACTTTGGCGTCAAAGTTCAGGCCACCGGTGGTGAAACCGCCCGCTTTGAGGATTTCGTACATCACCAACGCGTTCTCTTCTACGCTGTTCGGGAACTGGTCGGTATCCCAGCCCAGCTGCGCGTCACCCCGGTTGGCATCGACAGAGCCAAACAGACCCAGCGCAATCGCCGTGGCGATTTCGTGGTGGAACGAGTGACCTGCCAGCGTCGCGTGGTTAGCCTCAATATTCAGTTTGATCTCTTTTTCCAGACCAAACTGCTTGAGGAAGCCGTAAACGGTCGAGGCGTCGTAATCATACTGATGCTTGGTCGGTTCCTGCGGCTTCGGCTCAATCAGCAGCGTGCCCTGGAAGCCCGTTTTGTGCTTGTGCTCAACCACCATTTGCATGAAGCGGCCAATTTGCTCACGCTCCTGACGCAGGTCGGTATTCAGCAAGGTTTCGTACCCTTCACGACCGCCCCACAGCACGTAGTTTTCACCACCCAGTTTGTGCGTGGCGTCCATCGCCGTTACCACCTGGGTGGCCGCCCAACTGAACACTTCTGGATCCGGGTTCGTCGCCGCCCCGGCACCATAACGGGGGTTGGTGAAGCAATTTGCCGTACCCCACAGCAGTTTCACGCCGCTCTGCTCTTGTTTCTCTGCCAGCACATCCACCATTTCGGCGAAGTTATTTTTGTACTCTTTCAGCGACGCGCCTTCCGGCGAAACATCGACATCATGGAAGCAGTAGAACGGAACGTGCAGCTTGTGGAAAAATTCAAACGCGACGTCCGCTTTACGTTTTGCCAGCGCCAGCGCATCCCCCGGTTGCTGCCACGGACGATTAAACGCCCCGACACCAAACATATCAGCCCCGTTCCAGCAGAAGGTATGCCAGTAGCAGGCTGCAAAACGCAGATGATCTTCCATCCGTTTGCCCAATACGATCTCATCAGGATTGTAATGACGGAATGCTAACGGATTAGTGGAACGGGGGCCTTCATAACGAACGCGATCGAGTTGGTCAAAATATGCCTGCATAATGAACTCCATAATCAGGAAATACGACGAGAATAGGTCATGTCGTAATATTGAGCACTCCCCTCCCGTTGCTCAATTATGTTATTTCACACTGCTATTGAGAGAATTCACAAGTGTGCGCCACCTCGCAAAATAAAAATATGCATTTGCAAAAAATGGGTACTCTGCTGGCATAAATGCAACATTCAGTCTTCACCGTAAAAAGTACGATCCTGGTCATAATTCAGGAAATAAACCAAATTTCGTAACCGCAAGATAAAAATCTGTAATTGTCTTCCCCGTATGAATTGCTAAATTCTGCAACGTCTTATGCTGTGATTGTTACTTTTATTGTTGCTCCCTCTAACGAAAGGCATCACGATTATGAAGATGAAGAATCTCTTACTCACTGTCTGCACCTCCCTTTTGCTCACCAGCGTGGCGGGACATGCCAAAGAAATTAAAATCGGCATGGCGATTGATGACCTGCGCCTCGAACGCTGGCAGAAAGATCGCGATATTTTCGTCAGCAAAGCCGAATCGCTTGGCGCAAAAGTCTTTGTCCAGTCCGCGAACGGGAATGAAGAAACCCAGATGTCGCAGATTGAAAATATGATTAACCGAGGCGTGGATGTCCTCGTTATTATTCCTTATAACGGACAAGTATTAAGTAACGTGGTTAAAGAGGCGAAACAGGAAGGTATTAAAGTTTTAGCTTATGACCGCATGATCAATGACGCAGACATCGATTTCTATATTTCATTTGATAACGAAAAAGTCGGTGAATTACAGGCCCAGGCATTAGTTGAACGTGTCCCTCAGGGAAATTATTTTCTGATGGGCGGCTCGCCGGTCGATAATAATGCCAAACTCTTCCGCGCCGGGCAGATGAAAGTTTTAAAACCGTATATCGATTCCGGAAAAATAAAGGTGGTTGGCGATCAGTGGGTTGACGGCTGGCTGCCGGAAAATGCGCTGAAAATTATGGAAAACGCCTTAACCGCGAACAATAACAACATTGACGCCGTTGTCGCCTCCAATGACGCGACGGCAGGCGGTGCGGTTCAGGCGCTCAGTGCGCAAGGGCTTTCAGGAAAAGTGGCGATTTCAGGTCAGGACGCCGACCTTGCGGGTATCAAGCGCATTGTCGCAGGAACACAAACAATGACCGTGTATAAACCGATTACGCTGCTGGCCAATACCGCCGCCGAAATCGCCGTAGAACTGGGTAACGGACAGCAGCCTAAAGCCGACGCTACGTTAAACAACGGTCTGAAAGATGTCCCCTCCCGCTTATTGACGCCGATTGACGTTAACAAAAACAACATCAATGAGACCGTGATTAAAGACGGATTCCATAAGCAGAGCGAACTGTAAGCGCAGCGCCCCAGCGATGGCTGCGGGCGCGCATTTCCCACTACGCCCGGTTCTCTCATTGGCTACTGCGGAGTCGCTATGTCCTGTCTACTTGAAATGAAGAACATCACCAAAACCTTCGGTGTCGTCAAGGCGATTGATAACGTCAGCCTCAGACTGAATGCCGGTGAAATTATTTCATTATGCGGCGAGAATGGCTCAGGTAAATCGACGCTGATGAAAGTACTGTGCGGTATTTATCCCCATGGCAGTTACGAAGGTGAAATTGTATTTGCTGGAGAAACGCTACAGGCCAACCATATTCGTGATACCGAGCGCAAAGGGATTGCCATCATCCATCAGGAGTTAGCGCTGGTTAAACACTTAACCGTGCTGGAGAATATTTTCCTCGGTAGCGAAATAAGCCGTCATGGCGTGCTGGATTACGACATGATGACCCTGCGCTGCCAAAAATTGCTCAGGCAGGTCAGTCTGGCAATTTCGCCCGATACCCGGGTGGGCGAACTGGGCCTTGGTCAGCAACAGCTGGTTGAAATTGCGAAAGCGCTGAATAAACAAGTGCGCCTGCTGATTCTGGACGAGCCGACAGCGTCACTCACCGAACAGGAAACAACGGTGCTGCTGGAGATCATCCGCGATCTGCAACAGCACGATATCGCCTGCATCTACATTTCACACAAGCTGAACGAAGTGAAAGCCATTTCCGACACGATCTGCGTGATCCGTGATGGCAAGCATATTGGCACCCGCGACGCGGCTGGCATGAGCGAAGACGATATCATCACCATGATGGTTGGCCGCGAACTCACTGCACTCTACCCCAGCGAACCTCACACCACGGGTGAAGAGATTTTACGCGTTGATCACCTCACAGCCTGGCATCCCGTCAATCGCCATATCCGGCGCGTGAATGACGTTTCCTTCTCACTAAAGCGCGGCGAAATCCTGGGGATTGCTGGTCTGGTCGGCGCGGGACGCACGGAGCTTGTTCAGTGTCTGTTTGGCGTCTGGCCCGGGCGCTGGGAAGGAGAGGTGGTGATTGACGGTCAGTACGTTAACATCCGCAACTGCCAGCAGGCCATCGCCCACGGGATCGCCATGGTTCCGGAGGACCGCAAACGCGATGGTATTGTGCCGGTCATGGCGGTGGGGAAAAACATTACCCTCGCCGCGCTTGATCAGTTCACTGGCAAGGTAAGCCAGTTAGATGATGCCGCCGAATATAAATGCATCCTCGAATCCCTGCAACGTCTCAAAGTCAAAACGTCTTCTCCTGAGCTGGCGATCGGACGTCTGAGCGGTGGGAATCAACAAAAAGCCATTCTGGCGCGCTGCCTGTTGCTTAACCCGCAAATTCTCATCCTTGATGAGCCTACCCGGGGCATCGATATCGGCGCGAAATATGAAATCTACAAGCTCATTAACCAGCTCGTTCAGCAGGGTATCGCCGTAATTGTCATTTCGTCTGAATTGCCCGAAGTGCTGGGGCTCAGCGACCGCATTCTGGTGATGCATGAAGGAAAACTGAAAGCCAACCTGGTCAATCATAACCTGACGCAAGAGCAGGTGATGGAAGCCGCTTTGAGGAGCGAACATCATGTCGAAAAACAATCCGTCTGACGTTAAACTCACCGCCCCACTGACGGGCGTTTTTCCTGGGATTAAATCGCTGAATCTACAGGTGTTCGTGATGATCGCGGCCATCATTGTGATCATGCTGTTCTTTACCTGGACAACGGACGGTGCGTATCTCAGCGCACGTAACGTCTCCAACCTGCTCCGCCAGACCGCGATTACGGGGATCCTGGCGGTCGGCATGGTATTCGTCATCATCTCAGCGGAAATCGATCTCTCCGTCGGTTCCATGATGGGACTGCTGGGCGGCGTCGCGGCTATCTGCGACGTCTGGCTGGGTTGGCCGCTGCCGTTCACCATTATCGTCACGCTGGCGCTGGGATTGCTGCTCGGCGCCTGGAATGGCTGGTGGGTCGCTTACCGCAAAGTTCCCTCATTTATTGTGACTCTGGCCGGGATGCTGGCGTTTCGCGGTATCCTCATCGGCATCACCAATGGTACAACCGTATCGCCGACCAGCTCCGCCATGTCGCAGATTGGGCAAAGCTACTTATCCAATGGATTGGGCTTCACCCTCGGCGCGATGGGTTTGATGGCGTTTATCGGCTGGCAGTGGCGCGGGCGCATGCGCCGGCAGTCCCTGGGTCTTGATGCCCCGGCGTCAACCAGCGTAGTGGGCCGCCAGGCATTAACTGCCGTGATTGTGTTAGGCGCCATCTGGCTGTTGAATGATTATCGCGGTGTGCCGACGCCCGTTCTGCTGCTGGTATTTTTGCTGCTCGCCGGGATGTTCATGGCGACACGAACCGCATTTGGCCGACGTATTTATGCCATAGGGGGCAATCTGGAGGCCGCCCGTCTTTCCGGCATTAACGTTGCGCGGACCAAACTGGCGGTGTTCGCCATCAATGGTCTGATGGTGGCGATTGCCGGGCTCATTCTCAGTTCGCGTCTCGGTGCCGGGTCGCCATCGGCGGGAAACATCGCCGAACTGGACGCCATTGCCGCCTGCGTCATCGGCGGAACCAGCCTGGCGGGTGGCGTCGGCAGCGTTGCCGGCGCAGTGATGGGTGCATTTATTATGGCTTCTCTGGATAACGGAATGAGTATGATGGATGTCCCAACGTTCTGGCAGTATATCGTGAAGGGAGCGATTCTGTTGCTGGCAGTATGGATGGATTCAGCGACAAAACGCCGCGCCTGAGCTGCTGAAAAATAGGGCTATTTTTATGCCGGTCACTCCTGTCCGGCATTGTCGTTTATGAAAGAGTGAGCAGAGACAGAACCATGTTTGATAAACGTCACCGTATTACCCTGTTATTTAATGCCAATAAAGCCTACGACCGTCAGGTGGTGGAAGGGGTCGGTGAATATCTACAAGCCTCGCAATCCGAATGGGACATCTTCATTGAGGAGGACTTCCGCGCCCGCATTGATAACATCAAAGAGTGGTTAGGTGACGGCGTGATTGCTGACTATGACGACGATGAAATCGCACGATTGTTAGTTGACGTCCATGTGCCCATCATCGGTGTCGGAGGCTCCTATCATCTGGCGGAAAATTATCCTCCTGTCCATTATATTGCCACCGATAACCATGCTCTCGTTGAGAGCGCCTTTTTGCACCTGAAAGAAAAAGGCGTCAACCGCTTTGCCTTCTACGGCCTGCCGGCCTCCAGCGGAAAGCGCTGGGCGGCGGAACGCGAGCATGCCTTCCGCCAGTTGGTGGCGGAGGAGAAGTATCGGGGGGTGGTGTATCAGGGACTGGAAACCGCGCCTGAACTCTGGCAACACGCGCAAAATCGACTGGCGGACTGGCTGCAAACCCTGCCGCCGCAGACGGGTATTATCGCGGTCACTGACGCCCGCGCCCGCCATGTTCTTCAGGTCTGCGAACACCTGCATATTCCGGTACCCGAAAAGCTGTGCGTCATTGGCATTGATAATGAGGAACTGACCCGCTATCTGTCACGGGTTGCGCTGTCTTCGGTGGCTCAGGGCGCGAGGCAAATGGGCTATCAGGCGGCAAAGCTGCTACATCGCCTGCTGGCCGATGAGGAACTGCCGCTCCAGCGCATCCTGGTGCCTCCGGTGCGCGTCGTTGAACGTCGTTCGACAGACTACCGTTCCCTCTCCGATCCCGCCGTTATTCAGGCGATGCACTATATCCGTAACCACGCCTGCAAAGGCATCAAGGTGGATCAGGTACTGGATGCGGTTGGGATTTCACGTTCCAATCTGGAGAAGCGATTTAAAGAAGAAGTGGGAGAGACCATTCATGCGGTGATCCACGCTGAAAAGCTGGAGAAAGCGCGTAGCCTGTTGATTTCCACGACGCTGTCGATCAACGAAATCTCGCAGATGTGCGGCTATCCTTCGCTGCAGTATTTCTATTCCGTTTTTAAGAAGGAGTACGATACGACGCCGAAAGAATATCGCGATCTGAACAGTGAAGTGTTGATGTGATGCGGTGGGACCGAAACAAAAACGCCTTCTTTGCAGAAGGCGTTCGGGGATTACATATGGGCTGCGATTAATCGCTGGTTATCCTGATACATCGCGAACAGATAGTTGTTGTAACTCTGCCCTTTCGTTGAATAACCCTTCAGCTTATGAATCATCGCTGTCGCCGTTACTTCCTGATCCGCTTTACGCAACTGTGCGCGTGATTTACGGAAAGAGGCGTAAGCCGGATGCGTGTTCAGGTTAATTACATAGGCGCTGACCGACTCTTTAACGGAATCGAACTGAGAGTAACCTTTCACTTTACCTGGCGCATTGTTACAACTCCCTTTCGCACATTTCATGCCGAACAGGTTGTTATTGCTACGCGCAAGCTTAGAAGTACCCCAACCGCTTTCTGCCGCAGCCATCGTCGCCACCATACTGGTCGGGATGATGTCTACGCGCTCCAGCAACGTATTCCACGGAATACTCCGGGTGTTGCCCGACCATTTCACCTTGTAGCGCTTCGCAATATCTTTCATGCGTTTACGCTCAGTCGGTGACCAGCGATTCTGATACTGCTTTGAGATCAGCCAGTTACGATCGGCAGTAATCGCCGCATTTTGACTGGTAATATAAGGCATAACCGTCCGGAGAAACGCTTTTTTCCTTGGTGTTCCGGAAGGGTATTTTCGCAAATCAGGAAGTGAACTGCTCTTTGCACTATTGCGAGAATACTCTTGTTTACTGCTTACCTGTTTATTACTTGTCTTGGTTACGTGGGACTTTTGACTCGATGTTGTTGTGTGCGTCTTTGCCAGCACCTCACCCGAAAATACGATGGTGAGTAACATAAGAATCATTGCCCCATATCGTCGTATGGGAGTCAATATCATTAGGTCTCCTGGTCGGATTGAATCATTCCAACACCTTATATTTTTCACAATTTTGAGAGTTGAATCTCAAATCATATCAAAAATAGCGATCAAGAGCACCCTAATGAATAGGCCAATTCCGAAACCATGTCACGCATAAACTATCCCACAAGGAACTAATTCGAACGATTTGTGGTGGTTATCGCAAATTAAGGCTATTTTTTGCCCAAAATCACTCATCCGCGCCCCTCATCCTGGTTGAATGCAGTTGAAGGATGAGTTTCGTCAGCGGGTTCTCAGGCAAACTGGTTAAAATCGCCGCAAAAAGGACCGCACAATGAAACTTGCTGCCATCGCCCTCGCGCTACTGCCAGGCATCACGAGCGCCGCAACATGGACGTCTCAGGGCTTCCCCTCTTTTACCGCGGAGGGAACCGGTAAGTTTGCCAGTCACGCTGAATTGACGAAGGGTACTCGTTCCTTAACGCTCAATTTTGACCAACAGTGCTGGCAGCCGGCTAATACGATAAAACTCAATCAGATGCTGTCGCTGATCCCGTGCGAAGGGACCCCGCCGCAATGGCGTTTGTTCAAAGATGGCCGTTATACGATGGAAATCGATACCCGTTCTGGTACGCCAACGTTAATGATTACGCTGCCGCGCGAAGCCGAACCTACCGCCAATGTGGCACGCCAGTGTCCGAAGTGGGATGGAAAGCCACTGACGTTAGCGGTCGCTCAGACTTTCCCGGAAGGGAGCGTGGTACGCGATTTTTACAGCGGACAGACCGCCACGGTGAAAAACGGTCAGATAACCCTGCAACCCGCACCTGCCAGCAATGGCCTGTTACTGCTGGAACGGGCAGAGACCGACGCACCAGCGCCGTTCGACTGGCACAACGCCACGGTCTATTTTGTGCTCACCGACCGCTTCGAGAACGGCGATCCGTCCAATGACCAGAGTTATGGTCGCCATAAGGACAGCATGGAGGAAATCGGCACGTTTCATGGCGGCGATTTACGCGGTCTGACTCACAAACTGGATTATCTGCAACAACTGGGCGTGAATGCATTATGGATAAGCGCTCCGTTCGAACAGATCCACGGCTGGGTGGGTGGCGGCACGAAAGGCGATTTCCCGCACTATGCCTACCACGGTTATTACACGCAGGACTGGACCACGCTTGATGCCAACATGGGCAACGAAGCCGACCTGCGTGCGCTGATTGACGGCGCACACCGGCGCGGGATCCGCATTCTGTTTGATGTCGTAATGAACCACACCGGCTACGCCACGCTGGCAGACATGCAGGAATATCAGTTCGGCGCGCTCTACCTTTCTGGCGATGAGCTGAAAAAAACGCTCGGTGAGCGCTGGACAGACTGGAAACCTGCCGCCGGGCAGAGCTGGCACAGCTTCAATGATTACATCAACTTTAGCGATAAGGCCGCCTGGGAAAAATGGTGGGGGAAAGCGTGGATCCGCACTGACATTGGCGATTACGACAATCCTGGCTTTGACGATCTCACAATGTCGCTGGCTTTCCTGCCGGATCTGAAAACCGAATCGACGACCCCATCTGGTCTGCCGGTGTTTTATCAACATAAAGCCAACACGCGCGCGAAAGCCATTGAGGGCTACACGCCCCGGGATTACCTGACCCACTGGCTGAGTCAGTGGGTGCGCGATTACGGTGTCGATGGATTTCGCGTCGACACGGCAAAACACGTCGAACTTCCGGCCTGGCAACAGTTAAAAACGCAGGCCAGCGCGGCACTGGTTGAATGGAAAAAAGCGAATCCGGACAAAGCGCTCGATGATAAGCCGTTCTGGATGACGGGTGAAGCCTGGGGTCACGGCGTAATGCAGAGCGACTACTATCGCCACGGTTTTGACGCGATGATCAACTTTGACTATCAGGAGCAGGCCGCAAAAGCCGTCGATTGCCTGTCAGGTATGGAGCTCGTCTGGCAGCAGATGGCGGAAAAGTTACAGAGTTTCAATGTATTGAGTTATCTCTCCTCGCATGATACTCGTCTGTTCCGTGAAGGCGGAGATAAAGCCGCTGAGTTGCTACTGTTAGCGCCCGGCGCTGTACAAATATTCTATGGCGATGAGTCCGCGCGACCTTTCGGTCCCACAGGCTCTGATCCGTTACAGGGTACACGCTCTGAGATGAACTGGCAGGATGTCAGCGGAAAATTGGCCGACAACGTTACCCACTGGCAGCGCCTCGGTCAGTTCAGAGCCCGGCATCCGGCCATCGGCGCAGGCAGGCAAACCACGCTCTCACTCAAACAGGGATACGGCTTCGTTCGCCAGCACGGCGACGATTCGGTGATGGTCATCTGGGCAGGCCAGCGTTAACGTAAACCGGCGTCTGAGGTCAGAACCCCTCAGACGCAGCAAAACAAAACACTACACTGAAGAAAATTATAAGCATAAAACGTCAAAGCACCCGTTTCAGCTCGATTTGCACCCTGCCAGTGCTAGCGTTAAGGTAACTCACTTCGACTCAGCGTTTGACAGACCATCCGTTATGACATTTTCACTTTTCGGCGACAAATTCACCCGCCATTCAGGCATTACCCGCCTGATGGAGGACCTCAACGACGGTTTACGCACCCCAGGCGCAATCATGCTGGGCGGCGGTAATCCGGCACAAATCCCGGCGATGCAGGATTACTTCCAGACGCTCCTGACTGAGATGCTGGAAAACGGCAAACTCACTGATGCGCTTTGCAATTACGACGGCCCACAGGGGAAAACCGAGCTGCTGACCACGCTTGCTTCGCTGCTCCGTGAAAATCTGGGTTGGGATATCGAACCGCAGAATATTGCGCTAACAAATGGCAGTCAGAGTGCGTTTTTCTACTTGTTTAACCTCTTTGCAGGCCGCCGCGCTGATGGGACCACCAAAAAGGTATTGTTCCCTCTCGCACCGGAATATATCGGCTATGCGGATTCCGGGCTGGAAGAGGATCTGTTCGTCTCGGCGCGTCCCAATATTGAGCTGCTGCCAGAGGGTCAGTTCAAGTATCACGTAGATTTCGAACATCTGCATATTGGTGAAGAGACCGGGATGATCTGCGTCTCCCGGCCAACTAACCCGACGGGTAACGTCATCACAGATGAAGAGCTGATAAAACTCGATACGCTTGCCAACCAGCACGACATTCCACTGGTCATTGATAATGCCTATGGCGTGCCGTTCCCGAGCATTATTTTCAGCGAAGCGCGCCCGCTGTGGAATCCCAACATTGTGCTGTGCATGAGTCTCTCCAAACTGGGACTGCCCGGCTCACGCTGCGGTATCATCATCGCCAATGAAAAAATCATCACGGCCATCGCCAATATGAACGGCATCATTAGCCTTGCGCCAGGCGGGATTGGGCCGGCCATGATGTGCGAAATGATTAAGCGTAACGACCTGATGCGACTGTCAGAAACGGTCATCAAACCGTTCTATTTTCAGCGTGTTCAGCAAACCATTGCGATCATTCGCCGCTATTTACCTGAAAATCGCTGCTTAATTCACAAACCAGAAGGGGCAATTTTCCTCTGGCTGTGGTTCCAGGATTTGCCGATCACCACCGAGTTACTCTACCAGCGTCTGAAAGCACGCGGCGTACTGATGGTGCCGGGACATTACTTCTTCCCGGGGCTCGATAAACCCTGGCCGCACACGCACCAGTGTATGCGCATGAACTATGTTCCCGATCCGGAGAAAATTGAAGCTGGGGTGAAAATTCTGGCTGAAGAGGTGGAGCGCGCCTGGAAGGAAAATCAGTAACGCCATCCCGGCCTGATCGGGCCGGGTAATGCGCTTATAAAGGCTGAGCGTGCAGACGCTGGCGCTGCACGCTCGCCGCATCCACACACTTCAATGCCCCTGTCGGGCAAGCCTCCACGCAGGCTGGCCCCGTATCACGATGCCAACAGAGATCGCATTTCACCGCCTGTACGCGCGAGGTTTGTGCAACAACGTTCATTGCGCCGAACGGGCACGCCAACATGCAGCTTTTACAACCAATACAGCGCACCTGCTCAACAAAAATGTGTCCACGATCGCGACGAATGGCCTGTGTCGGGCAAACATTGGCGCACGGTGCGTCTTCACACTGATGACAGGCAACGGCGGTGGTAAAGGTATTTTCCTTAATAACCCGGATGCGCGAGACAAAGTGTTCTGCTGACACCGCGGCACAGTCCTGATTCTCCTGATGCGAGACCACGCAAGCGACTTCACAGGTACGACAGCCAATACACTTAGTCGCATCCGCCATGATAAACCGGTTCATTGCACCCTCCCCCCGCCATAAAACCACAGAGTGCCAGAGAGAATAGCGCGGCTGCCTTGATCAAACAGGGGAAATGGTCGAATTTTGTCAAATGCCAGAAACGTTCAGGGGATTCGCCTTATACTTACGACCGGATTTCTGCCTGACGCATAAAAAAAACCCTGGGCGTTGACGTCCAGGGGAATAATCCGCAGGCGACATCACGCTGCGGAATAAGCTGGCACCCGATTGAGTGATACCTATATTTGATAATCTGCCTCATCAACCGCACTGTAGAGCGGTTGAATATTATCCAGTGCCAGTATGTATCCGCTTCCTTTTACGCTAACGATGGAATGCTGAGGTAATCCCAGCAAATATAATTTGTTGTTGAGATTTTTAACCATCGTAGACAAACGCTGTGTGGAAGCACTTAATTCATTTTTTTCCCAGACGTTGACGAGTAACTCATCTTTTGAAACATAATGGGTCCTGGCGTTCAGTAAAAGATAAACAAACAAGCGTAGCATTGTGCGGTTAAAAAATACGCCACCAAATGCAATAACACTGTCCATTTTATTTACCGGCAGCCTGAAAATTCTCGACTCACTGATATCAAAAAATATTTCCCGACCTATCATAAATCCATGTAACTGGTATTCCATCATTACATACTCACGTTTTACTGAACTATCGATAGCTAAACATGTGTAAGTCCTTGTAGATATTGTCTTACGCAAGTTTAAAAAAAATAGAGTTAATTTCAATAGATACCTGAAGCGTTCATTTTAATCTCGCCGCAAGCAAAGTGCAGACTGAATACCTAAAAGATCAATCCAGGCGCTGTTAAATAATCTCTAAAAACAAATTAGTAGAGCGTTATTCTATTTCAGTGTGAATATTCGACAATACAAGTTAAACGGGCATATTTATCACAAATTACAGCTTAATATGCTGCATGGATCAATAATGCGTCATGGAGAGGGAAAGTGACTCCCGGCAACAGTGCGTTCCGGGACAATTATTATTACAGTGTAGTTCTCTTAACTGAAGAGCGGTAGAAATATGCCGAACAGCGGCAGACCTGTGAATTGACCCAATCCCAGGCCGGGACAATGGCCGCTGTCCGGCAATTCTTCTTATTCTTTTAGAAGCGCCAGCTCACGCCTGACATGAAAGTAAAGCTGTCATCACGGTCGATCATCGGGCTGTCTTTGATTTCATCTGGCAGCACGCTGTAAGCCGCGCTCGCCATCAGAATAATGTTGTCAGTGACGGGGTATTTTGCGGTCAGGCTGACGTAAGGAACCCAACTGTCCTGTGCGGAATAGCGATCCAGACCACTGCGACGGGATTCACTGCCTGACACACCGTAATAGTAGTCGTTGAAATTTTCATCGTAGTAAAGCACGCCAGCAGACGGGATCAAAGCAAGCTGTCCGACAGGAATTTTACGGAACAGTGATAATTCTCCCATCCAGCCATTGCTGTTATCCAGAACATCTGCGGCCGCAGAAACTTTCACGCTGCCCCAATTTTCATGATGATACCAGGCCGCGCCCGCCATTATCGTACTGTCACGCTTGTCGAGCTTTTTCATGGCGTGGTCGTCGTTATCGCCAGGATCAAATTCCAACGGCATCCAGGAAGCGGTCAGACTAAATTCATTTTGTTCACTTTTAGACAAAATGTAGCCCAGCGTGGTTTGCCGAACATAGAATGATTCGCCTTCATAACTAATGAGGGGAATAGCATGGGTATTTTCATTATACCCGCGATAAGGAGATTCATTATATATCGCACCCGCGCCAATGGATAATTCCGAAGCAGATGCACTGGCGATAAAGGAGAAAGCAAATAGTGCCACTATATTGCGTTTAATTAACATGCCCGACGTTCCATTTAAAATAAGCCACAAAGCGTCGAAATAATAATGCTTACAAATTCGTCGGTGCAAGGCACATATTTATATAGTAATATATAAAAACTTATATATATTGGGCTGCTGTGATGAATAAATTACAACTCAAGCATCGGGAATTAAAGATCATCTCGGTCATTGCCGCCAGTGAAAACATCAGTCATGCCGCAACTGTTCTCGGCATCGCCCAGGCCAACGTCAGCAAATATCTTGCTGATTTTGAATCAAAAGTCGGCCTTAAGGTTTTTGACCGGACGACCCGGCAACTGACGCTGACCCCTTTTGGTGCGGCGCTTCTGCCCTACATTAATGATATGCTCGACAGAAACGCGCAGCTAAATCATTTCATTGCTGATTATAAACACGAAAAGCGAGGGCGAGTAACGGTGTACGCGCCGACAGGCATCATCGCTTACTTATCGAAACAGGTTATCGCCAGAATTAAAGACATTGGCGACATCTCTTTGTCGCTGAAAACCAGCAACCTTGAGCCAAAAGCCTTTTATGAAGGCGTCGAGTTTCCTGACGACTGTGACGTGTTAATTACCTATGCCCACCCGAAAGATGAATCACTGGTTGCCAGTTTTATTACCAAATATGCAGTGACGGCCTTTGCCAGCCAGACTTACCTTGAAAAGCACCCGCTAAGCCGACCTGAAGACCTTGAGCATCACTCCTGCATCCTGATCGATTCTATGATGATTGATGATGCCAACATCTGGCGCTTCAACAGTGCCGGCAGTAAAGAGATGCGCGACTATCGCGTGACGGGGAACTACGTTTGTGACAATACCCTGTCGGCGCTGGAACTGGCGCGCAACCATCTGGGTATTGTGTTTGCACCCAATGAAAGCGTGAAAAACGATCTGAAGGCCGGGACGCTCGTCCCTTGCTTTTCAGAACAGCATGAGTGGTGGCTGGACCTGGTCGCGATCTTCCGCAAGCGGGAGTATCAGCCCTGGCGAGTTCAGTATGTACTGGATGAGATGTTACGGGAAATCCGCAACCAGCTTGCTCAGACGCAACTGTTGCGTCCCGAGCAAGATTCAATCATCGACAATTAATGATCGAGATAAAGGTAATGTACCCAACTGGTCATGCGCAACAATACCTTACGCATGACCGAGACATGGCTGAAATGGTCGGAGTAGACCGCGACCTGTGCATAAATTCCATCCGGTAATGCACGTAAATCAGCATGATCGTTCAACTCGATCGTGGCAATGACACCTTCCGCCCCCGGTACCGTATTCAACGACTGTAACGTCCCGGTCGACTGGTATGTCCCACCAGGCACTGCCGGACTGATGGCAGCCAGCTTACCGCTGAATACCTTGCCCGGTAAGGCATTGAATACCACTTCCGCGTCATCGCCGGGCTCCAGTCGCAGCAACGAGTTCTGGCGGAATTGCGCGACAATTTGTCGCTTCTGAGCAGGAATAAATACCATCACCGGGCGCAGAGGCAGTGAGGCTGCATAGGTTCCCGGGCGAATCAGCACCTGGGTTACATAACCGTCACTCGGCGCGCGAACGATGGTTTGTTCCAGGTTATATTCCGCCTCGGCCAACTGCGCTTTCAGACTGGCTATCTGGGAGTGCTCACCCATTACCTGGCTGTCTAACTGGCTTTGAATCTGCTGTTGTTCCGCCGCTGACGATTTAACCGAAGCCTCCTGCGCCAGGTAGTTCTGCCGTGCGACGTCAATGTCGCGCTCAGAGAATGGATTCACCTTCGCCTGACTCCCCTGCGCATAACGCTGATACTCCTTCGCAAACTTGTCTCGCGTGGCTTTTGCCTGCTGGGTATTGGCGGTCATTTCATCCAGTTCGGCACCCAGCGCATGCTGCTTATGTTGCGCCGTCACAATATCCGCCAGCAGACGATCCACCCTGGCCTGATAGCGCGTGGGATCAAGCCTGAACAGCACTTCACCTTTTTTAATCAGCGTATTTTTCTTATCCGTCACTTCAATCACTACGCCAGTGACCTGCGGAACAACGGGAATAGACACCACCGCTTTTTGCGCTTTAAATGTATAGGGGTGGTTGTAATTCATTAATAAGATTAAACCGCTGACAATAAATATTCCCCCCAGCGCCGCCGTCGGTATGGTCCATTTATTAACGGGAATGTTGAAGATCTTAAAAATCGCCCATGCGAAAGCCACATAGGTCAGGATAATCAGTAAATCCATAATTAATACTCGCCAGAAGAGGATTTCAGGTCAGCCAGTTGTTTTTCCAGCCCGGCAATACGCTCCTGGAGTTGCACAACACCAGATTCAGTATTTTGCATTCCCCACCCGCGTTCCGGACGATAGAGCGTGGCCCAAATCCACAAGAAAGGCCAGATAACATGTAATGTAAACAAACTCACCCACCCCGCGACATGAATAGCATCGGCATGAGGATGATTGCGTTTTTTCGCAATTAAATAGGGAATATCATGTAAAATAATAATTCCGTAGAAAATGACGAGGAATACAAAAATCAGCACCCCAAGCGCAAAATAATCGAGAAACATATTCCTCCCAGAGAATAGAATCAAAAAAAAAGAGTTCGAGAATGATAGTGGAATGACCAGATGCCCTGCAATTCTCATATTTATATATCGACATATGGTTTTTTATATACAGTCCATTTTTTAGTATGTTGTTTTTTATGCACATCGCAGTTTATTATGTTTAAACATCAATACAAGGGAACAAAAATGAACAACGCGGAAACCTCATCCACCGTCAGCCTTAAGCGCATCAAAGCGGTCACTATTTACCGTTTATTACTTATTGGCCTTGGTATCCCAATGATATCTTTCAGTTTTATTTGTGGCGTTTTGAGTCTCTTCGGCTTTGACCTGGTAAAATGGAACGATCAACCCGTGCATGGTGTAATGGCGATTCCTGCCGCGCTGTTCAGCGGTGTGTTTATCACCGTACTGTTCACCGTTTTCATCGGGTCGATTGCCTGCCTGGGACTGTGGGTCTACAGCCGTTTCCGTCCGTTACAGGTAAAGGTGTTGGATTAATCGTTATGCCCGATAAGCAAAGCGCCATCGGGCATAACGCGGTCAGTTAAAAGAGTCCCAGCGGTTTATCGGAGTAGCTCACCAGTAAACATTTTGTCTGCTGATAGTGCTCCAGCATCATCTTGTGGGTTTCGCGTCCAATCCCCGACTGCTTGTAGCCACCAAAGGCCGCATGAGCCGGGTAAGCATGGTAGCAGTTGGTCCATACGCGTCCTGCCTGAATACCGCGTCCCATTTTATACGCCAGGTTACCGTTACGGCTCCAGACGCCCGCTCCGAGACCGTACTGGGTATCGTTGGCTAGCTCCAGCGCCTCGTCCATTGTTTTGAACGTGGTCACCGCCAGTACCGGGCCAAAGATCTCCTCCTGGAACACGCGCATATTATTCTTACCAGACAGGATGGTCGGCTCGAGGTAATAGCCGTCTTTCAGTTCACCTTCAAGCTGCTTACGCCGCCCACCGGTCAGGACATCCGCCCCTTCTTTCTTACCGATATCAATGTAATTCAGGATAGTTTCCATCTGCCCATGAGAGACCTGTGCCCCCATTTGCGTCACGCTGTCCAACGGGTTACCGCTGCGGATGCTTTCTACGCGGCGAATGGCGCGCTCCATAAAGCGTTCGTAGATGGATTCCTGCACCAGCGCGCGGCTCGGACAAGTGCACACTTCACCCTGGTTAAAGGCAAAGAGCGCAAAACCTTCCAGCGCCTTATCGAAAAATGCATCCTCTTCGTCCATCACGTCGGCGAAGAAAATGTTCGGTGATTTCCCGCCCAGCTCCAGAGTGACCGGGATGATATTCTGCGTGGCATATTGCATGATCTGCTGCCCGACTTCCGTCGAGCCGGTGAATGCCACTTTAGCAATACGCTTCGAGGTTGCCAGATACTCGCCAATCTCTCCACCCGCGCCGTTCACTACGTTCACCACGCCAGGCGGGAGGAGATCGCCAATCACTTCCATCAGCAGTAAAACGGACAGCGGCGTCAGGCGGGCAGGTTTAAGCACTACGCAGTTTCCTGCCGCCAGCGCGGGCGCCATTTTCCAGCTCGCCATCAATAAGGGGAAATTCCACGGGATAATTTGTCCGACCACGCCGAGCGGTTCGTGGAAGTGATAAGCTACAGTGTCGCTATCCACTTCACTGATCCCGCCCTCCTGGGCGCGAATACAGGAGGCGAAATAGCGGAAATGGTCGATTGCCAGCGGGACATCCGCCGCGCTGGTTTCACGGATCGGCTTACCGTTATCCCAGGTTTCCGCCGTCGCCAGCAGTTCGAGGTTCTGCTCCATACGGTCGGCAATCTTGAACAGAATCGCCGCCCGATCCTGAACAGAAGTATGCGCCCACTGGTCTTTCACCTTGTGGGCCGCGTCGAGCGCCAGGTCAATGTCCCTTTTACCGGAAGAAGCCACTTCGCATAACAGTTGCCCGGTGACGGGCGTCAGGTTCTGGTAATACTCGCCGTCACTCGGGGCAACCCAGTCACCACCGATAAAGTTGTCGTAACGGGCCTTTAACTTCAGGGGAAAACCGTACTCGCCGGGCTGAATACGGGGAGGGTTATTGGTCATGATCGTCTCCTTGCTCCAGGTGTATAACAAGGGTAGACGGGGCTGGCGATTTTCTCGCCAGCCGCTTATAGGTTTACGATAGCGGTCACGAATTACATCGCCGCACGATAGATCGCCATAATCTCGTCGTGCGTGGCCTGAATTGGGTTAGTCAGACCGCAGGCATCTTTCAACGCATTAGCCGCCAGCACCGGAATATCTTCTTCTTTCACGCCCAGGGCTCGCAGACCCGCCGGGATATTCACCTGCTGCGCCAGCGCGCGGATCGCCTCGATACAGGCTTCTGCGCCTTCGGCGTCGGTCATCCCTGCAACTTGAACCCCCATAGCTGCCGCGCAATCACGCAGACGCGCTGCGGCCACCTGGCTGTTGAATACCTGAACGTGTGGCAGCAGGACGGCATTACACACACCGTGCGGCAGGTCATAGAAACCGCCTAACTGGTGCGCCATCGCGTGGACGTAACCTAATGACGCATTATTGAAGGCCATCCCCGCCAGGAACTGCGCATAGGCCATCGCTTCACGCGCATGCACATTGCCGCCCGATTCCACGGCAACGACCAGATTATCAGAAATCATGGTCATCGCTTTCAGGGCGCAGGCATCCGTGATCGGCGTAACGGCCACAGAAACATAGGCTTCAATCGCATGGGTCAGCGCGTCCATGCCGGTCGCCGCCGTCAGCGATTTTGGCATGCCGATCATCAGCGAAGAGTCATTTACCGAGAGCAGTGGCGTGACGTGTTTATCCACAATCGCCATTTTGATGTGGCGATCGACGTCAGTGATGATGCAGAAACGCGTCATTTCAGAGGCGGTTCCTGCCGTGGTGTTAATCGCAATCATCGGCAACTGTGGTTTTGCCGAGCGATCAACGCCTTCATAATCGCGAATATCGCCGCCATTGGCGGCCACCAGCGCAATCCCTTTGGCGCAATCATGTGGGGAACCGCCACCCAGCGAAATAACGCTGTCGCAATCATTTTCTTTCAGGATTTTCAGGCCATCGGCGACATTAATTGTCGTCGGATTAGGGTGTGTACCATCAAATATGACGCTGAAAATACCATGTTTCTGCAATGCTTTTTGAATATCACCCGCCATGCCTAATTTCGTCAGCACACTGTCGGTGACAATTAACGTCCGATGAAAGCCATATTCCACCATAGCATTCATTGCATCTTTTAATGAATCAGCCCCAATTATATTCACAGAAGGAATATAAAATGTAGAAGCAGCCATATGCTCAATCCTTAATAGTTCTTGAAGGGATTGCAGCATACGAACGAATCTCAGGAGAAAATATGATCACAGCGGTGTTTATTTAATGAAAAAATAAAAGAGCACATTAGGCTACAAATTAATGGGCTCTTTTCGTCTCGACCTATTTATTAGGTCAATTCTTTCTTATTTTTAATAAATTGTATTATTCCTTTGCCGGAAATAATAACGCATCGCGTAACAGGTGATCATTTCCACGACGACGCGTAAAGCCAATCCGGTCGAAATATTCCAGTATCTGAATCGCCAGCTTTCGCCCTACGCCCAACCGATCGCGAAAATCCGCCGCGCAGGTTGAGCCTTTCTCCTGATCCAGTTCGCGGATCATGCTGGCGAAAGCCACAATGCGATCGTTACGGTAGTAACGATCTTTTACGATCGCCGTAATCATCCCCTGCTGCGCCGCCTGCCGCAACACCAGACGCATGGTCTGCTCCTCGGTCGCGGTTTCACGCGCGAGATCGCGGACCCACCAGGGCTCGTCACCAAATAACGGCGCGGCTTTAAGCCAGGTAGCCTGCTGTTCGTCAGTAAACCCTGCCTTGTGATCCGGCAGATGCAACCAGCCATGGTGGCTGTGAATATCGCCGCTGTCGCGCATTTGTTCAATCAACAACAGCACCAGCGCTTCATCTTCCATCGGCAGCGCCATACGACGCAGGCGTTCGCGCCCCGGACCAGGCTCATCGCGATGTTGTTCATGGTAAGTCGCCAGCGTGTCGAGGATTTTGCGCTGCCAGCGCGCGGCAACTTCCGCATTCAGCAGGCTGTAACCTGCCTGAATAAATCCATGCTGGTGAATGAGCGAACGCATACCGTCGCCATTTAGCTGGCGCGCCCACGCAAAATCGGGCAGATTGACCGCCCCGCGTTGCAGGTGCACCGCCAGCGCGGCACCGTCATCTTTCGCCGCCGCCAGTGACGCCAGCCATTGCAGATACTCGGGTTTACGTTTGCCGCGACGTGGCGGATTAAGTGCAACCACCCGCGCCCCGGCCAGCGTCGCGCGCGCGGAGATATCGCGCAGCACAAGCCGGTCGTTATCGGCCAGCAGCAGGGGCGTATCAAACACCAGTTCCGCCAGGTTAGCTTCCAGCAGCGATACCCGCCCGGTCACATGACTCGCCGCATGGTGAATATGTAGCGGCTGCCACTGCGTAAGCGGGACGTGGCTTTCCAGCGCGACAATCACCCGCGTGAACGGCTCAGGCGGGGCGTCTGAAAGCAGCCAGTCACCCCGGTTAAGCTGCTCCTTTTCAGCATCGCCGACGATATTCAGCGCGATGCGCTGCCCGGCATGAGCATGCTCACTCGCCTGGTTTTGCGCGTGAAGTCCGCGCACGCGCACAGATGCGTTCACGCCGGTCAGCCACAGCGTATCCCCAACGTTTACTTCACCGCTCAGCGCAGTACCGGTCACCACCAGCCCGGCGCCTTTTACAGTAAAGGCACGATCGATAGCCAGTCTGAACGTCTGATTCATGGCGTGTTCGCGGGCGGGCAGTTGCTGCAAATGTTCGCGTAACGCCTCAATCCCGCGGCCTTCATTCGCGGCCGTCACAAATAGCGTCGCCTGCGCAAAGCCATACTCGCGCAGGACATTCTCCACCTGCTGTTGGACCTCCTGCACCCGCGTATCATCCACACGGTCGGCTTTGGTCAGCGCCACCGTCAGCGTCGGATTCCCGGTCAATTGCAGGATCGCCAGGTGTTCGCGCGTTTGCGCCATCACGCCATCGTCACAGGCTACCACCAGCAACGCATGATCGATTCCGCCCACGCCCGCCAGCATGTTTGAGAGAAACTTCTCGTGACCGGGAACATCGATAAAGCCCAGCACACGCCCGTCTGGCTGCGGCCAGTAGGCATAGCCCAGGTCGATGGTCATGCCACGCTTTTTCTCTTCCGGCAGGCGATCGGCATTCACGCCGGTAATGGCCTGCAGCAGCGTCGTTTTCCCGTGGTCGACATGTCCGGCGGTCGCAATAATCATTTCAACAACATCTCCATAAACCGGGTCTCATCTTCAAGACAGCGTAAATCCAGCCACAGTCGGCCCTCGTAAATCCGGCCGATAACCGGAACCGGTAGCTCACGCCAGCGGGTCGCCAGGGCTTCAAGACGGCTTCCGCGGCCGTCGTGCGGTGTAAAGGTTAATGCCGCGCTGGGGAGCCGATCAACCGGCAAAGAGCCACTGCCGATTTGCGACAGACAGGGCTGTACGCTCACCGCAAACTCCGCACCATAGTGCGCGGCCAGCGGCGCCAGAAGCCGCTCCGCCTGAGACTGAATCGCGTCTTTACGTCGGGTCAACAGGCGCAGCGTCGGCAGTTTCTCGGCCAGCGCTTCCGGGTGGAGATACAGACGCAACGTCGCTTCCAGCGCAGCAAGAGTCATTTTATCCGCCCGCAACGCACGTTTAAGCGGATGACGCTGCAATTGCGCAATCATCACTTTCTTACCGACGATGATCCCAGCCTGCGGACCGCCCAATAGCTTGTCGCCCGAGAAGCTCACCAGGCTAACACCCGCGGCAATCAACTGCTGCGGCATTGGCTCTTTCGGCAGGCCGTACTGGCTCAAATCGACCAGCGAACCACTACCAAGATCGGCCACAACAGGAATATCCAGCGCCTGGCCGATCTGGACCAGCTCCGTTTCATCAACAGAGTGGGTAAACCCTTCGATGCTGTAATTACTGGTATGTACCTTCATCAGCAGGCCGGTGTTTTCATTTACCGCCTGGCGATAGTCATCGGCATGCGTCCGGTTAGTGGTTCCCACTTCATGTAGCGTACACCCAGCCTGACGCATCACATCCGGGATGCGAAACGCGCCGCCGATCTCCACCAGCTCACCGCGTGATACCACCACCTCTTTACCGGCGGCGGTGGCGGCCAGCATCAGCAGTACCGCCGCCGCGTTGTTATTCACAATGCAGGCATCTTCCGCGCCGGTGATACGGCACAGCAATTCCGCCAGTGCGCGGTCACGATGCCCGCGTCCCGCGCCGTCCAGATCATATTCCAGCGTCACCGGCGAGCGCATGGCCTGCGTGACAGCCGCGACGGCCTCTTCAGCCTGTAAAGCGCGACCCAGATTGGTATGTAACACCGTGCCCGTCAGGTTAATCACCGGGCGCAGCGCACTCTGGGCCTCTTTTTCCAGCCGAAGGTTCACCTCCTGCGCCCAGTCTTCACACCACGCTGGCAACGCCTGCGTGTCGCGTATCACCTCTCTTGCTTCATCAAGCAATTGACGAAGCAGATCAACGACACGGGTATGCCCGTGAGTCTCACGCAGGGTAAGAAATTCACTTTCACGCAATAAGCGATCAATGGCGGGAAGCTGACTATAGAGCGAACGGGTTTCGGTCGTCATGAAAAGGCCTGGCTGTGGGTGACCCTCCCCACAACGGGGAGGGATATCGACATAGAGGGGATTGTAACGTGAGATTGCCTGGACGGACAGAATATGAATCAAGCCTTTGGGGGTTCAGTGCGGGCAAAACTCTCGCGCTGAAACAGCGTCTCCACCAGCTTGACCAGGTGAGGTCGGCTCACGCACCAGCCCGGTGAGACGCGGCGGAAGTTGAGATAGCCCACCGCGCAGGCAATGGCGATGGTCGCCAGATCAACCGTGTCAGGTTTAATCGTCCCGTCGACCAGGTACCCTTCCAGCGCATCCAGACTGCGGTTAATTTTCTCGCGCTGGCGCAACAGTTCGGTTTCCGATTGCTGCGCGGCGGGACGTGCCTGCTCGCGCACCGACACCAGACCGGCGTCCATAATCCCATCGGCCAGTGCCTCAAGTTGACGGACTTTCAGCGAGGCCAGCGGTTCACGCGGCAGCATCGCTGGCGCAATATCCAGCAGTTCAATGTATTCGGCGATAATTGGCGAATCGAACCAGTACTCCCCATCGTCAGTCACCAGCGCCGGTACTTTTCCTAACGGATTGTACTGCGCGACGCCATTTTCCGCGTTGTAGGGCAGTTCATTAACAAATTCGAATGTGATGCCTTTTTCCAACAGCAGGATCGAAATTTTTCGTACAAACGGGCTGGTGTAGCTACCAATGAGTTTCATGATCAGTCCTTTTCGCCAACACAAAACAATGAGTATGGCTCACGCAGCGGGAAAAGGCAGGTGACGGCGTTCTCAATGATCCAAATAAAGGTAGTGCATCCAACTGGTCATGCGCAGTAACACCTTACGCATGACCGAAACATGGGCGAAATGGTCGGAATAGACTGCCACTTGCGCGTAGATGCCGTCGGGTAACGCATCCACATCGGCATTCGGGTCCAGTTCAATCGTCGCCAGGACGCCATCGGTCCCGGGCACCACCGTCAGGGACTGTAATGCTCCCTGAGCCTGATACGAGCCGCCCGGCACCACAGGCAATATGCTGGTCAACTTACCGTGAAAAACTTGCCCAGGAAGCGCGTTAAATACCACCTCCGCGTCGTCGCCGGGTTCAAGACGAAGCAGCGAGTTCTGCCGGAACTGAGCGACAATCTGCCGCTTTTGTTCGGGGATAAAGACCATCACCGGACGCAGCGGTAGCGCGGCAGCGTAGGTACCGGGTCGTATCAGCACCTGGGTGACGTAGCCGTTGCTGGGCGCGCGAATAATGGTCTGTTCGAGGTTGTATTTCGCCTCTGCCAATTGCGCCCTCAGGCTGGCAATCTGCGACTGTTCGCCGTTAACCATGCTGTCTAACTGGCTTTGAATTTGCACCTGCTCAGCCACTGAACCCTTCACCAGCGCATCCTGCGCCAGATAATTTTGCCGGGCGTTATCAATATCGCTTTCTGAGAAGGGGTTCACCCGCGCCTGGCTGCCCTTCAGGTAACGCTGATAATCTTTATACAGCCGATCGCGCTCCGCAGAGACCCGCGTCGTATTAGCCTGCGCTTCTGAGAGCTGGGCTTTCAGCGTCTGGATATTATGCGTGGCGGTGACCAGATCGGCCTGTAACCTGTCCACGCGCGCCTGATAGCGAACCGGGTCGAGTTTAAATAGCACTTCACCCTTTTTAATCAGTTGGTTATTTTTATCCGTCACCTCGCTGACAATTCCGGTAACCTGCGGCGTAACAGGAATGGAAATAACGGCTTTTTGCGCAGTAAAGGTATACGGATGGTTATAGTTCATTAACAGGATCAGGCCGCTGACCAGAAATACACCGCCTAATGCCGCCGTCGCCAGCGTCCATTGATTCACCGGTATGCGGAATATTTTGAAGACTGCCCACGCCAGCGCGACGTAGGTTAATACAATCAACAGATCCATGATTAACTCTCCGGAAACGTCGTATTGTCAGCCGTGTTAACTTCGGCCAGTTTTTTCTCGAGTTGTGTAATACGCGCAGATAACGCGGCAATTTCAGGATCAGGATCTTGTCCCGGCGACGTGATGTGATTATGCATCCCCCAGCCGCGTTCCGGTTGGTAGAGGGTTGCCCAAATCCACAAAAACGGCCAGATCACATGGAGCGTAAACAGACTCACCCAGCCTGCGGTATGAATAGCATCGGCATGCGGGTGGTTGCGTTTCTTCGCAATTAAATAGGGGATATCATGGATGGCAATAACGCCGTAAAAAATCACCAGAAAGACGAAAATCAGCACACCTAACGCGAAATAATTTAGAAACATATCCGCCTCGACTTCACGCCCATTTGAGTTTTTATTGCAGGCAGCCGAATGCAATTTGGCTGATGATTTGAACATAATGGGAGTTATGCATTTTCGCCATCACGCCAAAGACTATTTTTCACGCCAGATGGTTATTTAATGACATCAGGCCAGGTGGCAACGAGAGGAATCTGCCCAGGATCACATCGGGACAAATCTGGATGAATATTTATTGTGATTCATATCACAAACATTCAACAAACAGCCAAAGATAAAACGTGAATTACATCACAAATTAATGCCATTAATGGTTCAGAACGACGATTTGTTGTTTTTTTACACAGCTGTTTTGTGATTAATGTCACATCAATTACCTCCCTACCCCCTATATTTATGTGACGCAAATCACATTAAAGGTCGCTGACTGGACAGCTTAACGATTCAGTGCCAGATTTCGCAGTATCTACAGGGTCCGGCTACCTCTGCCGCTACATTAACAAAACCTCGGGCTTCCAGCCTGCGCGATAGCAAACATAAGAAGGGGTGTTTTTATGTCATCCGATATTAAGATCAAGGTGCAAAGCTTTGGTCGATTCCTCAGCAATATGGTGATGCCAAATATCGGCGCGTTTATCGCGTGGGGTATTATCACTGCACTATTTATTCCGACAGGGTGGTTGCCAAACGAAACGCTGGCGAAGCTGGTTGGCCCAATGATCACCTATCTCCTGCCGCTGCTGATCGGTTATACCGGCGGTAGACTGGTGGGTGGCGAACGCGGCGGCGTGGTGGGCGCAATCACCACCATGGGCGTGATCGTCGGCGCAGACATGCCGATGTTCCTCGGTGCAATGATCGCCGGTCCTCTGGGCGGCTGGGCAATCAAACATTTCGATGGTTGGGTAGACGGTAAGATCAAATCCGGTTTTGAGATGCTGGTGAATAACTTCTCCGCTGGCATCATCGGTATGATCCTCGCCATTCTGGCATTCCTCGGCATTGGTCCAGCAGTTGAAGTTCTGTCGAAAGTGTTGGCTGCAGGCGTTAACTTCATGGTTGTCCATGACATGTTGCCGCTGGCATCTATCTTCGTTGAACCGGCGAAAATCCTGTTCCTGAACAACGCCATCAACCACGGTATCTTCTCACCGCTGGGTATTCAGCAGTCCCATGAGTTGGGTAAATCCATCTTCTTCCTGATTGAAGCCAACCCGGGTCCGGGGATGGGTGTTCTGCTGGCGTACATGTTCTTTGGTCGCGGTAGCGCTAAACAGTCTGCAGGCGGTGCGGCAATCATCCACTTCCTGGGCGGTATCCACGAAATTTACTTCCCGTATGTGCTGATGAACCCGCGTCTGATCCTCGCCGTTATCCTCGGCGGTATGACGGGTGTGTTTACGCTGACTCTCCTGAATGGCGGTCTGGTTTCTCCGGCTTCTCCGGGTTCAATCCTGGCAGTGCTGGCGATGACGCCAAAAGGCGCCTACTTCGCTAACATCGCGGCAATCTGTGCGGCGATGGCGGTCTCCTTCGTTGTCTCTGCCATTCTGCTGAAAACCAGCAAAGTGAAAGAAGACGATGACATTGAAGCGGCGACCCGCCGTATGCATGACATGAAAGCAGAATCCAAAGGCGGTACTCCGCTGTCTGCTGGCGATGTCACCAACGACCTGAGCCACGTGCGTAAAATCATCGTTGCCTGTGATGCCGGTATGGGTTCCAGCGCAATGGGCGCCGGCGTACTGCGTAAGAAAGTGCAGGATGCCGGTCTGAGCCAGATCTCGGTCACCAACAGCGCGATTAACAACCTGCCGCCGGATGTTGACCTGGTCATCACTCACCGCGATCTCACCGAACGTGCGATGCGTCAGGTTCCGCAGGCGCAGCATATTTCGCTGACCAACTTCCTCGACAGCGGCCTGTACTCCAGCCTGACCGAGCGTCTGGTTGCCGCTCAGCGCCACACTGACAATGAAGTCAAAGTCCGCGACAGCCTGAAAGACAGCTTTGACGAAGGGGATAACAACCTGTTCAAACTGGGTGCGGAGAATATCTTCCTCGGACGTACGGCAACGACCAAAGAAGAAGCGATTCGCTTCGCCGGTGAGCAGCTGGTGAAAGGCGGTTACGTTGAGCCAGAATATGTCGATGCGATGCTGGAACGTGAGAAACTGACCCCAACCTATCTGGGTGAGTCTATCGCCGTTCCGCACGGTACCGTTGAAGCGAAAGACCGCGTACTGAAAACCGGCGTCGTGTTCTGCCAGTATCCGCAAGGCGTTCGTTTCGGTGAAGAAGACGACGACATCGCCCGTCTGGTGATCGGTATCGCCGCTCGCAACAACGAGCACATTCAGGTGATTACCAGCCTGACCAACGCGCTGGATGACGAATCCGTCATCGAACGCCTGGCTAACACCACCAGCGTTGATGAAGTGCTGGCGCTGCTGGCAGGTCGTAAGTAAACCCCGAGGCCCGGTGACACTGCGCTTATCGGGCCGACCCAATCCTCTCCTTTGTGGAGAGGGTTTGGGTGAGGGAGCAACAGATAACCCCTCACCCCAGCCCTCTCGGGTAAAAACATTAATGAAGGTTACTACTATGAAAGCATTACATTTTGGCGCAGGTAATATCGGTCGTGGCTTTATCGGCAAACTGCTGGCGGACGCGGGGATACAACTGACATTCGCTGATGTAAATCAGGTCGTGCTCGACGCCCTGAATGCCCGTCATAGCTACCAGGTTCACGTTGTGGGTGAAAATGAGCAGGTGGATACCGTGACTGGCGTCAATGCGGTAAGCAGCATTGGCGATGATGTTGTTGAGCTGATCGCCCAGGTTGACCTGGTCACCACGGCCGTTGGCCCGGTCGTGCTGGAGCGCATCGCTCCGGCCATCGCCAAAGGCCTGGTCAAACGCAAAGCGCAAGGGATCACCACCCCGCTGAACATCATCGCCTGTGAAAATATGGTACGAGGCACCACTCAACTGAAAGGTCATGTGCTGAACGCGCTGGCTGAAGACGACAAAGCCTGGGTTGACACCCATGTCGGCTTCGTGGATTCCGCCGTTGACCGCATCGTGCCGCCGTCAGCCTCTGCGACCCACGACCCGCTGGAAGTGACTGTCGAAACCTTCAGCGAGTGGATCGTTGACCAGACCCAGTTCAAAGGCGAGCTGCCGAACATCCCGGGAATGGAATTAACTGATAACCTGATGGCATTTGTCGAACGTAAACTCTTCACGCTGAACACCGGGCATGCTATAACCGCGTACCTCGGAAAATTGACCGGTCATCAGACCATCCGCGACGCGATTCTCGACGAGAAAATCCGCGCAGTGGTCAAAGGGGCAATGGAAGAGAGCGGCGCGGTGCTGATCAAACGCTACGGTTTTGATGCCGACAAGCATGCGGCATACATTCAGAAAATCCTCGGTCGTTTTGAAAACCCGTATCTGAAAGATGACGTTGAGCGCGTTGGTCGCCAGCCGCTGCGTAAACTGAGCGCGGGTGACCGTTTAATCAAACCGTTGCTGGGTACGCTGGAATACCATTTGCCGCACGCTAACCTGGTCAAAGGGATTGCTGCCGCGATGCACTTCCGTAGCGAAGACGATCCGCAGGCGCAGGAGCTGGCCGCGCTGATCGCCGAGAAAGGCCCACAGACTGCGCTGGCCCAGATTTCCGGGCTGGATATCAACAGCGATGTCGTTGCCGAGGCCGTTAGCGCATATAACGCAAAGTAATGATGCTGGAACTGGCGCAGGAGCCCCTGCGCCTGATTAATAGATTGTCAGATATGCAGGCAATAATGGAACAAACCCAGGCCTTTGAAAATCGTGTGCTTGAGCGTCTGAATGCTGGCAAAACCGTACGGAGCTTCCTGATCACCGCCGTGGAGTTACTCACCGAGGCGGTAAACATTCTGGTGCTTCAGGTGTTTCGCAAAGATGACTACGCAGTGAAGTACGCTGTAGAACCGTTACTCGACGGCGACGGACCGCTGGGCGATCTGTCTGTGCGCCTGAAACTGATCTACGGTCTGGGCGTCCTCAGTCGTTCTGAATATGAAGACGCAGAGCTGCTGATGGCGATGCGCGAAGAGATGAATCATGACGGCAATGAGTATGCCTTTACGGATGATGAGATTCTCGGGCCGTTCGGTGAACTGCACTGCGTACTGGCGCTGCCACCCCCGCCGCAGTTTGACGCCGCCGACCCCAGTTTGTACGCCATGCAAATCCAGCGCTACCAGCAAGCGGTGCGCTCGACGATGGTTCTCTCCCTGACTGAGCTGATTTCTAAAATCAGCTTAAAAAAAGCCTTCCAGAAGTAGGCCTCGCTCTGCCTGCTACTCCTTTTCCTGCACGGGTTGATACAGGCGCCGGTAATAATTCAGTCGTTGCAGGTACATCTGCGCATTTTCTGCAGGCACTTCGCTCGGAACGTCATCACGCGCAGGCATTTTATTCAGATACTCTTTAAACGCCTGACTTGAGGCCATAAAATCCACAGCTTTATCAATCAGAAGCGGAACATTCTCGCCTATTTTTGCCATGTTATCTCCTCCATGCGGTCCCGCCGTGCTTAAGCGCAACGGTCAATTTTAGTGTAGGATCGCCCGCGTCATGACATTAAGGAAAACGTGCTTAATCCATTGGCGGCAAATTATCTCTTACATGATCCTGTTATTGTCTAAAATGTTTAATTAATCAGTCCATTAGAAAAATAGTTAGCAAATGAATACTCGCGTTATTTGATTATTATTATCCCATTAGTTGTGAATAAACCCGCTCTGCGCGCATACTATAGGCCATTCACCTTATTTCTATCAGAAGCCATCCCATGAAAGAAGTCGAAAAAAACGAAATCAAACGTCTGAGCGATCGCCTCGACGCTATCCGCCACCAGCAGGCCGATCTGTCCCTGGTTGAAGCCGCCGATAAATACGCTGAGCTGGAAAAAGAGAAAGCCACACTGGAAGCAGAAATCGCCCGTCTGCGTGACGTTCACAGTCAAAAACTGAGCAAAGAGGCGCAGAAACTGATGAACCTGCCGTACCGTCGTGCGATCAGCAAAAAAGAGCAGGCCGATATGGGCAAGCTGAAGAAAAGCGTGCGCGGTCTGGTGGTGGTTCATCCAATGACCGCCTTAGGCCGCGAAATGGGCCTGCAAGAGATGACTGGCTTCGCAAAGACCGAGTTTTGATTTTTTATACCGGGCAGCACGTCCGCTGTCCGGTCCTCCCTTAATTGGCCCTACCAATCCCCTTCAGTTACGACCACTGGTTCACAATTCATTAATTTAAGCCTACACTGCCGTTGCCAATAAATAACATTTGATTAACCATTCGTTGTCATTATCCCTACACAACAATATTGGCAGGACCACTTTTACACATAATGTGACGAAAAGATGAGCACAGACTCACTGCATTGTGCGTGTGGCCCTCAGGAGACCTGCAATGAATCTCTGGCAACAAAACTACGATCCGGCCGGTAACATCTGGCTTTCCAGTCTGATCGCATCGCTCCCGATTCTGTTTTTCTTTTTCGCGCTGATTAAGCTCAAGCTGAAAGGCTATGTTGCCGCTTCGTGGACGGTGGTGATCGCGCTGGCCGTGGCGCTGCTCTTCTACAAAATGCCGGTCGATCACGCACTGGCCTCGGTGGTGTACGGTTTCTTCTACGGTCTATGGCCGATTGCCTGGATCATTATCGCCGCAGTGTTTGTTTACAAAATCTCGGTGAAAACCGGGCAGTTCGACATCATCCGCTCGTCCATTCTGTCGATTACCCCTGACCAGCGTTTGCAAATGCTGATCGTCGGCTTCTCATTTGGCGCCTTCCTCGAAGGGGCGGCGGGATTTGGTGCCCCCGTTGCCATCACTGCCGCGCTGCTGGTAGGTCTCGGGTTTAACCCGCTGTATGCCGCTGGACTGTGCCTGATCGTCAATACCGCGCCCGTGGCGTTTGGTGCCATGGGGATCCCGATTCTGGTCGCCGGCCAGGTGACTGGGCTGGACAGCTTTGAAATCGGCCAGATGGTGGGTCGTCAGTTACCGTTCCTGACAATTATCGTACTGTTCTGGATCATGGCGATCATGGATGGCTGGCGCGGCGTGAAAGAGACCTGGCCTGCGGTCATGGTGGCGGGTGGTTCATTCGCTATTGCTCAGTACCTCAGCTCCAACTTTATCGGCCCGGAATTGCCGGACATCATCTCCTCGCTGGTCTCGCTGGTCTGTCTGACGCTGTTCCTGAAACGCTGGCAGCCGGTTCGCATCTTCCGCTTTGGCGATATGGGCGCATCACAAGTTGATCAGACGCTGGCACGCACGAACTATACCGCCGGACAGGTTGTTCGCGCCTGGTCGCCGTTTCTGTTCCTGACGGCCACCGTAACCCTCTGGAGCGTGCCGCCGTTTAAAGCCCTGTTCGCTCCCGGCGGCGCGCTGTACGACTGGGTGATTAACATCCCGGTCCCGTTCCTCGACAAACTGGTTGCCCGCATGCCGCCCGTGGTTCACGAAGCCACCGCCTACGCGGCAGTGTATAAATTTGACTGGTTCTCCGCGACCGGCACCGCCATCCTGTTCGCCGCACTGCTGTCAATCGTCTGGCTGAAGATGAAGCCTTCCGCCGCCATTCAGACCTTCGGCAGCACGCTGAAGGAACTGGCGCTGCCGATCTACTCCATCGGGATGGTGCTGGCCTTTGCGTTTATCTCCAACTATTCCGGGCTCTCTTCGACGCTGGCGTTAGCGCTGGCGCACACGGGCAGCGCCTTTACCTTCTTCTCGCCGTTCCTCGGCTGGCTGGGGGTATTCCTGACCGGTTCAGATACCTCATCTAACGCGCTGTTTGCCGCCCTGCAGGCAACTGCCGCACAGCAAATCGGCGTGTCCGATGTGCTGATGGTGGCGGCCAATACCACTGGTGGCGTCACCGGAAAAATGATTTCGCCGCAGTCCATCGCCATCGCCTGTGCGGCGGTCGGACTGGTCGGCAAAGAGTCGGATCTGTTCCGTTTTACCGTCAAACACAGCCTGATTTTCACCTGCATGGTGGGCGTGATCACCACGCTTCAGGCTTACGTCTTAACCTGGATGATTCCATGATCGTGATGCCCAGACGCCTGTCGGACGAGGTTGCCTCTCGTGTGCGGGCGCTGATTGAAGAACAACAGCTGGAAGCGGGCATGAAATTGCCCGCCGAGCGCCAACTGGCGGTACAGCTTGGCGTCTCGCGTAACTCGCTGCGCGAAGCGCTGGCAAAGCTCGTCAGCGAAGGCGTGCTACTCAGCCGTCGCGGCGGCGGCACGTTTGTCCGCTGGCAACATGAAGAGTGGTCTGAACAGAACATCGTTCAGCCGCTGAAAACCCTGATGGCCGACGACCCGGATTACAGTTTCGATATTCTCGAAGCCCGACACGCCATCGAAGCCAGTACGGCCTGGCATGCGGCGATACGCGCCACCACGGCCGACAAAGAGAAAATCAAACTCTGCTTTGACGCCACGCTCAGCGAAGACCCGGATCTTGCCTCACAGGCCGACGTTCGTTTTCATCTGGCTATCGCCGAAGCCTCGCATAACGTGGTGCTGTTACAAACGATGCGCGGGTTCTTCGACGTTCTGCATTCGTCGGTGAAACAAAGCCGACAGCGCATGTATCTCGTTCCGCCCGTCTTTTCCCGGCTGACGGAGCAACATCAGGCCGTACTGGATGCCATTCTCGCGGGCGACGCCGACGGCGCGCGTAAGGCGATGATGGCGCACCTCAGTTTCGTCCATACCACCATTAAACAATTTGATGAAGACCAGGCCCGCCAGGCGCGCATTACCCGTCTGCCCGGCGACCACAATGAAAATCCCAGGGAGAACAAAGCATGATTATTTCAGCCGCCAGCGATTATCGCGCCGCAGCCCAGCGCATTCTGCCCCCGTTCCTGTTTCACTACATCGACGGCGGTGCGTATGCGGAACATACCCTGCGGCGTAACGTGGAAGACTTATCGGACGTGGCGCTACGCCAGCGCGTGCTGAAAAACATGTCTGACTTGAGCCTGGAAACCACGCTGTTTAACGAAAAACTGTCGATGCCCGTGGCGCTGGCGCCGGTCGGGCTGTGCGGCATGTATGCCCGCCGTGGCGAAGTGCAGGCTGCAGCGGCAGCCGATACGAAAGGGATCCCGTTTACCCTTTCCACCGTCTCCGTGTGCCCGATAGAAGAAGTCGCGCCCACTATTAACCGTCCGATGTGGTTCCAGTTGTATGTTCTGCGCGACCGTGGATTCATGCGTAATGCGCTGGAACGCGCAAAAGCGGCGGGCTGCTCAACGCTGGTCTTTACGGTCGATATGCCGACGCCGGGGGCACGCTATCGTGACGCTCACTCCGGGATGAGCGGCCCGAATGCCGCGCTGCGTCGCTACTGGCAGGCGGTCACTCATCCACAGTGGGCGTGGGACGTCGGTCTGAACGGTCGTCCTCACGATCTCGGCAATATCTCCGCTTACCTCGGCAAGCCAACCGGACTGGAAGATTACATCGGCTGGCTGGCAAACAACTTTGATCCGTCAATTTCATGGAAGGACCTTGAGTGGATCCGGGAGTTCTGGGATGGTCCGATGGTGATCAAAGGGATCCTCGATCCGGAAGACGCCCGCGACGCCGTTCGCTTTGGTGCTGATGGGATTGTGGTCTCTAACCACGGAGGCCGTCAGTTGGACGGCGTGCTCTCTTCCGCGCGCGCACTGCCCGCCATTGCCGATGCGGTGAAAGGCGATATCGCCATTCTCGCGGACAGCGGTATCCGTAACGGGCTGGACGTGGTGCGAATGATCGCGCTGGGCGCAGATACCGTTTTGCTGGGCCGTGCGTATCTGTACGCGCTGGCGACGGCAGGTCAGGCGGGAGTGGCAAACTTGCTGAACCTGATTGAAAAAGAGATGAAAGTTGCCATGACGCTGACCGGTGCGAAATCCATCACCGACATCAGCAAGGATTCCCTGGTACAGGAAATCAACAAGCTCCCTGCCGCACTGGCACCGCTATCGCAAGGTGATGCGGCGTAATGAAAGTGTTATTCTGCCCCCCGTAATTAAGGGGGCAGCATGCTCAACATCGTCTTATTTGAACCAGAAATCCCGCCGAACACGGGCAACATCATTCGTCTGTGCGCAAACACAGGCTTTCGTCTGCATATTATTGAGCCGATGGGCTTTACCTGGGACGACAAACGCCTGCGCCGCGCGGGACTGGATTATCATGAATTTACTGCGGTGGTTCGCCATCATGAATACGCTGCATTTCTCGAAGCTGAAAAACCGCAGCGCATGTTCGCGCTGACGACCAAGGGCACGCCTGCACACAGCGCGGTGAGCTATCAGGATGGCGACTATCTGATGTTTGGTCCGGAGACGCGCGGTCTGCCAGCCAGCATTCTCGATGCCCTGCCCGCTGAACAAAAAATACGTATTCCGATGATGCCGGACAGCCGCAGTATGAACCTGTCAAATGCCGTGTCGGTGGTGGTGTATGAGGCGTGGCGCCAGTTGGGATATCCTGGCGCAGTCTTGCGCACACTTTGAATCGTCGGATGGCGGCTGTCGCCTTATCCGACCTGCGGTTTTGTAGGCCCGGTAAGCACAGCGCCACCGGGCAAGAGATCAAATACCGTCGCCGTACTCAAACGTATGGTGTATCCCGTTGAAATGCTGATCCATATCCATTGACGGCTTATCGCTGTCTGGCTTACCGACAATGCGCGCCGGAACGCCAGCGGCGGTGGTGTGCGGCGGAACGGGTTGTAACACCACGGAACCGGCGCCAATTTTTGCCCCACGTCCGACTTCGATATTGCCGAGGATTTTCGCCCCCGCGCCAATCATCACGCCTTCACGAATTTTGGGATGACGATCGCCACTGGTTTTACCGGTCCCGCCGAGGGTGACCGATTGCAGGATCGACACGTCATCTTCGATCACTGCCGTCTCACCGACGACAATGCCGGTGGCATGATCGAGCATAATCCCACGACCAATCTTCGCCGCGGGGTGAATATCCACCTGGAACGTCACGGAGACCTGGTTTTGCAGGAAGATTGCCAGCGCGCGGCGGCCTTCATTCCATAACCAGTGACCAATACGGTAGGCCTGCAAGGCATGAAAACCTTTCAGGTACAAAAGCGGAGTGGAGTATTTATCGACCGCCGGGTCACGCGTGCGGACGGCCTGAATATCACAGGCTGCTGAGGCGATCATTTCCGGGTCTGCTGCGTACGCTTCTTCGACCACTTCACGGATCGCAATGGCGGGCATAATGGGCGATGCCAGTTTGTTCGCCAGCATGTAGCTTAGCGCACTGCCCAGATTCTCATGCTTGAGTAGCGTTGCGTGGTAAAAACTGGCCAGCATAGGCTCACAGTCTGCCAGAGCGCGGGCTTCGGTTTTTATATTGTTCCAGACGATATCCAGTTCTTCACACGGCATTGCGGGCTCCAGGTAATGAGGCTAACGACCGGCCCGTTCTTCGCGGGCCGGGTCATTTTTTAAAAACGGATCCTTGAGACTAGTGGCTGCTTCGCTCATCCTTGCGTGCACGACCTAATAACGTCAATGCTGCCTCGCGCGCGTTTTTTCCGCAATATAATACTTGATAAATTTCCTCGGTTATTGGCATTTCGACACCAAAACGGTGCGCCAACTCGCGAACTTCTTTTGTATTGCGGTAGCCTTCAACCACCTGTCCAATCTTGTCCTGCGCGCCTTGTACATCCATGCCCTGACCGAGCATCATGCCAAAACGGCGGTTGCGCGACTGGTTGTCGGTACAGGTCAGCACCAGATCGCCTAACCCGGCCATTCCCATAAAGGTCTGGGGATCGGCGCCCAGCGCCGCGCCCAGACGCGACATCTCTGTCAAGCCACGCGTAATTAGCGCAGTACGGGCGTTAGCGCCAAAACCAATGCCGTCAGACATTCCTGCGCCGATCGCAATCGTGTTCTTCACCGCGCCGCCCAACTGAACGCCGATAAAATCCGGGTTGCTGTAGACACGGAAACTCTTACCGCAGTGCAGCAGTTGCTGTAAGTCATCAGCAAAGGTGTCGTCAGTGGAGGCCAGGGAGATGGCCGTCGGCATGCCTGCCGCCAGCTCTTTCGCGAACGTCGGTCCGGAAATCACTGCCAGCGGGATTTTATCGCCCAGCGCTTCACGGGCAACATCCTGCAACAGGCGTCCCGTCTCTGCTTCCAGCCCTTTGGTTGCCCAGACCAGACGCGCGTCAGGACGCAGCAGAGGCTTAATCTGTCGCAATACTTCGCCAAAGACATGGCTTGGCACGACCACCAGAATATCGCGGCTGGCCGCCAGCGCAGTAGCTAAGTCGCTTTCGAGGCGTAACGTATCGGGGAAAGGCACATCCGGGAGGAACGCGACATTGCAGCGATCGTGCTCAAGGGTCGCGATATGTTTAGGATCGTGGCCCCACAGGACAACCTGGTGGCCATTTCTTGCCAGGGTGATGGCAAGAGCGGTGCCGTACGAGCCGGCACCGATCACAGTCATTGAAGCATTACTTTGGTTCATCAGGCATCCTGATGTTCTTCAGTACCTTCGCCAGCCTGCTGCTGTAAATAGTTCATGAACAGCGCATCAAAGTTAACCGGCGCAAGGTTCAGTTGCGGGAACGTACCGCGTGAAACCAGGCTGGTGATGCATTCGCGGGCATACGGGAACAGAATGTTCGGGCAGTATGCGCCCAGGCAATGCGCCATCTGGGTGCCTTCGATTCCGCTGATAGAGAAGATACCGCCTTGCTGAACTTCGCACAGGAACGCCGTTTCTTCACCGAGGGAAGCCGTTACGGTAACACGCAGCACCACTTCGTATACGTCATCTGCCAGTTGAGTAGATGCTGTATCCAGATCAAGTTTAACCTCTGGCTGCCAATCTTTCTGAAAAACATGCGGCGCATTTGGCGCTTCGAAAGAGACATCTTTGGTGTAAATACGCTGGATCTGGAAAGCCATTTCGGTGTTGTTTTGTTCTGACATGTGTAGAAAACCCTTTAGTGTTGTCCTTAAATAGCGCTTGATGCCAATAACATGGCCCAGCGTTAGCTCAGCAGGGGATCAAGTCCACCACGCGCATCCAACGCATACAAGTCATCACAGCCGCCAATGTGCTGTGCATCAATAAAAATCTGTGGAACCGTCGTACGACCGCTGCGCTTGATCATCTCTTCACGCTTCACGGCATCGCCGTCGATCGGCAGTTCCTGGAAGCTCACACCCTTACTGTTCAGCAGCGCTTTCGCACGATGGCAAAACGGGCAGGTTGCTTTAGTGTAGATCTCGATATTGGCCATACTTATCTCCAAATTCGTTTACGTCGGGAAAATTATTTCCCACGAACCAGCGGCAGATTCTCACCGCTCCAGCCCGCAACGCCTTCTTTCAGCACAGACACGTTCTCAAAGCCTGCTTTGATCAGCGCGTTTGCCGCTTCCTGGCACTGCATGCCGGAACCATCGACCACGATAACCGGTTTGTCTTTGTGTTTTTCCAGCTCGCCCACGTTGTTCGCTTTGATTTCGCTCGGCAGCAGGTTAATGGAACCCGCGATATGGCCTTTGCGGAAATCGTCACGCTGACGTAAATCCACGATAACGGCGTCTTCTTTGTTGATACGACGCGTGGCTTCGCCGCGAGTGATGACCTTAACTTTCGACGTCAGGCCTTTAAACGTGGTGAACAAAACCGCCACCAGTAACGCAATCCAGGCGATACTCAGTATGGGATGGCGGCTAACAAATTGCATAATTTCTTGCATGGGGGGTAACAACTCCCGACTCAGTGATTAAAAAAACCAGGACAGGAGTATACCTGCGCGTTGGCGCAAATACAGCCAGCGCGTGCAATGGATTGCATTTTTGCGGGGCACTACGGAAAAAAAAGTGCAAATCCGTACCATCCGTGAACCAGCCTGCCCCATTCTTTGATCTTCTGAGGCTATTTTATCGATTCAGCTGTAGTAAAATTACGCAATTATTTTTGTCTCTTGAGTGTGAGGTTTCGCAATGTCGGTTTCTAAAAAACCTATGGTACTGGTGATTCTGGATGGCTATGGCTACCGTGAAGACAGCCAGGATAACGCCATTTTTAATGCCAAAACCCCGGTAATGGATGCGCTGTGGGCAAAACGCCCGCATACCCTGATCGATGCTTCCGGTCTGGAAGTGGGCCTGCCCGATCGTCAGATGGGTAACTCCGAAGTCGGTCACGTTAACCTGGGTGCGGGCCGCATCGTATATCAGGACCTGACCCGTCTGGACGTTGAAATTAAAGAACGCACTTTCTTTGCCAACCCAACGCTGACCGCCGCGGTTGACCAGGCGAAAAATGCCGGTAAAGCCGTGCACATCATGGGTCTGCTCTCTGCCGGTGGCGTCCATAGCCACGAAGATCACATCATGGCGATGGTTGAACTGGCCGCTGAGCGTGGCGCAGAGAAAATCTATCTGCATGCTTTCCTCGATGGCCGCGATACGCCGCCACGCAGCGCAGAGTCTTCGCTGAAAAAATTCGAAGAGAAATTTGCCGCGCTGGGCAAAGGTCGCGTCGCCTCCATCATTGGCCGTTACTACGCGATGGACCGCGACAACCGTTGGGATCGCGTGGAGAAAGCGTATGACCTGATGACGCTGGCGCAGGGTGAATTCCAGGCCAATACCGCCGTTGAAGGTCTGCAGGCCGCCTATGCCCGCGATGAAAACGATGAATTCGTGAAAGCCACCGTGATCCGCGCCGCAGGCCAGGCCGATGCCGCGATGGAAGACGGCGATGCGCTCATTTTCATGAACTTCCGTGCTGACCGCGCGCGTGAAATCACCCGTGCTTTTGTTAACACCGACTTCGACGGCTTCGCGCGCAAGAAAGTGGTTAACCTGAACTTCGTAATGCTGACCGAATACGCTGCCGACATCAAAACGGCCGTTGCCTATCCGCCCGCCTCGCTGGCGAACACGTTTGGCGAGTGGATGGCGAAGAATGACAAAACGCAGCTGCGTATCTCTGAAACCGAAAAATACGCCCACGTCACCTTCTTCTTCAACGGCGGCGTTGAAGAACCGTTCACCGGTGAAGACCGCATCCTGATCAACTCACCGCAAGTGGCGACCTACGATCTGCAGCCGGAAATGAGCTCCGCAGAGCTGACCGAAAAACTGGTAGCCGCTATCGAAAGCGGGAAATACGACACCATCATCTGTAACTACCCGAACGGCGACATGGTCGGTCATACCGGTGTGATGGAAGCGGCGGTTAAAGCGGTTGAAGCGCTGGACCACTGTGTTGAGCAGGTGGCAAAAGCGGTTGAGTCCGTTGGCGGTCAACTGCTGATCACCGCTGACCACGGCAACGCCGAGCAAATGCGCGATCCGGCAACCGGTCAGGCGCACACCGCGCACACTAACCTGCCGGTTCCGCTGATTTATGTCGGCAACAAAAATGTGAAAGCGGTGGAAGGCGGCAAACTTTCCGATATCGCCCCCACCATGTTGACGCTGATGGGCATGGAAATCCCGCAAGAGATGACTGGTAAGCCGCTGTTCATCGTGGAATAATCCTTCCCCATGAGGGGAAAGACGATAAATAGCGAAAATGGGGCCATGAAACCAAGACGGTTTTCAGTCAGGCCCTTGATTTACGCCAGCGTGGTGAGCGCTGGCGTATTGTTGTGCGCCTTTTCCGCCCACGCGGATGACCGCGATCAGCTTAAATCCATTCAGGCAGATATCGCCGCCAAAGAACGTGCTGTTCGTCAGCAACAGCAACAACGTTCTGGCCTGCTTGCGCAACTGAAGGCGCAGGAAGAGGCCATCTCCGCCGCCGCACGCCAGTTACGTGAAACGCAAAACACGCTTGCGCAGCTGAACAAACAAATCGATGAGATGAATGCCTCTATTGCGAAGCTGGAACGGCAGAAAGCCAACCAGGAGCGCAGCCTCGCCGCGCAGTTGGATGCCGCGTTTCGCCAGGGTGAACACACCGGTATTCAGCTTATCCTCAGCGGTGAAGAGAGCCAGCGCGGCCAGCGTTTGCAGGCCTACTTTGGTTATCTGAACCAGGCGCGCCAGGAGACGATCAACGAGTTGAAGCAGACTCGCGAAGAGGTCGCCGCCCAGCGTGCCGAACTGGAAGAGAAGCAGAGTCAGCAACAGACGCTGCTGTATGAACAGCGCGCCCAGCAGGCGAAGCTTGAACAGGCGCGTAACGAACGTAAGAAAACCCTCGCCGGGCTGGAATCCTCCATTCAGCAAGGCCAGCAACAGCTCAGTGAACTGCGCGCCAACGAATCCCGTTTACGTAACAGCATTGCCCGTGCCGAGGCGGCCTCCAAAGCCCGTGCCGAACGAGAAGCACGCGAGGCGGAAGCGGTACGTAATCGCCAGAAAGAGGCCACCCGCAAAGGCACCACGTACAAGCCCACAGACAGTGAGAAATCGCTGATGTCGCGCACCGGCGGTCTGGGTTCGCCACGCGGCCAGGCATTCTGGCCCGTTCGCGGCCCCACGCTGCATCGCTATGGCGAACAACTGCAAGGTGAGCTACGTTGGAAGGGGATGGTTATCGGTGCGTCTGAAGGCACTGAAGTGAAAGCCATTGCCGATGGTCGCGTCATTCTGGCGGACTGGCTGCAGGGATACGGACTGGTCGTCGTCGTTGAACACGGCAAGGGCGACATGAGTCTTTATGGCTACAACCAGAGTGCGCTGGTCAGTGTCGGTACGCAGGTTCGCGCCGGCCAGCCGATTGCGCTGGTAGGTAGCAGCGGGGGTCAGGGTCGACCGTCGCTCTATTTCGAAATTCGTCGCCAGGGTCAGGCCGTCAATCCACAACCGTGGTTGGGAAGATAAGTTTTGCCTCAGTTTCGTCGTACTGTTCTTTCATTCGCCAGCCTGCTGGCATTCGCCTCCCCTGTTTTTGCTGGCAAACTCGCCATCGTCATTGACGATTTTGGCTACCGCCCGCATTACGAAAATCAGGTGCTGGCGATGCCCTCTCAAATCTCCGTCGCCGTGCTACCCAATGCGCCTCATGCGCGCGAAATGGCGACCAAAGCGCATAACAGCGGTCATGAAGTGCTGATCCATCTGCCGATGGCACCGCTGAGTAAACAGCCGCTGGAGAAAGACACCCTACGTCCGGAGATGAGCAGCGACGAAATTGAACGGATCATTCGCGAGGCGGTTGGCAAAGTGCCTTACGCGGTGGGGCTCAACAACCACATGGGCAGCGCAATGACTTCCAGCCTGTTTGGTATGCAAAAAGTGATGCAGGCGCTGGAACGCTACGATCTCTATTTTCTCGACAGTATGACCATCGGTAACAGTCAGGCGATGCGTGCCGCATCCGGAACCGGCGTAAAGGTGATTAAGCGGAAAGTGTTTCTCGACGACACGCAAAACGACGCGGACATTCGCCGCCAGTTTACCCGCGCGATTGATCTGGCACGCCGCAACGGTTCTGCCATCGCGATAGGCCACCCTCATCCGTCGACGGTACGTGTGTTACAGCAAATGGTATATAACCTGCCAGCCGACATCACCCTTGTCCGTCCGAGCAGCCTGCTCAATGAGCCGCAGGTAGATACCTCCACGCCGAATTTGACACCGCCGAAAACCAACGACGCTCCGCGAAATCCATTCCGCGGCGTGGCGTTGTGTAAAGCGAAGAAACCTGTAGAACCGGTCTATACCAGTCGATTCTTCAGCGTGTTAAGCGAAAGCATCAGTCAGAGCACGCTGGTGAACTGGTTCCAGAATCAGTGGCAAGGCTGGGGAAAATCGCCCCGCGATAACAGCGTTAACCCAGGTTAAGCGCTTTACGTGCAGTACGATGGTGCGAACGCGTTTTGTCGCGCCATTGGTACAATCTCACTGACCACAGTAACGCCTGATAGGCGACCTTGGCGCTGCGCACGTTCATTATCATACGTTTATACATCCCCGAGGTAAAAATCTCGGCAATCATTCGCTGACGCGTCAAAATATCGGGTTCTTTGCGCACGGAATGACAAACACGCAATGCTTCATACGTTATTTGTTGATGAAATTCAGGATAGATAGTAATCCTGTCTGCGTAATTCCGATTCAGCTTCTCTAATAAGCGGGTGATCTTAATGTAATGTCGCTGATAGTTCAGATTTTTATTACCCCGACGTTTCAGTCGGCTGACAGAATTATTATGTAAGAAATATTTATACAAGGATTCTTCCGTATAACGCGCACGCAGCGCGTTAAACATAAATTCCGTGGTCCACACAATATCCTGATGATGTAATCCGGGAATAAAGCGGATGTTATTCTTTTCAATCACATCCCGACGATAAACCCCCATCCACACCACGTGGGTCCAGCGGCGGGATGAAAGCGCCATACGCAGCCAGTCAGGACCGGTGAGTACGCCGGTTGAACGGATCCGGTCGGTCGGAATAGATTGCCAGGTCACGCCGGTATCCCGCTCGCTCCAGTCGGCATTGCACTGCGCGACGTCCAGATCGTCCTCCAGCGCCATTGTCATTAGCGTTTCGTACATATGCGGATAGACGAGGTCATCGGCATCAACAAATGCGATGTACTTACCACTCGCCACCTCCATCCCGCGGTTACGGGCGACCGATGCTCCGGCATTCGCCTGGTGGAGCAGTCGTACATGAGGATAGTTTTCGGCGTAATACTTTGCTATATCAACAGAATTATCCGTTGACCCGTCATTGACAATAATAATTTCCAGGGCAGTCCATGTTTGCGCGATGAGAGATTCCATGCAGGCTTTAAAATCATTACCCGCATTATATAACGGGATAATAACACTGAGTCTGTTTGTACTTTTCATCATAATAAATTACCGAATGCCTTTGAAGTTATCCGCCTTTTTACAGCCTTTGTATTAAGAAACGATTAAGGCTGATAATAATATTTGTAAAGGCTCCAGGAGACTTCAGCTTAGGGGCATCAGGTAAACAGCAATATAAGACTACGACGCAATTACGAATTATTTATGACAATGACAATTCTTTACAGCTTTCCAGATATTCCTCAGGAAATAAGGCCGGATTTTCCGGCCTTATCTGATTAATTCCAGCTGAGAATGACTTTCCCGGACTGGCCTGAACGCATGGCGTCAAAGCCTTTCTGGAACTCATCAATCGAGAAGCGGTGGGTGATGATCGGTGACAGATCCAGACCAGACTGAATCAGCGCGGCCATCTTGTACCAGGTTTCGAACATCTCGCGGCCGTAAATGCCTTTAATGAACAGCCCCTTAAAGATCACTTTCGTCCAGTCGATAGACATGTCTGAGGGAGGAATGCCCAGCATCGCAATCCGACCACCGTGATTCATGGTGTCAAGCATCGCGCGGAATGCTGGCGGCGCACCGGACATCTCCAGGCCAACATCAAACCCTTCAGTCATGCCCAGTTCGTCCATCACCTCATTCAGGCTCTCTTTCGACACGTTGACTGCGCGGGTGATACCCATCTTACGCGCCAGTTCAAGACGGTATTCGTTCACGTCGGTGATCACCACGTTGCGTGCGCCCACGTGCTTCGCTACCGCCGCCGCCATGATACCGATAGGGCCAGCCCCCGACACCAGCACGTCTTCGCCGACCAGATCGAACGACAACGCCGTATGCACCGCATTGCCAAACGGGTCAAAGATGGAGGCCAGGTCATCCGAGATATTGTCCGGAATTTTGAACGCGTTGAACGCCGGGATCACCAGGTATTCTGCGAAACAGCCCGGACGGTTCACGCCCACACCTGTGGTATTACGGCACAGGTGCGTGCGTCCGCCACGACAGTTACGGCAGTGTCCGCAGGTAATGTGCCCTTCCCCAGACACGCGGTCGCCGATTTTGAAGCCTTTCACTTCCTGACCGATACCGACCACTTCGCCAACGTACTCATGGCCGACAACCATAGGAACCGGGATGGTTTTTTGCGACCATTCATCCCAGTTATAGATGTGAACGTCAGTGCCGCAGATGGCTGTTTTACGGATTTTAATCAGCAGATCGTTGTGGCCGACTTCCGGTTCCGGAACGTCGGTCATCCAGATGCCCTCTTCCGCTTTCAGTTTGGATAACGCTTTCATCTCACATCCTCAGGCAATAACGCCCAGTTGTTTACCAATGCGGGTGAAGGCTTCCACCGCGCGGGTGATTTGTTCCGGGGTATGCGCCGCAGACATCTGAGTACGAATGCGCGCCTGGCCTTTCGGAACAACCGGATAGAAGAATCCTGTGACGTAAATGCCCTCTTTTTGCAGCTCGCGGGCAAAATCTTGTGCAATCACCGCGTCACCCAGCATCACCGGGATAATCGCGTGATCGGCACCCGCCAGGGTAAACCCGGCGGCAGACATTTGCTCACGGAACTGACGCGCGTTAGCCCACAGGCGATCGCGCAGTTCACCGCCAGACTCAACCATCTCCAGCACTTTGATGGAGGCAGCGACAATCGCCGGCGCCAGCGAGTTAGAGAACAGATACGGGCGAGAGCGCTGACGCAGCCATTCAACCACCTCTTTGCGCGCGGCGGTATAGCCACCAGACGCGCCGCCAAGCGCTTTACCCAGCGTGCCGGTGATGATATCTACGCGGCCCATCACGTCGCAGTACTCATGGGAACCACGACCGTTCTCTCCGACAAACCCCACCGCGTGAGAGTCATCGACCATCACCAGCGCGTTGTATTTGTCAGCCAGATCGCATACGCCCTTCAGGTTGGCGATGACGCCGTCCATTGAGAACACGCCGTCAGTGGCAATCAGCACATGACGAGCCCCGGCGTCGCGCGCTTCTTGCAGACGCGCTTCCAGTTCCTGCATATCGTTGTTGGCATAGCGGAAGCGCTTTGCTTTACACAGACGCACGCCGTCAATGATAGAGGCATGGTTCAGGGCATCGGAAATAATCGCATCTTCAGCGCCGAGCAGCGTTTCGAACAGGCCGCCGTTGGCATCAAAGCAGGAGGAGTAAAGAATGGCATCTTCCATGCCGAGGAATTCAGCCAGCTTTTGCTCAAGCTGTTTATGGCTGTCCTGGGTGCCGCAGATAAAGCGCACCGACGCCATCCCGAATCCGTGAGAATCCATACCGGCTTTTGCCGCAGCAATCAGCTCTGGATGGTTCGCCAGCCCCAGATAGTTGTTGGCACAGAAGTTAATGACGTGGCTACCATCCGCCACCGTGATATCGGCCTGCTGAGCAGACGTAATAATGCGCTCTTCTTTAAACAATCCTTCCGCACGGGCGGTTTGCAGATCGTTGGTTAACTGTTTGTAAAAATCCCCACGCATTGCGATTCTCCAGACTGGGCAAATTTCAGCACATCTTACCTAACCCTGGACGCTGATACGAGATGACGCATTATCACTTCTTTAAAATGCAGGATAAATCACGCGTACCCACACGACCATTCGGTGAATGGCTGAAGCCAACGCTATGTAGTGATATGATAAGAGGTATTCGTGTCTGAGATTGTCTCTGACTCCATAATTCATAGGTTACAGTTATGATCATCGTTACCGGCGGCGCGGGCTTTATCGGCAGCAACATCGTTAAGTCCCTGAATGATAAAGGTATCACCGATATCCTGGTGGTGGACAACCTGAAAGACGGCACCAAGTTTGTTAACCTGGTGGATCTGAACATTGCCGACTATATGGATAAAGAAGATTTCTTAATCCAGATTATGGCGGGCGAAGAGTTCGGCGAGATCGAAGCCATTTTCCACGAAGGGGCCTGCTCTTCCACCACCGAGTGGGACGGCAAGTACATGATGGATAACAACTATCAGTACTCCAAAGAGCTGCTGCATTACTGCCTGGAGCGCGAAATTCCGTTCCTGTATGCCTCTTCCGCTGCCACCTATGGCGGTCGCACGTCTGACTTCATCGAATCCCGCGAATATGAGAAACCGCTGAACGTTTACGGTTACTCTAAATTCCTGTTTGACGAGTATGTGCGTCAGATCCTGCCAGAAGCCAATTCACAGATCGTCGGCTTCCGTTACTTCAACGTCTACGGACCCCGCGAAGGCCATAAAGGTAGCATGGCAAGCGTGGCTTTCCATCTCAATACGCAACTCAACAACGGCGAAACGCCGAAGCTGTTTGAAGGTAGCGAAAACTTCAAGCGTGACTTCGTGTACGTCGGCGACGTGGCGGATGTAAATCTGTGGTTCTGGGAGAACGGCGTGTCCGGCATCTTTAACCTGGGTACCGGTCGTGCAGAATCCTTCCAGGCGGTGGCAGATGCCGCGCTGGCATACCATAAGAAAAGTGAACTTGAGTACATTCCGTTCCCGGAAAAACTGAAAGGTCGCTACCAGGCATTTACTCAGGCCGATCTGACCAACCTGCGCGCTGCGGGCTACGATAAGCCCTTCAAGACCGTTGCCGAAGGCGTTACGGAATATATGACCTGGCTGAACCGCGACGCGTAAGGCAGGCAATCTATGAGGATTCTGGTGATTGGCCCGTCCTGGGTAGGCGACATGATGATGTCGCAAAGTCTCTATCGCACGCTCAAGGCGCGCTATCCCCAGGCGATAATCGATGTGATGGCACCGGCATGGTGCCGTCCGTTGTTATCGCGGATGCCGGAAGTCAACGAGGCAATTCCAATGCCGCTCGGCCACGGCGCACTCGAACTTGGCGAACGCCGCAAACTGGGTCACAGTCTGCGTGAAAAACGCTATGATCGCGCTTACGTGTTGCCCAACTCGTTTAAATCAGCGCTGGTTCCTTTCTTTGCCGGTATCCCTCACCGTACGGGCTGGCGCGGTGAAATGCGCTACGGCCTGCTTAACGATGCGCGCGTACTGGATAAAGCCGCCTGGCCCTTAATGGTCGAGCGTTACGTGGCGCTGGCCTACGATAAAGGCGTGATGCGCACGGCGAAAGATCTGCCGCAGCCGCTATTGTGGCCGCAACTCCAGGTGAGCGAAGGTGAAAAGTCGTTAACCTGCAGCGCGTTTTCGCTTTCTGACGAACGTCCGATGATTGGCTTTTGCCCCGGCGCGGAGTTCGGTCCGGCAAAACGCTGGCCGCACTACCATTATGCGGAACTGGCGAAACAGCTCATCGATGAAGGCTATCAGCTAGTGCTGTTTGGCTCGGCGAAAGATCATGAGGCTGGAAACGAAATTCTGGCGACATTGAGTGATGAACAACAGGCGTGGTGTCGTAACCTGGCGGGCGAAACACAGCTCGAACAGGCGGTCATATTGATTGGCGCGTGTAAAGCCGTTGTCACCAACGACTCCGGCCTGATGCACGTCGCCGCGGCGCTGAATCGCCCGCTGGTCGCTCTCTATGGCCCAAGTAGCCCGGATTTCACCCCGCCTCTGTCACATAAAGCACGTGTAATTCGCCTGATAACGGGCTATCACAAAGTACGCAAAGGCGATGCCGCCGAAGGCTATCATCAGAGTCTGATCGACATTACGCCGGCGCGCGTACTGGAAGAACTCAACAGTCTGTTACTACAAGAGGAAGCCTGACGAATGCGGGTTCTGATCGTCAAAACGTCCTCAATGGGTGATGTGCTACATACCCTGCCGGCACTCACGGATGCACAACAGGCCATCCCCGATATTCAGTTTGACTGGGTGGTTGAAGAAGGGTTTGCGCAGATACCGTCCTGGCATGCCGCGATGAACCGTGTCATCCCCGTGGCGATTCGCCGTTGGCGTAAAGCCTGGTTTTCCGCGCCGATTAAAGCAGAACGCAAAGCCTTTCGCGATGCCGTACAGGCTGAGCACTATGACGCTATCATCGACGCCCAGGGACTGGTGAAAAGCGCGGCGCTGGTCACACGTCTGGCGCACGGGGTAAAACACGGCATGGACTGGCAAACCGCGCGTGAACCGCTGGCCAGCCTGTTCTATAATCGCCGCCATCATATTGCCAGACAACAGCATGCCGTAGAGCGTACGCGCGAACTGTTTGCAAAAAGTTTAGGCTATCAAAAACCGGCGTCGCAGGGCGATTATGCCATTGCGCAGCATTTCCTTACCTTCGGAAGTACGGGTGAACAGCCCTATGCCGTCTTTTTGCATGCCACAACGCGCGATGATAAGCACTGGCCGGAGGCAAACTGGCGAGCGTTAATCGGTCTGTTAGCTGACAGTGGGATAAGCATTAAATTGCCCTGGGGCGCGCCTCATGAAGAAGCACGGGCGAAGAGGTTATCTGAGGGATTCGCTCACGTTGAGGTATTACCGCGAATGACGCTAGAAGGCGTCGCACGCGTGCTGGCGGGAGCAAAATTTGTCGTTTCAGTCGATACGGGGTTAAGCCATCTGACTGCCGCACTCGATCGACCTAATGTCACGTTGTACGGTCCTACGGATCCAGGGCTCATTGGTGGTTACGGGAAGAACCAGGTGGCGTGTCGTGCGCCAGGAAATCAATTAGCAATGCTAAACGCTGATTCAGTCCGCGACGAACTATCATCATTATTATAAAGGTAATTGAATGCCAACCTTGAGTCTTATCAGTCCCTGGCGTCACTACGCCACGAAGACGTCTTCAGCACTGGAAGTAACAACTTATTTGCTCTGTGCCATCACGCTGATTGTCGCAATGTTTGATAATACGCTAAGCATGAAGTTATATAATGTTACGGCGATATTGGGTCTGTTGGCGCTGCTATTACGCGGTAAACCTGAAAGCTATTCGGTACAGTATTGGTTGCTACCGCTCGCTATTTTTAGCATCGGCGCGCTGGACGTCGTCTGGTATTCCGCCTTTAAGGTTGATCATTCTCCCTTTCGCGCGACCTATCACAGTTATTTGAACACGGCGAAAATCTTTCTCTTTGGCGCTTTTCTTACTTTGCTGGCGCTGACGTCAAGAATTCGCATTAAGAAAGAGTTACCGCTTTATATCCTGTATTCGCTGTCATTTTTTATCGCGGGATATGCATATTACATAAAATCCACTACTGGCATGGCTCGTCTTGATTTCGGCATTGGTACGGCTACGGGCGCCGCCTACTCCATTATGTTTGTCGGGATTGTCAGCGGAATATCGATTCTCTACACCCAGCGGAATCACCCGATATTATTTTTATTGAATGCCATCGCGATATTCTATGCCCTGGCACTTACCCAGACGCGTTCCACGCTGTTGATCTTCCCGGTGATCTGTGCGCTGTCGTTGGTTGCCGGGTATATCAAGTCGCCAAAAAAACTCTTCTTTTCAGTCATTGGCTTTTTGATTGCGCTGGTTGTCCTGATCGCCATATTCAGTAAGCCGATTTATAACCGTTATCATGAAGGTGTTTCAGATTTGAATCGCTACAGTCAGGGCAACAGTAATAGTTCTCTGGGCGCACGGCTGGCGATGTATGAGATTGGCTTTGATATCTTTAAAGACGCGCCGTTCGCGGCACGCTCGGCCGATACGCGGGCACAGCAAATGACGGAATTAGCGAAAGAACATAAGTACCTGCAAGGCGCACTCGAATTTTCGAATGTCCATTTGCACAATGAGCTCATCGAAGCCGCCTCACTGAAAGGGATTGCCGGGGTTCTGTCGACGCTTTTCTTCTATATCGCGTTGTTCTTTACGGTCTATTATCACCGTTCGTTGGGACTGTTTGCATTAACGTTAGCCGCCATTGGAATCGGGCTGAGTGATGTTATTCTCTGGTCTCGGAGCGTACCAATCATCTTAATAACCGCGATCGTTTTAATGCTTTTCCTCAAGAAAAACCGACAGCACGGCGATATTGCGTCACAATAACCTGACGATCAGAAGTGAGCTATCACTCACTTCTGGTGTTTTGACAGCAACCCCTCTACCGATTCAGTCAGCACCTTCAGGCTAATATCCTTCACCGTATACGTCGGAGAGACCACCTGTAACGCATTGCAGTTATTCGGTGCCCAGATGAGGTGTGAGGGGTAGGTCGTTTGTCGCGCATTTGGATAAAGCGCGAGCGTTGGAATTTCATATGCCGATGCAATATGGACCAGTGCAGTATCCACGGAGATGACATACTGACTGAATTTTGTCAGTGCAACCGTATAAATGAATTCTTTAAAGGGCAGTGATTCAATGCCCGGTATCGCAATAGAGCGAATATCTTCGGCTAAGCCGGTAAAAATAATTCGGTAATCCGGATACTGTTTACAGAGATGCGAATAAATCGTACCGATCTGCTCATCAGACAGGCGGCAGATTTTCTTTGCCCCTAATGCATTGATAATAATTATTTTTGAGTCGCCAACAAAATTCAGAACATCTTTTTCAACCGACTCTGGCAACGGTAAATCATAACTCACATCAAATTCATGACGTTCATCGCCATAAAAATAACGCAGTATTTCACTGGCCCGTGTACACATGTGCGCCGTTAACTTCTCATCATGCGGATGGTAAACGGTGTAGTAACGTTTATACCACTTATCAAAACCCAGGATATGAGCGCGTCTGACACCCGACAGCAACAGGCTGTGACCAAAGGAAGGCATGGTTTCAAAAGGATCAAGTACGATATCGAAAGATTCGCGGGAAAGACATTTACGTAATGCCAGTACATCACTGATTGCATTTGATTTTTTAATATAAAACTGATGTATGCGACGATTACCAGAAAGAAACGCTTTCCCCGTTTCCGTGGTTAATATTGACAGTTGTACACCACGATTAGTCAGTTCGCGATACAGCGAACTCAATACAATTAAATCGCCTAACTTGTTGTTATCATGGATTAGCAAGCAAGTCTGAATCTTGTCTGCATTAATTTTTGCATTCTTTTTCCTGGTGAAGAAAAATGACAAAAAATTAATCTTGATTTTATTAATGCAGAATCTTTTTTTCTTATGAAAAGCACCTAAACCCATGCGAGTTACCACACTACAAATATAAAAGAGGTTAATACTAACTTACATAAGAATCGGCACGATCGTGAAGATCGTGCGCATTGTTCCTGATGTGCTGTCTGGAGGGTAACGCTGCGACATCCGCTGCCTTAATATAGGGAATAATATCATAGCTTATTGCGGTATCGTCAGACAGATTATAGATATTAAAGTCATCAACGCTCTCACACATGAACTGGAAAAATGGCAGAATTTTGATTAAATCCTTGCTCAGTTCAGAAGGCATTGGATTGCGACTCTCATCATAAAAACGCGCACAGCTCCCGGTGATATCTAATCCGGAACAGATCGTGTTGTCATAACCTAATGAATACGCTATCTGCATCGCCGTATACGCCACTGTATGGCATGAGCAGTAACCTAAACTGATATCTTTACTAAATCCCACCAGTCTTTTACGTTTAGAAATGGGCACCCGAATCAAGAGATTCTTATTCCATTTTGAAAGCATTTCTAGCTTCAGTTTCTTGAAAAAGCCGCCTTTTTCACGTTTATAAAATGCGCGTAAAATCAAACAATGAGTCCGCATATATTTCTTATCTTCTTCAGTAGCGGCTTCATAAACATCCATATTGACGACAGTAAACTTACTCGCCCGGCTAAATTTATAAAAATCGTGACGTCTTTGTAGCAAAAAACGCGCATCTGTTAAGACATAAATGAAGGGAGTAATACTATTACTGAGCAAGTATTCCGCAGCGCCGTTAACAGTAATGACATCATTGTTCTGCAAAAGAGAAAGCGGTGTCCCTCGGGAGGTGGGTCCCGATAAGAAAATGATCACGTTATCAGATGTTCTGTTGGCAATAAGTTGCTGAACACCTGCTCGAGTTATAAACTTAACATTACTCATATGAAACCTGTAGGTTTGTCATGCAACTTAAATCACGATGAATCTTTGAGGAAAGTGTTCATGGTTTATCTTTAGCGAGGATGAGCAAACCAGACCGACCTGATTTGCTCACAAAATATACAAACTCATTTTTGCATTTAGAACGACTAAAAGCAATATTCTAAATAATCACATTGAAGCTTAGCGCACACTTTTACCTTTCAGACGGCGCAGGAAATTCCGCCATTTTTTCTTATAAACCAGCAGATAAAACCCCAAGTCTTTTCTATTATTTTCAATACCATAGTGGCGTTCTAAATCAATACGATCTTTCGCCATTCTCTGTCGGGAAGGTCTTTTTCCGGACAGATCGATTATTCTTATTTCATCATTTTGTAATATGAAGTTACCTTTATGCGGATCACCTGAGACCATACCATGCTGATGCAACCCTTGAATGGATTGCTTTATCTTCTCTTTCACATCATCGGAGATGACAGGCAGGTCTACCAGTTCAACCCCCTCGATATACTCAATGATCATGATGTAAGTATGCACATAACGAAGAGTCTTCACTTCAGCAAGCAAATAAAAGTCATTTAAGGCGTCAAAACCTTCCTGCCGCACGCGTTCGGTCTGGTAAAAAAGCTTTTCGTAGTAATCCCCTTTAACCAACGACTTAAAAAATCGCTCAGTATTTTTTACTTTAGGGTGAAATACTTTCAGGATATATTTTCCATGGTCAGTATCAATTAATACGACCTTGGTATCCTCAATACTACGAAAGACTCTTAACACTTTAAGATTATGCGTTAAAAAATCATTGAAAATATCAATGTATTTCTCGCCATCTTGTTTTACAAATACGGTATAGTTTTTAATTTTTGTTTCAGTGATCATAATTATAAAGGTATTATTTCGCTAAAATTTTACGATAGAGGTACGCTACACCCGCAATTACTCCACGCAGATAATGTTTTTGAACCAAAAGATGTTTATATCTTTTTTTATACTCAACCATCGTTCGCGCATCTTTGGCAGGAACCCCTTTCCACGGTGATTTAATAAATGCATTAGTATAATAAATCGCGGAGGGATAATTTGCCCAGGCATGCCAGGGTTTTGTCGCCCCTGTATAGTGAATCAGCTTTGTATCAGCATGGATTATATTTAAATATTTTTCATGCGTCTTATCGCTTAATTCACTTTTAATGGTATAAATTGTATTGTATTCACGAGGTAAAAAATAAACTTTATCGCGCAGCAGTATATTCAGGACATCCTGATCCGGATATTTAAAAAAGGTTGCACTTCCATCACTGTCTGTCAAAAGAGACAACGCCCTGGCAGTTAATTGGTTCTCAGCCCATCGCCTGAGATTTATCAAGACAACACCGGAGTTGAAATATCGACCCTGAAGATTAAAAGAGGGTAGCCTTTCATTTACCCTGGACTGTATTGAGTCAACGTCTTTTACCACAGCAGCGACGTTATCATTGAGATCAAGGTCCAGAAGATAATCCAGCGGGCCTTTGCAAATGACATCAGCATCAAGATACAGCAATTTTTCTAGTTTACGGTGCAAATAATCAAAAGCGAAAAGTCGAAAATACATGGCTCTTGACCAGACCTGTGTTTTCGGCAATACCTCAAGGCATTTGACATTGATAAGATATAATGAAACTTTTATCTTATGTTCTTGCACCAACGCTTCAATCTTATCAACGAAGCTTTGTGTATAGTTGTCGCAGATAATATGAAAAGCAACATTTATATCATTATGAATTAATACCGAGGTAATAGACACCCCGACACCATCAAGATAGTTCTCATCAATTCCATAAGAGATATTTAATGTATTACCATTATTATCATAGCGCTCATCAAAAACTTTATATTCTGCTATCTCTATTTCAGGAAATGAGTCCACTGCGTCACCTATAATTATTTTTATTTAATAATTTTGCTTTTAAAGTAAAGTGCATAATCTACCAGACCAGAGAAATATTGCTTCTGGTTGAACATATGCTTCGCCGCATAACGCAACTGATGACTGTTGTTAGGTTTCAGCAATTCAACATTACACCAGGGTGATAACTTTTTCGCATTCAAAAAGCTTTGCGCGATAGGGTAGTTGCCCCATTGATGCCAGGGCTTAGTCGGCCCAATATAATGAATGAACACCGTATTTTCATCCACAGGGTTAACCACATCACGCTTTAATTCGTAATTGATGCTGAATTGGGTATTAAACTTCTTGCCAATAAAACGCGCCTTGCCGACCAGTAACATATTCAGTACATCCTGATCCAGGTGAGTGATACGCTGTACCACATCCGGATCGCGTAACATCTCGATGGCCTTGCGGGAAATATCCTCAGTGGTCCAGACAGGAAGATTAATCAGCAAAAAGCCGGCATTAAAGTAGCCAGAAACCAGTCCCGGCGTTGCCAGACTGACTGAGCGCTTCGTCCACCACTCTGACTCTCCCTCCGCTACCACGGCCGCAATTTCATGTTCAGCAAACTGGAGGTCAATCAGTTCTTGTACACTTCCCTGACAGGCAATATCTGCATCCAGATACAGTACCCTGTCCATTTTTCCCGCGAAGTGGTCGGCGATAATAAACCGGAAGTACGTTGCATATGACCAGTTTTTAGTACTTGGTAATGATTTCAACTGCTCGCAGTCAACGAGATATACCACGATTTGGGTGGCGTATTGCTTTGCCAACGCATTAAATCTCGCCTGTTCCTCATTGCTAAATGAGTCAGTAAAAACATGAAAGGAAAACGGTGTATCGGGGTTAGCAATCAGTATTGACGCAATGGACACACCGCAACCAAAAAGGAAGTTCTTGTCAATGCCATAGGCAATATTAAAGCTATCAACATCACTATGTTCTGCATAGTTATAATCTAAAGTCTGCTGAATGACTTTTTCTTCAAAATACGTTTGAGTCATAGTGATCACTTATTGATTTTGGAAAATATCGCACTTCTTAAATGCTGAAAATAGACTTCATTATAGAAGTTATCTATCGTCTCAGGAATCAGATGACTATCATACTTTATCTGACCAGAGAGAATTTGATTGAGCAAATGAGTAAACTGTTGGAGATCCTTCGGAGGATACAATTCGCCATTGATGCCCGGTTTGATCATATCCCGTGGACCAGACATACAGTCAGAGCTAATGCACGGAATGCCATACGACATGGCTTCCAACAGAGTCATCGGAAAGCCCTCGAATGATGATGTCAGCAACAGTGCCGTGACGTTCTTTATCTTGTTTTGCACCACATCCCAGGGAGAGACCTGCCAACCATGCCAGGTAATACGATTATCAATCCCCAGTTCTCGTCCATAGGACTGACATTTTTCAAAATCTGAACCGTCACCAACCACATGCAACCGCCATTCGCCTTCCGCATGGGATAATCCATCCAGCAGATCCTTAATCCTTTTTTGCCCTTCAAACTTCATCCTTCCGACATACAGAAAGACCGCGGGTTGGCCTTTTTCTGGTTGCGGAATAATTTCTGACTTTCTGGAAACGGGATTATAAACAACGGTAATTTTTTTTTGATCAATACCCCGTTCGATCATCTGGTGTTTGATACCACTACTGATTGCCAGATGATAATCTGCCCAGCTAACACATTCGGCGTGTTTTTTATGATCCAGCGAAAAATGTGGCCAGGAGAATATCGTAAAATTCTGCCCTGCTTTCTTCCGCGCTTTACTGGCGAACAGGCAAGACAGCACATCAATACAGATCACCACATCGGGTTCTGTTTTCTTTAGCCAGTGGCTAAACGTATGGATATGCTTTGCCCGACGTAAAAAGCCCAGACGGATAGTGGAGAAAGAGCATGAGTAGTTAATACCGCTTAACCATGCCTTATCCATTTTGTCATGTCGGCAAAAGAAAAACATCTCACACTGGATTGCAGAATGTTCAGCCTGAAAATTGTTGATAACATCCCGGATGACCGTTTCCATTCCACCAAACCCGGACACAGCTTCGCCAATAAATGCGATTTTCATATAGATAGTCCAGTCCCGGCTAAAATTTTATGTTAAATATTTTCATCAATAAATAACGCAGGTAATAAGTTATTGCCTCGCCATATTTCCTATCCTGCCATAGCGATTTTGATTTTATTCTAATTTCACTTGCCGATGGGGAGAGATATCTTTTAGTATTCCGCCATGGCGATTGGGAGAAGTATCGCCCGAAGTTACTGGCATTAAAAATAAGATACCATGGTTTATTTGGTGTCACATAATGCATGATAACGGTATTTTCTATGTTTTCATCTTCTACATTATGATATACGCTTAACGTTGTTTTATTGTTGAACTTCGCATTTAGATAGTGTAGACGTCCATTAAGTAAAATATTTAAAACATCCTGGTCTGCGTATCTGTATACTTTACCGCTATTGATCATATTCAATGCTTTGTATGTAATGTTATTCACTCGCCATTCATGAATGTTAACTAGCATAACACCAGCATTAAAATATTTAATAAATTTTACGCCATAATCTAAACTATCAACACGGGCTTGCATTTCTATAGAGTCTGATATCACTCCAGCAATATTATTTTGCAAATCATAGTCAACCAGTTCAATTAAACTACCGTAGCAAATTATATCACAGTCCAAATACATCACATTAGTAATGGATTGATCAATAACCTCTGGAATTAAAAAGCGTAAACAAGTTGATAATGGAATACCCAGAACAAGCGTTTCAGGGTTTATATTAAAATCACCATTTATATGATAAATGGTGATTAACACATTTGGCCTGTTTAACTCATAGAATAATGCCAAATCGTTTTCTGGTACATCAGAAACTAACAGATGAAAATGTAAGTTGATATTTTTATTATTTTCAATGATAGAAAATATTGCCACCCCAGCAGGCATTACGAAACCACGATCAAAACAAAGTGAGATATGAAGCGTATTCTCTAATACCTCACTATTTGGGAATAGTTCTTCTTTTTTTGTGACAAATTTGCTGACATTAGTCAATTTAGAAAACCTTGCTTAATTGAGATAAACTATAACATAAATCAATTATAATTTTTTCCGAATTGTTCTTACTTTTATTTTTTCCGCTCTTTCTGCAGCCTGGCCGAGAAGCTCAGTTTCTGAATGCAGAATCGTTTTCAGCGAAACATCAAAATAAACCCGCATAAACCGCCAGATATCCCGCTGTGTCAACCCGATGTTTAGCGACGAAAAATAGAGGCCAATCAGGTCTTTATCACGCCAGCGGCGAGGAACTTTCGTACGAATCTGTGCCCTGTGTAGATCAATAACCGAAATCTTTAAGTCTTCTTTATTGCCTGAAAAAGGCAGATGCAGCAGGAAGTGGCAGATATAGCAATCACGGTGATTGATTCCACCTGCGTGCATCTTGCGCACCATCGTGGCCACACGGTCAATAATCATCCACTTGACGTTGACGTCCGGTGGATTCGTTGCCCAATCCGCACAATAGTCTTCCAGACTGATGGTCGGCGTGAGATCTTCGGTAATAATGAACGACGTTTTGGTCAGAGGGTTGAGCCCTTTCTCACCGAAACCAACGCCATACATCGTATCCACGCCTAAATCCTGGAGGCGATGAATAGCGTTCCATTCTCTGTCAGCGCCCAAAACCGGCATCCGCAGCGAGAGAAGGTTTTTGACAATTTCCTTGAGAGAAGTACCCCGATGCCATTTAAGGAAATAGCTTTTCCCCGCCAGTTCAAATCGCAGCGTACGACGAGTTTCCAGCTCCCTGAAGACTTCACCCTGCAGCGTTTTGACTTCCTCAAACGCGTCTTTCCCGCGCCATAATGTGGCTAACGGTTCTTTCAATTCAACCATCCAGACCACCTGTAATAATGTCCGCCGCCTTTTCCGGCAGACTGTACAAATCTTGCGTATCCGCATAATGCCGCGCGTTTTCTGCCCACGCAGCACGCAATGACGGCTGGGTCAGCGCTTTACGCAAAATGTCGTTCAACGCGTCCTGCCGCCAGGGTTCTTCAATGACATCGCCACAGTTAGCCTGCGTAATATAATGCGCATAACCGCAAACGGCCGTGGTCAACACTGGCAAGCCAGCAGTAATCGCCTCCAGCAGAACAATACCTGCCGCTTCCTGATAGGCCGGGTGCAGTAACAAATCGGCGGCAGCCATCAACTCCGAGACATCATTGCGTCCGGAGAAAAAATGTACATTACTGCGCACGCCGCGTTTTTCTGCCAGCGCTTCAAATTTGCGTGGCTTATCCTGACCGACAATATACAAAAGTGTGTTATGCCGCAGCGCCGCCGGAAGTGACGCAAGTGCTTCAATCGAACGATCCACCCCTTTGCGGGTAAAATCAGAGCCAACCTGCAACAGTAAGTTTTGCTGCTCCGAAATACCGTTCTTCTGGCGAACGATTTCACGGGCATTCGGGATTTGCGCACTGTATTTTCTGTCCGGGTAAATCCCCGGAGGGAGAATATGAAAACGCTCCGCTTCGGTTTGATAATGCTTCTGGAAATCAGCAATCTGCGTATCCGTCAGCATTAATAACTGCGTCGGTTTACCCTGTTCAAACGTTGCCCGTTCAAACGCCGCATAATGGCGATAACGGGAGGTCAGACGATAGAGAAAGCCTTTTTCTTGCTCAACTTTTTCGGCATAACAGACATCCGCGGCAAAATAGACATCCAGGCCTGGCATCTTGTTAAACCCTACGACCCTGTCAACGGGATGCTCACGCAAATGCGCCTGTACCCAGGCATAATATTCCGCATTACGCCCATGGTTGGTCCGCGATTTAACCGGTACACGAATGAGCTCAAAAGCATCCGGGCATTCTCCGTCCCACGATTGGGTATAAATACGGACCTGATGACCTCGGGCTGCGACGGTTTGCGCAATGCGCATAAAGTCACGTTGTAGTCCGCCGAACGGAAAATACTTATACAAACAAAAAGCCACGATCATACTGGCGCATCCATTTCGATAATTTGCGCGTTCTGCGGCAACAGTTTTTCCGTTGCCGCAATCACATCCTCAACGGGAATAACGGACATATATTTTTTGTTACGGTCCAGTTCAGATCGTTTAGGCATCGGCTGATAGTCCCCTGCCCAGAACTGAATAATATTGTCAGTCCAGGGGCGCCAGAAGACATGGTCTGTCGCGCCAAATAGACATATCACCGGCGTTTTGACCGCCGCGGCGATATGCCCTGGGGCTGAATCAACGCCAATAAAAAGGGCGGCATGATCAATCAGCGCGCCTAATTCCGGGAATCGGGTTTTACCTGCCAGCCCGGTTACCGGTTTGGTTTCGCACCCCAGCGCAATCTCTTCCACACAGGCTAAATCGTCAGCAGAAGGGCCGGACGTCAGCACGACCTGATAACCACGACGTTCAAGAGCATCAATGACGCGGGAAAATTTGTCATTATCCCAGCACTTAAATAACTGCCTTGCCGTAGGTTGAATCACCACATACTGATGCGTCACGCCAAGCTGGCGCAACTGTCGACGCATATTCTCCCAGTGTTCAGGTCGATAGCTCATCGTCGTTTCAGTAACAATATGCTCCAGCCCCAGCGGTTTGAGTGCTGACAGCGTACGTTCGACAACGTGTTCGCCGGAATAGGGAACGAGATGGGTAAAACTCTGTTTCCAGAATGCAGACTGCCGGTTGGCGAAATCCTGGGATATTTTTACTCTTGCGTGTAAAAAACGGACAATCAGCGCCACGATCCACTGATCGGTCAGGTTGATGACCAGATCATATTGGTTGTTGCGTAAGGTCTTAATCAGCGAAAGCGTATTTTTAATTTTCTCTGCCGCCCCTGTTCCCTTATTACTGATGCCATAAAGGGTATTAATCTCGGGGTTTTCCGACAAAATAGGCATCGTATCCTGGTAAAGAAGCATATCGATTTTGACGTCAGGATAGTTCTGCTTCAGCGTACTGATAACGGGAGTGGTTAATAGCATATCCCCGTGGAAACGCATCTTGATGACCAGAATTTTTCGAAAAGGCTTTTCCACACGCGACTCTTTTGTTGTGATTGTCCGATAAAGTTAAGCAGAAAACAGCACGCTACCGCCCCAGGCTCAACAGCTACCCGATCACTGATATTGCACTGACTTTTACGCGCTAGTGTATCACTTCTTTCGCTGCGATCCGACTCGAATAAATTAACCGCAAAGTGGGTGTTTTTCTTTTTTAAATCAAATCGATATTAACCTGAGCATCGTTTTTTTCGTCACCGATTGGCTCGGTTAACAACGGCAATAGCAGTAAAAATCAATAAATGGCATAAAAATTCAAAAAAGATGAGCCGGGCTGGCGGAATAAGTCGGACTTAAAGCTATTTAAGTCAAAAACAGGAAAAGTAATGGTAAAGCCCTGGCTAAATACATAGAATCCCCAGCACATCCATAAGTCAGCTATTTACTATGCTCGAATTGCTTTACACCGCCCTTCTCTACCTTATTCAGCCTTTGATCTGGATACGGCTTTGGGTGCGCGGACGTAAGGCCCCGGCCTACCGTAAACGCTGGGGTGAACGCTACGGTTTTTACCGTCGCCCCCTGAAACCGGGCGGGATTATGCTCCATTCCGTCTCTGTCGGCGAAACACTGGCAGCCATTCCTTTGGTTCGCGCCCTGCGACATCGCTACCCCGATCTACCGATCACGGTCACCACGATGACGCCAACCGGCTCCGAGCGTGTCCAGTCAGCCTTCGGTAGCGATGTTCAGCACGTCTACCTGCCTTACGATTTACCCGATGCGCTGAGTCGCTTTCTGAACAAGGTTGATCCTAAGCTGGTGCTGATTATGGAAACGGAGCTATGGCCGAACCTGATTGCCGCGCTTCATAAACGGCATATTCCACTGGTCATCGCCAATGCGCGTCTTTCTGCCCGCTCCGCTGACGGTTACGCGAAGTTGGGGAAATTTATCCGCCGAATCCTTCGTCGTATTACGCTAATTGCAGCGCAAAATGAAGAGGATGGTCAGCGCTTTGTGACGCTGGGCGCGAAGAACAATCAGGTGACCGTCACCGGCAGTCTGAAGTTCGATATTTCCGTGACGCCACAGCTTGCCGCAAAAGCTGTTACGCTGCGTCGCCAGTGGGCGCCGCATCGCCCGGTGTGGATCGCAACCAGTACTCATGATGGTGAAGAGAGTATTATCATCGCCGCGCATCAGGCATTGTTACACCAGTTCCCCAACCTGCTGTTGATTCTGGTCCCGCGTCATCCGGAACGCTTCCCGGATGCGATTAACCTCGTGCGTGAAGCCGGGCTAAGCTATACCACCCGTTCCTCCGGCGAAGTCCCCTCGGCCAGTACCCAGGTCGTCGTAGGTGACACGATGGGTGAACTGATGCTGCTTTACGGAATTGCGGATCTGGCATTTGTCGGAGGATCACTGGTTGAACGTGGCGGACATAACCCGCTGGAAGCCGCGGCACACGCAATTCCGGTGCTAATGGGACCCCATACCTTCAATTTCAAAGATATTTGCGCCCGTCTGGAGCAGGCCAGCGGTTTGATTACGGTCACGGACGCCACAAGTCTTGCCAAAGAGGTTTCCTCTTTACTGACCGATGCCGATTATCGTAATTTCTATGGTCGTCACGCAGTTGAAGTTCTCTATCAAAACCAGGGGGCGTTACAGCGCCTGCTACAGCTGCTGGAACCTTATCTGCCACCGAAAACGCATTGAGGGCTGTTATGCAAAAACGGGCGATTTATCCAGGTACTTTTGATCCGTTGACGAACGGCCATATCGATATCATCACGCGTGCTACGCAGATGTTTGATCATGTCATTCTGGCGATTGCGGCAAGTCCCGGTAAAAAACCGATGTTCAGCCTTGAAGAACGTGTCGCGCTGGCTCAGCAGGCCACTGCCCATCTGTCTGGCGTTGAAGTGCTAGGTTTTAGCGATCTGATGGCCAACTTTGCGCGTGAGCAACAGGCCAACATCCTGATTCGTGGATTGCGCGCCGTCGCGGATTTTGAATACGAAATGCAGTTGGCCCACATGAATCGGCATTTGATGCCAGAGCTGGAAAGCGTCTTTCTGATGCCTTCTAAAGAGTGGTCCTTCATCTCATCGTCACTGGTGAAAGAAGTGGCCCGCCATCAGGGTGATGTCACCCACTTCCTGCCCGAGAATATTCATCAGGCGCTGTTGGCAAAGCTCAAATAGCGCCCCGCATCCGGGACGCCCCGTCTTACTTCTGGCACTGACGGCAATAGAACGTCGCACGCTGCGCGTGTTTCGATGCTACGATCGGCGTTCCGCACACTCTGCATGGCTCACCTTTACGGCCATAGACCTGCAACTCTTGAGCAAAATAGCCCGGTTTACCATCGCTTTGCAGAAAATCTTTCAGCGTCGTTCCCCCCTGTTCTATTGAACGCAGCAGGACGGCCTTAATCACGCGCACCAGCAGTTCATATTCAGCCGGCGACAATGACGACGCCAGACGGTCAGGATGAATACCCGCAGCAAACAGAGATTCACTGGCGTAGATATTTCCGACCCCCACGACCAGCTTATTATCCATCAACCAGGGTTTAATCGCCGTTTTCTTCTTCGCACATTTCTGTTGCAGGTATTCGCCGTTGAAAGTATCGCTTAGCGGTTCAGGACCGAGATGCGCCAGTACGTTGTGCCCTTCCAGTTCTTTCGTCCACAGCCAGGCACCAAAGCGACGGGGATCGGTGTAGCGCAGGACTTTACCGTTACTCATCACTAAATCGACATGGTCATGTTTTTCTGCCGGCAGTTCTTCAGGAAGGATACGTAGACTGCCTGACATCCCCAGGTGAATGATGATCCAGCCATCGGGTAGCTCCAGCAGAAGGTATTTCGCACGGCGCTGAACGCTGAGCACCGGTTTGTCGCTCAGACGGTAGATCTCTTCTGATACCGGCCAACGCAGACGTCCATTACGCACATTGGCATGCAGAATGGTTGCCCCGACCAGATGCGGTTCAATACCGCGGCGGCTGGTTTCGACTTCAGGTAATTCAGGCATAACGTCTCCGGCTGTGTATCAGGTCTCACTAATATGGGGATGGCCAGAAAACAAAAAACCCCGCCGAAGCGAGGTTTTTCATTACAGCAAAGCGAGACTTACTTAATTTTCGCTTCTTTGTAGAGAACGTGCTGACGGACAACTGGATCGAATTTTTTCAGTTCCAGTTTTTCCGGCTTAGTACGTTTGTTCTTCGTGGTGGTATAGAAGTGACCAGTACCAGCAGAAGAAACCAGCTTGATCTTCTCACGAATACCTTTAGCCATGATTTATTTCCTCTTAGTACTTAGTACTTTTCGCCACGGGCACGCAGTTCAGACAGAACTGTATCGATGCCTTTCTTATCAATTACACGCATACCTTTAGCAGATACACGCAGGGTGACAAAACGCTTTTCGCTCTCAACCCAGAAACGGTGAGAGTGCAGGTTAGGCAGGAAACGGCGTTTAGTCGCGTTCAGTGCGTGGGAACGGTTGTTACCGGTCACCGGACGCTTGCCAGTAACTTGGCAGACTCGGGACATGTCTATTCTCCAAAAATCAAATTAGCTCGAGCTTCGTATGGGGTATCGGCGCCTCGTCAGGCTTTACAGCCCGGTCATCGCGGTTCTACACCTCACCCTTCAAGCTGCCTTAACGCAACGTGAATGATTGGGTGTCTAAGTGAACACTCGATTGCCAGGCCCAAATGCCAAACCCGAGATTCTCAAAGGTGGCGTAGTATACGCTGAGTCAGCGATGTGCTCAAGTCCCGAACAGACAAAGATCCCGATGGATCGCGCAAAGTGCGTCAAATCCAACCTCGTTCCGCAAACGAAACGTACTCTCCGCGTCCAATGACAAGGTGATCAAGCACACGGATATCCATGAACTGACAGCATTTTACGACACGCTCGGTGATAAGTTTATCCGCTTTGCTCGGCTCTGCACACCCCGACGGATGATTATGGGCAAGGATCACCGCAGATGCATTGATTTTTATCGCTTCACGAATAATTTCACGCGGATGGATCTCAACATGGGTGAGTGTGCCAGAGAAAAGGCGGCTATGTTTAATGACATGGTGTTGAGAATCGAGAAAAACCACCATGAAAACTTCCCGCGCCTCCCCCGCTAATTGGCTCTGCAAAAAATCCCGTGTTAACACCGGGCTGAGTAATGGGTTCGTACCTTTTATTTGCACTTCATAAAAGCGCCTGGCCAGTTCCGCGATGCCTTTAAGCTGCGCATACTTTGCTACGCCAATCCCTGTCACCGCGCTGAATTGAGAGTAGTCCGCCGTCAACAAGCTATAAAGAGAGCCAAAATGTTCCAGGATCTCTTTTGCCAGCGCAAAGACATCTTTCCCGGGCGTTCCGGTCCGTAAGAAGAGCGCCAGTAGTTCGTCATCCGTCAGCGTATCGACCCCAAGCGCCAACAGTTTTTCCCTCGGCAGCACATATTCAGCAGTTTCCATCCCCACACCTCCTCATGCCAGCACGCATGGTGGCATGGGCCGGAGGGGGAATCGACGTACAATTTCCACTCCTGCGTAGCGCCTCGCAAAGTGATTCATGGGTGAACGCACGACAGTTTACGGATTGTGATAAAATATCCGCCTTCTGGTGTAATCCAACAGGAATGATCATGATGAGCCTGGCCGGTAAAAAAATCGTTCTCGGCGTCAGCGGCGGCATTGCTGCCTACAAAACCCCTGAACTGGTGCGTCGTCTGCGCGAACGCGGCGCTGATGTCCGAGTGGCAATGACCGAGGCGGCTAAAGCCTTTATTACCCCACTCAGCTTACAGGCGGTTTCCGGGTATCCCGTTTCCGACAGCCTGCTGGATCCCGCGGCAGAGGCCGCAATGGGCCATATTGAGTTAGGAAAATGGGCCGACCTGGTGATTCTCGCCCCGGCCACCGCAGACCTTATCGCGCGTGTCGCAGCCGGCATGGCAAACGATCTGGTGTCTACGATTTGTCTGGCTACTCCTGCGCCCGTTGCTGTTTTACCGGCAATGAACCAGCAGATGTACCGGGCTGCGGCAACGCAGCATAATCTGGGCGTTCTGGCTTCTCGTGGGTTGCTCATCTGGGGACCAGACAGCGGCAGCCAGGCATGCGGTGATGTAGGGCCGGGCCGTATGCTGGATCCTTTAACGATTGTCGATATGGCCGCGGCACATTTCGCCCCTGTCAACGATCTGCAACATCTTAACATCATGATTACCGCGGGCCCGACGCGCGAACCGCTCGATCCGGTGCGCTACATTTCCAACCACAGCTCCGGCAAAATGGGGTTTGCCATCGCCGCCGCCGCAGCCCGTCGCGGGGCGAACGTTACGCTGGTCGCCGGCCCGGTATCATTACCCACGCCGCCTTTTGTACAGCGTGTTGATGTGATGACCGCTCTGGAAATGGAAGCGGCGGTGCAATCCGCCGTCCAACAGCAACATATTTTTATCGGCTGCGCTGCCGTAGCAGACTATCGCGCCGCGATTGTCGCCCCGGAAAAAATTAAGAAACAGGCAACACAAGGTGATGAATTAACAATAAAAATGGTCAAGAACCCAGACATCATCGCCGGGGTTGCCGCACGTAAAGACCATCGCCCCTATGTCGTTGGGTTTGCCGCGGAAACGAATAATGTGGAAGAATATGCCCGGCAAAAACGTATCCGTAAAAACCTTGATTTGATCTGTGCAAACGATGTTTCGCTTTCAACTCAAGGGTTTAATAGCGACAGCAACGCTTTACACCTTTTCTGGCAGGATGGAGATAAAGTCTTACCGCTTGAGCGCAAAGCACTCCTGGGCCAATTATTACTCGACGAGATCGTGACCCGTTATGATGAAAAAAATCGACGTTAAGATTCTGGACCCGCGTGTCGGCAAGCAATTCCCGCTGCCGACGTATGCCACCTCCGGCTCCGCCGGACTTGACCTGCGGGCTTGTCTCGATGACGCCGTAGAACTGGCGCCGGGCGCAACCACGCTGCTGCCAACCGGGCTGGCTATTCACATCGCCGATCCGTCTCTGGCTGCCGTCATCCTGCCGCGTTCGGGTCTGGGCCATAAGCATGGTATCGTGCTGGGCAACCTGGTGGGGTTGATTGATTCTGACTATCAGGGGCAGCTAATGGTATCCGTCTGGAACCGTGGTCAGGACAGTTTTACCATTGAGCCGGGCGAACGTATCGCACAGATGGTCTTTGTGCCAGTCGTGCAGGCCGAATTTAATCTGGTGGAAGAGTTTGATGCCACCCACCGTGGTGAAGGCGGTTTCGGCCATTCCGGTCGTAAGTAAGAAAGTTACGCATCCCGATAACGTCATAACATCACCGCAAGCCCTGGGTTTGCGGTCATAGTGTGGATGCTCGCCTGCAAGTGCTTATTTTCAGGGGTATTTTGTAACATGGCAGAAAAACAAACTGCGAAAAGGAATCGTCGCGAAGAAATACTTCAGTCTCTGGCGCTGATGCTGGAATCCAGTGATGGAAGCCAGCGCATCACAACAGCAAAACTGGCGGCTTCTGTCGGCGTTTCCGAAGCGGCATTGTATCGCCACTTTCCCAGCAAGACCCGCATGTTCGATAGCCTGATTGAGTTTATCGAAGACAGCCTGATCACCCGTATCAATTTGATTTTGAAAGATGAAAAAGATACTCACGCGCGTGTGCGCCTGATTGTGTTATTGATTCTGGGTTTCGGCGAACGCAATCCTGGCCTGACGCGCATCCTGACTGGACATGCGTTGATGTTTGAACAAGATCGCCTGCAAGGACGTATCAACCAACTGTTCGAACGCATTGAAGCACAACTGCGCCAGGTATTGCGGGAAAAGCGGATGCGTGAAGGTGAAGGGTACGTGACGGATGAAACGTTACTGGCAAGTCAACTGCTCGCCTTCTGCGAAGGTATGCTGTCGCGCTTTGTGCGTAGCGAATTCAAATACCGTCCTACGGATGATTTTGATGCCCGCTGGCCACTGCTCGCCGCGCAACTGCAGTAATGTTTGCCGGATAGCGCACGCGTTATCCGGCCACTCACGTTAAACGCCGAACGCTTCCCGATACGCCCGCACCGCTGCCAGATGCTCTGCCATTTCCGGCTTCTCTTCCAGATAGGCAATCAGGTCTTTCAGGGTGATGATGGAAATCACCTTACAGCCATAATCGCGCTCGACTTCCTGAATGGCAGAAATCTCGCCACGTCCGCGTTCCTGACGATCCAAAGAGATCAGCACACCAGCCAGCGTTGCACCATTGGCCTGGATGATTTCCATCGATTCCCGGATGGCCGTACCAGCGGTGATCACATCATCTACCAGCATCACGCGGCCTTGTAATGCGCTGCCAACCAGATTGCCACCTTCTCCGTGATCTTTGGCTTCTTTGCGGTTAAAGCAGTACGGCAGGTCTTTGTCATGATGTTCCGCCAGCGCGACCGCCGTGGTCGTCGCAATGGGAATGCCTTTGTAAGCCGGGCCAAAAAGCAGATCAAATTCAATGCCAGAATCCACTAATGCCTCAGCGTAAAAACGGCCTAACAGTGCCAGATCGCGCCCGGTATTAAACAGGCCGGCGTTGAAGAAATAGGGGCTCTTGCGCCCGGATTTCAGCGTGAACTCGCCAAACTTGAGTACCTGTTTGTTAAGCGCAAACTCAATAAACTGGCGTTGATAGGGTTTCATGGATTCGCTCCTCATTTCACTTTCATCATTGACAAAATCTACGGACAAAAAAAAGGCGACTCATTGGTCGCCTTAAAATCAATTCTCTAGCGCCGCCTTCTGCGTCGCAACAATGGATTCGATTCCCCCTCGGGCCAGTGCCAGCAAGGTGAGAAGTTCTTCATGGCTGAACGGCTCACCTTCTGCCGTCCCCTGCACCTCAATGATTCGTCCATCTTCGGTCATCACCACGTTCATATCGGTTTCCGCCGCTGAGTCTTCAACGTACTCCAGATCGCAGAGCGCTTCGCCGTTAACGATCCCCACGGATACCGCAGCAACCATCCCTTTCATCGGATTAGTTTTCAGCTTACCGCTGGCCACCAGTTTGTTCAGCGCATCTGCCAGCGCCACACAGGCACCGGTAATGGAAGCGGTACGCGTGCCGCCATCGGCCTGGATCACATCGCAGTCCAGGGTGATAGTAAATTCACCCAACGTTTTGAGATCGACTGCAGCGCGCAGCGCACGGGCGATCAGACGCTGAATTTCCATAGTACGGCCGCCCTGCTTGCCTTTTGCGGCTTCGCGCGCGTTACGGGTATGCGTTGCACGCGGCAACATGCCATATTCAGCGGTGATCCAACCCTGGCCCTGACCTTTCAGAAAACGCGGTACGCCTTCTTCAATTGAGGCCGTGCACAGCACTTTGGTATCTCCAAATTCGACCAGCACCGAGCCTTCAGCGTGTTTTGTATAGTTACGGGTCAGGGTTACGGGACGCACCTGATTAGCGCTACGGCCTGCTGGACGCATATTGAGATCTCCGGCTTAAACGAATGTGGCTGCGCATTATACGGACTTCCGGCGGTTATTCCTATCCTGACAAGGCCGGGATGGCTATAATCCTCCCATCTCTCCTTTAAAAACAGGAACGTCTATGATCCGCAGTATGACCGCCTACGCCCGGCGTGAAATCAAGGGTGAATGGGGTAGCGCCACCTGGGAAATGCGCTCGGTAAACCAGCGTTATCTGGAAACTTACTTTCGTCTGCCGGAACAGTTCCGTAGCCTTGAGCCTGTTGTTCGTGAACGCATTCGTACGCGCCTGAAGCGCGGTAAAGTCGAATGCATGCTGCGCTTTGAACCCGATGCCAGCGCGCAGGGCGAGCTCATCCTGAATGAAAAGCTCGCAAAACAACTCGTGAATGCAGCTAACTGGGTCAAAATGCAGAGTGATGAAGGGGAAATCAATCCGGTCGATATCCTGCGCTGGCCCGGTGTTATGGCAGCACAGGAGCAGGATCTGGACGCCATTGCTGCAGAAATCCTGACCGCACTCGACGGCACGCTCGACGATTTCATCGTTGCCCGCGAAACGGAAGGTCAGGCACTGAAAACGCTGATCGAACAACGTCTGGAAGGCGTCAGCGCTGAAGTTGTTAAGGTCCGCGCCCATATGCCAGAAATTCTACAATGGCAGCGCGAGCGTCTGGTCGCTAAGCTTGAAGACGCTCAGGTCCAACTGGAAAATAACCGTCTGGAACAAGAACTGGTCCTGATGGCACAGCGCATTGATGTGGCAGAAGAACTGGATCGCCTGGACGCCCACGTTAAAGAAACCTACAACATCCTGAAGAAAAAAGAGGCAGTAGGCCGCCGTCTGGACTTCATGATGCAAGAATTCAATCGCGAATCGAATACGCTGGCGTCAAAATCCATTAATGCGGAAGTGACCAATTCCGCCATCGAACTGAAAGTTTTAATCGAGCAAATGCGCGAGCAGATCCAGAATATCGAGTAAATACTTAAGAGCTATCACAAAGACGCACAAAACCAGCAAAGCCCGCATTTAGCCGGGCTTTTTTGTTATCATGGGCTATCATAAAGACGCAACAAAGCGCATAGTTAAGGTGTACCCAACGGTGTACCCAATGAGTTTTGTGTACATCACTTTGGGTACACCCTCTATTCAAAGTTTGGATATTCGCAAAATGCCAAAACTGACAGACATGCAGATCCGTGCGTGGATAAAAGCCGGAGAACGCTTCGAAGGACGCGCAGATGGTGGCGGTCTATACCTCCGATACCGACAGGTAGACCAATCCCCAAGCTGGCGATTCCGCTATAAGTTCTCTGGTAAGCAACGGGCTATGGTTATTGGCTCCTATGCCGAGCTATCACTATCTAAAGCCAGAGAGACCGCCAAAGAACTAGCCGCCCGCGTTGCGCTTGGTTATGACGTGGCAGGAGAAAAACAGGAACGGAAAGCCAAGGCCCTGGCGAAGATGGAAGCAGAAAAAAACGCCATGCGCGTTTCAGATCTTGCCGCCGAATACTTTGAACGCCAAATACTGCCTCGCTGGAAGCATCCAGACATACTACGCCGCCGGATCGACAAGGATATTAATCCCCATATTGGACGCATGAAGGTGGAGGACGTAAAGCCACGGCACATTGATGACATGCTTAAAGCTATTGTTGACCGTGGAGCACCGACCATAGCGACAGACGTTCTACGCTGGACACGCCGCATATTCGACTACGGAATCAAACGGCACGCACTGGAGATTAACCCATGTTCCGCATTTGAGGTTTCGGACGCTGGTGGGAAGGAGGTTAGCCGTGACCGCTGGTTAACCCGTGATGAGTTAATCCAGCTATTTAGGGCCATGCGCACCGCAAAGGGATTCAGTCGACAGAATGAGATCACTTTCAAACTATTGTTAGCCCTATGCGTTCGTAAAATGGAGTTATGCGCCGCCCGCTGGGAAGAGTTCGACCTGGACAAAGGCATTTGGCACTTACCAGAAGAACGCAGCAAAAATGGTGACGCAATAGATATTCCGCTGGCACCACCAGCAGTTGAATGGCTAAGAGAGCTTTACACGTTCTCATGCAACAGCGCATGGGTATTGCCAGCCAGAAAGATGCAAAACAGGATGATTCCACACATTCAGGAAAGCACTCTGCCCGTGGCGCTGGCAAAGGTACGCGCAGAAATGCCGGACGTGCCGAACTTCACCATTCATGACTTCCGCCGTACAGCTCGTACACATTTAGCGGCATTGGGAGTTGACCCGGTAGTCGCAGAAAGATGTCTAAATCACCGTATCAAAGGCGTAGAGGGTATCTATAACCGGCACCAGTATTTTGATGAACGCAAAGCAGCGCTGGCACAATGGGCCGATCTGCTGGTGGCGCTGGAGAGCGGTGAAGATTACAACGTAACACCAATAAGAATAGTGAAGTAAGCGGACAGATTGAGCCTAGCCCGACGGGGCGAAAAGCGGAAGCCTTGCCGTCTGACTCAATCGCTCATTAAGGCATAGCGTGAAAGGTGACGCGATGACAAAGAAAAACGATAAACAAAATGATATGAATGTATGGAAACGTAACAACATTCCTGCATTAGAATTTTGTTCTCTGCCAAGGGCAGCAGAACTGCTTAACTGCCATCTAAATGATTTAATTCATTTTATTCAAGTTGGCGCCATTGAAATTTGTTTAGCCCTGCATGATTTTGAAGCAGCATTATTTACACTTGGCGCTTGGGAAGAATCAAATGAATGGGAGGAGAAATTCCCTCCTAAACTGATGACAAAGTACACAAACAAATCACCTTTAAGCCTGTTTATGCCAAAAGCTGAATTTGATATGAATCCGACAGCGACTGCGCGAGTTAGACGGCTTTATCAAAATAAGGACATTCCCGGACTAAAGAAACCAATCTTGAATCTTTCCGGATTATGGGCGCTATCATTAAGTCACCTACCTCACTCATTCTTCAACGCATTAAAAAATAATGAAGAAATTTCATTCACCTCTTTTAACCTTTCCTTTAAAGAGGCAGACGTTCCGTTAAATCTCGATAATTATGATGATTATGTGATTATGGCCCAACCTTTAACAGAGCATCTCTACGCATCTGGATTGCTAAACGAAGCAGATGTTAAGCCAATTGCGACTATCACAGTAAAAGATATTTTTATTACCAGATGTCAAATTGAAAAAATATACAGCTACATTGGGCAAGATATACCAAATTTCATCAATGGAGGAGTTCGCCAGTCACAACCAAATGAATTGATGATAGAAAAAAGCGTTCCAGAAGTGAACACTAATAAGGTTGGCGAGTTCTTGGAGATGTTAATCAGGTGTGTACCAGAATTGGGGGATGACGTCATGAAGGCGACTGCTAACAAGCGCCACAGCATACTAAGCGCATTTCTTGAAAGGCAGCAGAAGGAGGGTAAATTTAACAATATGAAAATGCCAGCCTCAGCAACCATTGAAAAATACTTCAAAATTTGAAACTGACCGTTTTAAATTTGCAACATTGCTCACTGATATTGCCATTTAATACCCGTAACAACCGCTATCAACAGGAGTTACGGGGAAATGACAAAGCAATCAACCATTCCTACTACTGGATACATCCGCCGGTATAGATTGCCGGAAATGTTGGGTGTATCTATGCCAACTATCGACCGCTGGGTTAAGAATGGTACGCTGCCACGACCAGTAAAACTCACCGACAACGTAACCGCATTTGACGCGGTAGAGATTCATAATTGGCTGGCAGAACGCCGCGGGAAGGTGGCGTAATGGAAAAGAAAAACCGCCCAGTACAGCAGGCGGCTAACTCAGATATTCGCGGATCCGATGTTACGCCACCAGCCCACTCTATTCAACAGATGAAGCGTACGCCGAAAAAGCATCGTGCCCGCGTCTATATGCTGCGCACTGGCGTAGAGGGATGGACAGAGAACGATATTCTTCGCTACTGCCGTCTTTCGTCTGGCCGCAACTATGCATCTGAAATAGAACGCCGCCTCGATATTCAGCTTGAGCGTATCGACGAGAAAAACCCGGATGGCATTGGCTCACACCTACGCTACCGCCTTGTAAGCCGTGGTGACGTGATGCGAGTCATCCAGTTGGTTAACAGCAATGCTGTTACGGGTGGTTATCAGGGGCTTACTCAGTCTGAAATAACCGACATTCTCAACCTATACCCGGACGCATTTACCGCCGCATAACGGAGTCTGAAATATGAAACTCGAAAAAAGCCGATTCACTTCGGAGGCCGCCCCACAATCTAACGTAGGCCAGAGCGTAATTATCAATAACGACTTTGCCGCTATTGTGCCGGTTAATTCAGGTCTGATTGGCGGGCGTGAAGCCAATATTGTGAGCGCTAAGGCGTTGCATAAAGTGCTGGGAGTGGGGCGTGACTACTCAACGTGGCTTTCTGACCGTATCAAGGATTACGGCTTCGAGCAGGGCGTTGATTACGTGGTGTTTGATTCCCCCATTTTGGGGAACCAAAGCGCAGAAAATAACCAGCTCGACGGCGGCTGGGTAACGAAACGCGGAGGGGATCGGCGTAGCAAAGATACCGGGCTTTCTCTTGGTATGGCAAAAGAGATGGCTATGGTTGAGCGCAACGAGCAGGGCCGAGCCGTTCGACGTTACTTCATCCAGTGTGAGGAAGAACTACAGCGCAGCGTACCGGAGATTGCCGCCCGGTATCGCCAGCATCTTAAAGCCCGCATCAATGCGGCTGGTCGTTTCACCGCTATGTGTGAAGCGCTTGAATTGGCACGAATGGAGCAAGGTAAAACCACACAGCGCCATCACTACACCAATGAGAGCAACATGCTGTCTCGCATTGTTCTTGGTGGTCTGACTGCTAAGCAATGGGCGCAGGCAAATGGTGTGGAGGGTGAGCCACGCGACAGCATGAACGCTGAGCAACTTGAGCACTTTGCTTACCTTGAGAATACCAACATCACGCTGATCGATATGGGCATGGAGTTTGATCAGCGCAAAGCAGAATTAACCCGCCTGTCACAGCGCTGGATGGCAAAGCATCAGGAGGTTGCTCATGACTAAGACCACCAGCATCCCACGACCGCAGCAGCGCTTTAAGGACGCGCACGGCGCTATGGTGACGGTTGAAAGCGTTACATCCAATCGCGTGACGTTCTACCGTGACGGATATCATTCACCATGCGTACAACCACTAGAACGCTTTACTAAGGAATTCCGGGAGGTGGCGCAATGATGGCTACCGTCCAGAGCAAGGGATTCCCCCTGGCTGGCCTGTTAACAAATGTTAACCCTCAGAACCTTATAAAACCTAAGGTCGTGAACGATTACCTGTTATCAATTGTTATGGCTAAGGGCTTAGCAAAACTTAGCCTGAACCTCACAAAACCTGACATCCACGCACGGGGGATGACGACAAATGATGACATTTTAAACCAAGAAAAAATCACCTCAAAAAAGCTGACTGTGGGGAATAAAATCCTCCTGCTAACTGGTAGCGTGAACTGGCGTGCTACCGTTATGGGTCGTGTTACATCGGCTTTTGCGAGCAGTACGCACGCACCAGAAGATTTTTTAGGGGTCGTTACGCGAGAAGGTGAGTATTCGGAGTCCATAAAAAAGGGCAGCCATAAGGCCACCCTTTGCAATGTTGCTGAAAAAAATCAAGCCTTAGGTTTGATTCCTTCTTTCCGCAGCCTATCGCGGCATGAGTCTTTAACCCAAGAACTGAAATTGCCTTGTCCAGCAACAGCGTTGATTTGCTCAAGTAGTTCATCCTCAAAGCGAATGTGCTTCATGGTGCTCCCCTTGCGATCGAACGCTTTTTTCTGCTTATCATCTTGCATTGGTAGTTACCAGTATTATAATGGCAATACAGATGGTAACTACCAACTTGCGGTAATTCAATACCGATCTGTAAAAACGGCAAAGCCCGAGGGTGCGCTAACACCAATCGGGCTTCTAACCACCACCGATAGTAATAGTATCGAGGTAGCTATGAGCAATCGTACCACACACCCGCAAGGGCGGGATTCTTACACCCTTAAAAAATTCACTTGGCGTTTCCTCGCCATCAACCACCACGACAAAAAGGCGAAACCTTGCCGTCTGTCTGTTGAGGCTGAAACTGAGCGTGAGGCACGTCGCATCTTGGCACCGCATTTCATTCTCTCTTTGTCTGCCCGCCTTCATGTTCTGGAGATTTCAGCATGAATCAAATCGAGCAAGCAAAGGTAATCGGCGACCGCATCAGATCTGTTATCGGCAATGAGGAAGCCCCTACTCCGAACACCTCCGAGAATATTTCACGCAACCGCCTTTTGCGTGTGAAGACGGGACTTTGTCATGTTCTGACTGAGGTTATTCCTGCAATACCTCACTGCGACGCACGGGATGAGCTGGTGGCCTGGATCTTCGAGATACACACAATCGCAGCAGCAGAAGAATGCCAGATGAAAACCGAGGTGACAGCATGAGCCACGAAATAACTCTTGAGCAGGCAGCAGCGAGCGCGCATCAGTCTGAAATCATTTGCCGCCTGATTGAAGAATGCCCTCGGCATCTTACAGGAGGAGATATATCGACGATTGCCGCGTTGCTGAAGCGACTGAATGGTGATGTAACCGCGTGGCTCATCGAAGAAATGGCAGAGCGGGAGGAGGCGAAAAAATGAATATGTATCGCGTGTTATCCAACTGCTTAGACCGTGCCGGGCTGCCGTTGCCTGTCACATGGTATGGCGAGGCAATCAGCCCGAAGCAGGCAGTGGAAAAGATGGAGACTGAAGCAAAGCGTAACGGCTGGTCTGACATAGAAATTATTCGTATCTACGAACGTAAACAGATTAACGACATGGGAGTTGCGGCATGAGCAAATCAAATATTAAAAGCGCTGGCGTTAGTGTTCCAGCCGCGACCAATGAGTTAAAAGCCACGCCTGATGGAGTGATGATTAACGGTACGCTGCAAACCTACTCATACATCATCAACCTGTTCGAGAACGGCACTTATGATTCTCTCTCTGCTGATGCCTATCAGGCGCTGCATGTAATACATGATGCCAACCAAAGCGGCTGGGTTGAGCCTGACCTGAACCAGCAGATCGCTATGTGGCGCTGGCTGGTAGCAAGCATGTTTATCCGTGAACTTGAAAAAAACGGTTGCGAGGCTGAAGGCATCACACCGGGTGAGGATAAATATTACACCTATGCCGGGGGCGGGATCCCCATCCCACTGAGAATGATGAATGTCCGCAATGCGCTTATGTGCCTGGTCGAAACGCAGCTTTTGCAGGTTTTAGGTGGCGACGAGGGCAAGGTTGCCAGCGTGGAAGCCTATCGGACAATGGTGACTAACTCCCCTGAGGATGGCGGTTTGATTCTGTCTGATGATGGGATGAGACAAATCACCGGGTTTTTGGATGCCTTTATCACTATGGCAGTCACCGGCGCGTTCCCTGATAGCCAGGCTATTCACTGATGGAGAGGGCTATGAACTATTGCGCAGAAGCCACTCCGGATGGCGTGAACATCATGACCCAGAGTGATGCTGGAGTGTGTGAGCATACTACCCTCCTCAGTTTTGAGGAGGCTATAACGCGTCTGGATGCTGGCGAGTATGACGATAAACTGGATGAGGGTTTTGCCATCCATCTTGCTGTGGCTGAAGGTGGTAACGCTGGCTGGTTCGATTATACGTCACAGCACAACGTCACCATGTGGCGCTGGCTGATTGCCGCCGTGTTTATCGCTGAAATGAAGCGGGAGAATGGCACGACCACAGTCGCAGAGGCTGACGGCACCACGTCACAGGTAGCGATTTACTCCAATGAATCAGCCGGGATTGTGGTTTATCCGTTCTCTGAGCGTCTGGCGATGGCGAATAACATTGAGGGAGCCATGCTCGAGCGTTACGGTGTTGAGCAAGGGACAGAGAATATCATTATTTTCTATCGTTCCATGCTGGATGTTGAGCTGGGCGAGCTAACGCCGTTCGGGCGTGAAGTACTGGCAGAGCTACATGATCACTTTATTAGCGATCTGGAAGTAAACGGCTGGCCTGAAACGCCAGTGGCGCACTGAGGAGAGAGAGCGTGATTACTAAAAACTTTCGACTGAATGCGCTGGCTAACCAGTATGCGGCGGCACTGTATGACCATATTACAGCGACCAACGGCGGTGATTATTTCATGATTGACGCAAATGGTGAGTCTGTTCGCGTGGAGGTTATCGGCGGTATCAAAGGGATACGTGACCTTGTTGATGGTTACGCACTGGAAGCACTCAAAGAGCATTATCCGGCAGCACAATGGGAAAGTATCGGGATCGCGTATCTGTCCCGGTGCGTTGATGCTGAGGGAATTACGGATGACGGGATCAGCGCATGGACAAGCATGACTGCCGACATGGGCGCAACGGTAGGGGGAAATAATGCGTAATATCGACCTTATTCGTGAAGTGACCAGCGCCGCAGCGAACAACTGGCCTCATGTGCTGGCTGGACTGAATATCGATGTTCCCGACTCGCCTCACCGCCACGCAGGATGTCCCGCATGTGGCGGGACGGATCGCTTCCGGTTCGACGACAACGGGCGCGGCGCTCACATCTGCAACCAGTGCGGTGCTGGCGACGGCTTAGACCTGATTAAGAAGGTGAACAACTGCGATACCACAGAAGCGGCGAAGCTTGCCGCTGGCGTGCTGGGTATTGATTCCCGGACAGAGGAACAGGACGAAGCGAAAGCCAGCCAGAGGCGAAAGCAACTGGAGGCTGAGAGCCAACGACGCGAGCAGGAGCGCCAGCAGCGGGCAGAAAATGACGCAACGCAGCGCCGGGCAACATTTACCCGCCTGTTTGATGGGATGCGTCAGAATGCTGCGCAGGGCGAATCTGAGTACCTTATTGCTAAGGGGCTGAGTGGATTCACCCTCCCCATTCTTACCGATGGGTCAATCTTATTGCCGCTGGTGGACGAATCCGGCTTTGTAACTGCCGCACAGACCATTACGCCAAAGGGAGAAAAGCGACTCCTGACCGGTTCTGCAAAGCGCGGTGCATATCACGCCGTAAACGCACCAGAATCGCCGCAGAGCGTTTTAATTGCCGAAGGGCTGGCAACGGCATTGTCTGTTCACCTGATGCGACCTGACGCGCTGACAGTGGCAGCAATCGACGCTGGCAACCTACTCCCCGTAGCGGAAGTGATGCGCCGGAAACTCCCGGACGCAGAAATCATTATCGCTGCAGATAACGACCACCACGAAGACGGTCAGCCCAATACAGGGAGGGAGGCTGCAGAAAAAGCGGCCTTATCAGTAACAGGATCGGTATCGCTGCCTCCGACAAGCAATAAAGCCGACTGGAATGACTACCACCAGCAAAACGGGCTGGAAGCGTCTGTATTAGCTTTTAACGAATCTGCATATCAGCCGCAGGTGGAAACTCAGGACAACAAGATCACAACAAGAAATTGTCCCGACAACGGCAAGATTACGGCAATGGATTTACCTGATGACGGTAAGAACACGGTAAGTGAACCGGGTGATAAAGACACATTAAAACCCCGCATTGAAAGCCGGGATGATGGCGTTTTCTACGTGTCTCCAAAGGTGGATAAAGACAGCGGGGAGATTATCAACAATGAAAGCTGGTTGTGCTCACCGCTGGAAGTTATCGGCACCGGGCGAGACGACAAAGATCAGTACCTGATTATTCGCTGGCTGGCCTTTGGCGCAGATATCCCGACTACCGCAGCAATCCCCCTGGCCGATATTGGTGAGCGTGAAGGCTGGCGCACCCTGAAAGCAGGAGGGGTGAACGTCACGACCAAAAGCAGCCTACGGGCTATTCTGGCTGACTGGCTACAGCGCAGCGGTTCCCGTGATTTGTGGCGCGTGGCTCACGCTACCGGCTGGCAATGTGGGGCGTACATTATGCCCGACGGGGAAATCATTGGTACGCCAGCGCACCCCGTTTTGTTCAATGGGCGAAGCTCTGCCGTTGCCGGTTATACCGTGCAAGGTACTACTGGTAGTTGGCGGGATGGAGTGGCACATCTGGCCTTCGGCAACTATTCCATGATGACCGGTATCGGCGCAGCTCTCGCAGCCCCGTTAATCGGGCTGGTGGGCGCGGATGGATTCGGGATCCACTTTTATGAGCAATCGAGCGCGGGCAAGACCACTACGGCGAACGTGGCAAGCAGCTTATACGGCAATCCAGACTTACTCCGCCTGACGTGGTACGGCACAGCGCTGGGGCTGGCAAACGAAGCCGCTGCCCACAATGACGGGTTGATGCCACTGGATGAAGTTGGACAGGGTTCAGACCCTATAAGCGTGTCACAGTCTGCCTATGCGCTGTTTAACGGCGTGGGTAAATTGCAGGGAGCTAAGGACGGCGGGAACCGGGATCTAAAACGCTGGCGCACTGTTGCCATCAGTACAGGCGAGATGGATTTAGAGACCTTCATCGCCACCGCCGGACGCAAAACCAAAGCAGGCCAACTGGTTCGCTTGCTCAATATTCCGTTGAGTAAGGCGGTGCGCTTTCATGAGCATCAGAACGGCAAGCAGCATGCTGACGCCCTGAAAGACGCATATCAACACCACCACGGCGCAGCCGGGAGAGAGTGGATCAAGTGGCTGGCAGACCACCAGCAGCAAGCTATTGATACTGTCCGTGAGTGCGAGGAGCGCTGGCGCAGTCTGATACCTGCCGACTATGGCGAACAGGTACACCGTGTAGGCGCTCGCTTTGCCATTCTGGAGGCCGCTTTATTGTTGGGAGAGGTAGTTACGGGGTGGGACGCTCAGACCTGCCGTGATGCGATACAGCACAGCTACAACGCATGGGTAAGAGAGTTCGGCACAGGTAACAAAGAGCATCAGCAAATAATTGAGCAGACAGAAGCGTTTTTAAATGCGCATGGCCTGAGCCGGTTCGCCCCATTCCCATACAGTCCTGCAGATCTGCCTATAAAAGACCTTGCCGGGTATCGACAGAGAGGGGAACACGAGGAAAGCCCGATGATTTTCTACACTTTCCCCTCGGCCTTTGAGCAGGAAATCGCGAAGGGATTTAATGCTAAACAGTTTGCTGAAGTCCTGAAAAACTCAGGAATGCTCAACCCGCCCACCAGCGGGCGCGGGTACCAAAGGAAATCACCACGCATTCAGGGACGGCAATTTAACGTGTATGTCCTGAGTTACCAGCCAGAGGAATACAGCCAGCAAGAAGAATAATCTTTCACATACGTAGTTTAGGTGTTGGTTCAGTTGGTTCAGTTGGTTCAATTTGTAATGATCGTTGTTTTATAAGGTTTTTTATTTTCACTTTGAACCAACACTGAACCAACAAATGACCTGATTGAACCAACACTAGCAGGTCGAGACATTCTTCCTGGCTGGGAGTGAACCAACAGATAGCCCCGCTGAACCAACACAAAATCGCCGATGTTGGTTCAGCAAAACCCAGTGCTGGCGCGGGCTGGTGGGCAGTGAACCAACTGAACCAACTGAACCAACACTATTTCTGCTTATTATGCGAAAAAGTTAAGTGTGAACGTTGAGGGAAATATATTGATGGCGGAAGTGCGTGATAGCAAAGCCGAGGCTCTGGAGGAAAAAGGACTCTACCGTCGAGCGGCTGCAAGGTGGATGGAAGTTATGCAGCTATGCACTGACGACGACGATCGGGAATGGATAATGCGACACCGTGAAGCGTGTCTCGAAAAGGTAAAGCGACCCCCGGTCAAAGTTGATGACTTTGGCGATCTCCACAAAGCCGCAAAAGAGACACAGCATCGCATGGGGATAGCTCAACCGAACGGAGATGCTTTCAGACTTCCAGCCAGTAAAGGGCGCTCACAAGGGCGTGGGTAGCGTCACATGGAGGGGATTACGTCCCCTACCTCATGAGAGGGTGATAAAACTTCACATTCGGAGATAAAAATGGCTGATGAACATCGTCGTAAGCGCTATCGGGAATGGGCTAAATCGCCATTTGGAACAATGCCATTTCCGGAGGAATGCCGAGGCATGACCTGTGGAGCGAAAACCCGAAAAGGAACGCCGTGCAAGCTGACATCTCTCTACGGATCCGGGCGTTGTAAATTACACGGGGGCATGAGCACTGGAGCAAAAACGCCGGAAGGTAAAGCGAGGCAGTTAGAAGGCTATCGCCGCTGGCAGGAAAAGCGGCGTCAGACCACCAGCAAAACAGAATAACCCTAAGGTTACACTAAGGTTCGCGGGGTCGGTTCGCAGACAGGTTCGCACCTGAACACCTGCAAAATTTGTACTGTTCTTGACGGATTCAGAACCAGAACGACGCAGAAGCCGCGCCAGAAGCAACGCTGGCGCATAAATGTGATTTGAGTCGTCAAAAATTTCAGTCTCTCCATTAAGCACGACTGTTTCCTTATCTGTTAATCAATTCCCCTTCTGGTAATGATCGAATTTACTCTTTCATTAATTGCAATAAATATGGTGATCGTTTCATTTATTGCAACTAAAATAACTGTATAAATATCAGGAGGTGGTAAATGTCTAAACAAAGCGTCAAGCCTGTATTGCTCAGTGATGCGCAGTTGCAGGCCATTCGAAATATTCAGGAGCAACAACGCAAACAGTCAGGACTCGGGGTTGCGCCCTCTATTCATGAAATCGCTCGCGGGCTGGTGGATAGCGCACTGGCGATGCACGCAAAAATGAAGGTATCCGCATGATCATTCAAGAACTAGCCTACAAGGTCACAGTCAAAACAGACGAATTTCTGCACGGGAAGCGCAAAGTAACGGATGAAGTCAGCAAGCTAAATAAAGAGCTAGCCCGTGCTGAAAAGGAGCGTCAGAAAGAGCTAAAAAAACAGCAGGATGAGATTGATAAATTTGGCAAAACTGCCGTTTCATCTTTTCGTAACGCTTACACTGCGGCGGCTGGCTTTCTTGGTATCGGTGCAGGTCTTTACGGTATCAAGCAGTTATTCACATCGACAGCTAACGAGATTGTCCGCGCCAGCACTCAGGCCAAGTTCTTTGGGTCCGACGTTAATAAATTGTTTGGTGTCCAGCGTGGTTTTAAACAAGCTGGATTGAACGGTGATGCGTTCATCGGAGCTTCTGGTAATGCCCGTATGGCCCTAGCTAATATCAAAGACCCGACAATCTTTGGTGGGCTAACCGGCGCGGCGCAAAACCTGATGGTGTTGGGCGCTCGCACAGGACTGAATATCAATAAGCTTGGCGACCCGAACAAAGCGCTATCCGAGTTTACTCGTTACGGTAAAACGCACTCTCAGGAAAACCTGATGCAGGTGATGGCGGCTGCCGGATTCGACCCGACAGACGCAGCCAAAATCAAGTCTGGTGAGTTAAAATCACTGGTCGACTCAGAGACCAAGAAATCAAACATTACCGCTCAGCAAGTCAAGGAGCAGGAGAAGTTGATGGTAACGCTGGGCCAGCTTGATTCACAGTTCACTCGGCTGAAAACTGATTTAGCGATTGCCTTTGCTCCTGATGTAGTTAACGGAATGAAGGCGTTCGGCTCATGGATAGAGAAGAACCACGGCAACATTATCGGTTTCTTTGATGACGCAGGTAAGACCGCTAAACGTTTTACAGAGGCTGTTGGTGGTGCTGAAAATGCCCTCAAGCTTTTAGCTGCGGCTTATGTAGGAAGCAAAGTTACAGGCGGGGTGGTACCGCCCTGGCTGGCAGGGCTGGTGGCATACGGTACATACCTGTACAACGACCAGAATAATATTAAGGACAGTGCTGAATCATCATTAAGCTATACAAAACGAAATATCGGTGATGCTGCAAGAGCTATTGGATTTGATACTGATTTTGGTCGTAAGCCAGGAACTGTGATAGGGGATAATATTCAGTGGGATATTCCCGGGGCTACTGAAACACTACTTGATGCCATCAGGAAGGTAGAATCTAGTGATGGAGCGAAACTATATAGCCATAAAGGTGCTGTCGGTGAGTATCAGTTTATGGCTGATACGGGCAGAGAGATGGGCTTGCGTGTTGATGACCAAGTTGACGACCGACTTGATCCTGAAAAATCACGAGCAGCAGCGCAAATCTACATGAGCAAGCTTTTAAAAAAATATGACGGCAACCTTGATAACGCTTTAATGGCTTATAACTGGGGGATGGGGAATGTTGACAAGTGGATCGCCAACGGAAGTGACCCAGCAAAATTACCAAAAGAAACCAGGGATTACACGGGTAAAATTCGTTCAGCAATGGGTCTGAGCGATGCAAATAACTCTATTGGCACAGATAGCTACAGTAACTACTACGCGACGCAAACCAAGCTGGCTGCCAGCAGGCCATACCAACTTGCTTCAAGCGGTGGGCAGCAACAAATCACCAACAGCACTCACATTAACACCGTGAACGTTAACAGCAACCCGCAAACAGTTGATGCGCTTAACGAGAGTATTAAGCGACAAAGTCAAAGGGCGTCAACAAATGCGGCATTCTCAAGCTCTGTTAACAGATAGTCAGGCAGGGTGGGCAGCACACAAGGTCATCTTGGCATCTTGATAATGAGAGTAGATTACTTTCTATTCAGTGAGCTCCCATACCACTCTTTGTGACATCTGCTTGCTGCTGTAGGTATTTATAGTCTCCAGCAGCGCGGACCACTTCAGACATAGCTTGCTTATATCCATGCAAGAGATTGATAAAAATGAATCTTTGCGTATCCGTTGTTAGCGGGCTAGAGATGTTCTTATTTACCCAGTCCTCGTAATGATTAACTATTTTTTTATATCCCTGTGAAGCTAATTTGGGGTCGCCATTTGCCCCTTCTATCAGCCATTCGCAATCATCCATCACTTTATCGTCGAAAGTGCTTCCCGCGATCCTTTCCACATTTGCGTCAAGCTTATCATGGGCACTTGCTGTAATAGCCGCACAGGCCATCATGATGGTATCCGCAGTAGGAGCAGAAGCCGCACTTTTACAGAAGCTGAATCCAGCGATTACGGAAACAGCAAAGATTGATAATCTGTTCATTTCATATCCTTGATATGTTTCCCAGAAGCATAACGTTATTGACGCAGAGAAAATAGATAGGGATAACAACACTACTCTGGTAACTGCCAGTATGGGGACAAATAATGACGCCACGAGAGATTGGATTGCTGGCTATAGCAAAACTCGAGCATGACGGACACCGGCTTACTCCAGCAGATCAGCGGGAGATAGAACGAACGGTTAACGCCGATACAATACGACGAAACAGGTTTAGGGAGATGATGAGAGCGCCAGCCTACCAGTGGAAGAAGCCAGCGCCACGGCGGTGACATGGCTATTTATCATTTTGAATCGCCACGGGTTTAACAGACACCTCAGAGTCATTTAAGATGGCTTAAAGAGAGGTGCCCATGAGCGGTAAGCGTTATCCCGAAGAGTTTAAAATTGAAGCAGTCAAACAGGTTGTTGATCGCGGTTATTCTGTTGCCAGCGTTGCAACACGTCTCGATATCACCACCCACAGCCTTTACGCCTGGATAAAGAAGTACGGTCCAGATTCTTCCACTAATAAAGAAGAGTCAGATGCTCAGGCCGAGATCCGCCGTCTCCAGAAAGAGCTGAAGCGGGTTACCGACGAACGGGACATATTAAAAAAAGCCGCGGCGTACTTCGCAAAGCTGTCCGACTGAGGTACGCCTTTATCCGTGACAACACCTGTTGCTGGCCTGTTCGCCTGCTCTGTCGGGTGCTGGATGTTCATCCCAGTGGTTTTTACGCCTGGCTTCAGCAGCCGCATTCACAACGCCATCAGGCAGACCTGAGGCTGACAGGGCAGATTAAACAGTTCTGGCTGGAATCGGGATGCGTCTATGGTTATCGCAAAATCCATTTGGATCTGCGGGACAGCGGGCAACAGTGCGGAGTGAACAGAGTCTGGCGACTGATGAAACGTGTCGGGATAAAGGCTCAGGTCGGATACCGGAGCCCGCGGGCACGTAAAGGCGAGGCCAGTATCGTGTCGCCCAACAGGCTCCAGCGACAGTTCAATCCGGATGCTCCGGATGAGAGTTGGGTAACGGACATAACCTACAGTGTGCCCGGAGTTCAGGGCGGGCATGGATGCTTAAATGAACCGCGAGTCTGTCTGGAATATTGAACCGGTAACTCACGATGAGAAACCCAACAATCCCACCGGGTGTGACGGTGGAGAACCTGAGCGGCAGTGACCTGCGGCATGCCCGCAGGGTGATGTAACCCGCTGACAACGGGGATTGAGGCGAGATCACTAAGCCGAGATGATCCTCAAGGTTAAGTACTGAAAGGCTGAAGAACATGAACCCGTTAATCCGCCTCTGTGGGTTGAAAACGTCACCACGGCCTACGTGATCTGACAGGCCGTGCAGGAGGAACTGGCAGTGATACGTAAGCACTGCCGGTCGAAGGTGTTTTGACATGTATGCGAAACACCGGGGCAGCAGCGTCTATCACGCTTGCGTTGCTGACTTCTGCCAACTTGCGGCAAGCAAGGATAAAGAGTGCGACGGGCAGCCTCCTCAGTATGCCTGAGTCCAGGCAGGTAAACCGGGGAAGGTCAGCGACGGATGTTAAGGGGGCATGGCTCCGATGACGCGCTGGCTGGCGGAGCTTCCGTAGTAGTCCGCGATGGGGAAAGCCCATTACATGGCGAAGGGAAGCAGTTTGAATGTGTTTGCGACGTGAATTAACTGACCTAACGAGGTGAAGACCTTTGATAATCAGCGAAATGCAACGCAAGCTTGCCACATGGGCAGCCACCGATCCGTCCCTACGGATTCAACGGCTGCTGCGTCTGATAACACAACCAGAATGGCTGGCTGAAGCGGCGCGGATCACGCTTTCATCAAAGGGGGCGCATACCCCCGGCGTTGATGGCGTGAACAAAACAATGCTACAGGCCAGACTGGCTGTTGAGCTGCAAATCCTCAGGGATGAATTACTCTCAGGCCACTACCAGCCCTTGCCCGCCAGACGGGTTTACATCCCTAAAAGCAACGGCAAACTGCGACCACTGGGTATCCCCGCGTTGCGGGATCGTATTGTTCAGCGGGCCATGCTGATGGCGATGGAGCCGATATGGGAGAGTGATTTTCATACGCTCTCATATGGCTTCCGGCCTGAGCGCAGTGTCCACCACGCGATCCGCACGGTGAAATTACAGCTCACAGACTGCGGTGAAACCCGGGGACGCTGGGTGATTGAAGGCGACCTGTCCAGTTACTTCGACACCGTACATCATCGACTGCTGATGAAGGCTGTACGCCGCAGGATCAGTGACGCACGTTTCATGACTCTGCTGTGGAAAACCATCAAGGCGGGACATATCGATGTCGGTCTCTTTCGGGCGGCCAGTGAAGGTGTGCCACAGGGCGGTGTTATATCGCCGCTATTATCGAACATCATGCTGAATGAGTTCGATCAATACCTGCATGAGCGCTACCTGAGCGGGAAAGCCAGAAAAGATCGGTGGTACTGGAATAACAGTATCCAACGGGGCCGAAGTACGGCGGTCAGAGAAAACTGGCAGTGGAAACCCGCGGTGGCGTACTGCCGCTATGCCGATGATTTTGTCCTCATCGTCAAAGGCACCAAAGCACAGGCGGAAGCCATCAGGGAGGAGTGTCGGGGTGTGCTCGAAGGCAGTCTGAAACTCAGGCTGAACATGGATAAGACTAAAATCACCCATGTTAATGACGGCTTTATCTTTCTGGGGCACAGGATCATTCGCAAACGCAGTCGTTATGGCGAGATGCGAGTGGTCTCAACGATCCCGCAGGAGAAAGCCAGAAACTTCGCCGCATCGCTGACAGCACTGTTATCAGGCAACTACAGTGAAAGCAAAGTCGATATGGCTGAACAACTCAACCGAAAACTGAAAGGCTGGGCCATGTTCTATCAGTTCGTTGATTTTAAGGCCAAAGTCTTCAGTTATATCGACCGTGTCGTGTTCTGGAAGCTGGCTCACTGGCTGGCCCGCAAATACCGTACAGGTATCGCTTCCCTGATGAGGTGGTGGTGTAAATCACCGAAACCGGGTCAGAGCAAAACGTGGGTTTTATTTGGTAAAACCAATCACGGCAAGCTCAGCGGCGAAATACTGTACCGGTTGGTGGGGCAAGGCAAGAAGCTGTTCCGCTGGCGGCTACCCGAAGGTAATCCCTATCTGAGGACGGAGACCAGAAACACGTATACATCGCGCTTTACAGAAGTGGCAATGGCGTTCGCCAGCATTTAAATGGAGAGCCGGATGCGCTGAAAGGTGCACGTCCGGTTCGGGGAGGAGAGGCAGGGAAATAGTCCGACTACGCCCTGCCTCTTACTCTACTCAGGACCCACGAAGGCTGGCTGTATCTTGCCGTGGTTGTTGATCTGTTCTCACGCAAAATTATCGGCTGGTCCATACAATCCCGGATGACAAAGGACATTGTCCTGAACGCACTGCTGATGGCTGTATGGCGGCGTAATCCCCAAAAACAGGTGCTGGTTCATTCGGATCAGGGCAGTCAGTACACAAGCCATGAGTGGCAGTCGTTCCTGAAATCACACGGCCTGGAGGGCAGCATGAGCCGTCGCGGTAACTGCCATGATAATGCGGTTGCAGAAAGCTTTTTCCAGTTGTTGAAACGTGAACGGATAAAGAAAAAAATCTACGGAACGCGGGAAGAAGCCCGCAGCGATATTTTTGATTACATCGAAATGTTTTATAACAGTAAGCGTCGGCATGGTTCTAGCGAACAGATGTCACCGACAGAATATGAAAACCAGTATTATCAACGGCTCGGAAGTGTCTAGATTATCCGTGGCGATTCATTACGCCCAACTGATTTCACACGCTGTAGATATCTTTATCCCATGCCTTGTCCGCTTTGACTTGATAACCAGCCTCATTAAGGAATGCCGATTAGGATCCCGGCTTGGGATGACGGAAAGGAAGCTGCGGGACTACGAAACATTCGTAGTTTAAAAAACAAGCAAAAAAAGATAGCACCTTAAGAAGCCGTGTACACATGGGTGTACACAATGGAAAAATGCATAGCGTAAAACTTAGTAACCATAAGGCATGGAGCCATCTACTCAATAAACAGATCCAACATCGAGTAAGGTGTCTTTCCGCGTAGCCCGTCAGCCAATGGCGGTGCTACGTTTTTCATGACTCACGCTAAATTGTGGACATCTTCAGTTTAGTTTTTCTCATTCATTTTATTGATAAAAAAACCCTCATACCACGCACCACCGCAGAAGAATAACGATTTCACATTACCTGAAGTTATTAAAAATCACTCACCTTAGAAAATCTCAATCGTGACGACGAGCACAAATCGTTACTCTTTGTCCCCAAAATACTGGGGGGAGTCATGCTGTTACACGTTTTGTACCTGATAGGAATCACTGCCGAAGCCATGACCGGCGCGCTGGCGGCGGGTCGTCGTCGGATGGATACATTCGGCGTTATTATTATTGCCACCGCAACAGCCATCGGCGGTGGCTCTGTCCGCGATATTCTGCTCGGCCACTATCCTCTGGGCTGGGTTAAACATCCCGAATACGTGATTATTGTCGCCACAGCGGCAGTCCTGACGACTATTGTGGCTCCCGTCATGCCCTACCTGCGCAAGGTGTTCCTGGTACTGGATGCCTTAGGCCTGGTGGTTTTTTCCATTATTGGTGCTCAGGTGGCCCTGGATATGGGGCATGGACCGATCATTGCCGTCGTTGCAGCGGTCACCACCGGCGTCTTCGGTGGAGTGCTGCGCGATATGTTCTGTAAACGTATTCCGCTCGTTTTCCAGAAAGAGCTGTACGCCGGGGTTTCATTCGCCTCTGCCGTGCTGTATATCGTCCTGCAACACTATGTTTCCAGTCAGGATATCGTGGTTATCTCAACCCTGATGTTTGGCTTTGTCGCCCGGCTTCTGGCGCTGCGCCTTAAACTGGGTTTGCCGGTGTTTTACTACCACCACGAAAGCCACTAAGGAATGAAGCTCTCAATCTGCTGAGCTGCCAACCAGTGGCTCAGCTGTTTGACCTCCGCGTTGTCCAGCCATGTCATCACCTGACGTGCGCGACGCGGGCCGACTGCCGGAAGTTGTTGCCAGTACAATTCAGTTCGCCCTGACAACTGCCGCCATGAACGATCGCCACTGGCATTGAGCGCCACCAGTGGTAACGGGATGCCTAACGCTTGTATCCAGCGAATAAAAGGCTGTTTTCTAACCAAATTAAACTGATGCCATACCTGCTCACCTTTTGCTTTCGCAAATCCCGGCGTGTGCTGAATCTGCTCCTGAGTTAAAGCCAGCCATGAAAAGATATGTTCAAAGTGATGCTGCTGATGAAGCGCCCGCCAGCCCGCCTCACCCACACCGTCCAGCTTTAAAACAGCGCCAGAGCCCAACCAGACCAGGCGGGAGATAAACTGTTCCTGACACGATGCGGAAGCAAAAAAGCAAGTCAATGAATTGAAGCGATTATCAGGAGGTATCGGTTTAACCCGGTCTGAACTCCGCCAGACGACATCGTCAATACGTGGGATCCCCTGTCCGGCAAGGCTCACCAGGATTTGATCGCCAGGGGCGATATCCCACTCTTTCCAGCGATTTACAGAACCGATATTCACCCGTTGTACCCGTTTATCATCCAGCATGACGGGGGCAAGTGTTGCTACAACGGCGATTTTTCCGCTTTTGCCGACCATAAATTGAATCGCGGTGACCTCCGCCACCTGCGCAACGGGTGGGTATTTCCAGGCAACCAGCCAACTCCCTTGCCCTGGTAACCACTGGTGGGACGCAGGTTCCTTGTCCATTCGCACAACGACCCCATCGGTAACGAAGGGTAAAGCGGACGTCCACCAGTGCGTACGCGCCCGCTCCACGGCCTCAACGTTGTCAACTGGCAGCGTGAATGCCTTCGCTAGTGTAAAACCCGCTGCACTCAACTGGTTGACTCTTTCGGACATTGTCTGCGGGCCATCAGGCCAGGCCCAGATAAAAATCCCCAGTGATGATAAGTCGCTTACGCTGGTCTTGCGCATCAGCAGACCCGCCACCTTCGAACGGGCATTCATCCCGCCCATTTTTTGCTGGATATGCCCTTCCCGTCGCAGAAAGATCTCACCCTGTAACACGCTGTTTGTCAGCGCCCCCGCCACGGTTTGCGGCACGGCTGGCATCAGCTGTACTTTTTGCGTCCAGTCTTCGCCCTTCAGACCATCGCCACGGCTGATCGCCTGCGTCAGTTTGCCATGTTGATATTTCAGCGTAACCGCCACACCATCAACCTTCGGCTGTACCCACAAATCGTTGTGCCCGCGCATCCATTGCTGCACAGCTCGCTTGTCAGGCAGCTTTTGTACCCCGGTATGGGCGACGGGATGAGGGACCGTACCACCCGGTGAAGGCAACGCCTGGCTGGGCGGAGAGTCGTCAGCAAAACAGTGCTGCCACTGAAGCAGTCGTGCATGCAGTTGATCGTAGACGCCGTCTTCGACCACACTCACTCCCTCTTTCCAGTAGGCGTCATCCCACTGCGCAATTTGCTGTTGCAAACGAGAGATCTCTTCGTGAGCCCTCGCAGACGACCATACCGGACATACCGCCCAGGACTGCGCCTGCCATAACCACAACCCCATCAATATCGCTGTCCCAACTTTCATCGCCACTCTCCGCTGTACGTTTCCAGGCAGATATAGCGCGTTGTGTGGGCAGCGCCGAGCGACAAAAGTGTAGATTGCGTTCAGGCTTCCAGTGATTCCGCTCATTTGCAGAGAATGTTGCGTAAATCAGGAAACAGGCGCGCAAAAAGCAATAATCTGGCGTAAAAAGTGTGACAAAGACTACGTCGCGTAGCGGTGACGTGTATAATAAGCCCGTATGTAGGTTCATTTTCGATAATCACATACGTAAGATACTCATGGCTCAAGGCACGCTTTATATTGTTTCTGCCCCCAGTGGCGCGGGTAAGTCCAGCCTGATTCAGGCTTTGTTAAAAACCCAACCGTTGTATGACACCCAGGTTTCTGTTTCGCACACGACGCGCGCTCCGCGCCCGGGTGAAGTTCACGGCGAACATTATTTCTTTGTGGATCATGACGAATTCAGAACCATGATTGGCAACGACGCGTTTCTGGAACACGCAGAAGTTTTTGGCAATTACTATGGCACCTCGCGTGAAGCCATTGAGCAAGTGCTGGCTTCCGGGGTAGATGTCTTTCTCGATATCGACTGGCAGGGCGCGCAACAAATTCGTAAGAAGATGCCGCATGCGCGCAGTATCTTTATTTTGCCGCCGTCTAAACTGGAACTGGACCGCCGTTTGCGGGGTCGTGGACAGGATAGCGAAGAGGTGATTGCGAAACGTATGGCGCAAGCTGTTGCAGAAATGAGCCATTACGCCGAATATGATTATCTTATTGTGAATGATGACTTCGACACCGCCCTGGGCGATCTGAAAACCATTATTCGCGCCGAACGTCTGCGCATGAGCCGCCAAAAGCAGCGTCATGACGCTTTAATCAGCAAACTGTTGGCAGACTGAACCCACTTTCAGTATCATGCCCAGTCATTTCTTCACCTGTGGAGCATTTTAAGTATGGCACGCGTAACTGTTCAGGACGCTGTAGAGAAAATTGGTAACCGTTTTGACCTGGTACTGGTCGCCGCGCGTCGCGCTCGTCAGATGCAGGTAGGCGGAAAGGATCCGCTCGTACCGGAAGAAAACGATAAAACTACCGTAATCGCGCTGCGCGAAATCGAAGAAGGTCTGATCAACAACCAGATCCTCGACGTCCGTGAGCGCCAGGAACAGCAAGAGCAGGAAGCCGCTGAATTACAAGCCGTAACCGCCATTGCTGAAGGTCGTCGTTAATCACAAAGCGGGTCGCCCTTGTATCTGTTTGAAAGCCTGAATCAACTGATTCAACACTACCTGCCGGAAGACCAAATCAAACGTCTTCGGCAGGCGTATCTCGTTGCACGTGACGCTCACGAGGGCCAGACACGTTCAAGCGGTGAACCTTATATCACGCACCCTGTTGCCGTAGCCTGTATTCTGGCCGAGATGAAACTCGACTATGAAACACTGATGGCTGCGCTGCTGCATGACGTGATCGAAGATACTCCCGCCACCTACCAGGACATGGAGCAGCTGTTTGGTAAAAGCGTTGCTGAACTGGTAGAGGGGGTGTCGAAGCTTGATAAACTCAAGTTTCGCGATAAGAAAGAGGCGCAGGCCGAAAACTTTCGCAAGATGATTATGGCGATGGTGCAGGATATCCGCGTCATTCTCATCAAACTCGCCGACCGTACCCACAACATGCGCACGCTGGGCTCATTACGCCCGGACAAACGTCGCCGCATCGCCCGTGAAACCCTCGAGATCTATAGCCCGCTGGCGCACCGTTTAGGTATTCATCACATTAAAACCGAGCTTGAAGAGCTGGGTTTTGAGGCGCTGTACCCGAATCGCTATCGCGTGATTAAAGAGGTGGTTAAAGCCGCTCGCGGCAACCGCAAAGAGATGATCCAAAAAATCCTCTCTGAAATCGAAGGGCGACTGCAGGAAGCGGGAATTCCATGCCGTGTGAGTGGTCGTGAAAAGCACCTCTATTCCATCTATTGCAAGATGGTGCTTAAAGAGCAGCGTTTCCATTCGATCATGGATATCTATGCGTTCCGCGTAATCGTCCATGACGCCGACACCTGCTATCGCGTGCTCGGCCAGATGCACAGCCTCTATAAACCGCGTCCTGGACGGGTAAAAGACTACATCGCCATTCCAAAAGCGAACGGCTATCAGTCTTTGCACACGTCGATGATCGGTCCACACGGCGTTCCGGTTGAAGTCCAGATCCGTACAGAGGATATGGACCAGATGGCCGAAATGGGGGTCGCGGCGCACTGGGCTTATAAAGAGCACGGCGAAACCAGTACTACCGCGCAGATTCGTGCCCAGCGCTGGATGCAAAGCCTGCTGGAACTGCAACAAAGCGCAGGTAGCTCGTTTGAATTTATCGAGAGCGTGAAATCCGATCTGTTCCCGGATGAGATTTACGTTTTCACACCGGAAGGGCGCATTGTCGAACTGCCTGCCGGTGCCACTCCTGTCGACTTTGCTTATGCGGTGCATACCGATATCGGTCATGCCTGCGTCGGCGCACGCGTCGACAGACAGCCCTATCCGCTGTCACAGCCGCTGACCAGCGGTCAGACGGTCGAAATCATTACCGCGCCGGGGGCTCGTCCGAACGCGGCATGGCTTAACTTCGTCGTCAGTTCAAAAGCCCGCGCCAAGATCCGCCAGTTGCTGAAGAACCTCAAGCGCGATGATTCTGTCAGTCTGGGACGTCGCCTGCTCAACCATGCGTTAGGTGGCAGTCGTAAGCTGGCCGAAATCCCGCAAGAAAGTATCCAGCGTGAACTTGAGCGGATGAAGCTTGCGACGCTTGACGATCTGCTGGCAGAAATCGGCCTCGGCAATGCCATGAGCGTGGTGGTAGCGAAAAACCTGCAGCAGGGCGATGCCTCCGCAATCCAACCTGCTGTGCCCGGCCACGGTCATTTGCCTATTAAAGGCGCAGATGGCGTGCTGATTACCTTTGCCAAGTGCTGTCGTCCGATTCCGGGCGATCCGATCATTGCCCACGTCAGTCCGGGTAAAGGCCTGGTCATTCACCATGAATCCTGCCGTAACATCCGTGGTTACCAGAAAGAGCCAGAAAAATTTATGGCGGTGGAATGGGACAAAGAGACGGAGCAGGAATTCATCACCGAGATCAAAGTGGATATGTTTAACCACCAGGGTGCGCTGGCAAATCTGACGGCGGCGATCAACACCACCACCTCTAATATTCAGAGCCTGAATACTGAAGAGAAGGATGGTCGCGTCTACAGCGCCTTTATTCGCCTTACTGCGCGCGACCGTGTTCACCTGGCGAATATCATGCGCAAAATTCGCGTGATGCCTGACGTGATAAAAGTCACCCGTAACCGAAACTAGTTTTATGAACCTACAGCGCTATGCACGTATTTGTGAGATGCTCGCCAGGCGCCAGCCGGACCTGACCGTTTGCATGGAGCAGGTCCACAAACCTCATAACGTTTCTGCGATTATTCGTACTGCAGATGCCGTCGGCGTCCACGAAGTCCACGCCGTCTGGCCAGGCAGTCGTATGCGCACCATGGCCTCAGCAGCGGCAGGCAGCAACAGTTGGGTGCAGGTGAAAACCCACCGCACAATTGGCGATGCCGTCACGCATTTAAAAGGCCGGGGCATGCAGGTTCTGGCAACTCATCTCTCTGATAATGCCGTCGATTTCCGCGAAATCGATTACACACGTCCGACCTGTATCCTGATGGGGCAGGAGAAAACGGGTATTACCCAAGAAGCGCTGGACCTGGCGGATCAGGATATCATCATCCCGATGATCGGCATGGTTCAATCGCTTAACGTTTCCGTTGCCTCAGCGCTGATTCTGTATGAAGCGCAGCGCCAGCGGCAGAATGCCGGGATGTATCTGCGCGAAAACAGCATGTTGCCGGAAGGCGAACAGCAGCGCCTGTTGTTTGAAGGCGGCTATCCGGTACTGGCGAAAGTCGCCAAACGCAAAGGGCTGCCCTATCCGCATATCAATCAGCAAGGTGCGATTGAAGCCGATGATGCCTGGTGGTCCACCATGCAGGCGGCGAAGTAAATCATGAGTGGGCGCCTGTTAGATGCTGTCCCGCTCAGTTCACTAACGGGCGTTGGCGCAGCGCAGAGCAGCAAACTGGCAAAAATTGGTCTGCACACCGTGCAGGATCTGCTGTTACACCTCCCTCTGCGTTATGAAGACCGCACCCAACTCTATCCCATTGGCGAACTGCTGCCCGGCGTATACGCCACTGTCGAAGGGGAAGTGCTGAACTGTAACATCACTTTCGGGGGGCGCCGGATGATGACCTGTCAGATCAGCGACGGTACCGGCATCCTGACAATGCGCTTTTTCAACTTCAACGCGGCGATGAAAAACAGCCTCGCCACCGGACGACGCGTACTGGCTTATGGCGAAGCGAAGCGCGGGAAGTACGGTGCAGAGATGATCCACCCGGAATACCGTGTCCAGGGCGATCTCAGTACACCAGCATTGCAGGAAACCCTCACCCCGGTTTATCCCACTACCGAAGGGGTGAAACAGGCAACACTGCGCAAGCTCACCGATCAGGCGCTGGATCTGCTGGATACCTGCGCCATTGCCGAACTCTTACCGCCGGAATTGCTGCAGGGCATGCTCAGTCTGCCTGAAGCGCTTCGCACGCTGCATCGCCCACCGCCGACGCTCCAGTTAAGCGATCTCGAAACCGGGCAGCACCCGGCGCAACGTCGTCTGATTCTGGAAGAGTTGCTGGCGCATAACCTGAGTATGCTGGCGCTCCGTGCAGGCGCACAGCGTTTTCATGCTCAACCACTGAGCGCCAACGACACGCTGAAAAATCAACTGTTAGCCTCACTGCCCTTTAAGCCGACTGGCGCGCAAGCCCGCGTGGTAGCGGAAATCGAGCACGATATGGCGCTCGATATCCCCATGATGCGTCTGGTGCAGGGTGATGTCGGCTCCGGTAAAACGCTGGTCGCCGCACTCGCCGCTCTGCGAGCGATTGCGCATGGAAAACAGGTCGCGCTGATGGCCCCGACCGAGTTACTGGCGGAGCAGCATGCCAACAACTTCCGTAACTGGTTTGCTCCACTGGGTGTCGAAGTCGGCTGGCTGGCGGGCAAGCAGAAAGGCAAAGCGCGTCTGGCGCAACAAGATGCGATTGCCAGCGGACAGGTACAAATGGTGGTAGGAACGCACGCGATCTTTCAGGAACAGGTGCAGTTCAACGGTCTTGCGCTGGTCATCATCGACGAGCAGCATCGTTTTGGCGTGCATCAGCGCCTCGCACTGTGGGAAAAAGGCCAGCAACAGGGTTTCCATCCGCATCAGTTGATCATGACCGCTACGCCTATTCCTCGGACGCTGGCGATGACCGCCTACGCAGATCTCGATACCTCCGTCATTGACGAACTGCCCCCCGGACGCACTCCCGTCACAACGGTTGCCATTCCGGATACGCGTCGCAGCGATATTATTGACCGCGTGCGCAACGCCTGTACGCAGGAAGGTCGCCAGGCCTACTGGGTCTGTACGCTGATTGAAGAATCTGATTTGTTAGAAGCGCAGGCCGCTGAAGCCACATGGGAAGAGTTAAAACTCGCGTTACCAGAACTAAACGTCGGGCTGGTCCACGGGCGCATGAAGCCTGCCGAAAAACAGGCGGTGATGGCGGCGTTTAAACAGGGCGAACTGCACCTGCTTGTCGCCACCACGGTGATTGAAGTCGGTGTGGATGTCCCCAATGCCAGTCTGATGATCATCGAAAACCCGGAACGTCTCGGTTTAGCACAGTTACACCAGCTACGTGGACGCGTCGGCCGTGGCGCGGTGGCCTCACACTGCGTACTACTCTACAAGTCGCCGTTATCGAAAACGGCCCAGAAACGCCTGCAGGTGTTACGCGACAGCAGCGATGGCTTTGTGATTGCGCAAAAAGATCTCGAAATTCGCGGACCCGGTGAATTGCTGGGTACGCGGCAGACGGGGAATGCCGAATTCAAAGTGGCGGATTTACTGCGAGATCAGGCCATTATTCCGGAAGTTCAGCGTATTGCTCGTCATATTCATGAACGTTACCCACAAGAGGCAAAAGCGTTAATCGAACGCTGGATGCCTGAAACAGAACGCTATTCTAACGCCTGATCCTAATGGCGATGCAAAAGCGCGGTGGTTCATCACCACCGCACCTTCTCGTTATTGCGCAAAAATAGGCAACAGTAAATACAGCTTAATCACCAGCGCGTTGACGATATCAATGAAAAACGCGCCGACCATCGGCACCACCAGAAACGCCATATGGGATGGACCAAAACGTTCGGTAATCGCCTGCATATTGGCAATCGCGGTTGGCGTCGCCCCCAGACCAAAGCCGCAGTGTCCCGCCGCCAGCACAGCTGCATCGTAGTTTTTGCCCATCATTCGCCAGGTGACAAATATCGCGTACAGCGCCATAAAGATGGACTGCACCACCAGGATTGCCAGCATCGGCAGCGCCAGTGAAGCCAGTTCCCACAGCTTCAGGCTCATCAGCGCCATGGCCAGAAACAGCGACAGGCTGACGTTCCCGAGAACAGAGACTGCACGTTCAAAAACGCGATAAAAACCTACCAGCGCCAGACCGTTACTGACAATCACGCCGACAAACAACACGCAGACAAACGTGGGCAGCTCAAACACTGTCCCCGCCAGCAATTGCGCAACGATCTTACCCACGGTGAGACAGATGGCGATAAGCGCAATGGTTTCAATCAGTACCAGCGAGGTGATCATGCGCCCGACGTCCGGCTTTTCAAAGGCGGTAGGCACTTCCAGATCGTCCGGAATACCGTCCGGCGTGGTGGAGTGTTTGACCAGATAACGTGCCACAGGCCCGCCGATCAGCCCACCAAGAACCAGACCAAAGGTGGCGCACGCCATCGCCACTTCCGTCGCGTTAGCAAAGCCGTAGCGTTCGATAAACAGCTTGCTCCAGGCGGCACCAGTACCGTGGCCGCCAGACAACGTGATCGAACCAGCAATCAACCCCATCAGTGGATCAAGTCCCAGCAGGCTGGCCATCCCAATGCCGATGGCATTTTGCATCAGCAGCAACCCCACGACGACGATCAGGAAAATTCCCACCACGCGACCGCCCGCCCGTAAGCTGGCGATGTTGGCGTTTAAACCGATGGTGGCGAAAAACGCCAGCATCAGCGGATCGCGCAACGTCATATCGAAATTCACTTCCCAGCCCATGCTCTTTTTCAGTACTAACAGGGCCAATGCGACCAGCAACCCACCAGCAACGGGTTCAGGAATCGTATATTTCTTGAGGAAGGAGACTGACTGAACCAATTTACGCCCCAGTAGCAACGTCAGCGTTGCGGCAACGAGGGTTGATAAGGTATCGAGTTGAAACATACAAAGCTCCTTGAGTACGTCTGAATCAGTTACGCACTGATGTCTTATTCCTGCGGATATTTTTAGCTTTTAGTAGTAATTCGGCATGGATTTTAAGCAGAAAAGAGGGAAAAGTTATATAAAAATGTGATTTCATCCATTTTAAATATTAAGAATACCCACTCGCAAACGTTTGCTTTTACCATCTGGTCAGATAAAATGCCCGCTTTGTCATCACGGGATTATCATTGATGTCTGTTAACACCCTCGAGTCGGAAAATGCGCAACCGGTTGCGCAGACTCAAAACAGCGAACTGATTTATCGTCTTGAAGATCGCCCGCCGCTTCCGCAAACCCTGTTTGCCGCCTGTCAGCATCTGTTGGCGATGTTCGTTGCGGTCATTACGCCGGCGCTGCTCATCTGTCAGGCGCTGGGGTTACCGGCTCAGGATACGCAACACATTATCAGTATGTCGCTGTTCGCCTCTGGCGTGGCCTCCATTATTCAGATTAAAGCCTGGGGTCCGGTGGGTTCAGGGTTGTTATCGATTCAGGGCACCAGTTTTAACTTCGTGGCACCGCTGATTATGGGCGGTACCGCACTGAAAACCGGCGGTGCAGACGTCCCCACGATGATGGCGGCGCTGTTTGGCACCCTGATGCTGGCCAGTTGCACGGAGATGGTGCTCTCCCGGATTCTGCATCTCGCGCGTCGTATCATCACCCCGCTGGTCTCGGGCGTAGTGGTGATGATTATCGGTCTGTCGCTGATTCAGGTGGGGCTGACGTCCATCGGTGGTGGTTATGCCGCGATGAGCGACAACACGTTTGGAGCGCCCAAGAATCTGATGCTGGCAGGCGTTGTGCTGCTGCTGATTATTCTGCTCAACCGCCAGCGTAACCCGTACCTGCGCGTGGCTTCACTGGTTATCGCTATGGCGGCGGGCTATGCGCTGGCATGGTTTATGGGCATGCTGCCGGAAAACAACGCGCCAGCCTCCCAGGATCTGATCATGGTGCCGACGCCGTTGTACTACGGGCTGGGCATTGACTGGAATCTGCTGCTGCCGTTGATGCTGGTGTTTATGATTACCTCGCTGGAAACCATCGGCGATATCACCGCAACGTCCGACGTTTCCGAACAGCCTGTCTCTGGCCCGCTGTACATGAAGCGTCTGAAGGGCGGTGTGCTGGCAAACGGCCTGAACTCCTTCGTCTCTGCGGTCTTTAACACTTTCCCAAACTCCTGTTTCGGACAGAACAACGGGGTCATTCAGTTAACCGGCGTGGCCAGCCGCTACGTTGGCTTTGTGGTTGCGCTGATGCTGATCGTGCTCGGTTTGTTCCCGGCGGTGAGCGGCTTTGTGCAGCATATCCCTGAGCCTGTACTCGGCGGGGCGACGCTGGTTATGTTCGGGACTATCGCGGCGTCTGGGGTGCGGATTGTTTCCCGCGAACCCCTGAACCGCCGCGCGATCCTGATTATTGCGCTGTCACTGGCTGTTGGTCTTGGCGTCTCTCAGCAGCCGCTGATCCTCCAGTTCGCGCCTGACTGGGTGAAAAACCTGCTCTCTTCCGGTATTGCTGCGGGTGGTATCACCGCTATCGTACTGAACCTGATTTTCCCGCCTGAAAAGCAGTAAAGGCTATGCGACGGTGATTCAAATTCACCGTCGCTATCATACTCTTTCACGATTCCTGCCTTGAGGATTGCGCGTAAATCGTGCATAACTCAACTATGTGCCCTTCGCAGGATGGAAGACCATGAAATTTATTGGAAAGCTGATTCTCTATGTGCTGATCGCCCTTCTGGTGGTGATTCTCGGCCTCTATTTCCTGCTGCAAACGCGCTGGGGCGCAGAACACATCAGTGCCTGGATATCTGAGCACAGCGACTATCAGTTATCCTTTGAGGCGATGGACCATCGTTTTTCTTCTCCTTCACATATCCTGCTGAAAAACGTCACCTTTGGGCGTGACGGTCAACCAGCCACGCTCGTGGCAAAAGCGGTCGATATTGGGCTGAGTACTCGCCAACTGACACATCCACGGCATGTCGATACGATCCTGCTGCAAAACGGTACCCTTAATATTTCGCCTCAGACGGCACCGCTCCCCTTTCAGTCTGACCGCCTGCAGTTGCAGGATATGGCGCTTAATAGCCCGGGCAGCGAGTGGGATCTGAGCGCTCAGCGGGTTAATGGTGGCATCATTCCCTGGCTGCCCGAAGCCGGTAAAGTGCTCGGCAGCAAAGCGCAGATTCAGCTCAGCGCGGGTTCTCTGACATTAAATGACGTTCCTGCTGCCAACGTCCTGATTGAAGGCAGTATCGATAACGAACAGGTGACATTAAGCACCATCGGCGCAGATATCGCACGCGGTGCGTTAACCGGTGTGGCAAAACGCCATGCTGATGGCAGTTGGATGGTGGAGAATCTGCGGCTGAACGACATCCGACTGCAAAGCGATAAATCGCTGGCCGACTTTTTCGCGCCGCTGAACGGCATTCCATCGCTACAGATTAATCGCCTTGAGGTCACTGACGCGCGTCTACAGGGACCAGACTGGGCAGTCACTGACCTTGACCTTAGTTTGCGCAATCTGACCTTCAGCAAGGACGACTGGCAGACGCAGGAAGGCAAATTGTCGATGAATGCCAGCGAGTTCATTTTTGGCTCGTTACATCTGTTCGACCCTATTCTGAATGCCGAGTTTTCGCCGCAAGGTATCGCGCTGCGCCAGTTCACTACCCGCTGGGAAGGCGGAATGGTCAGGACTTCCGGCAACTGGCTGCGGGAAGGTAAAGCCCTTATCCTCGATGACGCAGCCATCGCGGGCATCGAGTACACCCTGCCGGAAAACTGGAAACAGCGCTGGATGCAACCGCTGCCGACATGGCTGAACAGCCTGACGCTGAAGAAATTTACTGCCAGCCGCAACCTGGTGATTGATATCGACCCGACATTCCCGTGGCAGTTGACCGCGCTGGATGGTTATGGCGCGAATCTGGGGCTGGTCCAGAACCAGAAATGGGGCGTCTGGAGCGGAAACGCGACCCTGAATGCCGCCGCCGCCACCGTCAACCGCGTTGACGTGCGCCGCCCCTCCTTGTCTTTAGCCGCCAATGCCAGCACGGTAAATATCAGCGAACTGAGCGCTTTTACGGAAAGAGGGATTCTGGAAGCGACCGCCAGCGTGTCACAGTTACCGCCGCGCCAGACACAGATCAGCCTGAATGGCCGCGGTGTCCCGGTGAACGTTCTACAGCAATGGGGCTGGCCGGCACTGCCGATCGCCGGTGACGGTAATATTCAGCTGACAGCCAGCGGAACGGTGCAGGCAGACGCGCCGCTCAAGCCCACAGTGAATGGGCAATTGCACGCCGTGAATGCGAATAAACAGCAGGTCACGCAAACCATGCAGGCCGGAGTCGTCTCCGCGGGTGAAGTGACGTCGACCGAACCGGCCCCCGTTTCCCCCGCGCCCGTTACGCCATAATCTCTCCTTAGCGCTCCCGGATATTCATTATCCGGGAGCGTTCTGTCTCTGAGGGGGCGGTTTGGATATTAAAAATTATTGCATATCAAGATTGTTTTTTACCCTCTCATATCTTGATGGGGCAGTTCAGTGTTCATACCAAACTCTTTTAAGAAGCTCCTTTCTGCTTCAGGGCTTCACTATATTTAACGTATAATCTTTACTGAAATAGCTAGCTGGAGCGATCATGCTTCCATATATTCCACCGCTAATATTTATTTTTATAGCGCCCGTTTTTGTGGGTACGCCATAGACTTCAATACAGTTATGATCCTTAGTATCCCTTGTATCAGCTGTAATCACTGAGTCAGGTAATCGACAATTACGTAAAAAAATCCCTGTATCATCAGGTTCTATAACACCTGCTTTTCTTTGTACTCCACCAAAAACACGTCCGCCCAAGATTTTAATTTTATAAAGATATGGTTTGCCTACTTCGGCTTCTGGTAATATTTTTTTATTCGGCATATATTCAGCCTTTGGACTTAATATACTGCACCCTGAAAGAGACACCAGGCATATGATTATGAAAAAACGAAAATATAACATGATTATTTCAATGGTTTAAAAACCACCCCTCCAAAGAACCGACGAATAAAGAATGATAGATCTTTCTGTGATTTTATTTGCTCTGACACTTCACCCCATGAGAATAGACTTAAATTAACAAAGCCGTCATTCCCCTGAGTCACAGGGCCATTCCAGACAATCCAGTGAGTCGGATATGTGGTATGCTCGGCAGAACTGTCTCTTAACAAACTATCATTAATAAGCGTGACTACTTTATATCCCTGTGCAACATATTTATTTAACGCATTGATTCCCTGGACTCCTACCTGAGAAACGCCGACATTACTAAATACTTTTTCATAGCCTGCTTTTTCAAACCAGTCTGTTAGTGTATGCCACAAGGTAACACCGGCGACAGGGGAATCAAGGGTATCAAAACTAAATATCGCATTTTCTGAATCCCTTAGGCCTGCAAGCGTCATCCAGTCAAGTCCTGAGATATTGTCATAAAACTGACCCGCAGGATGGCGGCATCCCTCACCAGGTTCTATCTTAAGGTCACCGATTCTGGTTTTACCATATCGCCAAAGTTCACGAGCAGCCTGTGCATAAACATCAGGGCGATCTTTTTGCAGACAGTAAAAAAAAGTAGCAGGACCACACAGACTAGCCCCTAATTGAGAAGGATAAGAGAGATTGCAGAATCTATCCTGAATATCTGCTTCAATTTTGTTTTTTTCAAACGGATCCAGAGGAGTTCCGATAGGATATTCTCTAGCAATAAATGGGCGTTCTGGGATAGTGATTTTAATTTGCTTTATTTCACCCCCTTGACCTTCAGGCTTCATGGTTCCTTTTGATTCAAAATAACAAGGGTTCTCCCGCTTGACTGAAGACAAGGCTTTGCCTGACGCGAATTCTTCCAATGTATACATCTTAGTGAACGGAACAGGCGTTACACAGTGCGTATGTAACATCGTTTTTCGATAAACCTTCATTTCCATAATATAAATAGTCGAGAGTGATTCATTTATATTTCTGGTCATATGCTTCTGTGTTTCATAATTACCGAGAAACTGCTGTTTTTGCACATCCACAAGAAGGTGTTTATTCCTTTCAGTGTCCATGCGGTAAATTTGCAGGTCATACAGAAGTGAATCAGCCGGGACATTAGAATTAATACGGGTACTGAGTTGGTAAATTGCCATAATTAATCCATTAATAAATATGACGGGCATTGTGAAAAGTCAATGTATTCCGCATTGGGCAGGTGTATTGTGTGGCAGAGCAGAAAACGTAATGGTCTGGGTAATGGCACAATACTCTCACCCGTGGCAACATAAGTTAGCCCTTCTTCGGTCCAGTTCTGAGCCATCAGTTCAAAGTAGCCATCACAAATACTGCATGATAGCTTGTCGCCGATCCTGGCTATTGCTTTATTTACCTCAAACCGGGACGCGGTGACAGAAATGATTTCTCCTTAACTCGTTTTATCACCCAAACAAATGAGTGCCGCTGCCATCATTAATCCCTCAATATATAAGCAGTTATGTCTACCGATATTATACAACAATCACGACTTAACCAAAATCAATCGATTCTGAACGAGCTGTTCTAGCAGCTCTTTTACCCGGTCGGTGAACAGATCTTCCGTCGATTCCCTAAATCAACTCGGAGGGAAAGTGTATCAATGCCCTATGCCTCAGTTGCGATATTCCTGAGCAGTGTGAACCTGGAAGAGATGAAAATTCACTGGAGTGAAGTAGTAGACCTGGCGTCCTCGGCAAAGCAGGGAACCGTAATGGCATCCCTGATACTAAAAAAAGCTTGTCGGCAATCCCAAACAAACTGGACTTGCAAAAGTTGGCCGCATTGAGCGAATCCTGTTTATGCTCGACTGGTTCCGTACTCCTCTACCACGTTGGCAGGTACTGGCGGGTTGGGATAAAGGTGAAACCTGTAATGCATAAAAGACTGAATAACAAAGAAAAACTGCTGTCACATTTGTCGCCATTAGGCTAGTAGCATATTAATCTGACAGCTGATTATACTGAAAAAACAAACATATAACTGCTTACGGTAAGTTTCGTTCTCCAAGCTGCCCCTATGAAAGCGAAACAGGTATTCATTTATCGGCTATTTGTGCCTATTTTCCGCAACAGGTTTTCATCCCCACCGGGAGTTGTTATAACAATTACGTTGGAAGTCTTATTTAATAATTACAAACACCCTACATAAAATAAAGGAATAGCCATGTCTGTAATACGTCAACGTATTCTGGCGGATATGCAAAGATTCTCCAGAGCAATGATCGGGGCGGTCTTGTTCTTACCTGTTATTGGCTTAATCCTGGCATTAAGTTCAATATTAACTAACCCGACACTTATTTCCGAAACCAGCTTTTTACATCAAATAGGTCAACTCCTCGGTGATACCTTCTGGCCATTATTTGGCAACCTGGGACTGCTTTTCTGTGTCGGCATCAGCTATGGTCTGGCGAAAGATAAAAAAACCGAAGTCGCGCTGGTTGCCGTCATGTGCTTTATTATGTTTTTGGGCGCCAATCACTCCTGGCTGGAATATACTCACGGCATCGCTGAAAAGGTCAATGGCGAATATTATGGCACCGGACAAACGCAAATTTTAGGTTTTGTCGTTGTTGATATGGGGATCTTTTTAGGGATTATTCTCGGCTGCACCATTGCCTGGGTCCATAATAAAGTCTCTGAAATAGAGTTGCCGGGCGCACTCTCGATGTACGGCGGCGCAAAACTGACCTTAATCGCCATGACACCGGTGATCCTTTTTTACGCCATTGCCTTTACCTGGTTCTGGCCCTTCATCACGCACGGCATCGCGGCATTAACCAGTTTCATGAAAAACGCCGGGGTGGCAGGCGTCTTCGTGTACGGCTTCTTTGAAAAATTCCTGATCCCAACAGGACTGCACCACTTTGTCTGGTCTCCCTTCCAGTTGACCCAGATTGGCGGCACTCTGAACGTTGACGGACAGGTGGTCTCCGGGACGCAAGCCATCTTCCTGGCCTACATGCGCCATCCGGATCTCACCCCGGTAATGAACGAAGCACTGCGCTTTTCCCAGCAGGGCATGACGACAATCTTTGGTCTCTCCGGTGCAGCGCTGGCGTTTTACCACACCGCCACGCCGGAGAAGAAAATGATGGCGAAGGCGATTCTGTTGCCCGCTATTATTACCTCTATTCTCACCGGAATTACCGAACCGATTGAATTTACATTCTTATTTATTTCGCCGCTGTTATGGCTGATTCACGCCACGCTGACCGCCGCCTCTCAGGCAATTTGCGATCTGCTGACGGTTCGTCCGTGGGGCGCGTCCGGACTCATTGAGTTTCTGATATATAACCTGCCGTTGCCGGCAGCCCTCACCCGCTGGCCGCTATACGTTATAATCGGTATCGGGCAATTCGCCGCGTACTACGTCATTTTCCGTACGCTGGTCATCAGGCTGAACCTGAAAACACCAGGGCGCGAAGATGACGGCGAAGTGAAACTCTACAGTAAAGAAGATTACCGCAATAAAAAGGCCAAAGCAGGTCAGGCCGTCACCGATGAGATCATTAAAGGCTTAGGCGGCAAAGAGAACATTATTTCTGTTGATAACTGTTTTACCCGATTACGCGTCGCGCTCCATCATCCTGACAAAATTGATGAAGCCTTATTAAAAAGTACCGGCGCCAATGGCGTAGTGCGTAATCAAAATGAAGTTCAGGTTATTTACGGTGTGAGGGTTGGACAGGTTCGAGCCCGGGTAGATAACTGGCTGGCAAATAATTAATCAGGAGTTGTTATGAAATTAACCGTATTAGGCGGGGGCGGCGTTCGTTCCGCGTTCCTGGCGAAATCTCTGGCCTATAATGCGCATCGTATTGGTTTACAGGAAGTGGTGTTCCTCGATAACGCAGAAGAGAACCTGAAAATTTTCGGCGAAATCGCCCGTTATGTTTTTGCCACGATTCGACCTGATATTCGTTTCAGCCTGACGACGGATCCGGTATCCGCGTTAAAGAACAGCAATTATGTCATCACTACGCTACGCGTCGGCGGCGATGAAAGCCGTGTGCGCGATGAACGTATCGCGCTCAACCATAACACATTAGGTCAGGAAACCACCGGGGCGGGTGGTTTTGCGATGGCGATGCGGTCGATTCCCGCCATTCTTAATTACTGCCGTCTGATTGAAGAACATGCCGCACCCGATGCCATTCTGTTCAACTTTACTAACCCTTCCGGACTGGTTACCGAGGCGATCATTAAATCCGGGTTCAAACGTCGGGTTTATGGCATTTGCGATGCCCCTTCAGAGTTGATTCGCGAACTGCCTGCCATCCTCAACTGCGACGAAGCGGATTTGAAAGTGGAGTGCTATGGTCTGAACCACTTCTCGTGGTTTACCCATTTCACCGTGAAAGGTGAGGACGTCACCGACAAACTGGTGAGCAACCCGGCGCTGTACAGCAAAACGGCGATGCAGTACTTCTCACCGGTGCTGGTTCAGCTTTGCGACAAGCAATTGCTGAATGAATATCTCTATTACTACTACTATCGCGAAGTGGCGCTGAAAGCGATTCAGGATGCACCGGAAACGCGCGGTGAAGCTATCGCGCGGATCAACAAGGAAATGCGCGAGGAACTGCGGAATGTGGATGCGCAGGCAAACCCGGAAGCCGCATTCGATATCTGGATGAAACACTATCTGCGCCGCGAAAATAGCTATATGCAGAGTGAGTCGCATCAGGAAAAATTCAACACCCGCACGCCGCTAACGCTGCAACAGTTTATTGAAGAACCGGATAGCGGCGGTTACGCAGGGGTGGCGCTGGATATTCTCGAAGCCGTGAACAGCGCCACCAGCAAACGCATCGTTGTCTCACTGCAAAACAATGGCACGCTGGATTTCTTACGCCCGGATGATGTCATTGAGATCAGCTGTGATCTGAGCAAAGAGGGGTTGAAACCGGTGACGCCGATCCACGTACCGGACGCGCAGAAAAACATGATCTCCTGCGTGAAAGAGTACGAGCGTCTGGCAGTGGAAGCCATCATGCGCAAAGATAAATTTCTGGCAATCCGCGCATTAATGGCGCATCCGCTGATTGGCTCCTGGTCGTTGGCCGAAAAGTTGGTTGGCGAGTATCTCGACGAAGCACAGTTTAGCGACTGGAAATGATCGTTCCCGGGGCGTCGAGTGGCGCCCCGCCCGGATTTTGCATAAACCAGAGCTTCAGCAAATGTTCGAATCCCAGGATGCAGTAACCAAAGAAAGGGTTGCTCCAGTAGATATCATCATCAAACTTTTGCGGATCGTGAATGATGACGGCGGTGTTTGCCGCCTGGGCCAGGGGGCTTTGATAGTCACCGGTAAAGCAGACAAGGTCGGTATTTTTACCTTCCAGCGCCTTGACCCAATTTAATGCCGAACTGCTGCGACCAGATTTAGACACCAGCCAGATAGAATCGAATTTTGCAGCCGTTTTTTGTTCCAGTATTTCGTAGTCCGGCCAAAGTGCCAGGCTGGCATTCACGCCAATCACCAGGAATTTATTATAAATATATTGCGCAATCAGTTGTGAGAAACCGCTGCCATGAATAAGAATACGGTCGTGCTGCAGACGATTTAATAGCAACGCGAGGTTTTCGGTTGGCTGGACATTCATAAAGTTAATATCATTGGTCACATCAAGTTTTGGCATTGTGATATTAAATTTAATGAAATACACCAGCTCCAGCCAGCCGCTAAATTTGAGCTTTTTCGCCAGACGGACCAGCGATGACGGATTGCTGTAACAGTGTTCCGCGACGGTGCGGATACCCTCACGAATGCATTGTTCTGGATTATTCTGAATAAAGCGCAGTACGGTAACTTCTGTCTTACTTAATTTTACATCACGAAATACATTTTCCAGTTCCATTTTCTGCTCCTGTGAGTGCAGAATAAATTTATCATTTTTTAAAGTAAACGGTCTGTGCAACAGGTCACTTCATCACAATTTCATATTAAAAAAAGAAATGAATAAAAATCTGACATTACTCGCCATGATATTTTTCTTATGGGGCAATATAACCGCCATTAACAGCGTGCTGATCATCTTTTTCTATCAGTATTTCCATCTGTCGTGGTCGCAGTCTATTTTCATTACCGTTATTTTTTACGTGGCCCCTTTTCTGACCTGTCTGCCCTGTTCAATGCTGATTGAACGCCAGGGGTACCGTAAGGTGTTGCTGCTGTCGTTAACGTTGTCGGTTGCGGGATGCCTGCTGTTCGCTCTGGCGTTGCAGCTGGATTCCTTCGCCCTGTCACTGTTGGCGATGTTTGTCGTGGCGACGGGCGTGGCGGCGATGCAGGTTGTCGCGAATCCCTATCTGACATTGCTCAGCGCACCGCACAAACGCATTGGCAATCTGTGTCTGGCCTCTGCGGTTAATTCGCTGGGAACCACGCTGGCGCCCATGCTGGTTGCGCTCCTCCTGGCGTTTTCCCCTATCGATATCCTGGCGCGTGAAGAACCTATCAGTGCGCTCTGGCTTTGCCTCGCCTGCTTTTCGCTGGTATTGATTACAGGAGTTTTCTGGATCCGCCTGCCGGATGTGGCGCGCCCGGGAAAAGCCGCGTCAGGAACGTATAACGCCTGGAAGAACAGAGAACTGTTATTCAGTGTGGCGGCGATTTTTATCTATGTCGGCGTCGAAGTGAGCCTTGCGACCAGTCTGGTAAAATATCTCATCACCATCGGCGGCTGGAGCACTACTGTTGCGATGTCGCTGGTCTCTTTTTACTGGGGAGGTGCGCTGGCGGGTCGTTTTCTTTATGGTTTTCTCGCCGACAAAACAGGCAATTACACGCCGTTTCTGATGGCGACGCTGGCCTGTGCAACGGCGGTGATGATGGCGATATGGCTGAACAATACCACTGGCGGTTATCTGCTTATCCTGACCGGTTTAGGAAACTCAATTCTCTATCCGATTATCTTCGGGCACACCATCAACAAAAATCCGGCGATCGCCAATATTTCTGCCGCAGCAATGGTGATGGCCGGGATTGGTGGTGCGGTTATACCCTTACTGCAGGCTGCTTGTATTGATGGACTCAACCTCCGGTTCAGCTTTCTATTACCGGTCGCGTTGTATCTGCTGCTGGCGCTGTGGGGGCGGCTGAACCTCCACCCCCTCGGTACATCAACTTAAAGCGAAATGACGATCTCATGACTTTGCGGCGTCACCATCACGCCCAGTTCGCTTCCCCGGTGTGAAGCGCCGCGAATACCGCTAATCTGCGCGATGTTACGCAGGCACAACGTCCAGTCGCGCGCATCCCCCTTGCCCGTCACGGTGAGGGTGTTGCCATTGCGCTTAGCAATCAGCGTAAAGATAACCGAACCGTCAGCGGCAGGGACGTCGCACACGGCTTCACGTCCCTCCTCGAGCGCGAACAACTGGAAGGCAGTGCCTTCGTTCCACGCGTAATCTGGTTTCTGATTATTACGGCCCAGCGCCAACAGGGTGTTGCCACGCACATACACTGGCAGACTCAGGAAGTCATGCTGCTGTTTGTACCAGCGGCTGCCCTGTACGACGTCATTGTGCCACAGATGCGTCCAGCGTCCTTCCGGCAAGTAAAACTGCACCTCCCCCGTTTCCGAGAATACCGGCGCCACCATCACTGAATCCCCTAGCATATACTGGCGATCGAGATAATCGCATGCCGGATCGTCCGGGAACTCCAGCATCATGGCGCGCATCATTGGCGTGCCCCGCTCGTGTGCACGAGCCGCTTCACGGTACAGGTACGGCATCATGCGGCACTTCTGCTCAGTGAAGAAGCGCACCACATCGCAGGATTCCTCATCATACGCCCAGGGCACACGATAGGATTTGCTGCCGTGCAGGCGACTGTGACTGGAGAGCAAACCAAATGCACACCAGCGTTTATAAACGTGTGCCGGCGCGGTGTTTTCGAAGCCGCCGATATCGTGGCTCCAGAAGCCAAAACCGGACAAGCCAATGGACAGGCCGCCGCGCAGGCTTTCTGCCATTGACTCATAGTTGGCGTAGCAGTCGCCGCCCCAGTGTACCGGAAACTGCTGCGCACCCACCGATGCGGATCGGGCGAACAGCACCGCCTCTTTTTCGCCAACGGTCTCTTTCAGCACGTTCCACACCAGTTCGTTGTAGATGTAGGCATAATGGTTGTGCATTTTCTGCGGATCGGCGCCATCAAACCATTGCACATCGGTCGGGATACGCTCGCCGAAGTCGGTCTTGAAGCAGTCAACACCGATATCCACCAGACCTTTCAGTTTATTGGCATACCATTCACAGGCCTGCGGATTGGTGAAGTCATAAATCGCCAGCCCCGGTTGCCATTTATCCCATTGCCACAGGGAACCGTCCGGACGTTTCAGCAGGTAGCCTTTCTCTTTCAGCTCCTTGAAAATCGGCGATTTCTGTCCGATGTACGGGTTGATCCATACGCAGACCTTCAGCCCTTTCTCCTTCAACCGACGAATCATTCCTTCCGGGTCGGGGAACGTCACCGGATCCCATTCGAAGTCGCACCACTGAAAAGCCTTCATCCAGAAGCAGTCAAAGTGGAAGACGTGCAGCGGCAGATTGCGCTCAGCCATGCCGTCGATAAAGCGGTTTACCGTCGCTTCATCGTAGTTGGTGGTGAACGAAGTGGTCAGCCACAGGCCAAACGACCAGGCAGGCGGCAATGCCGGACGCCCCGTGAAGCGGGTATAGCGGTTCAACACTTCTTTCGGCGTCGGACCGTCGATCACGAAATATTCGAGATATTCGCCCTCAACGCTGAACTGCACTTTCGACACTTTCTCCGAACCGACTTCAAACGAGACGCACTGTGGATGGTTGACCAGCACGCCATAGCCACGGTTGGTCATATAAAACGGGATGTTCTTATAGGATTGTTCGGTGCTGGTGCCGCCATCGCGGTTCCAGGTTTCTACCGTCTGACCATTACGCACCAGCGCGGTAAAGCGCTCGCCCAGACCGTAAACCGTCTCGCCGACGCCCAGATCCAGGCGCTCGAACATGTAGTTCCGCTGGGTGGTGGTGTCCTGCACATAGCCGTTGTTCTTCAACTGACTACCGGTAATGCGCACACCGTTACGCAGGAAATCCAGCGACCAGCACTCACCTTTAGTGACGCGCACGCTTAAGTTACCGCTTTTCAGCTCAGCAACCTCAGCGGTGTTTTGGATATCGACCTTCACGTCCTGTAAAACGTTGAGCGGGTACTGCGGACCGTTATCCAGCGCCCCCTGAAAGTGTTCCATACGCACGCCCACAATCCCTTCCTGCGGCGAAGAGAAACGCAATGTAAAGAGCGGAGTATCCAGTTGCCAGGTGCGTTCGCGGACATCACGCGGCGCGGCATAAACCACCAGTTCGTTACCGTGCTGTTCCACATCAAACACCTGGACTGGATGAAGTAAATTAAGGCCAGGCTGAATCAGCCAGTTTCCGTCGCTAATCTTCATACTCTGTTCCTTTAGTTCTGAAATTCGTTATGCGTAAATTCCTGCTGATTGCGACGCGCGCCCTGTGCCAGTTGGTCGAGGATGTTTCTCAGGTAAGGCGTTTTCAGGGTGTAGAAGCGTTTGGCAATCACGGCACTCAGCAGATAGCAGATGGCCGGGACGATTGTGAACAGGGCAATAATGATGTTGATGGTGGCGTTGTTCTGCGTTTTCGCCGCCGCGTCGTAGCCACCGCCTGCCAGCATCCAACCAATAAGCGCGCCACCGAGCGCCAGACCCAGTTTGAGTACGAACAGTGTGCCCGCAAAACTGATACCGGTCAGACGTTTACCGTTGCACCATTCGCCATAATCGACGGTATCGGACATCATCACCCACTGGATCGGCGTCACCAGCTGGTGCAACACGCCAATCACGAAGATAAAGACGAACATGGTGATGTCGGCCTGCATCGGGACAAAGAACATCGCGAGGCTAACCACGGCCAGGGCCGCGTTGGTCCACCAGAAGATACTGACTTTGCATTTCCAGTCGGTGAGGGGTTTTGCCAGCGCGGAGCCAATCAGGTTACCGACACAGTAGGTGGTCAGGAAGGCGACGAATACTTCCGGCGTCCCCAGGATCCAGGTGACGTAATACATCATCGCGCCACCGCGTACGCAGACGGCGAGAATATTGAGGATGGTCAGCAGTCCCACAATCCGCCACTGGTCATTTTGCCAGATATCGCGGAGATCTTCGCGCATTGAGGTTGTGCTCGGTGGCGCTTCGATACGCTCTTTGGTGGTGAAGAAGCAAAACGCCAGCATCAGGAATGCCACTACCGACAGCACTGCAATCCCACCCTGAAATCCCAGCGCTTTGTTATCACCGCCAATGAGATTCACCAGCGGCATCATCAGCACGGTCGAGAGCATCCCGCCCGCCGTCGCCAGCACAAAGCGCCAGGATTGCAGAGAAATACGCTGCGTGGGGTCATTAGTGATCACCCCGCCCAGTGCGCAATACGGGATATTCACCACGGTATAAAGCAGCGTCAGCAGCGTATAGGTGATAGCAGCGTAAATCATCTTACCGTTCAGGCTGAGGTCCGGCGTGCTGTATGCCAGGACGCAAACAAGGCCAAACGGCAGCGCGCCAAACAGCACCCACGGACGGAATTTGCCCCAACGGGAACGCGTGCGATCCGCCAGCAGTCCCATGCACGGGTCTGAAATGGCGTCCAGCGCACGCGCCAGTAAAAACATGGTGCCGACAAAACCGGCGGGAATACCGAAAATATCGGTATAAAAAAACATCATATACAGCATGACGTTATCAAAAATGATATGACTGGCAGCGTCGCCCATCCCGTAGCCAATCTTCTCCTTAACAGACAAAATATGAATAGTCATAACGCATCCTTTCGCGCTCTCATGCGCACTGGTACCGGTTACCGTTTTTGTAAACCATTCGCGCTAGCGACGGATATTCCGATATCTCGTTATTAAATTACGATTCTTGTTTTCTGTGATCGCGGTTGCGCCAGAAGATGTGAGAAAATGTAACTAGAGGAATTTATGAGGATTTATATGAAACCGATCATGGTAAGAAGAAAGGGAAGTTAAAAAAGTGAGTGAGGGGGTGTGGAAACGTCAGGAAGTAGCTATAATGCGCCCCGCCTCCATGTAGCAATGCAGGCGCGGAAGATCGTCGTCTCCGGTGAGGCGGCTGGACTTCAAATCCAGTTGGGGCCGCCAGCGGTCCCGGGCAGGTTCGACTCCTGTGATCTGCCAAAATATCATGCCCTATTCCCGCTTCAGAAAGCCTAAAAACGCCTTCTACATTCGAGTTTCGCGCGGTTTTCATCGCGTCTCTTACAACACCATCACCATCTCGTGCCACGCCATCCCGCCGTGATCGGATTCAGACGGTTTGACGTAGCGGTAGCCAAAGTGAGCATAAAGATCGACATGACGATCTTTGCACATCAGGTGAATCGTCTTTTTGTGCATCGCTTTCATCCGCGCCACAAATTCACGCATCATCAGTGAAGAATAGCCTTTCCCCTGAAAATCCGGGTGCACCACCACCGACATAATCACCGCATTGGGCGCATCCGGATCGTGGCCTACCAGTTCCTTAAAAGCCTCGTCAGACATCACCACTTCCCAGGCGCAACCGGCATTAATAAAGCCAGCCACCTCGCCGTTCAGCTCCATGCACATAAATCCCTGTGGATAGCGCTGGATACGGGTAGCAATCTTTTCCCGGGTTGCCGCTTCATCGCCTTCATAGGCGAGCGTTTCAATCTCATAACAGCGGTCAACATCGGCGGGCGTGGCCTGACGGAATAGCGGAGTGGGCATGCGTTTACCTTTTTTTGAATCAACTGGACTGCCTCATCATACCCGCAGATAACACGGTTTACGCTGATGGTATTCACATGAAAATGAAAGGGATGCACAAAGCCCGGCGTGATGTTATTCGCCGGACCATTTGCGGATGTGCGAGCAGATTGACGCATTGCGTCATGAAATCAGCTAGCCGGGTAGTCCAGATACCCTTCTTTCCCGCCACCAAAGAACGTCTCTTTAATTGGCGCATTCAGCGGCACGTCATTTTTTAGTCGATGTGGCAGATCAGGGTTAGCAATAAATGGACGACCAAAACCGATCAGATCGGCCCAGCCGTTCGCCAGCGCCTCTTCAGCACGGGCTTTGGTGTATTTACCGGAGTAAATCAACGCGCCGTGGAAGATAATACGCAGCGCTTCTTTAAACGCGGCAGGCATGACCGGCGCATCTTCCCAGTCCGCTTCGGCGATATGAATATAGGCAATGCCTAGCTCGTTCAGCACGCTGGCTGCCGCCAGATAGGTCGCTTCCGGGGTATCATCTTTTGACCCCATCAGCGTGGTCAGCGGAGCGAGACGAATACCCACGCGCTCTTTACCAATCGCCGCAGAGACCGCCGTCACCACCTCCCGCATAAAGCGCAGACGGTTTTGCAGCGAGCCGCCGTATTCGTCGTCACGCAGGTTGGCCTGCGAGTCAATGAACTGATTGATCAGATAGCCGTTCGCCCCATGCAGTTCAATGCCGTCAAATCCTGCAGCGATAGCATTACGCGCCGCCTGAGCATAGTCATTGACAATAGCCGGGATCTCTTCCAGCGTCAGGGCGCGCGGCATGTCATGCTGCACCATCTCGCCGACGCCATTTTCCGGGCCGCGCCCTTCCACATCGACAAAGACTTTCACCCCTGGCGCCTGAATGGCAGAAGAAGAGACCGGCGCGGCGCCGCCAGGTTGCAGAACGGTGTGTGAAACACGACCGACGTGCCACAACTGAGCGAAGATTTTACCGCCCGCCTTGTGCACGGCGTCGGTGACTTTTTTCCAGCCAGCAATCTGTGCATCGGAATAGATACCCGGCGTCCAGGCATAGCCCTGACCCTGCTGGCTGATTTGCGTGCCTTCGCTAATGATAAGCCCCGCGCTGGCACGCTGCGCGTAATAGTCCGCCATCATGTCAGTCGCGACGTCGCCTGCCCCGGCGCGAGAACGCGTCATCGGCGGCATAACAATCCGGTTTTTTAACGGCAAGGCATTCAGCGCATAGTGATCGAATAACATAATGGGTTTCCCTCGCGATTAGTTATACAGTTCTGCACTCATAGTGACGGTATTGCCCATGCGAGCGCTGGTGATTTTGTATTCAGAGGCGTTCATCTCTTTCGCTTTTTGCGCAATCACTGCTTCAGCAGAATCCAGCGTGGTGCCAGACGCCGTAACGCTCTGTGCAGAGGCGCTAAAGGTCATAGCAGAGAACAGAGAAGCAGTAATAACAGCGATAATGGTTTTCATGTTTAATCCCAGAGTAAATTGATTGGTTGGCGTTGAATAACGCGTTGGGAGAAGAATACGCTGACGACCTGATGACATAAATGATACAAATGGCAATAGACTATTGCGTTTTTGTTCACAATAAGAGGAGAACGGATCGCCAGTGATTTTGGCTCTGCGCGTTTGACCTGCCATCAGACAAACCACTGCGCTTTGAAGAAGGCCACTATGGCGAGATACAGATCCAGGGCTTTACCCGATCTGAGGAAGCGAACGGGATCGATAAAAGCAAAGACTTAACGCAACAGGTAGGGTAAAGATTTCAGCAATACTCCAGCCTGTTACGCCAAAGTCGTTTTGTCCTGCGAAATATCTTAACGATATCGATCATCAGGATTGTTTTTTTACCTTCAAAGAAAACTGTTTCGGTGTTATGCCAAAGAACTCTTTAAAGTTACGAATAAAGTATGAAGTACTGGTATAGCCCACTTCATTGGCAATACTGTTAATATGCTTCTCAGTCGTGGTGATGAGTTTCGCCGCCTGATGCATGCGAATATCCAACACCAGCGTATTAAAATTATTACTCTCTTTCTCCAGCTTTTTACGAATCGACACCTCCGACATATGTAAAATGTTCGCCAGATCTGCCAGCCTCCACGATTTAGAGAGATCGGCTTCAATGATTGACTTCAGTCGTTCAGTAAAGGTGGTATCCGTTGATACCGACAAGGAATAAACTAACGATTCTATATCCCTCATTTTAGAAAGAAGATAGGTTATTTTATAAACTTGTCGGTGTTGTGGGACATCGCTTCCCGTTAATCGTTTGAAGATTTTTGTATCTGTTTCATCAACGGGACAGGTAAATATTTTACGCCGCGTCTGGTTGACTCTTTGCGGATCTAACAACAGCGGTTCCATCACCTTACAGATACAACTCAACACATCACTATCAACGTGATAGAGCTCATAAGGAACCCCTTTACCTAGCACTTTTAATGCAACATCAATCACTGTGTTTTTTTCGATATAACAAAGTGATTCAGGGGGTACATTAAAGGACTGCCCATCTTTCGTTTTTATAAGCAGTTGCGCATCCCGTAGATAGATAATCGCACAGTTATAAAAACGTATCTTTTTCAGCACCAACAGATTGTTGTGTGCATAGCTTTCCTTAGCCGGAAAATTAAGGGTACTTAAAGCACTTTGACTATTCATACAGTCACCCCCATGCTTTGTATGCATATAATTTCATGGGTTATCAGCCATTTAAATTCGGAATTTTTTAATTAACGAAATAGTTTATAATTTTAATTATTACTTTTTTAACTATGCATTTCTTTAAAATACATAGCGTTACCCATTGGCTTTGGTGATGTAGTTAACAATTTTAATATTTTCAACAGGAAATTACACGTAGAAACAGCAATCAGGTATTTGACACCAGAAAAAAATCATTAAGCAGCAGCGGCAGTTTTCTGGTGGACTCCGCGCCGAGTTTAATTTTTATCTCGCGTATCCTATAATAAATAGTATTTTCCTTTAGCTGTGTTAACGTCGCGATCTCCCTGACTTTCTTCCTTTTAAAAAAGTACAAATAGACAATTTTTCGTTCATCCTCCGTAAAGTCGTTGAACACAGAAACAGGCGAAGGTCTGCTGCTCGTCAGGACTCGCAGTTTCTTACAACGGTACGCAATCTGATCGAGGGACAGACACGTCACCGGGAGTTTCTCCATAAGAAAACTGTAAGCAAAGTAATCGTCCTTGTCGCAGACCAGATATATTTTATTATATTTATTAAGCACATCATGATCAGATTCAATCTCTCTGTACTCATGACATTTAATATCTGGATCATCATTAGAGAGCAATGACAACCCATAATTAAAATAGGCATTTTTACTTGCCAACAAAAAAGCAACCGACATAAGAACTCTTAGTTATCAAATGTATTAGACACCTTAACCAAAAGTGACTATAAAGTATGAAAAGTGCAAAAACCACCCTAAAAAATAACCCATTGCGATAAAATTATGCACACTAACTTGTTGCGTAAATGGATTTAATTCTCACTCACATTTAATCCATAAAAAAGCCTGAACTATAGGTTCAGGCTTTTACTGACTCACCTGTTAAAATCAGAATGAATAACGGATATTGGCGTTAATTGCCTTATCGATATCGTAATGACCGAAGGCCGAACGCTCTATATTAAGACTAATCCTGGTGTTTTCTTTAATTCTGGCATTAACACCTAAACTGAAGTTAACCCGGCTATCTTTACCATTCTTAATATGAGTTTCCCCGGCAAAATCATGAACAACCGTCTCTGCCGGTTTAAACAGGTCATACTGATAATGAACGCCCGCCAGCGCCGTCAGTTCCCAGTCTTTCCCTCTGAACGTTTTTCCGGATTCCACCCCCGTACGACCTATCAACGGATTCTCCTGCTTACGCTGCATACGGATGTCTGAACCTGCAGACTGCCAGTCAAACCGGGTTCCTGACACTGAGCCATAAACCAGTTCCGTCTGCGGCTGGATAAAAGTTTCGCCGGGTAGCGAGAAGCGCCAGCCGGTTTCTGCACCCATATACCAGGAGTGCGAGCGGTAATCCTGCTCCGGCATTCCGGTTTCACTCGCCGAATAGTGGTTGTCGTGGCGAACATATTTACCGATGGCATCCACATACAGCCCGGAGTCAAACATCGCGGAAGCATAAAGACCGATACCGGTTGATTTCGTCTGACCGGACCAGCCATCGCCATGGCTGTTACTGTGAGTGAACGTTGCCGTCACACCGGTAAACAGGTCACCACCGTCAAACGCGTACTTTCTGTCGGCGCCAGTCTGCAGGTGAGTCCAGCTGTTGGAATAACCCGCATCTGCGGAACCGGTACCGCTGAAGACTCGCGCCCACGCCCCGGTTTCACCGTGGGTGTTGCGCAGGTCGCCCATGCGGTAGTTCAGGTTATTCATCTCCGTCAGGAAGTTTTTGTATCCCGTATTCATAACGGCTTTGCTGGCCTGCACCGCCGCGTTGTCCTGCTGCACGTCAAACCCTTCCAGTCGCCATTGTTTGCTGTTCCCGCTCTCCACGATACCCATCTGCGGCGTGAAGGTATGAACACCCGCGCGCTGTGTCACCGGTTTGAGCGTGAACACATCGGCAGCCGTCGCTTTCGGTGCCGTGACTAACGCGACGGGCGATGTTTCCTTACTCACTGAAGCCACAGACGGGACAACAACCAGCGCATTGTTTTTACCGGTCAGCGACTGCTTAACCGTTACCGTATCTGCCGTTTTACCGTCAGTGTTCATGATGAACTGGCTGTTGCTGGCCGTCAGAGTGTCCACCGTCAGAGAACCCGCTGCGCCGGCATTGCCAAAGCGCACCTGTGAACCTTTCAGGTCGAGAGATTTCACCACGGACTGCCCGTCCGCCTGCCAGAGAGTATTCGTCATCACCGCGCCTGCCAGTGGCGCACTCAGGTTGCCACCATAAACTGTGAACAGATCCTTACTGGTGTCCTCTGCCGTACCCATATTCAGGCTGGCCGCAGCATCCGCCTGAATATTGCCTGTTATTACGCTACCCGAGCCGACATTCAGCGTGGTGCCCTGCCCGTCAAGACGCCAGCGCCCAGCCGAGTACGCTCCGGATAACAGTGAAAGCGTTGATCCTGTACCGGCTGTCACTTCACTGTCAGAAACCAGCCCCGACGTTGCCGTCAGCTTCGCGCCATCTGCCAGTGACAGCGGCGAGTGGCTGAAACGGCTGAACTGGCTGAGAACGGCATCACTGGACGCCACGGTCACTGAACTGTCTGCGCTGTCAATCCCGCCGCTAAAGTGTTCATTAATGTTGAGGGTGGAGCCGTTCTTCAGCTGTACGCGTCCGGTGAAACGGCTCTGATCGGCGTCGTTTGTCGCTTTTGACTGCCCGAATGACGGCGTGGTTTTCACCCCGTTCCCGTCATTGAGATCGATATAGAGGTTTTCACTGCCCAGCGTTACGGTGGAATGGTCGGCATTAATATTTGTATTAAGGCTGGCATTCCTCGCCAGACTGAAATCAGCGTTGTACAGATCAAGCTGCTTCAGGCTGAACTGGCGGGTTTCCCAGTCACTCTGGGTAAAGGAAACCGGCTGAGTGAGAACAGAGTTGTCGCCCAGCGCCTTCATCTTATCCGCCACAGCCTGAGTGCTCACAGCATGGATAACCGGATGCCCCTGGACAAACAGACGGCCATTTTGCTGGGTGAAGCTCCCCTGCGTGTTCATCCCGCCATCCATGACAAAGTCGTTCTGCGTTCCGGGCGTAACGGTATTTTTGACATCAACATTGCCGGTGAAGTGACCGTGCCAGATATTGGCAACCGCCGTCGTGGCATCTGCTTTATTGAAATCCAGGTTGACGGAGGCCTGTTTCCCGCGGTTGGTCAGGATCGCCCCGTCGTCCGCACCGTTAAGCTGATGGAAGGTAAGGCTGTTACCGTTGATGTCGAGCTTACCGCCGCGATAACCCCATTTGATATTGTCGGGATTAACCTGTTTGTCATCGCTTAACACAACGGTTGGGCGGCCGCTCACAATACTGACATTATTAAAGGCCTGAACGTTGCCATCGCTGTCCGGTCGTTGTGCCAGAACCACCGTCCCTTCGCCAACATTCAGCCCACCGGGGTTGATACCCGTACCATTGACTTTCAGTGTCCCGGTACCGAGCTTATGCAAATTATCCCCCTGAACACCGTTTACCTGCCAGTCGACGGTATGATCGCCGTTAACAATGATCCCGCCACCTTTCCAGGTCTGAGAATCCAGGGGCTTAATAATGTAATCATCATCAAAGGTCAGCGTCCCCGCCCCCTGGTGAACGCTATTTTCTAACACCACAGAGCCGCCGCCCTGGAAGATGAGATCTTTACCGCTGTTCAATGAAGCAGGCCAGGTTGCCCCCTGATTACCATGCATTGACCATGAGGCCGCCCCCTGGGTTAATGCGCCAACGCCGGTTTTGTCATCATAAGTCCAGTGAATATCACCTTCATTTTTTTGTGAATGGATTGGGGCATCAGCGTTCAGCTTCATGGTTTCAACCACGTCACCGACAGGGATTACTGTATAGTAGTTAGTCTTACCCCATAAGCCCGCATAAGAATTGAGTACTCCAACTACAACCCATTTGTTTTGCTGTGCATCCCAGCCAAATAATGGAGAGCCACTGTCCCCAGGAGTACCATAGGTGGAAAGAGGGGTATCTGTTGTGATAGTGAAAAAACGCCAGCTAGAAGTATATGGTGGATTTACTATTCCTCCTGTTTTATAAGAGTATCCCCCTGCGAGTTGTGTCAATTTGCCACTCTCATCTTTGACATATTGCGTTCCCGTACCGACCCGATAGAAAACGGGAAACCGCTCTGTATTCTGATATGTACCATTTTCAATCCCCGCACTGGTCATATCAAGAGGCACAATCTCTGTCACAATTTTATTCAGTCGAGGCCGATGGAAATCCCACTCGTGATTATTTCTTTCAACCAGGTTATAGGTGGTGTCGTCACTGTAACCAAACTTCACCTGTTTATAACCCACGTTGTGTTTCACGCTGACGATATATTGCGGTGCAACTAACGTTCCAATACCATTTGTGTCAGTTGAACTGAAATCTATCATGGGCGCTTTATTTAGCGTGGTAACGATAGATCCATTTTTATCATATAGCGGGATGTTTTCTGCGCCTGGCTTAAACAGGCCTTTGTTCTCAGCAAAATCGCGATATGTCTGGTAAGGAATACTGTGTACGCTAACTGAAGCCTCTGATGATAGAGGACATACTAATCCTGTCATGCTGATAAGCAAGGCATTCAGGGTTGTTCGTACTATTTGACATTTCCTTATCCTCCTTATCCCTCTACTGACTTCTGAAACGACAACAGCTTCGCCCTTTCTGTTCTTTTTTATTGCATATACTTTATTCACTTTATCCCCCGGGAACTATCAGATTAAAACACTAAAAATCAATAAAAACCAGAATCAGTCAATAAAATAACGGGGCTTTTTTATTCTTATATCCTGAAAGAGTATTATGATAAATACACTATCATCTTTACTCTATTTTATATCTCCCTTACAAAAAATAAAAAAATTAGTTACGAAAACTGAAACTATATAACTAACGAAATGACAAATAAAAAAAGCCGATAGGAAAGTAACAAACGCCATTTTAGGATTTGCCATCGAATTCCCAAGGCAATATATTCTGCCTCGCTCATTAAGATTGTTATGAGCTGACTTTAGAATTAAGCCTATTACTAATGGAGTATAAAATGAAAAAGCTGATTTTAGGTTCGGCAATTGTGGCGGTTCTGGGTGTAGCGTCTAGTGCTATGGCTGCGCCAAACACTGGTACTGTAAACTTTACGGGTTCTGTTTCGACCGCCACTTGCGAAGTTAGTGTAAAAGATAGCAGTGGTACGAGTGTTAGCACTGTTAATTTAGGCACTATTGCAAATACAGCAGCAAACGGGGCACAAGTAGCTTTTAAGCTCGTTCCTCAAACGCCTGATTGTCTTGCAAAAGCTCAAGCTAATGTTTCTTGGTCTTCTCCGACACTAACGGATGTAGGCATCGCTAACGCTGCAGCAGGTGGCACTAACGCATTTATGAACTTGGTCGGTACAAATGCAGTCAAACAGGGTGCTGAGGCTGCAATTAAAGCGGGTGCAACCTCTTTAGATTATAATTCCACCAAAGGTGGTATCGCCTCCTTCGATTATAGTGCCTGGCTGAGCAAACCAAGCACTGGCACTCTTACTGCTGGTCCATTCTCAGCCTCTGCAAGCTATGTAATCGCATATAAATAAATATCTTTCATAAAAAGGGAGCCTTGGCTCCCTTAATTAAATAAGGTACATGTTGGCAAGGAAAAGTAATGAAAATAAAAGTATTATGTATCGCTATCATTTTTCATTTATGGTCGAATGAAGTTCTTGCCGACGATTTCAATTACAGTTTTATCCGTGGTGGCAGCAAAGAGGTACCAGAAGTACTAAAGAATACCGGACAAAACATCCCGGGGAACTATGTTGTCGATCTACTTTTTAATGGTTCTAAAACAGCGACCTCTGTGGAACTAACACTCAGCAATGCTGATGCAGAGCATATTTGTCTTTCGGATAAATGGTTACAGGGAAAAGGCATTTTTCTTAATAAAGAATTCTATAAACAGTATCTTAACCCCACACGCAACTGCTATCTTCTTGATAAAGAGAAGAACAGTCGGGTTAAATTTGATCCTTCCCTGCAGGAGTTGTCGATCGAGATGCCTCAGGCTGGCTTTATCGATAATAAAAAAGAAGGCGGTGCCTGGGATTATGGCAGTGCCGGTTTCAAACTCGCCTATGATGTCAATACATCAAAATCAAGTGACCAGGATCGGACAACATACGGCAATATCGAAGGCCAGATCAATATAGGCGAATGGGTTCTGCTTGGGAGAGGATACGCGTATCAGGGAGAAAAATTCCAGAGCAATAACCTGCTGTTAACGCATGCGATAAAATCGATAAAATCAGATATCCTGATTGGTAAAACCCAGTCTTACAATACCCTGAACGATGGTTTTACCTTTTATGGCGCACAGTTAAAATCCAATCAGGATATGTATCCCTGGGACTCGCAGTCTTATGCCCCGGTAATTAATGGTATTGCCAGAACACATGCCCGTGTCACCGTCGAACAAGGCGGATACACATTAAAATCGTTCGTGGTCCCACCGGGTCCATTTGTGATAAACGATCTGACCGGTGTGTATTCGGGTGACATTATTTTAAAAATTTACGAAGAGGATGGTTCGGTAAAAGAACAGCGATTCCCGGTCGCTGTGCTGCCCAATTTATTAAAACCTGGCAATTATAATTACAATATCGCGGTAGGTAGTAAAGTTGACCAATACAGTGACAAGCGTGATGATGATAGTTTATTCGCGCAGATGACCTATGATTATGGTTTTGAGCCCTTTACGCTCAATACCTCTGCACTGGTAGATAAAAACTATAACAACGTTGGTCTGGGTCTTATCCGTTCTTTCGGCTGGTTTGGTGCCGTGGCAATGAGTGGCAACCTGTCGCAGGCCAAATACCATAATGGCAAAACGATGAACGGCTTTAGCGCATCGGTGAAATATGCCCGTGCCTTAGGTGAAAACGCGAATTTACAGTTAATCGGTTATCGCTTTAACTCAGAAAATTACATTGACTACGCGGATTTTAACTATCGCTATTACAATCTGTTAAACAACAGACCCAAACAGCGGTATGAATCGATTATCACCTATCAACTCCCGGAAATGAATGTGTTCTTAAACATGTCAGCCTGGAAGGAAGATTACTGGGACAGTTCCAGTGAGGTAGGGGCAAACGTAAATCTCAGCAAGAGTTTTAATAATATATCGGTCTCTCTGAATGCCGGATATTCCAGACTGCAGGGGATGGAAAGTGATTATAACGCCGGGGTATCCCTTAGCGTACCCTTCAGCGTGTTTGATAAATCGCACTACAGCTTCTCTGGCATAAACTATGATCGTCGTAATGGCACGAATTTCAATACCGGTGTTGCGGGAAGTGTTAATTCTCGCCTGAGCTATAATGCGTCCATCAGTCAGTCACGCAACACCACAGGAAGCGCGATTTCAGCGTCTTATCTGTTTGACGAAGTTCAAACCTCGGCAAGCTATTCGCAAATGGGGAGCACTTCCAGTTCTTCCTTCCAGGTTGGCGGAAGTATTATCGGGTTACCAGATGCAGGCATTCTTTTTACGCCTGTGAAAAATGATGAAATCGCGATTGTACAAATGGAGGATGTTCCAGGCGTCAGATTTAATGGCTCCATGCCGGGCGATAAAAAAGGTCGAGCTGTTATACCGTTAACGGCTTATAACAATAACACCATTACGGTCAATGCCGACAACTTGCCACAAAGTGTCGAATTGACAGAAAACGCAATCAATGTCACGCCGACAGAAAATGCCATTATCTACAAAAAAGTGAAATACAGAAAAATTAACACGTATATCGTCAAAGTTATCGGCAGCAATGGTTTTGTTATTCCAATGGGAAGTATCGCTAAAAACGCAGACAACCAGGAAATCGGCTATGTCAACAATGGCGGAATTCTGTTAATGAATCTTGAAGATAAAGATGAAGGGATCATTTCTGTAGGTGACTGCAAATTCGATTCACGATCGCTGCATAAAGATACGGGTAAAGCACAGGAGGTTAAGTGTGGCTAAGAACAATACACTGAGAACGTTTTTCTTTTCTGCGTCACTGTTTTTATTTACGGCATCAAGTCATGCGGCGTTTGTCCTTAACAGCACACGTTATGTCTTTGATGAAAAAAGAGAGAATATCTCTGTACAGGTTGATAACCAGTCTGCTCAGGAATATGGCGGACAGATATGGATTGAAAACCAGGACCAAAACGACAAGAACGTCTATTTTGTGCCCAGCCCCACGTTCTTTAAAGTGGCCGATCAACACAAACAAATCCTGCGTATCCTGAAAATTAATAATGCGTTACCAAAAGACAAAGAATCACTTTTCTGGATCAATATCCAGGAGATCCCTAAAGCACCGAAAGAAGGTATGAATGCATTATCCATTGCGCTGCATACCCAGGTCAAAATGTTTTATCGCCCTGACGCACTGAAAGCGAAAAGGGAAAACGCCGAACAACAGATTAAAATGATAAGCAGTGAGGGCAACACCGTTCTCTGGAACGATACACCCTATTATTTTGCGATCATCAGTGTTAAACAAAACGGAACGCCTGTTAAAGTTAGTGACGATATTAAAGAAAAATTAGCTGTCTTTGCGCCAGGTGAAAAAGTTTCTCTGGGTAAGTCAATTACTAGTAGCAACCTTAGCATTGTGGCGTTTGATGATTATGGCGTTAACAAAGAGTATAAATTAAACAAATCCTGACACGTGTAAGGCTTTTATTATGTGTAAATTCATATTTGCTCTTTTCATCGCTTTATTATCTCTCTGTTCGTTACCTGCCATGGCAGCTAACTGTAGTGGAGGGACGATACTTTTTGATACTGATGCCAGTGATCATGATTACTGGGCGAATGGTTATACGTCAGCAGATAATGATCCATTGTTAATTTTGGAAGTCACCGTGCAAAATAGTATGACTTGTGATCCAGATTATACAGAGAATGCAACCAAGATGAGTAATATGGTCATGAAAATGACCAGTGGAGGGGCTTGTAAAGACTTGACCACCATAACAACACCTTATCCTGGCATTGAATGGCAATTGGAGGGTATGCATTGTAACGGCACTGATATTATCTCCAATAACGTCAAAGCCGCGCCATGGGATGGTAGAGCTAACTGGCCCGCAGGCACTGTCCTAGGTAAAGCTAAACTTGTCGTAAATGATCAATATTGGATGCAAAACATACAAACGGGTCAATATACTGTTAATATCCAGCCACCTTCGGTAGGAAATACTTTAGCAAACAGCCCAGTGGTAAATGTGAGTTCTGCTTTAGGGGGAATGATTCCTTTTATTTTTCAAGATAATGCCACCTGCTCCATGAGTCTTATTCCAGAAAATATTGACTTTGGCAAATTAACACCCAGTGACGTTAATCGAGGTTTGTATAAAGAGTTATTAGTTTCATATTCTTGCAAAAATAAAGCATTAATCAATGGTCTCTATGTCCGTTTAGACCCTGAAAATGTAGTCGATGCAGCGAATGGTATGTTTAGTGCTAATGATACTAATGGTCGCAAGTTAAACTTCCAGATAACCAGACTATACGGGTATGAACAAATTATCCCTCTCAATACTAATTATCAGCTCTATTCGCAAACACGAAACAATATTGATGATAGTGCTAGATTCAGAATCAACGTCAAACCATCAACACCGTTTCCTGCCGGGAAGGTTTCTACGTACCTGAATGTTTCGCTAATATACAGATAAGCTGGATTAATTATGCTCAGATGGTTAGCCCTTTTTTTGATACTTTTTTCAATTCACAATGCCTCTGCGTCGAAATCAGTGCAGAGAAAAGCTACGATAAACGCCGAGTTAGCCTTAAACACGTGCGCATTATCTCTCTCTCCGGCAAATCTGAATTTTCAACAAATCGGCTTTAGCCAGTTTGAAAATGACGCAACAACGCCACAGACAGTTGATCTGAATATTGCATGCAGTTGGCCTGCAACCGGGATCTCACTGAAATTTTCGCCCGCTGCAGGCGTTTCCACGAGCAGCACTAACCTAATGAAAACGGGTTTATCCGGCGTTGGGCTTGCGTTGGCATGGAAAAATGCATCCGGCACAGATTTTACGCCGCTAGAATTGAATAAGTCTTTTGTTCCCGCATCAACTGCATTAAGTAACCAAAATGAAACGCTTGGTCAGTTCCAGCTGTTGCCAAAAAAAATTCCTGAAGAAACGCTTCAGGCCGGGAATATTTCCACTAGTCTGACTGTCGAGGTAACCTATGATTGACAGGACATGTCTATTTTTTCCGTTACTGGTGGGGCTGTTAAGCGCAACAACGGCACTTAACAGTCACGCCGCACAAACGGCAAGCGTAAGTCTTCCCATTTCAATGCAGGTCACTAATCCTCAGTGCCAAATCAACAAAGGGCTTGGCCTGCCTGAAACCGTGCAACTTCCGCTGATTACCACATCAGGTGCCTTATTAGGCGATAATAATGTTGAAGTTCCCCTCGTGATTGACTGTGTCAGTGATATCACCAAATTTGAGGTTACTCTGGCTGGGGGCAGTAATTCGAAACTCACTACGTCAAATAATATGGTTGATATTACCTTGTCATGGAAGAAAGGCGGGGGTGCGGTTGAATTCGGCACGCCGGTCGAGTTGAGTAAAGCGCCTTTTCTTGTGAATCAAAAGCAGTTTGATGGCACCTTGTTGGCAAGAGTGTTTCCCCATACCGGTACAATACCGGCGGGTAATTACACCGCCAGTTTGCCGGTTACATTTACCTATTATTAGGATGGTATATACACAAGCCGGGGAACTCTCCCCGGCCTTTAAATATATTAATCAAACACCCCGTTAATAATCGCCGTGACCACGGCAGTACTGAGCGCAATCAGCACTAAATCATCCCCAACAATTTTCCATTCATAGCCAGGATAATAAGGCAGTTGCCCCAGCATGGATGCCGGTACGGTTTTTTTCGCGATGCCCGGAGGGAGCGGTTTTCCACGCGCCAGGTTTTTCGCAATGCCCGGAGGCAGAGAATCATATCCCGTCAGGCCGTAGTTCACCGCCAGATGACGCGCTGTCGCGAAACTGATGTCAGACTCGACGTGATCGGGTTTGCCGTAATTTTTACGATGATCGGAAGAAGCGTTGTTTTTCTGGGCCGAATTTCCTTTTTGCCCGTTATTTCCCTGGTTGCCCTTATTTCCATGATTGCCACTGCTGTTGCCCTGGCCGCCTCCGCCATGACCATTTCCGTTACCATTCCCCGGATTCGCCATGACCGGCGCAGCGAACAGAGAGAGTGAAACCAGTGTGGCCAGCACTGCCGTTAAACCACGACGCTTACCCATGATGTGTTCCTTCCAGATGATGTTCCACTTTGACAATAGTGCGCCGCCATCAAGTACGCAATGTCAAATATTCCTGGTTTTGCATTGGCTCGCAGGCCATTAATAAACAACCTGTTGTGTGGAGGGTAACGGCTGTGCCTTATCTGCTATCATGCCTGCAAATAGCGTCGAAAAAACACAGCCGAGGAAAACATGGGGTCCACCAGAAGAGGGATGCTGAACGTTCTGATTGCTGCCGTATTATGGGGAAGTTCCGGCGTTTGCGCGCAGTACATCATGGAGCAAAGCCAGATGTCGTCGCCATTTCTGACCATGACGCGTCTGATCTTCGCCGGACTCATTCTGCTGATGCTCTCCTTTGTCCACGGCGACAAAATTTTTTCCCTTTTCAAAGACCGCAAAGACGCTCTGAGTCTGCTGATATTTTCTGTCGTCGGCGCGCTGACCGTACAACTCACCTTCCTGCTGACCATCGAAAAGTCCAACGCCGCGACCGCCACCGTGCTGCAATTTCTGTCTCCGACGATTATCGTGGCGTGGTTCGCGCTGGTACGTAAGGCCCGTCCCGGCGTATTGGTGCTGACGGCAATCCTCACCTCCCTGATCGGCACCTTTTTACTGGTAACGCACGGCAACCCTACTTCGCTGTCAATTTCACCCGCCGCGCTGTTCTGGGGGATCGCCTCCGCATTTGCCGCCGCGTTTTATACCACCTACCCGTCAACGCTGATTGCACGTTACGGCACTTTGCCGATTGTCGGCTGGAGTATGTTAATCGGCGGGATGATCCTGCTGCCGTTTTACGCTGGAGAGGGCACGGATTTCGTGGTGAATGGCAGCCTGATTCTGGCGTTTTTCTACCTGGTGGTGATCGGCACGTCACTGACGTTCAGCCTGTATCTGAAGGGGGCGCAGATGATTGGCGGGCCGAAAGCGAGCATTTTAAGCTGTGCCGAACCGCTGAGCAGCGCGTTGCTGTCATTGCTCTTGTTGGGCATTACCTTCACGCTGCCGGACTGGCTGGGCACACTGCTGATTCTGTCGTCCGTGGTATTGATCTCGATGGATTCTCGCCGCCGCGCCAGAACCGTTTGACATCACTGGCGCGGCAACGCTCATCTTACCAACCCGGCACCGCGCCGCCGTTAAAGATTTTCTCCGCCGCTTTGGCGACTTCCGGCGACTGATAGGACTGCAAAAACTCCTTCACGTTTTGCGCGTCTTTGTTGTCTTCCCGCCCCACCAGAATGTTCACGTACGGCGAATTTTTATCTTCGATAAACACACTGTCATGAACCGGAGAAAGCCCGGTTTGCTGAATGTAGGTCGTGCTGATGATCGCTACATCGACTTTCGGGTCGTCAAGTACTCGCGGCAGCTGCGCGCCTTCCAGTTCCATAATCTGCAAGTGACGCGGATTATCGGTGATATCCAGCGCCGTCGGCAGCAGACCTTTCCCTTCTTTCAGGGTAATCAGCTTCTCTTTTTGCAGCAGCAGAAGCGCGCGTCCCAGATTAGTCGGATCGTTCGGGATCGCCACCGTCGCGCCCTCTTTCAGTTGATCCACCGTTTTAATTTTTTTCGAATAGCCTGCCATCGGGAAGACAAAAGTATTCCCTACCGCCACCAGCTTATAGTTGTGCGCCTGGTTATCCTGCTCAAGGAACGGACGATGCTGGAAAACGTTGGCATCCAGTTCGCCGTGGTTGGTGGCGTCATTCGGCAACAGCGAGCCGCTGAAACCGACCAGCTCAACGTCGAGGCCGTACTTCTCTTTCGCCACTTTTTTGGCGACTTCCGCGACATCCTGCTCGGCGCCGTTAATCACACCCACTTTAATGTGCTTTGCATCGCTGCTCTGCTGATCGCACCCGACCAGCAACAATCCCGCCAGCAGTACCGCCGCCCCTGTCCGTAAATGAGGTATCGTCAATTTCACATTTTTATCCTTTTGAAATAACCGCCTGATGAGTAATGAAATGACTATAGCGGGAAGGGCACGGCGGTTTAAAAACCGAAAAGGTATCAATAAGAAGAAAAAGGCATAAAGGGAGAATATGCGAAAATCCTGATGGCGCTGCGCTGACCACACGCAGCGCCATTCGGCTCAGACCAGCGCTTTGATGATGTCCATTAACCTGACGATATCTTCAGGACGTGTATTCCCGGTTTGCGGATCGATAATCGAACTGTACACATGCGGCATCACGCGCGGCACTCCCGCCTCCAGGCAGGTCTGCAATATGACGCCGAAATTATCCAGATCGATACCGCCGGTCGGTTCAATCAGCGTCATGCCGTTACGCGCCGCGCTGCTCGCCAGTACGTACAGCTCCGGCAGCGACTTCTCCCCGCCCAACGGAAAGAATTTGGCCGCGTGCGCCCCCATATCCTGCATCATCCGCACGGCGGCATCGCAGGAGACACGCGCGGGTGTCCCCTTGCTGCTGCTGACGCCGGTGGAAATCAACACGTCACCAGGCGTTCCCGTCGGGCTGACCAGCGCATTGATATGGGTCTGTTCTCCCCCCGTCGCCGCCAGCGCGCCTGCGGCAAAACCGCTGCCGGTAAAGGTCTGGTTGACGTGCGCCGGATGAACCTTTGCGGCAATCATCGCCGCCTTGTAATACTGCGCCGGATCGCCCGCCCCCAGCCCGACCGAAATCGACGGCACGTCCGCCATCCAGCGCTTCACCTCCAGAACGCCTTCGTCGACCGACGAAAATTGCGCAGACAGGATGCCAATCACCGCGTGTCCCTCGGCGGCGTCATAGATTTCCCTGGCGTTAGCGATATCTTTCGCCAGCACGTTAATCGCCACACGCTGACGATAAAAATTAATCTGCTGCATGTTCTGCAATCTCCTTAAGTCGCGCCACAATCAACGCCATTTCCCCCTCAGCGACCGTACGTGGGTCGAGGCTGAATACGCCCTGATGGAGGTTATAGCGCCGTGCGTAAATGGCGATATCGCCACTTCGCAGTTGGGCTTCGACGTCGCGCGCGTCCAGACCAAACACCTGCGCATCAACCCGAACGCGAATGCGCCAGATGGCACGCCCGGCTTCGTCCTGCTCGATATCGGCGGTCAGCCCGCGAATGGCCGAAATCGCCTCCACCGTCGGTTGCAACTGCTCGGCGGTCACCACGGTCTGCCCCTGGTGATAATTTTCCAGCGCATACACCAGCCCGACCATGTTCTCCTTGCCGATTTTCATCGCTCTGGCAATCCCGTGATGTTGCGCTTTACAGGCGGCGATCCACGTTTTATTGCCGGTGATAAACCCGGAGGTCGGCGCATTGAAGGCTTTCGCCCCGCTGTAGATAACCATGTCCGCCCCGCTCGCCACCCAGGCGTGTAAATCCTCCTCGGCGGCGGCATCGACAATCAGCGGCAGGTTGTGGATCTGCGCCACTTGTACAAAGTCGTCAATGCTGAGCATGCCTTTTTGCACGCAGTGGTGAGATTTCACATACAGCAGTGCGGCGGTCTCGTCAGTAATGGCGCTCTCCAGTTGCCAGCGTGCGGCCAGGTTACTCGAACCGACTTCCACAACGCGCCCACCGCCCAGACGAATGGCGCTGGTAATCGGCGCGCCGTAATCCACGTTATGACCGCGCAGCATCACTACCTCGTTGGCCATTCCGCTACTGTCCGGCATCAGCGACACGCGAAGCGGGTCGCCACGAGTAATGGCGGCGGCAACGGCAATGGCAATCCCTGCCGAGGCGCAGGAGGTCACGTAGCTGTCCTGCGCGCCGGTAAAGCGGGAAACCAGTTCACCGGTTCGGTCCACCAGCTTGTCGATCTCAACAAAGGCCGAGGCCGCGCGCGCCGTGGCCTGCATCACCTCCGGCGCGACGCTGGAGACGCCAAGAATCGTCATCTTGCCGCAGGCGTTAATCACCTGTTTTAGCCCCAGCTGTTGATAAATATTCTCTGTCATGGCTTACAACACTCCCAGCAGCGAACACACCACGCTCAGCGCCACAATCGACAGCAGAATGGTGGTGTAACGCGGACCCTTTTTCACCAGGAAGATATAGATGGCAAACACCGCCGCCAGCGGCAGCAGGCCTGGCGCGATAGAGTCAAGGATCTGCTGCACGACCACTTCAGAACCCTTCAGGGCGCTGATTTTCAACGGTGTGGTGATCTTGACGTAGCTTGCCGACAGCGCGCCCATCATGATCAACCCCAGCACGTTCGCGCCGTAGATCAGTTCTTTGATTCGTCCTCCCTGCAATAACCCAACGATAGAATCACGTCCCAGGGTGTAGCCTTTGTGGATAAGACCGTAGCTGATCGCCAGGGTAATCGCCGGATAGAGGATCAGCGGCGCAATACCGCCAAACGCGCTGCCATTGGCGGCGAAAGGGATGAAAATCGCAATCAGCAGCGGCATGACGGCGGCCCAGACAATGGAGTCGCCCATCCCGGCCAGCGGCCCCATCAGACCGGTTTTAATCCCGGTAATTGAGGCATCGCTGATCGGCTCGCCGCGCGTTTTTTGCTCTTCCATAGCGATGGAAATCCCCTGGATCACCGCGCCAAATGTTTGCTCAGAGTTGAAGAAGTTCAGGTGCCGTTTCAGCGCCTCCACCTGTTCCTCTTTTTGCGGGTAGAGCTTTTTGATGATCGGTGTCATCGAGGCGCAGAAAATCAGGCTCTGCAGACGTTCATAAGAGTTGGAGACTTCCGCGCCCAGCCAGTAGATAAACCACGCTTTAGTGATATCCGCTTTGGTTAACGCCCCGGTCGTCCGTGCGCGCTCAACCAGTTCATGCTGCATTACGTCGCTGCTCATCATGCTGCTCCTTCATTTTTCGCCAGGCCTTTAATCAGGAAGGCCACACAGGTACCGAAGATCGCCATCGCCATGATGTCTACCTTGAGGTACAGCACCGCGAAGAATCCGCCGATAAACCACGGCAGCAGGCTCTTTTTACCGATCACCATAATGGTGATTGCGAAGCCCAGCGCCGGCAGGATCCCGCCCATGATTTCAAAGGAGTGGGTCAGCCAGTGCGGCATCAGTTTGAGGAAACTTTCCACCACGTCCTGACCGAAGTAGTTCGCGGCAAACACCACCGGGAAACGCAGCGCCAGTCCGAGTAACGCCGGGTAGAGGAACGCACAGCGCATAATGCCCGACATGTTCGCTGTTTCCGCGTGCTTATCAGCCATATGCACCCAGGCGGCGTTCAGGGTACGACGCAACTGGTCAAGGAAGACGCCGATTACGCCGAAGGGGATCGCCAGCGCAATGGCCAGGTTCGGATCCATCCCGGCTTTCACCGCGATGGGAATCGAGATACAGGCCGCCAGCGCCGGATCTGACGGCACGTTACCGCCAGGCGTGGAGGTCACGCCGAGATAAACGAGCTGCATCCCGGCACCGATAATCATCGCAGTCTGCATATTGCCAAGCAGCAGCCCGACGAAAACAGCCACCACCACCGGCTGAAGCAGCATGGCAGAGAAGGTGTAGCCAAGGCGTAAGCGGGCAAACCAGTAATACAACCCCATGAGGCTTGCAAAAACTAAGGTATCCATAGTGTTATCCCATTATCAGAGAATTAGAATTTTTTCAGGATATCGTCCAGCGACTGCGGTTTATCTTCCGGGATAGTCTGGAAGAACACCTGAATCCCACGACTTTTCAGGTCGTTCAGAATGCCAACGTCTTTTTCATCGAGCGTAATGTTCTGGAATACCGCTTTGCGGTTCGGTCCACCGCCCAGCCCCCCCACCTGAATCGTGGAGACATCAAACCCCTGTTGTACGGCCTGCTGAATCGCCGCCAGAGAAGGGAACAGCACCAGCACATTGCCGTCGCCCAGTTGGTTCTCTTGCCATGAGGCGGCAAAGCTCAGGTTGCTGTAGCAGTCCACTTTGATGTTCGGCGGCGCGGCCATCAGGTAGATGTTTTTCATAAACGGATCGGCATCCAGTTCATCGCTGACCACCGCGATGCGGTTGGCCTGGGACTGCCCGACCCACTTCGTCACCACCTGTCCGTGGATCAGTCGGCTATCGATACGACATAACACGATGTTTGCCATGATGATTTTCCTTATTGTGATTGTTGTAATTGACGGACGTGAGCGACAACGTCCAGGCAACTGCTGCGTCCGGCGTCCACCAGTTCGCTGACGCAGGTAGTCAGTGAACCGTGTTCACGTCTGTCCAGCGCTTCCAGCAGCAGTGATGCGTTGAGTCCGGAAACGACCGCCACCGGATAATCCGCACTCAGCCGCGCCGCCACGTTGGATGTCGTGCCGCCCACAAAATCGGTCAGAATCAGTGAGCCTTCCGGCATGGTTTTCACCACGTCTTCAACACGCTGATAAAACTCGCCCAACGTATCGACGGGCATCAGCGCAATTTCCGTCACGCCTTTAATTTCGCCCATCACCATGCGCAGGCTGTTACAAAGCTGTTGTCCCCAGCCGCCATGGGTCAGCAGCAGAATGTCGGGCAACGGTTGAGTGGTAGTCAAAATGGCCTCCTGGCGCGATTACATTTACACGCAAGGAAAGAGCAAAGGCTGTGCCAGTATTTGTGTCACACGAGGGGGAAAGGAGAGCGGGCAAGGCGCAACGCCTCGCCCGTTAAGGGATCAGCTATAAAGCAGTTCGTAGATATAAAAATATTCCGCATCCGATAACCGGATGGCATAGGCCTCTTCGATCGGCAGAAACGCAGATTTAATGACACTAAACGCGCGGGGATCCAGATTCGGTTTGTTTTCCAGCGCCATCTGTAACGGTTTACGGTTGATCACGATACGCTCAACCATGCAACAGCAGTGGATCAGGAAGCGTAGTGTCACCTGGCGACTGGGTTTGAGGGAAAGCGCAGTCGTCAGATGGTTAAGCACGCCCTCCATCTCTTTCAGAATGCGCTGCGGGTTGAGCACTGAAATATGATTGATGATGCTCTCCATGGTCAGCGCGCTGATAAAGCGCATCGCGCTGCGCTCCATCTCCAGACGGCGCTCGGCGCTGGAGAGATCCGGCGTCAGCAGGCTTAACACCAGCTCCGGCCCCTGCTCAGAGAACAGTTCTTCCAGCGAGATAAACGGAATATCCGGCAGTCCGGGCTGGAAAGTCCCGACAATCCCCGCCAGTCGCTCATTGGCATTCAGCGCCTGCTGGACACGTTCGAGACTGCGCACGTCGTTGTAATCGAGGATCACCATTCGCGTGTCCTGCGACATCAGTTCGCCGAAGCTCTCCTCGAGCACTTTTTTAATTTTTTCCGCCGTTCCCATGCCGGTAATGCAGGAAACGACCAGCACTTTGCCGCCGTTTTCCTGCTGCGGCGTACACAGCTGGCAGGGGATATTTTTGCTCTGCATCAGCGCCGCCAATTGGGGTAAATCGCTGGTTTCGTAACTTAAATCCAGCCCAACCTCCAGCAGACTGGTCAGCGTGATGTTGGGCATCAGCAGTACGTCTATCTGAAATAACTTGCTGATCGTACTGCCGAAATGTACCAGTGAACCGATGTCGACCATCAGGATCAGCCGCTGATAGCGTTGGGTCTGAATAATCTGGGTCAGCGTTTCCAGCGTGTCATGTACCGACTGCTCAAACGGCATGTCGACTGCGCTGAACAGGTCGCGTTCCAGTACACGGTTAACATACTGCGCCATGCTGGTCGCGGTGGTCGCGCCGTGAGCGACCAGAATCACCCCGCAATCCGGACTGGCATCAATGCGCTGGCGGTAATGACGACACTCTTTCAGGAACAGGCACAGCCAGACCACTTCCGTCGCCGGGCACTGAATATGCAGCAGTTCATTAATTTTGCGGCACAGCAGCGTGGCGTTATCGTATTCATCTTTGCAGCGATCGAGGATCAGACTGGAAGAGTAGAGCTGGGGAATCAACCCGCGCTGGACGTAGCCAATCAGCGCCAGGAAGTGCTTGCGCAGCGGATTCACCAGGTTTTCCGGCAGCGTAAACGTAAGCACCTGTTCCACGCAGCCGATCAACAGCGTCACGCGTTCTTCGATTTGATCGCCATAACGCGGTGGATGCGCCACGCTATCGCGACTGTAGAGGCCATATTCGAAAATCGAGCTGAGCTTGTTTTTCAGGATAGCCAGTGTTTCCGCCGGCGGGACATTACTGTTGCGCAGATTGACATATTCACGGGTCAGGAAGCTGTAAAACAGATCGCTCTCTTCGATTTCCGCCCCGGTCGCCAGCGACGTTTTCAGCGCCGGTAACGTGCGCGCATCAATGTTCAGCCGCTCTTTCCCTTCAAACAAGGCATCGACCAACAGGCGCTGTTCCGGCGTGGCGTGAAACGGTATCTCCGCCAGCCGTTTATCCAGTTGTAGTGTGTCATTATGTTCCGTCATTCCTGACGCCCACGCCTGGGCGCACAGGAACTGGATATCACTCTTCAACTGACCAATGTTGCCCTCCAGCGGTTTGTTCAACAGCCAGAGCAGTAGCGTTTTGTCGATGCTGACCGTGCGCTCGATTTTGCGACTTTCACGCTGCAGGAAACCAACAATCAGCTCCACTTGTTCTTCAATCGATCGCTGACGAATCCCCGGCAAATCGATGCTTACCTGAATGCGTCGCTGGAAGGTACGCAACAGCGACGAATTCGCCGGTTCCGTGGTGGCGCAAATCAGCCGTACCGAGATCGAACGCGCCTTACTGCTGTCCCCCAGCGGACGGTACTCACCCTTATCAAGAATAGAGAACAGTTTTTCCTGACCTTCGTAGGGCAGACGGTGCACTTCATCGAGCAGCAAATAGCCGCCGTCTGCCTGCTCAACCAGACCGGGTTTATTCTCGTTCGCGCCGGTAAATGCCCCCTGACGATGGCCAAACAGGTGGGAAGAGAGCAGTTCCGGGTTATGGGCGTACTCGGCGCAGTTAAAGTAGACCAGCGGCGGTGGGGAACCGGCGGACTTTTCGCAGGCGAAGCGGTGCATCAGTTCGGCAAAAAAGGTTTTCCCCACGCCAGATGGGCCGGTCAGCAGTACGTGCAAACCTTGCGGATAGAGCACGGCGGCGCGGCCTTTTTCAACCGCATCGCGCAGGCTGCGGTCATAGCCAATCAGGCCGGTGAAAGGATCGTCGTCGCCCGTATTTTCCGTTTGCGGAAGCAGGTCAGCCACCGAGCGCACCTCGCGCTCGCTACTCTCCAGTTTGCGACCCAGCAATGTCTCCAGCGTCTGGCGGTGCAGGAAGAACACCGGACGCCCCCGGCTTTTAATCGCCAGACCGTCATTCCACAGTTGGTTGAGATCTTTACTGACCGAGTTGCGCGCCAGCCCCAGGTTGAAGCCAATCGCCTCCGCAGTGAACGCCGTCTCCTGCGCCAAATCGGCACGATCCAGCCCACGCGTCAGCCTTTCAAGCTCTCCCAGTACGATCTCGATCCGTCTCATCTTTTTACCGCTTAAGAATTAAATGATTGTTCAGAACATACACTATTCTGCTATGCAAGAAAGTGAATCGGCGTCCAGACGTCACGGTGAATGCCTCCGGTCATCAAAATGTTTTCGATAAATAATGCCGGGCAGCCCCTTTTTCCGGGAAGTCTTCAAGGGTCAGTTGCAGTTGATAACCGTTCTTCTGGTAGAACGGCAGCGCCTGAAAACTCAGGGTATCGACCAGCGCATGGAGACAACCTCTTTCGCGAGCGGCGTGCTCTGCGGCCTGGATTAGCTGGCTACCGTAACCGCCTTTACGCAGGGATTCATGCATCCATAAAAAATCAATGCTCAACCATTCCCCTTTGATTTTGCCAATCAATCCCCCCCGGATTTTCTGCTGCTCGTCACGCCAGTAAACCGCCAGATCGCCAAAATTTCTCGTTTGCAGAAACTGAAAATTGTAAGCGCGCAATCCGGTGAGCAGTGCATTTTGATCGTCTTCGGTAACGGTATCGGTAATTTGTATCTGCATTCTATCCTCCTGAAAAAATACAACTTTTGGCTGAAGCCTTTTCCAACTTTCGCACGGGCTGCTGAGAGAGTCGTACACCATCTACACTTACTCTTGAAATGATGCGCATCGACTACAAGGATTATTACCATGAAACGAGCCGTTTTACCGATCATTGCCGCCCTTTTCTTGATGCCAACGCTGGCGCAGGCCGACTCGCCTTACGGCGCACTGCAATCCGTGCACGAAAAAAATACGATACTCAACGATTTACGCAAAATGTGTACGCCGCAAGGTTCGCCTTCAGACGAGGCGTGGGAAAAAACGATCATGGCGAATGAAGGCAATCAGCAGCACATCCGCGAGGCGGCGGTGGCGATGGAAAGGAACAATCAGAGCAACTACTGGGAAGCGCTCGGTAAGGTGGAATGCCCGGATATGTAGCGTGAAGCCTATGCCTCACGCCCGTTAATTAGCTTACCGCTGGCGAACATCCGGAATGATGAGGTCGCCGCGCAGCACATACGATCCCAACATGCTCTGCGTTTTTTCATTCAGCCAGCTGACAATCCGCGCCGCCATCGCATCCATGGAGTATTCGATTGCCGGGATGGTCGGGATCCCCGGCAGATGCAGCGAACCGGCGAGGCTGAAGATCATAATATCTTCCGGAACCGACTTATTAAACGCCTGCAATTGTGGGATCACCCGCTGAGCCTGCTGCTCATCCGCCACCAGCAGGGCGTTAAAGTTGAGCGTGGAGGCGTTATTCAACAACTCCTGTAGCGCGACCGAGGAAGAGGTGGCTTCCATAAACACCAGGTTACGGTTAAAGGGCAGGAAGTTCTTCTCCAGCGCGTGTTTGTAGCCGAGCAGTACCTGTTCGGAGAATCCCATCCCTTCAGGATGAATGAGGGCAATCTGCCGTCGATTCTGGCTAATCAGATAGTTACAGGCCGTTTCGGTGGCAAAGCTGTGGTCAAACTGAATACTGGTCACATCATCGCCCGCTTCCAGGCAATCCACCAGAATGACGTTTTCCTGGCTGATATTCAGCGGGAAACGCGCCCCAATAATCAGCACATCGTCACACAGGCCACAACTTAATTCATCAAGGGCGCTCATCACCTCTGCTTTGGTGTTGGCAAAGCGGAGCAACAGATGCTTTTGGTGCTGGCTCAGATGTTTTTCCAGTGCGTAAAGGTAGCCCGTCGTCTGGTTAATGTTGTCCTGCGCGCAAATCACGCCAATGCAACCGGTGCTCTGGCTGAGTAATGACTGGGCAATCACATTCGGACGATAGTTCAGTTCATCCACCGCCTTTAACACGGCAAGACGACTGGCTTCCTTCACACCACGCGATCCGCTCAACACGCGCGACACCGTGGCTTTAGACACGCCAGCCAAACGCGATACATCGTTGATAGTAGACATCATTCTCCCCTGACAGAGCCTGCCTGGCTCCTTCAATCCTGAATTTAACATTGGCTCAAATAATCACCACACGCAGTATAGCTGTTTCCGTTTTTCATGGAAACCGATTTTCCGTTTCCACTCAAAAAGTATGAAATAGCACCAAAACCGTGAGCCAAATCCAAATAATTAGCCTTATAAGAATAAGATCTTGACGGTTGTCACAGTTCCGTTTGCTTCATATGGAAACCGGTTTCCGTATGATATCAAATCAGACTCGCAATAAGTTTTTACATTTTGAGGATGGTTAATAATGTTCAGGATTATGTTGTGTTGCTCTGCAGGGATGTCCACCAGTCTGCTGGTTCGTAAAATGGTCGAAGCCGCAGAAGAGCGGAAGCTGCCAGTCCAAATTGATGCATATGGCGTTTCCGAATTTGACATTCAGTTTCCAAATTACCAGGTGGTGCTGCTTGGCCCCCAGGTAAAATACATGCTTAACACGCTCTCAGAGAAGGCTGCCACCCAAAACATCCCCGTAAAAGCCATTGATATGCAGGATTACGGAATGCAACGCGGTGACAAGGTGCTGGATTTTGCTCTGTCGCTGATTGAAGCGGCACATTAGAAAGGTGTCATTATGAGTTCGTTATATCAGTCAATGGTTGCTGTCATAGAACAATCCATCACCCCTCTTGCCGGTAAACTGGGCCAGCAAAAGTATGTGATTGCGATTCGTGATGGTTTTACCGCGGCGCTGCCGTTTATGATCATCGGCTCGTTCATGCTGGTGTTTATTTTTCCGCCGTTCTCTGCCGAAACCACCAACAGCTTTGCCCGTGGCTGGCTCGATTTCTCCGCCACGTATCGTGAACAGTTGATGCTGCCGTTTAACCTCAGCATGGGCGTTATGACGTTCTTCATCTCTGTGGGCATTGGTGCCAGTCTGGGCCGTCAGTTTAATCTCGATCCAATCATGTCCGGCCTGCTGGCGTTTATGGCCTTTTTACTGGTCGCCGCCCCGTATGCCGACGGGAAAATCTCCACCCAGTACCTTTCCGGTCAGGGGATCTTTACCGCGCTGATCACCGCCATCTATGCCACGCGCGTTTATGCCTGGCTGAAGCAGCACAACATCACTATCCGTCTGCCGAAAGAGGTTCCGACCGGCGTCGCCCGTTCGTTTGAGATCCTCATTCCGGTTCTGGTGGTCATTGCGACGTTACACCCGCTGAACCTGTTTATTGAAGCGCAGACCGGCATGATCATTCCGCAGGCGATCATGCACCTGCTGGCGCCGTTGGTTTCCGCGTCTGACTCCCTGCCGGCGATTCTGCTTTCGGTCCTGATGTGCCAGATTTTCTGGTTTGCTGGTATTCACGGTTCGCTGATCGTCACAGGCATTATGAACCCATTCTGGATGGCCAACCTTTCCGCGAACCAGGCGGCGCTGGCAGCAGGCGCGGCATTGCCACACGTCTATTTACAAGGTTTCTGGGATCACTATCTGCTGATCGGCGGCGTGGGCTCGACTTTACCACTGGCCTTCCTGCTGCTGCGTAGTCGCGTTACCCATCTGCGGACGATCGGCAAAATGGGCATCGTCCCTAGCTTCTTCAACATTAATGAGCCTATTCTGTTCGGTGCGCCGATCATCATGAACCCGATGCTGTTTATCCCGTTCGTTTTCGTGCCCATGATCAACGCCGTACTGGCTTACACCGCAACCCGTCTGGGCTGGCTGGATCAGGTGGTGTCACTGACGCCGTGGACCACGCCCGCACCGATTGGCGCCTCCTGGGCGGCAAACTGGGCCTTTAGTCCGGTGGTGATGTGTCTGATCTGTATGGTGATGTCAGCGTTGATTTACCTCCCGTTCCTGCGCGCTTACGAACGTTCTCTGCTGAAGACAGAAGAGCAAAAAGCCCAGGATGCCGTCTCCGTGGCGAACGCTGCCCGTAGCAACTCATAATGAATCAAGGAGTCAGAACAATGAGATACCGTTTTCCTGAAAACTTCTGGTGGGGCAGTGCCTGCTCAGCGCTGCAAACCGAAGGGGATAGCCTGAACGGCGGCAAAAGCCAGACCACATGGGATGTGTGGTTCGACCGCCAGCCAGGTCGTTTCCATCAGGGGGTTGGCCCGGCGAACACCTCAACCTTTTATCAGCACTGGAAACAGGACATCGCGCTGCTGAAGCAGTTGAAACATAACAGCTTCCGCACCTCGTTAAGCTGGTCGCGCCTGATTCCAGACGGCACGGGCGAGGTGAATCCAGAAGCGGTGGCGTTCTATAACAACGTTATCGACGAACTGCTGGCACAGGGTATCACGCCGTTTATCACGCTGTTTCACTTCGACATGCCGATGGTGATGCAGGAGAAAGGCGGCTGGGAAAACCGTGACGTCGTGGAAGCCTTTGGCCGCTACGCGCAGACGTGTTTCGAATTGTTCGGCAACCGCGTTAAGCACTGGTTCACCTTTAACGAGCCGATTGTGCCGGTAGAAGGCGGCTATCTGTATGACTTCCATTACCCCAACGTGGTGGATTTCAGACGCGCAGCCACCGTGGCGTATCACACCGTGCTGGCGCACTCGACGGCGGTTCGCGCTTATCGTGCGGGCAACAACGACGGCGAAATCGGTGTCGTGCTCAACCTGACGCCTTCTTATCCGCGCTCACAGCATCCGGCGGATGTGAAAGCCGCGCACCATGCGGATCTGCTGTTCAACCGCAGCTTCCTCGACCCGGTGCTGAAAGGGGAATATCCGGCGGATCTGGTGGCGTTACTGAAAGAGTACGATCAATTGCCCGCCTGCCAACCAGGTGACGCACAGCTGATTGCCGATGGCAAAATCGACCTGCTGGGCATTAATTATTATCAGCCCCGCCGCGTAAAATGCCGCGATACCGCCATCAATCTGAATGCGCCATTTATGCCGGAGTGGTTGTTTGATTATTATGAAATGCCAGGCCGTAAAATGAACCCTTACCGGGGCTGGGAAATTTATGAGCCGGGTATTTACGATATTATTACCAATCTGCGTGATAATTACGGCAACCCGCGCTGCTTTATTTCTGAAAACGGAATGGGTGTAGAAAACGAACAGCGATTTATTCAGAACGGGCAAATTAACGACAGTTACCGTATTGAATTTGTCTCTGAACATCTTAAATGGCTACATAAAGGGATCAGTGAAGGCTGTCAGTGCCTTGGTTACCATATGTGGACCTTTATTGATAACTGGTCATGGCTCAACGGATATAAAAACCGCTATGGTTTTGTCCAGTTAGATTTAGACACGCAAAAACGTACGGTGAAAAAGAGCGGCGAGTGGTTCGCCAATACCGCCGAACATAACGGATTCGATTAAGAGATATTTACAATGATTGCATTAGAAGAAGCAGTAATGGAAATTATCGTCAATGCCGGACAGTCCCGCAGTCTGTGCTTCGAGGCGCTTCACGCTGCGCGTGCAGGCAACATTGACGAGGCGAAAAGCCTGCTTCGGGAGGCGGACGGTTACGCCCGTCAGGCCCACCACATGCAAACCAAATTGATCGAACAGGATGCCGGGGAAGCCCGGCAACCCATGACGTTAATTATGGTGCATGCGCAGGATCATTTAATGACATCGCTGCTAGCCCGCGAACTGTCAGAAGAAATTATTCATCTCTACCAACGTTAATTTAAATCTATACCCAATGGATTTCGAGTTGCGTCGAGGCGGCAAGAGAGAATTCCCTGGTGCTTACTCAACTAAGTGACTGGGGTGAACGAACGTAGCCAACAAAGAAACAGCTTGAAAGTCGAAGGGTAATAATAATAAACGGAGACGCTATTACGATTAAATAAACGCATTCTGTACCCGCACCTATAAATAACAGATCAACTTGTTTTGGTGATAGCGAATTACACCAAGGCGGGATGGTTATTATCTTAAAATAAATTAATGCGCACATCTCTTCAGAATGCTCAATGCAAACTGAAGGATAAAACGTAAATGAGATAACCATGAACATGATAAAAAAACTTCCATTAGCCATGGCGGTCGTGGCCGCGCTTTGCCCGATTTCTGTACTCGCACAGGAATTTACGCAGGAACAAATCGACGCCATTGTCGCCAAAGCCGTAGACAAAGCCCTTGCGGAACGTCAGGCGAAAATGGACGCTGCTGTGGCGAAAAAAACCGATGTGATTGTTGAGCCGCAAAGCGCCGCGCAGTCACCCGATATGGCCATCCCGTTCGGTGTGAAATTCAGCGGCTATGCGCGTTACGGCGCGCACTTCCAGAGCGGCGATCAGAAGTACGTCGGCGTGGACGGTTCCTATAACGGCGCGTCCGCCATTGGTCGTCTGGGTAACGAAGGCAACGGCGGCGAATTCCAGCTTTCCAAAGCATTCAAAGGCGACAACGGTGCGATCTGGGATATCAACGTGATGATCGACCACTGGGGCGACGAGGTGAACCTCAAAAAGGCCTACGCAGGGGTGACCAACGTTCTGGAATCCAACCCGAACGCCTATATCTGGGCGGGGCGCGACTTCCACCAGCGTCCGCAACAAGGGATCAACGACTACTTCTGGATGAACCACGACGGCCAGGGCGCCGGGGTGAAGAACTTCGATATTGGCGGCGTGCAGTTTGACGTGGCGACCGTGGCCGCCGTGGAATCGTGCAGCCCGGAAGTGATGGAAGATGAGGCCAACCCGTCACGCATCACCTGTACCGGCGGTTCCGGCACCGGTGACAAAGGCAACTACGCCGTGACCTCAAAAATCCACGGCATGAAACTCGGTCCGTTAGATCTGGAAATTTACGCCAACTACGGCTTTGACTCGAAAGCGGTCGATAGCGACGATCGCCTGAAGGCCTGGCAGGGCGCGTTTGTCGTCAGCCACACCAATGACAGCGGCGTCAACAAAGTGATCGCCCGTTACTCTGACAACTCCGACAACAGCGTCTACAACAAAACCGACGATCTGACCGCGATTTACGCCAGTTTCGAAGGGAGTCATAAATTCACGCAACAGGCGCAGGTTGAATACCTGTTGGCATTCCATGACTACGACAACAGCGCCGATCAGAGTGAAAATCGCAAGAACTATGGTGCTATTGTGCGTCCAATGTACTTCTGGAACGACGTGCACTCCACCTGGCTGGAAGCGGGCTATCAGCGTGTCGACTATGATAACGGCGGCGATAACAAAGGCTGGAAGCTGACGCTGTCGCAGAACATGTCGATTGCAATGGGGCCGGAGTTCCGCCCGATGCTGCGCTTCTACGTCACCGGCGGCAAAGTGGATAACGACCGCACCGCTCGCGTGAACGGCACGGATGACGAAACGCTGGACGATTTCAACGTCGGCGCGATGTGGGAAGCGTGGTTCTGATGAGCCATATCGCGTTATGCCGGATGGTGGCATAAATGCCTTATCCGGCCTACAGGTCTCCGTACCGTAGGTCGGATAAGCGCAGCGCCATTCGACAAACAGAGTGTGAGATCATTGCATACCCTTTATGCGAACTTTCGCTGCCACCAGAAGCGCCGTCAGCAGCATCAGGCTGCCGGAGAGCATCAGGGGCGACAGCAGGCCAAGGTTATCGAGTGCATAGCCTCCCACCGCGGCCCCACAGGTATTGGCAAGCTGGATCACGGCGACCTGGACGGATCCAGCCTTTTCTGCCTGATCGGCAAGCGACCGGGTAATCCATGTCGACCACCCCACCGGCACCAGCGCAAACGCCAGTCCCCAGATAATCGCAATACCCGCCGCCACAATCTTGTCGCTGCCCCACAACGTAAGCACCAACGCACTCAGCGCCAGTACCAGCGGCGCACCGGCTAATGCCAGCTTGACCGAGCGTTTAAGAATCACAGACGACAGCGAGGTGCCAACAAAACTGGCGATGCCAAAGCTCAGCAGCACCAGCGTCAGGCCATCGACATCAAAGCCCGCCAGATTCATATACACCGGGCGGATATAAGTGAAGAACGCAAACTGGCCGGCAAAGGACATAAAGATGGCGATCATCCCTGCCGCAACACCGGGACGATTCAACAAGCTGAACATGTTTTGCTTCTGATGAGAAGGCTCACCGGGCAGCGACGGCAGTGATTTCACCACCCAGACCATACACAGCAAGCCCATCACCGCTGCGGCGTTAAAGACGTGACGCCAGCCAATAATGCCGCCTAAAAAACTGCCCAATGGCGCAGCAATCACCAGCGCGATAGAAACCGCGCCGAAAATCACTGACAGCGCTTTTGGCACGGTACGCGGCGGAACCAGGCGCATGGTCAGCGACGCCGACATCGCCCAGAATCCACCCAGCGCCAGTCCCAGACAGGCGCGTCCCACCAGCAATAACGCAAAGGAGTTGGCAAAAGAGACCAGCAGGCAGGAGAGGGTCAGTAACACGGAGAACAGAATCACCACATAACGACGATCCGTTGCCTGAATGATCTGCGTGATAAACAGGCTGGCAAACATGGCGACAAACGCGGTGACAGTCACCGACTGTCCGGCAACGCCTTCAGAAATCCCCAGGTCCTGCGCCATTGGCGTCAACAGACTGACAGGTAAAAATTCGACGGTAATCAGGCAAGCGACACAGAACGCCACGGCAAATACCGCCGACCAGTTCGGGCGGGCGACAACGTCAGCGCGGGTTTTTTCTTCGATACATTCACTCATTTATGCTACCTGCGTGGTGTTCTGGTGGGAAAGTCACGCAGTGTAACATTTTAATTGTGACGCATTTAACGTTTTGGCAACTATTTGTCCGATGGCTACACCTGTCTTACGCTTCACTTGCGTAACAACATTCGTATCCATATTGCTCTTAATGCAGCCAGTGCACGCCGTCTTCAGGCTGAAAAAAGGCGTTGTATCGCATCTGGAAGGCGTTGATGTCCTGCATATCCGGATCAACCTCGCGTAAGAAACCGAGCGCCAGACGTACCTGCGCATCGGTGACTGGCGCAGCCAGCCTGGCCTTTTGCAGCAGGCGATGCCACTGCAACAGGTTCTGCTCGCTGCCGTCCACAATGACGCTCTGCCAGATCAACAAAACCTGAGCGGCATTTTGCAGATGTGACTCGTCGGGGCGATGGAGATAATGCATAAATGCCTCACCCTGCACTTTTCCCATCTGATCGATCATCGATTCTACCGCCACCACATCAATATTCAGGCGCTCGCTCAAGCGGCGAATCGCCCGCCGGGATCCGGAAGTGAGTACCCGAAACCCGATAACAAACACCACCGCCAGTGTGGCCAGCATTATCCAGATCATGCGTTCTCCTGCTTTATCAGCGCTCATGATATCTGGAAACGGCTCGTGAATACTAATCCACCAGAATGATTTTCAGCGCAAAAAGCACCGCGACCACAACGACGCACAGGTTCAGTTCCCGCCAGCGTCCGGTAAACACTTTCATGATGCAGTACGACATAAAGCCAAGCGCGATCCCCTCAGTAATGGAAAAACTAAAAGGCATCATCACCGTGGTGATAAACGCAGGAACCGATTCGGTTAAATCATCCCAGTTAACGCGGGAAAGGCTGGAGGTCATCAGCACACCGACAAAGATCAGCGCGCCTGCCGTTGCATAAGCGGGAACCATACTCACCAGCGGAGAAAAGAACATCACCAGCAGGAAGAGCACACCAACCACCACCGCCGTCAGGCCGGTACGCCCGCCAACCGCCACGCCCGAGGTGCTCTCAATATAAGCCGTCACAGACGAGGTGCCGATAAACGCCCCGGCAACCGAGCTCACACTGTCGACATACAGTGCCCGCCTCATACCAGGAAACTTACCGTCGCTACCGATTAACCCGGCTTTATCCGTCACACCAATTAATGTTCCTGATGAATCAAACAAATTGATGAGCATGAACGAAAAGATAATCCCGGCCAGATTAAGCGATAAAGAACCACTTAAATCGACCTCACCCATCACTCCGCTAATACTGGGAGGCACAGAATAAATGCCGCTAAAATGGACATCACCGAAAAATAACCCACAGCAGGAGGTGACGACAATAGAGACCAGCACCGCAGCATGAAAATGACGTGATGACAGCACGGTAATAATAAAGAAACCTAAAATACCCAGTAATACGCTGTGGGAGCTTAAGTTACCAATGGTCACCAGGGTGTCTTTATTTGCAATAATGACGCCCGAATTTTTTAATCCCATCAACGCAATAAATAAACCAATACCACTGGTGATGCCGATACGTAAATTAATCGGGATATTGGAAATCATCCAGTAACGGATGCGAAAAAGGGTGAGTAAAAATAGTCCGACCGCCCCCCAGAAGATAGCCCCCATTCCCGTTTGCCAGCTTACCCCCATTGCTCCCACCACCACAAAGGCAAAAAACGCGTTCAATCCCATCGCCGGCGCTAATGCAACGGGAAGGTTAGCGACGAGGCCCATCGCGATGCTGCCAATACCGGCGATGAGACACGTGGTGACAAACACCACTTTGGGGTCCATCTGCGCGGCCCCAAGTATTTGCGGGTTAACAAAAACAATGTACACCATCGTTAAAAACGTCGTCATCCCGGCAATCGTTTCGGTCCGCACGTCGGTGCCATGCTGGCGGAGTTTAAATAATCGCGAAAGGTGATTCGAATCATGCTGCACGTCATCACTGATATCATTATTCATTTTTCTCATCCATTTATGAAGATATAAGCAGGCCTCATTTAAAACATCTCCTGTCTTTAATTCAGTGATTGTAATCACAATGCAAATGCCCGTTAATCGATAAACTTAAAATAATTACCCGGTATTTCTTAATGATAAATAACAATCAAATTGATAAAATCAAAATGAGAAAAATATGAATAACAGCATAAGTCATAAATTTCATTATATTAGCCGCCAGGAACAGCAAGAATTGTTAGCCGTTGCACGCGGCGAAGCGGTTGCTGATTATATTATTGATAATGTCATCCTTCTCGATATTATCAATGGCGGAGAAATGACTGGCCCTATTGTGATCAAAGGGCGGCATATCGCGGGCATCGGGGCGGAGTATCGTGACGCTCCGGCATTACGGCGCATCGACGCCGACGGCGCAACAGCGGTACCCGGCTTTATCGACGCTCACCTGCACATTGAATCCAGCATGATGACGCCAGTGACCTTTGAAACCGCGACGCTGCCGCGCGGGCTCACCACCGTCGTGTGCGATCCTCATGAAATCGTCAATGTGATGGGCGAAAAAGGATTCTCCTGGTTTATCCGCTGCGCCGAACAGGCGAAGCAGAATCAGTATCTGCAGGTGAGTTCCTGCGTTCCCGCTCTGGAGGGATGTGATGTGAATGGCGCACATTTCTCCCTCGACCAGATGCTGGTCTGGCGCGATCACCCGCTGGTCGCCGGACTAGCCGAAGTGATGGATTACCCAGGCGTCATTGCCGGACAAGATGCGCTGCTCGACAAAATGGACGCTTTTCGCCATCTGACGCTGGACGGCCACTGCCCAGGACTGAGCGGTAAAGCGCTCAACGCCTACATCGCCGCCGGGATCGAGAATTGTCACGAGAGCTACACACTGGAGGAGGGGCGTCGCAAGTTGCAACGCGGGATGACGCTGATGATCCGCGAAGGTTCCGCCGCCCGCAACCTCGACGCGCTGGCACCGCTGATCAACGCTTTTAACAGCCCACAGTGCCTGCTCTGTACCGACGATCGCAATCCCTGGGAAATTGCGCATGAAGGGCATATCGACGCCCTGATTCGCCGGCTGATTTTACAGCATAACGTCCCGCTACACGTCGCTTATCGCATCGCCAGTTGGTCTGCCGCTCATCATTTTGGCCTGCGCCATCTTGGCTTGCTGGCCCCCGGTAAACAGGCGGATATTGTCCTGCTCAGCGATGCCAGCAACGTGACGGTACAGCAGGTGTTTGTCAAAGGAGAACCCGTTGACACTGAACATCTGAAAGCCGACGAACCGGCAAGGCTGGCGCAAACCGTTCCGCCGTATGGCAATACCATTGCGCGCCACCCCGTTTGCGCCAATGACTTCCCGCTGCATTTCACCCCCGGCAAACGCTATCGGGTGATCGATGTTATCCCTAACGAACTGGTGACAGGCGCCAGTGACTGCGAGTGCACCGCGGAGGGCTTCGATCGTCATGATATTTGCTATATCGCCGTGCTTGAACGCTACGGTCGCCAGTCGCCCCCGGCCTGTAGCTTATTAGGTGGATTCGGACTGCGTGAAGGCGCGCTGGCGGCCACGGTCAGCCATGACAGTCATAATATTGTGGTGATCGGTCGCAGCGCGGAAGAGATGGTTCTGGCTGTTAATCAGGTGATTGACGATGGCGGCGGGCTTTGCGTCGTTCGTAACGGCCAGGTGCAATGCCACTTGCCGCTGCCGATTGCCGGGTTAATGAGCACCGACACCGCCGATTCGCTGGCGGAGCAGATCGATGCGCTAAAAGCAGCAGGTCGCGAATGTGGCTCTCTGCCCGACGAGCCGTTTATCCAAATGGCGTTTCTCTCCCTGCCGGTGATTCCCGCGCTAAAACTCACCAGCCAGGGGCTGTTTGACGGTGAAACGTTTACCTTCACTTCCCATGAGATCGCTGACTGATTAAGGGTCGCCTAACCAGAGAATATAAAAGGGGAACTAAATACTGAATCTCAAGTGCTTATACGTGCCTGCTGTGGTTCATGATACTCGTGTCGGGTGTCGTACATCCTGTCTCGTTACCCCACTGCTGCCCCGGTAGACGGATAAGCTGTTCCTGTTTTGCGGGTTATTCTCCCGCAGTCAGATTCTACGCACCACGCAACCCGTCTTTTAACGTCAGCCAGCGGCTGGGGGTATGCCCCGGTGGGCGGAGCGGTTGCTCCAGTCACTCAGCAGAATGTAATAGTGAAATAGCGCAGCGTCCGTTTCAATATCATAACGCTGGCCTTTTATCTGTATTAATTGATATAGCTGGCTTGCTACATATTAATGCCTTAAGATTTTCCTTTCTATTGTTTGTGATACTGTCGCAAACTCTGCTAGCCCATTCTACTTCACTCTTTTCCAGACATTGAATTTTCTTATCGCTCATCGTTCTAATGTTAGGCGTTGCATCTCCATTTAATAACATCCATGTTTCATTTTTTTTCATAAAACATTTCCCATCATATTCAAATATATTAGGTGTGAATATATTATCAGAATCCCATGCTACGACTTGCTCGAGGGCTGTATTATCTTGATACTCTAACCCGGCATTGTAATAGTCGCAAGATGTAATTATCATGGGGGTTATTACTGCCAATATCTTCCCAATTATTTTCATCTATTTTACCTCTTGAAATTTAAATGGGAATCCAGTGAAAGAACCTTTAGGTATAATATATCTTTGAGAACCATAAAGCTCACCGAGCACTTGTAGGCTTATAGGTGAATTTGTATTCATAGTGGGGTTACTAAAGCCACACGCCTCAAAAATCATGTTCGTCCGGCTAAAACAGTTATTTGCAATAGGAAGAGGCCCGAGGCTAATAGTTTTTAGGTTTTTATTAAGGTCGATTGCCTTATTCATCATACATTGTTCTTCTTCATCTGTTGTATCTATTATCCAAATCCAAGTATCTCTACGGGGTTGCATCTTTTTAAAATAATCAGACACAGAAGCTCCCATCTCATCCCCAGTTCCCGAACTCATTAATCCATACCGATTTGCTGCGGCAGCATGCCCAAAAGGATTATCAGGAACGGGACCGTTACCTATTAACATAGTACTAAGCCCTAATGGATCAACGTATTGCACTGGATTCAGTGGATATGAATATGCGTTTTTCCCCCCTTCCAACCCAATCGGGTCCTGCGTGATATACCTTCCCTGTAACGGGTCGTAGTACCGGTGCCGGTTATAGTACAGTCCGGTCTCTTTATCCCATTGCTGTCCCGGCAGGCGGATGAGCTGTTGCAGATTCTCCGGGTTATCTTCCCGCAGCATATTCCCCCATTCATCATATTCTGCACGTAATACCGCTTCGCCACTGCTGGCTCTATTCCTGAATGATGAATCGTCGATAAGACGGTTTATCATAGCAACAACAATCATAGTACAATCCTTCATCCCTACGACTAATTGATCGGATGTTACCCTCCCCCTGATGGGTAATATTCATTAAGCAAATCCTCCAACATATCATTTTCTTTTTAAGCAGGAGGTAATAAAACCAACTCCGACTCCAATACATATAGTTATCGTACTGATAGCAAAATAAACACCACTGATAACTTTTAATCCTTCAATCCCAGAAAAATCACCATATGTTTCATTCCAAAATATAAAATGCATAAGCGTCATTAGACCGCCCAAAAATAATATATACAGGAGACTTATTAGCAATTTTCCTCTGATATTATAAAAATAAAGAAGATATGATGAAAAAGAATTCAATAACCAAAGGCATGTCAATAAACCATTACGGTTAATGTGCATTCTATTATAGACATAGCTATGAATGAGAGAGCTTAACCATAAAAAAACACTACTAATTATGATGATTGTGATACCAATAACGATTATTCTTTTTGTAGTCATAACATTATTTCCCCAGCGTTGAATTATACACTGGGTCTGGAGTGAATCCATTCTCACCGGGCTGAGGTCCAGGATTTACTGGAGAGTTGGGCCAGGCCCCCTTAGGTATTGATGTGCCACACTCTTTCATTGCTTGTTCAGCACAATGACAACAATTGAATTCCGTAAAACTGTAATCTTTTCCCTTACATTGATCCATCGCTTTCTTAATACAATCATCAAGAGCGGGTTGTTTGGGTTCTGTACAAACAGTACCTTCTTGATGCGGGTCGGGATCGGGATTAACCCCTTTAGGGTCATAACTTGATGTTGAGCCATCATCAAATTTTACGTAACAATGCCTCGCATAGGGAATGGGTAGAAGAAGATCCCTGTGACACATTTGGAATAGCCCCAATGGATCTATTTTTGTGACCGGGTTAAGCGGATATTGATACAGATTCCACCCTCCCGCTAACCCAATCGGGTCCTGCGTGATATATCTTCCCTGTGCTGGGTCGTAATACCGGTGCCGGTTATAGTACAACCCCGTCTCTTTATCATATTGCTGCCCCGGCAGACGGATGAGCTGTTGCAGGTTATACGGGTTATCTTCCCGCAGCACATTCCCCCATTCATCAAACTCTGCGCGCCATGCAATGGCCCCGTTAACGTCAATCAGCGCCAGCGGCAGTCCCCGGTGGTCGCAGTGGTACAGGTGGATTTTGCGTTCCGGCGTGTATTCCGGCTCCAGCTGATTTTTCATCTGCTCCGGCGTCAGGCCGCACTGTGCCAGCCACGCCCGGCTGGCTTCGCTGAGTTCCCCGCGCCGTAGCTCTGCTTCCAGATTATCCACCATCGCCACCAGTTCCGGCGGGAAGGTCACGTTTGCTTCCTGTTGAAATTTCTCCGCCAGCGTGCGGCGGATGGCTCTGGTCAGTTCTCCGGTTGCCGTTTCAATACGGATGAGCGGCGTGAAGCTTCCCGGCAGGTACACCGTCTGGATGCGGGTTTTGTCCGTCTGCGTGGTGGTCAGCCGGTCGCCATCCCAGGCGTACCACACGGTTTCCTGCAGTGCCGGCTGTGAACACGAGCCATCGTGAAATACCGTACATGCCCACACCCGTTTGCTGACGCGGCGGCCCGGCGGGTCGTAAAGATAGCGGCTTTCCGTCAGCACGTTGCCCTGTTGCATCCGGCGGTAGTGCGTCAGCCGGTGCTGGTTATCATAGCGGTAATGATGCACGACGCTGCCGTGCGGGCGTATCCGGCGCTCGTCTTTCTCTGTCAGCCTGCCGTGTTCGTCATAATGGTAAAAATTCTCCACATCCTGGGTGATGCGGTTATCCCGGAAATGGTCCGGCAGCATCGGGTATCTATCCCGTTGCGCTGTCCGGTTGCCCGCCGGGTCGGTGAACGTCCACTGCGCCAGGTCGTGGTGGGGCGATGTGATATGTGTACCGAGGAGCCTCCCGGCGTCGCCGTACTGATAATCCCGCTGCTCATGCTGCCCGCGGATGCGGACCAGCTGTCCGCCGCTGTTCCAGGTGTAGTCGCGGTTAAGCTGAAGAATGCTGAGGTGATGGCTCTGTAGCTGACCGCCTGGGGTGTATGCCGTGGTCAGGTCGTATTCGCCGAAGCGGCGCTGCGTCTCCCGGTGCAGGCGGTCGCGGGTGAAGTCGATAAGCGGCGTGTCGCCGAGCTTCATGCCGGCCAGATACCCGCTGCCGTAGGTCAGCCACGCCACCGGGGGAAGGGCGTCCGGTGTCACGCGGTCCGGCAGTCCCTTATCGCTGTAATCGTGCCGGGTTTCGTGCTGCCACAGCAGCTCTCCCGTTTCGGGATGCTGCACCGTCTGGCGTTCAAGGTTCATCCGTCCCTGTTTATCGTACTCATACTGCACGGCGACGCGGTGGCCGTCGCTGAGATGGCTGACTTCGGCCAGCCAGCCACGCTCGTTGTACTGCCAGCGTTCTGCCTCTTCGTCATTCACCGTTCGGTATGTCAGGCGGTCTGACGCATCGTAATGCCAGAGGGTGACAAGGCTTTCGTCCTCACTGCGGATAAGCTGCCCGGTAATACCGTACTGATAACGCTGCGTCCTGCCGTCAAAGCCCGCTTCCTGCACCAGCCGGTCCAGCACATCATAAGTGAAAGTGGTGTGGCTGCCGTTTTCGTTGGTCAGTTGCGTCACACGGCCTGCGGCGTCGTATTCTACCCGGCGTGTCAGGTCGCCAGTGGTGGTGCTCACCGGGTGTCCAGCGGCATCATACTCTGTGGTCTGCCTGCTGCCGTCCGGGTGGAGCACGACCATCAGGTCGCCCGCGATGCTGTACTCATAGCGGGTTTCGTGGCCCTGTGCATTTTTCTGGCTGACCAGTCTGCCCCGGTCATCGTAAGCACGGTACTGGCTGAGGCCTTCTTCCTGATGAAGGGCAGTGGCCTGACCGAAGCGGTCATATTCGTAACGGGTCTGGTAGCCGGAGCAGTCGGTGAAGGTGAGCAACTGCCCGTAGCGGCTCCACGTCATCTGTTTCCGGCTGCCGGTGGCGTCTTCGCTGGCAGACGGGTATTCGCTGTGCGGGTTGTCATAAAACCAGCGGGTGGTGCTGCCGTCGCGCAGGGTGTCGGCGGTGAGTCTGCCCTGAACGTCGTATTCCTGCCGGTTTTGCAGGCCGTCCGGGTATACGGTGTCCGTCAACTGGCGCTGGCTGTTGTAATAAAATTCAGTACGCCTGCCGTCTGGCGCGATGATTTCTTTTAACTGGCCGGAGCCGGGACTCAGGCGGTATTCCGTCTTACGGCCCGCCGCATCGGTCTGCGCAATAAGTCTCCCTGCCGGGTCGTATTCACTGTGAATGGCGCTGCCATCGGAGCGTTCCTGTCTGACCACCCGCTTCAGCCCGCCTTCGCCTTCGGTGTGCAGCACCTCGCGGCGGTTCAGGCTGTCGGTGATAATGACGCGGTTCTGTTCATACGAGTAGGTATAGCTTAAGCCTTCCGGGTTACGCTGTTCCGTTACCCGCCCGGCGATGTCATAGCGATAGCGTATCTCTGGTCTGCCCGCATAACGGTGTGCCACCATGCGTCCCGGATGCGGCGGGTCATACGTAAAATGGCGTACTGCCGTGCCGCTGCGGTCGTATACCGTTGCCAGTTCGCCACGCGGGGAATAGTCGTATCGCGCCAGCGGCGCGGCGGGCAGAGTGTCCGGGTATTCCGGGTCGTGGATCAGCCATACTTCTGCCAGACGAAGGCCGTTGTCCGTGCCGTACGCGGTGGCGGGCAGAGCATCCGGGAAGGGAAGGGGTTTTGTGCCACTGGCGGTTACCTGCTTCCGGTACTGTGCTGCCCGCTGCGCCTGCGTAGTCAGCACCAGCCGGAAGCGGCGGCCTGCACCGTCCGTCACGGCGGTGATTTCCCCGGTTGCATCACCGGTAGCGGCACGATGGAAGACCATTCTCCGCCCTAAATTGTCCACCAGAGCCGTCAGCGTCCGGTACGGCGGCAGCGGGGCAGGTAAGGGTTCCTCCGCTCCCGGTACGCGCGCAGACCAGCCCAGGATCCACCACGGTCCCTGAACGCTGTTGGTTGCCAGATACACGTGTGGACTGGTGCGAATGTCTTCCGGCAACGACTGCCACAGTGTGTGCAGCGGATTGCTTTCATGCAGCGCCGGCACGCCGCCCCGCGCCAGCCAGAGCGATTCGCTGCGGCTGAAGGCCGTTTCACCGGGAAACAGCGGCTCAAAGTGGATGCTTCTGCCGCCGTTATCGTTAATGATCAGTTCGTTATCGTGGATTTGTAAGCGGATATCGAAGGGCGCTTTCCAGCCGGGGCCAAAAATACCCACCGGTGCAGGCGTTTTCGTCCGGTAGCTGTTGTAAGTCCTCGAGAGCACAAACGGCAACGGACCCGGCAGGGCGAAATCGGTTTCGCCGGGCTGCACCTTTGCACCCAGCAACGGATTGACCGGGTTACCGGAAGTCATCCCTCCCGGGCAGACCGAGCAGGCCACGCCGGTAGGTGCGCCAATCATCACACCCGCAGAGCCCTGGATTATCGGGCCACCCTTCATGGTGCCGTCGCCCTGACGCGCCGCCGGTTTTCCACTCATGCTTAAACCCTTTTTGCATATAAATCAGAAGGATTACCTTAAGCTGGCATCATGGGGGAAAACTGCGAGGGGAGAGAAATATTGCCCGGATTCGGAAAACGTTTAGGCGGGAGGAAAAAAGCCCAGCGCGCAGGCTGGGCAAAATGTTACCAATTACACACTTAAGCGGTTCTTAACTGCTGAATTTTTCTTTCCCGGCGTATTTTGCGCTCTTCCATAACCGCAACCATCGCCATCAGGCAGATACAGCCGATAGCGGCGGCGTCCAGCGCAGCGAAGGTACCCGCCCAGCCGGTCAAACCAAACACTGGCGTACCGTCGGCAATCATCCCCAGACCTAACTTGGCAAAGCTATCGCCGATCAAGTACGCAAAGGTACCCTTGATACCGTCCGCCGCGCCAATGGCTTTTTTCGGAACAAAACCCACCGCCGCCACGCCAATCAACAGTTGCGGGCCAAACACTAGGAAGCCGAGCGCAAACAGTGACGCGAGATAGACATACTGGTTGCTGGCATGTTGGTACACGCCAAGCGTCGCGATGATCAGCGCCAGCGCCACGCAGGCCACCAGCGCACGGCGACCGTTCGCCAGATCCGAGAGCCAACCCCACAGCAGCGTACCGACCAGCGCCCCCACCTCAAACAAGGTAAAGCCCTGAATTGCCACCTCTTTGGACAGTTTCAGCTCCTGGAAAGCGTACACGGTAGACCACTGATCGATGCCGATACGCACCACGTACAGGAAGATGTTCGAGAAACAGAGCAGCCAGATCACTTTGTTTTTCAGCACGTATTCAACGAAGATCTGCCATTTGGTCATGTCATTTTCTTCGGTCTCTTTATCCTCTTCACTGATCTCTTCGCCGAACAGTTCTTCAGCTTTACCGAGACCATACGATTCCGGCGAGTCGCTACCAAAGCGCAGACCGATAAAGCCAACAATCAGAGCGATAATCGACGGGAAGATAAACATCCCAATCACGTGTCCGTCGAACAGCACGTTCGCACCGAACAGCGCCACGCCTGCCGCACCTGCGCCGCCAAGGTTATGAGAGATATTCCAGAAGCCGAGGAAAGTGCCGCGCTTACGGCGAGGCGTCCATTTGGTGATAGTGGAATAGCTGCACGAGCCGCCGGTGCTCTGGAAGAAACCACTCAGGGCATAGAAGGCGATCATCAGGAACAGGCTTACGGAACCCGTTCCCATGCTGGCGCTGAAGCCGAGCATACAAATTGCAGAGAGGATCAGCATAAACGGCAGGAACTGCTTGGTGTTTTTGCCGTCCGCATAATAGGAAACCAGCGTTTTACCTACGCCGTAGGTGATGGAGAACCCCAGACCAATCATCCCCAGTTGCGTCATGCTCAACCCGTAGGTGGAAATCATATCGTTCTGGGCTATGTTAAAGTTCTTGCGGATCAAATACATAGTCAGGTAGCCGATGAAGACCACCAGATAAGACTGCATGAACGGTTTGAACCACATCTTGCGCCGCACATCGAGCGGCAGATCCAGGGTCGGTTTACGCACCTGGTTTAGAAAGGCCAGCATAGGACACTCCCGGGCTAATTTTTATACCTGCGAATGGCAGGCATTGTAAAAATCAGTCGGGAGACATGCCTGAGACAGCGTCCAGGCGAAACCGGGAAAATTTCTTAGTTTTGCCCCACTCGCGGTAAAAAAGTGAACTGCATCACGCTTCGCTGGCCTCACGTGGAGCCTGGGCGTTGAGGAATGGCAGTAACAGCAGGGCGGAGATCCCGGCAGCGATAGCGATGACCACGAAGAAACCGGTCCAGTGCCAGGTTTCCAGTACCTGCGCCAGCGGCCAGCCGGAAAGCGATGCACCGAGATAAGCAAACAGCCCAACAAATCCGGTTGCCGCCCCTGCCGCCTCTTTGTGCGAACACTCCGCCGCCGCCATACCGATCAGCATCTGCGGGCCAAAGACAAAGAATCCGGTGGTGAAGAAGCAGGCCGCCTGCATTACATAACTGGCAAACGGCATCAGCCACAGTGAACCCACCGAAAGCAAAATTCCGGCGGCAAAAATCAGGTTCATCGGCCCGCGATTGCCGTTGAACAGTTTGTCTGACCCCCAGCCCGCCACCAGCGCGCCGATAAATCCGCCCAGCTCGAACATCGTCACCGCCATGTTGGCGGACACCAGATCGACGCCCAGCGTCTCGGACATATACAGATTGCCCCAGTCGTTGATGGCGGCGCGCACCACGTACACCAGCACATAACAGAGTGATAGCAGCCAGATATAAGGGTTGAGCAGCACGTATTTCGTGAGGATCTCTTTACGGGTCAGTCCCGCGCCCTCCTGTTGCTGAGCAATTTCCAGGGCATCGTGCTGCCAGTCGCCCACCGGTGGCAGCCCCACGGCCTGCGGACGGTCGCGCAGTCGCCAGCAAAGAAAAATTCCGACGACGATCGCCAGCATCCCGGCCATCATCATCCCGGCACGCCAGCCATAATGCAGTGCCGCAGCAGCCATGACGATCGGAATCAACGCACCGCCAACGTTGTGGGCGGTATTCCAGATAGCCCACCAGCCGCCGCGCTCGTTGCGCGAATACCATGCTGTCAGCAGACGTGCGCACACCGGCGCGCCCCATCCCTGGAAGAAAGCGTTCAGCGCCCACAGCAGGGCAAACGCCCAGAGCGAAGTGGAAAAACCAAACAGAATATTGACGATGCCGGTGGCAATCAGCCCTATCCCCATAAAATAGCGGGCGTTAGAACGATCGCTGACGATGCCGGAAACGAATTTCGACACGCCATAGGTGATGTAAAACAGCGTCGCCAGCAGGCCGATATCGCTGCGGGTTAACACGCCGTTGGCGAGAATGTCCGGGACGGCGGCGTTAAAACTTTTCCGCGTGAAATAGAACAGGGCGTAGCCCAGCCAGATGGTCAGCAGAATATGGCGACGCCAGTAGCGATAAAGATCGTCGATCTCGCGCTTGTCCGTTAACTGCGGCGCATTCGCCGGGGCGTTAAAAAAGGTTAGCATTGCCGCTCCTCAAACGTAACGCAGGGGTAGCGAGACGCTGACTCGCGTACCGTGCGTGCAGGAAATCGTCAGCGAACCGCCGAGCGCCGTAACGCGCTCGCGCATCCCGGTCAGGCCAAAACCCTGCTGACCGGAGCCCGGCGGCAGACCGCTGCCGTCATCCTCAATCACCAGCATCAGCCGCTCGTCCTGCTGCCAGCCCTGCAGCGTCACCGCGCTGGCGTTGGCATGTTTCACTATATTGTTCAGCCCTTCCTGACAGACGCGAAACAGCGTCACCCGCAAACCCTCGCTGAGCGCCGTCTCGTCGATCCGCCAGTCGAGATGGCTGACGATGCCGCGACTTTCCAGCTCCATTTCCCGCATCAACGAGCGGATCGCCTGTTCCAGCGTTAAATCATCCAACTGGCGCGGACGCAGGCGTCCCAGCAGGCGGCGCACAGAATCATAGACGCCCAGCGAAAGCTGTTCGATAAGCTGTCCGCTCTGCTTCACGCCGCCGTTTTCAACCGCCAGCCGCTGCACGATTCCGGCCTGAGTACGGATCGCGGTGATGGTCTGGCCGATATCATCGTGCAACTCACGCGCCACGTCGCGGCGTACGCTCTCTTCCGTTTCCAGCAGGCGCTCCGCCAGCCGGTGATTGCGCGCCAGTTCGTTTTGCAGCGACTGGTTCAGCTCGCGCAGACGCTGAATACCCGCGCCAAGCAGCAGTCCGGTCAGGCTTTGCGCCAACAGGGAGAGCAATAAATCTACGGGGTGATCGTGCCAGGTCTGGCTGGCAATCAGCGCGATAGCGTTCATCAGGGTTGCGATCAGTGCCCCCTGCCAGCCGTAATGCCAGGCCAGCGCAATAATCGGCAGCGCCAGACAGAAGGGGGTAAATCGCGAAAGCTCTGCGGGTAATCCCAACTGGAGCCACAGACTGACGCTAAACAGCAGCAGATACCAGATCAGGTGCCGACCGCGCCAGTTCACCGGTTGCGACACCAGCGCCGGACCCAGCGGCAGCCAGGTCGTACTGGTCAGATAGTGCCAGAACACCAGGCAGATCGGTGCCAGCGTCAGTCCGCCGGTCAGGGTCAGCAGCAGCGCATTCCACGCTTCTTCCCCCTGTCCCAGCCAGGGCAGCGACTGCAACAGCGCTGCCGCCGTCAACGCCGCGCCCTGAAGCAGCAGCGTTCGCCAGTCACGCTGATGGCGATAACGGGAGATCAGCGCCACGGGCAGCAGCGTCAGCAGGCCGCCAATCAGCAAAAGGGGAAGATGCTCCAGCGCCACTTCCTGCGCCAGCCAGAAGGTCAACAGCCATTCCGCGCCCAGCAATACCGGCCAATAGCCGCGTGGACATTGCAGCATCAGCCCCAGGCGCAAACCAAACGGGAACAGCAGTACCGCCAGTTCCGGACGCTCAACCAGATGCAGGCTGATGCTCCACAGACAAAACCAGGCGGCAGAGAAAATAAAAAAACAGGCGAGAACGGTGATAAACCGTGACAACAGGGTTTTCATTGCCAGCCGTCAAACATGCGCCGCGCCAGCTCAACGTCATTGCTGACGCCCAGTTTTTCCATCAGGTTTGCGCGATGGACGTGCACCGTTTTCGGCGATAGCCCCAGCTCGACAGCAATCTCTTTTACCGCCATCCCCTGCGCCAGTTTTTCCGCCACCTGGCGCTCGCGCCGGGTCAGCGGATCCTGGCGGCCAGCCGCCAGTTTGACGGCGATTTCTGGCGTCAAATAACAGCCGCCGGTAGCCACGGTATGTACTGCGGCAATCAGTTCATCCGGGCTGCAGCGTTTGGAGAGAAAGCCGCGCGCCCCGGCGTTCAGAGCCTGTTCCACCAGCGCCGGGCTGTCGTGTACCGAGAGCATGATGGTCGCCATCCCTTTTGGCAACTGGCTCAACAGCTCCAGACCGGAGATATCCGGCATCGAGATGTCGCAAATACACACCTGAACACCGCGTCCCGGCAATCCCGCCAGCGCCTCACGCCCCGAGCCAAACTCGGCGACCACCTGTAAATCGGCCTCCAGCCCAAGCAATTGGGCAAAGCCGGAGCGAACGATAAGGTGGTCGTCTATAAGGGCAACGGTAATCATGGCTCTGTCCTGGCGGGTAAAAAAACGCGCTTACCTTAACGATAAGCGCGTTGCTGTTCAAGCCTTGAGCGATCAGGCGATACCCGTGGTGACCGTAAAACTCCGCGTTTGCTGCGGCGGCACGTCAAGTAATGAGCCATTTCGCTGGGCGGCGAGAAAGCCTTCCGGACGGCAGGTGGCGGGCAGGGCGAATGCTGCGACCTGCTGATCGCCGTTATACAGGATCCAGCGGGTGACATAGTTGAGTTCCGAACTGGCGAAACGGGTGACAAACGTGGTGCCATCCGGGGCGATCATGCGGAATTCGGGTTTATCCGTATACCTGTCCAGTTTGTCGGCAAAGAAGACGATTTCCGGATCGTAAAAGTCAGGTTCATTGAGCGCGGCCAGCGACGCGTCGCCTTGTAAGATCCGCTGATTAAACGCCAGCCACTGTGCGGTGGGTTTCACATGCGCCGGGACCGATTCGCGAAGCCGCAGCGCCTCATCCGGGATATTCTGGCTGAAAGTGGCTTCCGGTACGTACGCATAGTTCATGTGGCACATGTACTGTAACGGCATCGCGACGGATGCGAGGTTAGTGACGGCCATCTGAATATCAAACAGCGCGCTCGCTTTATGCATCACCACCGCAGGCTGCGCCTGATAATGATGACCGAATCCCATCACATACTCGTAGCGTCCGGTCACGCGCAGACTGTCGCCGTCCAGTTCCAGCCAGGCCTCGTCCATCGCGGCGCAGGCCATTTCACCGTGCAACGGGTGCGTATCTTCCGGCGACGGGCAGCCATTGGCCAGCAGGCCGGAATGGAAGGCAAAACAGCCATAGGTCGCCACGACTTCCGTTGCGGGTTTCGGCTGGCGGAACATGTTGCGCATGGTCAGATCGTGACCATCAAACCGGGCATCCCAGATCATCTGCCCCATCCAGGGCAGAATCACCAGATGACCACGACTGTTCTGCACCTTCAGCCCTTCCACACCGCTGGCATAACGAAAGGCAGTGACCGTGAAATCACAGTTCTCCAGCAGGACTTGAGGATGTTCACCAAAGAGCGTCCGCCACAGAGTAATACGTGTTGTCATCATCGTTCTCCTCAGGATGCAGTCGCTTCAGCCAGGCTGCGCACTTTGCTTTCACGCCAGAAGTAAACCCCTACGTAAACGAAGCACAGCATGGAGACGAGGAACGAGAGTTGTAGCGAGTGGAACATATCCGCCACATAACCCTGAATCGCCGGAACCACGGCGGCGCCAACGATGGCCATCACAATCACCGCACCCGCCATTTCAGTATGTTCGTTATCGACCGTATCCAGCGTACCGGCATAGATGGTCGCCCAGCAAGGTCCAAACAGAATGCTCACCAGTACCGCGACGTATACCGCGCTAAAGCTCGGAGCCAGCGAAACATAGGCAAGGAACAGCGCGCCGATAATGGAGTAAAGGATCAGCACCTTTTCCGGATTAAAACGGGTCATCAGGATGTTGGCGATAAACTTACCGATAAAGAAGCAGGCAAAGCTATAGACCATGAAGTTAGAAGCATCACGCTCGTTGATATCGCCCAACTCCAGCGCCAGACGGATGGTGAATGACCACACGGCAACCTGCATTCCCACGTACAGAAACTGCGCCACAATACCGCGGCGGAAACGGGCATTGCTCGCCAGATAGCGCAATGTGTCCATCGCTGACGGGCGTTTATGGTTGGCGGTTTGCGCTACTTTGCAGGTCGGGAAGCGGGTCAGCAGGAACAGTACCATCACCACCACCAGAACCATAATCATGTACTTATACGGCTCAAGGGTGTTTTCCAGCATCAACACTTTAAAGTTATGGATCTGCTCGGCATTCATCCCCGCCATCTGTTTTTCCAGACTGTCGCCTTCGGAAAAGACCAGATATTTACCCAGCAAAATGCCGGACGCCGCGCCAATCGGATAGAAAGTCTGACTGATATTCAATCGTAAGGTGGCGTAGGCTTTTGGACCGATCATCGAACTGTAGGTGTTCGCCGCGGTTTCCAGGAAGCTCAGACCAATGGCAATCGCGAAGATCGCCGCAAGGAACATGGTGTAAGTGGCCATGTGTGAGGCCGGGAAAAAGAGCGTACAGCCGACGATATACAGCGTCAGGCCGATTAATATCGCTACTTTATAACTGGTCTTTTTAATCACCAGGGATGCCGGGATCGCAATTAAAAAATAACCGCCATAAAAGGCGCTCTGAACTAATGCTGAGGCAAAGTTGCTGAGTGAAAATACGCTTTTGAATTGCGTAATCAAAATATCATTTAATGCGGCTGCGCATCCCCATAACGGGAATAAACAGGATAACAAAATAAACTGGAACAGAGGGGTCTTATTCAGATATCCATCGGGCATCTGAATGATGTTTTTATCGTTCATAGTGCTACCTTTTACAGTGCAGGAGTATTATTCGTTTAGGGTAAGAAATTCATTAAATTGTTCGATACTCGGATAAGAGGATTGTGTGCCTTTCCCGGTAACGCTAAACGCTGCGAAAAGGACGGCTTTCTTCATCGCGGCTTCGACATCTCCGCTCTGGACATAGTAATGGGCAAAGCAACCGATAAAAGCATCGCCTGCGCCACTGGTATCAACAGCATTAACGCGAAACGCCGGAACATGAACTTCCTGGTCACGCGTCATCCATAACGCACCTTTTTCGCCCATGGTGACAATAATATTGTTTAACCCTTTATCCACCAGGGATCGGGCGGCGGCACGAATATGATCATACGAGTCCACCGACATGCCGGTTAATATTTCCAGCTCGGTTTCATTCGGTACAAAGAAATCACATTTACAGGCGTACGACATATCTAATTCCCGCAATGCCGGAGCGGGATTTAATAACACTTCAATACCATGCTTTTTGCCAAATTCAATAGCGTGATAAACCGTCTCCAGCTGAACTTCCAGTTGCAAGACAATAAGCTGACATTTTTTTAAATCTTCCGCTGCGCGATCGATATCTTCCGGAGAGAGGAATTTGTTCGCCCCTTTAATAATAAGAATGCTGTTACTGGAGTTCGCATTCACAAAAATCGGCGCCACGCCGCTACTGGTGCACGGGACTTTTTCGACATAGGTGGTGTTGATGCCCCAGGATTCGAGATTGCGAATCGTGTTATCCGCAAAGATATCGTCACCGACTTTGGTCAGCATCAGCACTTTCGAATTGAGTTTCGCCGCAGCAACAGCTTGATTCGCACCTTTACCACCGCAGCCGATTTTAAACGCTGGCGCTTCCAGGGTTTCCCCTTCTTTGGGCATCTGATTGGTGTAGGTGATGAGATCCACCATGTTAGAGCCAATAACCGCGATATCCATTTTACTACCTCTCAGAAACAATCACACAACAATGATATTAAAATAACATTATCATGTTACTTCCGTATCATTTGTGACTACGATCGCGATTGGAAGATCATTTCACTGTTTATTTATTAGGCGCATTATGCACATGCAATCACCCTTCCCCATCCATCAATAGTTACAATTAACTGAAATTAAACTAGTTATAATCAAAGAAACGCGAACGAACGCGCTTTTAATTCCTGCCTGCCGGACGTATAGTAATGCAGCAACATAATGTTCCAGTGGACACAAAAATGTTACTGATGGAACATACGCAACATGAATCGCGGAGAAGGTGAATGGAAACCAAGCAAAAAGAACGTATTCGACGTCTGATGGAACTGTTGAAGAAGACCGACCGCATCCATCTGAAAGACGCCGCGCGGATGCTGGAGGTTTCCGTGATGACCATCCGCCGCGACCTTAGTCAGGATGACGAACCGTTACCCCTGACGCTGCTCGGCGGCTATATCGTCATGGTGAATAAACCTGCCGCGTCCTCTCACGCCCCGCTGCCTGCGGTTAAAACCCATCATCGCGACGATTTGCCTGTCGCGATCCTGGCGGCCGGTCTGGTGAGCGAAAACGATCTGATCTTTTTTGATAATGGTCCGGAGATGCCGTTGGTGATCAGCATGATCCCGGACGAGATCACCTTTACCGGGATCTGCTACTCGCACCAGGTTTTTATCGCGCTCAATGAAAAACCCAACGCCACAGCGATCCTCTGCGGGGGAACCTATCGGGCGAAGAGCGATGCGTTCTACGATGCCAATAACCCGTCACCACTGGATTCACTGAATCCGCGGAAAGTCTTTATCTCCGCCAGCGGCGTACACGAGCACTTCGGCGTCAGTTGGTTTAACCCGGACGACCTTGCCACTAAGCGTAAAGCGATGGAGCGCGGACTACGTAAAATTTTACTGACGCGTTACGCCCTGTTCGATGAGGTCGCTCCCGCCAGCATCGGCCCGCTTTCCACCTTTGATGTCCTGATATGCGATCGTCCGTTACCGGCAGATTACGCCACCCACTGCCGGAACGGTTCTGTCAACGTGATTACCCCTGATTCAGACGGCGATTAATTTACTCAAAGAACACGGCAATTTTGTTGAACATCGTCGGGTCTGACTGATTACGTACCACTTTCACCACATCTTCCAGCTTATCGATTTGGCTAATCATCTGCTCCAGACGCTGATCGTCGTTGACCAGAAGCCAGATGCGGCTCTGGTCGCTACTCTGAATCGGCAGACAGAGGATGCCCTCGACGTTAAATGCACGGCGGGCAAAGAGTCCGCAGACGTGGGTCATAACGCCTGGGTGGTTGCGGACGGTGAGTTCCAGAATGACGTTCTCATGTGATTGTTTCTGCATGGCTTATTCCCCCACCATCTCTGTATTTGCCGCGCCTGGCGGTACCATTGGATACACTTTTTCTTCCGCATCAATGCGGACATGGATCAGCGCCGGTCCCGGCCGACTGATGATCTCCTGCAATGCCGCCTGCGGGTCCGCTTCGTTATTCAGATCGCAGGTATGCAAACCAAATCCGGCCGCAATCTGCATGAAGTTGATGGTTCCCGGATAGGTCGCCGCAAAAACGCCCTGCTTGTAAAACAGACTCTGCTGTTGATGCACCAGCCCCAGCGCTTCGTTATTCATCAGGATGATTTTCACATCCAGTTGGTTTTCGCTGGCGGTCGCCATCTCCTGAATGTTCATCATCAGACTGCCATCGCCGGAGAAGCACAGTACTTTCTTATCCGGGTTCGCCAGCGCCGCGCCAATTGCCGCCGGCAGACCAAATCCCATGGTGCCCAGCCCGCCAGAGGTCAGCCACTGGCGTGGACGGTTCAGCGGATAGGCCTGCGCCGCCCACATCTGATGCTGGCCCACGTCGGTAGTGATAATCGCGTTGTCGTCCACACAGGCCGCCACGGCGTTGATCAGACCATAATGACTGAGTGGGTCGCTTTCCTGTGGAATGGTACACGGAAATTCACGTTGCAAATCGCTGACCAACTGGTGCCACTCTGCGCGCGGTTTCGCCTCAATTTGTGGAATCAGTTGCGCCAGCACGTCATCCACATCCGCCTGAATCGCGATGTGCGGCTGCTTGATTTTACCCAGCTCCGCGCGGTCGATATCGACGTGGATAATTTTGGCGTTCGGGCAGAACTGCTCGGTTTTGCCTATCGCCCGGTCATCAAAACGCGCGCCCAGCACGATCAGCAGATCCGCCTCTTGCAGGATGAAGTTGGTGCTGCGTGCGCCGTGCATCCCTAACATGCCTAACGACAACGGATGCGCTTTCGGCAGCATTCCCAGCGCCATCAACGTCATGGTGGTCGGCAACTGCGCCTTTTCCGCCAGTTCACGCACCCGCTGTGGCGCATTAATCACCCCGCCACCGAGGTACAACACCGGGCGCTGTGCAGCGTTAATCATTGCGGCTGCGTCACGAATGCTGTCTGCACTGAATTCCGGCGTCGCCATTTTCTGTGCCGGTTCTGGCATCTCGTCAATCTCGAGGACCGCCATCTGGATATCCTTAGGTATGTCTATCCACACCGGGCCAGGACGTCCGGACTGAGCAAGACGAAATGCGTCGCTCATCACCTGCGGGAGTTCATCGATATGTCTGACCAGATAGTTATGTTTTGTGATGGGGATAGAGATGCCGTAGGTGTCCACTTCCTGGAAGGCGTCGGTGCCGATCATGGAGGCCGGAACCTGCCCGGTGATACACACCATAGGGATAGAATCCAGGCGCGCATCGGCGATAGCGGTCACCAGATTGGTCGCGCCCGGCCCGCTACAGGCCATGCACACCGCCGGTTTGCCGTCGGTGCGCGCCATGCCCTGCGCAATGAACCCCGCTCCCTGCTCGTGGCGCGCCAGAATATGGCGGATTTGCGTGCTCTGACTTAAGGCATCATAGACGGGGAGAATCGATCCACCGGGAATCCCAGTGACAATCTTAATGCCCTGACGTTCCAGAAAATGAACGATGAATTCAGCGCCCGTAAAACGCGTATGCTGGGATGTTGATGTTGTGCCCGAACTTGCCATGCTCCAGTCCTTTTGTTCTGGGCCGACGCTCCGGACAGGTCTCTTAAACGAAAAACCCCGCCCGGTTTGCGCCGGCGGGGTTTTGGAATCGTGTGTTGTTCCGGACCCTACGGCGCATTGCCGACGACCACCACCACACGCACGACGACCGCTGCGCGAGATGGCGCAGTGTTTAGTAGGGTCGCAGTCAGCATGGAAGGGTTCATTAGGGACCTTGTCTGTTTAATGATTAACAGGATTTATACAAGCACAGCTTTCATAACCTGACAACGGAAAAATTTTCATCTGCGTAAAAATGCGTCGACGATCACGTTTCGCTAATAAAAACCCCTGAAAACAAAAAACCCCGCCGGAGCGAGGTTTTTTCAGCGGGATGCGGTTGGTTGCCGCAAAGCACACTGTGTTATGTCAACAGCAAAAGTATACGCGTTCTGCGAAGAACACGCAATTTCGGCACGGATTTTGACACTTTTGAGTATGGATCAGAAGTTCGGTACTGTCCACAAATACCTGTTCATTCATACAGTATTTATCTATAATATCTCCGTACGCAGTGTGTCAGGTGGGGCCGCATCGTAAACCGGCGCAACAAAGTCCTGGCTGAAACGGGTGGTGCCGTCAGCGCCTTAACCCCCCCGGTGAGCACACTGTGTTATGTCAACAAAGGTGCTGATAACAGGCGGCGGAAAGGCACGTCAGCACCGTGCTCCTTTGCTAAAGGAGACGCGTATGAGCCTCGTGGATATCGCTATTCTTATCCTGAAACTCATTGTTGCAGCCATGCAACTGCTTGATGCTGTTCTGAAATACCTGAAGTAATTCAGATTCAAGTCGCACTAAAGGGGAGCGGGCAACCGCTCCCCTTTTACATCGCAGATGCTTATGCGGTGATGATATGTTACGTTTTTATGACATTCCCTGATGACGTCTGCGCTATGACCCTTACTGTTTTCTGCATTTTGCTGTTCGCCGCACTGCTGCACGCCAGCTGGAACGCCATTGTGAAAGCCGGGAACGACAAACTCTACGCCGCCATCAGCGTCAGCGGTTCCGCCGCCATTATGGCGCTCCTGTGCCTGCCCTTTGCGCCACCACCCTCAACCGCCAGCATCCCGTTTTTAGCGGCCTCGACCGCATTACAGGTGGTCTACACCGTACTGGTCGCCAGAACGTATACCGTTTCCGATATGAGTCAGACCTATCCGCTGATGCGCGGGACGGCGCCGCTACTGGTGGCCATCATCAGCGTACTTTTTCTTGGCGACAGCCTGTCCGCCCTGGCCTGGACGGGTATCGCGGTGATCTGCGCCGCCATCCTCGGCATGGCCTTTAACGGTCGGACTCGTTCGCAGCAAGGTATTGTGCTCGCCCTGATTAACGCCTGTTTCATCGCCGGATATACGCTGGTCGACGGCACCGGCGTCAGGCTCTCGGAAACCGCGCTGGGATACACGCTCTGGACCTTCTTTTTGAACGGTTCCTGCCTGCTGGGATGGGCGATGATGGCCCGTCGCCGTGAGGCATTGCGCTATCTGACGCAGCACTGGAAGAAGGGGATTTTTGGCGGCATTGCCACCATGGGCTCTTACGGACTGGCACTCTGGGCAATGACTCTCGCGCCGCTGGCTGTCGTCGCTGCACTGCGTGAAACCTCAATCCTGTTCGGCGCGCTGATTGCCTGGCTGCTGTTGAAGGAACGAGTGGTGGGGTTGCGCCTGGTGGCTGCTGGCGGAATTGCCGCTGGCGCCATTCTGTTACGCCTGTCCTAGAACTCAAACTCGGCAACATTTGTTGCCGCTTTTTGTTTACATATCCTGCCGTTCACTCCTTTTCCATTCCCGCTCACCATCTGGCCTTCTTTTTTTAGTGTGGTAGATTTCACTCGCATTTATGGGAATGCGTAGCACCTTATTCTTATTTTTTCTCTTTTTGAAAAGTATTCAGCGAAATGAAAAGGCAGAGAAACGTCAATTTGTTGTTGATGTTGGTATTACTTGTGGCTGTGGGTCAGATGGCACAAACCATTTATATCCCTGCCATTGCTGATATGGCACGCGAGCTTAACGTTCGCGAAGGGGCCGTGCAAAGCGTGATGGCAGCTTATCTGCTGACCTATGGCGTATCGCAACTGTTTTATGGCCCTCAGTCCGAACGCGTCGGACGCCGCCCGGTGATCCTCGTCGGGATGTCGATTTTTATGCTTGCCACGCTGGTCGCGATTACGACTCACAGCCTGACGGTGCTGATCGCCGCCAGTGCGTTGCAGGGAATGGGGACCGGCGTCGGCGGGGTAATGGCTCGAACCTTACCGCGCGATCTGTACGAAGGCACACAGCTGCGCCACGCCAACAGCATGTTGAATATGGGCATCCTGGTCAGTCCGCTGCTGGCCCCGCTGATTGGCGGGCTGCTGGATACAATGTGGAACTGGCGCGCCTGTTACGTTTTCCTGCTCGTGCTCTGTGCGGGCGTCACTTTCAGCATGGCGCGCTGGATGCCGGAAACGCGTCCTACCGGCGCGCCGCGCACGCGGCTGATTGCCAGCTATAAAACCTTGTTTGGTCACAGCGCGTTTAACTGCTATCTGCTGATGCTGATTGGCGGACTGGCAGGGATCGCGGTGTTCGAAGCGTGCTCCGGCGTGCTGATGGGCGCAGTGTTAGGGCTGAGCAGTATGGTGGTGAGCATCCTGTTTATCCTGCCGATTCCGGCGGCGTTTTTCGGCGCATGGTTTGCCGGTCGCCCGAATAAGCGCTTCTCCACGCTAATGTGGCAGTCGGTGGTGAGTTGTCTGCTGGCCGGGCTGATGATGTGGATTCCCGGTTGGTTTGGCGTGATGAATGTCTGGACGCTGCTGATCCCCGCCGCGCTGTTCTTCTTCGGTGCCGGGATGCTGTTCCCGCTGGCAACCAGCGGCGCAATGGAGCCGTTCCCGTTCCTCGCCGGTACAGCAGGTGCGCTGGTAGGCGGCCTGCAAAACATTGGCTCCGGCGTACTGGCGTGGCTTTCCGCGATGCTGCCACAAACCGGGCAGGGCAGCCTCGGCCTGCTGATGACGCTTATGGGGCTGCTGATTTTACTGTGCTGGCTACCGCTGGCGGCGCGTTTTTCACACCAGGGACAGGCGATTTAATGACCGTGTGGCCGGGCGTTTCGCAGTCCGGCGCAATCATCGCCAGTAACAGCGGTTCGAGCGCGGGCCGCCATGCCCCCTCTTCCCCGTCGTAAAATTGCGTATCGGCGTTGATCGCATAGGGAATTTTCGCTTTCTTCAACTCGCAGGCCATAAACGTGGCAAAGGCCAGCTGTGAAGAGGACGGGGGATTCTTACTGGTTTCTCCCGTGGCCCAACCGCCAACCCAGCTGACATGCCCGCTTTTTTGTTGCCAGTGCACCGCGCTAGCGATGCGCGCGCGAATCGCCGCTTTCTCTGTCGCCGTCCCCGACGTCCAGGGGTATTTACCGTTATTTTTCACCGGTCCCCACGGGAAGATATGCCATTCCGCCAGGACATAGTTCTGGCTTTGCGGCGGCAGGCGTAGATTCGGCAGCTCTTCCGGCGCGGCGCGCAGACGCGGCGCGACAAAAATCATCCGTTGCGGATCAATAGCATGGATAGTGCGAATGGTCTTTTCGTACACCCGGTTCAGGGAGGCCAGATTATGATTCAGCTTACCGGCCGGTTCGTAAATCAGATCAAACCCCAGCAGCGGCGCGCGGTGAGCGAAATAGTGCGCTACTGCGACCCACCAGTTGGTCACCTCTTTTTCGTTGCTCGCACTGGGATCATTTTTATACTCGTCGGCCTGGTAGGCGATAACCGGAATGACGCCATACTGCTCGCAAGCTTCCACCAGCTTGCGCAGATGAATAAGCCGCGCCTCGGTGGGTTCTCCCGCCACCCGAATGCGTACATGGGTAATCCCTTTGGCGTGGAAGTCCCGCACCACCAGCGGGTCAAACTCCCGGATACCCTGTTCCGTGCGTGCCCAGTCGACGTCCATCCCCACACCGAGCTGCTGCGCATAATGTGTTGCCGTCAGCGGCGGTTGCGCTGCCCCCAGGGCGAAACTGACCAACACGAAGAGCGAGACGAGCGGTTTAATCACGATGACCCTCAGTAATGTTGCAAGCGCTATCTCGTATTTAGCACGCTTTTTTAGTTATCGCGTAGCAGTTTCGCTTTGGGTAAACGGCTTCGCCTGCTCACGCAGCCAGGTGATAAAGGCATCAATTTTCGGCCATTGTCTGCCGGGTAACGTCGTCATGTAGTAATGCTGATGACAGGTCAACGCCATCTCACCAAACGGGGCGACCAGCTCACCGCTTTCGAGCCGCTTCTGTACCAGCCGTTTACGCCCCATCGCCACGCCGATATGGTTCATGGCGGCAATCACCGCTAAATCAGAACGATCGAAGCCAATTCCTGACGATGTCGGCAAATTCACTGAAAAATGTTGTGCCCAACTATGCCATTCATCGGTTCCTGAATCATTGCTCCAGGCCTGACGGTCATGCAGCAGCGTGCAGTGCGGCAAATTCACCAGCGAGCCCATTAAATCAAAACGCCGGGCATAATCCGGGCTACAAACGGGGAGAATCGCTTCATCCATTAAAAAGTGATGTTCCAGTTGGGCAGATGGCGCATCGTCAAAGTAGAGTGCCAGATCGACCCCGGCGCGCTGCAGGTTTACGTTGTCGTTGCCGGTTAAGATCGTGAGCGAGATTGATGGATAGCGGCGGGTAAAGTCACCCAGCGCAGGCACCAGCCAGCACTGCGCGATAGACGGGCGAGAATAGACGGTCAACGTCCCGGAGAGTTCCTGATTTTTGATATCGAGGATCTCCTGGTTCAGCGTATCCAGCGACGATTTCAGCGCCCAGAACACCCGCTTACCTTCATGGGTAAGTTCCACTTTGCGGTGCGAACGGACGAAAAGCTGGATCCCCAACTCCTCTTCCAGTTGGTTAATGCGGTGGCTGATAGCGCTGGGACTCAGCGACAGTTCGTCTGCGGCCATCGCAAACGACTGATGTCGCGCGGCCACTTCAAACGTGTACAGTTTCGATAATTGCCAGCCATTGAGGAGATGGTTTCTGACTTCGCGAAGGGGTTCCATTTATACCTCGGTGACTTCAGCTTCAGTCCGGCGAAGTGTAAAAAAAAACGCAGAAAAAATCAGCATAAAGATGAATGAGGGTGAACCATATCGCAAAATTGCGCGAATATTCGATGTAAATCACCTCTTTGATTCAATCTGATTCATGTGAATGAGGATTTATATCGTTTGTCAGCCCACGCCGAATTTTTGTCCAATAGGGACAGGTTAATCACAGGGCAAGGTGAGATATGCACTCTCAAATCTGGGTTGTGAGCACGCTGCTAATTAGCATTGTGTTAATTGTATTGACCATCGTGAAATTCAAATTCCACCCGTTCCTGGCACTGCTGCTCGCCAGTTTCTTTGTGGGAACCATGATGGGCATGGGGCCGCTGGATATGGTCAACGCCATTGAGAGCGGGATTGGCGGTACGCTGGGCTTTCTCGCCGCCGTCATCGGTCTGGGTACGATTCTCGGCAAAATGATGGAGGTTTCCGGCGCAGCAGAACGCATCGGCTTAACGCTCCAGCGCTGTCGCTGGCTCTCTGCTGACGTCATTATGGTGCTGGTGGGGCTGATTTGCGGGATCACGCTGTTCGTTGAAGTTGGCGTGGTGCTGTTAATTCCGCTGGCGTTCTCCATCGCGAAAAAAACCAACACCTCGCTGCTGAAACTGGCAATCCCGCTATGTACCGCGCTGATGGCCGTTCACTGCGTCGTACCACCGCACCCGGCAGCGCTGTTTGTCGCCAATAAACTGGGCGCGGATATTGGTTCAGTGATCGTCTACGGCCTGTTGGTTGGCCTGATGGCGTCGCTGATCGGCGGCCCGCTGTTCCTGAAATTTCTCGGCAATCGCCTGCCGTTCAAACCGGTTCCCGCTGAGTTTGCAGACCTCAAGGTACGCGAAGAAAGCACGCTGCCGTCGCTGGGCGCAACGCTGTTTACCGTCCTGCTACCGATTGGTTTAATGCTGGTGAAAACCGTTGCTGAACTGAACATGACCAAAGGCAGCACGCTGTACACCCTGCTGGAATTTATCGGTAACCCGATCACCGCGATGTTTATTGCCGTCTTCGTGGCGTATTACATCCTCGGTCTGCGCCAGCATATCGGCATGAGCACCCTGCTCACCCATACCGAAAACGGTTTTGGTTCTATCGCCAATATTCTGCTGATTATCGGGGCGGGCGGGGCATTCAACGCCATCCTCAAAAGCAGCGGTCTGGCAGACACGCTGGCGGTGATCCTTTCCAATATGGATATGCACCCGATTCTGCTGGCCTGGCTGGTGGCGCTGATTCTGCACGCGGCAGTCGGTTCAGCCACCGTTGCGATGATGGGCGCCACGGCGATTGTCGCGCCGATGCTGCCGCTTTATCCCAACGTCAGTCCGGAGATTATCGCCATTGCCATCGGTTCCGGTGCCATTGGCTGCACGATCGTCACCGACTCCCTCTTCTGGCTGGTTAAGCAATATTGCGGCGCCACCCTGAATGAGACGTTCAAATACTATACGACCGCGACATTCATCGCCTCGGTCATTGCACTGGCTTGCACATTCCTGCTTTCCTTTATCATCTAAGCGCAAAGAGACGTCCTATGGAAAACATACAAAAACTCATCGCCCAGTATCCTTTGGTGGAGGATCTGGTGGCTTTGCGAGAAACGACCTGGTTCAATCCCGGAACGACCTCTCTGGCGGAAGGTTTACCCTATGTAGGGCTGTCGGAACAAGACGTTAAGGGTGCCCACGCCCGTCTGGCGCGCTTTGCGCCGTATCTGGCCAAAGCCTTCCCGGAAACCGCTGCGAGCGGGGGAATTATTGAATCTGAGGTTGTTGCCATTCCGGCCATGCAGCAGCGTCTGGAAAAACAGTACGGCCAAAAAATCAGTGGCGAAATCCTGCTGAAAAAAGATAGCCATCTGCCCATTTCCGGCTCGATCAAAGCGCGCGGCGGCATTTATGAAGTGCTGACGCACGCCGAAAAACTGGCGCGGGAAGCCGGGATGCTGACCCCAGAAGAGGATTACAGCGTTCTGCTTTCTCCGGAGTTCAAAGCCTTCTTTAGCCAGTACAGCATCGCGGTGGGGTCAACCGGCAACCTGGGGCTTTCTATCGGCATTATGAGCGCCCGCATTGGCTTTAACGTCACAGTGCATATGTCTGCGGATGCCCGGGCGTGGAAGAAAGCCAAACTGCGCAGCCACGGCGTCACGGTTGTTGAATATGAAGAAGATTATGGCGTGGCGGTTGAACAGGGCCGTAAAGCGGCGGAGTCCGATCCGAACTGCTTCTTTATCGACGATGAAAACTCCCGCACGTTGTTTTTAGGCTATGCCGTTGCGGGGCAGCGTCTGAAAGCGCAATTCGAACAGCAAGGCCGCGTGGTGGATGCCGATCACCCATTATTTGTTTACCTGCCGTGCGGCGTGGGCGGTGGCCCCGGCGGGGTGGCGTTTGGTCTGAAACTGGCATTTGGCGATAACGTACACTGCTTCTTTGCTGAACCGACGCATTCCCCTTGCATGCTGCTGGGTGTGTATACCGGTCTGCATGATGCGATCTCCGTGCAGGAAATCGGTATCGATAACCTGACGGCGGCAGATGGCCTGGCGGTAGGGCGGGCATCGGGCTTTGTCGGCAGAGCGATGGAACGCCTGCTCGATGGGTTATATACCCTCAGCGATCAGTCCATGTATGACATGCTGGGCTGGCTGGCACAGGAAGAGAACATCCGTCTGGAACCGTCAGCGCTGGCGGGAATGGCGGGACCTCAGCGTGTTTGTGCATCCACTGACTATCAGCAAATGCAGGGGATTAGCGCTGAGCAGCTCAATAATGCAACGCACCTGGTCTGGGCGACGGGCGGCGGCATGGTACCAGAAGCAGAAATGGCGCAATACCTGGCGAAAGGGCGCTAACGCCCGGCACGCAGCATCGCCATCAGCTCTGCCGGTGAGCGATGCTGCCTGATCAGATCACGCATCACGCGCATGTGCGGCGCGCTATGACGGATAAAGTCGCGGTATCCGGCGCACAGCATGCTTTTCCCGCTCTCATCCCGATGTTTAGGGCAATCACCATGACAAAAGCGCAGCAGCGAACAGGCCTGACACGCTGCGCTTAACGTGGTTCTTTTCAGCTCCCCAAAAGCTTTCGCCTGCGGACTGGCATTGAGCGCCTTCAGCGGCGTGTGATGAATGTTGCCCAGCCGGTACTGCGGATAAACATAATGATCGCACTGATACAAATCACCATTGGCTTCCAGCGCGAAAGCGTGGCCACAGTCCTGACTTAGCGCGCACATCTGCGACGGATAGCCGCACCACACGCCCAGCGTCGAGTCAAAGAGCTGAATATACACACGGCCAATATCTTCCCGTACCCAGATATCAAATACCGATTTAAGAAACTGCCCCCATGCCTGTGATTCGACCGATTCCGCCGTCAGCCTGCCGTGCTCATCCAGCTCAACGAGCGGAATAAACTGTAAAAAAGGCGTCCCTAGCTGGCGAAGATAGTGATACATCCGCTCCGGCTGGTTGCTGTTGAGGCGATTCACCACCACCAGCAGGTTGAACTCCACGCGGTATTCGACCAGTTTTTGCAGCGCAGTCATCACTTTTTGATGGGTTGGATTGCCGCGACGACTGACGCGAAAGGCATCATGCAAATCAGCAGGACCGTCCAGTGAGAGTCCCACCAGCCAGTTATTGTCGTGCAGAAAGCGACACCATGCATCATTGAGCAAAATGCCGTTGGTCTGAAAAGCGTTCTGGATCTGCTTTCCCGCGCCGAACTGCTTTTGCAACGCCACCACACGATGAAAAAAATCCAGACCGCAGAGCGTCGGTTCTCCTCCCTGCCAGGCAAACAAAACATCTGGCCCTGGCTGTGCGGCAATATGCTGCTGAATAAACGTCGATAACGTGATGTCATCCATCACCGGGTGGGCGGGTTTATCAATGTAAAAGCAGTAACGACAATCCAGGTTACAACGTGAACTGGCCGGCTTGGCCATGACCTGACATCCTGTCATGCTAAATTCCCGAGAAATACGATAAGTTGGCGAACGTGCGTTACAGCAAACAGTATTGCGAGAGATAACACCGCGAGGGAGATCATAAATTTGTCACGAACCGCGCGTGACTGGACAAAATCAATATGCGAGACATCCATCAGATTACGCTTGCGCGTATAGCGCCAGAGGATCACTACCACGATAGCCAGCACCGCGATAGAGACCCAGAACAAGAATCCCGCCTGATGCCAGTGATGTTTTATCGCCAGCGCCATCAGCGCACCGTAGCCCAGCAGCGTGCGAAACCATGCCAGCGATGTGCGCTCCGGCTGCAGTCCCGGATCGGACAGGCGACGGGCCTTACGGCTATCCGGCATACAGCACCAGCGCCATGACCACAATCGCCACAATGGTCAATATCAGACTGATGATCAGCAGGCTTCGGGTATAGGGTAAATCCTCTTTCAGCCGCATCGCCTTTTCATTGCGCAGCCAGCGCAGATAACCGTAAATCGCCAGACCGCCAGCGAACAAACAGAGCAGCAGCGCCAACAGCTCGCGGATCACCGGCGTGGCGAAGTCCGGCGCCAGTTGGTCAAGCCCAACGCCGGCGGCCAGGAAACCCAGCGCGGTGCGGATCCACGCCAGAAAGGTACGCTCGTTTGCCAGTGAGAAGCGGTAATCCGGGGCTTCTCCGAGGCGGGAAATCTTCATTTAACCCCCTACTGAATGCGTAAAAGTGCGTATGAAATAACCGCAATATTACCTGAGCACCTGGATAAATAGCATTAATAAACTCTGTAACTCAGGTCGATGCATGTAGCGTTTGCGAAACCAGTTTCATTTCTTCCATGGTGAATCGACAGAAGCATCTGGCGATGAATACGCAGTACCGCCACCGCAAAACCCTGGCGTTATCGCACGGCTAAAATGGGGATTGTGCACCTGTTGGCTGAAAATGACGTACTACGAGCATTTTCAACACCTGGGTGTGGAAAAACCGGACACCACAACGGGTTAGTAAGAAAGCGTGATGTGTTGAACGATGCTGACCGGCAACCCGATGGATGCCGGTCGATATGAGCAGATCTAACTTAATCCCCAGAAAATCACCGCCAGCAGTTGAGGCGTGATAATCCGCAGGAACATCACCAACGGATACACCGTCGCATACGACAGCGCCGCCGCGCCGCTGGTGGCATGAAGGTTGTTTGCAAACGCCAGCGCCGGTGGATCGGTCATCGAACCGGCCAGCATCCCGCACAGCGTCAGGTAGTTCATTTTGGCAAAAATACGCGCCAGTAAACCGACGGTGATAAGCGGGATAGCAGTAATAAAAATACCGTAGCCCACCCAGCTCAGACCATCGCCCTGCGTCAGCGTATCAATAAAATCACCACCTGATTTCAGCCCCACCACGGCCAGGAACAGCACAATCCCCAGCTCACGCAGCGCCAGGTTCGCACTTGGCGGCATAAACCAGTACAGCTTACCAATGCTACCGATACGCCCCAGAATCAGTGCCATAATCAGCGGTCCGCCCGCCAGCCCCAGCTTTAACGCCACCGGAAAGCCGGGAATAAAGAGCGGAATAGACCCCAGCAACACCCCCAGACCGATGCCAATAAACACCGGCAGCATCTGCACCTGCTGCAGTTTTTGCTGGGCGTTACCGACAACATTGGCAACGGCATCAATCGAGGCGGGTCGTCCCACCAGATTAAGGATGTCACCAAATTGCAGGCTGGCATCGCTGCTGGCCACCAGTTCAACGCCCGCACGGTTCAGTCGAGAAATCACCACGTCATAACGCTCTTTAAAGTGCAAATCGCGGATGCGTTTGCCGAGCACTTTTTCGTTGGTGACCACGACGCGTTCGACGCGCAAATCGGTGCCCCGGGTCGACAGTGAGGTATCCACCTCCTGACCTATCACCAATCGTGCGTTATGCAGATCGCCCGGCTGACCAACGAGGTGCAGCAAATCACCCAGTTGAATCACCGTTCCCGGCGACGGCACCATCAGCGTCTCTTCACGCTTCAGTCGTGAACAGATGATTTTATCGCTATTAAGGATCGGCACATCCTGAATCGCCATATTGTTGAGATTGGGGTTCTCAACGCGGATATTGATGGTCTGAATCAGCGAGTGACCGTTGGTGAGCGTCGATTCATGCTGTTGCGCTTCCGCTTCCACATTGACGCGAAATATCATGCGCATCAGCCACATGGTCAGCAAAATACCGCAAATCCCAAACGGATACGCCATCGCGTAGCTCATCCCCATCTGGTCCACCAGCTCCATTGGCGTACCCAGATCGCGCAGGATTTGTTGTCCCGCCCCCAGCGCCGGAGTATTGGTGACCGCACCGGAGAAAATCCCCAGCACCACCGGCAGCGGAATAGCAAACACTTTATGCAGGATAGCGGTAACCAGTCCGCCGATGATGACGATCAGAATCGCAAACAGATTGAGACGCAGACCAGAAACCCGCAGCGAGGCGAAGAACCCTGGCCCCACCTGAATCCCAATGGTGTAGACGAACAGAATCAGGCCAAATTCCTGGATAAAGTGCAGCATATCGCCGCTCAGCGTCACCCCAGCCTGATCAACGAAGTGGCCGACGATAATGCCGCCGAACAACACGCCGCCGATGCCAAAGCCGACACCCCGCACCTTGATGTTGCCGATCCACAATCCGACAACCGCCACCAACGCCAGAACGCTGACCGTCAATGCTATATCACTCATTTTTTATTCCCTGTGAATAACATTTCAATTTACATGGATTATGACTGAACCGTTCAGGCATATATGCAAGATGGCGCACATTCTCATGCTGCCGAAACGGTAAAGCACCCTTATGATGGGCGTTTCTTCCCCCTTTTTTCTTCATCGTAACCTGACGTTGCTGAATGCTTTCTTCTGGTAAGGGCATCATACCCTAAAACCCGGTGTTATCTTCGTGCACAAAAAAGCCCCGTCATTTCTGGCGGGGCAAAGGCAAGGAGCTAAATTAGCTATTTAATGCGGGACGTTCGCTGATGGCGATACGTTGCGGAGCAACCGCTTCCGGGACATTACGGGTCAAATCGATGTGCAACAACCCGTTGGTAAATGTCGCGCCGGACACCTCCATATTTTCAGCCAGGGTAAAGCTCAGGCTGAACGACTGGGTGACCAGCCCCTGATGCAACCATTTGGTCTCTTTTTCAGGCTGCTGCGGTGTGCCTTTTACGGTCAGGCGGGTGCCTTCCAGCTGAATATCCAGGTCTTCCTGACGGAAACCGGCCAACGCAAGCGTAATGCGATAGTGGTTATCGTCACTTTTTTCAATGTTATAGGGTGGGAAGCTCTGGCTTTCACCGGTGTTTTGTAACGCGTTGGCCAGTTTGTCAAAACCGATCCATTGACGCAGCAGCGGGGATAAATCGTAGTTACGCATAATCATTCTCCTTCTAAGAAGCGAGTTTTCACTACACCCTGCAACGCAAGCGGTTTAGGGCATAGTCGTACCTGCAAATCCGTAGATTTGCATAGGCCCCCTGTCGGCGAGCCCGGGATAACAGGCCGCGCAACGCGGCCCGTCAGAATTAATTGATTTCGATACGACGCGGTTTGTTCGCTTCCGGAATCACGCGCTCAAGATCGATGTACAGCAGACCATTGACCAGATTCGCGCCGCGAACATGGATGTTCTCAGCTAACTGGAACTTACGCTCAAAGTTGCGCTCCGCGATACCCTGGTAAAGGTAGGTCCGTTCTTTTTGCTCGTCCGCATGTGCGCCTTTCACCACCAGCAGGTTGTCTTGTGCGGTAATTTCCAGCTCGCTCTCGGCGAAACCGGCAACGGCGATGGCAATGCGGTAATGGTTTTCGTCTACCAGCTCAACGTTATACGGAGGGTAGCCGCCGTTACTCTGGCTCTGATTGCTTTCCAGCAGGTTAAACAGGCGGTCAAAACCAATAGCAGAACGGTACAGCGGGGATAAATCAAAGTTACGCATAATCAATAGCTCCTGAAATCAGCGAGAAGTTAAATGACCTTCCATCATGGACAGGTCCGGTAGTCAGAACACCCATCAGGCGTGCTCTTCATTTGCCTACACCATCAAAATGGGTCTGAATACGCACATTTCAAGCCGTCCAGGCTGACTTTTTTTTGCAGTTTGCTGTCTATTGCATAGACTGGGTGGGGACAGCACTAATCGTTAAAGTGCGATAGCCGCCACAGTGCGATGTGATGAGGATGTTATTTCTGGCAAGGGATCGCTATAACTCATCATGCAAACACCGATGATCAACAGATGAATAAATCATGATAAGAAATGTGTTGTTAACGCTGATGATGTGCAGTGGGATGGTTTTACTGAGTGGTTGCTCCAGCGTAATGTCACATACCGGTGGTAAAGAGGGAACTTATCCTGGCACCCGCGCCAGCGCCACGATGATAGGTGACGATGAGACAAACTGGGGTACCAAATCGCTGGCGATACTGGATATGCCCTTTACGGCAGTAATGGACACGATCCTGTTACCGTGGGATCTGTTCCGTAAAGACAATTCAGTCAGATCGCGTGTCGAAAGAAGCGAGGAGAGAACACGGATAACCAACTCCGTGATCCCTCCGGCGAAAATGCCCGCCCCCTGATTACCGCCCGGTTTCTGTCATCCACAGTTGACGGAAACCGTCTACATCTTCCATCCACGCCACAAACTGACCATCAGGCGAGAAAACCACAGCATCCCCAGAAGGCGGAGTGCCGTGATTCTGCGTTAAAAACGTGATCTCTCCGCTGCGCGCATCACAGCAGGCAATTCGGTTATCCACCACGCATCCCAGCCATTTTCCTGACGGATGCCAGTTAAACGCGGACTGAATCCCGGTAGCGTGATGGGTCAACTGGCGGGGCTCCCCGCCCTGTGGCGAAATCAACCACAGTTGCACGATACCAGCCTCATCGCGCATCAGGAACGCAATCTCCGTCGCCTGCGGATTACTGCGCACCCAATGACGCGGAACCGTTGCCAGTCCTGGGAAACGACGTGCATGGGTGAACGTCAGGCGGCGCTGTGTCACTCCGCGCGGCGGTGCGGGCAGCGTGGAATCCGTACCTTCCAGCGGGGCATCACCTGGCATTTTCCAGCCCGCCTCCGTCTGCGGGAGTTCAACCAGAAACAGCTCCGGTATTTTCTCGCCCTTTTCAGACATTGTGTCGCCGATAAACGCCAGCGCATGATTTCCCACCCAGCCCTCTTCGTAGGCGCGAGAAATCTCATCGCTGCCCGGCGTGGGTTCGGGCGTCGTCTGGCTGACCAGCACGCACCAGTGGCTGCCGCTGTATTCTCTTGGATGCTGCGCCGACACCGTCACCGGCCCATAAGGCAGTGCGACGCCCACGTTGCGTAAATCCAGCGCCAGCTCGCGTTCATGCATGACATGATCGTTGTAGGTAAAGCTGACAAACTCACCGTTCGGGCTGAAAACATGAACATGGCTGCCGCCGCGCAGTGCACCCGGCGTGTACGGTGAAGTGATATCCATCGCGTCCAGATTCGTCACTTTCCCCTGTTCGGCAATCACGCCGCGACGATGATGAAAGTCATAGTGCCACGTCGCATCCGGGTTTTCAGGCCCATGAATAAATACATATTTCTCCGCCAGCGGATGCACCGTTACCACACCGACATGCGCTCCCTGCGTCGCGCGATAAATCACCTCCTGCTCACCGGTATGGACATTCACCCTTTCAATGGTTTCGCCAGTGAAAGACGCTCCTGACGGGCGAACGTCAAACACCAGCCAACGGCTCTCCGCCGTCCAGGCCCGGGTATTGGTAAGCTGATGATTACGCGGCGTAAAGGTGATTTGCTTCATGGGATACTCAGGTCAGGAACAATTTCATCAATCATACTTCACAAGGACTTCACTTTCAGGCATTAGCGTAGTGCCATCTTCATTTTTTGCGGACAAAAAGATGGAACATTTCGACGTAGCGATTATCGGTCTCGGCCCGGCCGGCGCAACGCTGGCGCGTAAATTGAGCGGTAAAATGCGCGTGCTTGCGCTGGATAAAAAACGTCACTGCGGCAATGAAGGGTTCACCAAACCCTGCGGCGGTTTACTGGCACCGGATGCACAGCGTTCATTTATTCGCGACGGCATTACGCTGCCGGTGGACGTCATCGCCAATCCGCAAATTTTCAGCGTTAAAACGGTGGATGTCGACACCTCACTGACGCGCAACTACCAGCGCAGCTATATCAACATCAACCGTCATGACTTTGATTTATGGATGAAATCGCTGATCCCGGATGAGGTACAGGTGTATCACGACAGCCTGTGTCGAAAAATCTGGCGAGAAGAGGGGAAGTGGCACGTGATTTTTCGCGCCGACGGTTGGGAGCAACAGATTACCGCCCGCTATCTGGTGGGGGCCGACGGAGCAAATTCGCTGGTGCGTCGCTATCTTTATCCGGAACATCAGATTCGCAAATATGTCGCCATCCAACAGTGGTTCGCAGAAAGTCATCCGGTCCCGTTTTATTCCTGCATTTTCGATAACGCTGTGACGGATTGTTACTCCTGGAGTATCAGCAAAGACGGCTATTTCATCTTTGGCGGCGCTTATCCCATGAAAGACGGCCTGGCGCGCTTTGACGCGCTAAAAGAGAAAATGGCGGCCTTTCAGTTCCGCTTCGGCGAGCCGATGAAAAGCGAGAAATGTACTGTACTCTTTCCGTCACGCTGGGCAGATTTCGTCTGCGGTGAAGATAACGCATTTCTGATTGGCGAGGCCGCCGGGTTCATCAGCGCCAGTTCACTGGAGGGGATTAGCTACGCCCTGGATAGCGCGGAGATCCTCAAGGCTGTTCTGCTGCTGGATGCGCCGGAGAGGAACCGCGCTTACCGGAAGGCCACCCGCCAACTGCGCGTTAAACTGTATGGCAAAATCCTGAAGAGTCGTTGTTTGACTGCGCCCGTATTGAGAAGCGCGATTATGCGAAGCGGCATCGCGCATATCCCGCTAAGCCAGGATGACCAGCCCACCATAACGTCTGGCGGGCTGGTAAAGGAGTATTAACCTACGCGTTTTACATCACCCACCAGCAGGATGTAAGAGAGCGCGCCAATCAGGGCAACGGCTGAGATATAAACCAGCGCGGGACCAAAGCCATAGTCCTGCGCAAGGTAGCCAATCACCAGCGGAACCGTAATCCCGCCCAGCCCACCAACAAAGTTAAAAACGCCACCGGTCAGGCCGATGAGGCGCATCGGCGCCAGCGAAGAGACCAGTGACCAGGTGATGGAAGCAAAGCCGTTACCGAAGAACGCCACCGCCATCAGGGTCATAATCCACACCGGATCGTTGGTGTAGTTTGCACCCATGATGCAGGTGGAGATTAACAGACCACAAATAATCGGCGTTTTACGCGCCACGCCCAGAGAAAAGCCTTTTTTCACCAGCTTATCCGCCAGCCATCCGGAAAGCAGTACGCCAAAGAACGCCGCGAGGAACGGTACGGTGGTCATAAAACCCGCCTTCAGCGCGGTAATGCCTTTTTCCTGTGTCAGGTAGTTCGGGAACCATGTCAGGAAGAACCACAGCGTCGAGGTGACGGCAAACTGGCCCAGATAAACGCCCACCAGCTTACGGTGGAACACCAGTTTCCAGTCCGCTTTGGTCAACGGCTGACGCGCCTCTTTCTTAACGGGTGCATCGCCATCCACCAGGCCGCCGCCGTCGCGAATATAGTCCAGTTCCGCTTTGGTGATACTTTTGGTCAGACGAGGCGGTTGATACACTTTAAACCAGACCAGCGACCAGATAATGCCAATCCCCCCGGTGACAATGAACACCCAGTGCCAGCTCAGCATCTCCTGGATCCAGATCAACAGCGGGGTCAGGAACGCCAGGCCGACAAACTGTCCGGAGGTATAAAAACCGACGGCGGAGGCACGTTCATGCTCGGGGAACCAACTCGTCACCATGCGGTTGTTGGTGGGGAAGGCCGGGGCTTCGAATATCCCGGTAATGGCGCGCAGGCCAATTAACGACATTAACCCCGTGGCGAAGCCCTGGAAGAGGGTTGCCACCGACCAGCCAAATATCGCAATAAAGTAGGTCAGACGGGATCCGACGCGGTCAAGGAACCAGCCGCCGGGGATCTGGCATAGGGTATACAACCAGGCAAAAGCCGAGAAGACATAGCCCATTTCCGCTTTCGTAATACCAAACTCTTCCTGAATATGCGCCGACGCCACCGCAAGGTTGGCGCGGTCGACATAACAGATGACCACGGTAATAAAGATCATAATCAGCGTCAGGTAACGGCGACGCCCGGTTTTTGCAGCAGTAACTGGAATATCCATCGCAATCTGTCTCCAGATTTTGGGCATAGCGAAGCCGCTCACCATGCCCGGTAATTTACAGAGGGTGTAATTGTTTTTATTAAGAGAGATGTCCTAAATAATTCGTGTCGCAGGAAGGCGGCAAGATTGCAAATCCCCAGGAGCTTACATTTGTAAGTGACTGGGGTGCGCAATCGCAGCCAACGCATCTGCGGCGCGAAGTATGACGGACATCACCATTCGGCGACCGAACCATCTTCATGACGCCACAGCGGATTACGCCAGTCCGGCACATTTTTGCTTAGCTCAATGACTTTGGCTTCATCAATATCCACGCCAAGGCCCGGCTTCATTAATGGTTTAAAGAACCCGCCTTCCATGTTGAAATCGTCTTTGTTTTTCACAAAGTCGAGCAGTTCCGCGCCCTTGTTATAGTGAATCCCCATGCTCTGTTCCTGGAACACGGCATTACGTGAAACAAAGTCGACATGCAGACACGCTGCCAGCGCAATCGGTCCCAGCGGACAGTGCGGGGCCAGCGCCACATCATAAGCTTCCGCCATTGCGGCAATTTTGTAACACTCGGTAATACCGCCCGCATGTGACAGGTCCGGCTGCAAAATCGCCAGCCCGCCCGCTTCCAGCACTCGTTTAAACTCGAAGCGCGAGAACATACGTTCACCCGCCGCGATCGGAATATGGGTCTGTTCCGCCAGTTTCGGGTAGTACTCTGCCTGTTCCGCCAGCACCGGCTCTTCAATAAACAGCGGGCGATAAGGCTCCAGCTCTTTAATCAGCACTTTCGCCATCGGCGCGCTGACGCGTCCGTGGAAATCCAGACCAAACTCAATTTCATTGCCAAAGGCTTCGCGGATTTGCGCCACGGTGTTGACCGCGCGATCGACCGCCCGTGAATTATCAATCACGCCCATCTCTTCGCAGCCGTTGAGCTTGAAGGTGTCAAAGCCGATATTCCGCAATTGCTTAATGCCGTCGATCACTTCCGCAGGACGATCGCCGCCAACCCAGCTGTAGGCTTTGATTTTGTCGCGTACCAGGCCACCCATCAGTTGCCAGACCGGCGCGTTCAGCACTTTACCTTTGATATCCCACAGCGCCTGGTCGATACCAGCGATGGCGCTCATCAGAATCGGGCCGCCGCGGTAGAAACCTGCGCGATACATCACCTGCCACAGGTCATTAATGCGCGCCGGGTCCTGACCAATCAGGTAATCGCCCAGTTCATGCACCGCCGCTTCGACGGTACGGGCGCGGCCTTCAATCACCGGCTCGCCCCAGCCAACAACGCCTTCGTCGGTTTCAATTTTCAGGAACATCCAACGCGGAGGTAAACGGTACGTGGTGAGTTTGGTTATTTTCATTTCACTGCCTCTCGATATGCCTTAACAAATGCTGCCGCCTGCTGCGCGGTGCGCGCTACGGACTGCCCGGCGCGATACAGATCGCTGCCCAGTCCCGCACCCACACACCCGGCTTTCATCCACTGCGCCAGGTTGTCTGGCGTTACGCCGCCCACGGCAAAGACCGGTACACTGGCGGGTAATACCGCTTTCAGCGCTTTGATGTAATCCGGTCCAAAGGCCGATGACGGGAAAATTTTCAGCGCCTGCGCGCCAGCATCCAACGCGGTAAAGGCTTCTGTGGCGGTGGCGCATCCCGGACAGACCGTCATGCCGTAACCCACCGCACGGCGAATGACCTCCGCATTGATATTTGGCGTCACAATGAGCCGACAGCCCATCTTCGCCAGGCGATCCACCTGCTCCGGTTGTAATACCGTTCCGGCACCGATCAGCGCGTTATCGCCAAACGCATCCACCACGGCCGGAATGCTCTTTTCCCACTCGGGGGAGTTAAGCGGGATCTCCACCGCGTCAAATCCGGCGTCGATCACTGCGCCAACGTGCGCAAGCGCCTCCCCGGGGGTAATGCCGCGCAAAATAGCAATAAGCGGAAGATTAGTTTGCCACTGCATGGGCGATGCTCCTTATACCTGCCTGAAATGCCGTATCGCCGGGAACCGCGGAAACGTCACGCCCCATGGCGTGGAACGCCTGCTGATAGCGTGATGTCAGCGATGCGCCTGCGACAATCGTGATGGTCTGCTCGTGCGCGATGAAATCACGCATGCTGGCGACCTCTGCGCCAATCAACAGGCCAGAGAGAAATTCGTTGACCTGCTCGCGCGGGAGATTTCCCAGCACATGCGAGGCACGAACCTCAAAAAGTTGTGGCAAAACGGCAGGGGAGTCGATCCCGCGCGCAAGCCCGGCGGCAAAGGCATCTGAAGAGGTTTGCTGTTCCGGCAAGCCAGCGCCCACCAGCGAGTGTTGCAGGAGCAAATGGTGTAGTTCACCGGTCATCACGGTACGAAAATCGTGAATTTGCTCTGCGTCAGCCTGCACCCATTTGCAGTGCGTCCCCGGCATGACATAGACAGAAGAAGGAGAAAGCGTGCGTGCGCCGAGCAGTTGTGTCTCTTCGCCGCGCATCACATTGTGGTTATCGTCGCGCGAAACACACAAGCCAGGAATAATCCAGACATTGTCGCCAACGGGCGTTAACTGCTCACCAATGGCAGCGAAAGAGGCAGGAACCGGCAGATACGGGGCAATCTTCCAGCCCACGTTGCTACCGACCATTCCGGCCATAACCACCGGTGTGGCGCTGTCGCGCCAGTTTTGTGTGACTTCTGCTAACACCGCCTCAGGGGATTTACCGTTCAGACGCGTAACGCCTGCTTCTGATTGCCTGCTTTCCAGGCATTTGTCGCCCTGGTAAAGCCAGGCACGCAAATTGGTCGATCCCCAGTCAATTGCGATGTAGCGAGCTGTCATGTGATTTCCTTCAACCTTCGTGTCGAGCTGGCGATCATGGTCAGGGCCGCCTGCTCTGCCGCATTGCTATCCTGATGCCGTATCGCATCGAATAGCGCCTTATGTTCCTGGAGCGTTTTTGGCATGTTGGCTTCATCGCCCATCCAGGTCCGTTCAAATACCGCCCGTTGAAGCGAAGTGATTGCCACGCTCAGCTGTTGCAAAACCGGGTTATGCACTGACTGCAATACCGCCTCGTGATAGCGGATATCCGCTTCATTAAAGGCCTCCCGATCCTGATTGTTGGCGATCATGTCATTGAGCGCCGATTCAATTTCAGCCAAATCACTCGAGGTCGCGCGTTCCGCTGCCCAGCGGGCAATCGCGGGTTCCACCAGATTTCGGACCTCGCTCATCGCACTGATGAGCCGCGGGTCGTAATCGTTTTCCAGTACCCATTGCAACACGTCGGTATCGAGGTAATTCCACTGATTCCGCGATGTGACAAAGGCGCCACGATAACGCTTCATTTCAATCAGCCGCTTTGCCATTAGCGAGCGGAACACTTCGCGAATGATATTGCGTGAGGTTTCAAACTCCTCACACAGCTCCGCTTCCGCAGGGAGTGCGGCACCCGGTACGTATTTACCGCTGACAATCTGTTTGCCCAGCGTGATCACGATGCGATCGGTTTTATTGAGAGTCATGGAGAGTCCTTGTGCTCTGGATGGTCCTCTCTACTTTACCGTTATCGCTGAAATTCGCCTCATTTTTGTAGTACTAACGTGATGCTATACAGTGTTGCTATGCGCTCAATGTAGTACAACATAGATATGTTGTACTACAATTTAGATCACAAAAACGACAATCGGTAATGAAAATGTTATGAGGAGTAAACGGCGGGGATAAAAAAACCCGCGATCAACGCGGGTCATGGCAAACCATCCAGAGGGATTACTTCAGGACGTGCTGCTCAATGGCATACGCAACGCCATCTTCCAGATTTGATTTGGTGACAAAGTTGGCAATCTCTTTCACCAGGGGAATGGCGTTATCCATCGCTACCCCAAGCCCGGCATACTCGATCATCGCGATGTCATTTTCCTGATCGCCAATCGCCATAATTTCTTCCGGTTTGATGCCCAGCGCATCAGCCAGTGATTTCACACCAGTGCCTTTATTGACGCGTTTATCGAGGATTTCGAGGAAGTACGGCGCACTTTTCAGCACGGTATATTTCTCTTTCACTTCTGCCGGAATACGGGCGATGGCCTGATCGAGGATCGCGGGCTCATCAATCATCATCACTTTCAGGAACTGGGTTTGCGGATCCATCTTTTCCGCTTCGCAGAACACCAGTGGAATGGTCGCGACATAGGATTCATGTACGGTGTAATAGCTGATATCACGGTTTGCGGTATACAGCGTGGTACGGTCCAGCGCGTGGAAGTGCGAGCCGACCTCGCGGGAGAGTTTTTCCAGATAGCGGTAATCGTCATAGCTCAGCGCGGTTTGTGCGACAGTGCTACCATCGCCCGCTTTCTGCACCAGCGCACCGTTATAGGTAATGCAGTAGTCGCCGGGTTGTTCCATATGCAGCTCTTTCAGATAGCTGTGTACACCCGCATACGGACGACCGGTGGTCAGTACCACGTTTACCCCTTTTTCACGGGCTGCGGCAATCGCACGTTTAACCGCCGGTGAAATGGTGTGATCGGGTAACAGAAGGGTGCCATCCATATCGATAGCAATGAGTTTGATAGCCATGAATTCCCCGCATTCAATGAGTCCTGACTCATGCTAACGCGATTCCGCTCAAAAAACAGCAGCGAAAAGGGGGATAAGAAGGGGAATCACGATTCCCCTTTTGACGATCAATTGTAGGCCTGATAAGCAACGCGCCATCAGGCATCACGCAGGATCTTGCCGGATGGCGGCGTAAAACCGCCTTATCCGGCCTATAGCAGGGATTAGATATCGATATTTGCCGCTTTCAGGGCGTTCTCTTCGATAAACGCACGACGTGGTTCTACGGCGTCGCCCATCAGCGTGGTGAACAACTGGTCAGCAGCAATCGCATCCTTCACGGTAACGCGTAACATGCGACGGCTTTCCGGATCCATGGTGGTTTCCCACAGCTGATCCGGGTTCATCTCGCCCAGACCTTTATAACGCTGAATGGCCAGACCACGACGTGACTCTTTCACCAGCCAGTCCAGCGCCTGTTCGAAGCTGGCAACCGGTTGACGACGTTCGCCACGTTCGATGAAGGCATCTTCTTCCATCAGGCCGCGCAGTTTTTCACCCAGCGTGCAGATACGGCGGTATTCCGCACCCGTTACAAACTCGTGATCCAGCGCGTAGTCGGTGTCCACACCGTGGGTACGCACACGCACGATCGGTTCAAACAGATTCTGTTCCGTATTGTGCTGGATATCGAATTTCCACTGGCTACCGTGCTGCTCTTTCTCATTCAGCTCGGTAATTAGCGCGTTCACCCAACGGCTCACGGTCTGCTCGTCTGAAAGATTGTCTTCAGTCAGCGTCGGCTGATACACCAGCTCTTTCAGCATTGCTTTCGGGAAGCGACGCTCCATACGACCAATCATTTTCTGCGTGGCGTTGTACTCAGAAACCAGTTTTTCTAACGCTTCACCAGACAGCGCCGGTGCGCTGGCGTTGGTGTGCAGCGTAGCACCGTCCAGCGCGATGGAGATCTGGTACTGGTCCATCGCCTCATCGTCTTTAATGTACTGTTCCTGCTTGCCTTTCTTCACTTTATACAGCGGCGGCTGGGCAATGTAGACATGGCCACGCTCAACAATTTCTGGCATCTGACGATAGAAGAAGGTCAACAACAGCGTACGAATATGCGAGCCATCGACGTCCGCATCGGTCATGATAATGATGCTGTGATAGCGCAGTTTGTCCGGGTTGTACTCGTCACGACCGATACCGCAACCGAGCGCGGTGATCAGCGTCGCCACTTCCTGCGAAGAGAGCATCTTGTCGAAGCGCGCTTTCTCTACGTTAAGGATCTTACCCTTCAGCGGCAGAATCGCCTGGTTCTTGCGGTTACGCCCTTGTTTTGCAGAGCCGCCCGCGGAGTCCCCTTCCACAAGGTACAGTTCGGACAGCGCCGGGTCGCGTTCCTGACAGTCCGCCAGTTTGCCAGGCAGACCCGCCAGATCCAGCGCCCCTTTACGACGCGTCATTTCACGCGCACGGCGGGCTGCTTCACGGGCACGGGCCGCATCAATAATTTTACCGACCACGATTTTGGCGTCAGACGGGTTTTCCAGCAGGTATTCGCTCAGCAGTTCGTTCATCTGCTGTTCTACCGCCGATTTCACCTCAGAGGAGACCAGTTTATCTTTGGTCTGCGAGGAGAACTTCGGATCCGGCACCTTCACGGACACCACAGCAATCAGACCTTCACGTGCATCATCACCGGTAGCGCTGACTTTCGCTTTTTTGCTGTAGCCTTCTTTGTCCATGTAGGCGTTCAGGGTACGGGTCATCGCCGCACGGAAACCTGCCAGGTGCGTACCGCCGTCACGCTGCGGAATGTTGTTAGTAAAGCAGTAGATGTTTTCCTGGAAGCCGTCGTTCCATTGCAGTGCAACTTCCACGCCGATACCGTCTTTTTCGGTGGAGAAATAGAAGATATTCGGGTGGATTGGCGTTTTGTTCTTGTTCAGATACTCAACGAACGCCCTGATGCCACCTTCATAGTGGAAATGGTCTTCTTTACCATCGCGCTTGTCTTTCAGGCGAATAGAGACGCCAGAGTTCAGGAACGACAGTTCGCGCAGACGCTTCGCCAGAATCTCGTATTCGAACTCCGTGACGTTAGTGAAGGTTTCGTGGCTCGGCCAGAAACGCACCATCGTACCGGTTTTATCGGTATCGCCAGTGACTGCCAGCGGTGCCTGCGGGACGCCGTGCTCGTAGATCTGACGGTGGATTTTGTTATCGCGCTGGATAACCAGTTCCAGTTTCTGCGACAGGGCGTTCACCACGGAGACACCCACACCGTGCAGACCGCCGGAGACTTTATAGGAGTTATCGTCAAATTTACCGCCTGCGTGCAGAACGGTCATGATCACTTCCGCCGCCGATACGCCTTCTTCCGGGTGAATACCGGTCGGGATGCCGCGTCCATCATCCTGTACGGAGACAGAGTTGTCGGCATGGATGGTGACAATAATGTCTTTACAGTGACCCGCGAGCGCTTCGTCGATAGCGTTATCTACCACCTCGAATACCATGTGGTGCAGACCGGTGCCGTCATCCGTATCGCCGATATACATACCCGGGCGCTTACGCACCGCATCCAGTCCTTTCAGGACTTTGATACTGGAGGAGTCATAAGAATTCGACATCAACGTTTCTCGCTCATTTAAACTTGGGTTAATCCGTTATTTTACCCTTTTCCACGGTGAACATCTTCGAATTTTTGTCCGACATGTCCAGAACGTGTTCAGCGCTGATTGCGCTGACAAAGACCTGTGATTGCGTCGCTTTTAATCGACTGGCTAACAGTCCGCGACGCGCATCATCAAGCTCTGAGGCAAAATCATCTATCAGGTAGAGACACCGCCGCCCGCTTTCACGGGTGAGGAACTCCCCTTGCGCCAGACGTAAGGCGCACATTAGCAGCTTTAACTGCCCACGCGACAAGGTATCTTCTACCGGCGCACCGTCGGCGCGAATGCGGAAATCCGCTTTATGCGGGCCGTGCGCGGTGTAAGTCAACATGCGGTCGCGTTCAAAACCACGTTCCAGCACCTCGGCATAATCAGTCTCTTTCTCCCAGCCGCGCTGAAAAGAGAAGGAGAGAGAAAATTCAGGAAGAAACTGCTGGCAAGTATCCGCCATATCCTGTGCGATACCGGCGCTGTACTCCGCGCGCCAGGTGCTGATTTGTTCCGCCAGCGGGATCAGTTCTTTATCCCACGGACGCAGTTGCTCGTAACGACTCACCTGGCGCAGCGCCGCATTGCGCTGCTTGAGCAGACGCTTCAGGTTGCTCCAGGCGGTGAAGAATCCAGCTTCATTGTGAAAGCATCCCCAATCGAGGAACGCTCTTCTGTATTTGGGGCCGCCGTTGAGTAAAGTAAACCCCTCAGGGGTGATCAGTTGCATCGGCATCAACAGCGCCAGCTCCGCCACCTTGTGGCCGTCAGTGCCGTCGATACGCACTTTACTGTCACCCAGCTTATCTTTGGTTAACCCAATCGAGGTTTCCCGCTCATTCCCCTGCAATCGCCCATGAAGAACAAACGACTCCTGCTCGTGACGAATGACGCGACCAATCTGCAAACTGCGAAACGCCCGGCCGTGGCCGAGCGTATAGATGGCTTCCAGAACGCTGGTTTTACCGCTGCCGTTCGCGCCAACCAGGAAGTTAAAGCCGGGGGATAACGCGAGATCCGCATTTTCAATATTGCGGAAATCTTTGATTAAGAGTCGGGATAGCGACATATTTCAGAGCATCATCCAGGGGGCGTGAGTGTCGCAGCCAGTTCGTTTACCGCCAGCGCGCAGAAAGCGGAGCGTACACGAAGTACGTGAGCATTTCGAGCACTGCCGGGAAACGAAATGGCAAGTAAACCAGCCCCCTTTCAGATTCTACAATCTCATTGGCATAACAACGTAAGCCGCACTTTGCGACGCCGCATCTTCAATTTGTACGCTCGACACGGAGTCAGTCAGCATGATGCGCACGTTTTCACACTTCAGCGCATTCAGGACATCTAATACGTAGCTGACGTTAAAGCCGATCTCCATTTCAGTCCCCGGGTAGGTGACATCCAGAATCTCTTCGGCTTCCTCCTGTTCCGGGTTGTTCGCCGTGATTTTGAGCTGATTTTCACTCACATACAGACGCACGCCGCGGAACTTCTCGTTCGACAGGATCGCCGCGCGGGCAAAAGCCTGCTTGAGGATATCGCAGCCGGCTTCCAGATGTTTATCCGGATTCTTCGGCAGTACGCGACGGTAATCCGGGAAACGGCCGTCCACCAGCTTAGACGTAAAGATAAAGTCGCCAACGTGTGCGCGGATGTTGTTGCTGCCAATCTGCACGCGCAGCGGGTTATCGCCGCCGTCAAGCATACGCATCAGTTCAATCACACCTTTACGCGGCACGATCACCGAATGGTTGGGCAGCGACTGACCAACAGGCATAGAGCAAACCGCCAGACGGTGACCATCAGTTGCCACGGTACGCAACTCTTCACCTTCGGTCTCAAACAGCATGCCGTTTAAGTAGTAACGCACGTCCTGATGCGCCATGGAGAACTGCGTGGCTTCAATCAGACGCTTCATCGTCGCCTGCGGCAGGGTGAATTCTACCTCGCTCTGCCAGTCATCCAGATTCGGGAAGTCGGCGGCAGGCAGCGTGGACAGCGAAAAACGACTGCGGCCCGAACGTACCAGCATGCGATCGCCTTCCAGCTGGACGGCGATTTCCGCCCCTTCCGGTAGGCCACGGCAGATATCAAAGAACTTCCGCGCCGGGACCGTCGTGGCGCCAGGCTCATGCGGCTGAATCAACGCAACGCGGGCCACCATTTCCATTTCAAGGTCGGTACCCGTCAGCGAAAGCGCACCGTCAGCCACCTGCAGCAACAGGTTGCCAAGAATAGGCAGCGTAGGACGACCACCCAGCGGGCCGCTGACCTGCTGAAGCGGCTTTAATAAATGTTCACGTTCAACGGTAAATTTCATAGCGTCACGAAGATAATGTTCTGATTAAGTTTGAGAAATCTTCTTTAATATCATGGCTTTCTTCACGCAACTGCTCAATCTTACGGCAGGCATGAAGCACCGTAGTGTGGTCGCGGCCACCAAACGCATCGCCAATTTCCGGCAAGCTGTGGTTGGTGAGCTCTTTCGCCAACGCCATGGCCATCTGACGCGGACGCGCTACCGAGCGAGAACGACGCTTGGAAAGCAAATCCGCAATTTTAATTTTGTAATACTCCGCCACCGTCTTCTGAATATTGTCGATGGTGACCAGTTTTTCCTGTAACGCCAGCAGATCGCGCAGCGCTTCGCGAACGAAGTCGATGGTAATCGCCCGACCGGTAAAGTTGGCGTTGGCAATCACACGGTTCAGTGCCCCTTCCAGCTCACGCACGTTAGAGCGTAGACGCTTGGCAATAAAGAAGGCCACTTCACCCGGCAGACGAATATCATTTTCGTCGGCCTTTTTCATCAGGATCGCCACGCGCGTTTCCAGTTCTGGCGGTTCGATCGCCACCGTCAACCCCCAGCCGAAGCGGGATTTCAGACGATCCTCAACGCCGTTGATCTCTTTTGGATAACGATCCGAAGTCAAAATGATCTGCTGATTACCTTCAAGAAGGGCGTTAAAGGTGTGGAAAAATTCTTCCTGAGATCGTTCTTTATTAGCGAAGAACTGGATGTCATCGATGAGGAGGGCATCGACGGAACGATAATAGCGTTTAAACTCTTCGATCGCGTTGTTTTGCAGGGCTTTTACCATGTCCTGGACAAAGCGTTCGGAGTGCATATACACCACTTTGGCATTAGGTTTGCGCGCCATAATGCCGTTTCCCACCGCGTGCAACAGGTGGGTTTTACCCAGACCGGTGCCGCCATAAAGGAACAGCGGGTTATAGGCGCCACCAGGATTGTCTGCCACCTGACGCGCCGCCGCGCGAGCCAACTGGTTGGATTTACCTTCAACGAAGTTATCAAACGTGTGTTTGACGTTAACGTTAGAGCGATAGGTGGGTTCTGCCGGCGCAGGCACATTGTCCCAGCCAGGACGTGCCGCGACAGGCGACGCGCGCTGCGGCTGAACCTGGTGCGCCACCTGAGCCGGTGCGGCGACGTTGTTGTTCACGGGCGCCTTCAGCGTCTGGCTGACGGGCTTCGTCCCGACCTCAAAACGCAGTTGCGGGGCATCTGCGCCGCAGAAATTATTCAGCAGCCCATTGATATTGTTAAGGTACTTGTCTCTTACCCAATCGAGCACAAAACGGTTTGGCGCATACAAAGCCAGCGTGTTATCGCTCAGTTCCGCCTGCAAAGGGCGTATCCACATACTGAATTCTGTGGCTGGTAACTCATCCTGCAATCGGGCAAGACACTGCTGCCAAAGCGAAAGTGACACGGCGGACTCCACTCGAACAAAAGTCGATAAATGACAAAGGCTGAAACATTCATGATTGTTGACGCACGTCGGCTAGACCCTATGCAAAGGGTGACGTGCGAATTGCTATCTGCAATTTTAACCCGATCAGGATCCTTTGAAACGATCGGGACCGCGGATCATAGCGTAAACTGCGCAAGAGATCTTCTGTTTCTCACAGATTCTTCCCGATTTATCCACAGGCCTTCACAGGACCGGATAAGTGTAAACGATCCTGGAGAAGTGCTGCACGATTTCGCCCGCATATTGGAAAAATTAATGAGTAAAGACGCTATACTGCTAAAACGATCTCATAAAGATCCCGAGCGATCCTTGCGCTTTGTTCATCAGCCCGTATAATCTTTCCCCCGTCGCGCGATGCCCGTAACACGGTGTCAACGCTGCCTGTTTTTCACGCGAAAACGTGCGGAAATACGCGGGAAATAAGGAAAGAGAATTGACTCCGGAGTGTACAATTATTACAATCCGGCCTCTTTAATCACCCACGCTGAGGCGTTAGTCGTTCGAAACTCGTTCGGGTATACGCAAAAGTCAGTGAATTTATTCAAGTTTAGGTAGAAATCGCCATGAAACGCACTTTTCAACCGTCTGTACTGAAGCGCAACCGTTCTCACGGCTTCCGTGCTCGTATGGCTACTAAAAATGGTCGTCAGGTTCTGGCACGTCGTCGTGCTAAAGGCCGCGCTCGTCTGACCGTTTCCAAGTAATAAAGCTAACCCCTGAGTGGTTAAGCTCGCATTTCCCAGGGAGTTACGTTTGTTAACTCCCGCTCATTTCACTTTCGTCTTCCAGCAGCCACAACGGGCTGGCACGCCGCAAATCACCATCCTCGGCCGCCTGAATTCGCTGGGGCATCCCCGTATCGGTCTTACTGTCGCCAAGAAAAACGTTCGACGCGCGCATGAACGCAATCGGATTAAACGTCTGACGCGTGAAAGCTTTCGTCTGCGTCAACACGAATTGCCAGCAATGGACTTCGTAGTGGTGGCGAAAAAAGGGGTTGCCGACCTCGATAACCGTGCTCTCTCGGAAGCGTTGGAAAAATTATGGCGCCGCCATTGTCGCCTGGCTCGCGGGTCCTGATAGCCCTTATTCGGGTCTATCAACGCCTGATCAGTCCGCTGCTTGGGCCGCATTGCCGTTTCACTCCAACGTGTTCAAGCTACGGAATTGAGGCATTGCGCAGGTTTGGAGTGATAAAAGGCAGTTGGTTGACGGTGAAACGCGTATTAAAATGCCACCCTTTACACCCTGGTGGTGACGATCCCGTCCCGCCCGGACCATTTGATACCAGAGAACACTAACGATGGATTCGCAACGCAATCTTTTAGTCATCGCTTTGCTGTTCGTGTCTTTCATGATCTGGCAAGCCTGGGAGCAGGATAAAAATCCGCAACCTCAGACCCAACAGACCACGCAGACAACGACCACCGCAGCGGGTAGCGCCGCCGACCAGGGCGTACCGGCCAGTGGCCAGGGGAAACTGATTACGGTTAAGACTGACGTGCTTGATCTGACCATTAACACCCGTGGTGGTGATGTGGAACAGGCCCTGCTGCCAGCTTACCCGAAAGAACTCGGTTCCAGCGAACCGTTCCAACTGCTGGAAACCACGCCGCAGTTTATCTATCAGGCTCAGAGCGGTCTGACAGGTCGTGACGGCCCGGATAACCCGGCTAACGGCCCACGTCCGCTGTACAACGTCGAAAAAGACGCCTTTGTACTGGCTGATGGTCAGAACGAACTGCAGATCCCGATGACCTATACGGATGCCGCGGGTAACACCTTTACCAAAACGTTTGTCCTCAAACGTGGCGACTATGCGGTTAACGTTAACTACAGCGTGCAGAACGCCAGCGAGAAACCGCTGGAGATCTCCACCTTTGGTCAGCTGAAGCAATCCATCAATCTGCCGTCTCATCGCGACACCGGAAGCAGCAACTTCGCACTGCATACTTTCCGTGGCGCTGCGTATTCCACGCCAGATGAGAAGTATGAAAAATACAAATTCGACACCATCGCGGATAACGAAAACCTGAACGTCAATGCGAAAGACGGTTGGGTGGCGATGCTGCAACAGTATTTTGCAACGGCATGGGTGCCACGTAACGACGGTACCAACAACTTCTATACCGCGAACCTGGGTAACGGCATTGCCGCTATCGGCTATAAATCTCAGCCGGTACTGGTTCAGCCGGGTCAGTCTGGCGCGATGACCAGCACCCTGTGGGTTGGCCCGGAAATTCAGGACAAAATGGCGGCCGTTGCACCGCACCTGGATCTGACCGTGGATTACGGTTGGTTGTGGTTCATCTCTCAGCCGCTGTTCAAACTGCTGAAATGGATCCATAGCTTTGTCGGTAACTGGGGCTTCTCCATTATCATCATCACCTTTATCGTTCGTGGCATCATGTACCCGCTGACTAAAGCGCAGTACACCTCCATGGCGAAGATGCGTATGCTGCAGCCGAAGATTCAGGCAATGCGTGAGCGTCTGGGCGATGACAAACAGCGTCAGAGCCAGGAAATGATGGCCCTGTACAAAGCTGAGAAGGTTAACCCGCTGGGCGGCTGCTTCCCGCTGATCATCCAGATGCCTATCTTCCTGGCGTTGTACTACATGCTGATGGGCTCCGTGGAACTGCGTCATGCGCCGTTCGCCCTGTGGATCCATGACTTGTCTGCACAGGACCCGTACTACATCCTGCCGATCCTGATGGGCGTAACGATGTTCTTCATCCAGAAGATGTCGCCGACCACCGTGACCGACCCGATGCAGCAGAAGATCATGACCTTTATGCCGGTCATCTTTACCGTGTTCTTCTTGTGGTTCCCGTCAGGTCTGGTGCTGTACTATATCGTCAGCAACCTGGTGACGATCATCCAGCAGCAGCTGATTTACCGTGGTCTGGAAAAACGTGGCCTGCATAGCCGCGAGAAGAAAAAGTCCTGATACTCTTCATTCTTCAAGCCGCAGGCGCGTTGGCTGCATTTGCTTGCCCCAGTCACTTACTTCAGTAAGCTCCTGGGGCTCACAAACTTGCCGCCTTCCTGCAACTTGAATTATTTCGAGTATTCACGTTAAAGTTAATGCCAGAGAAGGCGGTCATTAGACCGCCTTTTTTACATTTACGAAGAGACATATCATGAGCCATAACGACACTATCGTCGCCCAGGCAACCCCACCGGGACGCGGTGGTGTGGGTATTCTGCGCATTTCCGGCCTGAAGGCGCGTGAGGTGGCCGAAGCTGTTCTGGGCAAGCTGCCCAAACCCCGTTACGCCGACTATCTGCCGTTTAAAGATGCCGACGGTACCGCGCTGGACCAGGGGATCGCCCTGTGGTTTCCCGGCCCGAACTCGTTTACAGGTGAGGATGTGCTGGAACTTCAGGGACACGGCGGCCCGGTCATTCTCGACCTGCTGTTAAAACGCATCCTGACGCTGCCCGGCCTACGCATTGCCCGCCCCGGCGAGTTCTCTGAGCGCGCGTTTCTCAACGATAAACTCGACTTAGCCCAGGCCGAAGCGATTGCCGACCTGATTGATGCCAGTTCTGAGCAGGCGGCTCGTTCAGCGTTGAACTCATTGCAGGGAGCGTTTTCCACTCGCGTAAACCATCTGGTGGAAGCACTCACTCACCTGCGCATCTACGTAGAAGCGGCCATCGACTTTCCGGATGAAGAGATCGACTTCCTGTCGGATGGCAAAATTGAAGCGCAATTGAATGGCGTGATTGCCGATCTCGATGCCGTTCGCGCTGAAGCGCGTCAGGGCAGCCTGCTGCGTGAAGGGATGAAGGTGGTCATTGCAGGACGCCCTAACGCCGGTAAATCAAGCCTCCTGAATGCGCTGGCGGGCCGTGAGGCGGCCATTGTCACCGACATCGCCGGTACCACGCGCGATGTGCTGCGTGAGCACATCCATATCGATGGTATGCCGCTGCACATTATCGATACCGCCGGTCTGCGTGAGGCCAGCGACGAAGTGGAGCGTATCGGTATCGAACGGGCCTGGCAGGAAATTGAGCAAGCGGATCGCGTGTTGTTTATGGTCGATGGCACTACCACGGATGCCGTTGACCCGGCTGACATCTGGCCGGACTTTATCGCCCGTTTACCGTCAAAACTGCCCATTACCGTGGTACGGAACAAAGCGGATATCACCGGCGAACCGCTGGGCATCAGCGAGGTGAATGGTCACTCACTGGTTCGTCTTTCGGCGCGCACCGGTGAAGGCGTGGACGTACTGCGCAACCATCTCAAACAGAGCATGGGTTTTGATACCAACATGGAAGGAGGCTTCCTGGCCCGTCGTCGTCACTTACAGGCGCTGGCCGACGCCGCTGAGCATCTCCAGCAGGGCAAGACCCAACTGTTAGGTGCATGGGCCGGTGAGCTACTGGCTGAAGAGCTCCGTCTGGCGCAGCAAAGCTTAAGTGAGATCACCGGTGAGTTTACCTCCGACGATCTGCTGGGAAGAATTTTCTCCAGCTTCTGTATCGGTAAGTAATCCCGTAGCCCTGAATTAACTGACGGTTAATTCAGGGCATTATCGTTTTATAAGAGGGTCTCTTTTTATGGAACATAAACGTTTACTTGACTGTAGTGCTTCTGATTTCGTGTGCATGGACAAAACGGCGCTGCTGTACGCAATCCGCGCCAGTGAAGGCCGCGTCCTGGTCAGTGAAACCATCGCCATTACCCAACCATTGCTCAATAACGTCACTAATGCCGAACTTGCCGCGTCGCAGGGGGCGGACATTCTGCTGATCAACATGTTCGATAGCGAAGCACCGCTAATCCAGGGAATGCCTGCCGGTACTGCACCGGATCAGACGTTGCATGAACTGCAGCGCCTGACCGGACGCATCATAGGCGTCAACCTTGAGGCCGTCGATCCTAAATTTGCCAGTGCGCATGATGACATCTGGAAGATGAAACCAGGCCGTGCCGCAACCGCAGAGAATGCTCGCAAACTGGTAGAAATGGGAGCGAAGATCCTGGTACTGACGGGAAATCCCAACAACGGCGTTAGCAATCTCGCTCTGGGAAAAGCGGTGAAAACGATCCGTGAGGCCGTTGGCGACAAGGCCATTATCATCACCGGTAAAATGCACGGCGCAGGGATTGTGCGGGAAAGCGGCAGCGCAATTATCAGTGAAAGTGACGTCGCCGCCTTTGCCGGACAGGGCGCAGATATCGTGCTTATTCCGGCACCAGGAACAGTACCGGGTATGAGCCAGCAAAAAGTAGAGGCGCTGATCGCGTGTGCACACGCGCACGGTGCGCTGGCAATGACGGCAATCGGCACCTCTCAGGAGGGCGCAGACGTCAGTACAATTCGCCAGATAGCCCTGATGAGTAAAATGGCAGGGGCGGATCTCCATCATATTGGCGATACTGGCTATATGGGAATGGCGTTGCCGGAAAATATACTGGCCTACAGCGTGGCGATTCGTGGCGTCAGACATACTTATACACGTATTGCCCGTTCGGTAAATCGCTAGCGGAATATTGTATTTTCTTGAATGATCCTTAATTAATTAAATGTTAATTTAACTGTGATTTTTATCACAGTTAAATTATTCTCTCATAGACAAATATTTTCATTGCCATAATGTAGCACTGTGTCTACAGAGGATAACTCAATCATGATTATCTTACATGCATACATCATTTCAAAATGGTTTAATGTTGACAATAAAATTGTCAATCATCACCCTTAAATTTCCCTGCCTTTATTTTGCCAGAACATAGGCTATTCGTAGTCTGTTCATTTGGCACATCTCAAACATAGCTCAATTTCTCATTGTGATTGCATATCGCAACGCCACGTATGCCTGTTCGTTTTTTAAAACGAAAATACAGTCATGACTGGAATAAATGAGAGATGAGTTATGCCGGGTATATTTGTACCCGCGTGCAGACGTATTGAGTCAATACAGTGAAATAAATTAAAGGATTATGTCATGGATAACTTTAAACATTTACCAGAACCCTTCCGTATTCGTGTTATTGAACCGGTAAAACGTACAACGAGAGAACATCGGAATAACGCAATTATTAAATCCGGGATGAACCCTTTCCTGCTGGATAGTGAAGATGTCTTTATTGATCTGCTAACCGACAGCGGTACTGGCGCAGTGACACAGAATATGCAAGCAGCCATGCTACGTGGGGATGAAGCCTACAGCGGCAGCCGTAGCTATTATGCGTTATCTGAAGCAGTGAAAAACATTTTTGGTTATCAATATACAATTCCAACGCACCAGGGCCGCGGTGCAGAACAAATTTATATTCCGGTTCTCATCAAAAAACGTGAGCAGGAAAAAGGGTTAGACAGAAGTAAGATGGCGGTTTTCTCCAACTACTTCTTCGATACCACTCAGGGACACAGCCAAATCAACGGCTGCGCCGTGCGTAACGTGTACATCAAAGAGGCATTTGATACTGGTGTTCGTTATGACTTTAAGGGAAATTTCGATCTCGATGGATTAGAGCGCGGCATTCAGGAAGTCGGCCCCAACAACGTTCCGTATATTGTGGCGACCATTACCAGTAACTCTGCAGGCGGGCAACCGGTTTCATTAGCCAACCTGAAGGCCATGTATAATATCGCTAAAAAATATGACATTCCGGTAGTCATGGACTCCGCGCGCTTTGCCGAGAATGCGTATTTTATCCAGAAACGCGAAGCAGAATACCGGGACTGGAGCATCGAAGAAATTACCCGCGAGACTTACAAATATGCCGATATGTTGGCAATGTCCGCGAAAAAAGATGCGATGGTGCCAATGGGCGGCTTACTGTGCATTAAAGACGACACCTATTTTGACGTCTATACCGAGTGCAGAACCCTGTGCGTCGTACAGGAAGGCTTCCCGACATACGGTGGTCTGGAAGGCGGGGCAATGGAGCGTCTTGCGGTGGGTCTGGTGGATGGTATGAACCAGGACTGGCTGGCCTATCGTATCGCGCAAGTGCAATATTTAGTCGATGGCCTCGAGGCGATTGGCGTCACTTGCCAACAAGCTGGCGGCCACGCGGCCTTTGTCGATGCGGGTAAATTATTGCCGCACATTCCGGCAGAACAGTTCCCGGCTCAGGCTCTCGCTTGCGAACTCTATAAAGTGGCCGGTATCCGCGCCGTTGAGATTGGTTCATTCTTATTAGGCAGAGATCCTAAAACCGGTAAGCAATTACCTTGCCCGGCCGAGCTTCTGCGTCTAACCATCCCAAGAGCAACGTATACGCAATCTCATATGGACTTCATTATTGAAGCCTTTGAACACGTCAAAGAAAACGCGATGAATATTAAAGGGTTGACCTTCACCTACGAACCGAAAGTATTACGTCACTTCACCGCTAAACTGAAAGAAGTTTAATTATAAGCATCAGGGGGGTTATACGATGTAACCCCCCAGCGATAAATCCACTTCCTTTATATTGTTGCATAATTAAAACCTTATAGGTTCACTATAATTAATGAGGCATCATGGAAGAAAATTCGAATGCTAAACACTCCTCCTTTTGGGGGATTATGGTCATAGCCGGTACGGTGATTGGTGGGGGGATGTTTGCTCTCCCCGTTGATTTGTCCGGCGCGTGGTTTTTTTGGGGGGCGTTTATTTTAATAATCGCCTGGTTTTCAATGATGCATTCCGGACTCCTGTTATTAGAGGCAAATTTAAATTACCCCGTTGGATCCAGTTTTAATACCATTACTAAAGATCTTATTGGCAACAAATGGAACATTGTGAGTGGATTTACCGTTGCCTTTGTTCTCTACATTCTCACGTATGCCTATATTTCTGCTAATGGCGCCATCATTAGCGAAACGATCTCCATGAATATGGGATATCGCGTTAACCCCCGAATTGTTGGAATCTGTACTGCCATTTTTGTCGCCAGCGTGTTGTGGATCAGTTCACTGGCAGCCAGTCGAATTACCTCCTTGTTCCTCGGGATTAAAATCATCTCTTTTATTATCGTTTTTGGGTCATTCTTCTTCCAGGTCGATTTTTCTATACTGCGGGATACGGCAGGCCAGGCTCAAAACAACGTCTCTTACTTCCCCTATATTTTTATGGCATTACCGGTATGCCTGGCTTCATTTGGCTTTCACGGAAACATTCCCAGTCTGATCATCTGCTATGGCAAAAGAAAAGATAAATTAATTAAAAGCATTGTCTTTGGTTCTTTGCTGGCGCTGGTGATTTATCTGTTCTGGTTGTATTGCACCATGGGTAACATTACACGGGAAAGCTTCAGTGAGATCATTGCGTCGGGCGGTAATGTTGATTCATTAGTAAAATCATTTCTCGGCACCAGGCAAACCGGAATCATCGAATTTTGTCTGCTGGTTTTTTCAAACCTGGCCGTCGCCAGTTCCTTTTTTGGCGTGACTCTGGGGCTATTTGATTATCTTGCGGATCTGTTCAAATTCGACAATTCGGCAGTGGGACGTTTTAAAACCGTCTTGTTAACCTTCCTGCCTCCGGCGCTTTTATACTTAATCTTCCCGAACGGTTTTATCTATGGCATCGGCGGCGCAGGGCTGTGCGCAACGATATGGGCCGTGATCATCCCTGCGGTACTGGCCCTGAAAGCCCGCCAGAAGTTCCCCAATAAAATGTTTACCGTCTGGGGCGGTGTCTTTATCCCGACTATCGTGATCCTGTTCGGCGTAGCGGTTATTGTTTGCTGGTTCGGCAACGTCTTCAACCTGTTACCCCGATTCAGTTAAATTGCTGTTCCTCCATGCTGACATGCCGCCTCATTCAGGGCGGCATGTCAGTCAGGAATTCACTGTTGTCTAAATGGCAATTCGCCTTCTTCCCTGGGAGACCATCAAACAACCTCTCCTGACGCAAAAACAGCCAATCCGTACCAGGAAATGTAAATGCGCGTAAGGGAGGCTGATTCATTCGTACTTTTTGGCTATTTACTCTGTCTATAAACCGAGTAAATGTTACTCTCGTCATTATCACCGACCATTAATCATGGAGAGAAAAATGGCGACCCATTTTGCCAGAGGGATCCTGACGGAAGGACACTTGATTTCGATGCGCCTTCCGTCATCCTGCCATCATGAAGCACGAAGACTCCCCACACATCGCCAGACCCGTTTTCTGGCATCCCGAGGACTTCTCGCCGAGCTGATGTTTATGCTGTATGGCACGCTCGAGTTACCGGAAATCGTATACAAAGCCAAAGGCAAACCGGCATTTCGCGATAAAAATCTACCCAGCTTTTCCATCGCCTATGCCGGTAATATGGTCGGTGTGGCGCTGACAACCGAAGGGGAATGCGGACTGGATATGGAACTCCAGCGCGCCCCCCGTGGATTTATTAGCCCCCATACCGCCGACGTCCCGACCTTCTCCAGCAACGAAAGCCTGTGGATCAGCAAGCAAAACGATCCGGACGAAGCGCGCGCGCAGATGATCACCTTACGCCAGAGTGTCTTGAAACTGACGGGTGACGTCCGCAACAACGATCCGCATGAGCTGCAATTGCTGCCAGTCTCCGGGCGTCTGAAATGTGCCCGTGTTACTCAGATTGAGGCTATTTGCGATGCCGAAGACCTGCTAGTGTGGTCGGTTGCGGTTACGCCAGCCATTGATAAACTTCAACTTTGGGAGTTTGATGTTAAGCAGGGCTGGAAAAGCCTGCCTGATATCCAGACCCGCGCGAATGCGCCGACGGGTCGTCTGATGCGATTCGCGCAATTATCTGCCGCGACGTCTTATACGCACAACTGATGGAGTTACCATGTCTGAAACGTTGAATGTTGTTACGTTACTGGGAAGCCTGCGCAAAGGTTCGTTTAACGGTATGGTTGCCCGTACGCTGCCGAAAATCGCCCCGGCGGGTATGAAAATCAGTGCGTTACCGTCTATCGGTGATATCCCGCTTTACGATGCTGACGTGCAGCAGGAAGAGGGGTTTCCGGCAAGCGTCGACGCGCTGGCTGAGCAAATTCGCCAGGCTGATGGCGTGGTTATCGTTACGCCGGAATATAACTATTCGGTACCGGGTGGTCTGAAGAACGCCATCGACTGGCTGTCACGCCTGCCCGATCAGCCGCTTTCAGGCAAACCGGTGCTCATCCAGACCAGCTCGATGGGGGCGATTGGCGGCGCGCGCTGCCAGTATCATCTGCGTCAGATCCTGGTTTTCCTGGATGCCATGGTCATGAACAAGCCGGAATTTATGGGTGGCGTGATACAAAACAAAGTAGACCCGCAGACGGGTGAAGTGATTGACCAGAGTACGCTGGACCATCTAACCGGCCAGCTCACCGCGTTTGGTGACTACATCGAGCGCGTGAAGGCCTGATAACAAAACTTTCCGACTACTCTTAAATAATCCAGTAAGCGCTTATGCATCTGGATTATTTTCTTATTATTATTTGCGTAAATCTGTCTATAAATCACTGTTGTCTGTTTTTTCCCCTTCATTATTGTGCCATAGTGTTACCAGCATTGCTGTTGCAATAAAATCAATAAATATATCTAATATTTTTCCGACATTTTGTCTACCGTGAACAATGGATATACCATGGACAGGACATTTTCACATCTAAGGACCGCATTATGTAGCAGTACACAACTGGAGAAATCCATGCATGCCTGCTTACAGTCGATACCTGACTCAATTGTTTGTGATGGTATTTTCTTTAACTATTATCGAAGTGATATTCGCTGTATCCAGTTTTTAGCATTAGCGACACACAAAACAGCGCGACTGAAACGAGATATCATCCCGATCCCTGAAGTTATAGCCAAGCAATTCAATCACTCAGATAACTTCTCTACCCAAGTTATCGATACTCTGAGCCAATGTCCGCTGACTGAATATGTCGTTAACACCTGCTTTCGTAATATCAAATCTCTGATCCTGATGCGTATGCACCTGGATGGTCTACGGCTTGGCGCGATGGGTATATTTAGCCACCGGACTGATGCTTTTACACCTCAACATGCTGAATTATTCGAATCAGTACGGGGAGAACTCTCCTTACTGGCCTTTATTGCCCTTTCCCGACATAACCTTTTATTAAATAATACGCCTCCTTCTATTCCCGGACTATCTATTGCAGAAGAGAGCGAAAAATTTGTCGTTAGTCAAAATAATCTTCCTCTTTTTCAGTTGTACCATTCATTGAAAAGGTTGGCAAACAGTGAATTGCCTGTTTTATTACTGGGAGAGAAAGGGGTTGGAAAAAACTCACTTGCTTCCGAGCTTCAGCAACAACGTTCAACGCGCAGTGGTTATTATGGATTGATTAGTCCTCAGGGGCAGTTGATCGTCATGAAAAATGGTGTCCTGAACCGCACTATAACTATTGATTTCAACACCCCCCCTAACATGGCTTCATTTCTAATCTTGCATCAGGGATCTTTACTGATAAAAGAAATAAATTCTTTTCCGGATCGTTGGCAAACATTTTTACTGGCACTGCACTCAAATTACAGCGAGTATTGCCAGCTACAGATTATTGCCATACAAACACTTCCATTTTCAATGGTAAACAACACACTTAATCACGATATATCCACTCACTATCTGACAAACCAATATTATGCAAATACCCTTTGTCAGGTCGTTACATTGCCACCGTTGCGGCATCGCTATGATGATATTTCTCTGCTGCTGACCTACTACCTGAGGAAGCTATCAAGCCAGTATAGACGCACCTCTTTACCTGTACTGGGTGATGATTCACTACGCTTATTATTGAAGTATCACTGGCCGGGCAACATTACGGAATTGATAGGATTATTAGAAAATGCGTTTTTCCGTTGCACAGGCAATGAGTTACACATTGTCCTACCAAAAGAGAGAAATGCGATAACCATCCCTCCGCTTGATGACGCAATGCGCCAACATATCCAAATGGCGTTACAACAAAGTCAGGGGAAAATATCAGGCAAAGGCGGTGCAGCAGAGTTACTTGGTGTTAACAGCAACACGCTATACAGCAAAATGAAGAAACTGGGCATTGTGGTGAAAGAAAAATAATCTGACGTCCCCTTCTCTCTTCAGGAAAAGGGGAGCAGTCTTTATTTTTGCTTTCTGGCGCGATGGAAACCGTCGAGCATACCTTTAATCAGTGCCCCCGGCGTATCCCCTGTACTACTTAAATAGAGATGCACGATGATAAATGCCACCATCACGACAGCCAAAGCGTAATGGAGCCAAGCCACAACCTGCTTACCAGGTAACGCAAACAGAGTTTCTGGCGTATAACCGGGATACATCATCAGTAATCCGGTCACAATGAGCAGCGGCAATAACAGGAACATCACACCAATATAGCCCAGTTGCTGGAGAATATTGAATTTAGCCGCTGGCGACGCATGCTCCGGGTGAGGTTCTCCACGGAAAATACCATACAGGTAGTAGCGGGTCTGACGGATAAGCCGCCCTGTAATACCTTGCCAGCGCACCTGATAATGGTGCCCGTTGCCACACATCGAAACCAGGATAAAACCCAGCCATATAACACACAGCGATATCCCTGCAATATTGTGCACATCAACCCACAGCGAGAATCGCGCACTCACCCAATGCAAGGCACAGCCGCTGATAATTAGCGCGGCAAAACAGAGTGCGTTCAGCCAGTGCCAGCAGCGGACAGGCAGCGTATAGAGATAACTTTTCTCCAGCGGCATATCTGTCTTACGACGCGACATGATTAGCCGCCCCAAACCATGACAGAGTAGCAACACTACGAAGCCGCTCAGCGCCCAGGCAATGAAGCGATCGGCCTGACCACTGCCGTTATTACCAATCATGTAGGTATCGGTAAATAACACACCATCTATCTGACGAACTGCGGGAACAGGAGGCGCCATCGCCGTCAGTTTTTCTCTAAGAGATACATCATCAAATAACCCTTTCCCTAACAAGCTACCTGCCATGGCATTTTCATCAGGCGCAAACGTTTTCCGCCGAGCGGTAAGCAGCATTCCGTCGCCATGACACTGTACACAGCTGATGGCTTTTGAAGCAGGCAGAATACGATGCAAAGTGCTATCCGCCGCATCGGCATGGCAGTCAATGCAGCGTAAACTGTTGAGATGTTCAGAAGCATAAGGCAGCGCAGAGTGTGCCATATCCTGAGATGTTGAGCTTTTCCCACCGGACAGGTGCATAAAGACTCCCGCCCGCGAATGACAATTCGTGCACATCAAATTGTCGTCGGCAACCCGTTGTTTACCCGGATGGTTTAGCTCTCCCGCCGTCATGGTGTGCGCGTTATGGCATGAGGTACAAGAGAAGAGTCCTTTGGCTATCTTTTCACTGTGGGCGCTCTGCTGTACGGCATGCACCGTATCGCGCATGACCACGCCATGACAACTTTCGCAGTTTTGGTCGTCGCCAGGCTTCAGAACATGCGGGGTGACAGAAAATCCCTCGCTTCCGGGTTGGCTCTGATGGCAGGCGATACACGGCACTTCACCATGCACGCTGTCGTGATATTTATCGGCGGAGACAACTAAATTCACCTGTACTTTGTCCGTCGAGATCCCCTGAATATCGCTATCAGCGTGGCATGCCAGACAAGGTTGATTGAGTTGCGCTGTCGGCACTGGCGCACAATATCCCGACAGGGGTATCCATCCCACCAGCAGAAAGAATAGTCCTCTTGTTAATAATCCGCGCATGATATCTCTCATGGCTTCATATCCGGATATTTAAAGAGATGGCAATTATTACAATAAATTACCGAGGGTTTATGTTCGTTATGACAAGCGGTACAAGGAACATCTTTGCCGTAATGCATTGAATCATGCGGGTTGGGCTCTGCATTATTGTCATGCGGATTGGGTTGCGTTAGTCCGGCAATCTGGTCGCGCGAACCGTGGCAACTCAGGCAAGATTTATCATTCGGTGCCGCTACAGGCGTGCTGGAACCGTGACATAACTGACATGATGTATTGCGTCCGGTGGCTTCCAATGAATGGTGATAAGGCTTGACGTTCATTGCATTCAGTTGCTGATGAAAAGCAGCTTCGTCGTCAGTCGCAGCGATGACCTGGGAAAAACCACCAATACACAGCAACAGCATGGCTATCCATAATTTTGCCATATTAAATTCCCTCAACGTCAAAGGCTTCATCCGCAGCAGTCGCTGAGGCAACGCTAAGCCCCGCAATCCGGCCAAAAACCAGGCAATCCGCAACGGCGCAACTCCCCAGACGACTTCCACCATGTGAACCTGCTGTCGCTTCTCCGGCAGCGTACAGGCCGGGGATAGGTTTGCTATCAGCCGCATTGAGTACCTCTGTGCGCATACTGATCTGCACCCCCCCCATGACGTAGTGCACTTTAGGCCACACGCGTACAGCAACAAATGGCCCTTTGTCTAACGGAACCGCACGACTCACATCTTTTTTCATGCGATCGCCGCCTTTGCGCGCAACGGCCGCATTGTAGGTCTCCACTTCTTCTTGCAGTGTGTCGGAAGGTATGCCGAAATGCGCCGCCAACTGATCCAGTGAGTCAAACTGCCAGGCGACACCATAATGCAAGGCATGTTTCAGGCTTTGAGCCAGTTTAGCGCCTTCAAGCGTGGTGAAGCAGATGGGATAAAGTGGATCCCCTTTCTCATCCACCTGCGCCAGAATCCCCTCTTCACGCTCTTTGCGATCGGCAAGCTCATTTGTGAAACGATGACCAGAACGCGGGTTAACCATAATTCCGTTAGGAAAACCTGAGATGGTATTGAACTGCGAAACGTAGCCAAATCCGCGTTCGTCTGGCGAAGACCAGGGGCCTAGCTGGATAAGATCAAGCTGCACTGGCGTTGCGCCAATACGTAGCATTTGCACCAGACATTCCGATGTAGCGCCAGGGTGGTTGGTGGAGTCGACACGCTCATCCATCATGGGGTTTTGCATTTTACGAAAACGCAGATCATTGGAAAAACCGCCAGAACACATCACCACGCCGTAACGCGCGCCGTAATGCCTTATCTTGCCGCTCTGTTCATCCGGGAAACGATAGCCGTCACGTACCGTCAGACCGATAACACGTCCTTGCGAATTTTGCAGGAAAGATTCCAGCTTGCATTGGGCGCGAAAAACAACGCCCATTTTCATGGCGGACTCTTTTAGCGGCCGAGTGATCCCCGCCCCAGAACTCTCTACCGTTTGCAACGTACGAGGGACAGAGTGACCGCCAAAATGCTGTACGAACGGTTTATATTTTACGCCGTGTTGTAGGGTAAACTCATATGCAGCGGTCGTGTTGTTAACGAGAATCTTCAACTGATCTTTATCATTTAGCCCACGTCCAGCTTTCAACATGTCCTTAAACATCAACTCTGGTGAATCGACGATCCCTTCTTTTTTCTGCACAGTCGATCCGGCTACGGCAACCGCACCGCCGTTAATCGCTGAGTTGCCACCAAAAACAGGCATCTTTTCAATCACCAGCACGCTGCGGCCAGCCTGAGCGGCTTCAAGTGCAGCAGCTAGTCCGGCAAAGCCGCTTCCGACAACGATCACATCATAGACTTTATGGTAACGAACCGACGAAGCCGGGGCGCAGTTATCCTGCGCCATCACCTTTCCAGTCAGCGCCGTAAGTGCGCCGCCGGTCGCCAGGAGGGTACTTTTCGTCAAAAAGGCTCGCCGCGACGCATTAACGGTTTTTTTCATTGTCGTCATTTGCTCCCTGCTTGCGTACTGACCAGGGAACCGGAAGGAAACGATGCGACTAACGCGGATGAATCAGCAATGTTGTCAGTAAAAATCCTATCCTGCACAACAAACGGTACTTTTTCACGATAGGCGGCAAAGAGTTTTCCAGTCATCTCACCCAACTTCAGGTCAGGATTTTTCTGTTTCCGTAGATCGACAGCCTGACTGGCGTGCAACAGTTCCAGACCATAAATGCTGCGCATATCATCCACGATTTGACTCAATCGCTTGGACGCCCGGAGATTGTTGGTGTAGGTATCCTCAATCGTTCCCGCCATCGGTTGCCCATCCAGTGATACTGGGTTAACCAAGTCGCGAATATCCGCCAGTAACGCAACCTGTGGCTTCTGAATAGCGCCGAAGGCATGTCCCTGCTGATTGGTGTCGGAAGCGAGGAAACGACTCAGTCCGGTGAAATGATCGTCAGATAAATGCAAAGTGCGCTGAACGCTGTTATGCGCCAGATGTCCCATCGCCAAAGACAGATTCTGAATCGCCAGCGCCAGAGGTAGCGGTTCAAAATTAGAGGTCGGGAAAATCGCGCCGCTGAGGGTTTCGCCATTGGCCCCTTTTGCGCTCACGAAATACTGCTCAACCTGGCTATTTTCCGCCAACGAACGATCGGCATTTACGATTACCGCGGGGTTGTCGTCCGAGCTGTTCATCTGGATTTCCAGCATTTGCCAAGCTTCATTCCATTCGCGACGCGCTTCATTAAGCACAAATACCGTCGTACGGAAAGAGAGCGGGTCCTGCAAAGGACGTCCATCCTGATGTTGCCAGAGATAAGAACCCGTGAGCACAGTTCGAATCGTTCCGGCAGTATCCTGAATGCCAGGGAAAGGTCTAACGCTTAAACTCTGGTGCAGGAATGGCGCAACGTTGCCATTTAGCGCTTCCAGCGATAAACCGAACACCGCCGGGGTGACGTTAATAATCTGTCTGGACTCCAGAAGAGCCTGCGCAGAATAAGCTGTTGATACTGCATTGGAAGAAAGAATCGACAGCGCATCTTTGCCGAGCGGTTCCAGCTTATCAATACCCGCCTGTTTCAGCGCTTTTGCCGAATCCATCTCGACGCCTTTTACGCGAACGCGCCATTCACCAATCATCACATCGCCGATATGAGAGGCAAGCGTGATATCAGCTTCACCCACAGAGCCCTGTGAGGGCACGACGGGGGTAATGTGCTTATTGAGAAACTGCTGATACATTTTGGCAACCTGCGGTTGGGCACCAGTATTTCCCGTTAACATCGTATTCAGGCGAATCACCATAGCCAGACGCACCAGTTCATCCGGCATGTCTGGACCAACGCCCGCCGCATGCGCATGCAGCGCATTGATATTAAACTCACGAGAGGCCTGAATAACCTCCGGAGTCAGTTTTCCATGCGCATCAAACAAAGATTTATCTTTATTGAGTCCCACACCTACCGTCAGTCCGTAAACGGGAACGCCTTTTCCGGCAGCAATCATTAAAAGTTTATTGGCTTTATCGACGCGATCCATCGCAGTGGCAGCGATCTCAACCTGTTTTTCCCCCTGAGCAATGGCCCAGGCATCATCCAGTGTTAATGAATGACCATCCAGCGTCACGCTGGTAGTAGCGCTTGCGAATAGCGGAAAAAACAGAGAGATACAGAACGTCGCAATGACAGTTTTCTTCATTTCGAAACTCCTTTTAATAGAGATAAGAAACAGTAACGAAAAATGCCTGTGCGAAAGTTGAAATACCCCCTGCATTTACTATGGCTATTTTTGATATTTCAAAAAAACCAAAGTAAAAACATTTCAATCTGTTAACAGATAATTCACCAGAAGAAACCACAACTCGCTAAAACATGGTCATAAATTACAGAGGTTATTTATTCGCAGAGAGATAATTTTCAAGCTTGATATTTTGGGGCAGGAATAAAAGACAATCAGACAGGAAATGCTTCAGCCTTGATAACAAAGCTGAAGCATGTTCTACATTAGTGCGCGTCGATAAACACAATCTTCAGCACAAACAGCAGCGCCACAACGACCACGCACGGGCTCAGCTCACGCAGACGACCGGTACCGATTTTCATCACACAGTAAGAGATAAAGCCCAGCGCGATCCCTTCGGTAATGGAGAAGCTGAACGGCATCATCACGGCAGTGATAAACGCCGGTACAGATTCAGTGAGATCGTCCCACTTCACGCGCGCCAGACTGGACGTCATTAACACGCCGACGTAAATCAGCGCGCCTGCAGCCGCATAGCCCGGCACCATCCCCGCCAGCGGTGACAGGAAGATCACCAGCAGGAACAGCAGACCAACCACCACCGCGGTCAGGCCAGTACGCCCCCCAACAGAAACGCCGGAAGAGGACTCGATATAAGCAGTGACGGAAGACGTACCAATAAATGCCCCGGTCACAGAGGAGACGCTATCGACAAACAGCGCCTGCTTCATGCGCGGAAATTTCCCTTTTTCATCCGCCAGACCGGCTTTATCAGTTACGCCGATCAATGTGCCGGAGGAGTCAAACAGGTTAACCAGCATGAAGGAGAAAATCACCCCAGCCAGACCAATGTTAAACGACCCCGCCAGATCGACATGCCCAATCACCGACGAGACGCTCGGCGGCGCAGAGACAATGCCGTTATAGTGCACATCACCCAGCATCCAGCCCAACAGCGTAGTGACGATGATGGATACCAGCACGGCGGCGTGAATATTACGTGACGCCAGGATAGCGATGATAAAGAAACCGAGCACGCCCAGCAGGACGCTATGGGAGGTCAGATTACCAATGCTGACCAGCGTTTCCGGATTCGCAACGATGACACCCGCGTTTTTAAGCCCCATCATGCCGATGAATAGACCGATACCGCTGGTGATCCCCACGCGCAGACTGACCGGGATATTGGCAATCATCCAGTAACGCACGCGGAAAATAGTCAGCAACAGCAGACCGACGGCGCCCCAGAAAATCGCCCCCATACCGACCTGCCACGACAGGCCCATCGCGCCAACCACAACGAAGGCAAAGAACGCATTCAGCCCCATCGCGGGCGCCAGTGCCACCGGCAGGTTAGCGAACAGCCCCATCAGAATGCTGCCGAACGCGGCAATCAGACAGGTGGTCACGAAGACAGCGCTGGTGTCCATGCCAGCAACGCCCAGAATTTGCGGGTTAACAAAAACGATGTAAACCATCGTCAGGAAGGTGGTAAAACCGGCGATCACTTCGGTTCGTGCCGTTGTGCCATGTTCGCGCAGTTTGAACACGCGTTCCAGCATCCCCTGACCAGACGTCTGGGTTGTGTGTTGTTGACTCATTATCAATTTCCAAACAAGGAGGGAAAATTCGTCGCTATCCTATACCAAAATGCGACAATAGGGGGTGATTGTGTGAGGTTTTTTTCATTGAATTTGCTTATACGGCAACGATTGCGTTGCACAATCAGGCAGTACGTAAACGTTAAACTTGTGAAAAGGGAAAGGCATGTCCGGAATTGAAGCGGTATTTTTTGACTGTGACGGTACGCTGGTCGACAGTGAAGTGATCTGTTCCCGCGCGTACGTCGCAATGTTCCAGGAATTCGGTATCACCCTCGATCTCGAAGAAACTTTTAAACGCTTTAAGGGCGTAAAACTCTACGAAATCATTGATATCATTAACGAGGAGCATGGGGTGACGTTGGCCAAAGCCGACTTAGAACCCGTCTACCGCGCCGAGGTCGCACGCCTGTTCGACTCGGAACTGGAAGTGATCCCTGGTGCGAATACCCTGCTGGACAGCATGACAGTGCCGATGTGCGTGGTCTCTAACGGTCCGGTCAGCAAAATGCAACACTCGCTGGGTAAACTGGGCATGCTGCATCATTTTCCGGACAAACTGTACAGCGGCTACGATATTCAACGCTGGAAGCCCGATCCGGCGCTGATGTTCCACGCAGCAAAAGCGATGAACGTCAACGCACAGAACTGCATTCTGGTCGATGACTCTTCCGCTGGCGCGCAGTCGGGGATTGATGCGGGAATGGAAGTGTTCTACTTCTGTGCCGATCCGCACAACAAGCCTATCGAACATCCCAAAGTGACGACTTTTACCGATTTGGCACAGTTGCCAGCGTTATGGAAAGCACGCGGCTGGAATATTACCCGGTAATTTTTGTAGGCCCGGTAAGCTTGCGCCACCGGGCAATTGCCGGATGGCGCTAACGCTTATCCGGCCTATTTTCTACGTTTTATCACTCTTTTGGATCTTTACCCGCCAGCAGCTTATCCAGTTCATCACCGCCTACGTGACGGAAATCCTGGCCCTTCACGAAGTAGAAGATGTATTCGCAGATATTCTGGCAGCGGTCGCCGATACGCTCGATAGAGCGTGCACAGAATAACGCAGTCAGTACACTGGGAATCGTACGCGAATCTTCCATCATATAGGTCATCAGCTGACGCACAATCCCTTCGTATTCCTGGTCCACTTTCTTGTCTTCACGGTAGATACGCACTGCTTCATCCAGATCCATCCGCGCAAACGCATCCAGCACGTCGTGCAGCATCTGTATGGTGTGACGCCCCAGTGACTCCAGGCTCACCAGCAGCGGCTGATGCTGCTGGGAGAACTTCTCCAGCGCGGTACGACAGATTTTATCCGCCACGTCGCCAATACGTTCCAGTTCGGCGATGGTTTTGATGATCGCCATCACCAGACGCAGATCGCTCGCCGTCGGCTGGCGCTTGGCGATGATGCGAACACAGGCTTCATCAATCGCCACTTCCATCATATTGACGTGCTTATCGCCATCAACAACGCGTTTCGCCAGCTCGCTGTCCTGATTGTGCATCGCGGTGATGGCATCAGAAAGTTGCTGCTCGACCATGCCGCCCATCGTCATTACCTGAGTGCGGATACTTTCCAGTTCGGCGTTGAACTGACCGGAAATGTGTTTATTAAGGTTTAAATTGTCCATCATTTCTCCAGATGCCCGGGCATATCAACCGTAGCGGCCAGTAATGTAATCTTCGGTTTGTTTCTTCGCGGGCTTGGTGAACAGGTCGTCCGTGTTGCTGAACTCAATCAACTCGCCCAGGTACATAAACGCCGTATGATCGGAACAACGCGCAGCCTGCTGCATGTTGTGGGTCACGATCACCACGGTGTAATCCTGTTTCAGCTCGGTAATCAGCTCTTCGATACGACCGGTTGAGATCGGATCCAGTGCTGAGCACGGCTCATCCAACAGCAAGACTTCCGGGCGAATGGCGATACCTCGCGCGATGCACAGACGCTGCTGCTGACCACCGGAGAGAGAATATCCGCTCTGGTGCAATTTATCTTTGGTTTCATTCCATAGTGCGGCCTTGGTCAACGCCCACTGCACGCGCTCGTCCATATCCGCCCGGGACAGTTTCTCAAACAGACGCACGCCAAAGGCGATGTTGTCGTAAATAGACATCGGGAACGGCGTCGGCTTCTGGAACACCATCCCGACTTTGGCACGCAGCAGGGCGATATCCTGGGTATTGGTGAGAATATTGTCACCATCGAGCAGAATTTCACCTTCCGCACGCTGTTCCGGGTAGAGTTCAAACATCTTGTTGAACGTACGCAACAGCGTCGATTTACCGCAGCCAGAAGGCCCGATGAATGCCGTTACCTGGTTCTTTGCAATATCCAGGTTGATGTTCTTCAGGGCATGGAATTTGCCGTAGTAGAAGTTCAAATCACGAACCTGAATCTTACCCGGAGCAGTATCAACCATACTCATTTTACTCTTTTCCTTATCATGCCTGATGGCGCTTCGCTTATCAGGCCTACAACAAATAGGTTCAACCGTAGGCCGCACGCCGCCATCCGGCAACGTGTTAACCGTGTTTGCTCTTGGCGAAAATTACGCGCGCCAGAATGTTCAGCAGCAATACGCACAGCGTGATAATCAGCACCCCGGCCCACGCCAGTTGCTGCCATTCCGCAAACGGGCTCATCGCAAATTTAAAGATGGTGACCGGCAGGTTGGCGATCGGCTGCATCATGTCGGTACTCCAGAACTGATTGGAGAGCGCGGTAAACAGCAGCGGAGCGGTTTCACCTGCGATACGCGCAATCGCCAGCAGGATACCGGTCATGATCCCGGAGACAGACGCTTTCAGCGTAATCGCGGAGATCATTTTCCACTTCGGCGTCCCCAGTGCATAAGCCGCTTCACGCAGACTGTCCGGCACCAACTTCAACATGTTTTCGGTGGTTCGAATCACGATAGGCACCTGCAGCAGCGCCAGCGCAATCACGCCCGCCCAACCGGAGAAGTGCTCCATCTGCGCCACCACAATGGTGTACACGAACAGACCAACCACAATAGACGGGGCGGAAAGCAGAATGTCATTGATGAAGCGAATCACTTCCGCCAGCCAGGATTTGCGACCATATTCCGCCAGATAAATCCCGGCCATGATGCCCAGCGGCGTACCAAACACGGTTGCCCAGAGGATCAACAGACCACTGCCCGCCAGGGCGTTCGCCAGACCGCCACCCGCAGTGTTCGGCGGCGGCGTCATTTCGGTGAACAGCGCCAGCGACATCCCGTCGATACCACGGGAAATGGTGGACATCAGGATCCAGACGAGCCAGAACAGACCAAACGCCATCGTCGCCATAGAAAGCGTCAGGGCGATGCGGTTTTTCATCCGGCGCTTAGCCTGCATTTTGCGGCGGGATTCCGCCAGTTCCGCGCTGGTTTGCATTTCAAGCGTAGCCATTAGCGTGCCCCCTCGTTCTTCGCAAGGCGCAAAATCATAAACTTAGACGCTGCCAGCACGATGAAGGTAATCACGAACAGAATCAGACCCAGTTCCATCAACGCCGCAACGTGCAGGCCAGACTCCGCTTCCGCAAATTCATTCGCCAGCGCCGAGGTGATGCTGTTACCCGGCATATACAGCGATGCGCTGTCGAGCTGGTAGGTGTTGCCGATGATGAAGGTCACCGCCATCGTTTCACCCAGTGCTCGTCCCAGACCCAGCATGATGCCGCCAATTACCCCATTTTTGGTGAACGGCAACACGATGCGCCAGATAACCTCCCAGGTGGTACAGCCGATACCGTAGGCAGACTCTTTCATCATCACCGGCGTCTGTTCAAATACATCACGCATTACAGCTGCAATGTAAGGGATGATCATGATGGCGAGGATCACGCCAGCCGCCAGAATACCGATACCAAACGCCGGGCCGGAGAACAGCGCGCCAACAAACGGAATGTTGGAAAGGATATTACCGACCGGTTCCTGAAAATAAGTGGCAAACAGTGGAGCAAAGATAAACAGGCCCCACATGCCGTAGACGATACTCGGGATCGCCGCCAGCAGTTCAATCGCAATCCCCAGCGGACGACGCAGCCAGCCTGGCGCGAGTTCGGTCAGAAACAGGGCAATGCCGAAGCTCACCGGAACGGCGATCAGCAGTGCGATAAAAGAGGTGACCAGCGTACCGTAGATCGGTACCAGCGCCCCGTAGATATCGTTTGGCGCGTCCCAGTCTTTGGTCCACAGGAAAGAGAAACCAAATTTCTCAATGCTGGGCCAGGAGGAGATGATCAGAGAGACAATAATGCCACCCAACATCAATAGCACAATCAGCGCAGCCAGTTTTACCAGCGCGCTGAAGATTTTGTCACCCTTTTTACCCGGTGGGTTAAAAGCAGGCTTGGTTGCAGCCATAAATCACTCTTTAAGTTTGGGCCAGGAAGCGCGCATTTTATCGCGCTTCCTGGCTAACGTAATGCCATACCCTAAATAATTCGAGTTGCAGCAAGGCGGCAAGCTTGTGAATCCCCAGGAGCATAGATTCACTATGTGACTGGGGTGAACAAACGCAGCCAACGCAGCTGCGGCTCGAAGTATGACAGGTATTTAGTACAGCGCTTTACCGCTGCTGTCTTTCACATTGGTCTTCCATGCTGCACGGATCTGCTCTACCACGCTGTCCGGCAGGCTGGCGTAATCCAGGTCATTAGCCTGTTTGCCGCCATTTTTGTATGCCCAGTCGAAGAATTTCAGCACTTCAGCACCCTGCTCAGGTTTCTTCTGCTCTTTATGAATCAGAATAAAGGTGGTGGAGGTAATCGGCCACGCATCATCACCTTTCTGGTTCGTCAGATCCTGTGCGAAGGATTTACTCCAGTCAGCGCCTTTCGCGGCGTTAGCGAAGTTCTCTTCAGTCGGACTAACCGGTTTACCGTCAGCAGAAACCAGCTTGGTGTATGCCAGGTTGTTCTGCTTAGCGTAAGCGTATTCAACGTAGCCGATGGAACCTGGCAGACGCTGTACGAACGCGGCGATACCGTCGTTACCCTTACCGCCCAGACCGGTTGGCCAGTTAACGGTAGAGCCAGCGCCCACTTTGGTTTTCCACTCTTCGTTCACTTTCGCCAGATAGCTGGTGAAGACGAAGGAGGTACCAGAACCATCGGCACGACGCACAACGGCGATGTTCTGAGAAGGCAGTTTCACGCCTGGGTTCAGTTTGGTGATGGCTTCATCATCCCACTTCTTGATTTTACCCAGGTAGATGTCACCCAGCGTTTTACCATCCAGCACCAGTTCGCCAGACTTCAGACCTGGGATGTTCACCGCCAGTACCACGCCGCCAATCACGGTCGGGAACTGGAACAGGCCTTCCTGATTCAGTTTTTCGTCAGACAGCGGCGCATCAGAGGCACCGAAATCAACAGTATTCGCTGTAATTTGTTTAACACCACCGGAGGAGCCGATACCCTGGTAGTTAACTTTACTACCGGTCTCTTTCTGATAAGTATCAGCCCATTTGGCATACACCGGCGCAGGAAAAGTTGCACCTGCGCCTGTCAGACTTGCTGCTGCTAATGCAGAGAAAGCGCTCATAGATAAGGTCGCGGCGACAACAGTTGCGACAGTGGTACGCATAACTTTCATAATGTCTCCTGCAAGATTTTCGTAAATCATTGTTAAGTGGCTACGATGAGCAAAATAGGACAAACAGGTGACAGTTAAATGTACGAAATATGACAGTTTTATGACAATGAAAATTTCCGTTAAATCAGAATGTTTTTTTTCCTGTTTATCATTAAGTTAACTGAAAATATGACAAAAGCTTTTCAGGAAAATTTTCTTTTTGTGACACTGAAAAAAGTAGCTGAAGATGACGATTTGTCACAGTAAAACGGCGGGGAAATTGATTAAAAACAGCACAGGAATGAAAAAAATGCCCCGCTTTCGCAGGGCATGAGCGTTTTACTCGACGGTAACTGATTTTGCTAGGTTACGCGGCTGATCCACGTCGGTACCTTTAATCAGCGCCACGTGATAAGCCAGCAGTTGCAGCGGTACGGTATAGAAGATCGGTGCAATCACCTCTTCCACATGCGGCATCTCAATGATGTGCATATTGTCGCTGCTGGCAAAACCGGCGTCCTGATCGGCGAAGACATACAGCTGACCGCCACGGGCGCGCACTTCTTCAATGTTGGACTTCAGTTTTTCCAGCAGTTCGTTGTTTGGTGCAACAACGATAACCGGCATATCGGCATCAATCAGCGCCAGCGGGCCGTGTTTCAGCTCACCTGCCGCATAGGCTTCTGCGTGTATATAGGAGATCTCTTTCAGCTTCAACGCGCCTTCGAGAGCGATCGGATACTGATCGCCACGGCCCAGGAACAGGGCATGGTGTTTGTCAGAGAAATCTTCAGCCAACGCTTCAATGCGTTTGTCCTGAGAGAGCATTTGCTCGATACGGCTCGGCAGCGCCTGCAGGCCATGAACAATATCATGCTCAATGGACGCATCCAGACCTTTCAGACGCGCCAGTTTCGCCACCAGCATCAGCAGAACGGTTAACTGAGTGGTAAAGGCTTTCGTCGACGCCACGCCGATTTCCGTGCCGGCATTGGTCATCATCGCCAAATCCGATTCACGTACCAGAGAAGACCCCGGAACGTTACAGATGGCGAGTGAACCCAGATAGCCCAGTTCTTTCGACAAACGCAGGCCTGCCAGCGTATCCGCCGTTTCACCCGACTGAGACAGCGTGATCATAAGGCTATTACGGCGTACTGCTGATTTGCGGTAGCGGAATTCAGAAGCGATTTCGACGTCGCACGGAATACCGGCCAAAGATTCAAACCAGTAGCGAGAAACCATCCCGGAGTTGTAAGACGTGCCACACGCGATGATCTGGATATGCTCAACCTGAGACAACAGCTCGTTAGCTTTTGGCCCAAGTTCGCTTAAATCCACTTCGCCGTGGCTGATGCGCCCGGTCAGAGTGTTTTTAATCGCATTCGGTTGTTCGTAAATCTCTTTCTGCATGTAGTGGCGATAGATACCTTTATCACCCGCGTCATATTGCAGATTAGATTCGATATCCTGACGCTTCACGTCCGCGCCAGTTTTATCAAAAATCGCGACGGAACGGCGAGTCACTTCCGCAATATCGCCTTCTTCCAGGAAGATAAAGCGACGGGTCACCGGCAGCAGCGCCAACTGATCGGAGGCGATAAAGTTTTCGCCCATTCCCAGACCGATAACCAGCGGGCTACCTGAACGTGCAGCCAGCAACGTATCTGGATGACGGGTATCCATGATTACCGTACCGTACGCGCCGCGCAGTTGCGGGATGGTACGCAGCACAGCATCACGCAGCGTACCGCCCTGTTTCAGCTCCCAGTGCACTAAGTGAGCAATTACTTCGGTGTCGGTTTCTGAAACGAAGGTATAGCCACGCGCTTTAAGTTCTTCACGCAGTGGTTCATGGTTTTCGATGATGCCGTTATGCACCACCACAATGTGTTCAGAAACATGCGGATGCGCGTTTGCTTCTGAAGGTTCGCCATGCGTAGCCCAACGGGTGTGAGCAATACCAGTACCGCCATGCAGCGGATGTTCTTCCGCAGCCTGAGACAGCATCTGTACTTTACCCAGACGACGCAGACGGGTCATATGACCTTCTGCATCTACCACGGCCAGACCCGCAGAGTCGTAACCACGGTATTCCAGACGACGTAAACCTTCGAGAAGGATTTCAGCTACATCACGTTGCGCGATAGCGCCAACAATTCCACACATAGTTTTTTATTCCGAATCAAGGCATTATGCCTGTCGTTGTCTTTCGACCTGTATGCCCGTATTTTCGGGCGCCCCGAGCCTTGTAGAGAGTGGGGTTATTTTTATAGGTACTGCTGGGGGGAAATATATTTTTATTTCCTCACCCGGGTTGGCCTGATGCAGGCAACGCCTTATCCGGCCAACAAAACATCACTGAACGTAGACCGGATAAGCGAAAGCGCCATCCGGCAAAAATATCTACTTTTTCTTCACCGGGCGTTTCCAGCCCTGCTTATTCACCTGCGGAACACGGCTGATGACCAACTCATTATCAGCCACGTTACGGGTGACGGTGGTCCCGGCAGCGATGGTTGCCCCATGGCCTACGGTCACCGGCGCCACCAGCTGAGTATCGGATCCGACAAACACATCGTCGCCAATAATGGTTTTAAACTTGTTCGCGCCGTCGTAGTTGCAGGTAATGGTGCCTGCGCCAATGTTCACGTTGTCGCCAATTTCCGCATCACCCAGATAGGTCAGGTGACCGGCTTTTGAACCTTTGCCGAGACGCGCTTTCTTCATCTCGACGAAGTTACCGACGTGAGCACCTTCCATCAGTTGCGCACCAGGGCGCAGACGAGCAAAGGGTCCAATGGTGCAGGCCGCGTCCAGATGGGCATCTTCCACTACGCTGTACGGGCTGATTTCACAGTCATCACCAATAACGCTGTTTTTAATGACGCAGCCCGCGCCAATCTTCACGCGATGGCCCAACGTGACCTGACCTTCGATGATAACGTTAGTATCAATTTCAACATCTCGCCCGTGAACGAGCGTTCCGCGCAGGTCAAAACGCGCCGGATCGCGCAGCATCACGCCCGCCAGCAGCAGTTTTTCTGCCTGCTCGGACTGGTAAACACGCTCCAGGCGGGAGAGCTGAAGACGGTTATTTACCCCTTCAGTTTCGCTAATACGCGCCGGATGTACCGCCGCAATCTCCCGCCCTTCCTGGTAGGCCATCGCAATGATGTCAGTGATGTAGTATTCACCCTGCGCGTTGTTATTGGTCAGTTTAGACAGCCAGCGTTTCATGTCCGCGCCATTGGCAATCAGGATCCCGGTGTTGATCTCCTGAATCCTGCGCTGTTCCTCGCTGGCATCTTTATGCTCAACGATGCCGGTCACTTTGCCGTTTTCACGGGTGATGCGACCATAGCCGCTCGGATCGTCCAGCACGACGGTCAACAAACCGATGCCGCCCTGGGGTTTAGCTTCACGCAGGCGAGTCAGGGTTTCAACGGAGATCAGTGGGACATCACCGTAGAGCATTAAAATGTCTTCATCATTGCCAAAGAACGGCGCTGCCTGCTGCATCGCATGGCCGGTGCCCAGCTGCTCCGCCTGTAACACCCAGTTAAGGTTGTCTTCTTTCAGGCTCTTTTTAAGCAGATCGCCGCCGTGCCCGTAGACCAGATGAACCTGAGATGAGCCTAATTCATTTGCTACATCAATGACATGCTGAACCATCGATTTCCCGGCAAGGGTGTGCAGCACTTTTGGAAGATCGGAATACATACGTGTGCCTTTGCCTGCGGCAAGGATCACTACGCTCATCGCTTTATTCAACATACGCGTCCTGACTGTAATTTGAGAACGAATTTATACCGTTTCACGTTGAAAATACTACATTTTTTTCGTCGTGAAATGGGCAGAGGATAAAACGCACAATCGCGAATTTTCCCCAACGAAGATAGAGACATTTTCGTCCATTGCTGCGACTTTTGTCTTCTGAAATGTCACCTGATATCGCGATTAACGCGCCAGGCTAATGTTTTTGCTCTTTTTTTGATCCCTAAAGAAAGATGACGCAAACAGCACATTAATGACAGACAAAAAAAAACCAGCCTGAAATCAGACTGGTTTTCATTTTTTCAACCCGGTGTTACATCGCTTTTTTGGTCAACTCGATAACGCGCAGTTTCGCGATCGCTTTGGCCAGTTCCGCAGATGCCTGAGCGTAATCCACGTCACCATGAGAGCTCTTAATGTGCTCTTCAGCCTTACGTTTCGCTTCCAGGGCTCTCGCTTCATCGAGATCCTGCCCGCGAATCGCGGTATCAGCCAGTACGGTCACGCTGCCAGGTTGCACTTCAAGAATGCCGCCAGACAGATAGATAAACTCTTCATGACCGAACTGTTTAACGATGCGGATCATACCAGGCTTAATGGCGGTGAGCAGTGGGGCGTGCCCTGGGAAAATACCCAGTTCACCTTCACTACCCGTTACCTGGATTTTCTCGACCAGACCAGAGAACATTTGTTGCTCTGCGCTGACGACGTCCAGGTGGTAAGTCATTGCCATATCACCCTCCGATTAAGGCGTTAAAGTTTTTTGGCTTTTTCTACGGCTTCGTCGATAGAACCAACCATGTAGAACGCCTGCTCTGGCAGGTGGTCATACTCGCCTTCCATGATGCCTTTAAAGCCACGGATGGTGTCTTTCAGGGAAACGTATTTACCCGGAGAACCGGTGAATACTTCCGCAACGAAGAACGGCTGGGACAGGAAGCGCTGGATCTTACGCGCGCGTGCTACCACCAGTTTGTCTTCTTCAGACAGTTCATCCATACCCAGGATGGCGATGATGTCTTTCAGTTCCTGATAACGTTGCAGCAGGGACTGTACGCCACGCGCGGTATCGTAGTGTTCCTGGCCAACCACCAGTGGATCCAACTGACGGCTTGTAGAATCCAGCGGGTCAACGGCCGGGTAGATACCCAGAGACGCGATCTGACGGCTCAGTACCACGGTTGCATCTAAGTGAGCAAAGGTGGTGGCTGGCGACGGGTCAGTCAAGTCATCCGCAGGTACGTATACCGCCTGAACGGAAGTGATAGAACCGGTTTTGGTAGAAGTGATACGTTCCTGCAGAACACCCATCTCTTCCGCCAGGGTCGGCTGGTAACCTACCGCTGATGGCATACGACCCAGCAGTGCGGAAACTTCCGTACCGGCCAGGGTGTAACGATAGATGTTATCGACGAACAGCAGTACGTCACGACCTTCGTCACGGAATTTCTCTGCCATGGTCAGACCGGTCAGTGCAACGCGCAGACGGTTTCCCGGCGGCTCGTTCATCTGGCCATATACCAGGGATACTTTATCCAGAACGTTGGAGTCGGTCATTTCGTGGTAGAAGTCGTTACCCTCACGAGTACGTTCACCTACGCCCGCAAACACGGAGTAACCGGAGTGCTCGATCGCGATGTTACGGATAAGCTCCATCATGTTTACGGTTTTACCTACACCCGCACCACCGAACAGACCGACTTTACCGCCCTTCGCGAACGGACACATCAGGTCGATAACTTTGATACCGGTTTCCAGCAGTTCCTGAGAGCTGGACAGCTCTTCATAGGACGGTGCTGCGCGGTGGATAGCCCAACGCTCTTCTTCACCGATATCGCCTTTCATGTCGATCGGGTGACCCAGGACGTTCATGATACGACCCAGGGTTGCTTTACCTACCGGGACTTCGATCGGATGCTCGAGGTCTTTGACTTCCAGACCACGACGCAGACCGTCGGAAGAACCCATTGCGATGGTACGTACGATACCGCCGCCGAGCTGCTGCTGAACTTCCAGCACCAGACTCTCTTTACCATTCATAACCTCAAGAGCATCGTACACGCGCGGTACGGCATCCTGAGGGAATTCGACGTCAACCACGGCGCCGATTACCTGGACAATTTTTCCAGTAGCCATCTTGAATCCTCTACGAATTAACCTGGTTATACCGCGGATGCACCACCGACGATCTCGGTGAGTTCCTGAGTAATGCTGGCCTGACGAGCTTTGTTGTATACCAACTGCAGCTCTTTAATCAGGCTGCCGCCATTGTCGGTCGCGGCTTTCATCGCCACCATACGTGCGGCCTGCTCGCTGGCCAGGTTTTCTACCACGCCCTGATAAACCTGAGATTCAACGTAACGACGCAGCAGGGTATCCAGCAGCGGTTTCGGATCAGGTTCATACAGGTAATCCCAGGCTTTTTGTTTTAACTCTTCATCTTCTGATGCCGGTAATGGCAGCAGTTGAGTCAGCGTCGGAACCTGAGACATGGTGTTGATAAATTTGTTACTGACAACGTACAGTCTGTCCAGACGACCTTCATCGTAAGCCTGCAGCATCACTTTAACCGGACCGATCAGTTCGGACAGGGAAGGGTTATCCCCCATACCGGTTACCTGCGCAACCACATTACCGCCAACGGAATTAAAGAAAGACACGCCCTTAGAGCCGATCATTGCGATGTCGCACTGAACGCCTTTATCGGACCATGTTTTCATATCCGCCAGCAGCTTTTTGAACAGGTTAATGTTCAAGCCACCGCACAGACCACGGTCAGTCGACACCACCAGGTAGCCCACGCGTTTAACGTCGCGTTCTTCCAGGTACGGGTGCTTATATTCCAGATTACCATTCGCAAGGTGACCAATCACTTTGCGCATGGTCTCTGCATAAGGACGGCTGGCCGCCATGCGATCCTGCGATTTACGCATTTTGGAAGCGGCGACCATCTCCATCGCTTTAGTGATCTTCTGCGTGTTCTGGACGCTTGCGATCTTACTACGTATCTCTTTTGCGCCGGCCATGAGCTTCTCCTCAATGCCTTGCGGCCTGTCCTAAGACAAGCCGCCAGACGTTACCAGGACTGGGTTGCTTTGAAGGAATCGAGGATAGCTTTCAGCTTGCCTTCGATTTCGTCGTTATAGTTACCAGTCTGGTTGATTTCTTGCATCAGCGGAGCATGGTCACGGTCGACATAAGCCAGCAGAGCGGCTTCGAAGCTACCGATTTTCGCCAGTTCCACATCTTCGAGGTAACCGCGTTCAGCCGCGAACAGAACCACACCCTGTTGTGCTACAGACATAGGGGCATACTGTTTCTGCTTCAGCAGCTCGGTCACTTTCTGACCGTGGCTCAGCTGTTTACGGGTTGCTTCGTCCAGATCGGATGCGAACTGAGAGAACGCAGCCAGTTCACGATACTGTGCCAGCGCGGTACGGATACCACCGGACAGTTTCTTGATAATCTTGGTCTGAGCAGCACCACCTACACGAGATACAGAGATACCCGGGTTAACCGCCGGACGAATACCGGAGTTGAACAGGTTAGTTTCCAGGAAGATCTGACCATCGGTAATAGAAATTACGTTGGTCGGAACGAACGCAGAAACGTCACCCGCCTGGGTTTCGATAATCGGCAGAGCGGTCAGGGAGCCGGTTTTACCTTTCACTTCACCCTTGGTGAAGTTCTCAACGTATTCCGCGTTAACGCGGGATGCGCGCTCCAGCAGACGGGAGTGGAGGTAGAACACGTCGCCCGGGAATGCTTCACGTCCTGGCGGACGACGGAGCAGCAGGGAAACCTGACGGTAAGCAACAGCCTGTTTAGACAGGTCATCATAAACGATCAGCGCATCTTCACCGCGATCACGGAAGTATTCGCCCATTGCGCAACCAGCATACGGCGCTAGGTATTGCAGTGCGGCAGATTCAGACGCGGTCGCTACCACAACGATGGTGTTAGACAGGGCGCCGTGTTCTTCCAGTTTACGAACCACGTTAGAAATGGTGGACGCTTTCTGGCCGATAGCCACGTACACACATTTAATGCCGGAATCACGCTGGTTGATGATGGCATCGATTGCCATCGCGGTTTTACCGGTCTGACGGTCACCGATGATCAATTCACGCTGACCACGACCGATTGGGATCATGGCATCAACGGATTTATAACCAGTCTGCACCGGCTGATCGACGGACTGACGTTCAATTACGCCTGGTGCGATAACTTCGATTGGCGAGAAGCCATCGTTATCAACCGGACCTTTACCGTCAATCGGAGAACCCAGTGTGTTAACCACACGGCCCAGCAGGCCACGGCCAACCGGAACTTCCAGAATACGACCCGTACACTTAACCTTCATACCTTCGGCGAGGTCAGCGTATGGACCCATCACCACTGCACCCACGGAGTCGCGCTCCAGGTTCAGTGCGATAGCGTAACGGTTACCCGGCAGGGAAATCATCTCACCCTGCATACAATCGGCCAGGCCGTGAATGCGGATAACACCGTCACTTACAGAAACAATAGTACCTTCGTTGTGAGCTTCACTCACAACATTGAACTGAGCAATGCGCTGCTTGATCAGTTCGCTGATTTCGGTGGAATTCAGTTGCATGCTCCAGTCCCCTTAAGACTGCAAGACGTCTGCAAGACGTTCAAGACGGCCGCGTACGCTGCCATCAATGACCATATCACCCGCACGGATGATTACGCCCGCCATTACAGACTTATCGATTTTGCAATTCAGCTTAACTTTGCGTGACAGACGTTTTTCCATCGCAGCGCTAATCTTCGCAAGCTGTTCTTCACTCAGTTCGTTCGCGGAAGTGACTTCTACCTCAGAGATAGACTCACTCGCGGCACGCAGGTGAATAAACTGCTCAAGAACATCCGGGAGCGCGTTCAGACGGTTATTCTCAGCCATCACCTTAATCAGGTTCTGACCGTTTTCGTCCAGTTGCTCACCGCAAACTGCGATAAACGACCCGGCGAGCGTTTCCGGCGCCAGTGCGCCAGAGAGAAGCTCTGCCATTTGTTCGTTCTTAGTCACCTCGGCGGCAAACGCCAGCATGTCCTGCCAGCGCTCTACACTTTGGTGTTCGACGGCAAAGTCAAAAGCTGCTTTGGCGTAGGGGCGAGCTACCGTAACAAATTCAGACATCAGCCCCTCCCTCCTTACAGTTCAGCGACAAGTTTATCCACGATGTCGCTGTTAGCAGCTTCATCCACGGAACGTTCGATGATCTTCTCGGCGCCAGCAACAGCCAGGATAGCAACTTGCTTACGCAGCTCTTCACGGGCACGTTTACGCTCGGCATCAATTTCCGCCTGCGCCTGGGCCACGATTTTAGTACGTTCCTGTTCTGCTTCCGTTTTGGCTTCGTCCAGGATCTGAGCGCGACGTTTGTTCGCCTGCTCGATGATTACCTGAGCTTCCGCCTTCGCTTTTTTCAGCTGGTCGGTCGCGCTGGCCTTTGCAAGGTCAAGATCCTTGTGTGCGCGTTCAGCAGAAGCAAGACCGTCAGCAATTTCTTTTTGACGCTTCTCGATGGCAGCCATTAACGGCGGCCATACATACTTCATGCAGAACAGAACAAACAGGACAAACGCGATGGCCTGGCCGAGGATTGTTGCGTTAAGATTCACAGCACAATGCCTCTATCTAGTTAACGTTCTGATATTGCTCTTAATTCAAGCAACGCTTACTACGCGACAGCGAACATCACGTACAGACCCAGACCTACAGCGATCATCGGGATAGCATCCACCAGACCCATAACGATAAAGAACTGAGTACGCAGCAGAGGAATCAGATCAGGTTGACGCGCTGCGCCTTCCAGGAATTTACCCCCGAGGATGCCGATACCGATCGCAGCACCGATTGCCGCCAGACCCATCATCACAGCGGCAGCCATGTACAGCAGATCCATATTCAGGTTTTCCATGACAGTCTCCAGTTTGTTTCAGTTAAAACGTAGTAGTGTTGGTAAATTAATGCTCTTCAGACGCCATCGACAGATAGACGATCGTCAGAACCATGAAGATGAAGGCTTGCAGCGTAATAATCAGGATGTGGAAAATGGCCCACGGCACATTCAGGATCCACTGTGACCACCACGGCAACAGACCAGCAATCAGAATGAAAATCAGCTCACCGGCATACATGTTGCCGAACAGTCGCAGACCGAGAGAAACCGGTTTAGACAGCAGACTTACCCCTTCAAGGATTAAGTTGACAGGGATGAACGCCCAGTGATTGAACGGCTGCAGCGTCAACTCTTTCGCGAAGCCACCGATGCCTTTCATTTTGATGCTGTAGAACAGAATGAGGATAAATACGCCGAGCGCCATGGACAGGGTAACGTTCACGTCAGCAGACGGAACCACGCGCAGTGCAGGCAGACCGAAGATATGCTCGCCGATGTACGGCAGCAAGTCGATTGGCAGTAAGTCCATCAGGTTCATCAGGAATACCCAGACGAAGATCGTCAGGGCCAGTGGTGCAATCAGCTTGCTTTTGCCATGGTACATGTCTTTCACGCTACCATGCACAAAGCCGATTATCAGCTCAATCGCGGTCTGAAACTTGCCTGGTACGCCGCTGGTCGCCTTTTTGGCCACGCTGCGGAACAAAGCCAGGAACAACAGACCCAGCACCACCGAGAAAAACATGGAGTCAATATTGAGCGTCCAGAAGGTGGCTGGGGGGTTATGCGGATCCACCAGCGAGAATGTACGCAGGTCCAACTGAAGGTTGTTCAGATGGTGTCCTATGTAATCCTGCGGCGTCATATTTTCTGAAGCCATGATGCCTTTTACCCTTTGTTGTTAATTACAGCCGGCGCCAGTATCTGAACCACCAGCACCAAAACCCACGTAACGATCAGCGGCAAAAATACCGCCTTGAAAACCGCCAGCGCCACCACCAGCAAAATCAGCATCGCTAACACCTTGAAGGCTTCGCCGAAGGCGAACGTCCAGGCCACTCGGCCTTTAGCAGGTGTATGCGCCTGGTGACGCCAGGCAAATATCATAAACAACACGTTAGGCAGAAAGACTGCCATACCTCCGCATATTGCGGAAGTGCCCCAGAAGAGGTCTTTGAGGCTGAACAGCAATCCACTTGCTACTACCGCCAGAAACTGAATGAACAGAAGCTTACGAGCAACGTTTCGACTCAAGAGCGACACAGACATCACGTTTTTAACTCCTGCTCCCTTCGAGGTATGCCGCGTGTCGTATAAAACGTTCTTTGAGGCTTAGAGTCAAGCATCAAAAAGCGGTCAAATTATACGGTGCGCCCTCGTGATTTCAAACAATAAGTAGCTAAAAGGTGAATAAATGTTTAAATATTTTTCCCTGGCCCACATTTATGACTTTTAGCCAAACTGTGAACGATCATGCAAAACTGCAAATAGCGCGTAAACACTGGTGTTAAAGCGTGCTTCAGATCACATATTGAGCATATTCGCCCCGACGGTATTTATTTACTTGGCAAATGATGCCTTTTCAACTTTCTGATATTTAAGCCTAAAATCACTCACTCTTTTAAAAACGACCGATTACATCTCAAAAACCAACCATTGACATTTTTAATAAAAATTCAACACTCGAGAGTGATTCTACGCCTGGATTTTTAGCAGCCTGATATTTTCAGTGTTGACTAATTTTGTCTTTAGCCAAAAAAGCCACGTTGCCCTGTTGATAATAGACAGTAAATGTGGCGTTAAGTGTGACGACTTATATCGGCAAAAATGTCTCAGTGTTTTAACAATAAAAAGACCGATTTTTCTCTATTTTTTTTGATAAATATTAAATTTTGTTTGGCTTAATCACCACCAGATGGCGCTCACCTTCCAGATGCGGAACCTGCAGTTTAACTACCGATTCAACACAAAACGCAGGAGGAAGCGACGCTATCTCGTCTTCCGGTAGCTGGCCTTTCAGCGCATAAAAACAGCCCTTCTCGCCCGGAAGGTGGTGACACCAGCTCACCATGTCATTGAGTGAAGCGAACGCCCGGCTGATCACGCCATCAAACGGTGGCTCTGCGGGAAATTCTTCCACACGACTTTGCACTGGCGTGATGTTAGCCAGCTTCAGCTCATGCTGGACCTGACGCAGGAAACGCACGCGTTTACCCAGACTGTCGAGCAGGGTGAAATGCGCTTGCGGACGCACAATGGACAACGGAATGCCCGGCAACCCCGGTCCGGTACCGACATCAATAAAACGCTCACCCTGCAAATGCGGTGCCACGATAATACTGTCGAGAATGTGACGAACCAGCATCTCGTTGGGATCCCGCACAGAGGTCAGGTTGTACGCTTTGTTCCATTTGTGCAGCATTTCAACATACGCAATCAGCTGATTTTTCTGGTGATCAGTAAGCGAAATGCCGGCGTCTGCCAGCAGGCGTGAGAGTTTGTTGAGCACGGTGATTACCTGTTTTAACTAATTTGCCCGGTAAGCAATGCGCCACCGGGCAACGTTCAACACATTAAGCGCTGCGGCGCAGCATACCCTGTTTTTTCAGCCACACCAGCAGAATGGAGATAGCGGCAGGCGTGACGCCAGAGATGCGCGATGCCTGGCCGATCGAAACCGGCTTGTGATCGTTTAGCTTGGCAATCACTTCATTCGACAGGCCAGATACCTGGCGGTAATCCAGCGTGGCAGGCAGCAGCGTGTTTTCATTGCGCTGCTGTTTTTCAATCTCATCCTGCTGACGAGCGATATAACCTTCGTACTTCACCTGGATTTCAACCTGCTCAGCAGCCTGCGCGTCTTCCAGTGCGGGGGCAAACGGCGTCAGGGTCGTGAGCTGTGCATAGGTCATTTCCGGACGACGCAGCAGATCTTCACCACTGGCTTCACGAGACAGCGGCGCAGTAAGGTGAGCATTCACTTCGTTGGCCGATTCCGCCGCAGGCGTCACCCAGGTAGATTTCAGGCGCTGGCGTTCGCGTTCGATGTTCTCCAGCTTCTCGTTGAAGCGAGCCCAACGCACGTCATCCACCAGCCCCAGTTCACGCCCCATTTCGGTCAGACGCAGATCGGCGTTGTCTTCGCGCAGCATCAGACGGTATTCGGCACGCGAGGTAAACATGCGGTACGGTTCTTTGGTGCCCAGCGTGCACAGGTCGTCGACCAGTACGCCGAGATAGGCCTGAGAACGTGCCGGTGCCCACCCCTCTTTGTCTGCGGACAGACGCGCGGCATTGAGCCCTGCAAGCAGGCCCTGGGCAGCAGCCTCTTCGTAGCCGGTGGTACCGTTAATTTGTCCGGCGAAGAACAGGCCCTGGATAAATTTGCTTTCCAGCGTCGGTTTCAGGTCGCGCGGGTCGAAAAAGTCATACTCAATGGCATAACCCGGACGGACGATTTTCGCGTTCTCCATCCCTTCCATTGAGCGGACAATCTGCATCTGCACGTCGAAAGGCAGGCTGGTGGAGATCCCGTTCGGGTAAATTTCATTTGAGGTAAGCCCTTCCGGCTCCAGGAAGATCTGGTGCTGGTTACGATCGGCAAAGCGCATCACTTTATCTTCGATCGACGGGCAGTAACGTGGCCCGATGCCTTCGATCACGCCTGCATACATCGGGCTACGATCGAGGTTATTACGGATCACGTCATGGGTTTTCTCGTTGGTATGCGTGATATAGCACGGCACCTGTTGTGGGTGCTGGGCAGCATTGCCCATGAACGAGAAGACCGGCATTGGGTTGTCGCCATGCTGCTGCGCCAGCACGCTGAAATTAATCGTGCGTGCATCGATACGCGGCGGGGTGCCGGTTTTAAGACGGCTTACGCGCAGCGGCAGTTCGCGCAGACGGCGAGAGAGCGGAATGGATGGCGGATCGCCAGCACGGCCACCACTGTAATTATCCAGACCAATATGAATTTTGCCGTCAAGGAAAGTTCCAACGGTCAACACTACCGCTTTAGCGCGGAATTTCAGCCCCATCTGGGTCACTGCGCCAACGACACGATCGTTTTCAACAATCAGATCTTCAACCGCCTGCTGGAAGATCATCAGGTTGGGTTGGTTCTCCAGCGCGGTACGCACCGCCTGACGGTACAGCACACGATCCGCCTGAGCACGGGTAGCGCGAACCGCCGGTCCTTTGCTCGCGTTTAGTATCCTAAACTGGATACCTGCCTGGTCGATTGCTTGTGCCATCAGCCCGCCGAGCGCATCCACTTCTTTTACCAGGTGTCCCTTCCCAATACCGCCAATCGCCGGGTTGCAGCTCATCTGCCCCAGCGTGTCGATATTGTGTGTCAAAAGCAGGGTTTGTTGACCCATACGCGCTGCGGCCATCGCGGCCTCAGTGCCTGCATGACCCCCGCCAATGATGATGACGTCAAAAGGATCCGGATAAAACATGGTAATTGCCTCGCATAACGCGGTGTGAAAATGGATTGAAGCCCGGGCGGTGGATTCTACTCAACTTTGTCGGCTTGAGAAAGACCCCGGGATCCTGGCTATTAAAAAGAAGATCTTTTTATTTAGAGATCTGTTCTATTGTGATCTCTTATTAGGATCGCCATTGGCTGTGGATAAGCCGGATCCCGGTATTAAGATCAATACCTTGGTAAGGATCATTAGCTGTGAATGATCGGTGATCCTGGTCCGTATAAGCTGGGATCAGAATGAAGGGTTATACACAACTCAAAAACTGAACAATGGTTATTCTTTGGATAACTACTGGTTGATCCAAGGTTCCTGACAGAGTTATCCACACACGATCGCACGATCTTTACACTTATTTGATTAAATTAATCCAGGATCCCAGCCAGGCTTCTGCCGGATCTTCCGGAATATCGTGTTCAAGGATATTGATCTTCAGCGTTTCGCCGATCTGTCTGGCTCCGGAATGCTTCAGTTCAGCTTCGATCTTCTCGATAGCGCCACAGAAGGTGTCATACTCGCGACTGCCTATACCGATCGCGCCGAAACGAACCTGCGACAGATCTGGTTTTTGCGATTGAAGATCTTCATATAAAGGAACAAGGTTATCCGGAATGTCTCCCGCACCGTGCGTGGAGCTAATGACCAACCAGATCCCGGAGGCAGAAAGATCCTCTAACAGCGGGCCGTGCAGGGTTTCAGTAGAAAAACCGGCATCTTCCAGCTTTTCAGCCAGGTGTTCTGCAACATATTCAGCGCCGCCGAGGGTGCTGCCGCTAATAAGAGTTATGTCAGCCATACGAGCCCATCCTGTTAAAGAAGGGCTATTGTACGCTGTGAGTGAGCTGGGATCTACCTGTGGAAAAATGTGGGATTAAAAAAGGCGATCACGGCTTGATGGTACGCATAATCGGGTTTTGCAGGACGATCAGTGTCTCGGTGGACTGAATTTCATCAATTGTTTGGATCTTGTTGATAAGTACATGCTGGAGCGCATCGATCGACCGGCACATGACCTTAATAAAGATGCTGTAGTGGCCGGTGGTGTAATACGCCTCAGTGACTTCATCCAGGCTTTCCAGCCTGGCCAATGCCGAAGGATAGTCTTTGGCGCTTTTGAGAATGATGCCGATAAAGCAGCCGACGTCATAACCGAGTTGCTTCGGGCTGACGTCAATGCGCGCACCGGTGATGATCCCCGCCTGTTTCATTTTCTCCACACGCACGTGAATGGTCCCCGGACTGACGCCAAACTGTTTTGCCAGTTCGGCGTAGGCGGTACGGGCATTTTCCATTAAGGCATCAAGAATGCCGCGGTCCAGATTGTCGATCTGATAATTTTCCATAATTTTTTCTTATGTGTATTAATGATTCACTCTATTTTAGCGGTTAATTTTAATGAATCAAAATTGAATGCGGCTTTTTATTTGTTGATTATTGAATATCACCCCCATTTTGTTGCTTAATCATAGGCAACAGGACGCAGGAGTAAAAAAATGAAAACCGCTTACATTGCCAAACAACGCCAAATTAGCTTCGTGAAATCTCACTTCTCTCGTCAACTGGAGGAGCGTCTGGGTCTGATTGAAGTCCAGGCACCGATCCTCAGCCGTGTAGGGGATGGCACGCAGGATAACTTGTCGGGCTGTGAAAAAGCGGTGCAGGTGAAAGTGAAAGCGCTGCCAGATGCCCAGTTCGAAGTGGTTCATTCGCTGGCGAAGTGGAAGCGTCAAACACTGGGACAACACGACTTCAGCGCTGGCGAAGGGCTCTACACGCACATGAAAGCCCTGCGCCCGGATGAAGATCGTCTCTCCCCGCTCCACTCAGTGTATGTCGATCAGTGGGACTGGGAACGCGTGATGGGCGACGGTGAGCGTCAGTTCTCCACTCTGAAAAGCACGGTAGAGGCTATCTGGGCGGGAATTAAAGCGACCGAAGCAGCGGTAAGCAAAGAATTTTGTCTGGCACCGTTCCTGCCAGAGCAGATCCACTTTGTTCACAGCCAGGAATTACTGAGCCGTTATCCGGGTCTTGATGCAAAAGGTCGTGAACGTGCGATCGCCAAAGAGTTTGGCGCGGTCTTCCTGGTGGGGATCGGCGGTAAGCTCAGCGATGGCCACCGCCATGACGTTCGTGCGCCGGACTATGATGACTGGAGTTCCGCATCCGAGTTGGGGTATGCCGGTCTGAACGGCGATATTCTGGTCTGGAACCCGGTGCTGGAAGATGCGTTTGAACTCTCTTCCATGGGCATCCGTGTCGATGCCGACGCGCTGAAACATCAGCTTAAGCTTACCGGTGATGAAGATCGTCTGAGTCTGGAATGGCACCAGGCGCTGCTGCGCGGTGAAATGCCGCAGACTATTGGCGGCGGCATTGGTCAGTCGCGCTTAACCATGCTGCTGCTGCAACTGCCGCACATTGGTCAGGTTCAGTGCGGCGTATGGCCTGCACAGGTCCGAGAAAGCGTTGCTTCGCTGCTGTAATCTTATCGCCGCCAGCGTCTGAGCAGGCGGCTTCGCATCCCGGTATCAAAGCGCCAGATATGATCGAAAATGCGCATGATGCCGGGTTTGCCATGTGCTGACATCGCCACCGCGTGAAAGCGATGTTGATGAACCCGCTGCAGCTCTCCGACTTTACTCACCACTTCGTCAGGCAACCGCTGGGCGATAAAATCTGAAATCACCACCGCATCGGCATCAAACCACTCTCGTCCCTGCATGCGTTCAATAATGGCGCGAAAACAGCTGGCGATATCCGTACCGCCGCGAAAGCGTTGGCTCAGAAAGCGGATAGCCTGCTCAATGCCTTGTTGGCCGGAAAGCTCATAGCGCACCACTTCGGTGGAAAACAGCATGATGAAGCAACGACGGTTATCGGCAAGGGCAATGCGCATCAGGGCCAGGCAAAAGGCCTTTGCGCACTGTTCATTAAAGCCCCCCATTGAGCCGGAGGTGTCAACGCACACAATGAACGGCCCGCGCGGCTGTTCATCGAAATCCTGATGAATCACCGGTCGTTCAGTGACCTTCTCGCGCCAGGCTTCACCGTGCAGACGATAAGTGAGCAGTTGTTTTTCCACCAGCCGCCGGTAGAACTCATATTCCAGTTCTGTTATGCCGAGCGTGGCCAGTTCCGGTGGCAACAGACGCAGAATATCGTCACTTTGCTGAATACCATCAACCTGCTCAGGCACCGTGGCGGGCTCGCGCACCAGCGTGCGAAAGGTCTCCATCGGCGCATCTTTTCGCGGAACGGATTTGGCTTCTCTGGAACGCCCCAGTTGCTCTGCCAGTCGCATCAACTCCGGCTGTTCGCGCAGAAAATCACCATACTTCACGATCAACTGATAATCACCGCGTCTGAGCTGACCGGCGCTCATATCCCACAGGCGGCCTGCGGCGGTTTCGTTTTCTGCCAGAACCGGATCCAGTTGCCCGCTCAGGGTCATTCGTTCCTGAACTTCACTCAGTAACTGCTCACGCTCTTCTTCAAGCAATTGCTGATTCAGTGTCGTGGTCTGCACCAACAGACTTAAGCGCCAACGCTGTAAAAAGAGCGTATGCAGAGCGGGGGTGAATATCGTGTTGCTGTCCACCAGTTGCTGCGCCTGTCCGGCATACGGCGAGTGCAGCCGGTGTAATAGCGTCAATATTTGCGGAAGCTGGACGATGAACTGCGCGGTAGAGAGAAGTTGGCTCTGCTGGTAGCACATCACCTCTTCCGTCAGCTCAGGCGGTACGCGTGCATCTTTAAGCCGCCGACGAAGCGCTTCGCGCCAGCGCGGTAGATCGTCCGTGATTGCCGCTTTCAGACGGGGAAATTTTTCAAAAAAGACCGCCAGCTGTGGCGAGGCCAGCAGCGCGAGGATCATCTCTTCGATCATCCCCTCTTCACTGACGGCTAACATGACATTGAGTGTATCCAGTGTCAGCATTGTTGCGCCTGACGGATCTGCTCACCGACATCCTGAAGGCTGGCCTCAATACGACCTAACCAGTCGCTATGAATAAACAGGCACTTTTGCTGTTCGCTAAAGCGGGTATGCTGCTGGCGCCAGTCGTTTTCCAGCGCCTCCAGCTGCTGCTTGATTTCGCCGGGCATGGCTTCTTCCGAAGAACCAGGAAGCGCCAGGCGCGTGCCCTGTAGACTCACATCGCGCACAACCAGATGCTGGGCGCTATCGACTTCCATATTCAGCGTCTGAGCAAACCCGATCCCGTTGAGTTTACCGCGGATCTCGCCCCCTTTCGCCAGCCATTGCTCCAGCGCGCTGCGATCAAAAGCGATGTGGATCACTTCCATATCATGCAATTTCAAGGGTTTTTGCAGAAGTAGCGTCAGAGTTGTCGCAGTGACCTCAGCGGGCAAATCGTAATGCGGACGACGGCTGAACATGCCCCCCTGACGCAGCACGGTAAACCTGGTTTTATCGCTTTGTTGCTGCTGCAACTGAATGCGTTGCTGGACGATACCGCCGAGGCGCGTCAGCATGGTTTGCTGTTGCCAGGCGTGTCCGGTCATCAATATTTCGAGCTGTTGCTGCATCAGGTTCAGGCTCTGGGCGTCGTACCACAGGCAGTCCTTTAGCAGAATGAGATCGATAGGGGCAACGGCGTCACGCCCGCTAAAGAAGGCGCTGGCCTGTAACAGACGAATCGCTTTTTTCCAGCGACGGTCTGAGACGTAAGGCGCATTCGGCAGATTATCCAACTGCTGGCGCAGCGTAAAAATCAGCTCAAAAACATGATCGGGCAGCGTAATTGCGCCAATGTCTTTCTGCCAGCGGTAATACTCTTCATCGCTCACCTGTAGTGAGGCGGGAACCGGGTTTTCGCTTTCGTCCTGTTGGCTTACCAGCAAGGAGCGAAAGTTAGCTTTGTCCTGCACTTTGTCCAGCCACAGACGGATCAGCATACGGTCGTACAGCGCTTCCAGACTGCTGTCTGCTTCCGGTAGTTCGTTGGAGGCGGCCACCAGCAGACGCATAGGGATTTTTTCTTCGTGCGCGCCGTTGCGAAAGTGACGTTCGTTAATCGCAGTCAGCAGGGTATTGAGGATTGCCGGACCCGCTTTCCAGATTTCATCGAGAAAGACGATTTCCGCTTCGGGAAGATAACCGGCGGTTAAGCGTTCGTAACGACCTTCATCTTTAAGTGCCTGAATAGAGAGTGGGCCAAAAACCTCTTCCGGCGTGGAAAAACGCGTCATCAGATATTCAAACGCCCGCGCATTCTGGAAGGCAAATTTCAGCCGACGGGCAATCAGGCTTTTGGCGATCCCTGGAGGGCCAAGTAAGAAAACGCTTTCGCCGCTCAGGGCGGCCAGCAGGCAAAGCCGAATGGCGTGACTGCGCTCATAGAGACCTTTTTCCAGCGCGCTGCTCAGGCGGGAAATTCTTTCCGCTAATAAATGTGGGTGAGCCATAATAGAGTGGCGTCCTTTCATAAATGTACTGCGTTAACAGCGAGTATAGACGTTTCGGTTCACAGGCTGAACTTGTTCGGGAGGCTGTTTATTTTTCTTTGAGCCAGGTTAATCTGGTCTCATTTAGGGGTACGATTTTGCTTGGAATCGTGCATACTGTGCGCTTTTTGTGGGCCAAGGGACTACGCACACATTTCTTTATATATGAAAGACTAGTCTATGAGCACTGATAATAAGCAATCATTGTCTGCGATTACCCTCGCAGCCATTGGGGTTGTCTACGGTGATATTGGTACCAGCCCACTTTATACACTTCGTGAATGTTTGTCCGGTCAGTTTGGTTTTGGCGTTGAACGTGATGCCGTTTTTGGTTTTTTGTCGCTGATTTTCTGGCTACTCATCTTTGTTGTTTCGATTAAGTATCTGACTTTCGTCATGCGTGCTGATAACGCTGGTGAAGGGGGGATCCTGACGCTGATGTCGCTGGCGGGGCGTAATACCTCCGCGCGAACGACCTCTATGCTGGTCATCATGGGCTTAATCGGCGGCAGCTTCTTTTATGGTGAGGTGGTGATCACCCCGGCCATCTCGGTGATGTCGGCCATTGAGGGTCTGGAGATCGTTGCGCCGCAACTGGATACCTGGATTGTCCCGCTGTCGATAATCGTCCTGACGCTGCTGTTTATGATTCAGAAGCACGGTACCGGGATGGTGGGGAAGTTATTTGCGCCTATCATGCTGGCCTGGTTTTTGATTCTGGCCGTGCTTGGCCTGCGCAGCATTATTGCCAACCCCGAAGTGCTGCAGGCGTTGAACCCGATGTGGGCGGTGCATTTCTTTCTGGAATATAAAACCGTCTCCTTTGTTGCGCTTGGCGCGGTGGTTCTGTCGATTACCGGTGTCGAAGCGCTGTATGCCGATATGGGGCACTTTGGTAAGTTCCCCATCCGCCTGGCGTGGTTCACCGTGGTACTGCCTTCGCTGGTGCTCAACTACTTTGGTCAGGGCGCGCTGCTGTTAAAGCATCCGGAAGCGATTAAAAACCCGTTCTTCTTGTTGGCGCCGGACTGGGCGTTGATTCCGCTGCTGATCATTGCGGCGCTGGCGACGGTGATCGCCTCTCAGGCGGTGATTTCAGGCGTCTTTTCGCTGACGCGTCAGGCGGTTCGCCTGGGATATCTGTCGCCCATGCGTATCATTCATACGTCAGAAATGGAGTCCGGACAGATCTACATTCCGTTCGTCAACTGGATGCTTTATATCGCAGTGGTCATTGTGATTGTCAGCTTCGAACACTCCAGTAACCTGGCGGCGGCGTATGGGATTGCCGTGACCGGCACGATGGTGCTGACCTCGATTCTCTCAACCACCGTGGCGCGTAAAAACTGGCACTGGAATAAGTACTTCGTGGCGCTGATTCTCGTCGCGTTTCTGTGTATTGATATTCCATTGTTCTCGGCAAACCTCGACAAACTGCTGTCTGGTGGTTGGTTACCGTTATCGCTGGGTCTGGTGATGTTCACCATCATGACCACCTGGAAGAGCGAACGTTTCCGCCTGCTGCGTCGTATGCACGAGCACGGTAATTCTCTGGAAGCGATGATTGCCTCGCTGGAGAAATCCCCGCCGGTACGCGTACCAGGAACTGCGGTATATATGTCTCGCGCGCTGAATGTGATCCCCTTTGCTCTGATGCACAATCTCAAGCACAACAAGGTATTGCATGAGCGAGTGATCCTGCTGACGCTGCGGACTGAAGATGCGCCGTACGTGCATAACGTCCGTCGTGTGCAGATTGAACAGCTGTCGCCAACCTTCTGGCGCGTCGTTGCCAGCTATGGCTGGCGTGAAACGCCGAATGTTGAAGAAGTCTTCCATCGCTGCGGTCTGGAAGGGTTGAGCTGCCGGATGATGGAAACGTCGTTCTTTATGTCGCACGAGTCGTTAATCGTCGGCAAACGCCCCTGGTATTTGCGTCTGCGTGGCAAGCTGTATCTGCTTCTCCAGCGTAACGCGCTGCGCGCGCCTGACCAGTTTGAGATCCCGCCTAACCGCGTGATTGAACTGGGGACACAGGTCGAGATTTAACGTGCTCATTCAGCCTGGCAGCGCAACGCTTGCCCGGCATTTTTCTTCCCGTCCAGCTCTGCTTTGTCTCTCTTGCCATTTCACTTAGCGAAACGTTTCGACGGTGATCACAAATCTGTTACGTAATGATGGTTATTTGCTCACTTCTCAGACTACACTCAATACCAGCGAAACGTTTCGCTAGTGGAGTAAGAAAATGAAGAAAGGCACTGTACTCAATTCAGAGATTTCATCGGTGATCTCCCGTCTGGGGCATACTGATACGCTGGTGGTGTGTGATGCAGGTTTACCCATCCCGAACAGAACTACGCGTATTGATATGGCATTAACCCAGGGCGTACCTTCTTTTATGCAGGTACTGGATGTGGTGACCCGTGAAATGCAGGTTGAGTTGGCCATTCTCGCGACGGAAATTAAACAACATAATCCGCAGCTCCACGAAACGTTGCTCAGCCATATCGAGCAACTGCAACAACACCAGGGAAATACCATAGAAATTCGTTACACCACGCATGAACAATTTAAAAAACAAACCGCAGACAGTCAGGCGGTAATTCGCAGCGGGGAGTGTTCCCCGTATGCGAATATCATTCTCTGTGCTGGCGTCACTTTCTGAGGCTGTCATGGACGCATTACTGCAACTCAAAGGGATCGATAAAGCGTTCCCTGGCGTGAAAGCGCTATCCGGCGCCGCACTCAATGTTTATCCCGGCCGCGTGATGGCGCTGGTGGGGGAAAATGGTGCCGGCAAATCCACCATGATGAAAGTGCTGACCGGTATCTATACCCGTGATGCGGGTTCGCTGTTGTGGCTGGGTAAAGAAACCACCTTTAATGGCCCTAAATCGTCCCAGGAAGCCGGTATCGGCATCATCCATCAGGAACTTAACCTGATCCCGCAACTCACCATTGCGGAAAATATTTTCCTCGGCCGCGAATTCGTTAACCGCTTTGGCAAGATTGACTGGAAGAAAATGTATGCCGAAGCGGATCTCCTGTTAGCTAAACTCAATCTGCGCTTTAAGAGCGACCGCCAGGTTGGTGAATTGTCGATTGGCGACCAGCAGATGGTCGAGATCGCCAAAGTGCTGAGCTTTGAGTCGAAAGTCATCATTATGGATGAGCCAACGGATGCGCTCACCGATACCGAAACCGAATCCCTGTTCCGCGTGATCCGCGAACTGAAGTCGCAGGGGCGCGGTATTGTCTATATTTCTCACCGCATGAAAGAGATCTTCGAGATTTGCGATGACGTGACCGTTTTCCGCGACGGGCAGTTTATTGCCGAACGTGAAGTGGCCTCGCTGACCGAAGACTCCCTGATAGAGATGATGGTGGGACGTAAGCTCGAAGAGCAGTATCCGCGCCTGGATAAAGCGCCTGGTGACATCTGTCTGAAGGTCGATAACCTGTGCGGACCCGGTGTGAATGATGTCTCTTTTACTCTGCGTAAAGGTGAAATATTAGGGATCTCGGGCCTGATGGGAGCCGGGCGTACCGAACTGATGAAGGTTCTGTATGGCGCGCTGCCACGTACCAGTGGTTATGTCACGCTCGACGGGCATGAAGTGATCACTCGTTCTCCGCAGGACGGACTGGCGAACGGTATCGTCTATATTTCTGAAGACCGCAAGCGCGACGGTTTAGTGCTCGGTATGTCGGTAAAAGAGAATATGTCGCTGACCGCGCTGCGCTATTTCAGTCGCAGCGGCGGCAGTCTGAAGCATAAGGATGAGCAACAGGCGGTAAGCGATTTTATCCGCCTGTTCAACGTGAAGACGCCGTCGATGGAACAGGCTATCGGTCTGCTGTCCGGTGGCAACCAGCAGAAAGTGGCGATTGCCCGTGGGTTGATGACCCGTCCGAAGGTGCTGATCCTCGATGAGCCTACCCGCGGCGTGGATGTGGGGGCCAAGAAAGAAATTTATCAGTTAATTAACCAGTTTAAGGCTGACGGCCTGAGCATCATTCTGGTCTCCTCTGAGATGCCAGAAGTATTAGGCATGAGCGATCGCATTATCGTCATGCATGAAGGGCATCTCGGCGGTGAATTCACTCGCGAGCAGGCCACCCAGGAAGTTCTGATGGCTGCCGCTGTAGGCAAGCTTAATCGCGTGAATCAGGAGTAAAAAAGATGACTACCCAGGCTGTTTCTGGTCGCCGTTATTTCACCAAAGCGTGGTTGATGGAGCAGAAGTCGCTCATCGCCCTGCTGGTGCTGATCGCGATTGTCTCGACGTTGAGCCCTAACTTTTTTACCGTCAATAACCTGTTCAACATTCTTCAACAGACATCCGTGAACGCCATTATGGCGGTGGGGATGACGCTGGTGATCCTGACATCGGGTATCGATTTGTCTGTCGGTTCCTTGCTGGCGCTCACCGGCGCGGTGGCGGCTTCAATTGTAGGGATTGAAGTTAACGCGCTGGTGGCCGTTGCTGCTGCTCTGGCATTAGGTGCCGCTGTTGGCGCAGTCACAGGTGTGATTGTGGCGAAAGGCCGCGTGCAGGCATTTATCGCCACGCTGGTCATGATGCTACTGCTGCGCGGCGTGACAATGGTGTACACCAACGGGAGTCCGGTTAATACGGGCTTTACCGATAATGCCGATCTGTTTGGCTGGTTCGGTATCGGTCGTCCGCTGGGGGTTCCAACGCCGGTCTGGATCATGGGTATTGTTTTCCTGGCGGCATGGTACATGTTGCACCACACTCGTCTGGGTCGCTATATCTATGCGCTGGGTGGTAACGAAGCGGCAACGCGTCTGTCTGGCATTAGCGTCAGTAAAATCAAGATTATCGTCTATTCACTGTGTGGGCTGCTGGCATCGCTGGCGGGCATCATTGAAGTGGCGCGCCTCTCCTCTGCCCAGCCGACTGCCGGTACGGGCTATGAGCTGGATGCCATCGCAGCCGTTGTGCTGGGTGGGACCAGTCTGGCGGGCGGCAAAGGTCGTATTGTTGGGACCTTGATCGGCGCATTAATTCTGGGTTTCCTCAATAATGGTTTGAATTTGTTAGGTGTTTCCTCCTATTACCAGATGATCGTCAAAGCGGTGGTGATTTTGCTGGCGGTACTGGTAGACAACAAAAAGCAGTAACAACGACTACAGGACATCTTAAATATGAACATGAAAAAACTGGCTACCCTGGTTTCTGCTGTTGCGCTAAGCGCCACCGTGAGCGCGAATGCAATGGCGAAAGATACCATTGCGCTGGTGGTCTCCACGCTTAATAACCCGTTCTTTGTCTCGCTGAAAGACGGGGCGCAGAAAGAGGCTGACAAGCTGGGTTACAACCTGGTGGTACTGGATTCTCAGAACAACCCGGCGAAAGAGTTGGCGAACGTTCAGGATTTAACCGTACGTGGTACTAAAATTCTGCTGATCAACCCGACGGATTCCGACGCGGTGGGTAACGCAGTGAAGATGGCGAACCAGGCGAATATCCCGGTGATTACCCTTGACCGCCAGGCAACTAAAGGTGACGTCGTCAGCCATATCGCATCTGATAACGTGCTGGGCGGGAAAATCGCTGGTGATTACATCGCCAAAAAAGCCGGTGAAGGCGCAAAAGTCATTGAACTGCAAGGTATTGCCGGGACTTCCGCGGCGCGTGAGCGTGGTGAAGGTTTCCAGCAGGCCGTTGCGGCACACAAATTTAACGTTCTGGCCAGTCAGCCGGCAGATTTCGACCGCACTAAGGGTCTGAACGTCATGCAGAACCTACTGACTGCGCATCCGGACGTGCAGGCTGTTTTTGCACAGAACGATGAAATGGCGCTGGGTGCGCTGCGTGCTCTGCAAACCGCAGGTAAATCTGATGTGATGGTGGTCGGATTTGACGGTACGCCTGATGGCGAAAAAGCGGTAAATGATGGCAAACTGGCTGCGACTATCGCACAGTTACCGGACCAGATCGGCGCGAAAGGCGTTGAGACAGCGGATAAGGTGCTGAAAGGCGAGAAAGTTCAGGCCAAATATCCAGTTGACCTGAAGCTGGTCATCAAGCAGTAACTGGCGATTCAGGCGACCACGTGTCGCCTGAGGGACTAAATATAAAGAAAAGTGTGGCATACGCCACCGGGTAATACCGGTGGCGATCTCAGATGGACACCCCGAACATGAAAACCGCAGGCAGTCTTGTCGTTCTAGGCAGCATTAATGCCGACCATATCCTGAACCTTGAAACATTCCCTACGCCAGGCGAAACCGTCACCGGAAATCACTATCAGGTGGCTTTTGGCGGTAAAGGGGCGAATCAGGCGGTGGCTGCGGGTCGCAGTGGGGCTAATATTGCGTTCATTGCCTGTACGGGCGATGACGATATCGGAAGTAACATCCGTAAACAGCTTGTCAGTGACAACATTGACGTCGATTCGATCAGTGTCATTAGCGGTGAGTCCACCGGCGTGGCGCTGATTTTTGTGAACGGCGACGGTGAAAACGTTATTGGTATTCATGCTGGCGCTAATGCGGCGCTTTCCCCTGCATTCGTTGAGGCGCAGCGTGAGCGCATTGCTCAGGCATCTGCATTGTTGATGCAACTGGAGTCGCCGATAGAAAGCGTGTTGACGGCCGCGAAGATCGCAAAGCAAAACAATACGATTGTGGCGCTGAACCCGGCTCCGGCGCGTGAGTTATCCGACGAACTGCTGGCGCTGGTGGATATCATCACCCCCAACGAAACCGAAGCGGAAAAGCTGACGGGGATCCGTGTCGAAACTGATACAGACGCAGCGAAAGCATCCCAGGCGCTGCATGCAAAAGGCATTCGTACCGTATTGATTACATTAGGAAGCCGGGGTGTCTGGGCCAGTGTGAATGGCGAAGGCAGTCGGATACCTGGATTTAAAGTTGACGCTGTCGATACTATCGCTGCGGGCGATACCTTCAACGGCGCGCTGATCACCGCTCTGCTGGAAGAAAAACCGTTGTCTGACGCAATCCGCTTTGCGCATGCCGCTGCGGCAATTGCGGTGACCCGTAAAGGAGCACAGCCTTCCGTGCCGTGGCGTGAAGAAATTGAGGCGTTTTTAGGTCAGCAGAGGTAACGCTTGGCTACCATGAAGGATGTTGCCCGCCTGGCGGGCGTTTCCACTTCAACCGTTTCGCATGTCATTAATAAGGATCGCTTTGTCAGTGAAGCGATAACTCAAAAAGTCGATGCGGCGATCAAGTCATTAAATTACGCCCCTTCTGCGCTGGCGCGCAGCCTGAAGCTGAATCAGACGCGCACCATCGGCATGCTGATTACAGCGAGTACCAACCCCTTTTATTCCGAACTGGTGCGTGGCGTTGAGCGCAGCTGTTTTGAACGCGGCTATAGCCTGGTGTTATGCAATACTGAAGGCGATGAGCAGCGCATGAACCGTAATCTGGAAACCCTGATGCAAAAGCGGGTGGATGGTTTATTGTTGCTCTGTACCGAAACACACCAGCCATCGCGTGAGATCATGCAGCGCTATCCTTCTATCCCTACTGTTATGATGGACTGGTCGCCTTTTGATGGCGATGGGGATAGCGATCTTATTCAGGATAACTCGTTGCTTGGCGGCGACCTGGCTACACAGCATTTGATTGATAAAGGCTTTACCCGTATCGCCTGTATTACCGGGCCATTGGATAAAACCCCGGCGCGATTACGTCTGGAAGGGTATCGCGCAGCGATGAAGCGTGCCGGGCTGGATATCCCGGACGGTTACGAAATTACCGGTGATTTTGAATTTGGCGGTGGGTTTGAGGCCATGCAGAAACTGCTTTCGCATCAACATCGGCCCCACGCTGTGTTTACCGGCAATGATGCCATGGCCGTCGGCGCCTATCAGGCGTTGTACCAGGCCGGATTGCGAATTCCGCAGGACATGGCGGTGATTGGCTACGATGACATCGAACTGGCGCGTTACATGACGCCGCCGCTTACCACGATTCATCAGCCGAAAGATGAACTGGGTGAGCTGGCCATCGATGTTCTGATTCATCGGATGGCGCAACCCGCCCTACAACAGCAGCGTTTGCAACTTACTCCTGTTTTGATGGCGCGGGGTTCCGTGTAGGTTTGTGTCGCTCTTTGATCAGGTTGCGGCCATCTTTGGCTCTCAGCAACATGAACATCAGGGCTGACACGATCGTAATCGCACCCATCGTTATAAAGGTGTAGTGGAACTGTTCGACCGTATTGGTTCCTTCCATCCCTTCATAGATGCGTAACACCGCCGCGCTTATCGCTACCCCTAAACTGATGGACAGTTGTTGCGTAACGGCCAGTACGCTGTTGCCACTGCTGGCGTTATCATCGGTCAGATCGGCCAGCGTAATGGTGTTCATTGCGGTGAATTGCGTCGACATCGCCATCCCGAGAATGAATAACGGCAGAATCAACATCCAGACGGGCATGGCGGGAGATTGCAGAGAAAACTGCGCAATCATCAATCCGATAAAGACCGTAATGCCCACCAGGGTGGTTCGATAACCCAGACGGCGCAGTACCTGCGTCACCATCGACTTCGCCAGTATTGAACCCAGCGCGGTGGGCGCCATCATGCAACCGGCAATCAGCGCCGGAAAGCCAAATCCTACCTGTAGCATCAATGGCATCAGGAACGGCACACATCCTGTTCCCAGACGGGTTGCCAGGTTACCGGAAATGCCGACGGAGAAAGTGCGCGTCTTAAATAGTGACAACGAAATAAGCGGGATGGGATGGCGTCGCGCATGACGAATATAAGCCAGCAGTAACACAATACTCAGCAGAATAATGGTCAGTGCTATCCAGGTGGCGACAATTTTCTCGCCAAATAACTCCATCCCGCTGGAAAAGAGCACCAGACTCAGGCCGAAAAGAAAGAAGCCAGTCATATCAAATTTGCGCCGAGGGGTGGTGAAGTTCGGCATATATTTGCGCGCATATAAAATACCGGCGATTCCTATCGGAATATTGATCAGGAAAATCCAGTGCCAACTGGCCCAGGTGACCAGAACGCCTCCCAGTACGGGACCCAGAATGGGGCCGAGCAGTCCAGGCATCGTCACAAAATTCAGCACCGGCAGCAGTTCACTGCGTGGGTAAGCTCTTAATAATGCCAGGCGAGCAACGGGCATCATCATTGCGCCACCAATCCCCTGAATCACGCGAAAGATAACCAACTCCGGTAACGTACTTGAAAGCGCACAGGCGAGTGAGCCGAGCGTGAACAAGCTCACAGCGATCATGAATACGCGTCGGGTACCAAAGCGATCGGCCAGCCATCCGCTCACCGGAATTAGCATGGCTACCGTCAGGGTATAACTGATAATTGCGGACTGCATTGCCAATGGGGAGCGATTGAGACTCTGGGCAATGGCGGGTAAAGCGGTATTTAGAATAGTGGCGTCCAGTGCCTGCATGAAGAAAGCCATTGCCGCTATCCACGGCAATCCGGCCATACTGCGTGCTTTTTTGTTGGTCATGCACAATCCTGGTTATTTTCTGGACGTTCATTTGGGGCGAACAGTAGCGCCTGACAGGCCTTAAACGCACCGTCACCGTCGCTTTGTGCAATGGCATCGACAATCGCCTGATGCAAATCCAGCTTCACAACGGTGTTGTAAGTAATTGAATTAAAATAGGTATGGTAGACAGAATGAAACAACGAGGCAAAAGAGGTTAAGAACGGGTTCGCGCTCATTTCATAAATGTGCTCATGCCAGGCCATGTCCACTTCAATCCAGCGTTCGCGCTTAAAGTTTTTTTTCAGCGCCACCATCTCTTCCATCAATGTATTCAGATGCGCTTTTTGTTCTGCGGTACCGATTGTTGCCGCCAGCGAGCACGCCTGAGGCTCCAGGCTGATACGCATCACCAGAAAGTGTTCAATAACCTGCTGAAAATTCTCTTCAGTCATCCACCAGGTGAGTAATTCCTGATCGAGGAAATTCCAGTTTGCCTGTGGCATCACTCGGGTGCCAATGCGAGGGCGCGGCAGCACCATCCCTTTGGCCGTTAATGTTTTAACTGCTTCCCGAACGGCGGTCCGACTCACACCAAACTGTTCGCCAAGCTCAATTTCGCCAGGAAGAATGGCGCCAGGGGCATATGCACCTTTGAGGATCTGCTGCGCCAGCTTCTCAGCCAGGACATAGGAAAGGTTTTTCTGTGCAGCCAACTGTTGTGCGCTTAAAGGCATGACTCTTTGTCCTTTATCTTTTTCTTACTCATTAGTATGCCACCAGGAAGTGTGATTGCGGCTGCAAAAACAGCAAAACGCTTATTTTATGGCACGTTAATACCGGTTTTGGTGAAAAAAAGAACACTCGGAAAATTATTTTAAATTTCCCCTTGTCAGCCCGAAATAACTCCCTATAATGCGCCTCCACTGACACGGAACAACGGCACGCAAGCCGCCGGGTCAGCGGGGTTCTCCGGTGAAAACCAGTGATGAACACCGACAGAGAAAAGCGAAATAAATGCTTGACTCTGAAGCGGGAAAGCGTATTATGCACACCCCGCGCCGCTGAGAAAAAGCGAAGCGGCACTGCTCTTTAACAATTTATCAGACAATCTGTGTGGGCACTCAGAGTGACATGGATTCTTAACGTCGCAAGACGAAAAATGAATACCAAGTCTCAAAGAGTGAACACGTAATTCATTACGACGTTTAATTCTAAGAGCATCAAACTTAAATTGAAGAGTTTGATCATGGCTCAGATTGAACGCTGGCGGCAGGCCTAACACATGCAAGTCGAACGGTAACAGGAAGCAGCTTGCTGCTTTGCTGACGAGTGGCGGACGGGTGAGTAATGTCTGGGAAACTGCCCGATGGAGGGGGATAACTACTGGAAACGGTAGCTAATACCGCATAATGTCGCAAGACCAAAGAGGGGGACCTTCGGGCCTCTTGCCATCGGATGTGCCCAGATGGGATTAGCTTGTTGGTGAGGTAACGGCTCACCAAGGCGACGATCCCTAGCTGGTCTGAGAGGATGACCAGCCACACTGGAACTGAGACACGGTCCAGACTCCTACGGGAGGCAGCAGTGGGGAATATTGCACAATGGGCGCAAGCCTGATGCAGCCATGCCGCGTGTATGAAGAAGGCCTTCGGGTTGTAAAGTACTTTCAGCGGGGAGGAAGGGGTTAAGGTTAATAACCTTAGCCATTGACGTTACCCGCAGAAGAAGCACCGGCTAACTCCGTGCCAGCAGCCGCGGTAATACGGAGGGTGCAAGCGTTAATCGGAATTACTGGGCGTAAAGCGCACGCAGGCGGTCTGTCAAGTCGGATGTGAAATCCCCGGGCTCAACCTGGGAACTGCATTCGAAACTGGCAGGCTTGAGTCTCGTAGAGGGGGGTAGAATTCCAGGTGTAGCGGTGAAATGCGTAGAGATCTGGAGGAATACCGGTGGCGAAGGCGGCCCCCTGGACGAAGACTGACGCTCAGGTGCGAAAGCGTGGGGAGCAAACAGGATTAGATACCCTGGTAGTCCACGCCGTAAACGATGTCTATTTGGAGGTTGTGCCCTTGAGGCGTGGCTTCCGGAGCTAACGCGTTAAATAGACCGCCTGGGGAGTACGGCCGCAAGGTTAAAACTCAAATGAATTGACGGGGGCCCGCACAAGCGGTGGAGCATGTGGTTTAATTCGATGCAACGCGAAGAACCTTACCTGGTCTTGACATCCACAGAACTTGGCAGAGATGCCTTGGTGCCTTCGGGAACTGTGAGACAGGTGCTGCATGGCTGTCGTCAGCTCGTGTTGTGAAATGTTGGGTTAAGTCCCGCAACGAGCGCAACCCTTATCCTTTGTTGCCAGCGGTTAGGCCGGGAACTCAAAGGAGACTGCCAGTGATAAACTGGAGGAAGGTGGGGATGACGTCAAGTCATCATGGCCCTTACGACCAGGGCTACACACGTGCTACAATGGCATATACAAAGAGAAGCGACCTCGCGAGAGCAAGCGGACCTCATAAAGTATGTCGTAGTCCGGATTGGAGTCTGCAACTCGACTCCATGAAGTCGGAATCGCTAGTAATCGTGGATCAGAATGCCACGGTGAATACGTTCCCGGGCCTTGTACACACCGCCCGTCACACCATGGGAGTGGGTTGCAAAAGAAGTAGGTAGCTTAACCTTCGGGAGGGCGCTTACCACTTTGTGATTCATGACTGGGGTGAAGTCGTAACAAGGTAACCGTAGGGGAACCTGCGGTTGGATCACCTCCTTACCTTAAAGAACCTGCCTTTGTAGTGCCCACACAGATTGTCTGATGAAAAGTAAAAAGCAAGGCGTTTACGCGTTGGGAGTGAGGCTGAACAGAATAAGGCCGCTCGCTTTCTATTGATGAAAGCTCACCCTACACGAAAATATCACGCAGCGCGTGATAAGCAATTTTCGTGTCCCCTTCGTCTAGAGGCCCAGGACACCGCCCTTTCACGGCGGTAACAGGGGTTCGAATCCCCTAGGGGACGCCACTTGCTGGTTTGTGTGAGTGAAAGTCGCCGGCCTTTGTATCTCAAAACTGACTCAGCGAGTCATGTTTGAGATATTTGCTCTTTAAAAATCTGGATCAAGCTGAAAATTGAAACGACACACTGTCAATGGTGTGTTCGAGTCTCTCAAATTTTCGCAACACGATGATGAATCGAAAGAAACATCTTCGGGTTGTGAGGTTAAGCGACTAAGCGTACACGGTGGATGCCCTGGCAGTCAGAGGCGATGAAGGACGTGCTAATCTGCGAAAAGCGTCGGTAAGGTGATATGAACCGTTATAGCCGGCGATGTCCGAATGGGGAAACCCAGTGCAATTCGTTGCACTATCGTTAACTGAATCCATAGGTTAACGAGGCGAACCGGGGGAACTGAAACATCTAAGTACCCCGAGGAAAAGAAATCAACCGAGATTCCCCCAGTAGCGGCGAGCGAACGGGGAGCAGCCCAGAGCCTGAATCAGCATGTGTGGTAGTGGAACGGTCTGGAAAGGCCGGCGATACAGGGTGACAGCCCCGTACACAAAATTGCATGTGTTGTGAGCTCGATGAGTAGGGCGGGACACGTGGTATCCTGTCTGAATATGGGGGGACCATCCTCCAAGGCTAAATACTCCTGACTGACCGATAGTGAACCAGTACCGTGAGGGAAAGGCGAAAAGAACCCCGGCGAGGGGAGTGAAAAAGAACCTGAAACCGTGTACGTACAAGCAGTGGGAGCCTCTTTAATGGGGTGACTGCGTACCTTTTGTATAATGGGTCAGCGACTTATATTCTGTAGCAAGGTTAACCGAATAGGGGAGCCGAAGGGAAACCGAGTCTTAACTGGGCGTTAAGTTGCAGGGTATAGACCCGAAACCCGGTGATCTAGCCATGGGCAGGTTGAAGGTTGGGTAACACTAACTGGAGGACCGAACCGACTAATGTTGAAAAATTAGCGGATGACTTGTGGCTGGGGGTGAAAGGCCAATCAAACCGGGAGATAGCTGGTTCTCCCCGAAAGCTATTTAGGTAGCGCCTCGTGAATTCATCTCCGGGGGTAGAGCACTGTTTCGGCTAGGGGGCCATCCCGGCTTACCAACCCGATGCAAACTGCGAATACCGGAGAATGTTATCACGGGAGACACACGGCGGGTGCTAACGTCCGTCGTGAAGAGGGAAACAACCCAGACCGCCAGCTAAGGTCCCAAAGTCATGGTTAAGTGGGAAACGATGTGGGAAGGCTCAGACAGCCAGGATGTTGGCTTAGAAGCAGCCATCATTTAAAGAAAGCGTAATAGCTCACTGGTCGAGTCGGCCTGCGCGGAAGATGTAACGGGGCTAAACCATGCACCGAAGCTGCGGCAGCGACACTAAGTGTTGTTGGGTAGGGGAGCGTTCTGTAAGCCTGCGAAGGTGTGCTGTGAGGCATGCTGGAGGTATCAGAAGTGCGAATGCTGACATAAGTAACGATAAAGCGGGTGAAAAGCCCGCTCGCCGGAAGACCAAGGGTTCCTGTCCAACGTTAATCGGGGCAGGGTGAGTCGACCCCTAAGGCGAGGCCGAAAGGCGTAGTCGATGGGAAACAGGTTAATATTCCTGTACCAGGTGTTACTGCGAAGGGGGGACGGAGAAGGCTATGTTGGCCGGGCGACGGTTGTCCCGGTTTAAGCGTGTAGGTGTGTGTTCCAGGTAAATCCGGTTCACTTTAACACTGAGGCGTGATGACGAGGCACTACGGTGCTGAAGTGACAAATGCCCTGCTTCCAGGAAAAGCCTCTAAGCATCAGGTAACATCAGATCGTACCCCAAACCGACACAGGTGGTCAGGTAGAGAATACCAAGGCGCTTGAGAGAACTCGGGTGAAGGAACTAGGCAAAATGGTGCCGTAACTTCGGGAGAAGGCACGCTGATATGTAGGTGAAGCGATTTACTCGTGGAGCTGAAATCAGTCGAAGATACCAGCTGGCTGCAACTGTTTATTAAAAACACAGCACTGTGCAAACACGAAAGTGGACGTATACGGTGTGACGCCTGCCCGGTGCCGGAAGGTTAATTGATGGGGTTATCCGTAAGGAGAAGCTCTTGATCGAAGCCCCGGTAAACGGCGGCCGTAACTATAACGGTCCTAAGGTAGCGAAATTCCTTGTCGGGTAAGTTCCGACCTGCACGAATGGCGTAATGATGGCCAGGCTGTCTCCACCCGAGACTCAGTGAAATTGAACTCGCTGTGAAGATGCAGTGTACCCGCGGCAAGACGGAAAGACCCCGTGAACCTTTACTATAGCTTGACACTGAACACTGGTCCTTGATGTGTAGGATAGGTGGGAGGCTTTGAAGCGCGGACGCCAGTTCGTGTGGAGCCATCCTTGAAATACCACCCTTTAATGGCTGGTGTTCTAACGTGGGCCCGTAATCCGGGTTGCGGACAGTGTCTGGTGGGTAGTTTGACTGGGGCGGTCTCCTCCTAAAGAGTAACGGAGGAGCACGAAGGTTAGCTAATCCTGGTCGGACATCAGGAGGTTAGTGCAAAGGCATAAGCTAGCTTGACTGCGAGCGTGACGGCGCGAGCAGGTGCGAAAGCAGGTCTTAGTGATCCGGTGGTTCTGAATGGAAGGGCCATCGCTCAACGGATAAAAGGTACTCCGGGGATAACAGGCTGATACCGCCCAAGAGTTCATATCGACGGCGGTGTTTGGCACCTCGATGTCGGCTCATCACATCCTGGGGCTGAAGTAGGTCCCAAGGGTATGGCTGTTCGCCATTTAAAGTGGTACGCGAGCTGGGTTTAGAACGTCGTGAGACAGTTCGGTCCCTATCTGCCGTGGGCGCTGGAGAATTGAGGGGGGCTGCTCCTAGTACGAGAGGACCGGAGTGGACGCATCACTGGTGTTCGGGTTGTCATGCCAATGGCACTGCCCGGTAGCTAAATGCGGAAGAGATAAGTGCTGAAAGCATCTAAGCACGAAACTTGCCCCGAGATGAGTTCTCCCTGACCCTTTAAGGGTCCTGAAGGAACGTTGAAGACGACGACGTTGATAGGCCGGGTGTGTAAGCGCAGCGATGCGTTGAGCTAACCGGTACTAATGAACCGTGAGGCTTAACCTTACAACGCCGAAGCTGTTTTGGCGGATTGAGAAAATTTTCAGCCTGATTACAGATTAGATTAACCGGCGAAAGGCGGGTTAATAAACAGAATTTGCCTGGCGGCTGTAGCGCGGTGGTCCCACCTGACCCCATGCCGAACTCAGAAGTGAAACGCCGTAGCGCCGATGGTAGTGTGGGGTCTCCCCATGCGAGAGTAGGGAACTGCCAGGCATCAAATTAAGCAGTAAACTGATGTAAAAATCAGTGGTTGTAGAAAAATTCGGTGGAGCGGTAGTTCAGTTGGTTAGAATACCTGCCTGTCACGCAGGGGGTCGCGGGTTCGAGTCCCGTCCGTTCCGCCACCCTAATTAGGGGCGTAGTTCAATTGGTAGAGCACCGGTCTCCAAAACCGGGTGTTGGGAGTTCGAGTCTCTCCGCCCCTGCCAGAAAATAATCCTTAGCATCTGCTAAGGATTTTTTTTGTCTGTAAAACGCGCCTCCAGATACCGATCTCTTCCTTTTCTGGCATCCTTGCCAATCTCATTTCTGCTTATTCTCCCAGTACATCTATCTTTAGAAGATCTTTGATCAGTACATGTTTATCACTATTTTGCAGCCAAATAGCGTATAACGGACGCGAAAGCGTTGCGCTGTCTGCAACAGTATGCAAACCTCCTTTCTCTTTTGCCCAACGTGTGGGTAACCATGTGCAGCCGTTCAGAGCATGAAGTTGCTGTCTGGCCAGTTCAGCAGAACTGGTGGTGAGTACCGGGACTTCATCGGCAGCAATCAATCCCACTTCGTTTTGTTGAAAGTCTGGCCCCCACTCCAGGCGCAGATAATTCAGAGCCTCTTTCATCGTTGAGGGGCTGGCGCAATATAACGCCAGGGTGAAATACCCCAGTAATTGACTGCTAAATTCATCCATTTTTGGGGCTTCTGTGGTGATAAGCAGATCAAGCTGACGTTCATGCAACTGTTTTACCAGGGACTGGCGCTGCGCAATACGGGCTTCGAATTGCAGGCCGTTCTGGGGCTCTTGTGACTGATACAAGCGTCCCAACCAGCCGTTGAGCATGCACTCCCACAGAGAGGCGCTGGCACCGATTGAAAATTCATTATGTCTGGATGTATGGGCGACCTCTTTACGTGCTGCCTGCCAAGTATTCATTAGCGTTTCCGCATAGGGCAGAAGCTTCTCGCCGGCCGCCGTTAAACGGATATTATTTCTGTGGCGGGTAAAAAGATTCACACCCAGTTGATTTTCCAACTGTCTGATGCGAAAGCTTACCGCCGACTGAGTCAGGTAGAGCGCTTCCGCAGCCCGGCCAAAGTGGCGCGTTCGGCTAACTTCCAGGAAAGTTTTTAACAATTCCGTATCCACAGTGCTCTCCGCAAAATTATTTGTCGTTATGATTTAAATGTTTTGTTTTACACTCTGTCAAGCGTAACTAATACTCCGCGCCATAAATAGATCGGCCAAAGAATTAGGAGCGTGCAGGATGGCGGAAAGCTTTACGACGACTAATCGATATTTCGACAACAAATATTATCCACGCGGATTCTCTCGTCATGGTGATTTCACCATCAAAGAGGCGCAACTGCTTGAACGTCACGGTTATGCCTTCAACGAGCTGGATCTCGGAAAACGCGAGCCGGTTACCGAAGAAGAGAAGCTCTTTGTTGCGGTATGTCGTGGTGAACGTGAGCCAGTGACCGAAGCGGAACGCGTCTGGTCCAAATATATGACGCGTATCAAGCGTCCAAAACGTTTCCATACCCTGTCCGGCGGTAAACCGCAGATGGAAGGTGCTGAGGACTACACAGAGTCTGATGACTAATAAAAAAAAGGGCGAAGGCCCTTTTTTTATGTCAGTTGTTTCTGCAGGTGAGCAAGCAGACGATCTATCGCCCGGTAACTGACCGCTTCCTGCAAGTGTCTTCGTGAAATGTGTTCGGCTTGCGCGAGATCGGCAATAGTCCTCGATACCTTTAATAACCGCTGCCAGGCGCGTATAGACAATCCAAGATGGAGGAGGGTCTCTTCAAGCCACTGCGCGTCTTCATCTGCTAATGGGCAGTGTTCACGTATCTCCCTGTTTTGCAGGTGTGCATTCAATTTGCCCTGGCGTTTATGCTGACGTTCCCGCGCACCAATGACCCGCTGTTTAACCGTAAAGCTGTTTTCTCCCTTTACACCGGGCTGGCTGAGTATGCCTGGCGGTGGGAGAGGGATCTCAAGAGAAAGATCAAAGCGGTCCAGAAAGGGGCCCGATAGCCGACTGAGATAGCGTAATGTCTGTTCAGGTGTATTGCGGTTATGGTTGCCCTGATAATGACCGGTGGGACTGGGATTCATTGCCGCTACCAATTGAAAGCGCGCAGGATAGGTGATCTTAGCGCGCGTACGCGAAAGGTGGATCTGACCAGACTCTATCGGTTCACGTAGAGCATCTAATGTGCGTCGTTCAAACTCAGGCAGCTCATCAAGAAACAGTATGCCGTTGTGTGCCAAAGAAATTTCGCCTGGTGCGGGGATAGTTCCGCCACCAACCATGGCGGTCAGGGATGCGCTGTGGTGTGGTGAGCGAAAAGGTCGTTGTTTCCATAACTTTTGCACGCTAGTCGAGTTAACCAGACTGAGGATAGCGGCGCTTTCCAGGGCTTCTTCGTTACTTAATGCCGGCAACAGGCCATTAAGACGGCTGGCAAGCATCGTTTTCCCCGTACCCGGTGGGCCAACTAATAGCAGATTGTGGCCACCTGCGGCGGTGATCTCAAGGCTGCGCTTCCCTTGCTCCTGACCAATAATATCGCTGAGATCATCAGATGACACACTGATAGTGTCGTTGTTAACAACAGGATGGCTAAGGTCATGTTTTCCTTCCAGGAAGGCACAGACAGCTTGTAGATGATCGGCAACCAGACATCCTTCACCCTCAATCAGCCCGACTTCGTTTTCGTTCTCTTTTGCCACGATAATGCCCCTTCCCACCCGTATCGCCTCGGTTGCGCTGGATATGGCGCCGGGAACGCCGCGTAACGCACCTGTAAGCGCTAATTCACCCACTAACTCATATTGGTCGAGTTTATGGGTTGTAAGCTGCTCAGAGGCAACCAGAAGCGCCACAGCAATAGGTAAATCATATCTCCCGCCCTCTTTGGGAAGATCGGCAGGGGCGAGATTGATGGTGATTTTCTTTGCGGGAAAGTCATATCCGCTATTAATGATCGCGCTGCGTACCCGGTCGCGCGCCTCTTTGACGGTCGTTTCTGGTAACCCCACCAGTGTTAAACCGGGTAAACCGTTGCTGATATGCACTTCGATAGTAATCGCCGGTGCATTGACACCCAGCGCAGCGCGTGTATGAACAATTGACAGTGACATAGTCCCTCCAGATGCCACTATTATGTCTAATTTCCTCTGTGCAAGATCACTGCTAAATAATGTTTATTCGCAGAAGATTCCGCACTTTTAATGCAATTAGTTTACGTCTTCTCTTTTTCTGGAAGGGCGCTCGCAATCCGTTTTCCTCTCCTGCGACGTTATGAAAAAGGGGTTTACTTCCGTCCAGATAGTGAATTTTTTTCAATTCCTGGTTTTTGTATATAAAACAAGGGCTTTTCGTTAATCCGTTAGCTGAGTCAGAAAAATGAAAAGAAAAAAATCTTGTGCTATTGGCGAAATCTATGGTAACTCTTTAGGCATTCCTTCGAACAAGATGCCAGAAAAGACAAAAATGACAGCCCTTCTACGAGTGATTAGCCTGGTCGTGATTAGCGTGGTGGTGATTATTATCCCACCGTGCGGGGCTGCACTTGGACGAGGAAAGGCTTAAAAATCAAGCCTTAACGAACTAAGACCCCCGCACCGAAAGGTCCGGGGGTTTTTTTTGACCTTAAAAACACAACAGAGGAGCAGAAAATGAATAACAGCATAAAATTCTGTTTCTTCAGATTTATGACGGGGAACTAACTATGAATGGAGCACAGTGGGTGGTACATGCGTTGCGTGCACAGGGGGTCGACACCGTATTCGGCTATCCCGGTGGCGCAATTATGCCGGTCTACGATGCGTTGTACGACGGTGGCGTGGAACACCTGCTGTGCCGACACGAACAGGGGGCCGCGATCGCAGCCATTGGCTATGCCCGTTCCACCGGTAAAACGGGGGTCTGCATCGCTACTTCTGGTCCGGGGGCAACCAACCTGATCACCGGACTTGCAGATGCGCTGTTAGATTCGGTCCCTGTTGTCGCGATCACCGGACAGGTTGCTGCGCCGTTCATCGGCACTGATGCGTTTCAGGAAGTGGATGTACTGGGGTTGTCGTTGGCCTGCACCAAGCACAGTTTCCTGGTGCAGTCTCTGGAAGAGCTGCCACGCATCATGGCGGAGGCGTTTGAGGTCGCTAACACGGGTCGTCCGGGTCCGGTTCTGGTTGATATCCCGAAAGATATCCAGTTAGCCACCGGGGCGCTGGAACCGTATTTCACGACCGTCGATAACGCGGCAGTTTTCCCTCAGGCTGACGTAGAGCAGGCGCGTAACATGCTGGCTCAGGCGCAAAAACCGATGCTGTATGTGGGAGGAGGCGTAGGGATGGCGCAGGCGGTTCCGGCGCTGCGTGAGTTTATTGCGGTAACGCAAATGCCGGTGACCTGCACGCTGAAAGGCCTGGGGGCTGTTGAGGCGGATTATCCCTACTATCTGGGGATGCTGGGTATGCATGGCACCAAAGCCGCGAATTTTGCCGTGCAGGAATGTGATTTGTTGATTGCCGTAGGTGCACGTTTTGATGACCGGGTGACCGGCAAACTGGATACTTTCGCGCCCCATGCCAGTGTTATCCACATGGATATCGATCCGGCTGAACTGAACAAACTGCGCCGGGCGCATGTCACCTTGCAGGGCGATTTGAATGCACTGCTGCCTGCGCTGCAACAACCGGTCGACATCGATGAATGGCGTCAGCGTAATGCGGAACTGCGTACTGACCACACCTGGCGCTACGATCATCCAGGGGAGGCCATCTACGCGCCGCTGCTGCTGAAACAGCTGTCGGAGCGTAAGCCTGCCAACTGTGTTGTAACGACGGATGTCGGTCAGCATCAGATGTGGTCTGCACAACATATGACCTACAGTCGCCCGGAGAATTTCATCACCTCCAGCGGCTTAGGCACAATGGGCTTTGGTTTACCGGCTGCCGTTGGGGCGCAGGTTGCGCGACCGGACGACACCGTTATCTGTATCTCCGGTGATGGCTCCTTCATGATGAATGTTCAGGAGCTGGGCACCGTAAAACGTAAGCAGTTACCGTTGAAGATAGTTTTACTGGATAACCAACGGTTAGGTATGGTTCGACAATGGCAGCAGCTGTTTTTCCAGGAACGATATAGCGAAACCACCTTAACCGATAACCCCGATTTCCTCACGTTAGCCAGCGCCTTCGGCATCCCTGGCCAACACATCACCCGAAAAGACCAGGTTGAAGCGGCGCTCGATACCCTGCTGAACAGCGACGGGCCATACCTGCTTCATGTCTCAATCGACGAACTTGAGAATGTCTGGCCACTGGTGCCGCCTGGCGCCAGCAACGCTGAAATGCTGGAGAAATTATCATGATGCAACATCAGGTCGCCGTAGAGGCTCGCTTTAACCCGGAAACGCTGGAACGTGTTTTACGTGTGGTACGCCACCGTGGTTTTCAGGTATGTGCCATGAATATGGAAGCCGCCCGTGACGCGCAGAATATAAATATCGAATTGACCGTTGCCAGTCCACGGTCGGTCGACTTACTGTTTAGTCAGTTAAGTAAGCTGGTGGATGTGGCACATGTTGCCATCTGCCAGAGCACAACAACATCACAACAAATCCGCGCGTAAGCGTGACAGGAAGAAGAAATGACGACGAAAAAAGCTGATTACATTTGGTTCAATGGCGAGATGGTTCGTTGGGAAGACGCGAAAGTTCACGTGATGTCCCACGCGCTGCACTACGGTACGTCTGTCTTTGAAGGCATCCGTTGCTATGACTCGCACAAAGGCCCGGTGGTGTTCCGTCATCGTGAACATATGCAACGCCTGCATGACTCAGCCAAAATTTATCGTTTCCCGGTCTCTCAGAGCGTGGATGAGTTGATGGAAGCCTGCCGTGAGGTGATCCGTAAAAACAACCTGACCAGCGCTTATATTCGCCCGCTGGTGTTTGTTGGCGATGTAGGCATGGGCGTGAACCCGCCTCCGGGATACACCACCGACGTCATTATCGCTGCGTTCCCGTGGGGCGCGTACCTGGGCGCTGAAGCGCTGGAACAAGGGATCGATGCAATGGTTTCCTCGTGGAACCGTGCCGCACCTAACACTATCCCGACCGCCGCAAAAGCGGGCGGTAACTACCTTTCGTCACTTCTGGTGGGTAGCGAAGCGCGTCGTCATGGCTATCAGGAAGGTATTGCGCTGGATGTGAATGGTTACATCTCCGAAGGCGCCGGTGAAAACCTGTTTGAAGTGAAAGACGGTGTGCTGTTTACCCCGCCGTTTACCTCTTCCGCGTTGCCGGGGATCACCCGTGACGCCATCATTAAACTGGCGAAAGAACTGGGTATTGAAGTGCGCGAGCAGGTTCTGTCCCGCGAATCCCTGTATCTGGCGGATGAAGTCTTCATGTCTGGTACCGCGGCGGAAATCACCCCGGTTCGCAGCGTTGACGGCATTCAGGTGGGCGAAGGCCGCTGTGGTCCAGTCACCAAACGCATCCAGCAAGCGTTCTTCGGCCTGTTCACCGGCGAAACCGAGGACAAATGGGGCTGGTTGGATCAGGTAAATTCATAATTAAAGATAAATGGGACGGCACGCACCGTCCCGTTTTACAGACACCAGGAGTAAATAACGCATGCCTAAGTACCGTTCCGCTACCACCACTCATGGCCGCAATATGGCAGGAGCCCGCGCGCTGTGGCGCGCAACCGGAATGACGGATGCCGATTTTGGCAAACCGATCATTGCCGTCGTGAACTCATTCACCCAGTTTGTGCCAGGACACGTGCACCTGCGCGATCTCGGTAAACTGGTCGCTGAACAGATTGAAGCGTCCGGCGGCGTGGCGAAAGAGTTCAATACCATTGCCGTGGATGATGGTATCGCTATGGGTCATGGGGGCATGCTTTATTCACTGCCATCGCGCGAGCTGATCGCAGATTCGGTGGAGTACATGGTGAACGCCCATTGTGCCGATGCAATGGTCTGTATCTCCAACTGCGACAAAATCACCCCAGGGATGCTGATGGCTTCCCTGCGTCTGAACATTCCGGTGATCTTCGTTTCCGGCGGTCCGATGGAAGCCGGGAAAACCAAGCTGTCTGATAAAATCATCAAGCTCGATCTGGTCGATGCCATGATCCAGGGCGCGGACCCGAAAGTCTCTGACGATCAGAGTAATCAGGTTGAACGTTCCGCCTGTCCGACCTGTGGCTCCTGTTCCGGGATGTTTACCGCGAACTCGATGAACTGTCTGACCGAAGCGTTGGGCCTGTCACAGCCGGGTAACGGTTCGCTGTTGGCGACTCACGCCGACCGTAAACAGTTGTTCCTCAATGCCGGTAAACGCATTGTTGAGCTGACTAAACGTTACTACGAGCAGGATGACGCCTCCGCGCTGCCGCGCAGCATAGCCAGCAAGGCAGCGTTTGAGAACGCCATGACGCTGGATATCGCGATGGGCGGTTCCACCAATACCGTTCTGCACTTACTGGCGGCGGCGCAGGAAGCGGAGATCGATTTCACAATGAGTGATATCGACAAACTTTCCCGTAAAGTGCCGCAGCTGTGCAAAGTGGCGCCGAGTACGCAGAAATACCATATGGAAGATGTTCACCGTGCGGGCGGGGTGCTGGGGATTCTGGGCGAGCTGGATCGTGCGGGCCTGTTGAACCGGGACGTGAAGAACGTGCTGGGGTTGACGTTGCCGCAAACCCTTGAGCAGTATGACATTACGGTGACGCAAGATGACGCCGTGAAGCAGATGTTCCGCGCAGGCCCTGCGGGTATTCGTACTACAGAAGCGTTCTCGCAGGATTGCCGCTGGGACTCGCTGGATGACGATCGCGCTGAAGGTTGTATCCGTTCGCTGGAACATGCCTACAGCAAAGATGGTGGTCTGGCGGTACTTTACGGAAACTTCGCGGAAAATGGCTGCATCGTCAAAACCGCCGGCGTGGATGACAGTATTCTGAAGTTCACTGGCCCGGCCAAAGTGTATGAAAGCCAGGATGAGGCGGTTGACGCGATCCTCGGCGGCAAAGTGGTGGCAGGCGATGTGGTCGTGATCCGCTACGAAGGGCCGAAAGGCGGACCGGGGATGCAGGAAATGCTTTACCCGACCACCTTCCTCAAGTCGATGGGCCTCGGCAAAGCGTGCGCACTGGTTACCGACGGTCGTTTCTCTGGCGGCACCTCTGGCCTCTCCATTGGTCACGTTTCACCGGAAGCGGCCAGCGGCGGCAATATCGCGATCATTGAAGACGGTGACATGATTGCTATCGATATTCCAAACCGTGGCATTCAACTGCAACTGAGCGATGCGGAAATTGCTGCGCGTCGTGAAGCTCAGGAAGCACGCGGCGACAAAGCGTGGACTCCGAAAAATCGTCAGCGTCAGGTGTCGTTTGCGCTGCGCGCCTATGCCAGCCTGGCGACCAGCGCCGATAAAGGCGCGGTCCGCGATAAATCGAAACTGGGAGGCTGATGATGGCCGAATCACAACCTCTGTCAGCAGCCCCGGAAGGGGCAGAATATCTGCGTGCGGTGCTCCGCGCGCCGGTATACGAAGCGGCGCAGGTGACGCCGCTACAAAAAATGGAAAAGCTCTCATCGCGCCTTGATAACGTGATCCTCGTGAAGCGCGAAGACCGGCAGCCCGTTCACAGCTTCAAGCTTCGAGGCGCTTACGCGATGATGGCAGGGCTGACCGAGGCGCAAAAAGCTCACGGGGTGATCACCGCTTCTGCAGGCAACCATGCCCAGGGCGTGGCGTTTTCCTCCGCTCGTCTGGGCGTGAAGGCGCTGATCGTGATGCCTGTTGCGACGGCCGATATCAAAGTCGATGCCGTTCGCGGGTTTGGCGGCGAAGTGCTGCTGCATGGCGCAAACTTTGATGAAGCGAAAGCGAAAGCGATTGAACTGTCGCAGCAACAGGGTTTTACCTGGGTTCCGCCATTCGATCATCCGATGGTGATTGCCGGTCAGGGGACGCTGGCGCTGGAACTGCTGCAGCAGGATGCGCATCTTGATCGTGTATTTGTACCGGTCGGCGGCGGCGGTCTGGCGGCGGGCGTGGCGGTACTGATTAAGCAATTGATGCCGCAAATCAAAGTGATTGCGGTGGAGGCGGAAGACTCCGCCTGTCTGAAAGCGGCGCTGGATGCGGGCCATCCGGTCGATCTCCCACGCGTTGGCCTGTTCGCCGAAGGTGTCGCGGTAAAACGCATTGGCGATGAAACCTTCCGTCTGTGTCAGGAATATCTCGACGACATCATCACCGTGGATAGCGACGCGATATGTGCGGCGATGAAAGACCTGTTCGAAGATGTTCGCGCAGTCGCAGAGCCTTCCGGCGCGCTGGCGCTGGCGGGAATGAAAAAGTACGTCGCTCAGCACAATATCCGCGGCGAACGTCTGGCGCATATCCTTTCCGGCGCTAACGTCAATTTCCACGGTCTGCGCTACGTTTCCGAGCGTTGCGAGCTGGGCGAACAGCGTGAGGCGCTGCTGGCAGTGACCATTCCGGAAGAAAAAGGCAGCTTCCTGAAGTTTTGCCAACTGCTGGGTGGTCGCTCAGTCACTGAATTTAACTATCGCTTTGCCGATGATAAGAACGCCTGCATTTTCGTCGGTGTCCGGTTGAGCAGGGGGATGGAAGAACGCACGGAGATCCTGAATCTGTTGCGCGACGGTGGCTACAGCGTGGTTGACCTCTCTGACGACGAAATGGCGAAGCTGCACGTACGCTACATGGTTGGCGGTCGTCCATCGAAACCGCTACAGGAACGTTTATTCAGCTTCGAATTTCCGGAATCACCCGGCGCGCTGCTCAAGTTCTTGCATACGCTGGGGACCCACTGGAATATCTCGTTGTTCCATTACCGCAGCCACGGCACGGACTATGGCCGCGTACTGGCCGCGTTTGAACTGGGCGATCACGAACCGGATTTCGAAACGCGTTTGCAAGAACTGGGCTATGAGTGTCACGACGAAACGCATAACCCGGCATTCCGCTTTTTTCTTGCAGGCTAACCGCGGCTTAACAGGAGATGACCTGACCGGGTTATCTCCTGTTTTTTTGTAAGCTCAACGGTAATACGTATGGGCAAACAGTTTATTGTTATCATCTCCGTCTTTGAACAACCCATCATAATTTCCTTCCGGCAACAATAGCGCCTTCTCCGGACCATTAAGTAAGGTGATAGTTTTAGCGCCTGCCGACAAAGTAACCGGCGGGGCGAGTGTGATCCCTTCCACGTTTATTTGTGCTGATATGGGGGTGCCGGTTTCACTGTACAACTGATATCTTCCGGACAGCGGTACGTTAAATTCCTCCTGACGGCCAATGTGTAGTTGTCGCCCCGCCAATCTTATATTTGGCGCGACCTTGACGTAGCTGTTGTCGATGGCTTCTGCGATAGCAGAATAGATATTACTCAACCGGTAGGACCATATAATGACTTTCGGGGGGGACTGAGTCAGCACTTGCCAGGCTTCGGAATGTTTACCTTCTCGCCGTGTCTTTAAAACATACCAGGCATCGAGCCATAGCGTCGTCGGCTCCAGCCTGTTGGGCAGCATCCCTATACCATCAAAATACTTTTCGTCAGGTTTGAGCAGTGCTTCTGCTCTGGTAACCAGTTCAAGTTGTTGCACATTGTTAATTTTCAGGTAGCTGAGATTGAGACAGTAGCTTGAAACCAGGGTTACTGTTGTCACCGCCAGGATAAATAATCTCGTGGCTGGCCTGCGGTTTTGGGCGAGAAGGCTATCTAGCGGGACGAGGGACCAGAGCGATATAAACGGTAGCGCCATAATAAACACATAGGGCCAGGGCTGGTTATGAGTGAAAACTAACGTGGTAATGACGAATGAAAAAATCAGGGCGATGCGCGTTTTTTCATTCAAGGTTTTCCAGCGCTTTAATGCCATTATCATGCCGCTAAAACAGAGCAGATAGAGAAGCGTATTGTCTAAAAGGGTTTGCAAGACATATACGCGAATCCCGTTATAGGCTTCGCTGCTGTATACCGCCACTTCTACCGGACCGAAGATCAAACCTTCAGCGATACGTAACGGGTCGCTGCCGCCAAATATAAAGCAATAGGCAATTGCAGGAAGTAACCAACCGGCGGTTAAGTAAAAGCCGCGAACGATAGCATCGATGAAATGTTTGCGCAGCGTAGCGTCAATCACCAATCCAAGCCCAAGCGCCAGATTGAAGAACGCTGATTTTTGGGTAACTAAAAACGCCAGTCCGCTCAGGATACCGGCGATAAAAATCTTTCTTGCGTTGAGCGTATGGCCGCGCAGAATTACCAGCACGGCGGCCAGGGCGAAAAACAGCGCCAGGGGCTCTGAACGGGTGCGGAAGATGCGCTCCATAAAATTCGTAAAACAGAGTAAAACGAGAATAATAAAAAGCGCCCGTAAGCGCTGCTCGCCCAGCGCACGCGCGCAGGCATAGACCAGCAGCAGGGTTCCACAAGCGAGGAGTGCCGTCTGCATCCGCGCGACGAGAATGATCGAAACCGCATCCCAGCCAATCAGGTGAGCCAGTTTATAAAACACCGCAAACCCTACGGCCTTAGGGGGGTGAATCGTGTCGAATAGTCCATTAGCAAAATACTTGGCGTAGCCAAGTTGGGCAAACTCATCCATGATCAAGAGAATATGCCAGGCAAAAACGAAAATAAGCGTAACTTTAATGGCAATACTCACACTAAGGAGGAGCGTTAACCTGCGCGGGCAGGCGCCAATAAAAAGCGTGCCGGAGGTATCCATTTTATTATCTTCTGGCTTTGCCATTGGCTTTATCTCCATCTCCATTTAGCACCAACTCCATGATTTCCTGCGCCATTTTTCGCCAGCTATAATGTTCTCTGGCATAACAAATCATGGCCTCACGTTCGTGGAGGGAGAGCACGCAGTTATCTATTGCGACAGAGCAGAACTGTGCCGAACGTTGTGGCTCGTTGAGGTCTATGTTCACACCATGTATCCAGCTTGCCGCTACGGGATCGGCTCTGTGAGCCGGGCTACCACAGATGACGGGTAATCCACAAGCCATTGCCTCCTGGATAACAAGGGGATAACCTTCTCCGACGGCCGGTAACAGAAGAACATCCGCACAGCGATAAAGCTCTGCCAGTGCGCGGGGGGCCTGAACGCCAAGATCGTAAACGTTGCTCAATCCCCATTCTGCGGGGCGAAGTGGGCCGTTTCCGGCCAGTAAAAACTGGCATTCCGGTCTGGTTATTGCCAGAGCGTGCAGTATCGACAACCCTTTCTTTTCAACATAACGACCCACGAATAGTATGCGCCGGGCACAAGGCGGGAGGTTGTATCTTGCCAGCGGAGTTTGACTGGATACTGAAGTCACGGAGGGATAGAAAATGGTGCTATCAACCCCGTTAAACAGCAATTTATACGGATAACGCGCAGGGGTCCCAAGCAGGTCGTGGCGGACAGTATCGCTAATAAATACCCTGGCATCGGCGGCCCATAACATCGGGCGTGTTACGACCAAATTAGCCAGCCGCATAAGCAGACGCAGTACGGGTGATCTGAAAGGAATGGCGGCAATATGTTGAATCAGAATGACGGGCTTCGCGTGGAGTTTGGCCATCATCATACCAAGGATTGATGTGGCATAGAGCACATCGTGAATCACCACCACGTCGCTACGCCGGACGGCGTCGCTAAGTGCGCAAATGGCTGTAGGGCCAGGTAACGGCATTGGCAGACCGGTGAGTTTCTCCAACGGATCGACGCAGCGTAACGCGATAATGTTGAGATTACCGGTAGGTAACGTATCGCTGGCGCTGGCTGCCCAATACGGTGTCGCTCCCAGGTGTGCGAACTGGCGGCACAAATGCCCGGCAACGCGTTCAATACCCCCGCCGTGTGCCTCGTAGAAATGGCTGATCGTCAAGATATTCACTGGCTAGACCCTCACCAGACGCATCGAATGGGGATAAACCACGAGATGGTGTGATACCGTCTTCTGTTGATAGTGCGGATTAAGGGGAACGTTAATCATATTTGTATGGCTTTACTGCGACCTGACGTGCTGATAGCCCAACGGCTAAGGAGAAAATTCAGCACGAGCATGCAGAGCGAAGCAAGCGGCGCAGCGATGGTCATCGGAAATTCCAGCCAGTGATACCAAATCCAGGTGCTGACAAAGGCAAGAGGGATATTCAACAACATGCTGATGGTATAACGGCCAAAGCCAGCAAATGAAAGCGGCTGTTTAAACGTGAATAAGCTGTGCAGGATATAACCGACGGTAGCGATGATGGCGAAAGACAACAGGATCGCTAACCAGAGCGCAACGCATAAACTTTCCGCCACGATCATGATGGCATTATGTCCCAGGAAACAGCAGCCAGAAATGCAGAGATAAGTAAAAGAGGTGCGAATTTTCATCGGGGTGCTTTCCGGGCACGAAGTAAAAATACGCAGGCGTTGTCATGCCGTACTTGCGCCGGCGTGACATAATCTTCGAACATGGCGCGCAGATTCATCATGACGGCCAGACCTGAGGCTAGAACGCCGCCGATGAGGGGGAGCCGACGGATGAAAAACGCAAAACCTGTCAGGCGAATAATGGTGGTTGTAGCCAATGGGCCAACCAGAGCGTCGACTTCTTCAACCACAAACCCGCGATCGGTAAGATCGGATATGAGACCGGTGCGGGTCCAGCGGCGGTGATCTTCCGGATGAGGATGATAGAGCCAGGTTCCGTGCGTGGAGAGTAACAAGAGACCATCATCATTTAACAAACGCCGAATTTCAGCGCAATACGCATCAAGATCTCTGACGTGTTCCAGTACCTGGACGGAAAGTATGGCTCCTGCGGCACCATCAGCTAAAGGGATACGTCCCTGTGGGTCAATTTTGAGTGTACCGCTGTCATCAAGATCGGCACCACAATAGTTAATATTCAACTGACGCATCATTTCAGCATAGGGGGAATCGCCGCAGCCAAAGTCGATCATGAAGGTATTTGGCTGAATGTGACGTTCTGCTTGCTCGCGTAATCGTCTCGCCAGTGCACGTAACAACAGCCAGTCAGTGTGCCAAATTCGAGGGGTGGCCCTGTTTCTTTTCATACTCCGGGTCCTTGCGGTGAGGTATCTGAATCATGCCGGTTCAGGCTGTCCAGCAGGAGCTGTAGTACGAATCCGGCCAGGACCATCAGCACTCCAGCGATGCAGGCTGTGCTGATGGCAAAAACAATGTGTACCGACTGTTCCATTGAGCCACGGGTAAATATCCAGTGAAAAGCAAGGAGGAGGTCGGCAAAAAAACCGGCTATGGCAAGCACAGATCCGCTGAATACCAGCCACTCGAGAGGGTGCGAGCGCATGAGCCAGGGGATAACCCGGCTTTCCGCAATCGGGTGGTTAATGGCGATGGCGACCTTCGCTAGCACGCCTAACAGGACCGCGATAAGACCAATAAGCGTCGACATTGTCGCCAGGGCAACGAAATGGATACCAAAATAGTAACCGTTGATTTCTATGGGGCCTGCGGCAAGTAGCGCAAGGCCGATAGCTCCGAGCAGTAGTAGCGTAAAGCCAGGGATCAAATAGAGCCTGTCTGGGGCATGAGCGATGAGAAGACGCAGATGTCTCCAGCCGTCACGAAATGAACGTAAATGAGGAGGGCGGTTGCGTTTGTCCGGATAGAGCTTGATAGGCACTTCATGAATGATGAGTCTTGCGCGGTGCGCGTTAATGATCATTTCAGAGGCAAATTCCATACCGGTAGAACGAGTGGCCATTTTTTGAAATGCTTCGCGGGTAAAGGCCCGCATCCCACAGTGGAAATCGCGAATGGGTGAGTGGTAAAGCAGCCTGGCTATGCCGGAAAGCAGTGGATTTCCCAGATAGCGATGCAGAGGAGGCATTGCCCCTGGTTCAATTCCTCCAGCAAATCGATTACCCATAACAAAGTCTGCACCGCTTTCCAGTGCATCGACGAAAATATCTAGCTGGCTCCAGTCATAGGAGTCATCGGCATCAGCCATAATGAGATATTTACCTTTTGCCGCACTGGCAGCCGCGCTTATTGCTGCGCCATAACCTTTGACGGACTGATGAATAACTCGGGCACCCAGTGATTTTGCAATTTCAACGGATTGGTCTGTTGAGCCATTATCACCGATGATAATTTCACCTTGAATACCCAGGCGAGTAAACGCTTCTGTTACTTTCTTAATACAGATAGCAAGCGTAAGTTCTTCATTCAGGCATGGAATGATTGCCGAAACCAGGGGCGCGGGCTCTGCCGCCGGTATCTCAACAGGGGAGAAGGCAACCTGTCGAGAAATATAGTTGGCGGGAGTTAATAAATTATCTGAATAACCAAATCGATGAAAATGCGTTGAATGCATAATAGTAAGCTCCGATCCATGAGCAGGATTAAGAGTCTATCCCAATGGGCTATTACATTTGGCATTCTGAACCTGGGCAGGCGTTTGAACGACCATCAGAGCAGCCTGAAAGGCGTGTGAAGCGAGTCCTCCTCACGTATTCCGGCTATGAACCTTTTGTGCCGTGCCACCCGTGTTGCAACATGACTGTAAAAGTACACCTATTGGGATAGGCTCTATATATCTAATGGCAACTTCAATTTAATTCATATTCTGAATGATTTGGAATATGAATGGGTGCTAGTTAATATACCCTGTGTGGATAATATGCGTTAAGTTAATTCACAACTTAATTTGCGTTATATATATCTAACATCAGATTGCATCGTACAGGAGTTGTCGTTATTAAGTCTACTGGTTTATGGCATGAAAAATAGTAACAGTTTATTCGTTATTTATTAATATCTATAAGGTGATGATTTACTCTGTGCGTCAGGCATTACACATAAATATATTTTCGTGTAGCAAGTGCCGACGCCTTTCACCCAATGTTATCGCCACAACGCCGTCTCTCAAGCATCACAGACTACTTGTTCTGTTTTTGGGAACGGCTTAACAAGGGGAAGGTTTCATAGATTGCGGTAGGGAATATTCTTTACGCAGGGCGGCACTGCTCTGATTAGTTAAAGTCCTGACTTTTCAGCCAGGACTTGATCAGACGTCTGTTTTTGCTCTTACATCAGCAAATTACAGAGTCACCACATCAAATTCGACTTCGGGGTTCACATCAGCCTCGTAATCGACTTCGTCGAGGCCAAAACCGAACAGGTTAAGAAATTCCAGCTTGTAGCCTGCATAATCGGTTTCTTGCGCCAGGTTTTCGGTGGTGATCAGCGGCCACAGATCCCGGCATGCCTGCTGAATATCTTCACGCAGTTCCCAGTCATCCATGCGGATACGCTGGTGGTCATCAAGCGCAGCCTTGTCACCGTACAGGCTGGTGGTCATCAGACGGTTAATCTGCTCAATGCATCCTTCATGAATCCCTTGTTCTTTCATCAGTTTGAAGACCATAGAGATATACAGCGGCATTACTGGAATGGCTGAAGAAGCCTGTGTGACTACCGATTTCAGGACCGCAACGTTGGCTGTGCCATTGATTGAAGACAGTTGATTACGCAGCGCACCTGCCGCACGGTCAAGGTCTTCTTTCGCTTTGCCCAGCGCGCCATGCCAATAGATTGGCCACGTCAGGTCGGTACCGATGTAAGAATAAGCAACGGTTTTCACGCCGTCGGCCAGCACATTGGCCTGGCGCAGGGCATCTATCCACAGCTCCCAGTCTTCTCCGCCCATTACGGTCACGGTGTTCTGAACTTCTTCTTCCGTTGCGGGCTCAATGCTGGCCGTCGTGATCTGATCCTTATTGGTATCAATCGCTTTAGAGGTGTAAACCTCACCAATAGGTTTCAGCGCCGAACGGACAACTTCACCCGTTTTCGGCATTTTACGAACCGGGGAAGCGAGTGAATAAACGACTAAATCAATTTGACCCAGGTCTTCTTTGATGAGCTTGATGACTTCATCACGACATTCGTCGGAGAACGCATCACCGTTAATGCTTTTGGAATACAGACCTTCCCGCTTTGCAGCTTCATCGAAAGCCGCGGCGTTATACCAGCCTGCTGAACCTGGTTTAGATTCGGTACCCGGTTTTTCGAAAAATACGCCGATAGTGGCGGCTCCGCTGCCAAACGCTGCGGAGATTCTTGATGCCAGTCCATAGCCGGTTGAAGCACCGATGACCAGCACGCGGGAAGGACCGTTTTCGATTTTCCCGTTTTGTTTAACGTACTCGATCTGCTTTTCCACATTGACTTTACAGCCAGTCGGATGGGTCGTTGTACAGATGAATCCACGGATTTTTGGCTTGATTATCATAATGATGGCTAATTTAGTTTGTGTTTCGCTGTCATAGGGGCAATGACACCGTCTGTGTATTATGGCGGGTCATTATACAGAAAAGATTCCGCAAAACTGAATCTACCTCTGATTTTAGACCTGACGCTGATACTACTCGGCAATTTTGCGCTCCAGCACAATTTTCCAGAACGCATCAATAAGCGGCTCATGCAGCCGTTTTTTCGGCGCGCAGACGCCCAGTTCGAACGGAGTTTTCTCGTCGCTACGCTCTAAAATCATGACGCGATTGCGCACCGGTTCGGGGCTGTTTTCCAGCACCACTTCGGGCAGCAACGCCACGCCACAGCCGAGTGCGACCATCGACACCATCGCTTCGTGACCCCCCACGGTGGCGTAAATCTGCGGGTTGCTGATTTTATGGCGACGAAACCACAGTTCAATGCGGCGGCGCACAGGCCCCTGATCGGCCATGATGAATGGCACCGTAGACCAGTCGGGTTTCTCCACCGAAACCTGATTGCGTACCGGGCAGGGCAGCGCCGGGGCAATGAGTACCACCGCCAGATTTTCCAGCATCGAAAACGCCACCGCGCCCGGCAGCGTTTCAGGCTTACCGGCAATCGCCAGATCCGCTTCGCCGGTCACCACCTTTTCCATGGCATCGGCGGCGTCGCCGGTGGTGAGTTTAATTTCTACTGAGGGATGCTCAGCGCGAAAGCGATCGAGGATTGGCGGCAGATGGCTGTAGGCGGCGGTCACCGAGCAGAAAATATGCAGTTCGCCCGATAGCGACGGACCTTGCTGATCGAGGGTGTGGCGCAGTTGCTGATACTGCAACAGCGTCTGCTGGGCAAACGTTCGCAGCTCTTCACCCGCTTCGGTCAGCGTGACCGTGCGATTATCGCGGACAAACAACGGCTGCCCGAGGTCTTCCTCAAGGCGCTGGATCTGCCGTGATAGCGTAGAAGGACTGACGTGCATCGCCCGCGCGCTGCGGCCAAAGTGGCGGCTTTCCGCCAGATGCAGGAACATTTTCAGATCGCGTAAATCCACCGGCGAACCTCTTAATTTTTACGTTGCAGTTATTGCAATGTGACGTTGTGAATATATCAATTTCCGCAATAAATTTCCTGTTGTACTGTGGAGTCATTCTCGCTGAACAGCGAACCGAATAATAAGCACCACAACACAACATCACGGAGTACACCACCATGGCTAACTACTTTAATACACTGAACCTGCGCCAGCAGCTGGCACAGCTGGGTAAATGTCGCTTTATGGGCCGCGATGAGTTCGCCGATGGCGCGAGCTACCTTCAGGGTAAAAAAGTGGTCATTGTCGGCTGTGGCGCGCAGGGTCTGAACCAGGGCCTGAACATGCGTGATTCCGGTCTGGATATCTCCTACGCCCTGCGTAAAGAGGCGATTGCTGAGAAGCGCGCATCCTGGCGTAAAGCGACAGAAAACGGCTTCAAAGTCGGCACGTATGAAGAGCTGATCCCGCAGGCGGATTTGGTGGTTAACCTGACGCCAGACAAACAGCACTCTGACGTAGTGCGTTCCGTACAACCGCTGATGAAAGACGGCGCGGCGCTGGGTTACTCTCACGGCTTCAACATCGTTGAAGTGGGCGAGCAGATCCGTAAAGACATCACCGTCGTGATGGTGGCACCGAAGTGCCCGGGTACCGAAGTGCGTGAAGAGTACAAACGTGGTTTCGGTGTGCCGACGCTGATCGCGGTTCACCCGGAAAACGATCCGAAAGGCGAAGGCATGGCGATTGCTAAAGCCTGGGCTGCAGCGACCGGCGGTCACCGTGCGGGCGTGCTGGAATCTTCCTTCGTGGCGGAAGTGAAATCCGACCTGATGGGCGAGCAGACCATACTGTGCGGTATGCTGCAGGCTGGTTCTCTGCTGTGCTTCGATAAGCTGGTGGAAGAAGGGACTGACCCGGCATATGCCGAGAAACTGATTCAGTTCGGCTGGGAAACGATCACTGAAGCGCTGAAGCAGGGCGGTATCACGCTGATGATGGACCGTCTGTCCAATCCGGCAAAACTGCGTGCTTACGCGCTGTCCGAACAGCTGAAAGAAATTATGGCGCCGCTGTTCCAGAAACACATGGACGACATCATTTCCGGTGAGTTCTCTTCCGGCATGATGGCTGACTGGGCTAACGACGATAAGAAACTGCTGACATGGCGTGAAGAGACTGGTAAAACCGCGTTCGAAACCGCGCCGCAGTATGAAGGCAAAATCGGCGAGCAGGAGTACTTCGATAAAGGCGTACTGATGATCGCGATGGTAAAAGCGGGCGTTGAGCTGGCGTTTGAAACCATGGTGGATTCCGGCATCATCGAAGAGTCCGCGTACTACGAATCCCTGCACGAGCTGCCGCTGATCGCCAACACCATTGCGCGTAAGCGTCTGTACGAAATGAACGTGGTGATCTCTGATACCGCAGAATACGGTAACTACCTGTTCTCTTATGCCTGCGTACCGCTGCTGAAAGAGTTCATGGCCACGCTGCAGACCGGCGACCTGGGTAAAGCGATTGCTGAAGGCGCAGTGGATAACGCTCAGTTACGCGATGTAAATGACGCGATTCGCAGCCATGCTATCGAGAAAGTCGGCCAGAAACTGCGTGGTTATATGACCGATATGAAGCGCATTGCCGTTGCGGGTTAAACCGACATTGTCGGGTGGCGGCTACGCCTGACCCGACCTACAAAAGTGCAAAGCCGTAGGCCGGATAAGCATCGTGCCATCCGGCAAAAAAAGCCCAGAGTCTGAACGCTCTGGGCTTTTGCTTAGTTACGGTACAGCACTTTGATGATGTGGTAGCCGAACTGGGTGTGCAGCGGGCCGGTCGGTTCCAGCACCGGGCAGGAAAAGACCACTTTATCGAACGCCGGAACCATCTGGCCCTGGCGGAATTCGCCTAAGTCACCGCCTCGTTTGCCTGACGGGCAGATGGAATGTTTCTTCGCCAGTTTGCCGAAGTCGGCGCCGTTTTTAATCTGCTCCAGAAGATCCAGTGCCAGTTTCTCTTCTTTAACAAGGATATGCAGTGCTGCTGCGGTTTTTGCCATGATCGTGCCTTGAGTCGGGGAAATGAAGGGGGCGATTTTAGCATGTGGGGAGAGGGAAAGAATATCCAGGCCAGCGGTTGGTGACTGGCCTGGATATAGGATTAGTGAATTTGCTGCTGCGACAGCTTCCAGACGCTGGCAATATTACGAGCCGAAATGCGCAGATTGTATTCCGCGTCCTCTAAGGCTTCCGGTAGCGTGGCGATGCGCGTCAACACAGAGAAAACGGCATCCAGCCCATGCTCATGAACAATCTGATGATCCTGGGTCAAACCGCCGGCAAGCGCAATAACCGGTTTTTGATAGCGTTTGGCGCAGCGGGCAACGCCAATCGGCGTTTTGCCGCAGATGCTCTGGCTGTCGAGGCGACCTTCTCCGGTGATCACCAGACTGGCATCGGCTACCAGGCGCTCCAGTTGCAGCGCGTTAATCACAATCTCCACACCGGGTTTTAAATCAGCGCCCAGTAGACCGAGTAATGCGGCTCCCATTCCGCCTGCTGCGCCAGCGCCCGGCGCATTCATTACATCCCGACCGGTAAACTCCTGTAGTCGCTTGCCATAAACCGCCAGCGCACCGTCTAACGCTGCAACCATCGCTTCCGTCGCCCCCTTTTGTGGGCCGAAAATGGCAGAGGCCCCCGTCGGACCGCACAGCGGATTGTTGACGTCGCAGGCCACGGTGATGGAGACCGTCTTTAGACGCGGGTCGGCGTGGGAAGTGTCGATTGTTGCCAGTTTACTGAGCGCACCGCCGCCTTCGGGAAGCGCGTCTCCTTTTTCATCCAGGAGGTCGATGCCCAGCGCCTGTAGCATGCCCGCGCCTCCGTCATTCGTCGCGCTGCCGCCAATGCCAAGAATAATGTGCTCAACGCCCCGATCGAGTGCGGCAAGGATGAGCTCGCCCGTTCCATAGCTGGTGGTCAGCAGTGGGTTACGATGCTCTGGCGGCACATGGTGGAGACCTGACGCCGCAGCCATTTCGATCACCGCCGTCTTCCCGTCACCCAGCATTCCCCAGCGTGCCTGGACCGGTGTTCCCAGAGGGCCTGTGACATCGATAAAGTGGTAATGGCCCTCAGTGGCCTCCACCATCGACTCAACGGTGCCTTCGCCGCCGTCCGCCATAGGGAGTTTGACATACTGGGCATCGGGATATATTTCGCGAAACCCCTGTTCGATAGCCGTCGCCACCTGCATGGCAGACAAACTTTCTTTAAATGAATCTGGTGCGATAACTATTTTCATTGTGTGCTTACCCGGCGAGTCCGAAGACACCAAACAGCAGTGTCGAAATCAATGCGATGACGAAACCAACAAGGGTTTCATAAGGCAGAAGTTTTAAGCGTTCATGGATTTGCATACTGACGCTACCGCCAGTGGCGTGGAAAAAACTGCCGTGAGGGAGATGATCCAGAACCGTCGCCCCGGCATGAATCATGACTGCACCGGCAAGCGCAGAGACGCCAAGTCCCAGCAGCGTTTGACTGAACACGCCTGCTGCAACGGCGGTTCCGGCCGTTGTCGACGCGGTGGCCATCGACATAATTGCGCCAGAGATGGGGGCCAGGAGATAAGAAGGGAGACCGGAAGAGGTTAATCCGTCGATCAGGACCTCTTTTAACGCTGAGTTGGCAATGATGCCAGCCAGCGTGCCGGTACCGAGCAGCATAATGGCGACAGGTGCCATGCGCGTCAGCCCGGACATCATAAAGGCGTTACTTTGTTTAAATCGGCCCATCAGGATTGCGCCGACTAATCCTCCCACTGGCAGAGCAATGAGCGGATCGATAGCAATGCCCGCCACAGGACGCAGCGCTAACAGAATAATGGCAACAAGGGGGGCGCTGATGGCCGCCAGAAATCCGGGTTGTGTGCCGTGCGTGTCCTGAGAAATGATCTCTTCCGTCGTGACCATCGAGCCTTTTTGGCTCAGACGCTTCGCCAGAAAATAGGCGATTGCCAGGCCGAACAATCCGGGAATAATCCCCCCCATCATGACGGATGTGAGCGGGACATGGAACGAATCCGAAGCGGCAATGGCATTGGGATTCGGTGACATGACGTTACCCGCTTTGCCACCGCCAATCATCGCCAGCAAAATGGCGAGTTTTGATAGCCCGGCGCGTCTGGCGATCGAAAGCGCAATCGGCGCGACGGTAATCACCGCGACATCGATAAAAACGCCAACGGCCGTCAGAATCATAGTGGCAATGGCTAAGGCAAGCAGGGCACGACTTTCGCCCACTTTTTTCACTACCGTTTCCGCGATTGTGTTCGCGGCGCCGGATTCGATCAGCACACCAGCCAGTACGCCTGCAGCGAGAATGCGCAGTACGGCATTGGTGATGCCCTGCGCACCCGTGACCATCAGCGTGACGGTCTGGACCAGGTCTGCCCCGCCGACGAGACCACCGACCAGCGCACCCACCATCATGCCGTACGCGGGAGAGACTTTGCGTAATATTAAGACGATCGCCACCACGAGTGCGATGATGGCGCCTGTTGCGGATATTGAAACCATCTTCTGCTTTCTCCATTAAATTGACTGGGGCAGTATGGAGAAGCCGCCGGGAATAGCCTTGTGAGGATCCGCTAAAAAATACGCGTCTGACAGGATGTAAATTTGGAGGAAAATACAGACTACCGCTGCAGCTCCATGCCAATGTACAACCAAAGGAGTTGTTTCAAGTTGTTGATTTTTATTCCCGTTATCTCTTCAACGCGTTGCAGTCGATAGCGCAGGGTGTTTACGTGAATATGCAGACTGGTGGCAGTTTGCGAAAGATCACAATTATGTTCGAAATAGTGCTCCAATGTTTTTTGCATGACGCCTTTGCTGTCCTGAGTAACCAACTCGCACCATATTTTTGATAACTCTTCCGCTTGCCAGGTGCCGGAAAGTCCCCCCAGCAATGAGGCCAGCGCGTAGTCATCGTGAAAGATAAACTGATGCTTAAGTTTCAGCCTTTTCACCATCGCCTGGGTTGATTTCGCTGTCTGATAGGAGCGTCGCAGGCCATTTTCTCCCGCAAAATAGCCGCCGACGATGAGCCGTGAAAAGCCGCAGGACTGTGCGTAATGCTTAAATTTTTGTAACTCGTGCTGCTCCAGCGATTTATTGAGAGTCCCATTTTTCAGGGTGACAGGTTTGAGGATAATCAGCTCGTTAAAGTCGGAAAATGTCACCAGATGGTCGCGGGCGCTGTATTCAAAATAATCCATCAGCGTACGTAGCGCATCGCGATCCGGCTGCTGCAATTCCATGATAAGCACCACGCGCGGCAGCTGGAGATTAACGCCTAACCATGAGACCACGGCGCTTAACGATGACGGAGGCGGGTCGCGTAAAATAAGCTGGTTGATTAGCTCTTCGCGGTAGCGTTTATCCCACTGTTTTTGTTCAAGTAACGCCATTTGTTCAATGATGAGTTCCGACGCCATCTTGACGAGTTGCGCATAAGCCTTCACCTCACCCGGCTCTCCGGTGATACCCAGTACGCCGATAAGCTGATCGCGAAAATTTATTGGCAAGTTAATACCGGGCTTCACACCTTTGAGTTTGTCAGCCGTCGCCGAATCGATTTCAACAATCCGGTTTTCAGTTAACGCCAGCACCGCACCTTCATGGCGCTGATGTAAACGGGACGCCTCACCTGAGGCAATGATCATGCCGTGCTCGTTCATAACGTTAACCGAATAGGGGATAATCCCCATCGTGCGTTGGACTATCTGGCGAGCGGTTGAGTCTTGTAGGTAGTAAGTGGCTTGGATCTTATTCATTGTATGCTCAGCATAAGAGGAGGTGCGGTACGTGGCAGCACCTGATTTATTAGCGTATTTGGTTCAGAAATGTTTCGGTTGAATAAACAAAGAAAGTGGGATGAACGGTCTTCTTTTTTGTCGGTTTATACAAGCCAAAGCAGCTTAGTCCGACTATTGTTACTGTTTTTCTTTTATACTCAATATGTTAATTAAACCTCTTGTGCAGGCGTTGTGTAATTTTTTCCGTGTGATCGGCGTTCAGGATTGTTCAGAATCTGGACAGCAGCACAAGCTTACTTACCCTCACAGGCAGCGTTACGCGCGGTTACGGAAAGCTCAATCTCGACCTCGCTTTCTGCTACAATTCGTCCCCCGTTCGAAGATTGAGCACTTTTACCTATGCGTTTAAACCCCGGCCAACAACAAGCTGTCGAATTCGTCACCGGACCGTGCCTGGTGCTGGCGGGGGCGGGTTCCGGTAAGACACGCGTGATCACCAACAAGATCGCTCACCTAATCCGTGGTTGCGGCTACCAGGCGCGACACATTGCGGCGGTAACTTTTACTAATAAAGCGGCGCGTGAGATGAAAGAGCGTGTCGGACAGACGCTGGGACGCAAAGAAGCGCGTGGGTTGATGATCTCCACTTTCCATACGCTAGGGCTGGAGGTGATTAAACGCGAATACGCCGCGCTGGGGATGAAGTCGAATTTTTCGCTGTTTGATGACACGGACCAGGTTGCACTGCTCAAAGATCTGACGGAAGGGCTGATTGAAGACGACAAAGTGATACTGCAACAGTTGATCTCGACGATCTCGAACTGGAAGAACGATCTCAAAACGCCCGCACAGGCGGCCGCTGGTGCGAAAGGCGAGCGCGATCGTATCTTTGCGCACTGCTACGGGCTGTACGACGCGCATATGAAAGCCTGCAATGTCCTCGACTTTGATGATTTGATTCTGCTACCGACGCTGCTGTTGCAACGTAATGAAGAGGTGCGTGAGCGCTGGCAGAACAAGATTCGCTATCTGCTGGTGGATGAATATCAGGACACCAACACCAGTCAGTACGAACTGGTGAAATTGCTGGTGGGAAACCGGGCGCGATTCACCGTCGTAGGGGACGACGATCAGTCGATTTACTCCTGGCGCGGGGCGCGTCCGCAAAACCTGGTGTTGTTAAGTCAGGATTTTCCGGCGTTACAGGTGATCAAACTGGAGCAGAACTACCGCTCCTCCGGGCGGATCCTGAAGGCGGCGAACATCCTCATTGCCAATAACCCGCACGTCTTTGAAAAACGGCTTTTTTCCGAGCTGGGATATGGCGCGGAACTCAAAGTTCTGAGTGCGAATAATGAGGAGCACGAAGCCGAGCGGGTGACCGGGGAACTCATCGCCCATCACTTTGTAAATAAAACGGAATACAAAGATTACGCCATTCTGTATCGCGGCAACCACCAGGCGCGAGTATTCGAAAAATTCCTCATGCAGAACCGGATCCCCTACAAAATCTCCGGTGGAACGTCGTTCTTCTCGCGTCCGGAAATTAAAGACTTGCTGGCCTATCTGCGGGTGTTGACCAATCCGGATGATGACAGCGCGTTCCTGCGTATTGTGAATACGCCAAAGCGTGAAATCGGCCCCGCCACGCTGCAAAAGCTGGGTGAATGGGCGATGACGCGGAACAAAAGCCTGTTTACCGCCAGTTTTGATCTGGGGCTTAGCCAGACGCTCACCGGGCGCGGCTATGACTCGCTCACCCGTTTTACCCACTGGCTGGGCGAGGTTCAGCGGTTGGCAGAACGTGAGCCGATTGCCGCTGTTCGCGAGCTCATCCACGGAATTGATTACGAATCATGGCTTTACGAAACGTCGCCCAGCCCAAAAGCCGCTGAAATGCGCATGAAAAACGTCAACCAGCTGTTTAGCTGGATGACCGAAATGCTGGAAGGCAGCGAACTGGATGAGCCGATGACGCTCACTCAGGTTGTCACCCGCTTCACGCTACGTGACATGATGGAGCGCGGCGAGAGTGAGGAAGAGCTGGATCAGGTGCAATTGATGACGCTGCATGCCTCGAAAGGGCTGGAGTTCCCGTATGTGTTTATGGTGGGTATGGAAGAAGGCTTCCTGCCACACCAGAGCAGCATCGATGAAGACAACATTGATGAAGAGCGCCGCCTGGCTTATGTCGGCATCACCCGCGCGCAGAAAGAGCTGATTTTTACGTTGTGTAAAGAGCGACGTCAGTACGGTGAACTGGTGCGTCCGGAGCCGAGCCGCTTCCTGCTGGAGTTACCGCAGGACGATCTGATCTGGGAGCAGGAGCGTAAAGTGGTGAGTGCTGAAGAGCGAATGCAGAAAGGGCAAAGCCATCTGGCGAATCTGAAAGCGATGATGGCGGCGAAAAGAGAGAAATCGTAGGCTGGAGGCCGGATTAGGCATTTACGCCGCCCTCCGGCAGTGAATCATTCACGCACTGCTAAAGGCCAGTGGACATAGCTCTGCCACTGGCTTTCTTGTTCAATCAACTCTTTCCCCAGCGGATGTTGTTCCAGCCAGTCCGGCGGTAGCGCCAGGGTGAGAATTTCATTCGATGCCTGTAGCGTAATAGCTGGCACCAGATCGTCACGACGGCGGCTGGCGAAGATAATCGCCAGTCTGAGCAGACGACAAAGATGCTCCGCCACACGCGGCGGTACGGCATTTTGCTGATGCAACGACGAGAGATCGACCGGGTTGGTCTGATTTAACAATAGCGTGGCGAGCAGTTTTTTCTGTGCGGGCGTGAAGCCCGGCAGATCCAGATTACGGACCAGATAGGCGGCATGCTGAGGCGCTTGCTTAAAATCAACGCTCAGGCCTATCTCGTGCAGCTGGCAGGCGCTGATCAGCAGTTCGCGGCTGATCGGCTCAAGATGCCACTCATTTTCTACCTGATCGAGAAAACTCACCGCCAGATTCGCAACGCGATGCGCCTGTTCGGTATCCACCATAAACCGGCGCTGAATATTACGCAGCGTGCGGCTGCGAATATCCTGATCCACCGCAAGATGCAGCATCCCGTAGACCAGCCCTTCACGTAATGCCCCACCGGCCAGGGTCATACACTGAATATTGAGTTCGGTGAAGATGGCGATAAGAATAGCCAACCCGCTGGGGAACACCAGCGCTCGTTCCAGGGTTAAGCCTTCAATTTCAAGCTCTTCCAGACGACCGCAGTGAATCGCCCGCTGTTTCAACTGCTGCAGTTTCGCCAGCGTGATGCGCTCATCCATCCCCTGCGCCATCATGATTTCCTGCAACGCCTGAACGGTACCGGAGGCACCGACGCAGACTTTCCAGCCGTGATAGCGAAGTTCATCGGCGACCGGGCGCAGCACATCGCGCGCCGCTTTTTCCGCTTCGTCGAAATTCTCTTGTGCCAGATTGCGATCGGTAAAGTAGCGTTCGAGCCAGGTGACGCAGCCCATTGACAGGCTGAACAGGGAGGTGGTTTGCGCACCTGTTCCGGTGACCAGTTCGGTGCTGGCGCCGCCGATATCGACGACCAGACGCTGATCCGCTCCGCCAGTGGTGTGCGCCACGCCCTGATAAATCAGGCGCGCTTCTTCTTCACCGCTGATGACCTGAACCGGACAACCGAGGATTTCCTGCGCTTTAGCGATAAACTCGCTGGCGTTTACCGCGATACGTAACGTAGCCGTAGCGACCACGCGAATTTGCGGCTGCGGAATATCCTGAAGGCGCTCGGCAAACAGACGCAGGCATTGCCAGCCGCGTTCCATTGCTTCAGCAGAAAGGACATTGTTGCTGTTCAGACCGGCGGCCAGACGCACTTTGCGTTTAATGCGCGTGAGCGTCTGGATGCTGCCCGCTACCTCGCGTACGACCAGCATATGAAAACTATTGGAACCGAGATCGATAGCGGCGTACAACGAGGTAGAATTCATACACTTCATCCTTCAACCGGTATCTGTGCTGGCTGCGTTTTTTCACCCGAATCACTGAAAGTAAGCTCATCAGGATTCGTTTTCTTGCCGCCCTGATACAGGCTGAATGATGTTGTGTATGGCATAACTTTTTTAACCTGAACGACGACGATTACGCGGAGCACCGCCAGAGCGGCGCGGGCCATTGCCAGGGCGCGTACGCGTCAGGCGCAGCGGCTTCGGCAGATTGTTCATCAACGCTTCCGGGTTGTATTTACTCACCGGAATCGAGTGACCAATGTAGGTTTCAATCGCAGGTAGGTTCAGGGCGTACTCTTCACAGGCCAGGCTGATCGAGTGACCGCTTGCGCCAGCACGGCCCGTACGACCGATGCGGTGTACGTAGTCTTCGCAATCGTCCGGCAGATCGTAGTTAAATACGTGCGTCACGGCAGGAATGTGCAGGCCGCGCGCGGCAACGTCGGTTGCGACCAGAATATCCAGATCGCCACGGGTAAATTCGTCGAGAATACGCAGACGTTTTTTCTGCGCCACATCGCCAGTCAGCAAACCAACGCGATGACCATCGGCGGCAAGATGACCCCAGATATCTTCGCAGCGGTGTTTGGTGTTCGCGAAGATGATGGCGCGATCCGGCCACTCTTCTTCGATCAGCGTTTGCAGTAAGCGCATTTTCTCTTCGTTAGACGGATAGAAAAGCTCTTCTTTAATACGGTGACCCGTTTTTTGTTCCGGCTCGACTTCAACGTATTCGGCGTTGTTCATCTGTTCGAACGCCAGTTCACGCACGCGGTAAGAGAGGGTAGCAGAGAACAACATGTTCAGGCGTTGGTTGGCCGGCGGCATGCGGCGGAACAGCCAGCGAATATCTTTAATAAAGCCCAGATCGTACATGCGATCGGCTTCATCGAGGACCACCACCTGGATGGCGCCCAGGTTGATGTGATTCTGTTTCGCGTAGTCGATCAGACGACCCGTGGTGCCGATGAGAATATCGACGCCGCTTTCCAGCACTTTTAGCTGTTTGTCGTAACCGTCACCGCCGTAAGCGAGACCCAGCTTCAGACCGGTCGTCTGTGCCAGCGGCTCGGCATCAGCGTGGATCTGCACGGCTAACTCACGCGTCGGCGCCATAATTAAGGCGCGTGGCTGGTTCACCTTGCGATCGTCAATCGCGGGATGAGAGAGAAGATAATGAAACGTTGACGTCAGGAACGCCATCGTTTTTCCGGTACCGGTTTGCGCCTGCCCTGCAACATCGCGACCAGCCAGCGTAAGCGGCAGTGCGAGGGCCTGAATGGGCGTGCAGTTGTGAAAGCCTTTATTTTCAAGGGCTTCGATAACCTTTGGGTGCAGGGCGAAGTCGGAAAACTTCTGTTCTGTTAAATGTGTTTTGCTCATAGTGTGGTAGAATATCAGCTTACTATTGCTTTACGAAAGCGTATCCGGTGAAATAAAGTCAACCTTTAGTTGGTTAATGCTGTACACAAATCATTCATGATGCGTCGAGGCGGCAAGCGAACGCGTCCACAAGAACGTACAGAGTACGTGACCTGGACGATGAGTGAAGCCAACAAAGAGGCAGCTTAAAGGATGATGTGTATACACCAACACACCAGGCTTATTCCTGTGGAGTTTATATGAGCGATAAAATTATTCACCTGACTGACGACAGTTTTGACACGGATGTACTCAAAGCGGACGGGGCGATCCTCGTTGATTTCTGGGCAGAGTGGTGCGGACCGTGCAAAATGATCGCCCCGATTCTGGATGAAATCGCTGACGAATATCAGGGCAAATTGACGGTTGCTAAACTGAACATTGACCAAAACCCAGGCACTGCGCCGAAGTATGGTATCCGTGGCATCCCGACCCTGCTGCTGTTCAAGAACGGTGAGGTTGCAGCGACCAAAGTGGGCGCACTGTCCAAAGGTCAGCTGAAAGAGTTCCTCGACGCGAACCTGGCGTAAGCCGGACGTCTCATGTTCGGGCGACCTGAATCCTAATTGATTCGGATGACTGGACGCCCGACTTGAGTCGTGCTAAGTTAGTGTTGACTTCGTATTAAACATACCTTATTAAGTTTGAATCTTGATAACTCCAATACTTCCCGTTTTTTCTCGCACGCGAAGTGGACAGATTCCTGGCTTATCATTCAATCCGTCTTGTCGTTTCAGTTCTGCGTACTTTCCTGTGACCAGACAGCGAACAGACATGAGTTGATGGCCGTAAACAGGCATGGATGACCCTGCCATACCATTCACAACATTAAGTTCGAGATTTACCCCAAGTTTAAGAACTCACACCATTATGAATCTTACCGAATTAAAGAATACGCCGGTTTCTGAGCTGATCACTCTCGGCGAAAATATGGGGCTGGAAAACCTGGCTCGTATGCGTAAGCAGGACATTATTTTTGCCATCCTGAAGCAGCACGCAAAGAGTGGCGAAGATATCTTTGGTGACGGTGTGCTGGAGATATTGCAGGATGGATTTGGTTTCCTCCGTTCTGCAGACAGCTCCTACCTCGCCGGTCCTGATGACATCTACGTTTCCCCCAGCCAAATCCGCCGTTTCAACCTCCGCACTGGTGATACCATCTCTGGTAAGATTCGCCCGCCAAAAGAAGGCGAACGCTACTTTGCGCTGCTGAAAGTTAACGAAGTTAACTACGACAAACCGGAAAACGCCCGTAATAAAATTCTCTTCGAAAACTTAACCCCGCTGCACGCAAACTCTCGTCTGCGTATGGAACGTGGTAACGGCTCTACCGAAGACTTAACGGCGCGCGTTTTGGATCTGGCTTCACCAATCGGTCGTGGTCAGCGTGGTCTGATCGTCGCACCGCCGAAAGCCGGTAAAACCATGCTGCTGCAAAACATTGCGCAGAGCATCGCTTACAACCACCCTGACTGTGTGTTGATGGTGCTGCTGATTGACGAACGTCCGGAAGAAGTGACCGAGATGCAACGTCTGGTGAAAGGTGAAGTTGTTGCTTCTACCTTCGACGAACCGGCATCCCGTCACGTTCAGGTAGCGGAAATGGTGATCGAGAAAGCGAAACGTCTGGTTGAACACAAAAAAGACGTTATCATTCTGCTCGACTCCATCACCCGTCTGGCACGTGCATACAACACCGTGGTTCCGGCTTCCGGTAAAGTGCTGACCGGTGGTGTGGACGCTAACGCTCTGCATCGTCCGAAGCGTTTCTTCGGTGCGGCGCGTAACGTGGAAGAGGGCGGCAGCCTGACCATCATCGCAACGGCGTTGATCGATACCGGCTCTAAGATGGATGAAGTCATCTACGAAGAGTTTAAAGGCACCGGTAACATGGAACTGCACCTCTCTCGTAAGATTGCTGAAAAACGCGTCTTCCCGGCTATCGACTACAACCGTTCCGGTACCCGTAAAGAAGAGCTGCTCACCACTCAGGAAGAGCTGCAGAAAATGTGGATCCTGCGCAAGATTATTCACCCGATGGGCGAAATCGACGCAATGGAATTCCTCATTAATAAACTGGCGATGACCAAAACTAACGACGACTTCTTCGACATGATGAAGCGCTCGTAAACGAGCTCTCAGCCGAAAACGCCACGTTTTTACGTGGCGTTTTGCTTTTATGTCTGTAATCTTAACGACAAGTTAACAAATCAGGGGTTATTGTCCTCCGCTGCACGTGCGTCAGCCATCAAGTGCGACACGTGGTTAATAATTATACAAAACAGACGGTTCGGAGTGGAGTTTCCCTTCTGAATACAGGCCTTCGTGGTTATACTTCTGCTTATAATTTTCTCTGAGAGCACGCATTGTGAATTTACTGACAGTCAGTACTGATCTCATCAGTATTTTTTTATTCACGACACTGTTCCTGTTTTTTGCACGGAAGGTCGCAAAAAAGGTCGGTTTAGTGGATAAACCCAACTTCCGTAAACGCCACCAGGGATTGATACCGTTGGTTGGGGGCATCTCAGTTTATGCGGGGATTTGTTTCACATTTAGCATTGTGAATGTCTATATCCCCCACGCTGCTCTCTATCTGGCTTGTGCCGGTGTCCTGGTCTTTATCGGTGCACTGGACGATCGCTTTGATATTAGCGTAAAAATACGTGCCACCATTCAGGCTGCTATCGGCGTAATTATGATGGCGGTGGGCAAGCTTTATCTCAGCAGCCTCGGTTATATCTTTGGCCCGTGGGAGATGGTGCTCGGCCCGTTTGGTTATTTCCTCACGCTCTTCGCCGTATGGGCCGCGATCAATGCCTTCAACATGGTGGATGGTATCGATGGCTTATTAGGCGGGCTCTCCAGCGTCTCATTTGCCGCAATGGGGCTTATTCTGTGGTTTGATGGACAGACCAGTCTGGCTATCTGGTGCTTTGCCATGATCGCCGCCATCCTGCCCTATATCCTGTTGAACCTCGGTGCGCTTGGCCGTCGCTATAAAGTATTTATGGGTGACGCTGGCAGTACGCTGATTGGTTTTACCGTTATCTGGATCCTGCTTGAAACTACCCAGGGTAAAACGCACCCGATAAGCCCGGTTACCGCGCTATGGATCATCGCCATTCCGCTGATGGACATGGTGGCCATCATGTATCGTCGTCTGCGTAAAGGGATGAGCCCGTTCTCGCCAGACCGTCAGCATATTCATCATTTGATCATGCGTGCAGGGTTTACTTCACGTCAGGCGTTTGTCCTGATCACGCTAGCCGCCGCAATACTGGCCTCGATTGGCGTGCTGGCGGAATATTCTCATTTTGTCCCGGAATGGGTCATGCTGGTGCTCTTTTTGCTAGCATTCTTCCTCTACGGTTACTGCATTAAACGTGCCTGGAAGGTGGCGAGGTTCATTAAGCGCATGAAGCGCAGATTACGAAGAAACCGTGATAACAATCCAAAATTAACCAAGTAAATGAGGGTGCGATGACTCAACCATTACCGGGGGCACACGTTGTGAGCGCTGAAAATGAACTGGATATTCGTGGGTTGTTTCGTACCTTATGGGCCGGGAAGGTGTGGATTGTCGGTATCGCGCTGTTATTCGCGCTGATCGCGCTGGCGTATACTTTTTTTGCTCGTCAGGAGTGGAGCGCGACCGCGATCTCCGATCGCCCCACGGTGAATATGCTGGGGGGTTACTATTCCCAACAGCAGTTTTTGCGGAATCTGGATGCGAAAGCGGACAACGCGTCAGGTGATCAACCTTCGGTCATGGACGAAGCCTATAAAGAGTTTGTGATGCAACTGGCCTCCTGGGATACGCGTCGCGACTTCTGGCTGCAAACTGACTATTACAAGCAGCGGATGGTTGGCAACAGCAAGGCCGATGCCGCCATGCTGGATGAGATGATCAACAACATTCAGTTCACTCCCGGTGATTTTGCCCGTGCCATTAACGACAGCGTCAAGCTGATTGCCGAAACCGCACCTGATGCGAACAATCTGCTGCGTCAGTATGTGGCGTTCTCCAGCCAGCGTGCGGCAAGCCATCTCAATGAAGAACTGAAAGGCGCGTGGGCCGCGCGGACCGTGCAAATGAAGGCGCAGGTCAAACGTCAGGAAGAGGTGGCGAAAGCAATTTTCTCCCGCCGCGTGAGCAGTATTGAACAGGCGCTTAAAATCGCTGAACAGCACAATATCTCCCGCAGTGCGACCGATGTGCCAGCGGATGAATTACCGGATTCGGAGCTGTTTCTGCTCGGACGTCCCATGCTCCAGGCACGCCTTGAAAATTTACAGGCGGTCGGCCCCTCTTTCGATCTGGACTACTTCCAGAATCGAGCCATGCTAAATACATTGAATGTGGGCCCCACGCTGGACCCGCGTTTTCAGACCTATCGCTATTTGCGTACACCGGAAGAACCGGTAAAACGCGATAGCCCGCGCCGTGCCTTCCTGATGGTGATGTGGGGCATCGTGGGGGGGCTTATCGGCGCAGGTGTTGCGTTAACCCGCCGCCGCACGATTTAGCACGACTGCCGCAGTGAGGGGCTGGGCCCTCACTGACTATTCGAAGAGAATCGATGTGAAAGTACTGACTGTATTTGGCACGCGACCGGAAGCCATAAAAATGGCACCTCTGGTGCATGCGCTGGCAAAGGATCCTGATTTCGACGCAAAAGTCTGCGTCACCGCGCAGCACCGGGAGATGCTCGATCAGGTATTGAATCTCTTTTCTATTGTTCCTGATTACGATCTCAATATTATGCAACCGGGTCAGGGATTGACAGAGATAACCTGTCGGATACTGGAAGGGCTGAAGCCTATCCTCGCTGACTTCAAGCCAGATGTGGTACTGGTACACGGAGATACCACCACCACGATTGCGACCAGTCTGGCCGCGTTTTATCAACGTATACCGGTCGGCCATGTCGAGGCCGGGTTACGCACTGGCGATCTCTATTCCCCGTGGCCGGAAGAGGCAAACCGTACGCTGACCGGGCATCTGGCGATGTATCACTTTGCGCCGACGGAGAACTCGCGGCAAAACCTGTTGCGCGAGAATATTGCCGACAGCCGCATCTTTGTCACCGGCAATACGGTGATCGATGCACTGATCTGGGTGCGCGACCGCGTTCTGGCTAGTGATACGTTGCGTTCAGAACTGGCCGAGCAGTATCCGTTCCTCAGTTCGGATAAAAAACTGATCCTCGTGACCGGTCATCGTCGCGAAAGTTTTGGCCGTGGATTTGAGCAGATTTGCCATGCGCTGGCGGAGATTGCGGCCGCCAATCAGGATGTGCAGATTGTCTATCCAGTGCACCTGAACCCGAACGTCAGCGAGCCGGTCAACCGCATTCTCGGTCATGTTGAAAACGTGACGCTGATTGAACCGCAGGACTATCTGCCCTTTGTCTGGCTGATGAATCACGCCTGGCTGATTCTGACGGACTCCGGCGGGATTCAGGAAGAGGCGCCGTCACTGGGCAAACCGGTGCTGGTGATGCGTGAAACAACCGAACGACCCGAGGCCATTACCGCCGGGACCGTGCGTCTGGTGGGGACAGACCCACAGCGCATTGTTGAAGAAGTCACGCGTTTGCTGCATGACGAAAACGAATATCAGGCTATGAGCCGCGCCCATAACCCTTACGGTGACGGGCAGGCCTGCGGCCGCATTTTACACGCATTAAAAAACAATCGGGTATCGCTATGAGTTTTTCTACCATTTCTGTTATTGGGCTGGGATATATCGGTTTGCCGACGGCGGCTGCCTTTGCTTCGCGCCAAAAGCAGGTGATTGGGGTGGACGTTAACCCGCATGCGGTGGAGACCATCAATCGCGGTGAAATCCATATTGTTGAGCCGGACCTCGATAACGTCGTGAAAACGGCGGTGGAAGGCGGTTTTCTGCGCGCCACCACGACCCCTGTCGATGCCGATGCGTATCTGATTGCAGTACCGACGCCGTTTAAAGGTGAGCATGAGCCGGATATGACCTATGTCGAAGCGGCGGCGAAATCCGTTGCGCCAGTGCTGAAAAAGGGCGCGCTGGTGATCCTCGAGTCGACCTCTCCGGTTGGCGCGACCGAACAGATGGCGGCGTGGCTGGCCGAAATGCGTCCGGATCTCACTTTCCCGCAGCAGGCGGGCGAGCAGGCGGATGTGAATATCGCCTATTGTCCTGAGCGCGTTCTGCCGGGTCAGGTGATGGTTGAACTGATCAAGAATGACCGGGTCATCGGCGGCATGACGCCGGTGTGCTCGGCGCGTGCCAGCGAGCTGTACAAAATATTTCTTGAAGGCGAGTGCGTGGTGACCAATTCCCGTACGGCCGAAATGTGCAAGCTGACGGAAAACAGCTTCCGCGACGTCAATATCGCCTTTGCGAACGAACTGTCGCTGATTTGCGCCGAGCAGGGGATTAACGTCTGGGAACTGATCCGCCTGGCGAACCGTCATCCACGCGTCAACATTCTCCAGCCGGGACCGGGTGTGGGCGGGCACTGTATTGCTGTCGACCCGTGGTTCATCGTGGCGCAGAATCCGTTGCAGTCGCGTCTGATCCGTACCGCGCGTGAAGTAAACGACGGTAAACCACACTGGGTCGTCGATCAGGTCAAAGCCGCCGTTGCGGACTGCCTGGCGGCGACGAACAAGCGCGCCAGCGAAGTGAAAATCGCCTGCTTTGGCCTCGCATTCAAACCCAATATCGACGATTTGCGTGAAAGCCCGGCAATGGGGATCGCAAAAAGTATCGCCCAGTGGCACAGCGGTGAAACGCTGGTGGTGGAACCGAATATTCACCAGTTGCCGAAAAAGCTGGACGGTCTTTGTACTCTTGCCGCCCTGAACGACGCGCTGGCGACGGCCGACGTGCTGGTGATGCTGGTCGATCATAGCCAGTTTAAAGCCATTCAGGGCGATGCTGTGCAGCAGCAGTACGTCGTGGATACCAAAGGAGTGTGGCGTTAATGAAACGGATTCTGGTGACGGGTGGCGCAGGTTTCATCGGCTCAGCGGTGGTACGGCATATCATTAATGAGACGGCAGATGCGGTGGTGGTGGTGGATAAACTCACCTACGCCGGCAATCTGATGTCGCTGACTCCGGTTGCGCAGAACGATCGCTTTGCTTTCGAGAAAGTGGATATTTGCGATCGTGCCTCGCTGGATCGGGTTTTTCAACAGTATCAGCCAGACTGCGTGATGCACCTGGCCGCCGAAAGCCACGTCGATCGCTCTATCGACGGACCGGCGGCGTTTATCGAAACCAACATTGTTGGCACCTACACGCTGCTGGAAGCGGCGCGGGCGTACTGGAGTGAACGGGCTGACGAGAAGAAATCGGCGTTTCGCTTCCACCACATCTCGACGGACGAGGTGTATGGCGATCTGCACTCGACGGATGATTTCTTTACTGAGACGACGCCCTACGCCCCTAGCAGCCCCTATTCCGCGTCGAAAGCCAGCAGCGATCACCTGGTGCGCGCCTGGTTGCGCACTTACGGTCTTCCAACCCTTATCACCAACTGCTCTAACAACTATGGCCCTTACCATTTCCCGGAAAAACTGATACCGCTGATGATTCTTAATGCGCTGGCGGGCAAACCGCTGCCGGTGTATGGCAACGGACAGCAGGTCCGCGATTGGCTGTATGTGGACGATCACGCGAGAGCGCTGTACTGCGTGGCGACCACCGGAGAAGTCGGTGAAACGTATAACATCGGCGGTCATAACGAGCGTAAGAATCTGGACGTGGTTGAGACGATTTGCGAGCTGCTGGAAACGCTGGCGCCGAACAAACCACAGGGTATCGCACATTACCGCGACCTGATTACCTTTGTGGACGATCGTCCTGGTCACGACTTACGTTACGCCATTGATGCGTCAAAAATCGCCCGTGAGCTTGGCTGGACGCCGCAGGAAACCTTTGAAAGCGGCATGCGTAAAACCGTGGAGTGGTATCTGGCGAATGAGGCCTGGTGGAAGCCCGTACAAGACGGCAGTTATCAGGGGCAACGTTTAGGTCTGAAGGGCTAATTTCCCGGAGGAGGAAGGCATGAAAGGTATCATTCTGGCGGGCGGCTCTGGCACCCGTTTGCATCCTATCACGCGTGGCGTGTCGAAACAGCTGCTCCCCATTTACGATAAGCCGATGATTTATTATCCGTTATCGGTGCTCATGCTGGCCGGCATTCGTGAGATCCTGATTATCACCACGCCGGAAGACAAAGGATATTTTCAGCGTCTGTTAGGCGACGGTTCTGAATTTGGCATTCATTTGCAGTATGCCGAACAACCGAGTCCGGATGGCCTGGCGCAAGCGTTTATCATCGGTGAGACGTTCCTGAACGGCGAACCTTCCTGCCTGGTGTTAGGCGACAATATTTTCTTCGGTCAGGGGTTCAGTCCTAAATTGCGCCATGTCGCCGCGCGTACCGAAGGGGCGACCGTGTTTGGCTATCAGGTGATGGATCCAGAACGGTTTGGCGTGGTGGAGTTTGATGACAATTTCCGCGCCATCTCGTTAGAAGAGAAACCGAAGCAGCCAAAATCTAACTGGGCGGTGACCGGGCTCTATTTCTACGACAGCAAGGTGGTGGAGTACGCAAAGCGCGTGAAACCATCTGAACGCGGCGAACTGGAGATCACCTCTATCAATCAGATGTACCTTGACGCAGGCAATCTGACCGTTGAGCTGCTGGGCCGCGGTTTTGCCTGGCTCGATACGGGAACGCATGACAGCCTGATTGAGGCGAGCACCTTTGTGCAGACGGTTGAAAAGCGTCAGGGATTCAAAATTGCCTGTCTGGAAGAGATTGCCTGGCGCAATGGCTGGCTGGATGATGACGGCGTGAAACGTGCCGCCAGCGCTCTGGCGAAAACAGGTTATGGCCAATATTTACTGGAGCTGCTTCGTGCACGTCCACGCCAGTATTGAGCCGCTGGGCTGGGAAAACCGCTTCTTTGGCATCAACAGCGCCATTGTCCGGCTGGATCCGGCGGCGCCATTATTGACCGCAGAAGCCTTACAGCCCTGGTCGCGGGTGCAGGCCAAAATCCCGGCGGCCAATACCCGCGAGCTGGATGCTCTGCAACAACTGGGTTTCGCGCTGGTGGAAGGGGAAGTCGATTTTGTTCTTCCTGTCGGGAAAAACAACGGTCAAACTGGCGCAGAAATTGCACAACTGACGGACATTCCGGCCTTGCGCCAGCTCGCTGCGGCGGCCTTTGCGCAAAGCCGCTTTCGCACGCCGTGGTATGCGCCTGACGCCAGCGCTCGCTTTTATGCGCAGTGGATTGAAAACGCGGTGCACGGCACGTTTGATCATCAGTGTCTGGTTCTTCGCACCTCAAATGGGGATATTCGCGGCTATGTCTCGCTGCGTGAACTGGATGACCGCGAGGCGCGAATCGGCTTGCTCGCCGGGCGTGGCGTTGGGGCAGAACTGATGCAGGCGGCGCTGGGATGGGCGCAGGTGCGCGGCAAAACAACATTGCGGGTGGCGACCCAGATGGGCAACACCGCCGCGCTTAAACGTTATATACAAAGCGGTGCGAATGTAGAAAGCACCGCGTACTGGTTATACAGGTGACAACATGATTCCGTTTAACGCACCGCCGGTGGTGGGTACCGAACTTGAGTATATGCAGTCTGCAATGGGCAGCGGCAAGCTGTGTGGCGACGGGGGCTTTACCCGTCGTTGTCAGCAGTGGCTTGAGCAGCGTTTTGGCAGTGCGAAGGTACTGCTGACGCCTTCCTGTACCGCCTCACTGGAGATGGCGGCACTGCTGCTGGATATCCAGCCGGGTGATGAAGTGATCATGCCGAGTTACACCTTCGTGTCGACCGCGAATGCCTTTGTGCTGCGCGGCGCTAAAATCATCTTTGTGGATATCCGTCCGGATACCATGAACATTGACGAAACGCGCATTGAAGCGGCGATCACCGAAAAAACGCGGGCGATTGTGCCGGTGCATTATGCGGGGGTGGCCTGTGAGATGGACACCATCATGGCGCTGGCGGATAAGTACAACCTGTTTGTGGTAGAAGACGCCGCGCAGGGGGTGATGTCGACTTACAAAGGCCGGGCGCTGGGAACGATCGGCCACATCGGCTGCTTTAGTTTCCATGAAACCAAAAACTACACCGCCGGTGGCGAAGGCGGCGCAACGCTGATTAACGATCGCAGCCTTATTGAGCGAGCCGAAATCATTCGTGAAAAAGGGACTAACCGCAGCCAGTTCTTCCGTGGTCAGGTCGACAAATATACCTGGCGTGATATTGGTTCCAGCTATTTGATGTCCGATCTACAGGCCGCTTATCTCTGGGCACAGTTGGAAGCGGCGGACCGCATTAATCAGCAGCGTCTGGCGCTATGGCAGACCTACTACGATGCCCTCGCACCGCTGGCGCGTGCGGGCAGAATTGAATTGCCATCCATTCCGGATGACTGCAAACAGAACGCCCATATGTTTTATATCAAGCTGCGCGACATTGACGATCGTAGCGCGCTGATTAACTTCCTGAAAGAAGCCGAGATTATGGCGGTGTTCCACTACATTCCGCTGCATGACTGCCCGGCGGGCGACAAGTTTGGTGAATTCTCCGGCGAGGACCGCTACACCACCAAAGAGAGCGAACGTCTGCTGCGCCTTCCGTTGTTCTATAACCTGTCGGCAGTGAATCAGCGCACGGTGATTACGACATTGCTGAACTATTTCGCCTGATATGTCGCTTGCGAAAGCGTCCTTGTGGACGGCGGCCAGCACGCTGGTCAAAATTGGCGCGGGGTTACTGGTCGTTAAGCTGCTGGCGGTGTCATTCGGCCCGGCGGGTGTCGGGCAAGCGGGAAATTTCCGTCAGATGGTCACCGTGCTTGGCGTCCTGGCGGGGGCCGGCATTTTCAACGGCGTTACCAAATACGTTGCGCAGTCTCACGATAACCCCGAACAATTGCGGCAGGTGGTCGGGACATCCTCGGCGATGGTGCTGGGTTTTTCGACGCTGCTGGCGCTGGTGTTTCTGCTTGCGGCGGCACCGATTAGCCAGGGACTGTTTGGTCATACGCAGTATCAGGGGTTAGTACGCTTAGTGGCGCTGGTGCAGATGGGGATTGCCTGGGCCAACCTGCTGCTGGCGTTAATGAAAGGATTTCGTGATGCGGCCGGGAATGCGCTGTCACTGATTGTCGGCAGCCTGGTGGGCGTTGTCGCCTATTATGGCTGTTACCGGCTGGGTGGCTATGAAGGAGCGCTCCTCGGCCTGGCGCTGGTGCCCGCACTGGTGGTGATCCCGGCGGCAGCCATGCTGCTGAAACGCGGAATGATCCCTCTGTGCTATCTCAAGCCATCCTGGGATAACGGGCTGGCGGGCCAGCTCAGCAAGTTTACCCTGATGGCGCTGATCACCTCCGTCACGCTGCCAGTGGCGTATGTGATGATGCGAAACCTGCTGGCGGCGCACTACAGTTGGGATGACGTCGGAATCTGGCAAGGGGTGAGCAGTATCTCGGATGCTTACCTACAATTTATTACCGCGTCGTTTAGCGTTTACCTGTTGCCGACGCTGTCGCGCCTTACCGAAAAGCGGGACATCACACGGGAAGTGGTGAAGTCGCTGAAGTTTGTTCTGCCTGCGGTGGCCGCTGCGAGCTTCTCCGTCTGGCTGCTGCGTGACTTTGCTATCTGGCTGCTGTTCTCTGAGAAATTCACCGCCATGCGCGATCTGTTTGCCTGGCAGTTGGTTGGAGATGTGCTGAAAGTTGGGGCATATGTCTTCGGTTACCTGGTGATCGCCAAAGCGTCACTGCGGTTTTATATTCTGGCGGAAATCAGCCAGTTCTTTTTATTGACGGCATTTGCGCACTGGCTGATCCCGGCACATGGCGCGCTGGGTGCGGCACAGGCCTATATGGCAACGTATGTCGTCTATTTTTCTTTATGTTGTTGTGTATTTTTACTCTGGCGTAGGCGGGCATGACTGTACTGATTCACGTACTGGGATCGGATATCCCTCACCATAATCAAACCGTGCTGCGGTTTTTCAACGATACGCTGGCATCGACCAGTGAGCATGCCCGTGTCTTTATGGTCGCCGGTCAGGATGCCGGGTTGACGGAAAGTTGCCCGGCGCTCTCCATCCGTTTCTACAGCGGTAAAAAATCGCTGGCGCAAGCGGTGATAGCGCAAGCTAAAGCGAACAGACAGCAGCGTTTCTTCTTCCACGGTCAGTTTAATATGGCGCTGTGGCTGGCGTTACTGAGCGGTGGAATTAAGCCCAGTCAGTTTTACTGGCACATCTGGGGCGCGGATCTGTATGAAGTCTCCAGCGGACTGAAATTCAAACTGTTTTATCCGCTTCGCCGTCTGGCGCAAAGCCGTGTTGGGGGCGTTTTTGCCACCCGTGGCGATCTGAACTATTTCGCCCAACAGCATCCGCGCGTGCCGGGAGAACTGCTCTATTTCCCGACGCGAATGGATCCCGCGCTCAACAATATGGTGAACGATCGCCAACGCAGCGGAAAAATGACCATTCTGGTGGGCAACTCAGGCGATCGCAGCAACGAACATATCGCCGCGCTGCGGGCGGTACATCAGCAGTTTGGCGACAACGTAAATGTGGTTGTCCCGATGGGCTATCCGGCGAATAACGAGGCGTATATCGCGGACGTTCGTCAGGCGGGGCTAAGACTGTTCAGTGCAGATAACCTGCAGATCCTCAGCGACAAGCTGGCGTTCGACGACTATCTGGCGCTGCTTCGTCAGTGCGATCTCGGGTACTTTATTTTTGCCCGTCAGCAGGGAATTGGCACCTTGTGTTTGCTGATTCAGGCAGGCGTGCCCTGCGTGCTGAACCGCGAAAATCCCTTCTGGCAGGACATGGTGGAACAGCATCTTCCGGTGCTGTTTACGACCGATGAACTTAACGAACAGGTGGTGCGCGAGGCGCAGCGCCAGCTGGCCTCAGTCGATAAAAATACCATTACCTTCTTTAGCCCGAACTATTTGCAGCCCTGGCATCACGCGTTGCAGGTTGCCGCAGGGGAGGCGCTATGAGTCTGATGCAGTTCAGCGGCCTGTTTGTCGTCTGGCTCCTCTCCACGTTGTTTATCGCCACGCTAACCTGGTTTGAGTTTCGCCGCGTGCGCTTCAACTTCAACGTGTTCTTCTCGCTGCTGTTTTTGCTGACCTTCTTTTTTGGCTTTCCGCTGACCAGCGTGCTGGCGTTCCGCTTTGACGTTGCCGTCGCACCGCCGGAAATCCTGCTACAGGCACTGCTTTCCGCCGCCTGTTTCTACGCGATCTACTATGTGACCTATAAGACCCGCTTGCGCAAACGGGTTGCGGACGCGCCGTACAAACCGCTGTTCACGATGAATCGGGTGGAAACCCATCTCACCTGGATGATTCTGATGGGGATTGCGCTGATCAGCGTGGGCATCTTCTTCATGCATAATGGTTTCTTACTGTTTCGCCTGCAGTCGTATAGCCAGATTTTTTCCAGTGAAGTTTCCGGCGTGGCGTTAAAGCGCTTCTTTTACTTCTTCATTCCAGCGATGCTGGTGGTCTATTTTCTGCGCCAGGACAGCAAAGCGTGGCTGTTCTTCCTGGTCAGCACCGTCGCATTTGGCCTGCTGACGTATATGATTGTCGGCGGCACTCGCGCCAATATCATCATTGCCTTCGCCATTTTCCTGTTCATCGGTATTATTCGCGGCTGGATCTCGCTGTGGATGCTGGCGGCAGCAGGCGTGCTGGGGATTGTCGGGATGTTCTGGCTGGCATTGAAGCGCTACGGGCTGAACGTCAGCGGTGACGAGGCGTTCTATACGTTTCTCTATCTCACCCGTGACACGTTTTCTCCGTGGGAGAACCTGGCGCTGCTGCTGCAAAATTACGACAAAATCGACTTTCAGGGGCTGGCGCCAATTGCCCGTGATTTCTACGTCTTTATTCCTTCCTGGCTTTGGCCAGGGCGGCCGAGTGTGGTGCTGAATACGGCGAACTACTTTACGTGGGAAGTGCTGAACAACCATTCCGGTCTGGCGATTTCGCCAACGCTGATTGGTTCGCTGGTGGTGATGGGCGGCGCGCTGTTTATCCCGCTGGGCGCGGTTGTGGTAGGGCTTATCATCAAATGGTTCGACTGGCTGTACGAGCTGGGTAATCGTGAGGCCAACCGCTACAAGGCCGCGATTTTGCATAGTTTTTGCTTTGGCGCGATTTTCAATATGATCGTGCTGGCGCGAGAGGGACTGGACTCGTTTGTCTCGCGTGTTGTTTTTTTCCTGGTGGTTTTTGGTGCCTGTTTGCTGGTGGCAAAACTTCTGTTCTGGCTGTTTGACCAGGCCGGACTGATCCATAAACGTTGGCGAGCCCTGCCAGACAAACAGGTTGAAGGATAGCAATGACTGATAATATAACAGCACCAATTTACGATCTGCGCGGACTCCAGCTGATTGGCTGGCGTGATATGCACCATGCGCTGGATTATCTCTATGCTGGCGGCCAGCTTAAACAAGGTACGCTGGTGGCGATTAACGCAGAAAAGGTCCTGACGGCGGAAGATAACCCAGAAGTCCGTACCCTGATTGAGGCAGCAGAGTATAAATATGCCGACGGGATCAGCGTCGTGCGCTCGGTACGAAAAAAATTTCCGCATGCCCAGGTTTCTCGCGTGGCGGGTGCCGATCTCTGGGAAGCGTTGATGGCCCGCGCGGGTGAGGAAGGCACGCCGGTATTCCTTGTGGGCGGAAAGCCGGAAGTGCTGGTGCAAACGCAAGCGAAACTGCGCGCCCAGTGGAATGTGAACATTGTCGGCAGCCAGGACGGTTATTTTACGCCGGAGCAGCGTCCTGCGCTATTTGAGCAAATCCACGCCAGTGGGGCGAAAATCGTCACCGTGGCGATGGGATCGCCGAAACAGGAAATCTTTATGCGCGATTGCCGGCAGGTGCATCCGCATGCGCTCTATATGGGCGTCGGCGGTACCTATGATGTTTTCACCGGTCATGTAAAACGCGCGCCGAAGGTGTGGCAAAATCTGGGGCTGGAGTGGCTGTATCGCTTGCTGTCGCAGCCGAGCCGCATTACCCGTCAACTCCGTTTACTGCGTTACCTGCGCTGGCACTACAGCGGTAATATCTAAAAACCCCTTCTTCATGCAGGTAGCGCATTCTGCTCCATGCGCTACCATGTTGCCTCATTTTTGCACTGTTTTTACAAAAAAATGCAATTTTTTAATGCTTCGTTTGCCATTTCGCCAAATTTGCGAAAACATGCGCCCCCAGCGATGTACCCATAACAATAACCGGCAATGCCGGAAAGCATGTAAACACGACAAGAGGATTTATGGCAGAGAATAAACCGGAGCTGCAGCGTGGGCTGGAGGCTCGTCATATCGAATTGATTGCCCTCGGGGGCACCATTGGCGTCGGCCTGTTTATGGGGGCGGCAAGCACCCTGAAATGGGCAGGACCATCGGTACTGCTGGCATATATTGTCGCCGGCCTGTTCGTCTTTTTCATTATGCGTTCAATGGGAGAGATGCTGTTCCTGGAGCCGGTTGCCGGTTCTTTCGCCGTTTACGCTCACCGCTACATGAGCCCGTTCTTCGGTTATCTCACCGCATGGTCATACTGGTTTATGTGGATGGCGGTCGGTATTTCGGAGATCACCGCGATCGGCGTCTATGTCCAGTTCTGGTTTCCGGAAATGGCGCAATGGATACCGGCGCTAATTGCCGTTGGACTGGTGGCGCTGGCAAACCTGGCGGCCGTTCGTCTGTATGGCGAAATTGAGTTCTGGTTTGCGATGATCAAAGTCACCACCATCATCGTGATGATTGTGGTGGGTCTGGGCGTGATTTTCTTCGGCCTTGGCAACGGCGGGCAGCCGATTGGCTTTGGTAACCTGACCGGGCACGGCGGTTTCTTTGCCGGTGGCTGGAAAGGCTTCCTCACCGCGTTGTGTATTGTGGTCGCCTCTTATCAGGGCGTGGAGCTGATTGGGATTACGGCGGGCGAAGCCAAAAACCCGCAGGTCACGCTGCGTAGCGCGGTAGGTAAAGTGCTGTGGCGTATTCTGATCTTCTACGTGGGAGCGATTTTCGTGATCGTCACTATCTTCCCGTGGAACGAAATTGGCAGCAACGGCAGTCCGTTCGTCCTGACCTTTGCCAAAATTGGTATCACTACTGCGGCGGCGATTATCAACTTTGTCGTGCTGACCGCCGCGCTGTCTGGCTGTAACAGCGGAATGTACAGTTGTGGGCGTATGCTTTACGCGCTGGCGAAGAATCGTCAACTGCCGGCGGCGATGGGGAAAGTTTCCCGTCACGGCGTTCCGGTGGCGGGCGTGGCGTTGTCGATTGCGATTCTGCTGGTCGGTTCGTGCCTGAATTACATCATTCCTAATCCGCAGCGCGTCTTCGTCTATGTTTATAGTGCAAGCGTGCTGCCGGGGATGGTGCCGTGGTTTGTGATCCTGATTAGCCAGTTGCGTTTTCGTCGGGCGCATAAAGCGGCGATGGCCAGCCATCCGTTCCGTTCAATTCTGTTCCCGTGGGCAAACTATTTGACGATGGCTTTCCTGGTTTGCGTACTGATCGGCATGTACTTTAATGAAGATACCCGTATGTCGCTGTTTGTCGGCATCATCTTCCTGCTCTCCGTGACGGCTGTTTACAAGGTTTTTGGCCTCAACCGTCAGGGTATCGCCCAGAAAACGGGGGAATAAGCGACAAAACGCGCAAAGCGTAACCAAACGCGCATTTTATTTAAAAAGGCACTAGACAGCGGGGTGTGAAGTCCGTATTATCCACCCCCGCAACGGCGCTAAGCGCCCGTAGCTCAGCTGGATAGAGCGCTGCCCTCCGGAGGCAGAGGTCTCAGGTTCGAATCCTGTCGGGCGCACCATTTACCCGGTGCTGGGGCTGCGGTGGTTTTGATACCGCGTAACAAAGATTTGCAGTGGTGGCTATAGCTCAGTTGGTAGAGCCCTGGATTGTGATTCCAGTTGTCGTGGGTTCGAATCCCATTAGCCACCCCATTATTAAAAGTTGTGAAATGCGAAGGTGGCGGAATTGGTAGACGCGCTAGCTTCAGGTGTTAGTGTCCTTACGGACGTGGGGGTTCAAGTCCCCCCCCTCGCACCACGACTTAACGAATTGAACTAAAAATTCAAAAAGCAGTACATCGGCGAGTAGCGCAGCTTGGTAGCGCAACTGGTTTGGGACCAGTGGGTCGGAGGTTCGAATCCTCTCTCGCCGACCAATTTTGAACCCCGCTTCGGCGGGGTTTTTCTTTTTCTACGCCACACTTTCTTCTTCTTTCCCCCTGTTGCTTCCCTGAGACAACCCTGTTTGCCATTGTCGCCATTTGGTGACGATTAACCTTCTGAAATTTCAAGATTTTCGTATATCGGGCGAGATCTGTCTCTGCTGAGCGACAATGAGGTGTATTTCCGGCTGGCAGAAAAAGGCAAAATCGCCGACAACCCGCGCCAGTACAGGGATAGCGAATTATCTTAATCCCTATTTTTAGCGGTGCAATCCTGGCATGCAATGTGCAATAATAGTCGGGTAGATGCTCATTCCATCTCTTATGCTCGCCATAGTGCCTCATAAACTCAGGAATGATGCAGAGCCGTTTACGGTGCTTATCGTCCACAGACAGATGTCGCTTCGGCCTCATCAAACACCATGGACATAACGTTGAGTGAAGCACCCATTTATGTTGTCATAAAGACCTGTTTAACGCCTGCTCCAAAAGAGCGGGCGTTTTTTTATGCATATACGTCATCCTCCAGGCTGCCCCTTTGTTGGCTGCGCCTGCTCACCCCGGTCACTGACTTATGTAAGCTCCCGGGGATCCTCAGACTTGCCGCCTCGATGCATCCCGAATGATTTTGTGTATGCGATTAATGCCCGGATCGCGAAGCGTCACCGGGCGTCAGGGCGTTATTGCGGGGGATTATTCTGCAACGTCAGCATCAGGCCGTCACGGCGCATGGTGGCCGCTTCTTCCGGTTGATGCAGGCGGTCGAGCGCGTCGGCAAGCCAGGCATAATCGTACGCGTCCGGGCGCTGCTTCAGCGCGGCGCGGAAGGCAACGGTCGCTTCCTGCCATTCGCCGTGCTTCATCAGCGACTGACCCAGCGTACTCCACAGCAGCGGGCGATCGCCGACGGTCTTGATTTGCTGACGCAGGACTTTCTCCAGCTGTTCCGGATTATTGGTTTTCAGACGCGGAATTGGCAGCACGAGGCGATCGTCATACTGACGCTTCAGACCGTCGATAATGATTTGCTGCGCCATGTCGTGATCGTCGCATTCAATCAGATGCTCGGCCATGGCCACCTGCAGGGCGACCTGATGACGGGTTTTACGGCTCTGGTTTTTCCACCATTCGCGTAGACCATCGCTGCCCTGATCGGCACGTGCCTGATCCATCAGACCAATCCACGCCTGCTGTTCCAGCATCGCACGATGCTCTTCATCACCGACGTTCGCTTTCGCCATTGACGGGATGATATCCAGCAGCGAGCTCCAGGCACCGGTGCGAATGTAGGCCTGTTCTGCCAGACGCAATACTTCCGGATGGCGCGGCGTTACCTCCAGCAATTTATCCACGCCGTGGCGCGCGGCATGGTTCTCATTGCGCGCCAGTTGCAGGCGGACACGCGCGATCTCAACCGGGATCGTGTCGTTGCCCGCGAGTTCTGCCGCACGTTCCAGATGTTGGTTTGCGCGCGCTTCGTCACCACGCTGTTGCGCTGCTTCAGCGGCGAGCAGGTAGTTCACTACCGGCTGTTCAGCATGATCGGCATTTTTCGCCATCAGCTTCTCAACCTGCTGATAGTCTCCTTCCGCCAGTTTCAACAATGCCTGTTCGGTCTGCTTGCGGGCACGACGACGTTTGCGACCCACAAACCAGCCGCGCGTATGTGCGCCGGTCCGGAAGAGGCGGCGCAGCAGCCATTCGATGGCAAACAGTACCACCATCGCAAGGATCAGGATGATGATCAGCCCGGTCACGCTGGTTTCAATATTGTAGGTGTCGGTCTGGATCAGGACATAACCCTGGTGACCGGCAATCATCGGGCCGATCACGATACCCGCGATCAACAGCACAAAGAGCAATAATACTTTTAGCATCATTATTCTCCTTGCGGCGCGGCTGCCGGGATTTCTGCCTGCGGTGCTTCAGACGCAGGGGCCGCTTCAGATGGCGCGGCGCCCGGTTGTGCCAGCAGGTTACGCACGCGGGTTTGCATCAATTTTTCGAGGATCGCCTGGCTTTGCAGCGTTTCCGGTACGTCCATCGTGATGCTCTGCTGACTCAACTTGTCCACTTCTTCAAGGAAGGCTTTTGTCGTGGCGTCGTCGGTATCGTAGTAGGCACGCACCCAGGTGGAGACGTTATCCAGCGCCTGACGGTAAGTCTCTTCCTGATGGCGCGGCACAGCCTGGGCGGCAACCAGCAGACGAGAGCGGATGTTTTCCCGCAGATAGACATCCTGATTCGGCGCTAACAGCGGGACCGCAGTATCATCGCGGCGGCGGATGGTGATAAAGCTGTCCATAAAGTTCTGCCAGCTTTTTTGTAGATTGACGCGCCATTCGCTGATTGAACTGGAAAGCTCAGGGCTATCGGCGTCCATCGGTGAACCGTCGCTGTCGTTATCCGCCAGACGCAGGTTATCGATCTGATTAGAAAGCTGATTAATTTTCAGGATGATACCGTCGTAATCCACCTGAGCGACGGAGGAAAGACTGGCGATATCATCGGTGATAGCCCGGCGTGCGGTAATCAGGCTGGGATCGTTCATGTCCGCGAGGCTGGCATCTGCGCTCTTCAGTAGCGCGGCCGCCGTCGTCACATCCTGATCGCTCCACAGCTTACGTCCGGCTAGCTTGACCAGAAAATCGGCCTGCGCAAGCAGCCACGTTTTGGCATCGCTACCGGAAATCGTGGCGACTTTCTGTTGGACTTCATCCAGCTGTTTCGCCAGTTCAGTTTGCTGACGGTTGGCCTGCTCAAGCTGCGCCGCCTGCTGTTTAATGACGCCTTCCAGCTCCGCCTTCTGGCTTTCCTGCGCTTTTTGCAGCGCGGTCAGTTGATTAGCCAGTGCATCGCTGGTGGCGGTCTGTGTGGTCGCCTGTTGTTTTCCCCAGCCATAGAGTCCAACACCGGCTGCCAGCGCGATGGCGATTGCCACCGCACTCAGGATGAGCGCAGTGCCGTTTTTACTCTTTTTTTCAGCAGTAGCTGGCTGTGGCTGAGTTTCCACGGCCTCCCTGGTCTCTTCAACCACGGCGGAGGATTTGTCTTGTTCCGTCATTATGGCTTCCCATTATGAGAGTTATTGTAATGCGCGCAGTAGCGCATCGTTGTCGGCGTTATCAGCGACCTTAATATCTTGCCAGCCCAGTTCCCGGGCGAGGTGCGCCAGACGCTCGCTGACGACAATAAGCCGACAGCGTAGTAACCAGTTTTCGCGATACCACTGCGGGATTAGTGCGTTAAGCTGTTGCAGCATTTCCCCGCTGGTGACCACTATCGTTGTCACGCCGCGCGACTGCCAGCGCATCGCTTCTTGTGCCCCATCGTAAGGTTTAGCACTACGTTGATAACATTCATAAAACGTGACATCTGCACCGCGTGCCGCCAGGGTTTCGCCTAATAGCTCCCGACCGCCGTTGCCGCGTAAGATCAGCGCACGTTTGCCCGCAATATTTTGTAATTCAGGTAATTGTAGCAAGACTTCGCTGATTTCCCGATCCAGTGGATAGCGAATGTCATATCCGCTGACGGTATGCAGCGCCAGGGCGGTCGTGCGACCAATAGCAAAATAGTGCGCGGCGGCCGGCCACTTCAGCCCTTCACGTTCCAGTTGCGCATGGGCAAAAGAGACCGCGTGCTGTGACAGCACAAAGAGCAGATCGTTATCAGTGATCGTCGAAAACACCCCGGCCAGTCGCGATAAATCCTGACCCGGGGTAAATTCGATGAGCGGAAAACTCCAGGCCTCCTGCCCCAGTGTGCGCAGACGGCTCACTAACTCTTCCCCTGCGGGAGACGGGCGGGTGACCAGGATACTCATGCGGGGGATTCTCCGTTATAAACCTCGGTCAGAATCGCGCGCGCGCCGTTATCCAGCAGCTCTTCGGCCAGCGAAATGCCCATCTGCTCCGCCTGATCGGGCGAGCCACGGCGCTCTCCGCGTACCATTTGTGAACCGTCTGGCGCACCGACCAGCGCGCGTAGCCAAATCTCACCATCAATGATTTCAGCATAGCTGCCAATTGGCACCTGACAGCCCCCTTCCAGGCGGGTGTTCATGGCGCGCTCGGCTTTGACGCGAAGGGCGGTCATTTCATCATTCAGCGGGGCCAGCAGCGCCTGAGTCCTGCTATCGTCGAGGCGGCATTCGATGCCAACCGCGCCTTGCCCCACGGCAGGCAGCGACACTTCTGGTGGAAGCGCCGAGCGGATTCGCGATTCCAGTCCTAAGCGTTTTAAACCGGCAACGGCCAGGATAATGGCATCATAGTCGCCGTTATCCAGCTTGCTCAGGCGGGTTCCAACATTGCCGCGCAGTGAACGAATGACGAGATCCGGACGGCGTTCTGCCAGCTGACACTGGCGGCGCAAACTGGAGGTACCCACGATGCTGCCGGCGGGCAGTTCATCAAGGGTGTTATATGTGTTCGAGACAAAGGCGTCGCGCGGATCTTCGCGCTCACAGATAGTAACCAGTCCCAGACCTTCCGGAAATTCAACCGGAACATCTTTCATTGAGTGCACCGCGATGTCGGCACGTTTTTCGAGCAGCGCAACTTCCAGCTCTTTTACGAACAGACCTTTGCCGCCTACTTTCGCCAGTGGGGTATCAAGAATGACATCACCACGCGTCACCATAGGCACCAGCTCCACGACCAGGCCGGGATGGCTCGCCATCAGAGCGTCTTTGACATAATGTGCCTGCCAGAGCGCGAGGGGGCTTTGGCGTGTGGCAATTCTTAAAACATTGTCTAACATGCTTGTTACCGTCATTATCGTCCGTGGTTCATCCTAACATCCTTACAAGTGGGATGTCAGTGTTACGGTCAAAGGTAAGTCAAGGATAAGACGCTGTGTTGCGGCTGGCAGTATTTAATGACGAGAAACCGTCCGGGCGTACTTCAGAATTTACGCGAAGCGATTGGTGCTACACTTGTATGTAGCGCATCTTTCTTTACGGTCAATGAGCAAGGTGTTAAATTGATCACGTTTTAGGCCATTTTTTCGACTGAACGCACAAAAAAAAGGTCGTAAAAGGTAACGGTTATTTTTGTCATTTGGTTTATCCCGAATGGTGAAGGTTGTTGGTAAGCGGATCGCGCTGCGACAATCGACGGCATGACGGGTAGCAACATCAGGCGATACGTCTTGTACCTCTATATTGAGACTCTGAAACAGAGACTGGATGCCATTAATCAACTGCGTGTGGATCGCGCGCTTGCTGCCATGGGACCTGCTTTCCAGCAGGTGTACAGTCTTCTGCCGACATTATTGCACTATCACCATCCGCTGATGCCGGGATACCTCGATGGTAACGTTCCCAGAGGCATTTGCTTCTACACGCCTGATGAAACCCAACGCCACTATCTGAACGAACTGGAACTGTATCGCGGTCTGGCGCCGCAGGATCCGCCAAAAGGTGAATTGCCGATTACCGGCGTTTACTCCATGGGCAGCACCTCCTCTGTCGGACAAAGCTGTTCGTCGGATCTTGATATCTGGGTGTGTCACCAGTCCTGGCTGGACAGCGAAGAACGACAACTGCTGCAGCGTAAATGCAGTCTGCTGGAAAGCTGGGCCGCTTCGCTGGGGGTGGAAGTCAGCTTCTTCCTGATTGATGAAAACCGTTTCCGCCATAATGAAAGCGGCAGTCTGGGTGGTGAAGACTGTGGCTCGACGCAGCATATCCTGCTGCTGGATGAATTCTACCGTACCGCGGTGCGTCTCGCCGGTAAGCGTATTCTGTGGAATATGGTGCCGGGCGATGAAGAAGAGCATTACGACGACTACGTTATGACGCTCTACGCTCAGGGTGTGCTCACGCCAAACGAATGGCTGGACCTGGGCGGATTAAGCTCGCTCTCCGCTGAAGAGTACTTTGGTGCCAGCCTCTGGCAACTGTATAAAAGTATCGATTCACCGTACAAGGCGGTGCTGAAAACGCTGTTGCTGGAAGCCTACTCCTGGGAATACCCCAATCCACGCCTGTTGGCGAAAGACATTAAACAGCGCCTGCATGACGGCGAGATCGTCTCGTTTGGTCTTGACCCGTACTGCATGATGCTGGAACGCGTGACGGAATACCTCACGGCGATTGAAGATCCGACGCGCCTGGATTTAGTGCGCCGATGTTTCTACTTAAAAGTTTGCGAAAAACTGAGCCGCGAACGCGCCTGCGTCGGCTGGCGTCGTGAAGTGCTCAGTCAGTTAGTAAGCGAGTGGGGATGGGACGAAAATCGTCTGGCCATGCTCGACAACCGGGCGAACTGGAAGATTGATCAGGTACGTGAAGCGCACAACGAACTGCTCGATGCTATGATGCAGAGCTACCGTAATCTGATCCGCTTTGCGCGTCGTAATAATCTCAGCGTCAGCGCCAGCCCGCAGGATATTGGAGTTCTGACCCGTAAGCTGTACGCCGCGTTTGAAGCGTTACCCGGTAAAGTTACGCTGGTGAACCCACAGATTTCGCCGGATCTCTCTGAACCGAACTTAACCTTTATCCACGTTCCGCCAGGTCGCGCCAACCGTTCAGGTTGGTATCTCTACAACCGGGCGCCAAACATGGATTCCATCATCAGCCATCAGCCGCTGGAATATAACCGCTATCTGAATAAGCTGGTGGCCTGGGCGTGGTTTAACGGTCTGCTGACGTCGCGCACGCATCTGTTTATTAAGGGCAACGGCATTGTCGATCTGCCGAAATTGCAGGAGATGGTGGCCGATGTGTCGCACCATTTCCCGCTGCGTTTGCCTGCGCCGACGCCGAAAGCGCTCTACAGCCCGTGTGAAATTCGCCATCTGGCGATCATCGTTAACCTCGAATATGACCCGACGGCGGCATTCCGCAATCAGGTGGTCCATTTTGACTTCCGTAAGCTGGATGTTTTCAGCTTTGGCGAAGAGCAAAATTGCCTGGTGGGCAGCGTAGATCTGCTGTACCGCAACTCGTGGAATGAAGTGCGTACGCTGCATTTCAACGGCGAACAGGCGATGATAGAAGCACTGAAAACGATTCTGGGCAAAATGCACCAGGACGCCGCGCCGCCGGACAGCGTGGAAGTGTTCTGCTACAGCCAGCATCTGCGTGGTTTGATTCGTACCCGCGTGCAGCAACTGGTTTCAGAGTGCATCGAGCTGCGTCTCTCCAGTACCCGTCAGGAGACAGGGCGCTTTAAGGCACTGCGCGTTTCCGGTCAGACATGGGGCCTGTTCTTTGAACGCCTGAATGTGTCGGTACAGAAGCTGGAAAACGCCATTGAGTTCTACGGCGCAATTTCGCATAACAAATTGCACGGCTTGTCAGTTCAGGTGGAAACCAATCAGGTGAAACTGCCGTCCGTCGTGGATGGCTTCGCCAGCGAAGGGATCATTCAGTTCTTCTTTGAAGAGACCGGTGATGAGAAGGGCTTTAACATCTACATTCTGGACGAGAGTAACCGGGCGGAAGTGTATCATCACTGCGAAGGCAGCAAAGAAGAGCTGGTGCGCGACGTCAGCCGTTTCTACTCCTCGTCGCACGACCGCTTTACCTACGGCTCCAGTTTCATCAACTTCAACCTGCCGCAGTTCTATCAGATTGTGAATACGGACGGGCGCGCACAGGTGATCCCGTTCCGCGCACAATCACTCGGCAACGTTCCGCCAGCCAATCAGGATAACGACACGCCGCAGCTGCAGCAGTATTTCTCGTGATAGTTTTGCCGGATGTTATCCGGCAAATAAGACTTAACGGAAGCTGACTTCTTCGCCCGCCTGATGCGTTGCCGCCTGTTCCAGCAGATCCCAGAAGGTTTCTCCGCTCCGGTCGCAAACCCATTCGTCCCCTTTCAGGTCAAAATGGTAGCCGCCCTGTTTGGTCGCCAGCCACACCTGGTGCAGCGGTTCCTGACGGTTAATAATGATTTTGCTGCCGTTTTCAAAGCTAATGGTCAGTACGCCGCCATTGATTTCGCAGTCGATATCGCTGTCGCCGTCCCAGTCGTCCAGACGTTCTTCGATGGTCATCCACAAGGTATCGGCCAGGCGATGAAATTCACTGTCGTTCATTGTCGTTTCCCGTTTTTTCGTGATGGCGGCAGTATAACCTGAAACAAATCGCGTTGCAGATTACAGGCAAACTCTTGCTTTTACGCCTTCTCCTGCGATGATAGAAAACAGAAAGTATGAACTTACAGGCAATCCATAATGAAAAACGTCTTTCAGGCACTCGCTGTTCTTCTCACTCTGTTCAGCCTGACGGGTTGTGGCCTTAAAGGGCCGCTCTATTTCCCTCCGGCTGATAAAAATGCACCGCCGCCGACTAAACCGGTTGATACACAAACGCAATCCACCACGCCCGATCAAAACGATCGTGCCACGGGAGATGGGCCTTCCCAGGTGAACTACTGACGGTGTGTTTCTGTACCCGCGTGAACGGAGTGAATAATGCAATTCTCTAAAATGCATGGCCTTGGCAACGATTTTATGGTCGTCGACGCGGTAACGCAGAATGTCTTTTTTTCGCCAGAATTGATCCGTCGCTTATCTGACAGGCATCTGGGGGTGGGGTTTGATCAACTGCTGGTGGTTGAACCTCCGTACGATCCTGAGCTGGATTTTCATTACCGCATTTTTAATGCCGACGGCAGTGAAGTGTCGCAATGTGGTAATGGCGCGCGCTGTTTTGCCCGTTTTGTGCGCCTCAAGGGGTTAACCAACAAACGTGATATTCGCGTCAGTACGGCGAATGGGCGGATGGTGTTGAGCGTGACGGACGATGAGTTGGTGCGCGTCAACATGGGTGAACCCAATTTTGAGCCATCGCAGGTGCCTTTTCGCGCTAACAAAGCGGAAAAGACCTATATTATGCGAGCGGCGGAACAGACAATATTGTGCGGTGTCGTTTCAATGGGTAATCCGCACTGTGTGATTCAGGTCGACGATGTTGATACGGCGGCGGTGGAAACGCTGGGACCGGTTCTGGAAAGTCACGAACGTTTTCCTGAACGGGCTAATATCGGTTTTATGCAGATCATGAAACGCGAGCATATTCGCCTACGCGTTTATGAGCGCGGCGCGGGAGAGACACAGGCCTGTGGGAGCGGCGCGTGCGCGGCCGTCGCCGTCGGCATTCAGCAAAGTTTGCTGGCGGAAGAGGTCCGCGTGGAATTACCGGGCGGTCGCCTTGATATCGCCTGGAAAGGTCCGGGTCATCCGTTATACATGACTGGCCCGGCGGCACATGTCTATGACGGGTTTATCCATCTATGAAGCAGCCAGGGGAAGAACTACAGGAAACGCTTACGGAACTCGATGACCGGGCGGTCGTCGACTATCTGCAGAAAAACCCTGAGTTTTTTATCCGCAATGCGCATGCCGTGGAAGCGATGCGGGTGCCGCACCCGGTGCGGGGCACCGTCTCGCTCGTTGAGTGGCACATGGCCCGCGCGCGCAATTACATTAACGTCCTTGAAGAAAATATGTCGCTGTTGATGGCGCAGGCGAATGCCAACGAAAGCCTGTTTTATCGCCTGTTGCATTTGCAGGGACGTCTGGTTGCCGCGACCAGCCTGGACGATATGCTGATGCGCTTTCATCGCTGGGCGCGTGAACTGGGCCTTGCCGGTGCCACGGTGCGCCTGTTTCCCGATCGCTGGCGTCTCGGCGCGCCGTCAAGCTATACCCATCTGGCGTTAAGCCGCCAGGCCTTCGAACCGCTGCGTATTCAGCGGCTGGGGCAGGAGCAGCACTATCTGGGCACCTTAAACGGTCCGGAATTGCTGGTGGTGTTGCCGGAAGCGAAGGCGATTGGTTCGGTGGCGATGTCGATGCTGGGACGTGACGGCGATTTGGGCGTCATTTTGTTCAGCAGCCGCGACACGCATCACTATCAGGCAGGCCAGGGAACGCAACTCCTGCATGAAATCGCGCTAATGATGCCGGATCTGCTGGAGCGCTGGATTGAACGCGTATGACGGACTTTGCCACCGATGTCGCCCGATTTCTGCGCTATCTGGGCGTAGAACGCCAGCTTAGCCCCATCACGCTGAAAAACTATCAGCGTCAGCTTGATGCCATCATCGCTTTAGCCGGCGAAACCGGACTACAAAGCTGGCAACAATGTGACGCTGCAATGGTGCGCAGTTTCGCGGTGCGCAGCCGCCGTAAAGGGCTTGGCCCTGCGAGTCTCGCGCTACGCCTCTCTGCTCTGCGCAGCTTCTTCGACTGGATGGTTAGCGAAGGCAAGCTGAAAGCCAATCCGGCGAAAGGGGTACAGGCACCCAAAGCGCCGCGCCATTTGCCGAAAAATATCGATGTTGATGATGTGAACCGTCTGCTGGATATCGACCTTAACGATCCGCTCGCCGTGCGCGACCGCGCGATGCTGGAGGTGATGTACGGTGCGGGTCTGCGTTTGTCGGAGCTGGTGGGGCTGGACATCAAACATCTGGATCTCGACAGCGGTGAAGTGTGGGTGATGGGGAAAGGCAGCAAAGAGCGTCGCCTGCCCATTGGTCGCAATGCGGTGGCGTGGATTGAGCACTGGCTGGATCTGCGCGGGTTGTTTGGCAGCGAGGAAGACGCGCTGTTCCTGTCGAAGCTGGGCAACCGTATTTCCGCGCGCAACGTGCAAAAGCGTTTTGCCGAGTGGGGCATTAAGCAGGGGTTAAACAGCCACGTGCATCCGCATAAGCTGCGCCACTCGTTTGCCACGCATATGCTGGAATCGAGCGGTGACCTGCGAGGCGTACAGGAACTGCTGGGACACGCCAACCTCTCGACCACGCAAATCTATACTCATCTTGATTTTCAACACCTGGCCTCGGTGTACGATGCGGCGCATCCACGCGCCAAACGGGGGAAATAATGCGTTTTTACCGGTCTCCAGGACCCATCTCGGCGATCACGTTCGATCTCGATGACACTCTTTACGATAACCGTCCGGTTATCCAGCGCACCGAACAGGAAGCGCTCGCCTTTGTGCAAAACTACCATCCGGCGCTACGCACGCTGCAAAATGCTGATCTGCAACGCTTGCGTCAGGCGGTACGGGAAGCGGAGCCGGAAATTTACCACGATGTCACCCGCTGGCGTCATCGCGCCGTCGAGCGTGCCATGCTAAACGCCGGACTCTCCGCGCAGGAGGCGGTTGCGGGGGCGAATGCCGCGATGATGAACTTTGCGAAGTGGCGCAGTCAGGTCGATGTCCCGCAAGAGACGCACGACACGCTGAAAGCGTTAGCGAGAAAGTGGCCGCTGGTGGCGATCACCAACGGCAACGCGCAGCCGGAGCTGTTCGGCCTCGGCGACTATTTCGAATTTGTGCTGCGGGCCGGTCCGGACGGACGCTCAAAGCCGTTCAGTGATATGTACTTCCTGGCGGCGGAAAAGTTAACTGTGCCGATTGGCGAGATCCTGCACGTGGGCGATGATCTGACGACCGACGTTGCCGGGGCGATCCGCAGTGGGTTGCAGGCCTGCTGGATTAAACCGGAAAATGCCGACCTGATGCACACTTTTGACAGCCGCTTACTGCCACATATTGAGATTTCACAGTTGGCATCTCTGACCTCGCTGATATAATCACCAGCAGTTCTGTATAAATACACAGCTTTTTGGCGGATGGCGCGACGCTTATCCGCCCTACTTATTTTAATGCGGCGGTGCCAATGGACGTTTCTTATCTGCTCGACAGCCTCAATGATAAACAGCGCGAAGCGGTGGCCGCGCCACGTAGCAACATGCTGGTTCTCGCGGGGGCAGGGAGCGGTAAGACACGCGTACTGGTACACCGTATCGCCTGGCTGCTGACGGTAGAAAATAACTCGCCGTATTCGATTATGGCGGTAACCTTTACCAATAAAGCGGCGGCGGAGATGCGTCACCGTATCGGCCAGATTATGGGCACCAGCCAGGGCGGCATGTGGGTCGGCACTTTCCACGGTCTGGCGCACCGACTGTTGCGCGCGCATCACATGGATGCGAATTTGCCGCAGGATTTTCAGATCCTCGACAGCGAAGACCAGTTGCGTCTGCTCAAGCGTCTGATTAAGGCGATGAACCTCGACGAGAAGCAGTGGCCGGCGCGTCAGGCGATGTGGTACATCAACGGACAGAAAGACGAAGGTCTGCGCCCACATCATATTCAGAGTTTCGGTAACCCGATTGAGCAGACCTGGCAGAAGGTGTATCAGGCCTATCAGGAAGCGTGCGATCGTGCGGGGCTGGTGGATTTTGCCGAACTACTGCTGCGCGCGCATGAGCTGTGGCTCAACAAACCGCATATTCTTCAGCACTACCGCGAACGTTTCACGAATATCCTGGTGGACGAATTCCAGGATACCAACAACATCCAGTATGCCTGGATCCGTCTGCTGGCTGGCGATACCGGCAAAGTGATGATCGTGGGCGATGACGACCAGTCGATCTACGGCTGGCGTGGTGCGCAGGTAGAGAACATCCAGCGCTTCCTGAACGACTTCCCCGGTGCGCAAACCATCCGTCTTGAGCAGAACTACCGCTCAACCAGTAATATTCTCAGCGCGGCGAACGCCCTGATCGAGAACAACAATGGGCGTCTGGGTAAAAAGCTGTGGACCGATGGCGTCGAAGGCGAGCCCATTTCACTCTACTGCGCGTTTAACGAGCTGGATGAAGCGCGCTTTGTCGTCAACCGGATCAAAACCTGGCAGGACAACGGTGGCGCGCTGGAACAGTGCGCTATTCTCTACCGCAGTAACGCCCAGTCGCGTGTGCTGGAAGAGGCGCTGCTACAGGCCAGTATGCCGTACCGCATATACGGCGGCATGCGCTTCTTCGAGCGTCAGGAAATCAAAGATGCACTCTCTTATCTGCGCCTGATTGCGAACCGCAATGATGACGCCGCCTTTGAACGTGTGGTGAATACCCCGACGCGCGGGATTGGCGATCGGACGCTGGACGTGGTGCGCCAGACGTCACGCGATCGCCAGCTCACGTTGTGGCAGGCGTGCCGCGAACTGTTGCAGGAAAAAGCGCTGGCCGGTCGTGCCGCCAGTGCGCTGCAACGCTTTATGGAACTCATTGACGCACTGGCGCAGGAAACGGCAGATATGCCGCTGCACGTGCAGACTGACCGGGTGATTAAAGATTCCGGCCTGCGCATGATGTACGAGCAGGAGAAAGGCGAGAAAGGTCAGACCCGCATCGAGAACTTAGAGGAACTGGTGACGGCGACGCGCCAGTTCAGCTACAACGACGAAGACGAAGATCTGATGCCGTTGCAGGCCTTTCTCTCCCATGCGGCGCTGGAAGCGGGCGAAGGGCAGGCGGATACCTGGCAGGATGCGGTACAGCTCATGACGCTGCACTCGGCGAAAGGGCTGGAGTTCCCGCAGGTGTTTATCGTCGGGATGGAAGAGGGGATGTTCCCCAGCCAGATGTCACTGGATGAGGGCGGACGCCTTGAAGAAGAGCGTCGTCTGGCCTATGTCGGCGTGACCCGTGCGATGCAGAAACTGACCCTAACCTATGCCGAAACGCGTCGCTTGTATGGCAAAGAGGTGTATCACCGTCCGTCGCGCTTCATCGGTGAGTTGCCGGAAGCGTGCGTTGAAGAGGTCCGTCTGCGTGCAACGATCAGCCGTCCGGTGAGCCATCAGCGGATGGGGACGCCGATGGCGGAAAACGACACCGGTTACAAGCTGGGCCAGCGTGTGCGCCATGCTAAGTTCGGCGAGGGCACCATTGTGAATCTGGAGGGCAGCGGCGAACACAGCCGGTTGCAGGTGGCTTTCCAGGGACAGGGAATTAAATGGCTCGTTGCTGCGTATGCGAAGTTAGAAACGGTCTAACTTATAGATAACTATCACTTTAATTTCCCCCTCTGCTAACCTTTCTGCATAAGGGGAAATTATTACTTTTTCGCGTTTCGTTGCGTGTTGACGGCAAATTTTTGCTGGCGTAACATGCGCGCACGATTACGCTAAGAGGACATTCGCCTTGGACACACCCAGTAGATACTGGCTCATTATCCTGTCATCCAGGATCAACTCCTAAGGCTATCCCTTTTTGCTGATAGCCTTAGCGGTTGTCAGCGACCTTCTCTTTTTTCCCGTCGCGCTGAGTCAGGCTGTTTAATGGTCTGAAACCCAATTTGTTTCTGTGTGCCCACCGAACTGTCCGATATTTTTAAGCATTGGGAGTCCCGGTCATGCTGAGCGCATTTCAACTGGAAAATAACCGACTCACCCGGCTGGAAGTCGAAGAGTCACAAACCCTGATTGATGCCGTCTGGGTCGACCTGGTCGAGCCCGACGACGACGAGCGACTGCGCGTACAATCTGAGCTGGGCCAGAGCCTGGCGACCCGTCCTGAACTGGAAGACATCGAAGCATCCGCCCGTTTCTTCGAAGACGAAGACGGTCTGCACATCCACTCCTTTTTCTTCTTCGAAGATGCAGAAGACCACGCGGGTAACTCCACCGTGGCATTCACCATCCGCGATGGCCGCCTGTTTACCCTGCGTGAACGTGAGCTGCCCGCGTTTCGTTTGTATCGTATGCGCGCCCGCAGCCAGGCCATGGTTGACGGTAACGCCTATGAACTGCTGCTGGATCTGTTCGAAACCAAAATCGAACAGCTGGCGGATGAAATCGAAAACATCTACAGCGATCTGGAAGAGCTGAGTCGGGTGATTATGGAAGGGCACCAGGGCGATGAGTACGATGAAGCCCTCTCGACGCTGGCAGAACTGGAAGATATCGGCTGGAAAGTCCGCCTGTGTCTGATGGATACCCAGCGTGCGCTGAACTTCCTGGTCCGCAAGGCGCGTTTACCGGGCGGACAACTGGAACAGGCGCGCGAGATCCTGCGAGATATCGAATCCCTGCTGCCGCACAATGAATCCCTGTTCCAGAAAGTGAACTTCCTGATGCAGGCGGCGATGGGCTTTATCAACATCGAGCAGAACCGCATCATCAAGATCTTCTCGGTGGTTTCCGTGGTTTTCCTGCCGCCGACGCTGGTGGCCTCCAGCTATGGGATGAACTTTGAGTTTATGCCTGAACTGAAGTGGAGCTTTGGCTACCCGGGCGCGATTATCTTTATGCTGCTCGCCGGTCTGGCACCGTATCTGTACTTTAAACGGAAGAACTGGCTGTAATGGTTATGCCGGATGGCGCTTCGCTTATCCGGCTTACAGAAAGTACATCATCATAGGCCGGATAAGGCACAGCCGCCATCCGGCAACCCCCCTAACTCCGACGTCCCCGTCTCTGCGTATAAATCGCATCCGTCACGAAGATCGCCAGCGCGACCCAGATAAAGGCAAATGTCACCATTTTATCCGCGCCCGGCACTTCACCGTAGAACGTGACGGCCAGCAGGAACATCAGCGTCGGGCCGATGTACTGGAAGAAACCCAGCGTAGAAAGGCGCAGGCGCGTCGCCGCACCGGTAAAGCACAGCAGCGGAACCGTGGTCACCACCCCGGCGGCAATCAGCAGCAGGTTGAGCGACATCGGGTTCTGCCCCATATGGCTGGTTGAGCTGTCGGCGATACCGAACAGGTAGATGGCGGCAACAGGCAACAGCCACAAAGTTTCCACCAGCATCCCGGTTTGCGCTTCAACGGCGATTTTTTTGCGTACCAGACCGTAAAAGGCAAAGCTGAACGCCAGTCCCAGCGCGATGACGGGTAGTGAACCGAAGGTCCAGAGCTGCACCAGAACGCCACAGGTCGCCAGAATTACCGCCAGCCACTGCATCCGACGGAAGCGTTCACCGAGGAAAAGCATTCCCAGCACAATGTTCACCAGCGGGTTGATAAAATAACCCAGGCTGGCTTCCAGCATATGGTGGTTGTTTACCGCCCAGATAAACAACAGCCAGTTGCCCCCCACGAGTACCGCCGAGAGCGCCAACAGGAAGATCTTTTTCGGTGTTTTCAGCAGCGCTTTTACGCTCGACCACTGTCGGCTAATGCTGATCAGCGCCACCATAAAGAAAAACGACCAGATCACGCGATGGGTCAGGATTTCATCTGCGGGAACATAATAAATTAGCTTGAAGTACGCCGGAGCGATCCCCCAAATAAAATAGGCGGCAAGCGCGAATAACACGCCCAGCCGCGTTTGTTTTGCATCCATCGGGAAAACTCATGTCTGAAATGTAACAACAGTTTACCTGTTTTTACCCCACCATATAAGTGGCGGTGGCGCTGGCAATATAAAGCTGCTCTTCGTTGTGTAATTCCACACGTGCGACGGCGACTTTATTCCCGGCGCGCAGCAGACTGCTGGTGGCGGTAAAGCGATTGCCCCGACCCGGACGCAGGTAGTCTACGCGCAGATCGATGGTCCCCATGCGAGACAGCCGCTGGCGCAGTTCGTCTTCACTGATGGTTTCATGGCGCGTCAGAGTACTGCCGACACACACCAGCCCGGCAGCCACGTCCAGCGCAGAGGCGATCACCCCGCCATGCAGTATGCTTTGCGCCCAGTTTCCCACCATCATCGGCTGATTATTAAACGCCAGTTGGGCAAACTCTTTCTCATAGCGTTCCAGTTCCAGGCCCAGCGCCCGGTTGAACGGCATGTGGTAGACAAACATTTCGCCCACAAGCTTCAGGACTTGTTCAGCAGTCAGTACGGCAGACATACGATTCCAACACTCCATTGGTTAATGAAATGTTGATGTTATGCTTCTTAAATGTTGTTTTCCACTTTAAGACGGGATAACTAACGAGGATGTGTGTAAATATGTAAAATGGTTGGCAGAATAATAGACAAATCAAAAATCTTTCGTTCAGGAGAACAACAAGAATGCGGGCGATTCTGGCTTGGTTGCTACCAGCAGCACTGCTGCCGCTGGCGGCGTATGCGCAAGAGGCGACGGTGAAAGAGGTTCATGATGCACCGGCGGTGCGGGGCAGTATTATCGCCAATATGCTGCAGGAGCATGATAATCCTTTTACGCTCTATCCCTACGATACGAACTATCTGATCTACACCAATACCAGCGACATGAACAAAGAAGCGATCAGTTCCTACAACTGGTCCGAAAATGCCCGCAAAGATGAAGTGAAGTTCCAGCTGAGCCTGGCGTTTCCGATCTGGCGTGGGATTATGGGGCCGAATTCGGTTCTGGGCGCCTCTTATACGCAGAAGTCCTGGTGGCAGTTATCCAATACAAAAGAGTCGTCACCATTTCGTGAAACCAACTATGAACCGCAGCTGTTCCTGGGTTTTGCTACCGATTACCGCGTTGCCGGATGGACGCTGCGCGACGTGGAAATGGGGTACAACCATGATTCGAACGGGCGTTCCGATCCGACATCACGTAGCTGGAACCGTCTTTACACGCGTCTGATGGCGGAAAATGGCAACTGGCTGGTAGAGGTTAAACCGTGGTACGTCATCGGCAGTACCGACGATAATCCAGATATCACCAAATACATGGGCTATTATCAGCTTAAGGTCGGCTATCACCTGGGCGATGCGGTCCTGAGCGCGAAGGGCCAGTACAACTGGAATACCGGTTACGGCGGCGCGGAGCTGGGGCTGAGTTATCCGATGACGAAGCATATTCGTCTCTATACCCAGGTATATAGCGGGTATGGCGAATCGCTGATCGACTATAACTTTAATCAGACGCGCGTCGGTGTGGGTGTGATGCTCAACGATATCTTCTGATCGATGATTGTGTTTTAAACATTGCAGTTTCTCCCTCAGGCGCTGAAAATAGCGCCTGTTTTGATTTAAGCGAACGGGGTTAATGTGGCGCAGGCGGAAGTGTTGAATCTGGAATCTGGAGCTAAGCAGGTTTTGCAAGAAACCTTTGGCTACCAGCAGTTTCGCCCGGGTCAGGAAGCGATCATCGACACCGTCGTTTCGGGGCGCGACTGCCTGGTCGTGATGCCGACCGGGGGCGGAAAATCCCTCTGCTATCAAATCCCTGCCTTACTGCTCAACGGCCTGACCGTGGTGGTTTCGCCGCTGATCTCCCTGATGAAAGATCAGGTCGACCAACTGCTGGCGAACGGCGTGGCGGCCGCTTGTCTGAATTCGACGCAAACCCGCGAGCAGCAGCTTGAAGTGATGACGGGGTGTCGTACCGGACAAATCCGTCTGCTGTATATCGCTCCTGAACGCCTGATGCTGGATAACTTCCTTGAGCACCTGGCGCACTGGAATCCGGTGTTACTGGCCGTGGACGAAGCGCACTGTATCTCGCAGTGGGGACATGATTTCCGCCCGGAATATGCCGCACTCGGCCAGCTCAGACAGCGTTTTCCCACACTGCCATTTGTCGCGCTGACCGCGACCGCTGATGAAACCACACGGCTGGATATTGTTCGTCTGCTGGGACTGAACGATCCCTTAATCCAGATCAGCAGTTTTGACCGTCCGAACATTCGCTACATGCTGATGGAGAAGTTTAAACCGCTCGATCAACTGATGCGTTACGTGCAGGAACAGCGTGGTAAATCCGGGATTATTTACTGTAACAGTCGTGCGAAAGTGGAGGACACCGCCGCGCGTCTGCAAAGCCGGGGCATTAGCGCCGCGGCATACCATGCAGGGCTGGAAAATCACATCCGCGCCGACGTGCAGGAGAAATTCCAGCGCGACGACCTGCAAATCGTGGTGGCGACCGTCGCTTTTGGCATGGGCATCAACAAACCTAACGTGCGTTTTGTGGTGCATTTCGATATTCCCCGCAACATTGAGTCCTACTACCAGGAGACCGGTCGTGCCGGGCGAGACGGCCTGCCCGCGGAGGCGATGCTGTTTTACGATCCGGCGGATATGGCGTGGCTGCGCCGCTGCCTGGAAGAAAAACCGCAGGGACAGCTACAGGATATCGAACGGCACAAGTTGAACGCGATGGGCGCGTTTGCCGAGGCGCAAACCTGTCGTCGTCTGGTGCTGCTTAACTACTTCGGTGAAGGGCGTCAGGAACCGTGCGGCAACTGCGATATCTGTCTTGATCCGCCAAAACAGTATGATGGCGTGAAGGACGCACAGATTGCGCTCTCGACCATTGGTCGGGTAAACCAGCGTTTTGGGATGGGTTACGTGGTGGAAGTGATACGCGGGGCTAACAGCCAGCGTATTCGCGAACTCGGCCACGACAAGCTCAAGGTGTACGGTATGGGGCGCGAACAGAGTCACGAGCACTGGGTGAGCGTGATCCGCCAGTTGATTCACCTGGGCTTCGTTACGCAAAATATCGCCCAGCATTCCGCGCTACAGCTCACCGATGCTTCACGTCCGCTGCTGCGCGGCGAGGTCACCCTGCAACTCGCAGTGCCGCGTATTGTCGCCCTGAAACCGCGCGTCATGCAGAAATCTTTCGGCGGCAATTACGATCGCAAACTGTTCGCCAAACTGCGCAAGCTGCGTAAAGCTATTGCTGATGAAGAGAATATCCCGCCGTACGTCGTCTTCAACGACGCCACGCTGATTGAGATGGCGGAACAGATGCCGGTTTCCGCGAGCGAAATGCTCAGCGTCAACGGGGTGGGAATGCGCAAACTGGAACGCTTCGGTAAAGCGTTTATGGCGTTGATCCGCGCGCACGTTGATGGTGACGACGAAGAGTAGTCAGCCGGGCAAAAAAGTGCCAGGATGGTGACTCACTGAACTGTTTCCCCCGCGAGTATTTTCATCATGTTAATGTTATTTCTCACCGTGGCGATGGTGCACATTGTGGCACTGATGAGCCCAGGGCCGGATTTCTTTTTTGTCTCGCAGACGGCGGTCAGCCGCTCGCGCAAAGAAGCGATGATGGGCGTGCTGGGCATTACCTGTGGCGTCATGGTCTGGGCGGGCATCGCGCTGCTCGGCCTGCATCTGATCATTGAAAAAATGGCCTGGTTACACACTATTATCATGGTCGGCGGCGGCCTGTATCTGTGCTGGATGGGCTACCAGATGCTGCGTGGCGCGTTGAAAAAGCAGGATGTCGCGGCACCCACGCCGCAGGTTGAGCTGGCGCAAAGCGGTCGCAGTTTCCTGAAAGGGTTACTGACGAACCTGGCTAACCCGAAAGCCATCATCTACTTCGGTTCGGTCTTTTCTCTGTTTGTCGGCGACAGCGTCGGTACTGCCGCGCGTTGGGGGATTTTCGTGCTGATTATCGTTGAGACTTTCGCGTGGTTTACCGTGGTTGCCAGCCTGTTTGCGCTGCCGAAAATGCGTCGTGGCTACCAGCGTATGGCGAAATGGATCGACGGTTTTGCCGGGGCGTTGTTCGCGGGGTTCGGTATCCATCTGATCATTTCGCGCTAAGTCTTTGTGCCGGATACGTGCCAGTTGCTATCCGGCAACCGGTCAGGCGTGGCGCGCCGACGCCAGCAGTGCACCCACCAGCATAAACAGCGAACCGAAAACTTTATTCAACGCTTTCATCTGTTTCGGTCCTTTGATCCACAACGCGATACGCTGCGCCAGCGTGGCGTAGCCGATCATCACCACGATGTCGACTGCAATAGTGGTTACACCGAGCACGATGTACTGCATCAGTTGGGGTTCTTTTGGCATCACGAACTGTGGGAAAAGGGCCGCCAGGAAGACGATGCTTTTAGGGTTTGTCAGGTTCACGAATACGGCGCGTTTAAACAGGCGACCGCGCGACTGGGTCTGGGCCATAGCATTCAGATCAATCGCACCGGCGGCGCGCCATTGCTGGATGCCTAACCAAATCAGATAGGCCGCGCCCGCCCATTTCAGCACCTCAAAGGCGATGACGGAGCGTGAAAACAGCGTGCCCAGACCGACGCCGACCAGCACGATATGAATGCCCAGTCCGGCCTGTAACCCGGCAATTGACGCCACTGCGCCGCGATAGCCGTGATTAAGGGAAGTTGTCATGGTATTGATGGCGCCGGAACCGGGCGAAAGGCTCAAAATTATGGATGTCAGCAGGTAGGCGAACCACCATTCAAAAGTCATGAGAAACTCCCTGATTGCACTTTAAATACACTAAATAATTCGAGTTGCACAAAGGCGGCGACGCAGCGAAATCCCAGGCGCGTACAGGGAGTACATGACGGGGATGAGCGAGGAAAGCCAACGCATCTGCAGCTTGAAGTATGACGGGTATATGCCACAATACGCTACTGTTGCGGTGTTGTGTCAGACATGATTAAAAAAACGATTTTTACCTGGTAAACGAGGCTGGATACCCGATGTTTCAGCAGCAAAAAGACTGGGAAACGAGAGAAAACGCGTTTGCGGCTTTTTCCATGGGGCCGCTGACAGACTTCTGGCGTCAGCGTGAGGAAGCGGAATTGACCGGCGTCGGTCGTGTGCCGGTGCGGTTTGTCCGGTTTCGCGCAGCGCATAACGATCGTGTCATTGTCATCTGTCCGGGGCGAATTGAAAGCTATGTAAAGTACGCTGAGCTGGCGTATGACCTGTTTCATCTGGGCTTTGATGTCCTCATTATTGACCATCGCGGTCAGGGGCGTTCCGGGCGTATGCTATCGGATCCTAATCGCGGACATGTCGACAATTTCAACGACTATGTTGATGATTTATCGGCGTTCTGGGGACAAGAAGTGCAGCCGGGACCGTGGCGTAAACGTTATATTCTGGCACACTCGATGGGCGGGGCGATTGCGACGCTGTTTTTGCAGCGCCATCCGCATCAGTGCGATGCGATCGCGCTCTGCGCGCCAATGTTTGGTATTGTGATGCGTTTGCCGGACTGGATGGTACGCCATATCCTCGACTGGGCCGAAGGTCATCAGCGTATCCGGGAAGGGTATGCGATCGGCACCGGACGCTGGCGGGCATTGCCCTTTGGCATGAATTTATTAACGCACAGTCGACAACGCTATCGGCGTAATTTACGTTTTTATGCCGATGAGCCGCAGCTGCGCGTCGGCGGCCCAACCTTTCACTGGGTACGGGAAGGCATCCTGGCGGCTGAACAGGTGCTGGCAGGCGCGGGCGATGACGCCACGCCAACTCTGCTGATTCAGGCTGAAGAAGAGCGTGTGGTGGATAACCGCATGCACGAACGTTTTTGTGAACTCCGCGCCGCAGCGGGCCATCCTGTCGAAGGGGGGCATCCGCTGGTCATTAAAGGCGCTTACCATGAGATCCTTTTTGAAAAGGACGCTATGCGCTCAGTTGCGCTTCAGGCTATCGTTGATTTTTTCAACAAGCATAACTCATCAGCGGAAACCGCTTTGCTCAGAGGTTGAATTTTTATATGTATCAGATTGTTGCGTCTGATTTAGATGGCACACTGCTTTCTCCCGACCATACCCTATCCCCCTACGCGAAAGAGACATTGAAGCTGCTGACCGCACGCGGCGTTAACTTTGTCTTTGCGACCGGTCGACATCATGTCGATGTGGGGCAGATTCGCGATAATCTGGAGATTAAGTGCTATATGATTACCTCCAACGGCGCGCGTGTGCATGATATGGATGGCAATCTGGTGTTTACCCATAATCTGGACCGCGATATTGCCAGCGATCTGTTTGGGGTGGTGAACGCGAACCCGGATATCATCACTAACGTCTATCGCGATGACGAATGGTTTATGAACCGCCATCGTCCGGATGAAATGCGATTTTTCAAAGAGGCGGTGTTCCATTACTCGCTGTTTGAACCGGGTTTACTGGAGCCGGAAGGCGTCAGCAAAGTGTTCTTCACCAGTCATTCTCATGACGTCCTGCTGCCGCTGGAACAGGCTATTAATGCGCGCTGGGGCGATCGGGTGAACGTGAGCTTCTCCACGCTCACCTGTCTGGAAGTGATGGCGGGCGGCGTGTCGAAAGGCCATGCGCTGGAGGCGGTCGCCAACGCGATGGGTTACAGCCTCAAAGACTGCATCGCCTTTGGCGACGGGATGAACGACGCTGAAATGCTGTCAATGGCAGGCAAAGGCTGCATTATGGCCGGGGCGCATCAACGCCTGAAGGATCTGCATCCGGAACTGGAAGTGATCGGCTCTAATATCGACGATGCGGTGCCGCATTATCTGCGCGATCTCTTCTTACGCTAAGATGAATGCTGATTAATTAATCAGTTGTCAACTTAACTCTCCGCTACAATGGATACTCCATATTCTACGAGATATCCATTGTGGCGTTACTGATCATTACCACGATCCTGTGGGCTTTCTCCTTCAGCCTGTTCGGGGAATACCTTGCCGGGCACGTCGATAGCTACTTTGCCGTGTTGGTTCGGGTCGGTCTGGCGGCGCTGGTATTCCTGCCTTTCCTGCGTACGCGCGGGCACAGCCTGAAAACTATCGGGCTTTATATGCTGGTGGGAGCCATGCAGCTTGGCATCATGTATATGCTGAGTTTCCACGCTTATCTCTATCTGACTGTCTCTGAACTGCTGCTGTTTACCGTGTTGACGCCGCTCTATATCACGCTGATTTACGATCTGATGAGTAAACGGCGGCTGCGCTGGGGGTATGCGTTTAGCGCGCTGCTGGCGGTGATTGGCGCAGGGATTATTCGTTATGACCAGGTGACCGATCACTTCTGGACTGGTCTGCTGCTGGTACAGCTTTCCAACATCAGTTTTGCCATCGGGATGGTGGGCTATAAACGCCTGATGGAGACGCGCCCGATGCCCCAGCATAACGCCTTTGCATGGTTTTACATCGGCGCGTTTCTGGTGGCGGTAGTTGCCTGGTTCATGTTGGGCAATGCGCAGAAAATGCCGGAAACCACGCTCCAGTGGGGAATTCTGGTGTTCCTGGGCGTGGCCGCTTCAGGCATCGGCTACTTTATGTGGAACTACGGCGCGACACAGGTTGATGCGGGGACGCTGGGTATTATGAACAATATGCATGTGCCCGCAGGGCTGCTGGTCAACCTGGCTATCTGGCACCAACAGCCCCACTGGCCAAGTTTTATTACGGGTGCGATGGTGATACTGGCTTCACTGTGGGTGCATCGAAAGTGGGTCGCTCCGCGCTCCGAACAAACGGCAGATGATCGCAGGCGTGATTGCGCGCCGATCGAATAAACGCCTCAGTCACCGGCTGGCGCTGCTCGCCATCACGCACGGCGGCGTACAGGCGGCTCCATAAGCCCTCTCCCAGGGTTCTGGTCACCACCAGGCCCTGGCGTTCAAAACTCTCCACGACCCAGTGCGGCAGGGCAGCAATGCCCATGTTTGCCGCCACCATCTGAATCAACAGCAGAGTATTATCCACGCTTTTCAGTGACGGGCTGACCCCTGCGGGCTGAAGAAAATGACGCCAGACGTCCAGTCGACTGCGTTGTACCGGATAGATCAGCAGCGTTTCGCTGGCTAAATCTTCCGGGGTGATCTGCGTTTTGCTGGTCAGCGGATGCTCGGGTGCCAGCACCAGGCGAACTTCAAAATCAAACATCGGAGAATAATGCAGCCCGCTGCGCGGCAGAATGTCAGAGGTCATCACCAGATCGAGCTCGTCCTGCTGGAGCGCCGGTTGGGGGTCAAACGTCACGCCGGATTTAAAATCCATCTCCACCTGCGGCCATTTGGCGCGGAAGTTTTCCAGCGCCGGGGTCAACCACTGAATACAGCTATGGCACTCAATGGCGATACGCAGACGGGTTTGTTGTGGTTCGTTGCAGGCCTGCAACGCGCGGTTAATTTGTGGCAGAACCTGACTGGCCAGTTGCAACAGGATCTCACCCTGTGGGGTGAAACGCAGCGGCTGACTTTTACGTATGAATAGCCGAAAGCCAAGGCGCTGTTCCAGATCGCTGAACTGGTGAGACAGGGCGGATTGGGTCTGATGCAGCGTCGCCGCGGCGGCTGCCAGTGACCCGGTATTCCGCAACGCCTGGAGCGTTTTCAGGTGTTTAATCTCGATCATGAAAGTCCTTCACTTCGGCATGAACAAATTGCGCTTGAGGAATATACAGTAACTGTCAAATATGGATGTGTAAACATCCAGACGTCCAAAATCCTTCGTATTTTAAATTTATGGTGCGTTGGCTGCGTTTCCCCGCCCTGGTTACTTACTGATGTAAGCTCCCGGGGATGAGCAAACTTGCCACCTTCCCTGAATTAAAAATCCATAGGATTTACATATAATTAGAGGAAGTAAAATGACAATACTGAATCACACCCTCGGTTTCCCTCGTGTTGGCCTGCGTCGCGAGCTGAAAAAAGCGCAAGAGGGCTACTGGGCGGGTAATGTGACCCGTGAAGAACTGCTGGCGGTGGGCCGCGAACTGCGGGCGCGTCACTGGGATCAGCAAAAGCAGGCAGGTATCGATCTACTGCCGGTCGGCGATTTTGCCTGGTACGACCATGTTCTGACCACCAGCCTGCTGCTCGGTAACGTCCCGGCGCGTCATCAGAACAAAGATGGTTCCGTCGATATCGACACCCTGTTCCGCATTGGTCGCGGTCGTGCGCCGACCGGCGAACCGGCTGCGGCGGCAGAAATGACCAAATGGTTTAACACCAACTATCACTATATGGTGCCGGAGTTCGTTAAGGGTCAGCAGTTCAAACTGACCTGGACACAACTGCTGGATGAAGTAGACGAAGCGCTGGCGCTGGGTCACAAGGTGAAACCTGTGCTGCTCGGCCCGGTCACTTACCTGTGGCTGGGCAAAGTAAAGGGCGAGTCGTTCGATCGCCTGAGCCTGCTGAAAGACATTCTGCCGGTTTACCAGCAGGTGCTGGCGGAACTGGCAAAACGCGGCATCGAGTGGGTGCAGATCGACGAACCCGCGCTGGTGCTGGAACTGCCGCAGACGTGGCTGAACGCCTTCAAACCGGCCTACGATGCGCTTTCCGGGCAGGTGAAACTGCTGCTGACCACCTACTTTGAAGGTGTGACGCCTAACCTTGATACCATTGCCGCGCTGCCGGTACAAGGACTCCACGTTGACCTGGTCCACGGTAAAGATGACGTGACAGCGCTGCACAAACGCCTGCCGACTGACTGGCTGCTGTCTGCCGGTCTGGTCAATGGACGCAACGTCTGGCGTGCCGATCTGACAGAAAAATATGCCCAGATTAAAGATATCGTAGGCCTTCGCGATCTGTGGGTGGCCTCGTCCTGCTCATTGCTGCACAGCCCGATCGACCTGAGCGTTGAAACGCGTCTGGATGCGGAAGTGAAGAGCTGGTTTGCCTTCGCCCTGCAAAAGTGTGGTGAACTGACGCTGCTGCGCGATGCGCTGAACAGCGGCGATACCGCCGCCATCGCCGAATGGAGCGCACCGATTCAGGCGCGTCGCCACTCGACCCGTGTGCACAATGCAGCAGTGGAAAAACGTCTGGCGGCCATCACCGCGCAGGACAGCCAGCGGGCGAACCCGTACGAAGTGCGCGCTGAGGCTCAGCGTGCGCGCTTCAACCTGCCTGCATGGCCGACGACCACTATCGGTTCTTTCCCGCAGACTACTGAAATCCGCGGCCTGCGTCTGGACTTCAAAAAAGGGCAGCTTGATGCTAACAACTATCGCACTGGCATCGCGGAGCATATTAAGCAGGCGATTGTTGAGCAGGAACGCTTAGGCCTGGACGTGCTGGTCCACGGTGAAGCCGAGCGTAACGACATGGTGGAATATTTCGGTGAGCACCTCGATGGTTTTGTTTTCACCCAGAATGGCTGGGTGCAGAGTTACGGCTCTCGCTGCGTGAAACCGCCGGTGGTGATCGGCGACGTCAGCCGTCCGGAAGCGATCACCGTAGAATGGGCGAAGTATGCTCAGTCGCTGACTGACAAACCGGTAAAAGGCATGCTGACCGGCCCGGTGACCATTCTCTGCTGGTCCTTCCCGCGTGAAGACGTCACCCGCGAAACCATCGCCAAACAGATCGCGCTGGCACTGCGTGATGAGGTGGCGGATCTGGAAGCGGCAGGCATTGGCATCATTCAGATTGATGAACCCGCACTACGCGAAGGGCTGCCGTTGCGTCGTAGCGACTGGGCGGCTTATCTGGCGTGGGGCGTGGAAGCGTTCCGTATCAACGCGGCGGTGGCGAAAGATGATACCCAGATCCACACCCACATGTGTTACTGCGAGTTTAACAACATCATGGATTCTATTGCCGCGCTGGATGCTGACGTGATCACCATTGAGACCTCACGTTCCGACATGGAGCTTCTGGAGTCGTTCGAAGAGTTCGACTATCCGAACGAAATCGGACCGGGCGTGTATGACATTCACTCGCCGAATGTCCCGAGCGTAGAGTGGATTGAGGCGCTGTTGCAAAAAGCGGCACAACGTATCCCGGCTGAACGCCTGTGGGTGAACCCGGACTGTGGCCTGAAAACCCGCGGTTGGCCGGAAACCCGCGCCGCGCTGGCGAACATGGTGAAAGCCGCGCAGAATCTGCGTCAGGCGTGATCTTCCTGGGCCCGGTAAGGCGAAGTCGCCACCGGGCCTGTTGTCGGGGGGCGGTTCAGACCTGCGTTATTTCTTACTTCCGTACTGTGCAAACCACGCCAGCATTCTTTGCCAGCCGTCTTTGGCAGATTCTTCGTGATAGCTCGAGCGGTAGTCGGCATTGAAGGCATGACCGGCATCAGGATAGACAACAATCTCCGTATTGGCGTTAGCGGCGCGTAAGGCCTGGCGCATGGTCTCCACGCTCTCCTGTGAAATACTGTTATCCTGACCGCCGTACAGACCCAGCACCGGGGCGTTCAGATCGGTCGCCACATCGACAGGATGTTTCGGCGAATTCAACGACTTATCGCCAACCAACTTCCCATACCAGGCTACAGCGGCTTTCAGTTGCGGGTTATGCGCCGCGTACAGCCACGTAATACGTCCGCCCCAACAAAAGCCAGTGATCATCAGACGATGAACATCGCCACCGTTGCGGGACGCCCAACTGGCGACGTGATCCAGATCGGCCAGAACCTGAGAATCCGGCACTTTCGCCACCAGACCGCTCAATAGCGTGGGAATATCGGCGAAATCATTGGGATCGCCTTCGCGGAAGTAGAGTTCTGGCGCGATAGCCAAATAGCCGTCCAGCGCCAGACGACGGCAGATGTCGCGGATATGTTCATGCACGCCAAAGATTTCCTGCACTACAATGACCACAGGCAGTGGGCCATTGCTCTTTTTCGGCCGGGCGTGAAACGCCGGCATCTCGTCCCCCTGAGAAGGGATTGACGTAAAACCCGCGACGATGGCGTCGTCCGGGGTATGCACTGAGGTAGAGGCAATAGGGGATGCTGCAGGTGCAAAACCGGTTTGTGGTGTTGATGTCATGGTATTCTCCGTACCCTTAGAAAAATAGCGCACTATTAACTATAGACAGCCTTTAACCATTCACACTGCCTCAAACGGCTCGCTTTTTGTGCAAAGAAAGAGAAAGTTGGGCTATTGATGTGATGTTGATCACTTTTTGTAGGTAAATTCATGCAAATGAATTGCATCATGGTGATAGCGGTCACGAAAATATCTTAAGTCCTTCGGTAAAGTGTCTTTTTGCTTCTTCTGACAAAAACCGAATCACAGAGGAGTTTTATATGTCCAGGTCTGACGTTTTTCATCTCGGCCTCACCAAGAACGATTTACAAGGGGCTACGCTGGCTATCGTCCCTGGCGATCCGGAACGTGTAGAAAAGATCGCCGCGCTGATGGAGAAGCCGGTTAAACTGGCATCTCACCGTGAATTCACTACCTGGCGCGCAGAGCTGGACGGTAAAGCCGTCATCGTCTGCTCGACCGGTATCGGCGGCCCATCAACTTCTATAGCGGTGGAAGAATTGGCTCAGTTGGGCATTCGTACTTTCCTGCGTATTGGCACCACGGGGGCCATTCAGCCGCATATCAATGTCGGCGATGTTCTGGTCACCACGGCGTCCGTTCGTCTGGATGGTGCGAGCCTGCACTTTGCGCCGATGGAGTATCCGGCAGTCGCTGACTTTGAATGCACCACCGCGCTGGTTGAAGCGGCAAAATCCATCGGTGCCACAACTCACGTGGGCGTAACTGCATCTTCTGACACCTTCTACCCAGGCCAGGAACGTTACGACACTTTCTCCGGTCGCGTAGTACGTCGTTTCAAAGGCTCCATGGAAGAGTGGCAGTCAATGGGCGTGATGAACTACGAAATGGAGTCCGCCACGCTGCTGACCATGTGTGCAAGCCAGGGCCTGCGCGCCGGGATGGTTGCGGGGGTAATCGTCAACCGCACCCAGCAAGAGATCCCGAATGCGGAGACGATGAAACAAACTGAAAGCCATGCGGTGAAAATCGTGGTGGAAGCGGCACGTCGTCTCATCTAATTCTCTTCTCTTCCGTAAACAAGGCCGACGCGTTCGGCCTTTTGCTTTTACGCGATTATTTGCGTACCGCCTCGCAGGAAAGTTCTTTAAAACTGGACGTTTATACAGCACAATTCTATTTTGTGCGGGTGATGTATGGCGTCGGGAGGCATTTTGGATATCTCAATCATCATTTATGCGGTTATTGCGCTGGTGGGCATTGCGCTTGGCTGGCTGATAGCCAGCTATCAGCATGCGCAACAGAAAGCCGAACAATTCGCTGAACGTGAAGAGATGGTTGCGGCATTAAGTGCTGCCAAACAACAGCTTGCCCAAAGTGAACACTGGCGTGATGAGTGCGAGTTGCTCAATAACGAATTACGTAGCCTGCGCAGCATTAACACCTCGCTGGAAGCGGATCTGCGTGAAGTGACCACGCGAATGGAAGCCACACAGCAGCATGCGGAAGATAAAATTCGCCAGATGATCAACAGCGAGCAGCGTCTGAGCGAACAGTTTGAAAACCTGGCAAACCGAATCTTTGAGCAAAGCAATCGCCGGGTTGATGAGCAAAACCGACAGAGCCTGAATGGGCTGCTGACGCCGCTGCGTGAACAACTGGACGGTTTCCGTCGCCAGGTTCAGGACAGCTTTGGTCAGGAAGCGCGAGAACGTCACACCCTGGCGCATGAAATTCGCAATCTTCAACAGCTTAATGCACAAATGGCCCAGGAAGCGGTCAACCTGACGCGTGCACTAAAAGGCGATAATAAAACGCAGGGGAACTGGGGCGAAGTCGTACTCACCCGTGTGCTGGAAGCATCCGGACTGCGTGAAGGTTATGAGTACGAAACGCAGGTCAGTATCGAGAATGACGTTCGTTCCCGCATGCAGCCCGACGTAATTGTACGTTTACCGCAGGGAAAAGATGTGGTGATCGACGCCAAAATGACGCTGGTGGCCTATGAGCGCTATTTTAATGCGGAAGACGATTACACCCGCGAAAGCGCGCTTCAGGAACACATTGCTTCGGTGCGTAACCATATTCGCCTGTTGGGACGTAAGGACTACCAGCAGCTTCCGGGGCTGCGCACGCTGGATTACGTGCTGATGTTTATCCCGGTGGAGCCCGCGTTTCTGTTAGCGCTCGACCGACAGCCCGAACTGATTACTGAAGCGCTTAAAAATAATATTATGCTGGTCAGTCCCACGACATTACTGGTGGCGTTGCGAACCATTGCGAATCTTTGGCGTTACGAACATCAAAGCCGTAATGCGCAACAGATTGCGGACCGTGCGAGTAAGCTCTATGACAAGATGCGGCTGTTTGTCGACGATATGTCCTCCATCGGGCAGAGTCTGGACAAAGCGCAGGATAACTATCGTCAGGCGATGAAAAAGCTGTCGTCGGGGCGCGGCAACGTGCTGGCGCAGGCCGAAGCGTTTCGCGGCTTAGGGGTAGAAATTAAGCGCGAGATTAACCCTGAACTGGCGGAACAGGCCACAACGCAGGATGAAGAGTATCGGTTGCGATCGGTACCTGAAGAGCAGGAAGATGCATCTTATTCCGACGATGACGGGATAAAGCAGCAATCGAATTAGTCCGTTCGGAGTAACCCGGACGGGCAGAAGGGTAGGGCAATGCGCCCCAATCTGTTACACTTCTCGAACAATTTTTTGATGAGCAGGCACTGAGATGGTGGATAATTCACAAGAAACGACGCACTTTGGTTTTCAGACTGTCGCTAAAGAGCATAAAGCGGACATGGTGGCCCACGTTTTTCATTCTGTGGCATCAAAATATGATGTTATGAATGATTTGATGTCTTTTGGCATCCATCGTTTGTGGAAGCGCTTCACCATCGACTGTAGCGGCGTCCGCCGTGGTCAGACAGTACTGGATTTAGCCGGGGGAACCGGCGATCTGACGGCTAAATTCTCCCGTCTGGTCGGGGAGACCGGCAAGGTGATTCTGGCTGACATCAATGACTCAATGCTCAAAATGGGTCGTGAAAAGCTGCGCAATATCGGCGTGATTGGCAACGTAGAATATGTTCAGGCCAATGCGGAAGCGCTGCCGTTCCCGGACAATACGTTTGACTGCATCACTATTTCCTTCGGTTTGCGTAACGTCACGGACAAAGACAAAGCCCTGCGCTCGATGTTCCGTGTCCTGAAGCCAGGTGGTCGTCTGCTGGTGCTGGAATTCTCTAAACCGATTATCGAGCCACTGAGCAAAGCGTACGACGCCTACTCGTTCCATATCCTGCCGCGTATCGGTTCAATGGTCGCCAATGATGCCGATAGCTATCGTTATCTGGCGGAATCCATCCGTATGCATCCCGATCAGGACACCTTGAAAGCGATGATGCAGGACGCCGGGTTCGAAAGTGTCGACTATTACAACCTGACAGCGGGTGTGGTTGCGCTACATCGCGGCTATAAGTTCTGACAGGAGAACGGGGATGCCTTTTAAACCCTTAGTGACTGCAGGAATGGAAAGTTTGCTTAATTCATTCCTGTATCGTTCGCCGGCGTTGAAAACGGCGCGAGCGCGTCTGCTGGGAAAAGTGCTGCGTGTAGAGCTAAAAGGCTTTTCGACATCATTAATTCTGCTGTTCAGCGAACGCCAGGTTGACGTGCTGGGCGAGTGGGCTGGCGAGGCCGATTGTACGGTGATCACTCATGCCAGCGTATTGCCAAAATTACGTGACCGCCAGCAACTGGCTGCGCTGATTCGCAGTGGCGAACTGGAAGTGCAGGGTGATATTCAGGTTGTGCAAAATTTCGTTGCCCTTGCCGACCTGGCGGAATTCGATCCTGCTGAACTGCTGGCGCCTTATACCGGCGACATCGCGGCGGAAGGGATCAGCAAAGCCCTGCGCGGCGGGGCAAAATTTCTCCGTCACGGGATCCAACGTCAGCAACGTTATGTTGCCGAAGCCATTACGGAAGAGTGGCGAATGGCACCCGGACCGTTAGAGGTTGCATGGTTCGCGGAAGAAACGGCAGCGGTGGAACGCGCTGTCGATGCGCTGACCCGGCGGCTGGAAAAACTGGAGGCTAAATGACGCCAGGTGAAGTACGGCGCCTGTATTTCATCATTCGCACTTTTTTAAGTTACGGACTTGATGAACTCATCCCCAAAATGCGGATCACGCTGCCGCTGCGGTTATGGCGTTACTGCCTGTTCTGGATGCCAAACCGGCATAAAGACAAATTATTGGGAGAGCGACTGAGACTGGCTCTGCAGGAGTTAGGGCCGGTGTGGATCAAGTTTGGTCAAATGCTCTCAACTCGCCGCGATCTCTTCCCTCCGCATATCGCCGATCAACTGGCGTTGTTACAGGACAAAGTCGCCCCCTTCGATGGCAAGCTGGCGAAAGCGCAAATCGAAGAAGCGATGGGCGGACTGCCCGTTGAAGCCTGGTTTGATGAATTCGAGATTCAGCCGCTGGCGTCGGCGTCAATTGCTCAGGTGCATACGGCGAGACTGAAATCGAACGGCAAAGAGGTCGTCATCAAAGTCATACGTCCTGACATCCTGCCGGTTATCAAAGCGGATCTACGACTGATTTATCGTCTTGCCCGCTGGGTGCCGCGCTTGCTACCGGACGGTCGCCGTCTGCGCCCGACGGAAGTGGTGCGGGAATATGAAAAAACACTGATTGATGAGCTGAACCTGCTGCGCGAATCGGCCAACGCCATTCAGCTACGGCGAAACTTTGAAGACAGCCCCATGCTCTACATCCCGGAAGTTTATTCTGACTACTGCAGTGAGAATATGATGGTGATGGAACGCATCTATGGCATCCCGGTTTCCGATGTGGTGACTCTGGAGAAAAACGGCACCAACATGAAGTTGCTGGCGGAGCGCGGCGTGCAGGTTTTCTTCACTCAGGTGTTTCGCGACAGCTTTTTCCACGCGGATATGCATCCCGGAAACATCTTTGTCAGTTATGAACACCCCGAAAACCCGAAATATATTGGCATTGATTGCGGCATTGTCGGCTCCTTAAACAAGGAAGATAAGCGTTACCTGGCGGAGAACTTTATCGCGTTCTTTAATCGTGATTACCGCAAGGTTGCGGAACTGCATGTTGATTCAGGCTGGGTTCCGCCGGATACCAACGTTGAAGAGTTTGAGTTTGCGATTCGTACCGTATGCGAGCCTATCTTCGAGAAACCGCTAGCAGAAATCTCGTTTGGTCACGTTTTGTTAAACCTTTTCAATACGGCGCGTCGATTTAACATGGAAGTGCAGCCTCAACTGGTATTGTTGCAGAAGACATTACTGTATGTTGAGGGCGTAGGACGTCAGCTGTATCCGCAGTTGGATCTCTGGAAAACGGCGAAGCCTTTTCTGGAATCATGGATTAAAGATCAGGTCGGTATTCCGGCGCTGGTCAGGGCATTTAAGGAAAAAGCGCCGTTCTGGGTCGAAAAAATGCCAGAACTCCCTGAACTGGTGTACGACAGTTTGCGCCAGGGCAAATATTTACAGCACAGTGTTGATAAGATTGCGCGCGAGCTTCAGGAGAATCATGTGCGTCAGGGCCAATCCCGTTACTTATTGGGAATTGGAGCCACGTTACTATTGAGTGGGACATTCCTGTTGATTAATCGTCCTGAATGGGGCTATATGCCCGGCTGGTTGATGGCAGGCGGTCTGGTCGCCTGGATTGTCGGCTGGCGCAAAACTCGCTGATTTTTTCATCGCTCAAGGCAGGCCGGGTAACGTATACTACGGCCTTATTAATTCATCATCTATCACAGAGGAACATGTATGGGTGGTATCAGTATTTGGCAGTTGGTGATCATTGCCGTCATCGTTGTACTGTTGTTTGGCACCAAGAAGCTCGGCTCCATCGGTTCCGATCTTGGCGCATCCATCAAAGGCTTCAAAAAAGCCATGAGTGATGATGATGCTAAACAGGATAAAGCCAGTCAGGACGCTGACTTTACCGCGAAGTCTATTACTGACAAACCGGCAGACGCTGCTAAAGAAACGGCGAAAAAAGAAGACGCGAAAAGCCACGATAAAGAGCAGGTGTAATTCGTGTTTGATATCGGCTTTAGCGAACTGTTACTGGTGTTTATTATCGGCCTCGTCGTACTGGGGCCGCAGCGATTGCCGGTAGCCGTCAAAACGATAGCTGGCTGGGTACGCGCATTGCGATCCCTTGCGACCACCGTTCAGAATGAACTGACCCAGGAGCTTAAGCTCCAGGAGTTTCAGGACAGCCTGAAAAAGGTTGAGAAAGCGAGCCTGGAAAATCTGACTCCCGAGCTGAAAGCCTCAATGGATGAACTGCGCCAGGCGGCGGAGTCAATGAAACGTTCCTATAGCGCGAACGAGCCCGAAAAAGCGAGCGATGAAGCGCACACCATCCATAACCCGGTGGTGAAAGGGAACGAAGAACAGCATGAAGGGGTCACGCCCGCTACTGCTGAAGTCCAGGCCAGCGCACCGGAACAGGCTCCTGAGATTGTCGGGGAGACGTCTCCTGCCGTCAACGTGAAGGACGCTGAACCGAAAACCGCTGCCCCTGTTGCTGGCTCCTCCCCTACGTCGAGTGATAAACCGTAAACATGGCTGTAGAAGATACTCAACCGCTTATCACGCACCTGATTGAGCTGCGTAAACGTCTGCTTAACTGCATTATTGCGGTTATCGTGATTTTTCTGGCATTGGTCTATTTTGCCAATGACATCTATCACCTGGTTTCCTCGCCGCTTATCAAACAGTTGCCGCAGGGCGCAACCATGATCGCGACGGATGTCGCATCACCGTTCTTCACCCCGATCAAATTAACCTTCATGGTGTCGCTGATCCTGTCAGCACCGGTGATCCTTTATCAGGTCTGGGCGTTTATCGCGCCAGCGCTGTATAAGCATGAACGCCGCATGGTGGTACCGTTACTGATCTCCAGCTCGTTACTGTTCTATATCGGCATGGCGTTTGCCTACTTTGTCGTGTTCCCGCTGGCGTTTGGCTTCCTTGCCAATACCGCGCCGGAAGGTGTGCAGGTCTCGACGGATATTGCCAGCTATCTGAGCTTTGTCATGGCGCTGTTTATGGCGTTCGGGGTCTCGTTTGAGGTGCCCGTTGCCATCGTGCTGCTTTGCTGGATGGGGGTGACGACACCGGAAGATTTGCGTAAAAAACGGCCTTATGTGTTAGTTGGCGCGTTTGTGGTAGGGATGTTGCTGACGCCGCCGGATGTTTTTTCGCAGACGTTACTGGCGATTCCGATGTACTTCCTGTTTGAGGTCGGCGTTTTCTTCTCACGTTTCTATGTCGGTAAGCGACAGACACGGGATGAAGATAACGAGGCGGAATCAGAAGCCGAAGCTGAGAAAGCCGAGAAGACAGAAGAGTAAATTCAACCGCCCGCCAGGGCGGTTGTCATATGGAGCGAAGCATGTTTGATATCGGCGTTAATTTAACCAGCTCGCAGTTTTTAAAAGACCGTGATGAGGTTGTGGCTCGCGCGAAGGCCGCTGGCGTGAAGGGCCTGCTTCTCACCGGAACAAACCTGCATGAAAGCCAACAGGCGCAACGACTGGCGCACATTTATCCTCACTGTTGGTCGACGGCCGGTGTTCACCCGCACGACAGTAGCCAGTGGCAGCCTGCCACAGAGGAGGCGATTGTGGCGCTGGCGTCAATGCCTGAGGTCGTGGCGATTGGCGAATGTGGCCTTGATTTCAATCGTAATTTTTCCACTCCGCAGGAACAAGAGCGGGCGTTTGATGCGCAGTTGCGTATCGCTGCTGAGTTACAGATGCCGGTTTTTATGCATTGTCGTGATGCGCATGCACGATTTCTGACGCTGCTGGATCCGTGGCTGGACAAACTCCCGGGTGCGGTGCTGCACTGCTTTACCGGCACGCGTGAAGAAATGCAGGACTGTATCGACAGAGGATTACATATCGGCATTACAGGCTGGGTCTGTGATGAGCGTCGTGGGCTGGAACTGCGCGAATTGCTACCGTTTATTCCGGCCGAACAGTTGCTGATTGAAACCGATGCGCCGTATCTGTTGCCGCGCGATCTCTCGCCGAAACCCGCATCGCGACGTAACGAACCGGCATATCTGCCACATATTCTTGAGCGTATCGCCCACTGGCGCGGAGACGATCCGCAGTGGCTTTCCGCCACAACGGATGCGAACGTCAGGAAACTGTTTGGAATGTCGTTTTAAGTCGCCGTTAAAGCTTACGGAAACCGGTGTTTTTCACGCTCTGCTTCACCTCTTTATTCAACAGGTTGAGCAGCAGCATGGAACGCGCTTCACCGTCCGGTTCAGTGAAGATCGCCTGCAGGCCTTCAAAAGCCCCTTCCGTGATGACCACTCGGTCGCCGGGGTAAGGCGTTTCAGGGTCGACAATGCCTTCTGGCTTATAGACGGAGAGCTGGTGAATCACCGTAGCAGGGACAATTGCCGGTGATGCGCCAAAGCGGACAAAATGGCTGACGCCGCGCGTGGCATTGATCGTCGTGGTATGAATCACTTCCGGGTCAAATTCCACGAACAGATAGTTAGGGAACAGGGGTTCGCTGACTGCAGTACGTTTTCCACGCACCATTTTTTCCAGGGTGATCATCGGTGTCAGGCAGCTCACTGCCTGTCTTTCGAGGTGTTCCTGAGCACGCTGAAGTTGCCCGCGTTTGCAGTACAGTAAATACCAGGATTGCATAATGGCTCTTATCCGCTTATTCGGGGCGCAAGCATAGCAAATGTAAGGCGTGAAGTTAATTATAATCCCGGTGGCGGCGGTGGGCTGCCAGAGTTCACGCTAATTTAACAAAAATACAGCATCACGATGATGAACGCCGTATAATGAGGCGCTTACGAAGAGGCCACAATGGACGCCATGAAATATCACGATTTACGCGACTTCCTGACGCTGCTTGAACAACAGGGCGAACTCAAACGCATTACGCTTGAAGTGGATCCATATCTGGAAATCACAGAAATTGCCGACCGCACGTTACGTGCCGGTGGCCCTGCGCTGCTGTTTGAAAACCCCAAAGGCTATTCAATGCCGGTGTTGTGTAACCTGTTTGGTACGCCAAAGCGTGTCGCGATGGGCATGGGGCAGGATGATGTCTCTGCGCTGCGGGAAGTGGGTAAATTACTGGCCTTTTTGAAAGAACCGGAGCCGCCGAAGGGCTTCCGCGATCTGTTTGATAAACTGCCGCAGTTCAAACAGGTGCTGAATATGCCGACGAAGCGACTGCGCGGTGCGCCTTGTCAGCAAAAAATCATCTCTGGCGATGACGTCGATTTAAACCGAATTCCCATTATGACCTGCTGGCCAGAAGATGCCGCGCCGCTCATCACCTGGGGGCTGACCGTCACGCGTGGCCCGCATAAAGAGCGGCAGAATCTGGGGATTTATCGCCAGCAGTTGATTGGCAAAAATAAATTGATCATGCGCTGGCTGTCCCATCGTGGCGGCGCGCTTGATTATCAGGAGTGGTGTGCGGCGCATCCGGGTGAACGTTTCCCGGTGTCTGTCGCCTTAGGCGCCGATCCTGCCACCATTCTTGGCGCGGTGACGCCGGTACCAGACACACTCTCAGAGTACGCCTTTGCCGGTCTGCTGCGCGGTACGAAAACCGAAGTGGTTAAATGCCTGTCTAACGATCTTGAAGTGCCTGCCAGTGCGGAAATTGTGTTGGAAGGGTATATCGATCCGGGTGAAATGGCGCCGGAAGGCCCGTATGGCGACCATACGGGGTATTACAATGAAGTGGATAGCTTCCCGGTCTTTACCGTCACGCATATTACCCAGCGTGAAGATGCGATTTACCATTCGACCTACACCGGTCGTCCGCCGGATGAGCCTGCCGTACTTGGCGTTGCGCTAAATGAAGTGTTTGTGCCGATTCTGCAAAAACAGTTCCCGGAAATCGTCGATTTTTACCTGCCGCCGGAAGGGTGCTCTTATCGCCTTGCCGTCGTCACGATTAAAAAACAGTACGCGGGGCATGCGAAACGCGTCATGATGGGTGTCTGGTCATTTTTACGCCAGTTTATGTACACCAAATTTGTTATCGTCTGTGATGATGACGTCAATGCACGCGACTGGAACGATGTGATTTGGGCGATTACCACCCGTATGGACCCGGCCAGGGACACGGTGCTGGTAGAAAATACGCCAATTGATTATCTGGATTTTGCCTCGCCGGTCTCCGGTCTGGGTTCAAAAATGGGGCTGGATGCCACGAACAAATGGCCAGGTGAAACCCAACGCGAGTGGGGACGTCCAATTAAAAAAGACCCCGACGTGACCGCCCGCATTGATGCGATTTGGGATGAACTGGCCATCTTTAATGACGGTAAAGGCGCCTGAGGCGCTCGTTTTGCCCTACAGACCCATAGAGGGAGCGCATGACAACCTTAAGCTGTAAAGTGACCTCGGTAGAAGCTATCACTGATACCGTATACCGTGTTCGTTTAGTACCCGACGCGGCATTTTCCTTTCGTGCCGGTCAATATTTGATGGTCGTGATGGATGAGCGGGATAAACGTCCGTTCTCGATGGCCTCTACGCCGGATGAGCAGGGTTTTATTGAGCTCCACATTGGCGCGTCAGAAATTAATCTCTATGCCAAAGCAGTGATGGATCGCATCCTGAAAGATCATGAGATAACGATAGATATTCCGCACGGCGACGCATGGCTGCGTGACGATGAAGAGCGTCCGCTGATCCTGATTGCTGGTGGTACGGGTTTTTCCTACGCCCGTTCCATTCTGCTGACGGCGCTGGCGCATAATCCCAATCGTGAGGTCACGATTTACTGGGGGGGACGTGAAGAGAAGCATCTCTACGATCTCTCTGAACTTGAAGCGCTCTCTGTCAACCATCCCAATCTGCGCGTCGAAGCCGTGGTGGAACAACCGGAAGCCGGCTGGCGTGGGCGTACAGGGACGGTCTTAACGGCGGTGATGCAGGATCACGGAACGCTGGCCGATCATGACATCTACATTGCCGGACGTTTTGAGATGGCGAAAATCGCGCGTGACCTGTTCTGTAATGAGCGCAGCGCACGTGAAGATCGTCTGTTTGGCGATGCGTTCTCATTTATCTAAGAAGAGAAACGAAGAAGAAAAAACCCGCCCCTGACAGGCGGGAAGAACGGCAACTAAATGGTTATACCGTGACGTTTTCGTTGTAGGCCGGATGAGATGCTTTAGCGTCGCCATCCGGCAATCGAGCCGGGGGCGCTTCGCTTACCCGGCCGACAATGAGTGAATATCTTTACACCCGCTCAAACACGGTCGCGATACCCTGACCCAACCCAATACACATCGTCGCCAGGCCGAACTGGACATCTTTGCGTTCCATCAGGTTCAACAACGTGGTGCTGATACGCGCGCCAGAACAACCCAACGGGTGACCGAGCGCGATCGCGCCGCCGTTAAGGTTGATCTTCTCGTCAATCTGCTCCATTAACCCCAGATCTTTAATACACGGCAGGATCTGCGCAGCAAACGCTTCGTTCATCTCAAACAAACCGATATCACTGGCCGAAAGCCCCGCTTTTTTCAGCGCCAGTTTCGACGCCGGAACCGGACCGTATCCCATGATGGAAGGATCACAACCGACCACCGCCATTGAGCGCACGCGGGCGCGTGGTTTCAGACCTAACTCGCGTGCACGACTCGCGCTCATCACCAGCATGGCGGCGGCACCATCGGAGAGTGCAGAAGAGGTTCCTGCGGTGACCGTGCCGCTGACCGGGTCAAACGCCGGACGCAGGGTAGATAACGCTTCAACCGTGGTTTCCGGACGGATCACTTCGTCGTAGTTAAACTGCTTCAGCACGCCATCGGCGTCATGCCCACCGGTTGGGATAATTTCGTTCTTAAACGCGCCGGACTGCGTGGCGGCCCAGGCGCGGGCGTGTGAACGTGCGGCAAAGGCATCCTGCATTTCACGGCTGATGCCGTGCATGCGTGAGAGCATCTCCGCCGTTAGTCCCATCATGCCCGCCGCTTTGGCGACGTTACGGCTCAGACCTGGGTGAAAATCGACGCCGTGGCTCATCGGCACATGGCCCATATGCTCCACGCCACCCACCAGACAGGCCTGTGCATCACCGGTCATAATCATTCGTGCGGCGTCATGCAATGCCTGCATGGAAGAGCCGCACAGACGGTTGACGGTCACCGCCGGAACGGAGTGTGGAACTTCCGCCAGCAGCGCCGCGTTACGGGCGATGTTAAAGCCCTGCTCCAGCGTCTGCTGCACGCAACCCCAGTAGATGTCATCAAGCGCCGCCGCTTCAAGCGCCGGATTACGCGCCAGAAGACTACGCATCAAATGTGCGGAGAGATCTTCCGCACGCACGTTGCGAAACGCGCCCCCTTTCGAACGGCCCATCGGGGTACGGATCGCATCAACAATTACAACCTGTTCCATTGTGACTCCTTAAGCCGTTTTCAGGTCGCCGACCGGACGGGCAGGCTCAACCGGGGGATAATACGGTTCGTTATGACGCGCTTTATTACGCAGACCTTCCGGAACGTCGTATAACGGACCGAGGTGCTGATACTGTTGCGCCATATCGAGATACTTCGCGCTGCCGAGCGTATCCAGCCAGCGGAACGCGCCGCCGTGGAACGGAGGGAAGCCCAGACCGTAAACCAGTGCCATATCGGCCTCTGCCGGACTGGCGATAATGCCTTCTTCGAGACAGCGCACCACTTCGTTGACCATCGGGATCATCATACGGGCGATAATTTCGTCTTCGCTGAAATCACGCTTCGCGTTACTGACGTCAGCCAGCAGGTCATCAACGGTGGCATCCTCTTCTTTCTTCGGCTTACCTTTGTTGTCTTCTTTATAGCGCCAGAAGCCCAGACCGTTTTTCTGACCAAAACGACTGGCGTCAAACAGCGCATCGATCGCGTCGCGATAATCTTTTTGCATCCGCTGCGGGAAGCCTGCGGACATCACGGCCTGCGCGTGATGCGCTGTATCAATGCCGACAACATCAAGCAGGTATGCCGGGCCCATCGGCCAGCCGAACTGTTTTTCCATGACCTTGTCAACTTTGCGGAAGTCCGCTCCGTCGCGCAGCAACTGGCTGAATCCCGCGAAGTAAGGGAACAGTACGCGGTTTACAAAGAAGCCAGGGCAGTCGTTCACCACAATCGGTGTTTTGCCCATTTTGCTTGCCCAGGCGACTACTTTCGCGATGGTTTCATCGGCGCTTTTCTCGCCACGAATGATCTCAACCAGCGGCATCCGGTGAACCGGGTTAAAGAAATGCATCCCGCAGAAATTTTCCGGGCGTTTCAGCACGCTTGCCAGTTCACTGATGGGAATGGTGGAGGTGTTAGAGGCCAGCACGGTATCCGGGCGAACCTTGTCTTCCGTTTCGGACAGCACCGCTTTTTTGACTTTCGGGTTTTCAACCACGGCTTCGACCACGACGTCCACGCGATCAAAACCGGCATAGTCCAGCGTAGGGTGAATGGTCGAAATCACGCCCGCCATCTTCAGACCGTCAATTTTGCCGCGCTCAAGCTGTTTGTTCAGCAGCTTAGCCGCTTCGGTCATTCCGAGGGTCAGGGATTTGTCGTTGATATCTTTCATGATAACCGGCACGCCTTTCCACGCCGACTGATACGCGATACCGCCGCCCATAATGCCTGCGCCCAGCACAGCAGCCTGTTTTGGCGTCTCAACGTCTTTGGTCAGCTTCTTCGCTTTGCCTTTCACATATTGGTCGTTAAGGAAGATACCGACCAACGCGCGGGCTTCATTGGTGTGCGCCAGCGGAACAAAACTTTTGTTTTCCAGATTAAGCGCTTCTTCACGGCCAAAACGCGCGGCGGCTTCAATGGTTTTCACTGCAGTCATCGGGGCCGGGTAATGTTTGCCTGCCGTTTGCGCGACCATGCCTTTGGCAATGGTAAAGCTCATGGCAGCTTCAATTTTGCTGAGCTTCAGCGGTTCCAGCTTCGGCTGACGCTTCGCTTTCCAGTCCAGATCGCCGCTGATGGCCTGACGTAAAACTGCTTTTGCGCCTTCAATCAGTTTTTCCGCTTTCACGACGCCATCGACCAGACCGATTTTCAGCGCCTGTTCAGCACCAACGTCTTTACCGGCAGCAATGATCTCCAGTGCGCTGTCCGCGCCTAACATGCGCGGCATACGTACGGAACCGCCAAAGCCTGGCATGATGCCCAGCTTTGTTTCTGGTAGACCGATACGCAGATCCGGCGTCGCCAGGCGGTAATCGGTCGCCAGTACGCATTCGCAGCCGCCACCTAACGCATAGCCGTTAACCGCAGAGAGCGTGGGGACCGGCAGATCTTCCAGACGGTTAAAGACGCTGTTGGCGAAATGCAACCACTGGCTGAGCTGTTCTTCGGGAACGAGAAACAGCGAAAGGAATTCGGTGATATCGGCACCGACGATAAAGGCTGCTTTATTCGAACGCAGCAGCAGCCCTTTTAAATCTGTTTGTTTTTCCAGTACGTCCAGCGCCTGGCCGAGGCTGGCGACGGTTGCCGTGTCGAGTTTGTTCACTGAGCCTGGGGCATCGAACACCAGTTCGGCGATGCCATCTTCCAGCCAGTCGAGGTACAGGTTGTCGCCTTTGTAAAGCATGTCAGTCTCCTGAATCCGCAAGGTGATCTGGTCATACCAGATGAAGCGAAGTGTGTATTTTATGTTAATAAAATGCAAATGACTGATTAAAAAAATGCCGATCCGATCACACCTGGTAGAAATCACGCTCTCGTGAATCGATGTGCTAAGATGCGGAGACTTGAGGTCGAAAAAAACAGAAGGATAGAAAATGGAATCACTGGCCGCACTCTATAAAAATCATATCGTTACCTTACAAGAACGGACGCGTGATGCGTTGGAACGCTTTAAGCTTGATGCGCTGCTTATTCACTCCGGCGAGCTGGTTAACGTTTTTCTCGACGATCATCCTTACCCGTTTAAGGTTAATCCGCAGTTTAAAGCCTGGGTGCCGGTGACTCAGGTTCCCAACTGCTGGTTGCTGGTTGATGGGGTGAACAAACCCAAACTGTGGTTTTACTTGCCGGTCGATTACTGGCACAACGTTGAACCGCTGCCGACCTCCTTCTGGACTGAAGAAGTTGAGGTGATTGCCCTGCCGAAGGCGGATGGCATTGGCAGTCAATTGCCTGCCGCGCGCGGCAATATTGGTTATATCGGCCCGGTTCCAGAGCGTGCGTTGCAACTGGAGATCGCCGCCAGCAATATCAATCCGAAAGGGGTGATCGACTATCTGCACTATTACCGCGCCTACAAAACGGACTACGAACTGGCCTGCATGCGCGAAGCGCAGAAAATGGCGGTGAATGGACACCGTGCGGCGGAAGAAGCCTTCCGTTCGGGGATGAGCGAGTTTGATATCAACCTGGCCTATCTGACTGCGACCGGTCACCGCGACACCGATGTGCCGTACAGCAATATCGTGGCGCTGAACGAGCATGCGTCGGTTTTGCATTATACGAAGCTGGATCATCAGGCACCGTCTGAAATCCGCAGCTTCTTGCTGGATGCCGGTGCGGAGTACAACGGTTATGCCGCAGACCTGACCCGTACCTGGTCGGCGAAAAGCGACAACGAGTATGCGCAGTTAGTGAAAGATGTGAATGACGAACAGTTGGCGCTGATTGCCACCATGAAAGCGGGTGTCAGCTATGTGGATTATCATGTTCAGTTCCATCAGCGTATTGCAAAACTGCTGCGTAAGCATCAGCTCGTCACCGACATGAGCGAAGAGGCGATGGTCGAAAACGATCTCACCGGACCGTTTATGCCGCACGGGATTGGCCATCCGCTGGGCCTGCAGGTGCATGATGTCGCGGGCTTTATGCAGGATGACACCGGTACGCATCTCGCCGCGCCGTCCAAATATCCGTATCTGCGCTGCACCCGTGTGCTCCAGCCGGGCATGGTGTTGACCATTGAACCGGGCTTTTACTTCATCGAATCGCTGCTCGCGCCGTGGCGTGAAGGGCAGTTCAGCAAACACTTCAACTGGCAGAAAATTGAAGCGCTGAAACCGTTTGGTGGTATTCGTATTGAAGATAACGTGGTGATCCACGAGAACAACGTTGAAAACATGACGCGGGATCTGAAACTGGCGTAATGGACAGTTGGTTAATCCCTGCGGCGCCGGTCACCGTTGTCGAAGAGATCAAAAAAAGCCGCTTCATTACGTTGTTGGCGCATACCGATGGCGTAGAGGCGGCAAAAGCGTTTGTGGAATCAGTCAGAGCGGAGCACCCGGACGCCCGTCACCATTGCGTGGCGTGGGTGGCGGGAGCGCCGGATGATTCGCAGCAATTGGGCTTTTCAGATGATGGTGAACCGGCGGGAACGGCAGGCAAGCCGATGCTCGCGCAGTTGATGGGCAGCGGCGTTGGGGAAATTACCGCCGTTGTGGTGCGCTATTACGGCGGGATCTTACTCGGCACTGGCGGACTGGTTAAAGCCTACGGCGGTGGCGTAAACCAGGCATTGCGTCAGTTAACGACACAGCGCAAGACGCCATTAACCGAATATACTTTGCAGTGTGAGTACGCGCAGTTGGCTGGCGTTGAAGCACTTCTGGGTCAATATGGCGGCAAAATCGTCACCAGTGATTACCAGGCATTCGTTCGGTTACGGGTGGCGCTTCCTTATGCGAAAGTGGATGAATTTTCAGCAAAGCTGGCGGATTTTAGTCGTGGTTCATTGCAATTATTAGCGATTGAAGAATAATCCCCACCTCATTTTGAAGAACTAAGGAAGCGGCAGAGATGCATTTTCGCGCCATTACCCGAATTGTAGGACTACTGGTTATCTTATTTTCGGGCACGATGATCCTCCCGGGGCTGGTAGCGCTTATCTATCGTGATGGGGCGGGACGCGCATTTACGCAAACCTTTTTTGTCGCACTGGTGATTGGCTCCATGTTGTGGTGGCCGAACCGTCGTGAGAAAGGCGAACTGAAATCCCGTGAAGGGTTTCTGATCGTGGTACTGTTCTGGACCGTGCTGGGTAGCGTGGGTGCGTTACCCTTCATTTTTTCTGAAAGCCCGAACCTCACGATTACCGATGCGTTTTTCGAATCATTCTCCGGACTGACCACGACCGGCGCTACCACGCTGGTGGGGCTGGATTCGCTGCCGCATGCGATCCTCTTTTATCGCCAGATGCTGCAATGGTTCGGTGGGATGGGAATCATTGTGCTGGCCGTCGCGATCTTGCCGATACTCGGCGTCGGTGGGATGCAGCTCTATCGCGCTGAAATGCCAGGGCCGCTGAAAGATAACAAGATGCGCCCGCGTATTGCCGAAACGGCAAAAACGCTGTGGCTGATCTACGTCCTGCTGACGGTCGCCTGCGCGCTGGCGCTGTGGTTTGCCGGCATGCCAGCGTTTGACGCCATCGGACACAGTTTCGCTACTATCGCGATCGGCGGGTTTTCTACCCATGATGCCAGCGTGGGTTATTTTGACAGCCCAACGATTAACACTATCATCGCTATCTTCTTATTAATCTCCGGCTGTAACTACGGTCTGCACTTCTCGTTACTGAGTGGCCGCAGCCTGAAGGTTTACTGGCGTGACCCCGAATTTCGCATGTTCATTGGCGTCCAACTGACACTGGTGGTCATCTGCACATTAGTGCTCTGGTTCCATAACATCTATAACTCCGCACTGACGACGCTCAATCAGGCCTTTTTCCAGGTGGTGTCGATGGCGACTACGGCCGGATTTACCACCGACAGTATTGCGCGCTGGCCGCTTTTCCTGCCGGTATTGCTGCTATGTTCTGCGTTTATCGGCGGCTGTGCAGGGTCAACGGGCGGGGGACTGAAGGTTATCCGTATCCTCTTGCTGTTCAAACAGGGGAACCGCGAGCTGAAGCGCCTGGTGCATCCCAATGCGGTCTATAGCATCAAACTGGGGAATCGCGCGCTGCCGGAGCGTATTCTTGAAGCGGTCTGGGGATTTTTCTCGGCGTATGCGCTGGTTTTTATTGTCAGTATGCTGGCGATTATCGCGACTGGTGTGGACGATTTCTCGGCCTTTGCTTCCGTGGTGGCGACGTTGAACAACCTTGGGCCCGGGCTGGGCGTCGTGGCGGACAACTTTGCCAGTATGAATCCAGTGGCAAAATGGATCCTGATTGCCAATATGCTGTTCGGTCGTCTGGAAGTCTTCACTTTGCTGGTACTTTTTACCCCGACCTTCTGGCGTGAATAATGGAGTAACACGTGAAAACACTGATTCTTTTCTCATCTCGCGATGGACAGACCCGGGAAATCGCTGCTTATCTGGCGTCAGAACTCAAAGAGCTTGGCGTTTGTACGGATGTCGTCAACCTGCATCGTACCGAAGAGCCTGACTGGGAACGCTATGACCGTGTGGTCATTGGCGCATCCATTCGTTATGGACACTATCATTCTGCATTTCTCGAGTTTGTGAAGAAACATGCGACGCGACTGAATCACATGCCAAGCGCGTTTTACTCCGTCAACCTGGTGGCGCGTAAACCGGAAAAGCGGACGCCGCAGACCAACAGCTACGCGCGCAAGTTTTTAATGAACTCACAGTGGCGGCCAGACCGTTCTGCGGTTATCGCCGGGGCGCTGCTGTACCCACGCTATCGCTGGTATGATCGCATGATGATTCAACTCATTATGAAAATGTCGGGCGGCGAAACGGATACGCGCAAAGAAGTTATCTATACCGACTGGGAGCAAGTGGCGAGTTTTGCCCGCGAAATCGCCCAGTTAACCCCCGATTCGGTGGTTAAATAAACGCAAAGAATAAAAAATGCGCACTCGGAAAATTATTTTAAATTTCCCCTTGTCAGCCCGAAATAACTCCCTATAATGCGCCTCCACTGACACGGAACAACGGCACGCAAGCCGCCGGGTCAGCGGGGTTATCCGGTGAAAACCAGTGATGAACACCAACAGAGAAAAGCGAAATAAATGCTTGACTCTGAATGAGGAAAACGTAATATACGTGACCTCGCGACAGAGCGCTAAAGCGCGTCGCAACTGCTCTTTAACAATTTATCAGACAATCTGTGTGGGCACTCAGAGTGACATGGATTCTTAACGTCGCAAGACGAAAAATGAATACCAAGTCTCAAAGAGTGAACACGTAATTCATTACGACGTTTAATTCTAGGAGCATCAAACTTAAATTGAAGAGTTTGATCATGGCTCAGATTGAACGCTGGCGGCAGGCCTAACACATGCAAGTCGAACGGTAACAGGAAGCAGCTTGCTGCTTTGCTGACGAGTGGCGGACGGGTGAGTAATGTCTGGGAAACTGCCCGATGGAGGGGGATAACTACTGGAAACGGTAGCTAATACCGCATAATGTCGCAAGACCAAAGAGGGGGACCTTCGGGCCTCTTGCCATCGGATGTGCCCAGATGGGATTAGCTTGTTGGTGAGGTAACGGCTCACCAAGGCGACGATCCCTAGCTGGTCTGAGAGGATGACCAGCCACACTGGAACTGAGACACGGTCCAGACTCCTACGGGAGGCAGCAGTGGGGAATATTGCACAATGGGCGCAAGCCTGATGCAGCCATGCCGCGTGTATGAAGAAGGCCTTCGGGTTGTAAAGTACTTTCAGCGGGGAGGAAGGGGTTAAGGTTAATAACCTTAGCCATTGACGTTACCCGCAGAAGAAGCACCGGCTAACTCCGTGCCAGCAGCCGCGGTAATACGGAGGGTGCAAGCGTTAATCGGAATTACTGGGCGTAAAGCGCACGCAGGCGGTCTGTCAAGTCGGATGTGAAATCCCCGGGCTCAACCTGGGAACTGCATTCGAAACTGGCAGGCTTGAGTCTCGTAGAGGGGGGTAGAATTCCAGGTGTAGCGGTGAAATGCGTAGAGATCTGGAGGAATACCGGTGGCGAAGGCGGCCCCCTGGACGAAGACTGACGCTCAGGTGCGAAAGCGTGGGGAGCAAACAGGATTAGATACCCTGGTAGTCCACGCCGTAAACGATGTCTATTTGGAGGTTGTGCCCTTGAGGCGTGGCTTCCGGAGCTAACGCGTTAAATAGACCGCCTGGGGAGTACGGCCGCAAGGTTAAAACTCAAATGAATTGACGGGGGCCCGCACAAGCGGTGGAGCATGTGGTTTAATTCGATGCAACGCGAAGAACCTTACCTGGTCTTGACATCCACAGAACTTGGCAGAGATGCCTTGGTGCCTTCGGGAACTGTGAGACAGGTGCTGCATGGCTGTCGTCAGCTCGTGTTGTGAAATGTTGGGTTAAGTCCCGCAACGAGCGCAACCCTTATCCTTTGTTGCCAGCGGTTAGGCCGGGAACTCAAAGGAGACTGCCAGTGATAAACTGGAGGAAGGTGGGGATGACGTCAAGTCATCATGGCCCTTACGACCAGGGCTACACACGTGCTACAATGGCATATACAAAGAGAAGCGACCTCGCGAGAGCAAGCGGACCTCATAAAGTATGTCGTAGTCCGGATTGGAGTCTGCAACTCGACTCCATGAAGTCGGAATCGCTAGTAATCGTGGATCAGAATGCCACGGTGAATACGTTCCCGGGCCTTGTACACACCGCCCGTCACACCATGGGAGTGGGTTGCAAAAGAAGTAGGTAGCTTAACCTTCGGGAGGGCGCTTACCACTTTGTGATTCATGACTGGGGTGAAGTCGTAACAAGGTAACCGTAGGGGAACCTGCGGTTGGATCACCTCCTTACCTTAAAGAACCTGCCTTTGTAGTGCCCACACAGATTGTCTGATGAAAAACGAGCAGTAAAACCTCTACAGGCTTGTAGCTCAGGTGGTTAGAGCGCACCCCTGATAAGGGTGAGGTCGGTGGTTCAAGTCCACTCAGGCCTACCAAATTCGCTCCCGTGCTTTGTTGTGGCAAAGCTCACATACTTTACGTATGCTTCGCTTCACCACGCCGCGCCCGGAAACGAATTGGGGATGAGGTTTTAACTACACTGTATGGGGCTATAGCTCAGCTGGGAGAGCGCCTGCTTTGCACGCAGGAGGTCTGCGGTTCGATCCCGCATAGCTCCACCATACTGTAGAACGTAATCAAGAAAACTTCAGAGTGTACCTGAAAGGGTGCGCTGCGAAGTTTTGCTCTTTAAAAATCTGGATCAAGCTGAAAATTGAAACGACACACATGTTATGTGTGTTCGAGTCTCTCAAATTTTCGCAATCAGAAGTGAAACATCTTCGGGTTGTGAGGTTAAGCGACTAAGCGTACACGGTGGATGCCCTGGCAGTCAGAGGCGATGAAGGACGTGCTAATCTGCGAAAAGCGTCGGTAAGGTGATATGAACCGTTATAACCGGCGATGTCCGAATGGGGAAACCCAGTGCAATTCGTTGCACTATCGTTAACTGAATCCATAGGTTAACGAGGCGAACCGGGGGAACTGAAACATCTAAGTACCCCGAGGAAAAGAAATCAACCGAGATTCCCCCAGTAGCGGCGAGCGAACGGGGAGCAGCCCAGAGCCTGAATCAGCATGTGTGGTAGTGGAACGGTCTGGAAAGGCCGGCGATACAGGGTGACAGCCCCGTACACAAAATTGCATGTGTTGTGAGCTCGATGAGTAGGGCGGGACACGTGGTATCCTGTCTGAATATGGGGGGACCATCCTCCAAGGCTAAATACTCCTGACTGACCGATAGTGAACCAGTACCGTGAGGGAAAGGCGAAAAGAACCCCGGCGAGGGGAGTGAAAAAGAACCTGAAACCGTGTACGTACAAGCAGTGGGAGCCTCTTTAATGGGGTGACTGCGTACCTTTTGTATAATGGGTCAGCGACTTATATTCTGTAGCAAGGTTAACCGAATAGGGGAGCCGAAGGGAAACCGAGTCTTAACTGGGCGTTAAGTTGCAGGGTATAGACCCGAAACCCGGTGATCTAGCCATGGGCAGGTTGAAGGTTGGGTAACACTAACTGGAGGACCGAACCGACTAATGTTGAAAAATTAGCGGATGACTTGTGGCTGGGGGTGAAAGGCCAATCAAACCGGGAGATAGCTGGTTCTCCCCGAAAGCTATTTAGGTAGCGCCTCGTGAATTCATCTCCGGGGGTAGAGCACTGTTTCGGCTAGGGGGCCATCCCGGCTTACCAACCCGATGCAAACTGCGAATACCGGAGAATGTTATCACGGGAGACACACGGCGGGTGCTAACGTCCGTCGTGAAGAGGGAAACAACCCAGACCGCCAGCTAAGGTCCCAAAGTCATGGTTAAGTGGGAAACGATGTGGGAAGGCTCAGACAGCCAGGATGTTGGCTTAGAAGCAGCCATCATTTAAAGAAAGCGTAATAGCTCACTGGTCGAGTCGGCCTGCGCGGAAGATGTAACGGGGCTAAACCATGCACCGAAGCTGCGGCAGCGACACTAAGTGTTGTTGGGTAGGGGAGCGTTCTGTAAGCCTGTGAAGGTGTGCTGTGAGGCATGCTGGAGGTATCAGAAGTGCGAATGCTGACATAAGTAACGATAAAGCGGGTGAAAAGCCCGCTCGCCGGAAGACCAAGGGTTCCTGTCCAACGTTAATCGGGGCAGGGTGAGTCGACCCCTAAGGCGAGGCCGAAAGGCGTAGTCGATGGGAAACAGGTTAATATTCCTGTACCAGGTGTTACTGCGAAGGGGGGACGGAGAAGGCTATGTTGGCCGGGCGACGGTTGTCCCGGTTTAAGCGTGTAGGTGTGTGTTCCAGGTAAATCCGGTTCACTTTAACACTGAGGCGTGATGACGAGGCACTACGGTGCTGAAGCAACAAATGCCCTGCTTCCAGGAAAAGCCTCTAAGCATCAGGTAACATCAGATCGTACCCCAAACCGACACAGGTGGTCAGGTAGAGAATACCAAGGCGCTTGAGAGAACTCGGGTGAAGGAACTAGGCAAAATGGTGCCGTAACTTCGGGAGAAGGCACGCTGATATGTAGGTGAAGCGATTTACTCGTGGAGCTGAAATCAGTCGAAGATACCAGCTGGCTGCAACTGTTTATTAAAAACACAGCACTGTGCAAACACGAAAGTGGACGTATACGGTGTGACGCCTGCCCGGTGCCGGAAGGTTAATTGATGGGGTTATCCGTAAGGAGAAGCTCTTGATCGAAGCCCCGGTAAACGGCGGCCGTAACTATAACGGTCCTAAGGTAGCGAAATTCCTTGTCGGGTAAGTTCCGACCTGCACGAATGGCGTAATGATGGCCAGGCTGTCTCCACCCGAGACTCAGTGAAATTGAACTCGCTGTGAAGATGCAGTGTACCCGCGGCAAGACGGAAAGACCCCGTGAACCTTTACTATAGCTTGACACTGAACACTGGTCCTTGATGTGTAGGATAGGTGGGAGGCTTTGAAGCGCGGACGCCAGTTCGTGTGGAGCCGCCCTTGAAATACCACCCTTTAATGGCTGGTGTTCTAACGTGGGCCCGTAATCCGGGTTGCGGACAGTGTCTGGTGGGTAGTTTGACTGGGGCGGTCTCCTCCTAAAGAGTAACGGAGGAGCACGAAGGTTAGCTAATCCTGGTCGGACATCAGGAGGTTAGTGCAAAGGCATAAGCTAGCTTGACTGCGAGCGTGACGGCGCGAGCAGGTGCGAAAGCAGGTCTTAGTGATCCGGTGGTTCTGAATGGAAGGGCCATCGCTCAACGGATAAAAGGTACTCCGGGGATAACAGGCTGATACCGCCCAAGAGTTCATATCGACGGCGGTGTTTGGCACCTCGATGTCGGCTCATCACATCCTGGGGCTGAAGTAGGTCCCAAGGGTATGGCTGTTCGCCATTTAAAGTGGTACGCGAGCTGGGTTTAGAACGTCGTGAGACAGTTCGGTCCCTATCTGCCGTGGGCGCTGGAGAATTGAGGGGGGCTGCTCCTAGTACGAGAGGACCGGAGTGGACGCATCACTGGTGTTCGGGTTGTCATGCCAATGGCACTGCCCGGTAGCTAAATGCGGAAGAGATAAGTGCTGAAAGCATCTAAGCACGAAACTTGCCCCGAGATGAGTTCTCCCTGACCCTTTAAGGGTCCTGAAGGAACGTTGAAGACGACGACGTTGATAGGCCGGGTGTGTAAGCGCAGCGATGCGTTGAGCTAACCGGTACTAATGAACCGTGAGGCTTAACCTTACAACGCCGAAGATGTTTTGGCGGATTGAGAAAATTTTCAGCCTGATTACAGATTAGATTAACCGGCGAAAGGCGGGTTAATAAACAGAATTTGCCTGGCGGCTGTAGCGCGGTGGTCCCACCTGACCCCATGCCGAACTCAGAAGTGAAACGCCGTAGCGCCGATGGTAGTGTGGGGTCTCCCCATGCGAGAGTAGGGAACTGCCAGGCATCAAACAAGTGAAGAGCCCATCCTGACGGATGGGCTTTTTGCGTTTCTGGATCACCGAATTTTGTAGGCCGGGTAAGGCGAAACCGCCACCCGGCAAGTCGTCAGATCGCACTCCACTCCACAATAAACTTCGCAATCACATCCACATCATTTAAATCCAGCACCGGAACTTCAAGCGGCAATACAACATCACTGGCTACCGCAATCACATGCTCATCCAGCGTTAATTCGCTGAAATCATGCCCTGCATCGCTTCTGAACAGCAGGATCTTAGGCACGGCCTCATGCTTAAATCCCTCAACCAGCACCAGATCCAGCGTGGCATGATCCATCCTGCTGACCAGGTACGCCAGATTCAGTTCGGGTTCTTCAGGTGTCTCAGTCATTAATGCCCAACGTTGCTGACTGGCGACCAGCGTTTGCGCCGCTCCTGCTTTGCGTAGCTCGTAGCTGTCTTTGCCTGGCTTATCCACATCCATATCATGATGCGTATGTTTGATAAGTCCGGGGCGGATCCCGGCGGCGCACAGCGCCGGGATTAGCTTCCTGAGCAGCGTCGTTTTTCCCGTTCCGCTCCACGCGGCGATAGCCAGTAGAGGGATCATGGTTTCTTCTGCCATTTATCAAGCTCCTCAAGGGTATTCACATTCACAAACGCTTCCTTGCAGTCGCTGAAGTCAACGGCATGCCCACCTGCCTGACGCATAAAAACCATGACCCGTCGCTCGCCAGACTGTAAATAGCGCTGCAAAAATGGCTGGACTGAACGGTGAACCAGCGCAATGGTGGGATGATCGCGCTCTCCATCATGCACCCATACCACCGGTGCATGATTGCACCGGGCACGTAAGCGGGCAGCCAGCGTTTGCGGGATAAAAGGGGTATCACAGGGGCAGAACAGAAACCAGTCGCCCGCCTCCTGTTGGAAAACAGAAAGCATGCCCGCCAACGGGCCGGGAAAATCCGCCATCACATCTGAAATGACTTTCAGGCCACCCGAGCGATAAATTTCCTGATGCCGATTGGCATTCACAACCACCGTTTCCAGTTGGGATAACAGCGTATCGGCGACATGTTTCCACAGCGGTTTCCCTTTAAGCTCAAGCAAGCCTTTATCAATGCCCCCCATTCGCCTGGCCTTTCCGCCAGCCAGTACAACCCCTGTTATTGCACTATCCTGATTCACTGATATCGCCTCTTTTATTGTGGGATTGACCCTGCTAACGTGTCTGTCTCAAGAGTAAGGAGCATGACCATGAAATGTAAACGCCTGAATGAAGTTATTGAACTCCTCCAGCCAGCCTGGCAAAAAGAGCCCGACCTTAACCTGATGCAATTTTTGCAGAAACTGGCGAAAGAGTCAGGTTTTGACGGTGAACTGGCGGATTTAACCGACGACATTCTGATCTATCACCTGAAAATGCGCGACTCTGCAAAAGACGCGGTTATTCCCGGTATTCAGAAAGATTACGAGGAAGATTTCAAGACGGCGCTGTTGCGCGCTCGTGGCGTAATTAAAGAGTAAAAGCTTGTAAGCGGGGCCACCGAAGCTGTTATGAAATGATATCCTGAATCATTCGACGTATTTTCCGGATGATGGGATGAATAACAACACTTTCAATTTCCAGACATTACACCCGGATACCATCATGGATGCGCTGTTTGAGCAGGGGATCCGGGTGGATTCTGGTCTTACCCCGCTTAATAGCTATGAAAACCGTGTCTATCAGTTCCAGGATGAAGACCGTCGGCGTTTTGTCGTTAAATTTTATCGCCCTGAGCGCTGGTCAGTTGATCAGATCCTGGAAGAGCATCAGTTTGCGATTGAGCTGCTTGAGGATGAAGTCCCGGTTGCTGCGCCGTTGGCTTTTAATGGTCAGACGCTATTATCGCATCAGGGGTTCCACTACGCGATTTTTCCAAGTGTAGGCGGTCGACAGTTCGAAGCGGACAATATCGATCAAATGGAAGCGGTGGGCCGTTATCTGGGGCGTCTTCATCAGACCGGCCGTAAGCAGCCATTTACCTGGCGACCGACCATCGGGCTGGACGAATACCTCGTCGAGCCGCGTAAACTCTTCGAGCACGCCCAACTCATTCCGTCCGCACAAAAGGCCGCATTTCTGAAAGCGACGGATACACTGATTGCGGCCGTCACTGAGCGGTGGCATACAAATTTTGACAGCCTTCGTCTACATGGCGACTGCCACGCTGGAAATATCCTCTGGCGCGAGGGGCCGCTGTTTGTCGATTTAGATGATTCCCGCAACGGTCCTGCCATTCAGGATCTGTGGATGCTTCTTAATGGTGATAAAGCTGAGCAACGTATGCAGCTTGAAACGATTATTGAAGCTTATGAAGAAGTTAGTGAGTTCGAAACATCTGAAATTGAACTGATTGAACCTTTACGTGCTATGCGTTTGGTTTATTATCTTGCCTGGCTGATGCGTCGTTGGGACGATCCTGCGTTTCCTAAAAACTTCCCGTGGTTAACTGGGGAAGATTACTGGCAACGACAGACCGCGACATTTATCGAGCAGGCAAAAGTCCTGCAAGAACCCCCATTACAATTAACACCCATGTATTAATCGGAGACGTAATCATGAAAAAGATTTGGCTGGCGCTGGCTGGTATGGTTTTAGCTTTTAGCGCATCGGCAGCGCAATTCGAGGATGGTAAGCAGTATACCACCCTGGAAAAGCCCGTTGCCGGTGAACCGCAGGTGCTGGAGTTCTTCTCTTTCTATTGCCCACACTGCTACCAGTTTGAAGAAGTCCTTCATGTTTCTGAGAATGTGAAGAAAAAACTTCCTGAAGGCGTCAAAATGACCAAATACCACGTTGAGTTCCTGGGCCCGTTGGGCAAGGATCTGACGCAAGCGTGGGCCGTCGCGATGGCACTGGGCGTAGAAGATAAAGTGACTGTGCCGATGTTTGAAGGGGTACAGAAAACCCAGACCGTGCAGAGCGTTGCAGATATCCGTAAAGTGTTCGTGGATGCCGGTATTAAAGGCGAAGATTACGATGCCGCGTGGAACAGCTTTGTCGTGAAATCACTGGTTGCGCAGCAGGAAAAAGCTGCTGCCGATCTGCAACTGCAGGGCGTGCCGGCGATGTTTGTTAACGGTAAATATCAGGTGAATCCGCAGGGCATGGATACCAGCAGCATGGATATCTTTGTTCAGCAATATGCTGACACGGTGAAATACCTGGTCGGTAAGAAATAAAAGCAGCGCCGGTCAGTGACCGGCGTTTTTAGTTGTCGCTTTAATCTCTTCTATTAACACGTCTTTTTCGCTCCATAGCGTATTCAGCCATAGCTGGAAACGACGCTTAAATCCTTTATCGTTAACGTAGTCGCCGTGCAGTTCTTCCTGAATGGGTTGCATGTCCACGCGAACCACTATGCGCGTTAGTTTCCCGCTCAGCATATCGAAGAAGGGCGTACGGTCGTTTTCCGGATAGCACAGCGTAACATTAAGTAATTTATCGAACTGCGAACCTAACACATTCAGCGCCATCGCAATGCCCGCCGCCTTTGGTGGCAACAGGTGTTGATACGGCGAGCGGGTCTGCTGACGTTTTTCTTCGGTAAAGCGGGAGCCCTCGACGAAATTAACGATCGTGGTGGGATGCGCGCGGAATTTCTCGCAGGACCGACGGGTAGTCTCGACATCTTTACCGCGGCGTTCCGGGTGGCGCAGGAGATAAGCGCGCGAATAGCGCTTCATAAATGGCATATCCAGTGCCCAGCAGGCGAGGCCGATAAAAGGTACCCAGGCCAACTGTTGCTTAAGGAAGTACTTGTTCATAGGAATGTGCTTGCGAAAGAGTACGCACAGTACCACGATGTCCGCCCAGCTGTGATGATTACACACCAGCAGATACCAGTTTTTCTTGCTCAGTCCTTCCAGGCCCTGCACATCCCATTTCAGCCATGGATTGAGATGCAACAGCAGGGCGAGGCCTTCACACCAGCAATACATCATGAAATTACAAAACAGAGATACCTTGCGCCAGACGAACGGAACGGGCAGCAGGAGCTTTACCAGTCCGGCCAGAATGATCGGTACGGAGCACAAAATTGTGACCACAATGGTCAATGCAATGCTCAGCAACAGGGTGACTGTAGCGAGTAATCTCGCCATGATTAAATTATTCAAAGGATTAGCCATAAACAGTACGCTAAAGTCGCGCAAGGGGGCTGATTTTATCAGAAAATGACTCAAATGACGGTTCTTCGCGACAGAGAAAAACACGCCATATCTATCCACATTCAGTAATTCAATGAAAACATAAAGGGTTTATTCTGTCGTTTTTATAATTAATTGAATTTAAAGAATATTATAAATGATGGTTAACGCATCGTTTTGAAATTAATGCGATGAAAATTAATTATTCACAAAGTTATCCACAGGCGGCTTTGCGAGCGATCCAGAAGATCTGCAAAAGAATTACGACAAATGTGGTGAAAAACTCATGTTTTCATCCTGTCTGTGGCATCCTTTATCCATAATCTGATAAACAGGCACGGACATTATGGTTCAGATCCCAGAAAACCCACTTATCCTTGTAGATGGCTCCTCTTATCTCTATCGCGCATACCATGCGTTTCCGCCGCTGACCAACAGCGCAGGCGAACCGACAGGCGCGATGTACGGTGTCCTCAATATGCTGCGCAGCCTGATCATGCAATATCAGCCAACGCATGCCGCAGTGGTATTTGATGCCAAGGGTAAAACCTTCCGTGACGAATTATTCGAGCATTACAAATCGCATCGCCCGCCGATGCCGGACGATCTGCGGGCGCAGATCGAACCGCTGCATGCCATGGTGAAGGCGATGGGGCTACCGCTGCTGGCTGTATCTGGCGTGGAGGCGGACGATGTTATTGGTACCCTGGCGCGTGAGGCAGAAAAAATGGGGCGCCCGGTGCTGATCAGTACCGGCGATAAAGACATGGCCCAACTGGTCACGCCAAATATCACACTCATCAATACCATGACCAACACCATTCTTGGTCCAGATGAGGTGGTGACAAAATACGGCGTGCCGCCGGAACTGATCATCGATTTCCTGGCGCTAATGGGCGATTCCTCCGATAACATTCCGGGCGTACCGGGGGTCGGGGAAAAGACCGCGCAGGCATTGCTTCAGGGGCTGGGCGGCCTGGATACTCTTTATGCTGAGTCCGATAAAATTGCCGGGTTGACGTTCCGTGGTGCGAAAACTATGGCGGGTAAACTTGAGCAAAACAAAGAGGTGGCATACCTCTCCTATAAACTGGCGACGATCAAAACAGACGTTGAGCTGGAACTGACCTGCGAACAACTGGAAGTGCAACAACCCCAGGCTGACGAACTGGTTGGGCTGTTTAAAAAGTATGAATTCAAGCGCTGGACCGCTGATGTCGAAGCGGGCAAGTGGTTACAAGCAAAAGGGGCAAAACCGGCGGTAAAACCGCAGGAAACGATTGTCATTGATGAAGCCCCGGAAGAAGCCGCTGTCGTACTTTCTTATGAGAATTACGTGACCATTCTCGATGAAGCGACGCTGGAAACGTGGATTGCGAAGCTGAAAAAAGCGCCAGTGTTTGCCTTCGATACCGAAACCGACAGTCTGGATAACATCTCCGCCAACCTGGTAGGGCTCTCATTCGCTATTGAGCCGGGAGTGGCGGCTTATGTGCCAGTGGCGCATGACTATCTGGATGCGCCGGATCAAATCTCCCGCGACCGTGCGCTGGCGATGCTCAAGCCGCTCCTGGAAGATGAAAACGCGCGTAAGGTCGGGCAAAATCTCAAGTACGATCGCGGCATTCTGGCGAATTATGGTATCGAACTGCGCGGCATCGCTTTTGATACCATGCTCGAGTCGTACATTCTGAACAGCGTTGCCGGACGTCACGATATGGACAGTTTGTCCGATCGCTGGCTGAAACATAAAACCATCACTTTTGAAGAGATTGCGGGTAAAGGGAAGAACCAACTAACCTTTAATCAGATTGCGCTGGAAGAAGCGGGACGTTACGCGGCAGAAGATGCCGATGTCACCTTACAGCTGCATCTGAAAATGTGGCCAGAGCTGCAGCAGCACAAAGGGCCGCTGAACGTCTTTGAAAACATCGAAATGCCACTGGTACCGGTGTTATCTCGTGTAGAGCGTAACGGTGTGAAGATCGACCCCGCGGTGCTGCACAAGCACTCCGAGGAGATCACGCTCCGTCTGGCGGAGCTGGAACAGAAAGCCCATGAGATTGCAGGAGAAGTATTTAACCTTTCTTCAACCAAGCAGTTGCAGACGATCCTGTTCGAAAAACAGGGCATTAAGCCGCTGAAGAAAACCCCAGGCGGCGCGCCGTCAACCTCTGAAGAAGTGCTGGAAGAACTGGCGCTGGATTACCCGCTACCTAAAGTGATTCTTGAGTATCGCGGTCTGGCGAAGCTGAAATCGACCTACACCGACAAACTCCCGCTGATGATTAACCCGAAAACCGGGCGTGTGCACACCTCGTATCATCAGGCCGTGACTGCGACGGGCCGTTTGTCATCGACCGATCCGAACCTGCAAAACATTCCGGTACGTAATGAAGAAGGGCGTCGTATCCGCCAGGCATTTATCCCGCCGAAGGATTACCTGATTGTTTCTGCGGACTATTCGCAGATTGAATTGCGTATTATGGCGCACCTTTCACGCGACAAAGGGCTGCTGACGGCGTTTGCCGAAGGGAAGGACATTCACCGCGCCACCGCCGCCGAAGTGTTTGGTCTGCCGCTGGATACCGTGACCAGCGAACAGCGTCGGAGCGCGAAAGCGATCAACTTTGGTTTGATCTACGGTATGAGTGCGTTCGGTCTGGCGCGCCAGTTGAACATTCCGCGTAAAGAAGCGCAGAAATACATGGACCTCTATTTTGAACGTTATCCCGGCGTGCTGGAGTATATGGAACGCACCCGCGCTCAGGCGAAAGAGCAGGGCTACGTTGAAACGCTGGAAGGCCGTCGTCTCTATCTGCCGGATATTAAATCCAGCAACGGCGCGCGTCGAGCGGGTGCGGAGCGTGCGGCGATTAACGCCCCGATGCAGGGAACCGCTGCCGATATTATCAAACGGGCGATGATTGCGGTCGATGGCTGGCTGGAAATGGAAAAACCGCGCGTGCGTATGATCATGCAGGTACACGATGAACTGGTGTTTGAAGTACACAAAGACGACCTGGACACGGTAGCGAAAAAGATCCATCAGTTGATGGAGAACTGCACACGCATTGATGTACCGCTGCTGGTGGAAGTTGGAAGTGGTGAAAACTGGGATCAGGCGCACTAAGTGCTCGCGAGATAACGCGCTTTTTTCGTAATTAAGCAACATAAGTGCGCGATTTTTGTGATGGGTATTGGAATTCCCTATGTAAAGAATGAAAAAAAATTACAAAAAGTGCTTTCTGAGCTGCTCAAAAAAGAGTAAAGTTATTCGCGTAGGGTACAGAGGTAAGATGTTCTATCTTTCAGACCTTTTACTTCACGTAATCGGATTTGGCTGAATATTTTAGCCGCCCCAGTCAGTTTCTGACTGGGGCGTTTTTTATGGGCGAAAGAAAGATAGGGTCGGCGTGCCAGACCGGATAAGACGCACCGCGTCGCTATCCGGCGTCGCGATGAATTACTCCCCGCCCTGATCCTCTTCCACCGGCGCCAGTTCGTTAAACCAACTGTCCAGCTTCTGCCGTAATTTATCCACGCCCTGCTTTTTCAGCGATGAGAAGGTCTCAACCTGCACATCGCCGTTAAAGGCTAATACCGCTTCACGGACCATATTCAGTTGGGCCTTACGCGCCCCGCTCGCCAGTTTGTCCGCTTTCGTCAGCAGCACCAGAACCTGGATGTTGCTCTCGACGGCCCACTGGACCATCTGCTGGTCGAGATCTTTTAGCGGGTGGCGAATATCCATCAGCACCACCAGTCCCTGCAGGCTCTGGCGTTTTTCCAGATATTCACCCAGCGCGCGTTGCCACTTGCGCTTCATCTCTTCCGGCACTTCGGCGTAACCATAGCCGGGCAGGTCAACAAGGCGTTTGCCGTCGACCACTTCAAACAGGTTAATCAATTGAGTGCGGCCAGGCGTTTTCGAAGTCCGCGCCAGGCTCTTCTGATTGGTCAGCGTGTTCAGCGCGCTGGACTTACCTGCGTTGGAACGGCCAGCAAATGCCACTTCAATCCCCGTATCGGAAGGTAAATGGCGAATATCAGGCGCGCTCATCACAAAGTGCGTCTGTTGATAATTCAGGTTAATCAAAGCGGTCGTCTCCGTCAGTCAAAGCTTTGCCGCGATTATACCTGAACAGGAGCAAAAGACTGATTTTTCGACATGGGTCTGTTGTGAGTAAAAACCCTGCATATTGTGAGACATTGCCGATTGTTCTTATACGAAATTTCAGAGTAATTGCAGAGAATATAATTAAATAAATCAACTAAATCATACTATTAAAAGGTATGTAATATTCTGAAAATGGCTGAACTGTGCGACCAACGACTTGTTACTTTACTCCAAAAGAGTAGAGTAACCCCCATAGCGAGGATAGCTGTACAGGAAGACGACTCAGGATGAGGGTCAGGAGCGCCAGGAGGCGAAGACACAGGATTGTCAGGATGACAGGCGTTCGGAGACGTTGGTATACGGAAACGGAAAAGACACGGAATGTTCCAGGCTGACGGAAAAACAGGGTGCGTTGATAGCCGACAGGGAATGTAGGACCCGTTCAGGGTTGTGAGTAAGGTGAAAAGGCGACAGAGCAATCTGTCGCCTTTTTTCTTTATTTCTGCTAGATTCCGGCGCAATTATATACTGAATAAAACAGCCAAAGACGAATCACTATGAAATCCACTTCTACACCACGCGGCAAAGGCCCTGCAAAGGCACGCCGTAAAACCCGCGAAGAGCTGAATCAGGAAGCTCGTGACCGCAAGCGTCAGAAAAAACACCGTGGACACGCGGCGGGTAGCCGTGCGACCGGTGGTGACGCGGCGTCAGGTGGTAAAAACAAGAACCAACAGAAAGATCCACGCATCGGCAGTAAAACCCCTATTCCATTGGGCGTGACCGAAAAAGTCACCAAACAGCACAAACCGAAGAGCGAGAAACCTATGCTTTCACCGCAGGCTGAGTTGGATTTACTGGAAACAGATGAGCGCCTGGATGCGCTGTTAGAACGTCTTGAAGCAGGCGAAACCTTGAGCGCGGAAGATCAGTCCTGGGTGGATGCCAAACTGGATCGCATCGATGAACTGATGCAGAAGCTGGGCCTCTCCTACGATGATGACGAAGAAGAGGAAGATGATGAGAAGCAGGAAGATATGATGCGCCTGCTGCGTGGCGGTAACTAACGGTTTACACCGTGGGCCTGCCCGTCCTGCTTATAACCCTTCCGGTTATATGTTATCTGGTGTGGTTATTCGTTAAACTACAGCGGTTGTCGCGGCGACAGAAGTGGCTGCGCAGCCGGCTTAGTACTCGAAATGGAGTGCGGCCGGTACGCCGTACCCGCCAGAGACGCCATCGGAAGGAGTGAGCATGTCAGAACAACAAATAGACTGGGATCAGGCCCTGATCCAGAAATATAACTATTCCGGGCCGCGCTATACCTCGTACCCGACCGCGCTGGAATTTTCTGATGCGTTTGGCGAACCGGCATTTTTACAGGCTGTCGCGCGCTATCCTGAGCGTCCGCTCTCGCTTTACGTCCATATCCCGTTTTGCCACAAGCTCTGCTACTTCTGCGGCTGCAATAAGATTGTGACCCGTCAGCAGCATAAGGCCGATCAGTATCTGGATGCACTCGAACAGGAAATTCTGCACCGTGCGCCGCTGTTTGCCGGACGCAAGGTCAGCCAACTGCACTGGGGCGGCGGCACGCCGACTTACCTGAATAAAGCGCAAATCAGTCGCCTGATGGCGCTGCTGCGAAATCATTTCCACTTCAATGCGGATGCGGAGATTTCGATCGAAGTCGATCCCCGTGAGATTGAGCTGGATGTGCTCGATCATTTACGCGCGGAAGGCTTTAATCGTCTCAGCATGGGCGTGCAGGACTTCAACAAAGAGGTCCAGCGACTGGTTAACCGTGAGCAGGATGAGGAGTTTATTTTTGCGCTGCTCAATCACGCACGTGACATTGGCTTTACGTCGACCAATATCGATCTGATCTACGGTTTACCTAAACAGACGCCGGAAAGTTTCGCCTTTACCCTGAAGCGGGTTGCGGAATTAAGCCCCGATCGTCTGAGCGTCTTTAACTATGCGCATTTGCCGACGCTGTTTGCCGCGCAGCGCAAAATAAAAGATGCCGATCTGCCCAGCGCGCAGCAGAAGCTGGATATTTTGCAGGAAACCATCTCCTCGCTGACAGAGACCGGCTATCAGTTTATTGGTATGGACCATTTTGCCCGCCCGGATGACGAACTGGCGATTGCCCAGCGCGAAGGCGTTCTCCACCGTAATTTTCAGGGATATACCACCCAGGGTGACACCGATCTGCTGGGGATGGGCGTTTCTGCCATCAGTATGATTGGCGATTGCTATGCCCAGAACCAGAAAGAGCTGAAACTCTACTATCAGCAGGTGGATGAGCAGGGAAATGCCTTATGGCGCGGTATCGCGCTGACTCGCGATGACTGTATCCGTCGTGACGTCATCAAGTCGCTTATCTGCAATTTCCGTCTCGACACTGCCGCAGTTGAGCAGCAGTGGGATCTGAACTTCGCGGATTATTTTGCCGAAGACCTGAAGCTGTTGGCGCCGCTGGCGAAAGATGGGCTGGTGGATGTGACAACGAAGGGGATTCAGGTCACGCCGAAAGGGCGTCTGCTGATTCGCAACATTTGCATGTGCTTTGATGCGTATCTGCGCCAAAAAGCGCGGATGCAGCAGTTCTCACGCGTGATATAAAAACGTTGCCCGGTGGCGCTAACGCTTACCGGGCCTACGATTGATGTTACCTGTAAGCCAGATAAGCATAGCGCCATCCGGCACAGTGTTAGCTGAACAGCCCAACCAGCGCGGCGCACAGTACTGCGGCAACCGCAGTTTGTGGCGTATGGCTGTCGACCGCTCCGCTTGATAGCAGATTTATAATCGATTCCAGCATGTTTTGTCCCCCGTTTGCCGGGCACGATCATACTGAACTCATCGGAACAGTAAAGTGCAAAATAACGGCAATTTGCGCTCAATTATTAATCTTTACACAACCGTGTGACGTTACTCCATTCCCAGCTCTTTCAACTTACGCGTCAGGGTATTACGCCCCCATCCGAGCAAGCGTGCCGCTTCCTGTTTATGGCCCTGTGTATGGCGTAGTGCTGTGGTCAGCAACGTGCGCTCCATTTCAGGTTGTGCTTCCGACAGCAGGTTTTGATGACCGGATCGCAGCGCCCGATCCGCCCACTGCGCCAGAAGCGTGGCCCAACTGTCCGGCTGGAGATGCGACGGGCTTTCGGGCGCGGTGGCTTCGAACAGTTCAGCGGGGAGATCCTGAATTAATACCTCTTGTCCGGCCGCCATTACGGTTAACCAGCGACAGGTGTTTTCCAGTTGGCGAACGTTGCCCGGCCATGCCAGCCGCGTCAGCGCCGCTTCGGTTTCCGGGTGCAATAACTTAGCTTCTACGCCCAGTTCACGCGCTGCAACCTGCAGGAAGTGGCGCGCCAGGCGCGGAATATCCTCCCGGCGCTCGCGCAACGGCGGCAGGTGTACGCGGATGACGTTCAGACGATGGAATAAATCCTCACGAAACTTGCCTTCCTGCACACGCAGTTCCAGGTTCTGGTGAGTCGCGGCGATGATTCGCACGTCCACCTTCACCGGCGCATAGCCGCCAACGCGATAAAACTGTCCGTCGGCTAATACGCGCAAAAGACGGGTCTGCACATCCAGCGGCATATCGCCAATCTCATCAAGAAACAGCGTGCCGCCATCGGCCTGTTCGAAGCGTCCCTGACGAATGGTATTCGCTCCGGTAAATGCCCCTTTTTCATGACCAAACAGCTCGGATTCGATCAAATCTTTCGGAATCGCCGCCATGTTGAGCGCGATAAACGGCGCTTTGGCGCGTGGGCTGTGGCGGTGCAGGGCATGGGCGACCAGTTCTTTACCCGTCCCGGACTCCCCGTTAATCAACACGCTGATGGAGGAACGCGAGAGCCGCCCGATAATACGAAATACATCCTGCATGGCCGGCGCTTCACCGATGATGTCGGTTGTCGGGCCGTTGATCTGAATATTACGCGGCTGCTGCTGTTCCTGATAATGGCTGATGGCGCGTTCAACCAGCGCTACTGCTTCATCGATATCAAAGGGTTTCGGCAGATAATCAAACGCCCCTTGCTGATAGGCGCTGACGGCAGCATCCAGATCGGAATGCGCAGTCATTATGATGACCGGCAGCATTGGATGACGCTGTTTAATCTGTTTTAACAGCGCCAGCCCGTCCATCCCCGGCATGCGAATGTCGGACAACAGCACGTCCGGCGTTTTGCTCGCCAGCGCGCCCAGCACGTCGTTGCCGTTTTCAAAGGTCGTACAACTCAGACCCGCCCCGGCGAGAGCACGTTCAAGCACCCAACGGATGGAACTATCGTCATCGACTACCCAGACTATCCCTCGTTGCATAAGCACCTCTATTTCCGAATCGGCAGATAAACCGAGAACTCGGTATGGCCTGGCCAACTGGTAAATTCAATTTTGCCGGAATGCTGATCGATCAAATTACGGGCGATGGATAATCCCAGCCCGGTGCCGCCTTCGCGGCCGCTGACCATGGGGTAAAACAGCGTATCCTGTAAGTGGGAAGGAATCCCCGGTCCGTTATCTTCGACGTCGATACGCGCCGCCAGGCGATAGCGCTCGCCGTGCAGCGTGAGCTGGAACGCGGTACGGGTACGTAGCACGATCTCCCCACCGTTTGATCCCAGAGCCTGCAATGCATTACGGACAATATTCAACAACACCTGCTCGATCTGTTCCGGGTCGTGCGGCAATTCCGGTAGGCTGGGATCGTAATCGCGGACCAGCGTGACGTTGGCCGGTAATTCCATAGAAACCAGCGCCACCACGCGCTCTGCCACCTTATGAATACTTTCCGTGACATGCGTTCCCGGCATCTGCGGGCCCAACAGCCTGTCGACCAGATTACGCAGTCGATCAGCCTGTTCAATAATGACTTTGGTGTATTCCAGCAGCGCCGGGTCGGGCAGGGCTTTACTTAATAGCTGTGCAGCGCCGCGTAAGCCACCGAGCGGGTTTTTAATCTCGTGTGCCAGTCCTCGCACCAGATCGCGCGCAGCGACCTGCTGAGCGTGCTGTAGCTGCTCCTGGCTCAGGCGGCGCTGATTATCCATCGGCGCCATTTCGAGCAGGATCTGGCCGTCTGGCAAACGCTGCGCGGTGAGCGACAGAATGTGTGAACGCCCATCAATCACCAACGTGACCTCATTGTCGGTAAACCCTTGTCCCGCCTCTAAGCTTTCACGCATCAGTTCGATATTCAAAGAAAAATAGCTCAGGAGTTCAGGAAGCGGCGTACCAAACAGTTTGCGGGAGCTTTGGGCGAGTAACTGCTGCGCGGCCGGGTTGGCGTAATGCACCGCCAGCTCATCGTCGACCAGTAAGATGCTGTTGATTAAAGAATTGAGGATCTGCCCAGCATCGGGCAGCGTGCCTGTTGCCATACAGCAGTCTCCTGAAAAATTTGCACCAATTTAGTGCATTATAGCTTTTTATGTAGAAAAAGCGCGAAGGATCAGATTGTTGACGGTGAAAAAAGCCCATCGTGAGATGGGCTAAAAGTTTCCACGGCAACTAAAAAACACCTGACGCCTTTCACGCCGCTGCTGCGTTGGCTACCTTCGCTCACCCCAGTCACATCGTTATCTCTGCTCCTGGGGATTCGCTCCGTTGCCGCCTTGCCGCAACGCGAAATTCGTCGGGCTTTTAAGATACAGTTAAACGCTGTAGTACAGCTCAAACTCTACCGGGTGCGGCGTCATGCGTACGCGGTCGTTTTCTTCAATACGCAGCGCGATGTAAGCATCGATAGCTTCATCAGTGAACACGCCGCCCGCTTTCAGGAACTCGCGATCCAGGTTCAGCTCGTTCAGTGCTTCTTCCAGAGAACCTGCAACCTGTGGGATCTCTTTCGCTTCTTCCGGCGGCAGGTCGTACAGGTTTTTGTCCATGGCTTCGCCAGGGTGGATCTTGTTCTTAATGCCGTCAAGACCGGCCATCAGCAGGGCTGCAAAGCACAGGTACGGGTTCGCTGCCGGATCCGGGAAACGGACTTCGATACGACGTGCTTTTGGAGACGCGACCACTGGAATACGGATAGAGGCAGAACGGTTACGGGCAGAGTAAGCCAGCATAACCGGTGCTTCGTAGCCCGGGACCAGACGCTTGTATGAGTTGGTGGTCGGGTTCGCAAGGGCGTTAATCGCTTTAGCGTGTTTGATTACGCCGCCGATGTAGTACAGCGCTTGCTCAGACAGGCCCGCATATTTGTCGCCAGAGAACAGGTTGGTACCGTTCTTAGACAGGGACATGTGGCAGTGCATACCGGAACCGTTATCGCCGAACATCGGTTTTGGCATAAAGGTCGCGGTTTTGCCGAAGCGGTGAGCGACGTTGTGTACCACATATTTGTAGATCTGAATTTCGTCCGCTTTTTTGGTCATGGTGTTGAAGCGGGTTGCCACTTCGTTCTGACCCGCAGTGGCCACTTCATGGTGGTGAGCTTCAACGACCAGGCCCATTTGCTCCATCACCAGACACATTTCAGAACGGATGTCCTGAGCAGAATCTACTGGTGGAACCGGGAAGTAGCCGCCTTTTACTGCCGGACGGTGACCTTTGTTACCACCTTCGTACTGGGTGGAGGAGTTCCAGGCGCCTTCGATGTCATCGATAGCCACGTGAGAACCGGAGATTGACGCGCCGAAACGGATGTCGTCAAACAGGAAGAATTCTGGTTCTGGCCCAAACAGAACGGTATCCGCGATGCCGGTGGAGCGCAGGTATTCTTCAGCACGCTTGGCGATAGAGCGCGGGTCGCGGTCATAGCCTTGCAGGGTGCCAGGTTCCAGGATGTCACAACGGATGATCAGCGTAGAATCCGCGAAGAACGGGTCGATGACTGCGGTAGAAGCATCCGGCATCAGCACCATGTCGGATTCGTTGATGCCTTTCCAGCCACCAATCGAAGAGCCGTCAAACATTTTGCCTTCTTCGAAGAATTCGGCATTTACCTGATGAGCAGGAATCGTGACGTGCTGTTCTTTACCTTTGGTATCAGTGAAGCGCAAATCAACAAACTTCACTTCGTGCTCATTCAGCATCGTCAAAACGTGTTCAGCGGACATACTTAACTCTCCAGATTGGTCATAGTCGTCGTGGTAACGAGGTGTTCAATTCTTTAATCATTGGCCGTGTCGCCGTAAAAAAGATAAAGCGAAATCTGTGCCAACTTTTAAATTGCCCCTAAAAGGCGTTATCATGCGCACCATCGTGCAAAAGGGTTGCACCATGCCGTGTATGTTGCACCAGTATAGTGCTTTAATGTGAACATTAAGCACCATATTGGTGCAATGGACCGTGCATAACCCTTTTAACGCTCCGTGAAAGCGATCACAAAGAAACTCTGCAATACTTGTTTGCGGAGGATGTTTGTGATCCTGTTTTGTAGTGCGATTAATCCGTGTACAATAACGCGCTATTTCTAATGCCTGAGGCAAAGTTGTGATCGAAAATTTGCGTAACATCGCCATCATCGCGCACGTCGACCATGGTAAAACTACCCTGGTTGATAAGCTGCTGCAGCAATCCGGTACGTTCGACTCTCGTGCCGAAACTCAAGAGCGTGTGATGGACTCCAACGATTTGGAGAAAGAGCGTGGGATTACCATCCTCGCGAAAAACACCGCTATCAAATGGAATGATTATCGTATCAACATCGTTGATACCCCTGGGCACGCAGACTTCGGTGGTGAAGTTGAGCGTGTCATGTCCATGGTTGACTCTGTGCTGCTGGTGGTTGACGCATTTGACGGCCCGATGCCGCAGACGCGCTTCGTGACCAAAAAAGCCTTTGCGCATGGCCTGAAGCCGATCGTGGTCATCAACAAAGTTGACCGTCCTGGCGCGCGTCCGGACTGGGTTGTCGATCAGGTATTTGACCTGTTTGTGAACCTCGACGCGACCGACGAACAGCTGGATTTCCCGATCATCTACGCTTCTGCGCTGAACGGTATTGCTGGTCTGGATCACGAAGATATGGCGGAAGACATGACCCCGCTGTATCAGGCGATTGTCGACCACGTACCTGCGCCGGACGTTGACCTTGATGGTCCGTTCCAGATGCAGATCTCTCAGCTGGACTACAACAACTACGTTGGCGTTATCGGTATCGGCCGCATCAAACGCGGTAAAGTGAAGCCGAACCAGCAGATTACTATCGTGGATAGCGAAGGCAAAACTCGCAACGGTAAAGTCGGTAAAGTCCTGACTCACCTGGGTCTGGAGCGTATCGATAGCGATCTGGCAGAAGCAGGCGACATCATCGCGATCACCGGTCTGGGCGAGCTGAACATCTCTGACACCATCTGCGATCCGCAGAATGTGGAAGCGCTGCCGGCACTGTCTGTTGATGAACCGACCGTCACCATGTTCTTCAACGTCAACACCTCTCCGTTCTGTGGCAAAGAAGGTAAATACGTCACCTCTCGTCAGATCCTTGACCGCCTGAACAAAGAGCTGGTGCACAACGTTGCACTGCGTGTTGAAGAAACTGAAGATGCGGACGCGTTCCGTGTATCCGGTCGTGGTGAGCTGCACCTGTCTGTTCTGATCGAAAACATGCGTCGTGAAGGTTTCGAAATGGCGGTTTCCCGTCCGAAAGTTATCTTCCGCGAAATCGATGGTCGTAAACAAGAGCCGTTCGAGAACGTGACGCTGGACGTTGAAGAGCAGCACCAGGGTTCTGTCATGCAGGCACTGGGCGAGCGTAAAGGCGACCTGAAAAATATGAATCCAGATGGCAAAGGCCGCGTACGTCTCGACTACGTGATTCCAAGCCGTGGTCTGATCGGCTTCCGTTCAGAATTCATGACCATGACCTCCGGTACCGGTCTGCTGTACTCCACCTTCAGCCACTACGACGACGTACGTCCGGGTGAAGTGGGTCAGCGCCAGAACGGCGTACTGATCTCCAACGGTCAGGGTAAAGCGGTTGCGTTTGCACTGTTCAGCCTGCAGGACCGCGGTAAGCTGTTCCTGGGTCACGGTGCTGAAGTGTACGAAGGCCAGATCATCGGTATTCATAGCCGTTCTAACGACCTGACGGTAAACTGCCTGACCGGTAAGAAACTGACCAACATGCGTGCTTCCGGTACTGACGAAGCCACGGTTCTGGTTCCACCGGTTAAGATGACTCTGGAACAAGCTCTGGAGTTTATCGATGACGACGAACTGGTAGAAGTGACGCCGCAGTCTATCCGTATTCGTAAACGTCACCTGACGGAAAACGATCGCCGCCGCGCGAACCGTGGTCCGAAAGAAGATTAATTGATAATCTTGTGACGAAAAAAGCCGCTGATTTCAGCGGCTTTTCTTTACCTCAATCTATTCAGAAGAAATATTTAACCCCAACGCGAATCTGATTTTGTTCGCGGTGATAGGGTTCTACGTTCCGGTCCAGCCAGCGCAGTTCGAAGTAGGGCAGCCAGTTCTGGTTGATCCGATAACGGAAGGTATTCGTAATTTCCCAGTGATGATCCTTGCCATTGCTGCTATTAAAATCATTCACCCGCATAAAATAGTGGGGTTCAAAGGTATACGAGAATTTATCGGTAATAATAAAGTTCCAGTAGTTGCCGATCTCATAGGTATCATTATTATCCCGATCGCCATTTAAATCGACCGAGCTGTAATTATTATGGTTGTAGCGGTTACGCACCGTCAGATTAAACCACGGTGTAAACTTGTAATTCACGTCCAGATACACCGCGCCGCTGGAGCCAATACTCTTGTCGGTAATCAACCCGCCAGGTTGGATCGTTAATCTATCCGTGGGTTTGAAGAGCGGATACCAGCCCTCGATCTCGTTATAGCCGTGTTTTAACTCGTCTTCACGCTGGAGCGTATAGGTATTAGTGAGCATAATGCCCGCACCCATGTCAAAGTTATAGCCAACGCGCAGCATGATCTCTTGTTGATCGGATGCCAGATTATACGCCTCCCGGTTTTCGACATAAGCGCCAGCAACTACAGAGGTGGATATCACTGAAGATAACAGAATGAGAGTATGTAATGTTTTCATCATAAATCCATTTTTTAAGCGTAGGGAAGCCGCCATCCATCTGGATGGAAATAGCGGCAAGATTTGTTTAAAGATTTACAGTAGCGATGTTTTTATTGTTATTGGTTACGTCAGAACGAGTGTTGTTCTTTTTTCGTTGATTTATTTCCTCAATAATAAAAGCGAAACGCGCTTCGTTAAGCTTATAAAAGAAACCCATGGTCAGTGCAGCAATAATCGCCAGACCACAGGGCCAGAGAAAAATTAACTGGCGTAATCCCAGTAAGGTCGCGTCGCTTTGCGCGATGTTGGGGATATAACCAATCTGGGTCAACATCATTCCGGGCAGGAACCCCGCCAACGCAGCGGAAATCTTGCGCGAAAAGGTATATCCGGTATAGACGGAACCTTCTGCGCGAATCCCCGTTTTCCATTCGCCGTAATCCACGGTATCCGGCACCAGTGCCCAGTTCAGGCTGTTCACGAAGGCGGTACCGAAGAAGGCTACACAGGAAAAGGTGACGAATAAAAAGGAGGTTCCGCCCCAAAAGAAATTCAGGATATCCCCAACTGCCCAGAGCGTTAGCCCTCCGAGATAAACCTGTTTTTTACCGAAACGCCTTACGGTCATGGGTACTAACAGTACACCTGCCAGAATACACCCCATGCTGAAGAAGCCCATCCATGAGAGCAAATGGATATCGTTCAGAACGTACTGTGTGTAATAGACCTGGATCGCCAGTTTGATGTTGAACGCTGCCAGCGTACACAGATTGGCAATACACAGCACTAACAGAGGTGGGTTGCGGAAAATCGCGCAGAACGACTTGAGAATGCCAGGCTTATGGTGATCTGGCACGATTTCGATGTAACGTTCCTTAACGCCACGGAAACACCACCACATACTGAACAGTCCGCACACGGAGAAAATCAGCGCGGCAATTAAATAGCCCAACGATGGCGAACGGGTAAACAACGCCTGAATCGGCATAAAGCCGACGGTACACAGCAGCAGACCAATGGTTGCGCCGCCCTGGCGCCAGGCGGCAAGCTGGGCGCGTTCGTGCGGGTTTTTGGTGATAGCTGGCACCATTGCACCATAAGAGCAGTTCATAAGGCTATAAAACAAACCAAACAGCATAAACAGGAGGGTGGCCAGCGTCGTCTTCACCGTTAAGGTAAAGTCCGTGGCAAAGAACTGCGCGCTGGCAACCAGCGCCACGGGAAAAGAGGCATAAAGTATGAAGGGGCGGAATTTACCCATTACACCAATATTACGGCGTGAATCCAGCAATACACCGGTTAATATATCGGTAAAGGCAGTAAAGAACTTCGCCACCAGGAAGATTATGCCGCCGTAATACGCAGGCATCCCCAGCACATCGGTATAAAACTTAAGCAGATACAGCGTCCCGATACACAGCATCAGGTTTGAGCCGAAATCACCTATGCCGTAGGCGCACTTCTCACGCAGGCTCAGTTTCAGCGTTAGCGGATCATGGTCAGACATAATCGCCTCTCATAACGCCCCGTAGGGCGTTGGATATTATTGTTTTAAATCGTTTGTTTACGGGCTTCGATTTCGCCAACGATACGGATATACATTTTTTCGTTGAGGTTGTAGAAACAGCCCATTGCAATGATGGTGACGACCGCCAGCGCACAGGGATAAATAAAGATCAGCTGCCGTAACCCCTCGACCGTTCCCGCCGATTGCACCACGTTAGGCACATAGCCAATTTGGGTCAGCATCCATCCCGGGAAGAAGCCGGCCAGCGCCTGTGAAACCTTACGGAAGAACGTAAAACCGGTGTAAACCGTCCCTTCAGAACGCACGCCAGTTCGCCATTCGCCGTATTCCACCGTGTCGGAAACCAGCGCCCAGTTCAGGCTGTTCACAAACGCAGAGCCGAAGAATGCCAGGCAGGAGAACGCGACAAAACTGACCGAACCTCCGCCGAAGAGGTAGTTGAGGAGATCGCCTGCAACCCAGATCAGCAGGCCACCGATATAGACCTTTTTCTTGCCAAAGCGACGCACCATCCCCGGCATTAAAAAGACGCCGATGAAGATACAGCCCATGCTGAAAAAGCCCATCCACGACAGCAAAATCGGATCGTTCAGCACGTACTGGGTGTAATAAACCTGGATCGCCAGCTTGACGTTAAATGCGCCGAGCGTGCAGAGATTGGCAATACACAGGATGAAAAGCGGACGGTTACCGGCGATGGCACGAAAGGACTGCAATAATCCCGGTTTTTGCGCCGCGTCGACAGGTTTCACTTCGACATAGCGCTCTTTCACCCCGGCATAGCAGCACCACATAAAGAACAACCCGAACAGCGAGAACAGCGTCGCGGCGAAGATATACCCCAGTTGCGAATTGCCTTCGATCAGGTTCATGACCGGCACAAAACCGACGGTGCACAGCAGCAGGCCAAGCGTCGCGCCACCCTGCCGCCAGGCGGCGAGCGAGGCGCGTTCGTCCGGGTTTTTGGTGATGGCGGGCACCATTGCGCCATAGGAACAGTTCATCATGCTGAAGAACAGCCCGTAGAGCATAAACAGGACGGTCGCCATGACCGTTTTTCCGGTGATTTCAAACGGTGTACCGACAAAGTTAGCGATAGCCAGCAGGGTCACCGGAAACGCAGCGTACATAACAAAAGGACGGAATTTACCTTTTGGACCGATTTTACGCCGTGAATCGAGCATAATACCGGTTCCCATATCGGTAAACGCGGTAAAAAACTTGGCAATAAGAAAAATGATACCGCCATAGGTGCCCGGTAAACCGAGAACATCGGTATAAAACTTCAGTAAATAGAGCGTACCGATATCCAGAAGAATATTGGAACCTAAATCACCCATTCCGTAGGCGAGTTTTTCCTTAAAGGGCAAGCGTAGGGTTGCCGGGTTGGTTATGTTTTGACTCATGATTATCCCTCATTTGCCCATGAGTTTTCCCATGGGCGAGCCTTATTAGAAGTGGCGTAAAGATGCAAACAGCGACGCCCACTCACTTTTCGCGCGATAAAAGACTGGCGGTTTACCTAATGGCGCATCCACGGTTACCTCGCCGCCACTTTGCGTTTCACCTGTCCAGAGATTCACCCAATGATCCTCCGGCAGATACAGCGTCCAGTCGCAGCGGCCCTGCTCATGTACCGGAGCGACCAGCAGGTCTTGCCCCAGCAAGTACTGGTATTTCAGGGTGTAGGTGCGCGCATCGTTTTCGTAATGCAGGAACAACGGACGCATAACTGGCAAGCCAGTTGCGGCGTTTTGCGCGACGGCTTGCTTAAGGTACGGCTTCAACGTCGTAAACACGGTCGTCATTCTGGCGAAATGGGCGATGGTTTCCTCATCGCTGTCAAACTGCCAGTTATCACCGGGACGGTTACCTTCGTGGGTGCGCATCATGGGCGTGAAAGCATTGAAATCACACCAGCGCAGCAGCAACTCTTTGCTGCGTTTCATCTCAAACAGGGTGGTATAGCCGCCAATATCGCTGTGGTGCAGGCCGTGACCGCTCATAGCCAGCGACAGGGCTGCGGGAATAACGGAGGCGAGTCCATCGTCCAGACTCCAGTCCACGTTCTGGTCACCCGCCCACATCATGGTCGAGTATTTCTGACTGCCGGTATAACCCGCACGCATGAAGAACAGGATTTCGCCAAGCTTGCCGGTTTCCTGAAGCGCCTCGTAGTTACATTTTGCCCACAGTGCAGGCCAGGCGTTATGCATGATCTCCGCGCTGACGCCGTTATGCAGAACCGTGTCGGTCGGCAGATATTCGCCAAAGTCCGCCATCCAGCCGCCGCAGCCGAGTGCGATCATATTTTTCTTGATGACGTCTTTGAACCAGTCGTAGGCCGCCGGGTTGGTCAAATCAACCACGCCGCCGTAAAACTCACCAAATTCAACAAGGTAATCATTACCTGACATATCTTTTGCCAGATAGCCGTGCTTTGCCGCTTCGGCGCACAGGTCTTTATCGCTGGCGACATACGGGTTGATATATGAAAGGAATTTCACGCCTTCGGCATTCCACTGTTTGATACGGCTGTCCAGTTGTGGATAGTTGTCGCTGTTCCATTTCCAGTTCCACATCACGCGCTTACCGAATGACGTCATGCGGATCCCGGACCAGTCCTGCGCCCAGATGCCGTTTACCTTCACGCCAGCACGGCGCATCGTATCCAGTTTTTTCTGGCAAACGTCGGTGCCGCCCTGAATGCCCAGTGTGACGCCATCATAAATCCAGTCTGGTAACTCGGGTTGACGACCTAACAGCGCGGTCAGTTTTTCCAGCAGCGCGATATAGGTGTCGGCGCATTCAATTCGCAGGGTGGTTTTATCCTCCCACAATGCCAGTTCGTGATAATCCGGCGCGCTGAAGTCAAAATTCATGTAGCAGCTATTATCAACGTGGCAGTAATACTTCTGCGTACTGACAAACGTAGGTTGCGGGAAGAAGGTCCAGTAGTAGTCCCCGCCGGCGTTCTCTTTGCAGTCGGCTTGCCAGGTGACGTAGCTGGTTTTATTACGGCCCACCCCCTGTTCGCTGGTCCACAGTGGAAACGGTTTGCCACGCAGATCGAAGTAAGAGAACTGCTCGCCGCAACCGTAGATATGGTCATTCGGGTTAGCCGCCAGTTTCAGCCAGATACGGTTATGGTCGGGATCGTCATTGTGCAGATCCAGTTGCAAACGACCCGCTTCATCGGTGGAGATGCGTAGCGTCGCCGTGACGGCATCACCACGACTAAAGCGTACTCGCCAGCCGTCGGCTGATTCACTGACAGTGGCATCGGTCAGGGCAATTTTCTCGTTAAGTTTGTCTTTAATGCTGAAGTTGCCACGAAACATGTCGATATCGGCGACGCCAGCACCAACCCACAGACAGGGGGCTGCTTCGCTGTGACGTAAAATTAATCGCTGGTGGTACGTAAGCGTAAATCCATTCTGTAACGTCGTCAGCTCTAATGGGGTTGACCGTTGTTGTAACGAATTCATCATCGTCTCCGTAATAAATAGGGTAATTCGGTAATTTGTCGGAAATCTTTTATTCGCTGCCGATGAGAAAATGCATCTGATGTGTTTCTCCTGGCGCGAGATAAATCAGGCCTGTTCCGGAGTTAAAGGCATCGGGTGGGCAGGTCATCGGTTCCACTGCAAGACCACGCCTTGCTAATTTCTCGCCGGTATATACCTGCAGCCAGGGTTGATGGCTGCGTAAAAAAGTCGTTATGTTTTGTGAGGCACAGGTCATCCTGACTTCCCACTCAACCTCAGGTGTCAAGACCCTGAATGTATGATCGATAGAGGTTCCTGCAATGCGTCGCGGCGTTGTGAAATCCCGTTCACTACCTGTTTCTTCACTCGCAGGAAGCGTCAATTCACAACCATCAATGGGGTGCAGATTGCAGGTCAAATAGGGATGGGCTCCGGCACCATACGGTGCGATTTCGTCACTCAGATTCTGCGTACGAATAAAGACATGCAGCCCGTGTGTTTCCTCCAGTCGATAAATCACCTCTGAAACCAGCGCAAAGGGATAACCATAAGAAGGCGGCAGAAAAATCGTCAGTGACGCTTCCGTTTTAGACTGCTGATTAATCTGCCAGTCCCGCCAGGCCAGTAATCCATGAATAGCGCTATGCGTAACCGGATCGTTAATAGCAAGCTGGAAGCGCTTGCCGTTATGTTGATAGCAGCCTTTTGCCACGCGATTTGGCCAGGGTATTAGCACTTTTCCCAAATGCGCCAACGGTATCTCTTCCGGCTTATGGGGAATAACGACGTGACGCCCACGGTGCGTCAATTCTGCTAATCCGGCGCCAACGGTGACTATTTTCGCGCAGTAGTGCCCGGCCTGAAGATGAAGTGTTTTTCCACCGCTATGCATGGCTGCTATCCTCGTTGCTTACCTGGCGTTGATATCCAGAAGACCGGCAGCAACCGCAGGAGCAAGGCCCGGTGCCAGCGGTAAACGTGGGATAACCAGACAGTGCAACAGGTGATAAATATCCTGTTTACCGTCCCATACCCGGGTTGTGACCTTGTTGTCCGCATCCAGCTCCTGCCACCAGGAACCATTTTCGTAATCCATCAGGTACTTAATGCAGTATTCCCACCAGGTCTGATACCAGGTTTCGTACTGGCGATCGCCCGTGACCGTATATAGCGCATAGGCGGTACCCATTGCTTCTACAATCGGCCAGCGCACCCGTTCACGAACAATGGGTTTGCCATCCCAGTCAACGGTGTACACGATGCCGTCAGCGCCGTCGGGCGCCCAGGCATCACGAATGGTGGCGTGGAAAAGACCTTTTGCGTCTTCCAGTAACCAGGCGGGCGGTTGTTCGCTTCTCGCTTCTAACGCGGCGTGGATATGCAGCATCAGACGGCCCCACTCAATCCAGTGGCCTGGCGTGCCGCCATAGGCGCGGAAACGGTGGGCGGGATTGTCTTTGTTGTAGTCGCGGACCGGGTTCCAGTTCACGTCGAAATGCTCATTGACCCGGTATTCCCCTTTGCGGGCGACATCGTGAATGATGACCGAGGCGATGTGGATCGCACGATCCAGCCATTTTTTGTCATGGGTGACGTCGTAAACAATCAGGAAGGCTTCAACGGCGTGCATATTGGCATTGCCGCCGCGATAGTCTTCGGTTTTGCTAAACGCTTCATCCCAGGATTCCAGGCACATTTGCTCTTCTTCACTCCAGAAGTATTTCTCAATGACTTCAATGGTGTAATCGAGCAGTTTCCTGGCCTCAGGGTGTCCGGTGGTGACCGCGCTGGCAGCGCCCAGCAGTGCAAAAAAGTGTTGGTATCCCTGTTTGGAGGCATCTACCACGCCTTCATCATTCACGCAGGCGTACCAGCCACCGTATTTTTTATCCCGCAGCGCGCCGTTCATGGCCTTAATACCGTGATCGACCAGGCTGTAAGCGCCCGGTCTGCCCATCGCTGCGGCGACGGAATAGACGTGCAGCATGCGGGCGGTGATCCACAGGTGCGTGCCCATCTCTTCTTTGACCTGTCCTTTATTACCCAGCCAGCCGAATCCGGTTGGCACCGCCGCGTTCTTACCAAAATTGAAGATGCGATCGGTTTCTTGCTCCAGCCAGCGGTTGTGGCTCATGGTGTTAAACCATTTCATGCTTTGATCCTCGTATTAACGGCGGCGGGCCATCATTTCATCGACAATTTCACCTAAGCGTTGCAATTTAGGTGCAGACACATCACGCAGCATCATCTCGCTGTCCGGCAGGCCAATCACCGATGACCAGACCGCACGACCGGCCAGGAAGCCAGAAGCGCCAGCACTCATTGCAACGCTGACCGCGCGTGGAAACAGCTTTTCATCAACGCCGGAAGAGAGAATGACCCACGGCATATTGATGTGTTCGTTCAGGTGTTGAGACGCGCTGAGCAGGGCTTGCTGCGTGCCTTTACCCTGCAGCGGCATTTCGACCTTATAGAGATCGGCGCCGCTGTCGCCCAGTTCTTTGGCGGCGTCGATAATCGCCTGTTCACGATCGAATTGATCGCCGCGACGCGGCGGACGGACTACCGGTTCGATGATGCTCAATAGACCCTGGCTATGGCACAACGTATTAAATTCTTTCACCATTTCAAGACGTTGCTGCGCATCTTCATCACTGCGCCAGAGCACCAGCAGTTTTAAGGCTTTCGCGCCATCCTGCTTGACGGCCTGAGGATTGATGGTTTTATCAATCACTACGCTGTCGACGGGGATGCCATTACCCGGGATGAAGGCGTCGGCGGCGACAATCATGGCGCAGCTTTTGGCAACGGCATTCTGCTCTACCGCCTGGCGGTAGCAAAACTGTTGGTCAAGCAGGATCGCGGAGGCATACGGCGAGAGAATTTTTGCAGCATTGACTTTAAAATCCGTGAGATGCTGATCGGTGACCGGCGTTGGCGTGCCTGCGGCGGCAAACATCAGGCGCATTGCTTCACGCTGGTCAACGGCCAGCATGGCGAAACCGCCGGAAGGTCTGGTGATATCTTTCAGGGTGTACGTGGTCATTCTTCAGTCCTTTTTACCTGTCAATGGTGGTTTTTCAGTCCGGCAGAAGTGCGAACCAGTTCAAGAATGGCGGTCCAGTCTTCCCGCCCACGGCCAGCGGCTCGTGCCTGGTTATAAACTTCCCTGGACGCCGCGCCGAGCGGCATAGGAACGTGCAGCTGGTTGGCGACATCCAGCGCGATGCCGAGATCTTTGTGGGCCAGGTCGATCATGAAGGCCGGGGAAAGATCGCCTTTCAGCACTTTGTTCGGCCACGAGGTGGTGAAGTGACCTTTACCTGCGGGTGTCCCGCTCATGACCTGTAGCGCGACATCGAAGGAGAGACCCAGCGCTTCACACAGCACGGCGGCTTCGGCTGACAGGGCATTCAGCGCAATGCTCATGTAGTTGTTAATCAACTTCACGCGGATCCCCATTCCTGGGCCGCCGGCGTTAATCAACTCATTCCCCATTGCCATCAGTACCGGTGTGGCGCGCTCGACCTGGTCCGGTGTGCCGCCCGCCAGCAACAGCAATGTACCGGCAACGGCGTGATCCGAGGTTCTCCCGACCGGGACATCCATCATGGCGAAGCCTTTAACGCGAAGGTCGGCGATCAGCTTGTCAGTCTGCAAGGGATGGATGGTTGACATATCGATCACCAGCGCTTGTGGGGAGAGGCGTTCGCAAACGCCTTTTTCGCCCAATAATACGCTGCGCACCAGATCGCCGTTGGGCAGCATAGTGATGACAAACTCAGCGCCTTCTGCGGCCTGTGCTGGAGAGCGGGCTGGTTGTGCCCCTTTTTCGACCAGACGTTGGACGGCATCGGGGTTAACGTCAAAAACGCTAAGTTGGTGACCCTGTTTGAGTAAGTTGCTCGCCATTGGGGCGCCCATCTGTCCTAATCCGATAAATGCGATGACTGCCATATCGTTCTCCTGAGACGGTGGTGTCATTTTTTGTCAATTATGACCGGTTGTTTCTGTCTGTTTTTGATCGTATTTGTAATTTATGGTCAAAAAATTGACAGCCGTCACTTTTTAAACATTTTGTGGAATTAAAATAATCTCATCCCGAAATGCTTAAGGAACGACCATGATTCGTATTGCTTGTGTAGGTATTACCGTGCTGGATCGCATCTATTACGTAGAAACGTTACCGGCTGTAGGCGGTAAATATGTGGCGCGTCGTTATACCGAGGTGGGCGGTGGACCAGCCGCCACTGCCGCAGTGGCAGCGGCGAAGTTAGGGGCACAGGTAAACTTTATTGGCCGTGTGGGCGATGACGACACCGGAAAACACCTGTTGGCGGAGCTGGAATCTCTGGGGGTCAATACCCGTTACACCCGGCGCTATGCGGGGGCAAAGTCGTCGCAATCGGCTATCATGGTTGATGCTCAAGGGGAGCGGATTATCGTCAATTTCCCGAGCCCCGATTTGCCGGCGGAGGCCGACTGGCTCAATGACATCGACTTTTCCCAGTGGGATATCGTACTGGCGGACGTTCGCTGGCATGAAGGGGCAAAGCAGGCCTTTACGCTGGCGCATCAGGCGGGCGTGGAGACGCTGCTGGATGGCGATGTGACGCCGCAGGACATCAGCGAGCTGGTGGCCTTAAGCGATCATGCTGTGTTTTCGGCCCCGGGTCTGGCGCGCCTGACGGGCATCAATGAGACCGCCAAGGCGTTGAAACAATCACAAACGCTCACAAATGGACATGTCTACGTCACGCAAGGTAGTGAAGGGTGTGACTGGATAGAAAATGGCACGCTGCAACACCAGGCCGGTTTTGCAGTGGATGTGGTGGATACAACCGGGGCAGGCGACGTTTTCCACGGTGCGCTGGCATTCAGCCTCGCATCAGGAAGCGAACTGAAAGACGCGGTCAGGTTCGCCAGTGGGGTGGCGGCACTGAAGTGTACCCGACCGGGTGGACGTGCAGGAATTCCTGACTGTGATCAAACCCGATCTTTTCTGTCACTTTTTGTATAAAATGCAGGGCAATGGTTTTTCGAGGAATTTTCATGAGTTTTACCGAACTGACCGGTAACCCACGGCATGATCAGTTGCTATCGCTCGTTGGTGAGCGTGGGTATATGAACATTGATGAACTGGCGGGTTTACTGGATGTCTCTACGCAGACGGTGCGCCGTGATATCCGTAAATTAAGCGAACAGGGGCTGATTACCCGTCATCACGGTGGCGCTGGCCGCGCGTCCAGCGTGGTTAACACTGCCTTTGAGCAACGTGAAGTCTCGTGGACGCAAGAGAAAAAAGCCATCGCGGAAGCGGTGGCGGACTACATTCCAGATGGTTCAACGGTGTTCATCACCATTGGCACTACCGTAGAGCAGGTGGCGCGGGCGTTGTTGAACCACAATCATCTGCGTATCATCACCAACAGCCTTCGGGTTGCGCATATTCTCTATAACAATCCCCGTTTCGAAGTGATGGTCCCCGGTGGAACGCTGCGTCCACATAACAGCGGGATTATTGGCCCTTCTGCGACTGCGTTTGTCGCTGATTTCCGGGCGGACTACCTCGTCACCAGCGTCGGGGCGATTGAAAGCGATGGCGCGATGCTGGAATTTGACGTCAATGAGGCCAGTGTGGTGAAGACGATGATGGCTCACTCACGCCATATTCTGCTTGCTGCCGATCATACGAAATACCACGCCTCGGCGGCGGTAGAAATTGGCAATGTTTCTGCGGTAACCGCGTTGTTTACTGATGAACTCCCTGGCCCGGCTCTGCATACGCTTCTTCAGACTCATCAGGTTGAAATCGTTCAGGTGAGCCCAGACCAGGATGATGGCGTTTCTTCGTAACAGACTCCTTTCAAAATAAACCGCCGTTCAGGCGGTTCTTATCACAAAAAATATAAATAGTTAAACGTCCTGGTATTATGTATAAAAATCCTAAAACTCGCATGAAGTATCAAATTGTGCTTTTAATGCGCATTGATTCGTAAGCTTTTTTTACCCTCGTTACGCACTCTTTTTATTCATTAAAAAAACACCCAGGAATAATATAAATAAATGGATGTCATTTTATTATTTTTGCTTTTTCGTCAGTGCAACCCCCGTTGACATAACCTTTGAATAACTGTATTAATCGCGCAAAAGGAAAGATTTATAATTTTAAGGTAAGTGAATCTTTAAGGTTTTAAAGATGAACGGACCCGCTTTGCCTTTTAATTAATTTTTACTGCGTCTTTTATGCTCTTATCCGAAAAAAGAGTAGTACGGAAAAGGTATTCCTATGAAAACACAAAAAATGAAATGCAAACCACCCTCACCGGGGAAATTGGCACTCTGTATCGCCAGTGCGCTGGCGCTCGGAGGATTTAGCGGGCAAGCGGTTTCCGCGGGGTGTAGTTACACTTCCACGGCACAACTCTTTTGTGATAACACCACGATCTATCACTACGGCAATCCACTTGGAGGGGCTGCAAGGGATTACAGTGGTTTTGATGAAGTGCGTATTGATACGACTTCTGAAGGTACTACCGCTGGGCTAACGGGCTGGGGCGTCTATATTGATAATATTGGTTATAAGTTCAAAAATCTGGTTATCAATACTACAGGCACTGCAGCAGACGGAATCCATTCTAAAAATGCTGGGGGTAAGCTGGTTGCCGATAATATTTACATCACCGCAACAGGAAGTAGCGCTGATGGTATAAATATCGGTCGTGAACTCCAGGCGGATTATTCAATCGTTGAAGTCAATGGCGACGTGACCGTTGATGCTGAAAATGGAATGGGGTTACGTGCTAACGCATCGGCGAATAAAGACAATGCCCAGTCATCCATAATTATTCATGGGAATACGGATATTGTTACTCGTGGTCCCGGAAGCATGAATACAGGTTATGGTATTTATGCAGGTAGAGATCCTGCACAACTGACAGGAACGGCAAGAGGAAATGCGGATATTACGCTCAATGGCGCGACGTCAGTCACGACGTCAGGTCGAAATGCACATGCAGTGTATGTGGGGCGTAAAGGAACCATAAACCTAAATAACGTTGATTTAAAAACCTCTGGTGTCACTGCGCACGGCGTTTATGCGTCTTCATCTACTGAGTCCGCAACGGTGAACCTGGGTGGCGATACGAAAATTCAGGTGACTGACAGTGGCGCTTATGCCATTTACGCATATGGTTCGCAGGGCGTCATTCGTTCATGGGATTACGCTACCGATACGGCTGACTCAGGTGTGTACGACATTGAAGGCAATTTACGTGCTTATTATGGCGGCACCATGGATCTGCGTATGGAAGATGGAAGCCGCTTTGTAGGCAAAGCCGATTCTTCACAAGAGAATAGTAATGCAACCTACCACGGCTCGCTGGATTTGAGTATGAAGGGCGCCAGCAGCGAATGGACGATGACTGGAAATTCCGTGGTCTCTAATCTGACGCTGGATCAGGCGACGCTGCGCTATAGTCCTGACGGCGTGTCTCGCGATGATGCGGGAACCTTCAAAACATTGACTGTGATAGGAAACTACATCGGGACCAACGCGCTGTTAGTGCTGAATACCGTACTGGAAGGTGACGGTTCATTAACTGACATGCTGAAAGTGAATGGCGATACCTCCGGTAATACCAAAGTGGGGATCAACAACATTGGTGGTGTGGGTGAACTGACCGTCGATGGGATTAAAATTGTTGAGGTTGCCGGAAACTCTGACGGTACCTTTACCAAATCAGGGCGTATCGTCGCCGGTGCGTACGACTATGACGTGGTGAAAAAAGCCAGTGACTGGTATCTGACCAGCGAGCTGTCACCGGTGGATCCGCCGCCAGTGGAGCCGCCTCCGCCACCACCGACTGAGCCGGATCCCGATCCCGCGCAGCCAGACCCAACTGATCCTCCAGGACCGCCAGTATATCCGGGTCCCGTCGAGCACCAGTATCGCCCTGAATTCGGGAGTTATCTGGCGAACAACTATGCGGCCAATACGATGTTTATCACCCGTCTGCATGACCGTCTGGGTGAAACTCAGTATACCGATATGCTGACTGGCGAAGAAAAAGTCACCAGTATGTGGATGCGTAACGTAGGGGGCCATAATCGCTTTACTGACGGCAGCGGGCAGTTGAAAACCAACGCTAACCGTTATGTTCTGCAGTTAGGCGGCGACCTGGCGCAGTGGAGCAGCGACGGCCTCGATCGCTGGCATCTGGGTGCCATGGCGGGTTATGCCAACCAGAAAAGTAAAACCCGTAACAGTTACACTGGCTATTCGTCTCGTGGACAGGTAGATGGTTACAGCGTCGGTCTGTATGCCACCTGGTATGCCAATGAAGCGGATAAGACCGGGACCTATCTGGATAGCTGGGTACTGTATAACTGGTTTGATAACACCGTTAGTGGCGAACATCTGGCCAGCGAAAACTACAAATCCGACGGTATCACGGCGTCTGTTGAAGGCGGTTATAGCTTCCTGGTCGGGGAAAGTGAAAATAAAACCTACTGGATCCAACCGAAAGCGCAGGTTATCTGGATGGACGTGCAGGCCGATTCACACCGTGAGCACAACGGGACGGTGGTTAAAGACAAAACTGACGGCAACCTGATGACTCGCCTCGGCGTCCGTGCTTACCTGAAAGGTCATGCGGAGAAAGATACCGATAAAGGCCGTGATTTCCAGCCGTTCATTGAAGCGAACTGGATCCACAACACCAATAACCAGACCGTACAGATGGGCTCCATCAAGGATGACATCAGCGGGACACGTAACATTGGTGAGCTGAAAGTGGGTATTGAAGGGCAAATCAACCCGCGTCTGCAGGTGTGGGGTAACGTGGCGCAGCAAATGGGCGACAACAGCTACAGCGATACCTCTGCGATGCTCGGGGTGAAATACAGCTTCTAAGAAACCGAGAAATATCACACCAGAACAAGGCGATGCTCTCAGGGCATCGCCTTTTTTTCCTTCATCTTTCCCTGACGGGTACATAGTCAAAACGCCCCTTTCCCGCTACAGTTATTCATCCACGGCAAGTAAGGAGAAGGGACATGCTCTATATCTTTGATTTAGGTAATGTGATTGTCGATATCGACTTCAACCGCGTATTAGGTACCTGGAGCGATCTGAGCCGTGTGCCGCTGGCGTCGTTAAAGCAGAGCTTTACGATGGGTGAGGCCTTCCATCAGCACGAACGGGGAGAAATCACCGATGAAGCATTTGCCGAGGCCCTTTGTCATGAGATGGATCTGTCGCTGAGCTACGAACAGTTTTCCCATGGCTGGCAGGCCGTTTTTGTCGCGCTACGGCCTGAGGTTATCGATATCATGCAGAAACTGCGTGAGCAGGGGCATCGCGTGGTCGTCCTGTCGAACACCAACCGGCTGCATACGACGTTCTGGCCAGAGGAATATCCAGAAATTCGCCAGGCGGCGGACCATATTTATTTGTCGCAGGATCTGGGGATGCGCAAGCCGGAGACACGGATTTATCAGCATGTGTTACAGCAAGAGGGTTTTTCAGCGAGCGACACGGTCTTTTTTGACGACAACATCGATAATATAGAAGGGGCCAACCAGTTGGGGATAACCAGCATTCTGGTGACCGATAAAACCGTCATTCCTGAGTATTTCGCGAAGTTGTTATGCTAAAAACCGTGCATCAAAAAGCCAGGCATCATACCCGACCGATCTGGGCCTGGCTGAAGCTCCTCTGGAAGCGCATTGATGAGGACAATATGACGACCCTGGCAGGGAATCTTGCCTACGTCTCGTTGCTCTCATTAGTGCCGCTGATCGCCGTTGTATTTGCGCTTTTCGCCGCTTTTCCGATGTTTTCCGATGTCAGCGTCCAGTTGCGACACTTTATTTTTGCCAACTTTATCCCGGCAACGGGCGATGTGATTCAACGTTACATTGAGCAGTTTGTCGCCAACTCCAACAAAATGACGGCGGTGGGGGCCTGCGGGTTAATCGTCACCGCGCTGCTGTTGATGTATGCCATTGATAGCGCGCTGAATACTATCTGGCGCAGCACGCGCACGCGGCCAAAAGTGTACTCCTTTGCCGTGTACTGGATGATTTTGACGCTGGGACCATTACTGGCAGGGGCCAGTCTGGCGATCAGTTCCTATCTTCTCTCATTACGCTGGGCCAGCGATCTCAATACCGTGATTGATGATGTGCTGCGTCTCTTCCCGCTGATCCTCTCCTGGCTCTCATTCTGGCTCCTCTACAGCGTGGTGCCGACCACGCGCGTACCGAATCGGGATGCGATTGTCGGCGCCTTTGTCGCTGCGGTCCTGTTTGAGGCTGGAAAGAAAGGTTTCGCGCTTTATATCACCATGTTCCCGTCATATCAGCTTATTTACGGCGTGTTAGCGGTGGTACCCATTTTGTTTGTCTGGGTGTACTGGACGTGGTGTATCGTCTTGCTTGGTGCGGAAATAACTGTCACTCTCGGGGAATACCGCAAACTCAAACAAGCCGCAGAACAAGAAGAAGCAGACCAACCATGATTGCATTAATTCAGCGCGTAACCCGTGCCAGCGTCACCGTGGAGGACGAAGTGACGGGTGAAATTGGCTCAGGACTTTTAGTGTTGTTGGGTGTCGAAAAGGACGACGACGAGCAGAAAGCGAATCGCCTGTGTGAACGTGTGCTCGGCTACCGTATTTTTAGCGATGCCGAAGGCAAAATGAACCTGAACGTGCAACAGGCGGGCGGGAGTGTGCTGGTGGTTTCACAATTTACGCTGGCGGCGGATACCGAACGCGGCATGCGTCCGGGGTTCTCTAAAGGGGCGACGCCGGAGCGGGCGGAGGCCCTGTACGATTATTTCGTCGAACGCTGCCGCCAGCAGGACATGAATACGCAGACCGGACGCTTCGCTGCCGATATGCAGGTTGCGCTGGTGAATGACGGCCCCGTGACGTTCTGGTTACAGGTATGAATCAGCTTCCGGCGTGGCCGCGGGTTACAAGAGAGAGTACCGCTATGTATCACCTTCGAGTACCGCAAACAGAAGAAGAATTAGAGCGTTACTATCAGTTTCGCTGGGAAATGCTGCGCAAGCCGCTGCATCAACCGAAGGGTTCCGAGCGTGATGCCTGGGACGCAATGGCGCACCACCAGATGGTGGTCGATGAAGAGGGCAATCTGGTTGCCGTCGGGCGGTTGTACATCAATGCCGATAATGAGGCTTCCATCCGTTTCATGGCTGTCGATCCCACCGTGCAGGAAAAGGGGCTGGGAACGCTGATGGCAATGACGCTGGAGTCCGTCGCACGTCAGGAAGGGGTCAAACGAGTGACCTGTAGCGCACGGGAAGACGCTGTCGAATTCTTCGCCAAACTGGGTTTTGTCAATCAGGGCGAAATCACCACGCCGCAAACTACGCCGGTTCGCCACTTTTTGATGATCAAACCGATTGCCTCGCTCGATGACATTTTGCATCGCGGCGACTGGTGCGGACAGCTACAGCAGGCATGGTATGAGCACATCCCGCTGAGCGAGAAGATGGGTGTACGTATTCAGCAGTACACCGGGCAGAAATTTATTACCACCATGCCGGAGACGGGCAATCAAAATCCGCACCACACGCTGTTTGCCGGGAGCCTGTTTTCGCTGGCTACGCTGACCGGCTGGGGGCTTATCTGGCTGATGCTGCGTGAGCGCCATCTTGGGGGCACGATCATTCTCGCTGACGCCCATATCCGCTATAGCAAACCTATCAGCGGCAGACCCGCCGCGGTTGCCGATCTCGGCTCGTTGAGCGGCGATCTTGACCGTCTGGCGCGTGGGAAAAAGGCGCGGGTTCAACTGCAGGTAGAGCTGCTGGGCAATGACACACCGGGCGCTATTTTTGAAGGTATTTACATCGTCCTGCCCGCCAAACCGTTTGGTCCCTATGAAGAAGGCGGAAACGAGGAAGAGTAGGGGAACTCCCTTCTCTATTCTTCGCTAACGGACGGGATAGTCACGCGCCAGGCGATATCCTGCATTGCGCTGCGCGCCGCATGGCTGACGCCAGCTAGCTGGAAAAAACCATGAATCACCCCGAGGTAGCGCTGGCAGGTGCAGTCGACGTGTTGGGTCGTCAGTCGCTCATACAAAAGTTCGCCTTCGTCGCACAGCGGATCAAATTCAGCGGTGATGATGTGCGTAGGCGGTAAGCCGCTGAGATCATCTCGCCAGAGCGGGCTGGCTTCGGGATGCTGGCGATCGGTATGGGGCATATACATCTCATACCCGGTTAGCAACGTGTCACGGGTAATGATGTAGTCCAGACCGTTGCGGGTATAGCTCTCACATTTTGCGGTCGCGTCGAGCATCGGGTAGATCAGCATCAATTGTGCGGGCAGCCATTGCTTTGCTGCCTTCAGGCGCAATGCTGTCACCAGCGCCAGGTGTCCGCCCGCACTGTCCCCGGCAAGCGTGATGTGCTGGCGTTCAACGCCAAGCTGTTTCGCATATTGCCAGATCAGGTTGGCCCCTTTTTCAGCATCGTCATGCGCCGCAGGAAACGTGTGTTCTGGCGCGAGGCGGTACTGTACGGCAATCACCCGGCAACCGCTGGTATGCGCCAGTTGCCGCAACTGATTATCGTGGGTGGCAAATCCGCCGCTCACGAAACAGCCGCCGTGGTAGTAAATAACGCAGGGCAGAGCGCCCGAAACGTGGCGCGGCGATACGACGCGCAGCGTCATCCCCTCCAGCTCAACATCGCTGACTTCTACGCGCGTTTCGGTCTTTCCGGCCAGCGCGGTACTGGCGATATAGCCTGCTCTCCGGTCATCAATATGTTGCCGACGAACAGAAGGACGTCCCGCCGCGATAAATTCCTCGACCCGTTGTGCAATCCCGTTTTCAAGCGCCATTTTCTTAATCCCTAAAATCTGTATGAATATACAGTGTTATAACCTGGTTTTTCATGAAAGAGAATGGTGGATTTGGGACAGAGTAAAATTCTGGAAAGCGCCTCGCAAAAGGAAAAGTCACTACGGAGATCGCTTTTTTCCTGCTTGCTGACGGTGTATGTTGTTTGAAAATTATTCGCCAATGATATACTGGAAGTATATGTATGCATATGGCTGGAATGGACATGGGCAGAATATTACTCGACTTATCCGATGAGGTGATCAAGCGCCTTGACGATCTCAAGCAGCAGCGGAATCTGCCGCGTGCGGAGTTGTTGCGCGAAGCGGTTGAACAGTACCTTGAAAGGCAGGGACAGGCTGAAACCACGATTTCCAATGCGCTGGGGCTCTGGCAGGGCTGTGAGGAAGACGGCGTTGAGTATCAGAGGACGCTACGCGAGGAATGGTAATGCAAAAGGGTCCCGTGCTGTTCGATACCAATATCCTGATTGATTTATTCAGCGGGCACCAGGAAGCACAGCAAGTACTGGAAGCGTATCCGCCGCAGAATGCCATCAGCCTGGTTACCTGGATGGAAGTCATGGTGGGGGCAAAAAAATACCATCAGGAATATCGTACACGTGTGGCGTTGAGTGCGTTCAACATCATCGGCGTTTCACAGGAAATTGCTGAGCGAAGCGTGAATCTCAGGCAGGAATATGGGATGAAACTTCCGGACGCGATTATTCTGGCTACCGCGCAGATTCATCGGTTTGCGCTTGTGACGCGCAACACCAGAGATTTCGCGGGGATACCTGGCGTCATTACGCCTTATCAGTTGCAAGCCGGACGATAAGCACCGTCCGGCATCACCTGTTGAAGGCGTTTACTCCCCTTCTCCCGGGAACAGGAACGGGTTGATGGAACTGCGGGCGAAGCCTTCTTGCTCCATGCGCGCGTCCAGTACCAGCGACGCGAGGTCGTCGGCGACGGCTTCCACTTTCGGGTCTTTTTCCTGATAGAGGATCTTAAGGTAGGTTCCACAGTCACCGCAGCTTTCGGCTTTGATTGCCGCCTGCTCATTGTCCAGTGACCAGTAGTGCAGATCGCGGCTTTGCTCGCAGTTGCTGCATTTAACACGAACCACATGCCACTCGGTTTCACAAAGGTTGCAGTGCAGATAGCGCAGTCCCTGGGTGGTGCCAATTTGCACCATGCTGGAGACCGGCATCGAGCCGCACACCGGGCAGTACTGACGTTGTTCGCCGTATTCCGCGCGGGCTTTACCCGGGATAAGGCTGGCCATTTGCGCCCAGTACAGCGACAGCGCGGCCCAGATGAACGGGGCCTTATCGCTGCTGACCGCGGCGAAATCGGAGGCAAACAGAGCGCTGGCCATCTGTTCCAGTTCCTGTTCGGAGGCTTTTTCCAGATTTTCGATCACCGCCAGCGCCGGGCCGCTCATCTCCGGTTTCAGTTCGGCGATCAGCGAGTGCAGCAGTTTCTGCCAGTGCTTATCGCGTGGCAGAACGTGGATATCCAGCGGCGGCTTACCCTGATCGTTGGCTTCTTTGATGCGTGCAGTGAGATCCATCTGCAACGGATGGTCATACAGCACCACTTCCTGGGCATGGGCGATCAGCGCAGCAAAGCGCAGGTAATCTCCCAGCGGGTTATTCTCAGCCAGTTCGCGCAGACGCTCGGCGCGACGGTTATACAGATTTTTGAGCCGGGGGAATAATAACGGTGGAATCATATCCGTCGCGCGTTTCTCGCTCTTTTCCAGCTCATCTTGCGGGATGATACGAATGCTCATTCAGTCACTTCCTGGTTAGGCAGATTTAGCTAGGTGTAATCCGCTCTGTGAATTGGCGGGCATTTCGCGCCCGCGCTGGTGAATGTCATTAATGATAACCGCAATCGGCCTGCGGGTTATAGCGGTGACATCGCAATGTGTGCGTTACGATACCTGATATCGATACCCCAGACCATGCACCGTTCGGATTAGCTGCGGCTGATTGGCATCCTGTTCGATGACTTTGCGGAGCCGGGAAATGTGCTGATCCAGCGTACGGCTATTGGGCAAATAGTCGTACCCCCACGCCGCATCGAACAACATATCGCGCGTAACCACCTGATTTTTATGACGCTCAAGACAGCTTAAAATGCGAACTTCCCGCAGCGTCAGCTCCAGCTTTTGTTCGCCGCGCCAGGCGCACAGTTCATTCGGTAACACCGTCAGGTCGCCAAAAGCAAAACTGAGGTTAGGCTGCGTGGCGCTATGGTTTAAACAACGACGGGCGATGGTTTTTATCCGCGCCCGCAGTTCATGAATACCAAACGGTTTGCTGATGTAGTCATCTGCACCCAGTTCCAGCCCCACGACACGGTCGATCTCCTCATCTTTGGCGGAGAGAAACACGATGGGAATGTGTTCGTTCTGGCGGCGAATTTCCCGGCAGACGGTATAGCCATCCATTTCGGGCATCATGATGTCTAACAGCACAAAGTCCGGTTTGTCGCGATGATAACTCTCCAGCGCCGCGCGCCCGTTCGGTGCTGCTATGATCGAATAACCCTCGCGCGACAGTGCATCCACCAGACCCTGGCGGATGTTTGCATCATCTTCGGCAATCAGTATCTTCATATTCTCATCCCTGCGGCAGCGTAAGGGTAAAGCGGACGCCTGGCTCTTGCGCCGTTACCTGAATCTTGCCGTGCAGGCGTTGCGCCAGTTGGCAAGCGATGGTGAGCCCAATACCGGTACCTGAAACACCCTCGGTAATGGAGGATTTGACCCGATAAAACGGGCGGAAGATCAAGGACATCTCATTTTCCGCAATACCGGGACCATAGTCGCGAACGGCGATCTCCACGTTTTCCGCAACGTGTTCAACGGTCAGATCCACGCGCTGGCCCTGCGAAGCGTATTTTTCGGCATTACTGAGAAAGTTGCTGACAATTTGCGTGATCACGTCGCGATCGCTGTGCAATATCAGATTCTCAGGGCAGGACATGTGAATCGTCATGCCTTTAGCCTGCAACGCAGGCGTAAAGATCTGCGTAATTTCTGTCATCAGACGGCGGAGATTGACTGGCTGAAGATGCAGTTTCGGTGCGCGCGTAAAGGTCAGGATATTCTGGATAAGCCGTGATAACCGCTGGCCTTCCTGAGTGATCACATCCACATAGCGTCGCTCATGCGTTTGTTCATCATCCAGCCCTTCGCGCAGCAGTTCGGCATAGAGCGTGATGTTGGTCAGCGGTGTTTTCAGTTCGTGTGACACCTGGCTGACAAAATCGACCTGCTGGCGCGCCTGACGCGCCGCGCGGGTATATTCTCGCCACAGCGAGACGCCCAACAGTGCGACGGCGAGAAGCAGCAGGACGATTAATGCGCCGCCCCACAGCCAGATATGCCAGAGCGGTGCGTTGACGCCGTAAGCGCTGACCTGCCACGTTGTGAGTGGATACGCCAGCGTGCGGGAGTCCATTAAAGTGAGCCGCCGCAGATCCGCCTGCGCGTTCTGATAAAGCTGACGGCCGTTTTCCGTCACCCTGACAATCTGCTGCGGATCCCCCGGATTCACCTGTATGCTGTTCGCCATATCCATCATCAGCTGTACCCAGGAGAGGCGAAAGCCGATGATCGCCCCGTCTTTCTGCCGCCAGTAGATCAACAGCGGTTCCGGAGTCTCAAAACTAATAAACCAGCCGGCCTGCGGCGTGTCCTGCTCGCTTTGCGTCATATGACTGGCAAGTTGGCTGGGATCGTTGACCAGCGGGCTGAGCAGGCGTACCCACTCTTTATCCTTGTTGCTCAACGGCTGACGCTCATCGGGGTAAAGGAGATGATTTTTCCGCAGCATAAAGACGTCGGCAATGTCGCTGTCGTTCTCTTTAAGCGCGCTGAGGGTGGCGACCTCTGCGGGGTCGATAAAATCGCCAATCGCATGCAGGCGGGAGGCTTTTTGCTGCAGAATATTTTCGATCCCCCTGGCGACGCTGGCGGTTTGCGATTTCGCCAGGGTTTGGGTCTGGTACTGACGCAACAAGACTTCATGTTCCAGAGTGCGAACGCCCAGGTAAGCAAGCAGAATAAAAAACATCAATGTAATGACGAGATAAATCGGCTTACGTCTGAACATCCAGCACTCCTTGTGGATCAGTTCGATTTCGAACTCTGGTTTTTGGTTTTATAACTCTGTTCTTTCAGCGACTTGCGCGACGCTTCTTTGCTTTCGCTTTCCATCCTGTCCAGCAACTTAAGATTTTCCTCTGCGCTCGCCTGTGCCTTCATTCTGGCGGCCGGTGCGCTAAGCGGTAACGCGCTGAGTGTACTGGAGTTTTCGCGCAGGATCGCTTTCGCCTCGTCCATTTTGCCTTCATCGATGAGCTGTAACGCCTGCTCATTCTGAATGGCGGATTTCTGAATGGCGGAATCGACGATCACATCCTCCACCTGCGCTTTCTGAACCTCGTTGGCTGAGGCGGTATAGCTGACGGCCATCTTGTCATCCCAACGCTCTTTCTGCCCGGTGGCGAGGTTGTTATAGCTGACGTTGACCTCAGCGAGCGGCTTGCTTTGTGCGGCCTGGCCTTTCGCCGGCAGCACTTCCAGCATGACATATTTCTCCTGATTGGCGTAAAGCTGGTTCAGTTTAACGGTCACCGTGTTGTCGCGGATTTCACCTTCACGCCCCAGCAGGCGAAGTGGCTTAACGTTGTCGGCGACGTTAATTTGCACCACCACATCCTGAGCGACGACGGACATGACATCGCCAAATTCATGGGCAAATGCCTTCTCCAGGGCATCGGTGTTTTGTACAAACACGTGGTTGCCATCGCTGTACTGGGCAATCGCCGCCATCAGATCTTCATTGTAGCCTTCGCCAATACCCATCGTGGTGATGGCAATCCCTTTGCGGGCGGCAATCTTACCCAGTTCTGCCAGCTCGCTGGTGGAGGAAGGGCCGATGTTCGCCTGACCATCAGACAGCAGGATGATGCGGTTAACATGGGCCTTATCGAGGAATTTACTGTTTTCTTTGATACCGCGGCTGACACCGGCAAACAGGGCAGTACCGCCGCGTGCGGTCAGTCGTTCACGGATTTGGCTGATAAGTTTCGCTTTATTGTCGACTTTGGCCGCCGGCACAATGACATCCACGACGTCGTCGTAAATCACCACCGAGAGCGTGTCCTGGGCGCTTAAAGTGTTCACTGCCATTACGGCAGCTTCTGTGGCTTGTTCGATACGCTCGCCGCCCATAGAGCCGGAGCGGTCAATCACCAGCGCGAGGTTGATCGGGCTGCGTTTGGTTGCATGCAGCGGGAAACCCGTCAGTGATACTTTGAGGTAGTTTTTGTCCTGGCTGTTTTCCAGCACCAGAGGGGAAGCCAGTTCGGATTTAATCGTCACTTTCGGCGCGGGCGGTTGTGCCGCTGTTGTTGTCGCAAGCAGTCCCATTGCCAGGGCTGCGAAGAGGTGTTTGAGATTCACGGTACGTCTCCTTGTCTTAAGAATCGACTCCATTCTTATGCGACCGTAACGTCGGTTGGTCTGTAATCTGTATAAAGTTGTCAAAAAGTTGTCAAAACGGCCTGTCAGGCCAAAAATATCCCTTAAAAAAACGCCGGAAACTCAGTCTCCGGCGTTATCTTATCGGTTCACGAACAGCCTTTGCTTACGACTGGGTCTTATCCTGCTTTTCGCGAACTTCACGGTACCAGCGCGGGTGATGCTTCTTCGCCCAGGAGCGGGTTACCCAGCCCTCTACCATCGCGGTAATAGTACCTTTTACCCACAGCGCGGCGTAAATATGCACCATGATAACCACAATCAGCGCGACGGCGGCAAATGAATGCAGCATTAACGCGAAGCGGATCACCGGAATGGAGAACGCTGGCGCAAAGTACGGACGCCAGATGATCACACCGCTCACCAGCAGCAGCACCAGGAAGATAATCGCCGCCCAGAACACGCATTTCTGGCCGAAGTTATACCGCCCGGTGTCACCCACCTCTTCGTTGACGACAATCTTGCGAATGTTCTTCGCCCAAAAAATGTCATCCCGGTTAATCAGGTTGTGGTGCCAGTAACGGAAGAACATGATGATGAACGAGGCAAACATGATGACGCCCACAAACGGGTGCAGAATACGCGCCAGTTGCGGTGTGCCCATGATTTGCATCAGCCAGTTGAAGGACGGGAAGAAAAAGCCCAGTCCGCTCACCGCCGCCAGCACGAAGCAGAAGGCGGTGACCCAGTGGTTGATGCGTTCCGGCGCGGTGTAGCGCACGATGGTGTCACGTCTTTTCATTTGCGCACCTCATCGTCTTTCTCTTCATGCAGGTTGTTCTCTTCCTCATCCGCACGGTTTGGACCGACACCGACGTAGTGGAAGATGCTGGCCGCAAAGGTCGCGGCAAAGCCGACCGCTGCAAGAGGCTTCCAGATCCCTTTCCAGAATTTCACGGTGGCGCTGATTTCCGGGTTCTCCGGCAGACCGTGGTACAGATTCGGTTTGTCGGCATGGTGCAACACATACATCACGTGCGTCCCACCTACGCCCGCCGGATCGTACAGGCCAGCATTGTCGTAACCACGGGTTTTCAGTTCTGCCACACGCTCGCCAGCCAACGTTTTCATGTCCTCTTTGGAACCAAAGTGGATAGCACCCGTTGGGCAGGTTTTCACGCAGGCCGGTTCCTGGCCGACGGTCACGCGGTCAACGCACAGCGTACATTTATAGACGCGGTTGTCTTCCGGGTTGAGTCGCGGCACGTCGAACGGGCAACCGGCGATGCAGTAACCACAGCCGATGCACTGCTCGGACTGGAAGTCGACAATCCCGTTGGCATACTGAATGATAGCGCCTTCTGCCGGACACGCCTTCAGGCAGCCCGGATCGGCGCAGTGCATACAGCCATCCTTACGGATCAGCCATTCCAGTTTGTCGTTCTGCTCCACTTCCGAGAAACGCATCACGGTCCAGGATTTAGCGGTTAAATCCGCCGGGTTATCATAGACCCCGACGTTGCTGCCGATCTCATCACGGATGTCGTTCCACTCTGAACAGGCCACCTGACAGGCTTTACAGCCGATGCAGGTGGTGACGTCAATGAGCTTCGCCACTTCTTCCTGGAAGTCCCGCGCCTGAGGCGCGGGGGTGAGACCGTTAGTCGCGGAACGACGGATAATGTCTTGCGATTGATAAGCCATAAGTCGTCTCCGTTACACCTTTTCCACGTTCACCAGGAAGGACTTAAATTCCGGCGTTTGTGAGTTGGCATCGCCCACCGATGGCGTCAGGGTGTTCGCAATAAACCCTTTCTTCGCCACACCTTCATAGCCCCAGTGAATCGGAATACCGATAGTATCGATATCCTTACCGTCTGCCTTCAGCGTGCGAATACGCTTAGTCACCACGGCTTTGGCTTTGATATAGCCGCGGTTAGAGGAGACTTTAACAGTGTCGCCATGGGCGATACCGAGCTTGTTCGCCAGCGTCTCGCCGATCTCCACAAACTGTTCCGGCTGCGCGATAGCGTTAAGCAGCGCATGCTTGGTCCAGTAGTGGAAGTGCTCGGTCAGACGGTAAGTGGTTCCGACGTACGGGAACTTATCGGCTTTACCCAGCGCTTCGGCGTCGCCCTTAAAGATACGGGCGGCAGGGTTGGAGATCACGTTCGGGTGCAGCGGGTTGGTACCCAGCGGCGTTTCAAACGGTTCGTAGTGTTCCGGGAATGGACCTTCTGCCATCTTGTCGAGAGCGAACAGACGTCCCATCCCTTCCGGTTGCATGATGAACGGCCCGACGTCGCTGCCTGGCGCGGCGGCGCTGTAGTCCGGAATGTCCATCCCGCTCCATTTTGCGCCGTCCCATTTCAGGATCTGGCGCTTCGGATCCCACGGATTACCCTGCGGGTCAGCGGATGCACGGTTGTACAGGATGCGGCGGTTCAACGGCCATGCCCATGCCCAGCCCAGCGTATTGCCCAGACCGGACGGATCGGCGTTATCGCGACGCGCCATCTGGTTGCCTTCCGGCGTCCAGCTACCGGCGAAAATCCAGCAGCCGCTGGAGGTGGTGCCGTCGTCACGCAACTGAGCAAACGAGCTGAGCTGTTGGCCTTTCTTGACGATCACTGAGCCCGTTGCCGGGTCGATGAGATCGGCCAGCGCTTTCCCGTTACTCTCCATCGCCACTTCTTCCGATGCCGGTTCATGTGGGGTGGAGTAGTTCCAGGTCATGCTCAGCACCTGTTCCGGGTTGGCACCGCTCTGCTCAGCATACATTTTGCGCAGGCGCAGGAAGATACCGGCCAGGATTTCGCCGTCGGTGACCGCGATCCCCGGGGCGTCTGCGCCTTTCCAGTGCCACTGCAGCCAGCGACCGGAGTTCACGATCGAGCCGTTCTCTTCAGCGAAGCAGGTGGACGGCAGGCGGAACACTTCGGTCTGGATTTTCGACGGATCCACATCGTTCGACTCACCGTGGTTTTGCCAGAAGGTGGAGGTCTCGGTGTTGAGCGGATCGATCGTCACCAGGAACTTCAGTTTGGACAGTGATGCGATCGTCTTGTTTTTGTTCGGGAATGAGGCAACCGGGTTGAAGCCCTGGCAGATATAGCCATTGACCTTACCCTCTTTCATCATCTCGAAGTACTGCAGCACGTCGTACCCTTTGTCCCACTTCGGCAAGAAGTCAAAGCCCCAGCTATTTTCCGCTGTCGCTTTATCGCCGTAGAAGGCCTTCATCAACGAGACGAAGAATTTCGGGTAGTTGCCCCAGTAGTTGACCTGGTCTTTCAACAGCGGTTTTGGCGTGTTCGCGGCCAGATACGTTTGCAGGTCCGGCTGTTTTTCATTCGGTAGCGTCAGGTAACCCGGCAGGCTTTGTGACAGCAGGCCTAAGTCTGTCAGCCCCTGAATGTTGGAATGGCCGCGCAGGGCGTTAACGCCGCCGCCTGCCATCCCCATGTTGCCAAGCAGCAACTGGATCATCGCCATGGTGCGAATGTTCTGCGAACCGATGGAGTGCTGTGTCCAGCCGAGGGCATACAGGAACGATGCGGTTTTGTCTTTCGCACTGGTTTCCGCGATGTACTCACAGACTTTCAGGAAGTCGGCTTTCGGCGTGCCGCAGATATTTTCCACCACGTCCGGCGTGTAGCGGGAAACGTGCTGTTTCAGCAGGTTCCAGACGCAGCGCGGGTGTTGCAGCGTGGTATCGCGTTTGGCAAAGCCCTCTTCGTCCAGCTCATAGTTCCAGCTGGTCTTGTCGTACTTGCGTTGATCCGCGTTATAGCCAGTGAACAGGCCATCTTCGAAGCCGAAATCTTCACGCACGATCAGGCTGGCGTTGGTGTAGGCCTCGGTGTATTCGCGGTTATATTTTTCGTTCGTCAGCAGGTACAGCATCACGCCTGACAGGAAGGCAATGTCAGTACCAGAACGGATTGGGGCATAGAAATCGGCCACCGACGCCGTACGCGTGAAACGCGGATCGATCACAATCAGCTTCGCGCCGTTGTGAATCTTCGCTTCCATCGCCCAGCGGAACCCGACCGGGTGTGCTTCAGCGGCGTTACCGCCCATCACCACGACGAGGTTGGCGTTCTTAATGTCGACCCAGTGGTTGGTCATCGCACCGCGACCAAATGTTGGAGCAAGACTTGCTACCGTTGGTCCGTGTCAGACACGCGCCTGGTTGTCGACCGCGAGCATACCGAGCGCGCGGGTGAATTTTTGCGTTAAAAAGCCGGTTTCGTTACTGGACGCGGAAGCACACAGCATCCCGGTAGACAGCCAGCGGTTAACGGTAACGCCTTCAGCGTTTTGCGCAATGTAGTTAGCATCGCGGTCTTCTTTCATCAGTTTCGCGATGCGGTCAAATGCCTCATCCCAACTGATTTGTTGCCATTTATCCGAGCCTGGCGCGCGGTATTCCGGGAATTTGAGGCGACTTTCGGAGTGGATGAAGTCCACCAGACCGGCCCCTTTCGGACAGAGCGCACCACGGTTGACCGGATGGTCCGGGTCACCTTCGATATGGAAGATTGACGCTTTGGCGTTTTTTGCACCGTCGCCGAGGCTGTACATCAACAGCCCACAACCAACGGAACAGTAAGTGCAGGTATTACGGGTTTCGCGGGTGCGCAGCAGTTTATATTGCCGGGTTTCCGCGAGCGCTACGCCGGGCGCGAAGCCCAGTGCTGCCGCCGTGGTGCCTGCCATACCGCCAGCGCAGATCTTAAAGAACTGCCTTCTGCTGACCTGCATGGTTTGCTCCTTTTTCGACATTGTCACATCCCTTTCACATTCATGTTGGTGAGCGCTCAGGGTGTGGTTGTTATTTTTCTTTGCGGACGGGACCGCAAAGGTCCAAAATTGGGTTAATTCCCCCCATCCAGGAGGGGCTTGCGACAGAATACCACAATGTTGGTACGTGTGTTCTTATACGGTTAAAAGAAAGTGAATAAGATACATCCAAAAGAAGTCGGAAATGTGATTAATGTCACGAGCTCTCGCCAGGTTAATCTTTGGAAGCGTGAGGATTTGCATCACCCTCAGCCGGATGAGGTCGCTGAAGAGGTGCCCGTGGCGCTGGTTTATAACGGCATTTCTCATGTTGTCATGATGGCCTCGCCGAAGGATCTGGAACATTTTGCAGTCGGTTTTTCCTTGTCTGAGGGGATCATTGACAGCCCGCGCGAGATCTATGGCATGGATGTGGTTCCCTCCTGTAATGGACTTGAAGTCCAGATCGAGCTTTCCAGTCGCCGTTTTATGGGGCTGAAAGAACGCCGTCGCGCGTTGGCCGGACGCACCGGCTGTGGCGTGTGCGGGGTTGAGCAGCTCAATGACATCGGTAAACCGGTGCAGCCGCTGCCGTTCACCCAGACTTTTAACCTCTCCAGACTTGATCACGCATTAAGACATCTGAAAGATTTTCAGCCTGTGGGGCAGCTCACCGGGTGTACGCACGCTGCGGCGTGGGTGATGCCATCGGGTGAACTGGCGGGCGGACATGAAGATGTCGGTCGGCATGTTGCGCTGGATAAACTGCTGGGGCGCCGTGCCGCCGAAGGCGAAAGCTGGGTGCCGGGAGCGGCGCTGGTTTCCAGTCGCGCAAGCTATGAGATGGTGCAGAAGTCTGCGATGTGCGGCGTTGAGATTCTGTTTGCGGTATCTGCTGCCACCACGCTGGCGGTGGAAGTCGCTGAGCGCTGCAATCTGACGCTGGTGGGGTTCTGTAAGCCAGGCAGGGCGACCATTTATACTCATCCGCAGCGTTTAATCGCTGAGTGATTTTGATTCAATTAATTTGAATGAGACGGGCAAATCCTTCCGCTTTTAGTTATCTGAGTAACGGCCTATTATTTATCACATCAAGGCACGGTGCCTTACTTAAACAACTAAGTTAAAGGGTTTATATCATGAAAAGCATCAAAACTTTTGTCGCAGTTATCGCTCTCGCTACCTCTTTCGGTTCTTTTGCTGCCCAGTCTGTGACCGCGACCGGTTCTACTCTGGAAAGTGCTGAAGCAAAAATCGCCGCTCAGGCTGAACAGGCTGGTGCAAGCTCCTATAAAATCACTCAGGCTTACACCGGTAACCGCGTGCACATGACGGCGGAACTGCTGAAATAAGTTCATCTCCATTGTCGAAAGAGCGCCCTTGAGGCGCTTTTTTTGTGTCTGTCATTATTGTTTTAACAACGACATAAACGCGTCATATCCCGTTAACTCACAAATGGTTTCGGCGGGATGCTGACACAGCACGCTGGCCAGATAGCTGAAGATTTTTAATTCGTGACGTGCGTCAGCGGCAGCGCAAGCAATCAGTACATGGCTGACCGGTTCATTATTGACCTGTACGGGATGCGCCAGAGTAATAAAGAACCCGCGAAAGTGACGCTTCTGTTCGCTCCAGCAGTGGGGGATCGCCAGATGATTGATAATCAGGTTTTCGCCTTCATCTTCGCGGGCGCATATCCGCAGTGCTTCATCACGGGTGATATGTTCCTGCGCCACGAGTTTGTCGCAAATCTGATGGGTAATGTGATGCCAGGTTTCGTCGGCGAGATTCATATAGTGAAAGCTGCCCGGCTCAGAGAAGAAGCGCTCCGGTTGCTGACGAATAAACGCCGTGGCAAGAAAATTTTTGATTTGTTCGGACCCGACTGCGGAAATAATATTTTTAATAGTCAGGACATTTTTTAATGAGTCATCCAATAAATAGTGGCTGTTATTGACGATCAACAGGGGATCAACTTCTTGTCTTATCGCGTACACATCACTGGGAGTGCGTGCAATGATCACCCGACAATTCAATACATCACGTTCAATAGCCTGCTGATTTATGGTGGCAATCGCATTTTGATCGGATAATAAAATGATGGGTTGACGCTCATTTTGGTGCCGCTCCAGCGCACAGGCGAAATAGAGCCCGATCAGATCACTGTCAAACAGCGGAATTTCTAACTGTTCCCGCAGTAGCGCAATGAAGCGCAGGCTCATGTCAAATGCAGCGGGCCAGGCCGCTTTCAGGTTATTCATGCTGCTCTGGCGATGTTCCGGTACCCAAACGGGGGCCGAAACGCATCTCAGCAGGTGACCCGTGATATTTTCAACCAGTTGCGTATCGATAAGGTTCAAAGTGGCGACGCCAGGTACGCGTTGTAGTAAAGCAATCACGGTATCGGCAGACAGGGTCATGGCCTGTTGTTGCTGTTTATCCAGCAGTCCGTGCAGCGTTTTGAACGCGTTCTCGCCAAGATAGATCCCGCCCTGTTCTACGGCATTTTTTAACACTGTATGCCGACATTCAGGCCATGTGCCCGAGAGTTGATTACGCAGTGCATAGACCGCCAGCACCAGACTGGCGAGGTATTCACCCGACGTCAGTGGGAACTCAGCAAGAAGATGTTCACATGCGCTGGTAAGTCGTTCGATAGTGTCTCGCGTCACGCCGGGGAGAGGAATTAACAGCGGGTCTTTTTTGAGCAGGTTCGCCAGCAGGACAATCCGTTTTTCTTCTGGTTCATCAACGAAATGGCCCACACCGGGGCGGCTGGAAAGACAAAATGCACGCTCATAGCGTTGCTTCAGTCGCGACAGACGGTCTGCGACCCAGGTTTCCGGCAAATTAAGCGAAGAAGCCAGTTGTACGCGGGGGGTAAAGTTATTGAGCAGCAGAAGTGCCAGCAAACGATCGTCGTTATCATGGCGTTGTAAAAGCTGAAAAAAGCTGCGCCGGTCGATAATGTCCAGTTGGTAACCCGCACTGCCACCAGGCTGAATGCGCGCTTTCCCGCTGAGGGTAAAATTGATGTAATCAATATCGCGCAGGATTGTTCTACCCGAAACGCCAGTTTGCCGCGCCAGCTCGCTGAGTGAGTTAGGCCGTTGTTCAAGAAGGTCGACAAGCGTTAACTGGCGTTCACTGAGCATCAGATCACCCGGCGAAAGTCGGTGAAAGTTTTGATCTGATCTGCCGTCAATGAAGTCAGCAGCTCACGGACTAACGTAAACAATGCATCATAATCTTTTGCAGAAATCATGCCGCTATTGGCATGCAGATAGCGGGTGGGCAAACAGAGTGCTGCAACGGGGCGCCCGCCACCCATCACATTGTAGCGTCCACCGTCTGTTGCTCCGGTTTTCATGGTACAGAACTGTAAAGGGGCGCCACTGTTTTCTGCACTCGTCCTTAATGCAGCGACCAGCTGTTGATTTGGGAAATAACGTTTATCAAACAGCATGAGCCCTGGACCTTCACCCAGTTTCAATGGGTATTTGGTGTTGTCGATTCCAGGGACATCACCAGCAACAGCAGTATCCAGGACGATAACCACGTCGGGCCTGATGTGTTCTGCTGAGGTTTGCGCGCCGCGCAGCCCCACCTCTTCCTCCACACTGCCCACGCCATAGAGGGTGATATTAGGATTATCGACGGACTGCAAAAGTTCTGCCATCAGGGCGCAGCCGACACGATTATCCAGTGCTTTGCCGACGATTTTGTCGTCGCCCCAGCAGGCAAAGTTCGCCTCTGGGCTAATGAAGTCACCGATCGCAATACCGCGCTTTTCTACCTCTTCGCGGCTGCTCGCGCCAATATCAATGAACATTTCGTCAAATGTCAGTGGTTGCTGTTTCTGTTTTTCGGTGAGGGCATGCGGTGCAACGGAGCCGATAACACCAGGGATTTTAAATCGCTTGCGGGTACAAATAGTGACCCGGTGGTTCAGCATCGACTGACTCCACCAACTCCCAATTGTCGTAAAACGCAGAAAACCGCTATCGTCGATATGTGTGACCATAAAGCCGACTTCATCCATATGACCGACGACTGCCACCTTTGGCCCACAATGACCTTTACGAGCAACAAAACTGCCGAGGCCGTCAAACGTCATTTCATCCACGCAGGATTCCAGCTCATTGATGAGAATTGCGCGCACTTCTTGTTCATCGCCACTGACCGCGCTGGCTTCGCATAATTGCTGAAGTAACTTAATGTTCATGTGCATGTTCCTGTTGCGCGGTCTTGCGTCTCAGCCACAGCCCTTTCAGGATGATAATCAACGCAATGTTCAGTGCGAGGCCAATAGCCAGCACCAGGTAAAAGGAGCCTACCGGCGACATCAGGCCAATCAGCGGATCAAAAATACCTAATCCCGGCGCGAGGCGTTTGATTCCGAAAGCGATCACCAGCATTCCGGTAATACCACCGGAGAGTGTATTGGCGGTAATCATTGGCAGCGGTGCGGCCAGGGCATAAGGAATTGCGGGTTCGGTGGCGACAGTGGCGCCGACCACAATCGCGCTGCTCGCGGCGGCCTTCTCCTGTGAGGTAAACAGTTTGGGTGTCAGATACGTGGCAATGCCTACCGCGACGGGAGGCATTAGCGCCACTACGCCGACGATGGCGTACCAGTCATAGATATGTTTTTCCAGCAGTGAGAAGCAGAAAAACCATGCGGTTTTGTTGATGGGCCCACCCATATCAAATGCCAGCATCGCGCCAACGAGGAAGGCGGCGCCCATTTTCATGGACGGGGGGATCGTGTTCAGGAAGTGCAGCAGGCCGCTCATCAGATCCGACATCACCGGACCAATAACGTAATACGTCAGCACGCCAAACACCAGCAAAGTGGCGAATGGGATTAGCATCGAGCCAAGCAACGGCTGGAGCGCTTTGCCGAGACGGACTTTGCGAAACCACAGCACGAAATAGCCGATTGCCAAACCCAGTACCACCGCGCCGAGAAAACCAGCACCAGACTGGGTGCCGAGCAATCCTTTGTCGTTAGCCAGATAGCAGACCAGAAACGCCGGGGCAAATGCGGGTTTGTCGGCAATCGACCACGCGATATACGCCCCCATAATGGGGATCATAAAGGTGAAGCCCAGATAGCCGATGGATTCGATAATCCAGGTAAATGACGGCGCACCCTTCGACATATCGGTATACGGCAAGCCGAACTGCACCAGCATATTCGCGATGGCGACCAGGATACCGCCACCGATCACAAACGGGAGCGCAGCGGAAACCCCCGCCATCAGGTGGCTCATTACACTGCCTTGCTGGACATCCTGTTTACCGAGTTTAACGCTACTATCTGCGGTAAACATCTGCGAATGAGAAGGCAACTGTCTGAAAATCTGGTCGATATTTTTTAGCGCCTGGGAAATGGCGATCTCATAGACTTTTTTCCCGGCAAATCGCGCCCGATCGTCACCACTTAAGCCACGCCCGGTGGCTAAAATCACGTAATCGGCGGCGGCAATGTCATCCTGCGTCAGGCGGTTTTCTACACCACTTGCCCCCTGGGTTTCGATTTTAATCGTATGACCGAGCGAGCGTGCTTTTTGCTCAAGCGCTTCGGCCACCATATAAGTGTGGGCGATGCCGGCAGGACAGTTGGTGATTGCTACTAAACGTAAGGATGACTCCATAGCCGCTTCCTTATGAAGTTAAGGTCTGATTGAGCAAAGTCAGTACCTGAGTGGCGTCACCTTGCTTCAGTTGATTGATGAAATCCTGATGGATAAGTTTGCGACACAGGGTGCCGATGATTTTGACCTGATCGTCTTCGCCGGTTTGCGGTATGCCGAGGCAGATCCAACAGTTAACGGCTTCGCCATCGCTGGACTGCCAGTCCACTCCGTGAGTTTTACGGGCAAACAGTACAAAGGGGTGTTCTACGCAGGCGCTTTTGCCATGGGGCACAGCGATACCTGATCCGAATCCGGTAGAATGCAGTTTTTCCCGCATCAGCAGCGTTTGTAAAAACAACTGGCGATCGGTGATCGCGCCATTCCGAAACGCCATTTCCGCGAGTTGTTTCAGAATGGAATAAGTGCTGTTGCCCTGAATATTCAGGTCAATACAACGTACCGTAAGCTCTGACATAGAGAGACTCCGTTAAAACCTCTTTTCTACGATTTTAACGATGCTTTCGTATTGAGATGAGCGGCAATATGTCTGAGCGGAGTGACATAATGTCGGCTAAGCATCAACAGGCTTTGTGCACGAGGCCACATTTTGCAACGCGACGCAGAAAGAAATAATGCGCTGATAAACCTCCCGGACGCAAAAAAATGCGATATTTCTCACATTTCTCTCTTTTTATAAACTCGATATGACGTACAGAATAGGGGCGCGTAAAAAGGATGAGGGGGGCTTCAATTAACTAAATGATAATTAACGGAATTAAAAAATCACGCTTTGATAAATTTCATTTTTATATGTGATTGGCATCACAAAAATTGACCATGCAATCAGTCTGTCAATATTACTCGCCTCTGAATTTATCAGCATAATGTGATCTTCATTGCAAATAGCGGACTTGAAGTCAGGGAAAAATGTTCCACGGGTGCTTCGGAGGAAACGCAATGAAAATTGGTATTGTCATTAGTGGGGGCGATGTGTCTGGAATAAATAATTTCATATTCCAGATTGCCCGACTCGCGGATGCAAAAATTACCTTATTCAATGGTGGTATTCCCGGCTTGCTGGAGAAAAATCATCATGACGTGGCATGGCGCGATTTGGTCGATTTTTCTATCGCGGCAATACCTCTCATTACCTCGGGAAGAACGACCCGTAAGTTGCAGCGTAGCGAATATGAAACGATCGCCAGAAAACTCAAGTCGCTGCACATTGATGTGTTAATTATGGCGGGCGGTGACGGCAGTTTACAGTTTCTCAATACCCTGAGCGAATTTGATATTAATTGTTTTGGCGTGGGGATGACTATCGATAATGATGTTTATGGCAGTCATTATACGATTGGTTTTTCGACCGCCTGTGAACAGATTATTAAGGAGGTTTCTCGTTTACGAAATACGGGCAGAGCGCTACCTGGTCGCGTGTTTATGGTGGAATTATTGGGGGGATATTGTGGTGAATTAACGCTGCAATCCGCAATTAAATGCAATGCGGATATCGCCCTGATTCCGGAATGCCAGATGTCGCTTGATGCCTTAGCGGAACGGGTAAGGCAAAAACTGACCGTCCAGAATAGCGTGATTATTCTGTGCTCAGAAGGCTACACCAGAGAATATTCTCCCGGTTTTCAGGGGGCGATTGACACCATGATAAAACAGCTCGAACCACGTATTGGCGAGCGCATTCGTAAAACGATTGTTGGTTACGGTTTACGTAATGGCGATCCGACCTGTGAAGAAATTTATCAGGGCACCATCATGGCGAGCGAAGTGGTTCGATGCATCCAGTCAGGGATGAAAAATAAAGCGATTATTATAAATCAAAGCAATAAACCTATTCCGATTGATCTCGTAAGTATGAAAAAACGTCTGGTCGATACAGAAGGACATCATTACAAACTTGCCAAACAACTCAATATTATTTGAGGAGACCTTACATGCTGAAAATTCTTTGCGTATGTGGCTGCGGCCTCGGTTCAAGTTTTGCTATTGAAATGACGGCGAAAGCGGTTTTAAAGAAACTGGAAATTCCTGCGCATATCGAACATACCACGGTATCTGAAGCAGGGGCGTTTAAATCTGACATGATCCTGACGCAAAAAACCTTTGCTGACATCTTAACGGCGGATGCCAGTGAAGAAGAAATTAAACGGGTCGTGGTTCTGAATAAGCTCACGGACAAAGACGAAATTGAAGCCAAAATCGTCGCGTTTTTAAAAGAGCGGAATCTGAAGGTAGCTCATTATGAATAGCTTCGTTGAATTCATCGTTAAAGATTTGCTCGGTCAGGCGTCGATATTAATCGCCTTTATCGCGATGCTCGGACTGATCCTGCAAAAGAAATCACCGGGAAAAACCGCAGAGGGGACGTTTAAAACGCTGCTCGGTTTTTTAATCATGATGGCCGGGATCAATATTATTGTCGCCACACTGACCTTCCTGAACGATATTTTTACTCAGGGATTTGGTATGAAGGGCTACATTACCGATGTGGCTGCCATCGCCGGGTTAGCTAACCGTGAGTTGGGCTCAGAAGTGGCGTTAACCCTGATGGTGATTTTTGCCGTCAATATCATCATCGCGCGTCTGACACCGCTGAAATACATCTTCCTGACCGGACAAGCGTTGTTGTGGATGGCGACCATTGGCGCGGTCATTGGCTATAAATCGGGGCTCACCGGACTGCCGTTGATTCTGACCGGCGGGGTTTTTGGCGGCGTGATGGCGGTGCTGATGCCTGCGCTGGCGCAACCGGTGGTCAGGCGCATCACCGGCTCGGATGATGTGGCGCTGGGGCACTTTTGTACTATTGGCTATCTCGTGCAGGCGGCGGTGGCTAAAGTGGTGGGCAAAGGATCTCGCTCCACGGAAGACCTTGAATTACCCGATAATTTCAAGTTCTTACAGGATACCTATCTCGCCATGGCGGTAGTGATGGTGCCGATGTACCTCATTCCGGCGCTGGCGGCGGGTCCGGAATATATCGCCCAGTTCTCCGGCGGCGTGAACTATCTGATGTATGCCTTCATGCAGTCCATTCAGTTTGTGGCCGGTGTCTTCGTGCTCTACAGCGGCGTGCGCTTACTGCTCAACGAACTGGTTCCGGCATTTCGCGGTATCGCTATGCGTATCGTTCCGGATGCAAAGCCCGCGCTGGATTGCCCGGTTCTGTTCCCTTATGCCCCCAACGCGGTGATTGTTGGGTTCCTGGCGACCACTGTCGGTTCCATCATCGGTATGCTGGTGTTCCCGATGTTTGGTCTGGCGATGATCCTGCCGGGTCTGCTAACTAACTTTTTCGCCGGGGGGACCGCGGGCGTCTTTGGCAACGCGCTGGGCGGCCGTCGTGGCGCGATGATCGGCGGCGTAGTTCACGGGCTGTTCATCACCTTCCTGCCTGCGATTCTGGTGCCGATGCTGGAAATCTACGGTTTCACCGGCGTCACGTTCAGCGATTCTGACGTCATCAGTTCCGGCCTCGTTTTAGGCCACGCCTTCCAGAATAACTGGCTGTTTGTCGCGTTGTTCATTGTTTTTGTTGCCGCACTGGCATGGTTCGTAAACGGTAAATCCGCTAAGCCAAAAGGGGAAAATGTTCATGAGTCTGTATAATTTCAACGAGATCCTAAAAATCGGCCAGGAAAGAAATTTCAAAGCGATTGGATCCTTTAACCTGCACTGTATTGAAATGCTGCCTGCGTTTTTTAAAGCGGCGCAAAAAACGAATAGCCCGTTAATGATTCAGATTTCAACCGGGACGGCAGAATATCTGGGTTATCGCCTGCTGGTTGATGCGGTGCGTTCGCTGGCGGAGAGCGAGAATGTCCCGACCTGTCTGCATCTGGATCACTGCTCTGATATCAGCGCCATTGAGACGGCGATGAATGCCGGATTTTCCTCGGTCATGTATGACGGCTCGCACCTGGAACTGGAAGAGAATATCGGTAATACCCGCATCGTGGTGGAGATGGCCAGACCGCGCAATATTACGGTGGAAGGCGAGCTTGGGGCTATTGGTGGCTCAGAGGATGGTAAAGCAGTGGCGGCAGAGGATATCTGCTTTACGACGGTAGAAGATGCCAAACGCTTCGTTGAGGAAACGCGAGTCGACATGCTGGCGGTGTCGGTGGGTACGGTACACGGCCTGTATACCGGCAAGGCGCAGATTCAACATCAGCGGCTGCAAGAGATCAGCGCCGCGACCGGTGTTCCACTGGTATTACACGGAGGGACGGGGGTGAGTGACGACGATATGCGCCTGGCCGTCACTGAAGGCATTAATAAAGTGAATGTCGGCACGGAAATGAACGTACAGTGGGTCGACCAGTGTAAAAATACCTTTGAGAAAGGCAAAGTGAATGACAGCGTACGTAAGTTTTTAATTCCGGCAAATAATGCCGTCACCCAGGTATTAATGGAAAAGATCGCGTTATTTAAATAACTCCGTTATTAATAAATGATGTTTTGTTGCCCTGTTGTCCATCAGGGCGGGGGATCGCTATGTTTGAATCTTTGAAATCGTTATGGAAAAAAGAAACACGCCCGCCGGAAGATTATGATGAACAGTCCCGTGTTCTGGCAGGAGAAATCGCCAGGCTGGAAGGTGAACTGCAGGGCAACCCGGGTAATGGTGAAATACAGAAAGCATTAATGCTGATCTATAACCGGGCGCTGTCGGTCTATGCCAAAAGCCAGACGCACCGGCAGGATATTGATTCGCTTTTTGTGCGTATAGATGAGTTGCGTAATGTTATTCGCCGGAATATTTAGCGTCGGGTTTATTAAGCGCTTAGGGAGTCGTCATGACGATAAAAGAATTACTGATCGAGGCCGATGCCATTCAGGTTGGCGTCGCGGAAAACGACTGGCAGAAGGTGATTCAACTGGCGGCCAGACCGTTGGTCGCAAAAGGGTATATTTCAGCGGAATACGGTCAGGCAGTTATCGACAACACCCTCAGTCATGGGGCGTATTATGTATTTGATGAAGGGGTTGCGATCCCCCATGCCCGTCCAGAATGTGGGGTGAAGCGCAACTGTTTTAGCATGGTGCTGTTGGATAAGCCCATTCAGTTTGCCGACAGTGAAGCCGCCGACATTGTCATTATGTTTGGTGCACAGGACAGTAATGCGCATATTGAAGAGGGCATCCGCGCCATTGTCGCCTTACTCGATAACGATGAACGCATGACGAAGTTGCGGGCGGCACGTTCCCAGGAAGAGGTGGTCGCGTTGCTATGAAACGACACCTCTCGCCGGACTGTAAAACAGTGATTCTGATTAACGGGATCCCCGCTTCAGGTAAAAGTACCATTACTCATCAGCTCTCCAGGACCTTCAGTTTGCCACTGCTGACGATTGATGGGATCAAAGAGCCGTTTATGGCACGCTTTACGGATATCGACCGGCCTTTCAACCGGCAGTTGGGCTGTGCGGCCTATGAGGTGATCTGGTCTATTATTGGCCACGCTCCGGCGAACGTTGTCTGGCTGGTTGATGCCTGGTTTGGCTTTCAGCCTCGCGAGAGGTTGCAACAACTCTTGCAGCAGGCGGGTGTTGAGAAGGTGTTGGAAGTGTGGAATCAGATCACGCCTGAGCTGGCAGTGACGCGCTATGCCACCCGCTTACAGGATCGCAAACCGGGTCATCCCGGTGAGGAGTATCTACCCGAACTGGCGCAACTGGCAGAACGCGCCGAACCGATGCGGCTCGGGCCGGTGTTTACGGTAGATCAACAGCAAACGCTGGATATTGAATCCGTTATCGCCTGGATAGACGAACAGATAGACAAAACCTGAACGGTAGAGTGTCGTTACCCCTTCAAGGGCGCCCGCGGGCGCTTTTTTAGTGTATCCCTACCATTCGCAGCAGCGCGGTCACCACGGCGGCGGCGACGATCACCACAATCAATGGCATCTTACGCCAGGCGAGAAAGACCGCGAACGCCACGCCGAGAACGCGTGCCATGCCAGCCAAATGCACGCCTTCATAAAAGGTGGTGGCCAGGGCGACGGAAAACAGCAGTACCGTGGCGGCATCGGATAACAGTGCCTGAGCGCGTTCAGAGAGCGCCAGGCGACTGCCCAGTCTGGCGCCGCCGAGGCGCATTAAATAGGTGCCTGCCGATAAAATGGCGATACCGACGATAAACAGCGTCATGTTACCCATTACTTTTTCCTCGTCAGTAAGCCCAGCAGGGAGAGCAGAACTGGCAGCCCGACCGGCGCGAAAGGCACGGCGGCGAGCGACACGGCGGCTCCGCTCAGGCCCCGAATCAGAGTGGTACGGTTTTTAAACGCCGGGACGACGAGAGCCAGCAGGATAGCCGGGAACACGGCGTCCAGCCCGATGGTTTCCGGGGCTGGCAGCAATTGACCCACCACGGTGCCCAGCAGGGTCCCCAGCGGCCACAGAATGGCAACGCCGAGGCCACATAGCCAGTAGGCGGCTTTGCGCTGCTCTGGGGTTTTCTGCGACAGGCCGAACACGACGCTTTCATCGTTCATAATATGGCAGCCGAAAAAACTCGCCGCGCGGGTGCCGACCAGATCCCGTACCGTCACGCCAAACGGAACATGGCGGGCGTTAACCAGTAAACCGGCTGCGGCAGCGGCTAACGGATTACCGCCGCTGGCGACAATGCCGATAAACATAAATTCGGACGCTCCTGCCAGCACACAAATAGAGAGTACAAACGGCACCCACACCGGGAAGCCATAAGCCATCGCCAGTGAACCGTAGGACATCCCAACCACGCCTACCGCCAGGCAGACCAGAAAGATTGCTTTTATCGTGTCTGCCTTCAGACAGGAGAAGAAGTGCGCCATGATTTAGCCATATCGAACGAATTTCCATTATAATGAACGCAACATCAGTGTTTGACAAGATGAACGATTCGTTCGATATAAAAAACATGGAGTCGGGTATGACACAACCCATCAGCGTGATCGCCAAAAGTCTGGTTCGCGAGCGTCAGCGGACGGGTCTGTCGCTGGCAGAAATCGCCCGACGGGCGGGGATCGCCAAGTCGACGCTTTCCCAACTGGAAGCGGGGAACGGTAATCCTAGCCTGGAAACCCTCTGGTCGCTTTGTGTGGCGCTGGATATTCCCTTTGCGCGACTGCTGGAGCCGCAGGTGCAAAAAACGCAGGTGATCCGGTGCGGTGAGGGTACGAAAGTAGTGGCCGAACAGGCGCACTATCAGGCGATTTTACTGGCTGCCTGCCCGCCTGGCGCACGGCGTGATATCTATCTGTTGTTGACCCAGCCAGGAGCCGACCGCATTTCTCAGCCGCATCCACCGGGCTCGATCGAGCATATTATTGTCACGAAGGGAAAAGCGCTGGTCGGGCTGACAGAAGCGCCAGAAGTGTTAGGTGAGGGCGACTATATTTGTTATCCCGCCGATCAGGAGCATATCTTCCAGGCGCTGGAAGCGGATACCCAGGCGATTCTGGTGGCTGAGCAGAGTTTAGCGAACCTGGAATTTCACCGTTATGGTATGCAAAAGGCTCCCCCGAATGATTACTTCTAATTATTTTTTCTCTTAATGCATATTTAATTGTTTTTATGATATTTCGTTTATTTTAGCCCTTTTGTTATATTCCTCACGAACTGAAAGCTTTCTGCGTTTACACAAAGAAAGCTGCATGTTAGTAATTGCTGGCCTGCGGCGCGGTAACAGTTGATTATTATCATCAATTGTAGCCGTTATTAAATATAAAAATAACACATACTATTTTGTTATTCATTTTGCGTATTTCTCAAAGAAATACGCTGTCCATTATTTATTTTCAAGGAGCGCAAATAAATGAGGAAATCGACGCTGGCTTTAGCAATAGGTCTGTTATTAATCGCTAATAATGGTTTTGCTAAAACGCAAAAAATGACACTGGAACAACGGCTCGAACAATTGGAAGCGCGACTGGAGGCCGCAGAATATCGGGCGGCAAAGGCGGAAAATCAGGTTCAGCAATTACAGACCCAACAGGCAACCGAAATCCGTGAAATTAAGGCGGCACAGGGCAACACGCCAGTTAACGGCCAAACCCCTCCTGAGGAGACGAAAAAGAATGCCGCGACACCGAATCTGCTGCTTTCCGGTTATGGCGATCTGAAAATCTATGGTGACGTTGAATTCAACATAGATGCGGAAAGTAATCATGGCTTGCTGGCAATGACCAATGCCAGTGTTGACCATGACCCGACTAACGAACAGTGGAATATTAATGGCCGGATTTTACTGGGCTTTGATGGTACACGTAAGCTGGGTGAGGGTTATTATGCCGGATTCTCCGCCCAACCGCTGGGGGATATGACCGGTACGGTGAATATCGATGATGCCGTCTTCTTCTTTGGTAAAGAGAATGACTGGAAAGTGAAGGTGGGGCGCTTCGAAGCCTACGATATGTTCCCGCTGAATCAGGATACCTTTGTTGAGCATTCGGGGAATACCGCCAACAATCTGTATGACGACGGCAGCGGTTACATCTACATGATGAAAGAAGGCCGCGGTCGTTCTGATGCTGGCGGTAACTTCCTCGTCAGCAAGCAGGTGGATAACTGGTACTTCGAGTTAAACACTCTGCTGGAAGAAGGCACTTCACTCTATAACGATGACGAATTCCACGGCCGGAGAATGGATCAACAGAAAAACGTTGCCTATTTGCGTCCGGTTATTTCATGGTCGCAGGATGCGTTCTCGGTAGCTGCCGCGATGGAGTCGAACGTCGTCAATAACGCCTATGGCTACACCAACTCAAACGGTAAATTTGTCGATCAGTCGGACCGTACCGGTTACGGTATGACGATGACATGGAATGGTTTAAAGAGCGATCCGGAGAATGGCATGGTGGTAAACCTGAATACCGCTTATCTTGATGCCAATAATGAAAACGATTTTACCGCCGGGCTGAACGCGCTGTGGAAACGTTTTGAATTAGGTTATATCTACGCGCATAACAAAATTGATGACTTTGAAGGGGTGGTGTGTGATGACGGCTGCTGGATTAATAATAAAGGCACCTATGACATTCATACCATTCACGCGTCGTATCAGTTTGCTAATGTGATGAATATGCAAAACTTCAATATTTACCTTGGCGCATATTACTCAATTCTGGATAGCGAAGGCGATAACGTGAACGGCGACGATTCTGATAATCGTTATGGTGGTCGCGTTCGCTTTAAATATTATTTCTAAACGAAAAGGCCCGGTAGCGCCGAGGTCTACCGGGCTCATCGATTACTCCAGATAAAACACGTTTTTCAGCTCTGCGCTCACCGGGCTGTTATCCGGATTTGCGGGCATGACGTCGCGCATATGCTTCCACCAGCGCTGACAAACGTCAGTGTTGGCAACGGCGTTCCAGCGTTCTTCGGACTCAATCTCTACGGTCGCAAACAGCAAATTACGCGGCGCATCGAGATAGATCGCGTAATGATGCGCCCCGTGCGCTTTCAGCACAGCTTCCAGCTCCGGCCAGATGGGATTATGCCGACGCTGGTACTCCTCATGTGCGTCGGCATTCACCTGCATCACGAACGCTTTGCGGATCATAATGCCTCCAGATACAGCTCGCGTACTTCGTCACGGCTGGCAGTCCGCGGGTTACACGGCGCACAAGGATCCGCCAGCGCTTTGTCCAGCCAGCCTTCGATATCCTCTTTAGTGACGCCAAGCTGGCTGAAACCAGCCGGAATACCGACACGTTTGCTTAATGCGCGGATGGCGTTGATCGCTTCCATACTTGCTGCTTCATCGCTCATACCACGGGTATCGACACCCATCGCCTGCGCGATGCGGGCAAAACGCGCCACTGCGTTCGGGCGGTTAAAGTTTTCGATAATCGGCAGCAGGATGGCGTTACAAACGCCGTGCGGCAGGTTATGCGTGGCGCCCGGCTGGTGCGCCAGGGCGTGAACCAGCCCCAGGCCGGCGCTGTTGAACGCCATCCCCGCCAGATACTGACCAAACGCCATTTGCTCGCGCGCTTCCAGGTTGTGGCCATCATCGACCGCTTTTGGCAGCCACAGGTTGATCAGGCGAATCGCTTCCAGCGCATTGGCGTCAGTCAGCGGGTGTGCACCAACAGAAACATATGCTTCCACCGCGTGGGTCAGCGCGTCCATACCGGTTGCTGCCGTCACGGAGGCCGGGATTTCCAGCATCACGCTGGCATCGTCCACGGCGATATCCGGGATAATGTTCGGATCGATGATAACCTCTTTCACCTGGCGTCCGGAGTCGATGATCACGGCGTTGCTGGTCATCTCGGCAGCGGTTCCGGCAGTGGTGTTAATGGCAACCAGCGGTACGCCTGGGTTTTTCACTTTCCCCACGCCGGAGTAAGCGGTGGAAGGCCCCGGGTTCGCGGTGAGGATTTTCACGGCTTTAGCGGTATCGATCGGGCTGCCGCCGCCAAAGGCGATGAGGTAATCACAGTTCGCGTCCTGATAAGCCGCGTAGCCTTTTTGCACCAGCGCTTCGGTCGGGTTCGGGAACACCTCATCGAACAGGTGGTACGACATTTTGTGCTCATCCAGCGCCGCAAACAGACTGTCGAGCAGGCCCAGCTTAACCAGTTGACCGTCGGTGACGATCAGCGCTTTTCCCCATTGCTTATTCGCTACGAGGTTCACCATATCGCCAATCGCGCCCGCGCCATGCAGACTGATTTTCGGAAGTGCCAGCATAAAGCTCATGTTGTTTCTCCTTAAAGTGATGATATTTCCGGCGGCAAAACTCCATGTCGCCGGAGGGATTCAGATTCGTCGTCGTTGCATCATTCGGCGTGTAAGAATCGGCAGCGAGATCACCACGATCAGCATCGCGCCGATAATGATCGACATCACGATGCCCGGCACGTTGAGCAGGCTCAGGCCGAAGGTCACCAGCCCCATCAGGAACGCTGCGATGATGACGCCAGTCATGCTGCCGGAGCCGCCGAGAATATTGACGCCACCCAGCACCGCCATTGTTACCACGGCCAGCTCCCAGCCCATCGCGATGGTGGGACGCGTACTGCCGAGTCTGGAGGTGAGCAACACGGCGGCCAGTCCCGCCATGAGTCCGACCAGAGCGAATAAAATCAGGTTGTGACGTTTCACGTTAATGCCGGAGTACCACGCGCCCACCGGGTTATTACCGATGGCGTAGGTGCGGCGACCAAAGTTCGTTTTGTGCAGCAGGAAGGTGAACACGATCGCCAGTACGATAAACAGCGCAAACTCGAACGACAGCGCGCCCCAGACGTAGCCCTGACCAAACCACGTAAAGCTTTCCGGGTAAGCATTCAGCGCCTGATCGCCGAGTAAAATGTAGGTTATGCCGCGATACAAACTCATGGTGCCGATGGTGATCACGATGGATGAGAGATTAAACCGCGTCACCAGGATGCCGTTCAGCAGCCCGCACAAGAGTCCGGTTCCCAGCCCGACGCAGACCAGCAGGGGCGTATCCATTCCCGCTGCCGCGCAGAACCCCATGGCCGTCGAACTCAGCGCCAGAGTTGACGCCACCGAGAGATCAATTTCCCGGGCGATAATCAGCATCGCCATGGGCAGCACGATGATCGCTTTTTCGGTGAAGTTGAACGTTGCGTCGGAGAGATTCCAGATATTAAGGAAGTACGGCGAGGCCAGCGCGTTGACGATAAATACCGCCAGGGTGACGGCGAACAGAAAACCCTCCCAGCACAACAGGCGTTGCCAGACCGCGCGCGTATCGGGGGCGCGTTCGATCGCTTCAGACGTCATCACTTTATTCATGAGTTCACCGCCTGTTTTTGCCGTGCCAGCGCTGCGTTGCGCAGAATTAACCGGCCTTTGTGTTTATTGCTGCGTTCGTTGAGCAGAACGGCAATCACGATCACCGCGCCGGAAATAGCCATCTGCCAGAAGGGTGAGATGCCAATGACGGGCAATGCGTTATTGATCACGCCAAGGAACAATGCGCCACACAGGCAACCGAGAACGCGACCGATTCCTCCCATCGTACTGATACCCCCAATCACACAGGCTGCCACAACCTGTAACTCAAAACCGTTAGCTACATCGACATAGGCAACAGCGAATCGGGAAATCCACAGGTAGCCGCAGAAACCGGCGAGGGCACCCGACAGGCAGAAGCTGATGAACTGCATTTTCCCGGCGTTGATCCCGGTGTAATACGCCGCAGTGGCATTCCCGCCTGCGGTGTACAGCGCTCGCCCTGTGCGGCTGTAGCGCAGGAAGTAGCTGACTACGATAACGGCGGCGATGGCGCACCAGCTCAGTACCGGCAGGCCAAGCAGAGCAAAACGAGGAAGGGCGAGGAAGCTGTCGCTCATCTGATGCGAGTTAATCCAGCCGCCGTTCGACAGCAAAAAGATAATGCCGCGATAAATGCTCATGGTACCGAGCGTGACCACTATCGCCGGGATACCTAATTTCCAGACCAGCAGACCGTTGATCATTCCCATCACCAGACCGCAGGCGGTTGCCAGTAATATCAACGCCCAGACGGGGATCTCAGGATGCTGGAAGTTGAGCAGGGCGACGATCATCCCGGTGAGCGCCAGATTGGCGGCCATCGACAGATCGATACCTTTGGTCAGTAGTACCATCATTTGCCCGAGCGCAAGGATGATCAGAATCGAGGTGTCATTGAAGATTTCAGCCAGGTTGCCAGGAGAGACAAACGACGGGACGCGACTGCCGATGGCGGCGATCATCAGGAGAATAACCGCTGCCAGCAGGGCTTCGCGGTGTTTGAGCAGGCGCTGAATCATTATGCTGCCTCCTTATTGATGCCGCTGGCGGCGCTGACAATGGCCTCCGCTGTGGCTTCACCGGCGCGGTATTGCGCGACCATCAACCCTTCGTGCATGACGATAATTCTGTCTGCCATGCCCATCACTTCCGGGAGTTCAGAGGAGACCATAATCACCGCCAGCCCTTGCGCCACCAGTTCGGACATAAACTGGTGCACCGCCGCTTTTGAGCCGATATCGATGCCTTTGGTCGGTTCGTCGAGAATAATCACTTCAGGATGGGTGGCGAGCCATTTACCGATCACCACCTTTTGCTGATTGCCGCCGGAAAGCGTTTCGACCGCCTGACGCCAGCTAAACGCTTTGACCTGCAGGCGTTTAGCATAGCTGTCCGCCAGTTGCCACTCTCGCGCCGCATTGAGCACGCCACGCGGATTCAGCTTACTCAACTGCGGCAGGCTGATGTTCTCGGCGATACTCATTTCAATGATTGCCCCCTGTTTTTGTCGTTCTTCCGGCACGCAGACAATACCAGCGCGAATCGCATCGGCAGGCTGATGAAAATGAATGGCCCGTCCGTTGAGACGGATTTCACCGTGAGAAGGCCGGGATACGCCGGACAGCGCCTGCATCAATTCGGTCCGTCCTGCCCCCACCAGCCCGTAGAAACCGAGGATCTCCCCTTTTCTCAGAGTGAAATCAATGTGGGCAAATTCAGTGGGATGGCAGAGATCTTTCACCTCCAGTACCGTCTCGCCTTTCTCGCAGGCCACTTTCGGGAAAGTCTGGGTAATCGCGCGTCCTACCATCATGGCGACCATCCGCTCTTCGCTAATCTCATGGATGTCGCCGGAACAGACGAATACGCCGTCGCGTAGAATGGTGTAGTGATCCGCCAGCTCAAAGATTTCATCGAACTTGTGGGAGATAAACAGAATCGCTTTGCCTTCCTGCTTCAGGCGCTCAACGATTTGATAGAACTCCAGAATTTCGTGTTGCGACAGTGCGGCGGTCGGTTCATCGAGAATCACTACCTGGGCCTCAAAGGAAAGCGCACGGGCAATGGCCACCATATGGCGCTGGGCGATGCTCAGGGTTTTCAGCGTGGCGCGCGGATCGATCTGCACCTCAAGGCGGGTGAGGATCGCCTGCGCCCGACGGTGCATTTCTGGCCAGTCGAGCTTTTTGAAAAAGCCTTTATACAGGTATTGGCCGACAAAAATATTCTCAGTCACCGACAGCTCATCGAACAGCACCGTTTCCTGATGAATCGCGGTGATGCCGACTTTATGCGCCGCTTCCGGCGTCGGGAGCTGAACAGGAATAGCCTTGTAGAGGATTTCCCCCTCATCAGGCTGATAGATGCCGGTCATGACTTTGACCAGCGTGGACTTCCCCGCGCCGTTTTCGCCCACCAGCGCGGTCACTTTGCCTGGCCAGAGATCGAGCTGCACGTTCTCAAGGGCGCGCACGCCGGGGAATATCTTGGTGATCCCATGAAGTTGCAATAAAGGGGTGGACATGTCGGTTCTCCTCTTCATGTAGTGTTGCCGGATGGCGCTAACGCTTATCCGGCCTACAAAACGTATCGGTACCCGCAGGCCGGATAAGCACAACGTCACCCGGCGGCGTGACCCAGGGATCAGAAGATTTTTGAGAACTTATCAATGTTGCTGGCATCGTAGACGAATGGCTTAGCCATCGCCCCATTGCCGTCGGCATCCAGTTGCACTTTACCCAGTTTCCCCATATTGGCTTCGGTTTTGCTGGCGGTGCCTTTAACCAGATCGTCCGCCAGATACGTCGCCGCATAGCCCAGATCGATAGGATTCCAGATCGCAAAACTTTTCGACGCGCCTGACTTCACCGCGCCCGCCATTTCGGATGGCAAGCCGAGACCCGTCACATACACTTTGCCAATTTTGCCCTGATCCTTCACTGCCTGCGCCGCGGCAACAATGCCGACGGAAGACGGGGAGACGATCACTTTCAGATCCGGGTAAGATTTGAGCAGCCCTACTGCTTCGCGGTAGCTCTTGTCTGAGAGATCGTCGCCATAAGCCACGGTCACCAGGTTGATAGACGGATACTGCGGAAGCACCTTTTTCATCTCCGCAATCCAGATATTCTGGTTGGTCGACGTTGGCGTGGCGCTCAGGATCGCCACATCGCCTTTCTCCACGTTCAACGCCTTCAGCGCATCGGCGGCGAGTTTGACGTTGGTTTCGCCGATCAGGGCATTATTTGACGGGTTAAGGTGGATCTGCCGCCCCGCAGGCGCGACGCCGGAATCCCATGACACGACTTTGATACCACGCTGCATCGCTTTCTTCAGGACGGGTACAACGGCATCGGGATCGTTGGCAGAGATGGCGATCGCATCAACACCCTGGGCGATTAGCCCATTCAATACTTCGATCTGCGCTTCAGCGGTAGTCGTGGTGGGACCGGTGTAGATTACTTTGACATCACCGATCTCTTTGGCGGCTTCCTGAGCGCCGACATTTGCCGCTTCGAAAAATCCATTACCTAACGATTTCGCCACCAGGGCGATTTTTACTTCAGCTAAAGCGGAACCGGACAACGCCAGAGCGGCAACGGTGAGGATCAAGCTTGTCTTTATATTCATTGCTTTTACTCCACATCATGTTGATTCCCATGGGGAATGGTTTGGATTTGCAGGTGACAGAGTTCGCCCCGTCTCAGTGAGCGGGGCGCGATGTTGTTATCAATACAGTTCTAATGCACTGGCGAGCGGGGTGACGCCAAAGCGTTTACCCAGCGCGATCAGTTCTTCGCGGCTGATGGTTTGCTTCATACCGCCCATCGACAGCACTTTGACTAACACTTCGGCGGACTTCTCGGCGGTATCGATCAGTCCAAACGTTTCATCCAGCGTCGGGCCGCTGCCGAATACGCCGTGGAACGGCCACAACACCAGCGAATGTTTCTGCATTTCCTGCGCGGTGGCCTGGCCGATTTCATCGGTGCCCGGCACCATCCATGGCAGAATGCCCACGCCATCCGGGAAGACCACCAGACACTCGGTACTGCCTTCCCACAGTTTGCGGGTAAAAAGCGCGGTGCTGTTTTCCAGCACGTAGGTCAGAGCGATCAGGTTGGTGGCGTGGCAGTGCATGATCACGCGATCTTTACCTTGCGTGGTCTGGATACGTTCGCAGTGCGACAGGAAGTGTGCCGGCAACTCAGAGGTGGGCACCGCCTCGTTCGTCAGCCCCCATAGAATGTGGTAGCCCGCTCCGTCGCTGTCCACTTTCACGATGCCCAAATTGGCGGCGGGATCGAGTTGTACGTTGCGGAAGAATTTACCAGAGCCGGTCACGATAAACGGCGTGTTCGCCAACAGCGGCATTGGCTGGCTTAGGGCAATGTAGCGTGGCGCAGGATGGAAATCGGCGCTGAAAGGGGCAATATCCGCGTCATCGAGACGCAGCGTCAGGTTGCCGCCATTGCGCTCGTCCCAGCCTTTCAGCCAGGCGTCGGAGGTGGCTTTAATCATCCCCTGGACAAACCAGGCGTCGAGAATATTTTGCATAAAAGGTCTACCTGTTTTAGTCAATGCCCGATGGCAATGCGCCTATCGGGCCTGCGATGTTGAATGTGTCAGTAGGCCGGATAAGCGCAGCGCCATCCGGCAATAATGTGTTAACCGCGTTTGCTCAAAATCTCTTTCTCATAGGCGCGAACGCTCTCGAGCCACTGGCTGCCAGCGGGTGTGTCATGACGCTGGCAATACATTTCCCATACCGCCTGCCACGGCAGCGATTTTTGCTCTTCCAGCAATGCCAGGCGTGCGGTGTAATCGCCACTGGCTTCCAGTTGGCGCAGATGTTCGGTGGGTTCCAGCAGGGCGCGCAGCAGCGCTTTTTTCATATTGCGGGTACCGATGACCCATGCCGCGATGCGGTTGATGGAGGCGTCGAAGAAGTCGAGACCGATGTGGACGCGGTCGAACAGGTTGTGGCGTACGATCTCGCTGGCAATCGCCTGGGTTTCATCATCCAGCAGTACCACGTGGTCGCTGTCCCAACGCACCGGGCGGCTCACGTGCAGCAGCAGACGCGGCACATACAGCATGGCGGCGGAGATTTTGTCGGAGATCACTTCTGTCGGATGGAAGTGGCCCGCATCAAGGCACAGCGCGGTCTGGCGGCTGGTGGCATATCCCATGTAGAACTCGTTGGAGCCGACGGTGTAGCTTTCTGCGCCGATGCCAAAGAGTTTGCTTTCAACGGCGTCGATATGGTGCGCCGGGTTCAGTTTTTCACTGATGACTTCGTCCAGCGCGTCCATCAGACGCTGACGCGGGGCCAGGCGGTCTACGGTGACATCTTTCATGCCGTCCGGGATCCAGATATTCATCACCGACGGCGTGCCCAGTTGCTCGCCAAAGTAGGCGGATACGCGGCGGCTGGCCTTGCAGTGGTCGATCCAGAACTGGCGGATTGTGTCGTCGGCATGCGCCAGCGTGAAGCCGTCAGCGCTCAGCGGATGCGAGAAGCAGGACGGGTTGAAATCCAGACCAAGTTGATGCGCTTTTGCCCACTCTACCCAGTTTTTAAAGTGTTCCGGTTTGATTTTGTCACGGGCGACCGGGGTATCGGATTCCAGATAGATGGCATGCAGGTTCAGGCGTTTAGGCCCAGGGATCAGGCTGAGCGCCTGCTCCAGATCGGCGCGTAGCTCATGGGCATTACGCGCTTTACCCGGGTAGTTACCGGTGGCCTGAATACCGCCGGTGAGCGATCCTTCCGGGTTTTCGAAACCGGCTACATCATCGCCCTGCCAGCAGTGCATTGAGACCGGCAGACGATCGAGCTGGCGCAGCGCCTCCTCGACATCAATACCTACTGCGGCGAAGCGTTGTTTCGCCAGTTCCCAGGCTTGTTCCAGTTGAGTGGTCATGCGCAAAGCTCCTTTGTCTGTCGTTTTGAATGAAATTGCGTCACATAGCGGGCAATCTCACTGTCAGGATTGGGGGTAAACGTCGTCAGGTTGTAATTAGCGGTGACCACCTGGCGGAAGTCATCGACGTTGTTGAGTTCATCCAGCGTCATCAACTGGATACCGATGTTGCCGAGCGTAGAGGCTTCAACAGGCCCAGCCATGACGCGAATACCGCAGGCATCGGCGCACAGTTGGTTCAGCATGGCGTTCTGGCAGCCACCGCCGACAATGTGCAACTGGCTGAAGGTCTCGCCGCGCAGCGTCGCCAGTTCTTGCAACACATCGGCGTACAGCAGCGCCAGACTGTCGAAAATACAGCGCGCCAGTTCTGCATCGCTATCAGGCACCGGCAGTCCGGACTCGCGACAGGCGGCCTGAATTTCAGCGCTCATGTTGGCGGGGTTGATAAAGCGATCGTCATTCGGGTTGATCAGAAAACGGCAGGCGGGCAATGCGTGCGTGGCGGCAATCAGCGCGGACAGATCGTCCACCTGGCGCTCTTTCAGCACGCGCTGCAGCAGCCACAGACCCATGATATTTTTCAGCACCCGATAACGCCCTTCCGCGCCGCCTTCATTGGTGATGTTCGCCGCCAGCGCGGCGTCGTTGGTGTAAGGCGTTCGGCTTTCAAAGCCCATTAACGACCAGGTGCCGGAGGAGAGATACGCACTGTGTTTATCAGCCAGCGGCGAGGCGATCACCGCGCTGGCGGTGTCGTGACTGGCGACGGCCACCACGGGGATCTGATTCTTCTGCGGGCAAATCCAGTAACCAATCACGTTGCCCGGATGCGTCGGGTGACCAAACCAGGCGTTGTCTGCCCCCGTCCATGCCAGCAGCGTCTCATCCCAGTCATCGCTGTTGATGTTTACCAGTTGCGTGGTGGTAGCGTTGGTGTATTCCCAGTTCAACTCCCCGGTCAGACGGAAGCTGAAGTAGTCGGGGATCAGCAAGGCATGTGCGACCTGCGAAACCCACTCCGGCTGCTGTTCAACCAGCGCACGCAGCTGGTAGAGCGTGTTGAACGGCAGAAACTGGATCCCGCTGCGTTGATAAATAGTGGTTTTACCGAGCTGTTCCTGTGCGCGTTGCATTACGCCTGTGGTGCGGCTGTCACGATAAGAAACCGGTAGCCCGACGCGTTGGCCTTGTTTATCGATCAGGACATAGTCCACGCCCCAGGTATCAATACCGATACTGTCAATGCGGATGCCTTCATCGCAGACTTTTTCCAGCCCCAGGCGAATGGCGTCTTCGAGACTGTCGAGATCCCAGGTGTCGAAACCGTCCTGCTTTTGCAGGCAGTTCGCGAAGCGATGGATTTCACGCAGCGTCAGGGTGCGATCTTCACTGTCATAGCGCGCCAGCATTACGCGTCCGCTGGAGGCGCCAAGATCGACAGCGACACAATGGCGAAAAGTCATAGTGAGGTCCTTCTGAGTTTCATTAAGCCCAGTCTAAAAAACCTCGTCATGGCTCACCTTCTTGTTACTGACAGGCAAAATTGGCCGTTGGCAAGAAAGCAAAGGTGAACGTGATAACGTTCACAGTTTCCGGTAATAGGCGCGATTTCCCCTGATGTGACGCCGTCCGCATTTCCGGATCTTTCCCGTCTTTTCTTGAAAAATTGACCTTGTTTGCTCGGTTTTATGTCAAAAATTTAAGGTGAGGTGGCTAACCCTTAATTACTATTTCTGACATGTTCATTTGACCTGGATGCCATCATGACCGTACTGCACTGCGTGGATTTTTTTCCATCAGGTAAAGCGCCTGTGGCCATTGAGCCCCGCTTACCTCAGTCCGCTTTTCCAGAGCATCATCATGATTTTCATGAGATTGTGATTGTGGAACATGGCACCGGTATTCATGTATTCAATGGACAGCCCTATACCATCAGCGGCGGTACGGTTTGCTTTGTCCGCGACCATGACCGGCACTTGTATGAGCATACGGACAATCTTTGCCTGACCAATGTGCTCTACCGTTCGCCCGATGCGTTCCGCTTTCTGGCAGGGTTAGATCAGTTACTGCCGCAGGAACAGGATGGCGTGTATCCCTCTCACTGGCGGGTGAATCAGAGCGCGCTACAACAGGTGCGCCAACTGGTGGCAAAAATGGAACAGGACGGCGATGAGAGCGATCTCCCCGGCGTCGCCAATCGTGAAATTCTGTTTATGCAACTGCTGGTGCTGTTGCGCAAAAGTAGCCTGATGGAAGGGGCGGACAATAACGATGCGCGCCTGAACCAGTTGATGGCCTGGCTGGAAGATCATTTTGCGGAGGAGGTCTGCTGGGAGGCGTTGGCCGATCGCTTCTCGCTTTCCTTGCGCACGCTGCACCGCCAGTTGAAACAACAGACTGGGCTGACGCCGCAGCGCTATCTTAACCGTCTGCGCTTAATCAAAGCCCGCCATCTGTTGCGTCATAGCGATGAAAGCGTCACAGAAATCGCCTATCGCTGTGGTTTTGGCGACAGTAACCACTTTTCGACCCTGTTTCGCCGTGAATTTGACTGGTCGCCGCGCGACATTCGCCAGGGACGGGATGCGTTACTTCAGTAACGCGAATGCTATCAACGTTTTTCGCCGCCAGAATGTTAATAATCATCGATCTGTGATGCCGGAAATCTTATCCGGCCTGGGTGTTGACGTAATTTGCGGGTCGGATAAGGCGAAGCCATCATCCGGCAAGGAATATTCAGGTGGCGAATCAACTGATTCTTCTAAAAGATGACTTCTTTGCGAATGCCGGACAGGCCGTCGCTGTCGCCGATCGCTATCCGCAGGATGTGTTTGCCGAACATACGCATGATTTTTGTGAGCTGGTGATCGTCTGGCGCGGCAATGGTCTGCATGTGCTCAATGACCGTCCCTATCGCATCACCCGTGGCGATCTGTTTTATATTCGCGCCGAAGACAAGCACTCTTACACCTCCGTTAACGATCTCGTGTTACAGAACATCATCTATTGTCCGGAGCGGCTAAAGTTGAATCTGGGCTGGGAGAGCGCGATCCCGGGTTTTAACGGCACACCGCGACAGCCGCACTGGCGACTGGGTAGTGTGGGTATGACGCAGGCGCGCCAGGTGATAAGCCAGCTTGAGCATGAAAGTAACCAGCACGATCCGATCGCCAACGACATGGCGGAGCTGCTCTTTGGCCAACTGGTGATGACGTTGAAGCGTCATCGCTATGCGACCGACACGCTGCCGGCGACCTCCAGCGAAACGCTGCTGGATAAACTGATTACCGCGCTGGCCGCCAGTCTGGAGCGTCCGTTTGCGCTGGATGTCTTCTGCGATCGGGAAGCGTGCAGTGAACGCGTGCTGCGCCAGCAGTTTCGTAGCCAGACCGGAATGACGATTAACCAGTATCAGCGCCAGGTTCGCGTCTGTCATGCGCAATATTTACTTCAGCACAGCCGTCTGATGATCGGTGAGATTTCGATGAAGTGTGGCTTTGAAGACAGTAATTACTTTTCTGTGGTGTTTACGCGGGAAACCGGGATGACGCCCAGTCAGTGGCGTCATCTCAGTAATTCAACGGATTAGCTTGCCATACCCAGACCGACAATGTTGGCGGCGATGATGATCACCACACATCCCAGACTCAGGACGCTGACAGGACGACGCCCGGCGTTGTTCCACTCTTTCAGTACCAGACCGACAATACCACCGCACAGCACGTAGAAACTCATGTGCAGCATCCAACTGATGTAGTCATATTGCGCCGGAATGCGCGCGTGGCCCCAGGCGTAGAAAAAGAACTGCAAATACCACATCAGGCCACCCAGCGCGGACAGCAGCACGTTGGTGATGATAAGCGATTTTGCCAGCGAGAAGTCGGCTTTTACCGACAGGTTTTTCACTTTTGCCAGACGAATAAAACAGAAACCCAGGTTGACCAACGCGCCGCCGCCCATGATCACTACATAGCTCGGCAGGGCGACATACAGCGGGTCTACACCCAGCGCCGCGGCGGCTTCATGCATCGGCTTCGCCGCGTTCATCGCAAACGACATGCCCGCGGAGAAAATGCCGCACATTACCGCCAGCAACAGCCCTTTTTTCAGGTTGAAATCTTCGGCTTTGATGCCCATTTTACGCTCTTTGAGCTGGCCCGCGCGTGTGACGATCCCGACGCCAATCAGCGCAACCAGCACCCCGAGCAGCGTCATACGCCCGCCTTCGGTGTTAATCAACACATCAAAATTGCCGTTGATGATAGGGGTCATCAGCGTACCGACAATCAGCGTAATGCCGATGGCAATGCCAATCCCCATCGACATGCCGAGGTAGCGCATGGTCAGACCGTAGTTGATATTGCCGATGCCCCACATGGCGCCGAACAGAAACACCGGCAGTAGAGTGGAAAGGCTGAATGAACTGTAATAGGCCCAGAAGTCAGGCAGCAGCATGGCGCTGATGGTCCACGGGAGGATCAGCCACGAGACAATCCCACCGACCGACCACATGGTTTCCCATGACCACTGTTTCACTTGTTTGAACGGGGCATAGAAACAGGCTGCACTGGCCGCACCTATCAAATGCCAAAAAATACCCATCGTAATCGCGTTACTCATCACATCATCCTCATTGTTTTTATCGTCGTTTCTAGCCTTCCGACGTCATGAGTTTAAAAATTGCGCAGATGTATAACCTTTTGCCGATTGCCGCGATTTTCCCTTTCTGGCAAAGACCCGGTTAAGTGGGTGATATGGCTCACATAATCAGCAATAGACGTTAATGTAATAACCTTAGTAAAAGTACGGCATTGATAATCATTTTCAATATCATTTAATTAACTATAATGAACCAACTGCTTACGCGGCGTTAACACCCGGCCGCTCGACAATAATGGAGATGATTATGAGTTATACACTGCCATCCCTGCCGTACGCTTATGATGCGCTGGAACCGCACTTCGATAAGCAGACGATGGAAATCCACCATACCAAACACCACCAGACCTATGTAAACAACGCCAACGCGGCGCTGGAAAGTCTGCCTGAATTCGCTAACCTGTCTGCTGAAGAGCTGATCGCTAAACTGGATCAGGTACCGGCCGACAAGAAAACCGTTCTGCGTAATAATGCGGGCGGTCACGCTAACCACAGCCTGTTCTGGAAAGGCCTGAAAAAGGGCACTACCCTGCAGGGCGATCTGAAAGCGGCTATCGAACGTGATTTCGGCTCTGTTGATAACTTCAAAGCAGAATTCGAAAAAGCTGCCGCCACCCGTTTCGGTTCCGGCTGGGCCTGGCTGGTGCTGAAAGGCGACAAGCTGGCGGTCGTTTCAACCGCAAACCAGGATTCCCCGCTGATGGGTGAAGCGATTTCTGGTGCGTCTGGCTTCCCGATTGTGGGCCTGGACGTGTGGGAACACGCTTACTACCTGAAATTCCAGAACCGTCGTCCGGACTACATCAAAGAGTTCTGGAACGTGGTGAACTGGGACGAAGCGGCTGCGCGTTTCGCTGCAAAAAAATAAGTCTTATTTAACAAGACATCGCGTTTATATGACCCCGTCGGCGTGGCCGGTGGGGTTTTTTTGTGATCAAAATCGAATGAAAAACAGTGATCCACAAAAATTGAAACATTGTTTTATTGTGTGGTTGGGATCACTTTTATTATTGTGCTGAATGTCTATCGTTGACACATCTTTACATCGGAAGGTGATGGAAATGCAGATTAAACGCACGATAGAAAAAATCCCTGGTGGCATGATGCTCGTCCCTCTGTTCCTGGGCGCGTTGTGTCACACGTTCTCTCCTGACGCGGGGAAATATTTTGGCTCATTCACCAACGGGATGATCACTGGCACGGTGCCTATTCTGGCCGTGTGGTTCTTCTGCATGGGGGCCTCCATCAAGCTAAGCGCGACGGGTACCGTCCTGCGTAAGTCCGGGACGCTGGTGGTGACTAAAATTGCCGTGGCGTGGGTAGTGGCAGCGATTGCCTCGCGGATTATTCCTGAACATGGCGTGGAGGCAGGATTCTTTGCCGGGCTGTCGACACTGGCGCTGGTTGCGGCAATGGACATGACCAACGGCGGGCTGTATGCGTCCATTATGCAACAGTACGGCACCAAAGAAGAGGCCGGGGCATTTGTTCTGATGTCGCTGGAGTCAGGACCGCTGATGACGATGATCATCCTCGGTACGGCCGGGATTGCGTCGTTTGAACCGCATGTGTTTGTCGGCGCAGTGCTGCCTTTCCTGGTGGGCTTTACGCTGGGTAACCTTGACCCGGAACTGCGTGAATTCTTCAGTAAAGCCGTCCAGACGCTGATCCCTTTCTTCGCCTTTGCGCTGGGTAACACCATCGATCTGAGCGTGATAGCACAGACCGGTCTGTTGGGTATTCTGTTGGGTGTGGCGGTGATTATCGTCACCGGTATTCCGCTGATTATTGCCGATAAACTGATTGGCGGCGGCGACGGTACAGCAGGGATTGCGGCGTCCAGCTCAGCAGGAGCTGCAGTGGCGACACCGGTACTGATCGCAGAAATGGTGCCCGCGTTTAAACCGATGGCACCGGCTGCAACTTCGCTGGTCGCCACCTCGGTGATTGTGACATCAATCCTGGTGCCGATTATCACCTCCATCTGGTCGAAGAAGGTCAAAGCAAAAGTGGCGGCAGTCGACATCCAGAATGCAGTGAAATAATACAATAATGCCGGATGGCGCTACGCTTATCCGGCTTGTTTTTGCGTCATAAAAAGGCCTGGTGAATCTCACCGGGCCTTGTCTATTAACGACCAAACACCTCATCAATCGTCCGGCAATCGTGTTCGTTCAACTCGCCGCCCGCATTGCGTGAAACCCCTGTGCAATAGCCAAACTTGCGCGATACCACCGTCTTGATGGTGGTGACGAAATCTTCGCCGATGGCATAAATCGACATGTATACGCCAATTTTCTGCTGAATGTCGCGAAGGGCCGCCAGGTCACCGGCCTTGAACGCCTCACGCGCGCTGACAAACAGCTCCGGCATCACATTGTTCAGCCCAGAGATAATCCCCGCGCCGCCAGCCAGCAGATTGGGAATGAAGTACTCGTCATAGCCTGAAAGGACGGCAAAGTCGTTACGCACGGCCTGCGTTGCCTCGCTCATTCTGCGGGTATGCGACTGACAGTCAACGGTATCTTTGATCCCGGCAAAGTTCGGGAACTCGCTGGCAAGCTGGGCAACCAGATCCGGCGTTAAGTCGCTGCCGGTGCGCGGCGGGAAGTTGTAGGCAAACCATTTCCCGCTGAGCTTTTGCCCCAACTGGCGGAAGTAGCTCAGCAGTTGCTTCGGCGTTTGACCGTAGTAATAGGGTGGCAGAACCATCACTGCATCGTAGCCTGTGCGATACGCTTCCTGCGCCATCCGCAAGACATCGTGGATGCAGGTGGAGGAGACGTTAGCTACCATCTTCAATGGGCTCATGCCGCGCGCCTCGCGAATCAACAGCAGGCGTTCGTCAAGGGTGAAGGAAGCGAACTCTCCGATACTGCCCATCAGCAAAATCACGTCGATTTTTGCGTCAGTGAGGCGTTGAAGGTGTTGGCTCAGACCGTTGAGATCGATATTACCATCCTGATCCATTGGCGTAATGGAGGGGCACCAGACGCCAGCAAACTGCGTTTGACCTGTCACGTTGTTGACTCCTTATTATGAAATGCCGTTTCAAAATCACTTCCATTGATAGCATGGATATTTGCGCGTCGTGTGAACCTTGCTCTCATTTTGCGCGGTTGAGGTAAAATAATTGTGGTTAAATAAGGCAAATTGATCAGGGAGAGGGCCAGATGCGATATCCAGTAGACGTGTTCAGCGGCAAGATTCAGGACTACGCGGGAAGCCGCCCCAGTGCAATTGGCAAAATTCAGGTCGATGGCGAACTGATGCTGACGGAACTGGGTCTGGAAGGTGATGAACAGGCAGAAACGAAAATCCACGGCGGGCCCGATCGTGCGCTGTGCCATTATCCGCGCGAACATTATCTGTACTGGGCGCGGGAGTTCCCCGATCAGGCGGATCAATTCGTGGCCCCGGCGTTTGGTGAGAACCTCTCTACCGATGGCCTGACGGAACACAATGTCTATATTGGCGATATTTTCCGTTGGGGCGAAGCGCTGATTCAGGTCACACAGCCGCGCTCACCGTGCTTTAAGCTTAATTTCCACTTTGGTATTAGCGATATGGCGAGCCTGATGCAGAACTGCGGCAAAACGGGCTGGCTGTGTAGTGTGATTGCGCCAGGCATGGTGTCAGCCGATGCGCCACTGGAGCTGGTTTCCCGCGTAAGCGACGTCAGCGTACAGGAGGCGATCGCCATAGCCTGGCATATGCCTTTTGATGATGAACAGTACCATCGTTTACTGTCAGCGGCGGGGCTGTCGAAGAGCTGGACGCGAACGATGCAAAAGCGCCGTTTAAGCGGCAAAATCGAAGATCAATCCCGGCGTTTGTGGGGCAAATAAGCGCTGCTATCCGGCAACGGAAAAAATGCCTGATGGCGCAACGCTTATCCGACCTACCGTTCGTGGAGATTTGTCGGCCGGATAAGGCGTTTACGCCACTATCCGGCACAATACCGTTACGAACGTTTATACAACGGCAACCAAATCACCAGCCGTAAACCGCCCAGCGGGCTGTCTTCGGCTTTCACCCAGCCGCGATGCTGCTGAATGGCGGTTTCTACAATTGCCAGACCCAGACCGGTGCCGCCGGATTCGCGATCGCGTGCTTCATCGGTGCGATAGAACGGGCGGAAAATCTGCTCACGGTCTTCCGGGCTGACGCCAGGACCATCATCATCCACCGTGATCGTAATTCCGTCTTTATCCACTGCGAAGCCGACTTCAATCTTCGAGTGTGAATAGCGCAGGGCATTACGGACGATGTTTTCCAGCGCACTTTCCAGCGCGTTCGGGTTTCCGTACAGCGGCCACGGTCCCGGCGGGAAATTCACCGTAAGCGATTTGCCCATCTGTTCGGCTTCAAAGGCGGCATTATCCAGCACCTCACCCCACAGATGATTGGCTTTCATCGTTTCGCTGACCAGCGCATTTTTCTGCTGATTGCGCGACATGACCAGCAGATCGTTGATCATGCTGTCCAGACGCTGCGCTTCCGTCTCAATACGCTCCAGCTCCTTACTTTCGCCGCTGCGACGACGCAACAGCGCGGTCCCCAGTTGCAAACGGGTGAGCGGGGTTCTCAGTTCGTGTGAGATATCAGACAACAGACGCTGTTGCGTGGTCATCATCCGCTCCAGCGCGGTCACCATCTGGTTAAAACTGGCGCCTGCGGCAAGAAATTCCTGCGGACCGGCTTCCAGTTCCGGATGCTGACGCAGGTTACCCTGAGCCACCTCATCCGCCGCGTTTTTCAACTTACGCGCCGGTTTTGCCAGGCTCCACGCCAGCCATAACAACAGCGGAGAACTGACTAACATCGTGACAATCAGCAACAACAGCGGGCGGTCAAACAGCAGGTTGATAAAATCGGATTGGGAACTGCTGGCTGGTCGAATCAGGTAAAGCTGGTAGTTATCTTCCCCGTCTCTGACGGAGAAGGGCCCCACCATTTCAACGCGACCGTACTTTTTCTTCTGCGGATGATCGGCGTTATCCGCCTGACCAATAAAGTTACGAATGATCTGCATTTCGCTGCGTTCAGCGCCGATCACGCGTCCTTCTGTGGTCACTAGCAATAACCGCTGTCCTGGCGGCGCCCACTTGTCAATCGCACGGAACAGGCGACGCCACCACATCAAATCATTGGGTGGATCGTTCGCGAGTTCAGCTTCTACGTGTTGCTCAATCATTAACCCCTGGCGCTGTTCGCTGTCCAGTAGCTCGGTCATCTGGCGTGAGTCGAGCTTGGGTAACATCAGTACCAACATCAACACCAGTGCCAGCGTCAACCAGAAGATGGCAAAGATGCGCGCGGTTAAGCTCCCTATCATGAAGCGGAAACCATCAGATAGCCGCGACCACGCAGAGTTTTAAACCACGGATGCCCGTCTTTCCGCTCCGGCAGTTTGCGCCGCAGGTTGGAGATATGCATGTCGATGGCACGGTCGAAAGGCGTCAGGCGTTTACCCAGCACTTCCTGGCTCAAATGTTCACGCGATACCACCTGGCCGAGATGCTGCGCCAGCAGATAGAGCAGGGTGAATTCGGTACCAGTTAACTCCAGCGTCTGACCATCAAAGCTGGCTTCCTGGCGGCCCGGGTTAAGGCTAAGGGCATCCACTTCCAGCGTCGGCGAGCCGTTATCGCTGCTCTGCTGCTGCTCGCTCCAGTGCGAACGACGCAGGATCGCGCGGATACGGGCGACCAGTTCACGATCGTTAAACGGTTTCGGCAAATAGTCATCTGCACCCAGCTCAAGGCCGAGTACACGATCCAGTTCGCTGCCGCGGGCGGTCAGCATAATTACGGGCGTCTGGTGTGTCTGGCGAAGCGCTTTCAACGTATCGATACCGTTTTTCTTCGGCATCATCACATCAAGCAAAAGTAAATCAATGCTGTCGTCCAGAAGCTCAAGCGCCTGCTCCCCGTCATGGGCAACCAGCACATTGAAGCCTTCCATTTCGAGCAGCTCCTTTAACAGGGAAGTCAGCTCTCGGTCATCATCAACTAACAGGATTTTATTCATTGTTTAAGTACCTCCGAGGCAGAAATTACGTCATCAGGCGTCGCTAATCCATGACTTTACGTTGTTTTACACCCCCTGACGCATGTTTGCAGCCCGAATCGTAAACTGTCTCTCGTTGAATCGCGACAGAAAAGATTTTGGGAGCAAATGATGCGCAAAGTTACCGCTGCCGTCATGGCCTCAACGCTGGCACTCAGTACGGTTAGCCATGCAGCTGAAGTCGTTACAGGCGATAACTGGCACCCGGGAGAATCCTCTGCGCCGCGCACTGTACAGAGCCATATGTTTGACGGCATAAGTTTAACCGAACATCAACGTCAACAGATGAGAGATCTGATGCAACAGGCCCGCCATGAGCAGCCGCCTGTTAATGTTAGCGAAATGGAGACGATGCATCGTCTTATTACTGCAGAAAATTTTGATGAAACCGCTGTACGCGCTCAGGCAGAAAAAATGGCGCAGGCACAGGTTGCCAGACAGGTCGAAATGGCCCGCGTTCGCAACCAGATGTATCGCCTGCTTACCCCCGAGCAGCAAGCGGTTTTAAACGAGAAGCACCAACAAAGAATGGAGCAGTTGCGTGACGTGACGCACTGGCAAAAAAGTTCTTCGTTGAAGTTATTGAGTAGTAGCAACTCACGTTCCCAGTAGTAAACCCTGTTTTCCTTGCCATAGACACCATCCCTGTCTTCCCCCACATGACGTGGGGGTTTTTTTTGCCTGTAAATTGTCATCGTCATAATCACTGATTGTCTTACACCATCCGTTATACTACCGGCATGAAATGGCAGGAGTGTTTATGAATCAATCCTATGGGCGGTTAGTCAGTCGGGCGGCCATTGCCGCGACAGTGATGGCATCGCTGTTACTTTTGATCAAAATTTTTGCGTGGTGGTACACCGGGTCGGTGAGTATTCTGGCGGCCCTGGTCGACTCGCTGGTGGATATTGCCGCGTCGCTCACTAACCTGTTAGTGGTGCGCTATTCGCTGCAGCCCGCGGATGATGAACATACCTTTGGTCATGGCAAAGCGGAATCACTGGCTGCGCTGGCACAAAGCATGTTTATTTCCGGTTCGGCGTTGTTTTTATTTTTAACGGGTATCCAGCATCTGATTACCCCCACGCCGATGAACGAACCCGGCGTGGGGGTTGTGGTTACCATTATCGCCCTGATATGTACTGTGGTGCTGGTCTCGTTTCAGCGCTGGGTGGTGAAGCGGACGCAAAGCCAGGCAGTACGGGCGGATATGCTTCATTATCAGTCTGATGTTATGATGAACGGTGCGATTCTCGTGGCGCTCGGTCTGGCCTGGTACGGCTGGCATCGTGCAGACGCGTTGTTTGCTTTGGGGATTGGCATCTATATTTTATATAGCGCGTTACGCATGGGTTATGATGCCGTGCAGTCGTTACTGGATCGCGCATTACCCGATGAAGAACGTCAGGAAATTTTTGACATCGTGACATCATGGCCGGGCGTCAGTGGTGCTCACGATCTCCGTACGCGGCAGTCAGGGCCGACCCGCTTTATTCAGATTCATTTGGAAATGGAAGATAATCTGCCGCTCGTTCAGGCGCATGTTGTGGCTGAACAGGTAGAGCAGGCGATTTTACGGCGTTTTCCGGGCTCCGATGTCATTATCCATCAGGACCCGTGTTCCGTCGTTCCCAGGGAAGGCAAAAGGTTTGAGCTTTCGTAAGTGAGCGTAAAAAAGAGAGCCAGGCCCGCATTTTGTGTATAAATTACCGCCATTTGGCCTGACCTGAATCAATTCAGCAGGACGTGATTGTTATACTATTTGCATATTCGTTGGATCGTCTCGCTATGCAGGATCGACTTCCGGCAACAGACTTCATTTTGCATTCCAAAGTTCAGAGGTAGTCATGATTAAGAAAATCGGTGTGTTGACAAGCGGCGGTGATGCGCCGGGCATGAACGCAGCAATCCGTGGTGTGGTGCGCGCAGCACTGACGGAAGGACTGGAAGTCATGGGGATTTATGATGGCTACCTGGGTCTGTACGAAGACCGCATGGTGCAGCTTGACCGTTATAGCGTGTCCGACATGATTAACCGCGGTGGTACCTTCCTGGGTTCCGCTCGTTTCCCGGAGTTCCGTGACGAAAATGTCCGCGCCGTGGCTATCGAAAACCTGAAAAAACGTGGAATCGACGCGCTGGTGGTGATCGGCGGTGACGGTTCTTACATGGGTGCGAAACGCCTGACTGAAATGGGCTTCCCGTGCATCGGCTTGCCTGGCACTATCGATAACGATATCAAAGGCACTGACTACACCATCGGTTACTTTACGGCGCTGGGCACCGTGGTTGAAGCGATTGACCGTCTGCGCGACACCTCGTCTTCTCACCAGCGTATCTCTATCGTTGAAGTGATGGGGCGTTACTGTGGCGACCTGACGCTGGCGGCAGCGATTGCCGGTGGCTGTGAGTTCGTTGTGGTACCGGAAGTGGAATTCAGCCGTGACGATCTGGTTGCTGAAATCAAAGCGGGTATTGCGAAGGGTAAGAAACACGCTATCGTGGCAATCACTGAGCACATGTGCGATGTCGACGAACTGGCGCATTACATTGAGAAAGAGACGGGCCGTGAAACCCGCTCGACCGTACTGGGTCACATCCAGCGCGGCGGTTCTCCAGTGCCTTATGACCGCATCCTGGCTTCCCGTATGGGTTCTTACGCCATTGAACTGCTGCTGGAAGGTCACGGTGGTCGTTGCGTCGGTATTCAGAACGAAAAACTGGTTCACCATGACATCATCGATGCTATCGAAAACATGAAGCGTCCGTTCAAAGGTGACTGGCTGGATTGCGCGAAGAAACTGTACTGATTCTTCTCTGCGCCTGATGGCGCTACGCTTACCCGGCCTACAGATCGCAAAGACTTGTAGGCCGGATAAGGCGTCAGCCGCCATCCGGCATAAGCCCTCCATATATTCCCTCTCGTTATAGCCAATCTTTTTTTATTCTTTAATGTTTGGATACCTTTCTGGCACGCTTTGCTCATCACAACACAACATAAGAGAGTTGGGCGATGAACAAATGGGGCGTGGGGTTAACTTTGCTGCTGGTATCCAGCGGCGTTCTGGCAAAGGATATTCAATTACTGAACGTGTCTTACGATCCAACGCGTGAGCTGTACGAGCAGTACAACAAAGCGTTTAGCGCACACTGGAAGCAAGAAACGGGCGATAACGTGGTGATTCGTCAGTCACACGGCGGGTCAGGCAAACAGGCGACCTCGGTGATTAACGGCATTGAGGCGGATGTGGTGACACTGGCGCTGGCCTATGATGTGGATGCGATTGCCGAGCGTGGTCGTATTGATAAAAACTGGATCAAACGCCTGCCGGACAACTCTGCGCCTTACACCTCTACCATTGTGTTCCTGGTGCGTAAAGGCAACCCGAAGCAAATTCATGACTGGAACGATCTGGTTAAGCCTGGCGTTTCGGTGATCACGCCTAACCCGAAAAGCTCCGGCGGCGCACGCTGGAACTATCTGGCTGCCTGGGGTTATGCGCTGCACCACAACAACAACGATCAGGCAAAAGCGCAGGACTTTGTGAAGGCGCTGTTTAAGAATGTCGAAGTGCTGGACTCTGGCGCACGCGGTGCGACCAATACCTTTGTCGAACGCGGCATCGGCGACGTGCTGATCGCCTGGGAGAACGAAGCGCTGCTGGCGACCAATGAGCTGGGCAAAGATAAATTTGAAATCGTGACGCCGAGCGAATCCATTCTGGCTGAACCGACGGTCTCCGTTGTGGATAAAGTGACCGAGAAGAAAGGCACTCAGGCCGTGGCGGAAGCCTATCTAAAGTATCTCTACTCACCGGAAGGTCAGGAGATTGCGGCGAAAAACTACTACCGTCCGCGTGATGCAGAGGTGGCGAAGAAATACGAAAATGCGTTTCCGAAGCTGAAACTCTTTACCATTGATGAAACGTTCGGCGGCTGGACGAAAGCGCAAAAAGAACACTTCTCGAATGGCGGAACGTTCGATCAAATCAGCAAGCGTTAAGAGCTGGCAGGAGAAGAAGCCCGGGGTATTTACCGCCGGGCTTTTTTATTTGTCATCATTTTGCGTTACTCTTGCAGGCCGTTGAGATACAGGGAACGCGTTATGAAAAAAACAGGCTATGGACTACTGGCCGTTGTCGTTATTGCCGCTGCGGCAGGTTTTGGCTACTGGAAGCTGGCCGGAAACCCGGATGCGTTGCGTAAGATTGTGCTTGAGCAATGCCTGCCCAACCAGTTGCAGCATCAAAACCCTGCGCCATGTGTCGAAGTGAAGCCCGATGCTGGATATGTGGTCTTTAAAGATCGCAATGGTCCGCTGCAATATCTGCTGATGCCGACTTATCGCATTAATGGCACCGAGAGCCCGTTGCTGGTAGAACAATACACGCCGAATTTCTTCTGGCTGGCCTGGCAGGCGCGCGATTTCATGAGCCAAAAGTATGGCAAGGATATTCCGGACAGCGTCGTGTCGCTGGCAATCAATTCGCGCAGCGGGCGGACGCAAAACCATTTCCACATCCATATTTCCTGCCTTCGTCCTGATGTCAGAGCGCAACTGGACGCTAACCAGACCAAAATCAGCACCCGCTGGTTACCGCTGCCGGGCGGACTGCGCGGGCATGAGTATCTCGCCCGTCGCGTGACAGAAAGCGAACTGGCGCAGCGCAGTCCGTTTATGATGCTGGCCGAAGAGGTGCCGGAAGCGCGTGAGCGAATGGGTAGCTATGCGCTGGCGCTGGCGCGTCAAAGTGATGACGCTTTTGTTCTGTTGGCCACGCAGCGCAACATGCTGGCGTTTAACCGGGCGTCGGCAGAAGAAATTCAGGATCACGACTGTAAGCTCCTGACTCAGCCCTGATCGCCACGCCGACGGTTGTCGGCGTTTTTTTGCACAATCTCCCACTTCAGGCCAGCGAAGATGTATCGTTGGTTAAAATAATGTGAATTCGATCAAAAAGATATAAAGGTATACCTTTATATCTTTTGTGGTTCCATTACACTCCCTCATAACGCCTGATCCTTGTTTTCTGGGTCATGCGTTAATCATAAAAGCTTTTATTTCACGTAGTTACGTCATCCTTTTTTCGACATTCTTGCGCTGAACGGCGCAAAAGGAATACCGATATGAAATTGTCTATCGTGGAAAAAATAGGTTTCGGCGCCGGGGATATGGCGATCAACGTAGTGATTATTGCCATGCAGCTTCTGCTGGCATATTTCTACACGGATATTTACGGTTTACGGGCAGCGGATGTGGGTGTGCTGCTGGTGGTGGTGCGGATGATCGATGCCATTATCGATCCGGCAATGGGAATGCTGACCGACAAAGTGTCGACCCGCTGGGGACGCTATCGTCCATGGTTGTTATGGTTTGCCATTCCATTTGGCTTCGCCGTCTATCTGATGTTTATCACGCCGGATATGGCGTATATGGCGAAGCTGGCATGGGCCTATTTCACTTACATTCTGATGACGCTGGTTTATACGGCGATCACCATCCCTTATATCTCTCTGATTGGCGTTATCACGGACGATCCGGGCGAGCGTCTGAGCGCCAACGGGTATCGTTTTGTGATGACCAAAATCGCCGCGTTTCTGGTGACGATTGTGGTTCCCATGCTGGCGGTCTGGCTGGGACAGGGCAATAAAGCGCTGGGTTATCAGCTCTCTATGGGCCTGATGGGGGCGATGGGCGCCGTGCTGTTTATCTTCTGCTTTATGACCACCCGCGAACGCAGCGAGCCTGAATTGCCGTCACTGTCCGTCAAACAGCAGTTTGCGAATTTACTACGTAACGACCAGTGGCTGATTCTGGGCGTGGTGATTATGTTGCTGATGTGCGGCTACGTGATCCGCGGTTCGGTCGCGGCCTATTACGCCAAATATTATCTGAATGGCGGTGACAGCCTGATTTCACCGTTCCTGACCGTCGGCGTGGTGGCGTCTATTCTGGCGATGATTGCGACCACGTGGGTGACTAAGTTCTGGGACAAAATAAAAATGTTCCGCTACACCCAACTGATGACCTTCGCGCTGAGTATCGGCATGTATCTTTGCGTCGGGCAGCAGAACCTGATCCTCGCCTTTGTCTTTTACTTTCTCATCAACTTCTTCTGCGACATGCAAATGCCGGTGTTCTGGTCTTCCATCGCGGAGGCCGTCGATTACGGCGAGAAGAAAACCGGGCTGCGCGTTTCCGGACTGGCTTTCGGCGGCATTCTGTTCTTTCAGAAATTCGGGATGGGGATTGCCGGCGGCGTCCTTGGCTTCCTGCTGAGCCACTTCGGCTACCAGGCGGATGTCCAGCAGAGTGCAAGCTCGCTGACCGGGATTGCGCTGATGATGACGCTCATCCCTGCCGTCTTCCATCTGGTGGTTGGCGTGGTGATGAAAAAGTATCTGATCAACAACGATTATTACCGCGATATCCAGAGTGAACTGGCGCAGCGTCAGGCGTGAGGAGGAGCAGATGAGTCATCTCAAAAAAGTCTGGGTGATTGGCGACGCGTCCGTGGATCTGGTGCCGGAAGGCGCGGACACCTACCTGAAATGTCCGGGGGGTGCATCGGCTAACGTCGCCGTTTGCATCGCGCGACTGGGTGGCGACTGTGAATTTATCGGCTGTCTTGGGGAGGATGACGCCGGACGTTTTCTCCGCCAGACGCTGGCAGAAAACGGGGTAGGTGTGGGGTCATTGCGCCTAGACCCACAGCAAACCAGCGCGGTACTGATCGTCAATCTGACGCCAGAAGGCGAGCGCAGTTTTACCTATCTGGTACATCCCGGCGCGGACACTTTTGTCTCGGTGCAGGATTTACCGACTTTCAGCGCCAACGAGTGGTTTTACTTCAGCTCGATTGGCCTGACAGACAGTCCGGCGCGTGAGGCGTGTCTGGAAGGCGCCAGACGCATGAAGACGGCGGGAGGGCACGTCATGTTCGACGTTAACCTGCGCGTCAGCATGTGGCGGGATATCCAGGAAATCGTCCCCTTACTCGCACAATCTATTGCGCTGGCCTCCATCTGCAAGGTCTCTGCGGATGAGCTGTGTTGGCTGGGTAAGGTCGAACGCTGGCAGGACGCACGCTATCTGATGCGTGAACTTGGCTGTGAAACCACCGTTATCTCATTGGGCGATGCAGGGGCGTACCTGGTGACGCCAGAGGGCGAATGCGCGTTCCCTGCCGCGAAAATTTCCGTGGTGGACACCACCGGAGCGGGCGATGCCTTTGTCGGCGGGCTGCTTTATACCCTTTCACAGGCCGCTTCCTGGGACAGTCACTTGCTTGCGCAGGCGATCGGTACAGCCAATGCCTGCGGCGCAATGGTGGTCACGGCAAAAGGGGCGATGACCGCGCTGCCTTATCCTGAACAGCTCGCGGCTTTTCGCGCCAGTCATCCACTGGAAAAAATATGCTAAACCGTTAAGGAGTCATTCATGCACGTTGAAATTAACAAAATACTGGGCTGCCTGATTGGTGCCGCTGCGGCGGACGCGATGGGCGCAGCGACCGAAGTGCGTACTCAGCAACAAATTCGAGAATACTTTGGTGGCTGGGTGACCGGTTTTGAGAAACCGCCCGCCGATACGTTTGGTCGCTGTAACGAAGCCGGAATGTGTACCGATGACTTTATTCAGGCGAAGTACATCATGGACGCCCTGCTACAGCACCATCGTCAGGTGAGCGATGAAGCAATGCGTGAAGCCTTCCAGCGCTGGCTGGCCTATCCGTACTACGCCAATTTTACCGGGCCAACCACCCGGGCCGCGATGAAAGCCATCTTTAACGATAATCGCGTGTCCCTGCAGGGGGAACTGGAAGGTGAGAAACAGTCGGTACAGATTATCAATAAGGGTAATGCGGAAGCCACCAACGGCGCGGCAATGAAGATTTGGCCTGCCGCCGTACTGCATCCTGGCGACATAGAAAAAGCGATTCAGACTGCGCTGGAAATCTGCCGCTTTACCCATAATAACGTACTGGCGATGTCTGGCGCAGCGGCGATGGCGGCAGCAACCAGCGAGGCGTTACAGTCCGTGGCGAGTGCGGAAAGCATCATTGCGGCCGGGATTTACGGCGCTGACAGGGGTTATGCGCTGGCGGCAGAACAGGGCGCGATGATGGTTGCCGGGCCGTCGGTGGCGCGTCGTATTGAACTGGCGGTAGCGATCGGTAAGCGGCACGCCCATTGGGAGACGGCGATTGTTGAGATTGCCGATATCATCGGGTCCGGGTTGCACGTCAGCGAGGCGGTTCCGGCCGCGTTTGGTCTGTTCGCGTGTTGTCCGGATTCGGCCGTTGATGCTATTATTTCCGCCGTTAATATCGGCAATGACACCGATACCGTCGCCACCATGGTTGGGGCACTCTCCGGCGCCTGGCACGGTGCTGATGCTTTTCCTGCCGACTATTTAACTACCGTTAATCGTATGAATCATTTCGATTTGGCTGAACTCGCCAGACAGATTAAAGGGTAGTGCGCTGCCCTGCGGGGGCGGCGACAACCGTCCCCGACTGGCAGACTTTCGAGGTAAATGGCTTGCAGGTTGATAAAACGAGTTTCACTCCGCTGTATAAGCAGTTGTTTTATATCATCTGCCAGCAGATCCAGAACGGCACCCTGCCGCTGGGGAGTCAGTTGCCAACGCAAAAAGCGATCGCCCAAACCTATAATGTGTCGCTGATCGTCGTGAAGCAGGCGTGGAGTGAGTTGATCAACGCCGGTGTGATCACCTCTCAACGCGGAAGTGGTTCCGTGGTGAGCGCGGTGCCGGAAGGCGTAAACTATGGTCATACCTTTCGCGGGATCACCAGCGACCTGCGTGATGCCAGCGTGGCGGTTGAGAACCGCATTCTGGAAATCGCCACACGCCGGGCGCGCGACGCGCAGGAAGATGGTTTAAGCCTGCCGGCCCATCATCACTATCTCTATATTTCTCGGGTGCGATACCTGAACGATCGCCCGTTTAACCACGAGAAAATTTATCTCGATCTCTCCTTCTTTCCGGGATTAACCCTGACAGCGGATGAACTGGCCCATACCTCGCTTTATCACCTGTTGAATGTGAAAAGCGACTCAGCGATCGAAAAGGTCGATGCCATTCTGCCCAGCCCTGATTTATGCGAGAAGCTGCAGATTGCTGAGAACAAACCACTCCTTTCCGTGGCGCGCCAGACGTTTATGGCGGGGGAAGCGCATCCCTTTGAGTATTGCCGCTACTATGTGCTGTCTGACTACTTCGGCGAAATCCATTATCACTGACCCTCTGCTTTTTTAGGGGGAGACGCGCGTTTACAGAAGGGGGATGCCCCCGTATTCTTGTTGAAAAAAACAACAGGAGACAGGCATGTCGCTCTGGTTTTCACATCCTCTGTTTCTGCCCTCGTTGGTGGTGATTGTCACCATCCTGCTCTGGGCAACCTCGCTATTACCGGAATTTATCACTGCGCTGCTGTTCTTCACGGTGGCGATGGTGGCGAAAATCGCCCCACCGGACGTCATCTTTGGCGGCTTTGCCTCCTCGGCGTTCTGGCTGGTATTCAGCGGCTTTGTGCTAGGCGTGGCGATCCGCAAAACCGGACTGGCGGACAGGGCGGCAAGAGCGTTGTCATCACGGCTGACGGAATCCTGGCCGCTGATGGTCTCAAGCGTGGTGCTGCTGAGCTATGCGCTGGCGTTTGTAATGCCCTCTAATATGGGACGTATCGCGCTGCTGATGCCCGTTGTTGCAGCGATGGCGAAGCGTGCCGGGATCCTCGATGGCACCCGTGCGTGGTATGGCCTGGCGCTTGCTGTGGGTTTTGGCACTTTTCAGCTTTCCGCCACCATTTTGCCTGCTAACGTGCCGAATCTCGTGATGAGCGGGGCGGCGGAAGGATCGTACGGTATCCACCTGAACTATCTGCCTTATCTGCTGCTGCATACGCCGGTATTAGGCTGGCTGAAAGGTGGACTGTTGATTGCGCTGATCTGCTGGCTGTTTCCCGGAAAACCCCATGCGCCACGTGAATTCTCACCACCGGAGCCAATGAGCCGCGACGAAAAACGACTGGCCTGGATGCTGGCAGTCGTGCTGGTGATGTGGGTCAGCGAAAGCTGGCATGGCATTGGCCCGGCGTGGACCGGGCTGGCGGCAGCGGTCATCACCCTGTTACCGCGTGTCGGGTTCATCAATGGAGAGGAGTTTTCCACGGGGGTTAACATCCGTACCTGCATTTATGTTGCCGGTATTCTTGGACTGGCGAGTGTAGTGACGCAAACCGGTATTGGCGATGCGGTCGGTGAAGCGCTGCTGCACGTGATGCCGCTGGATCCGGAGAAACCGTTCACCAGTTTTCTCGCCCTGACCGGCATCACCACTGCGCTTAACTTCATTATGACCGCCAACGGCGTTCCGGCGCTGTATACCACTCTGGCGCAGAGCTTTTCTGAGGCAACGCAATTCCCGCTGCTGTCGGTGATTATGATTCAGGTGCTGGGCTATTCAACGCCGCTACTGCCGTATCAGGCATCACCTATTGTGGTGGCGATGGCGTTAGGCAGGGTGCCAGCGAGAGCCGGGCTGCTCCTGTGTCTGGTGCTGGCGCTGACGACGTATCTGATCCTGCTGCCACTGGACTATGCATGGTTTAATCTATTAGGAAAATTGTAGTGTTAATTGCCTGATTATTTTAGTTTTGTGAGAGGGTGGTGAGTTTTACCTGCACGAATGACGGTTAATACTGAAACGCATACTTATGCGCAGGATACTCAAGGATTGAACCATGGATAGATTGACCCCCATTCGCGGTTGGCCCGCCATCATCTCGATGGTTATCACACTGACCATCTGGTTTATCATCCCTTGTCCTGCTGACGTGACGCCACAGGCATGGCATCTGCTGGCGCTGTTTATCGGTACGATTGCGGCCATTATCGGCAAAGCGATGCCCATCGGGGCGATTGCTGTTGTGGCGATCATGCTGGTGGCGATGACCGGTGTGACGAATCCCGGTAAGCCTGCGGCAGCGCTTAACGATGCGCTGAGTGGCTTTTCCAACCAACTGATTTGGCTGATCGGTTTATCGATCATGCTGTCGCAAAGCTTGCTGAAAACAGGACTTGGGGCGCGTATCGGCTACGGATTTATTGCGTTGTTTGGTAAGCGAACCTTAGGTATCGCGTGGGCATTAACCCTCGCGGAAACGCTGATTGCCCCCGTCACCCCAAGTAACACGGCACGCGGCGGCGGCATTATTCACCCGGTGATGCGCGCCATTGCCGACAGCCTTGGATCGCAGCCCGGCAATAGCGAAAATGGCTCAACGGGGCGCTATCTGGCGCTGGTGAATTACAACATTAACCCGATCAGTTCAGCGATGTTCATCACCGCAACCGCCCCTAACCCCCTCATTGTCACCTTTTTGTCCCAGGGAACGGATGGGGTACTGAATATGACCTGGGGGATGTGGGCCATTGCGGCGCTTCTTCCGGCGGTCGTTTCGCTGATTGTGATGCCCATCGTCATCTGGTGGCTCTATCCACCCGCCATTACCCGCACACCCAATGCGCCGCAGTTCGCCCGGCAAAAGCTGGATCTTCTCGGCCCACTGTCGCTGGCGGAAAAAATCACGCTGGCGGTGTTCATTTTGCTGCTCTGCCTGTGGGCTGGCGTTCCCGCGATGATCATGGGCAGCGGCTGGACCGTTAACCCCACCAGTGCGGCGCTGATCGGTTTATCGATTCTGTTGCTGACGGGGGTATTACACTGGGAGGACATCCTTAAGTGCCGCGGTGCCTGGGATACCATTGTCTGGTTTGCCGCGCTGGTGATGATGGCGGATTTCCTCAGCAAACTGGGACTGGTCGGCTGGCTTGCGACCAGTGTAGGGACGGCAATCAATCACCTTGGCGTCCACTGGAGTATTGCGACACTGCTGTTGATCCTGCTTTACGTCTACTCTCATTACTTTTTCGCCAGCACCACGGCGCATATCACGGCCATGTTCTCCGCCTTCTTCATCGCGGGGTTAGGTCTGGGCGCGCCACCGGCCCTGCTGGGGCTGATGCTCGGTTTCTCCTCTTCGCTGATGATGTCGCTCACCCACTACGGTACGGGCACTGCGCCGATTATTTTTGGCTCTGGCTATGCCACTCTGGCGGAATGGTGGAAGACGGGGCTGGTGATGAGTGTGGTAAACCTGACTATCTGGGCGGTGACAGGGGCTTTCTGGTGGCACTGGCTGGGATACTGGTAATACGGGGATAAGTCGGGGGAGAGGTCCCCCCGACTACACAACTTAAGCTTGTTTTGCTGCTTCAGCTGCTTTTACGATCACGGCGAAAGCGTCAGCTTTCAGAGAAGCACCGCCAACCAGCGCGCCGTCGATATCCGGCTGAGTGAACAGTTCTGCCGCGTTAGCTGCGTTTACGGAACCGCCGTACTGGATGATGACCTGCTCAGCAATTTTCGCGTCCGCTTTGGCAATATGATCACGGATAAATTTGTGAACAGCCTGTGCCTGCGCTGGCGTTGCGGATTTGCCGGTGCCGATTGCCCAAACCGGTTCGTAAGCGATAACTACGCCTTCGAATGCCGCAGCACCCTGTGTTTTCAGAACGGCGTCGATCTGACGTGCGCACACTTCTTCTGTTTTGCCCGCTTCGTTTTCAGCTTCGGTTTCACCGATGCACAGAACGGGAGTCAGACCCTGCTCTTTCAGCACAGCGAATTTTTTCGCGATCAGTTCGTCAGACTCTTTGTGGTAAGTACGACGCTCAGAGTGGCCGATGATGATGTACTGTGCGCCGATGTCTTTCAGCATTTCAGCACTTGTTTCACCGGTAAATGCGCCGGACAGGTTCAGGTCAACGTTCTGTGCGCCCAGGAGGATGTGGCTACCGGCCGCAGCATGTTTTGCCAGATCGATATACATTTCTGGCGGTGCGATCGCTACCGCACAGCCAGCGACGCCAGCCAGCTCTTTACGCAGGTTAGCAATCAGTTCGTTTACCATGTGGCGGCTGCCGTTCAGTTTCCAGTTACCCATCACTAAAGGATGTCGCATTTCTATTCTCCACGCTTTGTCAGCGAATTAAGGAAGATGGCCGCCCCGCAGGGCAGCATGGTCTGTGAAACAGTATAGAGATCACTCCCCGGAAAGGCTTTGCTTTTTATCATCAATTGGGCCCGTCCAGATTTTCAGATAACGCCAGCTTAATCGGTTCAACCGCGAAGGTCAGCCCCTTTTCGCCGTTATCTGCGACAACATAGCGAATTGCGCCTTCGGTCTCCGCGTAATAGCGCTTATTTTTCCCCGACGTAAGCAGCTTTTGCAGCTTTTTCTGGCTCTGCTCTTTGGTCAATAAGGGGGCGACCGTGCGGATCACTGCCGCCATATATTCCTGCGCTTTAGCTTTCGCCGCTTTCTGTTCCGGCCCCTGAATCGGCAGCCAGGTTATCTGCATGCTCTTAATCTTCAGCGTTCCGCGCTCAAGAGCGGTCGAGGCGTACAGGTTTTCATTTATTTTGCTGGCCGCACGGGTGAGGTTGGCTTTGTCGCGACTACTGTCGATGGCGCGGAATTCATTTAAGGTAAGCTTCGGATTTTGCGTATTAAAGTTTTCGCGAAACTGGCTGATCGAAAGGTCAAACGTGGGGGCACCGGCGAGTAAATACGGTGCGGTGGTGGCCGCCAATGGCTCAGCCGCCAGCGCCGGAGGGCTGGAGAGCATCGCAGAAAACAATAATAAAAACAGTGAACATCCTGGCTTCATCAATCTTACCTTTCGTTATGACTGTCCACGATTAAAACGATAACCGTCTGGCTTGTCAAAAGGGTAAACTGTCGAAGATAGTCATTTTAAAGGAACAGACATGACCCTACAGCAGTGGTTATTCTCATTTAAAGGGCGTATTGGACGCCGTGATTTCTGGATCTGGATTGCGCTGTGGATTGTCAGCATGGTGGTTCTGTTTTCGCTCGAGAGTCAAAAATTACTTCCCGATCAGATTGCTCCCTTTGCCCTGGTGTGTCTGCTCTGGCCGACGGCAGCGGTTACGGTGAAACGTCTGCACGATCGTGGGCGTTCGGGGCTGTGGGCGTTATTGATTATTCTTGCCTGGATGCTGTTAGCCGGTAACTGGGCTATTCTGCCGGGGATGTGGCAATGGGTGGTCGGACGGTTTGCGCCGACGCTTATCCTCATCATGACTCTTATCGACCTGGGGGCGTTTGTTGGCACCCAGGGCGAAAATAAATACGGTAAAGACACGCAGGATGTCGCGTTTAAATCAGCGCCCTGAACCGTATTACCAGTAATGCTCGGCGGTCATATGGCCTGGCCGGCGACGAAGGTGTTTCGTCATCTGCCGGGTCTCTTTCAGCAACTGCTGTGTGTCGCGAACCATTTGCGGATTTCCACACAGCATCACATGGCTGGTCTCTTTATCCATCGGTAAGCCTACCGCTTTTTCCAGTTCGCCACTTTCAATCAATGCCGGAATGCGGCCGGTCAGTGAACCCGCGACGGTCTCCCGGCTCACCACCGTCTGGATCCGCAGTTTGCCTTCGTAGCGCTTTTGCAGCGCCTGCATCAGCGGCAGGTAGCTTAAATCGGCGGCGTATCGTGCGGCGTGGACCAGTACCAGATTTTTGAAACGTTCGAGATCGTTACCCAGTTGCAGAATCGATAAATAGGGACCAATGGCGGTGCCCGTTGCCAGCATCCATAACGTGTCGCAGTCCGGTACTTCGTCAAGCACAAAGAAACCGGTGGCTTCGCTCACTACCTGTACTTCGTCGCCGGGCTTGAGTGCCGCCAGACGTGGGCTTAGCTTACCGTCAGGCACGGTGACCAGGTAAAACTCCAGATCGGGATTGTCAGGGGCATTCACATACGAGTAGGCACGCTGGACGCGCTCGCCGTCAATCTCAAGACCGAGTTTGGTAAATTGACCTGCGGTGAAGGGATGAACGGGGGCGTGAACGGTCAGACTAAACAGAGCATCAGTCCAGTTCTGTACCTTTGTGACTTTGCCTGTTACCCAATCTGCCATGGTTTTCTCCTGTACGGGTCTCGTTCCCTTATCTTCGTTCGTTGGCGGAAAGATTTCCAGCCCGGAGGGGCTGGAAGGCTCGAACGAACAAATCAGTTACAGGATGTGCGCCTGCACGTCCGGGTCTTTACGGTCGAGATAGTGGATCGACTGAATACGGCGGATGGTGCGTGACTTACCGCGGATCAGCAGCGTTTCGGTGGTCGCGATATTACCTTTACGGCTGATCCCTTCCAGCAGATCGCCTTTGGTGATGCCGGTTGCGGAGAAAATAACATTATCGCTGCGCGCCATTTCATCCAGACGCAGCGCTTTACCCGCCTCGATGCCCATTGCCTGGCAGCGTGCCAGCTCTTGTTCGCCAATGCGACGGTTCTCTTCGCTGTCGCCTTTGACATCATGACGTGCCAGCAGACGGCCCTGCATGTCACCATCCAGTGCGCGGATCACCGCGGCGGACACCACGCCTTCCGGCGCACCGCCAATCCCGTACAGCACATCCACTTCGCTGTCCGGCATGCAGGTCAGAATGGACGCGGCAACATCGCCATCAGGAATCGCGAATACGCGCACGCCAAGCTTCGCCATCTCTGCGATCACGTCATCATGACGCGGTTTCGCCAGAATCGTCACCGTCAGTTCGCTCAGCGGTTTGCCCAGCGCGTTGGCGACATTGCGCAGGTTCTCTTCCAGCGGCAGATTGAGATCGATGCTGCCTTTTGCGCCCGGTCCGACAATCAGCTTTTCCATATACATGTCAGGTGCGTTCAGGAAGCAACCCTTGTCACCCACGGCCAGAACGGCCAACGCGTTGGCCTGGCCCATCGCCGTCATTCGTGTGCCTTCAATGGGGTCGACGGCAATATCCACCGCGTCGCCGCGACCGGTACCGACTTTCTCACCGATGTAGAGCATCGGCGCTTCGTCGATCTCGCCTTCCCCGATCACGATGGTCCCGTCAATGTTGACCTGGTTTAGCATTATGCGCATGGCGTTAACCGCCGCGCCGTCGGCGGTGTTTTTGTCACCGCGTCCTAACCATTTGTAGCCAGCCAGCGCCGCCGCTTCGGTTACGCGGGAAAATTCGATGGCAAGTTCTCGTCTCATAGCAAACTCGTAGCAGAAAGGAATGGCGCGAAGTGTAGCACAGGGGAGAGGGGGAAATTATTGATATCAGAGGGTGAGTGTGCGGGGTTGTCCCCGCACCGTAATCTCATCCGTAGGCCGGATAAGACGCTTTCGCATCGTTATCCGGCAATTCGCGATTACTCTTCGTGGTCTTCCCACGCCAGCGCGCGTTTGACCGCTTTCTTCCAGCCGCTGTAACGGTAGTTACGCTCGGTGGTTTCGATGCCAGGGCGGAATTCACGTTCGATGACCGCTTTTTCCTGCAGTTCATCAAGGTTCTGCCAGAAACCGACTGCCAGACCGGCCAGGTAGGCCGCACCCAACGCCGTGACTTCACGCACTTCCGGACGCTCAACGCGCGTGCCAAGAATGTCAGACTGGAACTGCATCAGGAAGTTGTTGGCGACCGCGCCACCGTCCACGCGCAGGGCGTGCAGGCGAATGCCGGAGTCTGCCTGCATCGCTTCCAGTACGTCGCGGGTCTGGTAGGCAATAGATTCCAGCGTTGCACGGATGATGTGGTTGGCGTTCACACCACGGGTCAAGCCGAAGATCGCGCCACGCGCATACGGGTCCCAGTACGGCGCGCCCAGGCCGGTGAAGGCGGGGACGACGTACACGCCGTTAGTGTCCTTCACTTTGGTCGCGAAATACTCGGAATCGAAGGCGTCGCTGATGAGCTTCATTTCATCACGCAGCCACTGAATAGAAGCGCCCGCCATAAACACAGCGCCTTCCAGCGCATAGTTCACTTCCCCGGTCGGGCCGCAGGCGATGGTGGTCAACAGGCCGTTTTCGGATTTCACCGCTTTTTCGCCGGTGTTCATCAGCATAAAGCAGCCGGTACCGTAGGTGTTTTTCGCCATCCCTTCCTTCACGCACAGCTGGCCGAACAGTGCAGCCTGCTGGTCACCGGCGATACCGGAGATCGGAATACGCGTGCCGCCTTTACCGCCGATGTTGGTCTGACCGTAGACCTCGGAAGAACGGCGCACTTCCGGCAGCATGGCGCGTGGAATATCCAGCGCATCCAGCATCTTGTCGTCCCAGTCCAGCGTGTGGATGTTGAAGAGCATGGTACGCGAGGCGTTGGTGTAATCCGTTACGTGTACGCGTCCCTGGGTCATTTTCCAGATAAGCCAGGTATCAACGGTACCGAACAGCAGTTCGCCGCGACGTGCGCGCTCACGAGAGCCTTCGACGTGGTCGAGGATCCACTTCACTTTGGTGCCGGAAAAATACGGGTCAATGACCAGACCCGTGTTATTGCGGATGTACTCTTCCATGCCATCGCGCTTCAGATGTTCGCAGATATCCGAGGTACGACGGCACTGCCAGACAATCGCATTATAGATAGGTTTACCGGTCTCACGTTCCCAGACGATGGTCGTTTCACGCTGGTTAGTAATCCCGATAGCTGCAATCTGATCGGAACTGATGTCCGCTTTCGCCAGGACTTCCACCAGGGTAGAGCTCTGCGTTGCCCAGATTTCCATCGGGTCGTGTTCTACCCAGCCTGCTTTCGGGTAGATCTGCTCAAATTCGCGCTGTGAGACGCTTACGATATTGGCATCATGATCCATCACGACGGCGCGGGAGCTGGTGGTTCCCTGGTCGAGCGCAACGATATATTTTTTCTCAGTCATAATTATTTGTCCCGTAGTCACATTACAGCGAAGCTTTTTGTTGTGAAGTGGTCGTGGTTTCCTTCTCTTCCACGGCACAGATATCGCACGGCAAATGGCGACCGATCAGCTTGCGATAGGCGAAAGCGCCCAAAATAGCACCAACGATGGGGCCAAACAGCGGCACCAGGAAGTAAGGAATATCTTTGCCACCGGTGAAGGCGACATTACCCCAGCCTGCAAGCCAGGCGAACGCTTTCGGACCGATGTCACGTGCCGGGTTCATCGCAAACCCGGTCAGTGGGCCCATGGATGCGCCGATAACCGCAATCAGTAAACCAATCAACAAAGGAGCCAGTGGGCCACGCGGTACACCGTTACCGTCATCAGTCAGCGCCAGAATAAGCCCCATCAGGATAGCGGTAATCACCATTTCAACCGCGAAGGCCTGCACAAAATTGATATGTGGGTTGGGATACGTTGAGAAAGTGCCGGCCAGATCAACACTCTCAATGCTGCCACGTACAATGTGGTGCGTTTGTTCGAAGTCGGCGAAAAGATTGTAGTAAAGCCCGTAAACTAACGCCGCTGCGCAAAAGGCACCGGCAAATTGAGAAAGGATAAAAGGAACAACTTTGCGCTTGTCGAAACACGCAAACAGCCACAACGCGATAGTGACTGCCGGGTTGAGATGTGCGCCAGACACCCCTGCGGTCAGGTAGATAGCCATGGCTACCCCCAATCCCCAGATGACGCTGATTTCCCACTGTCCAAAAGACGCACCCGCGACTTTAAGCGCAGCGACACACCCCACACCGAAGAAAATCAACAACCCGGTACCGAGGAATTCAGCAATGCACTGGCCTTTTAAGGTTGATGTTTGACTCATAATCGGATCCTGAAGAGTTTAATGTTTATTGTATGCGAGGAGGTCACTGACGTCCGCGATGCCCTGTAGGCACACTGTTAATTTATCGTTAACGAGCACAAACGAGAAATATCGAACTTAAAATGTGTGTGCTCCGTCAATAAAATGAGCGTTTTCGCGCCATGAGGCGCGTTTTGTTATACAAAAATAGTGTGAGCTGAATCATTTCATTAACCAAAGCGTTAACACTTAAGGGTTAGGCCGTCAATGTCTGTAAGAGTCGACTGAAAAGTGTTGCAAACCGCAATCAGCGCGGGATGCCGCTGGACAGGGAGAGCGGGGCTTCATACAATCGGCACTATATATTGTGCGCGTTCACGTGAAGCGTCGCCTTGCAATTCAGGAGAGTATGACCATGTCTTTAGAAGTGTTTGAGAAACTGGAAGCAAAAGTACAGCAGGCGATTGATACCATCACCTTGTTGCAGATGGAAATTGAAGAGCTGAAAGAGAAGAACAGCTCGCTGGCGCAGGAAGTGCAATCTGCCCAGCACAGCCGTGAAGAGCTCGAGCGCGAAAATCAGTCTCTGAAAGAACAGCAGAATGGCTGGCAGGATCGTTTGCAGGCATTGCTGGGCCGCATGGAAGAAGTCTAATCCTCGTCATCTTTCACGTTATGGCGGCGTTGGCTGCGCGTATTCACCCCGGTCACGTAGTTTACTCCTGGGGATTCATTCGCTTGCCGCCTTGCCCTAACGCGAAATCTTTAGAGGATTCCTGAGCAAGTAGCTTGTAGGCCGGATAAGGCGCAAGCCGCCATCCAGTACCCCGCGATAACCAATAAAAAAGGCACCTTACGGTGCCTTTTTCGATCACTCGATATCGAGCGGGTCTTCGGAGAGGATGATTCCGGTGTTATCGGCGTACAGATGGTCGCCGGAGAAGAAGGTCACGCCGCCGAAATTGACGCGGACATCGCTTTCCCCAATCCCTTCGCCTGCTGCACCTACCGGAATCGCGGCAATCGCCTGAATGCCGATGTCCAGCTCTTCCAGATCGTCTACCTGACGCACCGCGCCGTAGATGACCAGACCTTCCCATTCATTTTGTACAGCCAGACGCGCCAGTTCGGCGTCGACCAGCGCACGACGGACAGAACCGCCGCCATCGACCAGCAGAATGCGACCACGGCCATTTTGTTCGAGCAGATCGTACAGCAACCCGTTGTCCTCGAAACATTTCACCGTGACGATTTGTCCGCCAAACGACGACCGTCCTCCAAAGTTAGAGAACAGTGGTTCCACGACGTTGACATCTTCTTGATAGATGTCACAAAGCTCGGAAGTATCGTATTTCATAGGCTTAACGTTCAGTTGCTGCGAGAATTTTTAGTATATCGCGCTATGCGTACTGTTGGCAAAATCATCAATTGTTAATTGATATTTGTCAGTTATCTTGCCCACTGACTTAAGAAAATCCCGACAACAAACAGCAGGTTAGTCAGCAACGCGGCTTTTACCGTACGTTCAAGCATTGGGCGCATCGCTGCTGGTTCCATCTGGCGCATCACGTAACGCGCCTGTTTTACCAGTACCGGTGCGGCCAGCAGGAACAACCAACCCCACGGACTTTGCAGCGAAAGCAGGTTAAACAGCGCCAGGCAGATCAGCGTGCCTATCAGCAAGCAAGCGTGGTAACGACGGGCATTTACGGCGCCGAGGCGGACAACCAGCGTGTTCTTGCCGTTTTCCCGGTCACTGTTGATATCGCGCAGATTATTGATGTTAAGCACGGCGGTGGCCAGCAGACCGCAGGCGGTAGCTGGAAGGATTAACGCCGGGATCAGTGTATGCGCCTGCAGATACCAACTCCCCATCACGCTCAACCAGCCAAAGAAGACCAGCACGGAAATATCGCCCAGACCGATATAGCCATAAGGACGATTGCCCACGGTATAGGTGATGGCGGCAATGATCGACAGTACGCCAAGCACCAGGAAGCCGACAAAATCCGCCGGCGTGCGGCATGCCACCGCAACCAGCGACAGACCGGACACGCAAATGAGTACCACGGTGATGATCAGCGCGCGCTTCATCTCCTGTTGGGTGATCACCCCTTTTTGCATCCCACGCAGCGGCCCAATGCGATCCGGCTTATCGCTGCCTTTAACGGCATCACCATAGTCGTTGGCGAGATTTGACAGGATTTGCAGAAGCCCTGCCGTAATGAGCGCCAGCAAGGCGACCAGCGGATCAAAATATCCCTGCCACCATGCCAGGGCAGTACCGACGATGATCGCCGCGAAGGCGAGCGGTAGAGTCTTGGGTCGTAAACTTTCCAGCCAGGCCTGGGAGCGGCTAATTTGTTGTTGTTCAGTCATATTTAGCGCCAATAAAAATGGGGCCTTTCAGCCCCATCAACAATGATGAAAATGCAGTGAACGCGATTATAGGATAAAACGGCTCAGATCTTCATCTGCGACCAGCGCATCCAGATGTTTGCTCACATAATCCGCATCAATTGTTATGCTTTGACCGTTCAAATCGCTCGCATCATAGGAAATATCTTCCATCAGACGCTCCAGAACGGTGTGCAGACGACGGGCACCGATGTTTTCGGTGGTCTCGTTAACCTGCCATGCTGCTTCAGCAATACGCTTGATACCGGATTCCGTAAACTCAATGTTGACGCCTTCGGTCGCCATTAGCGCTTTGTACTGCACGGTAACAGAAGCGTTAGGTTCCGTCAGAATACGTTCGAAGTCGCTGGTAGTCAGCGCCTGCAGCTCTACGCGAATCGGCAGACGACCCTGCAGTTCCGGGATCAGATCGGACGGTTTTGCCACCTGGAATGCGCCAGAGGCGATAAACAAAATGTGGTCGGTTTTGACCATACCGTGTTTGGTCGAGACGGTGCAGCCTTCAACCAGCGGCAGCAGGTCGCGCTGTACGCCTTCACGGGACACGTCCGGACCCGAGGATTCGCCGCGCTTACAGATTTTGTCGATTTCGTCGATAAACACGATCCCATGCTGCTCAACGGCGTCGATAGCTTCCTGTTTCAGCTCTTCCGGGTTCACCAGTTTGGCCGCTTCTTCTTCAATCAGCAGCTTCATCGCGTCTTTGATTTTCAGCTTACGCGCTTTCTGCTTCTGTCCACCCAGGTTCTGGAACATGGACTGCAGTTGGCTGGTCATCTCTTCCATTCCCGGAGGCGCCATGATTTCCACGCCCATCGGTGCGGCGGCAAGATCGATCTCGATTTCTTTATCGTCGAGCTGGCCTTCACGCAGTTTTTTACGGAACGCCTGACGCGCAGCGGACGGTTCAGACTGTTGCTCCGCCTGGCCCCAGTTATTTTTCGCCGGTGGGATCAGCACATCAAGAATGCGCTCTTCTGCCATCTCTTCCGCACGATAGCGGTTCTTTTCGATCGCCTGGACGCGAACCATTTTAATGGCGGCATCGGTCAGATCGCGGATGATAGAGTCGACTTCTTTACCGACATAACCCACTTCGGTGAATTTTGTTGCTTCCACTTTAATGAACGGCGCGTTGGCAAGCTTTGCCAGACGACGGGCGATTTCGGTTTTACCGACACCGGTTGGGCCGATCATCAGAATGTTTTTCGGTGTAACTTCATGGCGCAGCTCTTCGTCGAGCTGCATGCGGCGCCAGCGGTTACGCAGTGCAATCGCCACGGAACGCTTGGCGTTATCCTGGCCGATGATGTGCTTGTTCAGTTCGCTGACGATTTCGCGTGGGGTCATTTCAGACATGGGAGATCCTTACGCTTTAGACGGTAATTCTTCAATGGTATGGAAATGGTTGGTGTAAATGCAGATATCACCTGCAATATCCAACGCTTTTTCAGCAATGTCGCGAGCGCCGAGCTCGGTGTTTTCCAGCAGAGCACGTGCCGCAGCCTGGGCGTAGGGACCGCCGGAGCCGATGGCAATCAGATCGTTTTCCGGCTGCACGACGTCACCGTTACCGGTGATGATGAGGGAGGCGGTTTCATCCGCGACCGCCAACAGCGCTTCAAGTTTGCGCAGCATGCGATCGGTACGCCAGTCTTTCGCCAGCTCAACGGCGGCTTTAACCAGATGTCCCTGATGCATTTCCAGCTTGCGCTCAAACAGTTCGAACAGCGTGAACGCATCCGCCGTACCGCCCGCAAAGCCAGCAATGACTTTGTCGTTGTACAGACGACGCACTTTCTTCACGTTGCCTTTCATGACGGTGTTACCCAGTGTGGCCTGACCATCACCGGCGATAACCACCTGGCCGTTACGGCGTACGCTTACTATTGTTGTCACGAGCAGACCCCTTGGTTACAAATGCAGAATACAAGCCCCGCACGGTGTGCGGGGCGTAATGCAAGTATAGATGGGGGAGATTTTGGGTGTTTCAACCCCCGGAGGCGAGTCGAATACAGTTTGTGTGACCTGCCATCTTCAGACGGCTAATGGTGCTGTCGGCATTCTCTTTGCCTTTCACCGGCCCGATGACCACGCGGTTCCAGCCATTATTGGTGGTGATTTTGGAGTCAAAGCCTTCGAAAGCTAACTGTGCACGCACGGTTTCTGCCTGTTCAGCGCCTTTAAACGAACCACATTGTACCATCCAGCGACGTTCGTCTTTCTTCTCTGTTGTCGGCTTCGGTGCCTCTGGCACGCGCTCAACCGGTGCGGCTGGCTGTGTTTTTGGCTGCGATGCCGTGGTGTGCGCCGGGGTCTGCAGCAGATCCTGGTACGGTTGCGACGTCGCAGCGGGTTTCTGCGTCTGCGTGGCAGGCTTCGACGGCTGCTGCACTGGCGCCGTTTGCGCAGTACGCGTTTGCGTCTGTGGCTGCGTACGCGGCTGTTGAACCGGCGGCGTGCTGTTCCACTGCTGCTGTTGCTCAACCTGACGTTGCTGAGCCTGGCGCTGTAACGTTTGCTGACGTTGTGCCGGTGTCTGCTCGTTCCACGGCACTTCGTTGAGCTGCGTCGGTTGCTGGCGCATGTCTGCCTGCATTTGCGCAAGTAACTGGCGCTGTTCTTCAGTCAGTTGATCCGGCTTCATGACTTCACCACCGGCTGACGGTTCTGTGGGCGCACGTACGCCTGGCTGACGGCTTTCCAGCTCTTTAATATAGCGCCAGCGCTCTTCCGGCTTTGGCGGCAGCCCGTTGCCGGTCACTTTCTGACCCTGCAACGTTTCGGATTCTTCTTTTTTATGATGCGTAATGAAGTACAGACCACCGATAAAGGCCACAAGCACGGCGGCGGCAATGGCGACCATTGCGGGCGATACCGCAGACGTGTTGCGTTGCTTTTTCCGTGAGGTGCTCTTTTTGCGCCGCGAAGGTGCCGGTTGGCCGCGACGTACATAATCTCGTTGTGCCACTATCGTTTCGCTGTATTGATTCGTTCGTCAGCCCGCCATGTTACTTAAGCGGCGGGCCTTTGACCAGACACGGTGTCTGAAAGGTTTACGTTAAGGCGCGCGTCGTACCCCGAAGGATTAACTCACAATCCATTAAACGCGAGCCGCTGTTGACATTTTGCCCCTGAATTTGGTCAAGCAGCAACAGCATCGCTTCGCGACCAATTTCGAAACGCGGTTGCGCAACGGTGGTCAGCGGCGGATCACAGAATTCTGCCAGCGCGATGTTATCGAATCCAATGATCGACAAATCTTGCGGGACTTTTATGCCCTGGCGTTTGGCCCATGAGAGGGCGCCAAGCGCCATGACATCGCTATGACAGAATACCGCTGTCGGTGGTTGCGGCAAGTCGAACAGTTGTTTAAGCGCATTGCCGCCAGCTTCGTAGGTAAAATCCCCACGGGCGATATAGTGCGGATCAACGGTAATACCGCAACGACGCAGCGCCTGCACGTAGCCCTGCAAGCGGTAATGACACAGCGGCATTTCTTCCGGCCCGGCAATACAGCCAATGCGCTGATGTCCCAGCTCATGCAGGTAGTTCACGGCATTGAAGGCGGCGGTCAGGTTATCGATATGGACGGTAGGCAGTTCCAGTTCCGGCGCAAACTCGTTCGCCATCACCATCGGCGGCAGATTGCGCGGCTCTTCAATACTGGCGTCAAACGGCAGACGAGAGCCCAGCAGCAGCATGCCATCAATTTGCTTGGTGATGATCAAATTGACGAAGGTTTTTTCCTGCTGGTTCTGATGCGCACAATCGCCGATCAGCACCAGATAGCCATGACTGGCGGCGGTGACCTCGATACCACGGATCAGTTCGCTAAAGAAGGGATCGCAAATATCCGGAACAATCACCAGGATGGTTCGCGATTCATTACGTTTAACGTTGCGTCCCGCCGCCTGCGGTAAATACCCGACCTCTACAGCTGCCTGTTCAACCCGGTTTCGGGTGGACTGAGAGACTTTATCCGGGTTCATTAGCGCGCGAGACACGGTTGCCGTTGAGACTTTCGCCTTCATGGCAACATCTTTCATTGTAGCGGCAGCAACCTGCTTATTCGGTTTCACTCTTTCTCCTCGCCTGGGAAATCCGGCGCAGCACAATCCCTGTTTAAATTCACATCGGAAACATTTTTATCAGATAGCGAATGGAAACGGTTACAGAATTTTCATAAAAAGTGTGATGGGTGTTAAATTTTACGATCCGCCTCGCATCGTGAGGGGATTATCCCTCAATAGGATCGACATCCAGTACCCATTTCACCTTGCGTGAATCCGGTAAGGTATTGATGAGCGCGAGCGTTCCGCTGACGATATGTTGCAAACGAATTCGTGATGGATGTTGCAATAAAATCTGCCAGCGATAGCGTCCGCCGCGCTTCGGCGCCAGCGCCGGAACGGGGCCTAACACCCAGAGCTTGTCATCTGCCAGCGGGCTGGCCTGGATCAGATTACGCAACTGCTGCAAAAACAGTGAAGCCTGCTGATTATTATGATCTTCAGCACGCACGATGACGTGGCTGGTCCACGGCGGCAGTTGCATCGTTTGGCGTTCGGCCAGCGCCTGTTCGGCAAACGCGTCATAGCCTTTATGCAACAAGGTTTGCAGCAGCGGATGTTCCGGATGGTGAGTCTGCAAAACCACTTCCCCCTGTTTGCCTGCGCGTCCTGCGCGTCCGGACACCTGAGTATAAAGTTGGGCAAAGCGCTCCGCCGAGCGGAAGTCTGCGGAGAACAACGCGCCATCCACATCCAGCAGCGCAACCAGCGTCACATCAGGGAAGTGGTGACCTTTTGCCAGCATCTGGGTGCCGATCAGGATCCTTGCGCCGCCGCGATGGACTTCCGCCAGATGTTGCTCAAGCGATCCTTTTCGGCTGGTGGTGTCGCGGTCAATGCGGGAAATCGGCACGCCGGGAAAGAAGGGGGCTAAGGCTTGTTCAAGCTGCTCGGTGCCTAACCCGACCGGCACCATATGCGTGGAGCCGCAGGAGGGGCACTGACGCGGCACCGGGCGCTGACTGTCGCAGTGGTGGCAGCGCAAGTGGTGCTGCGCCTGGTGCAGGGTGTAGTAGTGATCGCAACGCGGACACTCTGCAATCCAGCCGCAGTCGTGGCAAAGCAACGCAGGCGCAAAACCCCGGCGGTTGAGGAATAAAATTACCTGGTTATCGGCCTGTAAATGCTGGCGCATACGGGCGATTAACGCCGGTGCCAGGCCTGCCTGTACCTGTTGACCTTTTAAATCGAGTACATGCTGAATGGCGGGGCGTGCGTTTCCGGCACGACGCGTCAGGCGCAGCATGCGGTATTTTTTCTGCCTGACATTGCAAAGCGTCTCAAGCGCCGGCGTTGCCGAACCGAGGATAATCGGGATGCGTTCACTATGGGCGCGCCAGACCGCCAGATCGCGGGCATGGTAGCGCCAGCCTTCCTGCTGTTTATAGGAACTGTCGTGTTCTTCATCGATCACGATCACGCCAAGATTTTTAAACGGTGTAAATAAGGAGGAACGGGTGCCAATGACGATCGCGGCTTCGCCGTTTTTCGCCTTCAGCCAGGCAGAGAGGCGTTCGCTGTCGTTGAGAGCGGAGTGCAGCACTTCCACCGGCGCGTTGAAACGTTCGCGAAAGCGGGCGATGGTTTGCGGCGTCAGGCCAATTTCCGGCACCATTACCAGCGCCTGTTTACCCTGCGCGAGGACGTTTTCCAGTACGCTCAGGTAAACTTCGGTTTTACCTGAGCCTGTCACCCCGGCCAGCAGCCAGGCGGAGAAACTGTCTGACGCACTGTGAATGGCGCCAACGGCGGTGGCCTGTTCGGTGTTCAGGCGCAGACGTTCGCCGCAGACCGCGTAATTTGTGCGCCAGTCGCTAAAACCAGGCGTTTCGCTCGCCAGTTCGCACAAGCCTTTTTTACGCAGCGCCTGAAGCGCGGCATCGTTGAATTCGAGAGCAGTCACCTGATCGCGCCAGATTTTCCCCTGCCGTAACGCAGCCAGTGCCTGCTGCTGTTTGGGGGAACGCTTCAGGCTATTGAGATCAACCACCTGGCCCTCTTCGGTGGCAAACCAGTACCACATAGGCGCGTTGGTAGCTGGTTTCCCCTGACGCAACAGAATAGGCAGAGCGTGGAACAGCACATCGCCGATGGGATGATGATAATAATCCGCCGCCCAGATCAGCAGACGCCAGACAGAGGTCGAAAAGAGCGGTTCATCATCCAGCACGTCAACGATCGCTTTCAGTTCATTCAGCGGCAGCTCGCTTTTGTCGCTGACCGAAACCACGATCCCGACGCGCTCTTGCTGTTTGCCAAACGGCACGCGCACGCGACATCCTGCCTTGACGCTGCTCATGCCTTCCGGCAGAAGATAGTCAAAGGTGCGGGGAAGCGGAACGGGTAAGGCAACGCGCGCTACGGGCATAAATCGTCCTGACTTGAAATCTGGCGGGTTAGTATACACATTAGTCGTGGGTGACGAGCGAATCAGTTTGCATGAGTGGGCTAATTTCTGTATGATTCGCCGCCTTTGATGCAAATTGATTGTGTCAAACTATACTATCAACATCGCGTGGTGTCTGGCGTTAGGGCTGGAAGAGCGACGCGGCCTTAAACTGAGGTTTCCCATGAAAAAAGATATTCACCCGAAATACGAAGAAATTACTGCTACCTGTTCTTGCGGTAACGTCATGAAAATCCGCTCTACCGTTGGTCACGATCTGAACCTGGACGTGTGCGGTAAATGCCACCCGTTCTACACTGGCAAACAGCGTGACGTTGCAACCGGTGGCCGTGTTGACCGCTTCAACAAGCGCTTCAACATCCCGGGCAGCAAATAAGTTTCAGCTGTCAAAAAAAAGCGCCGACTGGCGCTTTTTTTGTCTCTGAAATTTATCTGTTCCATATATATCATTAATGTCTTGAATAAATAACGCCATAGCAAATTGAAATGTTGTTTTTAATTTATCGATAAATTGTTTCTGTTGGTGATGTCTGTCTCTCTTATCTTCCTTTTTTTGCCATGATTTTTATTTGCTGGAAAAATTTAAAAGGTTTTAACTTTCCCACTTAAATAAACTTCACTTCGTAATATAAAATTATCCTTGTTTTCATCATTGCATTTTTATCGTTGTGATGTTGATAAGGTCAGATTGTTTTTGATGTATTCTATTGAGAGGGATTGCTATGAAGCGTGGATATGCGTTATTACTTATTCCAATATTATCTGGAGCCGCTCATGCTGGCTACGTAGATTATCGTCATGAATATTATGACGACGGACGTAACTATGACCGTGTTTATATGTCCCATCGTTTTGCCAGTGGATTTGGCGTTGCGGTAGAAGCGATTTCGCGCTCTGATGATTCGGATCCAAAACATCCGGTTAATAACATGGAGACGAACGGTAACGAGTACACGGCCAGTTACCAGTTCACCTGGCAAGACCTTGTCTGGCAACCGGGACTGGCGATAGAAACAGATGAAGGTCAGGCAATCTATAAGCCGTACTTGCGTGTGCAATATAATATCAATGATAGCTGGTGGACGGCATTCCGCTATCGTTTTGAGTATACTCGTCGCAATTCAGAAGTCAGAGATGATCGAATGGTTTATCGCCCGGAGGCCTGGTTGGGCTATAACCTTCATGACTGGATGTTTGAACTGAACGGTATTTATAAAATCGCAGACAGTGAAGATTTATATAATAATAAAAAAGAAGACTATGAACTTAACTTTCGCGTTGCCTATAAAATAGGTTCCTGGATTCCTTTTGCTGAAGTGGGTAACGTCTCTTCCGGCTATAATACAGCGACAACCGACGATCGTCAGACACGTTATCGTATTGGTATTGGTTATACTTTCTGATTTATAAATTCTTCTCTATGACATATTCCTGTGCGGTAAGCGTATTTTTTTGCCGCGCGTACTTCATGCTTAATAATCAGGGAATCCAGATGAATAAGCGAAAAATAGGTCTTGTGAATTACCTCGCCTATGGCTCAGGTGATTGTCTTGGCGCAGGGACAACCGCGCTGACTGCGGCATGGTTATTATATTTTTTCACTACCTTTTGCGGATTAACACCAATAGAGGCGACGTTTATTTTTGCGATGGCGAGAATTTTGGATGCGGTGGTCAGTCCGCTGATGGGATATCTGACGGATAGCTTTGGCAATACGTGGTTGGGAAAACGATTTGGTCGACGGAAGTTCTTTATTTTACTGGGTATTCCCTGCGTTTTCTCCTATAGCCTGATGTGGATGGAGGGAATGAGCTACTGGTATTATCTGGCCGCCTATCTGTTGTTCGACGTGGTCTACACCATGATTTTGGTGCCTTATGAAACGCTGGTTCCGGAAATGACCGACGACTTCAGGCAGAAAACGAAGTTTTCCGGGGCGCGTATCGCGATGGCGCAACTGTCAGCGATCCTGGCGGCTTTTTTACCCGGTATTTTGCTGAACCATTTTGGTAAGGACAATGCCATCTCCTTCTTTTACGCCAGCCTGGTGTTCGCCATTATGTGTGCCGTGGTGCTGACTTTCGTCTGGATCTTTACCTGGGAACGTGAACGTAGTGCGGAAGAGCTGGCGGTGCAGGCGCAAAAGCTGACTCTGGGGCAGAGTCTGCATCGCCTGGTGATTGAGCTGAGCTCAACGTTTCGCATTCGAATTTTTCGTCTGCATCTCGGGATGTATCTCGGCGGCTATATTGCGCAGGACGTTTTCAACGCCGTGTTTACCTATTACGTGGTGTTCGTGCTGATGCAAAGCCCAACGCTGGCGTCCAATCTCATGGGGACGATGGCGATCCTGCAGTTTATCGCTGTGATGGCGATGATCCCGCTGTGTATCCGTTTTGGCCCGGCGCCGTCGTATCGTGTGGTGGTGCTGCTGTTTGGTCTGGGCGCGCTGTCATACTCCGCACTGTACTATAGCGGGATGAGCGACAATTCGGCGCTGTTGCTGCTGATTTCCGCGGTGGCCGGTCTGGGGCGCGGCGGCATCAATTATATCCCGTGGAACATTTATACCTATATTGCGGATGTGGATGAGGTCATCACAGGACAGCGTCGCGAGGGGATATTTGCGGGCATCATGACCCTGACTCGCAAAGCGTCTCAGGCCGGTGCCGTAATGTTGGTCGGCATTGTGATGCAGTATTCCGGTTTTGTCTCAGGACAGGCCACTCAGGTGCCGGGTGTCAGCCATACCATCATGCTGATTCTGAGTTTCGGTACGGTGGCGGTGCTCTGCATGGGATTCCTGGTTTCACTGCGTTTTCGATTAAACCTGAAAACGCACAAAGTACTGCGCGAAGAGACACTGAAAATGCGTCAGGCCGGAGGGGTTACCCCGGACGCGATCACACCTCAGGCGCGCCAGATCGTGGAGATGCTGGCTGGTATGCCGTACGAACAGCTGTGGGGAAACAATACGATTGGTTATGTAAACCGGCAGAAGGCGCAGTACCATCAGCCAGCCTGATCCGAGAGAGCCAAACCGATAATCACCATGAAAAAGAGCAGAAGCGTGGCTTCTGCTCTTTTCTGCATCAATATTCCCACGTCTCCGGGTCGATGCCCAGTTCGCGCATAATTTCTTTCGCCGCTTCCGGGATTTCATCGCTACGCTCTTTGCGCAGGTCTGCATCGTTTGGCAGGGGTTGTCCGGTAAAAGCATGCAGAAACGCTTCACACAGCAGCTCGCTGTTGGTGGCGTGACGCAGGTTGTTCACCTGACGACGCGTGCGTTCATCGGTGAGGATTTTTAACACCTTCAGAGGAATGGAAACCGTAATTTTCTTTACTTGCTCACTCTTCTTACCGTGCTCAGCGTATGGGCTGATATATTCGCCGCTCCATTCAGCCATGAGATACCTTAATCCTCTTCGTCATTAATATGGGGTAAGACCGCACTTCTCGTATGGTTACTCACCGTAATTCCGCATAGTTTACCGTACAGGCGATACCGTGACACGGATTAAGCACCTGTAGTTGTGCGCTAATGCAGATAATTTTAACGGCTATTTCCGGTTTGCTCAATCTATACGCAAAGAAGTTTAGATGTCCAGATGTATTGACGTCTATTGTTAACCTGTTTACTCTGGGACCTGACTTTTCATCGACTCAGCTCAGGAACACCCTAACATGACGCGTAAACAGGCCACCATCGCAGTGCGTAGCGGGTTAAATGACGACGAACAGTACGGTTGCGTCGTTCCGCCGATTCACCTTTCCAGTACCTATAATTTTACCGGTTTTAATGAGCCGCGCGCCCATGACTACTCCCGTCGCGGTAACCCGACGCGCGATGTGGTCCAGCGTGCGCTGGCCGAACTGGAAGGCGGTGCGGGTGCGGTACTGACCAATACCGGTATGTCGGCGATTCATCTGGTGACGACCGTGTTCCTGAAGCCCGGAGATCTGCTGGTTGCGCCACATGACTGCTACGGCGGCAGCTACCGCCTGTTTGACAGCCTGGCGAAGCGCGGATGCTATCGCGTGCGCTTTGTCGATCAGGGAGATGAGCAGGCGTTGCAGGCAGCGCTGGCAGAAAAACCTAAACTGGTGCTGGTAGAAAGTCCGAGTAATCCGCTATTACGCGTGGTGGATATTGCGAAAATCTGTCAACTGGCACGTGAAGCCGGGGCCGTCAGCGTTGTCGATAACACTTTTTTAAGCCCGGCGCTGCAAAATCCGCTGGCATTGGGCGCCGATCTGGTGTTGCATTCATGCACGAAATATCTGAATGGTCACTCTGACGTCGTGGCGGGCGTGGTGATAGCCAAAGATCCGGAAATCGTCACCGAACTGGCCTGGTGGGCGAATAATATCGGCGTGACCGGCAGCGCGTTTGACAGCTACCTGCTGCTGCGCGGGCTGCGTACGCTGTCGCCGCGCATGGAAGTGGCGCAGCGTAATGCACAGGCGATCGTCGATTACCTGCAAACCCAGCCGCTGGTGAAAAAGCTGTATCACCCGTCGCTGCCAGAAAATCAGGGGCATGACATTGCCGCGCGTCAGCAGAAAGGCTTTGGCGCAATGTTGAGTTTTGAACTGGATGGCGATGAGCAGACGCTGCGTCGTTTCCTGAGTGGGCTGTCGTTGTTTACGCTGGCGGAATCTTTAGGGGGAGTGGAAAGCTTAATCTCTCACGCCGCAACGATGACGCATGCTGGCATGGCGCCAGAAGCGCGTGCGGCCGCCGGGATCTCCGAGACGCTGCTGCGCATCTCCACGGGTATTGAAGATGGCGAAGATTTAATTGCCGACCTGGAAAATGGCTTCCGGGCTGCAAACAAGGGGTAAACATGAGTGTGATTGCGCAGGCAGGGGCGAAGGGTCGTCAACTGCACAAATTTGGTGGTAGTAGTCTGGCTGACGTGAAGTGTTATCTGCGCGTCGCGGGCATCATGGCGGAATACTCACAGCCTGACGACATGATGGTGGTTTCCGCTGCGGGCAGTACGACCAACCAACTGATCAGTTGGCTGAAATTAAGTCAGACCGATCGCCTCTCTGCGCATCAGGTACAACAGACCCTGCGACGCTATCAGTGTGAACTGATTAGCGGCTTGCTTCCCGCCGACGTGGCGGAGGCATTAACCAGCCTGTTTATCAGCGATCTGGAACGTCTGGCCAATCTGCTGGACAGCGGCGTGAATGACGCCGTTTATGCGGAAGTCGTGGGCCACGGTGAAGTATGGTCAGCGCGTCTGATGTCGGCTGTGCTCAATCAGCAGGGCATGGAGTCGGCCTGGCTGGATGCGCGTGAATTCTTACGCGCTGAGCGCGCTGCGCAACCGCAGGTGGATGAAGGGCTTTCTTATCCGTTATTACAGCAACTGCTGATCCAGCATCCGCAGAAACGTCTGGTCGTGACCGGTTTTATCAGTCGTAGTAATGCGGGTGAAACAGTGCTGCTGGGCCGTAATGGTTCTGACTACTCCGCCACGCAGATTGGCGCGCTGGCGGGCGTTTCCCGCGTTACCATCTGGAGTGACGTGGCCGGGGTTTACAGCGCTGACCCGCGTAAAGTCAAAGATGCCTGCCTGCTGCCGCTGCTGCGTCTGGATGAAGCCAGCGAGCTGGCGCGTCTGGCGGCGCCGGTTCTGCACGCCCGCACGCTGCAGCCGGTTTCTGGCAGCGATATCGATCTCCAGTTGCGCTGTAGTTATACGCCAGATCAAGGCTCCACGCGCATTGAGCGTGTATTAGCTTCCGGGACCGGTGCGCGTATCGTGACCAGCCATGATGACGTCTGCCTGATTGAATTTCAGGTGCCCGCCAGCCAGGACTTTAAGCAGGCGCATAAAGATATCGATCAGGTCCTCAAGCGTGCACAGGTGCGTCCGCTGGCCGTTGGCGTCCATACCGATCGTCATCTGCTGCAGTTCTGCTATACCTCGGAAGTGGCCGACAGCGCCTTGCGAATCCTCGATGAAGCCGGTCTGCCGGGTGAACTGCGATTGCGTCAGGGGCTGGCGCTGGTGGCAATGGTGGGCGCAGGCGTCACCCGTAACCCGCTGCACTGCCATCGTTTCTGGCAACAGTTGAAAGGACAGCCGGTAGAATTTACCTGGCAGTCGGAAGAGGGCATCAGCCTGGTGGCCGTACTGCGTACCGGCCCAACGGAGAGCCTGATTCAGGGTCTGCATCAGTCCATTTTCCGCGCTGAAAAACGCATCGGCCTGGTGCTTTTCGGCAAGGGCAACATCGGCTCCCGCTGGCTTGAGCTGTTTGCCCGCGAGCAGAGCACGCTCTCGGCGCGTACCGGATTTGAATTTGTGCTGGCCGGGGTGGTGGATAGCCGTCGCAGCCTGCTGAACTACGAAGGGCTGGACGCCAGCCGGGCGCTGGCGTTCTTCAATGATGAAGCCATTGAACAGGATGAAGAGTCGCTGTTCCTGTGGATGCGCGCGCACCCGTATGACGATCTGGTGGTGCTGGATGTGACCGCGAGCGAACAGCTGGCGGATCAGTATCTCGACTTTGCCAGCCACGGTTTTCACGTCATCAGCGCCAACAAGCTGGCTGGGGCGAGCACCAGCAATAAGTATCGCCAGATCCACGACGCGTTTGATAAGACCGGGCGCCACTGGCTGTATAACGCGACCGTGGGTGCGGGGTTGCCGATCAACCACACCGTGCGCGATCTGATCGACAGCGGCGACACCATCCTGTCGATCAGCGGGATCTTCTCCGGCACGCTGTCCTGGCTGTTCCTGCAGTTTGATGGCTCTGTGCCGTTTACCGATCTGGTGGATCAGGCCTGGCAACAGGGACTGACGGAGCCGGATCCGCGCGTTGACCTGTCGGGTAAAGATGTGATGCGCAAGCTGGTGATTCTGGCACGCGAAGCAGGCTACGACATCGAGCCGGATCAGGTCCGCGTTGAGTCGCTGGTTCCCGCGCATTGTGAAGAAGGCTCAATCGACCACTTCTTTGAGAATGGCGATGAGCTGAACGATCAGATGGTGCAGCGTCTGGAAGCGGCCCGTGAAATGGGGCTGGTACTGCGCTATGTGGCGCGTTTCGATGCCAATGGCAAAGCGCGTGTTGGCGTAGAAGCGGTTCGCCCGGAGCATCCGCTGGCAGCGCTGCTGCCGTGCGATAACGTCTTTGCTATCGAAAGCCGCTGGTATCGCGATAACCCGTTAGTGATCCGCGGGCCCGGTGCCGGGCGTGACGTCACTGCCGGGGCGATTCAGTCGGATATTAACCGTCTGGCGCAGCTGCTGTAGTTTTTTGCCGGATGGCGCTGTGCGCTTATCCGGCCGATGGTTCGGGCGTAATTCAGGCCGGATAAGATGCTTCAGCATCCCGTCCGGCGTGTTACCGACCAGCAAACACCTCTTTTGCGGCGAACAGACCGTTCAGCGCCGCCGGGAAACCGGCATACACTGCCATCTGCATCATGACCTCAATAATCTCCTCCTGCGTTAACCCGACATGCAGCGCGGCAGCAATGTGAACCTTCAACTGCGGTGCGGCGTTGCCCAGTGCGGTTAAGGCGGCGACGGTGGCGATTTCCCGACTGCGTAAATCCAGTCCGGGGCGGGAATAAATGTCGCCAAAAGGAAACTCAATCAGATAGCGAGCGAAGTCGGGAGCGATGTCCTTCAGGCTCTCGACGACGGCATCGCCGCCTTTGCCATCAACCTGCTGTAGCATGTTCTGACCGGTGATAAAGCGTTCTGAATGCATAGTGTCTTCCTCATCTGTTAATGATGACGTGAGGATAGGGTGGGTGGAATGATTTGGATAATACCGTTTCCGTGATACCTTTTCGGTATGACAACACCGCTTCTGCACTCTCTGGATATTCGCCTGCTGCGTTACTTTGCCGTGGTGGCGGAAGAGAACAACATGAGCCGGGCAGCCCTGCGACTGTTTATGTCGCAACCGCCGCTTAGCCGCCATATACGCCAGCTTGAAGAACGTCTGGGGGTGACGCTGTTTGTCCGTCATACCAAAGGGTTGACGCTGACGAATGAGGGGCTGCGCGTGCTGGAGATCGTGCGTCCGCTGCTGGAACAGCAGGATAAAACCTATGCGGCCCTGAATCAGCTTGCGCCAGACGGCGTGCAGTCGTTGCGTCTGGGGCTGACGACGGCATTTGAGCAGGGCGTTTTCGCCGCGCTGGAAACGCAACTGAATACCCGGGTTGATACCCTGCGCCTTGTGCGCCAGGGCTCGCCCGATCTCATACGTCAGGTGCGACGCGGAAAACTGGATGCTGCCGTGGTGGCGTTGCCGCTGGAGACCGCCGGACTGACCATCACGCCGCTCGACTGGCGTGAGCCGCTCATCGCAGCGCTACCTGCCATTTGGTCAGAGGCTGGCAGTGACACCCTCTCCCTGAAAGCACTTAATCACCGGCCGCTGTTCTGGTTTAGCCGGGAACGAAATCCGGCCTTCTTTGACGCTACGCGGGCACGCTTTCAGCGTGTGGGTTACGCTCCTGCCTGTCTTGAAGAGCCGCTGGAGCATGACGTTCTGCTGGCGCGAATAGCCCATGGCGATGGTCTGAGCTTATTCCCTGCTTCCTTTGCCGCTATTCAGCGTCAGGGCGTGGTTTTTCGACCACTGAGCGAGGGTGAACTCAGCATTCAGGCGGGGCTGGCGATGTTGCCGGAGAACGCTGCCCGCTTACATTGGCTGAAAAGCATGATGCTGTCCGCTGGTATAGCCCACTAACGTGAATTTTTTTCATCTTCCCTGACTTTTCCTCACCATCAACGATGATTTTTCAGTTGACGTCATCGTGCTTTTCCGTCATTTTTACATCTGGACGTCTAAACGGATAGATGTTCACAACACAACATATAATGACAAGCGATTGATGAGGTAAGGTATGAGCTTTTTTCACGCCAACCAGCGGGAAGCCCTGAATCAGAGCCTGGCGGAAGTCCAGGGTCAGATTAACGTTTCGTTCGAGTTTTTCCCGCCGCGCACCAGTGAAATGGAGCAAACCCTGTGGAATTCCATCGATCGCCTGAGCAGCCTGAAGCCGAAGTTTGTTTCGGTAACCTACGGCGCCAACTCTGGCGAACGCGACCGCACGCACAGCATTATCAAAGGGATTAAAGATCGCACCGGTCTGGAAGCCGCACCGCACCTGACCTGTATTGATGCGACCCGCGATGAACTGCGTACTATTGCACAGGACTACTGGAACAACGGAATCCGCCACATCGTTGCGCTGCGCGGCGATTTGCCGGCAGGCAGCGGTAAGCCCGATATGTATGCTGCCGACCTGGTGAGCCTGCTGAAAGAGGTGGCCGACTTTGATATCTCCGTCGCCGCTTACCCGGAAGTGCATCCGGAAGCGAAAAGCGCGCAGGCGGATCTGCTCAACCTGAAACGTAAAGTGGATGCCGGGGCGAACCGCGCCATTACCCAATTTTTCTTTGACGTCGAAAGCTACCTGCGTTTTCGTGACCGCTGCGTCTCTGCGGGTATCGACGTGGAAATCATTCCTGGCATTCTGCCGGTCTCGAACTTTAAGCAGGCGAAGAAGTTTGCCGATATGACCAATGTGCGCATTCCGGCGTGGATGTCACAAATGTTTAATGGCCTCGATGACGATGCGGAAACCCGTAAGCTGGTGGGAGCAAATATCGCCATGGACATGGTGAAAATTTTAAGCCGGGAAGGCGTAAAAGACTTTCATTTCTATACACTTAACCGCGCTGAAATGAGTTATGCCATTTGCCACACCCTGGGTGTCAGACCCGGTATCTAAATGCCTCGGCCCTCCCCGGAGGGCTTTATTACACCTCATTTTGATCTACATCTCTGTAACTAAAAATATAAAAGGTATCGGCTATCGAATCTGTGGATTTTTTCGACTATATCTTATCTCTGTAGGTGTATATCGTAATGTAAACACTGTAAAGGGAGCATATAGATGAGCACGCCAGACGATATCCATAACCCGACGTCCGCCGGAAAATGTCCTTTTCATCAGGGCGGCCATGACCAGAGCGCTGGAGCAGGAACAACCAGCCGTGACTGGTGGCCTAACCAGCTCCGCGTCGACTTGTTAAACCAACATTCCAATCGCTCAAACCCGCTGGGTGAAGATTTCGATTACCGCAAAGAATTCAGCAAATTAGATTATTCCGCGCTGAAAGGCGATCTCAGAGCGCTTCTCACCGAATCTCAACCGTGGTGGCCTGCTGACTGGGGAACGTATGCCGGTCTGTTTATCCGCATGGCCTGGCACGGGGCTGGTACCTATCGTTCCGTTGACGGACGCGGCGGCGCAGGTCGCGGACAGCAGCGTTTTGCTCCCCTGAACTCCTGGCCGGATAACGTGAGTCTGGACAAGGCGCGTCGTCTGCTGTGGCCAATCAAGCAAAAATACGGACAAAAAATTTCCTGGGCCGACCTGTTTATTCTGGCGGGTAACGTTGCGCTGGAAAACTCCGGCTTCCGTACCTTTGGTTTCGGTGCGGGTCGTGAGGACGTCTGGGAACCGGATCTGGATGTAAACTGGGGCGATGAGAAAACGTGGCTTGCCCACCGTGACCCGGAAGAACTGGCTAAACGTCCTTTAGCCGCCACCGAGATGGGGCTGATCTATGTTAACCCGGAAGGTCCTAACGCCAGCGGTGAACCGCTTTCGGCGGCTTCAGCGATTCGTGCAACCTTTGGCAACATGGGGATGAACGACGAAGAGACCGTTGCGTTGATTGCCGGCGGTCATACATTAGGGAAAACCCACGGCGCAGGCCCGGCGACGCACGTCGGCCCGGACCCGGAAGTGGCACCGATCGAAAACCAGGGTTTAGGCTGGAAAAGTGATTTTGGTAGCGGTGTGGGCGCGGATGCGATTACATCCGGACTGGAAGTGGTCTGGACGCAAACCCCAACCCAGTGGAGCAACTACTTCTTCGAGAACCTGTTCAAATATGAGTGGGTACAGACGCGCAGTCCGGCTGGCGCCATCCAGTTTGAAGCAGTCGATGCGCCAGAAATCATTCCTGATCCATTCGACCCGTCGAAAAAACGTAAGCCGACGATGCTGGTCACCGACCTGACGCTGCGTTTTGATCCGGAATTCGAAAAAATTTCCCGCCGTTTCCTGAACGATCCGCAGGCGTTTAACGAAGCCTTCGCCCGTGCGTGGTTCAAACTGACCCACCGTGATATGGGGCCGAAAGCGCGTTACATCGGTCCGGAAGTGCCAAAAGAAGATCTGATTTGGCAGGACCCGCTGCCGCAACCCACCTTCAATCCAACGGAAGAAGATATCCTGAGCCTGAAGTCTGCCATCGCGGATTCCGGTCTCTCTGTCGGTGAACTGGTGTCCGTTGCGTGGGCGTCTGCGTCGACCTTCCGCGGGGGGGATAAACGTGGCGGGGCGAACGGTGCGCGTCTGGCATTAGCGCCGCAGCGCGGCTGGGATGTCAATGCGATTGCTACGCGTGCGCTGCCGGTTCTGGAGAAAATCCAGCGTGATTCCGCTAAAGCGTCGCTGGCCGATATCATTGTTCTTGCCGGTGTCGTGGGGGTTGAAAAAGCCGCCAGCGCTGCAGGTGTCAGCATTCATGTGCCGTTTACGCCTGGTCGTGTGGATGCGCGTCAGGATCAGACAGATATTGAGATGTTTGAGCTCCTCAAACCGATCGCCGATGGGTTCCGTAACTATCGCGGTGAACCTGGCGTGGCAACAACAGAGTCTCTGCTGATCGATAAAGCGCAGCAGTTGACTCTGACCGCACCAGAAATGACCGTGCTGGTGGGTGGTCTGCGCGTGCTTGGCGCGAACTACGACGGCAGTAAACATGGTGTCTTTACCGATCGTCCGGGTGTACTCAGCAATGACTTCTTCGTCAACCTGCTGGATATGCGTCACGAATGGAAACCGGTTGATGAGTCAAACGAACAGTTTGAAGGTCGCGATCGTCAGACAGGTGAAGTGAAATACACCGCTTCTCGTGCGGACCTGGTTTTTGGCTCTCATGCGGTGCTGCGTGCTCTGGCGGAAGTGTATGCCGGTAGCGATGCGCACGTGAAGTTCGTGAAGGACTTTGTTGCGGCATGGGTGAAAGTGATGAACCTGGACCGTTTCGACCTGCAGTAAGCCCACCCCTGATGTAATCTGACCCCACTTCAGCGACGGCTTGCAGTCGCTGAAGTGTATTTGTAGGGGTATAGTGTCCGCAGGAAACGTCAATCTACTGGATCTATCATGTCTGTCTCAGGAAAGGGCAATCCACTGGCAATCGGTGGTCTTATCTTGCTTACCCTTATCTGGAGCTATAGCTGGATTTTTATGAAGCAGGTCACGAGCTATATCGGCGCGTTCGACTTCACTGCATTACGCTGTATCTTCGGAGCCTTAATATTATTCCTCGTCCTCCTTTTGCGCGGCCGTGGCCTGCGCCCGACGCCGTTTCGGTTTACGCTGGCGATTGCGCTGTTGCAGACCTGCGGGATGATTGGCTTCGGTCAGTGGGCGCTGGTCAGCGGCGGGGCGGGGAAAGTCGCTATCCTGACCTATACCATGCCGTTTTGGGTCGTTATTCTGGCGGCGCTGTTTCTGGGGGAGCGACTGCGACGCCTGCAATACGCCGCAATTGCCATTGCCGCAATAGGGTTACTGCTGGTGCTGCAACCGTGGCAACTGAATTTATCAACGTTGAAGAGCGCTCTGCTGGCGATTCTCTCCGGAGTCAGCTGGGGAGCGAGCGCCATTGTCGCTAAACGTCTTTATACCCGCCATCCACGCGTCGATTTGCTGTCGTTAACGGCCTGGCAGATGTTGTATGCCGCGCTGGTGATGAGTGCGGTGGCCTGGCTGGTGCCGCAGCGGGAAGTTGACTGGCAGCCGGTGGTCCTCTGGGCGCTGGGATATAGCGCGATTCTGGCGACGGCGCTGGCCTGGAGTTTGTGGCTGTTTGTCCTGAAGAATTTGCCTGCCAGTATCGCCAGCTTAAGCACCCTGGCGGTGCCGGTCTGTAGCGTGCTGTTTTCCTGGTGGCTGCTTGGTGAAAACCCCGGTCCCGTTGAGGGTGGGGGAATTGTGCTGATCGTTATGGCGCTGGCAATTGTCAGCCGGAAAAAGCGTGAGGTGCAGGTGGTCGAACAGGCCTGATGAGATAAGAAACACTCCCGGCGAGGCCGGGAGTGTAGAGCGTGTTATTCCCACTCTTGCAGATAGCGCTGACCGTACTGGTCGGCAACCAACAGTGCGGCATAAACCTGATCCGGCGTTGCGCCGCCAGGCATGTTGTGAATGGTTTCGCCTTCCGCGCAGGAGGCTTCTGCCACAATACGCATCTTCGCCGGGATATCCTGTTTGATATCCAGTTGCGCCAGCGTAATCGGCAGACCGACGGAATGGCACAGTGCGGCAACGGTCTCAATCTCTTCAACCGGCGCGTTTTCCAGAATCAACTGCGTCAGCGTACCGAAGGCCACTTTTTCACCGTGATAATAGTGATGCGCATCCGGGATCGCCGTCAGACCGTTGTGAACCGCGTGCGCGGCAGCCAGACCGCCGCTTTCAAAGCCGACGCCGCTCAGATAGGTGTTGGCCTCAATCACGCGCTCAAGCGCCGGGGTCACGACATGCTGCTCGGCGGCGAGCATTGCTTTTTCACCCTCTTCGAGCAGCGTGTTGTAGCACAGTTCAGCCAGCGCCAGCGCCGCCTGAGTGCATTTGCCGCCCGCCATGGTGATCGCGCCGCTGCGTGAACACGCGCGTGCTTCAAACCACGTGGCCAGCGCATCACCAATCCCTGCGGCTAACAGACGCGCCGGGGCGCCGGCAACGATTTTGGTGTCGACGATAACCATATGCGGGTTGTGCGGTAGCAGCAGATAACGGTCAAATTCACCAGCATCGGTGTAGATAACGGAAAGTGCGCTGCAGGGCGCATCGGTTGAGGCGATGGTCGGGGCGATCGCCACAGGCAGGTTCATAAAGTGGGCAAGGGCTTTGGCGGTATCCAGCGTTTTACCGCCGCCGATGCCGAGCACCGCGCCACACTGCGCATTTTCCGCCACGCTGCGCAAACGGTCGATCTCGTTTTGCGAGCATTCACCGCCAAACGGCGCGACTTCCAGCGCCAGTCCTGCGTTTTTAAAGCTTTTTTCCAGTTCGCCCTGAGCGAAACCGAGAACAAATTTGTCGCCAACAACCAGCCAACGTTCAGCCAACGGCTTGAGGTATTCGCCAAGACGAGTGATGACATCTGCACCCTGGATGTACTTACCAGGGGATTGAATAATGCGATCCATACCTTATTTCCCTCACAGGTTGATGTTACCGAATGCGTTTTTCCAGTCTTGCTCAAACTTCTCAACAGCTGACTCTACCGCAGGGGTATCGAGCATTTGTTGCGCTACATCTAAAGGAAGGGTGATTGCTTCACAGCCCACCAGCAGACAGTCCAGCGCCTGGCGCGGGGTCTTGAAACTGGCGGCCAGCACTTTGCTTTTCGGGGCATGACGTTCCAGTAGCGTCTGTAATTCCTGAACGGTGCGAATACCGTCTCCGCCCTGGGCATCTACGCGGTTGACGTAAGGCGCGACATATTTTGCCCCCGCCAGCGCGGCAAGTAGTCCCTGAGAGGCGCTGTACACGGCGGTTCCCAGGGTGACTATGCCCTCTTTTTTCAACTGCTTGATGGCGACCAGTCCTTCAGAGGTTACCGGGATTTTCACCACAATTCCCGGAACGGCATTGTTCAGACGTTTAGCTTCGTTCACCATTCCCTGCGCATCGCGACTCATGGTCTGGGCAAACAGAACGCCGTTTTCGCCAATCACCTTTTGCAGACGCGGCAGAACATCCCAGATGGATTCTTTGCTTGCCGCGATAATACTCGGGTTGGTCGTCACCCCGGCGATAGGGAAAATGCGGGCCAGACGTTCGACTTCCGCCACATTGGCGCTATCCAGATACAGTTCCATTTTGCTTCCTCTTAAAGTTCAAGCTCATGTTGCAGCAGGCTGGCAATCGCGTCGGCAGACGCGGCATTCACCAGTGCATTGCGAAATTCTTCGTGCATAATGCGACGGGCCAGGCGTGAGAAAATACGCATGTGCTGGTCCCCCGCCGCGTGTTTGTTGAGCGTTAGCATGATGATGAACTGCGCCTCGTCATCTCCCCAGCGGACAGGCGCTTTCAGGCGTGCCACGCTGATAGTGGACTGCTCAATGTGTTCAGATTTGCTGTGCGGAATGGCGAAGCTGAAGCCCAGCCCGGTAGAGAAAACTGCCTCACGAGCCCACAGATCGGCTTCCAGTTTGCGGGGGTAGCGGCAGCGGCTGGCGAGCAGCAGGTTGTCGGTCATCCCTTTGATCACCTCTTCTTTGCTGCGCCAGTCACTGTCGAGGGTGATGCACTGGGCGGTGACCAGTGGGGCATCCTGCTGTGACATGCGGAACTGCGCCAGCAGATGCTCCACTTCCAGCGACGTGCGACAGGCCATCGCCTGATTCAGCAATTGGCGGCAGGCGCGACTGTCGAGCTGCGCCATTCGCGCTTTAGCGGCAGGAATGGCGGGGGCGCTCATGCTGATTTCATCCAGCCCCAACCCGACCAGCAATGGCAGAACGGAACCTTTTGCCCCGAGCTCGCCACACAGGCCGATCCATTTCCCCTGACGGTGCACCGCCTGCACCGCGAAATCCAGCGCGCGCAGAAAGGCCGGGTTCAGGCTGTTGTAGTGGCGGGTCACTTTGGCGTTATCGCGGTCAACGGCCAACAGGTATTGCGTCAGGTCATTGCTGCCAATACTAAAAAAATCAATCTCTTCACAGCACTGGTCGATGATGAACATCACTGACGGGACTTCCAGCATAATGCCGAGCGGGATCTTCTCATCAAATGGGATCTGTTCATTGCGAAGCTGCTGTTTGGCTTCCGCCAGTTTCTCTTTCACCCACAGGATCTCTTCCATTGAGGAGATCATCGGGATCATAATTTTCAGGCTTCCGTGCGCCGATGCGCGCAGGATCGACCGGAGCTGAGTGGTAAACAGCGCGGCGTACTCTTCATAGATACGCACGGCGCGATAGCCGAGGAACGGGTTGGCTTCAGCAGGAATATTCAGATAATCAACGGGCTTATCGCCGCCGATATCCATCGTACGCACAATAATGCTGCGCCCCTGTGCGGATTCCAGCGCCTGGCAAAAAATGTTGTACAGCTCGTTCTCGTCCGGAGCGCTGAGCCGATCCATATACAGCATTTCGGTGCGGAACAGGCCAACCGCCTCCGCGCCGTTGCCAAATGCCGCCTGCGCTTCCACGGAGTGAGCAATGTTGGCGGCAACTTCCATACGAATGCCGTCGGCCGTGCGCGCTTCCTGGGTCAGCCAGACGCGCTGTTGCTCGCGCAGCGCCTCGTGTACACGGGCTTCCTGCTGATAGTAGCGGCTGACCGGTTCATCAGGCGCGACCACCACCGCTCCTGCATTGCCATCGATATAAACTTCTTGCTGCAGCCACGGGGTTAAAGCGTCAATCGCGACACCGATCAGAGTGGGGATGTTGAATGAACGAGCAAGAATCACCGTGTGCGAAGTGGTGCCGCCGCTTTTCAACAGCAGTCCTTTGAGGAACGTTTTGTCCAGTTCCAGGAACTGGCTGGGCGTCAACTCATCCGCCATACAGATGGTGGGTTGGGTCAGCTTTCCCGGTGCCGGAAAGCGCTTTTCGCCGTAGATGTGTTGCAGCAACTGGAAACAGACGTCGCGAACGTCCAGCGCGCGTTCCTGCAAATAGCGACTGCTGGAATGGGCAAACTCATCGCAGAAATGGTTGGCGCTGTCGACAATCGCCTGCGCGCAGCTTAAGCCGCGAGAAACGCCTGCCAGCAAATGCTGACGTAAGGAGGTATCGCCCGCCAGCGAACGGTGGGCTTCCAGAATCGCACTGGTGGCGCCGTCGCTGTCGAGCAAACGAAACGCAATGTTTTTTACCAGCAGTGTTAAGCCGCGATCCAGCGCCGACTGCTCGCTTTCCACATCGCCTGCCACAGGGAGTTCGCCGAGCGCGTTGAGATCCAGCGAAGAGAGAAGCGTCAGGATACCGCCCGCGCTACCACTGCAAACGCTACGGGCGCGGAAAAGCTGCGGGTTCAGGTGAGTCAGTGAAGCCGGTAGTGGTTCTAATTCGCTGTTACTGGCTTCTGCCAGCGGGGCATCGCAGTGGGGGAACTCGTCGCGCAGCCACAGGCTCAGGCGCTGATGGGCATCGGATTCATCTGCTCCTGTAATGAGCAACTGGCAGGGGTCGCCAGCCAGCGTATCCGTGCCAATCAACGCCAGTGCGCTCTTGGCGTTGCCCTTACGATCGGTTCGCAGGTTGTGCCACTCAATGTGTGAAGTAAAGGTGTTACACAGGGTCTCAACATGGCTTGCCGGGCGCGCATGGACGCCATTGGGCAGCTCACAGGTAAATTCCACAATCAGGGCCATTGCCTTTCTCCCATAACGGTTTTCTGTCTACAGCATAAAAGGCCTTGCTTGTTCGCTGCCATGTGACAATTCTGCCAAAAACTGGACAAATGTAATGTAAGGCGAAAAGTGGGAGACAGTTCACAAGTCCTCCCGGTATCCGTGAATTCTCTTATCCTTCAACTTATGAAGCGGATCGCATTTTTGTACTGATATTACAAAAATCCAGTAAATGGCCTTTTTATCCACTGTCTGCGACCTTGCGGATTGCCTATTGTTTGCCACAACAACGTTATGGATATGGGCAAACACCTGCCCGGGAGCGACTTATGAATGAGTTGGTACACATCCTGAAAAATACCCGTCAGCATCTGATGACGGGGGTGTCGCATATGATCCCCTTTGTGGTTGCGGGCGGCATCTTACTGGCAGTCTCCGTCATGCTGTATGGGAAAGGGGCGGTGCCTGATGCCGCGACCGATCCGAATCTCAAAAAGCTGTTTGATATCGGCGTGGCCGGGCTGACCCTGATGGTGCCTTTCCTTGCGGCGTACATTGGTTATTCCATTGCGGAACGCTCCGCGCTGGCACCATGCGCGATTGGTGCCTGGGTAGGCAACAGCTTCGGCGCCGGGTTCTTCGGGGCGCTGATTGCCGGGATTATCGGCGGCATTGTGGTGTATTACCTGAAAAAAATTCCGGTCCATAAGGTATTGCGTTCTGTCATGCCCATCTTCGTGATTCCTGTCATCGGGACCTTTATTACGGCGGGCATCATGATGTGGGGACTGGGCGAACCCGTTGGCGCGCTGACCGCCAGTCTGACCCAGTGGCTGCAAGGCATGCAGCAGGGCAGCATCGTGGTGTTGGCGGTGATTATGGGGCTGATGCTGGCCTTTGACATGGGCGGCCCGATCAACAAAGTGGCCTACGCCTTCATGCTGATTTGTGTAGCGCAGGGGGTTTACACCGTGGTGGCCATTGCGGCGGTCGGGATCTGCGTGCCGCCGCTGGGCTTAGGACTGGCGACGCTGGTGGGGCGTAAAAATTTCTCTTCTGAAGAGCGCGAAGCCGGTAAAGCGGCGCTGGTGATGGGGTGTGTGGGCGTTACCGAAGGGGCGATTCCTTTCGCTGCCGCTGACCCGCTGCGCGTCATTCCTTCCATCATGCTGGGTTCGGCCTGTGGTGCGGCCACGGCGGCATTGTTCGGCGCTCAGTGTTACGCAGGCTGGGGTGGACTGATTGTTCTGCCGGTGGTGGAAGGGAAACTAGGTTATGTCGCCGCGGTGGCGGTAGGTGCGGTGGTGACGGCTATCTGTGTGAACGTGCTGAAAAGCCTGGCGCGCAAGAATGTCTCTCAGACCGACGAGAAAGAAGACGATCTGGATTTAGATTTTGAAATTAATTAAGTGAGGAGTGGCGTCATGACGAAAATTATTGCAGTAACCGCATGTCCTTCAGGTGTTGCACATACCTATATGGCCGCTGAAGCGCTGGAAAGTGCAGCCAAAGCGAAAGGCTGGGAAGTGAAAGTGGAGACGCAGGGCTCCATTGGTCTGGAAAATGAACTGACACCCGCTGATGTGGCACAGGCTAATATCGTCATTCTGACCAAGGATATCGGGATTAAATTTGAGGAGCGTTTTGTTGGTAAGACTATCGTCCGTGTCAACATCAGCGATGCGGTAAAACGCGCCGACGCGATTATGAACAAGATTGGCGCGCATCTGGCGCAAACCGCATAAGTTTTTTGTGTTCCGGATGGCGGCGCTGCCTTATCCGGCCTACGAATTTGTAGGCCTGATAAGCGTAGCGCCATCAGGCATTCATGCCCACAGGAGTTCCTCATGACCCACCGCATCCACCGCTTAAAAGCGGCACTCTTTCAGAACAGCAGGGAAATTTCGCTTGAGCGTGCAATGCTGTATACCGCCAGTCATCAACAGACGGAAGGGGAGCCGGTCATTTTACGTCGGGCTAAGGCGACCGCATATATCCTCGAGCATGTCGAGATTTCGATTCGTGATGAGGAACTGATTGCCGGCAACCGTACCGTTAAACCGCGTGCGGGCATCATGTCGCCGGAGATGGACCCGTACTGGCTGCTCAACGAGTTGGATCAGTTCCCGACTCGTCCCCAGGACCGTTTCGACATCAGCGAAGACGATAAACGCCTCTATCGTGATGTGCTGTTCCCTTACTGGGAAAAACGGTCGATGAAGGATTTCATCAACGGTCAGATGACGGATGAGGTTAAGGCCGCCGTCAGTACCCAGATTTTTAGCATCAACCAGACGGATAAGGGACAGGGGCATATCATCATTGATTATCCGCGCCTGCTGAATCATGGGCTGGGTGAACTGGTGATGGAGATGCGCGCGCACTGCGAGCAGGCGCCGCATAACGCCTTTTATCAGGCGGCACTGCTGCTGCTGGAAGCGTCGCAGCGCCACATTCTGCGTTATGCCGTACTGGCGGAAGAGATGGCTGAACGCTGCCCTGACGTCACTCGTCGCCAGGAGTTGCTGACTATCGCTGCCAACTCGCGGCATAACGTGCAGCATAAGCCGCACACCTTCTGGCAGGCGTGCCAGTTGTTCTGGTACATGAACATCATTTTGCAGTACGAGTCCAACGCCAGTTCGCTGTCGCTGGGGCGTTTCGATCAGTACATGCTGCCGTTTTATCAGGCGTCGCTGGCGCAGGGAGATGATCCCGCATTCCTGAAAGAACTGCTGGAATCGCTGTGGGTGAAATGCAACGACATTGTGCTCCTGCGTTCGACCAGCAGCGCACGTTATTTCGCTGGCTTCCCGACCGGCTATACCGCGCTACTTGGTGGCCTGACGGAGAATGGCCGCAGTGCGGTAAACGTGCTTTCATTCCTCTGTCTCGATGCCTATCAGAGTGTGCAGTTACCCCAGCCGAATCTGGGCGTTCGCATCAACGCGCTGATTGATACGCCGTTTCTGATGAAGACCGCCGAGACTATCCGTCTGGGTACCGGTATTCCACAGATCTTTAATGATGAAGTGGTGATCCCGGCATTCCTCAACCGGGGCGTCTCGCTGGAAGATGCGCGTGATTACGCCGTGGTAGGGTGCGTGGAGTTGTCGATTCCGGGCAGAACCTATGGTCTGCATGATATCGCTATGTTCAATCTGTTGAAGGTCATGGAAATTAGCCTGTACGAGAATGAAGGTAATGGTGAGCTGACCTGGGACGGTCTGCTGGCACATATTCGCGCCAAAATCAGCCACTACATCACGCTGATGGTTGAAGGCAGTAATATTTGCGACATCGGTCATCGCGACTGGGCGCCAGTGCCGTTGCTCTCCTCGTTTATCAGTGATTGTCTGGAGAAGGGATGTGACATCACCGACGGCGGCGCGCGCTATAATTTCTCGGGTGTGCAGGGTATTGGCATCGCCAACCTCAGCGATTCTCTGCATGCGCTGAATGGACTGGTGTTTGAGCAGCAGCGCCTCCGTTTTGACGAACTTCTTGCGGTGTTAAAGGCTAACTTTGCCACGCCGGAAGGGGAAAAGATCCGCGCCAGGTTGATCAACCGCTTCCATAAATACGGTAATGACATTGATGAGGTGGACAACATCAGCGCCGAACTGCTGCGTTATTACTGCAAAGAGGTGGAGAAGTATCAGAATCCGCGTGGCGGGCAGTTTACGCCGGGTTCTTATACCGTGTCCGCACACGTGCCGTTGGGCGCGGTGGTGGGGGCGACGCCGGACGGGCGGTTTTCCGGAGAGCAACTGGCGGATGGCGGCCTTTCGCCGATGCTTGGACAGGATATGCAGGGACCGACGGCGGTGCTGAAATCGGTCAGTAAGCTGGATAACACGCTGTTGTCCAACGGGACGTTGCTGAACGTGAAGTTCACGCCCGCCACGCTGGAAGGAGAGGCAGGATTACGCAAACTGTGCGATTTCTTGCGCGCCTTTACCCAGCTCAAATTGCAGCATATTCAGTTTAACGTGGTGAATGCCGAAACGCTGCGGGAAGCGCAGCTGCGACCCCAGGATTTCGCCGGGCTGGTGGTACGTGTGGCAGGGTATAGCGCCTTCTTTGTCGAGCTGTCGAAGGAGATTCAGGATGACATCATTCGCCGCACCGCGCATCAGTTGTGTGGTTGTGGAGTCGTGCGACGAGGAGGTCGCACGCATCTTCAATATTCAACGGTATTCGCTGAATGACGGTCAGGGGATCCGCACGGTGGTCTTTTTTAAAGGCTGCCCGCACACCTGCCCGTGGTGCGCCAATCCGGAATCGATCTCGCCACGAATTGAAACGGTGCGACGGGAAAGCAAATGCCTGCACTGTACGCCGTGTCTGCGTGATGCCGACGAGTGTCCTTCCGGGGTGTTTGAGTGTATTGGCCGTGATGTCACCCTGGATGAGCTGGAACGCGAGGTGATGAAAGATGACGTTTTCTTTCGCACTTCTGGCGGCGGGGTGACGCTGTCGGGCGGAGAGGTGTTGATGCAGGCGGCTTTCGCTACGCGATTCTTACAGCGTCTGCGGCGCTGGGGTGTGCATTGTGCAATTGAAACGGCAGGCGATGCCCCCGCCCGTCGGCTGCTTCCGCTGGCGAAAGCGTGTGATGAAGTGCTGTTCGATTTAAAGATCATGGAGCCTGAACGGGCCCGTGAGATTGTGGCGATGAATATGCCACGCGTCGTGGCTAATTTGCGGATGCTGGTGGCGGAGGGCGTTAACGTGATCCCCCGTTTGCCGCTGATCCCCGGTTACACGCTCACACATGAGAATATGCAGCGCGCGCTGACGTTGCTGTTATCGCTTGGTATAAAGCAATTGCACCTGCTACCGTTTCATCTCTATGGAGAACCGAAATATCGGTTGCTCGGGCAGCAGTGGGGGATGAAGGACGTCCCTGCGCCAACGGAACAGATTATTGCCCAAATGCGTGAGATGGCGGAGAACGCGGGCTTTCAGGTCACAACAGGAGGGTAATATGTCCGTGTCAACAGGACGATTTCTGGTCGCGGTGACGGCCTGCGTAAGCGGTGTGGCCCATACCTACATGGCGGCTGAACGGCTGGAGAAGTTATGCCAGCAGGAAAAATGGACCATTAAGATTGAAACGCAGGGGGCGCTTGGTACGGAAAATCGCTTAACCGAAGAGGATATCCGTCGGGCGGATGCCGTGCTGCTGATTACCGATATCGAACTGGCGGGAGCGGAACGTTTCACTCAATGCCGTTATGTCCAGTCCGGCATTAACGCCTTTCTGCGCGAACCGCAGCGTGTCATGAGCGCGGTGCGTAAGTTGCTTTCCGCTCCGCAATATACCCATCTTATTCTGGACTGACCTGCTTTTCCGTTAGCTGGCTGTGATACTGACGACGATATTCTGACGGCGAGCGTTCGGTGTTTTTACGAAACAGGCGGCAAAAGTAGTTACTGTCCACAAATCCGCAGGTGTGCGCGACTTCTTTCACTTTTAAGTCGTAGCCTTTCAACAAGGTCTTTGCGTGTTCCAGTCGCGTATGGTTCAGGTATTCGTTAAAGCCAACCGCCCCCGTTTTTTGAAACAGATGCGAGAGATAGTTCGGCGAAATATAGAACGCCTGCGCCACCGATTCCCGGGTGAGCGGTGAGGCGTAGCGCTCGTCAATGTAGTCGCGGATAGCCTCAAACAGCGCCTGGCTGCGCGAGGCAGTCTGGATCTGGCTGCCAAGCAGGTCGCGACAGTGGCTGAGCAGACTGGCGACAATCAACCGCGCCGTTTGCTGCTCCTGCGGCTGCATTTGCATTTCATTGAGCGTCTGCAACAGAAAGGAACCGATACGCGGGCCACGGCGCGCCACGTGCTGTTTGACCAGATTCTGGTATGTTTCCCCGTCCCATTGCACCACGCTGAATCCGAGCTGTTGTTTGCCGAACAGGATACTGAGCGTAATGACCGGCACCTGCCACTGCGGAAGATTCCAGCCACCTGCTGGCACATAGAGCACATCGTATGGGGTGAGCGTGTCGGTGAGGCTGGCGTCGGTCAGTTCACCTTCCAGCACGATTTCCAGACGGGGAAAATCGACCTGATACGCCAGCGCCGGGATGGGGGTAAGCGTACTGGCAAAGAAAATCTGGCGCAGCGGCGCGGGGCCATGAATCAGGCGGGATAGAAGATGGCTGACGTCTTGATACATGATGATCCCTTGCGTTGCACAGACAAGGAAACAGTAACCGCCAGGGTGAAAAAAGGCCACCCTAAAAAGCGTGGCCTGCTGAATGACTTACTGATTTCCGACCTGATCGCCATACGGCAGAGTGTCGTAATCAATCAGCGCATTTTTCTTGTACGGGTTACCAATCCAGCGCGTGGTTTCTTTGAACTGCGGGCTGGTGATGGAGCGCGTCGGATCGAAACCGTCGTAGGTCAGCCCGGCTAAGTCGGACCAGGTGTGGATCAGTTCCGAACTGCTGTACTTACGATTCACATCTTGTGATAAATCACGCGGATGCGCGGCCTGCCATTTGTCGGACGTCCACAACAGGAACGGCACGGTATACATGTGACGCGTCGGGTTGTCCTCGTTACGACCCTGCGTTTTATGCGGCGGGGTGTCATACACCTCTTCGCCATGGTCGGAGAAATAGAGCAGGAAGCCGTTCGGATCGGTCGCTTTATAATCCTTAATCAGGCTCGCGACGACTTTGTCGTTATACAGGTTGGCGTTGTCGTAATCGTTATACGATTCCAGCTCTTCTGCGCTCAGGCCTGGCGGAACATGATCGGTACTGCCGTCGAACTTGCCCTGGTCTTCCGGGTAACGGAATTTGTACTTAATGTGCGTGCCCAGCAAATGCACGATGATGAACTTTTTCGGTGCCGGATCAGCCATGATTTTCTTAAATGGCGTCAGCACGTTAGTGTCATATTCGCGCGCGCTTTGCGTACGCTGCTGGTTCATATAGAACTGCTCATCGGTCTGCTTAGAGAAAACCGTCAGCATGGTGTTACGGGCGGTCATCGTCTGCTGGTTTGTGATCCAGTAGGTCTTATACCCCGCCTGTTTCATCATGTTCATCAGCGACGGTTTCGTCAGATACAGGTCCGGGTTCTTCTCGTTCGCGAAGGTCAGCGCCTGTTGCAAGATTTCGATCGTGTAAGGGCGTGAGGTCACGACGTTGTTAAACACGGTCAGATTCGGATCCGACTGATGCAATGCGTCCAGTTCCGGCGTGGTTTCACGCGGATAACCGTACAGACTCATGCGGCCACGTTGGGTGGATTCGCCAATCACCAGCACCAGCGTGCGCGGCGCGTCGCCGGAATTGTCTTTAAAATTGCTCAGCGGAGGCAGAGCGTGGTTCTGACTTAACAGGTTGTTAAGTGAGGTCAACTGGCGCTGATACTGGTAGTAACCAATGACAAACTGCCATGGTGCCGCCGGTTCCATACGTGAGGAGAGGCCGCTTAGCGTTTTTTCATACGGCGAGTTGCCAAACGCAGAACGAACCACAAACGGGTTCAGGATCAGCCCATACAGCAGCGCAAAAGAGACGAGCCAACGCCAGCGTCCGGGAATATAGACGGGGCGCAGTCGTGTCCAGAGAAATACGGCGACGACGGTATAGGCCAGCGCAATGGCGATAATCTTCAGGCTGAAGTATTGGCTCAGGTATTCGCTGGCTTCGTTGGCGTTAGTCTCAAACATCACGAACAAGACGCTTTGCGAAAACTCTTGCCCGTAGATGACGTAATAGCAGAGCGTGGCCAGCGACGTCGCCCATAACACGATCCCCACCACCGCAGCAATAATGCGGGTCCGACTCGGGAACAGGAAAATTGGGATTAGCCAAAGGGAGCTGTAAAGCAACGAGTCACGCAGTCCGTTGGTACCGCTGAAACCCGTAATTAAAATAATGGCCTGTAATAAAGAGGAGAAAAACCAAAAATAGAGAAGCGCCCAGCCAAGGGCTTTCCAGCTAAATGATGGCGTAGACTGGAGGGTTGTGGATTGCATATTGTCAGCCTGTCTTTAAACGTGGTGCCAAACGTAGCGACTAAACCTTAAGAGAATCTGAAGCACCGGTGCAAAGGCACACGTTGCTCTGAAAAATCTCACGGTGGAAAAAACAGACAGAAATATAGTGAATGTGCGGAGGTTATGACAGAACTATTTCAACCCCCTCGCGCGCAATAGCACGAGAGGGGGTTAGGGGGAAAATTAGCCGGTATTACGCATACCTGCCGCCACGCCGGCAATGGTGACCATCAGCGCTTGTTCAACGCGAGGATCGGGCTCTTTGCCCTGTTGTTCCGTCAGTCGCGAGCGGTGTAAAAGCTCAGCCTGCAGAACGTTCAGCGGGTCGGTGTAGATATTCCGTAACTGGATAGACTCGGCAATCCACGGGAGATCGGCCATCAGATGTGAATCGTTGGCAATCGCCAGCACCACTTTGATGTCTTCTTCCAGCAGTTCGCGCAGCTCCTTGCCCAGCGGCCACAGCGCTTTCGCGACCAGGCGCTGATCGTAATATTCCGCCAGCCACAGATCCGCTTTCGAGAACACCATTTCCAGCATGCCGAGACGGGTGGAGAAGAACGGCCAGTCGCGGCACATCGCTTCCAGTTCGCTCTGCTTACCATCTTCCACCACTTTTTGCAGCGCGGTGCCGGCACCGAGCCAGGCTGGCAACATCAGGCGGTTCTGCGTCCAGGCGAAAATCCACGGAATAGCGCGCAGAGATTCCACACCACCGGTCGGGCGACGTTTCGCTGGACGCGAACCGAGCGGCAGTTTGCCCAGTTCCTGTTCCGGCGTTGCGGAGCGGAAGTACGGGACAAAGTCTTTGTTTTCACGCACGTAGCCACGGTACACGTCACAGGAGATGACTGAAAGTTCGTCCATGATATGACGCCAGGCGTCTTTCGGCTCTGGCGGCGGCAGCAGGTTCGCTTCCAGAATGGCGCTGGTGTATAGCGACAGGCTGCTGACGGTGACTTCCGGCAGACCGTATTTGAAACGGATCATCTCGCCCTGTTCGGTCACGCGCAGACCGCCTTTCAGGCTGCCCGGTGGTTGTGAAAGCAGGGCGGCATGGGCCGGTGCGCCCCCGCGACCGATAGAACCACCGCGACCATGGAACAGCGTCAGTTCGATACCGGCTTTCTCGCAAGTTTTGATCAACGCATCCTGCGCCTGATATTGCGCCCAGGAGGCGGCCATTACGCCGGCATCTTTTGCCGAGTCGGAATAACCAATCATCACCATCTGCTTGCCCTGAATCAGACCGCGATACCAGTCGATGTTCAGCAGTTGGGTCATGACGTCGTCGGCATTGTTCAGGTCGTCAAGGGTCTCGAACAGCGGGGCCACCGGCATGGCAAAGCCAATTCCGGCTTCTTTCAATAGTAGATGCACAGCCAGCACGTCAGATGGCGTTTTTGCCATTGAGATGACGTAGGCAGCAATCGACCCTTTCGGCGCTTCGGCGATGACTTTACAGGTGTCGAGCACTTCACGAGTGTCATTACTCGGCTCCCAGTTGCGCGGTAGCAGCGGGCGTTTGGAGTTCAGCTCACGGATCAGGAAGGCCTGTTTGTCCGCTTCTGACCAGCTTTCGTAATCACCAATGCCGAGGTAGCGGGTCAGTTCACCCAGCGCTTCGGTGTGGCGGGTGCTTTCCTGGCGGATATCAATACGCACCAGCGGGACGCCAAAACATTTCACACGACGCAGGGTGTCGAGCAGTTCACCGTTGGCGATAATGCCCATGCCGCAAGCTTGTAACGACCGGTAGCAGGCGTACAGCGGTTCCCATAGCTGTTCGTTTTGCGTCAGCAGACCTGCCGGTTTCGGCAGCTTCTCGCCTTTCAGACGCGCTTCCAGCCAAGCCTGGGTTGCCATCAGGCGCGAGCGCAGGTTTTTCATCAGATAGCGGTAAGGCTCCGAAGCGCCTTCTTCACCGACCATCGCTAACAGTTCCGGCGTGGCATCGACCATCGACAGCTCGGAAACCAGAACCTGAATATCTTTCAGGAACAGGTCGGTTGCTTTCCAGCGGCTCAGCAGCAGAACGTGGCGGGTGATATCTGCGGTTACATTCGGGTTGCCGTCACGGTCGCCGCCCATCCATGAGGTGAAACGGACCGGAACGAAATCAACGGGTAACTGGTAGCCCAGATTATCTTCCAGCTGTTCGTTCAGCTCGCGTAAATAGTTCGGTACGCCCTGCCACAGGCTGTTCTCGACCACCGCGAAGCCCCATTTGGCTTCATCAACCGGGCTTGGGCGCAGCTTACGAATTTCATCGGTGTGCCAGGACTGGGCAATCAGCTGACGCAGACGGCGCATCAGCTGGTGGCGTTCGTATTCAACGATATCTTTGTTATCGAGCTGCTTCAGACAGGCGTTGATTTCGCCCATTTTGTGGATCAGTGTGCGACGGGTAATTTCCGTCGGATGTGCGGTCAGCACCAGCTCAAGAGACAACGACTCTAGCGCTTTTTTGATGATGGCGTCGTTCAGCTCTGGCTGGTTTTTCAGTTTACGCAGGGTGCGGGCAATCACTTCCGGGTTGCTGGCGCCTTCGCCTTTTGGCGAACTGCTGTGATATTGCTCGGCGGTGTTGGCCAGGTTCAGGAACTGGCTAAACGCGCGTGCGACCGGCAGCAACTCGTCATTCGACAAATTCTGTAACGTGGTGAGCAACTCCTGGCGATTTGCTTCATTGCCAGCGCGTGAGGATTTAGACAGCTTACGGATTGTTTCTACGCGATCAAGAATGTTCTCTCCCAGCGCATCCTTGATGGTTTCTCCCAGCACTTTGCCGAGCATACTGACATTACTACGCAACGCGGAATATTGTTCGTTCATATTAACCCAGACACCCCATCTTTAATCTATGAGTCCTGTATCTTTCACGCCACAGCGGCGTTGGCTGCGCTCGCCCACCCAGGTCACTTACTTATGTAAGCGCCCTGGAATGGGCTTGTTTGCCGCCTTGCTGTGACACGAAATCTTTCGGACTTTGTTTAGTAGTCGTCTTTTATAAAGCCACGTAAAACCCGTGGCGTCAATTGCGGCGAAATCGGTTCAGCAAACGAATAAATGCGGGTAATTTACGAAATTTAATTCACATCCAGCCAGATAAGAAATGCTTATCGGAATGTGAAAATGCATTGCCGGATGGCGCTGCGCATATCCGGCCTACCATCGGAGGTAGGCCGGGAAAGCGGGTAGTTCGATCAGTGCCAGCAGAAGTGGTGCACGACCTGGGTGATTAACTCACGGGTGGGCTTAATAAAACGCGTCTCGAGATATTCGTCAGGCTGGTGCGCCTGATTGATTGAACCCGCTCCCAACACCAGCGTTGGGCACAGGGTCTGAATAAACGGCGCTTCGGTGCAGTAGTTCACGACATCGGTTTTTTCGCCCAGCAGTTTCTCCACTACCTCGACAAGCTGATGGTCCGGCGGACACTCGTAACCAGGGATCGGCGGATGGAGTTCGGCAACGGTCAGACGACCCGGCCAGCGTTCGCTCACTGGCGCCAGGGCTTCCGTCAGCAAACCATCCAGATCGCCCAGCGTCATGCCCGGCAGCGGACGGATATCCATATGCAGTTCACAGCAGGCACAAATTCGGTTCGACGCATCGCCACCGTGCAGACTACCCAGATTCAGGGTGGGATATGGTACGGTGAACGCGTCGTAGTGATAACGCGCTTTCAGAGTATCGCGCAGTTGCATAATGCGACCAATCGCGTCGTGCATCAGTTCGATGGCGTTCACGCCGCGTGCCGGATCGCTGGAGTGACCGGACTGGCCCATCACCCGTACCGCCGTCGAGATATGACCTTTGTGAGCGCGAATCGGCTGTAGCGACGTGGGCTCACCGATGATCGCGCAATCAGGACGAATCGACGCGTTTTCCGAGAAGTAACGCGCCCCCGCCATACTGGTCTCTTCATCTGCCGTCGCCAGGATGTAGAGCGGTTTTTTCAGTTGTGTCACATCAACGTCGCGAAGCGCGTCGAGAATAAATGCGAAGAAGCCCTTCATATCTGCGGTACCCAGACCGTAGAGCTTATTGTCATGCTCGGTAAGGGTGAAGGGATCGCGCGTCCAGCGCCCATCGTCAAACGGTACGGTGTCGGTATGACCCGTGAGCAGTAAGCCGCCTGCTCCTTGTCCGGTGCTGGCCAGCAGATTGAATTTATTGCGGGTTCCCGGGACCGGTTGAATCTCAACGTTGAAACCGAGATCGCTGAACCAACCCGCCAGCAGATTGATTAAAGACTCATTGCTCTGATCCAGTGCTTCTTCGGTAGCGCTGATGGACGGCGTGGCAATCAGCGCGCGGTAGATCTCGATAAATGGCGGTAAGTTCATTTTCATTGTTGACACACCTTAGGTCGTGATAGTATCAATATTCATGCAATAAATATGCATAAAAATACATTAACGTTGAGCATAAAGGAACCTGATGTTGAATACGCTGATTGTAGGCGCTAGCGGTTATGCGGGCGCAGAGCTTGTAAGCTACGTGAATCGCCACCCTCATATGACCATAACCGCTTTGACCGTCTCAGCGCAAAGCAATGATGCGGGAAAGTTAATTTCTGATTTGCATCCACAGCTTAAAGGCATCGTCGATCTGCCGTTGCAGCCGATGTCCGATATCAGCGAGTTTACCGATGGTGTGGATGTGGTGTTTTTAGCCACCGCCCACGAAGTCAGCCATGACCTGGCGCCGCAATTTCTGGCTACCGGTTGCGTGGTCTTCGACCTTTCCGGTGCCTTCCGCGTGAACGATGCCAGCTTCTATGAAAAATACTATGGCTTCACCCATCAGTATCCCAACCTGCTTGAGCAGGCGGTCTACGGTCTGGCGGAGTGGAGCGCCGACAAACTGAAAGAGGCGAATCTGATTGCGGTGCCGGGGTGTTATCCCACGGCGGCGCAACTTTCTTTGAAACCCCTGATTGATGCCGGACTGCTGGATTTGACGCAATGGCCGGTGATTAACGCGACCAGCGGGGTGAGCGGAGCGGGACGTAAAGCGGCGTTGTCTAACAGCTTCTGCGAAGTGAGCCTGCAACCGTATGGCGTGTTTACCCATCGTCATCAGCCGGAGATCGCCACCCATCTGGGAACGGACGTGATTTTCACCCCGCATCTGGGCAATTTCCCGCGCGGGATCCTGGAAACGATCACTTGTCGACTGCAGCCGGGCGTGACCGCTGCGCAGGTCGCGCAGGTATTACAGCAGGCGTATGCGGATAAACCGCTGGTGCGTCTGTATGACAAAGGCGTTCCGGCGCTGAAGAATGTCGTTGGGCTGCCGTTCTGCGATATCGGTTTTGCCGTGCAGGGTGAACATTTGATCGTGGTGGCAACCGAAGATAATTTGTTGAAAGGCGCCGCCGCACAGGCAGTGCAGTGTGCCAATATCCGTTTCGGCTTTGCTGAAACGCAGTCTCTTATTTAAGGGTGCAATGATGAGTCCATTAATTATCAAGCTGGGTGGCGTATTACTGGATAGCGAAGAGGCGCTGGAGCGTCTTTTTACTGCGCTGGTGAACTATCGCGAGTCGCATCAGCGTCCGCTGGTCATTGTCCATGGCGGCGGTTGTGTCGTTGATGAGTTGATGAAAGGGCTCAACCTGCCGGTGAAAAAGAAAAACGGCCTGCGTGTGACGCCTGCTGACCAGATCGACATCATCACCGGTGCGCTGGCGGGAACGGCGAACAAAACGCTGCTGGCATGGGCGAAGAAACACCACATCGCCTCCGTAGGCCTGTATCTTGGCGATGGCGATAGCGTAAAAGTGACCCAGCTCGACGAAGAGCTTGGCCATGTTGGACTGGCGCAGCCGGGTTCACCTACGCTGATTAACACGCTGCTGGAAAATGGTTTTCTGCCAGTCGTCAGCTCGATTGGGGTGACGGAAGAAGGGCAGTTGATGAACGTGAACGCGGACCAGGCGGCGACAGCGCTGGCGGCGACGCTGGGCGCGGATCTGATCCTGCTTTCCGACGTGAGTGGTATTCTCGACGGTAAAGGTCAGCGCATTGCTGAAATGACCGCCGCGAAAGCGGAACAGCTGATCGACCAGGGTATTATTACCGATGGCATGATTGTGAAGGTCAATGCCGCGCTGGATGCTGCACGCACGCTGGGTCGTCCGGTGGATATCGCCTCCTGGCGTCATGCCGAGCAACTCCCGGCGCTGTTCAACGGTACGCCGATCGGTACACGTATTCTAGCTTAACTATTAATGTGCCGGATGGCGGCTTCGCCTTATCCGGCCTGCATGGGTTTTGTAGGCCCGGTAAGCGCAGCGCCACCGGGCAAAAATATCAAATTAAGGAAATTCGTTATGGCACTTTGGGGTGGGCGTTTTACTCAGGCAGCAGATCAGCGGTTCAAACAGTTCAACGATTCGTTGCGCTTTGATTACCGCCTGGCGGAGCAGGATATTGTTGGCTCTGTGGCCTGGTCCAAAGCGTTGGTTACCGTTGGCGTGTTGACCGCTGACGAACAACTTCAGCTCGAAGAGGCGTTGAACGTACTGCTGGAAGAGGTTCGCGCTAATCCGCAGCAGATCCTCGAAAGCGATGCCGAAGATATTCACAGCTGGGTGGAAGGCAAACTGATCGACAAAGTCGGTCAGTTAGGTAAAAAGCTGCATACCGGGCGTAGCCGTAATGACCAGGTCGCTACCGATTTGAAACTGTGGTGCAAAGAGACGGTAACCGAACTGCTTACCGCCAATCGTCAGTTGCAGAGCGCACTGGTCGAGACGGCGGAAAATAACCAGGATGCGGTGATGCCGGGGTATACCCACCTGCAACGTGCGCAGCCGGTGACGTTTGCGCACTGGTGCCTGGCGTATGTCGAAATGCTGGCGCGTGATGAAAGCCGTCTGCAGGATGCGTTAAAGCGTCTGGACGTTAGCCCATTAGGCTGTGGCGCGCTGGCCGGGACCGCCTATGAAATCGATCGTGAACAGCTGGCGGGCTGGCTGGGATTTGCCTCGGCCACGCGTAACAGTCTGGACAGCGTCTCCGATCGTGACCACGTGCTGGAACTGCTGGCCGACGCCTCTATCGGTATGGTGCACCTGTCGCGTTTTGCCGAAGATCTGATTTTCTTTAACACCGGTGAAGCGGGCTTTGTTGAGCTTTCCGATCGCGTGACCTCCGGTTCTTCATTGATGCCGCAGAAGAAAAACCCGGACGCGCTGGAGTTGATTCGCGGTAAATGTGGCCGTGTGCAGGGCGCATTGACGGGCATGATGATGACGCTGAAAGGACTTCCACTGGCCTACAACAAAGATATGCAGGAAGACAAAGAAGGCTTGTTCGACGCGCTCGACACCTGGCTGGACTGCCTGCATATGGCTGCGCTGGTGCTGGACGGCATTCAGGTGAAACGTCCGCGTTGCCAGGAAGCGGCGCAGCAAGGATACGCTAACGCCACTGAACTGGCGGATTATCTGGTCGCGAAAGGCGTGCCGTTCCGTGAAGCGCACCACATCGTCGGTGAAACGGTTGTTGAGGCGATTCGTCAGGGGAAACCGCTGGAAGACCTGCCGCTCGCCGATCTGCAGAAATTCAGTAGCGTCATTGGCGATGACGTATACCCGATCCTCTCTCTGCAGTCGTGTCTGGACAAACGTGCCGCGAAGGGCGGGGTGTCTCCGCAGCAGATCGCACAAGCGATCAGCTACGCGAAGGCGCGTCTGGCATAACGGGTATTCTGGCTTATCTGGCCTGGCGAGATGCCAGGCTTTTTTATGCCATCACGCGAAGATTACTGTCCGTAATAAGCATTCGCGCCGTGTTTTCTCAGGAAATGTTTATCCAGCAGCGTGGGTTGCATGGCGGGAATTTGAGGTTGTAACTGCTGAGTAAACAAATTCATATAAGCGATTTCTTCCAGTACCACGGCGTTATGCACGGCGTTAGCAGGATCAGAACCCCAGGCGAAAGGCCCATGGCTGTTGACCAGTACCGCCGGGATCTGTTCCGGTGAAAGCCCGCGCTGCGCAAAGGTTTCGATAATCACGCTGCCAGTTTCATATTCATAGCGGCCATTAATTTCCTCGTCATGCATCGGGCGCGTGCAAGGAATGGTTCCGTAAAAATAATCCGCATGCGTGGTGCCTAAAGCCATTAAGTCTTTTCCGGCCTGCGACCAGATAGTGGCGTGTCGGGAATGCGTATGTACGATGCCGCCAATCGTCGGGAAAGCGCGATAGAGCGCTAAATGCGTGTCGGTATCTGATGATGGCTTTTTATTTCCCTCAATAACGTTGCCGCTTTGTACATCCACCACCACCATATCTTCCAGACCCATATGGTTATATTCCACTCCGGAAGGTTTGATGACCATAATACCTTTTTCACGATCGATTCCGCTGACGTTACCCCAGGTAAACGTTACCAGTTTATGCGCAGGCAGGGATAAATTCGCCTCGAGAACGTGTTGTTTTAACGTATTCATTGTTGACTCCAGAATATAGGAAGCATGTTATTTAACAGCATTAATGACTTAACGATGGATAACATAAAATATGTGCCGCGTTTTTATTTAAATTACGCCGAATAAATAGGATGTAAAACGTAGTCAGGCGCGTCATGGCAAGAAAAAGTCATACTCGGTCACATTCGGGCATATTTGGTCAATCCTAAGATGACCATTTATGTTTGTTTGCGTGTTTTCAGGTTACGGCAGGCGTGCAAAATAAGCGTATTTTGTGAGTTTTATCACCTTACATGTTGACTGGTTGCTGTTATTTCATTGTTTATTGTGATGAGTATCGTTCAATTGTTCGCGGGCTTTTTCAATGGAATATTTCTTGAAATTAATCACTTTAATTCCGGGTGGAAACGTTAATTATAAGACCATGTAAAATGATACTTAGCGGATCCCTATTATGCTGCAGGCAGAACGTTACAAAATGATTTGTGCCCATGTGCAAAAACAAGGGGCGGTGCGGGTAACGGAGCTGTCGCAATTATGTCAGGTATCACCGGAAACCATTCGCCGGGATCTGAGAGTATTAGAACGTAACAAACGATTGACCCGCAGCTTTGGCGGCGCGGTTTCTCTGGATGCGCCAGAGGCGACGGCAGCGGCGATAGAGGGGACGGCATGGCAGGCGAGCAGCGTGGACCGCGCCGAATCATTTCGCAAGCGTACCGAGGAACATCCTGATATCAAAACTAAAATCGCCAAGGCAGCGTTACAGTTTATTCATTCCGGCGATTGCATTCTGATGGACAACAGCAGTACCTGCTGGTTTCTGGCCCGGCAAATTCCGGACATTGATATTACCGTGGTGACCAATTCGCTACGCATTATCCAGGCGCTGGCCTGTCGGGATAAAGTGCGCATTATCGGTATTGGGGGTGAGTATTCTGAACGCCACGATGATTTCCATGGACCCGTTGCCGAGAGTGCTATTCGAAATTTTCAAATTAATAGTTTTTTCTTTTCCTGTCAGGGAGTAAATCTGGAAAATGGCATACGTGATGGCAGTGAAATAAATGCCAGATTAAAACAGGTTATGTTACAGGTTTCCGGGCAAAAGATCCTTCTGGTGGATTCCAGTAAATTTGAACAATACGCCTTCAGTAAAATATGTATGCTGGATGAAATCGATATTATGGTCACCAATAGCTGTATTGATCAACGTTATCGTGCGCAATACCCACAGCTAAATGTGGTGGAAGTCGATAAGTAGTATGTGTTAGCCGTTATCTGAATAATCATGACACCTGTCTGGTTATTCTGCCAATGCCAGAGGAAAGTCGAAATAAATAAAAAGTCAGGCCAATTTTTATTGGGTATTCCTGGCGTCTGAAGCTATTTCTTAAGGAAATTACGATGAAAAAATTACTCTTACCCTGCCTGATTACTGTTGCATTGTCATCAACCGCCGCGTGGGCTGAACAATCCACGGCGCCGCAAAAAGCCAACAAGCCTTTTACCATGGGCGTGGTTGTGAAAGTCGGCGGGATTCCCTGGTTCAACGTGATGGAACAAGGGATTAAAGAAGAGGGCAAGGCGCTCGGCGTTAATGCCTGGCAGGTTGGCCCAACGACGGCAGACCCGGCCGAGCAGGTGCGGGCCATTGAAGATTTAATCGCTAAGAAAGTCGATGTGATTGGCGTGGTGCCGAACGATGCGAAAGTGCTGGAGCCGGTACTTAAACGTGCCCAGGAAGCCGGTATCAAAGTGATTACCCATGAATCACCTGATCAGGCTAATGCTGACTGGGATTTTGAGCTGCTGAACACCCAAACCATGGGCGCCAATCATATGAAAGATATGGCGAAGTGCATGGGGGAAGAGGGCAAATACGCCATGTTTGTCGGCAGCCTGACGGTACCGCTGGTGAATGACTGGGCCAATGCCGCGATTGCTTATCAAAAAGAACACTACCCGAAAATGACCCTGGTGGAAGATCGCTTTGGCGTGGCGGAATCGGTGGACGATTCCATGCGCACTGCGAATGACCTGATGTCCAAATACAAAGATCTCAAAGGCATTATGTCGTTCGGTTCTCAGGGCCCGATTGGCGCAGGCCGCGCGATTGATAAGCGTAAGAAAAACGATGCGATTTGCGTGTTCGGCACCTTCACTCCGGGTCAGGGCATTAAATTGCTGGAGAAAGGCGCGATTGACGGCGGCTACATTTCTAACCCGATGATCGCCGGTAAAGTTTTCGTTCAGGTCGCCACGGCGATGATGAACGGCGAACCGATTAAAGACGGCGTCAAAATCGGCGATATGGGCGAAATCAAAGTCCAGAACAACACCATCCTGAGCGATAACCCCGAAAAGCTTGATGTTGAAAATACCCGGCGTTTAGTGAAGTTAGGTTTGTAATTTCTGGTCGCATCACCGGGCCGCCAACCGGCCCGGAAATCCTTTGGTCGTTTTCAGGAACAGCATGATGCCGCATATTGCAGAACGAAATGCCGGTGAACCGTTGGTGACGTTTAAGTCGCTAAGCAAAAGTTTTGGCGGTCATCGGGCATTAAAGAATATTGATCTCACGTTAAATAAAGGCGAAGTCCACTGTCTGGCCGGAGCGAACGGCTGTGGTAAAAGTACGCTGATAAAAACCCTGTGCGGTGTGTATATCCCGGATGCCGGTAGCGAAATTATTATTGATGATAAATCCTGGTCCAGACTCTCGCCGGATAAAGCCCGTGAGTTAGGCATTCAGGTTATTTATCAGGATCTGTCGTTATTCCCGAACCTCACGGTCGCGGAAAATATTGCCTTTGAAGAAAATCTCAAGGGCTATTTTGGCTGGCACCGCAAAGCCCGTCTGAAAGCGCTGGCGCTAAAAATTATCCACGAATTACATTTCTCCCTCGATCCGGACGCGCAGGTTCAGCATTTACCGATTGCCCAGCGCCAGCAGGTGGCGATTTGCCGCGCGCTGGTGGCCGATGCCCGGCTGGTGATTATGGATGAGCCTACGGCGTCGCTGACGCGTACTGAAGTTAACCAACTACTGCGCACGGTCAATTATCTGCGCGATAAAAATATCACCGTGGTGTTTGTCAGCCATCGTCTGGATGAAGTGAAAGAGATTTCCGACCGTATTACCGTGATCCGCGATGGCGAAATCATTGGCACCTGGGCGGCGAATTTACTAACCCCGTCGCGTATTACCGAACTGATGACCGGCAGAACGATTGTCCATCAGAAAAAGCTGCCGAACAGCGTGGAAGGAAAAGTGGTGCTGGAACTGAATAAGCTCAGTCGGAAAGGGCAGTTCGAGGATATTTCACTGAAGCTTCACCAGGGTGAAGTGCTGGGACTGTGCGGATTGTTAGGCTCAGGGCGAACAGAGCTGGCGTTAAGTCTTTTTGGCATTACCCATCCGGATAGCGGAGAGATTTATCTGGAAGGGAAAAAAGTCATCATCAAAGACAATACGCAGGCCGCGAAACTGGGCATTGCCTATGTCTCTGAAGACCGCCTGACGCTGGGCGCGGTGCTCCCGCAGTCGGTCAGCGACAATATGGTGCTTTCGATCCTTAACCGGTTAAAAACGCCGTGGCATGTTATTGACGAAAAACGGCAGGCTACCCTCGTTCAGGAGTGGATCCAGGATCTGGATATTAAAGTCGCCAATCCCGATAACCCGCTCTCGACGCTGTCCGGCGGCAACCAACAAAAAGTGGTGTTGGCAAAATGGATTTTAACCCGCCCCAAAGTCTTGATCCTTGATGCGCCGACCGTCGGCGTCGATATTGGCGCGAAAGACAGTATTTATCAGCTTATCCACCGCCTTTCCGGCGTCGGTATTTCCGTGCTGCTGATTACCGATGAAGCGCCAGAGGCGTATTACAACTGCGATCGTATTTTCCATATGCAGCGCGGGAAAATTATTAACGAGCTGTTGCCTGCGGACTATACCGAGCAGCAGCTGGCGGAGGTGATTAATGGCTAATGTATTGTCGCTCCGGTTTCCACGGTCGGTGGAAGGCTGGCTGGGCTGGGTCATCGTCCTGATGCTGGCGTTTTTTTCGCTGATGAGTAATGAGTTCCTGTCAATCCAGAACCTGCTCGATCTCACCGAAAGCTACGCGGTGACGGGGATATTCGCCCTCGGCTTGTTTGTGGTGCTGGTTACCGGGGGGATTGATATTTCCTTCGCCGCCGTGGCGTCGGTGGTTCAGTACGTGGTGGCGTCCCTGTTGCTCAGCGGCACCATGACCAGCCCGCTGCTGTGCCTGGGGTTTGCTATCGCGCTGGGTGTGATATTTGGCCTGATCAACGCGATCCTGATTTATTACCTCAATGTGGTTTCCATCATCATCACCATCAGTATGCAGTCGCTGTTGTTCGGCATGCTGATGTGGCTGACCAACGGCCACAGCATCTATGACCTGCCGGACTGGTGGATCACCCAGCGATCGCTGTTTAGTTTTGGTTTTGAAGGAGAAACCTACCAGGTCGGACTGCCGCTGGTGGTGATGTTGGCGATGGCCTGTTTCACCTGGATGCTGATGAATAAAACCCATATTGGCCGCCAGCTGTATGCGGTGGGCGGCAGTACCGAATCGGCACGACGTATCGGTATCCGGGTATCGCTGATTTATCTGTTTGCCTACGGGTATCTTGGCGCCGCCGCCGCCATTGGCGGAATGCTACAGGCCTACCGCATGAGTGAAGTGGTGCCTAACGCGCTGGTGGGCGGCGAACTCGATGTGTTGGCTGCCGCCGTGCTGGGCGGAGCCAGTTTGTCCGGCGGGCGCGGTTCGGTGATCGGCACGCTAATGGGGGTCTTTCTGATCGGCATCCTCAAAAACGGTCTTAACCTGATCGGCGTCTCCAGCTACTTCGTGAATATCGTCATCGGCGTGGTGATTGTCTCGGCTATCTGCGTCACCCACTACAAAAAACGTAAAGAAACGGACGTTGGATTCGTCTGACAGGGGGCTTGAAATGAAAAAGCAGGCATTTTTACCGCTTGATGGCACCAGCTCAGGGTTGCTGGCGATCTGTTTCTTCGCCGTGGCGGCGTTCAGTCTGGCGATGCCAGGGCGTTTTTTTACCGACAACACTTTTCTGAGTATCGCCTTTCAGCTACCGGAACTGGGGCTACTGACCTTCGCGATGTTTGTCCCGATGCTGAGCGGCGGTCTGAATCTGGCGATTATCGGTACCGCGAATTTGACCAGCCTGTTTATGGCCTGGCTGCTGATCCAGTATGTGCCGGCTGACGCGTCTACCGGTATGCAACTGTGGTGGCTGTTTCTGGCGCTGCTGGGTGCGATGGCGATCGCCATGGCGATCGGCGCGCTCACCGGGACCATTATTTCCCGCGTGGGCGCGCACCCGATTCTGGTGACGCTGGGCAGCATGACCATTATCAGCGGCATCGGCGTTTACCTGACTAAAGGCGCGGCGCTAAGCGGTATGCCACCGGTGGTGCGCAGTATCGGGTCGGAAGTGATCTTTGGCATTCCGGTGCCGATGGTGATTTTTATCGTCGCTACCCTGGGCCTGGCGCTATTCCTCGGCAAAACCCGTACCGGGAAAATCATCTATATGTGCGGCAGCAACATCAATGCGACCTGGTTTAGCGGCATTCGCACCCACCGTGTGTTAATGGCGATTTACGCGATTTCCAGCCTGCTGTGTGTGCTGGCCGGGCTGATTATGCTGGCCCGTTTTAACTCCGCCCGTATGGGCTATGGCGATTCTTATCTGCTGCTGACGGTACTGGCGATTGTGCTGGGCGGCACCGATCCCTTCGGCGGCTCAGGCAAAGTCAGCCACGTCTTTTGCGCCTTGCTGGTGCTGCAGGTGATCGCCACCGGCCTGAGCCTGTTAGGCCTCAGCCTGCATTTCAATCTGGCGGTCTGGGGTATCACGCTGATAGCAGCGCTGGCGTTTAAATTCTTTAAGCAAAAATGGCAGGCACAGCGCGCCATGAATCACAGCCGAAAAGCGTTACAACAACTGGCCACTCGTGAGGGAAGATAATGCGTAGCCACCCGTTAGGTATTTATGAAAAGGCGCTACCCGGAAACACCAGTTGGGTAGAAAAACTGGCACTGGCAAAATCCTGCGGTTTTGATTTTGTCGAAATGTCGGTGGATGAGAGCGAAGAGCGGCTGGCACGTCTCGACTGGTCACTGGCAGAGCGTATGGAAATCATCAGCGCGATCCAGAAAACCGGGGTGCGCATTCCAACGATGTGCTTATCCGCCCATCGCCGTTTCCCGTTCGGCAGCCACGATAGTCAGACTCGCCAGCAGGCGAGTGCCATCATGCAAAAAGCACTGCGACTGGCGCAGGATCTAGGGATACGGACCATCCAGCTTGCCGGTTATGACGTTTATTATGAGCCACAGAATGAAGAGACTATCGCCTGGTTCGAAGATGCGATGGCCTGGGCCGCGGAGCAGGCTGCAGCTGCGCAGGTGATGTGTGCCGTGGAAATCATGGATACGCCTTTCATCAATTCCATCAGCAAATGGAAAGTGCTGGATGAAAAAATTAACTCGCCGTGGTTCACCGTTTACCCGGACGTCGGCAACTTAACTGCCTGGGGTAACGAACTGGAGAGCGAACTGGCGAAAGGCATCGACCGTATTGCCGCGATCCATCTCAAAGACACATTCCCGGTGACGCCGGATTCGCCCGGGCAATTCCGCGATGTGCCCTTTGGCGAAGGGTGTGTGGACTTTATCAAGCTGTTCAAAACGCTACGCCGCCTTAACTATCGGGGAACCTTCCTGATTGAGATGTGGACGGAAAAGTCCGCCGAGCCGTTGTTAGAAATTATCCATGCGCGCCAGTGGATAGAGAGCAAGATGCAGGCAGCTGGGTGGTATGACGAACGGCCGCTCATGGCAGGTTAAGGAGATAACGATGAGCCATTACTTTATCGGCATTGATTTGGGCGGCACAGTCACCAAAGCGGGGATTTATACCGCCGAAGGTAGAGAAGTCACCGTTGCGGCCCAAACCTTGCCGCTGCTGAGCCCACAGGTGGGGTGTTGTGAGCGCGATATGAACGCGCTCTGGGCCACCACATGTCTCGTGATTCAGCGCGCGCTGGCCGAGAGCCATATTGCGGCGGAACAGATCCGCGGGATTGGCTTTTCTGCACACGGTAAAGGACTTTACCTGGTCGATAAGTCGGGCAAACCCGTCCGTAATGGCATCGTCTCTTCAGATTCCCGGGCGCAACCGCTGGTGGCAAGCTGGAAGGCGCAGGGTGTCGATCGCCAGGCGTACCCGCTCAGTTTGCAACAGCTATGGCCTTCTCATCCGGCAGCGCTGCTGGCCTGGCTGAAACAGCATGAGCCGGAGAACTACGCGCGGACGGGCCACATCCTGATGGCGCACGATTATATTCGTTACTGCCTGACGGATAACCTTGCCTGTGAAGAGACCAATATCTCCGGGAGCCAGTTGTTTAATCAGCAGCGTAATGAGTTCGATCCCGCGCTGTTCGCCCTGTTTGGCATTGAGGAGATGGTGCACTGCACGCCGGGGGTGATAGGTTCTGCCGATCTCGCTGGCTATGTGACCGCCGATGCCGCTACGTTATGCGGGTTGAAGGCAGGTACACCCGTGTTCGGCGGGGTCTTTGACGTGGTTGGCGCAGCCATCACCTCCGGTGTGCATGACAGCTCGCACCTCAGTGCGGTAGCGGGCACCTGGTCTATCGCTACCCGGGTATTCGATCGCATTATTCCGGCGGATTATCCCTATGTGTGGGGTAAATTCAGTGTTCCTGGGCAGTATTTTGCGCATGAAGGCAGCCCCACTTCCGCCAGTAATCTGACCTGGTTTATCAACCATTTTTTCCCGGCGTTGGCGAACGATCACGATACGCTTAACCGGTGGGCGGAGCAGGGGTATCAGAAGCCAGACAGCATTCTGTTTTTCCCGTGGCTGTACGGCTCAAACTATTGCGACTCATTAAGCGGCGGCTTTTTCGGGCTGGCAGGGCATCACGATGCGTCAGACATGGTTTACGCTATCTATCAGGGCATCGTATTTTCTCATTTACTGCATCAGGACCGGATGCTGCAACTCAACGGCGCAACCCAGGCGATTCGTTTTACCGGCGGGCCAACGCATTCGCGCATCTGGATGCAGATGTTTTGCGATGCCAGCAATCTGCCGCTTGAAATTGTCGATGTCGAGCAGTCCGGGTGCCGGGCGGCGGCGATGTGTGCGGCCGTTGGCGTGGGGGATTATGCAGGATTCGCACAGGCGATTAACGCCACTCTGCCGTCGGTGATCAGACTTGAGCCGAATGCCGTAAAGCACAACATGCTGCGTAGCCGGTTTGCGCAATTCAAACGCGTTGCGGATGCATTGAGTGCAATATAACGCTGATTAACTTCATTCCGGCCAGGCACGATGCCTGGCTTTTTTACGCAAAAAAAAATGCGGACCACGGGGTCCGCAAAAGTTCACGTTGGCTTTCGTTATTTGGGTAGAGAGAGACTCTCTGAACGGGCAGTGGCTTCAAGGGTTAAACGAGACTGCTCCGTTTCTGTGATGGATTATCAGACAGAAAGCTTGATAGGGATAATCGTTCGTTGCTATGCTACCTATCGCCATGAACTATCGTGGCGATGGAGGATGAATAATGAATATTCGTGATCTTGAATACCTGGTGGCATTAGCCGAACATCGCCACTTCCGGCGCGCGGCGGACTCCTGTCACGTTAGTCAGCCAACGCTGAGCGGACAAATCCGCAAGCTGGAAGATGAGCTGGGCGTGATGCTGCTGGAGCGTACGAGTCGTAAAGTGCTGTTCACCCAGGCGGGTTTACTGCTGGTGGATCAGGCGCGTACCGTGCTGCGTGAGGTCAAAGTGCTCAAGGAGATGGCAAGCCAACAGGGCGAAACCATGTCAGGTCCGCTGCACATTGGTTTGATTCCCACTGTCGGTCCTTACCTGCTGCCGCATATTATCCCGATGCTGCACCAGACTTTCCCGAAGCTGGAAATGTATCTGCATGAAGCGCAGACCCATCAGCTGCTGGCGCAACTGGATAGCGGCAAGCTTGACTGCGTGATCCTGGCGCTGGTGAAAGAGAGCGAGGCCTTTATCGAAGTGCCGTTGTTCGACGAGCCGATGCTGCTGGCGATCTACGAAGATCACCCGTGGGCGAATCGCGAATGCGTGCCGATGTCCGATCTGGCAGGCGAAAAACTGCTGATGCTGGAGGACGGTCACTGTCTGCGCGATCAGGCGATGGGATTCTGCTTTGAAGCCGGTGCTGACGAAGACACCCACTTCCGTGCGACCAGTCTGGAAACGCTGCGTAACATGGTAGCGGCAGGAAGCGGTATTACCCTGCTGCCTGCACTGGCGGTTCCGCAAGAACGCAAACGTGATGGCGTGGTATATCTGCCCTGCATTAAGCCTGAGCCGCGTCGTACGGTGGGGCTGGTGTATCGTCCAGGATCACCGCTGCGTAGTCGCTATGAGCAACTGGCAGAGGCCATCCGCGGTGCGATGGATGGCCATTTCGACAAGGCGTTAAAAAAGGCGGTTTAAGCCATTTAGCGCCGCTACCCGATAGGCTTCCGCCATCGTCGGGTAGTTAAAGGTGGTGTTAACGAAGTACTCAATCGTGTTACCACCACCTTTCTGCTCCATAATCGCCTGACCGATGTGAATAATCTCGGCTGCGCGCTCACCAAAGCAGTGGATCCCCAGAATCTCTTTCGTTTCCCGATGGAACAAAATCTTCAGCGTACCTACGTTCATGCCAACGATTTGCGCGCGCGCCAGGTGTTTAAACTGAGCGCGGCCCACTTCGTAAGGCACTTTCATCGCCGTCAGTTGCTGTTCGGTTTTGCCCACGGAACTGATCTCCGGGATGGTGTAAATGCCGGTCGGGATATCTTCGATCAGGTGCGCGTTCGCTTCCCCTTTCACCAGCGCCTGGGCGGCAATGCGTCCCTGGTCGTATGCTGCGGACGCCAGGCTCGGGTAACCGATCACATCACCCACCGCGTAAACGTGCGGCAGCGCGGTTTGGTACATGCTGTTGACCTTGAGCTGACCACGGCTGTCGGTTTCCAGACCGATATTCTGTAACGCCAGAGAATCGGTGTTGCCGGTACGACCATTGGCATACAACAGGCAGTCGGCCTTCAGTTTCTTACCGGACTTCAGGTGCATGATCACGCCATCGTCGCAGCCTTCGATTTTCTCATACTCTTCATTGTGGCGAATGACGACGCCGCTGTTCCAGAAGTGGTAAGAGAGGGAGTCGGACATCTCTTGATCGAGGAACGCCAGCAGACGGTCGCGGGTGTTGATGAGATCAACTTTGACCTCCATTCCGCGGAAGATCGACGCATATTCGCAGCCAATCACTCCGGCACCATAAATAATCACATGGCGCGGTTCGTGGTGCAGACTGAGGATCGAATCGCTGTCATAAATGCGCGGGTGCGAGAAATCCACGTCTGCCGGATGATAAGGGCGCGATCCGCAGGCAATGACAAATTTCTCTGCTGTCAGGGTTTCAACCGTACCGTCATGACATTCCAGCGCCAGCGTGTGTTCGTCAACAAAATGGGCGTTACCCTGCAAGATCTCGCAGTGGTTACGCTCATAAAAACCCTGCCGCATCCGTGTTTGCTGATTAATCACGTTGTCGGCATGGTTGAGAATATCGGCGAATGAGGAACGAAGCAGGCGGGAATGATCGCTATAAAGGGGGTTCTGATTGAATTCGATAATACGACTGACTGCGTGGCGGAGCGCTTTTGACGGGATGGTGCCCCAGTGGGTGCAACCGCCGCCAACGTTGTGATAACGCTCGATAACGGCAACACGAGCTCCTTGCTTAACCAGACCCATTGCAGCGCCTTCGCCGCCGGGGCCGGAACCTATAACTATGGCATCGTAATCGTAGGAATGTGGCATGGTAAGGCTTACCTGTTCTTATACATAAAAGCAACAGAATAGTAACATCATTGCCGGGATAACCCAATTATCGTTGTGCTTTTTTGCGAAGCCGAAGCACAAACTGCGCGTAAACAATCATTCACAAAGCTGAACAAACAGATTAACTTTGAACTCTGGTATAGTGCCGGACAAGGCATACGGAAGGATTCAGACATCGTGATGGGCGTTAGAGCGCAGCAAAAAGAAAAAACCCGGCGTTCGCTGGTAGAAGCCGCATTTAGTCAACTGAGCGCGGAGCGTAGCTTCGCCAGTCTCAGTTTGCGTGAAGTCGCACGTGAAGCGGGCATTGCGCCAACCTCCTTTTATCGTCATTTCCGTGATGTTGATGAGCTCGGCCTGACCATGGTTGATGAAAGCGGTCTGATGTTGCGTCAGTTGATGCGCCAGGCTCGTCAGCGTATCGCCAAGGGCGGGAGTGTGATCCGCACCTCGGTCTCCACATTTATGGAGTTCATCGGTAACAACCCCAACGCCTTCCGTTTATTATTGCGTGAACGTTCTGGCACCTCAGCGGCGTTCCGTGCTGCCGTTGCGCGAGAAATTCAGCACTTCATCGCGGAACTTGCGGACTATCTGGAAATCGAAAACCATATGCCGCGTGCGTTTACTGAAGCGCAAGCCGAAGCGATGGTGACGATTGTCTTCAGTGCAGGCGCCGAAGCGCTGGACGTGGGCGCGGAACAGCGTCGGCAGTTAGAAGAGCGACTGGTACTGCAACTGCGCATGATTTCGAAAGGTGCGTATTACTGGTATCGCCGTGAACAAGAGAAGATGCCCCTCATTCCGGGTAACGTGAAGGAAGAGTAATGAAACAGTCAGTTCAGGATAAAGGTACGCTGCTGCTGGCGCTGGTCGCTGGCTTGTCAATCAATGGCACATTCGCGGCGCTGTTTAGCTCCATCGTGCCGTTTTCTGTATTTCCGATTATCTCGTTGGTGCTGACGGTGTACTGTCTGCATCAACGTTATTTGAATCGCACCATGCCTGTGGGTTTACCGGGTCTGGCTGCCGCCTGCTTTATTCTCGGCGTTCTGCTTTACAGCACCGTGGTGCGCGCGGAATATCCGGATATCGGTTCCAACTTCTTCCCGGCGGTGCTGTCGGTCATTCTGGTCTTCTGGATCGGCGTGAAAATGCGTAATCGCAAGCAGGAAGTGTCGGAATAAAGAGGAGATGCCGGATGAGACGCTTTGCGTCATCATCCGGTTATGACACTCACTTCGCCGTCAACAACACCCCACACTCCATATGGTGCGTATACGGAAACTGATCAAACAGCGCCAGACGTGATACGTCATGCGTCTGGCTTAACGTTTCCAGGTTCTTGCACAGCGTCTCCGGATTACAGGAGATGTACAGAATGCGCGGATATGCCTGTACCATTTTCTCCGTTTCGCTGTCCAGGCCGCTGCGGGGCGGATCGACAAAAATCGTTTCGCACTGATAGCTTTTCAGATCGATACCCTGCAAGCGGTTAAATTCGCGCACGCCGTTCATTGCCTGCGTAAACTCTTCCGCCGCCATGCGGATAATCTGCACGTTATCAATCTGATTCGCCGCAATGTTGTATTGCGCGGCGGCAACAGACGGTTTGGCGATTTCGGTGGCCAGCACACGGTCAAAATTGCGTGCCAGCGCTAAAGAAAAGTTGCCGTTACCGCAGTACAGTTCAAGCAGGTCGCCTTTCGAGCCTTTAGTGACATCCAGCGCCCACTCCAGCATCTGAATGTTCATGGCCGCATTTGGCTGCGTAAAGCTGTTCTCAACCTGGCGATAGATCATTTCTTTGCCCGCAACTGGCAAACGTTCATCAATGTAGTCCTGATCCAGCTCGATTTTGGTTTTTGTCGCGCGGCCAATCAGATGCACGTTCAGGTTCTGCGCACGCAGGGCGTCGCGGAGCGCTTCGGCGGCTTCACGCCATTCGTCGTCCAGCTTTTTATGATACAGCAGCGAAACCACTGCCTGATTACTCATGGTGGTGAGGTAATCAATCTGGAACAGTTTATGGCGCAACACGCGGTTGTCGCGCACGCCTGCGATCATCGCGGTCATCAACTGGTTAATCAGTTCACTCGCCGCAGGGAAGCTGTCGACGCGGATTCGGCTTTTGCTCTGTTGGTCAAAAATGATGTGATAGAGGTCATCGCCATCGTGCCAGATGCGGAATTCAGCACGCATACGGTAGTGACTGACCGGCGAACGAAACACTTCCGGGACAAGGTCAGAAAAGGGCGCCATCATACTCTGCAAGCGCACCACTTTTTCGGCGAGCTGCGCGTCATACTGTTCTGTCGGAAGGTGTTCGGGGGTCATGATGTATCCTGAAAAATAAAAGTACGCGGGGATTGTAGGGATTGCTCAACAGATGTCCAGTCATTGATGATCTCTCATATTTAACAAACACGCTGGACAGTAAGATGTTACAAACTGTAGCATCCGTGTGCCGGTCCTGTGAGTTAATAGGGAATCCAGTGTAAATCTGGAGCTGACGCGCAGCGGTAAGGAAAGGTGAGATGAGAGCGTAAGCAGACACTGCCTGTTGGGTGGGAAGTCTTCATCTCTTATATCCGTGGATAACCTTCCAAGCCCGAAGACCTGCCGGCTAACGTCGCAACTGGTTTTCATCATCGCGTACTATCGGTGGGACCTGCGGCATCCTTCTTATATTGTGGATGCTTTACAATGATTAAAAAAACATCGCTGCTGACGGCGCTCTCCGTCGCGGCTTTTTCGGGTTGGGCACAGGATGCCACCCCTGACACGCTTGTCGTGACAGCAAACCGTTTTCAACAACCTGTTAATACCGTTCTGGCCCCGACCGATATTGTCACCCGCGAGGATATCGAACGCTGGCAGTCCCGAACCGTTCTGGATGTCATGCGCCGCCTGCCAGGCGTGGATGTCGCCCAGAATGGCGGCATGGGGCAAAGCTCTTCTCTGTTTGTGCGGGGTACCGAAGCGAAACACGTTCTGGTGTTAGTCGATGGTATTCCGGTCGCCCGTCCGGGCATTACGAATAATTCCGATATTGACCAGATCCCGGTGTCGCTGGTGCAGCGCATTGAGTATATCCGTGGCCCGCGCTCAGCCATTTATGGCTCTGGCGCGATTGGCGGCGTAGTGAACATCATCACTATGACGGGTGAGGAACGTTCGCAGATTAATGCTGGCGTGGGGTCAAAAGGTTATCAGCAATATGACGGTACGTACCGCCAGCGTTTTGGCGATACCGTGGTAACCGCGGCCGGGGCTTATCAGACCACCAAAGGCTTCGACGTTCAGCCGCGTTCCAGCTATAGCGGCGACAGCGATCGCGATGGTTATCGCAATAAACTCTTCTGGGGTGGCGTTGAGCACAAATTTAACGATCAATTCGATGGTTACTTTCGTGGCTACGGCTATGCCAGTAATGCCGATTACGACCAGGGGAACTGGGGATATGACGGCGGAAACGACGAGCACCAGAATTACACTCAGTCGTGGGATACGGGGCTGCGCTTCAATTCTGGAATCTACTCGTCACAACTGGTCGCTAACTACCAGCGAATTAAGGACTATAACTACAGCAGCCTGAATGGGCGCTATGCCACAGGTTATAGCCTTGATGATATGGAACAGCGCTACGTCCAGTGGGGCAACAACGTTATTGTCGGGCACGGCGCTGTCAGTGCTGGTGTCGACTGGAAACAAGAAAAGCTGATGTCCTTCGGCGAGTATGGGACAGACAACTATAAGCGTGATAACACGGGCCTCTATCTCACCGGGCAACAGCAGATTGATAGCGTGACGCTGGAAGCGTCGGGCCGTGAAGACCATGACGACCAGTTCGGCTGGCATGGTACCTGGCAAACAGCGGCGGGATGGCAGTTTGTTGATGACTATAAAGTGACGCTTTCCTATGGCACGGGCTTCCTTGCGCCTTCACTGGGGCAACAGTTTGGTGCGGAGCGTTTTGGGATCGCCTCTAACCCAAACCTGAAGCCGGAAGAGTCGAAGCAGTGGGAAGCCGGATTAGAAGGGCTGACCGGCCCGCTTGACTGGCGTCTGTCGACCTATCGCTACAAAATTCAGAACCTGATCGACTACAACAACAATACCTACTTCAACGTCAAATCCGCGACCATCAAAGGCCTGGAATGGACCGGGAACCTGACGACCGGGCCGGTCGATCATCGCTTAACGTTGCAGTATGTTGATCCGCGTGATGATGAAACCGATCAGCCGCTTTATCGTCGCGCTAAACAGCAGGTGAAGTACGAGCTCAGCGGACAGGTCTACGATCTGGGCTGGGATGTGACCTATCAGTATATTGGCGAGCGTTACGATTACGACTACGACAATTCCCGGAAGGTGAAAATGGGCGGGCTGAGCGTGTGGGACCTCGGACTTTCATATCCAGTCACCTCACATCTCACAGTTCGTGGTAAAATAGCCAACCTGTTCGATAAAGATTACGAGACAGTTTATGGCTACCAAACTGCAGGACGGGAATACACCTTGTCTGGCAGCTACACCTTCTGATCCACGCCCCACCGTGCTGGTATTTGATTCCGGTGTCGGTGGGTTGTCGGTCTATGATGAGATTCGGCATCTCCTGCCGGATCTCCACTATATCTATGCTTTCGATAACGTGGCTTTTCCTTATGGGGAGAAGAGCGAGGCATTTATCGTTGAGCGCGTTGTTGAGATCGTGACGGCGGTACAGCAGCGTTATCCTCTTTCTCTGGCCGTTATCGCCTGTAACACGGCCAGCACGGTCTCTCTTCCTGCCTTACGTGAGAAGTTCGCTTTCCCGGTTGTGGGCGTGGTACCGGCGATCAAACCGGCGGCGCGTCTGACGGCGAACGGGGTTGTCGGGCTTCTGGCCACGCGCGGGACGGTGAAGCGCCCTTATACGCATGAACTGATCGCGCGCTTTGCCAATGAGTGCCAGATAGCCATGCTGGGGTCCGCAGAGCTGGTGGAACTGGCGGAAGCGAAGTTGCACGGCGAGCCCGTGCCGCTGGAAGAACTACAACGGATCCTGCGCCCATGGCTGCGGATGCCGGAGCCGCCTGATACCGTGGTACTTGGCTGCACCCACTTTCCCCTGTTGCAGGAAGAACTCTTACAGGTTCTGCCTGAAGGAACGCGACTGGTCGATTCCGGGGCGGCCATTGCACGACGTACTGCCTGGCTACTGGAACATGAAGCGCCGGATGCGAAATCAGCAGATGCCAACATTGCCTATTGCATGGCGATGACGCCAGAAACTGAGCAATTATTGCCCGTTTTGCAGCGCTATGGCTTTGAATCGCTCGAAAAACTGACGGTTTAACGCTGTTTTGGGTAAATATTACGCACTCGGAAAATTATTTTAAATTTCCCCTTGTCAGCCCGAAATAACTCCCTATAATGCGCCTCCACTGACACGGAACAACGGCACGCAAGCCGCCGGGTCAGCGGGGTTCTCCGGTGAAAACCAGTGATGAACACCAACAGAGAAAAGCGAAATAAATGCTTGACTCTGAAGCGGGAAAGTGTATTATGCACACCCCGCGCCGCTGAGAAAAAGCGAAGCGGCACTGCTCTTTAACAATTTATCAGACAATCTGTGTGGGCACTCAGAGTGACATGGATTCTTAACGTCGCAAGACGAAAAATGAATACCAAGTCTCAAAGAGTGAACACGTAATTCATTACGACGTTTAATTCTAAGAGCATCAAACTTAAATTGAAGAGTTTGATCATGGCTCAGATTGAACGCTGGCGGCAGGCCTAACACATGCAAGTCGAACGGTAACAGGAAGCAGCTTGCTGCTTTGCTGACGAGTGGCGGACGGGTGAGTAATGTCTGGGAAACTGCCCGATGGAGGGGGATAACTACTGGAAACGGTAGCTAATACCGCATAATGTCGCAAGACCAAAGAGGGGGACCTTCGGGCCTCTTGCCATCGGATGTGCCCAGATGGGATTAGCTTGTTGGTGAGGTAACGGCTCACCAAGGCGACGATCCCTAGCTGGTCTGAGAGGATGACCAGCCACACTGGAACTGAGACACGGTCCAGACTCCTACGGGAGGCAGCAGTGGGGAATATTGCACAATGGGCGCAAGCCTGATGCAGCCATGCCGCGTGTATGAAGAAGGCCTTCGGGTTGTAAAGTACTTTCAGCGGGGAGGAAGGTGTTGTGGTTAATAACCGCAGCAATTGACGTTACCCGCAGAAGAAGCACCGGCTAACTCCGTGCCAGCAGCCGCGGTAATACGGAGGGTGCAAGCGTTAATCGGAATTACTGGGCGTAAAGCGCACGCAGGCGGTCTGTCAAGTCGGATGTGAAATCCCCGGGCTCAACCTGGGAACTGCATTCGAAACTGGCAGGCTTGAGTCTCGTAGAGGGGGGTAGAATTCCAGGTGTAGCGGTGAAATGCGTAGAGATCTGGAGGAATACCGGTGGCGAAGGCGGCCCCCTGGACGAAGACTGACGCTCAGGTGCGAAAGCGTGGGGAGCAAACAGGATTAGATACCCTGGTAGTCCACGCCGTAAACGATGTCTATTTGGAGGTTGTGCCCTTGAGGCGTGGCTTCCGGAGCTAACGCGTTAAATAGACCGCCTGGGGAGTACGGCCGCAAGGTTAAAACTCAAATGAATTGACGGGGGCCCGCACAAGCGGTGGAGCATGTGGTTTAATTCGATGCAACGCGAAGAACCTTACCTGGTCTTGACATCCACAGAACTTGGCAGAGATGCCTTGGTGCCTTCGGGAACTGTGAGACAGGTGCTGCATGGCTGTCGTCAGCTCGTGTTGTGAAATGTTGGGTTAAGTCCCGCAACGAGCGCAACCCTTATCCTTTGTTGCCAGCGGTTAGGCCGGGAACTCAAAGGAGACTGCCAGTGATAAACTGGAGGAAGGTGGGGATGACGTCAAGTCATCATGGCCCTTACGACCAGGGCTACACACGTGCTACAATGGCATATACAAAGAGAAGCGACCTCGCGAGAGCAAGCGGACCTCATAAAGTATGTCGTAGTCCGGATTGGAGTCTGCAACTCGACTCCATGAAGTCGGAATCGCTAGTAATCGTGGATCAGAATGCCACGGTGAATACGTTCCCGGGCCTTGTACACACCGCCCGTCACACCATGGGAGTGGGTTGCAAAAGAAGTAGGTAGCTTAACCTTCGGGAGGGCGCTTACCACTTTGTGATTCATGACTGGGGTGAAGTCGTAACAAGGTAACCGTAGGGGAACCTGCGGTTGGATCACCTCCTTACCTTAAAGAACCTGCCTTTGTAGTGCCCACACAGATTGTCTGATGAAAAACGAGCAGTAAAACCTCTACAGGCTTGTAGCTCAGGTGGTTAGAGCGCACCCCTGATAAGGGTGAGGTCGGTGGTTCAAGTCCACTCAGGCCTACCAAATTCGCTCCCGTGCTTTGTTGTGGCAAAGCTCACATACTTTACGTATGCTTCGCTTCACCACGCCGCGCCCGGAAACGAATTGGGGATGAGGTTTTAACTACACTGTATGGGGCTATAGCTCAGCTGGGAGAGCGCCTGCTTTGCACGCAGGAGGTCTGCGGTTCGATCCCGCATAGCTCCACCATACTGTAGAACGTAATCAAGAAAACTTCAGAGTGTACCTGAAAGGGTGCGCTGCGAAGTTTTGCTCTTTAAAAATCTGGATCAAGCTGAAAATTGAAACGACACACTGTCAATGGTGTGTTCGAGTCTCTCAAATTTTCGCAACACGATGATGAATCGAAAGAAACATCTTCGGGTTGTGAGGTTAAGCGACTAAGCGTACACGGTGGATGCCCTGGCAGTCAGAGGCGATGAAGGACGTGCTAATCTGCGAAAAGCGTCGGTAAGGTGATATGAACCGTTATAACCGGCGATGTCCGAATGGGGAAACCCAGTGCAATTCGTTGCACTATCGTTAACTGAATCCATAGGTTAACGAGGCGAACCGGGGGAACTGAAACATCTAAGTACCCCGAGGAAAAGAAATCAACCGAGATTCCCCCAGTAGCGGCGAGCGAACGGGGAGCAGCCCAGAGCCTGAATCAGCATGTGTGGTAGTGGAACGGTCTGGAAAGGCCGGCGATACAGGGTGACAGCCCCGTACACAAAATTGCATGTGCTGTGAACTCGATGAGTAGGGCGGGACACGTGGTATCCTGTCTGAATATGGGGGGACCATCCTCCAAGGCTAAATACTCCTGACTGACCGATAGTGAACCAGTACCGTGAGGGAAAGGCGAAAAGAACCCCGGCGAGGGGAGTGAAAAAGAACCTGAAACCGTGTACGTACAAGCAGTGGGAGCCTCTTTAATGGGGTGACTGCGTACCTTTTGTATAATGGGTCAGCGACTTATATTCTGTAGCAAGGTTAACCGAATAGGGGAGCCGAAGGGAAACCGAGTCTTAACTGGGCGTTAAGTTGCAGGGTATAGACCCGAAACCCGGTGATCTAGCCATGGGCAGGTTGAAGGTTGGGTAACACTAACTGGAGGACCGAACCGACTAATGTTGAAAAATTAGCGGATGACTTGTGGCTGGGGGTGAAAGGCCAATCAAACCGGGAGATAGCTGGTTCTCCCCGAAAGCTATTTAGGTAGCGCCTCGTGAATTCATCTCCGGGGGTAGAGCACTGTTTCGGCTAGGGGGCCATCCCGGCTTACCAACCCGATGCAAACTGCGAATACCGGAGAATGTTATCACGGGAGACACACGGCGGGTGCTAACGTCCGTCGTGAAGAGGGAAACAACCCAGACCGCCAGCTAAGGTCCCAAAGTCATGGTTAAGTGGGAAACGATGTGGGAAGGCTCAGACAGCCAGGATGTTGGCTTAGAAGCAGCCATCATTTAAAGAAAGCGTAATAGCTCACTGGTCGAGTCGGCCTGCGCGGAAGATGTAACGGGGCTAAACCATGCACCGAAGCTGCGGCAGCGACACTAAGTGTTGTTGGGTAGGGGAGCGTTCTGTAAGCCTGTGAAGGTGTGCTGTGAGGCATGCTGGAGGTATCAGAAGTGCGAATGCTGACATAAGTAACGATAAAGCGGGTGAAAAGCCCGCTCGCCGGAAGACCAAGGGTTCCTGTCCAACGTTAATCGGGGCAGGGTGAGTCGACCCCTAAGGCGAGGCCGAAAGGCGTAGTCGATGGGAAACAGGTTAATATTCCTGTACCAGGTGTTACTGCGAAGGGGGGACGGAGAAGGCTATGTTGGCCGGGCGACGGTTGTCCCGGTTTAAGCGTGTAGGTGTGTGTTCCAGGTAAATCCGGTTCACTTTAACACTGAGGCGTGATGACGAGGCACTACGGTGCTGAAGCAACAAATGCCCTGCTTCCAGGAAAAGCCTCTAAGCATCAGGTAACATCAGATCGTACCCCAAACCGACACAGGTGGTCAGGTAGAGAATACCAAGGCGCTTGAGAGAACTCGGGTGAAGGAACTAGGCAAAATGGTGCCGTAACTTCGGGAGAAGGCACGCTGATATGTAGGTGAAGCGATTTACTCGTGGAGCTGAAATCAGTCGAAGATACCAGCTGGCTGCAACTGTTTATTAAAAACACAGCACTGTGCAAACACGAAAGTGGACGTATACGGTGTGACGCCTGCCCGGTGCCGGAAGGTTAATTGATGGGGTTATCCGTAAGGAGAAGCTCTTGATCGAAGCCCCGGTAAACGGCGGCCGTAACTATAACGGTCCTAAGGTAGCGAAATTCCTTGTCGGGTAAGTTCCGACCTGCACGAATGGCGTAATGATGGCCAGGCTGTCTCCACCCGAGACTCAGTGAAATTGAACTCGCTGTGAAGATGCAGTGTACCCGCGGCAAGACGGAAAGACCCCGTGAACCTTTACTATAGCTTGACACTGAACACTGGTCCTTGATGTGTAGGATAGGTGGGAGGCTTTGAAGCGCGGACGCCAGTTCGTGTGGAGCCGCCCTTGAAATACCACCCTTTAATGGCTGGTGTTCTAACGTGGGCCCGTAATCCGGGTTGCGGACAGTGTCTGGTGGGTAGTTTGACTGGGGCGGTCTCCTCCTAAAGAGTAACGGAGGAGCACGAAGGTTAGCTAATCCTGGTCGGACATCAGGAGGTTAGTGCAAAGGCATAAGCTAGCTTGACTGCGAGCGTGACGGCGCGAGCAGGTGCGAAAGCAGGTCTTAGTGATCCGGTGGTTCTGAATGGAAGGGCCATCGCTCAACGGATAAAAGGTACTCCGGGGATAACAGGCTGATACCGCCCAAGAGTTCATATCGACGGCGGTGTTTGGCACCTCGATGTCGGCTCATCACATCCTGGGGCTGAAGTAGGTCCCAAGGGTATGGCTGTTCGCCATTTAAAGTGGTACGCGAGCTGGGTTTAGAACGTCGTGAGACAGTTCGGTCCCTATCTGCCGTGGGCGCTGGAGAATTGAGGGGGGCTGCTCCTAGTACGAGAGGACCGGAGTGGACGCATCACTGGTGTTCGGGTTGTCATGCCAATGGCACTGCCCGGTAGCTAAATGCGGAAGAGATAAGTGCTGAAAGCATCTAAGCACGAAACTTGCCCCGAGATGAGTTCTCCCTGACCCTTTAAGGGTCCTGAAGGAACGTTGAAGACGACGACGTTGATAGGCCGGGTGTGTAAGCGCAGCGATGCGTTGAGCTAACCGGTACTAATGAACCGTGAGGCTTAACCTTACAACGCCGAAGCTGTTTCGGCGAAGAGATGACGCATTCAACTCAGCTTGATACAGATTAACAGAATTTGCCTGGCGGCTGTAGCGCGGTGGTCCCACCTGACCCCATGCCGAACTCAGAAGTGAAACGCCGTAGCGCCGATGGTAGTGTGGGGTCTCCCCATGCGAGAGTAGGGAACTGCCAGGCATCAAACAAGTGAAGAGCCCATCCTGACGGATGGGCTTTTTTGCATCCGTCATCGGTCGGATCATTTTATCGAATAACGTCATCCCGCCATAATACAAGCCATACTGCGGCATATGCGGTAAACTAACCGCGATTTTGCATCAGGAAAGCCTCTATGAATCACTCCCTTAAATCCTGGAATACTTTTGGCATCGATCAAAATGCCAATGAGATTGTTTGCGCCGAAAATGAACAACAACTACTTAGCGCCTGGCAATCTGCCAATGCGTTGCATCAGCCGGTACTGATACTGGGTGAAGGGAGTAACGTCCTGTTCCTTGACGCCTTCCGCGGGACAGTGATCGTTAATCGTATCAAAGGCATTGAAGTAACAGAGCAACCAGACGCGTGGTTATTGCATGTCGGTGCGGGTGAAAACTGGCATCATCTGGTTCAGCATACACTACGTCTTGGCATGCCGGGGCTGGAAAACCTGGCGCTGATCCCCGGCTGCGTAGGGTCTTCACCGATCCAGAATATTGGTGCTTACGGCGTGGAGCTCCAGCGAGTGTGTGATTATGTTGACTGTGTTGAGCTGGCGACAGGAAAATCGCGGCGCGTGAGTGCGGCGGAATGTCGCTTTGGCTATCGTGACAGTATCTTTAAACATGAATACCAGGATCGCTACGCGATCGTTGCGGTGGGGTTACGTCTGACTAAGCAATGGCAACCAGTGTTGACCTATGGCGACCTGACGCGTCTGGATCCGGCCACGGTAACGCCCCAGCAGGTGTTTGATTCGGTTTGCCATATGCGTATAACAAAACTGCCCGATCCAAAAGTGAACGGTAATGCGGGCAGCTTTTTTAAAAACCCCGTCGTGGCAAAGGATGTGGTTGAGGCACTGCTGTCTCAGTTTCCGAATGCCCCTCATTACCCTCAACCTGATGGTTCAGTAAAACTGGCGGCTGGCTGGCTCATTGACCAATGTGAGTTGAAAGGCGTGGGTATCGGAGGGGCAGCCGTACATCGTCAACAGGCGCTTGTACTTATTAACGCGGCTAACGCGACAAGCGAAGATGTGGTCAATCTCGCGCACCTGGTGCGTGCGAAAGTCGGTGAGAAATTTAACGTCTGGCTGGAGCCTGAAGTACGCTTCATCGGGCAGAGTGGCGAAGTCAATGCTGTGGAGATCATTGCATGAAGGATAATACCGTTCCTCTGATGCTTATCTCCTTACTGGCCGATGGCGAGTTTCATTCCGGTGAGCAACTGGGTGAACAGTTGGGGATGAGCCGGGCGGCCATCAATAAACATATCCAGACTCTACGTGACTGGGGAGTTGATGTCTTTACCGTGCCAGGCAAAGGATACAGTTTACCGGAGCCGATTCAGTTGCTGGATTCTGACCGCATCTACAGTCAGTTGGATTGCGGCACGGTGGCTGTGCTGCCGGTTATTGATTCCACCAATCAGTACCTGCTGGACCGCATCGATCTATTGCAGTCTGGCGATGCCTGCGTGGCGGAATACCAACAGGCAGGTCGTGGACGTCGTGGACGTAAGTGGTTTTCCCCCTTTGGCGCAAACCTTTATCTTTCAATGTTCTGGCGTCTGGAGCAGGGGCCGGCCGCCGCGATCGGCTTAAGCCTGGTGATCGGTATCGTAATGGCTGAGGTTCTGCGTGATCTGGGTGCGGACAAGGTACGGGTGAAGTGGCCTAACGATCTCTACCTGTTGGATCGCAAACTGGCGGGGATCCTGGTTGAGTTAACGGGTAAGACGGGCGATGCTGCGCAGATCGTCATCGGCGCCGGCATTAACATGGCAATGCGCCGTGTGGAAGAAGGCGTGGTGAATCAGGGATGGATTACGTTGCAGGAAGCTGGGATTACGCTCGATCGCAATACGCTGGCGGCAAGGCTCATTCGTGAATTACGTACCGCGCTGGAGTTATTTGAGCAAGAAGGACTGGCTCCTTATCTTTCCCGTTGGGAAAAGCTGGATAACTTTATCAATCGCCAGGTTAAACTGATTATCGGTGACAAAGAAATATACGGTATTTCACGAGGTATCGATGCGCAGGGCGCATTACTTCTGGAACAGGATGGTATTATAAAACCGTGGGTTGGGGGAGAAATCTCCCTGAGAAGCGCTGAATAATTAAAAAGGGAGCGAAAGCTCCCTTTTTAATTATTTTCGCAGGCGAACCTGCTCGACGGCATGATTGGCGCTCTTGGTCATAATCAGACTCGCGCGCTCACGCGTGGGTAGAATATTTTGTTTTAAATTCAGCCAGTTAATTTCTTTCCATAATGAGGTGGCCGTATTGATCGCCTCCTCTTTCGTCAGTTTCGCGTAGTTATGGAAATAAGAGTCAGGGTCGGTAAACGCCCCCTCGCGGAATTTAAGAAAACGATTGATATACCATGTCTGCAGTAACTCTTCCGGTGCATCAACATAAATAGAGAAGTCGACGAAGTCCGAAACAAATACATGATGAGGGTCGTGTGGATAGTCCATCCCGCTCTGCAGAACATTGAGTCCTTCGAGAATTAATATATCGGGTTGGGCCACGGTTTTATCCCCATCAGGGATCACATCATAAATCAGATGCGAATAAACCGGAGCGGTTACGTTTGGCACGCCGGATTTGAGATCGGAGACAAACTTGACCAGACGATGCATGTCATACGATTCCGGAAAACCTTTCTTCTTCATTAACCCACGGTCTTTTAATACCTGGTTTGGATGAAGAAAACCATCCGTGGTGATCAGTTCAACGCGACGATGTTCTGGCCAACGGCTCAGTAACGCCTGTAATACACGCGCAGTGGTACTTTTCCCCACCGCTACGCTGCCAGCAATACTGATGATATAAGGGATACGCTCACCGTTCGTGCCCAGAAACTGTTCGAGAACAGCCTGACGACGCAGGTTCGAGCTGATATAGAAGTTAAGCAAACGCGACAAGGGCAAATAGATCTCTGCAACTTCTTCCAGCGATAAATCTTCATTAATCCCTTTTAACCGTGCGATCTCTTCTTCAGTGAGGGTCATCGGCACGGAATCACGAAGCGCAGCCCACTGGTTGCGGTCAAACTGTAGGTAAGGCGTCATTAACGTTTGCTCTTTTATACTCATAAGCATGTTTCTGGCTGTCATTACACCATCAGGGCAGTGATAAAAAGCGCGTCATCCCCGGCATGCAATGGCACGTCGCATTTCAGTTAATTTGGACAATGGGCAGGAGGGTAACACCAGATGGGGGGGAATAATAAGAAAAAATCTCTTCTGAACGTCATTCCCTGAAACGCAATGTGACGGATATTCCAGATGTACAGGCGATGATTTGGTGCGTTGAAGTACCACCCGATGCAGGTGGGAGGAAATGGACTGCCAGATAATGTCGAAATTTTATGCTAAGCTGACTGAAAATACGCCATTTTTTGGTCGTATAGTGCAAAATGTGAGCGATAGAACATTTTATGCAATTTTTTAGTTGCATGAGCACGCAGGTCTCCATAGAATGCGCGCTACTTGATGCCGACTTAGCTCAGTAGGTAGAGCAACTGACTTGTAATCAGTAGGTCACCAGTTCGATTCCGGTAGTCGGCACCATCAAGTCCGGTGGGGTTCCCGAGCGGCCAAAGGGAGCAGACTGTAAATCTGCCGTCACAGACTTCGAAGGTTCGAATCCTTCCCCCACCACCACTTTCTGGCAGCAATTGCTGTCTGAGCTGGTTACGAAAATAATCGGCTCGAATGAGAAAAGAGACTTGTCTCTTTTTTTGTTACAGAAAGAACTGGGTAGCCGAGTTTCAGGATGCGGGCATCGTATAATGGCTATTACCTCAGCCTTCCAAGCTGATGATGCGGGTTCGATTCCCGCTGCCCGCTCCAGACGTGCTGATATGGCTCAGTTGGTAGAGCGCACCCTTGGTAAGGGTGAGGTCCCCAGTTCGACTCTGGGTATCAGCACCACTTCACTTCTCCTCCCCGTGTTTTCTCTGTAACGACTCAATGATTCAACAGTTCAGGCATATCGCCTGGTTGATGTGGTGATATCACCGATTTATCCGTGTCTTAGAGGGACAATCGATGTCTAAAGAAAAGTTTGAACGTACAAAACCGCACGTTAACGTCGGTACTATCGGCCACGTTGACCATGGTAAAACAACGCTGACCGCTGCCATCACTACCGTACTGGCTAAAACCTACGGCGGTGCTGCTCGCGCATTCGATCAGATCGATAACGCGCCGGAAGAAAAAGCTCGTGGTATCACCATCAACACTTCTCACGTTGAATATGACACCCCGACTCGCCACTACGCACACGTAGACTGCCCGGGCCACGCCGACTATGTTAAAAACATGATCACCGGTGCTGCGCAGATGGACGGCGCGATCCTGGTTGTTGCTGCGACTGACGGCCCGATGCCGCAGACTCGTGAGCACATCCTGCTGGGTCGTCAGGTAGGCGTTCCGTACATCATCGTGTTCCTGAACAAATGCGACATGGTTGATGACGAAGAGCTGCTGGAACTGGTAGAAATGGAAGTTCGTGAACTTCTGTCTCAGTACGATTTCCCGGGCGACGACACCCCGATCGTTCGTGGTTCTGCTCTGAAAGCGCTGGAAGGCGACGCAGAGTGGGAAGCGAAAATCATCGAACTGGCTGGCTTCCTGGATTCTTACATCCCGGAACCAGAGCGTGCGATTGACAAGCCGTTCCTGCTGCCGATCGAAGACGTATTCTCCATCTCCGGTCGTGGTACCGTTGTTACCGGTCGTGTAGAACGCGGTATCATCAAAGTGGGCGAAGAAGTTGAAATCGTTGGTATCAAAGAGACTGCCAAGTCTACCTGTACTGGCGTTGAAATGTTCCGCAAACTGCTGGACGAAGGCCGTGCGGGTGAGAACGTTGGTGTTCTGCTGCGTGGTATCAAACGTGAAGAAATCGAACGTGGTCAGGTACTGGCTAAGCCGGGCACTATCAAGCCGCACACGATGTTCGAATCCGAAGTGTACATCCTGTCCAAAGACGAAGGCGGCCGTCATACTCCGTTCTTCAAAGGCTACCGTCCGCAGTTCTACTTCCGTACAACTGACGTGACTGGCACCATCGAACTGCCGGAAGGCGTTGAGATGGTAATGCCGGGCGACAACATCAAAATGGTTGTTACCCTGATCCACCCGATCGCGATGGACGACGGTCTGCGTTTCGCAATCCGTGAAGGCGGCCGTACGGTAGGCGCAGGCGTTGTTGCTAAAGTTCTCAGCTAATCGCTGATAACATTTGACGCAATGCGCATTAAAAGGGCATCATTTGATGCCCTTTTTGCACGCTTTCGAACCAGAACCTGGCTCATCAGTGATTTTATTTGTCATAATCATTGCTGAGACAGGCTCTGAAGAGGGCGTTGAGCCCGGAATGCCCCCAATGCATTTCGGCACAAGGTTGACTGGTTAGCCTCGCATTCGCGGGGTGAAATTATTTGTAGAATACTTCTGACAGGTTGGTTTATGAGTGCGAATACCGAAGCTCAAGGGAGCGGGCGTGGCCTGGAAGCGATAAAGTGGATCGTGGTTGTGGCATTGCTGCTCGTGGCAATTGTTGGCAACTATCTTTATCGTGACATGATGCTGCCGCTGCGTGCGCTGGCCGTAGTAATTCTGATTGCTGCAGCGGGTGGTGTCGCGCTGTTGACGACAAAAGGTAAAGCTACCGTTGCTTTTGCCCGCGAAGCGCGTACTGAAGTACGTAAGGTCATTTGGCCGACTCGCCAGGAAACATTGCACACCACGTTGATTGTGGCTGCGGTTACCGCAGTAATGTCACTGATCCTGTGGGGACTGGATGGTATTCTGGTTCGCCTGGTTTCCTTTATCACTGGCCTGAGGTTCTGAGATGTCTGAAGCTCCTAAAAAGCGCTGGTACGTCGTTCAGGCGTTTTCCGGTTTTGAAGGCCGCGTAGCAACATCGCTGCGTGAGCATATCAAATTACACAATATGGAAGAGTTGTTTGGCGAAGTCATGGTGCCGACCGAAGAAGTGGTTGAAATCCGTGGTGGTCAGCGCCGTAAGAGCGAGCGTAAATTCTTCCCGGGTTATGTGCTGGTCCAGATGGTCATGAATGACGCGAGCTGGCACCTGGTGCGTAGCGTACCGCGTGTGATGGGCTTTATCGGCGGTACATCTGACCGTCCGGCGCCGATCAGCGACAAAGAGGTTGATGCGATTATGAATCGCCTGCAGCAGGTGGGTGATAAGCCGCGGCCGAAAACGTTGTTTGAACCGGGTGAGATGGTGCGTGTCAACGATGGTCCGTTTGCTGACTTTAATGGCGTCGTTGAAGAAGTGGACTATGAGAAGTCCCGCCTGAAAGTATCCGTTTCTATCTTCGGTCGTGCGACCCCGGTAGAGCTGGACTTTGCACAGGTTGAAAAAGCCTAAGTAACGATCAAAAAAGCGGCGATTTAATCGTTGCACAAGGCGTGAGATTGGAATACAATTTCGCGCCTTTTGTTTTTATGGGCCTGGCCCGTAGAACGAATTTTTATATCACGGGGAGCCTCTCTGAGGCGCTATCACCCAACAGAGGAAATTGAGAATGGCTAAGAAAGTCCAAGCCTACGTCAAGCTGCAGGTTGCAGCTGGTATGGCAAACCCGAGTCCGCCGGTTGGTCCTGCTCTGGGTCAACAGGGTGTTAACATCATGGAATTCTGCAAAGCGTTCAACGCTAAGACTGATTCCATCGAAAAAGGTCTGCCAATTCCGGTTGTTATCACCGTTTACGCTGACCGTTCTTTCACCTTCATTACCAAAACGCCTCCGGCAGCCGTTCTGCTGAAGAAAGCGGCTGGTATTAAGTCTGGTTCCGGTAAGCCGAACAAAGACAAAGTAGGTAAAATTTCCCGCGCTCAGCTGCAGGAAATCGCGCAGACCAAAGCTGCCGACATGACTGGTGCCGACATTGAAGCGATGACTCGCTCCATTGAAGGTACTGCACGTTCCATGGGCCTGGTAGTGGAGGACTAAGAAATGGCTAAACTGACCAAGCGCATGCGTGTGATCCGTGAGAAAGTTGATGCGACCAAACAGTACGACATCAACGAAGCTATCTCTCTGCTGAAAGAACTGGCTACCGCTAAGTTCGTTGAAAGCGTAGACGTTGCCGTTAACCTCGGCATCGATGCGCGTAAATCTGACCAGAACGTACGTGGTGCAACTGTACTGCCGCACGGTACTGGCCGTTCCGTTCGCGTAGCTGTATTTACCCAGGGTGCAAACGCTGAAGCTGCTAAAGCTGCTGGCGCTGAACTGGTAGGTATGGAAGATCTGGCTGAGCAGATCAAGAAAGGCGAAATGAACTTTGACGTGGTTATTGCTTCTCCGGATGCAATGCGCGTTGTTGGCCAACTGGGCCAGGTTCTGGGTCCGCGTGGCCTGATGCCAAACCCGAAAGTGGGTACCGTAACGCCGAACGTTGCTGAAGCAGTTAAGAACGCTAAAGCGGGTCAGGTTCGTTACCGTAACGACAAAAACGGCATCATCCACACTACCATCGGTAAAGTGGATTTTGACGCTGACAAACTGAAAGAAAACCTGGAAGCTCTGCTGGTTGCGCTGAAGAAAGCAAAACCGACTCAGGCGAAAGGCGTGTACATCAAGAAAATCAGCATCTCCACCACCATGGGTGCTGGTGTTGCCGTTGATCAGGCTGGTCTGAGCGCTTCTGCGAACTAAGATTAGCTTTACGTGGGCGGTGGATTTGTCTACAATTCTACCCCCACGTTTCTGTTGAAAGAGACAGACACTCTGCAAGTCATTTGAATTGCGGTTCGAAAGACGAAGCATAGAACAGATTTGTTCGTTGGAGCCTGGCCTAATCCAGGCCTCCGTCGAAGACCGCAGGTGTTTCGTAAGAAACTTAATCCCCTGCGTAGACGGTGACAGAACGCTAAGATTATTTTTGGATACTCTGGCTTGTTTCTGCTCACCGTATTAAGACGCTCTTTTCGTTGGAAAGAGTGAAGTGAGTTCCGGAACATGAGTTCCGGCAAACATCCAGGAGCAAAGCTAATGGCTTTAAATCTTCAAGACAAACAAGCGATTGTTGCTGAAGTCAGCGAAGTAGCCAAAGGCGCGCTGTCTGCAGTAGTTGCGGATTCCCGTGGCGTGACTGTAGATAAAATGACTGAACTGCGTAAAGCAGGTCGTGAAGCTGGCGTTTACATGCGTGTTGTTCGTAACACCCTGCTGCGTCGTGCTGTTGAAGGTTCTCCGTTCGAGTGCCTGAAAGACACGTTTGTTGGTCCGACCCTGATTGCATACTCTATGGAACACCCGGGCGCTGCTGCTCGTCTGTTCAAAGAGTTCGCGAAAGCGAATGCAAAATTTGAGGTCAAAGCCGCTGCCTTTGAAGGTGAGCTGATCCCGGCGTCTCAGATCGACCGCCTGGCAACTCTGCCGACCTACGAAGAAGCAATTGCACGCCTGATGGCAACCATGAAAGAAGCTTCGGCTGGCAAACTGGTTCGTACTCTGGCTGCTGTACGCGATGCGAAAGAAGCTGCTTAATCGCAGTTATCTTTTTAAAGCATCTGCTTACGTATAAACTTATTCTGATATTCAGGAACAATTTAAATGTCTATCACTAAAGATCAAATCATTGAAGCAGTATCCGCTATGTCCGTAATGGACGTTGTAGAACTGATCTCTGCAATGGAAGAAAAATTCGGTGTTTCCGCTGCTGCTGCTGTTGCTGTAGCTGCTGGCCCGGTTGAAGCTGCTGAAGAAAAAACTGAATTCGACGTAATTCTGAAAGCTGCTGGCGCTAACAAAGTTGCTGTAATCAAAGCAGTACGTGGCGCAACTGGCCTGGGTCTGAAAGAAGCTAAAGACCTGGTAGAATCTGCTCCGGCCGCTCTGAAAGAAGGCGTGAGCAAAGATGACGCAGAAGCACTGAAAAAATCTCTGGAAGAAGCTGGCGCTGAAGTTGAAGTTAAATAAGCCAACCCTTCCGGTTGCAGCCTGAGAAATTAGGCTGATGGCTGGTGACTTTTTGGTCACCAGCCTTTTTGCGCTGTAAGGCGCCAGTAGCGTTTCACACTGTTTGACTACTGCTGTGCCTTTCAATGCTTGTTTCTATCGACGACTTAATATACTGCGACAGAGCGTCCGTTCTGTGTAAATCGCAATGAAATGGTTTAAGCGTGATAGCAACAGGCATTGCGGAAAGTATTCGATTTTCCGGTCAACAAAATAGTGTTGCACAAACTGTCCGCTCAATGGACAGATGGGTCGACTTGTCAGCGAGCTGAGGAACCCTATGGTTTACTCCTATACCGAGAAAAAACGTATTCGTAAGGATTTTGGTAAACGTCCACAAGTTCTGGATGTGCCTTATCTCCTTTCTATCCAGCTTGACTCGTTTCAGAAGTTTATCGAGCAAGATCCTGAGGGGCAGTATGGTCTGGAAGCCGCCTTCCGTTCCGTATTCCCGATTCAGAGCTATAGCGGTAATTCCGAGCTGCAATACGTCAGCTACCGTCTTGGCGAACCGGTGTTTGACGTTCAGGAATGTCAGATCCGTGGCGTGACCTATTCCGCACCGCTGCGCGTAAAACTGCGTCTGGTGATCTACGAGCGCGAAGCGCCGGAAGGCACCGTTAAAGACATTAAAGAACAAGAAGTCTACATGGGCGAAATTCCGCTCATGACCGACAACGGTACCTTTGTTATCAACGGTACTGAGCGTGTTATCGTTTCTCAGCTGCACCGTAGTCCGGGCGTCTTCTTTGACTCCGACAAAGGTAAAACCCACTCTTCGGGTAAAGTGCTGTATAACGCGCGCATCATTCCTTACCGTGGTTCCTGGCTGGACTTCGAATTCGATCCGAAGGACAACCTGTTCGTACGTATCGACCGTCGCCGTAAACTGCCTGCGACCATTATTCTGCGTGCGCTGAACTACACCACTGAGCAGATCCTGGATCTGTTCTTCGAAAAAGTGATTTTCGAGATTCGCGACAACAAGCTGCAGATGGAGCTGGTGCCTGAACGTCTGCGTGGTGAAACCGCCTCCTTCGATATCGAAGCGAACGGTAAAATCTACGTTGAAAAAGGCCGCCGCATCACTGCGCGTCACATCCGCCAACTGGAAAAAGACGATATCAAACATATCGAAGTTCCGGTTGAGTACATTGCGGGCAAAGTGGCTGCGAAAGATTACGTTGACGAATCCACTGGCGAGCTGATCTGCCCGGCGAACATGGAGCTGAGCCTGGATCTGCTGGCTAAGCTGAGCCAGTCTGGCCACAAACGTATCGAAACCCTGTTCACCAACGATCTGGATCACGGCCCGTACATTTCTGAAACCGTACGCGTCGACCCAACTAACGATCGTCTGAGCGCGCTGGTAGAAATCTACCGCATGATGCGCCCGGGTGAGCCGCCGACACGTGAAGCGGCTGAAAGCCTGTTTGAGAACCTGTTCTTCTCTGAAGACCGTTATGACCTGTCTGCGGTCGGTCGTATGAAGTTCAACCGTTCTCTGCTGCGCGACGAAATCGAAGGTTCCGGTATCCTGAGCAAAGACGACATCATCGAAGTGATGAAGAAGCTCATCGATATCCGTAACGGTAAAGGCGAAGTCGATGATATCGACCACCTCGGCAACCGTCGTATCCGTTCCGTAGGCGAAATGGCGGAAAACCAATTCCGCGTTGGCCTGGTACGTGTTGAGCGTGCGGTGAAAGAGCGTCTGTCTCTGGGCGATCTGGATACCCTGATGCCTCAGGACATGATCAACGCCAAACCGATTTCTGCAGCAGTGAAAGAGTTCTTCGGTTCCAGCCAGCTGTCTCAGTTTATGGACCAGAACAACCCGCTGTCTGAGATTACGCACAAACGTCGTATCTCTGCCCTCGGCCCAGGCGGTCTGACGCGTGAGCGTGCTGGCTTTGAAGTTCGAGACGTACACCCGACGCACTATGGTCGCGTATGTCCAATCGAAACGCCTGAAGGTCCGAACATCGGTCTGATCAACTCCCTGTCCGTGTACGCACAGACTAACGAATATGGCTTCCTCGAGACGCCGTATCGTCGCGTGGTTGATGGCGTTGTGACAGATGAGATTCATTACCTGTCTGCTATTGAAGAAGGTAACTTCGTTATCGCTCAGGCGAACTCGAACCTGGATGACGATGGCCACTTCGTAGAAGATCTGGTGACCTGCCGTAGCAAAGGTGAATCCAGCCTGTTCAGCCGTGACCAGGTTGACTACATGGACGTTTCCACTCAGCAGGTGGTTTCCGTCGGTGCGTCCCTGATCCCGTTCCTGGAACACGATGACGCCAACCGTGCATTGATGGGTGCGAACATGCAACGTCAGGCGGTTCCGACTCTGCGCGCTGATAAGCCGCTGGTAGGTACCGGTATGGAACGTGCTGTTGCCGTTGACTCCGGTGTTACTGCGGTGGCTAAACGTGGCGGTACCGTTCAGTACGTGGATGCTTCCCGTATCGTTATCAAAGTTAACGAAGACGAGATGTACCCGGGCGAAGCGGGTATCGACATCTACAACCTGACCAAATACACCCGTTCTAACCAGAACACCTGTATCAACCAGATGCCGTGTGTCTCTCTGGGCGAGCCGGTTGAACGTGGTGATGTACTTGCAGACGGTCCGTCCACCGACCTCGGTGAACTGGCGCTCGGTCAGAACATGCGCGTCGCGTTCATGCCGTGGAACGGTTACAACTTCGAAGACTCCATCCTCGTTTCCGAGCGTGTTGTCCAGGAAGACCGTTTCACCACCATCCACATTCAGGAACTGGCGTGCGTGTCCCGTGACACCAAGCTGGGGCCGGAAGAGATCACCGCTGACATCCCGAACGTGGGTGAAGCTGCGCTCTCCAAACTGGATGAATCCGGTATCGTTTACATCGGTGCGGAAGTGACCGGCGGCGACATTCTGGTGGGTAAGGTAACGCCGAAAGGTGAAACCCAGCTGACGCCAGAAGAAAAACTGCTGCGTGCGATCTTCGGTGAGAAAGCGTCTGACGTTAAAGACTCTTCTCTGCGCGTACCAAACGGTGTTTCCGGTACGGTTATCGACGTTCAGGTCTTTACTCGCGATGGCGTAGAAAAAGACAAACGTGCGCTGGAAATCGAAGAGATGCAGCTGAAGCAGGCGAAGAAAGACCTGTCTGAAGAACTGCAGATCCTCGAAGCTGGCCTGTTCAGCCGTATCTATGCTGTGCTGGTTGCCGGTGGTGTTGAAGCTGAGAAGCTCGACAAACTGCCTCGCGATCGCTGGCTGGAACTCGGCCTGACCGATGAAGAGAAACAAAATCAGCTGGAACAGCTGGCTGAGCAGTACGACGAACTGAAACACGAGTTCGAGAAAAAACTCGAAGCGAAACGCCGCAAAATCACCCAAGGCGACGATCTGGCACCGGGCGTGCTGAAGATTGTTAAGGTCTATCTGGCCGTTAAACGCCGTATCCAGCCTGGTGACAAGATGGCAGGTCGTCACGGTAACAAGGGTGTCATTTCTAAGATCAACCCGATCGAAGATATGCCGCACGATGCTAACGGTACGCCGGTAGATATCGTACTGAACCCGCTGGGCGTACCGTCTCGTATGAACATCGGTCAGATTCTGGAAACCCACCTGGGTATGGCTGCGAAAGGTATCGGCGATAAGATCAACGCCATGCTGAAACAGCAGCAGGAAGTCGCGAAACTGCGCGAGTTCATCCAGCGTGCGTACGATCTGGGCGCTGATGTTCGTCAGAAAGTTGACCTGAATACCTTCAGCGATGAAGAAGTTCTGCGTCTGGCTGAAAACCTGCGCAAAGGTATGCCAATCGCAACGCCGGTGTTCGACGGTGCGAAAGAAGCGGAAATTAAAGAGCTGCTGAAACTGGGTGACCTGCCGACTTCCGGTCAGATCACGCTGTTCGACGGCCGTACGGGTGAGCAGTTCGAGCGTCCGGTAACTGTAGGTTACATGTACATGCTGAAACTGAACCACCTGGTCGACGATAAGATGCACGCTCGTTCCACCGGTTCCTACAGCCTGGTTACTCAGCAGCCGCTGGGTGGTAAGGCGCAGTTCGGTGGTCAGCGCTTCGGGGAGATGGAAGTATGGGCGCTGGAAGCATACGGCGCGGCATACACCCTGCAGGAAATGCTCACCGTTAAGTCTGATGACGTGAACGGCCGCACTAAGATGTATAAGAACATCGTAGATGGCAACCATCAGATGGAACCGGGCATGCCGGAATCCTTCAACGTACTGTTGAAAGAGATTCGTTCGCTGGGTATCAACATCGAACTGGAAGACGAGTAATTCTCGCTCAAACAGGTCACTGCTGCCGGAATAACACCCGGCAGCGGAATGTGCTAACTCCGACGGGAGCAAATCCGTGAAAGACTTATTAAAGTTTCTGAAAGCGCAAACTAAAACCGAAGAGTTTGATGCGATCAAAATTGCTCTGGCTTCGCCAGACATGATCCGTTCATGGTCTTTCGGTGAAGTTAAGAAGCCGGAAACCATTAACTACCGTACGTTCAAACCTGAGCGTGACGGCCTTTTCTGCGCCCGTATCTTTGGGCCGGTAAAAGACTATGAGTGCCTGTGCGGTAAGTACAAGCGCCTGAAACACCGCGGTGTGATCTGTGAGAAGTGCGGCGTTGAAGTGACCCAGACTAAAGTACGCCGTGAGCGTATGGGCCACATCGAGCTGGCGTCCCCGACTGCTCACATCTGGTTCCTGAAATCTCTGCCGTCCCGTATCGGCCTGCTGCTCGATATGCCGCTGCGCGATATCGAACGCGTACTGTACTTCGAATCCTATGTGGTTATCGAAGGCGGTATGACCAATCTGGAACGCCAGCAGATCCTGACTGAAGAACAGTATCTGGATGCGCTGGAAGAGTTCGGTGACGAATTTGACGCGAAGATGGGTGCGGAAGCGATCCAGGCCTTGCTGAAGAGCATGGATCTGGAGCAAGAGTGTGAAACTCTGCGTGAAGAGCTGAACGAAACCAACTCCGAAACCAAACGTAAGAAGCTGACCAAGCGTATCAAGCTGCTGGAAGCGTTCGTTCAGTCTGGCAATAAGCCGGAGTGGATGATCCTGACCGTTCTGCCGGTTCTGCCGCCAGATCTGCGTCCGCTGGTTCCGCTGGATGGTGGTCGTTTCGCCACGTCGGATCTAAACGATCTGTATCGTCGCGTGATCAACCGTAACAACCGTCTGAAACGTCTGCTGGATCTGGCTGCGCCGGATATCATCGTACGCAACGAAAAACGTATGCTGCAGGAAGCGGTTGACGCCCTGCTGGATAACGGTCGTCGCGGTCGTGCGATCACTGGTTCTAACAAACGTCCTCTGAAATCTTTGGCCGACATGATCAAAGGTAAGCAGGGTCGTTTCCGTCAGAACCTGCTCGGTAAGCGTGTTGACTACTCCGGTCGTTCTGTTATCACCGTAGGTCCATACCTGCGTCTGCATCAGTGCGGTCTGCCGAAGAAAATGGCACTGGAGCTGTTCAAACCGTTCATCTACGGCAAGCTGGAACTGCGTGGCCTCGCCACCACCATCAAAGCCGCGAAGAAAATGGTTGAGCGTGAAGAAGCTGTCGTTTGGGATATCCTGGACGAAGTTATCCGCGAACACCCGGTACTGCTGAACCGTGCACCAACACTGCACCGTCTGGGTATCCAGGCGTTTGAACCTGTTCTTATCGAAGGTAAAGCTATCCAGCTGCACCCGCTGGTTTGTGCGGCCTATAACGCCGACTTCGATGGTGACCAGATGGCTGTTCACGTACCGCTGACGCTGGAAGCCCAGCTCGAAGCGCGTGCGCTGATGATGTCTACCAACAACATCCTGTCCCCGGCGAACGGCGAACCTATCATCGTTCCGTCTCAGGACGTTGTACTGGGTCTGTACTACATGACCCGTGACTGTGTTAACGCCAAAGGCGAAGGCATGGTGCTGACTGGCCCGAAAGAAGCTGAGCGTATTTATCGCGCTGGCCTGGCCTCTCTGCATGCGCGCGTTAAAGTGCGTATCACCGAATACGAAAAAGATGCTAACGGCGAGTTCGTTGCGAAAACCAGCCTGATTGATACGACGGTAGGTCGTGCAATCCTGTGGATGATCGTACCGAAAGGTCTGCCTTTCTCCATCGTCAACCAGGCGCTGGGCAAGAAAGCCATCTCCAAGATGCTGAACACTTGCTACCGTATTCTGGGCCTGAAACCGACCGTTATTTTTGCGGACCAGACGATGTACACCGGCTTTGCTTATGCAGCGCGTTCAGGTGCATCCGTTGGTATCGATGACATGGTCATCCCGGAGAAAAAACACGAGATCATCTCTGAAGCGGAAGCTGAAGTGGCTGAGATCCAGGAACAGTTCCAGTCTGGTCTGGTTACCGCCGGCGAACGTTACAACAAAGTGATCGATATCTGGGCTGCGGCGAACGATCGCGTTTCCAAAGCGATGATGGATAACCTGCAAACCGAAACCGTGATTAACCGTGACGGTCAGGAAGAGCAGCAGGTTTCCTTCAACAGCATCTACATGATGGCCGATTCCGGTGCGCGTGGTTCTGCTGCACAGATTCGTCAGCTGGCGGGTATGCGTGGTCTGATGGCGAAGCCGGATGGCTCCATCATCGAAACGCCGATCACCGCGAACTTCCGTGAAGGTCTGAACGTACTCCAGTACTTCATCTCCACGCACGGTGCGCGTAAAGGTCTGGCGGATACCGCACTGAAAACAGCGAACTCCGGTTACCTGACGCGTCGTCTGGTTGACGTTGCACAGGATCTGGTTGTTACCGAAGACGACTGCGGCACGCTGGAAGGTATCACCATGACCCCGGTTATCGAGGGTGGTGATGTTAAAGAGCCATTGCGCGATCGCGTTCTGGGTCGTGTAACCGCAGAAGACATTCTGAAGCCGGGTACGGCGGATATTCTGGTTCCGCGCAACACGCTGCTGCACGAACAGTGGTGTGATCTGCTGGAAGCAAACTCCGTTGACTCTGTGAAAGTTCGCTCTGTTGTATCCTGTGACACCGACTTTGGTGTATGTGCGCACTGCTATGGTCGTGACCTGGCGCGTGGCCACATCATCAACAAAGGTGAAGCTATCGGCGTTATCGCGGCACAGTCCATCGGTGAGCCGGGTACACAGCTGACGATGCGTACGTTCCACATCGGTGGTGCGGCATCTCGTGCGGCTGCTGAATCCAGCATCCAGGTGAAAAACAAAGGTAGCATCCGTCTGAGCAATGCGAAGTCGGTTGTGAACTCCAGCGGTAAACTGGTGATCACCTCCCGTAACACTGAGCTGAAACTGATCGACGAATTCGGTCGTACCAAAGAAAGCTATAAAGTGCCTTACGGCTCTGTGATGGCGAAAGGTGATGGTGAGCAGGTTGCCGGCGGTGAAACCGTAGCAAACTGGGATCCGCACACTATGCCGGTTATCACGGAAGTGAGTGGTTTTGTCCGCTTCACTGACATGATCGACGGCCAGACCATTACGCGTCAGACCGACGAGTTAACCGGTCTGTCTTCTCTGGTGGTTCTGGATTCCGCAGAACGTACTACCGGTGGTAAAGATCTGCGTCCTGCACTGAAAATCGTTGATGCTCAGGGTAACGACGTACTGATCCCGGGTACCGACATGCCTGCGCAGTACTTCCTGCCGGGTAAAGCGATTGTTCAGTTGGAAGATGGCGTACAGATCAGTTCTGGTGACACCCTGGCGCGTGTTCCGCAGGAATCCGGCGGTACCAAGGACATCACCGGTGGTCTGCCGCGCGTTGCGGACCTGTTCGAAGCACGTCGTCCGAAAGAGCCGGCAATCCTGGCTGAAATCAGCGGTATTATTTCCTTCGGTAAAGAAACCAAAGGGAAACGTCGTCTGGTTATCACCCCGGTAGACGGTAGCGATCCGTACGAAGAGATGATTCCGAAATGGCGTCAGCTCAACGTGTTCGAAGGTGAACGTGTAGAACGTGGTGACGTGGTTTCCGACGGTCCGGAAGCACCGCACGACATTCTGCGTCTGCGTGGTGTTCATGCTGTAACTCGTTACATCGTTAACGAAGTTCAGGACGTATACCGTCTGCAGGGCGTTAAGATTAACGATAAACACATCGAAGTTATCGTTCGTCAGATGCTGCGTAAAGCCACCATCGAAAGCGCTGGTAGCTCCGACTTCCTGGAAGGCGAACAGGTTGAATACTCCCGCGTCAAGATCGCTAACCGCGAACTGGAAGCGAACGGCAAAGTGGGCGCCACGTTCTCCCGCGATCTGCTGGGTATCACCAAAGCGTCTCTGGCAACCGAGTCGTTCATCTCTGCCGCATCGTTCCAGGAGACCACGCGTGTCCTGACCGAAGCAGCCGTTGCGGGTAAACGCGACGAACTGCGTGGCCTGAAAGAGAACGTTATCGTAGGTCGTCTGATCCCGGCGGGTACCGGTTATGCGTACCACCAGGATCGTATGCGTCGCCGTGCTGCGGGTGAACTTCCGGCTGCACCGCAGGTGACTGCAGAAGATGCCTCTGCCAGCCTGGCAGAACTGCTGAACGCAGGTCTGGGTGGTTCTGACAACGAGTAATCGTTGACTGCCTGACAGTAAAAAACCCGCTTCGGCGGGTTTTTTTATGGCGTTTTTGTAGGCCCGGTAAGCGTAGCGCCACCAGGCTTTTTTATCAGTTTGCCAGCGGGATTCGGCGATACAGTTCAATCATGTCACCTGCCAGATCCTGAATCACCATCGCGTTCATCAGATGGTCCTGCGAGTGGACGGTGATCAGATTCACCGGCAGCTTACCGGTTCCTTCATCGATCCCGATCAGTTGCGTCTGGATTTTATGCGCCAGTTTGACGTAATCGCGTGACTCTTCCATCGCCTGTTCGGCACCGGCAAAGTCGCCTTTGCGAGCCAGTTGCAGGGCGGTCAATGCCTGGCTTCGTGCGGCTCCGGCATTAACCAGCAGTTCCATAATGATGGTTTCTAACTCTTCCATGTTAGGGCTCCATCAGCTTCAGGGCTTTTTCCAGCACGGCATCGCCTTTCATCATGCCGTAATCCATCATGTCGATCACGGCGACTTTCTTACCGAGCGGATCGGCCAGCGCCTGCAATTTTGCCTGCTCATACTTGACCTGCGGGCCCAACAGAACGATGTCCGCCGTGGCAATATTCTCTTTAAACTCTGCGACAGGCACAGCCTTGATCGTCACTTCGATCCCTTTCTTCTGAGCGGCATCTTTCATTCGTTGTACCAGCATGCTGGTGGACATACCGGCGGCACAGCATAAAACGATATTCTTCATAGTTCGCTCTCACGGTTCCATTGATACTTCATCTTTAGTCCGACCGAGTGATGAGAACAACCGCCTTACCGCGAATGTGTGTAAAGCATCACAAAGAAATCGCACAAATAATGAAACCGGTTGCGGTTTTTCTCAAAATGAAAAAAAGCCCGTCATAACGGGCGTTGCAGAGAGGGGATGATCAGCGATTCGCGACAATAATCCGGTTTTTTCCTTCCTGTTTGGCTTTGTATAGCGCTTCATCTACACGCATGATCAGCTGTTCCTGCGCTTCCAGATTCCATTCCCCGAGTCCGGCGCTAAAGGTGACGTGCAGACCCTCTTCACGCCATGAGCGCTGCGCGACCTCAATGCGCCAGCGTTCCAGTAGGGTATGCGCGTTGTTCAATTGCTCACCCGAGAACAGCACGGCAAACTCCTCACCGCCATAGCGATAGACAGAAACGGCGGCGGGTTGCATGATCTGAATCCCTTCGCGCGCGACGTTACGCAGGACGATGTCGCCATTCAAATGTCCCCAGGTATCATTGATAAATTTAAAATTATCAATATCCACCAGTGCCAGAACGAACGGTTGGTGATCGTTCATCAGCGCGGCGATATCGCTGTCAAAAGCGCGGCGGTTTTTACAACCGGTCAGGGCATCAATGGTCGCCTGTCGAACGTAAGCCAGTTCGCGCTCCTTATTGGACTCGATAGCTTTGCTCAGCATTGCTTCAAGGCGCGGTGCGCGTTTCACATCGCCGGTCTTGATTGCGTTGATGATATTCATCAGCACCGTGCGTGAAGCGTGGCGAAGATAGAGACCAAACAGCGCAATGATGATCGCCGCAAGGGCAAATCCCCAGACCACAATGTTGGTCTCATGACGTGTCAGATCGACGAGGGTTGTATCTGAAACCCGATAAATCACAAACCAGTCCGGGTTGGTGAACGAATAGTAGTAGTACCAGTCCTGAGTGTCCGGGTCGTACAGATGTCCTTCACCGCTGGTCATCCGGCTCATGGTTTTTTTACTGACATACTGTTTAAACAGCGCGCCTGTATCCGGATGCAGTACCACTTTTCCATCACGGTCGACCACATAGAACTCGCCCTGGACGGGAGCCACCATCTGGCGCAATGCGTAACCCATTGACGTCAGATCAAGATGAAACGCAATCGTACCTTTCATTTTCCCTTCGGGAGAGATGACCGGTTTGTAGATCGTCACCGTAGGGTGGTGCGTAAAATAGTCAATGTAGGGGGCGGTATAGTTGCTAAAGGTACTGGCTTCAGCCTGATCCATAAACCAGGGACGCGATTTCACGTCGAATGTTGTGCTGCGTTCGGTATTTAGCACCTGGGGCGCGCGCAGGTAATGGCCTTCTATATCTACCAATGAGATCGAGGAGACTGAGGGCATCAGCGTCTGCAATTGCATGATGGTTTTCAGACCTTGTTCCGGGTCAAGGTTAACCGTGTCGTTCAGGTGGTCATTACGAGAAAAGTAGGTCGCCGCCCGACCAAGGATATAATCATTTTCGCGTAGCAAAGACTCGGTATAGTTCACCGCCAGGTTATGGGTGAAGTTCCGATTAATACCATGATAATCTTCAAGAAAATCATTCTTCTGCGTAAAAGTTATGAATATGGCGATCAATAAAAAGCTGAGTATGATCCCCGTAAAGCTCACCAATATTGGCGTCGTGAATGAAAGTTTTCTGTTATGACGTGCCATTACTGTACTTATCCAGAAAGTGTAAATCCCGAAGAGAAGTGCGAAGTGAAGCCAACAATGTGGCTCTGCATATCAGGAAGAATGTAGGCAATTATAATCTCGCTGATATAAGTCGAGGTGATTTATCTTAAGAAGTGTACACCCCAGTGGCCATTTTGGGCTGAAATTGGTGTTTTATCTCGCTGATTTCGGTGAAGGTAGGGCGAAACGAGGAAGAAGCTCTTCGCCCTGGACAGCGTTAAGGCTGACGGTGATACGTTAAAAAAGTGAGAGGCTAACAACAACCTCTCATTTTCTCTCTTTCGTCGCGGCTCGTAAAATGGTTACCCGTTTGCAAGACGGTTCATCGCCTTTGCGAAGCGCGCCCCAGATACGCATCCCAGTCTTTCCATACCGGCTGAAGCCCCTGCGCGGCAAGCGCATCGGCGACAGTTTCGGGACGGCGGTTGTCATGTGGCGCAAACTGTTCCAGTTCAGGATGATTGTCCGCATACCCGCCAGGCTGGGTTTTCGAGAACGCGCTGACGTTGTTAATCGCCAGCGGGATCACGTGGTCACGAAACCAGGGCGACTCCCGCGTCGACAACGACAGCTCAATTTCCGGTGCCAGCAGACGGAACGCGCAAATGGTTTGTACCAGTTGGCGCTCATCCATGATTGAGGCGGGCTCAATACCGCCAGCGCACGGACGCAGGCGCGGGAACGAAATCGAGTAGCGGCTTTGCCAGTAGTGCTGCTGAAGCCACAGCAAATGCTCTGCAACCATATAGCAGTCCACCCGCCAGTTGTCGGAAAGACCAATCAGCGCCCCGAGGCCGATTTTGTCGATACCGGCGCGCCCCAGTCGGTCCGGGGTTTCCAGCCGCCAGAAGAAATCTTGTTTTCTCCCTTTCAGATGGTGCTGCGCGTACATCGCGTCGTGATACGTTTCCTGATAGACCATCACGCCGTCGAGTCCCAGCGTTTTCAGTTCGGCATATTCCGCCTCGGCTAACGGTTGAACTTCCATCTGTAATGACGAAAACTGCTGGCGAATGGTGGGCAAGTGGCGACGGAAATAGTCCATTCCCACCTTTGCCTGATGCTCGCCGGTGACCAGCAGGAGATGTTCGAAACCCAGCTCGCGGATCGCCGCACACTCCCGGATAATGTCCGTTTCATTCAGTGTCTTGCGCTTGATGCGGTTACTCATCGAAAAACCGCAGTAGGTACAGTCGTTAGCGCACAGATTGGAGAGATACAGCGGGACGTAAAAACTCACCGTATTGCCGAAGCGCTGGCGGGTCAGCGTCTGCGCCCGCTGTGCCAGCGGTTCAAGGTATGCGCTCGCGGCAGGTGACAGCAGTGCCATCATATCGTCGCGGCTGGGGTGGGGGGCATTTAGCGCCCGCTCAACGTCAGCGGACGTTTTGCTGTTGATGCGCAGGCGGATGTCGTCCCAGTCGAGTTGCTGCCAGCGGTCGGTGAACGTTTTCATACCGGGATCTCCAGAAAACCGGTCAGTGGGCTGGTGGCCTGCGCCTGACGGCTGCGACTACCCGGTCCTGCCTGACGCGCCAGAAGGCCGGCTTCTACCGCCAGACGGAAAGCGCGGGCCATCATCACCGGATCGTCCGCCACGGCAATCGCCGTATTCACCAGCACGGCGTCCGCGCCCATTTCCAGCGCCTGCGTGGCGTGGCTGGGTACGCCGATTCCGGCATCCACCACGACCGGAACGGTGGACTGCTGGATAATAATCTCCAGCATGGCCCGGGTTTCCAGCCCCTGATTAGAGCCAATCGGCGCGCCGAGCGGCATCACTGCCGCACAGCCCACCTCTTCCAGCCGTTTACACAGCACCGGATCCGCACCGCAGTAAGGCAGCACCACAAATCCTTGTTTTACCAGTGCCTCGGCGGCTTTCAGCGTTTCAATGGGGTCCGGCAGCAACCAGCGCGCATCGGGATGAATTTCCAGCTTCAGCCAATGGGTACCGAGCGCCTCGCGCGCAAGCTGTGCGGCAAAGATTGCCTCTTCTGCCGTTTTCGCCCCGGAGGTGTTGGGCAACAGCGTGACGCCCGCGTCGATAAGAGGAGCCAGGATGGCGTCATTATGCTGGCGCAAATCCACTCGCTTCATGGCCAGCGTCACCAGTTGGCTACCGGAGGCGCGGATCGCGTCAATCATTAATGCTGGTGATGCAAACTTACCCGTGCCCGTGAACAGATGCGAATCAAATGTTTTATCTGCAATTCGTAACATTTCAACCCCCTGCGATAACCTGAAAAAGCAGGATCTGGTCGCCTTCCTGCACGATGTGCTGCTCCCACTGCTCGCGGGGCAGGATCTGTTGATTCAGCGCCAGTGCGGCGCCGGGTTTTAACTGATTCAATTGCGTCAGCAGTGTATGCACGGAGAGTCCTTCTGCACACTGCATTGGCTCATCATTGAACTGTATTCGCATGTCGCCCTCCACACACTGGGCACCCGCTGGCGCGGCGTAATGCCAGGCTGCGCCACTGGCTGGTTTTGCCGTCAAACAGGCGCAATTCGCCGCCGGGTATCTCCATACCGCTTAGGAGCTTGATTGCCTCGAGTGCCTGCAGGGTCCCCATCATCCCGACGACGGGGCCGACAACGCCTGCGGTACGGCAATTGCGTTCGGGTTCCGCGTCATCCGGCCATAAGCAGCGATAGCAGCCTTGTGACCAGGGCGGCGTCAACACCATCAACTGGCCGCCAAAACCGACCGCGCTGGCGGTGATCAGCGGGGTATCGAGCGCCACGCAGGCGGCGTTAATTTCCTGACGCGTCGCCATGTTGTCGGTGCAATCGAGCACGACATCCGCTTGCGCCACTGCATGCCTGAGCGCCTCTCCACTCAGACGCTGCGTCAGCGAGAGCAGTTCGATATCCGGATTGAGTCGTGCCAGCCGCTGCTGTGCAACCTGCGATTTAGCGCGGGCAATATCATCCGTGGTGAACAGGATCTGCCGCTGCAGGTTGCTGAGATGAACCTCATCGTCGTCAGCCAGCACCAGCGTGCCGACACCGGCTCCTGCCAGATACAGCGCGGCCGGTGAGCCTAATCCGCCCAGCCCGACGATCAGCACACGGCTGGCAAGCAGCTTTTGCTGACCGTCAATGGCGATATCGCCCAGCAGGATCTGACGGCTATAGCGCATAAAGTCACGGTCATTCATCGCCTGCTCCTGCTATCGCCAGCAATTGCGCGGTGGCCGCCCGCCAGTCTTCGGCCTGGGTAATGGCGCTGACCACCGCAATACTCCCTACACCAGTCGCCAGCACGGCGGGTGCGCGCTCCAGGCTGATACCGCCAATGGCGACGGTAGGATAATCATTCAGACGATTGATATGCCGTGCGAGTTGTTCCAGTCCTTGCGGCGCGGACGGCATCTGCTTAGTCTGCGTCGGGAAAACGTGGCCCAGCGCGATGTAGGAGGGACGTGCCGCCAGCGCTACGTCGATCTCCATATCGTCGTGTGTCGAGACGCCCAGGCGTAATCCCGCCGCCTGAATCGCCTTCAGTTCGGTGGTTTCCAGATCTTCCTGACCCAGATGCACGCCATAGGCGCGGTGTTTGATCGCCAGCCGCCAGTAATCGTTAATAAACAGACGGGCGTTGTATTTCCGCCCCAGTTTGATGGCGGCCACCACATCGGCTTCCACCTCTTCATCACGCTTATCTTTGATGCGCAACTGGAGCGTACGCACGCCCGCATCCAGTAGGCGTTCAATCCACGTTACGCTGTCGACAACCGGATAGAGGCCCAGGCGAAAAGGAACCGTTGGGAAATCGGGTTGAATCATCAGACTTCCTCCCGCTTGAGGTAGATTTCTCCGCCTTTGGCGCGGAAGTTTTCTGACATATCCGCCATCCCCACTTCGATGGTCTGCGCGGCGGCGTAGTTACGGACTTCCTGACTGATTTTCATTGAGCAGAATTTCGGGCCGCACATGGAGCAGAAGTGCGCGACTTTGCCGGATTCCTGCGGCAGGGTTTCATCGTGGTAAGCGCGGGCGGTAAACGGATCGAGCGCCAGATTAAACTGGTCTTCCCAGCGGAATTCAAAGCGCGCTTTGGACATCGCGTTATCACGGATTTGCGCCCCCGGATGCCCTTTCGCCAGATCGGCGGCATGGGCGGCAATCTTGTAGGTAATCAGCCCCTGTTTCACATCTTCTTTGTTTGGCAGGCCAAGGTGTTCTTTCGGGGTGACATAGCAGAGCATCGCGCAGCCAAACCAGCCGATCATCGCTGCGCCAATTCCCGAGGTGAAATGGTCGTAACCCGGTGCGATATCAGTGGTCAGCGGGCCTAAGGTGTAGAATGGCGCTTCATGACAGTGCTCCAGCTCTTCGGTCATGTTGCGACGGATCATCTGCATCGGCACATGGCCCGGACCTTCAATCATCACCTGCACGTCATACTCCCAGGCGATTTTGGTCAGTTCGCCCAGTGTGTGCAGTTCTGAGAACTGTGCCTCGTCGTTGGCGTCCTGAAGGGAACCCGGACGCAGGCCATCGCCGAGCGACAGCGACACGTCATAGGCAGCGCAGATTTCACAAATCTCGCGGAAGTGCTGGAAGAGGAAGTTCTCTTTGTGATGAGAGAGACACCATTTCGCCATAATGGACCCTCCGCGCGAGACAATCCCTGTCAGGCGTTTCGCGGTCATCGGCACATAGCGCAGCAGTACGCCGGCATGAATGGTGAAGTAGTCCACCCCCTGTTCGGCCTGCTCCAGCAGCGTATCGCGGAAGGCTTCCCACGTCAGATCTTCGGCGATCCCGTTGACCTTCTCCAGCGCCTGGTAGATCGGAACGGTACCGATCGGTACCGGGCTGTTGCGCAGGATCCATTCGCGGGTTTCATGGATATAGCGACCGGTGGAGAGGTCCATTACGGTGTCCGCTCCCCAGCGCGTTGACCACACCAGTTTCTCCACTTCTTCTTCGATGGAGGAGGTGACGGCAGAGTTGCCGATATTGGCGTTCACCTTCACCAGGAAATTACGCCCGATAATCATCGGTTCCGATTCCGGGTGATTGATGTTGGCGGGGATGATAGCTCGTCCAGCGGCCACTTCATCACGCACAAATTCCGGCGTGATGTTCTCCGGCAGGCGTGCGCCAAATCCTTCACCCGGATGCTGCTGGCGTAACACTTCACTGCGGATGCGTTCACGGCCCATGTTTTCACGAATGGCGATAAACTCCATTTCCGGGGTGACGATACCCTGGCGCGCGTAGTGCAGTTGCGTCACGCATTTGCCTGCTTTCGCGCGTTTTGGCGTCAGCAAACCGGTGAAACGCAGTTCATCCAGACCGTCGTCGGCCAGACGTTCTTTGGTATAGACAGAGCTGCGGTCAGTTAAGGCTTCGCTGTCGTTACGCGCATCAATCCACGGCTGGCGCAGCTTTGTCAGCCCCTGCTGGACGTTAATTGCCACATCCGGATCACCATACGGACCGGAGGTGTCGTACACCGGAATCGCTTCGTTCTCTTCAAACTGCGGTTCCGCTTTGCTGCCGCCGATGAGCGTCGGGCTAAGCTGAATTTCCCGCATCGGGACGCGAAGATCGTGTTGTGAACCGGTGATGTAGATCCGTTTTGAGTTCGGGAAGGCTGTGCCTTCCAGCGTATCGATAAAGTGTTGTGCTTGCGCGCGCTGTTCGCGGCGGGACAATTTAGGGGTAGTTGCAGACATAGCTCATTCCAAAAAAGTAAGGAGATGGCTTGTCAGACGACGGATGAGTAATAGGTGTGCGACGCCCGTTAAGGCTTACGCATAAAGCAGAATTACTCTTGTTCCCTTCGCAGGTTTTAACCTGATCAGGTTCCGCGGATCCCGAATTAACGGTCTCAGCCGGTGTTTTCACACCAGGCACTCCGACAAGATGTAACCTCTGATAAGAGGCAATAGGGGTAAACTACGCGTTCTGTGCGCCGAACTCAAGCAGGACGTTTGATAACCGCATTGTCATGCATGGCGTCAAAGACCAGCATGATCAGCTTATCTTCTAGCGCAAATCGGGCTTCCAGCGCTTCGCCGAGATCGGATAAAACTTGTTGAAACTCCAGGCAGTTATCATGATCAATCGCCGTTTCCAGGCTGGAGTCATAGTAGTCCATGATGCGTTGTGTGTTAGCTTCCAGTAGCGGCCAAATTTTTGTCGCTTTTAAAAGCTGCCCGTTACCTTCCAATTTATGCAGAATACGTTCATAAATACTGAAGTGTCCGGTGGAGAGGTAGTCGACCAGGCTCTGACAAAAATCATCCAGCGCTTTTTCATTCAGTTGCATGTACGATTCTTTGCCAGGCTTAATGCCAACCAGATTGTAGTAAGCCACGAGCAGATGCTTACGTACATGTAGCCAGCGATCAACCAGTTTGTTACTTCCTCTGACGCGCTCTGTCAGGTCTTCCAGCTGGTTTAGCATGATTGACTCCGCAAGTGTAGATTTAAAAACTGCTCACGCAGGAATTGTAAAAATAATGTTATCAACATGCCAGTGAAGCAAAGGTAGTGCAAGAGCTATGGATCGTATAATTGAAAAATTAGATCACGGCTGGTGGATCGTCAGCCATGAGCAAAAATTATGGTTGCCTCATGGCGAATTGCCACACGGCGATGCGGCAACTTTCGATCTTGTCGGGCAGCCAGCGCTGCAAATCGGAGAGTGGGAAGGCGAACCCGTCTGGCTGGTGCAACAGCATCGGCGTCACGAGATGGGATCGGTTCGTCAGGTGATCGATCAGGATGTGGGGCTGTTTCAACTGGCGGGGCGCGGGGTACAGCTGGCTGAGTTTTATCGATCGCATAAATTCTGTGGCTACTGCGGGCACCTGATGCATCCGAGTAAAACCGAGTGGGCGATGCTCTGTACCCACTGCCGTGAACGTTACTATCCGCAAATCGCCCCCTGCATTATCGTCGCCATTCGCCGTGAGGATTCGATCCTGCTTGCCCAACACGTTCGCCATCGTAACGGCGTACATACCGTACTTGCCGGATTTGTTGAGGTGGGCGAGACCCTGGAACAGGCGGTGGCGCGTGAGGTGATGGAAGAGAGCGGCATTAAAATTAAAAACCTGCGCTATATCACCTCGCAGCCGTGGCCTTTCCCGATGTCGCTGATGACTGCGTTTATGGCGGAGTATGACAGCGGCGAGATTGTCATCGACCCGAAAGAGTTGCTGGAGGCTAACTGGTATCGCTACGATGATCTACCACTCCTGCCGCCGCCTGGCACCGTCGCACGGCGTCTGATCGAAGATACCGTGGCAATGTGTCGGGCTGAGTATGAATGACATGATACACTGACGGCCTGACGCAATAAGGAACTGCAAAAATGACCGAACTGAAGAACGATCGTTATCTGCGTGCGCTGCTGCGCCAGCCCGTTGATGTCACCCCGGTATGGATGATGCGCCAGGCGGGCCGCTATTTACCGGAATATAAAGCCACCCGCGCAGAGGCGGGCGATTTTATGTCACTGTGCAAAAATGCCGAGCTGGCCTGCGAAGTGACGCTCCAGCCGCTGCGCCGTTATCCGCTTGATGCGGCGATCCTCTTCTCGGATATCCTGACCATTCCGGATGCGATGGGGCTGGGGCTCTGGTTTGAAGCCGGCGAAGGTCCGCGTTTTACTGCACCGGTCGCCTGCAAAGCCGATGTCGACAAGCTGCCGGTTCCCGATCCGGAAGATGAACTGGGCTACGTGATGAACGCGGTACGTACGATTCGTCGCGAGCTAAAAGGCGATGTGCCGCTGATTGGCTTCTCCGGCAGTCCGTGGACGCTGGCGACCTACATGGTGGAAGGTGGAAGCAGCAAAGCCTTTACCGTGATTAAAAAGATGATGTATGCCGACCCGAAAACGCTGCATGCGCTACTTGATAAGCTGGCGAAGAGCGTCACGCTGTATCTGAATGCTCAAATCAAGGCGGGCGCGCAGTCGGTGATGATTTTCGACACCTGGGGTGGCGTGCTGACCGGACGCGATTATCAGCAGTTCTCGCTGTATTACATGCACAAAATCGTTGATGGCCTGCTGCGTGAGAACGACGGTCGCCGCGTGCCGGTGACGCTGTTTACTAAAGGTGGCGGACAGTGGCTGGAAGCGATGGCGGAAACCGGCTGCGATGCGCTCGGGCTCGACTGGACCACCGATATTGCCGATGCACGTCGTCGCGTGGGACACAAGGTCGCTTTACAGGGCAACATGGATCCTTCCATGCTCTATGCGCCTGCGGCGCGGATCGAAGAAGAAGTGGTGTCTATACTTTCTGGTTTCGGCCAGGGGGAAGGCCACGTCTTTAACCTCGGTCACGGCATCCACCAGGACGTGCCGCCAGAACATGCTGGCGCCTTTGTGGAGGCGGTGCACCGGCTGTCCGCGCAATACCACCGCTAAGGAGACCATATGGACCTCGCGTCGCTACGCGCTCAACAACTTGAACTGGCCTCATCTGTAATCCGCGTGGATCAACTTGATAACGATCCGCCGGATCTGATCGGCGGGGCAGACGTGGGGTTTGAACAGGGCGGAGAGGTGACGCGGGCGGCGATGGTTTTGCTGAAATATCCCTCGCTGGAACTGGTGGAATACAAAGTGGCGCGCATCGCCACCACCATGCCTTATATCCCCGGCTTTCTCTCCTTCCGTGAATATCCCGCGTTGCTGGCAGCGTGGGAGCAACTCTCGCAAAAACCCGATTTGCTCTTTGTGGATGGTCACGGTATTTCCCATCCGCGCCGTCTCGGCGTGGCCAGCCATTTCGGACTGTTGGTGGATGTGCCGACCATTGGTGTGGCGAAAAAACGATTGTGCGGCAAGTTCGAACCACTCTCTGCTGAACCTGGCGCACTGGCGCCGCTGATGGACAAAGGTGAGCAACTGGCATGGGTCTGGCGTAGCAAAGCGCGCTGTAATCCGCTGTTTATCGCTACGGGCCATCGTGTCGGGTTGGACAGTGCCCTGGCGTGGGTGCAGCGCTGTATGAAAGGCTACCGCCTGCCGGAGCCAACCCGCTGGGCGGATGCGGTGGCATCGGAACGTCCAGCATTTATGCGATGGCAGGAAATTCAGCCCTGATTGCGGTACACTGCCGCTAATTTCTGATTCGAGAATTCATCATGTTACAAAACCCGATTCATCTGCGTCTGGAACGTCTGGAAAGCTGGCAGCACGTCACGTTTATGGCCTGCCTGTGTGAGCGCATGTACCCGAACTATGCCATGTTCTGCCAACAGACCGGGTTTGGCGACGGACAGGTGTACCGCCGTATTCTGGACCTGATCTGGGAAACGCTGACGGTCAAAGACGCGAAAGTGAATTTCGACAGCCAACTGGAGAAGTTTGAAGAAGCGATCCCGGCGGCAGACGATTATGACTTGTATGGGGTTTATCCGGCCATTGATGCCTGCGTGGCGTTAAGCGAGCTGGTTCATTCCCGTTTGAGCGGTGAGACGCTGGAACACGCCATTGAAGTCAGCAAGACGTCCATCACTACGGTTGCGATGCTGGAAATGACCCAGGCAGGTCGAGAAATGAGCGATGAAGAGCTCAAAGATAACCCGGCGGTGGAGCAAGAGTGGGATATTCAGTGGGAAATATTCCGACTTTTAGCTGACTGTGAAGAACGCGACATTGAGCTGATAAAAGGGCTTAGAGCAGACCTGCGTGAGGCTGGCGAGAGCAATATCGGTATAAATTTGCAGCAGTAAGACACGAAAACGTGATTTAACTTCTGAATTGTCGTACCTGAAGGCTTCCCTTCCGCCCCCCGTCTGGTCTACATTTGGAGGGCGAAAAAAAGTGGCTATCGGTGCGTGTATGCAGGAGAGTGCTTTTCTGGCATTTCCGTCGCACTCGATGCTTAGCAAGCGATAAACACATTGTAAGGATAACTTATGAACAAGACTCAACTGATTGATGTAATTGCAGACAAAGCAGAACTGTCCAAAACCCAGGCTAAAGCTGCTCTGGAATCCACTCTGGCTGCTATTACTGAGTCTCTGAAAGAAGGCGATGCTGTACAACTGGTTGGTTTCGGTACCTTCAAAGTGAACCACCGTGCTGAGCGCACTGGCCGCAACCCGCAGACCGGTAAAGAAATCAAAATCGCCGCAGCTAACGTACCGGCGTTTGTTTCTGGTAAAGCACTGAAAGACGCAGTTAAGTAAGACCGCGTGGCTGTGAACAGTTTTAATGAAGGGGCGGCTTCGCCCCTTTCGTCTGTCTGGCGTCGCACGTTGACGTTAGCAGGCGTGCTGTTGCTAACGGCCTGTAGCCATAACGCCTCTCTTCCGCCGTTTACCGCCAGTGGGTTTGCTGACAACCAGGGTGCGGTGCGTATCTGGCGTAAAGACGCATCAGACGGCGTCCATATGCTTTCGGTGTTCAGTCCGTGGCGTAATGGCAGTACCACAACCAGCGAGTACCGCTGGCAGGGTGATTCCCTTTCACTGATAGAACTCAATATTTATGGCGAACCGCCGGAGCATATCCGCGTGCGTTTTGACGATCGCGGCGAACTGAGCTTTATGCAGCGCGAAGTCGATGGTCATAAACAGCAGTTGTCGAACGACCAAATCGAATTGTACCGTTACCGTGCCGAGCAGATCCGCCTGACCAGCGATGCATTGCGACAGGGGCGGGTGGTCTTGCGTCAGGGACGCTGGCATGCCGCTGAACGTACGGTTACCACCTGCGAAGGCGAGACGATTAAACCGGATTTAGATGCCTGGGCGATGAGTCACATTGAGCGCCGCCAGAGCCATTCATCTGTTGACGTCAGCGTGGCATGGCTGGAGGCGCCCGAAGGGTCACAGCTTCTGCTGGTGGCGAATTCCGACTTCTGCCACTGGCAGCCAAAAGAAAAAACGTTTTGATGGGTGCCGGATGGCGGCCTACATCAGACATTCTGTAGGCCTGATAAGCGTCGCGCCATCAGGCAAAACATTACCAGTGTCCCATTCCCATGTGGCCGCCACGACCACTGCATCCGCCGTAACCCATCCCCATACCGCCAGGGACACCGGCCTGAGCCATGGCAACATCCCGTTTCACCCGTTGTTCATCCAGAGACTGTCTTAAGGATTCCATCTCTTTCGCCACCGCATTGATTTTGGCGGTATCCGGCGGATTCGTCGCTAACAGCGCGTTGTATTCATAGCGTTTGGACATCAGTTGTTGGCGTAGGGCGTTAGTCTGGTTGTAAAAGTCATTATGGATTTTTTGCGCGGCAGCCTGCTGCTCTGCGCTCAGTCCACTGCCATTTTGTTGCCACATGCCGCCGCCGTTCCCCCAGTGATGCCGTGCCAGGGCGGGGCTGGAACCCAGCACCATCAAAGAGAGGGCGATCAGCGCCAGGCCTGCTTTCGTGTTCCGTTTCATCATTTATCCTCCAGTGGGTGGTCTTATCTTCTGTATTGCATCTTCCGTGCCAGACTGATTCTTCCCGCCCGGCGCGGGTTCTGGCGATGCACAGGCCAGCAAAGCGAGTAAAAATGACTCGCCGGAAGGACGCAGTGGGTCATTTTTACCCGGCGTTGTCGGCAGTTTGTGTGGCAAGACCGGGATACGAGCCGCGAAAAGTGGCATGATTTCTGCTGAAAAGAAGGGATTGAGTCACTCAGAGCTGATGAGAATGATGCGAGAACATAAGGATACGGTAGCCCGATGGTTGAGCGGGGTGCTACCCGCCATCATCCTGATTCTGGTTGGGCTATTTGCCGTGATGGTGATCCGCGATTACGGGCGTGAAAGTGACGCAGCGCGGCAGACGCTGCTGGAAAAAGGCAGTGTGCTAATCCGTGCACTGGAGTCGGGGACGCGCGTCGGGATGGGCATGCGGATGCATCATGCTCAGCAGCAAACGCTGCTCGAAGAGATGGCGGGGCAGCCAGGCGTGCTGTGGTTTGCCGTGACCGATGCGCAGGGCAACGTTGTCATGCACAGCGATCCTGCCCTGGTCGGGAAAACGCTCTACTCGCCAGCAGAGATGCACACATTACACCCAGGAGAAGAGGCGCGCTGGCGTGCGCTTGACGCGACGGATGCGCAGGGGGAGACCGTTCCGGCGCTGGAGATCTATCGTCAGTTCCAGCCGCTGTTTTTCCCTGGACGACACGGGATGCGTGGGATGTCGCGTGGTAATGGCGCAATGCCGGGTTCTGCTCATCAGTTCATTTTTATCGCCTTTGATGCCAGTGAGTTGGCCGTGACGCAGGCGCGTGAGTGGCGTAATACGCTGATTATGCTTTTCGCGCTGACCACCGTGCTGCTGGCGACCCTCCTGACGTTTTTCTGGTACCGGCGATACCTGCGTTCTCGCCAGCTGTTGCAGGATGAGATGAACCGTAAAGAGAAGCTGGTGGCGATCGGGCATCTGGCCGCAGGCGTCGCGCATGAGATTCGAAATCCGCTCTCTTCCATCAAAGGACTGGCAAAGTACTTTGCTGAACGCGCGCCAGCGGGCGGTGAAGCGCATGAACTGGCGCAGGTGATGGCGAAAGAGGCCGATCGTTTAAACCGGGTGGTCAGTGAACTGCTGGAACTGGTGAAGCCCGCGCACTTGTCCTTGCAGTCGGTGGATCTCAATGCGGTAATTGACCACTCTCTGCAACTGGTCAGCCAGGACGCGCAGAGTCGGGCGATTGAGCTGCAATTTGTGTCAGACCCTGCGCTGCCGCCCGTTCAGGCTGACCCGGACCGGCTGACGCAGGTGTTGCTAAATCTTTATCTGAACGCGATTCATGCCATCGATCGGCAGGGGACCATCCGCGTTGAGGCAAGCACAAGCGGAGCCGATCGCGTTAAAATCACCGTTGCAGACAGCGGGAAAGGGATTGCGGCGGAACAGCTGGCCGCCATTTTCACCCCTTATTTCACGACGAAAGCGGACGGTACGGGACTGGGGCTGGCGGTGGTACAGAACATCATTGAACAGCATGGCGGGACGATCCAGGCGGATAGCCTGCCAGGTAAAGGCGCAACGTTCACCCTCTGGCTCCCGGTGACGTTAACACGTAAGGATTCACAAGGATGATTCGCGCAAAGATCGATATTCTGGTGGTGGATGACGACGTCAGCCACTGCACTATTTTACAGGCATTACTGCGAGGATGGGGCTATGACGTCGCGCTGGCCTACAGCGGGCGAGCCGCACTCGAGCAGGTGCGTGAACACGTCTTTGACCTCGTGTTGTGCGATGTACGCATGGCGGAGATGGACGGCATCGAAACGCTGAAAGAGATCAAGACGCTGAACCCGGCAATTCCGGTGCTGATCATGACGGCGTTTTCCAGCGTGGAGACGGCGGTAGAGGCGCTAAAAACCGGCGCGCAGGATTACTTAATCAAACCGTTGGATTTTGATAATCTGCAAACGACGCTGGAAAACGCGCTGGCGCATACGCGAGCATCCGCCAGCGAGCTGCCGTCAGTTTCCGCCTCGCAGTTTGGGATGGTCGGCGAAAGCCCGGCGATGCGACAACTGCTGAGTGAAATTGCGATGGTTGCGCCTTCCGATGCAACGGTATTGATTCATGGAGATTCTGGCACCGGGAAAGAGCTGGTGGCGCGTGCGCTGCATGCCTGCAGTGAGCGGAGCGACAAACCGCTGATAACGTTGAACTGCGCGGCGCTCAACGAGTCGCTACTGGAATCTGAGCTGTTCGGTCATGAAAAAGGCGCATTTACCGGTGCCGACAAGCGCCGGGAAGGGCGCTTTGTCGAAGCCGATGGCGGCACGCTGTTTCTTGATGAGATTGGTGATATCTCGCCGATGATGCAGGTGCGGTTACTGCGGGCGATTCAGGAACGCGAAGTTCAGCGTGTGGGCAGCAACCAGACGATCTCGGTCGATGTCCGCCTGATTGCCGCGACTCATCGCGATCTGGCACAAGAGGTGCAGGCCGGACGTTTTCGTCAGGATCTCTACTATCGCCTGAACGTAGTGACCATTGAAACGCCGTCGCTGCGTCAGCGGCGGGAAGATATCCCCCTGTTGGCTGACCACTTTCGCCAGCGGTTTGCTGAACGTAACCGTAAGGCGGTGAAAGGGTTTACCCCACGGGCGATGGATCTGCTGATTCACTACGACTGGCCGGGGAATATCCGTGAGCTGGAAAATGCAATTGAGCGTTCAGTGGTCCTGCTGACCGGAGAGTATATTTCTGAGCGCGAGCTGCCGCTGGCGATCGCGAGTCAGCCCCTGCCGCTCATGACGGAGCAGGCCATTCAGCCGCTGGTGGAAGTCGAAAAAGAGGTGATTCTGGCGGCGCTGGAAAAAACGGGCGGCAACAAAACGGAAGCCGCCCGTCAGCTAGGGATTACGCGAAAGACGCTGCTGGCGAAACTGTCGCGTTAGTTCTGTTCACGCTCAATGGCGCGCCAGCCGATGTCTTTACGGCAGAAACAGTCGTCCCAGTGGATATCGGTCATTAAGGCATAGGCGCGTTTTTGCGCCTCTGCCACCGTATCCCCCAGCGCAGTGACGCACAGCACGCGACCACCGCTGGTGACAACCTGCTCGTTATCGTCCAGTCGGGTGCCGGCGTGGAACACTTTGCCATCTGCCACTTCTTCCAATGGCAAACCGTGGATCACGTCGCCGGTGCGATAATCGCCAGGATAACCGCCCGCTGCCATCACCACGCCAAGCGAGGCGCGATCATCCCACTCTGATTTTTGCTCATCCAGTTTGCCTTCGCAGGCAGCAAGGCAAAGCTCAACCAGATCGGATTTCATACGCAGCATGATGGGCTGGGTTTCCGGATCGCCAAAGCGGCAGTTAAATTCGATCACCTTCGGATTGCCCTGTTTGTCGATCATCAGACCGGCATACAGGAAACCGGTATAGGTATTACCTTCTGCCGCCATGCCTTTGACGGTTGGCCAGATGATGCGTTCCATCGTGCGCTGATGGACGTCATCCGTCACCACCGGCGCCGGAGAATAGGCACCCATCCCGCCGGTGTTCAGGCCGGTATCACCATCGCCTACGCGCTTATGATCCTGACTGGTCGCCATCGGCAAGACGTGCTCGCCGTCGACCATCACGATAAAGCTGGCTTCTTCGCCGTCGAGGAACTCTTCAATCACGATGCGATGACCCGCGTCGCCAAACGCGTTACCAGCCAGCATATCATGTACGGCGGCTTCGGCTTCTTCCAGCGTCATTGCGACAATCACACCCTTACCGGCAGCCAGACCGTCAGCCTTAATGACGATCGGCGCGCCTTTCTCACGCAGATAAGCGAGAGCTGGTTCGATCTCCGTAAAGTTCTGATATTCGGCCGTCGGGATCTGGTGACGTGCAAGGAAATCTTTGGTGAACGCTTTTGAACCTTCCAGTTGTGCCGCGCCTGCGGTTGGACCGAAGATTTTCAGGCCCGCCGCACGGAAGGTATCGACCACGCCTTTCACCAGCGGCGCTTCCGGGCCGACGATCGTCAGGTCAATCTTTTCACTCTGGGCAAAGTTCAGCAGTGCCGGAATATCGGTTGCGCCGATCGCGACGTTTTGCAGCGTCGGTTCCAGCGCGGTGCCGGCGTTACCCGGTGCAACAAATACGGTTGCCACTGTTGGTGACTGAGCGGCTTTCCACGCCAGAGCGTGCTCGCGCCCGCCGTTTCCGATAACTAATACTTTCATGTCTCGCTCCATTAATGGCGGAAGTGGCGCATGTCGGTGAAGATCATCGCAATGCCGTGTTCGTCAGCAGCGGCAATGACTTCATCATCACGGATGGAACCGCCTGGCTGGATCACGCAGCTCACGCCAACAGCGGCAGCAGCATCAATACCATCGCGGAACGGGAAGAAGGCGTCGGACGCCATCGCGGAACCTTTCACTTCCAGACCTTCATCAGCGGCTTTGATCCCGGCAATTTTAGCGGAGTAGACGCGGCTCATCTGGCCTGCGCCAATACCGATAGTCATGTTCTCTTTGGCGTAAACAATGGCGTTGGATTTAACGAACTTCGCGACTTTCCAGCAGAACAGCGCGTCGCGCAGTTCCTGTTCGGTCGGCTGGCGCTTCGTCACCACGCGCAGCTCACCAGCAGTGACCATACCCAGATCGCGATCCTGTACCAGCAGACCGCCGTTAACACGTTTGAAGTCCAGGCCCGGCACGCGCTCAGCCCACTGACCGCAGGTCAGAACGCGCACGTTTTGCTTGGCAGCGGTGATTTTCAGCGCCTCATCGGTCGCTGATGGAGCGATGATCACTTCGACAAACTGACGGGAGATGATGGCCTGCGCCGTTTCAGCATCCAGTTCGCGGTTAAAGGCGATGATGCCGCCGAAGGCAGATGTTGGGTCGGTTTTGTAGGCGCGATCGTAGGCATCCAGAATAGAGGTGCTTACGGCAACGCCGCATGGGTTCGCGTGCTTGACGATAACGCAGGCTGGCTCGTTGAACTCTTTCACACATTCCAGCGCGGCGTCGGTATCGGCGATGTTGTTATAGGAGAGCGCTTTGCCCTGAACCTGCTGAGCGGTTGCAACGGAGGCTTCTTGTACGTTCTCTTCTATATAGAATGCAGCCTGCTGGTGGCTGTTTTCACCGTAGCGCATATCCTGCTTCTTAATGAAGTTCAGGTTCAGCGTCCGCGGGAAGCGACCCGCGGCGTCTTTGCTTTCACCGTGATAGGCCGGAACCATGCTGCCAAAATAGTTGGCAATCATACTGTCGTAAGCGGCGGTGTGTTCGAAGGCTTTAATCGCGAGGTCGAAACGGGTATCGAGGGTCAAAGAACCGTCGTTGGCATCCATCTCTTTAATAATGGCGTCGTAGTCGCTGCTCTTTACAACGATTGCGACATCTTTATGGTTTTTTGCAGCAGAGCGCACCATTGTCGGCCCGCCGATGTCGATGTTCTCTACAGCATCTTCCAGTGAGCAGCCTTCGCGGGCAACGGTCTGGGCGAACGGATAAAGGTTAACAACCACCATGTCGATGGGGGCGATGCCGTGCTGTTCCATAATCCCGTCATCCTGACCGCGACGACCGAGAATACCGCCGTGTACTTTAGGATGCAGGGTTTTGACGCGTCCATCCATCATTTCCGGGAAACCGGTGTAATCGGAAACTTCGGTCACCGGCAGACCTTTCTCTGCTAACAGACGGGCAGTGCCCCCTGTCGACAGCAGATCCACACCACGTGCGGAAAGTGCCTGGGCGAATTCGACGATACCAGCTTTGTCAGAAACACTGAGCAGAGCGCGGCGGACTGGACGACGTTGTTGCATGGTAAATCCCCTGGATTTGACGATAACAGAGAGCGTTAGCTGAATTTTTCGTGAAAAACTTAGCTAACGCCCCTTACGGGGCATCCTTGTTTTGCGGGGGCATTGTAACGAAAACGTTTGCGCAACGCTCGCGAATTTTTCTTTTTCGATTCTGGTTCTGATTTTCTCTCTATATAGATCGTTAACGGCAGGGAAGATCCGCTCAAAGATCCCGACGATTGTGGATAAGTCTGTGTGTAAAAGGGTATAAGGCGGGGTTTTGCTGGGGAATGCAGCAGTCAGTCATTTTTCTGCAACTTTTCTATTGCGGATGCCCGGGAACTCCCTATAATGCGCCTCCATCGACACGGCGGATGTGAATCACTTCACACAAACAGCCGGTTCGGTTGAAGAGAAAAATCCTGAAAATCAGGGTTGACTCTGAAAGAGGAAAGCGTAATATACGCCACCTCGCGACAGAGCGCTAAAGCGCGTCGCAACTGCTCTTTAACAATTTATCAGACAATCTGTGTGGGCACTCAGAGTGACATGGATTCTTAACGTCGCAAGACGAAAAATGAATACCAAGTCTCAAAGAGTGAACACGTAATTCATTACGACGTTTAATTCTAAGAGCATCAAACTTAAATTGAAGAGTTTGATCATGGCTCAGATTGAACGCTGGCGGCAGGCCTAACACATGCAAGTCGAACGGTAACAGGAAGCAGCTTGCTGCTTTGCTGACGAGTGGCGGACGGGTGAGTAATGTCTGGGAAACTGCCCGATGGAGGGGGATAACTACTGGAAACGGTAGCTAATACCGCATAATGTCGCAAGACCAAAGAGGGGGACCTTCGGGCCTCTTGCCATCGGATGTGCCCAGATGGGATTAGCTTGTTGGTGAGGTAACGGCTCACCAAGGCGACGATCCCTAGCTGGTCTGAGAGGATGACCAGCCACACTGGAACTGAGACACGGTCCAGACTCCTACGGGAGGCAGCAGTGGGGAATATTGCACAATGGGCGCAAGCCTGATGCAGCCATGCCGCGTGTATGAAGAAGGCCTTCGGGTTGTAAAGTACTTTCAGCGGGGAGGAAGGGGTTAAGGTTAATAACCTTAGCCATTGACGTTACCCGCAGAAGAAGCACCGGCTAACTCCGTGCCAGCAGCCGCGGTAATACGGAGGGTGCAAGCGTTAATCGGAATTACTGGGCGTAAAGCGCACGCAGGCGGTCTGTCAAGTCGGATGTGAAATCCCCGGGCTCAACCTGGGAACTGCATTCGAAACTGGCAGGCTTGAGTCTCGTAGAGGGGGGTAGAATTCCAGGTGTAGCGGTGAAATGCGTAGAGATCTGGAGGAATACCGGTGGCGAAGGCGGCCCCCTGGACGAAGACTGACGCTCAGGTGCGAAAGCGTGGGGAGCAAACAGGATTAGATACCCTGGTAGTCCACGCCGTAAACGATGTCTATTTGGAGGTTGTGCCCTTGAGGCGTGGCTTCCGGAGCTAACGCGTTAAATAGACCGCCTGGGGAGTACGGCCGCAAGGTTAAAACTCAAATGAATTGACGGGGGCCCGCACAAGCGGTGGAGCATGTGGTTTAATTCGATGCAACGCGAAGAACCTTACCTGGTCTTGACATCCACAGAACTTTCCAGAGATGGATAGGTGCCTTCGGGAACTGTGAGACAGGTGCTGCATGGCTGTCGTCAGCTCGTGTTGTGAAATGTTGGGTTAAGTCCCGCAACGAGCGCAACCCTTATCCTTTGTTGCCAGCGGTCCGGCCGGGAACTCAAAGGAGACTGCCAGTGATAAACTGGAGGAAGGTGGGGATGACGTCAAGTCATCATGGCCCTTACGACCAGGGCTACACACGTGCTACAATGGCATATACAAAGAGAAGCGACCTCGCGAGAGCAAGCGGACCTCATAAAGTATGTCGTAGTCCGGATTGGAGTCTGCAACTCGACTCCATGAAGTCGGAATCGCTAGTAATCGTGGATCAGAATGCCACGGTGAATACGTTCCCGGGCCTTGTACACACCGCCCGTCACACCATGGGAGTGGGTTGCAAAAGAAGTAGGTAGCTTAACCTTCGGGAGGGCGCTTACCACTTTGTGATTCATGACTGGGGTGAAGTCGTAACAAGGTAACCGTAGGGGAACCTGCGGTTGGATCACCTCCTTACCTTAAAGAACCTGCCTTTGTAGTGCCCACACAGATTGTCTGATGAAAAGTAAAAAGCAAGGCGTCTTGCCGAAGCAGACTTCAGTGTCCCCTTCGTCTAGAGGCCCAGGACACCGCCCTTTCACGGCGGTAACAGGGGTTCGAATCCCCTAGGGGACGCCACTTGCTGGTTTGTGTGAGTGAAAGTCGCCGGCCTTTGTATCTCAAAACTGACTCAGCGAGTCATGTTTGAGATATTTGCTCTTTAAAAATCTGGATCAAGCTGAAAATTGAAACGACACACTGTTAATGGTGTGTTCGAGTCTCTCAAATTTTCGCAATCAGAAGTGAAACATCTTCGGGTTGTGAGGTTAAGCGACTAAGCGTACACGGTGGATGCCCTGGCAGTCAGAGGCGATGAAGGACGTGCTAATCTGCGAAAAGCGTCGGTAAGGTGATATGAACCGTTATAACCGGCGATGTCCGAATGGGGAAACCCAGTGCAATTCGTTGCACTATCGTTAACTGAATCCATAGGTTAACGAGGCGAACCGGGGGAACTGAAACATCTAAGTACCCCGAGGAAAAGAAATCAACCGAGATTCCCCCAGTAGCGGCGAGCGAACGGGGAGCAGCCCAGAGCCTGAATCAGCATGTGTGGTAGTGGAACGGTCTGGAAAGGCCGGCGATACAGGGTGACAGCCCCGTACACAAAATTGCATGTGCTGTGAGCTCGATGAGTAGGGCGGGACACGTGGTATCCTGTCTGAATATGGGGGGACCATCCTCCAAGGCTAAATACTCCTGACTGACCGATAGTGAACCAGTACCGTGAGGGAAAGGCGAAAAGAACCCCGGCGAGGGGAGTGAAAAAGAACCTGAAACCGTGTACGTACAAGCAGTGGGAGCCTCTTTAATGGGGTGACTGCGTACCTTTTGTATAATGGGTCAGCGACTTATATTCTGTAGCAAGGTTAACCGAATAGGGGAGCCGAAGGGAAACCGAGTCTTAACTGGGCGTTAAGTTGCAGGGTATAGACCCGAAACCCGGTGATCTAGCCATGGGCAGGTTGAAGGTTGGGTAACACTAACTGGAGGACCGAACCGACTAATGTTGAAAAATTAGCGGATGACTTGTGGCTGGGGGTGAAAGGCCAATCAAACCGGGAGATAGCTGGTTCTCCCCGAAAGCTATTTAGGTAGCGCCTCGTGAATTCATCTCCGGGGGTAGAGCACTGTTTCGGCTAGGGGGCCATCCCGGCTTACCAACCCGATGCAAACTGCGAATACCGGAGAATGTTATCACGGGAGACACACGGCGGGTGCTAACGTCCGTCGTGAAGAGGGAAACAACCCAGACCGCCAGCTAAGGTCCCAAAGTCATGGTTAAGTGGGAAACGATGTGGGAAGGCTCAGACAGCCAGGATGTTGGCTTAGAAGCAGCCATCATTTAAAGAAAGCGTAATAGCTCACTGGTCGAGTCGGCCTGCGCGGAAGATGTAACGGGGCTAAACCATGCACCGAAGCTGCGGCAGCGACACTAAGTGTTGTTGGGTAGGGGAGCGTTCTGTAAGCCTGCGAAGGTGTGCTGTGAGGCATGCTGGAGGTATCAGAAGTGCGAATGCTGACATAAGTAACGATAAAGCGGGTGAAAAGCCCGCTCGCCGGAAGACCAAGGGTTCCTGTCCAACGTTAATCGGGGCAGGGTGAGTCGACCCCTAAGGCGAGGCCGAAAGGCGTAGTCGATGGGAAACAGGTTAATATTCCTGTACCAGGTGTTACTGCGAAGGGGGGACGGAGAAGGCTATGTTGGCCGGGCGACGGTTGTCCCGGTTTAAGCGTGTAGGTGTGTGTTCCAGGTAAATCCGGTTCACTTTAACACTGAGGCGTGATGACGAGGCACTACGGTGCTGAAGCAACAAATGCCCTGCTTCCAGGAAAAGCCTCTAAGCATCAGGTAACATCAGATCGTACCCCAAACCGACACAGGTGGTCAGGTAGAGAATACCAAGGCGCTTGAGAGAACTCGGGTGAAGGAACTAGGCAAAATGGTGCCGTAACTTCGGGAGAAGGCACGCTGATATGTAGGTGAAGCGATTTACTCGTGGAGCTGAAATCAGTCGAAGATACCAGCTGGCTGCAACTGTTTATTAAAAACACAGCACTGTGCAAACACGAAAGTGGACGTATACGGTGTGACGCCTGCCCGGTGCCGGAAGGTTAATTGATGGGGTTATCCGTAAGGAGAAGCTCTTGATCGAAGCCCCGGTAAACGGCGGCCGTAACTATAACGGTCCTAAGGTAGCGAAATTCCTTGTCGGGTAAGTTCCGACCTGCACGAATGGCGTAATGATGGCCAGGCTGTCTCCACCCGAGACTCAGTGAAATTGAACTCGCTGTGAAGATGCAGTGTACCCGCGGCAAGACGGAAAGACCCCGTGAACCTTTACTATAGCTTGACACTGAACACTGGTCCTTGATGTGTAGGATAGGTGGGAGGCTTTGAAGCGCGGACGCCAGTTCGTGTGGAGCCGCCCTTGAAATACCACCCTTTAATGGCTGGTGTTCTAACGTAGGCCCGTAATCCGGGTTGCGGACAGTGTCTGGTGGGTAGTTTGACTGGGGCGGTCTCCTCCTAAAGAGTAACGGAGGAGCACGAAGGTTAGCTAATCCTGGTCGGACATCAGGAGGTTAGTGCAAAGGCATAAGCTAGCTTGACTGCGAGCGTGACGGCGCGAGCAGGTGCGAAAGCAGGTCTTAGTGATCCGGTGGTTCTGAATGGAAGGGCCATCGCTCAACGGATAAAAGGTACTCCGGGGATAACAGGCTGATACCGCCCAAGAGTTCATATCGACGGCGGTGTTTGGCACCTCGATGTCGGCTCATCACATCCTGGGGCTGAAGTAGGTCCCAAGGGTATGGCTGTTCGCCATTTAAAGTGGTACGCGAGCTGGGTTTAGAACGTCGTGAGACAGTTCGGTCCCTATCTGCCGTGGGCGCTGGAGAATTGAGGGGGGCTGCTCCTAGTACGAGAGGACCGGAGTGGACGCATCACTGGTGTTCGGGTTGTCATGCCAATGGCACTGCCCGGTAGCTAAATGCGGAAGAGATAAGTGCTGAAAGCATCTAAGCACGAAACTTGCCCCGAGATGAGTTCTCCCTGACCCTTTAAGGGTCCTGAAGGAACGTTGAAGACGACGACGTTGATAGGCCGGGTGTGTAAGCGCAGCGATGCGTTGAGCTAACCGGTACTAATGAACCGTGAGGCTTAACCTTACAACGCCGAAGCTGTTTTGGCGGATTGAGAAAATTTTCAGCCTGATTACAGATTAGATTAACCGGCGAAAGGCGGGTTAATAAACAGAATTTGCCTGGCGGCTGTAGCGCGGTGGTCCCACCTGACCCCATGCCGAACTCAGAAGTGAAACGCCGTAGCGCCGATGGTAGTGTGGGGTCTCCCCATGCGAGAGTAGGGAACTGCCAGGCATCAATTAAGTGAAGAGCCCATCCTGACGGATGGGCTTTTTTGCGTTTCTGCGCTGCAAATTTGGAGTGTGGCTTTGCCTTATCTGGCCTGTAGGCCTGACAGGCGCAGCGCCTCAGGCAGACCGCACCACTGCCGGATGGCGGCTTTGCCTTATCCGGCCTGCTGTCAGGACGAGGCTTTGTGGTAACGCAAATGCAATAACGGATATGGCTGCCCAAGATCGTCGACCTCTGCGCGCCCCGTCACCCTGAATCCCATCTTCTTATAGAATCCCACAGCTTGTTCATTCTGCTCGTTCACGTTAGTCGTCAACGCGGGCGCTAGCGAAAGCGCATGCTCAATCAACAGTTTACCCACGCCACAGCCCCGAATATCGGGATCAACAAACAGCGCATCCATATGCTCTCCAGTGAGCAACATAAACGCGACGGGCTCATCCTGCTCATTAGCGGCAACCCATAAAGGGGCTTCGGGTAAAAACGAGCGGACTAGTTCCTCCAGCTTGATGCGGTACTCTTTAGACAGAAAATCATGCGTGGCGTCGACCGAACGGCACCAGATTGCAATCAGTTTGTTCCCTTCATCATGCCGCGATCGGCGTATGTTAATAACCATATTCTCTCCTTTTCGTTATGCTTATATTCTAACGTATCCGTCGTCGTGAAACTTTCTCACCTTTAACATGCAGGCTCGACATTGGCGTGATTTCTGAGTATCTTCAGCTATCTGGATGTCTAAACGTTTAAACGTATGTAGTGAGGTTATCAGGTTATGCCGATTCGTGTGCAGGACGAGCTACCCGCCGTCAATTTCTTACGTGAGGAAAACGTCTTTGTTATGACGACTTCCCGTGCTTCAGGTCAGGAAATTCGTCCGCTAAAGGTACTCATCCTCAACCTGATGCCGAAGAAAATCGAAACGGAAAATCAGTTTTTGCGGCTGCTGTCGAACTCTCCGTTGCAGGTGGATGTACAGTTACTGCGCATTGATGCACGTGAGTCGCGTAATACGCCAGCAGAGCATCTGAACAACTTCTACTGTAACTTTGAGGATATCTGCGATCAGAACTTCGATGGCTTGATCGTCACCGGCGCGCCGCTGGGTCTGGTGGAGTTCAATGATGTTGCCTACTGGCCACAGATCAAACAAGTGCTGGAGTGGGCGAAAGATCATGTCACCTCAACGCTGTTTGTCTGTTGGGCGGTCCAGGCAGCGCTTAATATCCTCTACGGTATTCCGAAACAGACCCGCACTGATAAGCTTTCTGGCGTTTATGAGCATCATATTCTTCACCCTCATGCACTGCTGACGCGGGGTTTTGATGATTCGTTCCTGGCCCCGCATTCACGCTATGCTGATTTCCCGTCAGTGTTGATCCGTGACTACACCGATCTTGAGATCCTCGCCGAGACTGAGAATGGTGATGCCTATCTTTTTGCCAGCAAAGATAAACGCATTGCGTTTGTCACGGGCCATCCGGAATATGATGCCAACACATTAGGTAGCGAATATTTCCGCGATGTAGAAGCCGGATTAAACCCCGACGTTCCCTACAATTATTTCCCGCAAAACGATCCCCAAAACAAACCTCGCGCTACCTGGCGAAGCCACGGTAATTTGCTGTTCATCAACTGGCTCAACTATTACGTCTACCAGATCACACCATATGATCTGCGTCACATGAATCCAACGCTGGATTAATCGTCTGTCGCTGACGATCCTAAAGCGTTTCAGCATAGTGAATCAGGCACCTTCGGGTGCCTTTTTTATTTCCGAAATGCACTTCAACTTGTGATTAAACTTTATTTTTATTGTTATCAATAGGTTAATTGATAATTAAATTAAAAATGGAAATTGTTTTTGATTTTGAAATTTAAATGAGTAGTCTTAGTTGTGCTGAACGAAAAGCGCACAACGATCCTTCGTTCGCATTGGGAATGCTTTGTTATCAATGACGAGGAGTTACAGAATGAATCAACAGGCAACGACTACCGATGAATTGATCTTTACCAGGCCCCATGGTGAGCCAGAGAAGCAGATCCTGACCGATGAAGCGGTCGAATTTCTCACTGAACTGGTGGCGCGCTTTACGACGAAGCGCAATAAGCTGCTCGCGGCTCGTATTCAGCAGCAGCGGGATATCGACAACGGTATATTGCCTGATTTTATTTCGGAAACTGTTTCCATTAGAAACGGAGACTGGAAGATTCGCGGCATTCCGGAGGATTTACAGGATCGTCGGGTCGAAATCACCGGACCGGTTGAACGCAAGATGGTCATCAATGCGTTGAACGCGAATGTGAAGGTTTTTATGGCCGATTTCGAAGATTCGCTGGCACCGGAATGGAGCAAAGTGATCGACGGGCATATCAACCTGCGTGACGCGGTAAACGGCACCATCAGCTACACCAATGAAGCTGGCAAAATCTATCAGTTGAAGCCCAATCCGGCATTACTGATTTGCCGTGTGCGTGGTCTGCACCTGCCGGAAAAACATGTGACCTGGCGCGGTGAAGCGATCCCCGGCAGCCTGTTCGATTTTGCCCTCTATTTCTTCCATAACTACAAAGCGTTGCTGGCCAAAGGCAGCGGTCCCTATTTCTACCTGCCGAAAACGCAGGCCTGGCAGGAAGCGGCCTGGTGGAGTGAAGTCTTCAGCTATACCGAAGATCGTTTCAATCTGTCGCGCGGTACGATTAAAGCTACGCTGCTGATTGAAACCCTGCCGGCCGTGTTCCAGATGGACGAGATCCTGCACGCGCTGCGTGACCATATTGTCGGGCTGAACTGTGGTCGCTGGGATTACATCTTCAGCTATATCAAAACGCTGAAGAATCATCCGGATCGCGTTCTGCCGGACCGCCAGGTGGTGACGATGGATAAGCCTTTCCTTAGCGCCTATTCGCGTCTGCTGATTAAAACCTGTCACAAACGTGGTGCCTTCGCGATGGGCGGTATGGCGGCATTCATCCCGAGCAAAGACGCTGAACGCAATAATCAGGTACTCAGCAAGGTGAAAGCGGATAAAGCGCTGGAAGCCAATAACGGCCACGACGGCACGTGGATTGCGCATCCGGGACTGGCGGATACCGCGATGGCAGTCTTCAACGAGGTGCTCGGCGAGAACAAAAACCAGCTGTTTGTGACCCGTGATGAAGACGCGCCGATTACCGCAGAACAATTGCTGGCGCCATGTGAAGGCGAGCGTACGGAAGAGGGGATGCGCGCCAATATTCGCGTTGCGGTGCAGTACATCGAAGCGTGGATCTCCGGCAACGGCTGCGTGCCGATTTATGGCCTGATGGAAGATGCGGCGACAGCGGAGATCTCCCGTACGTCAATCTGGCAGTGGATCCATCACGAGAAAACCCTGAGCAACGGCAAACCGGTCACTAAGGCGCTGTTCCGCCAGATGTTGGCTGAAGAGATGCGGGTCATCCAGGACGAACTGGGTGAACACCGTTACAGCAGCGGCCGATTTGATGATGCCGCGCGCCTGATGGAGCAAATCACCACTTCTGACGAATTAATCGATTTCCTGACATTGCCAGGCTACCGCCTGCTGGCGTAAATGCCCAGGCTATTTTGTTCGCCATTTTGGCCCCGGGCCGTGCTCAAAATCCTCACGTACGATAAGTACGCTCCGGTTTTTGCGCGGCTTCCCGTGACCAAACTGCCTTCACCAATAACGCCTGGGAAGCCAGGAGAATAATATGGAGCATCTGCACATGAAAACCCGTACCCAACAGATCGAAGCGTTACAGAAAGAATGGACACAACCACGCTGGGAAGGCATCCGTCGCCCGTACAGCGCGGAGGAAGTGGTGAAATTACGCGGCTCGGTTAACCCGGAATGCACGCTGGCGCAGCTGGGCGCAGCCAAAATGTGGCGTCTGCTGCACGGCGAATCGAAAAAAGGTTACATCAACAGCCTTGGTGCGCTGACCGGTGGTCAGGCGTTACAGCAGGCGAAAGCGGGTATCGAAGCGGTGTATCTGTCGGGGTGGCAGGTTGCGGCGGATGCCAACCTGGCGTCCAGTATGTACCCGGATCAATCGCTCTACCCGGCGAATTCTGTTCCGGCAGTGGTGGATCGGATCAACAACACCTTTCGCCGTGCGGATCAGATCCAGTGGTCCAGCGGTATTGAGCCCAACGATCCGCGCTATGTGGATTACTTCCTGCCAATCGTCGCCGATGCGGAAGCCGGGTTTGGCGGCGTACTGAATGCGTTTGAGCTGATGAAGTCGATGATTGAGGCCGGTGCAGCGGCTGTTCACTTCGAAGATCAACTGGCCTCGGTGAAGAAATGTGGTCATATGGGCGGCAAAGTGCTGGTGCCAACTCAGGAAGCGATTCAGAAACTGGTGGCTGCGCGTCTGGCGGCAGACGTTATGGGCGTCCCGACGCTGGTGATTGCGCGTACCGATGCGGATGCGGCGGATCTGATCACCTCCGACTGTGACCCGTACGACAGCGAATTTATTACCGGCGAGCGCACCAGTGAAGGATTCTTCCGTACGCGTGCCGGCATTGAGCAGGCGATCAGCCGTGGCCTGGCCTACGCCCCGTATGCCGATCTGGTGTGGTGTGAAACCTCGACGCCGGATCTGGAACTGGCGAAGCGTTTTGCCGATGCGATTCATGCGAAATTCCCAGGCAAACTGCTGGCCTATAACTGTTCGCCGTCGTTCAACTGGCAGAAGAATCTGGACGATAAGACCATCGCCAGCTTCCAGCAGCAGTTGTCCGATATGGGTTACAAATACCAGTTCATTACCCTGGCAGGTATTCACAGCATGTGGTTCAACATGTTCGACCTTGCGCACTCCTACGCGCAGGGTGAAGGCATGCGCCACTATGTTGAGAAGGTTCAGCAGCCGGAATTTGCGGCGGCTAAAGACGGTTACACCTTCGTGTCCCATCAGCAGGAAGTAGGGACAGGCTACTTTGATAAAGTCACCACCATCATTCAGGGCGGCACTTCCTCGGTGACCGCGCTGACCGGCTCGACCGAAGAATCACAGTTTTGATTAATGCCCGGTGGCGCTGCGCTTACCGGGCCTACGAAGGGATGTAGGCCGGATAAGCAGACGCGCTATCCGGCATGACGTTGTGCCGGATGAGGAGAAGCGATGACGCGTGGCCTGGAGTTACTGATTGCTCAGACGATTTTGCAAGGTTTCGACGCCCAGTATGGTCGATTTCTGGAAGTGACCTCCGGCGCGCAACAGCGCTTTGAACAGGCTGACTGGCATGCCGTGCAGCAGGCGATGAAAAGCCGTATTCACCTCTACGATCACCACGTGGGTCTGGTGGTGGAACAACTGCGCTGCATCACTGGCGGCAAAAGTACCGACGCCGCATTTTTGCTGCGTGTAAAAGAGCATTACACGGGGCTCCTGCCGGATTACCCGCGCTTCGAGATTGCGGAGAGCTTTTTTAACTCCGTATATTGTCGGTTATTTGACCACCGCTCGCTCACTCCCGAGCGGCTCTTTATTTTTAGCTCCCAGCCGGAACGTCGTTTCCGGACGATCCCGCGTCCGCTGGCAAAAGATTTCTTCCCGGATAGCGGTTGGGAACCGCTGCTCACCCGCATTCTCAGCGATCTGCCGTTGCGCCTGCCCTGGCAGAACAAAGGGCGCGATATTCGCTATATCATTGCACATCTGCGTCAAACCTTTGGTGAGGAGACGTTGCAGCAGTGCCATCTACAGGTGGCTAACGAACTGTTTTATCGCAATAAAGCTGCATGGTTGGTCGGCAAACTCATCACGCCATCCGCCACGTTGCCCTTTTTGCTGCCGATTCATCGCACCGATGAAGGTGAACTGTTTGTGGATACCTGCCTGACCACCACGGCAGAAGCCAGTATCGTGTTCGGTTTCGCTCGTTCCTATTTTATGGTGTACGCGCCGCTGCCCGCCGCGCTGGTGGAATGGTTGCGCGAGATCCTGCCAGGAAAAACCACCGCTGAGTTATACATGGCGATTGGCTGTCAGAAACATGCGAAGACCGAGAGCTATCGCGAGTATTTGTTGTATCTGCGCAGCTGCGATGAGCAGTTCATTGAAGCGCCGGGCATACGTGGCATGGTGATGCTGGTCTTTACGCTGCCGGGGTTCGACCGGGTTTTTAAAATCATTAAAGATAAGTTCGCGCCGCAAAAAGAGATGTCTGCCGCCCACGTTCGCGCCTGCTATCAACTGGTGAAAGAGCACGATCGCGTGGGACGCATGGCAGATACCCAGGAGTTCGAAAATTTCGTGCTGGATAAACGTCAGATCGATCCGGCATTGATGGCGCTGTTACTTGAGGAAGTGCCGGAAAAGATAACCGATCTTGGTGAGCAGATTGTCATCCGTCATCTCTATATTGAGCGGCGGATGGTGCCGCTCAATATCTGGCTTGAGCAGGTCGAAGGTCAGCAACTGCGGGATGCGATTGAGGAGTACGGCAACGCGATTCGCCAGCTTGCCGCCGCCAATATTTTCCCCGGCGACATGCTGTTCAAAAACTTTGGCGTCACCCGTCATGGTCGCGTGGTGTTCTACGATTACGATGAAATCTGCTACATGACGGAAGTGAATTTCCGGGACATCCCGCCGCCGCGCTACCCGGAAGATGAGATGAGTGCCGAGCCCTGGTATAGCGTATCCCCTGGCGATGTGTTTCCTGAGGAGTTTCGCCACTGGTTATGCGCCGACCCACGCATCGGACCGCTGTTTGAGGAGATGCACGCCGATCTGTTTCGTGCCGATTACTGGCGCGCATTACAGACGCGCATTCGGGAAGGGCATGTTGAAGATGTTTACGCATATCGCCGTCGCCAGCGATTCAGCGTGCGTTATGAAACCGACCGGGCGCTTGCGCCGCCATCCGGCAATGTGCGCCGACCTGCCTGATGGCACGACGCTTATCAGGCTTGCCGAAAATGTTCCTGAGGGGGATTTTGTTTAACGAATCCCGCCGTATGCCAGCGTCACCTCTTTCGCCGCCTTGATCACCATCGCGCCAAACTCGGTCACGCGGTCGTCCGTGATGCGCGAAATCGGGCCAGAGATAGAGATTGCCGCGAACGGCTCGCGGTGTTCGTCATAAATGCACGACGCGACACAACGCAGACCGAGCGCATGTTCCTCATCATCAAAGGAATAACCGCGCTTGCGGGTCTGGGCGAGGTCGTCCTTCAGATGAACTGGGGAGACCAGCGTCGCGTGGGTGTATGCATGCAGCCCTTTGCGGTGCAGCAACTGGGTCACCTGTTCTTCGCTCAGTTGTGCTAAAAACGCTTTGCCTGCGCCAGAGGCGTGCATCGGCAGCTTACCGCCAATCGGCGCGGACATACGCATCAGTTGGGTACACTGTACCTGGTCAATGATAATCGCCTGATGATCACTTTGATCCAGCACCGCCAGATTCACCGTTTCGCCGGAATCTTCCATCAGTTTGCGCAGAATAGGGTGGACGATCGCCAGCAAATTGCGGCTCTGTAAAAAGCTGCTGCCGACGATAAACGCATGCGCGCCTATCGCCCAGTGTCCAAGGTCACCCACCTGACGCACAAAGCCCTGCTGCTGCATAGTGGTCAGTAAGCGATGAGTCGTGGAGTTCGGCAGGCCAGCCTGCTGTGCCAGCTCGGTCAATGCCACGCTGCCGTTGGATTCCGCGATCCATTCCAGCAGTTTCAGACCACGGGTCAGCGACTGAACCTGTCCGGCAGCGGGGGCGGTCGTCGCGGCGGGTTTTCTGCCGCGTTTGGCGGGAACGGGTGCAACCATAGTGCATTCCTTTTCTGTATCGTGGAAATCATTTTCGTTTTATTCAATTATAATGCAAGAAGTCTTGTACTGATCGGATGAGTGAAGCTGAACATGTCTCATGTTGCCCGTTGTTGGCTTTTCCGTCAGCCCTGTTTATGCCACTATGTTTTGTTGACTTTTTCGGTCTGGTTAAGCGTTGTCGGGAGCAAGTGTGAGCAGCAAAGTTGAACAACTGCGTGCGCAGTTAAATGAACGTATTCTGGTGCTGGACGGCGGTATGGGCACGATGATCCAGAGCTATCGTCTGAGTGAAGAGGATTTCCGTGGTGAACGCTTTGCCGACTGGCCGTGCGACCTGAAAGGCAACAATGACCTGCTGGTGCTGAGTAAGCCAGAGGTGATCGCCGCGATTCATAACGCGTACTTTGACGCGGGCGCGGACATCATTGAAACCAACACGTTTAACTCCACCCCCATCGCGATGGCGGATTACCAGATGGAATCCCTGTCGGCGGAGATCAACTTTGCCGCCGCGAAACTGGCGCGTGCCTGTGCCGATGAGTGGACTGCCCGTACCCCGGAAAAACCGCGCTATGTTGCGGGCGTTCTCGGCCCAACCAACCGGACCGCATCGATCTCGCCGGATGTGAATGACCCGGCATTTCGTAATATCACCTTTGATCAACTGGTGGCTGCTTACCGCGAATCCACCAAAGCGCTGGTGGAAGGTGGCAGTGACTTGATTTTGATCGAAACCGTCTTCGATACGCTGAACGCGAAAGCGGCGATTTTTGCGGTGAAAGAGGAGCTGGAAGCGCTGGGCATCGACCTGCCGATCATGATTTCCGGCACCATCACCGATGCTTCTGGACGTACCCTTTCCGGGCAAACGACAGAGGCGTTTTACAACTCCCTGCGCCATGCTGAACCTCTCACTTTCGGCCTCAACTGCGCGCTGGGGCCGGATGAACTGCGTCAGTATGTGCAGGAACTGTCTCGCATTGCTGAATGTTACGTGACTGCACACCCGAACGCCGGGCTGCCCAACGCTTTCGGTGAATACGATCTCGATGCCGATACGATGGCAAAACAGATCCGCGAATGGGCCGAAGCGGGCTTCCTGAATATCGTTGGCGGCTGCTGCGGCACCACACCGGAACACATCGCGGCAATGAGCAGGGCGGTCGAGGGACTGGCACCGCGCCCGTTGCCGGAGATCCCGGTGGCCTGCCGCTTATCCGGTCTCGAACCGCTGAATATTGGCGACGACAGCCTGTTTGTAAACGTCGGTGAGCGTACCAACGTTACCGGCTCCGCCAAATTTAAGCGCCTGATCAAAGAAGAAAAATACAGCGAAGCGCTGGACGTTGCCCGTCAGCAGGTAGAAAGCGGCGCACAGATTATTGATATCAACATGGATGAGGGGATGCTCGACGCCGAAGCGGCGATGGTGCGCTTTCTCAACCTGATCGCCGGTGAGCCTGACATTGCTCGTGTGCCGATCATGATTGACTCCTCAAAATGGGACGTCATCGAGAAAGGGCTGAAGTGCATCCAGGGGAAAGGCATCGTTAACTCCATCTCGATGAAAGAGGGGGTTGAAACCTTTATCCATCATGCGAAGCTGCTGCGCCGCTACGGTGCGGCGGTGGTGGTGATGGCCTTTGATGAGCAGGGCCAGGCGGATACGCGTGCGCGTAAAATCGAGATTTGCCGCCGGGCGTACAGGATCCTCACCGAGGAGGTGGGCTTCCCGCCGGAAGACATCATTTTCGACCCGAATATTTTCGCAGTAGCAACCGGGATCGATGAGCACAACAACTACGCGCAGGACTTTATCGGTGCCTGTGAAGACATCAAACGCGAGCTGCCGCATGCGTTGATCTCCGGCGGCGTGTCCAACGTGTCATTCTCGTTCCGTGGCAACGATCCGGTGCGCGAAGCCATTCACGCGGTGTTCCTCTACTATGCCATTCGTAACGGTATGGACATGGGGATTGTCAACGCCGGGCAACTGGCGATTTACGACGATCTCCCTGCCGAGCTGCGCGATGCGGTGGAGGATGTGATCCTCAATCGGCGTGATGACGGCACCGAACGATTGCTGGAGTTGGCGGAGAGATATCGCGGTAGCAAGAGTGATGAGGCGGCCAACGCACAACTGGCGGAGTGGCGCACCTGGGAAGTGAAAAAGCGCCTCGAATACTCGCTGGTTAAAGGCATCACCGAGTTTATCGAGCAGGACACCGAAGAGGCGCGTCAGCAGGCGGCCCGCCCGATTGAGGTGATTGAAGGGCCGCTGATGGACGGGATGAACGTCGTCGGCGACCTGTTCGGCGAAGGAAAAATGTTCCTGCCGCAGGTAGTGAAATCCGCCCGCGTAATGAAACAGGCGGTGGCGTATCTCGAACCGTTTATCGAAGCCAGTAAAGAGAAAGGCTCCAGCAATGGCAAAATGGTCATCGCCACCGTGAAGGGCGATGTCCACGATATCGGCAAAAATATCGTTGGCGTGGTCCTGCAATGTAACAACTACGAAATCGTCGATCTTGGCGTGATGGTGCCGGCGGAGAAAATTCTCCGAACCGCCAAAGAGGTGAATGCGGATCTGATAGGCCTTTCCGGGCTGATTACCCCGTCGCTGGACGAAATGGTCAACGTGGCGAAAGAGATGGAGCGTCAGGGCTTCACCATACCGCTGCTGATTGGCGGCGCGACGACCTCGAAAGCGCACACGGCGGTGAAAATCGAGCAGAACTACAGCGGCCCTACGGTGTATGTGCAGAACGCTTCGCGCACCGTCGGCGTGGTCGCCGCGTTGCTTTCTGATACCCAGCGCGATGACTTTGTCGCCCGTACCCGTAAAGAGTATGAAACCGTGCGCATCCAGCATGGGCGTAAGAAACCGCGCACGCCGCCGGTGACGCTCGCCGCCGCGCGGGATAACGATCTGGCGTTTGACTGGGAAAGCTATACCCCGCCAGTGGCGCACCGTCTGGGTGTGCAGGAGGTCGAAGCCAGCATCGAAACGCTGCGTAACTACATCGACTGGACGCCGTTCTTTATGACCTGGTCGCTGGCCGGGAAGTATCCGCGCATTCTGGAAGATGAAGTGGTAGGTGAAGAGGCGAAGCGCCTGTTTAACGATGCCAACGACATGCTGGATAAATTGAGCGCAGAGAAGGCGCTGAATCCGCGCGGTGTGGTGGGGCTGTTCCCGGCAAACCGCGTGGGTGATGACATCGAAATCTATCGTGACGAAACGCGAACGCACGTGCTGACGGTCAGCCATCATCTGCGTCAACAGACTGAAAAAGTGGGCTTTGCTAACTACTGTCTGTCTGACTTCGTGGCGCCGAAGCTGACCGGCAAAGCGGACTACATCGGTGCTTTTGCGGTGACCGGTGGTCTGGAGGAGGACGCGCTGGCGGATGCGTTTGAAGCGCAGCACGATGATTACAACAAGATCATGGTGAAAGCGCTTGCCGACCGTCTGGCGGAAGCCTTCGCGGAATACCTGCATGAGCGCGTGCGTAAGGTCTACTGGGGCTATGCGCCGAACGAAAATCTCAGCAATGAAGAGCTGATTCGCGAAAACTACCAGGGAATTCGTCCGGCGCCGGGGTACCCGGCCTGTCCGGAGCATACCGAGAAAGGCACCATCTGGCAGTTGCTGGAAGTGGAAAAGCACACCGGCATGAAGCTTACCGAATCCTTCGCCATGTGGCCTGGCGCATCGGTTTCCGGCTGGTACTTCAGCCATCCGGACAGCAAGTATTACGCGGTTGCACAGATTCAGCGCGATCAGGTGGAAGACTACGCGTTCCGTAAAGGGATGAGTGTTTCTGACGTTGAGCGCTGGCTGGCCCCTAACCTGGGCTACGACGCCGACTGATTCACGAAACTGTCATCTTTCCTTACAACTAACAGGGTGCTTGTCGGGCACCCTGTCTCTTTCTTGCGTTTAAACCCTTATACTGGAAGAAGGCTATGACCTCTCTGGTTATATTTTTACACGCAATCATTCAAGTTGCGTCGAGGCGGCAAGCCTGGGAATCTCCAGGAGCTTACTGAAGTAAGTGACTGGAGTGAGCAGGCGCAGCCAACAAAGAGGCAGCTTGAAGGATAAAGTGTAAATGATAAGGAGTACCTGATTCCGTGCTAACCCTGCTCCACCTGCTTTCTGCTGTCGCCCTGCTGGTCTGGGGTACCCATATTGTGCGTACTGGCGTGATGCGTGTGTTCGGCGCCCGCCTGCGAACCGTGCTTAGCCGTAGCGTCGAAAAGAAACCGCTCGCCTTCTGCGCGGGAATTGGCGTCACTGCGCTGGTGCAGAGCAGTAATGCCACCACCATGCTGGTGACCTCGTTTGTTGCTCAGGATCTGGTCGCACTGACGCCTGCGCTGGTGATTGTGCTTGGTGCAGACGTAGGGACCGCGCTGATGGCGCGTATCCTCACCTTCGATTTATCGTGGCTCTCGCCGCTGCTGATTTTTATCGGCGTGATCTTCTTCCTCGGCCGTAAACAGTCACGCGCCGGACAACTGGGGCGCGTGGGGATCGGCCTTGGCCTGATCCTGCTGGCGCTGGAACTGATTGTCCAGGCCGTCACCCCTATAACCCAGGCCAACGGCGTACAGGTCATTTTTGCCTCGCTGACCGGCGATATCATGCTGGATGCGCTCATTGGCGCGATGTTCGCGATCATCAGTTATTCCAGCCTGGCGGCGGTACTGCTCACGGCCACCCTGACCGCGGCGGGGATCATCTCCTTCCCGGTGGCGCTGTGTCTGGTGATTGGCGCCAACCTCGGTTCCGGCCTGCTGGCGATGCTCAACAACAGCGCGGCTAATGCCGCGGCTCGTCGCGTGGCGCTTGGCAGTCTGTTGTTTAAGCTGGTGGGCAGCCTGATTATTCTGCCATTTGTCCATCCGCTGGCGAATCTGATGGATGAATTGCCGCTGGCGAAATCCGAGCTGGTGATCTATTTCCATGTTTTCTACAACCTGGTCCGCTGCCTGGCAATGATTCCTTTTGCCGAGCCGATGGCGCGCTTCTGTAAGCGCATCATCCGCGACGAGCCTGAGCTGGATGCGCATCTCAAGCCAAAGCATCTGGACGTTAGCGCGCTGGATACGCCGACCCTTGCGCTCGCCAATGCCGCCCGTGAGGCGCTGCGCATCGGCGATGCGATGGAACAGATGATGGAAGGACTGAAGAAGGTGATGCATGGCGAGCCGCGCGAAGAGAAGGAGCTGCGCAAAATCGCGGATGACATCAACGTGCTCTACACTGCCATCAAACTCTATCTGGCGCGGATGCCGAAAGAGGAACTGGCGGAAGAGGAGTCGCGCCGCTGGGCGGAGATCATCGAGATGTCGCTTAACCTTGAACAGGCGTCGGATATTGTGGAGCGCATGGGGAGCGAGATTGCTGATAAATCGCTGGCGGCGCGGCGGGCGTTTTCTATTGAGGGGTTAAAAGAGCTGGATGCGCTGTACGACCAGTTGCTCAGCAACCTGCAACTGGCGATGTCGGTCTTCTTCTCCGGCGACGTGACCAGTGCCCGGCGGTTGCGCCGTAGCAAGCATCGTTTCCGCATACTGAATCGCCGTTACTCGCATGCGCACGTTGATCGTCTGCATCAGCAGAACGTACAAAGTATCGAGACCAGCTCCCTGCACCTGGGATTACTGGGGGATATGCAACGTCTGAACTCGTTGTTCTGTTCCGTGGCTTACAGCGTGCTGGAACAGCCGGACGAAGATGACGAGCGGGATGATTACTAACAGGCGGTAAGGCCGGATAGCGCTTATCCGGCCTACAAATTGCGCTCATTGCAGGCCGGATAAAGCATTTACGCTGCCATCCGACAACGTCGGTTAAAAGCAGTGACCTGCCTCAACGGCAATGGCGTCTTTACCGGCTTCGAACACGTAGGTGGTGTTCGGACCGCCAAGCACCGCCTGACCCTTACTCACTTTAATCCAGTTGCCTTCCGGCAGACCGATCACCGTCAGTTCAGGCGCGACAACCAGCAGCTCGCGAATACGCTGTTCACGCGTTTCGCCTTTGTGTCCTTCCGGCAGCGCGTTAGTGAAATGCGGGTTAATCTGCAACGGGAACAGGCCCAGCGCATCAAAACCTTGCGGATCAACAATCGGCATGTCGTTGGTGGTGCGGATGGTCTTGCAGGCGAGGTTGGCACCCGCACTCCAGCCGATGTACAGCGCACCGCGTTTAACCACGTCAACAATCGGTGCCAGCAACCCGCGCTCGCGGCTCTCTTTCAGTAACTGAAAAGTATTACCGCCACCGACAATCACCACTTCCGCATTTTCAATGGCCGCCACCGGATCAGTCACGGTGTGAATACCCACCACCTTGACGCCCATCGGGGCGAAGATTGCAGCCGTTTTTTCTGTGTATTCATCCCAGGCTTGCGTGACGCCTGCAAAGGGGATAAATACTGCCGAACGGCGCCCCTCAAGTTGCTCCGCAATCAGCGGCAGCGCATGCTCCATCCAGCCTTTACCCGGCAGTGTCGAGTTACTCAATAAAAGCAGTTCCATTCTTTCTCCCTGTAATCAGTAAATGACAAAACGCGGTCATGCTACCACTGACAGTGTAGCGCCTTACTGACATGGCTCACGATGTTGGAAGGGGGTGTAGAAAGGACCACTGACTCAATAATGAAAAATGCACGATATGCGTATTAAAGCGAGTGAAGATATTTCTCACTCTGCCAGTATGAACATGTAACGCCTTGATAATACAATAAACCAGGTGTGATTGAATTTATCGTAGTTGAAATGTTTATTCACTCTTTATGAAAAGTGAGAAGGGGATTTTTAAATTTTGACGGTTACTAATTTAAAACAGCAACATTGCGGCATTGCCCTGGATTTATCCCGAACAGGCTTAAGCGTATTGCGATAAGCACTATGAGGTTTCTGGCCCATGCTGAAGCATTGGCGTCTGTCCTCTGATCAACAACAGTGTCGCTATTTTCATTATTATGTAACTAAACATTTCAATTCGAATGGAAAAATTATTGTAACTAACTGAAATATAGGATTTTTACCAAAAATTTAAATTTATGTATCTTTTTGTTTTACTTACAAACAGTAAGGTAAATTCCGAAAAAAAGATCGATTACAACGATCGATACCTTTCAAGTGATAGACTTTAACTATTGATTTTGTTATATCGATCAGGTTTGACAATCAATATTGCTCATGTACTATTCTGTTTGAATCAATATTATACCGACAGCAGCAGAGTGGGTGTGCCGGACATCGTCAGAATAAATAACCTCGCCGGATAATAAATACCCCCTGAAAATAAAAAACAGGCTGTCCAGGATATAGGGAGCATCATCTGTATGACAAAGGAATATGTAAAGAAGAGCCATATTGCCAGTTGGCCTGAAAATGATGTTTATTTTTCCACGGGTATCTCTGCGCTGGCCAGAAAAGTGACTAATTCTCATTCCGGCTCAGACTATCTGTTTATTAATCTTAATAGTTATACCTTAAAGCTTTTTTTTCGATCGTTCTCTCAATTGAGCAAGAGTGGTTATCAGTTGATTATTATTTCAACCCAACGACTCATGCCGCTGGCTTTTTTCTGGCACCTGAAATGTCACGCCGTCAGCGCAATCTTCGAATCGCGTTGCTCTGTTCATGATGTTATTCGCGGTCTGGATACTGTCGCGACCGGGCGGCAGATCGTCTGGTCCTTCCCGGGGCCTGCCTGTTTACTCTCTTCAAGAGACGTTTTACTTCTGCGGCATTATCTTGAAGGGGGAAGTATGGGCTATTTACAAGAGAAACACTGCCGCGCGTATTCCACCTTACAGGGATGGAAGACTACAGTCGCGCGGAAATTTAAAGTACGAAAACTCGAACATCTCCTTATTTCGAATTAATCATCATTGTCCAGTATGAATATTTCTGATGCCTGAGCGTCCAGTGGAATATTTATAAGCAAGATAGAACTGCCCGTTTAATAGGGATCTTATTAACTATGGATGTAGATATGAAACGCGTTTTTTACCATGCTTTTTTCCCCGCGTTATGTTTAACCGCGTACCCACTGACTGCGGCGGAAATGCTTCCCATACCTTATCCACCCGTGCAAACTACCACGATGCCGGACGACTTATTATCGAATTCGGATTATACGAATCACTGGGATTGGGTGAAAGAAACCTGGGAGAAAGGCTATTCCACTTTTTCCATCAAAGATAAAAAATATATTGCTAACCAAGAAATTACGCTGATCAATCCTGCTTTTTCTAAACAGGTCGTGACGTTATTAAATGAGTCGTATAGTTATAACAATACGTTGAATTCTGTGCAGCTTAATATCGGTGACGGTATATACGATGCCGCCGGTTCTGAAGCCGTGAATACCACGGTGAAAGGGGAATACACCAATAGTAAAGGGAATATTGAAACAGGTGTATTGCAACTTAATGGCGACGGGAAAGCCTTCCATACGCTGGTTGAGAATAACGGTGCCCTGACGATGAATGGTGATTCACAGGCGTATGACACCGTGGTGAAAGCCGGTGGTCGACAGACTGTTGGAGGCCGTGCTTATGCTCAGGCGAATCTCATCGATGGCGGTATTCAGGTGCTCTCAGTCACCAGTACGGCGTTGGCTGAAGATACCATTGTGCAAAATGGCGGCCAGCAAATCATTTATAACGGGACCGCGAAAAACTCGCACATCGGCGCCAACAGCTATCAGCTTGCCAGCGGTCTGGCTTTGGATACGTACCTGTATAACGGCGCATTCCAGCAGGTGTTTAGCGGTAAAGGCGAAGAGTTCGTTGCGGACCGCAATACCACCGTTTATGCCGGTGCGCGACAAACGATAACCTCGGGTATTTCAGAAAATGCGCAGGTCTATGGCACGCAGGTGATTACCGGCGTAGACGGTCAATGGAGCGATGGAGACTGGGTTTCCGACAGTAATTCCAACGTTCGTGTCAACGGGCAGCAGGCGAAAGACGCCACTATCCATGCCGGTGGTTTGCAACGTATTCAAACCGGCAATGCCGATGGCACACAGGTCTATGGCACTCAACTTGTCAATGGTCAGAAAGGTGGCTGGGTTGGGGGAAACTGGGTGGAGCAATCTGGATGGACCGGTGGCATTCGCGCTAACGCGACAAATACGACCGTTCATGCGGGCGGCCTTCAGCAACTTGCCTGGTACGGTGAAGCCAGTAATACGGTTATCGATGGCGGCCGTCAGGAAGTGCTTGCGCTGGGGCATATCTCGAACACAACGCTTCGCAATGGCGGGAGCAGCCTGATTGCCTATGGAGGCTATTCAACGGGGACACTGACGGTAGAAGACGGTTCACTGACTATGGAAGGGGGAAGTGTACACGACTGGACGGGGAATCTGGGTAAGGGTGCCTGGGCCGCGTCGGTGGACTTACAAGGCCCTTCTTCCGTTCTGTACTTAAAACACAACGCGGATACTGCGGAATCCGTCACGACGATTAAAGCCTTAACGCATAATGGTGTGGTCAATTTTAGTGCGCCAGAGGGACGCGACGCGGGACAGTTTAACCGTCTTGAACTCACCACGCTGGAGGGGACCGGGACTTTCGTTATGAACACCAATCTGTCCGGCGGGATTGGGGATTTTCTGAACGTTTCCGATGCCGTGACGGGGCAATTTAAGGTCACGGTGCATGATTCCGGAAGTGAGTTACGCAGTCGAGCGGCTACTCCTTATCACTTAATTTATGCGAATGGGAGCGGGGCAGACACCTTTGCGATGACCAACGGCAGCGTCGATCTTGGTGCGTACAAATACTATCTGGTGCATGGCGCCGATAGCGATAAGGATAACTGGTATTTGTCACCGCAGGCGAATACGCCAGAACCTGAGCCAGGCCCGGATCCTGAGCCGGGTCCGGGACCTTCGCCTGAACCGAATCCTGAACCGGGAGTTAAGCCGGATTTATCAGAAAGCGCGAAAGCGGTTATTGCCATGGCGAATGTGACACCCACTTTGTGGGACGCTGAGTTGTCAACGCTGCGAACCCGTCTCGGTGAAATTCGTCAGATGCGTGACTACGAAGAGGGTGCATGGGGTAAATACATCAGTAGCCGCTACCGCGTTTCCACAGAGCACGTGGCTTACCGTCAGGATGTGAACGGTGTGATGCTCGGTGGCGATAAGCGTTTTGATTTAGAAAATAGCGCACTGATTATGGGCAGTATGGCTTCCTATACGCGTGCGGATCTCGACTCATCCAGTACCAATGGCAAAGCGGACAGTTACGGCATTGGACTGTACACGACCTGGTTACACAACAGCGGTTATTACATCGATGGTGTGTTGAAAGCCAACTATTTCCGTACGGAGAACAACCCCTACTTCAACGGCGGACGCACCCATGCGAAAGATAATACCGTTGGCGGCGGGGCTTCAGTCGAGATCGGTAAGCATATTGCGCTTGAGACGTGGTTTGTTGAACCCTATCTCCAGGCATCATGGTTTATTGGCGACCAGACTCACTACAAACTCGACAGTGGCATGTCGGTTAAAGCGGATGCTGCGCGATCGTTAAAAGGGGAAACCGGGTTAACCTTCGGTAAGAATGTGACGCTGGTAGATGGGACACTGTTACAGCCGTATGCGAGAGTGGCCGTTCGTCATGAGTTTATGAAGAACAACGACGTCGTCATTAACCACACTGAGAAGTTCAAAAATGACCTGTCGGGGACAAGCGGCAAATATGGCCTGGGGATGACCGCGAAGCTAAACGATCGGTGGTCCGCATGGGGAGAAGTCAGCTACGAAAAAGGCCAACATATCGAGACGCCTTATAGTGGTCAACTGGGTATCCGCTACAGTTTCTGAACGTTGTGATTACGCGTTTAATAACCCTCCTCAGCGTCATCAGAGGAGGGTTATTTGCACATGTTACCCCGCCCGGGCAAATTCAGCGGCTTCACTAATCAGCGCGTCATCCGGGCGTACGCCGGTGTACATTGCGAACTGCTCAACGGCCTGCAACGCAATTACTTCTGCGCCGCTGATGGTCTTTTTACCCAGCTTCTGCGCCAGTTTGATCACCGGGGTATCCGGCGGCAGGGCAACGACATCGAACACTACGCTGGCGCTGGCGACCATGGCTTCGCTGTACGCCAGCTCATCGCTCTCTTTACCTCCGGCCATGCCGACGGGCGTGACATTGACCAGAATGTCGCAGGCAATGCCTTCCAGCAGCGGCTGCCACTGAAAGCCATACTGTTTCGCCAACGCCGGACCGCTGTCCCGGTTTCGAGCGGCGACGATCACATCGCGAAAACCGGCGTCGCGAAAGGCGGCAATCACCGCTTTGCCCATCCCGCCGCTGCCGCGAATCATCACCCGCGCAGTGGTGTCGAGCTGGTGGCTGGCAATCAGGCTTTTTACCGCAATATAATCGGTGTTGTAGCCCGTCAGTCTGCCGCCGTCATTGACGATGGTATTGACGGAATCAATGACTTTTGCCGATGGATCGACCGCGTCGAGAAACGGCATACAACTCTCTTTAAACGGCATCGATACCGCGCAGCCACGAATGCCTAACGCGCGAACCCCTTTCACCGCCGCTTCAATATCCTGGGTGGTAAACGCCTTGTAGATGAAATTTAAACCCAGCTTTTCATACAGATAGTTATGAAAGCGGGTACCAAAGTTACCGGGCCGACCGGCAAGCGACATGCACAACTGAGTGTCGCGGTTAATCATGTTAAATCTCCTCGGCGTGCGACAGTAAATACTGTTCGGCTTCCTTAGACCAAATCCCGTGATGGCGTTCCAGAATAGCGCACAGCGCGGGATCGTCAATCTGGCTGAGAGCGGTTAGCGGTAACGCTTTCCCGGTATAGACCAGCTTTTTACCGCCGCCCACTTTCGGCAGCTCCAGCGTGGTTTCTCCTGCGGCATTCAGCCCAAGAATGTGCGTGACCACTTTGGCGGCCTGCACTTTCTTCTCTTCAATCAGTTTAACCGCTGCGCGCATATCGTCAGTGTTCCCACCCGAGGTGCCCACGTAGTGAGTGAAGGCGTAATGCACATCGTAGAAGTTGATTGGGGCGCTGAACTGCTTGTCCTGCGGGCCGGCAAAGAAGTTCATACAACCGTCGGGGGCGAGCAGGGAAGAGGCCAGGGTGAGCAGTTGTTCGTTCGGCACGAAGACAAAAATATCATCAAAACCGTGGCCGCCGGTCAGCGCCATCAGCGTGTCGTAAGCGGCATCCTGTGCGTGCAGGTAGTGGATCAACGTTTGCGGTTCAGAAGGATAGTGTTTACGGGCATAGCTCAGCTTGTCGTGGTTAGTATCGGTCACCACCAGTAACGCCGGGTTGATCGGGCCATGCAGCGCGTAGTCGATCGCCAGCAGCCCCATTGGCCCCGTCCCGCCAAGGATCAGCGTGCGACCCTGTGGACGAATCCCCATGTTGTGGTTATAGGTGCCTTCCTGCAGGTGATAGTTGGCGTTGAACGCGCCGATCACGCAGGAGAGCGGCTCGACCAGCGATCCTTCAAAGTACGTTTCGCCTTCGTAAGCCAGCAGGCAGTCCTGTTCCATCACCACATTGGGGATCACGACGTGTGTGGCTTCGCCGCCTACCCACGGGAAGGAGTAACCGGGGCAATCCGGGCGATCCGCCAGTTGCAGGTTCGCCTGAATCACATAGCGCTGGCCGGGCTGGAACTTGTGCTGCCACTTTTTCCCCACGGCGATAATATCGCCGCAGAACTCGTGGCCGATGATGATTGGGTGGGTCGCTACATCGTCCGGCACCTTTTTATGATCCTCACCCTGATTAGCCTCTTTCCAGGAAGAGAGGCACAGGCTGTCGGTGACCACGGTAGCCAGAATTTCATCGTCCTGCATCTCTGGAAGTTCGAACGTTTCCAGGCGCAGGTCGCGTTTGCCATAAAGGCGCAGAGCTGTTGTTAACATATATTCCACCTCATGTTGAGCGATAGCCCCGGCTGACCACCGGGGCGAAAAAATCAGGACAGGAAGCCCAGTGCGTTACCCATAATCCCCAGACCAAACAGGGCGAAGATCAGCCATACCGGGTTAATTTTCTTGTTGAGCAAACGAACCATCAGCATCGTCAGGCCCAGCGCCAGCAGGCCGGGGCAGAGCTGATCGAGGATGTTCTGCACGGTCATCGTGACGGTGCCGCCGTCCGCGCCGGGGGTTTGCGATACCACCAGTGGCACGTTGATGCTGGTCCACTTGGTGACCAGCACCCCCATCACAAACAGGCCGAGAATCGATGCGCCTTCGGTCAGTTTTTGCAGCAGGTTGCCGCCCATGTCACTGACGATGTTGACCCCTTTATTGAAGCCAATTTGCAGGCCGTACCATTTCATCGCCAGACGGACTGCGTTGAAAATAAAGAAGAACAGCAGCGGGCCGAGCACGTTGCCGGACAACGCCAGCGACGCGCCGAGCGCGGCGGTGATCGGTCGCAACGTGCCCCAGACTAACGGGTCGCCAACGCCCGCCAACGGCCCCATCAAACCGACTTTGATGCCGTTGATCGCGCCATCATCGATTTCCGCCCCGTTCGCTCGCGCCTCTTCCATCGCGGCGGTCACGCCAATCACCGGGCCGCACACCGCGGGCGTGGTGTTGAAGAACACCAGATGACGCTTGAGTGCCGCCACCTGATCTTCTTTCAGCGGGTACAGGCGCTTGATGGCGGGGATCATGTCGTAGCAAAAACCCAGCCCATGAATACGTTCAAAGTTGAAAGACGCCTGCTGCAGGTTGGAGCGAACAAACATGCTAAACAGGTCAGATTTGGTCAGTTTTTTCTGTTCCATGATGGGCTCCGTTAGTCATCAAGCTGGTCAAGAGCGGTGGAGGAGGAGGTCTGCGTCTGCGGTTCGGCCTTACGCCACTGTGGGTTCAACTGGATATAGACCAGCGCAATAATCGCGCCGACGCCGCCAAAGGCCAGCAGACTCAGGTCGAGGTAACCACCGGCGATAAAACCGAGGAAGAAGAAGGGCATCAGGTACTTCACGCCCATCATGCGCAGCACCATGGCGTAACCGACCACCACGATAAAGCCACCGGCAATCTGCAGGCCGCGAGTGACGAATTCCGGGATGGCGTTGAGCATATTGCTGACCATATCTGCACTGACAAACAACGAGACAATTAACGCCGGAATGGCGACGCGTAACGCCTGGACGCCCAGCGCAGAGACATGGAGGATGTCGATGGTGCGAAAACGTGCGTCTTCTGCGGCTTTATCCGCCGCATGCTGGAACACCACGGTGATAGTCCGGGCGAAGACGGTCAGGACCTGGCCTGCCGCCGCGACCGGCAGTGCGATGGCGATACCGGTCGCGATGCTCTGTTGCCCGACGATAACCAGAATGGCGGAGATAATACTGGCGAGCGCGGAGTCCGGAGATTGCGCGGCACCAACGTTCATCCAGCCAAGCGCGATCAGCTCCAGCGTTCCGCCGAGCATCACCCCGGTTTTTAAATCACCGAGGATCAGGCCGATAACCGTACAGGCAATGAGCGGGCGGTGGGTCTGAAATTCATCCAGCACGCTGCCCATTCCGGCAATACAGGAAAATATAAATATGGCGATAATTTGTAGGGTACTGATTTCCATAATGGGTCACCTTAAAATGTGAACATCCCTGCCTGTTAAAGCATTTACACGTCGTCCTTCAGGCTGCCTCGTTGTTGGCTGAATTACTCGTCTCATCCATGAGACTCGCCCTGACGGGCCGTCGCTTCGCAACGTTCAAATCTGTTCCCGACAGATTTGTGACTCACCCCCAGTCACATCGTTATTTATGTTCCTGTGGATTCACTCATTTGCCGCCGTGATGCTTCCAGAATGACTGTGTAATAAATACAGGCGCTTTTATTTATTCCGCGAACGACTGTTCTTTTATTTTTTCGAGAATATTAATGGAGGGATCGGAGGCGACCACGCGTAAATCCAGGGTGACGCCAAATTTATCCAGTTCGCGAAACGCATTAATATCATCGTCATCTAAGGATATGGCTTTGGTTAATTGTTTTTTACCCGGTCGCCAGGCCATGCCGCCAATATTTAAGGTGGCAATTTTTACGCCCTGTTTGACCATCGCCAGCGCATCCTGTGGGCGGGTAAATAAATAAAATACAGTCTCGTCCTGATACTGTGGATTATGATAAACCGCGACGGCTTTTTCGATATTCACCACGTTGACCTTCATTCCCGGTGGGGCGGCCTGGCGTAATAATGTCCGGCGCACTTCATCATTATAAACGTCGTCATTACAGATAATAATCCGCTGGGCATTCGCCACCTTCGACCAGACGGTGGTGACCTGACCGTGGATCAAGCGGTCATCAATACGGGCAAGGGTAATATTCATCAGAAATCCTCTTCGGTCGTTTCCAGATGCTGCCAGACCACGCAGGTTTGTTGTGCAATGGTCGTCAGGTGTTCGCACAATTCATCCACATTCATACTGCTCTGGTTATCTACCAGTTCCAGCGCCAGCGGCAGGGAAAGGCCGCTGATCACCCGGATGGCCGGATTGCGCATCGCCAGCGTTGCCGCGGCGTTCCACGGACTGCCGCACTGCAGGTCTACGGCAATCAGCCATTCGCTATCAGTGTGAGCACTCACTAACTTTTCCAGCTTTGTGACGATGTCGCTGGCGTTCTCGCCGGGGACAAAGGCGACCGCCTCAACGTTGGCGTCACCGTAGACCATGTGCACCGATTCCAGCATGGCGCAGGCTAGTTTGCCGTGAGCACAGAAGATTGCATGGACCATAACGCCTCCTTAGCCGCGCGTTTTTCCGCCCGCAATGTTAGTGGTTACTCCGGTAATGTAGCTGGCACGTTCAGACAGAAGATAACAAACGAAATCAGCAACTTCGCTCAGGCGTCCCGAACGGCCAATCGGAATCGCGTTCTTGCTATAGCCTTCACGCAGCTGATCAACGGTGATATTGCGGGTCCAGGCCAGCGCTTCTTCATATTCCGGCGTGCGCAGTCCCGTTTTTTCCAGAATCCCGGGAGCAATGCCGACCACGCGAATGCCGTGTTTACCCAGCTCTTTTGACCAGGAACGGGTGAAGCTATTCAGCGCCGCCTTCGTTGCGGCATAGCAGCTCTGGCCTTCTGACCCTTCCAGCCCGCTTTCCGAAGAGACATTGACGATAACGCCGTTACGCTGTTTCACCATTTGGCGCGCCACTGCCTGTGACATTAAAAACACGCCTTTCTGGTTGATATTGACCATTTTTTCAAACGCGGCTTCGTTTAATTCATACTTTCCTGCAGGCGCTTTTTCATCGACCAACAGGCGAGGAAAGTTAACGCCAGCGTTATTGACCAGACCGTCAATACGACCAAAGCGCTGGATGATTTCATCCACGGTGTGATTAACCTCTTTGGCGCTGGAAATATCTGTCGGCCAGAAGTGATAGTCGTTATTACCTTTATGCTTTGCTTCGCCGCCATGAATATCCGCCATCTGGACATTCGCGCCTTGTGCTAATAATTCTTCGACAATGGCTAAGCCAATTCCGGATGCGCCGCCGGTTACAATAATGACTTTATCCTGTAGATTTAACCACGTTTGCATAATTAACTCCCAAATTCAGAGAAGGGGATCCTGCATAAAATAAATTACGTCAGGATCAAGATGAGTATATTTACTTCAACAATAATTCAGCGGTATGGCTATTAGTGACCAGCGCATTAATATAGTTTCCACGTAATGCGCCGAGAATGCCGCTAAGCTTTTCTTCACCCATTGCGATGCCGATGGAATAACGCGCTTGCTTTAATTTGTTGGTTTCGATGGAGAGCGTTTTTTCGCTCATCGTGGTCTCCACCGTCACGCCGTTAATATCGTAAAAGCGCGAGCAAATGTCTCCGGCAACCTGCCGGGCATGCAGGTCGTCACTCTCTTCGCTGCCGTAAAAGGCATGCCAGTTTGCACCGTCGCGAATTGCCGGAGAACCGATCCCTACCAGCGCAACATCCAGATTGTCCCAGTAGGCAGAAATCGAATTAAAGTGCTGGGACTGCATAATACCGTTGCGAATCAATGGATTTTCCAGCAGTGCCGGAAAATCAGCCAGATGTGATTCGCCTTTCAGCTTTGCCGCCGCGCCGTAGGTCAGCGTATTGACGTGATAGCGGCTCTCGAGCTTCCCGGATGGCCCGCCGATAATCGGCACGCAGATCAGCTGGCGTGACTGGCTGGCTGGCGACAACCCTTCGACCAGTGCGCGTACCGCGCGTCCCCAGGAAAAACCAATGATGTCGCCGGGTTCCAGTAAACGTTCCAGCAACTGCGCGCCGTGCACGCCCATCATGGCAAGTTGTTCCTCTTCCTGCTCGTTGTCGCAGGTGATCACCACCGCTTCTTTGAGGCCGAATCGTTGTTTAAGCTGCTGTTCCAGCCACAGGTTTTCGTTGTAATCGTAGTTGATGGCGATAGTGACGATGCCCTGTTCACGACCGCGTTTCAGCAGGCGGCTAATGGTGGTGCGATAAATCCCCAGTTCATGGGCGATCTGCGCTTGTGTCATATCCTGTTCGTAATAGAGCTGCGCTATTTTTACGATCAGGCGGATATCATCACTGTTTTCCATCGCCTTTTGTAGACTCCTGCACATTTGTGCAAATCACCAATCTGCCCTCTTGATCTGATATAACCTCATAAAAGGGGGAGTTCAAAGCGATTTTCTCTTCTTTGTGCGTCATGGGCTGGCGATTAATGTTGCACATATGATGTGCGGAGCGCTCGTTGTTGGCACAGATGTGCACATAATCCTAATGTCTTGATTCTGTTAATTTTCATTCAACAAAATTGCACGTAAAGATCGGAGACACTTTTGTGTCGAAAGGTGTGGCGGATCACAAATAGCGCCGAGGCCATTTTGCACGATTATTTTTTATCGCCAGCAAGGTAGGGTATATTCCGCATTCAAAGGAGAAATTATGCTGCCCGACTCATCAACACGACTCAACAAATACATCAGTGAAAGCGGAATCTGCTCGCGCCGCGAAGCGGATCGCTTCATTGAGCAAGGGAATGTCTTCATTAATGGCAAACGCGCCACCATTGGCGACCAGGTGATGCCTGGCGACGTCGTGAAAGTGAATGGTCGGTTGATTGAGCCGCGTGAAGCGGAAGATCTGGTCTTTATCGCGCTGAACAAGCCGGTGGGGATCGTGAGCACCACCGAAGACAGCGAGCGTGACAATATTGTTGATTTCGTTAACCACAGCAAGCGCATATTCCCGATTGGCCGTCTGGATAAAGATTCCCAGGGACTGATCTTCCTGACCAACCACGGCGATCTGGTGAATAAGATCCTGCGTGCCGGTAACGATCATGAAAAAGAGTATCTGGTCACGGTCGACAAACCGGTTACGGATGAGTTTATTCGTGGGATGAGTGCCGGCGTGCCGATTCTGGGTACTGTCACAAAAAAATGTAAGGTGAAGAAAGAGGCGCCGTTTGTATTCCGGATTACCCTGATTCAGGGGCTGAACCGTCAGATCCGCCGCATGTGCGAACATTTCGGTTATGAAGTGGTGAAGCTTGAACGCACGCGCATCATGAACGTTGGCCTGTCCGGTCTGCCACTGGGAGAATGGCGTGACCTGACGGATGATGAGCTAATTACGCTGTTTAAGCTTATCGAAAACTCTTCTTCAGAAGCGAAACCGAAGGCGAAAGCGAAGCCGAAAACCGCGGGAATCAAGCGTCCGGTGGTGAAAATCGAAAAGACGGCGAACAAAGAGAAAGCGCGCCCGGCGGCAAACGGCAAACGCTTTACCTCGCCGGGGCGTAAGAAGAAAGGACGTTAACGTCTGCCGCGCGTTGGCGTATTCGCAGACCAGGAAAAAGAGGCTTCAGCATCCGGTTTATAAGCCTGCTTTTTCTTCAACTGGCGGGCTTTTTTTGCCTCGGCTTCGCGCAAGACCATCAGCTTATCAATGTACTCTTTCTTCACGCTGTTAGTCTCTGCGTTGGTCAATTGACGACCATGCGCGATACGGGCGCGATCCAGCAACGTTTTCAGTTCGCGCTGTTCGCGCTCGGTCATCTCTTTTTGGGTAATGCGGGGGAGTGCCATACGGGTGCCCTCTGTCTGCCTGGTGATTTCAGTGTACGGCAATACGCCTCGGGCGGATAGCGCTCAGTCAGCAATACGCAGTTTTCCGGCGAAATCCTGTTGTGTATAACCCGTTGTTTTAAATCCCTTATCCGTAATGACGTAATCGATCTCTTTGAGAGTCGCGATACACATCACGCCGTCCTGACCAAATTTAGTATGGTCAGCGAGAATCACGGATTTTTTACTCATCGCAATCATCGCTTTGGCAACGTATGCCTCGTCAAAGCTCTTCACGAGTACACCATGCTGCGGCGAAATGCCACCCGCACCGATAAAGCAAATATCAGCGTGAATCGCATTAATCTGCTGGCACACAGAGACGCCCAGATTGGCGCGGAAATGGTAATCGTATTCACCGCCTAAGACATAGACTCGCGCCTGGAGATTATGCTCTTTTATTTTATCGGCAATTAAGGCGGAATTGGTAATAACGGAAAACGCGAGAGGGGGTAAGTGTTCGGCAAGAATAAGATTCGTGGTACAGGAATCAATAAATAGCGTATCGCGCTCGCTGACCATTCCCGCCGCCGCTTTGCCAATCGCCATTTTTTCTTCGCGATGGGCATCAATTCTCGCGCCAAATGCATCTTCCTGAACAACCTGTTTTTTGACCGCGCCACCGTGAATTTTGGTGATTTGACCTTCAGACTCCAGCAAAGAGAGATCGCGGCGAATGGTTTCCGAGGTCACGTTCAGCGTTTCTGATAATTTAATAACGGTCACTTCACCGAACTTGTTTAATTCATCAAGAATATGCTTTCTTCTTTTAATCGGGTTCATTATTTTCCGCCAGGGTCGAACTTTGCCGCATGGTAACTGGATGCGCAGAGCAACGCAACCACTCCAGCGCGCAGACGATACCCTCATCATCATTGGTGGTGGTTACATACCGCGCCTGATGTTTCACGCTATCTGGCGCGTTGCCCATTGCGATGCCGAACCCGGCAACGGCGAACATGCTGATGTCATTCTGTTGATCGCCAATGGCGGCAATCCCGGTGGGTGACAGGTTTAATTGTCGGGCGATTTCATTTAGCGCATAGCCTTTATTTATTTCGCTACGTTGAATATCAATATAATTCCCACCGGTGATTGTCGCCTTATAGTCATTGGGTAACTGACGACTTATTTCCCGACAGAGATCGTCGATCCTGGCGTGTTCTGCGACCAGCGTAATTTTAAATATATCGCGACGATTAAAGATATTCCCTGGTGCGGCGCTAATAAGCGGTAACGCAAATAAACTGGCCTCATAGGATGTCCACGGGGCGATAAGGCGATCGTCGCGGTGATAAATCGCCTGGGCAGTAAAAAAATGGTGAGGATAACGGGACAGCGAAATATGGCGGTCAATCTCTCTGAGATCCATCCGGGTAAGGGCCGCAGAATGCAGAATGCGGTGTGACGCCAGTTCAAGGATCTGTCCGCCGTTGAAGCCGGCGCACCAGTCAAACAGTGTCTCAACCTGCTGCTGTTGTAACAGGCGCGCCATTGAGGAGACCGGTCTGGCGGAACAGGCGGCCAGCAGACCGCCGCGCTGACGAAAGTCAACCAGCGCCTGACGTGTGCGTGGCGTGATAGTCTTCTGCGACGTCAGCAATGTTCCATCCAGATCGGTAACCAGTAGCATTATTGTTCTCTGTCGTTAGGCATGAGCGATAAACGGGGTCACGGCCTCTTTGGCGGCATTGCAGACCATATTGTCGATTGCCGTACCGACGACCAGGATATTAACCCCGGTGTCCTTAAACGCTTTGGCATTGGCGAGGTTAATGCCTCCTTCCGCCAGCGTCGGGACGTCCACCGCGCCAACCAGCGCCCGAAGACGGTCTTTAATCATCTGCGGGATATCGCCTGCCGCCACGCCTTCATAGCTCATGCCGGTCATCAGGCCGATCATATCGACGCCAATCTCCTGCATACGTTTCGCTACGCTGGCGACCTCTTCCGGGGTACGTGCCGGAATACCGAAGGTATGCAAATCATCCGGATGACCAATGTAGGCATCCACGGTCAGGCCATACTGATGGGCGAGGTTGACGATGTCCTGCAGGTCGTCCCAGTCTGATTTATGGGTATGTAAACCGTCGGCCCCGGCGCGGGCAATCTCCAGAATCTCTGTTTCGCTGAGCGGGACGGGCAGCGTTTCGGTAAAACCGCCCGCAATGCCCACAGTAATAAAAATGTCGTCCGGGACTACATTACGCACGCCGTGCACGGCTTCTGCCATCTGACCGTTGGTGATTTCGTGGCGGATTTGCTCCGCCGCGTGCATGTTACTCACCCCTTTGTGTCCGCGCGCCAGCGCCAGCGCAGGATGGTTCGGTTCGAGCAGTTTCACGCCTGCCTCACAGACCGCTTTTGCCAGGCGCGCATCGTCGCCGGTGATCCCCGTGCTGAGGATGGTTTGCCCGCCGTGCAGCGCGATGGCATCTTTCACTTTCTGTAACGCTTTGGCGCGTTTTTTATTCATATCGCCTTTAAACATGGTGTACCTCTGGTGTTGGTGCATTTATTAACGGGCAGACGCCACAGATTCACTCTGTACGACAGCCTTAAAACGGTTCGCAATGATGGTGGTGATACAGGTCATTGCCATGACAGTGACCATCACAATCGCCATCTGTAATGCGTTGCTGGATAAGAACGGTGAGGCGAACGCCGGGACGTAGGCCACCCCTTTGACGTTAAAGAAGCCGAGCATCATGCCGCCCATTCCGGCCCAGAAGATGGCGGAACCAAAGACGATTTTGTTGGCGAACATGAAGGGGTAGGCGGATTCCACAAACGTTCCGAAGCCCAGGTTGATAAGCAGGCCCGGTGTGGCGACGGCCGCTTCGCTTTTTTCGCGTGGTGCGATGACGTTAGCCAGGTTGATGCCGGCAGCAACCATCACCAGACCCACCATATCCACAGCGCCGAGGAAGCTGACGCCGGATTTCTCCATCTCCAGCAGCACCAGCGGTAGAATGACCGCGTGATAGACACCACCCAGAATCGCGGGCCAGATCACCAGACCGGCCAGCAGCCCGGCAAGAATCGGACTGAATGCCAGCGTGCTTTCGATAGCCAGCTTGATGTAGTTACCGGCGGAGAGCGCCAGGGGACTCAGCAGATAATGCATGATCAGGCCAGCAGCCAGACCCGAAATCCCGCCGGCAACGATGTTGACGGTGGTCATCGGGAAACGCCAGTTCAGGCACAGCTCAAACAACCAGCGCACAAAAATCCCGGCCATCAGACCGCCGATAATCCCCCCGATCAGGCCGCCTTCAACGGAAAGCACCCCGGCGACGACCCCGGCCACAATGGAGACTTCATCAAGTTCGGAGATCTGTTTTGCCGCCAGCACGGCAACCAGCACCGGCAGACCCTTCAGCAGGATTTCAAAGATATCGTTGAGTTTTTCCAGTCCGGGGATGTGGCTCAGGGCGAGTACGATCGCCATCGCGATAAAGCCTGGCAGCGCCGGGATCATGATGCTGCGGATGTTAAAGCGCTTAAGCAGACTCTTTCCGGAACCGCCTTGTGCAGGCGACGCGCTGCCCAACTGGGGTTTGTATTTGATACCCCAGTATTTACACAGCGAGGCGACGAAAGAGACCGCGCGAGTGCGGCTGGTGGTCCCCGTGGTGCCTGAGGTGGCGACCACATTGGCGCCCTTTGCGGCGACCAGCGCCATCGAGGTGCCGCCAGTGCCGACAATCGGGGTTTTCATTTCTACGGCGGCATCAAAAACGGCCTGGTTAGCTTTTACCGGATCGGCGCTCATCACTACGATCCCGTCGACCTCACCGCGGCGGATCATCCCGGCTATCTGGCGATCGCTCTCGACGACGGAGGCATTCACCTCGGAGAGTTTGCCCTGGAAGATACGTTGTGGTTTTGTGTTGTTTTCTGTGGTTAAGGCATAGACGGCTGCTGGGGTGTCAGGTTTGGCGACATCCATCGACGCCTCTGCTGCAATGAACTGCACGGCAGCGACGGTGACACCCGCGGCTTCACACTGCTGATAAATCTCCTGGAGTAACTTCTCTGGCTCTGCGCCACCCAGGTTGTAGAGGTTGCCTCCACTGCTTCCAATAATCGCAATTTTTTTCATAGCGGCCTCAAAGAAAAGATAGGGTAGGGGGTTATCTGTGTTGTAGTGGAATCATATTCCCAAGCAAAACAAAATAAAGCAACATTAAAAGAACGAATCCAGCTCTCTATAAAATAATAAATTTATAATAATTAATTGAAAATAAAGGTATTAATTATATTTTTGTTTTGTGTTGATGTTTGTTGTTTTGTGATGAGGTTCAAACAAGGAAGGCAAGGAATGGGGGAAATCCCCCATTCGCAGGGGATCAATTTTCTTTGACAGCACTCTGCTGTTCATCAATCGGTTTACCGGACCAGTACCCCGCCAGCAGAGAGCCGGAAAGGTTGTGCCAGACCGAGAACAGTGCGCCGGGGAGGGCCGCGAGCGGGCCGAAGTAGATTTTACCCAGCGCGGCGGCGAGACCGGAGTTTTGCATTCCCACCTCGATCGCCAGCGTGCGGCAAGTTGACTCGTCAAAGCCAAACAAGCGCCCGCCCCAGTAACCGCCGAGCAGGCCGATGGTGTTGTGTAGGATCACCGCGATAATCACCACGAAGCCGACGGACGCGATATGCGCGGCGGAACCGGCAACCACTGCGCTGATGATCGCCAGAATGCAGACCATCGAAAACGCGGGCAGGTAAGGTTCAACTGCCTTCACGACGCGCGGGAACAGATGATGGATCACCAGGCCCAGCGCAATTGGGATCACCACAATTTGCAGGATGCTGAGCAGCATCCCCATCACATCCACCTGAATGCGCGCATCGACATACAGACGCGTCAGCAGTGGTGTGGCGACCACGCCCACCAGAGTGGAGACGGAAGAGATCGTTACCGAGAGTGCGACATCGCCTTTCGCCAGATAGATCATGACGTTAGATGCCGTGCCGCTGGCGACGCTTCCGACCAGCACCATCCCGGCGGAGAGTTCCGGCGGCATGTTAAATGCCATCGCCAGTACCCAGGCCGCCAGCGGCATCACCAGATAGTGCAGGAAAATTCCCGCCGCAACCGGTGCCGGGCGTGAGAGCACACGTTTAAAATCATCCACTTTCAAGTGGACGCCCATGCCGAACATAATCAGCATCAACAATGTCGTCACCCACGGGCCGACAGGCGTAAAGGTGGATGGCGTGTAATACGCAATAGCAGAGAGCAGCAGCGCCCATAACGGGAACAGCCTGGTGAGAGTGGCGAGCATGTTGTTTTCCTTGCACGTATGTTGTGTTTGCTTGTTATTCACGGGTTGGGATCGAGCCCAACCATCATTATTGTGTATCGTGTGAAGAGGTATTATTCAAACAAATTATGCTTATGTTCTGACTTTGAGATTTTCCCAGCTCAGACCAAACCGAGCCAGGTACTTACGCAGACGGTCGGCATCGTTGGGATTGGCTTTCTTTTGTCGTGAGACGGCGAAGAGTTCACGTCCGGCTTCGGACAACGATGCGCTGCGGCGACAGACCTCAAGCACGGTTTCCAGTTGGCGGCGGTCAAAGAGGTCGAGTTCCATCTCCAGTTCCGGTTGCGACGGCGCCTCTCCCCAGCTCTCCTGCAAAAGCGCAATCTCTTCGTCGACAAGGGCCTGCGTGATACGTCCTTGCTCGGCCAGCGTCGCCATTCGCGCGACGGAGGAACTCAGTTCGCGGAAATTGCCACGCCACTGCGCCTGAGGTGAACAGGCAAACACCAGATAGCGTTCACGCGCCTCCTTATCAAAACGAATCTGATTCTGTCGGCTGCGGGAGAAGCGTTGCAGCTCATACTCCACGTTAGGGGCGATGTCTTCACGCCGCTGTGCAAGGCCGGGCAGGGCAAAGCGCCACATGTTTATCCGTGCGTAGAGATCTTCGCGAAAACGCCCTTCGGCGACCCACTGCGGCATATCGCGATGGGTTCCGGCTATCAACTGGAAATCGCTGTACACCTCTTTATCTGAGCCAAACGGGAAGAAGGTTTTCTCCTCGATCGCTTTCAGTAGCATGGCCTGTTCATCCAACCCCAGTTCCGCGATCTCATCCAGAAACAACACCCCGCCGTCGGCTTCACGTAACAGTCCCGTTCGTGACGACAGTGCGCCCGTAAACGCGCCTTTCACATGACCGAACAGTGTCGACATGGCGTTATCGCCGCGCAACGTCGCGCAGTTCACTGCCACCAGTTTTCCACCCACCAGATGCCGTGACTGACGAAGCTGAAAAATCCGTTTTGCGAGGAAGGATTTCCCCGCACCGGTGGGGCCGGTGAGCAGGATAGGATCGCCAGAGCGCAAGGCGACGCGCTCAATACGGTCAATCAGTTTATTGAACGTGGCATTGCGCGTCTCGATACCGCCTTTGAGGAAGGAGATTGATTGCTGCTGCTCACGCTGAAAGCGACTGGTGAGTGTGGCATAGCGGCTTAAATCAAGATCGATCACCGAGCAGGTGCCAGCGGCAACATCCTCCTGCGGAGCGCCCTTCGGTGCGGGTCCGGTTTGCAGAAGGCTGGCGGGCAGATAGCGGGCTTCCGTCAGCAGGAACCAGCAAATTTGCGCCACATGAGTGCCGGTAGTGATGTGCACCAGATACTCTTCATTCTCGGTATCGAAGGTGTAATGAGTGGCAAAGTCGAGGAACGCGGCGTAGACCTCTTCGAAATCCCAGGGATCGGTAATGGGGATGGCATGTGGACGAACCTCAGTATGTGGTGAGAGCAGGCTAATATCTTCCGCTAACTGCTGACACATCCCGGCATCGCGTGGCTGGTGGATAAGCTCCAGCCGATCGACCGGGAAATCCGGCTGTTGGCACAGTCCGACCGTGGGCCGCCATTTCTTTAACCGGTTTGCCCGTTTGCCGCGTTTATCCAACACCGTGCCCAGTACACCAATCACCACCCGTCGCTTTTTCATGTTTATCCAAAAAGATAAAATTCGATAGATAAGGATAAAAAACAGGCGAGACGTCTGCAATCATCATTTTTGATGGTGAAAATTAATTCCTTATTTATCAATTAACTAAAAAATAATTTCGTTTTTTTTTCGTTCTGGCACGCTTCTGGCAATAACCCTCTCGTCAACACGTTGAAAACGCAGGGGGTTAAACCCCGCCGGCACATCAGGAACGGCTGAGGCTGTATTCCGGAGGTGTTCCGTCAACCGATGACACCTGAACAATGGGTTCGATTCCCGATTCATTCTCCCAATGAAACTGGTTGTTAATCAAAGAAATAAAAACGGGCACTGTGCAGTTAACAAGCCCCAAAACAGGTCGCCGGTCACGATGCCGCGCCGCAGGCAAAAGGGAATTCCCCTGTAGCGTCGCCTCCGCACCCGCACCTGACTTGATAAGGAAAAGAGAAAAATGACGAAGAAAATCACTATTCGTAAAGGGCAATTAGGTCTGTTAGCCAAAAACGGCGACTACTATCAGGTTCTGGAGGCGGGTGAACACCGTCTGCCGTGGTTCAACACGCCAGAGGTGCTGGTGGTTAATCTGGACGGCAGCGAAGTGCCGGAAGCGCTGGCGAATTATTTACGCCGCTTTCAACCAGACTGGGTATCACGTTATGCCCTGGCCGTTGATCTTAACGACAGCGAAGCGGGCGCGTTATACATGAATGAGGTGTTGCAGGAGATCCTGCCTCCGTCAACGCGCCGTTTGTACTGGCGGACCGACGAGGCGTTGAAACTGGTACGGATGGATACGCGTCAGGTTCAGGTGCCTGCTGAGGTCATGAATGCGGTTCTGCAACCGCGACGTAGCGGCGCGGTAAAAGGTCGTGAAGCGATGCTCACCGTACAGGTGCCTGCCTGGCACGCCGGAGTGTTGAAAATTGATGGCGAGACGCAGGCACTGCTGCCGCCGGGTCTGACGGCGTACTGGAAAGTGAATCATCTGGTTGACGCCGAAGTGGTGGATACCCGTTTGCAGGTGCTGGAAGTAGGCGGTCAGGAAATTTTGACCAAAGATAAGGTCAATCTGCGCCTGAACCTCGCGGCGAACTGGCGTTACCGCGATGTGTTGCAGGCGTTTGCACAGCTCACTAAACCGCTCGATCATCTGTACCGCGAACTGCAGTTCGCGCTGCGTGAGGCCGTCGGGACGCGCACGCTCGATGAGTTGCTGGAAGATAAACAGGTAATTGATGAGGTGGTCAGCGCACAGGTGAAAGACCGCATGGCGCCATATGGTATCGACGTGGCGTCGCTGGGTGTGAAGGATATTGTGTTGCCGGGGGATATGAAAACGATTCTGTCCCGTCTGGTTGAAGCGGAAAAATCGGCGCAGGCCAACGTGATCCGCCGTCGTGAAGAAACGGCAGCGACGCGCTCGTTGTTGAATACGGCGAAAGTGATGGAAAACAACCCGGTGGCTTTGCGTTTAAAAGAGCTGGAAACCCTCGAAAGAGTGGCAGAGCGTATCGATAAAATCTCGGTATTCGGTGGCCTGGACCAGGTTCTGCACGGCTTAGTGAACATTAAAGGATAAGAAACATGGCACATCACGACTATGCGCTGTTGACGTCGCAGAACGCGGCGCCGGTGAAAATGTGGACGCACGGCGTCCCGGTGGAACCCGAGGCACGCCAGCAACTGCTGAACACGGCGAAGATGCCATTTATTTTTAAACACCTGGCGGTCATGCCGGATGTGCATCTGGGGAAAGGGTCAACGATTGGCAGCGTGATTCCGACCAAAGGAGCGATTATTCCGGCAGCAGTGGGGGTGGACATCGGCTGTGGGATGATTGCGGTACGTACCTCGCTGCTGGCTGACGATCTGCCGGATAACCTCAGCGGGTTGCGGAGTGCGATTGAGCAGGCCGTTCCCCACGGGCGGACCAATACACGTTCCCGTCGCGATAAAGGCGCGTGGGACACGCCGCCAGAGGAGGTGAGTACTCACTGGGGGACACTGGCACCGCGCTTTACGCGCCTGACTGACAAGTATCCCTCGCTGCTGAAAACCAATAACTATAAGCATCTCGGAACGTTGGGAACCGGTAATCACTTCATTGAAGTGTGTCTGGATGAGCAGCAGCGTGTCTGGGTGATGTTGCACAGCGGTTCGCGTGGCGTGGGGAATGCCATCGGCAATGTCTTTATCACCCTGGCACAGCAGGATATGCAGCAACATATCGCGAATCTCCCGGACCGAAACCTGGCGTATTTCCAGGAAGGGAGTCGGCACTACAACGACTACATCGAAGCGGTGGAATGGGCGCAGGATTTTGCCCGACAAAACCGGGAAGTCATGATGTCCCGCGTGCTGGCCGCGCTGTCGCGTAGCGTGAGTAAACCGTTTATCACGCAACAAGAAGCAGTGAATTGCCACCATAACTACGTGCAAAAAGAGCGTCATTTTGGTGAAGAGGTGCTGGTCACGCGTAAAGGCGCCGTTTCCGCGCAAAAAGGCCAGATGGGGATCATCCCCGGATCGATGGGGGCGAAAAGCTTCATTGTGCGTGGGCTGGGAAATGAAGAGAGCTTCTGTTCCTGCAGTCATGGAGCGGGAAGAACCATGAGCCGAACGGCGGCCAAAAAACGCTTTACTGTGGCGGATCAGATCCGCGCGACGGCCCACGTTGAATGCCGTAAAGACAGCGAGGTGATCGACGAAATTCCGCTGGCCTACAAAGACATTGATGCCGTGATGGCGGCGCAGTCTTCGCTGGTGGAGATCGTGCATACGTTGCGGCAGGTGGTATGTGTAAAAGGATAAAAGAAGATGACCAAAAATGCAGTGAGTGCCGCAATGTGCGAACGGGTCATGCGGCAGCTCAAAGAGATAGAAACCCGCTACGGCGTCAGGGTGCTGTATGCCTGCGAATCGGGGAGTCGTGGCTGGGGATTTGCCTCGACGGATAGCGATTACGATGTGCGGTTTTTGTATGTTCATCCGCCGGAGTGGTATCTGCGGGTTGATGCGCCGCGTGACGTCATCGAGCTGCCAATCGACGATGAGCTGGATGTGTGCGGCTGGGAGTGGCGTAAAGCGCTGGGTCTGCTGAAGGGCGCTAACCCAACGCTGATCGAGTGGCTGGATTCCCCGGTGGTTTATCAGCAGGATGATGCTACGGTCAGTGCGCTTAAAGCGATGATACCGCAGTGGTTTTCTCCGCTTCGTGCGCGCTGGCACTACTACTCGATGGCGCGAAAAAACTTTCGCGGCTACTTGCAGGGGGAAACGGTGCGTCTGAAAAAGTACTTCTACGTCCTGCGTCCGCTGTTGGCGGTGCGTTGGGTTGAAGCAGGAAAAGGCGTTCCGCCCATGCGGTTTGCCGAACTGCTGGCGGGAAGCGATCTGGATGCGCCGTTACGTCAGGAAATAGATGAACTGCTGGTGCGCAAACAGCGGGCTGGGGAGGCGGAGTATGGTCCGCGTCGTCCGCTGCTGCATGCGTTTATCCACGCCGAACTGGCGCGAGGCGAAATCCCGCCAACGTTACCGGATAGCCGCGAAGGCGACGTGAAGGCACTGGATCGACTGCTTTACGAGACGGTGATGTCATGACCTTGTTGCCCGATGATGCTCACGCTTATCGGGCCGACACCGGCTGGCCTCCAGGCCGGATAAGGCGTTTCATCGCCATCCGGCATTCAGGCCTGTCTCACTCAAACAAATTATGGTGCAGCTTCTGTACCACCTGTTCTGCTTCGGTGCCAGGCACCAGGAAACAGAGGTTATGGCTGGAAGCGCCATAGCAAATCATGCGGATATTGAACGGTTCCAGTACGCCGAACACCTCTTTGCCGACACCGCAGGCTTTCGACAGATCGTTACCAATCAACGCGACCAGCGCGAGACCTTCTTCCACTTCCACCCGACACAAGGCCGACAGTTCCATTAGCAGCGACTGCGTCAGCAGCGTATCGCCGGTGGAGGTGGAACCGGTGGTGTCCAGCGTCAGCGCCACGCTCACTTCAGAGGTGGTGATCAAATCTACGGAGATATTATGGCGCGCCAGAATGCCGAACACTTCAGCCAGGAAACCGCGCGAGTGCAGCATATTCAGGCTGTGCAGGGTCAGCAGCGTCTGCTTACGACGCAGCGCCAGCGCACGGAACAGCGGTGGATTCTGCGTTTTGTTACAAACCAGCGTGCCGCCTGCTTTCGGATCTTTACTGGATCCAACGAAGACCGGGATATCGCTGCGCACCGCCGGCAGCAGGGTGGCCGGATGCAGCACTTTCGCGCCGAAGGTGGCCATTTCCGCCGCCTCTTCAAAGGCGATTTCATCGATACGCTGGGCGGCAGGCACCACGCGAGGATCGGTGGTATAGATGCCCGGAACATCCGTCCAGATATCGACACGCGCCGCATGCAGCGCTTCGGCCAACAGGGCGGCCGTGTAGTCGCTGCCGCCGCGTCCGAGTGTGGTGGTACGCCCTTTGCCTTCGCTGCCGATGAACCCTTGCGTGATCACCAGCCCTTCGCTCAGACGCGGGGTCAGTTGCAATGTCGCCAGCTCCGCCAGCGCCGCTACGTCAGGTTCGGCACGGCCAAAGCGATCGTTGGTTCGCATCACTTTACGCACATCAAACCACTGCGCCTGAACGTTACGCTCACGCAGGATCTCAACAAACAGCAGGGTGGACATCAGTTCGCCGTGGCTGACCAGTTCATCCGTCAGTGCCGGGGAGGTGGCTAATGAGGCCGCTTCCGCCAGCGTGGTGATATTTTCCAGCAGGCGTTCAATCTCTTCACGAATGACGTTGGGATAACGCAGACGCTCCAGGATATCGAACTGAATTTTTCGGATGGCGTCGAGCTTCTCAAAGCGAGCCTGTGGTTCCAGTCCTTCTGCCAGCGCCACCAGCAGATTGGTGATGCCAGCAGAAGCTGAGAGCACCACTACGCGCACGTTTGCATCGGAAAGCACCACGTCGGCGCTGCGGTTCATGGCATCAAAATCAGCGACGCTGGTACCGCCAAATTTGGAAACAACGATTTCTGTCATAACAACCTCGTGTCAGGGAGTGAGAAAGCGACCTGGGCACAAAGGCAGAACAGAAACCGGTGCAGGCGCAAATACCGTATTTATAAATAAAATGTGCAGACGACACTGTCAACGCCGGGATTATGCGGATTTTTCATGCTGGCAAGTGGCTGAGTAACCGTACTTATAACAACGCTGTTTTTTCACTGTATTTGACCGAAGCCAGGGCAACGGCACTAAAACAATCACACTTTTCTGTGACTGGCGTTACAATCGATCTCAGTCACAATTCTCAAATCAGAAGAGTATTGCTAATGAAAAACATCAATCCAACGCAGACCTCTGCCTGGCAGGCACTACAAAAACACTTTGACGACATGAAGGACGTTACCCTCGCGGATTTGTTCGCGAAGGATAACGATCGCTTCAGCAAATTCTCCGCAACGTTTGACGATCTGATGCTGGTGGATTACTCCAAAAACCGTATCACCGAAGAGACGCTGGCGAAACTGCAGGATCTGGCAAAAGAGACCGATCTGGCGGGCGCCATCAAGTCCATGTTCTCCGGCGAGAAAATCAACCGTACGGAAGATCGTGCCGTGTTGCATGTGGCGTTGCGTAACCGTAGCAATACCCCGATTATGGTTGACGGCAAAGATGTGATGCCGGAAGTCAACGCGGTGCTGGAGAAGATGAAATCTTTCTCCGAAGCCATTATTTCGGGTCAGTGGAAAGGTTATACCGGTAAAGCGATCACCGACGTGGTCAACATCGGTATTGGCGGCTCTGACCTCGGCCCGTTCATGGTGACCGAAGCGCTGCGCCCATACAAAAATCACCTGAATATGCACTTTGTTTCTAACGTCGACGGTACCCATATCGCCGAAGTGCTGAAGAAAGTGAATCCGGAAACTACCCTGTTCCTCGTGGCGTCCAAGACCTTCACCACGCAGGAAACCATGACCAACGCCCACAGCGCGCGTGACTGGTTCCTGAAAACCGCCGGTGATGAAAAACACGTTGCGAAACACTTCGCTGCACTGTCTACCAATGCGAAAGCGGTTGGTGAGTTCGGTATTGATACCGCCAACATGTTCGAGTTCTGGGACTGGGTGGGCGGTCGTTATTCTCTGTGGTCAGCGATTGGTCTGTCGATCATCCTGTCTGTCGGCTACGACAACTTTGTGCAACTGCTGTCCGGCGCGCATGCGATGGATAAGCACTTCTCGACCACGCCTCTGGAGAGCAACCTGCCGGTGCTGCTGGCGCTGATCGGCATCTGGTACAACAATTTCTTCGGTGCTGAAACGGAAGCCATCCTGCCGTACGACCAGTATATGCACCGTTTCGCGGCCTACTTCCAGCAGGGCAATATGGAGTCCAACGGGAAATATGTTGACCGTAACGGCAACCCGGTGGATTACCAGACGGGTCCGATCATCTGGGGTGAGCCGGGAACCAACGGTCAGCACGCGTTCTACCAGTTGATTCATCAGGGAACCAAAATGGTGCCTTGTGACTTTATCGCCCCGGCGATTACCCATAACCCGCTGTCCGATCACCATCCGAAGCTGCTGTCTAACTTCTTCGCCCAGACTGAAGCGCTGGCGTTCGGGAAATCCCGCGAAGTGGTGGAGCAGGAATACCGTGACCAGGGTAAAGATCCGGCCACGCTGGAACACGTGGTACCGTTCAAAGTGTTTGAGGGCAACCGCCCGACTAACTCCATCCTGCTGCGTGAAATCACCCCGTTCAGCCTGGGGGCGCTGATCGCCCTGTATGAGCACAAAATCTTTACACAGGGCATCATCCTGAACATCTTTACCTTCGACCAGTGGGGCGTTGAGCTGGGTAAACAGCTGGCAAACCGTATTCTGCCGGAGCTGAAAGATGATAAGGCGATCGAAAGCCACGACAGCTCGACTAACGGATTGATTAACCGTTATAAAGCCTGGCGTTAATCTGCCAGCGTGCCGGATGGCGGCGAATGCCTTATCCGGCAAATTAATAATGAAATCAGCCGATATTATTATCGGCTTTTTTTATAAGATAATTCCGGTTGTTCGTGTTGTTCTCCACCGTTCTATATTGAGCATAATCCTAAAATAATAAATAACCGGAAAATAACGCCGTGTTATTTTAGGATAATACGGATCGTCCAGATGTCAGGTTTTAATGATAACTAATTGTTTTTAATGTTTATTTTTATTTTAATTAAAGTAAATAATTCAACAAAAGTCCAATTATCCTAAAACCATTCCGCTATTTCCCCCTACCGTAATTCGCATGCTTTAGTTGTGTATACTCGATCCCGCCCGAAACGCTTTTGGGCAAATCTCCATTCATTCAATGAAGGGAAATTGTTATGAAAAAAGTTCTGTATGGCATTTTTGCCATATCTGCGCTTGCGGCGAGTTCTGTCTATGCAGCCCCCGTTCAGGTGGGTGAAGCAGCAGGCTCGGCAGCAACGTCGGTGTCGGCGGGTAGCTCCTCGGCATCCAGCGTGAGCACCGTAAGTTCGGCGGTGGGTGTCGCTCTGGCGGCAACCGGCGGCGGTGACGGTTCCAATACCGGGACCACCACCACAACCACCACCAGTACCCAGTAACACCGGTACGTTTAACTCTAACCACACTTCGGTGTGGTTATTTTGCCCCTCTGGAGAAGAGTCGTGAAGCGACCTGCGCTCATATTACTTTGCCTGCTGTTACAGGCCTGCTCAGCCACCACAAAGCAGCTGGGCAACTCACTGTGGGACAGTCTGTTTGGCACGCCCGGCGTCCAGCTAACGGACGATGATATCCAAAACATGCCCTACGCCAGCCAGTACATGCAGCTCAACGGCGGGCCGCAGCTGTTTGTGGTGCTCGCTTTCGCAGAGAACGGGCAGCAGAAATGGGTGACGCAGGATCAGGCCACTCTCGTGACCCAGCATGGTCGTCTGGTGAAAACGTTGCTTGGCGGCGACAACCTTATCGATGTGAATAACCTCGCAGATGACCCGCTGAGTAAACCGAATCAGATCGTCGACGGTGCCACCTGGACCCGCACGATGGGCTGGACGGAATACAAGCAGGTGCGCTATGCCACCGCGCGCTCCGTCTTTACATGGGATGGCAACGACACGGTAAAAGTCGGTAGCGAAGAGACGCCGGTTCGCGTGCTGGACGAAACTGTCACGACCGATCAAGCGCGCTGGCATAACCGTTACTGGATCGATAACGAAGGGCAAATTCGCCAGTCGGAGCAGTATCTGGGCGCGAACTTTTTCCCGGTGAAAACCACGCTGATTAAGGCGGCAAAATCATGATGAAACGGACTCTTGCAGCGCTGATCTTCAGTCTGAGCGCGTCATCTGTTTTTGCTGCGGGGACCGTTAAGGTCTTTAGCGCCGGTAGCACAGAGCCGAAAACGCTTACCGGCGCTGATCATCTTATCGATCTGGTGGGACAGCCCAGACTGGCGAACAGCTGGTGGCCTGGCGCGGTGATCGCTGAAGAGAAAGCGACCGTGAAAGCGCAGGGCCAACAGCAGGCGCTGCTGGCGCGCCTGGCGGCGTTAAGCGCCAACGCAAGCGGGGACGATGCCGCCGCCATTAACGCGTTGCGCCAGCAAGTTCAGGCGCTGAAGGTGACGGGTCGACAGCTGGTGAATCTCGATCCGGACATCGTGCGGGTCAGCGAGCGCGGCAATCCGCCGTTGCAGGGCAACTACACGCTGTGGGTCGGCGGGCAGCCGACGGACGTCACGCTCTTTGGCCTGATAAGCCGTCCCGGTAAGCAGCCGTTTATGCCCGGACGCGACGTCGTCAGCTATCTCGATGGACAAGACCGGCTCAGCGGCGCGGATCGCAGCTATGCGTGGCTTGTTTATCCCGATGGCCGAACGCAGAAGGTGCCGGTGGCGTACTGGAATAAGCGTCACGTTGAACCGATGCCTGGCAGCATCATTGTTGTCGGGCTGGATGATTCTCTCTGGAGCAGCGAACCGGAAGCGCTGAACGCCGACATTCTTCATACCCTGACGCAGCGGATACCTGAATAATGAAAAAAACATATCTGCTCAGCTTACTGGCGCTGGGCATCAGCGCAGCCTGCCATGCCGAAACGTATCCGGCGCCGATTGGACCCTCTCAGTCGGATTTTGGCGGCGTGGGATTATTACAGACCCCAACCGCGCGCATGGCGCGTGAAGGGGAGTTGAGCCTCAACTATCGTGATAACGATCAGTACCGTTACTACTCCGCCTCCGTACAGCTTTTCCCCTGGCTGGAAACCACGCTGCGCTACACCGATGTGCGGACCAAAAAGTACAGCAGCGTCGAATCGTTTTCCGGCGATCAAACCTACAAAGATAAAGCGTTCGATCTGAAGTTACGCCTGTGGGAAGAGAGCTACTGGATGCCGCAGGTGTCGGTCGGTGCGCGAGATATCGGCGGGACTGGCCTGTTTGATGCGGAATACCTCGTGGCGAACAAAGCCTGGGGACCGTTTGATTTCTCACTCGGCCTCGGCTGGGGATATCTGGGAACCAGCGGCAACGTCAGTAACCCGCTCTGTTCGTACAGCGATAAATATTGCTACCGCGATAACCGCTATAAACAAGCTGGCTCCATTGATGGCAGCCAGATGTTCCACGGCCCGGCATCGTTGTTTGGCGGCGTTGAGTACCAGACGCCGTGGCAGCCCCTGCGACTGAAGCTGGAATATGAGGGCAATAACTACCAGCAGGATTTTGCGGGCAAGCTGGAACAGAAAAGCAAGTTTAACGTCGGCGCCATTTACCGCGTCACCGATTGGGCCGACGTTAACCTCAGCTATGAACGTGGTAACACCTTTATGTTTGGGGTAACGCTGCGGACTAATTTCAACGACTTACGCCCATCGTATAACGATAACGCGCGGCCGAAATACCAGCCGCAACCGCAGGACGCGATCCTGCAACACTCAGTGGTGGCGAATCAGTTGACGCTGCTGAAATACAACGCCGGACTGGCAGATCCGCAGATTCAGGTGAAAGGCGACACGCTGTACGTGACCGGCGAGCAGGTGAAATACCGCGACTCGCGTGAAGGTATTGAACGGGCGAATCGGATCGTGATGAACGATTTGCCAGAGGGGATCCGCACGATCCGCGTGACGGAAAACCGTCTCAACCTGCCGCAGGTCACCACCGAAACGGACGTCAGCAGCCTGAAACGCCATCTGGAAGGCGAACCGCTGGGACAGGAAACGCCGCTGGCGCAACAGCGCCTTGAGCCGATAGTACCGGAACGCACTGAGCAGGGCTGGTATATCGACAAGTCGCGCTTCGACTTCCACCTCGATCCGGTGCTGAACCAGTCCGTGGGCGGACCGGAAAACTTCTACATGTACCAGTTGGGTGTGATGGCGACGGCGGATCTGTGGATGACCGATCACCTGCTGACCACCGGAAGCTTGTTTGGCAATCTCGCCAATAACTACGATAAATTCAACTACACCAATCCACCGAACGATTCGAAGCTGCCGCGTGTGCGTACCCGCGTGCGTGAATATGTGCAGAACGACGTTTATGTGAACAACCTGCAAGCTAACTATTTCCAGTACTTGGGTAATGGTTTCTATGGTCAGGTCTACGGGGGTTATCTTGAAACCATGTATGGCGGGGCGGGGGCAGAAGTGCTGTACCGTCCGGTCGACAGCAACTGGGCGTTTGGTCTGGATGCAAACTACGTGAAACAGCGTGACTGGCGCAGCGCGCAGGACATGATGAAATTCACCGACTACAGCGTGAAGACCGGACACCTGACGGCCTACTGGACGCCGTCATTCGCCCAGGACGTGCTGGTGAAAGCAAGCGTCGGTCAGTATCTGGCGGGGGATAAAGGCGGCACGCTGGATATCTCTAAACGCTTTGACAGCGGCGTGGTGGTGGGTGGTTACGCCACGCTTACCAACGTCTCGCCGGATGAGTATGGCGAAGGGGATTTCACCAAAGGCGTCTACGTGTCGATTCCGCTGGATCTCTTCTCTTCCGGCCCGACCCGCAGTCGTGCGGCCATCGGCTGGACGCCGCTGACGCGTGATGGGGGTCAGCAGCTCGGACGTAAATTCCAGCTCTATGACATGACCAGCGATAAAAGTGTGAATTTCCGCTGAGTTAACGTGGTTTTATCCAGCCGGAAGACGGCGTAATAATCTGGCTGGATTACCCGCATATACGCCTTTTTCGGTGATTGATTTGGTCACCACGCTACCCGCACCGATAACTACGCCATCGCAGATACTGACCGCCAGTATTGTCGCGCCGCTACCAATGGAGACATCGTCACCAAGAGTAATTCGTCCCCAACTGCTGCGGTCGGCATTGGGTTTTCCTTCCCGAAACATATCGTTAGCGAACATGACGCCGTGGCCGATAAAGCAGCGGGAACCGATGGTGACATATTCGCAAATGAAGGTATGCGACTGGATTTTTGTCTCTGCGCCAATCTGCGTATTTCCCTGAATTTCGACAAAGGGGCCGACAAAAACGTTGTCGCCAAGCCGGCAGTCGTAGAGATTGGCGGGTTCATAAATCACTACATTTTCACCACAGGTGACATTGCGGAGAGTGGACTGACGAATCGTTGCCATTTTGGGTCTCTCAGAGCGGTTTTTCCATAACGTGAAGCGTAGTGGTCTGCAACGTGGTGGAAAAAAAAGTGTCTTTCACAAAGGTCATTCCCTGCTGTTCATAGAACTGACGTGCCCGGGGGTTATCCGCCAGTACCTCCAGCCAGATCCGTGTTTCCCCTTGCGCTTTGGCCTGACGGACCACTTCGGCAAAAAGCTGTTCACCGTACTGTTTGCCAGTTTCGCCCGGCAGAAGGTAGATCTTATGCAGCAATGTCCCCGGCGGGTCTTGTGGCTCAAGGGTCTGATGTAACGAATACTTCGCAAAACCAATCGGGACGTCAGTAAAAGCGATCAACCAGAAGGTGCCCGCTTCTGCGAGACTTCTGGCGATAGCGGGCAGAGAATATTCCTGCTCAAGATACGCCGCCAGTTCGTCATCATTTTTCCACAGATGGGCAAAATGATGACGATAGCTGGTATATCCCATTGTGCTCAACAGGCTGGCATCGTCGCGTATTGCCATTTGAAACCGAAGCATTTCGCCTTCCTTTCAGAATGTTAGGGTTGAATGGATTGTCACACCCTTTTCTGATTGCACAAAGCATAAACAAAAAATATAGTTCTCCGTCACATTTTTGCGTTATACAGGAACCTCACCACTGAGAAAGAGGTGCTGTTATGACGTCACTATCTCGTCCGCGCGTGGAGTTTATCTCTACGATCCTACAGACCGTGTTGAACCTTGGGCTGTTGAGTCTGGGCCTGATCCTGGTCGTATTCCTCGGCAAAGAGACACTGCATCTGGCTGATGTGCTTTTCGCGCCTGAGCAAGCCAGCAAGTATGAGCTGGTGGAAGGGCTGGTTGTCTACTTTCTCTATTTCGAATTTATCGCGCTGATTGTGAAGTACTTTCAGTCAGGCTTTCACTTTCCGCTGCGCTATTTCATCTATATCGGGATCACCGCGATTGTCCGGCTGATCATCGTCGATCACAAATCGCCAATGGACGTGTTGATCTATTCGGCGGCGATCCTGCTGCTGGTGATCACCCTCTGGATGTGTAATTCGAAACGCCTGAAGCGCGAGTAAAAAAAGGGCGCTCCGTGGAGCGCCGAATTACAGTCACAAGTTGGATAAAACAAGTTGAGGGTGCAGTGGCATTACAGGTACTTCGATGAAACTTAGCCTTTGACTCCGCCCGCCGTCAGGCCGTTGACCAGCCAGCGCTGCGCCAGCAGGAAGACCAGAGTGATTGGAATCGCGGACAGCACGGCGGCAGCGGCAAAATCGCCCCACAGATAGTTTTGTGGGTTGAGGTACTGCTGCATCCCGACCGCCAGGGTGTAGCTGTTCACATCACGTAGCAACAGTGAGGCAACCGGTACTTCGGTGATGGCGGCAATGAACGACAGAATAAAGACCACCGCCAGAATGGGCACCGACAGCGGCAGCAACACCAGACGGAACGCCTGCCATGGGGTTGCTCCATCCAGTGCGGCCGCTTCTTCCAGCGAGCCGTCGATGGTTTCGAAATAGCCTTTGATGGTCCACACATGCAGTGCGATACCGCCGAGATAGGCGAAGATCACCCCGCCGTGGGTGTTCAGACCGATAAACGGAATGTACTGACCGAGGCGATCGAACAACGCGTACAACGCGACCAGCGACAGCACCGCCGGGAACATCTGGAAAATCAGCATTCCTTTGAGCAGCGTGGCTTTGCCAGGGAAGCGCATACGGGCAAAAGCGTAGGCACAGGTAGTGGACAGCGCCACGATACCCATTGCGGTGATCCCGGCGATTTTCACCGAGTTCCACAGCCATAACAGTACCGGGAAGGGGGGCGGCGTGACGCGGCCATCAGCGTGTTCAACGCTAAAGCCCAGCGCCAGCCGCCAGTGCTCCCAGGAGATTTTTTCCGGGATCAGGCTCCCGGTCGCAAAGTTACCTTCACGCAGCGAGATGGCGATAACCATCAGCAGCGGGAACATGATCGCCGCGATAAATATCAGTAGCAGCAGGTGCGTGATAAAGAGGCGCATCTTCTGAGATTTGGGTTGTACCATTGCCATGATCTATGCCCTCCTTAGTCAAATTTCATACGTGTGGCTTTCAGGTTCACAATCGCCAGGGCGCCTACTAACAGGAAGATCAGCGTGGCAATTGCTGCCGCCAGACCGAAGTCCTGACCGCCGCCGCCTTCGAAGGCGATGCGGTAGGTGTAGCTCACCAGCAGGTCCGTGTAGCCAGCCGGGGTGGTGGTGCCGAGTCGATCCGGCCCGCCGTTGGTCAACAGCTGAATCAGGACGAAGTTGTTAAAGTTAAAGGCGAAGCTCGCAATCATCAGCGGCGTCAGCGGCTTAATCAGCAGCGGCAGCGTGATTTTAAAGAAGTTCTGGAACGGACCCGCGCCGTCCATCGCCGAGGCTTCATACAGGTCGTCCGGAATGGCTTTCAGCAGGCCCATGCAGAGGATCATCATGTACGGGTAACCGAGCCAGGTGTTGACGATGATAATCATCGAACGCGCAGTGGTCGGGTCGCTGAACCACGCCGGTTTAATGCCAAACAGCGCGCTCAGCATCATGTTGATTTCACCAAAGCTCTGGTTGAACAGCCCTTTGAAAATCAGAATTGAGATAAACGACGGCACGGCGTACGGCAGGATCAGCAGGACGCGGTAAATGGCCTTACCTTTCAGCGATTCCCACTGCACCAGACACGCCAGCACCATCCCCACGGCGACGGTCAGAATCACGGTCAGCGCTGAGAAAACCACCGTCCACACGAAGATGGCGAAGAATGGCTTCTGGATCCCTTCGTCCGTAAAGACGCGGGTAAAGTTATCCCAGCCGATGGTCACGGTGTAGCCTGGACTCAGCTTCTCATCACCCCAGTTGCCGTCCGCATTGATGGACTGGTAATAGCCGATGCCGTTATTGGGACGGTATTTCACGCCGCTCTGGTTGTTGGTTAACATGCCGTCATCAGCGAGGGTGTACAGCGGCTGCGTACCGGAGAACTGGCGCAGCGAGCTCATGATCACTTTACTGCCATCGGGCATCACGGCGGTAATCTGATTCAGCGCCTGGCGATTCTGGGTGATGATGCGCAGCGTTGCGCGTTCACCGGTCGGCAGGGCGTCTGTCTCTTTCAGCGCCAGCTTTTGCTCGCCACCAAATTTAAAAGCGTCGGAGAGGTAATTCTTTCCGGTTTCGCCGTCGGTGAGGGCCAGTTGCCACTCTTCACCGGCAGGATACAGCCCGAAGTTAAAGGATTTACCCGCCTGATAAGAGCGGTCCATCAGCACCTCTTGGGCGCGTTCGAAAGTGAGCTGGTTGGTGCTGCTGTAGTTGGTAAAGGCAATGGCGATGGTGCAAATCAGCGGAAACAGGACAAACAGTCCCATACCTGCCATGCCAGGGTAAACGTAGCGCCAGGCGTAGGTCTTACGGTTGGCAAAAATGTACAGGCCAGCAGAGCTTAAAATCAGCGTCATGATGGCGAACAGGTACTCCCCCTGTGCATACATTAAAACAACAAGGTAACCCACCAGCAGGCCCAGCAGACCTATCACTGACCATTTCAGCGTGTCGCTTTGCCACCAATGTTTCTTTTTAATGACATCCATGGGGATCTTCCTCTACAACGGTGAAATCTTGTCGTGAATGTGCCTGATAAGCGCAGCGCCATCAGGCACATCGACAGCATTACTTGGTGATACGGCCCTGCGCGTCTTTCAGTGCTGCGTCAACGGTCTGACGACCGCTGGCGGCGTTGATGACCGCCGTACGAACCGCGTACCAGAACGCAGACATCTGCGGGATGTTCGGCATGATTTCGCCTTTCTGGGCGTTATCCATGGTGGCGGCGATACGTGGGTCTTTAGCTAATTGATCCTGATAGGATTTCAGCGCCACGGCGCCCAGCGGTTTGTCCTTGTTCACTTCTTCCAGACCCTGATCGGTCAGCAGGTAGTTTTCCAGGAACTCTTTTGCCAGTTCTTTATTCGGGCTGGCGGCGTTAATACCGGCACTCAGCACGCCGACGAACGGTTTAGACGGTTTGCCTTTGAAGGTTGGCAGCAGGGTGACGCCGTAGTTCACTTTGCTCTTATCAATGTTCGTCCATGCCCACGGACCGTTGATGGTCATCGCCGTGTCGCCTTTGTTAAAGGCCGCTTCGGCGATGGAGTAGTCGGTGTCGGCGTTCATGTGTTTGTTCTTGATGAGGTCAACCAGGAAGCCCAGACCCGCTTTCGCGCCTGCGCTGTCGACGCCCACGTCTTTCACGTCGTACGTGCCGTTTTCAAACTTGAATGCGTAACCGCCGTCGGCAGCAATCAGCGGCCAGGTGAAGTACGGCTCTTGCAGGTTGAACATCAGCGCGCTCTTACCTTTCGCCTTCAGCTCTTTATCCAGTGCCGGAATTTCTTCCCAGGTCTTCGGCGGGTTTGCCACCAGGTCTTTGTTGTAAATCAGCGACAGCGCTTCAACCGCGATCGGATAGGCGATCAGTTTGCCGTTGTAACGCACGGCATCCCAGGTGAACGGATAGAGTTTGTCCTGGAACGCTTTATCCGGCGTGATTTCAGCCAGCAGGCCAGACTGTGCGTAACCGCCAAAACGATCGTGCGCCCAGAAAATGATGTCCGGACCGTCACCGGTTGCCGCGACCTGCGGGAATTTCTCTTCCAGCTTGTCCGGGTGCTCGATGGTCACTTTGATACCGGTGTCTTTCTCGAATTTTTTACCCACTTCGGCCAGGCCGTTATAGCCTTTGTCGCCGTTAATCCAGATAACCAGTTTACCTTCTTCAATTTTGGCCAGAGCCGGTGCGGAAATCATCATTGCTGCGAGGGCGGACAATGCGAAAACGCGTGCGCCAGTCTTGATCTTCATATCTGCCATCCTTTTGGTGATGTGCTCGTGGTAAGACTTCAGTGGTTCAACGTGACTCAGTCTCCTTATTTGACATCCTCTTTCCATCCTCCTTACCCCTACGCCCCACCCGCTCTTTATGTGATCTGTGTTGCAGAAATATGAGTAATGCGTACTGGCGCACATAAAAACAGACTCATTTTTGCGGGGAACATCACGAAATTACGCGATGTCCCCCGGCCAGGGTCTCAGACTTCCTTCCCTCATCCTCCCGACTCCTCCCCCATAAAAAAGCTGGGGGGTGGAGGATTCACGCTCGCAGTGAATCCCGCATAGTCGGGCCATCATGAATGTTGCTGTCAATGACAGGTTGTAACGAAGGGAGAAGGCATGGCGAGCGTACAGCTGCGAAATGTAACGAAAGCCTGGGGTGATGTGGTGGTATCGAAAGATATCAATCTCGACATTCACGAAGGGGAATTCGTGGTGTTTGTTGGACCGTCAGGCTGCGGCAAATCGACCCTGCTCCGTATGATTGCCGGACTTGAAACGATTACCAGCGGAGACCTCTATATTGGGGAAACCCGCATGAACGATATCCCCCCTGCGGAACGTGGCGTCGGGATGGTCTTCCAGTCCTACGCGCTCTACCCCCATTTATCCGTTGCCGAAAATATGTCGTTTGGCCTGAAACTGGCGGGCGCGAAAAAAGAGGTAATGAATCAGCGTGTTAACCAGGTTGCCGAAGTGCTGCAACTGGCGCATCTGCTGGAGCGTAAACCGAAAGCCCTTTCAGGGGGACAGCGCCAGCGCGTGGCGATTGGCCGTACGCTGGTGGCGGAACCGCGTGTGTTCCTGCTCGATGAACCCCTCTCCAACCTTGATGCCGCGCTGCGCGTGCAGATGCGTATCGAAATCTCCCGTCTGCATAAACGCCTGGGTCGCACGATGATCTACGTCACCCACGATCAGGTCGAAGCGATGACGCTGGCCGACAAAATCGTGGTGCTGGATGCCGGTCGCGTCGCGCAGATTGGCAAGCCGCTGGAACTGTATCACTACCCGGCAGACCGCTTCGTCGCAGGCTTTATTGGTTCACCGAAGATGAACTTCCTGCCGGTGAAAGTCACCGCAACCGCCATCGACCAGGTGCAAGTGGAACTGCCGAACCGTCAGCACGTCTGGCTACCGGTCGACAGCCGTGATGTGCAGGTCGGCGTAAATATGTCGTTAGGTATTCGTCCGGAGCATTTGCTGCCCAGTGATATCGCCGATGTCACGCTGGAAGGCGAGGTTCAGGTCGTCGAACAGCTTGGTCACGAAACACAGATTCATATTCAGATCCCCGCCATTCGTCAAAACCTGGTGTACCGCCAGAACGACGTGGTGTTGGTAGAAGAGGGCGCCACATTCGCTATTGGCCTGCCGCCAGAGCGTTGTCATCTGTTCCGTGAAGATGGCACCGCATGTCGTCGGTTGCATAAAGAGCCCGGTGTTTAAGGTGTCCCATTAAAAAAAAGCGCAAAACCCTACGGTGAAGCGTGCAAAGAAAAGCAATGATCTCAGGAGATAGAATGATGATTACTCTGCGCAAACTCCCCCTGGCGGTTGCCGTCGCAGCAGGCATTATGTCTGTTCAGGCAATGGCAGTGGATTTCCATGGTTATGCTCGTTCCGGTATCGGCTGGACGGGTAGTGGCGGCGAACAACAATGTTTCCAGGCAACCGGTGCTCAAAGTAAATACCGTCTTGGCAACGAATGTGAAACGTACGCGGAACTTAAACTGGGCCAGGAAGTCTGGAAAGAGGGCGATAAGAGCTTCTATTTTGACACCAACGTTGCCTACTCCGTGGCACAGCAGAATGACTGGGAAGCCACCGACCCGGCATTCCGTGAAGCGAACGTACAGGGTAAAAACCTGATCGACTGGCTGCCTGGCTCCACCATCTGGGCAGGTAAGCGCTTCTATCAGCGTCATGACGTTCACATGATCGACTTCTACTACTGGGATATTTCAGGTCCTGGCGCCGGTATCGAAAATATCGATCTTGGCTTCGGTAAACTGTCTCTGGCCGCCACCCGTTCTCAGGAAGCCGGCGGCTCTTACATCTTCAGCAGCAATGATATCTATGACCGTTACAAAGACACGGCGAACGACGTTTTCGACGTGCGTTTAGCCGGTCTGGAAACGAACCCGGACGGCGTGCTGGAACTGGGTGTTGACTACGGTCGTGCGAACAAAACTGACGGTTACAGCTATGCCGACGGTGCCACTAAAGACGGCTGGATGTTCACCGCTGAACACACGCAAAGCATGCTGAAAGGCTACAACAAGTTTGTCGTTCAGTACGCTACCGACGCAATGACGACTCAGGGTAAAGGGATCCCGCAGGGCTCCTTCACGGGTAACAACTACAACCCAGATACGGAAATTGGCGTCGTTAACAACGAAATCAACAACAACGGTAGTCTGGTGCGTATCCTCGACCACGGTGCAATCTCTCTGGGCGACCGTTGGGACCTGATGTACGTCGGTATGTATCAGGATATCGACCGTGACGATAACAACGGTTCAACCTGGTATACCGTCGGTGTGCGTCCGATGTTCAAATGGACACCGATCATGAGCACCCTGATGGAAATCGGCTACGACAACGTGAAGTCTCAGCGTACCGACGACACCAACAACCAGTACAAAATTACCCTGGCGCAACAGTGGCAGGCTGGCGACAGCATCTGGTCCCGCCCGGCTATCCGTGTCTTCGCGACCTACGCGAAGTGGGATGAGAAATGGGGTTACGACAACGGCATTGCCTACAGCGATACCAGCGCGCGCACCTACAGCCGTGGCGACAACGATGAGTGGTCCTTCGGTGCTCAGATGGAAATCTGGTGGTAATCCGGCACTAACCTGACGTAGCGAGGGGCGTAAGCCCCTCTGTTTCTCGCGGTTTAGCGCGCTATTGCCTGGCCACCGCTGAACCCACGCTTTCTGAGGTGATAACAATGAAAATGAAGAAAAGTCTCGTCGCCCTTTGTTTATCCGCAGGGTTAGTTGCCAGTGCGCCGGGCATCAGCCTGGCTGACGTGAATTACGTTCCACAGAATACCAGCGCCGCACCGACGATTCCGACGGCGGCACTCCAGCAGTTAACCTGGACGCCGGTTGACCAGTCCAACACGCAAACCACACAGCTTTCGACCGGCGGTCAGCGTCTTGATGTCGCGGGCATCTCCGGTCCGGTTGCCGCTTACAGCGTACCGGCGAACATAGGGGAGCTAAACATAACGCTCACCAGCGAAGTGAACAAACAAACCAGCGTCTTCGCGCCCAACGTCCTGATTCTCGATCAGAACATGACGCCTTCTGCGTTCTTCCCCAGCAGCTATTTCACCTACCAGGAACCGGGCGTGATGAGCGCGGATCGTCTGGAAGGGGTGATGCGCCTGACGCCAGCGCTGGGCCAGCAGAAGCTTTATGTTCTGGTCTTTACGACCGAGAAAGATCTCCAGCAGACCACCAAACTGCTCGATCCAGCGAAAGCCTACGCCAAAGGCGTGGGTAACTCGGTGCCGGATATTCCGGATCCGATCGCCCGCCATACCACCGACGGTCTGCTGAAGCTGAAAGTGAAAACCAGCAGCAGTTCCAGCGTGCTGGTGGGGCCATTGTTTGGTTCTTCCGGCCCGGGTCCGGTGACGGTGGGCAATACCGCTGCACCTGCGCCAACCTATGCTGCACCTGCTTCCGCGCCGGTGGTTGCACCTGCGCCCGCGAAGAAAAGCGAGCCGATGTTGAACGACACCGAAAGCTACTTTAACAAAGCGATTAAAGACGCCGTCGCGAAAGGTGACGTTGATAAAGCGCTGAAACTGCTTGATGAAGCTGAACGTCTGGGATCAACATCTGCCCGTTCCACCTTTATCAGCAGTGTAAAAGGCAAGGGGTAATTTCTCCCCACATTGCTGATTTGCAACAACTGGTGCGTCAACTGGCGCACCTTTTTTTTAGCATTTCCTGCGACTTGTTACGTTTCTGTTGCGTAACAGATCACTTAATTATGTTTCCATCTTCCGTAAGCGCTTTTCTGCGATACAATGCCTTTCAGTTATGAAACGGAGAGTCAGGCATGTCACACCCCGCGTTAACGCAACTGCGTGCGCTGCGCTATTTTGAAGAGATTCCCGCCCTGGATCCAGAACAGCTCGACTGGCTGCTACTGGAAGATTCCATGACAAAACGTTTTGAACAACAGGGAAAACGGGTCACTGTGACCCTGATCAGGGAGGGATTTGTCGGTCAAAATGAGGTGGTGGAAGAGCTGACGCGACTGCCAAAAGAATCCCGCTACTGGCTGCGTGAAATCCTGCTCTGTGCCGATGATGAACCCTGGCTGGCTGGACGCACCGTGGTGCCTGAATCCACGCTGTCCGGCCCCGAACTGGCCTTACAACACTTAGGCAAAACCCCGCTGGGGCGTTATCTGTTTACATCATCGACGTTGACCCGAGATTTTATTGAGATTGGTTGTGATGCCGGACTGTGGGGACGTCGTTCCCGCCTGCGACTGAGCGGTAAGCCGCTAATGCTGACCGAACTGTTTTTACCTGCATCGCCGTTGTACTAAGAGGAAAATAAAATGGAGTGGAGTCTGACGCAAAATAAGCTGCTGGCGTTTCACCGCTTGATGCGTACGGATAAGCCCATCGGCGCCTTACTGCTGCTCTGGCCGACGCTATGGGCTCTGTGGGTAGCGACCCCTGGCGTCCCTCAAGGGTGGATCCTGGCGGTGTTTGTCGCCGGGGTCTGGCTGATGCGTGCCGCCGGATGCGTGGTTAATGACTATGCCGATCGAAAATTTGACGGACACGTAAAACGCACGGCGAACCGCCCACTGCCCAGCGGCGCGGTGACGGAAAAAGAGGCCCGGACGCTGTTTGTGGTGCTGGTACTGCTCGCTTTTCTGTTGGTATTAACGCTCAACACCATGACCATATTGCTGTCGGTTGCAGCACTGGCGCTGGCGTGGGTCTATCCGTTTATGAAGCGCTACACCCACCTGCCGCAGGTGGTGCTGGGGGCGGCGTTTGGCTGGTCGATCCCGATGGCCTTCGCGGCGGTGAGTGAGTCGGTACCCTTGAGCTGCTGGCTGATGTTCCTGGCCAATATCTTGTGGGCGGTGGCCTACGACACGCAGTACGCGATGGTTGACCGCGATGACGATCTGAAAATCGGCATTAAATCGACGGCCATTCTGTTTGGCGAACATGACAAGCTGATTATCGGTATCTTGCAGGTGGCGGTGCTGGCGCTGATGGCGCTGATTGGCTGGCTGAACGGTCTGGGGCTGGGTTATTACTGGTCTGTGCTGGTCGCGGGCGCGCTGTTTGTTTATCAACAGAAACTGATTGCCAGCCGCGAACGCGAGGCCTGCTTTAAAGCATTCATGAACAATAACTACGTCGGGCTGGTGTTGTTTATCGGTCTGGCAATGAGCTACTGGCACTCATAAAGCATCTTGCCCGGTGGCGCTGCGCTTATCGGGCCTACTAAACCGTAAGCCGATGTAGGCCGGATCAGGCGGAACGCCGCCATCCGGCAATCTAACATAAAAAAGCCGGTCATCTTGACCGGCTTTTTCTTTACTCGCTCTGCGTCGCGCTTTCGATGGTGAGGCGTACATCCGACGTGATGAGTTCCGCCAACATCTGATACACCTTCATCGTTTCGCCCGGCTCCGCATCGCCGGTATCGCTGATGTAACCCTCGTCACGCAGAGTCAGCACCAGTGAGCTGAACACCGCCTTGTCGAAGAATTCCGGCGCGTTAATACCGTGCAGCACGGACAGACGCTGCGCCACGGTGCGGCTTTCTTTCTCCAGCGTCCCGCGGTTGATCGACGGGTTAGCGCTCAGCAGCCAGAAGGTGATGGCATAACGCTGCAGCGTTTCGCGCGCACCCGCGGCCAGCAGTTGCAGCGTACGGGAATGAGCCGGATTGATATGCAGTTCATCATCCTGAACGGTAATCAGCCCCTGACGCTGCATTTCAGCCGTCAGCGCATCAATCACGTCTGCCAACTCATCGCGCTCCCAGCGCAGGAACAGCTCGGCTTTCAGCATCGGGTAGAGCACGTCAACGTGTTGCAGCAACGCTTCGCGGGAAATATGACGATGCTGGGTGACGATCGCCGCCATCAGTGACGGTAGCACCAGCATATGCGCGATGTTATTGCGATAGTAGGTCATCAGGACCGCCTGCTCGCGCGGCAGAATGATGATATCGCCAATGGTATCCTTCTCGACTTCGAATTTGTTCATCTGCAACGCGTGATCGATAAGATCGCTGGCGTTGACAGACGGCACGGTCGAATCAGAGGAATACGGCACGTTGCGCATCAGATCCAGGTAACAGTTGAGCTGCTCGGTCAATTGTTCGCGGGTCAGCGAACGCTGGCGAGACGCTAACAGCGCGGTGCAGCACAGGTTCATGGCGTTCGCCGCACCCGCATTGTTAATACGCACCATCAGCTCCGCCGCAATCCCGTTTACCGTCGGCGTCAGCCAGGCTGGACGCACGGCTTCGATCGGATCGATAGACTCGCGCCACTCCGGCACGTGGTGATTCAGGTAGGTCATCAATGGCATTGGCTCGCCAAAGTTGACGTAGCCCTGACCGAGATTACGCAGCTTGCTCAGGCCACGCAGCATCTGCGGCAGGCTCTCTTTCTCTTTGGTCGCGCCGCGCAGCTCTTTGGCATAGGTTCCCACTTCCATCACGTGCTCGTAACCGATGTAAATCGGCACCAGGGTGATCGGACGGGTGCCGCCGCGCAGCATCGCCTGGATGGTCATCGACAGCGTGCCAGTTTTTGGGTCCAGCAAACGGCCGGTACGGGAACGACCACCTTCGACAAAGTATTCAACCGAGTAGCCGCGGCTGAACAGTTCGCCCAGATACTCACGGAAAACCGTGGAATAGAGCTTATTGCCCTTAAAGGTACGACGAATAAAGAACGCGCCCAGGCGGCGGAAGATCGGGCCTGCCGGCCAGAAGTTCAGGTTGATACCTGCAGCGATGTGCGGCGGCACCAGCCCCTGGTGATAGAGCACGTAGGAGAGCAGCAGGTAGTCCATGTGGCTGCGGTGGCAGGGAACATAAACAATTTCGTGCCCGTCGTGCGCCAGTTGGCGAACGCGTTCTGCGTTGTGAACGTTAATCCCCTGATACAGCCTGTTCCAGGTGAAGCCCAGAATACGGTCGGTCAGGCGAATCATCTCGTAAGAGAAGTTGGCGGCGATCTCTTCCATCAGCGCAATGGCGTTTTGCTGCGCCTTTTCATGGGAGATTTTCTTGCTGCGCGCTTCGTCTTCCACCGCGCGGGCAATCGCTTTGGAGGCCAGCAGCTTGTTGAAGAGATCCTGACGCGCAGGTAGACGCGGCCCCACCGCGGCCAGGCGCTGACGGGCGAAGTGCATACGCGCCACGCGAGCCAGTTTCTGCGCAATGGTTTTATCCGTGCCGTGCTCATCGGCCATTCGGCGCAGAGAGACGGAAGGCGAGAAGCGGACAAAGCTGTCGCGGCCAAGCCAGGAGACGGCAAAGAATTTCTGAATGCCATTAAGCATGCGCAGCGGCGGGTTAACCTCGCCCTTTTCACGACCCGGAGAACGTCCAAACATCACCGACACCGGCACCATTTGCACATCCAGATCCGGATTGCTGCGATGCAGGTCGAGATAGTTATGGAACAGCTTGATGGACTCTTCTTTCGGCGTGTAATAGGTGAAGACACGCGGTCCGCCGTGAATGAACACATAGCGCGGCAACTGTGTGCCATCGATCTCCAGCGGTTCTAACGGGTCGGGGAGATCGTGCGCCAGACATTGCGCGCGCAGCGTCAGCAAGTCCGCTTTGGAGTTGTACGGCAAAACGTACATAATTGGGCGAGAGGTGTTGAGTCCCAATTCCGGGGCAGGATCTGCCGGAATAGACTTGCTTTTTACCAGTACACTTAATGGTAAATTCAGTATTTTGTAGTAAATTCGTGGCCAGCCGGACATAAACGATGTAAAGCCTCTGGTTAATAATGCAATTGCGTTGCAAGGATATCAGAAAGTCATGTGAATTTCTGGTCTATCCCGTCATACTTCGCGCCGCGTTGCCCTAACTCGAATTACATGAGTTAACAAGACAATGTCATTGACGCCAATAATGCAAAAAGGTTCTTTTAATGGCTAATAATACCACTGGATTCACCCGAATTATCAAAGCTGCAGGCTATTCCTGGAAAGGTTTTCGCGCCGCGTGGATTAACGAGGCCGCGTTCCGTCAGGAAAGCGTGGCGGCGCTGCTGGCCGTGGCTATCGCCTGCTGGCTGGACGTGGATGCCATTACGCGCGTTCTGCTGATAGGCTCTGTCATGCTGGTCATGATTGTTGAAATCCTGAACAGCGCCATCGAGGCGGTAGTGGACCGTATCGGCTCTGATTATCACGAACTTTCTGGTCGCGCAAAAGATATGGGGTCGGCGGCGGTACTGCTTTCTATCATTGTGGCGCTGATCACCTGGGGACTCCTGTTGTGGCCACATTTTCGCTAACGTTTTTCGACCCTGATTCCATAACCGGCTAAATCTGCTGTCGAATGTGTAGTTTGTGGTTCCAAAATCACCTTTAGCTGTATATACTCACAGCATAACTGTATATACACCCAGGGGGCGGAATGAAAGCGTTAACGGCCAGGCAACAAGAGGTGTTTGATCTCATTCGGGATCACATCAGCCAGACAGGTATGCCACCGACGCGTGCGGAGATCGCACAGCGTTTGGGGTTCCGTTCCCCAAACGCGGCTGAAGAACACCTGAAGGCGCTGGCACGTAAAGGGGCGATTGAAATCGTCTCCGGTGCTTCTCGCGGCATTCGACTGCTGCAGGAAGAAGAGGAAGGGTTACCGCTCATCGGTCGCGTTGCGGCGGGCGAGCCGCTGCTGGCGCAGCAGCACATTGAAGGCCATTATCAGGTGGATCCATCTTTGTTTAAGCCGAACGCCGATTTCCTGCTGCGCGTCAGCGGAATGTCGATGAAAGACATCGGCATTATGGATGGCGATCTGCTGGCGGTACACAAAACCCAGGACGTGCGTAACGGTCAGGTGGTTGTAGCGCGTATCGACGATGAAGTGACGGTCAAGCGCCTGAAAAAACAGGGCAATAAAGTTGAACTGCTGCCCGAAAACAGCGAATTTAAACCAATCCTGGTTGACCTTCGCGAACAGAATTTTACCATCGAAGGACTGGCCGTTGGCGTCATCCGTAATGGTGAATGGCTGTAGTACTTCTTTAGGCCGGATAAGGCGTTTACGTCGTTATCCGGCACTCTCACCACTCTCGTTATGACCTCTTCTCAGGCTCGTCTCCATGCCTTTTTTTGCTTCTGCTGACAAAGCACTCTGGCGCCTCGCCTTACCGATGATTTTCTCCAATATCACCGTTCCGCTGCTGGGACTGGTGGATACGGCGGTCATTGGTCACCTGGACAGCCCCGTCTATCTCGGCGGTGTGGCAGTAGGCGCAACCGCAACCAGCTTTCTGTTTATGCTACTGCTCTTCTTACGGATGAGCACTACCGGGCTGACGGCGCAGGCATTCGGCGCGAAGAATCCTCAGGCGCTGGCGAGGGCTCTGGTGCAACCGCTGGTCCTGGCTTTGGGCGCAGGGACATTAATTGCTATCTTCCGCACGCCGATTATCGACCTGGCGCTACACATTGTCGGCGGCAGCGAAGCGGTGCTGGAACAGGCGAGGCGATTCCTGGCCATTCGCTGGCTGAGCGCGCCGGCGTCACTGGCGAATCTGGTTCTGCTCGGTTGGTTACTGGGCGTGCAATACGCGCGTGCGCCGGTGATCCTGCTGATTGTCGGCAATATCCTGAACATTGTGCTCGACCTCTGGCTGGTAATGGGGCTGCATATGAACGTGCAGGGGGCCGCACTGGCGACGGTGATTGCGGAATATGCGACGTTGCTGATCGGTTTGTTGATGGTGCGTAAGGTCTTGCACTTGCGGGGCGTCTCTCTCGTCATACTCAGGCAGGCCTGGCGCGGCAACTTTCGTCGTCTTCTGGCGCTTAATCGCGACATCATGCTGCGTTCGCTGCTGCTGCAACTCTGTTTTGGTGCCATTACCGTGCTGGGGGCCAGACTGGGTAGCGATATCATCGCCGTTAACGCCGTGTTGATGACGTTGCTGACGTTTACGGCCTATGCGCTGGATGGCTTTGCCTACGCCGTGGAGGCGCATTCCGGTCAGGCCTATGGCGCCCGCGATGGCAGTCAGTTGCTGGAGGTCTGGCGCGCGGCGTGCCGTCAGTCAGGTATTGTCGCACTGCTGTTCTCAGTGGTTTATCTGCTCGCGGGCGAACAGATCGTCGCGCTGCTGACATCACTCCCGCAAATCCAGCAACTGGCCGATCGCTATCTGCTCTGGCAAGTGATTTTGCCGTTGGTCGGCGTCTGGTGCTATCTGCTGGATGGTATGTTTATCGGTGCAACGCGGGCGGCTGAAATGCGTAACAGTATGGCGGTCGCGGCTGCCGGGTTTGCGCTGACCTTGCTGACCCTCCCCGTGTTGGGGAATCACGGTTTGTGGCTGGCGCTGGCGGTTTTCCTGGCGCTGCGCGGACTGTCATTAGCCTGGATCTGGCGGCGCCACTGGCGGAATGGGACCTGGTTTTCGGCTTCGTGATGGTTAAAGATTCTGAATAGTGAATTGAACCCAGAATCTCTGACTACACTTAATCTCACGTCCAGCAGAAAACGAACGCAGTTGGGCGGTTTACTCTCACTATTCACAGCCTAATAAAGAGGACTTTATGATGAATAAAGACGAAGCCGGCGGTAACTGGAAACAATTTAAAGGTAAAGTGAAAGAGCAGTGGGGCAAACTGACCGATGACGATATGACAGTCATTGAAGGTAAGCGTGATCAACTGGTCGGTAAGATTCAGGAACGTTATGGTTACGAGAAAGACCAGGCGGAGAAAGAGGTCGATAGCTGGGAAAAACGCAACGACTATCGGTGGTAAGCTACCCTCATACCCGTGAGTACAAGGATGTAAGCCCCTCTGTTTGCTTCGGGCGGCATAGCATGCCGCCCACTTCATTAACGGGGTTTCTTTTTAACCTGAATCGAATGATCGTGCTGACACTCGCCAGGGTGACGGCAGGCTTCCACTTCCACGCAGGCTGAGCATAATCCGTGTGCTTCAATCACATTGTGGCGCAGGGCAAACCCCATCTTCGCCGCCAGCGTATGCATAATGTCTTCCACGCCCTCCGCACACTCTTCTTTCACCGCACCACAGCGGTCGCAGATAAACATCGCGGAAGTATGAGTTGGCTGATCGAACAGGTAACACAGCACATAGCTGTTGGTGGATTCAACCTTATGCACAAAACCTTGTTCAAGCAGAAAATCGAGTGCGCGATAGACCGTTGGCGGCTTGGCCTGCGGTTCTGATTCACGCAGCAGGTCGAGCAGATCGTAAGCGCTAATTGCGCCTTCCTGAAGGCTCATCAGACGCAACACCTCAAGGCGCTGTGGGGTCAGGCGCACATTGCGTTGCGCGCACAGTTTTTCAGCTTGCGCCAGCAACTCTTGCGTTGTGGTCTTTTCCATTGGGCACCTCGGATCGCGTGAAGTAAGAAAACCCTCACTTTATCATGTTATGGGAGAAACGCCGAGATCCAGGCCGGCACGATAAATCGCCTGCTAATCTTTCCCTGTTTCGCATTCTCTTCTATACATATTGATGTCTGTCACATAATAAAAACATTCCAGCAAGTTCTGCATGGAGCGAATAGCGTCATCTTCACCCATTTTATCACAGCAATAGTCCTACTCAGCCGCGTTGATACTGGCTGAGGCATTATTTCACCTGCAAATAAAATAGGTTTACTGTGAATAAAAATTTTAATTTTTCGGTGGTGGCAATTGTGGTCTCGTTCCTGGTTTCCCAACAGGCGAACGCGGCGAATACCTGGGCGGAAGCGCGTAACGACGCGATGGGCGGAACGGGCGTGGCGTCGGCAAATTATGGTAGCGGGGTTCTCATTAACCCGGCGTTGCTGGCGAAAGCGAAGCCTGAAGACAGCGTTACCGTGATTCTTCCGGCGGTCGGTGCACAAATCACCGACAAAGATAATCTTCAGGATGAAATTGATGAGATCAGCGACAAAATCGATTACTACGATGAGGTGGTTGATAATCTGACGCCGCAGGAAGTTTTGCTCAACCCGCGCGGCGTGTTGAATCAGTTTCAGGGCGCGGCACGCGATCTTGCCGATGAACTCGAATACCTGAAAGGGAAAACGGCACGCGCCAATGCAGGGGCGGGACTGGCGGTGAGCATTCCCAATGAGACGCTTTCCCTGGCTTTCGTGGCGAAGGGCTATGCGCATGGACGGGTCAGTTCATCCATTGATCAGGGTGATATTGACTATCTGCGCCGGATTGAGGGCAGCGATACCTATGCGCTCGTTGAAGCCGGGAAGGCGGCGATTGAAGGCTCAGATGAGATAACCAAACACCTCAACTCGACGGCATCGGGACGCGCGGCAATTGTTTCAGATTATGGTATCGCCGTTGCCCGACAGTTTACGTTCGGCGATGTGCCGGTGTCGATTGGCGTTACGCCAAAACTGCAAAAAACCTGGCTCTACAATTACACCACCTCTATCTATAACTACGACAGCAGCGACTGGAACAGTAGTCGTTATCGTAATGATGACACTGGTTTTAACGTCGACGCCGGGATTGCGGCGGACTTTGGTGAACACTGGACGGTGGGGATCAGCGGGCAGAACCTCATTTCACGCGATCTGGATACCAAATCGATCACTATCACCCACGGCATGACGGGTGAAACGCGAAACTACAAAGACACGTACCAGATTCGCCCGCTGGTCACCGCCGGTATGGCGTGGCAAAACGAGCTGCTGACGCTGAGTGCAGACGGTGATTTGACCGAAACCAAAGGTTTCAAAAGCGAGGAAAACTCACAGTATGTCGGCGTTGGTGCTGAAGTCCGGCCGCTCGACTGGCTGGCCGTGCGTGCCGGTTATCGTGCTGACGTGAAAGATAACGACAGCAACGTCTTTACCGGCGGCGTCGGGTTTGCCCCGTTCAATCGTGTCCATCTTGATTTGATGGGACTGTATGGCGAGGACGAAACCTGGGGCGCAGGCGCGCAGGTCAGCGTGACGTTCTGATGGGGATAACCGGAGACATTACGTCTCCGGTTTTGCCTGTGCTATAGTAGCGCCCCCAATTTACAGGACGCTCAAAAAACCACCATGTCACCAGAATCACAATCTGCCTTTCCCGCTCACCGTTTTTCCATCGCGCCTATGCTCGATGGGGAGAATATACTTTATTAATCAATCTGTTAAATGTTACTGGTGTACTATTGGTGTACCTGCTGCGGGGCTTACTGGCAGGATTTCAGTTCTTCTTTCGCCGCTTTTCTTTTCATATCTATGAACTCGGCAAGGTCGCTGACGTGGACCATTCTCGGGGATTTCTGACTGTCACCCACTCTGAATGTGGGAATTGGTAGTTCACCGCAACCCGCCTTTTTATCTGCTGTCGCGGGTCGCATACCGAGGTATCGCTCAGCAACTACCGATAACGGTATCGTTGATGTTTCGAATTCCGCCATCAGCAAAAACATAGTGTTCATGCTATACCTCTCTTTTTCATGGCATCGAGCAGGATGTCCTGCACTGTTCGTTTTGAGTTGCGCCGTTCCATCACCATTTCGTCCATAGTGTCGGCGGCGATAATGTGGTGAATAAACACCGGGCGGTTGTGTCCGGCCTGAATCTGCCGGGTTGGCCCAATGCGTTCGATAATTTGCTGGTACTGCTCCAGATCCCACCAGTGGGAGAAAAACACCAGTATGTTGCCGCCGTCCTGCATGTTCAGGCCATGGCCCGCGCTGGCCGGGTGCGCGAACAGGACCGGGATTTTTCCGGCGTTCCAGTCGCGAAGGGTCAGTGGGTCCTGGTCAAGATGGCGACCTTTCGGAAATGCTTTAAGCAGGCGCTCAAGGTCGTGTTTCCAGTGGTAGGCCACCAGCACCGGTGCGCCAGCTGCTTCGGTGAGAATACTTTCCAGCGCCTGCAGCTTCGCGTCGTGCAGTTCTGACCAGCTCCCGGCGTCGTCGGTGTACACTGCGCCGCTGGCAATTTGCAGACACTTCACTGTCTTTGCCGCAGCGTTCGGCGCTTCGATGCCTTCTCCGTTCAGCTCAAGGAACATTTCCTTTTCCATTTCGCGATACTGCTGGCGGGCCTTCGGCGGCATGTCCACGCGGATCACGTTATGGATGGGCTCTTTGATGTCGAACCAGTCGGCGGCGTCCAGCGAGATAGTCACGTCGGCCAGTGCACGCTGTATTTCGTCCTGCGAGTGTGCGAACGGCTCCAGCTTCGTCCAGCTCTGCCCCGGAAACTGTATTGAGTTGAACCAGCGGGAGGTAAACGCGCCGTAGGTGCGTCCGAGGCGCTGCCCCTGGTCGACAAACCACGCTTGCCCCCACAAATCCACCAGGCCGTTTGGCGCTGGCGTACCGGTGAGATTCATCCAGCGCCGGACGTGCTTATGCGCCACTTTGCCCAGCGCCGCCGCGCGCTTACCGCCCCCGCGCAACCGAAAGGATTTCAGCCGGGTGCTTTCGTCGGGGATAACGGTACCGAACGGCCAGCGGCCGCCCAGCTCTTCCACCAGCCAGACCAGATTGTCATAGTTAATGGTAAACACGCTGGCATTGCTGTTCACCAGCGCCGCAGCGCGCGCTTTGGCGTTACCGACAATTGGCTGCACCTCGATATTGCGCAGATGCCCCCATTTAACCGCTTCATCCGGCCACGTGCTGGCGGCCACGCGCAGCGGCGCAAGGACCAGCGTGGGCTGAGTCTCCGCTCCCGCCATGAAGAGATCTTCCAGTGTGGTGAGCGTCGCCACGGTTTTACCCATACCCATACCCGCCCAGATGTTGCAGCGCAGAATATCGATTTCGTGGTTAATGATGAGGTCTTGATAAGGGCGGGGCGTGAAAATTTTAGAAGGGGAGTTATCTGGCACGTTTTTCCTCCCAGTGTAGCCTGTCGCCGCTCTGTCCTGTATATCGCCCGGTCTGCCCTTTAGCTGTAAACTCCAGAGTACCGGCGGTAAAGAGCATCACGATAGCGCCATCGTACGGGCCACCAATCAGGCGGAATTTACTGCGTCGTTGGACTTTTCGCACAATATCCCCTCCAGATTTTTGCTATCCAGCACCACCACGGTAAAGCCCAGCGCGCGGAGCCGTTCGTGTTCGCGCAGCTGGTCTGCGCGTGGTGGTTTGCCGGGTGCTTTACATTCAACGAAAACGAGACGGCCGCCGGGTAACAGGACGATGCGATCCGGTACCGAGCGGCGACCGGGTGACACGAACTTAAAGGCGACTCCGCCAGCTTTTTTCACTTCGGCGACGAGGTGCTTTTCGATAAGGCTTTCACGTTCGTAAGCCATAACACTATCTCCCGTCGAAACGACCGTAGCCTTTGACCATGCAATGGCCGTTGATGTATACGGCGGTGGTGTTCAGCTCTTTGGCAATGCGAACCTCACAATCTTCGCGGCCGTGCTCACCGGCAAAACAAACCAGCAGAGCAAACAGCGAAATTCCGCCAATCCAGAGAAGAACGCGGATTAATGTTTTCACTCGCCAGACTCCTCTTTCAGGGACTCGCGACAAGCATCGCAAATTTTCTCTATCTCACGGATGCTGCTTTTAAATAATCCGTCAGGCTCGCCAACGTATGAAGCGTTGTAAGACATACAGGAAGTCCAGCGATACATTGCGTTATTCAAACGTGAAATAGCTTCCAGCGAACTGAGCGTGTCCGCGCGTTCTTGCTTTAGCGCCAGAGCAAGCATCTGCTCCAGAGGAGTTTTTGGCGCAGCGATGATTTCATCGAGTACATCATCGTTCAGACTTTTATTACGCATCATCCACCGCCTTACGCTTTTCGCGCATGTTCTGCATCAGGCAAAAATCAGACCGGCGCTCGCTCCAGTCCTGATTCAGTTCGTTACGTGATTCGCGGTTTGCTTTGGCCCAGACTTTAGCTGCCCGGTCATACTCGCCGGACTGCTCAAGGCGCAAAGCCTCCCGCGCAGTCCGGTAATAAAGCGGACTGTCCCGATATTTAAATGACATAGGGATTATTCCTTACGGTAGTGATATGCCTCGAAGCCGCCAGCGTTCAGCGGGATATCGGGCGCCCATTCGGGGTTAGTGGAGAGCAGCGCGGAAAGCGCCGTGTCGTTGAAATCGTCAGTGTCCGGCGCTTCGGTGATCACCTCATCGTGTACTGTCAGCACAATGCTGTATCCGGCGTCCTCGATCAGCGGCATGTTTCCGGCCAGAACGTCGCGGGCGGCTGCCTGAGTAACGTTTTCCACCAGCTTTCCGCCGTAGGTTTTGAGCCGCTGCCATTTGCGCGAGTAGGAGTTAACGCCCTGATAGGTGATGTTTCCCTTCTCAATGGACGGGGACGGGTAGCAAAGTGCGCGTCCGGACGGCAGTTGTATACGCAGCCATGCACCATCGCGCCGGACTTTGAGATAACCGCAGTACAGCGTCTTTTTCGGGGTGGCAATGGCGGTGCGGACAGTGCGCTCCAGCTCGTACCAGAAATCGCAGGTTGCCGGATGGGCTCTGCGCCAGAGACGCTTAAGCGAGTCACAGGCGATGAAAACGCGCTCCGATAGCCCGTAGGTCGCCTTGCGTTTAACCGATTCGTCGTACCAGCTTTTCGCTTCGCGGATAACATCGCGGGGGATATTCGGCAGCGCAGCGTTCGCCAGCTCGTCGAGGTCAAGCCCATAGACCAGGGCGAAGGTCAGGAACGCCGCAACGCCACCACCAAAGCCGAGGCCCAGTTCCATCACCTTGCCGATCTGACGCTGGTATTTATCGACGTCATCCGGCGAAATATTGAAGGCGCGGGCGTAGGCCAGCTTATACAGGTCTGGCCCGGTCCCCTCGTCGTACTCCCGGAACGCGTCCAGCTTCCACTGCTCCCCGGCAAGCCAGGCTAGTTGTCTCCCCTCAATGTTCGACAGGTCAGAGACAACCAGCTTTTTGCCATCTGGTGCCATGATGCAGCCGCGCAGCGCTGAGCTTGCCAATTGCATAACACTAGCCATTGGAGCCCCCTTCGCGAAGGAAAATTGCCCGAATAGTGCGTGGAGAGCGGCGGCATTGTCTGGCGGCTTGTGTAATAGAGGGGTAACGAATTCCAGTTGCAGGATCTATCACCGCTTTAGCTTGCGGGTTGAGGCCACTAATAACGGCATGAGTGAGGTTTGAATCGCCACGGATAATCTAGACACTTCCGAGCCGTTGATAATACTGGTTTTCATATTCTGTCGGTGACATCTGTTCGCTAGAACCATGCCGACGCTTACTGTTATAAAACATTTCGATGTAATCAAAAATATCGCTGCGGGCTTCTTCCCGCGTTCCGTAGATTTTTTTCTTTATCCGTTCACGTTTCAACAACTGGAAAAAGCTTTCTGCAACCGCATTATCATGGCAGTTACCGCGACGGCTCATGCTGCCCTCCAGGCCGTGTGATTTCAGGAACGACTGCCACTCATGGCTTGTGTACTGACTGCCCTGATCCGAATGAACCAGCACCTGTTTTTGGGGATTACGCCGCCATACAGCCATCAGCAGTGCGTTCAGGACAATGTCCTTTGTCATCCGGGATTGTATGGACCAGCCGATAATTTTGCGTGAGAACAGATCAACAACCACGGCAAGATACAGCCAGCCTTCGTGGGTCCTGAGTAGAGTAAGAGGCAGGGCGTAGTCGGACTATTTCCCTGCCTCTCCTCCCCGAACCGGACGTGCACCTTTCAGCGCATCCGGCTCTCCATTTAAATGCTGGCGAACGCCATTGCCACTTCTGTAAAGCGCGATGTATACGTGTTTCTGGTCTCCGTCCTCAGATAGGGATTACCTTCGGGTAGCCGCCAGCGGAACAGCTTCTTGCCTTGCCCCACCAACCGGTACAGTATTTCGCCGCTGAGCTTGCCGTGATTGGTTTTACCAAATAAAACCCACGTTTTGCTCTGACCCGGTTTCGGTGATTTACACCACCACCTCATCAGGGAAGCGATACCTGTACGGTATTTGCGGGCCAGCCAGTGAGCCAGCTTCCAGAACACGACACGGTCGATATAACTGAAGACTTTGGCCTTAAAATCAACGAACTGATAGAACATGGCCCAGCCTTTCAGTTTTCGGTTGAGTTGTTCAGCCATATCGACTTTGCTTTCACTGTAGTTGCCTGATAACAGTGCTGTCAGCGATGCGGCGAAGTTTCTGGCTTTCTCCTGCGGGATCGTTGAGACCACTCGCATCTCGCCATAACGACTGCGTTTGCGAATGATCCTGTGCCCCAGAAAGATAAAGCCGTCATTAACATGGGTGATTTTAGTCTTATCCATGTTCAGCCTGAGTTTCAGACTGCCTTCGAGCACACCCCGACACTCCTCCCTGATGGCTTCCGCCTGTGCTTTGGTGCCTTTGACGATGAGGACAAAATCATCGGCATAGCGGCAGTACGCCACCGCGGGTTTCCACTGCCAGTTTTCTCTGACCGCCGTACTTCGGCCCCGTTGGATACTGTTATTCCAGTACCACCGATCTTTTCTGGCTTTCCCGCTCAGGTAGCGCTCATGCAGGTATTGATCGAACTCATTCAGCATGATGTTCGATAATAGCGGCGATATAACACCGCCCTGTGGCACACCTTCACTGGCCGCCCGAAAGAGACCGACATCGATATGTCCCGCCTTGATGGTTTTCCACAGCAGAGTCATGAAACGTGCGTCACTGATCCTGCGGCGTACAGCCTTCATCAGCAGTCGATGATGTACGGTGTCGAAGTAACTGGACAGGTCGCCTTCAATCACCCAGCGTCCCCGGGTTTCACCGCAGTCTGTGAGCTGTAATTTCACCGTGCGGATCGCGTGGTGGACACTGCGCTCAGGCCGGAAGCCATATGAGAGCGTATGAAAATCACTCTCCCATATCGGCTCCATCGCCATCAGCATGGCCCGCTGAACAATACGATCCCGCAACGCGGGGATACCCAGTGGTCGCAGTTTGCCGTTGCTTTTAGGGATGTAAACCCGTCTGGCGGGCAAGGGCTGGTAGTGGCCTGAGAGTAATTCATCCCTGAGGATTTGCAGCTCAACAGCCAGTCTGGCCTGTAGCATTGTTTTGTTCACGCCATCAACGCCGGGGGTATGCGCCCCCTTTGATGAAAGCGTGATCCGCGCCGCTTCAGCCAGCCATTCTGGTTGTGTTATCAGACGCAGCAGCCGTTGAATCCGTAGGGACGGATCGGTGGCTGCCCATGTGGCAAGCTTGCGTTGCATTTCGCTGATTATCAAAGGTCTTCACCTCGTTAGGTCAGTTAATTCACGTCGCAAACACATTCAAACTGCTTCCCTTCGCCATGTAATGGGCTTTCCCCATCGCGGACTACTACGGAAGCTCCGCCAGCCAGCGCGTCATCGGAGCCATGCCCCCTTAACATCCGTCGCTGACCTTCCCCGGTTTACCTGCCTGGACTCAGGCATACTGAGGAGGCTGCCCGTCGCACTCTTTATCCTTGCTTGCCGCAAGTTGGCAGAAGTCAGCAACGCAAGCGTGATAGACGCTGCTGCCCCGGTGTTTCGCATACATGTCAAAACACCTTCGACCGGCAGTGCTTACGTATCACTGCCAGTTCCTCCTGCACGGCCTGTCAGATCACGTAGGCCGTGGTGACGTTTTCAACCCACAGAGGCGGATTAACGGGTTCATGTTCTTCAGCCTTTCAGTACTTAACCTTGAGGATCATCTCGGCTTAGTGATCTCGCCTCAATCCCCGTTGTCAGCGGGTTACATCACCCTGCGGGCATGCCGCAGGTCACTGCCGCTCAGGTTCTCCACCGTCACACCCGGTGGGATTGTTGGGTTTCTCATCGTGAGTTACCGGTTCAATATTCCAGACAGACTCGCGGTTCATTTAAGCATCCATGCCCGCCCTGAACTCCGGGCACACTGTAGGTTATGTCCGTTACCCAACTCTCATCCGGAGCATCCGGATTGAACTGTCGCTGGAGCCTGTTGGGCGACACGATACTGGCCTCGCCTTTACGTGCCCGCGGGCTCCGGTATCCGACCTGAGCCTTTATCCCGACACGTTTCATCAGTCGCCAGACTCTGTTCACTCCGCACTGTTGCCCGCTGTCCCGCAGATCCAAATGGATTTTGCGATAACCATAGACGCATCCCGATTCCAGCCAGAACTGTTTAATCTGCCCTGTCAGCCTCAGGTCTGCCTGATGGCGTTGTGAATGCGGCTGCTGAAGCCAGGCGTAAAAACCACTGGGATGAACATCCAGCACCCGACAGAGCAGGCGAACAGGCCAGCAACAGGTGTTGTCACGGATAAAGGCGTACCTCAGTCGGACAGCTTTGCGAAGTACGCCGCTGTAGATTCAATCTGTCAACGCAACACCCCTTTCAATTATCTCTTTAGGTGTTTTGAACTTCAGTGTCTTTCTCGGTCTGTTGTTTAGCTGAGCTGCAACCTGATCCAGCTCATATTGAGTATATTGGGCAAGGCATGTCTTTTTGGGAAAGTACTGTCGGATTAGCCCATTAGTGTTTTCGTTTGTTCCCCGCTGCCAGGGGCTCTGAGGATCGCAGAAGTAAACTTTAACTCCTGTGCTGCCAGTAAATTCCAGATGTCTGGCCAGCTCCATTCCTCTGTCCCATGTCAGTGATCGCCGGAGTTCAGGTGGTAAGCTCAGGAATTTATCTGTAAGAGCCTGATTCACTGATAAAGCGTCTTTGCCCCTGAGTCTCAGGATGATCGTATAACGTGATTTTCGGTCTACAAGTGTGGCTATATGGGAGTTTTTTGTACCCGAGACTAAATCGCCTTCCCAGTGTCCCAGAGAGCGTCTGTTATCGATATGCCGGGAACGTTCGTGGATTGGCGTTCCGTTCACTATGTTGATAGTGCCTCTTTCACCTTTGCGAGTATGGCGCCTGCCATGACGGAGGCTGTGCGATCGGCGCAGGTGCTGTACGTTCAGGTGGTGTAGCGCTTCACGACTACGAAAGTAAAGCGTCTTATAAATTGTCTCAGGTGATATTCGTAGTGTTTTTTGACGCGGCTTCGTTCGCCTTAACCATCCTGATATTTGCTCTGGGGACCACTTCATCTCAAGCTTTTCCAGAACAAGCTCTCGCAACGGCATATTCTGATCCAGTAAGCACGGTTTTGGTCTTTTAGCCATCCTGTTGGCCCGGTTATTCGCATCAACGGCTTTGTAATAGCGCCTACCACGATTACGCTGAACTTCACGTGAGATTGTTGAAGGGCTACGATTCAGCATTGTAGCGATGGCTCGAATGCTCATTTTAGCTGACAGACCGGCTCGTATTTCCTCGCGCTCAGACAGCGTCAGGTGAGCAACAGCTCGCTTGCGCTCATTGGGTTTTATGCCGCCAGTATCTCTTAACATCGTGAAGATGGTCCCTGGTTTCGAACCCAGGATATTAGCTATCTCACTGAAGCCTTTTCCGTTCTTCCACAGTTCAAAAACAGATGTTTTTTCCTTTGCTGTAAATGTTCGTCTCATTCAACAATCCTCCGCAACTACATGTTTTCACATGACTGTTGCGTTGACCAATTGAATCTACAGCGGCTTTTTTTAATATGTCCCGTTCGTCGGTAACCCGCTTCAGCTCTTTCTGGAGACGGCGGATCTCGGCCTGAGCATCTGACTCTTCTTTATTAGTGGAAGAATCTGGACCGTACTTCTTTATCCAGGCGTAAAGGCTGTGGGTGGTGATATCGAGACGTGTTGCAACGCTGGCAACAGAATAACCGCGATCAACAACCTGTTTGACTGCTTCAATTTTAAACTCTTCGGGATAACGCTTACCGCTCATGGGCACCTCTCTTTAAGCCATCTTAAATGACTCTGAGGTGTCTGTTAAACCCGTGGCGATTCACAGATACGAGCATTCCAACCCATATTTTCTGGGTAGGAGGTCAGTATCTTGGGTCAGCAATGACCAGGCATATCTCTGTTCACGATGTTGAAGTTAACGCATCAATTTTTAAAGGTTGTGTACTTGCCGGCACAGGTGAGCTTGATGGTATTGATGTCAGGAAAATAAGCGTCAATGGAGGTGACTGGCGATTCGGATGTAACTTCGAATATGGGGAACAGCCCACAGACCCGGCCACAAACCCTTCCATGACTAACGGGCGCCATCCATATAATATCTATGTTGAGCAATTTAACGGTACTACGTTGCTTTCATGTGATGGATTCCTGCGGGTTGCCAGTTGCTATAATGTCAAATTCTTTTACTGCAATACATTTAACGTAAAATCAGAGACATACGTTTATTCTGGTGACAGAAATATTTCAAGATTCTCACAGAACGTAACCTTTGAAAGTTGCAAGTTTAAACAGGATGGTACTACTCTTACTGCAATTAACTATCAGTCAGCTGTGTTGATGGTTAATAAAGATGGTAGTACTGGAGTTCCACTCCCGTCATGGACTAACTACAATCACTCAATACTTTATAAACAGTGCGAATTCTGGAACAACTCCACAGTAAACAGCACGTGCGTAAGGTTCTATGGAAATAAAGGGTCTACATCATTTGAGTCATGCATTTTTAGAAATTCTTATATAGGGTTGAATGCTGGACCAAGTTCAAACCCGGATTACGTATCTGTTTATGGATTGTCATTTAAAGACTGCCAATTCTTCAATAATTATCGTGATCTTTATACCCTAAGTACAGATGGGATTCTTTTTGATCATTGTCAGTTCAAAGACCAGGTAACATCGTCTACGATTAGTCCTGTGTATTTAGCTTCCCTTTCTTTACGTAGTGTGTTCAGAGCCTGTTCTTTCACTGGTCTTAAGAGATCGACGTTTTATGTGATAATTCAGGATAATAACTCAATAAACAATAAGTTTGAAGATTGTTACTTTGAGATGCTTTCGTCGAGTGATGCAGCTATAAGTTCAGCGGCAATTGTATTTGGTTCTGGTAATACGTCAACGGGAAATCTCACTCCGAACACGGCATCTCAGAGAGGGCTAATTGGTGAAAGTGCTTCTAGAATCAGAGATCTTAGCATTTTTGGTGGTGGGTTCGCTCATGCAGACGTAGGTGAGTATTTTACAAGCACTACTTCATATGGGCTGACAACAATACAGGGAGGAATAAACGGCATGCTCATCACCATAAGAGGTGCGTCTTCCGGTTCATCTGTCACTATATCGCATGCTGCGTCAGGCGTTGATACAGACAAAAGGATCTTATTGCTTGGAGGTACTAACCGTTCGGTAAGCGGTGACGGATGGGTTTTAAGGCTGAGAAAACTATCAAATGGATGGTGGGAAGTATAATGAATATGGCGGCCATTACGGCCGCCTTTTTAGTTAGAGAGATACGTTTTCTTTCTCCATCCAGTCAAAGAACTTATCACCTACTTTCTCACTTGCATATTCAGAGAAGTGTTTGTAGTCATCCCTGAAAACAGGCAATCCATCAATAACAGACGAGCATCCTGACTTACTACAGAAAACTGTATTAGGATCAAAGAACATAACATCAGGGTGCCGATCCCTGATAGCTCTCTCTAGTCTTGTGAAGTTACTCCTGATTTCTGTAACCTCTCTCTCATTTGTAGAGCAATCCTGAGTAGCAGGTTTCAGAGGCCTGGTGAAGCATGCTTTTATGTTTTTATTCATCTTCACATGCGGGTAGAATATGATGATCTTCTTACCTGTAGAAGATATTAATTCAATTCTCTTTAAGAAATTATCAATATATTTATTGTCAGGATTATTGTTTACCCCACCAATTATCACTGTTCTGATAGATGACTCACTTTTAATAATTTCATTGATGAAGTTCATCTGGCGATGACCAATGCTTCCTTCTCCAGATACTAACCCATATGTTATATCTGATGTTCCAATAGATAAAACATTAGTTGAATCTGAATTTTTGGCAATACCTGGATAAAGATGGTTAGCGTAACTGTTACCAATCAGGGTGATGCTGCCAACTTACTGATTTAGTGTATGATGGTGTTTTTGAGGTGCTCCAGTGGCTTCTGTTTCTATCAGCTGTCCCTCCTGTTCAGCTACTGACGGGGTGGTGCGTAACGGCAAAAGCACCGCCGGACATCAGCGCTATCTCTGCTCTCACTGCCGTAAAACATGGCAACTGCAGTTCACTTACACCGCTTCTCAACCCGGTACGCACCAGAAAATCATTGATATGGCCATGAATGGCGTTGGATGCCGGGCAACCGCCCGCATTATGGGCGTTGGCCTCAACACGATTTTCCGCCATTTAAAAAACTCAGGCCGCAGTCGGTAACCTCGCGCATACAGCCGGGCAGTGACGTCATCGTCTGCGCGGAAATGGACGAACAGTGGGGATACGTCGGGGCTAAATCGCGCCAGCGCTGGCTGTTTTACGCGTATGACAGGCTCCGGAAGACGGTTGTGGCGCACGTATTCGGTGAACGCACTCTGGCCACACTGGAGCGTCTTCTGAGCCTGCTGTCGGCCTTTGAGGTCGTGGTATGGATGACGGATGGCTGGCCGCTGTATGAATCCCGCCTGAAGGGAAAGCTGCACGTTATCAGCAAGCGTTACACTCAGCGCATTGAGCGACATAACCTGAATCTGAGACAACATCTGGCAAGGCTGGGACGGAAGTCACTGTCGTTCTCAAAATCGGTGGAGCTGCATGACAAGGTCATCGGGCATTATCTGAACATAAAACACTATCATTAAGTTGGAGTCATTACCACCAATCAGGATAACATCTGGAGATTTATTATATTTCATCTCGCAAAACCATACCGGCATCTCGTCTTGATCTGCGAAATGATATCTATTCTTGCAATTACTATTGTTAATATATTGCCACAGAGCACCATTTAACTGACGGTTAACTGCCTTGCTGTTTTCTATGATACCTCTTGTCTCCAGCCCATTGTTATAAAAAACATAGTAACCAAAAATACCGGTACAAAACATAATCGCGACAAGCGGTATAGTTTTAAAGGACACGGATTTAACTCTTTTTAGTGGCCTTTCAATTAAAAGATATGTAGCGCAGGATAAAAAGAAAGAGAGTGCAACACCAGAAGCCTGAACCATTGCGGAAACATCATCGCCATTAATAATCCGCATTACTGATATGACAGGCCAGTGCCACAGGTAAAATGGGTAACTAATCAATCCAACAAAGACGACAAGTTTGTTGCTAAGCAGTACATTTACTGGTCTGAAAGAGTTTGCATACAGGATGACTAAACAAGATCCCGCCACCGGTGCTAGAGCATATATACCAGGGAAAGGAATTGTGTCTCTGTACAGGATGAAGCAACCAATAAGTATTGAAATCCCAGCAACAGCGAAAATTTTCTTTGCAACAGTAGGGATTCTATCAGTCTTTCCAGACATGTGAAGACAGGCGATTATAGAGCCTGAAAATAACTCCCATGCTCTATATTGAGGAAGATAAAAACCAGCAGTTGGATCTCTGTAAACCTCAATTGCACCAAAAATAAATGAGGTTATGGCTATAACACATAGAGAAGCCGTAACATTGATTCTCACCTTATAAAGTAACCACAGTAGGATAGGTAGAACAATGTAGTATTGCTCTTCAACTCCTAATGACCACAAATGCAGGAAAGGTTTTGTTACTGATGAAGCGTCAAAGTAACCTGACTCATAGAAAAGAACTATGTTAGAGACGAAGCCAGAGCCTCCTGCTACATGCTTCCCTAACTGCATATATTCATCAGTGAAGAAAGTAAACCAGCAAAAAGCCATTACAGATAGCATTACCACCAGAAGAGCAGGGAAAATTCTGTTAACCCTTCTTCGGTAAAATTCAAGTATAGAGAATTCACCTTGTTTGTTTTCTTTGATAAGAATAGATGTTATCAGGTATCCAGATATTACAAAAAATATGTCTACTCCGACAAATCCACCCGGGAGAAGATCCTTAAAAGCGTGGTAAAAAACCACTGAAGTAACAGCTAATGCTCTTAAACCGTCTATCTCTGGTCTGTATTTTATTGACATATCCATAATCTTGTAGTTTTCAGTTAGTTATATTCTATCACTCAATTTCATGTTGATCGACAACCCACCAATTGATAATGCTGTATGTATTAGGGGCTTCCCCGATCATGGTGGGAGATTTATGCCGCTTTGTTATGACATTGCTGTTTTAGTCGGGATTCCGACCACGCCAACGCCTTACCCTCATCACTAAATTAAGTGGACCCCACGGGGGTAAGGCATGAGGATGAACAACCATTCAGATCTGGCGGCAGGTGCCTCCTATATCACGTCCGGGGGCAGTGGCATCTTCTGGCTGCTGCAACTTCTTGATAAGGTAAGTCCCAGCCAGTGGGCTGCTATTGGTGTGCTGGCGAGTATCTTCCTGGGGCTTGTGACCTACCTGACCAATCTCTATTTCAAAATTAAAGAAGATCGTCGCAAAGAGGCTCAACTCTATGACCAGCACCAGGACTAAGCTTAGCGCTGCTGTTCTGGGACTGGTACTCGCCGGTGCGCCGGCATCGGTGATTCTCGACCAGTTCCTGAATGAGAAAGAGGGCAACAGCCTGACAGCGTATCGTGATGGCGGTGGGGTATGGACGATTTGCCGTGGCGCCACGATGGTTGATGGCAAGCCGGTAGTTCAGGGCATGAAGCTGACGCAGGCTAAATGTGACCAGGTAAACGCCATTGAGCGCGATAAAGCGCTGGCTTGGGTAGAACGTAATATCAAGGTGCCGCTGACAGAACCGCAGAAAGCAGGCATCGCATCGTTCTGCCCGTACAACATCGGTCCTGGTAAATGCTTTTCCTCGACTTTTTACCGAAAGCTTAACGCCGGTGATCGTAAGGGGGCTTGTGCTGAAATCCGGCGCTGGATATTCGACGGCGGAAAGGATTGCCGCATCCGGTCAAATAATTGTTATGGTCAGCCACCACGGCGCGATCAGGAAAGCGCACTTACGTGCTGGGAGATAGACCAGTGACCCTTAAAGCAAAACTGTCAGTGCTGGCCGTTCTGCTGGCGCTGTTCGCTGGTACATACTACGCCGGTTATCTGAAAGGCTGGTACGCCCATAGCGACAAGGTAAACAGCGAGTATCAGGCGAAGAGTAAAAAGGCTGAGAAGACCGTCGCCACCGGCGAACAGAAAGCGGCTACCGCCAGCGCCGAAGGCAAAGTGATTTACCGGACCATTTACCGTGATGTGGTGAAATATGTTAACGACCCGAATCATACTAAGTGCGATTTTGACGATCACGCTGTGCAGCTGCGTCAGCGAGCCCTCGACGCGGCCAACTCCATCAGCGGATTTGATGCAGGAACCGTGCAAGGGAGCGACCAAAGCAGGAACTGACAGCGATGAAGATCTGCAGGCAGATATAGAAACTGCTGAATGCTTGCGGCAGTTACGACTGGATAAGTACCGCTGGCAGGCGTGGTATAAAGCTACCTCTTTTTAGCGTGCAGCTCGTTGTACTTTTCATGCAGAGACTTCGGAAATAATTCAGTATAAACCTGCCAGAGCACGTTAAGCGAGCGATGGCCTGTAACCTGGGCCACTTCTTCTATGCTAAAACCCGCCTCGAAAAGCCTGCTGGCACCCTCCCGGCGCATATCGTGATACCGCAAATCCTGAATGCCCAGGGCGTTTCTGACGCGCTGAAAACCAGCAGTTACAGAACTTGAGTTGTAGGGGAATATTAACTCGCTGGTTCTGGGCTGACGCTGAGCAATATCCCACGCCTCACCCAGCAGGGCTACCCGCATATGATTACCTTCTTTTTTACGCGGGTCTTTCCGGTCGCGCACCAGTACGGCGCGCTCCTTGTCGTCTACATCCTCCCAACGCAACCGGCATACTTCACCAATACGCATACAGCTCAGTATTGAGAAACGCAGAATGTCTATGAAGGGAATTTTTGCACTCCGGTGCGCGCTACGGGCTCTCAGTCCTTCTTCCAGCCGATCAAGTTCGTCGCCTACCGGGCGACGGCTCCGGCGTTGGGATTTGCCAATAAGCCCCATTTGAATCAGTACCGGGCGTGCTTCCCTTGCCGGGTTCTGGGTGTACTCAATACCGTATACAGGTTTTGCCGACGCCAGTACACCCGAAAGATAGCTAATATCCTGGCTAATTGTTGCTGGCCCTGCACCGGCTCCCGCGCGCTCACGGCAATGCGTGATAATATCTGCTACAGCCAGATCGGTTAGCGTGATTCTGGCGATATCGCAATCGACCAGCATGTTGAGAACATAACGCTTTGTGCGACCTGCTTTACCGCCCAGTGAGGGGTCGTTCGTGTAGCGGGTGATCAGCTCCCCGGTTGTTATTTTGCTTGCGTCTCCAGTATCCGGGATGCCGTCGGCTTCAAGTTCCAGTACGCGGCGACCGCCCCATGTTTTTGCCAGCGCCAGTTTGCTGAACGTTTTTGTTTCACGATGGATGTGCTTACCACCGGATTTAATACCAACGGTGCAGCGATACCGGATCGTGCCGTCAGCTTTTGGTCGTTTAACTATGTTATAGTAAGCCATTATTTAACCAGTTTTGCTTTTCGGTACACCATTTAAATGGTGTCCTCAATGGTGTACTGAGAATGCAAAAATAATATAAAATGTTCGAAAATGCACCATAATACAGAAAATAAAAAAACCTGCCACGACAGTGCGGTACCTGAAAGGTCAGGCTTACACTGGCATGGCAGGTTTAGCGTAGCCCCCATGCTCGACTGGACGGACAGACACTGCCGCTACTTCCTGCGCTTATTGTCTCGCCAGACGCTGCTCTATACCGAGATGGTGACGACGGGGGCGATTATTCATGGCAAAGGCGATTATCTGGCATACAGCGAAGAAGAGCATCCGGTCGCTCTGCAGCTAGGCGGCAGCGATCCGGCAGCGTTGGCGCACTGCGCGAAGCTGGCTGAAGCGCGCGGCTACGACGAGATCAACCTCAACGTCGGCTGTCCGTCCGATCGTGTACAAAATGGCATGTTTGGCGCCTGTCTGATGGGCAATGCGCAATTGGTGGCAGACTGCGTGAAGGCGATGCGTGACGTGGTGTCGATTCCGGTGACCGTGAAAACCCGTATTGGTATTGACGATCAGGATAGCTACGAATTTCTTTGCGATTTCATCAATACGGTGTCTGGTCGCGGTGAGTGCGAGATGTTCATCATCCACGCTCGTAAGGCCTGGCTCTCCGGATTAAGTCCGAAGGAAAACCGTGAAATCCCGCCGCTGGATTATCCGCGTGTATATCAACTGAAACGCGATTTCCCGCAGCTGACGATGTCCATTAATGGCGGCATTACGTCGCTGGAACAGGCGAAGGCGCATCTTGAACATATGGACGGCGTGATGGTCGGGCGCGAAGCCTATCAGAACCCTGGCATTCTGGCCGCTGTCGATCGCGAAATATTTGGCTCCTCAACTGCTGATGCCGATCCGGTTACGGTGGTGCGGGCCATGTATCCTTATATCGAACGTGAACTGAGCAAGGGCACGTATCTTGGTCATATTACGCGCCACATGCTGGGGCTGTTTCAGGGGATCCCGGGGGCGCGCCAGTGGCGTCGCTACCTGAGCGAAAACGCCCATAAAGCCGGTGCCGATGTTAATGTGCTGGAGCATGCGCTGAAGCTGGTGGCTGATAAGCGTTAGATTTTCACTAAAAAGTAGTCAATTTCACCACGCCCTGCAAAGTTTTGCGGGGCGTTTTGCTGAAAAATCAAGAAATTAAGTTTGGCATGATTTTTGTAATGGTCTGGGCAGGAATTCATTATGGGAGAGCATCATGCTGGAACTACTTTTTGTGCTTGGCTTCTTTATCATGCTGATGGTCACCGGCGTCTCGCTATTGGGCATTCTGGCCGCGCTGGTTGTTGCCGCGTTCGTGATGTTCCTTGGCGGCATGTTTGCACTGATGATCAAACTCTTGCCGTGGCTGCTGTTGGCTGTTGCGGTGGTGTGGGTGATTAAAGCGATTAAGTCGCCAAAAATCCCACAATATCAGCGCAATAACCGTTGGCGTTACTAAAGATGTGAGGGATGCGTCACAACCTGTAACTTTGGCGTCAGAACCAAATAGGAATTGACTACCAAATCTGTCAGTATTGCGCGACTAACAGATTCATCGAGCTGTACCCTACATACAGCCGAACTAAAAAAGAAAGGGCTTCCCGTGTTGAATGGGAAGCCCAATTTCTTTCAGGAGCAAGGGAATCAAGGGATCAGCAAACTCGAACCCTGCGTTGCCCGACTCTCCAGCACTTCATGCGCGCGCCGTGCCTCTTTCAGCGGATATTTCTGACGGTCTGGCACATCCACTTTGATCACGCCGCTGGCGATCAGCGAAAACAGTTCGTTACTGGCTTCGGTCAACTCTTCCGCGTTGGTGATGTAGCCCTGAAGAGAAGGGCGCGTGGCGTATAGCGAACCTTTCTGATTCAGAATCCCCAGGTTCACGCCGGTCACCGGGCCTGACGCGTTGCCAAAACTGACCATCAGCCCCCGACGCTGCAGACAGTCCAGTGAGGCTTCCCAGGTATCCTTACCGACCGAGTCATACACCACGCGGACTTTTTTGCCGCCGGTTATCTCTTTAACCCGCTCGACAATGTTCTCTTCGCGATAGTTAATCACCTGCCATGCGCCGGCATCCAGCGCTCGCTGCGCCTTTTGCGCGCTGCCGACGGTGCCAATCAGTTTCGCGCCCAGCGCTTTCGCCCACTGACAGGCAATCAGCCCTACGCCGCCAGCGGCCGCATGGAACAGGAACGGTTCGTCGGGCTTGATTTCGTAAGTTTTGCGCAGCAGATAAAAAACGGTTAGTCCCTTCAGGAAAGAAGCGGCAGCCTGCTCGTAAGAGATGGCGTCAGGCAGGATAGCGGCTTTATCGGCCGGTACGTTGTGGACCGAACTGTAGGCGCCGAGTGCGGACTGCGCATACACCACGCGATCGCCTGCTTTAATATGACGGACGTCGCTGCCGACTTTGCTGACGACGCCCGCTGCTTCGGTCCCTAAACCGCTGGGCAGCGCGGGGGGCGGATAGAGCCCACTGCGGATATAGGTATCAATAAAGTTAATGCCGATCGCTTTGTTTTCGACCTGGATTTCGTTCGCCGCCGGATCGGCGGGGGTAAAGTCCACGGCCTGAAGCACGTCAGGGCCACCATGCTTGTGAAATTCAATTCGTGTTGCCATGATTTCTCCAGTATCATCGGAAGATTAGCGTCAACTCACTTTTATCTCGGTAACTCCATTCACTATGGCAGGAAATAAACCCTTCAACAAACAACAGACTGATGTCCGTGATCGCGACCCACAGGTTGCCGGACTGAAAGTACCGCCGCACTCGATTGAAGCGGAACAGTCGGTGTTGGGCGGTTTAATGCTGGATAACGAGCGCTGGGACGATGTCGCCGAGCGCGTGGTAGCGGAAGATTTTTATACCCGTCCACATCGTCACATCTTCACAGAAATGGGGCGGTTGCAGGAAACCGGCAGCCCGATAGACCTGATTACGCTCGCGGAATCGCTGGAGCGACAAGGGCAACTGGACAGCGTCGGCGGCTTTGCGTATCTGGCTGAACTCTCCAAAAATACGCCAAGTGCCGCGAACATCAGCGCCTATGCGGATATTGTTCGCGAACGTGCGGTGGTGCGCGACATGATTGCCGTCGCCCATGAAATTGCGGATGCGGGTTTTGATCCGCAGGGGCGCACCAGTGAGGATCTCCTCGATCTCGCCGAGTCCCGCGTCTTTAAAATCGCGGAAAGCCGCGCCAATAAAGACGAAGGCCCGAAAAACATTGCCGATGTGCTCGACGCGACCGTTGCGCGTATCGAACAACTGTTCCAGCAACCGCACGACGGGGTGACGGGGGTTAACACCGGCTATGACGATCTCAACAAAAAGACCGCAGGCCTGCAGCCCTCGGATCTGATAATCGTCGCGGCGCGTCCGTCAATGGGTAAAACCACATTTGCGATGAACCTCGTCGAAAATGCGGCGATGTTGCAGGATAAACCGGTTCTTATCTTCAGTCTTGAGATGCCCTCTGAACAGATTATGATGCGTTCTCTGGCCTCGCTGTCCCGCGTGGATCAGACCCGTATTCGTACCGGGCAACTGGACGATGAGGACTGGGCGCGCATTTCCGGCACGATGGGCATTCTGCTGGAAAAACGTAACATCTATATTGATGACTCCTCCGGTCTGACGCCAACGGAAGTGCGCTCCCGCGCGCGCCGTATCGCTCGCGAACATGGCGGTATCGGGCTGATTATGATCGACTACCTGCAATTGATGCGCGTGCCATCGCTGTCCGACAACCGTACGCTGGAGATTGCTGAAATTTCCCGCTCGCTGAAAGCGCTGGCAAAAGAACTGCATGTGCCGGTCGTGGCGCTGTCGCAGCTTAACCGCTCGCTGGAACAACGTGCTGATAAGCGCCCGGTCAACTCCGACCTGCGTGAATCCGGCTCCATTGAACAGGATGCCGACTTGATCATGTTTATCTATCGTGACGAGGTTTATCACGAGAACAGCGACCTGAAAGGGATTGCGGAAATCATCATTGGTAAGCAGCGTAACGGCCCCATCGGGACGGTGCGACTGACCTTTAACGGACAATGGTCGCGCTTCGATAATTATGCGGGACCGCAGTACGACGACGAGTAAATCCTCGTCATCCTTTGTGCCGCAGCGGCGTTGACCGTCTTGCTGTGACGCAAATGATTGAGAAGATTATTTCTTTATTAAGGCAAGGAATGACAATGCAAGCGGCAACTGTAGTTATTAACCGCCGCGCTCTGCGACACAACCTGCAACGTCTGCGTGAACTGGCGCCTGCCAGCAAGCTGGTTGCGGTCGTGAAAGCGAACGCTTACGGACACGGTCTGTTAGAGACCGCGCGAACGCTCCCCGATGCTGACGCTTTTGGTGTGGCGCGTCTCGAAGAAGCTTTACGTCTGCGAGCAGGGGGGATCACGCAACCCATCCTGCTGCTGGAAGGCTTTTTTGAGGCATCCGATCTGCCCACCATTTCCGCACAACACCTGCATACGGCGGTCCATAACCAGGAACAACTGGCCGCGCTGGAAGCCGCCGAACTGGATGAACCAGTGACCGTGTGGATGAAACTCGACACCGGCATACATCGTCTGGGCGTGCTTCCTGAAGAAGCGGACGCCTTCTGGCAGCGCCTGACGCAATGTAAAAACGTGCGCCAACCAGTTAATATCGTCAGCCATTTTGCCCGTGCGGACGAGCCGGAATGTGGAGCGACCGAACGGCAGCTTGATGTGTTCAATACCTTTTGTGAAGGCAAAGCGGGTCAACGCTCGATTGCCGCCTCCGGCGGGATTTTACTCTGGCCACAGTCGCATTTTGACTGGGTTCGTCCTGGCATTATTCTCTACGGCGTGTCGCCGCTGGAAAACCAGTCCACAGGGGCCGATTTTGGCTGCCAGCCGGTCATGTCGCTGACTTCCAGCCTGATTGCCGTGCGCGAGCATAAAGCGGGCGAGCCGGTAGGCTATGGCGGAACATGGATCAGCGAACGTGATACACGTCTTGGCGTCGTGGCGATGGGCTATGGCGATGGTTATCCGCGCGCTGCGCCATCCGGTACGCCGGTGTTGGTGAACGGTCGCGAAGTACCGATTGTGGGTCGCGTAGCGATGGACATGATTTGCGTTGATCTCGGGCCGCAGGCGACAGACCTGGCCGGTGACCCGGTGATTTTATGGGGAGAGGGACTCCCGGTGGAACGCATTGCGGCGATGACTAAAGTCAGTGCTTACGAGCTGATTACCCGCCTGACTTCACGGGTGGCAATGAAGTATATCGATTAAGCGGGCGTGTGGAGTGCCGGATGGCGATGTAAACGCCTTATCCGGCAATATTCCCACCAGGCGCTCGATCTTCCTCTCCATCCGGTTTATTGTGTCTTAACCTCTGCCTGTAAACCTGGAGAACCATCGCGTGTTTCAAAAAGTTGACGCCTACGCTGGCGACCCGATTCTGTCGCTCATGGAGCGGTTCAAAGAAGATCCGCGTAGTGACAAAGTGAATCTGAGTATCGGTCTGTATTACAACGAAGACGGGATTATCCCGCAGTTGAAAGCGGTGGCGGAAGCCGAAGCGCGTCTTAACGCGCAGCCGCACGGCGCTTCGCTGTATCTGCCAATGGAAGGGTTGAATACCTATCGTCATACTATCGCGCCATTGCTGTTTGGGGCTGATCATCCGGTTCTCCAGCAGCAGCGTGTGGCGACGATCCAGACATTGGGCGGTTCTGGCGCGCTGAAAGTGGGGGCCGATTTCCTCAAGCGCTATTTCCCGGATTCCGGCGTGTGGGTCAGCGATCCGACGTGGGAAAACCATATCGCGATTTTTGAAGGGGCTGGATTTACCGTCAGCACCTATCCCTGGTACGACAATGCCACCAACGGCGTGCGTTTCAACGATCTGCTGGCGACCCTGAAAACGCTGCCTGCGCGCAGTATCGTCCTGTTGCATCCATGCTGCCATAACCCGACGGGTGCGGATTTAACGCACGCGCAATGGGATGCGGTGATTGAGATCCTGAAAGCGAATGATCTGATCCCGTTCCTCGACATTGCTTATCAGGGCTTTGGCGCTGGTATGGATGATGATGCTTATGCTATCCGTGCGATTGCCAGCGCCGGACTGCCTGCCCTGGTCAGCAACTCATTCTCGAAAATCTTCTCTCTGTACGGCGAGCGTGTCGGTGGGCTTTCTGTCGTCTGTGAAGATGCCTCCACCGCAGGCCGCGTACTGGGGCAACTGAAGGCGACCGTACGTCGTAATTACTCCAGCCCGCCGAACTTTGGGGCGCAGGTGGTCGCGACGGTGCTCGGCGATGACGCGCTGAAAGCCAGTTGGCTGGCGGAAGTGGAGGCAATGCGAACCCGTATTCTGGCCATGCGTCAGGAGCTGGTGAACGTGCTAACCGCCACCATTCCGGGCCGTAATTTCGACTATCTGCTGCAACAGCGCGGCATGTTCAGCTACACCGGGCTAAGCGCGGCTCAGGTCGATCGCCTGCGCGACGAGTTTGGCGTCTATCTGATCGCCAGCGGGCGTATGTGCGTGGCCGGTCTGAACGTGGCGAATGTGCAGCGTGTAGCGAAGGCCTTTGCTGCGGTCATGTAATTCCTCTCAGGCCGGTTGAACCGGCCTTTTTCCTTCTATATGTGATCCTCCTCTTTTTCCAGGGTTAAACCGCAGAAAATCCTTCCTTTCATCTGCCGCTGGGGTTATGGTCAGAGAGTTTGTCGAATAGTCGTACTAATAAAATCATAACTAAATGACTTAAAAGGGAAAAATATGCGAAAGATCACACTGGCGTTGAGCGCCATCTGCTTACTTTTCACGTTGAACCATCCTGCCAGCGCGCTGGCTTCTTCACCTTCCCCATTAAATCCCGGTACTAACGTTGCGAAACTCGCGGAACAAGCTCCTGTTCACTGGGTTTCCGTGGCGCAGATCGAAAACACGCTGACCGGTCGTCCGCCAATGGCCGTCGGTTTTGATATTGATGATACTGTGCTGTTTTCCAGTCCTGGTTTCTGGCGTGGAAAGAAAACCTGGTCCCCGGACAGCGAGGCGTATCTGAAGAACCCGGCATTCTGGGAGAAAATGAACAACGGCTGGGATGAGTTCAGTATTCCAAAAGAGGTCGCGCGTCAGTTGATCGACATGCACGTCCGTCGTGGCGACAGCATCTTTTTTATCACCGGTCGTTCGCCGACCAAAACCGAGACCGTATCGAAAACGCTGGCAGATAACTTCCACATTCCGGCGGCAAATATGAATCCGGTGATTTTTGCCGGGGACAAGCCGGGTCAGAACACCAAAACGCAGTGGCTGCAGGATAAAAATATCCGCATGTTCTATGGCGACTCGGATAACGACATTACCGCCGCGCGTGATGCGGGCATCCGTGGGATCCGTATTCTGCGCGCCTCAAACTCGACCTACAGACCGTTGCCGCAGGCTGGCGCGTATGGTGAAGAGGTGATCGTAAATTCGGAGTATTAACCGGCGGCTGAGCGTCTGCTGTTTTTTTAAACAAAATTGATCTGCCAGCTTTTACCTTTTGCTGTCTTGCTGCACACTGAATAGATGACATTTCAGTGGAGTATTACGCTTGCGAGGGGATTAACGATGACCAATTCGGAGTTACTGCAATACTGCATGGCGAAAATCGGCGCGGAGCAGAGTGTGCACAGTGACTGGAAAGCCACACAAATCAAAGTTGAAGATGTGCTCTTTGCCATGGTGAAAGAGGTGGAAGGTCGCCCGGCGGTATCTCTGAAAACCAGCCCCGAACTGGCGGAATTGTTACGCCAGCAGCACAGTGATGTGCGTCCGAGCCGACATCTCAATAAGGCACACTGGAGCACCGTCTACCTCGACGGCTCGCTGCCGGATTCACAAATTTATTATCTGGTGGATGCTTCGTACCAACAGGCGGTGAATACGCTGCCGGAAGAGAAACGCAAGCTGCTGGTACAGCCGTAAAAAACGCCGTTCAGTGTGAAAGATGAACGGCGTTTTGTCTTTTACAGCATCGGTTTCAGGAAGCGGGCCGTGTGTGAGGCTTCACATTCCGCCACGGTTTCCGGCGTACCGGAGACGAGGATTTCCCCACCGCCGCTACCGCCTTCTGGACCGAGATCCACGATCCAGTCCGCCGTTTTGATGACGTCCAGGTTGTGCTCAATCACTACGATGGTATTGCCCTGATCGCGTAACTGATGGAGCACGTCCAGCAATTGTTGGATATCGGCAAAATGCAGACCCGTAGTCGGTTCATCCAGAATATAGAGCGTCTGGCCGGTGCCGCGTTTCGACAGTTCGCGCGCCAGCTTCACACGCTGAGCTTCACCACCGGAGAGCGTTGTCGCCGACTGGCCGAGACGAATGTAGGTCAAACCGACATCCATCAGGGTTTGCAGCTTACGTGCCAGCGCCGGGACGGCATCAAAGAATTCACGTGCTTCTTCGATAGTCATATCCAGCACTTCGTGGATGGTTTTGCCCTTGTACTTAATCTCCAGCGTTTCGCGGTTATAGCGCTTGCCTTTGCACTGGTCGCACGGCACGTAAATATCTGGCAGGAAGTGCATTTCGACTTTAATTACGCCATCGCCCTGACAGGCTTCGCAACGCCCGCCGCGAACGTTAAAACTGAAACGCCCCGGCGTATAGCCGCGTGAGCGTGATTCCGGTACGCCAGCAAACAGCTCACGTATTGGCGTAAACACGCCCGTGTACGTTGCCGGGTTGGAACGCGGTGTACGTCCAATCGGGCTCTGATCGATGTCGATGACCTTATCGAAATGCTCCAGCCCCTGCACATCGCGGTACGGCGCCGGTTCGGCGATCGTCGCACCGTTCAACTGGCGCTGTGCAATCGGGAACAGCGTATCGTTAATCAGGGTCGACTTACCGGAACCGGACACGCCGGTGATGCAGGTGAACAGGCCGACCGGCAGCGTTAACGTCACGTCTTTCAGGTTGTTGCCGCGCGCGCCGGTCAGTTTCAGCACTTTCTCCGGGTTTGCGGGAACGCGCTGTTTCGGCACTTCAATCTTGCGTTTGCCGCTCATGTACTGGCCGGTCAGGGACTCCGGCACCGCCATAATCGCTTCCAGCGGACCTTCGGCAACCACTTCGCCGCCGTGGACGCCGGCACCCGGACCGATATCAATCACGTGGTCGGCGGCGCGAATCGCATCTTCATCGTGCTCTACCACAATCACGGTATTGCCGAGATTGCGCAGGTGGATCAGCGTCCTCAGCAGACGTTCGTTATCGCGCTGGTGAAGGCCGATGGACGGCTCATCCAGCACGTACATCACGCCGACCAGACCGGCGCCAATCTGGCTTGCCAGTCGAATACGCTGGGCTTCGCCGCCGGAGAGCGTTTCCGCAGAACGGGACAGCGTCAGATAGTTGAGGCCAACGTTGACCAGGAACTTGAGGCGGTCGCCAATCTCTTTGAGGATTTTCTCTGCAATCTTCGCCCGCTGACCGGCGAGTTTGAGATTGTTGAAGAAGTCCATCGCATGTCCGATGCTCATGTCGGAAATGGTCGGCAGCGGTGTATTTTCAACGAAGACGTGGCGCGCTTCGCGCTTAAGACGGGTTCCTTCACAACTGGCGCACGGGCGGTTGCTGATGAACTTGGCTAACTCTTCACGAACGGCGCTGGATTCCGTCTCTTTATAGCGGCGTTCCATGTTGTGCAGTACGCCTTCAAACGGATGGCGACGCACGGAGGTATCGCCACGATCGTTCATGTATTTGAATTCAATACTCTCTTTACCAGAACCGTACAGCACCACTTTGTGTACGTTTGCGCTCAGGCTGGCCCACGGGGCTTCAACGTCAAACTTGTAGTGTTCTGCCAGCGATTTCAGCATCTGGAAGTAATAGAAGTTCCGGCGATCCCAACCGCGAATGGCCCCGCCCGCTAGCGACAGCTCAGGGTTCTGGATCACGCGATCGGGGTCGAAATATTGCTGTACGCCGAGCCCATCGCAGGTCGGGCAGGCGCCCGCCGGGTTGTTAAAGGAGAACAGGCGCGGTTCCAGTTCGCGCATGCTGTAACCGCAGATTGGGCAGGCGAAGTTGGCGGAAAAGAGCAGTTCTTCTGCTTTTTCGTCGTCCATATCGGCAACCACCGCCGTCCCACCGGACAGCTCCAGCGCGGTCTCAAACGATTCCGCCAGACGAGTGCTGAGATCGTCACGCACTTTGAAACGATCGATCACCACCTCGATAGTGTGTTTCTTCTGCAGTTCCAGCTTTGGCGGATCGGAGAGGTCACACACTTCGCCATCGATACGGGCGCGGATATAACCCTGGCTTGCCAGGTTTTCCAGCGTTTTGGTGTGCTCGCCCTTACGCTCTTTAATCACCGGGGCCAGCAGCATCAGGCGTTTGCCCTCCGGCTGCGACAGGACGTTATCCACCATCTGGCTTACGGTCTGCGCCGCCAGCGGAACATCGTGATCCGGGCAGCGCGGTTCGCCAACGCGGGCAAACAGCAGACGCAGGTAGTCGTGGATTTCGGTAATGGTGCCGACCGTCGAGCGCGGGTTATGGGACGTCGATTTCTGTTCAATTGAGATGGCGGGAGACAGCCCCTCAATATGATCGACATCCGGCTTTTCCATTAACGACAGAAACTGACGCGCATAGGCAGAAAGGGATTCAACGTAACGACGCTGCCCTTCGGCATACAAGGTGTCGAAAGCGAGCGAGGATTTGCCTGACCCCGAAAGCCCGGTCACGACAATCAGTTTGTCGCGGGGGATGACGAGGTTGATGTTTTTGAGATTATGGGTGCGGGCGCCCCGAACTTCGATCTTATCCATTCACCTTTCCCGGATTAAACGCTTTTTTGCCCGGCGCAGCAGGGTGCTACCGGCGATCACAAACGGTTAATTATGACACAATAAAACCTGAATGGATATACAGTATTGGAATGCAAAACGCAGAGTCTTATGTAACAATGTCCGGCTGAGGTTGTTTCGCGGAATCCGCGTCGCAACATAGTAAATTCGCTATTGGTAATGCTACAATCGCGCGTTTACACTTATTAAGAAACGTTTTCAGGAGACTCGATCATGGCCAGCAGAGGCGTAAATAAGGTTATTCTCGTGGGTAATCTGGGCCAGGACCCGGAAGTACGCTACATGCCGAATGGTGGCGCAGTTGCCAACATCACGCTGGCTACTTCCGAATCCTGGCGTGACAAGCAGACCGGTGAAATGAAAGAGCAGACAGAATGGCACCGTGTTGTGCTGTTCGGCAAACTGGCGGAAGTAGCCAGCGAATATCTGCGTAAAGGTTCTCAGGTCTACATTGAAGGTCAGTTGCGTACCCGTAAATGGACCGATCAGTCCGGCGTAGAGAAATACACCACGGAAGTGGTGGTGAACGTTGGCGGTACCATGCAGATGCTGGGTGGTCGTCAGGGTGGTGGCGCACCGGCAGGCGGTCAGCAGCAACAGGGTGGTTGGGGTCAACCTCAGCAGCCACAGGGTGGCAACCAGTTCAGCGGCGGCGCGCAGTCTCGCCCGCAGCAGCAGTCGGCACCGGCAGCACCGTCTAATGAACCACCAATGGATTTCGACGACGATATCCCGTTCTGATCAAGCCAGTTTAGCGCTGTGCTAAATAAAAATAGAAAAGCCCCGTTTCTGACGGGGCTTTTTTGTACGCATAAAACCCCAGCCAGGCTGGAGGTTCCGGGAAGCTTTCAATTTTGAGACAGTTATTAAAACTCCTTTTGATTTGTTAAAACCCCTTGCGGTCTGGCAACTGCAAAAGTTAAACAAGAAATCAAAAGGGGGTCCCAATGAGGGACGAAAAGAGCTTAGCGCACACCCGATGGAGCTGTAAATATCATATAGTTTTTGCGCCAAAATACCGAAGACAAGCGTTCTACGGAGAGAAACGCAGGGCGGTAGGCAGCATCTTAAGAAAGCTGTGTGAGTGGAAAAACGTACGAATCCTGGAAGCGGAATGCTGTGCAGATCATATCCATATGCTTGTGGAGATCCCACCCAAAATGAGCGTATACGGCTTTATGGCGTATCTGAAAGGGAAAAGTAGTCTGATGCAAATGTCAGATCGTATGCGCCTGTTAGGGCGCGGCTAGTAACAGAGCCTTATCGGCGTATCAGAAAAACCTCCGGCTATGCCGGAGGATATTTTTTTGTCAGTTTTTCTCACGCTACGTAAATAAATCTGCAGAGTTATCAGGAAGATAAATAAACTGCCTGAGATCAAATCGTGACGACGATTATCGATTATCCTGCGTTCGCAACTTTCACCCATTAAGACTGAACCTTGCCGGGCTTTTCAGGGAAACACGATCAGCCTGTCAGCGAACATAAGGAAATTAGAATGAACAAATCCATTTTAATGCCGGTTGATATTCTGGCGATGGACCTTTCTGATAAAGCGATTGCCTGGGCCGATCACATGCTCAATAAAGAAGAGGGCGTGCTACATCTGCTGCACGTTTTCCCTAAGCTGCAGGCGTCGCCAATGCGCGGCTTTGCTTCGGATATCAAAAAATACGAAGAGTACATGACCAACGATGCGCAGGAGAAAATGCTCGCGCTGGCGAGAAAATTCAAAACGCCGCTGGAGAGGATTCGCTTTGAAGTCCGACATGGCAATATTCGCGATGAGGTGAATGACGCGGCAGCGGCGCATAATGCCGAAATGATTATTATCGGCTCACGCAAACCGGGGATTGCCACCCATTTGCTGGGCTCGGCAGCCGCTAATATTTTGCGTTACGCAAAGGTGCCGGTAATGGTTGTTCGTTAATCCGTCATCGTAGACGAAAAAGGCCTCCGGTTTTGGGAGGCCTTTTTATTGCCGGATACCGCCGGTTAGTTCCGGCGGTATTTGCGGGTGAGGGGTTTCTCAATCTCAACAATGAAGAACAGCGCGATGCCGATGGCAAAGGTAATTCCCCAGTAGCGCAGCGGCAGAGCTTCAGTACCAAACAACATCTGCAGGAACGGCACGTAGATAATCGCCAACTGCAGCAGTAACAGAATACCGCTGACCAGCCAGATGCCTTTATTCATCAGCAGACCGCGACCCAGCGAGAAGCCATCGGAAACGCGGCAGTTGAGCATGTACACCCACTGCGCTGTCACCAGCGTTTGCAACAGGACGGTGCGGATGAATTCCGGGCTGTGACCGCGCGGCTGCAGCCAGGCTTCCAGCATAAAGGCACAGGCGGCAATTAGCGTACCGACAAATCCTACGCGCCAGATAGCAAAGCCATCCATCACGTTCTCATTACTCTGGCGCGGTGGGCGGCGCATGATGTTGCGCTCACCGGCTTCAAACGCCAGACCGAATGACAGCGTGGCGGAGGTTGCCATGTTCATCCACAGGATCAGCACTGGCGTCAGCGGGATCAGATTACCCGCCAGCAGCGCGACGATGATCAGCAGACCCTGCGCCAGGTTAGTGGGCATGATAAACAGGATGGTTTTCTTCAGGTTGTCGTAGACGCGGCGCCCTTCCTGTACCGCGCTGGCAATGGTCGCGAAGTTATCATCCGTCAGCACCATGTCGGCGGCCTCTTTCGTCACTTCGGTACCTTTAATACCCATCGCGATGCCTACATCGGCCTGCTTTAGCGCCGGCGCGTCGTTGACACCATCCCCGGTCATGCCGACGATCTCACCTTTTTCTTGCAGGGCTTTTACCAGACGCAGCTTATGCTCCGGGCTGGTACGGGCAAAGATATCGTAGGTGACGGCCGCTTCGGCAAGTTCAGCCTCATCCATCTGCTCGAGTTCATAGCCCGTCACCGCATGTGTGCTGTTATGGATACCCAACATGCCGCCAATGCTCATGGCGGTTTGCGGGTGATCGCCGGTGATCATTTTGACGCGGATCCCGGCTTGCTGGCAGGCACCGATCGCCGCAATGGCTTCCGGGCGCGGCGGATCCATCATCCCGGCGATGCCGAGGAAAATGAGCCCCTCACTCAGACAGTCATGGGTCAGCGCATCGGCATCAGCACGCGCAGGCTTCCAGGCGGCAGCCACCATCCGCAAACCTTCTTTGGCATAGCGGGCGATTTCGGCCTCCCAGTGCGGCTGGGTAAAGGCTTCCGTGCCGTTCGCGGTTTGTTGCAACCGGCAGAGTTTAAACAGCACATCCGGTGCCCCGGTCACCAGTACGCGCTCGTCGTTGCCGATGCGATAGTGCGTCGCCATATATTTGTACTGGGAATCGAACGGGATTTTACTGCGCAGTTCGCTCTCGACGGCAGGCAACATGGCCTTGGCGGCCAGCACTTTCAGCGCCCCTTCCGTTGGCCCGCCGGTAATTCCCCAGTGCCCCTGTTCATCGCGAATCAACTGGCTGTCGTTGCACAGATCAATAGTACGCAGATAGCTTTCAAGCAGGCTGCCAGGCGCAATCTCTGCCTGCGCGTCGTTTTCCTCGACGTGGATCTCGCCCGTTGGTTCGTAGCTGTTGCCCTGCACGCGATAATTTTTATCCGCCGTGATGATGGCTTTAACCGTCATCTCGTTCATGGTCAGCGTGCCGGTTTTGTCGGAACAAATCACCGACATGGCACCCAACGTTTCCACGGTAGGCAGTTTGCGGATGATGGCGCGTTTGCGGGCCATGGTCTGTACGCCCAGCGACAGGATGATCGAGATAATCGCCGGTAAACCTTCCGGAACGGCCGCGACAGCCAGGCTAATTAACGAAAGCAGCAGTTCACCCATCGGCATATCGCGCAGCAGCAGACTGAAAATAAACAACCCGAGCATCATGGCGAGAATAAGGGCGAAAATCGCTTTACCGAGTTTATCCATCTGCACCAGTAGTGGCGTACGGTGCTTTTCGATCTCCGTCATCATCTGGTTGATATGGCCCAGTTCCGTCGCCTCGCCGGTGGCGATTACCACGCCAAGCCCCGCCCCGGCGCTGATGGTGGTGCCAGAGAACAGCAGGTTTTTGCGATCGCCCAGCGGCAGTTCGCCAGTCAGCGCCTCTGCCGTTTTGTCCACAACGGTGGATTCACCGGTCAGGATAGCCTCTTCAACCCGCAGGTTATGGGCTTCCATGACACGAAGATCGGCGGGAATACGGTCACCCGCACGCAGTACCACGATATCGCCGACAACCAGATCGGTCGTCGCGACCGTCTCATGTTGTCCGTTACGGACCACGACAGCGGATGCGGAGAGCATATTGCGGATGCTTTTCAGCGATTTTTCCGCGTTGTTTTCCTGAATATGGCCAATCAGGGCGTTGATCACCGCGACGCCGAGGATGACGGCTGTATCCACCCAGTGCCCCATTACGGCGGTGAGGGCCGCTGCGGCGATCAGGACGTAGATCAGAACATCGTGAAAATGGGCCAGAAAGCGTAGCCAGGCGGGTTTACCCGCTTTTTCCGGTAGTGCGTTAAGGCCATCTCTGGCAAGACGTGCGCTGGCCTCATTGTGAGTCAGCCCGGAAGGTTGGCTCTGCTGATTTTTCAGAACCTCCTCAACGGTTAGCTGGTACGGCTTTTTTCCAGCGCATGGCGCAGAATGGAGACGATTGCTGTTCGGCATTCTGGTCAAAGTAAATTTCCTCAAAGAATAAAATTTTAATATTTTGAAACACGCGCATACTATTTGAATAATGCCTTAAGATGTTTGATATTAATCAATGGTATTTCGGTAAATATTATTTTATCTTTGAGTGAAGATGATATTTTCCCTTTTTTTTTATGAGGGTAAATGGAAGTGTAAATTTAGGAAAGGAGGTGTTTATGTTTGGAATATACAATGCCAAGAGATTGATTTTATTGATTATGCTTGCAATCGCTGTGGCGGCAATTAGCGGTATTTCAACCTATTTCTTTGTAAAATATCTGGGATGAGAATAATAAAAACAGTCTTCCTTACATAACTTTTAAATCCTGAAAAATAATGACATTAGGGAAATCAGAGACAACGGGGAAATATATTATGAAGCGCAGCCTGCCGAATAAACGGGCCGCGCCATATAAGCGAATAATCAAGGCGGGCTTGCTGAAATCGAAGGGGAATCGAGTGTGTCCACAACAAACACCGATGGGATTATCTGGAAACAATAAAAAAGCCTCCGTCAGGGAGGCTTAGGTGACATCAGGTCAATACCATCGGCCATTCCGGCGGCGTCTGGCTCATTACTTCAACCATCACGGATTCAATGTTGTTCCAGATGGCGGAGAGATCCATCAGGGTGATGCCGAGTAATCCCGTCGCAAACCAACAGGCGGCGACAACCCCGAGACCACTGCTGATCACTGCCAGACCAATGTAATCTGAGCGACGAAAACGAATATTCAATGTGCTGGCGAGAAACATGAGCACAGCGCTCAGCAGCTGCCAGCGGAGAAGAACCACGCCAGTGGTTAGGGTAGCCATGAAAGATTTCCTCTGAGAATAGCAGGTGCCCTGGACAGCGCGGCGTTTTCACGGGAGGCGTGGCGCACTCTGGCTATCGATGGGCATTCACATCAACACCGAATGAAACATTGTTTTTGTTTCATAATATTTGTGAACTATATCACGGTTAGGCGACCATTCGCCAGCCTGTCGACTTCTTTTTTGCCTGCTTTATAACCTTAATAAAAACATGGTTATTGATTCAATGATCGACACACTTTCACCGTGGTGCAACCGAAAAGCGCGACGTAATAAAGAGGCAATGGCTTTACCTTGTTTGTATTGTCAAAAAATAAGCAGACGAAGAAATTTAACTTAATTTCATTTTGAGAATGAGCCAACAAAACTTTCATAAAACACGACTCCTTTCGCTGAATGGATTACCCTTAATAAAATTAATCGTCACTGCGGGTTTGCTTTATGGTCGAATATTATCACCATCCTGCAATATCAGACTTTTGCTAATAAAAGTCTGTTGCTAATATTGATAGATTCATGCAACGTAACCACCTGTGTAATTTAGCATCCTGTCTTGATGATAACAGGCATATGAAATGCAGGGATATAGGGCTGAAATGAATCATCGAGTGCGACGCAAGGTGCTGAGGTTCCTCGGGATAATCATGGTGGTTTTGCTCCCCGTGATGCTGGCGCTATGGTTTGCCCACCTGCAAGCAACGTCCCAAACCAGTAAGCAACTGAGCATTTTTGCTCATCTGGCTTTAGATAAAACAGAACTGGTCGTTTTACAGGCAGACTTAGCCCGCGATGCCGCTGAACAGTATCAGGGACAAGCGTGTACGCCGGCGCATCAACAACGAATGTTGAATATTATCCGAGGGCGCCTGTATATCAACGAGTTAATTTATGCGCAAGGCGATCGTTTTTTATGCTCAACGGTAATGGCACCGTCAGCGCCCTATATTATGCCAACGGCAAACTATAAACGAAAACCCAATATCGCTATTTATTACTTTCGCGATACGCCTTTTTTCACCGGTTATAAAATGACGTATATGCAACGTGGAAACTATGTTGCCGTGATCAATCCATTGTCATATAGCGAAGTGATGTCCGAAGACCCCGAGCTGGCCTGGGGGGTCTATGACACGGTAACCAACACCTTTTTCTCCCTTAGCGAACAGGCCTGGGCGGCTCAACTGTTGCCACTGGTCCAGCGTAATCAGTCTGTCTTCCGGCAGGACGACCGTTTTTATACCGTCGTCCAATCGGATAAACGCCCCATAGCGGTCATTGTGTCGACTTCGATGCAGCGGTTTTATCAGAATCTGTATCAGCAATTGCTGATCGCGCTTCCGTTGGCGGTCATCAGCAGTATTTTGCTATTAATGTTCTGGTCTCGGGCGCGTCGGCAATACTACTCGCCGCGGCGCATGCTCCAGCGCGCGCTTAAACAGCGTCAGCTTTGCCTGCACTATCAGCCGATCATTGATATCAAAAACGAGAAATGCGTGGGGGCGGAAGCGCTGCTGCGCTGGCCGGGTTGTAAAGATCAGGTGATGAGTCCGGCGGAGTTTATCCCGCTGGCGGAAAAAGAGGGGATGATCGCGCAGATTACCGACTACGTGGTGGAAGAAGTGTTCAGTGATATGGGGACGTTTCTGGCTGCAAATCCACAGTTGTATATCTCTATCAACCTTTCCGCATCGGATTTCCACTCTTCACGATTGATTGCCATGATCGCGGATAAAGCGCGCGAACATGGCGTGCTTGCGCAACAAATAAAAGTCGAAGTGACCGAGCGAGGATTTATCGATGTGCCGAAAACCACGCCGGTGATCCAGGCATTTCGTCAGGCAGGCTATGAAGTGGCGATTGATGATTTCGGCACCGGCTACTCTAACCTGCACAACCTCTATTCCCTGAACGTTGATATTCTTAAGATCGACAAGTCCTTTATCGATACGCTGACCACCAACAGTACCAGCCATCTGATTGCGGAACATATCATTGAGATGGCGCAAAGCCTGCGTCTGAAAACCATCGCAGAAGGCGTGGAGACGGCGGATCAGGTGAGCTGGCTGCTTAAACGCGGGGTGCAGTACTGTCAGGGGTGGCACTTTGCGAAGGCGCTGCCGCCGCAGGACTTCATTCACTGGCTGCAACAACCGCCCGCACTCCTGATGCAGCGCGGGCAGTAATACTACAGGCGGTGGCGGTAGTCGCTGGGGGTGCGATCAAATTCCCGGCGAAACACGCGGGAAAATGTCTGTTGCGACACATAACCTAAATCCATCGCAATATCGAATATCGGTCGCTCGGTGTTGCGCAGTTCAACGGCGGCCAACAGCAGCCGCCGCTGACGGATATAGTCACCCAACGTCTGGCGCATTACTGTGCGGAACATCCTCTGTAAATACCACTTTGAATAACCTGATTTTTTCGCGACCACATCAATGTTCAGCGGTTGGTCGATATGTTCATCAATCCATTCAATAAGAGTCTGAATAATTTGCTGATGGGACATATTGCTGCCTCCTTCTCAGTGTTCGATTCGTCTATTTGTCTGCGGGCGAGTATAATTCCTCAAGTTAACTTGAGGTAAAGCGATTTATGGAAAAGAAATTACCGCGTATAAAAGCGATGCTCACGCCGGGCGAAGTGGCAAAGCGTAGCGGCGTGGCGGTGTCCGCATTGCATTTCTATGAAAGCAAGGGGCTTATCAGCAGTATCCGCAACAGCGGCAATCAGCGCAGATACCGGCGTGACGTGTTGCGTTATGTCGCGATTATCAAGATTGCTCAGCGGATCGGTATCCCACTGGCGACTATCAGTGAAGCGCTGGGCGTGCTGCCGGAAGGTCATACCCTCAGCGCTAAAGAGTGGAAGCAACTCTCCTCGCAATGGCGCGAAGAGCTGGACCGTCGCATTCATACGCTGGTGGCGCTGCGTGATGAGCTGGATGGTTGCATCGGCTGTGGCTGCTTGTCGCGCAAAGACTGTCCGTTACGTAACCCCGGAGATCGGCTGGGCGAAGAGGGTACGGGCGCGCGTCTGCTGGAAGATGAACAAAACTAAAGCGCCGCAAGGGCGCTTTAGTTTGTTTTCCGGTCTTTGTCTTTCTCTCTATCCCGCTGGTTCACGGGAGGGTTTCCCCCGACGTCAACACCCCTCATTCGAGCACGTGGTGGAGGTTCCGGTTTGTGTTGATACTGTAAGTGTAAGCCGCGTTATCCCGTTTGCCAGTGTATCTGGCGACTTTTTAGGCGAATTTTTTTCGCCATCTCCCATAATTTACTAGAGTGAGTATGAGGAAATGACGGGAGAACATCATGCTGACGGTGCATCATTTAAACCAGTCCCGCTCACAGCGCATTCTCTGGGCGCTGGAGGAGCTATCGCTGCCTTACCAGATTGTGCGTTACCAGCGTGAAAAGAACATGCTCGCTCCGCCGGCACTGAAGAAAATTCATCCGCTGGGGAAATCCCCCGTAGTGGAAGATAACGGCGCGATCCTCGCGGAGTCAGGGGCGATTCTCGACTATTTGCAGGACACCTATGACAGCGAAGGGAAGTTTAAACCGGCTGATGCACAATCCGTTCTCCAGTATCGCTTCTGGTTGCATTACGCCGAGGGTTCGCTGATGCCGTTGCTGTTAATGAAGCTGGTCTTCACCAGTCTGGGGAAACCGCCGATGCCTTTTGGTTTGCGCACGCTGGGCGGCGCGCTGGGGCAGGGCGTACAAAAAGCGTATCTCAATCCGCAACTGGAAACCCACGCGCGCTTTATTGACGCGCACCTCGCTGAGCGTCCGTGGTTTGCCGGAGACCATCTCAGCATGGCGGATATCCAGATGAGTTTTCCTCTTTTTGCGCTACTGGCGCGCGGTGGTATTGCCGATCTTCCCCATATCAGCGCGTGGAAAAAACGCGTGGAAATGCGTCCTGCCTGGCAACGTGCCATTCAGCAGGGAGGACCTTTTGCCATTCCCGGTGGTTGATGGCGGTTTTTTAACCGTCTTGCCTCCTGCATTTGCGACGCGATCCGGCTAACTATGTTGCCGGATTGCGCATTGACGATAACGTTTGCGCATCAGTTGGTGATTTCTTCAGCGTTAGTGCAAGAAATGAGTAAAAAGCGGCAAAGTTCAGTTGAAAATCCTCGTATGATCGCTGGATAATCGTTTGCTTTTTTTACAACCCGTTTTTTTATGCGCGGAGCTAAACGTTTGCTTTTTGCGACACCCCTCTTTGTCGCGATCAGAGCACAGGGAGTTGACGTTGCGCTGGCAGTGGATTGTCCACCACGCATAAGAACGAATAATAAACTCTCAGGGGATGTTTTCTATGTCTACGCCTTCAGCGCGTACCGGCGGTTCGCTCGACGCCTGGTTTAAAATTTCACAACGTGGAAGCACTGTCCGTCAGGAAGTGGTGGCAGGTTTAACAACGTTTCTGGCGATGGTGTACTCCGTTATCGTCGTGCCTGGCATGCTGGGTAAAGCCGGATTCCCGCCCGCGGCGGTGTTCGTCGCGACCTGTCTGGTGGCCGGTCTGGGGTCTATCGTCATGGGGTTGTGGGCCAACCTGCCGCTGGCGATTGGTTGCGCCATCTCGCTGACCGCCTTCACCGCGTTCAGTCTGGTACTGGGCCAGCAGATTAGCGTTCCGGTCGCACTGGGTGCGGTATTCCTGATGGGTGTACTGTTTACCATTATCTCCGCCACCGGGATTCGTAGCTGGATCCTGCGCAATTTACCGCAGGGTATCGCGCACGGTACCGGTATCGGTATCGGTCTGTTTTTACTGCTGATTGCGGCGAACGGCGTGGGTCTGGTTATCAAGAACCCGCTGGACGGTTTGCCGGTGGCGCTCGGTCACTTCGCTACCTTCCCGGTGATTATGTCGCTGGTGGGTCTGGCGGTAATTATCGGTCTGGAGAAACTGAAAGTGCCGGGCGGCATTCTGCTGACTATTATCGGCATTTCTGTCGTTGGTCTGATTTTCGATCCGGCGGTGAAATTCTCCGGCATTTTTGCCATGCCGTCGCTGAGCGATGAAACCGGTAAATCACTGATTGGCAGCCTGGATATCATGGGCGCGCTGAACCCGGTTGTTCTGCCAAGCGTTCTGGCGCTGGTAATGACCGCTGTGTTTGATGCCACCGGCACCATCCGTGCCGTGGCGGGTCAGGCGAATCTGCTGGATAAAGACGGGCAGATTATTGACGGCGGTAAAGCACTGACCACAGACTCCCTGAGCAGCGTGTTCTCCGGTCTGGTGGGTGCGGCGCCGGCAGCAGTCTACATTGAGTCGGCAGCCGGTACGGCGGCGGGGGGGAAAACTGGCCTGACCGCCATTACCGTTGGCGTGCTGTTCCTGCTGATCCTGTTCCTTTCCCCGCTCTCTTACCTCGTTCCGGTGTATGCCACGGCGCCTGCGCTGATGTACGTCGGTCTGCTGATGCTGAGCAACGTGGCGAAAATCGATTTCGCTGACTTTGTCGATGCGATGGCGGGTCTGGTGACGGCGGTATTCATTGTACTGACTTGTAACATCGTGACCGGCATCATGATTGGTTTTGCCACGCTGGTGATTGGCCGTGTTGTGTCGGGTGAATGGCGCAAGCTGAACATCGGCACCGTAGTGATCGCCGTGGCGCTGGTGGCGTTCTATGCCGGTGGCTGGGCCATTTGATTCCGAAAGTGATTCCGAAAAACGGGTGGCGTTTGCCGCCCGTTTTTATTTTCAGCACACACTCGTTGTCTTTTGCGATACTCTGAGAAAGGTAAAATTGAGGCACGACGCCTCTCAAACACATAAGAAACATCGCAAACAGGGAACGCATGGAAATCTTCTTCACAATACTCATCATGACCCTTGTGGTCTCGCTGTCCGGGGTATTTACGCGCGTATTGCCCTTCCAGCTCCCCTTACCCCTCATGCAGATTGCTATCGGCGCGCTGTTGGCGTGGCCCACGTTTGGTCTGCACGTAGAATTTGACCCCGAACTGTTTCTGGTCCTGTTTATCCCGCCGCTGCTGTTTGCGGATGGCTGGAAGACGCCAACGCGAGAATTTCTTGAACATGGGCGAGAGATTTTCGGTCTGGCGCTGGCGCTGGTGCTGGTCACCGTGGTCGGGATTGGTTTTCTGATTTACTGGCTGGTGCCGGGCATTCCGTTGATTCCGGCCTTTGCGCTGGCTGCCGTGCTGTCGCCAACCGATGCGGTTGCGCTTTCCGGTATTGTCGGTGAAGGGCGGATCCCGAAGAAAATCATGGGTATCCTGCAAGGTGAGGCGCTGATGAATGACGCCTCCGGTCTGGTATCTTTGAAATTTGCCGTTGCGGTGGCGATGGGCACGATGGTGTTTACCGTCGGCGGCGCGACGGTGGAGTTCTTTAAGGTGGCGATCGGCGGTATCCTCGCGGGCTTTGTGGTCAGTTGGCTGTACGGTCGCTCGCTGCGCTTTCTCAGCCGCTGGGGCGGCGATGAGCCAGCGACGCAAATCGTTCTGCTGTTCCTGCTGCCGTTCGCATCGTACCTGATCGCAGAACATATCGGCGTCTCCGGGATCCTCGCGGCGGTCGCCGCCGGGATGACCATCACCCGCTCCGGGGTGATGCGCCGTGCGCCGCTGGCGATGCGTCTGCGCGCCAACAGTACCTGGGCGATGCTTGAGTTTGTGTTTAACGGCATGGTCTTTTTGCTGTTGGGCCTGCAACTGCCGGGCATTCTCGAGTCGTCGCTGGTGGCAGCGGAGGCCGATCCGAACGTGGAAATCTGGATGCTATTTACCGATATCATTCTGATTTATGTGGCGCTGATGCTGGTGCGTTTCGGCTGGCTGTGGACGATGAAAAACTTCAGCATGCGTTTCCTGAAAAAGAAACCGATGGAGTTTGGCTCCTGGACGACACGGGAAATTTTGATCGCCTCCTTTGCGGGCGTTCGCGGGGCTATCACCCTCGCGGGTGTCCTGTCTATCCCGCTGCTGCTGCCAGATGGCAACGTCTTCCCGGCGCGCTACGAACTGGTCTTCCTGGCCGCTGGTGTGATTCTGTTCTCGCTGTTTGTCGGCGTGATTATGCTGCCGATTCTGCTGCAACATCTGGAAGTGGCCGATCATTCTCAGCAACTGAAAGAGGAGCGGATTGCCCGCGCGGCGACGGCGGAGGTGGCGATTGTCGCCATTCAGAAGATGGAAGAGCGTCTGGCGGCGGATACCGAAGAGAACATTGATAATCAGCTGCTGACCGAGGTGAGTTCCCGCGTCATCGGTAACCTGCGGCGTCGTGCCGACGGGCGTAACGATGTTGAGAGTTCGCTCCAGGAAGAGAATCTGGAGCGCCGCTTCCGTCTCGCGGCGCTGCGTTCAGAGCGGGCGGAGCTGTATCACCTGCGCGCCACGCGTGAAATCAGCAATGAAACGTTGCAAAAACTGCTGCACGATCTCGACCTGCTGGAAGCGTTACTGATCGAAAATCAGTAACACCGTCATGTTGCCCGGTGGCGCTACGCTTACCGGGCATCGACCCGGGCGGCAGATTCAGCGGACCGTCGAATCCCTGACGGATATGTCCTGGAATCGCCTGGTGAGCGAAACGACGTCATTCTGAGCCATACCGATTTTCAGTCTGTAGAAAAGTAGTCAGGTCATGCGTATCCCGCGTAGTGTATGGCAACAACAGGACCGGGAGACGGCAGATTTTAAATTTGCAGCCTTCAGGCTGCTTAGTTCTATCCCGCTATGATTGGTGCATGGTAGGGCAGGATTAGGTGCTGATTGCGGCGATCGTGACGTCGATAATTAATGACGTCTTTGATTAGTGAATTAACCCCGGTTCACGCCGGGGTGGGCTTTGCGCATTAAGGTCATTCTAAACAAATCGTCACTAAAGCGAGATTTTAACTTTACTCGAATAATTGAATGATTATAATGAGCACAAATTCACACAGGAGAAATATGTTGGACAGTCACCCTTATTTAAACATAAAGGCAAGCTGACGTAATTTTTTCTGCGCTGCTTGCCTACCGGCGGGCAGCAATCTCCTCATCCAGACGATTGCATCCCATAAAGAATAACGCAGCATGGCTGCGAGGATAATCGTCATGTTCATGTTTAAAAATACATTATTCCCTCCACCGTCAACGCGACGTTAATCGCCTTTCCGGCGACAATTCGTCGTGTGCTTAATAAAGCACGTAGTTAATTCTTCCAACATAAATGGAGGAAGCTATGTTGATGTTTCCTTATATCGCAAATTTACTCGCTGCGATGCTATTGGGTGCGCTGATTGGCGCTGAAAGACAGTGGCGTCAGCGTATGGCCGGCCTGCGCACTAACGCGCTGGTCGCCACCGGCGCGGCGGTTTTTATTCTGAGCTCCATTTCAACCTCTCCGGACAGCCCTGGACGTATTGCCGCGCAGGTGGTTTCCGGAATTGGTTTTCTCGGTGCCGGCGTCATCATGCGTGAAGGCATGAACGTGCGCGGCCTGAATACCGCTGCAACCTTGTGGTGCTCTGCGGCGATTGGCGTGCTGTGTGGACTGGGCCAGTTCTGGCAAGCGGCGGCGGCAACGCTGATAATCCTCTGCGCCAATATTCTACTGCGCGAAGCGGCGCAGAGAATTAATCAGATCCCCGGCGCGACAGAAGAAGAGAAATGCTACGTTCTGAATATTGTCTGTCAAAGCGAATATGAAAACGCGATTCGTCAGCTATTGCTTAATATCAGTAAAGAGATGACGCTCAGCCTTCAGGGACTGGTGTCAACAGCAGCAAAAGAACAAGGGCATAAAGAAATTCGCATCGAACTGGTGGGTAATACTGACTGCCGCAAAGCGCGAGACCTTATTATGTCAAGAGTTGGCGGGGACGAAAACATTACGTCAGTCCGCTGGTGTGTCGAGGGGAGTTAGCCTCGCGGCTATTCTACACCGACAATCATTTGTCTAAGGAGGGAATGATGAATATTCCCAGGCAATTAAAGTAATAAGCGTTTAATAACGTAAAAATGAATTATGCATAAATCATTTATGCAGGGATAACGACGTCTTAAATTTGAGGATTAATCATGACTGACATGAAAATAGTAAACCGGAAAATAAACCGGTCTGCGTCAGAAAATGATAAGCAGCATAAAAAAAGCTTCGCCATTGAAACCGAGGCATTTAACAGCCCGGATCATACGCTGGCGCGGTTAAACAGCAGTCGCCACGGGCTCACCAACGAAGATGCCCTTGAACGACTGGATGAATATGGCCGCAATGAAGTGGCGCATGAGCAGGCGCCGCCAGCATTGATCCAGCTTTTGCAGGCATTCAATAACCCGTTTATCTATGTCCTGATGGCGCTGGCCGCCGTCAGCTTCGTGACCGATTACTGGCTACCGCTGCGTAACGGCGAAGAGACCGATCTGACCGGGATCATCATTATCGTCACGATGGTTAGCCTGAGCGGGTTATTGCGTTTCTGGCAGGAGTTTCGTACCAACAAAGCGGCGCAGGCGCTGAAATCCATGGTCCGCACCACGGCTACCGTGCTGCGTCGCGGTCCCGGGAATCTGGGGTCGGTGCAGGAGGAGATTGCCATTGAGGAGCTGGTGCCCGGTGACATCATCTTCCTGGCAGCAGGGGATCTGGTTCCGGCGGACGTCTGTTTGCTGGAGTCCCGGGACCTGTTTGTTAGTCAGTCGATACTCAGCGGCGAGTCGCTGCCGGTTGAGAAGTATGATGTTCTGGCCAGCGTTTCCGGCAAAGGGTGTGACAGGCTTCCTGAGCCGAACAAAAATAAAAGCCTGCTGGAGATGGGCAACATCTGTCTGATGGGCACTAACGTGACCAGCGGCAGGGCGCAGGCGGTGGTGGTGGCCACCGGAAACCGTACCTGGTTTGGCTCGCTGGCGAAATCCATCGTTGGCACGCGTACCCAGACGGCGTTCGATCGCGGGGTAAACAGCGTCAGCTGGCTGTTGATTCGATTTATGCTGGTGATGGTACCGATTGTGCTGCTGATTAACGGCTTCAGCAAAGGTGACTGGGTTGAGGCCTCGCTGTTTGCCCTGGCGGTAGCGGTTGGCCTGACGCCGGAAATGCTGCCGATGATCGTCAGCTCTAACCTGGCGAAAGGCGCTATCGCCATGTCGCGGCGCAAAGTGATCGTCAAGCGGCTGAATGCCATTCAGAACTTTGGCGCGATGGACGTGCTGTGTACCGATAAAACCGGCACGCTGACTCAGGACAATATCATTCTTGAGCATCACCTTGATGTCAGCGGTCATGAGAGCGACCGGGTGCTGACGCTGGCCTGGCTGAATAGCAGTAGCCAGAGCGGGGCGCGCAACCTGATGGACCGGGCGGTGCTGCGCTTTGGCGAGGGCAGGATTGCGTCAGCGACCAAAGAGCATTTTGTCAAACTGGATGAACTGCCGTTTGATTTTGTACGCCGTCGGGTATCGGTTTCGGTGGAAGATGTTCGCCACGGTGACAAAAGTCTGATCTGCAAAGGCGCTGTCGAAGAGATGCTGATGGTCGCCACGCATCTTCGTGAAGGCGATAACGTTGTGGCGCTGGATGAAACCCGACGCGATCTGCTGTTAGCCAAAACGAAGGATTATAACGCCCAGGGCTTCCGCGTGCTGCTGGTCGCAACTCGCAAGCTGGATGACTCCGCTCTGACCACGCCGCTGTGCACCGCCGATGAGCAGGGACTGACGGTTGAAGGGATGTTGACTTTCCTCGATCCGCCGAAAGAGAGCGCGGGAAAAGCCATTGCCGCGCTGCGCGACAACGGCGTGGCGGTGAAAGTCCTGACCGGCGATAATCCGGTGGTTACGGCGCGTATTTGCCTGGAAGTGGGCATTGATGCCCACGGCATCCTGACCGGGGCCCAGATTGAAGCGATGACGGATAATGAACTGGAGCGCGAAGTAGAAAAGCGCGCGGTATTCGCCAAACTGACGCCGCTGCAGAAGTCGCGCATCCTGAAAATGCTGCAGAAAAACGGGCACACCGTCGGTTTTCTCGGCGACGGCATCAATGATGCGCCGGCCCTGCGCGATGCGGATGTAGGCATTTCGGTCGACAGCGCGGCAGATATCGCCAAAGAGGCATCGGATATCATCCTGCTGGAAAAGGATCTGATGGTGCTGGAAGAAGGGGTGATCAAAGGCCGTGAGACCTTCGGCAACATCATTAAATATCTGAATATGACCGCCAGTTCTAACTTCGGCAACGTCTTTTCGGTACTGGTGGCCAGCGCGTTTATTCCGTTCCTGCCGATGCTGGCGATTCATCTGCTGATACAGAACCTGATGTACGATCTCTCTCAGCTCTCGCTGCCGTGGGACAAAATGGACAACGAATTTTTGCGCAAACCGCGCAAGTGGGATGCGAAGAACATCGGCCGTTTTATGCTGTGGATTGGACCGACGTCGTCTATTTTTGATATCACCACCTTCGCGCTGATGTGGTACGTGTTTGCGGCGAATAACGTCGAAGCCCAGGCGCTGTTCCAGTCCGGGTGGTTTATTGAAGGGCTGCTGTCGCAAACGCTGGTCGTGCATATGCTGAGAACGCAGAAAATTCCGTTTATTCAGAGTCGGGCGACGTTGCCGGTGCTACTCACTACCGCGGTGATTATGGCGATCGGGATCTACGTTCCGTTCTCGCCAGTGGGAGCGATGGTCGGGCTGGAGCCGCTGCCGCTAAGCTACTTCCCGTGGCTGGTCGCGACGCTGCTCAGCTATTGCCTGGTGGCGCAGGGCATGAAGCGTTTCTATATCAAACGTTTCGGTCAGTGGTTCTGATGATAAGGAGGCGCTGAGATGAACCGTTCTCCGGACACTATCGTCGCGCTGATATTTTTCCTGATGGGGCTGCTGGTGCTGCTGTTAGCAATCTGGCAAATCTTGTTCTGAAAGGGGGGCGCGATGCGCAGAGGATCGCTGGATAAAGTCTTTATCCGGGTGGTGATTATCGCATTCATCATTATTTTGCTGACAATCTGGATTAGATAAGGGGCTTTTTGTCTCGCCTGTTTGCCGGGCAGCGGCTAACGTCATGCCCGGCCTACTGTTCACATACAGGAAATTGAGTTTTTTCAGCCCTGGAATGTGGTGGTTGAAATTTGACCATTGTTTTATTGGTACGCCAGCAGACAAACCGGCACTACGAGAGGATGGTCATTTCGGCATTTTAAGGCGGTTTTTTGTACTTTCAGCGAATAGCAGGCGGATCTTACCTGCGTCAGGCCGGAATATACCTCATCAGACCGATCTTGCGCGCATGGGTTTTCATTCCCTGAACATTCAGACCTGTCACCGCATGGCGGTAAACCATCACTTCTGCGCAAATCGATATCGCACAGGCCACCGATGGCGCGATGCTTAACGGGCAACTGAGGGCACTTGCTCCGCCCAAAAACCTTCGCAGCACGATAACCACGCTTTGGCGCTGTGTGAGAGATACACCCCTTCGCGCCAAATCATCCCCAACTGCCAGCGCAACTCGCTTTCCAGCGGGATCCAGCGCAGCGTATTTTTGTCCAGCCGTTCGCAGATGGGCTCCGGCAGAATGGCAATCCCCACGCCCGCCTGCACCATCGCCGCAAGAAAGTCCCACTGTCCGCTGCGTACCGCGATACGCGGCTTGACGTCATGCTCACTGAACAACTGCATTAACTGGCGGCTCAGGGCGAAATCTTCGTTGTAGATTAACAGCGGATGCTCGGCCAGCGCTTCTGGCGATACGGACTGGCAGGTGGTCCACTGACCGGAACGTGGCACCAGTACGCACAGGGGGTGGCTGAATACGGGTAACGTCGCCAGACCACTTTCTTCTTCCACGGGTAGCGCGGTCATCGCAACGTCCAGTTCACCATTCATCACCGCCTGCTGCACCGTTAACCCGCCAAACTCGGAAACCTTGAGCTCTACGCCGGGGTAACGCTGGCGAAACAGGCCGATCGGTCCGGCCATCAGCATGCCGACCATCGGCGGAATGCCAAGGCGCAGCAGCCCTTTGTTGAGATGGTTGATGTCGCCCAGTTCGGCTTCCAGTTGACGAAACTCGGCCAGAATCGCCAGCCCGCGTTCAAACACCACGCGACCGGTATCGGTGAGCAATAGCTTGCGGCCGTCGCGGATCAGCAGCGTACAGTTCAGTTCATCTTCCAGATTTTTCAACATCTTGCTGATGGTCGGTTGGGTGACAAAGAGCTTCTCTGCTGCGCGGGTGAAGCTCTGTTGGCGCACCACTTCAACAAAATAACGCAGCGTTCTGATATCCATGAGTATTCCTTCCGACTATGCCTGTAATGATTTTAATTCATTTCAGTCATCGGCGGGGGCTCTCTATACTGGCGTTCCCTATTATTTTTCAGGATGTTCCCTCATGGCTGTGGCGATAAGCCGCGTTACGCCTGCCGTTTTGCAACGGCTTCAGGTTCCGGTTCAGGTACTGCTGTATGCAGGTTTGTTTATCGTTGCGCAATATCTTGTCTCCTGGCTGCATCTGCCGTTACCGGCCAATCTGGTGGGGATGGTGTTGATGCTGGCGCTGATTGTCTGTCGCATCCTGCCGCTGAGCTGGGTTCGCGCCGGGGCGCGCTGGCTACTGGCGGAGATGCTGCTCTTTTTTGTTCCGGCGGTCGTGGCGGTGGTGAACTATGCCCATCTGCTGCTGGTGGACGGCTGGCGGATTTTTTCGGTCATTGCGATCAGTACGCTAATGGTGCTCGGTGCCACGGCATGGGTGGTGGATAAGGTCTATCGCTATGAGATAAGCAGGTTAAACCGTGACTAATCTCCAGCTCAGCGTGCTCTGCCTGGCGATTACGCTGGTTATCTATTTCGCCAATAAACGTCTGTACCGTCGTTTTCGTAAGCTGCCGTTGATGCCGCTGGTCCTCACGCCCGCGCTGCTGGTGTTGATGCTGGTGTTGGGGCATATCTCCTGGCAAAGCTATATCGGTGAATCCCACTGGTTGCTGTGGTTGCTTGGCCCGGCAACGATCGCTTTTGCCGTGCCGGTTTACGACAATTTCGCCATCATCAAACGTCACTGGATGTCACTGACCGCAGGCGTGGTGACGGCAACGGTGGTCGCGGTGACCAGTTCCGTCTGGCTGGCGCGCTTATTTACCCTGCCGGACGAAATTCAGCGCAGCCTGGCGGTGCGTTCGGTGACCACGCCGTTTGCCCTTGCGGCGGCTGAACCATTGGGTGGGCAGCCGGATTTAGTGGCGCTGTTTGTAGTGGTGACCGGCGTCTTTGGCATGGCGGTCGGGGATGCGCTGTTTTTACGTCTGTCGATTCGTGAAGGGATGGCGAAAGGCGCAGGATTTGGCGCGGCGTCGCACGGTGCGGGAACGGCGCGCTCGTATGAGCTTGGTCAGCAGGAGGGCGTGGTTGCCAGCCTGGTGATGATGCTTTCCGGTGTGGTGATGGTGCTGGTCGCCCCGCTGGTGGCAAGGCTGATGTTCTGAGAATGGATCCCCGGTCAGCGTGACCGGGGAAAAGCATGTCGATTAGTGGGCGCGGCCTTGTTCGACGCCGAAGCCCGTCTGGGAACGGATAAACTGAGCACGGAACTGCTCACGCTCGCGATTCCCTTCTGTCGAGTTATCCGTGGCAGAGAAGAACCAGATCCCCAGGAATGCCACGGTAATGGAGAACAGCGCCGGGTATTCATACGGGAAGATAGCTTTTTCGTGACCGAGGATTTGTACCCAAATGGTGGGGCCAAGAACCATCAGCACGACGGCCGTCAGCAGACCCAACCAGCCGCCCATCATCGCGCCACGCGTGGTCAGCTTCGACCAGTACATGGAAAGCAGGATGATCGGGAAGTTGCAGCTCGCGGCGATAGCAAACGCCAGACCCACCATGAAAGCGATGTTTTGATTCTCGAACAGCACGCCGAGAATAATCGCAATCACGCCCAGCACCAGTACGGTGATTTTCGACACCCGCAACTCTTCACGTTCGGTCGCCCCTTTACGGAACACGTTCGCATACAGATCGTGAGAAACCGCAGATGCACCCGCCAGCGTCAGACCAGCGACGACCGCCAGAATGGTGGCGAACGCCACGGCGGAAATAAAGCCGAGGAACAGGTTACCGCCCACCGCATTCGCCAGATGTACCGCCGCCATGTTGTTCCCGCCAATCAATGCGCCCGCCGCGTCTTTATACGCCGGATTGGCACCGACCAGCATGATGGCGCCAAAGCCGATGATGAAGGTCAGGATGTAGAAATAACCCATAAAACCGGTGGCATAGAACACGCTCTTACGCGCTTCGCGGGCATCACTGACCGTGAAGAAACGCATCAGGATGTGCGGCAGGCCTGCCGTACCAAACATCAGGCCGAGCCCCAGTGAGAGCGCGGAGATTGGGTCTTTCACCAACCCGCCTGGGCTCATAATCGCAGAGCCTTTCGGGTGAACCGCCATCGCTTCGGTGAACAGGTTATTGAAGCTAAAGCCGACGTGCTTCATCACCATAAAGGCCATAAAGCTGGCGCCGAACAGCAGCAGCACGGCTTTGATGATCTGCACCCACGTGGTTGCCAGCATGCCGCCGAACAGCACGTACATCATCATCAGCACGCCGACCAGCACCACCGCAATGTGGTAGTTCAGGCCGAACAGCAGTTCAATCAGTTTGCCCGCACCGACCATCTGTGCAATCAGATAAAGGGCAACCACCACCAGCGAACCGCAGGCCGACAGAATACGGATCGGGCCTTGCTTCAGGCGATAAGAGGCCACATCGGCAAAGGTATAGCGACCGAGGTTACGCAGACGCTCGGCGATCAGGAACAGGATGATCGGCCAGCCGACGAGGAAGCCCAGCGAGTAGATCAACCCGTCATAGCCGGAGGTAAACACCAGTGCGGAGATCCCGAGGAACGACGCCGCCGACATGTAATCGCCCGCAATCGCCAGTCCGTTCTGGAAGCCGGTGATATTTCCGCCCGCCGTATAGTAGTCGCTGCGTGAACGCACGCGTTTAGAGGCCCAGTACGTAATACCCAGCGTAAACACAACGAAAATCAGAAACATGACAATCGCCTGCCAGTTGGTTGGCTGGCGTTGTACTGCACCGCTAATGGCATCCGCCGCGTTGGCCGCGAAGGGTAGTGTGGCGGCAAGCGCCGTCAGGACTCTCTTCATAATGCGTTAACCTCGTGCAGTACTGCCTTGTTCAGACGGTCAAATTCGCCGTTCGCTCGCCAGATGTAGATGCCGGTCAGAACGAAAGAGATCAGAATCACCCCCACGCCAATCGGAATACCCCGGGTGACGCTGGTTCCCTCATGAAGCGGGGTTCCCAGCCAGCCAGGCGCAAAAGCAATCAGTAGAATAAAGCTGATATAGACCACCAGCATGATGATCGACAGTATCGTGGCAAACCGTTGCCTTTTTTCAACTAATTCCCTGAAACGCGCACTGTCTTCTATCCGCTGATAAATGGTGTCATTCATCACAGAGTCTCCAGAGGCCCCCTGAGTCTTTCATGCCACAGATGCGTTGGCCGCACTTGCCCACCCCAGTCACATAGTGAACGATGTGACCGGGGGTGTGCTCGCTTGCCGCCTTCCTGTGACACGAAATCCTTTGGGGAGGTTTTTATATTTCCCCTCCCAATGAAGAGAGGGTAGGGTCAGAACTTGTAGGGGCGTAGGCCGGATCAGCGCAACGCCATCCGGCATCTTTTTATTATGATGGCATCGCGATGGCCTGCTTCTCTTCGAGCAGCTTCTCTACCACGCCAGGATCGGCGAGCGTCGAGGTATCGCCCAGATTGCTGGTATCGCCCGCCGCGATCTTGCGCAAAATACGGCGCATGATTTTGCCGGAACGGGTTTTTGGCAGTGAGTCGGTCCAGTGCAGCACGTCTGGCGTCGCCAGCGGGCCAATCTCTTTACGTACCCAGTTGCGCACGTCGGCGTACAGTTCAGGCGACGGCTCTTCGCCGTGATTCAGCGTCACATAGGCATAAATCGCCTGGCCCTTGATGTTATGCGGAATGCCGACCACCGCCGCTTCGGCAATCTTGGGATGCGCCACCAGCGCGGATTCAATTTCCGCCGTGCCCAGACGGTGACCGGAGACGTTCAGCACGTCGTCAACGCGCCCGGTGATCCAGTAGTAACCGTCTTCGTCACGACGCGCGCCATCGCCGCTGAAGTACATGTTTTTAAAGGTTGAGAAGTAGGTTTGCTCAAAGCGTTCATGATCGCCGAACAGCGTACGCGCCTGTCCAGGCCAGGAGTCGGTGATCACCAGGTTGCCTTCGGTGGCCCCTTCCTGCGGATGGCCTTCGTTATCCACCAGCGCCGGCTGCACGCCGAAGAACGGGCGGGTAGCGGAACCCGCTTTCAGTTCGGTTGCGCCCGGCAGCGGGGTGATCATGAAGCCACCGGTTTCGGTCTGCCACCAGGTATCCACCACCGGGCATTTTTCGTTACCGATCTTTTTCCAGTACCACTCCCACGCTTCCGGGTTGATCGGCTCGCCAACCGATCCCAGAATGCGCAGCGATGAGCGGTCAGTGCCCTCAATCGCCTTATCGCCTTCCGCCATCAGGGCGCGGATCGCCGTCGGCGCGGTGTAGAGAATATTGACCTTATGCTTATCCACCACCTGGCTCATGCGCGCCGGCGTCGGCCAGTTCGGCACGCCTTCAAACATCAGCGTGGTAGCGCCGCAGGCCAGCGGCCCATACAGCAGGTAGCTATGTCCGGTAACCCAACCCACATCGGCGGTGCACCAGTAGATATCGCCCGGATGGTAATCAAACACATATTTAAAGGTCGTTGCGGCATATACCAGATAGCCGCCGGTGGTGTGCAACACGCCCTTCGGTTTACCGGTGGAGCCCGAGGTATAGAGGATGAACAGCGGATCTTCGGCGTTCATCTCTGCGGGTTGATGCTCAGGGCTGGCTTTTTCAATCAGATCGCTCCACCACAGGTCGCGACCTTCCTGCCACTCGATGTTGCCGCCGGTGCGCTTGAGTACAACCACATGCTCGATGGTTTTCACGTTCGGGTTTTTCAGCGCATCGTCGACGTTTTTCTTCAGCGGAATGCTGCGACCAGCTCGCACGCCTTCATCAGCGGTAATCACCAGCTTCGAACTGGAATCAATGATGCGACCGGCGACCGCTTCCGGCGAGAAACCGCCGAAGATCACCGAATGTATGGCACCAATGCGGGCGCAGGCCAGCATCGCGACGGCGGCCTCTGGCACCATTGGCATATAGATCGCCACCACATCGCCTTTTTTAATCCCCAGATCCTGCAGCGTATTGGCGAAACGGCAGACATCGCGATGCAGTTCGCGATAGCTAATATGTTTGCTCTGCGAGGCGTCATCGCCTTCCCAGATGATGGCGGTGCGTTCGCCATTTTCCTGCAGGTGGCGGTCGAGACAGTTGGCCGCCAGGTTCAGCGTGCCGTCCTCATACCATTTAATGGAGACATTGCCCGGCGCGAAAGAGGTGTTCTTCACTTTCTGGTACGGCGTGATCCAGTCGAGAATTTTTCCCTGCTCGCCCCAGAAGGTATCTGGCTCGTTAATAGATTGTTGATACTTCGCTTCGTACTGCTCCGGATTTATCAGGCAACGATCCGCAATGTTTGCGGGAATAGCGTGTTTGTGAATTTGGCTCATGGCTTTTGTTCTCCTTGTAGGATGTTAATAATATGTCTCACAAACGTTAAATGTAGGGGCTTTGACAGTTTTGTTTAGCTTTTGCGCGACAGATCACGCAATACAGGAATTGTGCAAATTAACGGCAATACGTTTTTTGAAGGAAACCAACAAAAGTTGGTAAAATCTTTCCGTTACAGAGGGTTATGTTAATTATTCACGAACGGTGATCGAGGTCGAAAAAGAGGAAAGGAGTAGAGAAAAAACGGCTTGACTAACTCTAAAGTGGTATTTTACATACACTTACAATTGATTAAAGACAACATTTTGAGTGTGGTTTTTTGTTACATCTAGATTAGGGCAATGTCATGGCGGTGTGTGTGGTTATGGTCATGGATAGAATAAAAAAGAACCGTCATTGAACGCAATGGCGCAATCTGGATGAGACCTCTATGGCAAGGATTACACTACGCGCACGTCGTTTCTTCAGCCTGATCGTACCGCTGTTTTTCATTTCTGCGGTTTATGCTGAGCAAACGCCCGAACCCGCAAAATCAGTTACCGTTGAAGCGAAGAATGAAGTCTTCGCCCCTCAGCATCCCGATCAATACCTCTCATGGAAAGCGACTTCAGAGCAATCAAAACGTGAAGACGCGTTAGCGGAAGATCCCCGTCTGGTGATCTTGTGGGCGGGATATCCGTTCTCCCGTGATTACAACAAACCGCGTGGGCACGCCTATGCGGTGACCGACGTGCGTGAAACCTTACGTACCGGTGCCCCAAAAAACGCTGAAGACGGTCCATTGCCGATGGCCTGCTGGAGCTGTAAAAGCCCGGACGTGGCGCGTTTGATCCAGAAAGACGGTGAAGATGGCTACTTCCACGGCAAATGGGCGCGCGGCGGCCCGGAAATCGTGAATAACCTGGGCTGCGGCGACTGCCATAACACGGCGTCACCTGACTTTGCGAAAGGTAAACCTGAGCTGACGTTGTCTCGTCCGTATGCGGAACGTGCGATGGAGACCATCGGTAAGCCATTCGATAAAGCCGGTCGTTTCGACCAGCAGTCGATGGTTTGCGGGCAATGCCACGTTGAATATTATTTTGACGGCAAAGACAAAGCCGTGAAGTTCCCGTGGGATGACGGCATGAAAGTCGAAGACATGGAGAAATACTATGACGCCATTACCTTCTCTGACTGGACCAACTCGCTGTCAAAAGCGCCGATGCTGAAAGCACAGCATCCGGAATATGAAACCTGGAGCGTGGGTATTCACGGCAAAAACAATGTGACCTGTATTGACTGTCATATGCCGAAAGTGCAGAACGCCGAAGGAAAACTCTATACCGATCATAAGATTGGCAATCCGTTCGACAACTTCCCGCAAACCTGTGCGAACTGCCATACCCAGGACAAAGCCTCTCTGCAAAACGTGGTCGCTGAGCGTAAGAAGGCAATCAATGGGCTGAAAATCAAAGTTGAAGATCAACTGGTTCGTGCGCACTTCGAAGCGAAAGCGGCCTGGGATGCGGGCGCAACGGAAGCGGAAATGAAGCCGATTCTGAGCGATATCCGTCACGCGCAGTGGCGCTGGGATCTGGCCATTGCCTCTCACGGTATCCATATGCACGCCCCGGAAGAAGGTCTGCGGATGTTAGGTATCGCGATGGACAAAGCCGCCGATGCGCGGACTAAGCTGGCGCGTCTGTTGGCAACCAAAGGCATCACCCATGAAATCGCAATTCCGGATATCTCCACCAAAGAGAAAGCCCAGGCGGCCATTGGTCTGAACATGCAGCAGATTAACGCCGATAAACAGGACTTTATCAAAACGGTGATCCCGCAGTGGGAAGAACAGGCGCGTAAAAACGGTTTGTTAAGCCAATAACCCCATTCCGCCTCGCAAGGGGCGGATAACTCAACGGAGTGAATATGAGCGTATTACGTTCGTTATTAACTGCTGGGGTGCTGGCGTCAGGTCTGTTATGGAGCCTGAGTGGAATAACCGCCACGCCAACGCCGCAGGAATCGGAACGCTGGGAGGTGACGCCACAGCGTAGCCCGGATGCCGCGTGTCTGGACTGTCACAAGCCGGATACCGAAGGGATGCATGGTAAGCATGCGTCCGTGACCAATCCGAACAATAAACTGCCGGTCACCTGTACTAACTGTCATGGCAAGCCATCGCCTCAGCACCGTGAAGGGGCGAAGGATGTGATGCGCTTTAACGAGCCGATGTATAACGTGGAGCAGCAGAACAGCGTTTGTCTGTCCTGCCACTTGCCTGAACAGTTGCAAAAAGCGTTCTGGCCGCACGATGTCCACGTGACTAAAGTGGCCTGCGCCAGTTGTCATTCGCTGCATCCGAAGCAAGACACGATGCAGACGTTAAGCGATAAAGGACGAGTTAAGATTTGCGTCGATTGCCACAGCGATCAGCGTAACAACCCGAACTTTAATCCGGCGTCTGTGCCCTTGCTTAAGGAGCATCCATGAGTTGCTCTCGTCGCCAGTTCATCACCGGCGTCGGCGCGCTGGTGGCCGTCAGCGGTACTGCAGGACGCGTGGTGGCGAAAACGTTGAATATCAACGGCGTGCGATACGGCATGGTGCATGATGAATCATTATGCATCGGCTGTACCGCCTGTATGGATGCCTGTCGGGAAGTCAACAACGTGCCGGAAGGCGTGTCGCGACTGACCATCATTCGCAGCGAACCGCTGGGCACGTTTCCGGATGTGAAGTACCGCTTCTTCCGCCATTCGTGCCAGCACTGCGATCACGCGCCGTGCGTTGACGTCTGCCCGACCGGGGCGTCGTATCGCGATGCCGCGAATGGCATCGTGGATGTGAACCCGGATCTCTGCGTCGGCTGTCAGTACTGCATCGCCGCGTGTCCGTACCGCGTGCGCTTTATCCATCCGGTCACGAAAACAGCGGATAAATGCGATTTTTGCCGTAAAACCAATCTGAAAGCGGGCAAACTGCCTGCCTGCGTCGAGTCTTGCCCGACGAAGGCGCTGACGTTTGGTAATCTGGACGATCCTGACAGCGATATTTCCCGGCTGCTGCGGCAGAAAACCACCTATCGCTACAAGCTGGCGCTGGGTACCAAACCGAAGGTCTACCGCGTTCCCTTTAAATATGGGGAGGTGAGCCAATGACAAACGCATCTGCTTTCCACTTTGAATCGCTGGTGTGGGACTGGCCCATCGCCATCTATCTGTTTCTGATCGGCATCTCTGCCGGACTGGTGACGCTGTCAATCCTGCTGCGCCGTTACCATCCGGAGGCGGGTGGAGCGGACAGTACGCTGCTGCGTACCACGCTGGTCGTGGGGCCGGGGGCGATTATTCTAGGCCTGCTGATTCTGATCTTCCACCTGACGCGTCCCTGGACCTTCTGGAAACTGATGTTCCACTATAGCTTTACGTCGGTGATGTCGATGGGGGTTCTGCTATTCCAGCTTTATATGGTGGTGCTGATTCTGTGGCTGGCCATCATCTTTCAAAAAGAGGTGATGGCTCTGCAACAGCGTTGGTTCCCCCGTCTTGGACTGGTGCAGAAAGTGTTGACGCTGTTAACGCCGTTCAACCGTGGACTCGAAACGCTAATGTTGGTACTGGCGGTACTGCTGGGCGCCTACACCGGTTTCCTGCTTTCGGTGCTGAAATCGTATCCGTTCCTGAATAACCCGATCCTGCCGGTGCTGTTCCTGTTTTCCGGGATCTCCTCCGGTGCGGCGGTGGCGCTGATTGCGATGGCATTACGTCAGCGTGGTAATCCGCACAGTACCGAGGCGCATTTTATTCACCGTGTGGAAACCCCGGTGGTGTGGCTGGAGATCTTCCTGCTGGCCGCCTTCTTTGTGGGGCTGGCTCTGGGCGATGACGGCAAAATGCGCGCGCTGTCGGCGGCACTGGGTGGTGGCTTCTGGACCTGGTGGTTCTGGCTCGGCGTCGCGGGGCTGGGACTGATCGTTCCAATGTTACTGAAACCCTGGGCCAACCGCGGTTCGACGTTTCATGGTGTGCTGGCGGTCTGTGGTGCCAGCCTGACGGGCGTGCTGTTACTGCGCTTTTTCATTCTTTATGCTGGACAGCTCACGGTTGCATAAGCATGGCTGTGAGGGAAAGGTGATTTCTGGACGTACTCCTTCCTGAAGCCGGTTTTCTGGCACTGTTATTCAGCCTCGGGGTCAACGTGTTGACCCCGCTTGCCGTACTGGCAGGTGAACGCCAGCGCTGGCAGAGCGTAATGCGTCTGGCGAGCGTGGGCGTCTGGGCGCAATTTGCGTGCCTGCTGCTCGCCTTCTTGATTCTGGTGTTTTGCTTTCTGACCAGCGATTTCTCCGTTATCTATGTGGCCCAACATAGTCACAGCCTGTTGTCGTGGGGACTCAAGCTGGCGGCGGTGTGGGGCGGTCACGAAGGATCTCTGCTGCTGTGGGTGTTATTTCTGTCCGGCTGGAGCGCGCTGTTTGCCTGGCGCTATCGCCGCGAATATGATCCTCTGTTTCCGTTCACACTCGGCGTACTCTCGGCGATCACCGCATTGCTGCTGCTGTTTGTGGTGTTCTGGTCCGATCCGTTTGTCCGTATCTTTCCGCCAGCGATAGAAGGGCGCGATCTCAACCCGATGCTGCAACATCTGGGGCTGATCCTGCATCCGCCATTGCTGTATCTGGGGTACGGCGGCCTGATGGTCGCTGCCGGAGTGGCGCTGGCGTCGTTGCTGCGCGGTGATTTCACGACGTTGACCGCCTGGGTGTGCTGGCGCTGGGCGCTGCCCGGTTGGTGTGCGCTGACGCTTGGCATCATTCTCGGTTCATGGTGGGCCTATTGCGAACTGGGGTGGGGCGGCTGGTGGTTCTGGGACCCGGTGGAAAACGCGTCTTTATTACCCTGGCTTTCTGCCAGTGCGCTGCTGCACAGCCTGTATGTGTCGCGTGAACGCGGCATTTTTCGCCACTGGTCGCTACTGCTGGCCATTGTTACGCTTATCCTCTCTTTGCTGGGCACGCTGATTGTCCGTTCCGGTATTCTCGTTTCTGTACACGCTTTTGCGCTGGATAATGTGCGCGCCGTGCCGCTGTTTGCCCTCTTTGCCATTCTGAGTCTGGCCGCGCTCGGCTTGTACGGCTGGCGCGCGCGGGCTAACCAACAGGCCGTTCGTCTGAGCGGCTGGTCACGCGAAATGCTGATTCTGGCAGCGCTGCTGCTCTTTTGCGCGGTGCTGCTGATCGTACTGATTGGAACGCTCTACCCGATGATTTATGGCCTGCTGGGCTGGGGGCGACTCTCCGTTGGCGCGCCCTATTTTAACCGCGCCACCTTGCCGTTTGGCTTGCTGATGTTGGTGGTAATCGTGACAGCGATGGTCAGAAGCCGGAAGAGGGCCGTACACCGCCAGCTTCCGGCGCTGCTGGCGCACGCAGGTGTGCTGGTTTTTGCCGCGGGGATCCTCTTCTCCAGCGGCAGTCGTCAGGAGGTAAGCCTTAACCTGAGCCCAGGTCAGCAGGTTGAACTGGCGGGTTACACCTTCCGCTTTGAACGGCTGGATCTGGCCGCGAAAGGGAACTACACCACCGAAAAGGCGCTTATTACGCTGTGGCAGGGCGAGAAACGAATAGGTAGCCTGACGCCCGAGCGGCGCTTTTATTCCGCCCGTCGCCAGCAAATGATGGAACCTGGCATTCACTGGGATCTGCTTCATGACTGGTATGCGGTGATGGGTGAAAAAACGGGCGAGGAGCGGTATGCCCTGCGCCTGTATGTGCAAAGCGGCGTGCGCTGGATTTGGGGCGGGGGGCTGTTGATGATTGCCGGGGCGCTGCTCAGCGGCTGGCGTGGGAGAAAGCGCGATGCGTAATGAACCGCGGTTTTTGTCGGGGGGATTGCCGGATGGCGGCGCATGGTTTAAGCACGGCGCAGGCCTGATAAGCGCAGCGTCATCAGGCACCATCATTGCGTTTATCTTACTGCTGGTTATCTCCTTTTCCGCTCACGCTCAGGTGGTTGATACCTGGGCTTTTGAGAACCCGCAGCAGCAGGAAAAGGCGTTGTCGATTGCCAGCCAGCTTCGCTGTCCGCAGTGCCAGAATCAAAACTTGCTGGAATCCAATGCGCCGGTTGCGGTCAGCATGCGCCACCAGGTCTATACGATGGTGGCAGAAGGGAAAGATGAAGCTGAAATCACCGCCTGGATGACCGCGCGGTACGGTGATTTTGTCCGCTATAACCCACCGCTCACCGGGCAGACGCTGCTGCTGTGGGCATTGCCGTGCCTGCTGTTGCTGCTGGTTGGAGGGATTTTGTGGCGCGTCAGCAGGCGAAAAGGGGGCAACGATGAGACAACCTGAACCGTCACGCCCGATGCCTGTCAGACGACTGACCCTGGCGGCAGTGCTGATGGTCATCGTCTGTCTGTGCGGCTATCTGCTGTCGCCGAAATGGCAGGCCGTGCGAGACGAACAACGACGACTGGCCGATCCGCTGCATGAATTTGCAGAAACCTCGACGCCGGAGGCCCAACTGATAGCCCTGCAAAAACAGATTCGCGCCAACCCACAGGACAGCGAAAAGTGGGCGCTCCTCGGCGAGTATTATCTGTGGCGCAATGATTACGATAATGCGCTGCTGGCTTATGGTCAGGCGCTGCGTAGCCGTGGAGAGAATGCGGAGATCTATTCGGCGCTGGCGACCGTGCTCTACTACCAGGCCGGGCAGCACATGACGCCGGCGACCCGCGAGATGATTGATAAGGCGCTGGCACTGGATGCCGGGGAAGTGACTGCGCTGATGCTACTGGCGTCGGATGCATTTATGCAGGCGGATTACAAACAGGCGATTTTGCAGTGGCAAAAAGTCCTGGATTTGAATTCGCCGCGAGTGAATCGTGCGCAGCTGATAGACTCGATAAATATGGCAAAGTTATTACAGAACCGACAGAAATAGATTTGTGATTTTGCGCGATTTATCTGTTTAAAAAACAGGCAAATGAACCTCGCCGCCAAAATAATTCATGACGGTTATAATTCAAAAACGCAGATTTAAAAATCTTTCCATAACAAATAGTTATGCAATATAAACCCGATAAATTCGCGTTATTATGCATTATTTCAGCGAAAAGCCCTGTTCTTAAAGGGTTGCGCAAGATGCCCTGCAAATGGTACTGATTATACACCCGTCATACTTCAAGCTGCAGGTGTGTTGGCTTCCTGCAACTCGGACTATTTAGGGTATAGCGTTAAAAAACTCTACTAACCAACGCAACACAATTCATACCCTTTCAGTATGTATCCATTCCTGCGCGATGAACAGGAGTGGCGTTCCATTGAGGAAGTTCGTCGTTATGAAAAGTTTTAAACTCAGTCTGGCCTGGCAGATCCTGATTGCCATGGTGCTGGGCATTTTACTCGGCAGTTATCTGCATTATCACAGCGACAGCCGCGAGTGGCTGATTGCAAACCTGCTCTCTCCGGCAGGGGATATCTTTATCCATCTGATTAAAATGATCGTCGTGCCGATTGTGATCTCCACGCTGATTGTCGGGATTGCCGGTGTCGGCGATGCGAAACAACTGGGACGTATCGGCGCGAAAACCATTCTCTATTTCGAAGTGATCACGACGATTGCCATTATCCTCGGGATTACGCTGGCGAACGTCTTCCAGCCGGGCTCCGGCATTGATATGTCGCAACTGGCGACCGTGGACATTTCGAAATACCAGAACACGACGGCAGAGGTGCAGAGCCACGCGCATGGCCTGATGGGCACCATTCTGTCGCTGGTCCCGACAAACATCGTTGCTTCGATGGCGAAAGGCGACATGCTGCCAATCATCTTCTTCTCGGTGCTGTTTGGTCTGGGGCTTTCCTCGCTACCGGCAACGCATCGTGAGCCGCTGGTGACGGTGTTCCGCTCCATTTCCGAAACCATGTTTAAAGTGACGCACATGGTCATGCGCTATGCACCCGTCGGGGTATTCGCGCTGATCGCCGTGACCGTGGCGAACTTCGGTTTTGCCTCGCTGTGGCCGTTGGCGAAGCTGGTGCTGTTGGTTCACTTCGCGATCCTGTTCTTCGCGCTGGTGGTGCTGGGTATCGTCGCGCGTATTTGCGGACTGAGTATCTGGATCCTGATCCGCATTCTGAAAGATGAATTGATTCTGGCGTACTCCACCGCCAGCTCTGAAAGCGTGCTGCCGCGAATTATCGAGAAGATGGAAGCCTACGGCGCGCCAGCCTCGATCACCAGTTTTGTGGTGCCGACCGGCTACTCGTTTAACCTCGATGGCTCGACCCTGTATCAGAGTATTGCGGCGATCTTCATCGCGCAGTTGTACGGTATCGACCTGTCGCTGTGGCAGGAAATCGTGCTGGTGCTGACGCTGATGGTGACATCGAAAGGGATTGCTGGCGTGCCGGGCGTCTCCTTCGTGGTACTGCTGGCAACGCTTGGTAGCGTGGGCATCCCGCTGGAAGGCCTGGCCTTTATCGCCGGGGTCGACCGTATTCTCGACATGGCGCGTACGGCGCTGAACGTGGTGGGGAATGCGCTGGCGGTACTGGTTATCGCCAAATGGGAACACAAGTTTGATCGCAAAAAAGCGCTGGCGTATGAGCGCGAAGTACTGGGTAAATTCGATAAGACTGCCCAGTAACGGTAAACGGTCTGCCGGATGGCGCTGCGCCTTATCCGGCCTACGAGTCGACATCGCTTGTAGGCCTGATAAGCAAAGCGCCATCAGGTAATCTGAGTCAGCCGTTCGTTAATCGGTCAAACTCTTCGCAGCCGGTATCGAATCCTTCGGTACAGCTCAGATTCAACCAGTGCAGCGCCTTCTGTTTATTCTTCTCAATAAAGCCCTGTTCGCCGTTCAGAAACATCATTCCCGCCCAGTATTCGGAATACCCGGTGCGAGAGATGGCGGAACTGCGTTTGAAGTACCAGGTCGCTTTATCATCATCAGCCTGAATCCCGACACCGTTGGCGTAAATCAAACCGAGCAGCATCTGCGCATCTACGGCCACATCACTCTCCAGATTTTCAGAGGCGTTTTGCAGCAGGGAGATGGCTTTGGGGTAATCGGTTTTACCGGCCTGCGTATTCACCAGAATGCGTGCCAGCGTAATTTCGCCCGCTTTACTGCCCGCCCGGGCGGCCTTCTCCGCCAGCATTTTTGCTTCAGGGTAATCCAGACTGACCGGATTAGTGATTTTAATCTGCGCCAGCAGCGCACAGGCGTCCGCATCGCCATTGTCGGCGGATTTCTGTGCCCAGTATTCGGCTTTGCTTAAATCGCCGAAGCTAAACCAGCTGTCAGCAAGGTAATATTGCGCGCGTTTGTCACCTGCCTCTGCGGCCTGCAAATACTGGCTTCCAGGCTCAGGATCGGCAGCACGGGCAAAGAATGTCATCAATAACATCAATGCAAGAAGTGGTTTCATTATTAAGTTTTAATTAGGGTACGGAATGGACAGTATAAAGAGATCGTATGGATAAAAAAACAGCCTCCAGGGTGGAGGCTGTTGAGATGCATCAACGTTGTGGTTAGCCCATTGCGGTTTCGCGCAGGCGAGCCTTCAGCTTGTTGTATTCATCAATCACGTACTGCTCGGCGGCGGACTGATTGGCAATCGGCTCCACGCGCACGGCGCAATACTTGTACTCTGGTGTTTTGGTAATCGGGCTTAAGTTCTCGGTCACCAGCTCGTTACAGGCACCAATCCACCACTGGTAGGTCATATAGATAGCCCCTTTGTTCGGGCGCTCGCTGACCTGCGCGCGGGTGATAATTTTGCCTTTTCGCGAGTGAACCCACACCAGTGCTTCATCTTCAATGCCCAGACGCGCCGCATCGGCCGCGTTGATTTGCGCATAGCCTGGTTCATCCGCCAGCGCGGCCAGGGCCGCACAGTTACCGGTCATCGAACGACAGGAGTAGTGGCCGACTTCACGCACCGTCGACAGTACCATCGGGTACTCGTCGGTGAGTTTATCGATCGGCGCAACCCAGTCGCAGGTGAAGAACTGTGCCATGCCGTTCGGGGTATCAAACTTCTCTTTAAAGAGGTATGAGGTCCCCTGATCGGCGTCTGACGTGTCGCGGCAAGGCCACTGGATGTAGCCCAGTTCGCCCATCTTCTCGTAAGTCGCCCCGTAGAAATCCGGGCACAGATGACGCAACTCATCCCAGATCTCCTGGGTGTTGTTGTAGTGCATCGGATACCCCATCCGGGTGGCGATCTCACTGATGATTTGCCAGTCGGTTTTCAGATCCCACTTCGGCTCAACGGCTTTAAAGAAGCGCTGGAAACCACGGTCAGCAGCGGTAAAGACCCCTTCATGCTCGCCCCACGACGTCGACGGTAAAATGACATCTGCCGCCGATGCGGTTTTGGTCATAAAGATGTCCTGCACGATGACCAGTTCCAGATCCTCAAAGCCTTTGCGCACTGCGGAGAGTTCCGCATCCGTTTGCAACGGATCTTCGCCCATAATGTACGCCGCACGCACTTCGCCATGCGCCGCACGGTGCGGCAGCTCGCTGATGCGATAGCCAGTGTGCGCAGGCAGGCTGTCCACGCCCCAGGCTTTGGCGAATTTCTCGCGGTTAGCCGGATCTTTCACATACTGATAGCCCGGATAGGTATCCGGCAGCGCACCCATATCGCACGCGCCCTGAACGTTGTTCTGGCCACGTACCGGGTTAACGCCCACGCTGGGCTTACCGAGGTTGCCGGTCAGCATCGCGAGGCTGGTCAGTGAACGCACGGTTTCTACACCCTGATAGAACTGGGTGACGCCCATGCCCCACAGGATGGTCGCGCTTTTCGCACCGGCATACATCCGCGCGGCCTGACGAATTTCACTCGCGCTAATGCCGGTTATCTCCTCGACGGACTCCGGCGTATAGCCTTCGACAATCTTGCGGTACTCTTCAAAACCTTCCGTACGGGAGGCGACAAACGCCTGGTCGTACAGATTTTCTTCAATAATGACATGGCCCATCGCGTTCAACAGTGCGATATTCGAGCCGTTTCGCAGAGCGATGTGCATGTCGGCAATGCGCGCGGTTTCAATTTTGCGCGGATCGCAGACGATAATTTTCGCCCCGTTACGTTTAGCGTTAATCACGTGATTCGCCACAATCGGGTGGGAATCCGCCGGGTTGTAACCGAAGATAAACACTAAATCGGTGTTATCAATTTCGTTAATGGCATTGCTCATTGCGCCGTTACCGACCGACTGGTGCAGACCTGCAACCGATGGGCCGTGTCAGACGCGAGCGCAGCAGTCAACGTTATTGGTACCAATAACGGCGCGCGCAAATTTTTGCATGATGTAGTTGGTTTCATTCCCGGTGCCGCGCGACGAGCCGGTCGTCTGGATGGCATCAGGGCCGTATTTCGCTTTGATGGCGCTCAGGCGTTCGGCGACGTAATTCAGCGCTTCATCCCAGGAAACTGATTCCAGTTTGCCGCCACGCTGGCGACGAATCATAGGCGTTTTCAGGCGCGGGGTCAGGATCTGGGTATCGTTAATAAAATCCCAGCCGTAATAGCCCTTCAGACACAGAGTACCCTGATTGGTTTTCCCCTGCGCCGCCTCAGCCCGGACGATTTTGCCGTTATTGACCACCAGGTTGATCTTGCAACCTGATGCGCAATACGGGCAAACCGTGACGACTTTTTTCATCGGTCTCGCTCCAGTTAATCAAATCGCGCATACACGCTTGTCGACCTGAGTATGCATCTTTTATGCCACATTTTAATTGGGGGCTTTCCCTGATATTACGGATAATTTTTGGACAAAACCCTGACGAAAAACAGGCTGTCGTCATATTTGACGTGACGATTTGGCGTTGTGCCGACGGAGGCTGTAACGGAACCCGATACGAAATTGAGATTCCTCCGCTACTCGTCGCACAGGGCGATAACTAACGTAGAAACCGTCCCCTTTTGAGGCTGGTTCTATGAAACGCACCCTGACACTCTTTTTATTCAGCCTGCTGTCGCTGGCTACCGTGCCGGCACAGGCCGATATCATTGATGATGCTATCGGCAACATTCAGCAGGCGATCAACGATGCTTATAAGCCTGACAGCGATAGCGGGCGGGATTACGAGGATTCGCGCGACGACAGGTGGCAGAACGAAATGAGCGACGATCGCCGCAGACAATATGATGATCGCCGGCGTCAGTTTGAGGATCGCAGACGGCAACTTGATGAACGTCAGCGCCAGCTCGATCGTGAACGCCGCCAACTGGAAGATGAAGAAAGCCGAATGGAAGAGGATTACGGGCGTTAATCGACCATAATCTGCATCCCGTCATAGCCTGCTTCAAATCCGTCCGGGAGCGGGTTATCCATCAGCCAGACATCGAACGCGTGGCTGATATGCGTGAGGATCACCTGCGGGCAGCGAATCACTTCATTAAGCGCAATGACCGTATTTAAATCACAGTGATTGCACGGCGGTTGGGGACGTGGCGGATGGCTACAGTCGATGACGATAACTTGTGGCTGATTGTTGAGCAGAAAGGTGAGCGTTTTATCGGGCAGTCCGGCGGTGTCAGACAGCCATGCCACGCGGCTGTGCGCTGTCTCCAGAAGATAACCCAACGTCAGCTTTGAGTGATTCAGCGGTAGCGGTGTGACCTGCAATCCTTGTAACTCAAACACCACAAACGGCTCGACGGTGTGGCTAAAGTCGAGAATGCCGGGATGCTTAAACAGATCGTCGCACCCCTGTTCGTCCGGCGGGCCGTACACCGGGATGGACGCCCCGACGCCCCAGCGTAGCGGAAACAATCCCTGTACGTGATCCATATGATAATGGGTGAGTAAAAACTGTCGAAAGCTGCCCGCCGGCCAGTCGTCCATCAGGTGCGGTATGCCCGCATCCAGCAGCGTCACCGTATCGTTGAATTTGACCACGCCGCTACACGGGCGTCGGCGATACGGTTCCTGCAGGCGTGCGCGGCGACAGGCTTCACAATCGCAGCCAAACACGGGTACCCCTTGCGCACCGCCGGTGCCGCTTAGCGTGATGCTCAGACTCATCGTGATTCCCCTTGTCGTATCGTGCCGGATGGCGACGCGAGCGGCTTATCCGGCCTACGTACCTCACAATGCTTTTGTGAAGCGAAAATGACTTTGTTCGTAGCCTTCGCGCCGATAAAAACGGTGGGCGTCATGACGCTTCACGCTGGTGGACAGCTCTGTCATCTCTGCGCCTGCCTCGCGGGCTTCCTGTTCTGCCCATGCCAGTAACTGGCTACCGATTTTCAGACCCCGTGCCTGCGGCATCACCACCAGTTCCTGAATCTCGCCAATCCAGTTGGCGTGGTGTAAATGATACTGCAGATGCAGGCCAATGAGTCCAACCGCCTGGCCCTCAAGCAGCGCCAACTGATAACGCAGTCGGTCATCCTGCAAATTGGCGGTGAATCCGGCGCAAAAGGTCGGGTAATCAAACTGGGCTTGCTTCAGTTCGCAGATGAGCGCGTACACGGCCTCGGTGTCTTGTCCGGTGGCGCGACGAAGTTCACAGGCAGACATGGCGTGGCTCCTTGCGTCCCATTAACGTTAACAGCGAATCGACGGACTGGTGCAAACTGCCGTCGTTATTGAGCGTATGGCAGCCAAACGGGGCGTAGCGGGCGGCGCGTTCGAGACGCGCGGCAATCTCGGGTTCGCTTTCCCTCCCGCGCGCCTGTAAGCGCTGGCGCAAAATCGTAGGGGAGACCTGCAAGCAGACCGGCAGCAGCGCCGTGCCGTAGCGCGCCTGCGCCTGGGGCAGATGCGCGCGTGAGCCGTTGACCACCACGTCGAAGCCGCCGTTAAGCCAGAGATCGATCTCCACGCCGACGCCATAATAAAAGCCGTTAGCATGCCAGCTTAGCGCCAGCAGGTTATGCCCGGCGCGGGTGAAAAACTCTTGCTCGCTCAGGGCGACATGATTTTCGTTCCCGTCATTCGCCGCGCGAGTGATATAACGGTGCGCCACCAGGAGTTGCGCATGTTCTTGCTGACGGAGTGCGGTCAGCAAACTGTCCTTCCCGGAGCCGGACGGCCCCATCAGCCAGATCAGTTTTCCCATACTCAGAACACCCTCTTTCCCTGGCGCCAGACGTGGTCGATGTGGATGTGATCGCCTTTACGGTGCGCCAGTACCAGATCGGCGCGCTTACCTTCGGCGATCACGCCGCGATCGCGGAGACTGAGCGCCCGCGCCGGGTTGGCGGTCACCAGGCGGATCGCCTGCGGCAGGGTGAAACGGTTAGCCGCGTCGTCTGCGACGCGAAACGCGGCATCCAGCAGGCTGGCGGGGTAGTAATCTGACGAGAGGATATCCAGCAACCCCAATTCTGCCAGCGTGTGCGCCGCGACGTTGCCGGAATGAGAGCCACCGCGCACAATGTTCGGTGCGCCCATCAGTACGTTCATGCCGTGCTGGCGCGAGGCTTCTGCGGCTTCGAACGTGGTGGGAAATTCGGCGATCACGCTGCCAAGCTGGTGGGATTCCTGCACATGCCCGGAGGTGGCGTCATCATGGCTTGCCAGTGCAATGTTGCGCTCGCGGCACAGTTGCGCGATGGCAGTCCGGTTGGGCTGCGACCAGCGAGCCGCCAGGGCCAGTTGTTCCTCTTCGTAACGCGTCATCTGTTCATCGGTCAGCGAATATTTACCCTGATAATATTCACGATACTTCTCGCGGTTGGCGAACTGACGCTGGCCCGGCGAGTGATCCATCAGCGAAACCAGCGTGACCGGTTCGCGGCTGATCAGCTTCTCGAACAGCGGCAGCGTGGCGTGGTGCGGCAGTTCGCAGCGCAGATGCAGGCGATGCTCGGCGCGGTTCACCCCACGCTTTTGCGTCTCCTCTACGGCGTTAATCATTTTCTCCAGGTTTTCCAGACGATCGCCGCCGTCGCGGACATCGCCAATCGCCACCGCGTCCAGCACGGTGGTGATACCGCTGGCGACCATCAGCGCGTCGTGGCTGCTCATTGCGGAATGCGCGGGCCAGTCCACTTTCGGCCGTGGGGTAAAGAATTTGTCGAGATTATCGGTGTGCAACTCAATCAGCCCCGGTAGCAGCCAGCCGCCTTCTCCGTCCAGCGCTTGCGGAAGACGGCTCTGACTTTGCGCAAACGCGCGAATCACGCCATCCTGCATTTCCAGCGATCCCTGCACCACTTCATCTTCCAGCACCAGCTTTACATTATTGATAATCATGGTGTTGTTCCCATCAGGTGCAAACGATCCGCTACGCGGTCGCGCACAGTTTGATCGTGAAAAATGCCGACAATGGCCGCACCCCGCGCTTTCGCCTCTTCAATCAGCGCCACCACGGCGGCACTGTTTCTGGCATCCAGCGACGCGGTCGGTTCGTCGAGTAACAGAATCGGATAATCGACGATAAATCCGCGCGCGATGTTCACGCGCTGTTGTTCACCGCCGGAAAAGGTTGATGGGGCGAGGTGCCACAAGCGTTCCGGCACGTTCAGACGGGTCAACAGGCTTGCGGCTTTGGCGGCGCACGCCTCGCGCGGTACGCCGAGATCCAGCAGCGGCTGCATTACTACGTCCAGCGCGGAGATCCGTGGGATCACCCGCAGAAACTGGCTCACCCAACCTATCGTGGCGCGGCGGACTTCCCGCACTTTGCGCGCCGGAGCGTGCACCAGATCCACCCATTCGTTGTGATGGCGAATGTGAATATGCCCCTCGTCGGGCAGATAATTGGCATACAGCGAACGCAGCAGCGTCGATTTTCCGCTGCCGGAATGGCCATGTAGAACGACACATTCACCGTTTTTGACTTCCAGCGAGGCATTTTGCAGCACCAGCAGGCGCACGCCGTTTTGCTGGTGGAGCACAAAGGTTTTACTGACGTTTTCAACGCGGATCGCGTTCATTTTTAGCCTCTTTAAGCATTTGGGCATTCGATTGCCGGATAAGGCGTAGCCGCCATCCGGCAAAACAAAAAATCAGTTCTGCAATACGGACGACACCAGCAACTGGGTATACGGATGATGTGGATCGTCGAGCACGCGGTCGGTTAATCCACTTTCCACCACCTGACCCTGTTTCATCACCAGCAGACGATCTGCCAGCAGGCGCGCCACGCCTAAATCATGGGTGACAATCACCACCGCCAGATCCAGTTCCACCACCAGCCCGCGCAGCAGATCCAACAGTTTCGCCTGGACGGAGACGTCGAGACCGCCGGTCGGCTCATCCATAAATACCAGCTTCGGGTGGGTGACGAGGTTGCGGGCGATCTGCAGACGCTGCTGCATGCCGCCGGAAAAGGTGGTCGGTAGATCGTCGATACGAGAGGCCGGAATTTCGACCTCCTCCAGCCAGCGCTGGGCGGTGGCGCGGATCTCGCCGTAGTGGCGTGCGCCGGTCGCCATCAGGCGTTCGCCGATATTACCGCCCGCCGAGACCTGACGACGCAGGCCATCCAACGGGTGCTGATGTACCACGCCCCATTCAGTGCGCAACAGGCGGCGGCGGTCGGCTTCGCTCATGGCGTACAGTGAACGGCTCTGGTACTGAATCTCGCCCGACTGCGGCGTCAGGCGCGAGGAGAGGGATTTCAGCAGGGTGGTTTTGCCGGAACCGGACTCCCCGACAATGCCCAGCACTTCGCCAGGCCACAGGTCAAAAGAGACCTCGCTGAAGCCTTTACCCGGCGCGTAGAGATGGGTCAGGTTATTAACCGAAAGCAGCGGTTGCGTCATTGGCTGAGTGCCTCGCTCTGTTGGCGGCAGTAGTCGGTGTCGGAGCAGACAAACATGCGTTTGCCGGTGTCATCGAGTACCACTTCATCAAGATAACTGTGCGTTGAACCGCAGATGGCGCAGGGCTCATCCCAGGTCTGTACGGTGAACGGATGATCGTCGAAATCGAGACTTTCCACGCGGGTATACGGCGGTACGGCATAGATGCGTTTTTCGCGTCCCGCGCCAAACAACTGAAGGGCGGGCATCATGTCCATCTTCGGGTTGTCGAATTTCGGGATCGGCGACGGATCCATCACATAGCGTCCGTTGACTTTCACCGGGTAGGCGTATGTGGTGGCGATATGGCCGAAGCGGGCGATATCTTCATACAGCTTCACCTGCATGATCCCGTACTCCTCCAGCGCATGCATAGTGCGGGTTTCCGTTTCGCGAGGTTCGATAAAACGCAGCGGTTCAGGGATCGGCACCTGGAAGATCAGGATCTGATCTTCCGTCAGCGGCGTTTCCGGGATCCGGTGACGGGTCTGGATTAACGTGGCATCTTCCGTGCGCTCGGTGGTATTGACCCCGGTGATGCGTTTGAAGAAGTTGCGGATCGATACCGCGTTGGTGGTGTCATCTGCGCCCTGATCGATAACCTTCAGCACGTCCGGTTCACCAATCACGCTGGCGGTAATCTGGATCCCACCGGTTCCCCAGCCGTAAGGCATCGGCATTTCGCGGCCACCGAATGGCACCTGATAGCCGGGGATCGCCACCGCTTTGAGGATCGCGCGACGGATCATGCGTTTGGTTTGCTCATCCAGATAAGCAAAGTTGTAGCCGAAGAGGTTAGTGGTCACGGGCGGCCTCCTGTTGCAGGCGTTTGAGCAGTTCCAGCTCGGCCTGGAAATCGACGTAGTGGGGGAGCTTGAGGTGCGAAACAAAACCCGCCGCCTCGACGTTATCCGCGTGCGCCAGCACGAACTCTTCGTCCTGCGCCGGTCCTGTGACCGTTTCATCGTAGTCGGGTGCCTGTAGGGCTCTGTCCACCAGCGCCATTGCCATCGCTTTGCGTTCGCTCATGCCGAACACCAGTCCGTAGCCGCGGGTAAAGTGAGGCGCATCGTTGTCCGGGGCGACAAAGCCGTTGACCATTTCACATTCGGTCATCAGCAGTTCGCCGACGTTGACCGAAAATCCCAGCTCTTCCGGTACCGTTTCCAGCGCAACGTAGCCACTACGGATTTCGGCTGCGAAGGGGTGATTGCGCCCATAGCCGCGTTGGGTGGAGTAGGCCAGCGCCAGCAGATAGCCCTCATCGCCGCGCATCAGCTGTTGCAGGCGTGACGCACGGGAGCAGGGGTAAACCGGCGGCGTGCGGGTGATGTCATCCGGCGTGGCGCCGTTATCTTCTTCGGGCTTCGCCAACCCTTGATTCGCCAGCAGCGAAAAGACGTGCGGGGCGGCGTCCTGCGTACTTTCTGCAGTCCGCAGCGGCGGCGTTTCGCCATTCGCCAGCAGCGTAAAATCGAGCAGACGATGGGTGTAGTCGTAGGTTGGTCCTAACAGCTGTCCGCCCGGAATATCCTTATAGACTGCCGAGATACGGCGTTCCAGGCGCATTTCCCCACTGTTCAGCGGTTCGCTTACCGCCAGCTTTGCCAGCGTGGTGCGGTAAGCGCGCAGCAGAAAGATGGCTTCGACGTTATCGCCGCTGGCCTGCTTGAGCGCCAGCGCCGCCAGTTCGCGATCGGCAATACCGCCTTCGGTCATGACGCGATCAACAGCCAGATTCATCTGCTGTTCGATCTGCGCCACGCTCAGTTCGGCAACGGCATCGTCGCCCCGGCGTCGCTGCTCCTGTAACGCATGGGCGTTGGCTATCGCCTTCTCGCCCCCTTTGACGGCTACGTACATCAGCACACCTCCACATGGGTGGTTCTCGGGATAGCCAGCAGCCGTTCGCCGCAGGTAAGGATGAGGTCAACGCCCAGCGGGAACGGATGCGGACGTTCGGTGAGTTCGTGGATCAGGCAGTCTGGCAACTGCGGTGCGATCATTCGCTCTTCGGCGATACCTGCCCCGGTCAGGCGTAACATCCGCCCACCGCTCAGGCTGGAAACCTGCACGATGAGCGTGGCGCTGTTTTCTGGCGCGACCGCAGAACCGGCAGAAAGAGCATTAAGCTGTTCGCTGCTGATGCGCTCGTCGGCTACGGCAAAGGCCGCCAGTTGGGGTTGTTCGACCATCGGCGCGTTGGTGTGAAAACGCAGGTTCTGGCTGGCGATGTCGTTATTCATCGCAGGCGACAGCCACACCGGCGTATCGCCGTCGACTAACGTCAGCAGGACGCTGGTGGTCGCCAGATTCAACGGCTGCCAGCCGTGTTTCAATTGATGTAAGGCAACAATCACCCCCGGTTCGCTCATCGCTTTCAGCAGACGGCGAAAGCTTTGTTGGGCGTCCTGGACGGGCAGGGTAAAGGCGGTCTGTAGGGTCATTCGTTATCTCCGCGCACCAGCGTAAAGAAGTCGACCCGGCTGGCGTTGACCTCGGCGCGACGGGCGGTGATTTCCGCATCGCGTTCTGCTTCCAGCGGGCTAATTAAGGTTTCCATCAGGTTCTGGAAATGTGTCTGTTCCTGCAGTAAAGCGTCGATAACGGCGCACTGCTCGGCGTGGCGTTTGTTGCGTCCCAGCAGGTAGCTGTAACCCAGCGTGCCGCTTTTCAGGCGAACCACCGCGCGGGTCAGCGTGGTGTCTCCGGCAAAGAAACGGTTGCCGGTGCCGCCCATGCGCGCCTGAATTTGCATCAGTCCGCATTCCGGGGGGCGAATCAGTTCATATTCCGGTGCCAGCGTTAACGCCTGGAGTCGCGCATTCAGGGCATCGGCCTTGCTGTAAGCCAGCGCGCGCATCCAGCGCTGGCGGGTGGCGGTATCGAAATGCATTCAGTGCTCCATAGTGAATTCGATCATGTCGGCGCGGGTCAGGCTGACGGAATACTCCATCGCACGTTCCTCGCCTTCACGGTGGTTCAGGGTGCGCACGCAGAGCAGCGGCGCCATGTTGGGGATTTCCAGCACCTTGCTCTCTTTCGCCTGCGCACGCCGGGCGCTGATGCGCGTCTGGGTGCGCTTGAGCGTCAGGCCGGACTGTTCGCGCAAATAGTCGTGCAGTGAGCCGTGGTTAAAACCCTGCAGCAGCGGCCAAAGGGCCAGGTCGGAAAAGTAATGGTCAATCAGACACAGGGCGATGCCGTTCACCCGCCGCAGGGTGCGCAAGTGGATGACGTTATCGCCTTCCTGCACGCTGAGCGCATCGGCAACGTGACGGGAGGCCGGGCGCAGTACCGCCAGCCGTTTTTCGCTGGTGGGATGACTTCCCTGATCCAACAGGTTCTGACTGAAGCGTGCCTGGGCGTTAAGCGGATAATCGAACGGGCGCATCAGCACCAGTACGCCGACGCCCTGACGACGCTGGACCCAGCCGCGTTCCACCAACTGATCGATGGCGCGGCGCAGGGTGTGGCGATTAACCTCATAACGCGCGGCAAGCTGATGCTCGGCGGGCAGATAGTCGCCGCAGCGGTAATGTTGACGTAGCTCCTGCTCAAGTCTCGCGGCAATCTCCTGATAACGCGTCGGATAACTGGTCGGATGTGTAGACAAGTGCATAGCAATCAATGCCTCGCTAATCAGATAAAATGCTTACGTAAACGCTGGGAGAGAAAATCCAGCAGGCTGACGGTCACAATGATTAACACCATCAGGGCGCAGGTTTGCTGGAACTGGAAACCGCGAATTGCCTCCCACAACGTGACGCCAATGCCGCCTGCGCCCACCATCCCGACGACAGTTGCTGAACGGACGTTGGATTCAAAGCGGTACAGCGAGTAGGAGATCAGCAGCGGCATCACCTGGGGCAGTACACCGTAAAGAATTTCTTCAATTTTGTTAGCGCCAGTGGCGCGAATGCCTTCAACCGGACCGGGTTCAATGGCTTCCACCGCTTCGGACAGCAGCTTGGAGAGCACGCCGGTGGTATGGATAAACAGCGCCATGACGCCCGCAAACGGACCGAGGCCGACAGCGACCACAAATAGCATCGCAAACACCATTTCGTTAATGGCGCGGCAGGCATCCATCAGACGGCGCATCGGCTGGTAGATCCACCAGGGCACGAGGTTGTCGGCGCACATCAGGCCGAAAGGAATGGAGAGGATCACGGCCAGCGCGGTTCCCCAGACGGCGATTTGCAGGGTCACCGCCATTTCGCCGAGGTAGTCCTGCCACTGGCTAAAGTCCGGCGGAAAGAAGTCGGCGGCAAACGTCGCCATGTTGGCGGAATCCTGAATCAGCGTGAGCGGGGCCATTTCGGCGCCTTTCCACGACACGACCAGCACGGCGAGCAGAATGGCCCAACTGACGAGCGAGAACCAACTGCGCTTTGGCGGGGCAACGGTGATGGTTTGCATGTTTAGCTCCGTGCGTACGTTATTGGCGGATGGCGGCTCCGCCTTATCCGGCCTACGTTTGTAGGCCGGTAAGCGAAGCGCCACCGGGCGTCAGGTTTACTGTACCGCTTTGGTGACGCTGGTCATGGCGCTCAGCGCCGCGGTCAGACGGTCAAGATCGTCCAGTTGCGCTTTAATCGCAGAAGATTTGCTGGTCTTCTCTTCAGCGTTCAGTCCTTTGTTGTCCTTCACGCCCTGCATCTCTTTAAACAGGGCGAGCTGGCGAATCGGCACCAGTTGCAGGTCGCTGGAGGCGCGGAACGGCGCCCAACCCAGGCGTTCCAGTACGGTTTTTTCTTCCGGCGTTTTGCCGTAGTTCATGAAGAAGTCGTACACCTTGTCCTTGGTGGCTTCAGAGAGGTTCTTACGCCAGACAATCGGATCGCCTGGGATCAGCGGCGACTTCCAGATAACCTTCAGCGCTTTCAGCTTGTCCGGCGCGGACGTTTTCAGCTTATCGAGGTTCTCGGTGTTGTTGGTGGCGACATCCACCTGCTTGTTGGCGACCGCAAGGGCGTTAGTTTCATGACCGGCGTTGACGGTGCGTTTAAAGTCGCTGGCGGCGATATTGTTTTTCGCGAAGACGTAATAGCCAGGGACGAGATAGCCGGAGGTAGAGTTAGGATCGCCATTACCAAAGGTGAGATCTTTGCGTTTGGCGATCAGATCGTCGAGGTTGTTGATCGGGCTGTCCTTGTTGACGATCAGCACGCTCCAGTAACCTGGCGATCCATCGGCGGCGACGGTCTGGGCAAAGACCTGGCCGTTGGCGCGATCCACGGCTTCCATTGCTGACAGGTTACCGTACCAGGCGATGTCGACTTTATTAAAGCGCATACCCTGGATGATCCCGGCGTAGTCCGGCGCGAAGAAAGCGTTCACTTTCACGCCCAGTTTCTTCTCCATATCCTTCAGGAACGGATCCCATTGAGGTTTCAGGTTTTGCTGTGATTCGGTCGAAATAATGCCAAAGTTCAGCGCTTTTTCCTGCTCTTCGGCAAAGGCGGGACTGAGCAGAGTACTGACGCTGAACATGCTGGTAAACGCCAGCGCGGCAACGGCCTTGTAATTCATGTTTTATCCTCACGTTGTTCCAGGCTATTTCACTTGCCAGCCTGAGTTCGGGCAGTGCTAAACATCCTCACGTACTATGTGTACGCTCCGTTTTTCCGCGCTGGCCGCCTCCAGTCTGTCTGCGTCAATAACGCCTGGTCTTTTTGAATTAAGCAGCCTGCGCGTTCTGTTCGACGCGGTTCATGCTGCGGTAGAGATGGTCAAATCTTTCGTTATCAAAGAGCTGGCTGCTGCCGTCGTAGAAAACGTGTCCCTGACGCAACGCGACAATCCGTTCGCAGTAGCGCAGGGCGTAATCCACCTGATGCAGCGTGACGACGACGGTAATACCGTCGGTCTGGTTGATGTCGCGCAGGGTGTCCATCACGATGCGCGCGGATTCCGGGTCCAGTGAGGCAATCGGCTCGTCGGCGAGGATCACTTTGGCCTGCTGCATCAGCGCCCGGGCAATGGCCACGCGCTGCTGCTGACCGCCGGAGAGCGTAGAGACGCGCTGGTACGCAAAGTGCGCCATCCCGACGCGGGTCAGTGCCTGGAGCGCGCGCTGTTTCTGCGCTGCGCTAAACCAGCTAAAACAGGTGCGCCAGAACGGCGTGCTGCCGAGCGCGCCAATCAGCACGTTCTCCAGCACTGTCAGGCGATTCACCAGATTGAACTGTTGGAAGATGTAACCGGTATGCGTGCGGCTTTTGCGGATATCGCGCGCCAGTCGACCTTCGTATTGAACGGTGCGACCGAGGAGTTCGACGCGGCTACCTGCTGATTTATCGCCGGTAATCAAACCGCTCAGATGACGTAAAAGGGTGGATTTGCCGGAACCCGACGGCCCCAGCAGAGCGACCATTTCACCGGCACAGATGTTCAGATCAACCGCATGCAGCGCCTGATGCTGATTGAACGTTTTGGAGAGTTTTTCGACGCGAATGATCGTTTCCATGATGCGGCCTCTCTAAAAAAAGTGGCCCTATCGTGGCGGATCAATATGACGTTTGGGTTAAGGGGACGTTACCTGCCGATGAAGAGTTAAGGTGAGTTTGATGACAGAACGGGAGGCATGCCTCCCGTGAGGTTACTCGGTTGGCTGGGGTTGTTTGACGACGTTGATCATCCACGGTACGCCGTAGCGATCGCTGACTTTGCCAAAGCCATGCGCCCAGAAGGTTTCCTGCCAGTCCATTTCGATTTGACCCTCTGCGGCGAGATTGTCAAACCATTGCTTCCCTTCGTTGACATTTTGCGTGTCGAGGACCAGCGTGAAACCTGAATAGTGAGCGTTTCCTGTGGGAATGCTATCGCTCATCATGATGTCGCTATCGGCAATGCGCACGTTGGCATGAGCGATAGCGGTATCGGGGAATGTCATTCCGGACGGGCATCCGTCTTCGCTGTCCTGCGCCGGTTTGGGCATTTCACCGAAGCTGATTTTATAAAGGAGTTCTGCACCCAGCGTCTTTTGATAGTACGCGATGGCGTCGGCACAGTTTCCGGCAAAAGAGATGTAGGGACTTAACGACATAATCTTTACCTCAGGTAAGAGAAGCCAGTTAAGTGTAGTTATCGCAGGCCCGGTAAGCGAAGCGCCACCGGGCAATTTACATCAGTTCTTTTTCACGAATTCTGATTTCAGCTTCATCGGACCAAAGCCATCAATTTTGCAATCGATGTTGTGGTCGCCTTCCACCAGACGAATGTTTTTTACTTTCGTGCCGATTTTCAGCATTGAAGAGCTGCCTTTGACTTTCAGATCTTTCACGACGGTGACGCTGTCGCCGTCAGCCAGCAGATTGCCGTTGGCATCTTTAACGATCAGTTCGTCGCTGTCATGCGCTGGTTCTGCATCGTTCCATTCATGGGCGCATTCCGGGCAGATGTACATGCCGTTATCTTCGTAAGTGTATTCGGAGTTGCATTGTGGGCAGTGGGGTAATGACATGTCGATTTCCTCAAAAGTCAGCAAGGGCAAAAGCGCCCAAAAAATGGCAGATTGCCGAAAAAGGACGCAATTATACACAAAATCCTTAACGTTGTCGGGACTACTCTGTTTTTAAGGTAAATACCGTACTGTGACCTAACCTGTCTGCCAGACAGAAAAAAAGCGCTATTATTTTTAAGGGAAATTGCTACCGTTTGTTATTTGAGATAAGGTGACGAGAAATATTCTAACTAATTGGCTGAGCGAGTTTTACTTAGGGTTCGTTTACCTCACCTTGCCCCTTATTTCTGGTAGGTGAAATTAACCAAAATTGGCCTGGGTTTTTATAAATCTGAACTACGATTTTTTACTTTCTTATGCCACTGAGTGTTATTCAAAAAATAGCAATTAAAATAATAAATTCATTGATATCAATAGATTAATTAATAAATTCTTTTTTCCATACGTAATTATTAAAGCCGAGAATTCACTAATAAACGAAACGGCTAAATAAAAGCAATAAAAATTTGCGTTAAGGAAACATTTTTTATGTACACACAGACAATATATGAATTGAGCCAGGAAGCGGAACGCTTGCTGATGCTCTCTTTAGAGCATCTTAAGACCGTAAAAAAAATGCCAACGGCCACTCTGGAGAGCACTTCATCATTAAAGAGTGAGGACGATCTCAACGTTCAGCCCATGCATTTCAGTACCCGGGGTGTCGAGGCCCAGCAGGCCACGCTGAACAATGAGTTGCGAAAAATCTCGCGACTGGAAATGGTGCTGGCGATCGTCGGCACCATGAAAGCGGGAAAATCGACGACGATCAATGCCATTGTCGGCACGGAGGTGCTGCCCAATCGCAACCGTCCAATGACCGCGCTGCCGACACTCATTCGCCATACGCCTGGTCAGAAAGAACCGGTGCTGCATTTTTCCCACGTTGCGCCCATCGATGCGCTGATGAAGACCCTGCAAGAGAGCATGCGCGCCTGCGATCGGCAGAATCTGACGCAGGTGCTGGAAATTGATAAAGACATGAACGGCCTCATGCAGCGCATCGAAAGAGGGGAAGCGTTTGAGCGCCATTATCTTGGTGCACAGCCGATCTTTCACTGCCTGAAAAGTCTTAACGATTTGGTGCGCCTGTCGAAAGCGCTGGAGGTCGATTTTCCCTTTTCTGCCTATGCGGCGATTGAACATATTCCGGTGATTGAGGTGGAGTTTGTGCACCTGGCGGGGCTGGAGAACTATCCGGGTCAACTGACGTTACTGGACACACCCGGGCCAAATGAAGCCGGGCAGCCGCATCTGCAAAAAATGCTCAATGAGCAACTGGCTCGCGCCTCCGCCGTTCTGGCGGTGATGGACTATACGCAGTTGAAATCGATTTCCGATGAAGAGGTGCGTCAGGCCATTGCCGCAGTAGGAAAATCGGTGCCGTTGTATGCGTTGGTGAATAAATTCGACCAGAAAGATCGCAACAGCGATGATGAAGAACAGGTGAGGGCGTTGATTTCCGGTACCCTGATGAAGGGTTGTATTAACCCGGCGCAGATTTATCCGGTCTCCTCGATGTGGGGTTATCTGGCCAATCGGGCACGCCATGAGCTGGCAAACCACGGTCATCTCCCGGATCACGAAGAGCAGCGCTGGGTACAGGACTTTGCTGAAGCCGCGCTCGGTCGGCGCTGGCGAAGCGCCGATCTGGATGATATCGAACACCTGCGTCATGCGGCGGATTTGCTGTGGGAAGATTCGTTGTTTGAACAGCCGATTCAGACCTTAATTCATGCCGCCTATGCCAATGCGTCGCTGTATGCGCTGCGTTCCGCCTCGCATAAATTGCTGAATTACGCCCACAGCGCCCGCGAATATCTGGATTTCCGCTATCACTGTCTGACGGTGGCCTTTGACACGCTGCAGCAAAATATCATGCGTCTGGAAGCGGACATGCAGCAACTGAAAGTGAGCCAGGACAGCGTCAGCGACGAGATCCGCCATGAGGTCGGGCTGGCGCTGACGTCGGCCAACGACTTTCTCAACCAGCAGCAGGCCACGATCTTGCGCAACATCGGGACCTTTTTCAGCCGTGAACAGATCCTGAAATTGTCGTGTGGCGATAGCTGGTCGCCGCTGCCGCAGGCGGAGCTTGACGGAGAGGTGTTGGTGCTGCATGACGAAGCGCAGGCGCAGGTGATCCTCAGTAAACTACGTTCCACCTGTGAGGGCGTCCTGCTGGCGGCGCAGGAAAACATCAGCCGCGACCTGGCGATGCGTTTTGAACAACTGGAAGCCACGCTCAGCCGGTCACTGAATGAGGCGATGCGCCCTATCGAAATGCGGGTGAAAGAGGAGTTGAGTCATGCGGGGTTTCGCCCCCGAATCAGCTTTCCGGCCTTTCACGCCTCCATGTTTAACTTCACGACGCGCCAGTTATTCAGCGAGGCGATTGCCCAGCAGGACCGCGTCGAAAGTGACGAACCTCGCGTGAGTGGGGTGCGTGAAACCTTTTCTCGTTGGCTGAATCAGCCGAACTGGGGCTGGAATGATTATGTCGAAGCGAAGACACGCTATCTGATTGATATTAATGCGCTGCATCAGAGTCTGGCGGAGTACGTCAGCCACTTCTGCCAACAAATTCGTAAAGCTTTAGCCGCGCAGGTCGATGTTTCAGTTACGGCAGGTATGGCAACGTTTTTTGCCGATTTCTCATTGTGCCTGGCGGGATTACAGGAGAGCCTGCGCGAGAGTTTGCTGGTTCGTCAGCAGAATGAATCAGCTGTTCAGAGTCTGAGTCAGCAGTTGCAGCACAGTATTGCCACCACCGCCTGGATTTATGAAGACTCTCGCCTGCTCCGTGACGACATTCAAACCCTTTTTGTGGCCGAACACACATGACAAACGCGTTACTGGAAGGCCCCGGACGGACGCTGGAGTGTATCCACCCGAAGTTTATGGTCGATCTGGTTCAGGGAGAAGAACCGAAACGGGCTGACGGCACATTGCAACAGCAGCAGTTTCGCGAGCGCCTGACGCAGGAGATTCTGTCCCAGACGCAGTTGCGGGCGTGGGCGATGGCCGGGATGTTCAGCGAGCATCTGATGATGCGCCTGAAGCTGGTGGAAAAGCTGGCGGGTATGCTCGATCCGGGGCATCTGGCGCTGACGCGGATCGCTGCGCGACTGCAGGTCCTTCAACAGACGGATCTCTCTCGCGGACCGTCCGTCCCAGGACTGGTTCAGCAACTTACCACTCTCAGCGAGTGGTTTAGCCAGCGCAGTGCCTGGAAGGAGAAGGCGCTGAGCCAGCGTGGTCTCACGGTTCAGGCCGGGGAACACAGTGAACAGGTATTTACCCGATGGCTGGCGGGGGCGTATGAAGGATGGTCGCTGCCGGGGCGGTGTTTTATTGCGCTCGAAGAGTTGCGTTGGGGACCGTTTGGCGATGCCTGTCGTCTGGCGAATCCTGACGTGGCGGCGATGCTGAAAGATAATCTCCGGGCGATGGCGACAAACTATCTGGCCCACAGTATCAATGCCGCACCGACGACGCGTCACTATTATCATCAGTGGTTGAGTACCACCGCGACCGCCGGTTCAGGTGAGTACAGCGACATGCTGAGCTGGTTGGGAGACTGGTGTGAGGCGGATAAACATCCGGTGTGCTGGTCTGTGACGCAGCGCTGGCAGCCGGTTGCGTTGGGTATGCCGCGACTCTGTTCGGCAAAGCGACTGGTGGATGCGATGGTTGAAGAGGTGTTTCCACCCTCTCCCCTCAGGTTTTGAGAGGAGAGGGCTGATGATTAGTGGTGTGCGGATTCCGCTGTCGTTTCTTCCACACCAGCAGGAGCCGGTAGCCTGGCGAAGCGTTTGGCGTAGAGCGCGGTAATAATCGGCACCAGAATCGCCGTGACCACTACGCTGGCAGCGACCAGCGCCGTCGCGGAGGCGGCAACCGGTTCAAACGCCGGGTTGATTTGCGCGATGATCACCGGGTTGGCAACGGCGGCACCTGCCGCAGAGGACGCCGCGACACCTGCAGTACCATTACCACCACCGATCACACGGTCCGCAATAATCAGTGGAATACCGGTGATGACAATGACCGCCACACCCAGCAGGATGCCCAACAGACCGGTATCAACAATCACACCCAGGTTAATGGTGTTACCCAGCGCAAAACCGAAGAACGGAATCAGTACCGGCGTTGCTTTGCTGAAGAACGCACGCAGATCGTGGTCAAGGTTGCCCAGCGTGAAGCCGATCAGGAACGGCAGTACTGCGCCGATAAAGTGATGCGGTTCAAAGGAGCCCAGACCCGCAGCGCCCAGAATCACCATTGTCATCAGCGGACCGGATTCCAGCGACATCAGAACGAACGCGCCGGACTCTTCTTTCGTACCGTACTGGTTCATCAGGCTGGCATACAGACCGCCGTTGGTCATATCCATCGCGGAAACAATCGCCAGTACGGAAAGACCGGCAAAGAAACCGGTCTGAATACCGGTATCCGGAATAAACGAGGCGGCAATCATTGCCACTACCCACGCTACGGCAATTTTGGTAATGACCAGCGTGCCGGATTTACGCAGAACCGTACCGGTTGCGCGTAAATCAATTGATGCACCAATACAGAAGAACCACACAGCAAGAATCGGTACCGTGCCGGTAATCATGCCTTTTGTAAAGGAACCAAAATAAGCACCGGTATTCGGTGCCAGGGTATTTACAACCGCACCCAGCAGCAATGGAATCAACATCATCCCACCAGGGATGCGTTCAATGGTGGCTTTAATTCTCATAAATGTCCTCACTTCTTGCCCGTGGAACATACGGGTAAGGTGGCAAAAAAATATTAAAATTCAGAAGGTTGTATCTGAAAAGAAGGCAGGGAAACCTACATTCTCTTTATGTTCTACGTAGCGATTGCACCGTGTATCGGCGTTTTTCGCTTCCCGGTGGTATTGCAACGACTATTATCTTGCATTCATTGGAATGTTGATTCAATCAAAACGAAACGCTGTTTTAGTTATCTTTGTCACATAATCAATGTAAACATTCCCGCGCGATCTGAATATTTAAAATTACCGTAAAGAAGTTGTGAAAAATGAGAGGGAATTGCCTGGCAGAATAATAATAACTGCAGTGACTTTTTATGAAGCAAGCACAACAAAATAGAGGTCGAAAACGTAAAAAAGAACAACTCTGTGCTTTAAAAAAAGAGACTCAGGATCACCTTATTTACCTCCGTTGACGAAACCTAAACATATATGTGAAGTTGATCACAATTTTAAACACTGGTAGGGTAGATAGCTCATTAACCGCCCAAATCAGGCGTCAACAGGTTCGGTTGTACAGACCTTAACCAGTCCGTGTAAGTAAACCTGCTACGCTTGTTACAGGAGTTGCGTCTGAGCAACCCCGCGCTCGACGGTGACGTTGCGCCCAGTGCGCCAGTGCAGTCGATATGCCGCGAGACAGGGCTTAGTCTACGAGGACAGCTATGCTGAAAAGGAAAAAAGTAAAACCGATTACGCTTCGTGATGTCACGATTATCGATGACGGTAAATTGCGAAAGGCGATTACCGCTGCTTCGTTGGGTAATGCGATGGAGTGGTTTGATTTTGGGGTTTATGGTTTTGTTGCTTACGCATTAGGTAAAGTGTTCTTCCCGGGGGCTGACCCCAGCGTGCAGATGATTGCCGCCCTTGCTACTTTCTCTGTTCCCTTTCTGATTCGTCCGCTCGGTGGTTTGTTCTTCGGTATGCTCGGCGATAAATATGGTCGCCAGAAGATTCTTGCCATCACCATCGTGATTATGTCGATCAGTACCTTCTGTATCGGTCTGATACCGTCCTACGCCTCGATAGGCATTTGGGCACCCATCCTGCTGCTGCTGTGTAAGATGGCGCAGGGCTTCTCCGTCGGCGGTGAGTACACCGGCGCGTCTATTTTTGTGGCCGAATATTCCCCGGACCGTAAACGCGGCTTTATGGGAAGCTGGCTGGACTTCGGCTCCATTGCCGGGTTCGTGCTGGGGGCGGGTGTGGTCGTCCTGATCTCGACGGTGGTCGGAGAAGAGAACTTCCTGGAATGGGGCTGGCGTATTCCGTTCTTTATCGCCCTGCCGTTAGGGATTATCGGACTCTATCTGCGTCATGCACTGGAAGAGACCCCGGCGTTCCAGCAGCACGTCGATAAGCTGGAACAGGGCGACCGCGAAGGCTTGCAGGACGGACCAAAAGTGTCCTTTAAAGAGATCGCCACTAAGCACTGGCGCAGCCTGTTGGCCTGTATTGGCCTGGTGATTGCTACCAACGTCACCTACTACATGCTGTTGACCTATATGCCGAGCTATCTGTCGCATAACCTGCATTACTCTGAAGATCACGGCGTGCTGATTATCATCGCCATTATGATCGGGATGCTGTTTGTCCAGCCGGTGATGGGACTACTGAGTGACCGTTTTGGTCGTCGTCCATTCGTGATCATGGGTAGCATCGCGCTGTTTGCCCTGGCAATCCCGGCCTTTATTCTGATTAACAGTAATATTATCGGCCTGATTTTTGCCGGTCTGCTGATGCTGGCGGTGATCCTCAACTGCTTCACCGGGGTCATGGCGTCTTCACTGCCAGCCATGTTCCCGACACATATTCGTTACAGTGCGCTGGCGGCGGCATTTAATATTTCGGTACTGATTGCCGGTCTGACGCCAACGCTGGCGGCCTGGCTGGTGGAAAGCTCGCAGAATCTGATGATGCCTGCTTACTACCTGATGGTGATTGCGGTGATTGGTTTCATTACCGGTATCACCATGAAAGAGACCGCGAATCAGCCGCTGAAAGGGGCAACGCCCGCCGCCTCGGATATTCAGGAAGCGAAAGAAATTCTCGGTGAACACTACGATAATATCGAGCAGAAAATTGAGGATATCGATCAGGAGATTGCGGACCTGCAGGCGAAGCGTACGCGCCTGGTGCAGCAGCATCCGCGAATTGACGAGTAAATTAAGGTTTGCTTAATCTCTGACTGGCACACTCTCTTCCATACCCTGGAGGAGAGTGTGATGAAACAGCGTATTTATGAAAGTGTCACGACCGTATTCAGCGTACTGATTGTCAGTAGCTTCCTGTACATTTGGGTCTCAACCTACTAAACCTTCTTCAACAGCACCGAGGCGCGGGTTCCGGTGGTTCCACTGCGATTTTGCAGGAAAAACTGCCCGTGGTGCAGCTGCGTAATGCGGCTGACGATGCTTAACCCCAGACCGATTCCACCGTAACGGCTGTCCATGCGGACGAAGGCTTTGCTGAGTTCGCCGCACTTGCTTTCATCGATCCCCGGTCCTTCATCTTCTACCGCCATTGTCATTGTTGCTTCGTCATCAACGTTCAGCGTAATGGCGATGGTGGTGCCTTCCGGACTGTAGCGATGGGCATTTTCCACCAGATTACGCAGCAGCATCCGCAGCAGCGTCGCGTCGCCCTGAACAGCCGCATCGTCCTGACTGTCAGGCAGCAGGAGTGTCTGTTCGCGCTGTTCCAGCATCGTGCTCAGCTCATCGTAAGACGGCAGGATCACATCTTCCAGCAATCTGACATGCTGATAATTTCCCGATGAAAAAGACTGACCCACGCGGGCGAGTTGTAAAAGCTGCGAGACGCTGTCCATCATTTGATCAAGACGACCCAGCAGCGGCGCGACATCCACGTGATGCGCTTTTGACAGCAGTTCCAGATGCAAACGGACGCCCGATAGCGGTGTTCGCAGTTCGTGCGCCACGTCGGCGGTAAACAGACGCTCGTTTTCGATGGTCGTGGTCAGTCGATTGACCAACTGGTTGAGCGCCGAAACGACCGCTTCAATTTCGACCGTTGAGCTGTGAATGTCGATAGGGGAGAGATTATCCGCCGTGCGGGTTTCTAATTCGTGTTGCAGGTTGGCGAGCGGACGGGTAATGCGGCGAACGGCCTGATAGCAGATGAACAGCGTTAACCCCACCATAAACAGGCTGGGGACGATCAGACTGGCGACCGCCTCGCGGATTTCATGCATGATGTGGCGATCGTTATTGCGGTTATCCCGCAGCGCCTGTTCAAACAGCTGGATCTGCTCAGTGCTTTCATGCCAGAGCCAGAAGGTGCTGATGAGCTGGAAAACCAGCAAAATCATGCCGATGGTGATCATCAGCCGCCGACGCAGGGTCATGGGCTGGCGTAGAAAACGCTTCAGATTCAATTAGCTTTCCTCAGTCGCGGTCGCCACCAGCATGTAGCCAAAGCCGCGCACGGTACGAATACGGGATTTGCCCACTTTATCGCGCAGGTTATGGATATGCACTTCCAGGGTATTGGTAGACGGTTCGTTATCCCAGTTATAGATGTCGTTATAGAGAATTTCCCGGTGCACCGGGCTTCCTGATTTCAGCATCAGACGCGACAGCAACGCGTACTCTTTAGGGGTGAGAATTAACTCTTCTCCCTCTTTCCACACCTGTCGACGGCCCATGTTCAGCGTCAGGTTGCCGACGACCAGTTCACTCTCGCCCTGGTTATTGTGACGACGCAGCAGCGCGCGGATCCGGGCGTGCAGCTCTTCCAGCGCAAAAGGTTTCACCAGATAATCGTCGGCCCCGACGTCCAGCCCGGAAATCTTATCGCCGAGCGTGTCCCGCGCAGTAAGGATCAGCACCGGCAGGGTATATTTTTTCTGCCGGATGCGAGCAAGAAAATGCAGGCCATCTTCGTCAGGCAGGCCGAGGTCCAGCACCACCAGACTGTAATGACCGGTTTCCAGACATTGCTCAGCCGCACGGGCGGTCGACACGCCATCGCAGGCGTACCCTTCGGTTTGTGCCGCCAGAATCAGGCCCTGCAAAAGCAGCGTATCGTCTTCAACAATCAGTATTTTCATTGCGTGGTTCTCCTGCAGGGCTGCAGAATATCATCTGCGGCCTGATATTGCGTGGTCTGTACGCCGGTCAGTCCCAGCATGGTCGAGAAAAGATTGTCCTGCGAGTAATCCTGAGTACGCGCCTGTTTTTGCAGGCAACTGGCATCAACCTGATAGCGCTGCTGATAATCCTCTGACAGCCACAGCAGCATCGGCACATGCTTCTGGGAGTCTGGCGCAATGGCATACGGCAGGCCGTGCAGATAAACGCCGTTTTCACCCAGCGACTCGCCGTGGTCGGAAAGATACACCAGGCTGGTGGTAAATTTATCCTGATGCGCTTTCAGAAGATTAATTGTTTTATCAACAATATAGTCGACATACAGCACGGTATTATCGTACGTGTTCACTAATTGTTCCTGTGAACAGGTCTGGATTTCATTGGTATCGCAGGTTGGGGTAAATTTCCTGAACTGCGGCGGGTAGCGGTTGTAGTAGGTCGGGCCGTGGCTGCCGATGGTATGCAGTACAATCACCCCGTCACCTTGCAGGTTGTTGATGTACTCTTCCAGACCGTGGAACAGAACCTCGTCATAGCATTCGCCGTCGATGCATTCCCCTTTCAGGTTTAACGCCGTCATATTCTGATGCGGCACGCGGTCGCAGGCGCCTTTACAGCCGCCATCGTTGTCATTCCACAGTACGTTAACGCCCGCGCGCTGGATAATATCGAGCATCCCTTCCTGATGCTGCGCCAGCTCTTCGTCGTAATGCTTACGCGGCATGTTAGAGAACATGCATGGTACAGAGACCGCCGTGGCGGTACCACACGACGTGGTGCGCGGGAAGTAAACCACATTATCTTTTGCCAATAGCGGATTGGTTTCGCGGGAGTAGCCGCCGAGCGAGTAGTTTTCGCCACGTGAGGTTTCACCGACGATCAGGATAGTCAGATTTTTGCGCTTCTCTTGCTGCATCACCGGATTACGATGGGCGTCTTCCCCGATGCGTACCAGCGGCAGGTGCGCGAGGCGCTGATGGGAGTACCATGACCAGCTGGCGACAATGCCGTTAGACGGGCTGAGAGCTTTGACCAGTTCTTTATTGTTGCGAAACAGTGAGGCGTAATCTTTATAGAAAAAGGCCGCCACCAGCACGATCAATAACACGGATACCAGCACGTTGGCAGCGCGATACAGCACGCTGCGCAGGACAGGCGTGGTCGGTTTGATTTTAATCCAGCAGGCAACGATGGCCGCCACAATGCCGCTAAGACCGAGCGTGAGCACCATTCGCGGCGTCATCAGGGCGAACGTTTCGGCAGGCGTCGTATCCACCATATTGGCAATCATTGAGCGGTCAATGATGATGCCGTAGGTCATGATGAAATACTGCGCCGACGCGGACATTAGAATAAACAGGCAGGCCAGCAGGCGGTTCAGCCACAGGAAAGAGGCCAGCGTCAGGACAATATTCATGACGCTGAACGCCACGACCGGCATCGACAAGAAGACCAGGATGTTACGCAGAGAATCCAGCGGCAGATCCTGCACAACCTGTTTGTAGAACGCGATGTTCAGACAAACAGACAAATAGAATGAAACCAGTAGTAACCAGGCCAGCAGGCTGAGAAGAGGTCTTTTGACAATGCGCTTTAACATGGTGGAGCTTCCGTAGACTAATTAGCGCAGATCCTCGCAAAGTAAAGTTAAGCCAACCTTAAGAACTTAAGGTTGGCTTCATCGTGTAAAAGAGGGGATTAACTGCGGTTAACCGGCGCATCCAGTGGGAAGGGGTTTTTGTGGATCCGGTTGTAGTTCAGGGCGTACAGCGCGGTGATGATCATCAGGGTCACGAATGACCACATCACCTCTTTCGCGCCGGACCCCACCACTGCCCAGATGCAGTAAATAAAGGCCACAAAGGTTACCAGCAGATAGAGCGGACGCGCTTTGCCGAAGTGTCCGTGACCGAGCAGCAGCAGCGCGGCACAGGTGTACAAATACGGCACCAGCGTAAAGATGACGGACACTGAAGAGACGAGACCAAACTCTTTCGCGGCGTTCGGCGACATACTGCTGAACTGGAAGATAGTCATCAGAATCCCGACAATAATCAGCCCGGCAACCGGTGTGCCCGCCTTATTTACACGGGCAAAAATCGGTGGGAACAGACCGTCATCGGCGGCGGCTTTCGCGGTCTGTCCGGCCAGCAGCGTCCAGCCGCCCAGCGAACCTAAACAGCCTGCTGCCGCGCAGAAGGAGACAATCGCGCCGGCGGTGTTACCCAGCGCCATACGTGCCGCATCACCGAACGGTGAAGCGGAGACGCGCAGCGCGGCGTTAGGGATCATCCCCATGATGGCGGTGGTGGAGAGCACGTAGCACACAGCCGCGATCAGCACCCCGCCAATGGTGGCAATCGGCACATTGCGTTTCGGGTTTTTGACCACCCCTGCCGCTACCGAGGCACTTTCGACCCCGATGAATGACCACAGGGTGACGTTAAGGGTGCTCTGAATCGCGCCGAAGGTGTTCATGCCGCTCACGTTCCAGGCCGCCATGTAGGTTTCGCCACGGAACCAGAACCAGCCAAACACCGCGATACCGACGATGGGGACCAGCGCCAGCACGGTGGCGACGGCCTGAACGCGGGTGATCATTTTCGGACCGACAATATTGAGCAGAACGAAGATCCACAGCACCACCACGCAGGTCAGGGTCAGCACCAGCGGATCTTTCAGAATGGGGAAGAAGTAGCTCAGGTAACCGACGCCGATAACCACCATCGCGATGTTACCGATCCAGCAGGCCAGCCAGTACAGCACGTTGGTCTGGTAACCGAGGAACGGCCCAAAGCAACGACGAGCATACGCGTAAGAACCGCCGGGACTGGGATCTAAGGACGACATTTTTGCGTAGACCATCGACAGCGCCAGCGCGCCGATAATCGTGACTAACCATCCGTAGATTGCAATCCCGCCGGTGGCGGCCAGGTTCGCAGGGAGCAGGAAAACCCCTGAACCCATGATATTCCCCGACACCATTAAGGTGACGGGGATTAAGCCCACTTTGTGAGCATCAGCATCCGAGGACATAATTAATCTCCTGAAGGGAACAATAAATGATGTCTCATAATACGCCTTCAGGTGTCGGTTGAATTATGTGCGACGTGGGTTATCGCTAATGCTGATATTATCGTAGCTCATTACAAAATGCTCAAAAATCACGCTGCCGTACGGTCTTTAAACTGGCTGACATAATGTAGCGGGGTCATGCCATAATACTCTTTGAACACAGAGATAAAGTAAGATGTACTGTTATAACCACACAGTTCGGAGACCTGGGATATATTCTTGCCATCCATCAGAAGTTGATTAACGGCGTAGCGCATGCGGCAAGTGGTGATGATTTGACTGTAGCTGGTATTTTCGCTTTTGAGTTTCTTCTTTAGCAAACTCGGACTCAGACAGAGACAACGGGCGACCTGATTAAGATTCCACGCTTTATGAATGTCACTCTCGATAATATGGTAAACGCTGTCGCTGACTCGGTTTCGCAACATAAACATCAGCAGGGACAAAAACTTCTTACTGTCGAGAAAGCGGGATAACACGGCGAACAACAGGCAGCGTGTACGTTCTTCTTCGCCAGGGCTGTCGGTATGCGCAATGCTGTGTTGTGCTGCCACCCGGAAGACATCGGGGGTCACACATTCAGCGGTTAATACCGGTGAGGAACTCCGTTGCCAGAGTGGAATATTTGAAAGATCTTTATTTAAAAAGCGAAGATAATCTTTAATTATATCTCGGCTAATATGTGCGACCAGTGCGTTATTAATCGATGAGATGTCGATGATATTGTTTTCACAGGCGATGAGTGCCATATGATTCGCTTTTAAATTGATAGCCTCTTTACCGTTTACTCGTAGCCAAACGTCTTTTTCGGTTAACACGACAATGCAAGGATTATTGCTGAAAATTCTCATACCCTAAGGAAGGTGCGAACAAGTTCCTGATATGAGATCATCATATTCATCCGGAGCGCATCCCAGAGGGACATCATGAGCCATCAACTCACCTTCGCCGATAGTGAATTCAGCACTAAGCGCCGTCAGACCCGAAAAGAGATTTTCCTCTCCCGCATGGAGCAGATTCTGCCATGGCAGAATATGACCGCTGTCATCGAGCCGTTTTATCCCAAGGCGGGCAATGGCCGACGGCCCTATCCGCTGGAGACCATGCTGCGTATTCACTGCATGCAGCATTGGTACAACCTGAGCGACGGTGCCATGGAAGATGCTCTGTACGAAATCGCCTCCATGCGCCTGTTTGCCCGATTATCCCTGGATAGCGCCCTGCCGGATCGCACCACCATCATGAATTTCCGCCACCTGCTCGAGCAGCATCAACTGGCCCGTCAATTGTTCAAGACCATCAATCGCTGGCTGGCCGAAGCAGGCGTCATGATGACCCAAGGCACTTTGGTGGATGCCACCATCATTGAGGCACCCAGCTCTACCAAGAACAAAGAGCAGCAACGCGATCCGGAGATGCATCAGACCAAGAAAGGCAATCAGTGGCACTTTGGCATGAAGGCCCACATTGGTGTCGATGCCAAGAGTGGCCTGACCCACAGCCTAGTCACCACCGCGGCCAACGAGCATGACCTCAATCAGCTGGGTAATCTGCTTCATGGAGAGGAGCAATTTGTCTCAGCCGATGCCGGCTACCAAGGAGCGCCACAGCGCGAGGAGCTGGCCGAGGTGGATGTGGACTGGCTGATCGCCGAGCGTCCCGGCAAGGTAAAAACCTTGAAGCAGCATCCGCGCAAGAACAAAACGGCCATCAACATCGAATACATGAAAGCCAGCATCCGTGCCAGGGTGGAGCACCCGTTTCGCATCATCAAGCGGCAGTTCGGCTTCGTGAAAGCCAGATACAAGGGGCTGCTGAAAAACGATAACCAACTGGCGATGTTATTCACCCTGGCCAACCTGTTTCGGGTGGACCAAATGATACGTCAGTGGGAGAGATCTCAGTAAAAACCGGAAATAACGCCAGAAATGGTGGAAAAAATAGCCTAAATAGGCTGATTCGATGTGTTTGCGGGAAAAAAATCGGCCCAGATCCGCGAAATTTTAATCAGCGAGTCAGCTTGGGAAGAAATGACCTGCTTATTCGCACCTTCCCTAACTCCCGAATATGAACATAAAATATCCTTTCTCGCCAAAGGGGAGAGATAAAGCAGATATTTAGATTTGTATGACGAATGAAGTCCGCATTAAAATAATGGTTTTGTCTGGAAATACAATAGGCGACAGATAATTGCTATGTACAGAAACTTTTACGCGGTGGAAACCATGCATAAGGGATAAAAAAAGCGCGGGGAGCACCCGCGCAAAAAGGTATGACAATGGTAGTTTTTCTCAGCAATACTCAGGAAACGCTCGTCATAACCCTACGGCCTAAACCAGGCTGCGTCAGGGTGGTCATGTCATGACGCAGTCGTCGGAATTGATTTACGCTTTCACGCACATTACGTGATAGACGCCATCAATGATTTCAGTGCCTTCGGTTTCATGTTCGAAACCAGGGAAGTGGTGATCCCAGGATTGCAGGGCGCGGAGATAGCCCACCTGCGGACTGTTTTCATCACCGAAGTTCTCGCCGGAAAGCAGCATCGGAATTCCCGGCGGATAAGGGATCACCGAGTTTGCTGCAATGCGACCCGGCAGTTTATCAATGGCCACCATTTCGATGTTGTCGTTAACGATAGCGTTATAGGCTTCACGCGGCGTCATTGCGGCAACCGGCAGGCCGGAATAGGCGGCGTTGAGTTTCGCGCCTGGGTTGTTTTCCCGCAGCCAGGCGAACATCCGATCGCCCAGGTCGTGAATGCCCATATTGGCGTAGGTTTCAGGGTGTTCGTCGACCAGTTCCGGCATGACCTGCGCCAGTGGGGTGTTGGCATCGTAGTGATGTTTAAATGAGCACAGGGTGTTGATCAGGGTTCCCCATTTCCCACGGGTGATGCCCATTGAGAACAGGAACATGATCTGGAAATCGGTGGTGCGGGTTGGCACGATTCCGTGACGTCCAAGCCAGGCGGTGACCAGCGCGGCAGGCACCCCCGTCTCTTCCAGTTCGCCGTCGTCACCCATCCCCGGTGCGAGAATGCTGACCTTGATCGGGTCAAGCATGCTCCAGTTATCGGGTAAGTCTTTAAAGCCGTGCCAGGATTCGCCCGGACGCATCACCCAGCAGTTCTGGTCTGTTGCCAGCAGTTTCGCCGGTGCGTCAGCAAAATCGAATGTTTTCCCGGTCTGCGGATCGGTGACCACTTCTTTGTTCCACGGCTTGAAGAACCAGTCGCCGTCGGCGCTGAACTCTTTATACAGACGCGCCATGGCCTGGCGGAAGTCGATGGCTTCGTCGATCACTTCCTGAGTCAGCGACAGGCCGCTGTTGCCGTCCATCATGGACACCGCCACATCGTTGGATGCGCAGATGGCATACAACGGCGAGGTGGTGGCATGCATCATGTACGCCTGATTGAAGCGGGAAAAATTCACCGCGCCGCGACCTTCACGCACATGGATGTAAGACGCCTGAGAGAGGGCGTTCAGCAGTTTGTGCGTAGAGTGGGTGGCAAAAACGGTAGGACCACTGTGATCGCCCGGTTCACCGCGCATCGCATAGTGGTCGGCGTAAATCGGGTTAAAGCGGGCGTAGCCGTACCAGGCTTCGTCGAAGTGAATGCGGTCGGTAGTTTGCGCCAGTAACGCCTGTGCGGATTTCGCGTTATAGCAGACACCGTCGTAGGTACAGTTGGTCACCACGCTATAAGACGGTTTTTGTCCTGTCTTCTCTTTGGTCAGCGGGCTTTCGCTGATTTTTTTCTGTAAGGTTTCCGGCTGCATTTCCTGTGGGTAGATAGGGCCAATGATGCCGTAGCGGTTACGGCTGGGCACCATATACACCGGTTTCGCCCCGGTCAGGATCAACCCCTGTTCAATCGATTTATGGCAGTTACGGTCCAACACCACCACATCGTTATCGGTCATACAGGCCTGCATGATGGTGCGGTTGGAGCCGGATGTCCCGACCACGACGGACCAGGAACGGTCTGCGCCAAAGACCCGTGCAGCATATTTTTCGCTTTCGCCAAAGGCCCCGGTGTGATCAAGCAGAGAACCCAGCGAAGCACGTTCAATCCCCATGTCGCTGCGGAACAGGTTTTCGCCGTAATAATCATGATAGAAGCGGCCGGCAGGCGTTTTGGTAAAACCAACGCCGCCCTGGTGGCCCGGTGCAGCCCAGGAGTATTCGTGGATATCGCTATATTTCATCAGCGCACTAAACAGCGGCGGCAGCAGTTGCTGACGATAACGGGTCATGGCGGCGACCGCGCGCCCCGCGATAAAGTCAGCGGTGTCTTCGAGGATCCAGGCGAACTCATCGACAAGCTCCAGCATATCGCGGTCCAGCGAGGCGGTGGCTTTCTCTCTGTCACCTAACAGAAAGACCGGCACATTTTGCTGGCGCTCATGAAGCTTACCGATCAGTTCTCTGACATTTTGATGTTCATCAGGCTGTTCCATTTGATAGCTGAACATCAGGCAATCAATGGCTTCGTTTGCCGACAGGATGGCGTAGCCGTCGTCGAAAGACGTGGACTTAATGACGGTAACATTTTGCCGACTTAAGGCGTCTGCCAGACGTTCCACGGCCTTGCCAACCCAGGTGTCCTGATGCAGAAATTCACTTTCAACAATTAATACTTTCATCATCTCTTACCCGGTTGTGGAGGAATCTGTGATGCGGGCAAGTATTATCCTGACTAAAAAAGGTGTAAAGAGGGCGCGAAACGACGGGGATTCATCAATAATTGTTTATAAACAATGGATTAAAGTGATTTGCCAGCCGTTTTTGGCGATGGTTTATCGACAGCTGAATTATTTTTTGAGCTGATAGTGATATCGCCGGAGCCTGTGTATGCCTCCGGCAGATAAATACGTTATGCGTCGGGGGGCGTTAATCCATAGCGCTGCAACTGACGGCTATGCACTCCCGCCAGCAACGTTACCGTAGTTAATGAACCCAGCAACGCGCAGAACATGTCTGACTGGGTATCCCACGGGTCGCCCTGCGTGCCAAGGAAATCGTCCGCGCCCTGTCCCATCGCCAGCGCGGCCCACCATTCAATTAACTCATAGGTGGCACTGATCGCCAGCGCCACGCAGCAAACCAGAAATGCCAGCATCTTACCGCTGCGAACACTCTTTGTGCGTAGCAGAATTTCGCGCGCCACCAGTGCCGGAACCAGGCCCTGGAAGAAATGGCCGAGCTTATCATACGGATTTCGGCTTAAGCCCAGCCACTCCTGCACTTCAAAGCCCACAGGGACTTTGGCATAGGTGTACATACCGCCCACCATCAGGATGATGGCGTGGAAAAAAATCAGGGTATAAAGCAGAGGAGTGAGCGGGTAGCGCTTTGCGGTTGTCAGCAGCAGCGGTATCACAATAATGACCGGCGTAACTTCCATCAGCCAGGTGGTTTTCTCACCTGCCGAGAAGCCAGTGTAGATCAGGATAAGCGTCAGGATCAGTGCGCCGATATTCAGCAGGGTGGGGTTTAATGTGCGGATCATGGTGATTTCGCAAGTGATGGAAAAGGCTACTATTCACCGAAGTGGTCGAAAATTCAATGTCAGCCATGACGGGAAAAGGTGGCCCGGGGGGATCACCGGACTGCCTTCAAACGTTGAGAGCAGTCCGGTGCCGGGCCGAAGAGGTTATTTCGTGCAGTTAGCGCACTGCTTGTTCACTATCTGCTGGAAGAAATCGTTGCCTTTGTCATCGACCAGGATGAACGCCGGGAAATCTTCCACTTCAATTTTCCAGATCGCTTCCATACCCAGTTCCGGATACTCAACGCATTCCAGATGCTTGATACTCTGCTGCGCCAGAACCGCTGCCGGGCCGCCAATGCTGCCCAGATAGAAGCCGCCGTGTTTATGGCAGGCATCGGTCACCTGTTGGCTGCGATTGCCTTTTGCCAGCATGATCATGCTGCCGCCGTGCGATTGCAGGAGATCAACATAGGAGTCCATGCGGCCTGCGGTGGTCGGTCCTAATGAGCCTGAAGGATAGCCCGCCGGTGTTTTTGCCGGACCGGCGTAGTAGATCGGGTGATCTTTAATGTACTGCGGCAACCCTTCGCCAGAGTCGATACGTTCTTTCAGCTTCGCATGCGCAATATCACGACCGACGATAATGGTTCCGGTCAGCGACAGACGGGTGGAAACCGGGTACTGTGAAAGCTGTGCCAGGATCTCTTTCATCGGGCGGTTGAGGTCAACTTTCACCACTTCGCCTTCACCGGCCTGACGCAACGCTTCCGGGATGTACTGGCCTGGGTTGTGCTCCAGTTTTTCGATCCAAATCCCTTCGCGGTTGATTTTGGCTTTGATGTTACGATCCGCCGAGCAGGAAACGCCCATGCCGACCGGACAGGAGGCACCGTGACGCGGCAGGCGGATCACGCGGATATCGTGGGCGAAATATTTACCGCCAAACTGCGCGCCAAGACCGAGTTTTTGTGCCTCTTCCAGCAGTTCCTGTTCCAGTTGTGTATCACGGAACGCCTGACCGTGCTCGTTGCCTTCGGTCGGCAGCGCATCGTAGTAATGCGTGCTGGCGAGCTTCACGGTTTTTAGCGTGCTTTCTGCAGAAGTGCCGCCAATCACAAAGGCGATATGGTACGGCGGGCAGGCTGCTGTTCCCAGCGTCCGCATTTTCTCAACGAGGAAGTTTTTCAGCTTGCCCGGGGTGAGCAGCGCTTTGGTTTCCTGGTACAGGTAAGTTTTGTTGGCGGAACCGCCGCCTTTCGCTACGCACAGGAATTTATACTCATCACCATCGACGGTGTAGAGGTCGATCTGTGCCGGCAGGTTGGTACCGGTATTCACCTCTTTGTACATATCCAGCGCGGCGTTTTGCGAATAGCGCAGATTGTCTTCGATGTAGGTGTTGTACACCCCTTTTGACAGCGCCGCTTCATCACCGCCACCAGTCCAGACACGCTGGCCTTTTTTCCCCATGATAATGGCCGTGCCGGTATCCTGACAGGTCGGCAGAATGCCTTTGGCGGCGATTTCAGAGTTTCTCAGGAATTGCAGGGCAACGTATTTATCGTTTTCGCTGGCTTCGGGGTCATGAAGAATGGAGGCGACTTGTTGCTGATGTTCGGGGCGGAGCATGAAGGAGGCATCGTGAAAGGCTTGTTGCGCCAGCAGCGTCAGGGCTTGCGGCTCAACCTTCAGTATGGACTCACCTTCAAACTCACTCACGCTGACATAATCGGAAGTGAGCAGGTAGTACTCTGTTTCGTCTTTCCCCATCGGGAAAGGTGCCTGATAGAAGAACGCTTTATTTGACATGTGCTTCCAGCCTATTGATTTCTTTTAATATCATAAGTGACGTGCCGCCCGGTGACGGACGGCACGCGGGAGACCTTTACAGGAATCCGTACATGGCAGCAAAGATCCAGCCAAAGACGCAGGAGACGCTCACGCCAATCAAACCCGGGAGAATAAAGCTGTGGTTGATGACGAAGCGACCAATGCGGGTGGTTCCTGAACGGTCGAACTGAATGGCGGCCAGATCGCTCGGATAGGTCGGCAGAATGTAGTAGCCGTAGCACGCCGGGGCAGACGCCACGATGTAGGCCGGGTCAACGCCAATCGCCAGCGCGACCGGAACGATAGCCGCCAGCGCCGCTGCCTGAGAGTTAACGAATTTAGACACCAGCAGCAGAACAATCGCATAGGCCCACGGATACTCTTTCACCATGTTACCCAGCACACCTTCGATTTCTGTCATGTGCGCGCCGAACATGGTTTCCGCCATCCAGGCGATACCGTACACCGCCACAATCGCGATCATACCTGAACGGAAGACTTCGTTTTTAGAGATTGAAGCGGGATTGGTTTTGGTCAGAATAATAATCAACGCGCCGGTCAGCAGCATGAACATCTGGATAACCAGCACCATCGACAGCGCTTTGCCACCGAATGAAGGGCGAAGTTCAGAGAAGGCACCCAGGATAGCGACGACAGCAATGGCGGCAAGGAAGATCCACATCGCAAGCCAGTTGCTTTTCGGCAGCTTTTTGTCCAGCAGTGTAGCGGTATCGCCATACACGTAGTGATGGTTTTCCGGTACGGAGATGAATTTCTGGAAGTCTTCATCTTTATCCAGATCTTTACCACGGAACCAGCTGAAAATACCGATAGCCAGAATACCAATCAGCGTGGACGGGATAGTGATCGCCAGCAGGTCGAGGAATTCGAGGTGTTTGCCTTCAAACGTCACATTACCCAGCATGGCAACCAGAGAAACCACCGCCACCGATACCGGACTTGCAATGATCCCCATTTGTGCGCCGATGGAGCTGGCGGCCATCGGACGTTCCGGGCGGATGTTATTTTTAATCGCCACGTCGTAAATGATGGGCAGAATCGTGTAGACCACGTGGCCGGTACCGCACAGGATAGTCAGGGTACAGGTCACGAACGGGGCAACGATAGAGACATATTTCGGGTTGCGGCGCAGCAGTTTCTCTGCGATCTGCAACATCACATCCAGACCGCCTGAGGCCTGTAGCGTTGCTGAGGCCGCGACCACGGCGATGATCACCAGCATGACGTCAACCGGTGGTTTACCCGGCTGGAGGTGGAAAACGAACACCAGAATGACCAGGCCGATACCGCCTAACAAACCCAGCGCGATACCGCCCTTTCTGGCACCATAAAACAAACATATTAATATTATGAGAAGTTGTATACTAAATAGCATTTATTTACCCTCGCGATAAAACCAGTCAATTTTGATAAATGGATCACAGCCATGTTCTGTTTTTTGTGTAATGGGCGCAGAGCCTGGCTAATATTCGTTTCGTCTGAAAGTGCGATTAGTTTTTAAACATCGAATAACGTTATTCCTAAGGACAGGAAAACTCTTATCGTTTTTTTCAGGCTGTTTTCAGAGAGCACGACTCTCTGGCGATGGGCAGTGTTGAAAAAGAAGAGCAGAGGCAGGTTCGGGCTATTTTTTGTATCTTTATGAAAAACATGAACATATCATCTGCTCACAGAGTGTGCTTATCCTTAAGATGTAGCATGAGCTCCGTTGCTACCGTTTATCGTTTTTGTTAATCCGTCCGGTTATTTCCAGACTACTCCTTTGTGATTAAAAATACACACTCTGCGCAGGGGATAATACTTTATTAACTTTTGTTAGCGTTTTTGAAATTAAAAACAATGGCGTGTCGGATAATAATAACGCATTGAAAAATGTGGAATGATGCAATTATATTTGATCTGGCACAATTTCTGAATTTGCAGGAAGTAACCTTAACCTTTTTATTTTTTCATTATTGTAATAATTGTTACCAATATATAACGAAATAATGCAAGGTTAAGATTTATCTTCTACTGACAATATTGCTTAAGTAAAGAATAATGTTCTGCCTGAATACGGTAACGGTAAACCGGCCTGCCCGTAACGCCATAATGGATGCTGGTAACCAGAATATGACAGTTGACCAGCCAGATAAGATATTTGCGGCAGGAGACGCGAGAAATATTCACCGCATTTGCCAGTTCATCGGTTGAAAACTCATAATCCTGATGTGCATCGATCCACTGACACAGCGTGCGCAGCGTCTGCGGCGTCAACCCTTTCGGCAGGCGGCGGGTGTCCTGCTCACTGGACGCATTGCCGTGAATCAGTTGGTCCAGCTCTGACTGCTCATAATACTGGTGCTTATCCATGTCCCTTTTCTTTTGCAGCCAGCTGGTGAGGGCTTCCTCAAAGCGTGAGGCCTGAAACGGCTTGATTAAGTAATCTACAACGCCGTAGTGCAACGAATCCTTGATCGTCATGGCATCGGCGGCAGAAGAGATGACAATGACATCGCTTTTGCAGCCAGCGGCATGCAGAAGCGGTAGCAGGTCCAGCCCGTTCTCTTTCTGCATGTAAATATCCAGCAGAATCAGGTCAATCTGAACATCGCTATTAAAAATAACCTCTTTGGCTTTTTCCAGCGTTGAGGCGGTTCCGCAGCACTGAAAACCGGGGATCTGTGCGACATAGCGGCGGTTTAACTCCGCGACCATGGCGTCGTCATCGATAATAAAGACATTGATCATGTGCTGGCCCTCTCCCCATCCCAGGGTATTTGTACAAAAAATTGTGTGAAAACGCCAGGTTCGGATTCCACAAAAATATTGCCACCAAGACTTTCAACTTGTTGTTTAACAAGCGCTAAACCAACGCCGCGTTCAGTTCCTTTAGACGAGACGCCTTTATCAAAAATAGCGTCAAGGCGGTGCGGTTCAATGCCGGGACCATCGTCACTGACTTCACAATGTAGCCAACCATTGCGATAGTATAAGGAGACGCTGATCTCACCTCCTGACTGCTGTGCTAACGCGTCGATCGCGTTTTCAATCAGATTTCCGAGCGCGGTAATCAATACCGCAATTTGATCTTCATTGCCGCTGTCCGGTACCTGGCTGTCATGGCTAATCACCAGTTTGTGCCCTGAATCGGATGTGCGATTAATCTTACTAAGTAAAAAGCCAGCAATGACCGGCGATCTAATTTTGCCTAACAGTGAGCCGATCTCTTCCTGATAGTTGTTTGCCGTCTTAATAATATAGTCTTCAAGCTGCTTATAACTCTTCAGATGTAACAATCCCAGAATCACATGTAATTTATTCATGAATTCGTGGGATCGTTCACGGAGTGAGTCGGCATAGTTCACCATGCCATCCAGTCGCTGCATCAACTGGCGAACTTCCGTTTTGTCCCTGAAGGTGGAGATCGCGCCAATAATCTTGCCGTCGCTGCGAACCGGGACGGTATTAATGAGCAGCAACCGATCTTTGATGTTGATCTCTTCGTCGCGGTGCGACGTACCGTCGCGCAGCACTTCGCTGAGATCCACCACCTGCGACCATGCATGGCTGAGCGTGGAAAACTGGGGGTCATCCTGTGACTTACGGTAATCCAGCAACTCCTGGGCGGCCTCGTTGATTAACGTCACTTCGCCTTTGTCGTCAACGGCGATGACCCCCTCTTTGATTGATTGCAGCATCGCCTGGCGCTGTTCAAACAGGGTAGAAATTTCATACGGTTCCAGGCCAAACAGGATGCGTTTGAGCACTTTCACCAGCACCCATGTTCCCAGCAGGCCAACCAGCACGCCAAAAAGTACGGACCAGAGGATGCTGCCGCGACTGTCGTTAATCTGTTCGGTCACCCGACTCAGTTCCAGACCGATCGCCACCACCCCAATCTGGTGGTGATTGTCGTCATAAATGGGGGTGAAAACGCGCAGCGCCTGGGCGAGAAAGCCCCGGTTGATGGCGATATTCTCTTTGCCATCCAGCGCCAGCAAAATATCGTCGCCCTTAAATGGTTGCCCGATGCGTTGGGCTTCCGGATGAGAATAACGCAGGCTTTTCATGTCGGTGACAACAATGAACAGCATATCGTTTCGCTTGCGCACCGCTTCGGCAATCGCCTGAATCCCGCTATCCTCGGGTTTTTTCATCAACCCCGCACGGATCTCCGGCGAGTCTGCCAGCGTCCGGGCAACGGCCAGCGCTTTGTCTGCCAGCGCATCACGCGTCATGTGGCTGATTTGTGAGAAGTAGAACAGATGGACGACCAGCAAGACAGAAAACAACACGGCGCTGACCATCAGTATCACCGTCGTACCGAGTTTCATCGGCCGTTCACGTAGCTTGCGACAAGGCAGGGAGTGTCTCATGGTGGTCCCGGGTTCACAGTTCGTGTGGATATTATCCCTATTGGGACGCGTAATTCAAAGGTGGCAGGGAAATTCACTGGGGCAGGTGTCCCATTATCGGATAATTATTACGCAGGTCGGGTCAGCAACCTGCGGCAATATAATCGCCGTTGGCGCTAATCGGGATCACCGTTAAGAACAGAATTGTGGCAAACAGGATCAGCACCACACCGCCGACTATTTTCGCTGCAGGCGCAAGCCATTTCAGAGCGGGATGTCCTGTACCGAACCATGTGAGTGTCTGATTTCGGGCATAACGTACCGCCAGAGACAGGCCCATGATCGACAGCGCAGTGCCAAAGGACATGGTCATCACCGCTGCAATGCCCCAGGTGACGATACCGAGAGCATTGGAAAACAGCAGGATCATGATTGCCCCGCTGCATGGTCGGGCACCGATGGCGAGAATCACCCCCAGCCGGGTTTTCCAGTTACCGTCCACCAGCGTCTGCCCGACGCCGTGATGCCCGCAGCCGCACTTCTCGTCATGGCTGCGCAAGGGAGTAAATCGGGTGAAGGTTATCGGGCGTATGGATTTAAGTGCCTGATAAATGAGAAACGCGCCGAATCCGGCGATCAGCACAGCGCTGATTTTTTCAACGTACCATCGGCTGGTGCTTAAATCGCCGGCTGCCAGGTTAAAGCCAATCGCGAGGATAAACACAAACAGGATCGCACTGACTCCTTGCATCAGGCTGCCAATAAAAGGCACGACCCGAGCAGCCAGCAGGCTTTCCTTATTGGTACTCAGATAGGTCGTCACGATGAACTTTCCGTGTCCCGGTCCGATGGCATGCAGTACGCCGTACAGAAACGCCCCCGTCAGTAACCAGAAACCGCCGCTGTACTGATGATTATTCAACTGCAGCAGATACATCACCAGATAGCGATGCAGGGTGATTTGCGTCGCCAGACACCACTGAATAAACGCCCCCCAGTGCAGATGCAGGGTATAGCCGCTTCCAAACAGTGTCAGCGTCAGGAGTCCTGCCAGCGACAGGCGCAGAGAGGGATGGCGTCCGGATACGATCATGATTCAGTCTGGCTATGGGGATGATGAAACAGTATAGCCCGTTTACGTTAAGAACTCAGTTCACGCAGAAGGCTTTCTTCTTTTTGTATAACAAAAAATCATATTATTGCTAAATTAGCATAAAAAGTAATATGTTCCTGAACGCCAGGAATATTCATTTTGACCAGGAATACTCTTTTTGGCATACGTTCCAAAAATAAGAATTTTATTGCGCTTGCCTGACGGAATATATAATCGCAATATAATTAACTATACAATGATTATGCTGTTGTTCTGTTTTTATCTCTTATATGTTTCTAAAAATGTCATCTTCAGTTAAATCACTGCTTTTTATCAGATGAAAAATGATAAGAGTGTCATGGTTTTACCACTTTATTTTTCCATAAAAGCGCGTTTGATCATAATCAACCATCAGCCGTGTTTAGCCCTATATGATTACTTATTAATAATAACTATGGATGCAATGTGAGAAAAAAAGATGGAAATAAAAAAGTGGCTAAACACAACGCTGTCCCGACGGGATGCGGTGACAGGCACCGCAAAAATAGGTGCCGCTGTTGCACTCAGTAACGCGATTACGTTGCCTTTCTCTACCACCGCGCAGGCTGAAATGACCGACGCTCCTGCGCAAGGCGGCAATGGCGAAACCGTTCGCCACAGTGCCTGCCTGGTCAACTGTGGCAGCCGTTGCCCGCTGAAAGTGATCGTTAAAGATGACCGCATCGTGCGTATTGAACCGGAAGACGCAAAAGACGACGCGGTATTTGGCGAACATCAGATTCGTCCGTGTTTGCGCGGTCGTTCCAGTCGCTGGCGGGTATATAGTCCGGACCGGATTAAATATCCGATGAAACGCGTAGGTAAACGTGGCGAAGGGAAATTCAAACGTATTTCCTGGGACGAAGCGACAGCATTTATCGCTGCAGAATTAAAACGCGTGACGGAAAAATATGGCCGTGAGGCAATTTATTATAATTATCAGTCGGGCGCTTATTATCATACCCAGGGCACGCCTGCCTGGAAACGTCTGCTAAATCTTACCGGCGGCTATTTAAATTATCATAACACCTATTCCACGGCGCAAATTGCCACCGCAACGCCCTATACTCACGGCGTGTATGTCGGAAGTCACTTTACGCAAATTGCGCATTCCGATCTGGTGGTGCTGTTTGGTCTGAATTTGTCTGAAACGCGCATGTCTGGCGGCGGACAGGTGGAAGAGTTACGTCGTGCGCTGGAAGCCTCGAAAGCGCGGGTGATTATTATCGATCCGCGTTATACCGACTCGGTAGTTACCGAGCATGCCGAGTGGCTGCCGATTCGCCCGACGACCGATGCCGCGTTGGTGGCTGGTATCGCCCATACGTTGATTACCGAACAGTTGATCAATGAAGCCGAGGTGAATAAGTACTGCGTGGGCTATGACAGCAGCACGCTGCCTGAAGGCGCTGCGCCGAATGCCAGCTATAAAGACTACGTGATTGGTAAAGGTGATGACGGTATCGCTAAAACGCCGGAATGGGCGGCGGAGATCACGGGGCTTCCGGCGACGCGCATTCGCCAACTGGCGCGCGAAATCGCTTCGGCTCGTGCCTGTTACATTTGTCAGGGCTGGGGGCCGCAGCGTCACGCTAACGGCGAGCAAACCGTGCGCGCCATTCAGACGTTACCCGCACTGACGGGCCACTTTGGCCTGCCGGGCACCAATAACGGTAACTGGCCTTATGGCACCCCGTATGGCGTACCGCTGTTACCGATTTTGACCAACCCGATCAAGACCTCCATTCCGTGCTATCTGTGGACGGATGCGATTCAACGCCCGGAAATGATGACGGCCACCACGATGGGGGTGAAGGGGGCGGATAAACTGAAAACCGGCATCAAGCTGTTCTTCAACTAGGCCGGTAACACGCTGCTGAATCAGCACGGTGAAACCAACCGCACGCGCAAAATTCTCGCGGATGAAAGTTTGTGCGAAACCATTATCGTCATTGAAAACCACATGACGCCGAGCGCGAAGTACGCCGATCTCCTGCTGCCGGAAACCAGCTATCTCGAAGCGGAAGATCTGGTGGACAGCTCCTATGCCACGGGGTCTCACAACTACATGATCGCCTTGCAGAAAACGGTCACGCCGATGTGGGAAGTACGTAGCACCTACGATATTTGTGCTGATATCGCCGGGCATCTGGGGCTGCGTGAGCAGTACACCGAAGGGCGGACACAGGCGCAGTGGGCAGAAATGCACTATCAGCAGATCCGCGAGAAACGTCCGTACCTGCCGGAATGGTCGGTGGCGAAAGAGATGGGGGTCGTTGACCAGCGCATCGCAACCGACAAACAGAGCCTGGCGTTTGCTGATTTCCGTGCCGATGCCGTGGCCAATCCGCTGACCACGCCATCCGGCAAGATTGAGATCTACTCGCAGGCGCTGGCCGATCTCGCGAAAGCGTGGACGCTGCCGGAAGGCGATCGCATCCCGGCGGTACCGGAGTTCTGCGCGGTGACAGAGTCGCATCTGAACAAAGCGCTGACCGCGAAGTATCCGCTGCAGTTAAGCGGTTTTCACACCAAAGGCCATACCCACTCAACCTATACCAACGTGTTGATGCTGCATGAAGCGGTACCGGATGAAGTGTGGATCAACCCGATAGATGCCAGCGCACGCCAGTTGAACTCTGGCGATCTGGTGCATGTGTTCAACGATCGCGGCGTGGTGGCGATTCCCTGCAAGGTGACCCAGCGGATTCTGCCGGGTGTGGTGGCGATGCCACAGGGGGCGTGGACTCGTCTGGATAGCAACGGTGTGGACGTTGGCGGGTGCATCAATACCCTGACCAGTCATCTGCCGTCGCCGTTGGCGAAAGGGAACCCGCAGCATACCAACCTGGTTGAAATCAAACGCGCTTAAGGAGTGATCCGCAATGAAACAGTATGGCTTTTATGTTGACTCCTCGCGCTGCTCGGGCTGTAAAACCTGCCAGGTCAGCTGTAAGGATAATAAAGATCTGGACGTCGGCCCGAAATTCCGCCGGGTCTATGAATACGGCGGCGGAAGCTGGGTGAAAGAAGGAGAAAGCTGGCACAACGACACCTTTACCTACTACCTCTCTATCGCCTGTAACCACTGTGATGAGCCAGTCTGCGTATCAGGCTGCCCGACCGGCGCGATGCACAAGCGTGAAGAAGACGGTCTGGTGCTGGTCGATGACAGTATCTGCGTGGGCTGCCGCTATTGCGAGATGCGCTGCCCGTATGGCGCGCCGCAGTTTGATGCTAAGGCCAAAGTCATGCGCAAATGCGACGGCTGTCTCGACCGACTGGAGCAGAATCTGCGCCCCATCTGTGTGGATTCTTGCCCACAGCGAGCGCTGGATTTCGGCCCAATCGATGAACTGCGCGCGAAATACGGTAGCGAGAACGAAATTGCGCCACTACCCGCCGCGTCGTTTACCCATCCTAACCTCATCATTAAGCCGCATCCGAAGGCCAAACCTACGGGCGATAAGGAAGGGGCCATTATGAACATGGGGGAGGTGCGCCATGCATGAGTTACCGCTGGTCTTTTTTACCGTCTTTACCCAAAGCGCAGTGGGGGCATTTATTCTGCTGCTGATTGGCGGCACCCTGGGGCAGATCGAGGCGCGGCGGATGGCCGTCGGCCTGTTCTGTGTCATGTGTCTGTTTGGGGTTGGGGTGCTGCTGGGGGTAATCCACGTCGGACAACCGCTGCGTGCGCTGAATATGCTGCTGCGCGTGGGTCATTCGCCGATGAGCAACGAAATTGTACTGTCGGCAGTGTTTGCCACGCTTGGCGGGCTGGGTTCTCTCGGTCTGCTGCTTAACCGTGGCGCGACTGCGCTGTGTAAAGCGCTGGTATGGCTGGCGGCGGTGGTGGGCGTGGTCTTTATTCTGGCGATCCCGCAAATCTACCAGTTGCCGACGGTGGTTACCTGGCGCACCTCGTATACGACGGTGATGATGGTGCTGACGCCGCTGATTGGCGGCGGCATTCTGGCCGGGCTGTTCGGGCTGCGTCTGGGCCTGTTGGTGAGCGTACTGGCGATACTCGTAAGTTTCTGCCTGCGACCGGGGTATGTGTCGACGCTGATGAGTGCGGACGACGCGTTAACGGCGGCGCAAACCAGTTGGTTTACCGCACAAGCGGCGCTGCTGGCGCTAGGCATTGTTGGGGTGGTGACCTGGGCGCGGTTGAAGTCCAGTGTCACGGTTCTGGCGATGACCGCCGTGGTCGTCATCGTGGCTGAGCTAGTGGGCAGGATTGCGTTCTACAATCTGTGGACGTTACCGATGTAACCTGTGAGCGGCTTCGGCCGCTCTGTTTTCAGGAGGAGCCAGAGATGACCCCCGATGCTGTATTACCGAGGATCCTCGGTGCACTGTTTTATTACTCTCCCGGACGACCGGAGGTGAAAGCGCTGTTCGACAGTCTGCCCATGCTGCCCGATCTGTATCCGTGGCGCGATCCGGTGCAGATTGCCAGGCTGTGTGCTGACTGGCCGCTGCCGGATGATGAAGAACTGGCGTGGCAATTTTCCGTGCTGTTCGAAGGGCAAGGGGATATGCCCGCGCCGCCATGGGGTTCCGTCTGGCTGGAGCGCGATAATCTGCTGATGGGCGATACCACCGCGGAATACCGCGCGTTTTTACAGTCGCAGGGAATGGCATTTGACTCGCGCCAGAGCGAACCCGAAGATCAGTTTGGCCTGATGCTGTTAGCCAGTAGTGCGCTGCTGGAGGCCGGTAAAGACGCGGCGGTAAATCAATTATTCGCAGTGCATCTGCTGCCGTGGGGATATCGCTATCTGGAACGCGTGCAGGACAGCGCGGTGAGCCCGTTCTATGCGCGTCTTGCCGCCGTAACGGCGTGTTATCTGCAGGAGATGGAGCAGCAACGCGCGCTACAACCTGCGGTGAAACGGCTGTACTTCGGATGAACAAGTCAGAGAAATATTATCAGGCGCTGATGACGCATCGGCACGTCAGTCGGCGTGGGCTGTTTCGCGCGTTTGTCAGTGCGGCAAAGCACACTGCGCCGGAGGGGGTATCGGTGCCTCAACTTGCGCATTCGTTGCCGCCGGGAGCCGTGCCTGATGCGCAGTTCATCGCGCAATGTACCCGCTGCAACCAGTGTATCGATGCATGCCCGATGGGGATTCTGACCCGTCACGAAGACGGCTACCCGCAACTGGCTATTGATTATGCCAGTTGCGATGGCTGTGGGGCGTGCATTGCCGCATGCCCGAGTGACGCGCTGTGCGTACAGGCGCGTTTTGATACAGGCCTGCGGCCAACGTTCAGCGCTGCCTGCGTTAATCCAGTGCGCTCGTGTAACCAGTGTGTTGAGGCATGCCCCGAACTGGCCTGTACCCTCGGCGCGACGGGGATCCCTGTGCTGGACAGCGAGCGTTGTACCGGCTGCGGTGAATGCCGGGTACAGTGTCATGTTGATGCCGTCAGTCTGAAATAATCCTTCCGCCCGGATTTGCGAGACGGCTTCCCGTTTTGATCTTTTCCTCCTTTATAGGCTTTGAATCCTTTGTCATTGCGAGTTTCTGAGTGTAACGTTCAGCTCCGTGAGTTCTTTGCTAACAATGCAACTACATTGCAATGCGTTTGCATTGTTTTTCTGGCGAGCCTACAATGCGTTTAAAATTTGTACACAGTAACGCAAAGGGATAAATATGTTCGCCTATGTTCGATCTGAAGACATTGCCATTGAAGCGGATTCTAAATTGACGGAACGACATCAAACGACTATCCCTGCGTCGATCAGGGACGCTTTACATCTTCGCAGTGGTGATCGTATTCATTACACATTGCTTTCCACGGGTGAAGTACTGCTTTCAAAATACAGTGAAGCAACGGAGGACGGTGTGATGCGATCATTCCTGGACTTCTTATCACAGGATGTGGCGAATAACCCACAAACGCTGAAGAAGCTGGATTTATCCCGTGGCTATGAACTGGTTGATGGTATCGACGTCAATCTTGATGATGAAATCAGCGACGAAGACTGAAAAAATGGATTTTCCCACATGGCTGAACGGGTGGACGATCTACGCTCATCCCTGTTTTATCGATCAATACAACGCGCTGGTCGCACGTGTTGAAGACCTTAAGCACAGGTTTCCAGATCCCATTGTTTTCCAGAAGAAGAAAGAGACCAAGGTGCTGGCGCATTTATTGAAATCCATTGCCAACATTACCCACGAACCCCGAGCTTCTGTTTACCGGCCTGGTGACAGTATAGGGAAAGCTTATACAGACTGGTCGAGAGCGAAGTTTGGTGGAGGACGGTATCGCTTATTTTTCCGTTATAGTCTCGAGAGTAAGATCATTGTCATCGCATGGGTGAATGATGAAGGGCCATTGCGCACCTACGGCAGCAAGACCGATGCCTATAAGATTTTCGGGAAAATGCTCGATGAGGGAAATCCACCCGACGACTGGCTAAGTTTGCTTCAGGCTTGTCAAAACGACGGGAAGGAACATCTTTGAGCTCTACTGTTGATATTTTCACCTTAACTATTCCAATAATTTACTGAATCATTATTTTATTTCCGGTATTATCGGGAATTATCCTAATCTCTTCTCCGCTTTTGAATTCTATATCCGCTAAAACCCGTCATGTATTTCGGATTTATCACACCACTTCGCGAGATATAAATCCACCTTTCCTTTCCCTGCGAGTTAACAATGCGTATCTATCCCACAGCAAATGTAGTGCTTTGTGTGGAAATTTTGATTTGGTAGCATTTTCATCAGTTCAAAGGAGTGGTGGTAATTAATATTATTGCATTTTTAATTATTGCCAGGACATTTCCAGAACAAAACCAAGAGTTGATTACAGCAGGACGAAATAACGAATGCGACGTGATGACTCTTTATTTCTCAGGATATTGGTACAAACAGGAAATTGTTATGAAAATGAATAAAGTTGCTATGGCTGTTGCGTTCAGCGCCGCTCTGGGTTCTATGTCTGTTTTAGCTGACACAACGAACGGTGTGATTGAATTCCAGGGTGAACTGGTAAATACCGCCTGTGGTCTGGCACCAGGTTCAAGCCCGGTGACCGTTGATTTTGGTCAGATTCCTGTTTCTGCACTGGCTAACGGTGCTCGCGCCGGAAACGTACACCAGAACATCGAACTGCAGCACTGCGACATCACGGTAGCGCAAACTGCAGAAGTGACTTACACCCCGACCAGCACCAACCCAACTGACGCCACTCTGGCGGCCTTTACTTCAGGCACCGCGTCTGGTGCGGGTATCGGCCTGCGTGACAGCGCCAGCCAGGATGTGGTGTGGGGCACTGCAACAACACCTGTCCAGCTGGTTAATGGCACCAACACCATTCCGTTTGTGGCCTATGTGAAAGCAGAAAGCGCAAGCGCAACCGTGGCTGCTGGTTCCTTCCAGTCCACCGTGAACTTCGAGATTGCGTACCAGTAATTGACCTGAAGTGATGAGTGCGGGGCGTGTTCCCGCACTTTCTCCACCGTAGACCAGGGAGGGACAAAGTGAAAATAAACAATACGCTCCTCATTGCCGTCTATTTTTGCGCTCTGGTCGGGTCGGCTTCGGTTTCAGCATCCACCGTCACGCCGGGTAAATTAGCCATGAGCGGTGAACTGATTGAGGCGGCATGCAGCCTTGACCCGAACAGTCGGGATATAGAGGTTGAGTTTGGTAATGTTTCTGCCAGCCTGATTAATCGTAATGATGAAGGCAATATTACGCGGCCAGTGTTGATACGCCTGACAGGATGTTCCGTGGTGAAACGAGGCAACGATGGTTCACTTTATCCTTATGCTTCGGTCACTTTTATGGGCAATGCGGCGGCATCCGATCCCACCACATTATTAGTCAGTGGTGACGCCGATGGCTTTGGTATTCGTCTACGTGACAGTCAGGGTGAAATATTAACGCTGGGTCAACCCTCTCAGGAATATGAACTGAGCGAGACCGATAACGTTTTAAAATTTTCCGCATCGCTGGTACCGGTTCAAAAATATATAAAAGCGGGCGAGTTTACTGCCGTTGCGCAGTTTTTTATGGATTACCACTAACAGCATAACAATAACCTGGCAGGAAGCAGGACGTTTTTAACGGATTTATTCGGGATGAAAATCATGTCGGTAAAAATAAAAACCCCTATAACGATGATTGCTCTTCTGGTAATGAATAGCTGCTATGCCGCGACAACCAGTGCTGAGGAGAGCGTTGAGTTTAATACCGATGTCCTGGATGCAGCGGAGCGCACGCAGATTGATCTGTCGCGTTTTGCAACCGACAACTATGTCACGCCTGGTGATTATTTGTTGGATATCCGTATTAACGGTCAGCCGGTCGGTCAGGAGAAAATTCGTTATATCGAGGCTCCTGAAGGCAAGCGCACGCTGCCGTGCATCAGCGGCGACCTGCTGGACAAACTGGCGCTGAAAGATGAGGCCCGCGCGCAGGTCACCCAGCTCTATGAGAACTGCTATTCCCTGCAAAGTCTGCCAGGGGCGAAATTAAGCAACTATGCCGGCGTGCTTGAAATTACCGTGCCGCAGGCGTGGATGAAGTATAACGATCCGAACTGGACGCCGCCTGAGCGCTGGGATGAAGGGATCGCGGGTCTTCTGTTTGATTACAGCCTCAACGGGCAACTCACCCGCCAGTTTAACGGCCAGGAAAACTACAGCGCGGTTTCAGGCTATGGCCAGGCGGGCGCGAACATCGGCGGCTGGCGTGTGCGCGGTGAATATCAGACCAGCTATTACAGCCAGAACCATCAATTCGATTTCGACTGGAATCAGATCTACGCCTACCGTCCTTTGCCGATGATGGCGGCGAAACTGACGCTGGGTGAGATCTACCTGAATTCGCAGGTTTTCGATACCGTGCGTTTTACCGGGGTCAACCTTGCCAGCGATGAGCGGATGCTGCCACCGGCGTTACAGGGCTATGCCCCTGAAATTCATGGTATCGCCCGTACCAACGCCAAAGTGACCGTCAGCCAGAGTGGGCGCGTCATCTATGAAACGACCGTACCCGCCGGGCCGTTCAACATTCAGGATTTGCGCAGTTCAGTGCGCGGCACGCTCGATGTACGCGTCGAAGAACAGGACGGCTCGGTCTCCACTTTCCAGGTGAACACCGCCAATATTCCGTATCTCACGCGTCCGGGCTACGTTCGTTACAACATCTCAGGCGGTACGCCGTCCCGTTACAACCATAAAATGCAGGGCCCAACGTTCCTTTCCGGCGATTTCTCCTGGGGGGTCAGTAACGCGTGGTCGCTGTATGGCGGCTTACAGTCTTCAGGTGAAGAGTACACCGCGGCGTCGTTGGGTATCGGGCGCGATCTCTATGCGTTTGGCGCTATTTCCATTGACGCCACCGAGTCGTGGAGCCGTGAGCCAGACGGCAACCGGCTGAAAGGAACCTCTTACAAGCTGAGCTACGCGAAAACCTTCGACGAATACAACAGCTCTATTACCTTTGCGGGCTACCGCTTCTCGCAGGAAGACTTCCGCACAATGGCGCAGTATCTCGATGAACGCTATCAGGGATACGACCACATCGGGCGTGAAAAAGAGCTCTATACCATCACCGGGAATAAAACCTTCTGGGCTGGCGAAGCAGGGAAGGCGACGACCGTCTTCCTGACCTGGACGCACCAGAACTACTGGGATAAGCGTAGCCAGGATCGTTACGGCATGTCGGTGGGGCGCGCCTTCCGCATTGGCGACATCAACGGTATCACCGCCAACCTTTCCGCTTACCGTACCGATTACAAAGGGCGCAAAGACGATTCGATCTCCTTCTCGCTGTCGGTGCCGATTGGCGACAACAAATGGGCGGGTCTGGATATCCAGACCAACAACGGCAAAACCAGTCCGATGGCGTCCTACACCGACAACAGTGATTACAACAACTTGTGGCGTATTCGTGCCGGTGCCAGCCAGAGCGGTAACGCCAGCGTTGACGGCTATTACCAGCATCGTTCGCAACTGGCGGAAATCAATACCAATGCCAGCTATCAGCAGAGCCAGTACATGGCGCTGAGCACGACCCTGCGCGGTGGCTTCACGGCAACCCGCCACGGTGCCGCGATGCATAACAGCGGCGCAACGATCAACACGGCGCGCGTCATGGTGGATACCAATGGCATTGGCGGCGTGCCGCTTAACGGCAAGAAGTCGCGGACTAACGGCTACGGCATTGCCGTGGTGCCGGATGTGGTGAGCTACAACAGTTTTGACACCCGCGTGGATGTGGATGCGATGGACAGCGACATCGAACCGTCAAAAGCCATCAGCACGACAACCCTGACGGAAGGCGCAATTGGCTATCAGGCCTTCGGTATGGCGAAGGGGATGAAGATGATGGGGACGCTACGCCTCACGGATGGCAGCGTCCCGCCATTCGGCGCGGAAATTTACAACACCGATGGCGTAAGCGTCGCGATGGTGCTGGAAGACGGGCAAGCCTGGCTTGCGGGGGTCAATGCGAACGAAACGCTGAACGTGATGTGGGGCGGTAAACAGCAATGTCAGGTGACGATCCCGCCAGGCGCAAACAACGGATCGGCGAACACGCTTCTGCCGTGTCGTTAATCCCGACAGAACGAGTTATCTCACTGTAATAAAAGGCCAAAAATGAGCAAGAAAAGACATAGCGGATATCTGATGGCGGCGTGGGCGCTGAGCATGATTGGCGGCTACGCGCAGGCGGGGGTCTCTCTGGATCGGACCCGCGTCATTATTACGGAGAAAGAGGCCTCATCGAGCGCCAATCTGTCCAATACCAGCCCGGATATTCCCTTCCTCGCCCAGTCGTGGGTCGAGGATGAAAAGGGCAACAAGATTACCTCGCCGCTGATTGTGTTACCGCCGCTACAGCGAATCAACGGGGGGCAAAAAGGGATCGCGCGCGTCACCAAAACCGCCGGGATCGAAAAGCTGCCGCAGGACAGAGAAAGCCTGTTCTACCTCAATGTCCGGGAGATCCCGCCGAAGCCGGATAAACCGAATACGCTGCAACTGGCCATGCAGTCGCGTATCAAGCTGTTTTACCGCCCGGCGGCGGTGATCCCGAAGACCCGGAGTGAAATCTGGCAGGACCAGGTGGTGTTCCAGAAAAACGGCAACCAGATGACGGTACAGAATCCAACGCCTTACTACGTCACGATCCTTGGGTTGTCCAAAGGGGCCGGACAGAAGATCACCCAATTCCCGGGAATCATGATCGCGCCCAAATCGAGCCAGCAGTTTGCGGTAACGGACGGAAATGTCAGCCAGTTTTCCATGATGTACGTGAACGACTATGGCGGACACCCGGAGCTGAAGTTTCGTTGCGATGGCAACACCTGCAAAGCGCTTCCACCGGCGCAACAGGGCTAACCAGGAGGAACCTGACAATGCAAAATCCTTTATTCACGGTGGCCCTCCTTGCGATGGGCGTGGCGTTTCAGTGCGGGGCGGATGTGCCGGCGCAGCCACAGCATAGCGCTCAGGAACATGTCAGCGAAGATAGCGGCATTGTCCGGTTTCACGGCACCGTGTTTGCCTCCCCCTGTGTGCTGATGACACAAGGGCGTATTCAGGACGTCGAGATGGGCGAGATCAGCGCGCAGAATTTTCGCCAGGCGGGCGATCGCAGCGAGCCGGTACGCTTCAAATTGTATCTGAAGGACTGCCTGAAAGGGGCGTCGCAGTCGCGAGGGAGTCTGGCGTCCAGAACCACCGGGAATGACTGGCGTGCCTACAGCACCGGGGAGCAAGCGGTGCAACTGACGTTCGTTGGTGAATCCGATCTTAATAACGGCCAGCTATTACGCACCAGCGGTACGACCCAGGGAGCCGGCGTGCGCCTGCTCGATAAAAACGGGAATGCGCTGGATGTCGGGCAGACCCATGCGCCCTGGCTGGTGAACTCTGGTGATAGTGAACTGAATTTTATGGCGGCGCTGGAATCCACGGGTTTGCATGTAAGCGCGGGTGACTTTAGCAGCCTGGTCCGCCTGAAGATGGAGTACTTGTAATGAAACTGTCAGGCCTGTTCCGCCGCAAATGGCCGGTCTTACTGGCACTTAGCACGCTCGGCTTACCGGGCGCGGCGTGGTCCGCACTGAACGGTGAAATTGAACCGGTGAATGGGACCTATGACTATCTGATTAATATCAGCAATCATGATATTACCTCCAACCAGGCAGGGGCGACCATTACTGACGAGTTTAATCTGGCAGGGATGTTCCAGGGGCGTGCGTACTGTACACAGTCAATGGTGGATCAGCCGGTGTATTACATGTCGCAGGCGACGTTGACGCAGTCCGGAATGACGCCGGGTTACCTCAAACTCAATGACTACATGGACGTTAAAATTGAGATCTACATTGGCGGGAATCTGCAAGATTATAAAACAGTACCGTTTGATAACATCTCAAACGACGCCAATCAGAACTACTGTAACCCGCCCAGCACGATCCTTGACAACCAGTTTACCTCCGGTGCAAAGGGGAAGGTGACCTTTATGATCACCAAACCGATTATCAACGGGGTGAACCTGCAAGGATCTGAGATTGCAAAGCTTTTTGGCCGCCTGGGGCCGGGCGCAATGGGACAAACACCGCTTTCCCGCATCACCATCGCTTCCGGTGTCATCACCGTGCCGGATAAATGTATCGTCAATCAGGGGACGCCGATCGTCGTTGACTTCGGCAACATACCGGGGATCGGTAGCCGGCTGAATGGCATCAATTACAGCCAAAACGTGCCGATTCATGTGAAGTGCGAGGGCGGCAGCTTTGCCCAGGGGGCACTGAATATCAAATTGGGGATCCAGCAGGCTAATCCTGCGTTTGACGATGGTAAATACCTGAGTACGCAGGGGACAACGGATCGTTCCGAGCTGGGCATTGCGCTGCGCGATCGTCAGGGGAATCCGGTGGCGCCCAACACCTTCTATAACGTGCCGGGGTTTGCCAATAACGAAGGCGACTGGAACCTGACTGCCGCGCCGGTGGCGAAATATACCACCTCCGTCATTCCGGAAGGTGAGTTCCATGCATCTGCAACGGTTGTGGCTGAATTCCAGTAAGGAGGGAATATGCATCGCATAACAATGGTCTTTGCCGGTTTATTGACGACGCTCGCTCCGGCCCCGGTGTGGGCGCTGGGGGAGTTGCTGGGTGGCGATCTCAGTTTTACCGGCGTGGTGATGGCCTACCCGTGCAGCATTGCGCCTGATTCAGAGCGGGTGCCAGTCGATTTCGGGAAAGTATCGACCAAATCACTGTATATCAACGGAAAAACAGTGCCGGTTCCGTTCACGATCAAATTAGAGGATTGCACGCCGAGCGTCTTTGATTCCGTGACGGTGACGTTCAGCGGTATTGCCAATGGCAATCTGGCGGACCGACTGGCGATCAGCGCCACATCACCGGGCAATGCGGGTGGCGTGGGGATCGGTCTTCTGGAGGAAGACGATACGCCTGTGCGCCTGAATGTGGCGACCCGTCCGGCCGCGATCAGCGACACCACTTTACGGCTTAACTTCCAGGCATTTGTGGAGGCTGAGCCGGATGCCTTAGCAAATGGCACCCTGACCACCGGACCTTTTACCGCCACAGCGAACTACACATTGAACTATCAGTAGCGTCATCAAAAGGATATTGAGGCATGGTGTATCAGTGTTTTCTTTACAACAAAGATCTCTTTTTTTCGCAAGGAATCAAAACAGTGATTGCCAGTTTGCTCGCGGAGAAAACGGATGTTTTATATTCCTTAACGGATGATTACACGCAATTGATTAAGCAGTTACAGACTCGCGTGAATGATGACTGCCGCCTGTGGATCCTCTGCGATTTGGACAGCCTGCCGCATGAGCGGATTCGTGCGCTGCAGCTCATGAATAATTTCTATCAGCGTGAAAACAAGAATCTGATCATTTTATTAAGCGAGCACAACATGCCGCTTTTTTTCACGTTGTATGCGCTGTTGCCAAACGCGCACTGGTTATTGAAAAGCGAGAATCTCGCCAATATCACCCCTTTTTTTCAGGAATTATTGGACCAACGACGCCAGGGATGCTGCTTTAGCTATTCATTAGTGAATTACACCCGCAGAAGACTGCACCACCGGGAAATGAATTATACGATTTCCGGCAATGAATGGTGGCTGATGGAAGAGATATTCAAAGGGAAATCGCTGTCGCAAATTTCCGGTGAAGTGAATATCGATGTTCGACGCCTGAGCTATATCAAGCGGCACTTAATGAAACGACTGAATATTAGAAACAACATTGCGTTATTCACGGTGTTCAAGGGAATTATGCCGTGTGACCCGTGAACTGTCTTTTCGGCAGTGGTATTTGCCGAGCGATCGGTGCAAGTGATTGCACCCCATTAAACCCTAAGTAAGGAAAACAGAGATGAAAAAATTAACTGCGATCGAAGTGGCTAACGTGGTGGGCGGAACCTGTAAAACCTGCGAAACCACGTATCAGAACGTCACCATTGGTGGTGTAACCTCCTGTAAGGAACTGACAACCTGCACGGATAAGCACGGTACGACCACGTCAATGAAAGATGCGAACGCCAGCAAGTGTGGTGGGGTTCCGAACCGCTACTAATTGGCTATAGCCTGGAGGTACCCGCACCTCCAGGTTTATTTTTTCCGCTGCGAGAATACTATGGCAACCCAATTTAAACGCATCACTATTATCAGCTATTCGCTGTGTTTGATCGTCATCTCTTCGTTGATGACGGTACTTTGTTATCACATTTTTGTCTTTAATACCTTTGCCACGGATAACTCACAAACACAGGCTTTTCGTGAAGTCAGTGCAGAACAGATTGCACAGAGTCCGATTAAAGACGCGCGCAGTATTATCGAGGTGATGTCTTACGGTTGCCATTATTGTGCGGCTAACGAAGAAAATCTGGCGGAATTTTCCCGGACCCTGCCGCCGGGCAGTGTATTTACCGCGATTCATATTACCAGTGAGGACAGCGGTCTTGCGGCTTACGCGCCGATTTTCGCCACGCTGGAAGAGATGGGGATTGAAAAGAACGTTCGCGACAGCGCCTATAACGCCGTTATTACCCGTAATGTCGACCTCACCGATGAGAAGGCATTGAATGCCTGGCTGGTAAAAAACAATATTGATGTGGATAAATTTAATACTCTGCGTCAGAGCGACGCGGTTAAAAACCGTCTCAGCACGATGGCGGCCATTACTGCGCATTATGATATTAACGCGACGCCGATGTTTATTATCAATAAACGCTACGTGGTCGCCCAGGACAGTGAATTTCCTCAATTCGCGCAGCGCATGCTGCAATTGCTGAAAGAGGATAAATAACCGCGGTGGTCAGATTTTTTATTATCTGGAGCGTATTTAGTTTTAAAAACAGTGCGGGTTGGCTGTATGACGCGAAGCGTAATTTTTCTCAGGGAACACTGATTCTGCTGCGAAAAATGGTGCGTTATCTACCGCTGCCCGCTTTACTGACCGTAGCGAAAGGACTCTGCGCGCTGCGGTTGCTGGGGCGCTCTTATCGCTTACGCAATGCGGTGGCAAACGAAAACACCCGCTGCCTGATCGGGCAAACCGGCCGGGTGAACGCGGCCTGGATCGCGGTGCGTCGCCGCCTGCTGGAAGAGGCCGCAACATGGGGACAAAACCCGGCGCTACTCCAGCAGATCCGTGCCTGTGCGGCAGAACTTGATGCCGCAGTCGCACCGCTGCATCAGCAGAACATTCCTTACATTCTGGCGCCGTTACATACGGTGTCGGACGTGCTGGCGGCGATGGTCGGTGCCTGCGTCACGCCGGGTAAAGCCTGCGTGGTAGTCTCTTCCAGCGCCGAACTCTACAACGCGCAGACCCGTGCCCTGGGCGGTATCGACCTCTCCTATTGCTCCATCCATCAGCAGAACAAAACGCTGGCCGGCAGCCTGATGGAGCTCATCACCGATGTCGCTACCGGACGGCAGAACATGATTATTTTTCCCGATATCTCGCCGGACTACACCCTACAGGCCGAAGGGGCGCTGGCGGCGAAACTGCCGTGTCGTTTATTCGGCCGCAGCGCGAAGTTACACAATGGCGTGGTGCGCCTTTCCGGAGTGATTGCGGCGCAGGTGGTGTTTTATCACCTCAGCTACCACAACGGTCTGCACATTCATATTCGTCCGCCGGTGAGCAGTCAGAATGTCGCCCGCGAACTGCCTGACATTATTGAATCCACGCTGCGTGAATATCCGCAGGAGTGGCTCCTTTGGCACAGCCATTCTCTCTTCTTTATTAATCACTGATGATAAAAATGACGACCACGATCCCGAATCTGATCTTTCAGGAAGAGACCAACGAGTGCGGCCTGGCGTGCGTGGCGATGCTGGCACAGACGCAGGGGCAGCCTGTTTCGCTGGCAACATTGCGCGAGTGGTTTCCGGCCTCTGACCACGGAACCTCACTGGATACGCTGATGAGCATTCTGGCGCGGCTGGGTATTGCGACGACGCCGGTCCTGTTTGAGCACGATGAGCTGAGCGACCTGCCGCTGCCGGCCATTTTGCATTATGGTGCAAGTCACTATGTCCTGCTGGCCTGGCGCAAAGGCAACCACGTGTGCGTGATGAACCCGGCGATTGGTGAGCAGTGGTTACCGTTTGCCGCGCTTAAGCAGGAGATCAGCGGCTATGCCCTGATTGTCGAACCTGAGCAGGCCGTTGCCGCAGACCCTGATTTGCCGTTGTCGACAACCGCGCAGAGCGCGCCGCGCGCGATGAGCATGCAGGAAACTGCGGCGGTGCCGGGGATCTATCGGCTGATGCTGCTGACCTTCCTCGTCTCGCTGACGCTATTTCTGATGCCGACGATGGTGAGCAACGCCATCAACCAGGCCTTTTCCAGCGTGGCCAGCAGCGACTTTCCCTACGGCTGGTTTATCCTGGCGTTTGTCGCCTCCTCACTGATGGCGCTGGGCGTGCGGGTGATTAGCGAACGCTTTATCAAACGCTTTGTGCTGATCCACAGCGGTGTGGGGTTTTCCCGCCTGCTCCACAACCCACTGCGTTTTTTCGAAAAACGGGCGCCGGGGGAGATCTTCAGCCGCTTCACGGCCTGGCAGATTGGCCTGTTGCAAAAGATTGAGCTGGATAACGGCCTGCGCTCCGACTGGGTGATCTGCACGATCGCGCTGGCGATCATGTTCTGGATTGCGCCCGTGCTGGCGGCGATCTCCGCCGTCGGCGTCACGGTAATGGGGATCATCAGCGTCTGGGCGGTGATCCGAGACCGCTGGTTCACCCAGCAATTGCAGCTGAAAAGCGCCACCCTGAATGATTTTTTCATGGAGACTATTCAGGGCATTTTGACCGTCAAAACCGCCGGACTGGAAGGGCAGCGCCAGGGACAATTCGCCGGTTTCAGTCGCGATCTGTTTTCGTGTCTGCAACGCCAGAAGGTCTATCAGCAGGTGAAAGAGGGGCTGTATCAGCTCACCGGAAGCCTGGAGATGGTGGTGTTTATGCTGGTGGTTCTGCCGATGGTGCACAGCAAACTGATCTCACTGGGCGATTTTTTTGCCTATAGCTTCCTGCGGCAAATATTCACCTCCTACGTCACGCGTATCTTCTACGCCATCATTCAGAAATCGCAATTGAACGTGATCGACACCCGCGCCCATGCGCTGTTTGCGCCACGAGACGAGGCGAAGCCCGCTTCGTTTGCGATGCAACTTCCCACCGATACCGCGCCAGATCTGACGTTTGCGTCGTTGTGCTATGGCTACGATCCCGCCAGGCCGGTGCTGTCGTCGGTGTCGCTGTCGCTACGCGCGGGCGATCAGATTGCAATTGTCGGTGAATCTGGTGCGGGTAAGAGCACTTTACTCCGTCTGATTGCCGGCCTGTTTTCTCCGCAGGCGGGGGGCTGTTATGCCGCAGATTCGGCACTCCCTTCGCAACAACTGGCGCAGTTTGTCTGCCTGCAAAGTCAGGAGGATATTCTGTTTAACGCCTCGGTTCGCGAAAACATTACGTTGTTCGACGCGCACTACCGCGAACGCGACCGTGGGCAGATTGAGGCATTGCTGGAATCCCTCGCGCTGGGTGAGGTGGTACGCGGATTACCGGGCGGTATCGACGCCCTGATCCGCGAAAGCCATGCGGCGCTGTCGCTCGGCCAGCGTCAGCGGTTATTGCTGGCGCGCGCGCTGTACAGTTCGCGTCCGGTGTTGTTGCTTGACGAACCGACCGCCAATCTTGACGACGACACCGCGGCCATTGTCATGGAGACGATTCACGCTCATTGCCAGAAAGCCGGTAAGTCACTGATTGTGGTCACCCACAGCGACGCGATTCTGTCGCGGTTCCAGCGGGTTTATCAACTGAACGACGGCACGCTCAGCCCGCTGGAGGTCAACGTATGACGCCGAAATCGCGTTGGCTGCTGATCGGCGGTGCAGTAGCGCTGGCCGTTGCGATCGGTGTCACCTGGGCGTCGCTGGCTTCGACCTCGCCGCAGGAGAGTTTACCGCTGGAGACCATTGGCACGGGCGATATCGAAAAGGTGGTGCTGGTGACGGGGGTTCTGAAACCGGCGGTGCAGGTTAACGTTGGTGCACAGGTCAACGGACAATTGCGCAAGCTGTATGTGCGCCAGGGCGAGAAGGTGCAAAAAGGACAACTGCTGGCGGAAATTGACCCCACGTTGCAGGAGTCGGATCTCAACAACACGCGCGCGCAACTGGCCAGCGCTAAAGCGCAAAAGCTGTCGGCGCAGGCGACGCTGTTACGTTATCGCCAGGAACTGAACCGCCAGCGCATGATGCTGCGTGACGGCTCTGCCGTGCGCAGTGAATACGAGCAGGCGAAGGCGCAATACGATGCGCAGGTGCAGCAAATTGACGTGAGCGATGCGCAGATTGTGCAGGCGGAGATGGCGGTGAAAACGGCGCAGGCCAATCTCAGCTATACCCGCATTGTGGCGCCCATCGACGGCGAAGTGCTGGGTATCGTCACCCGGGAAGGGCAGACCATCGTCTCCTCGCAAACGGCACCGACCATTCTGGTGTTGGCGAACCTCGACACCATGCAGGTGCAAACGCGTATCTCCGAAGCCGACGTGCAAAAAATCCGTCCCGGTCAGCCGCTGCGCTTTTATGTCATCGCCAATCCGGATAAACGCTACGTCAGTACGATGGGCTTCGTGCAGCCTGCGCCGCAGGAAGCGCTGGAAGCGCCCGGCGAGAACGGCATGGGCGGTAATCAACAGGCGATGGCGGTGTACTACACCGGTACCTTTGAAGTGCCTAACGCTGAGCGCGAGCTCAAAACGTCAATGACGGCGCAGGTCTTTATTCAGATTGCCGAAGCAAAAAACGTATTGCGCGTGCCGGTCGCGGCGCTCGGGCAGGCGCTGGATACCGAGCGTTACACCATCACGACCGTTGAAAACGGGAAAACGCGCACCCGCACCATCCGCATTGGGATAAATGACCGGCAATACGCCGAAGTGCTGGAGGGATTGCAGGTCGGCGATCGCGTGGTGCTGGCGCAGGACACGGTGCGAGGATAGCGGATGGAACCGATTATCGTCTTACGCCAGGTTTGCCGGACATTCCGCGCGGGAAGCGAGACGCTTGCGGTGCTGAGCGACATTTCACTGACCCTCCACAGCGGTGAGATGGTGGCGATTGTGGGCGCTTCGGGTTCGGGGAAGTCCACGCTGATGAACATCATCGGTTGCCTGGACAAACCTTCTTCCGGCGAGGTGTTGATCAACGGAACGCCGGTACATGATGCCGACAGCCTGCACCTGGCCGATCTGCGCAGTCGTTATCTGGGGTTTATATTTCAGCGCTATCACCTGATGCCGTATCTGGCGGCGGAAGAGAACATCGCCATTCCCGCGCTGTACACAGCGATGTCAGCGCAAGAGCGCAATGCACGCACCCAGCGTCTTGCACGTCAGCTTGGCCTGGAAAACCGACTCCAGCACCGCCCCGCCCAGCTTTCGGGGGGGCAACAGCAGCGCGTGAGCATCTGCCGGGCGCTGATCAACGGTGCGCATATCATCCTCGCGGATGAGCCCACCGGCGCACTCGATAGCGTCAGCGGCAAGGCGCTAATGGACGTGCTGCATCAGCTGCATGCGGCTGGGCACACGGTCATCATCGTCACCCACGACCGCGACGTTGCCCGGCAGGCGCAGCGAATGATTGAGATCAGCGACGGGCGAATTATTCGCGACGTTCAGCACGCCGCCGTTCGTCGGCCGATTACGCTGCCGGAGCAGGATAACGGACGCGCCTCGCTGGGCCGCCGTCTTCATGAAGCGGTCCGCATGGCCTGGCGTTCGCTGCTCGGACACCGGATGCGCGCGTTTCTCTCCATGTTGGGGATCATCATCGGCATTGCGTCGGTGGTGTCTTCGATGGCGGTAGGCGAAGGCGCACGGCAGGCGATCATGAGCGAGATTGGCAAACTGGGAAGTACCACGCTGGAGATCCATCCCGGCACAGGGTGGGGCAGCAAGCGCCCGGATATGGAGCGCGCATTGTCGATGGACGATGTGCGCAGTTTACAGGCGTTGCCGTGGATCATGGGCGTCTCGCCGGTGGTCAGCAGCACAACGCTCGCGGTTCGCAAAGGGCTCGACTCCTCCATGATGCTCTCCGGCGTGTCACAGGACTTTTTTGCCCTGCAAGGGCTGCGCTTTGTGCAGGGAAATGGCTTTACCGAACGCGACGTCGCGGAAGGCGAACCGCTGTTGATTCTCGATGAGACCGGGCGCGATACGCTGTTTCCCGGTGGCGAAAATCCGCTTGACGAGATAGTCCAGATTGGCGGCGCGCCGTGGCGGGTGATCGGCGTGGCGACACGACCCGGCCCGAAAGTGGTGGGCGGGTTTATGACCGCCTGGGTTCCGCATACGTCATTACAGCAGCGACTCACCGGCGAAAAGCCGCTGGAATCGTTGATTCTGCGTTTTCAACCGCGGCTGGAACCGCATGAGGCGGCGCTGCGGGCGGAACGTCATCTGCTGCGGGAACATGGCCGGAAGGACTTTTTTATCCAGACCGACGATCAGCTGGCGAATGCGTTGCAAAAGACCTCTGACTCGATGTCGTTGTTGATTACCGCCATTGCGGCGATCTCCCTGCTGGTGGGCGGCGTCGGAGTGATGAACATCATGCTGGTGTCGGTGACAGAGCGGACGCATGAAATCGGCATCCGCTTGTCGGTGGGGGCGCGTCCCTCGGACATCATGAACCAGTTTCTGATTGAGGCCGTGATGATCTGCGCCCTCGGCGGCCTGTTGGGCGTGTTCGGTTCGTGGGTGGCGGGGCATCTTTTCGCCCTTGCGACCGATGCGTTCTCAATGGTGTTCACTGCGTTTCCGGTGCTGATGGCCTGTGGGTTTTCTGCCCTGATCGGCCTGACGTTTGGCTATTTTCCGGCGCGCAGGGCGGCTCGCCTCAACCCAACCGAGGCGCTGGCCCGCGAATGAAAAGACTGCTTGTGTTGCTCGCACTTTTATTGCTCGCGGGTTGTGGCTCACTGACCCGCAGCGACTACCAGCGTCCGCTGTTGTCTTTGCCCACCCAATGGGGGCCTGCTACCGACACGGTGTCGGAATACGGCTGGCAACGTTTTGGCGATCCCCGACTGTCGCGGGTGATTGAACAGGTGCTGGAAAGCAATAACGATCTCGCGGCGGCGGCCATCACCGTGCAACAGGCGCGTGTGGCGGCAGGGTTAACTGACACCAATATGACCCCCGATGTGGCGGTCAGCGGTTCTGCCAGTAACAGCAAAAACACACGCCGGGGAACATCCGCGCAGGAAAACTACAGCAGCGGCATCACCATCGGCTGGGAACTGGATCTGTGGGGAAAACTGGCGCGGGCCCGTGAGCAAAGCGAGTGGGAAGCGGTGGCGAGCGAGCAGGATTATCACGCGACGGTACTCACCACGATGGGCACCACCGCCCAGTTGTACTGGCGTATCGCACTGTATAACCAGCAGATTCGCAATCAGCGTGACGGTCTGGCGATTTCGCAACAGACCGTGCAGCAGGTGACGTCATGGTTTAACGCCGGGAAGGTCGGCCAGCTCGATGTGTTGCAGGCGCAGCAGGCCCTGCTGGAACGAGAGAATCAGTGGCGAACGCTGGTTCAGCAACGTCAGAATACGCGCAATGCGCTGGCGCTGTTGCTCAACAGACCGGCAGAACAGCATGCCGATGAATCACCCGCGCTGGATGCAAACCAGCAGGTGCCGATTGCGCAAAAAACACCGCTACGGGTGATTGCGCAGCGGCCGGACATTCAGGCAGCGGAGTCGCGTCTGCGCGCGGCCCTTGCGGGTTACGACGCCTCAAGGCTGCAGTTTTATCCCGCACTTTCGCTTGATGCCTCACTGAATGCCGGCAGTCAAATCTTCAGCCAATGGTTCCGCGATCCGATCCGCACGATTGGCGGCACGCTGGCGCTGCCGTTTATCCAGTGGAACACCCAACAGCTCACCGTGAAGCAAGCGGATCTCGCGGTAAAACAGGCGGCAATCGCCTTTCGCTCGACGGCCTACGCCGCGCTCGCCGAAGTGGATGAAGCGATGGAAAACCGCCTGAGTGCTGATGAACAGCGCGCACGACTTCACCAGTCGCTGATCCTCAGTCAGCGGCGTTTAACCCTGACGGAAAGCCGCTATCGCGCGGGCGCCGTGGATTTTCAGACGTTGTTGAACGCGCAGGACGATCTGTTGACGTTAGAGAACGCCCTCGCACAAACCCAATACGACTACCTCTACGCCACGTTGCAGCTCTGGCTGGCGCAAGGGGGTGGCGAAACGCAATACAGGATGATGCAACATGAAGCCGAATAATGAATTTAAGCGGGTCGTCGTTACCGGGTATGGCGCCGTGACCCCACTTGGCGCGACGGCTGATGAGAGCTGGCAGGCGATGATGGATAACCGTCTGGGCTATCGCTACGTCGATAAAACGGCGCAGAATATCAACACCCATTTTCTCGGGCTGGTGGATAACGAGCCGAGCCTGGCAGGTGTTCCTGCAGTGATTCGCCGTCGGCTGCCGCGCTTTGCCCGGCTGACCGTTGGCGCGGCACGTCAGGCTATGACGATGGCCTTTGGCGTCAGGCCGCCGCAGGAATACTACTGCACGCTCGACTGCGGCGTGATCATGGGAACCGGCTGGGGAGGACTGGACGAAAGCTACGACGCGCAAAGTGAGTTTGCGGCCGCGGGCGTCGCTTCACCGTTTAACTGTTTTTATTCGATGCCCAGCGTCACCACCGCAGCATGCAGCCAGTTCTGGGGACTCAATGGTTACCAGAATACGGTGGTTGCCGCCTGCGCGACGGGGACGATCGCTATTGGCGACGCTTACGAGGTGATCCGCAGCGGCAGGGCAAAGATGATGCTGGCCGGCGCCGGAGAATCTCTCACCAGCCACTGCGCGGTGTGGAACATTGACGTGCTGGGCGCACTGAGTAAGGAGGCGTCGGATCCGCAGCGCGCCAGCTGTCCGTTCAGCGCCCATCGTAGCGGTTTTGTGTTATCGGAAGGGGCGGCGGTGCTGTGTCTGGAAGAGCGCGAAGGGGCACTGGCACGCGGCGCGACGATCCTCGGCGAGATTACCGGCTACGCCAACTTCTCCGACGCCTGGGATTTCACCTCGCCGGCGGAAGACTGTCTTGCCCGCGTGCAAACCATCACCCATGCGCTGCAACAGGCGGAGCTGGAACCGGAGCAACTCGACTACATCAACGCGCACGGTACCTCGACGCCGCTGAACGATATCAATGAAACGCAGTCGCTAAAAATGGCGCTGGGGGACGCGGTGTGGTCCATTCCGGTTTCCAGTACGAAATCGTACTCCGGGCACTTAATTTCCGCGGCGGGCACCTTCGAGAGCATTGTCTGTCTGCAAGCTATCGCCAACGGCATCATTCCCGCGACGGCCAATTTCCAGCAAGCGGATGAATGCTGCGATCTGGATTATGTGGTTGAGGGCCATCGTGCGGGCAATGTCCGTCGCACGCTAAACCTGAGCTTCGGCTTTGGTGGCGCGAATGCGGCGTTGATTCTGGAGAAGCACGTATGATGCCGCTTCATTATGGTCAACAGGATGCCCGGCGCTGGGCCGCGTTTTCGGGCGATTACAACCCGGTACACTTTGACGAGGCGTGGGTGAAAGCGCGGGGCGGAAGCGGACTCAGCGTACATGGCATGCGCGCCTTGCTGGACGTAAAGCGGTTTATCAGTCCGCCGGTCGACGACGCCCCGTTTCTGAAATGTACCGTGCGTCTGCGTCGACCGCTGTGGCGGGATACCGCCTATCGACTGACGCGCGATGCGACTAAGCGGGTTGCGGCGTCGGTGCGGGAGTTTTCTGCCGAAGAGACCTGCCTTTCTTGCCAGATCACGCCGGAGAACCACCTGCCACTCGTCGATGGCGAAAGCCAACGGGTTCTGGATTCGTCGGCGCTGGCCGCGCTGCATCGGACGTTTCTGCCGCTGTTGCCCGACGCTCAGCAATGGCATTTTCTCGACGCCCTGTTGTTTCGTCATCTTCTCCAGGATACCGCGCTGTTATGCCAGCAGGCGATTGCCGACATACTGCCGACGTGTCGGACGCTGGATGCGCTGTTTTCTCACTTTCCTGTTGTACAGACCCATCAGGAAGTCATTTTTGACAGTCATCTGCTGGCCCCCTGGCGAGCAGAGTCGCTACCGGAACATCTAGAGATCGACACCTTGCCGGCCCTGGTGGTTGGCGACCTTGCGAATGGCGCGGTGGTGGTGCGAATCGCCGCGCGAACCTGTTATCAACATCACTACATTAGCAATGCCGTAACGCTTAAAGTCGGCGCGCTGACAAAAGGAAAATCAAATGAGCCAGCATGAAATGATCTACGACAAAATCAGTGAAATGATCTGTGACGCCAAAGACCTGGCGCCGGAGGCGCTGACACCAGAGACGACGCTGCCTGAACTGGAGCTGGACAGCCTCGACTACGTTGAACTGATGGTACTGGCGAAGCGTGAATTTAACGTCACGCTCAACCCTGAAATGTTTATGAAAAATCCAACCATGACGCTTCGCGAACTCAGCCAGCGTATTGCGCAGGAAATGGCAGGTTGATATGGCAAAGAAATGGATGCTCATCACCGGCGGCAGTCGGGGAATCGGCCAGGCGCTGGTGAGTCACCTGTTGCCTGAATGGAACATTGTCTTTACCGGTCGCAACGAGGCCGGGATCGCCCGCACGCTGGACATCGCGCAAAGCCAGAGTACGTCGACCTGGGTGAAGGGCATTCGCTGCGACGGCAGCGATGAAGCCAGCGTCGAGCAGTTAGCCATGTCTCTGCTCGAGGCGCATGGCGCGCCTGCCGCTATCATCCATAACGCCGGTATGACCAATGACGCGCTGCACATCCACCAGAACGCGCGAGACTGGCAGGAGGTGCTGGGAAACAATCTGGTCGCGGTGGTGAACTGGAATCGCATCCTGCTGCCCGCCATGATGACCCAGGGCAGTGGCTCGATTGTGTTTATGTCATCCGTGACGGCCATAAAAGGCAACAGCGGACAGACGGCCTATGCCGCCAGCAAGGCGGCGATGATTGGCCTGACGCATTCGCTGGCGCGAGAAGTGGGGCGTTTTGGCATTCGGGTGAATTGTCTGGCTCCGGGGTTGATTGACGGTGAGATGGTTCAGGCTATTCCGGAAGCCCGATTGAAAACCATGCGGCAGAATATTCCTCTGCGTCGCCTCGGACGCACGCAGGACGTCGCCCGCGCGGTTGCGTTTCTGACCGGGGAAGGGAGTAGCTATCTTACCGGTCAGACGCTGGTGCTGGACGGTGGTTTGTCCGCCTGATAAGCAAGAACCGCGAGAATGGCATCTCGCGGTTCAGGTCAGGCCTAGCTGGTTAATTCTCTGGACCAGGGCGCGTCGCTCTTTGACCGACTCCTGAAAAATTTGCAGTAAAACCTCGCTATTTTGCCGCACAATGTCCGCCAGTTCAGGGGCGATTTCTGCAGTTTCCCCGACGCGTACTTTAAATTCCGATGACAGCGTGACGCCCTGCAGCAACGACGCCAGCCAGATGCTGGCCTTCAGAATCCTCACTTCAAGAGGATGGGTGGCTTGTGCAACCCCTGTCTTTTGAATTTGACACCAGCGGGCAATATCCCGAATGGCTTCAATTGGATAGAGTTCACCCCAGATAGCATTATCTTCCCCGGTATGTGCCGGAGCGGCGCACAGCGCCAGAGACGTCAGATTATGCAACAAGCCACCTATTTCGATTTTCAGGCACTGGACCGGGGGGATTCCCATTTCTCGAGCCAGGTAACCGGAGATACGGCCGACAACCAGGGAGTGCTGGACGCCGTTCTGGCTGAACCCATCAATAATAAACGCCAGAATGTTGGCGATATCGCGAAAGTTATGCAAAGAGATGGAGTCGTTATGGATGCGGGGGATGTCCTGGATATAATCGTCGAACTCTGTGGATTTAATTTTTAACCAGAAGTGTTCGCAATTTGCTACTTTTCTGAAAGCATTGATAAATTCGGGGTTATATAAAATATGTTCGCCGCCAACAATGATATTAATAATTTCCTCTTTTGCCGATAATATATCGCTAGCACGGTAAAGGGCGATTAAAACATCCAGACGATCCGCCAGATAAACGACATGGCTCTCTCTGGGCACTTTTTCACCGTTAACGTAGTCGCCTTTTCCATTGTCCCAGTGGGTGTGGTGATAGCGAACAATCGAACTTAACGGATTCAGTAAAGGAACGCTCGCCAGTAATTCAGCACCGACGGCCGCATGGTTATTGAGTTCATTATCGTAATAGCTGAGGGGTTGAAGGCGAGATTCCTCGTTCAGTCCTCCAATATCATGAAGCAGGGCCGCCAGCAGCGTTTTCCTGCACTGTGCAGGTGTGAACCGCGATTCCCTGGCCAGGTGCCAGGCGATGAATGCCGTTCTGACATGATGCAGGTTAAGCCTGGGGTTAATCATGTCTATTATTTTTGAGATGCAAGCCAGTGATTCTATTAATTTTATATTCATATAATGAGACATTTAACTTTCGCTGTGCTTCGTTAAAGAAAACCACGCTAATTAATCTCGTTTGCAACCATATTGCGGGAATACGTGGTTACCAAATAGTATGACATTATTATTGACTTTTTTTAGGAAAATTATTTTGTCGTCAGGGCCTTTGCCAAACAACAAACTATTAGCAATCTCATCATCAACATTATCAGTATTATCATGTATGGTTTTGACACTCATTATCTTATACAGATGCGCATTGGCATTGTATGTTTCATATTTCATTTTGAGCGTGCGCGAGATTAAATACTTTTTTTCATTATGTGTGAGCAGCCCGTCAATATTGATAAGAAGTTGATCATCCGTCATGTGGACAAAAATTAGCCCTTCGGCGCGAATGTTGTCGCTGTTGATACTCTGGATAACAGAAAACTGTGACTCGCATGAGAAAACCGGGGGCCGGGTAAAACAGTAAACCGCGCCGATCAATAACAGGCCGACACCGATCAAAAGAAAAATGGCTTGTTTAGGCATTATTTTTTTCTCTGTAATAAAAACTCATGCAGCTGTCTTTATCACATTTAATGAGTAACAATTGCACAATATCACCCAGGTCTCCTTGTACCTGTTGCTTGTAAACGTACAACTCCTTTTGCTCTGAGCAATCGAATGGTTGTGGGACAAAATCAAAGCTCTTTGTCACCTCTCGTAATGAGAGTGAGGTGGGCATAAAAATGACGCACTGACCCTCAACCAGTTTTTGTATATCGGTGTCGGCTCTGAATGAACCTGGATTTATTATGAGCAGAAGGAAGGCAATTGCCAGAGCGATAATGCGGGTAAATCGCTTAAGACAGCGTTTCTGTGGTTCAACTGGCGGAGCCTCCGGCTCCTTTTCTTCAAGGAATGGCGTGCGATACTCACGATCGTTATTGATAATGGCATCTTCCGCTATTTTGAAACCAATACGAGGAACCGTGACAATGATTTCTTTTGCGATACCCAGATCGCTCAGGTTTCTGCGCAATGTGGAGATATATTGATTTAGATTACTATTTGACGCTCTGGCGCCATATTTATCAAAAACAGACTGAAAGATTTCATTTCTCGAAAGGATATCGCCTTGATGATTGAGCAATTCAGCCAACAAGCGTGTAGAGGTTTGGGATAATTCAACACAATCCCCAGTCAACAGGTTAACGAGAGACGCATCCTCTGTGTCAAAAGTGATAAATCCCTCAATGTCGAACCTCATGTTCATCTCCACCCTAGACCCTGCTTTCCTCTAACATACAGTCTTCTCTCAATAAAACGACATGAATATTAGATAAAAATCCTGTATTTGCGTTCATTTCAAGCTAATGTTGCTGGTTGAATCAGGTGAACGCATACTGCTAACACCTTCAAAATCCAGGAGTCTGCAATGAAACTCTCGCTGCGTTCATATAACCCGGGTACAGCACATCCAGGCTACAACGTACCTCATGACAATCTGCAGATGTTAGCGGCGGAAATGGGAATAAGTGACCTGCCGATGATCAGGGAGCCGGAACAATTTTTTATTCTCAATCTATTAAAAGATCACAGTACTCAGGGCCTGTCGACCAGAGAACTTGCCGATCTGTGTGGCATTTCAATTTATAAAGTCAGACACTTACTTCTTCCGCTGGAGAAATATGGCCAGGTTATAAGAAATAAAATGCAAAAGCACCATCAGTGGTTTTTGTCAAAGGACTCTACAGATATTGATTGGCATTCTAACAAGGGGTATTTTCATTTGCAACAATGAGTGAAAAGTCAATTAGATAGCCCTGATAATATGAAAAATACTGGTTATAATCTCGCGAACCATTAGGAAAAATCCCAATAAAATATTAATGTTCGCATGCTGTCACTATTGCCTTTTGTCCATTTTGTTTATACTTGTGCAGAGTGGACGCTTGATCCGTATTTACCAGTAAGTACAAGCGTAGCACTAAGCACTTTTTAAGCCGCATTACATTTTTGAATGGTTTGCTTATCAGTTGCCCTTGAAATCTGGTTTCAATGGGCAACTATTTCTCGTTAATGATCTTTATATCCTGCCAGAGATTATTGCATCTGACTCTACTGGTATCCGGCCTGTGTCCTGATGAGGTTGTACACACTAGCGATCATGGTTAGCATGTTTTTTCACGAGGAACCGCGCATACCGTTGTAGATATATTCTCTTTTGTTTTTTTTGTTCTGGCCTGAAATAAAACAGAAGGTGACAATCACCTCTGTATTAACCATGAGATTGGTTGCTTAGGTGAGACCGTTCGGTAGCTGGCACGAAATTAAACGGTATCATCGCATCTCTATCTTAATGAGATCAGCATTACGCGTGCTTAATACTTTATGCCCATCGCTACAGAGGAGGACAACACCCTGTCGGGCGCGGACGGTCTGTCGGGGATACACGAAATCCTTAATCTGCGCATTAAAACTCGCTGAGCAGGTGTGCGGCAAAAACCAGACTGATTTTATCCCGGAAGCAATCCGCACTGCTGTCGGAGAAGCGCTGATCGAGAAGCGTATCATTACGGCTGATCCGCAGACCGATCAGGCATTTCGCACTCGCCTGGATCAGGCACCTGATCCGCCTCACGTCGGTAATATTTGTACTCCGTTCTGCTGCGGTGTGGATTTTATAGATAATCGGTTGAAATTGCTGTGAATGAGAAAATCAGGTTACCGGCGCCTCCCGTACTTTGATTTGTTGCGTCGGCGATTCGAAGGTAATGGTTTACCACTCGCTGGCCTCAAGCGTGGTGATGACGAACATTCATCTGGCCGCTTTCGCCGCAATGCGATCGATACGATCCCTGTTGTGGTATTGGCAAGGGTTAGGGGAGAACAATCTCTGCATTCTCTGGGAATCGGGCCAACGTTGGTGGGTAATGCCGGATTGCAGGTGATTCATGTAGAAGAAACTATTAGGATCTGCGGGATACAAGTTTATGACGTATACTGAGAGAGTCCATTACACCCCATTGAAGTTATTACCCAGAAATTCAGTGAAAAGTTTATCGTTTTTCAAAAGTGTGACATCGTGCGCAGTGCGTTTATTAGAAGGTTTATTTGTAATGGTCAGATATTTGAATAGATTATCGAAATAGTCATTGCACATGAGCATCCCGTTTAATACGAAAAATACCTAGAATTTCTTCGGTAGAGAATTAACTTCGAGTAACACTCCCTTTATTATTTTTATATATCCACCGGCTTTCAACTGCTTGAGGATATACATTACTCGACTGCGAGACAGCCCAGTGCGGTCGATGATAAATGTCGACGTTACAATTCCAACCCGCTGTTCTAACGTGTACTTGATTAATTCCTGTAGTTGTTTGCTGATGAGTTCATAAGCATCTTTTCCTAGTATGGATTTGTCCCTATAAGAGTAATAGCCAATACGTCTTGAAAGCAGTTCAGCAACAGACTCCCACAAATTAAGCTCACTAATTAGTGCTCGAACTTTGTCATTAGGTAGCACATAGGCTACTGTTTTCCCACTCCCTTTAATAACGATATCAATGGGGTTAAACATCAGAGCAAAACCAAACATGAAAGGGGCATTTATCACTCCGACAACAATGTTATCTCCTTTTCGAAACACATTGATGGTTCCTTCGGTGACGTAATAGATATTCTTATCAATCGTTGCATCAACAACAAACTGTGCCCGATTATACAACCGCTTTTCACCATGACGTATCATCAACTCAAAAAGTGGGTTTGAATAGTTATTATTAGCGGGCGAAGTATTCATGTTTACTCCAGTCAAAAACATAGCGTCATAAACATGGTTCCCATGTTTTCATATCAAGTTTAGTGTAATAAAAAAAAAGATTCCATCGTTATCGCTTGGCTGATATGACAAGAGGCATTCGGTTTAATCAAGGATATAAAATGGTAAACTCAACGACCGCTGACAGAGTGCCTGATTTGAGCGTCCCGTCTAAAGGTACAATCTTTGCTTTCATCGGAAACGATGCTCTGCCTGTATCGGGATCAACGACCTGGCTTAAAACACGCCCGTTACTGATCAAAGTATCATCAGTTTTGCTTCTTATTTCTACCGCGACATTTGCAGCTGTCCCATTGTTTTTTATATATTGGTTATTCGTGCCTGCGGCTTCGCCAGCGAATTGTAGGGAAACACTCGGCATCCCTACATTACAATTCAGATCGATACTAAATTCCTGGGCAGGTGTTGAGTTTACCTGCTTCACATCGACTTCGCTAAAGTCAACATAGATATCTTTATCACCAATAACAGTGCAACCGTTCTGATATAACCTGACATGGAAATTAAGGTTGAATGAGCCTACTGCATATACGTATGCAGAACACAGCAGCAGCAAAGCAACCAAATATTTATAAATAAACATATAGCTCCCGCTAGTTATAAAAAACTGATACCGTCACAGTTGGGCTATATTCCCCTGGCGTAAGTACACTGCCATCAAAATAAAGCTCTACTGAAAAGGGTAACGTAACACTGAGCACATTAGTCAGATTTGCAAAGTCAACCAATTGAAACATATCAGAGAAATTGACATAACCGTTGCGAGTTTTATCAAAAATTTTCAGATACATCCCATTAAATCTCACTTTGTCACCATCAGTTTCCGCAGTGGTGGTATAAAGGGCCGTCAGATTGAATGGGTCGTTACAACTACGCGAAACGGTGATTGAAAAATCTTTTTTATCTTTAAATTGATCCGGCGAGGTCGTATCGGGCAAAAGGATATTACCGAAATCGATAATTGTTGGCGTGACATTTATATTTGCACTGCAGCCTATAAAGCGAATTTTTTTCAATCCTGTGATTTGAAAACGATAGTTACCATTGACGTTCAAGCCACCGACGCCATCAAGCTGAAAAACAGCGAATGTATCACTCCCCTGATAGGTTCCTGATGCAGATCCCTTTTTCCTGACCTTGACATAATAACCGATTGTATAAAAGCTACTGTGGTTGGCTTTACATTCAGATGACGTGCCACCGCCCGGGCAGCTCACCATCCAGCCCGGTATATGCCACTTGCTTCCCTGGCTTATATCGTCAAAATCCTGGCCATTTACCACGACCCCCAGCTGTATACCTGTGCCGACAGCCGATTTTAGTGGGTTAGTGTATAAATAGACATCTTCATTTTTATCGCCGTTATCTGACCAGCATTGAATTTGTAAATGAAAGAGTGGTGAACGCCATGCCATACTACCATCAGGGTCAGTTTTAGGTATCGCCACAGACCCTACCGCCTGGGTTGCAGTCTGACTCTGTGTTTCCGCATCGACACATTTAATGGCCAAAGCCTCTCTGGACATTATCAGCAATAAGAACGAGAAAACGATAAGTAGTAGTCGATAATATTTGAAATTATTCATGTAGTTATTACTCACACGTTGCAGTTGTCTTGTACATATTTCCGGCGGAAGGTTGACCGACCAGATTGTAATGAGACTTGCAGTTATTGTTTGCATCATTGCCCCATCTCACTAACAAACTTCCTTTTTCGCTTTTCAAACCACTGATATAAACCTGCCCAAGATCCCCAACAATAAAACTCTGTTCATCGGAATTATCGCCCCCGACTAAATTTACCATTGCGCCAAATGGCACATACCCTGAGCCATTTTTCAAAGTTACTAATGCCTTATAGCCATAATGAGAATTAAACCTGGCTTTGACAACAGCACCTTTGGTTGGCGTGACGGTAACACCATTATCTTCAACTTCAACATTATCCGAAAAAGTGCCTGGATCGAGAGAAATATCATTTTTACGATATGGACTAAGGCTATTCATTACCGCATAACCAAACCGATCAATTCCAGAACCGGCCTGATTATAAATACCAGCACCCTTAGCTCCTTTCGCTTCAACAATAGCAATGGTTTCACCCAGCGGTTGAGATAAAGTCACACCGCCACTGTGGATTACCACACCACCCGATATACCGTAATTTATTTGCTGTGAGTCCGGGCTATAGTTATAACCCAGATTTGTTTCCGCCAACGCGCCTCTGTAATCGGCCATGAAGCTTCCAGAATAACTTTCCCGGTCTTTTGTTTGTTGCATATTCCAGGTAAGGTTATTTTCTTCCAGTGCAGAACCGCTAAGACCTATAGTCTGTGTCGCGCCACCATGCTCGCTGTTATTTAAGTTATAACTTGCCCATGTATCAGGCAAAAATCTTGACAACGGGATATTAACATTGAGCATCAATGAGTTTTCGTTATACGTCGTTCCGTCGCCGTTATTGGCTGTAGTATTTTTGTTTAAACTATAGACTATAGAATAAGTAACGCCTGAGAATGAATTATTATAACTGAATGAATATGATTTAAGTTTTTCATCATTATTCCAGTATTTTTCTTGTACCGCGTTGCCTGTTATACTGCCGAGATTCTCTCCCAAGGATTGTGTTAAGCTGATTTCAGCTCGGTCACGGCGGCGATTCGGCATTGCATCTTCATTGCCATATGATTCAAGCACTTCTTGCAAATTATAAAAACCTTCCGTCGAGTAGCGGTAACCGGCAATGGCAAAGTTGGTGCCTGTATCGACAAAATCCTTACTGTAACGCACACGGAATGAGCGTCCGGATTCACTACGTGAGTCATTTAGTTCTGATTTTGCAGCAATAACATCTACTGAAATAGCACCAATGATTCCTAAATTACGCCCAAGGCCGATTGCAAGAGAATTATAATATTTCGCATTCTGCACACCACCGTATATAGTTATTCCCCACGGCAAACCATAAATTGCAGTCCCTTGCACGAACGGTGTTTTTTCTACATCAGAATTAGATGGACGGTATTGTCCAGCGGTAACACTGTATTTCAAGCTTTTTTCACGTTGCAACAGGGGCAAAGATGCATAAGGAACAACAAATTCCTGTGTGCTCCCGTCCTGCTCTTTCACTGTCACAGTCAGATCGCCCCCCTGTCCTGTCGGATAGAGATCGTTAATTTCAAATGATCCCGCAGGAACATAACTTTGATAAATAATGTATCCATTTTGCTTGATCATAACCTGAGCATTACTTTTGGCGATGCCACGCACAACGGGGGCATATCCACGCAAGGAATCAGGTTTCATATCTTCATCTGTTGCCAATTGCGTCCCGCGAAATGCGACACTATCAAATATATCGGATGGGGTGTTGCTATCACCCATCGTCAATTGGCTACTAAGAAACTTTATATCACGCTGAACATAGGTATAAACGCTATCAACCTGAGTCCCATTGACATCATCATGATTTATAGAACTGTAATTTCTGAAACGCCATGGGCCGATATTTATTCCAGGCAGAATGCGTGCATACTGACTGTTCGTTGTGCCACCGGCATCATTTTTCGTCTCATCGCCAGAAATACTGTAATTCAATAAAAAGGCAGGAATACCTTCATCCCATAATGAGGGGTCTACAAATCCGCGAACCTTTTGAGACAATGCAGCCTGAGGAATACTCAACTGCAATTCCTGGCTTGATAAATCATAGTTAGCTGAAGCTTGAGATATGACCTTAAAATTTACACAACCATCAGTTTCTTTTAGTTCTGGAAAATTTGCGACAAGGACACCTAAATTTTTTAGAAAGTCCATGCTCAGGCAAGGCGTTAGTTCCCCATCTTCGCCATTGGAAAAATTAATATCTTTTGAGGCAAAGAAATCATTATTCAAAATGATATCAACGCGATACTTCCCTGCGCGTTGCATTCCATTTTCAAATGATGACAAATCAACCCCTTTGATCTCTGGTCTATTATTTTCTAATAGCGCAGAATTAAAGTGGTCGCGAGGCAAAACATTAAATGGATAACCTAATGATACTAAGGCAACCAACAATGCCAACCTCTTCATTCGAGGGCTAGATCCTTGCAAGCAGTTCATTAGATAGTCCATTATTATATTTTGGAATTAAATTCTTTACTCAGGCCGCCATAATCATTTATTAATTTAAACGATATAGCGCCATTTTTCATTGGACCAGGAAGCGTAAAGTTTGCGCTAGAGTTTGGTGCAACATAGGATGCTGATTTGATCGCGCTACCATTGAGCTTAATCTCTCCAAAGTTCATATAAAATGGAGATGGATTTTTTACATTTAATTGATTCCCACTGATATTCCATTGCAGATTTTCAGCAAAACTTTCAGGCTCTATACCTTTTAATTTTTTGGGTCGGTAAATCAATTTCATTTTACTTTTAACAACAACCTGTAACACATTACTGGACGTTTCCGATGATGAAGGTATTGCTTTTACATTGAAATAAAACATTGATTCCTGATTTTCAGGCAAGGAACTTTCTGTATAGACAATCCGCATCATGCTTTTCTTGCCAGCATTCAGTCGATACAGGGGCGGTGTGACAATAAAAGGTACTTCCTTTGTGACATTCTCTACATTATCCACCCAGGTCTGAATCAAATAAGGATGATTGTCAGGATTGGATACAGTAATGGACGCATCTTTTTTTGTCGCATCATAAATGATACGAGTACCGCCTATAACAACCCCAGCATGAGCAGAGGAAGCCAGGAAATAGCCACCTAAAATAGCTATGATAGAGATAATTGAACGATTCATAATGATATCTTATATAATATTATAAATAGCACGTGAAATTTACTCCACGTGCTAATTAGTCAATACTCCACCAATTAGTTGTAGTTAAGAGTAAATTGAACACTGGAGTTTGCCGGACCGGCAGTAACAGCTGCGGCCACCTGCTTATAACGAGCATACATCGGCATGGTAAGCTCAGTTTTACCCGCCTCTAAAGCGTATGAATCGCTATCGGTAAACAGTGGAACGGCTTTTTTACTCTTATCTAACAGCTCAATCGCAATGCCTGTTGCAACGCCGTCTTCCTCGGTAAGAGCAAGAACACTATTATCGCCAGCGTACGCAGTACCATCAAACTTAACGGTAATGCCATTTATACCAGTTGCAGGACAGTCCTTCACTTTTAAGTCAAACTCAGTCGCTGAAGCGTATGTACCCGTTCCGGTAAAAACAGTTTTACTCACTTTACCGAGATCAACATTCATTGTGTTATTTGCACCGATATCAACCGTACAGGCTGTACCAATAATTTCACCGGTGAAATTAACAGTACCATCGTTGTTAGCCTGAGCTGTAGACATCCCCATAACAACGGACATACTCATAACCGCAACAGCAAAAAATTTATTACTCATTTTTAAATCCTTCTATCCTTAGACGCATGTCTTTTATTAACCTTTAAAACCACCTTACTGAGCCCAGAAGGTTAGCTGGAGTAATATTAATTCGATGTGGCTATAATCCGAACAGTAAATGTGTCCTAATTAGTCTCTTTACTCCTATATAGGACTTTATTTATTGGTTTTTCGTATACTAAAAAGGACTAATCGCAATAAAATCATATCATTGAACAATGCATCAATGGTCATTGCACCGAACTGCAATCCGCACCAACAGAGGCAATCCCCCCTCGTTAGCGAGGTTTTTTGTCTCTAAGCAACCAATACTTAAGCCATACTAACGCATAAATGTGATGTATTAATTTTTATTTGCGAAGTCTTTGGTTACTTACAGAAAACTGTACGTTCGTCACTGCAAATCGGTTATTTAGTAAACTTTTGTTTTATTGTGTGCTACAATGGCTGCTGCAAGTCGCTACAGACAGTAGACTGAAACTGTCCGAAAAATGGTGTGGAAAAAATGAAGCGCCCAGTTATTACTGTCAGGTCTGCTTTTTCTCATTTCATAGAAACTATCTCTACAATACATATAGACTGGGCGTTATAGGACATATTGTCGCCAGCGAACACACTTTCAGGAAATTAGTCTGACTTTTATTATTATCAATGAGTTGGAGAGTTGGAACATGAAGCTCAGCCAGAAATGCATCTTATTGGTATGATATTCAAACAGAATCTTGAATGTCATAATCTGAATTTACGTATAGTTATTACATTAATCCTGTTTGATTTTGAGTTAGTGCAGAACAAAATATAACTTTATATGCGTCCAGATAATCTGGATGGGTCATTATTCTTTTTATTGCGTTTTCCCCATGATTGATCTTTTGATTACGATTTTCACCCGACATTACTCTATAGCTCAAGATGGTATAAAAACGCCACAAAGAAAAGTAATATTAATATCGTCATCACTCAGCGATTTATTATAACCCCCAACCTGCAAAACCAGTCGTTATTGCGCTGTCAGCGTATAGCGCTCGCGCAGGATTTGGCCGGGAATTCAAAAAATGCATGGAACTAAAGCGGGTTTGTTTACAGGCTTATCAGAGAGTATGGATGTCTTTGACAGCAAAGAACATTTGCAGAAATGGCGTGAAATCCAGCAAACAAATAACGTGTTGCAACGACCAGAAATCTACCGTAGCCAGAAAAGAAAAAAGCCCCGCTTTTCAGCGAGGCCTTATGAATAGTGGTGCCCGGACTCGGAATCGAACATGTATACAATCCTATGTTTTATCGAATAAAAATAAGTATGTAGTGTTTTTTACCAACGTATATTTACCAACAAATCATAGGTGTTGTCAATTTAAATCAATAAGTTACGTTATTATTCGTTAGTAGACATCAGTAAACATCGGTTTTTAGATGGTGTAAACATCGTGTTGTCAAATAAAAAAGCACTTTTTGCTAAAAATGATAACTAATTGTTTTTAATTAAGTTATCTTCTTTTATCTCCGTTTCCACTCTAAAAGCCATGAAAATGCCAAAAATAGGTGTTGATCGTCATAAGCGATATTCGAATAATACATTCCATCAAATAACAAAAGGAAAAATATATGAAAGAAAAAACAAAACTAATCCGTATCTCTGAGGTAATCGATCGCACAGGATTTTGCAGAGCTTGGATTTATCGACTGATTAAAAATAATAGTTTCCCGGCTCCCGTAAAAACAGGTGAACGATCTATCGCATTTATTGAAAGTGAAATCGATGCGTGGATTGATGAAAAGATTTTTTATTCACGTAATCAGGCTGCGTAAAAACACTCTCACTTACTATTTGTTATCTTGAATATGATTACACTATTTATAGTGTAAAACGTCTAAAATCGCATACAGAGCGTTTTAAGGCTATATATGGAAAATATTGAATACTTCGAGTAAAGGCCGGATAAAATCCAGCCTTTTTTGTTTTCTTTTATCTAATTGATCATGATGTTTAAAATATTTTTCATTCTATATTGACAGGTAATATATAGAGATCTATAAAGAATAAAGATACAAAAAAAGCCAGATATTAAATCTGACTTTTTAAGGACTAAAAAAGTTTTCGCTGACTTTTTTAAGTCTTGTAATCAGTTATACGAGAACGTGATTACAAATATAAATAAAGTATTATCTAATCAACTTATATTTGTCAAATCTAAATCCCAACTTTTTACAAGTCTTTTAAATACCATTTCCAGAACCCTTTTTAATCCTCAAAAGCAATAACGTTAAAACCTGCTGTATCAGGTATAAGAATGAAGGTTCCTCAAGTGATTGGCGGTTCTTATGTTATTGTGGCAGTGCCGGGTGATACGTAGCTGCCAACCTGAATCGCAATACCTAAAGTTTTTTAGAACATTAGTATAGCTTCTTTAGTAAAACGAGAAGTGTTTTAAAATAACAATGGTATTGTTTGCGTGGGTCGTGGGGGAAGTATCAGAATGGAAACGTTCTGAATATTTTCAAGACGCAATGAGCATCTTCTATCTTTCCATTTTTGGCGTGGGGGGTAGGGGGGGAATGCTTAAAGAAAAACTAAGTTTTCCTGACGGAAAACTACTACGACTGAAAGTCGCCATCTAAAACCCCAGAACCTAAGCTGATAAAATTCTAGTACTACTAGTACAAAAAATAAATAAAAATGGAATGGAAAACTAGAGCGGGAAATATAAAATAGTAAGGTGCCATTTTATCAGGCACCAATAAATATAAACTAAAGATATTATTTTTTTCTTGCTGTTCTTATATACCCATCCTTGTCATAAATCTTTAATCCTTCAGTATCTATTATATAATAAGAACCGAACTTATCATTGTTCTTTTTATATTTATTATCAAGTTTTGTTATTTTATAGGTCCCACTACTACCATCACCATTTAATCGTTTTAAAAAATATCCTTGTGATGTTTTTGTTATTGTAAATGTTGCATCCAAAAATTCAGGCGAACCAACGTCGTCATACCATGAGCCTATAACAATATCTTTATCGCTTTTATCTGATACTGATTCAGGTAATTGCATACTTTTAAAGCAAACTGCCATTCGTTGTATATCACCTTTACTTATTAGAGCACCGCTGACCATATCAATATTATTTTTTAACATGAAGTTAATCAGATCTGGCTGACAAAATTTAACTTCCCATGCTTTAGTTATTGCTAAGTTTTGCAATTTAGCTGTTTTATCATGAGCAGCATTTGGCACGCTCAAAAGATTTTTTTCAGAGGTATCAAAATCCATTCTATACGCATTTAATGGTTTTTCAGTTGTTCGATATGATTTAATATAGTTTATTGCTCCCTTTTCGGAAGTCGTCGATACTTTTTTACCGTATTCATCTAAACCATGATTAATATTATCAGCCCATGCTATAGATTGTGTGGATAATGTAAATAAAATGGCTAAGGTAAATTTATTTATTTTCATCATAGATCCTTTAAGGTATTGATGTTTATAAAATAGCATATTGGAGTTTTTATTGAAATCTTTAATTCGGCAATTGGTTTGTTGTTTTTATGTTATTGATTTTATTGTTGTTTGTAATGCATGGACGCCAGCAAAAGCAGAAAAACAAGTTTTCTACTTTTCTGTCGCCGCCGATCAAAAGCAGCGGCATTTTTTACGCAAAGCTACCTATTACGCACAGCTACCAATAGACAGTATATTATTTACCCTATCTTTTATTTGCTTTTTATTCGGCGTGAAGTGTATTTATTTATGTAGCCGCTATTGACTAGATCTTATTATCGGTTATTTATTTAAATATAAGTTGAGTTCAGCTTTATTTTTAGCTTTTCGGAAACTGAGGCAAGGTGTAATCCCGTAGCCGGTATTATACCCCAATCTTCGATTGGCCCTATCTCGCTTTGCTCGTAGGGTTGAAAAATATCTACCCTTCCGCCTATTCCCCTTATCAAAGGGGAGGCGGTAAAATCCGGTAGTTTTTATAAATATATATAGGAGTGTTTAAAATGAATGAGAATGATATAGATCAGTCCTTGCTAGAACTATTAGCAAGATATTTTTATTATATAGACCCAAATGAAGAAAATACAGCATTTCTTGAAGCAAATAAAGATGAACAAGATTTATGTTATTTTGTAGCTTATCGCTATATTAAAGAAAATAAAACTCAAGATCTTATTGAAGCTTTGAAAGATCAAAAAGATGAAGATTATATCAAAGCAATGAAAGATTATGTTTATGGAGGTGGTAAATATGGATACAGATAGAAAAAGAGGCCGCAAGGGTTTAAATCACGCAGAACGTAGAGATATATCTATACAGTTTAGAGTAAACAAAGCAGAGTTTGACTATTTAAAAGAACTTGTGGAAGCCTCCGGCCTTGAAAGAGGCCATTACATTAGAAAAGAGATTTTAAACTCTGAACCTATTGTTAAAAGAAAAATGCCGGATTTTGAACAATCCTTGTTTAAGGAAATACAGCATCAAGGTAATAATATAAATCAGATTGCTAAAAAACTAAATACCAACGAAGACTTTAAACAATCTGTAGCCGCAGAAGCTAACTTTGCTATAAAGCAACTTATGAAAAGAATATTAAAGGCTTGTGAGGTTTATACTGTATGAAAGGAAACGTAGCTAAAACAGGGAGATCATTTAAAAATAGAGTTGAGTATATATTAAAAGATGATCACGATTTCATATGTAGCAACATGGCAAGTGATTATAATAATGTTAGTGATTTAACTGATGAGTTTAAAACTGTAAGCAGCTTTAGACAAGATATAAAAAAACCTGTTTTTCATGCGTTTTTATCTCTTCCAAAAAATGAACATTTAACAGATGAACAATGGCAGGAGATAGCAAAAGACTATTTGAAAGAAATGAATATTGATATAGAAAAGCATCAATATATTTGTGTGCGTCATAACGATACAGATAAAGAACATATCCATATTGTAGCCAATAGGATTGGTTTAGACGGTTCCGTATGGCATGGTCAGCACTCAGCATTTAACACAATAGCAGCTTGTGAACGTTTGGAGATAAAGCACGGCTTAACCATTACACAAAGTCTCAAAGGGCAAAAATCAGAGGTATCAGCACCAACCAAGAACGAGATCGAGCAAGCCCTACGCAAAGGTGAGAAACCAGCTCGTATCGTTCTACAGAACGCATTACAGGCGGCTATGGTAGGAAAACCAGACCTTGAGACATTCATAGACAGACTGCAGGCTGTTGGCATCGATCCGGCCTTCAACGTTGCAAGCACTGGCAACGTCGCCGGAGTGTCGTTTGGTATCAAAAATAATGAAAAAAATATTTATTTTAAAGGCTCACAGTTAGGTAAAAAATACAGTTGGAACACTATTAAAGGCAAGGTGAAATATGACAAAAATAGAGATGATGAACTCATTAGAAGATTCGCAGCAAGAAAAACAGATGACGAAAATAGTATTGGACGATCACCTATTGAACCAAATATCAATGACGGTAGAACCATTATCAGAAACGATGATGATATTATCGGAGTCGGTCAGTACAGCATTAAACCAGACACAACAGACACTTACGAGGGTAAACAACTCGTTAGAAGCAACCACAACAGCTTTAAACTCAGCGAAAAATATAATAGACCAACAGGCCCAAAAGTTAGAAGAACAACACAAAAAGCTGCACAAGTACTCAACAGAGTTAAAAAACAATACAATAAAGAACCAATCAAAACTTATAATCAAGGTGGCTTCAATAGTAGGAGTTCTAAACTTAGCAGCGGTTCTATCAGTAGGATACTTGATCATGCAGAAACAGCCACAACAGCCACGAATAACTTTAGACTCAAAGGCCGTCGCAGTTTCAATAGTAGAGCAACTAAGATCGAAGAGATAAGAGAAAGGTTAAATATTAGAAAACCTGTTATTCAGCCCAAAAATAAAGAAAAAGTGATTAAAGAAGAAATAAAGAAAAAACCATTATATATGTTTGATTATGAAAATAGATTTAAATCCAAATTGAAATCAAACTTAAAAAAAGAAACATTAAAACTACAACAGCAGGAAGCAGAACAGAGTGTCAAATATCCAACCTTTAAACCAAAATAAAAGAGGCTTGAAACCTCTTTTATTTTTTAGTATTAAATTGTTATATATCTACATGCTTAAAACAAAAAGAACAGCGTTTAATGGTCGTTAGTCCTGTAAGTTCTTTAGCTTTGTTATAAGCAGACTCCTCTGATACAGAACATATTTTTTGATACTGGCCTGTTGTAAATCCAGTTTTTTCTTTATCTGACACTAAAGGATTTATAGCGAAACAGTTCACATGGTGGAGGCATGTGCTATTTATGTCAGATTTACTTGCCGTACCTTTGGCTTTCTCTAACAGGTTAACAACGTATCCTTCTGGATTATCGTTTAACCACTTTTTGTACGCATCTTCATTGTTATTGAAAATCACAGTATCCATAAATCCCCCTATAACATTTTAGCGAAGTCAAACGGCATAATATGTCTTTCTTTGTTTGCGTCCAAATAATCAGCCCACCATTGTATCATCAAACGACGCTGCGTAATATGTTTTGCTTTATGAGTATAAGCAGCACGAACATTGTTTTGCTCTTTATGACTCATTTGTCTTTCAATTGCGTCTTCAGTCCATATACCTGACTCAACAAGAGAACTACAGGCCATTGTGCGGAAACCATGCCCACAAATTTGAGTTTGAGTGTCATAGCCCATAAGTCGCAATGCTTTATTAACGGTATTCTCGCTCATAGGTTTACGATAATCATGACAACCGATAAATATCAAACCCTCACCATTGCTAATATCATAGCTAATATCTTTTAGCTCTTTTAATATTTCAATGGCCTGATGACTTAACGGTACATAATGAGGTATGCGCATTTTAGATCCTCTTTCAGAAAATCTAACGTTCTCGATCTCGTCTCTTTCTGGCGGAATAACCCATAAGGCATTTTTAAAATCTATTTCAGGCCAGCGAGCGAAGCGTAGTTCACTCGACCGAATGAAAACTAATAAAGTGAGTTTTAAAGCTAATACAGTGAGCCTACGGCCTTTATACGCATCTATACGACTTAAAAGATCAGGTATCTGCTCAAGTTCAAGCGCTGGATAATGCGTTCTTTTAGGTGTGATTAACGTGCCGCCAAGTTCATTAGCGGGATTATGGGTAATCATATCTTCTTGGACAGCATAACGCATAATAGCGGTAATACGCTGTTTTAAACGTGAAGCGGTTTCGTGTTGGCCCTTGCCCTCAATTTTACGCAGAGGTAGCAACAGATCGCGCGTAGTCAACTTGGTAATATCTTTTGAGCCGATAGCAGGGAAAAGATGATTAATAAGACTGTTTAAAATACGCTCACTATGCTGAGGTATCCACCGCTCACTAACAGACATTTTTTTGTGCCAATCACGAGCTACGGCTTCAAACGTAAAATCTCCTCGCTCTTCGGCCTTTACAGCTTTTTTCTGTTGAAGTGGGTCGATACCACTGGCTAACAGAGATTTCATCGCTAAGAGGCTTGTACGAGCTTCTGAGAGCGAAACAGAAGGGTAGGTGCCAATTGAGAAGACTTTTTGCTTACCATCATAGCGATAAGCCGCTTGCCAATACTTCGAGCCGTTAGGATGAACGAGCAGATACAGCCCTTTGCCATCAGAAATTTTAGTTGGCTTGTCGGAAGGCTTGGCGTTTTTTACAGCAATATCAGTTAAGCGCATAACAAGCCTCCTGTGCAAATGTTGGTAAAAATCCCATCGAACTGAGATTACCAACATTTTTACCAACAAATAGAGGGAGCTGCCAGTAGATTTTAACGGACAGTAGTAGACAACTGGAAGGGGATAACTTGTTGACTTTATAAAGCAAAACGGACGTCAGTAGACGTCCGTTTCTAAATGAGTGGTGCCCGGACTCGGAATCGAACCAAGGACACGGGGATTTTCAATCCCCTGCTCTACCGACTGAGCTATCCGGGCAACGGGGCGCATTAAACCGTAATCATGCACGACAGTCAACCTAATTTAGGGAAAAGCTGTTCAACTGCTTAAGTTTGCGGCAATCTGTGCGTTTCTGCGTTCAGTTTGCACAAATCTTCCAGACAGATGCGTTCTGAACAGGCAATGCTGGCAGCGAGAGGAGGGCAGTATGGCAAACGACTGGCTTGAGCTGCGACAACATGCCGATACCGGTATTGAGACAATCAAAGCCCATTTTGAAGGGCATGCATTTGACCCGCACTGGCACGATAGCTTTCTGGTCGGTATTACCCTTTCCGGTACGCAGCAATTTCACTGTCGGCGTGAGTGTCACCACAGCCAACCGGGTGATGCTTTTTTGCTGGAGCCGGGTGAGATTCATGATGGCGATGCGCCGGTGGCCGGTGGGTTTACCTATCTCACCTTTTATCTGGATGAGCAGTGGCTGACAAAAACGTTGCAGGGCCTTTATGACACCACGCCGGACAGCTATTCCCTGCATTTCAGCCGGACGCTGTCGCGTGAGCCGCAGCTGGTGCGCGCCATTGGCGAAACGTTTAACGCCTTGCATACCGAAGAGATGCGTATTGTGCAACAAAGTACGATGGATCATCTTCTTTCACAGCTCACCACCCATTGCCACTGGCGAAAGCGCCTCCCTTCGCAGATACAGAGCGCGGCGATCGCCCATCGCGCCCGGGATTATCTGCATGCGCATATGGGTGACAACATTGGCCTTTCCGATCTGGCGCGTGAGACCGGAACGGATCGTTTTACGCTGACGCGCAGCTTTAAACGCGAGTTTCACCTCGCTCCACACGCATGGTTGATTCAGCTACGGCTGGCAAAGGCACGTCAGATGCTGGCGAAGGGCGCGCTGCCGGTTAATGTCGCAGCAGCGTTGGGATTTGCCGATCAAAGCCATCTGGGGCGCTGGTTCCAGCGCGCGTATCGTATTTCGCCTGCGCATTACCGTCGCTTGTGCACAAACCTTCCAGACGTTTACAGGAAATAGCGTCACAGTCAGAAGCTCAACTAAAAAGGAGTCTGCCTGTGAGTATCGCGCCGTTTTTGCTGTTTGCGTTTGTCGCCTCTATCACCCCCGGTCCCACCAATATCCTCATCCTGGCGAACAGTCAGCATCATGGCGTGAAAGCGACACTACCTGCGTTGGTCAGCGGTTGTGTGGCGGCGAGCATGATTGTGTTGATTTCTGGGGCCGGGGCTGGGGAGATATTGCATCAACATCCGCTGGTGCGGCAGGTGATGAGCTGGGCAGGCGTAGCGTGGCTAAGCTGGATGAGCTGGCAGTTATTTAGCGCTCCGGCTGCGAATCTGTCCGGAAAACCATCTCATCGCTTTACCGCGCGGGCCGCGGCGCTGTTGCAGGTAGTAAACCCGAAAACGTGGATGATGGCGTTGGCGGTGGTGAGTCTGTTTGCGCCGACCGGGAGTCACGCACTGCGCGATATTGCATTGATGGCGCTGTGGTTTTTGCTCATCTCTATCGGATGTTTGCTGTGTTGGGCGTGGCTGGGAAAGGCGGTAAATCGAGTGTTTCGCACCACCGTGGCGATGGTGCGTTTTCAGCGTGTGATGGCGTTGTGTTTGTTGATCTCTGCGTGGGCGGGAGTGTTTGCTTAGGTCAGCGCCCCGCCCTGGCGGCACTGGGCAAAGCGCAGAATGTCTTCTGCCAGACGATGCGCCGTCTCCACATCCGCATGGCTGCGATTGACCAGCATACGGCTCAGACAGCCTTCCAGCACCAGTTCCATCTGTTTAGCCACCATTGCCGGATCGTCAATCTCCAGCGTGGTCAGCAGTTCGTGAGTGAAATCGTGCGCCGCGCTTTTTTGCTGATCTGCCAGTTGATGAATGGGGTGCGACGGATCGGGATAAAACGTACAGGCGGCGATAAACAGGCAGCCCGGGTAACGATTGTTACTCACGCACTCTGCCAGCGCCGTGTAGCGGGCCAGCAGCTTTTGCTCGGCACTCAGGGTGTCATCCAGCAATAGCTGGCGACGCCAGATATCCACCTGTTGGCTGAGATAGCGCAGCGCGTCATACAGAATGGCCTCTTTGTCCGGCCAGAAACGCTGCATTTCATCGAGCGGATAATCTACGCGCTCGGCCACCATCTCCAGTGTGGTGTTCGCAATCCCATGGATCTCGAGTAATTTTAGGGCTTCTCCCAGGACATCTTCACGTTGCACGGTCATTCCTCCGTCTTTACCTCTGAAAGTGTCGCTCACGGTTGGCGATCGCGCAAATGCGCACTAAACGTCGCCGCATCCATAAAGCCCGTCACCCGTGCCTGCGGGTGTTCCTGACCTTGCGTATCAAAGAACAGGATGGTTGGCAGTCCTAATACCTGCAAATGCTTCAACAGAGCCACATCCTGTGCGTTATTGGCGGTGACGTTAGCCTGTAACAGTACCGTATCGCCCAGCGCCTGTTTTACCTGTGGATGGCTGAAGGTGTACTTTTCAAACTCTTTACAGGCGACGCACCAGTCGGCGTACAGGTCCAGCATCACCGGTTTGCCTTTCGCCTCGGCCAACGCCTGATTAAGCTCCTCAACGCTTGCCACCGGTTTGAAGTCCAGATGCGCCTGTGTCTGGGTCACCGTCGTGCCAAACGCCCAGTCCTGGAGCGGACGCACGCTGACCAGCGCCGCCGCCAGCAGGATTATCTGCACGATGCGCATCCAGCTACGCGTTGCTTGCAGGCTGGTAATAAACGCCCAGCCAAAGAAGGCCACGCCCAGCAGCGACCACAGGCGTAAGCCCCACGTATCGCCGATGATGCGCTCCAGCAAAAAGACCGGCAGCGCGAGAATAACAAAGCCAAACGCCGTTTTGACCTGCGCCATCCACGGCCCGCTTTTCGGCAGCAGACGGTTACCAAAGACGGTGACCAGCATCAGCGGCAGCCCCATCCCTAGTGCATAGAGATACAGCGTACCGCCGCCGAGCCACAGATTCCCGCTCTGAGCGATATACAACAAAATGGCGCTCAGCGGTGCGGTGGTACACGGCGAACAAATCAGCCCGGCAATCGCGCCCATCACAAACACGCCACCCGCAGAACCGCCTTGCTGACGGTTACTCATCAGCGTGAGGCGCGTTTGCAGCGACGATGGCAGTTGCAGGGTGAACAGGCCGAACATCGACAGGGCGAGCAGGGTAAAGACCACTGCCAGGCCGATTAAGACATACGGATGCTGAAGAGCCGCCTGGAACTGCAATCCGGCGGCGGCCACCACCAGCCCCAGCGCGGTATAGGTCAGCGCCATCCCCTGTACGTAGATGAATGTCAGCAGCAGTGCGCGTCCGGTGGAAAGACGCTGTTTACCGCCCAGTACGATGCCGGAAATCAGTGGATACATCGGCAGTACGCAGGGGGTAAAAGCGATGCCAATACCGATCAGCAGCGCCCACAGGGCGGAGAAGGGGAGCTGGGCTGGCGCTTGCTCCGGCTGCGGCGGTTGCTGTATTGCTGCTGGCGCCACTGGTTTCGGCTTCGCGCTGGCGGTCACTTCACTTAGCGGCACGGTTTTGCTTTCCGGCGGATAACAGAAACCCGCATCGGCACAGCCCTGATACGTGACCGTTAGCGTGGCGCCAGACTGCGCCTGGTTGACGGTAACCGGAATGGTGAGCGTATTGCGATAGATTTCGCTTTTCCCGTAGAACTCATCTTCATGCCAGACGCCCGCTGGCAGCGTCACTTCCGCGATTTCCGCCCGTGCAGGGGTAATACTGATCTGCTTGCGATACAGGTAATACCCGTCTTTCACCTGCCAGGTGAGATTAAGATCGTGTTGGTTTTGCTGAAAGTCAAAGGCAAAGGCCTGGTCAGCAGGGACAAAATTCGAGCGACCCGGCGCGTCGAAAAGTCCGGCAAAAGTCGATGTGCTGCAAAAAAGCAGGATCAGCGTAAGGATGCGTTGAGCCATGAGAGGTAATCACTGTCTCCGTGGGTAACGGGTAAAACCAGAAGCTCGGGCGTTTGATACGGGTGATGAGACTTCAGGCAATCGAGTAAGGCGTCCTGGTGTGCCACCGAGGTTTTTAAGATCATCTGGACTTCGTATTCCTGCTCCAGTTTTCCTTCCCAGTAATACAGCGAGGTGGCACCGGGAATAATCGTGGCGCAGGCCGCCAGTTTTTCTGCCAGCACTTTGGCCGCCAGATCCTGGGCGGTGGCTTCATCCGGCGCGGTACAGAGTACAACAACGACATCGGAGAGGGCGATATCCTGACGACTCACATCATGCATAAACACCTCGAATGAACAGAATGACCGGCAAAAGAGAGGTCACTATACAACGGACGAGGGAAGGATGTTAGACAAAGGGGAGGGAAATGCGGGGCGTGAACACGCCCCGCAGGTAACACTTACAGCATGAAACTGCCCAGCAGGAAGCCGAAGCAAACCGCCAGTAACACACCCAGCGTACCAGGGATGAAGAACGGGTGGTTAAAGACAAATTTACCGATACGCGTTGTCCCGGTGTCATCCATCTGTACCGCCGCAACCAGCGTTGGGTAAGTAGGCAGAATGAACAGACCAGAAACCGCAGCGAAAGACGCAACGGCAGTCAGCGGAGAAACGTTCAGCGCCAGCGCCATCGGCATCAGTGCTTTAGCGGTTGCTGCCTGAGAGTACAGCAGTGCAGAAGCAAAGAAGAAGATGACAGCCAGCAGCCACGGATGGCCCTGAATCACTTCACCTGCAGTGTCTTTGATCCAGTCAATGTTGTGAGACACGAACGTGTCACCCAGCCATGCAACGCCCAGAATACAAATACAGGCGCTCATACCGGCTTTGAAGGTGCTGGAGTTGAGGATGGCGTCGGTTTCCACTTTGCACATGATCGTGGTCAGCGTCGCGACGCTCAGCATGATGATCAGGATAGCGTTGGTGGTGTTCATCAGCGGTTTCTCAACCAGACCGAGGCTCGGGCTGTTGATGATCGCATAAACCACTACGCACACTACGCCCAGCAGGAACAGCCAGACGGAGTTCTTCGCCATAGGTTTGATTTCGATCTGCTTCTCACCGCGCAGCTCAATCAAACCCTCTTCCAGACGTTTACGGTATACCGGATCGTCAGAGAGCCTGGAGTTGAACAGCATGGTCACGAGGAAGGACATTACCAGCACCGCCAGCAGCGTGGACGGAATGACCACAGACAGCAGGTGGATGTAGCTAATGCCATGGCCTTCCATGACCGAAGACATGTAGACGACCGCAGCAGAGATAGGCGATGCAGTGATCGCTATCTGAGCGGAAACCACCGCGGTGGAGAGCGGACGGCAAGGCTTGATGCCCTGTTCCTTCGCCACTTCAGCGATAACCGGCAGCGTTGCCAGGGAGATGTTCCCGGTGCCTGCAAAAATAGTCAGGAAATAGGTCACGATCGGTGCAAGGATCGTGATGTATTTCGGATTCCGACGCAGCAGTTTTTCTGTCTGGTTAACCAGATAGTCCAGACCGCCCGCAACCTGCATCGCGGAGATAGCAGCGATAACCGCCATGATGATGGAAATCACATCGAACGGAATGTTACCCGGTTTCACGCCGATAGCGGCAAGAACCAGAACACCCAGTCCACCTGCAAATCCAATCCCGATGCCCCCAAGTCTGGCGCCCAAAAAGATTGCCAGCAAAACAATGATAAGTTCGACAACTATCATATTAGCCTTCCTTGTTGTTTAACAAGTTGATATTAAATTGTTGTTATTTAGTAACTTCTTATAAGAAAAAAGGCACGTCATCTGACGTGCCCTCCATGGTACTACCCTGTACGATTACTGTTCGTTTTCATCAGTATAGCGTTTTGCTTTATAAGCCGGGTGCATCAGGTTCTGTGCGGAGAAAATATCGTCCAGCTCAGCTTCAGTCAACAGACCGCGCTCCAGCACCACTTCACGTACGCTCTTACCGGTTTCGGCACAAATCTTACCGACGATGTCGCCGTTGTGGTGGCCGATGAACGGGTTGAGGTAGGTGACGATGCCGATAGAGTTGTAGACATACCCTTCGCACACTTCTTTGTTAGCGGTAATACCGTTAACACATTTCTCCAGCAGGTTGTAGCAGGCGTTGCTCAGGATGTGAATCGATTCAAACATCGCCTGACCAATCACTGGCTCCATCACGTTCAGCTGCAGCTGACCGGCTTCAGACGCCATGGTGACGGTGATGTCGTTACCGATGACTTTGAAGCACACCTGGTTGACGACTTCCGGTACAACCGGGTTCACTTTCGCTGGCATGATAGAAGAGCCCGCCTGCAGTTCCGGCAGGTTGATCTCATTCAGGCCGGCACGTGGGCCAGAGGAGAGCAAGCGCAGGTCGTTACAGATTTTGGACATCTTCACCGCCAGGCGTTTCAGCGCGCCGTGTACCATCACGTAAGCGCCGCAGTCAGAGGTCGCTTCGATCAGGTCTTCAGCAGGAACGCAGGCAAAGCCAGTGACTTCCGCCAGTTTCTGTACTGCCAGCGGAGAGTACTCTTTCGGGGTATTCAGACCGGTACCGATAGCCGTTGCGCCGAGGTTAACCTCCAGCAGCAGTTCAGCGGTACGCTCGATGTTTTTCACTTCTTCTTTCAGCAGTACGCTGAAAGCACGGAATTCCTGACCCAGGGTCATCGGAACTGCATCCTGCAACTGGGTACGACCCATTTTCAGGATGTCCTGGAATTCGACAGCTTTACGCTCAAAGCCTTCACGCAGTTGGTTGATAGCATCGACCAGTTTTACGATAGAAGCGTAAACGGCGATGCGGAAACCGGTTGGGTAGGCGTCGTTAGTAGACTGACATTTGTTCACGTGGTCGTTCGGGTTCAGGTACTGATATTCACCTTTCTGGTGACCCATCAGCTCCAGCCCGATATTGGCCAGCACTTCGTTGGTATTCATGTTGACGGAGGTGCCTGCACCGCCCTGGTAAACGTCTACCGGGAACTGGTCCATGCATTTGCCGTTATTCAGGACTTCATCACATGCAGCAATGATGGCGTTCGCTACACTCTTAGGGATGGTCTGCAACTCTTTGTTTGCCAGAGCAGCGGCCTTCTTAACCATTACCATGCCGCGCACAAATTCAGGGATGTCACTGATTTTGTTGTTGCTGATGTAGAAGTTTTCAATCGCTCTCAGAGTGTGAACACCATAGTAGGCTTCGGCTGGAACTTCCCTGGTACCCAACAGATCTTCTTCGATACGAATGTTGTTTAACATGTGAACCTTCTTTATTTAAAGCTGCCAATGAATGCACTAAACACACAGAATATATGTGGTTTCGATTGTTTCTTGACCGACGATTATCCCCTACATCGGTCTGGTCAACGAGATCATATTCTGCTTCAGAAATTGTGCCGTAATCTGGATCACTTTAAGTGTGGTAAATTACTCCTTAATTATTATTTTGTGAAATAGGTCACCGCTTTAGGATTATCTCTAAAAATAAGTGTACAAATAGCTTGAAATTTTGCGAACTACCCCTACATCCGACTAATGCGAATCGCAACTATTTTCGGGCCGACGTGGGCATCACGGCGGTCGTTTGAGGAGAATCCTTTTGCGCTGGATACCGTTACTTGCAGTCTTTCTCTATGTTTATATTGAGATTTCTATCTTTATTCAGGTTGCCCATGTGATGGGTGTACTGATGACGCTCATACTGGTGATTTTCACCTCGGTCATCGGGATGTCGCTGGTACGCAACCAGGGGTTTAAGAACTTTTTGCTGATGCAGCAGAAAATGGCGGCAGGAGAGAGCCCGGCTGAAGAGATGATCAAGAGTGTTTCGCTGATCATCGCGGGTCTGTTGCTGTTGTTGCCAGGCTTTTTCACCGACTTCCTCGGTCTTCTTCTTTTATTACCACCGGTGCAGAAGCATCTGACGATGAAGCTGCTGCCGCATTTGCGTTTTTCCCGGATGCCGGGTGGCGGCTTTAGCGCCGGAACCGGCGGTGGCGACACCTTTGACGGTGAGTTCCAGCGCAAAGATGAAGAACGTGACCGTATCGAACACAAAGACGATCGTCGCGACTGATTCCCGTAGGCCCGGTAAGCGTAAGCGCCACCGGGCATTTTCGTGGAACCGGCCTATAAGTGATGTTCAACCTTTTTTCGTTGTGGCAAAAACAGCCACAGTATCGCCAACATAATCAGCGCATACAGACTCTTCCAGCCGACCATTGCCAGTAACAGAAGGCATAGTAATCCGCCCACCATTGCCAGCGCGCGATACCGCCCTTTCAACAGGCGACACCCTGCCAGCATGCACAACAGATAGATCATGATAAAGATGCCGTTGGCATAGACGATGAGCGCATCGAGATTGATCTCTAACGCATAAATGCACAGCGTACTGACTACGCAGCAGCCCAGCACGGCATTGAGCGCGTTGCGTGGAATATGACGGGAGGAGAGGCGGGCCAGATAATGGTCCGGTTTATATTGCGCCTGTGACCACACCAGACGGGCAAAACTCTGAATATAAATATTGAGGCTGGCAAAGCAGGCCAGATAACCGATCACACAGGCTACCCACAGCGCCTGAACGCCAAACAATTGCACGACAATTTCCGGTAATGAGGCCGCCGCTGCCATCGTTTCGCCATAGGCATCAAAGTGCAGAACCACAACGGTGCAGGCCCAATAGACCGAACCGGCCAGCAGCAGACCCATCATCAGTGCGCGAGGGAAATCCCGTTCGGGGTCTTTGAATTCTGAGGCCAGATGGGCGAACGCTTCCAGACCGACGAAGCACCAGAACATCACCGACAGCGCGGAGAATAACCCCGACATTTCAATATCGGCTGGCGCAGGGAAAGGGATTTCTGCTGGTGTGAGATCGCCAGCCCACCAGATAGCGACAATCAGCGCCACGATCAGACCGGCAATCACCGTTTGCAGGTTTGCGCTGGAGCTCGCGCCGCGTGAACCGATAAACCACACCAGCGCCAGTGTACCCAGTTCGGCCAGCAATAGTTGCCAGCCGTGCCAGCCAAACATCGCCTGACCAAACCCGGCGGCAATGTGCAGCGCAGCAGGAAGACCCACGGGAATGACGGACAAAAACAGCCAGCCGGTGACCCGTTCAAGATGTGGGCCAAACGCCATGCCGACGAAATGTGCGACGCCGCCTGCGCTGGGGTAATGTCGGCCTAGCAGGGCAAACACAATCGCAACGGGAAACACCAGCACAATCAAAACTGGCCAGGCCCACAGGCTGTTGTTGCCTGCTACCAGTGCCGCCAGGGCCGGGACGGCAAACACGCCTGTTCCCAATAATGATGTCGACAACAGGCCAATACCCTGAGCCAATCCAAGCTCTTGTTTCAGTCCACTCATGAGTTGTTATCCGTTTGCGCCTGAATGCCAGGCCACTGCGCAGGTTTTCGATGTTATCACAATCAGATTTGCTTATGACGCCAGCGATTAAATAGGCGAGAAATGTGAGGTAAGTAGGGTTTTTACAGGATTTTTTGCTGATCAGAATTTTTTTTCACATTGCCCCTTGAAGGGGCAAAAACCCATCCCCATCTCTCTGGTCACTAGCCGGGAACCTTAGCGGGCCGGCGTCACCCATAACTGATAATGACTTTCTCAAAGGAGAGCTATCAATGAGTATTCGTCCGTTACATGATCGCGTGATCGTTAAACGTAAAGAAGTTGAGTCCAAATCTGCTGGCGGCATCGTTCTGACCGGTTCTGCAGCGGGTAAATCAACTCGTGGCGAAATCATCGCTGTCGGTAAGGGTCGCATCCTGGATAACGGTACCGTGCAACCGCTGGACGTGAAAGTCGGCGACATCGTGATTTTCAACGATGGTTACGGTGTGAAATCTGAGAAGATCGACAATGAAGAAGTGTTGATCATGTCTGAAAGCGACATCCTGGCAATTGTTGAAGCGTAATCCGCGAACGACACTGAACATACGAATTTAAGGGAAAGAGAAAATGGCAGCTAAAGACGTAAAATTCGGTAACGACGCTCGTGTGAAAATGCTGCGCGGCGTAAACGTACTGGCAGACGCAGTGAAAGTCACCCTCGGTCCGAAAGGCCGTAACGTCGTTCTGGACAAATCCTTCGGCGCACCGACCATCACTAAAGATGGTGTTTCCGTAGCACGTGAAATCGAACTGGAAGACAAGTTCGAAAACATGGGCGCGCAGATGGTGAAAGAAGTCGCCTCTAAAGCGAATGACGCAGCAGGCGACGGTACCACCACTGCGACCGTACTGGCTCAGTCCATCATCACCGAAGGTCTGAAAGCCGTTGCTGCGGGTATGAACCCGATGGACCTGAAGCGTGGTATCGACAAAGCGGTTGCGGCTGCGGTTGAAGAACTGAAAGCGCTGTCCGTACCGTGCTCCGACTCTAAAGCCATTGCTCAGGTGGGTACCATCTCTGCTAACTCCGACGAAACCGTAGGTAAACTGATCGCAGAAGCGATGGACAAAGTCGGTAAAGAAGGCGTGATTACCGTGGAAGACGGTACCGGTCTGCAGGACGAACTGGACGTCGTTGAAGGTATGCAGTTCGACCGTGGCTACCTGTCACCGTACTTCATCAACAAGCCGGAAACTGGTGCAGTAGAACTGGAAAGCCCGTTCATCCTGCTGGCTGACAAGAAAATCTCCAACATCCGCGAAATGCTGCCGGTTCTGGAAGCCGTTGCGAAAGCAGGCAAACCGCTGCTGATCATCGCTGAAGATGTGGAAGGCGAAGCGCTGGCAACGCTGGTGGTTAACACCATGCGCGGCATCGTGAAAGTGGCTGCGGTTAAAGCTCCTGGTTTCGGCGATCGTCGTAAAGCGATGCTGCAGGATATCGCGACTCTGACTGGCGGTACCGTGATCTCTGAAGAGATCGGTATGGAGCTGGAAAAAGCAACGCTGGAAGACCTGGGTCAGGCAAAACGCGTTGTGATCAACAAAGACACCACCACCATCATCGATGGCGTGGGTGACGAAGCGGCAATCCAGGGTCGTGTGACTCAGATTCGTCAGCAGATCGAAGAAGCCACCTCCGACTACGACCGCGAAAAACTGCAGGAGCGCGTAGCGAAACTGGCAGGCGGCGTGGCAGTCATCAAAGTTGGTGCTGCGACTGAAGTTGAAATGAAAGAGAAAAAAGCCCGCGTTGAAGATGCCCTGCACGCGACCCGTGCTGCGGTAGAAGAAGGCGTGGTTGCCGGTGGTGGCGTGGCGCTGATTCGCGTAGCCTCCAAAATCGCTGGCCTGAAAGGTCAGAACGAAGATCAGAACGTCGGTATCAAAGTTGCGCTGCGCGCAATGGAATCTCCGCTGCGTCAGATCGTTCTGAACTGCGGCGAAGAACCGTCTGTTGTCGCTAACACCGTGAAAGCGGGCGATGGCAACTACGGTTACAACGCAGCGACCGAAGAATACGGCAACATGATCGATATGGGTATCCTGGATCCAACCAAAGTCACCCGTTCTGCTCTGCAGTACGCGGCTTCTGTGGCTGGCCTGATGATCACCACCGAGTGCATGGTAACCGACCTGCCGAAAGGCGACGCGCCTGACTTAGGTGCTGCTGGTGGTATGGGCGGCATGGGTGGTATGGGCGGCATGATGTAATCGCCTACACCCTGCATCCTTCAGGCTGCAGGGTGTTAATCTCCCAGAAATGAGAAACCCTCGGGCAGAAATGTTCGGGGGTTTTTCTTTTGGTCATCTTTTTAGTATAAGATTCAGTGACGGACAAAACGTCCAGCTCATTGATTATGGGGAATAACATGCACGTGAAATATTTAGCAGGGATCGTCGGTGCCGCGCTACTGATGGCGGGTTGTAGCTCCAGCAACGAACTGAGTTCCGCAGGGCAAAGCGTTCGCTTTGTGGAAGAGAAGCCAGGCGCTGAATGTCAGTTGATTGGCACGGCCACCGGGAAGCAAAGCAACTGGCTTTCTGGTCAGCACGGTGAAGAAGGCGGTTCTATGCGTGGTGCGGCAAATGACCTGCGCAACCAGGCAGCAGCGATGGGCGGCAACGTGATTTATGGCGTCAGCAGCCCGAGCCAGGGCATGTTATCCAGCTTTGTCCCGACCGCCAGTGAGATGATTGGCCAGGTTTATAAGTGCCCTAATTGATTACACTTCATCCTTCAACCAGCCTCTTTATTGGCTGCGCTGTGAAACCCCAGTCACATAGTTATCTATGCTCCTGGGGATTTCTTCGCTTGCCGCCGCGATTCTGATTGAATGATTTTGTGTAATGACTCGAAGTTATGTCGTAGGCCTGATAAGCGCAGCGCCATCAGGCGTGCTGTGTTGCGGTGTTAACGGACTGAACCCGTAAATGATGTAGCGCGCGCAGGCATTGCTCCTGGGTCAGCGTCTGCGTTTTATTGGCCGTCAGCGTTCTGACAGAGACCTGACACGGTTTACCTGCCAGCTTTTTCAGCCTCGGGCTAAAGTCGAGTACACGACGGGAAATGGCTTCCGCCTCTTTACTACCCGATGGAACGCGGGTTTTCACGACAGCGCCGCAGAACCGTTCCTTTCCTGTTTCATCCGTAAAACGATAAAGTACCGCAAGATAATGTGTGAAAAGCGCGTGTTTCCACTCTGACTGCGTGTAGGCGTCGTATTCCAGTCGCTCATGGTCCAGACAGTCCGCATCGTACAGCGGCAAAAAATCCAGCAACGAGGAGATCCTCAGTGCCAGTTCCCGCATACCCGCGTTCTCTATCGCCCGAATAATGGCATACACCAAAGTATCAATCTGCAATTCGTTCACCCGCAGGTCGCAAGTTGTGCCATCGTGAAGCGTGAAGGTCAGTGTGATGTTGTCACCACTCGCGTCAGTTAAGGCGACGGCGGTGACACGGCGATGAATATCCGCATGTCGAAGTTCGTTTTCCACCATCGCGGGAATGTTTTCCTGCATTTTCTTGCTGATAGCATCGCGCGTTTTTTCGTAGTGCTGACGTTCGGCAGCGTTCAGTTGCTGTTTCTGGTACAGACGACTTTCCACGGCAATCAGCAGATCGCGTAATTCCAGCGCAGGTAGAAAAAACAGCGATTCCTTGTTCCTTTGCTCTTTAATTTTCAACGCCAGCGCGATGAATTCGTTCGCTTTACGAATAACACCCGTATTCACTCCTTTGATACTGATAGCCATAACGGTTCTTCCTCACCAATAATAAATTCAGCGATTAGTTGCGACTTATACATATGATTTTTAAATATATAGTTCGCAAGGTGTCGCTAAAATAGCATACAGAATGGGGGAATCCGGGGTTTTGGTGACAGGTGTCCGGATACGGACACCTGATTGCGAGGTTATTGTTGACGCAGTTGTAAATCCAGTGGCGTTTTACTCGGTTCGCCGCCAATTTCCCGCGCCAGTTTGGGCACCATATAACCCGAGACCAGGGTGAGCAGTTCACGCACAATCTGGCGCGCGTCATCATCCGTCACCATGAAATGCGCCGCCCCTTGCACTTTATCCAGCACGTGCAGGTAATAGGGCATGACGCCCGCATCAAACAGCGCATTACTGAGGTTCGCCAGCGTCTGCGCGTTATCATTGACGCCACGCAACAGGACGCTCTGATTGAGCAGCGTAACGCCTGCGATGCGTAGTTTCGCCATTGCTTGTCGAAACGCGTCATCCACCTCGTTAGCGTGGTTAATGTGATTCACCAGCAGGATCTGCAGCGAAGAACGGGTGAAGCGGGCAACCAGCCCCTCCGTAATCCTCGCAGGGATGACGATGGGCAGGCGACTGTGAATACGCAGACGTTTGATATGGGGAATGGCTTCCAGTTGTGTGAGCAGCCAGTCCAGCTCATGATCTTTGGCCATCAGCGGATCGCCGCCGGAGAAAATGATCTCATCCAGCTCGGTGTGCGCGTTAATGTAGTCCAGCGCCGTCTGCCAGTTTCGCTTATTTCCCTGATTTTCGGCGTACGGAAAGTGGCGACGGAAGCAATAGCGACAATTTACCGCACAGCCGCCTTTCACCAGCAGCAGCGCCCGGTTACGGTATTTATGCAGCAGTCCCGGTACGACGCTATGCTGTTCTTCCAGCGGATCGGTGGAGAAACCCGGCGCGGTAATAAACTCATCTTCGGAGGTAAGTACCTGACGTAAAAGCGGATCGTCAGGATTGCCTTTTTCCATACGTGCGATAAATGCACGCGGCACGCGCAGGGCGAACAGCCGTTTGGCGTCGCGTCCAGCCAACAGTTTTTCATCTGCGTCTATATTCAAAAGACGCAGGAGTTCATCGGGATTGGTCACAACATCGGCAAGTTGCGATAACCAATCTTCTCTGGATGGGGTATTTAGGGTTACAATATGCGCCATTTTGTGGCTTAGCTACCAGTTAACAATTTTCAGAGGGCCTTATGGCAACGTACTATAGCAACGATTTTCGTGCTGGTCTTAAAATCATGTTGGACGGCGAACCTTATGCGGTTGAAGCCAGCGAATTCGTTAAACCAGGTAAAGGTCAGGCTTTTGCGCGCGTGAAACTGCGTCGCCTGCTGACCGGTACTCGCGTTGAGAAAACCTTCAAGTCGACTGACTCTGCTGAAGGCGCTGACGTTGTAGATATGAACCTGACTTACCTGTACAACGACGGCGAGTTCTGGCACTTCATGAACAACGAAACCTTCGAGCAGCTTTCCGCAGATGCTAAAGCGATTGGCGATAGCGGAAAATGGTTGCTGGATCAGGCTGAGTGCATCGTGACCCTGTGGAACGGTCAGCCTATCTCCGTGACGCCGCCGAACTTTGTTGAACTGGAAATCGTTGATACCGATCCGGGTCTGAAAGGCGATACCGCTGGTACAGGTGGCAAGCCGGCAACGCTGTCTACTGGCGCCGTAGTTAAAGTGCCTCTGTTCGTTCAGATTGGCGAAGTGATTAAAGTGGATACGCGTTCAGGCGAATACGTTTCCCGCGTTAAATAATCCGCGCGTTTAGCTCATTATGGTGCAGCAGCTTTGCTGCGCCATTGTTTATCCAGGGCAGGAATGATGAAACGTCTTCTCGGTCTTGTAACACTGATTCTTCTCACCACCTCGTTGCTGGCGGGCTGCAATACCGCGCGCGGCTTTGGTGAGGATATTAAGCACCTCGGCAATTCCATTTCCCACGCGGCCAGTTAATTTTCTTCTCATCGTCCTAAAAAGCGTCTATCTCCCGGCATTGTTCGGGATCTTGTCTATGATTAAGTGGCACTACACAAATAACATTGGCTAGAAAAGGAAGACGTTATGGTTAAAAAGACAATTGCAGCGATCTTTTCTGTGTTAGTACTTTCCTCCGTGTTGACTGCGTGTAACACCACACGTGGTGTGGGCGAAGACATCTCCGACGGCGGCAACGCTATTTCAGGCGCAGCAACCAAAGCTCAGCAGTAACGGTGAAAACGGTACGGCAGTGTTGTCGTGCCGTTAATTTTTCAGCTCGGCTGGCGCAAGAAACGGCGAAAAGCGATTATCCATGTGTAACTTCATGCGGATATTGCGTTTGTAGGTGTACACCGTTTTGCCATGAATACTGAGCGCACAGGCAATCGCGTTGTTACTCGCCCCCTCCATCCACATCGTCAGTACTTTCTCTTCCTGTGGTGTAAGCAGCGTCGAGGCATTGCCGGGTGCTTCCGATACCGAGCCGCTCAGCAGGGCGTTGTGGATATTTTCAGCCAGTATCGCCAGAGAGACCTGCTTGGTTAATGATGCACAGACAGGATAGCGCTGCGTCTCTACCATCACGCCTCCTGACTCCAGTAATATCAACGGACTGCTGCCGCAGGCGAGTAAAAATGGGGCAATGGACTCGGCCGACAGGGTGTCGTTGAGAAAACCGTATAAGTCCGCAATAACCAGGTGAGGTTTCCACTGCTGGATGTGCTCTTTAACCAGTAAGAGATTATTGAGCCCAGAGACCAGAAACGACGTATTAAAGAGCTCGGAATGATTAAGCCATGCCTCGATCCCTGTGCGGGTGAAGTGGCAACGGTCAATCACTAATATTTTCAACATAGCGTTTTCGCATTCAGAAGTAAGGCAAATGGCTTCCTGACTTCAGAAAGCGTCCCATCATAGAGAAGTCGGATGAGTGCTGAATGCGCAAAATACGCAGCGAAATGCGCCTAATTCAAGCTTTTAGGTGCGGAAAGATAAAAATGTTGAAATTCACCGCCGCTCGGGCAAGAATGTTTTTTCCACATTCAGCTTTGCAGGACGACCTGCGAACGCTTCTTTCATCGGGGACGGCCCCATTTCTCTGGAGCCTGATATGTCCTGGATAATCTTATTAATCGCCGGTCTGCTTGAAGTCGTTTGGGCGGTGGGGCTGAAATATACCCACGGTTTTAGTCGCCTGACACCGAGTATCATCACCATTGCCGCGATGATCGTCAGTATGGCGCTCCTTGCGTGGGCGATGAAAACGCTACCCGTGGGTACCGCGTATGCCGTGTGGACAGGGATTGGCGCCGTCGGTGCCGCCATCACCGGTATTCTGCTGCTGGGCGAATCGGCCAATCCCATGCGTCTGGCAAGTCTGGCGTTAATCGTTGTCGGTATTATTGGTCTGAAATTAAGCACCCACTAATCGCCGGGCTGCTTCACCCAGATAAGTTTATTGACATCAAACCCTTCCCGGGTCGCGACGGCCAGCATCTGCTGCTTCATTTCGTCAGAAATGGTTGGCGTGCGGGCGAGTATCCACAAGTAGTCGCGATCCGGGCCGCAGACCAGCGCGTGTCGGTACTCTCTGTCGAGCGCGATAACGTTATACCCGCCGTAGAAAGGCCCAAAGAACGAAACCTTCAGCGCTGCGCGGCTTGGGTCACCGGTAAAATAGGCTTTTCCTTCACTTTGCTGCCATCTGTTCCTGTCCGGATTCCAGCCTTTATTGATGACAGTAAGGCCACCGTCATCGCGCTGGCTATAAGTCGCCGTGACCTTCTCCAGTCCGCGTTCAAAGCGATGATCAAAGCGGGCAATTTCGTACCAGGTTCCGAGGTAGCGTTTGGCATCGAAGTTATTCACCACGGTAACGCCCTGTGGCGGGGTTGGGGTACTACAGGAGACCACCAGAAACGCAGCGGTTACAGCGGCAACGATGGGGAGCAGGCGCATAGTTTTATCCTTAGGGTGTTTTTTCCTAAGTGTAGAACCTGGCGGGGGAAATAATGGCGGGAATGATAAAAACGCCCTCTTATCAGCAGACAAGAGGGCGGATGACGTTAGACGGACAGAATGCCAATCGCCGTAACGACGGTCAGGATGGCTGCCAGACCGTAGAACACCCATTTGCCAGCCGGCACATGGATTTTCAGGTCATGCATCGCGTGGTGCATACGGTGTAAGCCACACCACAGCGGCAGGACAATCATCAGGAACAGGAAAGCACGGCCGATAAAGCTCTGAGCAAACGCCAGAACACGCTCATAGCTCAGGGCATCGCCCGGGAACAGACCCAGCGGCAGCAGAATCCCCACCAGCAGAACCATCACTGGCGCGATAATCGCACCCCACATACCGCCTGCGCCAAACAGACCCCAGAATACGGGTTCGTCAGAACGTTTTGGATTTGGATTAATCATCCCGGACTCCTTACCAGAACAGGGCAACAAACAGTATAACTACGGTCGCCACCACAGTAACCGCCCAGAGACCTTTGATGATCGGCTCTGGCCCCATTTTTTCGTCTTTTACGATGATGTTGGCGGCTTTCGGCGCCAGCTCAAACCAGGTTTTGGTGTGCAGCAGTGCTGCCGCCAGGGCGATCACGTTGAGGATCACCACCACCGGGTTTTGCAGAAAACCGACGAAGCCCGCCCAGGATTCGACACCATGCTTCAGTGCGAACAGGCCGAAAATCAGCTCAATGCTGAACCAGACTGCCGGAACGGCTGTGCCTTCGCGCAGCATGTAAAAGCGATAAAACGGCAATTTTTTCCACCAGGTGGACGTCATCGGCCGCACATAGGGTTTGCGTTTAGTCGTCATGTTGCACTCCTTAGCGTGGTTTCAGGGTAGCGATAAGAAAGTCTTTCGAGCTTTCTACTTTACCCTGCTGAATGGCAGCCGCCGGATCGACGTGCTTCGGACAAACTTCGGAGCAGTAGCCCACGAAAGTACAGGTCCATACGCCGTTCGGGCTGTTCAACTGTGCCATACGCTCCTTCTTACCGTGGTCGCGGCTATCTTCGTTGTAACGATGCGCCAGGGTAATTGCAGCCGGTCCGATGAACTCAGGGTTCAGGCCGAACTGCGGACATGCGGCATAGCACAGACCACAGTTGATGCAACCAGAGAACTGGTGATACTTCGCCATCTGCGCCGGGCTCTGGATATTTGGTCCCTGATCCGGCGTACGCGGGTTACCGATGATGTACGGCTTAATTGCTTCCAGACTTTCGATAAAGTGCGTCATATCGACGACCAGATCGCGCTCAATCGGGAAGTTACCCAGCGCTTCCACCTTAATACCGTTGGTGTAATCACGCAGGAAGGTTTTGCACGCCAGTTTCGGCACGTTGTTGACCATCATGCCGCAGGAGCCGCAGATCGCCATACGGCAGGACCAGCGATAGCTCAGGTCTGGTGCCAGGTTATCTTTGATGTAGCCCAGCGCGTCCAGCAGTGACGTGGTTTCATCATAAGGCACTTCATAGAAAGCACTGTGCGGCGCGGTGTCGGTCTCAGGGTTATAACGCACCACCTCAACTTTCAGGTTTTTCATCTCAGCCATTAGCCTTCTCCTTCTTATCGGCTGCTTCCGCTTCGCCACCGTAAACACGTTTTGCCGGCGGCAGCGTGGTGATTTTCACGTCGCTATAGTCGAGGCGAGTCGTGCCATCAGCATCGCGGAAGGCGAGAGTATGTTTGAGGAAGTTGACGTCGTCACGTTCGGTGCAACCTTCGTCCAGACGTTGGTGTGCGCCGCGTGATTCCTTACGCGCCAGCGCGGAATGCGCCATACACTCAGCGACGTTCAGGCCGTGACCCAGCTCGATGGTGTACAGCAGATCGGTATTGAATACGCTGGAGGTGTCGGTGATGCGAACGCGCTTGAAGCGCTCCTGCAGTTCGGCCAGCTTATCCACGGTTTTCTGCATGAGTTCCGGTGTACGGTAAATACCGCAACCTTCTTCCATCGAAAGCCCCATTTCGTCGCGGATCTTCGACCAGTTCTCGTTACCTTCCTGGTTGACCAGGTCTTTCAGACGTTGTTCAACGCCAGCAACCTGTGCGTCAAGGGCTGCGTCGTTAGCAGTGCCCGCCGTTGCTGCACGCTCCATCGCCTGCTCGCCTGCCAGACGACCAAAGACCACCAGCTCAGCCAGAGAGTTAGAGCCCAGACGGTTCGCGCCGTGCAGACCCACAGAAGAACATTCGCCGACGGCAAACAGACCTTTGATGCGGGTTTCGCAGTTCTGATCGGTTTCGATACCGCCCATGGTGTAGTGCGCGGTCGGACGCACCGGAATCGGTTCTTTCACTGGATCGACACCCACATAAGCTTTCGCCAGTTCACAGATGAACGGCAGACGTTCCAGCAGTTTCTTCTCGCCCAGATGACGCAGGTCGAGATGTACAACATCGCCACGCGGCGTGGAGATGGTGTTGCCTTTACGCCATTCGTGCCAGAAAGCCTGAGAAACTTTGTCGCGCGGACCGAGTTCCATATATTTGTTTTTCGGCTCGCCCAGCGGAGTTTCCGGACCCATGCCGTAATCCTGCAGATAACGGTAGCCGTTTTTGTTGACCAGAATACCGCCTTCACCACGACAGCCTTCCGTCATCAGAATACCGGAGCCCGGCAGACCGGTCGGGTGATACTGAACAAATTCCATGTCACGCAGTGGAACGCCGTGGCTCAGCGCCATGCCCATGCCGTCACCGGTCACGATGCCGCCGTTGGTGTTATAGCGATACACACGGCCTGCGCCGCCTGTCGCCATTACTACCGCGTTAGCACGAATCTGTACCAGCGTGCCTTCCATCATGTTCATCGCCACCAGGCCGCGAGCATGACCATCATCGACCAGGATATCCAGGACGAAGTGTTCGTCAAAGCGTTGGATCTGCGGGAACTGCAGAGAGGTCTGGAACAGGGTATGCAGCATATGGAAGCCGGTTTTATCCGCAGCAAACCAGGTACGCTCAATTTTCATCCCGCCAAAGCGACGAACGTTGACGCTGCCGTCTTCGCGACGACTCCACGGGCAGCCCCATTGTTCCAGTTGGGTCATTTCGGTAGGACAGTGGTGGACAAAATAATCCACGACATCCTGTTCACACAGCCAGTCTCCGCCCGCTACCGTATCGTGAAAATGGTAGTCGAAGCTGTCATGATCCTGGGCGACAGCAGCTGAGCCCCCTTCAGCAGCCACGGTGTGACTGCGCATTGGGTACACTTTTGAAATCAGTGCGATTTTTGCATTAGGATTTGCCTGCGCTGCGGCAATTGCAGCGCGTAATCCCGCGCCACCGGCGCCTATAATGGCAAGATCGGCTTGAAAGGTTTGCACGACATTCCTCCAGATTATTGTAATTTCGCCACCACATATTTCGGGTAAACCCCCTGAAACAGGTGGGGTGCGAATGCGTTTCCACTGCTCCTTTATAGGTACAACAGTATAGTCTCTGCGATGAGTGGGAAATTTGACGTGTTCGATTTTTTTAGCGTGTCAGAGGCCGGAATTATCAGTGATCTTGATTAATTTAATTACTAAACCATCGCTTTACGGTTTTTTAACTCTTCAGCCGTGTCGGAGTATTCCTGAGCAAAATTTGTTTCATTGCCGCGTTACGAGTAGACTTCGTGCCCTTGTCTTAAACTGGAGAAAGAACCATGAGCGAAACGGCAACCTGGCAGCCGAGCGCGTCCATACCTAACCTGTTAAAACGCGCGGCAATTATGACGGAAATTCGTCGTTTCTTTGCCGATCGCGGCGTGCTGGAGGTTGAGACGCCCTGCATGAGCCAGGCGACGGTCACAGACATTCATCTGTTCCCGTTCGAAACGCGTTTCGTCGGCCCCGGTCACTCTCAAGGGATGAACCTCTATTTAATGACCAGCCCGGAATATCACATGAAGCGTCTGCTGGTGGCAGGGTGTGGTCCGGTCTTTCAGCTGTGCCGTAGCTTCCGTAATGAAGAGATGGGGCGTCATCACAACCCCGAATTTACTATGCTCGAGTGGTATCGTCCCCATTACGACATGTACCGGTTGATGAACGAAGTGGATGATTTGCTGCAGCAGGTGCTGGAATGCCCGGCGGCGGAGAGCCTCTCTTATCAGCAAGCGTTCCAGCGTCATCTGGAGATTGATCCGCTGTCTGCGGATAAAACGCAGCTGCGTGAAGTTGCCGCAAAGCTGGATTTAAGCAACATTGCCGATACGGAAGAAGATCGCGATACCTTACTGCAACTGCTGTTTGCGATGGGCGTTGAACCGCACATTGGTAAAGAGAAACCGACGTTTGTGTATCACTTCCCGGCAAGCCAGGCATCACTGGCGCAGATCAGTACGGAAGATCACCGTGTAGCGGAACGTTTCGAGGTCTACTTCAAAGGTATTGAGCTGGCGAATGGTTTCCATGAGTTGACGGATGCGCGTGAACAGCAGCAACGTTTTGAACAGGATAACCGTAAGCGTGCCGCGCGCGGACTGCCGCAGCAGCCGATCGATAACAATCTGATTGAGGCGTTGAAAGTTGGCATGCCGGACTGTTCTGGCGTCGCACTGGGTGTGGATCGTCTGGTGATGCTGGCGCTGGGCGCAGAAAGCCTCGCGGAAGTGATCGCGTTTACTGTTGATCGCGCATAACTTGTTCAATCAAAAAAGCAAAGCGGCGTGTTTTTTCTCGCCGCTTTAAAGAATGCTTTTCAGTTAATATTTAACGCCCACATTTTATTTTTGTAACTTCTACCTTAAGGTTTCAACGTTAAGTCGCTGTAGATGGTTAGTATGAACGACTTCATCATATATTTATTTTGCACAAGATATTTATTTAATCATTAGATGAACATTAATTGTAGAAGCTATATTGTTCTTTATATATAACGCGCTGTGTGAATATATAAACGGTATTATATATTTTATTGTTTTTATAGATGGCTTGAATTTTTTATTGGAATAATATTGTGTTAGGCTGACATGCGTTTTTATAATTGTGATGTCTATCCCATCCTGAGCAGTGACGAAAGAGCTATTGTCTTTTCAATAGTGAGGTCTATCATAGGGCTGTTATCGTGATCAGTTTGCCTCCTTTTTGTGATATTGATGAATATGGTTTCCCTCATTGGAATGGTTGGGATTTTTTCCGTTGGTATGCGTTGCCTACTAATTGGCATTTTATGACAGGAAAAGCATATCTTTGGTATTACAAAACAGCCTGGTTAGTACATCATCGGAATAAAATTAAACAATATGCTTATGAAGCGCGAATACCTGAATTACTCCTTGCGGGTGTTGCGGTTGCTGAAGTAGGGGGAACTCCGGAGAGATTCAAAGGTGTTGGCGTTCTGCAATTCAGACAAGTAATAGAAGCGCTCCTGGGAAAGAACAACAATGAGTTGTCCAATGCAACATCTATTGGTTCTATCGCGATCCAGATAGGCGTCGCTGCCAGAACAATCGGTATTCACCCAAACACGCTTTCGCATTTTCAGCAATTTAGGTTATCACAATGCTTACTCGATGACAGTTTTAACATTCGTGTTGTAGCATTCCATTTACATGACCTTATTCTCTATGATAATCCAGATACTGATACTCTTCACCTGACTGATGAGCAAATTATATTAGCGGGGTCCAGGTATAATCGCGGACTTATACGGGCCAAAGAAGATATTATTCTCTCGATTAGAAAATCACCGGGCTCTGCAGAACGTGAATATAGTGAATATGGCCGACGAATTATAGAAAAGAAAGATATTCTACAAAAGATTTCGCAAGGAAATTAAATGAACTGGAAAGCTTTTGTTTTGAATTTTATAGGAGGCGTGGTTTGTATTTTATTGATAATCATGTTGTCAACGCAAAGTAAGGAATGGTTTATCGATGGAAGGGGAATTAAAAACATCTGTGATGTCATGATGTATATTGAAAATGACGATATTCGCGCAGCTGGAATGATAATAACACTACCCATCTTTATCCCTTTCCTCTATGTGATTATATGGAAAAAACATCGCAGTATTTGGCAATATTTTGTTGTGTTAACTCTGCTGAGTTTTTGGTTATGGCGTTTTATTATTCGATATCATTTATGCCTCTAAAAAGTAGAGATTGGCTGATGGAATACAACCAACCTCTGCTGATACACGTACAAACGATTTACAAACTCCCCGCCGGACGACTTCTTCTGCCGGCAGAACTGAGCGTTTTTCCTGTTTGTCGGCCATTCAAACTTTCCAGACGCATCTGGAATGGTGGGAACGGCATATCGATACCGTGCTCGCGGAAGCCTGCCAGAATCAACTGGTGGATTTCATGGCGCAGCGGCATGCGATGACCCATCTCGGCGGCATAGATACGCAGTTCGAAGATCTGAATCCCCTGTTGTAAGTCCACAAGGAAGACTTCTGGCGCCGGGTTATCGATGACTAACGAGCAGCGGTGTGCGGCGGTTAGCAGGATTTGCGTCACCTCTTCGCTGTTCACATCGGATGGGGCCGGAATGGTCAGCACCACGCGTGTCACGGAATCAGACAGCGACCAGTTGATGAACTGCTCGGTGATAAACGCTTTGTTCGGCACGATGATCTCTTTGCGGTCCCAGTCGCTGATGGTCGTCGCGCGGGTATTGATCTTCGTTACGCTGCCTGTCAGATCGCGAATGGTCACGGTGTCACCAATACGAATCGGCTTTTCAAACAGGATGATCAGGCCGGAGATAAAGTTGGCGAAAATTTCCTGCAAACCAAAGCCCAGACCGACGCCGAGTGCCGCCACCAGCCATTGCAGTTTCGCCCACTCAATCCCGATCATCGAGAAGCCCACCAGACCGCCAATTAACATCAGCAGGTACTTGGTGATGGTGGTAATGGCATAGCCGGTACCCGGCGTGAGATCGAGGTGTTGTAGCAACGCCAGCTCGAGAAGCGCAGGCAGATTACGCACCAGTTGGGTGGTGATGATAAACACCAGAATCGCGATCAGCACCGCGCCCAGCGTAATGGGTTCTAAACTTTCAACCCCTTGCACCGTCGAGGTGACGTCCCACAGCGAGATGTTTTCGAGGAAGCCGAATGCGGAGTGAATTTCCGACCACAGCACAATGACCGACAGCAGGGCGATCAGCATCAGGATGGAGCGCACCAGACGGAGCGACTGGGCGCTGATAGCATCAAGATCGACTTCGCTCTCATCAACGTCGATGGTCCCTTCCAGACTGGTTGAATGAGCCGGCTCTTCTTCGCCACGGGCGCGCTGGGCCAGCATTTCCGCACGGCGGTGCTTGGCACGGTCAAAGGCCAGTCTGCGACGCTGAATCAGCATCCAGCGGCGAATGACGTGATAAATCACCAACAGCAGGAACCAGATGGCGACGGAGGTTTCCAGTCGCGCCAGCAGCGCCTGTGACGTCGCCAGATAGCCCACGGCGGCAGCCAGTATCGCCACCACCGGCGCGCCTATCATCAGGTTCCACAGCATGCTGTTCACGATATTGTCGCCGCTGCCTTCTTTATCGAGATAGAGCGGGATCCCGGCTTTTTTCAGGCTCAGGGTGACCAGTGCCAGCGCGCCGCAAATCAGCATAAAGCACAGGCGACCGAGCGAGCCAGAAAACTCCCGATCGTTGAGGTTATCAAACATGATGAGCGCCATGATTAGCGGCACGATAAGCCCGATACTCATCAGATAATAACGCATCGCACGTGACACGCGTTCGCGCGGCCAGCCAAAGTGGGCGATAAACAGGCCATTGGGCCGGGCAAATGTCGCGCAAATCATCACGACCCACAGCAGCGGCACCGTCGCCGTGACGCCATCGCCTATCGCGACAGCCAGTGGATAAGGCCAGGCCTCGCGCAGTCCGTATCCCAGCGTCATCCACAGTACTGGCAGCGGCGAGGCCACCAGTATCGACCAGAATACCGTACGCAGCGTCAGCCAGAAGTGATCCTGCGTCACCTTGCCCACTCGGGCGGCAGAACGCTCCAGAAAACGGGTAAAGTGGCGACGCGAGTAAATGCTGAACCCGACCAGAATCAACGCGCCAAACAGCGGCAGCAGGGTATCTCTGCTGGTCAGCATCATCACGCTGGCCTGACCTAACTGGCTGAAGGTGTCGAGTGAAATCAGCCGACGCAGATCCTGCACGATATCTATCGGCCAGGAGAATGACATTGGACGAACGTCTGAGGTCCAGAACAGATAGCGGTGGGTCGCTTCGTTCACCTCTTTCAACGCATCTTCAAGCTGGCTATTGGAGACCTTCAGCTTGGTCAGTTCAAGGATCAGCGTGTCGCCGCCCTGTAACAGCGAATTCAGCAGCTCACGTTGGGTGCGCAGTTGCGCCTCAAGAATACGGTTTTGTTCGGCGGTGAGCGGCTGCCCGTCCGCCTGATGGAGCTGGCGCAGCTGAGGCTGCTTATTGAGCTGATCTTCATAGCGCAGACGCTGGACGCGCAGTTGCGCCATTTCAGTATCCAACTGCTGGGGTTTGGGCATTTCCGGCAGACGTGCCACCTGGGCGCGTAACGCTTCACCCAACAGGTTAGACGAGCCTAACCATTGCGACTGTTCACGCAGCGTCGTCAACGCCTGACGTACCTGCTGAGTCTGGCTGGCGGCCTGACGTTGCTGAGAGGCGACGAGATCCATGCGCTGCGCCTGCTGATTCAGCGCGGCTGACAGTTCCCGGTTCACTTTGAACTGGGCGACAATATCCGGCGGTAAATCAGCGCTGTTCTCCGCCAGTAACTCGGTACTTTCCAGCGCCCGTTCGGCTTCACGCTGGCGCTGGCTGTTGAGCTGATTGCGCAGTGCCTGTAAATACGCATCCAATTGCTGGCTCTGTTTTTCCGCCAGTTCCGAGCGCATACGAGCCAGTTCCTGACGGTTGTTGGCCGACAACTGCGCCAGCTCCAGCTCATCAACCAGCGCTTTCAGGCGAGCGGATTCAGCCTGCATGCTGAAATTTTGCGCCTGGTTGAGCGGGGTGTTGCCGGTGGCGCTGCCAATACGGCGTTCAATTTCGTTGAGCTGTCGGCGGGCATCGGTTTGCTGCTGAGGCAGTTGGCTTAATGAGTCGGCAATCTCACGGGCGCGTTCCTGCTCCTGCTGGGCCTGACGGCTTTTTTCCAGCAACTGGCTACTGACCTGGAGAATTTCCTGATTCAGCGCATCAGTCGTCATGCCCGGCGATACGCTGCGGGGTTCATCGCGCAGATTGGTTAACTGCGCGCGCAGGCTGGCGGACATTTTCGGGAAATTATCGATAACCTGCTGATATTGCTGTGCGCGTTCGAGAGAACCTTTACGTTCCTCGAGCGCGTTCAACGCAGACTGAAGGGCTTCAACAACATCAGGCTGAGCAGGCTTTGCGGATTTCGCCTGCTCCAGTTCCTGAGTGATTTGTTTGGCGTCGGGGGCGGTTGCAGCGTACGCCCCCTGGCTGAGGCACCAGGCCATCAGAAACGCGATAATCAGGCGCACAGCAACGTCCTTCTACTATTAGGTTTCGTCTTTCTTATCGTCGACCAGCGGACTGGCGTCGTGTTCAGCTTTGATCTCTTCATCTGGCAGTGGTGCAGGCTCGGCGTCGACTGGCGCAACGAATGTCTCTGTGGAGATCGCCAGCGGCTGACCAATTTTGGTCACAGAGAGGCTCTCAAGCTGCTCGACCAGATTCACTTTACCTGGCGCAAACAGGTTGATCACCGTGGAGCCCAGTTTAAAGCGACCCATTTCCTGACCCTTCAGCAGCGCCACGGAGCCTTCGCTTTCTCCGGCAGGCCAGGTCCAGCGTTTGATCACGCCCTCGCGCGGCGGCGTGATGGTTCCCGCCCAGACGGTTTCGATACTGCCAACAATCGTAGCACCGACCAGAATTTGCGCCATTGGGCCAAACTCCGTATCGAACAGGCAGATAACACGCTCATTACGGGCAAACAGGTTTGGAACGTTCTGGGCCGTCAGATGATTAACCGAGAACAGATCGCCCGGAACATAAATCATCTCACGCAGAATGCCGTTACATGGCATGTGCACGCGGTGGTAATCACGCGGTGACAGATAGGTGGTCACAAACGACCCGTTACGGAAAAGATCCGCCATCAGGTAGTTACCAGCCAGCAGGGCTTCCAGGCTGTAGTTGTGGCCTTTGGCCTGCAGGATCTTATCTTCTTCGATAGCGCCTAACTGGCTGATGACACCGTCAGCCGGCATGACCAGTACGTTCGGATCGGTATTCAACGGGCGAACGTCGTCACGCAGTGGGCGGACAAAGAAATCATTGAATGAGCGGTAGCTGGCGGTATCTGGCTTCTGCGCTTCTTTCATATCGACCTTGTAGTACTTCACGAACAGATCGATAACCAGCTTAGTCAGCCATCCCGCTCGTTTGCTCGCGCCCCAGCCCGCCAGGCGAGTGAGCCATAGTTTCGGCAGAATGTATTGTAGCGAAAGTTTAAATGAGTTTAACAAGGTAGCCTCCAGGCTATTGTTTTATCGTTCCTGACCCGGCGTTGATGCCGGATCCTGAAAAAGGGGGGACGATTCTAGCGATGCTTAGCTTAGTTGTCAGTCATCGGTATCAGAAAAGTTTTTACGCGTTTTTACCTGCGACATGCTTTCGAGAATACGGTGATAATTTTCGAAACGGGTTTCCGCAATTTTCCCGTCCTCTACGGCGGCACGAATGGCGCAGCCTGGGTCAGTGTCGTGCTTACAGTCACGATATTTGCACAGCCCCAGATAGTCATGAAATTCGACAAAGCCATGGGTGATTTGTTCCGGCTCCAGGTGCCACAGGCCGAATTCACGCACGCCAGGGGAGTCGATGACGTCGCCGCCATGTGGGAAGTGGTAGAGGCGGGCCGCGGTGGTAGTGTGCTGTCCCAGACCGGAGTTGTCAGAGACATCGTTGGTGAGAATGGCTTCCTGCAGACCGAGCAATGCGTTGAGCAGGCTGGATTTGCCAACGCCGGACTGACCGGCAAAGATGCTGATGCGCCCGGTCAACGCTTCTTCCAGCGGTTTCAGACCATCCTGAGTGTGGCTGGAGACCATCAGCACGCGATAACCGATATGACGATAGATATCCATCTGCTCATTCACAAACGCCATGCTTTCGTCATCCAGCAGATCGATTTTGTTGAGCACGATGATCGGCTCAACCTGCAATGTCTCACAGGCCACCAGATACCTGTCGATAATATTGAGTGACAGCTCCGGTAAAATCGCGGAGACAATGACAATCTGGTCGATATTGGCGGCAATGGGTTTTACGCCATCGTAGAAGTCCGGGCGCGTCAATACCGAGGTACGTTCATGCACCGCCTCGACGATGCCTTTGACGTTGACCCCTTCCGCAGCCGCTTTGCCGGGACGCCAGACCACACGGTCGCCGGTCACTAGCGAGCGGATCGTCCGGCGAATGTTGCAGCGGTGAATTTCACCGTCGGCAGATTCGACGTCGGCATGCATGCCAAAACGGCTAATGACGATCCCTTCAGCGGTCTCGCCAAACAGGTTGTCATCGTAGTCTGGCTTCTCCTTAGACGTTTTAAGACGACGCTGGTGATTAGCGTTCACGCGGCGCTGTTGGCCTTTGGAGAGTTTATTTTTACTCAATCGTACTGGCTCCTGGTCGCCCATGTTGGGCAAAACATCTATGATACACACAATTCTAGTTGAGAGTAGTCACACAGAATGTGACGTATGAGGGGTGGAAAATAGCATGAGTGCCAATGAAAACAACTTGATTTGGATTGATCTGGAGATGACCGGTCTGGATCCCGAGCGCGATCGCATAATTGAAATCGCCACACTGGTCACCGATGCCAACCTGAATATTCTGGCTGAAGGGCCAACGATTGCTGTTCATCAGTCTGATGAACAGCTGGCACTGATGGATGACTGGAACGTGCGTACCCATACCGGGAGCGGGCTGGTGGAGCGAGTGAAGGCGAGCACAATGGGTGAACGTGAAGCGGAACTGGCGACGATTGAATTTTTGCAAGCGTGGGTGCCAGCGGGTAAGTCGCCAATCTGCGGGAACAGCATCGGACAGGATCGCCGTTTTTTGTTTAAGTACATGCCAGAACTGGAAGCGTATTTCCATTACCGCTACCTGGATGTCAGCACGCTGAAAGAGCTGGCTCGTCGCTGGAAACCCGAAATTCTGGACGGTTTGAGCAAGGAAGGAACGCACAAGGCGATGGATGATATCCGCGAGTCGGTGGCGGAACTGGCTTACTATCGTGAGAATTTTATTAAGCTTTAAAAGGTGGCTATGCCGGGTGGCGGCTTTACCTTACCCGGCCTACAGTTTACATCCGGGAAGCTTGCGTATACCGAAGATTGCCGCTAAATTACTCGCTTTGCTGATAAAATCGTCACTCAAACGAAATTCACAAAAAATTGCGTTTGAAGGGGTTGCAGGAGAAAGGATTTCTCGTATAATGCGCCTCCCGTAACGACAGAGAATTATGCGTTACGGCAGCAACAAATTTTAATCAAAGCATTTCATGTTGCAGCAAGGCAGCCAACACAGCAGCAACATGAAAGACGAAGATTAAGCGGGAATAGCTCAGTTGGTAGAGCACGACCTTGCCAAGGTCGGGGTCGCGAGTTCGAGTCTCGTTTCCCGCTCCAAAATTTGAAAGTGCTTCTTAGCACAGACCACCCAATCGCAGAATTTCGAAGTGCGACAGCAGTTTGAAAGACGAAGATTAAGCGGGAATAGCTCAGTTGGTAGAGCACGACCTTGCCAAGGTCGGGGTCGCGAGTTCGAGTCTCGTTTCCCGCTCCAAAATTTGAAAGTGCTTCTTAGCACAGACCACCCAATCGCAGGATTTCGAATTGCGACAGCAGTTTGAAAGACGAAGATTAAGCGGGAATAGCTCAGTTGGTAGAGCACGACCTTGCCAAGGTCGGGGTCGCGAGTTCGAGTCTCGTTTCCCGCTCCAAATTCTTATCTCCAGAAAATCAACCACAGTGCGTTTATGCGTTGGGGTCGTTTCGTTTTGTATCTGTCATACTCTTGTGAACAGAGTTATCCACAGCTTCGGATTTTTCTACGGAATATTCAAATACTTCGCTAAGTGAATAGTTTCTTTATAACTATCTGAAATCAAAGTTTAAATTAAGATTACAAATTGTTAATGCGATCACTTGACGATTTTTTCGTTCTTGAATAGCAATGTGTTTTTATTTTTATGCACAGCCTGTGGACGATTCAGGCGTCCCGTGGAAGTCCCTTTTCGATAGCATTAACCAGTCGCCTTTGCTTTGGTGATTGCACCTCGATCACGTCGGCGTTTCGCTTCGCGATCTGCTGCGCGACGGCCCACTCTATGTGTTCATCAAGAAGTGGGTGCTCACCCCGGCGGCTTTCCAGTGCGGAAAGGGCGGCGTCACTCCAGGGCGCATTACCGAGTGCTACCGCAATATTACGCAGCCAGCGCAGATGACCAATACGACGAATGGCTGACCCTTCTGTGACTTTTAAAAACCAGGCTTCATTTCTGGCGAACAGCTCAATCAACTCGGGCGCATGAAGCGGCTTACGGGGACTGAAATCGTCTTCGTCAGTCAGCTGCGAGTAGCGATTCCATGGGCAAATCAACTGGCAGTCATCACAACCGTAGATCCGGTTGCCCATCAATGGTCGCAGTGCTTCAGGGATTACGCCTTCCAGTTCGATGGTGAGGTAGGAGATGCAACGACGCGCATCCACCGTGTAGGGGGCGATAATCGCCCCGGTCGGACAGGTGGTGATGCAGGCGACGCACTTTCCGCATCCTTCCTCCACGGGAGCATCAACCGGCAGGGGCAAATCAATCAGTAACTCACCAAGAAAGAAAAACGACCCGGCCTCACGGTTGAGGATTAGTGAGTGCTTACCTGTCCAACCCAGACCGGCTTTTTCTGCCAGCGGGCGCTCAAGTATGGGCGCAGAGTCGACAAAAGGTCTAAAATTCAGCGAGACACAGTGCTGCTGAATCCTCTCACCCAGCTTTTTGAGGCGGTTGCGTAAAAGCTTATGGTAGTCGCGGCCCAGGGCATAGCGACTGATGTAACCCTGCGAGGGATTTTTCAGCGTCCGGGCAAACGCGGCGTGGGCGGGAAGATAGTTCATGCGCACGCTGATGACGCGAAGTGTGCCAGGCAGTAGCTCATGAGGACGCGCGCGCATCATGCCGTGGCGCGCCATCCAGTCCATTTCGCCGTGGTATTGTTTGTCCAGCCACGCCTGCAGTTTGGGTTCGGACTCGCTCAGGTCAGTATCGGTAATACCGACCTGCTGAAAGCCCAGTTCCAGCCCCCACTGCTTAATATTTTGCGCTAACTGATTGAGATTGAGGGGCTCTGACATGACGGACCATACAATGAAGAAAAACCCCATCAGTATACCACACTCCATCTGGCCCGCCGATGACATCAAACGGCTGGAGCGAGAAGCTGCTGACACGCTGGGGCTCACGTTGTTCGAACTGATGTTGCGAGCGGGCGAGGCGGTGTTTGACGTGGCGCGCGAGTCCCGGCCTTATGCCCGGCGCTGGTTGGCGCTCTGCGGTCACGGTAACAATGGTGGCGATGGCTATGTGGTGGCGAGGCTGGCGAAAGCAGCAGGGATTCTGGTCACCCTGGTAGCGCTGGAAAGCGATAAGCCGCTGCCCGAGGAGGCCGCACAAGCGCGGGAAGCCTGGCTGAATGCAGGAGGCGTGATCCATTCCCCGGCGATTGCCTGGCCGGAAAATATCGACCTGATTATTGATGCGCTTCTGGGGATCGGGTTAACCCAGGCGCCGCGCGAGCCGTTGTCTGAATTAATCGAACGGGCAAACGCCCACCCTGCGCCTGTTGTCTCAATAGACATTCCTTCCGGGTTGCTGGCACAAACGGGCGCGACGCCCGGTGCGGTCATCCGGGCCGAACGCACGGTCACCTTTATCGTCCTGAAACCCGGTCTGCTGACGGGGAAAGCCCGGGATGTGACCGGGCGCCTTCATTTTAATTCGCTGGGATTGGACGACTGGCTGACAGGGCAGGACGCGCCGATTCATCGCTTTGACGCCTCACAACTTGCGCACTGGCTCTCTCCGCGTCGTGCAACGTCGCATAAAGGCGATCACGGTCGACTGGTGGTGATCGGCGGCGATCACGGCACGGCGGGAGCGATTCGACTGGCCGGTGAAGCGGCGCTGCGCGCCGGAGCGGGGCTGGTACGCGTGCTGACGCGCAGCGAAAATATCGCCCCACTGCTGACCGCTCGTCCCGAACTGATGGTGCATGAACTGACGCCGCAGTCCCTTGATGAAAGCCTCGCATGGGCGGATGTCATCATCATTGGCCCTGGGCTCGGGCAGGCGGAGTGGGGGAAGAAAGCGCTGCAAAAAGTCGAGAATTTCCGTAAACCGATGGTCTGGGACGCCGATGCGTTGAACCTGCTGGCAATCAATCCCGATAAACGTCACAATCGCGTCATCACACCGCATCCGGGAGAAGCCGCGCGGTTACTGGGGTGTTCTGTCGCAGAAATTGAAAGTGATCGCTTACATTCTGCACAGCGTCTGGTAAAACGTTACGGAGGCGTTGCGGTGTTGAAAGGGGCGGGAACGGTGGTTGCCGCACAACCGGAGGCGTTGGGAATTGCTGATGTCGGCAACGCAGGCATGGCCAGCGGCGGCATGGGCGATGTGCTTTCCGGTATTATTGGCGCATTGCTCGGACAGAAGTTTACCCCGTATGATGCAGCCTGTGCTGGCTGCGTGGCTCACGGTGCGGCGGCCGATGTTCTGGCGGCGCGTGCCGGTATGCGCGGCATGTTGGCAACCGATCTTTTTTCCACGCTACAGCGTATTGTTAACCCTGATGTGATTGACGTTTATCATGATGAATCGAGTAATTCCGCTACCTGACGAACAGGCAACATTAGACCTGGGACAACGGGTAGCCAAGGCCTGCAACGGCGCGACCGTGATCTATCTCTACGGTGATTTAGGCGCGGGTAAAACCACCTTTAGTCGGGGATTCCTGCAGGCGTTAGGCCATTCCGGTAATGTAAAAAGTCCAACCTATACGCTGGTCGAACCCTATTCTCTCGATAACCTGATGGTCTATCACTTCGATCTGTATCGTCTTGCCGATCCCGAGGAGCTCGAATTTATGGGGATCCGCGATTATTTTGCCAACGATGCCATTTGCCTGGTGGAATGGCCGCAACAGGGTAAAGGTGTACTCCCGGACCCGGATGTCGAAATACACATAGATTACCAGGCGCAAGGTCGTGAGGCGCGCATCCGTGCTGTCTCCTCATCAGGTGATTCGTTGCTGGCGCGTTTAGCCGGTTAACCTTAAAGGTGGCGGGATGATTTATCGTATCAGAAATGGGTTGGTGGCCATGCTGTTTCTGCTGTGCGCGCAGGCCGGAGCCGCCAGCCTCTCCGATATCCAGGTCTCCAACGGCGATCGACAGGCGCGTATTACGCTCAGTTTTATTGGCGATCCCGATTATGCCTTTTCCCATGAAGGCAAACGTACCGTTGCGCTGGATATTAAGCAAACGGGGGTCATTCAGGGGCTTCCGCTGATGTTTAGCGGTAATAACCTGGTGAAGACCATTCGTTCCGGCACGGCGAAAGATCCACAGTCACTACGACTGATGGTGGATTTAACCGAAAACGGGAAAACCGAGGCGGTAAAACGGCAGAGTGGCGGAAACTACACGGTAGTCTTTACCATTAACGCCGATACGCCTCCGCCACCTCCCCCCGCTCCAGTCGTTGCTAAACGCGTCGAAACGCCGGTGGTGGCGCCGCGTCCGACTGAACCTGCGCGAAATCCGTTTAAAACCAGCAACGATCGCACCACCGCCGTGATCAGCAGCAATACGGCGACGCGCCCGGCGGCCAGAGCGACATCCAGCAATGGTGACAAAGTGGTGATCGCCATTGATGCCGGGCACGGTGGGCAGGATCCCGGCGCGATCGGCCCCGGCGGTACGCGAGAGAAAAATGTCACTATCGCGGTGGCCCGTAAACTGCGCACGCTGCTTAATGATGATCCGATGTTTAAAGGCGTGTTAACCCGTGACGGGGATTATTTTATCTCTGTGATGGGGCGCTCTGACGTGGCGCGTAAGCAAAACGCCAACTTCCTGGTGTCGATTCACGCCGATGCCGCGCCCAACCGCAGCGCCACCGGAGCCTCCGTGTGGGTGTTGTCGAACCGGCGCGCCAACAGTGAAATGGCGAACTGGCTTGAAGAACATGAAAAACAGTCGGAGCTGTTGGGCGGCGCGGGGGATGTGCTGGCAAACAGCCAGGCCGATCCGTACCTAAGTCTGGCGGTGCTGGATTTGCAGTTCGGCCATTCCCAACGCGTAGGGTATGATGTGGCAACCAACATGTTAGGCCAGCTCGAACGGATTGGGTCACTGCATAAACGGCGGCCTGAACATGCCAGCCTGGGCGTTCTGCGCTCGCCAGATATTCCCTCGGTGCTGGTGGAAACCGGGTTTATCAGTAATCACAGTGAAGAACGTCTGTTGGCGAGCGATGCGTATCAGCAACAACTGGCCGATGCGATTTACAAAGGGCTGCGTAACTACTTCCAGGCGCATCCGATGCAGTCGGCTCCGCAGGGAAGTGCGGCGCAAACCGCGAGCGCCGCTACGCCGGGTGAGTCGTTGATCAACTAAGGAATTTGCATGCCGATTCAGGTGTTACCGCCACAACTGGCGAACCAGATTGCCGCAGGTGAGGTGGTTGAGCGACCTGCATCGGTGGTCAAAGAGCTGGTGGAAAACAGCCTTGATGCCGGGGCAACGCGCATCGATATTGATATCGAGCGCGGCGGCGCGAAGCTGATCCGTATCCGTGACAATGGTTGCGGGATCAGGAAAGACGAACTGGCGCTGGCGCTGGCGCGGCACGCCACCAGTAAAATTGCCTCTCTTGACGATCTGGAAGCGATCATTAGCCTGGGTTTTCGCGGCGAAGCGCTGGCGAGTATCAGCTCGGTATCTCGCCTGACTCTCACGTCACGCACCGCAGAGCAACAGGAAGCCTGGCAAGCCTACGCCGAAGGGCGCGACATGGAGGTAACAGTCAAACCGGCCGCGCATCCGGTAGGCACCACGCTGGAAGTCCTCGATCTGTTCTACAACACCCCCGCCCGGCGCAAGTTTATGCGCACCGAGAAAACCGAATTCAATCATATTGACGAGATCATCCGGCGCATTGCGCTGGCGCGTTTTGATGTGACGATCAATTTGTCGCACAACGGCAAAATGGTACGTCAGTACCGTGCGGTGGCGAAAGAGGGGCCGCAAGAGCGTCGTCTGGGCGCCATTTGTGGTACGCCGTTTCTTGAGCATGCGCTGGCGATTGAGTGGCAGCATGGCGATCTGACCTTACGCGGCTGGGTCGCCGATCCCAATCACACCACGACGGCGCTGGCGGAAATTCAGTACTGCTACGTCAACGGACGCATGATGCGCGACAGGTTGATCAACCACGCCATTCGTCAGGCCTGTGAAGATAAGCTGGGCGCCGATCAACAGCCCGCATTTGTGCTGTACCTTGAGATTGACCCGCATCAGGTGGATGTCAACGTGCACCCGGCCAAGCATGAAGTGCGTTTTCATCAGTCGCGTCTGGTCCATGACTTTATCTACCAGGGCGTGCTGAGCGTGCTGCAACAGCAGCTTGAATCGCCATTGCCGCTGGAAGCAGAAGGCGAACCCGCGCCCCGGCACGTTCCGGAAAACCGTGTGGCTGCAGGGCGTAACCATTTTGCTGAGCCGGCGCAGGCCCGCGAACCTACGGCACCGCGCTACGCCTCCACACCGACAGCGGGCAGCAGCGCGCCGCGCCCAACGGCGGCAAGCTGGCCGCATGCCCAGCCGGGCTACCAGAAACAGCAGGGCGAGGTGTATCGCCAGCTCCTGCAAACGCCGACACATGCGACAAAATCATCGCCTGCGCCGGAGCCAGCTGTGTCAGCACTGTCGGGACACAGTCAGAGCTTTGGCCGTGTGCTCACGATTGTGGGCAACGACTGCGCGCTGCTGGAGCGCGATGGGAGTATTCACCTGCTGGCGCTGCCCGTGGCAGAACGCTGGCTGCGTCAGGCGCAGCTTTCGCCGGGAGAGGGGCAGGTTTGCGCTCAGCCGTTGCTGATCCCGCTGCGGCTAAAAGTGTCTGCAGAGGAAAAGGCCGCGCTGGAAAATGCGCAGGGCGCACTGGTGGAATTGGGGATTGAATTTCAGGCAGATGCCCAGCATGTGACCATTCGGGCGGTGCCTTTACCCTTACGCCAACAAAATTTACAAATCTTGATTCCTGAACTGATAGGCTACCTGACGCAACAGTCAGCGCGTGAACCTGGTAATCTGGCGCAGTGGATTGCGCGTAATTTGATGAGTGAGCATACGCAGTGGACAATGGCTCAGGCCATTACCCTGCTGGCTGATGTGGAGCGGCTTTGCCCGCAGCTCGTGAAGGCGCCGCCGGGTGGTCTGTTACAACCTGTTGATTTACATACGGCGATGAATGCCCTGAAACATGAGTGATATCAGTAAGGCGAGCCTGCCAAAGGCAATTTTTTTGATGGGGCCTACGGCCTCGGGTAAAACGGCGCTAGCGATTGAATTGCGTAAAGTTTTGCCAGTAGAGTTGATAAGCGTCGATTCCGCCCTTATTTACAAAGGGATGGATATCGGGACGGCGAAGCCGGACGCTGAAGAGTTAAAGGTGGCTCCGCACCGATTGCTGGATATTCGCGATCCGTCGCAGGCGTATTCTGCTGCGGATTTCCGCCGCGATGCGTTGGCGGAGATGAGCGAGATCACTGCGGCGGGGCGTATTCCGCTGTTAGTGGGCGGTACGATGTTGTATTTCAAGGCATTGCTGGAAGGTCTTTCGCCGTTACCGTCGGCAGACCCGCAGGTCAGGGCCAGAATTGAGCAACAGGCGGCAGAGCAAGGGTGGGATGCGTTGCACCAACAGCTTCAGACAATCGATCCGGTTGCGGCTGCGCGTATTCATCCAAATGATCCGCAAAGACTTTCCCGGGCACTGGAAGTTTTTTTCATTTCGGGTAAAACTTTAACGGAACTGACGCAAACGTCAGGTGATGCTTTACCGTACCAGGTGCATCAGTTTGCCATCGCCCCAGCGAGCCGTGAGCTGTTGCATCAACGCATCGAGCAGCGTTTTCATCAGATGTTGGCTTCAGGATTTGAAGCAGAAGTTCGGGCGCTTTTTGCCCGTGGAGATTTGCATACGGACTTGCCTTCCATTCGTTGTGTGGGATACCGCCAGATGTGGTCATACCTTGAAGGCGAAATATCATACGATGAAATGGTTTATAGAGGTGTTTGCGCCACGAGGCAGTTGGCAAAGCGCCAGGTAACCTGGTTACGCGGTTGGGAAGGAGTGCACTGGCTTGACAGTGAGAAACCTGAGCAGGCGCGGAACGAAGTATTACAGGTTGTTGGTGCTATCGCGAACTGAATGTGTACAATTAAGGCGTATCGTGCGCAATTTTCAGAATCGAAAGATTCAAAGTACAAATAAGCATATAAGGAAAAGAGAGAATGGCTAAGGGGCAATCTTTACAAGATCCGTTCCTGAACGCACTGCGTCGGGAACGTGTTCCAGTTTCTATTTATTTGGTGAATGGTATTAAGCTGCAAGGTCAAATCGAGTCTTTTGATCAGTTTGTGATCCTGTTGAAAAACACGGTCAGTCAGATGGTTTATAAGCACGCGATTTCTACTGTTGTCCCGTCTCGCCCGGTTTCTCATCATAGTAACAATGCCGGTGGCGGTACCAGCAGTAACTATCATCACGGTAGCGGCGCGCAGGGTTCTGCGACGCAACAGGACAGCGAAGAGACCGAATAAGGTTTTTGGCTGTTTTACACACGGGGAGCCAGAATTTCTGCGTTCCCCGCTGATCTATATCGAGGGGTTGACGCTTGTTTGACCGTTATGACGCCGGTGAGCAGGCGGTACTGGTACACATCTATTTTTCGCAAGACAAAGATATGGAAGACCTCCAGGAGTTTGAATCTCTGGTCTCTTCCGCCGGTGTCGAAGCAATGCAGGTGATTACCGGTAGCCGTAAAGCACCGCACCCGAAGTACTTTGTTGGTGAAGGTAAAGCCGTTGAAATTGCGGAAGCCGTAAAAGCGACAGGCGCTGCCGTCGTATTATTCGATCATGCATTGAGTCCGGCCCAGGAACGTAACCTGGAGCGCCTGTGTGAGTGTCGTGTTATCGACCGCACTGGCCTTATCTTAGATATTTTTGCGCAGCGTGCACGTACCCATGAGGGGAAATTGCAGGTTGAACTGGCGCAGTTGCGCCATCTGGCTACGCGTCTTGTCCGTGGCTGGACCCACCTTGAAAGACAGAAAGGCGGGATTGGTTTGCGCGGTCCGGGTGAAACCCAGCTCGAAACCGACCGCCGTTTATTGCGAAACCGTATATTGCAGATCCAGTCGCGCCTGGAAAAAGTTGAAAAGCAACGTGAGCAGGGGCGACAGTCGCGCATTAAGGCGGATGTCCCGACCGTCTCGCTGGTGGGATATACCAACGCCGGAAAATCCACCCTTTTCAATCAGATAACCGAAGCCAGGGTCTATGCGGCAGATCAACTGTTTGCGACCCTGGATCCGACGCTGCGTCGCATTGACGTGGCGGATGTCGGGGAGACCGTGCTGGCGGATACCGTTGGGTTTATCCGTCATCTTCCGCACGATCTGGTTGCGGCGTTTAAAGCGACCCTCCAGGAAACGCGTCAGGCGACACTGTTGCTGCATGTGGTTGATGCAGCGGATGTGCGCGTGCAGGAAAACATCGACGCAGTGGATACGGTTCTCGAAGAGATCGATGCTCACGAGATCCCGTCCCTGATGGTGATGAACAAGATCGATATGCTGGATGACTTTGAACCGCGTATCGACCGGGATGAAGAGAACAAACCGATCCGTGTCTGGCTTTCCGCGCAGACAGGGGTTGGGATACCACAGCTTTTTCAGGCTTTGACGGAGCGACTTTCCGGCGAGGTGGCGCAGCATACGTTGCGTTTGCCGCCGCAGGAAGGGCGTCTGAGAAGCCGTTTTTATCAGCTTCAGGCAATAGAAAAAGAGTGGATGGAGGATGACGGTAGCGTAAGTCTGCAAGTTCGCCTGCCGATCGTTGACTGGCGTCGCCTCTGTAAACAAGAACCGGCTTTGGAAGACTATGTTGTCTGATCTGACGGATATGGCCTGAAGATTTTTTCGCCTCTGTACCTTGTGGAGGTTGAGCGGCAGGAAGGCGGCAAGTCCTGAAATTCTCTGGAGCATAGTCAACTATGTGACGGGAGCTGAGGGATGTAGCCAACGCATCTGCCGCGCAAAAAACACAGGTATAGCATCGCATAACAAATATGGAGCACAAACATGGCGTGGAATCAGCCCGGTAATAACGGACAAGACCGCGACCCGTGGGGAAGCAGCAAACCAGGCGGCAACTCTGAGGGAAATGGAAACAAAGGTGGTCGCGAGCAGGGGCCACCTGATCTCGATGACATCTTTCGCAAGCTGAGTAAAAAACTCGGTGGACTGGGAGGCGGTAAAGGTACTGGCTCTGGCGGCGGAAGCTCATCACAAGGCCCGCGCCCGCATCTGGGCGGACGTGTCGTCTCCATCGCGGCGGCAGCTATCGTCATTATCTGGGCGGCGAGCGGTTTCTACACCATCAAAGAAGCAGAGCGCGGCGTGGTGACACGCTTTGGTAAGTTCAGCCATCTGGTTGAACCGGGCCTGAACTGGAAGCCGACGTTTATCGACGAGGTGACGCCGGTGAACGTGGAAGCCGTCCGCGAACTGGCCGCTTCCGGTGTGATGCTGACGTCAGATGAGAACGTGGTGCGTGTTGAGATGAACGTGCAGTACCGCATCACCGATCCGCAAAAATATCTGTTTAGCGTAACCAGCGCGGATGACAGTCTGCGTCAGGCGACCGACAGCGCCCTGCGCGGCGTGATCGGTAAATACACCATGGACCGTATCCTGACCGAAGGGCGTACCGTTATTCGTAGCGATACCCAGCGTGAACTGGAAGAGACCATTCGTCCGTATAACATGGGTATTACCCTGCTGGACGTCAACTTCCAGGCTGCACGTCCGCCGGAAGAGGTGAAAGCGGCGTTTGACGATGCCATTGCTGCCCGTGAGAACGAACAGCAGTACATCCGTGAAGCGGAAGCGTATACCAACGAAGTTCAGCCGCGTGCGAACGGTCAGGCACAGCGTATCCTCGAAGAGGCGCGTGCTTACAGAACGCAAACCATCCTGGAAGCGCAGGGTGAAGTGGCGCGCTTTGCGAAAATCCTTCCGGAATATAAAGCGGCGCCAGAGATTACCCGCGAGCGTCTGTATATCGAGACGATGGAAAAAGTGTTGAGCCATACCCGTAAAGTGTTGGTTAACGACAAAGGTGGCAATCTGATGGTTCTGCCATTGGATCAGATGCTGAAAGGCGCGAGCGCGCCGGCGGCAAAGAGCGATAGCGGTTCGAACCTGCTGCGTCTGCCCTCCACGTCATCTTCCAGCAGCAGCGGAGCAAGCAACACCTCGTCCACCAGTCAGGGCGATATTATGGACCAACGCCGCGCTAACGCGCAGCGTAACGACTACCAGCGTCAGGGGGAATAACGATGCGTAAGTCAGTTATTGCGATTATCATCATCGTGCTGGTAGTGCTGTACACCTCAATTTTCGTGGTGAAAGAAGGCGAGCGCGGAATTAAGTTCCAGTTCAGCAGCGTCGTGCGTGATGCCGACAAAAAACCATTGATTTATGAGCCGGGTCTGCACTTTAAGGTACCGTTTATTCAGTCGGTGAAAATGCTCGACGCGCGTATCCAGACGATGGATAACCAGGCCGATCGCTTTGTCACCAAAGAGAAGAAAGACCTGATTGTCGACTCTTACATCAAATGGCGCATCAGCGATTTCAGCCGTTACTTCCTGGCGACAGGCGGCGGCGATATTTCTCAGGCTGAAGTTCTGTTGAAACGTAAGTTCTCTGACCGTTTGCGTTCTGAGATTGGTCGTCTGGATGTGAAAGACATCGTGACCGACTCCCGTGGTCGTCTGACCCTGGAAGTGCGTGACGCCCTGAACTCTGGCTCTGCCGGAACCGAAGACGAAGTGGCGACCCCGGCAGCGGATAACGCGATTGCCGAAGCCGCTGAACGTGTTCAGGCTGAAACCAACGGCAATGTGCCGGTGATCAACCCGAACAGTATGGCCGCATTGGGTATCGAAGTGGTCGACGTGCGGATCAAGCAGATCAACCTGCCGACCGAAGTGTCTGAAGCGATCTATAACCGTATGCGCGCTGAGCGTGAAGCGGTAGCGCGTCGTCACCGTTCACAAGGTCAGGAAGAAGCGGAAAAACTGCGCGCGACAGCCGACTATGAAGTGACCAAAACGCTGGCGGAAGCTGAGCGTCAGGGGCGTATCATGCGCGGTGAAGGGGATGCAGAAGCGGCGAAGCTGTTTGCCGATGCGTTCAGCCAGGATCCTGACTTCTACGCCTTTATTCGTAGCCTGCGTGCTTACGAGAAGAGCTTCGAAGGCAATCAGGATGTCATGGTCATGAGCCCGGACAGCGATTTCTTCCGCTACATGAAGACACCGAATACCGCAACGCGATAATATCGTCGCAACGGTTTTAGGTTAGACGCATAAAACCACCGCATCCCTGAGGATGCCGGTGGTTTTCTTTTTATAAAGGACGTCCGATGAACTCAACAATCTGGCTCGCGCTTGCGCTGGTTTTAGTGCTTGAAGGTTTAGGTCCGATGCTTTACCCGCGAGCATGGAAGAAGATGATTTCTGCCATGACGCAGTTGCCTGAAAATACTTTACGTCGTTTTGGTGGTGGACTTGTGGTTGCAGGCATTGTGGTCTACTACATGTTGAGGAAAACGATTGGCTGATCAAAAAACGTGCGAATTTAGCTAATTTTTGCATGCAAAAAGTGCTGTATATCTGAAAAAGCGATGGTAGAATCCATTTTTAAGCAAACGGTGATTTTGAAAAATGGGTAACAACGTCGTCGTACTGGGCACCCAATGGGGTGACGAAGGTAAAGGAAAGATCGTCGATCTTCTGACTGAACGGGCTAAATATGTTGTACGCTACCAGGGCGGTCACAACGCAGGCCATACTCTCGTAATCAACGGTGAAAAAACCGTCCTCCATCTTATTCCATCAGGTATTCTCCGCGAGAACGTCATCAGCATCATCGGTAACGGTGTTGTGCTGTCTCCGGCTGCGCTGATGAAAGAGATGAAAGGACTGGAAGATCGTGGTGTTCCTGTTCGCGAGCGTCTGCTGTTGTCTGAAGCATGCCCGCTGATTCTGGACTACCACGTTGCGCTGGATAACGCGCGTGAGAAAGCACGTGGCGCGAAAGCGATCGGGACTACCGGTCGTGGTATCGGGCCGGCTTACGAAGACAAAGTCGCCCGTCGCGGTCTGCGCGTTGGCGATCTGTTCGACAAAGCCACCTTCGCTGAAAAACTGAAAGAAGTGATGGAATATCACAACTTCCAGCTGGTTAACTTCTACAAAGTTGACGCGGTTGACTACCAGAAAGTGCTGGATGATGTGATGGCGATTGCCGACATCCTGACCTCTATGGTTGTTGATGTGTCCGATCTGCTGGACCAGGCGCGCAAGCGTGGCGATTTCGTCATGTTCGAAGGCGCGCAGGGTACGCTGCTGGACATTGACCACGGTACCTATCCGTACGTAACGTCCTCTAACACCACTGCGGGTGGCGTGGCAACAGGTTCTGGCCTGGGTCCGCGTTATGTGGATTACGTGCTGGGTATCATCAAAGCTTACTCCACGCGTGTGGGTGCGGGTCCGTTCCCGACTGAGCTGTTTGATGACATCGGTGAGTTCCTGTGCAAACAGGGTAACGAATACGGTGCTACCACGGGGCGTCGTCGTCGTACTGGCTGGCTGGACTCCGTTGCTGTGCGTCGTGCAGTACAGATCAACTCCCTGTCGGGCTTCTGCCTGACCAAACTGGACGTACTGGACGGTTTGAAAGAGGTGAAAATCTGTGTCGCTTATCGTATGCCGGATGGCCGTGAAGTGACCACAACACCGCTGGCGGCTGACGATTGGGAAGGTATCGAGCCGATTTACGAAACCATGCCGGGCTGGTCTGAGTCCACCTTCGGCGTGAAAGAGCGTAGCGGTTTGCCACAGGCAGCGCTGAACTACATTAAGCGTATCGAAGAACTGACCGGTGTGCCGATTGATATTATTTCGACTGGCCCGGATCGTACTGAGACCATGATTCTGCGTGACCCGTTCGACGCATAATTTTGGTTCGTGGCGCAGTGCCTGATGGCGCTGCGCTTATCAGGCCTACAAAGTGTAGTTGGCCGGACAAGATGCCAGGCGTCGTCATCCGGCTTAATCGTGCGTTAAATCCTCGCTTTTTTCCTTCCGAACTGAAATAAATTAGCGGCCTGGCTAGTGGCTGGTTTATCATCAATATAAATAAGATGTATCCCGATTCCCCCTTTTCCCTGAGGTTGATGTGCAGTTAACGAGTTTCACCGATTACGGACTACGAGCGCTAATCTATATGGCATCACTCCCGGAAGGTCGCATGACCAGTATTTCGGAAGTGACAGACGTCTACGGCGTTTCCCGTAATCATATGGTCAAAATAATCAATCAACTTAGTCGGGCGGGCTTTGTAACTGCTATTCGGGGAAAAAATGGCGGGATCCGTTTAGGCAAAGCCGCGAATACTATTCGAATTGGCGATGTCGTGCGCGAACTCGAACCGCTGTCGCTGGTGAATTGTAGCAGCGAGTTTTGCCATATCACCCCTGCCTGTCGACTCAAACAGGCGCTTTCTAAGGCCGTGCAAAGTTTTCTAACGGAGCTGGATAACTACACGCTGGCCGATTTGGTTGAAGAGAATCAACCGCTTTATAAATTATTGCTGGTGGAATAGTGAAGTCCAAAGCATTTCGCGTCGTATCGCGGCGGCAACTGAGTGACAAATTCGTCAGGAACGAATTTGAACAGCCGCAGGCTGGCCTTCGGTGAGAGACAGGGATGTCTCTCATAAATCCCCAGGAGCTTACAAAAGTAAGCGACTGGGGAGAGCAAAGGCAGCCAACAAAGAGACGGCGTGAAAGACGACGGAATTCCACCGGAGCTGACAATGGAGGAACCTCAATGTCACAAGATCCTTTCCAGGAACGCGAAGCTGAAAAGTACGAAAATCCTATCCCAAGCCGGGAATTTATCCTCGAACATTTAACTAAACGCGAAAAACCGGCCAGCCGCGATGAGCTGGCTGTGGAACTGAACATAAAAGGCGAAGAGCAGCAGGAAGCCCTGCGTCGCCGCCTGCGCGCGATGGAGCGTGACGGACAACTGGTCTTCACCCGTCGGCAGTGTTATGCGCTGCCGGAACGCCTCGATCTGCTGAAAGGTACCGTTATTGGCCACCGTGATGGCTATGGCTTTCTGCGCGTCGAAGGGCGTAAAGACGATTTGTATCTCTCCAGCGAGCAGATGAAAACCTGCATTCATGGCGATCAGGTATTGGCGCAACCGCTTGGCGCGGATCGTAAAGGCCGCCGTGAAGCGCGTATTGTGCGCGTTCTGGTGCCAAAAACCAGCCAGATTGTCGGTCGTTACTTTACTGAAGCGGGCGTGGGTTTTGTGGTTCCTGACGACAGCCGTCTGAGCTTCGATATTCTGATCCCGCCTGAAGATATCATGGGCGCGCGCATGGGCTTTGTGGTGGTGGTTGAACTCATCAAGCGCCCGACCCGCCGCACCAAAGCGGTAGGGAAAATCGTCGAAGTGCTGGGCGACAACATGGGAACCGGTATGGCCGTCGATATGGCGCTGCGAACCCATGAAATCCCGTATATCTGGCCAGCCGCCGTTGAGAAACAAGTTGCCGGTCTGAAAGAAGAGGTGCCTGAAGAGGCAAAAGTCGGGCGTGTGGATTTACGCGATTTGCCGCTGGTCACCATCGACGGCGAAGATGCCCGCGACTTTGACGATGCGGTCTATTGCGAGAAGAAACGCGGTGGCGGCTGGCGTTTGTGGGTGGCGATTGCTGACGTGAGCTATTACGTGCGTCCGCCGACGCCGCTGGATCAGGAAGCGCGTAATCGCGGGACGTCCGTGTACTTCCCGTCGCAGGTGGTACCGATGCTACCGGAAGTGCTCTCCAACGGCCTGTGCTCACTGAACCCGCAGGTTGACCGCCTGTGCATGGTCTGCGAAATGACCATCTCTACCAAAGGCCGTCTGACGGGATATAAATTCTACGAAGCGGTGATGAGCTCACATGCGCGTCTGACCTACACCAAGGTCTGGCACATGTTGCAGGGCGATCAGGAGTTGCGCGAGCAGTATGCGCCGCTGGTTAAGCATATCGAAGAGTTACACAACCTCTACAAAGTGTTGGATAAAGCTCGTGAAGAGCGCGGCGGCATCTCGTTTGAGAGTGAAGAAGCGAAGTTCATTTTCAACGCGGAACGCCGTATTGAGCGAATTGAGCAGACCCAGCGTAACGATGCGCACAAGCTGATCGAAGAGTGCATGATTCTGGCGAATATCTCGGCGGCGCGTTTCGTTGAGAAAGCTCAGGAGCCTGCGCTGTTCCGTATACACGACAAACCGACGACTGAGGCGATCACTTCCTTCCGTTCTGTTCTGGCGGAGCTGGGGCTGGAACTGCCTGGCGGTAATAAGCCGGAGCCGCGCGATTACGCGGAACTGCTGGAATCGGTTGCCGATCGCCCTGACGCCGAAATGCTGCAAACGATGCTGCTGCGTTCGATGAAGCAGGCGATTTACGATCCGGAAAACCGCGGTCACTTTGGTCTGGCGCTGCAGTCGTATGCGCACTTTACCTCGCCGATCCGTCGTTACCCGGATCTCTCCCTGCACCGCGCCATTAAGTATCTGTTGGCGAAAGAGCAGGGCCATAAAGGTAACACCACCGAAACGGGTGGCTACCATTATTCGATGGAAGAGATGCTGCAACTGGGTCAGCACTGTTCGATGGCTGAGCGCCGTGCGGATGAAGCAACCCGTGACGTCGCTGACTGGCTGAAGTGCGACTTCATGCTGGATCAGGTCGGCAACGTCTTTAAAGGCGTGATTGCCAGCGTCACCGGCTTTGGCTTCTTTGTGCGTCTGGACGAACTGTTCATCGATGGCCTGGTCCACGTCTCCTCGCTGGATAACGACTACTATCGTTTTGACCAGGTGGGACAGCGCCTGACCGGCGAATCCAGCGGCCAGACTTATCGTCTTGGCGATCGCGTGGAAGTGAAAGTCGAAGCCGTGAATATGGATGAGCGCAAGATTGATTTCAGCCTGATTTCCAGCGAGCGTGCGCCGCGTAACGAAGGTAAAACGGCGCGTGAAAGAGCGAAGAAAGGCGATGCGGGTAAAAAAACCGGCCGCCGTCGTCAGGTTGGTAAGAAAGCCAATTTCGAGCCTGACAGCGCTTTCCGTGGCGAGAAGAAACAAAAACCAAAGGCGGCGAAGAAAGAGGCCAGAAAAGCGAAAAAGCCTTCTGAGAAAACGCAAAAAATAGCGGCGGCGACAAAAGCAAAGCGTGCCGCTAAAAAGAAAACGGCACAGTAAGCCGGACAGTGTAAGCCGTGGAAGCATTGCGTCACCCGGCATGATTAACTATTAACGAGTGATTTCATGAGTGAAATGATTTACGGCATCCATGCGGTGCAGGCCCTGCTGGAGCGTGCTCCTGAACGTTTTCAGGATGTCTTTATTCTCAAAGGCCGTGAAGATAAACGCCTGCTGCCGCTGATCCATGCTCTGGAAGCACAGGGCGTGGTCATCCAACTGGCAAACCGTCAGTTTCTGGATGAGAAAAGCGAAGGAGCCGTCCATCAGGGCATTATCGCTCGCGTGAAGCCGGGTCGTCAGTATCAGGAAAACGATCTACCGGATCTGATTGCTTCGCTGGATCAACCGTTCCTGCTGATCCTTGATGGCGTGACCGATCCGCATAACCTCGGTGCCTGTCTGCGTAGCGCCGATGCCGCTGGCGTTAATGCGGTGATCGTGCCGAAAGATCGTTCTGCGCAGTTGAATGCCACGGCGAAGAAAGTCGCCTGCGGTGCAGCGGAAAGCGTCCCGTTGATTCGGGTGACTAACCTGGCGCGTACCATGCGTATGTTGCAGGAAGAGAATATCTGGATTGTCGGCACGGCGGGTGAAGCTGACCATACTCTCTATCAGAGCAAAATGACCGGCCGTATGGCGCTGGTGATGGGGGCGGAAGGTGAGGGGATGCGTCGCCTGACGCGTGAACATTGCGATGAGCTGATCAGCATTCCAATGGCCGGAAGCGTCTCTTCGCTCAACGTTTCTGTCGCGACAGGCATCTGTCTGTTCGAGGCTGTGCGGCAGCGCAGCTAATAGACGATTTCTGAAGCCATCCAGCAGGATGGCTTTTTTGTGCCCTCCTTTCCAGGCATTCTCCCCTCAGACTGACCATACTTATTGAGATGCCATTGAAGGAGGGAAACACAATGCACTGGCAAACACACACCGTTTTTAATCAGCCGTTACCCCTGAATAACAGCAATCTGTTCCTGTCTGATGGCGCGCTCTGCGAGGCCGTAGCGCGTGAGGGGGCAGGCTGGGACAGCGAACTTCTCGCCAGTATCGGTCAACAACTTGGCACTGCGGAATCGCTGGAGCTGGGACGGCTGGCAAATACCTGGCCGCCAGAATTACTACGTTACGATCCCCAGGGGCAGCGTCTGGACGACGTTCGCTTCCATCCCGCGTGGCATCTGTTGATGCAGGGACTGTGTGCCAACCGTATCCACAATCTGCCCTGGGTAGAGGCAGCGCGAGACGGATCGTTTGTCGCCCGGGCTGCCCGCTTTGTCCTGCATGCGCAGGTGGAGGCCGGCACGTTATGCCCCATCACCATGACTTTTGCCGCGACACCGCTATTGCAGCAAATGTTGCCCGCCGTATTTGCCGACTGGCAAACGCCGCTACACAGCGATCGCTATGATTCGCATCTTGCGCCGGGGGGCCAAAAACGTGGCCTGCTGATCGGCATGGGGATGACGGAAAAACAGGGCGGTTCTGATGTGTTGAGCAACACCACCCGCGCCGAGCGTCTGGCGGATGGGTCGTACCGGCTGGTGGGACATAAATGGTTTTTCTCTGTGCCGCAAAGTGATGCCCATCTGGTGCTGGCACAGGCAAAAGGTGGCCTCTCCTGTTTCTTCGTCCCGCGCTTTTTACCTGACGGCCAGCGCAATGCGATCCGCCTTGAACGGCTGAAAGACAAGCTGGGGAATCGTTCCAATGCCAGCGCGGAAGTCGAGTTTCAGGATGCCATCGGCTGGCTTCTTGGTGATGAAGGAGAAGGCATTCGTCATATCCTGAAGATGGGCGGTCTGACGCGTTTTGACTGTGCGCTCGGCAGTCACGGACTGATGCGCCGCGCCTTCTCGGTGGCGATTTACCACGCGCACCAGCGTCAGGTGTCCGGCAAGCCGCTGATTGAGCAACCGATGATGCGTCAGGTGCTTAGTCGTATGGCGCTCCAGCTGGAAGGACAAACCGCATTATTGTTTCGTCTGGCCCATGCCTGGGATCGGCGTAGCGATGCCAAAGAGCGACTCTGGGCGCGTCTGTTCACGCCAGCGGCAAAATTTGCCGTTTGTAAAGGCGGCATTCCGTTCGTGGCGGAGGCAATGGAAGTGCTTGGCGGCGTAGGGTATTGCGAAGAGAGCGAACTGCCGCGACTGTACCGGGAAATGCCGGTCAATAGTATCTGGGAGGGATCCGGTAACGTCATGTGTCTCGACGTCTTGCGGGTTATCAACAAGCAAACCGGGGTCGATGAGATGCTGAGTGAGGCATTCTCTGAGGTCAGGGGGCAGGACAGGCATTTTGATCGCGCGGTACGCCAGCTTTTGCCGCGACTGCGCAAACCTTCCGAAGAACTGGGTCGTGAGATCACCCAGCAGATTTTCCTGTTGGGATGCGGAATAGAAATGTTACGGCACGCATCACCGCCTGTTGCCCAGGCCTGGTGTCAGATGATGCTGGATACGCGCGGCGGAATGCGGTTATCAGAACGGGTACAGGACGCGTTGCTGCTGCGGGCGACGGGGGGATTGCGCTGATACGTTGCCGGATGCGTTTACGCCATCCGGCAATCTGTTATGCGTAGAGTATGGCTTGTACGCGCCAGTTATCAGGCTGCTGCTCTTCATACATCTGAATAATGCGATACCACGATGCGCCTTGTTCATCGGCTTTTAACGCGACAATACGCTCCACATCCTGTGGGTTTCCGGAAATATTACTGACAGAGATCAGGCCAATTTCATTGAGGCCAGTCACGCAATCCGCACTCGCGAATTCAGCAGACTGCGCCGTCGTACTCACCAGTCCGGCAGTTAACAGCAGTGAGGATAAGGCAAGAGATTGTTTCATCGTCAGCTCCATTTTACGTTTCCCCGCAATGCGCAGGGCATTCCATCGCCGAAATAAACGTCCAGCCTCCTGCTGTCGGTTTATTGTGCACAGGTAAACGTATAGAGGCGTAAAGCTACGTGAAATTGGCTTAAATTCCATCAATGATTATTTACGATATAAGACGGCCTGTGAGTACCACTGACCCGTCACGATAGTTTCATCAACCATGACAATAACGTAATAATCGGCTTTCGCTGCGGCGGCTTTCGCTCTGACTTCATCAACTGCATCATCCGGAGAGCCTCTGACCAGAGAGGTCACGGTTCCCATTCGCTGCAACCCTTGTGTCTGGTCGCGACGAATTTCCTGCGGATGATCGGCGACGGGCGGTGCTGGCTGTGGCGTTCCCTGAAGAATGCTACATCCACTTAACAGCATCACCAACATCAAAGAGGTAAACCGACGCATCACTCTATCTCGTTTCCTGATAGCCATAGTGTAGTGCCTTATTAATTTCCCTTTGGGGGAATGTTCCCAAAATGTTACCTTCCGCGCGATTTTCGAATGAAAATGTCGTGAAAGCGTAATCCAGTTCTCAACATTATGAATCGTTGTTGAATACGTCACCTTGTTTAATAATGTGACCTATAGCATACCCGCGCCAAAAGAGGTGCAAATGATTGAAATTGAAACATGTCAACTGGCGGAACATCATCTGCTTCACGCCTTTCCTTCGGGGCAACGCAGTACACCTTTGCCGTGTATTGTTTTCTACCACGGGTTTACCTCTTCCAGCCTGGTCTACAGCTATTTTGCCGTGGCGCTGGCGCAGGCCGGATTTCGGGTCATTATGCCAGACGCCGCCGGGCATGGGGCGCGTTTCAATGGTGACGAACAGGCGAGAATGGGCCACTTCTGGCAGATTTTGCAGCAGAGCATGCAGGAGTTTACGGCGTTACGTGCGGCACTGCGTGCAGAAAACTGGCTGCTGGAGGAACGTCTTGCGGTTGGCGGCGCATCGATGGGGGCAATGACTGCGCTGGGGATCATGACTCAGCATCCGGAGGTCAAATGTGTCGCCAGCCTGATGGGCTCGGGTTATTTCACCCGTCTGGCGCGAACGCTGTTTCCCCCTTGTGCCCTGGACACGCCAGCCCGTCAGGAGGAATTCACGCATATCATTGCGCCGTTGGCGAAGTGGGATGTGTCGCAGCAGCTCGCCCGACTGGCCGACAGACCGCTGCTGTTATGGCATGGCCAGGACGATGATGTGGTGCCAGCGGCGGAAAGTTTCCGTTTACAGCAGGCAATGATTCAGGCCGGCCTGGACCACAATCTGACCTGTCAGTGGCAAGCAGGCGTACGCCATCGCATTACGCCCGAAGCCCTGGCCGCAACGGTGTCGTTTTTCCGTCAGCATCTCTGACGCAGGCGCTAGCTAGCCATACGTCATCATGCAAAAAAAAGCCCCCTGAACAGGGGGCAAGTCAAGCTATGGCTTTCTTTTCGTTTGACTTTCCTGGTGCTAGCGATAAATATCCGCGCTGGCGTGGATGTTGCCGTTACTACCGGGTTCCCGCATCAGGATCGCGTGGTAGTACGTTGCGTCTTGCGCGTCGGTCTCTTCATTCAGGGCCCTTTCTGCATCACTTTCAGTGGCGAAGTTATGATTGATGTAAATGACGCCTAAGCTCTGCACATCATCCATGTTTCGGGCTTGCTGGTGGTCTATTTCAATGGCGGCGAATGTATTTGCACTGAGCAACAGTCCCGCCAGAAGGGTGACAAAACGGATTCGCATACCTACCTCCTCGACAGCTGACTCTGATTAGCGATTTCTCCTGTTAGTCGATAACGTCTGATTTAATTTTAATCGCTACTTTGTCGGTCGATAGCGACCATTTCTGATGCAGTTGTTCAAAAAATTACCGCGATCCGTTCTTTCTGAATGTAAACAATCGGCTAGCCCGTTTTGCTGTGGCGAAAAATACCTGTTTTTCTGACAAGAACACTTACCGAATCGTCAATATCACTGTCGGCCATCGCCGCTTATAGTGAGCCGAAACATAAAGCTAACTTTATGATAATAAGGCAAAAAGATATGGATATTTCATTCATGAATTTCAGCTACTTCGCCATTATGTTTATGGTGGCGCTGATAGCGGGTTTTATTAATGTAGTTTCAGGCGGCGGTGGGTTTTTATCGATTGGAGCGCTATTGCTCTCAGGATTGCCGCCAGCCAATGCGCTGGCGACCAATAAGATTCAGGCGCTGGGCAGTTCATTGACGTCGGGGATCTTCTTTCTGCGTCGCGGACATATTAACGTCCAGCAGCATAAGTATGTCTTTTTATCGGCGTTTGTGGGATCGGCGCTGGGGACGACACTTATCCAGTTCATTGAACCGGAACTGCTGAAAAAACTGTTGCCGGTACTCATCATCGCGGTAGCGCTGTACTTTATTTTTGCCCCCAATCTCACTGAACCAAAAAAGAAGCAGCAGGTGTCACTGTTTCTCTTTTCCCTGATAGGGGGAGGGTGCGTTGGTTTCTATGATGGATTCCTCGGCGCCGGGGCCGGTTCCTTTTATACCCTGTGCTACATCCTGCTGTGGGGATACAGCATCGATAAAGCGCAAATTCACTCTAATTTCATTAATCTTGCGTCCAACATCGCCTCTATTCTGTTCTTCATTTTCGGCGGCAAAATGATCTGGTCGCTGGGACTGGTGATGTTCGCCGGGCAGGCGCTTGGCGCACGCCTGGGGGCGACAGTAGTCCTCACACGTGGCAAGAAAGTGATCAGGCCGATGATCGTGATTGTTTCTATCTGCATCAGCGGCAAAATGCTATTGGATATGTATTAAGGGCGTCCTGACAAATATTCCTGGAATCACCTTGAGTTTGCGGCCTGACACCAGTATTATGACGCGTCAATTTTTCAGCCGACCTTTAACACGTTCCTTGCCTCCATGGGCCGCGGCTGACCCAGACAGGAGGCTGAATAATCCGTAAGGAGCAATTCGATGCGTCATTACGAAATCGTTTTTATGGTCCATCCTGACCAGAGCGAACAGGTTCCGGGTATGATCGAGCGTTACTCTGCTGCCATCACTGGTGCAGAAGGCAAGATCCACCGTCTGGAAGACTGGGGCCGCCGTCAGCTGGCTTACCCGATCAACAAACTGCACAAAGCTCACTACGTTCTGCTGAACGTTGAAGCACCGCAGGAAGTGATCGATGAGCTGGAAACAACTTTCCGCTTCAACGACGCCGTTATCCGCAGCATGGTAATGCGTACTAAGCACGCTGTTACCGAAGCATCTCCGATGGTTAAAGCGAAAGACGAGCGCCGTGAGCGTCGCGATGATTTCGCAAACGAAACCGCAGATGATGCTGAAGCTGGGGATTCTGAAGAGTAATTTCTGATGACCAACCGTCTGGTGTTGTCCGGCACCGTGTGCAGGACCCCCCTTCGAAAGGTCAGTCCATCAGGAATTCCGCACTGCCAGTTCGTGCTTGAGCATCGTTCTGTGCAGGAGGAAGCCGGATTTCACCGGCAGGCGTGGTGCCAAATGCCCGTGATTGTTAGCGGACACGAAAACCAGGCCATTACTCACAGTATAACGGTCGGTAGCGCAGTGACCGTTCAGGGGTTCATCTCTTGCCACAAGGCAAAGAACGGCCTGAGCAAAATGGTTCTGCATGCCGAGCAGATTGAATTGATAGATTCTGGAGACTAGCCATATGGCACGTTATTTCCGTCGTCGCAAGTTCTGCCGTTTCACCGCGGAAGGCGTTCAAGAGATCGACTATAAAGATATCGCTACGCTGAAAAACTACATCACCGAAAGCGGTAAGATTGTCCCAAGCCGTATCACCGGTACCCGTGCAAAATACCAGCGTCAGCTGGCTCGCGCTATCAAACGCGCTCGCTACCTGTCTCTGCTGCCGTACACTGATCGTCATCAGTAATCGGTCACGGTCCATTAATACGACTTTGAGAGGATAAGGTAATGCAAGTTATTCTGCTTGATAAAGTAGCAAACCTGGGTAGCCTGGGTGATCAGGTTAACGTTAAAGCGGGCTATGCTCGTAACTTCCTGGTACCACAGGGTAAAGCTGTTCCTGCTACCAAGAAAAACGTTGAATACTTCGAAGCACGTCGCGCTGAACTGGAAGCTAAACTGGCTGACGTTCTGGCTGCTGCAAATGCACGCGCAGAGAAAATCAACGCACTGGAAACCGTTACCATCACGTCTAAAGCAGGCGACGAAGGTAAACTGTTCGGTTCCATCGGTACCCGCGACATCGCTGATGCTGTAACTGCAGCTGGCGTTGAAGTGGCTAAGAGCGAAGTTCGTCTGCCGAACGGCGTTCTGCGTACCACTGGTGAGCACGAAGTGGACTTCCAGGTTCACAGCGAAGTATTCGCTAAGCTGACCATTAACGTTGTTGCAGAATAAGTTTTTATTCTGATAACGTCGTAAGAAACGCCGACCTTGTGTCGGCGTTTTGCTTTTCTGCTCCCCTCATTTTTCGCTCTGGCTATTCTTTGTCCTTTTCGGGATAATCATTAAAAATAAAACATAATTTCAATCTGGTGATGAATGGATACTCCGCACCCGCAACCTTTGTTTGCGCGTAAAAATGTTGTCTGGCTGAGCGCGGCGTTTTGTTGTCTGCTCTGGGGCAGCGCCTATCCGGCCATAAAGAGCGGTTATGAGATCTTCCAGATCGCCGCTGACGATATTCCGTCCAAAATTGTTTTCGCTGGTTACCGCTTCCTGTTCGCAGGTCTGCTGTTACTCTTGCTGGCGATAGCGCAGCGTAAGCCGATTGGCCGCCTGAGTTCCCGGCAGTTCGGGCAATTGACGCTGCTGGGAGTGACGCAGACCTCGCTGCAATACATCTTCTTTTACATCGGTCTGGCGTTCACTACCGGCGTGAAGGGATCGATCATGAATGCCACGGGCACCTTCTTCAGCGTGCTGTTGGCGCACTTCATCTATCAGAACGACAAACTGAGTTACAACAAAACGCTGGGATGCATTCTCGGTTTTACCGGCGTGATGGTGGTGAACTTCAACAGCGGGCTGCTGGATTTTAATTTTACCCTGGCGGGCGATGGCTCGATTGTGCTGGCGGCATTTATTCTCTCCGCCGCGACGCTTTACGGTAAGCGACTCTCTCAGACGGTCGATCCAACCGTGATGACGGGGTATCAGTTAGGGATTGGCGGGCTGGTGTTGGTGATCGGTGGTTATGTCTTTGGCGGCACACTGGCGGTTCACGGTCTCGCATCGGTGGCGATTCTCGGTTACCTGACGTTGCTCTCTTCAGTGGCGTTCGCGCTGTGGAGTATTTTGCTTAAGTATAACCGTGTGGGGATGATTGCACCGTTTAACTTCCTGATCCCGGTCTCCGGCGCGGTGCTGTCCGCGATTTTTCTCGGTGAGAATATCCTGGAGTGGAAATACGCGATTGCGCTGGTTCTGGTGTGCTCGGGGATCTGGTGGGTTAATAAGGTGAAGCGGTAACGCCGCCAATGCCGTGGTAGGCCGGATAAGGGCAAGCCGCCATCCGGCACGGCGCTGATGTGCCTGATGACGCTACGCTTATCAGACCTGGCAGACCCCGGCACGATGAATTAACGTACGCGGATAAAGCTGCCGTCAGGTTGACGAGTAAACAGTACCTGCTGATTGTTGCCGGTGTCGATAGTCAGTCCGGTCACCACGCCATTCGCGTTCTGGCGAATTTGCACCATCTGCCCGCTCTGGAGAGTGCTTAGCGGTTTCCCCGCACCTTCAACCTGCGCCATCGCATAAACATCTGTAGGTGGCAGTCCGTGGTCGCGGAACAGTTGTGCCATGGTTTTACCGGGCTCTACGCGATAGGAGCGCCATTGCTGCTCAATGCCGCTATCCTGCTGGAAAGGCTGGGTTTGCGGTTGCTGTGACTGAGGTTGCTCTTCCGGTTGCCCTTCCTGAATGGGTTCCGGCGCAACGGGAGCGACCTGGCCTGGATCGTTTTGCGGGGCCACAAGCTGGGCCTGAAGCTGCGCTTCCGTCGGGGGTTGAGACTGCGACTGGAGATCCAGTTGCGCGTTACGGGTTACCGCTGGCGTATCGTTCGTGTCGCTTGAGGGGAGAAGGAAACCGACGACCAGCACAATCGCTGCAATGATAATGCCGCGGCGATGCATAGACGGAAGCGGATCCATAATGCGAAAATTGTCCGGTGCATGCCAGATTTTCGCCAGGGTTGGTTTTAATTCAAAGCGCCCGGGCATGGCTTTCCTCCTGCTCCGCGTCTCGTTCCTCAATCATAGAGTATAGACAGCTAACGCTATGATGTTCGTGATATTCCCCGTTTTTGGCACATATACAGGGGGATATCCCTATTGTTTCTTTTTCGTCGTGATTTGTCATCCACCCCGAGACAACATTTTACCGGGAGAAGCCTGGCTGTTATGCTGCCCGCTACTTTTTTATATCCGATGAAAGGAAATACGATGGCAACCCCGACTTTTGACACTATCGAAGCGCAAGCAAGCTACGGCATTGGTTTGCAGGTAGGACAGCAACTGAGCGAATCCGGACTGGAAGGGCTGTTGCCTGAAGCGCTGGTTGCCGGTATTGCTGACGCGCTGGAAGGCAAGCAGCCAGCCGTGCCGGTTGATGTGGTACACCGCGCGCTGCGCGAGATCCATGAACGTGCGGATGCCGTACGTCGCGAACGCTTCCAGGCGATGGCCGCAGATGGCGTGAAATATCTGGAAGAAAACCGTGAGAAAGACGGTGTGAACAGCACGGAATCTGGTCTGCAATTCCGCGTCCTGACTCAGGGCGAAGGCGCTATCCCGGCTCGTACTGACCGCGTTCGTGTGCACTACACCGGTAAACTGATCGACGGTACCGTCTTTGACAGCTCTGTTGCGCGCGGCGAACCGGCTGAATTCCCGGTAAACGGCGTGATTCCTGGCTGGATTGAAGCGCTGACCCTGATGCCGGTTGGCTCTAAATGGGAACTGACCATTCCTCAGGAACTGGCTTACGGCGAACGTGGCGCCGGTGCGTCGATCCCGCCATTCAGCACCCTGGTGTTTGACGTCGAACTGCTGGAAATTCTGTAACTAGTCACTTCTGTTCCCCCTCCACGCCGGAGGGGGACGAAAAATGCGCAATAACGCTGCTCGATTGCCGGGTATCGGAGTTTTATCTTGCAAATGCATCAGTTGCGTGTATTTTTGTGAGCTAATTCGCGTTACCAGAGTGATATGACACTCACTTTAAACATATAATTAACATAATATCTAAATCTTAGTATTCATCCCGCCGATTCTTACCTAATATCGATAAGTCCTGAAAACAGGATCGTCGTATCATAGATGCACAACAGACGCATTAAAGGCCGCAGAGCCCGCACAACACAGACAGGTACAGGAAGAATAAAATATGGTAGATCAGGTAAAAGTCGCCGCCGACGAACAGGCTCCGACTGAACAGTCGCTACGGCGCAATCTTACAAACCGACATATTCAGCTTATCGCCATCGGCGGTGCCATTGGTACGGGCCTGTTTATGGGGTCGGGTAAAACGATCAGTCTCGCCGGGCCGTCGATCATTTTTGTTTATATGATCATTGGTTTTATGCTTTTTTTCGTGATGCGCGCAATGGGAGAATTGCTGCTCTCGAATCTGGAATACAAATCTTTTAGCGACTTTGCTTCGGATCTGCTGGGACCGTGGGCAGGTTATTTCACCGGCTGGACCTACTGGTTCTGTTGGGTGGTGACCGGGATGGCGGATGTCGTCGCTATTACGGCCTACGCGCAGTTCTGGTTCCCCGGTCTTTCCGACTGGGTCGCCTCGCTGGCGGTAGTGATCCTGCTGCTGAGCCTTAACCTTGCCACCGTGAAAATGTTCGGTGAGATGGAGTTCTGGTTCGCGATGATCAAAATCGTCGCTATCGTGTCGCTGATTATCGTCGGCCTGGTGATGATTGCCATGCACTTCCAGTCGCCAACCGGTGTGGAAGCGTCGTTTGCTCACCTGTGGAATGATGGCGGCTGGTTCCCGAAAGGCATTAGCGGCTTCTTTGCCGGTTTCCAGATAGCCGTGTTCGCCTTTGTCGGGATCGAACTGGTCGGGACGACGGCGGCGGAAACGAAAGATCCGGAGAAATCGCTGCCGCGCGCCATTAACTCGATTCCGATTCGTATCATCATGTTTTACGTCTTTGCGCTGATCGTCATCATGTCCGTAACGCCGTGGAGTTCAGTGGTGCCGGATAAGAGTCCGTTCGTTGAGTTGTTCGTGCTGGTGGGTCTGCCTGCCGCTGCGAGCGTGATTAACTTCGTGGTCCTGACGTCCGCTGCTTCCTCTGCAAACAGTGGCGTGTTCTCTACCAGCCGTATGCTGTTTGGTCTGGCGCAGGAAGGCGTGGCGCCGAAAGCATTCGCTAAGCTGTCTAAACGCGCGGTTCCGGCGAAAGGGCTGACCTTCTCCTGTATCTGCCTGCTGGGCGGAGTCGTGATGCTGTATGTCAACCCAAGCGTGATTGGCGCGTTCACCATGATCACGACAGTGTCGGCGATCTTGTTTATGTTCGTCTGGACTATCATCCTGTGCTCATACCTGGTGTATCGCAAACAGCGTCCACATCTGCATGAGAAGTCAATCTACAAAATGCCGCTTGGCAAGCTGATGTGCTGGGTGTGCATGGCGTTCTTCGTCTTCGTGCTGGTACTGCTGACGCTAGAAGATGATACCCGTCAGGCGCTGCTCGTCACGCCGCTGTGGTTCATTGCGCTGGGTCTGGGCTGGTGGCTGATTGGTAAGAAGCGGATGGCAGGCGTTCGTTAAAAAAAGAGCCGCGACGCGGCTCTGCAATTACATGAATCAGGGCGCTCTCGGGCGCCTTTTTTATTCGCCTGCGAGGGCGCGCGGGAACAACACATTATTTTCCAGACTGATGTGTTCCATCAGATCATCAATCATCTCATTGATGCCGTTGTACATCGCTTTCCAGGTGGTGCACGCTTCTGGCGGGATCGTCACGTTCTGGGTGGTATGTTTAATCACTTCCAGCAGTTCCCCCGCTTCATCATGCTCACTTTCCATGACGCTGATCGGCCCCATCGCCTGGCTACCCATGCCCTGTTTGATCATCGGGAACAGTATCTGCTCCTCTTTCATCATGTGGCTTGAAAGCTCCTGATGCAGCATGGTCAGATACTTCGCCAGACCTTTTGGTACGTTGGGCTTATCAGCATGAACGCGTTCAACTTTGGTGGCTTGCAGGATCAGTTCCGGCAGTTGCTCGCGGTGTCTGTCGTGATAACGCACGATGATGTGGTCGATAATTTCGACCAGCGGCGCGGTACGCCAGTCTTTATCGATCGGTTGTTCTGCCAGTTGTGCCAGTTGCGCTTCGATAGCATCAACGTCCAGCTCTTTACGGGCGGCAGCACGCGCCAGCGTCTGCTTACCGCCGCAGCAGTAATCCATATCGTACTTACGAAACAGGGCCGACGCGCGAGGGATAGAGAGCGCCAGTTCACCTAAAGGTTGATCGCGATAAGCCATAGCCATTACCTCATTCTCAATAATATAAGGTGCATTTTAAATGCACCTTTAATCGAGCGCTATAACCCTTTCGAGGGGGGGGGACGGATTAACGGCCTGGCTCTGAAAGCGGAATGACGCGTGGTTTTTCCGGTTTTGCTCTGACTGCCACCACCACGCCGATAACCAGCAAAGCGATACCGCTGAGCGTCAGCACAGGGGGAAGGGTCTGGCGCAAGATGAAGGTGTAGAGCAAACCCGCCAGCGTTTCGAACACGATCAATGGGCCGAGGATCACCGTCGGTAATCGCTGGCTGGCAATGTTCCAGCACAGCGCGCCTACCCATGAGCACAGCACCGCAATCGCCACCATTAGGCCTACAAACACCGCAGGGCGCGGGCCGAACGGCAGGGCGAAGTCGGGCATTTTCCCATGCAGCCAGAAGCAGGCGACGAGGTAGCCCAGCAGCGAAACGGGCAGGGTTACCAGCGCCTGCGCCGTCGCCCACATCATCGGGTGTTTTTCCGGGTTCTCCCGCAGCCAGCGGGCATTACGCAGCGCATACCAGGCCCAGCACACCACTGATACCAGCGCCAACGCGATGCCAGAACCGTAGCGCCAGCCGCTAAAATCAGGCAAGCCCTGGTTGAGTTCCGCAATGTTCACGCACAGCAATCCGATGCCTATCAGCAGCAGTGCTGGGGCCAGCCGTAGCGAGGAGAGCCTGCCATCGCGCTGGCTGTACAGCAGGTTGGCAAATACCGGAATGACGACCGGCAGCGTGCCGATGATCATCGTTGAGACCGGTGCGCCGGTGCGCTGAATGGCGCTGGCAAGGCAGACGTAATAAATCAGGTTGCCCATCATGGTCAGCGCCAGCGCGGTCAGCCAGTCTTTCGCCGAAAGCTGCCGCAGGCGCACACGTCCGAGCCATGCCAGCGGCAGGGCAATCAAGCCTAATGCCAGATAACGCCCCATCGACTGCAGCACCGCCGGATATTCCGGCACGATCAACGGTCCGACAAAAATCAGTCCCCACATCAACCCTGCCAGCAGGGCGTACAACACACCGCTAATCATGCTTGACATCCACATCGTTAAACATGACGAAAAGTGTAGGCAGGGAACCGGGGCGCGTATTGTATGAGCTTGCGCATTAGCGCGAATAAACCTGCTTTTGATAGCGCACGGGAGTGATGCCGTAGCGATGGGTAAAGGCGCGGGTGAGATGGGATTGATCGGTCAGGCCGGTCGCGGCGGCAACGTCCGCAGCGGGCATACCGAGAGTCAGAAAACCTTTTGCCCGCCACAGACGGATCGCCATCAGCATCTGGTGTGGCGTCACGTGGAAATGGGCTTTGAACTGACGTTGAAAGTGCCAGGGGCTTAGCGAGGCAACGCGTGCCAGTTCATCGAGGGTGACCGGCCGCATGTAGTTGTCATGTAAATAGTCGCGCACGCGCTCAAAGCGATGCGCGCCTTCCCGTGGCGCCGGGGCATGACGAGCCAGCGGCTGGAAGGTGTCGATCAGATCCAGCAACAATCCTTTTTGCGCTAAAGGATCGTCAGTGTGCCACAGTCCGTGGATCAGCGAACAAATCTGACGGGAGCGGCGCGGATCGTGACGCGTGACGTCGTGAAACCACCAGTGACGAATGCCGGTCACCTCTTCCAGCAGGTCGGGCTCCAGATAGATCATCCGGTAACGCCAACCGTCGGCGGTTTCGGCCTCGCCGGTATGCAGCTCATCCGGATTCATCGTCACGACCGAGTGGGCTGGGGCAACGTACTGCGTGCCACGATAGCGAAAGCGCTCGGCACCGGCTTCTATCGCGCCAATGCCGAACGCTTCGTGGGTGTGTGGCTCAAAGGCGTAGCGTGAAATATGGGCGTGATACAACTCAACGCCAGGCACCTGCGCCAGATGGCGAAAGCGGGCGCTGTCTTTTTCATCGCTAAACTGCTCGGGTACACCTTGCACGTTGTCTCTCCCCACGCATCGTCCTGTCATTATCAGAGAGGATGCGCGGGGATGCCACCATAATTAACCGATTTTTAACACTTACAGAATACCGTTGACGCTTTCGGCCAGCGACGTGGTCGGGCGACCAATCAGCTTGCTCAGCGTGTGGCTGTCATCGAACAGACCGCCTTTGGATGCCCCGATGTCTGAATCGGCCAGCATCTCCGCCAGTCCTGCTGGCAAACCGACACTTTTCAGCGCGGCGGCGAAATCGGCTTCGCTCATGTTCTGATAAACGACAGGTTTGCCACTCTGTTTACTCAGTTCTGCGGCCAGCTGGCTTAGTGTCCAGGATTCATCACCCGCCAGTTCATACACCTTCCCGGCATGGCCTTCGGTGCTGATGACCTGTGCGGCGGCAGTGGCGTAATCCGCACGCGTTGCACTGGCAATTCTGCCCTCGCCCGCCGCGCCGATAAATACGCCATGCTCCAGCGCAGCAGGGGCGCTGGCGAGATAGTTTTCGGTATACCAGCCGTTACGCAACAGCGCGTAGGCAATACCGGAGTCAGCCAGCATCTTCTCGGTATCGACGTGTTCAACGTGCAAAGCGAGGGGAGAGCGGTCGGCATGCAACAGGCTGGTGTAGGCGATAAATTTCACTTTCGCCGCCTTTGCCGCATTAATCACGTTACGGTGCTGAACGGCACGCTGGCCGACTTCGCTGGAGGAGATCAACAGCAGCTTGTCGACACCCTGCAGCGCCTGGGTGAATGCCGCTTCGTCACTGTAATCCGCCTGGCGTACGGTGATTCCCTGTTGGCTTAACGCCGTGGCCTTCGCCGGGTTACGCACTATCGCCACAATCTGACTGGCAGGAATGGTTTTCAGCAGGTTCTCAATTACGTGTTGGCCCAGTTGGCCCGTCGCGCCGGTAATAGCAATCATGGGGTGACTCCTTAATGTGTCGCTTGTGTTTTATAAAGCTAGCACCTAAACTTACTTTTAGTAAGTACGTACAAAAAGGTAAGTATAAAGATGAGTGCACAGACACTTTCTCAACAACTGCGTGACGGCAATTTGTTTGCCGAGCAGTGTCCGTCGCGTGAGGTGTTAAAGCATGTGACCAGTCGCTGGGGCGTCTTGATCCTGGTGGCGCTACGTGACGGCACACATCGCTTCAGCGATTTGCGGCGTAAAATGGGCGGCGTGAGCGAGAAGATGCTGGCGCAGTCGTTGCAGGCGCTGGAGCAGGATGGGTTTATCACCCGGGTTTCGTATCCGGTGGTGCCACCGCACGTAGAATACAGTTTGACCCCGCTGGGCGAGCAGGTCAGTGATAAAGTCGCCGCGCTGGCTGACTGGATTGAGCTGAATCTGCCACAGGTGTTAGCACAACGGGAAGAACGGGCGGCGTAAAACCTTGCCGGATGGCGGGTGCCACCCGGCATTAACGTTACTTGCTTAAATCCATCTGATAAATTGCGAAGCCGATCTCATCGGTCGCCACTTTTTGCATCGGGTACTGGCCTTCCTCTTTGATAAACGCGGCGGCTTTGTCTCCCGGCGAGGTTTCGAAGCGGATATCCAGTTTCTTCTCGCTGTGAATCGGCGCCAGACGCCAGTTGTTATCAGCGGCCGGATGAATTTCCCCGGCGCGTTGAGATTCCGCGCCAATCCATGCCGCCAGCACCGAGCGATTCTCATCCGGTGACGCAAAGGCAATATGGTTGTCGCCGGTTCCGGCAAACTTACCGCCATAGGCGCGATAGTTATTGGTAGCGACCAGGAAAGTGGCATTTGGGTCAATCGGCTTGCCGTTGAAGGTCAGATTTTTAATCCTTTCTGCGGACGGATTTACCGTCTGGCATTCACCGTCATAGCGTGCGGGCTGTGAGACATCAATCTGGTATTCCACGCCGTCGATCACATCGAAGTTATAGGTACGAAACCCATCCCAGTTGATGAGCGACTGCGGTTTGCTGCTGGTGATATCAATCTGATTAAACTGTCCGGCTGAGCACTCCAGCCACTCTTTCACCTCTTTACCACTGGCTTTAACGACCACCAGGGTATTCGGGTACAGGTAAAGGTCAGCGGCATTGCGGAAGGTCAACGGGCCTTTTTCGACTTCGACAAAACTGGCCGGATCGTTCTTGCGTCCGCCAACTTTAAACGGAGCGGCGGCGGAAAGCACCGGCAGTTTCGCCAGATCCGGATCGCCCTGAATGAAATGTTCGACATAGGCTTTCTGTGCGTTATTGACCACCTGAACGGTCGGATCGTCCTGCACCAGCGCCAGATAGCTGTACATGTTATCTGCGGATTTGCCGATCGGCTGGCTGACAAATTCGCGCGTCGCGTCGTGGTCGGCTTTCAGAATCTCCGCCAGTTTGCTGTCTTCGGCAGCGAGTGATTTCTTCGCAGCGGTGTCGTAAATGGGGCGCGCTTCGGCTTTGGCCTGCGTTACCTGCCATTTGCCGCTGTCGTTATTGAGCACCAGATCCACCACGCCCAGATGATCGCCCCACATGCCTGGCATCACCGCCGGCACGCCGTTCAGCGTCCCTTTTGCGATATCCGCGCCTTTGATGTTGGCAAAGTCTTTACCGGGGAAGACCGCGTGGGCATGACCAAACATAATGGCATCCACGCCGGGCACTTCACTGAGATAATAAACCGAGTTCTCGGCCATGCTCTGGTACGGGTCAGCAGAGAGTCCTGAATGCGCGATCACCACCACCACATCGGCCCCTTTTTCACGCATTTCTGGGACATAGCGACGTGCAGTTTCGGTAATGTCGTTAACCGTCACTTTGCCGCTCAGGTTCGCTTTATCCCAGGTCATGATCTGCGGAGGGACAAACCCGATATAGCCGATTTTCAGCGTCTGCTTATGGCCTTCCTGATCGACGACATCCGTCTCTTTAATAAGATAAGGGGTAAACAACGGCTTTTTGGTCTTAACGTCGATGATATTGGCGTTAACGTATGGGAATGACGCGCCTGCCAGCGCTTTTTGCAGATATTCCAGCCCGTAGTTGAACTCATGGTTACCGAGGTTACCAACCGCGTAATCCAGTGTATTCAGCGCTTTGTAGACCGGATGGATCTCGCCTTTTTTCAGTCCCTTTGCCGCCATATAATCGCCCAGCGGACTGCCCTGAATCAGATCGCCATTGTCGACCAGCACGCTGTTTTTGGCTTCATCGCGCGCGGCGTTAATCAGGCTTGCGGTGCGTACCAGTCCGAATTTTTCGGTTGCGGTATCTTTGTAATAATCGAAATCCATCATGTTGCTATGCAAATCAGTGGTTTCCATTATCCGTAGATCAACGGTCGCGGCATTCACGCTGGCCGCGATCAGCGTGGCCAGAAGCGTTGCACTAAACTTAATCATCAGAGGGCATCCTTTTAAGATCTGAAACACAGTAAAAAATGTATTTATATCTTCTTGCTTACAGAACTGTGAAGCATGCATCAGTTTAGCAAGCAAAACCGCAGACACTATCACAGTTGGCGGATTCGCTTTTGATCGGGTATAAGTAAAACAATGAGTTAAGACCACTGCCACAAATGAGGTGGAGAATGTTAGAACACGTATGCCAGCTTGCACGGAACGCGGGCGATGCCATTATGCAGGTTTATGATGGAGTCAAACCGATGGAGATTACCAGCAAGCCGGACGACTCCCCGGTGACAGCGGCCGATATCGCGGCGCACGCGGTGATTCTTGAAGGGTTGACGCAATTGACGCCAGATATTCCAGTGCTCTCCGAAGAGGACCCGCCAGCCTGGGACGTGCGTCGGCACTGGCAGCGCTACTGGTTAGTCGATCCGCTGGATGGCACCAAAGAGTTCATCAAACGCAACGGCGAGTTTACCGTAAATATTGCGCTTATCGAGAAGGGCAAACCGGTACTGGGCGTGGTCTACGCGCCGGTGATGAAAGTGATGTACAGCGCGGCGGACGGCAAAGCCTGGAAAGAAGAGTGCAATGTGCGCAAGCAAATTCAGGTCCGTGACGCGCGTCCGCCGCTGGTGGTGATTAGCCGCTCCCACGCAGACAACGAACTGAAAGAATATTTACAACAGCTGGGCGAGCACCAGACGACGTCGATTGGTTCGTCGCTGAAGTTCTGCCTGGTCGCGGAGGGACAGGCGCAACTGTACCCGCGCTTTGGACCGACCAACGTCTGGGACACCGCTGCGGGCCATGCTGTCGCGGCGGCAGCCGGGGCGCACGTTCACGACTGGCAGGGTAAACCGCTGGACTACACCCCGCGTGAGTCGTTCCTCAACCCCGGCTTTCGGGTCTCTATTTATTGAGTAACTTATGCAGCAGGGTAATCACCTGCTGCACCTCTTCCTGGGTTAGCGCGCCGTCTTTTGCCCACTGTACGCGACCGTCTTTATCAAGCACCGCGATAGCAGAGCTCTCTTCATCCAGTTGCCAGGCTTTACGGGCCACGCCGTTGCTGTCGACAATAAACTGCGACCACGGGTAGAGCTTCTTATTGCTCTCGAGGCTGCTGCGCACAAACATACCGGAGCCAGGAATCGCGTCGTCAGTGTTGACGATCGTCGTGGTCTGGTAAACGTCATGGGGCAGTTTTGCTGCTTTGATCGCTTCAATCAGCGTCGCATTTTTTTCTTTCGCAGAGGTGCGTCCGGCGATGTGCTGAAGGATTCGCACCTTCCCGGGCAACTGTGCGCTGTTCCAGCTTTTATAGCTGAACTTATCATTTTCAAGAATCAATTCGCCGCGATCCGCAATCCCTACCGGCGGGACGCGCTGGCCCGTTTCGAAGCTATGCGCGGAGGCCATCATTGGCGCTAACAGGCACGCCAGCGCGAGAATCTTACGTAAGGTCATGGTGTTTCCTTCTTATTGTTTGCAGGTGATCCGACCACTTAGGTCTGATTTTTAATCATATGTGCGAATGATGCTTTTTCCCGCAAGAGTGATGCCAGTTTGCGGACGGGCGCACAAATCCTGCGAAAAACGAAGGCTTATACTGAGGACCGCACCCTGATTCAGAGATGATTCTGATTAACTGTAATGAAAAGGTAAATAAACTTATACGCGCTGGAAACATCGTACAGATAGTCTATAGTCAAATGGCATTAAATTTTGCGCCTTAGAACGGTTGGACCGATTGTGGGACCACAAGGGCGTGACTTAAGCAGGAGATAACAATGAAAATTTTCCAACGGTACAACCCACTGCAAGTGGCGAAGTACGTGAAGATCCTGTTCCGTGGACGGTTATATATCAAGGACGTTGGCGCTTTTGAGTTTGATAAGGGCAAGATTCTTATCCCAAAAGTGAAGGATAAACAGCATCTGTCTGTGATGTCCGAAGTTAACCGTCAGGTTCTGCGTCTGCAAACTGAGATGGCTTAACCAAAGTGCTATGCAGTAGTTTAAAAAACGGCTCCCATTGGGAGCCGTTGATGTTTCTGGAGCAGGCAGAATAAGCGAATACTACGCTTTAACGTCTCCCTGAACGTCCGGCAGTTTCGGCACCAGTACGCTTGGTTTACTGTCCAGGCGGGTCACCAGCAACTGATCGATACGGTAGTTATCGATATCCACCACTTCGAATTTGTAGCCCGAGAACTTCACGGAATCGGTCCGTTTCGGGATTTTACGCAGCATGAACATCATAAAGCCGCCAATCGTTTCGTAGTTACCTGATTGCGGGAACTCGTCGATATCCAGCACGCGCATCACGTCATCGATCGGCGTACCGCCGTCAATCAGCCAGGAGTTCTCGTCGCGCGCCACAATCTGCTCTTCCAGACCCTGGCCGACCAGATCGCCCATTAGCGTGGTCATCACATCATTCAACGTGATGATCCCCACGACCAGCGCGTATTCGTTCATGATCACCGCAAAGTCTTCACCGGCGGTTTTGAAGCTTTCCAGCGCTTCAGAAAGAGTTAGCGTATCCGGAACAATCAGGGTGTTGCGGATCTGCACGCCGCTGTTCAGCGCCATACTCTGATTCGCCAGAACACGATTCAGTAAATCTTTCGAGTCAACGTAACCAATGATGTGGTCAATATCTTCGTTACAGACAAGGAACTTGGAGTGCGGATGTTCCGCCACTTTGTTTTTCAGGCTCTGCTCGTCTTCATGCAGATCGAACCAGATCACGTTTTCACGCGACGTCATCGATGACGGCACGGTGCGCGATTCCAGCTCGAACACGTTCTCAATCAACTCATGTTCCTGTTTACGCAATACGCCTGCGAGCGCCCCAGCTTCCACCACCGCATAAATATCATCAGACGTGATGTCATCCTTGCGCACCATCGGCAATTTGAAGATGCGAAAGATCACGTTCGCCAACCCGTTGAAGAACCACACCAGCGGCGTGAAAACGAACAGACAGAAGCGCATCGGGTTGATGATACGCAAAGCCACAGCTTCTGGCGCAATCATACCGATGCGTTTCGGGGTTAAGTCCGCGAAGAGGATAAACATACCGGTGACCAGCGAGAAGGAGAGAATAAAGCTCAACTGCTCAGAGAGTTCCGGCGACATATAGCGAGAGAATAACGAGTTAAAAGCGGGGGAAAATGCGGCGTCACCGACGATACCGCCAAGAATGGCGACCGCGTTCAGACCGATTTGCACCACCGTGAAGAACATCCCCGGGTTTTCCTGCATTTTCAACACGCGTTGCGCATTGAGATTGCCTTCATCGGCCAGCAGTTTGAGCTTAATTTTACGTGAGGCAGCAAGTGAGATCTCGGATATCGAGAAGAACGCACTCACAGCGATCAGGCAAAGAATAATGAAAATACTGTTTAACATATCTTATCCGGCGTCACGCCAGATCCTCGGAAGGGAAGTTGATAAATCCATGTGGTAAAACTTAATGAAAACCGGCCCGTGGAGGTGAGCCGGTAAGTTCAGGGGCTAGTATAGCGTAAGGGCGGGGCAGGCCGCTAGCGGTGGGTAAACGTCGATCTCTTTCTGTTGGCAAGTGAGAAAACCATCAGCGATAAATCATATCAAATGTCGCCGTTGCGTTGACGTCTCCGGCCTCGATGGCATCGCTCAGACGAATCAGCCACGCCTGAAAAGGCAAGGTAATCGTCGTTGAATCTGCATTGCTCAGTAAATAAACCTCTTTTCCGAAGGTGACGGGCTGGTAGTTATACATCACTTGTACGCCAACACCGCGAGCGGAGGAACTCTGATTAGGATTATCCAACGCCAACGTCTTTTTTTGACCGTCGGTGGTGGTGCCGTCAAATTTTATGTTCACATTCGTGCCCTGTTCGCAATTAAGAACAATATCAAAGCTTACGGGAGAGGTGGTGTTGCCGGAACGAGGAAGTGATGTGATAGCAATCCCCTGTGATCCTGTTAATGGGACGGTAATATCTTTGGTTTCAATATCACAGCCAACAGATTGCACGAACACCGAGGTTGGATTAAAGGACATTAAATACTGACGGGCAGAGCCAAACACACGTTCAACGCTGTAATTAGTTAAATTCAGGACACCGGTAGTAATTCGTGACCCGGTAGCAATTAATTGAACTTTAAAGTAATTTTGTTGCTTGTAAGCGTAACTCGCCTTAGCTTGCTCAGTCCCATGCGGCCAGGCCATGGGGATTAAATTGGACATATCCTGACCGGCCAGGATTTTTATACCAATGCCAGGATTGTTCGTTTCATAAACATAGGAAGTAGAAATGTCACTTACCGGTGTCTTTGCTGATTGATAGCCTGATTCAACCACTTGATCAGTATAACAATAGATATCCGCCATAGTGGAGGCAGTGATAACGGGGCTTTCCCAAAGAATAGTATCTGCCGGGTTAGTATAATTTAACCTTAATGCAGGTATATTGATTTGCTGTAAAACGGTACTTGTACCGTTCCTCAGGGTACAATCTGCCCATGCTGAGCAGGATAAAGATATTGCACAGACACTAAAGAAAATACGCAGTATCCAGGTCAGTATAAAACGTGAAATCATAATTAATCCGTAAAGTAGTAACGCTAAATCATATCGAATGTCGCCGTTGCGTTGACATCTACGGTCTTAATAGCGCGGTTAAGCCTATTAAACAGGTCTGACAGGACAAGGTCACTTGTGTTGTTATGTGAGTTAATAAATCATATTGTCCAATGAAATAAACAGGTTGGATATTGGATGGAATTTGAATACCGCCCCCTTGAGCAGAGGAGGGTATATCAACATTATCTAACTGAAGCATAGTGTTTTTTCCATTTATCGTCGTACTATTAAATTTTATGCTGGTACGGATCATTTTCAGACAGGTAACATTAATATCGGACGCGTACCGGTGTTGTGGTATCTCCATGAGGAGAAAGAGACGTTATCACGGCAGCACGGACTCATTCTTTATTTCGCATCTTGTCACCTGGCAATATTAATGGCATTCCAGCGAGAGGCGCATTACGGTCGCTTCGCTGTCAGCACTTTCGGATAATGAGGGGACGTGCGTCTCACAAGTATGATCACTGCCATTTCCCCATAGGGCCACCAGTTTCATCCCTTTGGAGACACCGGTGATATAAACCTGACCGTGATCGTCGACGAGGCTGGTTGGGTTCTCTTCCTCTTGCGGGGTTGAGACCAGAGCGCCAAAGGGAACAGTACTATTACCGTGCAGCAATGTAAAAAGCACACGTGCTCCGCTGCGCACTTTATAATCCGCGAGAGCCACTGCACCACGAGTCGGTACGACAGTTTTTACCGGATCGCTAATATCACTATTTCTACTGCCACTGGTATTCAGCGATATAGTGTTTTGCCGATAGGGATTACTGTAAGGAACTACGGCATAACCACGTTTATCCGTATAAATACCTGATGCGCCGCTGACGTTAATATTTGCGGCACCGGGTGCGCGAACTAATGTCATGGTTTCCGGTAAGGTTTGCGCTAAGGTTACACCAAAAGGATGAGCGATTATGCCGCCCTGTGCACTGTAATTCACGCGCTGACTATTATTATCATAACTGTAACCACCGCTCAGTGTACCGGATGAGCCGCGATAAGCGGCATTCATGCTGCCGCTTGTTGCGTTGTTCTGCTCTGAGTATGACTGTTGTATATTGTAAGTTAAGTTATTGTCTTTCAGCGCAATGCCATTAATACCAAGCTGGTGTCCCGCATTGCCTTGCTGTGAAGAGTTAAGTGCATAAGTCGCCCAGGTTTGCGGCAACCATTTATCCAATGGAATACCAATGGTTAATAAATATTGCGTATCCGTTTGGCTGGTGGGCATCTGCGTTTGTGACGCGTTAAATGAGTACGAAACATTATTGAGCATCACGTTATAGCCTAACGTGAAATTACGCTCAGACTTATTCAGTTTCCAGTAATCCTGCTGATAAGCCGACAGATATAAGCTACCCCATTCTCCCAATGCTTGACTGATGTTGATTTGTGCACGGCTCCGGCGGTTATAGAGATCTCTGTAGGAGTACATATCATCGGCTATATCCGCTGAGTCTCGATGGTTAAGTGTTTCCGCAAAAGTGTAAAAATTTGCAGAAGAATAGCGATAACTGGCGATAGTCAGGTTAGTGTTAGTCGCATCTATGTTTTTCGCATACTGAAGACGGTATGACATACCGGTTTCATTTTGATCATCATTAAGCTGGCTTTTGGCCTGAGTGGCATCAAAAGAAATTGAGCCCACAGCGTGCAAATCCATACCAATACCCAGAGCAGCAGACTGATATATATCGGCACCAATCAGCCCACCATAGACAGTCATTCCCCATGGCATACCATAAATAAGCTGAGCCTGGCCGAAATCAGGCGCGTCGGAAACATCATTGCTCTGATATTTGCCGTAGGCCACGCTATAACTATAACTGCCACTACGCAGCATGACCGGTAAGGAGGAAGACGATTGGGTAAAAGTATGTTCGCTGCCGTCAACTTCGGTCACGATAACGTCGAAGTCACTCCCGGATGAAACCTGATTAATATCCCGAATTTCAAACGTGCCAGGAGCGACGTAGGTTTCGTAAATTTTATAGCCATTTTGTTTGATGGTGACTTTAGCATCACTGTGCGCGATACCACGAATCAGCGGCGCAAATCCTTGCTCGCTATAAGGATGCATAGTGGAATCAGAATAGACTCTGACGCCGCGAAACTGAATGCTATCAAAAATGTCCGAAGGTGTGCTGCTGTCCCCGGCTAAAAATTGGCTGCGCAACGTTTTAATATCATGCGTCAACGTTGTTGAAAGCTCGTCCCACTTTTCGCCGGAATAGTTCGATACATTGCGCAGCCGCCATCCGCCAAGATTAGCACCCGAGTTTAAACTTAAAAAATTACTGTTTGTATTTCCGTCGCTACTATTTCGGGCGTACAACTGTGATCCACTATAATAGTAGCCTAACAGGAGGGCAGGTAAGCCATCATCCCATAATTCGGGTGAGACCGCGTCTTTCGCTTCCTGATTTAAGGCTATCTGTGGTACGCGGATATCCAGACGCTGCGTTTTCTCGCTATAGGTATAACTGGCACCGTCTATATATTGCCCAATATTCCCAATGGTGTCTTCGTCCTTCACTTTTTGAAAGCCTGAGAGCACATCAACGTTGACACCGTAACGACGTAAATCTGCTTTGGTGAGAGCAGGAACAAGTCGGTTTCTATCTGTAGAGAGTTTGTAGTTGATTTCTTTTTTCTCTACATAATTAGAATTAAAATAAATAGTTGATAAAAAACTGCCTTCCAGCATTTCGTTATCGGCAATATACTTTTGCAGGATATTGCTGTCGGCGAGTGGCGTATCATGGCTTAAGGCGTTCAGATTAAACTGGTCTTCCGCAACGGCATAAGTGCTCAAGAGCATTACCGCTAAGGCTAATGCAGAATAAGCAAACCTTTCCGAACGATTTTGACTGCTTATATCGCCTCTGGCCATTCTATTCAACCTTATTTTAATACAGATTCTTTACTCGGTGTGGCGCTGCCGTAATCGCTAATAGCGTTCCATTTGATCACTGAATTCGCTTTTAATGCTGCTGGCAGTGAAATATGCCCATACGGTGCCACCATCATTGTCATGGCTGTTAAGGTATCTTTTGGGGCAGTGACAGGTTTGCCATCAACAGTAATAGAGTTAAATGTCACATAAAAAGGGGTTGGGTTGGTTATATTCAGTGCATTACCCTGCCTTGAAAAATTAATTTTTTCGTAGGCGCTAAAAGCCTCGTTATCCTTAAGAGATGTCGGGCGATAAAAAAGCTTAATGCGTGTTCTGGATGCAATCTGCAATTTACTCTGATCGCGCATGTTTTCAGGCGTGCTGGCGATAAATTTAATATTAGCCCAGAATACGGACTCCCTGTCTTTAGGAAGTTCAGCTCCTTTTTTGGCATAAATAAAATGGAAAATAGTTTCCTGGCCTGCTCCAAGCTTCATAAGAGGGGGGGTAGCAATAAAAGGCGCATCACCTTGATCGTCTATATTACTTACCCATGCCTGAACCAGATGATTCGTTGATGTGTTTTTACTTTGAACAGTCAACTGAACCTCATCACTATTGGATGGGTACACAATACGGGTTGCGCCAACCTGCACACCTGAAATCGCTGGCGCGCACGTTAATATAGATGTTAACAAAAAGGAATTACGTATTAATTTTTTCATCATTCACAAATCATAAGGCAAGCCAGAAAGGCATATCATTCAATATGCCTTCTCTACGCTTTTATCATTAAGGATAGGAAATGGTATAGGTTGTATCTGCCGTGAAATCACCACCTTTGATATCCGCTGGCGTGACAGTTGCAACAACTTTAGCCTTATAATTAAACGCCAGGTCACTGGCTTCACCGGCTGGCGTAGTTTGTGCAAAGGCCGCATCCGGCTTGTTGTCAAAAACAACTTTTGTACTAGCTGCACTGCCAGTTCCATACATGACAATACCGACACCCGTGGCATCCGAACCTGTCATTGCTTTCAGCTGATCGCTGGTCGTGGCAGTCGCACCAGAGAACGTCAGGTTGATGGTGGTATCGGCTGGACAGGATTTCAGATTAATCACTACGTCCTGGGTTTGCGGATTTTCAGAGCCGATAGCGGCAAAGGTAGTTGCGACCATAGGCGTGAAAGTCACGTTTACCGTCTTTGAATCTGTTGATACTTCACAGGGCGGATTAATAATTTTCCCCTGGAAATGTACAGTTCCCTGATCATCCGTCAACGCAGCATGCGCATTACCGATGGCAACTGATGATAATACCATTGCTGATATTAATTTTAATTTTCTATTCATAGCCTGGCTCCATAGAATAATATATAAGTGATATCGTGATCGTATGTTATTTCCATATGGTGTATCTATGGGTGGCAATATGGAAAAATCCCATGCTCACTTGAAGTTTTGTAATTAAGTGTTTCTGTTTGAAAATTAAATTATGACATTCTATGTAAACCATTCAAGGAGATTATAATCTAATTTTGGATGAAATTATTATTGCTATATGGTTGGTTTACTTGATTATTACAATTTTGCAGCGAGGTGTTAAAATTTTATATTTGTTATCTACGATGTTGGATGGGCCCATCATACAGACGTTCAAGGGGTAATCGGGCCTGGTGCACGAGGCATGATGGCAACGAATGATTAATTGCAATAGCTAATAAACATATAGTTATTTTTTAGTTATTGCTTTGTAGGGGAAGTGAACAATCTGTTGGTTCAAATGGTATGTAGAGTATTGAAAATAGTTATTAACTATTAGTTTTGTCTATTTGTTTATCTGAAACGCGGCTGGCGATGGCTCATGGAGAGAATGCCATTAATTATCGCTTACGGGACTGATGAAAAAGAAAGGGTCCCTCAGGACCCTGATAATCTCTATTTTGTTCCAGGCGGTAAACAGACGCCAATCCCGCCGATACCGCAGTAGCCGTACGGGTTTTTGTGCAGATACTGCTGATGGTCTTCCTCAGCGTAATAGAACGGCGTCGCGTTGCTGATTTCGGTGGTGATAGGACGGTCGTCGCCCGCTGCGCGCATGGCGGCCTGGAAACGCTCCAGGCTTGCGCGCGCGGCGCTGTCCTGTTCCGGCGTCAGCGGATAGATAGCCGAACGATACTGAGTGCCGTGGTCATTGCCCTGCTGCATGCCCTGTGCCGGATCGTGGTTTTCCCAGAACACCTGCAGCAATTGCTCATAACTGATGACCGCCGGGTCGTACACCACGCGCACCGCTTCGGCGTGGCCCGTTTCACCGGAGCAGACTTCCCGGTAGGTGGGGTTGGGCGTATAGCCACCGGTGTATCCTGCCGCGGTGCTGTAAACGCCAGGCAGTTGCCAGAACAACCGCTCTACGCCCCAGAAACAGCCCATGGCGAAAATGGCGATTTCCATCCCTTCGGGGACATTTGTCATCGAGTGTTCGTTGACGGCATGCAGCGTCGCCACGGGCATCGGGGTATTGCGCCCAGGGAGGGCATCTGACGGTGAAATCAGATGCTTTTTATCAAATAAACTCATGGTGCCGTTCTCCCGAAAATCAGTAATTGGGGTTAAGGTTGTAACAAGACGCGTATTTGCACACAATAACCGTTACGAATACGTCTACAGTAAACATAAGAAATATTTGGGGTGTCGTCTGTTTTTCAACCCCAATTGTTGGGTTTTTGTTAAGCCGTGGAGCGGCGTTATGATTTTTTTCCAGGGGTGGAAATAAGGGATTTCAGGAGAAAAAGTGCCACATATCCGTCAGTTATGTTGGGTGAGCCTGCTGTGTTTGAGTAGTTCTGCTTTTGCCGCGAACGTCCGTCTACAGGTCGAAGGGCTATCAGGAGAACTGGAGAAAAACGTCCGGGCACAACTCTCAACTATCCAGAGTGATGAAGTCACGCCGGATCGGCGTTTTCGCGCGCGTGTGGATGACGCTATCCGCGAAGGGCTGAAGGCGCTCGGTTATTATGAACCGACCATCGATTTCGATCTGCGTCCGCCTCCGGCGAAAGGGCGTCAGGTACTGGTAGCCAAAGTGACACCCGGTGAACCGGTGCGCATTGGCGGAACAGAAGTCATTTTACGCGGCGGCGCGCGTACCGACAGAGATTACCTGGATCTGCTGAAAACGCGTCCGGCAATCGGTACGGTGCTCGATCATGGGGATTATGACAGCTTTAAAAAATCCCTCACCAGCGTGGCGCTACGTAAAGGGTATTTCGACAGCGAATTTAATAAGAGCCAGTTGGGTATTGCGCTTGATCGCCATCAGGCGTTCTGGGATATCGATTACGACAGTGGTGAACGTTATCGCTTTGGTCACGTCTCCTTTGAAGGTTCGCAGATCCGCGAGGAGTATCTGCAAAATCTGGTGCCCTTTAAAGAAGGGGATGCATACGAGTCAAAAGATCTCGGCGAGCTGAACCGTCGACTCTCGGCGACTGGCTGGTTTAATTCCGTGGTTGTGGCGCCCGAATTCGACAAAGCGCGAAAAACCAAAGTACTGCCGCTGAAGGGTGTGGTTTCACCGCGAACGGAAAACACCATTGAGACCGGGGTGGGGTATTCCACTGACGTGGGGCCGCGCGTGAAGACCACGTGGAAAAAACCGTGGATGAACTCCTACGGTCACAGCCTGACGACCAGCGCCAGTATCTCATCGCCTGAACAGCAACTGGATTTCAGCTACAAAATGCCGCTGCTGAAGAACCCGCTGGAGCAGTACTATCTGGTACAGGGCGGCTTTAAGCGTACCGATCTCAACGATACCGAACAGGACTCCACCACGCTTGCGGTTTCCCGCTACTGGGACCTTTCCAGCGGCTGGCAGCGCGCCATTAACCTGCGCTGGAGTCTCGACCACTTTACGCAGGGGCAGGTGACGAACACTACCATGCTGCTCTATCCCGGCGTGATGATCAGCCGAACCCGTTCGCGCGGCGGACTGATGCCCACCTGGGGCGATTCCCAGCGTTACTCTATTGATTATTCCAACACCGCCTGGGGCTCTGATGTCGATTTCTCGGTCTTTCAGGCGCAAAACGTCTGGATCCGTTCCCTGTACGATCGTCATCGCTTCGTGATGCGCGGCAATCTTGGCTGGATCGAAACCGGTGATTTCGACAAAGTGCCACCGGACCTGCGTTTCTTCGCCGGGGGGGACCGCAGTATTCGCGGCTATAAATACAAATCCATTTCTCCGAAGTACAGCAACGGCGATCTGAAAGGGGCCTCGAAGCTGGTGACCGGATCGCTGGAATACCAGTACAACGTGACCGGTAAATGGTGGGGGGCGATGTTTGTCGATAGCGGTGAAGCGGTCAGTGATATCCGCAAAAGCGATTTCAAAACCGGCGCCGGGGTGGGGGTACGCTGGCAGTCTCCGGTTGGGCCAATTAAGCTCGATTTTGCCGTGCCGGTCGGCGACAAAGAGGAGCACGGTTTACAGTTTTACATCGGTCTGGGGCCTGAATTATGAGTTTATGGAAGAAGATAAGCCTCGGCATCCTGATTTTTATCCTGCTGTTGCTGGGAACGGTGGCGTTTCTGGTTGGAACAACAACCGGCCTGCATCTGATCTTCAATGCGGCAAATCGCTGGGTACCGGGGCTGGAAATTGGTCAGGTCACCGGCGGCTGGCGTGATTTGTCGCTGAAAAATATCCGCTTTGACCAGCCTGGTGTGGCGGTTAACGCCGGGGAAGTGCATCTGGCGGTCGGGTTGAATTGCCTGTGGAACAGCAGCCTGTGCGTGAACGATCTGTCGCTCAAAGACATTAATGTGGCGATCGACAGTAAAAAAATGCCGCCTTCTGAGCAGGTAGAGGAAGAAGAGGATAGCGGGCCGCTGAATCTCTCCACGCCGTATCCGATCACGCTTTCTCGCGTGGCGCTCAATAACGTCAATATTAAAATCGATGACACCATCGTGTCGGTGATGGATTTTACCTCCGGCTTGCACTGGCAAGAGAAGGATCTGACCCTGAAACCCACGTCGTTACAGGGATTGCTGATCGCACTGCCGAAAGTGGCGGAGGTGGCTCAGGAAGAAGTGGTCGAGCCGAAGATCCAGAACCCGCAGCCGGATGAAAAACCGCTTGGTGAAACGCTGAAAGATCTGTTTTCGCAGCCGGTTCTGCCGGAGATGACGGACGTTCATCTGCCGCTCAATCTCAATATTGAAGCGTTTAAAGGCGAACAACTGCGTATCACCGGTGATACTGACCTGACGGTGTATAACCTGCTGCTGAAAGTAAGCAGCATCGACGGCAACATGAAGCTCGATGCGCTCGATATCGACTCCAGTCAGGGTACGGTGAATGCCAGCGGTACGGCCCAGTTGACCAATAACTGGCCGGTAGACATCAGCCTGAACAGCACGCTGAACGTCGATCCGCTGAAAGGCGAGAAGGTGAAGCTGAAGGTGGGTGGGGCGCTGCGTGAACAACTGGAAGTGGGTGTTAACCTTTCCGGGCCGGTGGACATGGGTCTGCGTGCCCAGACGCGTCTGGCGGAAGCCGGGCTACCGCTGAATCTGGAGGTGGTCAGTAAGCAGATTTACTGGCCCTTTACCGGCGACAAACAGTTCCAGGCCGACGATATCAAGCTCAAGCTCACCGGCAAGATGACGGACTACACGCTGTCGATGCGTACGGCGGTGAAAGGGCAGGATATCCCGTCGGCGACCATTACCTTTGATGCGAAAGGCAACGAACAGCAAATTAATCTCGATAAACTCAGCGTGGCGGCGCTGGAAGGGAAAACCGAGCTGAAAGCGCTGGTGGACTGGCAACAGGCGATCAGCTGGCGAGGCGAGTTGACGCTGGACGGCATCAACACCGCGAAAGAGATTCCGGACTGGCCGTCGAAGCTCAATGGCCTGATCAAAACCCGGGGCAGCCTGTATGGCGGCACCTGGCAGATGGACGTGCCGGAGCTGAAACTGACCGGGAACGTTAAGCAGAACAAGGTTAACGTCAACGGATCGCTGAAAGGCAACAGCTATTTGCAGTGGACCATTCCGGGCCTGCATCTGGAACTGGGACCAAACAGCGCCGATGTGAAAGGCGAGCTGGGCGTAAAAGATCTCAATCTGGATGCGACTATCGACGCGCCGGGACTGGACAACGCGCTGCCGGGACTCGGTGGTACGGCAAAAGGGTTGGTCAAGGTGCGCGGTACCGTCGACGCTCCGCAACTGCTGGCGGATATCACCGCCCGCGGGCTGCGCTGGCAGGAACTGTCCGTGGCGCAGGTGCGTGTGGAAGGCGATATCAAATCGACGGATCAGATTGCCGGTAACCTCAATGTACGGGTTGAACGTATTTCGCAGCCCGACGTGAACATCAACCTTGTGACCCTGAACGCCAAAGGCAGCGAGAAGCAGCACGAGTTGCAATTACGTGTTCAGGGCGAGCCGGTCTCCGGCCAGCTCGATCTGGCGGGGAGTTTTGATCGTAAAGAAGAGCGCTGGAAAGGCTCGCTGAGCAATACCCGCTTCCAGACGCCGGTCGGGCCATTGACCCTGACTCGCGCCATCGCGCTGGACTATCGTAACAAAGAGCAGAAAATCAGTATCGGGCCGCACTGCTGGGCCAACCCGAATGCTGAACTGTGCGTGCCGCAAACCATCGATGCGGGTGCCAAAGGGCGGGCGGTAGTGAATCTTAACCGCTTTGATCTGGCGATGCTGAAACCGTTTATGCCGGAGGCGACGCAGGCCAGTGGTGTATTTACTGGCAAAGCGGACGTTTCGTGGGACACCACCAAAGAAGGGCTGCCGCAGGGTAATGTTACGCTCTCCGGGCGTAACGTGAAGGTAACGCAGACGGTGAACGATGCGCCGCTGCCGCTGGCGTTCGATACCCTAAACGTGACAGCCGATCTGCGCAACAATCGTGCAGAACTGGGCTGGCTGATCCGCCTGACCAATAATGGTCAGCTTGACGGACAGGTGCAGGTGACCGATCCGCAGGGGCGTCGTAACCTGGGCGGCAACGTCAACATTCGCAACGTGAATCTGGCGATGGTCAACCCGATCTTCGCGCGCGGCGAAAAGGCGGCGGGGATGCTGAGCGCTAATCTGCGTCTGGGCGGCGATGTACAGAGCCCGCAAATGTTTGGGCAACTACAACTAAGCGGGCTGGATATCGACGGCAACTTTATGCCGTTTGATATGCAGCCGAGCCAACTGGCGATGAATTTCAACGGTACCCGCTCGACGCTTGCCGGGGTGATACGAACCCAGCAGGGGCAGATCAACTTAAGCGGCGACGCGGACTGGAGTCAGATCGACAACTGGCGTGCGCGTGTGGCGGCGAAAGGCAGCAGGGTACGTATCACCGTACCGCCGATGGTGCGACTGGATGTTTCTCCGGATGTCGTGTTTGAAGCGACGCCGAGTCTGTTCACTCTCGATGGCCGGGTGGACGTGCCGTGGGCGCGTATTGTGGTTCATGACTTGCCAGAGAGCGCGGTGGGCGTCTCCAGCGATGAAGTGATGCTCAATAACGACCTGCAACCTGAGAAGCCGCAGAGCGCCGGGATCCCGATCAACAGCAATCTGATTGTGCATGTGGGTAACAACGTGCGGATGAATGCGTTTGGTCTGAAAGCCCGTCTGACAGGCGATCTGAACGTGGTGCAGGATAAGCAAGGGCTGGGGCTGAACGGACAGATCAACATTCCGGAAGGCCGTTTCCACGCCTACGGTCAGGATCTGATTGTGCGGAAAGGCGAACTGTTGTTCTCTGGACCGCCGGACCAACCGTTGCTGAATATCGAAGCTATTCGTAACCCGGAAGCCACCGAAGATGACGTGATCGCGGGTGTTCGCGTCACCGGAACGGCAGATGAACCGAAGGCTGAGATCTTCTCTGATCCGGCAATGTCGCAGCAGGAAGCGCTCTCTTATCTGTTGCGCGGCCAGGGTCTGAGCAGCGATCAGAGCGACAGCGCGGCGATGACCTCCATGCTTATTGGCCTGGGGGTTGCACAAAGTGGTCAGGTTGTGGGTAAAATCGGGGAGACATTTGGCGTAAGCAATCTGGCACTGGATACTCAGGGGGTGGGCGACTCCTCCCAGGTGGTCGTCAGCGGATACGTACTGCCAGGTCTGCAGGTGAAATATGGTGTGGGTATATTTGACTCACTGGCGACACTCACGTTACGTTATCGCCTGATGCCTAAGCTATATCTGGAAGCCGTGTCTGGCGTAGATCAGGCACTGGATTTGCTCTATCAGTTTGAGTTTTAGCAATGCGAATATTTGTCTACGGCAGTTTACGAACCAAACAAGGCAACAGCCACTGGATGACCAACGCCCAGTTGCTGGGCGATTACAGTATCGATAACTACCAGTTGTATAGCCTGGGCCACTATCCAGGCGCAGTTCCGGGGAACGGAACGGTACACGGTGAGGTTTATCGTATTGATAACGCCACTCTGGCCGAACTGGATGCGCTGCGCACCCGCGGCGGTGAATACGCACGCCAGTTGATCCAGACGCCGTATGGCAGTGCATGGATGTACGTGTACCAGCGCCCGGTGGAGGGATTAACACTGATCGAAAGCGGTAACTGGTTAGACCGAGACCAGTACTGAGTAGCGCGCAGGGTAGGCCTGATAAGCGTAGCGTCATCAGGCATTTCCTTGTTTGCCAGCACTTTTACCACGCCACCTTCGGGTGGCGTAGTTTTTTGTGTCGGTGACTCGCGTTTACGGACACAAAAAAGCCCCGACATGCGGGGCTTCGCTCGACAGGACGAATTACTTCTTCGCCGCACGCTCGAAGGAGGCAACGATTTCAGCTTTCGCCGCTTCAGCGTTGTCCCAACCGTCGACTTTCACCCATTTGCCTTTTTCGAGATCTTTATAGTGCTCGAAGAAGTGCGTGATCTGCGCTTTCAGCAGTTCCGGCAGGTCATTCACATCGTTGATGTGATCGTACTCTTTGCTCAGCTTGGTGTGCGGTACAGCAACCAGTTTCGCATCTTCACCGGATTCGTCGGTCATTTTCAGTACGCCAACCGGACGGCAACGGATAACGGAGCCTGGCTGCAGCGGATACGGGGTCGGGACCAGTACGTCAACCGGGTCACCGTCCAGGGACAGGGTGTGGTTAATGTAACCGTAGTTGCACGGATAGAACATCGCGGTGGACATGAAGCGGTCAACGAACAGTGCGCCGCTCTCTTTGTCGACTTCGTATTTGATCGGATCGGCGTTAGCCGGGATCTCGATAACAACGTAGATATCTTCCGGCAGGTCTTTACCCGCAGGGACGTTGAGTAAGCTCATGTCTGTTTCCTTTAACTGTGTCGTAAACAAGTGGCGAGTATTATAGCTATCTCGCGCCGAATGTCTCCGCCTGATTTCGTTTTCACTCGTCTCCCGCTGGTCTTTTCAGACCACTCGCATGACAGAAAAATCCATATCTTCAGCCGCTTTTTTCATAGGTAAATGAAAGCGATTACAAACTTGTGATTAACGTTCTATTTACTTTTTTGAAGTGTGATGTAACGCAATCCGTTACATGCTCGATTGTCTATAGTTTTTTCGCGACTGTTTCTTAACCAACAATAACCTACCCTACGAGGACACAGTTATGTGGAAGCGCTTACTTATCGTCACAGCAGTTTCGGCAGCCATGTCGTCTATGGCCATGGCCGCCCCATTAACCGTAGGATTTTCGCAGGTCGGCTCTGAGTCCGGCTGGCGCGCCGCAGAGACCAACGTGGCGAAAAGCGAGGCCGAGAAGCGCGGCATCACGCTGAAAATCGCTGACGGTCAGCAAAAGCAGGAAAACCAGATTAAAGCCGTGCGTTCCTTTGTCGCTCAGGGCGTCGATGCCATCTTTATTGCGCCGGTAGTGGCAACAGGGTGGGAGCCGGTGTTGAAGGAAGCGAAAGATGCTGAGATCCCGGTCTTCTTGCTCGATCGTTCCATCGATGTCAAAGACAAATCTCTCTATATGACCACCGTCACTGCTAACAACGTGCTGGAAGGTCAACTGATCGGCGACTGGCTGATCAAAGAGGTGAACGGCAAGCCGTGTAATGTGGTTGAGCTGCAGGGTACCGTCGGGGCCAGCGTGGCGATTGACCGTAAGAAAGGGTTTGCTGAAGCCATCGCCAAAGCACCAAACATCAAAATTATTCGCTCTCAGTCCGGCGACTTTACCCGTAGTAAAGGTAAAGAGGTGATGGAGAGCTTTATCAAAGCCGAGAACAACGGCAAGAACATCTGCATGGTTTATGCCCATAACGATGACATGGTGATCGGGGCTATCCAGGCGATCAAAGAAGCGGGGCTGAAACCGGGCAAAGATATTCTGACCGGTTCTATTGACGGCGTACCGGACATCTACAAAGCGATGATCGACGGTGAAGCGAATGCCAGCGTTGAACTGACGCCGAACATGGCAGGCCCGGCCTTCGACGCGCTCGAGAAGTTCAAGAAAGATGGCACGATGCCTGAGAAGGTCACGATCACCAAGTCGACGCTGTATCTGCCGGATACCGCGAAAGAAGAGTTAGAGAAGAAGAAAAACATGGGCTACTAAGTTCAGACCCTTTCTGGGGGCATACCTAACACCGTAGGCCTGATAAGCGAAGCGCCATCAGGCAAAGGTTCTGCCGGATGGCAACGTAACCGCCTTATCCGGCCTACGGGCCTCCAGAGCCACACTCTTGTCGCGGAGGGCTATTATGATCGCGGAACAACACCAGGAGATCCTCCGTACAGAGGGATTAAGTAAATTCTTTCCTGGCGTCAAAGCGCTGGATAACGTCGATTTCAGCCTGCGTCGCGGCGAAATTATGGCGCTGCTCGGCGAGAACGGGGCTGGAAAATCCACGCTCATCAAAGCACTGACCGGCGTCTATCATGCCGATCGCGGTAGTATCTGGCTGGAAGGCAGTGCCATCTCCCCCAGAAATACCGCACATGCCCAACAGCTGGGCATTGGCACGGTGTATCAGGAAGTGAACCTGCTGCCGAATATGTCGGTGGCGGATAACCTGTTTATTGGTCGTGAACCGCGTCGATTTGGCCTGCTACGGCGCAAAGAGATGGAAAAGCGCGCTACGGCGCTAATGGCGTCTTACGGTTTTTCCCTCGACGTGCGCGAACCGCTGAACCGCTATTCGGTGGCGATGCAACAGATCGTCGCGATCTGCCGGGCGATCGATCTTTCCGCCAAAGTTCTGATCCTTGATGAACCTACCGCCAGTCTCGATACGCAAGAGGTTGAGATGCTGTTCGGCTTAATGCGGCATCTGCGCGATCGCGGCGTGAGTCTGATCTTCGTCACCCATTTTCTTGATCAGGTTTATCAGGTCAGCGATCGGATCACCGTCCTGCGTAACGGCAGTTTTGTCGGCTGCCGGGAAACCCGCGAGCTGCCGCAGATTGAACTGGTCAAAATGATGCTGGGACGCGAGCTGGACACTCATGCGTTACAGCGTGCGGGGCGTACCTTGTTGAGTGATAAACCGGTGGCCGCGTTCAAAGGTTTCGGTAAGAAAGGGACGATCTCCCCGTTCGATCTCGAAGTACGACCTGGTGAGATCGTCGGTCTGGCGGGACTGCTTGGATCCGGGCGCACCGAAACGGCCGAGGTGATTTTCGGTATCAAACCGGCGGACAGTGGCAGCGCGCTGATCAGAGGAAAACCGCAGACGCTGCGATCCCCTCATCAGGCATCATGCCTGGGGATCGGTTTTTGTCCGGAGGATCGCAAAACGGACGGTATTATTGCCGCCGCCTCGGTGCGCGAAAACATCATCCTGGCATTGCAGGCCCAGCGCGGCTGGTTGCGGCCGATTGCGCGCAAAGAACAAAATGACATTGCCGAGCGGTTTATCCGTCAGCTTGGCATTCGCACCCCCAGCGCAGAACAGCCGATCGAGTTTCTCTCCGGCGGCAACCAGCAAAAAGTGCTGCTATCGCGCTGGCTGCTGACTAAACCACAGTTTCTGATCCTCGATGAACCGACGCGAGGGATCGACGTAGGCGCGCATGCCGAGATCATCCGCCTGATCGAAACGCTGTGCGCCGATGGTCTGGCGCTGCTGGTGATCTCCTCGGAGCTGGAGGAACTGGTAGGCTATGCGGATCGGGTGATCATCATGCGTGACCGCAAACAGGTGGCGGAGATCCCGCTGGCTGAACTGTCCGTTCCGGCGATCATGAACGCCATCGCGGCGTAAGGAGACTCTTGTGATGCCCCAATCTCTTCCGCAAACCACGCCGCCAAAGCGACGCTTTCGCTGGCCGACCGGTATGCCGCAGCTGATTGCGCTGCTGCTGGTGCTGTTGGTGGACAGCCTCGTCGCCCCCCACTTTTACCAGATTATCTTGCAGGACGGTCGTCTGTTCGGCAGCCCGATCGATATCCTGAATCGCGCCGCTCCCGTCGCGCTGTTGGCGATAGGGATGACGCTGGTTATTGCCACCGGCGGCATTGACCTTTCCGTTGGCGCGGTGATGGCGATTGCCGGCGCCACGACCGCGGCGATGACCGTCGCCGGTCACAGCTTGCCAGTGGTCCTGCTTGCCGCGTTGGGGACCGGCGTGCTGGCTGGCCTGTGGAACGGCGTCCTGGTGGCGATCCTCAAAATTCAGCCGTTTGTCGCCACGCTAATCCTGATGGTGGCGGGTCGCGGCGTGGCGCAACTGATCACCTCTGGACAGATTGTCACCTTCAACTCGCCCACGCTCTCCTGGTTCGGCAGCGGCTCGCTGCTGCTGTTTCCCACGCCGGTGATTATCGCGCTGATCACGCTGCTGCTGTTCTGGCTGTTGACCCGGCGAACGGCGCTCGGGATGTTTATTGAAGCGGTGGGGATTAACATCCGGGCAGCGAAAAATGCCGGCGTCAACACACGAGTCATCGTTATGCTCACCTATGTGTTGAGCGGGCTGTGCGCAGCAATTGCCGGGATTATCGTCACGGCGGATATTCGCGGTGCCGATGCCAACAACGCCGGATTGTGGCTGGAGCTGGACGCCATTCTGGCGGTGGTGATCGGCGGCGGTTCCCTGATGGGCGGGCGCTTTAATCTGCTGCTGTCAGTGGTGGGCGCGCTGATCATTCAGGGGATGAACACCGGGATCCTGCTGTCCGGGTTTCCGCCGGAGATGAACCAGGTGGTCAAAGCCATCGTGGTGCTGTGCGTACTGATTGTGCAGTCACAGCGCTTTATCAGTTTGCTAAAAGGAGTGCGTGGTCGTGATAAAACGTAATTTACCGTTAATGATCACCCTCGGGGTTTTCGTGCTGGGCTATCTCTATTGTCTGACGCAGTTTCCCGGCTTTGCCTCCACGCGCGTGATCTGCAACATTCTGACCGATAATGCCTTCCTGGGGATCATCGCCGTGGGGATGACCTTTGTGATCCTCTCCGGCGGGATCGATCTCTCCGTGGGATCGGTGATCGCCTTCACCGGCGTATTCCTGGCGAAGGCTATCGGCTACTGGGGGATCTCGCCGTTACTGGCGTTTCCGCTGGTGTTGGCGATGGGCTGCGCGTTTGGCGCGTTCATGGGGTTGCTGATTGATGCGCTGAAGATCCCGGCGTTTATCATCACGCTTGCCGGTATGTTTTTCCTGCGCGGGGTCAGTTACCTGGTATCGGAAGAGTCGATCCCGATTAATCATCCCATCTATGACACGCTTTCCAGCCTGGCGTGGAAAATCCCCGGCGGTGGGCGTCTGAGCGCGATGGGCCTGCTGATGCTGGCGGTGGTGGTCATTGGGATTTTCCTCGCGCATCGCACCCGGTTTGGCAATCAGGTGTATGCCATTGGCGGGAATGCGACATCGGCGAACCTGATGGGGATTTCCACCCGTAGCACCACGATCCGCATTTATATGCTGTCAACCGGGCTGGCGACGCTGGCCGGGATTGTCTTTTCTGTTTACACCCAGGCTGGCTACGCGCTGGCGGGAGTGGGTGTAGAGCTGGATGCGATCGCTTCGGTGGTGATCGGTGGTACGTTGCTGAGCGGTGGGGTCGGTACGGTTCTTGGAACGCTGTTTGGCGTGGCGATTCAGGGGCTGATCCAGACCTACATTAACTTCGACGGCACGCTCAGTTCATGGTGGACGAAAATTGCCATTGGCGTTTTGTTATTTATTTTCATTGCGTTGCAGCGCGGTCTGACGGTGCTTTGGGAAAATCGACAGAGCTCGCCGGTAACACGAGTCGGCCCGGCAGCGACGCCGAAGTGAGACACAGATTTTACTTAAACACCTAAACTTTTTCCGGTTGTTGTCGATAGTTTCTGTATATCTTACAACCGGAAAATAACGATGCCAAAATCCCTCTCCCTACGAAATACCCTGTTGGTTTTATTGTCGCTTATTACCCTGTTATTGCTGCTAACAGGCGGCATGGGGATTTACGCCTCCACGCGAATCATTACCTCATGGATTTATTACGGAGTGATGACCGCGACGACGCTGACGGCCATCGCCCTGTTGGCAGTGGTCTGGCTGTTATTGCGTAATAAGCTGCTGAAACCGCTCGATAATGTGGTTGAACAACTGGAACGCCTGGCAACGGGAGATTTGTCGGCGGCAGAAAGCCGTTATGCCAGCGCCGAGTTTAATCGCCTGCAGGCCGCGCTTGAAGGGATGCGCATGGCGCTGAGTGAATCTGTCAGACGCGTTCGCGATGCCAGTTCGCAGATAGACACCGGCAGTCGTGAACTGACGGCGGGCAATATTCATCTGGCGACACGCACCGAATCGACGGCGACCTCGCTGGAACAAACTGCCGCGAGCATGGAGGAGCTTACCGCAACGGTGAAACAGAATGCGGAAAACGCCGATCAGGCGCATCAACTGGCGAAATCGGTTTCTGATACCGCCGATCGCGGCAGTGAAATGGTCTGTTATGTCATTGAAAAAATGCGCGACATTTCCGGGAGTGCTAATCGTATCGCCGATATTCTTGGCGTGATCGACGGGATTGCGTTCCAGACCAATATTCTGGCGCTGAACGCCTCGGTTGAAGCGGCGCGCGCGGGAGAGCAGGGACGCGGTTTTGCCGTGGTGGCGGGCGAAGTGCGCAATCTGGCCAGCCGTAGCGCGGAGGCCGCAAAAGAGATTCGTACGCTGATTGGCGACTCGCAGTCACAGGTGGGAGAGGGCAGCGATCTGGCGATGCAGGCAGGCGAAACGATGGATGAGATTGCCAGCGAAGTCATGCGGATGACCAAACTGATGCGGGAAATCGCCAGTGCGTCGCAGGAGCAGAGTCGCGGTATCGAACAGGTGAATATCGCGGTGAGTCAGATGGATGAAACGGCGCAGCAGAATGCGGCGCTGGTACAACAGTCTTCTGCGGCAACCCGATCGCTGGAAGAGCAGTCGCACGCGTTGATTGAAGCGATGGCGTCGTTTAAATTGCAGACCGCCTGACAGAAAAACGCCTCTCCGGGGAGAGGCGTTTAGCGTGTAGGCTGGATAAGCGTCAGCTCCATCCGGCAAGGGTTTTAGGCGTCCGGGAATTCCCGGATAAAGCGTTCTACATCTTCAACCATATGGTTGTTGCCGACGAAGAACGAACGACGCTGGTGCAGGCTTTCCGGCGTGATATCCAGAATACGCTCTTTCCCGTCGCTCGCCTTGCCGCCCGCTTGCTCCGCAAGGAATGCCATTGGGTTGCACTCGTACAGCAGACGCAGTTTACCGTCCGGGTGGCTGGCGGTGCTTGGGTAAAGGTAGATCCCGCCTTTCAGCAGGTTACGATGGAAGTCAGCAACCAGTGAGCCGATGTAGCGCGAGGTATACGGGCGCTGCGTGGATTTATCCTCTTCCTGACAGAACTTGATGTACTTCTTCACGCCGTTCGGGAATTTGATGTAGTTGCCTTCGTTAATGGAGTAGGTGTTGCCTTTCTCCGGGAAGCGCATCCGCTCCTGACACAGGCAGAACACACCCAGCGACGGATCGTAGGTAAAGGCGTGGACGCCGCAGCCGGTGGTGTAAACCAGCATGGTGGAAGAGCCGTAAACCACGTAACCCGCAGCAACCTGCTTGTTGCCTGGTTGCAGGAAATCTTCTTCCGTGACCGGCGTGCCGACAGGCGTCACGCGGCGGTAGATAGAGAAAATGGTCCCGACAGAGACGTTAACATCGATGTTGGACGATCCATCCAGCGGGTCCATCAGTACCACGTATTTCGCGTGTTCACAGCCTTCGAAAACGACGATTTCATCTTCTTCTTCAGAGGCAATACCCGCGACAATATCACGCGCCTTGAGTGCAGCTTTCAGTTTTTCGTTCGCGAACAGGTCGAGTTTCTGCTGAACCTCACCCTGTACGTTCTCAGCACCGCTGGCACCCAGGATATCGACCAGACCGGCCTTGTTGATATCGCGGTGGATGATCTTGGCGCCCAGCTTTATTGCCGACAACAACGCAGTGAGCTCACCTGTAGCATGAGAGAACTCGTGCTGCTTCTCGACAATAAATTCACCTAACGTTTTCATAACACTTTCCCTGCAATTAATATGGAGTAAAGCGACCGTAACAATCTTAACAAATATTTCAGTGGCTGCGCTCAGGTGAATCGCGCCAGCAAACTACGGATTATCCTGAAATGCGTTTCTCACTTGGCTGACATATGCGTAAAATGCCCCCTGGGTTAAATTAGGATAGTGACGTATGCGCATTCATATTTTGGGAATTTGTGGCACGTTCATGGGCGGTCTGGCGATGCTGGCGCGCTCGCTCGGTCATGAAGTAACGGGTTCGGACGCCAATGTGTATCCGCCGATGAGTACCTTGCTTGAGAATCAGGGCATTGATTTGATTCAGGGTTATGACCCCAGTCAACTCGACCCGCAGCCGGATTTGGTGATCATCGGCAATGCCATGACCCGTGGGAATCCGTGCGTTGAGGCGGTGCTGGAGAAAAACATTCCGTTCATGTCCGGCCCGCAGTGGCTGCATGATTTTGTGTTGCGCGATCGTTGGGTGCTGGCCGTTGCGGGAACGCACGGTAAAACCACGACCGCCGGCATGGCGACCTGGATTCTGGACGCTTGCGGTTACAAACCCGGTTTTGTGATTGGCGGCGTGCCGGGGAACTTTGACGTTTCTGCGCGTCTGGGCGAAAGCAACTTTTTCGTGATTGAAGCGGATGAGTACGACTGCGCCTTCTTTGATAAACGATCCAAATTCGTACATTACTGCCCGCGTACGCTGATCCTCAATAACCTTGAGTTTGATCATGCGGATATCTTTGACGATCTGAAAGCGATCCAGAAGCAGTTCCACCATCTGGTCCGCATTGTGCCGGGGCAGGGGCGGATCATCTATCCTGAGCACGACATTAACCTGAAGCAGACGATGGCGATGGGCTGCTGGAGCGAACAGGAGCTGGTGGGCGAGCAGGGCCACTGGCAGGCGAAAAAGCTGAACGTCGATGCTTCTGAATGGGAAGTGTGGCTGGACGGTGAAAAGGTCGGCGACGTGAAGTGGTCGCTGGTCGGTGAGCACAACATGCACAACGGTCTGATGGCAATCGCCGCAGCCCGTCATGTTGGCGTCCAACCGGCGGATGCGGCTCAGGCGCTGGGATCATTTATTAATGCCCGTCGCCGCCTGGAACTGCGCGGTGAAGCAAACGGCGTCACGGTGTACGACGATTTTGCTCATCACCCAACGGCGATTCTGGCAACGCTTGCGGCGCTGCGCGGAAAAGTAGGCGGCACGGCGCGCATTATCGCCGTGCTGGAACCGCGTTCCAACACCATGAAGATGGGGCTGTGCAAAGACGACCTGGCGCCGTCATTGGGCCGCGCGGATGAAGTGTATCTCCTGCAGCCGCCGCATATTCCGTGGCAAGTCGCGGAAGTGGCGGACGCCTGCATTCAGCCTGCTCACTGGAGCGGGGATGTGGATACGCTGGCAGAGATGATCGTGAAAACGGCGCAGCCGGGCGATCACATTCTGGTGATGAGTAACGGCGGATTTGGTGGAATTCACCAGAAACTGCTGGATGGTCTGGCGAAGAAAGCCGAAGCGGAAGCTGAAGAGTAATAAAAATGCCCGGTGGCGCTGACGCTTACCGGGCCTATTTAGCGTACGGGATTACTCTTCGTTTTCCGCCAGTTCGCGCAGATACTGGAAGATCTGACGTGCGGACTTCGGCGGCTTATTCCCTTCTTTCTCTTTCTTCGCATTGCGGATCAGCGAGCGTAACTGCTGACGATCGGCGTGCGGCCACAGATTCAGCACCTCTTCTACCGCGTCATCGCCTTCATCGATCAGACGATCGCGCAGATGCTCAAGCTTGTGAAACAACACCACCTGCTGGTTGTGGCGGTTTTTCAACTTATCCAGCGCCTGACGGATAGGATCCACCTCGCGTTGGCGCAGCAATTTACCAATCAACTGCAACTGACGGCGGCGACCTTCCATCTTGATACGCTGGGCCAGCTCAATGGCGGCACGCAGGTCCGCATCAAGCGGGATTTTGTCCAGCGCGTTTTTCCCCAGATCCACCAGTTCCGCGCCCAGGCGTTTTAGCTCCTCGGCGTCGCGTTTAATTTCACTTTTGCTGACCCAGATAATTTCATCGTCTTCGTCTTCGATGTCATCACCGGGAACGTCGTCGAGCCAGTCTTCGGGCTGCTTTGTCATGTCAGGCTCCTTAAAAAAAGAGGCTAATGTTACCAGTTAAGATGCGCACTGAAAAACGGTTCTCTGTTAGACTTCAAAGAAACTCTCTCTACATTATGGCATTTGCGATGAAAGTAATCTCACAAGTTGAAGCGCAGCGTAAGATTCTGGAAGAAGCAGTTTCGACAGCGCTGGAGTTAGCCTCAGGCAAATCGGACGGGGCGGAAGTCGCCGTAAGCAAAACGACCGGCATCAGTGTCAGCACCCGTTATGGTGAAGTGGAGAATGTCGAATTCAATAGCGATGGTGCGCTGGGGATTACCGTCTACCATCAGAACCGTAAAGGCAGCGCCTCATCGACCGATTTAAGCCCACAGGCGATTGCCCGTACCGTCCAGGCGGCGCTGGATATCGCGCGCTACACTTCACCGGATCCGTGCGCCGGTGTGGCCGACAAAGAACTGCTGGCTTTTGACGCGCCGGATCTGGACCTGTTCCACCCGGCTGACATTTCCCCGGACGAAGCCATCGAACTGGCAGCGCGTGCTGAACAGGCCTCTTTGCAGGCCGACAAACGCATCACCAATACGGAAGGCGGCAGCTTTAACAGCCACTATGGCATTAAAGTGTTTGGCAACAGCCACGGTATGTTGCAGGGCTATTGCTCCACCCGCCATTCGCTGTCCAGTTGCGTAATTGCCGAAGAAAACGGCGATATGGAGCGCGATTATGCATACACCATTGGTCGCGCGATGGGCGATCTACAAACGCCGGAATGGGTAGGCGCAGACTGTGCTCGCCGCACGTTATCCCGCCTGTCTCCGCGTAAACTCTCGACCATGAAAGCGCCGGTGATTTTTGCTAACGAAGTGGCGACCGGGCTGATTGGACATCTGGTTGGCGCAATTGCGGGCGGTTCGGTGTACCGCAAATCCACGTTCTTGCTGGATTCGCTGGGCAAACAAATTCTGCCTGAATGGCTGACCATTGAGGAGCATCCGCACCTGCTGAAAGGACTGGCCTCCTCACCGTTTGACAGCGAAGGCGTGCGCACGGAACGTCGTGACATTGTGAAAGACGGCGTTCTGACTCAATGGCTGCTGACCAACTACTCCGCACGTAAGCTGGGGCTGAAAAGCACCGGTCATGCGGGCGGCATTCATAACTGGCGTATTGCCGGACAAGGACTGAACTTTGAGCAGATGCTTAAAGAGATGGGCACCGGTCTGGTGGTCACTGAACTGATGGGCCAGGGCGTGAGCGGCATTACCGGGGATTATTCCCGCGGCGCAGCCGGTTTCTGGGTTGAAAACGGGGAAATTCAATACCCTGTGAGCGAAATTACCATCGCCGGAAATTTAAAAGAGATGTGGCGCAATATTGTGACGATTGGTAACGATATTGAAACACGTAGCAATATACAGTGTGGTTCAGTACTGTTGCCGGAGATGAAAATCGCCGGGCAGTAAACATCCATGGCGCGACCTGCCGCGCCATAACAATAAAAAAAAGGAAGTGAGCAATGCGTAAACATCTGTTAGCAATCATCGCAGCTTCAACGTTAGTTTTGGGCTCTTCCGTGTTCGCCGCTGATCTGGAAGATAATATGGAAACGCTTAACGATAACCTGAAGGTAATCGAAAAAGCGGATAACGCGACGCAAGTGACCGATGCGTTAACCAAAATGCGCGCCGCTGCGCTGGACGCGCAAAAAGCGACGCCGCCAAAACTGGAAAGCAAGGCCTCAGATAGCCCGGAAATGAAAGATTTCCGTCATGGTTTCGACATTCTGGTCGGCCAGATCGACGGTGCGCTGAAGCTGGCAAACGAAGGGAAGGTCAAAGAAGCGCAGGCCGCGGCGGAACAATTCAAAACCACCCGCAACGCGTATCACAAGAAGTATCGTTAATTGTCTTGCTCACCTGATGTCTCCAGAGGGACATCAGGTGACCGTTACAGGATGATTTGCGGATGTTTAATTCCGCAGGCTCTGGCGTAACGGACAATCGTTTCCAGACTGGCCTTGATAATATTCGCTTCCATCCTGGAGACTGTCGGTGGCGTAACCCCCATTCTTTCAGCAACTTGCGCGCGAGTTAATCCCGCGTGTTTACGCCATTGTGCGAGCATAGCTTGTAGACGTGCCTTCCGCTCTTCCACTTCCATTGCGGCTTGTACTTCAGGATCGGACATCAGGTCTGCTCTGACGTCGTCCCAGGCGACGCTTTTAGTTTTCTTGCTCATTGAGCATCTCCTCCAGCCTTTCGAAGGCTAGCATCATTTCTTGTTTGGGCGTTTTCTGCGTTTTCTTAATGAACACGCGTAACAGATAGATGGTTTTGCCTTTCTGATAGACATACAGACCACGGCCTGGCTCGGTTCCCATTGTGCGAATCTCAAACAGACCAGCACCGAGAGGTTTGCTGTCGGGTTCCCGTAATGCAGTCGCATTAATTTTTAACTTATCAATCAAGCGAATCATTTTTGCCCTGACGGTGGGCGGTAAACTTGCCAGCTCGCTGGCAACATCGACATGCAGCATGACGGTAAACACGGCATCTCTCCCTGATAAAATATTAGCATAAAAGCTAAATTAGCTTATAGGCTAATTTAGCTTATAGGCTAATTTAGGTGTTTCCTCTTTATGATGGGGACGCATAGCCATCACCGTATTTTCTTGTAATCACAAATTCCGCGCCAGCGTGGGGTTTAGCCTATGCGTAGCGCCTCGCAGAGATTCGTCATAAGTCTTTTGGATACTATGGTTGAAAATCGCTCTTTGCTCACAGTTTCAGACTTTCTTCTCTGCTGGCGTCGCAACGAAACGCCGTTGATATCTGTGAATAAAATCACACTTTCCCAGCGATAAATCGTCAAAACCCCCTTTTCTGTGGAACAGATCACTATTGCCACTCGCCTTTCCACTTCGAAGTGGAAAACAACTCGCTACAAACTTTTTACCCCCACCGCTAGTTTTAACTCAGAGCCATTAACGGGGTAAGACGAGTGAATAACGGAGCAGTAATGAACGACATGGGGGAACAGGTGGCGCAGATTGGTGAACTGGCCGATCGCATGCTGGCGCAAGTGTATGCCTTGCTGCGTGAACATCACATCATTCCCAACGCCGTACAGGAACAAATGCTGACGTCTCACGTTCGCGCCATGGCGCACCGGTCGGTGACCGGCGAGCCTTTGCCGGAAGTGGAAGCCAGTTTGTTTGATGAAATTTCAGCCGACTCAATGGCGCTTGCCCGCGACGTGGTCGCAGCGTTTGGCAACCTTCCCGAGGAAGAAGCCTGGCTGCTGTCCGTCCACTTTGAAGTCGCGAAAGACAACCTTTAAGGAGCAACAACATGGAACAGATTACAGTCGTGATTGGCGATCGTCTGGGTAAAGGCCAGAAAGTGGCGGCAGGCGTCGAGAAAGCCGGTGGTCGTGCGGTGGTAGTACCGGGCGTTGCTGCGGATATGAAACTGGGGGACGTGATGAAAGCGGAAAACGCCACGTTCGGCATCTCTTTTTGCGGCAGCGGCGGCGCGGGCGCCATCACTGCACAGAACAAATACGGTTACAAAGCCAAATACGGGATGCGCTCTGTGGATGAAGGCGTAACGGCGATTAACGAAGGCTGCAACGTGCTGGGGTTCGGCTTTATGGATAAAGAAGAGCTTGGCGAGCGCCTGGTCCAGGCGTGGCAGAAAAAATACGGCGCGTAAGTATGAAAGAACAATTCACCACAACGGTGAGAGTCACCGGTAAAGGCGAAGCCAAAGCGCGCGCCTTTGCCGATGCCCTGAACCACGTTCAGGCCGCGGTCATGAAGGCATCGCCGCACATTTTACTGCGTATTGAGCCACAGGATGTGCAGGTTGTTCAAGCGCGTGAAGCGGTGCGCAAAGAAGCGTTTTTGTTCTTCTTTCTGCGCCGGGAACGACGCACTTACAGCGTGGAGCTGGATGTGACCGTCAACGTGACAGCCATCAATCTGGACAAGGTGGATTTTGTCTCGCAACGCTGATTCTTGTTAAGAAGGCATAATTATGTTCCTGATAATTTTAATAAAATCGCTCATCATCGGTGCCCTCGTCGGCGTGGGTGTGGGGGCCGGGGCTGCACGCATGTTTCATGCGCCTACCACACAGGGGATGGGTGCGTTTCGAACTCTGGGGGAACTGAATTCCTGCGAAGGGGATCCGGCTTCTCACTTCTCGTTTGGTCTGGGCTTTTTCTTCAACGCCTGGGCCTCATCCGTTGCGGCGGGCTCGTTCACACAGGACGTGGATCACCGCATCATTCCTAACTGGGGCGCGGCAGCGCTGATGATCAAAAACCGTAACGTCGGTGAAACGCTGCATGACCCGAAAAAAATGGCGATTGCCTGCGGCGTCATCGGCATGATCGTCGTGACCTTCCTGAACCTCACGGCTTCTTCCGTACCGGAAGCGTTGCAGGTGACCGCCGTTAAGGTGCTGGTCCCTGCGGCAAACCTGCTGGTCAACACCGTGATGCCGGTGATCTTCTGGCTGGCGGCGATCGATGCCGGTAAGAAATCAGGCTTCTGGGCAACCGTTTTCGGCGGCGCGGCACAGTTGATCATGGGTAACGCCGTACCGGGTCTGGTCCTCGGCATCCTGATTGGTAAAGGCGTTGAAGAGAGCGGCTGGAACCATGTGACCAAAGTGATGATGGCGGCCATCGTTCTGCTGTTCGTCCTGAGCGGCTTCTTCCGTGGCTTCGACATGAAGATGATCGAATCCTTCCACATGACCGTGCCGAACTGGCTCGAACTGATCCACAACTCGCTTAGCGGCAAATAACGGAGGCCACAATGGAACAGAATAAAGGTTTTTGGTTTGCCGACTGGTCGTTCCCGATCTTCGTTGGCCTGCTCTCCTCCGGTGTGTTTGCCGGGACGCACATGTACTACCTGTACGGGATTGGCGCGTTTAACGAAGTGGCGTTCGTGGCCATGCTGAAAGCGGGGATTGATACCGGATCGTACGGCGCAGTGGCCGCGTTTGGTGCCAGCTTCCTGTTCGCCCGCATTATCGAAGGCTCCCTGGTGGGGATTCTGGATATCGGCGGTGCGATTCAGACCGGCGTTGGTCTGGGGGTTCCGGCGCTGTTGTTGGGCGCAGGCATTGTGTTCCCGGTTGAGAACTTTATCGCTTCTCTCGCTACGGGGCTGGCGATTGGCCTGGCGATTGGTTACGTCATTATCCTGGCGCGTAAGTTCACCATCAATCAGAGTGACTCGACCTACGGGGCGGACGTGATGATGGGTGCCGGTAACGCCTCGGGGCGTTTCCTCGGCCCATTGATCATCCTCAGCGCGATGACGGCGTCGATCCCTATCGGTGTGGGTTCTTTGGTCGGCGCACTGCTGTTTTACATCTGGCAGAAACCGATCACCGGGGGCGCTATCCTTGGTGCCATGATTTTAGGTTCAATCTTCCCGATTGCGATTAGCTAATTACCTGATGGCAAAGCGCTTATCAGGCCTACGGATAAGCGCGTCTTTGTTGGCCGGATAGGGTGATTACGCCGCTATCCGGCAAAAGGAGAGAGACATGTTTGATTTACTCCTTCGCCGTGCGCGTCTGGTTGACGATACGGTCTGTGATATCGCCCTGAAGGACGGCAAAATCGCCGCGTTAGGCGAGATAAACGACCCGGCGGTGAAAACCGTTGAGCTCAACGGCGAGTACTACGTCAGCGCCGGATGGATTGATTCCCACGTTCACTGTTATCCAAATTCCCCGATTTATCACGACGAACCGGACAGCGTAGGCATTGCCACCGGCGTGACGACCGTTGTGGATGCGGGCAGTACCGGTGCCGATGATATTGATGATTTCTATGCCCTCACGCGCGACGCCGCGACGGAAGTCTATGCACTTCTGAATATCTCCCGCGTCGGGCTGATTGCACAAAACGAACTGGCGAATATGGCCAACATCGATGCCGACGCGGTACAGCAGGCGGTGAAACGCTACCCTGATTTCATCGTCGGCCTGAAAGCGCGTATGAGCAGCAGCGTGGTGGGTGAAAATGGCATCACGCCGCTGGAACGCGCCAAAGCGATGCAGCAAGCGAACGGTGATTTGCCCCTGATGGTCCACATTGGCAATAACCCGCCGGATCTGGATGAGATCGCGGAGCGCCTGACGGCGGGCGATATCATCACCCACTGCTACAACGGAAAACCCAATCGCATTCTGACGCCGGAGGGTGAACTGCGCGCCTCGGTCACCCGGGCGATTCAGCGCGGCGTGCGTCTGGACGTCGGGCACGGCACGGCCAGCCTGAGTTTTGCGGTGGCGAAACGTGCCATCAGCTTAGGCATTCTGCCGCACACCATCAGTTCTGATATCTATTGCCGCAACCGTATTAACGGCCCGGTGCATTCGCTGGCGAATGTGATGTCGAAATTCCTCGCCATCGGGATGTCGCTGCCGCAGGTCATCAACTGTGTGACGGCGAATGCCGCCGACGGCTTGCGTCTGAAATCCAAAGGTCGCCTCCAGCCAGGTCTGGACGCTGACTTAACCCTCTTTACGCTGAAGCGTCAGCCAACCGTGCTGATCGATGCCGAAAATGACAGCTTACAGGCTGAAAAACTGCTGGTGCCGCTTGCCGCAATACGTGCGGGCAAGGGCTATATGACCGAACAAGGGAGCGCGGAACATGCCTTCGATTTTTGAGAAATACCATTTAAAGCAGGTAATTAATACCTCCGGACGAATGACGGCGCTGGGCGTGTCCACGCCGCGCCCGGAAGTGGTGGAAGCGGCGATGGCCGGTATGAACCAGTACTTTGAGATGAAAGATCTGGTGAATAAAACCGGGGAATACATTGCGAAGCTGCTGGATGTGGAAGGGGCGACGGTGGTTTCCTGTGCGTCTGCGGGCATTGCTCAGTCGGTGGCCGCCGTGTTGGTCCAGGACAGCGACTGGCTGCTGGAGAACCTGCACATCACACCGATTGAGAATAACGAAATCGTGCTGCCGAAAGGGCACAACGTTAACTTTGGTGCGCCGGTTGGCACGATGGTGGCGCTGGGCGGTGGCAAGCTGGTGGAAGCCGGATATGCCAATGAATGCTCTGCCGCACAGCTGGCGGCGGCAATCACCCCGCGCACGGCGGCGATTCTTTACATCAAATCCCACCACTGTGTACAAAAAAGCATGCTCAGCGTTGAGCAGGCCGTCGTCGTGGCGCGTAAACACAATCTGCCGCTGATTGTTGATGCGGCGGCGGAAGAAGATCTGCAGTGCTACTACCGTTCGGGGGCCGATCTGGTGATCTACAGCGGCGCGAAGGCGATCGAAGGCCCTACCAGCGGACTGGTCATCGGCAAAACCCAGTACGTCGAGTGGGTGAAACGCCAGACGGCGGGTATTGGTCGGGCGATGAAGGTCGGCAAAGAGGGGATTCTCGGCCTGACCTGTGCCATTGAACTCTATTTGAATGCGCAGAAAGAGAGCGGCGCGGAGATGGTGGAAAAAATGACGCCGTTTATTGATGCGCTGAATGTGCTCAACGGTGTGACCGCTCGCGTGGTGTGGGACAGCGCGGGACGGGATATCGCCCGCGCAGAAATTAAGTTTGATGAAGCTGTTACCGGCATCGCGACAGGCGAACTGGTGGATGCGCTCAAGCAGGGTGAATACGCGATTTACTTCCGTGGTTACAAAGCCAACGAAGGAATTATTGAAGCAGATGTGCGCAGTGTTGATCGTGCACAGTTGGACATTGTGGCGCGCCGGATTGGCGACGTGATTAATCAGGAGAAACAAGCATGAAATTGACCCCGAACTTTTATCGCGATCGCGTCTGCCTGAATGTACTGGCCGGCTCGAAAGAGAACGCGCGTGACATTTACGACGCGGCGGAAGGTCATGTGCTGGTCGGTGTACTCTCCAAAAATTACCCGGATGTCGAAAGCGCGGTGGCGGATATGCGTGACTACGCGGCACTTATCCACAATGCGCTCTCCGTAGGGCTGGGGGCGGGCGATCCGAACCAGTCGGCGATGGTCAGTGAAATCTCTCGCCAGGTTCAGCCGCAACACGTCAACCAGGTGTTCACCGGAGTGGCAACCAGCCGCGCCCTGCTCGGGCAGAGTGAGACGGTGGTCAATGGTCTGGTATCGCCGACTGGTACGCCTGGTCTGGTCAAAATTTCCACCGGGCCGCTGAGTAGCAAAGCGGCGGACGGCATTGTCCCGGTCGAAACGGCTATCGCGCTGCTGAAAGATATGGGCGGTAGCTCGATCAAATACTTCCCGATGGGCGGTCTGAAATGCCGTGACGAGTTTAACGCGGTGGCTGAAGCCTGTGCGCGTCATGATTTCTGGCTGGAGCCAACCGGCGGGATCGATCTGGAAAACTACGCTGAGATTCTGCAAATTGCCCTCGACGCGGGCGTCAGTAAAATCATTCCTCACATTTATAGTTCTATTATTGATAAGGTAAGCGGAAACACCCGTCCGGACGATGTGCGCCAGTTGCTGGCGCTGACCAGGGCGTGTGTAGGTTAAAAACGAGGAGAGTGATGTGCGATTCCCCAACCAACGTTTGGCGCAACTGTTTACGATGTTGCAAAACGAGACGCTGCCGCAGGATGAGCTGGCGCAGCGGTTGTCGGTTTCCACACGAACTGTTCGTGCTGATATTACAGCGCTCAACGCCCTGCTGACTCAGCACGGCGCGCAGTTTATCCTCAGCCGGGGCAACGGTTATCAGCTCAGGATCGATGACCCGGCAAGCTATCAGTCCCTGCAATCGCAGCAGCCCAGCGCGCTGCGAATTCCGCGCACCAGTCAGGAACGCGTACATTACCTGATGGTACGTTTTCTGACATCCGCCTTTTCTCTCAAACTCGAAGATTTAGCTGATGAATGGTTTGTCAGTCGGGCGACGCTACAAAACGACATGGCAGAAGTGCGTGAATGGCTGCAACGCTATCATTTGACGCTGGAAACGCGTCCGCGCCATGGCATGAAACTGTTCGGCAGCGAGATGGCGATCCGCGCCTGCCTGACCGACCTTCTCTGGACGCTGGCGCAGCAGGATCCCGCTAATCCGCTGGTGACCGAAGAGGCGCTGTATGCCGGGGTGCCATCGCAGCTTCAACCGCTGCTTGAGGAGATTTTCAATCGCTTCCATATTCGCCTTACTGACGAAGGCGAGCTGTTTTTACGTCTGTACTGCGCGGTCGCGGTACGCCGTATCAGCGAAGGGTATCCGTTGTCGGAATTCACCAACGAAGAGGTGGAAGAGAACGTGTGCCTGGCGGCGCGTGAGATTGCCGCTGTCGTGCAGTATCTGGCAAATCATCCGCTGTCGGTGTCGGAAGAGAACTGGCTGAAGGTACATATCGCGGCGCGGCAGGTGCAGGAGATTGCGCCCAGTGCGATCAATGCCGACGACGAGGAAGCGCTGGTCAATTACATCCTGCGGTTTATCAACAGCCAGTACAACTATAACCTGTTGAATGATAACCAGCTTCATGCGGATTTACTCACTCACATCAAAACGATGATCACCCGGGTGCGCTATCAGATCATGATCCCGAACCCGCTGTTGGAGAACATCAAGCAACACTATCCCATGGCATGGGATATGACCCTGGCGGCAGTCTCCAGTTGGGGTAAATACACCCCTTACGCCATCAGCGAAAACGAGATCGGCTTTCTGGTGTTACACATCGGCGTTGGGCTTGAACGTAGTTACAACATCGGTTACCAGCGGCAGCCAAAAGTTCTGCTGGTCTGCGACACGGGAAATGCGATGGTGCGGATGATTGAAGCGGTACTGGCGCGCAAATATCCGCAGATCGAGATTGTAAACACGCTGACGCTGCGTGATTACGAACAGCGCGAGAGTATCGCGGAGGACTTTGTGATCGCCACGGCGCGGATCGGTGAGAAAGACAAGCCGGTCGTGCAGATCGCCCCGTTTCCTACCGACTATCAACTGGAGCAGATCGGTAAGTTAGTGCTGGTAGACAGAACCCGTCCGTGGATGCTGAACAAATACTTCGATGCCGCGCATTTTCGTATTATCGAAGGCGAGATGGACCAGCAGACGCTGTTTAAAACCTTGTGCGATCAGTTGCAGCGTGAAGGGTTTGTCGACGCGGAATTCCTCGATTCGGTGGTGGAACGTGAGGCGATTGTCAGCACGATGCTCGGTGACAGCATTGCGCTGCCGCACGCCCTCGGACTGCTGGCGAAAAAAACGGTGGTCTACACGGTGCTCGCCCCGCAGGGTATCGCCTGGGGGGACGAAACCGCACATGTGATCTTTTTACTCGCTATCAGTAAAAGCGAGTACGAAGAGGCAATGGCCATCTACGATATCTTTGTCACTTTCCTGCGTGAACGCGCTATGACGCGACTGTGCGGCAGCCAAAACTTCGCCGAGTTTAAAGCGGTGGCAATGGAGTGTGTGAGTCGTTTTTGATGGGAGGGGCAGGAAAGACGGAAAGCAGATGCTGTCCGCCATAGTGTTTACCGTAAATGATGGACAACCTGGTTGCTGCTGCCGCGCCAGATCAGCGCCGGGTCTTTCAGATCCTGCACAAATTTGCCGTCCACCAGCACGTTAATGAGGTCCACAACCTGCATTTGCGCGGCGTTGAGTTCATCCAGCTTATAGCCGGTCCACACCCAGATATCTTTACCTGCACATTCAGCACGAATGCGCTGCACCAGCTTCAGGATATCCGGTACGTTCTGCGGATGAAGCGGATCGCCGCCGGAAAGGGAGATCCCCTGGCGGTGGATCCGCGTATCGTTTAGATCGCTAATGATCTGGTCTTCCATTGCTTTTGTGAATGGCTGACCGGAATTCAGCCGCCAGGTGCTTTTGTTGTAGCAGCCAGGGCATTCGTGCACGCACCCTGAAACAAACAGGGTGCAGCGGGTACCGGGGCCGTTAACGATATCGACGGGATAATACTGGTGATAATTCATTTTTCCTCGTTGCATTTGGCGCTGTAGCTGTGTTGGCCGCTCTCACTCACCCGGGTCACTTACTGATGTAAGCTCCCCGGGATTCGTTCGTTTGCCGCCTTGCTACAACACCAACTGCTTAGAGGAAAACCACGACATTGGAACTGTAGTTAGCGGTAGTAGGCCGGATAAGGTGCTTGCACCGCCATCCGGCAACATTGTGATGCCTGATGGCGACGCGATGGCGTCTTATCAGGCCTACGGCCTTTGCAAACGGAAATTAACCGATCTGCCCATTCCCTAAATGTTTAACGCGACGCTTCACTTCTTCTTGTTTACCGGCGTTAAACGGACGTGCGTCCGGGCTGCCTAAATAACCGCAGACGCGGCGGGTTACCGACACGCGTGCCGCGTCGTGATTACCGCATTTCGGACAGGTGAAGCCTTTGCTGGTGCATTCGAATTCACCGGTAAAGCCGCACTCGTAGCATTCATCGATTGGCGTATTGGTGCCGTAATACGGCACATGCTGATAGCTGTAGTCCCAGACATCTTCCAGCGCTTTCAGGTTGTGCTGGATGTTCGGGTATTCGCCATAGCAAATGAAGCCACCGCTCGCCAACGGCGGGTAAGGCGCTTCAAAATCGATTTTGTCGTACGGGTTCACCTTCTTCTCCACATCAAGGTGGAAACTGTTGGTGTAGTATCCTTTATCGGTGACGCCCGGCACGACGCCAAACTCGGCGGTATCCAGACGGCAGAAGCGGTCACACAGGTTTTCACTCGGCGTGCTGTACAGGCTAAAGCCGTAGCCGGTCTCTTCTTTCCATTTATCGACGGCCTGACGCAGATGCTCAACAATGGCAACCGCTTTCGCGCGCAGCGCTTCGCTGTCGTAGACATGCGTATCACCAAACAGGGCGTTGATGGTTTCGTGGATACCAATGTAGCCCAGTGAAATCGATGCACGACCGTTTTTGAAGATTTCCGCGATATCATCATCGGCTTTCAGACGTACGCCGCAGGCGCCTTCCATATAGAGGATCGGCGCGACGCGAGCTTTAACGCCTTCCAGACGGGCAATACGAGTCATCAGCGCTTTACGCGCCAGCGTCAGACGATCGTCCAGCAGTTTCCAGAACGTCGGCTCATCACCACCTGCTTCCAGCGCGATACGCGGCAGGTTAAGGCTTATCACGCCGAGGTTGTTACGCCCATCGTGAACCTGTTCGCCTTTCTCGTTTTCCCACACGCCGAGGAAGCTGCGGCAGCCCATCGGGGTTTTGAACGAACCGGTGACTTTCACGACCTGATCGTAGTTCAGGATGTCCGGATACATGCGCTTGCTGGCACACTCCAGCGCCAGTTGTTTGATGTCGTAGTTCGGATCGCCAAATTTGTGGTTCAGGCCGTCACGAATCGCAAACACCAGTTTCGGGAACACGGCGGTTTTGCGATTTTTGCCCAGACCGGCGATACGGTTACGCAAAATGGACTGCTGAATCAGGCGCGATTCCCAACTGGTGCCCAGGCCGAAACCAAAGGTCACAAATGGCGTCTGGCCGTTGGCGGTATGCAGCGTATTGACCTCATACTCCAGAGACTGGAAGGCGTCGTAGCACTCTTTCTCGGTACGGGAATGCGCGTAGCCGTCGGCATCCGGAATTTGCCACTCTTCCGCCGTCTTACGGTGCTTGTTAAAGCTGGCAGTCACGAATGGCGCCAGTACTTCATCAATACGGTTAATGGTGGTGCCGCCGTAAATATGGCTGGCGACCTGCGCGATGATTTGCGCGGTCACGGCGGTGGCGGTAGAGATGGATTTTGGCGGCTCGATTTCTGCGTTACCCATCTTAAAGCCCTGCGTCAGCATCCCTTTGAGATCGATAAGCATGCAGTTGAACATCGGGAAGAACGGGGAATAGTCGAGATCATGGTAGTGAATATCACCGCGCTCGTGCGCCTGTACCACATCACGCGGCAGCAGATGCTGACGGGCGTAGTGTTTGGCGACGATACCGGCCAGCAGGTCGCGCTGGGTCGGGATGACTTTACTGTCTTTATTGGCGTTTTCATTGAGCAACGCGGAATTGGTCTGTTCTACCAGGCCGCGAATTTCCTGGTTCAGACGACCGCGTTTCTCTCGCTGAATATCACGGTCATGGCGATATTCAATGTAGGCGCGCGCCAGCTGCTTGTAAGGGCCTGACATCAGTTGGTTTTCAACCGCCGTCTGGATCTCATTAATATCGACCTGGCTACGCGCGTCCATCTGGCTGCTAACGACTTCTGCGACGGTGGCGCAGTAATCTGCGTCATCGACTCCCGCTGCTTTAGCTGCACGCAGAATGGCTTCTTTGATGCGCTCTGATTTAAACGGCACTTTACAGCCATCTCGTTTCATCACATGCGGTGTCATGATCACTCCATAATGTATAAGAACAGGTTATCCACAGAGGCTCGGGAGGCGTTGATATGGTTATTCATCTCTCTATCCAATCACTTCCCGCAATCCAGTCCCATGTTATCCACAAAGTCACCTTGACTGTGGACATCATTGTTGTTGTAAATGTAGTTGATTAATACAACATGTTGGGGCGGATTGCATTTTAAGTTCTATATATAGTGATTTGCATCAAAAGTGTTTGCGATTTTTTTGATATAGCGCAAGGTAAAAAGCAGAGCGTACAGTTGGCGGGCGTTATAGCGATTGTAAATTGTGATATAGAAAAATCTGATTATTTATTCAACAAAAACAGTAAGCTAACGCGGGGCGACCTTTTTGCCCGGCATCGAGAGTTTGCCGGGCAAAATGTGTTCAGTTTATGACTTCTGCAACCACCAGATCGCTTCGAAAGGACGCAGCGTCATCGCCGTTGGCAGTGGTGAAACTTCATCATAGTTGTGCATCAACACCTGCCAGTTACCCCGGTACGATTCCGGGAACCAGGCCTGACATTCACCGCTCAGATTGGCAATGACCAGCAGCCGCTGTCCTTGCCACTCGCGCTGATAACACCATACGTGTGGGCTGTCTGGTAACAGATCCTGATAGTCACCCCAGGTCAACACAGGTTCGGATTTACGCAGCGCAATCAGCCGTTGATAGGTATAAAACACCGACGAATTATCGCCGAGCGCGTTCTCCACGTTGATGTCCGCGTAGTTATCGCACAGGGAGATCCACGGTTCACCCTGGCTGAAACCGGCGTTCTTGCGGTTATTCCACTGCATTGGCGTACGGCTGTTGTCACGGGATTTACTGGCCAGGATTGCCAGCAGTTCATTGGCATCGCGACCCTCCGCCCGCAGCCCGGCAAACATGTTATGGCTTTCCACATCGCGGTAGTCGGTGATCCGGGTGAAGTGAGGATTGGTCATGCCGATCTCTTCCCCTTGATAGATGTACGGTGTGCCCTGCATACCGTGCAGCACCATCGCCAGCATTTTCGCGGCCGGCACCCGATATACGCCTTCGTCACCAAAGCGCGACACAATGCGCGGCTGATCGTGGTTACACCAGAACAGCGCATTCCACGCGACGTTGTGCATTCCTTGCTGCCAGTGGCGGAACAGGGTCTTCAGTGCGACAAAATCGGGCTTCGCCAGCGTCCATTTCTCTCCATTGGGATAATCGACCTTCAGGTGATGAAAATTGAAGGTCATCGACAGTTCGCTACCGTCGAGCGCGGCGTAGCGCTGGCAATGTTCCAGCGTGGTGGAGGACATTTCACCGACCGTCATCAGCTTGCGCGGCGTAAAGACGTCGCGGTTCATCTCATGCAAAAATTCATGCGCTCGCGGCCCATCGGTATAAAAACGGCGACCGTCGCCGTCCAGGTCATTGGGGAAGCGCTGATCTTTGGAGATCAGGTTGACGACGTCCAGGCGCAGGCCATCCACGCCGCGATCGGCCCAGAATTCGCAGACTTTTTTCAGCTCGGCGCGGACGGCAGGGTTTTCCCAGTTCAGGTCCGCCTGTTCCGGGGCGAAGAGGTGCAGATAATACTGTTCGCTCTGGGCATGCCATTGCCAGGCGTTGCCGCCAAACTTGGAGTGCCAGTTATTGGGCAGCGCATCAGGCGTGCCGTCGCGCCAGATGTAAAACTCGCGATACGGGCTGTCTTTGTCGAGCGCTTCACGAAACCAGGCGTGCTGCGTGGAGGTGTGGTTAAACACCATGTCGAGAATAATGCGGATGCCGCGTGCTTTCGCCTGGGCGACCAGTTCATCGAAGTCATCCAGCGTACCGTAAGCGGGATCGATAGCGGTATAGTTAGCGACATCGTAGCCATTATCCACCTGCGGTGAGATATAGAACGGGGTCAGCCAGAGGGCATCTACGCCCAGTTTATGCAGGTAATCGAGGCGCTGCGTCACGCCGCGTAAATCGCCGGTGCCGCTGCCGGTCGTATCCTGAAAGCTTTTGGGATAGATCTGGTAGATGACGCCGTTTTGCCACCAGTGGGGAAGGGTATTCATAGTCAATTCCTGGTTATGCGAGGGGCGCAAGTGCGCCCCGAATAAAATCAGACAATCTGTAACGTGCCCTGACGGAATTTGCGCTGGTAAACCATAGAAGTCAGCACGATCGGGATGACAATGGCGATGGCTATCGCGACGGCGTAGACCTGCCAGTAAGTCGGTTGGATAGAAAGGATGCCCGGCAGGCCGCCAACGCCAATACCGTTCGCCATCACCCCGTACAGGCCGCAGAGCAGACCGGCGAGACCGGAGCCGATCATTGCGCAGAGCATCGGGAAGCGGTATTTCAGGTTGATACCGTACATTGCTGGTTCAGTGACCCCGAGATAGGCGGAGATCGCGGCAGGAACGGAGATCTCGCGTTCGTTCTGTTTACGGCTGGCGATAATAATGCCGACCACCGCAGACGCCTGCGCGATGTTGGAAAGGGCAATCAGCGGCCATACCGGCGTTCCTCCCATGCTCTGGATCATCTGCATGTCGATGGCGAGCGTGGTCTGGTGCACGCCTGTAATCACCAGTGGGGCGTACAGGAAGCCAAACAGCGCGGCACCAATCGGCGCGAAGCTGCCGGTCATCAGATGGCGAACCGCAAAGGCCACACCGTCGCCAATCAAGCGGCCAAACGGACCGATCAGCGCATGAGCGAGGAAGACCGCGAGGATCAATGAACACACCGGCACCACCACGAGATACAGATAATCCGGCACGATGCGTTTCAGGCGCGTTTCAATCACGCCCAGCGCCAGGCCAGCCAGCAGCGCCGGAATGACCTGCGCCTGATAGCCTACTTTCGCGATGGTGAACAGCCCGAAGTTCCATACTTCCGGTACCTGTTGCCCCAGCAGATACGCGTTCATCAACTGTGGCGATACCAGCGTAACGCCAAGCACGATGCCAAGGATCGGCGTACCGCCCATTTTTTTCACCGCCGACCAGCAGATGCCCACCGGCAGATAGAAGAAGATGGCTTCGCCAATCAGCCACAGGAAGTCATAAATCGTTTTCAGCGCCGGATACATCTGCGCCAGCGTCTGGCCGTTGCTCATTGGCAGGTCGCCAATGACGTTGCGGAAACCTAAGATCAAGCCTCCGCTAATCAGCGCCGGCAGTAGCGGGAAGAAGATTTCAGCGAAATGGGAGATGAGTTGCTCATGCCATTTCATGTTCTGACGAGCCGCTTTTTTCGCCTGCTCTTTATCGGCGTGCGCCTGCCCGGAGGTGGCCAGCAGCGCCTTGTAATAATCGCCAACCTCGGTGCCAATCACCACCTGGAACTGACCGGCGTTGGTAAAGCAGCCTTTGACCATCGGTAAGGCTTCAATTTCTTTCGGTCTGGCGTTTGCTGGCTGATTCAGCACAAAGCGCAGGCGCGTAATACAGTGACTCACGGTGGCGATATTCTCTCGCCCGCCTACCAGCTCTATCAGCCGGTCAATATCCGCTTGTTTAACTTTGCTCATCATGAAGCCTCGTGGCGATGACTGTGAAAAGGGGGGTTATGCGATGGCCACAGAGTATATCCGGGATAAAAAATTAAAAATGGGAACGTTCCCGAAACGCAGCGAAGATCACAAATTATCGTTCAGAAAGCGATCAGCAATGCTTCAGGAAAGGGTGGAAGGAATGACGATCTGGCGCAGCTCGCTGCGTCCGTTGATCTGCTCGATCAACTGGGAAGCCGCCTGGCGTCCGGCTTCGGCATAACCGGGATCGACCGTGACGATCTCCGGATGCAGGAATTTCATCAGCGGCGTATTACCGACGCTCGCCAGTTGCAGATTATCGACCCGCTGTTCTTGCAAATATTTACTGGCACCGAGCGCGAGAGTATCCGTGGCGCAGACCAGCGCGGTAGTGTCTGGTGTAATGACGCTCGCGGCATGCTCATAGCCTTGCTTCATCGCCAGACCCGGCAGGGCCGCGACGGGATGTAACTTATGTTGTTTGCAAAACGCGAGATAGGCGTCATGGCGGCGCTTCCCGGTGGTGACGTCGCTGTGCGGCACACCGAGAAAGCTGATGTGGCGATGCCCCTGATCGTACAGGCGTTGCATCAGGATTTTAATCGCCCCGTCGTCGTCGTAGCAGACGGAGGCAAAGCCTTTCGCATCACGAGCCAGCAGCACCAGCGATGCCTGCCACGGGGCGATCATCGTGTCCGTGATGCCGGTAAAACCGAACAGCACCACGCCGTCGATATTGCGGCGTTTCAGCATACCTAAGTGTTCTTCCACTTTTTCCGGGGAAAACTGACTTTCCATCATGATCGGATCGTAACCCTGCTCATAAAACACCGGCAGCATCGTCTGTACGGCAAGGTTTTCCGACAGGGAGTCGAGACGGGTCACAATGATGGCGACGACTTTATCGCTCTGGCCCCGCATGGCGCGGGCTGAACGGGAAGGAGAAAATCCGTGCTGATTCATCACGGCTTCGACACGCTCGCGAGTCCGTTCACTGACGCCGCTTTCGTTGTTCAGCACACGGGAAACGGTGGATTTCCCCACGCCGCTTAAGCGGGCGATGTCTTTGATAGTCAGCCGATTTTGCATCCTGTTTTCCCGTGGTACGCAACAAAAGATGATAAGAGGGTAACTTTACTTATAGAAACCACAATGGGCAAAGTCTGGTTTATACACGTCATCCTTCACGCTGCTTTTGCGTTGGCGTAGTTCATTTTCTGCCGGGATGCGAACCGAATGTTTTTGTGTATATGTTTTGTTTAATTGCCGGGGGTTATTATAACGCCATAAATGCCACAAATATTATGATCTACAACTTATTATCTGTGAGCTAACTCATTCAATTACCGGAGGCTTTATGGATCCCGATCCCACCCCTCTCCCGACCTGGAGAACACGCGCTTTCCGGTAAGCCTGCCTTTCGCTGTCTTACCGGTGATGTAAGACAGTGACGCATTAACGTCCCTGTTTAAAAATGATGTTACCTGTCAGGTAAGGTTTTGCCACGCCTGAAGGATATTTCTGCGCCTGTCTTATTGGCGCGGAGGGGCTTCCTATGTTTAAAAATATCACTCGCCAGCTGTTTGCCCGGCTTGGCCGCCATTTGCCCGATCGCCTGGTGCACCGCGATCCATTACCTAATGCACAGTCGATTGCCAGCACCCCGATACCTTCTTCACTGAGTGAACACTGCCTGAAAGTGGCCGTGATGGATGAAAAGACGCTATGGAAAACGTTTCATGCGCATCCGGAAGGACTCAATGTGGCAGAGGTGAACGCCGCCCGCGAACAACACGGTGAAAACCTTCTGCCGACCCAGAAACCGTCACCGTGGTGGAAGCATCTGTGGACCTGTTATCGCAACCCGTTCAATATGTTGCTGACTCTTCTGGGCGCGATCTCGTATGCCACGGAAGATCTGTTCGCCGCCGGGGTGATCGCTCTGATGGTGGTGATTTCCACGCTGCTTAACTTTGTCCAGGAAGCGCGCTCCACCAAAGCGGTAGACGCGCTGAAAGCGATGGTCAGCAACACCGCGACGGTGCTGCGGGTCATCAATGAGAAAGGGGAAAACGGCTGGGTGGAGCTGCCTGGCGATCAACTGGTGCCCGGCGACATCATCAAGCTGTCGGCGGGGGACATGATCCCGGCCGATCTGCGGGTGATTCAGGCGCGAGACCTGTTTGTTGCTCAGGCGTCATTAACCGGCGAATCGCTGCCAGTGGAGAAAGTGGCGCACACCCGCGACGCCAGCCAAAGCAACCCGCTTGAGCGCGATACCCTGTGCTTTATGGGCACTAACGTGGTGAGCGGCACGGCGCAGGCGATGGTTATCGCCACCGGCGCCCATACCTGGTTTGGTCAACTGGCGGGGCGCGTCAGCGAACAGGAAAGCGAGCAAAACGCGTTCCAGAAGGGGATCAGTCGCGTCAGTATGCTGTTGATTCGCTTTATGCTGGTGATGGCGCCAGTGGTGCTGCTCATTAACGGTTATACCAAAGGTGACTGGTGGGAAGCGGCGCTGTTTGCGCTCTCCGTCGCCGTAGGCCTGACGCCGGAAATGCTGCCGATGATTGTCACTTCGACGCTGGCACGCGGCGCGGTGAAACTGTCCAAGCAAAAAGTGATCGTCAAACATCTGGATGCCATTCAGAACTTCGGCGCGATGGACGTTCTGTGCACCGATAAAACCGGCACGCTGACCCAGGATAAAATCGTGCTGGAGAATCATACGGATATCTCCGGTAAGCCCAGTGAACGCGTTCTGCACGCGGCATGGCTGAACAGCCATTACCAGACCGGACTGAAAAATCTGCTGGATACCGCCGTGCTGGAAGGTGTGGATGAAGGCGCTGCGCGCACGTTGTCTACCCGCTGGCAGAAAATTGATGAGATTCCGTTTGATTTTGAGCGCCGCCGGATGTCGGTGGTGGTGTCAGAAGAGACGGATGTGCATCAACTGGTGTGCAAAGGCGCGTTGCAGGAGATCGTCAGCGTCTGTACGCAAGTACGTCATAACGGCGAAATTGTGCCGCTGGATGACAACATGCTGCGTCGAGTGAAGCGCGTGACTGATACGCTGAACCGTCAGGGGCTGCGCGTGGTCGCCGTGGCGACCAAATACCTGCCAGCGCGGGAAGGGGATTACCAGCGTATTGATGAATCCGATCTGATCCTTGAAGGTTACATCGCCTTCCTCGATCCGCCGAAGGAAACGACCGCACCGGCGCTGAAAGCGCTGAAAGCCAGTGGCATTACCGTGAAGATCCTGACCGGCGACAGCGAACTGGTCGCCGCGAAGGTATGCCATGAGGTAGGTCTGGATGCCGGAGAGGTGATTGTCGGAAATGATATCGAAGACATGAGCGACGACGCGCTGGCCGCGTTGGCTCAGCATACTACGCTGTTCGCACGCCTGACGCCGATGCATAAAGAGCGGATCGTCCGCCTCCTCAGACGTGAAGGGCACGTGGTGGGCTTTATGGGCGACGGAATTAACGACGCGCCAGCGCTACGTGCGGCGGATATTGGTATTTCGGTGGATGGCGCGGTCGATATCGCCCGTGAAGCGGCCGATATTATTCTGCTGGAAAAGAACCTGATGGTGCTGGAAGAAGGCGTAATTGAAGGGCGTCGTACGTTCTCCAATATGCTGAAGTATATCAAAATGACCGCCAGTTCTAACTTTGGTAACGTCTTTAGCGTGCTGGTGGCGAGCGCCTTTTTACCGTTCCTGCCCATGTTGCCGCTGCACTTGCTGATTCAGAACCTGTTGTACGATGTATCTCAGGTGGCGATCCCGTTTGATAACGTTGATGATGAGCAGATCCAGAAACCGCAGCGCTGGAATCCGGCGGATCTGGGCCGTTTTATGCTCTTTTTTGGCCCGATCAGCTCCATCTTCGACATTCTGACATTCTGCCTGATGTGGTGGGTATTCCACGCCAATGTGCCGGAAGCGCAAACGCTGTTCCAGTCTGGCTGGTTTGTGGTGGGGCTGCTGTCGCAAACGCTGATTGTGCATATGATTCGTACGCGCCGCGTGCCGTTCATTCAGAGTCGCGCTGCCTGGCCGCTGATGCTGATGACGCTGGTGGTAATGATTGTGGGAATTGCGCTACCGTTCTCACCGCTGGCAGGTTATCTGCAATTGCAGGCGTTACCGCTGAGTTATTTCCCCTGGTTAGTGGCGATTCTGGTGGGATATATGACGTTAACGCAATGGGTTAAAGGCTTCTATAGCCGCCGCTACGGCTGGCAGTAAACAAAATAATGGCTGCTTCGGCAGCCATTCTCTTTTTTATCGCGCAAGAATATATTCTTTCCCTTCGTCGTGTTTTATTTTTTTTGAAAAACCAAAGAGGTGTGGTCGATCACAATTTAAGCCCGCTTCATGACATCTTTTTTCCAGGAAAAAGACCTTCATTGCAAAAATGAAACAGCGTGCTAAAAAAAATTCCATCCATCGTCATTTTATGAACATAATCATCGTAATACTTTGTTACACCGACGAGTCTGCCTGGGCAATGTCATTCCTTACTGTCCCTTTTAATTAAGGCGGCCCTCTATCCTGCAAGTCGTTTGTATTAATGAAAATTATAAACCTCTGGAGATGGAAAAATGAAACTGACCAAAACCTTGTTAAACCTGTGCGTGGGGACTGCTTTAGTATTGGCAGCGCAGGCGGCGTCTGCGCAAACGCTGCGTGCGGCAGATGTCCATCCGGCGGATTATCCGAACGTAGTTGCTGTGAAGCATATGGGCGAAAAACTCAGCGCCGCTACCGACGGACGTCTGGATATTAAAACCTTCCCGGGCGGCGTACTGGGGGATGAAAAGCAGATGATTGAACAGGCGCAACTGGGTGCGATTGATATTATTCGCGTGTCGATGTCTCCGGTTGCTGCCATATTGCCTGAGATTAACGTCTTTACGCTGCCCTATATCTTCCGCGATGAAGATCACCTGCATAAGGTTCTGGATGGGGCAATTGGTCAGGAAATTGGTGACCGGCTGACCGCCAACAGCCAGTCCCGACTGGTGTTTCTCGGCTGGATGGATGCCGGAACGCGTAACCTGATCACCAAGGCTCCGGTGGTGAAACCGGAAGACCTGAAAGGGATGAAAATCCGTGTTCAGACCAGCCCGGTCTCGCTCGATACCTTAAAAGCGATGGGCGCGAATGCGATCGCCATGGGAACCAGTGAGGTGTTCAGCGGGATGCAGACCGGGGTTATTGATGGCACAGAAAATAACCCGCCGACCTTTGTCGCGCATAACTATCTGCCGGTCGCCAAAAATTACACCTGGAGTAAGCATTTCATTATTCCTGAACTGTTCCTGTTTTCAAAAGCCAAGTGGGACAAGCTGAAAAAAGAAGATCAGGAATTAATTATTAAACTGGCAAAAGAAGCGCAAATAGAACAACGCCAACTCTGGGAAGCCTATAATGCGAAATCACTGGAAACCATGAAAGCAAATGGGGTGAATTTCCATGACATCGATACGGATTATTTTTATAAAGCCACACAGCCCGTCCGGGATCAATACGGTAAAGACCACCAGGATTTGATCAAGCGAATTCAGGATGTGAAGTAATTCATCAGGCGGATGACGGAGGTCATCTGCCTGAATCGGTTATTCGTTCGAGGTGATGATTATGGGTGAAGGTTATTCATCGGTAATGGATGTGCTGTATCGAATTTCAATGTGGATTGCCGGGCTGGCTTTATTGGTGATGGTGGCGGTTATTCCCGTGGGGATATTCGCGCGCTACGTGATGAACAGCGCGCTGTCCTGGCCCGAGCCGATCGCCATATTGTGCATGGTGACGTTCACTTTTATTGGTGCGGCGGTCAGCTATCGTGCGGGTTCGCATATTGCGGTCAGCATGGTAACCGATCGTCTTGGTGAAATGGGGCGTCGGATCTGTTTTATCGGTGCCGATCTGATGTTGCTGGCGATCAGTATTTTTATTCTTTGGTACGGTTCGACGCTCTGTTATGAGTTGTGGCAACAACCCGTGGCAGAATTCCCAATTTTGACTGCCGGGGAAAACTATCTTCCGCTCCCTATCGGTTCGGCGATCATGCTGCTTTTCATCATCGAGAAGATCTGCCGTGGCGCTCAGTATCAACGTCCTGTGGTCATGCTGGGTTCAACCAGTTGATGACCGAACCGACTTCATAGGGGAAAGCAAATGGATGCATTTATTCTCGTTTTTACGCTCGGCATCATGCTGGCGATTGGGGTGCCGGTGGCGTACGCGGTGGGGATCAGCGCGATCGTCGGGGCGTGGTATATCGATATCCCGCTGGAAGCGGTGATGATCCAGTTGACCAACGGCGTGAACAAATTCTCACTGTTGGCGATCCCGTTCTTTATTCTGGCCGGGGCCATTATGGCGGAAGGAGGCATTGCGCGTCGGTTAGTGAACTTTGCTTATATCTTTGTTGGCTTCATTCGCGGTGGTCTGTCGCTGGTGAACATTGTCGCATCAACCTTTTTTGGCGCGATCTCAGGATCGTCGGTGGCGGATACCGCATCGATCGGTTCAGTGATGATCCCTGAAATGGATAAGAAAGGTTATCCGCGAGACTTTGCCGCAGCGGTCACCGCCAGCGGTTCCGTGCAGGCAATCCTGACGCCGCCCAGCCATAACTCGGTGATCTACTCGCTGGCGACGGGCGGTACGGTGTCGATTGCCGCGCTGTTTATTGCCGGGATCCTGCCTGGGCTATTGCTGAGTTTTACCCTGATGGTAATGTGCGTGGGCTTTGCGCATAAGCGCGGCTACCCGAAAGGGGAGCGCGTGCCGTTCCGACAGGCATTGAAGATCTTTCTCGATACGCTGTGGGGGCTGATGACGGTCGTCATCATTATGGGCGGGATCCTTTCCGGTATTTTTACCGCGACGGAATCGGCGGCGATCGCCTGCCTGTGGGCGTTTTTCGTCACCATGTTTATCTACCGCGACTATAAGTGGTCTGAACTGCCGAAACTGATGTATCGCACTGTGAAGACCGTGACTATCGTGATGATCCTGATCGGTTTCGCGGCAGCGTTTGGCGCCATCATGACCTATATGCAACTGCCGATGCGCATTACCGAAGCGTTTACCAGTATCTCGGATAACAAGTATGTCATTCTGATGTGTATTAACATCATGCTGTTGCTGATTGGTACGCTGATGGACATGGCGCCGTTGATTCTGATCCTGACCCCTGTGCTGCTGCCGGTCACCAACGCCCTCGGCATTGATCCGGTACATTTCGGGATGATTATGCTGGTGAACCTGGGAATTGGCCTGATCACACCGCCGGTAGGGTCTGTGCTGTTTGTTGCCAGTGCGGTGAGTAAACAGAAGATCGAGCAGGTGGTGAAGGCGATGCTACCGTTCTACGCGGTACTGTTCCTTGTTCTCTTGCTGGTGACTTATATCCCGGCGATTTCGCTGTTCCTGCCGAAATTCTTTGGCGTGATGTGATAGTGATGCAGTGACGAAAATCCGGGCTGGTATGCCCGGATTTTTTTATCTTGTGTGGTCCATAACGACTAAATTTTTTCCGAAAGAAAGAATTACCGGTGTCATCTGACAAAATTGAGAACGCTGCAAATGTTACACTTTAAAAGTGTCTTTTTGTTAGAGATGATGATGTCAAATTATATATTAGGCCGTGAAGAACCGAAGCCTACTGCTGATATTGGTAGTGGGTCATGGTGCAGAGTGGGACATTTTTCAAATAAATTGTACTATTATAAATATTATATCGAAAAGGTGATTGATGGGAATTTATTTTTGAAATATAAGTATCCCTTCGCACAAAGTAATTTAAGACACTACCTTAAAAATACGGGAGAAGATTTACATGTTAACTTATCCGATATGATGAAAAAATCCGCGCAGTTAAAGAATAATTACATTAAGGAATTAAAAGCTGCAAAGCTATTCTGTCAGACCTTACCTCCTGGAGAACATTTTTTTACTTCTTCACATGTTAGTAGGAATGATTTTATTACCGATAACTCTGATTTATTTTATGCAATAGGTGGATATCAATACTGGGGAAAAGGGAAAGTAAATATTCAGGAGAATACGTATAGTAGTGTATTAACAAATAGCGACAGGCTATGTGATTACTTTATGCAGTTTCAGTTTGTGTTTTTTGATAGATACAACTGGAATGTGGGAAACAAAAAATTTGGGGTGAGATTAGGTAATGCCGTTCCTGTAAGTGATCATTTTATGGGGCGATTTCATCAGGAGTGCCTGGCCAGGGAATATAATATATCTGGTGTCATTGAAACCGAGGAAAATTGGCATGACTGAGAGCCGGTTCCTTGTGTATCTCAGAAAAATAGTCCTTATCACTACATTTGGCGCATTTTGTTATACAATTTTTGTAATTTCAGCGTGTTGGCCATCTCTGCATGAAAGCCATCAACTGTTGACTGTGCAATGGTGCCGTAATGATGATTCTGATGTTTACTATGCGGATAGTATATCCCGACATGGAATATATGTGTATCTGGAAAGAGCCTCCGGTAAAGTGATGGTAAGAGAGATGAATACCCCCCTGAATAGGCCATTTCAACCCTACAGATATATCTACACGCAAATTGCTCATGCAGATAACATTCGTTTGGCACTAACAAAGTGGGGGAGTATTGTCTGTCTGCAAGGGAATCAGGCTATTATTGGCTCATCTGGTTATGTTTTTTCATGGGGAGCATGATAAATGAGTTATTTTTTATGGCAGAATAAATTAAATTTATTATTACTGTTGTTCTTTTCAATTATCTGCATTTTTGTCACCGATTCTACCAATCGATATAATCATCTGGTCAGCTATAACGTTTATGGACGAGTAATTGTTACCTTAGAGAAAGTCCATAGTGAAGATAACGACGTTCTCCTGGCTAGCGTTTATAACTCACGAGTTAACTGGATTGTTGGTTGGCGTTGTTACTCCAGAAAGATAGAATCTCGTTCTAAAGACAAAATGGAAATTTACAACTGGACGGTTGAAAAATTCGCCAATAAAACGGTTACTTTATTGAAGAATACAAGACAGTTGACATTGTCAGTTGCAGATTGCAAATAATCTCTTTAATAAAGAGAACCCCGCAAGGGCAGAGTTCTCTTCTTATCGAATTTAACGACGAACGGCGATCGCTTCGATCTCGATCTTCACGTCTTTTGGCAGACGCGCGACTTCCACGCAGGAACGTGCCGGGAAGGTAGCGTTGTGTTCGGTGAAGAACGCTTCGTAAGTGGCGTTGACGGTCGCGAAATCGTTCAGATCTTTGACAAATACGGTTGTTTTCACGATGTCGCCTACTTTCAGGCCAGCGGCTTCAACGATAGCTTTCACGTTTTCCAGCGACTGACGCGCCTGCGCGGAGACGTCGTCCGACACGCTGCCGGTTTTCGGGTCAACCGGGATCTGACCGGAAGTGATGATCATGCTGCCCAGATCTACGCCCTGAACATATGGACCGATTGCTGCGGGTGCATTTTCCGTCGCGATAGTTTTGCTCATGATTTCTCCTGAAGTACAGCGGTTAATGAAATTTCTCTGGCATTATAGGGAGCCACGAATTTTTAACCAACTGCAATTAGTTGGCCAGCACCACATAATGAGAAAACTCTTTTTCGCAGTATTTGCATTTAAGTGCGATGTCATCCGCGCGTTTTTTCACTGAAAAACTGGAAGAAACCGGTTCAGCGTGGCTGATGCAGTTACTGTTCGGGCAGACCAGCACGCTGTCGATGTGGTCCGGCAGGCTTGGACGTGATTTACCCACCACGTCGTAGTTGTCGATACGGTTGACAGTAGCCTGTGGCGCATACAGTGACAGTTGATTAACCTGTTCGGCGGTCAGGAAGGTGTTCTCGATCTTAATCAGGTCTTTACGTCCCATTTCACCGGAAGGCAGATTAAGGCCGATAGTGATGCGCTGGTCGGTTTCGGTCAGCTTGAACAGAGTCAGCAATTTAAAGCCGATTTGCGCGGGAATATGGTCGATTACGGTGCCGCATTTGATCGCTTCAACCTGCAGTTTATTATCGTGTGTCATCTCGTTATCTCCCCTTACAGTGCCAAATCGCTAGTCAGAACCAGTGCCAGTAACGCCTGGCGCGCGAAAATCCCGTTGCCTGCCTGCTGGAAATACCAGGCGTGAGGCGTTTTATCCACGTCCGTGGCGATTTCATCTATACGCGGCAGCGGATGCAGTACCTTCATGTTTTCCCGCGCTCCCACCAGGTCGCTGGCGCGCAGGACAAACTGGGCCTTCACGTTGGCGTATTCTGAAGGGTCCAGACGCTCTTTCTGTACGCGGGTCATATACAGAATATCCACCTCCGCCATCACCTCTTCGATAGAGGCGTGCAGGCTCCAGGCAATGCCTTTTTCGTCCAGCATATCAAGAATGTACTGCGGCATTGCCAGCGCATCCGGGGCGATGAAGTAGAAGCGGTTGCCGTCAAACTTCGCCAGCGCCTGCGTCAGGGAATGCACGGTACGGCCATATTTCAGGTCGCCGACCATCGCCACATGCAGGTTGTTCAGACGCCCCTGCGTTTCCTGAATGGTGAACAGATCCAGCAGCGTTTGGGTCGGATGTTGATTTGAACCGTCACCCGCGTTCAGTACCGGCACCTTACCGGAGAATTCGGTCGCCAGACGCGCCGCGCCTTCCTGTGGGTGACGCATCACGATCGCGTCAACATAAGTGCTGATCACAGAGATGGTATCTGCCAGCGTCTCACCTTTCTTACCCAGCGACGTGTTGGCGCTGTCGGAAAAGCCGACCACGCTGGCGCCCAGGCGGTGCATGGAGGTTTCAAACGACAGGCGGGTACGGGTCGAGGCTTCAAAGAAGCAACTGGCGATGACCTTGTGTTTGAGCAGCTCCGGTTGAGGGTTCGCTTTTAATTTCGCCGCCGTCGCCAGCACCAGATTGAGGTCGTCGCGACTGAGGTCGTTTATGGAAATGATGTGTTTTTGATATAGCGGGTTAGCCATGTTTATCTCCTGACGCCAGGGCAAAAAAAAAGCCCCTCATTTGAGGGGCTGGGAATAGGTGAGCAACGGAAAGAAAAACGGCAGGCCAGCGTCTGTTTTCAGACGCGGTAAGACAGAATGTCGTACACACTGGACCATACTTCCTCCCGGCAAATTGTCCGCGATTATACTCAGCTCCGTTTGTGGATCAAGCAAAAAATGCCGTTTTTATTCAACGCAAACGGTTTTAATGAATATTAATTCATTTTTAGTAAGTAGTTAATCTGTTTGTGGACAAGGCCAGTGCGCTGCACCACCCGTGGCGCAACCCAGACAATACTGCTACCCGCTACCACACCCAGGATTTCCGGCAGGGCATGATAATCGAGGATCCGGGCGACGGCGCGGCCATAGCCTGCCGCCGTATGGATAAGGATAAATTCGCTGTTATGCTCCACGCTCACCACCATTTCAGAAATGGAACGGGCGGCATCGGGGGCTGGACGCAATTGCGGATTGACGGAATAAATTTTTTGTCCTTTCGTATTTCTAATTTTTATGACGCCAAGAATTTTCAGCAGGCGGGAAACCGTTGACTGGCTGATGGTTTCAAAGCCGTAGTTTTGCAGATCGCGGCGGATCTCCTCCTGTGAGAGATAGCTTTTTTCGCCAATCAGGCGCTGACAAACAGAGAGTTGTAGTTCTTCTTTTTCTGAAGCGGGTTGGTAAAGTTTCATCATCAGTTAGTCCAGTGTAATCAGCCGAAGATAACAACCTGTAGATCTGCCCAATGTTTCTATTTTTATTTGATGACGCACTAAGCAAATGTTCTCCATTTCAACCGGGATGTGTTTGATCGGCTTATTGAAATTTGACTGGAGCGCGCTTCAGCATCCTGACGGATGGCATCTGCATGAAAAAATATTCCACTTAGTCGTCTAAGGGAAGGCGGAGTTTTGCCGCTTCGTCTTCCCTGTGTTGACGTGCATCAACTGAGCGTGAGCACGCCGGTCGCCAACAGATAGACCGCGTAGATCCCTGCGACCACCACCATAATAGCCAGAACGATCTCTATTGGATTGAAAAGTCTTCCATTTTTCTCCTTCCGCGCCCAGACATAAAAAACGATACCGAGGGCGTAGAGGATCATCGACAGCAGCAGATATTCCATCCCGGCGGCATAGACCAGCCAGGCACCATAGAGTGTTGCCAGCGCGCCGATGATGATGTCGCGGGTGATGGAATGCTGTTCATCACGGTTATAACCGTCCTTCTGCCACGCCACTTTCAGGGCATACAAACCGCTGAGAAAATAGGGGATCAGGATCATTGAGGTGGCCAGCAGCAGCAGCGCAAGATACCCCGCCTGTTGGAAATGGGCGATGATCAGGAACAGTTGGGTCAGCCCATTGGTCAGCAGCAGCGCATTGACCGGCGCTTTGTTGGCGTTTTCTTTGCCCAGGAATTTGGGCATGGTGCCGTCTTTACCGGCCATATACGCCGTTTCCGCAGACAATAACGTCCAGGCCAGCAGCGCGGCGCCGACGGAAACGATAAGACCGATATTCATCAGGGCTGCGCCCCACGGCCCGACCGCCGCTGCCAGTACGCCTGCAGTAGAAGGGTTCTTCAACTGTGCGAGTTCTGGCTGAGACAGAACGCCGAGCGACAGCACCGAGACGGCGACAAACAGCAGGATTGAGATGAAAAATCCAATCATGGTGGCTTTACCCACGTCTGATTTTTTCATCGCCCGGCCCGAGTACATGGCGGCGCCTTCAATACCGATGAAAACCCAGGTGGTGACCAGCATGATGTTTTTCACCTGGTCCATAACAGAGCCAAGCTGTTCATTGCCCCAGAATTCAATCTTAAAGGTGCGAACCTGAAAGGCGACGCTGACCAGCACAACAAACATGATCAGAGGAACCACTTTCGCGACCGTGCCGATCAGATTGAGCAGGGCGGCACCCTGTACGCCGCGACAGATCAGGAAATGCAGACTCCAGAGCAGAATTGATCCCACAATCAGCGCAGAAAGGGTGGTGCCGTCGCCAAAGAAACCGAGCGCGCTGAAGGAGCCGAGTGCGGAACAGATCACCACATAGTATGAAACGTTGCCGATCCACGCCGAGATCCAGTAACCCCAGGCGGAGTTAAAACCGATGTACTCGCCAAAACCCGCGCGGGCATAACCATACACGCCGCCTTCCACTTCGCTTTTACGGTGCGCCAGGGTCTGGAAGACAAAGGCGAGGGTTAACATGCCGATAAAGGTAATTCCCCAGCCGATCAGGATCGCGCCAGCGCCTGCTTTGGCCGCCATGTTCTGCGGCAGAGAGAATACCCCGGCGGCGATCAGCGCGCTGACCACAAGCGCCGTTAGCGCCGGAAGTTTGAGCTTACCTTCGGACTGGGAGGTCGAAGCGTCCGCAGCCGGTTTGCTGGTATCAAGAGTAGTCATGAAGAGAGTCCTCAATCTGACAGAAAGTGATTTTTTAGAAGTAGCTGTATTGTTTGCCGACGTATTCGGAGGTCATGCACTGCAAGACGCCGCTGTATCCCAGGGAGAAATAGACGATGTCGCCCACCTGATATCCCGATGCGGCGTGGGTGACGTCGAGGATCAGGTGATCGGAACTGGCGCCGAGCACTTTGACGCCGGGATCAAATGGCCGGAGCTGGGAGAAGGAGACGTCCTGTTCGCCGAGCGCGGCCAGCGCCCGGTGATGTACGCCAAGATCTTCGAATACCGGCTTTCTCCCCATGGCATCCAGCGCCGTGGAGTGTTGCGGAACGGAGGGCTTGTCTTTCAGCTCGATGATCTCCACGCCGAGCTTGATAGCGTCCTGGCGGGTGTCGGGGATCGGCTCGTCATTCAGGCCGAACCCCATGATCAGCGACGCGCCAAGCCGCAACTGGTTGACGCCCGTCGGCAGCCCACCGTTGATCAGCAGGAACAGGGCGGCGGAGCTGGCGCCGGAAATCGTGCGCAGTGCAATACCCAACTCGTCTTCGATCTGATGGGCGAGATCGACCAGCGCCTGTTGGTTTTCGGTGGTGGGTTCCACTCCGCCGTAGCAGGCAAGATTGGCGCCCAGTCCTTCCAGCGTCAGCCCCGGCAGTTCTTTGTGTACCAGACGCGCAAGGCGTCGTGTCTCCAGCGGATCCACGCAGCCTTCGCGCAGATCGCCCAGGTCATGCATCAGAATGACCCGGTGCGTTTTGTTCTGCGCTATGGCTGCCGCAGAGAGCGCCTGCAACGTATGTTCTTCGGAGTTCAGCGAGATATCCGCATAGGCCACGATGTCGTGCGCAAGGCTTATCTGCGGCAGACGCAGCAGCAGTTTGTCGACGGGCAGATCGGCGATTTTTTTGAGATTCTGGATGCGGGAATCTGCAATCGTGCTGATTCCTGCATCAATCATGGCTCTGGCGACATTTGCCGCTTCGCAGCTCAGCTTATTGACGCCGACAGGCTCTACCCCGTGCTGGCGACATAGCGCAATCAGTGTCCGGGTGTTGTCACGAATGACCGAAAGATTAACGAAGAGGCAGGGAAAGTCCTGATTTCGCATAATGGGTCTCCTAACGTGGGCGCGGGTCAGGAAGGCACCCGCACCCGGTGCATTCGGTCCAGTCGCTATCGTGTGAGTGAGTCGCCGAGCGTCGCCACCATCACCGCTTTGATGGTGTGCATGCGGTTTTCCGCTTCGTCGAACACGATGGAGTGTGCGGATTCGAAAACGTCTTCCGTCACTTCTAGCCCTTTCAGGCCGTAGGCGGCTTCAATTTCACGACCCACTTTGGTGTGTTCGTTATGGAAGGCGGGCAGGCAGTGCATGAACTTCACGTTGGGGTTGCCGGTGGCGTCGATGACCTTCTGGTTGATCTGGTACGGCGTCATCAGGCTGACGCGCTCAGCCCAGGCCTCTTTCGGTTCACCCATGGAGACCCAGACGTCGGTGTACAGAAAATCAACGTCATAGACGCCTTCTTCCACATCGTCCGTCAGCGTGATGCGTGCCCCGGTGGTGCTGGCGATGCTGCGGCATTGCGCAACCAGCGCTTCATCTGGCCAGAAGGATTTTGGCGCGACGAGGCGAATATCCATGCCCATCTTCGCGGCGCCGACCATCAGGGAATTGCCCATGTTGTTGCGCGCATCGCCAAGGTAGGCGAAGCTCAGTTCGGGCAGCGTTTTCCCCGGCGCGTGCTCCAGCATGGTCATCAGATCCGCGAGGATCTGCGTGGGATGGAATTCGTCGGTCAGACCGTTCCACACCGGCACTCCGGCGTATTGCCCCAGTTCCTCAACGATCTGCTGACCGAACCCGCGGTATTCGATGCCGTCGTACATCCGGCCCAGTACACGAGCGGTATCTTTCATCGACTCTTTATGACCGATCTGCGAGCCGCTTGGGCCGAGGTAAGTGACCTGCGCGCCCTGGTCGAATGCCCCAACTTCAAAGGCACAGCGGGTGCGGGTGGAGGTTTTTTCGAATATCAGCGCAATGTTTTTCCCGATCAGCGTTTGCTGTTCGCGCCCGGCTTTTTTCGCCGCTTTCAGTTCAATCGCCAGATCGATAAGGAACTGGATCTCCGCTGGCGTAAAGTCGAGAATTTTCAAAAAGTTTCTATTTTTCAGTGAAATAGCCATCAATGTATCCTTGTCAAAATGAACTGCCTGATGACGCTGCGCTTACCAGGCCTACGGACGTGAATCGGTGTAGGCCGGATAAGGCGAGGCCGCCATCCGGCAAAAAAGCCTTAAGCGTCAACATCGGCGGTTTCGCGCCGAATCAGGGTGCCTTTATCGCCGGCGAGAATGGCCGGGCCATCGGCCAGCGAACCGATGCCCGCAATGCCGTGGCAGCGGCTGACAAAGTCGGCGCAGGCGCTGACTTTTGGCCCCATCGAACCGGCGTCAAATTGCATTTCGCTTAAGCGTTCCGGCGTCACCTGTGCCAGCGGACGTTGGGTCGGTTTGCCCCAGTCGAGGTACACCGCGTCGGCGTCGGTCAGGATCAGCAGCGCGTCAGCGTGGATCTGGCTGGCGAGCAGCGCGGCGGAAAGGTCTTTGTCGATCACCGCTTCCAGGCCGTGGTAACCGTCTGCTTTCTCGACGACCGGCACACCGCCGCCACCGTTACAGATGACCAGATGATCGCGGGCGATCAGCGCCTGGATGGCGTCGCTCTCTACGATGCGTTTTGGCTGTGGTGAAGGCACCACACGGCGGAACGCTTTGCCATCCGCTTTGAAGACCCAACCTTTTTCAGCCTGCAACGCGTCGGCCTGGGCAGGGTCATAAACCGGACCGATATACTTGGTCGGGTTATGAAAGGCCGGATCGTCAGGGTCCACTTCCACCTGCGTGAGCAGGACACTGATTTCGCGCTGCGGCAGTTGGTTCTTCAGCGCCTGTTGCAGCATGTAGCCGATCATTCCCTGGCTTTCTGCCCCGAGAATGTCCAGCGGGTAGGGGGTGACGCGGTCGTAGGCGCTGTTTTGCAATGCCAGCAGGCCCACCTGCGGCCCGTTGCCGTGAACCAGCACCACCCGCCATTGCTGTGTGAGTTGGGCGATGGTTTTCGCCGCCAGGACGATGTTCTTGCGCTGGATGTTGGCTTCCAGCGGTTCGCCGCGCTTGAGCAACGCATTGCCGCCGAGGGCAACAACCAGAGTCGGTTTGTTTTGCATGGTGGGTTCCTTAAATGCCATCGCGTTCCAGTGGGCAACTCATGCAGCGTGCGCCGCCGCGTCCGCGCCCCAGTTCATCGCCAGGGATTGGCAGCACGGTGATGCCGGCTTTGTCATATTTCTCGTTGGTCCAGATGTTGCGCTCGTAGCCCACGACGACGCCGGGGCGCAGCGTGAGGACGTTGTTGGCGTCGTTCCACTGCTCACGCTCGGCTTCAAAGGCGTCGCCGCCGGTGGTAATCAGACGCACCTGATCGATGTCGAGCGCTTTCTCAATGGCGTTAATCAACGTGCGTTCTTCGGTACGTTTCAGGCCACCGCGCCCGTCTGGCGTTAAGGTCCAGCACTGCACGTCCTGGCGCACCACTTCCGGGTAGACGGAGAAGGTGTCGATATCGATGTGGGTCATGACGGTGTCGAGGTGCATACAGGAGCGGTGTTTGGGAAGCTCAACGGCAATCACCCGTTCGGCCTGACGATGGTTAAAAAGCGACTGGGCAAGGAACTCAATTCCCTGCGGCGTCGTGCGTTCAGACATGCCGATTAGCACCGCACCGCGCCCGATGACCAGCACATCGCCGCCTTCTAAGGTGGCATGGTCGTAATTGATATTCTCGTCGCCGAAATATTTAATAAAATCGCCGTCAGCAAATTGCGGATGCCAGCGATAGATGGCCCGCAGATTATTCGTTTCACGCTGGCGAGCCGGTTTGGCCATTGGGTTAATGGATACGCCGTTATATATCCAGCAGGAGGTATCGCGGGTAAATAAATGGTTTGGCAATGGCTTCATAATAAAGTCATTAATATCGTGGGTATCCACCACCATATTTTTAATTGAGGCGGGAATTTCACCGTAGGTGAGTCCGCCGCTTAAATGACGGGCCAGTTCCCGGTGCGGCATATCGGCCAGCCAGGCGCGGATGTCGGTGGCGAAAGTCGGGCCAAGTCGGTAATCCGAGATTTGCGTTTCCAGTAGCCAGCTTTTGGCATCCGCGATATCCAGAGTTTGTGTCAGTAAATCAGTCAGTAACAGAACTTCGATACCCTGCTCGCGTAACGTGTTGGCGAAAATATCATGCTCTTCACCTGCACGTTCGACGGACAGTACGTCATCAAACAGCAGCTCCTGGCAGTTAGACGGCGTGAGGCGTTTCAGGCTGAGATTAGGGCGATGCAACATCACACTGCGTAGTTGGCCGATTTCAGAACCGACATAATGTTTTTCCATTACGATACCTTTCACTCTATTTAAGGAATAAAAAGGGGGTGGCTGCGAATAATGAAAATGCTCGCAGTCATAACTGTTCCGATATTTTTCGAGAGGCATCATTGAATTATTTAGAAGTCAGGAATGTGATGAATTTCACATCCATTCGGTTATTTGTTTTTTCTTAATTAATATATGACGGAGGTCTGAGAAATAACAAAAATAAAAAGTCTTTACCTGAATTACTACGCATTTATACGTCAGATTATTCTTTTGTGTTAATTGTTTGTTGGCTAAAGCAAAGAATGATGTCAATGTAACATCATGATTTTTATAGACTAATAATAATTTACTGCATAGATATGCGTATTGTGAATTATATTATTTTCGCTATAAAGTAAATTGAGCAATAAATATGGCGATTGTCATTGATTAAGCAGTGGAAATGAATTGTGATCGACTAATGGTTTTTCTTGTAAACCATTATATAACAATAGCTTGATAGCATTGTCTATTGGGTGTGTTTACATTTTATGCATTAAAGATGCATAGATCGCTGTTTAGCGTTAACAGACAGTCAACAACTTCAGCGATAAACATGCGCTGACGCAAAACTTTGCATGATAGCGATGGCACGCTCGGGTTTTTTTCCGTATAACAACTAAAATTGAAACGCTGTTTTGAATGAGGGGTATGAGATGATCGTTGGTAATATTCACCATCTGCAATCCTGGCTTCCTGAAGAACTCCGCCAGGCGATTGAGTACATTAAGGCAAACGTCACCGAGGCGACGGAGAAGGGGAAACATGAGATTGACGGTAGCCGTCTGTTCTACCTGATTTCTGAAGATATGACCGAACCGTTCGAGAAGCGTCGTGCGGAGTATCACGCGCGCTATCTGGATATTCAGATCGTGCTGAAAGGGCAGGAAGGAATGACCTTCAGCGTACTGCCTGCCGGTAAACCGGATACCGACTGGCTGGCTGATAAAGACATCGCCTTTTTAGCGGAAGGGGAGCAGGAGAAAACATTGATCCTGAATGAAGGTGACTTTGTCGTCTTTTATCCGCAAGAAGTGCACAAACCGCTGTGCGCCGTCGGCACGCCTGCGCCGGTGCGTAAAGCGGTGGTTAAACTGCTGGTGGCTTAAACAGAAAGGCAGGCATTGCTCAGCCGCTCCGTGAATCGGAGCGGCTGTCCTTTTTATGATTTATCCTGCATTCGTCCGTAACGATCCTTGCGTCTGCGCATGCGGTAAAAATAATAAACTGCATTTATCTTCATTCAGATGTTAACCGAACGGTAAAAACGGTTTATTTCAGGCATTAATAGTGCACCGCGATCACATTATTTACTTATATATTTAAATATATAACGGTGGCTTGATTTTAGTTAGTCGTTATATATTTAATTTCATATCGCTATCGCCATAACTTCAGTCACAACATACCGTTAGCTGTAACCTTTCCTGTTAACTTTCAAAAACTCGATCAAAAGCACGTTTAACTCTTTCTGGTTAATAACACTTTTGTGTTACATCAATTCTTGTTGAAAAATCATCCAGCAAAATACATTACACAAAATTAAATATTAACTTTTGAATTAATTTCAGGGCAAGGTATGAATAAAAAATGTTAACACCAAGCTGTAATGTCCCCTTTGGGGCTGCGGATGTTTTCCTGGACTGTTATGTTGTGATCCCAAGATGCTGCCGGTACTTCACAGGACTCATTGCACCTAATGATAGCTTGATACGTTTCTCGTTATACCAGCGTATGTACCTGTCCAGGAAGCAGATAAATTTTTCCAGCGTGATACCCGCCCAGTCTCTGCCATAGAACATTTCGTTTTTGATACGCCCGAAGAAGCCTTCACACGCAGCATTATCCGACGAGCATCCTTTGCGCGACATGGACCTTATAAGTCCGGAGGTGTTGATACGCTCGAGCCAGCCCGGCCACCGGTAATGGCCACCACGATCGCTGTGTATCACCGGTTTATCATGTTCGTTGAGCGTATCGAGTGCGTCATCGAGCATCGTATTCACCAGCGTCGCGTCCGGGCGTGTTCCTATCGACCAGCTTACAACCTGGCCATCAAAGCAGTCGATAACCGGCGACAGATAGACTTTTCCAGCCGGAAGCTGGAACTCCGTAATATCGGTCAGCCACTTCTCATTTGGCCTGCAGGAACTAAAATCCCGGGCGAGTAAATTTTCCGGTGCCGGACCGATTTCGCCACAGTAAGAGTTATATCGTCGTCGCCTGGTGCGCTTAACAACGAGCTGCTCTTCTGCCATCAGTCTGCGGACAACCTTTTCAGAAATAACCCTGTTGTTACTGCGAAGCATCGCGTGAAGGCGCCGGTAGCCGTAACAGCGGTAATTCTCCTCAAAGATATCGGCCATGATCACGCGTATTTCCGCATACTTATCGTACAGACGTTTGCTGGCTTTGTGGTAAAAATAACAGCTGCGGGCAAGTTGCAGAACGCTTAGCAACTCAGCAACGGGGTACTTTTTCTTAAGGGCATCAACTATCAGGGTTTTCTCCCTGTTTTTCAGTTTCAGAAAGCTGATGCCCAGATCTTTTTTTATCAGTTCATTCGCCTTTGTCAGTATGTCACGTTCGAGCTGCAGCTGATGAACCTGCTTCCTGAGATGCTGGATTTCACCGAGTAAAGCATCCTGATTTTTATCCTGAGGGGCTGCCTTTCGTTTGCGCATGGATTGATAAGCCTCGTCACTGATAAGGTCTTTCTTCCATTTGTACAGGACCGGGACGCTGACGCCTATGCTTTGTGCAACTTTACGCGCGGTTCCACGTCGGTTACAGAGCTCCCGGACGGCCTGAGACCTCTCTTGCGGGCTGAAGCATTTGCTTGTGCCTGAGCGAATGACCAGGGGACGCGCATTTGGGTAAAACTCTTCAATCCAGCGCTTTAGAATTTCGTTACTGGGGTAGCCGATGGCTCGGCGAGTGTACGACAGGCAACCACCGTGAGTAAGATAATGCTCAACAGCAGCAATTTTCTGTGTACGTGAATAGCGTTCTCTTGGTTTTAATTCCCTGGGTAAATCGCCCTTCTCTTCATAAATCCGAACCCAACGGCCCAGCTGTTTTGTGGAAGGATATCCCAGCTCCATGACGACAACGGAGGCTTTCTTTCCGTACCGGTAATAGAGTTCGACGGCCCGAATCCGGTCCTCGTATGAATGCATAAATTAACTCCTGAAGGTCCAGGAATTTGTCCGCACTTCCTTTGAACCATTCTAAAATGTCCCCAGACAATTCTCTGGGGGATTTTTCATGATCAAAGAGACTGTTACGATGAGTCATAAGGAACTCGACCGACTTCACATTATTCAGGAGTCACTTAATCGCCATATTACTCAGGAACAAGCTGCGGCACGCATTGGCATTTCTATTCGGCAGGTTAAACGTCTGGTGCAACGGTATAGAAATGAAGGGCCTTCTGGTCTAGTTTCCCGCCGACGTGGAAAGCGTCCCAATAATTCCTTTTCTACCGAATTCAGAGCAACAGTAATTTCACTCCTCAAAGGCCGCTACGCTGATTTTGGACCTACGCTTGCGTGCGAAAAATTGCGCGAGATACACGGCTTGTGTTTATCCATTGAAACTCTCAGGAAGTGGATGGTAGAGGAGGGCATATGGCGCGAACGTCGTCGTAAGTTTGCCCGAATTTATCAGCGCCGGATGCGGCGCCCATCCTACGGTGAACTCATCCAGATTGATGGCTCGCCTCATGACTGGTTTGAAGGTCGGGGCCCCAAATGCACACTGATAGTCTTTATCGATGATGCTACCAGCGCTCTGATGGCGCTACGATTCGCTCCTGCAGAAACAACCCGGGCTTACATGGAAACCCTCCGGGGTTACCTTAATGATCATGGCGTACCACTGGCTCTCTATTCTGACAGACACAGTATATTCAGAGTAAATAACCCGGAGCGGGAAGGAGAGTTGACTCAGTTCACACGTGCGATAAAGACACTGGGCATCGAGCCAATCCATGCCAACAGCCCGCAGGCAAAAGGGCGGGTAGAGCGTGCCAATCAGACACTGCAGGACAGGCTGGTCAAAGAAATGCGGCTTCAGGGTATCAGTGATATTGAAACAGCAAACGCATGGTTGCCGACCTTTATTGAAGCCTATAACAACCGGTTTGCTACGCCGCCTCGTATTGCTGATAACGCCCATCTTGATGTACACCATTCTGAAGAGGAACTGGGTTATATCTTCAGCCTCCAGGCGAAGCGCGTTCTCTCCAAAAATCTCACTTTCCAGTACAAAAGCAGTGCGTTTCAGATTCGCAGTGAAGGCCGGGGATATCGACTTCGGCATTCGGTTGTCACGGTATGCGAAAGCTTTAACGGTGAAATTAAGGTTCTGTATGATGGGAAAGCGTTGGGATGGGAAAAATATGTTGATGGCCCGGAGCCTATACCACTGGATGATGAAAAAAGTGTCCATGAACGTGTGGATAATGCCCGTTTTGATTTACGCTCAAAATTCTACGTAAAACCTAAAGCTGACCATCCTTGGCTCACGCGCCGCACGCAAAGTAATCAGCAAGTGAAGCCCCCTAAATTACCCAGAAAGAAGGCTGATCCCGATAAAATGGACTGAAACCAGGCGTTATTCAGTTGAGTGCATATCCAGTCATAGGATAGATTCTTACGTAGCGTTTCTGGCGTGCATTTTCGGGTGGTTTGTTACTGTTTTTAACGGGGACACGTCAGAAACGCGCTCAGGCCGTCTGAGCGGTACGCGTAATGCGGCGTTATGGTAAATAGCCTATGCTAATGTCCGCTAAGAGCGAGAAGCGGACATTGCAGACTGCCCAGTAGAAAAAGTGCTATCAGAATTATCTAAAGGAAGATCGTATTTACCATGTCTCATTCTAACTGTTTAATAAATTACAAAAATTAAAATTTCCATTTAATATCATCGCGTTAAGCAAGAGAATTAAACCTCTCATTTAATTTATGATTCTTATTTAATTCATGAGTTGGTGTAAAAATAGGTTGCCGCACTATAGAAAGACACATATTTAAACCCAGCAGGAAATCATATTTGAAAGTAATGTGTTTAAGGGGCTGCGTAACAAGAACAGCAAGTAAACACATAGTAATAACAGTTACCATTCCCATTTCGCAAGTGGCCATATCAGAGGTGAACTAATGCCTGCTGCAATTTTAAGAATTAAGGTTATCCTAATAATTCTTTTGTATGATTAAGATCATCGATAAATTTACTAAGGACTCATTAATGAAATTGCGACTCTGGAATCTATTACCCCATGATTACGCTCCTTTTTTTCGTATTCTTCACATCATTGTGGCATTTCTAATATTATCACAAATTATTAACTCTAATCTGACAGAGACCGAAGCAATTGGTGAACATAGTCTTGAAGGAGTTATAACCTGGATGCACATTATTTCAGGGTTAGGACTGATTATTTGTGGTTTTATTATGTTAAGTTGGATGCTTACTCAAAGAGGTTTTACTTATTATTTTTCATGGGTAGGGCTTGACTTTAGTGGTATTAAGCAAGATATAAAAACGTTGACTAGTTTCCGACTGCCCGATGCACATTCGGGAGGTATTGCCAGTACAATCCAAGGATTTGGAGTTCTAGCATTGCTAATTGTAGCACTTTCAGGTGGCCTATGGTTCTTGTTGAATACCATGCAGTCAAATCTGGCTGAAACAGTAATCCACTGGCATAAGTTCTTTACTACTTTCATTGAGGTCTATTTTTATGCACATGGTGCAATGGGAGTTTTGCATATTTTAATTGAAAAATATAAAAGCCGCTCAGTTAACCTAAGTGACTAATCTGTTGTGAGATAATATTACTTCAAGTTGAAGAAAACCCTAAAAATAAAATTTAGTTTACTAGAAGATGAAACAGCACTTGCAGAGACTTTTTAATTAAATTTAATAAAAACGAAAAAATATTCATGGCGAAATGATTGTTTAATTATCTATCATGGATAGAAATGTGAGTTAGTCGTCCTATTTTAGGAAGTTAATAATGACTAAAACAAAAGGGTTACCTCGTCCGCTGACGCACTACGCTTGGCTTTCCATTGCCACGGCTATTGCCACTATCGGACTCAAAGGTGTGGCGTGGAAAATGACCGGTTCGGTCGGTCTGCTATCTGATGCCATCGAATCCGTAGTTAACCTCGCAGGAGCCCTAATGGCGCTCTGGATGCTGACCTTGGCTGCGCTTCCGGCCGATGAGAACCATGCATATGGGCACGGCAAAGCCGAATATTTCTCGAGTGCTTTCGAAGGATTTCTGATCCTATTGGCGGCAGCCAGTATCGCCTATACCGCAGTTGAGCGGATGTTAACTCCACAGCCGCTTGAGGAGATTGGTCTCGGATTACTGGTTTCAACAGTCGCATCAATCCTTAATTTTGTGACGGCTCGCATTTTGTTAAGGGCTGGCAGGCAGCACAACTCTATCACTCTTGAGGCAGATGCTCATCACCTGCTGACCGATGTCTGGACGTCGGTCGGTGTCATTTTTGGTGTCGGACTGGTTTATCTGACCGGCTGGTTTTGGGTCGATCCGATCGTTGCATTGCTGGTCGCAGCCAACATCGTTTGGACTGGTTATCAGCTTATGAGTCGTTCAGCTGCAGGTCTGATGGACGTATCGCTACCCACGGAAGAACTCAAAAAAATCGAGTCACTGCTGGCAGGATATCGTGAACAGGGGCTTGATTTCCATGCACTACGTACACGCCAGGCTGGCGGGCGGGCGTTTATGACAATGCACATCCTAGTTCCTGGGCGATGGACTGTTCAATATGGGCACGACTGGGCCGAGCGTATAGAGAATGATATCCGCACCGCACTGCCTTTTATCCATATCACCACTCATGTGGAACCGTTGGAAGATCCCGCGTCAATGAACGACCAAACGCTCGACATTTCTGATCACTAAACTAACCACATGTCGCTGGTCGGGCAGGGTAACAAACCTCGCTCTACAAAAATTTCAGGTATTCTCTATAATTCTGAGGGTACTTGATGTGACCTGCGCCCAATTGTTGGGCACGCAATATTTTTAAAAAGTCCGCTTCTGGCACAAAGCGGACAGTGATCACCGTTCTTACGACTACTTTCTGACTTACTTCGTGACTTGCCCTAAGCATGTTGTAGTGCGATACTTGTAATGACATTTGTAATTACAAGGGGTGTAAGACATGGGTAGCATTAACCTACGTATTGACGATGAACTTAAAGCGCGTTCTTACGCCGCGCTTGAAAAAATGGGCGTAACTCCTTCTGAAGCGCTTCGTCTCATGCTCGAGTATATCGCTGACAATGAACGCTTGCCGTTCAAACAGACACTCCTGAGTGATGAAGATGCTGAACTTGTGGAGATAGTGAAAGAACGACTTCGTAATCCTAAGCCAGTACGTGTGACGCTGGATGAACTCTGATGGCGTATTTTCTGGATTTTGACGAGCGGGCACTAAAGGAATGGCGAAAGCTGGGCTCGACGGTACGTGAACAGTTGAAAAAGAAGCTGGTTGAAGTACTTGAGTCACCCCGGATTGAAGCAAACAAGCTCCGTGGTATGCCTGATTGTTACAAGATTAAGCTCCGGTCTTCAGGCTATCGCCTTGTATACCAGGTTATAGACGAGAAAGTTGTCGTTTTCGTGATTTCTGTTGGGAAAAGAGAACGCTCGGAAGTATATAGCGAGGCGGTCAAACGCATTCTCTGAACCAAAGCATGACATCTCTGTTTCGCACCGATGGTGACACTTCTGCTTTGCGTTGACAGGTATGAATAAAAAATGGAAGTGGATAGCGGGTCTTGTATTCGTGGGCATTCTGCTGGGGGGAGCACTCGTGCTGTCATCTATGTGGATGATGCATAAAACGTCAGACACCTCGTTTTGTCTCTCCTGCCACACAATGCAAGCACCCTATGAAGAGTACCAGGGATCTGCGCACTTTATGAACCAAAAAGGTATCCGTGCGGAGTGCCGTGATTGCCACATTCCGCAATCGGGTATGGATTACCTGATCACCAAAGTTCGGGCCAGTAAGGATATCTGGCATGAGTTTGTCACCGGCAAAATTGATACACCGGAAAAATATGAGGCGCATCGCCTTGAGATGGCGGAGACCGTCTGGGAGCAGATGAAAGCTAACGATTCGGCGACCTGCCGCTCGTGCCATCAGTTTGACGCCATGGATCTTCAAAAGCAGAGTGCCGATGCACAGAAAATGCATGCGCTGGGTATTAAAGAAAAACAAACCTGTATTGATTGCCATAAAGGTATCGCGCACTTCCCGCCTGAAATCACCATTGACACCAAAGCGCATGATGCGCTGATGGAAAACGCACGCCAGACGCCGGTTGATGCGAAAGAAGTGTACCCCGTCGCGCCTGCCGCACTGGGTAACCTGGGCACAGTTTATCCGGCCACCAAACTGAACGTGGTGGGACATTCCGGCGATGCGCGGGAAGTGGAGATTATCGGTAGCCAAATGCAAGGCGCTGAACAGGTGATTTACTTCGCGGCGGGTCAGCGTTTGGTCCTTGCCACACTTACCGACGAAGGTCAAAAAGCGCTCAAAATCTCCAGCGACTGGGAAAAGGATCCCTACGGAAACGCATGGCGCAATGTGTCTCTACGCGCACCTCTGGCTGAACCCGCACTGAGTAAACCCGACGTGATCTGGGATTACGCCAAAACTCTCGACAAAACGTATTGTTCCGGATGTCATGCGCCGATTTCCTCCGAACATTACACCTTAAATGCCTGGCCTTCCGTAGCAAAAGGGATGGGCGCGAGAACGGATATTAGCGCCGAGGATTTAGACATCCTGACTCGCTGGTTCCAGTATCACGCCAAAGATTTTACCTCTAAGGAATAACTAACAATTACGATTAAAGGAAAACCTATGAACCTTACACGACGTAACTTTATTAAGTATGCTGGCGGTTCCGCTGGCGCGATGATGATTACCTCGGCAATCCCGATGCCAGCGTGGGCAGCAGACGCGCCGGGTAATGCCATCCTGACCGCAGGACGTTGGGGGGCGATGTACATCGACGTTAAAGACGGCAAAATTGTGTCGTCGCGCGGTGCGCTGGCGAAAACGATTCCCAACGATCTGCAAACTACCGCACCCGATCAGGCGCATACCCCGTGCCGTATTCAATCTCCGATGGTGCGTAAAGGCTTCCTCAATGCGCCGGGCAAACCGGATGGCAATCGTGGTAAAGACGAATTCGTCAAAGTGTCATGGGAAGACGCTCTGAAGCTCATCCACGAGCAGCACGCCCGTATCCGTGCCGAGCATGGCCCATCTTCCATTTTTGCGGGATCTTATGGCTGGCGCTCCAGTGGTGTGCTGCATAAAGCGCAGACGCTGCTGCAGCGTTACATGAGCATGGCGGGCGGCTATACCGGACATACCGGCGACTACTCCACTGGCGCGGCGCAGGTGATCATGCCGCACGTCGTCGGCTCGGTAGAAGTTTACGAACAGCAAACGGCATGGCCGCTGATCCTCGAACATAGTCAGGTGGTAGTCCTGTGGGGTCTTAACCCACTGAACACCCTGAAAATTGCCTGGACCAGTACGGATGAGCAAGGCCTCGAGTACTTCAATAAACTGAAAGCGTCCGGCAAAACTGTGATCGCCATCGATCCGCAACGCTCAGAAACTATCGATTTCTTCGGTGATAAAGCACAGTGGATTGCGCCGAATATGGGTACCGACGTGGCGCTGATGTTAGGTATTGCGTCCGCGCTGGTAGAAAAAGGACTGCATGACAAAGCCTTCCTCGATAAATACACCACTGGCTATGGCGAATTCGAAGCGTATCTGACGGGTAAAAACGACAACACGCCGAAAAATCCGGCCTGGGCCGAGAAAATTTGCGGCGTTCCGGCGAAGCAAATGGAAATTCTGGCGGAAATCTTTGCCAAGAATAAAACCATGCTGATGGCAGGCTGGGGCATTCAGCGTCAGCAGTATGGTGAACAGCGCCACTGGATGCTGGTTACCCTGGCGGCGATGCTCGGCCAGATTGGTACCGAGGGCGGCGGTTTTGGTTTCTCTTACCATTACTCTAACGGCGGCAACCCAACTCGCAGTGGCGGAGTGCTGTCGGCCATTTCAGCGACAATCGCAGGCGGCTCGTCTGCTGGCAACGACTGGGCAACCTCCGATGCGGTTGAAGCGTTCCCGGTTGCGCGTATTGTTGAAGCCCTGGAAAACCCCGGCGGAAAATATCAACATAACGGTAAGGAGCAAACCTTTCCCGATCTGCGCATGATCTGGTGGGCAGGCGGTGGCAACTTCACTCATCATCAGGATACCAACCGCCTGGTAAAAGCCTGGCAAAAACCGGAACTGGTGGTGATCTCCGAGTGCTACTGGACGGCTGCCGCCAAGCACGCGGATATTGTTCTGCCAATCACCACATCGTTTGAACGTAACGATCTGACCATGACCGGCGACTACAGCAACCAGCATCTGGTGCCGATGAAACAAGCCATCCCGCCACAGTTCGAAGCACGCAATGATTTTGACGTGTTCGCGGATATGGCTGAGCTGCTGAAACCAGGCGGTAAAGCCGTTTATACCGAAGGCAAGAGCGAAATGGACTGGCTGCGCGAGTTCTACGACGTGGCACAGAAAGGCGCGCGTCAGCAGCGCGTCAATATGCCGCAGTTCACCGCCTTCTGGGAAGCGAACAAGCTGATCGAAATGCGTAAGAACCCGAAAGAAGAAGTTTTCGTGCGCTATGCCGATTTCCGCAAGGACCCGGTGATGAACCCGCTGGGTACGCCGAGCGGTAAAATCGAGATTTACTCGAAAACCATCGAAGGCTTCAACTATAAAGATTGCCCTGCGCATCCGACCTGGCTGGAACCAGACGAATGGGCTGGCAACGCTAAAGAGGGTGAACTGCAGCTGCTGACCGCGCACCCGGCGCACCGTTTACACAGTCAGCTTAACTATGCGTCGCTACGCAAACAGTATGCGGTGGCCAACCGCGAGCCGTTATACATCCATCCAGAAGATGCGAAAAAACGTGGCATTGCCGACGGCGATTTGGTGCGTGTCTGGAACACGCGTGGCCAGGTGTTAACCGGCGCGAAGGTTACTGATGGCATCAAGCAAGGTGTGGTATGTATCCATGAAGGCGCATGGCCGGATCTGGATTACGCAGGTACCGGGATCTGTAAAAACGGTGGAGCTAACGTGCTTACCAAAGACATCCCGACCTCGCGTCTGGCGAATGGCTGCGCGGGCAACACTGCGCTGGTGATGGCGGAGAAATACACCGGACCGGAGCTGGAACTTACCGCGTTTACGCCGCCAATGGGCGCATAATTCACGGTTGTAATACTGGGCGAAAATGGTGATTTTCGCCTCAGACTGGTGATGAACCCCACAGTGTTATGTGGGGTTTTTCTTTGCGAACAATATTACTGCGCCAGCGTCGCCACCATCACTGCTTTAATGGTGTGCATCCGGTTTTCAGCCTGGTCAAACACAATACTGGCCGGGGATTCAAACACCTCATCGGTGACTTCCATTCCGCCGTGCAGACCAAATTCCTCCGCCATTTTTTTACCGAGCGTGGTCTGATCGTCATGAAATGCGGGCAGACAGTGCAGAAACTTCACCTGCGGATTCCCGGAAAGCGCCATCATCTGGTTGTTGACCTGATAGTCGCGCAGCATGGCGATACGTTCCGCCCACATCTCTTTCGGTTCGCCCATCGACACCCAGACATCGGTGTAGATAAAGTCCGCCCCTTTCACGCCCGCCGCGATATCTTCGGTAAGCGTAATGTTACCGCCATTTTTCTTCGCCATTGCGCTGCATTCTGCGACCAGCGACGCTTCCGGCCAGCAGCTTTTGGGGGCCACCAGACGCAGGTCCAGCCCGGTGAGCGCGGCGGCTTCCAGCATTGAGTTACCCATGTTATTGCGCGCATCGCCCGCGTAAACCAGCGTCATCTCGTTAAACGCTTTACCTGGTAGATGTTCCTGCATCGTCAGCAGGTCAGCCAGTAATTGCGTAGGATGGAACTCGTTGGTCAACCCATTCCATACCGGTACACCGGCATATTCGGCCAGCGTTTCGACTACTTCCTGACCGTAACCGCGATACTGAATGCCGTCATACATCCGGCCCAGCACGCGAGCGGTGTCTTTAATTGACTCTTTATGTCCAATCTGGCTGCCGCTGGAACCGAGATAAGTGACGCGAGCCCCCTGGTCGTAAGCGGCAACTTCGAAAGAGCATCGTGTACGGGTCGAGTCTTTTTCGAAGATGAGCGCGATGTTTTTGCCAGTAAGCTTTTGTTCTTCTTTGCCATTTTTCTTATCAGCTTTTAGTTTTGCGGCAAGTTGGACGAGTGCGGTGAGTTCAGCAGGGGTGAAATCGAGTAACTTTAAAAAATGCTTCTGATAAAAACCTGACATAGTTCCCTCCTATGGCGAATGCCATCTATTGAATTAAAATTCAATTTATATGGATGATTATGCATTTGCAACCCCGTTTCACAAATCTTTTCTGGAAAGGTGGAGGCAATGGCGGCGGTATGTGACAATAAGAGTATCGGCAGGACATTATGAGGAACGAGCCATGGCAAACCCGGAACTACTGGAAGAGCAGCGTGAAGAAACGCGCCTGATTATTGAAGAATTACTGGATGATGGTAGCGACCCGGACGCGCTGTACACCATCGAACACCACCTTTCCGCAGACGATTTCGAAACCCTGGAAAAAGCGGCGGTAGAAGCGTTTAAACTCGGCTACGAAGTCACTGAGCCAGAAGAGCTGGAAGTCGAAGAAGGCGACACTGTGATTTGCTGCGATATCCTCAGTGAATGTGCGCTGAAAGCTGACCTTATCGACGCGCAGGTTGAACAGTTGATGAACCTGGCCGAGAAATATGACGTCGAATACGATGGCTGGGGCACCTACTTTGAAGATCCGAACGGTGAAGACGGTGAAGAGGGCGACGACGAAGACTACGTCGACGAAGATGACGACGGCGTGCGTCACTAAGATTACCAGGCGTTAAAAAGTACGGCAGCGCCTGCTGTCGTACTCTTCCAACAGGTTACTCATGAACTACCCGCAAATACTTTCTCCGGTGCTTAACTTTCTGCACTGTCCGACCCCGCAGGCATGGATTGACCAGGCGCGCGATCCGCAAAACCTCCCTCTGCTGCTCACCGATCATCTGATATGCGAACTCAAGGCGGCACAAACGGCGATGCTATTGGTGCGTAAGTATGTAGCGGATAAACCGGGTGCGGATGCGCTGCTCGCCTGGCTACAGCCGTATGAAGCCTTTGCCTTCCGGGAAGGGCCGGAACCGGACTTTGTTGCGCTCCATAAACAGATTGGTAAAAGCGTAATGCCGGAAACGGACGATCCGTGGGGCCGCCAGCTTATCGACAGCATGGTGTTGTTGATAAAGGAAGAATTGCACCATTTCTGGCAGGTGCGCGAAGCGATGCAGGCCCGCAACATTCCTTACGTGAAGATCACCGCCAGTTGCTACGCGAAAGGGATGCTGAAAGCGGTACGCACGCACGAGCCGCTGACGCTGATTGATAAGCTGATTTGCGGTGCTTACATCGAAGCGCGCTCCTGTGAACGCTTCGCCGCGCTGGCTCCGTTTCTCGATGACGATCTGCAAAAGTTCTATCTGTCGCTGCTGCGATCCGAAGCGCGCCACTATCAGGACTATCTGGCGCTGGCGCAACAGGTTTCGCAGGAAGATATTTCTCCCCGCGTCCGCTATTTTGGCGACGTGGAAGCGGCGCTGATCGTCTCGCCGGACAACGAGTTTCGCTTTCACAGCGGTGTCCCCGTCGCCTCTTAATTTCGGTAGTTCTGCCCGCCGCAAGGTGACATCCCGACGTGGGCAGTGAAAAATGTCTCTTTTTCAGGGCAAGGAATACCAATACCGATGAACTGGACACATGTACTTCTCGCAGGCTACGTCGGCGCGGTCATCGCCGCGGTGATAGGGCTCATGCGTAAAAAAGGCTGGGTAGGGAAGGCTTCTGGCGCGGTGCTGATGATTGTGGCGATCGTCGCGTGGAACCTGTTTGACGTGCACTACCTGATCCCGCGAGAAAAAGCGGCGTCCGGTCAGACGGAAGAGCAACAGTTTGATGCCGCGCTACTGCAAATGCCGACGTTTCAGGTACTGAAGGAACAGGAGCCGGCATTTTGGGTCCATCTTCGCACCCAGGCGCTGCAGCTGAAAAATGAAGGCAAAACCGAACAACAAATAATCGATACCATTCAACCGCAGGTGCTGCAAATTCAGATGTCGCGTTTACAGCAGGCGCCGGACAGTAATGTCATTGACTATATGAAGATCAATCTCGAACAGACTGCGGCGGTGCAGAAAAAAGGCGACGATGAGTGTTTCCGCTTTCTCTTCCCGCAGGTCAAAGGCGGCATTAACCCGACGCGTCTGATCTCACCGGATATTCTGAAACGGCGTATGGAAGGCGATGCGGCGATGATGCGAGCGGCATACGGTTCTAATAAACACACGGTAACCGACACCGAGAAGCAGCAGGCCATGCAGGATCTGCAAAGCGTCGTACCAGTACTGGTGCAGCGCTACGGGCAGGATGTTCAGCTTATGGCTGAGCCGGAGAAGGGGATCGGGAAAGAAAAGGTCGTCTGCAATCTGGTGCAGGATATGTGGACGGAAGTGCTGAAATTGCCAGCCGCGCAGGCCGCTGGCGTGATTCGACTTTCGGTATCGCCTGAGATGCAATAGTCGGTATTACAGGGGTTTGAGCATCCGCACTTCGCAATCGACGTGCCCGGTGCAGCCAAGCGGTTCGCTGATATGCTCAAACCCTAAATGTTCGTACAGACCAATCGCCTCGCGTAAAAAGGCGGTCGTTTCCAGATAGCAATGTTTAAATCCCAGCGCGCGGGCGTGATCCATCGCCATCAGCGCCAGCTTTTTCGCCATGCCTTGTCCTCGCGCCACGGGCAAAAAGTACATTTTTTGCAGTTCGCAAATATCGGGTTCGCTACAGGTTAACGGCGCAATTCCGCCGCCCCCCACCACTTCGCCATTACGCTCCACCACCCAATATGCATGTCCTGGTTGCGAGTAGAGCTGATACAGCTCATCAAGATTTGGATCGGCAACGGTATAGCCTTTATCAGCGGTAAGGCCATATTCGGCGGAAACCTGACGGATAACGGCAGCGATGACCTGGTTATCCCTGGCCGTCAGGCGACGTAACGTGAGCGCGTCAAAAACATTCATTTTACTACCCGGTTAAACAATACTAATAATTTGAACTAATAGCATCCCCGGCCAGGTGATGCAAGCACCTTATAACATAGCGGGTGGATGTTATTTATGCAGATAATAAGGTAATATCTCTATTGGCTGGTATTTCTATTGCCTGCTAATAATGTGTATTTTTAAGGATGATTAACGACAGGGATTTATTATGCAGGAATATCTTATAAAAGAAGATGCACCATCACACGCTTTTGAATTTCGTGGCGATGGCGGAAGTTATTTTCTTATTTGTCTGGTCAATTCGTTGCTGGTACTGGTGACATTAGGAATTTACCTGCCGTGGGCATTAATGAAATGCCGTCGCTATATTTATTCCAATATGACCTTAAATGGACAGCCGTTTAGCTGGAAGGTGACAGGTGGCGATGTGTTCCTGAGCTGGTTTATGCTGCTGGTGATTTATATTGCAGGCATGACATTGATAAGCATGGAATATTTTTTCATTGGCGCGGCCTTACTGGCAGCACTGATCTTAGCAATACCTGTCCTGGTGATGAAAAATCTGCAATATCAGGCAGTGAAGACCTCGTTAAATAGTATCCGTTTTGGTTTTCGTTTCTCTGCGCTTAAGGCATTCTGGAATATTCTGTGTCTGCCCATGCTGTTGCTTATGGCGCTGGGGGTGGTGATATTTTGCCTGCTACAGGTGTGTCCAACAGAAAGCCCGGGAGAAGTGATTTTCACGGTAATCGTGCTGGGGCTGACGGGCCTTGCCGGCGTGGGAGTGGTCAGCGGGGTGACGTACAGTCGGTTGATGAGGATGGTGGGGGATGGCGGCCGCTTTGGTGTCCACGCATTCTCTGTGCAGATAAATGTCTGGCATTGTATTAAATCCGCGATTCTGGCCATGGCAGCGCTGCTGCCTTTTCTCGCCGTGGTCGGTTTTATCGCGATCGCGCTGTTTAAATCGATATACGAACTCGATGTGACGGGGATGGCGGAAGAGGAAATTGAAGCGTTAATCCTCATCGAATATCAACGACAGATTGTGATAAGCCAGATTATCTATTATCTGGGCATTGCCATTTCAATGAGTTATTTGATTGTGGCGTTTCGTAATCACTTTCTGAATAACCTGCAACTCGCCGACGGACACATTCGTTTTCGTTCCACGCTGACTTTCCATGGCATGGTTTATCGCCTGGGGGGGTTATATGTGATTTCTGCTATCACTGGTGGGCTGGCGTATCCACTGCTGCGCATGTGGCTGATTACCTGGCTGGCGAAAAATACGTACGTGGTGGGCGATCTCGATACGTTACCACTTGCTGACAGCGATGAGCGCGTGGATAACGGTCTGGTATCGCGACTCTCACGCGGCGTGATGCCGACGCTCAATTTTATGTAGTGATAAAAAAGGCCGGAGCAAGCTCCGGCCTTTATACATTATCGCTTTCCGCGATTACAGCGCGGCGATAACCGCCTGCTGCTCAATCAGTTTCGCTTTCGCCTCGGCATAACCTTCCAGCTTCTCACGCTCTTTGGCGATCACCGCTTCCGGCGCACGCGCCACAAAGCCTTCGTTAGCGAGTTTGTTTTCGATACGGCTAATTTCGCCTTCGATTTTCGCCACTTCTTTCGCCAGACGCGCCAGTTCATCGTCTTTATTGATGAGACCCGCCATCGGGATCAGCAGTTCGGCGCCGTCGATGATTTTAGTCACGGAGACCGGACCCTTGTCATCAGCAGGCAGTACGGTGATGCTTTCCAGACGCGCCAGGTTCAGCAGGAAGCTGCGGTTGTCGTTTACGCGACGCATCGCGTCATCGCTGCAACCCCGCAGCAGCAGCTCAAGCGGTTTGCCCGGCGCAATGTTCATTTCCGCACGGATGTTACGTACGGCAACGATCGCCTGCTTCAGCCATTCGGTGTCCGCGAGTGCGGCTTCATCAACCTGTGCGGCGTTATATTCCGGGAACGGCTGCAGCATGATGGTGTCAGCGGTAATGCCGGCAATCACTTTCACACGCTGCCAGATGGTTTCAGTGATAAACGGGATGATCGGGTGCGCCAGGCGCAGCAGACCTTCCAGCACGGTCACCAGCGTATGGCGGGTGCCACGCAGTTCAGCTTCCGTTCCGCCGGTCATGACCGGTTTGGTCAGCTCCAGGTACCAGTCACAGAACTGGTTCCAGGTAAACTCATACAAAATGCCCGCGGCGATATCGAAGCGGAAGTTATCCAGTGCTTCACGGTACGCTTTGGTGGTCTGGTTGAATTCCGCGAGGATCCAGCGGTCCGCCAGCGACAGGGTCATCTCGCCGCCGTTGAATCCGCAATCCTGTTCTTCGGTGTTCATCAGCACAAAACGGCTGGCGTTCCACAGCTTGTTACAGAAGTTACGGTAACCTTCCAGGCGCTTCATGTCCCAGTTGATGTCGCGACCGGTCGAAGCCAGCGCGGCCAGGGTGAAACGCAGGGCATCGGTGCCGTGCGGTTCAATGCCGTCCGGGAACTGTTTTTCGGTACGTTTGGCAATTTTTTCAGCCAGTTGTGGCTGCATCATGTTGCCGGTACGTTTTTCCAGCAGTTCCGGTAACGAAATACCGTCGACCATATCCAGCGGGTCAATTACGTTACCCTTGGACTTGGACATCTTCTGGCCCTCGTCGTCGCGGATCAGACCGGTCATGTAGACGGTTTTGAACGGAACCTGCGGCTTGCCATTTTCATCTTTGATGAAGTGCATGGTCATCATGATCATGCGGGCAATCCAGAAGAAGATGATGTCGAAGCCGGAAACCATCACGCTGGTTGGGTGGAACTGACGCAGCGCATCGGTGTTTTCCGGCCAGCCGAGGGTGGAGAAGGTCCACAGCGCGGAGGAGAACCAGGTATCCAGCACGTCGTCGTCCTGACGCAGGGCAACGTCTGCGCTCAGGTTGTTTTCCTTACGCACTTCGTCTTCGTTGCGACCCACATAGACGTTACCGTCGTTGTCGTACCATGCAGGAATACGGTGACCCCACCACAGCTGACGGGAAATACACCAGTCCTGAATATCGCGCATCCAGGAGAAATACATGTTTTCGTACTGCTTCGGCACGAACTGAATATCGCCGTTCTCAACGGCTTCTACCGCCGGTTTTGCCAGTACATCGGCACGGACGTACCACTGGTCGGTCAGCATCGGTTCGATGACCACGCCGCCACGGTCGCCGTACGGGACGGTCAGGTCGTGCGGTTTAATTTCTTCCAGCAGGCCCAGCGCGTCGATCGCCGCAACCACCGCTTTACGTGCGGCGAAGCGCTCCAGTTTCTGGAATTCCGCCGGAATTTCGTTGGAGTAGACGTCGGACTCATTGCCTTTGGTGTCGTACACTTCCGCCGTTTCGCGGATATCGCCATCAAAGGTGAAGATGTTGATCATTGGCAGGGCATGACGACGACCGACTTCGTAGTCGTTAAAGTCGTGCGCCGGGGTGATTTTCACGCAGCCGGTGCCTTTTTCCATGTCGGCGTGTTCATCACCGACGATCGGAATGCGGCGGTTCACCAGCGGCAACACCACGAATTTGCCAATCAGATCTTTATAACGCGGATCTTCCGGGTTAACGGCCACGCCGGTATCGCCCAGCAGGGTTTCCGGACGGGTGGTCGCCACCACCAGGTAATCTTTGCCGTCAGCCGTTTTTGCGCCGTCGGCCAGCGGGTAGCGGATGTGCCACATCGAGCCTTTAGACTCGCGGTTTTCCACTTCCAGATCGGAAATGGCGGTGCGCAGTTTTGGATCCCAGTTCACCAGGCGTTTGCCACGGTAAATCAGATCTTCTTTGTACAGGCGGACAAAGACTTCTTTCACGGCATTGGAAAGACCTTCGTCCATGGTGAAGCGCTCGCGCTCCCAGTCCACGGAGTTGCCGAGACGACGCATCTGACGGGTGATGGTACCGCCGGATTCCGCTTTCCACTGCCAGATTTTATCGATAAAGGCATCGCGACCGTAGTCGTGGCGGGTTTTTCCTTCTTCAGCGGCAATTTTACGCTCAACCACCATCTGGGTCGCGATACCGGCGTGATCGGTCCCGACCTGCCACAGGGTATTTTTCCCCTGCATGCGCTGATAGCGGATCAGCGTATCCATGATGGTTTGCTGGAAAGCATGACCCATATGCAAACTGCCGGTGACGTTCGGCGGCGGGATCATGATGCAGAAGGACTCTTTGCTTTCATCGCCGTTAGGCTTGAAATAGCCCTGCTTTTCCCAGTGCTCGTAAAGCGGCTGTTCGATATCTTGGGGGTTGTATGTCTTTTCCATTATTTCCAGGTTGCCGTATTCAGGTTAAAACCAGCCACGCGGTAGGCTTTGTAGCGTTCGCGTGCCGATTGTTTCAGAGAATCTTCGTAAGGGACGAAGTCTATCACTTCTGTGAAAGCGGTGGCAAAATCTGCAAAGCCAACGCGCAGGCTGATGAGCAGATCGCGCGGACTGCTATTGCGTTTTTCCGGCCAGGCGATTTCTACCGGCGCACCGCCGCGCGGCCCTTCACCGGCCAGATTGTGCGGGACGAAACGGTCAGCCGGTCTGGCCCATAGCGCCTCATCCAGGCGAATCGCCTGTTTTTCGTCTTCGCAGGCAATTAACACGCGTTTGCCGCTGCGCCAACGTTCTGCGGCAATCTCACACACCAGTTGCTCGACGGCGCTAAGGCCATCGTGTTGTGTGTCGTTGTCCAGAAGATAGAACGTTGCGTTTCTCATGATATGGGGCTTCTTGTGGTGGATTTAAATGCGTTGTCTTCTTGCACACCGTAGACCGGATAAGCGCTGCGCTTATCCGGCCTACGGGGCAATTTCAAACTTACTCTTCGCCGGAAAAACCGGCACGATTGAGCAGGAACTGCGACAACAGCGCCACCGGACGACCGGTTGCGCCTTTGGCTTTCCCGGAACGCCATGCGGTACCGGCGATGTCGAGGTGCGCCCAGTTGTACTTGCGGGTAAAGCGCGACAGGAAACAGCCTGCGGTGATTGCGCCGCCAGGACGGCCGCCGATATTCGCCATATCCGCGAAGTTGGATTCCAGCTGTTCCTGATACTCATCACCCAGCGGCAGACGCCATGCGCGGTCGCCCGCTTGTTCGGACGCGCCGATCAGCTCGTGCGCCAGCGGGTTATGGTTCGACATCAGACCGGTAATGTGGTGGCCCAGCGCAATCACGCAGGCGCCCGTCAGGGTCGCCACGTCGATTACCGCTTCTGGCTCGAAACGCTCAACGTAGGTTAAGACGTCGCAGAGTACCAGACGGCCTTCGGCATCGGTGTTCAGCACTTCAACCGTCTGACCGGACATGGTCGTCAGTACGTCGCCCGGACGATAGGCGCGACCACCTGGCATGTTTTCACAGCCTGCCAGCACGCCGATGACGTTGATTGGCAACTGAAGCTCCGCCACCATGCGCATTACGCCATACACTGCCGCCGCACCGCACATGTCGTACTTCATCTCGTCCATGCCTTCAGCTGGCTTGATGGAGATACCGCCGGAGTCAAAGGTGAGCCCTTTACCGACCAACACAATCGGACGCACGTCTTCGGACGGACTGCCTTTGTACTCAATCACTGACATCAGCGATTCATTCTGCGAACCGTGACCGACGGCGAGGTATGCGTGCATTCCCAGCTCTTTCATCTGCTGCTCGCCGATGACGCGGGTGACCACATTCTTGCTGTAGCTGTCAGCTAACTGGCGCGCCTGAGAGGCTAAATAGGCGGCGTTACAGATGTTCGGCGGCATGTTGCCGAGATCTTTCGCGGCCTTAATGCCGGCAGCAATGGCCAGACCGTGCTGAATCGCACGCTCGCCGCTGGTCAGCTCACGGCGGGTCGGCACATTGAAGACCATTTTACGCAGCGGGCGGCGCGGCTCGCTTTTGGTGGTTTTCAGTTGATCGAAGCTGTACAGCGTCTCTTTGGCCGTCTCGACAGCCTGACGCACTTTCCAGTAGTTGTTGCGGCCTTTGACGTGCAGTTCGGTCAGGAAGCAGACGGCTTCCATTGAGCCGGTATCATTCAGAGTGTTGATAGTTTTCTGAATCACCTGCTTATACTGACGTTCATCCAGCTCGCGTTCTTTGCCACAACCGATGAGGAGGATACGCTCGGACAGTACGTTGGGGACATGGTGTAACAACAGGGTCTGACCCGGTTTGCCTTCCAGTTCGCCACGACGCAACAGGGCACTGATGTACCCGTCGCTGATTTTATCGAGCTGTTCTGCAACCGGAGAAAGGCGGCGTGGTTCAAAGACGCCCACGACGATGCAGGCACTCCGCTGTTTCTCCGGGCTACCGCTTTTTACACTAAACTCCATGCACTACGCTCCTGAATCTTAAAGACAACGGCGGCGCCTGCGGTTAGAATTGCAAGCTTTCGTAACTCATATCCGCAGTTGCGGTGACTTCGTGTTAATCTTAACGTTATTACGGCATTGGCACATCAGAACGCGTTCTGAGTGGCGAATCCGCTGAGTATAATAATTTTAGCGACGATTTCGACGACTCAAGAGAATAAATGACGTTTAAGCCATGAAACAAGCTAAATTCCTGCAAAAGACGAGTTTTTACGGGCGTATTTAAAGTGATAATCATAAGATATCTGGTGCGGGAGACGCTCAAAAGCCAGCTTGCCATCCTCTTCATTCTGCTTTTGATCTTCTTTTGTCAAAAGTTAGTGAGGATCCTCGGCGCAGCGGTTGACGGTGACATTCCGGCAAATCTGGTGCTCTCGCTGCTGGGCCTCGGCGTGCCTGAAATGGCGCAGCTTATCCTGCCGCTCAGCCTGTTCCTCGGATTGTTGATGACGCTGGGCAAACTGTATACCGAAAGTGAAATTACGGTGATGCACGCCTGCGGTCTGAGCAAGGCCGTGCTGGTGAAAGCCGCCATGATCCTGGCGTTGTTCACCGGGATCATCGCCGCCGTTAACGTCATGTGGGCGGGGCCGTGGTCGTCAAAACATCAGGATGAAGTGCTGGCCGAAGCGAAAGCCAACCCCGGTATGGCCGCACTGGCGCAGGGGCAGTTCCAGCAGGCCACCAATGGCAGCTCGGTACTGTTTATTGAAAGCGTTGACGGTAGCGATTTCAAGGATGTGTTCCTCGCACAAATTCGCCCGAAAGGTAACGCCCGTCCTTCTGTGGTGGTCGCCGATTCCGGACATCTGTCGCAGATGCGCGACGGTTCACAGGTGGTCACGCTGAACAAAGGCACCCGCTTTGAAGGCACCGCACTGCTGCGTGATTTCCGTATTACCGACTTCCAGGACTATCAGGCGATTATCGGTCACCAGGCGGTGGCGCTGGATCCGAACGACACCGACCAGATGGACATGCGCACGCTGTGGTCCACTGATACTGATCGCGCCCGTGCGGAACTGCACTGGCGTATCACGTTGGTATTCACCGTATTTATGATGGCGCTGATGGTCGTCCCGCTGAGCGTGGTCAACCCGCGTCAGGGCCGCGTGCTGTCGATGCTGCCCGCGATGCTGCTCTATTTGATGTTCTTCCTGATCCAGACCTCCCTGAAATCCAATGGCGGGAAAGGAAAGCTGGACCCGGTTATCTGGATGTGGGTGGTCAACCTGCTGTATCTGGCGCTGGCGGTGGGTCTTAACCTGTGGGATACAGTGCCGGTGCGCCGTCTGCGCGCCCGTTTTTCGCGTAAAGGAGCGGTGTGATGCAGCCATTTGGTGTCCTTGACCGCTATATCGGTAAAACCATTTTCACCACCATCATGATGACGTTATTCATGCTGGTGTCGCTTTCCGGCATCATCAAGTTCGTCGACCAGCTGAAAAAAGCCGGGCAGGGGAGCTACGACGCGTTGGGCGCGGGGATGTACACCCTGCTCAGCGTGCCGAAAGATGTGCAGATTTTCTTCCCGATGGCGGCGTTGCTTGGTGCGCTATTGGGACTCGGGATGCTGGCGCAGCGCAGCGAGCTGGTCGTGATGCAGGCGTCGGGTTTTACCCGTATGCAGGTTGCGTTCTCGGTGATGAAAACCGCGATCCCACTGGTGCTGCTGACCATGGCCATCGGCGAGTGGGTTGCGCCGCAGGGCGAGCAGATGGCGCGTAATTACCGTGCGCAGGCGATGTACGGCGGTTCGCTGCTTTCCACCCAGCAGGGGCTGTGGGCGAAAGACGGCAATAACTTTGTTTACATCGAACGAGTGAAAGGTGACGAAGAGTTAGGCGGCATCAGCATTTATGCCTTCAACGATCAGCGTCGTCTGCAATCCGTGCGCTATGCTGCGTCGGCGAAGTTTGACCCGGAACAGAAGGTCTGGCGTCTGTCGCAGGTGGATGAGTCGAATCTGACCGATCCGAAGCAGATCACCGGTTCGCAAATGGTGAGCAGTACCTGGAAAACCAACCTTACGCCAGACAAACTGGGCGTGGTGGCGCTGGACCCGGATGCGCTCTCTATCAGCGGTCTGCACAACTATGTGAAATACCTGAAGTCGAGCGGCCAGGAGGCCGGGCGCTACCAGCTCAATATGTGGAGCAAAGTCTTCCAGCCGCTGTCCGTTGCGGTGATGATGCTGATGGCGCTGTCGTTCATCTTTGGTCCGCTGCGTAGCGTGCCAATGGGCGTGCGGGTGGTGACGGGGATAAGCTTTGGTTTTGTTTTCTATGTGCTGGACCAGATCTTTGGCCCGCTGACGCTGGTGTACGGTATTCCGCCGATTATCGGCGCCCTGTTGCCAAGCGCCTCGTTCTTCTTGATCAGTCTCTGGCTGATGATGCGTAAGTCATAATCGTTCGCCGCCATCCGGCAACGTAAAGCGCAGTGCCTGATGGCGCTGCGCTTATCCTCGGTACTAGCGTTTTCTGCCGCCCATCAGGCTGCCTAACATCCCGCGAATGAGCTGATTGGTGACCTGACGCGCTGCGCTTTTTGCCACGCTCTGCACTACGCCATCGCGCTTGCCACCGCGCGGTCCGGTACTGCCGAAGAGAATATCCTTCAGCCCGCCGAGGATCCCGTTGTCAACCGCTACCTCTTTGCCTTTCGCCGTCGGGTTACTTTGCGCTTCGGTCGTTGCCTGGACACTTTGTTGCAGCATTTCAAACGCGGATTCACGATCCAGGTCGTCTTCATATTTGCCATAAACCGGAGAGTGGTTGATAAGCCCATTGCGCTCATCATCCGTCACCGGTCCCATCCGTGAGCACGGGGCGATCACCATTGCCCGCTCGACGAGCGATGGACTGCCTTTCGCATCGAGGAATGAAACCAGTGCTTCACCGGTGCCCAGTTCCTGAATCGCTTTCTCTGTATCAAACGCCGGATTGGCGCGCATGGTCTGCGCGGCGGTTTTCACCGCCTTCTGATCTTTCGGCGTAAAGGCGCGCAGGGCATGCTGAACGCGGTTGCCCAACTGACCGAGGACGTTATCCGGAATATCCGCCGGGTTTTGCGAAACAAACCAGACGCCAACCCCTTTCGAGCGGATCAGACGGATCACCTGTTCAATTTTATCCAACAGTACCTGCGGGGCGTCGTTGAACAGCAGATGCGCTTCGTCGAAAAAGAAGACCAGCTTCGGTTTTTCCAGATCGCCGGCTTCCGGCAGTTGCTCGTAAAGCTCGGAGAGCATCCACAGCAGGCTGGCTGCGTAGAGTTTTGGCATCTGGTAGAGCTTCTCGGCGCTGAGAATATTGATGATCCCTTTGCCACTGGCATCGGTCCGCATCCAGTCTTTGATGTCGAGCATCGGCTCGCCAAAGAAGTGCGTCGCACCTTGCTGTTCAAGCGTCAGCAGCCCACGCTGGATCGCTCCGACCGAAGCGCTGCTGATGTTGCCATACTGATTCTGGAAGGATTTGGCGTTATCGCCGATGTATTGCGTGATGGCCCGCAGATCTTTGAAATCCAGCAGCAACAGACCCTGGTCATCGGCAATACGGAAGATAATGTTCAGCACGCCGGACTGCACCTCGTTGAGGTTCAGCAGACGCGCCAGCAGCAGCGGCCCGAGGTCTGAGACCGTGGCGCGAACCGGATGACCTTTTTCGCCGAAGATGTCCCACAGTACCACCGGATTGCTGTGCGGTTGCCAGTCGGTAATGCCGATATTTTTCAGTCTGGCGAGCAGTTTTTCGGAAGCCTGGCCTTCGGCAGCGATGCCCGTTAAGTCACCTTTTACATCGGCCATAAAAACCGGTACGCCAATTTCCGACAGCGACTCGGCCAGTTTCTGTAGCGTGACGGTTTTCCCGGTCCCGGTCGCCCCGGTAATCAGCCCGTGGCGGTTCGCCATCCCGGGGAGTAAAAACAGTTCAGTGTCTGGCGTGCGGGCAATCAGCAGGGGTGAGCTCATGAGATTTCCTCCATTTATCCTGCGTCGAGTATAGGCAATGTGAGTGCAAGAGAATATGCGCCGGGGAGAGAAAATCACTTATAGCGTATTGCCGTGGTAAATCTGGTATCCCAAATCGATCGTATTGTGGTTGTGGTCGTTGTTCTTGATTTTGCTCAGCAACATCTGCGCCGCCATGCGGCCAATGTCAAAGCGGGGGGTGATGACGCTGGCAAGACTTGGGATCATCTGTCGGCCCATCTCCAGACCGTGGAAACCGGCAATGGAGACCTGTTCCGGCACGGACAGGTCGCGTTCCCGGCAGAACAGCAGCGCGCCCATCGCAATATCATCATTGGTGCAAAACACACCGTCTAAATCCGGGTGGGCAATCAGCGCGTCGCGCATCAGCTGCATGCCCAGACGAATCGACGAGATCGCCTTCGGGTTCACGCGCAGCGGCGTCAGGCCTCGCCGCGTCATCGCATCGCAGTAACCGCGAAAACGCTGTTCATCACGGATATCGTCTTTCGAGCCGAGATAAAGAATTTTGCGCCGCTGGCGTTTATCCAGCATGGTGCTGACCATATCAAATGCCGCCTGGCGGTTATCAAACCCGACTTCCATATCCAGCCGATCGCCCTGAATATCCATTAGCTCGATAATGGGAATGGCCGCCGAGCGCAGGAATTTCACCGTGCGCAGGGTGTGATACTTCTCGGAAAGAATGATGCCGTCGATATTGTAGGAGAGCAGATTGATCACCGACTCTTCTTCCGACTCACGATCGTAGTTGTAGTTGGCAATCAGCGTCTGGTAGTTATGGTCGGACGTCACCGATTCGATACCGGCAAGAATGTCGGCGAAGAGCTGGTTCTGAAAGGAGGGAATGAGCACGCCAAGCGTGTAGCTTTGCGCGTTCAGCAACATGGCTGGCGCACGGTTCGGGATGTAGTTGATCTCCTCCATGATCTGCGCGATACGCTCGCCAGTTTCCTTTGCGACCTTTTTCGGTGAGCGGATATAGCGGCTCACCGTCATTTTGGTTACGCCCGCGAGCGTGGCGATGTCCTGCAAAGAAATTCTGTGGTTCCTCATCTTCTCTCCGGTACCGGGGAGCGGCGGCGACATCGCCCCCCGGTGGTTAATCACGCCTTAATGCAGAACCGCATTCAGTGCCAGCACGCCCAGCAGTCCCATGATTGAAATCAGCGTTTCCATCACGGTCCACGTCCGCAGCGTTTCACCGACGCTGAGGTTAAAGTAGCCCTTGAACAGCCAGAATCCCGGATCGTTTACGTGCGAAGCGATTACGCTACCGGCCCCGGTCGCCAACACCATCAACGCCGGATCGGCATGGGTGACGTTAATGATCGGCAATACCACGCCAGCGGTCGTGATCGCGGCGACGGTCGCCGATCCCAGTGCAATACGCAGTAACGCGGCCACTGTCCAGCACATCAGCAGTGGCGACAACGAGGTGCCGGTCATCAGGTGCGAGATATACTGACCCACGCCGCTGTCCACCAGAACCTGTTTAAACGCGCCGCCACCGGCGATGATAAACACAATCATGGCGATGGCACCGATAGAGTCACCGACGATATCCATGATCTGTTCAATCGTCCTGCCATTGCGTCGGCCTAGAGTGAAAATCGCCAGCACGATGGCGATAAACAGCGCGACGGCAGGGTTCCCGATAAACTCAAAGAATACCCGTACCGAGTTGGTTTTGGGCAGTGTAATTTCGCACACGGCGGCAACGGCCATCAGTATGACGGGGATCACCGCCGCAAAGATACTGTTCCAGAAGGACGGCATCTCCTCTTCGGTGAACAGGTGCGGGTTAAACAACCCTTCCGGCGGCGCTTTTTCAAAGCGGGTCAGCAGTTTTGAAAACAGTGGGCCTGCGACAATCACCGTAGGAATGGTGATAATAAACCCGTACAGCAACGTAGTGCCGAGGCTGGCTTCAAAAATCGTCGCAATGGCTGTCGGTCCCGGATGCGGCGGCAGGAAGCAGTGGGTGACCGAAAGGGCAGCGACCATCGGCACGCCGACATACAGCAGCGGCAAACCGGATGAGGCCACCACCGTAAATACCAACGGCAGCAGCAGTACAAAGCCGACTTCGAAGAACATCGCCAGCCCAACGACCAGTCCGGTGACGACCAGCGCCCACTGTACGCGCTTTTTACCAAACGTCCCGATCAGGGTGGTCGCGATGCGCTGCGCGGCCCCCGTATCAGAAATCAATTTTCCCAACATTGCGCCAAAACCGAGGATCATCGCCAGCCCGCCGAGCGTGCCGCCGATCCCGTTTTGAATGGAATGTAAAACGGCCTGTGCGTCCATCCCTTCGGCGAATCCCACGACGGCTGCGACCAGGACCAGGGCGATGAAGCCATTGACTTTAAGGCCAATCATCAGGACCAGAAGCAGCGCGACGCCTGCCGCAATTATGATTAATGGCATAATCTTATCTCTTATGTGTGCCAAAAAGGCAGCGCTGGCGCGCTGCGTAGGGTTGTTCAGTGGTTACACTGCGACCAGCATGCCGCCGTCGACGAACAGCAGGTGTCCGTTGACGAAGTCCGAGGCTTTGGAGGAGAGGAATACCGCCGCGCCAATCAGCTCCTGCGGATCGCCCCAGCGGGCGGCAGGGGTACGTTTGCATAACCATGAGGTGAAGGCTTCATCTTCCACAAGCGCTTTAGTCATTTCCGTTTTGAAGTACCCCGGTGCGATGCCGTTAACCTGGATGTTATGGCGCGCCAGTTCAACGCACATACCGCGAGTCAGCATCTTCACCGCACCTTTCGAGGCGGCGTACGGGGTGATGGTGTCGCGACCCAGTTCACTTTGCATTGAGCAGATGTTGATCACTTTCCCGGCCTGGCGCTCCACCATTCGGCGGGTTACCGCCTGGGAGACGAGGAACACGGCGGTCTGGTTAACGGCGATCACGTCGTTCCATTCCTGCTCAGGGAATTCGGTAAATGGGTGGCGGCGCTGGATCCCGGCGTTATTGACCAGCACATCAATCGGGCCAATATCTTTTTCGATATGATCAATTGCGGCGTCAATATCCTGTTTATGCGTCACGTTAAAAGGAGCGGCAACGGCACGGATCCCTTCCTGCTGCAGTTTAGCAACCGCGGCTTCTGCCCGCTCTGACGTAATATCGTTGACGATAATCTGCGCACCATACTGACCAAGACCCGTTGCCAGCAAATAACCGATCCCCTGGGCGGAGCCGGTGATCAGAATATTTTTACCTGCCAGTGAAAAAAGATCGTTCATGATGTTATTCCTTATTTTTCATTCTCAAAGACGAGCTGAACTTTTGCCGCCTGGGTTTTGTCGCTGGCGAAAATCAGCGCCTGTTCCAGGTCGGTAAACGGATATTCCGCACTCAGTAGCGGCAGCGGATCGATAACGTTATGTGCCAGCCAGGAGACTGCGGTATTAAATTCGGTGGTAAAGCGGAACGAGCCTTTCAGGGCGATCTCTTTGCCGATCAGCATCATCATCGGGAAGTCCGGAACGGCACCACCCATACCAACCTGCACCATCACCCCTTTTGCGCGGGTGACTTCCAGACAGGTGGTAATGGAGGAGGGATGACCGGAGACCTCGAAACTGATATCGAAATAGCCCTTCTCCGTTTTCCACTGGTCGAGCGCGTCATGCTGGGGATTAACCAGCGTATCCGCGCCCATTTGTTGAGCCAGCGATAGCGAACGGGGGCTGACATCGGCACAGACCACTTCCGCTGCACCCAGCGTTTTCACCGCGCTGACGATCAGGCAACCGATGGGGCCGACGCCGGAGATAAACACTTTCTTACCCTGGAGATCGCCAGCCTCATGCGCAGCATGGATGGCAACGGCCAGCGGTTCAGCAAAGGCCATGACCTTTTCGTCCGCCTGTTCCGGGTAAGGAATACACTGGGCGGTATCGACCGTTTTAAACTGGGTAAAGCCGCCGTCGACGTGCGGAAAATACATCGCACTGCCAAAAAAGCGCATTTCAGTGCACTGGTTTTCTTCATGTTGAAGACAGTATTTACAATGACCGCATGGTTTAGACGGATTAATGGCAATCGACTGCCCTTCGCGTAATGTTTCTGAATCGCTATGGACCACTTTACCAATAACTTCATGGCCTAAAATCATCGGTGCTTTGACGGTAAAATTACCGACTTTACCTTCCTGATAATAATGTAAGTCGGAGCCGCAAATTCCTCCGCGGGTTATTTTTACGAGCGTGCCTTTATTATTCCATTCGATATTCTGTTGTGTTACGGCAACAGAGCGCTTACCCGCGACAACGCAGGATTGAGTTTTCACTTCCATAAATGCCTCACTGGGTCAGGTCTTCATCTCCGGTGCATTTAAGCGGTTTTAATTGTCCTTATTTGTGAGTTAGATCACACTGGAAAATTGTTACACTACAATGTTACGCATAACGTGATGCGCTTTATAATTCTCATCTATGGAAACAAAAAAGCGTGAAATTGCCGATTGTGCAGGCGTAATATCGCGCCATGAAATATGACGCAGAGGGTTTTACATGGCCGGGGAAAGCTATATTTTGATGGGCGTTTCAGGAAGTGGTAAATCGTTAATTGGTAGTAAGGTGGCGGCATTATTATCGGCGAAGTTTATTGATGGTGACGATCTCCATCCTGCCAAAAACATTGATAAAATGTCCCAGGGAATACCATTAACCGACGAAGACAGACTGCCGTGGTTAGAACGCTTAAATGATGCATCTTATAGTCTGTATAAAAAGAATGAGACCGGGTTTATTGTGTGCTCATCATTAAAAAAGCAGTATCGCGATTTTTTACGTAAGGGCAGTCCTAACGTGCATTTTCTCTGGCTGGATGGCGACTACGATATTATCCTGGAACGGATGCAGCGTCGGGCAGGGCATTTTATGCCGGTCGGTTTGCTGAAAAGTCAGTTTGAGGCGCTGGAGTGTCCATTGGCGGAGGAAGCCGATATTGCGCGTATCGACATTAATCATGACATTGAGAATGTGACGGCGCAGTGCCAACAGGCGGTTCTGGCGTTTCGCCAGGCACGAGAGCGACTCAGCACCTCACTCTGAGTTGAGAAGCGCTGAGTCAGACTGTCAGAAATCGGCTTTCAGCACCACACGGTAGCGGGCTTTACCGTCGCGAACGTGCTGGATTGCCTCGTTGATTTTCGACATCGGGAACAGTTCGGTGGTTGGCGAGACCTTGCTGCGTCCGGCAAACTTCATCAGCTTACGCAGTTCATACGGTGTACCAGTCGCCGAACCGGAGACGCTGCGATCGCCGGCAATCAGCGTGAAGGCAGGGACCGGCAGCGGCTTCAGTACCGCGCCGACGGTATGGAAGTTGCCGCCGTAAGCCAGCGCTTCGAAGTAGGGTTGCCAGTCGAGATCGACATTGACGGTGTTGATAATGAGATCGAACTGGCCTGCCAGCGCCGTTAATGCCTGCGGATCGCGGCTGTTCACCACTTTATCGGCACCCATCGCCAGCACTTCTTTCTCTTTCGCCGGGTTAGAGCTGAACGCGGTGACTTCACATCCCATTGCATGCAACAGCTTGATAGCGATATGTCCCAGTCCGCCAATACCGATCACCCCAACGCGGCTCGTGGCAGTGACGTGGTGCATCAGCAGCGGTTTAAACACCGTGATACCGCCGCACAGCAGCGGACCGGCGGATTCACTATCGATGCTTTCTGGAAGCGGGATCACCCACTGCCAGTCTGCGCGCAGCTTCTCGGCAAAGCCGCCACGATTAAGAATGGTGGGCACCGCTCCTTCCAGGCAGTTGATCTGATTACCGCTGATACAAGCATCGCAGTGACCACAGCTGCGCGCCGTCCAGCCAATCCCCACGCGCTGGCCGATCTTCAGGCCTTTCGCCTGCGCCGCGCTACCGAGGGCGGCCACGCGACCAATCACCTCATGTCCGGCAACCAGTGGATACTGAGAGAATCCCCACTCGTTGTCGATCATCGACAAATCGGAATGGCAGATACCGCAGTAATCGACCTGCACCTCGACATCTTCCGGCTTGAGTTCGCCTGCATCGTATTCAAAGAGTTCGAGTTCGCTGCCCGCCTCTTTTGCGGCATAGCTTTTAATCATCGACATCGTGTTTCCCTCAGTGTGGTGTTGAATAAAAAAGTGTAGAGCATGGGAAACGGCGTCGCTTTGCAGAAGGGGGGATTAAGAAGAGCGCGGGATGGATGTATGCTGATTTTTTCGACACTTAACGGAGAAGACACACGCTAGCGCTTGCATGGTTGCGTGCTACAGGTATAATCCACAACGTTTTCCGCATACCTCTTCAGTGCCGAAGTGGCGAAATCGGTAGACGCAGTTGATTCAAAATCAACCGTAGAAATACGTGCCGGTTCGAGTCCGGCCTTCGGCACCAAAAGCATGTAAATGGACCTCAACTGAGGTCTTTTTTTATGCCTGAAATCCGCGCTACACAAGGATTTTTCAGCATTTCTCCTCAACTGAAGTCAACCTGAGTCAACCCACATCAACAAGCTTGTGAGTATACTAATGAGTATATTTGCCGATTCGATATTGCTTGTATACTCACGAGATACCAATGGAAGGAGGACCATTATGGCCCTAACGGATACTAAAGTTCGTTCTACGAAACCTGAGGATAAAGAGTATTCACTTGTTGACGGTGACGGCATGTCCTTACTGGTAAAACCTGGTGGTTCAAAGTATTGGCGATTTCGTTTCCGTTTTGGTGGTAAACAACATTTGATGGCGTTCGGCGTTTACCCGGATGTTTCGCTGGCGGATGCCAGGAAGAAAAGGGAAGAGGCCAGAAAGCTGGTAGCTGCTGGTATCGATCCTCGTGAGCATAAACGTGCTGTGAAAGAAGAGCAGGCGAAAGAGATTATTACTTTCGAGAAGGTTGCCAGAGAGTGGCTCGTGACCAACCAAAAATGGTCGGAAGATCATGCTAATCGCGTAAAAAAGAGCCTGGAGGACAATATCTTCCCGGCAATTGGTACTCGCAACATCGCTGAATTGGGTACTCGCGATCTGTTAATTCCCATTAAAGCCGTAGAGATGTCTGGACGTCTTGAGGTGGCCTCTCGTCTTCAACAGCGTACCACGGCCATCATGCGTTATGCAGTGCAAAGCGGGTTAATTGATTACAACCCGGCGCAAGAGATGGCGGGGGCGGTTGCTTCCAGTAATCGACAGCATCGTCCGGCGCTGGAGTTAAAGCGTATCCCTGAGTTACTCCAGAAAATAGATGGTTACACTGGCAGGCCGCTAACCCGTTGGGCAACGGAACTTACCCTGCTTATCTTTATTCGGTCCAGTGAGCTGCGTTTTGCTCGCTGGTCAGAGATCGATTTTGAAACGTCAATGTGGACCATCCCGCCTGAGCGAGAGCCTATTCCCGGCGTGAAACATTCTCAGCGAGGATCAAAGATGCGTACACCTCATCTGGTGCCGCTTTCAAAGCAGGCGCTGGCAATCCTGAAGCAGATAAAACAGTTTTGCGGGGAACACGAGTTGATTTTCATTGGCGATCACGATCCGCGCAAGCCCATGAGTGAGAACACGGTCAACAGTGCTCTGCGGGTTATGGGTTATGACACTAAAGTTGAAGTTTGTGGTCACGGTTTTCGTACGATGGCCTGTAGTTCGTTAATTGAGTCAGGACTATGGTCGAAAGATGCGGTGGAAAGGCAGATGAGCCATATGGAACGTAACTCGGTGCGGGCAGCGTATATCCATAAAGCGGAACATCTGGATGAGCGCAAGCTGATGTTGCAGTGGTGGGCGGATTTTTTGGATGCGAATCGGGAGAAGGGAATTACGCCGTTTGACTATGCGAAGATCAACCGGGGGAATGGAGAGTGAGTTGAATGCCTTTATTTCTCAGTTGATGTTTAAATTAAAGCGACCAACCAGCTCAATTAGGACTGGTTGGTCACTGTATTTTTTTACCGTTGTTATCAAAATTCCATCCGCTAGACAAAAAAGATGTCTGCAATAATGCCTTGAATGTACATATAGTTGCGAGCATCATCGCAAATATGTGCTCATGAATTCTTCAATGTAATGACCTCTGACAAAACCCTAAAGCAAGCGATATCAAATATTACTATCTGGCGCAAAGGCGAACAGCGTGCGCCACATAAGCCATTATTGCTGCTGCACGTCCTCTCACACTATCGGCAGGGTCACGATCGCCTGTTTAACTATGGTTCTGAAATCTACGAACCCCTGTTGGATCTCCTGGAACGTTATGGACCGCAGCGCCGTGACCAGCGCCCGGACATGCCGTTCTGGCGTCTGAAGGGCGATGGCTTCTGGGAACTACAAAACGCGGAACTGTGCTCAACCAATGGTAGCCGCCAGCCGCCCCGACGTGAACTCATCGAATATAATGTCGCGGGTGGATTTGATGCCGATAATTTTGCGTTGGTGGCAAAAAATCACAGGTTAATTGATACGCTGGCGCAGCAGCTCCTGGAGGCGCATTTCCCGGCTAGTATTCAGGAAGATATCGCTGACGAGATGGGTTTTGATATTCGCACCTCTCTCCGTCAACGCGATCCGAAGTTCCGCCAGATGGTGCTACGTGCTTACAATTATCAGTGCGCGATCTGCGGCTTTAACATGCGCCACGATAATGCGCCGATTGCTCTGGAAGCTGCCCATATCAGATGGAAGCAGCACCATGGCCCTTGTGAAGTACCTAATGGCCTGGCATTGTGCGCAATCCACCATAAAGCGTTTGATCGTGGTTCGATTGGTTTGGATGAAAACATGCGTGTGATGGTTTCAGGCGCGGTAAATGGTGGTGGGGTGGTACAGCGGCTGTTTTGGGATTTTGCGGGAAAGGCGATTGCGTTGCCACCGGTTAAAGAAAATTATCCGGGCGAGCAGTTTGTGGAGTGGCATAGGGAAGAGGTATTCAGAGGAGTGTATTGATCTGGGGTAGGGCAGTTATTTTGCATGTAGTATACAAACTATTCAGCTGTATTAGCTTAGATTTGACCTTACACATCTATTGCACAGAGATCAAACCTAATCTGTCAGGCAGTTCTGTGCCAGAAACGGTCGTTGCTATAGTAGGTCAGCATGGCTTCAAATCAGCCCAAAAAAGCATTATAATTCAAGAAAATTAGTCTATTAGCTTATAGAGAAAAAAATGATAAAAGATAGCGGAAGAGAAAAGCTGTCAGACAAAAGATTTGACTCTGTAGTAGCCAAGGATAAGTTTGTTAATAAATTATTTGAAAGATTAGTTGCATTAAATATTCAATTTAAAAATGTTAACTTCAGCTACTGTATTTTTGATGCTGCTTACATCAGAAACTGTAGTTTTCAGGATTGTGACTTTACTGGTTGCAGATTTTTAAATTGCAACTTAATAGGGTCAAGCTTTAGTGGCTGCAAATTTGACTATGCCACTTTTGATAAGACCCACATTGATAATGACATTCTCGAAAATGGGTGTCCTGGACTGGACAACCTTAAGCTCAAGTTTGCGCGATCTTTACGTTTGAATTATCAGCAAATAGGTGATTCAAAATCAGCAAATAAAGCCATAGCAATCGAACTACAGGCTACAGGAGAGCACCTTCATAAAGCATGGAAATCCAAAGAATCTTATTACCGAAAGAAATATAAAGGACTTGACCGCTTTAAAATCTTTGGCGAATGGTTTGAGTTTAAGGCGTTAGATCTTATTTGGGGAAACGGAGAGTCTGTTTTTAAATTATGCAGGGCTGTTATTGTTATTCTGTGCATCATAGCTTTGCATCACGTTCTTAACTATGGTGATCCCAAACTACTTAGCTCATATTTTGACGCGTTAGCAATGTCCCCACAGCTATTTTTAGGGACATTACAACTCCCTGAGTATTCAACATCGTTTTTGACAATAGTCGTTCTAGTAAGACTAATTATGTTTGGTTTCTTTATGTCCATAATAATTAAACGGTTTAATAGGCGATAATTATGCATATCTATGCTTTTGGTTCGATATGTCGCGGAGAGGTTGATTCATTTTCAGACATCGACATGTTAGCTATTGTCAGTGGTCGGGATGAAAGATTTAATCCGAGAGATTACTCGATTTACTCGTATGAACGGATAAATGAACTCTGGAAAGAAGGTAATCCATTCGCTTGGCATCTTTTTTTGGAATCCAAGATTATTTATTCACCCGATAACATTGATTATTTGCGGAGTTTAGGTAAACCGAGTAACTATAATTCAGGCTTGGCTGATTGTGAAAAGTTTCTAGAGATATTTATTAGCGCTAAAAATTCGATTGAAACATCTGACCTTACAGAGATCTTTGATCTATCTTCAGTGTTTTTGTCGATACGAAATTTTGCGACATGTTTTTCTTTAGATTACAATGTAAGGCCTGATTTTTCGCGAAATTCCGCACGTAATTTGGGCATTCATAGCATACCAATTTGTGATTTGACCTATGAATTATTAGAAAGGGCCAGAGTGCTTTGTACCAGAGGTACTGGTGAAATCCTGAATGCTGATGACATTAAAAAAGTCAAGACTCAATTAAGCCTAATTGAGTCTTGGATGCGAGAAATAATAAAAGTAATTGGTGGCAAATATGAGTGAGTTTAGTAATAGAATCAAAGCTCAAAGAGAAGCATTGAAAGTAGTCAATGGTTCAGGATTATTCCGTGAGCCGTTATTAAGTCTAACCGAGAAAGCCATAGAACGGTGGTCTAATAACAATAATCTCAGTAATACTGATCGCGCTATTCTCTTGTTGAAAGAGATGTCAGGTACCTTATTTTTCCTTGCAAACAAGAGTCAGGAGCAGGTTACTGAAGACTATAAGGTTCTTTCTAAAAGAGTGAGTGACCAGTTATCGAAATTGGAAATTGAATTGAAAAACAGAGTCGTTTACAAGACAATTCGTTGAAAACTGAGTTGCCATGTTTTACGGCAGTGAGTGCAGATATAACGCTGATGCCCAGCAGTACTTTTGCCGTTACGCACCACGCCTTCAGCAGCGGAGCAGGAGGGACAACAGACGGAAATGGAAGCCACAGGAGTACCTAAATACCACCATCATACACTACATCAGTAAGTTGGGAGCATTACCATGTCCGCCGAACGCTCGAAGCTGACCGTCAGGTTTGCTTGTGTGCTGCCGGTGAAAACTGCTAAGTCAATTTTGAGCTAATACAATTTAGCCTTGATGACTACGACAATATACGATGTTTCACATTCTGCACGTTTAGAGTTACTGTCATAAGGAGCTTATAGCCACCATCAAATGCACATACTGATCTTTAAAGAAAATGTGTGGCTTAAGCGCCTTTAGAACTTTTGTATTGTCTACACCGCCGAGAAAAAAGTCTCATAGAAGACATGTCCATCCCAACTTTAAATAAAGTTATATAAGAGTTATTAGTCGTCAATAGGTGAATATTTCCCTTTTTCAACTTTAATAAGATGCTTTTTATTGTAGCAAGTTGACAGTGCACAGGCTATAGCATTCCGTAATTCAGCGCGACCTAATTGCTCAAGATTAATATAGCGTTTACGTAGCGCGTCTGTTATCTCATCCAATACTAGTGTTTTATCTGGTGGTAATAACGCAACCCAAGCCTGTATAAAAGCTAATGCACTTCTGTAGAGAAGTTTTCCGCCAGGTAATGATTCGCTTAGTACTTTATTTCTATATGACTTTTCAAATGCCACTCTTCGGGCACTAGCCGCCGCTAACGGTATGGGTAATAGTCGTCTCTTTTCTTTTTGAACAGCTGAATTAAAATTGCCCTGAGAGATTGTTAAATCAAACTCGCGAATTTCATTAATTTCATGTCTGGTTGGTGACGATTCTTTAGTTTTCTTATTGCAAAGCAAACAATTATTCTCAGAATCAAAAGGTATCATCTTTTCACATATGGCACAATTTTTTATTGATAAGCTTGTCCCTACACCTAATGTGTTTAATTCGAATTGTTGATTTGTAATGTAATAAACAACTCTTCGTGAGTTTACGGACCAATATATTATCGGCCAAGTATAATGAGAGTATAAGTAATCAACCCATGTTTCCGCTGGTGAATTGTCTGCATCAAACTCAATAAGCCATGAATAAAGATCTTCTGACCATGCTAATTTTACACTGTTAAGTTTCAGGTCCCCTTTTCTGAAAAAATTAGCCATAAGAACTTTGGATGAGGAGTTATGTTTGGCTTCGGTAATTGCTCTCTGGGTTTCTTTTTTATTAATCAACTGTTGTAAAAAATTATGATTTTGTCTCCATGCTAATTTCTCCGAGTCATAAATTGCAATAAAAACAGTCGTGGCTCTTGAGTAAGCACAAAACAATTGAGCATCCTCCATATTTGAGGAATCCAGAGTAATAACAACAGGTGACTCCATACCACGAAAACGAGATACAGTTTCAATATTTATATCAAAAGTTTTCATGTCGTCCTGAAGAAACTTTTTCACTAAATCAGTAGGAACAAGGACTGTAATTTCATCAGATGGCACAGAACTTTTTTTCAGTCGTAAGATTTCATCAAGCAGTGTGGCATATGGATCGCTTACAACTAATTCCTTTAACGTATCTGGTTCGTTATTCCTGGGGGAAGTAATTTGATATGAAGAGGGCCTGATAGCCATTAAATAATCAGTAACGGCTTTGGGGCATCTTAACACAATAGTTAAGTTGAAGGAAAATTGGGAGTTAATAATCTTTTGAAGATCAGCGTGATTCGCCCCTTTTTCAAAAGAGAACGTTTGTGTTTCATCACAAAATGCAATAATCTTTTTATTTTCAAACCAACAAAATAAAGTTTCCAACCATGAAGAATGTAACGCCTGTGCTTCGTCAATAATTAAAGCATCATAATCTTTTAGCTTATTTTTATTTAATGCACTACGCAAATCCTCGCAGCATCCTGATTCAAACCAGCCTGTTGGCGTCTCGGGAGGCAGAGCTAATCTACTACGAGCCTGATGACAGAGTTTGTGCCAGGTAAAAACGTCGCATAATGAATCAGGAGTTTGTTGCCGAATATATTCAGACAGGCGGTTATTGAAAGTAATAAATAAAACTTTTTTTTGTTCTTTAACCAACCGCCTGGTGAATTCAATCCCAATCAGGGTCTTTCCTGTTCCAGGCCATCCAGATACAACAAATCGTTGATATTCTGACAAAAGTTCAATGACCTTGATTTGTTCATGTGTGAGTCTTAACCAGAGTTGGTTATCATAAATAATCCGGGTCCCCCAGTCAGGAGTGCCATCAAAATCTGGGCATAGAAATTTTATTATTAATTGAAGTTTCTCACTCCCCAAAGGATTATTTTCTAATGCATGTTTCCAGTATTGCATTATATCAATAGTATACTTTGCAATTTCCGGGAGTTGGCTTTTATCAATGAATATTCTTCTAAATGGTCTGACAGACGCATCGACCATTGCTGCATTTATAACTTTATCATCGAAATAGCTATCAGGAAAAATAAAACCATAACCAATGCGCAACCGTAACGTTGTTGCTCCCCCTAACCAACGGGCTAATCCATGGACATTGTTACGTGTTTGCTTAACCACATCTACTTTAGTATTTGTTTTGATATGTACAAAAATAGGGCCATCTACACGATATATCCCACTTTTTACCTCTAAAACCAAAACACCATAGATACGATGGAGAACAAGAAAATCTATTTCTCCACTTGGAGGTAATTTCATACCCAAATGCCGAGCCGCCGAACTCAACCACGGGAGACTATGAATCACGGTGAAATCATCGGACAACCCTTCTTTTAACAGGGTATAGACCGTTTTTTCTCCATAACTATCATTATCAATGGGTCCGAATGCCGGAATCATTTTGGCCATACTACTATTTCCTTATAACATGCTCCTGACAGAAATTTAAACTTGTTACATCGTCCAATGATTCGAAATAACTTCCGCTTGTTTCAAAATTAACTCCACCGCACCCGGCGTTTTATCTGGCGGATACTTATACCGACGCAGAGTCTGGCGAACCAAGATACGCAACCTTGCACGAACGCTTTCCCGTACCTGCCAGTCAACGGTAGTGGATTGGCGCAGCTTCAGCGTCACTTCTATCGCCAGTTTCTTAAGTACTTCATCCCCTAACTCCCGGACGGCGCTTTCATTTTCTGCAAGTGCGTCGTAGAAGGCGATCTCGTCAGGATTCAGGCCAAGTGCATCATCACGCGCCATTGCGGACTGAAAGTCCTTCGCCATCTGGATAAGCTCTTCAATCACCTGCGCCGTCTCAATAGCCCGGTTGTTGTATTTAATCAGCACGGCCTGAAGACGTTCAGAATACTTCTTCTCCTGCACTACGTTATTTTTAGTGCGGGACTGGATACCATCATTAATCAGTTTTTCCAGCAACTCTACCGCTAGGTTGCGATATGGCATATCGTGGACTTCCTGCAAAAACTCATCAGAAAGTAAGCCAATATTGGGCTTATCCAGCCCGGCCAACGTGAAAATATCATCCACGCCGTTAGCAATAACGGCATTATCCAGAATCTGTTTCAGCGCAGAATTCTTCTCGGCCTGGCTTATTTTTTTGTCCACGCTGGTGAATTTACTGATAGCGGCCTTCACTGCAGACAAGAAAGCAATCTCCAGCTTATAAGGCTGAGCCGCATCCAGTGTACAGCAAAGCGACCAGGCTTTAGTAATTGCCAGTACGTTATCAACAAAACGCTTCTTACCGTCCTCAAGGCCGAGCACGTAGTTTGCAACAGGCACCAACAGCTTTTGTGCGTGAGCTTCAAAGCCGGTGTAGTCAAAACCCGCTGACGTTGCTGTTTTGGCAAACATACCGTGGATGATGTCCAGCTTTTCCAGCATGATTGCCAGCGCTTCTTCAGCGTTGATGGTCGCATCGCCTTTACCATTTGCATCGGTATAGGTTTTCAGCGCCAATTTCAGTTCATTGGCGATTCCAATGTAATCAACCACCAGACCGCCGGGTTTATCTTTAAATACCCGGTTGACGCGGGCAATGGCCTGCATCAGGTTATGTCCGCGCATTGGCTTGTCGATATACATAGTGTGACAGCAGGGGGCGTCGAAGCCAGTCAGCCACATATCGCGCACAATCACCAGCTTCAGCGGATCGTTCACATTCTTGAAGCGTGACTCTAGCCGCTTTTTAGTTCGCTTGTTGTAGATATGCGGTTGCAGCATTGCCTTATCGGACGCTGTACCGGTCATCACGATTTTGATTTGTCCTTTTTCAGGATCGTCATTGTGCCACTCCGGGCGTAGCGCGATAATTTCATCGTAAAGATGGACGCAGATTTCTCGGCTCATCGCGACAATCATCGCCTTGCCGTCCATTACGGTATTGCGCTTCTCAAAATGAGTGATCAGATCGGCGGCAACCTGTTGAAGCCGTGGTTTTGCACCAACCAGTTTCTCCAGACGGCTCCATTCACCTTTGGTTTTTTCACGCAGGTCCAGCTCATCATCTTCAATCAGCTCATCAACTTGATCGGAGAGCGCCGCCAGTTCTTCATGATTGAGATCGAGTTTCGCCAGCCGGGATTCGTAGTGAATAGGCACCGTTGCTCCATCGTCCACCGCATCCTGAATATCGTAAATTGAGACGTAATCACCAAATACAGCGCGGGTATCGCGATCCTCTGCCGAAACCGGTGTTCCGGTGAATCCCAGAAACGAGGCGTTAGGCAGCGCATCGCGCATATGTTTGGCGTAACCGTATTTATAGACTCCGGTTTTACGGTCCAGGTTGGCTTTCATGCCGTACTGGCTGCGGTGTGCTTCATCGGAAATAACAACGATATTGCTGCGTCCGTTGAGAATCGGATGGGCGTTTTCCCCTTCTTCCGGGGAGAACTTCTGCACGGTGGTAAAGATAATGCCGCCAGCATCGCGAGTTGCAAGCAGATCACGCAATGTTTCACGGTCATCTGCCTGTACAGGCATTTGCTTGAGCAGCTCCTGTGCCTGGCAGAATGTACCGTAAAGCTGGCCGTCCAGATCGTTACGATCGGTCACAACCACAATCGTCGGGTTGCCCATCTCCGGCTGTTGCAGCAGTTTGCCGACATAGCAACACATGGAGATGCTTTTACCGGACCCCTGCGTATGCCAGACCACGCCTGCTTTCTTACTGCCTGGCTGAATGTTGCTGTGCAGGGCCAGTTGCTTACCGGTAGAAGCGACAATCGTCGCCTGCACGGCCTCACGCACCGCGTGGAACTGGTGATAACCAGCTATTTTCTTAATTAGCCTTTCGTCGTTATTTTCAAACAGAACGAAATAGCGGATATAGTCGAGCAGCAATTCCCGGTTGAAGAAACCCCGTACCATAGTTTCCAGTTGCCATTCCAGCAACGGCTTATCATTTTCATTACTGATGGTTTTCCACGGCATAAAACGTTCTTCCGTGGCGGTCATGGAACCCACTCGCGCCAGATAACCATCACTGACAATCAACGCTTCATTGCTGATAAACAGGTCACATATTTCGTCTTTATAGGTCTGTAACTGGTGGTACGCATCCCAGATATCTACCTTGTCATCGATAGGGCTTTTTAGTTCCACAACAGCCAGCGGTATTCCGTTAATAAAGCAGATGATATCCGGGCGACGAGGCTGTTTCGTTCCGCTGATAGTCATTTGATTGACCACCATAAAACGGTTGTTTTGTGGCTGGCTAAAATCCACCAGCAGCGCGTGGTCGTGGATAAGTTCTTCGTCGCGACGGTACTGTACCGGAACTCCTTCCAGCAACCAGTGATGAAAGGCTTTGTTACTGGCAATCAGATCCGGGCTTTCAGCGCGAGTAATACGGGAGATGACCTGTTCGAAGACGTCAGTAGGCAGGTGCGGGTTGATTTTTTGCAGGCAGGAGGTCAACACGGGCGTGAGGAACACATCATGATAGCTGGCGCGTTGCGGATTACTGCCATCAGGGGCAATATCCGGCCCGTGATGAATTTCCCAACCTTGTTCTGCAAACCAGCCCAGGCAAAGCTGTTCTAAGTCGTCTTCAGTTAGCATCGGTAACGTCCTGTGTTATACGTGTTCGGCTTCTTCAGTGGTAATTTCAGCTTCATCATGCCCGTTAAAGGTCTGTTTGATCAACTGGTTAAGCTGTGGCAGATACGGCGAAAGCGCATTCTCAAAACGGGTCATATGTTCCACCAGCCAGTCGATCATTTGCGGCCAATTTTCCTGCTGGAAACCATCTATTTTTTGGCGGTATTGAATACGACAGGCTTTTTTACCAGGTAGCGAGAGCCACTCCAGTGGGTTGCCGAATACCTCTTCGACAGATGTGCGGTGTTGTTCAAGCCAGTTCAACGCCATGGTGTTGATGTCTGCCGATGCTCGCGAAATCCATAATTCTACGCGGATTTCCTTCTTGCTGAATATTAGGCTATACGGCATACCACTTATGCCGGAGCCTGCACATAACCAGTGATCCATAGACGGGCTGATGTTGTTATACAGCGTACAGTCGCTGGCATGAAATTTCTCCAGCATCTGAGTCCAGAAAGCCTTGCGCAGGCGTTGGCTCTGTTTCAGCTCACCGCTGGTTGACTGTTCTTCCGCTTCTTTTTGCGCCATACCGATCATGTAGGATTCGGCTTCCGGTGTGGGAATAACCTGGCGGATATCGATGAATACATCATTTCCATAACGGTAAGGCGTGACCTTAAAGCACTGGATACGGATATTGAACTGCATCAGCCAGAGCGCAGTATTGGTAACTTCCTTGCGGAAATTTGCCGCAACCATCATCACGCGCTGGGAACGGCTTTGGTTAATTTGCACTTCATCCAGGCTTTCATGTTCGAGGAATTCTGCCAGCACATCAGAGGCTGGGCGGGTTTCTTCTGGATCGTTCTGATCGAGGTAACGCTGGAAGATCTCAACGATATGTTCTTTGCGCAAATTGGCGCAGTAACCCGCATATTTAAGTGCCTGCCAGACGACATCGCGCCCGGAATCGTCGAGCTTGTTCTCGATGATCACCAGATTACCGTCTTTGTCGATCGCCAGCAGATCGAGTCGCTCTTTGGTGTCGTCAAACCCGGCAAACTCTTTCTGAATAATAAGTAATTCATCATCGCTGCTGCGGGTCAATGCCTGCGGATGCTTCGCCAACCATTCCTGTAAGTGGTAGCGTTCGGTGAAACCCGCGTTAGTGAAGGTGGTTTCCTGAAGCGGTTGCAGGCTATTGCTGGGCTGATCGACTTTAAACATAGTCAGCTTCCTTGGCTATTTCCTCGGCTTCCGGTAACGTAATTTCACCGGAGAGGAGTTTGGGGAGTAGAGTGTCACGGAGTTGAGATAAGTAATTACTTTGTCTATTAATTGAAAGTTGCTCTTCCCAAATCGGCGCGATAACTCCATCAAAAACATTCAGTATATCATTTGATGGTAGAATAATTTTCAAATTACCCAATGATGTCAAACTTAGATTAGCCTGAACACCCTGCACTAGCTTGGATTCGACTTCTTGTTGAATTCGTGAAGATAATAAATTCATTCGAACTAAATGTAAATGTGATGAAGGCTGTTCTAACCTAACAAATGCAATGGCCTGATTGCAGTTACAATCAAGTATGTCTGCGGTTACAACACTCACTCTTCCAATAGTTCCGGCTATTGAGAAAAGTATATCATTTTCTTTTAATATAGAGCGTTTCAATAAATTTTCATGAACTCTCTTTGAAACCTTATCTAGTCCGGATGAATTAATTTCTCCATTGTTACTTATATCCTTAACCTTTAAGAAATTTATTACTTGAGGTTCATCTAGGATGATATCTTTTTTGGCTGGGGTTGTTCCTTTGGAAAGTATCAAAGTTAATGACTTGATGCTCTCAACATTCCATTGTTCAGGAATTATCCCTAATTCACTTTCCTGCATTACCGATGGGAACAACTCCGCTGTATCTCTAAGTTCAGCATATTTCTCAGGATGCTCTTGCTCAAAAATAGCCAAAGAATCAGCATCTTTTCCAGAGATTGCTGCCATAGCAGCAAGCATTGCCTCTTCCTGCGAACCACCCGCTTCCAGTATCGCAATTTTAGCTTTTACTGGTTCAAAATCAACAAACCAATTTTTGAACAGGGCTTGTGCCATTTGTTCGAGGGTTTGGTTAATATCTTGATTTAAATTTATTTTATTCTCTAAAGCAAAGAGAATTGATGCAATTTCTGACTGAGTTTTGTAGGAAGTAGGGAATTTAACTTCGAAAGGGTAAACAGCATTTCTATTCAAAGATTTCTGGGCGCTTCCAGAATTAAACTGTTCAAAATTTATTTGTTTAAGAAAGTAATAAATAAACTCTGGGCAGTTACCCTTGAAATCAGTAACATAAAGACAAGTATTCAAAGGCCAGTAATTTTCTGAGACATAAGAAACCTGCCCCATGGAATTACCGCTGCGTCCGATAATTACTCCGGGGCCTTTCGCTTTGAATTGATTATGATAACCAGTGACCCCTGAGGATCCCATAATTGGTATTTGACCATGTGTTCGAATCTGAGAAGGAAGATCATGCCCCCTCTGTAATGTTATTATGTCTCCAAGTTTTTTTATCTCCCAATTAGCATTCATAACCAAGTCCCTTAAGGTTTGCCTTAATCTGCGTTTCAAGTTTCACACTGCTTTCAAACTGTTCTTTTAGCTGCGCCGTCAGTCGCGTCATTTTCTCCGCAAACGGCTCATCTTCTTCTTCCTGCTCGGAAGCACCGACATATCGCCCAGGCGTCAGTACAAAATCGTTTTTCTTTATATCGTCCAGTGTGGCTGCAAAACAGAAACCGGCCTCATCTTCATAATCTTTATCCGTCTGCCAGGCATGGAAAGTATTGGCAATCTTTTTGATATCATCCGTTGAGAAATCACGTAATACGCGATCTTTCATAAACCCAATCTGTCGGGCATCAATAAACAGGACTTCACCCTTACGATGCGCTTTGCCATGACCTCCAGATTTATCTTTCGTCAACAACCAGATACAAGCGGGGATCTGCGTGTTAGTGAAGAGTTGACCCGGCAAAGCAACCATACATTCAACCAAATCAGCTTCGATAATCTGACGGCGTATCTCACCTTCTGTATTACTGTTAGAGCTCATCGAACCATTTGCCAACAACAACGCCATCGAACCTTTCGGTGCCAGGTGGTGGATCATGTGCTGCATCCAAGCAAAGTTGGCGTTACCCTGCGGTGGTGTACCGTACTGCCAGCGCACGTCATCTTCCAGCTTCGCATTCCACCACTCTTTCATATTGAACGGTGGGTTAGCCATAACAAAATCAGCACGCAGATCCGGGTGCTGGTCGTTCAGGAACGTATCGGCGTTCTGTTTACCGAAGTTAAAATCAATACCGCGAATCACCATATTCATCGCAGCCAGACGCCAGGTAGTCGGGTTGGATTCCTGTCCATAAACGGAGATATTGCGCTTTTGCTCGGCGGCGTTGTAATGCTTTTCATCAGCGTGTGCTTCGATAAAGCGATCGCTGGAAACAAAGAACCCACCAGACCCCATCGCCGGGTCATACACGCGGCCATTGTAGGGCTGGAGCATTTCAACAATCAGCGTGACAATACTTTTTGGCGTGTAGTACTGACCGCCCTGTTTACCTTCCGCCAGTGCGAACTGACCAAGGAAATATTCGTAAACGTGGCCGAGGATATCTTTGCTCTTCAAATTGAGCTTAACGCCATTGTATTCAGGCTCGTTGAAGCGGGTATCGGAGAAAACGTTAATCAGGCTGATTAACAGGTCATTGCCAAGCTGATAGTGGCCGATACGGTTAAGGATGTTTTTCAGTTTCGGGTTGCTGTTTTCGATAGTATCCAGAGCAATATCAATCAGCTTCGATACTGACGTCATAACGATATCTTTGCCGCTATCGTCTTTCCCCAGAACCGTCCCTACAGGCAGAGCAGCATTGGTTTTAAGCGTTTCCCAGCGAGCCAGCTTTGGCACCCAGAAGACGTTTTTCTCGGTGTAATAGTCCTGGACTTCCAGTTCTTCTGCGATCGCCTGCTGGTACGCCTCTTCCGTGTCGTAATCGTCACGAGACAGCGCGTAAATGTTGTCCGGGTTGGACTTGTCTTCAAACAGTCCTTTCAGTTCCTTCTGACGGGCGTCAAAGGCATCTGAAACATACTTCAGAAAGATAAGCCCCAGTACCACATGCTTGTAGTTGGCTGCGTCCATATTGGCGCGTAGCTTGTCTGCGGCTTTCCAGAACTTAGTATCCAGATCGTTCAGAAATTGCTGTTCAGCGTTGTCCATCAAAACCTCAAAAAATCATTTATGCCTGGTTCGATGTCCAGGTTGTGTAAAATCGGGGAAATTGCCAGAGATCATACCCTGACGTCAGAGCGATACCAAGATGAAGGGCTGATTTCCGCATCAATACCTTGTGGCAAAGGGGGATTACTCTTTTACACTTATCGGCGCAAAATAACGGTATTTTCCATTTCCCTACCGGAGCATCTTACGCGCTATGACCACTCTCGTTTTTTCCTATTCTCATGCAGACGAAGCGCTGCGCAATGAGCTTGAGAAGCATCTGTCGCCTCTGAAGCGCATGGGCAAGATCACCACATGGCACGATCGTTGTATCATTCCTGGGCAAGAGTTTGAGAACCAAATAGACCACTACTTTTCGCAGGCAAATATCATCCTGCTGCTGGTCAGCAGTGACTTTATCGCTTCTGATTATTGTTACCAAGTAGAGATGGCCAATGCGTTGGAGCGGCATAAACGGGGGGAAGCTGTTGTCATTCCTGTGATCTTAAGAGAGTGTGCTTGGCATCAGTTACCGTTCGGCAGCATTATGGCAGCGACAATTGATGGTAAACCCATAACCAAGTTTGCCAGCCATGATGAAGGCTACGTTCAGGTCGTCAACGCAGTCTCCCGCGCTATTGCTAATATGGAAGCGAAGAAACCACAGCAGAGTACTTATGCCCCTGCACCAGAGAACCCAATGCTCCAGGCAACGGATATCGTTTGGGCTCCTCGCTCCAGCAATCTTTCGCTGCCAAAGCGTTTTACCGATCTTGATAAGGATCGTGCCTGCCGTGCTGGTTTTGAATATGTCGCCCGTTATTTTGAAGGATCGCTGGCTGAACTCAAAAAACGCCATGCTGGATTAGATATCGATTTTCATAAGCGTGACGCAGACGCCTTCACTTGTGCGATCTACATGGGTGGGAGCAAAGTCGGTCAATGTGCAATCTGGCGTAATAGCGGACGAAATATGGGGATGGGTGATATCGGTTATAGCCAGGATGGCGTAATTGGCAATGCTTACAATGAAATTTTAACCATTGACAATAACGGCCAGATCCTTGGTTTTCGCCCATCAATGGGAGTGTTTAGTGCTGGATACTCAAGGGATACTTTGCTCACTAACGAAGGTATGGCTGAGCATCTATGGGATATGTTTTTTGAGCCAATAAAACAACGCGCTCGTTAGCATAGCCAGGGCGTTATTCCGCAGTTCTTAACGCCCCCCTTGACCATTTTTATAAATGATTATCTTCAAGCGTATAAATCCATTCGCCACATTGCGGACATACTTTTTCACCATTCCAACAGAGATGGCACCAGCAACACTGCCAGTTTTGTATCGTTGTATTGCGGGGAGGTTGGCGGGGTTTTACTGGCGGTAAGGGACCGTATTCTGCTTTCTGCCCATCGCCGAACTTGCTTGCAGTTTTGTTGTAGGGGCATGTTGTAAGTCGCATTGTCGCCTCCAGTCGCAGTGGCGTATGAACAAAACTTTTTACACCAGTAAGTTCGTCAATAACCACGCTGATTTTCAGCCTACAGAATTCGCAGAGCAGAGTATCGTAATCGTCTTGTGTCGCCGTTTTCGGTTCGACCCTTTCGCCATGTTGTGTAACAGCAAAAGGCACATAGACAGGTTTATACATAATTAACTCCTGGAAAATGAAAAATGCCTGCGAGAAACACAGGTATCATGCGCTAGTGCAGGAAGGGGTTACGATGGCTGAGCGCGTCTCCGTCCACGCCTGCCCTTTAGGTTGCATGCTTTAATTTCACTTCGTCCAAAAGTTCTTACGTTGCCGGGTAACGCCAGGCGTGCAAAGGTATCTATTTTGGTTAGATAGTTCACAGCACGTTGTAGCCCTTCCTGCTTCAGGATGTCGTCATACTTAACCATCCCGACGCCAGATTTCTCATAACGTTCAGGTCTGACATTACAGTTGAAGTACGTGCCTTTCCCTTCTGTAATAACCGAAACCCAGTATTTGCCAAACTGCTCGCAGATATTGATCCCACAGCGGGATTTATTGCCGTCAAGGAAGAATAAGGTGTGGTAATGGAAGCCTCTGTCAGGCCCATATTCCAGTTTCCATACCGTGCCCAAAACGTGTCTGAATATTCGGTTTCGTTTCATGTTACGCAGCAATTGCTGACGCTGTTGTTTCGCTATTTCAGGGGTAATGCTGCCTGAATGTGCTTTTCCCCAGGCCAGGTCCAGACGTATTACCAACAGTCTTGCATGCCGGGTAAAAAGATGTTGAATATAATTCATCACCCCTTTCAGATTCTTCATTGAATTTCTTTGGTATTTTCTGAGGTCTTGTTTAAAAGCAGATTTATTCACCTCGTCACGATATTCACTTACCAGCTTATTCAGCATCACGGCAGTATTCGTCGAATCAACCCTGGTGATGGCACCGTTATAAACTCTGCAATAAAAATCGTACCGGCTTAGGGTTTGCTGGAAACGGGTGATTAGTGGATGAAGTTTACGAAATTGCAGGAACATATCAGGTATCTGGTCAAGCAGATGCATAACCTCCAAAACATCAATAGTTCGACTGGTTTGTTTGTATCCTGAGTTATTAAGCAAGATGCTAAAGGGGAAGGTTTTTTTACGTATTATCTTTTTCAGTAACACATAAGTGTGGTGGAGTTTTTCAATATTAATGCTGTTGTCTGTTACAGATATTATTATTGAATTCTTTTCGTTATGAATCTCAGCACAGTTCTGGAAGATACCCTCTATTTCGCTCATCTTTTTCACATTCGTAATATAACCACAATACATCGAAGTGATTGTGGCTTTAAGGATTAAAATGTACTTATACACACAGGAACATTCCTATTGCTTTACTGGTGGTATGTCTGATGGGTGAATAATGATAACACCAATAAAATAAGAACCTTAATTAAAATAAGGCATTTATCCAGGAAGCGTAAGCCTTGATAGACTAAAAGGTATGTATAAAGTTAGTGATTATTGTTTTAGGATAAAAGAGTAAGTTTACTCAATGCGGGATTCGTTAATTTTCTCTTTAAACCACATGACTACTTCACTTTCCAACCAGCGAGAACTGCGCCCCATTTTAATTGGCTTCGGGAACTTTCCTTCCTGAATTAATTTATAAAACCATTTATCAGTCATACCAGTAAAACGAACAATAAATGCCATATCAACCATCTGGTCGCTGTGAATATCAATGGTGTTCATGAGAGGACTCCGGGAATGTAACAGGAGGACACCGGGCGGCATCCTTTCATGTCATAGGTCGCATATGTATCGTTTTACATTTTTCTGTCTATGTGTTGCTTCTGCATATACGTCTGTTTTTTTAATTGATACATCCTGTCTGTTACCTGCCGTCAAACCAGCATTCTTTACACTATCCGTTGAGTACCACTTTGATGGTGCGAACTAGTGTGGTTTTATGATTTTTTCAGTAGTGAAACACCTTGTTAAGGTCAGTTATAATGCTGGATTCGCGCTGTTTAACTACTACATTTTTAACTATTATTTTTCTACTTTTTTGACTACTGAAATCATGAGTCGTATACTGACCAGAAACTAAGCTCTAGTGCTTTACAGGAAAGGATTTGTGGAAAGCTCACTTCACTATGTCAATATAAAGAACAAAAGAGATCTCAGATTGTTTCTTTGGTATCTCTCCGCTAAAGATATTGCGGTTCTTATTAGCACGTTAGGATCGTCAAAAAGCGTTTATAATGAAGGTGATATATTTGGAAGTAATGTTGAAATCGCATCAAGTGCTGTTAATCAAGCCCTCTTACTGATCAAGGACAAAGTTGTTAAGGGGATTTACTCCACATCTTTTAATTACTTTAAATCACTTCAATTACCCCCTGCTGAGTTTTCATGGATAAAAAAATCTCCTGATGCATGCTATTTTTTATGGTTGTATATAAAAACTATGGTTCATGACTCAAACAGTGAGTTACAACTTATTCCTGAGATTGCCGGGAAAATAAGAAATACTGATTACACTGCTGCCAGACATGACTTTTTGTATAAGAGATTACTGATAAATCCCTATCCTGTGGATAATAAAGAACGAATGGTTGCAATTGAGGATTTTTTTGATCGCGCACCTACCACTCTGAGAAACAAACTCAATTTGATGCATTGCATTCGAAATAAATGGGACGATCTTTATTATTTAAGTAATAACTTTCCACTGACTCCAAAAGAGAAAAAGAAATGTGATTGGGCTTGGGAATACATACAAAAAGACAGGAGTAACATGCGTGGTAAAAGAAAAAATCCGGATGGCACATATTCTGATTATTTAAATGTTCCATCTGAAACTAACAGTAACATGCTTTCCGCATTAAGACCCTCAGGTGCTTATGAGAAATACATGGCTGTAAAATTTTCATATATTTTTAAATTCGTAAAAGATGATTTATTTATTCAGCGATTCAAAAAAGCATGGGGACTACATAAGTACAGGCTCTCAGCTGCATCTAAAAAGAATAAGTTATCAAAACGCTACGGAACTGAAAAAGAAAATGGTGTAGCAAAATCTGTAACTTCGGGACCAGGGCTGGACGGTTATAAGGATTTCTTGTCTGAGAATAATACTCATCAATTCAACCCTGATTTAGCACAGCCTCTGCACAGTGAACATGACATAGGGAGCATTGTGGAACCAGGTGAAGCATATCAAAATTATAAAAATGAGAATGTTAAAGTTATGAAGCCAACTCAACCAGGGAGTAGCCCAAAAGGTATAAATCCCCGTGGAATAGTAATTAAATATTTGCAGCCTTCCTCCCTGAAAAATACTTTTCCATACCAGATGATAAGCATGGTAAGTGACAGTTTTGACGCAATAGTGAAAACGGCGAGTAAAATCAAGGATAAGAAAAACATCAAGTAAGCATATTCTCTCTGTCAGCATCCTATTATTTTTCATGCCTATATCATCTTATTGAGGCACAACAGCTAAGTATGCTGTTGTGCCTCAATACACCGATCTGTTGTGCCGATCGATATCAAATAAATGATAGATTAATTCTATTGATTTCTAATTATTGATCGGTATCGCCATAGATAATGCCGATCGATTTCTTAAAACCGATCTGTATTAACGATTATCTCATCCCCTCTCAAATGCATACGATCAGATGGACTTTTGTCCAGCTGAAGACCATTTTTCGTTTATAAAACACTCACAAAGGAACAACTATGTTGAAGACTACCTCTACCTTGCTTTTCAGCGCTGCTTTATTCAGTACCACTGCACACGCCGTTATCCAGGACCAGCAATGGGGGAACTGGTTCGGTAACATCAGTGCGATGGAGATTGAAATCAATACCCAAAACAACTCAGGTGAAGTGCTCACACTAACCTGTACAAGCGGAAAGTTAGCTGTTGCTTATAGCGTTCCCGCAGAAGACTACCGCGTTTCTTCCCTGACAGGACTTGCAGAACCGGGCATCAGCGTTAACGGTACAAATCATTCTCTGGATGAAACGGCCTTTACTGCACTAAAAGCAACAAGTGAAAAAGACGTAATAAAAATCACCTCTATGAATTCAGCTATCTCTAAAAAATTCAGTGCTAAAGGGCTGAATGAAGCGCTGGCCGATACCTCATGGCAAGACTGTATTAATCACTAATTAATCAAAGGGGAATATAATGCATAAATTAATTGTTTTATCGCTCAGTTCAGTCGCTCTGCTTATTCCATCTATATCTTCTGCATTGACAATTCACGGAGATATACATCCCGAACGTTATACATTTTTCCTGACCCAAGAAGGCAGTAGCCAGCTAAAACAGGCGAATGATCGACTAGCCAGGAATCCACAGGCCTACACGCTTGACGTGAACCATACAGGCATTCAGCCTTTTGATGCAGTCCGGTGGGATGGTAAGCCTGTAAAAGCCGTCACCTGTGTGCTGGTAGACGGCATTATGATGGGGAAAAAAGCTACCTGGTCACAATGCAAAGATGAAAGTGGTGCGGAATATTTCGGTAATGCTGGATGGCCAGTACGTGATTACGTGGCAAAAGCGTGTGAAGTAGGCAAATCAGATTGTCCTGTTTATCTTGTTTTTCAAACAGATCCACCGACTATGCGAAACGACATGGCTAAATTTGCCCCTGCACCTAAGAACTTTAATGCTTCTGCAAACCTGACGGATGAAATTAAAAACGACGGATGCCAAATGGCTAACAATTCCTTTGAATATGCGAAAAGCAGTATTCGCTGTTCTGCAATCAACACCGTGCGTTTTATTCGCAAACAAAATACCGAAGCTAAGTATGAGGCTGATCTCACCACAACTTCAGGCGAAAACCTGACAATGACTGTCGGGTACACCTATGGGAGTGCATCCAGCAAAGAACCCGGCTGGCGTACCATTTCTGTCAAAGAGGGGGGCATTATTACTGATATTCGCAAACAGGGCCAATGGCTCCCTAATGGCTATAAGTAGAGGAGTGTTCCGTGCATAGTCAAAGCGAAGTGGTTACGAACATGCTCCCATGGCCTGATTGTACGTGGCAACTTGTCCTGTGCGTAACGGGGATTACGTTGATGCGAAGCCATTCGGTCACGGTCAGGGCTCTGGGTGCAGGTTTGACCACCTTTAGCCTGATAAAAACGATAAAAAAACTCGCCGTACTTGCCTGATGGCAAGACGCGGAGATCACAGGATAAAAATACGATGTCTGAAAATAGCACAGGAAAACTTCGTAGCCTTAAAGAAAAGCTGAATTTCCCACGCAGAAAAGTACCTGCAGAAAATCATGATACATCTTCTGAACACTTACCGGAAAACACGATTAAACCCTCGGTAATTGGTTCTGACAAATACAGGCTGTTGCTGGAAAATATTGTCATCAATGGTCTGTTGAATATTGCTGAGGATAAACTTAGTGATGATGCTTTTGTTGAAGTTGTTTTCAGCAAATCATATGAGCTTTTGCCTGCCCCGGTCAGGATAGTCCTGAAGCGGGAATGGTGCCTGAGTTACCTTCAGTCGCAAAAAGCGCCGATTCTGGTGAAACTGCAACTTTACCGCGCAGGAAAGCTTAGTCCTGCCGAACTATCTGCATCGCCGTTGTTACCAGATTCAGAAAAAACTGCATCGCAGATACCCCCTTCTGTTTTACCTAAATAATTCTGCCTTTCAATCCAGGCCATCCTTCGGGGTGGCCTTTTTTATGCCCATTTTTAAAGGAAGCACCTATGACCCGTTTAGCCAGCCGCTTTGGCGCGGTCAACCTTGTACGCCGTGACCGCCCGTTAACCCGCGACGAATTGGCCCAATATGTGCCCAGCGTCTTCAGTGAAGAAAAGCATGAATCCCGTAGCGATCGCTACACCTACATTCCAACCATCACTTTACTCGATAACCTGAAGCGTGAAGGCTTTCAACCGTTCTTTGCCTGCCAGACCCGAGTGCGGGACCAGAGCAAGCGTGAGCACACCAAACACATGCTGCGCCTACGCCGAGAAGGACAAATCACTGGCAAACAGGTACCGGAAATCATTCTGCTTAACAGCCATGATGGCTCCAGCTCATACCAGATGCTGCCGGGGTTATTCAGAGCGGTTTGCCAAAATGGGCTGATTTGCGGTGAGAGTTTTGGTGAGGTTCGTGTGCAACATAAAGGCAACGTAGTAGAGAAAGTCATCGAAGGAGCCTACGAAGTGCTGGGGATATTTGACCGGGTAGAAGAAAAACGCGACGCCATGCAGTCACTTATATTACCTTCCCCGGCGCAACAGGCGCTGGCACAGGCGGCGCTGACGTATCGTTTTGGCGAAGAGCATCAGCCGGTGACGGAATCTCAGCTACTGGCTCCCCGTCGCTGGCAGGATGAGTCCGGTGACCTCTGGACAACCTATCAGCGCATTCAGGAGAACCTGATTAAAGGTGGTCTGAACGGGCGCAATGCGAAAGGAGGACGCACACATACCCGCGCTATTAAGGGGATCGATGGCGATGTGAAGCTTAATCGAGCCTTGTGGGTGATGGCAGAGAACATGCTGCAACTCGCCTCATGAATCACATACTCATCTCTGTTTATAGCCCTGTAGCTTGCTGCTATGGGGCTTTTTATTTTAAGGAGTTTCCATGTCTGAACTGATATTACCTCCGGCTTTTCCAGTCAATGAGCAACGTATTATCCGTCGCGCTATGCGACTGCTGGAGAAATACCAGCGCCAGCCTGGCGAGCAGTTCCTTGACACGAGTTGTACGAAAAGCTGGCTGCAACTGCACCTGGGACGGCAGGAACGTGAGGTTTTTGTCGTGCTCTATCTCGATAACCAACATCGTCTGCTGGAACATGAAACGCTATTCCTTGGCACGATTAACCACACCGAAGTCCATCCCCGTGAAATTGTGAAATCTGCACTACGGCACAACGCGGCAGCGGTGATCCTCGCTCATAACCATCCATCGGGAATAACGGATGCCAGTAAAGCAGACCGAACGATTACTTCCCGGATAGTGAATGCACTGACTCTGGTGGATATCCGGGTGCTGGATCATTTCATCATCGGTGATGGTGATGCGTTGTCGTTCGCGGAAAGAGGCTGGCTGTAGGAGAATATTGATGAATATCATAAGCAAACGTCAGGCAATGGCGATATACCGCCAGCATTCTGAATCCCGGTTGTCTCGCTTCTGTACGGGCAAATATCACTGGTCCGGCAGCGTCTGCCATTACTACGGTCGGGAAGTGCAGGATATTCGCGGTGTGCTGGCAGTTTTTGCTGAGCGCCGACAGGACCGTCAGGGGCCTCATATCATCCTGCGCTGTGTCAGCCTCAATTAACCGTCAGGAAAAGGAACACAAACATGAAAAAAGACACAGCCAATGAAGTAGTGGATACGCTGCGATGGGGACTGAAATGCGACATCACACCACATTTCGGGGCCCGTCTGGTGCAGGAAGGCAACCGCCTGCATTACCTCGCCGATCGGGCCAGCATAATTGGTCAGTTCAGCAAAGCTGATTTACGCCATCTCAACCAGGCTTTCCCCTTGTTGATGAAGCAAATGGAGCTCATGCTCACCAGCGGAGAACTTAATCCCCGGCACCAGCACTGCATCACGTTGTATGCGAAAAGATTAACCTGTGAAGCCGATACGCTTGGTTCTTGTGGCTACGTCTATGTCGCCATTTACCCCACTCAACACTGATCAATTTTAGCTTCCACTTCTACGAGAACAACATCATGAAAACCTTTCCTGCAACAACTCAGCGGGCGGCGAAGCCATGCCCGTCGCCTGTGGCCGTCTGGCAGATGTTACTTGCCCGTCTACTTGAGCAGCACTATGGCCTGACCCTTAGCGATACTCCATTCAATGATGAAAGTATTATTCAGGAACATATCAACGCCGGTATCACACTAGCCGATGCCGTTAACTTTCTGGTGGAAAAGTACGAACTCGTGCGCATCGATCGCAGGGGATTTAGCTGGCAGGAACAATCGCCTTATCTGCGGGCTGTAGACATTTTGCGGGCGCGACAGGCAATGGGGTTGTTACGACAAGGCCATAATCTTTCGACACGCTGAATCTTGCGAGCCTCCTTCCCGAATTACATTCCCGATCTGTCTTCCTTATTTACTCATTGCATAATGCGCCTGCCACTCCCGGCGGGCGTGTTTGCTTTTTACGGACAAATTATCATGCAAACAGAAGCTGAAGTTTTAACCGATCATAATGAGCTAATTTGCTCAACCAGTATAGAACGCATCGTCACAGGGCGTGATGCTGCGCTGAGCCTGATAGAAATCCTGATCCATAAGCTTGATGATATCTCACGGCTAACCTCCAGCATCGGTGGTGATGTGGCGGAGCATTGGGCGATGCGACAGGGCCATTCCTTTGACTGCTGGTTAATGCAACCAGTAGATAAAGCGATGCCAGTGATTACCCGCAATATCGATCGCAGTATCTGGCGCGATCTCATGCTGAAGTCCGGGATGTTGACCTTGATGGATGCCGAAGCCCGCAGCCAGTGGGCTAAAAACCTCGAAGAGGGTGATCTTCCGGCCATCAGTGAAGCCAACATCCTAAGTACCTTTGAACAACTCCACCACAATAAACAGGATGTTTTCGAACGTGGGATTATCAATGTATTTAAAGGGTTAAGCTGGGACTACAAAACCAATAATCCCTGTTACTTCGGTAAGAAGATTATCGTCAACAATCTGGTGAAGCATGACAGATGGGGCTTCAGTCTGAACTGGGGCTGGCGGCGCGACCAATTAGCCGATCTAGAGCGAATGCTCTACCTGCTGGATGGTAAAACCATTCCCGATAACCGCCATGATGTCTCGATCCGGTTTATGGATTTTGTGCGCGATAATCCGCATCAGCAGATTTTCGAAGATGAGTTGTTCACTATTCGCTACTTTCAGAAAGGCAGTGGGCATATCACTTTCAAACGCCTGGATCTGGTGGAGAAGATGAATGATATCGTGGCGAAGCACTTTCCGGGGATGTTGCCTGCGAAATGAGATGTGATGTTTTTATAGGCACCTCTATGCTAATATTAATAGGAGTTATTAAATATTATTAAACGAGGTAATCCCTATGGGTTCGCTTACTAAACAAACCATCAGCGCACAGATACCTATTGAATTGGCCGCTGCTGTTGAGAATCTGGCAATTGAGTTAGATCGTTCTAAGAGCTGGATTATTAAGGAAGCGTTGACCAGTATGCTGGCCGAAAGAGAACGGCGTCACCAGAGCATCCAGGCCGGTCTTGCGGATGTGGATGCCGGTCGCGTGGTGAGCCACTCGGACATGGTGGATTTTGCTAATCGCTTAAAGAAATCCTGATAAATGGAAATTTACTGGACGCTTAAAGCTCAGGATGACCTGGAACGTATCTACCGTTTCGCTCTTCAGTATAGCCGCCAGTACGCCGATGACGTTTTGGATCGCCTGATTACTGGCTGCGCTGGCCTTGCTGAGCATCCGGCAATTGGCGTACAGCAGCCTCGGTATGAACCTCGGGAAGTCCGAAAAGTGTTATTTGATGACTATGAGGTTCATTACGAACTTTGTGACAATAATATCTATATCGTGGATCTCTGGCATACCAGAGAAGAACGATGAAGAGATTTTCTTTGCGTTCAAGGGTGTTGATTAGTGAGTATAAACACATAATCGTGTTTATACTCAATTTTGTGTTTTAATGGCACTTTCTACTCCTTCTGAAGGATGGATGCCATGTTACAGAACAACATTAAACAGCTCCGTACCCAGCTATCTATCACCCAGCGCGAGCTGGCGTTTATGGTCGGCACCAGCCAGCAACAAATTCAGCGTATCGAGACCGGGAAGGTTGCTGCAAAGCTGGGTCTCGCCCAAGCAATATGCAATGCTCTGGATAAGCCTCTAAACGTAGTGTTCCCGGAAAGTGATCGGTTGATAAACGACTTCCGCAAGAAGCGTCGTAAAACCGATGAAGATCTTGAAGCGATAGCCACAAGCGGCATTGAAATGGACAGTGGTCTCTGGACCGTAAAACTTTGGCTACAGGGACATCAGGACTATTTGCTGTTGCCCATTTCAGCGGCGGATAAGCGGAGGTTTTATTATTATTTTCAGGAAAAAACCGCCCCAAACACAGAGCGCTTCTTCGTTTTTGATTCTTCCGAGTATCGTTATGCGTTAAATATGCGTGAAGTGGTATTTCACCAGTTTTTGTCTGATGGCTTTGCTCCCATCATGAGTGAAGAGGACGATGACTATGAAGACGACTATTTTAATGTCCATATCACTCTGGTGAACGGCGGACCAGTGATACCGCTGAGTGTCGAGCCTGATATGGCAGCAAATGAAGAGACGTGCGAAATAGGTCAGTTGAATGCGTTCTTTGAAGCTCTGGATTGCGAGCCTGAAACAACGGAGCGTTTTATGATAACCGACATAGATGGAGAAGATGCTTTTATCCGTATTGGTTCTATCGCGATGGTACGAGTTGTATTTGACGCGCTTGAGCCTGTGGAAGAAGATGAGGAGTGATTTTAAGTTAGCTGCGTTTTCAGAGAATCGCGCATGAGTATACATGTGAGTATATATAGCGGTTCTCTTATTTTGTAATCTTATTTAATTCAGTGAGTTACGTCGAGAATCGCGGTGCGGCCTTCGCACCAAATCTAAATATAAAGCCCTCAAAAGCAGTTTTTGTACCTTAAATCCGCGCCACGCAAGATTTCTCTTTCAATCATAACCATCCTCATCCATGTCTACGAACTTCACCGAATTCATCAAGGTACTGCCCAAAAATGCCCCATCCAGCAGACCCCCTCATCACCCCTTTGCTGAATGTATCGTCGTTAGCCAGTGAGTGATGTTTTCATTCAACGCATCGTTTTTGAAGAGGGCGCTGCCGGATACTACGCGATCGACGCCGCTGGCGATTATCTCCGGCAGTTCTTCCAGTGCTAGCGAACCGTCGACGGCCAGCAGAATGGAATCCCGCTTCCCGGACGCATTGAGTAATGCGACAACCTGAGCGATGCGCCTGAGTAAGGCAGGCTTGCTGAGCTTGCTCCCGTAGCCCGGATTGACCGCCAGAATTTGTACGATTTCAACGTCTTCAATGACCGGCAGAATGTGTTCCAGCGGTGTCGCCGGGCACAGACTGACCCCTCGCAACACCGGCATTGTGCCGCCGGAGACTTCCGCATTTTGCTCACCCAGCCAGTGGAGCATATGGTGCAGATGCGGCGAGTTTTCTACCTGCAACGTGACGCAGTGTGCTCCCGCCTTTACGCTTGCCTGCACGACGGGCCAGGGATTATCCACCATCAGGTGAACATCCTTAATTATCTGCGCTGGTAATTGCGTGATAGCCCAGGGACCGACGGTGAACTGAGGGCAAAAATGCCCGTCCATCAGATCCAGGTGAAGAACGGGTTGTTCAAGCGCGCGAAGCGTTTGCAGGTACTCACCGAGTTTGAGCCACTGACCGGCAAGAATACCGATGCTTAACGGGTAACGCTTCATTAACGAGACGCACTCTGCGCGATTCAACCCGGAAAAGGGACGGTTCATTTTGAGATCCTTATGGCATCAATCCATTGAAGACGCGTTTTTTTCGGGGGCAGCTCATCAGCGATTCCAGTTTTTCCACGCAGGCAAGGTAGTGGGGCGTGGTTTTATGGAACGCAACGGCGGCTTCATCCTTATAGGCTTCATAAATATAAAAGCGGCTCTTCACTTCCGGATCCTGTAACACGTCGAAGCGGAGATTTCCCTCTTCACGCACCGATCCCAGATGATTGAGGCGAAAGACGTCGATAAATTCATCGACTTTATCGTCGTGGACGTTAATTTCCACCAGAGTGACATGCATACTGTTCTCCTTGAAAAGTATGGGCCCGCCTGGCAGGCCCATGACTTCTTAGTTTTTCTCGCTCAGATAGAGTTCATACGCGCGGTCTGCGGTTTCATTACGATGTACCACCGCGTGGACGGCCTTCATCATGGCGACAGGGTGTTCGGACTGGAAGATGTTACGTCCCATATCGACACCGGATGCGCCCTGGTCGATGGCCTGCCAGCACATCTCAAGCGCTTCGCGTTCCGGTAATTTTTTACCACCGGCGATAACAATCGGAACCGGGCAGCCTGCGGCGATGCGCTCAAAACCTTTATCGACGTAGTAGGTTTTGATGATCTGCGCGCCCATCTCTGCGGCGATACGCGTGGCGAGCGAGAAGTAGCGCTGATCGCGCACCATGTCTTTCCCCACGCCAGTTACCGCCATCGTCGGCATGCCGACCTTGATACCGGCATCAATCAACTGAATGATATTTTTGATCGACTGGTGCTCATACTCACTGCCGATATACACCTGTGCCGCCACGGCGCAGCTGTTGAGACGAACCGCGTCATCGATGGAGAGCGCAACCGCCTCATTGCTTAACTCGGTGAGAATCGAGTTAGCGCCCGAGGCGCGCAGGACTACCGGTTTGTTGGTGGCGGGCGGTACCACACTGCGCAGGATACCGCGTGTGCACATCAGCACATCGGCGAGCGGGAACAGGGGGGCGATATTGATATCGATACGTTCCAGTCCCGTCGTCGGCCCCTGAAAATAGCCGTGGTCAAACGCGAGCATGACCGTTCTTCCCGTCTCAGGATTAAAAATGCGCGACAGTCGGGACTGCATCCCCCAGTCAAGTGCGCCGCACCCCTTTAATGTGAATGGGGTATTGCGTTGCGGCGTATCGGTATGGAAATCCTTACCATCTTTGATGTCATCTAAATCAGCCATTTTTTACTCCACGGTTAAGGAATGAAACTCAAAAATCGTACTTATCGATATTCTCTTTGGTGAACACCACGCGCTCAGGCAGCAGCACAATGCCGTTGCCTTTCGCCTCATAGCTGTAGCCCTGTACGCTGTTCGGCGAGACTTCAACCTGGCCCACGCCCGGAATGTCCAGCTTGTCGCCGGTATTCATTTCGCCTTTTTTCAGCAGCGCGTCAGCCACGTACACGGAGATCTTGCCCTGCTGGACCACGTCCCAGAGGCCAAACTCTTTCACCGTGCCGCGCTCAACATAAGGGCGCATCACGTTTGGCGTGCTGAAGCCGACAATCGCCACGCTGGTGTTTTTCAGGTTTTCAGCAGCCTGAGCGGCGGCGGGAAGGGCGTTGGCATCCGGCGCGATGATGGCGTCGAGATCGGCATAAGCCTTAATAATGCCTTCTGCGGTTTGCAGCGATTTGGTGGCGTCGTTATAACCAAACTGCGTGGTGACGACTTCCCAGCCAGGATGATCTTTGGCGATCTTGTCTTTCGCTTCTTTTACCCACTGGTTTTGATCGGTCACGGTCGGACTGGAGTAGAAGAAGGCCACTTTGGCTTTCTCTTTTTTGACCTGATTTGCGGCCATATCGACCAGCATGCCGCCTAACTGGGCAGGAGTGCCCTGGTTGATGTAGTACGACCGGCATTCCGGTTTGGTGTCAGAATCCCAGGTCAGCACCTTCACGCCTCGCTGCATGGCACGCTTTAACGCCGGGCATAAGCCATCAGGCGACACGGCGGACACCACAATGGCGTTATACCCTTGGTTGACGAAGTTATTGATGAGCTGAACCTGGCCGGACACGCTGGGCTCCGTCGGGCCATCGTAGGTGACATCGACGCCCAGCTCTTTGCCTGCCTCGAGGGCGCCGTTACCGCCGCTGGTAAAGAATCCCACGCCAACCAGTTTTGGGATAAACGCGATTCGCTCTGCGGCATAAGCGTTGAGAGTGAACGCCGCCAGGCTAAGGGTACTGATTACGGCAATTTTTTTAATGCTCTGAATAGTCATGTACTTTTCCTTTATGGCAATGGGTTTTAGGCCTGCCGGATAGCGCGACGACGCGCCAGCCAGTCTTTGATTTGCTGACGATGCAGGCTGACAGAACGACCTACGACAACGACAATTAGCAATGCGCCGGAGAGGGCGCTGGATACCTGATTGGGCACGCCAGCCATCTGCAATCCCTGCTGCAGATAGCCCACCAACAGCGCGGCGATGGCGGTACCGAGAATTGACCCGGAGCCGCCGTAGATATTGGCGCCGCCCAGGACGACCGCTGTAATAGCTGGCATCAGGAAAGAGGCACCCAGATCGGAACGTGCAGAGCCAAAGTAAGAGACCAGCAGCACCGCCGCGACCGCCGACGCAAAGCCGGTCATCGCGTACAGCGCGTACAGCGTCCGGTTCACCGGGATAGCGCTATACAGCGCCACGCGGGGGCTCTGCCCAATCAGGAAGACATTGCGTCCGGCATGGGTCCGGTGCATCAGCAACCAGAAAAAGATCACGCTGACGAGAAAGAAGATCAGGGGGACGGGCAGACCCAGCACATCGAGATTGGCAAAATCGGTGAAGCCCTGCGGGAAGCCGCCGATACCTTCATAACCGGTCGCTCCCGCCATCCCCGACAACAGCAGTGCGCTGCCGCCGAACAGGTATAACGTTCCCAGGGTGATGACCAGCGGGTTCACACCAGTGTAGATAATCAGTCCGGCGTTGATCAGTCCGCACAGTGCGCCCAGCGCGAGCGTCAGAATAATGGCCAGCGGCAGCGGTACGCCGCCCTGGAACATCACGCCCAGCGCGATGGCGCACAACCCCATCGTCGAGCCAAAGGAGATGTCGATCCCGCCGCTGACGATCACCATGGTTAAAGGCAGGGCGACAATGCCAATGCAGATAAAGTCGCTGGTGCTGAACAGCAGGACGTTCAGATCCAACAGGCGTGGGTTCAGGGCGCCGAATCCCAGAATTTCAATCACCAGTAGCGCGGCGAGCGCCAGTTCCCAGCCGTAACGATGTAAACGAGTCATCAGGCAACCTCACGTTTTTTGGCAGTGCGCACAGAGTCGGTGTTTTTTGCCGACGGACGCGGTTGGGGCGGCGGCGTGAAGCGGGCATATTTTTGCCGACGGATATTGCGTTCCAGCGCGCAGCGCAACCGGCCGTCAAATACCAGCACCGCCAGCAGGACCAGACCGGCAATAAAGTCATTCCACCACGCCGGAATGCGCAGCAGGACCAGTACGCTGTCGATTTGCGTAAGGAAATAGGCACCGAGCACGGCACCAATGATCGTCCCGGAACCGCCCAGCAGGCTGATGCCCCCCAGCACGCAGGCGGCAATGGCTTTCATTTCCAGCCCGGTTCCCGTCTGATTCGGGATAAAGCCAATCTGTGAGGCAAAGACGATCCCGGCCAGCGCTGCCATGCAGCCATTGAGCGAAAAGGCCAGAATCCGAATGGCTTCGGTACGCACGCCCAGTTGCCGCGCGCCCTGTAAATTATCCCCGGTGGCATAAAAACAGCGACCAAAAGCGGTTTTTGCCAGCAGCCAGGCCATCAGCAACATCAGCAGCAGGGTCAGCCAGCCAATGGCGGAGATACCGAGGAAAACCGGGGCGGAGAGTTGCTTAAGTTGTGCCGGTAATCCTTCAATCCATTTACCGCCCGTCCACAGCAGCATGACGCCGCGATACAAGCCAAGCGTGCCCAGCGTGGCGACAATCGCCGGGATCTTCAGCCAGGCGACCAGCACGCCGTTGATAAATCCTGCCAGCAGCCCCAGCAGCAGCGTCGCCAGGCAGGCCACCGGCAAGGGATACCCCGCGTTCAGCAACAGCCCCAGCAGTACCGCGCACATCCCGGTGATTGAGCCGACCGACACGTCGATGTTGCGGGTCAGCATCACCAGCGTTGCGCCCATCGCCAGCAGCATGAGGATTTGGGCGCTGCTGAAAATCATTGTCAGCGTCTGAACGCTGAGGTACTGGCTGTCCAGCATCCCTGGCAGCACGAACAGCAGCAGCACGGCTAACAGGGCGGTGGCCTCGCGGTTATTCTGGATAAATTTCAGCATGGCGCCTCCCCGGAATGTGGTGTAGCCCCTGACGTGCGGTCGCCGAATGCCACGTGCATGATGGTGTCGACATTAATCTCGTCGCCTTGCAGAGCATCGTTGCCCGTTTCTCCCTGGTGCATGACGTAAACGCGATCGGCCATCTGTTCTATCTCCTCCAGATCAGAAGAGATGAACAGCACCGCGACGTTCTGGGCGGCAATACTGCGGAGCAACTGATAGATGTCATTACGCGCCGAGACGTCCACACCGCGCGTCGGCTCATCCACAATCAGCACCTGCGGCGAGGCTTCAAGGCATTTGGCGATCAGGATTTTTTGCTGATTACCGCCAGAGAGCGTGCGGGCAGGCTGTTCAGGATCGTTGAGCTTGATATTAAGCGCGCGGCGATAGCGTTCGAGCGTGGCGCTGTCTTTGGCCGGATTAGCCCAGAAACCGCTGTGGTTGTGGGTTAATGCGCAAACATTCCACGCCAGCGAGGCATCCAGATTCAGCCCTGACGATTGCCGGTCCTCCGGCAAATACACCAGACCGTGCTGTAGACGTTCGCGGGTGGAAAGTGAGGAGATATCCTTGCCGCCGAGTACGATGCTTCCGGCCCGTAGCGGTCGTAGCCCGTAAAGCGTTTCGGCAAGTTCTGTACGTCCGGCGCCGACCAGACCGGCCAGCCCTAAAATTTCCCCGGCGCGGACCTCGAAACTGACGTTCATAAACCCTTCGCCGGTCACATTCTCAAGACTCAACACCGGCGTGCCCGCCTCGTGCTGCGGACGGTTGCCGGGCAATTCCAGCCACAGTTTTTGCGTCGCGCTCAGCGCGTTGGTGCGTGAGGCAGGCGTGATGGCCTGGATAATCTCGTCCGTGGTCAGATCCGCCGTTTTTCCGGATAGCGCAATGATGCCGTCCCGCATCACGCTAATGTAATCCGCTATCTGGCGTATCTCTGGCAGCTTGTGGGAGATAAAGACGATCCCTACGCCAGTGCTCAGCAATTCACGCAGGCGGCTGAATAAACGATCGGTTTCCGCAGGCGTCAGTGAGGCGGTGGGTTCATCGAGGATCAAAATTCGTGAATCGCGCATCAGCCCGCGCATGATTTCGACCATTTGCCGGTCGGCCACATCCAGTGAACCCGCCGGGCTGTTGATATCAAACTGGCAGCCCAGCGCGGTCAGCATCGCCGCCATTTTTTGCGCCGAGCTCTGGTGTTTGGGCAGACCAAAGAGAATATTCTCCTTTACCGTCAGGCTGGGGAAGAGCAGAGGCTCTTGCGGGACAAGGTAGATGCCTAACTGATGCGCCAGAATGGGCGTCAGTTTTGTACAGCGGGCTCCCTCAATCTCAATGATTCCGCTATCCGCAGGGGTAATGCCGGCGATGATTTTCATCAGCGTGGATTTCCCGGCGCCATTCCCGCCCAGGAGCGCATGGACTTCGCCTTTGCGTAAGACAAAATCAATCCCTTTCAGGACGTTGACGCCGGAATACTGCTTGCAGACAGACTGCGCGCTGAGTAGTGGGGCGATCTTTTCTTGACTCATTTGCATGCCACCTCCGTTCGGCCTGGGTAGAATCAGGTTGAACAAATGTATTGTGCGATTCGAATTGTTCATAACCTTATGACCTAACTGCTCATAAAACCGACGAATAGATCACGTTTCATGCTAAAATGATCGTCAATATTAAATTTGTTCAAACGAAAGCCACTGAATTGTGGGTTTAATCACAGTTATTAACGACCAATGAATGAACAATTGTGTTCAGAAATTCGATATGTTCAAAGTGAAGACAGAATGATGACTATTAATGACCCGATGATTTCCGAGCAAGGGATGTGTGAAGAAGAGCTGGTGGCACGTATTGCGTGGTTCTATTACCACGACGGTATGACGCAAAGCGACATCAGCAACAGACTGGGGTTGACGCGGCTTAAGGTGTCGCGCCTGCTGGAAAAGGGGCATCAGTCCGGGATTATTCGCGTACAGATTAATTCTCGCTTTGAAGGCTGTCTGGAATATGAAACCGAATTACGTCGTCGCTTTGACCTGAATAATGTGCGGGTCATCCCGGGACTTCCCGGAGCGGATGCATGTGTTCGCCTGGGGATCGGCGCTGCGCATATGTTGATGGAGTCACTCCAGCCACAGCAGATTCTGGCGGCGGGCTTCGGCGAAGCGACCATGAATACCTTAAAACGGCTCAGCGGGTTTATTTCTGCTCAGCAAATTCGCCTGGTGACGCTGTCGGGTGGCGTGGGGCCTTACATGACCGGGATTGGACAACTCAACGCGGCCTGTCCGGTCAGTATTATTCCGGCGCCGCTTCGCGCCTCTTCTGCGGAGATTGCCCGGACGTTAAAAAATGAAAATAGCGTCCAGGATGTCCTGCTGGCCGCCCAGGCAGCCGATGCGGCCATTGTCGGTATCGGCGCTATCAACCAGAAAGATGAGGCCACCATTATTCGCTCAGGCTATATCACGAAGGGTGAACAACTGATGATTGGCCGCAAAGGCGCGGTGGGCGACATTCTGGGTTACTTCTTCGATGGTGAAGGGCAGGTGATCCCGGAGATGAAGATTCACGATGAACTGATTGGGTTAACCCTCAATACCCTGAAGACGATCCCGACCGTGATTGGCGTCGCCGGGGGCGTGAATAAAGCGGAAGCGATCGCCGCCGCGATGAAAGGGGGTTATATCAACGCATTGGTCACCGACCAGGAAACTGCCGCCGCCATTGTCAGCGGACAGTAATGCGTATCTGTCGTGCAGGCGTACGGCAGGGGAGTAACAGAATTTCCGTTTGTACCGTGGAGAAAGCATTGACGACCTGACAGATATAATAAGCCGAGGACTAAAACGATGGCCCGACTCTGTACCCTCTCTGACTCAGAACATTACCTGATGGCACTGGACGCCGGAACTGGCAGCGTCCGCGCCGTGATTTTCGACCTGGAAGGCAAACAAATTGCGGTGGGACAAGCGGAATGGCGACACCTTGCCGTACCGGATGTGCCCGGCTCGATGGAATTTGATCTGGGAAAAAACTGGCAACTGGCCTGTGATTGCATTCGCCAGGCACTGCATATCGCCGGTATTGCGCCGGAAGCAATAGCTGCCGTTTCCGCCTGTTCGATGCGCGAAGGCATTGTGGTCTATGACGCAGAGGGAACGCCGGTCTGGGCCTGTGCCAACGTGGATGCCAGAGCGGCACGGGAAGTCAGCGAGCTTAAAGAGATCCACGACTACACTTTCGAAAGCGAAGTCTATCGCAGCACCGGCCAGACGCTGGCGTTGAGTGCCATTCCGCGTCTGCTCTGGCTGGCGCACCATCGTTCGGACATCTATCGTCGCGCCTCGACGGTCACGATGATCAGCGACTGGATGGCCTATATGCTCAGCGGCGAGCTGGCGGTCGATCCTTCCAATGCCGGAACCACGGGCCTGCTGGATCTCAAAACGCGCGACTGGAAACCCTCATTACTGCAAATGGCCGGACTGCGGTCGGATATTCTCTCGCCGGTCAAAGAGACCGGCACGCTGCTGGGTAGGGTGACGGCTCAGGCTGCAGCCCTGTGCGGGCTGAAAGCCGGCACGCCGGTGGTGGTGGGCGGCGGGGATGTGCAGTTGGGCTGTCTCGGCCTTGGGGTTGTTCGTCCGGCGCAAACCGCCGTACTGGGTGGCACATTCTGGCAGCAGGTCGTGAATTTACCTGCGCCGATTGTTGATCCTGAGATGAACGTACGCGTTAATCCGCACGTCATTCCGGGAATGGTACAAACTGAATCGATCAGCTTTTTTACCGGCCTGACGATGCGCTGGTTCCGTGATGCCTTCTGTGCCGAAGAAAAGCTGATCGCCGAGCGCCTGGGCGTCGACACTTATACACTGCTGGAGGAGATGGCTTCCCGGGTGCCGGCAGGGGCATGGGGCGTGATGCCGATTTTCTCCGACCGGATGCGTTTCAAGAGCTGGTATCACGCCGCCCCTTCGTTCATCAACCTGTCCATCGATCCGGAAAAATGTAATAAGGCCACGCTGTTCCGCGCGCTGGAAGAGAATGCGGCCATTGTGTCGACCTGCAATTTACAGCAAATCGCCGATTTTACCGGGATCCATCCCACGTCGCTGGTGTTTGCCGGGGGAGGCTCGAAGGGCAAACTCTGGAGCCAGATTCTGGCAGACGTGTCAGGGCTGACGGTCAACGTTCCGGTCGTCAAAGAGGCGACGGCGCTGGGCTGTGCGATTGCCGCTGGCGTGGGGGCCGGGATTTGGTCATCCATGGCTGAAACGGGCGAACGACTGGTGCGCTGGGAGCGGGAGCATGTTCCGGACAAGGAGAAACATGCGCTTTATCGGGAATCGCGCGAGAAATGGCAGGCGGTATATCAGGAACAGTTAGGTCTGGTCGATCACGGGTTGACGACCTCTTTGTGGAAAGCGCCGGGTTTATAACAGGAGATCGTCATGATTAAATCGAATGAAGCGCAGCATGAGTACCGTTTTGGCGACAGTGGCCCGAAATACCTCATTCGTGGCCCGGTATGTGACATGGGCGTCGTCATGCTCCAGCCCGGTCAGTCTTTTCCCAACCATCGCCACATCGAAGCCTGTGAAATTTTTTATACCCTGGCAGGCGAAGTGACGCTGTACCTGAACGGTGAACCCTACACATTAGGCTCCGGGGATGTGATGCACTGCGATCCCGGTGAAGCGCATTTTCTGGTGAACAAAGGGGAAGTGCCGTGGAAAGGGGTCTTTGTGAAATCGCCTCATATACCGGGTGACAGTCATCCGGTTGAGCCTGCCGGGTATTAGCTTTCGGGATCATCAACGGTCGGATAGTCAGTGGCTGTCCGACCATTTCGTTAGCGTAACCTTCTCGTTACATTTCGTTGCTTACCGTTTTGTGATCAAGGCTAAAAAACGCACAGCCTGCTCCTCTCTCTGATTTACCTCTACGCATGGCCTGCATTACAGTGAATCTATAAATAAGAACATTGTTCTATAATGTAGAACAATAATGGAGCGACCTGAACCCCGACGCTCGGGAGAGTGAGACAATGTCTATCAACACCATTTTTACGCCGCAGGATGAACCGTTCTATGCGGTGAAAACCCACGCTGCCGGCCCCCAGGGGGCATTGCCGCTGACGCCGCAAATGTTACTGGAGTCTCCCAGCGGTAACCTTTTCGGCATGACGCAAAATGCCGGAATGGGCTGGGATGCTAACAAACTCACGGGCAGAGAAGTGTTATTAATTGGCACGCAGGGTGGTATTCGCCACTCAGATGGCCGCCCTATTGCTCTCGGTTATCACACCGGGCACTGGGAGATTGGCCTGCAAATGTCGGCGGCGGCGAAGGAAATTACCCGTCTCAGTGGCATTCCTTTCGCGGCATTTGTCAGCGATCCGTGTGACGGTCGTTCGCAGGGGACGCACGGCATGTTTGATTCGCTGCCTTATCGTAACGACGCGGCGATTGTCTTTCGCCGTTTGATTCGTTCTCTACCGACACGGCGGGCGGTCATTGGCGTGGCGACCTGTGATAAGGGGTTGCCCGCAACGATGATTGCGCTGGCGTCAATGCACGATCTGCCGGTGATCCTCGTACCGGGCGGGGCGACATTACCGCCCACCTTCGGCGAAGATGCCGGAAAGGTACAAACCATCGGTGCTCGTTACGCAAATAATGAGTTGAGTTTGAAAGAGGCATCCGAACTGGGGTGTCGCGCCTGCGCGTCGCCCGGCGGCGGATGCCAGTTCCTGGGGACCGCAGGGACATCACAGGTAGTGGCGGAAGCGTTAGGACTGGCGCTGCCGCACTCAGCGCTGGCGCCGTCGGGCCAGGAGGTGTGGCTGGAGATTGCGCGTCAATCGGCGCGGGCAGTGATGGCGCTGGATGAAAAAGGGATTACTGCCCGCGACATCCTCACCGACAAAGCGATAGAGAATGCGATGGTGGTGCATGCGGCCTTCGGAGGCTCGACGAATCTGCTGCTGCATATACCGGCGATCGCCCATGCCGCCAGATGCCGCCTGCCGGATGTGGCGCAGTGGAGCGCGATCAACCGCAAAGTGCCGCGCCTGGTCAGCGTGTTGCCCAACGGCCCGGATTATCACCCGACGGTGCGTGCATTCCTGGCGGGGGGCGTGCCGGAGGTGATGCTGCACCTGCGTCGACTGGGACTACTGCATGAAGATGTGATGACGGTAACCGGGCAAACACTCGGTGAAAACCTCGACTGGTGGGAGCACGCCGAACGTCGGGCGAAATTCCGTCAGTGCCTGCGCGATCAGGACGGTGTGGATCCTGATGACGTGATCCTGTCGCCGGAAGGGGCAAAAGCGAAAGGGATGACCTCCACAGTGGCGTTCCCGGTGGGTAATATCGCGCCAGAAGGGTCAGTGATCAAAGCGACGGCGATCGACTCGTCTGTGGTGGATGATGACGGTGTTTATCGCCATACGGGCAAGGCGCGCGTATTTGTCTCGGAAGAGGCGGCGATCAAAGCCATCAAACAAGGGCAGATCCAGCAGGGCGATATCATGGTTATTATCGGCGGTGGGCCATCCGGCACTGGCATGGAGGAGACTTACCAGCTCACTTCGGCGCTGAAGCATATCTCATGGGGAAAAACCGTATCGCTCATTACCGATGCCCGTTTTTCCGGCGTATCCACCGGCGCTTGCCTGGGGCACGTTGCGCCGGAAGCGCTCGCGGGAGGGCCGATCGGCAAATTGCGCACGGGGGATGTGATTGAAATTGTGGTCGATCGCTTGTCATTGAAAGGAAGCGTGAACTTTATCGGCAGCGCACAAGCACGACTGACGCCGGAAGAGGGCGCGACAGTTCTGGCGGAGCGCGAGTTACATCCCGACCTGAAGCCCCATGACTATCTGCCTGACGACACCCGACTGTGGGCTGCATTGCAGGCGGTAAGCGGTGGAACCTGGAAAGGATGCATCTACGATACGGATAAAATTATTGAGGTGATTAACGCTGGGAAAAAAGCACTTGGGCTTTGAATAATTAAAATTAATTAATCAGTCGCCGGAACACTATTTTCGGCGACGAATAATATTGTCCTGAAATATATTATCCTTCACGGGAGGATGTCTTTTTTTTATTTTCTTGAAAAGTGCATCGTTATCACAGAAGTTAAAATACATAACCGCTAAAGCAAATATGACAATTGTTGTCTCATCGAATCCCTCTCTACAATCTTCCTCGTAAGCATCATCTGGTAAGCATACGGATAAAGGGTGTATTCCTCACAAAGTTCACGTTCAGATATTTAATTTTGTAGGTCCCGGTCATTCGGAACGTATTTCTCTCATATTCTCTGGAGGTAGAAATGCAGTTAACAATGAAAGATAAAATTGGTTATGGACTGGGGGACACCGCCTGCGGTTTCGTCTGGCAGGCCACGATGTTTTTACTGGCCTACTTTTATACCGATGTTTTTGGTTTGTCGGCAGGCGTAATGGGCACATTATTCCTGATTTCACGCGTGCTGGATGCGATAACCGATCCATTAATGGGATTAATGGTTGACCGAACGCGTACCCGCTACGGCCAGTTTCGTCCCTATTTGTTGTGGGGAGCGATCCCGTTTGGTATTGTCTGCGTATTAACGTTTTATACGCCTGATTTCTCCGCTCAGGGCAAAATCATTTATGCCTGCGTCACCTATATTTTATTGACGCTGGTTTATACCTTTGTGAATGTCCCTTATTGTGCCATGCCCGGCGCCATTACCGCTGATCCAAAAGAGCGTCATGCTTTACAATCGTGGCGTTTTTTCCTGGCCGCTGCCGGTTCATTAGCCATTAGCGGCATTGCCCTGCCGTTGGTAAAAATTATTGGCCAGGGGGATGAACAGGTCGGCTATTTCGGCGCGATGTGTGTATTGGGTATTTGTGGCGTAGTGCTGCTGTTCGTGTGTTTCTTTACAACGAAAGAGCGTTATACGTTCGAGATTCAACCTGAATCATCGGTTAAGAAAGACCTTAAATTGCTGATGGGGAATAGCCAGTGGCGAATTATGTGCGCCTTTAAAATGATGGCAACCGGTTCGAACGTGGTTCGCGGCGGCGCAACGCTCTATTTTGTCAAATACGTGATGGACCATCCTGAGCTGGCAACGCAGTTCCTGCTCTATGGCAGCCTGGCGACGATGTTTGGTTCTCTTTGTTCGTCTCGTCTGCTTGGCCGATTCGATCGCGTGGCGTCGTTTAAGTGGATCATCGGCATTTATTCACTGATCAGCCTGAGTATTTTCTTTATTCCGTCGGACAATATCGCGCTGATATTTGCGCTGAATATTGTGTTCCTGTTCGTCTTCAATACCACCACACCGCTGCAATGGTTGATGGCCTCCGATGTGGTGGATTATGAAGAGAGCCGAAGTGGGCGTCGCCTTGATGGCCTGGTATTCTCTACCTATCTTTTCAGCCTGAAAATCGGTCTGGCCATTGGCGGCGCGCTGGTGGGCTGGATCCTTGCCTTCTCCAGCTACTCGGCAAGCAACGCCGTGCAGCCAGATAACGTCCTGATGACCATCAAAATCCTCTTCTGCATCGTACCGGTCGTGCTTTACGTCGGTATGTTCACACTGCTTTCGTTCTACAAACTGAGCAGCAAGCGTGTGGAAGAGATCAGCCAGCAGCTGCAACGTCAGCGCACCGCGCAGCCTGAGAGCAAACCTGCCGATGCCGCTGTGGCAGTGAACTGAGGAGAGAATCATGTATCAGATTGAAAACCCGATCCTGACCGGCTTCAACCCGGACCCGTCTCTGTGTCGTGTGGGCGAGGATTACTATATCGCCACCTCAACCTTTGAATGGTTTCCCGGTGTGCGGATTTATCATTCTCGCGACCTGAAACACTGGTCTCTGGTCAGTACTCCGCTCGACAGCGTGGCGCTGCTGGATATGAAAGGCAATCCGGATTCTGGCGGCATCTGGGCACCTTGCCTGAGCTATGCCGATGGCAAATTCTGGTTGCTGTATACCGACGTAAAAATCGTTGATTCGCCGTGGAAAAATGGCCGTAACTTCCTGGTTACCGCGCCATCTATTGAAGGGCCGTGGAGCGCGCCTGTGCCAATGGGCAACGGCGGGTTTGACCCTTCACTCTTTCATGATGCGGATGGACGAAAGTATTACATCTATCGCCCGTGGGGGCCGCGTCATCACAGTAATCCTCATAACACCATTGTGTTGCAGGAGTTTTTTGCTGACACGCAAACCCTTTCGCCGCAGCGTTCAACGCTCTTTACGGGTACTCCATTGGGCTATACCGAAGGGGCGCATATTTATCGTCGCGAGGGCTACTACTATCTGATGGTGGCGGAAGGGGGAACCAGTTACGAACATGCCGTGGTGGTATTGCGGGCAAAAAATATTGATGGGCCGTACGAACTGCATCCCGATGTGACGATGATGACCAGTTGGCATCTGCCGGAAAACCCCCTACAGAAGAGTGGTCACGGTTCACTGCTGGAGACCCATACCGGCGAATGGTATCTGGCGTATTTGACCAGCCGTCCGTTACATCTTCCGGGAATTCCGCGATTAGCGGCAGGCGGGCGGGGATACTGTCCGCTCGGGCGTGAGACAGGGATTGCGCGTATCGAGTGGCGTGACGGTTGGCCCTATGTTGAAGGGGGCAAACACGCGGCGCTGACGGTGCCGGGGCCACGAATGACAGAGCAGGCGAGCGTTGGAACGGGAGCGTGGCGAACGGATTTTGACAGTGAAAGGCTCGATCCGGAATTGCAGACCCTACGTATTCCGTTTGATGACCAGCTTGGCTCGCTGACCGCCCGACCTGGATTTTTACGTCTGTATGGCAATGATTCGCTGAACTCCACCTTTACCCAGTCAACGGTCGCTCGCCGTTGGCAGCATTTCTGTTTTCGTGCTGAAACGCAGATGGCCTTTTCCCCGCGCTACTTCCAACAAAGTGCGGGGCTAACCTGTTACTACAACAGTAAAAACTGGACGTACTGCTTTATGGACTGGGAAGAGGGGCGCGGACGAACGCTGAAGATTATTCAACTCGATCACAACGTGGCGCACTGGCATCTTTACGATAATCCGATTCTGGTGCCGGAGAATGCGGAAAACGTCTGGCTGCGAGTGGATGTGGACAATCTGGAATACCGCTATAGCTATTCATTTGACGGTGACCAGTGGCAGACCATTCCGCTAACGTTTGAGGCGTGGAAACTGTCGGATGACTATATTGGCGGCAGAGGCTTCTTTACCGGGGCATTTGTTGGTTTGCACTGTGAGGATATTAGCGGCGACGGCTGCTACGCCGATTTCGCCACCTTCTCTTATCAACCGAAAGTTTAGCGAGACACAGGGTCAGGGTTGACGATAGCCCAGCGTTATCGACAGCCCCAGCCCGGCATCCATCAGTTTCTGACGCCAGGCGGCCAACTCGGCGTCGTTTACGCGAGAAGTGAGAGTGGAGAGGCTAAGGGCTGCGATAACCCGTGATTCATGATTCCAGACCGGTACCGCGACGCAGCGCACGCCGGGCTCATTCTCTTCGTTATCCATCGCATACTGGTTATGGCGGGTTTCTTTCAGCGCGGCAAGCAGTGAGGCGCGATCGGTAAGGGTGGCGGGGGTAAAGCCATTGAACTGATACCCCTCCAACACCGCAGCAAGTTCTTCCTCATCCAGCCAGGCGAGCAATACCTTACCGATAGCCGTGGCGTGAACAGGCAAGCGGCGACCAATTCGTGAATAAGCGATGGCAGCCTGCTTACCTTCTATTTTCTCAATATAGACGCCTTCGTTGCCGTCCAGAATACCCAAATGGGTGGTTTGTCCCGTTTCCTGCGAGAGCCGGATCAACCAGCTTTTTGCCTTCTGGCGAATATCCATTGTGCCAACGACAAAGTGGCCACGCTCGACCAGTTTCATTCCCAGACGGTATTTAATGAGATGGTCACTCCCTCCTTCCCAGTACTATGCTGAGGACAGGCTTTCATTCGGAGAACCATCATGGAAAACATTGCGCTTATTGGTATCGATCTGGGTAAGAACTCTTTCCATATTCATTGTCAGGATCATCGTGGGAAGGCCGTTTACCGTAAAAAATTCACCCGACCAAAGCTAATCGAATTTCTGGCGACATGCCCGGCAACAACCATCGCGATGGAAGCCTGTGGCGGTTCTCACTTTATGGCACGCAAGCTGGAAGAGTTAGGGCATTTTCCAAAGCTGATATCACCGCAATTTGTCCGCCCATTCGTTAAAAGCAACAAAAATGACTTCGTTGATGCTGAAGCTATCTGTGAAGCAGCATCACGTCCATCTATGCGTTTCGTGCAGCCCAGAACCGAATCTCAGCAGGCAATGCGAGCTCTGCATCGTGTCCGTGAATCCCTGGTTCAGGATAAGGTGAAAACAACTAATCAGATGCATGCTTTTCTGCTGGAATTTGGTATCAGCGTTCCGCGAGGTGCTGCCGTTATTAGTCGACTGAGTACCCTTCTTGAGGACAGTAGTTTGCCTCTTTATCTCAGCCAGTTACTGCTGAAATTACAACAGCATTATCACTATCTTGTTGAGCAGATTAAAGATCTGGAATCTCAGTTGAAACGAAAGTTGGACGAAGATGAGGTTGGACAGCGCTTGCTGAGTATTCCCTGCGTTGGAACGCTGACTGCCAGTACTATTTCAACTGAGATTGGCGACGGGAAGCAGTACGCCAGCAGCCGTGACTTTGCGGCGGCAACAGGGCTGGTACCCCGACAGTACAGCACGGGAGGTCGGACGACATTGTTAGGGATTAGCAAGCGGGGCAACAAAAAGATCCGAACTTTGTTGGTTCAGTGTGCCAGGGTATTCATACAAAAACTGGAACACCAGTCTGGCAAGTTGGCCGACTGGGTCAGGGAGTTGTTGTGTCGGAAAAGCAACTTTGTCGTCACCTGTGCTCTGGCAAACAAGCTGGCCAGAATAGCCTGGGCACTGACGGCGCGACAGCAAACTTACGAAGCATAAAGGCAGAAATACACCAGTTTAAACAATCATTCATCTGGTTTTGCGAATACTGATATTGATGATACTAACGGCCCACCGGCCTGTTGAGGAACCTGTAAAACGGAAAGGCTCATTGAAGCCGTATATTTTCTGGAGGTTCATCAGGCGCGGAACTCATCGAGGCGCGGGAATAAAATCCCATTCAGACGCCGGATAGATTCAAGCAAGCCAACTTGTCGTCAAAATCGGTGTTGCAAAAACGGGAGTGACCATAGATTCCGTTTTCCGGGTTCTGATCGATATAGCCATGCAACTGAAGCGTTTTAAGAAGAGAGTGGAGGGTACTTTTGCTCAATCCCATCAGTTTGCTTATCTCGGTGATTTTGAGTTCCGTAGCCTGTTCATTAAACAAGTCGAGGATCTGCAAAGCACGTTCAACAGACTGAATTATTGGCATAATTTTCCACCGTCCACGAAGAATTCTTCTTGTGTGACCGTACTATTTTCGAGGGTGAAAAGCAATGCCGGACACGCTGGCATGATGCAGGTTTCAGGCCGGATAAGTGCAGGTGTTACAGGGCACGCTGAGTTGATGAATCGTTCTGTGTGGGCGACCTGCACCGGTTTGATTGAGAACGGGCTTAATCGCCCGTTGTACGATGAGATTAACAGGATAATGTCAGATAGCATTTCACATAGCGTAAATAATCTCTTTTCCTGATGATTTTTAATGACCATAATACGTAGGCGATTTTTATCTTTATATTCACACTTACAATAGTACTTAGCTTTAATGTCGTACGTTTTTTCTTGGTGCTAAATTTTATAATATCCTTTTCCATCTCGGCTAGTTTTCCTTTGATGGCATTGCGTCGGTAAGCATTCATACTCATCGCTTTGAATGAGTCGCTATTATTCGTCGGACATGACTCACCCTCTTTGTTTATCTCCAGATATTTTTCTAATAAAGGTTCGTATTCTTTTATTTTCTCATTATAATTGTTTTTATTGATTTCATTTAAAAGAGATCTTGCTTTCCTGGATATTTCAATATAGGCATTGCCGACATATCGATGTTGTGCCGTTTGTTTCTCTAAACCAAGAAAACCGATAATTGCAGTTGAAATACCAACTAATAATGGAAGAATATGACTCAAAGCCGTATCCCAGGAGGCCCAATGTTCTATTTGAAGATAAGAATTTAGTAATTCTAATATGCTCTTGCCTATTCCAGATGATATTACAGCGGAGCCTACGACGGCAAATAAACCCAGATAGATTCGCCATTTGTTTTTTCTGTCGGCAGCAATAAAGTGCCTGTCCTTGCCAATTTTACAATCATTTTCCAGATTCGCAATTTCAATGATTTTTTTCTCATTCATAAATATTAACTCTATGCTGTGAAAAGGGTAATTTTTGTGCTTTTCAATGATGTTAGCCTTATAGAAAGACCACTTGTGAGATATATGATAAAAGAGTTTGACCTAATCTAACGCTAGTTAAACGAAAGTATCATACCCTATTTTTTGTCATGGCTACTGAAAGTTCTAATGTTGCCTGAGCAAGCCTGATCTTTATCATCTCCTGAACACCTCTCTCCTATGCCAATCCACGAATTCGTCCTGCGGGTAGTATGCTTTTACCTGCGGTAGAGAAATGATCTTCCCCTGAAAATCCCAAAACAGCCTGCCGACGATCCCGCTACCGTTAACCGCTTCTGAAACCTGTACTCGCATATTCTCATCTAATCCAATGGATCCCTTATCAAAAGCTTTATGATGGATTGCGCAGAGGGCCAGACCATTCGGAATTTCGCAAGGACCACCGTACTGCTTCCATTTGATATGGGCAGCTTCCAGCGCGACAGAGGTATTGTCGTGCCGCATGTTGTAGCCGCAAATGGCGCATTCATAGTTGTAGGCTCGCAGTACCTGCTGGCGGAACAGGGGATCGCGCTGTTTACGAAGCAACTGGAGTTCAAATCCCAGTTCATCGGCGAGTTCTTCCTGAATACTTTCGGTAAAATGGGCTTCGAGGATTTGTCGGGCGAGTGAATTAATCAGTTTCTTACTTTTTATCAGATGGTCGTAATGTTGCTTATCAAAGCCGCCAGCAACGTTAAATTCAACCAGTTCACCAGCGGGAGGTTGTCGGCTACTGCCAAATGTGGAACAGCGCTCCGCGTTTTGCAGTTGCCAGAAACCGTCTCCCTGTAAACGCCAGAAGGGCATGTCCGGTCGGTACTGGGCGCGTTGGGGGCCAAATCGCTCCAATAGGCTACGTAGGTTATCGCGAACTTCCGAAGCATAATCAAACAGACGCCCATGACCTTGCTGATAACCCGCCAGTACGTATAACAGCAGTAATGGCTTATGCGGCGCGCGCTGCTCGCCTTTGCGCCAGATCGTCATGTCGGCAATTGCCTGTTGCAGCATCTGAATGGAACCCATTGATTTCATTACTCGAGAAATAATTGCGATGATGCTCGCAAAATACGGCCTGATCAAGCGGTGAAGGAGGGATACACTGGTGGGGTCACGGAGTCTTGCCAATGAGACAAGCAAAGCCCCGGATTACATGGATCATATCAAATGAATGAATTACCCGATCGATTGCCACGGAAATACATTATTAAAGCCATTCGAGCCTACGATGACGGGTTCCCTCATCTTTTCAAAGAGGCTCGACGCTATGAGGTAGTGTTTGATGGCCGCCGCTATCCTTCAAAAGCGATCGTGGGGATCGCGGCAACGTTGATGACCGGGAAAACATTCACGCCGCAGGATTTCTCGGGAGGTATCAAATCGAAATGCGTGCGTTTGTTGATTGAGCAAGGATTTCACATCGTGCAGGGAGAAAAGGGGGCTGCAACTGTCAGCGATACCCTTTTCCCCGATGAGCTAACATCGCAAATCGACTATGTGGAAGGAGCGGCTACGCAGGTGGTGGTGAATCGTTATGAACGCGATCGCAATGCTCGGCAGAAAGCGCTTGAGTATCATGGCTATCAATGCAAGGTGTGCGGCCTCGACATGTCAAAGGTATACGGCGAAATCGGCAAGGGGTTTATCCATATTCACCATCTGGTACCGCTTTCGGCGATTAAAGAGGATTATCATCTGGATCCCATTGACGATCTGATACCAGTTTGCCCGAATTGCCATGCGATGTTACACCGACATAATCCGCCATTGACCCCAGAAGAATTAAAGCAACGAATGAGTTGAAATAATATTGGACTCAGCAGGCGACCGGCATTGCGTCGTTGCCCTCCCTTAGCGGTCCATCTGATTATATTTTCGCCATAAACTCATTTTGCTGATCCCCAGATGGGCGGCGACTTTCTCTTGATCCTGTTCAAAAAGATCCATGTAGAACGCAATAATCTGTCGCTCGAGATCTTTAATGATGACTTTCAGTTGTCCTTTACTCAGGTCCGCGACGATCCTCCCATTTGTCTGTGACGCGTTGCAGGATTTAAGCGCGTTAAAACCGGTCAGATTTAATATCTCAAACAGCGAAGCGTCCGGAAATCCGGCCGATAATAGTGCCAGTCGTTCAATGATAAAATTCAGTTCACGCACGTTTCCCGGCCAGTTGTAAGTGGAAAACAGGGCGATGAACTGCGCCAGTTTATGCCCGCAGCCCGATTTTTCGAGGAAGTGCTCAGCCAGAAAACGGACGTCGCCGTCTCTTTCCCGTAGCGGCGGCACCATTAGCGGTAAGACGTTCAACCGGTAGTAGAGATCGCCGCGAAACGAGCCTTCCTCCGCCATTTTTTCCAGCGATCGGTTAGTGGCGCCGATAATACGCACATCGACAGGGATAATATCCTTTCCCCCCACCCGCATAATTTCGTATTCCTGTAAGACGCGTAACAGGCGGCTCTGAATAGGCAGTGGCAGTTCACCAATTTCATCGAGAAATAAGGTTCCCTGGTGCGCCAGTTCTATCAGACCTTCTTTTCCTTCGCGCCGCGCGCCGGTAAAAGAGCCCCCTTCATAGCCAAACAGTTCGCTTTCCAGCAGGGTTTCCGGAATGGCGGCGCAGTTAATGGCGACAAATGGACCCCGGTGGCGTTTACTCTGGTTATGAATACTCTGCGCGAATAGCTCTTTACCGGTGCCGGATTCCCCATAAATCATCACCGGGGAGTGGGTATTGGCATAAATTTTTGCCAGATGAATGACCGACTCCATGTGTTTATTTTGCGTGAGGATATGCTCAAAACGGTAACGGGCGGTGAAGCCTTTTTTCATCAGCTTGCCGCGAATAATCCGCTCCACTTTTTGGATTTGCGGCGTATCGGTAAACGAACACACCACCCCAATACACTGCGTACCACGAAATATTGGCACCCGGCTGGTAATGATGGAGGTATTGTCCAGATCCATAATCTCCCGGATCTCGGGGGATTTTGTCAGCAATACCTGGTTAATCCGCGTATTTTTAATGACCGTATCCACCGGTTTGCCAATCACCTGCGAGGCCATCAGGCCAAATATGTTCTCGGCGGATTTATTGAAGATCTGGATCTCGTTATTTTCGTTGGTGACGATGATCCCTTCCGTAATTGAGGAGAGAATGATCTCCAGTCGCGCCATATCCTGTTGCTTGCGGCGGGTCGTCTCCACGATTGCCATCGCTTCGCGCAGCGCGCTGTTCACCGATTCCAGACCATTTTCGATCAGAATCCCGTGCATCTCATAGTGTTCCGCCGTGTCTGAAACCGGTAATCCTCCTGCCACCGTCTGGAAATTTCGTGCACGGCATTTTTTGAGTTTATCGACCATATCGGCGTGCGACAGGAAGATAAATTCTTCGATTTCCACGTCCAGCGCGGTTGCTACCAGATTTACGTCAGATAAATAGTTCTGATAATTGAAAAAGGCGATTTTATGCGGATGTTTTTTCAGTGGCGTGAGCGATTTAAGCAAATCCAGCGCGGACGTGAGAATACGTACTACCGGAATTTTGGTTACGCGATCGATATAGTCCGCCGTACCGCCACGGCTGATAATGATGTCATAAAAATCAGGGTCGAGATTTCGCGCAATCCCCGCGGCTTTTTCCAGGCTTCCGTGAAAAACATGGCAGTTAAAAATACCGGCGCACTGCTCAGTCACCACGGCTGCCAGTGCCGGATAGGGGGTTATTAAGGCCAGATTCGGTAACGTTTTATGTGACATAAATCACCATGGAAAATTTGTGGTTATCACAAACCAATATCACAACTGTTATGAATTTCAAAATTGAAAGCCATTTTTCTTTCTCTCAGATAAATAGCAAAATGCAATAAATCTATTTGTTTCATTTGGTTAGATTAAATACTTCCGATTTATTCATTCCTGGCACACATATTGGATTAGACAATCTATAAGGCAAGCGGCCTTGTGCTTTATCTACTAAAAAGTGAGGGAAGGAATGAACAAACAGTCTGGTGTATTAAGCGGTGTTCGTGTGCTGGATTTAACCCGGGTGCTGGCTGGCCCTTATTGCGGAATGATGCTGGCGGATTTTGGCGCGGATGTGATTAAAATCGAATTGCCGGGGAAAGGGGATGATTCACGGGCCAACGCGCCGCAAATTAATGGCGAAAGCGCCTACTTTATGAATTTAAACCGCAATAAGCGCGGAATGACGCTGAATCTTAAATCTGAAGAAGGTCGGCAGATATTTCTCGATTTAGTTCGCGACAGCGATGTGGTTCTGGAAAACTACCGTCCGGGTGTGATGGAAAAACTGGGACTTGGCTATGAGGATTTGCGTAAGGTGAATCCGGCGATTATTTACGGCGCCGTTTCCGGCTTTGGTCATACCGGCCCGTATTCGAAACGCGCGGGTTACGACATCATCGGCCAGGCCATGAGCGGACTGATGAGCACCACCGGTTGGCCTGATACGCCGCCTACGCGCACCGGGACTGCTATTGCGGATGTGGTCGGGGGGATGAGTTGCGCTATTGGCGTGCTTGCCGCTTACGTCAATCGCCTGAAAACTGGTGTTGGCGAAAAAGTGGATATTGCGCTGGTCGATTCGATGGTGTCGTCGCTGGAAATTATCAACATTATTTACCTAAATACAGGACGTATTCCGACACGTATTGGTAACCGCTATGAAGCGATTTATCCGTATGACTCTTTCCAGGCGCGTGACGGTTACGTCATTATTGCCTGCGGCAACGACAAATTATATGGCCTGCTGAAAAACGTTCTGCAAATCAGCGCGCTGGAAGATGAGAAATTTAAATCTAACCTCGACCGCGTTGCTCATCACGCCGAGCTGAAAGACATTATCGAATGCTGGACCCGCGATTTAGATATCGACACCATCGTGTCGATGCTACTGGATGCCGGTATACCTTCTGCGCCGATCAATACCATCGACCGCGTGACTCAGGATCCGCATATTGCTGGTGCCCGCGAAATGTTTGTCGATATTGAACACCCCGTCGCCGGGAAAATTACCATGACCGGCAATCAGGTTAAATTCACGAACAACAAGGCGACCATCAGAATGCCTGCGCCCACGCTTGGTCAACATAATTACGAAGTGCTTAAAGAACGTCTGGGCTATTCAGATGAAAAAATTGAGCAGCTTATTCGTTCCGGCATTCTGTAAGGGGTTCTGCCATGTCGACATTTATCCAGATTACTGAAGTCGGGCCAAGAGATGGTTTTCAGAACATCAAAGCGTTTATTCCTACCGATTTAAAAATAAAAATTATCGATCGTCTGGTCGAGTCGGGGATCGGCGCGATGGAAATCACCTCGATGGTTAGTCCTAAGGCGATTCCACAAATGAGTGATGCCCGTGAGGTTATTCAGCATGTTCTGAACACGCATCCGCATATTATTCCGTCAGTGTTAGTACCGAACGTGAAGGGGGCCAGTCTCGCCAGTGAGGCCGGTATTAAAAATATTAACTATGTGGTTTCGGTCAGTCCGGCGCATAACAAGGCCAACATTAACCGGACGCATGCCGAGTCGCTGGAGGATCTTTATAAAATTCGCCACACGTTCCCGGATATGACTATTACGCTGTCGCTGGCGACGGTATTTGGCTGCCCGTTTATTGGCGAGACCAGTCGTGAAACGCTGATGGATATGATCAAGTTTGCCGATGATCTCGGGATTTCGGCGGTAACCCTGTGCGACACCATCGGCGTCGCCAATCCGACTCAGACATTATCTGTACTGCGCGGGATCCAGCAGAAATTCCCCAAAATGGACATTGGTTTGCATCTGCATAACACCCACGGTATGGCACTGGCCTGTATGTTTGCTGGCGTTCAGTCGGGCATAACGCGCTTTGAGACCGCTGTCGGTGGACTGGGCGGGTGCCCGTTTGCGCCTGGGGCCGCCGGTAATGCCGCCACCGAGGATGCGGTGAATATGTTTAACCGAATGGGGTTCGATACCGGTATCTCACTGCCTGACCTGCTGGATATCGCAAACCTGATCCGCAGCACGATTGAACCGACGTTGTTGAGCAGTCTTTCGCGAGCCAGAACCTACAGTGAATTTGATTTTTGCAGCGAAAAAATCTGACCTCTGATACGGAAACAGACATGATGAATAATAATATCGGGAAGCCGAAGATGACCCATTACAGATGGTGGGTCATGAGTTTTATTTTTGTAACCTACACCGTAGCTAACGCCGATCGCGCAAATATCGGCTTTGCTATTCCGTTTATTCAGGAAGAATTTCAAATCTCAAATACCATGGCAGGACTGTTAATCAGCCTGTTCTTTGCCGGCTATGCGTTTTTTCAAATTCCTGCCGGGTACTTGATTAAGAAGTTCGGCATGCGTAATGCATTTGCGATGGGGATGTTATTAACCTCCGTATTTACGGGGTTGATGGGAATGGTGAATAACATTTTCCTGCTGAAGATCCTGCGTTTTATGGTGGGCGTCTGTGAGTCACCGGTGGTTATTGGCTCGACGGTGACTATCAACCAGTGGTTTCCCCCGAAGGAAAAAGGGACGGCAACCGGGCTGTTTCTGGCAGGATCCAAGTTTGGTCCACTGATCGTCCCGCCGCTGTGCGCCTGGATCATCACCGTCTGGGGATGGCGCTATATCTTTGTCTTCTTTGCCATTCCGGGCTTGCTGTTGGCGATCTTCTGGTATCTGATGGTTCGCAATAAGCCGGAAGAGAGCCGCTTCGTGAATGAGCAAGAGGTCGCTTACATCCGCGAAGAACAGCTTCCGGCGACGACTCAGGAAGCCGCCGCACCGGCCGTTCCTGAGTTCAATTACTGCTGGCTCGACAAGCTAATTCGCACAAAGCAGGTTGAAGAACTCTCCTGTTCAAAACAGGTCTTCCGCTGCTGGGATATTTATGGCGTCGCGCTGGGATACTTCTCGATGGTGGGGATTGTCAGCGTGCTGATGTCATGGCTGCCCAAGTATCTGATCACCGAACGCGGATTCGATCTGACGAGTTCTGCCGCACTGGCGGCGGCGCCGTTCCTCGGGACGGTCATGGGCAACTTTATCGGCGGCGTGCTTTCTGACCGGGTGCTGAACAAGCGTCGTAAACCGCTGATGTTGCTCAGTGCCGGGGCGACGATCTTCACCATGTACTCGCTGGTTTATGCGCCAGAAAGCAAAATCGTTCTGTCGCTGATGCTGTTCCTGCTGGGGCTGATGCTGTCGCTGGGCTATTCGGCTTACTCGGTCTACGCGATGGGGCGGGCGAATAAAGACATTTATCCGATCGCTTACAGCGTGATCAACATGGGCGGGCAACTGGGTGGCATGTGTATGCCGCTGATCGTGGGTATTATTCTGGATGCTTACAACTGGGATGCGGTATTCATGGCGATGACCGGGTTCTGTGTTCTGTGCTTTATTCTGGTCTCCACGGTCATTGAACCGTTGTCGAAAAATATGAAGGTCAACTACCGGTAACCCGTAGGATACTGTGCGGGTAAGCGCGTGGACTGCTTACCCGCACGTTGAACGGCGCATCTGTAGGCGCTATCGCGTCAGGTCAATGAAAGGTATGAAACGGCACGCGCTGATTACAACTTTCCTGTTATGGAGCGCGGCCGCAGAGTTCATAAAAATTAGTGTTACCCCTCCTGTTCGTCATCGTTTTATCCGGGCGGCCTGCATAACTGTGTTTGCGCAAAGGTGATGATGTATGGTTGATCGAATGTGCGTTCCGCCACTGGCTTCACGACGGGTGAAGCGAACTCAAATTCGCTCACGCGATAAATGGGTTGAAACGGAGCTGTTTGTTGAGCAGGGCGTCAGGTATTTCTTTCATGTCACCGGAAAGTGGTGCGATATGGGGCATTATTGTGACGCGAACGGTTACACCGTCGGCTATTTGAATTTTGCCCGACTCTGGCTGCGTTGCCGCCACGAATCTGCGACCTGGTTTACCCTGATTGGTACTATTGATAAATCAACCGATACCATGTTTGTGATTGGCGACGGCACCCGGCTCAATAATGGCTGGATTGCGCCCCGCAGCGGTGAGTTAGTGGTGTTTGCAAATGATATGTCGGGGATGTACTGGAATAACTTTGGTTCCGTCGTGCTGGAAGTGTGGCGATGAAAAGTAAAGTCAATATCACCCGCGGATGACAGGCATGTCTGGTGGCGTAAAATTTAGTGTACAAAAGCAGTCGGTATTTGTGCGCTTCATCAGATTCTTACCAAAAGCTGGCAAAATTCAGCTTTTAAAATTGATCCATATCAATTGATACGCACTTAATTTGCGTCGTTAAAAAATGTCCTTATTTACGACTTGTTTACCTTTATTGCGTTTATGGTGGCGGTGGTAAGACGTCTGATAACAAAGAAAAGAAGTGACGTTAGCGAAAATTATTGAAAGAGATCGTCGTAACTCTCTCTAAAAAAGCCAGTTATTGCCTTCAAAGTAAACATTTATCCTGTAAGTAACTTATTGGCGCATAGGAATTTTCAATAATCGTGGTGAATGTTTTGCCGGAAGCGCAGGGGCTGAAATGCACTGAATTAATCAGAACATGTAAATAAACCCTGACATCATTAGCCTGCTACGGGCTATCTTTCACTTGAAACAGCGTTCCATTTTAAGGCGTTTTCTTAACATTTCTATCACCCGGCTGCTGAAATTTTGTACGTTGACTTGTTATTCGACCAACTGCATATTCCTCCCCAGTTAAGACGACATAGCCTTCAGGAGCCGACGATGCCTTCCCGCGATTATCCCGATACCCGTAAAGCCAGGGGAACCCGTTCTAAAGATATGGTGCTGTTAAGCGCCCGTGTTGAGACTACGCTATGGGACTACGTTCGGGCGTTGGCGTTAGAAACGCGTAAAAGCAAACAGGACATTATTGCCGAAGCGCTCATGCTGCATCGCACCGCCAATGAAGGCGGCCGTGAATAAGTGCGGGCGGATTTTACAGGATGATGTTTTTACCTCTCTGGCGCGCCATGGCGTGTATTACCGTCACCGCATTAGGACTGACCCTGGTCGTGACAACCGTCTCGCTCATGACGTGGGAACTCAGCGTAACGCTCTTTCCCTGGTCAACCGCGACAACCAGTAAAATCGTCACGGCTTCGCTGCTTTACGAATTACTGGAGTGGATCCACCAGGTCCCCCGTATTATGGTCAGCGCATGTCTTTGATGCGGCACGTCAACAAACGCTTTTGTTTATAGAATTGCAGGGCGCTGATCGTCGCGGCGATAAATAACGCCAGCGCGCCGCACAGCGTGGCATCGGTAATCGCCTGCGTGCCACTGCCTAACAGCGTGGTTAACAGCGGACCCAGAATCTGGCCGATACCGTAGGTCAGCGTCACAAACCCGAGCAGGTTGAGGTTTCCCGGCACAATAAGCTGTCGCGCGAGGGTCATGACCAGCGAGGTGGTGCCCATAAACGTTACGCCGAACCCCACGCTGCTCAGCACCAGCAACAGCGGAGAGCCGCTGGCCAGCGTCAGGATCACACAGGCCCCCTGAATCACCAGGTTTGCCGTCAGGCATTGCAGCACTCCCCAGCGTTTCGCGGCCCACAGCCAGGCGAAGCAGCCCGGCACAATTGAGACACCGACCAACGTCCACAGATGAACCGTCAGCAGTGGAGAACCCGCTCCTTTCGCCATAAGCGGTAAATAGGTGGCAACGATGATGTAACCGAATCCTGCCAGTCCGTAGAGCAGCGCCAATAGCCACCAGCGCATCGGCTGCGGGTCACTTTTTGCCTGGGTGGCGGCAGGCAGCGTGTGGGCGTGGGACGGAAGCAGCAGCACCAGCAACATCGCCAGGACGGCCGAGAAGACCACCGCCCCGATCCACAGCGCGTGGGAGGAGAGCGCAAAGTGCAGACCAGCAATCACGTACTCGTTACCCAGCGCAATCCCGACGCCGACGCCAGAAAACAGCGAGGCAATGACAAAAGGATTGCGGGTATGTTGTAGCACCAGCGTGGAGCCAAAGATCAGCATCCCGGCGCTGGCGACTCCCGCCAAAAAGCGCACCAGCATCACCACCATGGGATTGGAGAATAGCGCCATCGCGAGGATCAGTGCGCCGGTCGCCACCGCTGAACTCAACAGCATAGGGCGTAAACGTCCCGGCAGATGAAAAAGCCCGAACGAGAACAACAGGCTGCCGACCAGGTATCCCGCATAGTTGACGCTGGCTATCCACGACAGTTCGGAAAACGTGAAGCGCCCCTCAGCCAGCAGTACGGGCAGCATTGGGGTATAGAGAAAACGGCCAATTCCCATGCCCAGCGCGAGGACCATCATCCCGAAAAGGGCGGTGCGCAGTGAATACCGGTCTGCGATGTGCGGTTGCTGGCTCATGCCGTACCCATTGTTATTTGTCGTGAGCGAAATGCGAGAGTAACAAATTTATAACAAATGGGTAAGGCGATGGCGGTATTATTGTGCGCTCTTAGACGTGAAGCGGTAAAACAGGTTGGGCTCTGCCACGATAAACAGCGTCCCCTGGTTATCCATCGCGATCCCTTCAGCCTGCTGTATGGTGTGCGCCAACCCGTGGTGACCTTCGGTTAGCGGCATGACGCCGAGAACGTTGCCGTCGGTTCTGACCTCTTTGAGCACTCGTGATTCGTGAGATAGGATCAGCAGGCTGTTCCGCTGCGGATTAAACTCCGCGCCTGAAATATCCTGCACACCTAGCTGTTGTTGCAGCGCATGCTCTTTACTGATGGTCAGATTGTCATTATTGAGCAGCCCCGTCACTTTATAGATCCCAATCGGTCTCTTTTCTTTAAAAAACCAGAATGTCTCTTTTTCACGTGACCAGGCGAGGCCCTCAAAACCGTCGTTGGTCGGGGTTTCATAGAGATTAAGCGTTAACTTTTTGATGATGTTGACCTGTGACTGCGCATTGAGGGTAATCACGTAGATGGAATAGTCACTTTCATCGCTGATGACAAATGTGTCGTTACCAATGAACTCGATCGTCTCCAGATCGCGAATAAAATCGAGTGGGATGGTACGCAGCAGTTGACCCTGGCGGGTTAATTCAATAATCGCGGCGGGTTTATTGATTGTGCTGAACAACGTATTCGTTTTATCGGACCAGGTGAGTGAGGAGACATTTTTTTTCACGCCCGCGATCTGTTTAGCGTCTATCGTCGCGCGATAATCGGCAAGGGAGTTATTGTCATTGTCGGGCATGGCGTTACCCGATATGACATAACTCGCCCCCGCAATGAGTAAAGTAAGAAGAAGCATGATTCGCAGAGGTGAATTCAGATATCGGGCGGACAATCTCATTATTCTTCCTTAAATAAAATCAAAGACATTAAGGGAGAAAGTATAAAGATTAATCTTAATGAATCCTTAAACGGGTGATAATTGCATAGTGACATTTATCGTGGTTTCGCGGGGCAACGTGCTGGCGCGTCGAAGGTTGCCACACATTGCCAGTCGCCCTGCTCAAGGCGGTAGATTGATTCGGTGTGACCGGGGATCACCCACCGATCTTGTTCACCAGGCTGGCAATGCAGGTAGACGCACAGTCCGCAGCCCCCGCGCAACTGGCGGGGAATGTCGGCGACCTGAAAGGTCACGCCTGCGGCCTGCAACGCTTTGCGGGTCTGGATCACGCCAACCGTCGAATGAAATAAAAACAGGTATTCCGTCATCCGCGCGTTCTCTGCCGCTGGCCGATCAGCGCCGCGCCGATGGCGCCGGCAAACTGCGCGTCCGGGTGGGTGTTTACCGGGATACCGACATGGCCTTCCAGCATCCGGGCAAACGCTGCGCAGTGGCTGACGCCGCCGGTAAACAGCAGTGGCCCTTCTGAAGAGAGTCGACCAATGAAATTGGCGCTGCGTCGCGCCATGGCATTGATCACCCCCGCGAGGATCGCTTCCGGGGCGATACCCGCAGAGCGCAGGCTAATCACTTCGGATTCGGCAAAAACGGTGCACATACTGCTGATGGCGTGCGGCGCAACGCCAGCGGTAATGGTATCGAGTTGCTCCACGCTGGCGCCCAGGGTGCGTGAAATGACCTCCAGAAAGCGCCCGGTGCCCGCCGCGCATTTGTCATTCATCAGAAAGTCGGTGAGGTTACCATCGTCATCCAGTTGGATCACCTTGCTATCCTGTCCACCGATGTCAATGACCGTGCGGGTGGCAGGTGCGAGCAGCCGCGCACCCAGTCCGTGACAGGAGATTTCCGTCACCTGCTTGTCGGCAAAATCAACCAGCTGGCGGCCATAGCCGGTTAAGGTCAGGTAGGGGCGCGTTTCCAGACCTTCCGCGAGAACCTCCCAGGCCTCGCGGATGGCATCGGCAGGGCGGAATGGCGTCGGGCACAGGAAACGGCGCTCAATCACACCGCCGGTGAGTAAAATGCCTTTGGTCGCCGTCGAGCCGGAATCAATTCCTATCGAATACGTCACGCCTGCTCCTCACAGCATTTCAATAAAGGCCGCGACGCGGGTGCTGAGCTGGCCGACATCCGAGGTAGAGTAGTCGGTTTCAATGGCGATATAAGGAATGTTGTGTTGCTGGCGAACATGGCGCTTAATTGCCAGTGATTCAACGGCATAGGTATGACAGGCCTGCAAAATCACGTCCACCACGCCGTCTGCATGGTACTCTTCCACCATCTGGCTGAGCAGCGTCAGGCGCTGATCGTTTGGAGAGATGCACGAACAGCCGATGGCGAGATATTTGTCGGTGAGCGCCTCGTATACGTCACCAGTTTCCGCGACGCACTGCTCGGTCGCCTTCGCGCCGGTACAGTTTTCGTATCCCACCACCCAACCGCCGTTTTCCTCAATGGCGCGCACCACTTTTTCTGCCGCGCCGCCGATCGGACAGCCGGTGATCAGAATACGCGGACGGGCGTCCAGTCGTTTACCATCCTGCCATGCCTGGCGCACGCGTTCAGCCATGCTGTTCAGTTCGTCGATAAGGGCTTCTTTATCAAAGCGGAAGGTCGCGCCGTACACCACTTTCAGGATATCGCTGCCGCTCAATGCAGGGGGATTAAGCTGCCCGAGACGATAGAAATTCGCCAGTGCACGACGCTCACGGTTTTTGAGGACAATGGCGTCACGCAGTGCCGCTTCGGTAACCGGCGTCCCAAAGCGTGCTTCCACAGCCTGTTGCAGACGCAGAATTTCTGCTTTCCACAGCGCGCGTGAGGCGGCATCCTGGCTGCTGTTTGGCAACTGCATGACGTGAACGGCTTTGAACTCCGCCATATATTCATACATTTTCTTTTTGCCATCGCAGGTGGTTTCACCCACTACCAGGTCGGAAAAGTAGAAATAGGGGCATTTGTCGGTTTTGCCGAAGCCGTAGCTGCTTTTGATCAGCGGGCAGAGGTTGCGCGGTAGATCTTTTTCGGCTTCTTCGATGGTTTCATCCGACGTTGAGCACAGCGAGACCACCACCGCACCCGCCGCCATCGGGATCTCCTGCGGCATGAAGGTGCAATAGGTTCCCACCAGCGGGATACCCTGCTCTTTGAGATCCATCACGGTGAGAAAGCCTTTCTGGCGGGCTTCAGAGAACTGGTCGAAAATGGCGGGCAGATCGGTGATAAGCGACATGGATTTTCCTTCCCCGTGACACGGGAGATGTTAAAAGTGCTCGCATTATAACCATGTCAATGTTATGGGTTTATTGATCTCCCGCCAGGTAAGGCATTATAAAATCTTCTTCAGATCCATCTCTTCCTGGATGCGCTCGCTCCAGGCCAGATGCGTGCGAATCGCCTCCTCAATGCCCGCGTTGTAGTACACAGGCCCTAGTTTTTCGCTAATGAAATCAATAAAAAACTCAGCGTCGAACTGTTCCAGCTCCAGTTCGAAATGATCGCGGCAGTAGTCTCTGAGCGCATCGCGCAGACCGTCGCGCTGCGCCGGGGAAAGGGTAATGTCAGCCATTTTTTCTCCTTAAAAAGTGGACAGTGCGGGCAGCAGTGAGGGAAGTTGCGATAACAGGTATAAGACCAGCCCGATCGTCCCGCCCACCAGCGTGCCGTTGACGCGGATAAACTGTAAATCTTTCCCGATGTTAAGTTCAATCTGCCGCGACATATCGCGGGCATCCCAGCTTTTCACCGTATCGCTGATGTGGCGGGTCAGGAAGGCGGCAAACTCCGGCGCCACCCGATGGGCGGCCTGCTCCAGATGGCCGTTGAGCGAAGCGCGCAGCGCATCGTCGGCGATCAGCGTTTCGCCAAACCACTGTCCGGCATGGGCGATTCGCTGCTTCACCCTGGAATCGTCGGCGTTGATATCCTGCTTCAGCCACTGACGTAAATCCGCCCACAGCTCGCCGAGGTAGCGGTTAAAGGCTTCATCTTCTTTCAGGTAATCTTTGATGCTTTCTGCCCGGTTCGCCATCTCCGGATCGTTTTTCAGTTTGTCGATAAGCCTGAACGTGGCGCGATCGAAGGCGTGGCGGATTTGATGCGCGCGATCATGGCTGATGTCGTCGAGCAGCGAGTTCACCGCTTCCGATACCAGCTCCGCGCTGTGCTCGCCCAACCATTCGGTAGGCAGAATTTTAGCCTTCAGCGGATGCTCGGTCTCCAGCCAGTGGACGATTTGCCGGGCGATAAAGGTCCTCGAACTGTCGCGCTGGAGGAGGGATATCAACTGGGCGATCAGCGTATCGAGCAGAACCTGATGGCGATCATTTTTGGTCATGCTTTCCAGCATCAGGGCGCTGGTGCCGGAGAGATCGACCTTATCAATCGCCTTATGCACCGCCCGTTTTAGCAGGCGCTGGATACGGGCATCGTCGGTCAGTTCCAGAAAGCCGCTCATGATCTGCAACAGATGCTGTCCGACCCGCTGGGCGTTTTCCGGCTGGCTGAACCAGTTGCCAATCAGCAGCGCGGGTTCATGGCGGCGGATCAGCGCAACCAGGGACTGGGTGTCGAGGAATTTCTCCTGCACAAACTGCCCCAGATTCTCGCCGATGCGGTCCTTATTGCGGGGAATAATCGCCGTGTGCCGCGAAATGAACGGGAGAGGGACGCGGCGAAACAGCGCCACCACCGCGAACCAGTCCGCCAGGGCACCGACCATCGCCGCCTCGGCAATGGCTTTGATCCCGCTGACCCAAAAACCAGGCGGCAGGAAGAGGGTGATGACGAACGTGGTGGCCGCGATCAGCAGTAACGAAAGCGCCAGCAGTTTGGCGCGTTTAAGTTCAGCAATTTTATTCATACGCTTAAGGATAGAGCCAGACGGAGGGATCGTGCAAAAACAACCGGGGATCAGCCGGGGATCCAGTTGTCCCACGCTGGCAGTGTCCCTAATTCCGCGACCAAAAAATCAATAAACGAACGCACCTTCGGATTGCTGTATTTGCTGGGGAAATAGAGCGCGTAAAGGGTGTGCGTTTCGCAGGCGATCGTGCCGTCGAGCATCAGCGGGGTGATCTCCTCTTTCTGGATATGATCGCCAATCAGATAGGTCGGCAGATAGGCCACGCCCTGATCTTCCAGCACCGACTTCAGCAGGACCAGGCTGCTGTTGGCCTGGATCGGCATATGCAGTTTTAGCTGATGCAGGCGATCCTGCTCGTCGGCAACCTTCAGAACCGGGGTCAGGCCAGGATAAACCAGACAATCGTGATCGACCAGATCGGTACGACGCAGCGGCATCCCTTTCTTCGCGAGGTAACCGGGGGAGGCGCAGTACGCCCAGCGGATCGGCACCAGTTTACGCGTGGCATAGTTTTGCGGCGGGGCGGTGGAGATGCGCAGGGCGATATCGAAATCCGTGTCGTTCAGATTGACGAAGTTATCGTTGAGATCGATATACAGGTTCACATCCGGGTATTGGGTGCGATATTTGTCCACCAGATTGACCAGTCGGGAATAGCCGAAGGCAATCGAACAGGTAATGCGTAATTCACCTTGCGGATTATGATAATAACCAGAGGTGGTATTAAGCGTTTCATCAAATTCTTTCAGTAATTTATTGGCCCGGTTAAACAAATATTGCCCGGCGTCGGTCAGCGTAATACTGCGGGTCGTGCGCTTAATTAATGTTGTCCCCAGCGTATCTTCCATTGCCGCCAGACTTTTACTGACCGCGGACGGTGACACGTTAAGTTGCACCGCGGCTTCAGATAAACCTCCGCAGTCCACAATCCGGACAAAAAATTCTAAGTGCTTGAGAGAAATGGGTGTGCTCATTGTTTCCTTTTGCTCATAAGTGATTTGCAAAAACGGTACGAATAGGCCGTTACATTGGGTTTTGAAACATGTAACTATTGAATCACAGGAAACGACATGCGCACAAAATGAAAAAATAACAACTTAAGTGAGGTGCGTCACAAATAGTAAGGAGGCAAAAACAGAACGTCGCCAAATTGTGAATTTACTCTCATTTAATTCCATTCTTATAAAAGGTACCGATTATGTGGACACGACTCGAACCCTACAAATCGTCAATTATTTTATTACTTGCTCTGGTGGCAGGTGGTTTATTAGGGATTTTAGCCCCCGCGTTTGCCAGTAAACTCCAGCCGATAGGTCAGATTTTCCTGAACCTGTTATTTATGATTATCGTTCCGCTGGTGGGAATCAGCGTAATGTCCTCTATCGCCAGTATGACCGACCTGAAACGCTTAGGGCGAATTATGGCGATTATCTTTATCGTTTCCATCGCGATGGCGTTTATTCCGGCGGCCGGCATCGTGGCGTTAGCCCTGTGGTACAACCCGGCGCAGGGGGTCACTATCGATCTCTCGCAGTCCGTGCAGGCGGGCAGCGGCAAGATGGATTTTGTCAGCATGATCACCACCAACGACTTTATTGGTCTGTTTTCTAAGTCGAATATTCTCGCGCTGATCGTGATGGCGATCATTGCCGGGATCGCGATTGGTCAGTCAGAACAGGCGGGTAAACGTATTGCCTCGCTGTTGGACGATGCCAACACCGTCATTATGAAGATCGTGTCGATCATCATGAAGGTCGCGCCGCTGGGGCTCGGTTGCTACTTTGCGGCGACGATGGCCAGCCAGGATTCCGGACTGCTGCTCACCTTTGCCCGGGCAATTGGTCTGTTCATGGTTGCCACGCTGGCTTACTACATTTTCGGCTCTATTCTCTACTCTTACATTGGCGGCGGCGTACCGGCGGTGAAGGCCTTCTGGCGTCACGCCATTGAGCCTTCTGTCACGGCGCTGGGTACCTGTTCTTCGCTGGGCACGCTGCCGGTGACGCTGCGCGCGGGCAAAGCGATGGGGATTAACCCGGAAATTGTGGATGTCTCGATCCCACTGCTGGTCAACCTGAACAAAGGCGGCGTGGCGATGATTGCGGCGCTGAAGATCGTCTTTATTTACTCGGTGCTGGGGATCCCATTCACCACGGAAACCTTCTTCCTGACCATGCTGATTGCCGTGCTTTCCGCGATTATCGTCGGCGGCGTACCGGGCGGGGCGTTCCTTGGGGAGATCTTTATCGTCACCACGCTGGGACTGCCGATGGAAACCATTCCGATGTTGGTGGTGCTGGGTACCATTACCGATGCCCCGGCGACGCTAATTAACGTGATTCATGATTTGAATGCGGCACAAATTGTAGAACGCTTCTCCGGGAAAAAGTCGGTGAATGCAGAGATGAATGCGACGGCGACGGCCGCCGAGGTTTAACGCACGGATTAAGGATAAGAAGGTTATGAAAGATTCAGTGAAACTCGAAACCCAGTTGGTCATCGCCGGACGCGATAAACGCTATACTCAGGGCGCGGTAAACCCGGTTATCCAGCGCGCCTCTTCGCTGGTGTTTGATACCGTGAAGGACAAAAAATTCGCCACCGCCAATCGCGCAAACGGTGAGTTGTTTTATGGTCGTCGCGGCACTTATACCCACTTCGCGTTTCAGAAAGCGATGAGCGAACTGGAAGGCGGCGTCGGCTGTGCGCTCTATCCGTGCGGTGCAGCGGCGGTGACAAACGCGATCCTCGCGTTTGTACAACGTGGCGATCATCTGCTGATGACCGGGGCGGCATATGAACCAACACAGGATTTCTGCAATAAGATCCTGAGCAAATTCAACGTCGAAACGACGTACTACGATCCGATGATCGGCGCCGGAATTGTCGATCTGATCCGCCCAGAAACCAAAGTGGTGTTCCTTGAATCACCGAGTTCGATCACCATGGAAGTGCAGGATGTACCGGGAATGGTGAAGGCTATTCGTGCGGTGAACCCGGAGATCGTCATTATGATCGACAACACCTGGGCGGCTGGCGTGTTGTTTAAGGCGCTGGACTACGGCGTGGATATCTCGATTCAGGCAGGCACCAAATACACGATTGGTCACTCTGACGGCATGCTGGGAACGGCGGTATCCAACGCCCGTTGCTGGGACCAATTGCGTGAAAACTCGTATCTGATGGGGCAAACGCTGGATGCCGATACCGCGTATAACGGCAGTCGCGGCCTGCGTACGCTGTCGGTGCGTCTGAAGCAGCATCAGGAGAGTAGCATTCAGATTGCCCGTTGGCTGTCGGCACGCGCAGAAGTGGCGCGGGTGAATCATCCGGCACTGCCGGAATGTCCGGGCCACGAATACTTCACGCGTGATTTCAGCGGCAGTTCTGGTTTGTTCTCGTTCGTGCTGAAAAAGCGACTGACGGATGAACAGTTAGCGAACTTCCTCGATAACTTCTCGCTGTTCCACATGGCTTACTCATGGGGCGGATTTGAGTCGTTGATTCTGGCGAACCAACCGGAAGAGTTGAACAGCATTCGCCCGGCCGGTGAGGTTGATTTCAGCGGGACGCTGGTGAGGGTGCATATCGGCCTGGAAGATGTCGGCGATTTGATTGCCGACCTTGAAGCCGGATTTGCCCGCATTGCTTAAAAAAACGGCCCCGCATGGCGGGGCCTGATTTTACTTCTCTGTTGCCAGTTCCGTTGCGTGATACTGGCGTACCCGCGTTAACAACCCTTTCAACGTGAATACCACCGCCACTCCCGCAATGACTGCCAGCAGGTGAAACGGGATCCGGCCGCCGTTAAACCACAGTCCGCGACCGATTTCGACGGAAACGGCCATCACCGCCAGAATGACCATGTTCAGCGAGGCCGACACGGTTCCTTTCGGCAGGTTGTTGGTAAACAGCGTGAAGCGGAACAGCGTCGGGAAGATTAGCCCAATGCCAAACGCATACAGACTGGTGCCCAACACCGACCACAGCCACACGTGAGGCCAGAGCAGGTTCCCGGCGATCAGTACAAACAGGCCGCTGAGCTGAATGGGCACCGCACGCCAGATAAAGCGCGGGTTGGTCGGATCTTTCACAAAACGAGCAACGACCATGTTGGCGACGATGACCGCACCGAACACCGGAACCTGTACCCAGGCGAACTGGGAGGACGTCATGCCACCCGCGTCGATCAGGATCACCGGGGAAACGGCGACCCAACTCATCATTGGGATGTAACTTAGCGAGATCGTGGCGACGCCAAAGAGGAACACGCGGTTGCGAAAGACATCGCGAAAATCGCGTACGACGCTGATCGCACTAAACGGCACCGCGCCGCGCTGGACCGTCTCCGGCATCGCCAGCAACAGGCCCATAAAGGCGATAAAGCCCATTACCGCAATAATGGCGAACAGCACCTTCCAGTGGACGAAGTGCATCAGCGCCGCGCCGGAAAGCGGGCCAATGATCGGCGCTACCAGCACGATAGAGGTGATGATTGCCATCAGCTTGATAGCTTTCGTTTGTCCGAACGCTTCCTGCACCGTGACGTAGCCGACCGTCGCGATAAAGCAGATGCTGGTGCCCTGCACCACGCGCGCGATCAGAAACTGTGTCATTGAAGTGGTGAACAGCGTGGCGGTACAGGCGAGGGAAAAAATGAGCGCCCCCGTGACCAATACCGGACGACGACCGATCCGGTCGGAAAGCGGCCCCAGCAGCCATTGCAGCGCCATCCCTCCGGCGAGATAGAGACTGACCGCCGCCGGTGCCAGACTGACATCGGCGTCAAACTCACGCACGACGTTGATGATGCCCGGCTGAATCAGGTCCGTCGACAGATAGGCGGCAAAATCGTACAGAATCAGCGCCATCGGAAAGAACAGCGTCGTGGCGTGCCGCTTGAAAAACTCAATAATCCATTGCATACAAAACGAACTCCATGTGGAGAACCCCTTAACGGGAACAACGAAATTCAATACTGTCACAGGGACATCAGGCAGAAAAGAGAGAACAGCAGACTGCGGATGTACTGAATTTCATGTAATCAAAAGCACTGCCCATGAGAATCACAGACAGGGGAACACATTCTGACGTTTGTCAGAATGTGTAGCGATTACAGATGGTTATCAGCACATCACACCTCGGGAAAAGTAAGTTGAACGGAAAATATACACCTTAAGTGTCATTATAATTTGATGTTAGTCAATAGAATGGGCTGAATTCATTCAGTATCTCAATGAGCTACGGGAAGAGAAAGCGCCAGACGATCCCGCAGCCAAAGGCGATCAACACGACCCCGGCGAGACGTTCGATCCACACGATCCCGTGGCTTAGCCGTCGCTGGATAAACGGCAGGCCAATCCCCATCACAATCAACAGATCCCAGCACAGTACGACGCTGGTCATCCAGATCCCGCTGACGGCCTGCTGCACCAGCGTCACTGACGGGCCAAGCAGGGCGGTCATCAGCGCCAGATAGAACAAGGCGTTTTTCGGGTTGAGCAGCGACGAACCCAGCCCCAGCAGCACTTGTTTGCCCAATCCCGGACGCGTGGACTGGGCATCTGCGCCCGTCAGCGTTTGCGGACGACTGCGTAGCAGCAGGCTGCCGATCCACAGTAAATAAAGTGCGCCCAACAGTGCGATCAACGTGAAGAGCTGGGGAAACTGACGGAGGATCCCCCAGCCGGCAATCGCCAGCAGGATATAGATGCCGTTACCGGCGGCGATCCCCAGGCACAGCCCGGCACTGCCGCGCAGTCGATAGCGAACGGCGTAGCCCACCAGTAAAAAGAAATCCGGTCCGGGGCTGAGCAGCGCCACAAAGTGAGCCAGCGCCAGGGCGGGAAAGGCAGGGGGAAAGAGTACAGACAACGGTTCCATAGTGACCTCAGTGTGTAAACCTGAGTTCACGCTACGCCCGGTGAAACGCTAATTATTGTCTGATATTGATCGCCCCCGCGCATACTGACGCGGTGTGGCGGCGGTATAGCTGACAAAGGTGCGGTGGAAATGGCTCTGGTCGGCAAAACCACTCTGATAACCGACGTCGGCGATATCGTCTCCGGCGCGCAGTCGCGTCCTGGCAAAATCGATCCGCGCGATGTTCAGATAGCTGCCCGGCGTCAGACCGGTGTCCTGCTTAAAGGTGCGAATCAGCGTCTCTTTGCGCATGCCGAACTCTTGCGCGATATCATCTAGCGACGGTGGAGAGAGCAAATTGTTGTGCAGCCGCGCTTTCAGAGACTGACTGGTCGCTCGCGTGCGCGGCGGATTTCCTGACTGCAAGGGGAGTGCGCGCAGCAGGAGACGGACGGCATCGATAAGCGGCGCGGTTTGTTGTTTCTCCATTAACGCCACAAGGTCGAGAAAGCGCTGAAAGCGTTGTGGATCGCGGATCACCGGGTTCGGGGCGAAAAACGGTGCAGGGATTGTCTGTTCGGGCAACTGGGCAACACACCAGTCCGCGTCCAGGTAGAGCATATGGTAGCTGCGACACTGTCCATCGACCGGATTACAGCTGTGCGGCACATGCGGTGGGATCACAATCAGATCGCCTGCCTGCAAACGGTATTCTTTGCCATCGCTGACACAGCAGGTTTCACCTTCCAGAATGGCCCCAATGGAGAGCTGCGGATGATGATGGCGCTTATAGGCCTGATGGCTGCGCCAGGTGCTGCGCAGCTCCAGCCATGCAAGTCGCTCATCGCGCCAGAACGATTGTGGAATATCTCGGGTGTGGGTCACAATTAGTGCCTCCGGCATAGTCATGCTTTGTTATATCACGGTACAAAGACTTACCGGACTTTCCGCAGAAGAGCTGCAGAGTGTGATTCACTGAATACGCTGTGTCGCGTTCAGGCCGTCCGGTAAGTCGAATGTTTACTCCATCGCGACTTTGATCGCCTCGCCCAGCTTCTGCATCACGTCCCGGTGCTTCTCGCTGGGCGGAAGCGCACAGTTTATGCGCACACAGTTGCGGTATTTCCCTGATGCGGAAAACAGTGAGCCCGGCGCGACCTGAATTTTCAGGCGGCAAAGCTGTTTGGCAACGCAAACCATATCCACTTGTTCCGGCAATTCGACCCACAGCATAAAACCGCCTTTTGGTCGCGTAACGCAGATGCCGCAGGGAAAATATTCCCGCGCCCAGCAGGTATAAATCTCCATATTACGCTGATAAATCTGGCGCATACGCCGGACGTGGCGATGGTAGTGTCCTTCCTGGACAAACGTCGCAGCCGCCAGTTGTGTGGCGGGAACGTTGGTGCCAATAACCGCATACTTCATATGCAGTAATTTGTCGTAATAACGACCCGGAGCGACCCAGCCGACGCGCAGGCCAGGGGCGACCGATTTGGTGAATGAACTGCAAAGGATAACCCGACCGTCGATATCCCGGGAGTGAATGGTTCTGGGGCGGGGATACTCTGTCGCCAGTTCACCGTAAACATCATCCTCGAAAATCACAATGTCGTGGCGTTGGGCGAGCGCCAGCACCGCCCGCTTACGGGCGTCCGGCATGATAAAACCGAGCGGGTTATTGCAATTGGGCACCAGGATAACGCCTTTGATCGGCCACTGTTCAAGCGCCAGCTCCAGCGCTTCAATACTGATGCCGGTATCCGGATCGGTCGGGATCTCAATCACTTTGATCCCTAAACCGCGCAGCAATTGCATGGTGCCGTAATAAGCCGGGGATTCCACAGCGACAATGTCTCCTGGCTGGCAGACGGCCAGCAGGGCCAGTGACATGCCGCTTTGACTGCCGCTGGTGATCACCAGATCGTCGGCGTTAACCACCGATCCGCCATCCAGCATCAGCCGGGCGATTTGCTGGCGTAGTGCGAGGCTGCCAGCCAGTTCATCGTAGCCCAGAACCGCACTCAGATTGTGTTGTGCTACGCGACTGAGTTCGCGCCAGAGCGGTTTCAGGCTGGGTTGGCTAACATCCGGAATACCGCTGCTAAGCGGGATAACCGATTGGTCGTGATGGCCTTCCAGCATGTTCAGTACCTGCTCCCATTGGGTAATCTCAACCGGACGCTGTACCGGACGCGACATCGGCGGGACCGGCGGCAGCGCTTTCTGAGGCGCGACGAAGTAGCCTGAACGGGGCTGCGGCGTAATGAGCTGCAATGATTCCAGTACCTGATACGCCTGCTGTACGGTGCTGATACTGACACCGTGCTCCTGACTCAGACTGCGTACTGACGGCAATTTCTCTCCGTGACGATACAGCCCTTGTTCAATACGCTCGGTCAGCAGGTTGGCCAGATGTTGGTAACGCGTCATGCTGTATCCCTCGAAGATGCCATACAGATGTAAAAACCAGTACAGACAGGTGCAAAATGTGCGATGCAGAGACAGTATTAGCGAATCTGTATGTTAAATAAAAGCTGTTTTTGAATCTGTATCGATCCACTCGAAAACCGCCAGAATACAGGCTCTGGTATGAGAGGGGGTGGAGTATGGAATTTCATGAAAACAAAGCAAAGCAGCCGTTTATTGGTTTTGTCCTGATCTGGCGAGCGTTTAAAAAATGGCATCTGCAGGCGCAAACCCGACGGATCCTGCAACAGATGAGTGATGAGCGACTCAAGGATCTGGGATTACGCCGGGATCAGATTGAATAGCGTGACTGTAGAAGTCAGAGGCTGGAGGTTGAACCCGTCCGGCCTTTGTTACATTCATAAAATTTATCAATTCATGCTTACAGACAGTGTGTTTCTTGATACTTATCCTGATAAGTATTATTTTCCTTTCGCTTAGAGAGGAAAGAGACATGACTGAAGATGAGCTGTTTGCCCGCCGCCCGTTGGGGATGCGTATGGCGATGGTCGTGCGTCAATGGCGGGCCATTATTGATGCGGCTATTACCGATACCGGCCTGACCCAGTCCAGCTGGACGGTGCTGATGCAACTGTATCAACTGGGCGATAACGTTTCGGTCAGTGAACTGGCACAGGTGCAGGGTATTGAACTGCCACCGCTGATGCGCACTCTCACACAACTGGAAAATCAGGGCTATCTGGTGCGTTCCACATCGCCTTATGACAAACGCATCCGTCTGCTAATGCTAACTGCGGAAGGCCGTGCCCGGCTGGTAGAGTTGAACCGGATGATTGAAGCCTATCAATGTCGCGTCACGCGTACCATTCCTGAAGCAGATCTCGCTTCCTTCAGCGCCACCTTAAATGTAATCGCCTGCAATCTGCGGACAATCCGCGAAGAAGATAATCAACACTAAAAACTATGATGACCCCAGAACAAAAATTTGCCCGTTGGGTAAGGGTGAGTATTGCCGCTTTCCTTGCCATATTCGCCTGGTTTATCGTTGCCGATATTTGGATCCCGCTGACGCCAGATTCCACGGTGATGCGTACAGTTACGCCGGTTTCAGCACGCGTTTCCGGGTATGTTTCGCACGTCTACGTGCAGAACAACAGCACGGTAAAAAAAGGCGATCTGCTTTACGAGCTGGATCCCACGCCATTTATCAACAAAGTCGAGGCCGCGCAAATCGCCTTTGCGCAGGCCAGACTGAGCAATCAGCAACTGGATGCACAGATTGCTTCTGCCCGCGCCAACCTGCGTACTGCTGAATATACGGCGCGTAATGACAAACTGACGTTCGATCGTTATCAGCGGCTAAGCGCGATGCAAAACGTCTCGCAGGCGGATCTCGACAGGGTGCGGACGACCTGGCAGACCAGCGAACAGTCGGTAACCGCGCTGCATGCCAACATCCAGAATCTGCTGATCCAACGCGGCGAGCGCGAAGACAGCCATAACGTGACGCTGCAAAAGTATCGCAACGCGCTGGAAGAGGCGCAGTTGAATCTGGCATGGACAAAAGTGCGCGCAGAGACGGACGGAACGGTGAGTAATCTCCAGCTTAACGCCGGGCTTTACGCTACCGCCGCCACGCCACTGCTGGCGCTGGTCAGTAATCAGACGGATATCGTGGCCGATTTCCGCGAGAAGAGCCTGCGACATACCCGCGTCAATACCGATGCCGCCGTGGTGTTTGATGCCATGCCGGGTAAAGTGTTCCGTGCGCGTGTGACCAGCAGCGATGCGGGGGATCCTCGCCGGACAGGAAGAGGTCAACGGTCAACTGTCGCAGCCAGAGCAATCCACTCGTTGGGTGCGCGATGCGCAGCGGATGCGTATTCACGTGACGCTGAGTGAACCACTGGACAAACCGTTACCGACCGGTGCCCGCGCCACGGTGCAGTTGTATAACAGCGAAGGCCCCTTTGCCCGTACTTTTGCTGGCGCGCAAATCCGCCTGGTCAGTTGGCTGCATTATGTCTATTAACACCCTGGCGCGCGTATTCACGCCACATGACAACATCGTCTATACAGCCAACGACTTTCGCCAGACTCTGCGGATAGCCGTTGCCGGGACGATCGCGCTCAGTATTTCGACCTTTTACAACGTCCAGTACGGCGTTTTCTTCGTGGTCTATCCGTTGATGCTGATGTCGCTGGTACCGGTGTTTAACCGCCACGTAGCGCGGCAGTTTGTGTTCAGTGCGGCGGTGAACTGCGTCGAAATGGTATTGATTGTCGGTTATCTCTCGCAGTGGCCAGTGATCATGACGCTGGTGGTGTTTGGCCTTTACGTGATGCGCTTTCGCTTTATGAGCAAGGGTCCGCTGTTTCTGCTGGGGTCAATGGGTGTGGTCTGCCAGAGTACGATGCTCAATTTTATGAGCTATCCCACCACAGACTGGCACACGCTGATGTTTTCCAACATGGAAGCCTGCGTGATGGCGGTAGCGCTGAGTGCGCTGCTGCACTATTTGATCCCCGATGTGGAACCGCGTAACTCGCCGCCGCGCATTGAGAAAGACGACGCCCGCATTCGCCACGAATCGCTGCTTTCCGGCACCGTGGCGACGATGATCTTTGTGATCTTCCAGATTTGCGATCTGAGCGATTCGCTGTCAGCGCTGATGGCGGGGATTTTGATCCTCTTTCCGATGCACTATCGCGGCGCGGTCCTGAGTTCCCTCTGGCGCGTCGTCGGTGTGGTACTGGCCTGTCTCTATATTCTGGTGGTGCAGTTACTGATTTATGATTTCAGTAATCACATGCTGTTAATGATGCCGCTGATCGGTCTTGGATTGGCTTTTAGCGCCCGTCTGCACGTCATGGAAAAAGTGGGTGCAGGCGTGGGGTTCGCCAGCATCACCACAATCGGTATTATGTTCGGCCAGAACCTGCACCCGAACAGCGATTTAGTGTTCAGCGACCTGTATCGCATCACCTCAGTCACCGTCGCGCTGCTGGCAACGCTGACGATGGTCTTTCTGGTCCACCGAATACTGAACTGCTTTGCGGCGACACGATTTGTGGTGGAGTGATAAGGGGATTATCGAGCCAATGCCGGATGGCGGCTTTGCCTTATCCGGCCTACGGGGTAGGGCGCCCGATAAGCGTAGCGCCATCGGGCACGGGAATCACGACTTCTTCAGCCCCGCAAAGGCGGCTCTGATGTCGTCTTCCGGCAACTGAATGCCGATAAACACCAGCGTGCTGTGCGGTTGTTCGTCGCCCCACGGGCGGTCCCAGTCGGCGCTGTACAGGCGTTGCACCCCCTGGAACAGCAGACGGTTCGGTTCGCCTTCAATCCACAGCATACCTTTGTAACGCAGCAGTTTTTCGGCGGATTCCAGCAGCAGGTTTTCCATCACGCGGGAGACGTCGCCGATATCCACAGGGTAATCCAGTTCCACCACAATGGAAGAGATATCGTTCTGCTTGTCGGCGATAAAGTGAAAGCGCGGTTTGGCGCTGACGACGTTCTCTTCCAGCATAAAGCCATTGGTGTCGAATAGCAGAGAAAGATCGATATCGCCGTGCGTAACGGTATACACCGGGGCGCGGGCGTTGATGCGCGCCAGACGTTCGCGAAGCTTTTCACTTTCGCCAGCGACGTCGGTTTTAGTCAGCAGAATGCGATCGGCATAGCCGACCTGCGACTGCGCAATGGTGAACTGGTTCATTTGATCGTCGGCATGGACCGCATCAACCAGCGCAATCACGCCGTCCAGCAGATAGCGCTGGCAAATCACGTCGTGGGAGAAAAAGGTTTGAATAATCGGGCCGGGGTCGGCCATGCCGGTGCACTCGATCACCAGACGATCAAAATTGATGGCGCCCTTATCGAGGTTATCGAGCAGGTCTAACAGCGCGTCTTCCAGCTCGTTGGAGCGTGTACAGCAAATACAGCCGTTGGTCAGGGTTTTGATCTGCGTGGCGCGATCGCCAATTAGCTGATCGTCCACGGACACTTCGCCGAATTCGTTTTCGATAACGGCAATCTTGTAGCCGTGTTCTTCGTTGAGGATGTGGCGTAGCAGGGTGGTTTTACCTGCGCCAAGAAAACCGGTGAGTAGGGTGACTGCAATCGGGGTCATTCACTTCTCCTTCTAACAGCAGCGCATGCCGCCTTTACCGTCGCCGCCGTAGCGCGCCTGCTGGCGCTCGCGGAAGAATTCTTCATAGCTCATGTACGGCTTGTCCGGATGGTTGGTTTGCATATGCTCGACATAGTTGTCGTAGTCTGGAATACCAATCAACATCTTTGCCGCCTGGCCGAGATATTTTTTTGCCTGACCTAAGTTACCAAACATTGTGCCGCCTCGTGAATGATTAAAGCCGGATGACGGCTTTCGCCTTATCCGGCCTACGCTTAAAGCATTTTGTAGGCCGGGTACGCGAAGCGTTACCCGGCATCAGCTTAGTGATGTGAAGAGGTCTTCACGCCGCCTTCAGGAATCGGAACGTACGGTGTTTCTTTATCGGTACGCTTGTCGACGTTGCGCACATTCATCCAGGTTTTGAAACCATAGAAGATGATGCTGTACACCACCACCAGGAACAGAATACTCAGGCCGGCGTTGGTGTAGTTGTTCACAACGATGTGATTCATGTTAGCAATCTGCTGTGCGGTCAGTTCGCCGCCGTTGGCAATCTTCTCTTTGTACTGGTTAGCCATGTAGAAGAAGCCTTCCATCTGCGGGTTGGAGCTGAACAGTTTCAGGCCCAGCGCCCAGGTGGTGCAGATCAGCAGCCATACTGCCGGGATAACGGTCACCCAGATGTATTTGGTGCGCTGCATTTTAATCAGTACCACGGTACCCAGAACCAGCGCCACGGCTGCCAGCATCTGGTTAGAGATACCGAACAGAGGCCACAGGCTCTTCACGCCGCCCAGCGGATCGACCACGCCCTGATACAGCAGGTAACCCCACAGACCCACGCAGCCCGCCGTACCGATGATACCGGCAACCAGAGAGTCGGTTTTCTTCAGGAACGGAACGAAGTTACCCAGCAGGTCTTGCAACATAAAGCGACCAGAACGGGTACCGGCATCCAGCGCGGTCAGGATGAACAGCGCTTCAAACAGAATACCGAAGTGGTACCAGAAGCCCATGTCCGCCATCGGCAACACTTTGTGGAACACGTGCGCGATACCTACCGCCAGCGTCGGTGCACCACCAGCACGGTTCAGAACGGACGGTTCGCCGATGTCTTTCGCCGTTTGCAGGATCTGCTCTGGCGAAATCACGAAGCCCCAGGAACTGACGGTTGCCGCCGCATGCGCGGTCACGTCTTTCAACTGTGCCATAATCAGCGGCGCGTTCTCACCCCCCATTTCATGCAGGTTCGGCATCGTAATGCCCAGGCCTGCCGGCGGGGTGTTCATCGCAAAGTAGAGGCCCGGTTCGATAATGGACGCCGCAACCAGCGCCATGATCGCCACGAAGGATTCCATCAGCATCGCGCCGTAACCGATGAAGCGGGCGTCTGTTTCACAGGCCAGCAGTTTCGGCGTGGTACCGGAAGAGATCAGGGCGTGGAAGCCAGAGACCGCACCACAGGCGATGGTAATGAACAGGAACGGGAACAGTGCACCTTTCCACAGCGGACCGGTACCATCGATGTACTGGGTCATGGCCGGCATTTTCAGCTCTGGGTTGAGGATCACGATACCCAGCGCCAGGCCGACGATCACGCCGATTTTCAGGAAGGTGGCCAGATAGTCGCGTGGAGCGAGGATCAGCCATACTGGCAGCAGTGCAGAAACGAACGCATAGCCGATCAGTGCAAAGGTAATGGTGGTGTCTTTAAAGGTCAGCGCCGGGCCCCAGTACGGGTCGTGAGCAATCACGCCGCCGAAGTAAATAGACGCAACCAGCAGAACAATACCAATCACCGACACTTCACCCACACGCCCCGGACGCAGGAAGCGCATGTAGATCCCCATGAACAGCGCGATAGGTACGGTGGAGCAAACGGTGAAGACCCCCCACGGGCTTTCTGCCAGCGCTTTTACGACGATCAGCGCCAGTACCGCGAGGATGATGATCATAATTAAGAAGCAGCCAAACAGGGCAATGGTCCCCGGCACGGAGCCCATCTCTTCTTTAATCATCTCGCCAAGCGACGCGCCGTTACGGCGAGAAGAGATAAACAGTACCATGAAGTCCTGGACCGCACCCGCCAGCACCACACCCGCCAACAGCCACAGGGTACCAGGCAGGTAACCCATCTGCGCTGCCAGAACCGGACCGACCAGCGGACCAGCGCCCGCGATTGCGGCAAAGTGGTGTCCGAACAGGACATAGCGGTTGGTCGGAACGTAGTTCAGGCCATCGTTATTGATGACCGCAGGTGTCGAACGTGTAGGGTCGAGCTTCATCACCTTCTGGGCGATGTACAGGCTGTAGTAGCGGTAAGCCACCAGATATACCGACACGGAAGCGACCACGATCCACAGGGCGCTGACGTGTTCACCCCGGCGTAAGGCGACAACCGAGAGGCAGAATGCCCCGATGATCCCGAGGATCACCCAGGGTATGTGCTTGAATATCTTTTTCGTATCCATAGTAAAACCTGGTTTTATAAGATGAATAATTGGCCGAAGCCGTTTGGTTTGGGTTGCGTTTGAAGAGGTAATTTGACTGCTATGTTGGTGACGATCTTGCCAGAGAGTCGCGCGTGTAAAGTAAGGTAAATAAGTGAGCGGTCAAATGGTGAGTTAAGCGGTCAGAAGTGTCAGTAAGCGGTAAAGAGGATCGCCGGGCGGTAAATATTATGTGACTGAGATCACAAAGAAAAATCCGCCAACGAAGGGTGAATACCGACTACGCTTATTGCCGACAACATCATAAGGAGAACAACATGGAAACAGTAAACCTCACTTTATCTGAGGCTTACACGCTGGCGCGTGAGGTGCTGAGCAGCAACGGCTTTAGCGCGGAACATGCGGATGCTATCGCGCGCAATGTGACGGCGGGCGAGCGCGACGGCTGCGCGTCTCACGGGTTATGGCGCTTGCTGGGGATTGTCGAGACCCTGCGTAAAGGAAAAGTCTCCGCTGATGCCCGTCCGCAGATTTTCGATCAGGCGCCCGCTATCGTCAAAGCAGATGCTGGCGGCGCGTTCTCGCTGGTGGCCTATGAACAGGCGCTGCCGTTGCTCATCAGTAAAGCCAGCGCATGCGGAATTGCGGCGCTGGCGATCAACCGCTGCGTTCACTTTTCCGCATTATTTGCAGATATTGAACCTCTGACGGACGCCGGACTGGTGGGCTACGCCTGTACGCCAAGTCACGCCTGGGTCGCACCGTCAGGCGGTACGCGTCCGCTGTTTGGCACCAATCCCATCGCGTTTGGCTGGCCGCGCAAAGGCAAACCGCCTTACATTTTTGATATGGCGACCAGCGCGGCGGCGCGCGGCGAGATCCAGTTGCATCTGCGAGCTGGAAAAGCGATTCCGGAAGGGTGGGGTATCGACAGCGAAGGGCGACCGTCAACCGATCCGCAGGCGGTATTAAATGGCGCGATGCTGACCTTTGGCGGACACAAGGGCTCGGCGTTTGCGGCAATGGTTGAACTGCTGGCAGGGCCGCTCATCGGTGATATGACCAGTGCGGAATCGCTGGCCTGGGATGAGGGGGCAGGCGGTCTGCCATACGGCGGCGAGCTGATTCTGGCACTTGACCCGTCCCGGTTCCTCGGGGATGAGGCGCATCATCATATGGATCGCGCCGAAACCCTGTTTGCCGCAATGCAAGAGCAAGGCGCACGCTTACCAGGAGAAAGACGCTTCAGTTCGCGTGAGAAATCGTTGCTGGAAGGGGTGACGATTACCCGTTCCCTGTTTGAGGACATTTCCGCACTGAGATAAGGCAGAACGGGCGAGGCATCCTCGCCTGATTCCCGTTCGGGTAGAGGGTAATCGCATTTTTTGCCAGTTAATTGAACAAATTTCCTGTGATACCCCTCGCGATTGCATAAAGTTTTCTCGTTCCAGGCCGACAACCAGAGTATCTGTCTAGCGGAAAGAGAAAACATGTTAAAACGTATCAAGATTGTGACCAGCTTATTGCTGGTTCTGGCTTTATTTGGCCTTTTACAACTCACTTCGGGCGGTTTGTTCTTTAACGCATTGAAAAATGACAAAGAGAATTTCACCGTTCTGCAAACTATTCGCCAGCAGCAGTCTACGCTGAACGGCAGTTGGGTGGCTCTGCTGCAAACGCGTAACACCCTTAACCGTGCGGGTATCCGCTACATGATGGATCAGAACAATATCGGCAGCGGCGCGACCGTTGCGGAGCTGATGCAGATTGCCAGCGCCTCTTTGAAACAGGCGGAGAAAAACTGGGCGGACTATGAAGCGTTACCGCGTGACCCACGTCAAAGTGAAGCGGCATCGGCGGAAATTAAACGCAATTACGATATCTATCACAACGCGTTAGCCGAACTGATCCAGTTGCTGGGGGCCGGGAAAATCAACGAGTTTTTCGATCAGCCAACCCAGGGGTATCAGGATGGTTTTGAGAAGCAGTATGTGAACTACTTGCAACAGAACGACCGTCTGTATGACCTGGCGGTAGAGGACAACAACAGCTCTTACAGCCAGGCGATGTGGGTTCTGGGCAGCGTGTTGTTGGCGGTGCTGGTGGTCATTATTGCCGTCTGGTTTGGCATCAAACTGTCGCTGATCGCGCCAATGAACCGCCTGATCGCGAGCATTCGTCACATTGCCAGCGGCGATCTGGTGAAGCGGATTGATGTAGAAGGCACCAATGAAATGGGCCAACTGGCGGAAAGCCTGCGCCACATGCAGGGTGAACTGGTGCGTACCGTGGGCGATGTGCGTAACGGCGCGAACGCCATTTACAGCGGCGCCAGCGAAATCGCGATGGGTAACAACGATCTCTCTTCCCGTACCGAGCAGCAGGCAGCCTCTCTGGAAGAGACGGCGGCGAGCATGGAAGAGTTGACGGCGACCGTTAAGCAGAACGCCGAAAACGCCCGTCAGGCCAGCCATCTTGCGCTGAGCGCGTCCGAAACGGCGCAAAAAGGCGGAAAAGTGGTGGATAACGTGGTGCAAACCATGCGCGATATCGCCTCCAGTTCACAGAAAATTGCTGACATTATCAGCGTGATCGACGGCATTGCCTTCCAGACCAACATTCTGGCGCTGAACGCTGCGGTAGAAGCGGCACGTGCAGGTGAACAGGGACGCGGCTTTGCGGTGGTTGCCGGTGAAGTACGTAACCTCGCGCAGCGCAGTGCGCAGGCAGCGCGCGAGATCAAGAGCCTGATTGAAGACTCCGTGAGCCGTGTTGACGTCGGTTCTACGCTGGTAGAAAGCGCCGGTGAAACCATGGATGAGATTGTGAATGCGGTAACCCGCGTGACCGACATCATGGGCGAAATCGCGTCGGCTTCCGATGAGCAAAGCCGTGGGATTGACCAGGTCGGTCTGGCCGTGGCGGAAATGGATCGCGTAACTCAGCAGAACGCCTCGCTGGTGGAAGAGTCAGCCGCCGCCGCTGCGGCGCTGGAAGAGCAGGCCAGCCGTCTGACGCAGGCCGTCGCCGTGTTTCGTATCCAGCAGGAACAGCAGCGTGCGCGTGACGTTGCCAGCGTGAAGTCCGTTTCCACAACGGTTCAACCGCGTAAAGCCGCTGTAGCGGAAACCGGGGATAACTGGGAAACGTTTTAATTAAGCATCAGGCGCATGGCACAACGCGATTCAAACGGGATGCCATGCGCCGTTTCTTCCTCTCGCTTCTGGCGTAATGCCGCCGGTAACGCGTTCTCTTCCAGTATTTCAAATCCCAGATGTTGATACAGCGGTGCGTTCCAGGCGACATGGCGAAACGTGGTGAGCGTCAGGGAGGTAAAGCCCTGCTCACACGCCCATTGCGCGACGGTGTTGATTAACTGGCGGCCAATGCCTTTACCTTGCCACGCCAGATGCAGCGAAAATTCGGCAATATACAGCGACGTCTCCATCGCTTCGCCCAGCAGAAATCCAACGGGCCGATCGTCAACCAGCGCCAGCCAGCTCAATCCTTTAGCGGCATATTCACGGTGCAGTTCCGCGCTGACAATATGATCGTCCGCGATCCATGCCAGCGCAGGCACCGTTAAAAAACGCTGTCCTGCTGAGCGTTCAATCGCAGGCAGAACGGCAGCGTCTGCCAGTGTAGTGGGGCGAACCGTAATGTGCATAACGATACCGGGAATAAGGTGACAGTGAGGGCAGTATAACGCGCTGTCCGGTCACAGGGAAAAGTCCCCGCGAGCGGGGACACTATGGGGTCAACAGGTTAGACGAGAAATAACGAAATAGCCGGTATGTAGGTCACCAACATCAGCATGAGTAACAAGGAACCCAGTAACGGTAGAGACTGGCGGAAAAACTGACCGACGGAAACCTGCGTAATATTGCAGACCAGTAACATGACGGTGCCAACCGGCGGCGTGAAGGCGCCAATAGAAAGGTTGAAAATCATGATGATACCGAAGTGTACCGGGTCGATTCCAAAATGCGCCACGACAGGTTTAAGCAAGGGAACCAGAATCAGCAGAATGGCATTCCCTTCAAGAAACATCCCCAGTGTTAGCAAAAGAATATTGATAATTAACAGGAATATGTATTTGTTTTCTGTCAGCGTCGTGACAAAGTTCGCCACCGCGACGCCAGCATGTTCCATTGAGAAGATCCAACCGAGCGCGGCACTTGCCATGATGACTAACATGACCGATGCCGTTGCCCGTGCCGTTTCTCCCAGCGCTTTCACGACATGGCCGAGAGTCATTTGACGATAAATGAAGAAACCGATAATCAACACGATGAGCACCGCTGCCGCACCGGCTTCTGTTGGGGTGAAGATGTTGGCGCGAATCCCCCCGACGACGGCAAAAATCAAAAACAGAGCGGGCCATGCCTGCCCAAGCGAGAAGAGCGCTTCCTTACCGGTAGGCCAGGTGTCGCGTGAGGGCTTAGCGTTGGTTTTACGGGCAACCAGATAAACCGTAAACATTAACAACACCGCACAGAGCAGACCCGGAATCAGACCAGCCATGAACATTTTTCCGATGGAGACGTCTGCCACCAGCCCATAAATAATCAGGGCAATTCCCGGTGGGATAATCGGGGTGACAAGCGATCCCCCGGCGGTGATCGCCGCTGCAAAGGCGCGGTTGTAGCCTTTACGCTCCATCTCGGGGACCATCATGCGTGACAGCATCGCAGCGTCGGCCAGGTTTGAGGCGCTGACCCCTCCCATCATGGTACTGACCAGAATATTAGCGACACCGAGTCCGCCCCGCATTTTACCGACCAGAATATTCGCCACCTGCAGGATACGTTCTGCAATACCGGTATAACTCATCAGCGTACCCAACAAGATAAAGAAGGGTATTGCCAGCAGGGATGGGCTTTGGGTTGGCGCAATCAACCGCTGAACCGCAATTTCAATCGGAACCGTGGAAAAGAAGAGGAAATAGGCAATAATGCCGATAAACATTGCCAGATAAACACGAATATTCAGAAATAAGCACACGATCATTAGTGGAATAATTAATAACCAGCTCATTGTTTTTCCTCACCGACATCGGCCTGTTTAATGTCATTAATTAACCAGTAGAGCGTGTACGCTGCCGTTGCCAGGGTACCGACCGGAACGGCGACATCAATCCAGAACCAGGACACTTTTAAGATTTGCGTGACCTTGTACTGCGCCATTTCCGCCAGTCGATAACCCAGCCAGGCCATATAAACCAGCAATCCGATGGACAGCACAGCAACCAGCGAGGCAATAATGCGTTTGATTTTATGCGGGAGCATATCGACGACAAAAGGAATCGTCAGATGCGCCCGGTCGCGCTCAGCCACCACGCCCCCCAACATCACTACCCAAATCATCAGCAGTCCGGACATTTCCTCGGTCCATTGAATGGGCTGTCCGACAAAATAGCGCATGAATACGGCGGCAATGGTCATTATCACCAGGATAAACAGTGCCAGTGCTGCGCTCAGTTCTACAAGCTTGCCAAAGAAACGCATTAATCCTCCTTCAGAGAGTCGCCCTGGCCTTGAGAGAAAAAGGTTTAGGGCGATCTGGGCCTGTATTTATTGCAGTTGCTGTTGAATGGTTTCATACAAACCCGGCGTCCACTCCGGGAATTGCGTGTACACGTCGCGAGCTTTCTGGCGGAATGCTTCAGTATCCGGGTAAATTACTTCGACGCCTTCCGCTTCCATGGCCTTCAGCATTTCGGCGTCGCGTTCAATCGTTAATTTTTGGCTATAGAGACCCGCTTCATAACCCGTTGAGTGAATCAATTCCAGCTGCTCAGGAGAGAGCGTACTGAAAAAGGCTTCGCCACCAATCCATACCGAGGTGTTGGTCAGGTAATTGACCATCGACAGATATTTCGCCTGCTCAAACAGTTTTTGTCCTTGCAGAACAGAAATCGGGTTTTCAACGCCATCAATAACGCCCTGAGTCAGTGCAGGGTAAACTTCACCCAGCGGCATAGGGGTTGGCGTGGCGCCCATTGCCTGAATGGCTTTAATTTGCATGACATTATTTGGTACGCGGATTTTCATCCCCGCCAGATCTTCCACTTTGCGAATCGGTTTTTTAGAAATAATCTGACGGGTGCCGTACAGATAATTGTTCATCACCACATGAATCCCTTTTTTCTTCAGGTCTTCATTTTTTTGACGGAACCAGTCGCTCTCATAGATTTTGAAGAGTTTTTGCGGATCGTCAGTCAGATAAGGTCCAAACAAAATACCTAAATCAGGTTCATAATCGGCAAGGAAAGCCACGTCGGTGAGCGTGATGACGTTCATTCCCATCATGGCTTGTTCAGTCACATCTTGTTTTGACCCTAGCTGTGAGCTGGGATAGAGAACCAGGGTTATTTCTCCATTACTTTTTTTATTCAGAATGTCAGCCCAGTAGCGCATCACCACATCTAATGGCTCGCCTGGATTATTCTCATATGCGACTTTAATAGAAAGCGGTTTAGCCTGAATGGTGAATGGCAGAAAAAAAGTACAAACAGTAATCAGCACGGCTATTATCTTGTTCATTTTCTACTTGCTCCCAGGGGTCAACGAATAAAACCAACTTTTTTACTGGCGAAAAAATTCAGAGTGAATCCTGCCTAATCAGAAAGTAAGCAGAAAGTCATCATGGTGCTGTATGCGTTGTATGAAATCGTGCTCTTGCTAAAGGTTTGTTGTTTTTAATGTGTTTTTAATTTACTCGTTTTCTTGTCGAATAGAGCGAATCATCGATTGCTTCGCCGTATTCAGGTGGTTACGCAGTGCAAGAAGCGCATCGAGATCGCTGCGGCAAATCAGCGCGCTGAGGATGGTCATGTGCTCATCAATGGCGATGATATTGCGTTGTTTAAGATCGCGCTCATCCCACTGGTAATGGAAATGGAAGATTACTGAAATAATCTCAAGTGATTGATTGAAAAATATATTATCGGCAGCGGAGAGCAGCAGTGCGTGAAAATCACGGTCCAGCAGGGAGAACATACGGAAGTCGCTGCCGACGCTGTCGCGCAGCGTACGGTGGCGTTCCAACAGCATTTTGGCCTGCAGCCAGCGCGGATCGTCATCCGGCAGATTGAGAAAATGCTGTAGCGCATGGGTTTCCAGCATCTCACGCAGCTCAAAAAGCTGTTCTGCATAGGACTGATCGAACTTTTTCATGCTCCATTGGCCGCGTTTCTCGCTCTGGATGAGATCGTAACGTCCAAATTTTAAAAGGTATTCTCGTACCACCACCGGGCTGACCCCAGCCGCTCTGGCCAGTTGAAGTTCAGAGAACGTCTCGCCAGCGCGAAGCTGGCGTTGGTTAATCATCGTATAAAACGCCTGCTCAAAAATACGGTTCTGCTCGGCCATGGAGGCGGTGGTACAGGCAAAACCATCATCATGTTCGGGGCTTCGGGTAATGACGTGGTCGTTGCCGACCAGAGTCAGCACGCCGCACTCGCTGAGGTGGTTCAGCATGTGGCGCACGGTGGTACGGCTGATGTTGTACATCTCAGCTAAGGCGCTTTGCGACGGCAACGGTGAAGGAAGGTGGCCGCGAGCCATATCATCGATCACCTGGTTAATAACATTGTGACGTAAATTTTGCGAACGGCTCATCGGGATCTCCTTTTGACTGCATTAAAACCCGATTTAAAACATTTTAATGCGCAGAGTTTCACAAATTAGCTTTCTCGTTACGCGGCTATTTCTATTTTCATCAATATCTGAAGCAACAAAGAAACAGGAGCGCATAACGATGTCCACAATGAATATGTTGATTTGCCAGGAACCCAAAAAATTAATTCATGAGAAACGCGCAATTCCAATTCCGGATAAACAGGAAGCGCTAATTAAAATTAAGTCTGTCGGTATTTGCGGAACCGATATTCATGCCTGGGGAGGTAATCAACCTTTTTTTAGTTATCCGCGCGTGTTAGGCCATGAAATATGTGGGGATATTGTGACGCTCGGCGAGAAGGTGACGCAGTTTAAAGTGGGTCAACAGGTAGCGGTGATCCCGTATGTCGCCTGTCAGCAGTGTCCGGCGTGCCTGGGAGGACGAACGAACTGCTGCGAGAAGATCTCGGTGATCGGCGTGCATCAGGACGGGGGGTTTAGCGAGTATCTCAGCGTGCCGGCGACCAATCTGCTGTTGGCGGAGAGGATTGATCCTCAGGCTGCGGCGTTGATCGAGCCTTACGCGATTAGCGCGCATGCGATACGCCGTGCCGCTATCGCCCCCGGTGAGCAGGTATTGGTCGTTGGAGCCGGACCGATTGGGATCGGCGCGGCGGCCATTGCCAAAGCAGAAGGGGCGCAGGTGGTGGTGGCCGATACCAGCGCTGCACGTCGCGAACACGTTGCTTCTCGTCTTGACCTGCCGGTAGTGGATCCCTCTGCGGCAGATTTTGAGGCTCAACTGCGCGCGCTGTTTGGCGGTTCACTGGCGCAGAAAGTGCTCGATGCGACGGGGAACCCGCATGCCATGAACAATAGCGTTAACTTGATCCGCCACGGCGGCACCATCGTTTTTGTCGGGCTGTTTAAAGGCGACTTGCAGTTCTCTGACCCGGAATTTCACAAGAAAGAGACCACCATGATGGGCAGTCGTAACGCCACGCCGGAGGATTTTGCGAAAGTGGGACGACTGATGGCAGAAGGCAAACTGAGCGCTGAAATGATGCTTACGCATCGCTATCCGTTCAGCCAGCTTGCGGAGATCTTCGAACAGGATGTGATTAACAACCGGGCGTTGATCAAAGGAGTGATTACGTTCTGACGATTGCCATGCAGCGCCCGGAGTGGTGTTGGGCGCTGTTTTTTTTATTGTCGGTGGTCAGCCCTGAGCGCTGACCACTTTGATTTCAACCATTCCGATCCCCAGCTTACGCGGTGAGTGACCGAGGATGTTGCCTTCGTTGGTCGGGACCGGATCGGGCGGGACAATCACCAGCGTATCGGCCTCTGTCGGGTTGTCGAAATGCAGCGTGGTGGTGGTGACATCGTGACCTAGCACCAGCGTCTGCTCTTCCTTGCCTACGCGCACCGGAATGGGGCGATTCGCATTGTCGCCGAAGGCTTTCGCGGTGATCACCAGATCGAATTTTTTCGGCAGCGGCTGTTTGTACTCGATCTTCACTTCTTCTGCCAGTTGCGCGTTAGACCAGCGTCCCCAGGATTCCGGACGAGAAATCCCGCTGAACTGCTTCACCTCTTCCGGCGCGCCTGCCACGTTGAAGATAAAGCTGTCGGCTTTATAGCGGATGTCGTTGTCGACAATTTTCAGGGTATCGACGTTGCCTTTATAGTGTTCCATGTCGATCATTGTGTCTTTAAAGGCCGTCCTACCTTTCCACTGCGCTTTATCAACATGCTGGACGATTTGCTCGCCGCCAAGCTGCCCCTGCGAGACACACCAGTCGGTTGAGAGCGCCAGTTCCGGTGACCACAACTGGCCCATCTTGTAGCAGCGATCGACCCAGACGAAGTTATCGCGTGGGGCAAAGTCGGCAAGCTGGTAGCGCAGCGGAGCGGAGTATTCACTTTCCGGCAGTGGCTCGACGCGCTTATCCGACACCCGCAGCAGCAGCGGCAGACGGAAATGGCTGCCGGAGAAGGCGATCATATTTTTATCCCGGTCGACGGTGAAATCTTTCATCTCTTTCGGGAAGTTCCACAGGCGAATGATGTCCGGCTTCATGGCGAGGATCTTTTCTTTGCTGTTGAGGAACACTTCCGACATCGACTGACCTGACAGGCTACTACGCCCCAGGCCAATAAAGTTATCGCCGCCGAGAATATCCAGCACCGTGGCGCCGTTATCCATGGTGTTACGTTTGACCGCCAGCGTATCCTGCTGAGGTTTGTCGCCACGTATCACGAAGAACAGGTTGTTGCGATCCTGCTTGTTCAGGTATTTCCATGCGCTGTTGTTCATCGCCAGATGGTCTGAAGAGACCACAATCACCGTATTTTTAAACCACGGTGATGCTTTGATTTTATTGATAAATGCCGCGATATTTTCCTGACTACAGCTGACGGCGCTAAAAGACTGGTTAGGTTTACCGTCGAAATCATAGCGTTTTCGCTGACAGGCACGTGAGATAAAGCCATCCGGATGATGGGTATCAACGGTCAGGGTAAACAACGAAAAACGCTGGCCGGAACGGGAGAGCTCTTCGAACTTCTTCCACGCTTCATCCAGTACCGTATCGTCATAGAAGCCCCAGTCATTGCGGTAATTCGGATCGGCGACGACGCTTTTTAACTCTTCGGCGCCATACAGATAATCGAAGCCGTGGGACTTCAGGAACACGTCTTTCCCGGCAAAACGCAGGTTTGCCCCTTGCACAAAGTGGTTTTGATAGCCGGAGTTTTTCAGGATATCCCCGAGGCAGATATTTTGCGGGAAGAAGCTGGAGACTGACGCTGACGCGTTGCCTTCAAACGGCGCGAACAGGGGAATACCGCACTGGGAAGCGACCATTCCGGCGATGGTGTAGTCTGTACCCGGTAACTGCTGGGTGTGGCTGAAATCCATACCTTCGTTTTTCAACGCGCCGAGTTCCGGGGTGAGTTCCGGGAAGGCCTCATTGTCGAAATAGGTACGCTCCAGGCTTTCACCGTAGATGTACACCAGATTCAGTTTCGGGTTGGGGATGCTTTTCGCCGGTTCTTTATAGTAGGCCGCGAAATCGGGATCGCCCTCGCGGGTCTGGGATTTAACCAGTTCGCTGATCTGACGAAATGCCGGGCTGGCATCGACGGAGCCCAGCGCCAACAGCAGTGCCAGCAGGCTGTAACCAAAATGGTGGGGATGATGGCGACGACGACGCAGCACCCAGCCCAGCGTGCCAAAGACCGCCACGAGCGCTAATGCAATGCCGATGCCCGGCAGAATGTATTTGCCGACACCGGCCCCTGTCAGACTGTTCGTCAACGTGTAGAGTACGGCATCGTTAATTCCATCACCGGTGAAATAGTCGCTGGCGAAGAGCGTGATATTCAGAATCACAAAAAGTCCCAGCACCGTCAGGGTAGCGATAAACCACCAGGTGTTGCGACCCGCTTTGCAGGCATAAATCAATACAGAGGCAAGAAACAGCGCGATGGAGAGTAACTCAGACAACGGACGATCCTCACAAATAGCCTTGTGATTAGGCTTTAAACCAGGCCTTCGACTGGCAGATTAGCGTTTACAGAAAGTACAATGTAATGGTGTTGTCACTTAGCTGCAATTCTAGTGACATTTAATTACCTTGTTATTCAGAATTGGTTTAGAAAGAGGCTTTTTTGATCGCCGTCACTTCCCGCCATGCCTGGGATGAGCATGAAAGAAGGGCGAAAAGGGGGGAGAAGCGCCGCGACTGGCGAAAAACGACCAAAACGCGGCGTCGGGGATCAGGAAATAAAGTTCATACCCTGTTTGAGTACCAGGTCGCAGGCTTTGGTTTTCACCTTTTCTGCGAGCGGCGTGCTGCCGATATTGTTCAGGTTAAGCTGCTGACCGTCTTTGGTATTGAGCAGACCCTGAATACCGTCCAGATAGTTGGTGTCCTGCTTTTGCTCGGTCGCGCCGAGGCCAAGCTTATCCAGTACCTGATTTTTCACATTTTCCGCATCGGTAACGGACGCCAGCTTCTGCTTCGCGCAGTATTGCAAAATCCCGGCGGCGTTATTCATATTGTTCGCACTCAGCGCCTGGTTGCCGCCGTTCAGCAGGCTGGTCAGGGAAGAGAGCGAGGTGCCGCTTTGCGATGAGGTGGTACTCTGCTTGCTCAGTTCGCTGGCGGCGCTGGAGAGCGAGTCTTGCCAGGAGGCGGCGAAAGTATTGGCGGCGAAGCAGGCACTGGCCGCGATTACGCAGCACAGCAAACGTTTTGTCGTTTTCATTGTGATTACTCGTGTATAAACCATGGTCGGAGTATAGCGCCGCTCAGTCTAAGAATGGTCTTAATACTCTTTGCCGGTTACCCGACTGCGAAAACTGTCCCAGTTGAAGATCACCCACAGGCTATTGCCCAGTCGCATGCGATCCATCACGCGTTCACCCAGCAGTTTGGTCATTTCTTCCATGTTACTGTTAGTGAGCATGCCGGTCGGGCGTTTTGAAGAGGAACGACGATCGACGATCTGGTTGATGATCACTTTTTCATAGCGCGATTCGGTTTGCACGCCGATCTCATCAATGACCAGCAGATCAACATTGCTCAAATCGTTGAGCAACTGCTCTTCACTGGTTTGGCGATTGCTGAACGTCTCTTTCATCGCCGACATGATGTCCGCCACGGTGATTATCAGTACCGACTTTCCGCGCAGCAGCAGCTCGTTGCAGATTGCCGCGGCGAGGTGGTTTTTCCCCGTTCCCGGTTTGCCTGAGAAGATAAAACTGGCGATGTTGCCGTCGAACTCTTCCACGTACTGACGCGCTTTGCTTAGCGCATTCATCTGGCCTTCGCATTCCACATGATAGTTATCGAAAGAGCAGTTTTGATGTAACGGACGGATGCCGGAACGGTTAAAAGTGCGCTGCATTTTCATCGCCCGATTTTCGCGAGCCAGTGCGGCGGCGCGAATTTCACCTTGCTCTTTCTGCCATGCCAGTAGTTCTTCACCCGTTTTAAACGCCGGTTCGATATGGGCGGGCATCATTTTTTGCAGACGTTTCATCAGATCGCCAACGTTTTTCATGGTTAACCTCTAAAGCCCGGTGGAATTTGATTATCTGGTTCGCTGACCGTATTCACATCACGTTTCGGCAAGCCGCCGTTGCTTGCGCGGCCGATCTGGACGCTGCGCGCCAGTTTTTGCTGCCACTGCACGTGATGAAACACTTTGCCTTCCGCTTGCCAGTAAGTCACGAACGAAGCCAGCTCTTCGGTGGTGACCGGCTCTCTTAACGCCACGCCCCACAGTGCGGCCTGACGCTGAAAGTCGGCATCCGGCTGCCAGGCGGGATACATGGCGAATTTCCCCAGCGGTACGGCGACCGGCACCGGTTGCGGTTCTTCATAAAACTGTGCATCCAGCGTCACATCGCTCCCAGGACGAGCGAGCTTTTCTTCGAGCGCCAGCAGTTGCGCCAGGCGTGCGGGGGTCAGCGCATAAAAAGCCGGGGCGTTATTGGCAAACACCGCCACCGCGCCAGCTTCAGACTTCGCCAGCACCGTCTGGTGATCGTGTAATAAGGCGTCAATACCAATGACGTCCGGGGTCAAAATTCTGGATGACATAACGTTTCTCAATACCGACTACAACCGAGAAGGGACACTGCTTCTATAGTAACACACCGATGAGGAGGAGCGGCAGGGATGCGCCTGCCGCGGCGATTAAACGCGTGGGCGTTTTCGGTAGAGCCACAGGCCGGGCACGGAGAGTCCGATCGAAAGCGCGCCCACAATCGACGAGGCTTTCAGGAAATTGGTCAGCAGCGTAATCATCAACGGTTCGCTGTAGCCGAAGTGGCCGATTTTCACCGCAGAGATCATTGCCGTGTAGGCTGAAATTCCGGGGAACATCGGGATCACCGCCGCAACGGTAAACACTTTGGGATGCGCCAGATACCAGCGCGACCATTGGATGCCGATGCTGCCGACAAGCAGCGAGGCAACAAACGTTGACCATTCAATATTAAACCCGGCGGTCATCATCACCATACGCGAACCGTGACCGAGCGCACCGAGCAGCGCGCACCAGGGCAGGGCGCGGTGGGGGACGTTAAAGACCATCGCAAACCCCAGTGCCGGGATCGCGGAAAGCAGCATGTCCTGCATCAGCGCGAGAATGAAATCGATTATACCCATCCGCGAAGCCCCCAAAGTGTCAGCGCCATGACCACGCCCACGCAGGTTGCGAGCGTCAGCAAGCTGGCGATCGCCCAGCGCGCCAGGCCGGTATTGATGTGTCCTTTAAACATATCCGCCACCGCGTTGATCAGCGGAAAACCGGGAACCAGCAGCAGGACGCTGGCGGCCATCGCCACCGTGGGCGTCTGGCTAAAGGCGGGAAGGTGTAACATCAGACCGGAAATGGTGGTCGCGACAAAAGCCGTGACGCAAAAGTTGATCTGTGGATGCAAATGGCGATGCGCCAGGATTTGACGAATATACATCGCCACCATGCTGGCAAAAAAGGTAATCACCGCGCCGTCCCAACCGCCGTTATTCAGCTTACAGAAGCAGGCGCAGGAGAGGCCGACCATCAACGCGACCAGCCAGCGCGGATAGCGCAGGGGTCTGACCTGGCTGAAACGCTTCTCGACGCCTTTGTAATCCAGCAGCTTGTGTTCGGCGAGAATGACAATGTGCTGAACCTCGGTGACCACGTGCATATTAATGCCGCGATCCTGGTTTTTTCGCGTGGAGGTCAGGCATTGCCCATCTTTAATAGTGGTCAGAACGATAGCATTGGAGGAGATAGCGCTTTCGACGCTGTCCATCCCCAATGCCAGTCCAAGTCGGGTAGAGAGTTCATCAACCAACGCGCTCTCCGCGCCGTGTTGCAGTAAAAAAAGCCCACACTGAATGCATAACCGTGTAACCGTTCGCTGTAATGACTGCTCTTCTTGCATGACTCGCCCTGGCTGAAAAGACGCGTTACGTACTGTCGAATGACGAAAGACATCTTTGTATCACGAAGTGCGCGTTTTTTGGCTCCGGCTGAGATCAATCTTTCTGTTGAAAAAAGAACCCGCTCTACGGTGGCCGGAATTTGAACTGCGCCACAGTTTTGCTAAATCGGTGAAAAGTGCAATTTTTAACCGCATTTAGCCCTTCTTTTTCTGTGTCTGCTTATCAAAAATGCAATTTGAAACTTTTATTCAACATTGATTAAACAAATAATCAACGATGCAGATGAGGAATGTGATGAAAACTCAGGTCGCAATTATTGGGGCAGGACCTTCCGGCCTGCTACTGGGACAACTACTGCATAAGGTGGGGATCCGCACACTCATCATTGAACGTCAGACGCCGGAGTATGTGCTGGGGCGCATCCGGGCGGGGATCCTCGAGAGTGGGACGGTTTCGCTTTTGCGGGAAGCTGGTGTGGCGCAGCGCATGGACAGCGAAGGTCTCGTACATCATGGCGTTGAGTTTATTTTTGATGGCAAACGCATTCCCGTCGCGCTGAGTGAATTGACCGGCGGCAAAAGCGTGATGGTCTACGGACAAACGGAAGTCACACGGGACCTGATGCAAGCGCGTAGCGACTGTGGTGCGCCTACGATTTATGGCGTTCAGCAGGTAGACATTCACGATGCTAAAAGTGACCGTCCTTTTGTCACGTTTGAGAAAGAAGGGGAGAAGTGCCGCATTGAGTGCGACTTCATTGCCGGGTGTGATGGATTCCACGGCGTTTCCCGACAAAGTATTCCGCGTGATGTCATTCGCGAATACGAAAGCATCTGGCCGTTTGGTTGGCTGGGGCTGCTGGCCGATACGCCGCCAGTCAATCCGGAGTTGATTTATGCGCATCATGAGCGCGGATTTGTACTTTGTAGTCAGCGCTCACTAACACGAAGTCGCTACTATTTGCAGGTCCCGCTCAGCGAGCAGGTGGACTCCTGGAGCGATGAGCGTTTCTGGGGCGAGCTGAAACGGCGTCTGCCTGATGAACTGGCCATGAAGTTAGTGACTGGTCACTCACTTGAAAAGAGTATCGCGCCATTACGTAGCTACGTGGTGGAACCGATGCAATATGGCAAGCTCTTTCTGGTTGGTGATGCGGCGCATATCGTGCCGCCGACCGGTGCAAAGGGACTGAATCTGGCCGCGTCTGATGTGAATTATTTATGGCGTATTTTGACGCAGTACTATCAGCACGGGCGTAACGACCTGCTGGCGACCTATTCCCGACTGGCCCTGAACCGGGTATGGAAGGGGGAGCGTTTCAGCTGGTTTATGACCCATCTGCTGCATGATTTTCAGGGAAAGAGCGATTTTGATCGCAAGATGCAGGAGGCGGACCGTCAGTACTATCTGGGCTCGCAAGCGGGACTGACGACGATCGCGGAGAACTATGTCGGACTGCCTTACGAAAAGATTGGTGAGTAATGAGGAAAAATGATGCCACCGGCTGACATTGTCCCTGTTTTTAAATTGTATGGTGAACACCAGGGATGGCCCACTCCCGACCTGCTGCACTGCGAATCAATTCATCAGCGCAGCAGTTTATATGAGTGGCATATTCGGGTGCATCAGCATGCGGAGATCGTCCAGTTGCTCTACTTGCATCGGGGGGAGGCAACGATTGAAATCGAGGGGCAGACGACGGTGATGCGTGATGCCTGTATTCAGGTCGTCCCTGCGCTTTGTGTCCACGGTTTTCGCTTTTCCCCCGGAACGCAAGGTTACGTTCTTTCTCTGGCGTTACCGCTGATTGGCCGCCTGGAGTCTCAGTTCCCACAGCCGTTGTCATTGCTCACTACCCCTCAGTGCGTGCCGGTGGCTCAGTCTCGCAGCCACATCCGCACGTTGTTTTCCGCCTTGCAGAGGGAGTATCAGACGGATAACGAGGCGCGGGAAATGATGCTGTTTTCATTGCTGAGCGCGCTGCTGGTCTGGCTTCGTCGGCAGCGTCTGCCGGTTCAGCCACCGAATGACACCCTGGCGCGCCGGCGTAGCGCAATACGCCTTTTTGCCCGGCAGATTGAGAGCCACTATCGCGAACATCTTCCCCTTGCAGAATACGCGCATCGAATCGGGCTTTCCGCAAATTACCTGAATCAGTTATGCCGTGAATTTCATCATTGCAGTGCATTAAGCGTTTTGCATCAGCGGTTGATGCTCGAAGCCAAACGTAGCCTGCAATATACCAGCATGACGGTAAGCCAGATCTCCGACTATCTGGGATTCAGCGATGTTACCTATTTTTCCCGCTTCTTTAAAAAACACGCCGCGTTGTCTCCGAAGGCATACCGGGAATATATTAAGAATAAATAGCTTGTCCAAATTTGGATAAATAAAAAATTCATATATAAAATAAGAATGTTTAATATCCTGTTCTGGAATGCGACGTATCTATCGACAATATCGACTTGTATTATACCCCGTGATAGTTGTATAACCGCATTTTACGGAATTAACGTTAAAACACCAGGGATAAACAATTCATATTGTCTATTGTTTTGTTTTTTGGGTAATGACTCCAACTTACTGATAGTGTTTTATGTTCAGATAATGCCCGATGACCTTGTCATGCAGCTCCACCGATTTTGAGAACGACAGCGACTTCCGTCCCAGCCGTGCCAGGTGCTGCCTCAGATTCAGGTTATGCCGCTCAATTCGCTGCGTATATCGCTTGCTGATTACGTGCAGCTTTCCCTTCAGGCGGGATTCATACAGCGGCCAGCCATCCGTCATCCATATCACCACGTCAAAGGGTGACAGCAGGCTCATAAGACGCCCCAGCGTCGCCATAGTGCGTTCACCGAATACGTGCGCCACAACCGTCCTCCGTATCCTGTCATACGCGTAAAACAGCCAGCGCTGACGTGATTTAGCACCGACGTAGCCCCACTGTTCGTCCATTTCAGCGCAGACAATCACATCACTGCCCGGCTGTATGCGCGAGGTTACCGACTGCGGCCTGAGTTTTTTAAGTGACGTAAAATCGTGTTGAGGCCAACGCCCATAATGCGGGCGGTTGCCCGGCATCCAACGCCATTCATGGCCATATCAATGATTTTCTGGTGCGTACCGGGTTGAGAAGCGGTGTAAGTGAACTGCAGTTGCCATGTTTTACGGCAGTGAGAGCAGAGATAGCGCTGATGTCCGGCAGTGCTTTTGCCGTTACGCACCACCCCGTCAGTAGCTGAACAGGAGGGACAGCTGATAGAAACAGAAGCCACTGGAGCACCTCAAAAACACCATCATACACTAAATCAGTAAGTTGGCAGCATCACCCGGCATTACTTAAAAAAAGTAACAAAACCATCAGCGCCCAAAAAAATAGCGCGATGCGCCGATTATCAATACACAGTAATGCGGAAATGTACGCATGGATTAACAGTTCTCAGGGAGCCAGGGAGCTGAATTTACCTTCAGTATATGGAGAGACAGCAGAATGGAAAATAGAAACTGTACGCGAAATGTCGCACTCATAGAAAAATGTGTTATGAGTGGTATTGGTATTCAGAGTTTATTTAACGCAACGTTTGATAGCCAATATAAATTACACCTCTATTTGACGCTGGATGATTTTCAACAGGCGATGGGTACGACTGCTTTTTCTGCCATTATTTTCTCTCTCTCCTCGATCAGAAAAGACAGGCGGGTGGGGTTGATGAGTCTGATCGAACTGGCTGAAAATTATCCCGGCATGCGTCGCCTGGTGATCGCGGATGATGATGTTGAAGCGCGTTTAATCAGTGCACTGTCGCCCTTACCGTTGGATGGCGTACTGAGCAAAGCCGCTTCGCTCCCCGCGCTGCAGGAGGCGTTATTTACTGCGCTAGGCGGTACGCGGCGGATCAGCGAAAGTAACAGCAATCTCTGGTATCTCAATCAGAGTCGTATGCTGAGCCCGACAGAGCGTGAGATTTTGCGCTTCATGTCCTGCGGTTATTCAATGCCGCAAATCGCGACAGAACTGGCGCGAAATATTAAAACCATCCGGGCGCACAAGTTTAATGTGATGTCGAAACTGGGCGTCAATTCTGACGCCAGTTTACTGCATGCGGCGGATATTCTGCTTTAATCGCCGCGAAAGCAAAGGGTTGATGTTTACTGGCACACATCAACCCAGGTGGCGGAAGTCAGCTCAGCCATGCGCTCTGGCGTAATACGCACTGCGCTATGAGTGGCACCGGCGGCCGGAAGGACTTCGGTGAACGATCGTAAAGAGACGTCACAATAAACAGGCAACGGGGTTTCCAGCCCGAAAGGACAAACCCCGCCAATGGTATGTCCCGTCGCGTTGACGACTTCATCACTGCTCAGCATACGGGCTTTGGCACCGAAAGTGCTTTTGAGTTTTTTATTGTCCAGTCTTGCATCGCCTTTGGCGACGACCAGGATGATGGCGTCCTTAACCTTCAACGAAAGGGTCTTCGCTATCTGTCCGGGCTGTACGTTATGCGCTTTTGCCGCCAGCTCAACCGTCGCGGTGCTTTGATTTAATTCAATGATTTCAATATCCGGGGCATGTTCGGCTAAAAATTGCCGTACCGATTGCAGACTCATTTGATTCTCCTGACACCATTTCTACAGTCCTCAACGCTTCAGAAAACTGCTGGCGTAATTTGGCATAAGTCTTCCAGTACTGTAAATATTTTAATGTAACAAACCAGCAACATGGGCGATTTTTCGATCCTCTTCACATTCACGGAAACCGGTTACCGTAACCGGTTGCAGTCCTCGAAAGAGCGATTAATACTGGAGCTGTCACTTCCTCTGTATCACATAAAAAGAGCCACTTATGAAATCTACCAACCATGCAGTCTTTAATGTGATTTTCCGGTTTGTTGAAAACTATGTCAGCCCGATTGCCGGGCGCATTTCTTCACAGCGTCATGTTATGGCTATCCGTGACGGCTTTATCTCTGCGATGCCATTTATGATTGTCGGATCGTTTTTGTTGGTATTTGCCTATCCTCCGTTTTCACCCGATACCACCTGGGGCTTTGCCCGGACCTGGCTGGATCTGGCGAAGCAGTTTGAAGGGCAGATCCTGACCCCCTTTGATATGACCATGGGGATCATGTCGATCTACATCTGTGCCGCCATTGCCTATAACCTGGGCAAACATTACGTCAAGTCATATCAGTTGGACCCGTTCATGTGCGCCATGCTCTCTATCATGGCGTTCTTACTGGTCGCCGCGCCTAAAACAAAAGGCACTCTGCCGGTGGACAGCCTCGGCGGAACGGGGATTTTTACGGCGATTCTGGTGGCGCTTTACTGCGTAGAAATGATGCGCTTTCTGAAAGCGCATAACATCGGCATTCGTTTACCCGATCAGGTCCCGCCGATGATCAAAAACTCATTCGATCTGCTGATCCCGGTGCTGGTGGTGGTGTTGACATTGTACCCACTCAGCCTGCTGATTCAGGCACAGTTCGACATGCTCATCCCACAAGCCATTATGTCCATCTTCAAACCGCTGGTATCCGCTGCCGATTCTCTGCCAGCGATTTTACTGGCGGTACTGATTGGTCATCTGTTGTGGTTTGCCGGTATTCATGGTGCGGCGATCGTCTCCGGGATGCTGCAAATGTTCTGGCTGACCAACCTGGGTATGAACCAGACTGCGCTGGCGCAGGGGGCACCGTTACCGCATATTTTCATGGAGGCATTCTGGACGTTCTTCATCGTGATTGGCGGGTCGGGTGCGACGATGGGGCTGGTGATTTGCTATCTGCGCAGTCGTTCCGTACATCTGCGCTCAATAGGCCGACTGAGCGTAGTACCCAGTATCTTTAACATTAACGAGCCGGTGATTTTCGGTACGCCAATTGTTATGAATCCGGTGTTCTTTATTCCTTTCCTGTTAGCGCCGATGGTGAACGCCGTGCTGGCATGGGCGGCGATGAAACTGGATCTGATTGGTCGTGTAATTTCGGTTGTGCCATGGACTGCGCCAGCGCCAGTCGGAGCCGCGTGGGCATTAGGCTGGGATTATCGTGCTGCAATTCTGGTGGTGCTTCTGGCAATCGTTTCAGCCGTCATCTACTTCCCGTTCTTTAAAGTGTACGAGAAGCAACTGCTGGAACAAGAGGCGGAAGAGGCACAACGTTCAGACGCGGAAAACGAGCAGATTGCGTAGTTATCATCAGGGGGCGAACGCTCCCTGACTACTTCAGCGTACAGTCACCACACTGCTGAACGTCCGGCAGACGATAACGCTGACAGCATGTTCTGCGTACCAAGACGCCTTCACGAGGGACGACCGTACGCCAGAGCGGGTTGTCAGCCCCACAGGACAACTGCTTTTCAAAGAAGCAGGTCTGGCGCAGCGTATTCAACAATGTTTCACCCAGCAGCGGTTTCATTTCAGTGAGATACCAGTTAATCAGATAGCCGGTATTGCTCCAGATAAGTTTGCCGTTGATCTCTCCGGTCGCCTCTAGTGCCTGGATGACCGGCGTCAGCGCCTGCTTAACCAGCGTTTCCATGCGTGCCTGCGGGGATTGCGTTGTCGCCAGTTGATCCTGATGTACGTCGATCCAGAAGCACGCAGCACGCCCGGTTTCGTGAAACTCAACGTGGATATGTTCGGGCGAGACATCAATGGCTGTTTCCTGCGTGAGCAGGGCAAGCATGAGGGGAGGTACCATCAGACCGATGTACCACTGCGCCCACAGCGAGATTAGCGGCTTATTTTCGCGCGATTGCGTGGGATGGTTGCGATAAATATGATCGGAGTAAATTGCCAGCAGAGACTGAAGCTCGCAGGGGCGACACCATTGTGCCAGCGTCATCGCACTTTGTGGTGCGGGTTCATCCAGACGGATAAAATCCAGCAGATGCTCACGCGTCTGGGCTATGGTTGCGCGTACGGCTTCGGCCAGCGAGGGCATCTGTGGCTGGAGATGCGTTCGCCAGATGACATCGTCAATGATCGGTGCGGAACGATAGGCCATAGTCTGGATGGTAATCTAAATGATAATGATTGCCAATCCTAACGATAGCGATAACCGATAGCAAGATCTTTGTCAGCTGACGTTTAACGGCGCACGAATGCGCTATCGTTCGTCAGGCGATACCCGGATCGTCACTGACTAAAATATGGTTACGGCCCAAATCCTTAGCTTTATAGAGCGCCTGATCGGCATGAAGAATGGCTCCTTCGACATCGCTCCCCACCAGAGGCGCAATACCGATACTGATCGTGACGTGAGTTGCGACGCTCTCATTGAACATATGGGGAATTTTGAGATCGTAAACATTCTGTCGGATGCGTTCCGCTACCGTGCGGGCGGTTTGTGGGTCGATCGCCGTCAGTAACACCATAAACTCTTCCCCCCCAAACCGGGCGACGACATCACGTGAACGTACAGCGTTGCGGATCGCAGCAGAAACGCGGATCAGCGCCTGATCGCCCATCATATGCCCATAGTGATCGTTGTAGGCTTTGAAATGGTCGATGTCGATCAGTAAAACGTAATGTTCATGCGTGTCGAGTTCCAGCACGGCTTTCAGCTTATGCTGGAGTCCCCGCCGATTGTACAGGCCCGTTAATGGGTCAAGCATGCTCAGGTCAGTCAGTGTCTCTTTTTCGGCGAGCAGTTTGAACATCAGTTGCTGGGCGAAGTCGTCATAGCGCTTTTGAATCACATGCTGAATCGCGATACCGGCCATGGGCAGGGCCATAAAAAAGAGTAACTGCAGGCCATGTTCGTGGCCGTTTAGCCATAAACAGACGAATAAGGATGGCAGCGAATGAAGGGTGAAAGCGATGATATTATTGGCAAAAGCAATTGAGCCAATAAATAACACCGTCAGCAGTGCAACCAGCAAAAAAGAATAGTCAGGATTCTGCTGAGCCAGGTATTTCAGCGTAATGTGCGCTGCCCATAACCCACCAAAGAGTAGCGAGATAGCATGGAGATTAATCCGCTTCTTCGCATACTTTACATGCCATGTCAGTAACGCAGTGCTCAGCACAAGGATGAGAGATCCTGGTGTGGAGATGGTTTTACTGGGAAAGATCGGAAAGGCTACGGCAAACAACGCGGAAACAGCGTTGAGAAACAAAAAGAGTCGCAGAGAGAGTTGGTATTTTTTCGTGCGCAGAGTTTGCCAGGATTGTGCAGTCATATCTTAACGTCATTATTTATCTAACAATTACACTGTTCAGGTCACACAAATAATGGGCGAGAAGATGCTCGCTTAAGTTCAGATTATTGTGTCTCTATGTTTACCGCTGTGCAATTTATCACCTTAAATAATTCGTGTCATCATTACTTAAGTAAAGCTCATGTAAGTGGTCTATGGATTACTGACAAATGAGAAAATTTATCATATGATATTGGTTATCATTATCGGTATGAGAGGTGAAACCATGTTGCAACGGGCGCTGGGCAGTGGATGGGGAGTCTTGCTGCCGGGGATCGTGATTGCCGGGCTGGCGTTTGCCGATCTTTCTCTCGGGGCATGGAAGATCATTATTGTATTCGGGTTACTGCTGACACCGGCTATGCTTTATCACAAACATTTGCGGCACTTTGTATTGTTACCATCATGCGTTGTGTTGATCGGCGGAATGATGCTGGTGATGATGAACTGGAATCAGGGATGAATAATCACGAATGTTCTGGAGAGGAAGGTAAGATAATTGGTGCGAGGGGGGGGACTTGAACCCCCACGTCCGTAAGGACACTAACACCTGAAGCTAGCGCGTCTACCAATTCCGCCACCTTCGCACAGTCATCTTACTTTTTGATATCGCCTCGTTGGTGCGAGGGGGGGGACTTGAACCCCCACGTCCGTAAGAACACTAACACCTGAAGCTAGCGCGTCTACCAATTCCGCCACCTTCGCCCAGTGCGAGCAATATCAACGTGGTTTATGGTGCGAGGGGGGGGACTTGAACCCCCACGTCCGTAAGGACACTAACACCTGAAGCTAGCGCGTCTACCAATTCCGCCACCTTCGCATACCATCGATTCTTAAAAAGAATCGCTACCACGGAGGCGCATTCTAGTGGTTTTCAGTTTTTCGTCAATAGTTAATTACGTAGGATAGCGGTGATTGCTGCAAAAACGGCCATTCACATGGCCGTTCAGACTGCTGACAAAGAAGGAAAAAACGTGGTTTTTCCTTCTTTGTGGTTATCAGCCGAAAATCAATGAGTTGATTTTCCTTGTTTTTAATGAGGTGTTCTCTGCTTGTCCGGTATCGGGATGAGGTTTGTCATCCCTCTCAACGGCCATTCGCATGGCCGTTATCGCGACTAGGCTTTTTTCGCCTGGCGGGTCATGACCGTACGATACACTTTGAAGCGTCCGGTCTGGGCGATGACCTCGTGGAAGCCAAAGGTCTCATCCAGTACCTGCGGATACGGCAGGAAGGCGTTAGCAACTATGCGCAGTTCACCGCCACTGTTCAGATGACGTACGGCACCGCGAATCAGAGATTGTGCGGCATCAAGGCTGGTTTGCATGCCGTCATGGAACGGTGGGTTAGAGATGATCATATCAAAGCGTCCCGTCACTTCAGAGAAGACGTTGCTGGCAAAGACTTCACCCTCAATGCCGTTCGCCGCCAGGGTGGCGCGACTGGCTTCCACCGCCGGCGCGGCGACGTCGCAGAGCGTTAAACGCACTTTCGGCGAGTGACTGGCCAGCGCGACAGAAAGTACACCTGCGCCACAGCCGACGTCCAGCACTTTACCTTTAGTGTGTGGTGTCAGCGTGGAGAGCAGTAACTGGCTGCCGACATCCAGACCATCGCGGCTGAAGACGCCAGGCAAGGTTTTGATCGTCAGCCCATCAACGTGGTACTCGCCCCAGAATTTATCGGCATCAAACATCGGCTGCGTTTTCAGACGACCATGATACAGGCCGCAACGACGCGCGCTGTCAATTTTGTTCAGCGGGGCATATTCCGCCAGCATTTGCTCGGCGCTACGTACGCCACTGCGGTTTTCACCGACTACGAAAATGTCGGTTCCCACAGGAAGCAGCGACAGAATATTCATCAACTGAAACTGGGCTTCCGGCTTGTTTTTCGGCCAGTAATAGATAAAGGTGTCGCAGTCGGCAACGTCTTGCGCTTGTGCGACAAGGCTGAAACGTGCGTTGTCGCCCATCTGGCGGCTCAGCACCTGCCAGTGGTGGAACTGTTGGGTATGCACGCGGCGGTCTGCGCTTTCAAAGCGCGCGGGCAGGTCATCCTGCAAGTCTCCGGCAAACAGAATACGGCTTTGTTCGAAATCATCACTGTGGCGCAGCAAGACTTCACTTGCCGGGGTAAAAGCAGACATGGAAAACTCCTTAATTCATACAGCGGGCGATTATAGACGTTTGATGGCGTCTATTCGACTAATTTGCTATATTTGCGCCCCTGAATACAGGAGCGATTCGCTATGACAACCCGACGAGACTGGCAGTTACAGCAACTGGGCATTACCCAGTGGTCGCTGCGTCGCCCCGGCGCGTTGCAGGGAGAGATCGCGATTTCCATTCCTGCGCACGTCCGTCTGGTGATGGTCGGTGAAACACTGCCGCCGCTGACAGAACCTCTGGTCAGTGACATTCTGCGAGCCTTAACGCTGAGCCCCGATCAGGTATTGCAGGTGACGCCCGAACGCGTCGCGATGCTGCCGCAGGGCAGCCGCTGCAACAGCTGGCGAGTGGGTACAGATGCGCCGCTGACGCTGGAAGGCGCGCAGATTGCAACGCCGGCATTTGATGAATTGCGGGTAAACCCAACGGCACGCGCCGCACTATGGCAACAAATCTGCACACATGAACACGATTTCTTCCCTCAGTCAGAGTGATTTACCCGCCGCGTTTCAGATTGAAAAGCGCGCCCATGCGTTTCCCTGGAGTGAGCACACGTTTGCCAGTAATCAGGGGGAGCGTTATCTCAACTATCAATTGACGGTAGAGGGGAGAATGGCGGCGTTTGCCATTACGCAGGTAGTGCTGGATGAAGCTACGCTGTTCAACATTGCCGTTGATCCCGACTTTCAGCGCCGGGGAATAGGGAAAGCGCTGCTGGAACATCTCATTGATGAATTAGAAAAACGCGGCGTCCTGACGCTGTGGCTGGAGGTTCGCGCTTCCAACGTTGCCGCCATCGCACTGTATGAAAGCTTAGGCTTCAACGAGGCAACGATTCGCCGCAATTATTATCCGACCGCTGACGGTCGTGAGGACGCCATCATAATGGCACTGCCAATCAGTATGTAAAAGAAGGTGTAATGATGAAGTGGGACTGGATTTTCTTTGATGCCGACGAAACGCTGTTCACGTTTGACTCGTTTACTGGCTTACAGCGGATGTTTCTCGACTACAGCATCACCTTTACCGCTGAGGATTTTCAGGACTACCAGGCCGTGAATAAACCGCTATGGGTGGATTATCAGAACGGCGCGATCACCTCATTACAGCTTCAGCATGCCCGCTTCCAGAGCTGGGCAGAACGGTTAAAGGTGGAACCGGGCTCGCTTAACGATGCCTTTATGAACGCGATGGCCGAAATTTGCGCGCCGCTGCCAGGGGCCGTTTCGCTGCTCAATGCGATACGCGGCAAAGCCAAAATTGGCATTATTACCAACGGTTTCACCTCCTTACAGCAGATCCGCCTGGAGCGCACGGGACTACGCGACTATTTTGATTTGCTGGTCATTTCTGAAGAAGTGGGCGTGGCGAAGCCGGATCCGAAGATTTTTGATTACGCCCTGGCGCAGGCGGGCAATCCCGATCGTGATCGGGTGCTGATGGTTGGAGATACCGCCGCGTCCGATATTCTTGGCGGCATCAACGCCGGGCTTTCTACCTGCTGGCTGAATGCGCATCATCGCGAGCAGCCCGAAGGCATCGAGCCGACCTGGACCGTATCGTCATTACACGAACTGGAGCTGCTCCTGTGTAAACACTGATTGCCTCCCCCCCGCTGATGGGTAAAATAGCCGCAATTTTTCGTATTCAACATGCGCGGTGCGATGCCGCGTTTACTCAAGAAGAATGAACTATGACGTTGTCTCCTTATTTGCAGGAGGTGGCCAAGCGCCGCACTTTTGCCATTATTTCTCACCCGGATGCGGGTAAAACGACTATCACTGAGAAGGTGTTGCTGTTCGGACAGGCGATCCAGACTGCCGGTACGGTAAAAGGCCGTGGTTCCAGCCAGCATGCGAAATCAGACTGGATGGAAATGGAAAAGCAGCGTGGGATCTCCATTACCACCTCCGTGATGCAATTTCCGTATCACAACTGCCTGGTTAACCTGCTCGACACCCCGGGGCACGAAGACTTCTCCGAAGATACCTATCGTACCCTGACGGCAGTGGACTGCTGTCTGATGGTGATCGACGCCGCGAAAGGTGTTGAGGATCGTACCCGTAAGCTGATGGAAGTCACCCGTCTGCGCGATACGCCGATCCTGGCTTTTATGAACAAACTCGACCGCGACATCCGTGACCCGATGGAGTTGCTGGATGAAGTTGAGAACGAGCTGAAAATCGGCTGTGCGCCGATCACCTGGCCGATTGGCTGCGGCAAGCTGTTCAAAGGGGTTTATCACCTCTATAAAGATGAAACCTATCTGTATCAGACGGGTAAAGGCCATACCATTCAGGAAGTGCGCATCGTTAAAGGTCTGGATAACCCGGATCTCGACGCGGCCGTTGGCGAGGATCTGGCGCAGCAGTTGCGTGACGAACTGGAACTGGTGAAGGGCGCCTCTAACGAGTTTGATAAAGAGCTGTTCCTGGCGGGCGAAATTACCCCGGTCTTCTTTGGTACCGCACTGGGTAACTTCGGCGTTGACCACATGCTGGATGGTCTGGTGGAGTGGGCGCCAGCGCCAATGCCACGCAAGACCGATACGCGCGTGGTGGAAGCGGAAGAAGAGAAGTTCACTGGCTTTGTCTTTAAAATTCAGGCCAACATGGATCCGAAACACCGTGACCGCGTGGCATTCATGCGCGTTGTTTCCGGCAAGTACGAAAAAGGCATGAAGATGCGTCAGGTCCGTATCGGCAAAGACGTGGTGATCTCTGACGCGCTGACCTTTATGGCCGGTGACCGTTCGCATGTAGAAGAGGCTTACCCGGGCGATATCCTCGGTCTGCACAACCACGGTACAATCCAGATTGGCGATACTTTCACCCAGGGTGAAATGATGAAGTTCACCGGTATACCGAACTTCGCGCCGGAACTGTTCCGTCGTATTCGCCTGAAAGATCCGCTGAAGCAGAAACAGTTGCTGAAGGGGCTGGTACAGCTTTCCGAAGAAGGTGCGGTACAGGTGTTCCGCCCGATCGCCAATAACGATCTGATTGTGGGCGCGGTCGGGGTACTGCAGTTCGACGTGGTTGTTGCCCGTCTGAAGAGCGAGTACAACGTTGAAGCCATTTATGAATCTGTCAACGTGGCGACGGCACGCTGGGTGGAATGTGCTGATGCGAAGAAATTCGAAGAGTTTAAGCGTAAGAATGAAGTTCAGCTGGCACTGGATGGCGGTGATAACCTGACCTACATCGCACCGACGATGGTGAACCTCAACCTGACGCAAGAGCGTTATCCAGACGTTCAGTTCCGTAAGACGCGCGAACACTAATTACCCCTTCAGGGCGCGGCTACCGCTGCGCCCTGCGACTTTTCCAGCCTTATTATCCCCTTGCGGAATGTTCTTAAATCCCTCTGTTTTGCTTATGACTGCCTGTTTTTTATGCAATCCTCCGCGCTTTTTCAAAATTGTGATCTATATTTAACAAAGTGATGACATAAACATTGGCTTTAAATACCGTTCAACTCGTGAATCTAAGTAGTTAAAGCTAATGTCTGGTGTAGTCACGATATTAATAACTGACTCAGAGGGGCACCTGTCAGCGCACCATCATCACCTTTTCTGTTGCGTGATTGTGACCGCCGCCATTGACTTCTGAGCTGGGTGAATTTTTCACCATATTCAGCAATGCAACCTTATGTTGCCTGAGCTCAAATTATGAGCAAACCATACAGGAAAAAATCGATGACTATGACAAGACTGAAGATTTCTAAAACTCTGCTGGCCGTGATGTTGACCTCCGCTGTGGCAACGGGTTCTGCGTATGCAGAAAACACCACAATGGATAAAGCGCAATCCGGTGTAGAAAGTGCAGGGCAGAAAGTCGATAGCTCTATGAATAAAGTCGGTAATTTCATGGATGACAGCGCCATTACCGCCAAAGTGAAAGCGGCACTGGTGGATCATGAAAACATTAAGAGTACCGATATTTCCGTCAAAACCGAGCAGAAAGTCGTAACGCTGAGCGGCTTCGTCGAAAGCCAGGCGCAGGCGGAAGCGGCCGTGACCGTGGCGAAAGGTGTTGAAGGCGTAACCTCCGTCAGTGACAAACTCCACGTGCGCGACAGCAAATCAGACTCCGTAAAAGGCTATGCCGGCGATACGGCAACCACCAGCGAGATCAAAGCGAAACTGCTGGCGGATGACATCGTTCCTTCTCGCAAAGTGAAAGTAGAAACGACCGATGGTGTGGTCCAGCTTTCCGGCACCGTGGATTCCCAGGCGCAAATCGAGCGCGCTGAGAGCATCGCGAAAGCCGTTGATGGCGTAAAAAGCGTCAAAAACGATCTGAAAGCGCAGTAAGTCTTCGGTTTCTCCTCCGGCCCCGGTCGGAGGACGTCATGAGCACTAGCACTACACAAACAATAGCGTGAATGAGCAGCCTGAGCGCTCATATCAAGCGGTCGACATTAACTATGGTAAAGGAGAAGCGTATGTTTCGTTGGGGCATTATATTTCTGGTTATCGCGTTAATTGCCGCCGCTCTGGGATTTGGTGGACTGGCCGGTACGGCAGCGGGCGCGGCGAAAATTGTCTTCGTCGTCGGGATTATTCTCTTCCTGGTCAGCCTGTTTACAGGGCGTAAGCGGCCCTAGCGCGTAAAGCGTACAACGATTTTGCTGTCAAGCCAGTCCAGTGGACTGGCTTTTTCGGTTTTAGCCGCCGTCTATTTGCGTTATTTTGGCACATTACGTAATAAGAAACAGGAAGGCAGAGGTGGGGCAGCGTATACCCGTCACGCTCGGCAATATTGCGCCGTTGTCATTAAGAAGGTTCAAACCGGGTCGCCTGGCGTTGGTCTGCGAGGGCGGCGGGCAGCGTGGCATCTTTACCGCAGGTGTACTGGACGAGTTCATGCGCGCGCAGTTTAATCCGTTCGATCTCTATTACGGCACCTCGGCGGGGGCGCAAAACCTGTCGGCCTATCTGTGCAACCAGCCCGGCTACGGGCGCAAAGTCATCATGCGCTATACCACCAGACGGGAATTCTTTGACCCGGTACGCTTCGTGCGCGGCGGGAATCTGATCGATCTCGACTGGCTGGTGGCATCTACGGCCAGTCAGATGCCGTTACAGATGGATACCGCCTCGCGCCTGTTCGAAACCGGGAAATCGTTTTACATGTGCGCCTGTCGGGGTGATGACTACACACCGTACTATTTCTCTCCCAATACGCAAAACTGGCTCGATCTGATCCGGGCGTCCAGCGCGATCCCTGGGTTCTATCGTAGCGGCGTATCGCTGGAGGGGATCAATTACCTGGATGGTGGGATCAGCGATGCCATTCCGGTGCGTGAGGCCGTGAAGCAGGGGGCGAAAACGCTGGTGGTGATTCGGACGGTGCCTTCGCAAATGTATTACACTCCGCAGTGGTTCAAGCGGATGGAGCGCTGGCTGGGCGAAAGCAGCCTGCAGCCGCTGCTCAATCTGGTTCAACACCACGAAGCCAGCTATACGGAAATTCAGCGATTCATTGAAAAACCGCCGGGCAAGCTGAAGATCTTTGAAATCTACCCGCCGAAGCCGCTAAAAAGTATGGCGCTGGGAAGCCGGATTCCGGCATTGCGGGAAGATTATAAAACCGGGCGGCTGTGTGGGCGCTACTTCCTGGCGACCGTGGGAAAACTACTGGCAGCGGAACCGCCGTTATCACGCCATCTGCCGCAAATCGTCACGCCGACGCCAGTGGTGGTTCCACCAGCACCGGTGGTCAACGATACCCATGCTGCGGTGGTGAGCGATGCGCCGCAGGCTAACGATACGACATTCAGCAATGAGGATCTGGCGTGAGTTTTCGCTTTATCGATACCCACTGTCACTTTGATTTTCCGCCTTTTACCGGGGATGAAACCCACAGCCTGCAACTCGCGGGTGAGGCGGGCATTGAGAAGATCATCATTCCGGCCACCGCAGCGGAAAACTTTGCCTGCGTGCAGGCGCTGGCGGAACGCTTTTCGCCTCTCTATGCCGCGCTCGGTTTACATCCGATTGTGATTGAACAGCATACGGAAGAGCATCTCGAACGGCTGCGACAGGCGCTGGAACAGCGTCCGGCAAAGGTGGTCGCTGTTGGTGAGATAGGCCTGGATCGGTATCGCGACGATCCGCAATTTGCGAAGCAGGAGCGGTTTCTGCAAGCGCAATTGACGCTGGCAAAACGGTTCGATCTTCCGGTGATCCTCCATTCCCGGCGCACGCATGACACGCTGGCGATGCATCTTAAACGTCATGATTTACCGCGTACGGGTGTGGTGCATGGATTCGCCGGCAGCCTGCAACAGGCCGAACGCTTTGTACAACTGGGATACAAAATCGGCGTCGGTGGCACGATAACCTATCCGCGCGCCAGTAAAACCCGTGACGTGATGGCACGATTGCCGCTGGAGGCGCTGCTGCTGGAGACCGACGCGCCGGATATGCCGTTGAATGGTTTTCAGGGGCAGCCAAATCGTCCGGAACAGGCGGCGAGAGTGTTCGATGTGTTATGCGAACTGCGCCCGGAACCCGCAGAGGCGATCGCTGAGACGCTGTATCGCAATACGACAGCATTATTTACTCTAGAGATATAGTGCAGGGAAGATAAGCTCAGTCACGCCGCGTTCCCGTAATGCCTGCGCCAGCGTCTCCACCTCTTGTGGCGTCGCGCTCGGCCAGGATTTTGCCTCACCGTATACCCCGTGCGCATGAAAGGCATTCAGTCGTAGCGGGACATTTCCCAGTTGTCCGATGAATGCGGCGAGTGAATCAATGTGCTGCAGATAATCCACCTGCCCGGGGATGACCAGCAGGCGCAGTTCTGCCAGCTTTCCTCGCTGCGCCAACAGCGTAATACTGCGCTTGATCTGCGCGTTATCCCGACCGGTGAGTGCGATGTGGCGCTCACTATCCCAGGCTTTGAGATCGAGCATCACGCCATCGCAAACCGGTAGCAGTTTCTGCCAGCCGGTTTCGCTCAACAGCCCATTGCTGTCGACCAGACAAGTCAGCGACCGGAGCTGCGGGTCGGCCTTAATCGCCGTAAACAAATCCACAACGAAAGGCAACTGCGTTGTGGCTTCGCCGCCGCTGACGGTGACTCCCTCAATGAACAATGATGCTTTGCGGATCTGGCGCAACACCTCGTCCACGCTCATTGTTTGCGCCATCGGCGTTGCCTGCTGCGGGCACATCTGCAAACAGGTATCACACTGCTCGCACACGTCAGCCTGCCAGATAACTTTCCCTGTACTGAAACTCAACGCCTGATGCGGGCACTGTGGAACGCATTCGCCGCAGTCGTTGCAGCGTCCCATCGTCCACGGGTTATGGCAATTCTTACAGCGCAGATTGCACCCTTGCAGAAAGAGGGCCAGACGACTGCCCGGCCCGTCCACGCAGGAGAACGGGATAACCTTACTGACTGAAGCGCATCTGCTGTTCATGACTGACGACACGAGGTTGGCGTTCCAGAATATGCGTATTGCGTGCGGCCTCTTCCCCCAGCCAGGTGGTATTGGTCCGCGAGCCTTCGGCGCGGTATTTTTCCAGATCCGACAGGCGCACCATGTACCCGGTAACGCGGACCAGATCGTTGCCGCTGACGTTGGCGGTAAACTCGCGCATTCCCGCTTTGAACGCGCCCAGACAGAGTTGCACCAGCGCCTGCGGGTTACGCTTGATGGTCTCATCGAGCGTCAGAATGTCGCTGATACCGGACTGATAATACGCATGGTGCGGTGCGACGGTTTGCAGGTGGGTGATCGGATCCGGTTCATCGCCATAGGGCAAACGTGCGCCCGGCGTAGTACCAATATCTGAACTGATCCCTGACTGGGCATGCAGCATTGCGCGCTGCTGCCAGCCATATTTCACCGGCGTGTTCTCGACAAAATCCGCAAGCTGGGCGCTGATGCGATAGCCCAGATCGTTCGCCGTCTCATCTTTGCCGTAGCGCGCATTCATACCCGCTTTTTCGCACAACAGGTTAACCGCCTCCGCCAGGCCGTACATACCGAACATCGGCACAAAACGTTGTGGATCGATCAGACCTTCCTGCACCAGGAAGCTATTCTCAAAGAAATGTGATTTTTCATAGAGGAACTCACATCGCGCATCGATGATGGCAATTTGCTGCTGACAATAGTACGGCAGTGTGCGGTTAAAGAAGTCATAGACAGAAGTGCTGCGCTCGGCAATGGCTTTCAGATTGAGACGAACCAGCGTGCTGCCGCCACCGGCAAGCGGCAGAGAGTTGTAACAGCTGACGATACCATAGTGACCTTTTGTGAAAATTTTATCATTTACCGGCCCATTGGAAATATGCGGCTTGCTGCATTCACAGATGTTTTTTGCCACTTCCAGCAGCAGATCATCAGGGGTGATCTCCGGGTCGTAGATGAACGTCAGATTAGGCGCAACCTGCTTTAACTCTGCATCGGCGCGTAAAATAGCCCGGGTGATGGAAGTATCTGCCGGGCCAATGTTGGCGTGCATAAAAGCGTCAGGCAGCGTTCTGTCGAGATACCGCCAGAAACGTTTTATTCGAATATCAATCGCTTCTTGTGTTAGAATTTTCACATATGGTTGCAGCAGCGTATCCAGTTGCCCCAGGTAAACCGGCATCGATGTGACGGAAGGCACGTGGTGATACAGAATGGTCAACAGAGACAGTGCATCGTCCAGATCTTTCGCCCCTTCCAGTTCCAGCCAGGCTGAACCGTTGGCCAGAAAACGCGCGTAATCGGGAAGCACATAGCGCGGTTTATACGGTGCGTGACCTTCGAACATATCGCAGATAACCCCGTCGTCCAGCGCCTGGCGCGCCCCGGCGGGCAGTGAAGGGTAAGGCAGGTTGTTCTCTGCTTCCAGCGCGAGAAAATGACGTTTCTGTTCCGGACTGAGGAGTGAGCTGGTGACGATTTGCTGGCAACGTTGTTGCAGCGCGGTTTCATGGGTCGTAGGCATCGTAATTCCTTTATAGGCCGAAGATCATAACGTCATTGTAGAAAGATGTGCTGTCAGCACTTTGATCCTGATGCGCCTGAGTGGAGAAGAAATCGACAGAAAAGGACTATTTTTTGAAGTTGATCTCATTACAGCAATGCAAATTTGTACGTAGTTTTCATTAACTGTGATGTATATCGAAGTGTAACGGTGAGTCGATGTTAGAATACTAACAGACTCGCAAGGTGAGAATTTTATACGGCGACGCCGTTGGAGAATGTTATGAGCGATTTAACTGCAAGCAGCCTGCGCGCACTGAAACTGATGGACCTGACCACCCTGAATGACGACGACACCAATGAAAAAGTGATCGCCCTGTGTCATCAGGCGAAAACTCCGGTTGGCAACACGGCAGCAGTCTGCATCTATCCGCGTTTTATCCCGATTGCGCGTAAAACGCTGAAAGAGCAGGGCACCCCGGATATCCGTATTGCGACGGTGACTAACTTCCCGCATGGCAACGACGATATTGAGATCGCGCTGGCGGAAACCCGCGCGGCGATTGCTTACGGGGCGGATGAAGTGGACGTGGTCTTCCCGTACCGTGCGCTGATGGCTGGTAACGAGCAGGTCGGCTTCGATCTGGTGAAAGCCTGTAAAGACGCGTGCGCGGCGGCAAACGTGCTGCTGAAAGTGATCATCGAAACCGGTGAGCTGAAAGAAGAGCAGCTTATTCGTAAGGCCTCTGAAATCTCTATCAAAGCAGGTGCGGATTTCATTAAAACCTCTACCGGTAAGGTACCCGTAAACGCCACGCCGGAAAGTGCTCGCATCATGATGGAAGTGATCCGCGATATGGGTGTATCCAAAACTGTGGGCTTCAAACCTGCGGGCGGCGTGCGTACCGCAGAAGATGCTCAGCAGTTCCTGGCTATCGCTGATGAACTGTTCGGCGCGGACTGGGCGGATTCTCGTCACTATCGCTTTGGGGCATCCAGTCTGCTGGCAAGCCTGCTGAAAGCGCTGGGTCACGGCGATGGTAAGAGCGCAAGCAGCTACTAAATTTGAATTGCCCATCGTAGGCCGGATAAGGCGTTAGCCGCTATCCGGCATCAATACGACTCGCCGGGGAGCACATGGCTTACCCGGCCCTAATCGGGAGGTTATCGTGTTTCTCGCACAAGAAATTATTCGTAAAAAACGTGATGGTCATGCGTTGAGCGATGAAGAAATTCGTTTCTTTATCAATGGTATTCGTGACAATACCATTTCAGAAGGGCAGATCGCCGCCCTGGCGATGACCATTTTCTTCCACGATATGACGATGCCAGAACGCGTTTCGCTGACCATGGCAATGCGGGATTCAGGAACCGTCCTGGACTGGAAGAGCCTGAATCTGAACGGCCCGATCGTGGATAAACACTCCACCGGCGGTGTGGGCGACGTGACGTCGCTGATGCTCGGCCCAATGGTCGCAGCCTGTGGCGGCTACATTCCGATGATTTCAGGTCGCGGGCTGGGTCATACCGGCGGTACGCTCGATAAACTGGAAGCTATTCCGGGATTCGACATCTTCCCGGACGACAACCGTTTCCGCGAAATCATTAAGGACGTGGGTGTGGCGATCATCGGGCAAACCAGCTCGCTCGCACCGGCGGACAAACGTTTTTATGCCACCCGCGATATTACTGCAACGGTGGATTCCATTCCGCTTATCACCGGCTCCATTCTGGCGAAAAAACTGGCGGAAGGGCTGGATGCGCTGGTTATGGATGTGAAAGTCGGCAGCGGCGCGTTTATGCCGACCTATGAGCTCTCTGAAGCGCTGGCGGAAGCGATTGTGGGCGTGGCGAACGGTGCTGGCGTGCGCACCACCGCGCTGCTGACCGACATGAACCAGGTACTGGCGTCCAGCGCGGGTAACGCGGTGGAAGTACGCGAAGCGGTGCAGTTCCTGACCGGCGAATACCGCAACCCACGCCTGTTCGATGTGACGATGGCGCTGTGTGTTGAAATGCTGATCTCCGGCAATCTGGCGAAAGACGACGCTGACGCGCGGGCGAAATTGCAGGCGGTGCTGGATAACGGTAAAGCCGCTGAGATCTTTGGCCGGATGGTTGCCGCCCAGAAAGGCCCGACCGACTTCGTGGAGAACTACGCGAAATACCTGCCGACGGCAATGCTCAGTAAAGCGGTTTACGCTGATAGCGAAGGGTTCGTCAGCGCGATGGATACGCGTGCGCTGGGTATGGCGGTGGTGTCGATGGGCGGCGGTCGTCGCCAGGCGTCGGATACCATTGATTACAGCGTCGGCTTTACCGATATGGCGCGTCTTGGCGACAGCGTAGACGGGCAGCGTCCGCTGGCGGTGATCCACGCGAAAGATGAAGCCAGCTGGCAGGACGCGGCGAAAGCCGTCAAAGCGGCAATTATCCTTGACGATAAAGCGCCTGAAAGCACACCAACGGTCTATCGTCGTATCACCGAATAGCTATATACTGATCTGATCGCTTTTTTGCAGCGCAGATGAATGGAGAACAAGATGAAACGTGCATTTATTATGGTGCTGGACTCCTTTGGTATTGGTGCGACGGAAGACGCAGATCGCTTTGGCGACGTCGGTTCCGACACCATGGGGCATATCGCTGAAGCCTGTGCCAAAGGCGAGGCTGACAAAGGGCGTAAAGGCCCACTGAATCTGCCAAACCTGACCCGCCTGGGTCTGGTGAAAGCGCATGAAGGGTCTACCGGTAAAATCGCAGCCGGTATGGACGCTAACGCACAAGTGATTGGTGCATACGCCTGGGCGCATGAGCTCTCTTCCGGTAAAGATACGCCGTCTGGCCACTGGGAAATCGCCGGTGTGCCGGTTCTGTTTGACTGGGGCTATTTCAGCGACCACGAAAACAGCTTCCCGCAGGAACTGCTGGATAAACTGGTCAAACGTGCGAACCTGCCGGGCTATCTCGGTAACTGCCACTCTTCCGGTACGGTGATTCTGGACCAGTTGGGCGAAGAGCATATGAAAACCGGCAAACCGATTTTCTATACCTCCGCGGATTCCGTGTTCCAGATTGCCTGCCATGAAGAGACGTTTGGCCTGGATAAACTTTACGAGCTGTGCGAGATCGCCCGTGAAGAGCTGACCGAAGGCGGTTACAACATCGGTCGCGTCATCGCGCGTCCGTTCATTGGCGACAAAGCGGGTAACTTCCAGCGTACCGGCAACCGTCACGATCTGGCCGTTGAACCGCCAGCGCCTACCGTGTTGCAGAAACTGGTTGATGAGAAAGACGGCCACGTAGTTTCCGTCGGTAAAATCGCGGACATCTACGCCAACTGCGGCATCACTAAAAAAGTGAAAGCCACCGGCCTGGACGCGCTGTTTGACGCCACTATTAAAGAGATGAAAGAAGCGGGTGACAAGACGATTGTCTTCACTAACTTCGTTGACTTCGACTCCTCCTGGGGCCACCGCCGTGATATCGCCGGTTATGCGGCCGGTCTGGAATTGTTCGACCGCCGTCTGCCGGAGCTGATGGAGCTGGTGGGTGAAGATGACATTCTGATCCTGACCGCTGACCATGGCTGCGATCCGAGCTGGACCGGTACCGATCACACCCGTGAACACATTCCGGTGCTGGTGTACGGCCCGAAAGTAAAACCGGGCTCGTTAGGCCACCGCGAAACTTTTGCGGATATTGGTCAGACTCTCGCTTCGTACTTTGGCACGTCGCCAATGGAATACGGTAAAAACATGCTGTAATACCCGTTGTCTTTCGCGCTGTAGATGCGTTGACTTCATTCGCTCACCCCGGTCACATAGTTAATCTATGCTCCCGGGGATTCACGAATTCGTCGCCTTCCTACAACGCGAAATCCTTAGGGTATTTGAATACGTTTTGTAGGCCTGATAAGGCATAGCCGGCATCAGGCAAAAACAACAATACAAAAGGAACTGAAGATGGCAACTCCTCACATTAATGCAGAAATGGGTGATTTCGCTGACGTCGTTTTGATGCCGGGCGACCCGCTGCGCGCAAAACACATTGCGGAAACTTTCCTTGAAGATGTACGCGAAGTAAACAACGTTCGCGGCATGTTAGGTTTCACCGGGACTTACAAAGGCCGTAAGATCTCCGTCATGGGTCACGGTATGGGTATCCCGTCCTGCTCCATCTACACCAAAGAGCTGATCACCGATTTCGGCGTGAAGAAAATCATTCGCGTAGGGTCCTGTGGTGCTGTGCGTCCGGACGTAAAACTGCGTGACGTGGTAATTGGTATGGGTGCCTGCACCGATTCCAAAGTGAACCGCATTCGTTTCAAAGACCATGATTTTGCCGCGATTGCTGATTTCGGCATGGTACGTGACGCGGTTGACGCGGCAAAAGCACTGGGTGTGGACGCACGCGTTGGCAACCTGTTCTCTGCGGATCTGTTCTACTCTCCGGACGGCGAAATGTTCGACGTGATGGAAAAATACGGCATCCTGGGCGTGGAAATGGAAGCGGCGGGTATCTACGGCGTGGCGGCAGAATTTGGCGCGAAAGCACTGACTATCTGCACCGTGTCTGACCACATCCGTACGCACGAGCAGACGACGGCGGCTGAACGTCAAACCACGTTCAACGACATGATTAAAATCGCGCTGGAATCCGTTCTGCTGGGCGATAAAGCGTAAGACCTGGTGTGCCGGGGGGAGGCTTCGCCTCACCCGGCCTACGGTTTTCCAGGCCCGCTGAGCAGTGCCAGCGGGCTTTTTATTAGCGCACCGCCTGTGCAATCCACGCTGACAATTCCCGCAACTCTTTTTCCTGCTCCGGAAAATCCCTCGTCAAAGATTCGCACTCCTGCTGTACGACACTGGCACGATACAGGCAGCCCTCAAGACGTGCGGCCAGCGCTTCTAGCGGTGCCGGATTGAGACTGTCCGTAAACACCTGCGCACGGGTGATATGCCCTTTCTCAACGTCAAAGTGCAGTTCGACTCCTCCCCAGGTAAAACGTTCATCCAGCAGATGCGAGAAGGCCGGTGCCTGCCCGAAGTTCCACTCCCAACTGCTCTGGCGGGCGAAGGTTTCGACAAAGTTCGGCAGATCGGGCGTGTTGTCCGGGGAGATCACCTCCGCTTCAACGCGTTCGCCGTAGTGGGCAAAAAAGGCCTCGGTTACCGCCGCACACACCTGGTCATGGGTGATGCCCGGCAACAGTTCGGTGAGATTCGCCACGCGCGAGCGTACAGAGGTAATGCCTTTGGCCGCCAGTTTCTTTTTGTCTGGATTCAGGTAGTTTGCCAGTCGGCTGAGATCGGCGTTCAACAATAGTGTGCCGTGATGAAAACCGCGATCTTTGGTTTCGCGGTAGGCTGAGCCAGAAACCTTACGGTCGCCATCCGCCGTTTTCACCACCAGATCGTTACGTCCTGAGGCTTCAGCCGTCACGCCCAGTGCGTTAAGCGCATTCAGGACAATTGACGTCGAGATGGTCTTATCGTATTCCGGCTTCCCGGCCATAAAGGTGAAACAGGTATTGCCGAGATCGTGGAAGACCGCGCCACCGCCGCTGCTGCGGCGCGCCAGGCGCACGTTGTCCTCTTCCATCCGCCGCGTATTGCACTCTTTCCACGGGTTTTGCGCACGCCCAATGACGACCGTATCGGCATTGCGCCACAAAAACAGCACTCGCTGAGTGGCGGGCATCTGACGGAAAATACACTCTTCGACCGCCAGGTTAAACCAGGGGTCATAAGAGTCAGAAATAAGCAGGCGAAGTGTCGACATGTCAGTTTTCCTTTCCTGTAACGAATGACTCTTTTTTCTCGCTCTCTTCCTCTTCCGGCACCGACTTGTTGGCGGTGAGCAGGAAGGGCGATTGCTGCCAGCGGGTTCGTTTACCCTGCAGCAGAGTGCGGGTCAGCACCACGCCGATGGCCAGTGAAAGCAGCAGCATCAGGCGTAAAATGTTAGTAGTGTTGTCCACCTGCCGAGCTTCAGTGGCTAAGGTATGCGTATCCAGCGTCAGGCGAAGATAGCCCAGTGGGCCATTTTTCCCCTGGATGGGTTCAACAATCTGCTGGTTGAAGTAGCCGCCGGCTTTTTTACCGTCCAGCGCCAGACGGTCGCGCACATTTACGCTTTCGCCTGCGCGGGCAATCATATCGCCTTGTTCATCATAAACGCCGGCATCAAGTATGCGGCTTTCCTTCGTTAACTGCTGCAGAATCGTCTTGATGCGTTTTTCGTCAGGCGTTTCGGTACGCATCAGCGGCGCGATGTTCAGCGTGACCTGGTGCGCCAGCGTGCGCGCCAACTCTTCAAGCTGCGGATTACGCTGTCTCTGGTGATTTTGACTGAACCAGGAGGCGCCCTGCATGAGCGCAACAAGCAGTGCGAGACAGAACAATACAATCACTGCACGATGAAGTCGGAATTTCAGTTTTGCGCGAGCCATATTCCACCTGCTGAAAATTTGAGGCTTAATGTTGCCAGAAGCGATGGTTACAGGGTAGCCTCATGCGTTATTTTCCCCGTGAACCTTCCCGGCCCGAACGATTTTACAGGAGCTTTAATGCCTAACATTACCTGGTGCGATTTGCCTGAAGATGTCTCTTTATGGCCAGGTTTGCCCCTTTCTTTGAGTGGTGACGAGGTGATGCCACTGGATTACCACGCTGGACGTAGCGGCTGGCTGTTGTACGGACGCGGGCTGGATAAACAACGTCTGACTCAGTACCAGAGCAAACTGGGCGCGGCGATGGTGATTGTCGCGGCGTGGTGTGTCGAGGACTATCAGGTCATTCGCCTTGCCGGTTCGCTCACGCCTCGCGCGACGAAACTGGCGCATGATGCGCAATTAGACGTTGCGCCGCTGGGGAAAATCCCGCATTTGCGTACTCCTGGCCTGTTGGTGATGGACATGGACTCCACCGCGATTCAGATCGAGTGCATTGATGAGATCGCCAAACTGGCCGGTACCGGCGAAAGGGTCGCGGAAGTGACCGAACGGGCGATGCGCGGCGAACTCGACTTCACCGCCAGCCTGCGCAGTCGTGTGGCGACGCTGAAAGGCGCGGATGCCAATATTTTGCATCAGGTACGTGAAAGTCTGCCGCTGATGCCAGGCCTGACGCAACTGGTGCTGAAGCTGGAAACACTAGGCTGGAAGGTGGCAATCGCCTCCGGCGGCTTTACCTTCTTTGCCGAATATCTGCGTGAGAAACTGCGGCTAACGGCGGCAGTGGCGAATGAACTGGAGATCATGGACGGTAAATTTACCGGCAACGTGATTGGCGATATCGTCGATGCGCAGTATAAGGCCAAAACGCTGACCCGACTGGCGCAGGAATATGAAATCCCGATCGCGCAGACCGTGGCGATTGGCGATGGCGCCAACGATCTGCCGATGATCAAAACGGCGGGGCTGGGGATTGCGTACCATGCCAAGCCGAAAGTGAATGAAAAGACGGAGATTACTATCCGTCACGCTGACCTGATGGGGGTGTTCTGCATTCTCTCCGGCAGCATGAACCAGAAATAATTGAGATACCGGCTGGTATTAAGGTGTAGGCCGGGTAAGGCGCCGCCGCCATCCGGCACACAGGCGGTACAGAGATAACGAGGTAAACCGTGGCAAAAGCTCCAAAACGCGCCTTTGTATGTAATGAATGCGGGGCGGATTATCCGCGCTGGCAGGGGCAATGCAGCGCCTGTCATGCCTGGAACACCATCACCGAGGTGCGCCTGGCTGCATCGCCGACGGTGGCGCGTAATGAGCGACTGAGTGGTTATGCCGGGAGCGCTGGCGTTGCAAAGGTTCAGAAGCTTTCCGATATCAGCCTGGAAGAGCTGCCGCGTTTTTCCACCGGTTTTAAAGAGTTTGACCGCGTGCTGGGCGGCGGCGTCGTTCCCGGCAGTGCGATTCTGATTGGCGGTAACCCCGGCGCGGGTAAATCCACGCTGTTATTGCAGACGCTGTGCAAGCTCGCGGAGCAGATGAAAACCCTGTACGTCACCGGGGAAGAGTCCCTGCAGCAGGTGGCAATGCGCGCGCACCGCCTCGGTTTGCCGACCAACAATCTCAACATGCTTTCGGAAACCAGTATTGAGCAGATTTGCCTGATTGCAGAAGAAGAGCAGCCGAAGCTGATGGTGATCGACTCCATTCAGGTTATGCACATGGCGGATATCCAGTCATCACCCGGCAGCGTGGCGCAGGTGCGTGAGACGGCGGCCTACCTGACGCGCTTTGCCAAGACGCGCGGCGTGGCGATTGTGATGGTGGGCCACGTGACCAAAGACGGCTCGCTGGCCGGGCCAAAAGTGCTTGAACACTGCATCGACTGCTCGGTATTGCTGGATGGCGATGCCGATTCCCGTTTTCGTACCCTGCGCAGCCACAAAAACCGTTTTGGCGCGGTGAATGAGTTAGGGGTCTTCGCGATGACCGAACAGGGACTACGCGAAGTGAGCAACCCTTCGGCGATCTTCCTGAGTCGTGGCGATGAAGTCACCTCCGGCAGTTCGGTGATGGTGGTCTGGGAAGGGACGCGACCGCTGCTGGTGGAGATCCAGGCGCTGGTCGATCACTCGATGATGGCCAACCCGCGTCGCGTCGCGGTGGGGCTGGAGCAGAACCGTCTGGCGATTCTGCTGGCGGTGTTGCACCGTCACGGCGGTCTGCAAATGGCCGATCAGGACGTGTTCGTTAACGTGGTGGGCGGCGTCAAAGTCACAGAGACCAGCGCGGATCTGGCGCTGCTGCTGGCGATGGTCTCCAGCCTGCGCGACAGGCCGCTGCCGCAGGACCTGGTAGTGTTTGGCGAAGTGGGGCTGGCAGGAGAGATTCGCCCGGTGCCCAGCGGTCAGGAGCGTATTTCCGAGGCCGCAAAACATGGTTTCCGTCGCGCGATTGTTCCGGCAGCTAACGTGCCGAAAAAAACGCCGGAAGGGATGCAGGTTTTTGGTGTCAAGAAGCTGGCGGATGCGTTAAACGTGTTTGACGACTTATAATGAGTGAAACGGAGGTTACCCATGTCGTCATTTGATTATCTGAAAACCGCGATCAAGCAAAAGGGCTGTACCCTGCAACAAGTGGCGGATGCCAGTGGAATGACCAAGGGCTATCTCAGCCAACTTCTCAATGCCAAGATCAAAAGCCCCAGCGCGCAAAAGCTGGAGGCGTTGCACCGTTTTCTGGGGCTGGAGTTTCCCCGGCAGCAGAAAAATATCGGTGTGGTGTTCGGCAAATTTTATCCGCTGCACACCGGTCATATCTATCTGATTCAGCGCGCCTGTAGCCAGGTGGACGAGTTGCATATCATCATGGGCTATGACGATACGCGCGACCGCGCGCTGTTTGAAGACAGCGCCATGTCCCAGCAACCGACCGTGCCGGATCGTCTGCGCTGGCTGTTACAAACGTTCAAATATCAGAAAAATATCCGCATTCATGCCTTCAACGAAGAGGGGATGGAGCCGTATCCGCACGGCTGGGACGTCTGGAGTAAGGGCATCAAAGCGTTTATGGCGGAGAAGGGGATTGCGCCAAACTGGATCTATACCTCAGAGGAAGCCGATGCCCCGCAGTACCTGGAACATCTGGGTATCGAAACGGTGCTTATCGACCCGAAACGGACCTTTATGAGCATCAGCGGCGCGCAAATCCGTGAAAACCCCTTCCGCTACTGGGAATATATTCCTACCGAAGTGAAGCCGTTCTTCGTGCGTACCGTGGCGGTGCTGGGCGGAGAATCGAGTGGGAAATCGACGCTGGTCAATAAGCTGGCGAATATCTTCAATACCACCAGTGCGTGGGAGTATGGCCGGGATTATGTCTTCTCTCACCTCGGGGGGGATGAGATGGCGCTACAATATTCTGACTACGATAAAATCGCGCTGGGCCACGCGCAGTACATTGATTTTGCAGTGAAGTACGCCAATAAAGTGGCGTTTGTCGACACCGACTTCGTCACGACTCAGGCCTTCTGCAAAAAGTACGAAGGGCGAGAACATCCGTTTGTGCAGGCGTTGATCGATGAATACCGCTTCGACCTGGTGATCTTGCTGGAAAATAACACGCCGTGGGTGGCGGACGGTCTGCGCAGCCTCGGTAGTTCAGTGGATCGCAAAGAATTTCAGACGCTGCTGGTGGAGATGTTGCGCGAAAACAATATCGACTTCGTGCATGTCGAAGAGGCGGATTACGATGGCCGTTTCCTGCGTTGCGTCGAGCTGGTCAAAGAGATGATGGGTGAGCAGGGGTGATCCTCGCCAGGGGTGAACGCGATGTTTAAGCACTTGCAGGATATGGCGCTGTTTGCCCTGGTCGCCGAACACGGCAGCTTTACCGTCGCCGCGCAAAAGGCGGGGCTGCCGAAGTCGAGCGTCAGTCAGCGTATCAGCCAGCTTGAGCAGCACGTTGGCATTCGCCTGATCAACCGTACCACCCGCAAACTGAACCTGACCTACGCCGGTGAACACTATCTGGTGCACTGCCGGGAAATACTCGCTGCCAGCGAACGCGCCGATTATGCGGTTCAGCGCCTGCGCGACAACCCCAGCGGACGATTGCGCATCACGTCGCCGGCGGGCATTGGCGCGACACTGCTCGCGCGCCTGAACACGCAGTTCCAGCAACGCTACCCCGATGTTTATCTTGAGGTCAGTATCTCCGATGAACTGCTGGATTTGGTGGACAGCGGTTTTGACGTCGCGTTGCGCACTGGTAAGCCGCAGGATTCCTCGCTGATCGGACGTATGATTGGCCATTGCCCGCGCTATTTGCTGGCCTCGCCCGATTATCTGTCACGTTATGCGCCGTTGAACCATCCCCGTCAACTGGTCGAACACCATTGCATCGCGCACAAAGCCTGGGCTGAGTGGTTATTTCATCGCGGTGATGAAGACTATCAGTACATGCCTGAGCGGGTGCATCTGACGGATAATCTGGTCTATGCCCGCGAAAGCGCCATCGCAGGGGCGGGGATCACGCTGCTGCCGGCGTTTATGCTGGAAGATAAAATCGAAAAGGGCGCTCTGATACCGGTACTGGCGCCATGGACAGTGGCGGGAAACGATCTTTGGCTGGTGTATCCCAGCCGTAAGCTGAACTCTCCCGCGCTGATGAGCTACATCGAATTTGCCATGCAGTTCGATGAGCTCAGACACTTCTACACCGCGGAATGAGACCGGCTCAGTCCTGACGCAGCACCTTGTGACCGTAGGCCAGCAGCGCGTCGGTGACGTTGCGCATCATCCGGCTTTCAGGCGCAAACCGATGCCAGTAGAGCATCCGGCGCTGAAACAGGCCTGGCGTGAGATCGATCAGTTCACCGCTTTGCAGCTCTTTTTCAATCTGCAGGTGCGGGATCATACAGCAGGTGGTGCCCTGACGCGCCAGTTGCACAAAGGCTTCCGAAGAGTTGACGATGTGGCACGGAACGCTGCCCGGCGGCAGATCAAAGTTCTGTTGCAGGAAGGCCTGGTGCATATCGTCCAGATGGTCAAACGCCACCGCAGGCGCTTTCAGCAGCGCGGAGCGGGTGACACCGTTCGGGAAGTAGCGTTCGGCAAACGCTTTGGAACCCACAAACAGATAGTCGAGCGCGCCGAGTTTATCCACCAGACAACTGGGCAGCGCCTGATGCTGAATACTCACCGCGCCTACCACTTCGCCGCGACGCAGACGTTCCTGGGTGCGGGTTTCATCTTCCACCTGCAGGTTAAGACGAATAGGGGAGTCAGCCAGTACCGGCGCCAGGGCCGGTAACAGCCAGGTCGCCAGACTGTCGGCGTTAACCGCCAGCGACAGCAGCAACGGCGTGGAGCCGGTCTGCTCATCGCCCAGCCATTCCTCTTCCAGCAGTTCGACCTGACGAAGCAGCGCCAACAGTTTTTGCCCCTGCTCGGTCGGACGCGGCGGAACGGTGCGGACCAGCAGCGGTTGTCCGAACATATTCTCAAGCTGCTTGATGCGTTGCGAAACGGCAGATTGGGTGATGCACAGCTTTTGCGCCGCGCGCTCAAACCCGCGTTCACGTATAACGGCATCCAGTGCTTGTAGTGTTCTGTAGTCCGGACGTTTCATTGATCTGACACACTCCTGAAATTTTTGCTTGTTCTGCACTATGACATAAATTTGCATTGGGTAAAGACGAAATCCGCAGCCTGCGAGCGGGTCGGGAAGATTTTTCCGCGCAATGGTCTATAATGCGCGTGAATTTTTCTCCACAAAGGCGAGACAATCATGACGCAGGATGAACTGAAAAAAGCAGTAGGATGGGCGGCACTTCAGTATGTACAGCCCGGCACCATTGTAGGGGTAGGTACCGGTTCAACAGCCGCGCACTTTATTGACGCGCTGGGCACCATGAAAGGTCAGATTGAAGGCGCGGTTTCCAGCTCGGATGCCTCAACCGAAAAACTCAAAAGCCTCGGCATCCCTGTGTTTGATCTCAACGAAGTGGACAGCCTTGGCGTTTACGTTGATGGCGCGGACGAAATTAACGGTCACATGCAGATGATTAAAGGCGGCGGCGCGGCGCTGACCCGTGAAAAAATCATTGCCTCCGTGGCGAAGAAATTTATCTGTATCGCCGACGCGTCCAAGGAAGTGGATATTCTGGGTAACTTCCCGCTGCCGGTTGAGGTTATCCCAATGGCGCGCAGCGCAGTGGCTCGCCAGTTAGTCAAACTGGGCGGTCGTCCGGAATACCGTCAGGGTGTGGTGACTGACAACGGTAACGTGATCCTTGATGTGCACGGCATGGAGATCCTCGATCCGGTGGCGATGGAAAATGCCATTAACGCTATTCCCGGCGTGGTGACTGTCGGCCTGTTTGCTAACCGTGGCGCGGATGTGGCGTTAATCGGGACCGCTGACGGCGTCAAAACCATCGTGAAATGATCTGACCAGGGGAGCGCTTCCCCGGTTAAAATTTTTTTGCAGGGCAAATTTGGTGACATGTATCACGTTTTGAATCTTGCCCTGCTGATTTCTCCAAAGAAAAACTTATCCCCAGCATTTTCCTCTGGCATTTGCCACTGAATGAACGTTCCTCAACAGAGCGACGCAAACGTTCATATTGCCGCAATAATTATTTTTGATATGTTGAAAGGCGGATGCAAATCCACACACACAATATCAGATTGCATAAAAAGACAGGGTCGGGAAATGGCAAAGGTATCGCTGGAGAAAGACAAGATTAAATTTCTGCTGGTTGAAGGCGTGCATCAAAAGGCGCTGGATAGCCTTCGGGCAGCAGGTTATACCAACATCGAATTTCACAAAGGGGCACTGGATGCTGAAGAGCTGAAAGAGTCCATCCGTGATGCCCACTTCATTGGCCTGCGATCCCGTACCCATCTGACAGAAGAGGTGATCAACGCGGCGGAAAAACTGGTCGCTATCGGTTGCTTCTGTATCGGCACCAACCAGGTAGACCTGAAGGCGGCAGCAAAGCGCGGTATTCCGGTGTTTAACGCGCCGTTCTCTAACACCCGTTCCGTGGCGGAGTTGGTGATTGGTGAGCTGCTACTGCTGCTGCGCGGCGTACCGGAAGCAAACGCCAAAGCGCACCGCGGTGTGTGGAATAAACTGGCTGCCGGTTCGTTTGAAGCACGTGGTAAAAGACTCGGCATTATTGGCTATGGCCACATCGGGACTCAGTTGGGTATTCTGGCGGAATCGCTGGGGATGCACGTTTACTTCTACGATATTGAAAACAAGCTGCCGCTGGGTAACGCCACTCAGGTTCAGCATCTGTCTGAACTGCTCAACATGAGCGACGTGGTCAGCCTGCACGTGCCGGAAAACGCCTCAACGAAGAACATGATGGGCGCGAAAGAGATCGCGCTGATGAAGCCTGGCTCGCTGCTGATCAACGCCGCACGTGGCACCGTGGTAGATATTCCCGCGCTGTGCGATGCGCTGGCGACCAAACACCTGGCAGGGGCAGCAATCGACGTGTTCCCGACCGAGCCGGCAACCAACAGCGATCCGTTCACTTCACCGCTTTGCGACTTTGATAACGTGATTCTGACGCCGCATATAGGAGGTTCCACTCAGGAAGCGCAAGAAAACATTGGTCTGGAAGTGGCAGGTAAACTGGCGAAGTATTCTGATAACGGCTCTACGCTTTCTGCGGTTAACTTCCCGGAAGTGTCGCTGCCGCTCCACGGCGGGCGTCGTCTGATGCACATCCATGAAAACCGTCCTGGCGTGCTGACTTCCCTGAACCAGATTTTTGCCGAGCAGGGCGTCAACATTGCCGCGCAGTATCTGCAAACGTCGGCGCAAATGGGTTATGTCGTTATCGACATTGAAGCGGATGAAGCAGTCGCCGAGAAAGCGCTGTTGGCGATGAAGGCCATTCCGGGCACTATTCGCGCGCGCCTGTTGTACTGATCCTTACCGATGCGGGCAGGCGCTGAGTCTGCCCGTCATTTCTTCCTTTCTCCTTTCGTTTTCCCGACATCGCCATCCTTTTTGTAACGTATACATCTTGTTTTCGTGCCTTGCCGCAATTGATGATTAAAGGCTTCGCTACGCGTTGTACATCAACAAAAGGAATTTACGATAGAGGCGCAGCACGACGCTGAAACGGGAAAGCCCCTACCGAAGCAGGGGCTCTAAAAAGGAAAGGGACGATGATGAGTTATGTCATCATGCTGCTTATCCTGTTAATCATCGCCTGGCCAGCATATTAACAGCGAAAACGCAGGAGGGAGGTTCGCCTCCCTCACCCTTACCGAGGAAATTTAGGTCAAAAAAACGGCGGTGTCAATCAGCAAAGAAGCGCTTACCACTCCCACACTTTTGACGGCGTTACGACGGCCGGTAAGGGGACATCCCACTCTTCTGCCGGCAATTTCTCCACACGCTGACAGTCGTGGGCATACCCTACGGGCGTCAGACCATGCTGTTGCCAGTTTTGCAAGGTGCGATCGTAGAATCCGCCACCCATCCCTAAACGCTGACCGTACTCATCAAACGCCACCAGTGGCGTGACCAGCACGTCCAGTTGCGAAAGCGGCAGAACATCACGAACGTCGAGTTTAGGTTCCTGAATCTTCAGCCGATTAGTGATCAGTTCACTGTGCGGGTGATAGTGCAGAAACAGCAAATTACCGGGGCTGAATGGGTGCAGGACCGGGAGATAGACGCGTTTTCCCGCGTGCCAGAGTTGTTCAATTAGGGGCTGAGTATCGAGTTCGCCATCAAATGACAAAAACACGGCGACCGTGTGCGCCATCACTACGGGAGGGTATGCAAGCATGCGTGTTGCGGCCTGCTGACCGAAGGTGATTTGCTGCGAAAGTGTGAGCGCACGACGACGTTGCCTAATCATCTGGCGAATGGTTTGTCGTGATAAAGGGAGTTCAGAAAGTAATGTCATGGCTGTCGCCAGGTAGAAGGAGAATCTCCGAGATGCCGCCGCAGGCTGTAACCCTTGAACCCTTGGTTCAAGGTGAATGCGTCGTCACAGTTTTAAGGCTTCTCGGACGGACCGAGCATGCTCACCAACCATGGATCGCCACATTCTTGTGGTATGAAATATCGGCTCAGGGGACTGGCCCGCTTGCAAACATCTCAGAGAAATTTTTGTCTTCACGGTCACTCTACCATAGTAAACCGAAAAGTGTTATTCAAAGTTTTGGTTCGTTTTTTCGGTTATGCGACCCTGATCAAGCAGTGCCTGTTCAATGGTCTGTTGGAGCATCCGAATACGTTGTTCCATGCTCGCCGCGTAGTCGCGGGTCTTCGCTTTTTCCTGAGCCAGTTCGTAGCTAATATTCAGTGCAGCAATGAATACCAGTTGCTCAGTATTTGTGACTCTAGTGCGAACTTTCAGATCTTGCAACCGCTGATTCAGATCGTCCGCAGCCTGATTCAACGCATCCCTTTGTTCAGGCGGGCAATTCACTCGCAGTGAACGGCCAAATATTTGGATATCGACGGGTTGTGCAGACATGCCACCTTCCTGCTGATTGACTGTGCTGCCTTCGTCTCCAGACCCTGGGTCCGCGAAGGGGCGACACTATAGCTACCCTGGTGTGAAGATACAAGCCCTATTCTGGTTCACCAGGGTCCAAAGTGGTAGCATACCATGAATATCCTCCCTTTGATGACGAATGCTTATGTCTATACAGAACGAAATGCCTGGTTACAGTGAAATGAACCAGTATTTGAACCAACAAGGGGCCGGACTGACCCCAGCGGAAATGCACGGTTTGATCAGCGGGATGATTTGCGGTGGTAATAACGACAGCTCCTGGCAGCCGCTGCTTCACGACCTGACGAACGAAGGGCTGGCCTTCGGTCATGAACTGGCTCAGGCGCTGCGTAAGATGCACTCCGCGACCAGCGACGCGCTGGAAGATGATGGTTTCCTTTTTCAGCTTTATCTGCCTGAAGGCGATGACGTGAGCGTTTTCGATCGTGCAGACGCACTGGCGGGATGGGTTAATCACTTCCTGCTTGGCCTCGGCGTCACGCAGCCGAAGCTCGATAAAGTGACCGGAGAAACGGGCGAAGCCATCGACGATTTGCGCAATATCGCGCAGCTCGGCTATGACGAAGAGGAAGATCAGGAAGAGCTGGAGATGTCGCTCGAAGAGATCATCGAGTATGTGCGTGTCGCGGCGCTGCTGTGCCACGATACCTTCACTCGTCAGCCGCCGACCGCACCGGAAGTGCGTAAACCGACCCTACACTAAAAAGAAAACGATAATGGAGGCCACGTCATGACACCGCAGGAATACCAACGTCGTCGCCAGGCACTGCTTGCGCAAATGCAGCCAGGCAGCGCCGCGCTGATTTTTGCCGCGCCGGAAGTCACGCGCAGCGCGGACAGTGAATACCCGTATCGCCAGAGCAGCGATTTCTGGTATTTCACCGGTTTTAACGAACCGGAAGCCGTTCTGGTACTGATTAAAAGCGACGATACCCATAACCACAGCGTGTTGTTCAACCGCGTTCGCGATCTGACTGCAGAAATCTGGTTTGGTCGACGTCTGGGGCAAGATGCCGCGCCGGAAAAACTGGCGGTGGATCGCGCGCTGGCCTTCAGCGAAATTAATCAACAGCTTTTTCAACTTCTTAATGGTCTGGACGTGGTGTATCACGCGCAGGGCGAATATGCGTATGCGGATGAGATTGTCTTCACCGCGCTGGAAAAACTGCGCAAAGGCTCGCGCCAGAACCTGAAAGCGCCGTCGACCCTGATCGACTGGCGCCCGATGGTGCATGAAATGCGCCTGTTTAAGTCGCCCGAAGAGATTGCGGTGATGCGTCGCGCCGGAGAAATTACGGCACTCGCGCATACCCGGGCGATGGAGAAATGCCGTCCGGGGATGTTTGAGTATCACCTGGAAGGCGAAATTCACCACGAATTTACTCGCCACGGCGCACGCTATCCGTCCTACAACACCATTGTGGGCAGCGGTGAAAATGGCTGTATTCTGCATTACACCGAAAATGAAAGTGAACTGCGCGACGGCGATTTGGTGCTGATTGATGCAGGTTGTGAATACCAGGGCTATGCCGGGGATATCACCCGAACGTTCCCGGTGAATGGCAAATTTACCCCGGCGCAACGTGAAATCTACGACATCGTCCTGGAATCACTGGAAACCAGCCTGCGTCTGTACCGTCCGGGCACCTCGATTCAGGAAGTCACCGGCGAAGTCGTGCGCATTATGATTACCGGGCTGGTGAAGCTGGGTATTTTGCAGGGCGAAGTGGATCAACTGATCGCCGATAATGCGCATCGTCCGTTCTTTATGCACGGTCTGAGCCACTGGCTGGGGCTGGATGTCCATGATGTCGGCGAATATGAGCAGGATCGTTCCCGCATCCTGAAGCCAGGAATGGTGATTACCGTTGAACCAGGGCTGTATATTGCGCCTGATGCCGATGTCCCGGAAGCGTATCGGGGGATCGGGATCCGTATTGAGGATGACATTCTGATCACCGAAAACGGCAACGAAAATCTGACCGCTGGCGTCGTCAAAAAGGCGGATGAGATTGAAGCGTTAATGGCGGCGGCGAAAAAGGCATGAGCGTGATCATTGTTGGCGGTGGCATGGTGGGCGCGACGCTGGCGCTGGCGATTTCCCGGTTGAGTCAGGGGATGCTGCCGGTTCATCTGATTGAAGCGACTGCCCCCGAAGCGGACAGTCATCCCGGGTTTGATGCCCGGGCGATTGCGCTCGCGGCGGGGACCTGCCAACAACTGGCACGCATTGGCGTCTGGCAGGCAATTGCCGACTGCGCCACCGCGATCAATACCGTCCACGTCAGCGATCGGGGTCATGCCGGTTTTGTGACGCTCCACGCTGAGGACTATCGCATTCCGGCGCTGGGTCAGGTGGTTGAGCTGCATGACGTGGGGTTACGCCTGTTTGCTCTGCTGCGAAAAGCGCCTGGCGTCACGTTGCACTGCCCGGATCGGGTTGCCAGCGTGTCGCGTACCGAAGACCAGGTGAATGTCACGCTGGAGACGGGCGAAACGATCGTCGGACGCGTTCTGGTGGCAGCGGATGGTACCCGTTCAGCGCTGGCCACCGCCTGCGGCGTTGACTGGCAACAGGAACCCTATGAGCAGTTGGCGGTGATTGCTAACGTCTCAACCGCCGTTGCACATAATGGCCGCGCGTTTGAACGGTTTACGGCGCATGGACCATTGGCGATGCTGCCGATGTCTGAAGGGCGCAGTTCGCTGGTGTGGTGCCATCCGCTGGAACACCGTGAGGAGATTCTGAGCTGGTCAGATGAACGTTTCTGTCGCGAACTCCAGACGGCATTTGGCTGGCGGTTGGGGAAAATCACGCACGCAGGCAAACGGAGCGCGTATCCGCTGTCGCTCACCACGGCGGCGAAGGCGTTCACGCACCGTACCGTGCTGGTGGGTAACGCCGCGCAGACGCTGCATCCGATTGCAGGGCAAGGGTTCAACCTCGGACTGCGCGATGTCATGAGCCTCGCCGAAACGCTGACTGAAGCGCAGGCAACGGGCAGGGACGTCGGTGATTACGCCGTGCTCTCGCACTATCAACAGCGTCGTCAGGAGGATCGCCAGGCTACGGTCGGCGTGACGGACAGTCTGGTCCATCTGTTTGCCAACCGCTGGGCGCCGCTGGTTGTTGGGCGCAACATGGGACTGATGACCATGGAATTATGCCCTCCCGCCCGCAATGCGTTTGCGCAGCGGACGTTAGGCTGGGTGGCGCGGTAAACATCTCCAGACCGGATAAGCGAAGCGCCATCCGGTATTTATACGAACATGACGCCCGATGGCGGTTTCCGATTTCCAGGAGTAAACAGTGCAAAGTGTTGATGTAGCAATCGTGGGTGGAGGCATGGTTGGCCTGGCTGTCGCGTGCGGGTTACAGGGCAGCGGTTTACGTGTCGCTGTGCTCGAACAGCGCGAACCGCAGCCGTTGGCGATGGATGCCGATCCTGCGCTTCGCGTGTCGGCAATCAATGCCGCCAGTGAAAAACTGCTTACCCGTCTGGGCGTCTGGTCAGACATTGTGGCTCGTCGCGCCAGTTGTTATCACGGGATGGAAGTGTGGGATAAGGACAGCTTTGGCCGCATTGAATTTGATGACCAAAGCATGGGCTACAGCCATCTGGGCCATATCGTAGAGAACGCCGTGATCCATTACGCGCTGTGGCAAAAAGCGCAGCAATCCTCCGATATCACGCTGATGGCGCCTGCCGAATTGCAGCAGGTGGCGTGGGGGGAAAACGAAGCCTTCCTGACGCTGAAAGATGGCGCAATGCTCACCGCGCGTCTGGTGATTGGCGCCGATGGGGCGAATTCGTGGCTACGCAATAAGGCAGACATTCCGCTGACCTTCTGGGATTACCGCCATCATGCGCTGGTCGCGACTATTCGCACCGAAGAAGCGCACGGTGCTGTTGCCCGTCAGGCGTTTCACGGTGAAGGCATTCTGGCGTTTTTGCCGCTCAGCGATCCGCATTTGTGCTCCATCGTCTGGTCGCTTGCGCCGGAAGCGGCTGAACGGATGCAGCAGCTTAGCGATGAGCAATTTAATCAGGCGCTGAACATCGCGTTTGATAATCGTCTGGGGCTGTGTCAGGTGGAAAGCGACCGCCAGGTGTTTCCGCTGACAGGACGCTATGCGCGTCAGTTTGCCGCGCATCGTCTGGCGCTGGTGGGCGACGCTGCGCATACTATCCATCCGCTGGCCGGACAGGGCGTAAACCTCGGTTTTATGGATGCAGCAGAACTGGTGGATGAACTCAAACGTCTGCATCGTCAGGGTAAAGACATCGGTCAGTACCTTTATTTGCGTCGCTATGAGCGTAGCCGTAAGCACAGCGCCGCGATGATGCTCGCGGGCATGCAGGGATTCCGCGAGCTGTTTGCGGGGACGAATCCGGCGAAAAAACTGCTGCGTGATATAGGGCTGAAACTGGCTAATACGCTCCCGGGCGTTAAACCGCAACTTCTCCGTCAGGCAATGGGATTAAACGATCTGCCTGAGTGGCTTCGCTAAGCATTCCCTCTTTTTAAAGAATTTGAAACCCGTCACATTTCCTTCTCCCGGCGTCTTCGCCGGGAGGCTTTCCTCATTTGAAATAAACTAATTTCACTCTTCTTTTCGCATTATATTTTCTAATGTCATGATTTTCTCGCAACGCCAGTTTTGACATTTTTTTAGCGTTTAATATTGATATGTGCGGCTGTTATGGATGAGTGCTTATCATTTATCTTTATTAATGGCCTTTTCAATGGTTTTTTATGCTGATGGTGTTTTGGTGGTTTTTGGTCATAAGCTAATGTGATGGTTAATTTTGTTTTATGGTTTAGCGTGGATTTCGGTGGTAAGTTCAGGGGCAAAGAGAACGTTTGCGTCGGAGTCCAGGAGTGACGTCGATGCCGGGTTTCGTGGCGACAATTTTCGCTGCGAAAGGGTGGTCAGCCCCGCTTATTCAATGAGGACAAGATGGCTCAACAGACGCCTTTGTACGAACAACACACGCTATGCGGCGCGCGCATGGTCGATTTCCACGGCTGGATGATGCCGCTGCATTATGGTTCTCAGCTCGATGAACACCATGCGGTTCGCACCGATGCCGGAATGTTTGATGTGTCGCACATGACCATCGTCGATCTACGCGGCAGTCGCACTCGGGAGTTCTTGCGTTATCTGCTGGCGAACGATGTGGCAAAGCTCACGAAAACCGGCAAGGCGCTTTATTCCGGTATGCTTAACGCCTCGGGCGGCGTGATAGATGACCTGATTGTCTATTACTTTACCGAAGACTTCTTCCGCCTCGTTGTTAACTCCGCCACTCGCGAAAAAGACCTCTCCTGGATTACCCAACACGCTGAACCTTATGCCATCGACATTACCGTGCGTGATGACCTGTCGCTGATCGCGGTGCAGGGGCCTAACGCGCAGGCGAAGGCGGCATCCCTGTTTACTGACGAGCAGCGCAAAGCCGTTGAAGGCATGAAACCGTTCTTCGGCGTGCAGGCCGGCGACCTGTTTATCGCCACGACCGGTTATACCGGTGAAGTGGGCTATGAGATTGCGATGCCGAATGAAAAGGCGGCGGATTTCTGGCGTGCGCTGGTGGAAGCGGGGGTGAAACCGTGTGGTCTGGGCGCGCGCGATACGCTGCGTCTGGAAGCGGGTATGAACCTGTATGGCCAGGAGATGGATGAGGGGATCACTCCACTGGCGGCTAATATGGGCTGGACTGTTGCTTGGGAACCCGCCGATCGCGACTTTATCGGGCGTGAAGCGCTGGAACTCCAGCGTGAAAAAGGCCACGAGCAGTTGGTTGGTCTGGTGATGACCGAAAAAGGTGTGCTGCGTAACGAACTGCCGGTACGTTTCACCGATGCCCAGGGCAATCAGCAGGAAGGCGTTATCACGAGCGGTACCTTCTCACCGACGCTGGGCTACAGCATCGCGCTGGCGCGCGTCCCTGAGGGAATTGGCGAAACGGCCATTGTGCAGATTCGCAACCGCGAAATGCCGGTAAAAGTCACTAAACCTGTTTTTGTGCGTAACGGCAAAGCCGTCGCGTGATTCATCCTTTTCTGGAGATTGATTGATGAGCAACGTACCAGCAGAACTGAAATACAGTAAAGAACACGAATGGCTGCGCAAAGAAGCTGACGGCTCTTACACCGTTGGCATTACCGAACACGCTCAGGAACTGTTGGGCGACATGGTTTTTGTTGACCTGCCGGAAGTCGGCACGACCGTGAGCGCGGGTGATGACTGCGCGGTTGCCGAATCTGTCAAAGCCGCTTCTGATATCTATGCGCCGATCGGCGGTGAGATCGTGGCCGTTAACGATGCGCTGAGCGACTCCCCGGAACTGGTGAACAGCGAGCCGTACGCCGACGGCTGGATTTTCAAAATCAAAGCCAGTGATGAGAGCGAACTGGACTCGCTGCTGGATGCCACTGCGTACGAAGCATTGTTAGAAGACGAGTAAATCTGCCTTTGCCGGATGGCGCTGCGCTTATCCGGCCTGGAAGGCATGCGTAGGCCCGGTAAGCGTTAGCGCAACCGGGCTCGCAGACAGAGACAATCACGATTCACTGCACGTTTCAGGAACCATCGCCCATGACACAGACGTTAAGCCAGCTTGAAAACAGCGGCGCTTTCATTGAACGCCACATCGGACCGGACGCCACGCAACAGCAAGAGATGCTGAATGCCGTTGGTGCCGGGTCGTTAAACGCGCTGATCGGCCAGATTGTGCCGAAAGACATTCAGCTCGCAACCCCGCCGCAGGTGGGCGAGGCGGCGACCGAATACGCCGCGCTGGCAGAATTAAAGGCCATCGCCGGGCGTAACAAGCGCTTCACGTCATACATCGGCATGGGTTATACCGCCGTGCAACTGCCACCGGTTATCCTGCGTAACATGCTGGAAAACCCGGGCTGGTACACCGCCTATACGCCTTATCAGCCGGAAGTGTCTCAGGGCCGCCTGGAAGCACTGCTGAACTTCCAACAGGTGACACTGGATCTGACCGGTCTGGACATGGCTTCCGCTTCGCTGCTCGATGAAGCCACTGCGGCTGCAGAAGCGATGGCAATGGCGAAGCGCGTCAGCAAACTGAAAAACGCGAACCGTTTCTTTGTTGCCGCAGATGTGCATCCACAAACGCTGGATGTTGTTCGTACGCGTGCGGAAACTTTTGGTTTTGACGTGATTGTGGATGATGCGGCGAAAGTACTGGATCACCAGGATGTGTTCGGCGTGCTGTTACAGCAGGTGGGTACCACCGGTGAAGTCCACGACTACAGCACGCTGATTAGCGAACTGAAATCACGCAAAGTGATCGTCAGCGTTGCTGCCGATTTTATGGCGCTGGTGCTGTTGACCGCGCCGGGCAAACAGGGCGCGGACATTGTTTTCGGCTCTGCGCAACGCTTTGGCGTACCGATGGGCTATGGCGGTCCACACGCGGCATTTTTTGCAGCAAAAGATGAATTCAAACGCTCCATGCCGGGCCGTATTATCGGCGTATCGAAAGATGCGGCGGGCAATACCGCGCTGCGTATGGCGATGCAGACGCGTGAGCAGCATATTCGCCGCGAGAAAGCGAACTCCAACATTTGTACCTCACAGGTACTGCTGGCAAATATCGCCAGCCTGTATGCCGTGTATCATGGCCCGGTTGGCCTGAAACGCATTGCGAATCGTATCCACCGTCTGACCGATATCCTGGCCGTGGGCATGCAACAAAAAGGGCTGAAACTGCGTCATGCCTACTATTTTGACACACTGTGCGTGGAAGTGGCGGACAAAGCCGCAGTGCTGGCGCGTGCGCAAGCGGCAGAAATCAACCTGCGCAGTGATATCCATAACGCAGTCGGCATTACGCTTGACGAAACCACCACCCGTGAAAATGTCTTGCAGTTGTTTACGGTTCTGCTGGGTGACGGCCACGGTCTGAACATCGACACCCTGGACAAAGAGGTGGCGCACGACAGTCGTTCAATTCAGGAAAGTATGCTGCGTGATGACGCCATCCTGAGCCACCCGGTATTCAATCGCTATCACAGTGAAACTGAGATGATGCGCTACATGCACTCGCTGGAGCGCAAAGATCTGGCGCTGAATCAGGCGATGATCCCGCTGGGTTCCTGCACCATGAAGCTGAATGCGGCAGCGGAAATGATCCCGATTACCTGGCCGGAATTTGCCGAACTGCATCCGTTCTGCCCGCCAGAACAGGCGGAAGGCTACCATCAGATGATTGGTCAGCTTTCTGACTGGCTGGTCAAACTGACCGGTTACGACGCCGTCTGTATGCAGCCGAACTCTGGTGCACAAGGGGAATACGCCGGTCTGCTGGCGATCCGCCATTATCACGAAAGCCGCAATGAAGGGCATCGCGATATCTGCCTGATTCCGGCCTCTGCGCACGGGACTAACCCGGCTTCCGCACAGATGGCGGGGATGCAGGTAGTGGTCGTGGCCTGTGATAAGAACGGGAATATCGATCTTGGCGATCTGCGTGAAAAAGCCGCTCAGGCGGGCGAAAATCTCTCTTGCATCATGGTGACCTATCCGTCTACCCACGGCGTTTACGAAGAGACGATCCGCGAAGTGTGCGAGATCGTGCATCAATTCGGTGGTCAGGTTTATCTCGACGGCGCAAATATGAATGCTCAGGTGGGTATCACCTCGCCGGGATTTATCGGCGCTGACGTTTCGCACCTGAACCTGCACAAAACCTTCTGCATTCCGCACGGCGGCGGTGGCCCAGGCATGGGACCGATTGGCGTGAAATCGCACCTTGCGCCGTTTGTACCAGGCCACAGTGTGGTGCAGATTGAAGGGATGCTGACCCGTCAGGGCGCGGTGTCTGCCGCACCGTTCGGCAGCGCATCAATTCTGCCAATCAGTTGGATGTACATCCGCATGATGGGCGCCGAAGGACTGAAGCAGGCAAGTCAGGTGGCAATTCTGAATGCCAACTACATTGCCAGCCGTCTGAAAGACGCATTCCCGGTTCTGTATACCGGCCGCGATGGTCGCGTGGCGCACGAGTGTATTCTCGACATCCGTCCGCTGAAAGAAGCGACCGGTATCAGTGAACTGGATATTGCCAAACGCCTGATCGACTACGGCTTCCATGCGCCGACCATGTCGTTCCCGGTCGCGGGTACGCTGATGGTTGAGCCAACGGAATCAGAAAGCAAAGTGGAACTGGATCGCTTTATCAACGCGATGCTGGCGATTCGTGCGGAAATCGATCGCGTGCAGAGCGGCGAATGGACGCTGGAAGATAACCCACTGGTTAACGCGCCGCATACCCAAAACGAGCTGGTAGCAGAGTGGAATCACGGTTACAGCCGTGAAGTGGCGGTCTTCCCGGCGGGTGTAGCGAACAAGTACTGGCCAACCGTGAAGCGTCTTGATGACGTTTATGGCGACCGTAACCTGTTCTGCTCCTGCGTGCCGATGAGCGAATACCAGTAATTTTGCCACGGTAGTAAATCATTTGTAGGCCGGGTAAGGCGAAGCCGCCACCCGGCTTTTTCATATCGGGAGAACGCTATGGGAATCGCACTGGTTACCGGCGGCAGTCGTGGCATTGGGCGCGCGACCGCGTTGCAGCTGGCAGATGAGGGTTACACGGTTGCCGTTAATTTTCATCATAATATTCGGGCTGCCACCGAGGTGGTGAATAAGATAGTCGCCGCTGGCGGGAACGCGTTTACCCTGCGCGCAGATATCAGTGACGAAGCGCAGGTCGTGGCGATGTTCGAATCGATCGACCGTGAAAATGAGCCGCTGGTGGCGCTGGTCAATAATGCCGGAATTTTGTTTGAACAAAGTACAATCGAAAACCTCTCTGCCGAGCGGATTAACCGCGTGTTAGCGACCAACGTGACGGGGTATTTCCTCTGCTGTCGCGAAGCGGTCAAGCGGATGTCGCACAAACACGGCGGTCACGGCGGGGCGATTGTGAACGTGTCGTCAGCGGCGTCGCGGCTGGGCGCGCCGGGGGAATATGTTGACTATGCGGCGTCGAAAGGGGCTGTCGATTCTCTGACGACGGGACTGGCGCTGGAGGTGGCGGCGCAGGGTATACGGGTCAACGGTGTGCGTCCGGGGCTAATTTACACCGAAATCCACGCCTCCGGCGGCGAGCCTGGACGGGTGGATCGCGTGAAGTCGATGTTACCTATGCAGCGCGGCGGACAGCCGGAAGAGGTGGCGCAGGCCATTGCCTGGCTGCTGAGCGAGAAAGCGTCGTATGTCACGGGCAGTTTTCTGGAACTGGCGGGCGGGAAGTAATGTAATGTTTGCCGGATAACGCTGCGCGATATCCGGCTTATATTCCCTTTCCCGAAAGAGCATGTAGGCCGGATAAGGCGTTTACACCGTCATCCGGCAAAAGCTCACAGCACCTCGCCGTTGCTGGCGATCACGGCTTTGTACCAGTCGAAACTCTTCTTGCGTGAACGGGACATGTCACCCGTGCCGTCGTCGTGCTTGTTCACATAGATAAAGCCATAACGTTTGCTGTACTGGCCGGTGGTGAAAGAGACGCAGTCGATACAGCCCCATGGCGTGTAACCCATCAGATCCACACCGTCATACGTGACCGCCTTCATCATCTCTTCGATATGGGTGCGCAGATAGTCAATGCGGTAGTCGTCGTTAATGCTGCCATCGTCTTCGACTTTATCGTAAGCGCCAAAGCCGTTTTCAACGATGAACAACGGTTTCTGGTAACGTTCATACAGTTCGCACAGCGAGTAGCGTAGACCCACCGGGTCAATCTGCCAGCCCCAGTCGGAGGCTTTGACGTGCGGATTCGGTACGCTGCCTTCGAACCCCGAAATGGCATCGCCACTGCCGCCTTCGGCCTTCACTGCGTTGGTCATGTAGTAACTGAAGCCGAGGTAATCGCAGGTACCTTCACGCAGAATCGCGGTATCGCCGTCTTCCATTTTAATGTTAAAGCCGCGACGCTCCCACTCGTTGAGGACATAGGACGGGTAGTAACCGCGCAACTGAACGTCAGTGAAAACATAACGCTCGCGCATGGATTCCTGGGCGAACATGACGTCTTCTGGCTTGCAGGAGAACGGATACAGCGCGACCATCGCCAGCATGCAGCCCACCTTCATCTCCGGATTGATGCGACGCGCCGCCTTCACGGCTAACGCGCTGGCAACAAACTGGTGGTGCAGCACCTGGTACATGGTCTCTTCCGGGTTTTCGTGCTCGGTATAAACAACGCCAGAGCAGCAATAGCCAAACAGCGGCGCACGCCAGTTGCGCTGGTTGTTGATTTCGTTGAAGGTCATCCAGTATTTGACCTTATGCTTATAGCGTTCAAACACCACTTCGGCAAAACGAACAAAGAAATCAACGACCTTGCGGTGAGTCCAGCCGCCGTACTGCTGAACCAGGTGCAACGGCATTTCAAAGTGAGAAAGGGTAATGACCGGTTCGATATTGTACTTGAGCAATTCATCAAACATGTCGTCGTAGAATTTCAGCCCTTCTTCATTTGGCTGTGTTTCGTCACCTTGTGGGAAGATTCGGGTCCAGGCGATGGACGTGCGGAAGCATTTAAAGCCCATTTCGGCAAACAGCTTGATGTCTTCTTTATAGTGACCATAAAAATCGACCGCTTCGTGGTTCGGGTAATATTTACCCGGCACCACCTGCTGAGTGATTTCACGGGGTACGCCATGCGCGCCGCCGGTCAGAACGTCACAAATGCTCGGTCCTTTACCGCCTTTGTTCCAGCCGCCTTCAACCTGATGTGCAGCAACCGCGCCGCCCCAGAGAAAATCTTTTGGTAAGGTGAGTTTTTTCATCGTTGCGTCATCTCAAATTAATACAAACTGATTTGAGTCTAACAAAGGGAAGGTAAATGTCACGATATAACAAAATAGCGAAACGGTAATTTGTTACCGCCAAAAAACAGTCTGTTTTTTTACGCTATTTTTTTCGCCAGCTTTCGGCCAAGGGATTCGAGAATATAAATAACGGGAATTTGCGTGGTGATATCGTACACGCCAGCAATGCGGGTTTGCGGCACATGCCAGGAGAGATTAAAGTCCGCCAGTTTGGCGAGGCGCGAGTGTTCATGGCTGGTAATCGAAAGCACTTTGCAGTTATGCAGGCTGAACTGGCTGGCAAAGCGCAGGATCTCTTCGGTTTCGCCAGAGACCGATAACACAATCGCCAGCGCATTACGTGCCATATCGTTTGTCACCGGGAAATAAGGATCATCAATGTGGTTGCTGAATTTCCCGACGTTTGAGAAAAAACGCGCGCCATATTTCGCCAGGGCACCTGAGGTACCGGCACCGACAAATATAATGCGCTCGGACGATAAAATAATCTCTACAGCCTGATCGAGTAATTGTTCAAATTCATCGTTATTTACGCCTTTAAAGAAACTGATAATTTCGCTGGCGCCAAAATTAGCCTGTTGCGGTTCGTTCTGCTCTAAATATAATTTAAAGCGTACGCGAAATTCAGAGTAGCCTTCACAATTAAACTTGCGACAGAAACGCAACACGGTGGTGGTCGATACTCCCGCCGCTTCAGCCAGCTCCCGAATGGTCATGTACATGACTTTGTCACGGTTCTTGATGACATAGTTGTAGACCAACATCTCAATGTTGTTGAGACTGGCGATGGCAGCGTGGGAGAACATACTCACTATGGCAATACTCACTCATCAGATTTTACCTAAAGGGAATAATAACATGCAGCCAAATGACATCACTTTTTTTCAGCGTTTCCAGGACGACATTCTGGCAGGGCGTAAAACGATCACTATTCGTGATGAGTCAGAATCTCACTTCAGGACCGGTGACATTCTGCGGGTAGGGCGTTTCGAGGACGATGGCTATTTTTGCACAATTGAGGTGCTGGGAACGTCAACCGTCACGCTCGACACGTTGACGGAAAAACATGCACAACAGGAAAACATGACGCTGGAGGAACTGAAGCGGGTGATTGGCGAGATTTACCCGAATCAGTCACAGTTTTATGTGATTGATTTTAAATGCCTTTGAATTAAATGAACAACTGTTAGTTGAAAAGTTCGTTTCAACATTTTGATTTATAACGATTAGTTTTAAAATGATATTTATTTTAGCTAACAGGTGTTCACTGGAACCATTCTCAGTTACGCTAGAGGCGCAATCACGAACAAGTTCGTTTCTCCGGAGTAAGTTATGGTCCAGAAGCCATTAATCGCGCAAGGATATTCACTGGCAGAGGAAATCGCCAACAGCATCAGTCATGGTATTGGGCTGGTGTTTGGTATCGTCGGTCTGGTGTTGTTGCTGGTGCAGGCGGTGGACATGAATGCCAGTGCGACAGCGATTACCAGTTACAGCCTGTACGGCGGCAGCATGATTTTGCTGTTTCTGGCGTCGACCCTGTATCACGCGATACCACATCAGCGGGCGAAGATCTGGCTGAAAAAATTCGACCACTGTGCGATTTACCTGCTCATTGCCGGGACCTATACGCCGTTTCTGCTGGTTGGGCTAAATTCACCGCTGGCGCGTGGGCTAATGATCGTTATCTGGAGTCTGGCGCTGCTCGGCATTTTATTCAAACTGACGATAGCCCACCGGTTTAAAGTGCTGTCGCTGGTGACCTATCTGACGATGGGGTGGCTGTCACTGATTGTGGTGTATCAACTGGCGATCAAACTGGCGGTGGGCGGCGTAACGCTACTGGCCGTAGGCGGTGTGGTCTATTCGCTGGGAGTGATTTTCTACGTCAGTAAGCGTATTCCCTACAACCATGCTATCTGGCACGGGTTTGTGCTGGGCGGCAGCGTATGCCACTTTCTGGCCATCTATTTGTACGTAGGACAGGCGTGATGTGATGCTTTACCGTCTTATCCGGACTACGACTATTCCCCGTAGACCGGATAAGCGAAGCGCCATCAGGTGCTGATGAATTACTCTTCCAGTGAATAGGGCAGCGGTTCGATGTGCAACGTGTTGGCATCGTCGCGCACGCGGAATACGCTGTCGGCCTCCATATCGTTGTTCATCACCACCTGTACCCGTAGCTGACCGTCATCCAGTTGCACTGCCGCGAGGACGGTGCCAGTACGACGCCAGTTCTCACCCATTTTCATTTCAAGATCGTCACCCGCTTCCGGTACACGACTGGCCTTACCCGCCAGAGACCATAACGCGCGTTTGTTCGCCCCGCGGAATTTCGCTCGCGCCACCATCTCCTGACCGGTATAGCAGCCTTTCTTAAAGCTGATACCGCCCAGCGCCTGGAGATTAGTCGCCTGCGGGATAAACTGCGCGCTGTTTGCTGAATCAATCACCGGCAGACCGGCCTCAATATCCAGCGCCAGCCATTGCTGACTGTTATTCAGTTCGGCTTCACCACGCAGTTTTTCGGTTACGGTTTCCGCGGTTGCCACATCGGTAACCAACAGGAAGCGTTCTACCGGATGTTCAAACCACAGCAGGGTCGTCGCTCCTTCATGCGTGACAGGCTTTTCGCTGTCGGGCAGTTCGCTGAACAGATTCACCAGTGCGGCACGCGCCTGGAAACCCGCCACACCCAGCAGTATGCGTTCGTCGTCTGGGGCAATCGTCACTTTCGAGAACACAGCGTATTTTTTCAGTTCGCCCACCTGCGCATCACGCAGACTACGGCGTTCAATCCAGGCAAAACCGTCGCCGTCGCGGAACAGCCGCAGGTTGCTCCACATTTTTCCTTTAGCGTCGCAGTGGGCGGCCAGGACGTGTTGGTGTTCAGTCAGTTGACTCACGTCAGCTGTCACCTGACCCTGGATATACTTCTCGCTGTCAGCCCCGGTAATCGTGGCCAGCGCCCAGTCATCTAACGTCATCAGCGTCAAGGGCAAACGCGCTGAAGCTGAGGGTTGACGAGGTGGAAATGGAGTAAATGCCATAAAAATGTCCTGATTTGCTTAACGCAGTGATAATGACTAATGGTAAAAGAGCTATGGCCCAATGCAAGCGCTTTGATAGTCCCATTTGTGCCTTATCTTACAGATTGCGAGGCGGCATTCAGAAAACATGAACCCATTGACTTATTGGGGATTTAATTAGCGATCGCGCTTGTGGTTACGGATATTCCCGCAAAACAGGATGAAAAACACGTTACAATAGCCGGGTAGTTCATTTGAGTGAGACAGGAAGAAGAACATGGATATTAACAATAAAGCACGTATTCACTGGGCATGCCGACGCGGTATGCGTGAACTCGATATTTCCATCATGCCGTTTTTCGAACATGAATACGACACGTTGAGTGATGATGAAAAACGTATTTTTATCCGCCTGCTGGAGTGTGATGACCCGGATTTATTCAACTGGTTGATGAATCACGGTAAACCGGCAGATGCTGAACTGGAGCAGATGGTACGACTCATCCAGACACGGAATCGGGATCGTGGTCCTGTGGCAATCTGATCTCCGCGTCTCATGGCGCGCACAGTGGCTATCACTCCTTCTGCATGGGCTGGTGGCCGCGGCGATTCTATTAATGCCATGGCCGCTGAGCTACACGCCGCTGTGGTTGATACTGCTTTCGCTGGTGGTATTTGACTGTGTCCGCAGCCAGCGGCGAATTAACGCCCGTCAGGGAGAGGTCAAACTTCTGATGGATGGACGACTCCGCTGGCAGGGGCAGGACTGGCTTATCGTCAGTGCACCGTGGATGATCAAAACCGGCATGATGCTGCGCTTGCGCTCAGAAACCGGTAAACGCCAGCATTTGTGGCTCGCGGCTGACAGTATGGATAAGGCGGAATGGCGAGATTTACGCCGCCTGATGATGCAACCGTCGACGCAAGGGTAGTGCCGACGAATGCCTGATGGCGGGCAGCTTTAAGGCCTACGATGCGGTGTGTCATGTAGGCCGGATAAGGCGTTCACGCCATCATCCGGCAAAACGGTTATCAGGAATAGTGCTCGGCCATTTCACCGAGAATCTGCTCGCACCACGCCTGAATACGCTCATCGCTGAGATCGTATTGATTGGTTTCATCCAGTGCGAGACCGACGAACAACTGCCCATCGGCAATGACCGGTTTAGGGCTGGTGAACTCATAGCCTTCGGTAGGCCAGTAACCGACGAATTTGACGCCTTTGGTCGACAGTTTGTCATGCAACATGCCCAACGCGTCAAGGAACCACTCGCCGTAGCCTAACTGGTCGCCCATACCGTAAAGCGCGACAATTTTGCCTTCGAGGTTGAGTTCGTCCAGTTGATCCCAGACGGCTTCCCAGTCCTCCTGAATTTCACCGAAATCCCAGGTGGGAATGCCTAAGATCAGCACATCGTACTGCTCCATCAGGGCCGGGGCATCATCTTTCAGATTATGCAGCGTCACCAGTTCCGGGCCGATGATGTCACGAATTTTCTCCGCAGCCATCTCGGTGTAGCAGGTGCTGGAACCGTAAAAAAGACCAATATTCATCGCGTAAACGTCTCAATACTTGCTATGACTTTGCGCGTAGTGTACCAGAAACCCGTATCATTGAGTCATAATGGCAGACTGCAGAATCAAAGGAGCAGATGTGGAACAGGATCTTGCGCGCATCGAACAATTCCTTGATGCGCTCTGGCTGGAGAAAAATCTGGCGGAAAATACGCTGAGCGCCTATCGCCGCGATCTGACCATGCTGGTGGAGTGGCTCGCGCACCGTCAGGTGTCGCTGGAAACCGCGCAAAGTGATGATCTGCAGGCCTTGCTGGCCGAGCGGATGGACGGTGGGTATAAAGCTACCAGTACCGCACGACTGCTGAGCGCGGTGCGGCGGCTATTCCAGCATCTTTACCGCGAGAAAATTCGCACCGACGATCCAAGCGCGACGCTGGCATCGCCCAAGCTCCCGCAGCGTCTGCCGAAGGATCTCAGTGAAGCGCAAGTAGAACGGTTATTACAAGCTCCCGTGGTTGACCAACCGCTGGAGTTACGCGATAAAGCCATGCTTGAGATTTTATATGCCACCGGACTGCGCGTGTCTGAACTGGTCGGACTGACGATGAGCGATGTCAGCTTGCGTCAGGGCGTAGTGCGGGTGATTGGTAAAGGCAATAAAGAGCGTCTCGTGCCATTGGGCGAAGAGGCGGTGTACTGGCTGGAGACGTATCTGGAACATGGGCGTCCGTGGCTGCTGAACGGCGTATCGATTGACGTGCTGTTTCCCAGCCAGCGCGCGCAGCAGATGACGCGCCAGACCTTCTGGCACCGCATTAAGCACTATGCCGTCTTAGCGGGAATCGACAGTGAAAAGCTGTCGCCGCACGTTTTACGCCACGCATTTGCCACGCATTTGCTCAATCATGGCGCCGATTTACGCGTGGTGCAGATGTTGCTGGGTCACAGCGATCTCTCCACCACGCAGATTTATACTCATGTTGCGACAGCGCGCCTGCGTCAACTTCATCAACAGCATCACCCAAGAGCGTGAATGCTGAGCGAACAGGAAAGGTTATGAAAAAAGGTTTAATGCTGTTTACCCTGCTGACCACTGCGTTTTCCGGCCTGGCACACGCCGACGACGCCGCGATCCGTCAGTCTCTGACGAAACTGGGCGTGCAGAGCACGGATATTCAACCCGCCCCGGTTGCCGGGATGAAAACGGTGCTGACCAACAGCGGCGTGCTGTATGTGACTGAAGATGGTAAACACATCATTCAGGGGCCAATGTACGATGTCAGCGGCGCGACGCCAGTCAACGTGACCAACCAGCTGCTGATGAAGCATCTGAACGCGCTGGAAAACGAAATGATCGTCTATAAGGCGCCGCAGGAAAAACACGTCATTACCGTCTTTACCGATATCACCTGCGGCTACTGCCACAAGCTGCATGAAGAGATGAAGGATTACAATGCGCTGGGCATTACCGTGCGCTATCTCGCCTTCCCGCGTCAGGGACTGGATAGTCAGGCCGAGCAGGATATGAAGTCCATCTGGTGCGCGCAAGACAAAGCCAAAGCGTTTGACGACGCGATGGCAGGCAAAGGCGTGAAAGCGGCGACCTGCGAGGTGAACATCGCGGATCACTATGCGCTGGGCGTACAGTTTGGCGTAAGCGGTACACCTGCGATTGTGCTGAGCAACGGCTATGTCGTGCCAGGCTATCAGGGACCGAAAGAGATGAAAGCGTTTCTTGACGAGCACCAAAAACAGACCAGTGGTAAGTAATTCGCGTGAAACAACAGATACAACTTCGTCGGCGGGAAGTCGATGAGTCGGTAGAACTGCCTGCCGACCTTTCGCCGCTGCTACGTCGCCTGTATGCCAGCCGTGGCGTACGCAGTGCTCAGGATCTTGAGCGCAGCGTCAAAGGCATGCTGCCATGGCAGCAACTGAGTGGCGTCGAAAAAGCGGTCGAAATTCTCTATAACGCCTTTCGCGAGGGGACGCGCATCATTGTTGTCGGCGATTTCGATGCGGATGGGGCGACCAGTACCGCCCTGAGCGTGCTGGGTATGCGCGCTCTGGGCTGCGATAACATCAGCTACCTCGTGCCAAACCGCTTTGAGGATGGTTACGGCTTAAGTCCGGAAGTGGTCGATCAGGCCCATGCGCGTGGCGCGCAGCTGATCGTCACCGTCGATAACGGTATCTCTTCCCATGCCGGTGTGGATCACGCCAGGGCGCTGGGGATCCCGGTCGTGGTCACCGATCACCACCTGCCGGGCGAGACGCTGCCCGCCGCCGAAGCCATCATCAACCCGAATCTGCCCGATTGTGATTTCCCCTCGAAATCGCTGGCCGGTGTGGGCGTGGCGTTTTACCTGATGCTCGCCCTGCGCACCTTCCTGCGCGACAAAGGCTGGTTTGACGAACGCGGCATTGCGCCGCCAAACCTGGCGGATCTGCTCGATCTGGTCGCGCTGGGCACTGTGGCGGACGTGGTGCCGCTGGATGCCAACAACCGAATCCTCACCTGGCAGGGCTTAAGCCGCATTCGTGCCGGGAAATGCCGTCCGGGGATCAAAGCGTTGCTGGAAGTGTCCAACCGTGATGCGCAAAAACTCGCCGCCAGCGATTTAGGGTTTGCGCTTGGTCCGCGTCTGAATGCGGCGGGTCGGCTGGATGATATGTCCGTTGGCGTGGCGCTGCTGTTGTGCGATAACATTGGCGAAGCGCGGGTACTGGCTAACGAACTGGATGCGTTAAACCAGACCCGTAAAGAGATTGAACAGGGAATGCAGGCGGAAGCGCTGACCCTGTGCGAGAAGCTGGAACGCAGTCGCGAAACGCTGCCCGGAGGTCTGGCGATGTATCATCCTGAGTGGCATCAGGGGGTGGTCGGGATCCTCGCCTCGCGCATTAAAGAGCGTTTTCACCGCCCGGTGATCGCTTTCGCACCGGCTGGCGATGGCACGCTAAAAGGCTCCGGACGTTCCATTCAGGGACTGCACATGCGTGATGCGCTGGAGCGGCTGGATACGTTGCATCCGGGGTTGATGATTAAATTCGGCGGCCATGCGATGGCGGCGGGACTGTCGCTGGAAGAGGCAAAATTCGACCTGTTCCAGCAGCGTTTTGGCGAGCTGGTCACGGAATGGCTGGATCCCTCGCTGTTACAGGGGGAAGTGGTCTCTGACGGCCCGCTCAGCGCCGCGGAGATGACGATGGAGGTTGCGCAACTGCTGCGTGATGCCGGTCCGTGGGGGCAAATGTTCCCGGAACCGCTGTTTGACGGGCGTTTTCGCCTGCTTCAGCAGCGTCTGGTTGGCGAGCGACATTTGAAAGTGATGGTCGAACCCGTTGGCGGAGGACCGCTGTTAGACGGCATCGCCTTTAACGTCGACACTGCCTGCTGGCCGGATAACGGCGTGCGCGAAGTCGATCTGGCCTACAAACTGGATATTAACGAATTTCGCGGCAACCGCAGTTTGCAGATCATCATCGATAATATCTGGCCCGTGTAATCTGACCAATTTCCCGTCACTATTCTCTATAAATAAGCGCGTGGATTGGGTACAATCCCGCTCTTATCACCGCATTTTGACAAGTCCAATAAAAGAAATCAGACCATGTTTGAAATTAATCCGGTAAAAAACCGCATTCAGGACCTCACGGAGCGCTCTGACGTTCTTAGGGGGTATCTTTGACTATGATGCCAAGAAAGAGCGTCTGGAAGAAGTAAACGCCGAGCTGGAACAGCCTGACGTCTGGAACGAACCCGAACGCGCACAGGCGCTGGGTAAGGAACGTTCCTCGCTTGAAGCGATTGTCGACACCCTCGACCAAATGTCTCAGGGTCTGGAAGATGTTTCCGGCCTGCTGGATCTGGCTGTAGAAGCCGACGACGAAGAAACCTTTAACGAAGCCGTTGCTGAACTCGATACGCTTGACGAAAAACTAGCGCAACTGGAGTTCCGCCGTATGTTCTCCGGCGAATATGACAGCGCCGATTGCTACCTCGATATCCAGGCCGGTTCCGGCGGTACTGAAGCGCAGGACTGGGCAAGCATGCTGGAGCGTATGTATTTGCGCTGGGCAGAAGCACGCGGCTTCAAGACCGAAATTATTGAAGAGTCAGAAGGGGAAGTGGCCGGGATCAAGTCCGTGACCATTAAGATTTCTGGCGAATATGCCTACGGCTGGCTGCGTACGGAAACCGGCGTTCACCGTCTGGTGCGTAAGAGCCCGTTCGACTCCGGTGGTCGTCGCCATACCTCGTTTAGCTCCGCGTTCGTTTACCCGGAAGTGGATGACGATATTGATATCGAAATCAACCCGGCGGACCTGCGTATCGACGTGTATCGCGCATCCGGTGCGGGCGGTCAGCACGTTAACCGTACGGAATCCGCGGTGCGTATTACCCACATCCCGACCGGGATTGTGACGCAGTGCCAGAACGACCGCTCCCAGCACAAGAACAAAGACCAGGCCATGAAGCAGATGAAAGCGAAGCTTTATGAACTGGAAATGCAGAAGAAAAACGCTGAGAAGCAGGCGATGGAAGACACTAAATCCGACATCGGCTGGGGAAGCCAGATCCGTTCTTACGTCCTTGATGACTCCCGCATTAAAGACTTGCGTACCGGGGTTGAAACCCGCAACACGCAGGCGGTGCTGGATGGCAGCCTGGATCAATTTATCGAAGCAAGTTTGAAAGCAGGGTTATGAGGAACCAACATGTCTGAACAACACGCACAGGGCGCTGACGCGGTAGCCGATCTTAATAACGAACTGAAAACGCGTCGTGAGAAACTGGCTGGCCTGCGTGAGCAGGGTATCGCCTTCCCGAACGATTTCCGTCGCGATCACACCTCAGACCAACTGCATACTGACTTCGATGCGAAAGAGAACGAAGAGCTGGAAGCGCTGAACATCGAGGTGTCCGTTGCAGGCCGCATGATGACCCGTCGTATCATGGGGAAAGCGTCCTTTGTGACGTTGCAGGACGTGGGTGGCCGCATTCAGCTGTACGTTGCCCGTGACGATCTGCCGGAAGGTGTTTACAACGAGCAGTTCAAAAAATGGGATCTCGGCGACATCCTCGGCGCCAAAGGAAAGCTGTTCAAAACCAAAACCGGCGAACTGTCTATCCACTGCACCGAATTGCGTCTGTTGACCAAAGCGCTGCGTCCGCTGCCGGATAAATTCCACGGTTTGCAGGATCAGGAAGCGCGTTATCGTCAGCGCTATCTGGATCTCATCTCTAACGATGAATCCCGCAACACCTTTAAAGTGCGTTCTCAGATCCTGGCAGGCATCCGCCAGTTCATGGTCGGTCGCGGCTTTATGGAAGTTGAGACCCCGATGATGCAGGTGATCCCAGGCGGCGCGTCTGCGCGTCCGTTTATCACCCATCACAATGCGCTGGATCTGGACATGTACCTGCGTATTGCGCCGGAACTGTACCTGAAGCGTCTGGTGGTTGGCGGCTTCGAGCGCGTATTCGAAATCAACCGTAACTTCCGTAACGAAGGGATCTCCGTGCGTCATAACCCAGAGTTCACCATGATGGAACTCTACATGGCCTATGCGGACTATAAAGATCTGATCGAACTGACCGAGTCTCTGTTCCGTACGCTGGCGCAGGACGTGTTGGGTAAAACGGAAGTGCCTTACGGCGATGAAGTGTTCGACTTCGGCAAACCGTTCGAAAAACTGACTATGCGCGAGGCTATCAAGAAATACCGTCCGGAAACGGAAATGGCTGAACTGGATAACTTCGACTCCGCCAAAGCGATCGCTGAATCTCTCGGTATCAAGGTCGAGAAGAGCTGGGGTCTGGGCCGTATCGTGACGGAAATTTTCGAAGAAGTGGCCGAAGCGCATCTGATTCAGCCGACGTTCATTACCGAATACCCGGCAGAAGTGTCTCCGCTGGCGCGTCGTAATGACGAGAACCCGGAAATCACCGATCGCTTTGAGTTCTTCATCGGCGGTCGTGAGATCGGTAACGGCTTTAGCGAGCTGAACGATGCGGAAGATCAGGCGCAGCGCTTCCAGGATCAGGTTGACGCGAAAGCGGCGGGCGACGACGAAGCGATGTTCTTCGACGAAGACTACGTCACCGCGCTGGAGCACGGTCTGCCGCCGACCGCGGGTCTGGGTATTGGTATCGACCGTATGGTGATGCTGTTCACCAACAGCCACACCATCCGTGATGTGATCCTGTTCCCGGCGATGCGTCCGGTCAAATAAGCTTCACGGCGACGGCTAATAAAAAACCCCGGCTGACATGCCGGGGTTTTTTATTGCTGACGGCTAAAGTTAAGGAGTGACGCTCGCGCCGTATCGTTTGACGCCTGCATCACCATCCACGGGCTGAAAGCCCACGGCGTCGCGTCAATTCCGCGTAAAACCTCCTCCAGATCGCTCCACTGATAATCCATCACTTCATCGCGATTGACCTGCAGTTCACTGGTCACCCGTGCTGCATAGACCGGGCAGACCTCATTCTCGACGATCCCACTGGGATCGGTCGCGCGATAGCGAAATGCCGGGTAGACGGGAGTCAGACTGGCAATCTCTACGCCCAGCTCATAACGACAGCGGCGGATAACAGCCTCTTCGTGACTTTCACCTTGTTGAGGGTGGCCGCAGACCGAGTTAGTCCAGACGCCTGGCCACGCTTTTTTTTCCAGCGAACGGCGAGTCACCAAAAGCTGTCCCTCTGTATTGAACAGCCAGGAGGAGAAGGCGAGATGCAATGGTGTGTTAACGGTGTGGGCGGTATATTTTTCCAGCGTGCCGGAAGGGGTGTCCTGTGCATCCAGTAAAATGACGTGTTCCTGTCGCATAATGTCTCACTGTCAATCTCAAGCGCACACCAGTATATGAGATCTCACGATGAAATGATTAACGCCGGGAGCGTTTAACACAGGAATGTGACATCCGCATCTTGCGGTACGGATGTCGGGAGCGGGGCGTGATTTTAGAAAAACAGCAGCATAAACCGGAAGCGACTTTCGATACCCAGCGCAATGCCGTCAGAAATGGCGGGTATCGACATCAGCATGAGCAACAGCAAGGTAATCAGGCAGCGCCAAAAGAGATTCATGCTATTCATCCTGCTGATTTTTTTTCAGCTTGCGCATCAGTAACCACATTCGAACCGTTCTGACCTTCAGGTTTTTATCCGAGACGGATTCCTGCACCAGCCCGGTATGGTGGTGGTAGCCATTGAAAAACAGATTCAGTACGACAGCGCTGAAGGTGGCAAGCATAATTCCGCTGTGCAGTAACGGCTGGAGAACGGCAGGCAGGCGAGAGAAAAAGTCATGCGATAACGTCGGCGTCATGCCGACGCCCAGGCTGATGGCCACAATGTAGAGGTTGTAACGGTTCGTGGTGTAATTGCAGCGCGAGAGAATGCGGATCCCGGTTGCCAGTACCATACCAAACATCACCAGACCCGCGCCGCCGAGGACGAACTGCGGAATGGAGGCGACCAGAACCGCCATTTTCGGCACCATGCCAAACAAAATTAAGATGACGCCGGAAGCGATGCAGACCCATCGACTGTGCACGCGCGTGACGCTGACCAGGCCAACGTTTTGGGAAAATGAGGTGTGGGGAAAGCTGTTAAACAGTCCGCCAATCATTGTCCCGACGCCATCCACGCGCAGGCCGCGAATGATATCCTGCGATGAGAGTTTGCGACCGACGATTTCGCCGAGCGCCAGGAACATCCCCATCGATTCAATAAACACAATGATTAACACAGCCGTCATGGTCAGAATCGACACCGGATCAAAGACAGGGGTGCCGAAGGCCATCGGTGTGACAATCGCGAACCACGAGGCATCGTGCAGGCCTGACAAATTCACTTCATTCATCATCCATGACAACGCAAAGCCAAAGATGATCCCCAGCAGGACCGCGACGTTGGACATGAAGCCTTTGGCAAATCGGGTGATTAATAAAATAAAGATTAAGACCGCAAATGAAATCCCTAAATAGACCGGATTCCCATACTCAGGATTACCTTTTCCGCCAGCAGCCCAGTCAACGCCCACCTGAATAATGCTCAGACCAATCGAGGTGATCACCACGCCCGTTACCAGCGGTGGAAATAAGGGCATCAGGCGACCGACAAGCGGCGCTAAGAGTGTGGTGATCGCGCCAGCGGCAATGGTTGAGCCAAAAATGCCCAACAGACCGATATCCGGATTGATGCCAATCGCAATCATCGGCGTCACCGCGGCAAACGTCACCGACATAATCACGGGCAGGCGAATCCCCATAAAGCGACCGATGCCAATACATTGCAGCAGGGTCACGATCCCGCAGCAGAAGAGATCCGAGCTGATTAACAGCGCAATAGCTTCTTTGCTGAGGCCGAGTCTGTCGCCAATCATCAGCGGTACAGCGACCGCGCCTGCGTACATGACCAGCACATGCTGTAAACCGAGGACAACCAGCTTGCCAGGCGATAATATACGGTCGACCTCATCGGTGGCGCGGCCTTGCCCCGACGGTGAGGGAAGTTGGGAATCTATGGCGCTCATGCGTTTTCTCCTGAATGGCGAGGCCGATAGAACAGCTCCGCGCGCGTTGGCGCGGAGCCTCGCTTAAATAGCCCATCCGCCGGCGTAGAACGCCACCAGCGCGACGGTAATAATGACGGTACCGATGTTCAGCTTCTGCCATTCCCGGGCAAAAACGCGACCGACAACCAGCGTCACGAAACCGAGCATAATGCCGGTGACGATATTGCAGGTCAGGACGATAAAGACCGCGCAGACCAGACCGGCCATCGCATCGATGAAGTCATTGAAATCCAGTTTTGAGACATTACTGAGCATCAGTAAGCCGACGTACATCAGCGCAGGCGCCGTCGCATAGCCGGGTATGAGGTAAGAGAGAGGCGATAAGAACAGGATAAGCAAGAACAAACAGCCGACGATGGCGGCGGTCAGTCCTGTTTTTCCACCGGCGGCGGTTCCCGCAGCGGATTCAATATAGACGGCGGCCGGCGCTGCGCCCACCAGACCGGAGAATACGGAGCTGATGGAGTCGCTGGTCAACGCTTTACCGCCGTTGATGATTTGGTTGTCTTTATCCAGCAGATTCGCTTGTCCGGCGACGGCGCGGATGGTGCCGGTCGCATCAAATACCGCCGTCATCACCAGCGCCAGTACGCTGGGCAGCACCGCAGGCTGTAAGGCGCCCATGATATCAAGACTGAAAATCAGAGACTTACCGTCTTCACCGCTCAGGCTGGGCATGGCGACCAGGCCGTGATATTTAACGGCAGGGTCAAATATCAATCCGATAATCGAGATGGCGATAATCACCAGCAGGATCCCGCCAGGGACGCGGCATTTCTCCAGCCCGAAGATGACCGCCAAACCCAGCAGACTCATCAGAACCGGAAAAGAGGTAAATGCGCCGAGTGCCACCGGAAGCCCTTCCAACGGGTTTTTAATCACCATACCGACGCCGTTCGCCGCGATCAGCAACAGGAACAACCCGATGCCAATCCCTGTGCCATGCGCGATACCCATGGGTAAGTTTCGTAAGATCCAGGTCCGGACGCCGGTGACCGAGATAGCGGTAAAAATGACCCCCATCAGGAAAACCGCGCCGAGGGCGACAGGAATAGAAATGTGTTGTCCCAGCACCAGGCTGAATGCGGTGAAGGCGGTCAGCGAAATAGCACAGCCAATCGCCATCGGCAGGTTGGCCCACAGGCCCATCAACAGCGAGCCGAAGCCTGCGACGAGGCAGGTGGCGACAAAGACGGCGGCGGGTGGGAATCCCGCTTTCCCCAGCATTCCGGGCACGACTATGACCGAATAGACCATCGCCAGAAAGGTGGTCAACCCGGCCAGTATTTCCTGACGCACGGTACTGCCACGCGCCGTAATCTTGAAGTAATTATCCAGCGCGCTGCGTGGTTTCGACGCGCCGGGGGTTTGCAGAATATCTCCAGACATAATGATGTCCTCAGCAGGATGTTAGCGTTCTGTCAGGTCCGTTCGTACACCAGACGTCCGTCGACGTAAGTGCGGTAAATTGAGCGATCGTCGCCCAGCGTCATCATCACGAACAATTTGTCGACCAGGGATGTAGAGTTGTCATAGCGCAGTTGTTGCAGCGGCGTCGCTGTCGGTTCCAGCACCACAAAGTCCGCCTCTTTGCCCGGCATAAAGTTACCAATCAGATCGTCGAGGCCCAGCGCTTTCGCGCCGCCGAGCGTCGCCAGGTAAAAGGCTTCGTATGCCGAGAGTCGGTACCCCTGTAGTTGCACCACTTTGTAGGCTTCGTTCAGCGTTTGCAGCATGTTGAAGGTGGTACCGGCGCCGATATCGGTTCCCATACCGACGTTGATCTTCTTCCTCCAGGCTTTTTGCAGATTGAACAAACCGCTGCCGAGGTAGAGGTTTGAGGTCGGACAAAAGGCGATGCTGGAGTGGGTTTCGCTCAGGCGATCCCACTCTTTCTCTTCCAGATGGACACAGTGGGCGAAGACGCAATTTTTGCCGGTCAGCCCGTACTGGTGGTACACATCCAGATAGCCGTCATGTTCAGGATAGAGTTCTTTAACCCAGGAAATTTCGTCTTTGTTTTCAGAGAGATGGGTATGTACCCAGGTGTCGGGATATTCTTCCCGCAGACGCTGCGCCATCGCCATCTGTTGCGGTGACGAGGTCGGGGCAAAGCGCGGCGTGATGGCATACAGCAGGCGGCCATTTTTATGCCAGCGCTCAATCAACGCCTTACTTTGCAGGTAGCTGCTCTCGGCGTCGTCCAGAAGATAATCCGGCGCGTTACGATCCATCATCACTTTGCCGGCGATCATGCGCATATTGATATGGCTGGCGGCTTCAAATAGCGCATCCACGGACTGCGGATGCACCGTGCCAAAAACCAGCGCGCTGGTGGTGCCGTTACGCAACAGTTGCTTGATGAAAAAAGCTGACATCTCGCGTGCGTATTCCAGATCCTCATAGCGTCTTTCGGTCGGGAAGGTGTGCTTATTCAGCCATTCCAGCAACTGCTCGCCATAGGCACCGACCATTTCACTCTGGGGGTAATGGATATGCGTATCAACGAATCCCGGCACGACCAGTTTTCCGCGATAGTCACGGACACGGATGGCGTCAGGGATCCGCTGTTTTCCTGCTTCCCACTCACCAAACCATTCGACTTTTCCCTGGCGAATCAGCAGCAATCCGTCTTCCAAAAATCGCAGCGCTGAGGCGATCTCTTCCGGGTTTTCAACGGTGCGGGTGACATCAATAAAGCTGCCGCGTACCGCTTTCAACGTGTGTTCTCCAGACATCGTAAACTCCTTTACCGTTAATCCGTTTCCTCCGGGGAGACGATGCCCGGCAGCACTTCTTCAGGCCGGTAGCCTCCTGGGAGAATGATATTCAGTAGAATGGCGGTCAGACCGCCCGCGCAGATGGGGTTTTCCACCAACACATAAATTGAGGCCGGCAGGATTTTGAATATTTCCGGGTCATAGGAGACGCCCAGCCCCAGTCCCAACGAGGTGGCAACAATCAGCGTTTCACGGCGCTTAAGCCCGTTCGTGATGATGATGCGGATCCCGGCGATTGCGATCATCGAGAACATTAGCGTCATCGCGCCCCCCAGCACCGCCGAAGGAATAGTGGTAAAGAAGCCGCCAATCATGGGAAACAGTCCAAGCAGCACCAGCATGACGGCGATGGTGCGGCCGATATAGCGAGAGGCGACGCCGGTCATCTGGATAACGCCGTTGTTTTGCGCAAAGGTCGTCAATGGCAGTGAACCCACTGCAGAGGCAATAACGGAGACCAGCCCATCGGCCAGCACGCCGCCCTTCAGGCGTGACTGGTATTCATCTCCCTGAATGGGGCGTCTGGACACCATCGCGGTCGCGGTAATGTCGCCGACGGCTTCCAGCACGCTGAGCAGATAAATGGTCCCCACCACCAGAAAGTGATGAAAGTTGAACTGGAAACCGTACTTAAAAGGGGTCGGGATGGTGACCCACGGCAGATTGCGCATACTGCTGAAATCCACCATGCCCAGGCACAAAGAGACGATATAACCCACGCACAGCCCGATCGCGATGCCGCCCATTCTCAGTAACGGACTGCGGCAGCAGTTAAAACCGATCACCACGATCAGCACCAGCAACCCGACGCCGATATTCTCGTAATTTCCGTAGGTGCCGCTGCTTTTCGCCGCAAAGCCGCCGCCAAAATCGATAATCCCGACTTTAATCAGGCTCAGGCCAATCATCAGCACCACAATTCCGCTGACGGTCGGCGTGATGACCCTGCGCAAGTAAGGCAAAATGAAAGACGATCCCACCACCAGAAATGCCCCGACAAATGAAACGCCAAGCAGCGATGACATGATCAACTCTTCGTGGAATCCATCGTTTTTCATCCCGCTGCCCAGTGCAATCATTACCGTGACAAACGAAAAGTTGACCGACTGAATCGAGAGTAAGCCGGAACCGACCATGCCATAGCGATTGACCTGCAGCCAGGTGCCGATGCCAGATGCAATCATCGCCATTGAGACCAGATAGGCGGTGGTTTCCGTTGAGAGCTGCAGCGCGGTGCCAACAATTAATGCGGGCGTGACCATGGGGACAAAGATGGCCAGCAGGTGGGTGATCGCGCCGATAATAGACTGATGAAAGGGAGGGCGATCCTCCAGTTCGTAAATCAGATCTGAGCCTGCACGTGATATATCAGACATCCCTTCACTCCTTAATAAGTAAATTTGATCATCTGAATCAGCAGAATTAAATTCTGCGAATTTGAGGCGCAGGTTGCCCTGAGAACGGCTTATCTCATTTCCGCAGACGGCATTTAATCGTTATTGAGTCATGTGAGCGGGCCGCCTGAGCGGCCCACGTTGTTACATTTTTTCCAGCGCGGTCAGTATTTTCTCCGGTGTGAAATGCCATTCGCGTAACCATACGCCACAGGCATCATGAATAGCGGTGGCAATGGCCGGTGCCGCGCCGTTAACGCCAATTTCAGAGATCGATTTGGCACCAAAGGGGCCAACCTTATCGTCGCTTGGCACCAGAACGGCACGAAAATCCCGAGGGATGTCGCCAATTTTTGGCGCACCGTAACTGCGCAGATCGCGGGTCAGCGGATGGCCTTCGGCATCATAGAGGATCTCTTCGCTCAGACTATGGCCAATGGCCCGCATTGACGCACCGTAGATTTGCCCGAGTGCGAGTTCCGGGTTGACCGGTGTGCCACAGTCCAGCAGTGCGTAGAACTTGTCGAGACGGATTTCGCCGGTTCGGGTATTCACCGCGACTTCGGCGAAGTTCGCCCCATACGGAAATGCGAAGTCTGCGGTGATGTAACTGGCCGTGGCGACCAGCGTGCCAAAACCAGTTCCCGTCTCCGCTTTGTGCGCGATCTCAGCGTAACTCACTTCGCCCTGCTTGCCGCGTACAACGCCAGGTGCTACCAGTTGAACATCAGCAACGGGTTCACCCAGCATCTGCGCCCCATGAAAGAGGATTTTCTCACGCAGGTTTTCTGCTGCCTTACGTGCCGCGTTCCCCGAGAAGCAGGTGCCGGATGAGGCGTAAGCGCCTTTGTCGAAGAGTGCATGGTCAGTATCGCCGGAAATGACATGCACTTCCTCTGGCGCACAGTGCAGCACTTCCGCCGTCAGTTTAGTGACAACCGTATCCAGCCCGGTGCCAATATCTGCGCCGCCGGAGTGGACGATGAAAGTGCCATCGGACTCCAGTTTGATCATGCAGTTCGCCTGATCGATGTCCGGGATCCCTGATTTCTGCATAATAATGGCGACCCCGCGACCGGTACGCCAGTCACCGTCCTGTGGTTTGGGCGACGACCAGTCGATCATCTTCCGTCCCTGACGCAGGATCGCTTCCAGTGCGCAACTGGCGGCGGAAGGAACGGAGGTTGGCGCTTTCCCTTCACCGATCGCGCCGAGAATTTTCAGTTCCTGTCCCTCGTGAACCCGATTGCGTTCGATGATCTCCAGTTGATCAATGTGCAGTTGTTCGGCAAGTTCGGCTAACGCCATCGTCATCGCAAAGGTGCCTTTCGGCGCGCCATAGCCCTGATACGCCCCCGTCGGACAGATATTGCTGTAGTAGGTGGTGACCTGGAAATCGACGTTGTCGCAGGGGTACAGCGGTAACGAGAGCGCCGGGCCGTTGCTCGGCACCGTCAACGAATGGTTGCCATATGGGCCAGTATTGGCGCGGAAGTCCATTTTGACCGCCGTCAGGCGACCATCTTTCTTCGCGCCAAGTTTGACCGTGACTTTTGCAACGTGACGGGAGGTATTGGCAATAAACTCCTCTTCACGGGTATAGCGGAAATAGACCGGGCGTCCGGTCACGCAGGTCGCCCATGCGCAGACTTCTTCCAGCAGGATGTCCTGTTTAGAACCAAAGCCACCGCCGACGCGTTCCTTAATGACGTGGACTTTGTGCTGCTTCATGCCAACGAGACGGGCAACCTGGCGGCGAAGGTGCCACGGTACCTGAGTTGAGGCGTGAATGATCAGGCGATCGCCGTCCATGCGCGTAAAACAGATGTGAGGCTCTGCCGGACACTGCTGCGCCTGTGTGGAGTGATAAGTGCGCTCGATGATCACATCCGCTTCGGCAAACCCTTTCTCCATATCGCCGATATGACCATGAATGCTGGCGGCGATATTTTTCCGCGGGCGTGAACCAATCGGGAAGTTGATGACCATGTGCTCGCCACGTTGGGCGGCATGGCGGTTATCTTCTTCCAGTGTCTGTGGCGCGCCTGCAACGTACACTACCGGTTCATCGTGTACGACGGGTGCATCGTCTGCCATGGCTTCGTCTATCGACAATACCGGCTTAAGCACATCATATTTCACATCAATGAGTTCGAGCGCGGCCAGCGCAATCTCTTCGCTCTCTGCAACCACGGCGGCAACACGATCGCCGACATGGCGCATTTTTTTGCCGAACATGCGGCGGTCAAGCGGGGAGGGTTCAGGCGCGCTCTGCCCGCCGGGCGTATAATAGATGTCCGGGCAGTTGCGGTGGGTGATCACGTGAACCACGCCGGGCAATGCTTCGGCTTTGCTGACGTCGAGATGAGTGATCAACGCATGGGCGTGCGGACTGCGCAGCATTTTAATTACGCAGCCGTCTGGGGTGATACGGTCTTCCACATAGCAGGGTTTGGCCTGGACCATTTTGGCCGCATCGGTTTTTGGCCAGGGTTTACCAATCACCGCGAGATCGTCGCGGAAAGTGGGGGCGACAGTCATACGGGCTTGTGGATCGTTTTTACGCGCCACCGCCAGTTCGATCACCTGATAATATTGCTGCCAGCCCGCATCACGACTGAACAGGCCGGACAACGCATCGTCAATCTCTTCACGGGTAGGATTCGCGATTCGTTCCAGCAGTTCGGTGATGATCAATGCGGCCGCCGGATCGTTATAACCGGACTGCACGACGCCGACATCCACCATCGCCTGTTGTACCAGGCTCAACGCATTCCATTGACCGAGTGATTCGCTGGTGCGAATCTCCGCGTGATCCAACTGCGCGGCAATCAGTAATGAGGCATTGACGATGCGACCGTTGTAGAGAATCGCGTCCGAACCGGCGAAACCGAATCCGTCATCACTGTTGCGCACGGAGTGCATGCCGAAGCTAAACAGCAGCTTCTGTACGTTTTCGCCCGGGTTAATCTTCATTTCACGGGCCATGCCGTTCAATGTGAAGTGAATCATCATACAACGTCCTCCCCGGCCATCAGACAGTCGGCATACAGATCGGCGACAACCACGCCGGTGATATAGCGCTTATAGGCCGCGCTGCCCCGAATATCATCCTGTGGGAACAGGGCGTTTGCGACCGCCTGTTCCAGTTCCGTACCTTCTCGCGTTTGTGTTTCCACGTCACGCAGGCGCAGTGCTTTGTCCGCCACGCCGTCCAGCGCGATGCACATGCCACCGTGTTCTGTTAACGCGACCGCCGCTGTCACGACGGTTAATCCGGCCTGTGAACGGCTCACTTTGCGCGTGGCGCAAGGGCGGAAGGGATCTTTAATGATAATTTCGGTGAGCAGGCGATCGCGTGGATCGGCGAGATAGCTTTCCAGCGACAGGGTTTCGCCATCACCACACACCAACTGGGCGTCCAGCGCCAGCAGGACGGGGAGTAACACGGACTCTTGCTGTTGCGCGGCAATCTCGCCGCCGAGGGTCGACTGGTTGCGAAGATGGCGGGAGTAGATAAAGCCTATCGCCTCACGCAGTGCCGCCGGGAGATAGCGGGCGTCATGCAACGGTTGCAGGCGAGTCATCGCCCCGATACGCAATGCGCCATTGTCCCAGTCGATCCACTCCAGTTCCAGATCCTGCAATGAAATGGCAATCCGCTTATCGGTACGCGTTGGCGTGGCGTTAAGTTTGCTGCCCCCGGCAAACCAGACGGCGTCCTCCTGATAGCGGCGCTTGAGTTCCAGCGCCTGGTCAACGGAGTCGGGCCTGAAAAATTGTTCAATCATCATCATTCCTCATCACTCCCTCTCCCGTTCAGGAGAGGGTATGGGCTATGCCAGCGCATCCATTCGCCGCCACATGTTGGCGGCGGCTTTTCGGGCCTGCGCATAAATGGAATCGGTATCGAAAGTGAACTGACGGTCTTCATACACCATCACGCCATTCACCATCACGCTGTGCACGCTGCCTGAACCGAGACCGAAAGCGATATGCCCGGCAACGTTTTCAGCGATCAGCGGCGTCGGCGACGAATAGTCGAGAAGGGTTAAATCGGCTTTATAACCGGCTTCCAGTTGGCCAAATTTTTCTCCGAAGTTGCGGTGCAACAGTTCGTTGCCGTTCGCCAGTGCTTTCGCAAAGCTGTCAGGCCACAGAGGACCGCCCGCGTCGCGATGTTTGAAGAAGGCAAATTTCATCTCTTCAAGCATGTCGGAGCCGATGCCGTCCGTCCCCAGCGCCAGATTGCGAATATGGGTAAGGTGGTGGTTATAGCCCACATGGTTGTTCATGTTGGAGCGGGCATTGTGTACCAGGAAGGCATCTTGCTGATTCAGCAGGGCGATATCTTCCGCAGACAGGTACAAGCCGTGTGCGACCAGCGTTTTACGGTCAATGAGCCCATATTCCGCCAACCTGACCAGCAGGTCTTTACCGTACAGATGATGACTGTGGGAGACATCGTAGCGGTCTTCCGCCGCATGGATGTGAAGCCCGCGCCCGGTCGCGTTGATGGCCTCGCGTAGCATCTCCAGGCCGGCATCGGGCACGGTAAAGGGGGCATGCGCGCCAATGTGCGCTTCCACCAGGTACGGCTCGCTACCGCTCTCTCGCGCATGGTCTATCTGACGGGCGAATCGAATATTCTCTTCGACGCCTGCCTGTAGCTCTTTGATACCTTCGTTACGGTCGGTGGTTTCAAAGCAGGTCATTGCTCGCAGACCGACTTTTAAAAAGGCTGAACGCAGCGTAGAGAGCGAGCCCTGGATGTAGCCCGGTGAAGCATGGTGATCGATAACCGCAGAGCATCCGCTCTTAATCGCTTCCAGTGAGCAAATCAGCCCACTGTAGTAGAGCGATTCTTCGTCCAGCGCCCGATCCAGACGCCACCACAGGTTTTTCAACGTTGAGATAAAGTCCGGGCTGGGGGCGATATTGGCCTGGATCCCGCGCGATAAACCGGAGTAGAAGTGGTTATGCGCACAGACCAGGCCTGGCATCACGATTCGCCCATGCATCTCTTTCCATTGCGCTTGCGGATAGCGCTGCGTCAGGGCGTCACCCACCTCAACAATAACGTCTTTGTCGATTGCAATATCCACCCCTTCACGCACGCTGGCCGGATGAAGTTGTACGGCGGTGACATTTTTCAGAATCAACATGATTACACCTCCACGCGGCCTAACAGGTAATGGTGATGCTGGTGGACATAGCTAATGACGCGGCACATGTCATCCAGTTCCGGCGGGATGCTGGCGAACTGCCCATCATGGCTGATGTTTAATACCCAGCTTTGGTCATTCAGCCGGACCCTGACCCGATCGTCTTCCACCAGGAAACCCGGGTTACTGCTGTTGTCGAAATCCTGTGGCAGGCTAAAGAGCGTGACTTTGTCTTTATACGGCTTGCCCTGCCACGGACAGAATTGAGCGCAGTTACCGCATTCGTTGCAGTAAGCATCCAGATGTAGCGTCTGGAAGCGATTCTGGAATCCCGGCACAGGAATTGACACATTGGCGCGATTCGGACAGACATCCACGCATTTGCTGCAGACATAGTTGCATTCAAGGCAGCGGGCCGCTTCCTGGGCGACAAAGGCGTCACGGTCATCTTTATCGACCTTCGCGACCGCGATCTCGCCTTTACGCTGATAGATTTCAGCGGGGCTGACGTTATTCCAGCGTTTATCGCCATGGTGGGAGCGGATATTTTCCCGCCAGAGGATGGTATCCGTGGCCCGACGCGCAGAGCCGATGGCGGCAACAATGGATGATGGACCACGCTGGACGTCGCCAATCATGAACACGTCGGTGAGGCGGGTTTCGCCGTTGTGATTCACCTCTGGCCAGCCTTTGCTGTCAAGCGGAACACCCATTGCATTCAGTGCTTCGGTATCCTGCTGTTCACCAATGGCGGTAATCAGACTATCGATGTACAGCGTCAGCGTTTCGTCGGTTTCAACCGGGCGGCGCCGTCCTTTCTCATCCGGCTCTCCGAGCGTCATGACGCGCAGGGTGAGTGTGCCATCCGCATCAAAACGTTCAGGGTTGTTGAGAAAACGGAACTCAACCCCATCGTGCAGGGCTTCTTCATACTCTTCACGCCAGGCGGGCATCTCCTGCAACGAACGGCGGTAGACCACGGTGACTTTCTCCACACCCGGCACGCGCAGTGCCGCACGGGCACAGTCCATCGCCGTGTTGCCCGCGCCGACGATCGCCACATGCTTACCGAGCGTCAACGCAGTTCCCTGATTGTATTCACGCAGGAAGGGAAGCGATTTCCAGATGTTGGGGTTATCGCCGTCGAGCTTCACGCCGCTGTTTTTATCCGTACCGGTTGCGATCAGAACGTAGTGGAACCCCTTTTCTTTCAGGCTCTGTACGGTCAGATCTGGCGCACAGCCATATTCGAACTTCACGCCGTGATCGGCGACAAAATCGATATCGTGCTGGATGAGTTCTGCCGGAATACGGAACTGAGGAATGATATTTTTCACCACGCCGCCCGCGTTGGCTTCGCGTTCAAATAGCGTCACCGGGTGTCCTGCCCGGGCAAGGAAGTAACCGGCCGCAAGCCCGGCCGGACCCGCACCGATGACTGCAACCGGATGACGTGAGCCTGAGCCTGCGGGTTTGTGCCAGCGCTGTTTGTATTCATCCCACCCCTTTTCCAGCGCCACTTTTTTCAGTTCACGGATGTTCAAAGCGCTGTCATAGTCCAGACGGGTACAGTTGTACTGACACTGATGATCGCAGATATGACCGGTGATTGCCGGGAGGGCGTTTCGCTGATAAATCAGTTCCAGCGCGTCGGCATAACGCTGCTCGCCCAGCAGGCGAATATACTCCGGAATGTCCTGTTTGATGGCGCAGGCCGTAATACACGGGGCGACGTAGCAGTCGGTCAGCGGCAAGCCGCCGGCCACGTCAATGCGCTCTTCAGGTTTCCAGTGTTTTTGGGTGTAGGCCATCGTGACGGCCTCTTCCGCCAGTCGATTCAGTCGTTCGACATCGACATGTTCCATTCCCCACGCATCTGAAGACTCCAGCTCACGCATACAGGCGCTGAGTCGCAGATAACCGCCTGGCTTTAACAGGTCGGTCGCCATGGTGATCGGACGAATGCCGGTGTCAAAGATATCGCGGATGGTCAACTGGCTGGCGCCGCCGGAATAGGAGATGGGCAATTGGCCGTCGAAGGCCCGGGAAAGCACGGCCGCCACGTTGATTGAGAGCGGGAACAGCGCCCGGCCAGACATATACATCTCTTCGCCGGGAAGCGCACCTTTGTTATTGACGGTGCCCAGGGTGTTGGTGAGTTTTACGCCAAAACCCAGCGACTTTTCTTTTGCCAGCGCCATCAGGCGCTGCAACATTTCCAGCGCCTGGGTGAGCTTCAGATCGTGCTCAAATGACTCTTCTTTTAAGCCGATATAACCGAAGCCACAGCTGTCCAGAATTTCACGTACGCGTGAATAGCCCAGCAGCGTCGGATTCAGCTTCACAAAGGTATTCAGCCCTTTTTCTTCCAGCATATAGCGGCAGATGGCTTCGATTTCGTGCGGTGGGCAGCCGTGCATCGTGGACAGCGTGACGCCCTGCACCAGTTTTGTGGGAATGCGTCCCGGCAGCGCCTGTAGACGTTCCCGATGTGCGTTCAACCCGTGGCGCGCGAGGAATGTTTCATCGTGCAGCCATCGCTGTAGCGTGTCGCGGTACTGCACAAATTTAGGGTGCGCGGATGCGTCCATCATGTTGTCGATGAACGCCTGCATGGGCGGTTGCTTGATGCCGTCGAGGTTATAGCCGACGCTCATATTAAAAATGAACGATTTACCGGTATCGCTACCTGAAGGTTGCAGCAGTTGCTCCAGTAAATGCAGGGCGAACCAGGCTTTAAGATACTCATCCCATGCTTTCAGCAGGGTAAATTCCGTCGACCATTCGGTATTGAAGCACTCATCTTCCGCATCAATACAGGGTTTTTCCAGTTCGAGCCGATCGAGAATTTGCACTGTTTTGAGTTCAATAAACCGACCGCCAGTCAGCCAGGAGGTGATGATATTTTGTGCGAGCTGGGTGTGCGGGCCGGCGGCGGGGCCGACGGGGGTGGCACAGGTTTCACCAAATACGCTTATCGATTTGCCTTTTTCCGGTGAATAGAACTGCTGCTCAGGAATACCAAAGATCGAGCGCTGCTGCTGATATTCATCAAATAGGCGCGTCAAAAGTTCCTCAAACGGAATCGGACGCATTATATCCCCCATACCCCTCTCCTTAGCTTTACTCGGCTTTCTTCAGGTCGTGGCAAGACAACCGGAAGGTGCGCGTGTTCATAGATGTCATTGGTTGACCGGGACTGATAAAGCCGGCGGTTTGGAGAAATAGAGCAACATTCGCACCACTACTCACAAAGCAGAGCCATAAAAATATAATTTTGTGAGGCGCTTCTAATCTTAAGTCCGCTTTGTGAAATATCTCACAAACGCTAAATGAGAATGAAAATCAGCCGGGAGAGGTATGGCGATAAGGTATTTCATCATCGCATTCTGTTTTCTCAAAAATGGCGATCGCTTATCATTATGATAAGTGAAAAATGAATCGGGGAATATTTGAACGCAATCGTTTAACTCCGTATTTCCTATTTATTTGTGTCGATTCTGCGCATTGATAAAATCCTCTGGTGTATCAATATCCAGAGTGATTCGGGCATCGTTTATTTCAATAAGATTATGTTTTCCGCGCAGCAATGCCTGACGCATATTGCTGACATCCGGTTGTGAGATGGCCTGCAACAGGCATTTTTTGGAAAGTAATACAGGATGGCCGGGCTGGCCCTGATAGCAAGGGATAAGTGCGTTATCGTTACGTAACGCCCAGATTTTACGGAAAATATCGTTATTCAGTTCAGGCATGTCACCGTGCGTGATGAAGCAGTGCCCGCTGTTCACGGCGGCAGCGCCAACCTTAATTGACGTAAATAAACCCTGAGCATAATCCGGATTGTACGTAATAATAATATTAGGCTGATTCGCATAGCGATTATGTATCTCCGTGGCGCGGTAACCAGAAACTAATATCACCCGGTTACAAAATTGCAGCGCGTTTTTGATACTTGCATCAAGAATTGTTCCTGCGTGCCAGGGTAACATCATTTTCCATTTTCCCATTCTGGATGATAACCCAGCAGCAGTAATTATACAGTCGACGACAGGCATGGCGATTCCATAATGTCTATTAGATGTTATGTCACTTCAGAGAGGCTTATGAGTATACCGGGGCATGCTTCTTTATTCTTTGATTTAGGTGCACAGAAACGGCCAACGGTGATTTCAATTGTCGGTGCGGGTGGGAAAACCAGTACGCTTTTCTGGCTCGCTCATCTCTTTCAGTTATCAGGTCGACGGGTATTCATCACCACGACGACGCATATGTTTCTGCCAGACCACTCCTGGCCGACCCTTTTCTGTCGGGAGCCCGCCGGGTTGCCGTATCACGTGTTAATGCAACCCATCATTACCTGCTTTCGGTCGTGGAAAGCCCCATTGGGAAAAGCACGTGGTTTCTCACCCGACGCCATCGATGCCTTAGCCAGACGATCGGAATGTGACGTGGTTCTCGTCGAGGCAGACGGCGCACGCGGAATGCCGCTTAAAGCGCCAGATGAGCACGAACCTTGCATACCTGAAAGCAGTTGCTGCGTGATTGCCGTTATGGGTGGACACCTGCTGGGGAAACGCGTGGGGGCAAAGCAGGTGCATCGCTGGTCGCCGTTCGCCGGGATGACAGGCCTGACGGAGGGATCCCCCTTATCGCTGAAGGCGCTGGTTCGCCTGGTTCAGCATCCACAGGGAGCATTCAAAAATGCCCCGCCAGCCAGTCGACGCGTCTGGTTTCTCAATCGTTTTTCTCAATCTGAGAATGCCATTGATGAACGCGAGCTCATCCAACTGTTGTCAGACGGTGATGTGCAGGCTATCTGGCTGGGGAATGCACAGGAAACGCCTGCAATCACGCGCAGATTTGTGAGATAGCGACGCCGGGAACACCGGGTTCCTGAAAAGATATCCATTGAGGTCTGTATGAATATTTTCACAGAGGCTGCAAAACTTGAAGAGCAAAACCGCCCATTTGCGTTGGCGCAGATTGTCGATAGCCGGGGGTCCACGCCCCGCCATTCGGCACAGATGCTGGTACATCAGGATGGGTCTATCGTCGGGACTATCGGCGGAGGCATGGTGGAGCGCAAGGTGATCGACGAAGCGCTGCTGGCGTTACAGGAAAGAAAGCCGCGTATGTTTCATGGCCGGATGGCCCGCAACGGCGCCGATGCCGTTGGCTCGGACTGCGGCGGCGCGATGTCGGTTTTTATTAGCGTGCACGGCCTGCGCCCGCGACTGGTGTTAATCGGCGGCGGGCATGTCAACCGGGCGATTGCCCAGGGGGCAGCGCTGTTAGGGTTTGATATTGCCGTAGCGGATGTTTATCGCGAAAGCGTTAACCCGGACGCTTTTCCTCCCTCGGTACAGTTGTTACATGCCGATTCTTTTACCGCGGCAGTGGATGCGCTGGAGATCCGTCCGGACAACTTTGTGCTTATCGCGACGAACAATCAGGATCGGGAAGCGCTGGACAAATTGATCGAGCAACCCGTCGCGTGGCTGGGTTTGCTGGCAAGCCGTCGTAAAGTGCAGTTGTTTATGCGTCAGTTACGGGAGAAGGGCGTCGGTGAAGAGCACATTGCCCGCCTGCATGCGCCGGTGGGTTACAACATTGGTGCTGAAACGCCGCAGGAGATTGCGGTCAGCGTGTTGGCGGAGATCTTACAGGTTAAAAATAATGCGCCTGGTGGACTGATGATGCGCACCGCGCATCCGTCCGGCCATCAGCGGGTGGTGATTCGTGGCGCGGGAGATATCGCCAGCGGCGTGGCGCTGCGATTGTTCCATGCCGGTTTCAAAGTGATCATGCTGGAAGTGGAGAAACCGACCGTCATTCGCCGCAGCGTTGCGTTCGCGCAGGCCGTCTTTGATGGTGAAATGATCGTGGAAGGCGTGACGGCAAGACTGGCCACCTCGTCAGCAGAAGCGGCGGCGTTAGCCGAGCGTGGTTTTATCCCGATTCTGGTCGATCCAGCCGGTTCGCTGATTGACGCACTGAAACCCGTCTGCGTAGTGGATGCGATTCTGGCAAAACAAAATCTGGGTACGCGAAAAGATATGGCTCCTGTGACCATTGCGTTGGGGCCTGGGTTTACTGCGGGTGAAGACTGCCATGCGGTGATTGAAACAAATCGTGGACACTGGCTGGGTCAGGTGATTTACGCCGGTTGTGCACAGGAAAATACCGGGATACCCGGCAATATCATGGGGCATACCGCACGACGGGTGATTCGTGCACCCGCCGCAGGCATCATGCGCGCCAGAGTGAAATTAGGCGATCTGGTAGAAGAGGGCGAGGTGATTGCCTGGATTGGCGAAAACGAAATCATGGCACCGCTGTCGGGGATGGTGCGCGGCCTGTTAAGTGACGGGCTGGCGGTGGTGGGCGGTTTTAAAATCGGCGATATCGACCCGCGCGGCGAGACGGCGGATTTTACCAGCGTCTCTGATAAAGCGAGAGCGATAGGCGGCGGAGTGCTGGAAGCGCTCATGATGCTGATGCATCAGGGAGTGAAGTCAACAAATGAGGTGCTTGAAGTGGCGTAATGCGAATGGCCACATGGCGCTATGTTTATCCGGCCTGGGAGGCGCCAGGCCGGGTACGCAAAGCGCCCCCGGCGAATAAAACGCATCATATTACTGGCAGATAACCGTTCCGGTTTTTCCCTCAATCCCTTCTTTCGCTTTACTGAGCACCGTGATCAAGGCTTCCCGACCGGGGCGGGAGCGGGCGAACGACGCTGCGGCCTCCACTTTCGGCAACATAGAACCTTTAGCGAAATGCCCTTCGCTGATAAAGCGTTCCGCATCGCTCAACGACAGGCGATCCAGCCATTGCTCATTTTCTTTACCGAAGTTAATAGCCACTTTTTCGACCGCCGTCAGGATGATGAGCATATCCGCGTCGATCATCTCTGCCAGGCGGGCACTGGCCCAGTCCTTATCGATCACCGCGCTGGCCCCCCGCAGATGGTTGCCTTCGCGAATCACCGGAATACCGCCTCCGCCCACGGTAATAACCACCTGTCCGGCCTCAACCAGCGCCTTAACGGTTTCTTTCTCAATGATGTCCACCGGCTTAGGCGAGGCCACGACACGACGATAACCACGTCCGGCATCTTCTCTAAGCGTATAACCTTGTTTTTCCAGCTGTTCCGCTTCCTGCTGTGTGAAGAATGAACCGATGGGTTTGGTGGGGTTCAGAAACGCAGGATCGTGGGCGTCGACTTCTACCTGCGTCACCAGTGTGGCGACAGGTTTGTGCATCCCGCGTGAGAGCAATTCTTCGCGCAGCGCGTTTTGCAGATCGTAACCGATATAGCCCTGGCTCAATGCCACGCAGACGGACATCGGTAGCATTGGCGAGTGCGCCTCTGTTTTTGCCGCGGCTTCGAATGCCTGGTTGATCATACCCACCTGCGGCCCGTTACCATGAGTCACGATAACCTCATGACCCTGCGCAATGAGATCCACAATGGCCTGCGCGGTGATTTTGACGGCCTGCATCTGTCCGGCCAGATCCTCACCCAACGCGTTACCACCCAGCGCGAGAACAATTTTCTTCCTCATTTTTCCTCACTTATCATACACAGTTATCTGTTTCACCCACGCCGGGCGGGGTAAACGGCTTACGTCGTAAGAAGCGGCCCCGGCCTGCTTTCCCTGTAAAGACGCCATCGCAGAAGATCGTTTCGCCACGCGACAGCGTTCTGACAATCGCACCCTGACAGCGGAACCCCTCCCAGGGCGAATAATCAGCGTTATCGTGCAGGTGAGCATGATGGATCGTCTGGCTCTGGCGGGGATCGATAATCACCACATCGCCATCAGCGCCAGGTGCCAGTTGCCCCTTCTGCGGCCACACGCCGAACAGCCTGGCAGGCGTCGCGCTGGTTAACGCGACAAAGCGTTCAGGGGTAATTCGCCCGCTCATCACACCTTCAGAAAAGAGCAGTTGCAGGCGGTTTTCCACGCCGGGCAAACCATTCGGGCAGCGGCTGAAATCGCCGCCTGAGATCTGCTGGCGCTGCGCCATTGAGAAGGTGCAGTGGTCAGTCGCCACCACGTCAATGGCGCCGTCACTGATGCCGCACCAGAGCTTGTCCTGCTCGCGTACATTGCGTAACGGCGGGCTGAGAATGAAGTTCAGACCGTCTTCCCCGTCATAACGGCGTTCATCCAGCAGCAGATATTGCGGACAGGTCTCTATCCACACGGGCTGATGATTCGCTTTCGCCAGGCGTAAATAGTCCAATCCCAGGCCATTGGACAGGTGGACGATATACAACGGCGCGTTTCCCGCTAACTGCGCAAGGTTAATCATCCGGGCGATGGCTTCGGCTTCACATTCCAGCGGTCTGCTCAGGGCGTGATAGCGTGGCGACGTTAAGCCAGCGGCAATGAATTCGGCCCGTTTACTGGCGATGGCGGCGTCGTTTTCCGGGTGGACGGTGGTCAGCGCGCCGGACTTGTGCAAACGGCGCAGCACCTGCAAGGTTTCATCATCGTTGAGTTTGTACTGGTAGGTCAGATAGAGCTTGAAGCTGCTGATGCCTTCTTCCACCATCATCGGGATCTCGTCGAGGATGGCATGATTGACGTGCTGAATGACGCCATGGAAACTGTAGTCGATCGCCGCTTTGTGCGCGGCGTACCCCTGGTAGACTTCCAGTTGATGGCGCAGGCGACAGCCTGACGGGCCAAATCCCATATGGTCAATAATGGTTGTTGTACCGCCACACGCCGCGGCGCGGGTGCCGGTAAAAAAATCATCACAGCTACGGGCGAGGCCGGTGTCGATATTGAAATGCGTATGTACATCCACGCCGCCGGGAAAAACGTAACATCCCGCAGCATCAATCACTTCACACGAAGGGGGCGGCGTAATCTCCGCATCCCGTTGACGAACGATACCGTTCTCAATCAGCAGGTCCTGTTTAGCCTGTCCGTCGGCGTTAACGACAATGCCATTTTTAATCAATACGCGCATAGCACACTCCAGAAATCCCCCGGTAAACCGGGGGAGACAGATGGATCGTTATTTCGTTGCCAGCCAGGACAGTGGAATGGCAGCGTACATCGCGGCGCAGGTCACCAGATGTGATTTCCAGGTTTTTTCGTTTGGCGCGTGGGCTTCGGGTTCTTTACCCGGACCAAAACCGATCACCGGAATACCGTGACGTCCCATAATCGATACGCCGTTGGTGGAGAACGTCCACTTGTCGACCACCGGTGCTTTGCCGAACAGACCTTCATAGGCATTGACCAGCGCTTTGACGGTGAAATGATCTTCTTCCACTTTCCAGGTTGGGAAGTAGCATTCGGTCGGGTAAACCAGCCCGGTCCAGGAAGGGCGGTCATAGTTGTACATCGAGACCACCGCATTGGCTTTTTTTACAGCCGGCAGGGCGCGAATCTCTTCCAGCGCGCCTTCCCAGGTTTCACCCCAGGTCAGACGACGGTCGATGGAGACGGCGCAACTGTCCGCCACTGCACAGCGGCTTGGCGAGGTGAAGAAGATTTCGGAAACGGTTAAGGTCCCTTTACCGAGGAATTCGTCATAAGCCAGATGTTGTGACAATTCCTGTAACGCGTTGAGGATTGGTCCCATTTTAAAAATGGCGTTATCGCCGCGTTCCGGGGCGGAACCGTGACAACTGACCCCCTGCACATCAATGCGTATTTCCATGCGCCCGCGCTGTCCACGATAAACCTGGCAATCAGTCGGCTCGGTACTGACAACAAACTCCGGACGGATACCGGATTGCTCAATGATGTACTGCCAGCACAGACCATCGCAGTCCTCTTCCTGTACCGTGCCGGTGACCAGCAGCGTGTACTCATCTTCCAGACCGAGATCTTTAATGATCTTCCCGGCGTAAACCATGGACGCCATGCCGCCTTCCTGGTCAGATGTGCCGCGTCCACCGATCAGTTCATCGGTCTCCATCCCTTCATAGGGATCAAAATTCCAGTTGTTGATGTTGCCGATACCGACCGTGTCGATATGCGCGTCCATTGCGACCAGGCGCGGGCCATGGCCGATGTATCCCAGAATGTTGCCCATCGGGTCGATCTCGACTTTATCGAAACCGACTTTCTCCATTTCTTGTTTGATGCGATGGATAACCCGTTTTTCATCGCAGCTTTCGCTGGGAATGGCGACCATGTCGCGCAGGAAACGCGTCATGTCTTCTTTGTAGTCGTTTGCTTTTTCAAGAATCAGTTTAAAAGGAATGTGCTTAGCCATGACTTTTCTCCAGTGTTCGCTCCCGAATCTCCTGGGGAGCGTTTTCCAATAGGGGGTTACAGTGCGACCGGATGTTTGCCTTCCCAGACCACTTCCCGGTAGTGCTTCACATCGGTATCGCCTTCGGTACTGATGACCAGCACAACGGCATCTTTATCTAACGCCAGTTTGTCCATCAGGGCCTGGCGCTGTGGGTGATGATGGACGGCAGCCAGAACGCCCAATCCTACGGCGCCGGACTCGCCGGAGATCACCCGTGGGTCGCTGCCAAAAGGATTACCCAGCACGCGCATGCCCAGCGCGGCGACGCTGTCCTGGCAGGAGATAAATTGGGTGGCGCAGTTGCGCAGAATTTCCCAGCCGAGCGGGTTAGGTTCACCACAGGCCAGACCGGCCATGATGGTTGCCATATCTCCCCCAACGTTGACGATGTCGCCTTTCACGCCGGAACGATAAATGCAGTCCGCTTTGTCCGGTTCGACGATAATGCTGTGCAGGTTTTGCGGGCCATAGACGTCGACCAGATAGCCCAGCACGCCGCCCGCCATGGCGCCAACGCCAGCCTGTAACAGCACGTGGGTCGGTGTGACGTCCAGGGCGCGCATTTGCTCAACGGCCTCATCGGCCAGCGTGGCGTAGCCCTGCATAATCCAGGTGGGGATTTTGGTGTAACCTTCCCAGGCGGTGTCCTGCACCACTTCCCAGCCGTTTTGTTGAGCGTGCTGCATGGTCAGACGAACGGTATCGTCATAGTTCATGTCGGTGACAATGCACTCCGCGCCGAGGTTGAGAATGGCGTCCACGCGTTCTTGCGCTGAGCCTTTCGGCATGTAAACCACCGCATGTTGTCCGAGTTGTTGTGCCGCCCAGGCAATACCGCGACCGTGGTTACCGTCGGTGGTAGTGGCAAACGTCATTTTTTCGCCGATGGTGTTTTTGAGCTGTTCGAAAGAGAGCGTCTCAATATCAAGATGATATTTCTCACACAACAGGCAGGCGATGGCAAAAGCCCCGCCGAGCATCTTGAACGCGTTCAGTCCAAAGCGTTTTGACTCATCTTTGACGAGGATTTTTTTCACGCCAAACAGTTGGGCGAGGTCATCCAGCGCACAGAGCGGCGTTGGGTGGTAGCCAGCGATCTTTTGATGGAACTGGCGAGCCACTTTGGCCTGTTTTTGCGAAAAAAGGGGCGATGTTTCACCGTTGTAAAAGCGGTTATCGGCAATATCGATCTTCAGTGAGAAAACGGACATATCCTATCCTTTTGGCCTCCGGAAAGGAGAGCCGACCGGCAGGTCGGCTCAGGGGGTTATTTCACGCGTGGTTGCGCTTCTTTCAACAACTGCTCCAGCAGTACGCCTGGCTTCGGATATTTGCGGGAGAGGATCATCGCGGCGATGATGTAGGGCTTCCAACTGGCTTCTTTGTACGTTGCGATGCGGTATTTTTCGAATACGGCGTCGGTGACTTCCCCTTCTTTGCAGGAGACGCCGCTGATATCCGCGGGCAGGCAGTGCATATACAGCGCTTCGCCGTCGCGGGTGAGTTGCATCATTTCTTCAGTGCAGTGCCAGTTTTTATGCTTTGCGTTTTGCTCAAGACACTGTCTTTCCAGCTCTTTCAGGGCCGCGTGATCGTTGGCGCGCAGAAGTTCGGTACGTTCTTCCATCACTTTGTAAGGCGCCCATGATTTCGGATAGACGATGTCGGCATCTTTGAAGGCTTCTTCCATGCTGGTGACCTGGCGGAAGCTGCCGCCGGACGCGTTCGCGTTGTTTTTCGCCACTTCAATCACGTCCGGGATCAGGTCATATCCTTCCGGATGCGCCAGGGTGACGTCCATACCGAAGCGGGTCATCAGACCGATAATGCCTTGTGGCACAGAGAGGGGTTTGCCGTAGCTGGGTGAGTAGGCCCAGGTCATGGCGATTTTTTTACCCTTAAGGTTTTCCAGCGAACCAAAATGTTCACGTAGCCAGGCCAAATCCGCCATCGCCTGTGTTGGATGGTCGATATCGCATTGCAGGTTAACTAACGCCGGACGCTGCGGCAGCACGCCCTGTTTGTAGCCGTCATCCAGCGCGGCGCCGACTTCACGCATATAGGCGTTGCCCGCACCAAGATACATGTCGTCGCGAATACCAATGGCGTCGGCGCAGAAGGAGATCATATTGGCCGTTTCGCGGACGGTTTCGCCGTGTGCGATTTGTGATTTTCCTTCGTCCAGATCCTGCTGAGCCAGGCCGAGCAGGTTAAGGGCGGACGCGTAAGAAAAGCGGGTACGGGTGGAGTTATCGCGGAAAACGGAAATCCCTAATCCACTATTGAAGACTTTGGTCGCGATGTTTTCGGCACGCAGCATCTTCAGCGCAGCAGCGACGTCCAGGACTTGTTTCAGTTCATCCGGCGTCTGTTCCCACGTAAGCAAAAAATCCTTCTCGTGAAGGTGTGAGGTCAGCGAATTGATATCCTTTATCAGCTCATTAACAGTTTTCATGGTAAGGTCCTGGTAGTGGAATGACGGCAAGGTGGCTTATTCGCGGTAATGACAAGCGGCATCACCGATATACCAGGGACTAACAATAAGCGTGCCAAAATGAATCCGACGGCGGATAAATAGGAAATCATCAGGCAATATGTGGCACTGATCACAGAATAAAGCTATCTGTAATTCGTCATGAATATACGAAAACGTTTGGCTTAATAAATAACGCAATGTGTCAATGAACTGACTGACAGAATAATACCCGGATGAAGAGTAAATACCGTCAGTTTGATAAACTCACTGCGCTGATTCTCATATTGATATAGAAATGTGATTTCTCTTGCATATTTTCATTATAAAATGATAAAGAGCCTGTGTTTTTATCAAAGCAAATTTTGTCTGAGTTAGTATCCTTATATTCTACGAACCATCAATGTCTTCAATGATCAATCATTTAAGTGATTCCGGAAGGTAAGACTATGGTGCTTGCAACAACGCAGTCCATTTTGATGCAGATTCAACCTACCATTCAGCGTTTCGCCAGAATGCTTGCCAGCGTTTTGCAACTCGAAGTTGAGATCGTCGATGATAACCTCTGCCGCGTCGCGGGAACCGGCGCTTACGGGAAATACCTCGGACGCCCGTTGAGCGGTAACTCCAGACTGTTGCGCTATGTGCTGGAAAGTAAAAAAGAAAAGGTTGTGACGCATTCCCGCTTTGACCCGCTCTGTGAAGGCTGCGATAGCAAAGATAACTGTCGCGAGAAGGCTTTTCTGGGAACCCCCGTCATTCTGCAGGACCGCTGTGTAGGAGTGATCAGTTTGATTGCCGTAACGCATGAACAGCAGGAACATATCAATGACAACCTGCGCGAGTTTTCAGACTGTGTTCGCCATATATCCACTATTTTTGTTTCAAAACTTCTCGAAGATCAGAGTGGGAGTGACAACATCAGTAAAATATTTTCGACAATGATCGAGAATATGGATCAAGGTGTATTGGTCATTGATGAAGACAACCGCGTACAGTTCGCGAATCAAACCGCGTTAAAAATTCTTGGTGCGGTGCAGAATAATATGGTGGGAAAGTCGGTCAGGTTTCGGCCATTAACGTTTGAAAGTAATTTCACGCACGGGCATATGCAGCATATCGTCTCCTGGGATGATAAAAGTGAACTGATCATTGGTCAGTTGCATCATGTGCAGGGACGGCAGTTATTCCTGATGGCCTTCCATCAGTCGCATACCAGTTCCTCTGTATCGATTGCCACCGATGAACCGCATATTGAACAACTGGTGGGTGAATGCCGGGTTATGCGCCAGCTTAAGCGGCTGATCGGCCGTATTGCCCCCAGTCCGTCCAGCGTCATGATTGTGGGGGAGAGCGGCACCGGAAAAGAGGTGGTCGCGCGCGCCATTCACAAACTCAGCGATCGACGCAATAAACCGTTTATCGCCATCAACTGCGCGGCGATACCGGAACAGTTGCTGGAAAGTGAACTGTTTGGCTATGTTAAAGGCGCATTCACCGGCGCCTCCGCCAATGGGAAAACGGGCCTGATTCAGGCGGCAAACAGTGGAACGCTGTTTCTCGATGAAATTGGCGATATGCCCTTGATGCTACAGGCTAAATTGCTCAGGGCGATTGAAGCGAGGGAAGTGTTGCCGCTTGGCGCGAGCAGTCCGGTTCAGGTCGACATCCGCATTATTTCAGCTACCAATCAGAACCTCGGGCAGTTTATCGCCGAAGGCAAATTCCGCGAAGATCTGTTCTATCGACTGAACGTCATCCCACTGACTCTGCCCCCGCTACGTGAACGACAGGATGATATTGAGCTACTGGTGCACTATTTCCTACATCTGCATACTCGCCGTTTAGGGCTGGTCTATCCGGGGATTGCACCGGATGTGGTGACCCTGCTCAGACACCATCAGTGGCCGGGAAATCTGCGTGAATTAAGCAACCTGATGGAATATCTGGTCAACGTGGTCCCTTCAGGCGAGGTGATCGACAGTACGCTTTTACCGCCAAATCTGATCAACAACGGTAAAGCGCCGGAATCCGTTGGAGCGGTCGCTCATGCGGCGCAGTTGCTGTCTGAGGATACCGGCGGAACCGCGCTGGAAGAGATGGAAAAGCAGATGATTCGCGAAGCGCTATCTCGCCACTCCAACAAAAAACAGGTGGCGGATGAGTTAGGCATTGGGATTGCCACGCTTTATCGCAAAATTAAAAAGTACGAGCTGCTGAACGCATAACTCAACGCACAACCGCGTTCAGGTTGCATCAGGGGGCGAGTGTGTGAACGCTACTGACCCGGAGGCAGCCTGAAGGATGCGGTGTTAATTATTCAGGCTCAGTGCAGCGCTGGACGGTATCGACAATCATCTGATAGCCAGTACAACGGCACAAATTCCCCGCCAGACCACGACGGATCTCCAGAATGGTTAATGGTTTTTCCCGCGGTTTTGCCAGCAATGCGGTGGTCGCCATAATCAGACCCGGCGTGCAAAAACCACACTGCACGGCACCGGATGTCGCATAAGCCATCTGAACACGCGAGAGCTGACTGCCAGCCGATTCACCTTCCAGGGTACGGATCTGTTTTCCGGCTGCCCACGCGGCAAGGTACAGGCAACTGTCGATGGCTGTACCGTCAACCAGCACCGTACAGGCTCCGCATTCACCGACACAGCATCCCTGTTTGACGCTCAACAACCCTTGTTCGCGCAGGAGTTCAGAGAGCGGCATCCCCGGCATGATGCTGAGCTGAAAAGGGTGATCATTAATGACGCATTCCAGCGTGATTCGGTTAGTGTCATTCATTGCAGCTTTCCTCCCGCCGCGACAACGGCTTCAGTAACCACTTTCCGGGTCATCGTCTGGATGAGATGCAGACGAAATTCCTTACTTGCCCGCCAGGAAGATCGCGGGGCGACGTCCTGCAGAACGGATTCGGCGATCGCGTCCAGCGTCTGGTGGGTCAATGGCGCATTTTGCGCCGCGCTCTCCGCATGCTGACAGCGAACTGGCGTCGGAGCCGCAACGCCGAATGCCAGACGAAGTTCTTTAAAACCGCCGTTATCCAGTTGGCATCGTGCCGCACAACCAATGGTCGAGATGTCCATCGCATCGCGCATGGCATATTTAAAATGCGCGCTGCCAGTATGCGCCCTCGGCTGCGGTGGAAAATGAAAGGCGACAAGGATTTCATCTTGCTCAAGAGCAACTTTTCCGGGGCCGGTGTGAAAACCGTTGATGCTGGTAAAACGCACCCCTTTTGGCGAGGCGATCTCAAGCGTGGCGTCATAAATCAGCGTTGGCGTGGCCGAGTCTGCGCTGGTTGCGCCATTACAGATATTCCCGCCGTAGGTCGCGACATTACGGATTTGCGGTCCGGCGATGGAGGTAGCTGCCGCACACAGGGCTGGCAGATGTCGTTGCGCGACGGGATGCTCGATAATCTCGCTAAAGGTGGTGGCGGAACCGATACGCAACCTCTCTTCCTTCGACAGGGTAATGCCTCGTAATTCGGGCAGATCATGGATATCGACGATATGACGGTAACGCGCATTGTGATGATGAAGTTGGATCAGTACGTCGGTTCCGCCGGCGAGCAGTTTCGCCTGCGGATAGCGCGCCAGCAGGCTGACAGCCCCGGCAATGTCTGAAGCGCGATGATAAGAAGCAAAGTCAAACATGATCATATCCTCAAATCAAGCCAGCCTGGTGGAACTCCGCATATAACCGTTTTGGCGTCAGTGGCAACGTATCAATTGCAACGCCTGTGGCCATTTTCACTGCGTTACGAATGGCGGCAGCAACAGGAATAATGGGCGGCTCGCCGAGGGATTTATGTCCATACGCCGACTGCGGCTCCTGCGTTTCAACGAATGCGCTCTCCAGTTGCGGCAGGTCAGGCATGGTCGGCATTTTGTAATCAAGGAGATTCGGGTTACGCACCAGACCACTTTCCCCATCGATGATCATCTCTTCAAACAGCGACCAGCCAATGCCCATTCCCATCCCGCCATGCACCTGACCTTCCGCCAGTTGAGGGTTCAGAATATGGCCGGAATCGTGGACATTGAGGATGCGGTTGATGGTGACCTTGCACAGGGCGATATCGACGCTCAGATCGACAAACGTGCAGCCAAACGCCGGTGGGTTAGTGGTGGTTTTCACCGAGCATTCCGCAGACAACTGACCGCCGCGCTCCGGATGATAAAACGCATCCATCGCCAGCTCTTTTAAGGACAGCAACGGTGAGTCCGGGCGATCGATAAGGACGATGTGGCCTGCCGTCAGCGTCAGGCTCATGACGGACTGATGCAGCATGTCGGCAGCGTGAAGAAGGATCTTATCGCGCAGTTGAAGTGCTGCCTTGCGCAGTGCCGGTGCGGTGACATAGCTTTGGCGAGAGGCGAAGGCGCCAGGGTCGAAGGGGGTAATATCGGTATCCTGGGTGGAAATAACGTGCACATCGCTGACCGGTACGCCGAGAGTTTCCGCCACCATCTGTGAGAAAACGGTATCCGCCCCCTGACCGATTTCCGTGGCTCCGCTCTGCACGTTGATCGTTCCGTCCTGATTCATCAGCAGACGGGCACCAGCGATCTCCACGCCGACCGGCCAGGTGTTGGAGGTATAACTAAAACAGGCGACGCCGACGCCCCGGCGGATGTTGCCTTGCTGGTGCAGACATTCAGCGCGACGGGCGTCCCACTCAAACAGCGCGCGGCCTTTTTGCAGGCATTCCGGGAGCCCCGCGCTGTAGATGCGTTTGCCGGTAATCGGGTTCGTGTCGCCTTCGCAGGCCGCATTGCGCAACCGAACCTCGACCGGATCGAGACCCAGCGCCGTTGCGGCGTCATCCAGCATCGATTCTACGGCAAAGATCACCTGCGGCGCGCCGTAGCCGCGCATCGCGCCAGCGGAAGGAAGATTGGTATAGCAGGTGGTGGAACGGTAAGCGTATGCGCTACGGGGATAGAGATAGGCCACTTTGTTGCCGCCCGCCGAGGCGATGGAGTGCCCGTGTGAGGCGTAAGCGCCAGTATTTGACAGAACATCCAGACGATAGCCTTGCAACGTGCCGTCGCGATTGAGCCCTATCTGTCCATCCATCGTGAACGCATGGCGGGTACGGGAAGCGAGAAAACACTCTTCACGGCTGAGAGAGACTTTCACTGGAATACCGCCCAGTTTGCGCGTCAGGAAAGCGGCCATGGGTTCTTCCAGCACATCCTGCTTGTTTCCAAATCCGCCGCCGACGTAAGGTTTGATAACCCGCACGCATGACCACGGAATGCCCAATGCCTGGCCCACGACCCGGCGTACGATGTGTGGGATCTGCGTGCTGGAGACGATGGAGATTCGCGAGTCATCTTCCATCCAGGCCAATGAAGTGACGCTTTCCATATGGCAATGTTGAATCACCGGCGTCTGGTAATGTCCCTGGAGTTGGTAATCAGCGGCATCAATGGCCTGCTGGACATTCCCGGTGGTCATTTCACTGCGATTGAGCAAATTACCGCCTGGGTGAATAGGGACAGCATCATCCGCCAGAGCCGCTTCTGGCGTGGTGATCACCGGGAGTTTTTCCCATACCACATTCACTAGCAAGGCCGCTTTTTCTGCGGTTAACTCGTCCCTTGCCACAACAATCGCGACCGCATCGCCATGATGGCGTACGTGGCGGGTCAACAGAAAACGGTCGGCGGTGTCACGTTTGTTCTCATCCAGCGTCCAGGCGTGCCCTGCCGTGGCGAAGGGAATATCCGGTACATCTTCCCAGGTAAACACGGCCAGTACACCGGGCAGGCTTTTCGCCTCGTCACAGTTGATGCTGGTGGCGTAACCGTGGGCAATCGGACTGCGAACGTATTTGGCATAACACATGCCCGCCATCATGTAATCATCAGTATATCGAGCCCGCCCGGTCACTTTAGCGATGGCATCCACGCGCATGCATGACTCTCCGGTAACGGTTGCTTCCCGCGCATCCATAAACGTCCCCTTGATTTAACAATTCGGTTCCTGAACAACCGTTAAATCAGGCAAGAATTACGCCAGAAGCGCAAAGTTGCGCCGTGAGAAAAGGGAAGTGTGACGGAGATAATAATATGGTCTGTCGGGAGAGGGATCCGACCTTTGACGATGAGCACTTTGCGTATCATTATGAGTTTAATCAACTCATTGTGATACACGGTAAGTGGCGGTGATAGCGTTTATCAGGCGGTCCATGAGGGGACATACCGATTCAATAAATTTGGCATCCGGATTATGGCTGCTATCATATGGCGTCTGTGAATATTGCGAGGAACGGTTTTGAGCGCAGGACGCCTGAAGAAAAATAGCCTGGGTATTGCCATGCTGCTTTGTGCGGGATTGCTTGTCGTGGGCTGCTCGGGGAGCAAATCGTCTGATTCTGGCGCCGTTTATACCGTCAAACGGGGAGATACCCTTTACCGTATTTCACGCACAACAGGCACCAGCGTCAAAGACCTTGCGCGTCTGAACGGTATTTCGCCGCCGTACACCATTGAAGTTGGGCAAAAGCTGAAGCTCGGTGGTTCGAAAACGGCCTCATCGAAATCCACTAAAAAGTCGTCTACCAAAACAGCCTCCGCGAGACCGTCTTCTTCCGTGCCGCAATCGTCCTGGCCACCGGTAGGGCAACGTTGTTGGCAGTGGCCTGCCAGCGGTAAGGTGATCCTGCCTTATTCCACTGCGGATGGAGGGAATAAGGGGATCGACATTTCCGCTGCCCGCGGTACGCCGGTTTATGCCGCCGGGGCAGGGAAGGTGGTCTACGTGGGCAACCAACTGCGGGGCTACGGTAATCTCATTATGATTAAACACAGTGAAGATTACATTACCGCCTACGCTCACAACGACACGATGCTGGTGAATAACGGGCAAAGTGTGAAGGCGGGACAGAAAATCGCCACGATGGGCAGTACTGATGCGGCCTCGGTGCGGTTGCACTTCCAGATTCGCTACCGTGCGACGGCCATCGACCCACTGCGTTACCTGCCGCCGCAGGGCAGCAAACCGAAGTGCTGACGGTGAATTAATCGCCAGTCAGCTGGTCTGTCCCTTGCCAACAAGAGCGTAAGGTTTATAATGCCTTACGCACTCCAAAGCGGGCGTAGTTCAATGGTAGAACGAGAGCTTCCCAAGCTCTATACGAGGGTTCGATTCCCTTCGCCCGCTCCATGACACTTCATACTTAAAACTCTCCAGTTTACTGAATCCAAAGGGAAATAGCTTAAAGCCTCCTTGCTGAGTTCCTTACTGTAACCGACGGTATAACCCTCACAGGGTTAGTGAGAAGTCTTGCTTTATTCATATATGGAAATTCAAATATAATTTGACACTGTACGGTTACAGCGAGATATTGCGAAACAATAGCCGGGGGGACTTATGCCACAATTATCATCTCTACAACTCTTCAAAAACCTCTCCGATGAAACCCGCTTGGGCATTGTGTTGCTGCTCAGAGAGATGGGAGAGCTGTGCGTGTGCGATCTCTGTACGGCGCTGGAACAGTCACAGCCCAAGATCTCCCGCCATCTGGCAATGCTCCGGGAAAGTGGACTATTGCTGGATCGCAAACAGGGCAAGTGGGTTCACTACCGTTTATCCCCGCATATTCCTTCCTGGGCCGCTCAGGTGATTGAGCAGGCCTGGTTAAGCCAACAGGACGACGTACAGGCCATCGCCCGTAAGCTGGCATCAGCAAACTGCTCTGGCAGTGGTAAGGCTGTTTGTATCTAAAAAATTTGCCTGTACATATATGTTTTTACGGATGTGAGGTGTTAAAGATGAAAACGTTAACCGTGTTTGATCCTGCGATGTGCTGCAGTACCGGCGTTTGTGGTTCAGATGTTGATCAAGTTCTGGTTGATTTCTCTGCGGATGTGCAGTGGCTGAAAGGACGTGGCGTACAGGTTGAACGTTACAACCTGGCGCAGCAGCCCATGAGCTTTGTTCAGAACGAGAAAGCGAAAGCATTCCTCGAAGCATCTGGAGCAGAAGGGCTTCCGCTGCTGCTGTTGGACGGCGAAACGGTGATGGCAGGGCGATACCCAAAACGCGCTGAGCTGGCTCGCTGGTTCGGCATTCCGCTGGAGAAGGTTGGGTTAGCGCCCACCAGCTGCTGTGGTGGTAATACTTCCTGTTGCTGAGTATGTCAGGAGGACATATGAAATTCTTACAGAACATCCCGCCTTACCTGTTTTTTACCGGTAAGGGAGGTGTAGGAAAAACGTCCATTTCCTGCGCGACGGCTATCCGCCTTGCCGAACAGGGGAAGCGGGTTTTGCTGGTCAGTACCGATCCAGCTTCCAATGTCGGCCAGGTATTCGATCAGGCTATCGGTAATACCATTCGCCCAGTGACAGCAGTTCCTGGACTTTCCGCTCTGGAGATCGACCCGCAGGAAGCCGCCCAACAATACCGCGCCAGAATCGTTGATCCTATCAAAGGTCTTCTGCCTGATGACGTTGTTAACAGTATCAGCGAGCAGCTTTCAGGAGCCTGTACCACTGAGATTGCGGCGTTTGATGAGTTCACCGGCTTATTGACAGACGCTTCCCTGCTGACCCGCTTCGATCACATTATTTTTGATACAGCGCCGACGGGCCACACGATTCGCCTTCTCCAGCTTCCCGGTGCCTGGAGTAGCTTCATTGAAAGTAATCCAGATGGTGCTTCCTGTCTTGGCCCAATGGCCGGTCTGGAAAAGCAGCGTGAGCAGTATGCTCATGCAGTAGAGGCGTTATCCGATCCTGAACGTACCCGCCTGGTTCTGGTTGCACGACTGCAAAAATCTACGCTGCAGGAAGTCGCCCGCACCCATGAAGAACTGGCTGCAATTGGCCTGAAAAACCAGTACCTGGTGATTAATGGTGTGCTGCCTAAAGCCGAAGCAGAGCATGACGCCCTTGCCGCTGCGATATGGCAACGGGAGCAGGAGGCACTGGCAAATCTTCCTGTCGGTTTATCTGAGCTACCGACAGATACCTTATTACTCCAGCCAGTCAATATGGTTGGTGTGTCCGCATTGAAGGGACTGCTGGATATCCATTCTGAGGCGTTACCGCTCCCGGCAACGAACGTTCTGTACATGCCTGAAAACTTATCGCTCTCTGGCCTGGTCGAGGATATCGCTCGCAGTGAACACGGCCTGATTATGCTGATGGGCAAAGGTGGCGTAGGGAAAACCACGATGGCTGCGGCTATAGCCGTAAGGCTGGCAGACATGGGATTTGACGTGCATCTCACGACCTCTGATCCTGCTGCGCACCTGAGTACAACGCTGAACGGCAGCCTCAAGAATCTGCAGGTCAGCCGAATCAACCCTCACGATGAAACTGAACGCTATCGTCAGCATGTTCTTGAGACGAAAGGCAGGGATCTGGATGAGGCCGGGAAACGGCTACTGGAAGAGGATTTACGTTCTCCCTGTACTGAAGAAATTGCCGTCTTTCAGGCCTTTTCAAGGGTAATTCGTGAAGCAGGTAAGCGTTTTGTGGTCATGGACACGGCACCAACCGGGCATACGCTTTTGCTGCTGGATGCCACTGGGGCGTATCACCGCGAAATTGCCAAAAAAATGGGTGAAAAGGGACATTTCACCACACCAATGATGCAGCTTCAGGACCCAGAGCGAACCAAAGTTCTGCTGGTTACGCTTCCTGAAACCACACCGGTGCTGGAAGCGGCAAACCTGCAGTCTGACCTTGAAAGAGCGGGGATTCATCCGTGGGGCTGGATTATCAATAACAGCCTTTCCATTGCGGATACGCGTTCTCCGTTGCTTTGCCAGCGTGCCCGGCAGGAACGGCCTCAGATTGAGGTTGTTAAGAATCAGCACGCTGACCGTATAGCGCTCGTTCCGGTATTGGCGTCAGAGCCCGCCGGTATTGAAAAGCTCAGAAAGTTGATGAGTTAATTTTTTAGTATTTACAGGGCGGCAAAGTCGCCCTGTCAGGAGGATGTATGTTACTGGCAGGCGTTATTTTTGTCCTGACCATTGTTTTGGTTATCTGGCAGCCTAAGGGTTTAGGGATCGGCTGGAGCGCGACGCTGGGCGCAGGACTGGCTTTGATTTCTGGCGTTGTGCATGTAAGCGATATTCCGGTGGTGTGGAATATCGTCTGGAACGCGACGGCAACCTTTATTGCCGTAATTATTATCAGCCTGCTGCTCGATGAATCTGGTTTTTTCGAATGGGCGGCACTGCATGTTTCACGTTGGGGTAATGGTCGTGGCCGTTTGCTCTTTACTTATATCGTCCTGCTCGGCGCAGCGGTGGCGGCACTGTTTGCCAACGATGGCGCGGCACTGATTCTGACGCCGATAGTCATTGCCATGCTGCTTGCATTAGGGTTCAGTAAAGGTACGACACTGGCATTCGTCATGGCTGCCGGGTTTATTGCCGATACTGCCAGCCTGCCGCTTATCGTGTCGAACCTGGTGAATATCGTCTCGGCGGACTTCTTTGGTCTGGGCTTCACTGAATATGCATCGGTGATGGTGCCGGTGGATATTGCCGCCATTGTTGCCACGCTGGTGATGCTGCATCTGTTCTTCCGCAAGGATATCCCGCCGACTTACGATCGGGCTCTCCTTAAGGCACCGACAAACGCGATTAAAGATCTGGCAACCTTCAGAACTGGCTGGATAGTGTTGATTCTTCTGCTGGTTGGGTTCTTTGTCCTCGAGCCACTCGGGATTCCCGTTAGCACCATTGCTGCAGTTGGGGCGGTAATACTGTTTACTGTGGCGAAACGAGGCCATGCCATTAACACCGGCAAAGTGCTGCGTGGCGCACCCTGGCAGATAGTCATCTTCTCACTGGGGATGTACCTGGTGGTCTACGGTCTGCGCAACGCCGGACTAACCGAATACCTTTCAGGTGTGCTGAACGTACTGGCGGATAAAGGACTCTGGGTCGCGACGCTGGGGACTGGCTTCCTGACAGCAATCCTGTCTTCCATTATGAACAACATGCCTACGGTGCTGGTTGGCGCGCTCTCTATCGAGGGAAGCACTGCAACCGGCGTTATTAAAGAGGCGATGATCTACGCTAACGTGATTGGCTGCGATCTGGGGCCGAAAATTACACCTATTGGTAGCCTTGCAACGCTGCTCTGGCTGCATGTACTTTCACAGAAGAATATGACCATCACGTGGGGATACTATTTCCGCACCGGGATTATTATGACTCTGCCTGTGCTGTTTGTAACGCTGGCGGCGCTGGCGCTACGTCTCTCTTTCACTTTGTAATGAGATACTGATATGAGCAACATCACCATATATCACAACCCGGCCTGCGGTACGTCGCGTAACACGCTTGAGATGATCCGCAACAGCGGTAATGAACCGACCGTTATTCATTACCTTGAAAATCCACCGTCTCGCGATGAGCTGGTCAAACTCATTGCGGATATGGGCATTTCCGTCCGGGCTTTGCTGCGTAAAAACGTCGAGCCTTATGAAGAACTGGGGCTTGCGGAAGATAAGTTTACTGACGACCAATTACTAGACTTTATGTTGCAGCATCCGATCCTGATTAACCGCCCGATTGTGGTGACACCGTTGGGAACGCGCCTTTGCCGCCCTTCCGAAGTGGTACTGGATATTCTTCCGGATGCGCAAAAAGGCGCATTTGCTAAGGAAGATGGCGAGAAAGTCGTTGATGAAACAGGTAAGCGATTGAAATAAAGATGAAGGGGGCAGATGCTCCCTTATTCCTGCCTCAGAGCATAAGACCCGAATCTTCTGGCAGAGCACTATTCCTTCACCAAGTTGCAGTTGCAGCAAAACTGTGTCAAGCCAGCGGCCATGCTTGAAACCATCCGGAGGTTCGGTTTCGAAGCGACCTGTACCATGCAGGACATGGGGCCGTAGCCCCATCTATTAGCCTGCCAATTTTGCTGGCAGAGCCGTAACTCATATTCTCAGACGGTCTGATTCAGATGTTGCTGGCGTAGTTTTAACAAACGAAAAACCAGTATCATGACGATAATTCCTGCCACCATCGCCAGAAAATGGAAAGCTATCCTGCCACCAGCCTGAAAATAGAACCAGCGGGCCAGCTCTACTGAGGTCGCCATAAAACTTAATGCAATAATGTTAATGGTTGCTGATACGGTGCCTTTAGGCAGGGAATGAGAAAAAAGCGCAAAACGGAACAGGACGGGATACAGCATTCCTGTCCCGAGGGCATAAATACTTATTCCCATCACCGACCATAACCAGACATGCGGCCAACCCAGATTACCAAGCAGAAGGATACACAGCCCGCTTAGTTGAACTGGAACGGTACGCCAGATAAAGCGCGGTGAAGTGGGGTCTTTGATAAAATTCGCGACGATGATGCTGGCAATAATCACCCGCAGAACGGTTCAACAAGTGTGTTGCGTCCATCAGTTGAACTCACAGTACATAAAGGACATCAAACCTGCTCCAGCCAGTGGGCCGATGACAGGCGCAAGCAATACGATTGAGGTCAGAGCAGCCATGATACGGATGGAATCCTTTTCATCAAAGGCCTCCTGTATTGACACATAACCAACGGTGGAGATGAAGCAAATACTGGTTCCCTGTATAAAACGGGCAATAAAATATTGCTCGATCGTGGTGACAAACATCATGCCCAGACAGGCCAGGGCAAAGATCATTGCACCAGTGAGCAGGACGGGACGGCGACCAATCCGGTCAGAGAGAGGACCGAGGAGCCACTGGAGCGCCAGACCTCCGGCCATATAAAGACTGACAGAGGCAGGCGCGAGAGTGATATCAGCCTGAAGCTCACGGATGATGTGGATGATGCCCGGCTGGATGAGATCCGTGGTCAGATAGGCTGAAAAATCGTAGATGACCATCGCCAGTGGAAATAATAGAACGCTGCCATACCTGCTAAGGCGTCCCGTAAATGGCTTCATAAACGGGTTCTCCGTTTTTTTATAATCCCTTGATTTTAATCAACTCAGATCGTGCAGTTCTTTATCCATCGCAGGAGTCAGTCTGAGATCAAGAAATTCTACCTCCAACCCCTGGCGCTGAGGTGTACAACACATGACGCCCGTTCTTACTGGGCCCATGGGAAAATGACATAAGCGAAGTAATGGCCAGTGCTGTCCATCTGAGGAGTATTGCAATCGTAACGCATCTTTTTTACGGGTCAGACGCAGCCAGAATTCCTTCGGATCCCCGGGAAAGAGCCCTGTAGCCCAGTCGGAATATCCCTGCGTGAGTACACTCCCGATTGCAGGTGCTCCATCGTTAAATTCGATGCCAGCTTTGAGCCAGTGCTGTTCGTCAGAGAGCATCATAATTCCAGCCTGGTCATAGAGTGTGGTGAAGTCTGCGCGGATCCTGACCTGAAAAGTAAAATCATCTGTTACGTCAGTGGCGTAGATGTGACCTGAAAAACGCTCAAACCCGTACCAGGTACGGCACCAGAAATCGGTGTGATCATCTGTGATTACCGACAGGGCGTTATTTTCGTAGCACCATACGGCGGGCTCATTGATCCATTCAAACTTGCAACTCATCATTGTTCTCCTGTCATCCGGAATGCAGCATAACGATAGTTTAAAATGTCAGTTCCATTTCAAACTGGCATAACGGTTCAGCCTGATAACCCGCCGCAGTAAATAATGGTGCCAGCATTTCTGGCATAGATACATCAGCATTGTTTTGCCAGTCCCTGGCTCCGGTACTCGGGCAGCACACCAAATTCGGTCAGATGCGCTTTGTCCATTCTGTGGGTTACGATGGCTATTGCCACCGGGTTATCATTGATCAGCCAGACAAACGAGTCTTTAGCTGATACCGGAATAACGGTCATAGATAAAGCTCTACATTGCGGTTTTCGGGAGCTACAGGGGGAAAATATGCTCCCTGTTTTCTCAGACAGTGAAGCTGATTTCTACAGAGCGGGCACTGCGATCGCCCTCACCATGGTAAACAGCTTCAATATTGTTACCGTCCGGATCCAGAACAAAAGCGGCATAGTATCCGGGATGGTAGGTTCGTTCGGCGGGGGCGCCGTTATCACGTCCGCCATGATTTAGCGCTGCGCGGTAAAATGCGTCCACCGATTCACGGTCTGTGGCCTGAAAGGCCAGATGGTGCCGTCCTGTAGGCACCCCTCCAGGCCCCGAACTTTTTACCGATGAAATGACCAGTTCGTCAGCCCAGATATAATCGTCATCTGTGATAACCAGGGGGATCTTAAGTTCCGCCAGCACAGCAGTGTAAAATGCTTTGCTTGCGTCAAAGTTGTTTACCACGAGCTGGATATGGTCGATAAGTCTGCCACGATGAAGCGTATAGTTTTCCACGGCTCATTTCCTTATTCACACTCTGTCAGTCAGGCCTGTATCTGTGAAATTGAACAAAGGTACAACCCTACGTATAACTTATATTGCTGAAAAAATACGTTAATATTTGTGCTCTGTACCCGACAGGTATCAGAAAATCATTCCAGATTGAGTCTTTGGACAGGAATTACTATTCTGCTATTCGCTTAAGAGCAGGCTCTCAATTGCCAGTTGTAAAATAAATAGCAGAGATGAGATGAGAGCAAGCCATTTTAGGGGGCGCAGTTTACGTTCAGGTATAGAGAGCGTATGGAGTATGGCATGACGCTTCATTTTATTGAGTGGCATGCTACCTCCTTGAAAAAGAGCCGCCTGCGCAGGCGGCTAAGCAATGAAAACAAGAGTTATTCCACAAACCAGGTCACTGTGAGCAAGGCCAGTTGTCATGGGGCTAACATAACGGTTGGGACGGTAGGAAAAAAGGCCACGGGTGGCCAAAAGTTTTCCATTTCGAGTCGACAGCTTCCTCCAGGAGTGCTGTTCGTTTGTTAGCCAGAACAGCTTAACGGATAAAAGCAGTATCTCCATGTTAAATGAGTGGTTGTTTAGCGTTTATTTAAACAATGCCGATCAAATAATACGTACTCAAATAATAAACCGAGCAGGACTATCCAGTCCTGCTAATTGACATGCGTTCATGAGAACTGGAGAAATAATTCCTTCTGATGTGCCACAATGCAATCACACCCCGGTCAGGGGATTCCCGGGTTTAAGTAGCGTGATTAACCGGCACTGTATCTGAAAGTTATCACTTAACGAATAACGGCGTTCTTTTTTCAGCGAACTGAAGAACGATTTGACCACCGCAGTATCCCAGCAGTTACTACGTCGGCTCATACTGGAGGCCAGGTTATTGGTCCAACAGAACCGCCGCCAGTCGCCACTGTCGTACTGGCTGCCCTGGTCTGAGTGCACGATAACCTCGTCGTCAGGTTTATGTCGCCAGACTGCAATCAGCAGCGCATCCAGTGCCAGCGAGTGGTTCACTTGCTTAATTATGCCTGATACATTGCATTGACAGCTCCGTCTGTAACGTTACACTAAACCGTTGTAGTTCATAATTCCTGAGAAGATGGCGATGCCGGGTATGAGTGTCTTCCGCCATTCATCGATTGCCGCAAAGGAGATGTATGGCGAATATTCGTGATGTCGCAAAGCATGCTGGCGTTTCCGTCAGTACGGTATCCAATGTGCTCAACGGTCGGACCGATCAAATGCGGGCTGAAACCCTGGCGCGTATCCAGCAGAGCATGCAGACGCTGAATTACTTTCCAAACCGGGTGGCTCAACAGCTCAAGACCGGACAGGCCAAAATGATTGGTCTGCTGGTGCCGTCCATTGTGAATCCCAGCTTTGCTGCCCTGGCCCGTGAAGTCGATCTGGCCGCCAAAAAGCGCCAACTGCGGGTGCTGATTGGAAATACCTACCGACAAATTGAAGAAGAAGAAGCCTTTCTGGACGACATGTTTTCCCACGGCGTCCGCGGGATTATCGTTGCCGCCTGCGATATTGAAAAAGCGCATTTTGCGCAAGCGGCAGAGCAGGGCATGGTGATGGTGAACTATGATGGCCGTATGCCTGTGCGTGCTCAGTCGGGTCATTTTGCGCTGGACAGTGTATCAATGGATAACATTGAGGCCGGGCGAATGGCAGCAGAACACCTGATTGCACAGGGGTGCCGTCGCCTCGCGTTTGCCACGGTGGAAGGGATGACCCCCAGCCGTGCGCACAAAATTGAGGGCTTTCTCCGCGCGGTGCAAGACCACGGGCTTTATCGGGAAGGAATGATCGTTGAAGGCCAGGCCATGGCGGCCTATGGCGACACAGAAATGACAGAACTCGGGCGGGCGCTGGCGTTAAAAATCAGCCAGCAGCCGGTGTTCCCGGATGGTATTGTCGCGATCAACGATGCGTTGGGCATTGGGCTGATGGCTGGTCTGCATCAGGCCGGGATCCATGTGCCGGAACAGATCTCTATTGTGGGCATCGACAATATTCCGCTCTCCGGACTGGTTTTCCCTGGCCTGACGTCCATCATGCCGCCGCTTCGGGAGATGGCAGAAGTGATGGTGGAGCGGTTGATCGAGCGGACTGAAAATCCGGCCATTCCGCCAGAGGAGTTTCTGTTCCCTCCGTCGCTGGTTTCCCGACAATCGGTACAGTAGCGGCGAGGCACGAGAAGAACGATACGTTCTTCTCGCTCTGTCATACCAGCGTTGGGGCTACGGTCAGCAGAATATTGGCGAAGCGGCGGGTTTCGCCGGAGGCGATGACCAGGAGCGTGTCAGACGATTTGGCCAGCGAATAAAACGCGTTACGTTCAACATGTTCAACTTCGATCGCCTCAGAAAGCATGCCACGGTATTCACGCTCGACCGTATTATCAAAATCCGCCGGGCTTGCCATTAACGTGGCTTTTTCCACATTAATATAGCCAAGGATTTTCTCCAGAATGACGACGCTCCCGATCATCCCTGGAGTGAAATTAAGCCAGATAATCCGTGCCTGCGCAGAAGTATTGGTTAGAAAAGAGTAATTGGCATCGGTGATTAAAATATTCGCCTTGTGTCCGCACTGTGCCAGCGCCTGTAATAAATCAGGATGAATAATATCTGACTTGATCATATGTCATACCTTTTAAAACTGGCGGGCATTATCGCCCGCCGCATTTTTATGCCCGGTAAATACCGCCGTTAATATCGATGGTGGCACCGGAAACGAAGCCATCATATTCAGAAGCGAGGAAACAGATGACCCTTGCCACATCTTCCGGGGTGCCCGCGCGTCCCAGAGGAATGGCCTGGATTGTCTGCTCGGCAGAGGCCTGCGTAGTATGCTGATTATGAAAACGCGTGCCGAGAATCAGTCCCGGCGCAACGGCATTGACGCGGATGCCGTGTTCACCGAGCTCCGCGGCAAGCGAGCGAGTCCAGGTCAGCACCGCGCCTTTGGTGGTGGAGTAGACCAGAGAACCCGCATGGCCGCCAGAGCGCCCGGCCAGGGAGGCCAGGTTAACAATACTGGCGCCGTCTGGCGCGGCCTTCAGCCACGGTAATGCCTGCTGAGTGACATTCAGCATCGTCGTCATATTGACGTCGATCACCGTGCGCCAGAAATGTGGCTCAATCTCACCCAGCCATTTGCGGGCAATAATGCCGCCAACGTTATTGATCAGAATATCGATACCGCCGAGGAATTCCGCTGCCTGTGCCACACAGCGGGCTGCATCTTCTTCATCGGTTAAATCGGCGAAACCACAGGCCGCGCGACAGCCTTGCTGTTCGGCGAGCGCCATTAATTCCCGTGGGCCTTCTTCGCCACTGAAATAATGAATATAAATATCGCATCCCGCCTCAATCAGTTTTTTCGCGCTCTCTTTACCAATGCCTTGTTCTGCACCTGTAATAAACGCTTTTTTACCCGTTAATAATCCCATTTCATACTCCCATTATTCATATTTAAACGGCATCAGGTAATGACGTGACATCGTTTTACCGTTTTTTGTGCGTGGATATCCCTGCCACCTGAGCGTGGCAAATACAGGACTTCATTATCAGTAGCCGGCCAGTCCGGGCAGCCAGGTGGTTAATGGTGGCGCCATGGCGACAATAATGATGCCGACAAAAACCACCGCCAGATATTTCGCCATCGGTTTGATGACGTGCTTCATCTCCACGCCACAAATGGCGCAGGTGGTATAGAGACCCAGGCCGATCGGCGGTGAGAACAGACCAAAGCCCATCGCCATGATCATCACAATGCCAAAGTGCAGCGGGTTAAAGCCAAGCTGAATGGCTATTGGCACCAGAATCGGGGCGAAAATGATCAGCGCAGGCGCACCTTCAAGAACCGCGCCAAAGATGATCAGAATAACAATGGTCAATATCAGGAACAGCCAGGCCCCTTGCTCCATGCCAATGCCAACCAGCAGTTCAGCGATCTGTTGTGGGATCATTTGAATGGTCAGGGCATAAGAAAGGCTGGTCGCACAGGCCACGATGAACAGCAAGACGCCGGACATTGCCGCAATATCAACGAACATTTTCACTGTGGCTTTCAGCGTCAGCTCACCAAACGCCAGGCGACCCACCACAATGGCGTAGATCACTGCGAAGGCGGAAATTTCCGTGGAGGTGGCGATCCCCATCATGACCCCGCGGCCAATCATGAAGATCATGACCAGACCGACAGCGGCACCGAGGTAAAGCTGAGTCCGCGGGCGTAATACCGGATAGGCTTCGCTGACGTTAATTTTCCCGCCGAAACGGTTGGCGGCGACCATTAACAGCACCAACAGGCAAGCTGCAGGGATGAGGCCTGCGATAAACAACGCGCCGATGGAAATATTGGCGACAAAGCCCATCACGATCAGGTTCACGCAGGGTGGAATGGTTTCCGCCATTACCGCGGAGGCGGCAAATACCCCGGCGGCTTCTTCGCTGTCCTGCTTCGCGCGACGTACCGCAGGCATTAACACTCCGCCGACGGCGGCCACATCCGCCAGTTTGGAACCGGAGATGCCTGAGAAAAAGGCCATCGACAGTACGGTGGTCATGTTCAGACCGCCGCGAAAGCGTCCCATACCACGCACAATCAGTTCGACCAGACGCGTGGACATGCCGTTGATTTCCATTGCCGCTCCGGCGAGCAAGAAGAACGGAATCGCCAACAGAACAAAGTGGTCAACGCCCGCCGCTACCTGCTGGGAGAAAAAGACAAACGGCAGGGAAGGGTCGCAGATAAAAAAGACCATTGCCGACATGCCGAGTGTGAAGGCGATTGGCACACCGGCCAGAATGCCAAGCACGAAGCAAATCAGCATCAGGCCCGCCGCCGCGCTGGCCGGATCGGCCATCAGCGACAGTTTCAGATAACCCAGCGCCGCCAGCACAATGATCCCTGCGCCGCTAAGCAACACCACTTTTGCGCGTTCATGCAGCGCATGTTCCAGCGCAGCCACCATCATCACCACGGAACCGATTAATACCGGAATCACGTAAATGGTCTGCGGCAGACCCGTCTCGGTGGTTTGCAGTCGCGCGGCCTGCACCAGATCGTAACTGGAAACGACCAGTCCAACGGAGACCAGAAACAGGATCCAGCGGCTGGCATGAACAACGTAAGGGCGAACGCTTTCTGGCAGAAAGCGTAAGAACAGATCGACGCCAATGTGTCCGCCTCGGCCGGTTGAGGTGGCGACGCCAAAAAAGACCAGCGCAATCATCAACGCTCGCGCCACCTCTTCCGCCCAGTGGATCGGTGAATGCAGGGCGTAGCGCCAGATCACCGAAGCAAATACCACCAGCACGTTGATAAACAACACCAGCGCTCCGGCCCAGGACGTTAACGTGGTCAGAAATCGACTCAGCCGCCCCAACAGCGTCAACAAAGACTTTTCATCCTTTGTTTTCATCGGGATATCAGCCATGATGAACTCCTTTCATGGTTTGTGTGGGCAACATCGCCGACCCGCTAAACGCCACAGGCCGACGATGCTCGGCTTATGGTTTGTCGCTCGGCGCGGCGGCGCTGATCTCGTCCACCATCGGTTTCAGATCCGGGTATTTATCCAGGAAGGCTTTCCAGACAGGCTGTACGGCCTGTGCGAAGAACGCGCGATCGGTTTCCCGGAAAGTGACGCCTTTCGCCTCCAGGTTTTTAATCGCTTCCAGTTCTTTCTGGCTGGCCTGCTGGCGTTCGTATTCCGTGGCCTCTTTCGCTGCGGCCAGCACGTCGGCACGTAATGACTCTGGGATCTGCTCGAAGCTCTTCTTGTTCATGGCAATCATCAGCGGGTTATAGCTATGGCGGGTCAACGTGCCATTTTTGATGATTTCATAATATTTGCTGGCATAGATGGTGGGCGCATCATGCTCGACGCCATCGATCACGCCCATTTGCAGGCTGGAATAGACTTCTCCGCCCGGCATGGGAATGGCCACCGCCCCCATGTGATTCAGCGTGGCGATAAAGTTAGGCACCGGCAGTACGCGGATTTTCAGATTCTTTAAATCCTCCGGCTTTTCAATTGCCTTTTTGGTGTACACGTTGCGCGCGCCAAGGTTATAGCCATAGCCCAGCACCATTACGTTTGCTTTATCCATCATCAGTTTAGAAAGCTGCTCACCGGCTTTGCCGTCCAGCGCTTTCCCGACCTGGTCATAGTCTTTAAACAGATATCCCAGATCCAGCACACCGACTTCCGGCACCAGCGTGGCCCAGATTGAGGTCCCTGAAATCATCATGTTAATGGCGCCGATACGGACCTGCTGTGTTGCATCGGCTTCTTTTCCCAGCATGGCGTTGGCAAAGTAATTAAGCTTAATCTGTCCTTTTAACTTCTCGTTTTTATTAAGGTTTTCCTGGAAGCGGTTGAACCAAATATAGTGCGCAGAGGAGTCATCTCCTGGCAGAGACGAGTAAACACGAAAATTGATTGCTGCCTGTGCTGAAGTGCTCAGCACACTGCCTGCAATCAGGGCGCTACTGAGGCAAGCGAGTGCCAGAAAACGTCTGGCTGAACGAAACGGGGTTGTTTTCATCATGATTATCCTTTCTCACAGTGTAGAGGTCGTGATAACGCCATCTGGCAAGGTGGACGCAGCCAGCTGGTTTAACGAAAAAGTCGCTGATTCTGTTTTCTGTAACGTTTTAGTGTAACGTTACAGACGCTATCCGACTCACTGTGCAAATGCAATATGCTTCCTTTCATCAAGATGAGTGATATGTGAATTTTGTGGCGGGTATCGCTAATTTCCGGGCGCGTGTTACAAAACCGAAACGGGGTGTTCGCTGTTTAGTCACTGTTTAGTGAGGCAGGCTACAGAAACCGGTACGTCGTTGGTGCCCGGGAGCGCAGACAGTAGTCTGTGTAAACCGATTCGCGTCTGTCAGGTGATAACTTTTACGCATAGCTGCTTAGAAAATGGCATTTTTTACATAAGCATCAAGGTGATAGTGTCAATTGAAATGACAGAGAAAGCACGGTGCAGATGATGAAACATACCATTGGGATTCTGGGCGGCATGGGGCCCGCAGCAACGGCGGACATGCTGGAAAAATTTGTTGAATTGCGCAGCGCCAACTGCGATCAGCAACATATCCCGCTCATCGTTAGCTCAATCCCGGACATTCCCGATCGTACAGCCTGTCTGCTTTCTGGCGGCCCCTCTCCCTTGCACTATCTGGAGCGTTATCTGCATATGCTGGAAGATGCAGGGGCTGAGTGTATCGTCATACCCTGTAACACCGCACACTACTGGTTTGATGATTTACGGGCAGTGGCAAAGGCGGAAATGATCAGCATTCTGGATGCCACGCTGAGTGAAATTCCTCCCGGCGTGACTCGCGTCGGCCTGCTGGCAACAAACGCCACGCTTGCGACAGGGTTATACCAGAAAAAAATGACTGCGCAGGGGCTCTCACTGATTCAGCCGGAAGAGGCGGGGCAGGCGCAGGTGATGCAGGCAATTTACGCATTGAAAAGCGGAGATAAAGCCACCGCGCAAAGGTTGCTGTTTCCACAAATTGAGCGACTGATTTCCCATGGTGCGCAGATCATTATTATGGGCTGCACCGAGATCCCGTTAATTGTGGCCGGGCATGAGAGCAATTTTGGGTGCCGGTTTATTGACTCAACCGCGTCTCTGGTACACGCCGCCATTCGCTGGTATGAGTCATGGCCAGATACGCAGATGGATGAGCCTGTGCAGCAGGTTGCCTGCGTTTGAATTGCGCTCAGGGGACAGTATGCAGATGGTGCAGTTCTTTCCAGAACCGCTCCGCCAGGGGCGTCATCCGCGTATCCATCCGGTAAGCATAAGCCTGAATAGGAATAATCAGCTCGTCCTGGTTCAGCACAATGAGCTGTCGATTACGAATCTCCTGACGAATCGCATACTCCGGGAGCCAGGCGATTCCACAACCGTCCAGCGCAACCTGCTTAAGCAATTCACTCATCGAAGAGACAAAAAATGTACTGAAACTCAGCTCGGTATAGCGGGTTAACGTTCGGTTGATAAGCCGCCCCATATAGGAGTTCTGGCTATAGTTGAGCAACGGGAACGCGGGTTGGTCGAGTGTGTATCGCGGTTTTCCGTTTTCATCGCTTGCACAGACGGGAAACAGTTGTGACTCAAACAAGTGAATATTGGCAAACGGTGGCTGGAGCAGGTTTTCGTCATAATAAGAGAAGATAAAGTCGCTTTGCCCCTCCCGCAACATATCGACCGCCTGATCGACATCGATCGCCTCAACCGACCAGGTAAACTGGGTTGGCATCTGGCTGACGATACCGGGTAACAGCCCCAGTGAAAGGGAGTGCGCAGCGGCAATCTTAATTTTACGCAGTGTGAAATCGCTGCCGCCACGGAGTTCAGCCAGGTTACTTTCCAGCTGTTGTAGCAGATGACGTATCTGAGAGTGAAAGATTTTGCCCTGTTCGGAGAGTTGCAGTGGCGAGACCTGACGATTGAACAATTCAACCCCGACCGCGTTTTCCAGGGCGCGAATACGACGGCTGAAGGCGGGTTGCGAGACATTACGAATAATCGCGGCCTGGGAGAAGTTTCGGCACTTTTCCAGCGTCAGAAAGTCATAAAGCCATTTCGTTTCAATGTTATACAAACCTGCACCACTCACATCCATTTATCATCACCTGTCAGCCGTCTGTCTGCGCCATTTTACGGGCATTCACACGGCTGACAACCGATTGCGCTTACTCGAAAGTACCCTTCACGCAGGCTTTCCCGTCAACCACCATGCGTTTGCCGTGAGCATAAACCTGCTCAATACACAATTCCGGCGTCATCACCAGCAGGTCGGCATCCTTACCGGGGGCGATTTCGCCTTTAGTGGACAGGTTAAGAAAGGTAGCCACACTGGTCGTCAACGGACGCAGTGCGTCGGTCAGGGTAAATCCGTAATCGTTGATTAGCGATTGCACGGTTTCAAGCAAGCTCTCGAAGCCCGCCACGCCAATTCCGGTGAGTTTTCCGGCATCATCAAACAACGGCTGACTACCATTACCATCAGAACTGACCGTTATCCGGGCAAGCGGTACACCGGCTTTGACTGCGCGAGCAACCCCCTCAGCCGGTGCAACCGGATCGGGGATACCGCTGGTGATGTCGATGGTGCCGCCCTTGAGCGCAAAGGCCAGTGCTTCTTCGAACAACGCCTCATTGCGGTTTACGTGGGTGGGAAGCAGCTTACTCATCGGCACATCGCTATTTTCGAGAATGTCGTACAGCGGTTTGAGCCCCTTTTTACTGTCGCCCATATGGAACACGCTGACACCCGGTTTGCCGCCCAGCAGGCCACCCACACGAGATTCTGCTGCCATGTTTGCCAGTTGATAATCGCCAGGCGCGGCAGAGCGGTGGTCAGAGACGGCGCATTTTACGCCGATAACGCGATCGATCAGCGCCACATCTTTTTCGACGGAACCGGTGATCGTCGGTGAAGGGACATGATAAGCGCCGGTTAGCATCCAGGCGGTGATCCCTTCTTCATTCAGCGCTCGGGTTTTCGCCAGCAGTGATTCCGGATGACGGGTTACGGAGTCGGTGCCGAGCAAACCAATGACGGTCGTGACCCCGGCTTCGGTCAGTCTGCTCAGTCTGACTTCTGGTGTTCGGGTCGTGGGGCCCGCTTCACCACCGCCGCCAATCAGGTGTACATGCTGATCGATAAAGCCAGGACACAGGATCCGTCCCTGGAGATTGATAACCTTACAATCCGGCACAATGTGAGGCGAGATATCGCGTGCAACGGCAATAATCTTGCCGTTGGCGAGAAACACGTCGCAAATCCCCTGATCTTCAGGGGTATAAAGGTGCGCACCTTGCAGTAACGTAAATTCTGCGAAGGATAAATCAGGCATGATAATTCCCTTTTTAAACAATAAGCTGCATAACCCAGATCGACAGTAATGCGTTGATGGCACATACCGCAATGATGTGGGGGTAATATTTGGCGTTCACTTCGGCGGTACCGAGGCAGCGACCCACGTTTTGTACCGGGTTACCCATCAGGTATATCGCCGGGAGCAGAACCGTGACGTCGTGACCATTTAATGCTCCTGCAGTGAGCAAACTGGCGGAAACGCCTACCGCGCCGCCCATACTCATCAGCGACGCTAACAGCACGGTGGCGGCTTCACCAGGAAGTCCCCAAAGTGCCATGACGGGCTGACAAATGTGTCCAACCCAGTCAAGTAAACCGGTGATTTTCAGCGCCTGAATAATGACGAACGCCATCACCACGTTTGGCAGCAGGTTAGTGGTGGCAATTGTAAAGCCGCGGCGGGCACCGTCGATAAACATGTCCATGACATTTTTGCGTACCTGAGTGGTCATGCTTGTGCTCCTTGCGTTGGGTTACGGCGTTCTTCAAAGTTGATCCAGATACGTAGCAGGTTGGCGCCGACAAATTTAAACACCAGAATCACGGCCAGCGGGACGATAACAGACGTTCCCAGAAACGCGAAGACGGCAACGCCAGAGGAAAAATAGTTGGTAATAATCGCGCTGCCGCTGGTCTGGTATGCGGCAAAAATGACTTTATCGCGCTCGGTGATTTCACCATCCTGCGCCAGTTCTTTCGTCATACCTGCAGCCGCATCGGTATTTTGTAAGTTAGCGATAAGCGCCAGCGAGCAGATGCCCGGAATGCCCAACAGCGGCTTCAGGATCGGCGTCATCAGTTGTTGCGCCGCACGCAATCCGCCAAGACCGTCGGTGATAGAAATAATGCCCAGTGACAAAATGACTGACGGCGCAAGTTCCAGCGCGAAAAGAAAACCATCTTTTGCGCCCGTACCGCCCGCGCCCCGGAAGGTGACGGTCGTTTGTGCCGCGCCATTCGCGATCTGACCAAACGAACCGTTCAGCACGCTAAAATCAAAAACACGCCACCAACCTTCCGTTCCGGAAAATACGCCGGAAAAGAAAATGATGGTCAGAAAAAATGCCAGATATCCCTTAAGTCCGACCTTTTCTGTTGCAAGCGGCAGCGCCGCCTGTTCCCCTTGTTGCGCCATAGCGAACCCCGTTTTTTTTTTGATAATGTGTGTTTGTTGCGACAGGCCAGAAGTGGCCCGAACTCAATGACCTTACCAGCCATAGGGATATGGGGAAAATGCCAGAATGTTTCGCGCTATGCGTTTCTTGCATAGGGTGACAGAAATATCAGGATTAAAACGACCCGCCAATTTCTGCCTCGTTTTAACATTGCCAGATAATTTCTTTTCCATTTTTGTAAGGATAGTGGATTCAACGGCATGGTTTTAAACATTCAGAACATCGCTTCATGATGTGCAATAGCCTCAGTCATCACGATCGCATATGAGTGAGTATCCAGTGAAATATATACAGCCAGGGTGGGGGAAGTGATGAGAACAGTGAAGTACTCCGCACGACAAAGGTTAATGTAGAGGGTAATCTACCGTATCGTTTACGCTATTATTAATGACATAGCGTGTTTAGAACATCACGATCTTTGGGGGAATTATGAGTGGAATGCGTTCCCGCACGGCAATTATCGTGGACGACCATCCTCTGGCGCGTATGGCTATTCGTGGTGTACTGGAGAAAGATCGCGTTACGGTTCTCGGAGAGTATGAGGACGGGGCGATTGCGCTGAAGAGTTTGCTAAAAACGACTGCGGATATTGTGGTTATTGACGTTGAGATCCCCGGCGTCAATGGGGTAGAGCTGGTGGAGAAACTCAGAGCGAATCACTATCACGGCGTGTTAGTGGTCGTCTCAGCGAAAAACGATCGTTACTTCAGCAAGCGCTGTGCACAGGCGGGAGCGAACGCGTTTATCAGTAAAAAGCAGAACATGGATAATATCCTGGCGGCCATTAATGCCGCACAGAATGGGTATACCTATTTTCCATTTTTCTCCGAAGAAGCCTCCGAAATCCTCACCGATGCGCAGCGTCTGGAATCCCTTTCGACACAAGAGATGAAAGTCATGGGGCATGTGCTTAACGGTCTGGACAATTCGCAAATTGGTGAGGCGATGCATATTAGTGGTAAAACCGTCAGTACTTATAAAACGCGGCTCATGGAAAAACTCGGCTGTAAATCATTAATCGAACTGCTCTCGTTTGCTCATCAGAATAAGCTGACATGATGATAAATAAATGGCTGATGGCGGTGCTCATTATTTTATCCATCGGCGGGCGTGCTGTTTACGCACAACTAAGACTTCCCGTTGAGCTGGAACTATCAGGATTCAATTATATATCGCCTGTACCGGTTTATTTGAGTGAGGATGACAAACGCTGGTTGCAGCAGAAAAAAAGTCTCAGAGTCGCCGTTTATGAGCCCGTTCAGCCGCCGCTTGTTATGACAACGCTGACTGGACGTTATCGGGGAATGAATGCTGATTATCTGGCATTGATTCAACATTCCCTTAATACACGAATAAGTGTGATGGCGTATCCGGATCAGGCTGACGCTGTTGAGGCGTTAAAAAAGGGAGAGGTCGATATGGTATTGACCGGGCTGGAGAGTCAATCCTGGCGTGAAGCAAGTGTTCAGGTTTCTCTGCCACTGATTCATTCCTGGCCCAATTTAGTCACCTCTCTTGGCAACGTTATGGCGCCATTGCAGAGCGCACAACGTACGGGGGTAGCGATTGTTAATCACTATCCAGATGTCGATTTTATCCGCCAGTCCTTTCCCGATGCCGAGATCGATAACTATGGCAGTTACCAGGAAGCGCTGAATTCTGTTAATAATGGGCGCAATGCCTGGTTTTTCGGCGATTCACTCACGACCAGCACCTGGCTTTCCCAGGAGTTCAGTCTTGCGCTGACAACGGTGAAGTATTGGCCTGCGCCACAGAGAAAGAGCTACTTTTTATTTTTGCCCGCACAGCAACGGCTGCGGGAAATTGTGAACAATACCCTTAGCGCAATTGATGAAAACATCCATGGGCAAATTGCCCAGTCGATGATTGATAAAGGCAATCTCTCCTTCCTGATTGAACCTCTGGACCTGACGCCACGCGAAAAGCAGTGGTTAAATAATCACAAAACACTCCGTGTGATTATCAATCCCTGGTTTGCCCCTTACACGATGGTTGATGGAAGCCAGCAAACGCGGGGTATTGTTGGCGATGTCCTTAATTTGATTGGCTTACAAACGGGTATTCAGTTTGAGACGGTGGTCGTCAAATCGAATAAAGAGATGGTCGCAGAGATGAAGAAAGGTAACTGGCATATTGTGCAGGCAGCTACCTATGATCTCAGCCGAGAAGATTATCTCTCTTTTACGCATCCATTTATCACCACACAGTTCGTGGCCGTGATCAGAAAAGAGGAAAGTAAAGAGCATGCGCTGCGGCCCGGTAACCATGTTGCAATCAGCGCCGATCACACTTTACTGGCCACACTGAAGGCGAAATATTCAGGCATTGTGTGGGAAGAGGTGGAAAATTCCAGCGTGGCATTGAATCTGGTCGCAACAGGAAAAGTGGATGCCGCCATTTCGAATCAGCTGACCGCGCGTTATCTGAGCGAGCATTACTATCCCGATCAGCTTTCCTGGATACCGCTTACCGGAGAAGAACCCGCGGCAATCAGTTTCGCGGTGCCCCGCTCTGAGCCGGAGTTACGGCAAATTCTGGATAAAGCGTTAGATGATATTCCGCAAAAAGAGGTCCTGCAGATCGTCAGTAAATGGATTCGTCTGCCGGATGTCAAAATAGATACCTGGGAATTATATAACAGGCCTTTTTATCTGGTGGCTACCTTAGCGTCGTTACTGGTACTCAGCACCTTGTTATGGGCAGTCTATCTGGTGCGGGAAGTTCGTATCAGAAAACGTTCTCAACGCTTACTGCAAGAGGAACGAAACCGGGCTCTCAGGGCCAATGAAGAGAAGCGGGAATTTCTTTCTCACATGAGCCATGAGATACGAACCCCGGTAAGTGCCATTATGGGATTTCTTGAACTCCTGCAATTTTCTCCTGCGAAGTTTAGCCCGGAAGATAAAGCATCAGTGGACCAGGCGGCCCAGGCCTCACGTTCGTTATTAAAACTTATTGGCGAGATCCTCGATCTGGAGAAGATCGAATCGGGCTTATTAGAGACCGTTCCCCAGTGGAAATATCCGGACAGCCTGATACAAGACAACATTGCATTATTCAGCGCGCTGGCGGCGCAAAAAGGGATCGCGCTACGTTACGATTCTCGTTTAGAGGCACGCGAGGCGATGCGACTGGATCCCCAATTACTGGGGCAGGTTCTCACCAATATTATCGGTAACGCGGTGAAATTTACCGAACGTGGTGATGTGCGAATTTCTGCGGTCAAGCGTGAGCAAACGCTGGTGATCTCGGTGCGTGATTCTGGGCCGGGAATGAGCGAAGAAGAACAACGTCGTTTATTCACCGCCTTTAGCCAGGGAATAGCGGGAGAACATCACCGCGGTTCGGGGCTCGGATTAGCCATTAGTCGGGGATTAATGAGGCAAATGGGAGGGACAATCGAACTGCAAAGTGAGGTGAATCGGGGGACGACCGTTACGTTGAGCCTGCCAGTCCAGACGTCGTTTGATATCACGCCTACCGTTGCGGACGTTGACGCGCCTCTGCCAGTATTGCAAGGAACAACACTCCGGGTATTAATCGCGGATGACCTTCCTTTCAGCCGATTACTTTTGAAACGTCAGCTTATGACGCTGGGTATCATCGCTGATGAAGCCGACAATGGCGAGATTGCATTGCATTATCTTCAGCAAGGAAATTATGACTTGTTGATTACCGATCTCAATATGCCGGTTATGGATGGTATTGAGCTTGCCCGCCAGGTCAGAAAAAGTAATACGACGCTTGTCATCTGGGGGCTCACGGCAACGGCGCAGGAGCACGAGCGCGAACGTTGTCTGTCGGCGGGCATGAATGCTTGTCTTTTCAAACCCATCACGTTGTCACAACTCTCTCATTTACTCTCCGGCGTCAGTGATACCCACGACACGGCATTTGATCTCGAAAGACTGGCGATGCTGGCGCAAGGGAATCGGGCATTGATGCTTCGCGCATTAAAAGATGCGCAGGAAGAAAATCGCTGTGATTTAACGGCGGCTTATAACGCCAGTGAGTCTGGTGATTATCGTCTGGTTAAACATCATATTCATCGCATTAACGGGACTGCTCAGTTATTGGGGGTTGAGACTTTAATGAAGGCTTCACAGTCTCTGGAGGATAAACTCCCGGACGCAATGACTGTCACCGAACTGCCTGCTGAGCTTGAGTATATCCAGACACTACTGGACGAGCTGGAGCAGGCAATCGAGAAATTCACACCTTAATTTTCCTTCCTACATGTGTAGGCGGTGCCTGACAGAATAATAAGGCATCGCTGATGTTGCTCCTGTGTTAACCAGGTAAAATAAGCCCTGTTCCAACAGAATAAAATTAGTTAATTAAACCTGGTATATTTCCTAAGAAAAATCCATGTTTTGGTTTATTACAAGTTTCAACTATCAAACACGCCCGGATCATTAAACCAAACCTATCCATATAGCTAGTGTTTAATTCTGTTTTTTGTTGCATATTCTGGGTTTTTGTTTTGACAAAAATAGCCAGGTGTGGATCGTTGTTCTTTTGAAAGTAAAAAGATAGTAGAAACGATCGTTTTTATGTTTTCTTACGAAATCCACGACTTTTGTGATGTCATGCTGAATTATTTTCTGTAAATTTTACAGCGAAACATGTGGCGACTTACAGACGTTAAAACAGCAAGCAGGAAGTGTCGAAAAGGGAAGTTCTATGAAATTGTCAGACTCCGTTTTTTCTGATGATTATTTTTTTATTGTCGGCATAAGTGCGTTGTTAACGCCGGAGTTAATTGATGAAAATTACACTATAGTCGATGTCGATGAGTCGCTCCTTCAACGGAGTACAGAGTATTTGTTTCCTGGCAGGAAGATCATTGCATTTATCACCAATGATCTCGACTACTACGCGTTATGCCATTTGAGAGATATAACTTTCATTGATAAGAGACGCCGGATAAATGAAATCCTCTCATGCCTGTTTGTCAATGACTCCAGGTATGCTTATCGGGTGAAATACACGCTTTCATTCCGGGAAAGTGAAGTTCTTGATTGTATACAAAAAGGAATGGAGGCGAATGAGATTGGTGAGTTATTGGGCATGTCGATGAAGACATTCTATGCACACCGTCGCAGTCTGATATTTAAACTTCAACTCGGTAATCGTGTATCTCTGTATCGAAATATCGCGCGAATAAGAATGTGCAAACCCTGTGTTCATGAGCCTGACCTTACATAAATTGTTGCGTTAATGTCGGGAAACGAGAATATGCAGAGGAGGTGAGTGCAGAAATAATTGTTTTTAACATCAACGCTTTTAATTAAATATTAACTTAACTATCAGGATTTTACGATATGAAAAAATTAGCACTGATTTCTGCGATTTTATCGCTGTCTGCTCTACAGGCGACATATGCAGCCGATGGCGTAATTAACTTTAACGGAACCATTACGGGAACGGCGTGTGTGGTGGATCCTTCCGCGATTTCACAACCCGTTGAGCTTGGAACCGTTTCAACGGCGGCATTTTCTGGTGGAAGTGGTGCAACAGCTGCCGCTAAGCGCTTCAACATTGTGCTGAAATCCTGTCCGGCAAGTGTAACCAGCGCCAGTGTTCGATTTGACGGTACCACCAATACGACTAACCCTTCGATTCTGGCGTTGACCACAGGTCAGACTGCGACAAATGTTGGCGTCGCTATTTATGAACAGGACAGCGCGACATTGATCCCGGTCGGTACTTCTTCGGCTAGCGTGGCATTGCAGGAAGACATCGACAATACGTTGACCTATTTCGCGAAATATATGGCCACAGGCGTTGTCGGAGCAGGGTCGGCCAAGTCGTCAACCTCTTTCACCGTAACTTATCAGTAAAAGCAGGGCCACTCGTGGCCCTGAGTAATTAAGCAGGAATTCTCATGTTTCAGCAATTATATAACACGGTTGCTATAGGGATGATATTTATCTCAACAGCGGCAATTAGTGGTGTTGAAATAGGCGGTACTCGTCTTATTTATAATGGTAATGCCAGTCAGGCTGCAATCAGTGTTAAAAATCCGGACAATAAACCGTATTTAATTCAGTCATGGGTGAGTAAAAGTGAAAATGGTGATGAGAGTGGTAGCGAATTCACTACTACACCACCTTTGTTTAAATTAAATCCAAATGCGCAGAACTCTGTTCGCGTCATGTTGGCTGAAAATAACTTACCAACCGACAGAGAAAGCGTTTACTGGCTGAATATCAAAGCGATTCCCTCATCCTCACCGGATGCGAAAAATGAATTGTTGATCGCGGTAAAAAGCAAAATGAAGCTGTTTTATCGTCCCACCGGGTTAAAAGGCGATCCGTCATTGGCATACCAGCAGTTAATTTTTTCACGTGAGGGTGGGAAATTAACTGTAAATAATCCAACGCCTTATAGCGTGTCGCTCAATGAAATAAAGGTGAACGGCAAGACGATCACTAAGCCTCCAATGGTATTACCATTTCAAACCGTCACGCTACCCCTATCGGGGATAAACGGCGGTGACGTATCGTGGCGTGCGATTAATGATTTTGGAGGCGTCACGACTGAACAAAAAGTTAAAATGTAGGTTAAATGCTTATGCTCCAGCTCAATACGGTTTCAGGTTTTGCAACGTTAACGAAATTATCAGTCATGGTCTATCTGTTTACACAAGCATCAACCGTGTTGGCTGAGGATTATTTTTCACCCGATCTCATTGAAACCCGAGGGAATATTCCACGTGATATTGATATCTCCCGTTTCAGCAAAACTGACGGACAGGTTCCCGGTATTTATCACATTGATGTCTATCTGAACGGAAATTATATCGAATCTCGTGATATCAGCTTTCTGGGTAAAGAGAGTGAATTGGCACCATCCTTAACCTACGCCGATTTCGTGAAATGGGGTGTGAAGCGTAACGCACAGCCTGACTGGATGAGTATGGAGGATTCCGCGACCATCGATAATATTGGTGCGTTACTCCCCGGGAGCCAACTCAATTTTCAGTTTGATGGGATGCGTCTGGATATTTCGGTGCCGCAAGAATATATGCAGCGCGATCCACGCGGCTCCGTTGCACCGGAACAGTGGGACGATGGACTGAATATGCTGTTCCTGAATTATAACTTCTCTGCTGCCAACAGCCATGGCAAGGGAGATTCGCGTAATGACAGCTATCTAAACCTGCGTAGTGGGATTAACGTCGGTCCCTGGCGGTTGCGTAATTACTCGACATATAACAATAACGAAGGGGACGGGCGCTGGAATACCCTCAGCACGTCACTGGAGCGTGATATTAAAGTGCTGAAAAGCCAGTTCAGTATGGGGGATGGTTATACGCAGTCTGGTGTATTCGACAGTGTTCACTTCCGTGGCGCGCAAATTTATTCGGATGACACCATGTTGCCGGAAAGCGTTCGGGGGTTTGCGCCTGTAGTCCGTGGCATTGCGCAAAGTAACGCACAAGTCACCATTCGTCAGGGCGGGAATATTATCTGGCAGTCTTATGTTCCGCCAGGCCCGTTTGTGATTGATGATCTCTATCCTACTGCTGCCAGCGGTGATCTTACCGTGGTTGTGCGTGAGGCAGATGGTTCGGTGCATCAGTTTATTCAGCCATTTTCGGCTGTGCCGATCATGCAGCGTGAGGGCCAGTTTAAATATGCTCTGGCAGTGGGAAAATATCGTGCATCAAACAGTACAGATAAAGAACCGGATTTTCTTCAGACCACAATGAGCTACGGGTTGCCGTGGGACACCACAATATATGGCGGCACGCTGGCGTCGAGAGATTACCAGGCCGGGGCTATTGGTATCGGCAAAGGATTGGGCGATTTCGGTTCGTTCTCTTTTGACACTACCTTTGCTCATACGCAGATGCCAGGCAAAACGGAAGGTGGTATCTCGCTTCGCGCGCAGTATGCCAAAGATTTTTCATCAACGGGCACCTCGCTGAGTCTGATGGGATATCGGTATTCCTCTTCCGGCTTTCATGATTTTCAGGAAGCGAATGGTGATGTCAATAAATACCGGATGGCGAGCGATAACGTTCTGGAAGGCAATGACTGGCGTTATCAGCGTAACAAACGCAGTAAGGCACAGGTGACATTGAACCAGCAGCTTGGCGATTTCGGGAATATCAACCTTTCGGCCTGGCACCAGGACTATTGGGGCGGTGATACCGAGCGTAACGTCAGTCTGGGTTACAACACCAGTATTAACAATATTAATTATGGCCTGAACTATAGCTATTCCCGTGGTCCCTGGCACAACGACAACGATCATATCGTCTCTTTTACGATGCAGATTCCGTTCTCACGTTTCTTGCCAAACAGTTGGATGACGCTATCGGCAAACGCGAATAAAAAAGGCGACGCCACTTCACAGGTTGGGCTGTCCGGTACCGCGCTGGAAGACAACAATCTGAACTGGAACGTACAGCAGGGATACAACAGTAAGGGTGCAGATGTGACGGGCAGTGCGTCGGCGAATTATAAGGGCCGGCATGGTGAATATCAGCTTGGTTATAACTACTCTCGCGATAATCGTCAGGTCTCGGTTGGCGCAATGGGGGGACTGGTGGTTCATCCGTATGGCGTCTCCGCGACTCAACCTCTTGGCGAGACAATGGCGTTGGTGAAGGCCGAGAATGCCGCTGATGTGAAAGTGGCGAATAACAGCGGCATTTACACAGACAGTAAAGGTTTTGCCGTTGTGCCGTACGTTGCGCCATATCGACAGAACAGTCTGACGCTAAATACCGACAGGTTGAACAACAATACGGATGTGTTGAATGACACGCAGACCGTCGTACCAACAAAAGGCGCGCTGACCCTGGCCGATTTCCCGACCGTTACCGGCTACCGAATCCTGCTGCAATTGACGGGCAAAACGATTCCGTTTGGGGCGACGGCAACAATTAACCATCGCGACAATACACCAGAAGGGATTATTGACGATCGTCAGCGAGTCTGGTTTAGCGGTGCACCGGAAAAAGGCTCCGTGGTGGTGAACTGGGCTGGGGAAAGTTGTCTGGCACATTATCAGATTGCGCAGGCTTCTGACAAAACGCATAACGTCACCGCGGAGTGCAGGTAAGTGGAGAGTAAGATGAATCGAATTATAGTGAGTTTATTGTGGGTAGCTCTGGGACTGTTTTCACGGACTACGCTGGCGTGGGATTGTTCGACGGTCACGCCATCAACAACCTTATCGCCGCAGAATATCACTATCTCCAGGGATCTGCCGGTGGGGGCCGTTATTGGTACGCAGATGATGACGCCGACAGTGAATGCGTTCAGTTGTTTTGATTCAGCGGACGGGGTTATTTCCAATCAAACATTTGGCGTAAAGGCGATAGGTACCTTCGATTCGATGGTCAATGGGGTACGGGTCTATAAAACCAACGTTGACGGTATTGGCTATGCGATTTCCGGCTCGACGGCAAAGTGTGCCGGAGGGAATGCCGCCGTAACGGGGGCGAATACGATTCGGGGCGATATTAACACCGCCAGGCTTTGTCAAAATACCACGGGAATGATAAGTCCCGGATTGAATGGTTCGGTCACGGTGACATTTTATAAAACGGCGACGGAGACCGGTTCTGGTACGATATCGGCAAGAATGGTGGGGTCGTTGATATTGCTGAATAACTCGCTGCTCTGGCAATCCCCAGAAGCCGCAGTCAATATCAATGCGTTCACGGTGACCACGCCAGCCTGCAAACTGACCACGGCATCCATCCCTGTCGATATGAAAGAGGTTGATAAAAACGCCTTTAATGGCAAAGGAACGACGCCGGGAGAGACATATACCCAGTCATTCAATTTGCCGATGACCTGCAATGCCGGAACCGCCGTCAGCGTCAGGATGGAAGGCGATATTAATGACGCAACGAAAGGCGTCATCAATACGACCAGCGGGAGTAACGCCGCCACAGGGGTCGGGATCCAACTGCTTTATAACAACCAGCCAATGAGGTTGGGCTCCGATGTGGCGGCTGGGACATCGAGCACAGGGGGCGGTTTCACGGTCCCGCTTAAGGCGCGTTACTACCAGACGGGCGATCACATCACCACAGGGACGGCTAATGGCGTACTGTCTTTTACGATGACATACCAGTAGTTGCCGAATAACTAACATATGGATGAATAGCAGAACAGATTAACCTCAACCTGTTCTGCTGTTCATCACGACATATTTAATACGGTTACGTTGGTGATGTCGTGGGGGATAGAGAAAGCCGCCAACGGCAGGTCTGTTCTGTCTTCGCCATTACAAAATCATCTGTGCCAGTAAAAAGCCAAATGGTACCGAGAAGATAATCGATAAACATCCCGGCAGGAAGAAGGGGTGATTAACGATCTTTGAGCCATTCCAGCGCGAACTGAGAAATGAACCCGTATCATCAGTGGCTATCGCAAACGCGGTTGTCGGGTAAATATTCGTGATATAAAGTGCGCTGACCGCGACAAAACTGGCTAATATTGCCTCCGGGCTAATTCCGATGGAGGCGGCGATAGGCATCAGCAATGCGCTGGTTGCCCCCTGGCTAAACAGCATGGCGCTGGTACAGAAAAATACCGCCGCCAGTAAGAACGGCCAGGCGCGTAATATGTCGCTGGCTTCCATTTTAATCTCATCGATATGGGCACCGATCAGCGTGCTGCTCAGCCAGACAATCCCTAATACCACCACCAGTGATTCCGCGCCGGATTTAAATATCGGTGAGTTCTTCAGCTCTTTCATGTCCAGCTTGCAGGTGAAAATAATGATCGTGGACACGACAAACATCGTAATAATGATTAAGTCGCGGGAATTAATGGTATGCCCAATCAGGGATTTAAACAGCAACATACAGACCACGAAGACCACTCCCACCAGAAATATGGCAACCGAGGATTTTGCTCTGGCGGGAATAGGGCGGCTGGCCTGTTTATTCAGCACAATTTTATTTTCCTGCATGATTTTTTGACACACAGGATCGTCGGCCAGTTTGGCACCTTGTCTGCTGGCAATGAACGCCGCGATCAGCATGGCAAATAACGCGGTGGGCAGGATAATCAGCATTGCGTCGCCGAAGCTCACGCCCATCACCTCAACGGTGCCGTACATAATCGCCGTGGCGGCAGAGATCGGGGAGGCGGTAATCCCGAGTTGCGAAGCCACAACCGCAGAGCTTAACGGCTGGCTGGGTCGGATACCGTTGTCTTTCGCCACTTCCTGAATCACGTTCATCACCGACATGGCGGTATAACCAGTACCGGACAGTACCGTCAGAATAAACGTTACGGTGGGGGCAAGAATATTAAGATAGCCGGGATTATGGCGCAGTAATTTTTCGGTCAGGGTGACGAGATAATCCATTCCGCCGGCCTGTTGCATGGCTGAGAGCGCCACAATGGTAGACAGAATAATCAGCATCACGTCGACAGGTGGAGAACCTGCCGGAACGCCAAAAATAAATACCGAAATCGCTAATCCGATCCCGCCGGCAAACCCGACGCCAATTCCGCCCCAGCGGGCGGCAAGCATGATGGTTCCCAGTAATAAAACGACATGTAATATCACCATATAATTAACCTGCTCTTTGTTATATTTTATTTATCGGCAACGAGAGGGCGAGGTAATGAATAGGGAATATTCATTACCTGCAGTTAACGCTTATTTCTCGATAACAGATGATTACGACATATTCATTTCTGTTTGATAACGTTTAATCGCTGCCGTACTCTTTTGCGGATCGGTCATATTCATCGGATCAAGCAGATAATCCGCCTGTTCCGGTGTCAGCAGTTTTTCTGCCAGCACGACCTGCTTTACGCTGCACTGCTGTTGATACGCGGTTTTTGCAATTCGCGATCCCACCTGATAGCCAAACAGGGTTGCCACGACGGTGGCCAGCGCCGTACTTTCCTCTGCGTAGCGAGCACTCACTTCTTCATTTATCGCGATATCTTTCAGACATTTATCGATGAACAGCGGTATCCCCCGGCTCAGTAACGAGCAGGATTCGAAGAGCGCCTTTAGCAACACCGGTTCCCACACGTTCAGGTCAAGCTCGCCGCCCTCAACCGCCATGGTTACCGTGACGTCATTACCGATAACCTGATACGCAATTTGATTCATCAGTTCGGGCATGACCGGGTTAATTTTGCCCGGCATGATGGACGAACCCGGTTGCACGGCAGGGACAATAATTTCATTAAAACCGGCGCGCGGCCCTGAACCCTGAATACGAAAATCGGTCGCCATTTTAGAGAGAAAGGCGGCGATTTTCTTGAGCTGTGCGGAGAATTCAATATAGAAATCACCGTGTTGCAGACCATCGAAAAAATCCGCTTCCGGGCGATATGGCTCGCCAGTGAGGGTCTCCAGCCATTGATACACCGCCGGAAGATATCCCTCATGGGTGGACAACCCCGTACCAATCGCCGTCGCTCCCAGGGGTAAATACAGCGCCTCCTCGTTGACCTCGGCCAGTTTTTCCCTAAGCCGGTTGACCTGTGTGCGATAGGCGCCAAACTGTTGGCCAAACGTCATTGGCACCGCATCCTGTAAGCAGGTGCGGCCTAATTTCACTTTGTCGGCAAACTCACGGCTTTTATCCGCCAGTACGGCTTCCAGTTTTTCCAGTTGCACCAGCAAATGCTTGATATTCATGCGACTGGTCATTTTCATCGCCGCAGGAATGACGTCGTTGGTCGACTGTCCCATATTAACGTGCGTATTTGGGTGAATCGCATCATATCCCCGTACGCCGGTGAGCAGTTCATTCGCGCGGTTAGCCACCACTTCATTCATGTTCATATTGGTCGAGGTGCCGCCGCCGCCCTGAAAAATATCAATCGGGAAATGGGCGTCAAAATCGCCGTTCATCACCTCCTGCGACGCCGTCACGATGACGGCGGCTTTCTGCTGATCCAACGCGCCAATTTGCGCGTTGGCCTGAGCAGCCGCCTGTTTTATCGCGGCGATTGACCACAGGAAATGCGGAATGTCCCCGACCGTTTTCCCCGAAACTGAAAAATTCAGTACCGCCCGTTGCGTTTGAATACCGTAGTAGGCTTCCTCCGGCACCATTAACGTTCCTAATAGATCCTTTTCTTCACGCATCGTTATGTCTCTTCCTGTATTAAGGTGTATCGCTACCTTAATTGGCTGGCAGTACAGATAATTTGAAGTGGCTCAAAGAAAAAAAAGCATTGAAAAGATAAATACTCATTATTAAAAAATGTAATAGTAGAGGCGGTAATGAAGGATATTAACTTCGATTTTAAGCAGTTACAGGCGTTTTTAGCAGTCATTGAGACGGGGTCATTTACCGCTGCGGCAAAGAAACTCAACCTGACTCAATCCTCGATTTCTCAGCAGATCGCGAATCTGGAAAATGGCTTAAAGACTGAAGTGATTAACCGTTCACAGCGACCCATTCAGATGACGATAGCCGGGCAGGCGCTGTACCCGCTGGGAAAAAAGATTATCGATAGCGGTGTTTATCTGCAGGAACATATCAACGCGATCAGTCACGGGCATATTTCACATTTGAAAATCGGCTTTGTGGATTCGATCGGTAAATCTATCGGCCTGGATATCCTGACCTTCCTGCAACCGCAGGTGAAACATATTTTCCAGGTTACCGGTACAGCATCGGGGCTGCTTTCTGCGCTGAATACGGGCAGCATTAACCTGGCCATCACGATGCTGCATACCGAGATGCCGCCTAATGTCAGAATGTACCCGCTGATTGAAGAGGAGTTTCTGTGCGTTTGTCCCAAAGCCTGGCCGGAAACGCGGCTGGAAGAGTTGTGTAAAAACAGGGACTACATCGCCTATACCCGCAATACGCCGACCGGCATCCAGACGCTCAACTGGCTGAAATGGAATAACCTGTCTCCGTCTATCCAGTTTGAAATGGATAATGCTGATGACATTCTGAAATTAATTTCCTGCGGCTACGGATGGACGCTGACCACGCCGCTGTTTATTACCACACTTCCCGCCTTTACTGACTCGCTGAAGATCATCCGGATCAACAATCGCAAAGAACGCCGCAAAATTGTCCTGCTCTGTAAGGATGATGAACTGTCTGAGTTCTATAAAAACCTGGCGATTGAGGTCCAGTCAATACTGGAAACGAAACTGGAACAGGGGTTCTACAGTAAGCTCAATGCGGATGTGCCGTCATGATCCCTAACCAGGCATGATTCGGTCTTCAGCGAAGTATTGCCCGGTACTTACCGCTAAAGTAGCGGAAATGCTAACCCAGGAGATTGTTATGATAGCGGTGATTTTTGAAGCGGATGCAGTACCGACTCAGCAGGAGCGATATTTACAGCTTGCCGCTGAACTCAGGAACGAACTTGTTAATATTGAGGGCTTCATTTCGATTGAGCGTTTCAAAAGCCTGAGTACGGAAGGGAAGATTTTATCGCTTTCCTGGTGGGAGAGTGAAGACGCCGTCGCGGTGTGGAAGAGCAACATGAAACACCGGGCAGCGCAAAGGGAAGGCCGGGAGTCGATATTCTCTTTTTACCGCATCCGCGTTGCGCACGTTCTGCGAGATTATTCATCGGAAGGATAAAATTCGACCATCTTACGGAAGCGTAACTTCCGCTGATCTCACGCAATCTTTGCAAACAGGACTATTTTCTTACAAGAGAGAAATAAGGATGGAGGTAGAGGGACAGAAAGAGAAAATGGCGCGTGATGTAAAAGGATGTGATCGAGCGAGGAACAGCATTGAGCTTAATAGTTAACTCAACCTTAAATATTACCCCTTGAAAATACAAGGGGCAATATAATAAGGTAAAATATTTGATATTTGTCGTGTTTTAATAGTTTTTTATTGATTAAGTGCTTATTGCATTCTGTACCCGGGAGTCTAAATGTTAGATAATCTCGGGTGGATTTATCCCTGGTGTTACGTTGGTCTTTGACCGCCTGACTAGTATGTGCCGCGAGCGCTATTAGTCAGGTATTTTTTAAGTATAAGGAAGACCCGACCTGAAAAAAAGCTGTCCTAAAAGACAGGGGATAATAATTTCGGAATGTTATTATCAGGAATGAATAAATGAACTCTTTTGTTGAGTTTTTTTTGCTTGATCGCGATGAGTTGCCGTCAGGTTTTGCCACTGAACTCTACCGCCTGAGAAACCGAACATTTCGTGAGCGGCTCAACTGGAAAGTAGAATGTACTGATGGCCTGGAAAAGGATCAATTTGATAACGAAAACACGACTTACCTGTTAGGGATGCATGAGGGAGAAATCCTGTGCGGCGCCCGATTTATCGATGCCACGCAACCGACGATGATCAGCGAAATATTCCATGAGTACTTCGATAATATTACGCTCCCTACGGATATTCCCTGCTGTGAAGTGAGCCGCCTGTTTTTAGATAAAGAGAGACGTGATTGCGGAAACCTTCGTGGGATGCCCGCCAGTAAGGCACTGTTTCTGGCAATGATTGTCTATTGCATGAAGAAACAGTATCGGGGCATGTTCGCCGTTGCCAGTCGCGGTATGTATGCCATTTTCCGGCATGCGAACTGGAAAATTGACGTGATTCAGAAAGGACTTTCTGAGAAAGGTGAAACTATCTACTATATTTTTATGCCGGCGAGTGAAAGCGCAATTGAGAGCATCATCAGCAAAGATAAGGCCAGCCACTGGCTCCGCGAGATACTTCAACAACTTCGCCGTCTGTAATCCCGCACGGAGTTCAGTTATCCAGTAATCTGAGCTCCATTCCAAGTTTAACCGCATGCCTGGCGTTGTTTACGCCCAGCTTTTTCATTGCATTGCTCATATGAAATTTCACGGTTCGCTCTGCAATTGACAATATAACCGAGACTTCGGCATAGGTTTTACCCGCACTAACCCACTTCAAAATTTGTCGTTCGCGCGGTGACAAAAAAACGTTCTTTTTCTGATGCACTTTACTGTAAAGATTAAGGGTCTTTTGATGTAACTGAATGAGAAAATGCATGAAGTGCGCGCGGCAGGCTTCCATCTCTATCCCCGAATCCTTCTGGCTGATGATGGATAATACGACAAGATTATTCAGATAGTCATGCAGGGGAAACGTCTGACCCTGATAAATATTGTGTTCAGAACTTTCACTGAAAATGCGCGTCAGGTTATAACCGTTCGCCAGCAGCACCTTGTTCTCCCAGAAAAAATCTTCAACACTGCTTAAAGCCCTAATAATAACAGGGTCAATAAACTGGTATTTTCTTTCAAGATAGATGTTAAACCACTCAGGATTATTATTGATAATCTGCATTTGCGAGGGATCTTTCTTGTTCATAATCGCATATGCGTAGATCGTATTTTTGTAGTCCTTAATGAACGCATTCAGTTCATTCTGGATTAACGCATTGATCCCTTCATCGTTGTAATACATATCCTTCACGCCAGTTGCTGCCTCTGAGATGAGTGTTTGAAAGAGTATAGCCTGCCTCGTTACCTGACAAAATGGACTTACCCCACAACAGTCGATATTTCCTGTCCTTATGTCAAATTGTGTATAAAAACGCCAGGACTGAGGTTCATGGCATGACCGTCAAGTTGGCCCCGAAGGTTTGTTGAGCCGGGCGGCACAATCGGATGCCAGACATCACGAACAGAGGAGCGTAAAGACAGAGTGTGGGCCAATGTCAGGCCATTGCGCCACCCGTACTGTCGGTGGCGGAAATTGAACCAGGGTCACAAATATGAATATTGTCCAGCGGCGTGTTTAATCAATGCCGGTTACGGTTGCGGAATAAAAACTGAATAATTACAAAATATTATTTACCCACGCGATGCGCAGGCGCGGGGGATTATAGGTTTTTACTATAGGTTCAGGATGCAAACAATTGTCGTCCCGAGTCTCTCTTTTTTAACAATAAGGAGGCCATACAAAATACAAGGATAATAAAATGGAACGTCTGACGGTCTCTGACAAACTCTGCTACGCAATGGGGGGCGGATTTGCCTCCAACCTCAGTTTTTACGCGATGCTGGTTTTCTTTATTACCTATGCTTCTGATGTCTATGGTGTGAATCCGGCCACGGTGGGCGCCATCACGCTTGCCGCACGGGGGATTGATGCGTTTATCGATCCGGTGATGGGCGCGATGGGTGACAGAACCCGGACGCGACTGGGTAAATACCGCTTCTGGATAATCACATCAGCACCGGTACTGGGTTTTACAACCTGGATGGTTTTTGCCTCTCCGGATTTCTCCGCGACGGGCAGGGTGGTTTATATCGCCTGCGTTTATATGCTCTACTCCCTTGTCTCTACCGTGTCGAATATCCCGTACCACTCATTAACGGCCTACATTACAGACAAGGTCAATGAACGCAGTAATATTGTGTTATTCAAGCAATTTACCGGGATTATCGCCCAGTTTATCGTCAGCGCGGGCGGCATTTATATTTTATCTGCATTCAGCCAGACCCGGGATGCGACGGGTAATGTGGTGGTTGATTTTCATAGCTATCACTACCTCGGCATTTTATTTGGGGTCGTGACCACGCTGGGATTCTGGATTTGCGCTTACGGCGCCCGTAGACAGGATAACTGGCAACGTATTGTGCACGATGAAAAGGGATTACAGACCGACCCGGCGGGTGAACAGCAGAATATTGTGGTGGCCGTTTTCAAACAGCTGTCGCTGGCTTTTCGTAGTCGTTCACTGGGATGCCTGGCGTTGGCCTCTTCGGCGAACACGCTGTCCTTAGCGATTACCGCCGGGGTGACCGTTCAGTTTTATACGTGGGTTCTCCACAATACAAAGCTGGTTGCGACGGGAGCATTACTGAATATGCTGTTTGGCGCATCAATATATCTGCTGGTTAAGTGGTTAGTATCTCGCTATGGAAATAAAACGGCATTTGTGATCATCTGTTTTATTGCCATGGTTCCCTCGCTGATACTCTGGCTCACCTTCTCGCCTGAAAATGTCACCTTTACTTTGATACTTCTCGCCTGCGTGATGGCGTTTTGTCAGGGCGGGTCGCTGATTACCTGGATGATGGTCACTGATTGCGCGGATGAATTACGCTGGAAAACGAAAAAGAATGCCGCCGGAATTGCCTCCTCCACATTAACGTTCTCCAACAAATTTGGTTCTGCGCTGGGTGCCTTTGTGCTGGGCGGCGTCCTTGATCTTATTGGTTATCTACCCGGCGCGCAGGCGCAAACGGCGGGAACATTACATGGATTGCTTATTTTGATGGTCCTGACGCCGGTTTGCGGGCAACTCCTGTCACTGTTTTCGATGATTTTTTATACCCTGAACAAAAAAAATCATCAGGCGATCTGCATGAAACTGCTCGGGGATGGGGAGTAATATGAAAGTTGTTATGCTGATGTTTGATACCCTGCGTCGTAATAAGCTCCCGGCTTATCAGGCCGACGCATTTCCTCTGCCTAATTTTAAACGACTGGAGGGGAAAACCGTTCGTTTTGATAATTTCTATGTTGGCTCAATGCCCTGCATGCCAGCCCGACGCGATTTGCATACCGGACGGCTGAATTTCCTGCATCGCAGTTGGGGGCCGCTGGAACCCTTTGATGACTCTATTTTTGAAATCATTAAAAAGCACGGCGTCTATTGCCATTTAATTACCGACCATCAGCACTACTGGGAAGATGGCGGGGCGACCTACCATAATCGCTACAGCAGTTATGAGTTTATGCGCGGGCAGGAGGGGGATCTCTGGAAAGCGAAGATTGGCTTCGACGGCGCCCGTGAACTGGATTCATGGAAAAACGCCGAACCGCTGCGCCGTAATATGATCGAGCACGATCAGATTAACCGCAGTTATATGCGTGAAGAGAAAGATTTCCCGCAGGCGCGCTGTTATCAGGCCGGGCTGGCTTTCCTGGCGGAAAACTATCAGCAGGATAACTGGTTATTGCAAATAGAGAGTTTTGATCCGCATGAGCCCTTTTATGTGCCGGATCGCTTCAAGCGCATGGTCGATCCTGAACTGGTCAATAACCCTGACGACTGGCCGGAATACAGTTCGACAGAGAGGATCAATAATCCGCAGAAAGTGGTGAACGGTGAAAAGCATTATCAGGCGCTGATGTTGATGTGCGATGAATATCTTGGCCAGGTGCTGGACTTTTTCGACGCACATCATCTGTGGCAGGACACAATGCTTATTGTGAATACCGACCACGGTTTTATGTTTGGTGAAAAAGAGTGGTCGGGGAAAAGCGTTATGCCGGTGTATAACGAGATTGCGCATGTCCCCTTCTTTATTTGGGATCCCAGAAGTCGACGGGCTGGCGAGTCGCGAACCCAACTGGCGCAGATGCACGATCTGGCGGTGACGTTGCTGGAGGCGTTTGGCATTGAGAAAACGCACAACATGACAGGCAAGGCATTGTCTCCGGTCATAGCGCGACAAATGCCGATTAAATCAGAGGCTATTTTTGGCTATTTCGGCGCGCATGTGTCGATCACCGATGGTCGCTATGTCTATATGAGAGGGAGCCAGTCGCCGGAAAATAGCCCGCTATACGAGTACACGCTGATGCCGATGCGCATGCGCAGGATGTTTAATCTCGCTGAATTGCAGGAAGCCACTCTGCATCCTGGTTTTGTCTTCACCCGTGAGACACCGGTGCTGAAAATCCCGGGTTCCGCCGGTTTTTACAGTTCTTATGCGCACGGCAATTTGCTGTTCGATTTAGCTCACGATGCGAAGCAGGAGCATCCGCTCTGCGATCCTGAACGTGAAGCGCTGTTTATCCGCAAACTGTCGCAGGCAATGCGTGAGGCGCAGGCTCCGGAAGATGAATGGCGGCGTCTGGGGATCCCCGTCGACGACGCGCATATTGACGCGGAGTTCGTGCGACAGGAACATGAAATGCGCAAACGGGTGATGCAGCAGTATTTAGGCTCTCTTGCCTGCCTTGATATGCATCCGGATACCCGGGCATTGCTCCTTGAGATAGCGGCCTGCCCCGGAGGGGATAAATTCCTTCAGGATCTGGCAACGATCTCCGGGCAGCGCAGCATCACCAAGCAGGCGGTGAAAGCGCTGTATGACAGCGGTGATTATGAGTCGGCACTTTACGGACTGTTCAATAAACCCTACTGAGTCTGCATGCCTCACTCATCCGGGAGCCCGATTTTGCCGGAGCTCCCGTCTATCTTCATCGCTACGCATCAGGCAGGCATCATCAATCCCGGAAACCGTGGTGAGGCGAATGTATTTACACAAATTAATTTTTCAGTTCAAAGTGCTGGTAGATAAAAAGACCTTTACCTCGGCGGCGGAAAGTCTGTTTATCTCTCAACCGACCCTAACCCAAAATATGCAACGACTCGAGTCGGAGTTGGGGATCCCTTTGTTGTTCCGTGAGGGGAAAAAGATTTCCTTAACGGTTTATGGCGAAAGCCTGTATCAGCATGCCTGCCTGCTGGATCGCAATTACCAGCAGGCTTTACTCAGTATTGATGCGATAAAGCATAGCCACAGACAGCAACTGGTGATCGAGTGCGGGCACGCGTGGAGTCATGGCGTCTTATTTCATCTGATGAAGGACTATGTGAGGCTGTATCCGCAAATCCGGATGGTGATCAAAAACAGTAATACTGCACTGGGGCAACAGCATTTACTGAAAGGCGAATGCGATCTTGCGTTAGGGGCGATACCCGCTGCGGAAAACAGAATTGCGGCAATAAATTACCTTCCCATCTTCACGACCCGGTTTGTCCTGTATTGCGCGAGCGATCATCCGCTTGCGTATGTGCCGCAGATTACCGAAGCGCAGCTTAATCACTGTGAGTGGGTCATTCTTAAGCATGAATCGGAAAACGAAGAGTTTAACGATCCTTTGCTTTGTCCTATTTCGCCAGAAAAGGTCAGATTTGAAGTCTGTTCGGTATCGAATGCTATTGCGCTGGCGAAACAGACGCAATGCATTCTGGCGCTTTCCATACATCTGGAAGCCGAAGCGCGTCACCGTGGTCTGCGTCGCCTCAATCTGGCGAAGAACATTCCCTCTTTTGATACCGGCATCATGTACATAGACGATGTGCTGAAGTATGACCATAAGAAAAAATTTATTGAGACCATCATTTCGTCAAAAAGCATGTTTGATCAGAATGATATGTAGCGGTCCACAAACCGTTCAAGCATATTCCCGCCTACCGGCGGGGAGATGAGATATCCCTGAAAGCGATCGATACCTAATGCTTTCAATATCGTAAATTTCTCTTCACTGTCGACCCCTTCGGCAACGCAGCGACTACCGGTCAGCATACAGTAATAGTTCAGGCTTTTTATCAGCGCCAGCGCGTGTGGATCGCGTTGCATCTCATTGATAATACACATATCCAGCTTATATTCGTTAAACTGGATCTGCCTGACCGGAAACATCACGCTACCTTGTGAGAAACAGTCATCGAGCATAATCCGAAAGCCGAGCCGTTTTAATTTGTCGATGTTCGCGGCGGTTTTTCCCCTTTGACTGAACTCGATGGTCTCAGCAAATTCCAGCACCAGTCTGTCCGTTTGCTGTGGCGACACCAGTTGCTGTTTCGCCGCTTCCAGCATTCGTGGAAGGCATTCATGGCTGGCGAGGGCGGCAGGGACATTAAGTGAGAAATAAAACTCCCCGGGATGCTGGTTGATTTTCTGTATCGCTTCCTGCAAAACAAAAGCGGTCAGCACCTGCCAGGCGTATTCAGCACGTATTTGTGGCAAAAATGCGCCGGGTTGCAGGACCGTACCCTCGCGCCGCCAGCGTGAGAGTATTTCCATCCCTTGTAAACGGTGGTGGCTATCCACAATCGGTTGAAACACCGGAAAGAGTTGCCGGCAACGGATGGCATGGACGAATTCACGTTCGAAGGCGGATAACGCATCGCTACCGCTTCTGTTCAGCCGCGTTTCTGGGTTGCCGGGAAAGTGTGTCGCCAGTTGCGGGAAATGTTCCGCCATTTTTTTAAGTCCTGAAGTTCTCTGATTATAAAGGGTTTTTTGGCTTATGCCTCGCTGTTGCGCCCGTTCAGGGATGTTGTATCCGTGCAGCAAATCCACAATGGCGTTGAGCTCCGGTTTGCTGAGGCCGATTGTCGGCTTGCCATAAATCAACGTCTGGTTATCTGCGCATTGGCCCAAAGGAGGGACATCCTGCAACCCGTGCCCGCGCAATAGCGCGGCAATGCAGCGTGTCGGTAAATCTGAGGCGACGGCCCGGATTTCCGTCAGCAGACGGCGACGCGTCACAAGATGCTCCAGCGTGTGCCACAACCAACGGTCAGGACAGCGGCTGAGGATAAGCATCGGCAGGGGGACAGCGGCCTGTTCCAGCAGAAGCGCCGCCTGCTGCAACGTGGTGAGCAGCCAAAGGGGATCGTCAGGAAGAAACACCACGATCCGGCGTGCTGACGCCAGTGCAGGAAGCGTTGAGATATCCAGCGACGGCGAATTAAGCAGCACCAGACGCTGGCGGTCTGGCGTCATCATCCTCGCGAGACCTTCGGCGGCACAGGGGCAGGGGGACAAAATGTAGTCCATCCCCGGCTTTCCCACATCACTGATAAACAAACGTCACCCCAATGATTGACTGAACATTGCCTGCCGTCACTTGTCCGCTGGTTCGTGCGTAGTTGGCCGTTAAGCCGAGGCTCACGGCAGAGGTGCCGACCGTGCCTAATGACACGGTGCTGTTGGCGGGGACGATGGTACCGTTGCGCGTGAGCTGAACACCGATGCCCTTCGCGGGCGAAGACGACGCGGTATTGGTAAAGATCGAATTGGCGGAATCTGCGGTGGTGCCGGAGAGGTAATACGTCAGATTTTGGCTCTGCGCGCAGTAGACCGTCAGCGGAACGGGGGCGGAGCCCGGATAGTCCGGCAGCGTAACCGTGACGTTGCGGGAGGAGACATCGCAGCCGCCAGTCGGAATGACCACACTATTGTTCGCATAAATGCTCCAGACGAACTGAAAGTCATCGCTGTTTTTGTTGTTGGTCTGGCGGAGAATGAGTTTAGCAATAAGCGTTCCTGCACTGATTGCGACGCCGCCCGCAGAGCTGATTGGCGTCAGATACAGGACGGTCGGCCACGGCTTATCGACTCTCGAGTCATAGATCATCCGTGCGGTTTCGCTGGTGGTCGGAAACGGGTAGCTGGAGCCGTTGTATCTTACGGAGCCGGAAAAACTCGATAACACGCCGCCGTAAGCGGACCCCTGCTGAAGGGTGACATAGTCAGTGATGGTTTCGGGATAATCGTTATGACAAAAAATCTGCGTTGAGAGGTCGACCACCAGGTTTTGCCCGACGTTAACCGCAGGCGAGAGATCAACGTAGACGTTCGCGCTACCACCGCCAATGGGAATGGTCGCGCCGCTGGCGGTTTTGCACGCAAAGGACCAGGCATTGATTGACCAGCCCATCAGCAACAGTGTCGTCAACAGGGTTACGACTCTTTTCATCAACATACTCTCCTGGTCATGCATAGGTATAGGTCACGTTAATCACCGCCTGGATCGTTCCCTGGGTTGCGCCGCCGTTGACCGATAACGCCCTGACCTGCAAAGGAAAACGGGCGGATTGCGAGGCGTCATCCACCACCACTGATTTTGTCGCGCCGGTGTTCAGTCTGTTACCGCTGTCATCCTGGAGTTCAAGCTGGATATTTCCGGCAGTCCCCTGGTTTTTGTAGTAGCCCGTGCTGTCGGCGGTACCGCTGAAGCTGGCGGTGACGCGCGAGGTGCCCACCGGACAATTGCTTAGCTCAAGCGCCACGCTGTGCCACGCGGAGGAGGAACCGGCATTGACCAGACTGAAGGTGTAGAGATCGCCCAGTTCGACGGTGGCAGTGGTGGTCGACACCGTGCACGGTTTGGCGACCACTTTCCCGTTCACGGTAATGGTCACGTCAGCCGCCTGCACAACAGCAGAAGCGGCAAGGATGACTGTCAGTAGCCACCGGGGTTGAAACCATTTCATCAAAGCCTCCGCTTACTGAAATTCAAGAGTGAACGTCGCTGTTGCATTGACGTGTCCCGGCGTGACGGGGAGCTGCGTTGCCATCAGGCGGGCATAAAAGTTAAGCGTATTGGTCTGACCGGGCGTCAGGGTCGTCCACGGAAGGGTGGCGGACCCGGCATTCAGCGGAAGTGTCGTTTGCTGGCCGTTGAGGATCTCGATTCCCATCCCTGCCGCCGCCGATGTTCCGCTGTCGAGTTTCAATAAGCGGGTGTTATCGTTGTCGGCAATACCGATAAAACCGACTTTTACCGCCGTGACCGACGTGCCGCAGGGAGAAAGCACAATACGAAACGGGACGACAGGCGTGGTGGCGCCGATATGGCTGAACTGTTTAGCGGCGTTATCCAGCAAATCGACGGTAAAATCTTTCGATTCGCCCGCCACGGCGCAGGCGTTATCCCTGACATATCCGCTGATCGTGATTGTGCTGTCGGCGGCGAACGCACTGGCGCTGACCAGCGAGAAGACGGCACCCAGCAGATAAAGACGTTTGTTCATCATCTTGTCCTTAGCGGCATTGCGCCGTGAGCTGGCTGAGCAACTGTTGTTGGTTTTCTGCGGATAAGCGGTACTCCGCCACACAGCTGGCGTTTGCGCCGTCACCCCATTTCACCCGAACCTTGCCTGCCAGCGGCATACCGCTCAGATAAACCTGACCGTTATCGGCGACGATGCTGCTGCTTTGGCTGCTGTCGGCGGTTACCATTGCGCCGAATGGCACCGGCTTGCCGTTATGGATGAGCGTCATCAGCAGTTTCATCCCGACGTGGGCGTTAAATTCCGCCCGGACGATCGCGCCGTGCGTGGGGACGACGTTGACCACTGCCTCATCCAGATCAACGTTATCGGCGAGCGTATTGGTATCCAGCGCCACCCGGTTTTCCCGGTACTCGGTGGCGTAAGGCAGCACCGCATAGCCACGCCAGTCAGTGCGTACTCCGGTCTGGTTTTCCACTTTCGTGCCCTCAGCGCCGGGAGCCTTAATCAGCACAACCGTGTCATTGAGTGGTTGACTCAGCGTGACGCCATTAGCATGTGCCAGCACGCCGCCGCTCATCCCGTAATAGAACTGTTTGAGTCCGTCGCTACGGCTGTAACCGACGTTGGCATTGCCAGAACCGCCGCGATAGTTCAGCGTGGCATAGCCAGTGCTGCTGCTGTTACCTTCACCACCGCCCGCATAGCCGGTTTGCACGCTGTAGCTGAGGTTATTGTCTTCCAGCACGGTGCCATACAGCCCCGCCAGGTTGGTCATTCGACCGTTGAGGTCATTCGACATGCTGTAGCTGGCGCTGGCGTGTCGCCAGACGGACTGACTGTCCGAGCGCAGCCAGTGGCTGAAAGGAATATTGACGTTAATAGCCAGCATCTGGTCGCGACCATCCTGCCAGGCGTTTTTGGTCAGGCTGTAGCTCAGCGTCCAGTTGATATCGCCGATGGCGGTATTCAGACCGGCCTGCAATTGTTCATCAGCGCTGTCGGTGCCCCAGTAAGTCTGGTGGCTTCCGCTCAGATAGAGCGTGGCGGTGCGGCCTAACTGCTGGGTCAGGCTCACCTGCACTTTGCCGCGCTTGTTATAGGCGAGGTTGTAGTAGTCCGTGAATTTCGGCTGAACCTGTATCACGCCATCCTGCGTTTCGACGTCATGGCCGCTCATCCGACGGTAAGTGGTATCGGCAAAGCTAAAATATCCGCGTGTGGAGTAGCGATAGCCCACCAGTTGGATATTCGTGCCAACGTCGCTGAGTGATTTGTTATAGAGGAAACGCACCGACTGTCCCTGATGTTTGCTGTCATCGGGCAGAGTGGCATTGGCCTGAGTGATGTCCACCGACAGCGCCCCCAGCACCCCCATGTTTTTCCCCACCCCCAGATTGAAGGCGCGGTAGCGGTCTGCCAGTTGTGTACCGCCGTACAAGGTCCAGCCAGCCGGGAGGCCGTGGAGTATGGTGCTCTGAAAAAAGGTCGGTTCTTCCTGCTGATCGTTACCGCTACGGTACTCTCCGGCGGTGACGGCATAGCGGGTATGGCCTTCACGTTGCAATACCGGGACTGAGGAGTAAGGAACGGTGAAGTTCTGGCTGCTCCCGTCGGCTTCCTTGATGGTAACCTGCAGATCGCCGCCGTTACCCGCGGCATACAGGTCGCTAATGCTGAAGGGGCCAGGCGGTACCGTGCTGTGATAGATCTCATAGCCATTCTGTTTGATGGAGACCTGTGCCGTCCCGCGCGCAATCCCATGGATCACCGGGGCAAAGCCTTTCTGGCTGTCCGGCAGCATATTGTCATCAGATGCGAGCTGCGCGCCGCGGAAGTTAATACCGTCAAAGACATCGCCGTTGGTATAGCTGTCGCCGAGTGTCAGGCGTGAGCGCAACGGCGTGATGTCTCTTTCCAGCCAGGTATTAACGTGCTGCCATTTGTTTTCATTGCTCGAGGCACTCCCGCCGCTGCTGTAGCTCCAGGTGGTATTGTCGCGCAGACGCCACGCGCCCAGATTAAGGCCACTTTGCAGGTTTAAGTAGGCGTAGTTGCTACTGCCGCCGACGTCGTTCTGGACATTGTTGCCGGTGAAGTTGTAATTCAGTAGCCCGGCGGTAATCCCATGATCCCAGCGTTCCGGCGGGATATAACCGCGAGCCTGATTTCCCATAAAGGCCTGAGGAATCGTCAAATACAACCGCTGCTGACCCACATCTAAACGGGTGGTGGCGTCAGGGATCATTTCCGTTAACGGGACACAGGCATCCGCTGCCAACACGTTCATTCCACTGACGGCAGCGGTGTTCAGCCCCATTGCGGCGAGCTGTTCACGCGTCAGGCATGGGGTCAGTTCGCGGTGGTTGTCGCTGGCATGAAAAGTGACGTCGCGGGTGGTCATAAACCCCTCGTTCAGATAAATATCGACGCGATACGTGCCGGGGGGGAGCTCATGTCCCTTTTCAAAACCGGAAAGATCCGCGACGGCAGCCGGATCGTCCGCCAGAAAGCGCGGGTTAAAATAGAGTTCTGCCTGCGCGGAAAATGTGTGTGAGGCAAGCAAAAAGGCAAAGGGGATCTGCGCCATTGCGCCTGACAAAAGTGGTGCATAACGCCGCCTGTGGACGAGTCCAGGTTTCAGATATGACATAGTCCCTCCGGTTCAAAATCGCCCGGCTGTCAGTTCTTTTTTTATTCAGGGATCACGCGGATTCCCTGTTCGTTATCGCAGTGCGCCTTTCATGCGCGGCGTGAGTGCGCCATAGTCATTAATGGTTTTATAAGTAATCTCGCTGCCCGCATCGGCTGGCAACTTCACGCGGGCTTCGCCCAGGGGAGGCACAAGGGCATTTTCCAGTACCCGGGTGCCGGCATTGAGTTCGGTCACCGTCAGGTAGTACGGCGTTGGGTTGATCAATGTGAGCGTGCCTGCGCTGCGGCGGAAAGTGAGTTTTTCTGCGGCCTGATCTGGCGGCAGCGCGAGACCGGCTGGACGGTAATACAGCTTGATACGGCTGATAATGGCCAGTTGCAGGGTGTTATCGCTGAGCCTGGATTTGTCCATCGACGGAATGGCTTTGACGTTCATCCAGAACAGACTCTCGCGGTCCTGTGGTAACTGATTGTTGGTTGCATCAAGGATGCGTAAGGCGTTCTCCTTTTTTCCCTGCATGGCAAACAGCGGTGGTGTGACCACAAAACGTCCGTCTTTGACGCCCTCGGCATTTTCTACCCAGGACTGGATCAGATACGTGCTGCTGTCATCATTATTGGTGACCGCCAGTTGCACCTGTTTTTGACCCGCCGGATAAATCACCCGTGTTGCCCCCAGCGCAACGCCAGCTTCAGCCGGTGTGAATAATCCCATGACGGCTATCATCAGCATCCCGCCCAGCAGGTTGCGCATCATGGTGCGTGTTTTTTTCATGTTTATCCTTGCTGTATTCACCGTCGTTTCCTGTATTTGCTATCTCTGCGGGGTTGTTACTGGTAGGTCAAAGAGAACCAGGCTTGTGCATTCGCGACCCCACCGGTGACCTGACGTCCGGTAGAACGGTATTTCGCAACGAAATGCAGTGTGGTTGGCCCGGAGTAAAGCCGTGCCCAGCTCGTCGGTGGGCCGTTAAGTGGGAGTTGGCTACCCTCTTTATCAAATAACGCTATCCCGATACCGCTGGCGATCCCCGGACCTTCTCCTACGGAGAGAACGTCAGGGTTTTTACCATCCGCGACGCCATGAAATGCCACGCCGACGCGTTGACTTACGGCGGTACTGCACTCCTGAAGGTGAATATCGAAAGAAACAGGGTTGATATCCTCCCCTGGCGCATGAAATCGATTGCTGCTGATCTGCCCCATTTGCACGGTCATCTGGCGATCGCCAGCTTCAACGCGGCAAGATTCGGCAATAATGACTCCCTGGAAACGCATGTTTCCGCCAGGTAACGTCACGTTCCACTTGTTGCCGGCCAGCGCGCAGGCGGGAAGTAAAAGCATCAGCAGACCTGATTTCATCCTTTGCATCGTTATCACCTCAGTCCCATTGCGGATAACAGGCCTTCCTGGCCCCAGGTGCATCCTTGCGTGATGAATTACTCGTATTGAACTTTGAAGGTGGCGTCTGCGTTAGCGGTACCGGCAGTTGCGGCGCCCGTGGCGTAGTAACGTGCCTGGAACGGGATGATATTCGTGCCATCGTTCAGGGTTGTTGCTGCGCTAAAGGTTGCGCCGTCCAGCGCCAGTGGGGTGCCTTTGTTGTCGAGGATCTGGACGCCAACGTTAGTGGCGCTACCGGCAGCAGAGCCCTGCAGTGCCAGTACGGTGTTGTTGGTGGTATCAACGGCCGTGCCAGAAAACGCGACAGAGGCTTTGGTTGACACGCTGGTATCACAATCATCAAGCTGAATGTTGAAACCGACCGCAGAACTGGTGCTGCCCGCAGTAGCCAGTTTTGCCGAACGAACCTGACCAAGCTGAACGGTTTGTTCGACTGAACCGGCGTCGACGGCGCAGGCTGCGTTAACGACTTCTCCTTTAAAATGCACTGTACCGCCGTTTACCGTGGTGGTATCGGCCAGAGCCGCCGCGGAGGTCAGGGACAGGGCTGACATAGCAACGATAGCCAGTGTTTTAATTTTCATGCTGTTTTCCTTTAAACAATGTCGATATCACGAACCGAAATGGCCAGTCGTTGTGCCTTCCAGGCATTCCATATTTCAGCCGAATGGGGCGACTGCCGGTTCTGCACAGTTTTTACCCAATGAATGAGTCAATTGGGGCCATTTTGACTCGTTGGTATAAACGGCTTTAAATGGCATATTATTTCTTTCTTATTGGTTTTTTGTTTCTTATGGTTGCAATTTTTTGATATAAAAAACTGAAAAATAGTTTTATGTAGATGACTGAAATGGTGCAGGAGTCAGGTGGAGAAATGGTGAAAGCGCGTAAACGGCGGTGGTAAATGTGAAAAAATGTTGGAGGTAATACTATTCTAATCAATGAGATAAAGAGTGTTTATCGATAATTTCTAACTTGTTAGTTGCAAAGCTTTACTAATTCTTTTTATGATATAAACAGTTTGGCCCCAATTGACCTGTTCAGGTAAAGACTTTCCTTTTTATATCAATCCGTTAGATTATTTCTTTTTCTCCTGCGAAATGACCTCTAACAGGCTGCTTCTCTCCCATAATCCGGCGAAACGTGCGGCGTTGCTGGCGGTATAACGGACGGTATGGCGAATATTTCGATGGCCAAGATAATCCTGAATCAGTCGCGTATCGGCCCCCCGTTCGGCAAGTTCATAACCGCAGGCGTGACGGAGCATATGGGGGTGAGTATGGGTAACGGTTCCAGCATCAACCCCCGCAGCCCGAATAATGCGATATGCCTGCTGGCGAGAAAGCGGTGTCCCCCGGCGGGAGATAAACACGGCGTCAGTGCGGCCTGCGCCTCTCCAGCCTGCGCGTTCCTGACTCCAGCGTTCAACGGCCTCACGCTCATCAAAACGCAGTGGATGAATGGTGGAAAACCCGTTTTTCAGTCGACGGACATTGATTCGTCCCTCGTTGAGATCGAGGTCGCGATAATGCAAATCGAGGAGTTCACTGATGCGCATGCCGTGACGGAACGCCAGCAAAATAAGACAATAATCTCGCTCTCCGGTTGCGCCATGTCGGGCAGCCTGCATCATGGCTTGTACTTCTTTGCCAGTAAGATAACGACGTCGATTCACAATGCATTACTCCTGAAATATGTTTCTGTTAATGAACACCTGTAGAAAACATCATGCGATTAAAAAATAATCCACGATGTTAAAGGCATATTATATTTGAGGGATTAATCACCGTTGGTGATTACATCACTTTTACATACGTAGCTATTATTACCACGTGATAAGTCTTATTTTTATTGATTTTATCAGGTGCGACAATAGCGGCTGTTGTAGACAAAGTCAGGTGTATAAATTTAAACGAAAAATAGTTACAGAGGGTGAGAAGGTGGCGAAGGTTTGTTTGACGAAAAGGTCATGTTGAAAAAAGTATCCTGATTCATTACATGGATATAATAAAACTGTTTAATTCTGCTGCAAATAAGGATGGAAGTGAACAATAAGCATAATAAATATATGGTTAAATATTATTAATGCTTTGCTTATCGTGGTTTTAACACCATCCATGGTGTTGTATCTGTCACAGTGAAATAGCATTATGCTGTTTGAGTTTAGCGTCATCCCAGATACCGTAAAATCGACCAGCGTTACTGGCGGTGTACCAGACGGTATGGCGAATGTTACGGTGTCCCAGGTAATCCTGGATCAGACGGGTGTCGATCCCCATATTGGCTAATGCAAAACCGCATGAGTGACGAAGCATATGCGGATGAATTTCAAGCGGGAGCCCAGCGTGATCGCCCGAGGCTGAAATGATTTGATAAAACTGTTGGCGAGAAAGAGGGTTTCCTTTTCTTGATAAAAATAACCACTCACTGTTGGCATGAGGATAGTCAGTTCGTATAGTCAGCCAGTTTTTTAACGCCTGAATTTCTTCTCTTAATAATGGATGTGTTGTCGAAAAACCTTTTTTCAGGCGGTGAATGTAAATACATCGAGATTTAATATCAATATCTGATATTTGCAGGCGACAGATTTCACTGGCACGAAATCCATGAATAAAACACAATAAGGTCAGACAGTAATTGCGGGCAGCGTGTGGTCCCGTGTTTGCTGCTTTGAGAAGTGACTCTATTTCATTTTGAGTCAGGAAATTCCTCTTCTTATTATCGGCGTTATTTTTCATTAGGTTCCCTTTTGATTGCAGGTGCGCAAGCGTTCTGCTGATTTCCATTAATCCAATGGTCTTATCCGGTTTTAACTCATGATTTATTTGTACTGCACGGTAGGCGCTAATCGTATGCAACGTTGCTTCGCTACAGAAGGACGTGAGCGGATAATGAAAATGGCTGTATGTTGTTTCGTCATAACGTCGTGACATTATCGACTGGGTGCCTCCTCTGGTCTTGTGCTTTTGCTTATCTTACTGAATCAATAAACGTTATTGCTGTTCTACGATCGAGCCCATTCCGGAATACCCCGAATGATGAGCAAAAGGCTTTGCTAAGGACGAAAAACGACATGGCAACCTCGCTAGCATTCACTGTAGAACTACAACAATGAGTAAACAATACTGCAAAAAACACGGTGAGAATAGCAATAATAAGTCATATAACCGCTTTAGAGGCGGGATCTGGTATTTAGCCGTGAGCAGATTGATTCCCGTTAACCCGCAGAAATTGCATTAGTACGGGTATATTTGGCGGATGAGGGCGTGTGGCTGAAATTAGCCTGTCTTTTAGTGATGAAATGTTTTGCGACAAATAAAATGCGAGCGAGGGAATAATAACGCCTGAAACTACTCTTATTCATCTAAGGCGTTTATGCGTATCGTTCTGGTAATTACTGGAAATCACCTGGTCAGTACTTTCATCTGGCCGATCTCACATAGTGTATTGAGCCCCTTTGCATTATGCTGTTTCGACATTGAGTGAATGAAGATTTACGGATTAAGTAATTCCCAAAGGAAATTATATGAAGTCTATCGGTATTTTTTGCGGTTCATCTGAAGGCCATTCTTCGGTTTATATGCAGGCCGCGCGCGAAGCCGGAACCTATCTGGCTCAGGCCGGGCTGGGCATTGTTTATGGCGGTGGCCGGGTCGGATTGATGGGGGCCGTGGCGGATTCCGCCCTGCAACACGGCGGGCACGTGACGGGGGTGATGCCCGTGTCTTTGGTTGAACGTGAAATTGCGCATACCGGGCTGACTGATTTGCAGGTCGTTGAGAACATGCACCAGCGTAAAGATCGCATGGCGGCATTGTCTTCTGCTTTCATCGCCTTACCCGGCGGGGCAGGCACGTTGGAAGAGATTTTTGAGCAGTGGACGTGGGGACAATTAGGCATCCACCACAAGCCCTGTGCGTTTTATAACATGAACAATTTTTATCAACCGCTGCAGGTCATGGTACAGAAAATGGCCGATGAAGGTTTTATGAAGCAGAGCTACGTGGATATGCTGTTTTTCTCCGATTCGTTGCCGGAAATTGTTGAATATTTTTCGACATATACGCCGCCGACCTCCAAGTGGACCGTGACCCAGAAATAAGACGACTCATTGTGCTCCTTAAGAGCAGAGGATGACACCTGTCACTAACATGCCCCCGCCCAGGCTATGGCCTTCCGGGGGCATTTTTACGCCGGATTCATATCGATGGTTAAAAGGGCACCTTCCCCCCCCCCAGGAATATTCTTAATTTCACTTAGGCCAGATGCCCGTCGGGCAAAAAAAAAGCCCAGAAAATGATCTCTTTTCTCTCTATATGTTGCCATTATGTTTATTTTAACCGTTGCCCCAGGGGATGTTGATACAGTTAATAAAAAAATGGTCGCGAATATTAATGTAGACTTTTATCTTACGGTGTTGCAGAAAATTCAGTGGTATTGCAATTGGTAACATAGAAAAATATTATTTTAATCACGGCTAACATGGCAACGATGCAAGTTTTTATTAAAAGGCCATGTTTTGTCTTTGCCGCATTACCACAGCAAGTAAAGCCTCGTATTATCACGACGGGATTGTGAATATTATCAGCAGGAGCATGCGAAGGGAGAAACGCCAGAACAATTTTTGTATTGGCGAAAGTAAACATTAATAATACGTTTAAATGAGCGAAATAATGAAGAGTCAAATTCGTATAGCCGCGTTGGTAATGACTCCAACTTAATGATAGTGTTTTATGTTCAGATAATGCCCGATGACCTTGTCATGCAGCTCCACCGATTTTGAGAACGACAGTGACTTCCGTCCCAGCCTTGCCAGATGTTGTCTCAGATTCAGGTTATGTCGCTCAATGCGCTGAGTGTAACGCTTGCTGATAACGTGCAGCTTTCCCTTCAGGCGGGATTCATACAGCGGCCAGCCATCCGTCATCCATACCACGACCTCAAAGGCCGACAGCAGGCTCAGAAGACGCTCCAGTGTGGCCAGAGTGCGTTCACCGAATACGTGCGCCACAACCGTCTTCCGGAGCCTGTCATACGCGTAAAACAGCCAGCGCTGGCGCGATTTAGCCCCGACGTATCCCCACTGTTCGTCCATTTCCGCGCAGACGATGACGTCACTGCCCGGCTGTATGCGCGAGGTTACCGACTGCGGCCTGAGTTTTTTAAATGGCGGAAAATCGTGTTGAGGCCAACGCCCATAATGCGGGCGGTTGCCCGGCATCCAACGCCATTCATGGCCATATCAATGATTTTCTGGTGCGTACCGGGTTGAGAAGCGGTGTAAGTGAACTGCAGTTGCCATGTTTTACGGCAGTGAGAGCAGAGATAGCGCTGATGTCCGGCGGTGCTTTTGCCGTTACGCACCACCCCGTCAGTAGCTGAACAGGAGGGACAGCTGATAGAAACAGAAGCCACTGGAGCACCTCAAAAACACCATCATACACTAAATCAGTAAGTTGGCAGCATCACCAAACATCCCACCGTGGATTTAGGTCGATGGGCAAAAACCTTTTTTACCGGTACAGGGGTGGAAACCACGAAAACGCCTTTTACCATCAGCGTAGATAATTGTCCGGCGTCGGTGAAAACGGTGGCCGTGTTATTTACGGGGGTGACAGATGCGAATAATCCCGCACTGCTGGCATTGAATTCCAGCTCCATCGCAACAGGTGTCGGTATCAAATTATATAACGCCGGTAGCGCGCCTTCGCCAATTACGCTGGGCTCAGTGTCTGCCGCTGCGAATGTGGTATCAAATAAAGCCGACCTGAAATTTATGGCCGATTATGTTTCCACGACCACGAATGTGACAGCGGGCAGCGCTAACGGCACTGCTGACTTCCTGATGGTATACAACTGATCGACACTCTGAGCAGGCTTCCGGTCTGCTCAACGCTTTTTTCTTCTTTTCCTGATGGTCACACTTCATGAAACAGTTTATCGCCGCAATGACGGCATCGTTAATTCTGCTGAGCGCTACCGCGCAGGCAGGCATTGTCATGGGTGGAACCCGTGTTGTTTATCAGGAAGGGAAGCGTGAAGCCACCATGACGGTGACGAATGCCGACACGCAGACGCCGTATCTGGTGCAATCATGGGTGGAAAACGCGAACGCAGAGGATAAGCGGCCAGTGCCGTTCGTGGTCACGCCGCCGCTGTTTCGTCTTGAGCCGGAACAGCAAAACGTCCTGCGTATTACGTTTACGGGGGGCGCATTGCCTGCCGATCGGGAGTCCATGTTCTGGCTGAACATTAAAAGTATCGCCCCGACGCAAAAAGAGGACGCCAATAAACTGCAGATTAACGTGAAGTCTCGCTTCAAACTTTTTTATCGCCCGCAGGGGCTGAAAGGCGAGGCAAAAGACGCCTGGACGCAGTTGACCTTTACCGTGCAGGGAAACCAACTGGTGGCGAACAACCCGACGCCGTATCACATCTCCTTGTTCTCCCTGACCGTGGGCGGCAAAGCGCTTGCCGAGCCGGGGATGATCGCCCCGCTGAGCACGCGTCGCTGGACGATCAACGGCAGCGGCCCGGTGACATGGCGGGCAATCAATGATTTTGGCGGCGTGACCGACTCCGCGCAACAGTGATGTCAGGCAACCTTCCCGTGAAAAAGAGAACCGTCCTGTTATCGGCGGATAGCGCGACGCTACTGCTGACGATCATCCCTGGCGTTTTACTGCTGTTTTGCGATCAGCGTCAGGCGTGGGCGGATGACTATTTTGATCCTGCCGCGCTGGAATTACGCGATCCGCAACAGAAACTGGCGGACCTGCGCTATTTTGCCAAAGCGGGCGGACAGCAGCCCGGAACGTACCCGGTCAGTGTCTGGCTCAACGAACAGGAGGTCACACAGCAGAATGTGACGTTTGTCGAGGAGAATGGGCAACTGAAACCGGTGCTCACCCCTTCGCAACTGGCGGAATACGGGGTTAACGTCAGCGCGTTTACCGCCTTCAGTCAGTTGCCTGATGGAGGCACTTTCACCGATATCGAACGCTACATTCCCGATGCCCGCAGCCAGTTTGATTTCTCCACTCAGCGTCTGAATCTGAGCATTCCGCAGGCGGCGATGAACGTGCAAAGCCACGGTTATGTCGATCCCGCGCGTTGGGATGACGGCATTCCGGCCGCCTTCGTCGATTACACTTTTTCCGGCTCGCAGACCCGGCAGTCAACGGATGACGGGCGTTCCAGTTATCTGAACCTGCGCAGTGGCGTTAACCTCGGCGCATGGCGCCTGCGTAACATCTCGTCGATGCAGTACGATAAAACCCGACGCTGGGACTCGCAAAGTACTTACCTGCAGCGCGATATTGTCTCACTGAAAAGTCAGCTGCGAATGGGGGATACTTACTCCCGTGGCGACGTCTTTGACAGCGTGCAATTTCGCGGTGTGCAACTGATGTCTGCTGACGAAATGCAACCGGACAGCATGAACGGCTTTGCTCCGATTGTGCGCGGCGTGGCGCACAGTAATGCGAAAGTAACCATCGCGCAGCACGGCTATGTGATTTATGAAACCTACGTGTCGCCGGGGGCATTTGCCATTCAGGATCTCTATCCCACCGCCCAGAGCGGCGACCTGGAGGTCACTGTTAAAGAGAGCGATGGTTCTGAGCGGCGCTGGACACAGCCGTTTGCTGCGGTTCCATTTATGCTGCGTGAAGGACGCGCCAGATTCAGCCTGAGCGCCGGGCGCTACCACTCGACCTCGCAACGCAGTCGTTCGCCGACGTTTATGCAGGGAACGCTTTTTTATGGTCTGCCCGCTGAGTTCACCTTCTATGGCGGTTCGCAGCTGGCTGAAGATTATCATGCCGTCGCGGCAGGGCTGGGGCGTGGTTTTGGCCTGCTGGGCGCGCTGGGGTTGGATACGACCTGGGCGGCGACCACGACGCCTTCAGGTAAGCGTTATACCGGTCATTCGCTGCGCGCGCAGTACCAGAAAAGCGTTGCGCAAACGGGGACCTCGTTCAGTCTGGCCAGCTATCGTTACTCTTCCAGCGGATATTACGATTTTAGCGAAGCCGCGATGCTGGAAAGCCGCTACGGTCAGACATGGAGCAAACGCAGTCGCGAAGAGATTTCCGTTAATCAGGCGCTGGGAGGGGTGGGTACGCTTTCGCTGTCAGCGTATTCGCAGGACTACTGGCATAACGCGGATCGCGATCAAACCCTGCACGCCGGATTTTACAGTACCTGGAAGCGTGTTGCCTGGAGCGTCGGCTATTTCTACACCAAAACGACAGGACACAGCGCGCCGGATCGCTCATGGTCATTGAACGTCACGCTGCCGCTGGGCGGCGCGTGGTCAGACAGCACCGTAAGCTACAACACCTCTTCCGATAATCACGGCTACACCTCGCAACAGGTGGGGATATACGGTGCGCTGCCGCAGAACCAAAACCTCTACTATTCGGTACAGCAGGGGATTGCAAATCAGGGGCAGGGTAGCAACAGCAGCGCATCGCTGGACTATCACGGTGGATATGGGACGACGCAACTGGGGTATCGCCGCGATCGCGACAGCAGCCAGATGACCTGGGGGGCGTCTGGCGCTCTGGTGGTACATCCGCACGGCATCACGCTCGGACAGAACGTCGGTGACAGCTTCGCCATTGTTCGCGCGCCGGGCGCGGCGAACGTCGCGATTCAGAACGCAAACAATGTTCATACCGACTGGCGTGGTTATGCCGTGGTGCCCACGCTTACGCCCTATCACAAAAACGTGATCGCGCTGGATGCCCAAACGTTACCGGATGATGCGGATGTCGAGTTGCAGGGGGCGACGGTGATCCCTGGCGGCGGCGCAGTGGTGGAAGCACATTACCAGACGCATATCGGCAACCGCGTACTGTTCACGCTTCGCCGCGATCAGGATGTGGTGCCTTTTGGTGCCAGCGCCCGGCTGGTCGGTGATGGCGGTACCGCCAGCGCGATGGTGGCCGAACGCGGGCAGGTCTACCTGAGCGGGGTGCCGACGGCAGGCACTCTTGCGGTGAAATGGGACGACGCGGGCGTGAGCCGCCAGTGCGTACTGCATTTCCGGATAGCGGATGCACAGGACCGGAACCCGGTGAAAGAGGTGGCGGGACAATGTTTATGAATCATGAGGAACTGACGATGTCAGGGGTTTTTCGTCTTATTTGCGGGTTAATGCTGCTGGTAGCGAGCCTGTTTAGCCAATACGTTCAGGCCGAAACCTGTCAGGGTAATACCGGACAAATGACCCTGAACTTTCAAAACATCAAATATCTGCCGACGCTGCGGGTCAATACTCAGATGAGCAGTATTATGCCGGTGAACGGTGGGGGGATTCGCTTTACCTGCGATCGGCAAGGGACGACATCGTCGTGGAAAAAAATCGTCTATCAGCAGATGAATACCCAGGGTGGGCAGATAATTGACGGACATGCGGTGTTCAATTCGGCCTTGCCCGGGATCGGCTACTCACTCAGTTTCCAGTGCGACGGGGGGCCGATCCATTTCCTGGAGTCAGTGGGCAGTCGGTCGGTTACGGTTTGCGACAGCACAGAGAGCCCGTCGATGCTGACGCAACGGGAAGTGGAGGTGAAAACGTGGGTGACCTTCTATAAAACCGCTGATATTCAACTGGTAAGTAATAACCATGCTTTCGCCAACACGCTGGCAAATGTCGGGAACCTGTCGATGACGTACCCGAATGCGGGGGGAAATGGCGATCAGGTCAGCAGGCCGGTGATTCTCGATCTTGCGGCGATGAACGTGGACATCGGCAGTCGCGGTAGCTGTAGCGTCACCCGCGCCAGTATTTTTGTCGATCTGGGCAAAGCGAACCGGAGCGATTTCAAAGGCCCGGGTACCTCTGGCGGTTCGGCGGTGCCGTTTAGCATCCCTGTGTATTGCGCTACGCCCACGGATATCCGTATTGGTTTCTTCGCGACCCCGGCGACGACCGGGGCGACGGATACGCTGGATATTACGCACTTTCCCGGTGGTGCGGACGGCGTCGGGATCCGGATCCGCTATGGCGATAATGGCGGTAACGGGCCGGTAAAGGGAACATCGGTGACGCTGAATGAGCCCGCAAATCTGCCAGTGGTACAGAAAGTTCCCGCTTCCAGCGCCGCAACGGCAGTGCCGGTCAATTTTATGGCACAGATGGTGCAGACAGGATCGACGGTCACCGCGGGACGGGCAAATGGCACTGCCACCTTTGTGCTGGAATATAACTAAGAAGCCATAAAAGCGATCGCTCTGAAAAGCGTGCGGTAAGGGGTGAAAAATATTTACGTAGTGAATATAAAAACGTAGTTTCTTTATGGCTACCCAGGCGCCCGACGTGGGCAAGAACGGCAAGGAAGCAGGAGAACGGATGAAATTTATCGCCACCATTACCGGGCAACACATCGATTACGGTGATATTCGACCGGAGCATATTGTGATTGAAGATATCGCGGTCGCCCTTTCGCATCTCTGTCGCTTTGCCGGACATGTGCCTGAATTTTACAGTGTCGCCCAACACGGGGTTCTGTGCAGCCAGTTAACGCCACCTGAGTTCGCGCTTGAAGCGCTGCTGCACGATGCCGCTGAGGCCTATTGTCTGGATCTTCCCTCACCGTTAAAGCGCTTGCTTCCCGCGTACAAAGAGATTGAAGCGCGGCTGGATAACGCCATTCGTCAGCGTTTCGATCTTCCTCTCACCCCGAGCAAGGTGATTAAACAGGTGGACCTGATGATGCTGGCAACCGAGCGGCGCGATCTCAATCTGGATCCCGGTAATGACTGGCCGATGCTGGCAGGGATCTCGCCCACGACGCGGTTGACCGTCACCCCACTGATGCCACGAGAGGCGCGCGCGCTTTTTTTATCCCGCTTTCAGGAACTGACAACCGGTTAAAGATGGTATGCCGTCACGGTACGACGCGTGCCGGTCAGTGAATCGAACACCTCGACATCTGACGCCAGAATCGGCATGCCTGACGCGCGGAGTCGCTGAATATCGGCGGCAATACGCTGGATCCCCAGCCAGAACAGCCCATCCAGGGCGTTAACCTGCAAACCACTCTCCAGTGCCAGGCGAAGCCGTTCTTCGGGATGCTTTGTCTGACTGGCAACCTGCTGATAGGGCGCCGTGGTAATGGTTTCCTCATCCATACGGCGGATACGCGACGACAGACGATAGCGAAAGGCATCGGGGACGCGACTGAGATCGGCATTGATGCTGTAAACCTGGCCACGGCGTTTATCATTAATCAGCACATTTTTCTGGGTGAGGGCAAATTCTTTCCGCAGCTTGTCGATCAGTTGCGGAGTACGGGTGAGGAGCAAACGGAAGGGCAATTCAAAGCTGGTTACGTAATCGACATTAAGCAGCGCAATACGCAGTCGTTCTTCAACGCCGGCATTTTCTTGTTGGCACTCCGCCAGAACCTCTTTCCATTGGCTGGCAATGCGCGGCGACTCGTTGATTTCAGTGAAATGATATTTTTCAATCAGGTAATCGATACGCCTGGTCATTTTTTTCCATCCCATCCGCCCGTTCGCTAATGGCACAACATAACATAGAGAAAGCGACAGAATACAGAGACAAACGAATAATTGTCTACTTAAGAGTGTTTAAGAAATTTAATTAAAATGCACATTATCAATAAGTTATAAATGTCACACCAGTTAAGACTATTTAATTGTATTATTCGTAAGCTTATCAATATAATTTTTTACATGTCTCGCTAAAGCTGGATATAGAAGAACGGAAACGACCTGTGAGTTAAATTATTAATACGGAAATAAAGCGATGGCGATATATATTATAAGTAATGATAACTATTTGCAGGAGGGTATTGTCTTATTGGCAAAAGAGGCCAACCTGGAAATCGTGAAAGAAACCATGCCTCATTTACCTGTTGAAAGACTCACATTCGACGATACCGTGATTTTGCATCTTAATTTGTTCAACAAATGTTGTGCTAAAGAAATCTCCAGACTCAACAAAAAATGTAAGTTGCTGGTTATACTGGACTCAGAGCGGAGTGCATTGGTCCTGGATGCCGATGTGATTGTCAGCGCACAGCAGTCTCTGCTATCGCTGATGATGATCATTACGCGTCTGGTCGGTATGGAAAAACGCCAGGCTATCAGGAATCATGTTCTCAATCGTGTTGAAAAAAGGATTATTTGTGAATCGCTGTTGGGTAAAGATATTAACCTGATTGCCGAATCATTGGCGCTACCGCCGAAACGGGTATACACCTATCGCAACCTTGCGTGTAAGAAATTAGGTGGGCACCGGGTTCACGATCTACTGCTGATCAAAGAGAATTTACTCGAAGAGAGTATGTTTCTTTAAAACGCGTCAGCCCTGTTGAGCACAGAGCTGACGGTTTTCTCCCGTTTATCGGGCGCAATAGAGCAGGGGACGTTTCCCGATGGTGAACAGGAACCCGTGAACGCCCTGATTGAGAATGGAGTAACTCACATCTTTATCGGGGTAGACGTAAAAATCAGGCAGAATATCGGCTAACAGATCATCCGGCAACGTTTCGATAATTTCGAACTTGTTGATTCTGCTTGAGTGTAAGTGATACGAATCCTGATTTTCTGTCCAGTTATAGGCCACATCTCGTCTGATGCGCCCTTTCAGTTTGTTATCTTCAATATAGGTTCCGCTGACGGCCACGATGCCGTTCTGGTTTTTCAGCGAATACATGTAGTTCAGCGTGATATTTGCGCGAGCGTTTTTATGAAACACCACCAGCGACATCGAACATTCCTGTTTATCGTAATGTTTTGACATTAAAAAATTGTATAACGCGCTGATGAGCACACCCGCGAGTAAAAATATGGCACTCATCGTTATGACTGTTCTTTTACTCACTTCCTACTCCACGAAAAGAGAGTGTAATACAACCTGGAATGGCTGATTTCAGGTAGTTCTGGCGGCAGACAAGAACCGCTAAGCCTGGCGACGTTTGTGATAGCGGGAAGTACACCCAGGGGTACTTTTCGCAATCGAGTCCAGAACCCAGAATCAGCGCCTTAAAGTGCGCAAAGCTGTTTTTGTTATCGTGGCTGTCATCTTTGGTATAGAAACGACAGCCTTTGTCTTGCTCGACGAAGGTGTAATCAGCGAAGAATGGCTTCGTATCGCTAAAGTGCCAGAAATAGTTCATGCCGATAGCGCCAATAAAAAATGCCGCTACCATGGCGAGAATGCTAACGAAGAGCGGCAATCTGCTGCTCTTACTTACCGTCATCGCACGGGCAGGAGGGGCGATTTCTTCTGGCGTAAGCGCGGGATCCGCCTCAGTGCGGTACTCCACATCCAGTTCATCTTCACCCTGCAGAGAATCAGGGGCCACTTCAGCCTCCTGAACCGCAGCAACGCGAGTAATTTTAACGCTTTTGTCGATTTGGAAACCTTTGCGCGGGACTGTGGCGACGAGGATCCGGTCAGTCTCGCCAACGGCGCGTAAGCCTCGACGGACAATAGAAATATTTTGGTAAAGGGTGTTGGCAGGCACCAGCATGCCTTCATCTTCCCATACCTTTTTAAAAAATTCCTGCTGAGTGACGACGTCCGGTGAAGCGTCAAGCAGCAAAAGCAGACAACGACTGGCAGGCGTTGTCAAAACCACGTTAATTTCTGGGTTAGTGACAGAAATTAACTTTTTACTGTCTGGTCTGAATTCAATATTATCGTTAATAATCCAGTACATATGGGTTCACGGTGTTCGAAAGTTATAAACAGTAGAGACTTAATTGTAGAAAATTCTGAACATACTATTACGTATAGTATAAATGAGTTCAGTAAGTCGTTTAATTTATGAAACTAATGTTTTTGTTCTGAAGTTTCACATAAGTGCATATAAAACAAAGAAATTTATTAACAAGGTCGGTGGATTCTGCCGCAATGAATAATCAGCTACTGTAATCATTTAAACATCCCAATGCCGCATTCCGGAGAAATTATGGCCTGATTATCAACAAAGTGGCGTTGAAATCTGTTTCAACGTCGTGATTTAAGATTCGGTATCAGACAGGTATACTTTTCTGTAACTCACTATTTTTAATGAGTATTCTTGAATAAAAACAGATTTTTTTAATGAGTCATTTGAAAGATTTATTATGCCGACCTGATGTTAAATAGTCAATTAGAGCGAATAACCTTAAATATCATTAAATGCATAATATAAAATCTTAAATGCCACTATAATTGGTTTTTTATGCTTAAACATAAGGAACAGATGAGTATTTACTCATCTAACATTAAAGTGGTGGCGGGTGATATTCACGCGCTATGCTTAAGGGATAAACAAAAAATGAGGCAATGTCATGGATAAGCAACTTGAGGATGCGGGTTATCGCGTCTATACCGGTGAGAAAATCGATGTCTACTTCAATACAGCAATTTGTCAGCACTCTGGGAATTGTGTACGCGGTAGCGCCAGACTTTTCAATCTGAAACGTAAGCCGTGGATTATGCCTGATGAAGTGGATGTCTCAACGGTGATCAACGTTATCGATACTTGCCCAAGCGGGGCGCTACAATATCGTCGTAAATAAGCGAGGGGAAAATGGAAATACTGGAAGGTCACAATAAATTCTATGTCAATAATGATCAGGGGAATCAGGTCGCTGAAATTGTTTTTGTTCCAACCGGTGAGCATTTAAGCATTATTGAGCATACCGATGTCGATGCCAGCCTGAAAGGTCAGGGGGTGGGAAAACAGCTGGTGGCGAAAGTCGTGGAGAAAATGCGCCGCGAAAAACGCAAAGTTATTCCTCTTTGCCCGTTTGCCAAACACGAGTTTGATAAAACTCGCGAGTATGACGATATTCGGGCCTGAAATATGCCGGGCAAGGTGCGTAAGCCGTCCGCTACGGGAGACGCGAGACGGCTTTATTGTAATGCCACAGGGTACCCTGGTCGTTAATGATGTCATAGCGGACCGATGAACATGGTGCTCCTTGTCCCTGTAGCGGGACCGATACCGTCGTCAGCGGCGCAATCATGATGCCGCTTGCACTGCCGGACTCACAGCTTATTCCGGCCAGCGTGATATGCCACGGGGTGGGGTTGGTTAACTGCAACTGATTTTGCGCCCCGGCGTATATCACGTGCAGCTTCTCCGCATCGCTTTCCTTAAGCGCACCGACGCCTTTCGGGCGAATGAACACCTTCATACGGATGCGTAACGGCAGAACCACTTTCTGCGCCACCTGGGCGTCGGTCTGCGTCATGGGCGGGATCTGATACACGTTCAGCCAGTAAAGCGCTTCGCGATCGCGCGGCAGTACCGAGGTGTCGGTCAGTTGCAGCGTAATGCTGCGCAGTTCGCCGGGCTGCATTTTAAATACCGGCGGTAGTACGATGACGGGCGTGGTCTCCTCATTGGGCTGGCTCGAGGGATTACCCGTATCGGTCCAGATCTGAACCAGGGCTGGCTGCTGCGGGGAATTGATCAGCGCCAGCGAAGCGCTTTTGTCACCAGCATTAAAAATTACCCGGGTCACTTCGCTATTCACCACCGCATGAGCGGAGAACGGCAGAACGTTCAACAGCAACGCGCTACTGAAAACTAACCACCACCTGAAGTTGTGCATAAACCGATCCTGCTGTTATGGCTTCGCCTGGAATGGCTTCCAGCGAGGCGGTGAATTCCCCGTTATACAATTCGGTCGAACTGCTTGTTGAAGTTTTACTGGTTAAATCGGCATAGCCGTACCATCCTCCAGCGTTGCCCGTGGCGGTTGACGTCAGATTTGGCAGCAGGTTGATAGCGCTACCGCCCAGTTTTTCGCTGTAGATGCGAATGCCCACGCCGGACGCCACGCCGCTGACGCCATAGTGGTTATCGAGCAGCCAGGTCCAGGCTCCCGATCCGGTCTTAAGCCCTAACTGATTTGCCGCATTCGCCGCCGTCTGATTATTCACCAGAAAACCCATCGCCACGTTCGCTTTGCTGGTTGTCGAGACCGCGGTGCCGGAAATCGCGCCGGTTTCGCATTCGACGGTAATATTAAACGGGGTCTGCGCTGTGCCGCCGCCGCTCAGCTCACCGACGCTGATCGGCGGCAGACGAACAATAGCGGGATAGTCATCGATTCGACAGGCGGCGCCGCGCACAAAGTAACTCTGGCTGGTGAGCGTCCAGCCGCCAGGCCACTGCATGGCGCCCCAGCCGTCGTAGTTGGTTCTGCTGTCAGCACCGTCAAACAGCCCGGAGCTCATGCCGCCGCCGTGGAAGGCGATATAGCCAGCCGGCCCGGCGTAGGTATAACCATAGCGGTTTGAACCGTTCACCCCTTTTGATGCGTCATCAACCCGAAACAGCTCAACGAAAACATCGCTGAAGGCGCTGCCCGGGATGTAAATGTAGGTCCCGTCATTGAACATCTCGCTTTCAGGGATGAGGCGTGTTTGCCAGTAGCGCGAATAGTATTGCCCGGTTTTCAGGTTCGTCAGTCTGAGCGCCACGTTTTTGACGTAGGTGTAGTAAGCGCCTTCAATCCCGGCAACCGCTTCTCTGCCGCCCCAGGCATCATCGCCGTTGGTGGCGTAATACTCATACACCTTGCCGATTTCGGCGACGTCGCAGCGAAAATAGATCTGATTGGCGTTGACGCCCTGGGTGCGACCATTAGGCACAAAGCTGGCCGTCGAACTGGCGAGCAGTGTGCCTTCCGTTTGAAATCCGGTGCCGCTGCTTAAGGTGATAACGCCAGGCAACCCCAGTTTGCCTTTTACTTCGCTATCGCCAACGCCTCCCCAGCTGGCGCCGATGTAACCGGCATCTTTCGCTGTCTGAGACAGATCGTTGGCAGAGGTTACCCTTTTACAGGCAGACCATGCCGGCTGTGCCAGTACGACGCCAACTAACAGCAGCGGGAAAAAAGAGGATAATTTCATCAGCCATCACTCCTGGCGACAAGGTAGCGTAAGTTGGTACAGCGGCGCGTCGCGCGTCGTTGGCAATTGATACCAGACCTGGCACTGCTGGGCGGCGGTTTTACCCCACTTAACGAACAGCACGCCGGACTGAGCGGCGAGTCGGGCGTAGATTTGCCCACCCTGGCCCATGATGCCCACGGCTTCGCCATTGCTGTCCGTGACGTCCGCGCCCATCGGTGGCTGGCTGCTATCGGGCAGAGTGGTGTTAATCAACGTTGCTTTCCCGTGAGTGGTCTTGAACGTTACGCGAGAAATTGCGCCCGCATAGGGGACCAGCCGCTTGCTGCCGCCCTGAAGTTCGACGTCATCGGCCATATTCTGGCTGTCGAGACTAATGGTGTTATAGCGGTAGGGCGTTAATGACGGGAGGATCGCGTAGCCGAAACGGTCCACCGTCGCGCCCTGTCCATTACGAATCTTGGCTCCGCGTGCACCGGGAGCCTCCACCAGTGCGAAGGTGTCGCTGGTATACGGACCGGCGGTAATCCCACCGCGATGGGCGACCAGCGTACCGGACATCCCCAGTCCATACTGCTGATAACTGTCGCCCCGGGAGGCATAAGCGCGGAAGGCGCCGACGGAGGTGCGATGTTCAATATTTCCGCCCCAGGTCGAGCTGTCGCCACTGTCGTTGTTGTGCTCAATGCCGCTGTAGAGCGCCCACGAGGTAGAACTCTTTTCACCCGTCGTCCCGCTCATCCCGACCGTGGCCGTCCGGCTGTCGCGACTGCGGTTCATGTCGAAGTTGATTTGCGAGCGGCTGGAACCAAAGTCGAATGGAATCGAAATCCCTAGCGATACGGTGTTTTCCGTGTATTTTCGCTGGTTTTCGTTATCAAAATCGCGATCGTTGACGCTGTTGAAGTAGCGGCTGGAGTAGGTACTCCGCTGGCGTGCGGCGCTGATATTGAAGCTGATGTCACGCCAGCTATTACTGTAACCGAGCTGCAACTGGGTGATGCGTGAGGCATTGTTATAGTAATCCGAGGTGCTGCCGGTAAAGCTCAGCATGCCCCAGTCGCCCATCGGCTGGCTGACGGTCGCCGAGAAGTTGTTCCGCTGATTGAGCGTATCAGAGTAGTAGAGGGTGCCGTTTTTCTCCTGGCGACGTACGCCGAGTACGTCCTGCAGATCGCGATAGCCGCTGGTGGAATAGCGATAGGCCGCGAGGACCAGGTTGGTGCCGGTGGTGAAGGTTTTACTGTAGCTTGCCTCGACGCGCCAGCCTTGTTGTTTTTCGTTATTTTCTACATGAGCGCTGGAAAAAACCGTGTTCAAACCGAATGCGCCGACGGAGGTTGCCAGCACGCCGCCGGCGAGGAAGGCCTGATAATTATCTGCCAGTCGTGAACCCATGTTGGCCGTCAGCACGTTGCTCATCCCGCGCTGCAGTACACCTTCAATAAACTTATTTTCTACGCTGTAGTACTGACGAACGTAGCCCATCGCCAGTTCGTAATTCCAGTTACCGGGACGAATCGAGTCCGGTACGGCGGAATAGGGGACGGTGAAGCGCGAAACTTGTCCGTTTGCTTCAACGACATCCACAGTCAGATCGCCCTGGCCGCGGGTGTTGTACAGATCGTTAATCACGAAGGCGCCGGGCGCGACGGTAGTTTCGTAAATCACTTTTCCCTGCTGGCGTACAACCACACGGGCCGTCGTGGTGGCGACGCCGCGCACTTCCGGGGCATAGCCTCGTTTACCCTGTGGCCACATGCGTTGGTCAGTGCTGAGCTTGACGCCATTGAATGAGAGATTGCCAAACAGACTGCTGTTGGTGTAGTTGTCGCCGAAGGCAATGATGCTGTCCAGTTGCGGCAAAGGCCGTTGTACCGAGGTGGCAACCGCATTGTATTTGTAGTGTCTTCCCGTCTGATTGTCATCGGCGTAGCGCAGGTTGCCCTGATGGCGAACCTGCCACAGGCCAAGGTTGAAGCCAGCATTGATGTTGCTCCACAGATAGTCATAGCGCAGATGGCTGTCTGTGTTTTCGGTGTGGTAAAAGTTGGTATTGTGGCGCAGAAACAGCGCGGTTTCCCCGGCGTCCCATTCGGAGACCGGGATGAATCCTCGTGGCGAATGTAACAGCCCCGCCTGGGGAACCACCATGTTCAGGCGCAGCGAGCTTAAATCCACCTCCCAGTTGATTTTCGGGCCCAGAGCGTCGATCGGCAGACAGATGTTAGGGGTTACATTTTGCGTCGTACGTATGGCGCTGAGGGCAATCAGTTCCGGTGACAGGCAGGGTTGCACATCAGTTTTGTCGCCTTTGGGTTTGACCAGGGCGATCGATGCTTGGCGACGAATCAACTGGTTGTTAAGATATACGTCGAGCACATAGTCGCCTGTCGGAAGGGCGTGGTCCCGCTGATTAAAACGATCCAGATCCAGTGACTTACCAAAATCAGAACCCTGCAAAAGCGCCGGGTCAAAGTAGTATTCCGCGCAGGCCGTCGCCGGAACTAACGCCAGGCCGATCAGGGGCGCGACGACGGTGTTACAGCGGATAGTCGGCACTGATGCGTGCTCCCTGATCGTTGATCAAGGTAATGCGTACGCGCTGCGCGTCAGCGGTTCGCGGAAAGTGAAACGTTTCGCTGGCAAAAGGCGAGATCATGTCATTTTTAGGGTGCTGGATTTGCGACGACCCGCCAGGTTGCAGGGCCGCGACCGTAACGAAATAAGGCTGATTGTTCTTAATACTTATCGCCAGTTCTTTATTTCTGTTAATCCGTTTGACTTGCAGATTCTCCAGCATTTTTTGCGGATCGCCGACCAGTCCTGCCGGGCGATAAAAAAGTTTGACCCGATTGCGCAACATAATCAGCAGGCTATTTTGTTTTTCGGTTTGGCTCGCTGATTGTCCGGCATTGGCGGGAGGAATTTGCATGAAATTAAAATAGACCAGTGACTCCCGGTCCTGTGGTAATTTTTTTCCTTGAGTGTAAACAATACGAATGATTTGTCCTTCGCCTGGCTGAATGCGAAATGCCGGAGGCGTGGCAATAAACGGAACCTGCGCAGACTTTTCCGGGCCATCGGCCATATTACCGTTATCGAACCAGCTCTGGACAACATAAGGAATGGCATCTTTATTTTTTAGATGCACATCAGTCGATTTCACCGCACCATTATAAATGATACGCGTTCCTGTCATCGTAATACTGGCATTGGCATGGCTACAGCATGCGACTAAAAAAAGAAACAGGCAGCCTGAAATAAGCGTGCGATGACGATGAGAGGTTCGCATAGTATTTTCCCTGAATGTGGATGGCGGGAGTACATTCCCGCCAGAACGACGTTTACTGATAAGAAACGGCGTATTGCAGTGAAGCCAGTACTGTACCGGTCGTGGCCGCGCCGGCGCTGTAATACTGGGCTTTATAGGTCGCGCTCGCTGAGGTCTGGTTAGCCGCGAGAGAGAGGTCGCCGGTGCCGGTAAAGGCGCTGCGGAAATCAATTTCGGCATCACTGGTATCGAGAATTTGGATCTCTACATTCGTCGCAGAACCTGTGCTGCCAAGGTTTCCGGTAGCAGAACTGATGTTGTTACCCACGAAGACCGTCGAGATCTGCACGCCAGAAGACGAGCCGGTACAGTTGCTCACACCGACATCAAATGTCGTTGCGCCAGCCACCTGATTGGCATTCAGTTCGGTAGCCGTCACGGTCGGCAGTAATACCACCGGAGAAGCATCAGAGCCGTTTACCGATATTGAACAGGTCTCATCACTCACTTCGCCCATAAACGTAATGGTATTGTCAGAGGCCAGTGCATTCGTGGAAAAAAGCGCAGAAGCCATCAGCGCCGAAAGGAAGGCACGATTTAAGGTCATAATATAAAACTCCATTTTTTATCAGTCGTGTTGATTTACCCTGTGAGTCAGGGTTCTTCCATGCGCAGGGACATTTATCGTGATGGCTCTGTGCGGGAATGAAGACAAAATAAAATTATTGGTAATTTTCTTAAAGGTGAGTTTTTTTGCGCTGAGAATATCTTCAACACCATGATTTTATTCTCGTGGCGAGATTCATTTCACCCGAATGAATAAATTAATTTGTCTGTGAGGATATTAGCCGGAAAATTCCTGGAGAGGAAAATCGTTTAAAACGAACAGATGGAATACTCGTGATAGGTTGGGTCTATTGAAATCTGGAAATAGATCGGTTGTAACTTCTTTAGGAATTTTAGATTATTAGATGATTAATATTGAAGTGTTGAGCCGGACGTAAAACGTATTACGACTTAATTGATTGCCAGGTTAAGATAATTCACATTTAATGCATAAGGAAAAATGAATGATTAACCGTGCTAACCATTTTTATGATGCTATGCCGGGATAAGAATTTTATGTGATTACCTGTCTTCTTTTGGAAGCTAAGTAAGATGGGTTCCAATAATTGCGGGTTGTTTGACATCAAAAAATGGGAAAAAAATTTTTGCTCTGTAATTGATATTGAGATGCTTTCCTCATTTTCATCGCAATAAACAGGAAGAACCAGCCCTGAAAATGGTCACTGACAATGGATTTTCAGCCCAACGTGGTGTGCCTTATGGTGATGCAAGGAAATATTTATCGAGCAAATAGTTGCAACTTGCAACTAAATGGATGGTTTTTTGGAAAGGGAAGTGAGCACAGCGGCAGGCGCTGTGCGTCAGAAATATGTGTTCAGGAGGTGTGAACAATCCCCATGTAGCCATGAATTCCCATATACAGACCGACCAGACCGATCAGCAGGCTGGAAAAATAAGGCGCTTTTCTTGCCAGTGCATTGAATCCACTCCAGCGTTTAGCGACCTGATGGACGCTGACTGCTGCGCCCACGCCGACGGCCACCAGCGTAATCGCCAGCCCCAGGCTAAAGCCGAGCACCATTGTTGCGCCGAGCGTGAAGGCCTTTAACTGGATACAAATCAGCAGTACGGTAATCGCGGCTGGACAGGGGATCAGTCCGCCGGTCAGACCGAACAATAAGATTTGCCCATTGGTCACCTCTTTGTCGTGAAAGCGGCGTTGAATATCGCTGGCATGCGCGCGTTCATGGGCATCCTGATATGCTTTCGACCCCTCAGTCAGTCCCGCCAGATCGCAGTGGTCATGATGATGGTCGTGATCGTGGTGTTCGTGGTGTTCGTGGTGGTCATGATGATCGTGATGCGCATGATCATGGTGGTCATGGTGGTGATCATGCTGCGTGGCGGTGAGCCAGTTTCGCTCACCCTGCCATGTCCGCCAGAACATCCAGGTTGCGGTGCCCAGAATAATAAACGCGGAAATCAGTTGCAGCCAGGGCTCCACAGATTCTGCGGTAAACGCCCGACTGATGTACATGCCACCGAGGGCGATCAGCCAGACCACGGCGGTATGGGAGAGCGTTGCCGCCAGTCCCAGCATCACCGCCTGCTTAATGGTTCCTTTAATGGCGATGATAAATGCTGCCATCATCGTTTTCGAGTGACCGGGTTCCAGTCCATGCAGCACGCCGAGAAGAATCGCGCTGGGAATGAAAAACCACGCGTTACCTTGCTGAAGAAGTGTTGAAAATTCACCCATGATAATGATTCTTAGTTGCTTGTCTTTGCCCGATTCTACTCCCCCCCAGTACTAAATACTACCCCCCAGTAGATGCGTAATGCTATAATTCACCACGTTTTATGTTAAGGAGGTGTTGCGATGTCACACACAATCCGGGATAAACAGAAGCTTAAAGCCCGAACCAGCAAAATTCAGGGGCAGGTGGTTGCGCTGAAAAAAATGCTCGATGAACCCCATGAGTGCGCCGCTGTGTTGCAACAGATCGCCGCAATACGCGGAGCCGTGAATGGTTTAATGCGAGAAGTGATTAAAGGGCATCTGACCGAGCATATCGTCCATCAGAGTGATGAAGAAAAGCGGGAAGAAGATCTTGACGTGGTACTGAAAGTTCTGGACTCCTATATAAAATAGTCGGGAACGCTGTCCCGACTCGGTGTCTTAGCAATATACGACCGCCTGATTCCGCTGGGCGATATAGCGCTCAACGTGCTTATAGCCACTGATCGATTCCAGTGCATGCAGCAGGCAGCAAACTGCCCGGGCATTCGTCCGATCGGCTTCGTCTTCACTATGACTTTGCAACGCCTCTTCACACAACCTGCGAACAGCAGGCGGGAAGGCGAGTTTTTGCAGAGAGCACTCCAGCTCACCGAAAGCTATCTCGGCACGGGCCGTAAACAGTGATAACAGTACTGCACTCAGCGCGCGCGTTTCTTCTTCGTAGTATCCCACTTTATAATCCTTGTCCATTTCGTTCCCTGTTGTCGGACTCATCTGCGTCTTTGCAAATGCACTGCTGTACCATCCATCTCTTTGAGCAACAGCGGATAAGACGACTTATCGCCAGAAACCGCATGAGAGTGAATAAACAACGAATTGATTCGTCCACCCATTCTTTTTTCAATTCGTTGCTTGTAGGCGTAGATGCTGCGGATATCCATGTTCAACAGTTGAGCGATCTGGTGCGGATTACTGCCTGCAACCATGTGGCCCAGAATGGTGAACTCCATCTGCGTCAACGTATTCCCCTTGGTGAACGACAAATGCCGTCCGATAAACACCTGCCTGATCTTCTCATTGGCGACATCCAGTCCGTCATCATGGTAAATGATAGCGGAAACAGCAGGATGATTTTTGCGCCAGTAGTTGGCGAGCGACTGCATGTTGCGATCGCTGATCAAAATAATGCCCATGCGGGTGCTTGCGAGATATTCTATCCACTCTTTATCCAAAAACAGGCGTAAAAAGCTAATAGAGAAATCCACAAAAATATAACCACTAAGTCTGGCGTTGTGATTGTGATTTAAAATACCTTCAATGACCCCTTTATTAAAATAAATGCTTTCTTCTGGCCACATGCAAAAACAGGCATTGGCGCAATACTGTAAGCGGGGTGATTTTTCGGGCATTATTTTACAATGCAAGGTACAACTGCTGCATGTCAAATTCTTTAATTTAACGTCCAGCCCCATATTGAGAGCCTCCCTATCCGTAGATGATTTCATAATTTCATCCGTTTTAAAACATGTCAATACTCTACAAAATGCAACTTTGATAGAGAGGAAATCCGAAATTTTATTTATTGCTATTATTCTTAATCACGAATTTTTTAAGGGGTTTACCTCTGTATCAATTCAGGTTTCTGGCGGGGTCATTGTTCCGTTGAGGAAGCATGAAAAAAAGCCTCCAGGAATTTTGTAACAACCACCAGGAAAATCTATATTGCAAAAATGTTTAAGTTTTATCGCTAAATGGCATTAATGGCAAAAAGTTGATCTTATGTTAAATTCTCTGAAAAAATTGTAACAATGCTATTGTCTTTTATTAAGGAAGGTGCGAACAAGTTCCTGATATGAGATCATCATATTCATCCGGAGCGCATCCCAGAGGGACATCATGAGCCATCAACTCACCTTCGCCGATAGTGAATTCAGCACTAAGCGCCGTCAGACCCGAAAAGAGATTTTCCTCTCCCGCATGGAGCAGATTCTGCCATGGCAGAATATGACCGCTGTCATCGAGCCGTTTTATCCCAAGGCGGGCAATGGCCGACGGCCCTATCCGCTGGAGACCATGCTGCGTATTCACTGCATGCAGCATTGGTACAACCTGAGCGACGGTGCCATGGAAGATGCTCTGTACGAAATCGCCTCCATGCGCCTGTTTGCCCGATTATCCCTGGATAGCGCCCTGCCGGATCGCACCACCATCATGAATTTCCGCCACCTGCTCGAGCAGCATCAACTGGCCCGTCAATTGTTCAAGACCATCAATCGCTGGCTGGCCGAAGCAGGCGTCATGATGACCCAAGGCACTTTGGTGGATGCCACCATCATTGAGGCACCCAGCTCTACCAAGAACAAAGAGCAGCAACGCGATCCGGAGATGCATCAGACCAAGAAAGGCAATCAGTGGCACTTTGGCATGAAGGCCCACATTGGTGTCGATGCCAAGAGTGGCCTGACCCACAGCCTAGTCACCACCGCGGCCAACGAGCATGACCTCAATCAGCTGGGTAATCTGCTTCATGGAGAGGAGCAATTTGTCTCAGCCGATGCCGGCTACCAAGGAGCGCCACAGCGCGAGGAGCTGGCCGAGGTGGATGTGGACTGGCTGATCGCCGAGCGTCCCGGCAAGGTAAAAACCTTGAAGCAGCATCCGCGCAAGAACAAAACGGCCATCAACATCGAATACATGAAAGCCAGCATCCGTGCCAGGGTGGAGCACCCGTTTCGCATCATCAAGCGGCAGTTCGGCTTCGTGAAAGCCAGATACAAGGGGCTGCTGAAAAACGATAACCAACTGGCGATGTTATTCACCCTGGCCAACCTGTTTCGGGTGGACCAAATGATACGTCAGTGGGAGAGATCTCAGTAAAAACCGGAAATAACGCCAGAAATGGTGGAAAAAATAGCCTAAATAGGCTGATTCGATGTGTTTGCGGGAAAAAAATCGGCCCAGATCCGCGAAATTTTAATCAGCGAGTCAGCTTGGGAAGAAATGACCTGCTTATTCGCACCTTCCTTAAGTAATGCTATTTATCTGTTTGTCCGCTTTTTAAACGTGAAACTATAATAATGAGTGCTGAGTGATAACGCACCTAAAATGGTCTTAATTAAGAACACCTGATCTTTTTCAGATTGAAGTGTATTGATTTATAAGAATTTTTGTTTGTAGGTTATGAGCGCCCAGACATATCTATTATATATTTAGTGATCTCTGTATAAGATTTTTGTAGCATGACATTCATCATGTAAATGCGAGAACGCACACAGTGTTTGAGAAGTACACACACACTACAGTATACACAATTAATAACCTGGTTGACTTTCACCCGGGTGACAGAAGTCTGACGAATAAAAATACCCAAAAAACTGTCATTCTTCAAAACCCTGCGAGTTTCATTCTTTTATATCTCCTTACAAATTGTGGGGTTGTTATTCCGCAAGCCCAGCTCGTAAAGATTGGTTGGGGTGATAAAAACACTATCACCTCTGTCAATACGTTATATCAGACGGTGCTCATGCTCAGAAATGCATTATCGGAGGTTGGGTTGCCGCGCGACCTGATTAGAACCGTCGCCCGGCGGGGTATGATGATCACCGCAGAGATTCAACGTACGGAGACGGAATCGGTTGAAAATGTGGAAGAGAGCGAGAGCACGGAGGAGCCTGTATGGCCTGCTCTGACAGCGGTAGCGCTTAAATTACGGCCTTCAAGAACAACACTAAAGATGGGGGCTATTTTACTGTCGGCATTGCTGATCGGTGTCAGCGTTTCTTTTGGCTTTTTATATCCGACGGCCGAATCGCTGTTCTCTTCCTATGCCATTGTTGACTCTGTCTCCTTTTCATCCTGTACCCTGTTAATGAAAAGCAAAAGTACCTTTAATACTCGCTATACGGTATTCCTGACGAGACACCCGGATATCTGTCAGAATCATAACTATGTCTATCTCTCAGGAATGAGCAGCGCGAAAAATATTGCGGCAATTGCTTGTCAGTTGGATATAAGGGAACATCCTCTAACAAAATGTACGACCTGGTATTCAATTAATGATAAAAACTAAAATAGTTATCTTCATTGTATTAGTGGTAATAGTAACCCTGGCCGGTGTGGGGTTCTGGTATGCACATAAAAGCAAAAATAATATTGATTGCGAGGGGCGTGTGGTATGGGAAATTAATAATGAGGAGTTTCGGGGGGATGTAGCCTATCAAATGCAAAATAATCAGGGGATCGTCACCATTACCGGTGATTTGCATACGCCGCAAAATAAAAAGTTTAAAATTAGCCGGATTGTGTATTTCACCTATTATAAGGTTCGTGACAACTATATTATCAGCACCAATAACCTCGTGCGGTTTCCGAGCGACAATTTAGAGGTGAACAAAGGATACCGTTCGTTGCCTGCGCTTTATCTCACTGAGCGCGCTTCTTTCTCGCTATCGATTAAACGCTATCGGGAAGGGTGGGCCTTTACGACGGTTGGCGCCCCTTCGTTATTATGCCGTAGTAGTGAGTAAACGGCCCGGACGAGCCGTTTACGCCAGTATTAGCCAAGGAACATCACGGACACGCACAGCAGGCCGACAATCAGGGTGACCAGATTGCCGAACGAGCGGTGCGGTTTTAACGCCGGGATCAGGTATGTCGACAGGGTCGGCATAATGAACAAAATCATGGCAATGAGCGGCCCGCTGATGGCGTAAATCATCGAGATCGCATTCGGATTGATGCAGCAGATAATAAAGGTGATGGTCGATACCATCATGATCGACAGGGCGCGGTTAAAGGCCCGGCTTTTCTTCACCCCAACCTGTTGCAGACCAGTTTTGACCACCTCGGTTGCCCCTTCGATGACGCCAAAGTAGGTGCCGAGAAAGGATTTCGACATCGCCACCACGGCGACGATGATACCTGAAATCGAGAGCCACGCCGGGGCGGCAGGCATCATGGATAAGGCCGAAAGAATGGTGACACCTTCATTTTTAGCGGCTTCGATGTACGATGTCGGAATCGACAGCAGGCAGCTAAAGACGAAGAACAGCACGCTTAAGCAGATGATAAGATACGCTACCTTCATGATTTTTTTGCATTTACCCATGGCCAGCTCACCATATTTCTCACGTCTGTCGATGGCAAACGTAGAGATAATAGGCGTATGGCTAAAAGCAAAAACCATCACCGGAATTGATATCCATACCTGATGCAGCGTGTGCTGATCGAACGCCATTTGTCCGGTAAGCAAAGAGGGTTGCCAACTGCCGGTCAGATATAGCGAGAGAAACAGGAAGTAAGCGATCAGCGGGAACACCAAAAAGCCCATCACTCGTATGGTCGCATGGCGGCCCATCAGGAAAATCAGGTTCAGGATCAATACCACGCCAAGGCTGACTCCCATGCGGATGCCGAGGCTAATCTCAAGATAGCGGGCGAGCTGTTCTGTCAGGGAGTTGGTGATGGCGACGGCATAAATCAGAACCACCACGAAAAAGGCAATAAAGTACAGCGTAGTAATCAGGCTGCCGATCTTCTTACCGTAATAGTGCGTCACTGCACCGGTGATCCCTTCTCCCGCAGAGGTTTTCGACGAGAGAATGAACTGACATAACGCTTTATGCGGCCAGTATGTGAGAGGCCAGGCGACCAGAGCGGTGACAAACAGGACAATCGCGCCCGCGGAGCCAAGCTGGATGGGGAGAAACAGGGTTCCTGCGCCCACGGCAGTTCCATATAACGCAAAGCTCCAGAGCGTCTCTTCTTTTGACCAAATTTTCGACATTTCTTGAACGTATCAACTATAAAATAAACAAAAAGAAGCGCAATTTACCATAAATGAGCGGGTGGGCGTGAGATCTGAACGGGAGAAGGGGGGCAACAGGTTTTGCCGGAACCGCGTGGATTCCGGCAAAAGTGTGAGTTATCAGGCAGTCACGCGCGGTTCGCGACGCTTCACGACGCGTACGCGCAACGTGTCATAAGCCCAGTTATAGAACATGGTGTAGGGCAGGAAGAACAGGAAGAAGCCGATCTCCAGCGTAAAGGCCTGTATCAGACTAACGTTCAACACATACGCCACGATACTCACGCCGATGACGATAAAGCCGCTTTCAAACCCCAGCGCGTGAAACGCGCGCACTTTCGCTGTTCGTTTCACCAGATGTGAAGGCCAGAAACGGTCAAACAGCGCGTTGTAGATGATGTTCCAGATCATCGCCGTGGTCGCCAGCAGGATCGTCAGTCCGCCCATTTCCAGCACCGATCGTTGCATCAACCAGGCCGTGGTGGGAGCCAGGATCGCCGTAGCGATCCCTTCAAAACAGACGGCGTGAAAGACACGCTCCAGTAATGAACGACGTTGAACTGCATTGTGTTGCATAACTTACCTTTCTTGAAAACGCCCGGATAACGGAATAGGGGGAATTTTATCGTTTTATGTGATATCTAAAAGATAGTATCCATCGATAAAGTAGATAGTTCATGCGTTACTCACCTGAAGCCTTAACCGCATTTGTCGAGACCGTTTCCTGTGGCTCGTTCTCGGCGGCGGCACGCAGACTGCGGAAAAGTCAGTCCACCATTAGCACGGCGATCGCTCACCTTGAAGCCGATCTTGGCGTTTCGCTTTTTGACCGCTCTTCGCGTCAGCCGGTGCTAACGGAAGAAGGCAAGAAAGTACTTGGTTACGTTCAGGCGATTCTGTCGGCCAGCGAACGTCTCGATGAGGTGGCGCTTTCGCTGGCTGGCGAAACCGAAGCGCGTCTGACGTTTGTGCTCTCCGACACGTTACACCCCGACGTGCTGGAGGAACTGATGGTGCAGTTTGATCGCCAGTTTCCACATACCGAATTTGAATGTCTGATTGGTGAGGATGTGGACGTTATCGATCTGCTGCAAAAAGAGCGGGCGCAGGTTGGTTTGATTGAAGCCAGAGACCACTATCCCACCGATATCGGTGCGACGCGCTTGCCGATGCAAACGTGGATGGGACTTTACGTTGCCGCGTCCCATCCGCTGGCGAAAGAGAAGAAACTGCAATGGGATCAACTGCATACCTGGCGTGAATTGCGCCTTAACACCTATATCGACCATGGTGCCCAGCTTGCCCGCGGCCCGGTCTGGTCTGCGCCGAACTATTTGTTGTTGTTGAGTATGGCGGTACAGGGGTTTGGCTGGTGCGCGCTTCCGTGTGCACTGGTGGAGGAGTTCGCGGCGGAAAAACCGCTGGTGCAACTGGCTGTCCCGGGATGGCCGAAAGCGATCGCCATCGATCTGCTCTGGAACAAAAAATCCCCGCCCGGTGTGGCAGGGAGTTGGCTGAGATACCATTTACAGCAAGGCAGTGTCCCGGGCTGAGAGGCGTGATAACGATTTCCTTTGTGATAAAACTCACCTTTCTTAAACAATCAGGATAACTATTTTTAACAATCCTCTACTATTGCGGTGTTATTTTGCGCTGAGGTCGTAATGAAAGAGGTGGTGATCGTCGGGGCGTTGCGTACGCCAATTGGTTGTTTTCAGGGGACGCTGGCGCGTCATTCTGCCGTTGAACTGGGCAGTATGGTGGTCAAAGCGTTGATTGAAGGCAGCGGCGTGAATGCGCATGCCGTTGATGAAGTGATCCTCGGACAGGTGTTGACGGCGGGGGCGGGACAAAACCCGGCGCGTCAGTCAGCGATCAAAGGGGGATTACCGAACACGGTTTCTGCTATCACCATTAACGACGTCTGCGGCTCGGGGCTGAAAGCGCTGCATCTTGCCACGCAGGCGATCCAGTGCGGTGAAGCGGATATTGTGATTGCCGGTGGGCAAGAGAACATGAGCCGTGCGCCACATGTACTCACCGACAGCCGAACCGGCGCGCAACTGGGCAACAGCCAGCTCGTCGACAGCCTGGTACACGACGGCCTGTGGGATGCCTTCAATGATTATCATATGGGTGTGACCGCAGAGAATCTGGCGCGTGAATATGGCATCAGCCGGGAACTGCAGGATGCGTATGCGCTCAGTTCACAGCAAAAGGCACGCGCGGCCATCGATGCTGGTCGCTTTAAAGCGGAAATCGTCCCGGTCACCACCCAGCGTAATGGGCAAACCGTGATCATTGATACCGATGAGCAGCCGCGTACGGATGCCAGCGCAGAAGGCCTGGCGCGTCTGGATCCGGCGTTTGAACTGCAGGGGTCGGTAACCGCCGGCAATGCCTCTTCTATAAATGATGGCGCGGCAGCGGTAATGATGATGAGCGAGTCCAAAGCGCTGGAGTTGAACCTGCCTGTGCTGGCGCGCATCCGCGCCTTTGCCAGCGTCGGCGTGGATCCTGCGTTGATGGGGATCGCCCCCGTGTATGCCACTCGCCGTTGTCTGGAGCGGGTCGGCTGGCAACTGGCCGATGTGGATCTCATTGAAGCAAATGAGGCGTTTGCCGCCCAGGCGCTTTCGGTCGGCAAAATGCTGGAATGGGACGAGCGACGGGTGAACGTCAACGGCGGCGCGATTGCCCTTGGCCACCCGATTGGCGCTTCCGGCTGTCGTATTCTGGTTTCTCTGGTTCACGAAATGGTCAAACGTAATGCCCGCAAAGGTCTGGCAACGCTGTGCATTGGCGGCGGGCAAGGCGTGGCGTTAGCCATTGAGCGCGATTAACGACTCTTTTTTCTCCTCTTCACTCCCCCCGTTATGCCGCACGATAATCGTGGCGGCATGGCTGCGTTTTGTTTCTCCTTCCTTCTGATTTTCGCGTTAAGCGAATGAACTGACAGCCGTTTACCCGCAAGTCAGGGCGTCGAAAACTCAGGGGTAACGCCTATTTCCTTGTTTTTCTATACCATTTTCCTCCTGCTCTTAATCACAGAATGAATCGATCGTGATCGGAATTACACTTTTGATAATAAGATGCAGAAAAAGTGAAACGATGTTTTATTTGTAATTGAAAACGGATCCCCGGAAGACTATCATGGGTGCATAACGTAAAACGGAACAGCGTTTCGCTCTCCGTTGAGGGATTCCCGCTCAGTACATCACTGGAGGTAAATGTGGACGTAAGACAAAGTATTCACAGCGCGCACGCCAAAACACTGGATACCCAGGGGCTACGCAAGGAGTTTTTGGTTGAGAAAGTGTTCGTGGCTGACGAATACACGATGGTTTACAGCCACATTGACCGCATCATCGTCGGTGGCATTATGCCGGTGGCAAAAACGGTCTCCGTTGGCGGTGAAGTCGGTAAACAGCTTGGCGTAACCTATTTTCTGGAACGTCGAGAACTGGGTGTGATCAACATCGGCGGCGCGGGCACTATCACCGTCGACGGTCAATGCTATGAGATCGGCCACCGCGATGCGCTGTATGTTGGCAAAGGGGCGAAAGAAGTGGTTTTCGCCAGCGTCGATAGCGCAACGCCAGCCAAGTTTTATTATAACTGCGCACCGGCGCATACCACGTATCCCACCAAAAAAGTGACGCCTGCTGATGTCGCGCCTGTGACATTAGGTGACAATCTCACCAGCAACCGTCGCACCATCAATAAATATTTCGTGCCGGATGTACTGGAAACCTGCCAACTGAGTATGGGCCTTACCGAACTGGCACCGGGCAACCTGTGGAACACCATGCCGTGCCACACCCATGAACGCCGTATGGAAGTGTACTTCTATTTCAATATGGAAGAAGACACCTGTGTCTTCCATATGATGGGGCAGCCTCAGGAAACGCGTCATATCGTTATGCATAACGAGCAGGCCGTCATTTCGCCAAGCTGGTCGATCCATTCCGGGGTGGGCACCAAAGCCTATACCTTCATCTGGGGCATGGTCGGTGAAAACCAGGTCTTTGATGATATGGACCACGTTGCGGTGAAAGATCTGCGTTAGTCGCGGGCGCTCATAACGCCTGTCCGTGACAGGTATGAAAAACTAAGGATTTACAATGATTTTGAATGCATTCTCTCTCGAAGGTAAAGTCGCTGTCGTGACCGGTTGTGATACCGGTCTGGGCCAGGGCATGGCGCTCGGTCTGGCGGAAGCGGGCTGTGATATCGTCGGGATTAACATCGTTGAACCGACCGAAACCATTGAGCTTGTGACCGCTCTGGGCCGTCGTTTTTTGAGTCTGACCGCCGATCTGCGTCAGATCGACGGGATCCCGGCACTGCTGGAGCGTGCGGTTGCTGAGTTCGGCCATATCGATATTCTGGTCAACAACGCGGGTCTGATCCGCCGCGAAGACGCGATCAATTTCAGCGAAAAAGACTGGGATGACGTGATGAACCTGAACATCAAGAGCGTGTTCTTTATGTCTCAGGCGGCGGCCAAACACTTCATCGCACAGGGTAACGGCGGCAAAATCATCAATATCGCCTCCATGCTCTCCTTCCAGGGCGGTATCCGCGTCCCGTCTTACACCGCTTCCAAAAGTGGCGTAATGGGGGTGACCCGTCTGATGGCGAACGAGTGGGCGAAGCACAACATCAACGTCAACGCGATTGCACCGGGTTACATGGCGACCAACAATACCCAGCAACTGCGCGCCGATGAGCAGCGTAGCGCTGAAATCCTCGACCGTATCCCGGCAGGACGTTGGGGTCTGCCGAGCGATCTGATGGGGCCGGTGGTCTTCCTGGCCTCCAGCGCATCTGATTACATCAACGGCTATACCGTGGCGGTTGACGGTGGCTGGCTGGCACGTTAATTCGCGCCCGCTTGCTGACAAAACCCTGCCTTCGCGCAGGGTTTTTTTATTGATGAAATCAGGCGTTGAGAAAATCTTCGCGAACCGGCGTAAAGGTATCCAGCAGTGTTCCCGGCTTCAGGCAGACACAGCCGTGAACAATATTTGGCTGCTTATACAACGTATCCCCCGCGCGTACCACCTGCTTCTCGTCACCGATAGTAAATTCAAATTCACCGGATAACACGTAGGTCAGTTGTTCATGTGGATGGTGATGCAGCGGGCCAATCGCCCCTTGCTCAAAGTTAACCTCGACAGCCATCAGTTTGCCGTTATGCGCGAGGATACGGCGAGTGACGCCATTACCCAGATCGTCAAGCGTCGTCTCGTTATGGAAAACAAACATGTGGGATCCTATTGTTTGAAACAATGTTTCATTAAAGCTAACTCAGGTGCGTGGCAAAGAAAATGGGAGATCAAATGAACTGGAAACTTGATCACAAGTTTGCTTCACTGCTGTAAATCACTGATGAAGGAGCAGGTAATGAAGACGATCGGCTTGTTGGGCGGGATGAGTTGGGAATCGACCATCCCGTACTACCGGTTAATTAACGAAGGGATCAAACAACAACTGGGTGGGCTTCATTCTGCGAGTCTGCTGTTGCACAGCGTTGACTTCCACGAGATCGAAGCGTGCCAGAGTCGCGGTGAGTGGGATAAAGCCGGAGACATTCTTGCGCAGGCCGCGATCGGGCTGCAGCAGGCGGGGGCGGAAGGGATCGTCTTATGTACCAACACGATGCACAAAGTGGCGGAGGCCATTGAATCGCGCTGCTCGCTGCCTTTTTTACACATTGCTGATGCGACCGGGCGCGTCATCTCCGCACAGGGAATGCGCCGGGTTGCGCTGTTGGGAACGCGTTACACTATGGAGCAGGATTTTTATCGCGGCCGCCTGGAACAACAGTTTGCCATTGAGTGCCTGATACCCGATGCGGATGCGCGGGCGACGATCAACCAGGTCATCTTTGATGAGCTTTGCCTCGGACAGTTTACCGAAGCGTCACGTCAGTACTATGTGGAAGTGATTGAAGCCCTGGCGGCACAGGGGGCTGAGGGCGTCATTTTTGGCTGCACGGAGATTGGTCTGTTGGTGCCGGTGGAGCGTAGCCCGATCCCGGTGTTTGACACCGCCGCGATCCATGCCGCAGACGCCGTGACGTTTATGCTGTCGTAACCGGCCCGAGGATCTGCTCCAGCGCTGTCACCAGGAGGTGATGGCGGGTTTGCAGATGATGGCTGAAGGCCTCGACCAGCGCGGAGGCGGGTCGATGGATGGGACGCACCAGGCTGACGGTAAACGGCACGGAAATACTGAAACGGCGCACCACCACGCCACTCGCCGCATAATCCAGAGCGGTGAACGGGTTTACCACCGAAAGACCGGCTCCGGCGCGCACCATGGCGCACACTGACGCCGCGCTGTGAGTCTCCACCACCATCCGCCGTTTAACGTCGTGCTCATTAAACAGGGTGTCCAGCAGTTGCCGATAACTGTCCGTGCGCGACAGGCTGATGTAGTTCTCCCCCTGAAAATCCTGCGGCGTTAATACTGACTTTTCCGCCAGCGGATGCCCCGGCGGCAGCACGCAGACTTCATCAAGCGAGAAGAGCTCCGTACGTTCAGTACCAGCAGGCGTGTGCAGTGTTTCCGTCAACCCCAGATCGTGGCGCTGGGCAGAAAGCCACTCTTCAAGCAGCGGTGACTCCTGCGGGACAATATTCAGGCTGACGTCCGGATAGCGGGCGAGAAACGGCTGAATCAACGTGGGCAGCAGCGACTGCGAAAAGACCGGCAGGCAGACTATCGACAGTTCCCCCTGGCGAAACTCCCGCAGGCTTTCCGCTGCGCTGACGATCCTGTCCAGCCCGTACCAGGATCGCTGGACTTCTTCGAACAGACGCAACCCCTGAACCGTCGGATGCAGGCGACCGCGCGTACGTTCGAACAACGTTAATCCCAGCACTTTTTCAAAGCGCGCCAGTTCACGGCTGACGGTGGGTTGTGACGTATGCAGCAACCGCGCGGCTTCGGTCAGGTTTCCGGCGGTCATGACCGCATGAAAGATTTCAATATGACGTAAGTTAACGGCAGCCATCATCACCTCGCAGGATTAAAACCATATCATTTTTGCATAGAGTAGGTATAAAACGATATTTTTTATTCTCTTCGTACTGTGGCGTAATCATAAAAAACGTCATGTCCGGAGCCTGTTATGCCTCATTCACTGTATTGCACCGATACCGATCTCACCGCAGAAAACCTGCTCAGGTTGCCAGCCGAATTTGGTTGCCCGGTCTGGGTTTACGACGCGCAGATCATCCGTCGTCAGATTGCGGCACTGCAACAGTTTGATGTGGTGCGCTTCGCGCAGAAGGCCTGTTCCAATATTCATATTCTGCGCTTAATGCGTGAACAGGGCGTTAAAGTGGACTCCGTATCGTTAGGCGAAATTGAGCGTGCGCTGGCGGCGGGATATGATCCGCAAACGCATCCGGATGACATCGTATTTACTGCCGATGTGATTGATAACGCCACCCTGGCCCGCGTCAGCGAATTACGCATTCCGGTCAACGCCGGTTCCGTTGATATGCTCGATCAGCTTGGACAGGTCTCTCCGGGCCATCGCGTCTGGCTGCGCGTTAATCCGGGCTTTGGTCACGGCCACAGCCAGAAAACCAATACCGGCGGCGAAAACAGCAAACACGGTATCTGGCATACCGATTTGCCGCAGGCGCTGGCGGTGATGCAGCGCCATCAACTGAATCTGGTGGGTATCCACATGCATATAGGTTCAGGTGTTGACTATGGTCATCTGGAGCAAGTGTGCGGCGCGATGGTGCGTCAGGTGGTGGATTTCGGCCAGGATCTGGAGGCGATCTCCGCCGGCGGCGGTCTGTCGATCCCTTATCACGATGACGAAGAGGCGGTGGATACCCGGCATTACTTTGGTCTGTGGAATGCCGCGCGCGAGCAGATCGCCCGTCATCTGGGGCATCACGTAAAGCTGGAAATTGAGCCAGGACGTTTTCTCGTCGCTCAGTCAGGCGTGCTGGTCACTCAGGTTCGCAGCGTGAAGCAGATGGGCAGTCGTCATTTTGTGCTGGTGGATGCGGGCTTTAACGATCTGATGCGCCCGGCAATGTATGGCAGTTATCACCATATTACCGCGCTGGCGGCGGATGGTCGTTCACTGGAGAACGCGCCGCGGGTCGACACGGTCGTCGCAGGACCGCTGTGTGAATCCGGCGACGTCTTTACCCAGCAGGAGGGCGGCAAGGTGGAAACCCGCGCGCTGCCAGCGGTGGTGCCGGGCGATTATCTGGTGTTGCATGATACCGGCGCCTACGGCGCCTCAATGTCGTCGAACTACAATAGCCGTCCGCTGCTGCCGGAAGTATTATTTGACAACGGTCAGGCGCGACTGATTCGCCGTCGCCAGACCATTGAAGAGCTGTTGGCGCTGGAAGTGTTTTGATTTCTTGTCGGGCGGCGGCTTATCCGAGCTGCGGAGTTACCGTCGTCTGCAGGCCTGATAAGCGAAGTGCCATCAGGCCTTGCGTCGCGCAGATAGCGTTACGATTTATGCCTTAAAATACGGCCCGGTGGTGACCGAATCACGCAACACCAGCGTGCCGGTAAAGGGCGGGATCGGTTCAATTTCTTCGCCATTGACCATGCGGATCGCCTGATCGATGGCTGTGGTGATCATCGTGTCGATGGGGAGATAAACCGTCGACAATCCCGGTTCAAGCCATTTTGCACTCGGCGCATCGTCAAACCCAAACAGCGACACATCCTGCGGAATGTTAAGCCCGGCCTGGTGCAGGGCTTTCGACGCACCCAGCGCCATGTCGTCGTTACAGGCAAACAGGGCGCTGAACGTTACCCCTTCCTGCAACAGTTCATTACAGGCGTCATAGCCGCGCGTCATGCTGGAATCACCATATTTCACCTTCGCCGGATCCCAGTCGATACCGTTTTTTTCCAGTGCCTTGCGATAGCCCATCAGACGCGACTTCCCGGTCGGGGTGTGTCCCGGTACGGTAATACAGGCTATCTCGCGATGTCCTTGCGAAATCAGGTAATCCACCGCCTGAAATGCCGCGTCTTCCTGTTCAAAAAAGATGGCGCGTTCGCGGGCCAGGCTGACATCGCGGTTAATGATAATCAACGGCATCGTGATCGAATCCGCCAGCGCGAGGATCGCTTTTTCGCTCATGTAACGGGTGTAGAGAATGATGGCGTCGCACTGTCGATCGGCCAGCATCTGCACCGCTTCTTGTTCGCGCTCCGGCGTATCGTGACCATCGGTCACAATCAACTGCTTGCCGTGAGATTCAGTCTGCCGCGAGGCCTGCTGTAGCAGGCGGCCAAAGTAGAAGCCATCAAAGGTCGACACAACCAGCCCAATGCTGTTGCTGGTTCGGTTCGCCAGCGAGCGGGCCAGAAAGTTCGGACGATAATCCAGCGCCTGCATCGCCTTAAACACTTTCTGACGAGTACTTTCTTTGACCTGACCGGTGCCGTTCAGCACACGAGAAACGGTGGCTTTCGAGACACCGGCACGACGGGAAACATCCAGCATTGTTATCATGACGCGATCCTGATTACTCGTTTGATGACGCATTGCCCGGCTCCGCTGGCGTCGTCACGGAATGGCGACGAACCAGGGTAGGGCTGAAAACATGGGTGACATCCGGTAGCGGGCGCTTTTCCGCCAGCGCGAGCGCCAGTTCTGCGGCCTGTGTCGCCATTGTCACGACAGGATAACGCACGGTAGTCAGGCGCGGACGAACGTAGCGCGAAACCAGCACGTCATCAAAGCCTATCAGCGAGATCTCTGCCGGGACGTCCACACCATTATCATTTAGCACGCCCATCGCGCCAGCGGCCATGGAGTCGTTATAACAGGCCACCGCGGTGAAGTTTCTGCCGCGGCCTAACAGTTCGGTCATCGCCTGCTCACCGCCGCTTTCGTCCGGTTCGCCAAACGTCACAAGGCGATCGTTGACCGGGAGATGGCTCTCTTCCAGAGCATCGTAATAGCCTTTGAGACGATCTTCCGCATCCGAAATAGAGTGATTCGAGCAAAGGTAGCCAATGCGCGTGTGGCCCTGTTGGATCAGATGACGGGTCGCCAGCCAGGCGCCGTAGCGGTCATCCAGCGCCACACAGCGCTGTTCAAAACCGGGCAGGATCCGGTTGATTAGCACCATGCCGGGCATTTGCTTCATTAATGATGCCAGGTCGGCATCCGGGATCATCTTGGCGTGAACGACGAGCGCCGCGCAGCGGTGACGAATAAGCTGCTCGATTGCCTGACGCTCTTTTTTTTCATTATGGTAGCCGTTGCCAATCAGTAAAAAATTGCCGGTGTTATAGGAGACCTGCTCGACGGCTTTCACCATCGCGCCGAAAAAAGGGTCAGAAACATCACCAACCACCAGACCAATCGTTTCGGTGGACTGCTGCGCGAGCGCGCGCGCATTCGCATTGGGATGGTAGCTGAGCGACTCCATCGCACTGGCCACCGCCAGGCGCGACGCCTCGCTGGCTTTGGGGGAATCATTGATGACGCGGGAAACGGTGGCGACTGATACACCAGCCAGTCGGGCTACATCCTTTATGGTCGCCATGACAGTACCTATTGTGGGTAAACGCTTACATTCTGTCAGTGTTACGGAAAACGGCTGCTGGTTCAAGCAGATTGCCTGTTGCGACGCGGCAAATGTGAGCAAAATCCTTGGAATTACGCCAAAAATCGAATGATGCAAACCATTAGTTACACTTTGCGAAGGGCTGTTGCGATTGTTCGCTGGCGACGCTTCCTGGCAGCTTGATAAAGTTGAGATCCCAGAGGTATTGATAGGTGAAGTCAACTTTCGGGTTGAGCACACGAATTACACCAACCTGCGCAGTCGCGCAGGTTTTTTTTTACTATTTCGGCAATCTGTAACAGTAAGCGAGAATTTACACAACTGGTTGCATTTCCCTTCATTCCTTTGCGTTTTCGCGCTGGCGAAGCGGTCATGCACAGACCACAATCAAGATCCCAGAGGTATTGATTGGTGAGATTATTCGGTACGCTCTTCGTACCCTGTCTCTTGCACCAACCTGCGCGGATGCGCAGGTTTTTTTTCGCCCCGAGTTTACTGTCGCTCCTGTTGCCTTGTTCGTGTAATCTGCCACCATTATTTTACCGAATCGTGCGCAAAGGGAGTTGAAATGTTATTTGGCTTTTTCCGTAACCTGTGCCGCGTGCTCTATCGGGTACGCGTGACGGGGGATATGCAGGCGTTGCGGGGAGAACGCGTCTTAATCACCCCCAACCATGTCTCGTTTATCGACGGCATTCTGCTGGCGCTATTTCTACCGGTACGTCCGGTGTTTGCGGTTTACACCTCGATTAGTCAACAGTGGTACATGCGCTGGTTAACCTCGCTGATCGATTTTGTGCCGCTCGACCCAACGAAGCCGATGGCGATTAAACATCTGGTTCGACTGATTGAGCAGGGTCGCCCGGTGGTGATTTTCCCGGAGGGGCGCATTTCGGTGAGCGGCTCGCTGATGAAAATCTACGACGGTGCCGGATTTGTCGCCGCGAAATCTGGCGCGACGCTAGTACCGGTACGGATTGAAGGTGCAGAACTCACCCATTTCAGCCGCCTGAAAGGGCTGGTGAAACGCCGCTTCTTCCCGCGGATCCACCTGCATGTTTTACCACCAACCCATCTGCCTATGCCCGATGCGCCGCGCGCGCGCGATCGCCGTAAAATCGCCGGTGAAATGCTGCATCAGAAAATGATGGAAGCACGGATGGCGGTGCGTCCGCGCGAAACGCTGTATGAATCGCTGCTGGCGGCGATGTACCGTTATGGCGCGGGCAAGCACTGTATCGAAGACATCAACTTCAAGCCGGACAGCTACCGACAGTTGCTCACTAAGACGCTTTTTGTCGGGCGTATTCTGGAAAAATACAGCGCGGAAGGCGAAAAAATTGGCCTGATGCTGCCCAATGCCGCGATCAGCGCGGCGGTGATTTTCGGCGCGGTGTCTCGCCGTCGTATCCCGGCAATGATGAACTACACGGCGGGCGTCAAAGGGCTGACCAGCGCTATCACCGCTGCGGAAATCAAAACCATTTTTACCTCCCGCCAGTTCCTGGATAAAGGCAAACTCTGGCACCTGCCGGAGCAACTGACGCAGGTTCGCTGGGTCTATCTGGAAGATCTCAAAGCCGATGTGACCACGGCGGACAAACTGTGGATCTTTGCGCACCTGCTGATGCCGCATCGGGCGCAGGTCAAGCAGCAGCCGGAAGAGGCGGCGGTGATCCTCTTTACCTCGGGTTCCGAAGGTCATCCCAAGGGGGTGGTGCATAGCCACAAAAGCCTGCTGGCTAACGTCGAGCAGATAAAAACCATTGCTGACTTCACCGCCAATGACCGTTTTATGTCGGCACTGCCGCTGTTTCACTCGTTCGGTCTGACGGTAGGGCTTTTTACGCCGCTGCTCACCGGCGCTGACGTGTTCCTCTATCCCAGCCCGCTGCATTACCGCATTGTGCCGGAACTGGTTTATGACCGGAACTGCACGGTGCTGTTCGGTACCTCCACGTTCCTCGGCAACTATGCGCGTTTTGCCAATCCGTATGATTTCTATCGTCTGCGCTATGTGGTGGCGGGAGCGGAGAAACTCCAGGAGAGTACAAAACAGCTCTGGCAGGATAAGTTTGGTCTGCGGATTCTCGAAGGCTATGGCGTAACGGAGTGTGCGCCCGTGGTTTCGATTAACGTCCCGATGGCGGCGAAGCCTGGTACCGTTGGGCGGATCCTGCCCGGCATGGACGCGCGTCTGCTGGCGATCCCGGGTATTGAAGAGGGCGGTCGTTTGCAGTTGAAAGGGCCAAACATCATGAACGGTTATCTGCGCGTGGAAAAACCGGGCGTACTGGAGGTGCCGGTGGCGGAAAACGCCGCCGGGGAACTGGAGCGCGGCTGGTATGACACCGGCGATATCGTGCGCTTTGATGAGCAAGGATTCGTGCAAATTCAGGGACGCGCCAAACGCTTTGCGAAAATTGCCGGTGAAATGGTCTCTCTGGAGATGGTTGAGCAACTGGCGCTCGGCGTGTCGCCGGAAAAAATGCACGCGACGGCGATCAAGAGCGATGCCAGCAAAGGCGAAGCGCTGGTGCTCTTTACCACCGATAGCGAGCTGACGCGTGATGTATTACAGCAGTATGCCCGTGCGCACGGCGTGCCAGAACTGGCGGTGCCGCGCGATATCCGTTACCTGAAGCAACTCCCGTTACTCGGCAGCGGTAAGCCGGATTTCGTGATGCTGAAAAGTTGGGTTGATGATCCGGAAAAACAAAATGCCTGAGTCAGTACATACCAATACCTCTGTCTGGTCGAAAGGAATGATGTCGGTTATCGCGGCGCAGTTTCTCTCTGCGTTTGGCGATAACGCCCTGTTGTTTGCCACGCTGGCGCTGCTGAAGGAACAGTTCTATCCGGACTGGAGTCAGCCGATTCTGCAAATGGTGTTTGTGGGCGCGTACATCCTGTTTGCGCCGTTTGTGGGGCAGATCGCTGACAGCTTTGCCAAAGGCCGGGTGATGATGTTCGCCAACGGCCTGAAACTGCTGGGGGCGGCAACGATCTGTTTTGGCTTCAATCCGTTTATCGGCTATACGCTGGTGGGGATTGGCGCGGCGGCTTACTCGCCGGCCAAATACGGCATTCTGGGGGAACTGACGACCGGCGATAAGCTGGTGAAAGCGAACGGCCTGATGGAAGCATCCACGGTTGCGGCGATTCTGCTTGGCTCGGTGGCGGGCGGCGTGCTGGCCGACTGGCATGTTATTGCCGCGCTGGTTGTCTGTGCGCTGGCCTACGCCGGAGCGGTGGTGGCGAACCTGTCTATTCCCAAACTGGCTGCCGCTCGTCCTGGGCAGTCCTGGCATCTGATGAAAATGACTCGCAGTTTCTTCTGCGCCTGCGTTTCACTGTGGCGCAACGGCGAAACGCGTTTTTCGCTGGTGGGCACCAGTCTGTTCTGGGGGGCGGGAGTCACGCTGCGTTTTCTGCTGGTCCTGTGGGTACCGGTGGCGTTAGGCATTACCGATAACGCCACGCCAACCTACCTGAACGCGATGGTCGCGATCGGTATTGTGGCCGGGGCCGGAGCTGCTGCCAGACTGGTCACGCTGGATACCGTGGTGCGTTGTATGCCAGCAGGGATCCTGATTGGCGTCGTGGTGCTTATTTTTTCTCTTCAACACGCGCTGTTGCCTGCCTATGCGCTACTGATGCTGATCGGTGTGCTGGGCGGTTTCTTTGTCGTGCCGCTGAATGCGTTGTTGCAGGAGCGCGGTAAAAAGAGCGTCGGGGCGGGTAATGCGATCGCGGTACAGAACCTCGGTGAGAACAGCGCGATGCTGTTGATGCTGGGGCTCTACTCGCTGGCGGTGTGGGTAGGAATTCCGGTTGTCGCCGTGGGTATCGGTTTTGGCGGTCTGTTTGCGCTGGCGATAGCGGCGCTGTGGATCTGGCAGCGCCGCCAGGCATAATCAACGCGCCGGAATTCCTCCGGCGCGCTTCTGTTACGGTGCAGGATAGGTGTAAACCTGATGCACCGCTTCAATCTCTGCCAACACCTCTTCGCTTAATTCGAGATGCAGACTCTCGACGTTGGTTTTCAGCTGTTCCATGGTGGTGGCGCCCAGCAGTGTACTGGCAACAAACGGTTGACGACGAACGAATGCCAGCGCCATCTGCGCCGGATCAAGGTTATGCCGTCTGGCGATATCGACATACGCCGCCACGGCTTTTTGCGTCTGCTCGCCGCTGTAGCGGGTAAAGCGGCTAAACAGTGTATTGCGCGCACCGGCAGGTTTCGCGCCATTCAGGTATTTACCGGTCAGCGTGCCAAATCCCAGGCAGGAATAGGCCAGCAGTTCGACGCCTTCATACTGGCTCACTTCCGCCAGCCCCACTTCAAAGCTGCGGTTGACCAGGCTGTAAGGGTTCTGGATGGTGACAATGCGCGGCAGATCATGCTTATCCGCCAGATGCAGATAACGCATCACGCCAAAGGCCGTTTCATTCGAGACGCCAATGTAGCGGATTTTGCCCGCCCGCTGGAACTCGGCCAGCGCATCCAGCGTATCCAGTAGCGACACCACCGGCGCGGCGTCGCTCCAGCTATAGCCGAGTTTGCCAAAACAGTTGGTAGGGCGCTGCGGCCAGTGAACCTGGTAAAGGTCCAGATAATCGGTTTGCAGACGTTTCAGGCTGTCGTGCAGCGCTTCACGAATGTTTTTACGATCCAGTGCCTGATTCGGGCGAATACTGTTGTCATTATTGCGCGACGGGCCGCTCACTTTGGAGGCGACAATCAGCTTTTCTCGATTGCCATATTTGGCCAGCCAGTTTCCGACGTAAGTTTCGGTAAGCCCCTGGGTTTCCGGGCGTGGCGGGACCGGGTACATTTCGGCCACGTCGATCAGGTTAATGCCGTTGGCGACGGCATAGTTGAGCTGTGCATGTGCGTCGGCTTCGCTATTTTGTTCACCAAACGTCATTGTGCCCAGCCCCAGTGTACTGACTTCAAGCGAGCTGTGGGGTATACGGTGATATTGCATAGCCGTTTCCTTTTTATAATCACGACATAAGGATTATAAAAATGGCTGAGGGAAGGGAAAAAGGGAAGAAAAATTGTTAAGGCCAGCAGCGCGGCTGACCTCAATCTTCAACGTTCAATGATTTGAGAAACGTCGTCGCGGTTAATTTGCATGGCGTTGCCCTGCTGGTCGTGGTAGCTCACCAGACCGGTATCGTCATCAATTTCGGGTTTCCCGTCGGTCAGGATCATCCGACCATCTTTGGTCGCCATGACATAATCGCTGCTACAACCGGAAACAGCAAAAGCCAGTCCTACTGCGGAAATTATCACTGCCCATTTTTTCATCCATTTATCCTCACGTGGCCTGCGTCTGATAACAGTCTAGTAATAACCTGAAGTTGTGGGCAGGAAAAGCAGGAAAATCTTAATCTGAGAGGAGAAAAAGGGAGAGGTTCGCTCCCCGCAGGGAGCGAAAAGGACAATTACAGCGGGTTCTTTTTGTTTCGCAACAAGTTCAGGCTCTCAACCGCAATCGAGAAGAACATGGCGAAATAGATGTAACCCTTCGGCACGTGAACGTCGAAGCTTTCCAGGATCAGGGTGAAGCCCACCAGAATCAGAAACGACAGCGCCAGCATCTTCACGGACGGGTGCCTGTCGACAAACTCGCCTATAGGACGCGCCGCAAACATCATTACGCCAACGGCAATTACCACCGCCGCCATCATGATGAACAGATGATCGGACAAGCCAACCGCCGTGATCACCGAGTCCAGACTGAAGATAATGTCGAGCAGCATGATCTGCACGATGGCCCCCAGAAAGGAGCTGACGCGCATGTTCACCCCTTCTTCTTCACCTTCAATGGATTCGTGGATCTCCTTACTCGCTTTCCAGATCAGGAACAATCCGCCGAGCAGAAGGATCAGGTCGCGGGCGGAAATGGCTTCACCAAACACCTCGAACAGCGGATTGGTCAGCCGGGTCACCCAGGCGATGGAGGCCAGCAGCGCCAGTCGCATGATCATCGCCGCTGCGAGACCGAGACGACGGGCGTGCGCACGTTGCGCAGTCGGGAGTTTTGCAACCACCAGTGAGAGGAAAATAATATTATCGATCCCAAGCACGATCTCCAGCAGCGTCAGCGTACCGAGCGCAAGCCAGGCGTTAGGATCGGTTATCCATGCAAATAACATTGAACAAAGTCCTGCCAAAAAAAGAAACGCTAATTATATGCTTCCCGGACACAAGGCGAAAGTCTAACGCTGCTGTAACAAAAAGTGGCGTTCCAGCAGGGCGCGCGTGAAGTTCTTTTTCAGGTAAAAACCACGCGGCAACGTCAGTATTGGCTCGCCCTGGGCGCCGATCGCCTCGGTGAGCGCTTTGGCGTTTGCCGCCTTCGGTCGTAGTTGTAAAAATTCGCCATGGCGGGCAGTGATACGTTCAACCTGACCGAGCACAATCATGTCCATTAATTCTTCCCAGTCGAGCCGTAACTGACGGTCTTCTTCTTCATCAGGGCTCCACAGTACTGGCGATCCCACCCGCCGCTGCGCGAGGGGAATGCTGCGTTCGCCTTCTACCGGGATCCACAGTACCCGCTTCAGTTTGTGTCGTACGTGACTGGTTTCCCACGTCACGCCGCTGTTTCCGGTCAGCGGTGCAACGCAGACAAAGGTGGTTTCAAGCGGCCGGCCGAGGCTATCCACAGGAATGGTTTTCAATTCGACGCCTAATGCGGCGAAATCCTGTTCAGGCTTACTTCCGGCGCTGGCCCCCAACCAGAGTTCCAGTAATACGCCGATCCAGCCTTTGTCCCGCTTGAGATCTTTCGGTGCAACAATACCTGCCATCGCCGCCAGTTCGCCCAGCGAATAGCCCGAAAGCTGCTGCGCTTGCTGGAGCAGAAGGGCTTCAGATTTCGGTGGAAAGCGTAAAGGATGGAGTCCGGACATGGCGTTACACCTTAGGTGAAAAAATGAACAAGGATTTTATACCGTGAGAAAGAAGTTTATCGTTTTCCACATGTCATATTCAATGTCATGATTTATATTGGTTTTTAGTTTCTGACGTCACGTGTTGCGCAACACAAGAATGGGTTTTCCATTTCTGGTCACTGAATTTAAACAGGATCTTACACCATGTTATCCACAGAAAGATGGGATAACTGTGAAAAACCCCGACTACTGTTTCCATTTACAGCCTTGACGTGCGACAAAAATCGAATTTTCACACAATTTGTGTTTAACTTATTGGCACAATCTGTGGATAAAGTCGGCGCTGTTCGATCTTTCATCAGCCTGAGGATCGTCAGTGTGATGGCTATCACCTTTTTGCCTGGTTATCGCTAAAGCGAGCCAGTAACCTCATGAATAAAAGAAAATATTTTTTTCACCCTCTTGTCCGTTTATTCAGACTGTTCCGGGTTTTCCCGGAGTAATTCCGTACTTCTTCACAACTCTATCCACAGAAAAGGTGAATAAAATCGCCCGAATGGGTGAGTGTCTGTTTATAACTTTGTCTTTAACTGTGAGTTATTCAATTGTTATTAGATGCACACCGCCGTAACTCAGTGGTTTACCGTCTGTCAGGAGTGTGAAACAATCATTCTCATATAAGGTTTATGTTGAGGTAGTCCGGTGATTGATGACGATGGCTACCGCCCAAATGTAGGTATCGTAATTTGTAATCGTCAGGGGCAAGTGATGTGGGCCCGGCGGTTTGGTCAGCACTCCTGGCAGTTCCCACAGGGTGGGATAAATCCAGGAGAATCAGCAGAACAGGCGATGTACCGGGAACTGTTTGAAGAAGTAGGGTTAAGCCGTAAAGATGTGCGAATCCTTGCCTCTACTCGCAACTGGTTGCGTTACAAGTTACCGAAACGTTTGGTGCGTTGGGATACAAAGCCGGTGTGTATCGGCCAGAAACAAAAGTGGTTTCTTTTGCAGTTGATGAGCGGGGACGCGGAAATCAATATGCAAACCAGCAGCACTCCTGAGTTTGACGGCTGGCGTTGGGTAAGTTACTGGTATCCGGTCCGGCAAGTGGTTTCATTTAAACGCGATGTCTACCGCAGGGTGATGAAAGAGTTCGCAAGTGTTGTGATGGCGCTTCAGGAAGCGACGCCAAAACCGCAAAATACACCTGCTTATCGACGTAAAAGAGGTTAAGCCACGCAAATTATGCTCACCCGCCTGCGCGAAATAGTCGAAAAGGTGGCCAGTGCTCCGCGTCTTAATGAAGCGCTGAATATTCTGGTTACTGACATCTGTCTTGCGATGGATACAGAGGTCTGCTCGGTTTATCTGGCCGATCATGACCGACGTTGTTATTACCTCATGGCGACGCGGGGGCTTAAAAAACCGCGCGGTCGTACTGTCGCACTCGCATTTGATGAAGGTATCGTCGGCCTGGTTGGCAGGCTGGCGGAACCTATTAACCTCGCTGATGCGCAAAAACACCCCAGTTTTAAATACATCCCCTCGGTAAAAGAAGAACGCTTCCGTGCCTTCCTCGGGGTGCCGATCATTCAGCGTCGTCAACTGCTGGGCGTCCTCGTTGTACAGCAGCGCGAACTGCGCCAGTACGATGAAAGCGAAGAATCTTTCCTGGTGACACTTGCCACGCAGATGGCAGCGATTCTGTCACAATCTCAGCTTACCGCCCTGTTCGGCCAGTATCGCCAGACTCGAATTCGTGCGCTACCGGCGGCGCCGGGCGTGGCGATTGCCGAAGGCTGGCAGGATGCGACGCTACCGCTGATGGAGCAGGTGTATCAGGCCTCGACGCTGGATCCCGCTCTGGAGCGTGAGCGCCTGACCGGTGCGCTGGAAGAGGCGGCAAATGAGTTTCGCCGTTACAGCAAGCGGTTTGCCGCTGGGGCGCAGAAAGAGACCGCCGCGATATTCGATCTCTATTCGCACCTGCTTTCCGATGCCCGCCTGCGACGCGAGCTGTTTGCCGAAGTGGATAAAGGGTCTGTGGCCGAATGGGCGGTCAAAACGATCATCGAAAAGTTTGCCGAACAGTTTGCCGCGCTGAGCGACAACTATCTCAAAGAGCGTGCAGGCGACCTGCGTGCGCTGGGCCAACGCCTGCTGTTCCATCTCGATGATTCCATACAAGGGCCAAATGCCTGGCCAGAACGCTTCGTGCTGGTGGCTGATGAACTCTCGGCCACCACGCTGGCGGAACTGCCGCAGGACCGGCTGGCGGGCGTTGTTGTCCGCGACGGGGCGGCCAACTCCCATGCCGCGATCATGGTCCGTGCCATGGGGATTCCCACCGTGATGGGCGCCGATATTCAGCCATCGGTGCTGCACCGGCGTACGTTGGTGGTGGATGGCTACCGCGGTGAGCTGCTGGTCGATCCTGAACCGGTATTGATCCAGGAATATCAGCGGCTTATCAGCGAAGAGAACGAGCTCAGCCGACTGGCGGAAGATGACGTCAATTTACCCGCACAGCTGAAAAGCGGTGAGCGGATCAAAGTAATGCTGAACGCGGGACTCAGCCCGGAACATGAAGAAAAGCTGGGCAGTCGTATCGACGGCATTGGCCTGTATCGCACCGAAATTCCCTTCATGCTGCAAAGCGGTTTCCCTTCGGAAGAAGAGCAGGTGGCGCAGTACCAGGGCATGTTGCAGATGTTTAATGACAAGCCGGTGACGTTACGAACGCTGGATGTTGGCGCGGACAAACAGCTGCCGTACATGCCAATCAGCGAGGAGAATCCCTGCCTGGGCTGGCGAGGCATTCGCATTACGCTCGATCAGCCGGAAATCTTCCTTGTCCAGGTGCGGGCGATGCTGCGCGCCAATGCGGCGACGGGCAACCTGAGTATTCTGCTGCCGATGGTAACCAGTATCGATGAGGTGGATGAAGCGCGCCGCCTGATTGAACGTGCGGGCCGCGAAGTGGAAGAGATGATTGGGTACGCGATCCCGAAACCGCGTATCGGCATCATGCTGGAAGTACCGTCGATGGTCTTTATGCTGCCGAATCTGGCGAGTCGTATCGATTTTGTCTCCGTCGGGACTAACGATCTGACCCAGTACGTGCTGGCGGTGGATCGCAACAATACGCGCGTTGCCAGCATTTATGACAGTTTGCATCCAGGAATGCTACGCGCGCTGTCGATGATTGCGCAGGAAGCTGAGCGTAGCGATATCGACCTGCGCGTATGTGGCGAAATGGCGGGCGATCCGATGTGCGTCACCATCCTGATTGGACTGGGTTTTCGCCATCTTTCAATGAACGGTCGCTCTGTGGCGCGCGTAAAATACCTGCTGCGTCGCATTGATTACGAAGAGGCAAAAATCCTTGCCCAACGCAGCCTTGAGGCACAACTGGCAACGGAAGTGCGCCATCAGGTGGCAGCGTTTATGGAGCGTCGCGGCATGGGCGGCCTGATTCGAGGGGGGTTGTAAAAGCGCTATACAGATCTTTTACATCTTCCCGACAGCCTCACAGAACCTCGTATGCTATCATTCGCTCCTTTGGAGCGCCTGTAAGTAGTGGGTGCGCATATCGCTTGCTGAATTTTTTCAGCGAAATAACAAGAACTTGTGGTGACAGATGACCAGTAGCTATCTGCATTTTCCGGAATTCGATCCGGTCATTTTCTCAATTGGACCCGTCGCACTTCACTGGTACGGTTTAATGTATCTGGTCGGCTTTATTTTCGCGATGTGGCTGGCGACGCGCCGAGCCAACCGTCCGGGCAGTGGCTGGACCAAAAATGAAGTCGAAAACTTACTTTATGCAGGTTTCCTCGGGGTCTTCCTCGGGGGGCGTATTGGCTATGTATTGTTCTATAACTTCCCGCTGTTCCTGGATAATCCGCTGTACCTGTTCCGCGTCTGGGACGGAGGTATGTCCTTCCACGGTGGGCTGATTGGTGTGATTCTGGTGATGATTATCTTCGCCAAACGCACGAAGCGCAGTTTCTTCCAGGTCTCTGATTTTATTGCGCCACTGATCCCCTTTGGGCTGGGGGCCGGGCGTCTGGGCAACTTTATCAATGGCGAACTGTGGGGCCGTGTCGACCCGAATTTCTCTTACGCCATGCTGTTTCCCGGGTCGCGCACTGAAGACATTCTGCTGCTGCAAACCAACCCGCAATGGCAATCTATTTTTGATACCTACGGCTCTTTACCGCGCCATGCGTCTCAGCTCTATGAGATGGCGCTGGAAGGCGTAGTGCTGTTTATCATTCTTAACCTGTTTATTCGTAAACCGCGTCCGATGGGGTCAGTCTCCGGGCTGTTTTTGATTGGTTACGGCGCGTTTCGTATCATTGTTGAATTCTTCCGTCAGCCGGATCAGCAGTTCACCGGTGAATGGGTACAGTACATCAGCATGGGACAGATCCTCTCGATTCCGATGATTGTCGCTGGTGTGATCATGATGGTTTGGGCCTATCGCCGTCGCCCACAGCAACACGTTTCCTGAGGAACCATGAAACAGTATTTAGAACTGATGCAAAAAGTGCTGGATGAAGGCACACAGAAAAACGACCGTACCGGAACCGGAACGCTTTCCATTTTTGGTCATCAGATGCGTTTTAACCTGCAGGAAGGATTCCCGCTGGTGACGACAAAACGTTGCCACTTGCGCTCCATCATCCACGAGCTGCTGTGGTTTCTGCAAGGTGACACCAACGTGGCCTATCTGCACGACAATAACGTCACCATCTGGGACGAATGGGCGGATGAAAACGGCAACCTGGGCCCGGTGTATGGCAAACAGTGGCGCGCCTGGCCAACGCCGGACGGTCGCCACATTGATCAGATCACGACGGTGCTGAACCAGTTGAAAAATGATCCTGATTCGCGCCGTATTATCGTTTCGGCGTGGAACGTCGGCGAACTGGACAAAATGGCGCTGGCACCATGCCACGCGTTCTTCCAGTTCTATGTCGCGGACGGCAAGCTCTCTTGCCAGCTGTATCAGCGCTCCTGCGACGTGTTCCTCGGCCTGCCGTTTAACATCGCCAGCTATGCGTTGCTGGTGCATATGATGGCGCAGCAGTGCGATCTGGAGGTCGGCGATTTCGTCTGGACCGGTGGTGACACGCATCTGTACAGCAACCACATGGAGCAGACGCATCTGCAACTGACTCGCGAACCGCGCGCACTGCCGAAACTGGTGATTAAACGTAAACCTGATTCCCTCTTCGATTATCGCTTCGAAGATTTTGAAATCGAGGGTTACGACCCGCATCCGGGGATAAAAGCGCCGGTTGCTATCTGACGGCTTTATCCTGTCATAACCGACGCCTTTGCGCGTCGGTTTTTTTTACCCAAATTTTGTTTTTTCGGCGCGGGTTCCTGAAATGATGCAATCTGCTGTAACAGAGTAAATTTCTTTCGTAACGCGCCGAAAAACCTGAATTCTCGCCTCGTGTTAACCTCCCGACGCGTCATACTGCCGCCATGAATACACAGCAGGGCTATACGCTCATCGAAACGCTGGTTGCGATGCTTATTATTATCAGCCTGAGTGCAACAGGACTCTATGGTTGGCAGCAGTGGCAGCAACAGCAACATCTCTGGCAGACCGCCTGTCAGTTGCGCGATTTCTTGCTGCAGCTACGGGAAGATGCCAACTGGCATAACCGCGATCACATCATTACCGCCATCAAGGAGGACGCGTCATGGTGTCTTGTCAGTTCGACAGCCTCACGAAATACCTGTACGCCGCGCTCGGCGTTCGTTTTTGTGCCGCTCTGGCACGATGTCGAGCTCGTCGGGATTACAGCTTCACTGACGTTTTATGGTCAGCGCAATACCGCGTGGCCGGGGAATATCCGACTGAAAAATTCGACAGGCGAATGGCGGGTAGTGGTTTCACCGTGGGGACGGATCCGCTTGTGCGAGCGCGACGATACCCAGGGTTGTCGGTGAGTGAACGCGGTTTCTCTCTGCTTGAGGTGCTGATTGCAATGGCGATCAGCAGCGTACTGTTGCTGGGAGCCGCCCGTTTTTTACCGGCATTACAGCGCGATATTTTGCAGCAGACCCGCAGACTCGCGCTGGAGGATGACATGTGGCAGCGGGTGTACACCATTGCGAAACACCTCCAACGCGCAGGATATTGCCACGGTAGCTGTAGTGGTGATGGAGTAAACATTACCAACGCGGGACAGTGTGTCATCGTTCAGTGGGACGCCAACGCGAATGGCGTCTGGGAAAGCGAGCCGGTAAAGGAAGCTGAACAAACCGGGTTTCGCCTGAATGATAACGTGCTGGAGACGCAGCGCGGCGCGAAAACGTGCAGTGGAAAAGGATGGGATAAAATGACCGATCCTGACGTCGTACACATTACGGCATTTGAGGTTGTGCCTCAGGATATCGCGGGCTTTGCACCCGAATTGACCATACATCTGCGCGGCATTAGCCGGAGGGATCCGCAAACCGTGGTCGATGCACGCTACAGCGTTACCGGGTTTAATTTATGAACCACGAACTGGGCGTCTCCTCTCTGGCGCTGGTTCTGCTGCTGTTGGTCCTCGGCAGCTTACTGTTGCAGGGCGTTAACCAGCAGCAGAGCAGTTTTGCTTCACGGGTGACGATAGAAAGTCAGGCTCTGCAACGCCAGGCTGTCGTACAGTCAGCCATGGAGTGGGGCAGGATGCAGCCATGGTCGATAAGCTCGGATAAACCGTGTCGGTACTACGGGGATGCCAATGTCCCCGTCTGCCTGCGCAGACTCGCCAACAGTCGCGCTTTGCTTATTGCCAGCTATCAGGGAACCTCCCTATGGCGAGAAGGCGAGCAACAGGAGGAAAACGTCGTCTTTTCTCTTCATGGCTGGAGCGATTTCTGTCCGCTACGGGAGGTCGCGCTATGCCAGCTCCCCTGAGCCGCCAGTGCGGATTTAGCCTGCCAGAGGTGATACTGGCAATGGTTCTTATGGTGATGGTGGTGACGGCGCTTTCCGGATACCAGCGCGCGCTAATGAACGGTTTTTTCATCAGGAGCCAGTACCTGCAACTCTGGCGTCAGGGCTGGCAGCAGACGCAACTGCGTTCGTTTTCGCCACCTGTTAACTGGCAGGTTAACCGGATGCAGACAACGCAGGCGGGATGTGTCAGCATCAGCGTTACGCTATCTTCACCTCAGGGCAGGCAGGGGAAAATGACGCGCCTGCACTGCCCAAACCGTTAGTTGCCAGGAGTCTCTATGTTAAGGGTCTACCACTCAAATCGTCTGGATGTGCTGGAAGCATTGATGGAGTTCATCGTCGAGCGCGAGCGGCTGGACGATCCTTTTGAGCCGGAAATGATTCTGGTACAGAGTACCGGGATGGCGCAGTGGCTACAGATGACCCTTTCGCAGAAATTTGGTATCGCCGCCAACATAGAATTCCCACTCCCGGCAAGTTTTATCTGGGAAATGTTCGTCCGCGTACTGCCGGAGATCCCCAAAGAGAGCGCTTTCAGCAAACAAAGCATGAGCTGGAAGTTGATGACGCTGCTCCCGCAACTGCTGGATCATGATGATTTCGCGTTACTACGCCACTATCTGACGGACGATACGGATAAACGTAAGTTGTTTCAGTTGTCGTCGCGCGCGGCGGATCTTTTCGATCAGTATCTGGTGTACCGACCGGAATGGCTAACCCAGTGGGAAGCGGGGCGAATGGTCGACGGGTTAGGAGAGGCGCAAAGCTGGCAGGCGCCGCTATGGAAAGCGTTGGTGGAATATACCGATGCGCTGGGACAACCGCGTTGGCATCGTGCCAATCTCTATCAACGGTTTATCCAGACCCTCGAAAATGCTGAACGCTGCCCGCCAGGACTTCCTTCTCGTGTGTTTATCTGCGGGATCTCCGCGCTGCCACCGGTATACCTACAGGCACTGCAGGCGCTCGGTAAACATATCGAGATTCATCTGCTCTTCACCAATCCCTGCCGCTACTACTGGGGCGATATTAAAGATCCGGCGTATCTGGCAAAACTGCTGGCACGTCAGCGGCGACACAGTTTTGAAGACCGTCATTTACCGCTGTTTCGTGACAATTCGAATGCCGAAAGTTTGTTTAACGGCGATGGCGAACAGGATGTCGGTAACCCGATGTTGGCCTCGTGGGGGAAACTGGGGCGCGACTATATTTATCTGCTCTCCGAACTGGAAAACAGCCAGGAGCTGGATGCGTTTGTCGACATTACGCCGGATAACCTGCTGCATAACATCCAGGCCGATATCCTTGAGCTGGAAAACCGCGCAGTGGCGGGCGTGAGTCTGGAAGAGTATTCCCGCAGTGACAATAAGCGACGCCTTGATCCAAACGACACCAGCGTCACCTTCCATGTCTGTCATAGCCCCCAGCGTGAAGTTGAAGTCCTCCACGATCGTCTTCTGGCAATGCTGGAGGCAGACCCAACGCTCACCCCGCGTGACATCATCGTGATGGTGGCGGATATCGACAGCTATAGCCCGTTTATTCAGGCCGTCTTTGGCAGCGCCCCTGCGGAGCGTTATCTACCTTATGCGATTTCCGATCGTCGGGCGCGTCAGTCACATCCGGTGTTGCAGGCCTTCATCAGCCTGCTGTCTCTGCCTGACAGCCGTTTTGTTTCTGAGGACGTGCTGGCGCTGCTGGATGTCCCGGTGCTGGCGGCACGCTTCAATATCAGCGAAGAAGGATTGCGTTACTTGCGGTTGTGGGTCAATGAATCGGGCATTCGCTGGGGTATTGATGACGACAACGTGCGCGAACTGGAACTTCCGACAACGGGACAGCATACGTGGCAGTTTGGCCTGACGCGCATGCTGCTGGGCTATGCCATGGAAAGTGCGCAGGGTGAGTGGCAGTCCGTTCTGCCTTACGATGAGTCCTGTGGACTCATCGCCGAACTGGTAGGGCATCTGGCGTCGTTACTGATGCAGCTTAATCTCTGGCGTCGTGGCCTGGCACAGGAACGTCCACTGGAAGAGTGGCTGCCAGTGTGCCGCGAGATGCTCAACGATTTCTTCCTGCCTGACGCTGAAACCGAGGCGGCCATGACGCTGATTGAGCAGCAGTGGCAGGCGACCATCGCCGAAGGTATAGAGGCTAAGTATGGTGATGCGGTTCCGCTATCCCTGTTGCGCGATGAACTGGCGAAGCGGTTGGATCAGGAGCGAATTAGTCAGCGCTTTTTAGCCGGGCCGGTAAACATCTGTACGCTGATGCCGATGCGCTCCATTCCTTTCAAAGTGGTCTGTCTGCTGGGAATGAACGACGGTGTTTATCCGCGCCAGCTTGCGCCGCTCGGTTTTGATCTCATGAGCCAGAAACCAATGCGTGGGGATCGCAGTCGTCGTGATGATGATCGTTATCTGTTCCTTGAAGCCTTAATTTCTGCCCAGCAGTCGCTTTACATCAGCTATATCGGGCGCTCGATCCAGGATAACAGCGAACGGTTTCCTTCCGTGCTGGTGCAGGAGCTGCTCGATTACATCGGACAAAGCCACTACCTGCCGGGTGACGACGCGTTAACCAGCGATGAGAGCGAGAAACGGGTGAAAGCGCATATCGCCCGCCTGCATACCCGTATGCCGTTCGATGCGCAAAACTTCCAGCCCGGTGAACAGCAGAGCTACGCCAGCGAATGGCTACCGGCGGCAAGCCGACGTGGAGAAGCCCATAGCGATTTTGTGCAGCCGTTAGCCTTTGATATGCCAGAGACGCTGAGTCTGGAAACGCTGCAGCGCTTCTGGGCGCATCCGGTGCGGGCGTTTTTCCAGCAGCGTCTGCAGGTTAATTTCCGCTCCGAAGAGCGTGAGATCCCGGACTCCGAACCGTTTACCCTGGAAGGGCTGACCCGTTATCAGCTCAACCAGCAGTTACTGAATACGCTGGTTGAACAGGATGATGCCGAACGTCTGTTCCGTCGCTTCCGTGCGGCGGGGGATCTGCCGTATGGGGCCTATGGCGATATCCTCTGGGAAGCTCAGCATCAGGAAATGCAGACGCTGGCGGACAGGATCGTGGCTTGTCGTCAGCCGAGCCAAAGCCTGGAGGTTGATCTGCACTGCAATGGCGTACAGTTGACGGGCTGGCTGCCGCAGGTGCAAGAAGATGGTCTGTTGCGCTGGCGGCCTTCGTTAATCAGCATTTCACAAGGCGTGCAACTTTGGCTCGAACACCTTGTCTATTGTGCCTGCGGAGGAAAAGGTGAAAGCCGGCTGTTTTTGCGAAAAGACGGAGAGTGGCGCTTCCCACCGCTGGAGCAAGAGCAGGCATTGGGGTATCTGGCGCAACTGATTGACGGATATCGCGAAGGGATGTCCACACCGCTGCTGGTGCTACCGGAAAGCGGCGGCGCGTGGATAAAAACCTGTTATGACGCGGCAAATGATGCCATGTTAGATGACGATGATACGCGTCAAAAAGCCCGCGTGAAGTTTATGCAGGCTTACGAAGGCAACATGGTTGTGCGTGGCGAAGGCGAGGATATCTGGTATCAGCGCCTGTGGCGACAACTGGACTCTGAAACCTTTGAGGCCATTATTTTGCAGTCACAACGTTACCTGCTTCCGCTTTTCAGATTTAATCAGTCGTGATGGTTGTATAAAAATTGCGCAATTTTGATGCTTCCTTTATGATGCGTTGCCCTGCTCAGAGAAGCATCTAATGTGTCTTTGCGCAGAAAGAAAGTTAATGATGAGGTTCTTGAATGCCCCGCAGCACCTGGTTCAAAGCGTTACTGTTGTTGGTCGCCTTTTGGGCGCCTTTAAGTCAGGCAGATACCGGTTGGCAGCCCATTGCGGAAACCATCCGTAAAAGCGACAAAGATACCCGCCAGTATCAGGCCGTCCGTCTCGATAATGGTTTGGTGGTATTACTGGTATCCGACCCGCAGGCGGTGAAATCGCTTTCTGCGCTGGTGGTGCCCGTGGGGTCTCTGGAAGATCCCGATGCGCATCAGGGGCTGGCACATTATCTTGAACACATGTGTCTGATGGGATCGAAAAAGTACCCACAGGCCGATAGCCTTGCGGAATACCTCAAATTGCATGGCGGCAGCCACAATGCCAGCACTGCGCCGTACCGCACGGCGTTCTATCTGGAAGTGGAAAACGACGCGCTTACTGGTGCCGTTGACCGCCTGGCCGATGCCATTGCTGAACCGTTACTGGATAAAAAATATGCCGAGCGTGAGCGCAATGCAGTAAACGCTGAGCTGACGATGGCGCGTACCCGTGACGGGATGCGAATGGCGCAGGTGAGCGCGGAAACCATCAACCCGGCTCACCCCGGTTCACGTTTTTCCGGCGGCAACCTGGAAACCTTAAGCGACAAACCGGGTAATCCGGTGCAACAGGCGTTGCGCGATTTTCACAGCAAGTATTACTCCGCCAATCTGATGAAAGCGGTTATCTACAGCAATAAGCCGTTGCCGGAACTGGCAAAGATTGCTGCAGAGACCTTTGGGCGAGTGCCCAACAAGAATATCGAAAAGCCGGAAATTACCGTTCCGGTCGTCACTGATGCGCAGAAGGGCGTTATCATCCATTACGTACCTGCGCTGCCGCGTAAAGTGCTGCGCGTTGAGTTCCGAATCGACAACAATAGTGCGCAGTTTCGTAGTAAAACCGATGAACTGATCACCTATCTGATCGGTAACCGTAGCCCGGGTACGCTTTCTGACTGGCTGCAAAAACAAGGGCTGGTGGAAGGTATTCGCGCGGACTCCGATCCGGTAGTCAACGGCAACAGCGGTGTGTTAGCCATTTCCGCTACCCTGACCGACAAAGGGCTGGCGAACCGCGAAGAAGTGGTTGCGGCTATTTTCAGCTATCTCAATCTGTTACGCGAAAAGGGCGTCGATAAACGCTACTTTGACGAGCTGTCGCATGTGCTTGATCTGGACTTCCGTTACCCGTCGATCACCCGTGATATGGATTACGTCGAATGGCTGGCGGATACCATGATCCGCGTGCCGGTGGCGCATACTCTGGACGCAGTGAACATTGCTGATCAATACGATGCGAAAGCCATTCAGGCGCGTCTGGAGATGATGACGCCGCAAAATGCGCGAATCTGGTACATTAGCCCAAAAGAACCTCACAACAAGACCGCTTACTTTGTTGATGCTCCTTATCAGGTCAATAAAATCAGCGAGCAGACGTTCAGCGAGTGGCAGAAGAAAGCGCAGGAGATAGCCCTGTCTCTGCCGGAACTGAACCCTTACATTCCTGACGATTTCACGCTGATCAAGCCGGAAAAGAAATACGACCGTCCGGCGCTGATTGTCGATGAGCCTAATTTGCGCGTGGTATACACCCCGAGCCAGTATTTCGCCAGCGAACCGAAAGCGGACGTGAGCGTCATTCTGCGTAATCCGCAGGCGATGGACAGCGCCAGAAACCAGGTCATGTTTGCGCTGAACGATTATCTGGCGGGAATTGCGCTCGATCAGTTAAGTAACCAGGCGGCGGTGGGCGGCATCGGTTTCTCAACCAACGCCAACAATGGCTTAATGCTCAATGCTGATGGCTATACGCAGCGTCTGCCGCAACTTTTCCAGGCATTGCTTGCAGGTTATTTCAGCTATACCGCAACTGAAGAACAGCTTGAGCAGGCGAAATCCTGGTATAGCCAGATGATGGATTCTGCCGAAAAGGGGAAAGCCTACGAGCAGGCAATTATGCCGGTGCAGATGATCTCTCAGGTGCCTTATTTCTCCCGTGACGAACGGCGTGCACTGCTGCCGTCGATCACCCTGAAAGAGGTGATGGCCTACCGTGATGCATTGAAAACGGGCGCTCGTCCGGAGTTTCTGGCGGTTGGCAACATGAGCGAAGCGCAGGTCACGACGATGGCGCGGGATATCCAGAAACAGCTGGGGGCGAACGGTTCCGAATGGTGTCGCAACAAAGATGTGCTGGTGGATAAGAAGCAGTCTGTCATTTTTGAAAAAGCGGGCAGCAGTACCGACTCTGCGCTGGCGGCAGTCTTTGTCCCTGCCGGTTATGACGAGTATGCCAGCTCGGCCTACAGCGCCATGCTGGGCCAGATTGTCCAGCCGTGGTTCTACAATCAACTGCGAACGGAAGAGCAGTTAGGGTATGCGGTGTTTGCCTTCCCGATGAGCGTCGGACGCCAGTGGGGAATGGGTTTCCTGCTGCAAAGCAGCGATAAACAGCCGCCGTATCTCTGGGAACGCTACAAGGCGTTTTTCCCCACGGCGGAAGCAAAACTGCGGGCAATGAAACCGGAAGAGTTCGCCCAGATTAAACAGGCGATCGTCGCGCAGATGTTGCAGGCACCGCAAACGCTGGGTGAAGAAGCGTCGAAATTAAGCAAAGATTTCGATCGCGGCAATATGCGTTTCGATTCACGTGATAAAATTGTGGCTCAGATAAAACAGCTGACGCCGCAAAAACTTGCTGATTTCTTCCATCAGGCGGTGGTCGAGCCGCAAGGCATGGCGGTACTGTCGCAGATTTCCGGCGGTCAAAACGGGAAGCCGCACTATGTGCACCCGGAAGGCTGGAAAGTGTGGGACAACGTCAGCGCGTTGCAGCAAACTTTGCCCCTGGTGAGAGAACAGAATGAATGATGTCGCCGAGTCCCTTGATCCCCTGCGCTTGCCCCTCACAGGCGAGCGCCTGATTGAAGCCTCTGCGGGCACCGGCAAAACCTTTACTATCGCGGCGCTCTATCTGCGCCTGCTCCTCGGGCTCGGCGGGTCTTCCGCCTTTCCCCGTCCCCTGACCGTTGAAGAACTGCTGGTGGTAACCTTTACTGAGGCCGCCACCGAAGAGTTGCGCGGGCGTATCCGCAGTAATATTCATGAGCTGCGTATCGCCTGCCTGCGCGAATCGACTGACAACCCCCTTTATGCCCGTCTGCTGGATGAAATCGACGATAAAAAGCAGGCGGCGCAGTGGCTGCTGCTCGCCGAAAGACAGATGGATGAGGCGGCGGTATTCACCATCCACGGTTTTTGTCAGCGCATGCTGAGTCTGAATGCCTTCGAATCCGGCATGTTATTTGAACAACAGCTGATCGAGGATGAATCGCTGCTGCGTTATCAGGCCTGTGCGGATTTCTGGCGCCGTCACTGTTACCCCCTGCCGCGTGAAATTGCCGAGGTGGTGTTTGAAACGTGGAAAGGGCCACAGGCGCTGCTGGCGGATATTAACCGTTACCTGCAAGGGGAAGCGCCGGTTATCAAAGCGCCACCGCCGGATGACGAAACGCTGGCGTCCCGTCATCAGCAGATCGTGCAGCGAATCAATGCGCTTAAGCAACAATGGTGTGATGCGGTGGGTGAACTTGAGGGATTGATGGAAGCCTCAGGCATCGACCGGCGTAAATTTAACCGTGGCAACCAGGGCAAATGGATTGAGAAGATCAGCGCCTGGGCGCAGTCCGCAACGCAAAGCTACCAGTTGCCAGAGGCACTGGAGAAATTCTCTCAGCGTTTCCTTGAGGACAGAACCAAAGAAGGCGGCGTTGTGCCGCAGCATCCGCTGTTTGTCGCGATTGATGAATTACTGGCGGAACCGCTGACGCTCAGAGATCTGATGATCACCCGCGCGCTGGCGGAGATCCGTGAAACGGTGGCGAAAGAAAAACGCCGCCGGGGTGAACTGGGGTTTGACGATATGCTCAGCCGACTGGATAGCGCGTTGCGCAGTGAAAGCGGCGATGCGCTGGCGGCGGCGATCCGTACCCGCTTCCCGGTAGCAATGATCGATGAGTTCCAGGATACCGATCCGCAGCAATACCGTATTTTCCGTCGCATCTGGCAGCATCAGCCAGACACTGCACTGCTACTGATTGGCGACCCGAAGCAGGCGATTTATGCGTTTCGCGGCGCGGATATTTTTACCTATATGAAGGCCCGCAGTGAGGTCAGCGCGCACTATACCCTCGACACCAACTGGCGTTCCGCGCCAGGCATGGTGAACAGCGTCAACAGGCTGTTCGGCCTGATGGATGACGCCTTCATGTTCCGCGAGATCCCGTTCCAGCCGGTGAAATACGCCGAAAAAAACCAGTCGCTGCGTTTTGAATTTTACGGCGAAACTCAGCCCGCAATGACGATGTGGTTGATGAAAGGAGAAAGCTGCGGAATAGGCGATTATCAAAGCTATATGGCGCAGGTGTGCGCTGCGCAGATCCGCGACTGGCTGAAGGCCGGGTTGTGCGGAGAGGCGATGCTTATCAGCGGTCACGACGCGCGTCCGGTGAGCGCGGCGGATATCAGCGTGCTGGTGCGTAGCCGCCAGGAAGCGGCGCTGGTACGCGATGCCCTGACACAACTGGCGATTCCGTCCGTCTATCTTTCCAACCGCGACAGCGTGTTTGAAACGCTGGAAGCGCAGGAGATGCTCTGGCTATTACAGGCGGTGATGGCACCGGAAAAAGAAAATACGCTACGCAGCGCGCTGGCGGCCTCAATGATGGGGTTGAACGCACGCGACATTGACATGCTCAATGGCAATGAAAACGCCTGGGATCGAGTGGTTGACGAGTTTGTCGGCTACCGTCAAATCTGGCAAAAACGTGGCGTGATGCCGATGCTGCGTGCGCTGATGTCAGCGCGACAGATTGCGGAGAACCTGCTGGCAACGGCGGGAGGTGAGCGTCGCCTGACCGATATTTTGCACATCAGTGAGCTATTGCAGGAGGCCGCTTCGCAACTGGAAAGCGAGCATGCGCTGGTGCGCTGGCTCTCGCAGCATATTCTTGAGCCTGACAGCAATGCTTCCAGCCAGCAAATGCGTCTGGAAAGCGACAGCCATTTGGTGCAGATCGTCACCATCCACAAGTCAAAAGGGCTGGAGTATCCGCTGGTCTGGCTGCCGTTTATCACGAATTTCCGCGTTCAGGATCAGGCGTTTTATCACGACCGCAACTCGTTTGAAGCAGTTCTGGATCTGAGCGAGGCGGACGAAAGCGTGGCGCTGGCGGAAGCCGAAAGGCTGGCGGAAGATTTGCGTTTACTGTACGTGGCGCTGACGCGTTCAGTCTGGCACTGCAGTCTGGGCGTCGCACCTCTGGTTCGTCGTCGGGGCGATAAAAAGGGCGATACCGATGTGCATCAGAGCGCGCTGGGGCGTCTGTTGCAAAAAGGCGAACCGATGGATGCCGCCGGGCTACGCTCGGCGATAGACGCAGTTTGCGATGAGAACATCGTCTGTCGTATCCCGGACGCGGTCAGTATGGAGCCGTTGCCTGGCACCGTTGCGAGCGAGGCGTCTCTGAATGCCCGACGGGTACAACGAACGCCGGGCGACAACTGGCGGGTGACCAGCTATTCCGGCCTGCAACAGCGTGGTCACGGCATTGCACAGGATCTGATGCCGCGACTGGATATCGATGCGACAGGCGTGGGTGAAGTGGTTGAGGAGCCGGAACTGACGCCGCACCAGTTCCCACGCGGCGCATCGCCAGGAACATTTTTACACAGCCTGTTTGAAGATCTCGATTTTACCCAGCCGGTTGAGGCTGCCTGGGTGCAGGAAAAACTGGAGCTTGGTGGTTACGATGCCGACTGGGAACCGGTCATCACCGCGTGGGTGACGGCGATTCTCCATGCGCCACTCAATGAGACTGGCGTCAGTCTGAGCCAGCTTTCTGCGCGTGAAAAACAGGTCGAGATGGAGTTTTATCTGCCCATTAGCCAACCGCTTATTGCGGAAAACCTGGATGCGCTGATCCGCCAGTTTGACCCGCTCTCGGCGGGCTGTCCGCCACTGGAGTTCACCCAGGTTCGCGGGATGCTGAAGGGCTTTATCGATCTGGTATTTCGTCACAACGGGCGCTATTACCTGCTGGATTACAAATCGAACTGGCTGGGAGAAAACAGCGCCGCTTACACCCCAGAGGCGATGGCGGCGGCCATGCAGGCGCATCGCTATGATTTGCAGTATCAGCTCTATACCCTCGCGCTGCACCGGTATCTGCGCCATCGCATCGCAGATTACGACTACGAGCGCCATTTTGGCGGCGTGATTTATCTGTTCCTGCGCGGCGTGGACAGCAAACAGCCGCAGCAGGGGATTTACACCACACGCCCGGCGGGTGAGTTGATTACCCGGATGGACGAGATGTTTGCCGGGGTGGCGCTGGAGGAGGCATCATGACGCTACAGAAGCGATTACTTGAGGCCGTCGGGCAGAAGCAACTGCGCCCGCTGGATGTGCAATTCGCGCTGGCGGTGACCGGCGAACATGAACCTGCCGTGACGCTGGCAGCGGCGTTACTCAGCCGGGATGCCGGAGAAGGGCACGTCTGTTTACCGCTTTCTCAACTGGCGCTGAATGCAGATAATCCCCCTTTCTATTCTTCATGCCTTAGCGACATTGGCGAACCCGAGAACTGGGAAGAATGCCTGCTCGCTTCCGACGCCGTCAGTCATGGAGAGCGGCCATCGCCGATGGTCCTTTATGGCGACCGTTTGTATCTGAACCGGATGTGGTGCAACGAACGTACAGTTGCTCATTTCTTTAGCGAGGTGAATCGACCCATTGAGGTGGATGAAACCTTGCTGACGCAAACGCTGGAAGCGCTGTTCCCGACGACAAACGAAATCAACTGGCAAAAAGTCGCCGCGGCGGTCGCGCTGACCCGCCGTATTTCGGTGATTTCAGGCGGGCCGGGAACGGGGAAAACAACCACCGTGGCCAGGCTGTTGGCGGCGCTGATCCAGATGGCGGAAGGCGAGCGTTGCCGTATTCGCCTGGCGGCGCCGACGGGTAAAGCAGCGGCGCGTTTGACGGAGTCCTTAGGCAAGGCGCTGCGTCAGTTGCCGCTGACGGATGAACAAAAGAAACGCATCCCGGATGATGCCAGCACTCTGCACCGGTTGCTGGGCGCGCAACCCGGCAGTCAGCGTTTACGCCATCACGCGGGCAACCCGCTACATCTGGATGTGCTGGTGGTGGATGAGGCGTCAATGATCGACCTGCCGATGATGTCGCGCTTGATCGACGCATTGCCGTCGCACGGGCGTATCATTTTCCTTGGCGATCGCGATCAGCTTGCTTCGGTCGAGGCGGGGGCGGTGCTGGGGGATATCTGTGCCTGGGTGAATGCGGGCTATACCCCTGAACGGGCACAGCAACTGGCTCGCCTGACGGGGATGCCCGTTCCGGCAGGTGCTGGAGAAGACGCCGCCACGCTACGGGACAGCCTCTGTCTGCTGCAAAAGAGCTACCGTTTTGGCAGCGATTCCGGCATCGGGCAACTGGCGGCGGCGATTAACCGTGGCGATAAGGCGGCGATAAACGACATTTTCCTGCAAGGCTTCAGCGATATCGATAAACGGACGCTGGAGAGCAGTGAAGATTACACCGCCATGCTTGAAAACGCACTGGCAGGTTATGGACACTATCTGCAACTGCTTCAGGCGCGCGCGGAGCCTGCATTAATCATTCAGGCATTCAATGAGTTCCAACTGCTGTGCGCGCTGCGCGAAGGGCCGTTTGGCGTGAGCGGACTGAATGAACGTATCGAACTGGCTATGCAGCAAAAGCGCAAAATTCATCGCCTGCCACATTCCCGCTGGTATGAAGGACGGCCAGTGATGATTGCCCGTAACGACAGCGCGCTGGGCTTGTTTAACGGCGATATCGGTGTGGCGCTCGATCGTGGGCAAGGATTAAGGGTCTGGTTTGCGATGCCGGATGGCAGTATTAAGTCTGTGCAGCCCAGCCGCCTGCCGGAGCATGAAACGACCTGGGCAATGACGGTGCACAAATCTCAGGGCTCGGAGTTCGATCATGCCGCGCTGGTGTTACCCACGCAGCGCACGCCGGTGGTGACACGGGAACTGGTGTATACCGCCGTGACCCGCGCACGTCGCCGCCTGTCGTTATATGCCGATGAACGCATACTTGGCAGTGCGATTGCCACCCGAACCGAACGACGCAGTGGGCTGTCGACGTTGTTTAAATGAGAGGTTGCCGGATAAGCCGTTTGCGTCGCTATCCGGCAATGCGATAACCGCTACCCCAGATCCGCCATCAGGACTTTGGATTTCCGCTGATAGTTGTACATCTCTTTTTTACTTTCCGGCAGCAGGTCGATATCCACCGGCGTGAAGCCGCGTTCCTGGAACCAGTGAATGCTGCGGGTCGTCAGGACGAACAGCTTGCTCAGGCCAATCTGCTTCGCCTGGGCGGCGATCCGCTCCAGTAGCACTTCTCCCCTTGAAGAACTGCGGTAGTCCGGATGGACAGCCACGCAGGCCATTTCGCCGATTTTTTCTTCCGGGAAGGGGTACAGTGCGGCACAGGCGATGGTCATATTATCGCGCTGGATAATGGTGAACTTGTCGATCTCCATTTCCAGTTGTTCGCGTGAACGACGCACCAGAATGCCCTGCTGTTCCAGCGGGCGGATCAGCTCCAGGATCCCGCCGATATCGTTAATGGTGGCGCGGCGGATCTGCTCGGCGCTTTCCATCACAATTTGTGTCCCGATACCGTCGCGCGAAAACAGCTCCTGCAACAGTGCGCCATCTTCCTGATAACTGATCAGGTGACAACGACGGACGCCGCTGCGACAGGCTTTCACCGCGCCACGCAGAAAGCGTACGGTACCCGAGTTGTAATCGCCTTTTTCTTCCTGTGCTTCTACGCGCGCCTGGGCCTCGTTCGGGAACAGTTCGGAGACGATATCACCGTCGTCGTTGGTCACCCCTTGCGAAGAACAGAACCCGATCATCTTTTCGGCTTTCAGTTTGATCGCCAGTTGTGTGGCGATCTCTTCTGAAGTCAGGTTAAAGCTTTCGCCAGTGACAGACACCGCAACGGGGCCCATCAGCACAATGGCGCCGCTGTCCAGTTGACGATGGATCGCCTCTTCATCGATGCGACGGATACGTCCGCTGTGGCAGTAATCTACGCCGTCATCGACGCCCAGCGGCTGCGCAATGATAAAGTTGCCGCTGACCACGTTGATATGCGCCCCCTGTAGCGGCGTATTGTTCAGGCTCATCGACAGGCGAGCGGTGATATCCAGTTGCAACGTTCCCGCCGCCTGCTTTACCAGCTCCAGCGTTTTGGCGTCGGTGACGCGGGTATTTTTGTGATACATCGGCTCATGGTGATGAGTGGCGAGGTTGGCGTCAATTTGCGGACGCGCGCCATAAACCACGACCAGGCGAATGCCGAGGCTGTGAAGAAGCCCAATATCATTGACGATGCTGGAAAAGTTTTCATGCTCAATGGCTTCGCCGCCGAGCATAATGACAAACGTTTTTCCCCGATGGGTATTGATATAGGGAACAGAATGGCGGAATCCCTGTACCAGTTCGGTTCTACGCTCCTTCACCACGGCATATCCTCATTGCATGATTATTCGTAATTAGTGTATTTTTATTCTGTTTTTCCGCCGCGCGCAAGTGCAAATTTTGACCCTGACAAAGTTTTTTCTCAGTAATACCGTGAATACAATAAGAATGTTTACCCTTTTATAGATGACAGATTATGCGTCATTCGTTAAAGTTTCCGGTCAATTTAGACGTTTACTATCTCATCACCAATACGTTTTATTTTGCTCGGGAGAAGCATGTCAGGATCCAATCCACCTATTAGCCGCCGTCGTTTACTGCAAGGGGCGGGCGCCATGTGGCTATTGAGCGTCAGTCAGGTCGGTCTGGCTGCGGTCAGTCAGGTCATTGCGGTTCGTATTTGGCCAGCATCCAGTTACACCCGTGTGACGGTGGAATCGAATCAACAGCTGAAGTACAAGCAGTTTGCGCTGAGCAATCCTGAACGCGTGGTGGTGGATATTGAAGGTGTGAACCTGAATTCCGTGCTGAAAGGCATGGCGGCGCAAATTCGCCCCGACGATCCTTACATTAAGTCGGCGCGCGTGGGACAGTTCGATCCGCAGACCGTGCGCATGGTGTTCGAACTGAAGCAAAACGTGAAACCACAGCTGTTCGCGCTGGCACCGGTGGCGGGTTTTAAAGAGCGTCTGGTTATGGATCTCTATCCGGCCAATGCGCAGGATATGCAGGATCCGCTGCTGGCGCTGCTGGAAGATTACAACAAAGGCGATCTTGATAAGCAGGTACCGCCCGCGCAGAGTGGGCCTCAGCCGGGCAAAGCGGGGCGCGATCGCCCGATCGTGATCATGCTCGATCCGGGGCATGGCGGTGAGGATTCTGGTGCTGTCGGTAAATACAAGACGCGTGAGAAAGATGTCGTGTTGCAGATTGCCCGTCGGCTGCGCGCGTTAATCGAGAAAGAAGGCAATATGAAGGTCTATATGACGCGAAATGAAGATATTTTCATTCCGCTCAAGGTGCGCGTGGCGAAGGCCCAGAAGCAGCGGGCCGACCTGTTTGTCTCGATTCATGCGGACGCGTTCACCAGTCGGCAACCCAGCGGTTCATCCGTGTTTGCGCTGTCGACCAAAGGGGCGACCAGTACGGCGGCGAAATATCTGGCGCAAACGCAGAACGCCTCGGATTTGATCGGCGGCGTGAGCAAAAGCGGCGACCGCTACGTCGACCACACCATGTTCGATATGGTGCAATCGCTGACCATCGCCGACAGCCTGAAGTTTGGTAAAGCGGTGCTCAACAAACTCGGCAGGATTAACAATCTGCATAAAAATCAGGTGGAACAGGCCGGGTTTGCGGTGCTGAAAGCGCCGGATATCCCGTCGATTCTCGTTGAAACGGCGTTTATCAGTAACATCGAAGAAGAGCGAAAGCTGAAAACAGCCACCTTCCAGCAGGAAGTGGCAGAGTCGATTCTGGCTGGGATCAAAGCGTACTTCGCCGATGGGGCGACGCTGGCGAGAAGGGGATAATAAAAAAGCGCTGAAAAGCGCTTTTTTTTACGAACCGCAGATACAAAAAAACACCCGTTAAGGTGTTTAGTATTGGTTGCGGGGGCCGGATTTGAACCGACGACCTTCGGGTTATGAGCCCGACGAGCTACCAGGCTGCTCCACCCCGCGTCCGTCTTCCTGCTTCGCATTTTTAAACTGCTTTGCAGAATTAGATGCTGCCTCAAAATTTGATTGGTTGCGGGGGCCGGATTTGAACCGACGACCTTCGGGTTATGAGCCCGACGAGCTACCAGGCTGCTCCACCCCGCGTCCGCCATTCTGCTGCGCATTTTAAGCTGCTTTGCAGAAGCATGTACTGCATCAAATTTTAATTGGTTGCGGGGGCCGGATTTGAACCGACGACCTTCGGGTTATGAGCCCGACGAGCTACCAGGCTGCTCCACCCCGCGTCCGTGGATGCGCACTATACTCTGCTAACATTTTCATGCAACCCTTTTTTCACCTGGATCACGGTTTCGGGATGAAAATGAACAAAAACAAGGCATTTCAGTTTAAATAATGTGCAAAATTTGCGTCTGGGCAGCGGTGCTCGTTTCATTAGCGGGCCGGGTTTGTTATCTTCATGACGCATGATTTACAGCTAAAAGAAGAGAACAATGAAAGGACGTTGGGTAAGTTACCTTCTCATGGGCGCGGTGGTTGCAATGCTGGCTGCCTGTTCCTCTAAACCAACCGATCGCGGACAGCAGTATAAAGACGGGAAGTTTACCCAGCCTTTCTCACTGGTGAACCAGCCGGATGCCATCGGCGCACCGATCAACGCCGGCGATTTTGCCGAGCAGGTCAATCAGATCCGCAGTGCTTCTCCGCGTCTGTACGGCAATCAAAGCAACGTTTATAACGCGGTGCAGGACTGGCTGCGCTCTGGCGGCGATACGCGCACCATGCGCCAGTTTGGTCTCGACGCCTGGCAGATGGAAGGTGCCGATAACTACGGCAACGTGCAGTTTACCGGTTACTACACGCCGGTGATTCAGGCGCGCCATACGCGTCAGGGCGAATTCCAGTACCCAATCTATCGCATGCCGCCGAAACGGGGACGCTTGCCGTCTCGCGCGGAGATTTACGCGGGCGCACTGAGCGAGAACTACATTCTGGCGTACAGCAACTCTCTGATGGATAACTTCATCATGGACGTGCAGGGTAGCGGCTATATCGATTTTGGCGACGGCTCCCCGTTGAACTTCTTCAGCTATGCCGGGAAAAACGGGCATGCCTATCGCAGCATCGGCAAAGTACTGATCGATCGCGGTGAAGTGAAGAAAGAAGATATGTCGATGCAGGCGATTCGCCACTGGGGCGAAACCCACAGCGAAGCAGAAGTGCGTGAGCTGCTGGAGCAGAATCCGTCATTCGTCTTCTTTAAACCGCAATCTTTTGCCCCGGTGAAAGGTGCCAGTGCTGTACCGCTGATTGGTCGCGCGTCGGTGGCGTCTGACCGCAGTATTATTCCGGCAGGCACCACGCTGCTCGCCGAAGTCCCGCTGCTGGACAACAACGGGAAATTTAACGGGCAGTATGAACTGCGCCTGATGGTTGCGCTGGATGTCGGCGGGGCAATTAAAGGCCAGCACTTTGACATTTACCAGGGCATCGGGCCAGACGCCGGACACCGCGCAGGCTGGTACAATCACTATGGTCGCGTGTGGGTGCTGAAGAGCGCACCGGGCGCAGGTAACGTGTTCAGCGGCTAGTTGTCGGATGGCGCTTCGCTTATCCGTCTACATCATCGAGTAGGCCTGATAAGGCGCAGCCGCCATCAGGCAGTCATACCGTTCGATATTAATGAATTTGAGGTGTTATGTCTGTGGTTATCAGTGATGCCTGGCGTCAGCGTTTTAGCGGCACCGCGCGTCTGTATGGTGAAAAAGCCCTGCAATTGTTTGCCGACGCGCATATCTGCGTGGTTGGGATCGGCGGCGTCGGTTCCTGGGCGGTAGAAGCTCTGGCGCGAACCGGGATTGGCGCGATTACGCTCATCGATATGGATGACGTGTGCGTGACCAACACCAACCGCCAGATCCATGCTCTGCGCGACACTGTTGGGCTGGCGAAAGCCGAGGTGATGGCTGAGCGTATCCGCCAGATTAACCCCGAGTGCCGGGTGACGGTAGTCGATGATTTTGTAACGCCGGATAGCGTCGCAGAATACATGAGCGCAGGCTTTAGCTATGTGATTGACGCGATTGACAGCGTGCGGCCAAAAGCGGCGCTGATTGCGTACTGTCGGCGCAATAAGATCCCGCTGGTGACCACCGGCGGCGCGGGTGGGCAGATCGATCCGACGCAGATTCAGGTTGTTGACCTGGCGAAAACGATTCAGGATCCGCTGGCGGCGAAACTGCGCGAACGACTGAAAAGCGATTTTGGCGTCGTGAAAAACAGCAAAGGCAAACTCGGCGTCGACTGCGTGTTTTCAACGGAAGCGCTGGTGTATCCGCAGTCTGATGGCAGTGTGTGCGCCATGAAGGCGACGGCGGAAGGACCCAAACGAATGGACTGTGCGTCGGGGTTCGGTGCGGCAACGATGGTTACCGCCACGTTCGGTTTTGTAGCAGTATCCCATGCGTTAAAAAAGATGATGGCAAAAGCGGCGCGTCAGGGCTGAGATTCTCTTGCGCGGGACAATGCGTCGCAGGCCGGAAGACGAGCCTGCGTCGTCATCCGGCAGCGTGAGCCGCTTCGACGATCGCTTCATTGAGTGCCTCCAGCCCCTGACTGCGCGACGCGCTGAGCTGAGTGCGTAATCCCAGTTCATCAAACAAGGCCAGCGGCGAATGGGCCAGCAGTTCCGCTGCGGTTTTCCCTTCTGCGGCGGTCAGTAATACCGCCAGCAGTCCGCGCACGATGCGACCTTCACTGTCGCCGAAAAAGTGTAAAGTGCCCTTTTCAGAGCGCGTATATCCCAGCCAGACGCGATTTTCGCAGCCCGCGATCTCTTTAGCCTGCGCTTTGAGATCGTCGGGCAGTGCCGGCAGCTGTTTACCGAGCAAAATCAGCTGTCGATATTTGTCTTCCCACTGGGTCAGCGGGATAAAGGTATGACGCAACGTCTCTTCGGTTACGGTTGTGCCAAACGGGTGTCCGGCAAACATTGGGCTAGTCATTAATCCACCAGTATTTCCAGGGCGCGATCAACGGCGTTGATCAACGCATCCACATCACTTTGGGTATTATACGGTGCGAATGAGGCACGTAGCGTACCCGAGACGCCAAGTTCAGCCAGCAGCGGCTGCGCGCAGTGCTGACCGGCACGTAGCGCAATACCATATTCCGCCAGCAGGGTGACCATATCGCTATGATGAACACCAGCAAAATCAAAGGCCAGCAGACTGGAGTCCTGACAGCGAAATGAGCGAAATCCCGGACGCTGGGCCAGCGCCTCTTCCGCCAGTGTAGCCAGCCCCCGACTCCAGCTTTCCGCCTGGGCGATATCAACATCGGCTAGCCATTCCAGCGCGGCGCTCATGCCAATCACGCCAGCGACGTTAGGGGTACCTGCTTCAAGCTTCCACGGTGCGGCCTGGGTAGTGAAGCCCTCGAAACTGACGTCGTTGATCATCTTACCGCCACCGAGCCATGGCGACATGGCCTCCAGCAGCGCCGGTTTGCCGTAAAGCACGCCGATACCGGTTGGACCGTACAGCTTATGGCCTGAGAAGGCGTAGAAATCGATGTCGAGCGCCTGGACATCCACCGGGAAATGGACGGCTCCCTGCGCGCCATCCACCATCACTACCATGCCCGCGGCATGGGCGAGGGTAATGGCACGGGCTAAGTCCGGGCAGCCGCCGGTCACGTTCGACATCTGCCCCAGCGCGAGAATTCGGCTGCGCGGGGTGATGGTTGTCTGCAGACGTTCAACGTCAGGCAGGTGCTGGGCATTGAGCGGCAGCTTGACCACTTTCGCCCCAGTTTGCTCTGCGAGCATCAGCCACGGCACGAGATTCGCGTGATGCTCCGCGACGCTGACGATGATTTCATCGCCCGGTTGCAGGCGAGGGCGGGCATAACTCTGCGCCACCATATTGATGGCCTCCGTGGTGCCCCGGGTCCAGACGATGGTTTTGTCATCTGGCGCATTCAGCAAACGCGCCACTTTTTCCCGTGCGGCCTCATAGCGCGCGGTCAGGCGCTGGGCTTCGGCGAACTGGCTGCGATGGACGTTGCCAGCGCTCAGGCTATAGAACTGCCGGGTCGCCTCGATGACGGCCTGCGGTTTAAGGGCCGTCGCGGCGCTATCCAGATAGACGCCCGCGTCTGCGAGTGCCGGAAATTGCGCGCGAAACTGCGCGGGATTGAAAGCGTTCATGGTATTCCTCGGTTCAGTAATCCGATCGTGGCGCAAATTGGTCGTTGATTCAAGAAGTGTACGGTCACCAGGAATCTTCTGGATGTTGTGGCGAAATCAGACCAGTAGCTTATGCTGAATTATGTTAGGCAAATCTTTTTGCCTGTTACGGAGTACGTTTTTAATAGCATAAACAGCTTTAAGGAGAAGAAGATGAAAAAGACTGCCGCAATTATTTCCGCATGTATGCTGACTTTTGCCCTGAGCGCCTGTTCCGGTCCGAACTACGTGATGCACACCAATGACGGGCGTAGCATCGTTGCGGACGGTAAGCCGAAAACCGATGATGAAACCGGGATGATTTCGTACAAGGACGCTAATGGCAACAAACAGCAGATCAATCGTACCGATGTGAAAGAGATGGTCGAGTTGGATCAGTAGTCGGTAGAGAGTAGGTAAAAAAAAGCACCGCAAATTGGCGGTGCTACATTAATCACTATGGACAGACAGGGTAAATGTACAGGAAGTGAAAAAGGGTAGCGTTGCTACCGTGGTCTGAATCGCAGACCAATTGCAAACACAACAACACAACATCACAACCGTAAGCCAAAAGCCCACCAGAACACGCATTCCGATAAAACTTTTCGTTCCGGCTCAGGAAGTGCCGCCACTATAGGTATTTGCTGGTAGTTCCTCAACGGACAAATTATAATGGCTCAGATTAAAAAAACTAATAGGTTACACAGTGTAGCTTAATTGTTAAATTCTTTTAACATCAAAGTTTAAAAGCCATGTCAAAACGACTTCCACCTCTGAACGCATTACGTGTTTTTGATGCCGCCGCACGGCATCTGAGCTTCACCCGCGCAGCAGAAGAGCTTTTTGTGACGCAGGCCGCAGTAAGCCACCAAATCAAGTCACTTGAGGATTTTTTGGGGCTTAAGCTGTTTCGCCGACGCAACCGTTCTCTTCTTCTTACTGAAGAAGGACAGAGCTACTTTCTCGACATAAAAGAGATTTTTTCGCAATTAACCGAAGCGACGCGTAAACTTCAGGCGCGAAGTGCAAAGGGGGCGTTGACGGTCAGTTTATTGCCCAGTTTTGCGATTCAGTGGCTGGTGCCCCGACTCTCTAGCTTTAACTCAGCTTATCCGGGAATTGACGTCAGAATCCAGGCCGTGGACCGTCAGGAAGACAAACTGGCGGACGATGTTGACGTGGCGATTTTTTATGGTCGCGGTAACTGGCCTGGACTGCGCGTAGAGAAATTGTACGCCGAATATCTGTTGCCGGTGTGTTCGCCGTTGCTGTTGACGGGCGATAAGCCCCTGAAATCGCCAGAGGATTTGGCTTCGCATACTTTGCTACATGATGCCTCACGTCGTGACTGGCAAACTTACACGCGACAGCTAGGGTTAAATCACATCAACGTTCAGCAGGGCCCTATCTTTAGCCACAGCGCGATGGTGCTGCAGGCCGCTATCCACGGACAGGGCGTAGCGCTGGCGAATAACGTGATGGCGCAGTCAGAAATTGAAGCGGGGCGACTGGTCTGCCCGTTTAATGATGTACTGGTCAGTAAAAACGCATTTTATCTGGTTTGTCATGACAGTCAGGCAGAACTGGGTAAAATAGCCGCCTTCCGTCAGTGGATACTGGCGAAAGCGGCCACGGAACAAGAGAAATTCCGCTTTCGTTACGAACAATAACTTACGTAGGGTATTACCATGACCAGCCGTTTTATGCTGATTTTTGCCGCTATCAGCGGCTTTATTTATGTCGCTCTGGGGGCTTTCGGTGCGCATGTCCTGAGCAAAACCCTCGGTGTGGTTGAAATGAGCTGGATCCAGACCGGCCTGCAATATCAGGCGTTTCATACGCTGGCGATATTCGGGCTGTCGGTTGCGATGCAACGCCGGATCAGCATCTGGTTTTACTGGAGTAGCGTTTTCCTCGCGCTAGGAACGGTGCTGTTTAGCGGCAGCCTGTATTGCCTGGCACTGTCTCATCTGCGCCTGTGGGCGTTTGTTACCCCTGTCGGCGGCGTCAGCTTCCTGGCAGGTTGGGTGCTGATGTTAATCGGCGCTATCCGTTTGAAGCGTAAGGGCGTAGTTCATGAATAAGGTTGTGTTGTTGTGTCGCCCGGGCTTTGAAAAAGAGTGTGCCGCAGAAATCACCGATAAAGCAGGGCGTCGGGAGTATTTCGGTTTTGCCCGCGTCAAAGAAAATGCAGGCTATGTCATCTATGAATGCTATCAGGCCGAAGACGCCGAAAAAATTATCAGCGAGCTGCCGTTCAGTTCGCTGATTTTTGCCCGCCAGTGGTTTGTGGTCGGCGAGTTGCTCCAGCACTTGCCGCCGGAAGATCGCATTACGCCGATTGTCGGCATGTTGCAGGGCGTGGTGGAAAAGGGTGGCGATCTGCGCGTGGAAGTGGCGGATACGAACGAAAGTAAAGAGCTGATGAAGTTCTGTCGCAAATTCACGGTGCCGCTGCGAGCCGCCCTGCGCGAGGCTGGCGTGCTGACGAATTATGAGACGCCGAAGCGCCCGGTGGTACACGTCTTCTTTATCGCGCCAGGCTGCTGCTATACCGGTTACTCGTATGCCAGTAATAACTCGCCGTACTATATGGGTATTCCGCGCCTGAAGTTCCCGGCCGATGCGCCCAGCCGCTCGACGCTGAAGCTGGAAGAAGCGTTGCACGTGTTTATTCCGCAAGATGAGTGGGATGAGCGTCTGGCAAACGGGATGTACGCGGTGGATTTAGGTGCCTGCCCCGGCGGCTGGACCTATCAACTGGTCAAACGCAATATGTGGGTGTATTCGGTCGATAACGGCCCGATGGCGCAAAGTCTGATGGATACCGGACAGGTTACCTGGCTGCGCGAAGACGGCTTTAAGTATCGCCCCAACCGCAACAACATCTCGTGGATGGTGTGCGATATGGTTGAGAAGCCGGCGAAAGTGGCGGCGTTGATGGCGCAGTGGTTGGTCAACGGCTGGTGCCGGGAAACTATCTTTAACCTCAAGTTGCCAATGAAAAAACGCTACGAAGAGGTCTCGCAGAATCTGGCCTATCTCCAGGCGCAGCTTGATGAGCATGGTGTGAATGCGCAAATTCAGGCGCGGCAGTTGTACCACGACCGTGAAGAAGTGACGGTGCACGTGCGTCGCCTGTGGGCCGCCGTAGGCGGACGTCGCGACGAGCGCTAGCTCGCGCCGTTGCAGATCTGATGCACTGTTGTTCATCAGGTCTGCAACCCATTCCCGTTAGTGGTTATGACTGCGGCGTGTCCGACACAATATGCGTTACGTCGTCCAGATGACCGAGTCGGGCTTCTCCGGAACGATTGAATTTGCTTTTGTCGATCAGCAATAACGACTGTGACGCGCGTTTCAGCAGGACTGATTTGAAATCCGCGTTGAAGGTGCTGGAATCCCACAGTGCGCCGTGGCGGTCGATCCCTTCGCAGGAAAAAATGAACAGATCGATATCAAGAAATTTGAGTTGTGAAATGAGTGCGGGGTTGACGTAGCAGCCGTGTTTGCGCTCCAGCCGGCCACCAGAACTGATGAGCTGAAGTTGTTGGCGTTTGCCGAGCTCCTGACAAATCGGCTGGCTGTTGGTGAAAACCTGTATATTGATATCCGGTAGTTGCCGCGCCAGATACCAGCAGGTGGAGCTGGCATCCAGCGCAATCACCATCCCTTCTTCAATCCAGCTCAACGCCTTTCGGGCAATATCGGCTTTGTGCGCGTAATGGCTCTTCAGCCGTATATGGAAGGGATCGCCACTGTCCGGGTTTTCCCGCGCGATCCCTTTAACGCGCCCGTGATTGCGCAGAACCTTCCCTTGTTCCTGTAGTTCACTGAGATCGCGGCGGATCGTCTCTTTACTGACGTTGAGCTGAACGGCCAGTGCTTCGGTGGTCAGGCTTTTATGCTGACTGAGCAGATCCACAATCGTCTGCTGGCGTGCCGCTTTCATCTCTTCTCACCTCTCAATCAAATGCCCTGACCGCGATTGAGATTACGGGGTTACCCCTTTTTTTAAAAGAATATTCCCGTACTTTGCGCACTCGCCGGTGATAACAATGGCAAAGGCCTTTTGTGCACGGGCGTAGAAGGCGAAACGATCGATTCGCGCGATCTCCGGGCATGGCGCCTGTAGGGAAAGCGCTTCGCGATAGCGCGTTTCAACGTGCGGGTCGAGGGTATCGCCCTCGACGGCAGCCATCATCACCAGCGGTGGTGCATAGCTGTCGAGTTCAAACAGCGGGATCACGGCTCGCAGTAAGTCGCTGACGCTGAGACCATCCGCACGGATCACCTGCGGTCCCATGCTGTGCGCCGGGAAGTGCGCGTCTGAGAAAATAATCTCATCGCCGTGTCCCATTTGCGCCAGTACTTTAAGTAACTCCGGCGAAATGAGGGGAGAAATCGTTTTAAGCATGCGAGATTCCTTTACAGTGTTTCGGGATAGAAATAACGGTACTGGTAGCGCACTTGTTCTCTGGCCTGTTGTGGGCTGGAAAACGCACCGATACCGTACCAGCCGTACATCGCCGCGCCGGCAACGGTGGTTTCTGCGTCATCCAGCACTTTGATGGGGATCTCTAGGGTGTTGGCCTTAATCTGATTCCATAACGTATTGCGACTCCCACCTCCGACCAGCAGCAGTTCTGTGGCGTTGAACTGGCCAATTTTTTCCAGCGTATGCAGGTTATGTCGCAACTGGTCCGTTAATCCTTCCAGCGCCGCGCGATAGAAATGACCGCGGGTGGTATTCAGGGTGACGCCACGCCAGCCTGCATCCACAGAGGAGAGCAGCTCGCACTGCATCCGCACGCCATCGGCCCCGGCGGGAACCGCTTGCGCTTCCGCAATCAAGGTTTGCCACGGGGTTTCGGGTGTCCACAGCAGCTTGCGCACCCATTCAAGGATGCCGGAGGCAAGCCATTGCATCCCCGGATTGTAAAGCCCCGGCTGGCTGTCCAGTTCACAGGTTGAACCGGCATGACTGCTCAGTAACGCTGTATTGACTCTTGCGCTACGCACCATCAGGATTTCCCACGTGCCGGAAGAGAGAACTGGCTCATCTTGCCCCGCACCAGCGCCAAACAGCGCGAACTGGGTATCGTGTCCGGCAGAGATCACGGGAATTCCCGGTGGGAGACCGAGCATCGTTGCCATTGCGGGCCGCAACGAACCTACCAGTTCACCGGCTTCCACGAGTCGCGGGAAGAGCCGTCTCGGCAACCCTGCGGCCTGCAAGATATCAGCGCTGAAATCCCGCTGCTGAATATCCAGCATTTGGCTGGTGCCCGCCATGGTGATGTCAGTGGTGAATTCGCCGGTCAGGCGATGAGTAATGAGTGAGGAGATAAACAGCCAGGCGTGGGCTTGATCCAGCCGTTGCGGGTGATTTTCTTTAAGCCAAATCAGCTTATATAAGGTGTTGAAGCTGAATGCGCCGACGCCGGAAAGCGTCTGCAACTGACGCGGCGGCATAAAGCGGCTGATATTTTCCATTATCGCGGCAGTGCGCGGGCATTTCCAACTGATGATTGGGTAGAGCAATTCGCCGTTTTCATCGACCAGCGCGCCGTCAACGCCAAAGGTGGTGACGGTGATAGCGCGGATCTGAAAGGCCGAAAGTTCAGCCGACAGTGTCCGGCAGCACTGTGCGAAACGTTGCAGGATGGCGTCCAGCGACCACTGATGCCAGGCGGTGTTTTCCGTGGCTACCTCGCTGGCATTAGCAACCGCCGCACGAGCAACGATGTGTCCCTGACGATCTACGGCAATGGCCCGCACGTTGGTCGCGCCACAGTCGAGAACCAGGATGATTTCATTTTTCATAATGACTCCCGTTGCCGGATGGCGCTGTGCTTATCCGGCCCACGAGTCATTCCCCGTAGACCAGATAAGATGTGCCAGCGTCGCCATCAGGCAGTTGCGCGATCCTTAACGTTTATACAGTGGCCCGTAGTTCTGACAGGCGCGGTAGTCCTGGCCTTCTGTATCCATCCCGTGTGCGGCCCAGGCGGAAGGGCGGTAAATTTTCGCCTCTTCCACATTGTGCATGCAGACTGGAATGCGCAGCATCGCGGCGAGGGTGATGAAGTCTGCGCCGACGTGGCCGACGGTCAGCACGCCGTGGTTTGCCCCCCAGTTCGCCATCACGGAATAGACGTCGGAGAACGGTCCTTTGCCGGTAAGACGTGGCGCAAACCAGGTGGTAGGCCAACTGGAGTCGGTGCGTTTGTCGAGGGTGTCATGGACCTCTTTTGGTAGCTCGACGCTCCAGCCTTCCGCAATTTGCAGCACTGGTCCCAGGCCGTTGATGATGTTCACGCGGGTCATAGTGAACGGCACGCCGCCTTCGGTCAGGAAGCGTGATGAATAACCGCCGCCGCGAAAATATTCATGGATTGCCGGACACCACTCGGTTGCCGCGAGGCAGGCGTCAGCCTCCTGCTGCGTGATCTCCCAGTGTGGTTTCATCGTCGGTTTTCCTTCGCTGTCACGCTGTTTACAGGTGCCATCCAGCGCGGCGGAACCGGAGTTGATCAGATGGATAATGCCGTGTTCTGCCCGTCCGGTCAGCGGCTGACCGGTCACGCGTTCAACCGCTTCTGGTGACCAGTAGGTACGCACATCGGCAAAGACCTGTGCGGTGCCGGTCAACTGATGTCCCAGCAGCATGGCTACGCCGTTCAGGCTGTCGTTTTCGGTGGCGACAACAAACGGTTCGCGTACACCGTTCCAGTCAAAAGAACTGTTCAGTAGCGCTTCGGCGGTATCACCGTTGGGATATTGATCGGTCCAGTGACGCTGTCCCTGGAAGCCTGCGGCAATCGCGTTATAACCGAGTGACTCCTCCACGCGTCCCATCTCCGCGAGCTTAGGATTTCCTTGCATCATGTCGCGAATGCACATTGCCATCAGCAGGCTTTCCCGCAGGATGGCCCGGCTCTGTTCGGCGTTGCGTTGATATTGCTTCGCGTTTTTATCTTCACCGTAGCGGAAGTGTTTATCCGCCCACGCCAACGCCATTTCCAGCTCGGCTTCGTCATAGATTTTTTGATCGATGCGGCGGCGCAGTTCGGTCATATCGACGGACTGGACCTTCATCCCCAGCCAGGACTCAAAGAAATGATGATCGACGATGGAACCAGCGATCCCCATCGACACCCCGCCCAGCGAAAGGTAGCTTTTTCCCTTCATGCTGGCGACGGCGAGCCCTGCCCGGGCGAATCGCAGCAGTTTTTCCTCAACGTCGGCTGGGATCGATGTATCTCCGGCATCCTGTACATCCTGGCCGTAGATGGAGAACGCTGGGATCCCTTTTTGGCTATGCGCTGCCAGCGCGGCAGCCAGGTAGACCGCGCCCGGACGTTCGGTACCGTTAAAGCCCCAGATGGCTTTCGGGCGCAGGGGATCCATATCGATGGTTTCGCTACCGTAGCACCAGCACGGTGTTACGGTGATTGTCAGGCCGACGTTTTGACTGCTGAACTTTTCCTCACAGGCGGCGGATTCTGCCATTCCGGCAATACAGGTGTCGGCAATAACGCAGTCAACCGGGGTGCCACAGGCGTAGCGCAGTTTTTCTGTCAGCAGGGCGGCAGTGGCCTTTGCCATATTCATCGTCTGTGCTTCCAGAGATTCACGAACGCCCATTCGGCGTCCATCAATAACCGGACGAATACCAATTTTCGGCAGGCTGATCTTCTTCATTCGGGGTTCCTCATTTCACGTATAGGCGTGCTGCTCAGGTGGATGACAGGGCACCACCGCAGCAGTCGGCTGAAACAGGTAAATTTGCTAACTCGAGTTAGCTTAGGTATTGGCGTGTTTTTTACACAACTTTTTTCTGATGGGATTGTGAGGGGCTTCACGAGAAGTGGTTAAAATTCGATCTGCATCAAATAATTAAATGACAGTCAAATTTAGTAAAATATTTAAAATCAGATGCTTATAAATAAATGTCTGTGCGGTATCACAGTTTTAACCCAAATGATTTGGCTATTTTTGGTGGCTAAAATAGCTTTAAAGGGCAATTCGCTAACTCGAGTTAGCAATATCTGGCAACATATCGACGTGACGTAAACGTGTTTTCAGGAAGTATTCACATTCATGGTGACGCTCGCTCCCTGAGAATGCACTTCGCCTGATTCACTGCCTGCAGTTTCTGATTATTGAGGAAAGCAGCAATGTCCGAAACATTTTTACAGATGAATCATATTACCAAACGCTTTCCCGGCGTATTAGCGTTGAGTAATGTGAACTTTACTCTTCGCAAGGGCGAAGTGCATGCGCTATTAGGTGAAAATGGTGCAGGCAAATCCACGCTGATGAAAATTTTGTCCGGTGTTTATCAACCGGATGAAGGGGATATTATATTTGAGGGGAAGCCTGTGTCATTCAGCGATCCGCTCAGCGCGCAGAATGCCGGGATTACCATTATTCATCAGGAATTTAATCTCTTTCCTGAATTAACCGTGGAAGAGAATATCTTTATCGGCAGAGAGTTTTGTAAAAATAACCGTTGGCGGCTGGATGAAAAACAGCAGCGACAGGCGGCAACCGAGATTTTGCAGAAATTAAACCTGAATATTTCGCCAGAAACGTTGGTGTCAGACCTGACCGTGGCGCAACAGCAGATGGTGGAGATCGCGAAAGCGATATCCGTCAATGCCAAAATCCTGATTATGGACGAACCCACCGCGGCGCTGACGGAAACAGAAATAGAAAGCTTATTCCAGGTGACCCGCCTGCTTAAAGCGCAGGGGACCGGGATTGTCTACATCTCGCATCGCCTGGAAGAGTTAGCGCTGATTGCCGATCGAGCGACGGTTATGCGCGACGGTCAATACATTGATACCGTTGATTATGAAACCGTGAAGATCAGTGAGCTGATTGCGATGATGGTCGGGCGCGAACTGGGGAATATCTATCCTCGCCGGGAAGCGCGGACGCATCAGGAACCGGTGCTGGAGGTTAACGGCCTCACGCGCAAAGGCGTGCTCAATAACATCGACTTTACGTTGAACCGGGGCGAGATACTGGGTTTTGCCGGGTTGATGGGCGCCGGGCGTACGGAGCTGGCGCGCGCCATTTTTGGCGCCGACCCCATCGACAGTGGAACCATTAAGTTGAACGGTAAGACCATTGTGATAAAGGGGATTTCTGACGCCATTGCGCAAGGCATTAGCTATTTAACCGAAGACCGTAAAAAAGAGGGACTGGCGCTTAATCTGTCCGTTGAGCGCAATATTATGTTGGGAAATTACCCTGAATATGCCGACCGTTTTGGTCACGTTGATTCGAAACGCTGCCAGCAAACGAGTGAAGAGCAGGTCAGGACGCTCAGAATCAAAACGCCACACCTTGAACAGGCGGCCCTGAATTTGAGTGGGGGAAATCAGCAAAAAATTATTATTGCCCGTTGGGTGTGCAAAGATACCGATATTCTTATTTTTGATGAACCTACCCGTGGAATTGATGCCGGCGCTAAGCTGGAAATCTATGAATTAATGAATCGCCTCGTGGCAAAAGGGAAATCTATCATTATGATTTCTTCGGAATTACCGGAGGTGCTGGGTATGTGCGATCGTATCTTAGTTATGCGCAGTGGTCGTATTACCGGAGAATTAACTGCTGATAACGCCACACAAGAAAAAATCATGCAATATGCGACGTTAGAGGATTAAATCATGACCATCTCTGTAACCTCTTCAGACAGCAATAATAAGAAAATAAAAATTAATAAAGAACTTTTAATGCGCCTTGCACCGCTTTTTAGTTTGATTATCCTGGTTGTCTTTTTCAGTTTCAGTTCGCCGTTTTTCTTTAATACCGAAAATATTATGACAATTGCGCTGCAAACGTCGGTTATCGGCATTATGGCCATTGGCGTAACGTTTGTGATTATCACCGCAGGGATCGACCTCTCTTTAGGATCGGTGGTGGCGTTTTCCGGCGTTGCGGTCGGCATCTGCGCGACGCTCGGATTGCCGTTGCCGGTCTGTATTTTGGCAGGCGTGCTGGCCGGAGGGTTGTGTGGCTACGTGAATGGTCTGCTGGTGACCAAAATGACGATTCCCCCGTTCATCGCCACGCTGGGTCTGATGATGTCCGTCCGGGGAATGAACATGGTGATGACGGATGGGCGCGCTATCTATTTCGCCGATTATCCCACCTTCAAATTGCTGGCGCAGGGGCGTTTATTCGATGTGCTGCCGTATCCCGTGTTCTATCTGGTGATTGTGGCGCTGGTCGCCGGCTACATCCTCAAGAAAACGATAATTGGTCGCTATGTCTATGCCGTGGGCAGTAATGAAGTGGCGGCGCACCTTTCCGGGATCAACGTTCAGCGCGTCAAAATCTTTGTCTATGCCTTCTGCGGCCTGCTGACCGGCATTGCCGGGGTGATTCTGGCCTCGCGTCTAAACTCCGGTCAGCCAACGGTCGGCGTCGGTTATGAACTGGAAGCCATTGCCGCAGTGGTGATCGGCGGCACCAGTCTGATGGGCGGAATTGGCACTATTGGCGGCACCATCATCGGTGCATTCATTATGAGCGTATTGAAAAACGGCCTGAACCTGATGGGGGTCTCTCAGTTCTGGCAAATGGTTGCGATGGGCATTGTGGTCGTCGCCGCTGTCTACCTCGATACGTTACGCAAAAAGATTCGTTGATTTACGCTCCCGGCAGTCACGGGGAACACTGACCCTGACGTTAAGGGTGACACACTCACAACGGAGTACAACAATGAAAACCAGGCATTTTGTCTATGCGTTATCCCTGCTGGCGTGCATCACTTCCAGTGCGCTAGCGAAAGATTTGAACCTTCCGGTCATCAGTAAAGGCTTCCAGCATGAATTCTGGCAAACCGTGAAAATGGGGACGGAAGCAGCAGCGAAAGAGTTGGGCGATAAAACCAGCTATGTCGGACCTGCGGACGAAACTCAGATTGCGGAACAAATTCAGCTGGTTGAAAACGCCATGGCGCAAAAGCCGAACGGTCTGCTGCTGGCGGCGCTGGATGCCAATGCGCTTGCTCCGCTGGTGGAAACGGCGAATTCGCGTGGTATTAAGGTTGTCACCTTTGACTCCGGCGTAAACTCGGATATTCCGGTTAGCTTCGTGGCGACCAATAACCGCAAAGCTGGCGCTGAAGCGGCGGACGCGCTGGCGGCGCAAGTGAATAATAAAGGTAAAGTCGGCATTATCGCTCATGTCGCCGGGACGTCGTCAGCGATTGAACGCTCGGAAGGGTTCATTGCCCGCATGAAGGAAAAGTATCCGGATATCAAGGTGCTGCCTGTGCAGTACAGTGATGGCGATCCACAAAAAGCGATGGATAAGACCATTGATATGATTCAGGCCAACCCCGATCTGGCCGGGATTTATGGCACCAATGAAGGCTCAACGCTGGGCGTCGCCAACGCTATCGACAGCCAGAATCTGAAAGGGAAAGTGAAAGTCATTGGTTTTGACAGTACCGAAGCGATTATTCACTTCCTGAACACCGGGGTGATCCAGGGCTTTGTCGTCCAGGATGCTTATCAGATTGGTTACCAGGGGATTAAAACCCTGAATGCGGCACTGTCCGGGCAAACGGTCGCGAAAGAGATCGATATCCCGGTGAAATTTGTGAGCGCCCAGAACATCAATACGCCGGAAATAGACAAGTTGTTACATCCTTTCGGTAAGAAATAAACCGGCAGGGGGCGGTATCTTCGCCCCCGCTTACCTGGTGAGATCAACGGCGTGCGCTTAACCGACTGATGCGGTAAGACAAAAGTGTAAAATGCTTTTATGATTGTCAATTGACGCTTGGACGGTGACTGGGGCACATACATGGCTAAAACAGTAGAACAGATAGCCAGCGACCTGAATTTATCGGTGACAACCGTGAGACTGGTGCTAAACGGAAAAGCTGAACAGTATCGAATCAGCCTCAAAACGCAAACGCGTATTAATGAATATGTTGAGCGATATGGTTATGTGATTAACCATTCCGCCCGCAGCCTGAAGCTGAATAAAACGGATACGCTTGGCCTGATTGTTCCCAATATTTCTAACGTCTTCTTTGCCACATTGGCAGAGAAACTCGAGCAGCGCTGCCGCCGATCCGGTTATCAGCTGATGATTAGCTGTACTTATGATGATGTCGATTACGAAAACAAAATCACCAAGGCTTTAATTGCCCGTAATGTGGACGGTCTTTTTATTGTCCCGTCAACGTTAGAAAACCAGCAGCATCATTTACGTCAGGTGAGAAAACCGATGGTATTGCTGGACCGTGATTTTAAATACACGGATAACGCGCAGGTGGAAAGTCACAATATTTCAGGCGGTGAACATTTAACCCAAAGTTTGCTGGATGCTGAAAAGTTACCGGTCTGGTTTCTGGTGGGCGATACCGGTTTGCCCAGTATCAGCGACCGTCTGACGGGTTACCTGAATGCGCTCAGTAAAAAAGGGATTCATCATCGTGACTGGGTGCGCGAAGGGCCGGTGAACACCCCGGAAGGGGGATACCAGATCATGCAGGCTTTGATCGACGAAGCAGGATGTCCGCAGGCGTTTATCGCCTCGTCATTACCGGTGCTGGAAGGGGCAGTAAGAGCCATTCGTGACCGTTTTGGCGTTATTCCGCCCGAGATCAATATCGGTACGTTTGACGAACACCCGATGCTGGGATTCTTGTCCAATAACGTGTGGTCAATGCAGCAGGATGAGAACGCCTGGGCGGAAAAAGCGTTCACAATGATGCTCAACGCCATCGAAGATCGCCCTGTTCATGAGACGGTAAAAGTTGAAATGAAATTAATTAAGCGCTTAAGACAAAAATAATACGCGCGACAAAAAGAGTGTTATCAGTCATTGAACCGAGTACCCCGGAGAACTGAGATGGAAAGAACTCGTTTATCTCGAGAAATTATTGAAACCTGTCTTGAAATGACGCGCCTGGGATTAAACCAGGGGACGGCGGGAAATGTGAGCGCGCGTTATCAGGACGGTATGTTGATTACCCCGAGCGGCATTCCTTATGAACGTATGACCGAACAGATGATTGTCTACGTGGATAACGACGGCAAATACGAAGAGGGGAAATTACCGTCCAGCGAATGGCGCTTTCATCTGGCGGCTTATCAGACTCGCCCGGAAGCGAATGCTGTTGTGCATAACCACGCCATTCATTGTACCGCAGTGTCTATTCTCAACAGGCCGATCCCGGCCATCCACTATATGATTGCGGCGGCGGGAGGGAATTCCATTCCCTGCGCGCCCTACGCCACTTTTGGCACTCGCGAACTCTCAGAACATGTGGTCGTGGCGCTGAAAAATCGCAAAGCCACGCTGCTGCAACACCACGGTTTAATTGCCTGCGAGGAGAACCTGCAAAAGGCACTGTGGCTGGCGCACGAGGTGGAAGTGCTGGCGCAACTCTATATGAAGACGCTGGCGGTGATGGATCCGGTGCCGGTGTTATCCGATGAAGAAATCGCCGTAGTGCTCGAGAAGTTTAAAACCTACGGATTACGTATCGAAGAATAAGCGGTGCAGAGTCGTCGTGGTTTGTGTGCCGGGTCGGACGGTCTGCGCCATCCGGCCCGCAATGCTATCGTGCCAGACGCAACTGTTGCAGGTTTCCGTCAAGCTGCAAATCGGTTTGCAACCGTGCGATATCACGGCATAAGAATGCCATCTCCCGGTGAGCCTCCAGCTTCTTACGCCATTTTTCCGGCACTTCATCCAGATGTGCGTAGAGACCTTCCAGCGTCTGAAACTGCACCAACAGTTGGGTGGCGCTTTTCGGGCCAATACCGGCGACGCCGGGTACTTTTGAACTGCTGATCCCCGCCAGTCCCCAGTAATCCGGCAACTGCTGCGGTTGAACGCCAAACTCTTTTTCAATGAACGGCGCATCCAGCCAGCGTTTCTGAAAGTAATCGCGAATGCGTAACGTCGGAGAGAGCAACTGGCAATAGCCTTTGTCAGTCGACACGATAGTCGCCTGGTGGCCCGCTTGTGTGACTTTTACCGCCAGGGTTGCCGCCAAATCATCGGCTTCATTGCCGCTCGACACCCAACACGCGACGCCACACTGTTCAAAGGCCGTGCGCAGGGTGGGCATCTCATTGTGCAGTTCATCCGGCATCGGTGGACGACCGGCTTTGTAGTCCGGAAGACGCTGGTGACGCCATCCACTGTTTCGCGCTTCATCATCAAACACCGCCACGGCGTGGGTGGGCTGGCTGTGGACAATCAGCTGGTCAAGCGCGTGCAGACAGGTCTCCACACAGGGCGAACCCTGAACGGCGGTAAGCGTCAAGCCACTGCCGCCTGTTGCGATTACTAACGATTGACGATGATAGAGTCCTCTTATTAACGTTAATGGACTCTATCAATGTCAAACACTCTTCAGCCCCGCAGGGCGCGGGCGTCCTACTCAATGGACTTTAAGCTGGCTCTCGTCGAAAAGTCATATCAGCCTGGAGCCTGTGTTGCCCGGTTGGCGCGGGATAATGGAATTAATGACAATCTGCTGTTTACCTGGCGCCAGCGTTACAGACATCTTCTGCCCGATGAAATACAACGGTCAATCAGAGAGCAAGACTCTGTTATCCCCGTTGTCCTGCCTGATATGGCCCTGTCACACCATGCTGAGCCGCACTATGAACCCGCCGCTCCAGCCTGCCGCGAGGCCATGACATGCGAGGTGACTGTCGGCGGTGCCAGCCTGCGTCTGTCCGGGGATTTATCACCTGCACTTCTGAAAACGCTGATCCGCGAGCTGACCGGGAGGAGCCGATGATACCCTTACCGTCAGGCACTCGTATCTGGCTGGTTGCCGGGGTCACCGATATGCGTAAGTCCTTCAATGGTCTGGGCGAACTGGTCCAGCATGTTCTTGATGACAATCCGTTCTCCGGCCACCTGTTTATCTTCCGTGGTCGTAAAGGTGACACCGTGAGGATCCTCTGGGCTGATGCTGACGGTCTGTGTCTGTTTACCAAACGTCTGGAAGAGGGACAGTTCGTCTGGCCTGCTGTACGCGACGGCAAAATCGCCATCACCCGCTCACAACTCGCCATGCTCCTCGATAAGCTGGACTGGCGGCAACCTAAAACTGCACGCCTTAACTCACTGACGATGTTGTAAAAAGCGCATGACCGCATTATAAATGGGGTCATGAGTCAGGACTATCTCGCCCGTATCGCTGCGCTGGAAGACGCGCTTCGCCAGAAAGACAGCCAGCTCAGTCTCGTTGCTGAGACTGAGTCGTTCCTGCGTTCGGCGCTGGCCCGCGCAGAAGAGAAAATAGAGAACGAAGAGCGTGAAATAGAATATCTGCGGGCTCAGATAGAAAAACTGCGCCGAATGCTGTTCGGTACCCGTTCAGAAAAGCTACGCCGGCAGGTCGAAGAAGCCGAAGCCCTGCTGAAACAGCAGGAGCAGCAAAGCGATCGTTACAACGGCCGGGACAATGATCAGCAGGTTCCGCGTCAGTTGCGCCAGTCCCGTCATCGTCGCCCGTTACCGGAACATCTTCCCCGCGAAATAAACAGACTGGAGCCAGCTGAAACCAGCTGTCCTGGTTGCGGTAGTGATATGGCCTATCTCAGCGAAGTCAGCGCGGAGCAACTGGAGCTGGTCTCCAGCGCCCTGAAAGTGATCCGCACGGTCAGAGTGAAAAAGGCCTGTACCCGATGCGACTGCGTCGTTGAAGCGCCAGCGCCCTCACGTCCTATCGACCGGGGCATCGCCGGGCCGGGTCTGCTGGCCCGCGTGTTAACGGCCAAATACTGTGAACACCTGCCGCTGTATCGCCAGTGCGAAATCTTTGCCCGTCAGGGTGTGGATCTGAGTCGTGCGCTGCTCTCCAACTGGGTGGATGCGTGCTGCCGGTTAATGGCCCCGCTGGATGAAGCCCTCTACCACTACGTGATGGACTGCCGCAAACTGCATACGGATGACACTCCGGTGCCCGTGCTGGCGCCGGGCAGAAAGAAGACGAAAACCGGGCGTATCTGGACATATGTCCGTGATAACAGAAGCGCGGGTTCATCAGATCCGCCAGCGGCATGGTTCGCCTTCTCACCGGACCGACAGGGGAAACACCCTCAGCAACATCTTCGGCACTATCATGGCGTGCTGCAGGCAGATGCCTTCGCAGGGTACGACAGGTTGTTCAGCGCAGAGCGTGAAGGTGGCCCGTTGACAGAAGCGGCATGCTGGGCTCATGCGCGGCGCAAAATCCATGACGTCTATATCAGCACCCGGACGGCCACAGCAGAGGAGGCTCTGAAGCGCATCAGTGAGTTATACGCGATAGAAGAGGAAATACGCGGCCTTCCGGCATCTCAGCGGCTGGCCGCCAGACGGTCCCGAAGTAAACCGTTGCTGATATCCCTGCATGACTGGTTGGTGGAGAAAAGAGCCACTCTGTCGAAAAAATCCCGGTTAGGCGAGGCGTTCGCTTATGCACTGAACCAGTGGGATGCCCTGTGTTACTACTGCGATGATGGTCTGGCAGAGCCGGATAATAACGCTGCTGAGCGCGCGCTACGAGCGGTCTGTCTGGGCAAGAAAAACTACATCTTCTTCGGCAGTGATCATGGTGGTGAACGTGGTGCCCTGCTGTATGGTCTGATCGGAACGTGCAGGCTGAACGGTATCGATCCAGAGGGTTACCTTCGCCATATCCTGAGCGTATTGCCGGAGTGGCCCATCAACAAAGTGGCCGAACTGCTGCCATGGAACGTAGATCTCACCAATAAATAGCCGTCAATACGGCGCTCACTTAACGCTTACGAACGGCGTGGATCCGGCGAATTAAATTGAGTGCGTCGACGATGAGCAGATGGACAGCCACGGTGTTCTCCCTTACCAGTCAGCGTGTAGGGTAACATTCAGGACGGAAGCAGGCTATTGCAGGAGGCTAAAACGGGAAGAGGCCTCGCAAAATGAGGCCTCTGAGTGCACGATTAATCGCAGGTGACAATCTTCATGGCCAGGCCGCCGCGAGAGGTTTCGCGGTACTTGGCGTTCATGTCTTTACCCGTTTCGTACATGGTTTCGATGACTTTATCGAGACAAACGCGAGGTTCGCTGGTACGGCGCAGGGCCATACGTGCTGCGTTGACCGCCTTGACGGATGCAATGGCGTTACGCTCGATGCACGGTACCTGAACCTGTCCTGCAACTGGATCGCAGGTCAGACCGAGGTTGTGTTCCATACCGATTTCTGCAGCAATACACACCTGCATCGGACTGCCGCCCAGCAGTTCTGCCAGACCGGCCGCCGCCATCGAACAGGCCACACCGACTTCACCCTGACAGCCCACTTCCGCGCCGGAAATGGAGGCATTCATCTTGTACAGTGAGCCAATCGCACTGGCGACCAGCATGTAGCGAGCCAGCGAGTTAGCGTTCACTTCGCGGATGAATTTGTCGTAGTAGGCGAGCACGGCTGGCACGATACCACAGGCACCGTTCGTCGGTGCAGTAACCACGCGTCCGCCAGCGGCGTTCTCTTCGTTTACCGCCAGAGCGAACATGTTGATCCAGTCAACGACCGCCATCGGATCGGTCGTGGTTTTGTCGCTGCTCACCAGCATACGACGCAGCGCTGCCGCACGGCGGGGAACGCGCAGTTTTCCAGGCAGAACGCCCTCGGTGGTGATGCCGCGCTCAATGCCGCTGCGCATTACCTCCCAGACGTTAGCAAAGTGCTGTTCCAGCTCTTCTTTGCTGTGTAATGCCAGTTCGTTTTGCATCATCAGACCGGAAAGGGAAAGTCCGGTTTCCTGACAGTGTTTTTGCAAATCGGCAGCCGATTTGTACGGATACGGTACGTTGACCGGCGCACTGTTCGGTAAACCGAAATGTTCTTCATCAACGATGAAACCACCGCCAATGGAGTAATAAGTCTGGCTGTAGAGGACGTTATCGCCCGCCAGTGCGGTAATGCGCATCCCGTTCTCGTGCAGAGACAGGTTATCGGCATGGAAATTCATGCACTTATCAACCGGGAATTCAACTTCATGCTGACCGTTCGCCAGCAGCAGTCGCCCGTGGGTGTTCACATCCTGGATGAAGCCCGGGATGGCGTCGATGTCGACGGTATCCGGCAGATTTCCCGCCAGACCCATGATAATCGCGATATCGGTGTGGTGGCCTTTACCCGTCAGCGACAGGGAGCCATACACATCCACCACCACGCGGGTGACATCCGTCAGAATATGGCGGGCAATCAGATCATCCGTGAATTGTTTGCCAGCTTTCATTGGTCCAACGGTGTGTGAACTGGAAGGGCCAATGCCGATTTTGAAAATATCGAATACGCTAATCATAGGGCATCCATTGCGGTTATATCAGGGAGGAAGCGCCGCCCGAAAGCGGCGCTAAACAACTTAGCTGAACAGGGAGTAGAAAATCGCGGAGATAGCAATCAGACCCATCACGACAACAAACACGTTGCTGATGTGACCGCTGTATTTACGCATTGCCGGTACTTTCTGGATTGCGTACATCGGCATCAGGAACAGGATCATCGCGATGATTGGACCACCCAGGGTTTCAATCATACCGAGGATGCTCGGGTTCAGGGTGGCGACAATCCAGGTCGTTACCAGCATGAACAGCGCAGTGATGCGGTTCAGTTTGTTGATTTCGATAGACTTGCCTTTACCACGCAGAGATTTGATAACCATCCCGTTGAAACCTTCACGCGCGCCCAGGTAGTGGCCGAGGAAGGATTTGGTGATAGCAATCATTGCGATGATCGGTGCCATCCAGGCGATGATCGGCGCATTAAAGTGGTTTGCCAGGTAAGACAGAATCGAGATGTTCTGCTCTTTCGCTGCCGCCAGATCCGCCGGAGTCAGACTCAGTACGCAACTGAAGACGAAGAACATCACCGTCAGCACCATCATGATGTGAGCGAATGCCAGAATCTTCGAGCATTTTTTCTCTGCCGCGTCGCCGTACTCTTCACGCTTCGCTACCGCGAAAGAAGAGATAATCGGAGAGTGGTTGAAAGAGAACACCATCACCGGAATTGCCAGCCACAGGGTCATCCACAAACCGTTGCCGGTCGTAGCCGCAGAATCAAAGGACAGGGTTTCCAGCGCAGCACCGCTCCACTGTGGGATCAGGTACAGTGCCAGCAGCATCAGTGCAGCGACAAACGGGAACACCAGGATGCTCATTGCCTTCACGATCATCTGCTCACCGAAGCGAACGATAGTCATCATCCCGACAATCAGGATCAGCGACAGGATCGCACGCGGTGGCGGGGTGATGGATAACTGGTGAGTCAGGAAGCTCTCAACCGTGTTGGTGATCGCGACACTATAGACCAACAGAATCGGGTAAATCGCGAAGAAGTACAGCAGGGTAATCAGTTTACCCGCGCCGATACCAAAGTGCTCTTCAACTACTTCTGTGATGTCTTCACCCGGATTTTTGCCGGACAGCACAAAGCGAGTCAGACCACGGTGGGCGAAGAAGGTCATCGGGAAGGCGAGGATTGCCATGATGATCAGTGGGATCATCCCACCGACACCTGCGTTGATTGGCAGGAACAATACGCCCGCACCGATAGCCGTGCCATAAAGGCCCAGCATCCACATGGTATCGGTCTTGCGCCATGCGCTTCGTGATTCAGTCGAAGCAATTGTGCTGGTTTGAATGGTTTCCATCTATTTCTCCTGGAGGAAGCTAAAAATCAGGAAAATGTTCCTGACCGTAAAACGAAATTCTTGCAGCGACGATTTTTATAAAATTTTTAACCGTAGTAATTTGCGGGCAGAAAGATACATTTAACTAATGAATCTATCAGTGATCGCGATCTCAAATGCAATAATCCACTTCTAATGTGGATATTTTTGGATCATTGGTCTGTTAAAAAAACATCACAGCGAATTTACGCGTGCGAAGGCTAGCATTAACAACATATTGACAGAAAGGATTGCCAGACAGATGCGGAGGTTACGTTGTAAAAAGCGATCTTTATAGTGGTTTGTGGTGACTAATTTAAATTCTGGATGATAAAACGCGGTTGCATTAGCGAGGTAATCGTTTGCGTAGCGATATTTTTTGTATGATGTATTAGCAGGCTTAATAAAGTGAACGTGTTATCTCATTGGTAATTATAGAAAAACCGGAAGGGCTATTCGCCGCTCCCGGTCCATGAAACGCTTTTCGCGTCAGGCGCAAATTTCGTAGCAGGGGATATAGGCGGTGCCTGGCAGCTTCATACGGTGCTGCGCAACAAAACCTTGCAGGAGATCGTCCATGCGACGCATCATTTCACTGTCGCCGTGGATTTTGTATGGCCCAAACTCTTCAATGGCGCGGATACCCACTTCCTTAACGTTACCCGCTACAATGCCGGAGAAGGCGCGACGCAGGTCTGCCGCCAGTACCTCAACCGGTTGGTCAGGGTACAGCTTCAGGTTGGCCATGTTCTCGTGGGACGGTTCGAACGGCATTTGCAGATCCGGCGTGATACGAATCGACCAGTTGAAGCTGTAGGCATCACCGGTATCACGACGGTTCTCTTTCACCAGCGGCATCGCTTTTTTCATCAGGCGCGCCACTTCTGCTGCGTCATCAATGATAATGCGGTAATGCGTGCGCGCGGCTTCTCCCAGCGTATGCACGATGAACTCATCCAGCACGCGGAAGTAATCAGCGCTCTCTTTCGGGCCGGTGAGGATGAGCGGTAGAACCTGATCTTTGTTCGCCGGATTCATCAGGATCCCCAATAGATACAGTAACTCTTCCGCTGTACCGACACCGCCCGGGAAGATGATAATGCCGTGGGCGATACGCACGAAGGCTTCCAGACGTTTTTCAATGTCCGGCATAATGATCAGTTCGTTAACCAGCGGGTTCGGTGGTTCAGCGGCGATAATCGACGGCTCAGTCATCCCAATAAAACGGCTGTCTTTATAACGCTGTTGCGCATGGCCCACCGCGGCACCTTTCATCGGCGCTTCCATTGCGCCAGGCCCGCAACCGGTACAGATGTTCAGCTCGCGCAAACCTAACTGTGTCCCGACGCGTCGGGCGTACAGGTATTCGTTTTCATTAATCGAGTGGCCGCCCCAGCAAACCACCATGTTTGGCGCTTCGCCCACGTGCAGCGCTCTGGCATTACGCAAAATAGAGAACACCAGGTTAGTAATGTGCACGGAGCTTTCGAGATCCAGATGCTGGAAACGGCCCGCGTTATGAATCTGCCCGTTAACAAACAGAATATCGCGCAGCACGGCAAACAAGTTCGCCTGCAGTGCGCGAATGATACGGCCATCGACGAAGGCATCTTCTGGCGGGTTGATCAGTTCCAGCTTCACGCCGCGTTCGCGACGCAGCACGTTAATGTCGAAACTTTCAAAGCGGGACAGCAGCTCTTTGCTGTTGTCAGTCAGACTGCCGGAGTTTAAAACGGCAAGCGAACAGTTACGAAACAGTTGATACAGGTCGCTGCTGGCCGTGCGTTTAAGCATATCGACTTCCAGTTGCGACAACATGTCCATTGAGCCAAGCGGGCTAATATGTGTAATCAAGTAAACTCCTTATGGGACGCAAAACGTCATTCCCTGTAGAGTACAATAGCCCTGGCTTATGACCTTTCACAACCTTACGCGTGGAATCCGACCCGCAAAATTGTGAAATAATTCACTGTCGAACTAATCTGCCGGTTGCCGGAACGAAGTCGGTGTTGCTCCGCCATGGGTTAATATCCAGACCACCACGGCGCGTATAGCGTGCATAAACGCTCAGTTTTTCCGGCTGACAGAAGCGTAGCAGGTCGTTGAAAATGCGTTCTACGCACTGCTCGTGAAACTCGTTATGATGGCGGAAAGAGATCAGATAACGGAGTAGTTTTTCGCGATCGATCTTGCGTCCGCGATACTGAATTTGTATGGAGCCCCAGTCCGGCTGATGGGTGATCAGACAGTTTGATTTCAACAGATGACTCACCAGCGTCTCTTCTACCACTTTTTCACCGCTGGTGGCGGACTGCAGATAATCGGTAGTGAACTGGTAGTTATCGATGTCAATGTCCTGATCATCAATGCAGGTGCCGTGAAAATGCGCGACCGGCTGTCCTTCCAGCTCATCGAGACGGTATAGCGCAACGGTCACTTTCCCTTCAGCACAGGCGCGCAAATCGTTTTCCAGCGTCTGTTGTACCGCTTCCCAGGAGTCAAACCGCGTCTGGTTAAAACTGTTCAGATACAGCTTAAAGCTTTTGGATTCAATCAGATTGAGGCTGGTGTAATCCAGTTCCACATGACCCACCGCCACCTGTGGTAATCCCCTGGCATTCAGCCATGACAGTTCATACAACGTCCAGATATCGGCACCGTGAAACGGCAGGCTGTCAGCTTTTAGACCCAGCGGGTCGCGATTCAGACTGCGAGGCACGCCCTGTAACAGGCTGGGGTCGTAAATATCCCGGTAATCCGTTGATTTACCGAGCGTCAGGCCATCAAGAGCCTGATGGTTTTCATAAGAAGACATGTTTCACCGTCATAAACCAGATACACTATGCGCCAAGTGTATCCTGGCTTTTATGAAGAGAGAAACCGGTGGACGAACAGACAGCTTTAGCCCTGAAGGATTTTACAGCGCGTTACTGTGACGCATGGCATGCAAAAAACAGCAGTTGGCCGATGAGCGAAGAACTGTATGGCGTGCCTTCTCCCTGCATTATCTCGACTACCCGTGATGCTGTGTACTGGCAACCGCAGCCGTTTGAAGGTGAACAGAATGTAAACGCGGTTGAACGCGCCTTCGATATTGTGGTACAACCTGCGCTTCACGCATTTTATACCACGCAGTTTGCCGGGGATATGCGCGCGCAGTCAGGCAGCGAAACGCTGACGCTGTTGCAAACCTGGAGCGAGGATGATTTCAGACGGGTTCAGGAGAACCTGATTGGTCATCTGGTGACGCAGAAACGTTTGAAACTGTCGCCGACCCTTTTTATTGCCACACTGGACAATGAACTGGAGGTCATTTCGCTCTGCAATCTGTCGGGGGAAGTGATCAAAGAAACGCTGGGAACCCGTAATCGTTCCGTCCTGGCCCCTTCTCTTGCGGATTTCCTTACGCACCTTAATCCTCTTCTGTAATCCATTTCACTCATGAATATGTGAGAGATCTCTTACAAGCCCTGTAGGAGATCGCCAGGTAGTAAATGAAGATATCACGAAGTAAAAATGGCTAATAACCTAATAAATCATCGAGTTAATGATTTTATGTCAACTTTCATATGAAATTTTCCTTAAGGCATTGCCTGTAAGCATCTTGTAAGACGGCGTGAAAAAGGCGATTCTATGTACGTCGACAGGGAGTCGCACAACGAAGTGAACATCAGGATGATGACACTTCAGCAGGACACACCAGGACGGTGTTACAGGGAAAGGCTTCAGGATGAAGTGAAGAGGATAACGCGGGAATGCGTTAAAGGACACCTCCAGGAAGGAGAACGAGAGCCGGTCAGGATAGTCGGTGGGTCAGGATGGCCAGGATGCTTCAGGATGAAGTAATCACATCGGGGTGGTGTGAGCAGGATGCAAAATGTTCAGGATGAACAACAGGTCGCAAGACCAGAGGAAAAGTTGTCACGGATGAGCAGGGAGCACAAAAAGTAGCTGGAATGCTGCGAAACGAACCGGGAGCACTGTTTTTACAGTGCTCCCTTTTTTTGCTTCTCATTTTACTGGTGGTATCCTTCGCGCCAGATTTTTCATCATTGAGGTGACTTTCATGACGACTCATGACCGTGTGCGTCAGCAGCTTCATGCACTTGAAGCGTTGCTGCGTGAGCATCAACACTGGCGGATGGATGAACCCGAAGCCCACCTGTTTACCAGCACCCAACCGTTTTGTATGGATACGATGGAACCCATTGAGTGGCTGCAATGGGTCCTTATCCCCCGCATGCATGCGCTACTGGACAGTGCGCAACCGCTGCCCGAGGCGTTTGCCGTCGCACCTTATTACGAAATGGCGCTGACCGCCGATCATCCGCAGCGCGAAATCCTGCTGGAGGCGTTGCAGGCGCTGGATGCGCTTTTTGCGCAAGATAAATCCTGATGCTGGAAATTCTGTATCAGGATGAATGGCTGGTTGCGGTCAACAAGCCTTCCGGCTGGCTGGTGCACCGCAGCTGGCTGGATCGAGACGAAAAAGTGGTGGTGATGCAGACCGTGCGTGACCAGATTGGTCAGCATGTGTTTACCGCGCATCGCCTCGACAGACCAACATCCGGCGTCCTGCTGATGGGCTTATCCAGTGAAGCCGGACGCCGTCTCGCGCAGCAGTTTGAGCAACACCAGATCCATAAGCGCTATCACGCCATTGTCCGTGGTTGGTTAATGGAAGAGGCGGTACTCGATTATCCGCTGGTGGAGGAACTGGATAAAATCGCCGACAAGTTTGCCCGCGAAAACAAAGACCCACAGCCTGCGGTAACTCATTACCGTGGCCTCGCCACCGTTGAAATGCCCGTGGCAACCAGGCGTTATCCGACGACTCGTTACGGACTGGTGGAACTGGATCCGCAAACGGGACGCAAGCATCAGCTCAGACGTCATCTGGCGCACCTGCGCCATCCGATTATTGGCGACAGCAAGCATGGCGATTTGCGGCAGAACCGCAGTGCAGCGGAACATTTTGGCTGCAACCGACTGATGCTGCATGCCAGCCAGCTTTCGCTGACTCATCCGTTTACCGGTGAACCGTTGACGATTCATGCCGGGCTGGATACGGTCTGGATGCAGGCGCTATCACAGTTTGGCTGGCAGGGCCTTCTCCCTAATAATGAAAGGGTTGAGTTAAGTGAGCCAGCAGGTCAGGATGAACGCATACGTTCTTCATTCAGGGAGTAATTAAGCATGGCGGAAATCGGGATTTTTGTCGGGACAATGTATGGTAACGCGCTACTGGTGGCCGAAGAGGCCGAAGCGATCCTGACGGCCCAGGGGCACAATGCGACCGTTTTTGAAGATCCTGAACTGACGGACTGGCAGAAATATCAGGATAAAATCGCGCTGGTGGTCACCTCAACGACCGGGCAGGGCGATTTACCTGACAGCATTGTACCGTTGTTTCAGGGAATCAAAGACCAACTGGGTTTCCAGCCAAATCTGCGTTACGGCGTGATTGCGTTAGGCGACAGCAGCTACGTCAATTTCTGTAATGGCGGTAAACAGTTTGATGCCCTGTTACAGGAGCAAAGCGCGCAGCGCGTGGGGGAAATGTTGTTGATTGATGCCAGTGAGCACCCGGAGCCCGAAAGCGAATCCAATCCCTGGGTTGAACATTGGGGCACACTCTTATCCTGAGAGTGAACCCTCCCCCTACCGGGAGGGGCTCTCTTATGGTGCCAGGCACGGGAACAACCTGATGCTATGCTACCCATACTGAATCGAGTTAGCCTCGGGCAAACGCCCCTAAATACCCTCAACACAGAAGGGTTTTTAGGGGCGTTTTCATAGGGTCAAGCGACCTGTTTCACACTCCTGCCTTTTCCACGTAAGTCCCACGCGATTTCCGTTACAGGTTTTCAATTCCGTGAAGTCGCTTCCATCACCCTGGGCTTTTGCCATAAACATAAGTGATACATCACCTAAATGTTGGGTTCTTGCACGGTGAGCAAGAACCGGGTGCTTTTTATACTTCTCCTGCCAGTTATAAAAAATGCAGTTAGCAAGGCGAACGACCTAATAAAAGCTGCAATAAAAAACACGAAACGTCACCTCTGATCCCCTACCAGTTGTGCTGTTCAGAGTGAGCGTGACTAACGCGAAAATTCAGGAGTGCAACAATGAGTTCATTAAGTCAGGCTGCGAGCGGTGCGGAAAAACGCACCAATGCCCGCTACTGGATAGTGGTGATGTTGTTTATCGTCACCTCCTTCAACTATGGCGACCGCGCCACCTTATCCATTGCTGGTTCGGAGATGGCCAAAGATATTGGTCTGGATCCGGTCGGCATGGGTTACGTTTTCTCTGCGTTCTCATGGGCCTACGTTATCGGGCAGATCCCGGGCGGCTGGCTGCTGGACCGTTTTGGTTCCAAACGCGTTTACTTCTGGTCCATCTTCATTTGGTCCATGTTTACCCTGTTACAGGGCTTCGTCGATATCTTCAGCGGATTCGGCATTATCGTCGCGCTGTTTACCTTGCGCTTCCTCGTCGGTCTGGCGGAAGCGCCGTCCTTCCCCGGCAACAGTCGCATCGTCGCGGCCTGGTTCCCGGCACAGGAGAGGGGAACGGCGGTCGCAATCTTTAACTCTGCGCAGTACTTTGCCACCGTTATTTTTGCCCCAATCATGGGCTGGCTGACGCACGAAGTGGGTTGGTCGCATGTGTTCTTCTTTATGGGCGGCCTTGGGATTGTCATCAGCTTTATCTGGCTGAAAGTGATCCACGAGCCAAACCAGCATCCGGGCGTGAACAAGAAAGAGCTGGAATACATAGCAGAAGGCGGTGCGCTGATCAACATGGATCAGAAAGACACCAAAGCCAAAGTGCCGCTTAGCGTGAAATGGGGACAGGTCAAGCAGTTGCTGGGTTCCCGCATGATGATCGGTGTGTATATCGGTCAGTACTGCATTAACGCGCTGACCTACTTCTTTATCACCTGGTTCCCGGTTTATCTGGTACAGGCTCGCGGTATGTCGATCCTGAAAGCGGGCTTTGTGGCCTCGGTTCCTGCGGTGTGCGGATTTATCGGCGGGGTGCTGGGCGGCATTATCTCCGACTGGCTGATGCGTCGGACCGGCTCACTGAACATTGCGCGTAAAACGCCTATCGTGATGGGGATGTTGTTGTCGATGGTGATGGTGTTCTGTAACTACGTCAACGTCGAGTGGATGATCATCGGTTTCATGGCGCTGGCGTTCTTTGGTAAGGGCATCGGTGCCCTGGGCTGGGCGGTGATGGCTGATACAGCGCCGAAAGAGATCAGCGGCCTGAGCGGGGGTCTGTTCAACATGTTCGGCAACATCTCTGGCATCGTGACACCCATTGCCATTGGCTACATCGTTGGCACGACCGGCTCCTTCAACGGTGCGCTGATTTATGTGGGCGTGCATGCGTTGATCGCGGTACTGAGCTACCTGGTGCTGGTGGGGGATATTAAACGTATCGAACTGAAACCGGTCGCAGGACAACTATCATGACGACACAATCCAGCCCCGTTATCACGGACATGAAGGTCATTCCGGTCGCCGGACATGACAGTATGCTCCTCAACATTGGCGGTGCGCATAACGCGTATTTTACCCGCAATATCGTGGTGCTAACCGATAACGCCGGGAACACCGGCGTCGGTGAAGCGCCGGGCGGAGAGGTTATCTACCAGACGCTGGTTGATGCCATTCCGATGGTGCTCGGTCAGGAAGTGGCCCGACTGAATAAAGTGGTCCAGCAGGTCCACAAAGGCAATCAGGCCGCTGACTTTGATACGTTTGGCAAAGGCGCCTGGACATTCGAACTGCGTGTCAATGCGGTGGCCGCGCTGGAAGCCGCGCTGCTTGATCTGCTGGGCAAGGCGCTCAACGTGCCGGTCTGCGAACTGTTAGGGCCAGGCAAGCAGCGTGATGCAGTGACCGTGCTCGGTTATCTTTTCTACGTGGGCGACAGAACCAAAACCGATCTGCCTTATCTGGAGACCACACCGGGCAACCACGACTGGTATCACCTGCGCCATCAGGAAGCACTCAACAGCGATGCCGTGGTGCGTCTGGCGGAAGCCTCGCAGGATCGCTACGGTTTTAAAGATTTCAAACTCAAAGGCGGCGTGCTGCCAGGTGAGCAAGAGATCGATACCGCTCGCGCGCTGAAAAAGCGATTCCCGGATGCGCGTATTACCGTTGATCCCAACGGTGCCTGGCTGCTTGAAGAGGCGATCACGCTGTGCAAAGGGTTGAACGATGTGCTCACTTACGCAGAAGATCCGTGTGGCGCCGAGCAGGGCTTTTCCGGGCGCGAAGTGATGGCCGAATTCCGTCGCGCCACGGGATTGCCGGTGGCGACGAACATGATCGCCACTAACTGGCGCGAAATGGGCCATGCGGTAATGCTGAATGCCGTTGATATCCCGCTTGCCGATCCGCATTTCTGGACGCTTTCCGGTGCGGTACGTGTGGCACAGTTGTGCGACGACTGGGGGCTGACCTGGGGCTGCCACTCTAACAACCACTTCGATATTTCACTGGCGATGTTTACCCACGTTGGCGCGGCAGCGCCGGGTAAACCGACCGCCATCGACACGCACTGGATCTGGCAGGAGGGCGATTGCCGCCTGACGAAAAATCCTCTTGAGATTAAAAACGGAAAAATTGCTGTCCCTCACGCGCCTGGACTGGGTGTTGAACTGGACTGGGATCAGGTGCAGAAGGCGCATGACGCTTACAAAAAACTGCCAGGCGGTGCGCGAAATGACGCCGGTCCGATGCAGTACCTGATCCCCGGCTGGACTTTTGACCGTAAACGTCCCGTTTTCGGCCGTCACTGACTTGTATAAGGACTCAACAATGAACGCACAATTTACTACTCCTGTTGTTACGGCAATGCAGGTTATTCCGGTTGCGGGCCACGACAGTATGCTGATGAACCTGAGCGGAGCGCATGCCCCGTTCTTCACGCGTAATATTGTGATTATCAAAGATAATTCCGGTCATACTGGCGTGGGTGAAATCCCCGGTGGCGAAAAAATCCGTAAGACGCTGGAAGACGCGATCCCGCTGGTGGTGGGTAAACAGCTTGGTGAGTACAAAAACGTGCTGAATGCGGTGCGCAATACTTTTGCCGATCGTGACTCAGGCGGCCGCGGTCTGCAAACGTTTGACCTGCGTACCACCATCCACGTGGTCACCGGCATTGAAGCTGCGCTGCTGGATCTGCTGGGACAACATCTGGGCGTAAACGTGGCGTCTTTGCTGGGGGACGGTCAACAGCGTAGCGAAGTAGAAATGCTCGGCTATCTGTTCTTCGTCGGTAACCGCAAAGCCACACCGCTGCCGTATCAGAGCCAACCGGATGAGCAATGCGACTGGTATCGTCTGCGTCATGAAGAAGCGATGACACCCGATGCGGTCGTCCGTCTGGCAGAAGCGGCGTATGAAAAATACGGTTTCAATGACTTCAAACTGAAAGGCGGCGTGCTGGCTGGGGAAGAAGAGGCGGAGTCGATTGTGGCGCTGGCAAAACGCTTCCCACAGGCGCGCGTCACGCTGGATCCTAACGGTGCCTGGTCACTGAATGAAGCGATCAAAATCGGTAAATACCTGAAAGGTTCGCTGGCCTACGCGGAAGAACCGTGTGGTGCTGAGCAGGGCTTCTCGGGTCGTGAGGTGATGGCGGAGTTCCGTCGCGCCACCGGTCTGCCGACCGCGACCAATATGATCGCCACCGACTGGCGTCAGATGGGCCATACGCTGTCATTACAGTCGGTGGATATCCCGCTGGCTGACCCGCACTTCTGGACGATGCAGGGTTCTGTGCGCGTCGCGCAGATGTGCCATGAGTTCGGTCTGACCTGGGGTTCACACTCCAATAACCACTTTGACGTTTCGTTAGCGATGTTTACCCATGTGGCTGCGGCGGCGCCGGGCAAGATCACGGCGATCGACACTCACTGGATCTGGCAGGAAGGCAACCAGCGTCTGACCAAAGCGCCGTTTGAAATTAAAGGCGGTATGGTGCAGGTACCGGCGAAACCGGGTCTGGGCGTTGAACTGGATATGGACCAGGTAATGAAAGCTCACGAGCTGTATCAGAAGCATGGTCTGGGCGCGCGTGATGACGCGATGGGGATGCAGTATCTGATCCCGAACTGGACGTTCGATAACAAACGTCCATGCATGGTTCGTTAAGATGTCGACCGGTCCCAAAAGGACCGGTTATTTTTTATTGGTAAACCGGGTGTATGCTTAGCTGAGTCAACATGCGTAAGGACGGCTTATGAAAATAGTGATCGCACCGGACTCGTATAAGGAAAGTTTGAGTGCTCTCGAGGTGGCGAACGCCATTGAGCAAGGTTTTCGTGAAATCTGGCCCGATGCGGATTACGTAAAACTTCCGGTTGCTGATGGCGGTGAAGGAACAGTTGAAGCCATGGTGGCGGCGACGGCGGGACGCATTGTTGATGTCGACGTCACGGGTCCGCTGGGGAAAACCGTCACCGCGTTTTTCGGCTTATCCGGCGACGAGCGCACGGCTTTCATTGAGATGGCGGCAGCCAGCGGCCTGGAGCAGGTGCCTGTCGCGTTACGCGATCCATTAAAGACAACCTCCTGGGGAACCGGGGAGTTGATTCGTCATGCGCTGGATGCTGGCGTAGATCATATTATTATCGGGCTCGGCGGCAGTGCGACCAACGACGGCGGTGCGGGCATGGTGCAGGCGTTGGGGGCAAAATTGCTCGATGCCCGGCAGAATGAAATTGGTAAGGGCGGAGCAGCGCTCGATGCGCTTACACGGATCGATATCAGCCAGTTGGATCCGCGTCTTGCCGCATGCCGTATTGAAGTCGCGTGTGATGTGACTAACCCGCTGACTGGTAAAGAGGGGGCGTCAGCGGTGTTTGGCCCACAGAAAGGGGCTACGGCAGAGACGATCGATCGTCTGGATACGGCACTGGTGCATTATGCGCAGATTATCGCCCGCGATCTGGAGGTGGATGTCCTTGAACTGGCTGGCGGTGGTGCGGCAGGCGGTATGGGCGCGGCGCTGTATGCGTTTTGCGGTGCGCAACTGCGACGCGGAATTGAGATAGTCACCGATGCGCTACAACTGGATGCGTGCGTTGCGGATGCCGATCTGGTGGTGACCGGCGAAGGGCGCATGGATAGCCAGACGATCCACGGTAAAGTTCCGGTAGGAGTGGCGAAGGTGGCAAAGCGCTACCACAAACCGGTGATCGGTATTGCCGGTAGCCTGACGGCCGATGTCGGCATCGTCCATGAACATGGGCTGGATGCCGTCTTTAGCGTGATTTATACCATCTGTACGCTGGACGATGCGTTGAAGAACGCCGCAGAGAACGTGCGCATGACCGCGCGCAACGTCGCGGCGACGCTCAAAATGGGACAGACGCTACGCTGATCGACAGGCCGGATGGCGCGCTGCCTGTCTGGCCTACAACAGCCATTTTCGCGCTTCACGCGCCACGTTATCCATCTCGTCCAGCAGTTCCAGAAACTCGGGTTCCAGATCTTCTTCTGGCGTCCCTTCGCGTAACTGGCTTTCCAGCAATTGACACAAATTCTTCATGCGCGGTACGCCGCTATAACCGCAACTGCCATGCAGCTTATGAATCAAATCGATTAATCCTTGTGGATTTTCCCCTACCAACTGCTCTTCGATTTTATTACGCACTTCCGGCAGAAAATCGATCAGCATTTGCAGCATATCGCGTGCCAGATCGGGTTTTCCGGCGGCCTGGCGTAGCGCCAGTTGCCAGTCCAGCGTGGCATTTGGGTTGAAAACCGGTTCGATCGGTTCAGCGCTAAGCCGGCGTGTCGGAACACTTGCGCCAGGTTTGTAGCGTTGCAGCAGATTAAACAACTTCTCTTCTTCGATCGGTTTTGCCAGATAGTCATTCATTCCGGCACTCAGCAATTTCTCTTTCTGGCCTGCCATCGCGTGCGCGGTGACGGCGATCACCGGGGTTTGCTGTTGATGAGGAAGCTGGTGGATCAGTTCGCAAGCCCGAATGCCATCCATGTCCGGCATCTGAATATCCATCAGGATCAGATCAAACTGCATCTGCTTCGCGCGATCGACCGCCTGTTGACCGCTATCACACAGCTCAACATGTTGAACCAGATCGTCCAGTAGTGCGCCGATCAGCTTCAGGTTGGCTGGATTATCATCTACCGCCATAACCGTCATGGCAATTTTGCTTTCGTCTGAGACCAGCGCGCTTTCGGGGTGATTCTGACGACACAAATCCACCAGCGCGGGCAGCAGACGCGTGGAGGTCAGGGGTTTTAGCAGACAACTTGCCACACCGTCCTGTTTGAGTTTCTCGGCGTTCACCTGAGCGTGGCACGGCAGCGCCAGCATCAGGAATTCGGTCATTTTGGTTGCCTGAATCAGCCGTTCGTGCTGCATTGTCAGCGGCTCTTTGAAGGTGACGGCAACGCCAAGCAGCATAAAGTCGTAGTGCTCAACGGCCAGTGCGGAAAATGTTGGGCTATAAATCACCTCCAGCGGCGTTTCGCTAAGAATATCCAGCGTACACTGCGCGGCGGCGGCATTTGGCTCGATGTAGGCAATACGTTTACCCACCAGGCAGGTGGTCGCCGGGCCATCCTTAATCACATTCGGATTCAGATCGAGATTGATGTGGAACCAGAAGGTTGAGCCGCGATTCGGCTGGCTGTGGAAGGAGATATCGCCGCCCATCTCGTTAACCAGCTTCTGCGTGATCACCAGCCCCAGTCCGGTACCGCCGTGGCGACGGGAAATACTGGCATCGGCCTGACGGAAAGCCTGGAACAGGCGTGACTGGTCGCGCTCGGGGATACCGATGCCGGTATCGCGGATCTGCACTTCGATCTGCACTTTGGTGTTACTCAGCGAACGCTTTTCCACCAGAATGTCGATGTTGCCGCTCTCGGTGAATTTAATCGCGTTACCGACCAGATTAGTGATGACCTGCTGTAAACGCAGCGGGTCGCCAATCACGTTATCCGGTACGTCATTCTTAATATTGAGCGTCAGCTCCAGCCCTTTGTCGTGCGACGAATGCGCCAGCAGCGTCACCACTTCATCGAGCGTATTGCGCAGGGCAAAGGGAATGCTTTCGAGAATAAGTTTACCCGCTTCCAGCTTAGAGAAATCGAGAACGTCGTTGATGATTGCCAGCAGGTTATTTGCCGAACGCTCGATGGTATTCAGGTGGTCGCGCTGGGTGGTATTCAGCTCGGTTTTCAGCGTCAGGCGCGTAAAGCCGATCACGCCGTTCAGCGGGGTGCGCAGCTCATGGGACATGTTGGCCAAAAATTCAGACTTGATGCGCGCGGCTTCCTGCGCACGCTTTTTCGCGAGATCCAGCTCGACGTTCTGGATCTCCATCTGCTCGAGCGTTTCACGCAAATCGGAGGTCGCCTGATCGATATTGTGCTGCATCTCTTCGTGATAGGCCGCGAGCGACATGGCCATTGAGTTAATGCCGTTTTTCAACACATCCAGCTCGCCGAGCATAAAGCCCTCCACGCGGCTGTCGAGTTGCCCCCGGCGGATGCGGTCAACCGTATTGACCATGTTGCGAATCGGCCCTGTCACATCGCGCATCAGACGCCAGCCAAAGATCAGCGCAATGCCGATACAAAACAGCATCATGACGGAAGAAATGAAGATTTCTTTATACTGTTGTAAGCGGACCGACTTGAGATCGAGTTCAAGCGCCACATATCCCAACATATTACCCGCGTTTTTCGCATCAGTGGCCGGGGATTCGTCAAGCGAATAGCTTTCTGAAATGATCGGCGTGCGCAGGATTAAAATATCGCCCTGACCCTCAACGCTCAGTCGGCGCGGAAACGGTGAGCCCGGAGGCAGTTGCATTTCCGACGGATTGAGATTGAAATTCGAGGTGACGAAGAGGTGATTGTTCTCGTCGTAGACCGAAATCGCCCGCACAATCTCTGAGTGGCGGCGATGCAAAACGCTAATGAGCTGGCCGATGGATTCGCGGTTTTGCAGGTTCATACCGTATTCGGTAGAGACCGCGAGAGGCTCGATGATACTGGCACCGGCATCTTCCAGTTGACGCTGCAAGTCGTGGTAGCGATGCACAACGAAAAAGATACTGAGCAGTAAACCGATAAGCACGGTCGGGGCCAGGATCAGAATCATCATGCGAGCGCGCAGGCTGTAGTTGGTCATGGAGTTCCGTTATGGGACAATTAGGGTCACACTGTTAAATTGAGAATATTCTCGTCGATGGCGCAATTCTACTCTGCAAAACGGCGCGTGACGACGCGCCAGATCATAACCGTTACCGTCAATGACCTCGATTCTTTTGGTCAGGGCGTTGCGCGACACAACGGAAAGACGTTGTTTATCCCCGGATTGTTGCCGCAGGAAAGTGCGGACGTGGCGATCACCGAAGATAAAAAACAGTACGCGAAAGCTCAGGTTAAGCGCCGTTTGAATGATAGCCCGGATCGCGTCACGCCGCGCTGTCCGCACTTTGGCATTTGCGGCGGCTGTCAGCAACAGCACGCGAGTATCGAACTGCAGCAGCGCAGTAAAAGCGCCGCGCTGTCACGCCTGATGAATAACGATGTCACCAAGGTGATCGCCGATGCGCCGTGGGGCTATCGCCGTCGCGCACGTTTAAGTCTCAACTTCCAACCCAAGACCCAGCAGTTCCAGATGGGATTTCGCAAGTCAGCGTCCAGTGACATCGTTGATGTCAGACAGTGCCCCATTCTGGTGCCCCAACTTGAAGCATTACTGCCCGATCTCAGGGCATGCCTTGGCAGCCTGCAGGGAATTCGCCATCTGGGACATGTTGAACTGGTGCAGGCAGACAGCGGTACGCTGATGATTCTGCGCCATACCGCGCCGTTAAGTCGCGCGGATAACGAAAAACTGGAACGCTTTTCGCATTCAAAGGGACTGTCTCTGTGTCTGGCACCGCAAAGCGAGATACTGGAAACGGTTTCTGGTCAGACGCCCTGGTATGAATCAAACGGGCTACGCTTAAACTTCAGTCCGCGTGATTTTATTCAGGTCAATGCAGGGGTGAACCAGAAAATGGTGGCCAGCGCGCTGGAATGGCTGGACGTACAGCCTGGCGATCGCGTGCTGGATCTCTTCTGCGGGATGGGCAATTTCACACTCCCGTTGGCAACCCGGGCGGCAAGCGTTGTCGGGGTGGAAGGCGTGCCTGCGCTGGTGGAAAAAGGGCGCGAAAATGCACAACAAAATGGATTACACAATGTGACATTCTTTCATGAAAATCTTGAAGAGGATGTCACCCGACAGCCGTGGGCCAAAAACGGTTTTGATAAAATCTTGCTCGACCCTGCGCGCGCAGGGGCTGCGGGCGTGATGCAACATATTATAAAATTGCAGCCTGGCCGCATTGTTTATGTATCCTGTAATCCTGCCACGCTGGCGCGGGATAGTGAGGCGTTATTACGCGCAGGATATCAAATACAACGGCTGGCGATGCTTGACATGTTCCCCCACACGGGACACCTGGAATCGATGGTATTGTTTGAGCATTCATAATGAATCACGACTTGTCGACTTCGACAGGTCACGTCCCTTAAGGAGAGGACAATGGTTGCGGTAAGAAGTGCGCATCTAAACAAAGCTGGGGAATTTGACCCGAAAAAGTGGATCGAAAGTCTTGGGATCACCAGCCAGCAGTCATGTGAACGCTTAGCCGAAACCTGGGCGTATTGCCTGCAACAGACACAGGGGCATCCGGATGCGGAACTGCTGCTGTGGCGTGGCGTGGAGATGGTGGAAATCCTCTCGACACTCAGTATGGATATCGACACGCTGCGGGCAGCGCTGCTGTTCCCTCTGGCAGATGCCAATGTCGTTAGCGAAGATACCCTGCAGGAAAGCGTAGGTAAGTCTATCGTCAATCTGATTCATGGCGTGCGTGACATGGCGGCCATTCGCCAGTTGAAAGCGACCCATACCGATTCCGTCTCCTCCGAGCAGGTCGACAACGTGCGGCGCATGCTGCTGGCGATGGTCGACGATTTCCGCTGCGTGGTCATCAAACTTGCTGAACGAATCGCCCATCTGCGCGAGGTGAAAGACGCGCCGGAAGATGAGCGCGTGTTGGCGGCAAAAGAGTGCACTAACATCTATGCGCCGCTGGCGAACCGATTAGGTATCGGTCAGCTGAAATGGGAGCTGGAAGATTATTGCTTCCGCTATCTGCATCCTGCCGAGTACAAACGCATTGCCAAACTGCTGCATGAACGGCGTATCGATCGTGAGCACTACATTGAAGAGTTCGTGAGTCATTTGCGCTCAGAGATGAAAACGGAAGGCGTAAAGGCGGAAGTGTATGGACGCCCGAAACACATCTACAGCATCTGGCGAAAAATGCAGAAAAAGCATCTGGCATTTGATGAGCTGTTTGACGTGCGCGCCGTGCGTATCGTCGCCGAGCGCTTGCAGGACTGCTACGCCGCGCTGGGCATTGTCCACACGCACTATCGCCATCTGCCGGATGAGTTTGACGACTATGTCGCCAACCCGAAACCGAATGGCTATCAGTCGATTCACACCGTGGTGTTGGGGCCCGGCGGCAAAACGGTAGAGATCCAGATTCGTACTAAACAAATGCACGAGGACGCTGAGCTGGGCGTCGCCGCGCACTGGAAGTATAAAGAAGGCGCAGCCGCAGGCGGGGCGCGTTCCGGCCATGAGGACCGCATTGCCTGGCTGCGTAAGCTGATCGCCTGGCAGGAAGAGATGGCGGACTCTGGCGAAATGCTCGACGAAGTGCGCAGTCAGGTGTTTGACGATCGGGTCTACGTCTTTACACCGAAAGGCGATGTTGTGGATCTGCCCGCGGGCTCTACGCCGCTCGACTTTGCGTATCACATTCATAGTGATGTGGGGCACCGTTGTATTGGGGCGAAAATCGGTGGGCGCATCGTGCCGTTTACCTATCAGTTGCAGATGGGCGATCAGATCGAAATCATCACCCAGAAACAGCCGAATCCGAGCCGTGACTGGCTGAATCCGAATCTGGGCTATGTGACGACCAGCCGTGGGCGCTCGAAAATCCACGCCTGGTTCCGGAAACAGGACCGCGATAAGAACATCCTTGCCGGACGGCAGATTCTGGATGACGAGCTGTCGCATTTAGGGATCAGCCTGAAAGAAGCGGAAAAGCATCTGCTGCCGCGTTACAACTTCAACGAGCTGGAGGAACTGCTGGCGGCGATTGGCGGGGGCGATATCCGTCTGAACCAGATGGTGAACTTCCTGCAATCGCAGTTCAACAAACCGAGCGCCGCCGAAGAAGACGCCGCCGCGCTGAAACAGCTTCAGCAGAAAACGCATGCGCCGCAGAACCGGCGTAAAGACGATGGGCGTGTTGTTGTGGAAGGCGTAGGTAATTTGATGCATCACATTGCCCGTTGCTGCCAGCCGATTCCTGGTGATGAGATTGTTGGGTTCATTACCCAGGGCCGCGGGATTTCCGTCCATCGGGCGGACTGTGAGCAACTGGTCGAACTGCGTGCGCATGCGCCGGAACGCCTTGTGGACGCCGTGTGGGGTGAAAGCTATTCGGCAGGATACTCGCTGGTAGTGCGCGTACAGGCCAACGATCGCAGCGGTTTACTGCGTGATATCACGACGATTCTGGCGAACGAGAAGGTCAATGTGCTCGGCGTTGCCAGTCGTAGCGATACCAAACAACAGCTTGCTACTATCGATATGACAATTGAAATCTACAACCTGCAGGTGCTGGGACGCGTGCTCAGCAAGCTGAATCAGGTACCTGATGTGATTGTCGCGCGTCGTTTGCACGGCAATTAATTTTTCTTTCCAGGCCCGGTGGCGCCTCGCTTATCGGGCCTGTGTTTTCAGGATGTTCCAATGACCCAAATTGACCGCCTGCTTGGCATCATGCAACGCCTGCGCGACCCGAAAACCGGCTGTCCGTGGGATAACGAACAGACTTTCGCCACGCTCGCCCCTTACACCCTTGAAGAAACCTACGAAGTGCTTGACGCGATTTCCCGTGAGGATTTTGACGATCTGCGCGGTGAGCTGGGCGATCTACTGTTTCAGGTCGTGTTTTACGCACAAATAGCCCAGGAAGAAGGGCGCTTTGATTTCAATGATATTTGTGCCGCCATCAGTGACAAACTCGAGCGTCGCCACCCGCACGTTTTTGCGGATGCCCAGGCCAACAACAGCACTGAAGTGCTGGCCCGCTGGGAACAAATCAAAACCGGCGAACGGGCGCAAAAAGCGCAGCATTCTGCCCTCGATGATATTCCGCGCAGTTTACCAGCGCTAATGCGGGCGCAGAAAATCCAGAAGCGCTGTTCGAATGTCGGTTTTGACTGGACGACGCTGGGACCAGTGGTCGATAAGGTGTATGAAGAGATCGACGAGGTCATGCACGAGGCCCGGCAGGTCGTTGTCGACCAGGCTAAACTGGAAGAGGAAATGGGCGATTTGCTGTTTGCCACCGTCAATATGGCCCGTCATTTAGGCACCAAAGCGGAGACCGCTCTGCAAAAAGCCAACGAAAAGTTCGAGCGGCGTTTTCGTGAGGTCGAACGGATTGTGGCGGCGCGCGGCCTGGAAATGACCGGTGTTGACCTGGAAACGATGGAAGAAGTCTGGCAACAGGTAAAACGGCAGGAAATTGATCTCTAAGGGAATTGCGCGGTCAAGGGCGTTTTGTGTGATTTTTTAAATAACAAGCGCTTGATTTGCGTCAAAAACATTTACTTCAAAGAGGCTATTTTCTCTTCCCGTTATGTTGATGAGACACCGTGTATACTGCTTCTTCGAGTTATTCGAGTCGCAATACGGCGGCGACTGAAAGAATCCCCAGAAACATAGAAATGCTATGTGACTGGGGTGAGTGAAGGAAGCCAACACCGGTGCGGCTTGAAGAACGAAGGAGAGGGGATAATGAAAGTTTGTGGCGTACGTCATGTTCGGGTATACTACTTTCCCGTCCTGGTTATTCCATCGTTTCACCCTAACTTCTCAGGTTCAGCATGACAACGAACTATATTTTTGTGACCGGCGGGGTCGTATCCTCTCTGGGTAAAGGCATTGCCGCAGCCTCCCTCGCAGCCATTCTTGAAGCCCGTGGCCTCAACGTGACCATCATGAAACTGGATCCGTATATCAACGTCGATCCAGGCACCATGAGCCCAATCCAACACGGGGAAGTGTTCGTTACTGAAGACGGCGCTGAAACCGACCTGGACCTGGGTCACTACGAGCGTTTCATTCGCACCAAAATGAGCCGCCGCAACAACTTCACCACGGGTCGTATTTACTCTGACGTTCTGCGCAAAGAGCGCCGTGGCGACTATCTGGGCGCGACCGTACAGGTTATCCCGCACATCACCAATGCCATTAAAGAACGCGTGCTGGAAGGCGGCGAAGGCCATGACGTTGTGCTGGTCGAAATCGGCGGTACCGTTGGTGATATCGAATCTCTGCCGTTCCTTGAAGCGATTCGCCAGATGGCCGTTGAAATTGGCCGTGAACACACACTGTTTATGCATCTGACGCTGGTTCCGTACATGGCAGCGGCAGGTGAAGTGAAAACAAAACCGACGCAGCACTCTGTAAAAGAGCTGCTCTCTATCGGTATCCAGCCAGATATCCTGATTTGCCGCTCTGACCGCGCTGTCCCGGCTAACGAACGTGCGAAAATTGCATTGTTCTGTAACGTTCCGGAAAAAGCGGTGATTTCTCTGAAAGATGTCGATTCCATCTATAAAATTCCAGGCATGTTGAAATCACAGGGCCTGGACGATTATATTTGTAAACGATTCAGCTTAGAGTGTCCGGAAGCTAACCTGGCCGAATGGGAACAGGTAATTTACGAAGAAGCGAACCCGGCAGGCGAAGTCACGATTGGGATGGTTGGCAAGTACATTGAACTGCCGGATGCCTATAAATCCGTGATTGAAGCGCTGAAACACGGCGGTCTGAAAAATCGCGTGACCGTCAACATCAAGCTGATTGATTCGCAGGATGTTGAAACGCGCGGTGTCGAAATCCTGAAAGATTTGGACGCTATCCTGATCCCTGGCGGCTTCGGCTACCGTGGCGTAGAAGGCAAGATCGCGACTGCACGCTATGCGCGTGAGAACAATATTCCTTATCTGGGCATTTGCCTGGGTATGCAGGTTGCGTTGATTGAGTTTGCGCGTAATGTCGCCGGTATGGACAACGCCAACTCGACGGAATTTGTGCCAGACTGTAAGTACCCGGTTGTGGCGCTGATTACCGAATGGCGTGACGAAGACGGTAACGTTGAAGTCCGTACCGAGAAGAGCGATCTGGGTGGCACCATGCGTCTTGGCGCGCAGCAGTGTCAGCTTGGCGACGATAGTCTGGTCCGTCAGTTGTACGGCACGCCGACTATTGTTGAACGTCATCGCCATCGTTACGAAGTCAACAATATGCTGTTGAAACAGATTGAAGCTGCGGGTCTGCGTGTTGCAGGCCGTTCCGGTGATGATCAGTTGGTCGAGATCATTGAGGTACCGAATCATCCGTGGTTCGTGGCCTGTCAGTTCCATCCGGAATTTACTTCCACGCCACGTGATGGACATCCGCTGTTTGCTGGCTTTGTGAAAGCCGCCAGCGAGCATCAGAAGCGTCAGGCGAAGTAAGAAGTAAAAAAAGTTAGAACGGCAACGCGTACCAAAGGTACGCGTTGTTTGTCTGGAGTTTTAGTTTAACTTGTACTGAGGAAAACCTAATGTCCAAAATCGTTAAAGTCATCGGTCGTGAAATCATCGACTCCCGTGGTAACCCGACTGTTGAAGCCGAAGTACACCTGGAAGGTGGTTTCGTCGGTATGGCAGCAGCTCCGTCAGGTGCTTCTACAGGCTCCCGCGAAGCGCTGGAACTGCGCGATGGCGACAAAGCCCGCTTCATGGGTAAAGGCGTACTGAAAGCTGTTGGCGCGGTTAACGGCCCGATCGCTCAGGCTATCCTTGGCAAAGATGCCAAAGATCAGGCTGGCATCGACAAGATCATGATCGATCTGGACGGTACTGAAAACAAATCCAACTTCGGCGCGAACGCCATCCTGGCTGTGTCTCTGGCTAACGCCAAAGCTGCTGCTGCTGCTAAAGGCATGCCGCTGTACGAGCACATCGCTGAGCTGAATGGTACTCCGGGCAAATACTCCATGCCGGTTCCGATGATGAACATCATCAACGGTGGTGAGCACGCTGACAACAACGTCGACATCCAGGAATTCATGATTCAGCCAGTTGGCGCGAAAACCCTGAAAGAAGCCGTACGTATGGGTTCTGAAGTGTTCCACAACCTGGCTAAAGTGCTGAAAGCGAAAGGCATGAACACTGCTGTGGGTGACGAAGGTGGCTATGCGCCGAACCTGGGCTCCAACGCTGAAGCGCTGGCTGTCATTGCTGAAGCGGTTAAAGCTGCTGGCTACGAGCTGGGCAAAGACATCACTCTGGCGATGGACTGCGCAGCATCTGAATTCTACAAAGACGGTAAATACGTTCTGGCTGGCGAAGGCAACAAAGCGTTCACCTCTGAAGAATTCACTCACTTCCTGGAAGACCTGACCAAACAGTATCCGATCGTTTCTATCGAAGACGGTCTGGACGAGTCTGACTGGGATGGTTTTGCATACCAGACCAAAGTACTGGGCGACAAAATCCAGCTGGTTGGTGACGACCTGTTCGTAACCAACACCAAGATCCTGAAAGAAGGTATCGAAAAAGGCATCGTTAACTCCATCCTGATCAAATTCAACCAGATCGGTTCTCTGACCGAAACGCTGGCTGCAATCAAGATGGCGAAAGACGCTGGCTACACAGCTGTGATCTCTCACCGTTCCGGTGAAACTGAAGATGCTACCATCGCTGACCTGGCTGTGGGTACTGCTGCAGGCCAGATCAAAACGGGTTCTATGAGCCGTTCTGACCGCGTTGCTAAATACAACCAGCTGATTCGTATCGAAGAAGCGCTGGGTGAAAAAGCACCGTACAACGGTCGTAAAGAGATCAAAGGTCAGTAATTTATTACTGTCGCTTTACACTCTAAGAAACCCGCTTCGGCGGGTTTTTTTATGTCTTTAAAGCAGTAGCGGTAGGGTCGCGCTGGCTGTTTTCTGGCTTACATCGCTGTACTTTTCATCCAGTGCGATTAGCGATGTGGTGAGCAGTTCTATCAACAGCATCACACCCACCTTGGCGTTTAGCGCGCCGGCACTCAACGGACCTTCTGGTTTGGCTGCGACCAGTTGAATATCACTAAGCGATGCTAACGGGCTGCGCGGCGTATTACTCAGCGCCACTACGCGCACACCTTGTTTACACGCTAGCTTTACAACATGCAGCAGATCGCGCGTGGAGCCTGAACTGGAAATTGCCACTACGAGCGTGTTTTTACTAAGCGTTGTGGCGTTCATGGCAGCACGGTGCATATCGCTGAACAATTGTGCGGGTTTACCCAGACGCAGGAGTTTGTAATGTAAATACTCCCCCAGAATGGCACTGGCTGCTACGCCATAAATCTGCACTGACTGAGCCTGATGCAGTGCAAGCGCGGCGGCTTCCAGTAAGGTCCTGTCGAGTAATTTTGCTGTGTCCTGCAGCGCCTGGACGGATTCATTGACCACATTGTCAATCTCATCGCCGCTGTGCTCGACAGACTGTCCTTGTCGGAGATCGAGTGCCAGCGCCATTTTGAATTCGTTATAGCCCTTACACCCTAGCGTTCGACACAGACGTGTGACGCTAGCCTCGCTGGTGCCGCTTTCACGCGCCAGTTCGGTAATCGTCAGGTAGACCACTTTTGCCGGATCGCTGAGTACAAACTCGCCTAGCTTCTGTTGTGTTCGGCTGTATCCATCAACGCTCTGCCGCAATCTCAGCAGCAGGTTTTCATTTTCAGACATGCAAAATCCTTAATGCGTTTATCTGTTGATAGTGTGGCGGAAAGCAGGGGAGAGATGCCAGACATTTTAAAAAAGTATGATCGGCTTCCTGGATTTTGATGATAATTTTCATTTATAAAAATTAATATGGTAAAAATTTTCATCAATAATCGAGGAGATGAAAAAATGATGCAAATGTTTAGCGGCGCCTCATCCGGGGGATGGTTTGAAAAAGCGCAGCGGTTTGGCAAATCCTTCATGCTGCCGATTGCGGTATTGCCCGCAGCAGGGCTGTTGTTAGGGATTGGTGGCGCGTTGTCCAATCCAAACACATTGACGGCTTATCCGTTTTTAGATGTCGACTGGCTGCAGGCCATCTTCACGATCATGACCAGCGCAGGTTCCATTGTGTTTGCCAATCTGTCGGTACTCTTTGCGGTCGGTGTCGCCGTGGGGCTGGCGAAAACAGATAAAGGCACTGCCGGGCTTGCGGCATTGCTGGCATTTCTGGTGATGAACGCCACCATCAACGCCTTATTAACGCTCAACGGAACGCTGGCGCAAGAGAACCCCGGTGCTGTTGGCCAGGGGATGACGCTTGGTATTCAGACGCTGGAAACAGGCGTGTTTGGTGGTGTGGTGATGGGTCTTGTCACCTGCGCGTTGCATAGCCGTTTCAATAAAGTCTCACTACCTCAGTTCCTCGGTTTTTTTAGCGGTTCGCGTTTTGTACCGATTATCAGCTCCCTTGCCGCGATTGTAGTGGGTGCGGTTATGACGGTGGTGTGGCCGCATTTCCAGAAACTCATTTTTGGACTGGGCGGTCTGGTGGATGCGACGGGCTATCTGGGGACGCTATTGTACGGCTTCATCCTGCGTATGCTTGGCCCACTGGGTTTACACCATATCTTTTATTTGCCGTTCTGGACGACGGCGCTGGGCGGCAGCGAAATCGTCAACGGCCAGTTGGTGGAAGGTACGCAGCGGATTTTCTTTGCCCAACTTGCCGATCCGAATACGCAGCAGTTCTATGCGGGTACCGCGCGCTTTATGTCCGGTCGCTTTATCACCATGATGTTTGGTCTGCTTGGCGCATGTCTGGCGATGTACCACACCGCAAAGCCGGAGAACAGAAAGGTTGTCGCCGGACTGCTTCTGTCGGCCGCCCTGACCTCTTTCCTGACGGGAATCACTGAACCTATTGAGTTCTCCTTCCTGTTTGTCGCGCCCATTCTATATGTCATTCACGCCTTCTTCGATGGTCTGGCGTTTATGATCGCCCATATTTTACATATCACGATTGGGCAAACCTTTTCAGGTGGACTTATCGATTTCCTCCTCTTCGGCGTGTTACAGGGAGAAGCTAAAACCAACTGGATGTATGTCCCCATGGTGGGAATACCGTGGTTCTTCCTCTACTACTTCACTTTCCGCTATTTGATCACCCGCTTTGGCTGGCTAACGCCAGGCCGTGAGAACGCAACCCCGGTTGAATCCGGCTTGTCTCAAAGTGAACGCGCAGTGGCAGTCATCGCTGGGCTGGGAGGCAAAGAGAATTTGGAAGAGGTGGACTGTTGCGCCACGCGCTTACGCGTGACGGTGAAAGAGAGCAGCAAAGTAGATGAAGCGGCGCTGAAAGCGACCGGAGCCCGTGGCGTGATTATTCGCGGCAACGGTGTTCAGGTGATTTATGGCCCGCATGTCACCATCATTAAAAACGAAGTCGAAGAGATGTTATCGTCATGAAAACTGTACTGGATCCCCTGAAAGGTAAATTAATCGTCTCCTGTCAGGCGCTGGAAAATGAGCCTCTGCACAGTCCGTTTATTATGTCTCGTATGGCGCTGGCGGCAGCACAAGGCGGTGCGGCAGGTATCCGTGCGAACAGCGTGGTGGACATTCGTGCTATCAAAGAGTGCGTCTCCCTGCCGGTGATTGGGATTATCAAACGCGATTACCCTGGCAGTGAGGTGTTTATCACGGCCACTCTCCAGGAAGTGGATGAGCTGATGACCGTTGAGCCGGAAATTATTGCTCTGGATGCCACTGCGCGGCCGCGCCCCGGTGGGCAGACGCTGGAAGAGTTGGTCACGCAGATCCGTGCTCGCTACCCGTCCGTACTACTGATGGCGGATATAGCCACCGTAGACGAGGCAGTGACAGCCGAGCGTCTGGGTTTTGACTGTGTGGGCACTACGCTTTACGGCTATACCGCAGAAACCGCCGGGCATGTGCTGGTGGAAAATGACTGCGGATTCTTACGTGAAGTGTTGGCTGCGGTCAGCGTTCCGGTCGTGGCGGAAGGGAACGTCGATACCCCTGAACGCGCCGCACGCTGCCTGGCATTAGGCGCTCACACCGTGGTGGTTGGCGGGGCAATCACTCGTCCGCAACAGATAACGGCACGCTTTATCGCGGCGATCGCCTCGTAAAGCACCGATGGGGCATGATACTTTGGTGGGGATCTGCGATAATTATCGTTTATCCCCATATTGAGAGCGCTATGCAGTACCCGATTAACGAGATGTTCCAGACCCTGCAAGGTGAGGGTTACTTTACCGGCGTCCCCGCCATTTTTATTCGTTTACAGGGATGCCCGGTTGGCTGTGCCTGGTGCGATACCAAACACACCTGGGATAAGCTTGAGGATCGGGAAGTCTCCCTGTACAGCATCCTGGCGAAAACCAAAGAGAGTGATAAATGGGGCGCGGCAAGCAGTGAAGATCTGCTGGCGGTGATTGGCCGACAAGGCTACACCGCGCGTCATGTGGTGATCACCGGCGGTGAACCGTGTATTCATGACCTGATGCCCCTCACAGATTTGCTGGAAAAGAACGGTTTTAGCTGCCAGATAGAAACCAGCGGTACACACGAAGTGCGCTGCACGCCAAATACCTGGGTGACCGTGTCTCCGAAGGTGAACATGCGCGGTGGTTATGACGTTCTGTCTCAGGCGCTGGAACGCGCGAATGAGATTAAACATCCGGTCGGGCGCGTGCGTGACATTGAAGCGCTGGACGAACTGCTCGCCACGCTGAGCGACGACAAACCGCGGGTGATTGCGCTGCAACCTATCAGCCAGAAAGAGGATGCCACACGCCTGTGCATTGATACCTGTATCGCGCGCAACTGGCGCCTGTCGATGCAGACGCACAAGTATCTGAATATTGCCTGATAAAAAGCCGGATACATAATCCGGCTTTTTTGACCTTAAGCGTTTGACCAGCTTTGTATTGCGTCCACCTTACTTAAATCGCCGTGGAACACTTCATACGATTTTTTCAGAATCGGATCGGTATGTTTTGTTAATTCCCGGAAGATCCCTTTGTTCATGGCTTCATAGCGTGCTGCATGTTCAGGAATCGGGATAAACACATCTTTCACCCGTACCATATTCTCAACCGCTTTCTGATAGGACGGATAAAGACCAAGCCCCACCGCCGTGTTAATGGCTGCTCCCAGGCTGGCACAGCCGTTAATGACGTTTCGGCGGGCAGGAAGGTTGAACACATCAGCAAAGATCTGCATAAACAGATCGCTGTTTGAACCGCCACCGGTGATGATCACATGTTTAGCAAACTGGTTCATTTCATTGCACATATTGTCGTAGTTGTTTTTAAGCGTCAGCGCAATGCTCTCCAGAATAGATCGGTAAATCCACGCGTAATCCATACTGGAATCAAAGCCAATCATGATCCCGCGTTTGTACGGTTCCCAGGGATTAGTCAGCCAGTCCAGCACGGTCATCAGGCCATTACAGCCTGGCGGCACGCATGCGGCTTTCTTATTCAAAAGGTCCTCAGGTGAGAGCCCCTGATTTTTAGCATCCTGGATTAATGATTCACCTAACATGTCGCGCAACCAACTGACCGTCCACATCCCCTTGCGGATGCCATAACCTTCATAGAGCAGGGTTTCCGGAATGGAAGACATAATCGGCCAATAGGCGGACGGATCGTTGGGAAGCGCCTTGCCATTCATCATGAGGGCAATATAGGTACCCAACGAAATCACTGCCGTTTCATCGTCCAGTAAACCTGCGCCAAGGGCTTCGACTGGTTTATCGCTGGTCGTACAGATGACGGGCAATCCAGCCGGAAATCCTGTCACCTGTGCGGCATCGGTTTTCAGATGACCAAGCAGAGTGCCTGGCATCTGGACATCAAATAGCATTTTGCGCGGAATATTGAATTTCTTAATCACTTCATCATCATCACTCCATGACCAGGTGGTGTAATCCACCGGCCATTGCCCAAAGTAGTTGGCAATATTGTCTTTAAACTCGCCAGTTAAGCGATGCGCCAGATAACCTGAAAATGAGGTGACGTAAGCGACATCCGGGTTGGTATGCTCATAGGGGCGCGTTACGCGTGCATCCTGCCAACTAATCAGCGGGGCTGCTGGCGTTCCATCGGCTTTGAGTAGGGCGCGACAGCAGCGTATGGACCCCAGACCAATTCCGACAATGTCTTTTTTGTCACCCGAGAATTGATTCATTAAGTCTTTGCCGGCAAGACATAAAGAGGTCCATAAATCATCATCCGGATGTTCCGCGGTATCAGCATCGGGGGTATACATCGGTTGCAAAACGCCTTTCCCTTCACAAACGACGTTTCCCTCCAGATCGTACATCACCACCTTGGTACTCTGGCTTCCCCCATCAATTCCAATGATGTATTTTTTCGACATTATCATGCTCCTTTCGTTTTCCGTTTTCACTCGCCGGAGATATCTGCGGTCAGTGATGTCATTTTTTCCGGTCTGGTATGGGTGGTTCGAATTTTACGAAACAGTAAGAAAGTAAAGAGGATTACCGTGCACAAGGCGGCCAGCCCCATCAACCACATATTGCGATAGGCCTCTGCTGCAGGAAGCGTATCCTGCCAGTGACCCACAATTGGATAGACAAAGACATCAGGAAGAAAACCAATAACCGAGCAGATGCCCACAGTGGTTCCCATGATGTAAGGCGGCGTTCTGGCTTCCCCTGGACAGGCCCAGTAAAGTCCACGTGAGGCATAGCAGGTGAATCCCAGTAATAGAATAAGACCGATCCCCATAACGACAGATTGCGGGTTTGAATTGGTTATCAGCAACGCTATCAGGGCGAGAGCGCCCACTATTGAGAGCAATTGGATCACGCGCGTAGGTGACTTTATTTTGCTGTAGGTGGTGATAATGCCACCCAAAGGCCCGCAGAAAGCACGGAAAATTTTGTTGATGACGATCCCCATATAGCTCGCAGCGACCAGTGACATGCCATACATTTCAGTCAGATAATTTGTGGAATAACTGAGGATGGCATAGATAGTAAAAACGCCAAAAATGACCATACTGCAGTACCAGGTTGTACTGATTCGCAGAACCGTCAGAATATCGCTGAACTCGAACGCCTTTTTTTCTTCTTTTACGCTGTCAATGTGCTGGGGACCGTCGCTGACAAAGAACCAGCACAGAATCCCTAACAGGATATAAACCACGCTGTAAATCAGGATCACGGCTTTCAGGCTGTTGCTGTCATCTGGCGCAAAACGGGAGAAGACCCACATGGTAAAGACTGCAAGAGACATGACGCCAACCCCTCGCAGCCCTTCCATCCAGCCCATAATTTTCCCTTGTTCACTGTGATCTCCCAGCAATGACGCGGCTTTGATCGAGACTGACCACAGCATCAAAATTGTGGTGACGGCAAAGGCGACCTGGATAAAGAGCATGACCCACAATGGCGGGTACGTCATCATCACTAAACCGAGCAATCCAGTAATAATCATTGCGGAGGTAATCATTTTACGATGAGAGAATTTATCAGCAATGACGCCGCTGGGGGCATATAGGATAATAGCGGCAATACCAAATGTACTCATTATTAATCCAATCTCGGTATTGCTAAATCCCATGAATTTTGCCATGGGGATTTGATATATATAGCGTAAATAAGCCAGGTCAAAACTGACGCCGCCGCTAAAACTAATAATAGCGAGCGTTATCCAACGGCGATATGAGTTATGTTGCATATCGAATTCCCATTTTGCGTAGACAAAAAAAAGAGAAAAGTAAACCGCCTTTGCAGGAGGATTACTTTTCTCAGGTCTCTAGTAATTACAATTAGGAATAGCACGGAAGGGAGTAATATAGTGTGAGAATAATCACGGTTCTTGTTTTTAACCATAATAACAAAATGAAAGAGGCTTCTGTGAGAATGATCACATTAGGTATTTTGTCACTGTGCTAAAAATTCATTCCAGTTACCAGAGATAATGAGAAAGGTAACTTCCCTCACGCGGGGGAAGTTACCTTTCTTTTTTTTTGCCTTAAGAAATTTGGAGCTTACCTATGTCGATCGAATCACTCAACGCATTTTCAATGGATTTTTTCTCTCTGAAAGGAAAAACGGCGATTGTAACGGGCGGGAACAGCGGTTTGGGTCAGGCTTTCGCAATGGCACTGGCGAAAGCTGGCGCGAACCTGTTCATACCAAGCTTTGTAAAAGATAGCGGTGAAACGAAGGAAATAATTGAAAAACAAGGTGTTGAAGTGGAGTTTATGCAGGTGGATATTACCGAAAAAGGAGCACCTCAGAAGATTATCGCCGCCTGCTGCGAGCGTTTTGGTACCGTTGATATTTTGGTAAACAATGCGGGAATTTGTAAGCTGAATAAGGTCCTGGATTTTGGTCGTGCCGATTGGGATCCCATGATTGATGTTAACCTGACGGCGGCGTTTGAGCTGAGTTATGAAGCCGCGAAAATTATGATTCCACAAAATAGCGGTAAAATTATTAACATTTGTTCTTTGTTCTCCTGGCTTGGTGGTCAGTGGTCTCCGGCTTATGCGGCAACCAAGCATGCCCTTGCTGGATTTACTAAAGCGTATTGCGATGAACTGGGTCAATATAATATTCAGGTTAACGGTATCGCACCTGGATATTATGCAACAGATATTACGTTAGCGACCCGGAGTAATCCTGAAACAAATCAGCGCGTACTGGATCATATCCCTGCCAATCGTTGGGGTGATACCCAGGACCTAATGGGGGCGGCGATTTTTCTTGCCAGTCAGGCTTCAAATTACGTTAACGGTCATTTACTTGTTGTCGATGGCGGTTATTTAGTTCGCTAATTTTGTCAGGTGGCTTCTGTTTTTATTAATTATTCCAAGTTAATTATCAGGAAGGTATGACTATGTCTTTATCTCGAGAAGCGATTGTTGACCAGTTAAAAGAAATTGTCGGGTCCGAACGCGTAATCACCGATGAAACCGTGTTAAAGAAAAACAGTATTGACCGTTTTCGTAAATATGCGGATATTCACGGTGTTTATACGCTACCCATTCCTGCTGCCGTGGTGAAGTTGGAGTCCACAGGACACGTTTCCCGCGTTCTGGCGTTTATGAATCAACATAAAATCAACGGAGTACCTCGCACTGGTGCTTCGGCAACGGAAGGAGGGTTGGAAACCGTAGTTAAAAATTCCGTGGTGCTGGACGGTGCTGGCATGAACCGAATCTTGAGTATCGACATTGAGAACATGCAGGCGACGGCACAGTGCGGCGTTCCGCTTGAGATTCTGGAAAACGCGCTGCGTGAAAAGGGTTATACCACCGGGCATTCTCCACAGTCTAAACCGCTGGCACAGATGGGGGGACTGGTGGCGACCCGTAGTATCGGGCAGTTCTCTACACTGTATGGTGCCATTGAGGACATGGTGGTTGGTCTGGAAGCTGTGCTGGCGGATGGCACGGTAACCCGTATTAAGAACGTGCCGCGGCGGGCGGCTGGGCCGGATATCCGCCACATTATCATCGGTAATGAAGGTGCGTTGTGCTATATCACTGAAGTTACCGTGAAAATATTTAAGTTCACGCCGGAGAACAACCTTTACTACGGTTACATTCTGGATGACATGAAAACCGGTTTTAACATCCTGCGTGAAGTGATGGTCGAAGGTTATCGTCCCTCCATTGCGCGTCTGTACGACGCAGAGGATGGCACTCAACATTTTACCCATTTTGCCGACGGCAAATGCGTGCTGATCTTTATGGCTGAGGGGAATCCTCGAATGGCAAAGGCAACGGGTGAAGGTATAGCGGAGATTGTAGCGCGTTATCCGCAGTGTACTCGCGTGGACAGTAAGCTGATTGAGCACTGGTTTAATCATCTCAACTGGGGCCCGGAAAAAGTGGCGGCTGAACGTGTACAGATCTTAAAAACGGGCAATATGGGCTTTACGACTGAGGTTTCCGGCAGTTGGAGCTGTATCCATCAAATCTATGAAAATGTGATTAATCGTATCCGCGATGAGTTCCCGCATTCGGATGACATCACCATGCTGGGTGGTCACTCTTCCCACAGTTATATCAACGGTACCAATATGTACTTCGTTTATGACTACAACGTAGTGGACTGCAAGCCAGAAGAGGAGATTGATAAGTACCATAACCCCCTTAACAAGATCATCTGCGAGGAGACGATCCGTCTCGGTGGCTCAATGGTGCATCATCACGGCATTGGTAAGCACCGTGTCCACTGGAGCAAGCTGGAACATGGGAGCGCATGGGTGCTGCTGGAAGGTCTCAAACGCCAGTTTGATCCAAACGGCATTATGAACGCGGGGACGATCTACCCGATTGAGAAATAAAGAATAAACGGCTTCTCATTCGGGAAGCCGTTACTTTACCGGACAATGAAGGGGTAGATATGAACACTTCACCGGTGCGTATGGATGATTTACCGCTTAATGGTTTTCACTGCCGTATTGCTGCACTCACGTTTGGCGCCCATCTGACTGACGGATATGTACTGGGCGTCGTGGGTTACGCCATTATCCAGTTGACTCCTGCCATGCAGTTAACGCCGCTTATGGCCGGGATGATCGGTGGCTCGGCATTACTTGGGCTTTTTCTTGGCAGTCTGGTGTTGGGCTGGGTGTCTGATTACATCGGGCGGCAAAAGATATTTACCTTTAGTTTTGTCCTTATCACCATTGCCTCTTTTTTACAGTTTTTTGCGACGATGCCGGAGCAGCTCATCGTATTACGCATCCTGGTAGGCATTGGACTCGGGGGGGATTATTCCGTGGGGCATACCCTGCTGGCAGAGTTTTCTCCACGTCGCCATCGGGGGGTTTTGCTGGGCGCGTTCAGCGTGGTATGGACTATTGGTTACGTGCTGGCAAGTGTGATGGGGCATCATTTTATTTCTGACAGTCCGGAAGCCTGGCGTTGGCTGCTCGCCTCGGCGGCGCTGCCGGCGCTCTTGATTACACTGTTACGTTGGGGAACGCCGGAATCACCGCGTTGGCTGCTACGCCAGGGGCGCTTTACTGAAGCTTATGCTGTGGTACATCGCTATTTTGGCCCACATGTGCTGCTCGGTGATGAGATAGCCGCCGCATCCAGCAAGCATATTAAGACCCTTTTTTGTGCCCGCTATTGGCGGCGAACCGTTTTTAACAGCGTATTTTTTGTCTGTCTGGTGATCCCGTGGTTTGTTATTTATACCTGGCTGCCGACCATTGCTGAGACCCTCGGTCTTGAAAATGCACTGACAGCCAGTTTGTTACTGAACATGCTATTAATTTTCGGCGCATTGCTGGGGCTTGTATTGACGCATTTACTGGCGCACCGACGGTTCCTTCTCGGGAGTTTTCTCCTGCTTGCCGTAACGCTTATTGTGATGGCTTTTTTACCGTCTGCTAGCCCGCTGACGCTGTTGCTGTTTGTGCTGTTCAGTACAGCCATATCGGCCGTCAGTAATCTGGTGGGGATCCTGCCGGCAGAGAGTTTCCCGACGGATATTCGATCTCTGGGTGTGGGATTTGCGACGGCTATGAGCCGCCTTGGTGCGGCAATCAGTACCGGGCTGTTACCCTGGACGCTGGCTCAATGGGGAATGCAAGTCACGTTGCTGCTGCTGGCTGGCGTATTACTGACAGGGTTTGTCGTGACCTGGCTATGGGCGCCTGAAACGAAAGCATTACCGTTGGTGGCAGCGGGGAACGGGGACAAAAAACAGGGAGGTGTGAATGAACATTCTGTTAGCGTTTAAGTCAGAACCGGATCCCAGCATGCTGGCGGAAAAGGACTGGCAGGCTGCGACAAAAGAGACCTGCGGGCCGGATACGTCGTTGTTGCGTTGTTCTCCGGGGGCAGATGAGCAGGCGGCTGCCGCGTTGTTGTTAGCCCAACGCCATAAAAGGTGTGAGATGAAGTTGACAGCACTCAGTATTGGTGATGAACGTTCGCTACACTGGTTGCGCTATTTTATCGCGCTGGGTTTTGACCGGCCCGTGTTGTTAGAGACAAAAGGCGATTTGCGCTTTGCGCCGGAGTTTATCGCCAGGCAGATTGCAGACTGGCAGCGTAAGCACAATGCTGACGTGATCGTGACAGGCTGCCAGAGTAGTGAAGGGCAGAACGGGCAGACACCGTTTCTGGTGGCTGAAATGCTGGCGTGGCCTTGCTTTACCATGGTTGAGCGTTTTACGTTTGAACCACCTTTTATCGTCCTTGAGCAGAGAACCGCGACTCGCGTTCGCCGATGTCGGGTACGGCTTCCTGCGGTGATTGCGGTCAGACAATGTGGTGAGGTTGCGCTCCCCGTACCGGGTATGCGTCAGCGTCTGGCGGCAGCAAAAGCCGAAATAATTCGTCAGACAATCTCTTGCGATGAAGTACCTGTCAGGGAGTGTCAGTTGTTGACGCGACCGGAACAATGCCGTCGCGCTACCCTTATTGACGGTGCAACGGCACAGGAAAAAGCAGGGATTTTGTGGCAAGACTACTTACGCCAAAGGATGAAACCATGAAGATAGTGATGGTGTCGGCGTCTGGCGAATGCGGCGCATTGACTGACTGGATCATTGAAAATGGACCAGGTTCGGCAGAACTAGAGCGTTGGATTATCGATCCGGTGCCGGATGTCGCAGATCAGGTACTGGATACACTGGAAGCCCAGTGGTTACTGACACCTGCCGATGTCCTGGTCTTTGCGGCCAGTCCACTTGGCGATGAGTTGGCAACACGACTGGCCTGGCGACTGGGTGGCGGCAGTATTTGTCAGGTGAGAACGCTGGATGCGCAACAAGGTCTGGTCACTAAATCCCACTGGGGCAATGCGTTAAACGCTACGTTGAAAATTGCCGCATCCCCGTTATGTCTATCACTGGCGCGACAGGCTGAAGAGCGCGTTTCGCATGATCCTCTGCCCACAATGATTGAACGCCAGCTTGAGCTTATGGCGCGTCCGGGCTGGTTGGAAACGGTGGAAACCATAGAAAAGGTCAGCACTCATCCTCTGTTACAGGCTCAATACGTGCTGGTTGTCGGTCAGGGAAACCGTGAGGTGAACGAAAAGGCCATTTTCGCTCTGGCACAGTCGATGAAAGCCGAAGTAGGGTACAGCCGCGCACGGGTGATGAATGGCGGGTATGACGCTGAACGTGTGATTGGGATCTCCGGGCATTTACTCTCACCGGATGTCTGTATTATCTCGGGGGCCTCTGGTGCGGCGGCGTTGATGGCCGGAGTTCGCCACAGCCAGTTTGTCGTGGCGATAAATAGTGATCCCAATGCCCCGGTTTTCTTCCAGGCTGATGTCGGCGTTGTCGATGACTGGCTACCGGTGCTGGAGGCGTTGGCAGCCTTCGTCGAAACCTAATTCAGCTTTTTGGCTAACGTCCAGACATCGGTGTTAGTGGTGGAAAGCGCCGCAACTCCTGCTTTCATCGCATTGCGGGCATCTTCTTCATCACATACCAGGCCACCGGCAATCAGCGGCTGGCGTATTTTTTCCGTTACCCATCCCAGCACTTTTGGCATGCACCCCGGCAGAATTTCAATACAGTCCGGGTTTGATTGTGCCACCTGTTTATCGATGCTATGAAAAGAGATGGAGTCAACGATAAACAGGCGATGGATGCAGAAAAAACCCTCCGCCCGTGCAGCTTTCAGCATTGCCGCTTTAGTACTGATGATTCCGTCCGCTTCGGTAACCAGTTTCAGAAACTGAATGACCACCTCTTTATTTGATGCCCCTTCCAGCAGGTCTACGTGGATAAATGCGTATTTCCCGGCGTTCTTAATTTTCTTCACGATGTTACTGATAGTACAGATGTTGCCGTACAGAACAGAAATGAACTGACATTCAGAATCGATGGCGAGTTGCAGACTGGCGTTGTCTTTTACGGCGGCAATTACTGGATTCTGTCGGAGCAGGTGTAACAGAGGCATAGATTATCCTTATTATTTAACCAAAGCGGTAAATGATGCCAAAACCCGACGGTGGGTAGCGCCACTGTTGTAGCGTTTTTTCATCACACAGAAGTCGACAGGTTCCGCATTCCAGACAACCACGAAAATCGACCCGCAGTTCTCCTTCCGGCGTAAGGGAAAAAAGTCCTGCCGGGCAAGATGTGATCAGCCGTTCTGCAACGTCGCAATCGACACGGTTAGCAGGAACAATAGGAGACATGCCGGGAGGGTGCCAGACGTTGTGGGCTACAGGCATCGTAAGCTCCTGATAATATCGCCTGCCAGGTGACGCAGGCCGTGACGACGAAAATGACGCCAGACAATCTGGCGCAGAGGGGCGACCGGGCGCTCGCCCTGGTGCCAAATCTCACGAGAAATATCGTCCATCAGCGCGGGCCACTGGTTATACCATCCCTGACGCTGCAATAGCGTGGGCATCTCGCGATAGCGGTGCATAACGTCCCACAACAGACTACGCTGAATAGCGTGATGATAGGCTGGAAACAGGTTTTGCGGCGCGCATTTCAGACAAGCGTTGATGAGTGTTTGGGAGGCGGCCTGCGCGCCGATGAGTGCCATATCCATCCCGCGTACGGAGAAACCCGTATTGACGCAACTGCGCAGCGCATCTCCCACTAACAGCCAGCCTTCTCCCGCGTACTGTACGGGCAGGCTGTGTAATCCCCCTTCCGGCACCAGATGAGCGCCATACTCCAGCGTTTCACTCCCTTTGAGCAACGGATGTAGCGCCGGATGCAATTTGAGCCTTTCCAGCAGTTCGACTGCCGGTATGTCGCTTTGAGCAAGCGTAGAGAGCGGACATACAACACCAAAAGAGAGCGTTTCTTTATTGGTGTAAAGAAACGCACCGCCGGGCAGAGCGCCACACACTTCTCCACTGAACAGCATTGCAGCGCCTTCTTGTGCAGATAACCGGAAACGCTCTTCAAGAATCTGTTGATCCAGCGCCAGGGTCTCTTTCATTCCCAGCGCCATTGCGGTTGTTGATGGTCGTGGCTGAAAACCATAGCGTTCAGCCAGAACACTATTTGCCCCTTCCGCGAGAACGACATAACGGCCGCGAAGCGTTTCATCATCGGCAATGACGCCGCAGACTCTACCCGCTTCAATAAGTAACGCATCAACCGTTATGCCGCTGACAAATTGCACACCTTCCGTTTCCGCCTGGGCGACGAACCACGGATCGAAACGGGCACGTAGTAAACTCCACGAATCTCCCTCCGGACGAAGACTGGTGTAGGTTGTCGCACCGTGACGAGTTAAAAGCGTGAGATTTTCCTGGGTAATGCGGCGTTCAAGTGGGGCTGACAGATGGGCATCGGGAAGGAGTTCGGTAAGAGCATGACAGTACAGACGTCCACCCGAAAGGTTTTTACTGCCAGGTAACTCGCCGCGTTCAAGAAGCAGAACCGAAAGTCCGGCGCGTGCACAGCGTAAAGCACACGCGGTGCCTGCTATTCCTGCACCGATGATAATAATATCAAAATCGTCAGACATATCGTGCTCCAGATATCCAGAGCACATAACCCTAACAGAATGTTAGTTAAAGAATATTGACCCTCAGCACATCCGCTGGAATCACTCGCCGCGATAGACACAGCCCGCCGTACAGGTCTCTTTCACCATCACCGCGCTCAGCAGAGGAACTACCGGTTTGACCTGATCCCAAATCCATTTCGCCAGTACTTCGCTGGTCGGGTTTTCCAGACCGGGAATATCGTTCAGGTAGTAATGATCAAGCCTGTCATACGTCGGCTTAAATGCGGCTTTTAACTCGGCAAAATCCATGATCCAACCGGTATGCGGGCAGACTTCACCGGTAATTTCAAGACGCACCATAAATGAGTGACCATGCAGGCGGCCACATTTATGCCCTTCCGGTACGTGTGGCAGGCGGTGAGCGGCTTCGAAGGTGAAATCTTTAAACAAGGTGGTGGACATTATTGACTCTCAAGAATGCAAAAAACGCCGTAGGGTACCGTAAAGTACAATTTTTAGCATTAGTTAAAAGGGCGCTGAGCAGCAGAATGCCACATATAGATGGCAAATATTAAATAATCATTTATATATCATGTGGTTATTTAATCGTTTTTGTCGTTAATAACTATAGCTAAAACAGGTTAGTTCATTTGGTTATTTGTTATTTCCATCCCTTCTTTAATTGTTACTATCACCGCCGTTACCCTTATCTTCAGTTTGGGTTTTATTGCTTAAATCCGCTTTGCTTACTGGAACATAACGACGCATGACGACACAGGCCCCACCTTCCGCTTTGCTTCCGCTGAACCCGGAGCAGCTGGCACGCCTCCAGGCGGCCACCACCGATCTTACGCCCACGCAGCTTGCATGGGTTTCTGGCTATTTCTGGGGTACGCTGAATCAGCAACCTGGCGCAGCCGTTGCAACACCCGCTCCCGTGGCGGAAATGCCGGGCATCACGCTAATCTCTGCATCACAAACGGGCAATGCGCGTCGTGTGGCGGAAGCGTTGCGTGATGATCTGTTGGCAGCAAAACTCAGCGTCACGCTGGTTAACGCAGGCGACTACAAATTCAAACAAATCGCCAATGAAAAGTTGCTGGTTATCGTCACGTCTACGCAGGGAGAAGGCGAACCCCCGGAAGAAGCGGTCGCGCTGCATAAGTTCCTGTTCTCTAAAAAAGCGCCCAAGCTCGAAAACACCGCCTTTGCCATTTTTGGTCTGGGTGACACGTCATATGAATTTTTCTGCCAGTCGGGCAAAGATTTTGACAGCAAGCTGGCGGAACTCGGCGGTGAGCGTTTGTTGGATCGCGTTGACGCCGATGTGGAATACCAGGCCGCCGCCGCCGAATGGCGTGCTCGTGTGGTTGAGGTGTTGAAATCACGAGCGCCGTTTGCGACACCGGCTCAGGCGGTTGCCAGCGGAGCGGTAAATGAGATCCACACCAGCCCGTATACCAAAGAAGCGCCGCTGAGCGCCACGTTGTCCGTAAATCAAAAAATCACCGGACGCGATTCAGAGAAAGATGTTCGCCATATTGAAATCGATCTCGGTGATTCGGGTCTGCGCTACCAGCCTGGCGATGCGCTGGGTGTCTGGTATCAAAACGATCCGGCGTTGGTGAAAGAAATCGTAGAACTGGTCTGGCTGAAAGGCGATGAGCCCGTTACGGTCAATGGCAAATCTCTCCCGCTGTCCGAAGCGCTACAGTGGCATGTTGAACTGACCGTAAATACCGCCAATATCGTTGAAAACTATGCCACCTTAACGCGCAGTGAATCGTTGTTGCCGCTGGTCGGCGATAAGGCACAGTTGCAGCATTACGCCACCACGACGCCTGTTGTCGATATGCTGCGCTTCTCGCCCGCACAACTGGATGCACAAGCGTTAGTCGATCTGTTGCGTCCGTTAACACCGCGTCTGTACTCCATTGCGTCTTCACAGGCCGAAGTGGAGAGCGAAGTGCACATCACCGTGGGGGCGGTGCGTTATGAAGTGGAAGGCCGCGCGCGTGCCGGTGGCGCATCCAGCTTCCTCGCCGATCGCGTCGAAGAAGAGGGCGAAGTGCGTGTGTTCATCGAACATAACGATAACTTCCGTCTGCCGACGAATCCTGAAACCCCGGTGATCATGATTGGTCCGGGGACAGGCATCGCGCCGTTCCGCGCTTTCATGCAGCAGCGCGCTGCCGAGGGAGCATCAGGCAAGAACTGGCTGTTCTTTGGCAACCCGCACTTTACCGAAGATTTCCTCTACCAGGTGGAATGGCAGCGTTACGTCAAAGAAGGCGTACTGAGCCGCATCGATCTGGCCTGGTCACGAGACCAAAAAGAAAAAGTCTACGTACAAGACAAACTGCGCGAACAGGGCGCAGAACTGTGGCGCTGGATCAATGACGGTGCCCACGTTTATGTCTGCGGCGACGCCAATCGCATGGCGAAGGACGTTGAGCAGGCATTGCTGGACGTGATTGCTGAATTCGGCGCGATGGACGCGGAATCAGCGGATGAATTTTTAAGTGAGCTGCGCGTTGAGCGCCGTTATCAGCGAGATGTCTACTAATGAGCGAAAAACATCCAGGGCCCCTGGTGGTCGAAGGTAAACTGACCGACGCCGAGCGTATGAAGCTGGAAAGCAACTATCTGCGCGGCACTATTGCTGAAGATTTAAATGACGGTCTCACCGGCGGTTTCAAAGGTGACAACTTCCTGCTGATCCGTTTTCACGGGATGTACCAGCAGGATGACCGCGATATCCGCGCCGAGCGTGCCGAGCAGAAGCTGGAGCCGCGTCACGCGATGTTACTTCGCTGCCGTCTGCCGGGGGGCGTTATCACCACCAAACAGTGGCAGGCGATTGATAAATTTGCCGCCGAGAACACGATTTACGGCAGCATTCGCCTGACCAACCGTCAGACGTTTCAGTTTCACGGGATTCTGAAGAAGAACGTGAAGCCGGTGCACCAGATGCTGCACTCCGTGGGGCTGGACGCGCTGGCGACAGCCAATGATATGAACCGTAACGTGCTGTGCACCTCGAACCCGTATGAGTCCGAGCTGCATGCCGAAGCCTACGAGTGGGCAAAGAAGATCTCCGAGCACCTGCTGCCGCGCACGCGCGCTTATGCGGAGATTTGGCTCGATCAGGAAAAAGTCGCGACCACGGACGAGGAGCCGATCCTCGGTCAGACTTATCTGCCGCGTAAGTTTAAAACCACGGTCGTGATCCCGCCGCAGAACGATATCGACCTGCACGCCAACGACATGAACTTCGTGGCGATTGCTGAAAACGGCAAGCTGATTGGCTTTAACCTGCTGGTGGGCGGCGGTCTTTCTATCGAGCACGGTAACAAGAAAACCTATGCCCGTACGGCCAGCGAATTTGGCTATCTGCCGCTCGAGCACACGCTGGCCGTGGCGGAGGCGGTGGTCACCACCCAGCGCGACTGGGGAAACCGTACCGATCGTAAAAATGCGAAAACCAAATACACGCTGGAACGCGTAGGGGTTGAGACGTTCAAAGCGGAAGTGGAACGTCGTGCAGGCATTAAATTTGAGCCGATTCGTCCGTATGAATTCACCGGGCGCGGCGATCGGATTGGCTGGGTGAAAGGCATCGACAATAAATGGCATCTGACGCTGTTTATCGAAAATGGCCGTATTCTCGATTATCCGGGACGTCCGCTGAAAACGGGCCTGCTGGAGATTTCGAAAATCCATAAAGGCGAGTTCCGTATTACTGCGAACCAGAATCTGATCATCGCTGGCGTACCGGAAAGCCAGAAGGCGAAGATAGAGAAGATCGCGCAAGAGAGCGGTCTTATGAACACCGTGACGCCACAGCGTGAAAACTCCATGGCCTGCGTGTCGTTCCCGACCTGTCCGCTGGCGATGGCGGAGGCCGAACGTTTCCTGCCGACGTTTATCGACAAGATTGATGGCCTGATGGCGAAGCATAACGTGAGCGATGAACACATCGTTATGCGTGTAACAGGCTGCCCGAACGGCTGCGGTCGCGCGATGCTGGCGGAAGTCGGTCTGGTCGGGAAAGCGCCTGGCCGCTATAACCTGCATCTCGGCGGTAACCGAATCGGCACGCGTATCCCGCGGATGTTTAAAGAGAATATCACCGAACCAGAAATTCTCGACTCGCTGGACGAACTGATTGGGCGCTGGGCGAAAGAGCGCGAAGCGGGTGAAGGCTTCGGCGACTTTACGGTGCGTGCGAGCATTATTCGCCCGGTGCTCGATCCCGCACGGGATTTCTGGGAATAACCCATCCTTTGCCGGGCAAACGCAGTGCCACCCGGCAAAACAGGCAAACGAGGTTCTTATGTCCGTACTCGATCTAAACGCGCTTAATGCATTGCCGAAGGTAGAGCGTGTGATGGCGCTGGCTGAAACCAACAGCCAACTGGAAAAACGTGATGCTGAGGGGCGTGTGGCGTGGGCGCTGGAGAATTTGCCTGGCGAATACGTCCTCTCATCAAGCTTTGGGATTCAGGCGGCAGTCAGCCTGCATCTGGTCAATCAGATCCGCCCGGATATCCCGGTGATCCTGACCGATACCGGCTATCTGTTCCCGGAAACTTACCAGTTTATTGATGAGTTAACGGACAAACTCAGGTTGAACCTGAAGGTCTACCGGGCGAATGAAAGCCCCGCCTGGCAGGAAGCGCGCTACGGTAAGCTGTGGGAGCAGGGCATTGAAGGCATTGAGAAATACAATGAGATCAACAAAGTCGAACCGATGAACCGGGCGTTGCAGGAACTGAACGCGCAAACCTGGTTTGCGGGACTGCGGCGCGAACAGTCCGGCAGCCGTGCGCATCTGCCCGTGCTGGCTATCCAGCGTGGGGTCTTTAAAGTGCTGCCGATTATCGACTGGGATAACCGAACGGTTTATCAATACCTGCAAAAGCATGGGCTGAAATACCATCCGCTGTGGGATCAGGGCTATCTTTCCGTCGGCGATACGCACACCACGCGGAAATGGGAACCCGGCATGGCAGAAGAAGAGACCCGCTTCTTTGGCCTGAAGCGCGAGTGCGGGCTGCATGAAGGGTGAAACAACCCCCCTTCAGCGGTCCGACAGTATGGCCGGATAAGGGCATTGCCTTATCCGGCCTTATGATTAGCTCGCTTTCGCTAATTCTTTTACGAGCGGCAGCATAATGCGCATTACGTCGCGGTTGCGATGTTCAATGCGTCCGGGCAGGGCTTTATCAATGTGTTGTTGATTATCCAGACGTACATCGTGCCAGCTATTTCCTGTCGGGAAAGAGGCGGTTTTGGCGCGCTGTTGGTAACCATCTTTCTTGCCAAGATTCCAGTTCGTTGCCTCAACGGATAGCACCGAAATTCCCGCTTTATCGAAAACCTCTGCGTCATTGCAGCAACCGGTGCCTTTGGGATAGTCCTTATTCAGGCCTGGATTAGTGGTGGCGGTAATGCCATGATGACGCGCAATCGCTAATGCCCGGTCGCGGGTTAATTTACGCACCGCTTCCGGCGTGCTCTGCCCGCTATTAAAATACAGTTTGTCGCCGACGATCAGGTTATCGAGATTAATCACCAGCAGCGTGTTTTTCTTCTCCGCCGCGCTCATTCGCTTCAGCAGGTTTTCAGCCCCCAGTTTTCCCTCTTCCTCGCCGCTGGTGGCAATAAAGCGAATACCGTATTCCGTCGGCACATCTTTCAGGCGTTCTGCCAGTTCGAGCATAACGCCCAGACCAGCGGCATTGTCATCCACCCCTTGCAGAGTGAGCCCGCCAAGATTCGCGTCAGTGTCGGCATCACTTTGCGGCGCGTAGGTATCCAGGTGCGCCATGATAATAATCTGCTGCGGGGCTTTGCCTTCGTGGGCGGCAATAACGGTACTGCCGGTGACGTTATGCCAGTTTTTGCGGTTATTTTTGGCGGTATAAATATAGCGACTGTTGAACGTGCGGATATCACTGCGATAGCCCATCTGCTCAAACTGCTGGCGTAAATAGTCGGCAGATAACATTTCTGCCGGCGAGCCGGTCATCCTTCCCGGGAAAACGGTCGCAATATGACGGGTCTGCATTGTTGCAAATTCGCCCGGTTTTGGCGATGACGCCTGAGCGGGGACAATAAAGCATACGCCGAGCGCCAGGAGGGCGGAAAGACGGCGCGTTGCGGAAAACATAGTGAATCCTTAATAGCCAGCGGGGGAGCCCTGAATACAAAGCAAAAATTTTAACCCATCTAGTATGAAACGGTGACTTCGCTAAAACAATTTCATTTGCTCTTAAATGCCCGAATTCCGGTGGGTTAAGCACTTTTTGATATTTGCTTTGCCAGATCGTTATTCCTTTGAGGAACTACTCATTCCAATTCGTAATTTCATTCGTTCTCTTGCGCTCCCTATAGTCGGGTTATCTGACGCGCTCGACATTCGCGGTATTGTAAAGGAACGGTTATGGACCAAAAACGACTCACCCACCTGCGACAGCTGGAGGCCGAAAGCATCCACATCATTCGCGAGGTGGCAGCAGAATTTTCGAACCCGGTTATGCTGTACTCCATCGGTAAAGATTCCAGCGTCATGCTGCATCTTGCCCGTAAGGCGTTCTACCCGGGATCGCTGCCGTTCCCGCTGCTGCATGTCGATACCGGCTGGAAGTTCCGCGAGATGTATGAATTCCGCGATCGTACTGCCAAAGCGTACGGCTGCGAGCTGCTGGTACATAAAAATCCGGAAGGTGTGGCGATGGGTATCAATCCCTTTGTCCACGGCAGCGCCAAACACACTGACATTATGAAAACCGAAGGGTTGAAGCAGGCGCTGAACAAATACGGTTTTGATGCCGCCTTTGGCGGTGCGCGCCGCGATGAAGAAAAATCGCGGGCGAAAGAGCGCATTTACTCCTTCCGCGACCGCTTTCATCGCTGGGACCCGAAAAACCAGCGTCCTGAACTGTGGCACAACTACAACGGGCAGATTAACAAAGGCGAAAGTATTCGCGTCTTCCCGCTGTCCAACTGGACGGAACAGGATATCTGGCAGTACATCTGGCTGGAAAACATCGAGATCGTCCCGCTGTATCTGGCGGCGGAGCGCCCGGTGCTGGAGCGCGACGGCATGTTGATGATGATTGATGACGATCGCATCGACCTCCAGCCTGGCGAAATGATCAAAAAACGGATGGTGCGTTTCCGTACTCTCGGCTGCTGGCCGCTGACCGGCGCCGTCGAGTCAAACGCACAAACGCTGCCGGAAATTATTGAAGAGATGCTGGTCTCGACCACCAGTGAACGTCAGGGCCGCGTGATTGACCGCGACCAGGCGGGCTCTATGGAGCTGAAGAAACGTCAGGGGTATTTCTAAGGAGCCGCCATGAACACCACACTTGCCCAACAAATCGCTAATGAAGGCGGCGTCGAAGCCTGGATGGTTGCCCAACAACATAAAAGTCTGCTGCGCTTTTTAACCTGCGGTAGCGTGGATGACGGCAAAAGCACCCTGATCGGTCGCCTGTTGCACGACACGCGGCAGATTTATGAGGATCAGCTTTCATCGTTGCATAACGACAGCAAACGTCACGGTACGCAGGGTGAAAAACTGGATCTGGCGTTGCTGGTGGATGGGCTGCAGGCCGAGCGTGAGCAGGGGATTACCATCGACGTGGCGTATCGTTATTTCTCCACTGAGAAGCGCAAATTTATCATTGCCGATACCCCTGGGCATGAGCAATATACCCGCAATATGGCGACCGGCGCGTCTACCTGCGATCTGGCGATCCTGCTGATCGACGCCCGTAAAGGCGTGCTGGATCAGACCCGTCGTCACAGCTTTATTTCAACACTGCTGGGGATCAAACACCTGGTGGTGGCGATCAACAAAATGGATCTGGTCGATTACAGCGAAGAAACCTTTGCGCGTATTCGTGAAGATTATCTGACCTTTGCCGAACAGTTGCCGGGGAATCTGGATATCCGCTTTGTCCCGCTCTCCGCGCTGGAGGGTGACAACGTCGCCTCCCAGAGCGTCAGCATGCCGTGGTACAGCGGCCCGACCTTACTTGAAGTGCTGGAGACAGTTGAGATCCAGCGCGTGGTCGACAGTCAGCCAATGCGCTTCCCGGTGCAGTACGTAAACCGTCCAAATCTCGATTTCCGCGGTTATTCCGGCACGCTGGCTTCCGGGCGCGTCAAGGTAGGGCAGCGCGTGAAGGTGCTGCCGTCCGGTGTGGAATCCAGCGTGGCGCGGATCGTCACCTTTGATGGCGATCTGGACGAAGCCTTTGCCGGAGAAGCCATTACCCTCGTCCTGAAAGACGAGATTGATATCAGCCGCGGCGATCTGCTGCTGGCGGCGGAGGAGAGTTTACCTGCCGTACAGAGCGCCGCCGTTGACGTGGTCTGGATGGCGGAACAGCCACTGGCACCGGGGCAGAGTTACGAAATCAAAATCGCTGGTAAAAAGACCCGTGCGCGCGTTGATCATGTTCAGTATCAGGTAGATATCAACAATCTGACGCAGCGTGAGGTAGACACTCTGCCGCTGAACGGTATTGGCCTGGTGAATCTGACCTTTGATGAGCCGCTGGTGCTGGATACCTATCAGCAAAACCCGGTGACCGGCGGGCTGATCTTTATCGATCGTCTGAGCAATGTCACCGTGGGGGCCGGTATGGTCCGCGAACCGATTGTGCAGGAGACCGCTACGCCATCAGAATTCAGCGCCTTTGAGCTGGAACTGAATACTCTGGTACGTCGTCACTTCCCGCACTGGGGTGCTCGCGATCTGCTGGGAGGAAAATAATGGCGCTGCATGACGAAAACGTCGTCTGGCATGCTCATCCCGTCACGCCGCAACAGCGTGAGCAACACCACGGTCATCGTGGTGTTGTGCTGTGGTTTACCGGGCTGTCCGGGTCCGGTAAGTCGACCGTCGCCGGGGCGCTGGAAGAGGCGCTGCATCAACTGGGCGTCAGTACCTATTTGCTGGATGGCGATAACGTTCGCCACGGCCTGTGCAGCGATCTGGGGTTCAGTGATGCCGACCGAAAAGAGAACATCCGTCGCGTGGGCGAAGTCGCAAACCTGATGGTGGATGCGGGATTGGTGGTACTGACGGCGTTTATTTCTCCGCACCGTGCAGAGCGGCAAATGGTGCGCGAACGCGTCGGTGAGGGGCGCTTTATTGAAGTGTTCGTGGATACGCCACTGGAAATCTGTGAAGCCCGCGATCCAAAAGGATTATACAAAAAAGCGCGGGCTGGCGAATTGCGCAACTTCACCGGAATTGATTCCGTTTACGAAGCGCCTGAATCGCCAGAGGTTCATCTCAATGGCGAACAATTAGTAACAAATTTGGTCGCCCAATTATTAGACCTGCTCAGACAGAGCGATATTATCAGATCCTGAGACACCTGACCGCTGTGTACGGTCAGTCAAGGTTACAGGATTCACTATGCGCAATAGCCAGAACATCACACTCACAACGACAGACGCGTTTGCTACTGATGACGAAACCACCTGGTCGCTGCCGGGCGCGGTGGTGGGCTTCGCGTCATGGCTGTTGGCGTTGGGGATCCCCTTTCTGGTGTATGGCCCTAACACGTTGTTTTTCTTTATCTACACCTGGCCTTTCTTCCTGGCGTTGATGCCCGTTGCGGTGGTTGTGGGTATCGCGCTGCATTCCCTGCTCAACGGCAAATTGCGCTACAGCATTGTTGCAACGCTGCTGACCGTTTGCGCAATGTTCGGCGCACTGTTTATGTGGTTGCTGGGCTAAAGCGCGACGGCTGTCCATAATTCAAACCGTAACTAACAATGAGATGATGTTCTCAGGGTTCTGGGTATACGTTATAAAGGGCAATTGTGGTACATTTGCCCGCGTTGTTGCGGCTTTCCCGTCTGCAAACGTCGTGTCGTTTGCGGAAGTATGGGAGGATGATGCCGTTTTTCAGGGGGCAGGATGGGTAAACTAACGCTGCTGTTGCTGGCTTTACTGGTCTGGCTACAGTATTCACTGTGGTTCGGTAAGAACGGCATACATGATTACAGTCGCGTCAATGATGACGTGGCGGCGCAGCAGGCGACGAACGCCAAACTTAAAGCACGTAACGATCAGCTGTTTGCCGAAATTGACGATCTCAATGGCGGTCAGGAGGCTATCGAGGAGCGTGCACGCAACGAACTCAGCATGACTAAGCCGGGCGAAACGTTTTATCGCCTGGTGCCCGACGCGTCTAAACGCGCGCAAACTGCGGGGCAAAATACTCGTTAAACCAGCCCAGGAAATCACATGGCAGCCACTTTATTGGATGTTTGCGCCGTGGTGCCGGCGGCCGGATTTGGCCGCCGTATGCAAACGGAATGTCCGAAGCAATATCTCTCGATCGGCAATAAAACCATTCTCGAACACTCGGTCTTTGCGCTGCTGGCGCATCCCCGGGTGACCCGCGTGATCATCGCGATAAGCCCTGGCGACAGCCGCTTTGCCCAGCTCCCTCTGGCGCAGCATCCGCAAATTACCGTCGTGGACGGGGGAAATGAACGTGCAGACTCTGTGCTGGCCGGATTGCAGGCCGCCGGAGACGCCGAATGGGTGCTGGTGCATGATGCGGCGCGTCCCTGCTTACATCAGGATGATTTAGCACGTCTGCTGGCGCTTAGCGAAACCAGTCGCACTGGCGGGATCCTTGCCGCACCGGTGCGCGACACGATGAAACGCGCAGAGCCGGGCAAAACCGCCATCGCCCATACGGTCGAACGTAACGATTTATGGCACGCGCTGACGCCGCAATTTTTCCCTCGCGAGCTGCTGCATGACTGCCTGACACGCGCACTGAATGAAGGGGCGACGATCACCGATGAAGCCTCGGCGCTGGAATATTGTGGCTTCCATCCACAGCTTGTTGAAGGACGGGCTGATAATATCAAAGTAACCCGTCCGGAAGATTTAGCGCTGGCTGAATTTTACCTGACCCAAATAATTCACCAGGAGAAAGCATAATGCGAATCGGACACGGTTTTGACGTACACGCCTTTGGCGGGGAAGGCCCCATTATCGTTGGTGGTGTGCGTATTCCCTATGAAAAGGGGCTGCTGGCGCATTCTGATGGCGATGTTGCGCTGCATGCGCTCACCGACGCGCTGCTTGGCGCGGCGGCACTGGGTGACATTGGCAAGCTGTTTCCGGATACCGATCCGGCGTTTAAAGGCGCAGACAGCCGTGAGCTATTGCGTGAAGCCTGGCGTCGGATCCAGGCAAAAGGTTACACCCTGGGCAACGTCGATGTGACCATTATTGCTCAGGCGCCGAAGATGCTGCCGCACATCCCGCAAATGCGTGTGTTTATTGCTGAAGACCTCGGTTGTCACATGGATGATGTGAACGTGAAGGCCACCACCACGGAAAAACTCGGTTTTACCGGGCGTGGGGAAGGGATTGCCTGCGAAGCGGTGGCGTTACTCATTAAGGCCGCGAAATGACAGAGTTTGAAAATCTCACGTATCTCCACGGTAAGCCGCAAGGCTTCGGTCTGCTGAAAGCCAGTCCGGAAGATTTTGTGGTGGTCGAAGATTTAGGTTTCGAACCCGATGGCGAAGGTGAACACATTCTGGTGCGTATTCTTAAAAACGGCTGCAACACCCGTTTTGTGGCTGACGCGCTGGCGAAGTTTCTGAAAATTCATGCCCGTGAAGTGAGTTTTGCCGGGCAAAAGGATAAGCATGCGGTCACCGAACAGTGGCTGTGCGCGCGCGTACCAGGCAAAGAGATGCCCGACCTGAGCGCTTTCCAGCTTGAAGGTTGCAAGGTGCTGGAATATGCGCGTCACAAACGCAAGCTACGTTTAGGCGCGCTGAAAGGCAATGCGTTCACGCTGGTGCTACGGGAAATCAGTCATCGTGATGAAGTGGAATCCCGTCTGCAAGCGATAAACGCTGGCGGCGTACCGAACTATTTCGGCGCTCAGCGTTTTGGTATCGGCGGCAGCAATCTGCAAGGTGCGCTGCGCTGGGCGCAAAGCGATGCACCGGTCAGGGATCGCAATAAACGCAGTTTTTGGTTGTCGGCGGCCCGCAGTGCGTTGTTTAATCAAATTGTCAGCGAGTGTCTGAAAAAAACAGACTTTAATCAAGTTGTTGACGGCGATGCGCTACAATTAGCGGGACGCGGAAGCTGGTTTGTCGCCACGCAAGAAGAACGAGCGGAATTACAGCATCGTGTCGATGAAAAAGAACTGATGGTGACGGCTTCGCTTCCCGGCAGCGGCGAGTGGGGAACCCAGCGGGATGCGCTGGCGTTCGAACAGTCCGCGATTGCCGAGGAGACCGCGTTGCAGTCGCTGCTGCTGCGTGAAAAAGTTGAGGCGTCGCGAAGAGCGATGCTGCTCTATCCGCAGCAATTAAGCTGGAACTGGTGGGATGATGTCACCGTCGAGTTACGTTTTTGGCTGCCGGCGGGGAGCTTCGCCACCAGCGTTGTGAGGGAACTGATCAACACAATGGGTGATTATGCGCATATTGCTGAGTAACGATGATGGGGTCCACGCGCCCGGTATACAAACGCTGGCGAAAGCCCTGCGGGAGTTTGCTGATGTACAGGTCGTCGCCCCGGATCGGAACCGCAGTGGTGCGTCAAATTCGCTGACGCTTGAATCCTCTCTCCGGACGTTTACTTTCGAGAACGGCGATATCGCCGTGCAGATGGGCACACCCACTGACTGCGTATACTTGGGCGTCAATGCACTCATGCGCCCGCGTCCGGACATCGTGGTCTCGGGAATTAATGCCGGCCCCAACCTGGGGGATGACGTTATCTATTCCGGCACCGTCGCGGCGGCAATGGAAGGGCGACATCTTGGCTTTCCGGCGCTTGCCGTGTCGTTAGACGGGCACCAGCATTATGAGACCGCAGCGGCCATCACCTGTCGGATCTTACGCGCCCTGCGGCGTGAACCGCTGCGTACCGGGCGGATCCTCAATATCAACGTGCCCGATTTACCGTTGGAGCAGATCAAAGGCATTCGCGTGACGCGTTGCGGCAGTCGTCATCCCGCAGACAAAGTGATCCCACAGGAAGATCCGCGCGGCAACACGCTGTACTGGATTGGCCCACCGGGCGACAAATGCGACGCCGGGCCTGATACCGATTTTGCGGCAGTGGACGACGGTTACGTGTCCATTACGCCGTTGCATGTAGATTTAACCGCGCACAGCGCGCATGATGTGGTTTCCGACTGGTTAGAGAGCGTGGGAGTTGGCACGCAATGGTAAGCAGACGCGTACAAACGCTTCTTGATCAACTGCGCGCACAGGGGATTCGCGATGAGCAGGTGCTTAATGCCCTGGCCGCGGTGCCGCGTGAGAAATTTATTGATGAAGCGTTTGAACATAAAGCCTGGGACAATATCGCGTTGCCGATAGGTCAGGGGCAGACGATTTCGCAGCCGTACATGGTGGCGCGAATGACCGAACTCCTCGAACTGACGCCGCAGTCGCGTGTGCTGGAAATTGGCACGGGTTCCGGGTATCAGACGGCGATACTGGCGCACCTGGTACAGCAGGTTTGTTCCGTCGAACGTATTAAAAGTTTGCAATGGCAGGCGCGTCGCCGTCTGAAACAACTCGATTTACACAATGTTTCAACTCGTCACGGTGATGGCTGGCAAGGCTGGCAGGCACGCGCGCCATTTGACGCTATTATTGTGACGGCAGCACCGCCGGAAATCCCGACCGCGTTGATGACGCAACTGGATGAAGGTGGCATTCTCGTCTTGCCCGTGGGTGACGAGCATCAGTTTCTGAAACGGGTGCGTCGTCGGGGCGGCGAATTTATTATCGACACCGTGGAGGCGGTACGTTTTGTTCCCTTAGTTAAAGGGGAACTCGCGTAAAAAGCGGTTCCGAATACCTGGAATTTTCCTGGAGTTTTTGGAACTGGTCAGCGTATCGTGGTCACATTTTCCAGTGCCCATTTGCTGTCTGCACGATTATACGTCACTGGTTGTTAACCAATTTTTCCTGGGGGATAAATGAGCGCGGGAAGCCCAAAATTCACCGTTAGCCGCATTGCGGCACTGTCACTGGTTTCGCTATGGCTGGCGGGTTGTTCAAATTCATCGAATCCACCTGCGCCGGTAAGCTCAGTCAATGGTAATGCTCCGACGAATACCAGTTCTGGCATGCTGATTACGCCGCCGCCGAAGATGGGGACGACGACGTCCGCTCCGCAGACACCGCAAATTCAACCGGTGCAACGTCCGACGACACAACCGACGCATGTTCAGCCCGTCGCCGAGCAACCCGTGCAGATGGAAAACGGACGTATTGTCTACAATCGCCAGTATGGGAATATTCCGAAAGGTAGCTACAGCGGTGGCAGTACGTACACCGTTAAAAAAGGCGATACGCTTTTTTATATCGCCTGGATCACCGGGAACGATTTTCGTGACCTGGCGCAACGCAACAACGTTCAGGCCCCGTATGCTCTGAATGTCGGACAAACGCTGCAGGTGGGTAACGCATCGGGTGCGCCAATTACCGGCGGTAATGCGATAACTCAGGCCGACGCGGCAGAGCAAGGAGTTGTGACCAGACCTGCACAAAATTCCGCCATCGCTGTTGCGTCGAAACCGACAATTACGTATTCTGAGGATTCAGGTGAACAAAGTGCTAACAAAATGTTGCCGAACAACAAGCCTGCTGGGACTGTGGTCACAGCACCTGTAACGGCTCCAGCAGTTAGCGCAACCGAATCGACAGCAAGCAGTTCGTCTACCAGTTCGCCAATCTCCACATGGCGCTGGCCGACTGACGGCAAAGTGATCGAGAACTTTGGGGCTTCCGAGGGGGGCAATAAAGGGATCGACATTGCAGGCAGTAAGGGACAGGCTATTATCGCGACCGCCGATGGGCGCGTGGTCTATGCCGGTAACGCACTGCGCGGTTACGGTAATCTTATTATCATCAAACACAACGATGATTACCTGAGTGCCTACGCTCATAACGATACAATGCTGGTCCGGGAACAACAAGAAGTGAAGGCAGGACAAAAAATAGCGACGATGGGTAGCACCGGAACCAGTTCTACACGTTTGCATTTTGAAATTCGTTACAAGGGGAAATCCGTAAACCCGCTGCGTTATTTACCGCAGCGATAAAGCGACGGAACCAGGCTGACACTTGCTAGTTCCGTCAAGGGATCACGGGTAGGAGCCACCTTATGAGTCAGAATACGCTGAAAGTTCATGATTTAAATGAAGACGCGGAGTTTGATGAGAACGGAGTTGAGGTTTTTGACGAAAAAGCCTTAGTTGAAGAGGAACCCAGTGATAACGATTTGGCTGAAGAAGAGCTGTTATCGCAGGGGGCCACACAGCGTGTGTTGGACGCGACTCAGCTTTACCTTGGTGAGATTGGTTATTCGCCACTGTTAACGGCCGAAGAAGAAGTGTATTTTGCGCGTCGCGCACTGCGTGGAGATGTCGCCTCACGCCGTCGGATGATTGAAAGTAACCTGCGTCTGGTGGTGAAAATTGCCCGCCGTTATGGCAATCGTGGTCTGGCGTTGCTGGATCTGATTGAAGAGGGCAATCTGGGGCTTATCCGTGCCGTCGAGAAGTTTGACCCGGAACGTGGGTTCCGCTTCTCCACATACGCAACCTGGTGGATTCGCCAGACGATTGAACGGGCTATCATGAACCAAACCCGTACCATTCGACTGCCGATCCACATCGTTAAAGAGCTGAACGTTTATCTGCGTACCGCGCGTGAGTTGTCCCATAAACTGGACCACGAACCGAGCGCGGAAGAAATTGCAGAACAGCTGGATAAACCGGTTGATGACGTTAGCCGTATGCTTCGTCTAAACGAGCGCATTACCTCGGTAGACACCCCGTTGGGTGGCGATTCCGAAAAAGCGTTGCTGGATATCCTGGCCGATGAGAAAGAGAACGGTCCGGAAGACACCACGCAAGATGATGATATGAAACAGAGCATCGTCAAAGGGGTTTGAGGGCCAATGGAACGAAAACGTACGCTAAGAAGGTAATTCATTGTTTAAATTAAAATTTAATTCTCTCAGTTCCCCCTTCAAAATATCCTCCGGTAGCGTGAACGTATAATGCCCCAGCATATTGATATGCCCGTGCATCAGTGGGGATAACCGGACGATATCTTCACCCCCGGTTTCTTCTCCATTCCTGCGCATCCAGCTCAGGGCTTCCTGCATATAAAGTGTGTTCCACAGTACCACTGCGTTAGTGACGAGGCCCAGTGCACCCAGTTGATCTTCCTGACCTTCACGATAGCGCTTTCTGATCTCACCGCGCTGCCCGTAGCAGATCGCCCTCGCCACAGCATGGCGGCCTTCTCCCCGGTTTAGCTGCGTCAGGATCCGCCGACGATAATCTTCATCATCAATATAATTTAGAAGGTACAGCGTCTTGTTGACGCGCCCCACTTCCATGATCGCCTGTGCCAACCCTGATGGGCGCGAGCTTTTCAGCAAAGAGCGAATGAGTTCTGAAGCATGAATGGTACCCAGTTTCAGCGAACCGGCGGCTCGCATCATCTCATCCCACTGATACTCGGCTTTCGACAGATCGGCACAACCACGAGCCAGTTCGTCTAGTGCACCGTAATTTGCCGATTTATCCACCCGCCAGAATACTGCTTCACCGGCATCGGCAAGCCGAGGAGAAAACTGGTATCCCAGCAGCCAGAAGAGGCCAAAAATAATGTCGCTGGTACCGGCTGTGTCTGTCATGATCTCAACCGGATTCAGCCCTGTCTGCTGCTCCAGAAGGCCTTCCAGCACAAAAATGGAATCACGTAATGTGCCGGGAACAACGATGCCGTGGAATCCAGAATACTGATCAGAGACGAAGTTGTACCAGGTGATGCCACGTCCGGAACCAAAATATTTTCTGTTAGGTCCTGAATTGACGGTTTTCACCGGCGTGACAAAGCGCATGCCGTCAGCTGAAGCCACTTCGCCGCCACCCCAGCGGCCAGCAAGCTCCAGTGTGGACTGAAAATCAACCAGGCGGACATTGGCGCTGACCAGCGTTTCTGCCCGGAGGTAATTCTGTTTCACCCAACTGAGCCGGTGGCGCGTCAGCGCCGGTATATTGTGCTTTATCAGCGGTTCCAGCCCGATATTGCAAGCCTCAGCCATCAGGACCGCGCACAGGCTGATGTGCAGATCCTGCGCCCGGGCCCCGGATTCACTGACATGCGTAAACTCACGTGTAAAGCCCGTTCTGGCATCTATCTCAAGCAACAGTTCCGTCAAATCTACCGGCGGGAGTAGCTGCCTTACCCGACTGTTGAGACGATGCAACGATGGTGGCTCCTCCAGTTTCTCCAGGCTGCTGATAGTCAGGGAAGGATATTTACCGTCATGGCAGATATTAACCTCCGCATTTCCTTCAAAGCGAGATGCGACGGCTTTCCAGGTTTTATCCAGTTGGACCGCCAGCTGTTGCACGCCTTTATGTCCATCAGTGGGATGTCCCAGCGCCCGACAGATGGGGACCCGCTGAACCTGCCATTCTTCCCCCTGCAACAGCTTCTCGCGGGGATTTCCCCAGCGATCGCTGTTTTCGAGCCAGATGTCCCGTCGGCGTAGTGCATCCTGAAGGCGCTCCAGCAGACAAAGCGAGTAACCGGCACGCTGTATCCGGCCCTCCGCATCGTATACCAGGCGTTTCCAGGGGCCGGTAATAATATGTTCAGGCGCATCGTCCAGGATGCGCTTTTTCGAGCCGTTCAGTTCGGTCAGATAATGAATGGCGGACAGCGTATGTTCTCCGGCTGGCGCTGCCTGGAAATGCAGGTCGCGCAATACCGCCGGAAGAAAACGCTTTACCCGCCCGTACTGTTCCACCATTTCGTCATGGAAATTGTTGTTCTGAGGCCGGGCCAGCTCATTTACCTTGCTGACGGATTCTGCCAGCCTACTTTTCGGTATGCTGCTGAATATGGTCTCCCTCAGTTCAGCATCGTCAGCCTGCTCAGCTAGCAACAATGAACATGCCTGCGCCAGCAGTAGCGCAGCACGGTCAAGATCTTTCAGCGTCCTGAGCCGTTTTTTCTGCCCCGTTTTCTTCGCCGCACGAGTGATATCCAGTATAAGCATATCGAGCACATCAACGGCTTCATCCAGCGCCGCAGTCTCCTGTGCTTTAACGAATGCGGTGAGTACGGCCAGCTTTCTCTGCTGTGGCATTCGCGCGATATATTTTACCGACGCCATGCCTGCGTAACGGGCCAGATTACGTAGTTGTATAGCGGGCAGACCGGTAAAACTCAGTCGGGAAAACTCCAGGTTTCGCAGCCGGATATACCGCTCCAGCGCTTCGGTAAATGCCGGACCGCTGACGGTGACAGGTCCCTTTTTCAGTTGCTCCAGCGGTGAAATTCGCTGCCCCTCAGGAATGTCCAGCAGCTCAGTCACGCGGGCGGTCTGCCAGCTGTCCGGCAACGCGGCCAGTTTCTTCCAAAGTTGCTGATTTGCCCGTTCACGTATTTCACTGACGAGACGTACAAGTGTGGTTGCTCCGGGCAGCAGGACCTTATTCTGAAGCAACCAGGCGGTGGCAAAATCAAACATCAGGCCGGGTCGCTCATTACTGAGCCATGCACGGGTGTATAGCAGGCGCTTCAGGCGGAAAGACCAGGGGAAATCGCCAAATTCATGGTAACCGTAATATTCCTTAATCAGCGCAGTATGCTCTCTGAGGGTGGTATCCCGTTCTGCGTAGCGGGAAAGGACTTCCGGACGGCGGATATTAAGCTGCACCGCGACAAATTGCTGAACACCCGGCAGAACCCGGGTTAAATCTGTCAGAAAGGTGCCCAGAAAACGGGCGGTGGTGAGCTGAAGCGCAATTCCCAGCCGGTTATGCCTTCCCCGTCGCTGGTTAATGAAGGCAAGATCTCGCTCATCAAGATGAAAATAGCGCGCCAGCTGCACGTCATTGGGTTCTGCAACATAGCGACCATAATTCAGTTCCTGCTCAGTGGTCAGAAAATCGACGGGCATATAGGCCTTCCTGCCTGACGGTTATATATTAACAATTTCGCAACCGTCCGAAATGTTATAATTTATAAGACAGCATAAAACGGCAGGCATGGACTGTCTATTAAATCGTATTTTTGCCATAATAGACACAAGGTGTCTGATATTCGATTTAAGGTACATTTTTATGCGACTTTTTGGTTACGCACGGGTCTCAACCAGTCAGCAGTCCCTAGATATTCAAATTAGAGCACTTAAGAACGCGGGGGTAAAAGCCAACCGTATTTTTACGGACAAGGCATCGGGAAGTTCAGCTGCCAGGGAAGGACTTGAGCTGTTGCGCATGAAGGTGGAAGATGGAGATGTCATTCTGGTGAAGAAGCTAGACCGTCTTGGTCGTGACACTGCCGATATGATTCAACTAATAAAAGAATTCGATGCCTTGGGTGTGGCAGTCCGATTCATTGATGATGGGATCAGTACCGATGGAGAAATGGGGAAGATGATCGTCACAATTCTATCAGCAGTGGCACAAGCAGAACGTACTCGCATCTTTGAACGAACAAATGAAGGAAGAATTGAGGCCAAGTCTAAAGGAATTAAATTTGGCAGAAAACGGAAAATAGACAGGAATAAAATAAAATTTATGCATGATAAAGGAACTGGAGCAACTGAAATAGCTAAGCATATGGGTATTGCGCGTTCAACCGTATATAAAATTATCAATTCAGAACGTTCACCAATCAATGATTGATTATCTTACAACTGACAAGGTGGAATTGTGAGAACATTTGTTATAATTTGGACGATAGCTTTCATTGCGGTAATTGCTGTAATGTGTACAGTGGATCTTTCATTATATGTACCTTCAATTTACACCGTATTTAATAAAAACAAACCTTTAGTAACTGGTATTATATATATACTACTAATATCTATTTTTATATGGCTAATTGTAGCGTTATATCTTTTAAAAAAATACTCATTTAAAGTAGAGAAATTAAGTTTAGGCGGCGTTAATGTTCTGTTCAATGAAAGTGGTACGTTATATCGCAAAAGTATAAAAAATCATCTGGATTCAAAAAGAGCTATCTTTAAGTTGAAGAAAAATGTGGACGCATTCGATGAAGTTATCTCATCATATTATCAGACATATCAATTTATTAGAGATGAAATGAAACTATTGAATCCAAAAAAAGACAATGAGTTATATAATATTAGCAATGATATGTTAATGGTGTTAAATAAATTTTTAACTAAAAATCAAAATAATTATAAAAGATGGTATAAATATATATCAGATAAGGATGAAGTTATTGATGTTATAACTAATACACCATTAAAAGTTCACCTGACGCCTATAAATAAAATACAAAAGCAATACTATAACTACAGTAAAATATGTAACGATTTTAAAGTAGTAAATGATTTTTTCACATCACGGGTTCAACAAACATTTAACGTGAACACCACCAAATGGGATTGGTAACAAGTAAAGGGGAGTATCATACTCCCCTTTACTGTTTCTGCTAGCCATTACGCATTCTCATTGGGGTAGAAAAAACGTATTCGCACTTATCTTTATCTTGATATGTTAACTCAATCATTTTTCTAAGGTTTTCTGGGTTATTGTGTATCTGATCCCAGTTGACTATTGATATATATGACTTTTCACTCATCAAGTTATCGATAACTCTTTCAGGCATATATGGATATATTTCTTTATATGTTGTTCTGTCGTTGATTGTTATCCACTCGGTTATATTAGGATGAAATTCATTTTTTTCATTTTCACCATGACTGGCTCTAATGTTGTTTGTCCCTGTTGAAGGAAGATTTATAATAAAAATACCTGATTTGCCGTTTCTGGGACTATCCCTCATGGATGAATATAATTCCCAATCAACATGCTTTCTATTTTTAGTCTCAGTCCCAACGAGTAAAATAAGAGCGGATGTATCACGTAAATATTCATCCCTTATTATTTCTCTGATCTTTTGAGGTTCTTCTTCTTCATCAATGTCACCAAGTGATACCGAGCGATTCACAAAAATATCAAAAACATCATTCATTTTTTCAAGTTCGTTTTTGTACCATTGGTCATTAGCATGGTGGTAACTGATGAAAACTTTGTGCTTGGTCACGCTTTTTCCTCATTTATTCTCTGGTTTACGGATTTTACATCTTCATCCATACCGAGTAAAAGTCTTATAATTTATTTTTTCACACTAAGAGATACTCTCAACCACTGGATACAGTATAATCAGGAAGTGGCTACATTCTTCCAATTCAAATGAAGAGAGCAGACTTACATGCAATTCATCCATAATGATCTTGGTCAAAGAAAAAGAGGGGAGATTGTTGAAATCACCCTTACCAGTGGTGCAAATGTTAGACTAATGGATAGTTCTAACTTCAGTAGTTATAAGAATGGCCGACGACATTCCTACATTGGTGGGTTAGCAAAGCGCTCCCCCATAAGGTTACAGATCCCTTCATCAGGCCATTGGCATATTGCTGTAGATATGCAGGGATTAAGGGGGAGTACCAGGGCTTCTGTTCGCGTTCTTCCAGGGGTTCTTCCTGAAATTCAGGATAGGCCGTTAAGCGAAGTTCCTAGTCTGGTAAGAGATAACAGACCACCGTCAACAGCACAGAGCAACGAGATACATGACGTATTTATTTCGCATGCCTCAGAGGATAAAGATGATTTTGTTCGCTCTCTGGCAAACTCATTAATCAGTCACGGCCTTAATGTATGGTATGACGAAATGACGTTAAGAATTGGTGACAGCCTGAGACAAAAAATAGACAAAGGTTTAGCAAACAGTCGTGTTGGGTTAGTAGTTTTGTCTCCGGCGTTTATAAGCAAAGGTTGGACAAATTATGAACTTGATGGAATCGTCACTCGTGCTATTTCTGGTGAGCAAATATTGCTTCCCATATGGCATAATATTACAAAACAAGAAGTTGTCGATTTTAGTCCATCATTAGCAGACAAAGTTGCTCGTAGTACTGCAACTCATACAATCGATGAAATTGCTCATGAGATAGCCGAGCTACTGCATTCTCGTGGTTAATGTTTATCGAAATTCAAATAGCAAAACAAAAGGATCAATCAGCGATCCTTTTTTTATTTTTATGAATATCAATAAATTACATTCTTAACGTACGTTTTCGTTCCATTGGCCTTCAAACCCCCTTATCAGATCATAGCAGTGCCAGGCCAACTGGCGGTTATCCTGCTGTACGGTATCGATACGCAGCGACAGCGAATCATAAAGATAGTGATCGTCAAAGCTCGTCAGATGGATATCTGAGTCGAGTAAATGGTGCTGGCTCATATAGCGCAGTACCCCTTCGAGCAGTCCACAGGCGGCAGTGAACAGCGCCTTAGGCGGCCGCCCAAGTCGCGCGCAGAGTGCGGCGAACATCTCATAGCCTGAGCTCGGGTGGTAGTTACCGTTAATCACCCATTCCGGGCGCAGTGCAATACCCGCCTGAGCCAAACCCTGCGTGAAGCCGGTCAGACGATCGCGTGAAGGCGACAGACGCGACTGACCGCCTAAAAACCAGAACTCATCGCTATGCTTAGGTGCAATGCGGGAAATCAGTTCCGCCGTTGGGGTAATCGAATCAGTCATCACCAGCGGCAGCAGGCTTTCATTAGGACAACGGTCAAACAGCACTACTGGCAGTTGTTGGCTGAGCTTAAGATAGTCGGCATCGTTGTGCATACATGAAGCGACGATCAGACCGTCAACCTGGCGGGAAATCATGTTATTGACCACCACGCTCTCCTGACCGGGGTTTTCATCAGTACAAGAGATCAATAGCTGGACGCCTGCTTCGCGGCACAGCATTTCCAGCTCATGTGAAAAGACCGCAAAGCCGTGGTTGGTGATCTCCGGCACCACCAGTCCGATGGTGTGGCTGCGGTTGTCGCGCAGCGAGCGGGCGTGAATGCTTGGCTGATAGTGCTGCTCACGGGCAATCGCCAGTACTCGCTCACGCGTTTCCTGCGCCACACGCAGCTCCTTACCACGACCGTTCAGTACTAGGCTGGCGGTCGCTTTTGAGACGCCAGCCTGTTCGGCGATATCTTTAATGGTTACGCGTTTAGTTTTCATTACGACGCCATGAGCTTGAGGCAAAACGCTTATTCTACCATGCAAGTTCGCAGCGGCCAGTAGCAGAATGCGTCCGGTGTGATGCCAGAGAACATTAGCTGCCCTGAACAGGCCGGGAAGTAGCGGCAGCTCATCACTCCTTCGCCGCCGTTGATGAAAATCTCCACGCTAGACTGGTCGATGAAAATATGCAGCGAGCGGACGTCTCCGCGCCAGTAACGATAATGCTTCTCGTCGCTGGCCAGACTGGGTCGGGCCAGGCGGATCCCGCTGGCATCGCGTTCAAGGATTAATGCGCCGTCAAAATCGAGGCTCAAAATATCGTCCCCAGTGGTTTGTAGAACGATTTCCATCGGTGCCAGCGGCAGGGAGTTCCCTGCCCAGCCGTGCGCTTCGCCGCGCAGGGCGCTCAGCTCTCGTAGAGGACGTTGGTATAGCTGACCATCGATAAACTCCAGCTCACGCAGGCAGGTCATCTGATGGATCCAGCCGTTGGTGAGGGTCGGTTGAAGCATCTCTTCGCCCTCCGGCACGCCCATCCAGCCGACCAGCAGACGGCGGCCATCACTGGTAAGCATGGTTTGCGGGGCGTAGAACTCAAACCCTGCGTCCAATTCGTGCAGTTCGCCATGCTCGAAGGCCGCGCGGTGGTAGTCGAAATCGCCGCTCATCCACACTGCCGGGTAGGTGTTGAGATAGCGCTCTTTCTCACGAGGCACGCCCTGCGGGCAGCAAATCAGGACATGCTGGTCGCCGAGGGCAAACAGGTCCGGGCATTCCCACATATAGCCCGCGTCGTCCAGGCCATTGATGCCATAACCGGCGATTTCGCCCTGACTCGTCCACTCATGAAGGTCCGCTGAGCTGAATAACAACACCTTGCCACGCTTTTGCAAATCCTGTGCGCCCAGCACCATGTACCAGCGACCTTCGTGCTGCCAGACTTTCGGGTCACGCACGTGGCCGGTATAGCCCTCCGGCAGCGGTAATACCGGGCCGAGTTTGGTAAACGTGCCGTCGGCATTTTCCGTCGCCAGGCACTGCCACGCGGTTCGGCTGCCGTCGTCAAATTTTACGTTGCCGGTATAGCACAGGGTGAGCGTGCCCTGACTATCCACGGCGCTTCCGGAGTAGCAGCCGTTGCGGTCATACTCTTCATCCGGCATGAGCGCGATCGGCTCATGTTGCCAGTGCAGCAGGTCGGCAGAGCTCCAGTGCCCCCAGCACTTGAACTTATGATCGCAGGCGAGCGGGTTCCACTGATAAAACAGGTGATAACGTCCGGCAAATTCAATAAAGCCGTTGGGATCGTTCATCAGCCCGGTCACCGGCGCATGGTGCCAGCGGGGATAGTGGCTGTCGGCCAGCGCGCGCGGCTGGCCCTGCATAACAGCCTGCAAAATCGCAGGCAGGCGTGATGGATGTGACATTATTCAGCGTCCGTTTTGTATTTCAGTACCAGGGAGACGACAAAGGCGACGCCAAAGGCGATAACCATCCCGATAATGTAGTTCAGCAGCGAGCTGGCCTGCACGATAGCCATGCCAGGGATAGCCGTCAGGCCCACGGCGGTCATGTAAACATGCATGGATACCACCCACGCGCCGCCCACCGCGCCGCCAATCAGGGCTGCGATAAACGGTTTTACAAAGCGTAAGTTAATACCAAAAATCGCCGCTTCGGTGATGCCGAGCATGGCAGAAAACGCCGAGGGCAGGGTAATGGCTTTGATTTTGGCATCTTTCGTTTTGAACCACACCGCCAGACAAGCACCGCCCTGAGCGACGTTGGCCATCGCCCAAATCGGCAGCAGGAAGTTGACGCCGATGGATGGGTTGCCCAGCAGTCCCGCTTCGATGGCGTGGAAGCTGTGGTGAATACCGGTAATGACGATAACCGAATAGAGACCGCCAAACAGCAGTCCGGCCAGCCAACCGGCGTGGGTAATCAGGGTGCTAAGGACAAACGAAATACCGTCGCCAAGCGCGCGACCAGCCGGGCCGATAATCAGCAGGGCGATAAAACCGGAAATGATCACCGTCAGGAACGGCGTCAGGATCAGATCCAGTGCATCGGGGATCACGCGACGCAGCTGTTTCTCAACGATGCTCATAAACCACACCGCCAGCAGCACCGGGAACACCGTGCCCTGATAGCCGATCATGGCAATCTCAAGGCCGAAGAAGTTCATGGTGTGGAAACCGGCGGCCACACCCCAGGCGTTGGTGAGCGCCGGGTGAGTCAGGATGCCGCCAAGCGTCGCGCCAAGATAAGGATTACCACCGAACTCGCGGGCGGCGGTGAAGCCAATCAGGATCGGCAGAATAATAAACGCCGCTGAGCTGCACATATCCAGCATGATGTAGATGGCGTTACCCGGGTCGACCCAGCCGTACGTTTTAACCATCCCCAGAAGGCCCATCAACAGGCCGGAGGCGACGATAGCCGGGATGATCGGCACAAAGATGTTCGACAACAGGCGGGCAATGCGCTGGAAAGGATTCAGTTTTTTCGCCGCAATGTCGGCAGCTTCCGATTTGCTGGATTCGCCAATCCCTGCCGCCTGAATAAAGGCGGCGTAGACTTTGTTCACCACCCCGGTGCCGAAGATAATCTGCATCTGTCCGGCGTTACGGAAACAGCCCTTCACCCCATCAATTTTGCCGATGGCCTGCTGATCGGCCAGTGAGTCATCGACCAGCACCAGGCGCAGGCGTGTGGCACAGTGCGCGGCGCTGGCGATATTTTCCTTGCCTCCCAGAAGCGGAAGTAGCGAGCGGGAAATCTGTTCAAAATCCATAGTACCCTCTGAATGCGTATTGATTTTCGAGTTGTCGTCCCGTGGTAGCCGGAGCGCATTCTCTTCGTTGTTATTGTGTCCGGGGCGACGAAACGTATTTTGTCGCCCCGGCGGTTACTGTCGCCAGGTGTTAACCATCAAAACCAGGTTTCCATCTGCATCCCGAACGACCATTCGCCGCCCGATTTAAAACCACTGCTGCCCAGCGCGTCATCGCTGGCGTAATTATTGAGTTTTTTGCTCCAGTCCATCCACGAGGTGTAAAGACGGATTTCAGGACGGCTGAAGAAATCGCCGATGTCGCCAACCTTAAAGGTCGGGGCGAAGGTGAGCTTGTAGAAGCTGCCGTTTACCGCATGGCGATCGTTATAACCTTCAGGTTTGAGATCCATATACTGGTAACTGCCTTCATAAGCGAGGGCGAAGTTTTGATTGATCTCCTGGATCAGACGCATGTTGAGGGTTGCCCACTGGTAGCTGTCGCCATCGACATAACGGTCTTTACTGGTTTGCGCCAGTATCGCCGGGGCGATAAACCAGTTCTTGCTCAGTGGCGTGGTGCCGTAGCTGGCGAAGCGCCAGGTGTTAGCCCCCGAGCGTAACGCGCCGTCAGAGCCGACACCTTTAACTTCGGCACCCAGTCCGTGACCGTAGAGCAGGGCGGTTTTGCTGGCACCTTCACGCAGGCCGTAAAAACTGTCGTTGTGCAACCCGAGCAGCGCATGTACACCGGTATTTGCCGCATCGCCTTTGACCGGATTACCGTTGGTATCCTGGCGTTCGTCGTTGTCTTTTGCCCGCATCCCGCTGACCATCATCTGCACCGGCCCGATGAAATTGTTCATGCTGACGATGTAGTTCTGCACACTGTTGCTGGTATCAGCAATATCGCCGAAGTTACGCCCGTAAAGAGAGAAGTTGCTGCGAACGCTGTCGTTCCACCTGACATCGTAAATACCGCCGCCGGTACCGGCGAGGAACACGACATCCGAGTCGATCCAGTGAATGTCAAAGTTATCCCGGTCAAAGCGTTTCCCGGCCCACAGGGTGGAGCCTTTAAACGGCCCGTCGAAGGTGGGCAAGTTGCCCAGTTCAACAAAGGCCTGACGCACGTTCAAATCACTGGTGCTCGCCGTCCAGTCGTTATAAGTGGTTTGACCGTCGGCGACCATGACTTTGAAGCGGGTCGTTGCCCCGTTATCCAGGGTCTGCTTATGTTCAAGATTCATTTCAACATAGGTATCGGCCTGGTTTCCCAGGCGGCCAATAGCCCCACCGGTTTCCCCTGCTGGCGTCATGTAGGCTCCGGATTTGGTGCTGGCGCCGGAGTCATTCATTATCACGCCGGAGCGGGCGTAGCCGTGGAACTCAAACCCGCTTTTCTCATCGGCTTTTTTCTCCAGTTTGGCGGTACGCTGAGCCACTTCCTGAGTGCTGTCCTGGGTTTTTTGTTGCTGTGTCGTGAGCTGCTGTACTTTCTTCTCTGCCGACTCTGCGCGGGTTTCTGCCGTTTGCGCTCTGTTTTCGGCATCCTGTAAGCGTTTTTCCAGCGCAATTAAACGGGCTTCGATACTGCTGAGATCCGTTTGTGCATGGGCTGAGGCGGCGCCGGTTAGCAAAGCGATAAGAACCGCGAGTGTGCTTTTTCTGAACATATTGATTGCATCCCAAAAGGAAAATAAAAAATTGTGTGTTTTTGCTAAACCGGTTTAGTTGCAATGTTAAGCACGACATTTAACATTTTGAAATTGATTTTGCTAAACCGGTTTAATAAGTGTGATGGATGCAACAAAGTGGACCGCGTACGACGGTATTTAGGATCAAATCTGGCGGTGTAGATCGCGCTGGTATGGCAGGGCAGTCATCGCGCCTTTCGCCAGGGTTGCCAGGGCACCGCAGGTTTGCGCCAGAGCGAGCGTTGGCTCCAGGGCATTGATATCCGCCGGCATCCCGTTGGCAGCAAGGCTGGCAAGCAGTCCGGCGACAAACGCATCGCCCGCACCGGTGGTATCCACGCTGACAACCGGTTTAGCGCTGAAATGGATAAACTGCTGCTGGAATGCGGCGATGACGCCCGCTTTACCCTGAGTCACCAGCAGTAATTCAGGCTGATAACGCTCAGTGATGCTGGCGATCCCCTGCGCGATATCATTACTCCCGCTGATGAGTATCAGCTCTTCTTCGGACAGTTTCACCACGTTCGCCAGACGCAGGGCGCGGTCGAGACAGGCGTGCAACAGGTTCTGATCTTGCCAGAGATCCAGGCGGATATTAGGGTCAAAGCTCACCCGGCCACCGGCACGTTTGATGTTCTCCATAGCCGCGAAGGTAGCACTGCGGCTGGGCTCGGCGCTGAGCGCGATGGAGCAGATGTGCAACCACTGTCCGGCGGCAAACTGTGGCAGGTCTTCTTCAGCCAGGAACAGGTCAGCGCTGGGGCGTACCATAAAGGTAAAGGTGCGTTCACCTTGGTCATCAAGGTCGACCACCACAGTGGACGTGCGGTGATGATCGTCAAGATACATATGGCTGACGTCGACCTGCTCCTGTTGCAGGGTATGACGCATGTAGCGGCCAAACGGGTCACCGCCGACGCGGCCGATAAATCCGCTGTTGCCGCCAAGGCGGGCAACCCCTACCGCCACGTTAGCCGGCGCGCCTCCAGGGCACTGTAGCAAGCGCCCTTCACTCTCCGGTAGCAGGTCCACCACTGCGTCGCCCAGAACCCAAACTTTTGCTTTCATGCTAAAACCCTCCAAGGCTAAACTTAATTAAACCGGTTTAGCATATTAAATCACAGTGAATGAGTGGGGGAAAGTTCCAGCCGGAAAAGCACTGCTCAGGGCATAAAAACGTGAGCCGCCTTACGAAATAGAATTGATTCGACAGCTGTGAAGACTTACGTCCTGGACACAAATGGATCCTGGATAAATTACCATGCAACTTGATGAAATTATCATGTTTTATCTTATTTACAGATAAATCAAAGGGCTTTTAACACCACACTTCTTGGCATAATGGTTAAGTGTAGTAATGCTCGCTCTGGATGGGTTTGCTTCTATGCTGCGCAGGTATTTGTAAGAAATACCCATTCTACTGGCGAGTTGTTGTCGCATCAGGCCAGCGAAACTGCGCAATTTCATCAGCGTTTCTGGAGGGTTTCCTTTAAAACTTCATCGACAAAACCGCTTTTTACCGTAGATACAGTAAGTGCCTCTTCTCTGCCATTATCCCAGCATCCAAGGTTACCGGGTTCTGATGTAGTCTGCCGATATGCAAGAAATGCAACGGCATCATGCTGGTTATGATGCTGTTTAATCTTCATTGTCACATGGACTATTCAGGGAGCGACAAGCGCTCCCACATGAAAACAGAACCACTCGTTTCATTTACGTGCTTCCTCAAAAGTAATCTCATACCCAATACTTCTGATTTAGTAGGGTTCTGATCATATCATGCAGCTCGATTGCGCTCAATTTGACGGTTTTCATCTTTACACAATGCTCGGTTATGATACTTTGTGATAGGCATGACAAGATCTGGCCGTAATTTTTTAGAAGTGAGTTTGCCCGCCACTTCACGGGACAGCATACATCCGGATAAAACCGGTAACAGGAAAGGCTCCACGCTGCATACGGAGGAAACAGAATTAATGAATGATAAATTGCCGCCCTGCGCTGATACCAGGGTGGAACGTGTCCGTCTTAAAGATGGGGATTACTTTTTCCCTGCTGAACCCGCCATAAAAGCGGATTCTTTGCGGACAAAATCGCTCCTTCATCGTTTTAACCACACCGATCCTGCTCATATTGATTCCCGCCTGCTACTGATGAAAGAGTTGCTGCCTGAATGTGGGGAAGGGGTATCTGTCACCACGTCTTTCCACTGCAGCAGGGGGTATAACATTCGTAAGCGTCGTCTCAGCACCGTCTGGCAGATCCTGAAATTCCTGAGAGGATAGTGGACACCAAATATGGTGGACACTATCCATGAAATCATTAACCACAGTGCGTAAAAAAAGCCCTAATTATCCCGTTGAGTTCAAAATCAAAATGGTTGAACTCTCGCATCGACCAGATATCCGAGTCTTTGCGTTTGCCAGCGAGGATAAGGAGTACCAACCGTTACTCGATGATATTCTGGATGGTCCAATGGTTGGGCGTTTTGATACTGAGGAAGCCGGAAAGGCTTTGATCGATGGTGGATTGATTGAGCGTTTGATGTCAACTATCATGCCCTTTATCACTTCAGAGGCCCCTCTACCCGATACGCATCTACGTCGGGAAACAACCTGGTATTATCCACTGGAAGCTATTCGCGAAACTGTTGTAAATGCACTGGCTCATCGTGACTGGACACGCTTTGTTGAGATAGAGATTGGCTTGTATAGCAATCGATTTGAAGTTATTAGCCCAGGGGCGCTGAATAATTCGATGTCGATTGAAAAGATGGTTACAGGTCAGCGATCACCACGTAATACGATTATCATGGAAGTCTTACGTGATTATGGTTACGTTGATTTCAGGGGGATGGGAGTCAGGACAAAGATTATTCCACTAACACAGGCCATGAGTGGCCAACTCCCTGAGTTTACTGCAACAGATGATTACTTGAAAACAATACTTTATCGCTCACCATCTTCTTGATATATAAGGTCTGGCCTTTCCATCCATAAGAAAGGCCATTGCTGTAAAAAATAAATTACCCGCGACTGCAGCCGAAGCTACGGTCGCCATCTCCATATGCTTTTGTATCGAGTTTAGCTAGGTAGTCGAAGCGATTCAGTAATTTATTGTATTCTCCTTCAAAGTTAAAATCATTGACGTCTAAAATATAACGACAATTTTCAGGGTAGTGAACCAATCCCGGATAATCATCCAGTTCCAATCCCAGTGCGCTATACCATGCTCTTACAATCATCATCCTTAAATTTCTTTCAGCCTCATAATCACCTAAATGGTAATAAGCATCTTTATTAAAAAAAAGACCAAGGTGAAAGTGACATTTTCCTTCTTCGGAAAACTCCCGTGCCCAAACATGACGAACACGGTTTGGATATATTCTTTTGCCGTTAGCTGCTCTGGTTCTCTCATTGGCCTCCAACATGGCATTTAATGCATTACGGAAACGGGATATGGCACCAGGCTCTAGATTAGGAAAACAGCAAACAGTGTCACCTCTGTCTAAAATGGGTGGATAATGAACATCAACACGTAACGCCATTGTTCTGGGGAATTCACTGATAGCATCATTGACGACTCGTTCAATATGTTTTTTATAGGCGAGCACATGCTCACCATGGGAACCATGATATAATTCCATGTTTCGATCCTGTCGTTAGCCCTACGGCTTTGGATAGCCGTATATAGTAATATGATCAGACATAGCTGAATGTCTGTGGTTAGTTATATTAATTAACTGTTAATAGTAATGACTGTTATATAATACCTTTCCAACAATAAAACTTGTTATCAACCCATTACCCATGCAGTAAAATAATTAAAAAGCAACTCTGCAATTATAATCACCCAAAGATGCCGTTATCCCAGTGTCTTTTTACCGTGGAAATACTTATTCCTAAGATCTTTGCCACCTTGGATTGAGAGTAATGCTTAGCCTTCTCACTCTGAATTAAATGGGAATATTTACTTCCTTCAGGCCTTCCTAGAATTTTCTTTGATTTTGCTTTGTTAGTAGGCATCTTTTACCCTCATCAAGCTATTAGGTACTAACTCCATACTGTCGAGATGTATGCAACTAAGTGGTTATGCTTAACATTGGTATCAGAAAGTATGGCTTACTTCACCGTTAAAGGGGTTAATAATGATGGCATCTCCTCCTTTCATCGCCTTTTGAGGTGTATCGCCTTCGGCAATCACAGGGACCATTACCGCTAGATCATTTGTGTAATAAATTGGTATCCAGCAATAGCATGATTGTTTAGGGGGAGTTTTATTTCTTTTCAATACTGCTTCAACTCCAAATGTAATAAGTTCAAAGATTGGCATAATCACAATGCTGCTCAAATCAAAAAAACAACCATCGTAGACTGTTTCCTTTATCAGTATGATATTAGATAACCCTCCTGCAATGAGATGTTTGTGGTTCACGCGCCGATCTGTGTAAATAAAAATTGCTTTTTTTACATTGAAACTTTTTATAATGTATGAGAGCTTTTCATGAATTAATTTTTTTTCGCTCTTACCCATCTTATCATGAGGTATTTTGTGCGCATAAAAATCTTGATCGACAACCTCGTTCCGGTGTCGAATGTGAGTGTTCCAGACGGAATAAAAAAACTCTTCGTAAGTTAATTTTGGCTCACCCCGTGCGATTGAGGGGGCCTTCTCTTCAAAAATACAGCCTAATGTTGACTCCAAAGTTTGAGCTATATGATATTGCGATGTTATTTTATTCAATGCTGGGGCTGTGGCGTTTAACAAAAATGATATCACCTCTGACCTAGAATATCCTTTTGCATTGCTATAGTCGTCAATTGCATCAATAGTTGATTTTTTGTTTGCGCTGAAAGTGATGCGTTTTTTCATATGTATCCTTGACTTTCGTTAATGTAAAATGTGATAAACGGTGTGATTTAGTATCTTTTATCGACGGATTGTTTCTGTTAATTAACCCAGCTATTCTTTAGAATAGCTGGGGAGTTATGATTTTGATGCTGCTGTTAATTACAATATACTGAGAAGGTTAATAGGAACCTATCAATGTCTTTGCGTAACCAATAATGTCGGCTGTTAATTTTCTTTGGGCGTGGTAAACCATTAGGCAGCTTGTCTTGGCAAAGCCATTTTCGAATTGTTTGGGCTTTAAGGTTTAATAGATGTGCTAACTCACTTGTGGAAACAAGTTCAGATAGAGATGTTCTGGATTGCTCATATATGCTCATGCTACCACCTCAATGATTGAGATGCAGGCATATACAAAAAGTAATGAAATTAGAAGGGAAAGAAAGGACCAAAAAGAAAACAAAAAAGCCAAGCTTGAATAAGCTTCAGGGTCAGGATCACTACCTTCGCTTGAGCCGGATGAGGTACTTTTAGTTGATTTAGACGCATTACCTTGCGAGTTTTCGGCCTGATTTTTGTGCGAGATGATACGTGCAAAAAAAACGCCCAAAGTTTTATGTCGATTGTTTTTATTGTATAAAGAGTTTTTTTCACTGAGGTGTCCAAGAGCAGCTCGAATCCTGATGTTCACCTGTCTTTCCTGAAATATGGACTCAGCACAGGTTTGTCGCTGCTTACTAGAACGAACAACTTTGATCTTACCCACGACCCGTACTATTCGAGCCTTTGAGCTGGTTTGCGCAGAACTCATCAAAGAATTAGACATAATGCTTTATCTCCTGATTTAAAAGTGGACGATGGAATTTAAACCTTAAAATACACTTATGTCAACGATGGATGTTGTTCTGTAATCTATTGATATTAAATGAAATCAACGCATATCAACGGTTATTTTTTTACAATATTTGCTTGCTGTAAGATCCACCTCTCAATTTTTTCATGCCATTTGCGCAACAGATCTAACGGACGACGGCGGTAGTGTTTTTCCGCCAGTGCACTTGGTTTGTGTCCCATAATTTGAGCAACAATACCTGTTGGCACTTCAACCCATTCAGCAAGAGTGCCAAAACTACGGCGTAAGCCGTGAAGGCTGATATGTGGTAACTCAGCTCGAGCTAACGCTCTGTTGTGTGCTGAACGCGGTTCAATAATTTTGCCACTTTTACTGTTACTTCTGAAAACCCAACCCTCCTTATTTACGTCAGAATTTGGGAATTGCGCTAGCGCACTTAACAGCTCAGAAACATAAGGAGTGAGAGGGATGATACGTTCGCCTTCGATCTTGTCTTTAATCCTCATGCTTGACCATTTGAAATCTACGTCAGACCACCGAAGTGACGCAATTTCTTCACGCCGTGCACCGGTGAGCAAAAGTACCTGGAGATAGGCCGATGCAATGGGATTATTGAGGCTACGTACGGCACTGAACCAGATTTTTAACTGTTCTTTTTGTAAGCAATCTCCCGCTTTACTCGCTGATACTGGAACCACTTTTCTCACGTTATGATCTTGTGCAATATCGCCATGGATTATTCCCTGATATTTTTTCTGGTAATTAGCCCATTTGATAAATGCACGCAACAGACGGTAGGCATGAGCAGTGACGGTAGGCCGATTTTGTCTCTCTGTACTTAGCCATGCGGCAATGTTCTCTGGTGTTAGTTCCGATAACGGTAGGTCGAGTAAGCTAGCCAATGGTCCAGCCGAGGTTGGGCCCCGGCCTCTTTTTTTACTTTCGCCTCCACGGCTGGACAAGTTAATGTGATCGGCAATGTATCGAGTAGAATATGGGCGTTTAGTTTTTGCGCTGATTCCGGCTCTCAATTCTTCAAGGTAATCTTCCCAAGCGCTTGTGAAGGTTACCTTCGTTTTACGAGATTCAGCCTGCTGTGATTCCGCTTCAGCAATTTTTTCTGCCTTAGCTATACGCGGATCTATCCCTGTATCGATTAATGTTTGCAGCCGCCTGGCTTCGGCCCTGGCATCATCAATTCTCCAATCGTTAATGTTGCCAATGGTCATGCGAAGGGTTTTTCCCGCATATACGCTTTGGAACACAAAAGCTTTTGTTCCGCGAGTTGCCCTACATGCCAGGGAAGTTACGTCCGCATCCCAAAGAAATGCCTGGGTTTTTCCTTCAGATAAAGCAAATTTTCGAATGCGCTCGAAGGTGAGTTTTTGTCTTGGAAGTGCCATTTTGGGGCTCCAGATGAGAAATGTTACATCACCATAATGTAACGGCTAGTGTAAGTAAAATGGGGGAATAAACATCAACGCGTGTCAATTTTTATCAACAGGTGTTTTTCATAACACAATGTTTTATAATGAATTGCTTGTTTTAATAGTAGGTTTTTAAAGGGGTGAAAATATAATAACATCGCATTCGTAATGCGAAGGTCGTAGGTTCGACTCCTATTATCGGCACCATTTCAAACGCTTCCCAGGCCTACAGAAATCAACTAAAGCCCATATACTGCGGTTTATAGCCCGATCTTATCTCTTGTTATCAACGGGACTCAACCGGAATCTAGTCACAGCCGGGGGCATCAGTGGGGGCATTCTGTGTTCGGTCCAGGAAGATGCCCCCGATCAAGCTTCATACGCGACAGGGCTGCTATATCCCGAGATAAATACGCCTCTGATGGCCGTATGGCGACGTAATCCTCAAAACAGGTGCTGGTTCATTCTGATCAAGGTCGTCATACACAAGCTATGAGTGACAGTCGTTTCCGAAATCACACGGACTAAAGGGTAGTAGTATGAGCCGTCGTGGTAAATGCCACGACAACGCCGTTGCAGAAAGTTTTTCCCGCTATTGAAGCGTGAACGGATAAAGAAATAGTTCTACGGAACGCGTGAAGAAGCCGCAGTGATATTTTTGATTACATCGAAATATTTATAACAATAAACGTCGGTATGGTTCTGGCGATCGGATGCCACCGGCAGAATGTGAAAATCAATATTATCAACGGCTCTGAAGTGTCTGGATTATCCGTGGCGATTCACGCATCAAAATAATTTCGATATAAGCAGCCTCTTACGCAAGGTCAATAAGGAAAAACTGATTTGTTGATTGGTGTAATTCTATTGATGCTAATATTTGATGTTTATGATTTTTTGGGGTGGCAGTAAAATATCACAAAATGATAATTAAATGAATTTTTTGATAAATCGACATGAATATGCATAATTTTATGATATAAAAGTTAACACCAGATCAGGAAAATGATGTTTTCAAAAAGTGAAGTGTCGGGACTTTATTGATTGGCGGAGGTGTTAATTTAAAATAATTATACTTTATTTTCTTTTGTCATGTTTAACATATCCTTTTTTATTGGCTGAATATAAATTAGTTTAATTGTTGATGTTATCTATGAGGGTCGTGGAGCGTTTGCTGTGAACAAAATATATTCACTTAAATATTGCCCTGTTACGCAAGGGCTCATTGCTGTATCTGAGCTGGCCAGCCGGGTGGTTAAACGAACAAGCCGGAAATTAAAGCAAATATCACTTATTAGCATCTCTGTGACTTGTTTATCTTTTCCGATGATGTCACAGGCTGGTATTGTTCGTTCAGATATCGCCTATCAGATTTATCGGGATTTTGCTGAAAATAAAGGGCTTTTTATGCCCGGAGCCACAGACGTTCCTGTATATGACAAAGAGGGAAAACTGGTGGGGCGACTGGATAAAGCCCCGATGGCAGATTTCAGTAGCGTCAGTACGAGTGGATTTGCCACACTTGTATCGCCTCAGTATATCGTCAGCGTGAAACATAATGGGGGATATCAGAGTGTTGGATTCGGAAACGGTAAAAATAGCTATTCCATTGTTGAACGTAATAATAATCCTTCTGTTGACTTCCATGCGCCGCGCCTGAATAAACTGGTCACTGAAGCTATTCCTTCTGAGGTGACAAAGAACAATACTTACAATGATACTGAACGCTATACCGCATTTTATCGTGTAGGTAGCGGTACCCAGTATATTCAGGCTCCTGATGGTACACGTCAGAGTCTTTCCGGAGCTTATAATTATACAATTGGTGGAACAATTGGTCCTCTGAGCTCATCAGGAAATGGGGGGAGAGTAACAGCATCCAGTGGAAATATATTTGATTCCAGTCAGGGGCCATTAGGAAACCATGGTCGACCAGGGGACAGTGGTTCTCCATTATTTGCGTATGATGCTTTGCAAAAAAGCTGGGTACTTGTTGGAGTATTGACAGGAGGGAATGAAAAAATTGCGAACTGGAATGTCATTCGGACTGATTTCCTGAGTCAGGTTATGCAGGACGATTTCGATTCTCCCGTGAATCTGATTTCCGGACAGGGACCACTGAACTGGACATATGACAAAACATCCGGCACAGGTACCCTGAGCCAGGGCAGTAAAAACTGGGTTATGCATGGACAGAAAGGGAAAGACCTCAATGCAGGCAAAAATCTGGTGTTCAGCGGGAAGAACGGCGCCATTGTACTGAAAGACAGCGTGACTCAGGGGGCCGGCTATCTGGAATTTAAAGACAGTTACACAGTATCCGCTGACGCCGGAAAAACATGGACAGGTGCAGGTATTATTACAGACAAGGGGACCAATGTGACCTGGAAGGTCAGCGGCGTTGCCGGCGATAACCTTCATAAACTGGGGGAAGGTACCCTGACGGTAAATGGGACTGGAGTAAACCCGGGGGGACTTAAAACGGGTGACGGTACCGTTGTGCTAAACCAGCAGGCAGATGCGGCGGGCAATGTTCAGGCCTTCAGCTCTGTGAATCTCGCCAGCGGACGCTCGACAGTGGTGCTCGGGGATGCCAGTCAGGTCAATCCGGATAACATTTCATGGGGATACCGGGGAGGCAAACTTGACCTTAACGGTAATACCATTACCTTCAACCGACTGCAGGCAGCAGATTATGGGGCAGTGATTACAAATAACGCACAGCAAAAATCCCGGCTTCTGCTTAATATGTCTGCCCCCCAGAATGCTGATGTCAGTGTTCCTGTTGGGAAGATATCCCCCTTTGGTGGTTCAGGAACACTGGGAAACCTGTACAGCATAACGCTCAACAACCAGAACCATTATTACATTCTTAAATCCTCCACCTATGGTAATACCCTGTGGGGGAACAGCCTGAATGACCCGAAACAGTGGGAATTTGTCGGTACTGATAAAAACAAAGCCATTCAGACAGTAAAAGACCGGGTCCTGGCTGAACGGGCAAAACAGCCCGTTATCTATCATGGCCAGTTGACCGGGAATATGGATGTTACTATCCCGCAATTGCCGGGTGAACGTAAGGTGGTGATGGATGGTTCCGTAAATCTGCCTGGCGGAAACCTGAGTAAAGAGGGGGGCAGTCTGATTTTCCAGGGGCATCCGGTTATCCATGCTTCAGTCAACGGCAGTGCCCCCGTCTCCCTGACCCAGAAAGACTGGGAGAACCGTCAGTTCACACTGAAAACGCTGTCGCTGAAGAATGCTGACTTCCATCTTTCACGTAATGCTGTCCTGAACGGTGACATACAGTCGGACAACAGCCATATCACGCTGGGAAGTAATAAGGTCATTATTGATAAAAATGACAGTACCGGTAATTACGTCAATCCGGAGGAAGGTACATCTTCTCCGGTGGAAAGCCAGTATCAGGGCAATATCACGCTGCAGAAAGGCTCCACGCTGGACATTAACAACCGCTTCACCGGCGGGATTGAGGCTCATGACAGTCAGGTAAACGTCACCTCATCTGAGGCCGTGCTGCAGGACAGCGGTATCTTCGTGAACTCTGCTCTCTCCGTTCGTGACGGCGGTCATCTGAAAGCACAGAAAGGGCTCTACAGTGACGGCCGGGTTCAGATTGGGAAGAATGGTACGCTTTCCCTGAGCGGAACGCCGGTTACCGGCTCAGACGGTCAGTTCACGCCGATGTTGTCTATGACAGAAGGATACGATTTGACCGGCAACAATGCCACTCTGGACATCCGCAACTGGGCACATGTTTCCGGGGACATTCATGCAACCAGCCCGTCCGCTGTCCGTATTGGAACGGATGCGCCCGGGACGCTGTCTTCCTCCGTTTCGTCCGCACTGGCTGAAGGAATGTTTGGTGGATATAACGCGGCATACTACGGTGCCATCACCGGCGGTAAGGGAAACGTCAGCATGAACAGTGGTCTGTGGCAGCTGACCGGAGATTCCACCGTCAACAACCTGACGGCCCGTAACAGCCGGGTACAGTCTGAAGAAAAGGGCGCCTTCCGCACCCTGACGGTAAACACGCTTGATGCCACGGGCAGTGACTTTGTCCTGCGTACTGACCTGAAAAACGCCGATAAAATCAGCGTGACGGGGAAAGCCAGCGGTTCAGACAACACCCTGAATGTCAGCTTTATGAAGAACCCGGCTCCGGGGCAGTCCCTGAACATCCCGCTGGTCAGCGCCCCGGCCGGCACGGCAGGGGATGTCTTTAAGGCCGGTACCCGGGTCACGGGGTTCAGCCGGGTGACACCGACGCTGCATGTCGACACCACCGGCGGCAGTACGAAGTGGATTCTGGATGGTTTCAGAGCAGAGGCTGACAAAGCCGCTGCGGCGAAGGCGGACAGTTTCATGAATGCCGGCTACAAAAACTTCATGACGGAAGTGAACAATCTGAATAAACGTATGGGGGAGCTGCGTGACACGAAAGGTGATGCCGGAGCCTGGGCCCGTATCATGAACGGCGCCGGTTCAGCAGACGGCGGGTACAGTGATAACTACACTCACGTTCAGGTCGGTTTTGACAAAAAACATACGCTGGACGGTGTGGACCTGTTCACTGGTGTCACGATGACCTATACCGACAGCAGCGCAGACAGTGATGCGTTCAGCGGGAAGACAAAATCCGTGGGCGGCGGTCTGTATGCTTCAGCGCTGTTTAATTCCGGTGCCTATATCGATTTGATTGGTAAATATATTCACCATGACAATGACTACACAGGCAACTTTGCCGGTCTGGGGACGAAGCATTATGGTACGCACTCCTGGTATGCCGGTGCCGAAACGGGTTACCGTTATCACCTGACGGAGGACACCTTTATTGAGCCGCAGGCCGAACTGGTTTATGGCGCGGTGTCCGGCAAAACGTTCCGCTGGAAAGAGGGAAATATGGACCTGAGCATGAAGAACAAGGACTTCAGTCCCCTGGTCGGCCGGACAGGTGTGGAGCTGGGCAAAACCTTCAGCGGTAAGGACTGGAGCGTGACGGCCCGGGCCGGCACCAGCTGGCAGTTCGACCTGCTGAATAACGGCGAGACCGTACTTCGTGATGCGTCCGGAGAGAAACGGATTAAAGGGGAGAAGGACAGCCGGATGTTGTTCAATGTCGGCATGAATGCGCAGATAAAGGACAACATGCGCTTCGGGCTGGAGTTTGAGAAATCCGCCTTTGGTAAGTACAACGTGGATAACGCGATAAACGCGAATTTCCGTTATATGTTCTGACAGATATTAGTGGAGAGTGTCATGAGACACTCTCCACTAAAGTCGGAAGTCTTCGATGAGGTCTCCAGATTATCGATCATAGAGATATCCCTTTGTTGATTTTTCATCTGTTGTTGTCAGGATTTCACCGGCGAGCGCATTAATGCCGATTTTGATTATTTCCTTTATTCGGAAAATTAATCGTTTTCACAATGAGGGGACGAACGTAATGCTCCCCTCGGGTTCTCCTTATGAGAAACGGATTAACCCGCACCGATATTTCTACTGATTTTCAAACTCAGAATTTTCGCGCGCGCGGCGCTGTATTAATCCCCTGCCTGGTCATATAGTGCCTGCAGTACCTGAATATCAGCTTAAGGAGAAGATGATGAAGCGTATCGATTTGCACATGCATTCGGTATACAGCGACGATGCGGATTTCCCTGTCAGCGATCTGTTGACAATGGCGAAAGCGGCGAACCTGGCGGTGCTGGCGATAACCGATCACAACTCGGCGCGGTCCGTTGAGGAAGCTATTCACTATGGCAATGAAAACGCTGTGAGAGTGATGACGGGCATTGAAATTGACTGCTCGTTTGCGGGTAATAACTATCATCTGCTGGGCTACGGTTTTCGTCGTGATTGTCGGGATTTTGACGTCGTCGAGCAGAATTTCCACCATCTGGAAAGCGTCGCGACCCCGCTGAAACTGGCGAAACTTCGGGCGCTCGGGTTCCAGCTTGACGTCGATCGCCTGTATGCCCTGGCGGGCGATCGCGTTCCGCAGGAAGAGCAGATGGCGGAGTTAATTTTAGAGGATGCGCGCAATGCGAATCATGAACTGTTGCTGCCGTACCGGGCAGGGAACTCTCGCAGCGACATGCCGTTGATTAACTTCTTCTGGGATTTTTTTGGCCGCGACAAACCCTGTCATGTGAAGGTTGAACTGCCGCCCATGGCAGAGATGGCGTCGATGATTATTGATAACGGCGGTATTCCGGTGATTGCGCATATCGGTGCCAACGTAAAGGAAAAGCCGTTGTCGGTGATTGAGCAAATGTTGCCGCTCGGCGTACAGGGCGTGGAGGTTTTTTCCAGCTATCATGATGAAGCACTTCGTCGCGAACTTTATCAATTCACGCTGGATAAAGCGTTGTTGGCGACCAGCGGCAGCGATTTCCACGGTAAAAACAAGCCCAACATCAAGATGGGCAGCAGCCAGCCCTGGGCGGCCGCACTGCCGAAGACGCTGGAAATTCTTGAAAGGGTGACGCTTTATTAACATAGACAAACCCGGCGTAACGCACCGGGTTTAATTTTTTGAGATTGCCCCTGTTATTCTTATTCATGAGCGGAAGCGGCAAATACGTTGCGGCGTCAGGCTGCCAGCTCAGGCATTTTCTCCTTCACAAAGTTTAACACTTTCTCCGCATCCAGCGACGCGTAGGGCAGGCTTTCAATAATGGCGACAGGGCGTGCATTTCCGACAATGTCATAAATTTCATTGAGCTTGTACTGAATATGCGGCGCTATGAGAAAACCGTCGAAAGCGGGCGCCACGCTTTCGAAATTATCCAGCCCCACCGCGCTTATCATGAGAGGATAGCCGCGGCTTTCAGCCAGTACCTGCATCTTTTTGGCAAGAGAATTTGCCGTATTCCCGAACAAACAACCTATCAGAAGCTTTTTCATGTTTTTGACCTCCTGAAAACGGTTCACAGAATAGGGCTGGCTGTGTTCAAAAAATGAGCGCCACATCTTATTTGCATAACAAATATATTCCAGCGTCGGTAGCGCAGACCTCTGGTGCCTCCTGCCGTGAAGACAGGTTGATGACACTTAAGTGGAACTGAGTTCCTGAACACGTCATGAAAAGGTGTGGTACGCACAGCAGTCAATTCGCATCAATGTGACAACACAGGGAGTTGGCGATAGTAAAAGGGACAGATGTCCTTTTTGTTATCGCCGCGCTCACTTTATTGTGCTATCCCATAAAGGGAAAATGGGATTGCGTCGAGGGGAAGATGAAAAATATCAATGACAGTGCCTTAAAAGAGCGGTTTATTTTAACGAACAGGTTATCGGCGATAATTAACCCCTCCCTGTTAGCGACACTGCGTCTGGTCAAAATTGATGCCGGTGAGTATCTGATGACGCAAAACACCTATTTGACGCATCTCTATTTCCTGGTTGACGGTAAACTGCAGGTCGAGCGCCATAATCCAAACGGGACGCACGCGGTTTATTCTTTTGAAACGCCTTTTTCGGTGGTTGGCGAAATGGAACTTTTCTCCATTAAGAAAAGTAAGGCTGTCGGTTCCGTTCAGGCATTAACGGACTCATGGTTACTGACCCTACCGGTCGAGGCCGTAAAAGAACACGCGATGAACGATCCCGCCTTTCTTCTTTTTATGTGCCAGAATTTAAGTCATAAACTACTGCATAATTCACTGATCCATTCCAGTGGCGCGATTTCGGTGGAATCTAAATTGCGTAAATTCTTACTTATTAAAACGCAAAACGAAGGCGCCACAATTCAACTGGAGAAAAGAGAGTCACTCGCGGCCATGTTGGGTGTTTCTGTCAGGCAACTCAATCGGGCGCTGATAAAACTTGCGCAGCAAGGGATTATTCAACACAAAAATAAAACCCTGAAGGTGATTAATCCTGTTCGCTTATCAGATTTTCCTGCTGACAAATCTGAATTGGTGTGAGTTGGAGTGGGGTAAATAATCCCGGAAGCATGAGATAATGCGCCCGTTGTGAAGGCAGGCTGGAGCGATATTTCAGCCACCAGGTACATTACGATGAGATCAACGGATGAATCTTCTTGAACTGACACTTCTGAGTGGACAATACAACGATCGTGAAACGGGCGGAAAGATCCCGTGGAATGATCCGGATTTCAGCCGCAGGATGCTGGAAAACCATTTGTCGCAGGAACACGACTGGGCCAGTCGTAAACTCTCGGTCATTGAACAACAGGTTGACTGGATCGCCCGCCAGCTTCCCGTGGGCGCAACAATACTTGATTTGGGATGCGGCCCCGGATTTTACACTCAACGTCTCGCGCAGCGCGGATTTGATTGCACTGGCGTCGATTTTTCTCCGGCCTCTGTGCAGTGGGCGCGAGAACAGGCGCAGAGCGCAGCGCTGGATATTGATTATCAGGAACAGGACGTCCGCGACTACCAGCCTGATGGCACGTTTGATTTCGTTATGATGACCTTCGGTGAAATCAATGTCTTCAGTTTTGAGGATGCGCAACGGCTGGTGGCGCGTAGTGCAGCCTGGCTGAAGCCGGGGGGCAAGTTGCTGATTGAAGTGCATACGTTTGACGAGGTCAAAAGACAGGGGATGGCTCCCGCGTCCTGGCAGCGGTGTCCAGAGGGGCTTTTTCTCGCCGAACCGCATCTGTTATTAAGCGAAAATCGCTGGAATGAAGAAACGCAAACCAGCACCACGACGTTCTGGGCGCTCAAGGCCGACGCCAGCGTTGTGCATTTTAGCAGCCAGACGCGGGCCTGGCGGGATGACGAGTATTTGCAGTTGCTGGCGCAGTGCGGTTTTCACACGACGACGCGTATTGCCGCTGAAGAGTGGCCGGTCAGTGAAACCTTTGCCGGCAAGCTCTACGCCCTGATGGGACGTCGAGAGACGGTATAAACGACAATTGCTCTGTGCTGCAACCAGAGAAAACCGATGCCCGATGGCTTACGCTGTCGGGCTTTTTCGCTATAACGGAGAACCTTACCTGGCAAGGGCATGATTCATCCTCAGGATTCAGCCATGTCATTCGGGCGACGGCGAAGCGATTCAACCTCCCGTGCAAGTATCTCAGTAAAAAAATGCCCTGAAAGATACAGCTCGATCCTTTCGCGCTTCCCGGGATAATGTTTGAACATAACACCTTGTTTATTAAAAAATTGATAGGCAATTATTTGCAGGCCTTTAAAGTCAATCATTATCCTTGTTTATCAAACATAAAATCTACAAAACTAGACATCTATCGAGTTTTCATCTTAAAGTCCCGATGTTGGCACTAGACAAAACTGTCTTATGGTTATCAAATGGTTAAATAATATTTCGCTGGATGTGAATGATCGACCAGATAGATGAATGGTCGGCGGGTAATTCAGCGGCTACAAGCAAGACAACACACCATTTCGGGAGAAATTATGCATTCCTCTGTTAATAAAAACGAAAGCCGAACGTTCTTCGGCCATCCCTATCCGCTGGGGTCACTGTTCTTCACGGAGATGTGGGAACGGTTTTCGTTTTATGGCATTCGTCCGTTACTGATTCTGTTCATGGCCGCGACCGTCTACGACGGTGGCATGGGACTGGCGCGGGAAAATGCGTCTGCTATCGTCGGTATTTTTGCCGGCAGTATGTACCTGGCAGCGCTGCCGGGCGGCTGGCTCGCGGATAACTGGCTCGGGCAGCAACGCGCGGTGTGGTACGGCTCGATCCTGATCGCGCTCGGCCATCTGTCGATTGCCCTGTCGGCCTGGATGGGCGACAACCTGTTTTTCATCGGTTTGATGTTTATCGTGCTGGGGTCGGGTCTGTTCAAAACCTGTATCTCGGTCATGGTGGGAACCCTCTATAAGAAAGGCGATGCCCGCCGCGATGGCGGTTTTTCGTTGTTCTACATGGGGATTAACATGGGGTCATTCATTGCCCCGTTGATCTCTGGCTGGTTAATCAAATCTCACGGCTGGCACTGGGGCTTTGGTATCGGTGGGATCGGGATGCTGGTCGCGCTGATTATCTTCCGCGTGTTTGCCGTTCCTTCCATGAAACGCTATGACCGCGAAGTGGGGCTTGATTCGACCTGGAACAGCCCGGTGGTGAAGAGAAACGGCGTGGGACGCTGGTTGCTGGCGCTGGCCGTTGGTGTTGCTATCATTGTGACGCTGATTGCCCAGGGCGTGATTGTCATTAATCCGGTCGCCGTTGCCAGCATGCTGGTCTACGTTATTGCCGCGTCTGTGGCGCTCTACTTTATCTATCTGTTCGTGTTTGCCGGGTTGACCCGCAAAGAGCGCGCCAGACTGTTGGTCTGCTTTATTTTACTGGTTTCTGCGGCCTTTTTCTGGTCGGCGTTTGAGCAGAAACCAACCTCGTTCAACCTGTTCGCGAACGACTACACCAACCGCATGATCGGTGATTTCGAAATTCCAGCCGTCTGGTTCCAGTCGATCAACGCCCTGTTTATCATCCTGCTGGCTCCGGTCTTTAGCTGGGCCTGGCCGGCACTGGCGCGCCGAAATGTGCGCCCGAGCAGTATCACCAAGTTTGTTATCGGTATTCTGTGCGCGGCAGCGGGCTTTGGCCTGATGATGATGGCGGCGCAGAATGTCCTGAGCAACGGTGGAGCAGGCGTATCGCCGTTCTGGCTGGTGGGCAGCATCCTGATGCTGACGCTGGGTGAGCTGTGTCTGAGCCCGATTGGTCTGGCGACCATGACGCTGTTAGCGCCCGAAAGAATGCGGGGTCAGATGATGGGCCTGTGGTTCTGCGCCAGCGCTTTAGGTAACCTGGCGGCGGGTCTGATTGGTGGGCACGTTAAGGCTGACCAACTGGACATGCTGCCTGATCTCTTCGCCCGCTGCTCCATTGCATTGCTGATTTGTGCGGCAGTACTGATTGTGCTGATTGTTCCGGTGCGTCGGATGCTGGAAAACGCGCAAACGAAAACGGAGCAAAAACCGGCGTAAAATGCCTGACCGATAATTAACACTCGCAGATAAAACCGGTGCCTGATGCGCCGGTTTTATTTTTTCTTGCCAGGTAAAATCTTGATTCTGACGAACAAACGCCCGTCTCATAATCGTTAATGCTATTCCCACCAGAACATGCTTCAGGCTGAAAAAACGTCGGCCTGTTGTCGCTATGTTGCCGGAGATGATCGGCGAAATACCGTCACTCTTCCTCACAAAATGAGGTTTCACATGATCCTTTATGTCTGATTAATGAGGAAAGATCTTAAGTGGAGATTAATTATTCTTAAACACCTCATTTCTGAACTGCATTTAATGAAATAATATGCTGTATATAATGTCATTTAAGGAATTATATTCTTTTGTTGTTTTGTTCTTAAGATGATTGAATTGTCATCATGGCTAAGATCATTTCATTTGTTCTCACGCCTGATATCTGGAAAATATTGCCTAAATACCGCAATGAGACTCAGGGCGTTTGGGTCGGAAGAACATACGTTACATTGCCGTGACTTTTACTTAACGCATTCACAAATACACTGCATTTAATCATGCGATGTATAACGTGCTGTTATTTCGATACAGTGGAATTGATATGAAGAGAAAAGAATTTAAATTAACAACCATGGCGTTGTTAATCAGTAGTCTGTTAATGGCAAATAATGTCTGTGCTGCCATTCATGATGTAGATGGTATTATTAGCGGAAGCGGGATCATCGCTAAAGATCAGGAATATAAAATCATTAGCACCGCAGGGGAAAACAATACGATCTCCGTGGCGAATAATGGTGGTGTAACCATTACCAACCCAGGCGGAACGCCCACGGTCTCGGGTGGGGGCGAATTTGAAAACGGTGACTTTTTAATTTCCAACGGGACAGTGATTGTTGCCAACAGCGGAACCATTAATTTAGGTTCAGGGACTACCGTGAATCATATCATCGGCGATGTCATTCCAGGCACCGTCGAGGGGCGACCAGATATTCCGCTGGATAATGATTATCAGTTCATGTATGCGGTGGGTATCGTTCAGGTTGGTGGTAACAGTGCAGCCTATCTCGCGCAAAAAGGCTCGATCGTTGCCGATAATTTGACGATAAATATGAGTCAAAAGCGTGATGGCAAAGATATTGCGGGCATTCTGGGCAATAAACACAATGGCGTCTTTACCTTAACCGGCACCACCACGGTTAATTCTGCGGTGACCGGGGCGAATGGGAAGAATTTCGCGATCTATGCAAAGTCGGGATCGAAAATCAACGCTGAAAATTTGATCGTCAATAGTAAGGGGACATTCTACGCCGTCGGCCTCGATTCGGAATCCAGTGTGGATGCCGACCGTTCACTGATTCGTTATAAAAATGCCACGATTACATCCGTCGCCGATCAGTATGCGGACGGTATCAGTTCTAACGGGGCTGACGTTGAAGCGTTGGGCGACACCGCTATTGATGTCACCGTGAACGATGCGAATGGCGTGATTTCCGGGATCTGGGTTTCAGATGGTCTCACCGGCGTTGATCTGGATGCACATGTGACCATGGCAGGAAAGACGAGCCTGCTGCTGAAGTCAGGCGCGGAGAGTACGGTTCTCAGTGGTGTCGAGTCCGTGGGCGCTTCGCAGTTTACCAGTAACGACCTGAATATCACGCTGGATACTCAGGGGCATCAGCAAACAACCGGTACCGGCATTCGGGCCAGTAAAGAAGATGCGCTCACGGCGGGTAAAATCGACATTAATGGTCGTCTGAACATTGATGTTGTCGATACTACCCGCAGCGGGAGCTGGAACTACGTCCGTGCGGACAAGGGCGGCGAAATCACGCTGAACGGTGGGGTACAGATGGGGGTTAGCTACAACGACCCGGATGCCACTGCCATTCTGGCGGAAAATGCCGACTCCCGTGTGACGATTAACCCGCAGAAAATAGACGTTGTCGGGACGATTGAAGCCCTGGATTCCGCCGTGGTTGATGTGAATGCGATTAACCAGTCGCGTTTCGTCGGCGGGATGGTCACCAGCGGCAATGCAGTGAATAACCTGTCGCTGGCCGACGGCTCGGCCTGGAACATGACCAAAAGTTCTCAGCTCACCAACCTGACGCTGAATGACTCCACGCTGACCTTTATGCCAGCCGCCACAAAGCGTCGTATTCTGACGCGTGATACCGCGAGCTTCAAAACCCTGACAGTGGACGGTGATTACACAGGCACTAACGGTAATCTCGTGATGAACACCCAACTGGGCGATGACAGCTCACCGACTGACCGGATGATCGTTGCGGGCAACACCTCCGGCACCACGAACGTTAAAGTACTGAACGCCGGGGGCGCGGGCGGTCTGACGACGTCGGGCATCGAACTGATTAGCGTTGGCGGCAATTCTGACGGTGTGTTTACACAAAATGGCCGTATCGTGGCCGGTGCGTATGACTACACCCTGCATCGCGGTGAAGGCGAGAATAATAAAAACTGGTATCTGAGCAGCGCCCTGTCTCCGGTTACTCCGCTGGATCCTCTGAATCCTACCGATCCGCAGCCGCCAGCTCCGACGCCGCGCGAACACGCGGTGCGTCCGGAAGCCGGTCTGTACGGCATGAACCTGCAGGCGGCGAACACGCTGTTCAATACCCGTTTGCAGGATCGTCTGGGCGAAACGCATTACGTGGACGCGCTGACCGGCGAAGAAGCCGTCACCAGTATGTGGCTGCGTAACGTGGGCGGTCATACCCGTCAGAAAGACAGCAGTGGTCAACTGGATATGCAGGCCAACCGTTATGTCATGCAACTGGGCGGCGACATTGCGCAGTGGTCTTCGGACAACACTGACCGCTACCATCTGGGTCTGATGGCCGGTTATGCGAACCAGAAAGCGCGCGCCGAAAACCAGCGTAACGGTAACCGGGCCGACAGCCGCATCAGTGGTTACAGCGTTGGTTTGTACGGCACCTGGCTGCAGGACAACGCGACGCACGAAGGCGCGTATGTCGATACTTGGGCGCAGTACAGCTGGTTTGATAACACCGTTTCTGGTCGTGACGTCGAATCTGAAGAGTATGATTCGAAGGGCTTCACCGCCTCTGTCGAATCCGGCTACACCTGGAAACTGGCCGAACTCAGCGAGCGTAACGCGCTGTATATTCAGCCAAAAGCCCAGATCACCTGGATGGGCGTGAAGGCAGATGAGCACAAAGAAGTTAACGGTACCCGCGTTGAAGGTAACGGCGATGGCAACATCCAGACCCGCGTCGGCGTCCGTCTGTTCGGCAAGGGCCACAACACACTGGACGACGGCAAAGACCACACCTTCCAGCCGTTTGTCGAAGCCAACTGGATCCACAACAGCAAAGACTTTGGCGTCGCAATGAACGGTGAAAATGTGAATCTGAAAGGCGCCCGCAATATTGGCGAACTGAAAGCCGGGGTTGAAGGCCAGTTGACGAAGAACGTCGCCCTGTGGGGCAACGTCGCTCAGCAGGTTGGTAACAACGGCTACAGCGACACTTCAGCGATGATCGGTATTAAAGCGTCGTTCTGATGCAAAGTGCCGGGAGGCGGTTTCGCTTTACCCGGCCAGGCAAAAAACCTGTAGGCCGGATAAGGCGCAACGCATCGCCATCCGGCAGTATGGGTATGAAATCCTCTCTCTAAACAGTATGTTACCGATGCGTAATCCCTTCATAAATTAAACGTAACGCCAGCAGGCCAATTATCGCGCCGATGATGCGACTGGCGACGCGCTGTATTCTGCCGTATGCCCGACGCACGGCAGGCAACGAAAAGGCCTGGCTCAGAAAGACGCGCCAGATAACCGAAGAGAGCACAATCCCGGCCCAGGCCATCATCCTTGCCCACATGGGCGTGTCGGCACTCAGCGTAACGGAGAAGATACTGATAAAAAACAGGACGGTTTGCGGATTTGACAGATCGGTCAGTAAGCCACGACGAAAGAACACGGTCCATGGCGCGCTAACGGGTTGCTGCAGCGTTGGCATCTGCGGTGTGGCCTGGTGACGCATACTGTTCCAGGCAAACCACAGCAGATACGCGCCGCCGCCAATTTTGATCACCGAAAATACCGCCTCGCACTGGGTGATCAGTGTCGCCATGCCAAACAGCCCCAGCCCGGAATAGATAGCGTCACCTGACGCAACGCCCAGACCAGTTAATACTCCTGCGCGCCGTCCGGAGGCCAGACTGGTTTGCACGACCACAAACAGATTGGCGCCGGGGTTGAAGAAGGTTAACACGAACAGGCTGACGGTGAGGAAAACCGCATGTAGAGGTTCCATAAACCACATTTCCCTGAGCTGGATAACGTCACTCCATCTTATTTACAACAAAATCTGAGGGATGCGAATGGGATCACAAAGGGAGGCGAGGGAAGAAAACCACCCGTGTTACCACGGGTGGTAGAAAGTCAGAAGCTGTATTTCAGTCCTAATATTCCCTGCGTATCGCTGTAGCCGTTGTCGCCAATTTGCTGGGCGACGTTGCCCCACAGTTGCAGACGCTGGCTAAGCTGGCCTTCAACGCCCACTTTCAGTTCGCCAATATTGCGGTTGCCTTTCACGTCGTTGCTGATGTCATCCATCTTCACGCTGTAGCTGCGGGTGTTGTGAAGCCAGTTGGCTTCGACAAACGGCTGGAAGGTGCGGTCTTTGCCGTCATCCATGGCGTTATGGCCTTGCAGATAGGCTTTGACGCCAAGACGCGTTTGCAGGTTGCCGTCGGTTTTATCCACCACCCGGGTGCCGTTTTTCTCAACGTGCGTATCAGCCTGCACGTCCATCCAGGTGATTTGCGCTTTAGGCTGGATGTACAGCGCGTTACGCTCGCTGAATTCGGCCAGTTTCCAGGTGTAGCCTGTTTCGACAGAGGCGGTGATACCGTCCGAGTCATACTTTTCAGACGCCAGACCCTGTCCGGACACGGTGTTGTCAAACCAGTTATAGAGCAGCCAGCCATCGACATACGCACCGGTTTTATCGGCGTCGTTGGCATACCAGGTGCCGTACAGACCGGCGCTGTAGCCGCTGATCTCCCCACGGGATGAGTATCCGGTCAGGCTGGAGTGGCTGCGGCTCTTGCTGTTGGCGTAACCGGCCATCAGACCCAGATGCCAGCGATCGAAGCCGTCGGTGCTCCATTGCGCGATATCGCCGCCCAGTTGCATCACGTAGCGGTTGCTCTGGGTGCTGATCTGTCCGGAACCGTCTTTGAAGCGGTTATGCCCACCGACATGACGCATCCACAGGCTGGTAACCTTCTGCTCGCCTGTAAAGACGTCAGTGTACTGGGTTTCGCCCAGACGATCGTGCAGACGCGTCGTGAACAGCGTGTTGGCGGCAAGGGTGTTCGCCAGATAGCTGCCGGTTTCCGGGCGATAGGTTTTCTCTCCTTCCGGCTGTGGCGTTGGGGCCGGTGTCGGGGCGGGATCGGGAGTAGGCTCCGGCACTGGGTCAGTGATGAAGGTATTGGTCAGATACCAGTTGCTGCCTTTTTTCACCACATCATAGTCATAAGCCCCCGCGACAATACGTCCGGCTTTGGCAAAAGTACCTGCGGAATCGCCATACACTTCGACAATTTCAATACCGTTCACCGTTTGCGAGCCCGTACCGCCGATATTATTCACCGCAACCAGCGTATTACCGGACGTGTCGCCTTCCACGATAAGTTTATCGGTGGGAGAATCATCGCCACCCAGTGTCGTGTTCATTTTCAGTGTTCCGCCGCCGTAGAAATTACCTTCTACAGTCAGAGTCTTAAACACACCGCTGCTTTCCGGAGGCAGGAAATTGACAGTCCCATTATCAAAGGTGATGTCGGTGACATGAGAGCTACCGGTCATATTCCACACGGCCTGGTTGGAAAGATCCAGGTTAACAATACCGTTGCTGGTTGAGCCAGACGTAGCGGTATAGCTGGTGGCCGTCAGGAATGAGTTTTCGTTATTCAGTACCATATTGAGCGTGGCATCGTTAATTGCGCCAATGTCGCCAATGACCTGTACCGTGCCGGTTTCTAATGAATTCACGTTGATCAGGCTGTTTGCTCCACGGGAGAGCAGGGACCAGGTGGGATCGCTGTTATCCGTCATCAGCAGACCTTTCTGCACATCGACAATACCACCCGCCGCGGCTTCGATACCCGCCACATAGTTGGCGTGCGTATCAGACAGTGAGATGCCTAAATCATCCTGGAATTCAACTTTTGTGGTGTTACTGCCGCCATCATAAGCATAAACCGCTCGTGCGGTATCGACGCCATTTTGCATAGTAATAGCGGTTTTACCCTGAAACTGCGCCTCACTTTTCCAAAGGTAAAGGCCTGTGTTGTAATATCCACCGTTGCTGGTCAGCAGAAAATCGCCTTTTGCGATAAGCGACGACTGGTCAGTCAGGGAGATGGTTCGCATCCAGTACGGGTCGATCCAACCTGCGAATTCATGCTCGTAACCGGGTCGGTTGCCCAGGTAAGTCAGGTTCTCGCCGACGATGATTGCATTGCTGTTGAAGATGATATCCGTTGCCATCAGGTCAAGTGCCCGGCCACCGCCAGCCTCACCAAAGAGGTTATTTTCATCACCACGTGAGAGCGCTTCAATCTTCGCCAGCCCCGTAAATTCGATGCTATTTCTCGTCCCATAAGTGGCGTAGGGGAGCGCCGCCAGGATACCCTGGCTGCCTTTCAGAGTGATGTAGTCAGCTTCAAATTTGGCAGTATTAATCACGTTATAAGCAGTGTTACTCGTGCTCGCGCCAGCCCTTGCGGCAAACTGTAAGGCCAGTTCATTGGCATCGATATCAATACGATCGGCTTTGATATCCACATCACTTCCTGCGGCAAGAACCATCCCCACGCGACGGTCGATAGAGTTGTCGCCCGGATCGCCGTCAACATTGATGACAAAGTTTCCACCATCAAAGGCCAGCTCACCGTTATACAAACCAATCCCCCAGCGGTGGGTGCTGACATATCCCGCCTGCGGCATCAGTACAGTCAAATTAACTTTATTATCGCCGTCGCTTTTGAAATCAAATTTACCACCTGGCCCGGCAAATAAACCGTAAATATCGGCGTAACTATTTTTGACCTCATTACTGACGACAATATTGCCGCCAGTGAATGTCATTGTGCCGCTGAGTGTATCTCGCTTGTAAGCATGCAGCGTTGCACGTTCGTCTGTCGTGTTATTATTAAAACCTCTTAGTGTCAGGGTATTCCCGTCGCTGATATTAATGTTCACTGCACCGTTCAGGGTATTGATTAGCGCGCGTTGGTAACTGGCGCTGCCCGTGTAACCGCTGGCGTCCAGGGTTACATCACCGAGGCTAACGGTGTGGGTTCCACTGCTAATAGACGAAATCGAACTGGTGAAGGTCTTATTTTCCAACTCGGCCGATAAGACAAACGGTGAGGCGAGAAACGAACTTCCCACCACGACAGGTACAAGACATTTCCATTTTATATATGTCATTTATGACTCTCCGTGAGATTAACGACTTATTTTTATTTGTAATAAAGAAAAAAATGTCCGGCCTTTGCAGGACATTTTTTGTTTGGGCGATCAGAAACTATATTTGATGCCTAACATTCCCTGAGTATCGCTGTAGCCGTTGTCGCCAATTTGCTGGGCGACGTTGCCCCACAGTTGCAGACGCTGGCTAAGCTGGCCTTCAACGCCCACTTTCAGTTCGCCAATATTGCGGTTGCCTTTCACGTCGTTGCTGATGTCATCCATCTTCACGCTGTAGCTACGGGTGTTGTGAAGCCAGTTGGCTTCGACAAACGGCTGGAAGGTGCGGTCTTTGCCGTCATCCATGGCGTTATGGCCTTGCAGGTAGGCTTTGACGCCAAGACGCGTTTGCAGGTTGCCGTCGGTTTTATCCACCACCCGGGTGCCATTTTTCTCAACGTGCGTATCAGCCTGCACGTCCATCCAGGTGATTTGCGCTTTAGGCTGGATGTACAGCGCGTTACGCTCGCTGAATTCGGCCAGTTTCCAGGTGTAGCCTGTTTCGACAGAGGCGGTGATGCCGTCTGAATCATACTTTTCAGACGCCAGACCCTGTCCGGACACGGTGTTGTCAAACCAGTTGTAGAGCATCCAGCCATCGACATACGCACCGGTTTTATCGGCGTCGTTGGCATACCAGGTACCGTACAGACCGGCGCTGTAGCCGCTGATTTCCCCGCGGGATGAGTATCCGGTAAGGCTGGAGTGGCTGCGGCTCTTGCTGTTGGCGTAACCGGCCATCAGACCCAGATGCCAGCGATCCAGACCGTCGGTGCTCCATTGCGCGATATCCCCGCCCAGTTGCATCACGTAGCGGTTGCTCTGGGTGCTGATCTGTCCGGAACCGTCCTTGAAGCGGTTATGTCCGCCGATGTGGCGCATCCACAGGCTGGTGACTTTCTGTTCGCCGGTTAACGCGTCGGTGTACTGGGTTTCACCCAGACGATCATGAAGCCGGGTGGTGAACAGCGTGTTGGCGGCAAGGGTGTTCGCCAGATAGCTGCCGGTTTCCGGGCGATACTGGTGCGGACCTTCAGGTGTCGGAGACTCTGGAATTACGGGTTCTTTCGGCTCAGTTGGTGGAACCGGTTCTGGCAAGGCCAGGCTGGTCAACGACCAGTTCTGGTTGTCTCGTTTCACAAGGTCGTAGTCATATGCGCCTGCGACAATACGGCCTTCTTTCACAAAGGTACCGTTTGAAGTCCCTTCAACGTCGATAATACGGATACCTTCAATCGTCGCGGCTCCGTTACCGCCCGCGTTACTGACGCTGACGCGCGTGATGCCGTGGGTATCACCTTTCACAATCAGCTTATCCGTTGGCGACAGGTCATCACCCAGCACAGTGCGCAAGGCCAGCAAGCCGTTGTTTCCGGTGTAATCACCGTTAATTGTCAACAGGGTTGGGCTAAAGGCTGCTTGCACTTGCGACGGGGAAGAGAGTATCGCTGTGCCTGCCAGCTCCAGCGAATTCAGCGTCTGTGAATAGCCGTTAAGATCCAGCTGCGCGCCGCTGTCCACGCGGTAATCGGATCTTGCACTCAGGGTATTTTCTGCCCCGGCGCGCAATGTACCATTTGCGACGTGGGTAGGGCCCTGATAGGTGTTAGCGCCTGTCAGCGTGGTCGTCCCGGAGCCGAAATGGTTGACTTCGCCAATACCTGTGATTTTGGCCGAGAGTACGAAGTCGTCGCTGTTGTGATTAAAGTTGAGCTCTGCCGTGCTCATACCGCTGGTGTTGCCAAGGTAGAGCCACGGCAGGTCCAGTGTTCCCGCAGCCTGTTGTGCTTCGCCCTTTGCGCCGCCAATATTCAGGATGCCGGTACTGCCTTCTCCCACTGCCAGCCAGATTAAGTTACCCGAGCGGACCGTTGCGCCGTTGCTGACGGTGAGGATCCCGGTGGCGTCATTGGGTGTTGTTGCGAACCCCCCGAGGTAAAAACCTTCCGTCACATCCAGCAGCGAGTTTTCACCGTCCACGAGGGCGACACCGTAGCCATTACGACTGGTGTTACTCGTATTGCCGACGTAGCCAATGTTCATGTGTTCGCTTAAGGAGAGGGTTCCGCCGCGGGTAATCACCAGGTTACCGCGCCCCTGATCGCCGACCACGCTCCAGACGGAAGAGACGGACGAATTTGCTCCATCGATGGTAACCGTTCCCTGCGCGTTTGCAGCATATTCTCCAATACGTAATTCATCAATGCCGCTGATTTTACTGCCGTTATTCACCAGCAGCGTACCTGAACCATCATGGGTCCCGAGTACCAGATTCAAATTGCCCAGTGTCCAGGTCGCACCATTCGTCAGCGTCACGCTGCCGTTTGCGCCATTACCGATCATACCGGCGGCGGTGGTGATAGCCCGACCATCGATCAGCAGTGAGCCGTCGGAGTTATCACCCACCCAAAGACTGCGGAAGTTATTCCATGCGGGGTCGGTATTTTCCGTGGCGGAAAGCGTAATATTTTGTCCATTATTAATAATGACAGTATCCCCCACACCTGTTGGTGGGGAAATATTATTATTGGCTACCGCAGTGGACGTTAAAGCCATGGAAATTGCAATGGCTAATAGAGTTTCAGGGAAACACTGTGCATTTATTTTCATATATTGACTCTTCCTTAAGATTTAAATATTACATCCAGGCATAAGCCAGAAAAGCCAGTGCTGAATACACGGCTATTTGTCGGGTTGCTCATGCAAATAAAATTCTGATGATTTTTAATATTATTTGCCGTTGGCGATATAGCGTAATCGTTTTGCCGCAGGCTTGCATTCGATATTGATAGGCTGAGTCTATTAACCGTCGTTAACAGAGTGAAAATATTTAAGTGATGGCTAATTATTTGATTACAAATGTTTATTGTTTTTGGCTATCCCTCCAGGAATAATGCAAATATAAGTCGGAAAACAACAGGATAGGCGAGGCTTTTGATAAGGTAGACTGAATAGATGCGAAGGATTAACATTAGTGTGAGTATCGCTTTAATATGTTTAATTGCGGACGGGGATAATGTTTTTTAAGAATTCTAGGCTGGCTAATTATCATTGTTTTGATGAACGTCAATTTTTACATTGGTATTAATCTGAATGTTTTTTGTCGATATTAAGATTATTGCCAATAAGTTGGAAAGGGTTTTGATAATAATCTTAAGTGGAGTTGTTCTGAACAGGGTTATGCATATTTACGCAATAATGAGAGATTTATTAAAAGACGGGGGTATCGGTCATTATTTTATTTATATGCAGAAAGTGACTTAACTTTACCGTAGTATGCAAAAAAGTACTGAACAGGCCGAAACCACAAAAGCAACCTATCACTGAAAGGCCTCTGGATTTTTTCTGGAAGCTGAACTAGTTATTAATCATCCCTGAACAGCGGCATGGATTCAGCGGTGATGATAGCGTCATAACATAACCTGGAGCTTCTCTATGAAAACTGGATATAAACTCTTGATTGGTGCGTTGGCTTTTGTGGCGACAAATGCGTTTGCAGCGGAGCTGTTAACAAAAGCTGAGTTTGAGAAGGTGGAGTCGCAGTACACCCTGATTGGCAACATCAATACCAGCAATGAAACGTCCACTCAGGATGCGAAAGAAGATCTGCTCAAAAAAGCGGATGAGAAAGGGGCTGATGTGGTCGTGCTGACTTCCGGTCAAACCGACAACAAAATTCATGGCACTGCCAATATCTACAAGAAAAAGTAATTCGTAAGCGTGCCGGATGGCGCTGGCCTGGTGAAATGTGTAGGCCGGGTAAGACGCTGTGTGTCGCCATCCGGCCGTTCATTCCTTCAGCCGTCGCCAGAATGTGGTTCTGCTGATCCCCAGATAACGCGCGGCGGCGCGCTTATCGCCGTTAAACTGCGCCAGCACCTGCTGTGGCGTAGCGGAAGGCGAAGGGGATGACGGCGATTCGTTCTCCGCCAGTTCCGGCAGTATCTGCTGTAATAAATGTTCATTCAGTTGTGGCATCGGTTCAACGCTTAAAAACAGTGCCAGCCGTTCCATCATATTGCGCAATTCGCGAATATTTCCCGGCCACTGATAGTGCAACAGCGCACCGGCACTGTGCGCCAGTCCGGCGCGCACCGACTCGGTAAATGGTACGGAGAGCGCGGCCAGCGATTGTTTTAAAAAACCTTCCGCCAGCGGCAGGATATCGGCGGGGCGCTCCCGTAGAGCCGGTAACGACAGACGTAAAATACTCAGGCGATAAAACAGATCGCGACGAAACTGCCCGCGTTTCATCTCGTCTTCCAGATTGCAGTGGGTGGCGCTAATCACCCGCACTGTCACCGGAATGGGGTGATGTCCACCCACCCGGGTGACCTCTTTTTCTTCCAGCACGCGCAGCAGTCGGGTTTGCAGCGGCAACGGCATTTCGCCGATTTCATCGAGAAACAGCGTTCCGCCGTGGGCGATTTCAAACAGCCCGGCACGACCACCGCGTCGCGATCCGGTGAAGGCGCCTTCCTCGTAGCCAAACAGCTCCGCTTCCAGCAACGATTCGGCGATCGCCCCGCAATTCACCGCGACGAACGGATGCGCCGTTTTGTCGCCGCGCGTGCCAGGACGCGTACAAAACTCGCGGTGAATGGCCTGGGCTGCCAGTTCTTTCCCGGTGCCGGTTTCCCCCTGAATCAGGACAGAGGCGGGTGAACGGGCATACAGCATAATGGTATGGCGCACCTGTTCCATCTGTGCGGACTCGCCACGAATATCCCCCAGCCCATAGCGGGTGCGCAGCGCCTGATCGGAGGCATAATGACCGTGGCGACGTTGGGTCAGGCGGGTCATGTCCAGCGCATCGCTAAAGGCCTGACGCACCGTGGCGGCGGAATAGATAAAGATACCGGTCATGCCTGCCTCTTCCGCCAGATCGGTAATCAGTCCCGCGCCAACCACCGCGTCAATGCCGTTTGCTTTCAACTCGTTAATCTGCCCGCGCGCGTCTTCTTCGGTGATATAGCTGCGTTGTTCCAGTTGCAGGTTGAAGGTTTTTTGAAAAGCCATCAGCGCGGGGAGTGTCTCCTGGTAGGTCACCACGCCAATGGAGGCGGTCAGTTTTCCGGCCTTTGCCAGCGCCTGCAGAACGTCAAACCCGCTGGGTTTGATCAGAATAACCGGTATCGACAGGCGACTTTTCAGATACGCGCCGTTCGATCCGGCGGCGATGATCGCATCACAGCGTTCGGTGGTCAGCTTCTTACGGATATAGGTGACCGCTTTTTCAAAACCGAGCTGGATGGGGGTGATGGTCGCCAGATGATCAAACTCCAGGCTGATGTCGCGAAACAGATCGAACAGTCGCGTTACCGAGACCGTCCAGATAACCGGTTTGTCATCATTCACCCGCGGGGGAAGCGTTGTCGTCGCCATAGCCAACCCAAAATAAAAGGACAGAGTAATGGGTGTAGTCTTGTTTCATAATTGTTGCAATGAAACCGGTCGGGACGTTTCATGAAACGTTAGCTGACACGCTTTTTTTCGCTTATCGCGGTATGCTGTGGTTTATCTTATTGTTATATCGATGGTTATTTAAAACACTCTCTTTCAAAGCGCCTTTGGCATAGCCCTTGCTTTATGTGAATCAACGGTTAGTTACAAGTTGATAACACGAGGATGGACTATGTCTCTGGATTCTCCGGGTCAGGCATTTCGCGCTGCACTCACCAAAGAAAACCCCTTACAAATCGTCGGCACCATCAACGCCAACCATGCGTTGCTGGCCCAGCGCGCCGGGTATCAGGCGATTTATCTTTCGGGCGGCGGCGTCGCGGCCGGTTCGCTGGGACTGCCGGATCTGGGCATCTCCACCCTGGACGACGTCTTGACCGACATTCGCCGCATCACCGACGTCTGTCCGCTCCCGCTGCTGGTGGATGCTGATATCGGCTTTGGTTCGTCGGCGTTTAACGTTGCGCGCACCGTCAAGTCGATGATCAAAGCCGGGGCGGCGGCGCTACACATCGAAGATCAGATTGGCGCCAAGCGCTGCGGCCATCGTCCGAATAAAGCGATTGTTTCGAAAGAGGAGATGGTCGATCGCATTCGTGCGGCGGTGGATGCCCGTACCGATCCCCACTTTGTGATCATGGCGCGTACCGATGCCCTGGCGGTGGAAGGGTTAGACGCAGCGATCGATCGTGCGCAGGCCTATGTCGAAGCGGGCGCCGACATGCTATTCCCGGAGGCGATCACGGCGCTTTCGATGTACCGCCAGTTTGCCGATGCAGTCCAGGTGCCGATTCTTGCCAATATCACCGAATTTGGCGCTACGCCGTTGTTCACGACCGACGAACTGCGCAGTGCGAACGTGGCGATGGCGCTCTATCCGCTCTCGGCATTCCGCGCCATGAACCGGGCTGCTGAAAAGGTCTACAACGTGCTGCGCCAGGAAGGGACGCAAAAGAGCGTTATCGACATCATGCAGACCCGTAACGAACTGTATGAAAGCATCAATTACTACCAGTACGAAGAGAAGCTCGACGCGTTGTATATCAAGTAGGCCGGATGGCGGCTACGCCTTATCAGGCCTGGACGAAAACCCTCAGTACCCTACATATGACAATAATGATGAGGACAACATGAGCGACACAACGATCCTGCAAAATAATACCCATGTTATTAAGCCTAAAAAATCCGTCGCGCTGTCCGGCGTACCGGCGGGCAATACCGCGCTGTGCACCGTCGGCAAAAGCGGCAACGATCTGCACTATCGCGGCTACGATATTCTCGATCTCGCCCGGCAGTGCGAATTTGAAGAAGTCGCGCATCTGCTGATTCACGGCAAACTCCCGACCCGTGACGAACTTCAGGCATACAAAAGTAAACTCAAAGCGCTGCGCGGATTACCGGCTAACGTCCGTACCGTACTGGAAGCGCTGCCAGCGGCATCGCATCCGATGGACGTGATGCGCACCGGTGTATCGGCGCTGGGTTGTACGCTGCCGGAAAAAGAGGGGCACACCGTTTCCGGCGCGCGTGATATTGCCGATAAGCTGCTGGCCTCGCTCAGTTCCATCCTGCTCTACTGGTATCACTACAGTCACAACGGCGAGCGTATTCAGCCAGAAACCGATGACGACTCTATCGGCGGCCATTTTCTGCACCTGTTGCACGGCGAAAAACCGACGCAGAGCTGGGAAAAAGCAATGCACATTTCGTTGGTGTTGTACGCCGAGCATGAGTTCAACGCCTCCACCTTTACCAGCCGCGTGATTGCCGGCACCGGATCGGATGTTTACTCGGCCATTATCGGCGCGATTGGCGCACTGCGCGGTCCGAAACACGGCGGGGCGAATGAGGTCTCGCTGGAGATTCAGCAGCGCTACGAAACGCCGGACGAAGCCGAAGCCGATATCCGTAAGCGCGTGGAAAACAAAGAAGTGGTGATTGGTTTTGGTCATCCGGTTTATACCATTGCCGATCCGCGTCATCAGGTCATCAAACGTGTGGCGAAGCAGCTTTCCGAAGAGGGGGGCTCGCTGAAGATGTACAACATTGCCGATCGTCTGGAAGAGGTGATGTGGGAGACGAAGAAGATGTTCCCTAACCTCGACTGGTTCTCGGCGGTCTCCTACAACATGATGGGCGTTCCCACCGAAATGTTTACCCCGCTGTTTGTTATCGCCCGCGTCACCGGCTGGGCGGCACACATTATTGAACAGCGCCAGGACAACAAAATCATTCGTCCTTCCGCCAACTATACCGGCCCGGACGATCGTGAGTTTGTGCCGATCGATCAGCGTCAGTAATTCATTACCTCTAAAGATAAAAAAACAGGAAACGTACCTTATGTCCGCTCAAATTTTAAATGTTCGCCCGGAATTCGATCGTGAAATCGTTGATATCGTGGATTACGTCGTCAACTACGAGATAGCGTCAACGGTGGCGTATGACACCGCCCACTACTGCCTGCTTGATACGTTGGGCTGTGGTCTGGAAGCGCTGGAATATCCGGCCTGTAAAAAGCTGATGGGGCCGATTGTTCCTGGGACCGTGGTGCCCAACGGCGTGCGCGTGCCGGGTACCCAGTTTCAGCTCGACCCGGTACAGGCCGCGTTTAACATTGGCGCGATGATCCGCTGGCTCGACTTCAATGACACCTGGCTGGCGGCGGAGTGGGGCCACCCTTCCGATAACCTCGGCGGGATCCTGGCGACAGCGGACTGGCTCTCACGCAACGCGGTCGCGGCGGGTAAAGCGCCTTTGACCATGAAACACGTGCTGACCGGAATGATTAAGGCCCACGAAATTCAGGGCTGTATCGCGCTGGAAAACGCCTTTAACCGCGTGGGGCTTGACCACGTTCTGCTGGTCAAAGTGGCCTCCACCGCCGTGGTGGCTGAAATGCTGGGGCTAACGCGTGATGAGATCCTCAACGCGGTATCGCTGGCGTGGGTCGACGGACAGTCGCTGCGCACCTATCGCCATGCGCCGAATACCGGCACGCGTAAATCCTGGGCGGCGGGCGATGCGACCTCGCGCGCGGTGCGTCTGGCGCTGATGGCGAAAACCGGTGAGATGGGTTATCCGTCAGCGCTGACGGCGAAAACCTGGGGGTTTTATGACGTCTCATTCAAAGGCGAGTCGTTCCGCTTCCAGCGTCCATACGGCTCCTACGTAATGGAAAACGTGCTGTTCAAAATTTCGTTCCCGGCGGAGTTCCACTCTCAGACGGCGGTTGAAGCGGCAATGACGCTGTACGCGCAAATGCAGGCAGCAGGTAAAAGCGCTGCGGATATCGAAAAAGTGACCATTCGCACCCACGAAGCCTGCATTCGCATCATTGATAAGCAGGGGCCGCTGAATAACCCGGCCGATCGCGATCACTGTATTCAGTATATGGTGGCGATCCCGCTGCTGTTCGGACGCTTAACGGCGGCGGATTATGAGGACGGCGTGGCACAGGACAAGCGAATCGATTCCCTGCGCGAGAAGATCCGTTGTGTTGAAGATCCGGCGTTTACCGCGGACTATCACGATCCGGAAAAACGCGCCATCGCCAATGCGATCACCCTGGAATTCACTGACGGTTCACAGTTTGACGAGGTGGTCGTGGAGTTCCCGATTGGCCATGCACGTCGCCGTACCGACGGGATCCCGAAACTGATCGAAAAATTCAAAATTAACCTGGCGCGCCAGTTCCCGACTCGCCAACAGCAGCGCATCCTGGAGGTCTCCCTGGACAGAACTCGCCTGGAGCAGATGCCGGTCAATGAGTACATGGACCTTTATGTCATCTAGAACCCGCTTCATCAGGCGTAAGTTCAACAGGAGAGCGTTATGTCTTTTAGCGAATTTTATCAGCGTTCTGTTACGCAACCGGAATCATTCTGGGCCGAACAGGCCCGGCGGATTGACTGGCAGCAGCCGTTTATCCGCACGCTGGATCACAGCCATCCGCCGTTTGCCCGTTGGTTTTGCGGCGGTACCACCAATCTGTGTCATAACGCCATTGACCGCTGGCTGGAGAAACAACCGGATGCGCTGGCGCTGATCGCTATCTCATCCGAGACCGAAGAGGAGCGCACCTTTACCTTCCGTCAGCTCTATGACGAAGTGAACGTGGTGGCGTCAATGCTGCAATCGCTCGGCGTGCAGCGCGGCGATCGGGTTCTGGTATATATGCCGATGATCGCTGAGGCGCATATCACGCTGCTGGCCTGCGCACGGATTGGCGCGATCCACTCGGTAGTGTTCGGCGGTTTTGCTTCGCACAGCGTGGCGGCGCGCATCGATGACGCGAAGCCGGTGCTGATTGTCTCCGCCGATGCGGGGGCGCGCGGCGGTAAAGTGTTGCCCTATAAAAAGCTGCTCGATGATGCGATCGAGCAGGCGCAACATCAGCCGAAACAGGTGTTACTGGTGGATCGCGGGCTGGCGAAAATGGCGCGTGTGGCCGGTCGCGATCTCGACTTTGCGACGTTGCGCCAGCAGCATCTCGGCGCCACGGTGCCGGTGACGTGGCTGGAATCCAATGAAACGTCCTGCATTCTTTATACCTCCGGCACCACCGGAAAACCCAAAGGCGTGCAGCGCGATGTCGGCGGCTATGCCGTGGCGCTGGCGACCTCAATGGCGACCATTTTTGGCGGCAAAGCGGGGGGCGTGTTCTTCTGTGCGTCGGATATCGGTTGGGTTGTCGGGCATTCCTACATTGTCTACGCACCGCTCCTGGCAGGGATGGCAACCATTGTGTATGAAGGACTGCCGACGTATCCGGACTGCGGCGTGTGGTGGAAGATCGTCGAGAAATATCAGGTCAACCGGATGTTCTCGGCACCGACCGCCATTCGCGTGCTGAAAAAATTCCCGACCGCGCAGATCCGCAATCACGATCTCTCCTCGCTGGAGGTGCTCTATCTGGCAGGCGAGCCGCTGGACGAACCGACCGCAAGCTGGGTAACGGAAACACTGGGCGTGCCGGTTGTTGATAATTACTGGCAGACCGAATCCGGCTGGCCGATTATGGCGCTGGCCCGGGCACTGGATGACCGGCCGTCGCGCCTCGGCAGTCCCGGCGTGCCCATGTATGGCTATAACGTGCAGTTGCTCAATGAGATGACCGGCGAACCCTGCGGCGCCAACGAGAAGGGGATGGTGGTGATCGAAGGGCCGCTGCCACCCGGCTGTATTCAGACCATTTGGGGCGACGATGAACGGTTTGTGAATACCTACTGGTCGCTGTTCAATCGTCAGGTATACGCCACGTTTGACTGGGGTATTCGTGACGCCGACGGTTACTACTTCATTCTGGGGCGCACGGATGATGTGATTAACGTCGCCGGGCACCGGTTGGGCACGCGGGAAATTGAGGAGAGTATCTCCAGCTATCCGAACGTGGCGGAAGTGGCGGTGGTCGGGGTAAAAGATGCGCTGAAGGGGCAGGTGGCGGTAGCGTTTGTCATTCCCAAACAGAGCGACAGTCTGGAAGACCGCGATGTGGCGCATTCGGAAGAGAAAGCGATCATGGCGTTGGTGGACAGCCAGATTGGCAATTTTGGTCGTCCTGCCCACGTCTGGTTTGTTTCGCAACTGCCGAAAACCCGATCCGGCAAAATGCTCCGCCGCACGATCCAGGCCATTTGCGAAGGCCGCGATCCGGGCGATCTCACCACGCTTGACGATCCGGCGGCGCTGCAGCAAATCCGCCAGGCAATGGAGGAGTAATCTGATGGCCCGGTGGGGCAGCGTGAACGCCTTATCTGGCCTACAATGACTCAACATGTAGGCCTGATAAGCGTCGCGCCATCAGTCACTTAGCTCCAGCTAACACGATAGTGATAACGCCCGGCGCTCAGCTGATATTCCGGCGACACCGAAGGACTCCAGGAGTCGTCGCCGCCGACGCCCATATGGAAACCATCAATATTCAGCCAGGCCCCGGCCTCCGGTTGTAGCAGATGTCGATGGCTGGTCTCCATCAGTTGTTTCTGGCTGAATCGGCTGATGTTGAAAAGAAAATCACCGCGCCAGACGTGCGCACCGTACTTCAGTTCACGCGTACCGCAACGCAGGCCGTTTTCACTGGGGAAAACGTAAGGGGTATACATCTCATCCAGTGATAAATCCCAGCGGTCAAAACAGGCCGAAGACAGGCGATCCGGGTAGTTTTCATGCGGACCAAGCCCCAGCCAGTTCACCCGTTCTGCTTCCTGCGCCAGTTGGCAGGTCAGACCGATACGTGCCGGATGCGGCGTGCCGCTGGCAACATCGACATCAACGGCGATCTGCATTTCGCCGTGGCCGTCGATGCGCCAGGCTTTACGGCTGATAAACAAGGTTTCACCCTGATACTGCCAGGCGTGAACGGTGGCTACCTGAATCGCGTCTGCAAGGGTATCGGCTTCGCATTGCAGCAACACCGCCTGCGCCTGGTAATGCCCGGCGGCTTTCCAGCGCTCAACCCAGGCATTAGGATCGATCCTTGTCACCTCACTGATACCAATATCGTTATCCAGCGGCGCGCGGGTAAATTGATCGTGCAGTGGCGTCAGTAACTGGGCTTCATCGCCAATCCAGTATTGCGTTAACGTGCCCTGCTGGCGGCAGAATTCCCAGCGCTTATGGCCGAGCGTGACGGTAAACGCGGCGTCGCTGACGCTGAGCTGTGGCGCAGTACTGGCGCGCGGTGAGCATACGACGCTCAGTTTTTCCTCCAGCGGCCACTGCTCCCAGGCGCTGATGTGTCCGGCAGGCGACCAGGCGGTTGCCTGCGGTTGTTCCACACGCACCGTCAACCAGAGCTGACCTGCCGCGTCAGGCTGTGCGATGTCCGGCAGGGTGATGCGCTGACGACCCTGCGGCGCGATATCCAGCGTGACCTCCCCGGTGGCAACTGGGTTGCCATCCAGAGCGAGGGTCCAGTGCAGGATCTCGTTGTCGCTATGGCGGAACAGATATTCGCTGGTGACCTCAATCTGACGTTGCGCGCCAGGCAGCCACGTGAATTGGAAAAACTGTTGCGCGTGCTTCGCCTCAAACAACGACGGATGCGGCGTGCGGTCGGCAAACACCAGCCCGTCCATACAGAACTGGCGATCGTTAGGCGTGTCGCCAAAGTCGCCGCCGTACGCGGACCAGGGGTTGCCTTCGTCATCGTATTTAATCAGCGACTGATCGACCCAGTCCCAGACGAAGCCGCCCTGCAGGCGCGGGTACTGGCGGAACGCCTGCCAGTATTTGGCGAATCCGCCGAGGCTGTTACCCATCGCGTGGGCATATTCGCAGAGGATCAGCGGGCGCTGTTCGCCGGGCAGCGACAGCCATTTTTTGATTGACCACTTCGGCACTGCCGGGAACGGCTGATCCTGATCGACGCGCGCATACATCGGGCAAATTATATCCGTTGCCGCCGTGTCCGCGCCGCCACCTTCATACTGCACCGGGCGTGACGGATCGTCTGATTTCAGCCAGCGATACAGCGCGTCATGGTTGACGCCGTGACCCGATTCATTCCCCAGCGACCAGATAATAATGCTCGGATGGTTGCGATCGCGTTGCACCATGCGCGTCACGCGCTGGCTCATGGCGGGCAGCCAGGTCGGGTCGTCGCTCAGGCGATTCATCGGCACCATGCCGTGGGTTTCGATGTTGGCCTCATCCACCACATACAGACCATAGCGATCGCAAAGTGTGTACCATCGCGGATGATTCGGATAGTGGGAGCAGCGCACGGCGTTAAAGTTGTTCTGCTTCATCAGAATGATGTCCTGCACCATCGTCTCTTCGTCCATCACCTGACCGTTTTCAGGATGATGTTCATGACGGTTGGTACCGCGAATCAGCAGTGGCTTACCGTTCAACAACAGCAGGCCATTTTCAATGCACACCCTCCGAAAGCCGACATCGCAGGCCTCGGCTTCAAGCAGTGTGCCATCCGCCGTATGGAGCAGCACAACTGCGCGATAAAGATGCGGTGTTTCGGCGCTCCACAGTGAAGGCTGATCGACATGCAGACGCAGCGTCGTGCGATTGCCATAGGCTCCGCGCTCATCAACGATCTCGCTGCCAAAAGGCGCGGTGATTTCGCCCGTCAGCTCGTCGCCATCCCACAGTTGAACGGTCACGCGCAGAGTGTCACGGCATTCTCCACGCATTCTGACCTCGGCGGCAAAGATTGCCCGGCTGAAATCCTCGTTGAGGTGGGTGGTGATGCGTAAGTCGCTGATTTGCGTGGCGGGTTTGTTTAACAGGGAGACATCGCGGAAAATGCCGCTCATTCGCCACATATCCTGGTCTTCCAGATAGCTGCCGTCGCTCCAGCGTAGCACCATCACCGCCAGACGGTTCTCACCGCTGACCAGAAACTCACTGAGATCAAATTCCGACGGCAGGCGACTATCCTGACCGTAGCCCACCCAAAGCCCGTTGCACCAGAGATGAAAAGCGGAATTTACGCCATCAAAGATAATTCGCGTCTGTCCATCACGTATTTCAGCTTCGCTGATTGTAAAGGTGAGCGAATAACATCCTGTCGCATTTTCATGCGGCACATACGGCGGATCCACCGGGATCGGATAGGTCACGTTGGTATAAATGGGGGCGTCATAGCCGAGCAACTGCCAGTTTGATGGCACCGCGATCGTATCGGCATCGTCCAGATCGCCCAGACGCCAACGTTCCGGCACCGCTTCCGGCGAGGCGAACCAGATAAATTTCCACGCACCGTTCAGACTGCGAACGGAGGGTGAGGCGGTATTGTGACGCGCATCAGTCGCGTTGCGCCAACTGGCAAAAGGAGGATGCGCCTCCAGACGGTTTAGCTGCGTGACGCCGGGATTTTCCCAGTCGCGTCGGGCCAGTACGGCGGCGAGTGAATTCGTGCTGAAGGTCATGGAGGCATCCTGTTGCGCAGTTTGTTCGTTCACAGGTTGCTGAAGATACGGTGTGCGGTGAAAGCCTGTAAAGGTGAGAAAGAGGAATGAGTGAGGTCTCTCACTCAGAATCTGCTTGCGTTACACCCTGAAAGGTTTTTCGCCATTCTGCCGGGCTGACGCCGAAGCGGGACTTAAAATGCTGTCGCCAGGTCACCGGAGACAGAAAACCGACCTCTGTGGCGATACGCTCGACGGGCAGCCGGGAGGATTCCAGCAGTTCCTGGCTGCGGCGTAGACGTTCAGCAATCAGCCATTCAGCAACGCTTGAGCCAGTGGCTTTCATAAAATGACGGGTCAGAGTGCGGCGACTCATCATCACCTTTTGCGCCAGCGAGTCCAGATCGTGCTGTTCGTGGCTATGCTGGCGAAGGTACTCCAGCAGGCCGTTAATCCGTTGATCCTGGGTGTTTTTCGCCACCGGTTGGGCAATAAACTGCGCCTGCCCCCCCTCGCGATGCGGTGGCACAATCATCCGGCGCGCAATCTGATTCGCCACCGAAGTGCCAAACCGTTGGCGAATGAGATACAGACAACAGTCTAGCGCAGCGGCGGTACCGGCCGAGGTGATGATGCCATCATCGTCGACGTACAGGGCGTTGATATCCAGGCGCGCGGCGGGAAAACGCGTCTGAAAATCGGCTTCAAACTCCCAGTGGGTAGCGGCGCGTCTGCCGTCGAGCAGTCCTGCGTAACCGAGAACAAATGCGCCAAGGCATAACCCGACCACCTGGGCGCCGTTTTGCCGGGCCTGAACCAGCGCATCGAGTAGCGACTGCGGTGGGCGAATCGCGGTCGTCCCCCACCAGGGAACAATCACGATATCAGCCCCCGTCAGCGCTGCAAATCCCTGGCGGGCAGTAACGGAAAAGCCTTCAACAGAGGTGACCACGCCGGGGACTTCTGCGCAAATCTGCACCTCAAAGCGTTTCTTCGTTGCCGCTTTTTCACTGAACATGATGCACGGCACTGAGAAGTGAAACGGACTAAAATCTTCAACGGCGACGATCGCGACGGTAACAGGGCGCATACCACTCCTCGACTGGGGATTAAAACGTCAGGGTTTCTCCATCTTCCGGCACCCGGACACATTCTGCAATCTGGTTATCGCGCGCGTATTCCCTGAGCGCCGCGCGTGTTAGCAGGCAGTGGTTTATCGCCTCCATGTGAACAGCCACAATCTGCGCGTCGGGCAGAACGAAGTGGGTTTTCAGCACATCTTCTGCGTCCATGATAATCGCGCCAAAACCGATCACGTGGGCAAACCCGGCGTTCAGGACCACCACATCCGGCTGGAAGGTGATGAAGTTGCTTTCAACCTCATCGCGCCAGATCGTATCGCCAACCAGATACAGCGTTTTTTCTTGCGGATGCTGGAAGATTACCCCGCAGGCATCGCCCATCCGCTCGGCCATGGCGGGAATGGCGTACAGCCGGTCGGAACCGTGCTGACCGCCCGTTTTGCGCAGGGTTACCTCACCCAATCGGCTCTCGTCCGTCAGTACGGTGAGTTGGCTGAAACCCTGGTCCCGCAGGATTTGCGCATCCTTGTCGTTTTGCACATAAATCGGCTTCTCTTTCGGCACGACCTTTGCGGCGACCTCGTCCCAGTGATCCGCATGGAGATGGGTGACGATCAGGGCATCGGCCTGTAACAGGGTGTCGATGTCGCACGGAAGTTCCACCGTCGGATTACGGATGTCGGCTCGCGCTGTGCCGGGAAAACCGGGATACGCGCCCTGCGGGGCGAGCATAGGATCGACCAGAAAGGTTTTGCCGCCAAAGGTAATCAACTGGGTGGCGTTGCGAATATGGGTAATGTTCATGGTGATACTCCACGTGAGGGGGCCAGTGGTGTCATCGTAGAGTGTTGACCAGAAGCTGAATGTGGGCAAATGGGCGAATACCGATGGGATTGGGCCAATAGAGGGAATTTGTGCCAAATCCGAATACCGCTTCTACATTTCCCAGCTTATTTATTGGTTGCAGATGAAATAAAGAAATTTAAGGATTTATAAACGTACCGATTTATATTGTCGAGTACGAGAGGTAACAGCCTGTTTTTATCAAGAATTAAATTGATGCTGTTGCTTAAGTGATTGTCTCTATATTAATGCCATGGCGATTTGAATTCTAACTAACTTGTTGATTTTGTGTTGTTAATGTTCTTATTTGTTAAAGCATAAACTTATTTAAGAATTATTCGTTACTTTTCTTTTGCTATTTACTCTATAACGGAAGTTCGGTAGTTTTCAAATACTATGCTTGCTACCCATTCAGTGTTAAGCAAAATTCCATAATTTAAATATTCACTGTTTTTCTTACTCGTTAGTTTTTTCAGGCTTATTTATTATCTAAATAATGCATTGAAATGAATTAAATGTTGTAGAAACTAACAAAGGATTTATTTATGCAACATTTTAATAAAAATAAAATAGCGTTATTGCTTGCTTCACTCTTTATTTCCCCTGGACTGGTAATCGGTGCCACGATTCATGTTGATGGCTCATTTCCTTATACGGCGCAATCCAACACAGGGACTCACGGGATTAGCGGCGGCAGTGAAGGCGCCGGAGCCGGGTATGTCTTATCGCCGAACCCGGAAACGACCGCGGCGGATAACAGCGTAAGCGTTGGCAGCGGCACCACGATTAAAGGCGGTAATGGCTACGCTGGCGGCGACGGTGCTGACGGAATGACCGGTAATAATGTAACCATCACTAACGGCGGAGCAATTACGGGCGGTGATGGGAGCTATAGCGTTAGCGGCAGTGGCACAGGGGGGGTGGGAATCTCGGGTTCTGACCTGTCGATAACCAATTCTCGTACTGGCTCTATCACCGGTGGCGAAGGGGACAGATATTCCGCTAGCGGTGCGGGTATCTCAGGTAACAGCCTCATGATCACCAACGATGGTGCTATCACCGGAGGCGATGGCAGTTACGGTTATGATGACTACAGCGGTAGGAGCGGTATTGGCGGTGCTGGAATATCCGGCACTGACCTGACGATTATCAATACTTACCGTATTACCGGTGGTGAAGGCGATTCCAGTGGCGTGGGAGGCGATGCCATTTCGGGTTCTGCGCTGACCATAACCAACAGCGGCGCTATTCTTGGTGGCGAAGGGGGCTATGCCTATGATGGGGCTGAAGGTGGCAATGCCGGCGCCGGAATATCCGGCAGTAATATGGTGATTGATAATATTGCCCGTGGGTCAATTACGGGGGGGCGAGGCGAATCCGGCAGCGCAGGTGGCGATGCGATATCGGGTACCGACCTGAGAATCACTAACGGCGGATCCATTGTCGGGGGCGAAGGAGGGTTTGGCTACGGAGAGAATGCCGGCAATGCTGGCGCGGGAATATCCGGCAGCAATATGACCATTAACAATTTAGCCGGTGGTTCCGTGACCGGCGGTGAAGGCGGCTATGGCGGTCTGGACGATGCCGGCGGTGCCGGGATGCCTAGCGCAGGGGGCGCGGGAATACTGGGTAATAATATGACAATCACCAATGCGGGATCGGTTACCGGTGGTGATGGGGGTTTTTCTGGCGGTCAGACAACAGGCCCCGACGGCGCAGACGGTGGTGCAGGCATATATGGTAATCATCTGACCATAACCAATATCGCCAGCGGTTCGATCGTCGGTGGCGAGGGATCCTACGGTGGCGCTGGCAGTGATAGCAACAACGGTGGTAACGGTGGTACCGGAATCGTCGGCGACAGTCTGACGATTATGAATAGCGGCTCTATTGTAGGAGGGCGAGCCAGCAATGGCAGAAACGGTGGCACTAACGGTGCAGGTGGCGCAGCGATATCCGGCAGTAACCTGACGATAATCAATAACCGCGTGATTACCGGCGGCGCTCCGTACTCAAGCGGTGGCGAAGCTGGCGCGGCTATCAGTCTTAGCGGCGGCAACAACATGCTGACACTGAATACCGACTCGACTATCACCGGCGATATCAGGCTGGCCGATGGCGCGACAACGTTGCAGATCGTCAGTAATGATGAAGCAAACAGAGCCATCAACGGTAATCTGACGGTGGGTCAGTCGGCCAGCGTGACGCTGGCTGAACAGCCGATTGAATTTTCCGGTAATGCTTCGTTTGCCGATGGGGCAGCGCTCACCCTTGGCAGTGACGTCAGCCTCAAGGCGGCATCGCTTACTGTTGGCGACAACGCCTCGCTTAATGCCAACATTACCCACTGGGATATGCAGGACATTCTTCTGGTTGAAACCACAAACGGGATTACGGGCGCTTTTTCTTACAGTAATGCCCTCGTGGCAGGCATGAACCAGCCGGACTTTGCTTATATCAACGCAGGTTCTCGAGTCATTAAGTACTCTCTGTACTGGAACGGGCTGGATTCGGATGCGCACGGAACGTTCACGCTTGATGAGGGCAGAACCTTCGATCTCGGCGTCGCGCTGGCGGACAATACGGTGCAGGTCAATCCGGCCTGGGATGGTAAAAGCCTGACCAAAGCGGGAGAAGGCACGCTGATACTGTCAGCGGAAAATACCTATACGGGGTCGACTTTTGTCAGTGAAGGCATGCTGAAGACGACCACGTCGAATGCATTTGCCAGTACCTCCGGCGTCATCGTCGGCGAGGAAGGGACGCTTAACCTTAACGGCAACAGCCAGACCGTCAACGCGTTGGATAACCGTGGCACCTTGCTGATTGATGATGATGGTGTTCCGCCTTCCTCTCCTCTCAACGTCATGCTGACGGGCAATGTGACGAATAGCGGCAATATCATTCTTAACAACAGCGTGACCAGCGCCGGGAATACACTGACCATCAATGGTGACTATGCGGGTAATGGCGGTACGCTTTCGCTGGGCACCGTTCTCGGCGGCGACAACAGCCTGACGGATAAGCTGGTGATTACCGGCAACGCGACCGGCACGACCTATGTGCATGTTAACAATGAGAATGGCTCAGGGGCCTTGCTGCATGAAGGGATTAAAATTATTGAGACCGGCAGTTCAACGCCAGAGGCCTTTGTGCAACGAGGTCGTATCGTGGCGGGAAGCTATGAATATCACGTGAAGCAGGGAACGGCTTCCGGCAGTGACAGGAATAACTGGTATTTAACCCATTTGGCGGACACGCCTGTTCCTGATGATTCCCCTGATGTCATTGATAACGATCGGCCTGCGCCGGGCGAACCCTCGGATGCGGTCAACCTCTATCGCCCTGAGGGGGGAAGCTATGCCAGCAACCTGGCGGCAGCGAATACGCTGTTTAACACCCGACTGCAGGACCGTCAGGGAGGTTGGTATACCGACCCTGCTACCGGGGAACGGCATATGACCAGTCTGTGGCTGCGTACGTCAGGCGGGCACAGCAAGGGGCGGATGTCGGACGATCAGAACACATCGTCTTCTAACCGCGTTGTTGTGCAGATCGGCGGCGCGTTGTTGCAGGGGAGTGTGAACGGCACGGATGGCTATCAGTTGGGCGTAATGGCAGGCTATGGTAAGCAGGATAACAACATCCATAACAGCCTGTCAGGCTACGATTCTCATGGTGAGGTGAGCGGCTACAGCGCGGGTCTGTACGGAACCTGGTATCAGAACGCCGTGGATAAAACCGGCCTGTATGTCGATTCATGGGTACTCTATAACTGGTTTGACAATACGGTTAAAGGTGATGAGATTGCTCAGGAAAGCTATAAAAGCAAGGGGCTGACGGCGTCGCTGGAATCGGGTTACGCCTTCCATCTGGGGTCATTCATGGCAGCAGACGACATAGAAAGCAACGTGTATCTTCGCCCACAGGCACAAGTCACCTGGATGGGGGTGAAAGCTAACGACCATACAGAGAAAAACGGCACGCGGGTTCAGGGGCAGGGCGACAACAATATTCAGACCCGTCTGGGCATGCGTCTTTACGTCAATGGTAAAAGCGCCGCGGAAAAAGGAACCGTACGCGAGTTTGAACCCTTTATCGAGGCGAACTGGATACACAACTCGAAGCAGTACGGCGTCAGGATGAATGACACGAGCACCTCCCTGCAGGGAAGTCGAAACGTCGGTGAAGTGAAGGTGGGCGTCGAGGGGCGGTTGACCCGGGACCTGAGCGTCTGGGGCAACGTTGCGCAACAAATGGGTCATAACGGTTTTCGCGATACGAGCGGCGTGCTGGGAATCAAATACCAGTTCTAGCCTTATGATGTGCCTCCAGCCCTCCCGGCTTTTTTGCCGGGAGGGCTGTTTCTCTCTTACTTGCCCCGCACGTTGTGGTATGAGCAATAGCACAGCATTCCTACTTTTGTCTTAGTGTCAGGCTGCTTTGCCCCTGCCAGAGTGTAGATAACCCCATGAAGTGGAGGTGTTATGAGCTGGCGACCCATTCTGTATCTGATTGTGACTCCTGATCCTGCATTAAGCGCCCGGCGCGGGTTTTTACGACTGGTGCAACGCTGACGGTATGTCGGGAATTGCGTGCGAGCGCGGATCCCCGTCGCTGACGCTGTGTTATGGTGACTGTTCTCGTTCGCAAAACAGGAGCCTTATCATGTCGCAATATAATCCGTTAAGTGCACTCCTGGATAAGCAGGATTTCCTGTTGCTGGATGGCGCACTGGCGACGGAGCTGGAAGCGCGTGGATGCCATTTAGCCGACAGCCTATGGTCAGCGAAAATCCTGCTGGAAAACCCGGAGCTTATCCGCGAAGTGCACCTTGACTATTTTCGGGCGGGGGCGCAGTGCGCCATCACCGCCAGCTATCAGGCGACGCCAGCGGGATTTGCCGCCTGCGGCTTTGATGAGGCGCAGGCGAAAGCGCTGATTGGGAAAAGTGTTGAGCTGGCGCGTAAAGCGCGTGAGGCGTTTCTGGCAGAAAATCCGCAGGCGGGCACGCTGTTGGTCGCCGGTTCGGTTGGGCCTTACGGCGCATTTCTGGCTGATGGTTCGGAGTATCGCGGAGATTACATGCTGAGCGGCGAAGATTTTCAGGCGTTTCACCGTCCGCGCGTGGAGGCGTTGCTGGATGCCGGAGTCGATCTGCTGGCCTGCGAAACGCTACCAAATTTTGCCGAGATTCAGGCACTGGCGGCGTTGTTAACCGCATATCCGCGTGCGCGAGCGTGGTACTCTTTTACCCTGCGCGACAGCGAGCATCTGAGCGACGGCACGCCGCTACGCGAGGTTGTGACGTTTCTCGAACACTATCCGCAGACGGTGGCGGTGGGGATCAACTGTATTGCCCTGCAACAGGCCACCGCCGCTTTGCAGCATCTGCACGGGTTAACGGCGCTGCCGCTGGTGGTCTATCCGAACAGCGGAGAGCATTACGATGCGAGCAGCAAAAGCTGGCATCATCATGATGAATCGTGTGCGCGCCTGGCGGATTACCTGCCGCAGTGGCAGGCGGCCGGGGCGAAGTTGATTGGCGGGTGCTGTCGCACCACGCCAGAGGATATTGCCGCGCTGAACGCGCAACGTTGAGTTTGTGCCGGGTGTGGCTGATGCCTTACCCGGCATTGCATCATGCCGCATCCGCTAACACAAACATGCCGTACGGGTGGATTTCCAGATAGTACGTCTCACCGACATCCGGCTGCAGGCGTGTAGCGTTGACCTGTAACAGGATCTCCTGTCCATGCCACTCCACCGTGACTTCATACTGTGGTCCCATATAGGCGACATGACGAATCACACAGCGCTGACTCTCCTCTCCGCGATCGCTTAAGGTGATCGCTTCCGGCCTGACGCCAACGGTGCCGGTGCCCTGAGCCACAAAGTGCGCCGGGCGAGGCAGGCGATAACCAAAGATATCAACAGAGGCTTCGCTGAAGGTCGCCGGGAACAGGTTGGCGTCACCCATAAAGCTCGCCATAAAACGGGAGGCGGGTTGGCGATAGAGATCCTGCGGCGAGCCTATCTGCATGATATGCCCCTTGTTCATCACCAGCACGGTGTCGGAAACCGCAAAGGCTTCGCTCTGATCGTGGGTAACGTACAGCGAGGTGATATCAAACTGCTTTTGCAGCTCGCGGATCTTATCGCGCATGCTGCGGCGCAGGTTGGCGTCGAGGTTACTCAATGGTTCGTCAAATAACAGCACCTTCGGTTTGAGGATCAGCGCGCGCGCCAGCGCCACGCGCTGCTGCTGACCGCCGGAGATCTGATCAACATAGCGGTCCTCGAATCCTTCCAGATCGACCATTGCCAGCGCCTCTTTCACCCGCGTCTTCACATCGGCGCGCGACACGCCCAGCATCTTCAGACCGTAGCCGACGTTTTCCCCCAGCGACATATGTGGGAACAGAGCATACGACTGGAACACCATACAAATATCGCGCTGCTGAATAGAACGATGAGTGACGTCTTCGCCATCAATAAAAATTTGACCTTCGCTCGGTTTTTCCAGACCGGCGACCAGGCGCAGAATGGTGGTCTTGCCGCAGCCGGACGGGCCAAGCAGCGTCACCATCTGCCCTTGCGGGATGGTGAGATTGATATTGTCGATGACCGTGTTGCTGCCGAATCGTTTAGTGACGTTGCGCAGTTCAACGAAATTTTTCTGACTCATAGTGCGCTCCATTACGCCTGGTTTTTGGCTTTAGACCGGGAAATACGCGCTTCCCCAATCAGCCAGTCAAAGATGAAAATAATCGCCAACATGACCACGATCAGAATCGACCCGTAGGCAATCGCCACGCCGTACTCGCCGTCTTCCACGCGGTTCAGAATGTAGGCCGTTGCTACGCGGGTGTCCGGCGTAACGAGGAAGACAATCGCGCTGACGGTGGTGATGGCGCGCACGAAGCTGTAGATCAGCGCCGAGAGAATGGCCGGGCGCAGCAGCGGCAACAGAATGTGCGTGATGGTGCGTAAGCTCCCGGCACGCAGACTGAGCGAGGCTTCGTCCAGTGATTTATCGATCTGGCCGAGTCCGGCGATCCCGGCGCGAATACCGACCGGGACGTTACGCATCACCATCGAGATAATGACAATCGCCGCCGTGCCGGTGAGGTATACCGGAGCGCTGTTAAAGGCAAGGATGTACGAAACGCCCGCCACGGTGCCCGGTACGGCAAAGCACAACATGGTGGTGAACTCGATGGTCTTTTTGCCTTTGAACTGCTGGCGTACTACAATCCAGGCGATCAGCAGACCGAAGGCGGCGGTGATCGGCGCGGCAATGCCGGCATAGAGCAGGGTGTCGAGCAAGGAAGGCCATGCGCCGTCGCTCATCCCCTGACCAAACAGTTTGATGAAGTTATCCAGCGTCAGGGTGTAGTCCACGCCCCAGTTCACGGTGAAGCTGCCGTAGAAAATGCTGCCATAGAGCAGGGCGTTAAAGGCAATCCATATCGCCAGAATAGCCACCACGCTCCAGACCAGCGTCACCGGCAGCGGCTGGACGTCGCCACGGTACGATTTCCCGGAAACGGTGACGTAAGAGCGCTTGCCAATCCACATGTACTGTACACAGAACACCAGCAGCGAGAACAGCAGCAGGAACGCACCCAGCGTACTGGCGGCCTGGTAATCAAGCTGTGAGCCGGTGATGTAGAAGTAAATTTGCGTTGCCAACACGTCGAAGTTCCCGCCGAGCACCAACGGGTTACTGAAGTCGGCCAGCGACTGCACGATGACAATCAGGAAGGCGTTCGCCAGCGCCGGTTTCAGCAGTGGGACAAACACGCCGTTAAACGTCTGCCAGCGGCTGGCGCGCAGGGTATATGACGCTTCTTCCAGCGACGGGTGAATGGTTTTGATCGCGCCGTCGAGGATCATAAACGCCATTGGGGTAAACGCCAGCACCTGTGCCAGCCAGATGCCGGTAAATCCGTACAGCCAGTTGGTGTTCGTCAACCCGAACCAGTCGACCATTAATTCGGTCACATAGCCGGAACGGCCCATCATCAGCGTGACGCCAAGCCCCACCACAAACGGCGGTGTGACGATCGGCAGAATCGAAAAGATACGCCCAATAATGGCGCTTCGCTGAGCGATGCGGGTAGTATAAATCGCCAGTACCAGACCGAAGAAAGTACAGCCGATACCTACCGCAATCGACAGGGCGATAGAGTTGAGGATCACCTGAATGATATGCGCCTGCGACAGCACATTCATAAACGCCAGCGGCGCGAACTCCCCGGCGTCGTTGGTGAACATTGGGATGAAAATGGCGATGCTCGGCCAGACGATAAAGATGCCGATGAGCGCCACGATAGTGACCAGCGAACCGATCACAAACCGGTCGCCGCCCAGCCATTCGAGGCGGGTCAGCGCCAGCGTCATGATCGCCCCCAGCGCGACAAACAGCACGATAGTGGCGTAGCCTAAACCGCGCCCTTCAACGGTGGCGCTGATGACGATAAACGCCATACACAACAGCGCCCAGCCCGCATCGAGGGTGTGGCGGCTGCGCTGTTCGCGTCTGGCTTCGTGGAACGGGCGTACCAGCAGCAGGCTCGGCAGCAGATACCAGAGCCAACTGATATTGAACCGTGACCAGCCGTAGGCCTCGAGGATTTCATCGCTCGTGGACTCCAGCAGACCGTAATCCAGGCTCCAGCTCGGCAGCAGAACGAATGCCAGCCAGCCGAGTAAAACCCAAAGGAATATCGCATCCCGCTTTTTCACAGGATGGAGTGCAAGTGTGTGTGACATACGTTTTCCGGTGTTCAATCCCGAGTAGGCCGGATACGCGTGAGCGCCATCCGGCATTCAGGGTGACGATGATTGCCGGGGGGCGGCGTTGCCTTACCCGGCCTACGTAACCTTAACGTCAGGAAGTCATCGTGTGGGCTTATTTACCCATCTTCACTTCGCTGACCCATTTATTGATCAACGCTTTACGGACATCCGTTGAACCGTATTTATCCATGTCATAGTTGATAAGCTTCAGGTCGTCGAGCTTCAGCGAGTTCGGCGAGGTTTCGGCGGTGGTATTGGTCAGGATCTGATAGGACTTGCCCTTCTTCCACGCCAGTTCCTGGGCGTCTTTTGACAGTACCCAATCGACGAACAGTTTGGCGTTGTCGAGGTTACGTGCCCCTTTCAGGATGCTGACGCCGCCGATTTCATAACCGGTACCTTCACACGGAGAGATCAGCTCCAGCGGTGCGCCCTGTTCTTTTTCCAGCGAGTAGTCATGCAGGAAGCCAATGCCGATGGCGGTTTCGCCACGAGCCGCGTTACGCGCCGGGGCAATACCGGATTTGGTGTACTGCGAGACGTTGGCGTTCAGTTGTTTCAGGTAATCAAAGGCCTGATCGTCACCCCAGAGTTGGGCGAAAGTGGCCAGTGCGGTGTAGGCCGTACCGGAGCTTTGCGGATCGGCAATCTGAATTTCACCTTTGTATTCCGGTTTGGTCAGGTCTTTCCAGCATTTCGGCACCGGCAGGTTTTTCTCTTTCAGGCGTTGAGTGTTGACGCCAAAACCGAGGATCCCCACGTAGACCGCTGACGAGAGGTTGCCTTTCACTTTCGCCGGATCGCGGAATTTCTCCATGACCTGTTCCAGGTTAGGGGATTTGTACGGCTGCAGCAGACCCATTTCACCGGCCTGAGATTGTGGATCCAACGTGCCGCCGTACCAGACGTCAGCCTGCGGGTTTTTCTTCTCGGCATCAACCTTCGCCAGCGTGCTGCCGGAGCCGTTGCGAATAAACGACGTTTTCACGTCATATTTTTCCCCAAAGGCTTTGGTTTCCGCTTCGCACATCTCGTTGGTGGCGCTGCAATACACCACCAGACGCCCTTTCGCGTGTGCGGCGCCCGATAAGGTCGCCAGCGCAACGGCGGAGGCAATCAGAGTAGAGGTAAGGGTCATTTTCATTGTTTTATCCTTTGACTGAGAGTGGTGGTGATGCCCGCCATCAGCAGCGGCATCAGCAGTAAACCCATAAGTACGGCGGCGACCGAGAGCAAACTGAACATCCCCGACCAGCCGTAGCGTTCAATGACCAGCGACAGAGGCCAGCCCGCCAGCGCTGCCCCCAGATAGGCGAACAGGCCGAGAAAACCAGTGATTGAGCCTGCAGCCGCTTTGTGTCCGCATTCCACCGCCGCCAGACCAATCAACATTTGTGGACCAAAGACAAAAAAGCCCACCGTAAAGAAACAGACAGCGAGCAGGGCGTAATGATGAACGGGTGCCAGCCATAGCGCGGCGACAGAGACCATCAGGCCCAGCGTAAACAGCAAAATCATCGGCGCCCGCTGACCGCTAAACAGCAGGTCCGACCCCCAGCCGGCAAACAGCGCGCCGAGGAGTCCGCCGACTTCAAACAGCATCACCGTGGCGTTGGCGCTGAGCAGGTTGACGCCGTGGCTTTCCGTCAGCCAGATGTTGCCCCAGTCGTTAAGCGCAATGCGGATCAGATAGACCAGTACATACGAAACGCCCAGCAGCCAGATCATCGGGTTTTTCAGCATCGTGGTACGCAGCATTTGCCACAGTCCCATCGGTGGACTCTGTTGCTCCTGGCGCAGCTCCAGCGGATCGTTACGCCAGTTGCCGACGGACGGTAACCCCTCTTCCTGGGGCGTGCCTTTCAGTTGCAGCGCTAACCCCATTCCCAGCGCCATGCTAATTATCCCTGGCATCAGCATTGCGGCCTGCCAGCCCCACCAGTGGGCGGCGAAGGCGCTAATCAGCGGGATAATCGCCCCGCCAATGTTGATAGACATATTCCAGCAGCCCCACCAGAAGCCGCGTTCGTTACGCGAATACCAGTGGGTCAGCAGGCGAGCACAGGGCGGCCATCCCCAGCCCTGAAAAAAACCGTTCAGCGTCCAGACTGCCAGCAGCAGCGTCAGCGACTCGCCAAAAGCAAACACCACGTTCAACAGGCCAGTAGCGAACAGTCCCGCGCCCATAAACCAACGCTGTCCGTGGCTGTCATGCCACAACCCGGCGGTAAATTTCGACAGGCCGTAGGTCAGATAAAACAGGGAACCCAGCAGACCGATGTCACTTTTATCCAGCCCGAGATCGGTTTGCAGCGCTGGCAGCACGTAGTTAACGCTTTTACGCGTCAGGTAAAACGCGGCGTAACCGATGACCATGTACATCAGCAGCCGGGGACGCAGCGTCCGGTAACGTTGTGTGATGTCAGTTGCTGCGCCTGCGTGCATAGCCGTCTCCGTTTTGTTGACTATAAGAAAGAGAAACCGAAAGGGGATGAGAGAAAGTCCGGAGTGACTAAGACTTTTTCCTGGTCAGAAGGCGATTTGTTGCAAATTTGTGGGCAAGTTAACACTTACCCGCGTACCGTGCCGCGATTCCAGCGCCAGTTCACCCCCGAGGGCGCTGACCCGCTCGCGCATTCCCTGAATGCCAAAACCGGCTATCTTGTCTGCACTGATCCCCACGCCGTTGTCGGACACGTCCAGATGCAGCATATCTCCCTGCTGACGCAGAACAATTCGTACTTCGCTGGCCCCGGCGTGTTTACAGATGTTGTTGAGCAACTCCTGTAACAGTCGATAGAGAGTGAAGCGCACCGTTTCATTCTCGGGCGTGGCGGTAAGCTGATAGTCAAACTGGCAGTGAATGCCGCGTTCCGTAAAGGCAAACTCGTTGAGCAGGTGGAGCAGCGCCTCTTTGAACGACAGTTCGTCCAGCGCGGGTGGGCGAAGCTGGCGCAACAACTGGCGGGTGGAGTGATGGATTCGCCGGGCGAGATCGTTGATCTGGCTGGCGGCGGCCTGGGCTTGCGCCGGATCGTGCGCCCGTTTTACCAGTTGCGACTGGATCTGAATGGCGGTGATGTTTTGCCCAATCTCGTCATGCAGTTCGCGCGCCAGGCTCTTGCGCGTATCCTCTTCGGTATGCACCAGTTTTTCGGCCAGCGCGCGCCGCGCCGCCAGTTCAGCTTCCAGACGCCGGCGATAATGGTGCAGGTTTTGCGCCAGATGCTGCTGACGACTGATGGCGATCCCCAGACCAATACCGAGCAGTGACTGTGTCGCGAGAAAAATCTCCAGTTCAATCAGATTGCTGAAGCCCACGCCAATCTGGCGGGCGATGGTGATCATCATGCTGCCGAGTAGCCCCGAGAGCACGCCACCCTGCCAGCCGAATTTCCACGCCATCACCACGTTGGGCAGAAACACCACAATCAACAGCAGGCGTTCAATCTCTGGCGACAGCACCATCTGGGTGCCAATGCCAATGATAAAAAACAGGCTGCACCAGATGATGAGCGAGGTACGCAGCGGCGGGTTATTGGTGTCCAGACCCAGCAGGTGGTAGCGATGCTGCTGGCGCAGAAACTCGAAGATCAGATAAACGAACGGCGTCAGTAGCACGCCACCGGTAAACGACGCCAGCCCGAGCAGCATCGCCGGACTTTTGACAAACGGCGACAGTAGAGCGGCGTTGAGCAATGAGGCGGCTGTTACCGTGGCCAGCAGCAGCGTCAGCCGCTGCCAGTAAAGAGGGAAACGGTACCAGAAAGTCTGTGCGAGGCTGGCGGGAATCATGCTGATAAGCGGTGTGGTCAGCAGAATATAACCATTGAGCAGTTGCTCGCTGTGCAGCCAGAACATCATCATCATCGGTGGCAGCACCAGCGCGGGCCAGTAGCGGCGTGAAAGCAGGATCAGCAGCGCCAGGTAGACGCCGTGCGGCAGGAACAGGGCCGCCTGCTGGCCGTTGTGGGTCAGATAAAAACCAAGCGTCCACAGCATCAGCCAGCCGGTGCCCCAGGCCAGCACAATAAACAGTGAAATGACGACGTGACGGAGGTTGTGCGACATCAATGCCCCGCCAGTAACTGATGGTCGAGAGCGAAATGAACCAGCTCGATAGTGCTGTGACAGTTCAGCTTGCCCAGCACGTTGGCGCGATGGACATGGACCGTTTTATGGCTGAGATCGAGTTTGAAGGCAATCTCCTTAACGCTGTCGCCTTTGACCAGTAAATCAAACACTTCCCGTTCGCGTGGTGTCAGAACCTCCAGTACCGGTGATGACGGTTCTCCACCACGCAACGCCCGCAGCGCATCCGCGCAGAGGTAATGTCCCCCCAGCCCAACGGAACGGACGGCCTGCACTAACTCTTCCGGCCCGCAGCGTTTGGTCAGATAACCGCTGGCTCCCGCATCCAGCGCGCTCTGCACGAAGGCTGGTGTGTCATAGATGCTAAGAATAATGGCGCGAAATTGCGGCCTCTGTGCCCGCAGGCGTTTCAGCAGGCTCAGACCGTTTTCGTCCGGCATGGCGATGTCCATCACCGCAACGTTAACGTCGTCCTGCAACAACGCAGGCCAGGCTTCCGCCGCGCTGCTGTACTGGCCTGCGACGTCGAGGTCTTCTTCGAGACTGAGTAACTGCGCAAAGCCGGAACGCACCACCACATGGTCGTCCACCAGCACCACACGTATCATGATTTTGCTCTCTTGCCGGATAATGACCCTATGATGCCTGGCGCCGCTGCGCTGGCAATCAATCAGGTACAGTTATGGAATGAATGTAACAAAATGGCAATATTTGGGGGCGCTGGTGGTATGCGTTTTTCCTGTTATTTCATTAAAGGGGCCCGGGCAAGATTTCAGGCATTTCCATGTCACTTCTTTAAAGGGTTCCGTTCGCTTTATGACTATTGCTTCTTTGGAACTTACTCACCCGCGAACGTGTTAAGGGCGTTCTCCGCCACGCCCTTAACAATCCCGGCTCCCGGCAAGGAAAATCGCCACTTCGTGGTCCATTCGCCTTATGTCGTCTGCCTTTCGGGTCGGGGTCGAGCCTACATCCCTGCAGGCCGCCCCCTCCGCCCGCTTCCCTGCGGGCGGACCCGGGCAGCCGTCAACGGCTCATCGATTTTCACGCCGGACCAATGGCACCGCTTCGATTCTCTGCTCTTCAGGTAAATTCATTTCGCTGTAAAAAAAGCAAACCGCAGAGATGGTCAGGTGTGGATGGGTCCGGCTGAAAATTGCCGACGTGTTTCCGGAGGGCCGGGAGAACCCGCAGGGATGCGGGTTCAGGGCGCGCGAAGCAGGGAGCTGAGTCGCGCCCGGCCCGGTAGCCTGGAGGAATAAGCGGAGGGTATCGCGAAGCGACAATTTTCCTGCCGGGAGCCAGGATTGTTAAGGAGGCGGCGATGAGCCTCCTTAACACGTTCGCGGGAAATTTACGTCCAGAGAATCACGGTTCGTAGGGCGAACGGAACCCTTTAAAGAAGTGACATGAAAACGTCTGTTCCACGGTTAGAAATACAAGGCGAACGGAACCGTTTGATACGGTGACATGAAAGTCATATCCCAACTAACCATTCCCACTTTTTTTCTAAAAACGCTTTGTTCTTAGCAAGAATTTTTAATTCCTTTATCAAATCCGGCTACAACGAAATACTGCCTCCATAACAAGACAGGGGAGCAGACACTATGGCCGTTTCATCGCGTAATACACTTCTTGCCGCACTGGCATTCATCACCTTTCAGGCGCAGGCGGTGAACGTCACCGTCGCGTATCAAACCTCCGCTGAACCGGCAAAAGTGGCCCAGGCGGATAACACCTTCGCCAAAGAGAGTGGGGCCACCGTCGACTGGCGTAAATTCGACAGCGGCGCGAGTATTGTGCGCGCCCTGGCCTCCGGCGACGTGCAAATCGGTAATCTCGGCTCCAGTCCGCTGGCGGTCGCCGCCAGTCAGCAGGTGCCGATCGAGGTTTTCCTGCTGGCGTCAAAACTCGGTAACTCCGAAGCGCTGGTGGTGAAAAAAACGATTGGTAAGCCCGAGGATCTGATCGGCAAACGCATCGCGGTGCCGTTTATCTCCACCACCCACTACAGCCTGTTGGCCGCGTTAAAACACTGGGGGATTAAACCCGGTCAGGTGGAGATTGTGAACCTGCAGCCGCCAGCGATTATCGCCGCCTGGCAGCGCGGAGATATTGATGGTGCCTACGTCTGGGCACCTGCCGTTAACGCGCTGGAAAAAGACGGCAAGGTGCTGACCGACTCGGAAAAAGTCGGTGAGTGGGGCGCACCGACGCTGGATGTGTGGGTCGTGCGCAAAGACTTTGCCGAGAAGCATCCGGAGGTAGTGAAAGCCTTCGCGAAAAGCGCCATCGACGCGCAGCAGTCCTATATCGCCAATCCCGACGAATGGCTGAAGCAACCGGAGAACATCAGCAAGCTGTCGCGTCTGAGCGGCGTTCCGGAAGCCGATGTGCCGGGACTGGTAAAAGGCAATACCTATCTCACTCCCCAGCAGCAGACGGCTGAGCTAACCGGACCGGTGAACAAAGCGATTATCGACACCGCGCAGTTTCTGAAAGAGCAGGGCAAGGTGCCTGCGGTGGCAAGCGATTACAGCCAGTACGTCACCGACCGCTTCGTGCAATAAAGGAGGCGCTGATGCTGCAACTTTCTCATCTGTACGCCGATTACGGTGGTAAACCGGCGCTGGAAGATATCAATCTGACGCTCGACAGCGGTGAACTGCTGGTGGTGCTGGGGCCTTCGGGATGTGGCAAAACAACGCTGCTGAACCTGATTGCCGGATTTGTACCGTATCAACACGGCAGCATTCAGCTGGCGGGAAAACGCGTTGACGGGCCGGGGGCAGAGCGCGGCGTGGTGTTTCAACACGAAGGGCTGCTGCCGTGGCGCAACGTGCAGGATAACGTCGCGTTGGGTCTGCAACTGGCGGGCATCGGGAAAGCGCAGCGTGTCAGCATCGCTCAGGATATGTTGAAAAAAGTGGGGCTGGAAGGCGCGGGAAAACGCTTCATCTGGCAGCTTTCCGGCGGTCAGCGCCAGCGCGTTGGCATTGCCCGCGCGCTGGCGGCGAACCCACAGCTGTTGCTGCTGGATGAACCCTTTGGCGCGCTGGACGCCTTTACTCGTGAAAAGATGCAAACCCTGCTGCTGAAACTCTGGCATGAGACCGGCAAGCAGGTGCTGCTGATAACACATGATATTGAAGAAGCAGTGTTTATGGCGACCGAACTGGTGCTGTTGTCACCAGGACCTGGCCGGGTGCTGGAGCGTCTGCCGTTGACCTTTGCCCGGCGCTTTGTGGCCGGCGAAGCGAGCCGCAGCATTAAGTCCGATCCGCAGTTTATCGCGACCCGCGAATATGTCTTAAGCCGCGTCTTTGAACAACGGGAGGCCTTCTCATGAGTGTGGTGATCAACGACAAACCGCGCCAACGGCCACTGAGATGGCGCTGGCCGTTCTCGCGCCAGATTACGCTGAGCCTGGCGACGCTAACGGTGATTCTGGCGGTGTGGTGGACGGTTGCCGCGCTGCAGCTGATAAGCCCGTTGTTTTTGCCGCCGCCGGACCAGGTGATGCAAAAGCTTATCACCATCGCTGGTCCGCAAGGATTTATGGATGCCACGCTGTGGCAGCATCTGGCCGCGAGCCTGACCCGCATCGTGCTGGCGCTGCTGGCTGCGGTGGCTTTCGGTATTCCGGTCGGGATTGCGATGGGGCTCAGTCCGACGCTACGCGGCATTCTCGACCCGATCATCGAGCTTTATCGTCCGGTGCCGCCGCTGGCTTATCTGCCATTAATGGTTATCTGGTTCGGGATTGGCGAAACGTCCAAGATCCTGTTGATCTACCTGGCAATTTTTGCCCCGGTCGCCATGTCGGCGCTGGCGGGGGTGAAGAGCGCGCAGCAGGTACGGATCCGCGCCGCCCGATCGCTGGGCGCGAGCCGGGCGCAGGTACTGTGGCTGGTGATCCTGCCAGGCGCGCTGCCGGAGATCCTCACCGGATTACGCATCGGACTTGGCGTGGGCTGGTCGACGCTGGTGGCGGCGGAGCTGATTGCGGCAACGCGGGGGTTAGGGTTTATGGTGCAGTCGGCCGGTGAGTTTCTGGCGACCGACGTGGTGCTGGCGGGGATCGCGGTGATTGCGATTATCGCCTTTATTTTAGAACTGGGTCTGCGTGCGCTTCAGCGCCGTCTGACGCCCTGGCATGGAGAAGTCCAATGAGTGAACGTCTGAGCATTACCCCGCTGGGGCCGTACATCGGCGCACAGATCGCCGGGGCGGATTTGACCCGTCCGCTGAGCGACAATCAGTTTGAGCAGCTTTATCATGCGGTACTGCGCCATCAGGTGGTGTTCCTGCGCGAACAGGCCATTACGCCACAACAGCAACGGGCGTTGGCCCAGCGCTTTGGCGATCTGCATATCCATCCGGTCTATCCGCATGCGGAGGGCGTCGAGGAGATTATCGTGCTGGATACCCACAATGATAATCCGCCGGATAATGACAACTGGCACACCGACGTGACGTTTATTGAGACACCGCCTGCCGGGGCGATTCTGGCGGCAAAAGCGTTGCCGTCAACCGGGGGCGACACGCTGTGGACCAGCGGCATTGCGGCGTATGAGGCGTTGTCGGAGCCGTTTCGTCAGTTGCTGAGCGGTTTGCGGGCGGAGCATGACTTCCGCAAGTCCTTCCAGGAATACAAATACCGCAAAACAGAGGAAGAGCATCAGCGCTGGCGTGAAGCGGTGGCAAAGCATCCGCCGCTGGTGCACCCGGTGGTAAGAACCCATCCGATCAGTGGTAAGCAGGCGCTGTTTGTGAATGAAGGCTTCACTACGCGCATTGTTGACGTCACGGAGAAAGAGAGTGAGGCGCTGCTTGGCTTTCTGTTTGCGCATATTACGAAACCGGAATTCCAGGTGCGCTGGCGCTGGCAGCCGAATGATGTGGCGATTTGGGATAATCGTGTGACGCAGCATTATGCGAACGCCGATTACCTGCCGCAGCGGCGTATTATGCACCGTGCCACGATTTTAGGGGATAAACCGTTTTATCGAGCGCCGTAATTTCCGCCTCGGGCCGGTATGTCATTGTCGGCCCGGTACGCGTCACGTCACCGGGCAATGGCGTGATAAATGTGCCTCAATATAGCGCTGATAACGGTTGGCCTTCAGACGGGTCAAATCCACCAATACCAGGCCATCGACACAGTGGTTAAAATCCGGATCGCTGCCGAAATCGATGAACTGTACGCCGCCGGGTTCGCAGAGCTCTGAGTATTGCTTATAGAGTGGGGGAATACCGCAGCCCAGATTTCCCAGCAGCGACTTCAGCCGCGTCAGATCGTCGGCGTAGTCGCTACCGGTAAACTGCGCCAGCACATCCGGTAGCGAAGCGGGATACGGCTGCCGTGAGACGGCCAGCGGATGCGTGGGCGGGAACCACAGACGATAGAAGGCAACCAGCAGATCGCGCGCATCCGGCGGTAATCCTCCGGAGATAGACACGGGTCCGAACAGGTAACGATACTGCGGGTAACGCGCCAGGTATGCGCCGATTCCTGACCAGAGATAATCCAGCCCGCGACGTCCCCAGTAGCACGGCTGAATAAAGCTACGTCCCAGCTCAATACCGTGTTTCATGATGTCCGCCATCTGCTCATCGTAATCAAACAGACTGTGACTGTAGAGCCCATCCAGCCCCTGCTTTTCCAGTTGTTGTGCGCAGGGGATAAACCGGTAAGCGCCGACGATCTCAAGATCCTCCTCGTCCCATAAGATCAAATGCAGATAGTCATCATCGTAGCGATCGATATCTCTGCGCTTGCCGCTCCCTTCACCCACGGCGCGAAAGGCGATTTCACGCAGTCGTCCCAGCTCGCGCAGGACCGTCGCTTCCTCTTGCCCGTTGCGCTGCCAGAGATAAATGTGCTTACCGTCGGCGGTTATTCCCAGACATTCCGCCTGTGCCAGCTCGCGTTTCAGTCGCGCTCTGTTTTCCGGCGGGGCGATTGTCGATTCGGTACGAAAGAGACCTGGTCGGCCTTTGCCCAGCGCAATCACGTGCTCCCGGCACTTTTCCGCCTGCTCGCGCACGCTGCTTTTGCTGGTAGACCATTGCGTCCAGGCAATTTGCTGGCCTATACGTACGGGTAGCGTGCTGCCACGGCGGCGAAACATTTGCTGCATTAACAGCAGCAGCGTGGCGCGGGAAGAAACCAGTCCGCTGGCATAGAACAGCGGACTGTTATAGGCCTGAATATGTACCGGCAGTAGCGGCGTCCGGTACTTTTCTGCCATGCGGATAAACCCGGAGTGCCAGCGGCGTTCAGCGATTCCCTTTAGCGTGAGACGCGAAACTTCCCCTGCCGGGAAGAAAACCAGCGCGCCGCCGGTCTGCAGATGGCTATCCATTTGCTGTAACGACGATTTGGGCGTGCGTCCCTGAATATTATCGACCGGGATAAACAACGAACTCAAAGGTTCCAGATGGGAGAGCAGCCGGTTAGTCACCACTTTGATGTCGCGCCGTACGCGGGAGAGGGCATAGATGAGCGCCAGTCCATCCAGCGCCCCGGTAGGGTGGTTGGCAATAATGATCAGAGGGCCATTTTCGGGGATGTTTTCAATGTGGTGCTCGGGGATTTCACAACGTATTTGGAGATGTTCCAGGACTTGTTCCACCATATCCACGCCTTTCAGATGGCAATGGCGGGCGGCAAACAGCTGGAACTCTTTTTCATACAATACGCGTTGTAACACCTTTTTCTGCCAGGGCGTGGTTCTTGCCTCGGGCCAAAGGTCGCTGAGTACGTTATCGAGACTGAACATCACAACACCTCCTTCTTCCTGTGCTGACAGTAGAAGCGGTAAGTGTCGCTGGTATGACGTTTGGGTGACGTTTTGGGGAAAGGCCGGATGGCGAGGCCACCCGGCATGTTCAGGGAAAACTTAACGCAGGATTTTTTTCTCTGCCAGATCCAGTGCGAAGTAGCTGAAGATCAGATCCGCGCCTGCGCGTTTGATAGCGCCTAAGCTTTCCAGTACCACTTTTTCTTCATCAATGGCGCCTGCCATAGCGGCAAATTTGATCATCGCGTATTCGCCGCTGACCTGATACGCGCCGAGCGGCAGCTCTGTGCTCTCACGAATGTCACGCAGTACGTCAAGATAGGCTCCCGCCGGCTTCACCATCAGGCAGTCCGCGCCCTGTGCTTCATCAAGCAACGATTCGCGAATCGCTTCACGGCGGTTCATCGGGTTCATCTGGTAGGTTTTGCGATCGCCTTTCAGCGCCGTGCCCGCCGCTTCGCGGAACGGACCATAGAACGACGAGGCAAATTTGGTGGAGTAGGACATGATGGCGGTGTCGGTAAAGCCTGCGGCATCCAGCGCCTGGCGAATCGCCTGCACCTGACCATCCATCGCCGCGGAAGGGGCGATGAAATCTGCGCCTGCGGCGGCCGCGACAACCGCCTGTTTACCCAGGTTTGCCAGCGTGGCGTCGTTATCGACGCCGTGTTCACACAGCACGCCGCAGTGACCGTGGGAGGTATATTCGCAGAAGCAGGTGTCTGACATCACGATCATTTCTGGTACGGTCTGCTTGCAGATACGCGACATCCGCGCCACCAGACCGTCTTCCTTCCAGGCATCGCTACCGGTGTCATCGGTATGGTGTGAGATGCCAAAGGTCATGACGGAACGAATACCGGCGTTGGCAATACGCTCAATCTCGCGCGCCAGGTGTTTTTCCGGGATGCGCATGACGCCGGGCATGGCCTCAATCGCTTTGTAGTCGTCGAGTTCTTCTTCAACAAAGATCGGCAACACCAGATCGTTCAAGCTGAGTGTTGTCTCTTCAAACATGGCACGTAGCGCTGCAGATTTGCGCAGACGGCGAGGGCGATGGATTAAGTCTGTCATGGGATGCCTGATGCTTGTGAAAGTGAAGGCCATAGTATACCTGAAGCCGCGGGCGAGTGTTTTACGAAAATGGGCCTTATTGTTTTGTTTTATTAATAAATAAAAGAAATCGCATGGCAATTTTTTAATATGAATAGCTAAAAATTCATATTTGAAAGTGTGATTGTTATTCGTTTGGTTATTTTAAATATCTATTTATTTGAGTTTTTATTTATTTAGGTTGGCTGGTTTTTTATTTGTTCGTTATTATCAATGCTCGCTGCATTAAGTATTGATTTATTACCTAGATTCTACGTCAGTACTTCAAAAAGCATAATCAAAGCCTTGATAAATATGCATTCCTTCGAAATTCAGCTTTCACCCATTGGGTGAAAGAAAAGTGCTCAAAAATATGTTAAATTATCAGCTTTTATGACTCGATATATGGTAAAATAATAGTAAGAAAAGTAGTAAAAAGGGGTTCTAATTATGATTAATAAAATTGATTTCAAAGCTAAGAATCTAACATCAAATGCAGGTCTTTTTCTGCTCCTTGAGAATGCAAAAAGCAATGGGATTTTTGATTTTATTGAAAATGACCTCGTATTTGATAATGACTCAACAAATAAAATCAAGATGAATCATATAAAGACCATGCTCTGCGGTCACTTCATTGGCATTGATAAGTTAGAACGTCTAAAGCTACTTCAAAATGATCCCCTCGTCAACGAGTTTGATATTTCCGTAAAAGAACCTGAAACAGTGTCACGGTTTCTAGGAAACTTCAACTTCAAGACAACCCAAATGTTTAGAGACATTAATTTTAAAGTCTTTAAAAAACTGCTCACTAAAAGTAAATTGACATCCATTACGATTGATATTGATAGTAGTGTAATTAACGTAGAAGGTCATCAAGAAGGTGCGTCAAAAGGATATAATCCTAAGAAACTGGGAAACCGATGCTACAATATCCAATTTGCATTTTGCGACGAATTAAAAGCATATGTTACCGGATTTGTAAGAAGTGGCAATACTTACACTGCAAACGGTGCTGCGGAAATGATCAAAGAAATTGTTGCTAACATCAAATCAGACGATTTAGAAATTTTATTTCGAATGGATAGTGGCTACTTTGATGAAAAAATTATCGAAACGATAGAATCTCTTGGATGCAAATATTTAATTAAAGCCAAAAGTTATTCTACACTCACCTCACAAGCAACGAATTCATCAATTGTATTCGTTAAAGGAGAAGAAGGTAGAGAAACTACAGAACTGTATACAAAATTAGTTAAATGGGAAAAAGACAGAAGATTTGTCGTATCTCGCGTACTGAAACCAGAAAAAGAAAGAGCACAATTATCACTTTTAGAAGGTTCCGAATACGACTACTTTTTCTTTGTAACAAATACTACCTTGCTTTCTGAAAAAGTAGTTATATACTATGAAAAGCGTGGTAATGCTGAAAACTATATCAAAGAAGCCAAATACGACATGGCGGTGGGTCATCTCTTGCTAAAGTCATTTTGGGCGAATGAAGCCGTGTTTCAAATGATGATGCTTTCATATAACCTATTTTTGTTGTTCAAGTTTGATTCCTTGGACTCTTCAGAATACAGACAGCAAATAAAGACCTTTCGTTTGAAGTATGTATTTCTTGCAGCAAAAATAATCAAAACCGCAAGATATGTAATCATGAAGTTGTCGGAAAACTATCCGTACAAGGGAGTGTATGAAAAATGTCTGGTATAATAAGAATATCATCAATAAAATTGAGTGTTGCTCTGTGGATAACTTGCAGAGTTTATTAAGTATCATTGCAGCAAAGATGAAATCAATGATTTATCAAAAATGATTGAAAGGTGGTTGTAAATAATGTTACAATGTGTGAGAAGCAGTCTAAATTCTTCGTGAAATAGTGATTTTTGAAGCTAATAAAAAACACACGTGGAATTTAGGTATTTGTATTGAGGATGTCAGTAAACGGGATGACATGGCTGAAGTTGAGATTATAAATAAGACATGGCTTCATGATTCGGGAGTGGTTATTCGTTGTTCTCGCGAAAATGAATTGGTTAGATATTCATCAAATTCCTGTCCAGAATGCAGCATTAGATGGCATGTCGTTGATGCGGTAGGTCAGGATATTCGTCCACTGGAGAAAACGTTTCACAATGCTTGCCAGGAGTCGTACTGGTTAAAAGTAAATCGTCAAACGCATCTCCCGGTGTAAACGCTGAACTAACCAATCACAGCGATGCCAAGCCGCTCCATGAGCAACGATGCCTGGTAGCTGTCTAACTTAACGCCTTGTAAATCAACACCCCGAATATCTAAGTCACCTAACTCCGAATTGGTCAGATCGCAATGTGTGAAGTTTGCTGCTCGCCAGTCGAAAGTCGAAAACTCGCCGCCGGAGAGATCTGAACCACTGAACGTCGCACCCAGTACCTGAGTCCCCATCCAGCGGTTTTCCCACAGCTCACACTTTTCCAACACGACTTTCGAAAAATTGGCGTAGCTTAGATTAGTATTAGTGATATATGCGCTGCAAAACCAGGTGCGCGTGGTGATCATATTCATAAAGCTTGCACCGCGGAAATCTGCGCCTTGTGCGCGGCAGTGGCGAATTTCAATGCCCAAGGCACTGACGTTGCGGAAATCTGCCATTGATAAATCACAGCTTTTGAAAATGGCATCTTTCAGCATTGCGCGACTAAAATTGCACCCTTTCTGACTTTCGCGATCATAGAACTGGCAGCCGATAAATTCAGTGCCGCTCAGGTCGGCACCTGAAAAATCGCAGTTAAAAAATGTACTATTTTCAACTTTCTCACCGGTGAAGCGATTTCTGTCAATTTTTTCGCCAACTAATGCCAGAGTCATATCTATGCCTGTGTTTTTATACAGTAATGACGCCATGGTAAACCTTATGACGTTATGCGTCAAACCCGCCAGTATGACACCTGCAAATGCGTATTAGATCTGGTGTTTCTTCAGCAAGGCACGTAGCTGATGATAAGTCAGACCCAGTAATTCAGCGGCTTTTTTCTGGTTAAATTTAGCCTGCTGTAAGCTGGTTTGTAGAAAGTCTTTCTCTTGCTGCTGCTGGAATTCACGCAGATCCAGCGTTAGCTATTGGCGTTACATAAGCACTTACCCAATAGTGGTCGCCATTTTTACAGCGATTTTTTACTAGCCCCATCCATGAGCGGCCAGATTTTAATGTACTCCACATATGCTCAAATGCAGCAGGCGGCATATCTGGGTGTCTTACGATGTTGTGAGGCTGGCCTAATAGTTCTTCCTCAGTGAAACCACTGATTTTAATGAAGTCAGGATTAACGTACGTGATATGGCTTTGAGGGGAGGTAGTCGAAAGAATATTGGCATCTTTTGGGAGTTCTAAGTTTCGACCCGTCACTGGTAAATTCTGGCGCATAAGAACCTCAAGGGTTGGCTGTTTTATTTTATTGTTTTCGGCATTAAGCCCAATTTCTGGCACTGTTGCAAATAGTCGGTGGTGATAAACTTATCATCCCCTTTTGCTGATGGAGCTGCACATGAACCCATTCAAAGGCCGGCATTTTCAGCGTGACATCATTCTGTGGGCCGTACGCTGGTACTGCAAATACGGCATCAGTTACCGTGAGCTGCAGGAGATGCTGGCTGAACGCGGAGTGAATGTCGATCACTCCACGATTTACCGCTGGGTTCAGCGTTATGCGCCTGAAATGGAAAAACGGCTGCGCTGGTACTGGCGTAACCCTTCCGATCTTTGCCCGTGGCACATGGATGAAACCTACGTGAAGGTCAATGGCCGCTGGGCGTATCTGTACCGGGCCGTCGACAGCCGGGGCCGCACTGTCGATTTTTATCTCTCCTCCCGTCGTAACAGCAAAGCTGCATACCGGTTTCTGGGTAAAATCCTCAACAACGTGAAGAAGTGGCAGATCCCGCGATTCATCAACACGGATAAAGCGCCCGCCTATGGTCGCGCGCTTGCTCTGCTCAAACGCGAAGGCCGGTGCCCGTCTGACGTTGAACACCGACAGATTAAGTACCGGAACAACGTGATTGAATGCGATCATGGCAAACTGAAACGGATAATCGGCGCCACGCTGGGATTTAAATCCATGAAGACGGCTTACGCCACCATCAAAGGTATTGAGGTGATGCGTGCACTACGCAAAGGCCAGGCCTCAGCATTTTATTATGGTGATCCCCTGGGCGAAATGCGCCTGGTAAGCAGAGTTTTTGAAATGTAAGGCCTTTGAATAAGACAAAAGGCTGCCTCATCGCTAACTTTGCAACAGTGCCATATCCTGACCCTGAGCGGCGAAAGCTACCGCTTGAAGGACAAGAGGAAGGCGGGAGTGGTCAGGAAAAATTCCAAACCCGAATGATCCAGGTGGGTCAGTATTACTTTGGTGATTCAGGGGTAAAGTGGGTCAGTTTTCAGTTGGTGTTGACACCGGCGTACCCTCGGTGCTATCTTCGCGCCCCAATAGTCGGGGCTTGGCCAGGACTTCCTGAGGCCGTCCGTAACGTGGATGCCGAGGTCAGGCGAGGTGGCCGACCCATGAACGCCGACCTGATTCGTTTTTCAATAGCGCTGGACGTTGTGGTGCCAGGGACTTACCAACCCGATGTGTGCCCATCCGGGGCAGTTACAGCCGTTACAGCCTCTGGAGAGGGAGCGGCTTGCCGCTCGGTGATAATCCCAGCTGTAGCGGCCTGATTACATCCGGCCGCTACACCTAGCTCCACCTTCAAACAAGGAATATCGTTGATGTCACTGTATCGCCGTCTAGTTCTGCTGTCTTGTCTCTCATGGCCGCTGGCTGGCTTTTCTGCCACCGCGCTGACCAACCTCGTCGCGGAACCATTCGCTAAACTCGAACAGGACTTTGGCGGCTCCATCGGTGTGTACGCGATGGATACCGGCTCAGGCGCAACTGTAAGTTACCGCGCTGAGGAGCGCTTCCCACTGTGCAGCTCATTCAAGGGCTTTCTTGCTGCCGCTGTGCTGGCTCGCAGCCAGCAGCAGGCCGGCTTGCTGGACACACCCATCCGTTACGGCAAAAATGCGCTGGTTCCGTGGTCACCCATCTCGGAAAAATATCTGACAACAGGCATGACGGTGGCGGAGCTGTCCGCGGCCGCCGTGCAATACAGTGATAACGCCGCCGCCAATTTGTTGCTGAAGGAGTTGGGCGGCCCGGCCGGGCTGACGGCCTTCATGCGCTCTATCGGCGATACCACGTTCCGTCTGGACCGCTGGGAGCTGGAGCTGAACTCCGCCATCCCAGGCGATGCGCGCGATACCTCATCGCCGCGCGCCGTGACGGAAAGCTTACAAAAACTGACACTGGGCTCTGCACTGGCTGCGCCGCAGCGGCAGCAGTTTGTTGATTGGCTAAAGGGAAACACGACCGGCAACCACCGCATCCGCGCGGCGGTGCCGGCAGACTGGGCAGTCGGAGACAAAACCGGAACCTGCGGAGTGTATGGCACGGCAAATGACTATGCCGTCGTCTGGCCCACTGGGCGCGCACCTATTGTGTTGGCCGTCTACACCCGGGCGCCTAACAAGGATGACAAGCACAGCGAGGCCGTCATCGCCGCTGCGGCTAGACTCGCGCTCGAGGGATTGGGCGTCAACGGGCAGTAAGGCTCTGAAAATCATCTATTGGCCCACCACCGCCGCCCTTGCGGGCGGCATGGATTACCAACCACTGTCACATTTAGGCTAGGAGTCTGCGCGGCAGAGCCGTGTGACCGGTTTTCTGTAGAGCACTGACGATGGCGGCGGCGCTCTCTGCAATTGGCAAGGCGTCGGCGCCAAGGATACCAATCTTGCGGCGCGCGGCGTGTTATGACGACTGGGGTGCATTTGAGCCGCCCCATTTAACCTTCGCCCTCACAGATACGCCATTCGCCTCAGATTTAGCGCCATGCAGACGAGCTTCCACTCGGCTTGCACCTTGTCCAGGCCCCTCATGCTGAACTGACGCAATCCCATCACCGCCTTGATCCAACCATTCGGAGCCTCCACGATCGACTTGCGCCGGCGGTAAGCTGCATCGCCTTGCTCCGTTTTCAATTTCGCCGCAATCGCCGCCGTATGCGGATGGGTCTTGGCATTGACCTTGGCATCTTCACGTCCCTCGCGGCCGAGGGCAACGATGACATCGCCGTGGTGATCGGCGACCTTTGCCAGAACAGCCTCACTACGGAATCCCGCATCCGCCAGCGTCTGGGCCGGCATTTCTCCGGTGTTGGCCTGAACTGCTGCCAGCATGCCCAGCAGCGCCTGACTGTCCGCGGCGCAGTTGGTCAACTCCGCCGCCACGATGATCTGGTGCTCGGCATCGACCGCTGTGTACCCGTTGTAGCTCTGCTCGGAGCCACCACCGGCGTGTTTCATGATCCGGCTGTCCGGATCGGTGAAGCTTTCCTGATCACGGTCATCCGGCACACCAAACTCGCGTTTGTACGAGCCACCGCCCTTGTCCGAGCCATCCGGATGGCGAGGCCGGCGGCCATCGTCTTCGCTGCGCCCCCGGGCCTGGTCCGCTTCACGCTGGCGCGCTTCCAGGCGCGCCTTTGCCGCCTGGATCGCCTCCAGGCGCTTCTCGCGGCGAGAAATCTCGGCAGGAATGTCCAGCTCCGGCTCGTTACGCTCCTGGTCGTCGGTAGCCTTGGCGCGATCAAGCAGCGCCTTGATCTCGCAATGCAATTCGTCCTCGGCCGGCTTCATGCGCTTATAGCTCATCGCCTTGTGGCGGCTGGCGTTGGCTTTTACCTTGGTGCCGTCGACCGCGATCGTGCCAAGCTTCACCAGCCCACATTCGCGCGCCAGTTGCACCACCTGAACGAACAAATTCTCAAGCTCGGTCAGGTGTAGGGCACGGAAGTCACTCAGCGTGCGGTGGGCCGGGAAGTTTCCAGCGGCCAGCACACGCAACGCGACATCCTCGTACAGCTTCCTGGCTAGTTTGCGCGAAGAGAAGACGCCGCTCGCGTAACCATAGATCAGCACTTTGACCATCATCGCCGGATGAAACGGCTGATTGCCCGGACCACCGCCGGCATACCGGGCGTGGAATGCGCTTATTATATATATCCTTGTCTTTTTCCTTTTTATTGTATTGATTTATAAGTGATTTTTTATTTTTCAACTGAGTATTTTCCTGGTTTTTGTTATTGTCCGTTTTCGGACTACGGATAAAGAATAATTGAACCTTTCATTGTGGACACCGCATAATCCTCTTCGCGAAACATAATGTTTTCTATGCATTGATATTGATGGATCAACACTATTACGTCCCTGAGGAGGGATGACAAATGCACTCCTGGAAAAAGAAACTTGTAGTCTCACAATTAGCATTAGCCTGCACTTTGGCAATCACTTCTCAGGCGAATGCTTCAACTGATATTTCTGGCAAGACGTACACCACCTTTGAACACCTTAACGACGCGACTTATGCGGATGGTGTGTACTACGATGGCTATGTCGGCTGGAATAACTACGGCACCGATAGCGTGTATAACGGAGACATCTATCCGGTCATCAATAACGCGACCGTTAACGGTGTGATTTCAACGTACTATCTGGATGATGGTCTGACGACCAACACCAACAGTAACAGCCTGACGATTAAAAACAGTACTGTTCACGGAATGATTACCTCACAGTGCATGACGGAGGATTGTGCCGGACGTGATGCGACCGGCTATGTTTATGATCGTCTGGCGCTGACCGTTGATAACTCAACTATCGACGACAACTACGAGCATTATACTTACAACGGCACCCATACCGACGGCACTGCAGATACGCATGTTGTTGATGTCTACAACCTGGGCACCGCGATCACCCTGGATCAGGAAGTTGACCTGGCTATCAGCAACAACTCCCATGTTGCCGGTATTACCCTGACTCAGGGTTATGAATGGCAGGATGTTGACGATAATACCGTCAGCACTGGCGTAAACAGCAATGAAGTGTTCAATAACACCATTACGGTGAAGGACTCTACCGTGACCTCAGGCTCATTGTCTGACGAAGGCACCACGGGTTGGTTCGGCAATAACGGTAACGCCAGCGATTACAGCGGTACAAACACCGCAGATGATATTGCATTAGCTGTGATTGCAAATCCGGCGGCAGACAATGCGATGCAGACCACCGCAACTTTCAGTAATTCTACGCTGATGGGCGATGTGGTTTTCTCCAGCAACTTTGACGAAAACTTCTTCCCGAACGGCGCTGATAGCTATCGTGATACCGATGCAAATGTGGATACCAACGGCTGGGATGGCACCGATCGTCTGGATCTGACATTAGATAACGGTAGTAAATGGGTGGGTGCGGCGATGTCCGTCCACCAGGTCGATACCGATGGCGACGGTGTGTATGACAGCGTTGCTGCGGGTACTGACGCGACTGCTACGCTGATTGATATCGCGTCTAACAGCCTGTGGCCGACCTCAACGTATGGCATTGATAACGGCGACACCGCCTATGACGAAAATGGTCATGTTGTGGGGAAAGAGGTTTATCAAAGCGGTCTGTTCAACGTCACGCTGAAGAATGGTTCACAGTGGGATACCACCAAAACCTCTCTGATTGATACGCTGAGCATCAACAGCGGTTCTGTGGTGAACGTCGGCGATTCATCGCTGGTTTCTGACACCATTGGCCTGACCGGTGGCGCAGCGCTGAACATTAACGAAGATGGTCATGTCGCGACAGATACCCTGACGGTTGACAACAGTACCGTGACTATTGCTGATGATGTGGCTTCAGGCTGGAGCGTGGGTGATGCTGCGCTGTATGCCAACACCATTAAGGTCACAAACGACGGTGTTCTGGATGTCGGTAACAGCGCGGACTATGCGCTGCAGACGGATACCCTGAATCTGACCAGCACCACCGATGCGGGTGGCAATGTGCATGCCGGTGTATTTGACCTTCACAGCAACAACTACGTTCTGAACGCTGATCTGGTCAACGATCGCACTGCAGACACCAGCAAGTCAAACTATGGTTACGGTGTTATCGGCATGAATTCCGATGGCCACCTGACGATTAATGGTAACGGTGATGCTTACACCGCTGATCTATCTGAAGTGGATAACGCGGGCGACGGCATTGCGGCGGCAACCGGTAACTACAAAGTGCGTATCGATAACGCCACGGGTGCAGGCTCCATTGCCGATTACAAAGGCAAAGAGCTGATCTACGTTAACGATAAGAACAGCACCGCGACTTTCTCTGCGGCCAATAAAGCAGACCTGGGGGCGTACACGTACCAGGCTCAGCAGCAGGGTAATACGGTTGTTATGCAACAGATGGAGCTGACTGACTATGCCAATATGGCGCTGAGCATCCCGTCTGCGAACACCAATACCTGGAACCTGGAGCAGGATACCGTTGGAACACGTCTGACCAACTCTCGCCACGGTCTGGCGGATAACGGCGGCGCATGGGTAAGCTACTTCGGCGGCGGTTTCAGCGGCGACAATGGCACCATCAATTACGACCAGGATGTCAACGGCATCATGGTGGGTGTGGATACCAAAGTTGATGGTAACAACGCTAAATGGATTGTTGGTGCGGCAGCCGGTTTCGCTAAAGGCGACATGAGCGACCATACCGGCCAGGTAGATCAGGATAGTCAGTCTGCTTACCTGTACTCCTCTGCCCGATTTGCCAATGACGTCTTTGTGGATGGCAACCTGAGCTACTCTCACTTCAACAACGATCTGTCTGCCAATATGAGTGACGGTCAGTATGTCGATGGCAACACGTCAACAGATGCCTGGGGCTTCGGTTTGAAAGTGGGCTACGACTGGAAAGTGGGTGACGCGGGTTATGTTACGCCGTATGGCAGCGTGTCAGGTCTGTTCCAGTCTGGTGACGACTATCGTTTGAGCAACGACATGCATCTTGATGGTCAGTCTTACGACAGCATGCGTTATGAACTGGGTGTAGATACGGGCTATACCTTCACCTATAGCCAGGATCAGGCTCTGACGCCTTACTTCAAACTGGCGTACGTGTATGACGATCAGGGCAACCATGCGGATGTCAACGGCGATTCAATCGACAATGGCACCAAAGGTTCAGCGGTTCGCGTTGGGCTGGGTACGCAGTTCAGCTTTACCAAGAACTTCAGCGCATATACCGATGCGAACTACCTTGGCGGCGGCGATGTTGATCAGGACTGGTCGGCTAACGCAGGCGTTAAATATACCTGGTAATCATTCCCTTACGGAAATGGATATCGCGTCGTTAATCTAAAAAATGCCCGTCAAGAATTTGGCGGGCATTACTGCAAGGAACGCGCAGATGTTATCTCTGAATAAACCGTTAAAAGAATTTGCTCAGCTTGATAAGTCGTTGTCAAAATTTGGGACACGTTTTGAATATGTCCATGCAAAACATCTTCTTTATTCCACTGAAAAGAATCCCGACACGACGGTAGTGATTCTGGAGGGGATTATCTCATTAAGACGTAATGAACATATTCTTGTGGGTATCGCCCAGGCCCCTTTCATTATGGGATTGAGCAATGGGGTGATGAAAAATGATGCTCATTATGATCTCATCAGCGAGGGAGTATGTTCAGGCTATCACCTGCCGTCGTCACAAACTATTGAGATTATTGAAGAATATCAGCTATGGCGTGAGGCGTTTTACTGGCTGACCTGGCAGAACCGTATCCTGCAACAGCGCGATCGCCAGTTAATTGGCAATAATTCCTACGAACAGATCCGAACCACCCTTTTCTCGATGATTGAGTGGGATGAAGGTTTACGCTCAAAAATTGGGGTGATGAGTTATATTCATCAGCGCACGCAAATTTCGCGTTCCGTGGTAGCAGAGGTTCTTGCGGCGTTACGAAAAGGCGGCTACATCGAAATGAATAAAGGCAAACTGGTGGGAATAAACCGTTTGCCTTCTGATTATTAATTAAGACGCAGGAATCTCGCGCGGTGTATTTTCGCTCAGTTCAACCACCAGTTCGTTAATACCATCGCTCATGCTTGTGAAGCGGGTGAGCGGAGAGCGAGTGACAACGACAAACGCACCCACATTTTTTTGCGGAATCATTGCCATATAGGTAATGAACCCTCCGCCACCGCCGGTCTTTTGAATAATGCCCGGGCGTCCATTCTTCGGCGCCATATAGACCCATCCTAAGCCCAACGCATCGGCCTTGCCGGGGACATCCATACCGGTTACCCGCGTTAACTGCGCGCGCTGATAAATCAGCGTTTGCATTCTGTCGGCCTGATTACTGCGCTGGTAAAAATCAGAGGAAAGATACTGCTGCATCCAGCGCATCATATCCCCCGGCGTTGAATAAACCCCGCCGCTGCCGATGGCTGCCAGCGTGTTATTACACGGACTGGCCCCTTTCTCCGCGACCATCAGACGTTTGCACTGATCGGGAGAGGGAGTATAGGTCGTGTCTTTCATGCCAAGCGGCCGGGTGATTTTCTCTTCAAAAAGCTGGGCATAGGGTTTGCCGGAGGCGTTTGCCAGCGCATCCGCCAGCAGGTCGAACGCCAGGTTAGAATAGGCCGCCTGTGAACCCGGAGCGGCTTTTAACGTCGCCGTGGAGAGATAGTTCCAGCGCTGTTCACGCGTCGGCCAGACAAATACCGGGCGCTTTGCCGCGCCGCCGGGTTGTTCACGGGGCAGTGCACTGGTGTGCGTCGCCAGGTTGACCAGCGTGATCGGTTTTCCCTCATACGACGGTACGCGCGCGCCGACGGGGGCATATTTGCTCAGCGGATCGTTCAGTTTTACGGTGCCCTGATCGAGCAGTTTGACCAACATTTCACTGGTCATCAGTTTGGTGAGTGACGCAATGCGAATCACCGAATCCAGCTGCGGACGAACGTTATTGCCCGGACGGGTTTCACCGAAGCTGCGAAAAACACGCTGGTTTCCGTCGATCACGACGAGTGCCATCCCCGTCGCGCCGCTGCCATAAAAAATATGTTCGGCGTAACGTTCGACAATATCAGACGCAAAAACCGGTTCGGCAACAGGCTGAGCCGCCTGGACTGAGGTCAATGACGCCGCACACAGCGCGGCAGAAAAAAGCAGACTACGTTTCAACGGTGGTGTCCATGAATGAGAGTAAAAAACTAAGCGTATTTATACTACTGTACCGCCTGTTGCAAAGCGCTAATTAGAGCAAGGATAGTGAGAAAAACGTAACGACGCGTAAACGTAGCGTTTTTGCCGCGAAAGAAAGTCCGCTTTTGTGATCCGGGGCGTGCAATAATCTTTCATTACCACTCTTGGATGGGGCTGACGATGTCTGAAAAACGGGTTGTGATGGTTGTTGATATGCAAATCGGCGTGTTTGCCACGCCGCGTATTAATCGGGATGCGTGTGTGGAACGTATCAATCAATTGACGCGGGCAGCCGATCTCACGATTTTTATTCAACACACCGAGGCGGGTGGCCTGGAGGAGGGGAGCGCGGGGTTTGCGCTGCTGCCTGAACTGGAGACACCCGTGAACGCCAAATATGTCACGAAAACCGCCTGCGATGCTTTTTACAAAACGGCGCTCGAACAGTTGCTCCGCGAGCAGGCGATTTCACACTTTGTCATCTGCGGCTGTGCGACGGACTATTGTGTCGATACCACCATCAGAAACGGTGCCAGCCGGGGTTATCGCATTACGGTTGCGGAAGATGCCCACACCACCGCACATCGCGCGGCTGCACCTGCCCAGACGCTGATTGCGCACCATAATGATGTCTGGCGCAATCTGATCGTGCCGGGCAATCCGGTACGTGTGAAACCCGTCGAAACAATTCTTCAGGACTGGAAAACGAACTAAGCGTCGCCATGTTGGTCACAATGGGCGGTTTCGCCTGTTGTGATCGTTTATTTTTAGTCCGCGCAGCGGCAGAAGCACAGCAGTTGTCATAACGATAAGAAGTGAGCAGGAGAGCATCATGTTTAAGTCTTTTTTCCCAAAGCCGGGTCCTTTTTTCCTTTCGGCTTTTATTTGGGCAATAGTCGCGGTTATTTTCTGGCAAGCCGGTGGTGGGGACTGGGTTGCGCGGATGACTGGTGCAACGGGCGCCGTGCCTATCAGCGCCGCCCGTTTCTGGTCGCCGAGCTACCTGATTTTTTATGCCTACTACGTGCTCTGCGTCGGGCTGTTTGCGCTGTTCTGGTTTATCTACAGTCCGCATCGCTGGCAGTACTGGTCAATTCTTGGCACCTCGCTGATTATCTTCGTCACCTGGTTTCTCGTTGAAGTCGGGGTGGCCGTCAACGCCTGGTATGCGCCATTTTACGATCTGATCCAGACCGCCCTCAGCGCACCACATAAGGTCACCATGAGCCAGTTCTATAACGAACTGGGGATCTTTCTTGGTATCGCGCTGATTGCCGTGGTGATTAGCGTGCTGAACAACTTTTTTGTCAGCCACTATGTGTTCCGCTGGCGTACGGCGATGAACGAATATTACATGGCGCAGTGGCAGCATTTGCGCCATATCGAGGGGGCCGCGCAGCGTGTGCAGGAAGACACCATGCGTTTTGCCTCAACGCTGGAAAGCATGGGCGTGAGCTTTATTAACGCTATCATGACGCTAATCGCCTTCCTGCCGGTGCTGGTTGCGCTTTCTCCGCACGTGCCCGAACTGCCGATAGTCGGCCATGTGCCTTATGGCCTGGTGATTGCGGCGATCGTCTGGTCACTGATGGGCACCGGTATGCTGGCGGTAGTCGGGATCAAGCTCCCGGGACTGGAATTTAAAAATCAGCGGGTGGAAGCGGCTTATCGTAAAGAGCTGGTATACGGGGAAGATGATGCCAACCGCGCCACGCCGCCGACGGTTCGTGAGCTGTTCAGTGCGGTTCGCCAGAACTATTTCCGTCTCTATTTCCACTACATGTATTTTAATATCGCGCGCATTCTCTACCTGCAGGTGGACAACGTTTTCGGGTTGTTCCTGCTGTTTCCGTCGATTGTTGCCGGTACGATTACCCTGGGTCTGATGACGCAAATTACCAACGTCTTTAGCCAGGTGCGGGGCGCGTTCCAGTACCTGATCAACTCGTGGACAACGCTGGTTGAACTGATGTCTATCTATAAACGTCTGCGCAGTTTTGAGCGTGAACTGGACGAGCGGGATATTCAGGCTGTCACCCACACACTTGGTTAACAAAAGGAAACGTTATGTCGGCGGTGTCTCGTCTTTACCCTTTGTCATTGCTGGCCGGACTGGTGCTGGCGGGATGTAGCAGTCAGCCTTCGCAACCGCTCAAAAAAGGCGAGAAACCGGTCGATGTCGCGAGCGTGGTGCGCCAGAAAATGCCGGCCAGCGTGAAGGATCGGGACGCCTGGGCGCAGGATATCGCCAAAACCTTTGAAAGCCAGAAGCTGGCGCCGACGGTGGAAAATATCTGTTCGGTGCTGGCGGTCGCGCAGCAGGAGTCTAACTATCAGGCCGATCCCGCCGTTCCGGGATTGAACAACATTGCCTGGAAGGAGATAGACCGGCGCGCCGAACGGATGCATATTCCGGTTTTCCTGGTGCATACCGCGCTGAAAATCACCTCCCCGAACGGGAAAAGCTATAGCGAGCGTCTGGACACAGTAAAAACGGAAAAACAGCTCAGCGCCATTTTCGATGACTTTATTAATATGGTGCCGATGGGGCAGACGCTGTTCGGTTCGCTGAATCCGGTCCATACCGGTGGTCCGATGCAGGTCAGCATTGCGTTTGCCGAGCAGCACAGCAAAGGATATCCGTGGAAGATGGAGGGAACGGTGCGCCAGGAAGTGTTCAGCCGTCGCGGTGGACTCTGGTTCGGAACCTACCATTTGCTCAATTACCCGGCCAACTACAGCGCGCCGATTTTCCGCTTTGCCGACTTCAACGCCGGATGGTATGCCAGTCGAAACGCCGCGTTTCAGAACGCAGTCAGTAAAGCCAGCGGCGTCAAACTGGCGCTGGATGGCGACCTGATCGCCTACGGCAGTAAAGACGCCGGTAAAACGGAGCTGGCGGTGCGTAAACTGGCGGGAAAACTGGATCTCAGCGAAAGCGCGATCCGTCGCCAGCTGGAGAAAGGCGACAGTCTGGCGTTTGAAGAAACGGCGCTTTACAAAAAGGTGTTTACGCTTGCTGAAGCAAAGACAGGGAAGAGATTACCGCGTGAAATGCTGCCCGGTATTCAACTGGAAAGCCCGAAAATCACCCGTAATCTCACCACGGCATGGTTTGCAAAACGGGTCGACGATCGTCGGGCGAAGTGCATGGGGCAATAACCGCCTGGCCATTACTGGCGGCGGTAGCGCCAGCGCAGAATGGCGGCGATGACGCCGAAAATCAGACTGCCGACCAGAAACGGCACCAGACCAAAGATGGTGCCGACGCCCAGCCCAATCTCTACGCGCGGGCGTCCTGTCTCTTGCACTTGCATCAGATGTTCATATACGCCAGGCGCGTGAACCAGCAGGTTCAGGATCTGCGCCCCGGCCCAAAAACAGAACAGAACAAACACGGCATAAGCGATATTGCCTGGCGTAGAGGCTGTTTCTCGATGTTTCCCGTTAAACAAGGATTTTGAGAGAGTGAAATCAGCCATAAATGACCTCCGCGAGTAATTCTGCATCTCTGACACCATGCCAGTAACTTACCGTGAGTGTGACAGGTCATCGCGTTTGTCAATATCAGAATGATGGTAATTTCAGTCTGGGATGAATCCTGGATTGCAGATTTTTGTCAGTTGTCACAAATTGGTTACCTTAAATTAAATTTGGCAACATTTAAGAAATTCCGCACACGACACAGACCGGTTTCCCGTAATATGCGACGATACGTTTTTTTCGCTGCGGAGTTTCCATGAACCTGCCTTTAAAAATTCGCCGTGACTGGCACTACTACGCCTTTGCTATCGGCCTGATTTTCATTCTGAACGGCGTTGTCGGGCTATTGGGGTTTGAAGCCAGGGGCTGGCAAACCTATGCCGTGGGGCTGGTGACCTGGATCGTCAGTTTCTGGCTGGCAGGATTGATTATTCGTCGTCGCGTGGAGGATGACGCGGCGTAAGCCTGACAACAAACCGCTGTCAGGCTTATCGGGGAGTGCAGATTACATCGTCGTTTTCAGCGCGTTATCTGCAGCATGGCGTTCCAGCGCCAGTTCGATCAAACGGGTGATCAAGTCGGTGTAACCTAAGCCACTGGCCTGCCAGAGTTTCGGATACATGCTGATGTTGGTAAAGCCTGGCAGGGTGTTGATCTCATTGATCACCACCTCATTGTCGGCGGTTAAAAAGACATCGACGCGTGCCATGCCAGCGCAGCCCAGCGCCTGATACGCCTGAATGGCGATCTCGCGGATTTTGTCGTTGATGTGCGGATCAATCGCCGCAGGAACCACCACTTTCGCGCCGTTATCGTCAATGTATTTGGTGTCGTAGGCATAGAAATCACTGTTGAGCACGATCTCGCCACAGGTGCTGGCCTGCGGATGATCGTTGCCCAGCACTGCGCACTCGATCTCGCGCCCCTTGATCCCTTGCTCCACCACCACTTTGTGATCGAATTCGAAGGCGAGGGCGACCGCCTGCGCGTACTGCGCTTCGCTGGTGACTTTGCTAACGCCGACAGACGATCCCTGATTGGCGGGCTTAACGAACAGCGGCAGGCCAAGACGGGCTTCTACCTCGGCAAAGCTTATCGTGTTGCGGTTGGCTCGCGTCAGCGTAATAAACGGCGCGATAGTCAGTCCGGCATCACGCAACAAGCGTTTGGTGACGTCTTTATCCATACACGCGGCTGAACCCAACACGTCGGAACCCACGAAGGGCAGATTCGCCACGCGCAGCATTCCCTGCAGTGAGCCATCTTCACCCAGCGTGCCGTGCACAATCGGGAAAATCACGTCTACGGTCGGCAGCGGCTGACCATTTTGCGCATCAATCAACTGTTGCTCGTGTCTGCCCGGAACCTGCGCAAGGCTGGTCGCAGAAGGACGCAGCGCAATATGCGCAGGATCGTTGGCATTGAGCAGATAATTGCTGGCATCGCTGACGTGCCATTGTCCTTGCTTATCAATGCCTAACAGCACGACCTCAAAGCGGGTCTTGTCGATGGCATCGACAATATTTTTTGCCGATTGCAATGACACTTCATGTTCCGCTGATTTACCACCAAATACGATTCCTACCCGCAACTTTGCCATCTTAAACCCATTCCTTCGAACGCAAAGCGTATACATTACCACGACAAAACGAGGGATTCGCGGGCTTCTGCCATAATGTTAGGGAGAATTACACGGGAGGAAGCGTGAGAGGAAAAGTCTGGCTGACGATGATCATTCTGAGCGTGGCGTGTGGCGTGGGATATCACTATCTGCCGTCTTATTATGACCCGCTCGCCCCGCTTGAGTTATCCGATCCGCCCAACTGGCTTACCCAATTTAAGCTTAAACGTCTGACGCCAGCGCGCTGTCAGACGCTGTTGCAACAGGCAAACGAGCAGAAGCTGATCACGTCGCAGTCCGTAGCCGACAGCGCTGGCGAATGTCCCTTAACCGACGTAGTACGGGTGCGGGATTTTGGCGCAGTCAAACTGAGCAGCAGCTTCCTTGCCTCCTGTCCGTTAGCACTGCGTTCCGCGCTGTATGTCGCTCAGCAGGCTGCACCCTTAACGGAACGTATGATGGGAAGCCGGCTGACCCGGATCGAGCATCTCGGCAGCTATGCCTGCCGCAACATTTACCATCGCCCTGATGCACGCCGTAGCGAACATGCGAGCGCAGAGGCCCTGGATATCAGCGGCTTTATTCTCGCCGACGGGCGACACGTTACCGTTCTGCGCGGCTGGAAGCAGGAAGAAAGCGCAACGTGGCTGCGGGTGCTGCTCAGCGCGAGCTGTCAATATTATGGCAACGGCCTGGGGCCGGACTACAACGCCGCTCACGCCAACCATTTTCACCTGGGAATACGGGGAATTGGCCTTTGTCGCTAAGCATAAAGCCCTGTGGCTTGTTGGGTTTTAATGTGATGCGTATCACAAATGTGGTGAACGGGAAGATAAAATAGCAAATTGCGCGCCACGGCACCTGCGGATCCCCTGACAGACGTGGAGATTGCTAAACTAGCCGGCGTTTTCTGCTATTTATCACGATGAGCGTTTATGGAATCCTGGAAAGTTAATCTCATTTCCGTCTGGTTCGGCTGCTTTTTTACCGGTCTGGCAATCAGTCAAATCCTGCCGTTTTTGCCACTCTATATTTCGCAGCTTGGGGTGAACTCCCACGAAGCGCTCTCAATGTGGTCCGGTCTGACATTCAGTGTCACATTCTTAATTTCCGCGATTGTTTCTCCGCTCTGGGGTAGCCTGGCAGACCGTAAAGGTCGCAAGCTGATGTTGCTACGCGCCTCGCTCGGCATGGCGATTGCGATACTGCTGCAGGCTTTTGCTACCAACGTCTGGCAGCTTTTCCTGCTGCGCGGCATCATGGGGTTAACGTCCGGCTATATTCCTAATGCGATGGCGCTGGTGGCGTCTCAGGTGCCCCGTGAACGTAGTGGATGGGCACTCAGTACGCTGGCGACCGCGCAAATCAGCGGTGTGATTGGTGGCCCGCTGATGGGCGGTTTTATTGCCGATCATGTGGGCTTACGCCCGGTCTTTTTTATCACTGCAATGCTGCTGATCGTCAGCTTTATGGTCACGCTCTTTTTGATTAAAGAAGGCGTGCGCCCGACGCTGAAAAAGAGCGAACGATTGAGCGGGAAAGCCGTATTTGCGTCGCTACCTTATCCGGCGCTGGTGATCAGCCTGTTTTTCACCACGCTGGTGATTCAGTTATGTAATGGCTCAATCAGCCCGATTCTGGCGCTATTTATTAAGTCGATGGCCCCTGACAGTAATAATATTGCTTTTCTGAGTGGATTAATTGCCTCGGTGCCTGGGGTCTCCGCGCTTATCTCCGCGCCCCGGCTGGGTAAACTTGGGGATCGCATCGGCACCGAAAGGATCCTGATGGCAACGCTGATTTGTGCGGTCGTGTTGTTTTTTGCCATGTCGTGGGTGACGACGCCTTTCCAGCTCGGGGTATTACGTTTTCTGCTCGGTTTTGCCGATGGCGCCATGCTACCCGCGGTTCAGACGCTACTGGTCAAATATTCCAGTGACCAAATAACCGGGCGTATATTTGGTTATAACCAATCGTTTATGTATCTTGGCAATGTCGCTGGCCCGCTGATGGGCGCAACGGTTTCAGCCATGGCAGGATTTCGTTGGGTATTTATTGCCACTGCCATTATCGTGATGATTAACATTTGTCAGTTAGCCCTGGTTCTGCGTCAGCGGCGAAATATCCGCAAGCGGGTGTGAAGCGATTAAAAAGAAATGACTTAAGTGAAATTAGTCATTTTTTAGCATAACTTTTGATTATGGCCAGGGGTGACTATTTTATTCCTGGCTTTTAATTTAGCGTTCGGTTTTTGCGCGAGAAACGTTTCGCTCACCGTATTCTGTGATTATTTACGCAAAGTCTTTCCTTTTTTATAAAAATACTACTTTCAGACTCTAGGCAGCATGGATTCATAGTGATACCGTCAGCCTTCTTTGGATAAGGAAATGCGGTCATGAAAAATCTAATAGCTGAGTTGTTGCTTAAGCTTGCCCAGAAAGAGGAAGAGTCGAAAGAACTGGTTGCTCAGGTAGAAGCATTAGAGATTATCGTTACAGCGATGCTGCGCAATATGGCTCAGAACGAGCAGCAAATGCTGATTCATCAGGTAGAGGGCGCACTTGATGACGTAAAGCCCGATGCCAGCGTTCCGGATAACGATACGGAGTTGCTGCGCCAGTACGTACAAAAGCTGTTGAGGCATCCTCGTTACTAGTTTATTTCGTTTCTATGCTGTCATAAACCTGTCATATCAGAGACCTATAGTCGCTTTGTTTTTTATTTTAAGTGTATTAAGTACATGGAGAAAATAAAGTGAAACAAAGCGCTATTGCTCTTGCATTGTTACCACTGTTGTATATGCCTGTGAGTCATTCTGAAACGTCGTCAATGGCGGTGCTGGACAATCGTGCCGCACAGGGTGATATTACAACGCCAGGCGGAGCACGCCGATTATCGGCCGATCAAACACAAGCATTGCGCGAATCACTGAATGATAAACCGGCTAAAAATATTATTTTATTGATAGGCGATGGTATGGGTGATTCGGAAATTACGGCCGCGCGAAATTATGCTGAAGGCGCGGGTGGCTATTTTAAAGGGATTGATGCCTTACCGCTGACTGGCCAATACACCCACTATGCGCTGAATAAAAAAACCGGTAAACCGGATTACGTGACGGATTCTGCGGCATCAGCAACCGCATGGACAACCGGCGTGAAAACCTACAATGGCGCGCTGGGCGTCGATATTCACGAAAAAGATCATACAACGCTGCTGGAAATGGCGAAAGCGGCGGGGCTGGCGACGGGTAACGTCTCAACCGCCGAGCTGCAGGATGCCACTCCAGCCGCGCTGGTAGCGCACGTGACGTCTCGTAAATGCTATGGCCCGAGCGTAACGAGCGAGAAATGCCCGACGAATGCGCTGGAAAATGGCGGTAAAGGCTCGATCACCGAACAACTGCTGAATGCCCGCGCGGATGTCACGCTGGGCGGCGGTGCGAAAACGTTCGCCGAAACCGCAACCGCCGGCGAGTGGCAGGGCAAAACGCTGCGTGAACAGGCCGAGGCCCGGGGTTACCAGTTGGTCGGCGATGCGGCTTCGCTGGCGGCGATCGGCGAAGCCAGTCAGGACAAACCGTTGCTGGGACTGTTCTCTGACGGCAACATGCCTGTGCGCTGGGAAGGCCCAAAAGCGTCTTATCACGGCAATATTGATAAGCCTGCAGTAACCTGTACGCCGAATCCAAAACGCGATGAGACCGTACCCACGCTGGCGCAAATGACCGACAAAGCCATTGAGTTGCTCAGCAAAAATGAGAAGGGATTCTTCCTGCAGGTGGAAGGGGCCTCCATCGATAAACAGGATCACGCCGCCAATCCTTGCGGACAGATCGGCGAGACGGTGGATCTGGACGAAGCGGTGCAGCGCGCGCTGGCCTTTGCGAAAAAAGAAGGTAACACGCTGGTGATCGTCACTGCCGATCACGCTCACGCCAGCCAGATCGTCGCACCAGAGACAAAAGCGCCGGGCTTGACCCAGGCATTAAACACCAAAGATGGCGCCGTGATGGTGATCAGCTATGGCAACTCCGAAGAGGAATCGCAGGAGCATACCGGCAGCCAGTTGCGTATTGCGGCCTACGGCCCTCATGCGGCCAACGTGGTGGGGCTGACCGATCAAACCGACCTGTTCTATACCATGAAAGCGGCACTCGGCCTGAAATAATCCACCCCCGGCAGGATAACTTTTGCTGTCGGGTGGTTTTTTTATCGTTAGCAGCCAGACTTATCTGAATCTCCCGGCGTTTATTCGCGGGAGATAGTCGAGTGAATACTCAAAAAAGGATGGTGCTATGAAAATAACATTACTGGTTACCCTATTGTTTGGTTTGATCTTTTTAACGACCGTTGGTGCGGCTGAGAAAACGTTAACCCCGCAGCAGCAGCGCATGACCACCTGCAATCAACAGGCGACGGCGAAAGCGTTGAAAGGAGATGCCCGTAAGACGTACATGAGCGATTGCCTTAAAAACAGCAAGTCAGCTCCTGGTGAAAAAAGCCTGACGCCGCAACAGCAAAAAATGCGCGAGTGCAACGTCCAGGCGACGGAACAATCGCTAAAAGGTGACGACCGCAGTAAGTTTATGAGTGCCTGCCTGAAGAAAGCAGCCTAGCCGACCTAGTGCTTACGGGTGAGCAAAGAAAAACGCTCACCCGAAATATCATACTTTCCCCGCCTGACCCGTCTCTATAATTTGGGAAAATTGTTTCAGAATGTTCCCAAAAAATAATGAACGACGAAAACTTTTACAAACAAGCGGTCGATCTCGATGAAACCTCTCTTTCATCGCAGCAAAACGACCATCAACGTTCTGGACTGCGATTCGCCCGGCGAGTAAGAGTGCCGCGCGCAGTGGCGCTGGGAGGGATGTTTTTCCCTGTCGCCGCCGCGCTGGTCGCGAATCCTGTCCCCGGCGTCTGGTGGTTGTTGCTGGTGGGATGGGCGTTCGTCTGGCCTCATCTGGCCTGGCAAATCGCCAGCAGAGCCGTCGACCCGATGAGTCGGGAATTTGCCAATTTAAAAACGGATGCGGTACTCGCCGGAATGTGGATGGGACTGATGGGCGTCAATGCGCTGCCTTCCGCCGCGTTGTTGATGATCATCTGTATGAATCTGATGGGCGCAGGCGGTGTGCGACTGTTTGTTACCGGACTGGCCCTGATGGTGGTTGCCTGTCTGGTCACATTGCAGTTAACGGGAACCTCTCTGGCTTTAAGAAGCGCGCCGCTGGAAGGGGTGTTGACGCTGCCGGTCATCGTGATTTACCCGCTGTTATTCTCCTGGATTAGCTATCAGGCCGCGACCAGGCTGGCGCAACATAAGCGTCGGTTACAGGTGATGAGTACCTGTGATGGCATGACAGGCGTTTACAACCGGCGACACTGGGAAATATTACTGCGCAACGAATTTGAGCACTGCCGTCGCCAGCATCGGGAGGCCACGCTGCTGATCATTGATATCGACCATTTCAAAAGTATTAATGACACCTGGGGTCATGATGTTGGCGATGAAGCTATTCTGGCGCTAACCCAACAGCTGAGAATCACCTTGCGCGGGAGCGATGTGATCGGGCGTTTTGGCGGTGATGAATTTGCGGTGATTATGTGCGGTACGCCAGCCGAGAGCGCCATCGCGGCGATGTCACGGATTCATGAGGGGCTACGCGGGTTACGTCTGGCCTGCGCGCCGCAGGTCATTTTACATATCAGCGTGGGCGTTGCGCCGTTAACGCCGCAGTTCAGTCACTATCGGGAATGGTTGAAATCGGCCGATCTGGCGCTCTACAAAGCAAAGAATGCCGGACGTAACCGCACCGAAGTGGCGGCCTGACGTCCGGTTGTTCACTCAGGATTTACTGAGTTTGTCTGACTTCTCCATACACTTCGCCATCGCTTCAATCACCGCCGCACGAAATCCTCGCTCTTCCAGTACGCGGACCGCTTCAATTGTCGTGCCGCCAGGCGAACAAACCATATCTTTCAGTACGCCAGGATGCTCGCCCGTTTCCAGTACCATCTTCGCGGAACCCATGACCGCCTGAGCGGCAAATTTGTAAGCCTGTGCGCGCGGCATACCGCCCAGTACTGCGGCATCAGCCATCGCTTCGATAAACATGAAGACATACGCCGGGGCGGAGCCGCTGACGCCAACCACCGGATGAATCATCGACTCGGCAATCACTTCGGCTTCGCCAAAGCAGCGGAAAATATTCAGCACATCCGCGGTGTCTTCCGGGGTAACCAGCGCGTTTGGCGTCACTGAGGTCATCCCGGCATTAACCAGCGACGGCGTGTTCGGCATTGCGCGTACGATTTTCCGGTCGTGTCCCAGCGCGCGGGCGAGTTGATCGAGGGTCACGCCTGCTGCAATAGAGACCACCAGCGACTCTTTGTTAAGGCTGGAGGTTATCTCGCTGAGCACTTTGATCATAATGCCCGGCTTCACGGCGCCGAAAACAATATCCGCCACCTGGGCGACTTCCTGGGCGGACTGCGCGACGTTGATCCCATACTGATCGTGCAACGCGGCAACTTTATCGGGGGAAGGGGTGTAGACCCAGATCTGGCCTGGAAGCACCTGACCGCTGGCAATCAGGCCGCCGAGGATTGCTTTCCCCATATTACCGCAGCCGATAAAACCGATTTTCTTCTCCATCTCGTCACTCCCTATGGGTGATAGTTGTTGTTTTGTTTGATAAAGCCTAGCTTAGCGCGGATTGAAAGACGCATGAAGGGTAAACAGCACTTTGCCGCAGCGCAAAAGCACGAGACAATAGCCGATTGCACAAGAGACGGGAGCCAGTATGACCATATGGGTGGATGCGGATGCGTGTCCGAACGTAATTAAAGAGATCCTCTATCGTGCCGCCGGGCGCATGCAAATGTCGCTGATTCTGGTAGCGAACCAGAGCCTGCGCGTGCCGCCGTCGCCGTATATCCGTACGCTGCGTGTACCTGCGGGTTTTGACGTGGCGGATAACGAGATTGTGCGCCAGTGTGCGGCGGGCGATCTGGTCATCACGGCCGATATCCCGTTGGCCGCCGAGGTGCTGGCGAAAGGCGCGTCGGCGCTTAATCCGCGCGGTGAGCGCTATACCGAATCGACCATTCGCGAACGTCTGACAATGCGCGATTTTATGGATACATTGCGCGCCAGCGGGATCCAGACGGGCGGTCCGGATAGCCTCTCTGCCCGCGATCGTCAGCATTTTGCGGCGGAACTGGAAAAGTGGTGGCTGGAAGTTCAGCGCAGAAACCCGTGAATGTAATTTATTTTTTACACTTTCCTCGGCGCTATTTCTTGATATAGTAGGGCGTAAATTGATATTTTCACTTTTAGTGGAATAAATACTTTACACTTAACGCTGTACTAGTTTGATGGTATGATTATTCCTTTAATGACATCTGATCCTGCCGCTTTGCGGCCTTCTGGGGAACGCCCACTATGACGCAACCGCTTTATCTTGTTGGCCCACGCGGCTGTGGAAAGACAACGGTTGGCATGGCGCTGGCTACGGCAATTGGTTGTCGGTTTGTCGATACCGATCAATGGCTGCAGTCGCAGGTACAAATGACCGTCGCGGAAATCGTCGAGCGTGAAGGTTGGCCGGGTTTTCGCGCCAGAGAAACGGCTGCACTGGCGGCGGTGACTGCACCGTCAACGGTCATCGCGACCGGCGGGGGAATCATTCTCACTGATTATAACCGCCACTTTATGCGTGATAACGGCATCGTCATTTATTTAAGCGCGCCGGTTTCCACGTTGGTTCATCGTCTTGAGGCCTCGCCTGAAGAGGAGTTGCGCCCCACGCTGACCGGTAAACCCCTGAGCGAAGAGGTGCAGGAGGTGTTGCAACAGCGGGATATTTTGTATCGCGAAGCGGCCCATTTCATCATTGATGCGGCGAATTCACCTGACCAGGTGATTTCTGAAATTCAGCGCAGGCTGGCGCAGCGCGCGCGCTGCAGGCAAGGCGGGGTCTATACTTAAACTTCATTCGACAGAAGGAAGCACTATGCCAACCAAACCGCCATATCCACGCGAAGCGTATATTGTCACCATTGAGAAAGGGACGCCGGGACAGACGGTCACCTGGTACCAGTTGCGCGCCGATCACCCGAAACCGGATTCGTTAATCAGCGAGCATCCCAGCGCGCAGGAAGCGATGGATGCGAAAGCCCGTTACGAAGATCCTGATAAAACCTGACGACTGAACGGCTCGGAATGGAATCTGAGCGAGTGTAAACCCAACCTGCATCACATTTTTCGCCGATGAATCGTTGTACCTGAAAACTAACATCAAACAATAACAACCTATTACTGGAATGATCTGGAATCTTTACACAGCGATTTGCGCTGCGCCTGCTACGCTTTTTTGCATTTGCAAAAGGTAAGTGTCGGCAGTGGTGCAGCGCATTTGCCCGGGAATAAACGACGAAGTAAAAAAGAAGGTGGAAAAAATGAGTGCGTCGTTGGCTATCCTCACAATCGGTGTTGTACCCATGAGTGAAGTCTTACCGCTTCTGACTGAGTACATCGACGAACAACATATCACCCATCACAGCTTGCTCGGAAAAATGAGTCGTGATGACGTCCTGGCGGAATATGCGCTGGAGTCCGACGAAGACCCGCTGTTAACCCTGCTTAACGATAATGAACTGGCTTATGTTTCGCGGCAGAAAGTAGAACGCGATCTGCAAAGCGTCATCGAAGTGCTGGATAACCAGGGCTACGACGTCATTTTACTGATGAGCACCGTGTCGATTGCCAGCATGACCGCCCGTAACAGCATTCTGCTTGAGCCGCTGCGTATTATTCCACCGCTGGTGGCCTCAATTGTCGATGGCCATCAGGTGGGGGTGATTGTGCCGGTTGAAGATCTGATGGCCGATCAAGCGGAAAAATGGCAGGTTTTACAGTCGCCGCCGCTGTTCTCGCTGGCGAATCCGGTTCACGGCAGTACCCAGCAGTTGATTGAAGCCGGTAAAGACCTGCTGGAACAAGGGGCGGATGTCATCATGCTGGACTCCCTGGGTTTTCATCAGCGCCACCGCGATGTCCTGCAAAAATCGCTCGATGTCCCGGTACTGCTCTCTAATGTGCTGATTGCGCGACTGGCTTCAGAATTGCTGGTTTAATTTTGCGTGACAGGCCAAAGGGCTGCCCCCTATATTGGTTGTCAATTTACCAACGAGACAGGGTCCGTTTATGCTTCAAAGTAACGAATACTTTTCCGGCAAAGTAAAATCAATCGGCTTTACCAGCAGCAGTACTGGCCGTGCCAGTGTAGGCGTGATGCTGGAAGGTGAATACACCTTCGGTACCGCAGAGCCTGAAGAGATGACGGTCGTAAGCGGCGCGTTGAATGTGTTACTGCCGGATACCACCGAATGGAAAGTGTATGCCGCAGGAGAAGTATTTAACGTCCCGGGCCATAGCGAGTTTCATTTACAGGTCGCAGAACCGACCTCTTATCTTTGCCGCTATCTGTAATATTTTTTCCCTCTCCGTGCGGAGAGGGAATCTTCGTTTAGCGCTGCGCTTCGCCGCCTAAACCTTCCACCAGATTCTGAATCAACGCGGCCAGTTCGCCGGTCATCAGGATAAAGTCCGCGTCGAAACGCTGGGCGAAATCTTCCCGGTCGATGTCTTCGTTTTGATCGCGGAGTTCGTCACTGAATTTCAGGCGCTTAATCGACGCGTCATCGCAGATCATAAACTGAATACGCTGCTGCCAGTCGAGCGCCAGTTTGGTCACCACTTTACCGGCTTCAATGTGCACGGCGATCTCGTCGCTCACCAGATCCTGTTTCTTTGCCCGGATCACGCCGCCGTCTTCCAGCATGGCTTTCAGTTCGGCTTCGTCGAGTAACTGGAAGCCCTGCGCCACGGTGCCGGAACGCACCCACTCGGTGAGCGTCAGCTCAATCGGGTTTTCCAGCGCCAGCGGAACCACCGGCAGAGAGCCGAGGCTCTTACGCAGCAGCGCCAGCGTATCTTCCGCTTTTTTTGCGCTTGCGCAGTCCACCATGATCAATCCGTTCACGGTGTCGATCCACATCATGGTCTGACTAAAGCGGCTGAAGGCGCGCGGCAGCAGCGAATGCAGCACTTCATCCTTCAGCGAGTCTTTCTCGGTTTTCTTCAGCTTACGCGCCTGTTCGGCTTCCAGTTTGGCGATCTTCGCTTCCAGCGCCTGTTTGATCACCGGAGAGGGCAGGATCTTCTCTTCTTTACGCGCGCAAATCAAAATCTGGCCGTTGTTAGTATGCGTCAACGCATCGCTGTGCGATCCCATTGGCGGCACCCAGCCCGTTTTTGCCATATCCTGGCTACCGCAAGGGGTAAACGTCATCGAGGCTAGCTGTTTTTCCATCTCCTCGGCACGCAATGAAATATCGCGGCTAAGACGGTAAACCATTAAATTTTTGAACCACAGCATGATAATTTCCACGGCCTTGTCGTTAAATCCAGCGCGTATAGTAACGAATTGTCGGCAGGCTTGCATTGCCATTCCCTATACCTCGCTCTACTCTGTTGATATTCCCAAAAAAAGAGGAACACCGTGTGCGTATTGGTATTGATTTAGGCGGCACCAAAACGGAAGTGATCGCGCTCAGTGAGGCTGGTGAACAACTGTTCCGCCATCGTCTGCCGACGCCGCGAAATGACTATCAGCAAACCATCGAAACCATTGCCACGCTGGTGGCGATGGCGGAGCAGACCACCGGACAAACGGGGACGGTAGGGATAGGGATCCCGGGTTCCATTTCGCCTTACATCGGCGTGGTGAAGAATGCCAACTCCACGTGGCTGAACGGTCAGCCGTTTGATAAAGACCTCAGCACCCGTCTGCAGCGTGACGTTCGTCTGGCGAATGACGCGAACTGTCTGGCCGTTTCTGAGGCCGTTGATGGAGCGGCTGCCGGGGCAATGACGGTTTTTGCCGTGATTATTGGTACCGGCTGCGGCGCAGGTGTGGCGCTCAACGGTCGGGCGCACATCGGCGGCAATGGGACGGCGGGCGAATGGGGTCACAACCCTTTGCCGTGGATGGATGAGGATGAGCTTCGCTACCGTGAAGAAGTCCCCTGCTACTGCGGAAAACAGGGATGCATTGAGACGTTTATTTCTGGTACCGGGTTCGCCACCGATTACCAGCGCCTGAGCGGTAACGCCTTAAAAGGCAGTGAGATTATCCGTCTGGTGGAGGAGCAAAATGCGCTGGCCGAACTGGCGCTCAGCCGCTATGAGCTGCGGCTGGCAAAATCGCTGGCTCATGTGGTGAATATTCTTGACCCGGACGTTTTCGTTCTCGGCGGCGGAATGAGCAACATTGACCGCCTGTACAAAACGATACCGCCGCTAATTAAACGGTTTGTGTTTGGTGGTGAGTGCGAAACGCCGGTACGTAAGGCTCTGCACGGAGATTCCAGCGGCGTGCGCGGTGCGGCGTGGCTTTGGCCGCAGGAATAGTGCCAGGAGAGGCCGGCGCTATCCGGCCTGTCGTACCTGTTATTCTACGGCAAACATCCTGTCGAGTTTGCTGTAGCCTAGTCCGTTGATTTTCTTCACCTTGATCTGCACCGGAATCCGTTCTTTCATCGCTTCTACATGGCTAATCACGCCAATGGTTTTGCCGCTGGCGTTGAGCGCATCCAGCGCATCAAGGGCGGTATCCAGCGTTTCACTGTCGAGCGTGCCGAAGCCTTCATCAAGGAACAGCGAGTCAATGCGCGTTTTGTGGCTGACCAGATCGGAGAGCGCCAGCGCCAGCGCGAGACTGACCAGGAAACTTTCGCCACCGGAAAGGGTACGGGTATCGCGTACGGCGTCGGCCTGCCAGGTATCGACCACCTCCAGTTCCAGCGCTTCACTGGCCTTACGTTGCAGTAAATAGCGACCATGCAGGCGGGTCAACTGGTTGTTCGCCAGCCAGACCAGGTTATCCAGCGTCAGCCCCTGGGCGAATTTGCGGAATTTATCCCCCTCTTTAGAGCCGATTAGCGCATTCAGGTAGCCCCAGTCCTCAACCTGTTGCATCGCGTTGTCGATTTTTTGCATCAACGTCTGCTGCTGCTGGCGATTGTCGCTGTCTTGTTTTAGCTGTTGGCGTATTTCGCCCTGACGCGTAGCGTTATCGCGTACCCGATCGTTAAGCTGCGCCACGGTTTGCTGAACATGCTCAATCGACAGCGTGGGATCCAGACCCGCTGGCGGTTGTTGCTGATGTGCCGTCAGCGCTTGCGCCGATTGTGTGGCGAGCGTCTGTGCCTGCTGAACCTGGTTTTCCAGCGACTGTTTTAGCTGTTCCAGACGCGTGACCGCCTCGTCATCCTGCAGCGCGGCAAGAAATGCTGCCTGATCGGCAAACAAACTGTGCGACAGCGCGGCATCGAACTGCGCCTGCGCATCGGCAGCGCGCTGAGTTTCCTGTTTCTCCTGCTGCTGTAATGTCTGCAATTGACTGCGCAGCGACACGCATTCGTCATGAACCTGACGCCAGTTTTCCAGCGTCACGCTTGCATCATCTTCAGCGTCGGTATCAACGGCGGGCAGCGTTTCGAGTAGCGGGGTGAGCTGCGCGATGCGCGCCTGTATCGCCGTCAACTCCGTCTGCCGCTGTTGCCATGTTTGTGCCTCTGCCGCGCGCGCATCTAACCATGCCTCCTCGCTGCCTTCCTCAGGAAGTGACAACGTATAGCGGCTTAACTGTGCTGCCAGCGTCGCCTGGCGCTGGTCGATTTGCTGGCGGAACTGCGCCACCTGCTGTGCATGGGCGGTAATTTGCGCCTGTAGGTCATGGCGCTGGCTCAACTGGTAGAGTTGCTGCTCGTGTTCGTCCTGCGCCGTCAGCCAGGGCTGAATATCATCCTGCGGCTGTAACGTGAGGTTCAGTGCGGCGATCGTTGTTTGCCACTGTTGAGTGAGCGCTTGCTCATCTTTAGCCAGCGTCTGCGCTTCGCTTTCGTCACGCTGTAGCTGCTGGTTGACTGCCTCGGACTGTCCACGCAGGGTGGCGCCTTCGTCGGCCAGCATTTTGACTTCTTTTTCCAGCGCATCGCGTCGCGCCTGATTAACACCAGGTTCGAGTGCCTGATATGCCGCGACAGCAGGATGGGTGGTGGAACCGCAAAGCGGGCAGGGCTGGCCGGACTGCAACTGCGCACGCTGGCTTTCCAGATCTTTGATCCGCGCCTCTTGCTCACAGAGTGTTTTAACATCCTGATACTGCTGATATTTATCTTTATACTGCTGGCGCTTTGCCTCCAGCAGGGTATTGAGTCGGGCCAGTTCCTGTTTGTTATGCGTTATCGTCGCCTGAAGCTGACTCAAACGCGTCAGTCGGGGAACAATCTGACCATGGAGCGAAAGCAGTTGCTGGCGCAGAGGACGCTGTTGCGCATGTTGCACCAGCGCCGCTGCGACTTCCTCTGCCGTCAGATTGAGCGTCACTGGCGGCAGCGATTCCAGCTTGCGGCTATCGTTGACCTGCTGTTGCTGCCATTTTGCCAGCTGAACGTTATCGCTGGCCTGCTGAGCAAAAAGGGCGCGCCATCCTCCTGACTCGTTGTTCCATAGGCGAAAGCGATCGTGTTCGTTTAGCCACTCGCTCAGCGTCTGTTGCGTAGCGAGCAGGGCGGTGGACTGTTGCTCTGCCTGGCGTCGGATGTGGTTGCGAAGCGTGAATCTACTCTGTAAGCGAGTATTTACTTCGTTAATCTGCTGGCGAGTACGGGAGACGGTAGCGGATTGTTCCTGAATGCGCTCCCACAATGGTCGCAACGCTCTGGCAGGCTGTGCGAGGCTGAGCGTTGCCAGCTGTGGCTGGGCGTTTTCCAGCGCTTCCTGGGCAACCTGCAGCATCTGCTGACGCTGGTTCGCGTCGGTCTGCAGTTCGTGCTGTCGCGTCAGCCAGTTCAACTGCTGCTGTCCAGTCTGCTGCTGGGCGACCAGCTGTTTTTCTTCGTCAGTGAGTGTCTGCAAACTTTCTGTCAGCGTCTGCAACGCCTCGGGGGCTAACAGCGCGACGCCGTTGGCTTGCGCCTGTAATTTTTCCAGTTCGGTGCGTGCGGTTTTGTGCTGTTCAAACACCTGGGCAGAGATCTGGCCGTAAATTTCCGTGCCGGTCAGCTCTTCCAGCAGTTCCGCACGCTCTTTCGGCTTCGCGTTGAGGAAGGCGGCGAACTGCCCCTGCGAGAGCAGCATCGAACGGGTAAATCGACCATAATCCAGACCGGTCAGTTCCGCCGTCATCTCCAGTTTGTCTTTCACTTTGTCGGCAAGGATTTTCCCGTCGGCACAGCGCGCCAGTTCAACGCGCGGAACCTGTAAATTACCGTCGGGCTGGTTGCGCGCCCGGTTCTGGCTCCAGAACGCACGATACGCTTCGCCTTTGACTTCAAACTCCACTTCCGCCAGACATTCCGCCGTATCGCGGGACATCAGATCGTTCTGCGATTGCGACACGGTATTCAGGCGTGGCGTCTCGTGGTACAGCGCCAGGCAAATCGCGTCGAGCAGAGTGGTTTTACCCGCCCCCGTAGGCCCGGTAATGGCAAACAGGCCATTGCTGGCAAAGGGCTCCACCGTGAAATCGATCTTCCATTCCCCTTTCAGCGAATTGAGGTTTTTCAGGCGCAGACTGAGAATCTTCATGCCTCATGCTCCCCGGACAGTGTCTGTAGTGTGCGGTGAAAAAGTGCTGTCAGGCGTTCGCACTGCGGCGGCTCAAGTTCTTCCAGCGCCAGACGGCGAGTAAATACCTCATCCACGCTCAGCTCGCTCAGCGTTTCCTGGCGTTCGTTACACAACATGCGTTCGCGCTGCTCCCGACTGCGTCGGACTAACAGTACCTCAACGGGCAGCGTTTCCGTCAGCGTCTGAATTTTCCGCTGCATATCATGCAGGTATTCATCGGTGGTGATTTCGATATCCAGCCAGACCGGGGGGGCCGGAGGGCTGTCACGCCACTGCTCCAGCTGTTCGGTAATGGCGGCGAAATCGCCTTTTAATATTGCCAGCGGTTGCGTAACCGGAACGATGAGTTCCTCAACGCCGGCTAACGCGCCGTCCTGGAAGTCCACCCGATGCACGTACTTGCTTTTGCCGCATTCGTCAAAGCTCAGCGCGATGGGCGAGCCGCAGTAGCGGATGTGCTCCGTACCGCCAATTTTCTGCGCCCGGTGGATGTGGCCCAGCGCGATATAATCGGCAGGCGGGAAGTTCTGCGCCGGGAAAGCATCCAGCGTACCAATATAAATGTCACGCACAGCGTCACTTTTGCTGGCGCCAACGGTGGTCAGGTGGCCGGTGGCGATAATCGGCAGGGCGAGATCGCCACGTAACGCGCAGGCGGCCTCGTATTGCTGCTGATAATAGTCGGTGATGGCACCCAGCAGATGCTGCTGTTTTTCCTGACCGGAGAGTCCCGCCTGACTGCTGACAATGTCGCGCGGGCGTAAAAACGGCACCGGGCACAGCACCGCGCCGGGCTGACCGTCGCGACGATGCAGGAGTTGCGGCGCGTGACCGGCGCTGGCCACTACCGTGGTATTGAGAAACGCCAGAATCTCACGGGATTCATTCAGCGTGGCGACGGAATCATGGTTTCCCGCTAATACCACCAGATGACAGCCCGTTTGCTGTAGGTTGACCACAAAACGGTTATAGAGCTCGCGGGCATAGCTTGGTGGTGAGCCGGTATCGAAGATATCGCCTGCCACGATGATCGCGTCCACCTGCTGCTTAACCGCCGTTTCCAGCAGCCAGTCAAGAAAAGCCTGATGTTCAGCGGCACGGCTTTTACTGTAGAAATTTTGTCCCAGATGCCAGTCAGAGGTGTGAAGGATGCGCATAACGGTTCCATGGCAAAAAAGCATAAAGGGGATTATAACCATTCGGGAGCTGTAATATCTCGTTTCTCGGGTGTCATAAATCAACAACCTAAGGTTAACGTCAGCATACATTTTCATAAATCTGTCATAAAACTGACGCATAATGGCGCCGCATTAAGACAGATGATGATAAGCAACTTATATAACAGGGCAAATCATGGCGAGACGTATTCTGGTCGTAGAAGATGAAGCTCCAATTCGCGAAATGGTCTGTTTCGTGCTTGAGCAAAATGGCTTTCAACCCGTTGAAGCTGAAGATTATGACAGTGCGGTGAACCAGCTTAATGAACCCTGGCCGGATTTGATCCTCCTTGACTGGATGTTGCCCGGCGGTTCTGGTCTACAGTTTATTAAACACCTCAAGCGTGAAGCGATGACCCGGGATATTCCGGTCATGATGTTGACCGCCAGAGGGGAAGAAGAGGATCGCGTACGCGGCCTGGAAACTGGCGCGGATGATTACATTACCAAACCGTTCTCGCCGAAAGAGCTGGTTGCCCGTATCAAAGCGGTGATGCGTAGGATCTCGCCGATGGCGGTGGAAGAGGTCATCGAGATGCAGGGGTTAAGCCTGGATCCCACATCGCACCGCGTGATGACCGGCGACAACCCACTCGACATGGGGCCGACAGAATTTAAACTCCTGCATTTCTTTATGACGCATCCCGAGCGGGTTTACAGCCGTGAACAACTGCTGAATCACGTCTGGGGCACCAATGTCTACGTTGAGGATCGCACGGTTGATGTGCATATTCGCCGTCTGCGTAAGGCGCTGGAAGCCAGCGGCCACGATCGGATGGTGCAGACGGTTCGCGGGACAGGGTATCGTTTTTCGACCCGTTTCTGAAAGGCAAGAACAAGAGCCTGGCTCTGAAGGGAGAGTGACCCGTGCTGGAACGGCTGTCATGGAAAAGGTTGGTGCTGGAGCTGATACTTTGCTGTATCCCGGCCTTCATCCTAAGTGCATTTTTTGGTTACCTGCCGTGGTTTTTACTGGCATCGGTAACAGGACTGCTTATCTGGCATTTCTGGAATTTATTACGTCTCTCATGGTGGCTGTGGGTCGACAGAAGCATGACGCCGCCGCCGGGACGAGGCAGTTGGGAACCGCTGCTGTACGGTTTGCATCAGATGCAACTGCGCAATAAAAAGCGTCGTCGCGAGCTGGGCAATCTGATTAAACGCTTTCGCAGCGGGGCGGAGTCGCTGCCCGATGCGGTGGTATTGACCACCGAAGAGGGGGGGATCTTCTGGTGTAACGGTCTGGCGCAACAGGTGCTGGGCTTACGCTGGCCGGACGATAGCGGACAGAACATCCTTAACCTGCTGCGCTACCCGGAGTTTACGCAGTACCTCAAGCAGCGGGACTTCAGTCGGCCGCTGAATCTGGTGCTTAATACTGGGCGACATCTGGAAATTCGCGTTATGCCGTATACCGATAAGCAACTGCTGATGGTGGCGCGCGACATGACCCAGATGCACCAGCTCGAAGGCGCAAGACGTAATTTCTTCGCCAACGTGAGCCACGAGCTGCGTACCCCGCTTACGGTGTTGCAGGGCTATCTTGAAATGATGCACGAGCAGACGCTGGAAGGGGCAACGCGCGAAAAAGCGCTGTTAACGATGCGCGACCAGACCTCGCGCATGGAAGGACTGGTAAAACAGTTGCTCACGCTGTCGAAAATTGAAGCCGCACCGACGCTTTTGCTCAATGAACAGGTCGATGTGCCGATGATATTGCGCATGGTCGAACGCGAGGCGCAGACGCTCAGTCAGCAGAAGCACACTTTTAGCTTTGAGGTGGATAACCAGCTGAAAGTGCTGGGGAATGAAGAACAACTGCGTAGCGCGATGTCCAACCTGGTGTATAACGCGGTGAACCATACGCCAGCGGGAACCCATATCACCGTCCGCTGGCAGACGGTACCGCACGGCGCGGAGTTTAGCGTGGAGGATAACGGACCGGGCATTGCGCCGGAACATATCCCGCGGTTAACGGAGCGATTTTATCGCGTTGATAAAGCGCGTTCGCGGCAAACGGGCGGCAGTGGACTGGGGCTGGCTATCGTCAAACACGCGGTGAATCATCATGAAAGTCGCCTGATGATCGACAGTCAACTGGGTAAAGGGACGCGCTTTAGTTTTGTGCTGCCGGAACGATTAATTGCCAAAAAAAGTGCTTAAAGTGCAATCGTAAGGTTTTCTTTCCATAAGCCAGCCAATGCTGGCTTATTTTCTTTGCGGCTAAGATAAGTCTGCTGAATTTATCAACGTCTGGTTGTTTTTTGTTCGCATGATAAGCCATGACTTTTTCTGTAGTATGGTGTTTTACACTGGTATGAGATTTGATATCACTATAATCTTCCGGTTTTTGGATCCCTCCTTGCTTTAAAACGTTATAAGCGTTTAAATTGCGCCCCAGATGCTGTCAGACTGACTGTATTCAGGCGGTAAATCGAAAAACTATTCTCTGCTTTCCAGGTTATGGGAGATATCCCTCTGGAATAGCTTAAAAAAACCGCTGTTTCTTCCCGCTGGGAAAGACACTACGTTAATTTAATCAACACCACATCCACAGGCCGTAAGCTTTATGACCCATCAGTTAAAATCGCGCGATATTATTGCGCTGGGCTTTATGACTTTTGCGCTGTTCGTCGGCGCAGGGAACATCATCTTTCCTCCAATGGTTGGTTTGCAGGCAGGCGAAAACGTCTGGATGGCGGCATTCGGTTTTCTGATCACCGCTGTTGGGCTACCGGTGTTGACCGTTATCGCGCTGGCGAAAGTCGGTGGTGGTGTTGATAGTCTGAGTACCCCTATCGGTAAAGTCGCTGGCGTTTTGTTGGCGACTGTCTGCTATCTGGCCGTCGGGCCGTTATTCGCCACGCCGCGCACCGCGACGGTTTCTTTTGAAGTGGGGATCGCCCCGCTGACCGGCGATTCGGCTATGCCACTGTTTATCTACAGCGTGGTCTATTTTTCCATTGTCATTCTGGTCTCGCTCTATCCGGGCAAACTGCTGGATACCGTGGGTAACTTCCTGGCGCCGCTGAAGATTCTGGCGCTGATTGTGCTCTCCGTTGCGGCCATCATCTGGCCTGCCGGTCCGATCAGCCATGCGATGGAAGCGTACCAGACCGCCGCGTTCTCCAATGGTTTCGTTAATGGCTACCTGACGATGGACACGCTGGGCGCGATGGTCTTTGGTATCGTTATTGTTAACGCCGCGCGTTCTCGCGGCGTAACCGAAGCGCGTTTGCTGACCCGTTACACCGTCTGGGCTGGCCTGATGGCGGGTGTCGGATTAACGCTGCTGTACCTCGCACTGTTCCGTCTCGGATCTGACAGCGCTACGCTGGTCGATCAGTCGGCGAACGGCGCGGCGATCCTGCATGCCTATGTTCAGCACACCTTTGGCGGTGCGGGCAGCCTGCTGCTGGCGGCACTGATCTTTATCGCCTGTCTGGTAACGGCGGTCGGCCTGACCTGCGCTTGTGCGGAATTCTTTGCTCAGTATGTGCCGCTCTCCTACCGCACACTGGTGTTTATTCTTGGCGGCTTCTCAATGGTGGTGTCCAACCTGGGGCTCAGCCATCTGATTCAGATCTCTATTCCGGTGCTGACGGCGATCTACCCGCCGTGTATCGCACTGGTTGTATTAAGTTTTACCCGCTCATGGTGGCATAATTCGACCCGCGTCATTGCTCCGGCAATGTTTATCAGCCTGATTTTTGGTATCCTTGATGGTATTAAAGCATCGGCAATCGGCGACGTGTTACCAGCCTGGACCCAGCGCTTACCGCTGGCGGAACAAGGTCTGGCGTGGTTAATGCCCACTGTCGTGATGGTGGTCCTGGCGGTTGTCTGGGATCGCGCAGCAGGTCGACAGGTGACCTCCAGCGCACACTAAGATTGCGGAAAAGTGTTTTAACCACGGGGCTATTACTGGCCCCGTGGTTTTTTATTGTGTTGATGGGTTAGGAATCGATGGAAAGTAATAACAAGCTGAAGCGTGGGCTAAGCACCCGACACATTCGCTTTATGGCCCTGGGCTCAGCCATTGGCACCGGGCTGTTTTATGGCTCTGCGGATGCCATTAAAATGGCCGGGCCAAGCGTGCTGCTGGCCTACATTATTGGCGGGGTGGCGGCCTATATCATTATGCGTGCGTTGGGTGAAATGTCGGTACACAACCCTTCTGCCAGCTCCTTTTCGCGCTATGCGCAGGAAAACCTCGGCCCGCTCGCCGGTTACATTACCGGCTGGACCTACTGTTTTGAAATCCTGATTGTCGCCATTGCCGACGTGACCGCATTCGGCATCTATATGGGCGTCTGGTTTCCGACAGTGCCGCACTGGATCTGGGTGCTCAGCGTGGTGCTGATCATCTGTGCCATCAACCTGATGAGCGTGAAAGTGTTTGGTGAACTGGAATTCTGGTTCTCCTTCTTTAAAGTCGCCACCATCATCATCATGATCGTGGCTGGTTTCGGTATCATCATCTGGGGGATTGGCAACGGTGGACAACCGACCGGGATCCATAACCTGTGGAGCAACGGCGGCTTCTTCAGCAACGGCTGGCTGGGGATGGTGATGTCGTTGCAGATGGTGATGTTTGCCTACGGCGGTATTGAAATTATTGGTATCACTGCCGGCGAAGCGAAAGACCCGGAGAAATCCATTCCGCGCGCGATTAACTCGGTGCCGATGCGTATTCTGGTGTTCTACGTGGGGACGCTGTTTGTCATTATGTCTATCTACCCGTGGAACCAGGTGGGAACCGATGGCAGCCCGTTTGTGCTGACCTTCCAGCATCTCGGTATTACCTTTGCCGCCAGCATTCTTAACTTTGTGGTGCTGACGGCGTCACTGTCGGCGATCAACTCTGACGTCTTTGGCGTCGGTCGTATGCTGCACGGGATGGCGGAGCAGGGCAGTGCGCCAAAAGTGTTCGCCAAAACCTCGCGTCGGGGGATCCCGTGGGTCACGGTGATGGTGATGACTATCGCTCTGCTGTTTGCGGTGTATCTGAACTACATCATGCCGGAGAATGTTTTCCTGGTGATTGCGTCGCTGGCGACCTTCGCGACGGTCTGGGTGTGGATTATGATCCTGCTGTCGCAAATCGCGTTCCGTCGTCGTCTGCCGCCGGAAGAGGTGAAAGCGCTGAAGTTTAAAGTGCCGGGTGGCGTGGCAACAACCATTGTAGGCCTGATTTTCCTCGTCTTTATCATCGGACTGATTGGCTATCATCCCGACACCCGCATCTCGCTGTACGTGGGCTGTGGCTGGATTGTTCTGCTGATGATTGGCTGGATGTTCAAGCGTCGCCACGATCGCCCGATGGCGCAAGCGCAGTAAGATTGTACCGGGTGGCGTGAATGCCATCCGGTCATTTCTCCTCCCCCGAACTCCTCCCCCAATAAACCTTCAGATGATGAGTTATCCTGTAAATCGCTATGGCAAGGTGTGCTCATTTTCATCAAAGGGGATACGTGATGTTGAACGCCTGGCACCTACCGGTTGCCCCATTTGTTAAGCAAAACAAAGACCAACTGGCCATTACGCTCTGGCTGACGGGGGAGAACCTGCCGCAGCGCGTCACGCTGCGTGCGGAGAATGACAACGAAGAAATTGCGCTGGCGATGCATAAATTACGCACGCAGCCGTTCCCGGGCGTGACCGCCTGGCGTGCGGCGATTGATCTTCGCAGCGGGCAGCCGCGTCGGCGCTACAGCTTCAAACTGCTCTGGATCGATCGCCAGTTGTGGTTTACACCGCTTGGGTTCAGCCGTTTTCCGCCTGCTCGTCTGGAGCAATTTGCCGTAGATGCACCGGACAGCGGGCCGCAGTGGGTGGCCGATCAGGTTTTCTACCAAATCTTTCCTGACCGTTTTGCCCGCAGTTCGTCACGCGACGCAGAGCAGGATAAGGTTTATTACCATCACGCCGCCGGGCAGGAGATTGTGCTACGTGACTGGGATGAACCGGTGACCGCGCAGGCTGGCGGCTCCACGTTTTATGGCGGCGACCTCGACGGTATCAGCGAAAAGCTGCCGTACCTGAAAAAACTGGGCGTCACCGCGCTGTACCTGAACCCTGTGTTTACTGCGCCGAGCGTGCATAAGTACGACACCGAAGATTATCGTCATGTTGATCCGCAGTTTGGCGGCGATCAGGCGTTAATGCGTCTGCGGCAGAAAACGCAGCAGCAGGGAATGCGGCTGGTGCTGGACGGCGTGTTTAACCACAGCGGCGACTCTCATACATGGTTCGATCGTTATCAGCGCGGCTCCGGCGGCGCGTGCCATAACCCAGAATCCCCCTGGCGTGACTGGTACAGCTTTTCGCCAGACGGCGTTGCGCTGGACTGGCTGGGATACGCCAGTCTGCCGAAGCTGGATTATCAGTCCGAAAGTCTGGTCAACGAAATATATCGCGGCGAAGACAGCATCGTTCGTCACTGGCTGAAAGCGCCGTGGAACATGGACGGCTGGCGGCTCGATGTCGTGCATATGCTGGGTGAAGCGGGCGGCGCGCGTAACAACCTTAAGCATGTCGCCGGGATCGTTCAGGCGGCGAAGGAAACGCAACCAGAAGCCTACGTCTTTGGCGAACACTTTGGTGACGCGCGACAGTGGCTGCAGGCGGATGCAGAAGATGCTGCGATGAACTATCGTGGCTTCACCTTTCCGCTGTGGGGGTTTCTTGCCAATACCGATATCTCTTACGATCCTCAGCAGATTGACGCGCAGACCTGCATGGCGTGGATGGAAAACTATCGCGCCGGGCTCTCTCATCAGCAGCAACTGAGGATGTTCAACCAGCTCGACAGTCATGATACCGCCCGTTTCAAGTCGCTACTGGGCAACGATGTCGCCCGCCTGCCGCTGGCGGTAGTCTGGCTGTTTAGCTGGCCCGGCGTGCCCTGTATCTATTATGGCGATGAGGTGGGACTGGATGGCGATAACGATCCGTTCTGCCGCAAGACGTTTCCCTGGCAGGCGGAAAAACAGGATGTCACATTGCTTGCCCTGTACCAGCGGATGGCGAAACTGAGGCATAGTATCCCGGCGTTACGCTACGGTGGGTGCCAGGTGGTTTATGCGGAAGACAACGTAGTGGTATTTTTGCGCGTCTACCAGCAGCAGCGCGTGCTGGTAGCCATTAACCGCGGAGAGGCGTGTGAGGTGGTGCTCCCGGCGTCACCGCTGCTGAACGTAACAGAATGGCGTTGTAAAGAAGGAAAAGGGCAGCTGGTTGAGGACGTCCTGTCGCTGCCGACGATTTCCGCCACCCTCTGGCTGAATCACTGATACAACTGCGCGATGTCGCGGCTGGCAAGCAGCGTTTCCCGCCACCACTGCTGCGCCAGCCCGTGGCTACCATCGCGCCATGCCATATAGGCGACATCTTTTTCGCGAAAAGAGATGACGCTTTTTTCGACCAGTTCGCCCGTGGCAAGCCACGGGCTGGCGATATGCCGCGGGAGAAAACCGCAGCCCATCCCGGCGCGCAGCAGCGCCACTTTACTGTGAAAATCGTCAACATGGATTTGCGGCTGTTCTTCCATCAGGTTAGTTTGCAGCGGATGGCAAAAACGCGCGCTGTCGCTGATGACAATGGCGCGGTGCAGGCAGAGTTGTTCATTCGTCAGTCTGTCAGAGAGTGCGGCCAGCGGATGATTGGGCGCCACCACAAAAACATTATCCAGAGTCCCTAACATTTTGTAGGACCACGCGGCAGAGGTCGGTGGTTCGTTAATCGCGCCAAGAATGATATCCGCGCCATTATGCGTGAGCTCTTCCCATGACCCTGCCAGCGTGTGATACGAAAATTTAAGCAGCGTTTGTTTGTTCAGCGCGTGGAAGGCGTCGATGAGAGGTAACACCACCTCAAAGGGGAAGGAAACATCCAGCGCAATGACCAGCTCTTTTTCCCAACCGGAGCTCAGTTGCAGCGCCTGCTTTTCCAGATCTTTTGCCGCACTGAGCAACAAACGCCCCTTTTCCAGCATCATCAGTCCGGTGTCGGTGAATTTGGCCCGATGCCCGGAGCGGTCAAGCAGCTCGATGTTCAGGTCTTTTTCCAGCTTCTGAATCATATAGCTGAGCGCCGCGGGCGTCTTAAACAACGATTCGGCAGCGGCGGCAAAAGTACCGTATTTGTCGATAGCGTCCAGGATAAGCAGAACGTCCAGATTAATGCGCATAGGTTGAATATATCCCTGAAAGTAAACCTCACTGTTGTACCGAATAGCGATAAACAAAACCAGTGAATAAATTAGACGGAAGATCCGCATTTTTTTGAAGGTGCCAGACTATATCGCCGGAAAAGGCTTATTTCATACGCTGGTAAGTTTTCTTTAATAAGTCGTTAGAAATTTCCAACTATACTAAACAGGCTTTCTGATTCAGGATTTGATGGCTGACGGCGGATACCAGACGTCAATTTCTAACTCATTGATTAAGGAAGTATATTATGTCTATTCGGGAACTGATTAATCCCTCTAACTCGACGCTCATTTTTATTGACCATCAGCCGCAAATGGCATTTGGGGTTGCGAATATTGATCGCCAGACGCTGAAAAATAATACCGTCGCACTGGCGAAAGCAGGCAAAATATTTAATGTGCCGGTCATTTATACTTCAGTCGAAACAAAAAGTTTTAGTGGTTACATCTGGCCTGAGTTACTGGCGGTGCATCCGGATGTGAAACCTATCGAACGTACTTCCATGAACTCCTGGGAAGACGCGGCCTTTGTGAAAGCCGTGGCGGCGACCGGGCGTAAAAAGCTGATTATCTCTGCGCTATGGACTGAAGTGTGCCTGACCTTCCCGGCACTGATGGCGCTGGAAGCCGGTTACGAAGTGTATGTGGTGACGGATACCTCCGGCGGTACCTCTGTTGATGCGCATGAGCGCGCGATTGATCGCATGGTGCAGGCCGGTGCCGTACCGGTGACCTGGCAGCAGGTTCTGCTGGAGTACCAGCGTGACTGGTCGCGCAAAGAGACCTATGACGCGGTGATGGATCTGGTTCGTGAACACAGCGGCGCTTACGGCATGGGCGTGGATTATGCCTACACGATGGTGCATGGCGCACCGGAACGTAAGGCCTGATTCTGAATTAAAAACCAGGAAAATCAATTCATTGATTCTCGGCTGATAACCACAAAGAAGGGAAAACCACCTTTTTCCTTCTTTGTCAGCAGTCTGATGGCGGGGTAACCCGCCATTAACCTTCAGCAAGGAACCCAACATGGCGCAGAATAAACCTGTGACGCTGGTGATTACGCATACTTTGCAGCCCAATCAGGCGGCGCGATATGAACAATGGCTGGGGAAAATTATGCCGGTTGCGGCGGAATTTCCCGGACACCTTGGCGCGAACGTCATTCGCCCGACGGACGGGCACAATCTGTGGAGCATCATCATTCGTTTCGACACGCTCGAGCATCTCTATAACTGGACGCAATCAGATACGCGACGGCTCCTGGTCGAAGAGATCGCTCCGCTGTTGGCGGAAGGCGATAAAACCGAGATCCACACCGAAGCGGCATTCTGGTTTACGCCCCCCGCGCCACACGTCCGTCAACCGCTGCGCTGGAAGCAGTTCCTGATCACTCTGCTGGTTATTTTTCCCAGCACTAATCTGGTGCCGTGGCTGACCGGCATGCTATTGCCGTCGCTGAAGGGAACGCTGTTACTGCATCTGATTAACGATGCCTGTGTGGTTGCGCTGGTGGTCTGGTTGTGGATGCCCATCGTAACCCGTCTGTTTGCCGGCTGGCTAAAAAAAGCCTGATCGGCTTATCAGGAGAACGTTATGTCTCAAACTGCCTCATTGATTCTGACCCACGGAAAAATACATACCCTCGACAGCCATAGCCCGCAGGCGGAAGCCGTGGCGATCAAGGACGGAAAAATTCTCGCCACGGGAACGCACGACCAGGTGATGCGTTTTGCCGCAGACGGTACACAGGTGGTTGATCTGAAAGGTCACACTGTGATTCCGGGGCTTAATGATTCCCACCTGCATCTGATCCGCGGTGGGCTGAATTACAATCTGGAGCTGCGCTGGGAAGGAGTACCCTCGCTGGCCGATGCGCTGCGTATGCTGAAAGAACAGGCCGATCGAACCCCGTCGCCACAGTGGGTTCGCGTGGTGGGCGGCTGGAGTGAATTTCAGTTTGCCGAACGCCGGATGCCGACGCTGGAAGAGCTTAACGACGCCGCGCCGGATACTCCCGTTTTCGTGCTGCATCTGTACGATCGTGCACTGTTAAACCGCGCGGCGCTGAAAGCCGTGGGATACACCAAAGCGACACCCGATCCGGCAGGCGGCGAGATCGTCCGTGATGGTAACGGTAACCCTACCGGGATGCTTATCGCCAAACCTAACGCCATGATTCTTTACTCGACGTTGGCGAAAGGGCCAAAACTGCCGCTGGAGATGCAGGTGAACTCCACCCGCCAGTTTATGCGTGAACTGAACCGTCTCGGACTGACCAGCGCCATCGACGCTGGTGGCGGTTTTCAGAACTACCCGGAAGATTACGAGATCATTGAGCAACTGCATGCCAACAATCAGATGACGGTGCGCATTGCCTATAACCTGTTTACGCAGCGACCGAAGCAGGAACTGGAAGACTTTGAGCGCTGGACCGATATGCTCAAGCCGGGCCAGGGGACCGATTTCTACCGTGCGAACGGAGCCGGGGAGATGCTGGTCTTCTCCGCAGCGGATTTCGAAGACTTCCTGCAACCGCGCCCGGATTTACCGCAAGGCATGGAGGATGAACTGGAGCGCGTGGTGCGCCACCTGGTGGAGCACCGCTGGCCGTTCCGTCTGCATGCCACTTACGATGAATCGATCAGCCGGATGCTGGATGTGTTCGAGAAAGTGAACCGTGATATTCCGTTCAATGGCCTGCACTGGTTCTTCGACCACGCCGAGACCATCAGCGAGCGCAATATCGATCGCGTGAAAGCACTGGGCGGCGGCATTGCGGTACAGCATCGTATGGCCTTCCAGGGCGAATACTTTATCGACCGCTACGGGAAAGAAGCGGTGAAACAGACACCGCCAGTGGCGAAAATGCTGGCCGCCGAGGTGCCGGTGGGGCTCGGAACGGATGCCACCCGCGTCGCCAGCTATAACCCATGGACGGCGCTGTACTGGCTGGTTTCCGGGCGCACGGTCGGCGGTACGGCGATGTATGACGACAACAACCGTTTACCGCGCGACGTGGCGCTGGAACTGTGGACGGCAGGGAGCGCGTGGTTTTCCAGCGAGCAAGGCAAAAAAGGGCGCATTGTCAAAGATCAACTGGCCGACCTGGTGGTGCTGTCAAAAGACTATTTCAGCGTCACGGAAGAGGAGATCAAAGGTATTGAGTCGGTGATGACGATTGTCGATGGCAAAGTGGTGTATGCCGCCGGACCGTTTACTCCGCTCGCGCCGCCAGCGATCCCGGTCGTCCCGGACTGGTCTCCGGTGGTGAACGTGCCGGGGCACTATCGCGCGGCGCCGCCAGCCGCCGCGAAAGCAGGCGCCGTGGTGCAGATGCACCAGTGCTGCGGGAGCTGCGGCGTACACGGTCATCAGCATGATATTGCCCGCCAGTCGGGGATCCCGGTGTCTGACGATCGGGCCTTCTGGGGCGCGCTCGGCTGTTCGTGCTTCGCATTTTAACGCGCCAGCCGGATGTGTCGTTAACGGCATATCCGGCATTTTCACCTTCAGAGATAGCGCGAATGCAACAATTTGTGTCAATCTTAGTTGATCCCGTACAGTGAAGGTGAATACATGGACGACCTTTTAATCCTCGGCTGCATCATTTTGTTCTTCGCACTGGTCGTGGTGCCTGTTCTGGCGATTGTCGCCATCAGCCGAAGTTCAACGACGCGTGATGAGCTTGCCCGCTTACGCCGTCGGGTAGAGGAGCTTGAACAACGTGGCGTTGTTGCCCCTGCGATGACACCGACGGCAGCGGCACCGGTTCAGCCTGCGGAGACGGTTATGGAGAGCGACCCAGCTCCGATTCCGGTGGCGGCGCCTGAACCTGAACCTGAACCTGAACCCAAACCGGCTCACGTCAACCCCTGGCGCTCGTATACGCCGCAGAACACGGCAAGCGCCGAGAAAATCGTCGAAAGAGACGTCCCTGTTGCCGCCGCGCAACCCTCCGCTTTTGGCGGCGTGGTGTCATCGCTGGTGCGCTGGTTTATGCAGGGCAATCCGCTGGCTAAGCTGGGGATCCTGCTTCTCTTCCTCGGTCTCTCTTTCCTGTTGCGCTATACGGTCGAGCACTCCCTGTTCCCGCTTGAGCTGCGTCTGGTTGCGGCGGCGCTGTTTGCGATTGTCCTGCTGGCGATAGGCTGGCGTCTGCGGCATAAACAGCCGATCTATGCTCTCATTTTGCAGGGTGGGGCGACAGGTGCGCTCTATCTCACCGTCTTTGGCGCGTTTCGCCTCTGGCAAATGCTGCCGATGACGCTGGCCTTTGTGCTGCTGGTGGTTATCTGCGCAGCAAGCGTAGGACTGGCGATTCTGCAAAAAGCGCTCAGTCTGGCGATGCTGGCAAGCCTCGGTGGCTATCTTGCCCCACTGCTGCTTTCGACGGGAAGCGGTAACTATGTCGCGCTGTTCTCTTTCTATTTGCTGCTTTCGGTCGGCATTCTGGCGATCAGCGCCTGGCAACACTGGCGCGAGCTTAATCTGCTCGGCCTGCTTTTCACCTTTGGCGTTGGCGGCCTCTGGGGGCTGGATGACTATCAGCCAGCGTATTACCTGAACTGCCAATTGTTCCTGATAGCCAACATTCTGCTTTTTGGCGTGCTGAGCGTGGCGCTGTCGCTGCGAGCGCAGACGAAGGGCAAGCAGATTATTGATGGCGTTTTGTTGTTTGCGCCGCCGCTGATCGGTTTTGGCATGCAGTACGCCATTATCCGCCACTGGGAATATGGTCCGGCGCTCAGCGCGTTGGGCTACGGTGGTTTCTATCTGGTGCTGGCCTGGCTGGCATTACGTCGCTACCCGTCGTTGGGCCGACCGCTGGTGCTGGCGGCACTGGCGCTGGGCGGCGCGTTTACCACGCTGGCGATCCCGCTGGCGCTGTCGGCGCAGTGGACGGCCATGGCCTGGGCGCTGGAAGGGGTGGGGATCCTGTGGCTGGGAGTACAACAGCAGCAGCGACGCATGAGTTACAGCGGTACCGCACTGCTGGTGCTGGCGTTCGGCAGCGCGCTGTGGGCGCAGGCGAACGGCACCACTGCGCTTTCGCTGATGCTGATCTTTGCCGTCCTTAGCGTTTGCTGGCTGGCAGGGGCGTGGCTGTGGCGCAAGATTCATCTGCGCGGCAGCATGGGACTGCTGGCGGGCGGGGTGATATTCTGGATTGTGGCGCTCGCGGGCGCGGCGCAGTGGCAGTTGACCTCCGATTCGCAGGTGATGGCGGGCGTGCTGGCGCTGATGGCCGTGTCGGTCTGGGGCTGGCGATTTGCCGCCGCACGCCTGACGTGGCAGGCGCTGGATGCCTGCAAATGGTTGCTATGGCCGATGATGCTGGTGGCGCTGCTGTTTCAGATTTCTCAGCAGCAGATTTTTGCCGCAGGCTGGCAGAATCTGGCCTGGTGTCTGGCATTGCCGGCGGCGGTGGCGTTGCTCTGGCGTGATGCTGAGGCGTTGCCGCCGCGTCTTTCCAGGCTGGCGCATCTCTCATTCTTCTGGATGATTATGTTGGCGCTGGCGACGGAACTGTTCTGGTTTGCCCGCGACCTGCCGTGGGGCATGGCGGCCTGGGGCAGCGGTGTGGCAATGGCGGCAGGCGGTGCGCTAATTTTCTTCGTCGCAATGGCCGTTCGTCGTCAGTTCTGGCCGTTACGGGTCTGGCCCGCGCTGTATGCCTGTCAGGCGCTGATTCCCGTCGCGGCGGCATTGGTCGGGCTGTTAGTGCTGACCAATTTGCAGGACGGCGTAGTCTACCGTCAGACCTGGCTACCGCTGCTCAATCCGCTGGAAGAAGGGGCGGCTTTTGCATTACTGGGATTGATCGTGTTTTATCGCGCCTGCCTGCGCTTTTTCCCGGTGCAGGTGTCGGTATGTCGTCCGTGGCCAGTGGTTGCCCTGGTCGCACTTGGCTTCTGGTGGCTGAACGGTATGCTGTTGCGCGCGTTGGCCTGGTATGGCGACGTGGCGTGGAACATGGAAGCGCTGTGGCATTCGCGGCTGATTCAGACCTGTTTTGCGCTGTTCTGGATGCTGGTGGCGCTGGTGGTGATGCTGCGCGCGACTCGCTATCGTTCACGCCGGGAATGGCTGTGCGGGGCGGCATTGTTAGGGATTGTGATTGTGAAACTGATGTTGGTGGACAGCGCGCGTGGCGGCGGCCTGGCGCGTGCGGTTGCGTTTATCGGTGTGGCTATACTGGTGCTCATTGTCGGGTATTTTTCACCGTTACCGCCCAAAGCTGGAGAAGAAAAATGAAATGGATGAAAGCGGTATTATGTAGTGTGCTACTGGGCGTGGCAGGCACCGCCATCGGCAGTGATGACGTGAAGGAGTCACCGAGGGATTACGCGACGGGCGTTATGCTGGAAACGCTCGGCACATCGCCGTGGTATCGCGTGTCGCTCCCGCAGGCGGTGTACCTGGGGACCGCCTGGCCAGATTTGCGCGACGTCCGCGTTTTTAATCATGCGGGGGAGACGGTGCCGTTTACGCTGGTGGCGCAGAAAACCCAACCCGTTACACCGCAAACGGTCACGCTGAGACTCTTCCCGCTGGATATGTCGCCCGTCCCGCCGCGTGAGGAGGGGAGACGTAGCGGGGAATCTTTTGTCTTACGCTCGAAGACCGGCATTGAAATTCATCTGGAAAGTGATGACGTTAAAACGGTTGGACAGAGCTATTTACTGATGCTGCCGGAGGAGATGAAAGACGACTTTTTCCTGGAGCAACTGCGTCTGAACTGGGAGACCCCGACGGGCAACTGGCAGGGGAAAGCGTCGGTCTATGCCAGTCGTGATTTACGCTACTGGCGGTCCGTACAGGAAGAGGCGCCGCTGCTGGCGCTGACGCGTGATAACGATCGGCTGAAAATGGATACCATCAGCGCCAGTCTGAGACTTTCTGCCGATGGGAATCGTTATCTGCTGGTGATCCTCGATTCGCAAAGCCCGGCGCTGACGTTAAACAGCGTCACCGCCATTGCCGAAAACAGCGCGCCGGAATCCGCACGAATCGAGATCGGCGCGCAAGAGGAAAAGGTGTCCAATGACGAAGCGATCTGGCGCTGGACACAGCCGCAGCCTCTGACTTCGCTCAGCATCGTTCTGGATGATGAAGGCGTTTTACCGGTAGAGCTGGCGTGGCGTAGCGCTGAAAAAGCGCCCTGGCAGCCACTGACGAAAACCGTGCTTTATCGCCTGAACGGCAAGCGTTCGGAGGATATTCGTCTTTCCGGTGGGCTGGTTGACGCCGTTCGGATGACGACCATTAACGCTCGCTTGCCGGAGAGACTGCCTGCGCTGAGCGGCGCGCGCGACAGCTATCAACTGGTGTTTAATACTCAGGGGAAAGGGCCTTACATGCTGGCCTGGGGCAACCGGGCGGCGCAAAAAGCGGATATCGGTCTTGATCTGTTGATTCCAGTGTCGCTACGTAAAACACAGGAGATAGACGCTCTGCCACGGGCCACGCCGCAGAATGAGGTCGCCCTCGGCGGCGAGGCGCGACTGACGGCAACATCGGCTGCCGAGCAACAAAGCCAGTGGAAAACGGTGCTGGTGTGGGTGGCGCTGATACTGGGTGTTGCCATTCTGGCGCTAATGGCCTGGCGTATCTGGCGGGAAGTCAAAAAGGATGGGACGCAGTAAGCGATAAAAAGGCTCGCCGTCAGCACGATATCGCCCGCCCCGGCGTTGACCGGCGGCGGGTTTTCCCTGAGATGGCGTCACACGATGAGGCCAAACGTTTCTAATAGCGGTTTTGCGAGCCAAACAGTTCGATGCGCCGCGCAATCATCTCGCGTACCGGTTTTAGCCCCTGATTGATCACTTTCCGCGGGTCATTGACGTCGTGACCGGTATCGGCAGCAAATATCGCTTTCACTTCCTGGCACCAGGCGTACATGTTTTCGGTATTGACGTTAATTTTTGCCGTCCCGCAGGCAATGGCTTTACGCATGTCATCGTCTGCAATACCGGTGCCGCCGTGCAATACCAGGGGGACTTTCACCAACTCGGAAATGGTTTTCATCTCCGTAAACCCTAGTTTAGCTTTGCCTTTATACAGTCCATGGGTTGAACCCAGCGCTGCCGCCAGGCAATCGACCTGGGTTTCTTTGACCAGGGTATAGCACTCCTGTGGGTTGGCGTAGATAACCTCGGAATTGACAATACCATCTTCACTGCCGGCGATGGTGCCCAGTTCAGCCTCAACCGAAATGCCTTTGCTGTGGGCCAGTTCAACCAGACGACGGGTAATGGCCAGGTTCTCGTTAAACGGCAGGTGCGAACCATCAAACATAATAGAACTGAATCCGGCGTCGATAGCCGCTTCGCAGGCTTCACGGGTGGTCCCATGATCCAGGTGCAGTGCGACCGGAATATCAATGTTTAAATAATCCATCGCATTCACCACGATGTCATGAATACATTTTAATCCCAGCATATGTTTAACTGTACCGCCGGAAACGCCTAAAATAACCGGAGAGCGTAGCTGTTGTCCGGTGCTTAATACCGCACCGACCCATTCCAGATTATTGATATTGAATTGTCCTACGGCATAACCGTCCCGTAGGGCATGCTGAAGCATGTCCTTCATAGAAACTAACATAATCACCTCTTGATATTCATTAAAAGCAATTACTCGCCAAAATATTGCTTTAAGTTTCTTTCGTAGCTATTTAACGAGTTGTGGACAACGGCAAGGTCCGGCATAGATTCGCGGACACCTTTTTTCTCTATGGAAATGGCGGCAGTCAGGCTGGCAAATAAAATGATATTATCAATATGCCATGAATAATGAACGCCGTAAGTAAAGGCACCGTGGAATACATCTCCTGCGCCAGTGGTATCAACGGCATTGCACAGCCAGGCAGGCACAATTTGCAGCATACCATTTTTTAATAGCGCGCAGCCTTTTTCCCCGAGGGTAATAAAGGCTTCCCCACGGCAAATTTTATTTAACTCAATTAGCGCTGCTTTAATTTCCGCTTCGGTACTCAGGGCACGATATCCCATATAGTCACGGGCAAAATGCTCGCTGACCACAAAATAATCGGTCCAGGCCGCTAGTTTAATATTACTGTCACGTAATGAACCGCCGTCCATGACCACCCGTGCCGATGGCAGTTTCTTAATTAAATATTCACTGATTTCGGCTTCATGACCATCAATTAATAGCGTTACGGGCTCGTCTGACGCAATCAACCGTTCAGCCAAATCATCAAGCTTGAGCTTCTGGTCATAAGTCAGCGAAGGTGGCGTTTGCATTTTACGGGTAATTATCGTCCGCGACCCCGTTAAGCGGTTTACCAGCACCGATGCCAGCGGTGTGATCATTTCATCAGAGAACACGACCTGACTGGTATCGACGCCCGCCTGGGCAAACTCATCAATAATACGCTGACCGTAAAGGTCCTGGTTCAGATGGCCAATGTAATAAACATCTTCACCCCATAATCCCAGCAACCACGCCGCATTTGCTGCCGGGCCGCCGCCACTTTCAATAAAGTCATGGCAGAAATTTTTGGTATTTTCCTGCGGCCATTCGTTCAAAAAGAAAAACTGATCAAAACATGAAAACCCGATGGACAAGATAGCCATAACAACTCCTGATTATTTTGTCAGCTGCGGGAAGACATCCCTTCCCGCAGGGAAAAATGAAACGGCTTATTCATTTTTCTTATCCGCAGTGAGCTCCTCATAGCTGAGCGTGTCACCGACTACGCGAACCGAACGGAAGCAGAATGGCACCAGCAGCGCGACGATAAGCGCCAGACAAATCAGGTAGATAGTGATCTGACCAAACTGGGTGAAGGCGTTACCGATAATAATTCCCCACACTGCGAAATCAAAGTCAGCGAAGGTGCTGTTTTCAAAGCCCAGGTTCCCCAATGCCGGAAGCAGCATGGCTGGCAGGAAAGCAAGGAATATGCCGCCGATAAAGGAGGCGATGATGCAGCCGCGTTTACCGCCAAGCTTGTCGGCGAATACCCCGGAAGTCCCGCCACAGAAGAAGTGCGGTACCATGCCCGGAATAATCAGCGCCATTCCCAGTCCGCCCAACATGAGCATACCGACCAGACCGCCAACAAATGAGCTGATAAAGCCTACGACGACTGCCGTTGGGCTGAAGGTGAAGAAGACCGCGCAGTCAACAGCAGGGATCGAGTCAGGAATCAGCTTCTGGCTAATCCCCTGGAATGCCGGAACCAGATCGCCGAGGATCAGCCGCACGCCGTTGTAGACGATGGCGACGCCAACCGCAAACTGCAGACCGGTAAGAATAGAGAAGATCAACATGTTCTGATCCGTTATCGTACGGAGATATTCAGTGCCAGCGACGGCGCTGCATACAAAGTAGATAATGAACATCACAATCCCGGTTGTGACCGTGGTATCGCGCAGAAAACCCCACTTTTCTGAGATTTCAGTATCGGCGAATGAATTTGCCGGGTTACCGGTTTTGGTGGCGATCCAGGCTGAGATGTAATAGCCCAGGGAGCCAAAGTGTCCCATCGCGATACCGCCGTCTTCGGTCACCTGTTTGGTATAACGCTGGCCGATTGCCGGAGAAATGGCCGACCATGAGCCGAGCAAGAATCCGCCAATTAAAACCAACATCCAGCCGCGGAATTCCGCGGCCTGGAGAACCGCCGAAAACAGGCACGCCAGAAAGAACGAGTGGTGGCCGGTCAGAAAGATATATTTGTACTTGGTACAGCGAGCAATAATGAGGTTAAAAATAAAACCTAACAGCAAAATACTCATGGTTTCCACACCCAGCACCTTCTGTGCGACGGAAACAATGGCCTCGTTGTTAGGGATTACGCCGCGAATATTAAATCCGGCTTCGATAATTCCACCAAGCGGGTTCAGGTTGGCAACGATAACGCCAGCACCTGCGCTTAACATTAAATACCCTAAAATAGGTTTTAAGGTACCGGTGAGCAATTTATTCCCAGGAGAGCGCAGCGCCACTAAACCGACAAAGGCGATAATCCCCATCAGGAATGCGGGTTGGCTAAATATTTCTGATAAGAAACTAAGAATAGCCTGCATGATCGTTCCCTCAATAATGATTAAGAGTGAGTTGCAGCAATTTTGGTAAGTGCTTCGGTAATATCTTCAGCAATTTTCGCTTTATGCACGTAGCTGCGAATAATGGCGACGTTACAATGCGCAGGAAACTGGTTTGCCAGCTCTTTAATCGTGACATAAAGATCGGCTTTTTCTCCTACAGCGTTAGCGAAATCAACGGAAGCAACGTCGGCTTTGATGCCTAATTCATCACATATTTTTTTGACATTATTCGCAGCCATTAATGAACTGCCAATACCGTTACCACAAACCGTTCTGATAACTAACATAATGACTACTCCATTTGTTTTTGGATGAAATGTAATACTGAATGAATGTCATTTTCCTGCTGAAGAAAGGTCACGATATCGGACTCAATCAATGAGGCGATCAGCTGGATCATTTTTATATGACTATCGGCATCCGCGCCTGCAATGGCGATGATGACGTTAACCGGATCAAATTCCTCATGGCCAAAGGCAATTGGTTGTTGACTGGTGACTAAAGAAAATCCGGTCAGCAATGCGCCTTTTTCTGGCCGGGCATGGGGCATCGCCAGGCCATAGTCGATAACAATAGCGGAGCCGAAATCCCGGTAGACCTTAACCATTTCACTGACATATTCCGGGCGACAAATATTTTGTCGGACCAGTAACGAGCCAGCCAGTTCGATAGCCTGCTCGGGGCTGGAAATATTCTGCTTAAGCGTAATCAGTCCAGGGTTAAAAATAATGTCCATCATCCGATCCTTAATGCGTTCATATTCCTGAACATGATCATGGCCAAATATAGCAACAAAAATTATGGGACAGATCACATATGGATTTTTAAATGTTGAAGCCGATCACATCAGGGGAATGTTGGCGTTATTTTGTCGACAAACGTTTTATTTTTTATTTTGTTTTATATCAATGCGTTAGAGTTTACCTTTTTGGCGTGGAAGAAATGGAAAGGAAAGATAAGCAGTCAAATGTCTGAATTTAAAATGAAGAAATGCGATTTTTATCACAAATAATGGGGCGTTTTTTTCACAAAGTTTGAACGAGTTGGCAAAAATCAGGCTCGAGGGCGATCCTACTCATTGATGACATCAATATTTGTATGGCGATGCGTTAAAAAGGTGTTGCGTGATGGTAGGGTCAGGCGGTCAGAAACAAAAAAGGCTCGCCGTGGCGAGCCTTTTCGTTAATTCATGCCGATTACAGGCTGGAGACGTTTTCGGTCAGGTATTTTGCAACACCGTCCGGAGAGGCGTTCATACCTTCTTTGCCTTTTTCCCACTGTGCCGGGCAAACTTCACCGTGCTCTTCGTGGAACTGCAGCGCGTCAACCATACGCAGCATTTCGTCGATGTTACGACCCAGCGGCAGGTCGTTAACCACCTGGTGGCGAACCACGCCATTTGCGTCGATCAGGAAAGAACCACGCAGCGCAACGCCCGCTTCCGGATGTTCGATGCCATAGGCTTTCTGGATTTCACGCTTAACGTCAGCAACCATTGCGTATTTCACTGCACCGATGCCGCCTTTGTCGACAGGGGTGTTACGCCATGCGTTGTGGACGAATTCAGAGTCAAAAGAAACGCCAACCACTTCAACGCCGCGCTTCTGGAATTCTTCATAACGTTTGTCGAACGCGATCAGTTCAGACGGGCAAACGAAGGTGAAATCCATTGGCCAGAAGAACAGAACGGTCGTTTTGCCGTTGGTGTGCTGTTTGAAATTGAAGTTCTCAACAATCTCACCGCTACCGAGTACCGCAGCTGCTGTGAAATCCGGAGCCTGACGAGTCACCAGTACCATATTATTCTCCTGCAAAGTTAAGGGTTTTTGGAACGCAACGCGGGCCAGTATAGAAGGTGAAGGCGAATAAGACAAAGAGGCACTGGCAATCGTTCAGTGAGCTTTTACCTATCAATATTCTCAGGGGGTCCGGTAAGCGAAAGCGCCACCGGGCAAATCGCCTGGAGGCGGCTTTGCTTTATCCGGTCGACTGAACTACGGGTATCAGAGCGTTTTCTGCCTGGCTTGTTCCATCATGCGCGGATAAAACCGCCAGAAGCGCGCTTCCAGGGCATCATAATGGTTGTCCAGGTCATACCAGGAATCGCGAAGCGCATCCAGACGCGGTCGGCGACTCGCCATTCCGTTCAACACATTCTGAATAAAATCCATATCGCGATAACGCTCCAGCCACTTTTCCGACCACAGATAGTTGTTCAGATTGACAAAACGCGGCGGCGAATCGGGCAGAATAACCGACACCTGCTGATGGGCATAGCGCACGAACACCGGTAGCGGCATGTCCGGGGACAGCTGTGACCAGTGGCGCGACAGGAAATGATCCCACATCACGTCGAGCGTGATCGGCGCAACACGGCGCGTTTCTGGGCGAAACCACGTTTTGGCCTCCGTTACCTCGGGCAGGTTATCGGTTAGCACATCGATGCGGCGATGCATAAAAATACCGTCGACAACCTCCGGGCAATAGTCCTCTGCGGGGTTGCCGCGCACAAAATCGGCCAGCAAATTGCCGGAAAGAGAGCTGTCAGCGAGATGAGCGAGATGCAGATGAGCGAGAAAATTCATGCGTTTTATTTTTCCAGAAGCGGCTAGTTGTTGCAGCAAGAGGGTGTGAGCACTAGACTATGCCGCCTGTTTTTAAGTCACGAGTATACGTCATGCGCGTCGCCGATTTCTCCTTTGAACTACCTGAATCCCTGATTGCTCACTATCCCATGCCTGAGCGCAGCAGCTGTCGCTTACTGTCACTGGATGGGCCAACGGGCGAGCTGACGCACGGCACGTTCACCGATTTGCTCGACAAGCTCAATCCAGGCGATCTGCTGGTGTTTAATAATACCCGCGTGATCCCGGCGCGTCTGTTTGGCCGTAAAGCCAGCGGCGGTAAGATTGAAGTGCTGGTCGAACGTATGCTCGATGATAAACGTATTCTGGCACATATTCGCGCTTCTAAGGCGCCGAAACCGGGTGCGGAGCTGCTGCTGGGCGATGATGAGAGCATCAAAGCGACCATGACCGCGCGCCACGACGCGCTGTTCGAGGTGGAGTTTGATGACGCGCGCACGGTGCTCGATATCCTGAACGCCATCGGCCATATGCCGCTGCCGCCGTACATTGAGCGCCCGGATGAAGAAGCCGATCGCGAGCTTTACCAGACGGTATACAGCGAAAAGCCCGGTGCCGTTGCCGCGCCGACCGCGGGGCTGCACTTTGACGAACCGCTGCTGGAAAAACTGCGCGAGAAAGGTGTCGAGATGGCGTTTGTAACGCTGCACGTCGGCGCGGGGACATTCCAGCCGGTGCGTGTGGACACCATTGAAGATCACATCATGCACTCCGAATATGCGGAAGTGCCGCAAGAGGTGGTGGACGCGGTGCTGGCGGCGAAAACGCGCGGCAACCGGGTGATTGCGGTTGGCACGACCTCAGTGCGTTCTCTGGAGAGCGCGGCGCAGGCGGCGAAGAACGCGCTTATTGAACCGTTCTTTGGCGACACACAAATTTTCATCTATCCAGGTTATCAATACAAAGTGATTGATGCGCTGGTGACTAACTTCCATCTGCCTGAATCGACATTGATTATGCTGGTCTCGGCATTTGCCGGTTATCAGCACACGATGAATGCATACAAGGCTGCGGTAGAACAACATTATCGCTTTTTTAGCTACGGGGACGCGATGTTTATCACGTACAATCCGCAAGCTATTTCTGAGCGCGTCGGGGAGTAAATCCGCGGCGCAGGTTGACACGTTGGACTGTTTTTCTGACGTACTGGAGAAAAAATGAAATTCGAACTGGATACCACCGACGGACGCGCCCGCCGTGGCCGCCTGGTGTTTGATCGTGGCGTTGTGGAAACGCCTGCTTTTATGCCGGTGGGGACCTACGGCACTGTTAAAGGCATGACGCCGGAAGAAGTTGAAGCCACTGGCGCGCAGATTATCCTTGGTAATACCTTCCATCTCTGGCTGCGTCCAGGCCAGGAGATCATGAAGCTGCATGGCGACCTGCATGATTTCATGCAGTGGAAAGGCCCGATTCTGACGGACTCCGGCGGTTTCCAGGTTTTCAGCCTGGGTGATATCCGTAAGATCACCGAACAGGGCGTACACTTCCGCAATCCCATCAACGGCGATCCGATTTTCCTTGATCCAGAAAAGTCGATGGAGATTCAGTACGATCTCGGTTCCGATATTGTCATGATTTTTGACGAATGCACGCCGTACCCGGCGGACTGGGACTATGCTAAACGATCGATGGAGATGTCACTGCGTTGGGCGAAGCGTAGCCGCGACCGTTTTGATGGTCTGGGCAACAAAAATGCGCTTTTTGGCATCATTCAGGGCAGTGTTTACGAAGATTTACGTGATATCTCTGTGAAAGGTCTGGTAGAGATTGGCTTTGATGGCTACGCTGTCGGCGGTCTGGCTGTGGGTGAGCCGAAGGAAGATATGCATCGCATCCTTGAGCATGTTTGCCCGCAAATTCCGGCAGATAAACCGCGGTACCTGATGGGCGTCGGTAAACCTGAAGATCTGGTTGAAGGCGTGCGTCGCGGTATCGATATGTTTGACTGCGTGATGCCAACCCGCAATGCGCGTAATGGTCACCTGTTCGTGACCGATGGCGTGGTGAAAATTCGCAATGCGAAGCATAAGAGCGATACCAGCCCACTCGATGCTGAGTGTGATTGCTACACCTGTCGCAATTATTCACGTGCCTACTTGCATCATCTTGATCGTTGCAACGAAATATTGGGCGCGCGACTCAATACGATTCATAACCTGCGTTACTACCAGCGTTTGATGGCGGGTTTACGCAAGGCTATTGAAGAGGGTAAATTAGAGAGCTTCGTGACCGATTTTTACCAACGTCAGGGTCGACCGGTTCCACCTTTGAACGTTGATTAATTTTAATAATGAGGGAATTTGAATGAGCTTTTTTATTTCTGATGCGGTAGCGGCAACAGGTGCTCCGGCGCAGGGCAGCCCGATGTCTCTGATTCTGATGCTGGTGGTGTTTGGTCTGATTTTCTATTTCATGATCCTGCGTCCACAGCAGAAGCGCACTAAAGAGCATAAAAACCTGATGGCCTCCATCGCGAAAGGTGATGAAGTCCTGACTAACGGTGGCCTGGTAGGCCGAGTGACCAAAGTTGCAGAATCTGGTTACATCGCTATCGCACTGAACGATACCACTGAAGTGGTTATCAAACGTGATTTCGTAGCTGCCGTTCTGCCGAAAGGCACCATGAAGGCGCTGTAATAGTAACTTTTCCCTAAGGGAACTGCCGTGTTAAACCGTTATCCTTTGTGGAAGTACATCATGCTGATCGTCGTCATTGTCGTCGGCCTGCTGTATGCGCTTCCCAACCTGTATGGTGAGGATCCGGCCGTTCAAATCACTGGCGCGCGCGGTGTCGCCGCCAGTGAGCAAACGCTGATCCAGGTCCAGAATACGTTACAAAAAGAAAAAATTACCGCTAAGTCTGTGGCACTGGAAGAGGGCGCGATTCTTGCGCGCTTCGACACCACCGACACCCAACTGCGTGCACGTGAAGCGCTGGTGGACGTGCTGGGTGATAAATACGTCGTGGCGCTTAACCTTGCTCCGGCAACTCCGCGCTGGTTGGCGGCCATCAAAGCAGAACCGATGAAACTCGGTCTTGACCTGCGCGGCGGCGTTCACTTCCTGATGGAAGTGGATATGGATACCGCGCTGGGTAAACTGCAGGAACAAAATATCGATAGCCTGCGCAGCGATCTGCGTACAGAAGGCATCCCGTATACTACCGTTCGTAAAGAAGACAATTACGGCCTGAGCATCAACTTCCGTGATGCTGACGCACGTGATAAAGCGATTGCTTATCTCAGCAAGCGTCACCCGGATTTGGTTATCTCAAGTCAGGGCAGCAATGCGCTGCGCGCGGTGATGACCGATGCACGTCTGAGCGAAGCGCGTGAATACGCGGTACAACAGAACATCAATATCCTGCGTAACCGTGTGAACCAGTTGGGCGTCGCCGAACCGGTGGTACAGCGCCAGGGCGCGGATCGTATCGTGGTCGAGCTGCCGGGTATTCAGGATACGGCGCGTGCGAAAGAGATTCTTGGCGCGACAGCAACGCTGGAATTCCGTCTGGTCAACACCAACGTTGATCAGTCTGCGGCGGCATCCGGGCGTGTTCCAGGTGATTCCGAAGTGAAACAGACGCGTGAAGGTCAGCCGGTTGTGCTGTACAAACGCGTTATCCTGACCGGTGACCATATCACTGACTCCACTTCAAGCCAGGACGAATACAACCAACCGCAGGTAAACATCTCGCTGGATAGCGCAGGTGGCAACATCATGTCTAACTTCACCAAGGACAATATCGGTAAACCGATGGCGACCCTGTTTGTGGAGTACAAAGACAGCGGTAAAAAAGACGCTAACGGTCGCGCGGTGCTGGTGAAACAGGAAGAGGTGATTAACATCGCCAATATCCAGTCTCGTCTGGGTAACAGCTTCCGTATTACCGGGATCAACAACCCGAACGAAGCGCGTCAGCTTTCTCTGCTGCTACGTGCCGGTGCGCTGATTGCGCCGATTCAGATTGTTGAAGAGCGGACCATCGGTCCAACGCTGGGGATGCAGAACATCAAGCAGGGCCTGGAAGCGTGTCTGGCCGGTCTGGCGGTGTCCATCCTGTTCATGATTCTGTTCTACAAGAAGTTTGGTCTGATTGCGACCAGCGCGTTGATTGCTAACCTGGTACTGATTGTTGGCATTATGTCGCTGCTGCCGGGGGCAACGCTGAGTATGCCGGGGATTGCGGGGATCGTCTTAACCCTTGCCGTCGCCGTCGATGCGAACGTCCTGATCAACGAACGTATCAAAGAAGAGTTGAGTAACGGACGTTCGGTGCAGCAGGCGATCAACGAAGGGTATGCGGGCGCCTTCAGTTCCATCTTTGATGCGAACATTACGACGCTGATTAAGGTCATTATCCTGTACGCCGTCGGCACCGGGGCAATTAAAGGGTTCGCGATTACTACCGGTATCGGTGTGGCGACGTCGATGTTTACCGCGATCGTCGGTACTCGTGCCATCGTAAACCTGTTGTATGGCGGCAAGCGCGTCAAAAAGCTGTCAATCTGAGGAGTGCGAAGTGGCACAGGAATATACTGTTGAACAATTGAACCACGGCCGTAAAGTCTGGGACTTTATGCGCTGGGACTACTGGGCTTTCGGCATCTCAGGCCTGTTGCTGGTATTGGCCATCATCGTGATGGGTGTGCGCGGCTTTAACTGGGGTCTCGATTTCACCGGTGGTACGGTGATTGAAATCACGCTGGAAAAACCGGCTGAGATGGACGTGATGCGCGACGCGCTAGAAAAAGCGGGCTTTGTTGATCCGCTTTTACAGAACTTCGGCAGCAGTCACGACATCATGGTCCGTATGCCGCCGACCGAAGGGGCCAACGGCGGCCAGGTGCTGGGCAGCAAAGTGTTGAGTGTGATTAATGAATCCACCAACCAGAACGCAGCGGTGAAGCGTATTGAATTCGTCGGACCGAGCGTGGGTGCCGATCTGGCGCAAACCGGTGCGATGGCGCTGCTGGCAGCGCTGATCTCCATCCTGGTTTACGTTGGTATCCGTTTCGAATGGCGACTGGCGGCGGGCGTGGTTATCGCGCTGGCGCACGACGTCATCATTACGCTGGGGATCCTGTCGTTATTCCATATCGAGATCGACCTGACTATCGTGGCATCGCTGATGTCCGTTATCGGTTACTCGCTTAACGACAGCATCGTGGTGTCTGACCGTATTCGTGAAAACTTCCGCAAAATTCGTCGCGGGACGCCTTACGAAATCTTTAACGTGTCACTGACCCAGACGCTGCACCGTACGTTGATTACCTCCGGTACGACGTTAATGGTTATCCTGATGCTGTTCCTGTTTGGTGGTCCGGTGCTGGAAGGCTTCTCGCTGACTATGCTTATCGGGGTGTCCATCGGTACGGCATCGTCCATTTACGTGGCATCGGCGCTGGCGTTGAAACTTGGTATGAAGCGCGAGCATATGCTGCAACAGAAAGTCGAGAAAGAAGGGGCGGATCAGCCGTCAATTCTGCCGTAACCCGATTTTCAGTTCACGCTCAGAAATCCCGGTCATTCGATCGGGATTTTTCTTTTCTTCCTTTCTCTTGTCCTGCAATCACTCCTGACACTATGCTGTCAGGAGCCCTGTTTTATCCTCTTCCTGAACTTACCCACACAGGCAGGAGGAACGATGAAAAGCATTATTAACTGGTTTGAAATTCCCGTAACGGATATGGAACGCGCGATTGCGTTTTATGAGCCGGTCATGGGGCTGTCGCTGCGTCGTGAAAAAATGGATTTTGCCGATCTGGCGGTTTTCCCGTATGACGAACCGGCCGCCGGTGGGGCGTTGGCGAAGTTTGATGGCATCGCGCCTTCATTACAGGGCGCCATTATTTATCTGCATACGGACGATCTCAGCGCCACGCTGGATCGCGTCGCCAGTGCCGGTGGCAACTGCGTTTTTGGTCCGCTCGATCTCGGTAAAGAGATTGGTACCATCGCGCTGTTTACTGACAGCGAAGGCAATCGTGTGGGGTTACATCAACCGGCTTAATCACAGAGAGCAACTATGACCCGTCGCGCTGACCGTTTATTTCAGATAGTCCAGATCCTGCGTGGCAGGCGGCTGACAACGGCAGCGCTGCTGGCGGAACGGCTTGAGGTGTCAGAGCGGACGATCTATCGTGATATCCGTGACCTTTCGCTCTCCGGCGTGCCGGTCGAAGGGGAGGCGGGAAGCGGCTATCGGCTGATGGCGGGGTTTGATCTCCCGCCGCTGATGCTAACGCACCGGGAATCGGAAGCGCTGATTGCCGCCATTCGTCTGCTGCACACCTGGGGCGGTGATCTGCTCTCCAGAGAACTGGAGTCGGCGCAGGAAAAGGTGCTGGCGATATTACCGGAAGAAAGCCGACGTAAAGCCGAGCAGGCACGTATTTTCGCGCCGGATTTTGGCAGGCAACAGCATTCACGTAGCGCGTTCGATATGATCCACCGGGCGGTGAGCACGCAACAGGTGCTGGCGTTACATTATCGTGATGAGGCGGGGCAGCTCACCTGGCGGGACGTGCAGCCGTTAGGGATTTTTTTCCAGGGAGAGTTCTGGCTGCTGGTAGCCTGGTGCGAACGGCGCGAGGACTATCGCTGTTTTCGTGTCGATCGCTGTTTAAGCATCACGCCGCTCGACAGGCGATTTAGCGAGTGTGCCGATCGATCGCTGAGTGATTTTTTACGTAAGATCCGCGACGAAACGCACGCATAAAAAAGCCAGCGCTCTGGCTGGCTTTTGCAGGAAAGGAATGTTATCAGAAGTTGTAGCCGACAACCAGATAGCCACCCCAGCCGGTAGATTTCACGTTGAAGTTACCTTTGCCGAAGTTCAGCTCTGCGTCGTCGTTCCACTGACCCCCGTTGTGCCAGTAACGCGCTACGACCGAATAGTGCCAGTGGTCGTAGTTCAGCGCCAGAATATGGCTGGAGGCGATGGAGTCGTTGGTACGCGCTTTGTTGCCGTTCAGATCGGAGAAGTCGTTGTCGCCCAGATCGGAACCCCAGTCAAAGTTGGTGAAACCGATATAGCTCAGGTTACCGCCCCACAGTTCGGTAATCGGAACAAAGTATTTCACTTTGAAACGGTAGCCGTCCCACTCGTTTTCGTTAGCGGCGCCATAGTTCTGCCACTGATATTTCGCATATACGTTCAGAGACAAACTCATCGGCAGGCCAGTATCAATATCGGTACCCAGACCCATGTACCAGGTGCTCTGACGGCCATCTTTGTTACGACCCATGTCGTAGATGTAGTTATTGGCGAAGTACCACTCTTTAAACGGACCGAAGCTCAGGTCAGTGCCGGTCAGTTTGTCGATGGAGAAACGCGGTTCGATTTCCATAAACAGCGGAGAACCGTGGTTCCAGATCCCTTTCGCGTCGGTGTTACCACCGAAGAAAACCGGCGCATCCATGTAGCCATAGAAGTCAAACCAGTCTTTCTTCGCGAAAGCTTCATATTCCAGGTAGGTATCGTTACGGAGCTGCGGTCCGAAACGGGTGTGATAGCTACCGACGACGTTGACGCTCTGGTGCCACCAGTCTGAAAGATACTGCGGTTTGTCATTTTCCGCAGCGTTAACGGTGAATGTCGAGGAGAGCGCGAGCACGGCACCGGCTGCAAGTAATGTTTTTTTCATATTGTATGCCACTGTTTGAAATCCCTGACGGGAGTGAAAAAGGCGCAAATAGCGTTTCTGAATAATTCATGTTTCTGGGAGCCTATTATAGAAATCATTGCTCACAAAAATATGTCTTGTTTCACAGTTCTATCATTCACGTAATCGATTGCGTTCACGTTTGCGTATTTTAGCGCGGCGATTGTACTGACTTTCATGCTGATTGCCAACGTTGACAAAAACTGACGTGGATGTCAGTGGAGTCACAAAAAGAGGCGGAGGGATGTTGCGGAACGCACAAAACGTTCCGCAAGGAGGTTTATTGCGTAACAGGCTGGATGTCGTGGATACGCACAAATCCTAACTGGTCTGGGGTGAGGTTATTCAGTTGCAGCGGGATGTCCACATCGCTCGGTGCCAGCACGCTGGCCGGGGCATTGATCAACTGATTCTGCACATTCACTTCCTGATAATTGTCAGTAGTTCCCTGAATTTGCCCATATTCAACGGTGCCGCTAAAGGCCGGCAGCGGATCGTTGGATTCCCCCTGAATGCGCAGCGTCACCCGGGTGCCAGCGGCATTCGGCGCAATGTTGATAAGCGACATGCGCAGTGTGCCTATCTGACTGTTCAGCCGTGCGGGCGTATTGGAGCCTGGGAGCAGGTAAACACCACGGGTGGATTTAACGTTCAGACTGTTTTGCTGAGTAATCTTCACGGTTTCCTGATTAAGCTGATTCATCTCTTTATTCAGCGTTGAAACGCTTTGATGCATCTGGCGCACTTCGCTTTGTTGCGCGCAGGCGCTCAGACTAAAGAGACTTCCCACCAGGAGAATTCTTAGGTAACGTCTTGTCATCTCTCTTATTTCCTGAATAGTCGCGATACCATAATGGTAGTTCGTAATATGATCAAAGACATCGATCCATTGTCTCAAAAGCGTTGCGCCTTTGTTGTCACGTCAGTTCAGGTTAAAATAGATTTCTGTTAACCACCTGGTCAGGACGCCGTATGCATTGCCCATTCTGTTTCGCCGTAGACACTAAGGTAATTGACTCTCGTCTTGTGGGCGAGGGCTCTTCTGTACGCCGCCGTCGGCAGTGTCTGGTTTGTAATGAACGTTTCACTACCTTTGAAGTGGCAGAACTGGTAATGCCACGCGTTGTGAAAAGCAACGACGTGCGCGAACCGTTTAATGAAGAAAAGCTGCGCAGTGGAATGCAACGCGCGCTGGAAAAGCGTCCGGTGAGTTCCGATGACGTCGAAATGGCGTTGAATCATATTAAGTCGCAACTGCGCGCCACCGGCGAACGTGAAGTCCCCAGTAAGATGATTGGCAATCTGGTGATGGAACAATTGAAAAAACTCGATAAAGTCGCCTATATCCGCTTTGCCTCGGTTTACCGCAGCTTCGAAGATATTAAAGAATTTGGCGAAGAGATCGCTCGCCTACAGGATTAAGCCATGCAGGATGAGTTATACATGGCGCGAGCGCTGAAGCTGGCGCAGCGCGGGCGGTTTACCACCCATCCCAACCCTAACGTCGGCTGCGTGATCGTCAATAACGGCGAGATTGTCGGTGAAGGTTATCACCATCGTGCGGGCGAACCGCATGCGGAAGTGCATGCCTTGCGCATGGCGGGCGAAAAGGCCAAAGGGGCCACTGCGTACGTCACGCTTGAGCCCTGTAGTCATCATGGCCGCACGCCGCCGTGCTGCGACGCGCTGATCGCCGCGGGCGTTTCTCGCGTGGTGGCGGCGATGCAGGACCCGAATCCACAAGTGGCGGGACGCGGATTATACCGTTTGCAGCAGGCGGGCATTGACGTCAGCCACGGGCTGATGATGAGTGAAGTCGAAGCGTTAAATAAAGGTTTTCTCAAACGGATGCGCACCGGGTTTCCGTATGTGCAACTGAAACTCGGCGCTTCGCTGGACGGCCGTACAGCGATGGCCAGCGGCGAAAGCCAGTGGATTACCTCTCCCGAGGCGCGACGTGATGTTCAGCGTCTACGCGCGCAAAGCCATGCCATTTTAACCAGCAGCGCGACGGTGCTGGCGGACGATCCGCAGCTCACCGTGCGCTGGTCAGAACTCGGCGAGGCGACACAAGCTCTTTATCCGCAGGATGCCGTGCGTCAGCCGGTGCGAATTGTGATAGACAGTCAGAACCGCGTAGCGCCGGAGCAGCGCCTGGTACAGCAGCCAGGAGAAACCTGGATTGCGCGCACCAAAGAAGACGCACGCGTCTGGCCCGACTCGGTTCGCACGATTTTGGTGCCGGAGCATAACGGGCATCTGGATCTGGTGGTGCTGATGATGTTGCTCGGCAAACAGCAAATTAACAGTCTGTGGGTGGAGGCCGGGCCGACGCTCGCCGGTGCGCTCTTGCAGGCCGGAGTGGTTGACGAGCTTATCGTCTATCTTGCGCCTAAACTGTTAGGCAGTGACGCCAGGGGATTATGTGTGTTGCCAGGGCTTGAGAAACTGGCTGACGCCCCCCATTTCAAATTCAATGAGATACGCCAGGTGGGCCCGGACGTTTGCCTGCATTTAACCCCTGCGTGAGGCTTTCGAATTATCGAATTATTGGAAGCAGCGCACAGAATATTATGATAAAATCCGCCCCCCTTACGGGGCCATATCGAACCCGAAGGAAGAATATGAACATTATTGAAGCTAACGTTGCTACTCCGGACGCTCGCGTCGCCATCACCATTGCGCGTTTCAACAACTTTATCAATGACAGCCTGCTGGAAGGTGCGATTGACGCCCTGAAACGTATTGGTCAGGTCAAAGATGAAAACATTACCGTCGTTTGGGTTCCAGGTGCCTACGAACTGCCGCTGGCAGCAGGCGCGCTGGCGAAAACCGGTAAATATGACGCGGTGATTGCACTGGGTACGGTTATTCGTGGCGGCACAGCTCACTTCGAATATGTCGCTGGCGGTGCAAGCAACGGCCTGGCGCATGTCGCTCAGGACAGCGAAATTCCGGTCGCCTTTGGCGTCCTGACCACCGAAAGCATTGAACAAGCTATCGAACGTGCTGGCACCAAAGCTGGCAACAAGGGCGCGGAAGCTGCACTGACCGCGCTTGAAATGATTAATGTATTGAAAGCCATCAAGGCCTGATTTTTGTAAGGGGAAATCCGTGAAACCTGCTGCTCGTCGCCGCGCTCGTGAGTGTGCCGTTCAGGCGCTCTACTCCTGGCAGTTGTCCCAGAACGACATCGCTGATGTTGAATACCAGTTCCTGGCAGAACAGGACGTGAAAGATGTTGACGTCATGTACTTCCGTGAACTGCTGTCCGGGGTGGCGACTAACAGCGCGTACCTGGATGGCCTGATGAAGCCTTACCTGTCTCGTCTGCTGGAAGAGCTGGGTCAGGTGGAAAAAGCCGTACTGCGTATTGCGCTGTTCGAGCTGTCTAAACGCAGTGATGTGCCATATAAAGTGGCCATCAACGAAGCGATTGAACTGGCAAAAACGTTCGGCGCGGAAGACAGCCACAAGTTCGTCAATGGCGTTCTGGATAAAGCAGCGCCTGCGATTCGCCCCAACAAAAAGTAATCTCCAGGCCGTCAGTGAAGTGGAAGCGATTCCTCTCCCCTGGCGGCTTTTTCTTTTTTTCTGCTGAGGCATAACGTATGGCATGCGGCGAATTTTCCCTGATTGCCCGTTATTTTGACCGTGTCAGAAGCTCTCGTCTTGACGTCGAAACCGGTATTGGCGACGACTGTGCACTTCTGAACATCCCTGATAAACAGACGCTGGCAATCAGCACCGATACGCTGGTGGCGGGCAACCACTTCCTGACCGACATTGATCCAGCCGATCTGGCGTACAAAGCGCTGGCGGTGAATTTAAGCGATCTGGCGGCAATGGGGGCCGATCCGGCGTGGCTGACGCTGGCGATCACCCTGCCAGAGGTGGACGAACGCTGGCTGGAAACTTTCAGCGACAGTCTGTTTGATCTCCTGAATTACTACGATATGCAACTGATTGGCGGCGACACCACGCGGGGGCCGCTGTCGATGACATTGGGTATCCACGGCTTTGTTCCTGCCGGGCGCGCACTGAAACGCTCTGGGGCGAAACCGGGTGACTGGATTTACGTGACCGGCACGCCGGGTGATAGCGCCGCAGGTCTGGCGATTTTGCAGAACCGTTTGCAGGTTGCCGATGAGGGTGACCGCGAATATCTGCTCAAACGTCACCTGCGTCCGACGCCGCGTATTTTGCAGGGCCAGGCGCTGCGCGATCTGGCCAGTTCAGCGATTGATCTCTCTGACGGACTGATTTCCGATCTTGGGCATATTGTTAAAGCCAGCGCCTGTGGCGCGCGCGTCGATCTCGATGCGCTGCCGTGGTCAGGCGCGATGACGCGTCACGTCGAGCCCGAACAGGCGCTGCGCTGGGCGTTGTCCGGTGGTGAAGACTATGAGTTATGCTTTACGGTACCGGAACTGAACCGCGGCGCGCTGGAGGTGGCTATGGGACAGCTTGGCGTTGCCTTTACCTGCATTGGGCAGATGAGCGCGGATGTGGAAGGGATTCATTTCATGCGTGACGGAACGTCTGTCACTTTTGACTGGAAAGGATATGACCATTTTGCCACGCCATAAAGATGTCGCCAAAAGCCGCCTGAATCTGCTTAACCCGTGGCATTTACTGGCGACCGGGTTTGGTAGCGGCCTCAGTCCGATTGTTCCAGGTACGATGGGATCGCTGGCGGCGATTCCCTTCTGGTATCTGATGACCTTTCTGCCGTGGCAGCTCTATTCGCTGGTGGTGATGCTGGGCATCTGTATCGGCGTCTATCTTTGCCATCAGACGGCAAAAGACATGGGCGTGCACGATCACGGCAGTATCGTCTGGGATGAATTCATCGGAATGTGGATCACGCTGATGGCGCTGCCGACCCTCGACTGGCGGTGGGTCGCCGCCGGGTTTGTGATTTTCCGTATTCTGGATATGTGGAAGCCGTGGCCGATCCGTTGGTTCGATCGCAATGTACATGGCGGGATGGGGATCATGGTGGACGATATTGTCGCCGGAGTGATTTCCGCGGGGATCCTCTATTTCATCGGACATCACTGGCCGATCGGGATTATTTGACGGGTGATGTCGGTGCCGGATGACGGCGTTAACGCCTTATCCGGCCAGGGATCGTGTGCCTGAGCCCGATAAGCGAATCGCCATCGGGCAATGTGAGGCTATTTAAATCCTGCGATCGGATGCGGTTTATACGGTGTTTCCAGCTCGGCGATGTGCTCGGGTTTCAGCGTGAGATCCACGGCGTTCAACAACTCATCAAGCTGTTCTTCCCGCGATGAGCCGATAATCGGCGCGGCAATCCCTGGTTTGCTTAACAGCCACGCCAGCGCCACCTGGGCACGCGTTGCGCCAAGCTCTTCGCTCACGCCGGCCAGCCGGGCGGCAATTTGCGCATCATTTTCATCGCTTTCGCTATACAGCTTTTTCCCCACTTCGTCAGAAACCAGGCGCGCCGTGGTTTCTCCCCACGGACGCGTCAGACGCCCGCGGGCCAGCGGGCTCCACGGGATCACCGCCACACCTTCCTGATAGCACAGCGGCAGCATTTCGCGTTCTTCCTCGCGGTAGATGAGGTTGTAGTGGTCCTGCATACTGACAAACTGCGCCCAGCCGTGCTGTCTTTGCAGCGCCAGCGCCTGGGCAAACTGCGACGCATGCATTGATGACGCGCCGATATAACGCGCTTTGCCGGCCTTGACCACATCGTTTAACGCTTCCAGCGTCTCTTCAATCGGCGTGTTGTAATCCCAGCGGTGAATTTGCAGGATATCGACGTAGTCCATCCCCAGCCGTCTCAGACTGTCATCAACAGAACGCAGGATTTGCGCGCGGGATAATCCTTCCGGCAGGTCATCCACCCGATTAAACACTTTGGTGGCGACCACCACCTCATCACGACGGGCGAAATCGCGCAGTGCGCGACCGACAATCTCTTCACTGCTGCCGGCTGAATAGTTGTTCGAGGTATCAAAAAAGTTGATGCCGCCCTCAAGGGCGCGCTGGATGATAGGGCGACTGCTCTCTTCGGGAAGCGTCCAGGCGTGGTTTCCACGATTCGGCTCGCCGAACGTCATGCAGCCCAGACAAAGGCGGGAAACCCGGAGGTCCGTTTTTCCTAAGATGTTGTATTGCATTATTTCGCTCCTGTTATGCTCGTTATTCAGTAAGCATAGCAGGAGCGAAGTGGCGATTATGCCAACCAGGCCTTGATTTTGGCCTCAATGCCTGCGGCATCCAGACCCAACCCGGCACGGGCTTCATCCTGAGTTCCTTGCGGAATGAAGAAGTCCGGCAGGCCAATATTCAGGACAGGAACCGGTTTGCGGTGCGCCATCAGCACTTCGTTCACGCCGCTACCGGCCCCGCCCATAATGGCGTTTTCTTCCAGCGTCACCAGCACCTCATGACACGCTGCCATTTCAAGGATCAGGGCTTCATCCAGCGGTTTCACAAAGCGCATGTCGACCAGTGTGGCGTTGAGGGATTCCGCGACTTTCGCCGCATCTGGCATCAGCGTACCGAAGTTGAGGATCGCCAGCTTTTCGCCGCGACGCTTCACCACGCCTTTTCCGATCGGTAGTTTTTCCAGCGGTGTCAGCTCAACGCCGACGGCATTTCCGCGTGGATAGCGCACCGCCGTTGGGCCATCGCTGTAGTGATAACCGGTAAACAGCATCTGGCGGCATTCGTTTTCATCGCTCGGGGTCATGATGACCATGTCCGGGATGCAGCGCAGATAGGAGAGATCGAACGCCCCCTGGTGCGTTTGTCCGTCAGCCCCGACAATCCCCGCTCGATCAATCGCAAACATGACCGGTAGCTTTTGGATCGCCACATCATGAATCACCTGATCGTATGCGCGTTGCAGGAACGTTGAGTAGATAGCGACAACCGGCTTGTAACCGCCAATCGCCAGTCCGGCAGCGAAGGTCACCGCGTGCTGCTCGGCAATCGCCACGTCAAAGTAGCGGTCCGGGAATTTACGCGAGAATTCGACCATGCCGGATCCTTCGCGCATGGCTGGGGTGATCGCCATCAGCTTACTGTCTTTGGCCGCCGTTTCGCACAACCAGTCGCCGAAGATTTTCGAATAGCTCGGCAGACCGCCGCTGCTTTTCGGCAGACAACCGCTGGACGGATCGAATTTCGGTACGGCGTGGAAAGTAATGGGGTCTTTTTCCGCCGGCTCATAACCCCGACCTTTCTTGGTCATGATATGCAGGAACTGCGGACCTTTCAGGTCGCGCATGTTTTTCAGCGTGGTGATAAGTCCCAGGACATCGTGACCGTCGACCGGGCCGATGTAGTTAAAGCCCAGTTCTTCAAACAGCGTGCCGGGCACGACCATGCCTTTAATATGTTCTTCGGTGCGTTTGAGCAGTTCTTTAATCGGCGGTACGCCAGAGAATACTTTTTTTCCGCCCTCGCGCAGGGAAGAGTAAAGTTTACCGGAGAGCAACTGCGCGAGGTGATTGTTCAGCGCGCCGACGTTCTCAGATATCGACATTTCGTTATCGTTGAGGATGACCAGCATATCGGGTTTGATATCGCCCGCATGGTTCATCGCCTCGAATGCCATCCCGGCGGTAATCGCCCCGTCGCCAATCACGCAGACGGTACGGCGATCTTTACCCTCTTTTTCCGCAGCAACCGCCACGCCGATGCCTGCGCTGATCGAGGTGGAGGAGTGACCCACGCTCAGGACGTCGTATTCACTTTCACCGCGCCACGGGAACGGGTGCAGGCCGCCTTTCTGGCGGATAGTGCCAATTTTATCGCGACGACCGGTCAAAATCTTGTGCGGATAAGCCTGATGACCCACGTCCCAGATGAGCTGGTCAAACGGGGTGTTATAGACATAGTGTAGCGCCACAGTCAGCTCGACCGTGCCCAGCCCGGAGGCGAAGTGTCCGCTGGAACGACTGACGCTGTCGAGTAAATAGCGGCGCAGTTCGTCGCAGAGTTTCGGCAGACTCTCTTTTGGTAGCAGTCGTAACTCCTGGGTGGAGTCGACCAGTGCCAGGGTAGGGTATTTGGCGATATCAAAACTCATCAGAGGCCTTTAAGTAAGACAGAGTGTTTATTTATTACGCTGGATTATGTAGTCCGCTAGCGCTTCCAGTGCCGAGGTATCGAGTGACTGTGCGGCCAGTTGGTTTAGCGACTGGCGAGCCTCTGCGATTAAATCCCGGGCTTTATTCCGGGCTTGCTCAAGGCCCAGAAGTGCAGGATAGGTACTTTTGCCAAGCTGCTGATCGGCGCCCTGACGTTTACCCAACGTTGCAGTATCGCCCACCACATCCAGAATGTCATCCTGAACCTGGAATGCCAGACCGATACTTTCTGCGTATTTGTCGAGTATTGGCAGTGCATTTCTGCCTTTTTCTCCGGCACTTAACGCCCCCAGGCGAACCGCGGCGCGAATCAACGCGCCCGTCTTATGACGATGGATTTTCTCCAGCGCCTCCAGCGGCACCTGTTTACCTTCGGCGTCGAGATCCAGCGCCTGACCACCGCACATTCCGGCGATGCCACTGGCGCTCGCCAGCTCGGAAATCATTGCGATTCGATCGCGGTCAGCAACTTCCGGCATCGGGGCGTCGCTGATAATCGAGAATGCCAGCGTTTGCAGGGCATCACCCGCCAGAATCGCATTGGCCTCGCCAAACTTGACGTGACAGGTCGGCAGGCCGCGACGCAGATCGTCATCGTCCATTGCAGGCAGATCGTCATGGATCAGCGAGTAAGCATGAATGCACTCAACGGCGGCTGCCGGGGCATCCAGCGTGTTCAGGCTGATACCAAACATCTGACCGGTGGCATACACCAGAAACGGACGCAGACGTTTACCGCCTAATAATGCGCCATACTGCATGGTTTCGACCACGGGAGTGTTCTGAAAGGGCAGTGGGGCAATAAAACGGCTCAGCGCCTGGTTGGCCTGCTCGACGCAGGCCTGAAGCTGCTGCGAAAAATCCATTTACTCGTTATCCGCTGTAAAAGGCGTAGGGGATGCGTCTTCATTGTCAGACAGCAGAATTTGCACACGCTGTTCAGCCTGTTGCAATTTCACCTGACCCTGACGTGCCAGCTGCACGCCACGTTCGAATTCGTTCAGCGCCTCTTCCAGCGGCAGATCGCCACTTTCCAGACGCGTTACAATTTGCTCCAGCTCGTTCAGCGACGTTTCAAAGCTGACCGGCGCCTCATTTTTCTTCGCCATAATAAATGTCGGACTCTCAGTATTTTCAGCCCTGATATGGTAACGGACTCAGAGCAATTATCAAATTTACCCACCCAACTTCAGGCTGCATGTACGTTGGCCGCATTCGCTCACTCCAGCCGCTTACGTGTTTAGCGCCAGGGGATATTCCCCTTTGCCGCCCGCCTGCAACTTGAATTATTGAGGGTATAACGCGCAATGTGCACAGGAATCGCGTGATAGTGGTATACTTCCGCGCCTGGATGCAGCCGCTTAACGGGGTTGCTGTACTATTTCTCCACGACAAGCCGTAACTGGCTTGCTAAAGAACCATTGCCGCCATGAAGTTTATCATTAAATTGTTCCCGGAAATCACCATCAAAAGCCAATCTGTGCGTTTGCGCTTTATAAAAATGCTGACCGGGAACATTCGTAACGTTTTAAAGCACTATGATGAGACCCTCGCCGTGGTCCGTCACTGGGATAACATCGAAGTTCGCGCGAAAGATGAAAACCAGCGTCTGGCGATCCGCGACGCGCTGACCCGTATCCCGGGGATTCACCACATTCTCGAAGTTGAAGACGTGCCGTTTACCGATATGCACGATATTTTCGAGAAGGCGCTGGTGCAGTACCGCGATCAACTGGAAGGCAAAACCTTCTGCGTGCGCGTTAAACGTCGCGGTAAACACGAGTTTAGCTCTATTGACGTGGAACGTTACGTAGGCGGCGGTTTAAATCAGCATATTGAATCGGCGCGCGTGAAGCTGACCAATCCAGACGTTACTGTGCATCTGGAAGTGGAAGATGATCGTCTGTTGCTGATCAAAGGCCGTTACGAAGGGATCGGCGGTTTCCCGATCGGGACCCAGGAAGACGTACTGTCGCTGATCTCCGGCGGCTTCGACTCCGGCGTTTCCAGCTATATGCTGATGCGTCGTGGCTGCCGCGTTCACTACTGTTTCTTTAACCTCGGCGGCGCGGCCCATGAAATCGGCGTTCGTCAGGTGGCGCACTATCTGTGGAACCGCTTCGGCAGTTCGCATCGCGTGCGTTTTGTCGCCATCAACTTTGAACCGGTGGTCGGCGAGATCCTCGAGAAAGTGGATGACGGCCAGATGGGCGTGGTACTGAAACGTATGATGGTTCGTGCGGCGTCGAAAGTGGCGGAGCGCTATGGCGTGCAGGCGCTGGTCACCGGCGAAGCGCTGGGACAGGTCTCCAGCCAGACGCTGACCAACCTGCGTCTGATCGATAACGTCTCCGATACGCTGATTCTGCGTCCGCTGATCTCTTACGATAAAGAGCACATCATCAATCTGGCGCGCCAGATTGGGACTGAAGATTTTGCCCGCACCATGCCGGAATACTGCGGCGTGATTTCAAAAAGCCCAACGGTGAAAGCCATCAAGGCGAAGATTGAAGCGGAAGAACAGAACTTTGACTTCAGCATCCTCGACAAAGTGGTCGAAGAAGCCAGTAATATCGATATTCGCGACATCGCGCAGCAGACCCAGCAGGACGTGGTGGAAGTTGAAACCGTCAGCGGTTTTGGCCCGAACGACGTGATTCTGGATATCCGCTCCATCGACGAGCAGGACGATAAGCCGCTGAAGGTAGAAGGTGTCGATGTGGTTTCACTGCCGTTCTACAAGCTGAGCACTCAATTCGGCGATCTCGACCAGAATAAAACCTGGCTGTTGTGGTGCGAGCGCGGCGTGATGAGTCGTCTGCAGGCGCTGTATCTGCGCGAACAGGGCTTTGAGAATGTGAAGGTGTATCGCCCGTAATCGCGATTTTCCCCGGCCATCCGCGCCGGGGGAATCTTACTCCTGCAGATGAAGCGCTTCGACGCTTCTCACTAACTGCCCGGCAATCTGCGGCATGTCGTCTGCACTGAAGAACCCCATCGTCACGGCAATCGCCACCAGCTCTCCCTTTTCATTCCGTAGCGGACAGGCAATCGACTGTGCGCCAGGGATCCCCTGTGTCGGATGGTGACGCACCGCGTAGCCCCGAGAGCGTATCTGCTCGATCAGTTGTGCCTGCGCCTGGTTTTGCGGCTGATAAGTGGAATAACTCATGAATACCTGACCCGCTGAACTGGCGTGAAGCGGAACGGGCGTGTTGGGTAGAAAATCGATATCTACATTACGGAAGCTGCGATTGTAGTGCTTCAGCACTAATCCGCCGTCCGTCTCAACCACCACGCCGGTAGAGTGGTTAAAGGTATCGCGAAACGCGATCAGCGCCGTATTGAGTTCACTCACCGGATCGCGTGCTGCTGTTGGATTCCCCGCCATCTGAAGAAGGGTTGACCCCAGGCAGTAAAGTCCTTTTTCGTTTTGCCCCAGCATACCGGTTCGACAGAGTGAGACCAGATACTTGTGTAAACGACTTTTCGACAGATTGCATCCCGTGGCGATATCGATGGCCCGTGTCTGGCCGTTTTGACTGGCAACAAACGCCAGAATATTGACGGCGATATCAACCGAATTGACCCCTTGCGATGTTTCAGCCATATGCGTTCTCTTTTTTGATTCTTCGCGAGTATACCATCACGGCTGAAATCAGTACTGCCTTCGCAATTTAAAAAGCGTACTACGCCTAAATGGTTAGATGTTGACCTGGGTCAGGTTAATCACTGGTGAACATGGGTTAACTAATAATGAACTATTTTAGAGGCAAGAACATGGACGCATTGAGCAATATCCGCTTAAAAAGAAGAACCCTGTTAAAAGGGTTCGGTGTGGTGGGGTTATCTTCATTAGCACCGACGTTTCTGACGCTACGTCAGGCTAACGGTGCGCCTTTACCCCGATTTCGTCTTAAGCAATCGGACTACCAGACGTTCCGCTCGACCTGTGCGATGGAATGTTTGCACTGCAACCTGACGGCGTACGTCTGGAAAGACCGGTTAATGAAAATTGAAGCGACGAAAGGCTTCAATGTGAAGTGCTGTTTACGGGGAATTAGCCGTACCAAATGGGTCTATCACCCATTACGGCTGACGCAGCCATTGTTGCGGACGGGAGAAAAAGGCGAGGGGAAATTTAAACCGATCACCTGGGACGCCGCGCTGGATCTCATTGAAAAGAACATCCGGGAGACCATTGCCACTGAGGGCAATAAAGGGTTACTGCTCACTGCCGCTTCCGGGAACATGGACTCCATCAAGAACGATATGGCCAAAGCCTTTTTCGATTATCTTGGTGGCAGTACCAAAACCGCGGGGTCGCTCTGTTGCGCGGCGGTCACTGCGGCGATGATGCCGATGGTTGGCCTGCGCTATGCCGATACCCGCGATACCATTGCAGACAGCCGCTACATTTTGTGTTGGGGGAATAACCCGGCGGTCACCATGCATGCCTATTTTAAAAACTACTCACAGGCGCAGAGAAACGGCGCACGGTTGGTGGTGATCGATCCGCGATTTAACGAAACGGCGGCCAAAGCCGACGAATGGGTGCCGATCGTGCCGGGTACGGATATCGCCCTGGCATTAGGGATGATTAACATCATCATGCAGGAGAAACGCTATGACGCGGATTTCCTGCGCGCGCATACCGGTGCGGTTTATCTGGTGGATCCGCAGCAGCAACTGATGCGTGCCGACCCAAATGACGCGGACAGCTATCTGGTGTTTGATACCCAGAGTCAGACCCTGAAACGCCATGATGCGCCCGGCGTAATACCCGCATTGCTCAGCGAGGAATTACCTGCCAACAGTGAATTCACCACCGTGCTGGATAACGTCTGGGCGCAGGCAAAACCCTGGACAGCACAGAGAGTGGAGGAGGAGACTGACGTGCCCGCGCAGACGGTGCTCCGTCTGGCACGAGATTACGCTGCAACGCAACCGGCGATGATTGTTCAGAACATGTCGGGGGCACAGAGAACCGAGTTTGGGACTTACGTCGCTGCCAGCCAGTTCTATCTGGCGTTGATCACCGGCAATATCGGCAAAGCCGGGGCGGGGGTCTGCGATGCGGGTGGCGTCAGACAGATGGCAAAATTCTCGCCCATCGTTCCTCCGGCGCCAAATGCGGCCAAAATTCCCGCCATTCCTATTCCTAAAATTGGTGACTGGGTCGTTAATGAAAAACCGCATGCGATTAAGTTCTGGTGGAATATGACGCTGGGTGCGATGACCCAGTTACCCAACACCAACCAGGTCAGAGAGGCCTTTAAAAAGGTACCGTTTGTGGTGGTAGCCGACAATCTGATGAGTTCGTCTGCGCTGTACGCCGATCTGGTGCTCCCCGTCACGACCATTTTTGAGGATGTCAGCCTTATGGCGGGCGTGCGCAGTCACTATGTGCAACTGATGGAGAAGGCCGTGGAGCCGCCGGGAGAAGCCAAACCCGATTACTGGATTTTTGCCCGGCTGGCCGAACGCTTTGGTTTTGGCGAGGTTTTTAACCAGCCTATTGAGCACTATATCGACACCTGCCTGAAAGGCTCGGGCATTACCCGCGACATGCTGAAAAAGGGGCCGGTATGTCCCGTCGAAGATGACTGGATCCCGTTTAAAGACGGCCAGTTCCTCACCTCGACCGGCAAAGCGCATCTGTACATTGAGGAGTGGGCGAAGAAAGATTTCCTGCCGGTGGTGACCTGGAAGCAGGTGAAAGAATCGGTTAAAGGATCGCCTGAACTGGCTCAAACCTACCCGCTAATGGCGGTGCAGCGCAAACTGGCGCGCAGCGTGCACTCCAGCCACGGGATGAATGAGTGGATCCTGGAGGTTCAGCGTAACCGCCCGAATGTGATGATCCATCCGGAAGATGCCCGTCAGCGAAAGATTCAGCCCGGAGAGTGGGTCGTGGTGTTCAATCACCGCGGTCAGCATCGGGCGATTGCTGACGTGACCACCCATATCAAACGCGGAGTGGTGAGTCTGGATAACGGCTGGTGGGAGCAGCAGGGCGGAAGCAGTAGCCATGTGACTAACGATCAGGTGGAAGTGTTGGGCAATGGACACTGTTGCAACAGTACGCTAGTCGATGTGAGAAGGGAGGCTTAATTGCATGAAACAGTATGGATTTCTTATTGATATGCAAAATTGCTACGGTTGTAAAACCTGTAGCATGGCCTGCAAATCAGAAAACATGACGCCGATGGGCGTTCTCTGGCGTCGGGTTCGTGAACGCCATACGGATGAACCCAATACACAAGCCTTCATCAGTATGTCGTGCAACCACTGCGATGACCCGCAATGCATGAAAGTCTGCCCGGCGGGGACGTACAGCAAACGCGCCGACGGCATTGTCGTGCAGGATCACGATCGCTGCATTGGCTGCCGGATGTGCATCATGGCCTGTCCGTGGAGTGCGCCGGTGTACGATCCCGCAGAAGGGAAAACCAGTAAGTGCAATCTGTGTGCTGAACGTCTCGATGAAGGATTGCAGCCGCGCTGCGTAGAATCCTGTCCGGCAGGCGTATTACGTTTTGGCGAGATCGCTGAGCTGCGTAAGGAGCATACGACGCCATGGGCGGTGCTGGAAAAACGCTACAACCTGCCCGATCACACGATTAGCCAGCCTAATATTGTCATTATTCCGCCGCGGGATTAAGGAGAACAACATGGAACAGTATGAATTGCCGTTGGTCTTCTTCACCGTCTTTGCTCAGTGGGGGACTGGCGGGGTACTGGCGCTGACGCTATGCCAGGCTTTCAGCACACAGAAATTCAGCGCAATGCAGTGTCGTACGCTGGCGCTTCGGTTCTGGATCATTACCGTGCTGGGGTCCTGTGCGTCGCTGGCGCATCTGGGAGCGCCTGAAGGTGCTTACCGATCTCTGACTGGACTGGGGAGCTCCTGGCTCAGCCGGGAAGTGGCCGCGTTTATTGTGCTCAATGGCGTGATGTTTTGCTGGCTACTGCTGTGCTGGTTCAGGCCTGCGCCGCGCGGAGTGACGCTGCTGGGCGGTGTGACGGCACTGGTGGGATTGGGCACTATTCTGGTGACGTCGCAGGTCTATTACCAGATGCCGTTACACCCGCTCTGGCACAACGCTGCGACGCCTGCCGCTTTCCTGGGAACGGCGTTGCTGACGGGGTTTATGAGTGTCGCCATTGCCAGAGCGTACTGGCACCTTTCACCTTCTACGGTCTGTAATGCGGGGATTGTGACTGGCATTGTACTGAGTACAGGCGCACTGGGCCTTCGTTATCAGGTTCCGGGTGCCGATGCATCCAGCCCTCTGCTCTGGTGGCAGCTGTTCGCCAGCGTGTGCGTCGCGGTGTGGGGAATATCACGTCTGAACAGCGGGATGCGCAGTTGGCTATGGGTGGCACTCATCATCACGGGAGAACTGGCCGGTAGAATGCTGTTTTACAGCAATGTCATGAGTTCCGCGCCCTGGTTTTGAATGATTGGTCTCCAGGCCGGATGGCGACGCTAAAGCGTCTTATCCGGCCTGGAGACTGACATGTGTGGCGTCATCTTACTCGTAGTAATTATAAATGCCTGCCGCCATCACCAGTTGTGACGCCACTTCGTGGGCTTTCTCACGCCCAACCAGCAGGTCGATAATCTTTAAGCCAAAATCGATAGAGGTGCCCGGCGCCTGGCTGGTCAGTAATTTCACCCGCGGATCCCACACCACGCGTTTATCCTGCCATTGTTCTGCGGGTATTTTATCTTTCAGCGCCGGGAAGCCCGTCATATTGCCGATGGGAAAAATGTCATGCGGAACGAGTACGGTAGCGGCTGCCGCGCAAATGGCGGCGACAATCCGTCCGGAACGGTGAAACTGCTTGACGGTTTCGACCAGCAACGTGCTGTCGCGAAAACACTCGGCGCCCTTAATGCCGCCCGGCAGGACGATGATGTCGTAGTCGCCATCGGCCACGGCAACCAGCGGCGCATCCGCCAGCAGTTTTACGCCGCGTGAACAGACAATGGTCAGACTGCCGTCGCTGGCGACGCTCGCGGTGGTGACGTTGATTCCACCACGAACCAGCAGGTCGATAGTGGTAACCGCTTCGGTTTCTTCACTACCAGGGGCGAGGCATACCAGTGCCGATGCGCTCATACTCACTCTCCTTACGTTTTACTAACTCAAACAGGCGGCTGTTTTCCGGCACCGCAATCCCGTGTGCACGGGCGCGTTTCAACAGATAGCCGGTAATGTAGTCTATCTCGGTATGACGCATGGCCCGGATATCCTGCAGCATAGACGAGATATTTTCTGCTGTACTGTCAATAACTTGCTCGACATAATAGCGTAAATCGTCCACCGAGGTATGATGACCTTCGCGCTCAATGACCGCCGCGACTTCCTGGCAAATTAGATTGACCTCTTCAGGATGGTTGCGCAGTTCGCCATTCGGGCAGTTCCACAGCGCGGTCAGGGGATTGATCACACAGTTCACCGCCAGCTTGCGCCACATCTCAGCACGAATATTATTATGCCAGGCGACGTCAGGCAGCACGCATTGCAGCAAATCGGCGAGATAGCTGAAATCGCCATCCTGCTCGCGCGCCGGACCGATACGCGTGGTGCCGTTCGCGACGTGGATAATGACGTTGCCATCGCGACGTGCAGCGTGGGTGGTCGTTCCCATCAGCAAGGGTTGGTGGATAGCGTGCAATTCTTCAATCGTTCCCATGCCGTTATGGATCAACAGAATGGGCGTCATTTCCGACAGCGTTGACGCCAGCGCTTTGACCGCGTCGGAGACCTGCCACGCTTTGAGCGTCACCAATAGCAAATCGCTGGTGGCTAAAAACTCCGGATCGTTTGCCGTCAGGGATTCGTTAAATATCGACCCGTCCGTCTCAATCACATTCACGCTGCAATAGGGCTGCGGAACGCGCAGCCAACCTTGTACTTCATGTCCCTGTTTGCACAGCGCCGAAAGCCATAACTGTCCTAAGGCTCCGCATCCCAGTACGGTAATTTTCATTCTTCCTCCTCACCCGCAACAGCACCAGGTGTTTGCTAACATAGTATAGCGCTGTCTGTTGAGTCACTTTGCAGGTATTATGCTTCGCATCAAAAATGAAGGGAGAGGAAAAGATGCCATCTTTCGATATTGTGTCTGAAGTTGATCTTCAGGAAGCTCGTAACGGCGTAGATAACGCCATTCGGGAAGTTGAGTCACGTTTTGATTTTCGCGGCGTTGAAGCGACCATTGAGCTCAATGATGCCAATAAAACCATCAAGGTGCTGAGCGAATCCGATTTCCAGGTCAACCAGTTGCTGGATATTCTGCGTGCCAAGTTGCTTAAGCGCGGCATTGAAGGGGCATCGCTTGATGTACCGGAAGAGTTCGTACACAGCGGGAAAACCTGGTTTGTCGAAGCGAAGCTGAAGCAGGGCATCGAGAGCGCCGTGCAGAAGAAGATCGTTAAGCTGATTAAAGACAGCAAGCTGAAGGTGCAGGCGCAGATTCAGGGCGAAGAGATTCGCGTGACCGGGAAATCCCGCGATGACCTCCAGTCCGTGATGGCGCTGGTGCGCGGCGGCGATTTGGGACAGCCGTTCCAGTTTAAAAACTTCCGCGATTAATCTTTAACGGTCCGGCTTTCCGGACCGTTTTCTTTTTTACGCCTGGCTGATGGCCTGTTCAACCTCAAAGCGGTTGGTCACTTTGCTGTCGATCTTCACATAGGCGGAATGTTCCTGCTGTGCAATCAACACTTCACTGACGCCTTCTGTTGCCAGTAAACGCTGCTTCAGCACGTCATCGGCTGCAATCTCCGGTGGAATGACCACCCGCAGGCTGCTGACATACGGCGGCTCTTTCATGGTGCTGGCGACGGCAAGCCAGACAACGGCTAAAAACGCTCCGGCAAGGAAAACCGTCTGACCGTCAAACATCCCATCGACCCAACCGCCCAGTGACCCGCCCAGCGCGACGCCGAGAAACTGGCTGGTGGAATACACGCCCATCGCCGTGCCTTTATAGCCCGCCGGAGACTCTTTGCTGATGAGCGAAGGGAGGAGGGCTTCCATCAGATTGAAGGCGAGGAAGAACAATTGCACACCGATAATCAGTTCCCAGAAATGGCTGCCCGCGCCCCAGAGAACAATCTCGGCAATCACAATCAGCGCGACGCAAAACAGGAACACCCGTTTCATCCGCCGCTTCACTTCGGCGTAGATAATAAACGGGACGACCGAGCCAAACGAAATCAGCATCGTCACCAGATACACTTTCCAGTGTTCCGCTGCGGGTAGACCGGCATCAGCCAACTGGCCGGGTAGGGCAACGAAGGTGGACATCAGCAGAATGTGCAGACACATGATGCCAAAGTTGAGTTTCAGCAGTTTCGGTTCCGCCAGCACTTTGCTGAAGCTGCCTTTCACCATTCCTGATTCGCGATTAAGCACGTGGTTGTCACTGTCTGGCACCACCCACAGCGTCAGGACGATCCCAAGCGTCGCCAGGACGGCGATCATCCAGAAGAGGGCGTTGAGACCCAGGGCGTGGGTGATGATTGGCCCAAGCACCATGGCGATCGCGAAGGTGATGCCAAAGCTTACGCCAATAAACGCCATCGCTTTCGTGCGGTTTTGCTCGCGGGTTAAATCTGACAGCAGCGCCATCACCGCGGCGGCAATCGCGCCCGAACCTTGTAACGCGCGGCCAAGAATAATGCCCCAGATGGAGTCTGACAGCGCGGCGATAATACTGCCGAGAATAAACACCGCTAACCCGCCGACAATCAGCGGCTTACGACCGATACGGTCGGAAAGCAGTCCGAAGGGGATCTGGAAGATAGCCTGTGCCAAGCCATAGATGCCGATGGCGAGTCCAATCAAGGCTTCACTGGCGCCCTGTAGCGCCATACCGTATGTGGTCAGAACCGGCAGGACCATAAACATGCCAAGCATGCGCAGCGAAAATACGGTCCCTAAACCCCAGGTGGCGCGCAACTCACCCGGTGTCATTTTATAATCGTTCATTCCCACCTCTGTCTCAATTTCGCGCCTAGTGTAAAGCGCTAAGCAGGCGGGGTAAACATGAGGTTATTGAGTAAATATTACCGGAAGAGAGATTTGTGACAGAAATAGAAAAGGGTGCCGAAGCACCCTTTTAATACCGTTATCTGGCTTACCAGACGTAGGTCAGCAGATTGTGTGAATCCGGCACCATAAAGTCGACGGACATCATCACGGAGAGCGCGGTAATGGCGATGATGGAGAAACCGAACAGCTTGCGCGCCCAGACTCTGTCATCTTCCACTTTGTAACCGCGCAGCGCCATGCCTAACCACCAGACGCTCACCGCTGCCGCCACCACCAGATATTTATATCCGGCATAGCCGCCCAGAGAGAGCATCAGCGTCGCGATGGCAAATGCGATGATGTACAGCGTAATGTGGTTCTTGGCGACGGAAATGCCTTTCACCACCGGCAGAACCGGGATGTTAGCCGCCTGATAATCCTTAAAGCGGAAAATCGCGATGGCATAAGAGTGCGGCATCTGCCACAGGCTGAAAATCGCCAGCAGAATCAGCGCGCCGCTGTCGAACTCACCGGTGACTGCGCAGTAGCCGATCACCGGCGGCGCCGCGCCGGAGAGAGAGCCGATCAGCGTCCCGTAGACCGAGTGGCGTTTCATATACAGGCTGTAAACGCCCACATAAACCACAAAGCCCATCACCCCCAGCCAGCAGGCCAGAGGGTTCGCGCCAAACCACAGCAGCATGAAGCCAGCAATACCCAGCAGGGTGGCGTACACCAGCGAGACTTTAGGAGAGATCAGGCCTCTTACCAGCACCCGATTCTTGGTCCTTTCCATCTTTCTGTCGATATCCCTGTCGATGTAGTTGTTAAATACACAACCCGACGCCACAACCAGTGACACTCCGACCAACGTGTAGATGAACAGGGGATAGTCGATGCTGCCCTTGGAGGCCAGCAGGAACCCCCCGATCACCGAGATCAGGTTGCCAAAGATGATGCCTGGTTTCGTTACTTGCAGGTATTGCTTAAACATCATAACCGCCGCTCTTAGTGCATCATCATATTGTAGTTGAGGTTCCACATGATCCAGATGGAACCGACAACCAGGATGGCGATGATCAGCACGGTAAAGACAAAAGCCGTCATGTTCCAGCCTTCATCAGATTTGGTGTTCATGTGCAGGAAGCACACCAGATGCACCAGAATCTGCACCACTGCCATTGCCAGGATAGTCCCCAGAATTACGGCCGGAGAGGCAGCACCTGTCATTACCATCCAGAACGGAATGACCGTCAGGATGACCGACAGGATAAATCCTGTCATGTAGGTTTTTACGCTGCCATGGGACGCGCCGCTGTTCACGTTAGAATGACTCATTACATCGCCCCCATCAGATAAACAACAGTGAACACACAGATCCACACCACGTCCAGGAAGTGCCAGAACAGGCTCAGGCACATGATGCGGGTGCGGTTGGTGCTGGTCAGGCCGCGACGGGCGATCTGTACCATCAGCACGGCCATCCAGATAAGACCGGACGTCACGTGCAGACCGTGGGTGCCGACCAGCGCGAAGAACGCAGAGAGGAAGCCGCTGCGATCCGGGCCCATACCGTTAACAATCAGATGATGGAATTCATAGATTTCCATCCCGATGAAGCCGGCACCAAACAAGAAGGTCAACGCCAGCCAGGAAACCACCTGGCTCTTGTTGTTCTTGTGCATGGCGATCGCCGCCATGCCATAGGTAATGGAGCTGAACAACAGCAAGAAAGTTTCAACCAGAACGAACGGCAGTTCGAAAATGTCCTTACCTGTCGGGCCACCTGCGGTGCCGTTCACCAGAACGGCATAGGTAGCAAACAGAATAGAGAACAGAATGCAGTCGCTCATCAGGTAGATCCAAAATCCGAAGATTTTGTTCTGGCCTGCATCGTGGTGCCCGTGTTCGTGCGCGTGGGCAGTCGCGTGCGCTAAAGTATCAGTTGCCATTTTTCAGCCCTGCCTTAGTAATCTCATCGAAATGCTGGTTTTCCAGTTTTTCGATTTCCGGGACCGGCACGTAGTAGTCCACATCTTCATCAAAGCTTTTCACAATCCAGCTGATGATCATGCCTGCGAAGCTTGCAATAGCCAGCCACCAGATATGCCAGATCATGGCGAAACCAAACAGCGTCGCGAAGGCGGTAATGACGATACCGGCACCGCTATTCTTCGGCATATGAATCTCTTCATAGTGCGCAGGCTGCTTGTACGCTTCACCTTTTTCTTTCATTTCCCAGAAGGCATCACGCTCATGAACGTGCGGCACAACGGCAAAGTTATAGAACGGAGGCGGAGAAGACGTTGCCCATTCCAGCGTACGGCCACCCCATGGGTCACCGGTCAGATCACGATTCTGTTCGCGGTCGCGAATAGAAACATACATCTGAATGAACTGGCACAGGATACCCACTGCAATCAGCGCGGCGCCACAGGCAGCAACAACCAGCATCGGATGGAACTGAGGGTCAATCTGCTGGCTGAGACGACGAGTCATCCCCATAAAGCCCAGCACATACAGCGGCATGAAAGCAACGAAGAAGCCGATGATCCAGAACCAGAATGCGCGTTTACCCCAGGTTTCGTTCAGCGTGAAGCCAAACGCTTTTGGCCACCAGTAGGTCATACCCGCGAAGCAACCAAATACGACGCCGCCGATAATAACGTTATGGAAGTGCGCAATCAGGAACAGACTGTTGTGCAGTACAAAGTCCGCGCCCGGGACCGCCAGCAGTACGCCGGTCATCCCGCCGACTGAGAAGGTCACGATAAAGCCAATCGTCCACAGCATTGCTGAGTGGAATACGATACGGCCCTGATACATGGTGAACAGCCAGTTGAAGATCTTCACCCCGGTCGGGATGGCGATAATCATGGTGGTAATACCGAAGAAGGCGTTAACGTTCGCACCGGCACCCATGGTAAAGAAGTGGTGCAGCCAGACGATGAACGACAATACGGTAATACACACGGTTGCCCACACCAGCGAGGTGTAACCAAACAGACGTTTACGTGAGAAGGTCGCGGCGATTTCCGAGAACACCCCGAATACCGGCAGAATCAGAATGTACACTTCCGGATGGCCCCAGGCCCAAATCAGGTTGATGTACATCATCATGTTGCCGCCCATATCGTTGGTAAAGAAATGGGTGCCCAGATAACGATCCAGGGTAAGCAACGCGACGGTAACCGTCAGAATCGGGAAGGAGGCGATAATCAGGATGTTTGCGCATAGCGATGCCCAGGTAAAGACCGGCATCTTGAACATGGTCATGCCTGGCGCGCGCATCTTAATGATAGTCACAAAGAAGTTGATACCGGTCAGGGTTGTACCAATACCGGACAACTGGACTGCCCATATCCAATAGTCGACCCCGACGCTTGGACTGTACTCAATTCCCGAGAGCGGCGGGTACGCCAGCCAACCGGTCTGCGCGAATTCACCCACACCCAGAGACAGGTTAACCAGGATAACGCCGACAACGGTGAACCAGAAGCTCAGGTTGTTCAGGAACGGGAACGCAACGTCACGCGCACCAATCTGCAGTGGAACCACCAGGTTCATCAGACCGATAACAAATGGCATTGCCACGAAGAAGATCATGATCACGCCGTGAGCCGTGAATATCTGATCGTAGTGGTGAGGCGGCAGGAAGCCCGCTTCACCTGCAGACGCCAGCGCTTGCTGACTACGCATCATGATGGCGTCAGCAAAGCCACGAACCAACATGACGATAGCGACGATGACATACATGATGCCAAGGCGTTTGTGGTCAACCGAAGTTAGCCACTCTTTCCACAGGTAGGTCCACTTACCAAAGTAAGTAATCAGGCCAAGTAAAGCCGCACCACCGATGATAATAGCAGCGATCGTAACCATGACGATGGGTTCATGGAACGGAACTGCATCCAGTGTCAATTTTCCGAACATCGTATTCTTCCTCAGCCCCTTGAGTTGGCGGCTTCCGCGTGGCTCATGTCCATGCCTTCCATTCCTTCGTGCGAGCTGTGCTCACCTTCCGGTTGGGTCATGTCCATGCTCTGACCGTGAGCCATAAATTTGTTAATCACGTCTTTAAACAAATCGGGTTTCACGTTGGAGAAGTATTCCACCTGGTTGTATTCGCTTGGCACAGCCACTTTCTCGAACGCAGCCATGTCGCTCATGGTGTTCGGTGACTGTTTCGCTTTAGCAACCCATTGGTCGAATGCGGCGCGGTCCTCTGTTGCGATAGCCTTGAACTTCATACCGGAGAAGCCAGGTCCGCTATAGCTTGCGGAGATACCGTCATAGGTACCGGCTTCATTGGCGATCAGATGCAGGCGAGTCTGCATACCGGCCATGGCATAAATCTGGCTGCCCAGACGTGGGATGAAGAAGGAGTTCATCACGGAGTTAGAGGTCACTTTGAAGTACACCGGAGTGTTCGCCGGGAAGGCGATTTCATTCACGGTAGCAATGCCCTGTTCCGGGTAGATGAAGAACCATTTCCAGTCCATGGAAACCACTTCGATGGTAATGGGCTTCTCGTCATGCGCCAGCGGCTTGCTTGGCTCAAGAGCGTGAGTGGTTTTCCAGGTCAGCACGGCAAGGAAAATGATGATTAAGATAGGAACCGTCCAGACCACCGCTTCCACTTTATTGGAGTGTGACCAGTTCGGGCTATACTTCGCATCTTTATTGCTTGCACGGTACTTCCAGGCAAAACCTACAGCCATCAAGATTGCAGGAATAACGACGATCAACATCAGGCCAAATGCCGTCAGTATCAGCGAACGTTGCTCCAGTCCAATCTGTCCTTTGGGATCTAACAGCGCAGAATTACAGCCACTGAGTAATGCAGTGCCTGCAATTAATGACAACCATCCCAAACTTTTATTGTATTTCCTGAGTCTCATTTAACGACCTCAATTCCACGGGACCGGGTGGCGTTTAAAGTGTGTGGGCATTTTACGGGAAGGTTACATTACTGTAAACATCATTGGATCTGTGTTACCGGGTTCTGCCGCACGTGTCACATATGTTGCAAGATATGTCGTTTCAGCATTAAGAACCTGTTGCAACATCACGTTATAACGAAAGGGGACTTCAGGGAGGCGACGCGAGGGTAATTGGTATAACCAATGTAAAAATAAAACAATTGGTTAACAAATGATTATCAATAAAGAGACAAATAAAATACAAAAAATAAATGTGTTTCGGCTGAATCGAGTAAGGAAAATAAAACCTATAAAAGGCGTCAATAATTTCCAGATTCTATTGCGCACAAAACAACAAATATTAATTTTTTCAGTTGTTGTTTATTTAGCCGATATAATTACGCAAGGTGATTACAACGGCTAAATAAAGGGGCGCTTACACCAGCCGCGTTTTGCGTAGCGCCAGATAGTCGAGCAAGCCGCCAAACACGATGCCGAAAATGGCGATAGTCACTGCGACTTCCAGCAGTCCGGCGAGGAAGGAGAAGTTAGTGAACGCCAGCGCGTTCAGCGACAGCAACAGCAGCCAGACGGCAAGCAACACGCATCCCGCCATCAAAATCCATAACGCCAGACGGTAGGCCGAACGGAATTCTGTTCGCGGCAGGAAACTTTCGCTCTGTCGCGTGTACTCCAGCGTTTGCCGACACACCAGCAGCAATATCAGGCCCGGAACGGCGGCCACGACGGAGAAAAGATAAAACGTCGACCAGCCATGCGCCTCGACAAACCAACCGGCAACCGGGCCAACATAGACGCGCCCCACGGCAGAAAGCGCTGACAGCAGGGCAAACTGGGTGGCGGAAAATGACTTATTACACAGCGTCATCAGTAGCGCGACGAACGCTGACGTCCCCATTCCCCCGCACAGGTTCTCGAAAAACACCGCCGCAGCCATGCTGAACATGTGCTTGTCGGTCACCGACAGGAGCCAGTATCCGGCGTTAGAGACGCCCTGCAGAATGCCGAAAATCAGTAAAGCGCGAAACAGCGTCAGCCGTTGCATCAACACCCCGCCGTACAGCGCGCCAATAATCGTGGCGATAAGCCCCAGCGTTTTATTGACGACGCCCACTTCTCCGGCGTCAAAGCCCACACCACGAATCAAAAAGGTGGTGGTCAGGCTCATGGCGAAGGCATCACCCAGCTTATAAAGGATGATGAGCAGCAAAATCAGCCAGGCGTTGTTACGTCCGAAGAAATCGCGTAGCGGGGCTGCGACTGCCTGCTCCAGCGTTTTTGGCACCGGAATGCTGTCGGTCGGTTCGGGGGCGAGCAGAGTGGAAATAATACAAGGGATCAGTAATGCTGCCATCAGCCAGTACATGCCTTGCCAGCCGAGCCAGCGGTCGGCCATCCACAGCGCCAGTCCACCGGACACCAGCATGCCGAGGCGATAGCCGAGCACGCTGATTGCCGCACCGGTTCCGCGCTCTTCTGCGGCTAAGACGTCCGTTTTCCAGGCGTCAAACACAATATCTTGCGACGCTGAACAAAAGGCGATCACTACCGCCAGCGCCGCCATCCATCGCAACTGGCTACCGGGCTCCAGAAAACCCATCGCAGCGATGGAGACCAGCAACAAACATTGCGTCGTCAGCAACCAGCCACGACGACGACCTAAAAAGGGCGGTGTGTAGCGGTCCATGACCGGAGACCAGAGAAATTTAAAGACGTAAGCCTGACCGACCAGCGAAAAGAAACCGATGGTTTTCAGGTCGATATTCTCGACGGTCATCCATGCCTGAAGCGTACCGGAGGTCAACGCGAGCGGCAGGCCGGAGGCAAAACCTAACATCAGCAAAATGGCTGATTTCGGTTGTTGAAAAATGCGTAAGTAGTGACTAGGCATGGGCATATAAAGCTGACCCGGCGCGGAGCCGGGTCAGGGGGCAGAAATTAACGAGCGTTCTGTTTGATGAAGTCGTGGACGCTGGTGTCCTGAGACATATCAGTAATCGTATCGGTCAGCACGCTGTTAACCGCGTTGGCGATATTCTTGTTGGTCGCCTGGAACGCGCCTTCAACGGAGTAGCTGGCGCGGTAGTTTTTGGTCATCTTGTTGCCGTTGGCCGCCGTCGCGATGATCGCGATATCGGCCTTGGTGGCGATGTTATAACGCACGTTGCCCTGAGACACATCCGCGTATAGCTGGTTAACAATGATCTGCAGGTTCACCGCACCGTTCGGGCCAACCATATAACCGCGCGAGGTCATCTGTTTTTCCAGTACTTCTTGTAACAGGAAGCGCAGATCGCGGGAGGCCGTCAGTGTCACCAACTGATTGTCGCGGGTCACTTTCGCCAGCGCCTGGTCCGGACGCTGATCGGCGCCGTTGATGCTAACGGTCACGCCCATCAGGCTAGGATCCTGTTGCGGGAGCGTGATTTTAGGCGAAACGTCAATCGTGGTTGGTGGTGTCGCACAGCCCGCCAGCATGAAAAGCGCGATTAACGGGAAGAGGATTTTTTTTAACATGTTCGTGCTCTCAGTAACTCTTAATCATATGGATAGAGAAAAATTCCCGCCATCATAACATCGCCAACGGCGAGGGGAAGTGGGTAACGCATGTAAATTCATCATGTTGTCGGAATAATGAAGTTATAGAGACCAAATTGGGCATTTATGCCATCCCCCAACGGGTTGAATCAGTAAACTTCATCGCGTTGATGGCGAAAATCAGACGAAGGCTAAATTTTTGTTGTAATGGCGCAATGGAACCGGTAAAAGCGGCTAATATTTAAAGGGATGGGTGACATCTCAGCGCCGTTTGAGGAGATATATCATGATGATACGTGAGCAAATAGAAGAAAAATTAAGGGCAGCGTTCCAACCCGTGTTCCTCGAGGTCGTGGATGAAAGCTATCGTCATAATGTCCCGGCTGGCTCAGAAAGCCACTTTAAGGTCGTTCTGGTTAGCGATCGCTTTACCGGCGAGCGTTTTTTGAATCGTCATCGGATGATCTACGGTACATTAACCGCAGAACTGTCTACGACGGTCCATGCGCTGGCTCTGCATACTTATACCATTAAAGAGTGGGAAGGGTTGCAGGATACGATCTTTGCGTCACCTCCCTGTCGTGGTGCGGGAAGCATCGCGTAAAAACGCATTTGCAACTGCTGGCGTTTTTCCAGTATGTTGCTAAAGATTATGTGAAAACGGCCTGCGGGCCGTTTTGTTTTGTCTGAATTTTGCACGAGTCAAACCCTTTTCAGGGCAAGAATAGCCGGGAATTGTGAAAAATGCCGCAGCAACGCGTAATAACCGTTCTCGACTCATAAAAGTGATGCCGCTATAATGCCGCGTCTTATTTGAATGTCTTCGGGATGATTCTGACGACAGGGAATGTGATTGATTAAGAGAACATCCCGGTTCCGCGAAGCTAATAATCTGTGCTTGCGGAGTAGAGTTGACCGAGCACTGTGATTTTTTGAGGTAACAAGATGCAAGTTTCAGTTGAAACCACTCAAGGCCTTGGCCGCCGTGTAACGATTACTATCGCTGCTGACAGCATCGAGACCGCTGTTAAAAGCGAGCTGGTCAACGTAGCGAAGAAAGTGCGTATTGACGGCTTCCGTAAAGGCAAAGTACCGATGAATGTTGTTGCTCAGCGTTATGGCGCGTCCGTTCGCCAGGACGTTCTGGGTGACCTGATGAGCCGCAACTTCGTTGATGCCATCATCAAAGAAAAAATCAATCCGGCTGGCGCACCGAACTACGTTCCGGGCGAATACAAACTGGGTGAAGATTTCACCTACGCGGTAGAATTCGAAGTCTATCCGGAAGTTGAACTGACCGGCCTGGACACAATCGAAGTTGAAAAACCGGTTGTTGAAGTCACCGATGCGGATGTTGACGTGATGCTGGATACCCTGCGCAAACAGCAGGCGACCTGGAAAGATAAAGACGGCGCTGCGGATGCAGAAGACCGCGTCACCCTCGACTTCACCGGTTCTGTAGACGGCGAAGAGTTCGAAGGCGGTAAAGCGTCTGATTTCGTACTGGCGATGGGCCAGGGTCGTATGATCCCGGGCTTTGAAGACGGTATCAAAGGTCACAAAGCGGGCGAAGAGTTCACCATCGACGTGACTTTCCCGGAAGACTACCACGCTGAAAACCTGAAAGGTAAAGCGGCGAAATTCGCCATCAACCTGAAGAAAGTGGAAGAGCGTGAGCTGCCGGAACTGACTGAAGAATTCATCAAACGTTTTGGCGTTGAAGATGGTTCCGTTGCCGGTCTGCGTACTGAAGTCCGTAAAAACATGGAACGCGAGCTGAAAGGCGCGGTGCGTAACCGTGTTAAATCTCAGGCAATCGACGGTCTGGTGAAAGCGAACGACATCGACGTTCCTGCTGCACTGATTGACAGCGAAATCGACGTTCTGCGTCGTCAGGCTGCTCAGCGTTTCGGTGGTAACGAGAAACAAGCGCTGGAACTGCCGCGTGAACTGTTCGAAGAACAGGCTAAGCGTCGCGTAGTTGTGGGTCTGCTGCTGGGCGAAGTGATTCGTACCAATGAACTGAAAGCGGATGAAGATCGCGTGAAGGGCCTGATCGAAGAGATGGCTTCTGCTTACGAAGATCCGAAAGAAGTGATCGAGTTCTACAGCAAAAATAAAGAGCTGATGGACAACATGCGTAACGTCGCTCTGGAAGAGCAGGCGGTTGAAGCGGTTCTGGCGAAAGCCAAAGTGACTGAAAAAGCCACGACCTTCAATGAGCTGATGAACCAGCAGGCGTAATTCCGCTTAAACGCGCGAATTTCGCTCAAAGGCCCGTCACCGTCAGGTGGCGGGTCTTTTTTTTGTCATGACTTTTGCATGGAAGCGTGCGAAAAAGCCCTTTTCGGTGTTAGCGTTCAGGCAAAAGATTGTTATGCTTGAATTATGGCGATGCCGTACCCATAACAGAGGGACTAGCTGATAATCCGTCCATAAGGTTACAATCGGTACAGCAGGTTTTTTCATTTTTTATCCAGGAGACGGAAATGTCATACAGCGGCGAACGAGATAACTTTGCACCCCATATGGCGCTGGTGCCGATGGTCATTGAACAGACCTCACGTGGTGAGCGCTCTTTTGATATCTACTCTCGTCTACTTAAGGAACGTGTCATTTTTCTGACCGGCCAGGTCGAAGATCATATGGCTAACCTGATTGTGGCGCAGATGCTGTTCCTGGAAGCCGAAAACCCGGAAAAAGATATCTACCTCTACATTAACTCTCCGGGCGGCGTAATTACCGCAGGCATGTCGATTTATGACACCATGCAGTTTATTAAGCCAGACGTCAGCACCATTTGTATGGGCCAGGCGGCCTCAATGGGCGCGTTCTTGCTGACGGCCGGGGCGAAAGGTAAACGTTTCTGCCTGCCGAACTCCCGCGTAATGATTCATCAGCCGTTGGGCGGTTACCAGGGCCAGGCAACGGATATTGAAATTCACGCCCGTGAAATCCTGAAAGTTAAAGGGCGCATGAACGAACTTATGGCACACCATACGGGTCAATCTCTTGAGCAGATTGAGCGTGATACTGAGCGCGATCGCTTCCTCTCTGCCGCTGAGGCAGTTGAGTATGGCTTAGTCGACTCGATTTTGACCCATCGTAATTGATGCCCGGGGCGCAACTGTGCCGCTATACTTACCAGGGGCGGCACAACGCGACAAAGCGAGTTGCGCCTGAGAATGGCATTTTGCGTCGTCGTGTGCGGCACAAAGAACAAAGAAGAGGTTTTGACTCATGACAGATAAACGCAAAGATGGCTCGGGCAAATTGTTGTACTGCTCTTTTTGCGGCAAAAGCCAGCATGAAGTGCGTAAGCTCATCGCCGGTCCATCCGTGTATATCTGCGATGAATGTGTCGATCTGTGTAACGACATCATTCGCGAAGAGATTAAGGAAGTAGCACCGCATCGTGAACGCAGTGCGCTGCCGACGCCACACGAAATTCGTAACCATCTTGACGATTACGTCATCGGTCAGGAACAGGCCAAGAAAGTGCTGGCGGTCGCGGTATACAACCACTACAAACGTCTGCGCAACGGCGACACCAGTAATGGCGTCGAGTTGGGCAAAAGTAATATTCTGCTGATCGGTCCGACCGGCTCCGGTAAAACGCTGTTGGCGGAAACGCTGGCGCGCCTGCTGGATGTTCCGTTCACGATGGCGGATGCCACCACGCTGACCGAAGCGGGTTACGTGGGTGAGGACGTTGAGAACATCATCCAGAAACTGTTGCAGAAGTGCGACTACGATGTGCAGAAAGCGCAGCGTGGTATTGTCTATATCGATGAAATTGACAAGATTTCCCGTAAGTCTGACAACCCGTCGATCACCCGTGACGTTTCCGGTGAAGGCGTACAGCAGGCGCTGCTGAAACTGATCGAAGGGACGGTTGCTGCCGTTCCGCCGCAGGGTGGACGTAAACATCCGCAGCAGGAATTCTTGCAGGTGGATACCTCTAAGATCCTGTTCATCTGTGGCGGTGCGTTTGCCGGCCTGGATAAAGTGATCGCCAACCGCGTTGAAACCGGCTCCGGCATTGGTTTTGGTGCAACGGTGAAAGCGAAATCCGACAAGGCCAGCGAAGGCGAACTGCTCTCGCAGGTTGAGCCGGAAGATTTGATCAAGTTTGGTCTGATTCCTGAGTTTATTGGTCGTCTGCCGGTTGTGGCAACGCTGAGCGAACTGAGCGAAGAAGCGCTGATCCAGATCCTGAAAGAGCCGAAAAACGCGCTGACCAAGCAGTATCAGGCGCTGTTCAATCTGGAAGGCGTTGACCTGGAGTTCCGCGACGAAGCGCTGGATGCGATTGCCCGCAAAGCCATGGCGCGTAAAACCGGTGCCCGTGGTCTGCGTTCCATCGTAGAAGCCGCGCTGCTGGATACCATGTATGATCTGCCTTCGATGGAAGACGTCGAAAAAGTGGTGATTGATGAGTCGGTGATCGGCGGTCAGAGCAAGCCATTACTGATTTACGGCAAGCCGGAAGCCCAGCAGGCATCTGGTGAATAATTAGCCAATCCATACAATCAGTTAATCAAAAAGGGGGGATTTTATCTCCCCTTTACTTTTTCCGTAATCATGGCGTTGAATGTGTGGGAAACATCCCCATATACTGACATACATGTTAAAGGTGGCATGAAGCACAGCTATGCCATCTGATTACCTGGCGGACACTAAACTAAGAGAGAGCTCTATGAATCCTGAGCGTTCTGAACGCATTGAAATCCCCGTATTGCCGTTGCGCGATGTGGTGGTTTATCCGCACATGGTCATACCCTTGTTTGTAGGGCGGGAAAAATCTATCCGTTGTCTGGAAGCGGCTATGGACCATGATAAAAAAATCATGCTGGTCGCCCAGAAGGAAGCATCAACGGATGAGCCGGGTGTAAACGATCTTTTCACCGTCGGGACCGTGGCCTCTATTTTGCAGATGCTGAAACTGCCTGACGGCACCGTCAAAGTGCTGGTCGAAGGGTTACAGCGTGCGCGTATTTCTGCGCTGTCTGATAACGGCGAGCACTTCTCTGCGAAAGCGGAATACCTTGATTCGCCTGCTATTGACGAGCGCGAACAGGAAGTGCTGGTACGCACGGCGATCAGCCAGTTCGAAGGCTACATCAAGCTGAACAAGAAAATCCCACCAGAAGTACTGACGTCGCTCAATAGCATTGACGATCCGGCGCGTCTGGCGGACACCATCGCTGCCCATATGCCGCTGAAGCTGGCGGATAAGCAGTCCGTACTGGAGATGTCAGACGTGAACGAGCGTCTGGAGTATCTGATGGCGATGATGGAGTCTGAAATCGATCTGCTGCAGGTTGAGAAGCGCATTCGCAACCGCGTGAAAAAGCAGATGGAGAAATCTCAGCGTGAGTACTATCTGAATGAGCAGATGAAGGCGATTCAGAAAGAACTCGGCGAAATGGACGATGCGCCGGACGAAAACGAAGCGCTGAAGCGGAAGATCGACGCGGCAAAAATGCCGAAAGAGGCGAAAGAGAAAGCCGAAGCTGAACTGCAGAAGCTGAAAATGATGTCGCCGATGTCAGCGGAAGCGACCGTCGTGCGTGGTTACATCGACTGGATGGTTCAGGTGCCGTGGAATGCGCGTAGCAAGGTTAAAAAAGACCTGCGTCAAGCGCAGGAAATCCTTGATACCGACCATTATGGTCTGGAGCGTGTGAAAGACCGCATCCTTGAGTATCTCGCGGTACAAAGCCGTGTGAACAAAATCAAGGGGCCGATCCTGTGCCTGGTGGGACCGCCGGGGGTAGGTAAAACCTCTCTGGGTCAGTCCATCGCCAAAGCGACCGGGCGTAAATACATCCGTATGGCGCTGGGCGGCGTGCGTGATGAAGCGGAAATTCGTGGCCACCGTCGGACATACATCGGTTCAATGCCGGGTAAACTGATCCAGAAAATGGCGAAAGTGGGCGTGAAAAACCCGCTGTTCCTGCTCGATGAGATCGACAAAATGTCTTCCGACATGCGTGGCGATCCGGCATCTGCACTGCTTGAGGTGCTGGATCCCGAGCAGAACGTGGCCTTCAGCGATCACTACCTGGAAGTGGACTACGATCTCAGCGACGTGATGTTTGTCGCGACCTCCAACTCCATGAACATTCCAGCGCCGCTGCTGGATCGTATGGAAGTGATCCGTCTGTCCGGGTATACCGAAGACGAGAAGCTGAACATTGCCAAACAGCACCTGTTGCCGAAGCAGATTGAGCGTAACGCGCTGAAGAAAGGCGAGCTGACGGTCGACGACAGCGCCATTATCGGCATTATTCGTTACTACACTCGTGAGGCTGGCGTGCGTAGTCTGGAACGTGAAATTTCCAAACTGTGCCGGAAAGCGGTTAAGCAGTTGCTGCTGGATAAGTCACTGAAACACATTGTGATCAATGGCGATAACCTGCACGACTACCTGGGTGTACAGCGCTTTGACTATGGTCGCGCGGACAATGAAAACCGCGTAGGCCAGGTGACAGGTCTGGCGTGGACGGAAGTGGGCGGCGATCTGCTGACCATCGAAACCGCCTGCGTGCCTGGCAAAGGCAAGCTGACCTACACCGGTTCGCTGGGTGAAGTGATGCAGGAGTCCATTCAGGCTGCATTGACCGTGGTGCGTGCGCGTGCGGAAAAACTGGGTATTAATCCGGACTTTTACGAAAAACGCGACATTCACGTTCACGTTCCGGAAGGGGCGACGCCGAAAGACGGTCCGAGCGCCGGTATTGCGATGTGTACCGCACTGGTTTCCTGCCTGACCGGTAACCCGGTGCGTGCCGATGTGGCGATGACCGGTGAGATCACCCTGCGTGGTCAGGTGCTGCCGATCGGTGGGTTAAAAGAAAAACTTCTGGCTGCGCACCGTGGTGGTATTAAAACGGTCTTAATTCCGGATGAAAACAAACGCGACCTGGAAGAGATTCCGGACAATGTTATTGCCGATTTGGACATCCATCCGGTGAAACGCATTGAAGAGGTTCTGACGCTCGCATTGCAAAATGAACCCTCTGGAATGCAGGTTGTGACGGCAAAATAGTGACCTCGCGCAAAGAGCACTAATAAAAACAGGGCTGGCAGGCCATTTCGTACTTGCCAGCCTTTTTTTGTATAGCTAATTTAGATGACGGATTGGGCTTGCCATCATTATCGGGTGTTGTAAGGGCATGGCAGGCCTGATATAACTGCTGCGCGGTCGCACTTTGAAGGATTCTGGTGCGATATAAATTATAATGAGGAAGAGAAGAGTGAATAAATCTCAACTGATCGACAAAATTGCTGCAGGGGCTGATATCTCCAAAGCTGCGGCAGGGCGTGCGTTAGACGCAATTATTGCTTCTGTTACCGAATCTCTGAAAGAAGGGGATGACGTTGCGCTGGTAGGTTTTGGTACTTTTGCTGTTAAAGAGCGTGCTGCCCGTACTGGCCGCAACCCGCAAACAGGTAAAGAGATCGCCATTGCTGCCGCCAAAGTACCTGGTTTCCGTGCAGGTAAAGCACTGAAAGACGCAGTAAACTAAGCGTGATCCCCTTCCGGGGACAGGACTCAGTACAAGGGCGCATCAATTGATGTGCCTTTTTTGTTTTTGCAGCGATTTTCTACATGTTGTGGGCTGACAATCGCCCCTGTTTCTTGTCACAATAGGCCTTTATGCGCAGCGTTCAGGAAACGCTATGCTGCGTAACGCGTATATACACAAGGCATTCACGTTTCATCGGGGCAGTTAACGACGAGGCCGCGTGAAAGATGCCGTGTATAGTCACCTACAGCGGAGTGTGGTTACACCATGATGGACAGCTTACGCACGGCTGCTAACAGTCTCGTGCTCAAGATTATTTTCGGAATCATTATCGTGTCGTTCATTCTGACCGGCGTGAGTGGTTACCTGATTGGCGGAGGCAACAACTACGCCGCTAAAGTGAATGACCAGGAAATCAGCCGTGGGCAGTTTGAGAATGCGTTCAACAGCGAACGTAATCGCATGCAGCAACAGTTGGGCGATCAGTACTCTGAGCTTGCGGCAAACGAAGGTTACATGAAAACCCTGCGCCAGCAGACGCTTAATCGTCTGATTGATGAAGCGCTGCTTGATCAGTATGCCCGCGAACTCAAACTGGGCATCAGCGACGAGCAGGTGAAGCAGGCGATTTTCTCCACGCCGGCATTCCAGGTCGATGGCAAATTTGATAACAACCGCTATAACGCGATTGTTAATCAGATGGGGATGACCGCTGACCAGTATGCGCAAGCCTTGCGTAACCAACTGACTACACAGCAGCTTATCAGCGGCGTCGCGGGCACCGATTTTATGCTCAAGGGTGAGACTGATGAGCTGGCGGCGCTGGTTGCACAGCAGCGTGTCGTCCGTGAAGCCACGATTGACGTCAATGCTCTTGCAGCGAAGCAGTCGGTGACGGATCAGGAAGTGGCCAGCTACTACGAGCAGCACAAAAACAGCTTCATGACTCCGGAACAGTTCCGCGTCAGCTACATCAAGCTGGACGCCGCCTCGATGCAAAAGCCGGTCAGCGATGAAGATATCCAGTCTTATTACGATCAGCATCAGGATCAGTTCACCCAGGCACAGCGTAGCCGTTACAGCATCATCCAGACTAAAACGGAAGATGAAGCGAAAGCGGTACTCGACGCGCTGAACAAAGGTGGTGACTTTGCTGCGCTGGCGAAAGAGAAATCGGCCGACATCATCTCTGCCCGCAACGGCGGCGATATGGGTTGGCTGGAAGACGCCACCACGCCGGAAGAGCTGAAAAATGCCGGGCTGAAAGAGAAGGGCCAGCTTTCTGGCGTGATTAAATCCTCTGTTGGCTTTCTGGTTGTGCGTCTGGACGACATTCAGCCGGCGGTTGTGAAGCCGCTGAACGAAGTCCGTGATGACATCGCAGCGAAAGTGAAACAGGAAAAAGCGCTGGATGCTTACTTTGCTTTACAGCAGAAAGTGAGCGATGCGGCGAACAATGATACGGAATCTCTGGCGGGTGCCGAACAGGCAGCTGGCGCGAAAGCGGTACAGACGGGCTGGTTCAGTCACGAGAACCTGCCGGAAGAGCTGAATTTCAAACCGGTATCAGACGCCATTTTTGATGGTGCTCTGGTGGGTGAAAACGGCGCGCCGGGCAGAAACTCCGATATCATCACCGTCGATGGCGATCGCGCGTTTGTTCTGCGTATCAGCGATCACAAGGCAGAGGCCGTGAAGCCGCTGTCTGAGGTGAAAGATCAGGTAACGGCGCTGGTTAAGCACAACAAAGCAGAGCAGCAGGCTAAACTGGATGCGGAAAAACTGCTGGTTGAGCTGAAGGCGGGTAAAGGCGCAGAAGCGATGAAAGCCGCTGGTCTGAGCTTTGGAGAGTCTAAAACGCTGAGCCGTACGGGCCAGGATCCGGTTAGCCAGGTGGCGTTTGGTCTGAGCCTGCCGGCGAAAGATAAGCCGAGCTATGGCATTGCCAACGATATGCAGGGCAATGTGGTTTTGCTGGCTCTGGACGACGTGAAAGCGGGCTCCATGCCGGAAGATCAGAAGAAAGCGATGGTTCAGGGGATCACCCAGAACAATGCGCAGATTGTCTTTGAGGCATTGATGAGTAACCTGCGTAAATCGGCGAAAATCAAAATCGGCGATGCGATGGATCAACAGCCGTAATCGTCGAGACGTCTCGCAAATCATTGCACAACCGTTGTAACACCTGAAGGCCGCTTTCGCGGCCTTTTCCATTTCTGACATTTGCCATTTGTTCGTTGGTTTTAACCTCGTTATCGTGATTCCACTGTTCACTAACAAGGAGAAAACAGTATGAAATATGGAATCAAAGCGTTACTTATCACCCTTTCCTTCGCCTGCGCGGGTATGACGCAAAGCGCGCTGGCGGCGTCATCGACAGCGGCAGCGAAAAGCCCAGCGGTGGAGACCAGCGCACAAGCACCGGTTGCAGGGCAAAACAAATCCGCGGTTCCGGCGAAAGCCAGCACCGAAGAGGGCACCAGGGTCAGCATCAATACCGCATCGGCAGAAGAGCTGGCGCGCGCGATGAACGGTGTTGGCCTGAAGAAAGCACAGGCGATCGTCAGCTATCGTGATGAGTACGGTCCGTTTAAAACGGTGGAAGATCTCAAACAAGTACCGGGGATGGGCAACGCGTTAGTGGAGCGCAATCTGTCTGCTTTAACACTTTAATCACTTGCGCACTGGCAAATATTTGCCAGACTGAGAGAGGTCATACCAGTTATGGCCTCTCTACTCCTGTCTCTCTATAACAAAAACGTAAGGTCTCTGCGCTATGCAAACACAGATTAAGGTTCGTGGTTATCATCTTGATGTCTACCAGCACGTGAATAATGCCCGCTATCTTGAGTTTCTGGAGGAAGCCCGCTGGGATGGCCTGGAGAGCAGCGATAGCTTTCAATGGATGACTGCCCACAATATCGCTTTCGTGGTGGTCAACATCAATATTAACTATCGCCGTCCGGCGGTTCTGAGTGATCTGCTAACCGTCACCAGTCAGGTGCAACAGCTAAACGGGAAAAGCGGTATTCTAAGCCAGGTGATTACGCTGGAACCGGAAGGACAGGTGGTGGCTGATGCGCTTATTACGTTCGTCTGTATTGATCTGAAATCGCAAAAAGCGCTGCCGCTGGAAGGGGAGTTACGCGAAAAGCTGGAGCAGATGGTGAAGTAGGGGTGGATGATCCAACTGTTGGCCGGATAAGGTGCCAGGCACCGCCATCCGGCGAAACCCGCAATTATTTCAAGCCGGTCTTCTGCTTCATTGCCGCCATTATGACCGGTTTATCTGCCAGGTAATGATTCAGGCCATTTGCGCGTAGATTACAGGCCGCGCAGTGGCCGCAACCGTCGCCCTTGATGCCGTTATAGCAGGTCAGCGTTTCTTCACGTACCAGATCCAGCTTGCCCCAATAATCTGCCAGCGCCCAGGTTTCGGCTTTATCAATCCACATCAGTGGCGTTTCAAAGCGGATATCTTTCGCCATCCCCAGTTTAATGGCGTGATTCAGCGCCTCGACAAAATCATTGCGGCAGTCAGGGTAACCAGAGAAATCGGTCTCGCAGACGCCGGTAATCACCGCTTCTGCTTTTACCTGATAAGCATAAATCGCCGCCAGGGTCAGAAACAGAATATTACGTCCAGGGACAAAGGTATTCGGGATCCCATCAGCATCCGGTTCATAATCCGGAACCGGGATGTTGTCACGGGTCAGGCTGCTGACTGCCAGTTCACTCAGCAGCGTCACGTCCAGTACTTTGTGTGCACGTGCACCCAGTTTCAGGGCCAGATCACGTGCAACATCAATCTCCGCGCGATGGCGCTGACCATAATCAAAGGTCACGCAATGCACTTCATCATACTGATGCAGCGCCTGCACCAGACAGGTGGTGGAGTCCTGGCCTCCACTGAATACTACGACGGCACGTTTCATGGTTAATCCTGATAAGTTACTGTACACAAAGCCATTCAAATTGCATCGAGACGAAAAGTCTGAGAATCTCCTGGAGTTTACATAAGTAAATGACAGGGGTGAACAGACGTAGCCGACAAAGAGGCAGTTTGAAGAATGACGTGTATAAAGCCGCTATGGTAGCGCCAGAGTTGCCTGGCGACCAGCTTCTTCACGACGCGGGTGGTGGTAGCCAGGCTTCGGTGAACTCAAACCAGCCGCGCGGATTCAACCGCACCCCGTTCACACCAGGTGGTGCGCTGATGCGATAGTGATAGTTAAACAGCGGCGTCAGCGTCGCGTCATCCATCAGGCTGGCGAAAACTTGCCGCAGCGCGGCATAGCGATGATCCTCTTCCGGTCTGATTTGCAGCGCATCCAGCGTGGCCTGAAGATGTGAGAATGTTGGTGCATCAAGCACGTGCGGCCAAAGTGAATCACAGCGTAGCCACTGTTCGAGTGTATATTCGGGCGCTTCGCCAATCAGGCGGTCTCCCATCAGCAGATCCGCTTCGGCAAGCCGTTGGCAGCCGTCCCAGGTTTTCGCGTTATGAAAAATCAGCGTCAGTTCGCAGCCGAGGGCGGCCAGCGTGTGGCGCAGGTGTTCTGCCATAGTATGCAGTTCCACCGGCAGGTGATAAACCAGCGTCATTTTTTTCGGTAGTTCAACCGATTCCAGCCCCTCCCACTGCGGGATGTCCCAGCCAGGCAACAATTCGTTGCAGGGCGTAATCAGGTTTTCTCTCACATCCAGCGTTTGCAGCAGTGAAGAACGATGAATAAGGCTGACCAGCCGACGAGCCTGCAGTGGCGTCAGGTGGGCGCTTTTTTTCAGCGCGAGATAGCAAAAGCCGAGACTGATGCCGGTACTTACCGGGCTCACCGTGGCGAGCTCTTCGGGTTTGCCAATGGTTATCTGCACCGGATGGCGACAACTAGTGCCGAGATCTTGCTCAAAAAGCTGAGGGGTGATCCAGTATTCAATGGCTTTGAGCAGTGGATGTACGAGATGGTAATGGTCATGGCTTTCCAGACGTACCAGTTCGGGCGTAAACAGCGTCAGACGAAAAGGTCCCGTTCCGATGACGGGGTGTTCCGGATGTGCCAGCAGGCTGCCGTAGCTTGCCAGCCGGTGCGCCAGCCAGAAATCCGGGCGGTGCAGGATAAACGTCAGGCACTGTGGATGCGTCACCTCAATGTGCTTTACGCTGATAAACAGCCGGTTCAGTGCCGGGAGTTTGCGCAACATCAGCAGTCGCTGATGAAGCTGTGTGGTTTCTACCGCGTCACCGTTGTGCCAGAACAGCGTCGAGCGGATATAGAAGTCCCAGCGCAACCCGTCGGCGGAAATATCCCAGTGGTGGGCTAAATCCCCGCAGGGCCGCTGCGTCTGGCTGTCAAAACGGGTCAGTCCGGAGAAAATCTGCCCTGCGAGATGTTGCTCGGCGCGACCGGGAAGAAAACCAGAATGCAGCGGTTCAAGCTGACGGTAATAGGGAATACGCAGCGTGGGCGTGTCGTTTTGCCATTGACCCCCCATAAAGGGCTGCAGCATGGCCCGCAGTTCACCGGGTGCCAGTTGCGCCAGCTCCAGTACGCTAAGCTGTTGGCCCTTCTCCAGCGCCTGTTCCATCATCGCCGTGCGCAATGATTCCGGGGCCACCAGAAAACGCAGTTGCCCGCGCTTACCGCGTCCGGACTGCGCCTCCCAGAGCAGCCAACCCGATTCCTGCGCCTGGCGCAACAACGTGCGGACGTGCCGCTCACTACAGAAGCAGCGTTCAGCCAGTTCCCCGACGGTCACGTGCTGCGGTTCGCCGTTAGAAGGCTGCCAGAGTCGCTGGTACTGATTAAGCCGATTGAGAAGTCGCATATAAACCCGGAACAATTTCTTTTATCTATTCACTATTACTTCCGTATATCTCAGGTAATACTGAATCACAAGTTAATCCGTCACCGAGTGGAGAAAGAGATGGCACGCCTGGCTGCATTTGATATGGATGGCACCCTGTTGATGCCAAATCACCTTTTGGGTGATGAAACGCTCTCTACTCTGGCGCGTCTGCGTGAACGTGACATTACCCTGACGTTGGCCACCGGACGCCATGTACTGGAAATGCGCCATATTCTCGGCACTTTTTCTCTCGATGCTTTTCTGATCACCGGTAACGGGACACGCATTCACTCGCTGGAAGGCGAGGTGCTGCACCGTCAGGATCTGGATCCGGCTGTTGCTGAGATCGTCCTGCATCAGCACTGGGACACACAGGCGAGTATGCATGTCTTCAACGATAACGGCTGGTTTACCGGACAAGAGATCCCCGAGATGCTGCACGCCCACGTCTATAGCGGTTTTCGCTATCAGATTGTGGATGTCGCGCGTATTCCGGCAGATCGGGTGACTAAAGTTTGCTTCTGTGGCGATCATGACGATTTGACGCGGCTGAAAATTCAGCTTGAAGAGGTACTGGGCGCACGAGCCCATCTTTGTTACTCGGCGATCGATTGCCTGGAAGTACTGCCGGTAGGCTGTAACAAAGGTTCTGCACTGGAGGTCCTGAGCGGACATCTGGGGTTGTCGCTGGCGGAATGTATGGCGTTTGGTGACGCGATGAACGATCGCGAAATGCTTGGCAGCGTCGGCCGTGGCCTGATCATGGGCAATGCCATGCCGCAGCTTATAGCCGAACTTCCCCATTTACCGGTGATTGGTCATTGTCGCAACCAGGCGGTATCACACTTTTTGACACATTGGCTGGACTATCCAAATCTTCCTTATTCCCCCGAATGAGAGACCCTACCAGCACCGGGCGTTCAGCCCGGTTTTTTTTGATTAATGGGTATTCAGCAACCCCGCCAGCTCTGCTTTCGCCGCGCTAAGATCGCCAATATGGGCGCTCACCCATTCAGCATGGTAGTAGGTGTCCAGATAGCGTTCGCCGCTGTCGCACAGTAGCGTCACCAGCGAACCGGTTTCTCCGGCTTCGCGCATGCGGGCGGCCAGTTGCAACATTCCCCACATATTGGTGCCCGTAGAGGCGCCGACTTTGCGGCCCAGTTGCGTTTCCAGCCAGTGCGCGGTCGCCACGCTGGCGGCATCCGGTACGCGCAGCATCTCATCGACCACGTCGGCAATGAATGACGGTTCGACGCGCGGGCGTCCAATTCCTTCAATTTTGCTGCCGACAGGGCTGTGCAGCGTAGCATCACGCGACTGCCAGAAAGGCAGGAAGACGGAGTTTTCCGGGTCCACCACCATCAATTTTGTATCGTAACCCTGGCAGCGGATGTAGCGGCCAATGGTCGCGGAGGTCCCGCCGGTTCCGGCGCTCATCACAATGTGTTTCGGTACGGGATGCGGTTCACACTGCATCTGGCGGAAGATGCTGTCGGCGATATTGTTGTTACCGCGCCAGTCGGTGGCGCGTTCGGCATAGGTGAACTGATCCATATAATGGCCGTTCAACTCATGCGCCAGTTGTTCTGACGCCGCATAAATCTCGCAGGCGCTGTCCACGAAATGACAGCGACCACCGTAAAATTCAATCTGTTCGATTTTCCGTTTGGCCGTGCAGGCGGGCATGACGGCGATAAACGGCAGCCCCAGCAGGCGCGCGAAATAGGCTTCGGAGACTGCCGTTGAACCGGAAGAGGATTCGATAATCGTCGTGCCTTCCTTAATCCAGCCATTGCACAACCCATAGAGGAACAGAGAACGCGCCAGCCGGTGCTTCAGGCTACCGGTCGGGTGGGTGCTTTCATCTTTCAGATAGAGCTGGATATCCGGAAATGCCGGTAATGGCAGGCGGATAAGATGGGTATCCGCCGAGCGCTGATAATCTGCGTTAATCTCATTGATGGCATTTTTAACCCAGGTGCTGTTCATCATTAATATCCATTTGTCATTTTGTGCCAAGAGTAGCGAAAAGCACGGAAAAAATTGTTGCCATTTAGCCTTTAAAATAGAATGTAAGGAGAAAATTCTTCTCTGAGGTGCCGGTATGTTAGATAAAATTGACCGTAAGCTGCTTGCATTGTTGCAACAGGACTGCACCCTCTCTTTGCAGGCGCTGGCGGATGCCGTTAATCTGACCACCACACCCTGCTGGAAACGCCTCAAACGACTGGAAGATGAGGGAATTCTGGTCGGTAAAGTCGCACTGCTGGATCCGGAAAAACTGGGGCTGGGATTAACTGCCTTTGTGCTCATTAAAACCCAGCATCACAGCAGTGACTGGTATTGCCGCTTCGTGACGGTGGTCAGTGAGATGCCGGAGGTGTTGGGCTTCTGGCGCATGGCCGGGGAGTACGACTACCTGATGCGGGTTCAGGTGGCCGACATGAAGCGCTATGACGACTTCTATAAACGTCTGGTCAATAGCGTTCCCGGTCTGTCGGACGTCACGTCGAGCTTTGCCATGGAACAGATTAAATACACCACTGCGCTGCCAATCGAATAACTCTCCCGGCACGATTTGCCGGAAAATCAGGTCAGGACATAATACGTGCGATTATTTGCTCAATTAAGCTGGTATTTTCGCCGGGAGTGGCGTCGCTACCTCGGGGCGGTTGCCTTGCTTATCCTCATCGCTATTCTGCAACTCATTCCACCAAAAGTGGTCGGTATTGTGGTGGATGGCGTATCTACACAACGCTTTACGCCGCAACAGATCATGCTGTGGATTGGCACCATCGCCCTGATTGCCGTGGTGGTCTATCTGCTGCGCTACGTCTGGCGCGTGCTGCTGTTTGGTGCGTCTTACCAACTGGCGGTGGAGCTACGCGAAGATTATTACCGCCAACTCAGCCGCCAGCATCCTGAATTTTATCTGCGCCACCGCACTGGTGATCTCATGGCGCGCGCCACCAATGATGTTGACCGCGTGGTCTTTGCCGCCGGGGAAGGGGTTCTGACGCTGGTGGATTCGCTGGTGATGGGCTGTGCGGTGCTGATTGTGATGTCCACGCAGATCAGCTGGCAGCTTACGCTGTTTGCTCTACTGCCGATGCCGGTAATGGCGCTGATGATCAAACGCTACGGCGATCGTCTGCATGATCGTTTCAGACTGGCACAGGCGGCGTTCTCCAGTCTCAATGACCGTACCCAGGAGAGCCTGACCAGTATTCGTATGATCAAAGCCTTTGGTCTGGAGGATCGGCAGTCCGCACTGTTTGCGGCTGATGCGGAAGATACCGGGAAGAAAAACATGCGCGTGGCGCGTATTGATGCCCGTTTTGATCCGACGATTTATATCGCCATCGGCACGGCGAACCTGCTGGCTATCGGTGGCGGCAGTTGGATGGTCGTACAAGGTTCGCTGACGCTGGGACAACTGACCAGCTTCATGATGTACCTCGGGCTGATGATTTGGCCGATGCTGGCGCTGGCGTGGATGTTTAACATCGTGGAACGCGGTAGCGCCGCTTACGGTCGTATTCGCGCGATGCTGGCCGAAGCGCCGGTGGTGAATGATGGCAGCGAACCGGTGCCGGAAGGGCGGGGCGAACTGGCGGTGGCGATCCGTGCGTTCTGCTATCCGCAAACCACGCACCCGACGCTGGAAAACGTCAATTTTCAGCTTAAGCCTGGGCAGATGCTCGGCATCTGCGGGCCGACAGGCGCGGGTAAAAGTACTGTGTTGTCGCTGATTCAGCGCCATTTCGATATCACCGAGGGGGATATCCGCTTTCATGACATCCCTCTGCCACGCCTGCAACTGGATAGCTGGCGCAGTCGGCTGGCGGTGGTCAGTCAGACGCCATTCCTGTTTTCAGATACCGTGGCGAATAACATTGCGCTGGGCTGCCCCAGCGCCACGCAACAGGATATTGAACATGTGGCGCGTTTAGCCAGCGTACATGAGGATATTCTTCGTCTGCCGCAGGGCTACGATACCGAGGTCGGCGAGCGCGGCGTGATGCTTTCTGGCGGACAGAAACAGCGTATCTCCATTGCGCGGGCGCTGTTGCTGAATGCCGAAATCCTGGTCCTGGACGACGCCCTGTCGGCGGTGGACGGGCGAACGGAGCATCAGATCTTACACAATCTGCGCCAGTGGGGAGAAGGGCGAACGGTGATTATCAGCGCGCACCGCCTCTCGGCGCTGACTGAAGCGAGCGAAATCATCGTGATGCAGCATGGGCATATCGCGCAGCGCGGCGATCACGAGGCGCTGGTGCAGCAGGCGGGGTGGTATCGCGATATGTACCGTTATCAGCAACTGGAAGCGGCGCTTGATGATGCGCCGGAAAATAACGAGGAGGCGGCAAATGCGTAGTTTTGGGCAGTTATGGCCGACCCTCAAACGCCTGCTGGCCTATGGATCGCCATGGCGAAAACCGTTAGGCGTTGCAGTGATTATGCTGTGGGTCGCGGCGGCCGCAGAAGTCAGCGGGCCGCTACTGATAAGCTACTTCATCGACAACATGGTGGCTAAAAATAATCTGCCGCTGGGGAGGGTGACCGGACTCATTGCCGCCTATCTTGGGCTGCAGATTCTCGCCGCCAGTCTGCACTATGCTCAGTCGCTGTTGTTTAACCGCGCTGCGGTCGGCGTGGTGCAGCAATTGCGTACCGACGTGATGGATGCCGCGCTGCGCCAGCCGTTGAGTGAATTTGACACGCAGCCCGTCGGACAGCTCATTTCGCGCGTCACCAACGATACCGAAGTGATCCGCGATCTGTATGTCACGGTAGTCGCGACAGTTCTGCGCAGCGCGGCCCTGATTGGCGCGATGCTGGTGGCAATGTTCAGTCTCGACTGGCGCATGGCGCTGGTGGCGATCCTGATTTTCCCGGCGGTGCTGGTGGTGATGATTATCTATCAGCGTTACAGCACGCCGATAGTCCGTCGTGTGCGGGCTTATCTCGCCGATATCAATGATGGCTTCAACGAAGTGATTAACGGCATGAGCGTGATCCAGCAGTTTCGCCAGCAGGCGCGCTTTGGTGAGAGGATGGGCGAAGCCAGCCGCTCGCATTATCTGGCGCGTATGCAGACGTTGCGTTTAGATGGCTTCTTATTACGGCCTCTGCTGAGCCTGTTTTCCGCGCTCATTCTCTGCGGTCTGTTGATGTTGTTCAGTTTTACGTCGGCAGGGACAATAGAAGTCGGGGTGCTCTACGCCTTTATCAGTTATCTGGGACGCCTGAATGAACCGCTGATCGAACTGACCACTCAGCAGTCGATGCTGCAACAGGCCGTGGTGGCCGGGGAGCGCGTGTTTGAACTGATGGACGGGCCGCGCCAGCGTTACGGGCAGGACCCGCGACCGCTGGCGTCCGGGCAGATTGACGTTGAGGATGTGTCGTTCGCCTACCGCGATGATAATCTGGTGCTGCAAAATGTCAGCCTTTCCGTACCGTCCCGCAGTTTTGTTGCACTGGTTGGGCATACCGGCAGTGGTAAAAGTACGCTTGCCAGTCTGCTGATGGGCTATTACCCACTGAGTCAGGGGGAGATTCGCCTTGATGGGCGTCCATTACGTTCACTGAGTCACAGCGCGTTGCGTCAGGGCGTCGCGATGGTGCAACAGGATCCGGTGGTCATGGCGGATTCATTCCTGGCAAACGTGACGCTGGGGCGGGATATATCTGAAGAACAAGTGTGGCAAGCCCTGGAGACGGTGCAACTGGCGGAACTGGCTCGCGGGATGAGCGAAGGCATTCATACCCAACTTGGTGAGCAGGGGAACAATCTCTCCGTCGGGCAGAAACAGCTGCTGGCGCTGGCGCGGGTACTGGTGGCAACGCCGCAAATTTTGATCCTCGACGAAGCGACCGCCAGTATCGATTCCGGTACCGAGCAGGCCATTCAACATGCGCTGGCCGCCGTGCGCGAACACACCACGCTGGTGGTGATTGCGCACCGACTGTCGACCATTGTTGAGGCGGACACCATTCTGGTGCTTCATCGTGGACAGGCGGTAGAGCGTGGTACTCATCAGCAACTGCTTGCGGCGCAAGGGCGCTACTGGCAGATGTATCAGCTCCAGCTCGCTGGCGAAGAGCTTGCCGCCAGCGTTCGCGAGGAGTCGCTTTCCGCCTGATGCACCGCCACTGCCGGGTCGCTTCGGCGGTGGTGCAAAAATGTAACGCATCATGCACTGCCATGGTGCGTTTTTCTTTTCCCGTTCCGTTTTCCATTCTGAATCGCCCGTCAGACGGCCTGTAGAACAGACATCGGCCCCGCTTTTTCAATTCTGGCATACCCCTTGCAATACCTCAGTCGTGTAGTCGCACCATATGCCGAATTCTGACTGGAGGGGATCTATGAAGCTGGTTACCGTGGTAATCAAACCGTTCAAACTGGAAGACGTTCGCGAAGCGCTCTCTTCTATTGGTATTCAAGGGCTGACCGTCACCGAAGTGAAAGGGTTCGGACGTCAGAAGGGTCATGCCGAGTTATATCGGGGTGCAGAGTACAGCGTCAACTTCCTGCCTAAAGTGAAGATTGATGTGGCCATTGCCGACGACCAACTGGATGAAGTGATCGATGTCATCAGCAAGGCGGCCTACACCGGAAAAATTGGCGACGGCAAAATTTTCGTCGCGGAGCTGCAACGCGTCATTCGTATTCGCACCGGCGAAGCTGACGAAGCGGCGCTGTAAAGCCTGGCACACAGTAACGGGAAACGACAAAATGAAGATAGCAACGATGAAAACGGGCCTTGCTTCGCTGGCGCTGCTGCCAGGTCTCGCGATGGCTGCTCCGGCAGTGGCGGATAAAGCCGATAACGCCTTTATGATGATTTGTACCGCGCTGGTGCTGTTTATGACCATACCGGGTATCGCCCTGTTTTACGGCGGTTTGATCCGCGGGAAGAACGTCCTGTCGATGCTGACGCAGGTCACCGTCACCTTTGCGCTGGTGTGCATCATATGGGTGGTGTTTGGTTATTCACTGGCATTCGGCGAAGGGAACAGCTTCTTCGGTAACTTCAACTGGGTGATGCTGAAAAACATTGAACTGACCGCCGTAATGGGCAGTATCTACCAGTATATTCACGTTGCTTTCCAGGGATCGTTTGCCTGTATTACTGTCGGCCTGATCGTCGGTTCGCTGGCGGAACGCATCCGTTTCTCGGCCGTCCTGATCTTCGTGGTGGTCTGGCTGACCCTCTCCTACATTCCGATTGCCCATATGGTGTGGGGCGGCGGCCTGTTGGGATCGCACGGTGCGCTGGACTTTGCCGGCGGTACCGTCGTGCATATCAACGCCGCCATCGCTGGCCTGGTGGGGGCTTACCTGATTGGCAAACGTGTGGGTTTCGGCAAAGAGGCGTTCAAACCGCATAACCTGCCGATGGTCTTTACCGGTACGGCGATCCTCTATATCGGTTGGTTTGGCTTTAACGCCGGTTCCGCAGGGACGGCGAACGAAATTGCTGCGCTGGCCTTTGTGAACACCGTTGTTGCCACGGCCGCCGCGATCCTCGGCTGGATCTTCGGCGAGTGGGCGTTGCGCGGTAAACCGTCTCTGCTGGGGGCATGCTCAGGGGCGATTGCCGGTCTGGTTGGCGTGACGCCTGCCTGTGGTTACATCGGTGTCGGTGGCGCGTTAATCATTGGCGTGGTGGCTGGCGTGGCCGGGCTGTGGGGCGTGACAATGCTCAAACGTCTGTTGCGCGTTGATGACCCGTGTGATGTGTTTGGCGTTCACGGTGTCTGCGGGATTGTCGGTTGTATTCTTACCGGGGTCTTTGCCTCAAGCGCACTGGGCGGTGTGGGCTTTGCTGAAGGGGTGACGATGGGGCATCAGCTGCTGGTTCAGCTTGAGAGCATCGCCATCACGATCGTCTGGTCTGGCGTCGTGGCCTTCATCGGCTACAAGCTGGCGGATATGACCGTTGGTCTGCGCGTCCCGGAAGAGCAAGAGCGCGAAGGGCTGGATGTGAACAGTCACGGCGAGAATGCCTACAACGCATAACAGAAAAATGCCCGGTGAACTTAACCGGGCAACACGGGATATCGCCGGATGCGCAGCAATGCCATCCGGTTTTTTATTCGTTGTGATTACGCATTACCCCTTCCTGCACGGTCGAGGCCACCAGTTTGCCATCCTGCGTGTAGAACTCGCCGCGAACAAATCCGCGCGCGCTGGAGGCCGACGTGCTTTCCACGCTGTACAGCAGCCATTCATTCAAATCAAACGGACGGTGGAACCACATGGAATGGTCGATCGTGGCAATCTGAATCCCTTTTTCCAGGAAACCAATGCCGTGAGGTTGCAGGGCAACCGGCAGGAAATTGAGATCGGAGGCGTAGCCCAACAGATACTGATGGACGCGAATGTCGTTGGGTAACGTACCGTTCGCGCGGATCCACACCTGGCGCGTGGGTTCTGCCACATGGCCTTTTAACGGGTTATGAAACTCAACGGGACGCACTTCCAGCGGGCGATCGCAGAGAAATTTATCTTTTAAAATCGGCGGCAACTGATGCGCGACTGACCGGGCAATGTCGGTTTCTGATGTCAATCCTTCCGGCGCGGGGGCGTGCGGCATGGTTTTTTGATGTTCGAAACCGGGCTCTGGCGCCTGGAATGAAGCGGTCATATAAAAAATAGGCTTTCCGTTCTGAATAGCGGCAACGCGGCGGGCGCTGAAGCTGTTGCCGTCGCGCAGAACTTCCACGTCATAAATAATCGGTCGCTGGCTATCACCAGGGCGTAAAAAATAGCTATGAAACGAGTGAACCAGGCGTTCTTCTGGTACCGTTTCTTTCGCTGCATACAGCGCCTGACCGACGACCTGTCCACCAAATACCTGGCGCAGCCCTAAGTCTTCACTTTGGCCCCGAAAGAGTCCTTCCTCAATTTTTTCCAGATTCAACAATGTCAGCAAATTGTTCAGTGCCTGACTCATACATGCTCTCCAGGTAACAACGACGCCGAAGCGAGATAGGCAGAGTATAACGCAATTTTAGAAGTGGTCCGATGGGTGCAATAGTCTGAAAAACTGGCCAATTCCAGGCAAAAATAAGTGATATGTGCCACACTTAGCTACGTTACGTTTTTGTTAACCACTCTTCCGGCGGGAGGAAAACCCGCTGGTGCAGAGATGATAAGGAGAATTTAATGAAGCTCATGCACATGGTAAGTGGTTTAGCGGTTGCGGTTGCTCTGGCCGCCTGCGCAGATAAAAGCGCGGATATCCAGACGCCAGCGCCAAACCCAAACACTTCAGCAACGGCCACACAGCCTGCTATTCAGCAACCTAATGTCTCGGGTACCGTATGGATCCGTCAGAAAGTGGCATTGCCGCCTGACGCCGTGCTTACCGTGACCCTGTCGGATGCGTCGCTCGCCGACGCCCCGTCGAAAGTGTTGTCCCAGAAAGCGGTTCGTACCGAAGGGAAACAGGCGCCATTTAGCTTCGTTCTGCCGTTTAACCCGGCTGACGTGCAGCCGAATGCCCGCATTTTGCTGAGTGCGGCAATTACGGTGAATGACAAACTGGTGTTCATTACCGATACCGTTCAGCCGGTCATCAACCAGGGCGGCACGAAAGCCGATCTGACTCTGGTGCCGGTCCAGCAAACGGAAGTGCCTGTACAGGCAAGCGGTGGGGCAGCGACAACGGTGCCTTCAACTTCGCCAACGCAGGTCAACCCGTCTTCAGCGGTGCCTGCTCCGACACAGTACTAAGGCCTGTCTGACCCTCTCCATCCGGAGAGGGTCAATAATTCCAGCGATACCGTTGCAAATCAATCAGCCCGCTCCCTGATACCACAATACCTTCCGCCAGTAATGCCTGCCGTTGTCGCTGTAGATCGGGACCGGTGAGTGAAATCGCGCCGTGCCGATTCACCACCCGATGCCAGGGCAGGGTGCTGCCTTCGGGTAAACGTTTGAGTACGCCGCCAACCTGTCTGGCCGCGCGCGGAGAACCTGCGAGCAATGCGATGTCGCCATAAGTGGTGACACAGCCTTCGGGAATGGAGGCAACAATTTGCCAGACGCGCTGAGGGAAAGTGTCTTGTCTGTCCATGGTCTCTTCCTGCGGTAATCCTTCAGCATAATCTGGAATGGCGGGCGCGGGAAGTTCCATTGCGCAAGAAACCAGCATCTGACCGCCGATGGCTTGCAATTACAGGGGGCAGCAGTGATAATGCGCCTGCGCGTTGGTTAACAACGCTCTCAATGGGGGCTCTGTTGGTTCTCCCGCAACGCTACTCTGTTTACCAGGTCAGGTCCGGAAGGAAGCAGCCAAGGCAGATGACGCGTGTGCCGGGATGTAGCTGGCAGGGCCCCCACCCATTTGTGCCATCTGGCATCACATCTTCGTTTTTCTTCTTGTTGTTGTCATGGTTTTGTCATTTTTTTGTCATCAAATGCTGGCAAAGTGTTTTTGGGATGTTAAATCCTGGCGCTCAATTCGCTTATCACGCCATGGCGATCCTGTCGTCGCCGGAACCGTGCTTTTGCCTGTCCACAAGGATTCTTACGATGGCTACTGCAGTACTGAATGTCAAAATTGATGAGACGTTAAAAGAAAAACTTCGTCATTACGCTGAACTGAATAATGAGAATTTAAGCGTCACGACAGAAAAACTGCTGCTGATTGCCTTCGACGTTGCGGCAGAGGCGGGGGTCTCGGCTGGCGATATCGATAGCCAACACACGGAAGAGTCGTTTGTTGAGCCACTGACTCCTAAAGAAATCAAAGCATTGCGCAGACTACTGAAGAAGAAAAAATGAAACAGCAAACGCTATCCATCGCCAGTAACTATGGCGAAGCCTGTGAACTGCTCCGCTCGGGTTATGTTAAGCATGTTTGCCTGAGCTGGAACGTTGGTAGTGATGAATTTTTCCGTATAGCCTCTGACTGGTGCGATGCCGGTGCCAAAATAAAGAAAGAGGGCGATAATTTTGTGATTTCCCTCAAGGGTTTTCCGGTTCCTCGCCAGCATTAAATAATCTTACGCACCTTAGCGTTGCCGGACTGCAGACGCAGTGTTTCCCAGATCGGTTCCAGGGTGTTAAACGCCGCGCGCAGAGGCTCTTCCGGTAAGGCAAACGGCATACGTAAGAAACGATCAAACGCGCCCGCGAGCCCAAAACGGGTGCCTGTTCCGAGTTGGATCCCGACGCTTTCCGCCCGCGTGGCGAAAAGCGTTGCCAGCGTATCCGGCAGTTCTACCCAGAAGGATAATCCGCCCTGTGGTTGCTGATAGCGCCACTCGGGAAAGTGTTTGCGCATCAGGGTGTCGCAGAGTTCGCGCCGCGCGGCGAGCTGTTGTCTGCGCTGCGGCAAAAATGAATCAGCATTATCAAGGAGCCACGTGGTGGCAAGTTGTTCGATGACCGGCGAGCCCAAATCGACCGTATCCCGTGTTTGCACCAGCGCGGCGATGGTACGTGATGGCGCACGCACCCAGCCCAGACGCAGTCCTCCCCAGAAACTCTTGCCCGCTGAACCCAGCATAATTACCGGGGCGTCGCGGTGATACGCCGCCAGTGGCGGGGGCGGTGGGGCGTCGTACCAGAGGTTCACCATCGTTTCGTCAATCACTAGCGTTGTACGCGTACGGGCAGCAATATCCGCGATGACGTGCCGCGTCCCATCATCCATACACCGCCCGGTGGGATTATGGAAATCCGGCATCAGATAGGCCATTCTCGGTGAGGTCTGGGCGATGGTTGCGGCCAGTCCATCCGTATCCCAACCCTGTTCGGGTAATGACACGCCCACCGGTCGACAGGAGGCGCCCTGAATGGCCGCAATTGCCAGCGGGTACGTCGGATGATCGACCACTACCCGATCGCCGGGGCCAGTCAATAAGCGCAGGATCAGCGCCAGACCACTGACCGCGCCGTTGACCACCATGATTTCATCCGCCGTTGTCGGCAGGCCTCGCGCACAGTAATGACGGGCGAGCGATTCACGCAAGCAGAGTAATCCCTGCGGTTGATAGCCCGACGTCAGCAAATGCGGTGGCATCGCAACCAGCGCCTGTTGATAAGCCTGATGGATTTCAGGCCCCGCACTGAGGGCGGCGGTGGAGAGATCCAATGCCATCGTGGTACCGGTTCGCGTCGGCACTTCGCGGATATGACCTGGCAGAACCACACGCGACCCACTGCCGTGCCGACTCTCCAGATATCCCTCTTCCCGCAATTGCGCCAGCGCGCTGGCCACGGTGGTCCGGCTGATGTCGAGTACCGCAGCCAGTTCGCGTTCTCCGGGCAAACGGCTGTCGAGTGCCAGACGCCCGTCGAGGATCAGCAGACGCAACGCTTCTGCCAGTTGCCGCCAGAGCGGAGTTCTTGCGGCGCTGTCCTGCCAGTGCCCAATCAGGCGCTGGAGAGATTGACTTCCATAACGACGTGATGACATTGCAGTCCACTTTTTCAAAACTGGTCATTAATCATAGTGCCAATTACAGCGATGATGAAGACTATCTGAACGGGGAGGGTGAAAATGGGACGTCGTCTGGTTCAACTTTATTTTGGGCTGGCTCTGTATGGGGTATCAACCGCGATGTTTGTGCGCGCGGATTTAGGTGCCGATCCGTGGAACGTGTTCCATCTGGGGCTGGCGAATCTGTTGTCGATGAAGATTGGCGTGGTGATGATTATTGTCGGCGCGCTGGTACTCCTGCTGTGGATCCCCCTGCGTCAGCGCCCAGGATTGGGGACGCTCAGTAACGTGATTGTGATCGGGCTTGCCGCCGATGCCGCGCTGGCGATGATACCAACGTTTTCCTCTCTCGCGGTGCGTAGCCTTATGCTGGTGGCGGCCGTGGTAGTGAACGCCCTGGCGACGGGGATGTACATTGGCGCGGGGTTTGGCGCCGGGCCGAGAGACGGTCTGATGACCGGTATTCACACCCGCACGGGATGGTCGGTGCGTACGATCCGAACGGCGATTGAAGTTTCTGTTTTACTGAGCGGTTGGCTGCTCGGCGGTACGCTTGGCGTCGGAACCGTGCTGTATGCGCTGGCGATTGGGCCGCTGATCCAGATCTGCCTGCCGTGGTTTCGCTACAAACCCAGGGCGCGGATTCAGACGGCGTAGACAGGAGAGGGCGACTACACTTATTCACGACTGACGCGGCTGGAATAGGCTTGTCGCGCGGTGGACTTCGGAGGTTTTTCTCATGAAGTACGTGGATGGATTTGTCCTTGCCGTACCTGCCGAAAACAAGGAGGCTTATAAGGCGATGGCGGCAAAAGCAGCACCGCTGTTCAAGGAATTTGGCGCGCTCCGTATTGTGGAATGCTGGGCTGAGGATGTGCCCGATGGCAAACTCACCGATTTTCGTATGGCGGTGAAAGCCGAGGAGCACGAAGAAGTGGTATTCAGTTGGATTGAATACCCGTCGAAAGAAGTGCGGGATGCGGCGAATCAGAAGATGATGAACGATCCGCGCATGAAAGCGTTCAGTGAGTCGATGCCGTTTGATGGTAAACGTATGATTTACGGCGGATTCTCCCCCATTATCGACGACTAGCGTGACTGGCTGTGCGGCGTGCCGCCAGCCATCTTTGCGTTATAAGCGTTTTTCCGCCCACAGAATAAATGCTTCTTTGGGCAGTGCTTTGCTGTAAAGCCAGCCCTGCCCATAATGGACGCCGTGCTGGCGCAACCAGTCTTCCTGATTAGCCGTTTCAATTCCTTCCGCCACCATTTTCAGCTTCAGCGTTTTGGCCATTTCGATGATATGCGGCGTCACGTTTTTATATTCGAGCGCATCGACAAACGATTTGTCGATTTTCAGGATATCTACGTCCAGATTCTGCAAATAACTAAGACTGGAATAGCCGGTGCCAAAATCATCAATATAGATAGCATGCCCCGCCTTACGATAGCGGGCGACAATGGGTGAACTGGTTTTCGGATCGGCAAATCCCCGTTCCGTCAGTTCCAGCGCAATCTGTGAGGGGGCAAGCTGATACCGGTTAAGCCGTTTACTGAGCAACGTCGGGAGCTTTTCAGAGGCGAGATCCGCCGCTTCAACATTTATGGAAATATGCTGTTCGGGATGCTGCTTCAGCCATTTCCCCATATCCTCAAATACCGTTTCAATGATTAAGCGGGTGAGAGGTTCGGTAAGACCAGTCTCTTCGGCCAGAGTGATGAAAATGTCGGGCGACAGGTCGCTGCCGTCAGTTTGCGGCCAGCGCGCCAGCGCTTCCGCCCCTACGATTTTGCCGGTGCTGAGTGACACAATAGGCTGATAATGGACCTTAATATCGCGGTTATTGATGGCATCCTGCAATCGGTGATGGGGTGACTGGAGACGGCGCAGAATGCGCAAAATAAAGGCGGCGGCCAGCAGACCGATCAGAGTGCCGGCGGGAACCCAGATCAGCGCCTGCCGGTACCAGATTTTTTGTAGTGGGAGGGTCGACGCCCAACTGACAATGGTAATGCCCATCTCCGGGAAAGGGCGAATCTCATAAATAATGCCATGACTTTCCATGTGGCGAGGCGTGGTTTCCTGAGTAAATTGCAGAATATTCGGTGCGAGCGCGCTGCTGCTGGCAATGACGGTATTGCGTTTTACGCCAATAATCGCGACATCGATCTGCCAGGCGCCAAAAGGAACCACGTCGATAAAAGAGGCGGGATCAATCATCACGATATAGTCGCCATAGCCCAGTGCTGCCATGTAACGCTCGATCCCCAGATCGTTATGCGCGGTAAACCAGGCGCGGTAGCCATCGTTAGTGATTTTCATGGGCGGCGGGAAGGCCGAGGTATAACTTTCCTGCTCCAGAGAGGAACAGCGTGGTATGTTGTTTCGCAGATACAGTACTTCCTGGACATAGCGATAGCTGAAGGAAAGTCTCCGCATCGCCAGTAAGTGTTCACGCGAGCACGGTGCGCTGTTCACGGCGTTAATCTGCTGTAATGCCTGTTTTGCCTGGGCCACCACGCGTTCAGTACGTTCAGAGACGCGCGATGAGTAGGTATCCAGCTCCTCGATGAATTTCTTTTCGACCTGGCGATGAGCGAGCCAGACACTCAAACCGACCGGAACCAATACGGCGAGGATAAGCACTCCTGTTACCAGACTGACCAGATGTCGTGTTCTCACGCAAATATCCTTAATAACGCATTGTAGAGAAAGTATATCCGATCGGGAAAAAAGCCCTGTAAATGATGTCGTTAATCTGCAGAATTTTTTGTGGGGAGTCCGACTTTTCGCCGTCTTCAATGCAAAAGAACGCGCGTTAATGCGGAAAGGATTGAACTGTCATGCGTTCAGCGATAAAGTAATGTTATGCTATAACATAATATCAACGCTGATGAGGATATCATGCAGGTCTTGAATTCATTACGTAGCGCAAAGCAGCGCCATCCCGACTGTCAGATCGTAAAGCGGAAAGGGCGTTTATATGTGATTTGTAAGAGCAACCCGCGTTTCAAAGCGGTACAGGGAAGGAAAAAACGACGTTAGAGAGAAGAGGGCCGGATAGAGGAAAAGTCTATCCGGCAATACCAATTGGCTATGGTGTGGCTTCTGCGCGGGCAAGAGTGAAGATATCGTAAAACGACAGTTCGCCTTTACGCGTCAGCATCTTCTGTAATTGCGCTTTGCGTTCATCGTCAACGTCCGGGGAGTGAAGGATGGTGCTAATCAGTGTAGGGGGCACAAACCGGGTGTTGTACCACTCGCCGTTGTAACACACCCTGAAATCCAGTACGTCGATATCTTCATAGCGATAGCGCGGGGCGACATCAAAAAAGAAAAAACCGTTGAGGATGACAAACAGCACCACCAGCAGCCAGACAGAGTCAACCAGCGTTTCTGATTGCAGCATGACCGCCAGCGTGGCAAACCACGCAACATACATCCCGATAAACAGGCCTGGATGTTTACGAATAAAGCTGATGCTAAAGCGGGGCTTATTATCGCGCTTCTCACGAACATTCAGATCGTCGATGGTTTCAGTGAGCAGGCGTTGTATTTCTGTCATTTTTTGCCTTCGTGATTTCGCAACTTACAGGGGAACGCCCTATTTTAAGTGGGCGATTAGCCTGAAAAAAGTAACAGATTAACCACAATTTAGCATAACAGTTACAATTCTATTTACAGTGTTTTAATAATCCGTGCTGGATTACCTCCCACCACGACGTTGGCGGGTACGCTTTTGGTCACTACGGCGCCGGAGGCAACCACCACATTGTCACCAATGCTGACGCCGGGATTAATGACCGCACGCCCACCAATCCAGACATTATTGCCAATCGTGACGGGTTTGCCGAACTCCAGTCCGCTATTGCGTTCTGTCGCATCCAGCGGATGCGTGGCGGTATAGATATGAACGCCGGGAGCCAGCATGCAGTTATCACCAATAATAATGGGGCAGACGTCGAGCATGACGCAGTCGAAGTTGGCGTAGAAGTCTTTACCCAGGAAGATATTGTAACCGTAGTCACAGCGAAATGAAGGCTCGATGTAGGGGCGGTCGCACTGACCTAACAGGGCGTGGAGAATAGCCTGGCGTTCGGCCTTTTCATCCGGGGCGGTGTGATTGTAGCGGTGAACGAACCGACGCGCCTGCAATCGGTCATGGCGCAGAGTCTCATCTGCCGAGTGATACCGTTCACCCGCTATCATTTTACGCTTCTCTTCACTCATTCTGCGCTCTCTGCCTGTTCACTGGTGAGGCAATACAGTAGAGGGTCTGCGTTAATCAGGGAACGATCCCTGAACTATACCGTGACAGAAGTCACAATAGCCATGCTATTGTTATTGCAAATAAGATAAATGTTCCCCAGGAAAACATCCGTATTTCCTGATATTCAGTAATCAAATTAACGAATGAATTTCCAGACGGAGGAGGGGATCTTGTCGTAAAGTTTATTCATCGTCAATTCTGCAAGACGGTGATCGGCGGCTGAGTAAAATACAGCCAATTCATTGTCAGATAATTCATATTTATTTTTCTCAATCACGCGTTCAAGTGTGTCAATTGTCTGACAGCGTCGCAAGCGCATCAAATAATCAGTTTTAGTTAATGGTTTATCGGACATAAATCTTACCTATGATTGTAATAATTTTTAACAAGACAAACTAACAGGGTTAGCTCTGGTGGCATTCACAAAGCAACGGAACAAGCGATTACCTGATTTCCGCCATTTCTGCAGATCCTGCGCATTAATGCCATAACTGCTGAACAACATAAATGTGTCGTCCAGATATTCATCAATCTGCTCAATCAGCTTATTGTCCTCATTATACTTAATTTTATAATTAAGTGCGAAGGTTGCAATATGCTCTATCAGTTCGTTGAGTTGAAGGTTGATCGCCGAGGTTGGGTCGTTAACCCAGCCATGATTGCTTTCTTCAAGGTTTGCAAGACAGTCGTGATAAAGCGTTTCACAAAGAAATTTAAGCTGCGCTATATCATGTCTTTTGGGTGAGTATTCATCCATAACGCATCCCCTTCTTAGTGGCTTGAACTAACCGAACACCTTTCGGGATGGGTACAACTAACTGACCTGGTACTTGCCTTCTACGCTTGATGATTTAACTATAATCTACTCTAAAAAAGATTTCATCGTTATATTACGAAAAATTACAATTAATGTAATATGAGAGAAAGTGAAGGTTTGTGGATTTTTCTCATTATAGCATGTCGCCAACCCATACCGAAATGAGATAATTACGTGATTATTTTGAAATTCATCAGATTATCCTCTCTTTCCATCCTCGTCGCTTACCTCCGGCACGAAACCAGAAACGGATGCCCCCCAGGAATTGTCTTAATAATGAGTGGTTAAGCAGGGAATAAGCCATAAGCCAAATGGCCAGAAATAGCCTTCATCCTCTTGTGGATTATAACCTTTATTATCTACAACCAAAAGTCAACAAGGTATCAATAAGCCCTTTTGCTGATTTCATTCGAAAAAAAGGCCGCTTGCGCGGCCTTTTATCAGATGAGCATCAGCGATGTTCTACGGAATGGCTGTGTTCAATATCTTCACTTTTCCGGCTGAAGCGGCGGCGTACCACCACAAAGAAGACCGGGACGAAGAAGATAGCCAGAACCGTTGCGGTGACCATCCCGCCCATAACGCCGGTACCTACGGCGTTCTGCGCGCCGGAACCGGCACCGGAGCTGATAACCAGTGGCATAACGCCCAGAATGAACGCCAGAGAGGTCATCAGGATCGGACGTAAACGCATACGAACCGCATCCAGCGTCGCTTCAATCAGGCCTTTGCCCTCTTTATCCATCAGATCTTTGGCGAATTCGACGATCAGTATCGCGTTCTTCGCCGACAACCCAATGGTGGTGAGCAGGCCCACCTGGAAGTAAACGTCGTTGGTCAGACCGCGGAAAGTGGCCGCTAACAGCGCACCAATTACCCCCAGCGGAACCACCAGCATAACGGAGAACGGAATCGACCAGCTCTCATACAACGCCGCCAGACACAGGAAGACGACAATCAGTGAGATGGCATACAGGGCAGGGGCCTGGTTACCGGACAGACGTTCCTGGTAGGACATCCCCGTCCAGTCGTAGCCGATACCGGATGGCAGCTTACTGGCCAACTGCTCCATCATTGCCATCGCTTCACCGGTACTCTTACCCGGTGCCGCCTGACCTAAGATCTCCATAGAAGGCAGACCGTTATAGCGTTCCAGACGCGGTGAACCGTATTCCCAGCGTGAAGACGAGAAGGCTGAGAATGGCACCATTTGACCATCGCTGCCGCGCACATACCAGTTACCGATATCTTCCGGCAACATACGGTATTTGGCTTCGGACATGACGTAAACTTTCTTCACACGACCGCGGTCGATAAAGTCGTTCACATAGCTTCCGCCCCATGCGGCACCCAGCGTGGTATTAATGTCGCTAATGGAAACACCCAGCGCCTGTGCTTTTTCCTGGTCGATATCAATCTTGAACTGCGGCGTATCTTCCAGACCGTTCGGACGAACGCCGACCAGCAGATCCGGATGTTTTGCCACTTCGCCGAACAACTGGTTACGCGCCTGGGTCAGTTTTTCGTGACCGAGTCCCGCCTGGTCAATCAACTGGAAGTCAAAACCAGTCGCGGTTCCCAGTTCCACAATCGCGGGCAGGTTAAAGGCGAATACCATGGCGTCTTTAATCTGCGAGAAGGCGGCTGAAGCGCGTTGGGTAATGGCTTCAACCTTGTTCTCTTCACCCGGACGGTCAGCCCAGTCTTTCAATGAGACGAACGCGATACCGGTGTTCTGACCACGACCTGCAAAGCCGAAGCCGTTAACCGCAAACACCGATTCAACGTTGTTCTTCTCTTTGGTAAGGAAGTAGTCGGTCATCTCATCAAGCACTTTCTGCGTCCGTTCCTGGGTCGCACCGGCAGGCAACTGGGCCATGCTCAGGAATACGCCCTGGTCTTCGTCCGGCAGGAAGGAGCTTGGCAGACGGACGAACAGGAACGCCATGCCAACGACGATGATCAGATACAGCAGCAGATAACGACCGGTGCTGCGCAGAATATTACCCACGCTGTCGGTGTAATGGTGCGTGCTCTTATCGAACATGCGGTTAAACCAGCCGAAGAAGCCTTTCTTGCCTTCACCGTGGTCGCCTTTAGCAACCGGTTTAAGCATGGTGGCGCACAGCGCCGGCGTCAGGATCAACGCAACCAGTACGGACAGCGCCATTGCGGACACAATGGTGATGGAGAACTGACGATAAATCGCACCGGTAGATCCGCCAAAGAAAGCCATCGGGATAAATACCGCAGACAGCACCATCGCGATACCCACCAGTGCGCCCTGAATCTGGCCCATGGATTTACGCGTGGCTTCTTTCGGCGGTAACCCTTCTTCGGACATGACACGTTCGACGTTCTCGACCACCACGATGGCGTCATCCACCAACAGGCCGATGGCGAGCACCATCCCGAACATCGTCAGGGTGTTTATCGAGAAGCCAAAAGCGGCAAGCACCGCAAAGGTCCCCAACAGAACGACCGGTACTGCAATAGTCGGGATCAGCGTCGCGCGGAAGTTCTGCAGGAACAGATACATCACGAGGAACACGAGGATGATCGCTTCCGCCAGCGTTTTCACCACTTCGTGAATAGAGATTTTCACGAACGGGGTGGTGTCATACGGGTAAACGATTTTCAGGCCTGACGGGAAGAAAGGTTCCATCTTCACCAGTTCGGCACGGATCGCCGCGGCGGTATCCAGCGCGTTCGCGCCGGTCGCCAGTTTGATCCCCAGACCGGAGGCCGGTTTACCGTTGAACTTCGCGATGATGTCGTAGTTCTCGCCGCCCAGTTCAATTTTCGCGACGTCACGCAGGCGAACCTGAGAGCCGTCCTGGTTCACTTTCAGCAGGATTTTGCCGAACTCGTCGGTTGACGTCAGACGGGTCTGGGCAATAATCGATGCGTTAAGCTGCTGGCCTTTCACCGGCGGCGTACCGCCTAACTGACCGGCAGCTACCTGGGCGTTCTGCGCTTTGATAGCCGCAATGACATCGACCGGGGTCAACTGATACTTGTTGAGTTCGGTCGGGTCCATCCAGATACGCATCGCATACTGCGAACCAAACAGCTGAACGTCACCCACGCCGGAAGTACGGCTGATGGTGTCTTTCATGTTGGCGGCGACGTAATCCGAAATATCTTCCTGCGTCATAGTGCCGTCGGTATTGATAACCCCGACAACCATCAGGAAGCTACTGGACGACTTCTCAACGCTCACACCCTGTTGTTGTACTTCCTGCGGCAGCAACGGCATCGCCAACTGCAGTTTGTTCTGCACCTGAACCTGCGCGATATCTGCATCCGTACCGGATTCAAACGTCAGGGTGATCTGCACGGTACCCGTGGAGTCACTGTTTGAGGACATGTACATCAGGTTATCGATACCGTTCATATTCTGTTCGATAACCTGCGTGACCGTATCCTGCACGGTTTTGGCATCAGCGCCAGGGTAGGTTGCGGAGATCGTCACTGCGGGCGGCGCAATCGTCGGATATTGCGCGACCGGCAGCTTGAGGATCGCAAGCCCCCCTGCCAACATGATGATGATGGCGATCACCCATGCAAATATGGGGCGATCGATAAAGAAATTAGGCATGTCTTAACGGCTCCTGTTTAAGTTAAGACTTAGACTGCTCAGGCTGGCTACCGCTAGCGGCTTTCTGGTTGTTCTCTGCGGTAATCTCTTGTGCTTTCACCTGCGCACCAGGACGCACTTTCTGCAGCCCACTGATAATGACGCGTTCGCCTGCTTTCAGACCACTGGTCACCAGCCATTTGTTGCCAATCGCCTGACTGGCAACGATTTGACGGTTTTCCACTTTGTCATCCGCACCCACAACCAGCACGGTAGCATCGCCGCGCGGCGTACGGGTCACGCCTTGTTGCGGCACCAGTAACGCAGTAGGGTTGGTTCCTTCTTCCAGACGCGCGCGAACAAACATTCCCGGCAATAAGGTGTGATCCGGGTTAGGGAAGACGGCGCGGATGGTGATAGAACCGGTGGTCTGATCGACGGTCACGTCTGAAAACTCAAGTGTACCGGTCTGCGGGAATTTGATGCCGTCGCTGGTCACCAGCTCGACTTTCGCCTTGCCGTTTTCCTGCTTCAGCGTTCCATTAGCCAGTTCTTGTTTCAGACGCAGGAAGTCGTTGCTCGACTGCGTCACGTCAACATAGATAGGATCGAGCTGCTGCACGGTTGCCAGCGCTGTCGCCTGACCGTTTTGCACCAGCGCGCCTTCCGTCACGGCAGATTTACCAATACGGCCGCTAATCGGAGAGGTCACTTTGGTGTACGCCAGGTTAATGCGCGCGGTTTCAACGGCGGCTTTCGCGGCAACGACAGCGGCATTCGCCTGTTGCGCATCGGCCAGCGCCTGATCGTAATCTTGTTGGCTGATGTACTGCGTGCCGAGCAGCTTTTTATAACGGTTAACCGTTACCTGAGCGATGCTGGCAGCGGCCTGGGCTTTCGCCAGATCGCCTTTCGCGCTTTCATAAGTGGCTTGATACGTCGCAGGATCAATCTGATAGAGAGACACTCCTGCTTCGATATCACTACCTTCCTCGAAATTACGCTTCAGGATAATCCCGCTTACCTGAGGACGAACTTCCGCAATACGGAAAGCACTGGTGCGACCCGGCAGTTCAGTTGTGATCTGTAGAGGTTCGGTTTTGAGCGTCACAACCCCAACTTCTGGCATCTGCTGGCCCCCTTGTTGGGCCTGTTTGTCGTCACATCCTGTAAGCGCTAAGCTGCCTGAGAGCATCAGAACGACCGCCAGAGGCGTAAACCCTCTGTTTTTGTTCATATGTAAACCTCGAGTGTCCGATTTCAAATTGATCAATGGTCAAAAGTCCACAAACCCATTGCTGCGTTTATATTATCGTCGTGCTATGGTACATACATCCATAAATGTATGTAAATCTAACACCTGTAAATTCACCGACATATGGCACGAAAAACCAAACAACAAGCGCAGGAAACACGACAACACATCCTGGATGTAGCGCTACGGTTGTTCTCGCAACAAGGGGTATCTTCCACCTCGCTGGCGGAGATTGCAAAAGCCGCTGGCGTAACTCGCGGTGCAATCTATTGGCATTTCAAAAACAAGTCGGATTTATTTAGTGAAATCTGGGAACTATCAGAATCCAGTATTGGTGAGCTTGAGACTGAGTATCAGGCAAAATTCCCCGACGATCCACTATCAGTGTTAAGAGAAATACTCGTTCATCTCCTTGAATCTACCGTGACAGAAGAACGGCGACGTTTATTGATGGAGATTATATTCCACAAATGTGAATTTGTGGGAGAAATGACTATAGTTCAGCAGGCGCAAAGAAACATCTGTCTCGAAAGCTATGATCGGATTGAACAAACTTTAGATCATTGTATTCATTCAAAAATGTTGCCTGCAAATTTGATTACGCGGCGGGCGGCGGTGATGATGCGCGCCATGATTTCAGGTCTGATGGAAAACTGGCTTTTTGCCCCCCAATCGTTTGATCTCAAAAAAGAAGCGCGGGATTACGTCGCCGTTTTGCTGGAAATGTTAACATTTTGTCCCACCTTACAGTCGACGGGGCCTGACGCCGTATCCTGACGCTACTCCAGGAATAATCCTGGTCGGTTTCGCTGCCGCTATTCTGTCTGACAGAGCCGTGATATTCTTGCGCGTTGACTATTTTCGGTCGTCTTTTCGGTTCAGAAACCTTCATTCACATGACTATGTTGCCGCTCTATAAACGTGCTCAGCACCGAGTTTTTATCACGGTGGCTGTTTTCATCTTAATGCTGTCCTGCCAGTCTCTGGCGCTTGCTCGCGCATCGTCAAACAGCGATCTGCCCTCGAAGGCGGATGTGCAAAGCCAACTGGATACGCTCAATAAGCAAAAAGACCTCTCCGCGCAGGATAAACTGGTTCAGCAGGATCTCGTCGAGACCATTGCAACGCTTGAGAAAATCGAGCGGGTGAAAGACGAGACGACCCAGCTCCGTCAGCGCGTGGCGCAGGCACCAGAAAAAATGCGTCAGGCGACAGAGGCGCTGAGTGCGCTCAGCGATGTGGATAATGATGATGAAACGCGTAAGACGCTCAGTACGCTTTCATTACGCCAGTTAGAACTGCGCGTGGCGCAGGTTCTGGATGATTTGCAGAACGCGCAAAACGATCTCGCCACCTATAACAGCCAGCTCGTTTCCCTGCAAACACAGCCCGAGCGTGTACAAAATGCGATGTATACGGCTTCTCAGCAGCTTCAGCAGATTCGCAACCGGCTGGACGGCACCAGCGTGGGCGAAGCGGCGTTACGACCGACTCAGCAGGTGCTTTTACAGGCCCAGCAAACGTTACTGAATGCCCAGATCGATCAACAACGTAAAAGCCTGGAAGGCAATACGGTGTTGCAGGACACCCTGCAAAAACAGCGTGACTATATTACGGCAAACAGCAACCGGCTCGAGCACCAGTTACAGTTACTGCAGGAAGCGGTCAACAGCAAGCGTCTGACCTTAACGGAAAAAACGGCGCAGGAGGCCATTTCCCCGGATGAAACCGCGCGGATCCAGGCCAACCCACTGGTGAAACAGGAGCTGGAAATCAACCATCAGCTCAGCCAGCGCCTGATCACCGCGACGGAAAATGGCAACTCGCTGATGCAGCAAAACATTAGGGTCAAAAACTGGCTGGACCGCGCGCTGCAATCTGAACGCAATATCAAAGAACAAATCGCGGTGCTGAAGGGCAGTCTGCTGCTGTCGCGTATTCTCTATCAACAGCAGCAAACGCTGCCGTCGGCGGATGAACTCTCGGACATGACCAACCGCATTGCGGACCTGCGTCTGGAGCAGTTCGAAATTAACCAGCAGCGTGACGCGTTGTTCCAGAACGATGCGTTCGTGGCTAAGCTGGAAGAAGGCCACAGCAACGAAGTGAATGACGAAGTCCACGATGCGCTGCTACAGGTTGTCGATATGCGCCGTGAACTGCTGGACCAGTTGAACAAGCAACTGGGTAATCAGCTCATGATGGCCATTAATCTGCAAATTAATCAGCAGCAGTTAATGAGTGTCTCGAAAAGCCTGAAAGAGATCCTGACCCAGCAAATCTTCTGGGTAAACAGCAACCGGCCAATGGACTGGGACTGGATCAAAGCCTTCCCGCAGTCGCTGAAAGATCAGTTCAAGTCGATGAAAATCACGGTGAACTGGGAAAAAGCGTGGCCAGCGGTGTTTATCGCCTTCCTGGCCGGGTTGCCGTTACTGCTCATTGCCGGGTTGATTCGCTGGCGTCTGAAGTGGCTGAAAGCCTGGCAGCAGCAACTCGCCGCCGCGGTGGGATCGCTGCGCAATGACAGTCAGCTAAACACACCGAAAGCGATTCTGATCGATCTGATTCGCGCGCTGCCGGTATGTCTGCTGATTCTGGCGGTCGGCCTGATTTTGCTGACCATGCAGTTAAACATCAGCGATCTGCTGTGGGCATTCAGTAAAAAACTGGCAATCTTCTGGCTGGTTTTCGGACTGTGCTGGAAAGTGCTCGAAAAAGACGGGGTGGCGATTCGCCATTTTGGTATGCCTGCGCAACTGACCAGCCACTGGCGTCGCCAGATTGTGCGCATCAGCCTGGCGCTACTGCCGCTGCATTTCTGGTCAGTCGTGGCAGAGCTTTCTCCCTTGCATCTGATGGACGATGTGCTGGGGCAGGCGATGATTTTCCTCAACCTGCTGCTGATCGCGTTTCTGGTCTGGCCGATGTGCCGCGAAAGCTGGCGTGATAAAGAGTCACATGGCCTGCGCCTGGTGACGATCACCATCCTGTCTATCATCCCGATTGCGCTGATGGTGCTGACGGCAACTGGCTACTTTTACACCACGCTGCGCCTGTCGGGCCGGTGGATTGAAACCGTTTATCTGGTCATCATCTGGAACCTGCTCTATCAGACGGTGCTGCGCGGTTTAAGCGTCGCGGCGCGGCGTATCGCCTGGCGTCGTGCACTGGCGCGTCGGCAGAATCTGGTGAAAGAGGGGGCCGAAGGAGCGGAACCACAGGAAGAACCCACCATCGCGCTGGAGCAGGTGAACCAGCAAACGTTACGCATTACGATGCTGCTGATGATTTCACTGTTTGCGGTGGTGTTCTGGGCGATTTGGTCCGATCTGATCACCGTGTTCAGCTATCTCGACAGCATTACGCTCTGGCACTACAACGGCACCGAAGCGGGCGCAGCGGTAGTGAAAAGCGTGACGATGGGCAGCCTGCTGTTTGCCATTATCGCGTCGATGGTCGCCTGGGCGTTGATCCGTAACCTGCCGGGTCTGCTGGAAGTGCTGGTGCTGTCGCGTCTTAAAATGCGCCAGGGCGCCTCGTACGCCATCACCACGATCCTGAACTACATCATCATTGCCGTCGGGGCGATGACGGTCTTCGGTTCGCTCGGCGTGTCGTGGGATAAACTGCAATGGCTGGCGGCGGCCTTATCGGTCGGTCTCGGTTTCGGCTTGCAGGAGATTTTCGGTAACTTTGTCTCGGGTTTGATCATTTTGTTCGAACGTCCGGTGCGGATTGGCGATACGGTGACGATCGGCACATTCTCTGGTACCGTCAGCAAGATCCGTATCCGCGCAACCACCATTACCGATTTCGATCGCAAAGAGGTGATCATCCCGAACAAGGCGTTTGTAACCGAGCGCCTGATCAACTGGTCGTTGTCTGATACCACCACCCGTCTGGTGATCCGCATTGGCGTGGCGTACGGTTCGGATCTGGATAAAGTGAAGAAAGTCCTGCTTCAGGCCGCGATGGAGCATCCGAAGGTGATGCACGATCCTGAGCCGGCGGTGTTCTTCACTACCTTCGGCGCCAGTACCCTGGATCATGAACTGCGTCTGTACGTGCGTGAACTTCGCGATCGTAGCCACACGGTTGATGAACTGAACCGATCAATCGATCGTCTGTGCCGTGAAAACAACATTGATATCGCCTTTAACCAGCTTGAAGTGCATCTGCGCAACGAGAAGGGCGATGAGGTCACAGAGGTGAAACGCGAGATCAAAGGCGACGATCCGACGCCTGCGGTTTAATCAAACGATCGCATGCCTGATGGCGTCACTTGCGTCTTAATCCGGCCTACAACGCAGGGTAAATTCCAATACCCGCTCAGAAATGTAGGCCTGATAAGCGCAGCGCCATCCGGCAAAAATCAATCAAGTTTGTCAGCAGTTTGAGCCACTTTTTTTTCATAGTCCCGTTTAACCATTTCCAGCGCTTTCAAGACGGTATCCGGGGCGACATGGTTTTCTTCCAGCAATACAATCAAATCGACGGCCAGTTTGACCTCATCCGGGGCGTTTTCAAGTGACATAGCGTCTCCAGGGATTAGCGAGTTAAACGCGCCAGGACACGTTCAATATTGTCCAGCGCCTTACGACAGCGCGCCAGACGACCTTCATAGATTTCCACTTCGCGTTGCAGCGTTTGTTGTTCGTCCAGACGGGTGACCTGAGCCAGCCGCGCTTTGCGCTGCGCGGTCATTTCCTGCAAACGTCGCTCAAATTCCTGATGCTGGATGCGTCTGCGTTGCCAGTGTGCCAGACCCGGCGAGGCGCTGTCCCACTCCCGCAGCGACCAACTGGCGGTTTCGCGGGAGATTGCTTCCAGTTGCGACGCCAGATGTTCCGCCAGCCAGGCTACTTGCGGCAGTTGCTGCTGTTCAACCGCCTGACGTAGCGCCTGAAGGTGGCCTTCAGCTTCATCCAGACAGGCCTGGAGCAGGGTGCTACGCGTCTGAAAAAGATGGCGATCGAAACGGGCGCTGATCGTGGCATGCTGCGCCACCGGCGCACAGCGTTGGCGCAGGAGGGCGAGCTGATCTTCCAGCTTTTGCAGCAGCATGGCGGTTTTCACTGTAACACTCCGATGAAAATGATAACTGTTATGCTAAAGTAGCGTTCTGGTTTGCGATATGCCTTTATTATGCAACGAATCCTTTTAATCATCACGGGTTGGCTGGCGGTTGTATTGGGGACGCTGGGTGTTGTGTTGCCTGTATTGCCGACGACACCGTTTATCCTGCTGGCTGCCTGGTGCTTTGCCCGCTCATCGCCGCGTTTCCATAACTGGTTACTCTACCGCTCGTGGTTTGGCAGCTATTTGCGATTCTGGCAGAAATATAAGGCTATGCCGCCGGGCGTTAAGCCCCGCGCGATCGTAATGATCCTCATCACCTTCGCCGTATCGCTGTGGTTGACCCCGATGTGGTGGGTGCGGATCCTGCTGCTGGTGATCCTGGCTTGCCTGCTGGTATTTATGTGGCGAATACCTGTGATTGACGAAAAGCAACAAAAGCACTGAAGCATAATAATCGCGGTTGCAATTGCGAGCGGTAGCCAGTAAATTCGACCGTTTTCGAGCACAGGCGCACTGGGTCAAATTAATGCAGCCAATAAAGAGGCCGCTTGAAGGATGAAGTGTATAGTGCGCCGTGAAGTAACACCGTATTAATCAGGCACAAACTTATGACCGCAACTGCACAGCAGCTTGAGTTTCTCAAAAATAGCATTAAAAGCATTCAGGACTACCCGAAACCGGGCATTCTTTTCCGTGATGTCACCAGCTTACTGGAAGATCCGAAAGCTTACGCACTCAGCATCGAATTGCTGGTTGAGCGTTACAAAAATGCAGGCATCACCAAAGTTGTCGGTACCGAAGCTCGCGGCTTTCTGTTTGGCGCGCCGGTAGCGTTGGGTCTGGGCGTTGGCTTTGTGCCGGTGCGTAAACCGCGCAAGCTGCCGCGTGAAACGATCGCTGAAAGCTACGAACTGGAATACGGCACCGATCAACTGGAAATCCACCTTGATGCGATCCACGCCGGTGATAAAGTGCTGGTGGTTGACGATCTGCTGGCAACCGGCGGTACGATTGAAGCGACCGTGAAACTGATCCGTCGTCTGGGCGGCGAAGTGACCGATGCGGCGTTCATCATCAACCTGTTTGACCTCGGCGGCGAACAGCGTCTGGCGCAGCAGGGCATCAACTGTTATAGCCTGGTTCCTTTCCCGGGGCACTAATCGGCTCAACAGCACCTGACGTATTAGCTGAAGACATGACCTCGCTGAATTAGTGAGGTTGTGTTAGCATTCCCCCCTATGAATCCACCTTCCAGCGTTTCAGAGCCAGCCAATGAGTTATCAGGTTTTAGCCCGAAAATGGCGCCCACAAACCTTTGCTGACGTCGTCGGCCAGGAACATGTGCTGACCGCACTGGCGAACGGCTTGTCGTTAGGGCGTATTCACCATGCATATCTTTTTTCCGGTACCCGGGGTGTCGGTAAAACCTCCATTGCCCGTCTGCTGGCAAAGGGACTGAATTGCGAAACCGGCATTACCGCCACGCCGTGCGGCGTGTGTGATAACTGCCGTGAAATCGAACAGGGGCGATTTGTCGATCTGATTGAGATCGATGCTGCCTCGCGCACTAAAGTTGAAGACACCCGGGATCTGCTGGATAACGTCCAGTACGCCCCGGCGCGCGGTCGATTCAAAGTTTATCTGATCGACGAAGTGCATATGCTGTCTCGCCACAGTTTTAACGCGCTGCTCAAAACGCTTGAAGAGCCGCCGTCGCACGTCAAATTCCTGCTGGCGACAACCGATCCGCAGAAGCTGCCGGTGACTATTCTGTCCCGCTGCCTGCAGTTCCATCTTAAGGCGCTGGATGTCGACCAGATCCGCCATCAGCTTGAACACATTCTTAACGAAGAGCAGATAGCCCACGAGCCGCGCGCACTGCAACTGCTTTCCCGTGCGGCCGATGGCAGTCTGCGTGACGCGCTGAGTCTGACCGATCAGGCGATAGCCAGCGGTGATGGCCAGGTTTCCACCCAGGCGGTGAGCGCGATGCTCGGCACGCTGGATGACGATCAGGCGCTGTCGCTGGTGGAGGCGGTAATCGCTGCCGACGGTGAACGGGTGATGACGCTGGTCAACGAGGCCGCAGCGCGGGGAATTGAGTGGGAAGCACTGCTGGTCGAAATGCTTGGTCTGCTGCACCGTATTGCGCTGGTCCAGTTGTCTCCTGCCGCACTCGGCGGCGACATGGCGACGATCGAAGTGCGCATGCGTGAACTAGCGCGCACCGTGCCGCCGGCGGACGTTCAGCTTTATTACCAGACGTTGTTGATTGGCCGTAAAGAACTGCCGTACGCGCCAGACAGACGCATGGGCGTTGAAATGACCTTACTGCGGGCGCTGGCGTTTCATCCGCGTATGCCGCTACCAGAACCCGAGGTTCCGCGACAATCATTTGCCCCTGTCGCGCCAACGGCGGTAATGACGCCGACCCAGGTGCCGCAGCAGTCTGCCCCCGCGCAACCTGCCCCGGCAGCACCGTTACCGGAATCCACCAGTCAGGTGCTGGCGGCGCGCAACCAACTGCAACGTGCGCAGGGAGCAACCAAAGCAAAAAAGAGTGAACCGGCAGCCGCACCCCGCGCGCGGCCGGTGAATAACGCTGCGCTGGAAAGACTGGCTTCGGTATCAGAACGCGTACAGGCTCGTCCTGCACCGTCTGCGCTCGAGCAGGCGCCGGCGAAGAAAGAGGCCTATCGCTGGAAGGCGACCACGCCGGTTGCTGAAGTGAAAGAGGTGGTGGCGACACCAAAGGCGCTGAAAAAAGCGCTGGAGCATGAGAAAACACCGGAACTGGCAGCTAAGCTTGCCGCAGAAGCGATTGAACGCGATCCGTGGGCGGCGCAGGTCAGCCAGCTTTCGCTGCCAAAACTGGTTGAGCAGGTCGCGCTCAACGCCTGGAAAGAAGAGAACGATAATGCGGTCTGTCTGCATTTGCGTTCCAGCCAGCGTCACCTGAATTCCAGCGGTGCGCAGCAAAAGCTGGCGGAAGCACTGAGTCAGCTTGCGGGATCAACGGTTGAACTGACCATCGTAGAAGATGATAATCCGGCGGTGCGAACGCCGCTGGAGTGGCGTCAGGCGATTTATGAAGAGAAACTTGCGCAGGCGCGTGAGTCGATAGTTGCGGATAACAACATCCAGACCCTGCGTCGGTTCTTCGATGCGGATCTGGATGAAGAAAGTATCCGCCCCATTTGATCGTAAGCGACGCTTATGATTGTCATCCCTTAACGTGATTGAGAGAGAAGCCTATGTTTGGTAAAGGCGGTCTGGGTAACCTGATGAAGCAGGCCCAGCAGATGCAGGAAAAAATGCAGCAGATGCAGGAAGAAATCGCGAAGCTGGAAGTGACCGGTGAATCCGGTGCGGGTCTGGTGAAAGTGACCATCAACGGCGCGCATAACTGCCGTCGCGTGGAGATCGACCCAAGCCTGCTCGAAGATGACAAAGAGATGCTGGAAGATCTGGTTGCTGCTGCGTTTAACGATGCTGCCCGTCGCATTGAAGAGACCCAGAAAGAAAAAATGGCCTCTGTCTCCTCCGGTATGCAACTGCCGCCAGGCTTTAAGATGCCGTTCTGATGCAAACCAGCCCGCTGTTAACTCAGCTTATGGAAGCACTGCGTTGCCTGCCGGGCGTTGGCCCGAAGTCGGCGCAGCGCATGGCGTTTACGCTGCTTCAGCGTGACCGCAGCGGCGGGATGCGTCTGGCGCAAGCGCTCACCCGGGCGATGTCGGAAATCGGTCACTGCGCCGATTGCCGCACTTTCACCGAGCAAGAGGTTTGCAATATCTGTTCAAATCCGCGTCGTCAGGAAAACGGCCAGATTTGCGTGGTCGAGAGTCCTGCGGATATCTATGCGATTGAACAGACCGGGCAGTTTTCCGGACGCTACTTCGTGCTGATGGGGCATTTGTCGCCGCTCGACGGCATCGGGCCAGATGATATCGGTCTCGACAGACTTGAGCAGCGCCTGTCCTGCGAGCAACTCAGTGAAGTGATCCTCGCGACCAACCCGACGGTCGAAGGGGAAGCCACGGCGAACTACATTGCTGAACTCTGCGCGCAATATGGCGTTGACGCCAGCCGTATCGCACACGGCGTGCCGGTCGGCGGTGAACTGGAGATGGTGGACGGTACCACGCTGTCGCATTCTCTGGCAGGACGCCACAAGATTAAATTCTGAACAAACGGAGGCTGTGCTCGCGGCCTCCGCTTGAAATCCCCCCCGGTTGTCCCCATTTCACCCTCAACGTGTTTTTACCATTGAAAATGGCATTGTTGAGGTAGATCTACATGAAAGGACAAGAAACTCGTGGTTTTCAGTCAGAAGTAAAACAGCTTCTGCATCTGATGATCCATTCTCTGTATTCCAATAAAGAAATCTTCCTGCGTGAGCTTATCTCTAACGCCTCCGATGCGGCAGACAAGCTGCGTTTTCGCGCGCTGTCGAACCCGGACCTCTATGAAGGCGACGGTGAACTGCGTGTACGCGTCTCCTTCGATAAAGATAAGCGTACGTTGACCATCGCCGATAACGGCGTGGGGATGAACCGTGATGACGTGATCGATCATCTGGGGACCATCGCGAAGTCCGGGACCAAATCCTTCCTTGAATCCATGGGCTCCGATCAGGCGAAAGACAGCCAACTGATTGGTCAGTTTGGCGTAGGCTTCTATTCGGCCTTTATTGTCGCGGATAAAGTCACAGTCCGCACTCGTGCCGCAGGCGACAAGCCGGAGAACGGCGTGTTCTGGGAATCAGCGGGCGAAGGTGAATACACCGTTGCCGATATCACCAAAGACGATCGCGGAACGGAAATCACGCTGCATCTGCGTGAAGGCGAAGACGAGTTCCTCGATGACTGGCGCGTACGTTCCATCATCAGCAAATATTCCGACCATATCGCCCTGCCGGTTGAGATAGAAAAACAGGAAGAGAAAGACGGCGAAACCGTCGTTACCTGGGAGAAAATCAACAAGGCGCAGGCGCTGTGGACCCGTAACAAGTCGGAAATCAAAGATGACGAGTACAACGAGTTTTACAAGCATATCGCGCACGATTTTACCGATCCACTGACCTGGAGCCACAACCGCGTAGAAGGGAAGCAGGAGTACACCAGTCTGCTGTACATCCCGTCGCGGGCACCGTGGGACATGTGGAACCGCGATCACAAACATGGCCTGAAGCTGTACGTCCAGCGCGTCTTTATCATGGACGACGCCGAGCAGTTCATGCCGAACTATTTGCGCTTCGTGCGAGGGCTTATTGATTCCAACGATCTGCCGCTGAACGTTTCTCGTGAGATCCTGCAGGACAGCACCGTCACCCGCAACCTGCGTAGCGCACTGACTAAGCGTGTTCTGCAGATGCTGGAAAAACTGGCGAAAGAGGATGTGGAAAAATACCAGACGTTCTGGCAGCAGTTTGGTCTGGTGATGAAAGAAGGGCCGGCGGAAGATCATGCTAACCAGGAAACCATCGCCAAACTGATGCGTTTCGCGTCGACGCATACCGACTCTTCTGCGCAGACCGTCTCTCTGGAAGACTACGTCTCTCGCATGAAAGAAGGGCAGGAGAAGATTTACTACATTACCGCTGACAGCTATGCGGCAGCGAAGAGCAGCCCGCACCTGGAACTGCTGCGTAAGAAAGGCATCGAAGTGCTGTTGCTCTCCGATCGCATTGACGAGTGGATGATGAACTACCTCACCGAGTTTGACGGTAAGGCGTTCCAGTCCGTCGCCAAAGCGGACGAGTCTATCGACAAGCTGGCCGATGAGGTTGATGAAAGCGCGAAAGAAGCGGAAAAAGCGCTGACACCGTTTGTTGAGCGCGTGAAAAACCTGCTGGGCGACCGGGTGAAAGACGTACGTCTGACGCACCGTCTGACCGATACGCCGGCGATTGTCACCACCGACGCGGACGAAATGAGCACCCAGATGGCAAAACTGTTTGCCGCAGCGGGTCAGAACGTACCGGAAGTGAAATACATCTTTGAACTCAATCCGGACCACGTGCTGGTGAAACGCACGGCGGATACCCAGGATGAAGCGCAATTCAACGAGTGGGTTGAACTGCTGCTGGATCAGGCGTTGTTTGCTGAGCGCGGCACGCTCGAAGATCCAAACCAGTTCATCCGCCGCATGAACCAACTGCTGGTTTCCTGATAACCGCGATGTGAATGCCGGATAAGCGTGATTGCTATCCGGCATTTCTTTTAATCGCCTCTCTTTTCTAAATTTTCCCTCATTAACCGTTTCAGCGCTGGCACCTTCCTTGAGACAAATGCGTGATGGTGGTATCGTTTAGCGCTTTTTTAAAAATATCGACAACCTTTAAGGGGATTTTCGTAATGCGTATCATTCTGCTTGGCGCTCCGGGCGCGGGTAAAGGAACTCAGGCTCAGTTCATCATGGAGAAGTATGGTATTCCGCAAATCTCCACCGGTGATATGCTGCGTGCCGCCGTGAAATCTGGCTCCGAGCTGGGCAAACAAGCGAAAGACATCATGGACGCCGGTAAGCTGGTGACGGATGAGCTGGTGATCGCGCTGGTAAAAGAGCGTATCGCGCAGGAAGATTGCCGTAACGGTTTTCTGTTAGATGGTTTCCCGCGCACGATTCCGCAGGCTGACGCCATGAAAGAAGCCGGTATCGTGGTGGATTATGTTCTCGAATTCGACGTACCGGATGAGCTGATCGTTGACCGTATCGTTGGTCGTCGCGTACACGCTGCGTCTGGCCGCGTTTACCACATCAAATTCAACCCGCCTAAGGTTGAAGGTAAAGACGACGTGACCGGCGAAGAGCTGACCACCCGTAAAGACGACCAGGAAGAGACCGTGCGTAAGCGTCTGGTGGAATACCATCAGATGACGGCACCGCTGATTGGTTACTACCAGAAAGAAGCGGCAGCAGGTAACACGCAATACGCGAAAGTTGACGGGACTCAGGCCGTTGCTGACGTGCGCGCCGCGCTGGAAAAAATCCTCGGTTAAGTTTTTCGCGTAGTGAACCTTTTATCAGGCCTGCCATTATCGCGTAGGCCTGATAAGCGTAGCGCCATCAGGCAAATTCTCGTTTTACCTCTCACAGCAATTAGTTCTTCTTACTCACTTTTCCGCTACAATTATCAACAATTTGAATCGATAAGAGGCGGTAATGCGTCAGACGAAAACCGGTATCCTGCTGGCAAATCTTGGTACTCCCGATGCCCCCACTCCGGCGGCAGTAACACGCTATCTCCGGCAATTCTTAAGCGATACACGCGTTGTCGATACGCCCCGTGTATTGTGGTGGCCGCTGCTGCGCGGCGTGATTTTGCCGCTTCGCGCCCCGCGTGTGGCAAAGCTTTATCAGTCTGTCTGGATGGAAGGCGGCTCTCCGCTAATGGTCTACAGCCGTCAACAGCAGCAGGCGCTTGCTGCGCGCTTGGTGGACACACCCGTCGCGCTGGGCATGAGCTATGGCTCGCCGTCACTGGAAAGCGCGGTGGACGAGCTGCTGGCAAACCACGTGGATCATATCGTCGTGCTGCCGCTGTACCCGCAATATTCCTGCTCAACGGTTGCTGCGGTCTGGGATGAGCTGGCGCGCATTCTGGCGCGTAAACGTCGTATTCCCGGCATTTCGTTTATTCGCGATTACGCCGACGATCGCGCTTATATTGACGCGCTGGCGAACAGTGCGCGGGCTTCGTTCGCCGAACACGGCGAACCGGATTTGCTGCTGTTGTCGTATCACGGTATCCCCCAGCGTTTTGCTGATGAAGGTGACGACTATCCGCAACGCTGTCGCGACACGACCCGTGAGTTGGTTTCTGCGCTCGGTCTGCCGCCAGAAAAAGTAATGATGACCTTCCAGTCGCGTTTTGGTCGTGAACCGTGGCTGACGCCCTACACGGATGAAACGCTGAAGATGTTAGGCGAGAAGGGAACGGGCCATATTCAGGTGATGTGTCCGGGCTTCGCGGCGGATTGTCTGGAGACGCTGGAAGAAATTGCGGTGCAGAATAAAGAGATCTTCCTCGAAGCGGGCGGTAAAAAGTATGAATATATTCCGGCGCTAAATGCCGCGCCGGAACATATCGATATGATGCTGAAACTGACGGCCCCGTACCGCTAACGTGCAGCGTTAATCTGCTGAGTGAAGAAACGCGCACCATCGCGTAAGGCGTCATCGGCAGATTTCATCATGCGTGAGTAGTGCAGAAAGGCGTGCAGCGTGCCGGGATACATTTTGTATTCGCAGGGCTGTTGGTGCGCCTGAAGCGTCTCGAAGAGCAGACGGCTGTCGTCGATCAGCGGGTCAAACTCCGCACCGGCGATAAAGCAGGGCGGCACATCGCGCGTCAGGTCGTTGTTGAACAGGCAATAGTACGGCGACTCGCGATCGTCGGCATCACGCAGATACATTTTTTCGTACATTTCCAAATCCTGACGGCTGAGACCGTCCCAGTCGCCGCCCATCAGTCGTCGACTTGCTGAGTCCTGTAAGCCGTACAGTCCATACCACAACAGCACGCCCGCCACCTTTCCACAAAATATGTGCTTATCGCGCAGCCACAGCGCGCTGGCGAGCGACAGCATCGCGCCAGCGGAATCACCGGCAAAGCCAATGTGCGTCATGTTCAACTGATAGTCGTCCGCCTGCTGATAAAAGAACTGACAGGCGGCAATGGTCTCTTCAATGGCCTGCGGAAAGCGCGCCTCAGGTGAGAGTGAATAGTCGACGCCGATTACCGTGCACTGGGTATAGCTTGCCAGCAGGCGCATGATTCGGTCATGGGTATCCAGATTCCCGAGAATACAACCGCCACCGTGCAGGTAAAACAGCGTGGCCTGACTGTCTGGCGTTGGGCTGTACAGGCGCGTTGTCACCTCTCCCCAGCGCGTGGGGAGGGCGTATTCCCGCGTTGGCATTTGCGGTGCATCCGCGTTCCAGAAGCGCCGTTCAAGAATGTAGTGTTGGCGCATCGCTGGCACATCATCGGCGGCAGGCCAGGGAGGCAAATCGTCCTGCCGGACATTCAGCACCGCGCGCATCTCGTCTGAAATGCTGGCCAGTACGGGAAGTTTATTCTCTGGTTTCATAAAACGCTCCTTGTGAAATCGACCCATTGTAAAAGCTTCCGTCGTGGAAACTGCGATCCGTTCGTCTGTTATTGAAACTCTGTCGTCCAGAGGGGAATGTGCTACCATGCACCGCTCAGTTATCCACCTGTAAAAACAGCTATGAAATTTCCCGGTAAACGCAAATCCAAACACTATTTCCCTGTCAACGCACGCGATCCACTGCTGCAACAAATCCAGCCTGAAAATGAAACCAGCGCCGCATGGGTGGTGGGGATCGATCAAACGCTGGTCGATATTGAAGCGAAAGTGGATGACGCGTTTGTACAACGTTATGGACTGAGTGCCGGGCATTCACTGGTGATTGAAGACGATGTGGCCGAAGCGCTGTATCAGGAACTGGTGCGTGACAATCTGATCACCCATCAGTTTGCCGGTGGCACGATTGGTAACACCATGCACAACTACTCCGTGCTGGCCGATGACCGTTCGGTGTTGCTGGGCGTGATGTGCAGCAACATCGAAATTGGCAGCTACGCTTACCGCTATTTGTGCAACACCTCCAGCCGGACCGACCTCAACTATCTGCAGGGCGTTGACGGGCCGATTGGCCGCTGCTTTACCCTGATAGGCGAATCCGGTGAGCGTACCTTCGCCATCAGCCCAGGGCACATGAATCAGTTGCGCGCGGAAAGCATTCCGGAAACGGTGATTGCCGGGGCATCGGCGCTGGTGCTGACCTCCTATCTGGTACGCTGCAAGCCGGGCGAGCCGATGCCGGAAGCCACCATGAAGGCCATTGAGTACGCTAAAAAGCACAATGTGCCCGTGGTGCTGACGCTTGGGACCAAATTCGTGATCGCCGATAACCCACAGTGGTGGCAGGATTTCCTGAAAGAGAATGTCTCAATCCTGGCAATGAATGAAGAAGAGGCCGAAGCGCTGACCGGTGAAAACGATCCGCTGCTGGCATCTGATAAAGTGCTGGACTGGGTCGATCTGGTGTTGTGTACCGCCGGACCGGTAGGGCTGTACATGGCGGGCTTTACCGAAGAGGAAGCCAAACGCAAAACTCAACACCCGTTGTTGCCTGGGGCGATTGCCGAATTTAACCAATATGAGTTCAGCCGCGCGATGCGCCATAAAGACTGTCGCAATCCGCTGCGCGTCTATTCCCATATCGCGCCGTATATGGGCGGTCCTGAAAAGATCATGAACACCAATGGCGCAGGTGACGGCGCGCTGGCGGCGCTGCTGCACGATATTACCGCCAACAGCTATCACCGTTCGAACGTGCCGAATTCCAGTAAGCACAAGTTCACCTGGCTGACCTATTCGTCATTAGCTCAGGTGTGTAAATATGCCAATCGTGTGAGTTATCAGGTACTGAACCAGCACTCTCCGCGTCTGACGCGTGGACTGCCGGAGCGTGAGGATAGCCTCGAAGAGTCGTACTGGGATCGTTAAGTCATTATGCCGGATGGCGACGTAAACGTCCTATCCGGCCTGGCGTAACCATTATCTGTGTCATCACGTAGGCCTGATAAGCGAAGCGCCATCAGGCAAACGAGCCGATGCCACGACGATCACCCGGTCACGATTTCACCCGCAGGGGGTGTTTCCAGCAATTCCAGCATCGTACGGGCGATTTCACGCTCGCCCATCACGACCTGATTAGCGCCGCGTTCGGTAATGTACTCGACCTCATCGTCATAATGCGCACGAGCAATAATCTCAATATTCGGGCATTTCTCGCGGGCAGACGCAACAATTTCACCGGCCTCATAGCCGTTCGGGATGGTGAGGATCAGCCAGCGGGCGCAGTCCAGATGCGCCAGATTCATAATCTCTTCATTGGCGGCATTCCCCAGCACCGCGCGGATCCCGCGCTCGCGTAGTTCATCCACTCGTGTCCGCGACGTTTCGATAACCACTAACGGCATCCCGGCCGCCATCAGTTTTTCACCGAGCAGACTGCCGACACGGCCAAAACCGACCAGCAGCGCGTGGTTGCAGATATCCACCGGAATTTGCTTCTCTTCCTCGATAGCCTCTTCCAGCGTTTGTTCTTCCAGCGTCTCGGTTTTTGCCAGATATTTTTCCAGCAGAGCAAACAGCACCGGGTTGAGCATAATCGACAGAATCGCCCCTGCCAGCACCAGATTTTGCCCTTCCTGCGGCAGCAGGTTCAGCGCCATCCCCAGACCGGCGAGAATAAAGGCGAATTCACCAATCTGCGCCAGGCTGGCGGCGATGGTCAGTGCGGTGCGCGGCGAGTGGCCAAACAGACGCACCAGGAAAAAGGCGGCGACCGACTTACCAAAGATAATGATGGCAAGCGTTGCCAGCACTGCCAGCGGTTGTTGGATCAGAATCAGCGGATCAAACAGCATACCGACGGAGACAAAGAACAGGACGGCAAACGCGTCGCGCAGCGGCAGGGTATCGTGGGCCGCGCGGTGGCTCAGTTCCGATTCATTCAGTACCATCCCGGCAAAGAACGCGCCCAGCGCGAAGGAGACATCAAACAGTTCCACCGCGCCGAAAGCGATACCTAATGCCAGCGCCAGTACGGAAAGGGTAAACAGTTCGCGGGAGCCGGTTGCCGCGCTGCGCGCCATAATCCACGGTACCAGACGGCGGCCAACCAGCATCATAATGGCGATAAAGGCGATAACTTTACCGATGGTAATGCCCATGTCGACGGCCAGCGAGGCGAAGCCGACGTTACCTTTTTCCACCATTCCGGCGACGGCTGGCAGCAGAACCAGCGTCAGTACCATTACCAGATCTTCAACAATCAGCCAGCCGATGGCAATCTGCCCTCGCTGACTGTCGACCAGTTGTCGTTCTTCAAGCGCGCGCAGCAGCACCACGGTACTGGCGGTTGAAAGACATAAACCAAAGACGATACCGGTCATCAGCGACCAACCCAGCATGGCGGAAAGGGCCATACCCAACAGCGTCGCCACGGCTATCTGGGCGATCGCGCCGGGAATGGCTATCGACTTTACCGCCATCAAATCCTTCAGTGAAAAGTGCAAACCGACGCCGAACATCAGCAGAATAACGCCAAGCTCAGCGAGCTCCGGCGCAAGTTTGGTATCAGCCACAAAGCCTGGCGTAAAAGGACCGGCCAGAACGCCCGCTAACAGATATCCCACCAGAGGAGAAATACGCAGTTTATTGGCAAGCATGCCGAGTATAAAAGCGAGCACAAGGCCGCCAACAATGGTGGTGATAAGCGGGGTGGCGTGATGCATTCCGTCTCCTTTGGTAGCTGATTTCCAAAATTCCAGGTAATAGTTTATGACAATTTTGACTATTATGTTTATGAATAATTATTGAATTTTGAAGAAAACTGCAATTTGAGCTGAAAAAAGCACGGATCGGAAAACGAATGGGTTGTAGACAGAGCAAAGGCTTATGGCAGCAGGCTGAGAGGGCGGCTAAAGTTTAGCTTTAGCCGCAAAAACTCAGGCTTTATGCCGGTTATCAGGTAGGAATATGGTCAAGATCCCCAGAAGTGGCAGGAAAGCACAGATTTTATAGACTAACTCGATGCTGGTATGGTCAGCGAGCAGACCTAACACCGCGGCTCCCAGGCCACCCATCCCAAAGGCAAAACCAAAAAACAGACCAGAAACCATGCCGATACGACCCGGCAGTAGCTCCTGGGCATACACCAGAATGGCGGAAAACGCCGAGGCGAGAATAAAACCAATGATCACCGTTAAAATGCCGGTCCAGTGCAGGGTGGCATAAGGTAAAATCAACGTAAACGGCGCGACGCCGAGGATAGAGCCCCAAATGACATATTTTCTGCCAATCTTATCGCCTAAAGGCCCGCCAATTACCGTTCCTGCAGCAACCGCAAACAGGAAAGCAAAGAGGTGAAATTGCGCGTTTTGTACCGATAATCCGAATTTTTGCATCAGATAAAAGGTGTAATAGCTGCTGATGCTCGCCATATAGAAGTATTTCGAGAAAATCAGGATCAGCAGGACGCTGACCGCAAGCACCACCTTATTGCGCGGCAGTGGATTGATAATCGTTGCTTTTGGTTTCCCCTTGCTCATTCGATGCTGCGCGGCATACCAGCGGCTAATTTGCGCCAGCACAACAATGGCCAGCAGCGCCGCAAGAACGAACCAGGCCACATTACCTTTGCCGTAAGGGGCGATAATCACTGCCGCCAACAACGGACCGAGGGAGCTACCAAAGTTACCGCCCACCTGGAAGATGGACTGGGCAAGACCGTGGCGTCCGCCTGAGGCCATACGCGCCACACGGGACGATTCCGGGTGGAATACCGAAGAACCGGTGCCGACCAGCGCGGCAGCCAACAGCACGGTGCCAAAACTGCCGGCCATTGCCAACAGCACCAGACCGCTTAGCGTAAAGCACATGCCAATCGGCAGCGACCACGGCATCGGGTACTTATCGGTCCAGTAGCCAACCACCGGTTGTAGTAGCGAAGAGGCCAACTGGAAGGTCAGGGTGATCATCCCTATCTGCATAAAGGTCAGTGAAAATTCGGACTGTAATAGCGGATAGATCGCCAGAATTAACGACTGAATCATATCGTTAAGCAGGTGTGAAAGGCTGATCGCGCCTAAAATGCCGAACGACGTGCGTACCTTAGCGACTGGCGCGGACGCACCAGGTGCTGGCTGGGTTTGTTCACTCATTGCCATAGAAAGTCACTTCTGTCTGATTTGCGATGTATGCGCTTTATCCTTCACGCTACCCGGATGCAACGTGAATGATGTTGCGCACAGGGGAATATCGTCATTGTGATTATTACCTGACTAACATACCTGCGGACGAGGTTTGAAGGAAGTCTCAATTCTGAAAACTTATTCGACTATTATTTCAGATAATTGTAATTTCAGCCGAGTGAAGGAATCAGGGAGAGAAACATGAAATTTTTAAAACGGGGTGTGGCGCTGGCACTGTTCGCTGCATTCACGCTGGCAAGTCAGCCTGCTCAGGCTTATGAAAAAGATAAAACCTATAAAATCACCATCCTGCATACCAACGATCACCATGGCCATTTCTGGCGCAGCGAATACGGCGAGTACGGTCTCTCAGCGCAAAAAACGCTGGTGGACGGGATTCGTCGCGAGGTGGCTGCCGAAGGGGGCAGCGTCCTGCTGCTGTCCGGCGGTGACATCAACACTGGCGTACCCGAATCGGATCTACAGGATACTGAGCCCGACTTTCGCGGGATGAACCTGATTGGTTATGACGCGATGGCGGTCGGTAACCACGAATTTGATAATCCGCTCACCGTCCTGCGTCAGCAGGAGAAGTGGGCGAAGTTCCCGTTTCTCTCAGCCAATATTTACCAGAAAAGTACCGGCGAGCGCCTGTTTAAACCCTGGGCCATTTTTAAACGCCAGGATTTGAAAATCGCGGTGATCGGTTTGACCACCGACGACACGGCGAAAATCGGTAACCCTGAGTTCTTCACCGATATTGAATTTCGCAAACCAGCGGAAGAGGCAAAGGTGGTGATTCAGGAATTGCAGATGAATGAAAAGCCGGACGTCATGATTGCCACCACTCATATGGGGCATTACGACAACGGCAACCACGGATCGAACGCGCCGGGCGACGTTGAAATGGCGCGCAGTCTGCCAGAGGGCGCGCTGGCGATGATTGTGGGTGGTCACTCACAGGACCCGGTGTGCATGGCGGCGGAAAATAAGAAACAGGTGGATTACGTTCCTGGTACGCCGTGTGCACCGGACAAACAGAATGGTATCTGGATCGTGCAGGCTCATGAGTGGGGGAAATACGTGGGTCGCGCGGACTTTGAGTTCCGTAACGGCGAGATGAAAATGGTCAACTATCAGCTGATTCCGGTGAACCTGAAGAAGAAAGTGACCTGGGAAGACGGGAAAAGTGAGCACGTACTTTACACCCCGGAAATCGCGGAGAATGCGCAGATGCTCTCGCTGTTGTCACCGTTCCAGAATAAAGGAAAAGCGCAGCTGGATGTGAAAATTGGTGCGGTGAATGACCGACTGGAAGGCGATCGCAGCAAGGTCCGTTTTGTACAAACCAACATGGGGCATTTGATTCTGGCTGCGCAAATGGCGCGCACCGGTGCCGATTTTGGCGTCATGAGCGGCGGCGGCATTCGTGACTCGATTGACGGCGGGGATATCACCTATAAAAGCGTGCTGAAGGTTCAGCCATTCGGCAACGTTGTCGTATATGCCGACATGAACGGTAAGGATGTGACGGATTATCTGACGGCCGTGGCGCAAATGAAACCGGACTCCGGCGCCTATCCGCAGTTTGCCAGGGTTAGCTTTGTGGCAAAAGAGGGCAAGCTCAACGATTTGAAAATCAACGGCGAGCCGGTTGACCCGGCAAAAACCTACCGTATGGCGACGCTCAGCTTTAACGCGACCGGCGGCGACGGCTATCCGCGTATTGATAACAAACCGGGGTACGTCAACACCGGGTTTATTGATGCGGAAGTGCTGAAGGAATACATTCAGAAAAACTCACCGCTGGATGCCAGTGCGTATGAGCCGAAGGGGGAAGTTAGCTGGCAGTAACAGGGCGGAGTGCCGGATGGCGGTGCGGGCACCTTATCCGGCCTACAGGTTAGTGCGGTTTCCTGGCCTGATAAGCGTCGCGCTATCAGGCCATCATTCTATAATCACTTAATCCCGGCGGGCGATATCGGCGAATTCAGCCTCCAGAATCGCGGCTAAATCAACCGCCGCCAGTTCAATATCCAGCCCGCGTTTGCCGCCAGAGACAAAAATGGTGTCAAACGTCCGGGCTGGCGCATCAATCAGCGTCGGTAGACGTTTTTTTTGTCCCAGTGGGCTAATGCCGCCGACCAGATACCCGGTCGTGCGTTGCGCAACCAGCGGATCGGCCATATCGACTTTTTTCGCGCCGAGCGCTTTGGCGACTTTTTTCAGATCCAGTTGTCCGGCCACCGGCGTGACTGCAACCGCCAGATGTTTCATATCGCCATTCACCGCCACCAGCAGCGTTTTGTACACCTGATCGGCATTCAGCCCTAACTTGCGCACCACCTCATCGCCGAAGTTGGTCTCGGCGGGATCGTGGTCGTAGGTATGGATCCTGAACGTAATTTTGTTTTTTTCGAGTAATTTAACGGCGGGTGTCATAGCTATTTTTCCTGGCTAAACCAAATGACGAGTCAAGCATATCTCTAACGAATGTTCGAAATATAGTACCATCTTGCGCAATTATGTTGGCAGGATGCAGAGTTTGAGCGACAATCGACATACACCGTCGCATTAAGCGGCGGCATAATAATAATGATGAAATTCCTCTTTGACGGGCCAATAGAAATATTGGCCACTTTTTTTATCGCATCAGCTCCGGTAGATTTCCCTCTCCATAAAGGTGCAGCGCGCCGACGGCCACCACATAGCGACCCGCAGGCAGTGCCGCCAGACGATCCCGCCAGGCGATATTGCGTTGATGCATCAGCACATCGTACAGCGACTGACTGAAGGTGTTGGGAAGCGTCAGGTGATTGTCCTGCGGCGGGGAGTCAAGCCACCAGCTCATCATCTGTTGCAGTAGCCGGGCGTTGGTGTGCCAGTGCGTTAGTGTGTCCTCCAGCAGCGCCAGGCCGTTGTCTGGCAGTTCACACAACAGTGCAATCTGGCTGGCGGCACCTTCCAGTTCAATCACCGGTTTTTCTGCCTTTTTCGCGGCCTGCAACAGTTGATAATCAATACCGTATTCCGGGCGTAATCCCAACTGTTGCGCCTGGGTGGCCTGCAACACCATCGCGATTTGCCACAGCGGTTGTGTGGAAAACAGCGTCGGAGAGATTCCCAATTCATCGGTCGCGTGATGCAGATTGCGCAACTGCTCCTCGCTGATGCGCTCTTCCAGTGCGGCAAATTCGGGTAGATCGGCAAAAGGGCTGTCATTGCCGGAGACGTCGGCCTCAACAATTAGTGCATCGGCGCTGTTAAGCTTTTTGAGCAGTCTGGCAGGGAGAGGGGACATATCGCGACTGCCCATATGAATACTGCCAATCAGGTGGAAATGGCGGTTGCCGGGCAACGAAACATCAATGGCGGGCCAGGTATAGCGATTGCCGGATAGCGTAGCGAAGAATGTTTTTACCCGGTAAAACAGATCCATGCGACCTCCCTAATCAGAAGCCCATGCTAACGCGTGGCCCAGGGGTGTGCAATGTGTGAATTGCCGGATGGCGGCGCTAAAACGCCATCCGGCATCGCTTACTCTTTCGGTTTAAAGCGCAGCAGTCGGTTCGCATTGCTCACCACGGTAATGGACGAGAGCGCCATCGCCGCACCGGCAACCACCGGGTTCAGCAACGTACCGGTAAACGGCCACAGAATACCGGCTGCAACAGGAATACCGATGCTGTTGTAGATGAATGCGCCAAGCAGGTTTTGCTTCATGTTTCGAAGCGTTGCGCGGGAAATAGACAGTGCATCTGCCACGCCCATCAGGCTATGACGCATCAGGGTAATTGCAGCGGTTTCGATAGCCACATCGCTGCCGCCGCCCATTGCGATCCCGACATCGGCTTGCGCCAGCGCCGGTGCATCATTGATGCCGTCACCGACCATCGCCACCTGACGCCCCTGGCTTTGCAGACGTTTAATGGCATCGGCTTTACCGTCCGGCAGAACGCCGGCAATCACCTCATCAATTCCCGCCTCTTTGGCGATGGCGTTAGCCGTCGTCGGGTTATCGCCGGTTAACATCACCAGACGATAGCCGGCGCGGTGCAGTCGCTGAAGGGCGGCCACGCTGTCGCTACGCAACGGATCGCGCACGGCCAGCAGCGCTGCCGCTTTACCATCAATCGCCAGCAGCACCGGCGTAGCGCCCTGAGAAGCCTGGGCCGATATCTCGGTTTCCAGTTCGCGAGTGTCAACCTGCTGCTCGTTCAGCAGGGCCTGGTTGCCCAACAACAGCGTATGCCCTTCGGCTTCACCGCTAACGCCTAATCCACGCAGGGTGCGGAAACCGTTGACCTGCGGCAGTGCACCATCACCGGCTTTGTCGAGAATCGCTCGCGCCAGAGGGTGGCTGGAGCCTTGCTCAAGCGCCGCCGCCAGACGCAGCACCTGCGCCTCGTCAGTCTCGCCTACGGTTTTAATCGCCACCACCTGGGGTTTGCCTTCGGTCAGTGTCCCGGTTTTGTCGAAGACCACGGTATCCAGAGTGCTGGCGCGCTGCAGCGCATCGGCATCACGCACCAGTACGCCAAACTCAGCCGCACGACCCACGCCGGAAATAATAGACATTGGTGTTGCCAGACCCAGCGCACACGGACAGGCAATAATCAGTACTGTGGTTGCAATCACCAGGGTGTAGACAATTTGTGGCGCCGGGCCAAAGAAGTACCAGATACCCGCGCTGACCAGCGCAATCACGACCACAACCGGAACAAACACGGCGGAAATCTTATCGGCCATCTGACCGATTTCCGGCTTACTGCTCTGGGCCTGGCGCACCATACGGATAATGCGCGACAGCGTAGTATGGCTGCCGACTGCGCTGGCGCGGAACAACACGCTGCCATCCTGCACAACGGTACCGGCATGCACACTGTCGCCTTCCCCTTTTTGCTGTGGGATAGGTTCGCCGGTAAGCATCGCCTCATCCAGCCAGGCTTCGCCCTGGGTGATTTCACCGTCAACCGGTACGCGGTCGCCGGTGGTCAGACGCAACAGCATCCCCGGTTGAACCTCTGCCAGCGGTACGCTCTTTTCACCGTCTTCTGTCACCACTCGCGCCGTTGGCGGCGTGAGATCGAGTAATTTTTCCAGCGCCTTAGACGAGCGCTGACGCGCGCGGGCTTCCAGCATGTGTCCGAGGTTAATCAGACCAATGATCATCGCGCTGGCTTCATAATAAAGATGACGCGCTTCCATCGGGAACCACTGCGGCCACAGGTTGACGCTCATCGAGTACAACCAGGCTACGCCGGTGCCCAGCGCCACCAGGGTGTCCATCGTGGCGGTGCCGTTCATCAGGCTCTTCCACGCGCTGCGATAAAAATGGCCGCCGGCAAAAACCATCACGGCGAGCGTCGCCAGACCTATCGCCAGCCACAGGCTGCGGTTGTCGGCGGTCACCATCATGTTATCGCCCATCATCCCCCAGACCATCACGGGCACACCCACCAGCAGGGCGACAATCGCCTGCCAGCGGAAGCGTTTCATTGTCGCGACGGCGGTTTCCTGCTGGCGCTCACGGCGTTTGAGATCGTCTTCAATCGCTTCCGCGCCATAGCCGGCTTTTTCCACCGCCTGGACTAAATCGGCGGCGGACGCACTGCCCATCACCAGCGCAGTACGTTCCGCGAGGTTTACCCGTGCCTGCGTGACCCCGGGAACGCTTTGCAGCGCATTTTGTACCCGGGAAACACAGCTGGCGCAGCTCATGCCGCTTAACAGCAGCTGTTGGCTCTCATCTTCAGCCGTCGCTGCCGGAAGCTCAGGAGGGACCGCTGCCAGTGCTTCCGACGGGATTGATGACTCCGCCAGCGGTTTAGCCTTTGGGTGGCTTAACTCTGCGCCGTAACCGGCTTGTTTGATGGTGTCGATAAGCGCTTCGGCGCTGGCAGTGCCGGTGACGTGCGCTTCAGTCACGGTAACCTCAGCCTGTTCAACATCCGGGCGTTGTTCAAGACTCTCTTTTACGCGTTTGACGCAGTGACCGCAGGACAGGCCGTCCAGGGTCAGGTTGATAGTGTGAGACATCTCTTCACTCCTTTATTACAGGGATTAACTGACTGTGATAAAGGTTAAACCTTCCAGCAAGGGGAAGGTCAAGTGTTTAAATTGCTGATTGAAAGGGATTTTAAAATCAGTGTCCACATAGCGTCTACACTTCGACAAAAGTGTCCACATTACAATGACAAAGCCTCGCTATGCAGCGAGCTTCTCTGTGACATCGCTGTGAGCCGACACGTAAGTCACGACAGTGATGATTCATCATTGATAAAAGAGATGTTAATATCCACAAAAGTCATGAGATTAAACAAGAAAAATAATGAAATATATACTTGAATACGGATTCTATCTTAGCATATTAATTGTGACCGTTTTTATTACATCGAAGTCTCTGGGTATTAAACCGCAAAAGCATAAGTATGCCGCACTTGATGGTTTGCGCGGAATTTGTGCTGCCATGGTTGCCGTCTTTCATTTATACTGGCGAGCTGGCGGGGAATCTGATTTCTATTGGTCTCTTGATTACATTACTATAAGTAATGTTAAAAGAGCTATATATTTAACCGGTGAGTTATCTGTTGGTGTTTTTTTTATGCTTTCCGCATTTCTATTTTTCAGAAAAGCACTTGCAGAATCATTCAATGTTAAAGATTTCGCTATTTCACGGTTTATGAGGATATACCCACCAGTAATTGCAACGTTGTTTATTATCTACATTACAACATTTATCATGAATGTGGGTGGACACACTCCTGTTTGGGAATGGTTTATATCTTCACTTCCTTTTATTTTCAAAGCCCCCGGAGCAAATATCAATGGTATGTCTCTCCAAATTGCCACGTCTGGTGTTTTTTGGACATTGGTGTGGGAATTACGCTTGTACTTTGCGATACCACTTATATATCTAATTATGAAAAAAATAAAGTATAAGGAAGTATTTGTCGTTTCTCTAATGGTGCTTGTCTTAGGTTATAAGTATCTCATTGGTAATGAGCAATACTTGAGTTATATCATGTACTTTCTTGCGGGTTTCTTGGTTGCAACAATAAAAACCAACAAAAGACCGTCAGATCTAATATGCGTGTTGTTGCTTTTTTTAGCCTTGTATTTTACCAGGCATGCTTATAACACAACGACTCCACTTTATATGTTTATTGTGTTTTATACAATTAAGTGCGGGTGTGATTACTTTGGATTGCTAACTTCACGTCCCATTACTATGCTTGGAACATGTAGCTTTTCTCTTTATTTGATACATGGGATTACTCAAACAATATCAAAACATTATTTATATAATTATGGCGATTATATTTGGCAAATTTGCGCCATGATTACAGCGGGTATAGTTGCGCCTGTTATGTATAAGTATGTAGAGAGTCGAAGCACTGTGCGCAAGAAGCAGTACGAGCAGACAGCAGAGCAATAAGCTTTTCCTTTTGCCTTGTGTTGTGCAGGCATCAGTACGTTGTCAGCGCAAAACTGCGCTAGCGGGCGCGGTTTTGCGCTACACTGCACTATTTACTGGATGCAGTGAGCTACAATCCCCTAAGTGGAATGTCCACATTGTGTCCACACTCTGGAGGCAATACGGGGGTTTTGAGGGCTAGTTAAGTCTGTAAAATGCTGAATTGGCGCAGTATCTTACGTTGCTGCGCCACTTGAAAACCTTCCAGCAAGGGGAAGGTCAAGGGATTTGTTTTCACCCTGTTTTTTTAATGTTCCAGTGCGATGGCGCAGACATGTTCGAGGGTGGAAAGGTTGTTGTAAAGTTCCGGTAAGGTCATTTTTTTTCTAATCACGACTTTAAGATTAACCTCTATTTTCCCCTTTTTGACATCGCGGATGGTGATAGCTTCAATAATGTTTTTTTGCTGATTAATACTTTCCACCAGCGTTTGTAGCCCTGATTTTTCGTCAAGAATAATGCGAATCTTAACTTTACCGGGCAATTGATTTTTAGTTTGTAAAAAGATGACAAAATAGCTGAGCTTTATGGCCAGCAGGAACAGGCCTGTGGCAAGAAGCGCATGCATATAAAAACCGGCGCCACTGGTAATTCCCACTCCCGCAGAAGCCCATACAATGGCTGCGGTTGTCAGCCCGGAGATGGCGTCGTCATGGCGATGAAGGATAACACCTGCACCGAGAAAGCCTACGCCGCTGATAATTTGTGCGGCCAGGCGCATCGGATCGCTACGTATATTCATCGAGATTTCCGCGTAATACTCTGCTGACTGAATAGAGACGATGGTCAGAACGCAACTGGCGACGGAAATAATGACGCACGTTTTAAATCCGACAGGCTTTCCTTTCGATTCCCTTTCAAGACCGATGATCCCGCCGAGGATAAAAGCGACGCAAATTTTGCCCAGCGTAATTAACAGAGATTCTCCTTCACCGAATAAGAGGAAGGATAACGTATTCATATTTCCTCCGGAAAACTCACCTCAAACAGCGTAAAAAAGGTCTCCTTTTCTGACCCGTAACGCTAGGCGCGGTAGGTATGGATATAGTGCTCAATCAGCGAAAGAAGACGCCGGTTATCGATGCTCTGCAGAATTTTTACCCGCGCACCTTTTGGTTCAGGGATCCCTACATTGAGACGCAACGTGTCACGTCCATAGCGACAGGTCATACCGCGCGTGATGCCTTCCAGAGAGACATCCAGGTAATCTTCCTCCATTGTTGCCAGAGAGGGATCCAGTAACCAGGCAACGGTTAACGCATCATGGATCCAACATCCGGGCAGATGGCGGGTTTGCATAGAGTAGGTGATCCACGGACGAATGGTTTGCGCCAGATAACGGCTAAGCCCGTTTTCTGTTTTTGCCAGACGATCCAAATCGGCGTGAAGCATTTGAGTTTTCGTTGTCACATCCATCGGGACCAGCGTGACGGGCGCGCCGCTGGTAAGCACCGCATGAGCCGCCTCAGGATCCAGACCAAAATTGGTATCTTTCAGGTAGCCCGGCACATTGAATACGCCGCCCATAACAACGATATTTTTGACCGCGTGAACAATCTGCGGGTAAAGCTGCAGGGCAATGGCCACATTGGTGAGTGGACCGGTAGCAACCAACGTGATTTCACCAGGGTTATTACAGATGAGTTCACCTATCGCCTCGGGTGCATGGGGGGGCACCTGTTGGCACAATGCCGGGGCAGGAACTTCCGACCAGAGTTGCCGTAAGCCAAACTGATCGACACCCTGATCCAGTTTTTCACGCCATGGAAGCGGATCTTCCCGGAGCGCACGCGAGGCTCCACGGTAAACAGAAACGGGAATAGCCAATTGCGCAATGAGATCTTTAGCGACGGCATATCCCACATCTGCCGGCGTATTTCCTGCGACAGTAGTGATCATCTCCAGAGTGATTTGCGGAGCGGCAATCGCCAGCGCTAGCGCCAGGCCGTCATCAATATTCGCGCCGGGAATGCCATTGCCTGGATCGCAGTCAATTATGATACGCATCGATGTATTTTCACGTTGTCTCGGGTTGTACTTCATGTCCCTGGCAGCCACACGATTCTCCTGTTCGTAAATAAAACTCAAATTCAACGCGGCGAACCTCTCCATCCCAATTTTTCAGCATGTCAATTGCCGAACGAGCCATCTTATCGACCGGTTGCAGAACGGCGGTCAAAGAAGGGACGTTGTAAGCCGATTCATGTGTTGCGTTAAAACAGACCAGTGCAACATCTTCAGGGACGCGCAGCCCATGTTCCGCCAGGGCGCGTAAGCAACCCAGTGCCTGCTGTTCATTCGTCGCGAACAACGCGCGCGGTGGCTGGCGTTGCAGCATACGTTTTGTCGCCTCGTAACCTCCGGCGCGGGTATAGTTGGTCGAAAAAATCCATGAAGGATTGACCATTAGCGATGAGGCTTCCAGCGCCTGCTGCCAGCCCCGGATACGATCCTGAGTATTCAGCATTTCACGCGGGCCACAGATGATGCCGATGTCGCGATATCCGTGATCAATCAGATGTTGGGTTACCTGCATCGCCGCCTGTTGTTCATCAACCTGGATAACGCTGACGTTAAGTCCAGGATCCACGCGATCGAGCATAACGCAGGGCGTACCGCTCTCCTGAATCAAATTGATATAAGGATGGCGATCCACACTGGTGTAGATCAGCCCGTCAACCTGGCGGTGCAACATATTATTAATTAGTTCACGTTCACGGCAGCTACTGTCGCCCGCATCACCCAGCAGGAGTACTTTGCCATCAGCAAATGCTTCGTGTTGCAGAGCATGAGCCATAGAGGCGATAAACGGGTTCGAGATATCCGGTGCGACAAGCCCATAAGTTTGTGTACTCCCTGAAGCCAGCGCACGCGCGATGCCATTGGGTCGATAGCCGGTTTTCTTAATGGCCTGTAGTACACGTTGCCGGGTCGCTTCGGCAACGGGACGTGGACCATTATTAATAACGTAACTAACGACAGCGACGGACGTTCCCGCTTCTTTTGCCACGTCAGAACGTGTTACGCGTTGCGAATGTGATTGAGTCACGAGGCACCTACCTGATTGCGTTCAGAGTGATTTTTTCCAGACAGCATAAGGCGTTATGACCCAAAAATCTTTGGTAAAGAACGCGCATCTCACGTTCTCTGGCCTCAAATTGCATCCTCGGGTAAGTTAAGATCCCGTCCACGGGTTTCTGGTGCAAAGAACGTGGTTACCAGTCCAATTGTGGCCATCAGAGCGAAATAGAGAGCGATTGGCCACCAGTGCCCATAAAACGAGAGCAATGCCGAGGCGATAAGTGGCGCTGTCCCGCCAGACATAATCGAACCGAGCTCTTTTGCAAATGCCATTTTGGTATAACGATTCTTGACACCGAAAAGCTCAACGCCCCATGCAGCCTGAACACCAAAAATACCCAGTGACGCGATTCCCATCCCGGTAATGATCGTTGGGATGACAATCCATGGCTCACGAGAATCCAGCAGCATGAATGCCGGAAAAGCATACAGGATCAGTAACAAGCAGAACCAACGATAGACGATCCGTCTGCCGAATCGATCGGAAAGCCAGCCCGCCAGAGGAATAATGGCAAATCCCAGAACCGATGCGATAAACACCGCCACGGTCGGCACTGATTTATCCACCATCAGCACTTTAGCGACATAGCCAATGATAAATCCCTGTGCCAGGTAGGAGGGGCCATTCTCGCCAATGCGTAAGCCGACCATGGTCCAGAACGCACGGGTCCGTTTCCAGAAGCTACGTGTATCATGCTGTTGCTGCGCTTTTCCCTCGCGAAGAACTTTTTCTCGCTCGGCCTGCAGGAGGGCCTTTTGACGTTCAAAAACGGGCGTTTCACGCATATGGCGACGAATGAATAGCGCAGCAGCGGCGATAAGAATGCTGCAAAGAAAAGGAATACGCCATCCCCAGCTTAATAAGTCATCTTTGTCCATTTGCAGGACGATGAGCCAAACCAACGAAGCCAGTAATGTTCCGCTGTTTGAGCCCAGCGCGATAATCGAGGAAACCAGCCCACGGCGTTTAACGGGAGCATATTCACCGAGCATCACGGTACCGCCTGAAAGTTCCGCTCCGGCCCCCAGGCCCTGAGAAAATCGAAGGATAACCAGGCATACCGGCGCCCAGACGCCTATCTGGGCGTAGCTGGGGATTAAACCTATTAGCATGGTCGACATGCCCATCAATCCAATCGTGATAACCATGACAATCTTCCGGCCATGTTTATCGCCTATCCAGCCGAACAGAAGCGCACCGATGGGGCGAGCAATAAACCCAACGGAATAGGCGGCAAAGCTGGAAAGTAACGCCATGACAGGTGTCGCTTCCGGAAAAAAGACATCGCCAAAGATAATGCCTGCGGCAAGGCCGTACAGGGCAAAATCGGCATACTCCATCGTGGTGCCTAACCAGCAGGAAAATGTCGCTCGCCAAAATTCGCGGCGTCCTTCGGGGGTTTCCAGCCGCTCCTGAGCGGCTTGTTGGTTATCCGTCAGGGGAACAGAGGATGAATGCGTGTTCATAAGAACTCCTTGAAGTTATCTGTCGACATACGTCGCAGGCTTGTGCTCTTCACGTTCTACTCGCGTAGATATTATATTTTTACCGGAGATTAATAAATCTACCCGCGTAGAATGATCAAGTAAAAGAGTTAAAATTGCGAAAGCGATCACTTATAACAGGCAATTGTTACAGAAAAAGGTACGCCTGCTTCGATGTTCTTCACTGTTTATGAAGTACGAACGTTCGACGGTTCCGGAAATGTGAAAGTGGCAGTGGGAACGCCCGCGACCTGTGAAGTGACAGGAGGTTACTGGCATCTATTGGATGGGTGTGTGGTGTCAGCCACAAGTACGTTATAATGACACCATGCCACAGCTTAAGGTGCGGAGGACGTGTGAATATCAGCGATGTAGCAAAAAAAACCGGTTTAACCAGTAAAGCGATCCGCTTTTATGAAGAAAAAGGGCTGGTCACGCCGCCGCTGCGTGGTGAAAACGGTTATCGCACCTACGGGCAACAGCATCTCAATGAACTGACGCTGCTGCGCCAGGCGCGCCAGGTCGGATTCAACCTTGAAGAGTGCGGTGAACTGGTGAATCTGTTCAACGATCCGGGGCGTCACAGCGCGGATGTCAAAAAGCGGACGCTGGAGAAAGTGGCTGAAATTGAGCGCCATATCAGCGAATTACAGTCAATGCGCGTACAGTTGCTGGCGCTGGCGGAGTCGTGTCCGGGCGATGACAGCGCGGAATGCCCTATTATTGATAACCTTTCTGGCTGTTGCCACCACAAGGCGCAGGCTTAACGCGCGTCGGGATTAAGCATAAAGACCACCGTGCCGCGATACCACGGGGATGTGCGTAACTGCGCTTCCGCCTGGCTGTCCCGCTTACCGTGCTGTACCAGACCAAGCTTAAAGGGAATTCGCAAGCGGGAGAGGGCGGGCAGGTAGTCCTGATAATTCGTCACCGTGTGCCGTCCCTGATAGCTCTGCACTACCAGTTCATCGATTGGCAGCGCGTTCAGCGTTGCAATGTCACCGGTTTTCGCCCAGTCCAGCAATCCGGTTACCCCAAGAGCAAAATCGGGTGGCAGTTGTTGGCGCAATACCCGCAGAAAGCGGGCGTAGTCGGCGAGTTGATGCGTCGCGGCGTCAAAATCGACCTGTAGCCCTACCACCTGATTTCCCGCCCCCTGCCAGCGCTGCATCAGCCGCACGATGCGTGCCGGAATCGCGTCCGGAACGTCGAGCGTGGTAAAGCGCACGGTAAGCCAGATGGACGGAAACGTCAGGCGGCTGACGGGAAGCCCCAGACGCTGAAACTCCGCGCCCTTTGCCCGCATCAATACTTCCCCCTGATGCAGATAGACCGTTTGGGCGCCTCTCAGTTCATCGCTGGCTTTCACCCCTGACCAGAGCCAGAAAGCGGGATGTTCGCGGGCGATAACCGTCTCATCCGCCTGCGCCTGTCCCGCCAGTAGCGCGATTACCAGTAGTATTTGAGTTTTTGCGCCCACGGACTGCCCGGATACTGGGTTTTCAACTGTGTGAACCAGCCTTTGCGCTGCTGTTTGTCCACCTCTTCTCCGCCACACTCATTCGTGCCGGACGGGGCGTAACACATGATGGCGCGATACAGTGCGTAACTTCTGTCTTCGTGCTCGGCTTTTGGCGAGGTGATGACCTGCTGGTAGTAACTCTGGCGATCATACTGCCCAACCGGACGCTTGCGGTCGATAGCGGTCTCCAGCACGCCATTCCCTGCGCTGTCTTTCCACAAATCGACATGGGTTTGTGACGTGCGGAAGAACTCACCCAGACAGTTCAGCGCATGGGCATCATCGGGATTTTTGCTCAGCGTGCCGACGGTCTCATTGAGGCTGCGGCACACGTAACCGACTTCAGCGGCGTCACCGTTCCAGTCAAACGTGCTCAGATTGACGTCGTCGAATGCTTCGCCGATCACCGGCTGTGTGATGGCGCTGGCGAGTTTGCGGTCCTGCAGCCAGTCGCTAAAGCGGTTTTCTGTGAGATCGCGCACCAGCAGCGTATGCAGCGCGATAGTGCGTTCTTCGTTATTCGGTCCCTGGCTGACCTGCTGACGCAACTGTTCAGGCGTCGCCACGGTTTTCAGTACCCGGGAACGATAACGCAGGTTGGTGACCGCGCTGTCCGGGGCAAAAACCGCCTCCGTATCGCCACTGTACACCAGCGTGGCCGCCAGTTTTGCCTGCACATACTGCTGCTGTTCGTTATCTTGGCTCAGCTTCAGCAATGTCGACCAGAAATCACGCGCTTCTGACCACTGCTTTTGACCCATCAGCGCGTTACCGTAGAGAACCTGTTCGCTGAAAGCGAGGATATCGTGAGCCGGAAGTTGTTTCGCCGGGGTAACCGCCTGAAGAATCGCAGCATTGTTTTCTGTCGCCAGCCACAGGTTGAGTTGCAGATCGCGCCACAGCGGCAGTTTTCCGCTTTTTTCAAAAACCGGTTTGCTGGCATCCAGGTTAGCCTGCGTCAGGGTTGGCTTCTGGTCGCTGTTCAGACGAAGGGCGCGTAGCATCTCGGTATAGCTGACGAGAGGGGCGTCGGCGAACGCCTCCTGTACCGATTTATCGTAAAACTGCCTGCCATAGACATTATCGTATTCAATCACCCGGTTTCGCAGCGTCTGCGCATCGGCGGCCTGCCGGAATGCCTGCTCATACAATCCTGCAAGCGACGCCCAGTCCTGCAAATACCAGTGGATACGACGCAGCATGCCGTGTGCGGAATCGGCATAGCGGCCTTCAGGCCAGCGCTGGAGATAGGTTTGCGCCTCTTTTTGCGCGAGTAAGGCGTCTTCACGGTTTATTCGCGCGATATCAAAATCGCCATATTCGCCGACGCTGTTCTGGCTGCTTTTGTTCAGCGCTGTGCGCATCAGCATATATTGCGCGGTTTCCGCCAGCCACGGGCGATCGCTCTTAAGCAGCGACGTGAAGGCCTGCGCCGCGCTTTCGTATTCACCCGCGTAAAAATGGGCTGCGGCGATCAGATAGGTTTTATACGCCAGGGCAGGTGAGTCCGCCGGGAGCGTAGTGAGAGAGGCCGTGATTTGCTCTGCGCTGGCCCCGGAATAGAGTCCCAGACGTGCCTGCGCCAGCGCCTGCTTTTGTTCTGCTGTCAGCGTAGCATCGCTCAGTAGCGCGGCAAAAAACTGACTGACGCTGTCGGCATTATTGGAGACAAAACGGTTTTCCTGCTCACCGTCGTGGTTAAATTCAACCGCCGCTACCTGCAGCGTTGCCATCTGCTGGGCGAGTGTATTGGGTGCATTCTGCGTTTGTGCAGGCGAGTCCGTGCGGACATCATCGTCATCCCACTGCGGGTGATAAGCAAAATAGAAATCGCGTGAGCGGGTGATATCCGCAGGCATCGACTGAACGGGCACAGCAAACGACTTTGCCTCACTCAGCAGACGCAACAGGTTATCGCGTGAATCATTATCGGGCGTCAGAATAGGGGCGCCTTTTAGCAGACAGCGCGCGTCGCTCCAGGTGCAGTCTGCGATATCAAACGAGGCGAATGCCTGAGGGGCGGCGCTCGCCAGTAATGCACAAAAGCTAAATGCCAGAGGCGTCTTCCTGACCATCATGCGATTCCTGTCATCGGTTTTATCGGGTAAGGGGTCTGATATAGAGCGTGATGCCTTCAACGGCAATCACTTCAACGTGCGTGCCGGCGGGCAGATCTTCGCTGGCGTTGACCGGCCATGAACTGTCGCCAACACGCATGTGTCCACGACCATTGACCAGAGACGACTCCAGGACAAACCGACGGCCGACCAGTTGCTGGCCGCGCTGGTTGAGCTGACTGTCTGCCGGTTTTTGTTCACGAACGCGTTTCGCCATCCACTTCCACCAGAACCAGGCGGCAAGCAGCGTTAAGACGGCAAAGATAACACCCTGCCATTCCCAGTCGACGGGCAACAGCCAGACCAGAATGCCGGTAATGACCGCCGCGACGCCGCTCCACAACAGATAACCGTTGCCGCCCAACATCTCAGCGGCCAGAAGCAGACCGCCAAGGCTGAGCCAGAAAATATGGGGATGCCCCACAATCATCTCGATCATTATTTATTCCGTTCGCTGGCGCTGTCCTTGATCAGTTCAGTGATCCCGGCAATGGAACCCATCAGGCTGCTGGCATCCAGTGGCATCATCACCACTTTACTGTTACTGGACGAGCCGATTTGCTGTAGCGCTTCGGTATATTTCTGCGCCACAAAGTAATTCACCGCCTGAATATCACCGGAGGCGATCGCTTCAGACACCATTTTGGTCGCGCGAGCTTCCGCTTCAGCGGAACGTTCGCGGGCTTCTGCCTGTAAGAAGGCGGATTGACGTTCCCCTTCAGCTTTCAGGATCTGCGACTGTTTTTCCCCTTCGGCCTTAAGGATTTCTGCCTGGCGCACCCCTTCGGCTTCCAGAATATACGCACGTTTAGTACGTTCCGCTTTCATCTGGGCGTTCATGGAGGAGATCAGTTCAGCCGGTGGGCGGACATCACGAATCTCGATACGCGTGACTTTAATGCCCCAGGGATTGGTGGCCTCATCGACGATATGCAGCAGTCGGGTATTTATGCTGTCACGCTGGGAGAGCATTTCATCAAGCTCCATCGACCCCAGAACGGTACGGATGTTGGTCATAGTGAGGTTGATGATCGCCAGTTCCAGATTGCTGACCTCATAGGCCGCACGCGGCGCGTCAATCACCTGAATAAAGCAGACGGCATCAATGGTGACGTTGGCGTTATCTTTCGAGATCACTTCCTGCGAGGGAATATCCAGCACCTGCTCCATCATATTGATTTTGCGTCCAATCCGGTCCATGAACGGCACAACGATGCTTAAGCCCGGTTGCAGCGTTTTGGTATAGCGGCCAAATCGCTCTACCGTCCACTGATACCCCTGGGGAACAATTTTCACGCCGGCGCCGACGATGACCAGCGCGACAAAAATGAGAATAGGAATAACAATAAGCATTGAAAAACCTCCTGTTGAACTGTCCATGATGTCGAGATTGGCGATGTTACTCTTGAAATTATACCTGATTCATTAAAGAGAGTTCCCCTCCTGTTAATTAGAGGGATACACTATTTTGTGATAAAACGCGAAAACAGGATAGATAATGCGTGAAAATAGCAGGTTGTTGCAGATAAACAATGTGGGTTACCAGGTCGGGACCACCAAAATTCTGAATAACATCAGTTTTGACTTACGTCCTGGTGAATTTAAATTAATCACCGGCCCTTCCGGCTGCGGAAAAAGTACCTTACTGAAGATTATTGCGTCGTTGCTCAGTCCGAATAGCGGTGAGATCCGCTTTGGTGGAGAGGATATCGCTACTCTCAACCCGGAACATTATCGTCAACAGGTTTCGTATTGCGCCCAGACGCCCGCGCTGTTTGGCGATACGGTCTACGATAATCTGATCTTCCCCTGGCAAATCCGTAACCAGCGTCCAGATCCTGGGGCTTTTCTGGCGGACCTGGCCCGCTTTCAACTGCCGGAGTCGATTCTGGCGAAAAATATCAATGCGCTCTCCGGCGGAGAGAAACAGCGCATTTCCCTGATCCGCAATTTACAGTTTTTGCCGCAGGTTTTACTGCTTGATGAAATCACCAGCGCACTGGATGAAAGCAATAAGCGCAATGTGAATGAGATTATTCATCACTATGCTCGCGATAAGCAGATAGGGGTGTTGTGGGTGACTCACGATAAAGACGAAATTAATCATGCGGATGAAATAATCACTCTGATGCCGCATGCCGGAGAAATGCAGGAAGCGCGTAATGAATGAACATAATATTACTAACGAGTCACTGGCATTAGCGATGATGCTGGTGGTGGTGGCGATGCTGATAAGCCATAAAGAGAAACTGGCGCTGGAGAAAGATATTCTCTGGAGCGTCGCTCGCGCCGTGGTTCAACTTATTATCGTCGGCTATGTCCTGAAATATATCTTCGCGGTCAATCATGCTGTCCTGACGTTAGTGATGGTGTTATTCATCTGTTTTAACGCCGCGTATAACGCGCAGAAGCGCAGTAAATATATTGATAAAGCGTTTGTTTCCTCGTTTATTGCCATCACGACGGGGGCAGGGTTAACGCTGGCGGTGCTGGTGCTGTCGGGGTCGATTGAATTTATCCCGATGCAGGTGATCCCCATTTCCGGGATGATCGCTGGTAATGCGATGGTGGCCGTCGGATTGTGCTACAACAATCTCGGTCAGCGTTTCAGCAGCGAACAACAGCAGATTCAGGAAAAACTCAGTCTTGGCGCCACGCCGAAAATGGCGTCTGCGGGCTTGATCCGCGACAGTATTCGCGCCTCGCTGATCCCAACGATCGACTCCGCGAAAACGGTCGGACTGGTGAGTTTGCCGGGGATGATGTCAGGGCTGATCTTTGCCGGTATCGATCCGGTCAAAGCGATTAAATATCAGATTATGGTGACCTTTATGTTGCTCTCAACGGCGAGCCTGTCGACCATCATTGCTTGCTATTTAACCTATCGGAAGTTTTACAACTCGCGCCACCAACTGGTGGTGACGCGTTTGAAGAAATCGTAACCAGCGACTGGCGTAGGCCCGATAAGCGTAGCGCCATCGGGCAACGTAAATCAGTACAACAGCGCGTAGAGCTGACGACGATATTTCGACGCCAGCGCGTCGCCGGTACCCAGCGCGGCAAGAATTTCCTGGAACGTTTTACGTGCCTGACCGTCTGCGGCGGCAAGATCTTTTTTCAGATGACTGAACAGCAGTTCCAGTGCTTCTTCGTTGCGTCCCACCTGATGCAGTTGCAGCGCCAGCTGTGCGGCCAGTCCGGCGTCCTGCGGATTTTCCGCCACCTGTTGTTGCAGTAGCTGAATCTCTGGCGTATCCGCCGCCTGTTTCAACAGTTCAATTTGCGCGACCAGCCCCTGATAACGGGTGTCCTGATCCTGAAGCGGAATGGTTTTCAGCACGGCTTCTGCATCTTCAGAGCGGTTGAGGGCAATCTGCGTTTCCGCCAGTAGCAGGCCGATTTCACTGCTCTGGTTAGATAGCTGCCAGGCGTCTTTCAACAGCGGCAGCGCTTCAATGTAGTTGTCTTCCTGCATCAGCTGCATGGCCTGTTGCGCTTTTAGCTCTTCTTCACGCGGCAGCACTTTGTCGAGCAGGGCGCGAATCACCTCTTCAGGCTGCGGTCCCTGGAAGCCATCAACCGGCTGACCGTTCTGGAACAAATAGACGGTTGGAATAGCGCGCAGACCGAACTGAGAGGCAATCATCTGCTCGGCATCGCAGTCGAGCTTCGCCAGAATGAACTGGCCGTTGTACTGTGCGGCAAGGCTTTCCAGCACCGGCGTCAGTTGCAGGCAGTGCTGGCTGCGTTCAGACCAGAAGTAGAACAGGACCGGCGTGGTCATCGACAGTTCTAAGGTCTGCTGCAGGTTCGCTTCGTTAATGTTGACAATATTCTGTGTGGACATGGAGTCGCTCTCTTGTGTCGATTTCTTTTTTACATGGGGGCTGACGCGTGCGCTTCAACTCATCCGTGCAAAATTTTGTCCATCAGGCGTCCCGGCAGCAGACGTTTGAGCAGCATGACGGCCCAGGTTACCAGCGTGACGGGATAGCGGAGTTTGGGTTTATCGCTGATAAAAGCATGGCGCACTTTGGCGACGACGGCTTCAGGATCGAGCGTAAAACGTGCGGCAATACCGGGGTTTTCCACCGGTTTGTCGTTCTGGGTCTGGTTAACGTTTTCCGTAAAGCGCGTGCGAATAGGGCCGGGTTCAATCAGGCTGACCTTAATTCCGCTGTGACGTAGCTCCATGCGTAACGCATCTGACCAGGCTTCCAGCGCGTATTTACTGGCCGCGTAGGCGCCGCGTCCGGGTGTGGAGATAAGCCCCATCACCGAGGAGGTCATCACGATCCGACCTTCGCCGTGCGGCAGCATGGCCGGTAACAGACGCATCGTGAGCTGATGAGCGCCAAAGAAATTGGCGGAAAATTGCTGCTCCATCTGCGCGCGGCTGATGGTGGGCAGCGGACCGTAGACGCCGTATCCGGCATTGTTAAAGATCCCGTATAAGCAGTTATCGGTCAGGGCGATCACCTCGTCAGCGGCGCGATCCACGCTCTCAGGCGAGTCGAGGTCGATCAATACGCCGGTGAATCCCATATTATTCATGCGCGTGACATCGTCGGGTTTGCGGCAGCCGGCGAGAACCTGAAAACCCTGACGCTTCAGCTCAAGCGCGCTTTCCAGGCCGATACCGCTGGAACATCCTGTTATTAAGACCGATTTTTGCATAACTTTACCTGTCAGGATCTCCGTTGAATTAAGACTCGTGTTTTACTAAAGGACTCAGCTGCTTCGCCATCCAGTCAGCGATAAACGGCTGGGCATCGCGGTTAGGGTGAATACCATCATCCTGCATCCACTGCGGTTTTAGATAGACCTCTTCCATAAAAAAGGGTAACAGAGGAATATCAAATTCTTTGGCGAGCTTTGGATAGAGCGCGCTAAAGGTTTCATTATACCGACGGCCATAGTTTGCGGGCAGGCGAATTTGCATCAGCAACGGCTCGGCGTTCGCCGCCTTCACGTCCTGCACGATGGTACGCAGCGTTTGTTCGGTCTGTTGCGGCGCAAAGCCGCGTAGCCCGTCGTTGCCGCCCAGCTCAACCAGCACCCAGCGCGGTTGATGCTGTTTGAGTAGCGCAGGCAGGCGTGCCAGCGCTTGCTGGGAGGTGTCGCCGCTGATGCTGGCGTTCACCACGGTGGTTTTGCTCTGCCATTTGTCGTTGAGCAGTGCAGGCCAGGCGGCACTGGCGGACATTCGGTACCCGGCGCTCAGGCTGTCGCCGAGGATTAACAACGTGTCAGCCGCAGCGGCCCGACAGGTAAACAGGATCAGGAACAGGAAAGGCAAATGCCAGCGGAAAACATTGTTGAAGTTCATCATCTTAAGAAGTCCGTCGGTCAGGGGGAGCACGAGCTTTCCATCCTTACCGGAGTTGACCTGGTTGTCAAACGCGCCGAGACCATTGCGCTGATTGGCGAGTCGGGTTCAGGGAAATCTACGCTGCTGGCGATCCTCGCCGGACTGGACGATGGCACCGAGGGCGCCGTCAATCTGGTGGGGAAACCGTTGCATCAGATGGATGAAGAGGCCCGGGCTCAACTGCGTGCACAGCATGTCGGTTTTGTCTTTCAGTCATTTATGTTGATTCCCACGCTGAATGCACTGGAAAACGTCGAACTTCCCGCACTACTGCGCGGCGAAAACAGCGGACAAAGTAAAGCGGGAGCGAAAGCCCTGCTGGAACAACTGGGTCTGGGCAAGCGTCTGGACCATCTTCCGGCGCAGCTTTCCGGTGGTGAGCAGCAGCGCGTGGCGTTGGCGCGCGCTTTTAATGGTCGCCCGGACGTCCTATTTGCCGATGAACCAACGGGGAACCTCGACCGGCAGACCGGTGAGAAAATTGCCGATCTGCTCTTTTCGCTTAACCGCGAACACGGCACCACGCTGATTCTGGTGACTCACGATCCGCAACTGGCGGCGCGCTGCAACCGACGACTGCGCCTGGTGAATGGACAGTTGCAGGAGGAGGCATGATCGCACGCTGGTTCTGGCGCGAATGGCGCTCGCCGTCGCTGTTGATTGTCTGGCTGGCGCTGAGTCTGGCGGTGGCCTGCGTGTTGGCGCTGGGCAACATCAGCGACCGGATGGAAAAAGGGTTAAGTCAGCAAAGCCGCGAGTTCATGGCGGGGGACCGGGCACTGCGCAGCTCACGCGAGGTGCCGCAGGCGTGGATTGACGATGCGCGTCAGCGCGGTCTGAAGGTCGGAGAACAACTGACCTTTGCCACCATGACCTTTGCTGGCGATACGCCACAGCTGGCGAACGTCAAAGCGGTCGATGACATCTATCCGATGTACGGCGAGCTGGAAACCAATCCGCCGGGGCTCAAGCCACAGCAGGGAACGGTACTGTTGGCGCCGCGACTGATGGCGTTGCTGAACCTGAAAATCGGCGACACTATTGATGTCGGCGACGCCACGCTGCGCATTGCTGGGGAAGTGGTGCAGGAGCCGGACTCCGGCTTTAACCCCTTCCAGATGGCGCCGCGTCTGTTAATGAATACAGTGGATGTTGCGAAAACCGGTGCCGTGCAGCCCGGCAGTCGCGTCACGTGGCGCTATAAATTTGGTGGCACGCCGCAACAGCTTGACGGCTATGAAAAGTGGCTACTACCGCAGCTGAAGCCGGAACATCGCTGGTACGGACTTGAACAGGACGACGGCGCGCTAGGCAAATCCCTGGAGCGTTCGCAACAATTTCTTCTTCTTTCGGCACTGTTAACACTGCTGCTGGCCGTCGCTGCCGTGGCGGTGGCGATGAATCACTACTGTCGCAGTCGTTATGATCTGGTGGCGATTCTGAAAACGCTCGGTGCGGGCAGGGCACAACTGCGAAAACTGATTGTCGGGCAGTGGCTGATGGTACTGGCGCTTTCCGCCGTGACGGGCGGGGCGATCGGCCTGTTATTCGAAAAGATGCTAATGGTACTGCTTAAACCGGTGCTGCCCGCCGCGCTGCCGCCTGCCAGTTTCTGGCCGTGGATCTGGGCGTTGGGCACCATGACGGTGATCTCGCTGCTGGTCGGTTTGCGTCCCTATCGCTTGTTATTAGCTACCCAGCCGCTGCGCGTCTTGCGTCGTGACGTGGTGGCCAACGTCTGGCCGCTGAAATTCTATTTGCCGATCGTGACCGTGGTGGTGGTGCTGTTACTGGCCGGGTTAATGGGCGGCAGTCCGTTGCTGTGGGCGGTGCTGGCGGGGGCGGTCGTGCTGGCGCTGCTGTGCGGCGTGTTGGGCTGGATGCTGCTGAACGTTCTGCGTGGGATAACGCTGTCGTCGTTGCCGCTGCGCCTCGCGGTCAGTCGCCTGCTACGTCAGCCGTGGTCGACGCTGAGCCAGTTGTCAGCGTTTTCGCTGTCGTTTATGCTACTGGCGCTGCTGCTGGTTTTACGCGGTGATCTGCTGGATCGCTGGCAGCAGCAGCTTCCGCCGGAAAGTCCCAATTATTTTCTGATCAACATTGCCCCGGAGCAGGTGCCGCAGGTGAAGGCATTTCTCTCCGAGCATCAGGTGATCCCGGAAGCGTTCTACCCGATCGTGCGGGCGCGGTTGACGGCGATAAATAACACGCCGACAGAAGGGGGACAAGATGAGTCTCTGAATCGTGAGCTGAATCTGACCTGGCAGGATACCCGTCCGGATCACAACCCCATTACCGCCGGTAACTGGCCGCCAGAAAAAGGCGAGGTATCAATGGAAGAGGGACTGGCAAAACGGCTGAACGTTTCACTCGGCGACAGCGTCACTTTTATGGGTGACACTCAGGCGTTCAGCGCGAAGGTGACCAGTTTGCGCCGGGTCGACTGGGAAAGCCTGCGCCCTAACTTTTTCTTTATCTTCCCGTCCGGCGCGCTGGATGGTCAGCCGCAAAGCTGGCTGACCAGCTTCCGCTGGGAAAACGGCAACGGCATGCTGACGCAACTTAATCGTGAGTTCCCGACGATTAGCCTGTTAGACATCGGCGCGATCCTTAAGCAGGTAGGGCAGGTGCTGGAGCAGGTTAGCCGGGCGCTGGAGGTCATGGTTGTGCTGGTAACCGCCTGCGGCATGCTGTTGCTACTGGCGCAGGTGCAGGTCGGCATGCGCCAGCGCCATCAGGAACTGGTGGTCTGGCGTACGTTAGGCGCGGGCAAAAAACTCCTGCGCACTACGCTGTGGTGTGAATTTGCCATGCTGGGGCTGGTCTCCGGGCTGGTGGCGTCCATCGGCGCGGAAACCGCGCTGGCGGTGCTGCAAACGCAGGTGTTTGACTTCCCGTGGGAACCTGACTGGCGCTTGTGGATTGTCCTGCCTCTTTGCGGCGCGCTTTTACTTTCTCTTTGCGGGGGCTGGCTCGGTGTCCGTCTGCTGAAAGGGAAAGCGTTGTTCCGTCAGTTTACTGTTTAATCCCGCGATAATGACGCGCCGGTTTTTATGCTGGCGCGTACTTTCTTAGTAGCATAAATTGATAACCCCTCGCTGTTTAACGGCACAAATCATTAAAAACCCGCCAACACGTCAGTGTTAATACCAGTTAATATTCAAGCGCTGAATAATTAGCAGGAAATCTATCAAGGAAAAATAATGACTATAAAAACAACAGCGCTGGCGGCATCGATCGGCGCAGCAGTGGCATTAACGTCTTTCGCCTCTCAGGCGGAAATAACCGTTCTGAAACAAGATCCGCAGGCGGGTAATCCGCTGAGCCGTCTCAACTTTACCGTTGGCGGGAGTATTCGTCCTCAGTTCCAGAACATGACGGGCGACGACGGCGCAAATGGCTATAAACGTAATGGCTTCGACGGCGGTACCCGTTTCCGCTTCGCGGCAGATTACTATCTGTTTGATGACATCAGTTGGATCAGCTTCTACGAGCTGGGCGTTAACATTCCGGCGCAGTTCAACTGGGACAACCACTATGCTGACGGCGCGCATGACACCACGCGTCGTATGCTGTACACCGGTCTGAAGAGCGATACCTGGGGTACGCTGACCTTCGGTCAACAGAACAGCATCTACTACGATGTGGTCGGTGCGAAAACCGATATCTGGGACTACGACATGATTGGTCAGGCACCGGGTAACGGGATTAACGGCGACTATGATGGTTCTTACCGTTCCCGCAAAATGCTGAAATATAAGAAAACGGTTGGTGATGTTGATCTCTACGCATCTTATCTGTTCAGCGACGACTACAACCCGAATAATGGCCTGAACTACAAGCGTAAAGGCGGTGGTTCACTGGGTGCGGATTATCACATTACTGACGATCTGAGCTGGGGTACGGCGTGGAACTACACCCGTGCGGAAATGCGCGGTAACGGCAGCAAAACGTACGATCAGAACATCGTGGGTACTGCCCTGAGCTGGACCCCGGATAGCTGGACCTTCTCACTGGGCGGCGGCTGGTACCAGAACTTTATGACCACCAAAAAAGTGTCTGTTAACGACTACTTTGCCGGTGATGCGTGGGGTCTGGAATACTTTGCGGGCTATACATTCCCAATCAACCAGTATGCGTTGAAATCCGTTCAGCCGTACTTCATGGGTGACCGTATTGAATACGTGAATGGTCGCAACTACCTGCGTACCGACAACGGCGTGGGTATCAGTTTCCAGCTGGATTATGGTTTCCGTGTTGATTACGAACACGTCTTTACCTCCAGCACCGATAACCTGGGTGATATGAACCTGGTGCGTCTGCGTTACGACTTCTGAGTCTGATGCTGTGCCCGGTGACGCTAACGCTTACCGGGCCTACAAATCATCACCCTCCGGCGTTTTTCAACCGCGCAACCACGCCTCAACCTCTTCAAATGTTCCACGAAAGGCAATCTGTCCGGCTTTCTTTTCCAGTTGATAGCGATACATCGGATCGTAATATTCTTCCAGCAGCGGCACTAACCAACTGAAATGCACTTCGGTGCTGCCGGTCTGACGCTGTGCCTCCAGCGCCACGTCCAGCCTGGCGGTTAACTCGTTAAACCGCTGCAAACCCAGACGCCGTTGAATTGCAAAAAGCCCATGATGCAGATAGTTGCTGTATTCCTGCCATCCCGGCTCTTCGCCATACGCATGGGTGAAATCATGATGCATCCGCACGAAATACTCTTCCCGCAGACGCTCAAGACGGCGCCCGAACGGATCGTCAATCACGGCGATAGCGGCCTGCGTCATGCGTTCGCGCAGGCATTCCGGCAGATGGTTAGCGCCGATCATCCGGCCTTCATCTTCCAGCACCCAGCGCGTGGCCTGCTTTTTGAGCAGCGTCACCGCCAGCAGATTTTCAAAACTGGCCTGACTGAGCTGGGGTTCCAGCGTGCGTCCAAAAGAGGAGCCGCGATGATGGGCTAATCCCTCAAGATCTACGCCGTTTTCCTGCTTTTGCACCAGTTGTGTTTTTCCATTGCCGGTACAGCCGCCAATTAGCACGATCGGTTTTTGGACCTGTTCTTCCGTGGCGGCAATCGCGGCCTGGCGTAGCGCTTTGTAGCCACCGTTGATCAACGGGTAATCCACGCCGGATTCACGTAGCCACTGCTGGACAATGTGCGAACGCTGACCGCCCCGGGCGCAGCAGAGATAGCCTTGCGGGTGTTGCCGGCAGGCTTTGCGCCAGGCAGCCAGACGCTGCTGGCGAATCTCGCCGCAGACCAGTTGATGACCGAGCTCAAGTGCAGCTTCTGGCCCCTGGCGTTTATAGCAGGTACCCACGGCGGCACGCTCGTCATCATTCATTAAGGGTAAATTTATCGCGCCCGGTATGGCACCCTGCTGAAATTCAACCGGCGCGCGGACATCGATTAAGGGCGTATCGGCAGTAAGGATCGCGCGATAGTCCGTTCCATCGTTCATGAGAAATCCTGAAGAAGACAAACAGCAATGGACGGGATTTTACGCGCGGAAGGAGAGGGCGGGGAAGTATAAGTTAAACTTCCCCGCATTTTAGGCTTACTTGAACTGAGTTTGCGCCCAGAAGATACCGCTGGCGTATTCCGGCGGCAGCAACGGCGCGAGGGCTTCCAGCGTGGCGCTCAGGCGCGCGGTATCGCTGTCGGTCAGATTCAGATGACCCACTTTACGCCCCGGACGCACCTCTTTGTCGTACCAGTGCAGATGCACTAACGGCAGTTTCAGCCAGTCGTAGTTCAGATCGCTGCCAATCAGATTCACCATTACCGACGGACTGTCCACCACCGGTGACGGCAGCGGCAGGCCGGTAATCGCCCGCAGATGCAGCTCAAACTGGCTGATGCTGGCGCCGTTTTGCGTCCAGTGACCGCTGTTGTGCACGCGCGGGGCCAGTTCGTTGATCAGCAGACCTTCCGGCGTAACAAAGCACTCCATCGCCATCACGCCAACGTAACCCAGCTCCTGCATGATGGCCGAAAGCATGGATTCGGCCTGCGCTTGTTGCTTCGCGTCGGCTCGAGGGAAGGCGACGCTGGTGCGCAGAATACCGTCCTGATGCAGGTTACGCGTCAGCGGGTAGAACACCGTGCTGCCGTCATGCGCGCGTGCGCCAACGAGCGACACTTCACCCGAGAAATTAATGCCTTGCTCAACAATGCATTCGCCGTAGTTATCGTCAGGCAGTTGATCGGTTTCACTGGCGCGTAAACGCCACTGACCACGACCGTCATAACCACCGACACGACGTTTCACGATCGCCAGTTCGCCTAAACGCTGAAAGACAGCAGGCCATTCGCTTTTGTCGGCCAGCAATTGCCATGGCGCGGTCGCCAGGCCGAGCTTATCGAAAAGCTGTTTTTGCGTCAGGCGATCAGCAATAATTGGGAATACATCACGGTTAACGAAAGCCGGATGACGCGCCAGTTCACGTGTTAACGCGGTTTCCGGCCAGCGCTCGATTTCTGCGGTAATCACGCTTTGCTGAAAAGGCACGGCAGCCGGTTCCGCATCCAGCCCCACCGGCCAGACGGCGATACCCAGCGGTTCACCGGCCTGACGGAGCATCCGGCCTAACTGCCCGTTGCCCAGTACGCAAACCTGTTTCATGCCGCACCTCGCGGATCCGGATTCTCCAGCACCTCATCCGTTTGCGCCTTGCGCCAGTCGTTCAGGCGCTGATGCAATGCCTTATCATGCGTCGCCAGAATCTGCGCCGCCAGCAGCGCCGCGTTAGCCGCGCCCGCTTTACCAATTGCCAGTGTACCGACCGGAATACCGCGCGGCATCTGCACGATCGAGTACAGGCTATCGACGCCGCTCAGCGCCGCACTTTGTACCGGAACGCCCAATACCGGCACCAGCGTTTTCGCCGCAATCATACCTGGAAGATGGGCAGCGCCACCTGCGCCAGCAATAATTACCTGATAGCCGTTCTCTTCGGCGCTTTCGGCAAAGCTAAACAGTTTATCGGGGGTGCGGTGGGCAGAAACCACTTCTACGTGATGTGGGACATCCAGGATTTCAAAGATTTCGGCGGCGAACTGCATGGTAGCCCAGTCGCTTTTGGACCCCATCACGATGGCGACACGCGCCGGATTATTGCGGGAAGACATGCGTCTGAAAACTCCTGTGGTGCGGGACACGCTGCTTTTGAGGCCACAGAGAATAGCACGATACAACGCCAAGGAAAACGGTTGCGTAGCTGGATTTTAAGGCTTCCTGCGATGTCAAAACAGATTTCGCTGGAAACGTACCGGTTCTAACAGAAGCGGATCAACCCCCTCTGTGCCCCCTGACAAAAAGGGACTCTGTGGATCATGCTTTTTGAAATTGCTGTTGGCTTGATGTTGATTGTAAGTCGCGTAGCAATATTGACATCCACTCACTGTTGAAAGCGGGTATATCGGTGCGACGGCTGGCACTAATGATCATCGCGAGTATTCCAGTCAATAATGAGGGGGCTTTTTCTCAAAACGGGAAAGCGATCAGTTCCACATCGTCCGGCGTGACTTTAACCATCGATCCTTCCGTATGCCAGGCACCTAACACGACGCGAAAGGCGGGTTCGCCATTAGCCGTGAGCGGGTGGACATCAGGACGGTGAGTATGGCCGTGAATCAGCCACTGGGCATGATGTTTTTCCATCTCTGCGATCACCGCATGTGGGTTGACGTCCATGATTTCCAGCGATTTGCTGCGGTTAGCAGCTTTACTGTCGGCACGCATTCGGGCGGCCACGCGTTTGCGAATACACAGCGGCAGGGCGAGGAACAGCGTTTGCAGCCAGCGTTGATGGACTTTTGCGCGAAATGCCTGATAACCCGCGTCATCGGTGCACAGCGTATCGCCGTGCAGGATAAGCACCCGGCGACCGTACAGATTGAGCACTTTTTCCTGGGGGAGCAACGTCATGCCGCTTTCGCAGGCGAAGCGTTTGCCAATCAGGAAGTCACGATTACCGTGAATAAAGAAACAGGGGACGCCGGAATCAACAACCGCTTTAATAGCGGCAGCGATTTCACGATGTAACGGGTTGGGATCGTCATCGCCAATCCACGCTTCGAACAGGTCGCCCAGGATATACAATGCGTCGGCCTGACGGGCTTCACCCGCTAAAAAACGCAGAAAACCGGCGGTGATCGCCGGTTCTTCCGTGCAGAGATGAAGATCTGCAATAAACAGTGTCGTCACGATTACTCGCTGACGGTCACGTTTTCGATAATGACGTCTTCTTTCGGTACGTCCTGGTGCATGCCGCTGCGACCGGTAGAAACACCCTTGATTTTGTCAACCACGTCCATCCCTTCAACCACTTCCGCAAAGACGCAGTAGCCCCAGCCCTGCATGCTTTCGGCGGAGAAGTTCAGGAAGTCGTTGTCGGCAACGTTGATGAAGAACTGCGCCGTTGCGGAGTGCGGAGCCTGAGTACGCGCCATTGCCAGCGTACCACGGGTGTTTTTCAGACCGTTGTTGGCTTCGTTTTTGATAGCGTCTTTGGTGGCTTTCTGTTTCATGCCAGGCTCAAAACCGCCGCCCTGAATCATAAAACCATTGATCACACGGTGGAAAATGGTGTTGTTGTAAAAACCTTCGCGGCAGTAGTCCAGGAAGTTTTTAACTGTTTCAGGCGCTTTATCATCAAACGTTTTGATTACGATATCGCCGTGATTAGTGTGGAAAGTAACCATTTTTGCATCCTGTTCCGATATAGTAGTGCTTTAACCCAACTAAGGGTCAGAGTTAGGGAGGTGTTATAGCATAACCGCACGCTGCGATCACCTCGCAAAGTGTGCTGCTTCCCGTCCGAATTATGGGTATTATACAGACTTTGTTATCCACACACGTCTTACACGGAATCTTCGATGTTAAAAATCTTTAATACACTGACGCGCCAAAAAGAGGAATTCAAACCCATTCATGCCGGGGAAGTCGGCATGTACGTGTGTGGTATTACCGTTTACGATCTCTGTCATATTGGTCATGGCCGTACGTTTGTGGCGTTTGACGTGGTGGCGCGCTATCTGCGCTTTCTGGGCTACAAGCTGAAGTACGTGCGTAACATCACCGATATCGACGATAAAATCATTAAACGCGCAAATGAAAACGGCGAAAGCTTTGTGGCGCTGGTGGATCGTATGATCGCCGAAATGCACAACGACTTTGATGCGCTAAATATTCTGCGTCCGGACCTGGAGCCGCGCGCGACTCACCATATCGCTGAAATCATTGAAATCACTGAACAGCTGATTGCTAAAGGTCACGCCTATGTGGCGGATAACGGCGATGTGATGTTCGATGTCCCGACCGACCCAAACTACGGTCAATTGTCGCGCCAGGATCTGGACCAACTGCAGGCCGGCGCGCGCGTGGATGTGGTCGATGTGAAACGTAACCCGATGGACTTCGTGCTGTGGAAAATGTCCAAAGAGGGCGAGCCGAGCTGGCCGTCACCGTGGGGCGCAGGCCGTCCTGGCTGGCATATTGAATGTTCCGCGATGAATTGCAAACAGCTGGGTAATCACTTTGATATCCACGGCGGCGGTTCTGATCTGATGTTCCCGCATCACGAAAACGAAATTGCCCAGTCCACCTGTGCGCATGACGGTGAGTACGTGAACTACTGGATGCACTCCGGGATGGTGATGGTTGACCGCGAAAAGATGTCCAAATCGCTGGGTAACTTCTTTACCGTACGCGACGTGCTGAAGTATTACGACGCGGAAACCGTGCGCTACTTCCTGATGTCCGGCCACTATCGCAGCCAGTTGAACTACAGTGAAGAGAACCTGAAGCAGGCGCGTTCTGCGCTGGAGCGCTTGTACACCGCGCTGCGCGGGACGGATACGTCGGTCGCGCCAGCCGGTGGCGAGGCGTTTGAAGCGCGCTTTGTTGAGGCGATGAATGACGATTTCAACACCCCGGAAGCCTACTCCGTACTGTTCGACATGGCGCGCGAAGTGAATCGTCTGAAAGGCGAAGACATGTCCGCCGCGAACGCGATGGCCTCACATCTGCGTAAGATTTCTGGCGTGCTGGGACTGCTGGAGCAGGATCCGGAAGCGTTTCTGCAAAGCGGTGCGCAGGCGGATGACGGTGAAGTCGCGGAAATTGAAGCGCTGATTCAACAGCGCCTGGATGCCCGTAAAGCCAAAGACTGGGCGGCGGCGGATGCGGCGCGTGACCGTCTGAACGAAATGGGCATCGTGCTGGAAGATGGCCCGCAGGGGACGACCTGGCGTCGTAAGTAACGTTCTTGCCGGATGGCGGCTAACGCCTTATCCGGTCGACAACATACCTGAGCCGTGCCGGATAAAACGTTTTGCGTCGTTATCCGGCAATTCAATGCTTCCGGTACCACCGCAGCATCCCCATCAGCAGTACACCCGGCAACCACACCCACAGTAACTCGGACATAATCACCTGATGCCCATACGGCGTGGTGTAGCGCGACAGGGCAAACGGCGCGACTTTTATCACCTGCCATGGTGCGAAAAAGCGCTCGTCCGACCACGGCCACAGCCAGCCAACTCCTTTGCCGCCGGTAGTGATTGCGTCCAGCAGACTGTGCGACAGCAGCGAAACCGTCAAAAACAACCAGCAGCGCATTAACCCGGCTTTAAACCATCGCCGCCCCATCCACACGCAGAGCAGCGGAACCACCAACGCAAACAGTAGAGAATGGGTAAACCCTCGGTGTCCGAACACGTTCCCGTAGGACACGCCGAGTTTGAATGAAAGGACGTCGGCATCCGGTAGCATTGCCAGCGCGATCCCGGCAAACAGTAAACGTGGAGGAATGACTTTCAGTCCCAGACCCAGCCCAAGGCAAATCGGGACGGCGGCGTGCGTGATAACGGTAGGCATTGTCATTATCCCTGGCAAATCATAGCAATATAGCAGTGGCAAGCGGGGAGAGGAGGCGGGTGAATTCCGAATTTATGCCGATTCGCGCACGACCAGTTGACCGGAAAGGGTAATGCGCTGGATTTGTAGCGCCGGCTCTTTCAGTTTGCGCATCATAAGGACTGCCGCCTGGCGTCCGGTCTCTTCACTGGCGGATGAAACATAGGTCAATGACGGCGAGGTCAGATTCACGTGGAGCATGTCTTCGAACCCAATCAGGGCAACCTGTTGCGTGAGGAAAACATCTTTCCCGACCGTGCGCCCAACCTGATGAATGCCGGAGAACGAGCCAATCATCGCGGCGGGAGAATGGCAAAGCAGGGCGGTGAAGGTGTTGTTTTTTTCCAGTAACTGGCGTGTGGCGAGCCCCGCCGCCTGAGTGTCGTCACTACAGGCTGGTGCGGACTCTTCGCGATACACCAGGCCGTTCTGCGTCATCGCGCTGCGAAAACCCAGCAGTCGTTGCTCACGAATGTGGCAGCCTTCCTGACCGCCGATATAGGCGATATTACGGTGCCCGCGCTCGATGAGGTAGCGGGTCGCCAGATTCGCGGCCTGGCGATTATCGCGCATCACCAGATCGCATTTGTCTTCCAGTAGCGACTGAGACACCACCACCAGCGGTAGCGGGCAGTGGCGGATTTTCTCTGGCAATGTTGAGGCGCGATTATCAGAGGCGAGGTAAATCACCCCGGCGACGCCCTGCTGCTTAAACGACAGCAGACAGCGCTCCAGGTGATCGCCATCGTTAAGCGGTTGGCCGAGAAAAACCATAAAACCGTTTTTTTCCAGTTCCTGAACAATGCTTGCCATTACCTTGATGGAAAAGCTGTCGCTAAAATCGCGCAGGATCAGGCCGATCAAATTAGAGGTGTTAGCGCGAAGATTCGCCGCGGCGATGTTATGGACATAGCCAAGCGTATTGATGGCGGCATGAACCTTCTCAATGGTTGCCTCTGAGATTTTCCCTTTCTGGCGTAGCACCAGCGAAACGGTTGAGACCGAAACGCCTGCCAGCTTTGCCACATCAATAATGCTGACTTTCTTCAAAATCGCTCCCTGAAAATTACCGGTTATCAGCCTGATGCAACAACGTCTCCCAGCGTACAGGAGACGTGTCACTCAGACATCTTATTATTTGCCGATCATCGTGGACATGGTCTGGGCGATAAACTGTGCTCTGGCACCGAAAATCACCTGGATACCGTTGTCGCCGACAAAGACCACGCCGCGCGCGCCGAGGCCGTTGAGACCGTCTTTATCGACCACGTCGCTTTTCGCCACTTCCAGACGCAGACGGGTGATGCAGGAGCCGACGGAGTCGATATTTTGCGCACCGCCCAGCAGGCCGATGATTTCAGTGGCAATTTCCGTATCCGTCTTGTCGTTGGCATTGGCGGTCACTTCGGTTCGACCTGGCGTTTTGATATCGAAACGGCGAATGACAAAGCGGAAGGTAAAGTAGTAAATCAGCGCCATCGGCACACCGATGATAATGGCGTTCAGGAAGTTGGTCTGATAACCATTGAAGGACGGCAGAATGCCAAACGACAGGTAGTCGATGAAACCGGCGGAGAACGATTTGGCAATATGCGCATGCAGCAGGTACATGGTCATATAGGCCAGACCCGCCATCACGGCGTTGAAGACGTACAGAATCGGTGCCACGAAGATAAAGGTGAACTCAACCGGCTCGGTGATCCCTGTCAGGAAGCAGGTGAGCGCCGCCGAGAACAGAATACCGGCGGCAATTTTCTTATTCTTCGTGTGTGCTTCGTGATACATCGCCAGACATGCCGCAGGCAGCGCGAACAGCATCAGCGGGAACTCGCCCTGCATAAACTTACCGGCGTTTTGATAGGTATCGCTACTGAAGGATTTGACCCCTTCCTCCAGCATTTTGAACCAGATGGTCTGATCGCCGTGGATCACCTGGCCGGCCTGAGTGGTGTAATCCCCAAAGGAATACCAGAAAGAGGGATACCAGATGTGATGTAAACCGAGCGGGATCAGCGCGCGTTCAACCAGGCCAAAGATAAAGGTTGAGACCGCCTGATTATCGCCGTTAACCACCACCGAGAGCGCATCGATACCGGACTGAATATGTTGCCAGACGTAGGGCAGCAGCAGACCGAGTACGAAGGAGAGAAACGCGGTGGCGATGGCCACAAAACGTTTACCAGAGAAGAAACCGAGGAATTCCGGCAACTGCATGGTGTGAAAGCGGTTGTAACACCAGGCGGCGAGAATACCGCAGATCAGACCGCCAAAGACGCCCATCTGCAGGGTCGGGATTCCGACCACCATCGCGTATTTGCCGCCCTGGGAGGCCATCTCCGGCGTGATGCTCAGCACCGTACTGATGGTGATATTGGTGACAAACACGGAGACCGCCGCCGACAGCGCGGCAATACCCGATTCTGAAGCGAGACCGACGGCAGAGCCGATAGCAAACAACATCGGCAGGTTATCAAAGATAACGCCGCCTGCGTTCATCATCAGCGGCAGATGGAATTTATCTCCGAAGGCCAGCAGCAGGCCCGCAGCAGGAAGTAGTGAAATTGGCAGCATTAAAGCGCGACCAATCATTGATAATTTAGACAACGATTTAACAAACCCTGATATCAGACTCATGCTGATTCCCCCGAGTAGCGTTTTTATTGACGCTGTTATTGTAAGTAGAACGTTATAGTAGAACGTTCTACTTATCGTGATGAAGGCGTGGATTTTGCGCAACTGAAATTTCACGCTTCATCAAATGAAATCGTGATTCTTTGAAGTTGATCGATAATTAACCGCTATGGTCCTAGGGTGATAGGGGAGGAGAAGGGGAGCCTCAACCCGACATCTCCGAAAGAGAGATCGGGTTGAGGTGTCAGACCGCTCAGGCTGTTACGGTGATGGTCTGTCCGGCAAAACTCACGGTTTGGCCGGCCACGATTTTACAGCGCTTGCGGGTTTCTACCGCGCCGTCAACTTTTACCTGACCTTCGGCAATCGCCATTTTCGCCTGGGCGCCGCTTTCACTCCAGCCTTCCAGTTTCAGCAAATCGCACAGTTCAACGTGAGGATGCTTGCCTAAAGAAAAGGTTGCCATATTAATTGTCCTGAGGATCGTGATATTCAACGCACGCCTGTAGCGTGTTTTCGATAAGTGTGGCGACCGTCATTGGCCCCACGCCGCCCGGTACGGGCGTAATGTACGAGGCACGTGCGGCAGCGTCTTCAAATACCACGTCGCCGACGACTTTGCCATTTTCCAGACGGTTGATGCCGACATCAACCACGATCGCGCCTTCTTTGATCCACTCACCTGGAATAAAGCCCGGTTTCCCGACGGCAACGATCAGCAGATCGGCATGCTCAACGTGATGACGCAGATTTTTGGTGAAACGGTGGGTCACCGTAGTGGTACAACCGGCCAGTAGCAGTTCCATACTCATGGGACGACCCACGATGTTAGAGGCACCGATCACGACCGCATTCAGACCATAGAGATCGATGTTGTAACGTTCGAGCAGGGTGACAATCCCGCGCGGCGTGCAGGGGCGCAAACGCGGGGCGCGCTGGCACAGGCGACCGACGTTGTAAGGATGGAAACCGTCCACGTCTTTATCCGGATCAATTCGTTCCAGCACTTTGACATTATCGATGCCTGCCGGAAGTGGCAACTGCACCAGAATACCGTCGATAGTGTTGTCGGCGTTGAGCGTATCAATCAGCTCAAGCAGTTCCGCCTCGCTGGTGGTTTCCGGCAGGTCATACGAGCGGGAGACGAATCCCACTTCGTCACAGGCTTTACGCTTGCTTGCCACATAAATCTGCGAAGCCGGGTTGCTGCCTACCAGCACTACCGCCAGGCCAGGGGCTCGACGCCCGGCCTCAATACGCGCCTGAACTTTTTGAGCAACCTCAGAGCGCACCTGCTGCGCAATCGTTTTACCGTCAATAATCTTTGCTGCCATCAGAGAGAGGATTCCATCTGTTACTTCACGTCAAAGGGGATGGCGCTATTTTGTCAGAAGTGAAGGCGGTTGTCAGTTACCGCTTACTATTGGCGTTGTTTTAGAGGGTTATCTGAAGGGTATTTGCCCTGCAAACAGACGGGATGCTCATAACTCAAGCAGTTGAGAGGAAAGCCATTGACCGCTAAGGTTGTGAACGTATAATACCGACCAGTTTTGTATCACCCGCATTGCTGTTCAATGCTCCCTTAGCTCAGCTGGATAGAGCAACGGCCTTCTAAGCCGTCGGTCACAGGTTCGAATCCTGTAGGGGGCGCCATTTCGAAGTCAATACACCTCTACTGAATTCGCTTTTTATCCGTTATATTCCCTGAAATGAGAAAAAATTCCCTGTCGGTGTTAATCCTGATATATCTCTGGATGAGGCTCGCTTGAAGCGAGAGGATGCCCGGAAGATATAAAAAAACCACCTCTTTTTTAACGAACCAGCGACCATACGGCTGCCGGCACTTTGTCATACAGGGTGTTCGTTATTATCTCCGCCAGTCGGTGGTCGGCTGCTGCGTAAAAATTCGCCAGTTCATCTTCTGTCAGTTCATCGTTATTTTTTTCGATGACTTTATCCAGCGTTGCCTGACAGGTACATTTCCTTAACTGGAAAAGCCATTCCTGCTTTGTTTTTGACATCATCTCTCTTCCTGATAAATGCATATTCCTGATTACGGCTCCGGTGATTTCACGAAAAACGGAGCCGGGTTTCCCGGCTCCGCCTATTTCAGACACATGACTTACCAGCTGTATTTTACCCCCACCATGCCCTGGGTATCACTGTAGCCTTTATCGCCCATCTGCACACCCACGTTGCCCCACACGCTCAGATGGTCGTTCAGCTTGCCTTCCACCCCGGTGCGGACTTCGCCCAGATTACGCGCGCCATCGCGGCTGACTTTTGTCCCGTCCATCTTCACGCCCCAGGTTTCCGTATTGTGGATCCAGTTCACTTCCACGAATGGCTGGAAGGTACGCTGTTTACCGTCATCCATTTTGTGGTGACTGCTCAGATACGTTCTCACCCCGAGGCGAGTCTGAATATTGCCGTCGCCCTGCGTTTCGATGCGGGTTCCGTCTTTACGGCGATGCGCATCATCCTTCACGCCCATCCAGGTGACCTGCGCCTGCGGCTGCACATACCAGGTGTTCAGTGTGCCCTCGCTGCCGTAAAACTCTCCGGCTTTCAGGGTATAACCCGCTTCGACGGATGCGGTCAGACCTTTCGATTTGTAGCTGTCGCTGTCCCGGTGGTCTGATTCCACGCTGCTGTCAAACCAGTTGTACAGCATCCAACTGTCCACATACATGCCGGTTTTGTCCGCATCGTTCTGGTACCAGGTGCCGTACAGACCGGCGCTGTAGCCGCTGACGCGTCCGTCAGAGCCGTAGCCAACACGGTCGCTGCGGGTGTTGCTGTGCTCGTTCGCATAGCCGCCCATCACGCCCAGGTGCCAGCGGTCCAGTCCGTCAGAACTCCACTGCGCGATGTCGCCACCAATCTGCAGCACATAGCGGTTGCTCTGTGTTTGCAGCTGGCCGTCACCGGAAGATGAACGTTCGTGACCGCCGACGTGGCGCATCCACATGCTGCTGACGTTCTCCTCACCGTTATACAGCGCATCGGTGTACTGCGGTTCACCGAGACGGTCGTGCAGGCGGTGGTGAAACAGCGTGTTGGCTGCCGCGATATTGCTGATATAGCTGCCGGCTTCCGGGCGCAGCGCGTCCGGGGCGGTCGGATCGACTACCGGTGGTGTCGGTTCCGACGGGTCAACGTCAATCGGATCTGGCTCATCCTGCGGCGGTGTGCTGTCTTTCCATTTACTGGTCAGGTACCAGTTCTTCGCCGCTGCTCCGGCCCCTTTCGCCAGGGTATAGACGTAGGCCCCGGCTTCCACGGTCCCGGTGGTCAGGGCGAAGCTCCCCGCTGAGTTGCCGTCGACCTGGATGACCTCGATACCGTTCACCGTCTGTGCACCGGTCCCGCCGGTATTGGTCACGCTGACACGGGTATTGCCAGCCGTGTCGCCCTCTACCGTCAGTTTGTCCGTCACTGAGCTGTCATCGCCAAGTACGGTGTTGAGCGCCAGCAGACCGTTGTTCCCGGTGTAGTTGCCGTTCACCGTCAGGGTGTTACCCGGCGTTCCGTCTTCACGGGTCAGCAGGACTGAGCCGCTGTTGGTCAGGCTGCCGCCGACCAGAAAATCGGTCATCTGCATGGTACCGCCCTGCATGACGTTCACATCCCCGGCGGTGCTGCCGTAACCGGTGAAGGTGCCTCCGTTGTGCACGTTCACCAGACCACTCGCCATATCCACGGCGGAGTCCGCGTCACTGCCCAGCGCCAGTTCACCGGCGTTAATGCCGGTGGTGCCAGTGTACGCCGCAGCGTCCTGTGTTAGGGTCAGGGTGCCGGTACCGGCTTTGGTCAGGTCACCGCTGCCGCTGACACTGTTACTGAGTGTCCAGTCGCTGCCGGTGTTCACGGTCAGCAGACCGTTATCGTTGACGGATGCGGTACCGAGGTGGTTCTGTTTGTTGACGGTCAGGTTGCTGCCGTCATCAATGTTAAACAGGCCGCTGAAGCCGCTGTTGTCACCGGTGACGGCGGCGTTTGTGGTGTTAGTCGCGTCAACATGACCAGTACCGCTGATATTATTTGCCAGTGTGCCGGTTGCACCGTCCAGCGTCAGGGTCCCTTCATCGGCGATGGCCCCGGTACCCGCACCCTGAGCATCGTTGATGACGACTTCCGCACCGCTGCTGATGGTGGTGGTGGCGCTCAGGTTGCTGTTGGCACCGTCGATGGCCAGCACGCCGCCGTCCACGTTCAGCTTACCGCTGCCGGTCAGGCTGCCATTGCTGTAGCCGCCGTTTGCCAGGCTCAGCGAGCCGCCGTTAACATCAAGGACTGAACTGACATCGCCGGCCAGCTCGCCTGCGGTCTGGGCGGTGCCGTTCAGGTCCGCTTTCGCGTCGCTGTTAATCGCCAGTTTTGCGGTGTCGCCCAGCGCGCCGTCCACGTCGGTACGTAGGGTGCCGCCCACCACGGTGGTGCTGCCGGTGTAATCGTTGCTGCTGTTCGACAGCGACAGCACGTCGCTGTCGGAGGTGATGACAGTCAGATTACCGCTGCCGGTGATGCGGGCAGACTGGTCTGCTGCCGCGCCGGTGGCCCCCGGGGTTCCGTCAAGGGTCAGGGTCTGGTCCTGCAGCAACTCAAGCTCTGTCAGGCCGTAGTTCACGTACAGGCCGTCACCTGGTGCGGTGGTCAGGCGGTAATCGTAGGTACCTTTCGCCACGGTGTTCCCGCCCTGGGCAATATCGACCTGCATCGCAGCCGGGATGTCGAGGCCGTACTGGTCCACAAGTGTCAGGTTACCCCCGCTGCCGGTGACGTTCGCTGCGCTGACCAGTTGTACACCAACGTTGGCGTCATCCTGGGTCATCAGGGACGAGGTGGTGTCCGTCGCTATTTCCGGTACATACGGGTCGGGAATGTTCACCTGTACCGTGCCGCTGCCTGAGGCATCCAGCGTGTTCACCGTCACATGGCTGGCGGCCACGATGTCATGCGGCGCGGTGGCGTTAAAGGCCATATAGCCGCCCTCAAAGCTGAGCCCGCCAATCGCCTGTTCACCGTCACCCACCGTGGTGAAGCTGCCGGTATTCACGTTCAGGGTGGCATTCGTCATGGCCGTGGTGTTCACACCGTCAAGCGACAGGGTCGCGTTGCTCAGGTCCACGGTCCCGGCGAAGGTGCTGCCGGTGGTGGTGGCAAAGTTAAACGCCGCCCCGCTGGCATTCACCGCCATGGTTCCGGTGCCGGTCAGTCTGTTGGTGAAGGTGCGGTCAACGGGACTGTTCACCGCCAGAACCGAGGTGGCATCGATATCAAACGCTGCGCCACCGGTGGGTTTACCGCCCAGCGCATAACCACTATTCAGCGTGAACAGGGACGCCTCACGCAGGTTCACCAGGTTGTAGTTGTTGATTTGCGTACCGGTGCCGTCCATGGTGAAGCCTTCAGTCACCCCCTTAAAGAACACAGTGGCGTTACCGCTACCGCCGTTCAGGGCGTTAAAGGTGTTGCCGTTGCCCAGTACGGTGACCATATCCACACCCGCAGAGCCGCTGACGGTGTTCACATCCGCGCCGTTTGTCAGCAGGACAGTGTTGGTGCCGTTGCCGTTGAGCGCAATGTTGCCGCCCACGATACCGTCGTCCACCGTCACCGCGTTATTGCCGCTGCTTGTGGTGATGTTGTTACTGACGGTGCCGGTGTTGTTCACCGTGGCATTCGCCCCGTTCATCACCACGTCACCGTTAATCAGCCCGGCGTTGTTCATCGTGGCATTTGCCGCGCTCATCGCCAGCGTCGGTGTGCCGGCGGCGGAGGCGGTAATCACCCCGGTGTCCGCGTTGGTGAAGGTGGTGGCATTCGCCGTATCAACCGTGGAGGCCGTGGCACTGGCCGATTCCAGTATGCCGCGGTTGGTGGCAGACGTGACGCCGCTGCCCAGTTTCAGGGCAGGGCCGCCCGCCGCGTTGCCCACGGTGACGTACGCCGCCGTGTCCACAGTGCCGGTGGTGTTGGCATAAATGCCGGTACCGCCCGCGCCGGTGACGTTAATGGTCAGGCCGGAGGAGCCGGACAGGTCGAGGTTACCGGTGGTGGCGCTGCCGTCGGCATTTTCGAACGCAATCCCCTCACCGTTACCGCTGACGGTGATGAGACCGCTGTTGGTTTTGTCGATGGTGACCGCGGTACGTACCCCGGCACCGTTCGCCACGTCAATGGTGGTGTTCGTCAGTTGCAGGTCGGTCAGGTTCGCGGCGTTCTCAATACCGTTCCCCGTGGCGCCTGCCGCGTTAACGATAATGTGTGCCCCGTTCACATCAAGCCCGGTGGCACCGGTGCTTACCAGCACACCATCAGCCGTGCCGCGGGCTTCAACCGTGCCCACGCCGCTGCCGACCAGGTTCAGCGCCCCGGCGGCCAGGTTGATGGCCGCAGTCCCGTCCGTTGCCAGCACGGTGCCGCTGTTGGTCACCGAAGAGGCCTGCCCCTGGTCACCGGCACCGACATACAGTGCGGTACCGTTAGCGGTGATATTGCCCCTGTTACCGACTTCACCGCCCAGCACCTTCACCGCCGTTGATTCGGTACCAGTGAGGACAATGTCGCCGCTGTTATCAAGGGTACCGCTGTTCTGCGCGGTAAAGGCAGTGGCACCGTTGACCGAAGAGGTGATGGTGGCCGCGTTGTTCAGTACTGCCCCACTGTTGGTGGAAATCAGCGAACCGTCAGAACCGTAGGTGTTGCCGTCCACAATCCCGGCGCGTGCGCCGGTGCCGGTCAGGGCAAGCGAGGCACCGCTTTCGATGTCAATGGTGGCCTCGCCGGAGGCAATCACCCCCGTGGCGCCTGCGCCGCTGATATCCAGCGCACTGCCGCTGCCGATCGTGGCGTGGGTTCCGGGGCCGGTGGCATAGAGCGCCGTCGCTTCCTGGCCGCTGGCGGCAACCTGGATATCGCCGTCCATTGTCGCCCCGTCTTCCAGACGGAACAGGGTGGAACGGATGCCGGACGCATCCAGCACGGTACCGGCCGGGACGTCGGTATTGATGGTGGAGCCCGTACCGGACAGTGCAAACAGTATCTGGTCGGTGGCGGTGTCAGAGAAATCAGGGGTGGCGGTACCGGAAAGGTTCACTGTCGCCCCGTCAGTGGCGCGTACCCCGGTGGCACCGGTACCGTTCAGGGTCACGGTACCGCCGGTCATGTTGACAGTGGTATTCGCGCCACTGGCAATAATGCCGGTGGTACGCTCAGACACACTACCGCCATTGAGCACGATATTCCCTGAGTTGTTAACCACGGTGGTATTCGCGCCGGTCGCATCCTGCGCCACGATACCGGTGCCGCCTGCCCCGACGGTGATACTGCCGGTGTTGTCCCCGCGGGCACCGGCTTCAACCAGCAGACCGGTGGTGTCTTCACCGGTGAACACAATGTTCCCGGCGTTGCTGACTTCCGCCCCGTTACGGGCAATGTAGCCAGTGACCGCATCCAGCGCCGAGTTCAGCGCCGCTTCAGCAACCAGAAGGGTGCCTGTACCAAAACCGGTCGCCCCTGCCGCCAGCGCGGCATTCGCCAGCACGCCCGCAACCGGGGTTCCCAGCGCCTTACCATTAATGTCATAGCCCTGGCCGTCCGCAATCCCCGCCACCGCGCCGTTGGCGGTCATGTTGAGGGTGGCATTCGACGTGATCTTGCCCTGCGCGCCGCCCTGGATGAGTACACCGGTGGCATCCTGCCCGGACAGGTTAAGGGTCATGCCGCCGGAGTTGAAGGCCGACACATTGCCTGAGGCAGAGTCCTTGCCGTTCGCGACCACCGCGGTTGAACCCTGACCGGAGGCCGTCAGTACCGAGGCGGCACCGGCACCGCCGGTAAAGTCGGCCCCACCGTCAACACGGAACAGCACGGAGTCTTCAGTGCTCACATCCTGCGTGCCGGTGCCATTGTTGGTGATGGAGGCGGTCGGTCCGTAGACGTAGTAGCCAAGCTGGTTGGTGCCGTTACTGAAGTTCACATCTCCGGCTCCGGAAATGGTCACATTACCGCCAGCACGGGCATGAACACCGATGGCCCCATCACCACCAAGGTTAACCTGGCCGGAAATGTCAACCTGTGATCCCGTTCCTTCAGACCAGACACCATAGTTACGCAGCCCGGTGGCCAGTTCTGCACCTCCGTTAATATTCAGCGAACCGGATAATGACGCCTTGCCGCCGGAAACAGCTTTGATCCCGGTGTTATTCACGCCATTAAGGTTAATGGTGCCTGAACTGGTTACGGTACCGGCTGTTCTGCTGAGAGAGTAAATACCAATACTTTCAGAGGGAACAAAATCACCATCACTGCCGTTGCTGTTGACGTTGATAACACCACTATTGGTCAGAGACGTTGTTCCGTTGATAGCCCAAAGGCCATAGACACCATTAGCCATAGTGCTCAGCGTGATTGTCCCCTGGTTATCTCCGCGGGCTCCAGATTCAGTACGAATCGCTGTGCTGTCAGTATTCAGATATGCTTCGTCGCTACCGTCCTGGGTGTAACCTAAATTGATATTACCTCCAGCCTCGTTAACGAAATTAGAACCGTTGTAAACTCGGGCTACAAAAACACTTCCTGTCTGAAATTTATCGACAGCATTATCCCAGTAACCAGTGTTCATTGCTCCTGTGTTTTCTGCATCAGCTCCATTTTGTATTACCACACCCTGAACAGTTCCGTTCTGACTTTTATTTGTATAGACAAAACGTGGTGACAGACTATATATACCGTTCTCATTATTTGCGAATGTACTATTGTTACCATCTACTAACACGCCCAGATTGCCGTAAGCTCCATCAATTTCGTCGCTGCCTAATCCGAGCCACCCATTATTTATAAGTGTGGAACCGCTATTAACATGTGCAACTCTGCCAGTTGAAGCAGCTTTGCCATCGATAATTCCTGTCGCCCCATTATCCAGTTGGAATAATATAAATGTTGTGGAACTACCAACGTTTAAAGAAATTGAGCCCTCGCTGGTAACATTAACGATTGCATTACTCCCATTGGCGTGAAAAAATGACGTTTCGCCATCACCATAAACAGAAACATCAAATCCGTCAGGAATTTGAGAAAACTGATAAGCCTGACTGGAAGATGTGTACGCTTTCTTCAGTTCAGCATCATAACTGGAATAGTTCAAATCGCCAGAAGACAGCTTATTGATGACCCAGTCATTCCAGATTTTAAAATCGCTTAAGGAATTGACTGTGTGTGTTGAACCATCAAATGCAGTGAATGTTCCGGAATAACTGTCAGTCTGAACATCAAAACTACTTGGAGATGTATATGGTGACAAGTCAGCCGGAGAAGAGGATGAGATTATTTGCTTCGAATTCCAGTTAGCTCTCGCATTATTCTCCGTAGTACCATCAACATAAACTATGGATGTATTTCTTGTCTCTCCAATATTGTATTGATTCTCGTTAAGGGATAAATTGGCAGTACCACTATTAACAGTAGCCAGACGGGTGTCAATATATGGAGTGGCCGCAGGAAGAACAAACGCAAGGCCAGAATTAAATTTATAGGCATCGCGTTCAGTAAATGCATTTGAACTGTAGACCATCACGGTTTTGTTACTCGCTGTGATGGGGTCGTAGACGGTAATAGCCTGGGTCAGGCCCGGATAAATTATCTTGCTACCTGCCGCGGGCAAGGATGTAACAACATTGCCGTTTTGCGTTACGCTATACCCTTCATCAAGGGCCTCCTGAAGGGTGCTCAAAGCTGTATATGTTGCCCCCCCTCTGGTCCACGAAGACAACCCAGAAACCGACCATGTATTCCCGTCAGAAATAACTGCAGCACCGTTTTGGTTGCTGTTTGCGACAGGTGTCCAGGCATCATCTAATTGACAGCTAAAGGTAGCAACATCACAGGTGGTGGCTAAAGCTCCGGCCGACATTGCAACCATCAAACCAGCCGCCTTCACAGACTTACTGACTGCTCTTTTGATTCTGGCTCGTCCGAATTCAGAGGTGACAACCCACTGCATCAAGGTGCTGTTCCAGATTACGCGATAGATTTTGTTCATAGTAGACACCTCTTATACCGTGCCAATACTGACTACACAGGTGTCGGCTCTGTCACTGTACTGTGCCTTCCCTGTACCACTACGCATCATTGGCGCAGTCTTTTTATTTGTCCGGATGAGATTATTGCCTCTTCCAGAGTCATTCTCCGGTACTGAAATCAGCCCCCAAGAATTATTGATATTGCGAATTTTAAGTTGTTCCATGCTATATACTCGTTGGTGATTTTTTATGTTTTTTTTGTTGTTCAAGCGAATGCTTTCTTTTCCGTAAGAGCGATAAAAGACTTCCGGTGCCTCTCAATATCTGAAGCACGAAAAAAATAATCTTAGAGAGGGTAGTTATATTTCCTATTACCTACATTAAGGTTTTATATAAGGGGTAATGAAATGACATTACTGCCCTTACAGGCACCTGAACGGTGCCTGGTCGGCAAATATAACTACTCATTACGTATTGCAGTCTGCTGACAAACTGCATTCTCGGAGAATGGTCTACATTTCTACGACCTCTGTAAAATAAAACAACAAGGGAACAAATAAGAAAGTATCATAAAGACATTTTCTTTTTCTGTTTATGATATCGACACACTACCAGTTGAAATGGTTTTATGGATCTGTCCTTTTGCTATTCCCCAATAGCAGTTTTGCACTGTGTTAAAAGAGAGTCAAGCAGCGCTAAAATGTTAAAAAAGTAATATTAACGCAGCTGGACAAACCAGTTATATAATTCCTGGTGGTCGTTTTAAATGAGGGGCGTCTTTTCAGGAAATATCACTCACTTGCTCTTTTGAGGTTGAGATATTTGCATCTGACAATAAGAATATTACAAACATTAGATGAGGCTGGAAGTAGTCACCCGAGAGCACAATTTGCTAAAAAGTAATGGGCGTGGTTTGTAATTTTAATTTAAGTGATTGTATATAATGATATTTTTCTAAGTTGTTGTTATGAATTAATAATCTCCATTTTTATATCATGTAAAAAACACAACGTTATGATTGTATTATTCTTTTTTTGTTTTTTCGTTAGATATGAAAATTTGTTAAAAAAACAGTGTTACGAGAGGGTAGCAGCCGTAATTCGTAATCTGACCGGGTAAATTTTATAAAATTCAGATTTTTCTTTCTGAACAATAACCTGATAAAGGGGGACGGTATCAGTAAATTAGCCTTATGCCATGCCCATTTTTTGTGTCTTAAGCGTTTCTCATTGTTTCGTGTCGCTGCAACCCAGAACATTTCCATCCCGTTAGATAAATGGATGGATCATCAAGTCAGAAACCTCGGACAAAAAAGCCGGTGCGGTTCACCGGATCCCGTTCTTTGCAGGCCAGCAGCACACGTCCGGATCCGCGCGAGAGGGAGACAATCCCTATTGCAATCAGAAAGGGTGAAGCCTAAGAACGGCCAAGGGATTCGATATCCTGCAACAGCGTGTCGATCGTGGCGCGCTCTGTGAAAGGTTCTGGCGCACCTTCAGGTGCTGTCAGCCCAACCCTGTTATGCCAGTACGTGGGCACTCCCACTTTTTGCGTCCCAAGCATGTCATAAGCAGAGCCTGCGACAAATATAGCCTCGGCAGGAACAAAGCCTGTATTACACAACGCCAGACGATACGGCTCAGGATGCGGCTTGTAAAAATCAGCCTGTTCGGAAGTCACGACGACATCGAAGGGAACGCCGACAAGATCCGCAGCAATGCGCCTGAGGCGCGCCGAACAGTTAGTGACCACACTTAATCCCATCAGCTCAGAATAGACCCTGTTAACCGATTACACTGACGTGATTTGCTCCACCAGCATTGAACGCATCATCACCGGACGTAATGCTGCGCTGAGCCTGACAGAAATCCTTATTCATCAGCTCAGTGATATTTTTGCACTCACCGACAGCATTGGCGGGGGCAACGCGAATGAATGACGACTGCGCACATTACCTTTAAGCGGTCAGAACTTGTAGAAAAACTGAATGACATTTTCACTAAGCATTATCCGGGGATACTGGTAGCGCGATAGTTCATCGTTACCATAACCAGGCTCGAAATCACGGGTGTTTTTAGCGAAATACGATTGTGGGCTTCGGCGTTTTTCGAACTGCTAAAAATGCTCTAATAACAATGGTTATATGGCCTGTATTCGAATCCGGTAGGATCTCAGACCCACTCTTTCGGTAAACTCAACGTAAACCGGGTCATGTTTGTATCCGACGTCACCGACACTTTTCCGTGGTGTGCGGTCACAATCGATTTCACGATCGCCAGTCCGATGCCGCTGCCTTCGCCTTTACGCTGGCGGGATGGATCCACGCGATAAAAGCGATCAAACAACCGTGGTAAATGTTCGGCAGGGATAGGTGTTCCCGGGTTTTCAATGATGATGTGCACCTGTTCGTCCGCCTCTGTCAGCCGGACGGTAATGCTCTGGCCCAATGGCGTGTAGCGCATCGCGTTGGAGAGGAGATTGCTGATCGCCCGGCGCAGCATACCTGAATCGCCGGATACCAGGCATGGACGCCCTTCAAATTGCAACCCGACTTCCCGTTCTTCCGCCAGCGCCTCAAAAAAGTCGAATACTTTACTGACTTCATCCGCCAGATTGATCGTTTTTTTCTCCGGGATCAGCTGGTTGTTATCGGCCTGCGCCAGAAACAGCATATCGCTGACCATTTTCGCCATATGGCTAAATTCTTCGAGGTTGGAATAGAGCACCTCTTCCAGCTCCTTCTGGCTACGGGGCTGGCTGAGGACAATTTCTGTTTGCGTCACCAGGTTGGTGATAGGGGTACGGATCTCATGGGCAATATCAGCTGAAAAATTGGACTGGCGGGTAAAAACGTCTTCGATACGCTCGATCATGTGATTAAACGAGAGCACCAGCCGTTCCAGTTCAATAGGCACCGACCGGGGATCCAGTCGGACGTCGAGATCTTTCGAGGTGATGTTCTGAATCTGTCGGCTGACGCTACGGATCGGTTCGTGGCCTTTATACACGGCAAACAGCACGATAAAAATGATCAACATGCTGATGATCGAGGCGGTCATGATCAGCTTGTTTTTCAAATCGTTAATGTAATGCAGGTGAAAATCGATCGACAGCGCCAGATACAGGGTATAGGCCGGTTTTCCGTCGATCAGCGGCCCGACCGGCAGGCGGATCATGCGCCAGCTGGAATGGGTGCCGTGGCCAGCCATCTGCATCGACGGACCATTAATCAAATAGACGTTGCCGCCCGGAACGGTTTTATCCACCGTGGCGCGGGCAAGAAACTGGCGGATATCCGGCATATGAGGGGAATGAAAGAGCGCCTGCTGGTTGGCATCTTCCAGCGAAATAATGACGTTTGAGTAACCGGCTACCACGTTTTTCAGGATCTCCAGACGGCGGGATTCTGGCTCGTCGGAGGGGCTAAGGATACGTTCGAGGGTGGCGCTGATTTCGCTTAAGTCGTTGATGTCCTGTTCGGCAAAATGCACTTTTACCGACTGAATCATGATCCAGGCAAAGGCAAAAAAGGAGGCAATGGTCACGAGGCTGATAAAAAAGGTCAGGCGCGTCGCCAGCGAAAAAGGGCGGGGTAACCGCTTACTGACCATCCGGCACCTCAAGCACATATCCCACGCCACGCACGGTCTGAATCAGCTTAGGCTCAAAGTCGTTATCAATTTTGCCGCGCAGGCGCTTCACGGCCACGTCAATGGCGTTGGTATCGCTGTCAAAATTCATGTCCCACACCTGAGAGGCAATCAGCGAGCGGGGTAATACTTCTCCCTGGTGGCGCAGGAAAAACTCCAGCAGGGTAAATTCTTTGCTGGTGAGCGTGATGCGGGTACCGCTACGACTCACTTTGCGGCTCACCAGGTCAACGATCAGATCGGCCACCTGAAACTGGCTTTCGACGATTACCGCCGCCCCCCGGCGTAGCAGGGTTCTGACGCGCGCCAGCAGTTCGGCAAAGGCAAACGGCTTAACCAGATAATCATCCGCCCCTAATTCCAGCCCTTTTACCCGATGTTCAATGGTTCCCAACGCGGTAAGCAGCAGAATCGGCATGCCTTTATTCGCGGCACGCAGCATCCGGACGATATCCCAGCCGTTGACGTCGGGCAGCATGATATCAAGAACGAGCAGGTCGTAATCACCGGTCATCGCCAGGTGATAGCCGTTCAGACCGTTGTCAGCAAGATCGACAACAAAGCCCGCTTCCGTCAGCCCTTTGGTCAGGTATTCACCGGTTTTTTTCTCATCTTCGACGATCAAAATTTTCAACACATTCTCCTTCGCCACGCGACGGTCATGGGGCCTCTCAATTCTAGAGAAGCCAGATCGGATAGCAATCGCATTCTGGGAAAATGACAGCTTTGTCATTTTGCTGTCACGGGTTGAACAGAGAGCGCCAGGTAAAGTGGCTGATATCAACCCACATGTAAATCAGGCTTATGCGTAATTTTAAGCGTCTCACGCTCTCAATGGCGTTACTGCTGGCAGGATGTTCACTCGCCCCGGACTATCAGCGCCCGGCGCTTCCGGTACCGCAGCAGTTTTCTCTCAGTCAGAACCAACTGGTGACATCACCGACAGGCTATCAGGACAGCGGCTGGCGGCAGTTTTTTGTCGATCCGCAGGTGAAAGTGCTGATTGACGAGGCGCTGCGTAACAATCGCGATTTACGTATGGCGACGCTGAAAGTACAGGAGGTGAGGGCGCAATATCGGGTGACTGATGCCGATCGCTATCCGCAGTTGAATGCTGAAAGCAGCGGAAACTGGAGCGGGAAACTGAAAGGCGACACCCGCAGTACGCGTGAATATGAGGCCGGGCTGAACCTGAGCGTTGATCTGGATTTCTTTGGGCGGCTGAAAAACATGAGCGAAGCCGATCGACAGACCTTTTTCGCCAGCGAAGAGGCGCGCCGGGCGGTGCATATCCTGTTGGTGTCCAACGTTGCACAGAGCTGGTTCAATCAGCGTCTGGCCTTCGCGCAGCTTCAGGTGGCACAAGAAACGCTGAGCAATTATGAGCGTGCATATGCGCTGGTGGAAAAACAACTGGTTACCGGCAGTACTAACGTGCTGGCGCTGGAACAGGCGCGTGGCGTGATTGAAAGTACCCGCAGTGATATTGCGAAACGTCAGGGGGAACTGGCGCAGGCGAATAACGCGTTGCAGCTGTTACTGGGGAGCTACGCTAAGCTGCCGGACGATGCGCGACAGAATGTCGGCGATATCAACGGCGTGACGTTACCGCCATCGCTGTCATCGCAAATCCTGTTGCAGCGTCCGGACATCATGGAAGCCGAACATGCGCTGATGGCGGCAAACGCCAATATCGGCGCGGCACGGGCGGCGTTTTTCCCCTCCATCACGCTGACCAGCGGGATCTCCGGCAGCAGCAGCGATCTCTCCAGTCTGTTTTCGACGGCAAGCGGGATGTGGAATTTCATTCCGAAAGTGGAGCTACCGATCTTCAATGCCGGACGTAATCAGGCCAACCTCGATCTGGCTGAAATCCGCCAGCAGCAGTCGGTGGTCAATTATGAGCAGAAGATCCAGAACGCGTTCAAAGAGGTTGCCGACGCGCTGGCGCTACGCCAGAGCCTTACCGATCAGATTCGCGGTCAGCAGCGATACCTGACTTCGCTACAAATCACGCTTCAGCGTGCGAGAGCGCTCTATCGCAACGGAGCGGTGAGCTATATCAACGTACTGGACGCTGAACGTTCGCTATTTGCGACGCAACAAACCCTGCTTGACCTTAATTACGCCCGACAGATTAACGAAATTACGCTCTATACCGCGCTTGGCGGTGGTTGGCTGGAATAAACCGAAACACATCACAGGAGATTGACATGAACACAGTATGTAAAGCTGTGGTATTCGCCATTTTCTCTACGCTGGCAATTAACGCTCAGGCCAATGAACACCATCACGGCGATATGATGAGCGCCATGCCTGCCGCCGAACAAAGCCCGGCGATCAGCGCCACTGGCGTAGTAAAAAGCGTTGATACGCAAAGCAAAAAAGTCACCATTGAACATGGGCCGATCCCCGCGCTGAACTGGCCGGCAATGACCATGCGTTTTACCATCACATCGCAAACGCAGCTCAACGATATTAAACCCGGTGACAACGTGGCGTTTACATTTATCCAGCAGGGCAATCTCTCTTTATTGCAGGATATTAAAAGCCAGTAATTCTCTCTTATTTTAACGTTGAGCATGACCTCATGAAAAATATCGCGCTGATTATCGGCAGCATGATGGCGGGCGGCATTATCGCCGTGGGCGGCTACGCGTATTTCGCCGCGGCGCACCCGTCGGCGAATACACCGCCAGTCACGGAAAAAGAAGCCCGCAAGGTGCTGTTCTGGTACGACCCGATGTACCCGAATACCCGCTTCGATAAACCCGGCAAATCGCCCTTTATGGATATGGATCTGGTGCCGAAATATGCCGATGAAGAGTCTGCCAGCGCTACTGCGCCGGGCGTCCGTATCGATCCGACGCAAACGCAAAACCTCGGTGTGAAAACTGAGGCTGTGCGTCGCGGACCCCTCACTTTTGCCCAGATGTTCCCGGCCAACGTCAGCTATAACGAGTACCAGTTTGTCATTATGCAGGCGCGTGCCGCCGGATTTGTCGAGAAAGTCTGGCCGCTCACCGTGGGTGATAAGGTGAAAAAAGGCGCACCGCTGCTTGAACTCACGATCCCTGACTGGGTGGAAGCGCAGAGTGAATATCTGCTGCTGAAAGAAACTGGCGGCACGGCAACCCAGGTTGAGGGGATTCTGGAGCGGCTGCGCCTGGCCGGAATGCCGGAAACGGATATTCGACGTTTGACCGCAACGCGCAAAATTCAGACCCGCTTTATCCTTACTGCACCCATTGACGGAGTAATTACCGCCTTTGATTTACGTGCTGGCATGAACATCGCCAAAGATAACGTGGTCGCGAAAATTCAGGGGATGGATCCAGTGTGGGTAACCGCTGCGGTGCCTGAATCCATCGCGTGGCTGATTAAAGACGCGTCGCCGTTTTCGCTGACCGTTCCGGCGCGTCCGGACAAGTCCTTCACCGTGCGCAAGTGGACGCTGTTGCCCAGCGCCGACGCCACCACCCGAACGCTGCAACTGCGCCTGGAAGTCGATAACCCCGACGAAGCGCTGAAACCGGGGATGAACGCTTATCTTAATCTGAAAACGGAAAGTGAGCCGATGTTGCTGATCCCGTCTAAAGCGCTGATCGATACCGGCAGCGAGCAGCGGGTGATCACGGTGGACGGTGAAGGGCGTTTTGTCCCTAAACCCGTTTCTGTCTTCCAGGCCTCGCAGGGGGTAACGGCGATCCGTTCCGGGCTGGCTGAAGGCGAGAAGGTGGTTGCCAGCGGCCTGTTCCTGATTGATTCAGAAGCCAACATCTCGGGGGCGTTAGACCGGATGCGCACGCAGCAACCGTCGGCGATGCCCGATCCTGCGGCCCATGCGCACTGAGGAGAACGCAGATGATTGAATGGATTATTCGCCGCTCGGTCGCCAACCGTTTTCTGGTGATCATTGGCGCGCTCTTTCTCAGCGTCTGGGGGACCTGGACCATCGTTAACACGCCGGTGGATGCGCTGCCCGACCTGTCCGACGTGCAGGTGATCGTCAAAACCAGCTACCCGGGGCAGGCGCCGCAGATTGTCGAGAATCAGGTGACCTATCCGCTGACCACCACCATGCTGTCCGTACCCGGCGCAAAGACTGTGCGCGGTTTCTCGCAGTTTGGCGACTCGTATGTCTATGTCATTTTTGAAGATGGCACCGATCCGTACTGGGCGCGTTCTCGCGTGCTGGAATATCTCAACCAGGTACAGGGTAAGCTCCCGGCGGGCGTCAGCGCGGAAATGGGGCCAGACGCCACCGGCGTGGGCTGGATCTTCGAGTATGCGTTGGTCGATCGCAGCGGTAAGCACGACCTGGCGGAACTGCGTTCGTTGCAGGACTGGTTTCTGAAATATGAGTTAAAAACTATCCCGAATGTGTCGGAAGTGGCCTCCGTGGGCGGCGTGGTGAAAGAGTATCAGGTGGTGATCGACCCAATGAAACTCGCTCAGTACGGCATCAACCTGTCGGAGGTGAAAGGTGCGTTGGATGCCTCTAACCAGGAGGCGGGTGGCTCATCGGTGGAACTGTCGGAAGCAGAATACATGGTCCGCGCCAGCGGGTATCTGCAAACGCTGGATGACTTCAATCACATCGTTCTGAAGTCAGGGGAAAACGGGGTACCCGTGTACCTGCGAGATGTGGCAAGAGTGCAGACAGGCCCGGAAATGCGCCGGGGGATTGCCGAACTTAACGGCGAGGGAGAAGTGGCCGGCGGGGTGGTTATCTTGCGCTCCGGTAAAAACGCGCGTGAGGTGATCTCGGCGGTTAAAAATAAACTCGAGACGCTGAAAAATAGTCTGCCGGAAGGCGTGGAAGTGGTGACCACCTACGATCGCAGTCAGTTGATTGACCGCGCCATCGATAACCTCAGCTATAAGCTACTGGAAGAGTTTATCGTCGTGGCGCTGGTCTGCGCACTGTTTCTCTGGCACGTGCGTTCCGCACTGGTGGCGATCATCTCGCTGCCGCTGGGATTGTGTATCGCCTTTATCGTGATGCATTTTCAGGGGCTGAACGCCAACATTATGTCGCTTGGCGGGATCGCTATCGCCGTGGGGGCGATGGTGGATGCCGCCATTGTGATGATCGAAAATGCGCATAAACGGCTGGAAGAGTGGGAACACCAGCATCCTGGCGAAGTGCCGGATAACGAAACGCGCTGGACGGTGATCACCAATGCCTCTGTAGAGGTTGGTCCGGCGCTGTTCATCAGTTTGCTGATCATCACGCTCTCTTTTATTCCCATCTTTACTCTGGAAGGGCAGGAAGGACGCCTGTTCGGGCCGCTGGCGTTCACCAAAACGTATGCGATGGCGGGGGCGGCGTTTCTGGCGATCGTGGTGATCCCGATCCTGATGGGGTTGTGGATCCGCGGGAAAATTCCGGCGGAAAGCAGCAACCCGCTTAACCGCTTTTTGATCCGTATTTACCATCCGCTACTGCTGAAAGTATTGCACTGGCCGAAAGTTACGCTGTTGGTGGCGGGGCTCTCGATCCTGACGGTGGCCTGGCCGCTGAGTAAAGTGGGGGGCGAGTTCTTACCGCAGATTAACGAAGGCGATCTGTTGTACATGCCGTCCACGCTGCCGGGGATTTCGGCGGCAGAAGCGGCAAGCATGTTACAGAAAACCGATAAGCTGATCATGACCGTACCAGAAGTCGCCAGGGTCTTTGGCAAAACCGGGAAAGCGGAAACCGCCACGGATTCGGCACCGCTGGAGATGGTGGAAACCACGATTCAGCTCAAACCGCAGGATCAGTGGCGTCCGGGAATGACGATGGAAAAAATCATCGAGGAACTGGACAACACCGTTCGTCTGCCAGGGCTGGCAAACCTGTGGGTGCCGCCGATTCGTAACCGTATTGATATGCTCTCTACCGGGATTAAGAGTCCGATTGGGATTAAAGTCTCTGGTAACGTACTGGCCGATATCGACGCGATGGCCGAGCAGATTGAAGAGGTTGCCCGCACTGTCCCTGGCGTAACATCTGCGCTCGCTGAGCGTCTGCAAGGTGGTCGCTATCTCAACATCGATATCAACCGTGAGAAAGCAGCCCGCTACGGCATGACGGTGGGGGACGTGCAGTTGTTTATTACCTCTGCCGTCGGTGGGGCGATGGTTGGGGAGACCGTTGAGGGGATTGCCCGTTATCCGATCAATCTGCGTTATCCGCAGAGCTTCCGGGACAGCCCGCAGGCGCTGCGCCAGTTACCAATCCTGACGCCGATGAAGCAACAAATTACGCTGGGGGATGTCGCCACAATCAACATCACGCCGGGGCCCTCGATGCTAAAAACGGAGAACGCACGGCCCACCAGTTGGATCTACATTGATGCGCGCGACAGGGATATGGTCTCTGTGGTTAACGATCTGAAACAGGCGATTGCCGATAACGTTCAGTTGAAGCCCGGTACCAGCGTCGCGTTTTCTGGTCAGTTTGAATTGCTGGAGCGGGCGAACCATAAGCTGAAGCTGATGGTGCCCATGACGCTGATGATCATCTTCGTCTTGTTGTATCTGGCGTTCCGCCGGGTCGGAGAAGCGCTGCTGATCATCACCAGCGTGCCGTTTGCGCTGGTGGGCGGGATTTGGTTCCTGTACTGGATGGGATTTCATCTGTCGGTGGCGACGGGAACCGGGTTTATCGCTCTGGCGGGGGTCGCTGCGGAATTTGGCGTGGTCATGCTGATGTACCTGCGCCATGCCATTGAGGCCGATCCTTCACTGGACAACCCGCAGACGTTCAGCGCAGAGAAACTGGATGACGCGTTATATCACGGGGCGGTGCTACGGGTACGACCCAAAGCGATGACCGTAGCGGTGATCATTGCCGGTCTTCTGCCGATTTTGTGGGGGACAGGGGCCGGTTCGGAAGTGATGAGCCGGATTGCTGCGCCCATGATCGGCGGTATGATTACGGCGCCGCTACTATCACTGTTTATTATCCCTGCGGCTTATAAGTTGATGTGGATACATCGTCACCGTAAAATATCCCGTTAACATCTTCATCATTCGGCCTGCTGAAATGAAGCGGGCCGGAAAAATCATTTTAACGGTGATTTTTCATTCTTTCTGACATATTCTGCAATACTGTAAAATGCTTTTTCTGATGATAAGCGTTATCCCTTTATGAATCTCCCGTTATTGCTATTCGTTCCCTCTGATATTTAATTTTGCCGTTACCTCTCAGCGGGTTGTGCATAAAAAGCACAGCCCGCATCCTTGTGTTGTAAATAGTGTAAACATCAGTTTTATATTTCAGAATCGTGCAGTTAATCGCATTTTATTCATTTTTGTTATCAAGTTTTCGTTAAGTTCATTCTCTTTTACGCATAATGCGGGCCACTTTTACACTGCACTGAATGTTTTTACATATCAATTAATCAATAAAAATAGTCAAAAACTTAATATCATGCGAAATATCTGAAAGGTAATCCCTTATGGTAATCAAAAAACCATCTGCGGGAGCCAGTTTTAGCCTTTTATCATTAAACACGAATGAGAAGTATCTGAAATATAAAATAAGGATTTTACTATGGGATTTGGGATGGCAAAGGACAATAAATTTGAGATCGTGGCCATTATTCGCGAAGAGCTTCTCAGAAAAACGAAGGTAGAACTGAAATTTAAAGACGCCAGCGTGGTCACTCAATTAGAAAAGGTTGACTTCGACTACTTCGTGATTACCAACAACAGCAACATCCCACTCACTTCAATCCAGTCTTTTATCTTGCACAGCGACAGCGGCATTATCCGGTTCAATGCCCGGTTCAGTCAGTCGCTGACCGATAAACTGGAGTGCGGACTGGCGTATCGCATACCTGAAGTGATCTTATTGGTTCAGCGCCGCCAGCATCAGCGTTTCTCCTTTTTAAAGGGGTATCATTTCTACTGTTCTGGACGCTATAAAAATGGTGAGAATTACTTGCTGCAGATTAAGAATATCTCTCGCGGCGGTTGCGCGCTGATCTCACAGAAAATAAACACCCGCTTTCTTTATAAAAATGCGCTGATTAAAGGGGCATCTCTGGATTTTGAACAGTTTGGTCGTTTGCATTGCGATCTCCGGGTCGTCAACGTTGTTGCTATCAACGAATTTGATGAAAACAATCAGCTTTATTCCTGTCAGCAGATCTCCTGCAAGTTCGAATTCAAACATCCACGCGACGCGTTGGATGTCGAAAAGGTCATTATTCATTTTTTGATGAGTAATAAATTAAAAAGTTTATAAAGGAAGGTGAACTTTATGTTGATGTGTGGAAATGAAGATTTTGTCGGTAGCAGTGTCTCAACGTATTTAAAAAGTAAAAATGCTGAGGTGACGGATGTCCCCTGGCAGGTGATGGTAGATTACTCTGCACGCTATCGCCATCGGATGATGATTTTTAATATCATCAGCCACGAACAGTCCTACGCTGATTTTGTCAGCTATTTAAATAAGAATCGCTTTAAAGTTTACGATAATGCCGTGGTGGTGATTGCCGATGACCGTCTGGCGAAATTGTGCATTGAGTTACTGTATGTCGAAAAAGTGATTGTGCTGACCGATAAATCACCGCTGCGTGATTTTGGCCGACTGACGACCCTGACGGGGGAGTGCTGGAATCCCCGCTTATTCCGTTCACAAAAACGGCTGAGCGATCGTGAACAGCAAATCCTCAGTTTGCTGGTGAGTGGATATTCACCAAATGAAATCTCGGATCTGATCAGTGTGAGCTATAAAACGATACAGACGCATAAAATGCGAATCATCACGAAGCTGGGTCTGGCCCATTCGACTGAACTGAATAAACTGATTGTCAGATTCAACCATCCGTTCTCTTTTTTATCCTGAGTTTGTCATCAGCCTGATGGCGCTTCGCTTATCAGGCCTACAGCTGTCCTGAACAACGTAGGCCAGGTGAGGCATTGCCTTCACCCGGCCTGATCCCCTCAGCGGTTGTCAGAATGACTTTTTAAAGCCAATGGAGGCATTCACTGGCGCTTCCACCTGCGATTTATGCCCGCCGTTGTTGAACTGCGTTCCCAGTTCGCCGTACACCTGCAGATCGCGGTCGATGCTCAAGCTCAGACCTGCGGCCACTTCGGTACTGGAGTACTGCTGCGAAGATTCCAGCGTTGTGGTGGCAACCGCATTGCTGAAGTGGGTTTTGTCTTTTGACCCCAGTCCCTGCCAAAGGTTGACGCGACCATATGGCTGAATCTTACCGTGACGGGTGTCATAGTCAGCTTTCAGTCGCAGCCCGAAACGGGCGATAAAGGCATCGGCAGTATCGAGTATGACCTTCGTCTTCGTCTTCGTCGCGCCGCCCAGCGTGCTGTCATCAAAATCGCTGTACTGATAGATCAGCTGTGCCTGGGGTTCCAGACTCCATGCGCTTGCTCCTAAGCGGAACGCTTTGCCGATCTCCGTCGAGGCGGTCAGCGTATGGCCTTTCACGGTATGGGAACCCTTGTTTCCGGATGCCGACAGGCGAGCGTCATGGTTACCGTATTGCAGGACGTTATCCACATACATGCCATCGGTGGAGAACCAGGTAGCATAACCGCCCAGGTAAAACGCGTTGTCATCGATGTTACCGCCTTTACCCGCGCTACCCGCATGGCTGCCTTTGACGCTGCTGTCGATATCCAGAATGCTGGTGTAGACACCGGCTTTCCAGCTGGTATCCGCGTAAAGGTCAACCCCTGCCTGAATCCCCATCGTGTGGCTGGTGGTCTGCGTGCCGGTGATATCGTCCAGTTTGGTTTTAGCGGAGTAGCCAATCATTCTCGCCCATGCACGGTGGTCTTCATCGAGACCCGGTCGTACGTCATCCCCCATTCGCTGGTGCATATTGCCTAACAGGCTCAGGTCGCCCTGACGCACTACGCTGGCGAGACCGGAATAGAGCATGGTTTCCGGGCGGTATTCACTGCGCAGGTACCAGTTTTCGCCCAGGCCTTTCGCGTTGCCGGCATACAACTGGTATTCAAACGCCCCGGCAGACATCCGGTTATTCGCCAGATAGAAGCCGTCACGCGTGGATTGTGCCGTGGTGGTGGCGCCGTTTTTCGCCGTCACCACTTCGATCCCGTCTCCCACCGTCGGCGCACCCAGCCCTGAACCGTCTACTTTCAGCAGCGTGTTACCGCTGACCTTACCGCCATCGATCACCAGACGGTCCGCAATGCCCTGACCGCCGCTGTTCTGCGCTGCGGCTAATTCAAGCGTCCCGTTTTTGCCGCTGTAATCGCCTTTCACCGTCAACGCGGAACCGATCGCCGCCCCCGTCAGCGACACATTGCCGCCGTTGGTTAATCCGGCGATCGTCTGGTCGTAACCTTGCGTTTTCAGCGTGGTTTCGCTCGCCACAATGTGATGGGACGCTGCGCTCAACATATTGGCGCCACCGGCCTGCAGAACCCCGTTGGCGACAAGCGTTGCGCCTTTGTAGCTGTTCGCGCCTTCCAGCGTGGTGATGCCGCTACCGGTGTGGTGGAGCTGTCCTTCGCCGCTGATATTGCCGCTCAGGGTGTAGCTGTTGCAGCGTTTCACATCCAGTATGCCGTCAGCGATGATATCGCCCTGTACGCTGCCGATCTCACCGCCATTACCCAACTGCAACGTGCCCTGCACGACGTGGGTGCCGCCAGTGTAGGAGGTGTCGAGCGTGAGCATGAGCGTACCCTGACCGGTTTTCGTTAACTGTCCGCTGCCTTCAACGTCGGTCAATAGTTCGACGTTGAAGCCGTTGGTGTCGAAGGTCCCGCCGCCGGATTCCAGCGTCACCTGGCGGGCGGTATTAAACGCATCGCCATACTTCAGCGTGCCGCCGTTAAAGGTGATCCCGGTATTGGCTGCTCCGAGGTTTTTATCGCCGGAAACCTCTAGTGTCCCTGCCGTAATCGTTGTACCGCCGCTGTAGCTGTTCTCGCCGGTCAGGATCAGCGTGCCGAGGTCGCTCTTATTGATGCCACCGGCGCCGCGGATCTCACTGTCGATGGTGGCGATATACCCTGCGCCATCGATGGTGCCGTCGCCGACGCGAATCAGCGTATTGGCGGTGTTGGTGGTGATGGCATCGCCCGCTACGCGGTAGCCATCGGTGGCAAACTGCGCGCCGCTGATGATCACATCGCCCAGACTGTTATCCACGGTGACATTGCCTGCCACCCCCTGGAAAACGGCGAACGCGGCATCGGTGAACGGGGCGTTCAGCGCGCCTTCTGGCGTGGATTCATCGGTGGTCCAGTTATCGTTGCCGTGGCTGGATTGCCAGATACCATCGCCGCCGTTGATCACGCCGTTGTTTTTCAGTTCGCCATTTTCACCGCCGGTGCCGTCCCAGAAGCGCAGGGTCAGACCGCCGTGGTTCACCAGATTGACCTGATTGTTAACCGATGTCTGCACGTACAGACTGTCTGCCGCCGTTGGGGCGTTGGCAATGTCCATCACGTTGTTGGTCAGCGTGCCGGAGTAGTTAATGACGCGATAGACGCCAACATCAAAGCTGCCGCCGGGTGAGGTTTCAATGTTGAGCTTGCCGTCGAGTACCAGATCGCCGTTGACGTTAATCAGGTCGTTGAAGGCACCGCCCGGGGTATATGCCTGGCCAAACTGATAATCCAGTTGCGACAGGTCATTCAGCGTCAGAGCGCCGGTGGTCAGTTTGCCGACGCTGTTCAGTGTGGAACCGGCGGTAATATGGCCGTTATCCGCAACATTTACCGCGCCGCCAATAATGCCGTTGCCGCCCAGCGTCGCGCCTGCCTTGACCGTTACGTCACCGGTCGCCGCCGCCTGATTGCCGTTGACCAGCAGTACGCCCTCATCGACCGATGTGGTGCCGGTCCAGGTGTTGTCGCCGGTTAAGGTCAGTATGCCGTCGCCGATTTTCACCAGATTACCGCTGTCACCGCTGATGATGCCGCTGATGGTGTCGTTGAGACCCAGATTACCGAGGGAGAGGGTTTTATCGCCCAGCTCAACGTTACCCGCGCCGGACAGCGAACCGACGGATGTCGCGCTGTCGACATGGCTGATATCCACTCTACCGGTGGAGAGGTTTTTCACCGTGGTCATTTCCGCCAGTGCGCGATCGGCAAAGGACATCAGCCCGCTGTTGGTGACCGTTGCGCTGCCGCCGCTGGCATCCTCTTCCAGCGCCAGTGTGCTCGTTTCTGAAACGTTAATCGTGGATTGTCCGGCTGTTGCATTGCCTGCAATCAGCGCCTTTGCGGTGCCGTTCAGATTCAGCGTCGCGTCGGCGGCAGTGACCGTGTCTTTTAGCGTTAACAGGCTGTCGGTAATCTCCATCGTCAGGGATTGCAGACTGGTTGCCGCGCCGCTGACGTTCAGCGCCGCGCCTTTCGTTACGCTCACCGTGCTGCTGGCATTGCTACCAAATGTTCCCGTCTGGCTGGCATTGACCGTAACGTTGTGAGCTTGTCCGGTACCTTCAATCAGCGTCGTACCCTGATAGCGGTTTGCCCGATCGAGCGACAGCGTGCTGGCCGCATCATGGGTACTGCTGGTGACTTTCAGGTTACCCGCGCCCGTGATATCGCCGACAGGGGAGAAGTGGTGTGAATTCAGATCGAACACCGCATCCGCGCCAGACGTCCCCAGGGTGAGGGTGCGCTGAGTGGTGAAATCCGCGCCCAGCTGGAACGTTGAGCCGTTGTTGATAGTGACGCCGGTTCCGGACTGGCCCAGGTTGTTATCCGCCGAGATTTGCAGCGTACCGCCGTCAATGCGCGTGCCGCCATGATAGGTATTATCACCGCTCAGGATCAGACGCCCCTGGTCAGTCTTGACCAGCGTCAGGCTATCCGTACTGTCACCTTCGCGGATCGTCGATTCGATCGTTGCGGTGAAGTTTTCGCCTGCGCCACCAGCACCGACGCGGAGCATCAGCTCATTGCTGCCTGCGGTGGTCTCCCATGCGTTCAGCGCATCGCCTTTGATGACATAGCCGTCCGCGTCAAACTGCGCGCCGGAAAACTGAACGTTGCCCGCGCTCTGATCGACCTCGACCGTACCGGCGTTGCTGGTAAAGACCGCGAAGGCTTTTTGCGCCCACGGCGCGTTGCCGATACCGTCCTGCTGCGTCCAGTTGTTATCGCCCAGGCTGCCGATAGCCATCCATTTGCCATCGCCACCATCGATTTTACCGTTGCCTTCAATCCCGGTTTTACCGTGGTTTTCACCCGTCTGCGCGCCGTCCCAGAACTGCAGCGTGACGCCGTTGGCGTTAACCAGGTTGACCTGCTTATCCAGCACCGTCTGGACGAAAATATTGCGCTTATCCTGACCCGTCGGAACGTCGCCTAATTCCAGCGTCTGGTTGTCGAGGGTGCCGCCGTAGTTATAGAGACGGTAGACGCCTGGGCCAAACGTGCCGCCTGTGCTTTGGCTGACGTTCAGCGTGCCATCGAGCAGTAGATTGCCGGTGACATCGACTAGATCGTTTTGTGCGCCACCGGGCACGAAGGCTTCTCCCAGTTCAAACGCGGAGGTGGTTTTGCTGCCCAGTTGCAGACTTCCGTTGATCTTCAGCGTCCCCGCGCCGCCGTCGCCTGCGCTAAGGGTGGTGGCGTCATTCATCACGACGTCACCGCCGAGGGTGCCGGTGCCGCCCAGGGTTGCAATGCCGTTCACGGTTGTCATGCCCGTCGCGGCAGACTGATCGCCATTGACCAGCAGTGTGCCGTTGTCGACGGTAGTCACTCCTTTATAACTGTTGGCGCCGGTTAAACGGGTAATACCTTTACCGATTTGCTCCAGCGCGCCGATACCGGAAATCACCCCGTTAAGCAGGACGTTATTGCTGCGATTCACGGTCAGAATACCGTCATCAATGATCTGCGAAACCGGGTTGATACCGCCCGTTGTACCGCCCTGACCAAGATGTAAAATCCCGCCCTGTTTGATCGTCGTAGAACCGCTGTAGCTATTGTCGGTGGTGAACACCGTCGTGCCACCCGTTGCGCGGACAAAGTTGCCGCTACCGCTGATGGTGCCCTGATAAATCTGGCTGTCAGCGTCATTGCTCTGCGTATCAAAGATGATATTGCTGGCTATACCGCTGGTGGTAATGCTGTAGTTGCCAATGGTCGCGCCGGTATTGCTGGCATCGCGATGGTCGCCCGTGCGCAGCGTCGCACCGTCGTTAACAGCGAGGGTGCCGTCAGCCAGCGTCAGGCTATCCACAATGCGCATATCCGCCTGTGCGCCCGTCAGCGTTAAGGTATTCCAGCCGCTGCCGATGTGGGTTCCCAGACTGAGATCATCCGCCAGCAGTGTACCGATATTACCCCGGGTGTTTGTGAAGGTGAGGGCGTTACCCGTACCAGCGAGCGTGGTGATGTGACGCGTGTTCGCCAGCGATACGTTGCCGATGTTGGCCTTGTTGTTGGTTGTCCCGGCGAAGTTCACCTCCCCGGCGAACGTTCCGCTGTTCCAGATAAAACGATCGCTACCGGCGCCAGTATTGATGACGCCCCGCATATTGCCGCCGCTGATGTTGATAGTGTCATTGCCTTTACCAGACTGAATCGCGACATCCTTGTCGGTAGCGGCGAGGATCGTCCCGGTGTTGCTGATGGTTTTGCTACTGTCGCCACTGGCATCCACCACCGGACCGTTCACGCTATTGGAGGTGACTTTGCCACTGTTGGTGATGGCGGAAACGTCTTTTGCCAGGATCGCTGAGCCGCCCGTCGCGTCCTGAATGGTAATATCGGCGCGGGTGGTCAGTTTGCCGTTAGTGCGGGCATCAATCCCGTTCCCCGTGGCGTTTCCGGTATTGTTGTGTACCAGCACGGTGTAACCCGTGCCGATAACCAAATCGCCGGTCGCGTTGTCGCCGTTCTCTTTCATGAAGGCAAAACCTGAACCCGCACCGGTGACGTTGAGTAGATTATTGGCGCCGTTTTTCACATTCAGCGCCACGCTGGTGCGGATCCCCGGACCGTCGTTGGCGTTAATCGTTACGTTGTTCAGCGTGATATCCGAACTTTCGGCATGGTTTTGAATCCCTGCGCCGCTGCCCAATGCGCTAATAGTGACGCCTTTGGCGGTCAGCGACCCCGCACCGGCGGCAAGGCGAATTCCATCCGCCGTGCCGTTGGTCGTAATGGTATCGGCTACTCCACCGGTTCCCGTCGTGATATTCAGCGTTGCGCCATTGGTCAGCAGCACGCCTGCGGTACCGTCATCGACCACAATGGTGCCCAGCTTTTTGATCTGCGCATCTTTGCCAGAGGCGCGAACGCCAATCCCATTGCTGACATGCAATGCCTGGGATGCGTTGTTGGTTAACCGTCCTCCTTCCTGCACGTCGACACCGATACTGTCTTTACTGGCGAGATCGATAACCGCGTCCTGTTGCAGAACAATGTTGCCAAGATTCTTCGCCACATAGGCGATGACGTTCAGCCCGGTATCCAGGGATTTAATGATGGCGCTGGAGTTAAGAATGGTTTCGACAGGGGTGCCCTGTTTATTACCGTTCAACTGGTGCGCCTGACCATCGACAATCCCGGCGGTGGTATTTGATCCGGTCAGTTCAATAAGAGTCTTATCGCTGATGGTGCCTTCTGCACCCCCTTCGAGCAGCAGCGCCGCCGCGCCGTCGCCGCTTACCGTAAATGTCGCTTCACCCGTATCCACGGTGCTGCCTTTACCGGTCGCAAAGACGCCAATCGATTTTTCGCCCGTTAAGGTCATCTCGAGTTTAGATGGCTGGAGCGTCAGCGGGTCGAACGTATTGCCGGCAAAGTTTGCGCCATTAGCAATGCGGAACAACGTGGTGCGCGCCTGACCGTTATCGTTCATCACGGCTTCGCCGATATTGGCGGTCGCACCTTTGCCGTACAGATAGTAGCCAATTTGATCGCTATTTTTGAATAGCGGACTGCTGGTACTGTTAACGTTAGCCACCGCATTATCGCGGACATGAACGCCAATATTGCCGACTTCTTTGAGTGTGATCGAAGAAGACACGTCAACGGTGGCCTGAGCAGTGTTACTCCCTTCTGCCCAGATTGCATAGTTACGGTTCGACGTGCCACCGTCGCCCGCGACCGTGATTGCCCCTGTATTGCTGGATGTCACATGCGCGTTCTTCGAACTGGCGGTCAGATGGATCCCGATGTTGTTGTGGCCGTTGACGTTAATCTCACCGTCGTTACGGATCTGCTGGCCGTTTTCGCTGCCGCTGTCGCGCACGGAAATACCGAAGTTATGGCTGGTGCCGGATGACGAGTCGCCGTTGAGGGTGATTTTACCGGTGTTGGTCACATTCCCGGTGGCGTTACCGACCAGGATCCCCGCCGCGTTACGTACGCCTGTTCCAAGGGTGATTGCCCCGTCATTGGTGACATCACCTGAACTGCGGGTCAGGATCCCGGCGCTGGGGCTGGCACCACCTGCCATATCGACATCCTGTGTGAGATCGTTAGCGTTACGCCCAAGATAGATGGCGGCATCAAGGGTGTTTGTGAAGGTGGCCTCACCGGACACTTCAACGCCGTAAGCCGTTCCCTTACCAAATGAGTCGTCGTTACTGCGTCCGTCCACGACGTTAATCTCACCCCTGTTGATCCCGCTGGTTTGATCGGACAACTGCATACCGATAGCGAGCGTCAGAGAACTGTCCGGTTTATCCGTTGACCACGGATCGGCCGCCGCCGCCGTACCGTAGTTGTTGGTCGTGATGGCCTGGTTAATGGTCCCTTCGTTCACGACGGTGCTGTTTCCCAGCCCCTGCATACCGTAGGCACCGTAACTGTTGACCTTCCGATTCCCATCCTTATCGATAAACAAACCGGAGTTGATCGTGCCGTGGTTAATGGCGCTGGCATCACTGGCCAACATGCCAATCGCCAGCCCCTGTCCGGTAGACGTTCGCAGCACGTTCAGGGCGCCTTCATTGACGACAGAACCACCGCCATCGGCCTTCATTGCCCCATTGATACTGCCATCGACAGCCAGAGTCGCGCCCGCAACCAATGTACCGGTGGTGCCTTGTCCGTTAGCATAGATGGCATGCAGTTCCCCAGTGGCCGCTGTGGTGTTATTGGTGTGCGCCTGTCCGTCAGTCCAGACATCGTAATCCCAGGTCAGCAGGTCGGCATTGGTGCTGGAGGTCAGCAGTTGGTTGATCAGGCTCGCGTAGTAGCTCTGTGCGTCAGAAACTTTACTGATAGCGCCAGAATCCAGCCATAGCTGGATCTGGCTGATATCTTGCCCGTCGGGTGTTTTGGCGCTCTCACTGCCGGCGCCAATCAGCCAGTTGTTGAAATTCGCCAGATCCGCCGTGTTTTTGATGGAAAAGGTGCGGTTACCCGTTTCAACGACATTCCCCTCTTCGTCGTAGCCGTAGGTCATTAAGGTAATGTCTTTGCCAAATACGGTGGTCTGTTTCGAACCCGCAAAGGTTTTGCTCGGAACGACTGGTGCAGCACCAAACTGGATATAGTTATCGGATTGCCAGTTAACCTTGCTGTTCGGGTCTTGCGCTTTGAGCAGAGAAGAGTCTTTTGCCAGCAGACGAATAGCATTTTCTCTTACGTTCAGTGAATGATCGCCAATATTGAGATTGGCGGTTGCGCCATCTTTGGCAAGGGCAAAGCCAAACTGCTTATAGATTTGCGACACATTGGCATCAAACGTGTTAAGCACTGCATCGCCAATCTGCGAAACGCTAATAAAGTTTGCCAGGCTTGTGGTATCAAACACCTTCAGTGTGGAGGTTGTTTCGGGATCGGCCGGGTCAATCACCTGAAATTCCACGCTTTGCTGCGGCGTAGACGACTGTGTATGGCTCAGGTATTCCGCCAGTTCTTCAATGGTGGTGATAGGTTTTGGTTCGTGGTCGAGGTTGGTCGCGGTAATAATAATTTTGCCGTTTTCCAACAGATCCCGGATGGTAGACGATTCCACAATGCCGGTCTGTCCGTAGGCGATGTTGGGGATCGCGCCGGTGATATTCAGTTCACTGGCGTTGTTTTTGTTTTCATATAAAAAACCGTAGTTGAATACGTCCTGATGGACGCCGGCGGAGATGACATTCGGGTAATCCACGGTAATATCGCGTGTGCCATCGGTCACGATCGGTATGGCGGCGGCCGTGAAAGAAACGCCAGCAACTAAACCGGAAACAACACGCAGTCCTGTTTTACGCGAGCTGCTTTTTTTCTTCCCTTTTGATAATTCGGAGGCGACAACCCAAAGCCCGAGTGTCGCATTCCATATGATGTTGTAAACCTTATTCATAATAACCTCGTCTGCATTTCTGTTTTTAGTTGGTTGACACGTTGCGTTTGTGGTTAGGGGTGGCTCACGATGAGTTGGCCTGGGTTGTCAAATTTCGAAAACAGGAGTCCCTTCCGCAGGGCGGAATAATTTTTAGTGATTGATAACGTCTTAATTAATGCTCAGTCGTCCGTGTTGTATTTCCTTAGTGGTTGTTAGCGATAATGGGAGAATATATATTTCAGATGGGTATTGTTGTGCCCCAGTTTTTTGGCAATATTGCTTTTATAGGTACCGATAGTTTTTTCGCTTTTATGCGCAATAGTGGCAATTCTGGACAGTGACCAGCCACGGGAATACATCATCATGACGTTAAATTCATTAACGCTCATGGCATTATCCAGCGGTCGGTTCACACTTGTGTTCTTGCAGTTGATGAGTTGAATCACCCGGCCGTGTAGTGCGTCAAGGCTCAATGTGCGGTCAAGAAAGTGCATCTGCATGCCGCAAATGGTCTGGAATACCGCAAAGGTTTCGACATTCGTCAGCACAAAAAGCATCAATGACGCACGCGAGGAGAGACGGCGAATGATGCTGGCGTATTTCAGAATATCCGTCTCTTCGGGATGAATAATGAGGTAATCATTATTCTGAACAACCGGGAGAGAAGAGGGCGGTGAACTGGCTGCATAATATTGCATGCCATAATAGAGTGATGTGCCGCGCAGAATATTTTTCATGCCAAGCCAGGTGTAATAATCATCACCCATAAAAATAGCTTTTGACATTAAATTCTCCTTGAGTCGGCAATAGCATCCTGCCCCTCTTTAACATTTTAAAAAAGGGTTCTTTCCCAGCCTGGGAATCTGTTTAAATCCACAACCTGTATTGGGATTATTCTCAATTGAAATATTACGCTTTGTTAAAATTTAAGATAAATCGTTTATTTCACCTCCTGAAGAATGATTGATAGATTTCACTTATGGATTGATGAAAACAGGTAGGAAAATAATGGAACGTTTGCGGGAAAGTCTTAAAAAATAGCGGAGACAATCGGAGGTAAAGGCGTGCAGTATGGAGGTAGGGGATAAACGTGATGATGTGCGGAATCGGGAGTTAAGAATATTCCTGGGTAATGTCACCGTAAAAACACTCCCTCTGCGTAATACTCTTTAGGTTAACGTGATTTAAGTGAATAAAACTGGTTTGTTGATGGTTTCGCAGAATTAAGCTCTATAATTTTTTAAATTAACATGATTAAATGTTGTTTTTGTTTTTTTGTGCTGTTTGTGGACCGGTCAACTGGCCAGCACTCCTTCGCCACCCTTTTGTTACAAAAAAACTTAACCTGCCAGCAGATCCTGTTCAACGTGTTTAACCTGGGTCTCCAGCGTATCGCGAAGCTCAGCCAGCGCGCGTTCTTGTTCTGCAAAGTACGCTTCTTTATCGCGAACCGAGGTCGCCAGACGCCAGGCATTTTCTGCTTCCAGCCCGGCGATCTCTTTCATCAGCGCGTCAATCTGGATCCGCAACTGCTGGATTTTCTGCCGCAGATGGTCGAGATTGTTCAACCGGTCGCTGGCCATCATTGGCTCCAGACCGCTTTGCAACTGAGTGAGCAGGGCGCGAATGGCCGCCAGATCGGCGTTTTGCCGCGCCAGATTGAGCTGCACCATCATCTGGTGCGCTTTCTCTTTCAGTTCATCAGCGACAACGTCCGGGTGACACAAACGGCTGGCCTGACGCCACAGGCGCTTAAGCTCATTACGCTCATCCGGTGAAAGGCGCTGATCGCGTGCGAAACGGTGCTGAGCATCCTGCTGCTGTTCCTGATACTCCTCATATTCATGCGCTGCCTCTTCCTGTGCCTGCCGCGTGTCGCTGTCATCCTGGCGGGAAAAATCTGCTTCCAGTTCACGGATCTCGGCGAGCAGGTCGGTAATCAGCTCCGTTTGCTGTTGGATGCGCTGACGGATGTCGACTGCGGCACGAGAGGCTGAATCCATGCCCATCCACTGCTGTTTAAGCTGGGCTAACCGATCGACCGCCAGTGAGATGTACTGCTGACAGGAGAGGTAATCTTTCTCGCGACGTCTGCGTTCCGCTTCCTGCCGACGCAGGGCGCTGGCTGCGAGCTGTTTACGCAGCTCGAGAATACGGCTCATTAATGGCCCGAGGCGCAGATGATACTGGTCGTTAAACTCATCCAGAATCTGAATGCGGGTATTACGGGTGTCAATCAGCTCACGCAACTGATTTTCCAGCGCCTTAAGTTCCAGCTTGCTGGCGGCAATCGCCGGATCCTGCCAGTTGGTTATGGCGCGCTGATTTTGTAGCCAGGTAGCAATTTCACGCATTGCATCACTGAAGCGGCGCGTCTCGATAGCCTGGGCAATTGCCGTTATTACAGGATCGCCAGATTCCCGCTGCAGATGCACAAGCTGCTGCTGGATGATCTCCTCATCCTCAAGTTCGATGGCGCTTTTAATGATTTCGAGTCGTTTGATGATTTTATTCATGACACCGTTGCCTGGCGTGACCGACACATGAATGACGATATTTAGGTTAAGTCATTCGTTTGAAAAATATAAAAAAAGTGCAAATCGCATTCTGTGGCCTGCGGAGCCTGTTCGTCCAGAATAATTCGCAGAAATTATCATTCACTCGCCATTTTCGTTTGCGCTCTCACAATTCGAACCTCTGTTTCATTAAGGGTATTTTTTGCGCGAAAGACGCTTGCTTCGAAAAAGAGAATAAGTATAGTTCTCATTCTCTTTATTATTTAATGCGTGTCTTTTTTGGTAAGGAACCCAGGATGAAAAAAAATATTACGGCGCTGGCCGTGCTGATCGCCGCGGCATTAAGCGGTTGCGCGACCACTACGCCCGCTACTACACCGTCAAATACCGTTGAAAAAGCGGCGACGCCCGCGGTGGCGACCGATACGTTAAAACGCGATCTGGCGGATGGCCTGTATGAGATGGCATTAAATCCTGCCGGGGACGCGTTGTATGTCGCCAGTGCCGAAGGCTTTAAAGATGTTCAGGGCGGGGTGATCTACAAACTGGATGCCAAAACCCTTAAGACGATCGGTCGCAGCCACACGGATCTGAAAAACTTTGGTATGGCGATTTCGCCTGATGGCAAAACGGTGTACGTCACCAACTCGCTGGACGGTGGCCTGAGCGCGTTGAACACTGCGGATGGCAAAGTTAAAAATCGCGTCCTGTTTCCTGAGCGGAACGCGGAAGGTTTCCCGTATGGCGCTCGTCAGGTGTTGCTGCATAACGGCCTGCTGTATATCGGCGCGGTCGCCGATCCTGCGGTGATCTGGGTGGTTGATGCCGAAACGCTGAAGCTGAAAACGCGCATTAAAAATACGGGCAAATGGATGACCGGTCTGCACTACTCCGAAACGACCCAGCGCATCTACGCCGTGAATGGCGGTGGTGAAATCCTGGTAATCAACCCGCGTAACCAGCACGTTGAGAAACGCTGGAAGCCGCTGGGCGACAAGCCGGCGCTGCTGCTGAATATGGCGGAAGACCCACAAACCGGACGTCTGTTCGTGACCGATAACGCCAAAGCGAAAACCACGCTGGTGCTCGATATCCACACCGGCAAGGTGCTGAAGCAACTGGACGTTGGGGATTCTCTGGCGGTGACATTCAACGCCAAACGCAACGAAATTTACATCACCCAGCGTGATTCCGGGAAGCTGCTCAGTCTCAACGCGAGCGATTACAGCGTGAAAAAAAGCTGGGACCTGCCGCCGAATCCAAACAGCCTGTTGCTCTCTGCTGACGGCCAGACGCTGTATGTCACTGTGAAACAGAAATTTAATAAAGACCACTCAACCAATGCGCCGGACAGCGTTGTACGTATTGAGCTGAATAAATAATAAAAATCAGTCGGGGGACGGATGTTGTCCCCCGCCACATTGACTCTTTTTGATGGCATTCACATGAACAACACCAAAACTATTCTGGCGCTGACGATGGGCGCAATCTCTGGCTCGGCCTGGGCGGCAGACACCGCGAAAAAAGCGGAGGACACCATTGTGGTCCAGGCGACAACCCAAAATGATTTCAAACCGGGTGGCGACACGCCGCTGGCGGCGTTTCTTGATGGACAAGTCGCCAACGGCGGCAGACTCGGCATGCTTGGTCAACAAAGTGCGATGGACGTACCGTTCAATGTCATCAGCTACACCTCTAAACTGGTTGAAGATCAACAGGCGAAAACCATCGCCGACGTCGTGGCAAACGATGCGGGTGTGCAGTATGTCCAGGGCTACGGCAACAGCGCGGAAAGCTTTCGCATTCGTGGTTTGAAATTTGACGGCGATGATATGACCTTTGGCGGGCTGTCTGGTGTTCTGCCGCGTCAGGTGGTGGATGCGCAGATGGTGGATCGCATCGAAATCTTCAAAGGGGCAAACGCCCTGATGAACGGCGCCGCGAGTTCTGCCGTCGGCGGGATGATCAACCTTGAACCGAAACATGCAGGCGACATCCCGCAGGCTAAAGTCGGCGTGGACTACACGTCGGATTCACAGATTGGCACCACGCTGGATGCGGGTCGTCGCTTTGGCGACAACGATCAGTTTGGTGCGCGGGTGAATCTGGTCCACCGTGAAGGCGAAACCCGGATTCAGGACGATCGCCGTCGTACTACGCTGCTTTCCACCGGTCTGGACTACAGAGGCGATAACTTCCGCACCTCACTGGACGTGGGTTATCAGAAAAAAACCTTCCACGGCAGCCCAACCAGCGTCAACATTTCTCTGGTCGATTTCGTTCCCGCGCCGCCAAAAAATGACCGTAACTTCTCGCAGAAATGGGCGTATAGCGACATTGAAAACGAGTTCGGCATGTGGCGTAGCGAATATGACATCACTGACAACTGGACTGCCTACACAGCACTTGGCGCTCAGCACGCGCACGAGGAAGGTCTCTACAGCGCGCCGAAACTGCTGGATAAGAGCGGGACGGCCACCGCCAGTCGTCTTGATACCAACCGTATCAGCGACACGGTCAGCGGCATGGCGGGAATTCGCGGCAATTTCGCTACGGGCTTTGTCTCGCACAAGGTGAACGTTGGCTACTCGGCACAAAGCAAAAACGAAAAAATCGCGTGGAAAATGTCTAAAGCGGCGGATAACCCGTATACCAACATCTATCACAACCGCGGCGTTGACGCGCCGGCCAGTACTAGCTCGAACGGTAAAGGCGGTAACTACAGCGATCCGTTGACCAGCGGGCGCACCCGGACTCAGGGCTGGTTGCTAAGCGATACGTTGGGCGTGCTGGATGACAAACTGCTATTTACCGTCGGGGCACGCCATCAGAAAGTGGTGATTCGGAGTTATGACAAAATTACCGGCGCAGAAAACGCCGCCGACGGTTTTGACGGTAGCCGCTGGATGCCGACTTACGGCGTCGTCTACAAGCCTTGGGAAGAGATATCTTTCTACGCCAACCACACCGAAGCGTTACAGCCGGGTAAAGCAGCGCCCAACACGGCAACCAACTATGGTCAGAGCACCGGTATCGTCCATTCTAAGCAGAATGAAGTGGGCGTGAAGGCGGACTTCGGGCGTGTTGGCGGTTCGCTGGCGCTGTTTGAAATCAAAATGCCATCGGCAATTCTTGACAGTGAAACCAAACATTATGGTCTGGATGCCGAGCAGCGTAATCGTGGCGTTGAGCTGAACATCTTCGGCGAACCGATGCTGGGCATGCGTCTGAACGCCAGCGCCACCTGGCTGCAAGCCGAGATGACCAAAACCAACAACGGTTTGAACCAGGGCAATGATGCGATCGGCGTGCCGAATTTTTACGCCGTGCTGGGTGCCGAGTACGACATCAAGCCGATTGAAGGTCTGACCGCTACCGCGCGCGTGAACCATTCCGGTTCTCAGTATGCGGATCTGGCTAATAGCAAAAAGCTCGACAGCTACACTACTCTGGATCTGGGTATGCGCTATCGCTTCGCGCTTAACCAGAACCAAAATCAGATGACCGTTCGCGCGGGCATCGACAACATTACCAACGAAAACTACTGGGCCAGTGTTGATGATTCCGGCACGTACGTCACCCAGGGAGAAGCGCGCACCTTTAAAGTGTCCGTTGGTTACGAGTTCTGAGTTCCACCTCGTTATCAGGGGCAAGGATGCCCCCTCCATTCCAGTGCCTTTAACTTGCTACCTCCAGCATGAAGTGTTAAAACGTGCCCCTTCTAAAAAAGAGACAGGGGTAGGGCGTGAAAGACGCGTCATCCGCTTCAGACAACGGCCGTTTTGAAGCGTCGTCGGAACAGAGTCCGACGCTGCAACGTGGTTTGCAAAATCGACATATTCAATTAATCGCCCTGGGTGGCGCGATTGGTACCGGGCTGTTTCTCGGCATCGGGCCCGCGATTCAGATGGCGGGTCCAGCGGTGCTGCTGGGTTACGGCATCGCCGGGGTTATTGCCTTTCTGATCATGCGCCAGCTCGGCGAAATGGTTGTCGAAGAGCCGGTATCGGGTTCCTTCGCTCACTTTGCCTATAAATACTGGGGACCGTTTGCGGGCTTCCTGTCAGGCTGGAACTACTGGGTCATGTTTGTGCTGGTCGGGATGGCTGAACTGACGGCCGCCGGTATCTACATGCAGTACTGGTTACCCGAGGTTCCCACCTGGGTCTGGGCCGCGTCCTTCTTTATCATCATTAACGCCGTCAACCTGGTGAACGTCCGTCTGTACGGTGAAACCGAATTCTGGTTTGCGCTCATCAAAGTGCTGGCGATCATCGGCATGATCGGCTTTGGTTTATGGCTGCTGTTCTCGGGGAACGGCGGTGAGCGGGCGACCATCGATAACCTGTGGCAGCATGGTGGTTTTCTGGCGACGGGCTGGAAAGGGCTGATTCTGTCGCTGGCGGTGATCATGTTCTCCTTCGGTGGGCTGGAACTTATCGGCATCACCGCAGCGGAAGCGCGTGACCCGCACAAAAGCATTCCGAAAGCGGTTAATCAGGTGGTGTACCGTATCCTGCTGTTCTACATCGGTTCGCTGGTGGTTTTGCTGGCGCTCTACCCGTGGGTGGAAGTGAAATCCGACAGCAGCCCGTTCGTGATGATTTTCCACGATCTGAACAGTAACGTCGTGGCTTCAGCGCTGAACTTCGTGATTCTGGTGGCATCTTTGTCGGTTTATAACAGCGGCGTTTACTCCAACAGCCGTATGCTGTTTGGTCTATCAGTCCAGGGCAATGCACCGAAGTTTCTGACCCGTGTCAGCCGTCGTGGCGTGCCGGTGAATTCATTACTGCTCTCTGGTGCGATCACTTCGCTGGTGGTGCTCATCAACTACCTGCTGCCGAAAGAGGCCTTCGGTCTGCTGATGGCATTGGTGGTGGCGACGCTGCTGTTGAACTGGATCATGATTTGTCTGGCGCATCTGCGTTTTCGTGCCGCGATGCGTCGCAAAGGGCGTGATACCCAGTTCAAAGCGTTGCTCTACCCGGCAGGAAACTATATCTGCATCGCCTTCCTGGCGATGATCCTTGTGCTGATGTGCACCATCGACGACATGCGTTTGTCAGCCATGTTGCTGCCGGTATGGGTCATCTTCCTGTTTGTTGCGTTTAAACTTTCTCGCAAAGTACGCTGAGAGGAAGCCGATCTCATTCGCGTAATGAGATCGGCGCTTTTGCGTTATCGTTGAAATACTCCCGCCAGCGAGCGAATATCGTTGCCCGTAGGTGACTGGTGAATGCGCAATCCAAACTCGTCTACGACAGCAAAAATATGGTCAAAAATATCGGCCTGAATGCTTTCATATTCCAGCCAGACGACGGTGTTGGTAAAAGCATAAATTTCGAGGGGGAGACCGTGATCGTCTGGCGCCAGCTGACGTACCATTAAGGTCATATCTTTGCGAATGCGTGGATGGTTGCGCAGATATTCATTCAGGTAGGCGCGAAAAGTCCCAATATTGGTCATCCGCCGATGGTTCAATACCGATTCCGGCGCATCCAGTTGTTGATTCCATTCATCTATCTCCTGATGGCGCGTCTCCAGATAAGGTTTCAGCAGGCGCGCTTTATACAGTTGCTGCTTTTCATCATCATCCAGAAAATGAATACTGGTGGCGTCAATATTGATACTGCGTTTAATGCGCCGACCACCTGATGCCGACATGCCGCTCCAGTTTTTAAACGAATCAGAGACCAGCGACCAGGTCGGAATCGTAGTGATAGTATTGTCCCAGTTGCGGACTTTCACCGTCGTCAGACCAATATCAATGACCGCGCCATCAGCACCGTATTTCGGCATCTCCAGCCAGTCACCCAGTTTCAGCATGTCGTTAGCAGAAAGCTGAATGCCCGCAACCAGCCCCAGAATCGGGTCTTTAAATACCAACATCAGCACGGCGGCCATCGCGCCCAGGCCGCTAATCAGAATCGCGGGCGATTGGCCGATTAATAGCGATATCATTAATATACCGACAATAATCGCGCCAATGAGTTTTATACCCTGAAATATCCCCTTGAGAGGAAGCTGAGAGGCAGAGGGGAACTTTTGCGCCAGATTTAATATGACATCGAGTAACGAAAATAATGAAAGCAGGGCATATATCATGATCCACAATTGTGCGCAGACAGTAAGAATCTCTGCGGCTTCGCTGCCTTTTTGCAACCACAGTGCGGACTGAATATTGACGATAATACCCTGCAGGGTGAATGCCAGACGGTGAAATAACTTATTCTGCGTAATAATTTGTAGCCACAGACGGGAGCTGGCAACGGCGCGCCTTTCAAAGGTGCGCAATACCACCCAGTGCAAAATAATATGCACAATGATGGCTGTGAGAAAAATAATACCGAAAATCATCACCAGCGAGGTGGTGTGATTCATTTCAATACCCGCTAAATCCTCGACCTGAGTAATTAATTCCTGCATAACCTCTCCTTTACAAAACAGTGACCTATGATGACTGCTGTAAGGAAATTATGCAAATGAGCCAGGTCAGTACTGTTCGGGAAGACGATTGATCTTAGTAAGAATACCGCGCGCCATCTCGATATGGCCACCCAGCCGCAAGTCGCTCAAAATCTTCATCACGCGGCTACGCGAAAGATGCGTTTTTTCCTGGATGTAGTCACTCGCGTTAACCGCAAGACGCAGTTCTTCTTTCTCTGCTATCAATGCAATAAGATTGGTGCGGATCAGTTCGTAGGTTGAGAGGCCAGCAGAGGTACGATGTGCTTCGAGAAGTTTATCTATGGCATACATATAGGTATAGGATGCGTCCAGCCAAAGGTTTTTCTCCGCAATGACACTCATTACGTGTAATGTCGGAATGATTTCGAAAAGGATTTCCCCGTTGGCTTTGTAGAAGAAATCAGCATTCGTATTCATTAACGAGTTCATGCCAACAATCATAGGTGCTTTAAGATGCTTAAGTAGCAGTTGGTCGTGGCTACGGTAAACACTTACCGTGCCTTTATGTAATACAAAAGTCATCGATTCGGCATGGTGTCCGAGAGATATGATTTGCCGCTCCCGGGCATGCAAAATGCGAGAAGTGTCGGAAACGGCATTGATTATATTGATGACATGAGTGTCTGGCTTCATAATGGCATAGCAATTCTAATTAAGGTATCTGAAGATTATATTATATTATAAGGTGAATATTATATGAGGAAAGTGTAAGAGCTTATTTGGCGTTAAAGTTTACGACTGCGAATAATTCATGAAACTAATTAAAATTGATAAAGTTGCACAGATCGTAGTACGTGCTGTACGTACGGATTATGTGTCTAAAAGGTCGCAAATAACTGACCTCAGTATTCTTGCTGCAGACTTAAGCAACCGACAGCGCTGACTCAATAGTATCAGTTCTCACAAAAGTAAGTTGTATTAGTCGCGACTTGATCTGACACATGGCCTTGAAAGGTTGAGAGTTACCGGTTTTGATATGGGTGTCGAATCCTTATACAAAACACGAGGTAACTCTCATGCTTCATACTACCAATCCCGTCATCAAACACAAAGCCGGTTTGCTCAATCTGGCTGAAGAACTCAGTAACGTGTCGAAAGCCTGAAAAATCATGGGCGTCTCGCGCGATGCATTTTACCGTTATCGCGAACTGGCCGATGAAGGTGGCGTAGATGCACTGCTAAATCGTAGCCGTCGTGCTCCTAACCTAAAGAACCGTACCGATGAGGCCACTGAGCGAGCGTTGTTGATTATGCTGTCGAATTCCTGGCTCACGGTCAGCACCGGACCAGTAACGAGTTACGTAAACAGGGCGTTTTATCTCCGGCAGTGGTGTCCGTTCCGTCTGGTTACGCCATAACCTTGAGAACTTCAAAAAACGCCTGCATGCGCTGGAAGAGAAAATGGCCCGCGATGGTATTGAACTGACCGACAGCCAGATCGCCGCGCTGGAACGTAAAGCCAGCGATGACGAGGCCTGTGGTGAGATTGAAACCGCTCATCCGGGTTATTTGGGGTCACAGGACACGTTCTATGTGGGCAATCTGAAAGGCGTCGGGCGTATCTATCAGCAGACGTCCGTTGATACGTACTCGAAAGTGGCTCACTGCAAGCTCTATGTCACTAAAACGCCGATTACAGCGGCTGATTTACTGAATGATCGTGTACTGCCGTTTTATGAGTCTCATGGCCTGCCGATGCTGAGGATACTGACAGAGGCACCGAATACTGCGGTAAAGTGGAGCAGCACGATTACCAGCTTTATCTGGCGATAAATGACATTGAGCATACGAAAACGGAGGCAATGTCACCGCAAACCAATGGTATCTGCGAGCGGTTCCATAAAACGATCCTGAACGAGTTTTATCAGGTAACGTTCCGCAAAAAGTTATATGGTGATCTTGCTTCATTACAATCGGATCTTGATGAATGGCTGGCTCACTATAATAATGAGCGAACTCATCAGGGAAAATGTGCTGTGGCCGGACGCCAGTGGAAACATTACTTGATGGAAAACGCATCTGGGCTGAGAAAAACTTAAACCAGATGTAATCTGACAGATACCTGTATAAATAACCGGTAACTGTCAGATCAGGTCTGAGCTAATACAATTTATGACAGTAAGGGGAAATTACTCCCCCCCGATAAACCTTCTGAAGGCATCCCCTTAAAAGGAGGTGAGGACTCCGTTGAACTTAAATTTTCAGCGAGTTATCAGTCTGTAGTTGATGATGTGACGCCAGGAAGGGCAAATGTTTCTGTGACCTTTGTGGTGAACTATGCCTGATAAAAACTGTGTGTAGATAGGTTCGGTGTGTACACAATTTTAAAATCAGTTTGGGGGCGAAGAATGAACCTTCTGTTGGACATGCTCTTTTTGGGTGCCACAAACTGTTATGCGACCATATCGATAACCTGCACTTATTCCATTCTTCGTTACAGATAAACGCTCCCAGATAATTGTACAGCGCGATCAACCTATCTGACAGGCGCTGACAGTGTATGAATCCAGCGTAGATTGTCACTCTTAATCAACTGTATCAACGACGATGATGGCGACAGTTGCGGTCAGTGATATTCAGACTAAAGATAAAGTGAAAGCCGCTACTGCCAACGCCACGGCAATGCTAAACCTGACTTATCAGTGAAATGATGCAGGAAGCCGACTATGATGCCAGCTTCTTTTATTTTTACTCACCCGGATTAAAGCGCTCATCCCATGGCATTAAGCGATGAGCCCGCAGCCTTAGCGCCAGTGCCTCTTCCCGCTTTTGCAGAAACATCAGAATATTAATCTGGTCGCTCCAGGCATCTTCTTCCATATGCATTGTGATCCACTTGGCATTCTCCTGAGCAAATAAATCTAGCTCATTAATATTACCGCTTTGATTAAAATGCATCAGATGTAAGCGGGAGAGATCCCGCTGCCAGCGTATTTGCATCAGCCAGGGAACGGATAATTGACGAATACTTTCCGGTGGTTCAAGTCGGCTCGTTTCGAATTCTCCCAGTGTCACACTGGCGCGAAAGAGCTGCATTGACAGCACAATACCGTACAGTGCGGTCGCGGCCAGGGCTGGACGCAGATATTTTACCGGCAAGGTGAACGTGGATTTACGGCTTTCAGTTGCACTCATCAGTAGCAGGATGAGAAAAAAGTGCGCAACGGAGTAATAAAGAGGAAACTCGACCTGAGTGTGTAACAAAATCGGTAGGGTGGTTAACAGCGTCACCCACTGCCACAAGCTTTTTGGGCGGCGAAATAAAATAATCCAACCCCATAAAAGAATCAGCCCGCCCAGGAAGGCGACAATTCCGCCTTCCGCCTGAATAAATAACGTCTCATTATGTGGATGCTGCATCATTTCCCGGCCAGGATTCGCGAAAGGAAGATCGGCCATAAAATTTTGATACACCGATTCAAACATGCCTAAACCAATCCCTCTCCAGGGATGCGTCATGATAAGGCGCACGGTGTATTCCAGCGTCAGGAGTCGTTGTTGATTTGACCCTTCATGAGCCAACGAATTTAATACGGAACCCTGGAGTAAAACCGAACCCAACAGACCACCGATGAACGGTAAGAAAATAATCGCAAGGCGTTGGCAAGCCGTGGTTCTATCTCGCCAACATTGTTGACAGAAAAGAAGCGACGCGCAGGCAATTCCACACAGACCGCCCAGCCAGCCAATTCGGGAACGACATAATACTAGCGTCGCAGAGATGAGGATAATTGCAAAACAGATTGCGAACCTCCGCGCAGTTTCCGCACGAAACGATTTAAGCGTTCGCTGCCTGTCCGCCATCAACACCAGCAGAAGAGATAAACCTGTCGCCAGAAATGTGGCGGTGACATTACGCTGTTGAAAAATACCCGGTGCGCCACCGGAATAATTTTCAGCCAGTGCGTTAAGCGGGAAGGGAAGCCATTGTGGGCACCAGAAACCCATCAGAGAATAAACGGTTTCAATGCAAGCTGCCGCAGCGATCATATAGCTCAGAGCAACAATTTCTTTTTCCCGCGGTGGGTACTGAAGTAAGGTGAGATAGGTAAACACGCCTCCCCAGATCCCTGTTAGTCGAGGAAGAGCGATGGCGAGTCCCTGATCAGGCGACCAGAAGACGGGTAACGTAAATGCTATCGCACTGAATAGCAGGCATAAAAACGTGGGTGTCAGACGTATTTTATCCGCTTGCAGCGATAGCCAGACGATCAGCGCCTGAAGCAAAATCGCAGCCCACGACAGCAGGTTCATCGGTAAATTCATGCCGTAATCGCCGCTGTTTGGCCAGGGAATATGTATCAGCACTAACCAGTAAAAACTGAGCAGGAAGTATAAAAAAGCGGCATAAGGCGGGAAGACGTGAAGGTTTCCCCAGATTTGCAAAACGCGAGCATTCGGGCGGGCATAATATTCTTGAGTGGGTAAATCGATGTTGTATTTACCCACTCAAGATGGCGCTATTTAAGTCCTGTCCATTCTAAGACTGATCCATTCAGGCATCGATTTAATATTGCCATTGCACTGAAAAACCAAGTGTAAACGGACTGGTCTGCATATCATCAGGTTTCATCACCGGAACGCCGGCGAAAAGATCATAGCCAACGTTGCCTTTAACACCTCGCACACCGGCAACCGCACCGGCGATGCGTGTGCCGCTCCAGTAGTCATTTTTCGAACCGCTGACTTCCCCGTAATCAAAGCCAAGATAGGGCTGCATCCCCCACCTGGGGAGATTCAGGTTAATGTCGTTACGCAGATACCAACCCTTATCAGCATAAATGGAAGATTCACCGTCGAAGCCACGTACCGTCCAGCGGTTACCGATAGTAAATTTATCCGGCTGCGTCAGTTTATCCGGTGACGTTTGCTGCATGAAATGCGGCTCATAGCTCATCGACAGATCGCCTGCCTTAAACGGAAATGTGCCGTCGACGCTCAGGGTAATAATGCGTGCCAGGGGATCGGCACTACCTACCATTTCTTCGGCATCGGCTTGTTCGCCAAACCAGTGCGCGGCATGTTGATAGCCCAGTCGGGAGGTGAGTTGCCCAAAGGGCAGATAAGCTAAATGTTCCAGGTTGAGTTGCCAGCTGCTGGTGTCCCGGCGCTGTACTTCCACTTCAACATCGTTGAGCTCATAGTGTGAATCACGTTTAATGCCTTTAAAACCCAGCGTTGTTTTTTGGCTGGCGCTGCGGTAGATAACGCGTTTGATTTCTGCAGTCAGTAATTTTTCACTGCTGCTGTACTGATAGTGGTAATCACCGCTATGGATTGTCTGAACCGTGCGATATTTACTGCCATAGAGTTCAAGCAGCCAGTAGCCCCACGGGACGGAGTAGAAGGCGGAAGTGTTGTCGTTGCGACGTCCATACTCATTTTTAAAACCGCCGCCATAAGCAACATAAAAAATGTCATTCAGCGTCGTGGGGTTATTAAGGTAAAAGGCCAGACCGCCTTCATAACGCCCCGTTTTTTTACTTCCGGCGTCATCCATCCACGTCCCCAGACGCCATGCTTTATTCTGGCTGCGACTGACTTCTACGCGAGTATCGCCAGGATGTTCACCGGGAACAAGATGAATACTTGCCTGCGATCCGGGAATACGCTGCAAATTTTCCAGTCCCTGTTCCAGACCGCGTAAATCAAGAACGTCGCCTTCAGCTTCCGGGAAGTTATTCCAGCGATGAACGGTGCGGCCTTCCTGATTTTGTAACAGCCATTCACTGATACGACCGGGCAAAATTCGCAGGGTTAATGTTCCCTCTTTTAAATTTTGGTCTGGAACTAACACCCGACTGGTAATATATCCATGGGAGATTAACCGATTCTGGACGGCTTTATGTAGAGCCGTGATCCCCTGTATTCCGATACAATGCTTTTCAACCTGGCGAATAAGATCGTTAAAGGTCAGCCAGTGGGGGAGGGCGACCGTTTTATCGATAACTACGTGTTTCATGTCATAGCAGACGGATTCTTTGGGCAGGATCAGTGTATCGCTATCCTGTACATTTTCTGCCGTGAGCAATGTCTTACTTTGAGGAGCAAGCTGATTATGCCTTGCCTGATCCTGTTGTTGACTGGTGGCACCTTGGCCTGAGACGGGCTCAGCTTCCACGATGCCAGGGCGTATCGCGAACAGTGAGAAAAGAATGAGACTGAGGCTGGTACGATAAACAATCATGATATTTAACTCTTCCCTGTAGGTACTGAACCTCAGAAGCATTTCTAAAATAAATTAATAAAGCCCCATAACTTCATGGGGCTTTGGAACTAAAATATATTAAATCCCAGTACAGATAACATAACCGCCAGGATAATAGATGATATCTACCACGACGTAGCCGTAATACATGTCACCTGGTTTATAAACGACGCCATTTTCCCAGACACCGTTACCTGCAGGTGTTCCATTAGGCTGTACCACGGTGTTATCATCGTTATTGGTTGAACCACCATTATCGGTATTATTGTTGTCAGGGGTATTCGCGCCATCATCCTGATTAGCCGAACCCGTTTCATTAATAACGCCCATGTTAGTGACATAACCCGTGGTATAAACGTGATCGCCCGTAATCGTACCGGTGCTTTCGTTGAACATACCGTTAGACGTATTCAGCTTAACATCACCGGTGCTGGAGATGTTGCCGCTGTTGTTCAGGTAATTAGTGGTCAGCGTAATACCGTTTTCCGCGCTCAGCGTACCGCTATTCATCAACGTTACGCGATCCATCTGGGCATTCAATTTATTACCAGCGGCAATGGTACCGTTGTTATAAGAGGTGCTCTGTGAATAACCGTAACTTCCCATCACATTGAGGTTGATATCATGCGCGGCACGGATATCACCGGTATTGTTCAGGTTGCTCATCACAGACAGGCTAGCATCTTCCCCTGCCTGAATAGCGCTTCCTGCGTCAGTCATCAGAGAAGAGGTTGTGATGTAGATGTTATGGCCAGCATTCATGTTGCCATACATCAGGTTATAGACATTGTTGGCGTTAACGTTGATGTCATTGTTACTGGAGATCGTACCGCTGTTAGCAAGATCGGACAGTTGCAGATTCATTTGATTAGCGTGGATTGCACCGCTGTTATTAAACACGCTGCTATTCATCTGCAGATTCAGATTACCGTCGGCGGTAATAGAACCACTGTTCTGGGCTGGGCCACCGTAGCTGCCCCAACCATTGGAACCGATGGTTAAAGACATATCCTGTCCCGCAGCGAGAGTCCCTGCGTTCTGGAAAGTATTTGTCACCGTCATATCAATGTTGTGACCCGCTTCCAGCTTGCTGGCAAGATCAGAATAATAAGACGAACCATACATGAAGATATCATTGCCGGCTGAAATCGTGCCGGACATGTTATCCAGTGCGCCATTGATAGAAACGGAACCGTCGCTATGAATTGTGCCGTTATGGTTAGAGAGCATGTTATTGCCGCTTACCTGCAACTGGCTGTCACGTCCCTGAGTCTGAATAACGCCGTTATCATTATTCAACATGGAGGCGTTAATCATATTCCAGCCATTACCTGCGGAAATAACCCCGTTATTGTTGGTCAGCGTATCGACGTTAACACTCATCGAGCCGTTGCTTGTCAGGCTGCCAGACGTGTTGTCCAGATTTGCTGAGTCCACGGTCAGCGAGCCTTTAGCATTGATACGACCGTTTGTATTATTGACGCCGGTCGCTCCCCAGGAGTTATAGCTGTTAGAAGAGCGAGCGATGCTCAGGGCGCCTTCGCTGGTGATTTCACCTTGGGTGTTATTCAGCGAATCCGCCATGATGGTGGTCTGCTGGTTTCCCTGAATCTTGCCATGGGTGTTTACTGTGTTTTTGCCAGACAAATCAACATAATTGCCTTTGATTTGACCATTGCTGTTGTCCAGTAATTCGTCGGCAGAAACGGAGACCATCCCATCAGACGTGATCTGGCCATTATGGTTCAGAACAGATGATCCCATTACAGCAGTGGAGTTTTTACCGCTAATATGGCCGCCGTTGTTTTCAATCACGCCATCAACATTGAGAGACAAGGTATCCGTCGCGGTCAGGTCTGCGTGATCAATACGCACGCCGACGCCACTGTCTGTCCCTTCCATGTAAATTTTATTGGCATACATGGAACCCAGCGCAGATACATCCAGCGCGACTTCCGGGCTGGTGCTGTCGTCATATTTTTTCTGTACGCGACCATTCTTATCAATACGGTTATTACCGGTAATGATGTTCAGCTCATTCGCCTGCAGTTTCGCATTGACCTTCACGGAGCGAGCGATAATGTCGGTGTACTGAGTAGAGCGGGTGTCCATACCTTTACCGGTAATAGACACCTGGCCTTTGCTGACGTCCAGTCCGGTTACGTTGCCCTGATTATCGTAGGTGGCCGTCCCCGTGGTTAGCGTTGCGTGGTTGGTGTTAATAAAACCGCAACCGTCGCAGGTAATGCCTGATGGGTTAGCAATAATGACCTGAGCGGACTGACCGGCGACTTCGATCATGCCGTTAAGCTGGCTCGGATCGGAGGAGCGCACTTCGTTAAGAATCACTTTTGCACTGCCGCTCGCCATATTAGCGTTGCCATTAATCTGGCCGGCTAACTGAGTGTTCGAATTGCTGCTACTGTTGTTCAGAATAACGCCGTTACTGTCTACGTTGAACTCAGAATAAACGTTATGTGAAACGCCACCCGCACTGGCTTTATTAATATCAACAACGGTAGTGCCATTTGCGTTGGTATGAATACCCGGTTGGTTAGTATTACCTGCTACAACCGCAGCGTGAGCTGGCATAATCATTCCAAGCGCAAGCATCGTTGCAAAGCAGGTTGGAGCCAGCTTTGCGTGTAAAACCTGACGATTATTGCGCACGATATTAATATTTTTGCTTTTCATTTACTGATCCTTGTATTTCCTTGAATATAAATTCCCCATTTCATTGGTGAAAAATGGGGGGGGTATGAAACCATGCAATCCCTTTAATCCAGAAAAGGACTTGTAACGATTCGTTTTTTTTAACAGCAATTGTTGGCTGGGTGCGAAAAGTAACACATTGATAATTGCACAAAAAAATATCGCAATTATTTATTATAAAAATGTGTTTATTAGGTAATTCATTAATATGAAAGAGAGGCGTCGTCGAAAATGGGAAAATCGATTGATAAATGATATGGATAATTTCTGTTCAAGATATTTCTGAGGTGTTACACAATGTGTAAGAAACTTGAAAAAACCTTAACGAGTGGAAGGGTAATGAGAACAGGCACGTCGCGAAGCAACGTGCCTGAAGACATTAGCACTCAGTAATAATCGTGCTCAGCGGCAGGCGAGATTTTGGCAGCGAGGCATTAAAATCTTCCACGCTGTGATGACCGACAGGCACCACCACCACGCTGGTGAAGCCCTTTTCTTTCAGGCCAAATTCTGCATCAAGAATGGCGGCGTCGAAACCTTCGATTGGCACCGCGTCCAGACCCAGTGCGGCGACGCCTAACAGGAAGTTACCCACGTTCAGATACACCTGCTTTGCCATCCAGTGTGCATCGTCTTTCAGCTCCTTACGGTGCATGTCGGCAAAAAAAGTGCGGCCTTTGTGATTAGCGGCTTTCGCCTCCGCGGAAGCAAAACGCCCATCGGCCTCTTCCTGATCAACCACGCGTTCCAGCCATGCATCATCCATTGCCGTTTTGGCGCAGAACACCACGACATGCGAGGCATCAAGCATTTTTCGCTCGTTGAAGACAAAGTTACCGGCGGCAGATTTCGCCACGCGCGCTTTGCCTTCCTCTGTGCTGGCGACGATAAAGTGCCACGGCTGAGAGTTAGTACTGGACGGGCTGAACTGCAGCAGTGTTTTGATTTTTTCGGCTTCTTCAGCGGTCAGCTTTTTAGCTGGGTCGAATGCCTTGGTTGAATGACGTTTTAAGGCAACTGAAACGATATCCATAACGACTCCCGGTTGGTTTTAATCTTCGCAGGTTACAGGGTTCTCCCGGAGATGATAAGAGAGAAATGGCGAACACAGTTTTCATTATTTGAGACTAATCAGACCGGGCGGATTCGTTTCTGGCTGCGTTTAGGCAGGCCATCGACCACTAAATTCCACGAGTCGTTCACCAGCTCTTCCAGTAACGACTCGGTAATATCGTCACCGGGCGAGACGGAAATCCAGTGCTTTTTGTTCATGTGATAACCGGGGGTTATGCTGGGGTAAATCTGCTGATTTAACAGGGATTTTTCCGGGTCGGCTTTCAGGTTTATTACCGCACGGCGGTTAAATTCGGTGACGATCATAAAAATCTTTCCTTCGACCTTAAACACGTCGTACTCCGGGCCGAACGGCCAGCAGTGCTCAGTAAAGGGGAAGGCTAATGCCAGGCGTTTTGCGCACTCGTGCAGCGTTTTTTCGTCCATTACTTTTCCTCGCGGGTGAGGGCGCGCCACATGGCTTCAAAACCCAGAGAAATAAACTTTCAGCGCGAGCCGGTTCACGGGCGGCAAATTCCATTGTCGTTTCTGCCAGCGTTAAAAACAGCGCATCGCCGAAGGCGCGATATTCATCGGACATAAAGACCGGTAGCACTGAGCGGTGACAGAGATCGCGCAGTTCAGGAAACATATCGTCGGCTTTTTGTTCCGTCTCTTTGGTGATTTTTTCGCTGACGGCCAGTTGGCGTATCGCGCGATGCCCCTGCGTGTGGTTTATCCCCCAACTGATATAGCTGCGCCAGATATAAAAGGTCAGCGCTTTGGCATCGGTCAGTGAACGATCCAGATTGGCGATCATCGACTGGCAGAGACTCTGTTTAAGATGAAGATACAGTTCGTTGATTAACTCGTCTTTGGTCGCGAAATAGCGAAACAATGTCCCTTCCGCCACGCCAGCATTGCGGGCAATCACTGCGGTTGACGCCGCGATCCCGGACTGCGCAATCGCCGTGGTTGCTGCCTCCAGTAATGCCTTTTTTTTGTCTTCACTCTTCGGACGAGCCACTACACTTTACCCTTAATGTGGTCTAAAAATGTGATTGAAACACGGCGTATGCAGCGCCGCAACGGTGAATGTCATAGATTGAAAATCATCTTGACGAGAAACGTCTGATTTCTATAATGAGTGCTTACTCACTCATAATCAAGGGTGCGTCGCGCAAACCATCGGACAGGCGCGCGTTTTCAGGTCAGGATATGAAGCGTCTCACAGTTTGCGTGGTTGTTATTATGCTCATTACCAGTGCAGCAACGTTACCGTTTGTCCTCAATGCTGGCTTCGGCCAGGCGCCACAGGGCGCTCAGCTTAGCCAGGTTGAACAATCTGCAAACTACCGGGACGGGCAATTCCATAATCAGATACCGACGCCGGGCTATACCGGAAACAAAAGTATGCTCGCGGCGTGGTGGGAGTTTCTGGTCGCGAAGCGTGAGAATGCGCGCCCCGATCAGCCCCTGCCGTTGGTTGCGACCGATCTTGCCAGTCTGCCGGTCACTGAAGACATCCTAATCTGGCTCGGGCATTCGTCGTGGTATCTGCAACTGGACGGCAAACGTATTCTGATTGACCCGGTGCTCAGCAGTTATGCCGCGCCGTTTTCCTTCCTCAATAAGGCTTTCGCAGGCGATTATCCGTGGACGGCGCAGGCGATGCCGGCGATCGATCTGCTGATCATTTCGCACGACCACTATGACCATCTGGACTACGCCACCATCAAGTCGTTAATGCCCAAAGTGAAGCGCGTGCTTACACCGCTGGGTGTCGGTTCGCATCTGCGTTATTGGGGAATGAATAGCGACATCATTGAAGAGCGCGACTGGAATCAGTCCGTGCGAATTGACGATTCGCTGATGATTCACGTTCTGCCTGCGCGGCATTTTTCCGGCCGCGGCATTAAGCGCAACCAGACGCTGTGGGCGAGTTTTCTGTTCGAAACGCCGGAACAGAAAATTTATTACAGCGGTGACTCCGGCTACGGGCCTCATTTCCGGGCCATCGGCGAGCAGTTTGGCGGCATCGATCTTGCCATTATGGAGAACGGTCAATATGACCAGGACTGGAAGTACATCCATATGATGCCAGAAGAGACCGCTCAGGCCGCTCAGGATTTGCGGGCAAAAGCGATATTGCCCGGTCATGCCGGACGCTTTGTGCTGGCTAAACATACCTGGGATGACCCTTACAAACGGCTGGCGCTGGCCAGTCGACATAAAGCGTACCGTCTGCTCACGCCAATGCAGGGTGAACCGGTAAAACTGGACGATCTGGCGCAGCCGTTCACCGTCTGGTGGGAGCAGACCTCACATTTGCAGGAGAGGAGTTCCGAATGACCATTTCTGCTCAGGTTATCGACACGATTGTCGAGTGGATAGATGATAATTTGAATCAGCCGCTGCGCATTGACGACATTGCGCGCCACGCGGGGTATTCCAAATGGCATCTGCAGCGTCTGTTTTTACAGTACAAAGGGGAGAGTCTGGGACGTTATATTCGTGAGCGTAAACTGCTGCTCGCGGCGCGGGATCTGCGCGAGTCCGACGAAAAAGTGTATGACATTTGTCTGCGCTACGGGTTTGACTCTCAACAGACCTTTACTCGCATTTTCACCCGCACGTTTAACCAGCCGCCGGGCGCCTACCGCAAAGAAAATCACAGTCGGGCACACTGATCTCCCGGAAAAACGCTTTCTTTGGCAAAACATCTCCTCACTGTGGATTAAAAAACATAGGTGAGGGGTATGAAGGATTTTTGCCAATAATGGGCGATTTACTATATATAGCCTGTGGGGTTTTATTGATACGTCAGATTGAGTGTCGCCGTCGCATTTGCTTGTCCGGCCCGTACTTTATCTTTGGTCTGAATATAGCGGGCGGTAATGGGGAACGACTCCTGGCCGCCAGCCGAGCGTTTAAGATTAAGCATCTTATTCAGTTCCAGTGGCGTATCGTTGTACAGTAAATGCACGCCGATCCCCGCGGCAACCCTTTCGTCACCCTGGTTACTGAGCTCGAGCACGCTGTCGTCCGTGGTATCAGGGTTTTGTGCGCCGGTTAACGTCACATTGATATTGGCGTCCGAGTCACAGTCGAGTTTCAGGTTGGCCGTGCTGCTTTGCTGTGAATGGGTACCCAACTGGGTAAACTGGTCGGCCTGCACATCCCCAATGGGGAACGCGAGATTAGTACCGGACGGTATGGCGCAGGCGAGCACAGTGATACTGCCATTGATAAGATTTCATTTCCCCATTGGCAGGGTATAGGCAGAGCCGGGACCATCGCCCACTGCCCAGCTCATTATCATGCCGTTATCACAATACGCGCTCACTTCCGGGAACGTCAGATAATGGGCTTTCAGGACGGTGCCCGCAGGCGTATCTTGCTTTCGGGTTTATTAGTAAATGATCTCTGTGCCGGAAAGATGGAATGTGTGGAAGGCGCATAGATAAGAATATTTATTGTTCTAATATTTAAATTAACAAATCACGCCTGATTGGTAATGTGGTGAGTCTCTCGGGTTCCTGTTAGTGAGCGCCAAAAGAAGTGGCGCCCGGTTGATTCACCGGCTTAGTGAGCCAGCGAAAACCAACGACGCCACACGTAGCGAATCACGAAATATTCAACAGCGCCAAGCGCTAAGAACCACAGGCAGAACAGCAGCGTGTAGAACTGGTTGAGATCCATCAGATGGAAGGTCGCAACCAGCTTTTGTGCCAGCACCAGCCCCAGCGAAGGCGCGGGAAGCAGCAGGCAGGAGAGAAAGGCCATCAGCAGAATACCGGCGGCGGTCATCAGTGATTCAAGCGGGTGTTTCATGGCAATGTTAAACGTGAGTTAAAAAAGCCATTGTCCGGGATCTTCACCGTTAACGCAAACCGGCGCCGCTTACCCGGCCCAAATCTCACAATGTTTTTTCACCAGCCCGATGAGCGATCCGCCATCGCTGACAAACTCACGCATTTTTTGCGCTTCGCTGGCCCCCTGTTTAACCTGCCGGGTCAGGGCTTCAATCGCACTTGCGGCACCGACTTTATCAGCGGACGGCGCAACTTTTTCCAGCAGGCGCAGTGTGTCCTCTGAAAGCGAATGATGGTCGCCGGTATGCACGTCGGTCAGAATCCCCTCCAGCCCGTAGCGACAGGCCTGAAAACGGTTGAATTTATACAGCAGATAGTCACGCTCCTGATGTTTAAACGGTCGTTCCGTCAGTAGCCAGTGCGCGGTAGCCTGAATTAAACCAGCCATATTGATCGCATGGCTGAGGGTGAGCGGCGTATCCATCACCCGCACTTCGACCGTGCCAAAATGCGGGCTGGGGCGAATATCCCAGTGTAAATCTTTAATGCTGTCGATCATGCTTGTATAGCTGAGACGACGGAATAACCCTTCAAACTCCTGCCAGTTGCTCACCCACGGCATGGGGCCGTTATCCGGGAAACCAGAGAAGATATTCAGCCGCGACGAGGCAAAGCGGGTGTCGGAGCCCTGCATATAAGGTGAAGCCGCCGAGAGCGCAATAAAATGCGGGACAAAGTGCGACAGCCCGTGCAGCAGGTAAATTGCATCATCTCCGCTGGCGCAGCCGACGTGAACATGCTGGCCAAATACGGTGGCCTGCTGAATGAGATAGCCAAAGTTTTCCAGCGTGCGTTGATAGCGTTCGTTATCGCATACTTCCTGGCGCTGCCATTTCTGAAACGGATGCGTACCGCCGCCGCAAATTTCGAGGTGATGGTTAGCCGCCGCTTGCAGGATCACCTGTTGCATCGCGGAAAACTGCGCCGCCGCCTGATCGATACTGTGGCAAACGTCAGTCGCCATCTCCAGCATGCTTTCGGTGATATCGTGCTTCACTTCGCCGGCGTGTACCCGGTCTTTCACTGCGGCAATCAGCGTCGAAGAGTCCTGGCTCAGATCATATCCCGGCGGATTAACCACCTGCATTTCCAGTTCAATGCCGAGGGTGTACGGTTCAGAGACGTGAAAATCGGGTAGTGGCATAGTGTTCGCTTCTCCTTTGATTTGTCAGATGAGTATAGAAGTGAGTGCGGGTTTCAGCGTGGTGGAAGAAATCTGAATCCGGTGCTTTGAAGGCGCATCGGGAACTGCTATAACCAAATTTTATCCTTGTGTAAGGAGTAATCGGTGCCGGAAATCAATGAATACGGCCAGACGGTGGGCGATGCGCTACCGGACTGGCATGGCGCATCCGTTCTGCAACGGACGGTGCTGGAAGGTCGCTGGTGTCGCCTTGAGCCGCTCGATCCTGAACGTCATGCCGCCGATTTGTTCGACGCTTATGCGCAGGCAGACGACGAGCGAGACTGGACGTGGCTGGCAAGCCGTCGACCCGATAGCGTTGCGGCGACGTTCCACTGGCTCAGTGGAAAAGCGAATGATGACGCGCTGGTACCTTTCACCGTGGTGGATATCCGCGCAGAACGTGCGGTGGGGTTAGTCTGCTTTATGGCGATCGAACGCGAGCACGGCAGCGTTGAAATCGGCCATGTCACCTGGTCGCCGCGGATGAAAAATAGCGTACTGGGCACAGAAGCCGTCTGGCTGCTGTTGCGCTACGCCTTCGCACAGGGATATCGCCGCGTGGAGTGGAAATGTGATTCTCTCAACCTGGCGTCGCGTCGCGCGGCAGAGCGCCTGGGATTTGTCTTTGAAGGCCGCTTTCGCCAGAAAATTGTCCGCAAAGGCCGCAACCGGGACAGTGACTGGCTATCGATGATTGATGGCGAGTGGCCTGAGTGTGACCGCGCATTGCAGCGCTGGTTAGCGGCGGAGAATTTTGACGCGCAGGGCCAGCAGATTAAAACGCTGGCCCAGTGTCGACAGTAATACGCTTACCGTCGCGCCGGTTTGCGTACCGGCGCGTCGCCTGCCATGTAATAACGCGCTGTACTTTTCGCCAGCGGAGCGCGTCCGCGAATGGCATCGGCAATTTTCTCGCCAATCATAATGGTCGTTGCATTCAGATTGCCGGTGATAATTTGCGGCATGATCGACGCATCCACGACGCGCAGATTCTCAACGCCATGCACTTTCCCTTCACCGTCGACCACTGCCATCTCGTCAAAGCCCATTTTACAGGTGCCGCAGGGGTGAAACGCCGTCTCCGCATGTTCGCGCACAAATGCGTCCAGCTGTTCGTCAGTCTGACACGCGATGCCGGGACTGATCTCTCGTCCACGGAATTTATCCAGCGCCGGCTGGTTGATGATTTCCCGCGTGATACGAATCGCATCGCGGAACTCCTGCCAGTCTTGTTCTGTTGACATGTAGTTAAACAGAATTGCCGGATGTTCGCGTGGGTCGCGGGATTTCAGATGGACGTGACCGCGGCTCGGCGAGCGCATTGACCCGACGTGGCACTGGAAACCATGTTCTTTCACTGCATTAGAACCGTTGTAATTGATCGCCACCGGCAGGAAATGGTACTGAATGTTCGGCCAGGCAAAGGCTTCACGGCTGCGGATGAATCCTCCCGCTTCGAAGTGATTACTCGCGCCGATACCGGTTCCGCCAAACAGCCATTCAGCGCCAATCTTCGGCTGATTCCACCATTGCAGAGCGGGGTAAAGCGACACGGGCTCTTTACACTCATATTGCAGGTACATTTCAAGATGATCCTGCAGATTTTCCCCGACGCCGGGCAGGTGGTGAACCAGCGGGATCGCAAAAGCCTTTAGTAACGCAGCATCACCCACGCCGGAGCGTTGCAGGATCTGCGGCGAAGCAATCGCCCCTGCGCACAGCAGCACTTCTTTGTTTGCCCTGGCGCGGGTCGGGATCGTGCTGTCGCCTTCCAGCCACTCCACGCCGACGGCTTTTTTGCCGTCAAAGACGATGTGGTCAGTCAGCGCATGGGTCACAATGGTGAGGTTAGGGCGTTTTCTCGCCTGATCCAGGTAGCCTCGCGCGGTGCTGGCGCGCCGTCCCTGAGGCGTGACGGTACGATCCATTGGGCCAAAACCTTCCTGCTGATAGCCGTTCAGGTCGTCTGTCCGCGGATAGCCTGCCTGAACGCCCGCCTCGATCATCGCTTCAAAGAGCGGATTCACGCCCGGTTTTGAGGTGGTCACGCTGACCGGGCCGTCGCCGCCGTGATAGTCATTGGCACCAATATCGCGCGCTTCTGCTTTACGGTAATAGGGCAGGCAGTTGAGGTAACTCCAGCGTTCGAGCCCGGGTGCTTGCGCCCAGTTGTCGAGATCCATCGCATTGCCACGCACGTAGCACATGCCGTTAATCAAAGACGAGCCACCGAGCCCTTTTCCGCGTCCGCATTCCATCCGGCGGTAGTTCATATGCGGTTCGGGTTCGGTTTCGTAGGCCCAGTTGTAGCGTTTTCCCTGTAGCGGAAAGGCGAGTGCCGCCGGCATCTGGGTACGGAAATCCGCACGGTAATCCGGGCCACCCGCTTCCAGCAGCAGGACGGTGGTATTGCTGTCTTCTGTCAGTCGTGTAGCCAGTACGTTACCGGCAGAGCCGGCACCAATAATGATGTAGTCAAAATGCAATGAAACCTCCTGGTTAAAATACGGACTGGAAGGGGGCCATCTCGAGCTGGATGGACTTCACCTGGGTGTAGCTTTGAAGCGTCATCAGGCCATTTTCGCGGCCAATACCGGAATGTTTGTAGCCGCCAACCGGCATTTCGGCAGGGGATTCCCCCCATGTGTTGATCCAGCAGATCCCTGCTTCAAGCTGGTGGATGACGCGATGGGCGCGGTTGAGATCCTGAGTGACCACACCCGCCGCCAGACCGTAATCAGTGTCGTTGGCGCGACGAATAACCTCGTCTTCACTCTCGTAAGTCAGAATGGACATCACCGGTCCGAAGATTTCCTCGCGCACGATGGTCATGTCGTCGCGGCAGTCGGTAAACACCGTTGGCGCGACCCAGGCTCCCTCATCGAACGCGTTTCCCGTCAGTACCTCTCCGCCGCACAGCAGCGTTGCACCTTCTTTTTTACCGCTTTCGATATAGCGCAGGACGTTTTCGCGATGCGCAAAGCTGACCAGCGGGCCAAAATTGGTGGCGGGATCAAACAGATCGCCTGCGCGGATCCGCGCCACGCGGGACAAAATGGTCTGCTCAAACGCACTTTTCATCCGCGCCGGAATGAACACGCGGGTTCCGTTGGTGCAGACCTGACCGGAGCTATAGAAATTTGCCATCATCGCGATGTCTGCGGCGAGATTAACGTTAGCATCCTCGAAAACGATCAGCGGCGATTTGCCGCCCAGCTCCATCGTCACCGCTTTCAGCGACGAGGCGGCCGCGTTTGCCATCACTTTTTTACCGCTGGCGACGCCGCCGGTGAAGGACACTTTGGCGATGCCCGGATGGTCAGTCAGATAGTGGCCCGTTTCTGCGCCTTCGCCCGGCAGGACATTAAAGACGCCGTCCGGCAGGCCGGCTTCGCTGTAGATTTCTGCCAGCTTCAGGGCAGTCAGCGGGGTGACTTCGCTGGGTTTGAAGATCATCGCATTACCCGCCGCCAGCGCCGGTGCGGATTTCCACAGCGCGATTTGAATCGGGTAGTTCCATGCGCCAATCCCGGCGACAACGCCCAGCGGCTCGCGGCGGGTGTAGACGAACGCGGTCTCGCGCAGCGGGAGTTGGCTCCCTTCCAGCGCGGGAATCAACCCGGCGTAGTATTCCAGTACGTCTGCGCCGGTGACGATATCGACGCTGGCGGTTTCGCTGAACGGTTTGCCGGTATCCAGCGTTTCCAGTCTCGCCAGTTCATCATTGCGTTCGCGCAGAATCTCCACTGCCCGGCGCAGAATGCGCGAGCGTTCCATGGCGGTCATCGCCGCCCAGATTTTTTGTCCGCGCTGAGCGCTTTTTACCGCGCGGTCGACATCCTCACGGCCTGCGGCCTGTACGGTGGCCAGAATCTCGCCACTGGCAGGGTTGATCGTCTCGAAAGTCCGACCGCTGGTGGCGGCGGTATAGCCACCATCAATGTAAAGCTGTTGTTCTGCCATTCGGGACATGCATTCTCCTCGGTGAGTCAGTGGCTTTTGGGTAAGTGCTGACTGATGAAATGGGTGGTCAGCGCCTGCGCAAGATTGAGATTAAACGGCTTACCGCTTAGCGCGGCGCGTAGCCACAGCCCGTCGATCAGCGCCGCGAGGCCATAGCCTGCCTGCTGCGCCTGTTCACGCGGCAGTTCGCGCATAAATTCGTACACAATGTTCGACAACAGACGTTTACTGGCGACCTGTTGCAGGCGATACAGCATCGGCTGGTGCATGCTGCTGGCCCAGAATGCCAGCCAGGCCTTCATTGCGGCGTGGCTTATCTGGGTCTCGTCAAAGTTTCCCGCCACGATGGCGCGCAATCGCAACTCGGCGCGTGCTCCCTGTAATGCATGGAGTCGATGCAAAACGGCATGACGCAGCTGGCTGGTGATGTCGCGCATCGTTGCCTCCAGCAATCCATTCTTATCCTTAAAGTAATGGCTAATGATCCCGGTTGAAACACCGGCACGACGGGCGATTTGCGCAATCGTTGCATCGTGCATCCCGACTTCATTAATCGCTTCCAGCGTAGCGTCGATCAGCTGTCTGCGCCGAAGGGTTTGCATCCCCAGTTTGGGCATGTTGCGGCTCCATTCATCAGTAATGTTTATGTATTTAACCTTTTATTGATTGAACGTTCAATATAAATGTGTCTTAATTGTTGCGAATTTGATTTCAAATAGTTACAAGAAAAGTGAGGATAATTGATGTCAGACCTTCCGCAGAGCAGAGAAAAGGACAAAATCAATCCGGTGGTGTTTTACACCTCCGCCGGGCTGATTTTGTTGTTTTCCCTGACCACCCTCTTTTTTAGTGATTTCTCCGCCGTCTGGATTGGCCGGACCCTGAACTGGGTCTCGCAAACCTTTGGCTGGTACTATTTGCTGGCGGCCACGCTGTACATCGTCTTTGTTGTTTTCATTGCCTGTTCGCGTTTTGGCTCGGTAAAGCTCGGCCCGGAGCAGTCGAAACCGGAGTTCAGTCTGCTCAGTTGGGCGGCGATGCTCTTCGCCGCCGGGATTGGTATCGACCTGATGTTCTTCTCTGTGGCGGAGCCGGTGACGCAATATATGCAGCCACCAGAAGGGGCAGGGCAGACCATTGAAGCGGCGCGCCAGTCGATGGTCTGGACGTTGTTCCACTACGGCCTGACCGGCTGGTCGATGTATGCCCTGATGGGCATGGCGCTGGGTTACTTCAGCTACCGCTATAACCTGCCGCTGACCATCCGTTCTGCGCTGTATCCGATCTTCGGTAAACGCATCAACGGACCGATTGGACACAGTGTCGATATCGCCGCTGTCATCGGAACTATTTTTGGTATCGCCACGACGCTGGGTATTGGTGTGGTTCAGCTCAACTACGGTCTGAGCGTGTTGTTTGATATCCCGGATTCGATGGCGGCGAAAGCAGCGCTGATTGTCTTGTCGGTGGTGATCGCCACGATTTCGGTCACTTCCGGGGTAGATAAGGGCATCCGCGTACTTTCAGAGCTTAATGTTCTGTTGGCGTTGGGGCTGATCCTGTTTGTGCTGTTTATGGGCGACACCTCGTTCCTGCTCAACGCGCTGGTGCTCAATGTGGGCGACTATGTGAATCGCTTTATGGGGATGACGCTCAACAGCTTTGCCTTTGATCGTCCGGTTGAGTGGATGAATAACTGGACGCTATTTTTCTGGGCGTGGTGGGTGGCATGGTCGCCGTTTGTCGGTCTGTTCCTCGCGCGAATCTCACGTGGGCGTACCATCCGTCAGTTTGTCTTCGGTACGTTGATTATTCCGTTCACCTTTACTCTGCTGTGGCTGTCGGTGTTCGGCAACAGCGCGTTGTATGAAATTATCCACGGCGATGCGGGCTTTGCCCAGGAAGCGATGGTGCATCCGGAGCGCGGATTCTATAGCCTGCTGGCACAATATCCGGCATTCACGTTTAGCGCTTCCGTCGCTACCATCACCGGTCTGCTGTTTTATGTGACGTCAGCCGATTCCGGCGCGCTGGTGCTGGGAAACTTCACCTCGAAGCTGAAGGATATCAACAGCGATGCGCCAAACTGGATCCGTATCTTCTGGTCGGTGGCCATCGGGCTGCTGACCCTGGGAATGCTGATGACGAACGGAATTTCAGCCCTGCAGAACACCACGGTGATCATGGGCCTGCCGTTCAGCTTTGTGATTTTCTTTGTGATGGCCGGGTTGTATAAATCGCTCAAGGTAGAAGATTATCGCCGCGAGAGCGCCAGCCGCCATACCGCGCCGCGCCCCATGGGCGTGCAGGATCGGTTGAGCTGGAAAAAACGTCTGTCACGCCTGATGAACTATCCCGGCACACGCTACACCCGCGAGATGATGAAAACAGTCTGTTATCCGGCGATGGAAGAGGTCGCGCAGGAGCTGCGGTTGCGTGGCGCGAGGGTGGAACTGCAAAGTATGCCGCCAGAAGAAGGGGACAATCTTGGTCACCTCGACCTGCTGGTGCATATGGGCGATGAACGTAACTTTATCTACCAGATCTGGCCTCAGCAGTATGCCGTGCCTGGTTTCACCTACCGTGCGCGCAGCGGGAAATCGACCTATTACCGGCTGGAGACCTTCCTGCTGGAAGGCAGCCAGGGCAATGACCTGATGGACTACAGCAAAGAGCAGGTGATTACCGATATCCTCGACCAGTACGAACGTCATCTGAACTTCATTCATCTGGATCGCGAAGCGCCAGGAAATGGCGTGTTGTTCCCGGGCATGTAGGACGAGCTAAACGAAGAAGTAGCCGTTATGCGGGGAGTTATCCCCGCATATCCGCGAGTCAGGTCTGGATGAGACGGCACCCGCTTAAGCACCTCGCCCGCAGTCCGTCCTGGCTGCGGGCGATTATCTGTCTACCAGCAGATAAATCCGCCATCCACAACGAGATCGACGCCAGTACAGAACGAAGCCGCATCGCTGGCGAGGAACAGCGCCGGACCTGCCATCTCCTCCACTTTTGCCATGCGCTGTATTGGTGTCTGACTTTCAAATTCACGTGTCTGATGAACCATCTCTGGACGGGTGTTCATCGGCGTGGCGGTGTATCCCGGGCTGATGGAGTTCACACGAATGCCTTTCTCAATCCATTCCATTGCCAGGCTCTTCGAAAGGTGAATAACCCCCGCTTTAGAACTATTGTAATGCGCCTGTTCAAGGCCTCGGTTGACGATGATCCCGGACATGGAGGCGATGTTGATGATAGATCCGCCGCCGGATTCGAGCATCAGTTCCGCTTCCGCTTTGCAGGAGTTCCAGACGCCCGTGAGGTTGATGTCGATAACGCGCTGCCACTGTTCGCTTTCCATTTCCAGGGCCGGGTTAGCGTTGGCAATACCGGCGGCGTTCACCGCGATATCCAGACGACCAAACCGTTCTTTGGTCAGGGCAACGGCGGCGCGAAGGTCGCTAAGCTGACGAACATCTCCCGTATAGAGTGCCGACTGCCCCCCCATCGCGTCGATATGATTAGCGGTCTCTTTCAATCCGCCGTCTTCACGCAGATCAAAACAGACGACCCGTGCACCCGCGCTGGCCAGCGCCCAGGCAATGGTCTGACCGATGCCGCTACCTGCGCCCGTGACGAAAGCGACGCGTCCTTGCAGGTTAAACAGTTGTTGAGCAAAATCTTTTGCGATCATAGTGATAACTCTCTTCATCAATACCCTGGCGGGTATTACGACATAATCAGGCCACCATCAATATTGATGGTTTGTCCGGTAAGATAGCGCGCATCGTCAGAGGCCAGGAAAGCGACCAGTCCGGCGACGTCCTCGGGTTTACCGGCGCGTTTCATGGGGATGCCCTTAACCCACTCCGCCATCAGTTCACCTTTGCCATAGCGTTTTTCATCGGTACTGAGGATCTCGCCCCATACGCGGTCGTTGTAATCCCACATTTCGCTTTCGATGATCCCTGGACAGAAGGCGTTAACGGTGATGTTCCACGGGGCCAGTTCATGCGCCAGGCTCTGCGTGATACCAATCACCCCCATTTTGCTGGCGGCATAGTGCGGGGTGTAAATGAAGCCCTGACGTCCCTGACCGGAAGAGGTGTTAATCAGACAGCCATGGTTCTGTTTCACCATATATTTCGCCGCTTCCCGGCAACAGAGCCACACCCCTGTGGTATTGACGGCAAGGGTTTTTTCAAAATCAGCTTTTGGCATCCGGTCAAAGTAATCGATGGTGATCACACCAGCGTTCTGGATGGAGACGTCAATCGTGCCAAAGCGCGCAGCGGCTTGCTCATACAGCGCCTGTACCTGCTCTTCGTTAGTGACATCAACCTGCAAAGATAAAATATCAGCCTGGTAGCGCTGGCGCAGTTGCTCTGCCGTTTCGTGAACGCGCTCCGCGTTGGAGACCATCACCAGGTTTGCGCCGTCCCGGGCGAAACGTTCGGCGATACCTGCGCCAATTCCCCGGCATGCCCCGGTGATGACGACCGTCTTACCATGAAAATCACGTTGCATATTTCTTTCCCCTGTATAAGCCGGACAGGTGATGTCCGGCGGAGTGATGCTACTTAACTGGATACGGTATTCGCTGAGGATGCTGTCGTCTGTTTTTCTTCATGGCGACGCATCAGAATGACTTTGTTCTGTAGCTTTTGCTGGAACTGGTCGACAACCACGGCGGTGACGATAACGACACCTTTAATGACCATTTGCCAGAAATCGCTGACGCCCATCATCACCATGCCATCGGCCAGAAAGACGATGACGAAGGCCCCGATGATAGAACCGGATACCCGTCCGCGACCGCCAGCGAGCGCGGTTCCGCCCAGGACGGTGGCGCCGATGGCGTCCATCTCAAACATGTTGCCGGTCATCGGGTGCGCTGTTTGTAGCTGAGACGCGACAATCAACCCAACAAAGGCAGCGCACAACCCGGAGAAGGCGTACACGAAAATTTTCGCTTTGACGATCGGCACACCGGCCAGACGCGCTGCGGATTCGTTACCGCCGATCGCGTAGATATAGCGGCCAAGCGGGGTTTTGGTGGTGATCCAGTAGCCCAACACCAGGAAGGCAATCATTAGCCAGATTGGCAGGTAAATCCCGAGCAGCGTGCCGGAACCCAGCGTAGCAAAACCGGTATTTCCTAGCGCTTCCATACCGTTAAGGTTGGGGTAGGTGCTACCGTCGTTAAACAGCAGGGCAGATCCCCTGGCAACGTACATCATGCCGAGAGTACAAATGAAAGGAGCCACACCAAAGCGGGTGATGACGGCGCCATTTACGAACCCGACGAGAACGCCGAAGATGGCGACACAGAGGATCACTTCCGCTACGTTGAAGAAGATGATGTTACCGCCCCAGATGGGCAAGCCATTGGTGAGTAATGCTCCCGCCACCATGCCGCAGATGCCTGCAACGGCGCCGACCGACAGATCAATGCCCCCGGTGAGGATCACCAGCGTCATTCCAATTGCCAGTAAGCCGGTAATCGCAACGTGCTGGGTCATAATCAGCAAGTTAGATGTGGTCAGGAAATTCGGTACCATCACGCTGAAGAATGCGATGACCAGCAGCAGCGCGATAAACGTTCTGGCCTTCAGCAGGTACATGTAAATCATATATTTCTGGTTCATGATGGATTCCAGCCTGATTAATCTTGCGGTGTAGAAGCCGCGATCAACTTCTCGCGGGTGACTGCATGACGGGGGACATCAGCGGTGATCCGGCCATCAGCCATCACCAGAATACGGTCCGCCAGCGCCATCACTTCGTCCAGCTCTGATGAAGAAAACATCACTGCCAGCCCCTGTTGCGCCATTTTGCCGATAAGGTGATACACGTCGGTTTTCGCCCCTACGTCGATGCCGCGGGTCGGTTCATCGAGGAACACCACCTGCGGCTGTGTCATCAATGCTTTACCCAACACCACTTTTTGCTGGTTTCCACCGCTGAGTGAGGTGATGGGCAATGCAGGATCGCTGACTTTGATGGCAAGTTGCTGAATCATCTCCTTCACGCTGGTCTGCTCTTTATGCGGATTCAGCCATTTCCAGGCCCGACGAAAACCCTGCAGACTGAGGTCAGAGAGCGTCATATTGGATTGAATCGACATCATCTGAACGACGCCTTCGCCCTGTCTATCTTCCGGCACCAGCGCAAGCCCTTTCTTAAGTCGAGACTGAAAGTGGGCTTTATCGATACACTCACCGTTGAGTTGAATGCTACCGCTCTGGCAGGGCATCAGACCTACCAGTCCTTTGAACAACTCGGTGCGTCCGGCACCCAGCAGACCGTAGATCCCAATCACCTCGCCTTTATTCAGGCTGAACGACACGTCATTGAGCTTATAGCCGCCGCTGGAGTGAAGCGCGGTCAGCCCTCGCACGTCGAGAACCGTATTGCCTTGCGGAGCCGGTTGATAATCGAAGTGTTTTTTCTTATCGCCCACCATCTGTTCGATGAGCCACGGAATGCTGGCATCACTGACCGGACGCTCGCTGATAAAGCGACCGTCGCGGAAAATGGTGATGTAGTCGCCAATTTCCATGAGTTCTTCCAGCCGATGGGAAATATAGATAATGGTGACGCCGCGTCGTTTGAGTTGCTCAATCACGTTGAACAGGATTTTGACTTCAGACTGACTCAGCGCAGAGGTGGGTTCATCCATGATTAAGACGCGCGTATCTTTTGAGAGCGCGCGGGCAATCTCGACCAGTTGCTGGTGGCCGATCCCCAGTTCTTCTAAGGGCGTGTATGGATCAACATCCAGTTCCAGTCGCTTTAGAAGGCTTTGTGCCAACGCGTACTGGTATTTTTCGTTAATTTTCCCTTTCTGAAAAAACTCGTTAGCCATGAAAATATTATCCATGACATTCATATTCGGGAATAAATTCAACTCCTGAAAAATAATACTGATACCCAATTTTTCAGCCTGATGCGTCGAATTCATAGAAACAGGCGTACCATCCAGAAAAATTTCACCGGAGGATGGCGTTTCGACACCAGCAAGCATTTTCATCATGGTGGATTTACCTGCACCATTTTCTCCGATCAGAACATTCACTTTATTCCGATATACCCGATAATTGACGTTATCTAATGCCACCACGCCAGGATAGACACGAGACAGGCTGCGGGTTTCAATAATGACTTCCGATTCGACGGGTTGGGGAGTGACGATATCTTGCTGTTGCATGTTATTGTCCTCCTGCAGGTTCAATTTTTGCGGGCGTAATATCAGGGATCGTCTGAGGAAGATCCCAGGCGGAAAATACACCGTACACTTGCGCCGATTCGCCGGTTTTAAGTTGGGCCGTCTGAATCATTTTTATCGCCTGGTCGTTAATGGCGCGACCATACTCGCCAAATAACACCTGGTCGTTAAAATCGCCGTAAGTCGCGCCCTTATAAGCATCACGTAATTGCGTACCGCGTAATGTTGGACCAATCTGAACAATAATATTGCTGCCGCTTTTGTCCGCGATGGTCATTTTTCCACTCCGGGAAGCGGTATCGATCGTGCCAATATTGCCTTCAACCTTTACGTAAAAGATGCAGGGGTTCTCTTCCTGAGAACGATAGCCCAGTTTTTTACAGGCGCTATCGAAGTCTTTCTCGGCCTGTAACGCAGTCATTAAATCTGCCACCGGACGAGCCTGCCCAACAATTTGCGGCACAATTTTGTTTTGCCACGTCTGGTCTATATTGGCCATATGGGGATTTGGCGGAGATTTCAGATCCGCAAGCTCCTGCTGCGAGACAATGCGGCATCCGCCCACGGTCAATACCACCAGCGCCAGCCAGGCTTTTTTAGACATAATGTTCTCCTCTGCGCCTCCGCAGAGGCGCAACTACCCGAGATCAGGACTTGATATTGAAATCCTGTACTTTATCTGCGTTATCTTTGGTGATGAGAATGCCGCGGAACATGACGCGTTGTTTCTCTGGTTTCACGCCTTTTTGCAGGTAGTTATCCAGATCGGTCACGCCCTGTGCGGCGATCGCCTGTGCCTGCAGCATGACAGTCGCCTGTAAGGTACCGGCTTTCACCGCATCGCGTTCATCGTTGCTACCATCGATACCGACGACCACAACGTCATTGCGGTTTGCGGCTTTCAACGCGGCGATAGCACCCAGCGCAACAGGACCGTTACCGCAGATGACGCCTTTCACATCCGGGTGGGCTTGCAGAATACTGTCCATAATTCGCTTACCGTCGATAAGCGTCCCTTTAGCATCTTGTCTGGCGACGCTGACCATATCCGGGAACTGGTCAATCACCTGGTGGAAAGATTTAGAACGGGTAACGCAGTTATTATCGGCGAGGTTACAAGTCAGCTCGGCGTATTTCCCTTTTTCCCCCATTTTCTCAACAAAAACGTTGGCAACTTCAGAACCTGCCTGGAAGTTATTATGGGTAATTTGCACCAGCGCCACATCATCTACGGGAATTTCGCGGTTGATTAATATGACGGGAATACCGGCTTTCTTCGCTTTTTCAATGGCGGCGACGCTGGCCGTTGAATCCGCATTATCCAGAATGATGCCCTGAACTTTTTTGCCGATAGCGGTATCAATCAATTCATTCTGTTTTTTGACATCTTCACTGTGCGACAAAATGGTGGTTTTGTAGCCTAACTCCTGGGCTTTTTCACTGGCGCCTTTGGCTTCTGACGCGTAATACGGATTATCCAGTGAATTCACCATAATCATAATTGTCCCTTTTTCTGCCGCATGGGCAGAAAAAGACAAAGCAGTCAGGGTTGCAGCGGTTAACAGCGTTAAACGTAATTTCATGACAATGTTCTCTCTGTGTTGTTATTGTCGGGTACGGTGAAACAACGTAAAGCATGAATTCTTGTAAAACAGGGCTAATGGTCCGGGGTTCTCCTTCTGTTAATGAATAGGGGTGTCACGCATCTTCCCTGGTGAGGCGTCAGGCGGACGGGGCCGGTTTCCATCGTGTTCTGTTCACCGCATTGCGCCACTCCTGCCATCTTTTTTGCAGGCGATGATGGCGAGCCATGTCGGGCTGAAATGCGCTGTGTACGGTTAAAAAGGCTTTTAAATCAGTGAGCGAGCCGGGATGGAGCGCTTTGCGTGCCAGTAACGCGGCGCCAATAGCCGACAACTCAGGCACATCGCTGCGCATCACCGGACAGCCCAGCAGGTCTGCCTGGTATTGCATTAACCAGTCATTCTTTGTCGGGCCGCCGTCGACCATCAGTGCCGACACGCTAAAGTCCTCATGCTGTTGCATGGCGACCACGACATCGGCGATTTGATAGGTAATCGACTCCAGGGCGGCGCGGATCAGATGGGCACGCTTAACGCCGCGACTCAGCCCGCAGATCACGCCGCGCGCGCTGTCATCCCACCAGGGGGCGCCGAGCCCGGTTAATGCCGGGACGAAGTACACGCCCAGGGTGGACTCAACGGAAGCGGGAAGCGTATTCAGTTCATGAGCCAGTTCGGCGTCAGACAGTTCGCTCAGCCCGGTACTATCAGCCATCCACGCCACCGCATCGCCCGTGTGTGGAATGTTGCCTTCCAGGCCGTAAATAATCTTCTCACCATCGTGCCAGGCAATGGTCGTCGCCAGCGCGCCACTATCGCACTGGGCTGAGGTCACCGGCGCCATCACGGAGGATCCGGTGCCGTAAGTGGCTTTGACACACCCCATCTCGCCGAGGGCGTGACCAAACAGCGCGGCGTGCGAGTCACCAACCATCGACATCACCGGGATACCATCCGCAATACCGTTCAAGCCGCGGGTATAGCCAAATAATCCGCTGGAGGGTTTAATTTCCGGTAAGGCGGCGCGGGGGATGTGGAACAGTTCCAGCATGGTGTCATCCCACTGCCCGGTGTGCAGATTGAGCAACTGGGTGCGGGCCGCGTTAGAGTAGTCGCAGCAGAAAGCCTCGCCGCCGGTTAAATTCCACAGCAGCCAACTGTCGATGGTCCCCAGACAGATTTTTCCCTGGGCCGCGAGCCGCGGGCCATCGGCTACCGACTCCAGCAGCCAGCGCATTTTAGAGGCGGAAAAAAGCGGTGCAATCGGCAGGCCAGTCGTTGTTTTGATCAGGTGTTCTTTGTTGGCGTGGCGTAGTTCTTCACAGTACGCCGCACTGCGCGTGCACTGCCAGGTGATGGCGGAATTCAGTGGTTTTCCCGTCTGGCGATACCAGCCAATGGCGGTTTCACGCTGATTACTGATTGCCAGAGCCGCGACGTTATCGGCGCCAACATGGTTGATCGCTTTCGCAATCACATCGAGTGAGGCATCAATCAATACCTCGCCGGATTGCTCAACCCAACCTTCACGCGGCGTCTGAATGGCCAGCGGTTGAGAAAATTTGGCGACCACCTGACCCTGTGCGTCCAGTGCTATGGCTTTCGCGTTGGTAGTCCCTTCATCCAGCGCAATGATGAACTCTTTCGTTGCTGCACACATAGATTGATTATCTCCTGAGTCACATTGCGTCCCGGCGTTGAAGGGAAGAGGGACTCCCTTGCTGTCGCGTCTTTACTTAATCAGGCTTGTTTGTGACATCGTGTATTTTTAATGTCTTGAATATATATTCGATCATGACTATTTATTTAATACCTTAGCCAGAATCTTTCAGTTGGGCTATAGAAAAAATCATCAATTGTGCTGGGAATCACACTTACACAACGGGAAGAATATCAGGTTTGTACGAAATTAACGCAGAGGTGAATCCTTTCAGTTTATTGAAATATAGGGATTTTTACACGGTCTTTGCGTTGAGTCCGTTTTACGCAAAGACCGAAGAGGAAGAGAGTTCAGGCTGTGACTAGCATGCGCGCGGTAGGATAATCCGTGATCAACACGTCGATATAACCGCCGTTAAGCGCCCCTTTGATGGCGGCAACTTTGTCCGTTCCCCCCGCCAGCGCCACGACGTTGGGGCATTTTTTGACTTTCTCGAGCGCCATGCCAATGACCGGATCTTCATCATCCTGTAAGACCGGCTCACCGTTTTTGTCGTAGTAGTGCAGGCAGATATCTCCCACGGCACCGCGATCGGCCAATACCTGGAGCATATCTTCGTGGTAGTAGTTACCCGACGTCTTAAGCAACTGGGATGGTTCCAGAATTCCCACCCCCACAATGGCGATATCGACATTATCGAAACGCGAGATCACCTCGGCGACATCCTTGCTGGCGATCAGCCTATTTTTCTCCTCAACCGATCCCTCAATACTTTGTGAAGGGAGCAGCCAGGCCTCGCAGTTAAGATGTTGTGCCAGCGTCTGGGTTAAAATAGTCGCCTGCACATTGCCGTTTGGCCCGACGCCACCGAGGAGTTGGATCACGCCACCCGCTTTCAGATTCTGGGTATGCACTTCGTCAACCATCGCCCGGATGGTTGAACTCCATGAGGAGACGCCCACCAGATCTTTGGGCCGCAGGCGGGTTTCAAGATAGTGGGCGGCGGCGGAACCAATGGCGCGTTTGATGCTATGGTCCGTAGCATCGTCTTCGGTATCCACCACGATTGCCTGTTTGAGTCCGTAACGATCTTCGATCCCTTTCTCAAGGTTCAGAAAGATATTTGAGGGCTGTACGACGCTGATTTTTACCACCCCTTCTTTCTGACAGCGGGTGATGGCTCGGGAGATAAACGACTGAGAAAGCGAGAGAAGTTGAGCAATATCGGACTGTTTGCGTCCTTCAAGATAGTAAAGGGTGGCGATTTTAACCAATAGCCGTTGTTCGTCCTGCTTAGCCATATATTTCCCCGAAAATCATTTACGTACAGCCATTATCTTAGAGACTTTTATCATACGCGAAAACAAAAGGCAGGTAAGTGTGATAAAGCTCTAACTTTAGTCAATCCTCAAAAACAGGGATGGACAAATACGAGAATGTGGTTGCATAATTGAATAAAGAATCATTTGTGAATATATATTCATGGTGATTTCAGGTCAACTGATTGTTCCCGACGTCAATGTGGTCGCGGTGAGGAGGCAGAATGTTCCTGAGTAAGATGCCGTGGCGTAAGCCGTGTGATGCGAAGCAAAGGGATTTCTGGTTTTTTTAGTCCCTGGTGGAATAAATATTCCATATTGAAAATAAATTCAGAGGTGTTAAATGAATCCCTGGCACTATGATATCCAGACTCTTGAGCGCACTGCGCGAGCGGTGCGCCGTCACATCGTCAAATTAAACGCCTACAGCCCTGCAGGAGGGCATACCGGTGCGGACCTCTCCCAGGTTGAATTGCTCACCGCGCTCTATTTCCGAATTTTGAATGTCGCGCCGGATCGTATCGACGATGCGGAACGGGACATTTACATCCAGTCCAAAGGTCACGCGGTAGGTTGCTACTACTGTGTTCTGGCTGAGGCCGGTTTTTTCCCTGTTGACTGGCTGAGCACCTACCAGCACGCCAACTCTCATCTTCCGGGCCACCCGGTACGGCAGAAAACGCCGGGTATTGAACTGAACACCGGCGCGCTGGGCCACGGTTTGCCTGTTGCGGTGGGACTGGCGCTGGCCGCGAAGAAAAGCAACAGTGCACGCCGTATCTTTTTAATTACCGGCGATGGTGAACTGGCGGAAGGCAGCAACTGGGAGGCTGCGCTCGCGGCTGCGCATTATGGACTCGATAACCTGGTGATCATTAATGACAAGAATAATCTCCAGTTGGCCGGACCCACGCGTGAAATCATGAATACCGATCCGCTCGCGGATAAATGGCGTGCCTTCGGCATGCAGGTAACCGAATGTCAGGGAAATGATATGGCGTCGGTCGTCAGTACGCTGGAAGGACTGAAACAGGAAGGGAAACCTAATGTGGTGATTGCCAATACCATAAAAGGCGCGGGTATTTCGTTTATCCAGGGGCGTCCAGAGTGGCACCACCGGGTGCCGAAAGGCGAAGAGATTGAACTGGCGCTGGAGGAGTTGAAAGATGAGTAATGCAGAACATCTCGCGAACGTCATGGTTCAGGCGTTTATCGATGCGGTGGAAAAGGGTGTTGATCTGGTGCCGGTTGTGGCTGACTCAACCTCCACCGCGAAAATTGGCCCCTTCATTAAGCAGTTCCCTGACAGACTGGTCAACGTGGGGATTGCCGAACAAAGTATGGTCGGGACAGCGGCAGGGCTTGCGCTCGGCGGCAAGGTTGCGGTCACCTGTAACGCGGCGCCTTTCCTGATTTCTCGCGCTAATGAGCAAATCAAAGTTGACGTTTGCTACAACAATACCAACGTGAAGCTGTTTGGTCTGAACGCGGGGGCCAGCTATGGTCCGCTGGCAAGTACACACCACGCGATCGACGACATCGCTATTATGCGCGGATTTGGCAATATTCAGATTTTCGCCCCCTCTTCACCACGAGAATGTCGGCAGATTATCGACTATGCCATTGGCTATCAGGGGCCGGTGTATATTCGCATGGACGGAAAGGCGCTCCCGGAACTGCATGACGAGAGCTATCAGTTTGTGCCGGGTGCCGTGGTGACGTTACGTGAAGGCGATGTGTTGGCGTTGGTGGCGACGGGCTCTACGGTCCACGAAATTGTCGATGCCGCCGCGCTGTTAGCCGACTCCGGTATTCAGGCGACGGTGGTGAGTGTACCGTCCATTCGCCCGTGCGATACCAAAGCTTTGTTAGCAGCAGTGAAAGACTGTAAAGCGGTGATTACCGTTGAAGAACATAATATCAACGGTGGACTGGGAAGCCTGGTGGCGGAAGTCCTGGCGGAAGGCGGCACAGGGGCGGTTCTGAAGCGCTTAGGGATCCCGGATGGTGAATACGCTGCGGCAGCAGATCGCAACTGGATGCGCCAGCACCACGGTTTCGATGCCCAGTCGATTGCGGCCCAGGCACGGGAAATGCTGTGAGGGTTAACCCGTTGCCACGGTAATGACATGGCTATTTTTTACGAGCCACTGCACATGCCAGATCTGGTCGATGGCCTGTAACCTCATCTGGTCATGCTGAACGTCGAGAATGTGATAATGCATGAATCCGCAGCCTGCCTGCGAGCGTTTTGGGGTTGCCTTAAAGGCGCTCTCTTTGGCGGAAAATGCCAGCGTGAGCGCCTGTTCAAAGGGTAATCCGCTCCCTGCCAGCCGAACTTTTTCTGCTTCTGTGACGATACTGCCTGCCAGCTCAGCCGCCGTTTGCGCTGTGAATATCGCTTCTATATCAACTCCCACTGGCTGGTAGGAAACTACCGCCAGCGCGGTGGTGGCGCAGTGGCTGATGCTGCCAGACAGACCTTCCGGCCATAACGGTTGTCGTTGTTCACCCATTCCCGGCACGTTTTTATGACCCCACTCACGTAGCGCCTGAACGGCGGCAATACGACCGGCCAGGTGTTCGGCTTTACGTTTACGTCCGGCACGTGCCAGTTGCGCATGATGAGGCAGCCACAGCAGATCGTGTTCGTGGAAGGTGTCTGGTTCAAACGCCACACCATGCAAGGTGTGGTGAGCCAGAATGAGAGAGGAGTGCGTTGTCTGCATCGTGTCATTAAAACCGAAACCCCTCCTCCGCACGGAGGAGGGGAGTGGGCATCAGAAGTGGGTGTTAACGCTCATGTACCACGTACGACCCGGTTCGTTATAAGTGTACGCACCTGCGCCACGCATATAAGAGACATCGGTCGTGCTACCGGTCGTTTGCGCATTACCTTCACGCCACAAACGTTTGTCGAAGACGTTATCCACGCCGCCGGTCAGGCTGACATTTTTGGTCACGTCCCAGGTCGCGCTCAGACCCACAATGCTGTAGGGGCTGACAGACTGTTTATCTGAACCGGTCACCGGTTTGCCCTGATAATCGTATTTCTTCGGCTCCTGTTTGCCGTACCAGGTAAAGGTGGATTGCAGAGAAACATCCTGATGTACCTGCCAGCTCAGCGTTGAGTTCAGCGTGTACTCCGGAATTATCGACAGGCGTTCACCGGTCTCTTTGTTTTTACTCTGCAGCATGTAAGTGATGTTGTTGGTCCAGTTAACGGTGTTGCTAACCGGTACGTTCAGCGTCCCTTCCAGCCCTTCCACGACCGCTTTAGGTACGTTCTCCCACTGATAGATATCGGTGTAGGTGGTTTTGCCTTTGTTGGTGATAGACGTACGGCTCATCGGTACCGTACCGGCTTCGATCTTGTTGCGATAATCGTTGCGGAACCAGGTCACCCCTGCCAGCCAGCCATCATGTTTGAACTCAAGGCCAATCTCTTTGTTGATGCTGGTTTCTGCTTTCAGATCGTCGTTACCCATCATGTAACAGCCGATACCGGTCGCGGCACCCGTGGCATAGCAGCCCTGGCCTTTACTGTACAAAATGTAGTTCGGGTTGGTCTGATACAGGCTTGGCGCTTTATACGCCCGCGCAATGCCCATCTTCAGGGTGAAGTCATCGCCCAGACCCTGTGACAGGTTCAGCGATGGGCTCCAGTTGTCGCCCACGATGCTGTGGTGATCGAAACGCAGGCCCGGCGTTAGCATGGTGCTGTCAGTCAGCTCCATGTTGTTCTCAGCGAACAGCGAGAAAATTTCCGCTTTTGAATAAGGGCTGCGGTCGGTGCTGCTGGAGCCTGGAATATCCCCGCCCATAAAGGTTTGCGAGTTGGAGAGCATATCCTTCATGCGCTGCTGGGTCCATTCAGTGCCCAGCGTCAGGTTCTGGTTAACCAGCAAATCGAACGGCATGCTGATTTCACTGTGCAACGTGACGTCGTTCAGGTCGGCATCAACATATTTCTGTGACGCTTTCGGATCGAAGATCCCTTCCGTACCACCCGCCAGACCTTCCGGCGTACGGGAGTTGCGGGTATGTTCGTACTGCACCCAGTTGGTGGTGGTGACACCGTTATCCCAACCGCCGTTCCAGGTCAGCGAGTAGTTCTGACGGTAGAGACGGTTAGTCTCTTTGCCGTAGTTATCTTTCACCAACTGGTTGGTATTGGTGTTCTGCGTGTCCCCGGCATACAGGTTACCCTGACGGCTATAGCCGGCTTCCAGTTCAATAGACTGCATCGGCGCGAAGTCCCAACGCACCACACCGTTAACGTCCTTGTTGATAACGCCTTCACGACCGGCTGGCAGCGTGTCGGCGTAAGTACCGGTACGTTCAGACTGATGGCCCTGGTTGATGTTGCGCGCATCGGCCTGCGTTTTATCCAGGTTACCGAACAGGCGGAAGCTGAAATCCCCGCCCAGCGGACCGTTGAGGGTAAAGTTAGTGCGTTTGGTTGCGCCTTCCTCTTTGTGTTCCGGTGCGTTGAAATAGGTATTCCAGGAGCCGTGCCACTCGTTGCTGCCTTTTTTGGTGATGATATTTACTACGCCGCCGGCGGCACCATTACCGTAACGTGCAGCCGCAGGCCCGCGCAGGACTTCAATGCGTTCGATCATCTCCGGCGGCACCCAGGACGTATCGCCACGGGTATCGCGTTCACCGCGCCAGCCAAGGCGTACGGAGTTACGGCTGGTCACCGGTTTACCGTCAATCAGGATTAGGGTGTTTTCTGGACCCATCCCACGAATATCAATCTGACGGTTATTGCCGCGCTGGCCGCTGGTCGAGTTACCGGTCAGGTTAACGCCTGGCATGGTACGAATGATTTCAGAGACGTCGCGAGCGGGAGGGTTTTTGCGAATTTCATCTGCGGTGATAGTCGACACGCCAGGCGCCTGCAAGTTCTGCTGGGCGGCGGTAACCACAATAGTATCTTCATGAGAGACGGCGGTGCTATCAGCGGTTTCTTCTGCCATTGCGGGCAGCGCTACCCCGTAAATCCCTAAGTTGACCAATAAGGCCAGGGAATGAATCTTCTTGTTCATTGTCTTTCCTGCTTTTCTTTAGCCACGTGTACCAGACACCTGAGATCGGTATCCGGCCCGATGTCGCCCGCCTCTGCGAAAACCCTCCGTTCCAGAAAAGCCCGCAGCGCGGTTGGTTAAAAACTGTTCGCGCTTCCCACGGCGCGTCAATACGCTATTGCAAATGCAAATAGTTATCAATAATATTATCAATATATTTCATAAAACAATGAAAAAAATCACAATAAACATGAGGTTATGACGGTGACGGCGTTAACGGTAGGCAGCGAGGCCTGGTGGCAGTCAAAAAACGGTCCGCAATGGACGCGTGAAGCAGACGGAAATTACCGGGTGACCTTCTGGTGGCGCGATCCGCAGGGGAGTGAATTTCACTCAGCCATTCAGCGAGTCTGGGTATACATCACGGGCGTTATCGATCATCACCAGAATGTCTTTCCTCAGACGATGCAGCGTATTGCCGGAACGGATGTCTGGCAGTGGCAGACCGTTTTAAGCGCTAACTGGCGCGGCAGCTACTGCTTTATTCCCTCAACGCAGGAGGAGTCATTTGCCTCGTTGAAGACTGATGGCGTGTTGGATCGCGCGGCGTTGCGCGAAGGCTGGCGGCAACTGTTGCCACAGGCGATTGCCGATCCACTTAATCCGTTGAGCTGGAAAGGGGGACGAGGGCACGCCGTGTCTGCGCTTGAGATGCCGCACGCCCCTGCGCAACCGGGCTGGGACTCCCCACAAACGCCAGTGTCGTCGCCGGTGGTGCTGCAATGGAATAGCGCGCGTCTGGGTAATACGCGTCGGGTATGGGTCTTTACGACCGGTGATGCGCAGCCGGATGAACGTCCCCTGGCGGTTCTCCTCGACGGGCAATTCTGGGCGCAGAGCATGCCCGTCTGGCCTGCGCTCACTTCACTCACTCAGCGGGGGCAACTTCCACCGGCGGTTTATCTGCTTATTGATGCCATCGATACCACACATCGCAGCCGTGAACTTCCCTGCAACGCGGATTTCTGGCTGGCGGTTCAACACGAATTATTACCGCAGGTCCGGCGCGCCGCACCCTTCAGCGATCGTCCTGAGCGCACGATCGTTGCAGGGCAAAGTTTTGGCGGGTTGTCATCGCTGTTTGCCGGGTTGCACTGGCCGGAACGCTTTGGCTGCGTGCTCAGCCAGTCCGGTTCTTACTGGTGGCCCCATCGTGGCGGTCAACAGAACGGGCTGATTATTGAGCAACTCCGCGCCGGCACGCTGTCCGCGAAGGGACTACGGATTGTTCTCGAGGCGGGAGTCCGCGAGCCGGTTATCTTGCGCGCGAATCAGGCGCTCTACACACAACTACAGACGACACAGCAGTCGGTTTTCTGGCGTCAGGTTGACGGCGGACATGATGCGCTTTGCTGGCGTGGCGGACTGACGCAGGGGTTGATCGACCTCTGGACGCCGCTGCTCTGAGCGAGCGATTTTCCACGACAGGAGTTGAGTATGGAATTCAGTAATCCCTTCGATAATCCGCAGGGACAGTTCTACATTCTGCAAAATTCGCAGCAGCAGTTTAGCCTCTGGCCGCAGCATTGCGCATTACCTGCTGGCTGGCAGGTGGTATGCGAACCGCAGTCTCAGGAAGCCTGCCAGCAGTGGCTGGCGCGTCACTGGACCACGTTAATTCCCGGTTATTATGTCGTTTCGCAGGAGGCGCAATGAGCCGTCGTTTACCGCTTGTCGCCGCACAGCCCGGCATCTGGATGGCCGAAAAACTCTCCACATTACCTTCCGCCTGGAGCGTCGCACATTATGTGGCGTTAACCGGTGAACTGGATGCGCAACGACTGGCGCGCGCAGTCGTCACCGGTCTACAGCAGGCCGATACCTTACGGATGCGTTTTACTGAGGATAACGGCGACGTCTGGCAATGGGTTGATGACGCCTTTACGTTTGCTGAACCGCAGATTTGCGATCTCCGCACCGCGGCGAACCCGCATGACGCCGCGCTGGCGCTGATGCAGGCCGATCTGCAGCAAAATCTGCGCGTCGATGGCGGCAAGCCGCTGGTACATCATCAGTTGTTCCAGGTTGGTGACGACCAGTGGTACTGGTATCAGCGCTATCATCATTTACTGGTCGATGGTTTCAGTTTCCCGGCGATTACCCGCCAGATAGCGGCAATTTACAGCGCATGGCTCCGGGGGGACGCGACGCCTGACTCACCCTTCACGCCGTTTGCTGAGGTGGTGGAAGAGTATCAGCAGTATCGTCAGAGTGAGGCCTGGCAGCGCGATGGCGCGTTCTGGGCCGAGCAGCGCACACAGCTTCCGCCGCCAGCGTCGCTTTCACCTGCACCGCTGCCGGGGCGGGCGGCGACGTCTGACATTTACCGCATGAAGCTTAACGCCCCGGAAGGCGCGTTTCGCCACCTGGCGGCGCAACTGCCAGACGTGCAGCGAACCGATCTGGCGCTGGCGCTGGTGGCCCTCTGGCTGGGACGGCTGTGCAGCCGGATGGAATACGCGGCAGGCTTTATCTTTATGCGTCGCATGGGATCGGCGGCGCTGACCGCCACCGGCCCCGTGCTCAACGTGTTACCGCTGGGCGTGCGTATTGATGCAGCAGAAAAACTGCCAGAACTGGCAAAACGACTGTCCGCTCAGCTTAAGAAAATGCGCCGTCATCAGCGCTATGATGCGGAGCAAATCGTCCGTGACAGTGGCCGGGCGGCCGGAGAAGAGCCGCTGTTTGGCCCGGTGCTTAACGTCAAAGTTTTCGATTATCAACTGGAGATCCCGGGCGTCACGGCGCAAACTCATACGCTGGCGACGGGACCGGTTAACGATCTTGAACTGGCACTGTTCCCGGATGAAGGCGGCGGGCTGAGCATTGAGCTTCTCGCCAACCAACAACGTTATGATGAAGCAACGCTCAAACAGCATGCGCTGCGTCTGATGGCGTTGATCGAACAATTTGCCGCCAACCCAGCCCTGTGCTGTGGTGATGCCGATCTGCTGCTTCCAGCTGAATATCAGCAGATGGCGCAGATCAACGCCACGGCGGTTGAGGTCCCGTCCACGACGCTCAGTGCGCTGGTGGCGGAACAGGCGAGCAGAACGCCGGACGCGCCCGCGCTGGCGGATGCCCGCTATGATTTCAGCTACCGCGAAATGCGCGAGCAGGTGGTGGCGCTCGCCGGTGTGCTGCGTGAACACGGCGTGCAGCCGGGCGACAGCGTCGCGGTGGCCTTACCGCGCTCTGTATTTCTGACGCTGGCGCTGCACGGAATTGTTGAAGCTGGTGCGGCATGGCTGCCATTAGACACCGGTTATCCGGACGATCGTCTGCGAATGATGCTGGAAGACGCGCAGCCGAAACTGCTGATCACCACAGTGGAACAGTTACCACGCTTTAGCGATATTCCGGGGCTGGAAAGCCTCTGCTATAGCGAACCGCTGTCGGCAGGCGATAGCGCGCCGCTGGGGTTATCGCAACCGCAGCATACGGCGTACATCATCTTTACTTCTGGTTCAACGGGCAGACCGAAAGGAGTGATGGTCGGGCAAACCGCCATTGTTAACCGTCTGCTGTGGATGCAAAACCAGTATGGGCTGACGGCGAAGGATGTGGTGGCGCAAAAAACGCCGTGCAGCTTTGACGTCTCGGTGTGGGAATTCTTCTGGCCGTTTATCGCCGGGGCGAAGCTGGTGATGGCGGAACCGGAAGCGCATCGCGATCCGTTGGCCATGCAGCGCTTCTTTGCCCATTACGGGGTGACGACGACCCACTTTGTGCCGTCGATGCTGGCGGCATTCGTCGCGTCGCTGACGCCTGAGAGCGCCGGTGAAAGCTGCGCAACGTTACAGCATGTCTTTTGCAGCGGAGAAGCCTTACCTGCTGATTTATGCCGCGAATGGGCACGGCTGACGCATGTACCGTTACATAATTTGTATGGTCCAACGGAGGCGGCAGTTGATGTGAGCTGGTATCCGGCCTGGGGGGATGAACTGGCAAATGTTACTGGTAGCAGCGTACCGATTGGTTTCCCGGTATGGAATACCGGGTTGCGTATCCTCGACGCGATGATGCATCCGGTTCCTGTTGGCGTGGCGGGCGATCTCTATCTGACCGGCATCCAGCTCGCGCAGGGCTATCTTGGCCGACCGGACCTCACGGCAAGTCGCTTTATCGCCGATCCATTTGCGCCGGGAGAGCGGATGTACCGTACCGGAGACGTTGCACGCTGGCTGGATAATGGTGCTGTTGAGTATCTGGGACGCAGTGACGATCAGCTCAAGATCCGCGGTCAGCGTATCGAACTGGGCGAGATCGATCGTGTGATGCAGGCATTGCCTGATGTTGAACAGGCGGTGGTTCACGCCTGCGTCTTTAATCAGGCGGCGGCAACAGGGGGCGATGCCCGCCAGTTGGTGGGGTATCTGGTCTCGCAGTCAGGGCTTCCGCTTGATATCCCCTCGCTCCAGGCACAGCTGCGGGAAAAACTCCCGCCGCATATGGTGCCAGTGGTGCTGTTGCAGCTGGCGCAACTGCCGCTCAGCGCCAACGGTAAGCTGGATCGTAAAGCGCTACCGATGCCGGAATTAACGTCACGAACCAAAGGAAGAGCCCCGCAGCCAGGCAGTGAAACAACGGTGGCGAAGGCATTCAGCGAGCTGCTGGGTTGTGACGTCAATGACGTTGAGGCCGATTTCTTTGCGCTGGGCGGCCATTCGCTACTGGCCATGAAGCTGGCGGCGCAATTGAGTCGGACTTTCTCCCGTCAGGTGACGCCGGGGCAGGTCATGGTGGCCTCGACGGTCGCGCAACTGGCGGCGCTGCTGGATACAGACGATGACGCAGAGGCACAGCGTCTGGGGTTTGAAACGCTGCTACCGTTACGCAAAAGCGACGGCCCAACGCTATTTTGTTTCCATCCGGCATCAGGGTTTGCCTGGCAGTTTAGCGTACTGTCGCGCTATCTCAGTCCGCAATGGGCCATTACCGGTATTCAGTCGCCGCGTCCGCAAGGGCCGATGCAGACGGCAGCCGATCTGGACGCGGTCTGCGAACACCATCTGGCGACGCTCCTTGAACAACAACCGCATGGCCCGTATTACCTGTTGGGCTATTCTCTCGGTGGCACGCTGGCACACGGCATTGCCGCACGTCTGCGGATGCGGGGGGAAACCGTCGCCTTCCTCGGCCTGCTGGATACCTGGCCGCCGGAAACGCAAAACTGGTCAGAGAAAGAGGCCAATGGACTCGATCCGGAAGTGCTGGCGGAGATTGATCGCGAGCGGGAAGCCTTTCTGGCCGCGCAGCAGGGGAACGCCTCTGGCGAATTGTTTAGCACTATTGAAGGGAACTACGCTGATGCGGTTCGCTTACTGACTAGCGCGCACAGCGTTCCCTTTGATGGGCGCGCGACGTTGTTTGTTGCTGAGCGCACCCTGCCGGAAGGCGTAAGTCCGGAGCGTAGTTGGGCGCCGTGGATCGCGGAACTGGATGTGTATCGCCAGGACTGCGCGCATGTGGAGATTATCTCTCCGTCAGCCTTTGAAAATATTGGTCCGATCATTGCCGCATGCTGTAATAAATATGCACATCGCTGATTAATGTTTTGATTAACTATTTCCCCCGTGACGACGGTTCATGGACACGGGGGTTATTTATAATATTAGTTTATTGCATTCGGAATATTATCTCCAGAGGTTAAATTCCGAAATTAGCCTCATTATTGAATTAACATTTCGGAATGGTCAGAGTGTTTGTTACGCTGTTAATAGGGAATATAGTCATGGAACATGTAGCGGGACATTTAGTATGCCGTCACTTAATATTCAGCAGGGTAAAAATACGGAACTTACTGATTTTCCGTTGCCTCACACTCAGCATAATGAAATCGATTTAGTAAATCTGATTGATATTTTATGGCAGGCTAAAAAACGCATTATCGTGTGCACGCTCGCCTTTGCGTGCGTGGGGTTGTTTGTCACTTTCTTTTTGCCACAACGCTGGACCAGCGAAGCGGTGGTGACGCCAGCTGAGTCAATTCAGTGGCAGGATCTGCAAAGAACGCTGACGGGATTACGGGTTCTGGATGTCGATGTCAGTGCGGATCGTAACAGTACCTTCAATCTCTTCATCAAGAAATTTCAGTCTACTTCACTGCTGGAGCAATATTTACGCTCGTCACCGTATGTGATGGAGCAGTTAAAAGGGGCGAAAATCGATGAACTGGATCTGCATCGGGCCATTGTCGCGCTGAGCGAAAAGATGAGCGCGGTAGACAGCAATGTCGGAAAGAAAAATGAAACAGCACTGTACACGTCATGGGTGCTGAGTTTTACGGCTCCAGCCAAAGAAGAGGCGCAACAGGTACTGGCGGGCTATATCCAGTTTATTTCTGAGATAGTCGTGAAGGACTCGCTGGAAAATATTCGCAATCAGCTGGAGGTTAAAACCCGCTTTGAGAAAGAGCGTCTGGCTCTGGAGCGCGTCAAACTTAAAAATCAACTGGATACCAATATTCAACGACTCAATTATTCTCTGGAGATTGCAAATGCCGCCGGAATTAAAAAGCCGGTTTACAGTAATGGCCAGGCGGTGAAAGACGATCCTGATTTTTCTATTTCTCTGGGCGCTGATGGGATCCAGCGAAAGCTGGAGATTGAAAAATCAGTCACGGATGTGGCTGAACTGAATGCGGAGCTAAAAAACCGGCAGTATTATGTTGAACAACTGGAGTCCGTCAATGTTCAGGACGTGAAATTTTCGCCGTTCAAATATCAGCTTAAGCCTTCATTACCGGTGAAAAAACAGGGGCCGGGTAGAATGATCGTGGTCGTGCTGGCGGCACTGTTGGGAGGGATTGTGGCCTGGGTAATGACTCCAACTTACTGATAGTGTTTTATGTTCAGATAATGCCCGATGACCTTGTCATGCAGCTCCACCGATTTTGAGAACGACAGCGACTTCCGTCCCAGCCGTGCCAGGTGCTGCCTCAGATTCAGGTTATGCCGCTCAATTCGCTGCGTATATCGCTTGCTGATTACGTGCAGCTTTCCCTTCAGGCGGGATTCATACAGCGGCCAGCCATCCGTCATCCATATCACCACGTCAAAGGGTGACAGCAGGCTCATAAGACGCCCCAGCGTCGCCATAGTGCGTTCACCGAATACGTGCGCCACAACCGTCCTCCGTATCCTGTCATACGCGTAAAACAGCCAGCGCTGACGTGATTTAGCACCGACGTAGCCCCACTGTTCGTCCATTTCAGCGCAGACAATCACATCACTGCCCGGCTGTATGCGCGAGGTTACCGACTGCGGCCTGAGTTTTTTAAGTGACGTAAAATCGTGTTGAGGCCAACGCCCATAATGCGGGCGGTTGCCCGGCATCCAACGCCATTCATGGCCATATCAATGATTTTCTGGTGCGTACCGGGTTGAGAAGCGGTGTAAGTGAACTGCAGTTGCCATGTTTTACGGCAGTGAGAGCAGAGATAGCGCTGATGTCCGGCAGTGCTTTTGCCGTTACGCACCACCCCGTCAGTAGCTGAACAGGAGGGACAGCTGATAGAAACAGAAGCCACTGGAGCACCTCAAAAACACCATCATACACTAAATCAGTAAGTTGGCAGCATCACCTGTGGCCTGCGGTGGCGTACTTCTCCAGCATGCAATGGTATCGCGTAAACGGGATGACGCCACGATCAACGAACGTCTGGTCTGATTGCCGACCGGAAGGTTCTGCGCCTTCCGGCCAGCGGTTAACGGCGGCCCAGTGGCACCACCAACGGTGTGCCCGCAACCGGGTCGTCGATAATCATGCAACGCAGCCCATAGATTTTCTCAATTAATTCTGCGGTGACAATTTCCTTCGGCGCGCCCTCTGCGACAATTTTTCCTTCACGCAGCGCGATCAAATGAGTGGCATAGCGACAGGCCTGGTTGAGGTCATGCAGCACGGCGGCGAGGGTGTAGCCTTTCTCGCGATTCAGTTCGCTCAGTAATTCCAGCAAATCAATCTGATGACTGATATCCAGCCAGGTAGTCGGTTCATCGAGCAGCATGATTGACGTTTCCTGCGCCAGAACCATCGCTATCCACGCGCGCTGACGCTGACCACCGGATAGCGTATCCACACTTTGCCCGGCCAGATGCGTAATACCAGTGGCGCGCATGGCCTGCGTCACGGCATCTTCATCTTCTTTGCGCCAACGGGTAAACAGCGGCTGATGCGGATAGCGCCCACGCGCCACCAGTTCCTGCACGGTGATATCGCCCGGCGTCGTGGCATTTTGCGCCAGCAATCCGATGCGGCGAGCGACCTCTTTGCTGGGATAGCGCTGAATCGGCTCGCCGTCCAGCCAGACGTGACCGTTTGCCGGGGTCATCAGCCGACTGAGAGTCCGCAACAGCGTCGATTTCCCGCAGCCATTGGGTCCGATTATGGCCGTGAAATGACCATCGGGAATAGTGACGTTGAGGTCTTCGGCAACGGTGAACTTTCCATAACCCAGCGTTAACTGGTCGCCACGCAAACGGGCTACTGATTCGGTCATTTTTTGCGGGACTCCTGAATTAACAAGGCGATAAGGTAAATACCGCCGATACTCACGGTGACGACACCCACCGGAAGCTGATAAGGCATAAACAGTTGCTGTGCGCACAAATCGGCTGCCAGCAGTAACAGTGCGCCGCAGAGCGCGGCCTGGGTTAATCCCCAACGCGCGGTGCCGCTCAGGCGACGGGCAATATGTGGGGCAACCAGCGCAATAAAGGAAATCGGTCCGGCCAGCGCAGTGGCGGCTGCGGTTAACACCACGGCGACCAGCATCATGGCGAGCCGCGAGCGCTCTACGCTGACTCCCAACGCGCATGCGCTGTCATCCCCCATTTCCAGCAGACGCATGCGCCGTACCAGCAGTGCAGCGCCTGCCAGCATGAGAATAATGATTGGCGCAGAAGGCCAGGTTTTCGCCCAGGTCAAACCGTTAAGCGATCCGGCATTCCACAATCCGGCAGCCAGTGCCGTGTCCAGCGAAGCCTTCAACAACAGCCAGGTGTTAAACGCAAACAGCATGGCACGAATGCCGATGCCGATAATGATCAGGCGGAAGGTTTCAATACCGTTGCGCCAGGCCAGCAGCCAGACCACCAGTGACGTCAGGATCCCGCCAGCCATTGCCGCCAGTGCGATAGCCGTCAGATGCTGGCCAAACAGCACCATCGCGATCAGTACGCCGCTCCAGGCGCCGGTGTTAAAGCCCATCACGTCAGGGCTGCCGAGCGGGTTACGCATCAGGGACTGAAAAATTGCTCCACTGACGCCGAGTGCCGCGCCAATCAGTAGCGCCATCAACACGCGTGGCAAGCGCCACTCGGTCACTATCATCGTCAGGCTGCGCGGCGCATCGCCGGTAAAAGCAGCAATAATTTGCGAGGTTTCCAGTGTCACTGCGCCACTGCGTAGACCCCAGAGTGCGAAGCTCAGGCAGCCAACCGTCAGCAGCAGGCACGCGATCAGCAGACGACGCGATACGTACATCATGCGGCACCTCGCGGACGACGACGAACCAGAAAGATCAGCACCGGAGCGCCAATAAAGGCGCTCACGACGGACACGCGCAGCTCGCCAGGAACAATCAGGCGGCCAATGATATCGGCAAAAAGCAACAGAACAGGCGTGGCGATAAGCGTCACCGGGAGCGACCAACGGTGGTCGGCACCAACCAGCCAGCGCGACATATGCGGCATCATCAGGCCGATAAACGCAATCGGCCCAACAATCGCCGTGGCGCTCCCGCACAGGACGGTGATGGCTAACAGACCAATCAGTTGCGTACGCGCGACTTTGCTACCAAGCGCGGTGGCGGTATCACTTCCCAGACTCAGGCTGTTCAATGCCCGACTGAGCATCAGCGCAGTGGTACCGGCTATCAGCACCGGCAGAATAACCACCTTGAGGGTTTGCAGATTGCGGATATCCAGTGAACCGGCCTGCCAGTAACGAAGCTGATCGTAGACGTCAGGATTCAGCAGGGAAATACCGCTGGTGAGACCTTCCAGAACCGCGGCGAGCGCGACGCCCGCCAGCGTCAGACGCACCGGGCTCAACTGACCGCCACCCTGACTGCCCGTAAACGCCACAATCAGTGACGCCACCAGCGCGCCGATAAAGGCCATCACCAGTTGTTCCTGCGGTGTGGAAAAGCCGAACAGCGCTGCCCCCAGCACGATGGCAAAACTGGCTCCGGCATTGACGCCAAGCAGCCCAGGATCGGCCAGCGGATTGCGGGTGAGCGTTTGCATTAACGCCCCGGCGAGTCCCAGCGCGCCTCCGGCCAGCAATCCTGCGAGCGTTCGCGGCAGGCGGGCGTCCAGCACGATAGTGCAATCGGCACTTTGACAGGTGCCGGTGAGCGCTTCCATCACCACGGAGACGGGTAAGGATTTTGCACCGATGGTCAGACTTAATGCCGTGGCAATAACCAGTAATAACAACAATCCGGGCACGGCAAGGGCACGCGTCACGGAAACAGAACATGACATATCAACTTCCCTGATAATGATAGTAATTATCGTTATCGATCTTATTTGATTATGTTAGCATGTGCAGCCATTGAATGGATAATGAAAAAAAGATCGCATTAAGGCGTTGTAATGAATCGACAATCCTGGCTGCTGAACCTCAGTTTGCTGAAGACACACCCGGCATTTCGCGCGGTCTTCCTGGCCCGTTTTATCTCTATTGTTTCGCTCGGACTGCTCGGCGTCGCGGTACCCGTACAGATCCAGATGATGACGTATTCCACCTGGCAGGTGGGGCTTTCGGTAACGCTGACCGGCAGCGCGATGTTTGTCGGGCTGATGGTCGGTGGCGTCCTCGCCGATCGCTATGAACGTAAAAAAGTGATCCTGCTTGCGCGCGGTACCTGCGGTATTGGCTTCATCGGTTTATGCCTGAACGCCATGCTGCCGGAGCCTTCGTTGATTGCCATTTATCTGCTGGGTCTGTGGGACGGCTTTTTTGCCTCGCTGGGCGTGACGGCATTGCTGGCGGCGACGCCTGCGCTGGTGGGGCGTGAAAACCTGATGCAGGCAGGGGCGATTACCATGCTGACCGTGCGTCTGGGCTCGGTGATTTCGCCCATGCTGGGTGGGCTGTTGCTCGCCACCGGCGGTGTGGCCTGGAACTTCGGTCTGGCGGCGGCAGGTACCTTTATCACCTTACTGCCGCTATTGAGTCTTCCGGCACTGCCGCCACCGCCACAACCGCGTGAACATCCGCTGAAATCGCTACTCGCGGCGTTTCGCTTCCTGCTTGCCAGTCCGCTTGTCGGCGGTATTGCGCTGCTCGGCGGCTTGATGACGATGGCAAGCGCTGTGCGCGTACTCTATCCGGCACTGGCGATTAGCTGGCAGATGTCAGCGGCGCAGATTGGCATGTTGTACGCCGCCATCCCGCTTGGGGCGGCGGTTGGCGCGCTCACCAGCGGGAAACTGGCGCACAGCCTGCGTCCGGGGTTAATTATGCTGGCCTCGACCATCGGGTCGTTTCTAGCCATTGGCCTGTTTGCCCTGATGCCTGTCTGGGCGTTAGGCGTGGTGTGTCTCGCACTGTTTGGTTGGCTGAGCGCCATCAGTTCGCTGTTACAGTACACGATGCTGCAAACGCAGACGCCGGAAAATATGTTAGGGCGCATCAACGGGTTGTGGACGGCGCAAAACGTCACCGGGGACGCCATTGGTGCGGCGTTATTAGGCGGTCTGGGAGCGATCATGACACCGGTGGCTTCGGCGAGCGTTAGCGGCTTTGGTCTGGTGGTTGTGGGACTACTACTGCTGCTGTTACTCAGTGAATTACGTCGATTCCGGCAGACGCCGCCGGAACCCGCTTAGTGTGAGACTGGCCGGATAACGCGTTATCGCCGCCATCCGGCAATGACAATTAAAACAGTGTGGCGAGACGGTTTAACACCTGCATCGCGCTGTAATAATCCAGACGGAAAGACTCGGTGCCCAGGGCGTAGACGCGCTTGTTCTGTACTGCAGGCAGGTGCGCCAGCAGTGGGTTGGCGTAGATCGCCTGCTCATCTTTCTCGTCACCGGCAAACAGGAACAGCGCCTCGCCGTTCAGTCCGGCCGCCAGATTTTCACCGCCAAGCTGAATGATATCGTGACGTTTCCCCTGGCTTTGGCTGGGCTGCAGCCCGCCAGGCAACGTTGCCAGCGTAAAGCCGAGTTGCTCCAGCATTTTTCCCTGCGCAGACTCTGGCGTCCACAGATTGGCTCTGTGGGCGGCGGCAGTGTAGACCAGCGCGCTCACCGGTTGTGGCGGCAACGTCAACTGCTGCTTAACGATGGTTAGCTGCTTATCAAATTCGGCAATACGTGCGGAGGCCTGTTTCTCCTGGCCGGTAATCTCGCCCAACTGCGTCAGCAGCGACTGCCAGCTTTTATCGTCGTAATTGATGATAAACGTCGGGGCAATAGGCGAGAGCTGATCGTACAGCGCCAGGGCGGAGTCGCCGCCGGTCGCGCTAATCAGAATGAGATCGGGCATTTGTGCTGCCACCGCTTCGGCGTTCGGTTCACCAATATACAGGCGCGTCAACTTGCGTGCTTTTGCCACGTCGCCCCACTGACGTAAGAAACCCTGATCGTCAGCCACGCGGTTATTGGGGGTTGTCGCCCCGCTGGCAACCACCGGTGCATCAATCGCCAGTAATGAACCGGTCAGCGTGACGCTGGTAGAGACGATGCGTTCAGGTTTGCGTTCCAGCGTATGGTTGCCGCGAATGTCGGTCACCTGACGCGGCCAGTCCGCCGCATGAGCTGAGGAGAATCCGAAAACGAAGAGCGTAACGAGCAGGGAAGGCAGTCTCACAAATCAGTTCCTGTGCTGAGTTATTAATGCTTCTCATTTTCATTATTAAGCGTAAGGGATGCAAGCGTTAGTCGCACTTTGTGCTACCTCAAGAGTTGACATGTCGCCTGTTTGCTTTTAGGTTAGCGCCCGAAAATATAAATGATAATCATTATTAAAACCTTTATCATTTTTGGAGGATAATATGGATACGTCTTTGGCCGAGGAAGTTCAGCAGACCATGGCAACACTTGCACCCCAGCGTTTTTTCTTTATGTCGCCGTATCGGAGTTTCACGACGTCAGGATGCTTCGCCCGCTTCGATGAACCCGCCATTAACGGTGATTCGCCAGACAGCCCCTTCCAACAAAAATTACACGCACTGTTCACCGATGCCAAAGCGCAGGGTATCGCAAACCCGGTTATGGTGGGGGCGATTCCGTTCGATACTCGCCAGCCATCGTCGCTGTTTATTCCTCAGAGCTGGCAGACCTTTTCTCGTCAGGAAAAGCAGCGATCATCACGTTACTTTACCGATCATCAAACACTCAACGTCACGGCGCGTAACGCGATTCCCGAGCAGGAGACGTTCGAAGCGATGGTCGCGCGCGCCGCTGCGCTGACAGCGACGCCTGAAGTCGACAAAGTGGTGCTGTCACGACTGATTGACATCACCACCGACGCTGAGATTAACAGCGGTGCGCTGCTGGAACGTCTGGTGGCGCAAAACCCGGTTAGTTACAACTTCCATGTCCCACTGCGCGATGGCGGCATTTTGCTCGGCGCGAGCCCGGAATTGTTGCTGCGTAAAGAAGGCGAGCGCTTCAGCTCGCTGCCGCTGGCGGGCTCCGCGCGCCGTCAGCCTGATGACGTGCTGGATCGGGAAGCCGGAAACCGCCTGCTGGCCTCTGAAAAAGATCGCCATGAACATGAGCTGGTTACGCAGGCGATGAAAACCGTACTGCGCGATCGCTGTCAGGATCTACAACTACCGTCTTCACCGCAGCTCATCACCACGCCCACGCTCTGGCACCTCGGCACGCCGTTTGAAGGCACAGCCAATGCCGGAGAAAACGCCCTGACGCTGGCTTGTCTGCTGCACCCGACGCCTGCGTTGAGCGGTTTCCCGCATCAGGTGGCAAAACAACTGATTGCCGAACTGGAGCCGTTTGATCGCGAACTGTTTGGTGGCATCGTCGGCTGGTGTGACGCCGAAGGCAACGGAGAGTGGGTAGTGACCATCCGCTGCGCGACATTACGGAAAAACCAGGTGCGTCTGTTTGCAGGCGCAGGGATCGTCCCGGCCTCTTCACCGGTGGGGGAATGGCGTGAAACCGGCGTCAAACTTTCCACCATGTTGAACGTTTTTGGATTGCATTAAGGAGCGATGATGAGCATTCCTTTCACCCGGTGGCCTGACGAATTTGCCCGTCGGTACCGCGAAAAGGGCTACTGGCAGGATCTGCCGCTGACGGATATTTTGACCCGCCATGCAGAAAGCGACCATACGGCGGTCATCGAGGGTGAGCGCCAGTTGAGCTATCGTGAACTGAACCAGGCGGTGGATAACCTCGCCTGTACGCTGCGCCGTCAGGGGATCAAATCCGGCGAAACCGCGCTGGTACAACTGGGCAACGTGGCGGAGTTGTATATCACGTTCTTTGCGCTGCTGAAGCTTGGCGTCGCGCCCGTGCTTGCGCTGTTCAGTCATCAACGCACTGAACTTACCGCGTATACGACGCAGATCGAGCCCGCGCTGCTGATTGCCGATCGTCAGCACGCGCTGTTTGCCGACAATGATTTTCTGAATACGTTTATTGCTCAGCATAATTCTATTCGCGTGGTGCATCTGCTCAATGACAGTGGCGAGCACTGCCTGCAAGCGGCGATAAACCAGCCGGCAGACGCGTTTACTGCTACGCCATCGCCTGCGGATGAGGTGGCGTACTTCCAGCTCTCTGGCGGCACGACCGGGACGCCGAAGCTGATCCCGCGAACCCACAACGACTATTACTACAGCGTGCGTCGTAGTAATGAAATCTGTCACTTCACCGCCGATACGCGTTTTTTATGCGCCATCCCTGCTGCGCATAACTACGCCATGAGTTCACCCGGATCGCTGGGCGTATTTCTGGCGGGGGGAACGGTCGTACTGGCCGCGGACCCGAGCGCCACGCTGTGCTTCCCGCTGATTGAAAAACATCAGATCAACGCGACGGCGCTGGTGCCGCCAGCGGTCAGCCTGTGGTTACAGGCGATTAATGAATGGGGCAGCAATGCGCAGCTGGCTTCGCTGAAGCTGTTGCAGGTTGGTGGTGCGCGCCTCTCTGCATCCCTGGCGGCGCGGATCCCAGCCGAAATCGGCTGCCAGTTGCAGCAGGTTTTCGGCATGGCGGAAGGTTTAGTGAACTATACCCGTCTCGACGACAGCCCGGAGCGGGTAATCAATACCCAGGGGCGTCCGATGTGTCCGGATGATGAAGTGTGGGTGGCAGATGCCGACGGCAACCCGCAGCCACAAGGGGAAACGGGACGGCTAATGACGCGTGGTCCCTATACCTTCCGCGGTTATTACAAAAGCCCGCAGCATAACGCCAGCGCATTTGACGCCAACGGTTTTTACTGCTCAGGCGATCTGATCGCCATCGACGAGGATGGCTACATCACCGTTCAGGGACGAGAGAAAGATCAGATCAACCGTGGCGGCGAGAAGATTGCCGCGGAAGAGATCGAAAACCTGTTACTGCGTCATCAGGCGGTGATCCATGCGGCGCTGGTCAGTATGGAAGACGAGCTGCTGGGGGAGAAAAGCTGCGCGTATCTGGTGGTGAAAGAACCGCTGCGCGCGGTACAGGTGCGCCGCTTTCTGCGTGAGCAGGGCGTCGCTGAATTCAAGTTACCGGACCGGGTGGAAACCGTTGAGGCGCTGCCTTTGACCCCGGTGGGTAAAGTCGATAAAAAACAATTACGTCAGTGGCTGGCAACACGTTCGGCCTGAAGGAGAACACGCAATGGCAATTCCTAAACTGCAGGCTTACGCGCTGCCAACCGCGCTCGATATTCCGGTCAATAAGGTCAACTGGACGTTCGAGCCGGACCGTGCAGCGCTGCTGATCCACGATATGCAGGACTACTTCGTCAGCTTCTGGGGTGAAAACTGTCCGATGATGGAACAGGTGATCGCCAATATCGCCGCGCTGCGCAATTACTGTAAAGCCCATAATATTCCGGTTTATTACACCGCACAGCCGAAAGATCAGAGCGATGAAGATCGTGCCCTGCTTAACGACATGTGGGGGCCCGGACTGACACGCTCACCAGAGCAGCAAAAAGTGGTTGCCGCGCTGGCACCGGATGAAGCCGATAATGTACTGGTGAAATGGCGTTACAGCGCGTTTCACCGTTCCCCGCTGGAACTGATGCTGAAAGAAACCGGTCGCGATCAGCTTATTATCACCGGGGTATATGCACACATTGGTTGCATGACCACCGCGACGGACGCTTTTATGCGCGATATCAAGCCGTTCATGGTAGCGGACGCGCTGGCCGACTTTAGCCGTGAAGAACACCTGATGTCGCTGAAGTATGTTGCGGGACGTTCAGGTCGCGTCGTAATGACTCAGGAGTTGTTGCCCGCGCCGGTACCAACCAGCAAAGATGAACTGCGCGCGCTGATTTTACCGCTGCTCGATGAGTCCGATGAACCGATGGATGACGAGAACCTGATCGATTACGGTCTCGACTCGGTACGGATGATGGCGCTGGCAGCACGCTGGCGGAAAGTGCATGGTGATATCGACTTCGTGATGCTGGCGAAAAACCCGACCATTGATGCCTGGTGGGCGCTACTCTCTCGCGAGGTGCGCTGATGGCTGGATTCGATTATCACGGCAAAACGGTGTGGGTCACCGGCGCAGGTAAAGGCATTGGTTATGCCACGGCGCTGGCGTTTGTTGAGGCCGGAGCACAGGTCACGGGCTTCGATCGTGAGTTCACTTTGCAGAATTACCCGTTTGTTACCGAAGTGATGGATGTGGCGGATGTCGGGCAGGTAGCTGAGGTTTGTCAGCGCCTGCTGGTGCAAACCGACCGGCTGGACGTGCTGGTGAATGCTGCCGGGATTTTACGCATGGGCGCGACCGACGCGCTGAGTCCGCACGACTGGCAGCAGACGTTTGCAGTTAACGTTGGTGGTGCTTTTAACCTGTTCCAGCAGACGATGGCGCAGTTTCGCCATCAGCGGGGTGGGGCGATAGTGACCGTGGCTTCAGACGCCGCGCATACGCCACGTATAGGCATGAGCGCCTATGGGGCGTCGAAGGCGGCGCTGAAAAGTCTGGCGCTGACCGTCGGGCTGGAACTAGCGGGCAGCGGAGTGCGCTGTAATCTGGTGTCGCCAGGATCAACGGATACTGACATGCAGCGCACGCTGTGGGGCAGTGATGATGCGGAACAGCAGCGCATTCGCGGCTTTGGTGAGCAGTTTAAGCTCGGTATTCCCTTAGGCAAAATTGCCCGACCGCAGGAGATCGCTAACACCATTCTGTTCCTTGCCTCCGATCTGGCCAGCCACATTACGTTGCAGGACATCGTGGTGGACGGCGGCTCCACGCTGGGAGCGTAACGATGATCTGGAAACGTCATTTCACGCTTGATGAACTGAACGCCACCAGTCAGAACACGATGGTGGCGCATCTGGGTATTATCTATACCCGACTTGGTGACGACGTGCTGGAAGCCGAAATGCCGGTGGATACCCGCACACACCAGCCCTTTGGTTTACTGCACGGCGGAGCCTCAGCGGCGCTGGCCGAAACGTTAGGCTCAATGGCGGGTTATCTGATGACCCGCGACGGGCAATGCGTGGTTGGGACAGAACTGAATGCCACTCATCACCGGGCGGTTTCGCAGGGTAAGGTGCGCGGTGTCTGCCAGCCGCTGCATCTGGGGCGTCAAAGCCAGAGCTGGGAAATCGTGGTGTTTGATGAGCAAGGGCGGCGTTGCTGTACTTGCCGACTGGGAACCGCAGTGTTGGGCTGAGCACGCTTAATGTTATGTGATTGCAGCGTTAACGGGTGAATGGAGTGATCCAGTTAACAATGCAATGTAAATAGTCGGTGATACTTCAGGTTTATTGGGTTGTCAGGTTGTTAAAACCAGAAAAGATGTTATAGAAACAAAATGTAACATCTCTCTTCTCTGGAACACGCAAACGGATAACAACCATGAATAAATCAGGGAAATACCTCATCTGGACAGTGCTCTCGGTAATGGGTGCCTTTGCTCTGGGTTATATTGCGCTAAACCGTGGGGAACAGATCAACGCACTGTGGATAGTCGTGGCGTCGGTCTGTGTCTATCTTATTGCCTATCGTTTTTACGGTCTGTACATCGCCAAAAATGTGCTGGCGGTTGACCCGACGCGGATGACGCCTGCAGTACGCCATAACGACGGGCTCGACTACGTCCCCACCGATAAAAAAGTCTTGTTTGGTCACCATTTTGCGGCGATTGCCGGCGCGGGTCCGTTGGTCGGGCCGGTTCTGGCGGCGCAAATGGGCTATTTGCCGGGCATGATTTGGCTGCTGGCTGGCGTGGTTTTAGCCGGGGCGGTACAGGATTTCATGGTGCTCTTCGTGTCGACGCGTCGCGATGGCCGCTCGCTGGGTGAACTGGTCAAAGAAGAGATGGGCCCAACCGCAGGGGTGATTGCGCTGGTGGCCTGTTTCATGATCATGGTGATTATCCTTGCGGTGCTGGCGATGATCGTGGTGAAAGCGCTGACCCACAGTCCGTGGGGAACCTACACCGTCGCGTTTACGATTCCGCTGGCGATCTTTATGGGGATCTATCTGCGCTATCTGCGTCCGGGTCGTATCGGCGAAGTGTCGGTTATCGGTCTGGTGTTCCTCGTGTTTGCGATTATTTCCGGCGGCTGGGTCGCGGAAAGTCCTACCTGGGCGCCGTACTTTGACTTCACTGGGGTTCAGTTAACCTGGATGCTGGTGGGTTACGGCTTCGTGGCGGCGGTACTGCCGGTGTGGCTGCTGCTGGCGCCGCGTGACTACCTCTCGACCTTCCTGAAAATCGGGACCATTGTTGGTCTGGCGGTTGGCATTTTGATCATGCGTCCAACGCTGACGATGCCTGCGCTGACTAAATTCGTCGATGGTACCGGGCCGGTGTGGACAGGTAACCTGTTCCCGTTCCTGTTTATCACTATCGCCTGTGGCGCCGTTTCGGGTTTCCACGCGCTGATCTCCTCCGGCACGACGCCGAAGATGCTGGCAAACGAAGGTCAGGCTTGCTTCATTGGCTACGGCGGTATGCTGATGGAATCGTTTGTCGCCATCATGGCGCTGGTTTCTGCCTGCATCATCGATCCGGGCGTCTACTTCGCCATGAACAGCCCAATGGCCGTGCTGGCGCCTGCCGGCACAGCGGATGTGGTGGCGTCTGCCGCTCAGGTGGTCAGCAGTTGGGGCTTTGCGATTACGCCGGACACGCTGCATCAGATTGCTAACGAGGTGGGTGAGCAGTCGATTATCTCCCGTGCGGGTGGTGCGCCTACGCTGGCGGTGGGGATGGCCTATATCCTGCACGGCGCGCTGGGTGGGATGATGGATGTGGCCTTCTGGTATCACTTCGCCATTCTGTTCGAAGCGCTGTTTATTCTGACGGCGGTCGATGCGGGGACGCGTGCCGCGCGCTTCATGTTGCAGGATCTGCTGGGTGTCGTTTCTCCAGGCCTTAAACGTACGGACTCATTGCCTGCCAACCTGCTGGCGACCGCACTGTGCGTGCTGGCGTGGGGCTACTTCCTGCATCAGGGCGTGGTGGATCCGTTAGGCGGCATTAACACCCTGTGGCCGCTGTTTGGTATTGCTAACCAGATGCTGGCAGGTATGGCACTGATGCTCTGCGCGGTTGTCCTGTTCAAGATGAAACGTCAGCGTTATGCGTGGGTGGCGTTGGTGCCGACTGCATGGTTGCTGATTTGTACCCTGACGGCGGGCTGGCAGAAATCCTTCAGCCCGGATACAAAAGTGGGCTTCCTGGCGATTGCCAATAAGTTCCAGGCGATGATCGACAGCGGCAATATCCCGCCGCAGTACACGGAATCGCAACTGGCGCAACTGGTGTTTAACAACCGTCTGGATGCGGGCCTGACTATCTTCTTCATGGTGGTCGTGGTGGTGCTGGCGCTGTTCTCCATCAAGACCGCCCTGGCGGCGCTGAAAGAGGATAAGCCAACGGCAAAAGAGACGCCGTATGAGCCGATGCCGGAAAATGTGGAAGAGATCGTTGCGCAGGCCAAAGGCGCACACTAACGTGTAATTATGCCCCTCTCCCGATCGGGAGAGGGGATTTTCTGACAGGTGGTAATGATGTTTGATACGCTTTCGAAAGCCGGGAAATATCTGGGCCAGGCCGCGAAACTCATGATTGGCGTGCCGGACTATGATAACTATGTCGAGCATATGCGGATCACCCATCCGGATCAGACGCCTATGACCTATGAGGAGTTTTTCCGTGAGCGTCAGGATGCGCGCTATGGCGGAAAGGGCGGGGCGCGCTGCTGTTGAACTCAAGGATCTTCGGGCCGGATAAGCACGTCATCCGGCATAATCAGGTTATTTCACCGTCCACGCTTTTGAAAACCGACGACTGGCAAACAGCTCCTGAAGACCGTTGATCTGTTTCAGGCGCAGGACTTCGTCCTCGTCCATCCCCAGTTCCTTACCGATTTTTTCGTCTTCCCATCCCAGTAATGCCAGTTCACGTACGATCTCCGACATCGCGTGGATCTGATGACGGCCACGAGCACGGTTATGGCGAATAGTTGCTGCCATGCGGTCATGCCGCTCCCCTTCCAGACAAGTAATGGGTAAATAGCCTTTGAGACGGGATTTAAGCGAGGCTTTGCTTTTCCCCAGTTCATGGCGGTGAAAACCGTCGACGATCTCATACTCTTCCGGACTGGATTGGGTGGCAACAATGGGTTGGGTAAAGCCATCCGCCTCAATGGATTTCAGCAGCAGCTTTTTCTCCGGTGGTGCGACGTTATTAGGATTGTAATCGTTAGGCGAAATGCGATCGTTTTTTATCCATAGCACACAGTCAACCGGCTCGTTGCGAAATGGACTGACGCTGTGAATCGCCTTTCTGAACTCATTGATGGCTTTAATTCTTTCGTCATCAGATAAGCCAGAAAGATAGCTAAGAAGGTCCTGAGTTAATCGTTGTTGCATAAAATTCCCCATTCCTTGCGTTTCGCTTTCATGCGTTCGCTATAACGCTGGTAACTTTTCGGTTTAGTTGGGCTGAAAGAGAGCGCCCGACACCAGTAATCATTGTTCAATAACACTTTGCAGATGCGTCGCCAGGAGGGGATATCTTTCGAACCGATATCACCCGTCTGCGTTTGCGGGATCTCACCGAGGCCGTTTTTTTTGTACCACTGTAAATAGACGGCGATTTTGTTGCGGTAATGCTCTGCCGTGGAGATGGGCATGCTGAGCAGTAACAGCATGGCGTAGTCCTGCCAGCTCAAGTGATCGGGCTTGAGAATTTTTCGATGGCCATAGAAGTGATTATCCTGCCCGGCGTAGATCCCGCCGCTCCTGACGCCACTCACGCGCTCGCACATCGCGGCCCATCTTTCCGGTTCAACAACATGATAGAGCCATAATCCCTGGCGCTGTTCAGGGCCAAATGGTTCACAAATACGCATGTAACGGGCCGGAACACCGGCCTGATACATCAGGTTGTAGAGCGGATTACAGGGCAAATTGGTGCGACCAAACCAGGTCCAGATATCGGCTGTTTTCCAGTCATACAATGGATAGATATACCAGGTATGTCCGCCTGGTGCGGCGGTCGTCCAGGGTTTGTCATCGGCAAAACGCTGTTTACGTAAACTGGCGATTGCCACAAAACGGTTATAGGATTCATCGGCCCGAATCCCGATCATCATCGCTGCCGGGCGTTTATTCGAAAACCAGTCGGCAAATTCACGTACAAACTGTTCGAAGGTCATGCCGGATTGATAGAAGGGAAAATAACCCGGATCGGTGATGGCGTCTGGCGGCGGTTGACGAACCCACTGGGCATTGGGTTCCCAACACTGCCATTCAGGCTGAAACTGTGACAGTGAGTTTTGGGTGGTGAGCGGAAGGGCAACCCAATAGAAATGGTCGATGACATCGGCATACATTTCGCGCAGCGCGGTAATATAGCTAATGGTACAGGAAAATTGCGCTTCCCAGTCAATGAACAACACATTGATTTTTTTGTGTAGCTTACGGGCAATATTGGCCGTCAGATGTAACATCAAGCCAGAATCTTTACCACCGGAAAAGGAGACGCATACGCGGGGAAGATTTTCGAGAGTCCAGGTGATGCGTTCTTCAGCGGCTTCAAGAACATTTTGGTTTAATGATATTTTATAAACGGACATGTATCGCTTATCCTTAAACGTTAAAGTCATTCGCCTGAAATAGATATCCCTCTATAATATAAGACTTTTTTGGGATCGTGCAATACTTAAATAAATTCAATGAATTAATTAAATTATCTTACATATATCCGTTTTGAATATATTTTAATTGATATTACATGCTTGCTATACAAGCTGGTGTGGTTAAAAACAAAGGGTTTTTGCAAAGAAATGTTTCTTTCTGGTTTGAGTGTTACTTAAGTAAAGCTTAAATGACGAAGTGATTTTTACAACGTGTTATGAGAAATATTCAGGGTAATTATATCTAATGGCATATAATTACCCGTAGTACTTATGGATGTGTCATCATGGCATCCAGTTGCGCTTTTTCAGGCAAGCCAACGACCTGCTGAAGAACGTTATCTTTATTCATATAATAAATTGCGGGCGTGACGTTTGCGCCTAAATCATCCATGATTTTCTGGTTCATATTGAGGATTTTCATGTGTGCCGGAGAAATCGCTTTGGGTACCGTGAGTGCCATTTTTCCGCCAGAGGCTTCATAATCATGCCAGGTTTTTGCCGGATCGTTCGATGCCAGAATGGCAGCAGCGGTAGCTGGGCTCTCTGGTTTGATGACGCCGACGAGTAGCGTTCGCAATTGGACTTTGCCGGACTCCACCCATGGTCGAGCCTGTTGCCAGAACTGTTTGCAGTACGGACAGAAAGGATCAGCAAAAACATACAGCACCACCGGAGCCTCTTTTTTGCCATCGAGAAGCCAGTCGGCTTTTTCCATGCGCTGCCACATTTCCCGTCCGGCAGGCGCATAGATTTCTTTCTCTATCAACTGATTGCTCAGGTTTTCGCCTTTTTCATTGTACATGTAGCCTGAAATGGCCTGCTTGCCATCAGGCGTCAGGTAGATAGTGACCCCCATATCCTGATATTTCCCAAGATAGCCTTTCATCCCGCCGGGCGCATCGAACGACTTTATAATGGTAATCCCTTGTTTTTCTATCGCTTTAACGGGCGCAGGCAGGTCTTCGGCCCAGGCAAAAAGAGGGAGCAGGGAGAGCAAAAGCGTACGTTTTAACATCATTTATCCTTATAAATCAGAGCGATTGCGAGAACGGTGGGGAAACCTATCACAGCCATAGATAAGACCTCAGGCTGGAACGTTGCCCTTTGAGGAGTGGGGTGGTGTAATCATTCTCGCTGTTACAGCCTTTGTTAAGGTAATGTAGAGCGCAACACATAGCCAGTTTCACTGGCGCTGAAGTTACCCACGGGTAGTTCAGGTAACGGGGCTGCCTGCAAAGGTGGCCCTTTTTACTTTGCGTCGTAGCACGTTCACAACGTTGAATTGAGAGGTTTGTTAGCTAACGCTTATTGATTTGATAAAGGAAACGCATTAGCCCTGTCAGTCAATCTTCGGTAACTTATCTCTCAACGAAAACATGGAGGAAGTACAGATGTCTTTGATTAATACCAAAATTAAACCTTTTAAAAACCAGGCGTTCAAAAACGGTGAATTCATCGAAGTGACCGAGAAAGATACCGAAGGCCGCTGGAGCGTCTTCTTCTTCTATCCGGCTGACTTTACCTTCGTATGCCCGACCGAACTGGGTGACGTTGCAGACCATTATGAAGAACTGCAGAAGCTGGGCGTAGACGTTTACTCCGTCTCTACCGACACCCACTTTACCCACAAAGCATGGCACAGCAGCTCCGACACCATCGCCAAAATCAAATATGCGATGATCGGCGACCCGACTGGCGCCCTGACCCGTAACTTCGACAACATGCGTGAAGACGAAGGTCTGGCAGACCGCGCAACGTTCGTTGTTGACCCGCAGGGTATCATCCAGGCGATCGAAGTTACCGCTGAAGGTATCGGCCGTGATGCTTCTGACCTGCTGCGTAAAATCAAAGCCGCTCAGTATGTTGCTTCTCACCCAGGCGAAGTGTGCCCGGCTAAGTGGAAAGAAGGCGAAGCGACGCTGGCTCCATCCCTTGATCTGGTCGGTAAAATCTAAAAATTCCGGCGTCTTTCATGCCACAGTTGTGTTGGCTGCGCTTACTCAACCCGGTCACTTACTTATGTAAGCTCCCGGGGATTCATAAGCTTGCCGCCTTCCTGTGACAAGAAATACTGGGAATTTACCTCACATACGGGTGCTTATGGGTGCCCGTTTTATTCAGCACCATGACGCAAGTTGTATTAATGCAGACTCAGCCAAATCAGCTTGCATGATGATGTTTTCAGAGAGGGAAGAACAATGCTCGACACAAATATGAAAACCCAGCTCAAGGCTTATCTTGAGAAACTGACGAAACCTGTTGAGCTGATTGCGACGCTGGATGACAGCGCTAAATCGGCGGAAATCAAGGAACTGCTGGCTGAAATCGCTGGACTGTCAGAGAAAGTCACCTTTAAAGAAGACAACAGCCTGTCGGTGCGCAAACCCTCTTTCCTGATCACCAATCCGGGTTCAACGCAGGGGCCGCGTTTTGCAGGTTCTCCGCTGGGACACGAATTTACGTCGCTGGTTCTGGCGCTGTTGTGGACCGGTGGACACCCGTCAAAAGAAGCGCAGTCTCTGCTCGAGCAGATCCGCGAGATTGACGGCGATTTTGAATTTGAAACGTATTACTCACTCTCCTGCCATAACTGCCCTGACGTGGTGCAGGCACTGAACCTGATGGCGGTGCTGAATCCGCGTATCAAGCATACGGCGATTGATGGCGGCACGTTCCAGAACGAGATCACTGAGCGTAACGTGATGGGCGTACCGGCTGTCTACGTTAACGGGAAAGAGTTTGGTCAGGGTCGGATGACGCTGACGGAAATCGTGGCGAAAGTGGATACTGGCGCTGAAAAACGCGCCGCAGAAGAGCTGAGCCAGCGTGATGCTTATGATGTTCTGATTGTCGGTTCCGGCCCTGCGGGGGCAGCAGCAGCGGTTTACTCCGCACGTAAAGGGATTCGTACCGGCCTGATGGGTGAGCGTTTTGGCGGCCAGGTACTCGATACTGTGGATATCGAAAACTACATCTCTGTCCCGAAAACGGAAGGGCAAAAGTTGGCTGGTGCACTGAAGGCGCACGTCGATGATTATGACGTGGATGTCATCGACAGCCAGAGCGCCAGCAAACTGGTGCCAGCGGCCAGCGAAGGCGGTCTGCATCAGATTGAAACCGCTTCCGGTGCGGTACTGAAAGCGCGCAGCATTATCATTGCTACCGGTGCGAAATGGCGCAACATGAACGTTCCGGGCGAAGATCAGTATCGTACCAAAGGCGTCACCTATTGCCCGCACTGCGATGGTCCGCTGTTTAAAGGCAAGCGTGTGGCGGTGATCGGCGGCGGTAACTCCGGCGTAGAAGCGGCGATTGATCTCGCAGGGATTGTGGAACACGTGACCCTGCTGGAATTTGCCCCGGAAATGAAGGCGGACCAGGTACTGCAGGACAAAGTTCGCAGCCTGAAAAACGTCGATATTATTCTGAACGCGCAGACGACAGAAGTGAAAGGCGATGGCACGAAAGTGGTTGGTCTGGAATACCGCGACCGTGTGAGCGGCGACGTTCACAACGTTGAACTGGCGGGGATCTTCGTCCAGATTGGCCTGTTGCCAAACACCACCTGGCTGGAAGGGGCGATTGAACGCAACCGGATGGGTGAAATCATCATCGACGCGAAATGCGAAACCAGTGTGAAGGGCGTATTTGCGGCGGGCGACTGCACCACCGTACCGTACAAGCAGATTATCATCGCGACCGGCGAAGGGGCGAAAGCCTCCCTGAGCGCCTTTGATTACCTGATTCGTACGAAGACGGCATAAAAAAAGAAAGTAAGACTACACCTGCAAAATGAAAGAGGTGCCGACTGGCACCTCTTTTTTTGTCAGTCATCAGATGATTAACGCACAACCAGTACCGGCAGCGTGGCATGACGTACCACGCTTGAGGCGTTAGAACCCAGCAGGTGTGTGGTAATTGACGGATTACGTGAACCAATGACCACTACGTCAGCATTCAGTTCTTCACCCAGCTCATTGACCACGTCACGGACGCTGCCAAAGCGGACATGCTGCTTAATACGGGAAGGATCGATACTGAAGTGACCGACCATCGTTTGCAGTCGGGTTTCGGCTTCATGCTGTAAGTGTTCTTCAAAACGACGAACGTCGGCGGCGAAGCGATGCAGGCTCAGGCTGGCAGAACCAGGCAGCACATGCAAAAGATGAATGACGCCATCCTGCTGCGCCAGAAATTCAGCGTGGCGAATCGCCTTATCGCTGAGTTCCATTTCAAAAACATCAACCGGCATAATGATTGTCTTATACATACCCGTTTCTCCCTGTTAATTAATACTTAAATCATTCAAGCATATAATAATAATTCTGTCTGCTTTCTGCAGGGTATTTTTCGCATGTGCGGCGATTCCTTGTTCATTCACTACCAGTGATTCTCCAGGTAAAGCACGGCGCCGACGATGATCGCCGCCATAATGAAGAATCCCAGTAATATGCTGAATGTATCGTTCATGACCGCACCTGCCAATGAAACCGATTCAGTGTGGACGAGTCAGGAGAAAGGCGAACCAGGAAGAAAGGGTGATTTTACGGAAGATGCCGGAAAGAGGATGCGAGCGCATCCTCTGGGTAAAGCGGAAAGTCGCTTATGCAGATGGGATTAACGCAGGAAGTCGCCAGCAGCTTCTGGCTGGTATTCCAGCTCCAGCACTTCGAGGTGGGTGGATACGCCGCCCGGAAGTTCCCAGTGAATAGTGTCGCCCACACGCACGCCCAACAGCGCTGCCCCCACTGGCGCCATCACTGAAAGTTGCGTACTGCTGTCGGTCATCGCCGCAGGATAAACCAACGTGCGCACGCGAATTTCGCCATCGCTCAGATTGCGGAATTTAACACGACTGTTCATGGTCACGACGTCATGCGGCATGGTCTCTGGCGAACACATTTGGGCACGATCCAGCTCGGCATTTAACGCGTCGGCAATGGGTAAATCTGCATACGCGGGTTGCTCCAGTAAGCGATCGATGCGTTCTGCATCAAGGTCGTTAATGATGATAGTTGGTCTGGACATTTTTACTCCATGTCGTCAGTACTGCGTTTTGCCGCAGGTAATATTCCCAAAAGAAAACCCTCACCGTCTGGCGGCAAGGGTTTAACTCTCCCGATGATACTGAGACTTACCCTGGGTTTGAAGTGATTTAGTTCACATTCGGGTAAATAGCTAAAAAAGCATCGCTGGTATGAATTTTATTGGATAAACGTGATCGTTCTCAAATTTGCATTATGCTTTTTAAGCGCGCGCCGCGAGCGCGTCACTTTCTCAGCGTTCCGTTACAGGAGATCTCATGAGCCAGTACGACAAAATTACTCTCAAAGATGGCAGCTATCTGTATTTTAAGGACTGGGGTGATCGCAGTGGACAGCCCATTGTCTTCAGCCACGGCTGGCCGTTAACGGCAGATGCCTTTGAAGATCAAATGTTTTTTCTGGGGTCGAAAGGATATCGGGTGATCGCCCACGACAGGCGCGGGCATGGACGTTCCGCGCAACCGTGGGAGGGGCACACGATGGATCAGTATGCCGACGATCTGGCTGAACTGACCGCACACCTGAACCTGCAAAATGCGGTGCACGTCGGTCACTCGACGGGCGGTGGCGAAGTGGCGCGTTATATTGGGCGACACGGGACGCAGCGCGTGGCGAAAGCGGTATTGATTGGGGCGGTGACGCCTATCATGGTGAAAACGGATTTCAACCCAAACGGCGTGCCAAAAGAGGTGTTCGACGGTATCCGTGAAGGCGTTGTCAATGACCGTGCCGCCTTTTTCTATGAACTCACTGCCGCCTTCTACGGCTATAACCGTCCGGGAGCGAAAGAGTCGAAAGCCGTGCGCGAGAGTTTTGTTGAGCAGGGATTACAGGGCTCAATAAAAGCGCTGTACGACTGCATCAAGGCGTTCTCGGAAACAGATCTGCGCGAAGACTTGCGCAAAATGACCATTCCGACGCTGGTCATTCATGGCGATGACGATCAGATTGTCCCGCTTGAAACCTGCGGCAAAGTGGCGGCAGAAATCTTGCCCGACGCGCAACTGAAGGTCTACGCGGGCGGTTCCCACGGCATCTGCACCACCCATAAGCAGCAGATAAATCAGGATCTGCTCAACTTTATTCAGTCGTAATCTTTAACGGATTGCTCTACGCTGATCCTCTTCCATCAGGGGGATGAGCGGAGCGCATTTCGTGCTTCGCCGACGTTAAATTCATCAGAGAATACTATGTATTTCTATCAACCCTCGCAGGGACACGGCCTGCCGCACGACCCGCTGAATGCCATTGTTGGCCCCAGGCCAATTGGCTGGATCGCTTCTCAGGACACCGCTGGCCGGGATAATCTGGCGCCTTATAGCTTCTTTAACTGTTTCAATTATCATCCGCCCATTATCGGTTTTGCCAGCACTGGCTGGAAAGACAGCGTGCGTAACATCATGGAAACCGGAGAGTTTGTCTGGAACCTGACCACCCGAGAATTAGCCAGCGCGATGAATGAAACCTCTGCCAGTCTGCCGCATGGCGAAGATGAATTTTTCGCTGCCGGTCTGACGAAGGCGGAAAGTCGGCTGGTAAAAGTGCCACGCGTTGCGCAAAGCCCGGTGAATTTTGAATGTCGCCTGTCGCAGAGTATTCAACTGACGACCGCGCAGGGTGAAGCCATCGAAACCTGGCTGATCCTCGGTGAAGTTGTCGGGATTCATATTGCCGAAACGCTGCTGGAAGAGGGGATTTACCAGACCGCAAAAGCACAGCCCGTGCTGCGTGCTGGCGGCCCTACGGCCTACTATGCGATCAGCGAGTCGCACCGTTTTGATCTGGTGCGCCCGGATGCGCGTGCGAAACGTTGATTTTTGACCCGGCGCGGATTTCACGTCGGGTCAAAAGATCAGTAACCTACTTTGTCGATGACGAACTGCTTACCACAGTTTCCCGGATGGGGTTGCGGGGCAAACGAGTCGGCGGAGAGCGGCGCGTTGATGGCACTGGCCTTCAGCGAGAACTGGATCTCCGTCAGATAAGCCGGATTGCCGTGACAACTCAGTTTTACTGCTTTGACGGCCTCTTTTCCCCAGCGTTGGGCCACCGCTGCATCAAAGGCGCGGCGACTGACGCTCTTACCGTAATTCTCGCCCAGAAATGCCCCTAATTCGCTGGCCTTGATCTCTTTGTTCAACCGCACCATGGTGCCGAAGTACGCATCCGGGTCGAAGCCAAAACAGGCGCCGTGTTTCGCGTATTCATAGCGTTCGAGGCAAGAACGTCCGCCTGCTCCTGGCATAACGTCACTGAGTTTCGCGGCGGTTTCCAGCGAAAGTCCTGTTTCAGGCGCAGAACATTTGCGACTGGCGCGAGCTTCCGGCAGATTAGGGATCGGACGCGTGGCGCAGCCAAAGCGCATCCAGCGGCGTTCATCGACTCCGCGTGAAGCGACCGATTTCGGTAACCCTGGCCACAATCCGTGAACGGTCAGAAAATCGACTTTGTTGGCGGTCTCTTTTTGCAGGCGACACTCGTCAGGCTCACGGTGGTCCCGATCGTGCTGGCTCTGACAGAAGCCTGTCTGCCAGGAGAGGGCCAGCACATAACGGTCAAAGTCGCCGTACTGTGTTGCCTGTAATTCGTTGGCGGTTGCGGTAGAAAGGGGGAGGAGTGGGGCGGCGAGCAACACCCATTTTTGCCAGGTCGGTTTCATGATGATTCTGAACTTATATAAAATCTGAATAGTATCTATTTAACCATAAAAAAAGCCCGCGAGGTGTCTTTACCCTGCGGGCCTTGATCCATTCAGTGTTTTACGTCAGAACTAGTTCCACATCGCCAGAATCGGCCAGCCAACCAGCAACAGCATCGCAATGTAAATCACCCCGAAGATGGCGCCAAGACGCCAGTAGTCTTTGGATTTAACATAGCCGCAGCCGTAGATAATGACCCCTGGGCCTGTTGCGTACGGCGTCAGACAGCCCATGATCCCGATGGACAGCACCAGCAGGATACACAGATGTTCCATCGGCACGCCTGGGATTCCTTTACCGACCGCCAGAATCACCGGCAGCATGGTTGCCGTGTGCGCCGACAGGCTGGCAAACAGGTAGTGGGCAAAGTAGAACACCAGCACCAGCACAATTACCGTCGCGTTAGGCGAGAACCCTTCCAGATGGGTGCTCATAGTACTGGCGAACCAGTCAATAAAACCGGAGCGGGTTAAACCGTTTGCCATGACCACGAGGGTGGCAAGGTTCACCAGCGTGTTCCAGGCGCTGTTGTATTTGGTAATGTCTTTCCACGGCACCACATGCAGCGCCAGCATCAGTGAAACGGCTAACAAACCGACGGCGGTGGCGTCGATCATTTCACCGCCAAAGACCCATAACCCTAAGCTCAACAGAACCAGACCGATCAGCGTCCACTCTTTACGCGTCAAGGTACCCATAGTTTTGAGTTCGTCACCCGCCCACGCGGCGACTTCCGCACTGTGTGTGATTTCAGGCTTGTAGAGAACATAAGAGAGCCACGGCGCAACGATCAGCAAAATGATACCGACCGGCAGGAAGCCCAGGAACCACTGCAGCCAGCTAATCTGCACACCGGCGATTTTGCTGACAAATTCCAGACCCAGCACGTTTGGCGCAGCACCCGTAACGAACATCGAAGAACTCAGACTGGTACTGATGACCATCATCCACATCAGGTAACCGCCGATACGACGTGCGGACGGATCGTTCGGGAACGATTTAAACAGCGGCGGCAGGTTTTTGATTACCGGGAACACGGTGCCCCCGGTACGGGCGGTGTTAGATGGCGTAAACGGCGCCAGCAGAATATCGATGATGACAATCGCATAGCCCAGCGTCAGGGTGCGTTTGCCCATGAATTTCACCAGGAACAGCGCGATACGACGGCCAAGCCCCGTAACTTCGTAGCCCAACGCGAAGATAAACGCACCGAACACCAGCCAGACGGTGGTACTGGAGAACCCCGCCAGACCCCATTTCAGCGCCTGTTTACCGGCATCGAATGCCGGGTCCGCCAGCTCTTTGGCATCAAAGAGCAGGTAGTTGCTACCAATGACGCAGATGGTCACGGCGATAAAGCTGATCGCGGTAGCCGGAATCGGCTCCAGGATCATACCGACGATCATCGCCACGAAAACGGCGAAGTAATGCCATGCCTGCGGGGGCATGCCGTCCGGGACAGGGATAAGAAACATGACACCCATGACGACCAGGGGAGCCAACAACTTCCATATACTATCTTTCGATAAAGACATAAGTGATTCTCCGGAAAGGATCTTTTCAATAATTGTGTAAATGTTTAACTTGAGAAATCTGGGCTAAAAACCACGTGACGATCAGCAGGTCGGCACTGCCGCCAGGGCTGAGATTGCGTTCAATGCAGTGGCTGTCGAACTGATGCAGATGATCGAGATCGGCGGGGGTTCGGATGCCCCCTTGTTGTAACAATGCGTTTGCCTGCTGCTGTATCCAGCGCAGTCCTGCCGCACCGCCGCGCGAGGCCACGTTGGTATCGCCGTTGCGCGCAATCAGCAGGAGTAAGGTGTCCAGCAGCGCCAGCTCGGGATCGCGTCCCTCGGCTAACAGGGCGCGATAGTGCGGAAGCGCATGGCGGATGACTAACGGATATCCCGCTTCGGCTTCGCCACGTGCGCCGGTTAACCCAAGTTGCTGATAAAGTCGCTGGCCTGCCGTGAGTTGTTGGTTGTTGTTGCGTAGTTCGCGCTCGGTCAGGCCGCGGCAAAAGTGGGCGGCGGTGGTACAGATCGTTTCCGGGGTGATGGGGTGCTGCTGCTGATGCAGTCGGCCAATGGCGGCACACAGCAGACCGAGAGAAAAAATGCTGCCTTTATGGGTGTTCACACCCGCGGTGGCGCGAAACATGTCCGCTTCACAGGCCATACCTAACGGGCGTAAGCCGGTTAATACGGCATCGGCCGGCATTTGCGCACTGCATGCACCGTATTCAATAAAACGCGGAAGCCAGGCCTGAATCGCCAGCGCGCTGCGATGAAAATCCGTCAGCGACATGTCTTTATGCGCGCCGCAGTTCAGACGATCGACCAGCCCGGGTTTTGGCGACAGATTGACTTCCGTCAGCATTGCACGCCACGCCAGATGGCCGTATGCGTCAAACAGCGTACGAGGAAGAGCGGTCGTTTCAACGGGCATATTGGGAATCGGCAGCATGCAGCAGCGCCTCCATGTGGGCGATCAGATCGGAGAGCGTGTGAGTTTTCCCACGCGCGCATTCGGCAGCGCTCTGCTCGCACAGCAGGCAGCGGCGGGCGGGAAGGGCGAAATGACGGCGGGAGAGAATGTCGCCTCCGGGTGTGAGCACATCGATGTCCCACAAACGTCCCAGAGGATGGGTATGTTCGAGCTCAATGGTCGCGAGCTTGATGTCACGGGCCGGTGCCTCAATCGAGAGCATGCCTTCCGGCCCGCTGGCTGAGGCCAGTGCAGCCTGCTCCCTGATATGCCAGCCCGCCTGTGCCGCCAGCGTACGCAGCGCAGTCACGCCATGATTAAAGAGGCGACGGGTGAGCTCGCTGTCTTTAATCGGGCCAGGCGCTACCACGGTAAAGGAGACCAGTGGAATGAGATGGCGCGCCAGCCAGACGTGTTGCCGTGCTTGTCGCGCATCACGGCTGACGAGCAGCTCGGGAATTGAAACGGCGTGGCGGGTGGCAAGTTCAGGGAGCAGGTGCATGGCTTATTCCTTCACCTGATGAACAACATCGATCACTGAACCGTCGCGATAGCGCACCACGGCAATCACACGGTCGGTGAATTCGATGGGACGGGGTTCACCAGTGAGCTGTTGCGCACGTTCACGCAGCCACTCGATGGAGACCACCTTCATCCCGGCTTCTTTCAGGCGTTCCGCCAGTTCCGGACGTGCCGGGTTAACCGCAATACCATGATCGGTAACCAGAATATCGACGCTGGAACCCGGCGTGACGCAGGTCAGCACGTTATCCACCAGCGTCGGAATGCGACCCCGAACCAGCGGTGCGACGATGATTGACAACGCAGCGGCGACGGCGGTATCGCAGTGTCCGCCGGACGCGCCGCGAATGACGCCGTCAGAACCGGTCAGCACGTTGACATTAAACTGGGTGTCGACTTCCAGCGCACTCAGCACGACCACATCCAGACGGTCAACGGAGGCGCCTTTTGAACCCCAGTTGGCATACTGGTTCGCGCTGATTTCAATGTGATTCGGGTTGCGCGCCAGTGACTCTGCGGCATTGCGGTCGAAGCTCTGTACGTCCAGCAGTTTGCGAATCAACCCTTTTTCATGCAGATCGACGATGGTGGCCGTGATACCGCCCAGCGCGAAGTCTGCGCGGATATCGCGGCGACGCATTTTGTCTTCCAAAAAGCGTGTGACCGCCAGTGAGGCGCCGCCAGTACCGGTTTGCAGTGAAAAACCTTCTTTGAAATAGCCGGAGTGGGCGATGACCTCTGCCGCGCTGCGGGCAATCAGCAGTTCGCGCGGGTTGGTGGTCATTCGGGTGGCGTCAGCTCCGATTTTATCGGCATCGCCGACCTGGTCTATCTGAACGATCAGATCAACCTGATCCTGGGTAATGCTGGCCGGGTTGTGCGGATAAGGCAGCAGTTGTTCCGTCAGTAGCACCACCTGTTTAGCGCTTTCAGCGTCAACGCGGGCATAGCCGAGTGAACCGCAGCAGGCTTTACCGGTGTAGCCGTTAGCGTTACCGAACGGATCGCAGGACGGGACGCCGAGGAAGGCCACATCAATGTTAAGTTCGCCGCTCTGAACCAGATGCACGCGGCCGCCGTGGGAGTGAACCTGAACGGGTTCGGCGAGCAGGCCGCGAGAGATCTCTTCTGCCAGTGGTCCGCGCAGACCGGAAGTGTAAATACGGTTAACGACGCCGTTACGGATATGGTCGACCAGCGGCGCGTGACAATCGCTCAGGGAGCTGGAAGCCAGCGTCAGGTTTTTAAATCCCATGCTGGCGAGGGTTGCCATCACCAGGTTAATGGTCAGGTCGCCGCCGCGAAACGCATGGTGGAAGGAGATGGTCATGCCATCCTGCAAACCGGAACGGCGGATTGCCTCTTCCAGGCTGGCGCACAGTTTCTGGTCGCGCGGTTTCTGTTCCTGCAGGGCCTGCTTTGCGGCGCTGGTATAGGTGGAAAGGTCGCTTTCAGCCTGGCGGCTCCAGGCTGCTACCCGTTCCTGTCGTTGAGACTGTTCGTTTTTCTGGGTCATTGTTTTTGCCTTATTCTTCGCGGATGCCGGAAAGTTCTGCACGGGAGAGCACCAGACGTGCGCGCTCGATCACCGGGCTGTCGACCATCTTGCCGTTCAGGGAGACCACCCCGAGGCCTTCACGGGCGGCGGCTTCTGCGGCTTCCACGACCAGACGCGCGTGCGTCACTTCTTTTTGCGTCGGGGCATACAGGTTGTGCAACAGGTCAATCTGGCGCGGGTTGATCAGCGATTTGCCGTCAAAACCCAGCTGTTTGATGTGGGCGGCTTCGTGCAGGAAGCCCGCTTCGTTGTTGGCATCGGAATAGACGGTATCGAAGGCCTGAATCCCGGCAGAGCGCGCGGCCTGCAAAATAGAACAACGGGCAAACAGTAATTCAGTCCCCTCCGGCGAACGCTCCGTGCGCAGGTTGCGTACATAGTCTTCCGCGCCCAGCGCGATCCCGATCAGACGTTCAGAGGCGTGGGCGATTTCCACGGCGCGAGTGATGCCTAACGGTGACTCGATGGCGGCCAGCAGACCCGTGCTGCCCGGCTCGCGACCGCAGGATTTTTCAATGCGCAGAATTTCGCTTTCGATATCGATAACATCCTGAGCGGTATCGGTTTTCGGCAGACGGACCACGTCAGCGCCGCCGCGAACGACGGCTTCCAGATCGTTGATCCCCCATTCGGAATCCAGTGCGTTAACGCGCACGATGGTTTCGACGTCGCGATACAACGGATGCTGCAGTGCGTGGTAGACCAGACGACGAGCGGTGTCTTTTTCACGCAGCGCGACGGAGTCTTCCAGGTCAAACATCAGGGCATCTGCCGGATAGATAAACGAGTTGCTGACCATCGCGGCATTGGCGCCGGGAACAAACAGCATGCTGCGGCGAGTACGCGTTTTGCGCTGTTGCAGAGAAGCGGAAATCATTGGCGATCCTCCCAGGGCAGGGCCGGGATACCGCTGGCGCGCGCCAGTAATGCTTCCAGTCGTGCACGTAAAATGCAGTCCAGTGCGCCTTTATCATCGACATTCAATTGCACGCCGCGCACGTCATACTGCGTCAGAACATCCAGAATGGTGGCGCGAATGGCCTCGCCAAACTGTTTCTCAACGCTGCTGTTGATCTGCAGGTCAATCTCCTGCGTATCGAGAGGGGCGATGCGTATCATCACATCACCGGACTCAAGTGTGCCTGCGACGGCAGCCTGGTTTATTTTCATTTTTCACCTGTTACTAATGCGGGGGTCTTTTGGCGGACTGTCGCGTGAGCGGGTGTGCGCTCAGGCATGCTTTGCAGGTAGTGCAAAGTGGCTGAAGGCACCAGCGACGCGATAGCCGTGAGATCTTTTTTCACGAGCAGTTTGCGCACCAGAGACGCAGAGATCGGCGTCCCCTGGAAACACAGTCGCTCGATTTCCACCAGTTCAATGGGCGGGGCGGGAAGAGTCGGCGTTTCCAGCCAGAAACGCATGTCGTGGTTATACTGGGCGGTTACGCTGCAAAACGGTTCCGTACCGACAAAGCGATGGGTGATCCCCAGCGCAGGTGCCAGATACTGACGAAAAATTTTTAAATCGATTTCGGTGTAGCAATGGTTGATGACGCTTTGTTCTTTAATGAAGTAACACGGGAACGTGGCGCGCGAAATGATGTATTCCGACCCGCGATGAACGGTGAGGTGCGGTATGTCTGCGGTGCCTTTGAGCACCAGGTCGAGTCGGTCCTCATACGGGAAACGGGAGGTATCTTCTTTCACCAGGAACAGATGAAGCCAGTCGCACTGCGCTGCCGCCTGTTGGATTAAATAGCGGTGTCCATTGGTGAACGGATTGGCATTCATCACGATGCAGCCGATTTTCTTGCCGTCATGACGCAGTTTGCTTAATGACTCTGCATAGCGTTTCAGACGTGTGGTGCTGTTTTCCATTAGCACCATGATGCCGGGAACGCGGGTCAGCGTTGAAAATCCGCACTGGCGGAACAACGATTCATACTCAGTTTTGGTATAAATGAAGAGATGCGTGCAGTGCCTTTCGTAGGCGAGATTGATAAGTTCTGTCGCCAGCGTGAGCGCTAACCCCTCGCCGCGTACCGATTCACTAATGGCCACACACTTGATGATATTTCCGGCGATACCGCCGCAGGCGATGAGTTTTTCATCACGAGTCACGGTAATAAAAACTTCAACGGTGGTATCGACGCTCAGATCATTTTCTTTCAGGAATTGCGTGATCGCCGCCATCTTTATATTTTCTGAGCGTTTGACGCGCGTGAACACATTATTACCAAACATAGTGGATAAGTCCTGAAGATATATTGTTGTTGCCGGTTTTGTATGTATGTTGTACGGAAATACGATTTTATAACGTTTTGTTTTCATTCCGGGGAAAAGACGATTTTGCAACGGCCTATTTCTTTTTTTCCGGAATGCATACATCGTAAGGAGTATTTTCGAGGTAAATTTTGATTTATTTCACAAACACTTAGATGGTTTTTATGAGTTTAATGGTTTTAAGTTTTTTAATTATTCTTATTACAGATTGTGACGTGGTGTTAAATGACTTAATTGATTTAATGTGGTGAATCTGTAACGATTGTCTTTATTTGCTGCCTGTCTGTATAAAACAATTTCATTACATATGCTGGCGGCTTTTACCGAATTATGCCCATTAAGGAACCGTCATGTTGGTTCAAAAAAATAAAAAGCCGTTTTCTTTTTTTCGCCGACTGGCATTTCCGTTGCGCATTTTTCTGCTTATTCTCGTTTTTTCGGTGTTCATTATTGCCGCGCTGGCACAGTATTTTTCCGCGAGCTTTGAAGATTACTTGAGTACGCACGTTCGCGATATGGCGATGAACCAGGCGAAGATTATTGCCGCCAACGACAGCATCATTGCGGCGGTGAAGGATCGCGATTACAAACGGCTGGCAACCATTGCCGGAAAACTGCAGAGCGATACTGATTTTGACTATGTGGTGATCGGCGATAGTCACTCTATCCGGCTTTATCATCCTAACCCGGAGAAAATTGGCTACCCGATGCAGTTTACCAAGCCTGGCGCGCTGGAGAGGGGAGAAAGCTATTTCATTACCGGGACGGGCTCCATCGGCCTGGCAATGCGGGCGAAAACGCCAATCTTTGATGATGACGGCAACGTTATTGGCGTGGTCTCCATCGGTTATCTGGTCAGCAAAATTGACAGCTGGCGGCTGGACTTCATTCTACCGATGGCCGGCGTGTTTGTTTTGCTGCTGGTGGTACTGATGTTGCTTTCCTGGTTTTTTGCCGCTCATATTCGCCGTCAGATGATGGGGATGGAACCGAAGCAAATTGCCCGGGTAGTTCGTCAGCAGGAAGCGCTGTTCAGTTCTGTTTATGAAGGGCTGATTGCCGTGGATCCCGACGGCTATATTACGGCCATTAACCGTAGTGCGAGAAAGATGCTCGGCCTGCGTTCACCTGGTCGACAATGGTTGGGCAAACCGATTCATGAGGTGGTTAACCCATCCGATTTCTTTACCGAACAGATTGCCGAAAGGCGTGTGGACGCGATGGTCAACTTCAATGGTCTGAGCGTTATTGCCAACCGTGAGGCGATCCGTTCAGGGGATGAGTTACTGGGCGCGATTATCAGCTTTCGCAGCAAAGATGAGATTGCCACCCTGAACGCGCAACTGACACAGATTAAGCAATATGTGGAGAGTCTGCGAACGTTGCGCCATGAGCATCTAAACTGGATGTCAACGCTCAATGGCCTGCTGCAAATGAAAGAGTACGATCGGGTCAGGGAGATGGTGCAGGGGGAATCGCAGGCGCAGCAACAGTTGATTGATAGCCTGCGCGAGGCGTTTGCCGATCGCCAGGTGGCGGGCCTGCTGTTTGGTAAGGTTCAGCGCGCGCGCGAACTGGGGCTTAAAATGACGATCGTTCCTGGCAGTCAGCTTCAGCAGTTGCCGGAAGGGCTGGACAGTACCGAATTTGCGGCGATTGTCGGAAATCTTCTCGACAACGCGTTTGACGCCAGTTTGCGTACCGAGCAGGGGAATAAGGTCGTGGAACTGTATCTGAGCGATGAAGGCGACGATGTGGTGATAGAAGTGGCCGACCAGGGATGCGGCGTCCCTGAGGCACTGCGTGAAAAAATATTCGAACAGGGTGTAAGCACCCGTTCCGATGAGCCGGGTGAGCACGGCATCGGACTGTACCTGATTGCAAGTTATGTGGGGCGCTGTGGCGGAACGATTACTCTGGAAGATAACGATCCCTGCGGCACCTTATTCTCTCTTTTTATTCCGAAAGTGAAAAAGAACAATGACGGAACCATTAACCCTATTAATCGTTGAAGATGAAATGCTGCTTGCCGAGATGCATGCAGAGTACATCCGCCATATTCCCGGTTTTAATCAGATCTGGTTAGCCGGTAATCTGGCGCAGGCGAGAATGATGATTGAACGGTTTAAACCGGGCCTCATTTTACTGGATAACTACCTTCCGGACGGGAAGGGGATCACGCTGCTGCATGAGCTGACGGCGTCGCATTATCCCGGCGGGGTGGTTTTTACCACTGCGGCCAGCGATATGGAAACGGTGGCCGACGCGGTACGCAGCGGGGCGTTTGATTATTTGATCAAACCTATCGCCTATGAGCGTCTGGGGCAGACGCTCACCCGTTACCAACAGCGCAGACGGATGCTGGCAGAAAACGACAGCGCCAGTCAGCGACAAATTGATGAGATGTTTAATGCCTATGCGCGAGGCGAGCCGAAAGATGAGCTGCCCACCGGGATTGATGCGTTAACGTTGAATGCGGTTAAAAAGCTGTTTGCTGATCCTCAGGTACAGCACACCGCCGAAACCGTCGCGCAGGCGCTGACCATCAGCCGTACGACCGCCAGACGGTACCTCGAATATTGTGCCAGTCGGCATTTGGTTATTGCGGAAATTGTGCACGGCAAGGTGGGGAGACCGCAGCGAATTTACCACGGTTAATGGCGGCGTATGGCCGGATGAGACATAGCGCGCCCTCATCCGGCAAGGGTTCTGAATCAGCCTCCCGTTACTGCGGAAGAGGTACCCGGCACCATCACTTCGGTCGCAATGATAACGATCAACAGCCCGACCATGACCGGTACGGAGGTGCGTTTTACCACTTCAAAAGGCGAGATTTTTGCCATCCCGGCTACCGCCACGACCACGCCGGAGACCGGGGAGATCGTACGGCCCAGGTTGGATGCCTGTAGCATCGGAATCGACAGATACGCCGGGTTGATACCCGATGATTGTGCCAGCTTAGGAATCATTTCCACGAAAGCGTAGAACGGCGCGTTACCGGAACCGGTGGTCATCGCTGCCAGCATGGTCAGAATCACCAGTACCAGCATCAAAATGATGCTCGCTGAGCCAAACGAAGTGGCGATGGAGATCAGGCTCTGGATGAAGCCAATCGTGCTCAGACCCTGTGCGAAAACACCCGCCGCAACTAACAGCATCACCACGTTCGCAAACGCATCGGCCATACCGCGATACGCCACTTCCAGACCTGAATACACTTTCTGGGTGTTGAAACCCCGGACGAACTCCAGCACTGCCGCAATAAGCATACAGAGCACCAGAATCGTAATGATGTGCAATTGCGGTCCCCACTTACCATCAAAAATCAGCACTCCGATAATCGGCGTAAATGGCAGAATGGCGTAGAACGCCGGCGCCGTAGTGGTGATTTCATTCACGTCAAGCATTTCGTGGGCCGCGTTCTCTTTTTTATCCAGATAACGTTGCCAGAAATAGTGGGCTATCGCCATTCCGATGATTGCCGCAATGGAGATCGGCAGTGTGGTTTTAAAGGCAAAATCGATCAGTGGCATTTCGGCTGCTTTGGCAGCCAGCACGACGTCACCGGAGGTAGGGGAAAGGATAATTGCGGCAGGCGAGGCGCAAATGGCCGCCGCGGCACCGCGGCTGATTCCTACGTTGACCATGATCGGGAAAAGCGTCGCCATCAACAATACGCCGAGTCCGGTAGCGGATGACACTGCCAGGGACATCAGACAGGCAACAAAATAGGCGGCAATCATCAACAAATAAGGTGAATTGATGTACTGCAAAGGCTTCGACGCCAGTTTCACGACCATATCGTTCGCGCCGATGTGGGTCATATAAGCGGCAAATCCGCAGAGCATCATGATCATCATGCCAAGGTCGCCACCACGGCTCATCAGCAGGATCTTGATGTATTCAACGATATCCGTCGCGGAATAACCCGTCGTGGTCTCGCTGGAAGGCAGCACTTTATGGCCCATCAGGGCGCTGATAATCAGCAGCACCAGACCGCCAACAAAGAGCACGCCGGTTGCCGAATACCCTTTAATGATGTAGCGCGCTACACCCACAATAACCACAACTCCAATAAGGAGTTCGATAAATGTCAACATTGTTTCCCCTGTCGCGTAGACACCCAGAAGTGAAATTAAGATAATACCAATAAGTTGGTGTAAAAATGTGCCGAATAAGTGTTTGCTACTTGCTGATTAAAATCAATAAACAGAACGATTAACCGTCGGTCGGCGGCTATTTTTTTCGTTGCCGTGATGAAGGTGAAATCTTTTATTTTCCAGTCTCCAGGAAAATTCCTTATTGTTTCATTTTTGTTTTGTTTATGCAGCGTTGCTGTTAATGAGTGGCGGCGAAAGAGTGCTTTCAACGTAAGAGAGTGAAAAGCATACAATATCTGACTGATAATTCAGCGATAAATAATACTACAAAAGATAGGGTTTAATTGCAGCATTCAAAATCTTAGAACAATCTGATTCAGGTCAGCATTGCCGCTGTTAAGGTTTCATTCAAGTTATTTTTGGTATAATCAAGACTGAACTTAAGAATGGTAATAAACGTTGTGAGTACAGCTAAAAAATATTTTCTCCTTTTTTCATTTCTTTTTATTCAGTTAGCGATGCTGCCGCGTGCAGTGGCAGAAGAAAAAGGGTGGTTTAATACCTTTACAGACAATGTTGCCGAAACCTGGCAGCAACCTGAGCATTATGATTTATATATTCCCGCGATAACCTGGCATGCGCGTTTTGCCTATGACAAAGAAAAAACCGATCGTTATAACGAGCGTCCGTGGGGCGGTGGTTTTGGCCAGTCGCGCTGGGATGAAAAGGGAAACTGGCACGGCCTTTATATCATGGCTTTCAAAGATTCATGGAATAAATGGGAGCCGATCGGTGGTTATGGCTGGGAGAGCACCTGGCGACCTCTGCCGGATGACAATTTCCACCTGGGGTTAGGTTTTACCGCCGGTGTGACGGCGCGTGATAACTGGAACTACATTCCTCTTCCTGTCCTGCTGCCGCTGGCTTCCATCGGTTACGGTCCGGCAACGTTTCAGATGACCTATATCCCCGGTACTTATAACAACGGTAACGTATACTTTGCGTGGATGCGTTTTCAGTTCTGAACCAATTAATGGCAATAAATTTCATATAAAACAAAGTGATATAAGCTTATATCAAAAAATAACGCGACATTTATCACTTTTTGCCAAAGTTCGACTGGACAAAGTGAACCACAATTGGTGTACTGGTACCCGACACAGCATTTGTGTCTATTTTTCATGTAAAGGTAATTTTGATGTCTAAGATTAAAGGTAACGTTAAGTGGTTTAATGAGTCCAAAGGATTCGGTTTCATTACTCCGGAAGATGGCAGCAAAGACGTGTTCGTACACTTCTCTGCAATCCAGACCAATGGTTTTAAAACTCTGGCTGAAGGTCAGCGTGTAGAGTTCGAAATCACTAACGGTGCCAAAGGCCCTTCTGCTGCAAACGTAACTGCTCTGTAAGCTTACGTCAGCAAGATTTCAAAACCCGCTTATTAGCGGGTTTTTTTTGGTCTTTAGTGCGCGCTGGAGGCGGAAAATAGCCAGAATGCTAACGCCGTCATCGCAAATGATCCCAACAGGTTGACCAACACATTCAGCATTGCCCAGCCCACCCGACCTTCCTGCAGCAAAAAGACCACTTCCGCCGAAAAGGTAGAGAAGGTTGTCAGGCCGCCACAAAAGCCGGTTGTGATCAAGACTTTCCATACTGGATCGATATTAGTCATTCGACTAAACCATGCCAGTCCCACACCAATGATGAATGCACCCAGTAAATTTGCGGTCAGGGTTCCTATCGGAATCGCCTGATGCATGGGGTTAAACCGCATACTGAGCATCCATCTCGCTACACTTCCTGTGCCACCGCCAATAAAAACCGCTAAAAGAAGTTGTAACACTGCATAATCCTGCCTTTGGTTGGTATATAAGATAAGTGTAACGCTGAATAATCATCGTTGGCGAGCCTGATAAACCTGACCGGAGGAATTATGCTAGTTGCTGCAGGGCAATTTGCCGTCAGTCCTGTGTGGGAAAAAAACGCAGAAACCTGCGTCATGCTCATGTCGCAGGCGGCGGGAAACGGCGCGTCATTGCTGGTTCTGCCTGAGGCATTACTGGCGCGAGACGATACGGATCCCGACCTGTCGGTGAAATCCGCCCAGTCTCTCGAGGGGGATTTCCTGATACAACTGTTGCGGGAAAGCGCGTCGAATACGATGACCACTATTCTCACTGTTCACGTTCCTTCGCGTCCCGGTCGTGCGGTAAACACGCTGGTGGCGCTGCGTGGGGGGAAAATTGTGGCAAGCTACGCCAAGCTACACCTCTATGATGCTTTCTCCATTCAGGAGTCCCGCAATGTTGATGCGGGTAACGTAATCGCACCGCTGCTTGACGTGGATGGACTCAGAGTGGGGCTGATGACCTGCTACGATCTGCGTTTTCCTGAACTGTCGATGGCGCTTGCGTTGCAGGGCGCTGAAGTGCTGGTGCTACCGGCGGCATGGGTCAGAGGGGCGCTGAAGGAACATCACTGGTCGACACTACTGGCTGCCCGCGCGCTCGATACCACCTGCTATATGATTGCCGCAGGGGAGTGTGGTAACAAAAATATCGGGCAGAGTCGTATTATCGATCCCCTTGGGGTGACGATTTCGGCTGCGGCAGACGTCCCGACGCTTATCATGGCGGAGATCACCGCTGAGCGAATTCGCCAGGTGCGGGCGCAATTACCGGTATTATGCAACCGCAGATTTGTGCCACCGCAATTATTATGACGTTTTTTTAAACACTGCTTGATTCACCTTGTTACAGATTGCTATTGTGTGCGCGCGTCAAATGACCGTTAATATTCTCAGGTTACTAAGGGCGCGCTACGCTGCCTGTTTTAAGTTAAGAAGGTATCTATGGGTGAGATTAGTATTACCAAATTGCTGGTGGTGGCCGCACTGGTCGTTCTGCTGTTTGGTACCAAGAAGTTACGTACACTGGGTGGAGACCTGGGCACGGCGATTAAGGGTTTCAAGAAAGCGATGAATGATGAAGATGCGGGCGCGAAAAAAGACGCAGACGGCAGCATTCAGGCTGAGAAACTCTCTCATAAAGAGTAATACCCGGAGCTAAACGCCTGTCCGTTTTACCCTGATGAGAAAAAACCCGCGATTAAGCGGGTTTTTTATAGGCGAAATGTAAGTATTTATTTCGAAATTACTTCACTTCCATCCCTTTCGCCTGCAGGTCAGCATGGTAAGACGAACGGACGAACGGTCCGCAAGCCGCATGGGTAAAGCCCATCGCCATGGCTTCTGCTTTCATCTCTTCAAATTCGTCCGGGCTGACATAGCGCTGAACGGGCAGGTGGTGACGGCTCGGCTGCAAATACTGTCCCAGCGTCAGCATAGTCACGCCGTGACGACGCAGATCGCGCATCACTTCAATGATTTCCGCATTCGTCTCACCGAGACCCACCATCAGACCGGATTTGGTCGGGATCTCCGGATGCGCTTCTTTAAAGCGTTCCAGTAATTTGAGCGACCAGTTGTAGTCAGCGCCCGGGCGAACCTGACGATAAATACGCGGCACGTTCTCAAGGTTATGGTTGAAAACGTCCGGCGGAGTGGCGGTCAGAATTTCCAGAGCACGATCCATACGACCGCGGAAGTCGGGGACCAGCGTTTCAATCTTAATCGTAGGACTTTTCTCACGAATAGCGGTAATGCAATCGGCAAAGTGCTGAGCGCCACCGTCACGCAGGTCATCACGGTCAACTGAGGTGATAACGACATAGCGCAGGGCCATGTCGGCAATCGTTTGTGCCAGCTTAACCGGTTCGTTGGCGTCCGGCGCCACAGGGCGGCCGTGGGCCACATCACAGAACGGGCAGCGACGGGTACAAATAGCGCCGAGGATCATAAACGTGGCGGTACCGTGATTGAAACACTCCGCCAGGTTTGGGCAAGAGGCTTCTTCACAAACAGAATGCAGGCCATTCTTACGCATTGCTGCTTTGATGCCCTGGATACGAGTGGAGTCCGCTGGAAGCTTAATTTTCATCCATTCCGGCTTGCGCAGCAGGGCTTCGCGCTCTGTTGCCACATTTTTGACCGGGATAAGGGCCATCTTATCGGCATCGCGGTATTTAACACCGCGTTCCATCACAATGGGTTTACTCATAGCGTGCGTGTTCCAGTTGCGAATAACGAGGGAAAGCGTTTTGATTCAAGGGAATGTTGTATTTATCAACTATTTTTGAATTCACTACACGCAGTATATCATTTAAACGGGCCTGAAAGCAGCCTGAGTGACCGGCAAAATGTAAAATAGTTGTTGTTTTGTGCCATTTACCTGGCAGCAGTTTTGACCGGGTCGCAACATTTCATTTTCAGAAGGCGTCGCGGATCACTGCGATGACGTTCTCCAGTACCGGATCGCGTAAGCTCAGCTTGTTGTAATGCAGTGAGAAGTCGATTTTCTCATGGTTCAGGGATGGATGGGGGATCCGCTGAAGCGGCCAGCAGTGGCTGAACAGCGTGAAGAAACGCGCGGGCATAATACCCACCAGATCGCTGTGAGCAATGAGTGATGCCAGCGTGAAAATATTGTAGCTGCTAAAGCTGATTTGCCGATCGGGGAACAATTCCTGGATACGTTGGCGCAGGAGCGTGAAGCTTTGTCCTTCGATCATCAGCAGACTATGTTCAGCGTCATCGAGGGCTTCAGGGGTCAGGGTACGCGTCAGGGAAGGGTGATTCTGGCGGCAGACCAGTTCGATTTTGTCAGAAAACAGAACATGGTTCTCTACTGCGCGGTTGCTGTAGATGTGGTTATCAATAATCAAATCACTCTGAAACTGACTGAGTTGCGTTTCGGCATCATGGACGGGAATGTTACGCAGATGCAGTTGCGGATGGCTCGTTTTGATGGCGTGATAAATTGTCGGCATGACCAGCGCGCCGATAGACGGAGTAGTCCCGATAGTTATCGTCCGTTGTTTATCGTAGCTGCCGGTGAGATCCAGCGCGCCGAGAATGGATTCCAGCCCCTGGCTGATATACTCATGCAGATGGGTGGCATAAGTCGTGGGCGTCACGCCCTGGCCTTTTCGAATAAACAGGGGATCAGGAAATATTGTGCGCAGTTTCTGAATGGACTGGCTGATCGCTGAAGGAGTCAGATTGAGAACTTTCGCGGCGTTGACGATTCCTTTATGAACATAAACGGCTTCAAAAATAGTCAGCAGGTTCAGGTCTATATTTCTCAGCGTTCTGAAAATTTGCGGCTTATCTTCGGGTCGGTGTTCGTAGAAATGTCCTTTCGGCTTACTATTTTCACTCACGTTCTAACTCCAATTTAATTCACTTTATAAATAATAGTGATGCTTGTATTTGTTGTAAGCATGCGTTTTGCACCACTATTGTTCATCTCGCGGTATCGATAACCTTTTTTATAGCAATGGATTGAAGGTTTAACGTTCGTATAAAGAAAAATCCTACGTCGTTTTTTATGACGGAGAAAACTCGTTAAAAATTCAAACTAAGACAAACAGAAAATATAGAAACCAGGAGACATTGTAAAGCATTTGAGCCGGAAGGGTGACAATGGCCCCCGATTTTTTGGGCCATTGCATTCAATAAGTTAAGCGGAAATATATTCGTAAGGGGGATTATTTAGCAGTGCTAAAATATTGGCTAATAATCGTGGTTGGATATTATCTGTCGTGACCTGGCTATCCCATTGAGATATTTTTGCCATTTCCATGCCGGCATAACCGCAGGGATTAATTCGTAAGAAAGGCGAGAGATCCATATTAACGTTTAATGCCAGTCCATGGAATGAGCAACCGCGACGAATACGCAAACCGAGGGAACATATTTTCTTTTCACCGACATAAACGCCAGGGGCATCTGCACGCGGGTGAGCGTCAATATCCAGTTCAGCCAGAGTATTCACGACAGTCTGTTCCAGCAACGTGACCAATTCCCGCACGCCCAGTTTACGTCGCTTCAGGTTCAACAAAACGTACATAACCTGTTGACCTGGCCCATGGTAAGTGACCTGCCCACCGCGATCGCTTTGAATGACCGGAATATCGCCGGGCATTAAAACATGTTCCGCTTTCCCTGCCTGACCCTGGGTGAAAACCGGATAGTGTTCAACCAGCCAGATTTCATCGGGAGTCTGTTCATCGCGGGTGTTGGTAAAGTCGTGCATGGCCTGGGAGACGGGTTCGTAGGGTTGAAGACCGAGCTGGCGGACCAGTATTTTATCCTGAGACAAAACAGCATCTCCGTAGAGAAGTAATCAATGGGGGAGGGAAGTATATCACAGTGAAGAGGAGGCGAGGTGGGCGCCCGAACATGGTCGGGGCCCGAACCTGTATTACAGAACCATACGGACGATTTCGATGTTACCGAGTTCTTCGTACAGCGTTTCAACCTGCTCAATATGGGTCGCGTTGATGGTAATCGAGACCGAGTGGTAATTGCCTTTGCTGCTGGGTTTTACCGTCGGAGAGTAATCACCTGGCGCATGGCGCTGTACCACTTCAACCACCTGTTCAACCAGCTCAGGTAACGCCTGCCCCATAACTTTGTAAGTAAAAGGAGTAGGGAATTCAAGCAGTTCGTTAAGTTTGGTTTTCATGTCAGCTCCGGCGTAACGTAAATAAATAACAACTCCCGCCAGAGGGCGGGAGTTTTACTGATGCTTAGTATATGGGGATGGAAATCACACTTTCAAGTGTTCAATTTTTAACCAAACCAGTGATGGAACATTAACTTAATGTAATCAATGATTTTGCTGAAGAAGTTACCTTCCGGGATTTCCTGCAGCACGACCAGAGGGCGCTGCTCAATGGTTTTACCGTCAAGCTGGAAGTTGATGGTACCGACCACCTGATTTTTCTGCAGCGGCGCATGCAGCTCCGTGCTGTTCAGTACATAGCTGGCTTTCAGGTCTTTCATACGGCCACGCGGAATGGTCAGATACACATCTTTATCAACCCCTAAGGAGGCGCGATCGGTATCACCAAACCAGGACGGTTCAGAGGCGAATTCTTTGCCTGCTTTCAGCGGGTTAACCGTTTCGAAGAAACGGAAACCCCAGGTCAGCAGTTTTTTGCTTTCCGTTTCACGTCCTTTATAGGTACGCCCGCCCATGACCGCGGAGATCAAACGCATCTGACCTTCCGTCGCCGAGGCCACCAGGTTGTAGCCTGCTTTATCGGTATGACCAGTCTTGATGCCATCTACTTTCAGGCTGTTGTCCCACAGCAAACCGTTACGGTTCAACTGACGGATGCCGTTAAAGGTGAACTCTTTCTCTTTATAGACGGAATATTCGTTAGGAACGTCGCGGATTAGTGCTTGTCCAATCAGCGCCATATCACGAGCGGAACTGTACTGACCGTCGGCATCCAGACCGTGAACCGTCTGGAAATGGGTATTTTTCAGACCCAGCGCATTCACATAGCTGTTCATCAGACCGACAAACGCATCCTGACTGCCCGCCGCAAAGTCAGCCATCGCGACGCAGGCGTCGTTACCAGACTGCAGGTTAATCCCGCGAATCAGTTGCGATACCGGAACCTGCATGCCTGGCTTCAGGAACATCAGCGATGAGCCTTTAAAGACCGGATTACCCGTGGCCCAGGCATCATTACCGATAGTGACCAGATCCGTTTCTTTAAATTTGCCCGCTTTCATTGCCTGACCGATAACGTAACTGGTCATCATTTTGGTCAGACTGGCCGGGTCGCGACGCGTATCGGCGTTTTGTTCCGCCAGCACTTTACCGGAGTTATAGTCAATGAGGATGTAAGACTCCGCGTCGATCTGCGGAACACCCGGGATCATGGTTTTGATATTCAGGTCATCGGCATGCGCGCCTGAAATAGCGGCTGTACAAAGAGCCGTGGTGAGCGCCATGCGCTGCAGGAAACGAGCGGAAAAAGTGGTCTTCATGGTCTGAACTACGACGTCCGTGATGGAATTAAAAAAAGTGCCCTACTATAGCAAATGCAATACCGGCAGGCATCTGACTTTCCGCATGACTTTGTTAACGTAGTTAACGTCATTTACAGAAACTGACACTTCAGATGCCCTTGTTACGTTACTGTGCGCCGGTAATGAAGGACTGTAATTGGGCTTCAGATTGTAAGCGCTGCTGCAGCGCACTGGCTTGTGCTTTACTGGCAAACGGCCCGAGCTGAATACGCCACACGGCGCCGTTCTGCGTGACGCGTCCAGGTACGCCAAACTGCTGGCCTAAGCGCTGTTGATATTGTTGGGCACGCCCCTGATCGCTCACCGCGCCGACCTGGACTACGTAACTGCCGCTGGCGGAAGCGGCGGCAGGCGCAGCCGTCGCAGCGGGTGTTGCTGCCGGTGCACTGACTGGTGCGCTAACGGGAGCTGCAGCCGCGGGCTGTGGCGCTGGCGTCGGTTCACTGCCTTCCAGTACACCTGCTGCCAGGGTCGTCGGGGCACCCAGGAACCCACTACTCTGAACCGGTGCGCCGGCATTATCTTCACTTTGCAAGGTGGAATTGCTGATGGCGCGAACGTCACCCTGAGGCTGCATCGCTTCCGGTGCGGAGGAGGCGCTGCCCATGCCGCCGCTCAGATCCGGACGTGAGGGCAGGGCATAAGTCTGTTTGGCCACGGTGGTACAGGCCATACCCGGACCAGACAATGAACCATCCTGTGCGACAATAATTGGGTCGATACGCACTTTGGTGTTATTGGAGGTGTTCAGACGGTCGGCAGCGGCACGCGACAGCGAAATCACGCGATCGTTGCCATAGGGACCTCGATCGTTAATGCGCACCACGATCATCCGTCCATTGGCGAGGTTAGTGATCCGCGCATAGCTCGGGATCGGTAACGTCGGATGCGCAGCGGTGAGCTGCATAGGATCGAACGCTTCGCCTGAGGCGGTCAGATTGCTACCGGGCTCGGCATCGTAGATCGCCGCGAACCCTGCCTGACTAAAGCGCGAGACATCCTGCACTATCTTGTAGCTCTTCCCGTCTCGCTGATAATCCTGATTAGCGCTCGGGTTGAGAGGTTCAAAACGCGGATCGGCTCCGCTGATTTCAACGACGGGCCCATTACATACCGCCGGCTGCGGCGCGACGGTGTTCTGTTGCTGACCATCATCACTCGTACATGCCGCGAGCAGCATAATTCCTGCTACGACGCAGACTCCAGGCAACTGCTTACGCATTGCGCACCCCTTACACGCTTTTCGATAACATTTTTCTGTGGGTGTGGATCGACATGACAATCCCGAACCCGGCCATCAACACGATCAGTGCTGAGCCTCCGTAACTGACCAACGGAAGCGGAACGCCTACAACAGGCAGAATCCCACTCACCATACCAATATTAACGAAGACATAAACGAATAAAATCAACATTAAGCCACCGGCCATCACGCGACCAAAGGTGGTTTGTGCGTGGGCGGCGATCCACAGGCCACGCATAATCAGCAGTATATACAGCGCCAGCAGGATCAGTATCCCAATCAGACCCAGCTCTTCCGCCAGGACAGCGAAGATAAAGTCGGTGTGGCGTTCGGGTAAAAATTCCAGTTGCGACTGGGTACCGTGTAACCATCCCTTACCGCTCAGACCGCCGGAACCAATCGCAATTTTAGACTGAATGATGTGGTAACCGGCACCCAACGGGTCGGTTTCCGGGTCGAGTAACATCATCACACGCTGACGCTGATAATCGTGCATCAGGAAGAACCACAGGATCGGAATGAACGCCGCGAGCAGCAGTACAGCGACGCCAATTAAACGCCAGCTCAGACCCGAGAGGAACAGCACGAACAGGCCGGAAAGCGCGACCAGAATCGAGGTCCCGAGGTCAGGCTGTGCCGCCACCAACAGCGTCGGCATAAAAATCAGCACCAGCGCGATGGCCGTGTTCTTCAGGGACGGCGGACAGACGTCGCGGTTGATAAAGCGTGCGACCATCAGAGGAACCGCGATTTTGGCGATTTCAGAAGGCTGAAAACGTACAATGCCGAGATCCAGCCAACGCTGCGCGCCTTTGGATATTGCCCCGAATGCATCGACCGCCACCAGCAGAATAATACAGAAAATATAGAGATACGGCGCCCAACCTTCATAGACGCGCGGCGGGATCTGCGCCATGACCACCATGATCACCAGCCCCATCGTAATCTGACCGACTTTACGCTCCATCATGCCAATGTCCTGGCCGCTGGCGCTCCAGATAACCAGTGAGCTGTAAACCAACAGCGCCAGCAAAATCAGTAACATGGTGGGATCAATATGGATTTTATCCCAGAATGTTTTTTTGTTCGGATTATCCGTCATGGTTATTGATCCTCCGCCGCTGCAACCGCCGGGTTTTCCGCTGGCAGATCGGTGTTGTTATCGCCCAACATGATGTGGTCAAGAATCTGACGCATAATGGTCCCCACCGCCGGACCCGCCCCCCCGTTTTCCAGGATGATGGCGACGGCCACCTGCGGGTTGTTATACGGTGCAAATGCGGTCATCAGTTTATGGTCACGCAGACGCTCGGCAATTTTATGCGCGTTATAGGTTTCATTGGCTTTCAGGCCAAAGACCTGTGCGGTACCGGATTTAGCGGCAATTTTATATGGCGCGCTGGCAAAATATTTATGCGCGGTCCCGTTGCCACGGTTGGCGACGCCATACATGCCGTCTTTCGCCAGTTCCCAATAACCAGAATGAATATCGCCGACCGGTGGCTCCTGCGGTTGTACCCAGGGAACCTTCTTGCCGTTTTCTGCGGTACTCATCAGCAGATGAGGCACCTTCACGACGCCGTCATTAATCAGGATCATCAGCGCCTTACTCATCTGAATCGGCGTTGCCGTCCAGTAGCCCTGACCGATGCCGACCGGAATGGTATCGCCCTGATACCAGGGTTTTTTAAAGCGTTTGAGCTTCCATTCGCGGGTAGGCATGTTGCCGGAACGCTCTTCCGCCAGGTCGATACCGGTATAGTGACCGTAACCGAATTTGCCCATCCACTCGGAGAGGCGATCGATCCCCATGTCATAGGCGACCTGATAGAAGAAGGTATCCGCCGATTCTTCCAGTGATTTAGTAATGTTCAGGTGTCCGTGACCCCATTTCTTCCAGTCACGGTAGCGTTTTTCCGAGCCGGGCAACTGCCACCAGCCAGGGTCAAACAGGCTGGTATTTCGGGTGATAACGCCCGCGCTTAATGCAGACACCGCGACATACGGTTTTACCGTCGACGCAGGTGGATAAACCCCCTGCGTTGCGCGGTTGACCAGCGGCGTGTTCGGATCGTTAAGCAAACCGGAATAGTCTTTACTGGAGATACCATCGACGAACAGGTTCGGGTCGTAACTGGGCATTGAAACCAGGGCCAGTACGCCGCCGGTGCGCGGGTCGGTGACCACCACGGCCGCGCGGCTACCGGCAAGCAGCGTCTCGATATACTGCTGCAGTTTGAGATCCAGCGTCAGGTAGATGTCGTGTCCGGCCTGTGGGGGGACTTCTTTGAGCTGACGGATGACGCGACCACGGTTGTTGACCTCGACTTCCTCGTAGCCGGTTTGACCGTGCAGCACATCTTCGTAGTAGCGCTCAATCCCCAGTTTCCCGATGTCATGCGTCGCGGCGTAGTTGGCCAGTTTGCCGTCTTTATCCAGTCGCTCAACGTCTTTATCGTTAATCTTCGACACGTAGCCAATGACGTGGGTAAGTGCGGAACCGTATGGGTAGAACCGGCGCTTATACCCTTTCACTTCCACACCCGGGAAGCGGTACTGGTTCACGGCAAAACGCGCAACCTGTACTTCGGTGAGGTTGGTTTTGACGGGAATAGAGGTAAAGCGGTGGGAACGTGCGCGCTCTTTCTTGAAGGCGGCAATATCGTCATCGGTCAGGTCGACAACGCTGCGCAGGGCATCCAGCGTTTGCTGCACGTTATCAACCTTCTCGGGCATCATTTCGACCTGATAAATGGTGCGGTTCAGGGCGAGAGGAATGCCATTACGGTCATAAATAATGCCGCGGCTGGGGGCGATAGGCACCAGCTTAATCCGGTTCTCATTCGAGCGAGTCTGGTAATCGGTAAAACGGACGATCTGCAAGTTATACAGATTGGCGATAAGCACGCCGGTGAGCAGTAAGATACCCAAAAAAGCGACCAGCGCCCGGCGCACAAATAGCGCGGACTCAGCCGTATAGTCGCGAAAAGAATTCTGTAATTTCATCCGCTGCTTAGTCTACTCAAGCTCAATGATCACTCACGGTGATAAGGGTGATTAGTGGTAATGCTCCACGCCCGATACAGGCTCTCTGCCACCAGCACCCGGACAAGCGGATGGGGAAGCGTGAGTGCAGAGAGCGACCAACTTTGTTCTGCCGCGGCTTTGCAGGCAGGGGATAATCCCTCCGGCCCGCCAATTAACAGGCTGACATCACGACCGTCCAGTTTCCAGCGTTCCAGTTCGGTCGCCAGTTGCGGCGTGTCCCAGGGCTTACCGGGTATATCCAGGGTGACGATGCGATTTTTGCCAGCGGCAGCCAGCATCTGCTCACCCTCTTTGTCGAGAATACGCTTGATATCCGCGTTCTTGCCGCGTTTGCCGGCCGGAATTTCGATCAGCTCAAAAGGCATGTCTTTGGGAAAACGCCGCAGGTACTCGGTAAAACCGGTTTGTACCCAGTCGGGCATTTTCGTGCCTACCGCGACAAGTTGAAGCTTCACGCATTAACTCCAGAGTTTTTCCAGCTCATACAGGCGACGGCTCTCTTCCTGCATAACGTGGACAATCACTTCACCCAGGTCAACGACGATCCAGTCGGCGACGCTCTCACCTTCCACGCCCAGCGGCAGCATTCCCGCAGCGCGAGATTCCTGCACGACGTGGTCAGCAATAGACATAACGTGACGGCTGGAAGTACCGGTACAGATGATCATGCAGTCGGTGATACTGGATTTGCCCTGAACGTCTAAGGCGATGATGTCCTGACCTTTAAGGTCATCAATTTTGTCGATAACAAAATCCTGGAGTGCTTTACCCTGCAAGTTTTCCCCCTGGGTGCATGAATGAGTATTAATAAGCCTGTCAGTATACCTGAACCCACCGGCTTTTCGGGACAAATGTCACCGGGCGACTTTGGAAAGTGGGCTATCATCCCACCCCATGCAACAGAATGCATCGCCATTTTTGTAAAACAATTTCTGCAAAATGCTGAAGGGCGGGAAAAGTCTGGCAGCGGAGAATAGCAGCCTGTCCGGGGGTGTCAATGGGCGGAGCGTTGCTGGCAGTAAAAAACAGATATTTTACTCGCCGGGCGTCCATATCGCTCTGCTGTTGAGAACCCGAAGCGTGGCAAAATCGCCAGTAAAATCAATGGCACTCCAGCAGCCTTGCTCAACGCGAAAATGCCACATCGCCGCGGCGGGCATGGCAAGCAACCGGGCGATTAACAGGCTGAGAACACCCTGATGGCTGACTATCAGCACATGATCATGGTGCTGATAGTCAGCGAGGATCGAAATTGCCTGCTCAACGCGCTGGGCGAAAGCCTGAAATCCTTCCCCATTGGTGGGAACGGCATTTTGCCAGTCGTTGCACCAGGCCGCGTAGTTTTCGGCATCTTCGCGGGCCAGATCCTGGTGATGACGCATCTCCCAGTCACCAAAAAACATCTCATTGAGCTCAGGCTTCACCTGTAGCGGCAGTTCACGTCCCTGAAGCACTAAGCGCGCCGTATGCTGCGCGCGCTCCAGCTCGCTACACAGCACCTGCTTAAAGGGAACCTGGCGAAGCAATGTATTCAGCGTTTGCGCCTGCGCCACGCCGCGCCCGGTCAACGGTGTGGGGGCATGACCGCTGTACAAACCCGCCACATTAGCCTCGGTTTCACCATGACGAACTAACCAGAGTCGCATTTATCCCTCGTGATACGTATTCGCGCAAAACATGATATTCGCCCTGAATGCGCGCGCTAATTTCTCTAAAATAGCCTCTTTTGCCAGGAGCGGCACGATGTCTCTATTCCAAAGCGCCCACGGCGGTAATATCCGTGAGGCGGCTGAGTTCCTCGGGATCTCGCCCGAGAAGTTGCTGGATTTTAGCGCGAATATTAATCCACTGGGTATGCCTGAAACGGTAAAACGCGCCATTGTCGACAATTTACACCTAGCCGAGCGCTATCCTGACGTCGATTACCGCCACCTGCATCAGGCACTGGCCCGACATCATCAGGTTCCTGTCGAATGGATCCTCGCCGGAAACGGTGAGACGGAGTCGATCTTCACCCTAGTAAACGGTTTGAAACCGCGGCGAGCGATGATCGTCGCGCCGGGATTTGCCGAATACCGCCGCGCGTTGCAGTGGAGCGAATGCGTCATTGATACGTTCATGCTGCGTGAAGAGGATGGCTGGCAACTGACCGGGGCGATTCTCGATGCGTTAACGGCAGAACTGGACTGTCTGTTTTTGTGCACGCCTAACAATCCCACCGGATTACTGCCGGAGCGGGCGTTACTCGAGGCGATTGCCGGGCGCTGTCAGGCGCTAAATATTGCGCTGATTCTTGATGAAGCATTTATCGATTTTATCGCAGACGAAGCGGGATTTATTCCGCTGTTAAAGGATAACCCGCATATCTGGGTTCTGCGTTCACTGACAAAATTCTATGCCATCCCGGGACTGCGGCTGGGATATCTCCTTAACAGCGATGTGCAGGCGGTCGCGGCGATGAGGGCGCGCCAGATGCCGTGGTCGATCAACGCTTTTGCTGCACTGGCAGGGGAACAGGTGCTGGAGGATACCGCGTATCAACAGGCGACATGGCAGTGGTTGCGGGAAGAGGGCGGACGTTTTTATCAGCAGCTGTGTGCGCTGTCGGGACTGACGGTCTATCCCGGTCAGGCGAATTATCTTCTGCTGCGTTGCGAAACCGATCTCCAGCGCGCTTTGCTGACGCGACATATTCTGATCCGCAGTTGCGCCAATTACCCAGGTCTTGATGGACGCTATTTCCGCGTGGCAATACGCAGTCAGGAAGAGAACAACCGCCTGCTGGCGGCGTTAACCGAAGTACTTAGCGATACAGTCCATGCTCATTGATATAGTCCAGCACCGCGTGCGGCATCAGATCATCACACGGTTCGCCGTTTTCCAGCCGCTCGCGGATGATCGTGGCGGAAATATTGAACCACGGCGTCTCGGCGAGATAAATTTTCCCTGCCGGTAGCTGGTGCAGATCGTCCGGCGTATTCGTCAGATGTTGATCCAGCCAATGCTGATGCTGTTCCTGCGCCATTTCAAGCGGATAGCCCGGACGGCGGCAGACAATCAGATGGGTATTGTCGAGAATGGTTTCGTAGTCGTGCCAGGTCGGGAAGGTCAGCAACGAGTCCTGGCCGATGATAAACGCCAGTGGGGCATCTGGACCTTGCTCTTCACGCCAGGCCTTTAGCGTTTGCGCCGTATAGGAAGGGGTGTCGTGCTTTAGTTCGCGCTCATCAAGGATAAACAACGGCTTGTCGGCAATTGCCAGTTCAAGCATAGTTTTGCGCTGTTCACTCGTCGCCTCTGGCTGCGGGCGATGAGGAGGAACATTATTAGGCATCACGATGACCCGTGATAAACCAATCAGATTGGCCAGCGTTTCCACGGGTTTGAGGTGACCATAGTGCACCGGATCAAAGGTGCCGCCAAAGAGTGCCTGTAACGATTTCATATCAGCCATCAATAAAAACTTCAGCCAGCGCTTTGTGGCAAATCAGCAGTGAGAGCCCTTCAAGCTCCGCCCAGACCGACTGGCCATAGTCCTGCTTCAGCGTGATTTCCGTACGTGTCAGTAACTGGACCGCCTGACGTAACTGCGCCGGACTCAGTCGGTTCAGCGCGTCGCCAATCATGCCCCGACGGTTTTGCCAGACGCGATGCTTATCAAAAAGCGTGCGCAGCGGGGTATGGGCCGACTGGCGTTTCAGCGTAACCAGCAGCAACAGTTCACGTTGCAGGGTTCGCAGCAAAATAACCGGTTCGCTGCCTTCCAGACGTAACTGCTGAAGAATGTGCAGTGCGCGCTTACTTTTGCCCATGATCAGCGCATCCACCCAATGGAATGGGGTGAAGTGGGCGGCATCATTAACGGCCTGCTCGACGCGAGGCAGGGTGAGCTTTCCGTCGGGCCACAGTAACGATAAACGCTCCAGTGCCTGCGCCAGCGCCAGCAGGTTACCTTCATAGCAATAGCACAACAGTTGATTTGCTGCGTCGTCCAGCTGCAGATTATTTTGTTTTGCGCGCGCCGCCACCCAGCGGGGAAGTTGCGCCTGCTCCGGCGTCTGACAACTGATCTGTACGCTTCGATCGGTCAGCGCTTTAAACCATGCGGCATTTTCCTGGGCTTTGCTGAGCTTGTTACCGCGTACGATCAGCAGCAGATCGTCATGCAGCAACTTAACCAACGTTGCCAGTTGTTCATTAATCGCGGCATTCGGACCGTTTTCGGGCAGTAGCAACAACAGCGTCTGACGGCTGGCGAACAGACTCATCGCCTGGCATTGCGAGAACAATGCGTTCCAGTCGGTATTGTTGTCGAGAGTAAACGTGTGGTGTTCGTCGAACCCCTGCGTTGCCGCAACCTGACGGATGGCATCCTGGCCTTCCTGCAACAACAATGGGTCGTTTCCAAGGAGCAGATACGCCGCGCGCAACCCTTCAGAGAGTTGCGCGCGGAGTTGTTCAGGGTACAACCGAATCATCAGTTACCCAGCGTGCTGGAGACACGCGTTGAAGAGGAAGCGGGTGCCGCTTCTTTATCGTCAACGGCAACCTCTTCTTGCGATGAGAGACGATCCGCAGCATGTACGCTTGGCAGCTTACGAATTAATTGCTCCGCCGCTCTGTCGTACATTTCTTTGATGATCATATCCTGCTCGTTATCCTTCGCCAGCGCCATCTGTGGGTTGTCGAAGAACGAACGGAATACCCGGACGCTGATAGGATAAATATCGTGACCAGGAATCAATACTGACGCATTAACCGTCATAATCATCTGATATTCCGCTGTCTGCCCATTCTGGAAGACAGATGCGGTATCTTTCGAAATGCTGACCCGACCCAGACGCAGAGACGGTACGTCTTTACGCAGCGTACTCTTATCCAGCAGCTCAACGTCGTTCAGACGCAGTTGGTTACGCACCGCACGGCTTAGCGGACCGTTCGGATCCCCCGTGTCCAGAATCATGGTTTTCATGGTGTCCGGAACCTGCGTGGTATTGCGCAGGTGCCAGCCACATCCGGCGGTGGTTAACACCGCCAGAGATAACAACAATGTTGCCAGATATCGCACGCTTCCTCCCGCGCTTAGCCAACGACCAGATTGAGGAGTTTACCCGGTACGTAAATCACTTTACGCACGGTAACGCCATCAAGATATTTAGCGACCAGATGTTCCTGGCCAGCACGTTCACGAACCTGCTCTTCTGTCGCATTCACCGGAACGGTGATTTTACCGCGCACCTTGCCGTTAACCTGAACCACGACCAGCGTGGAGTCTTCGACCATTGCGGCGTTGTCCGCAACTGGCCACGGCGCGTTGTCGATGTCGCCTTCGCCTTTCAGCGCCTGCCACAGCGTAAAGCAGACGTGTGGGGTGAACGGGTTAAGCATCCGGACTACCGCCAGCAGCGCTTCCTGCATCAGCGCGCGATCCTGCTCGTCATCCTGCGGGGCTTTCGCCAGCTTGTTCATCAGCTCCATCACGGCGGCAATCGCGGTGTTGAAGGTCTGACGGCGGCCGATATCATCGGTCACTTTGGCGATCGTTTTGTGTACATCGCGACGCAGCGCTTTCTGATCTTCTGTCAGCACGTCAACGTTCAGCGACGCAACATCGCCACGGGAAGTGTGTTCATACACCAGTTTCCAGACACGTTTCAGGAAGCGGTTAGCGCCTTCCACGCCGGACTCCTGCCATTCCAGCGTCATATCAGCCGGAGAGGCGAACATCATAAATAGACGCACGGTATCCGCGCCGTAACGCTCAACCATTACCTGCGGGTCGATACCGTTGTTTTTCGACTTGGACATTTTGCTCATGCCGGTATACACCAGCTCATGGCCCGCCGCGTCTTTCGCCTTCACGATACGGCCTTTCTCGTCGCGTTCAACGATCGCATCCACCGGAGAAACCCAGTTACGCTCGCCGTTTTCGCCCACATAGTAGAACGCATCCGCCAGTACCATCCCCTGACACAGCAACTGTTTCGCCGGTTCGTCAGAGTTCACCATGCCGGCATCGCGCATCAGTTTGTGGAAGAAGCGGAAGTAGAGCAGGTGCATGATGGCATGTTCGATACCGCCAATGTAAATATCTACCGGCAGCCAGTAGTTTGCCGCTTTGGAATCCAGCATCCCTTCCTGATACTGCGGACAGGTGTAGCGCGCATAGTACCAGGATGACTCCATAAAGGTGTCGAAAGTGTCAGTTTCGCGCAGTGCAGGCTGGCCATTAACGGTGGTTTTTGCCCATTCAGGATCGGCTTTGATCGGGCTGGTGATGCCGTCCATCACGACATCTTCCGGCAGGATCACCGGCAATTGATCTTCCGGCGTTGGCAGCACGGTGCCGTCTTCCAGCGTGACCATCGGGATCGGCGCACCCCAGTAACGCTGACGGGAAACGCCCCAGTCGCGCAGACGGTAGTTGATCTTACGCTCGCCCACGCCTTTGGCGGCCAGCTTATCGGCAATGGCGTTGAAGGCCGCGTCGAAGGCCAGACCGTCAAATTCGCCAGAGTTAAACAGAACGCCCTTATCGGTCATCGCCTGTTCGGAAAGATCCGGCTCAGAACCATCGGCTGCCAGGATAACCGGTTTAATGGTTAAGCCGTATTTGGTGGCAAATTCGTAGTCGCGCTGATCGTGACCCGGTACGGCCATGACCGCGCCAGTGCCGTATTCCATCAGCACAAAGTTAGCCGCCCAGACCGGGATTGCTTCGCCAGTCAGCGGGTGAACCGCCTTAAAGCCGGTATCGACGCCTTTTTTCTCCATGGTCGCCATGTCAGCTTCGGCCACTTTGGTGTTACGGCATTCGTCGATAAAGGCTGCCAGTTCAGGGTTGTTCTCTGCCGCTTTCTGCGCCAGCGGGTGACCAGCGGCAACCGCCAGGTAGGTGGCACCCATAAAGGTGTCCGGGCGGGTCGTGTAAACGGTCAGCGTGTTGTCATAATCGTTCACGTTGAAGGTGATTTCCACGCCTTCAGAACGACCAATCCAGTTGCGCTGCATCGTTTTCACGGTGTCAGGCCAGTGATCCAGTTTATCCAGATCGTTGAGCAGTTCATCGGCATAGGCGGTGATTTTAATAAACCACTGTGGGATCTCTTTACGCTCAACTTTGGTGTCGCAGCGCCAGCAGCAGCCGTCGATAACCTGTTCGTTCGCCAGTACGGTCTGATCGTTCGGGCACCAGTTGACCGCAGAGGTCTTTTTGTAGACCAGACCTTTTTTGTACAGTTCGGTGAAGAATTTCTGCTCCCAGCGATAGTATTCCGGGGTACAGGTCGCCAGCTCGCGGCTCCAGTCATAGCCAAAGCCCAGCATTTTGAGCTGGTTCTTCATGTAGGCGATATTATCGTAGGTCCACGGTGCTGGCGCGGTGTTGTTTTTCACCGCCGCGCCTTCTGCAGGCAGGCCGAATGCGTCCCAGCCGATAGGCTGCAGCACGTTTTTGCCCAGCATGCGCTGATAACGGGCGATCACGTCACCGATGGTGTAGTTACGTACGTGGCCCATGTGTAGTCGACCAGAAGGATAGGGAAGCATAGACAGGCAGTAATACTTCTCTTTGCTCTCGTCTTCGGTAACTTCAAATGTGCGCTTCTCATCCCAGTGAAGCTGTACTTTGGATTCTATCTCTTCCGGGCGGTATTGCTCTTGCATGGCAGCCAGTGGTCCTGTTTTCAATACAGCTACAAACGTAGCTTCGATGTGGTGTTTCAGATCCGCATAGCATAGCCCAAACGCCCGCGTCAAAACAGCCTTTCGCGCATTCAGGTTCGAATTCACGCCACGATAATCCTTGCACGAATTTACACACTCTGTGGGCAGTCTTGCAAAGCGTAACCCAAATAACGTCTATTATTATAGACAGTTAACGACCCAGGAGGCGAAACGATGAACAAGGTTGCTCAATATTACCGTGAACTGGTGGCGTCATTAAGTGAACGTCTGCGCAATGGCGAGCGTGATATCGATGCGCTGGTGGAACAGGCGCGGCAGCAGGTTTTGCAGGCCGGGGAGTTAACGCGAACCGAAGTGGACGAACTGACGCGCGCTGTCAGACGTGACCTGGAAGAGTTTGCCATCAGCTACGAAGAGAGTCTGGAAGAGGAGTCCGACAGCGTCTTTATGCGGGTAATCAAAGAGAGCCTGTGGCAGGAACTGGCGGATATCACCGACAAAACGCAGCTCGAATGGCGTGAAGTGTTTCAGGATCTAAGTCATCACGGGGTATATCACAGCGGCGAAGTGGTGGGGTTGGGCAATCTGGTCTGTGAGAAGTGTCATTTTCACTTGGCGGTGTATACGCCGGACGTGTTGCCATTGTGCCCAAAATGTGGACACGACCAGTTCCAGCGTCGTCCGTTTGAACCGTAATCTAGTCTGATGCCGAGGTTGACGCATCTTATCAGGCCTACGGTGACTCATTACGTAGGCCGAATAAGCGTCAGCACCGTCCGGCATTGGTCACGCGTAAAACTGTAGCCGTTCTGCCAGCAGGTCTACAAATCCCTGACGATCGACATCCACCATCACGGTGGCATTCGGTTTATTGCCCGTCAGGAAGTAATAGTCCACCACGGTCATCCCCTGAGTGTATTTCCCCTGAGTTTCCACCCCAACCCAGCGTTCAACGGTGGTAAACAGTTCGGGTTTCAACAGCCAGGCGATGGTGCACGGGTCGTGCAGCGGTGCGCCGATAAATCCCCATTTCTCGTCTTTATGATACTCGAGGAAGAAGTCGAGTAGTTCAGCAACGATCGTGGAAACCGGGTTACCAATGGCGCGGAAGCGTTCGGTATCTGCGACATGAATTTGTGCTTTATGCGTGACGTCCAGACCGGCCATCACCACCGGAATCCCCGACTGGAAGACGATTTCTGCGGCTTCAGGGTCGACATAGATATTGAATTCGGCGGCAGGCGTCCAGTTGCCCAACCCCATCGCGCCGCCCATGATCACGATACGGGCGATTTTGTCACGCAGTTCAGGATGGCTGTTCAGCAACAGTGCGACGTTGGTTTGCGGCCCGGTTGAGACAAGGGTGACCGGTTGTGTGCTCTCGCGCAACGTCTTTGCCATCAGCTCAACGGCGGTGCATGGCTGCGGCGCAAAGGCGGGTTCCGGTAGCGCCGGGCCATCCAGTCCGCTTTCACCGTGGACGTTATCGGCAATGATCAGTTCACGCATCAGGGGCTTGGGCGCGCCGCCCGCCACTGGAATGTCCGTGCGGTTCAGCAGCGTTAACATTCGCAATACGTTGCGTAGCGTTTTATCGGGTGTCTGGTTTCCTGCGGATGAGGTGATGGCTTTAACGTCAAGTTCCGGTGAGGCGAGGGCGAGAACCAGTGCGATCGCGTCATCATGACCCGGGTCGCAATCTATGATTATTGGCAGTGCCATTGTTGCTCCTTATGAATGCTACATTGTCGCAAGGGTAACGCTGGGGTGAAAATGATTCGAGGAGCGAGGCAAGAAAGCGTGAGATGGCGCGCACTCTGACATGCGCGCCGAAAAGATTAATGCAGGATTTTGGCGAGGAAGTCTTTTGCGCGTTCGGATTTCGGGTTAGCGAAGAACTCTTCTTTCGGTGAGTCCTCAACGATTTTCCCTTCGTCCATAAAGATCACCCGATTCGCCACTTTGCGGGCAAAGCCCATTTCATGGGTCACCACCATCATGGTCATCCCTTCGTTGGCCAGTTCAACCATAACGTCCAGTACTTCGTTGATCATCTCTGGATCAAGCGCCGAAGTGGGTTCATCGAACAGCATGGCGATAGGATCCATACACAGCGCGCGGGCAATCGCCACACGCTGCTGCTGGCCGCCGGAAAGCTGCGCTGGATATTTATTGGCATGCGCGGCAAGGCCCACGCGTTCCAGCAACTTCTGCGCTTTTTCACGCGCCGGGGCTTTATCACGCTTAAGCACTTTTACCTGCGCCAGGGTCAGGTTTTCAATAATCGACAGATGCGGGAACAGCTCAAAGTGCTGGAACACCATCCCGACGCGTGAGCGTAACTTCGCCAGATCGGTTTTTTTGTCGTTGACCATAATACCGTTCACGGTGATTTCACCTTTTTGCACCGGCTCCAGGCCGTTAACGGTTTTGATCAGCGTCGACTTTCCGGAACCTGACGGGCCGCAGACGACCACCACTTCGCCTTTTTTCACTTCCGTGGAGCAGTCGGTCAGCACCTGAAAGTGACCATACCATTTAGAAACATTTTTCAGGGTAATCATTAAACTGTCCTTTTCTTCAAATAGCTGACCAACAACGACGCGCTCAGGCTGATAACAAAGTAAACGGCACCGGCAAACAGGATCATTTCGACCTGTGTACCATCACGCTCGCCAATCGTAGACGCAGTGCGGAAGAAATCCGCGAGACTTAAGACGTACACCAGAGACGTATCCTGGAACAGGACGATACCCTGCGTCAGCAGCAGCGGCACCATTGCGCGAAACGCCTGCGGCAAAATGATGAGCTTCATTGACTGCCAGTGGGTCATCCCCAACGCCAGCGCCGCACTTGACTGTCCGCGGGAAATACTCTGGATGCCCGCACGGATAATTTCGGAGTAATAGGCGGCTTCAAACATCGAAAATGCGACCATTGCCGAAATCAGGCGAATATCGGTTTTCGGCGACAGCCCCAGTACGTCCTGTAATAGCCCCGGCACAATCAGATAGAACCACAACAGTACCATCACCAGCGGGATGGAGCGGAAGACGTTAACGTACGCTTTAGCAAACCAGGCGACAGGCGCAAAACTGGAAAGGCGCATAACGGCGAGAATAGTGCCCCAGACAATACCGATAATCACCGCGGTGACGGTAATTTTCAGCGTAATGAGCAGCCCATCCAGCAGATAGGGCAGGGAAGGGACAATTGAACTCCAGTCGAATTCGTACATTATTTGCCTCCCAGATTGCCAGGCAGGCGGATTTTACGTTCCACCAGACTCATCACCAGCATGATGAAGGCATTAATCAACACGTACGCCAGGGTAATGGCGGTAAATGACTCCCAGGCATGCGCCGAGTAATCGAGCAGCTTCCCGGCCTGCGCGGCCATATCGACCAGACCGATGGTCGAGGCGATGGCGGAGTTTTTCACCAGGTTCATCATCTCAGAGGTCATTGGCGGGACGATCACCCGATAGGCGTTAGGCAACAACACGTAGCGGTAGGCCTGCGGCAGGGTTAGTCCCATCGCCAGCGCTGCGTTTTTTTGACCGCGTGGCAGTGACTGAATGGCGGCACGAACCTGTTCGCAAACGCGCGCGGCGGTAAACAGCCCCAGACAGAGCATGGACGATACGAAGAACTGAATATTGGGATCCAGTTCTGCCTTAAACCACATGCCAAGATCTTCTGGCAGCAGTTCAGGCACCACCAGATACCAGGTGAAGAACTGGACGATCAGCGGTACGTTACGGAACAGTTCTACATACAGGGTGCCGATCCCGGAAAAGAAGCGATTCGGGACGGTGCGTAAAATGCCAAATAAAGAACCGACCAGGAAGGCAATGATCCAGGCGGTGATGGAAAGTGCGACGGTAACCTGGAAACCGCTCCAGAGCCAGCCGAGATAGGTGGTGTTGCCGAATGGGGCCTGTTGTAAAAAAATGCCCCAGTTCCAGTCTATTGACATACATCTACTCCGAAAAAATAAGGGTAGCAGCGCTACCCTCGAAGATTGTTATCCAGCGTACTTCGGTTTTCAGGCCTGATGGGGAACGACCATCAGGCATATAGTCTGTCCGTGCTGCATAGCAATCGAGAGGGCAAGGAGTTCCCGCCCCATTTCGTTCTAGTTAGTTAAGTGCTTTATCATTCGGTTCTTTGAACAGCGCTTGCATTTCGTCCGACAGTTCGAAGTTCATGTTCAGGTTTTTCGGTGGGATCGGATTTTTGAACCACTTATCAAACCATTTCGCGGCTTCGCCTGAAGTCTGCGCCTGGGCGATGGTGTCATCCATCAGCTTTTTGAACTCAGGATCGTTCTTACGCAGCATGCAGCCGTAAGCTTCCTGAGACTGTGGTTTGCCGACGATTTCCCAGTTGTCCGGTTTCTTCGCCTTCGCGCGTTCACCGGCCAGCAGGGCATCATCCATCATAAAGGCAACGGCGCGACCGCTTTCCAGGGTACGGAAAGAGTCACCGTGGTCTTTAGCGCTGATGATACGCATATCCATTTTTTGCTCGTCGTTCAGCTTGTGCAGCAGAATTTCAGAGGTGGTACCTGAGGTGACAACAACCGCTTTACCTTTCAGGTCCGGGAAGTCTTTAATGTCGCCGCCTTTTTTCGCCAGCAGACGGGTGCCGACGACAAAGATGGTGTCAGAGAAAGCGGCCTGTTTCTGGCGCTCAAGGTTGTTGGTGGTGGACCCGCACTCAAAGTCGAAAGTGCCGTTTTGCAGCAGCGGAATACGGTTCTGCGACGTAATCGGGATCAGCTTCACCTGCAGATCGGGCTTGTTCAGCTTCTTCTTCACGGCTTCAACGATGGCGTTGGAGTAATCCTGAGAATAACCCACCACTTTCTGCTGATTGTCGTAATAAGAGAACGGCACGGAGGATTCACGGTGACCGACGACGATAACGCCGTTTTTGGCGATCTTGTCCAGCGTGCTGCCTGCGGCAGGGGCCGCATCTTCCGCATGTACCAGACCGGCTGACATTCCCATTACCAGCATTGCTGCGGCTAGCTTACGTAATTGCATATCCAACTCCTTATCGTCTGCGCCGTCGACGCAGTGATACCTATTGTGAGTGTCTGTGTTGTTATCACCTGCAACTTAAGCGTGCAGTGTTTTACCTGTTTGTTAACATTTAGCCTGGCTTAATGTAAAGATATTGCTGCGTTATTGTTTATTTTTGCGAAGTGCGCCGCACCGTTTAGAGGCAAAAATCCCTCGTTGCACCGTTTCGGTGCTACTGGTGAACTGCTTTAGTGCGACGACGTTGCGCTGAACGCCAAAAACAGGTTTGCCTTTGTTAACAAAGCAATAGACGTGCCAGAATGGAAGAAGAGAATGGAGAATGGTAGGCCGGATAAGACGCGTAAGCGCGGTTATCCGGCCTGATGCAGGGAGAAATCGATTATTTACGACGTTGACGCAAACTCATTAACACGGCGGCAAAACCGAACAGCGCGGTCAGGAACCACAGCGGCCAGTTGCCAGTGCGAGCATATGGCGTTAAGCCTGTTGTTGGCGTTACATCGGCGGTTAACACCTGGCGCGTAAATTGCGGGATCATCGCCTGAATCTCGCCCTGCGGACCAATCACCGCTGTAATACCGTTGTTAGTACTGCGCAGCAGGGGGCGTGCCAGCTCCAGCGAGCGCATCCGCGCCATCTGGAAATGCTGCCAAGGACCAATCGACTTACCAAACCACGCATCGTTGGAGATGGTTAGCAGAAAGTCCGTGTCCGGGCGGAAGTTATCGCGTACCTGTTCACCCAGAATGATCTCGTAGCAAATCGCGGCGGTCAGTGCTAAACCGTGCGCATGCAGCTGCGGCTGAATGTACGGGCCACGGCTGAACGAGGACATCGGCAGGTCAAAGAACGGCGCTAAGGGGCGAAGAATGGATTCCAGCGGCACAAACTCACCAAACGGCACCAGATGGTTTTTGTTGTAGCGGTTGGTGGAGTCATAACGGTAAGGATTGTCTTTCCCCAACGTGATGATGGTGTTGTAGGTGTCGTAACGGTTTTGCTTGTTCAGTCGCGCATCGACAATACCGGTAATCAGCGAGCTGTTCTTCGAACGCAACAGGTCATCCAGCATGCCCAGAAAGCGCTGCTGGTTGATTTCCAGATCCGGAATGGCGGATTCCGGCCAGATGATCAGCTGCGATTTCCCCATTTCGGGCTGCGTCGCATCCAGATAGATCTTGAGCGTATTCATCAACTGGCCTTCGTCCCATTTCAACGACTGCGGGATATTGCCCTGAACCAGCGACACGCGGGTTGTTCTTTCCGGCTCCAGGGTGAACCACTGGATATAGCGCAGTGGGAAAGGGAGCGCGAAAAGAACGATGGCGACCACCAGCGGACGCCAGTTACGGCTGACCAGCGAGAGAACCAGCAATCCGCTGACCATCATCAACAGGAAGTTTATGGCTTCGACACCCATGACCGGTGCCAGCCCTTTCAGCGGGCCGTCGATCTGACTGTAGCCGAACTGCAGCCATGGAAATCCGGTCAGCACCCAGCCACGCAGAAATTCCGTTAGCTGCCAGACCACCGGCGCAGCAATAGCAACCCGCAGCCAGCTGGTTTTCGGCCACAGACGCGCAAGCACGCCAGCAAACAGTCCGGTATACAGCGAAAGGTATGCCGCGAGTAGCACCACAAGGAAGACGTTCACCGGGCCTGGCATCCCGCCAAACTGCGCGATGCTGACGTAAACCCAGTTGATACCTGTACCGAAGAGTCCCAGTCCCCAGAAATAGCCGATAGCAGCTGACTGACGCGGGCGACGATTCAGGGTGAGTGCCTGCAAGCCCATCAGCGACACAATCGCAGCGGGCCAGATGTCATAAGGAGAAAAAGCCAGCGTACCGCAGGTACCGAATAATAACGCCAGCAGCAGGCGAATGCGCTGGCGTTCAAGTAATGAGGCAAAAGCCATTGAGTTCTTCTTCCCGTTCGGTGTTATTCGTCCAGTTTTGGCTGGGGGGAGTCATCCGGAATTCTGACGTGAACCTGAATAATACGACGGCTGTCGGCCATGGCCACTTTGAACTGGTAACCATCGATATCAATGGTTTCACCCCGTGCGGGCAGGTGACCAAACGCCTGCATCACCAGACCCCCAATGGTATCGACTTCTTCGTCGCTAAAGCTGGTGCCGAAGGCATCATTGAAGTCTTCGATCGGCGCGAGCGCGCGAATGGTCCAGGTATGGCGACTGAGCTGACGGAAGTCGATATCATCTTCTTCGTCGTATTCATCTTCGATTTCACCGACGATCAGTTCGAGGATATCTTCAATGGTGACCAGACCAGAGACACCGCCGAATTCGTCGATGACGATAGCCATATGGTAACGCTGAGAGCGAAACTCTTTGAGCATACGGTCAACGCGTTTGCTCTCCGGGACGACAACGGCCTGGCGTAACACTTTCTCCATGCTGAAGGCTTCGGCATCGCTGCGCATAAACGGCAGCAAGTCCTTGGCCATCAGAATCCCTTCAATGTGATCTTTGTCTTCGCTGATCACCGGAAAACGCGAGTGGGCGGACTCGATGATGACATCGAGGCATTCGTCCAGCGTCTGGTTGCGTTTCAGGGTAATCATCTGGGAGCGGGGAATCATGATGTCGCGAACGCGCTGGTCCGCAATGTCCATCACCCCTTCGAGCATATCGCGCGTATCTTCATCGATAAGGTCGTTCTGCCCGGAATCACGGATCAGCGCCAGCAATTCATCACGGTTTTTCGGTTCACCGTGGAAAAGTTGGCTCAGTAACAGGGAGAAAAATCCCTTCTTGCTGTTTAACGTGTCACTACTGTGTGAATTGTCGTCGCTCATGGCGTCGTATGGGTTCTCTTGTTAGTTAATCTCTTGCTCAATGCGCGCAAACTCAGCGCATGGCATCACCAGAAACCACCGGGCATTCGCCCGGTCGCTTATTCCTTCTCGGCAATGTACGGATCCTCATAGCCCAGAGCAAGCATAATCTCTGTCTCGAGGGATTCCATCTCTTCTGCCTCGTCGTCTTCGATATGATCGTAACCCAGCAAATGCAGGCTGCCGTGGACGACCATGTGCGCCCAGTGGGCATCCAGCGGCTTACCTTGATCCCGGGCTTCCTGTTCAACTACCTGACGGCAGATGATCAAATCACCGAGCAGCGGCATTTCAATCCCTGGCGGCGCTTCAAACGGAAAAGAGAGCACGTTGGTCGGCTTATCTTTCCCACGATAGGTCAGATTGAGGTCGTGGCTTTCGGCCTCGTCCACCAGGCGAATCGTCACTTCTGATTCTTCCTGAAATTGCGGGATAACCGCATTCAACCAGGCCTGAAACTGGCTCTCTTCCGGCAAACCGTTGTTGTTCTCACACGCCAGTTGCAAATCAAGGATCACCTGACTCATTTCTGTTCCTGTTGTTCCTGAGCTTCACGCTTGCGCTCGGCAGCCAGCTCGGCTTTACGTTTTTGTTCGGCTTCTTCCCAGGCTTCATAGGCGTTAACGATACGGGCTACCACCGGGTGGCGCACGACGTCTTCGCTGTGGAAGAAGTTAAAGCTGATCTCGTCGACCTCTGCCAGCACCTCAACGGCATGGCGCAGACCCGATTTGATGTTGCGCGGCAGGTCAATCTGCGTGACGTCGCCGGTAATCACCGCCTTCGAGTTAAAGCCGATACGGGTCAGGAACATCTTCATCTGTTCGATAGTGGTGTTCTGACTTTCATCAAGAATGATAAAGGCATCGTTCAGTGTACGTCCGCGCATATAGGCCAGCGGAGCCACTTCAATCACGTTGCGCTCAATCAGCTTTTCAACTTTCTCGAAGCCGAGCATTTCGAACAGGGCGTCATACAGCGGGCGCAGATACGGGTCGACCTTCTGGCTCAAATCGCCTGGCAGGAAGCCCAGTTTTTCCCCGGCTTCAACCGCCGGACGGGTCAGTAGAATACGGCGGATCTCCTGGCGCTCAAGGGCATCCACGGCAGCGGCAACGGCGAGGTAGGTTTTCCCTGTACCGGCAGGACCGACGCCGAAGGTGATGTCATGGTCGAGAATGTTGGCGATGTACTGCGCCTGATTAGGTGTACGCGGTTTAATCACACCACGCTTGGTTTTGATATTGACCGCTTTGCCGTACTCGGGAACGCTCTCAGCGCTCTGCTCAAGCACACGCGCTTCTTTAATCGCAAGGTGGATTTGTTCCGGTTCGATATCCTGCGTCTGGCCGCGCATCGGCGCAGTATCGACATACAGGCTGCGCAGGATATCTGCCGCAGCGGTGACGCAAATCGGGCGACCGGTCAGTTTAAAATGGTTGTCACGGCGGTTAATCTCGATGCCGAGACGGCGTTCCAGCTGTTTGATGTTGTCGTCAAACGGGCCGCAAAGGCTCAGCAGGCGGGCGTTGTCTGCGGGCTCAAGGGTAATTTCGCGAGTGTCTGTGTTCAAACTGTTCCTCTTATGCATAGGGAGCCGGAAGGCGAACATTCACCGGCCTGTCAGGAAATTATTCACGCCACGGGTGAAAGGCGCAAGCACTGGAATAAAGATGGGGGCGCAGAGAGGAAATACAAGAGCCTTATCGGGCCTATGAAGCGTCGTGCTTTGTAGGCCCGATAAGCGCAGCGTTATCGGGCATTTTGATGTTTTCAGCAGAATTAAGGCTGCCAGAACCCGACGCCAATCTCGTTCTCTTTACGGGTTCGCGCAATCACCGATTCCGGGGTTTCTGCAATGCGCAGACCCATTTCGTCTTCGGTACGCACCACTTTCCCGCGCAGTGAGTTGGTCCAGACATCGGTAATTTCCACATCGACAAATTTACCAATCATCTCCGGCGTGCCTTCGAAGTTCACCACGCGGTTATTTTCGGTACGACCAGACAATTCCATGATGCTCTTACGCGACGTTCCTTCTACCAGAATACGCTGAACGGTGCCGAGCATACGACGGCTCCAGGCCATTGCCTGCTGGTTAATGCGATCCTGAAGAATATACAGACGCTGTTTCTTCTCTTCTTCCGGCACATCATCGACCATATCGGCGGCTGGCGTTCCCGGACGTGCAGAGAAGATGAAGCTGTAGCTCATGTCGAAATTAACGTCAGCAATCAGCTTCATGGTCTGCTCGAAGTCCTGGGTGGTTTCACCTGGGAAGCCGACGATGAAGTCGGAGCTTATTTGAATGTCCGGACGTGCCGCACGCAACTTGCGAATGATCGCTTTATATTCCAGCGCCGTGTGGGTACGTCCCATCAGATTCAGTACGCGATCCGAACCGCTCTGTACCGGCAGGTGCAGGAAGCTCACCAGTTCCGGCGTGTCGCGATAGACGTCGATAATGTCGTCAGTGAACTCGATCGGATGGCTGGTGGTGAAGCGGATGCGATCGATACCGTCAATGGCGGCAACCAGACGCAGCAGGTCGGCGAACGAACCGGTGGTACCGTCGTAGTTTTGTCCGCGCCAGGCGTTGACGTTCTGGCCAAGCAGATTGACTTCACGGACGCCCTGAGCCGCAAGCTGGGCGATTTCAAACAGAATGTCATCAGACGGACGGCTGACTTCCTCACCGCGGGTGTAAGGCACCACGCAGTAAGTACAATATTTGTTGCAGCCTTCCATAATAGAGACAAACGCGGTCGGACCTTCCGCACGCGGTTCTGGCAGGCGGTCAAACTTCTCGATCTCCGGGAAGCTAATATCAACAACCGGACTACGGTTGCCGCGAACGGAGTTAATCATTTCCGGCAGGCGATGCAGCGTTTGCGGCCCGAAGATAATGTCGACATAATGCGCGCGTTGGCGGATATGATCGCCTTCCTGAGACGCCACACACCCGCCGACGCCGATGATCAGATCGGGATTTTTCTCTTTCAAGAGCTTCCAGCGGCCCAACTGATGGAAGACTTTTTCCTGAGCCTTCTCGCGGATTGAGCAGGTATTCAGCAGCAGCACATCCGCTTCTTCCGCCACATCGGTCAGTTGATACCCGTGAGTGGCATCCAGCAGATCGGCCATCTTCGATGAATCGTATTCGTTCATCTGACAGCCCCAGGTTTTAATATGGAGTTTTTTGGTCATCGACTTGCTCTTGCGAAATAGTGGCTGAATTGCAGGGCGCATAGTGTAATGCTTTGCTGCCCTGGTGACCAGTATGACCGTTATCAGCCTCAAGGGGTAAAAAATCCTGTAAACTTGTCTTATTCATGCAACAGGATGATTGACCATGACAAATCAACCAACGGAAATTGCCATTGTCGGCGGGGGAATGGTCGGTGGCGCACTGGCGCTGGGACTGGCACAACACGGCTTCACAGTAACGGTGATTGAACACGCCGCGCCTGCGCCGTTTGTTGCACACAGCCAGCCGGACGTGCGTATTTCGGCGATCAGCGCCGCCTCGGTTTCACTGCTGAAGGGACTCGGCGTCTGGGATGCCGTGCAGGGGATGCGCAGTCATCCCTATCGTCGACTGGAAACCTGGGAGTGGGAAAACGCACATGTGGTGTTTGACGCCAGCGAACTGAAGCTGCCGCTACTTGGGTATATGGTTGAAAACAACGTTCTGCAACAGGCGCTCTGGCAGGCGCTGGAAGCGCATCCGAAAGTGACGCTGCGGGTTCCGGCTTCGCTGATTGCGCTGCATCGCCATAACGAACGTCATGAGCTGGAACTGGCCGGTGGCGAGCGAATCACCGCAAAACTGGTGATTGGCGCGGATGGCGCAAATTCGCAGGTGCGGCAGATGGCCGGCATTGGCATTCACGCCTGGCAGTATGCGCAATCCTGTATGCTGATTACCGTTCAGTGCGAGAATGACCCTGGTGACAGCACCTGGCAGCAGTTTACGCCGGAGGGGCCGCGCGCGTTTCTGCCGCTGTTCGATAACTGGGCATCGCTGGTGTGGTATGACTCACCGGCGCGGATCCGTCAGTTGCAGGGGCTAAGTATGTCGCAGCTTCAGACGGAGATCGCGAAGCATTTCCCGGCGCGTCTGGGACAGGTGATGCCCGTCGCGGCAGGTGCGTTTCCGCTGACGCGCCGTCATGCCCTACAATATGTGCAGCCGGGGCTGGCGCTGGTTGGTGATGCGGCGCACACCATTCATCCGCTGGCCGGGCAGGGGGTAAACCTGGGCTATCGCGACGTGGATGCGCTGATTGATGTGCTGGTGAATGCCCGCAGTTATGGCGAGGCCTGGGCGAGTCAGCCGGTTCTGAAACGTTACCAGACCCGGCGCATGGCGGATAACTTCATCATGCAAAGCGGGATGGATCTGTTCTACGCCGGATTCAGTAATGATCTGCAGCCGCTGCGAATTATTCGTAACCTTGGACTAATGGCGGCTGAACGCGCTGGCGTGTTAAAACGTCAGGCGCTGAAATACGCGTTAGGGCTGTAGCGTTGATAAAGGCCTGATGGCGGTACGCTTATCAGGCCTGTTCGTTGGGGGTGAGTAGAAAAGCAAAAAGCTCGCCGAAGCGAGCTTTTCTGATGTGGCTGGGGTACGAGGATTCGAACCTCGGAATGCCGGAATCAGAATCCGGTGCCTTACCGCTTGGCGATACCCCAATGGTATGTCGGTTATCTCGTGCCGGACTCAGCCCGGTGCTTTACAGCCTGGAGATACCTCAATGCTGCAGTACATCTTGAAATTTGGCTGGGGTACGAGGATTCGAACCTCGGAATGCCGGAATCAGAATCCGGTGCCTTACCGCTTGGCGATACCCCAACAAATTGTCTTTGAACCCGTTTAAAGAAACTAACGTGTTCTGAATATGGTGGCTACGACGGGATTCGAACCTGTGACCCCATCATTATGAGTGATGTGCTCTAACCAACTGAGCTACGTAGCCAGGGTGTTTCTTCGATGGCTGGGGTACCTGGATTCGAACCAGGGAATGCCGGTATCAAAAACCGGTGCCTTACCGCTTGGCGATACCCCAATGACCGTCGCGGTAATCCGCAAACTCGAAGAAAAATGGCTGGGGTACCTGGATTCGAACCAGGGAATGCCGGTATCAAAAACCGGTGCCTTACCGCTTGGCGATACCCCATCCGTGCAACGCTTTTATGGGAATGGTGCGGGAGGCGAGACTTGAACTCGCACACCTTGCGGCGCCAGAACCTAAATCTGGTGCGTCTACCAATTTCGCCACTCCCGCAAAAAAGATGGTGGCTACGACGGGATTCGAACCTGTGACCCCATCATTATGAGTGATGTGCTCTAACCAACTGAGCTACGTAGCCCTCTTTTTTCGCGCTTACCTTATCGGCGTTGCGGGGCGCATTATGCGTATTGAGCCTTGAAGCGTCAACCCCTTTTTCATCGAAAACGCCCGGAATGTGACTGTTTGGTTAGGTTGCGAACAGCGTGGCGCAATATTCGGCAATTATTGGTTATTAATCGCTTTCTGAACCGTTTTTCAGGATCAAAAAAGGGCCCCGAAAGGCCCTTTTTCATCAGCGTGGCTTATTGATAAGCGGACTGGTGAACACCCACTGCGCGACCGGATGGATCGTTCATGGTTTTGAACGCTTCGTCCCATTCGATCGCCTTAGCAGAAGAGCAGGCGACGGAAGGGCCACCCGGTACACATTCTGCGGCGCTTGGTACCGGGAACAACTCTTCGAAGATCTCGCGGTACAGATACGCTTCTTTTGAGGACGGCGTGTTGTACGGGAAGCGGAAGCGGGCGGTTTCCAGTTGCTGATCGGAAACTTGCTTAGCGGCCACCTCTTTCAGGGTGTCGATCCAACTGTAACCCACACCGTCGGAGAACTGCTCTTTCTGACGCCATGCGACGCTTGCCGGCAGATAGGATTCAAAACATTCGCGAAGGATATGTTTTTCCATCTTGCCGTTGCCGCACATTTTATCTTCCGGGTTGATGCGCATCGCCACGTCGAGGAATTTTTTATCCAGGAACGGGACGCGTGCTTCCACCCCCCAGGCCGACATCGCCTTGTTGGCGCGGGCGCAGTCGAACATATGCAGCGCCTGGAGTTTACGTACGGTCTCTTCGTGCAGTTCTTTGGCGTCTGGCGCCTTATGGAAATAGAGATAGCCGCCGAACACTTCATCCGACCCTTCGCCAGACAGCACCATTTTGATGCCCATCGCCTTGATCTTACGCGACATTAAGTACATCGGCGTGGAGGCGCGAATGGTGGTGACATCGTAGGTTTCGATGTGATAAATCACGTCGCGGATCGCGTCCAGCCCTTCCTGTACCGTAAAGTGAATCTCATGGTGTACGGTCCCCAGATGGTTCGCCACTTCCTGCGCGGCTTTCAGATCCGGAGAGCCTTCCAGACCGACGGCGAAGGAGTGGAGTTGCGGCCACCAGGCTTCAGAACGTTCGTCATCTTCGACACGACGGGCGGCGAATTTTTTGGTGATGGCTGAGATAACGGAAGAGTCCAGGCCGCCAGAGAGCAGCACGCCGTAAGGCACGTCTGACATCAGGTGGCTTTTGACGGAATCTTCCAGCGCCTGACGCAGTTCGTTTTTGTCGGTAACGTTATCTTTTACCGCGTCAAAATCGAACCAGTCACGCTGATAGTACTGACGGATTTCACCGTCTTTGCTCCACAGATAGCTCCCCGCCGGGAACTCTTTAATGGTGCGGCACACCGGCACCAGCGCTTTCATCTCTGACGCCACATACAGGTTGCCGAATTCGTCGTAGCCCATATACAGCGGGATAATGCCGATATGGTCGCGACCAATCAAATATGCATCCTGCTCGCTGTCATACAGCGCGAAGGCAAACATCCCTTGCAGGTCGTCAAGAAACTCTACGCCTTTTTCCTGATACAGCGCGAGGATCACTTCGCAGTCAGAGCCGGTCTGGAACGCGTAGCGATCGCCATATTCTGCACGCAGCGCCTGGTGGTTATAGATTTCACCGTTGACGGCCAGCACGTGGGTTTTCTTTTCGTTATACAGCGGCTGCGCACCGGCGTTGACGTCGACAATCGACAGACGTTCATGGGCCAGAATGGCCTTATCACAGGCATAAATACCGGACCAGTCCGGGCCGCGATGGCGCATCAGGCGTGACAGCTCAAGCGCTTTTTTACGCAGTTCACCTGCATCTGACTTAATATCGAATACGCCGAAAATTGAACACATAACCTTCTCCGTTAACCTGTTGCGTAATGCTTTTTGTGTTTGCTTGCTAAAGAAAATGCCGCAAAGAAACAAGAGGCGCAAGGGGTTTGCGGTCTGAAAAAGAAAAAACGCAATGGCTATTGCTGAATGGTGAAAAAAGATTACGTATTGAGCATATTCATTGATGAATTATCAGTTTTTTGCCGTTTTTGTTGAATGGTGTGATTTTTTCAGAAGACGAAAATGAAAAACCACGTCCTGGGACGTGGTCTGGGTTAAATAACGTCGATTTCGGCGACGGAGGGATAAATCCAGCTCGGGCGGAACGGCATACTGTCGATGTCATCCAGCGTGGAAACGCCGGAGAGCACCAGAATGGTTTCGAGTCCCGCCTGGAAGCCCGCGAGAATATCGGTGCGCAGGTTATCGCCGACAATGACCGTCTCTTCCGAGTGCGCCTGCATTTTATTTAACGCCGCGCGAATGATCCACGGACTGGGTTTACCAACGTAGAACGGTTTACGACCGGAGATTTTTTCGATACCTGCACAGAGCGCGCCACAGGCCGGATAAAACCCGCGACCGTGAGTGTCCGGGTTGGTAGCGATAAAGCGTGCGCCGTTGGCCACAAAGTAAGCTGCTTTGTGCATCATGTCCCAGTTGTAGGAACGGGTCTCGCCAACGATAACGAAATCCGGGTTTACATCGGTAATGGTGAAACCGGCTTTATACAATTCGTGGATCAGTGCGCCTTCGCCGACCACATATGCCTTTTTCCCTTCCTGACGACGCAGGAAATCGGCGGTCGCCATGGCCGAGGTATAAAACACGCTGTCCGGCACATTGACGCCAGCCGTCGCGAAACGGTTCGCCAGATCCTGGCCGGTCTGCGACGGGTAATTGGTCAACAGCACCAGCGGCAGGCCTTTTTCCATTACGCCAGTCAAAAATTCCGCCGCACCCGGTACGGCGACGTTGTCGTGCATTAGCACGCCGTCGATATCACAAATGACATTCTTAATGGTCATGAACTACCCAGGAGATGTGTTATTAATCCGATACTATAAGAGCGCATCAGTTTTCCAGCAAATGCTGGAGCAAAATACCGTTGAGCATAGCGCGTTTTACCAGCGCAAACGCACCGATGGCTGAGCGGTGATCCAACGTAGAACGCACCACGGGCAAATTCGCGCGAAACGCCTTCAGCGCCTGCGTATTAATGCAACTTTCAATGGCGGGTAACAGCACTTTATCGGCTTCGGTGATCTCACCGGCAATCACGACTTTTTGTGGATTAAACAAGTTGATGGCGATCGCAATGGTTTTGCCCAGATGACGCCCGACGTGCTCGATCACCTCAGAAGCCAGGCTGTCGCCCTTATTTGCCGCCTTGCAGATGGTTTTGATCGTGCAGTCTTCCAGCGGAACACGGCTCTGGTAACCTTGCTTGAGCAGATTAAGAACGCGATGTTCAATCGCCGCGTTTGCAGCAATGGTTTCCAGACAACCGAAGTTGCCGCAGTGGCAGCGCTCGCCCAATGGTTCAACCTGGATGTGACCAATCTCGCCAACGTTGCCGTTACGACCAATAAAAATTCGCCCGTTAGAGATGATTCCAGCGCCTGTTCCGCGGTGGACGCGCACCAGAATGGAGTCTTCACAATCCTGACTTGCACCAAAGTAGTGCTCTGCCAGCGCCAGACTGCGGATATCGTGACCGACAAAACAGGTGACGAGGAACCGCTTTTCCAGTGCCTCAACCAGTCCCCAGTTCTCCACCTGAATATGCGGCATATAGTGGATCTTGCCGCTTTCCGGATCGACAAGCCCCGGCAGAATCACGGAAATGGCGATGAGCTCGCGGATTTTGCGCTGATTGCTGTCAATAAAAGCGGTAATGGCGTTGAGCAACGCGTGTTCCAGCGTTTCCTGCGTCCGTTCGGGCAGAGGATAGTGCTCTTCCGCCAGCACTTTGCTGCTCAGGTCGAACAGGGTGATGGTCGCGTCGTGGCGGCCAAGACGCACGCCAATGGCGTGAAAACTGCGGGTTTCGGTGACGATAGAGATGGCGCGGCGGCCTCCGGTGGAGGCCTGTTGATCGACTTCTTTGATCAGTCCGCGTTCAATCAGTTGACGCGTAATTTTGGTTACGCTGGCGGGGGCAAGCTGGCTTTGTTCGGCAATCTGGATCCGCGAGATTGGCCCATGCTGGTCAATCAGGCGGTAAACGGCCGCGCTGTTAAGCTGTTTTACGAGATCAACATTACCTATTTGAGCTTGTCCGCCTGGTGTCATACTTTCTCTTACTCAGTAACGACCTCGTTACCATTAACGATGGTCTTGATGATTTTAAAGTCGTGTGTGAAAGCGGTCAGGTTCGCCACTTTACCCGCCGCGATACTGCCGAGGTGTTTCTCAACACCGATGGCACGCGCAGGGTAGAGGGTCGCCATGCGCAGCACTTCGTCGAGTGCGATACCGCAATGTTCAACCAGATTACGCACGCCTTCAATCATGGTTAGTGATGAACCGCTCAGCGTCCCGTTCTCATCTACACAGAGTCCATTGCGGTAGTATATTGTTTTACCAGCAAAAATGAACTGTTCAATATTTGCCCCTGCCGGCGCAGTCGCATCCGTCACCAGGCACAGTTTGTCGCCTTTCAGCCGTTTGGCGTTGCGGATATTGGCGTAGTCAACGTGCAGACCGTCGGCAATCACGCCGCAATAGATATCAGCTTCATCCAGAATCGCACCTGCCAGGCCCGGTTCGCGTCCGGTGATATAAGGCATCGCATTGAACAGATGTGTAGCAAAGGTGATACCTGCACGGAACCCGGCTTTCGCTTCTTTCAGCGTGGCGTTGGAGTGCCCGGCGGAGACTACAATCCCGGCATTCGCCAACTTGCTGATCACTTCCGCAGGAACCATTTCCGGCGCCAGCGTCACTTTGGTGATTACGTCGGCATTATCGCACAGGAAATCGACCAGCGCAGCGTCAGGTTGACGGACAAAGCTCGGATTGTGCGTCCCTTTTTTCACCAGGTTCAGCCACGGGCCTTCCAGGTGCAGACCCAGCGCCTGATTCGGATGTTTGGCCAGGTATTCACGCATCACGCGAATGCCTTGCTTCATGAGATCGTCGCTGGTGGTAATCAGCGTAGGCAGGTAGTTGGTGCAGCCCGATTTCTCGTTGGCCTTCTGCATGATCTCCAGCGTTTCAATGGTGACGGCTTCTGCCGTGTCGTTAAACTGCACGCCGCCGCAGCCGTTGAGCTGGACATCGATAAAGCCGGGGGAAAGAATGGCCCCGTTCACTGAACGTTGTTCGATCTCTGGCGGCAGTTCTGCCACAGGACAAACGCGGTCAATCAGGCCATTGGCGACAACAATCGCATGGTCATCAAGAATTTCGTGACCGGTGAAGATCCGGCCCTGGGTTAAAGCATACATTCCGACCCCCGATTTCAAAAAAATGCCGCCCTGAACATAAAACAGGGCGGAGACTACATTACAGACCTTTGATATTTTCGGCTTCTAACTCGTTGAAATATTTCAGTGTCTTAACTTTCAGTTCCATTGTGGATGGCTCATCGCACACCACAACCGCTTTCGGATGCAGTTGCAGACAGCTGATGGTCCACATGTGGTTCACATTGCCTTCCACCGCAGCCTGCAGCGCCTGCGCTTTCTGCGAACCCAGCACCAGAATCATCACTTCTTCAGCGTCCAGCAGGGTACCCACGCCAACGGTCAGCGCGTACTTCGGTACCTGATCCACGTCGCCGTCAAAGAAACGGGAGTTTGCCACACGGGTGTCATGCGTCAGGGTTTTGATACGGGTACGAGAAGCCAGCGACGAAGCCGGTTCGTTAAAGGCGATATGACCATCATTGCCGACACCCCCCATGAACAGGTGGATTTTACCGTAGGAACGGATCTTTTCTTCATACTGACGGCATTCGGCGTCGATGTCCGGCGCGTTGCCGTTGAGCAGGTTGATATTTTCTGCTGGAATATCAACATGGTCAAAGAAATTGCGATGCATGAAGCTGTAGTAGCTTTCCGGATGCTCTTTTGGCAAGCCGACATATTCGTCCATATTGAACGTCACGACGTGTTTGAAGCTAACCTGGCCCGCTTTGTGCATTTCGACTAAGGCTTTATACGCTGTCAACGGCGTGCCGCCTGTCGGCAGACCCAGAACAAACGGACGATCGGCTGTCGGTTTGAACGCGTTGATGCGATTAACGATATGGCGTGCCGCCCATTTGCCGACCTGTTCAGCGGAAGTCAGGGGAATCAGTCTCATTCTTCACCTCAGAAAGTAAATGTAAGCCGTTGACGGATTGTTCAGGTGCATGGCAAAGCGTAACCTGGCATGCATCAGTTGGGTCAATCTGTCTTGATTTTTTGAATGATAAAATAAGTTTTCCCACATAGCCAGTAAAAGGGAGTGAATATAACGATATTTGGTGACTAAACTCACAAAAAACACGCTTTTAATTTGCGGTACGAATTAAATTTTTACACACTCACAATGCCAGTAAAGCAACAACTGAATTTCAATAAGTTAGTGACAAAATAAAAACACAGCTTAAAGCGAGCCTTAACGGGGTCTCAAAGGGGGAAGAAAGTGAGTATTCTAGGTTATCTGCAAAAGGTAGGCCGTGCGCTAATGGTGCCGGTCGCCACGCTGCCTGCGGCGGCAATATTGATGGGGGTCGGCTATTGGATCGACCCGGTAGGTTGGGGTGGAGACAACGCCCTTGCGGCGTTCTTCATTAAGTCCGGTTCCGCCATTATCGATAACATGTCCGTACTGTTTGCTATCGGTGTGGCTTACGGTATGTCTAAAGATAAAGACGGTGCTGCGGCGCTGACCGGTTTTGTGGGCTTCCTGGTGCTGACCACGCTCTGTTCTCCGGCGGCGGTTTCCATGATTCAGAAGATCCCTGCAGACCAGGTGCCTGCTGCTTTCGGTAAGATCAGCAACCAGTTCGTGGGTATCCTTGTCGGTATTATCTCTGCTGAACTGTACAACCGCTTTAGTAGCGTTGAGTTGCCGAAAGCGCTCTCCTTCTTCAGCGGGCGCCGTCTGGTACCGATCCTCACCTCTTTTGTGATGATCGTTGTGGCGTTCATCATGATGTACATCTGGCCGGTAATTTTCGACGGTCTGGTTAACTTCGGTGAACACATTCAAAAACTGGGCTCAACCGGTGCGGGTATCTACGCCTTCTTTAACCGTCTGTTGATTCCGGTGGGTCTGCATCACGCCCTGAACTCCGTATTCTGGTTCGACGTTGCGGGGATTAACGACATTCCTAACTTCCTCGGCGGCGCCCAGTCTATTGAATCGGGTAAAGCAGTTGTCGGGATTACCGGTCGTTATCAGGCGGGCTTCTTCCCAATCATGATGTTTGGTCTGCCGGGTGCGGCGCTGGCTATCTACCACTGCGCGCGTCCTGAGAACAAGGCGAAAGTGCTGGGTATTATGATGGCTGGGGCGTTTGCGGCATTCTTTACCGGTATCACTGAACCGCTGGAATTCTCCTTCATGTTCGTTGCGCCGGTTCTGTATGTGATCCACGCCGTCCTGACCGGGATCTCTGTATTCATCGCAGCGAGCATGCATTGGATTGCTGGCTTCGGCTTCAGCGCGGGTCTGGTGGATATGGTGCTTTCTTCCCGTAACCCGCTGGCGACCCAGTGGTGGATGCTGATCCCGCAGGGTCTGGTGTTCTTTGCCATCTACTACGTGGTGTTCCGTTTCGTTATCACCAAATTCAACCTGATGACGCCGGGTCGCGAACTGGCTGTGGCTGGCAGCGAAGCGGACGGTCAGGACCTCAATGTGAGCAGCGATAAAGAGCAGGACGTTTCTGCCCTTGCGCGTCAGTACATCGCCGCCATCGGTGGTTCTGATAACCTCACCGGTATTGACGCCTGCATCACCCGTCTGCGTCTGAGCGTAAAAGACTCGTCGCTGGTGAATGAAGGTCTGGCGAAACGCCTGGGTGCTTCTGGTGTGATTCGTCTGAACAAAACCAGCGTGCAGATTATCGTCGGCTTCGTGGCTGAGAAAATCGCCAACGCGATGAAAACAACCGGTCCGGTTGCGGCGGCTGAAGCCACTGCAGCACCTGTCGCGTCTCAGGCAGCAACTAAACCGCAGGCTGTACCGAATGCGGTGACCATTGCCGAACTGCTTTCTCCGGTAACCGGTGATGTGGTTGCGCTGGAGCAGGTGCCTGACGAAGCGTTCGCCAGCAAAGCGGTGGGTGACGGTGTTGCGGTAAAACCAACGGATAAAACCGTAGTTTCTCCGGCAGCGGGCACGATTGTGAAAATCTTCAATACCAATCATGCGTTCTGTCTGGAAACCGAGAAAGGCGCGGAAATCGTTGTCCACATGGGTATCGATACCGTCGCGCTGAACGGCCAGGGCTTCACGCGTCTGGTAGAAGAGGGCGCGGAAGTGACCGCGGGTCAGCCGATTCTGGAAATGGATCTGGATTACCTGAACGCAAACGCGCGCTCTATGATTAGTCCGGTGGTATGCAGCAACATCGACGATTTCAGCGGCCTGGTGATTAAAGCCGACGGTCACGTGGTTGCCGGTCAAACGCCACTGTATGAGATCAAAGGGTAGGTCGGATAAGGTATAAGACGCCATCCGGCAACATGAAGCGGCGGGGGAAACCTCCGCCGCTTTTTTTTGCAGCAAATTCCCTCCTATTTTTCTTCAACGCCACTTTTTCAGTAACTAAAGGTTGTCAGTCAGTCCGGCTTATAAGATCATATGCCGTTATACGTTGTTTACGCTTTGAGGAATCCACGATGAGTGAGGCTGAAGCCCGCCCGAGTAACTTTATTCGTCAGATCATCGATGAAGATCTGGCCAGTGGTAAGCACACCACAGTCCATACCCGTTTTCCGCCGGAGCCAAATGGCTATCTGCACATTGGCCACGCGAAATCCATCTGCCTGAACTTTGGTATCGCGCAAGACTACCAGGGCCAGTGCAACCTGCGTTTCGATGACACCAACCCGGTAAAAGAAGATATCGAGTACGTTGATTCGATCAAAAACGACGTTGAGTGGTTAGGTTTTCACTGGGCTGGCAACGTTCGCTACTCCTCAGATTACTTTGATCAACTGCACGCTTATGCGGTTGAACTGATCAACAAAGGTCTGGCGTATGTCGATGAGCTGACGCCGGAGCAGATCCGCGAATACCGTGGCACGCTGACTCAGCCTGGCAAAAACAGTCCGTTCCGCGATCGCAGCATCGAAGAGAACCTCGCGCTGTTTGAAAAAATGCGTACCGGCGGTTTTGAAGAAGGTAAAGCCTGCCTGCGTGCGAAGATCGACATGGCGTCGCCGTTTATCGTGATGCGCGATCCGGTTCTGTACCGCATTAAATTTGCCGAGCACCATCAGACCGGCAACAAGTGGTGCATCTACCCGATGTACGACTTCACCCACTGCATCAGCGATGCGCTGGAAGGTATTACCCACTCTCTGTGTACCCTGGAATTCCAGGACAACCGTCGTCTGTACGACTGGGTGCTCGACAACATCACGATTCCGGTTCATCCGCGCCAGTATGAATTCTCGCGCCTGAATCTGGAATACACGGTGATGTCCAAGCGTAAGCTGAACCTGCTGGTGGCTGACAAGCACGTTGAAGGCTGGGACGATCCGCGTATGCCGACGATCTCTGGTCTGCGTCGTCGTGGCTATACCGCAGCGGCGATCCGTGAATTCTGCAAACGCATTGGCGTGACCAAGCAGGACAATACGATCGAAATGGCGTCGCTGGAATCTTGTATCCGCGAAGACCTGAACGAAAACGCCCCGCGTGCGATGGCGGTTATTGATCCGGTGAAACTGGTTATCGAGAACTACCCGCAGGGTGAAAGCGAAATGGTCACCATGCCTAACCATCCGAACAAACCGGAAATGGGCACGCGTGAAGTTCCTTTCAGCGGTGAAATCTGGATCGATCGCGCTGATTTCCGCGAAGAAGCCAACAAGCAGTACAAGCGTCTGGTGATGGGTAAAGAAGTGCGTCTGCGCAACGCCTACGTGGTGAAAGCAGAACGCGTGGAAAAAGATGCGGAAGGCACTATTACCACCATCTTCTGTACCTATGATGCAGATACCCTGAGCAAAGATCCGGCAGATGGCCGTAAAGTGAAAGGTGTGATCCACTGGGTTAGCGCCGCACACGCGCTGCCAGTCGAAATTCGTCTCTACGATCGTCTGTTCAGCGTACCAAATCCAGGCGCGGCGGAAGATTTCCTCTCTGTGATGAACCCGGAATCGCTGGTGATCAAACAGGGGTTTGCTGAACCGTCGCTGAAAGCCGCGGTAGCAGGGAAAGCGTTCCAGTTTGAGCGCGAAGGTTACTTCTGCCTGGACAGCCGTTACGCCAGCGCAGAGAAGCTGGTGTTTAACCGCACCGTTGGCCTGCGTGACACCTGGGCGAAAGTCGGCGAATAAGCTGCCGCAATGCTACCTTCAAGCGCCGCATTCTGCGGCGTTTTTTTATCTTCTGATCAACGAAAAATCTCGCTTTGCGAAGCGAATTAATTCCCATTCACAAAATAATGCCATTAACAACCGTCTGTTATCGATAACGCTCGCAAAAAAACAGATAGTGTCATGAAATCTCGTTCATCTTTCTGGAAAACAAAGAGAATTTGCAGCATTTACGGTATTTTTTGATGGATGAATAAAATGTAACAGGAAGCAATGAATTATGTGCGGTTGCTCATACTCTTACATTCTCGTTACAGAAAGATATTGATAATTCGCGTCGCGAAAAATAGTCTATCACTGTAGTCAGTGAGGTTTTTTTTCAGTGCTACTTTTACTTTTTTATTTTTTCGCTGTTTTGCCTTTGGCAACAGCAATTTATACGTCAAAGAGGATTAACATATGCGTACGTTTAGTGGCAAACGTAGTGCGCTGGCGTTGGCTATCGCCGGTATCACAGCACTGTCAGGTCTGGTCGTTGTTCCGCAGGCACAGGCCGAAGGCTTTATCGATGATTCAACCCTGACGGGCGGCATTTATTACTGGCAGCGTGAACGCGATCGTAAAGATGTCACCGACGGAGATAAGTACAAAACCAACCTTTCTCACGCGACCTGGAACGCCAACCTGGATTTCCAGTCCGGCTATGCAGCAGATATGTTCGGTCTCGATGTGGCGGCGTTTACGGCAATTGAAATGGCAGAAAACGGCGACAGCGGCCATCCAAACGAAATCGCGTTCTCGAAAAAGAACAAAGGCTACGATGAAGACTACTCCGGTGATAAGAGCGGAATCAGTCTGTACAAGGCCGCCGCGAAATTCAAATACGGCCCAGCCTGGGCGCGTGCCGGTTATATTCAGCCTACTGGTCAGACGCTGTTAGCACCGCACTGGAGCTTTATGCCAGGTACCTATCAGGGTGCTGAAGCGGGCGCAAACTTTGACTACGGCGATGCAGGCGCACTGAGTTTCTCCTACATGTGGGCCAACGAATATAAAGCGCCATGGCACACTGAGGTTGATAAATTCTACCAGGGCGATAAAAAGACCAAAGTCGATTATCTCCATTCGGTCGGCGCAAAGTATGATTTCAAAAATGACCTGGTGCTGGAAGCCGCCTTTGGTCAGTCCGAAGGCTATGTCGATCAGTACTTCGCCAAAGCCAGCTACAAGTTTGATTTAGGTGGCAATCCGTTCTCCACTAGCTACCAGTTCTACGGTGCGCGTGACAAAGTTGATGACCGCAGCGCCAGCGATATCTATGACGGAACCGCCTGGCTGCAAGCGTTGACCTTCGGCTATAAAGTGGCGGAAGTGGTTGACCTGCGTCTGGAAGGGACCTGGGTTAAGGCCGAAGGGCAGCAAGGGTTCTTCCTGCAACGTATGACGCCGACCTATGCGTCATCCAACGGTCGTCTGGATATCTGGTGGGATAACCGTTCAGACTTCAACGCCAACGGCGAAAAAGCGGTCTTCTTTGGCGCGATGTATGACCTGAAGAACTGGAACCTGCCAGGCTGGGCCGTCGGGGCTTCTTATGTGTATGCCTGGGACGCGAAACCGTCTACCTGGCAGAGCAACCCGGATGCGTACTACGACAAAAACCGTACCATTGAAGAATCGTCATACAGCCTGGATGCGGTCTACACCCTGCAGGACGGTCGTGCGAAAGGCACCATGTTTAAACTGCACTTCACCGAATATGACAACCACTCCAACATCCCGAGCTGGGGCGGCGGTTACGGCAACATCTTCCAGGATGAGCGCGACGTGAAGTTCATTGTGATTGCACCGTTCACCATCTTCTAATGCCAACAGCGGCAGGCCTTGTGCCTGCCGCCTCGTTGAGGACCATGCTATGAAAAAACTGATACTCATCGCCGTAATGGCCCCGGGACTGGTGGCCTGCGCACCGTCAACGGCGCCGAAAGAAGATAGTCGGTTGAAAGAGGCGTATAGCGCCTGTATCAACACGGCACAGGGATCGCCCGAGAAAATCGAAGCCTGCCAGAGCGTGCTGGATGTGCTGAAAAAAGAAAAACAACATCAACAGTTTGCAAATCAGGAAAGTGTTCGTGTGCTGGATTACCAGCAGTGTATTCAGGCGACACGTACCGGTAACGATCAGGCTGTCAAAGCCGATTGCGATAAGATCTGGCAGGAAATTCGCAGTAACAATACGGCGAAGTAAACGTCAGAGACAACATAAAGCGGGCGGAGATATCTCTCCGCCCGCTTGCGTTTCAGAGCTTATTCTCTGCTGTCTGATAGCCACGGCTGAGACGAACAAACAGCATTGCCGTTGCGGCGAGTCCGCACAGCGCCGCGCACATGAGCCACCACCCCGGAGAACTCTTATCGCCGGTCAACTGGACCAATGCGGTGGAGATAGCAGGCGTCAGGCCGCCGAAAATCGCTGTCGCAAGACTAAAGGCCAGCGAAAAACCCACGGTTCGGACATAAACCGGCATCACTTCGGTCAGGGCCGCCACCATCGCGCCGTTATACATGCCAAAAAAGAACGAGAACCAGAGCAGCACCAGCGTCATGCGGGTGAAGTCAGGGGCAGCGGTAAGCCAGTTCATCACCGGCCAGGTGGTGACGAGGGCGAGCAAGGTGATGCCCATCAGCACCGGGCGTCGCCCGATCCGATCAGAGATAGCGCCGCCAATCGGCAGCCAGATGAAGTTAGAAATCCCTACCAGCATGGTGACTACCAGGCTGTCACGCGCGCTCAGGTTCAACACCGTTCTCCCGTAAGTGGGGGTATAGACAGTAATAAAATAAAAGGTCGTGGTCGTCATCGCCACCAGCAGGGTACCCGCGGTGATGATGCGCCAGTTTTTAGCAATGGTGGTAAAAATTTCCCGGGTGTCCGGACGGTGTTTACGTTGTAAAAAGGCTTCAGTTTCCTGTAGCGAACGTCGAAGAACAAAAATCAGCGGAATAATCATGCAGCCAATGAAGAACGGGATTCGCCAACCCCATTCGGAGATTTCATCGTGTCCCAGCGTGACATTCAGACCGTAGCCGATCAGCGCGGCGACGACAATCGCCACCTGCTGGCTGGCCGATTGCCAACTGGTGTAAAAGCCTTTATTGCCTGGCGTGGCGATCTCAGAAAGATAAACAGAGACGCCGCCCAGTTCGACGCCAGCAGAAAATCCCTGTAGCAGACGCCCCACCAGGACCAGCACAGGAGCCAGCAGGCCGATAGTCTGATAACCCGGCACGAGGGCGATGAGCAGCGTGCCGCAGCCCATAATCGTCAGGGTGACCATCAGCCCTTTCCGTCGGCCGATCCTGTCGATATATGCGCCCAACACCACGGCCCCGATAGGGCGCATTAAAAATCCGGAGCCAAAAACGGCAAAAGTAAGCATTAATGCGGCAAACTCACTTTCGGCAGGAAAAAACGTCTTTGCGATATAAGTGGCGTAAAAACCAAACAGGAAAAAATCGAACTGTTCGAGAAAATTACCGCTGGTCACACGCAGTATTGCGCCGAACGTGCCAGCGCGCGATGGTTGTTGAGTCATTGAAGTTGCTCCACTGTCTTATCATAATTATGTATAGAGGTAAGAGTTTGCGGGTTAGTCGCCTGCGACCCCCGCCTGTTTTCCACGTCGCTTCTCAATCGCCCATTTGAGTAAAGACGCGCAGCGGTAAAATCCGTGGGCAAATTTTCCGTATGGAATGGTCAAAAAAAGCGCCATGACCACGCCAAGATGGATGGCAAGCAGGATCCCCATCCATGAGGTGTCTCTTCCCGCCAGCAAACCTATACCGGTCAGGCTGGTCAGGAGCAGCAGTAAAATAAAACCGCGATCCATCGGTTTCTGTCGCGCGTCGCCATGCAGTGGCGAGCGCTTAAGGTTTAACCACAGCAGGCCTGCCGGGCCGACAATTAAACCGATTCCTCCGAGCGTGCCAAGCATGACCGGCACGCTGAAGAACGGGTAGGGGGCTTCCCAACCGGCGAAGTAGTGGTAACCCGTCGCCACCACGGTCGCGGCGAAACAGAGCATAAAGCCGTAGAAGGTGAAATGGTGGAAACGACGACGCATCAATGTGAAAGCATCGTCCGCCTCGTTGCAGCCTTTGCCATGTCCGCCGTCGAGGTATTTCAGCGTCAGCGCGTTGTGCGACGCTTCGGCAATTTCCGCCGGACGCGGCCCGACGGGAGAGATCTCGCGCCAGAAGCGGATCACCCCTGCCATTAGTAAACCGATCGCCAGCATGAAAACCGATCCAAACATCCATGCCAGCAGGTTGTGCGGGAAGATTTGGTAGAAATCACCGGCCAGCGGCGGATGGAGTAGCGATCCCTTCAGCCCCATCGCGAGGAGTAAAAAGAGGATCAGACTAAAGACCAGTGCCAGCGTCACGGTAACGCCAGCCTGGCGATACAGCGCTCCGAAGGCCGCCGGTTGTGCGTAGTGTTGATACGTTTCCAGACGCACTTCCGCCATTGCTTTCGGCACGTTGATCGCAAACTCATGGGGCGGCGCATACTGGCAGGCGTGCAGACAGGCGCCGCAGTTATGGCACAGGTTTGCCAGATAGTTAATGTCCGCTTTGCCAAATTCCAGCCGTTGCGTCATCGCCGGGAACACGGCGCAAAACCCTTCGCAATAGCGACAGGCATTACACACCTGCATCACCCGCTCGACTTCAGCTTCTGGCTCGGTGAGAATTTTGGCCTCGATGATCAGTTTTTCAAGCTGCTTCATGATGCGCCTCCTTACGTGCTGCCTGCGCGGCTTCTTTACCTGCGATGCGACCAAACGTGGTGCCGATGGACATGCCGACACCGGCGGTATAGCCCTTGCCCAGTACGTTGCCAGCCATCATCTCACCGGCAACGAACAGGTTACGGCTGGGGGTGCCTGCGAAGTGAACCGCAGCGTGTTCATTCACTTTCAGTCCCAGGTAGGTAAAGGTGATCCCCGGTCGCAGGGCATAACCGTAGTAGGGGGGCGTATCAATAGGCCGCGCCCAGTGCGTTTTCGGTGGCGTCAGGCCCTGCGTCGCGCAGTTGTCCAGCTTCGTGTGATCAAACTGACCCGGCTGACAGGCCTGATTGTAGTGCTCCACGGTATGGGTAAAGCGTTCGGGATCCAGCCCCAACTGGCGGGCCAGTTCACTCAGCGTATTGGCCTGTGCGCCGGGGAAAACCGGCGGCATAAAGTGACCGATCGCTTTGCTGTCGATAATGGAGTAGCCAATCTGCCCCGGCTGGTGGGCAACCAGACGCCCCCAGATGGCATAGCGTTTCGGCCAGAAATCTTCGCCTTCATCGTAAAAGCGCTCCGCGTCCCGGTTGACTACCACACCCAGTGAGACGCAATCCACGCGGGTACAAATGCCGCCGTCGTACAACGGGGCCCGGGCATCAATTGCCACACAGTGGGACTGAGACGGATCGCCGATAATGTCAGCACCGGCATCGATCATAAATTTGAGCAAGACGCCCTGATTAAAGCGGGTGCCGCGAATGAGGAAGTTATCGGCTGGCCATTCGCCACGAGCGTTCTCTCCCCAGGCGTCGCGCAGCCATTCGCGGTTGGATTCAAATCCACCGGCGGCGAGTACGCAGGCTTTCGCCTCAATGCGCTCGTGGCCTGCCAGGGCTGCGATGAATTCGCCGTTGTGCAATTCAAGTGCCTGTACCGGCGTGTTGTAGCGAATCTGTACCCCCAGCTTTTCTGCGCTGCGGTAATAGGCGTTCACGAGGGCTTTACCGCCGCCCATGAAGAAGGCATTGGTACGCGCCACGTGCAGCGCGCCAGAGAGCGGAGGCTGAAAATTAACGCCGTGCTGACGCATCCAGTCGCGACACTGGGAAGAGGTCCGGATCACCAGTCGCGCCAACGCTTCATTGGTATTGCCTTCGGTGACACGCCAGAGATCCTGCCAGAACTCCTCTTCGGGATAACTCTCGACCAGCACATCCTGTGGCGCATCGTGCATACAGCGTAAATTGCGCGTGTGTTGGGAATTCCCGCCGCGCCATTCCCGGGGCGCAGCCTCTAACAGCAGCACGGAAGCTCCTGCCTCACGGGCGGTTAAGGCGGCACATAACGCGGCATTACCACCGCCAATCACCAGTACATCAACCATCGTCTACTCCATTACCATTTAACTATTTGTTAAATTTGTAATTGAAATGTATACGTGCTGATTGTATGGGCGCTATGACGAATAGCTAAAGAGGGGTTTAGGGAGCGTAAAGGGTTGCGCCCGGCCAATGACCGGTTTCAACGAGTTCACGCATGACTTTTGTGAGTATTACGCGGGCTGCAAGACCGGCAGGGGTGAGTTCATCGTCCGACAGACTGACCAGAAAATTGGGGCGGCTGAGGACAGGATTATGGACGCCGATCACTCTTAGCGCTTCCCTCTCAAGATGCGAAATGGCTGCACCGGGTTGCAGCGTGGCGCCGAGTCCGCTGCCAACGGCGCGCATCAGTAACGTCAGGCCGTCAATTTCCGTGGCAATATCGACCTTCAGTCCGTGTTCCTGACAGATGGCTTCCAGTCTGCCACGCAGGCCGTGTCCCTGGCTTGGCATGATCAGGGGAATATTCGCCAGTTGAGCAGGCGTTATGGTGTCATCCGGAATATCCGCCAGCAGCTCGTGTGTGCCAATCAGAAACAGGCGCTCCTCAAGAACCGGTCTGGCGCTCCAGCGCAGGATCTTCTCTTTTTGAAACACGACCGCCAGATCAATCTGGCGCGTGTTGATCATCCGTTCCAGATTACCCGACAGGCTTTCCACCACATGCAGGCGAACGTCGGCGTAATATTCCCGCATGGCATGAATAAACGGTATTCCCAGGATGGAGGCGGTGCTGGGGGCCATGCCGACGCTGACGTGTCCCGAAAGACGCGCCTCGCGAGCGGCCAGGATCGCATCATCGGCGTGGCGTAGCGCCAGTTGTGCCTGCGAGTAAAAGGCCAGACCGGCGTTAGTGGGCGTGACGCCGCGCGAGGTTCGCTGCAACAGGCGGATCGCGAGTTCGTTTTCCAGCCGCGTCATCTGCTGGCTCAGGGCGGACACGCCGATGTCGAGATCGAGCGCCGCGCTGCCCATACTGCCGGTTTCTACAATACGGACAAAGTAACGTAGCTGGCGAAGTTCCATTTCGATTCTCCGGACGAAGCAGGGTGATATATTTTACATTAAAGCAACATGCAGGCAGAAGAAAGCGCTGAGTAGGGAATGGCAGGCATAAAAAAAGCCAACCGGCAGGTTGGCTTTTCAGAATAATGCAGATTATTTCGCGTCATGCGCGTGTTCGTTTTCGCGGCAATCGCCTTCAGCGCAGTGGCCATAGAGGTAGAGGCTATGGTTCGTCAGACGAATGCCATGCTTCGACGCGATCTCACGCTGGCGCGCTTCAATAGACTCATCGCTAAATTCGATCACTTTGCCGCAATCAAGGCAAATCAGGTGATCGTGATGATGCTGCTGGGTCAGCTCGAAAACGGATTTGCCGCCTTCAAAATTGTGGCGGGTTACGATACCGGCGTCATCAAACTGGTTCAGCACGCGATACACGGTCGCCAGACCAATTTCTTCACCCATGTCGATCAGTCGTTTGTATAAATCTTCCGCACTGACGTGATGGTTATCCGGTCCCTGAAGAACTTCCAGAATCTTTAAACGTGGAAGCGTTACTTTCAGGCCAGCCTTCTTTAATGCGGTATTGTTGTCAGTCATGCGGAATCTGTCCTGTTGCTAAACGATTCACTTCATACAAGAAGTGACAGAAATTGCACTCGGGATAATGCGTTTCATTATAGGACTGCCGTGTCTAAATGAAAACTGCAAGCCTCTGGCAAATGTTAATAAATAGTCGGTATTGCCTGGAAATGAGAGCGCCACCTAAAAACTCCCGCACATTGTACAGGGATGGGCAAGAAAGTTACAAATTTGTAGCAATTATTTTGATTGGTTCTGTCTATTGATGCGGCGCAAACCTTGTCTGCGCCGCCGTACATCAGGCGTTGATGATCTCATCAAGGTGCAATTCTTCAGAGATCTGCTTCACCCATTTTTCCACGCGCTCGGCGGTCAGTTCCGGCTGACGGTCTTCGTCAATCGCCAGACCGACAAAATGGTCATCATCCGCCAGACCTTTGGAGGCTTCAAAATGATAGCCAGCGGTCGGCCAGTGACCCACGATGGTTGCACCGCGCGGCTCAATGATATCGCGGATTGTGCCTAACGCGTCGCAGAAGTATTCTGCATAATCTTCCTGATCGCCACAGCCGAACAGTGCGACCAGTTTGCCGTTAAAATCGATGTCTTCGAGGGTAGGGAAGAAGTCGTCCCAGTCACACTGCGCTTCACCGTAGTACCAGGTTGGGATGCCAAGCAGCAGAATGTCATAACTTTCGAGATCTTCCTTGCTGCTTTTTGCAATGTCATGCACATCGGCAACGTCTTTACCAAGCTGTTTTTGAATCATTTTTGCGATATTTTCGGTATTCCCGGTGTCGCTGCCGAAAAAGATGCCAGTGATTGCCATGAGTAAAGTAACCTCTTGAAACTTATTGAAATGGTGGTGGCGAATTGCCCACAGATAAGGGCAATCATAGCAGAACAGTCAGGTATGCGGAAATAGCAAACGCATACGAGTGCACTCCATGCTACACGAAAGTGGGAGAGAGGATAATTTCAGGCGAGATCCTGGCCGCGTAGCGTTGCCAGTTGGGCCATCAATATCTCTTCGATCAGTTCACTGCGGCTCATCTCTCGGGATTCCGCCAGCTCATTCAACGCGTCAACAGCTTCTGCGTTGAGTTTGAGTTCGACACGCTTAAGACCGCGAACTTTGTCGCGTTTGAGTTGATTACGCTTATTAATGCGCAGCTGTTCATCGCGTGAAAGCGGATTGGTTTTCGGTCGTCCCGGGCGACGCTCGTGCGCGAACAGATCTAGTGTCGTACGGTCCGTTTGTTCTTTGGCCATGATATTGGTGACTTCGGGGAAACAATCAGCCAGGCCTCTGCCCGGATGGATAGCGCGCCATCATACATCAGCGAATGAGGCGCGCCAACGTTCACACGCGTAATCGCGCACGGACGCTGAGTTTTTAATCAGTTAGCTGTTTCATTAAGATAACGACGGATGGCGCGCAACACCGCCTCCGGTTTTTCGGCATGCACCCAGTGACCGGCCCCGGCAATCACATGCGCACGTGCTTGCGGAAACTGTGCCAGTAAATCGTCGCGATACGCCTCGGTGACGTATGGGGAGTTGCCGCCGGGGATAAACAGCGCCGGATGATTCCAGGCGGGTATTGTCTCCCAGCCGACGATATGCGGATATTGTTCCCACAGTACCGGCACGTTGAAGCGCCACTCGCCGTCAACATACGATTTCAGCAAAAATTGAATCACGCCTTCTTCATTAAGATGTTCGCGCATGACCGCTGCCGCCTGCTGGCGAGTTTTTGCCGCTGATGCCGTCACCGCGTTGATAGCCGCGAAAATTTCGTCGTGGCGGCGGACATGGTAATCCACCGGGGCGATATCGATAGCCACTAAGCGATCGATGCGTTCCGGTGCCAGCGCGCTGAGCGCCATCACCGCTTTACCCCCCATAGAGTGGCCAATGAAGGTGGCTTTTTCGATGTGTTGCGCATCCAGCGTATCCAGTAGATCCTGCGCCATCGCCGGGTAGTTCATCACCGGGTCGCGAGGAGAGAGACCGTGGTTACGCATATCGACCTGGATGATGTCATGGTCGTTCACCAGGTCACGAGCAAGCACGCCCAGATTGTCCAGACTGCCAAATAAACCGTGAACCAGTACGATGGGAGAATTATTGTGCAGGTTTTGTGCGGATTGCGCTCGGATATTCAATTTCATGGCAAAGTTCTTTTTTTCGCTCTGTCGGGTTAGGGTATTATGTTGACCATTCTGCCACTGGGCTGCAACCACTTCGGTTTTCTCCGAGTTTTTTGTTCAGCCGGGTTTGACGCTATTCGCTGTTGGGATTTGCTCCTATACTCCCAACGATTTGTATTTCAGATCAGATAAGACACCGCACTGGATTAAGATGAAAACGATTGAAGTTGATGATGAACTCTACAGCTATATTGCCAGCCACACGAAGCATATCGGCGAGAGCGCATCCGAGATTTTACGGCGTATGTTGAAGTTTTCCGCCGCATCACAGCCCGTCACGCCAGTGACAAAAGAGGTTCGCGCTGCGCAACCGGTTGTTGCTGAGGCGAAACCCGTCAATCTTGTCAAAGATAAAGTGCGCGCTATGCGTGAACTGCTTCTGTCCGATGAATATGCGGAACAGAAGAAGGCCGTTAACCGCTTTATGCTGGTGCTGACTACACTCTATACACTGGATCAGCACGCGTTTGCTGAGGCAACCGAATCGTTGCATGGCCGTACGCGTGTCTACTTCGCGGCTGATGAACAGACGCTACTGAAAAACGGTAACCAAACCAAACCAAAACACGTGCCCGGCACGCCGTATTGGGTGATCACCAACACCAACACCGGCCGTAAATGCAGCATGATTGAGCACATCATGCAGTCAATGCAATTCCCGGCGGAATTGATTGAAAAGGTTTGCGGAACAATTTAATCCATGCAGAAAAGGACCAGGCAATGGCAATCCACGACCGTGCAGGTAAACCTGCGCAACAGAGTGATTTGATTAACGTCGCGCAACTGACGTCACAATACTATGTACTGAAGCCCGCAAAAGGAAATGCGGAACACGCGGTGAAGTTCGGCACCTCCGGACACCGTGGCAGTGCAGGCCGTCATAGCTTCAACGAACCCCACATTCTGGCGATTGCGCAGGCTATCGCGGAAGAACGTGCAAAAAATGGTATTACGGGTCCATGCTACGTGGGGAAAGATACCCATGCACTGTCTGAACCGGCGTTTATCTCCGTGCTGGAAGTGCTTGCCGCGAACGGTGTTGATGTGATTGTTCAGGAGAACAACGGTTTTACCCCAACACCCGCTGTGTCAAATGCCATTCTGGTTCACAACAAAAAAGGCGGTCCACTGGCTGACGGTATTGTGATTACCCCGTCCCACAACCCGCCAGAAGATGGTGGCATTAAATACAACCCGCCTAATGGTGGCCCGGCAGATACCAACGTCACGAAAGTGGTGGAAGATCGGGCGAATGCGCTGCTGGCTGACGATCTGAAAGGCGTGAAGCGCATTTCTCTGGATGCAGCGCTGGCGTCCGGTCATGTCAAAGAGCAGGACCTGGTACAGCCGTTTGTTGAGGGGCTGGCAGATATCGTCGATATGGCGGCGATTCAGAAAGCCGGCCTGACGCTGGGTGTGGATCCGCTGGGCGGCTCCGGTATTGAATACTGGAAGCGTATCGCAGAGCATTACAAACTGAATCTGACCATCGTAAACGATCAGGTTGATCAGACTTTCCGCTTTATGCATCTCGATAAAGATGGCGCAATCCGTATGGACTGTTCGTCTGAATGTGCCATGGCCGGTTTGTTGGCGCTGCGTGATAAGTTCGACCTGGCGTTCGCCAACGATCCGGATTATGACCGTCACGGTATCGTCACTCCGGCGGGGCTGATGAATCCAAACCACTACCTGGCGGTGGCTATCAACTACCTGTTCCAGCATCGTCCGCAGTGGGGCAAAGACGTGGCTGTCGGTAAGACGCTGGTTTCGTCGGCAATGATTGACCGCGTGGTTAACGATCTGGGGCGTAAACTGGTTGAAGTTCCGGTGGGCTTTAAATGGTTTGTTGATGGTCTGTTTGACGGCAGCTTCGGCTTTGGCGGCGAAGAGAGCGCGGGGGCATCCTTCCTGCGTTTCGACGGTACGCCGTGGTCTACTGATAAAGACGGGATCATCATGTGTCTGCTGGCAGCAGAAATTACTGCCGTCACCGGGAAGAACCCGCAGGAGCACTACAACGAGCTTGCCGCCCGTTTTGGTGCGCCGAGCTACAACCGTCTGCAAGCTGGCGCAACATCGGCACAGAAAGCGGCGCTGTCGAAACTGTCTCCGGAGATGGTCAGCGCCAGTACGCTGGCTGGAGACCCGATCACAGCACGTCTGACGGCGGCACCCGGTAACGGTGCGTCGATTGGCGGTCTGAAAGTCATGACTGACAATGGTTGGTTCGCGGCACGCCCGTCGGGTACGGAAGATGCGTACAAGATCTATTGCGAGAGCTTCCTTGGCGAAGAACATCGCAAGCAGATCGAGAAAGAAGCGGTCGAAATCGTCAGCGAAGTGCTGAAAAACGCCTGAGTTGTACCACTGAATTAAAAAAGGAGCCGAAAGGCTCCTTTTTTTGTTTGGCTAGCCTTAACCGTGTTTATTCTTCAGTTCAAAGCGTGGTGATACCAGGCCGTACAGCGTCCAGCCGAGGAAGGTCACGATGGAACCATACAACATCGCTTCTTCACCTGACGAGTAGAGCGCATAGAAGCTGTACATCGCACCGATGAAGGCGACAAAGTTTGCCATCTTCGCCTTTGACGGCGGAACGTTCGCCACTCTCTGGATGATCACCAGTGCGGCCATCGACAGAATATACGGAATGATATTCGTCACCACGGCCAGGTTGACCAGCACGTTAAACTGGCTGTTCAGCGATGGGCTGATGGTCATCAGCGATAAGCCACTCTGGATGATAACAATCGTCAGCATACCCTGAACCGGCGCATCGACTTTGGTCACGCGAGAAAAGATTTTCGGGAAATAGCCTTCATCGGCAGAGGATTTAAAGACCTGCGCAATGGTGAATTGCCAGCCCAGCAATGAACCACAGCAGGACATGATCATCAGCGCCATGATCACTTTACCCACTTCCGGTGTGAACATCTGCGCGAACGCCAGACCAAACGGTGCGGTGGAGTTAGCCAGATCCATGTTAGGCACAATCCCGGCAATCACGTTGGTAGAGACGATGTAGATCACCGCCGCGCCCAGCGTCCCGCCCAGTACGGCAATCGGTACGTTCTTCTCCGGGTTTTCCACCACTTCCGCGTTCGCACAGGCGGATTCCAGACCAAGGAACGCCCACAGCGTCATGGCGATAGAGGAACCGACGGCGGTAAAGAACGGTACATGATGCGGGTTCCACGAGTTGGCATACAGCGTCGGGCTAAACCAGAACCAGCCGATAATGCACAGACCGACCACCGGAATGATCACCCCCCAGACGGTAATGCTACTGATCTGTCCGGTAATGCGCGCACCGCCAAAGTTCGCGACCGTACAGATCCACAGTACGCCGATGGTGGCGAGACCGATTTGCACCGGGGAGAGGGTGGCGCCGAAAAGTTCGGTACCGTAACCCACGGCGGAGATGGCAATGGCGACGTTGGCAATCAACAGCGATACCCCATAGGTGTAGTTCGCCATAAAGTTACCGGATTTACCAAACGCATATTCTGCGTAGCCCCCCATCCCGCCGGCTTTACGGCTGAACATTCCGCACTTGGCGAACGCCCAGGCCAGCGCCATGGACCCGACGGCTGTCACCAGCCAGGAGATAATCGAAATGGTGCCGACTTCAGCCAGTTTGGTCGGCAGCATGATGATCCCGGAGCCCATCATATTGACCATGGTCAGGATGGTGAGCTGCATCACGCCCATTTTATTGGATTTGGCTTTACTCATAATGCTTCTCCTTTCAACAGGTCGCTTTGTGCTTCACGCGGTTTAATCACGTAGCACCACACCTGTTTGCGACCATCGCACTCGTTGATGTACACACCCTGAAGTTCCGGCGCGAAACCGGGCAGCAGGTTGATCCCTTCTTCCAGTGCGCTGAAGTAACGCAGTACCGCACCGCCCCAGACTTCCCCAGGAACCACGCACAGCACACCCGGCGGGTAAGGGAGCGCGCCTTCAGCGGCAATACGGCCTTCGGCCTCAGGCAGCGGCACCAGATCCACCTCACCACGCAGATAGGCGTAGTTGGCATCTTGTGGGTTCATGCTGACGCGCGGGAAATGGGACTTGCGGAACATCTCTTTTTGCAGTTGTTTCACGTTGTGACGCGCATACAGGTCGTGCATCTCCTGACACAACTGGCGCAGGGTGTAACCGGCATAACGCGCTTCGTGCTGTTTGTAGATAGACGGCAGAACGTCCGCCAGCGGTGCGTCAGATTCCAGCAGGCGCTCGAAGCGCACCAGCAGGGCGACGAGTTGTTGCAGTTTCGCCATGTCTTCCGCCGGGGTCAGCAGGAACAGGATCGAGTTGAGGTCGCATTTTTCCGGGACCACGCCGTTTTCACGCAGGAAGTTGGCAAGAATAGTCGCCGGGACGCCGAAGGTGTCGTACTCGCCATTGCGTGCGTTGATACCAGGAGTGGTCAACAACAGTTTGCAAGGGTCAACAAAGTATTGATGCTCGGCGTAACCTTCAAACGCATGCCAGTGTTCGCCAGGGACGAAGTGGAAAAAGCGCAGATCGTTGGCGATTTCCGCAGTCGGATAAGACTGCCACGGTTTGCCATCAACCAGTTCCGGAACAAAGGGACGGATATGATGGCAGTTATCAAGGATCAGCTTACGGGCGTCGATACCGTTGGCGACACAGTCCATCCACATGTTGCGGCCACTGACGCCTTCGTGCATTTTGGCGTTAATATCCAGTGCGGCAAACAGTGGATAGAACGGGCTGGTGGAGGCGTGCATCATGAACGCGTTATTCATGCGTTTATGCGGCACATAGCGCGGCTGACCTTTGATATGGCTGTCTTTTTTGTGAATTTGCGAGGTCTGGGAGAAGCCCGCTTGCTGTTTGTGAACGGACTGCGTTACCAGAATACCCGGATCGTTTTCGTTCAGTTCCAGCAGCAGCGGAGAACAATCCGCCATCATCGGGATAAACTGCTCATAGCCCACCCAGGCGGAATCGAACAGAATGTAATCGCAAAGGTGACCAATTTTATCCACCACCTGACGGGCGTTATAAATCGTGCCGTCGTAGGTGCCCAACTGGATAACAGCAAGACGGAATGGACGTGCGTCACGAGCCCGTTGCGGCGCCACTTCGCTGACCAGTTCGCGCAGGTAGCTTTCTTCAAAACAGTGGGCATCGATCCCGCCGATAAAGCCGTACGGGTTACGTGCGGTTTCCAGATAGACCGGCGTTGCGCCCGCCTGCAATAACGCGCCGTGGTGGTTTGACTTGTGGTTGTTACGGTCGAAGAGCACCAGATCGCCCGGAGTCAGCAGTGCGTTCAGCACCACTTTGTTAGACGAAGAGGTTCCGTTTAACACAAAGTAGGTTTTATCGGCATTAAAAACCTTCGCGGCATGTTGCTGAGCGATGCACGGTGCGCCTTCATGGATCAGCAAATCGCCCATTGCTACGTCAGCATTGCACAGGTCGGAGCGGAAAAGCGTTTCGCCGAAATATTCCACGAACTGGTTACCTGCCGGGTGACGGCGGAAAAACTCGCCGCCCTGATGTCCTGGGCAGTCGAAGGCGCTGTTTCCCTGGTTTACATAATCAACCAGCGCGCGGAAGAACGGTGGTCGTAATTGTGTTTCGTAATGACTGGCTGCCGTTTCTAACTGACGACCGTAGAAAGCGGTACGGGCTTCATTGCATTCGAATACGCCCGAAATGCGCGGCAGATGTTCTGCCGGAACGCGCTCTTCCTCTTCGGTTGCGATAAATACCGGAATACCGTATCCGGTCGCGTCAATTTCATCGAGCTTCCCACGTTCAATATCATTGACAGACAACACGACGGCAGCGACATCAATAAAATTACTTTCATCAACATTCACAATCGTGCGTTGTGTAGAAAAACAGTCAGGGCAAGAACGACTCACGGCAATTTTTAATTCAGACATTTTCATCTCTTTATTTTCAGATAATAGCAGGTCCTCAATTTCCCGAATGAGAAACTGATAACGCCGGAATAAAAGCAAAGTGTGTCCCCTGATAAATAAATCAGTAAATTGCTTTTTTTCAGGATGCAAAAAACCTTACCTGTCCGGTCACAGGCAAATCAAGGCTTAAGCAGAGTGAGCACTGAGGAATACAGGCGTGAGCCTGCGATACAGCGAGTCAGGAAGACCTGTATGCTGGAGTGCCCATAGTCGAAAGACTAACGGGCATTAAAGAAATGAAAGTCAAAACTATTACGGTGGGCAAACATCATAATATGTGTTGTCCGCCTGATATGTGGCATAGTACGGCTATTGTTTTCCATTTTGATTACCTTTTCTTTATCAGTAGAAGGTGAAGGTATTTTATCCAGGAAAACGGCCTGATCCGTGAAGGAGATCAATAAAAAACGATCATTCGCAAAATATTTAGTCGTTTTTTATGCATGGCTGGCGATAAGATATCGTTTTGTTTATTATTTGTTATAATTCTGTATTTTTTAATTTTGTGGAAAATCTTAAATACCCGAAATAATATAATTTCGGCTAAGTAAGAATAATAAAAATTAATTTTAAGATTTATTTAAAAATAATGAATAACCATTCATGGCATAAAACGATAGCCAATACCGGTTTCGGTAATAAAGTGGCGGGGGCGCGCGGGATCACGCTCCAGTTTTTGTCGCAGGTGACCCATATAAATACGCAAATAATGGCTGTGCTCGACGGCGTTCGGTCCCCAGACCTGGTTCAACAACTGGCGCTGGGTCAGCACTTTCCCGGCGTTGTTGAGCAACACGGCCAGCAGGCGAAACTCAATCGGTGTTAAATGGATTTCTGTTTCTCCGCGATGAATCAGATGCGCGGCGAGATCGACGACCACATCGGAAAAGCGTACCACTGGCTCAGGAGAGGGCGTTGCAGAATGACGGCGCAGGGCGACGCGCAGACGTGCCTGTAACTCGCCAATGCCAAACGGTTTGCTCAGGTAGTCGTCGGCACCGGCGTCGAGCGCGGCAATTTTATCGCTCTCTTCGCTACGTGCAGAGAGCACGATCACCGGGACGGCGCTCCACTGTCGCAGGTCGCGAATGAAATCGATGCCGTCACCATCCGGCAGGCCGAGATCGAGAATAATGAGATCGGGCTTGCGCGTTGCCGCTTCCAGCAAACCACGCTGAAGCGTCTCGGCGTCGTACACGCGCAACCCATCGGCTTCCAGCGCGGTACGCAGAAAGCGGCGAATGGCCTGCTCATCTTCAACAATCAGAACGTTTGTCACATATCCTCATGAAAATCTTCAAGTTCTGGTGGAGCGTCTTGCCTCAGTGTAACACGGAAACAGGCACCGCCCTGAGGGCGATTATAGACGGCAATTGACCCGCCATGCACTTCCACTATCGCCCGACAAATGGCCAGCCCCAGCCCGACGCCCGGCACCGCTGACTCTTTGTTCCCCCGTGAGAATTTATCGAACACGCGCTGCTCCTGTCCTTGTGGAATGCCTGGCCCATTATCCCAGACGTCGAGTTGCAGATGTTCGTCTTCAACGTGCGCGTCGATGCCGATCTCCGCCTGCGGTCCGGCATATTTAATGGCATTCTCCAGCAGATTAATCAGTACCCGTTCGAACAGGGGGCCATCGACGTGAATGAGAGTCAGCGGCGCGGGCAGGGAAAGGTTTACCGGATGAACCAGGCCTGGCTCCAGCATTTTCAGCGCGCTGCCCACTACTTCTTCCAGCGTCAGCCACTCTTTTTTGAGGTTGAAACCACCAGACTGAATCCGCGCCATATCCAACAGGTTATTCACCAGACGGGTGGTATTCAGTACATGCTGGCGAATTTCGCTGGCCTGTCTGGCATGAGGCGAGCCTTCGCTGGCGAGGTCGAGCGTGAGGATTTCCGCCTGACCAAACAGCACGGTCAGCGGGGTGCGCAGGTCGTGAGAAAGTGCCGCGAGCAGAGCGTTGCGCAGGCTTTCCCGTTCGCTGGCCAGCCGCGCCTGCTCTTCGCTGGCCGTTAAGGTCAGACGTTCCAGCGCATTCGCCACCAGCAAAGTGAAGGTTTCCAACAGTCGCTGCTGCTCGGGGATCATTAACTGACGCAGATTGCCGGGTTCGACAACCACCAGGCCGTGGGTTTTGTCGGCGCTGCGTAACGGCAGGATCTGGTACGGCACGCCTGGCAGGGTATCGGTGCCAGCGCCTGCCGGTAACCCTTTATCAAAGCTCCAGCGGGCAATAGCATCATCCCAGGGGGTCATTCCCTGCTGGTGGGTGAGGGCGGCCAGTTTGCCCTCTTCATTCGGCAATAAAATCTGGCTGCGGGCATGAAAGGTGGAGGCAATAAATTGTTCGCTGGTACTGGCGATGTCTTGCGCACTGCGCCCCATCGCCAACGCTTTCGACATCTCATAAAGATGACGAGTTCGCTGTTCCCGGTAGCGCGCAACGCGAGCCTGATAGCGCACGCCCGCCGTCAGGTTACCCACGACCAGTCCAACCGTCAGCATGACGCCGAAGGTGAGGAGATACTGCACGTCCGAGACGGCGAGCGTGCCGCGCGGCGCAATGAAGAACAGATCAAAGCTGACCACGCCAATAAAGGTGGAAAACGCCGATGGCCAGCGACCATAGAAGAGAGCGATGACCACCACACCGAGCAGATAGAGCATCACCAGGTTTGCGGCATCAAAGGCGGCCAGCCACTGGCTGGCGATAAACGTTGTCAGAGCGCAGAGTGCAACGGCAACCAGACAGCCCTGAATTTGCACCCGCCACTTGTCTTTAAAGGCGCGGGTATCGGGCAGGGACGACAGCGTCCGCACCGGTGGCTCATCGAGGGCGACCACCATCAAATCCAGCTCAGGGGCGCGTTTCGCCAGCCGATCGGCAAACGACTCCCGGTGCCACCAGCGTCGCGTTGACGTCCGCCCCAGCACTATTTTTCCCAGATTATGCTCGCGAGCGTAGCGGACCACCGCTTTATCCTCGCTGGGATCGGATAGCGTGGCGGTCTCCGCGCCCAGCTCTTGCGCCAGTCGCAGGGCGTGCAGAATATTGCGCCGCTGCTTTTCCGGCAAGCGATGCAGCGCGGGGGTTTCGACGTAGACGGCGTGCCAGATGCTGCCCAGTCGCGACGCCAGTCGTGCGGCAGTACGCACCAGTTTTTCACTGCCGGTGTTGTGACCAATGCAGAGCAGTATGGCGTCGCGGGTATGCCAGACCTTCTCTTCACCCGGACGACCGCGCCAGGCGCGCATCTGATCGTCCACCCGATCGGCGGTGCGGCGCAGCGCCAGTTCGCGTAGCGCGATTAAATTACCCTTACGGAAAAAGTGTTCAATAGCACGCTCGGCCTGTCCCGCAATATAGACTTTGCCCTCTTTCAGGCGCTGGCGCAGATCGTCAGGTGGTAAATCGACCAGCACCACCTCGTCGGCAGCGTCAAAAAACGGATCCGGCACGGTTTCGCGCACCTGAATCCCCGTCACGCCGCTGACCACATCGTTCAGGCTTTCGAGATGCTGCACGTTGACGGTGGTAAAGACATCAATACCGGCGTCGAGCAGTTCTTCAATGTCCTGCCAGCGCTTGGGATGGCGTGAACCCGGCGCATTACTGTGCGCCAGTTCATCCATTAAGATCAGCGCCGGACGGCGTGCGAGCGCGGCATCGAGATCGAATTCACTGATATGACGTCCGTGGCGCGCCTGGCGTTTCAACGGCAGAATGCTGAGACCCTCCAGCAGGGCGGCGGTCTCTTTGCGTCCATGGGTCTCCACCACGCCAATCAGGATGTCGAGTCCCTGTGCGCGCAGGCGCTGGGCTTCAGCCAGCATCGACCAGGTTTTCCCGACGCCCGCACAGGCGCCGAAGAAGATTTTTAGTTTTCCCCGATGGGGGGCGACCGCCTGCTCAAGCAGGCGATCGGGATCGGGGCGTACTGGTTCACTATTCGCCATTCATGCTGTCCAGCGCTAAATTGAGTTCGACAATATTTACGACCGGTTGACCGATAAAGCTCACCAGTGGTTTCTGCGTGTATTCTGCAACCCGTTGCGTCACCTGTTCAATGGTCAGATGACGAGCCTGCGCCACGCGGGGGATTTGCCACGCCACCGCGGCGGGCGTCAGGTTGTTGTCCAGACCGCTCGCGGAGGCAGTAACCAGTTCCACCGGTACGTTACGACTGGCCTGCGGGTTGGCGGCGCGCAGGGTGGCGACCCGGTTTTGCAGTTGTTTATCCAGTTCCGGGTTACTGGCGGCGAGATTACTGCCGCCGGATGCCATGGGATTATAGGGCATTTCAGCGGTGGCCGAAGGCCGTCCCTGGAAATAGCCTTCAGAGGTAAAGTTCTGCCCGATCAGCGCAGAACCCCGCACCCCATGCTCATCCCGAATCAGTGAACCGTTGGCCTGATACGGGAACCACCATTGCCCCAGCGCGGTGGTCAGCAGCGGATACGCACCGCCCGTCAGCAGCAGCAGGAAAATCAGTGTTGAAAACAACGGACGTAAAGCACTCATCAGACACCTCACACCAGACCCAGCAGGGTCAGCAGCAAATCAATTACTTTGATGCCAATAAACGGCACCACCAGCCCCCCCAGACCGTAAATCCACAGGTTACGGCGCAGCATGGCGGAGGCGGAAAGCGGTTTGTAGCTCACGCCTTTCAGCGCCAGCGGGATCAGAAAGACAATAATCAAGGCGTTAAAGATCACCGCACTCAGAATGGCCGAGTCCGGCGAATGCAGACGCATGATGTTCAGCGCATTCAGTTGCGGATAGGTCGCGGCGAACGCGGCCGGAATGATCGCAAAATACTTCGCCACGTCGTTGGCGATACTGAACGTGGTCAGTGAACCACGCGTCATCAGCATCTGTTTGCCGATGTGCACCACTTCGATAAGCTTGGTGGGGTTAGAGTCGAGATCGACCATGTTGCCCGCTTCTTTTGCCGCCTGCGTACCGGAGTTCATTGCTACCGCGACATCGGCCTGGGCCAGCGCCGGGGCGTCGTTGGTACCATCACCGGTCATCGCCACTAAGCGGCCTTCCGCCTGATACTGGCGGATGAGCGCCAGCTTGGCTTCCGGTGTCGCTTCAGCAAGAAAGTCATCCACACCCGCCTCGGCGGCGATGGCAGCGGCGGTCAGGCGATTATCGCCAGTGATCATCACCGTTTTAATGCCCATTTTACGCAACTGGGCAAAACGCTCTTTTATCCCGCCTTTGACGATATCTTTCAGCGCGATCACGCCTAGCACCCGGGAACCTTCCACCACCACGAGCGGCGTGGCGCCCAGACGGGCGACGCTGTCCACTTTCTGCTCGACATCCGCCGGGAACTGGCCACCGCTGGCTTCTATGTGGCGACGGATGGCGTCGACGGAACCTTTACGAATCATCCGGTTGTCGATGTTAATACCGCTCATACGACTCTGGGCGGTAAAGGGGACGAAGGTGGCATGCAGCGACTGCACGTCACGTTCGCGCAGATTAAAGCGCTGCTTGGCGAGGATCACAATACTGCGACCTTCCGGCGTCTCATCGGCTAACGACGAAAGCTGTGCGGCGTCGGCCAGCGTTTTTTCGTCGACACCCTGCGCAGGCAGGAAGTCCGAGGCCTGACGGTTACCGAGAGTAATGGTGCCGGTTTTGTCCAGCAGCAGTACGTCCACGTCGCCTGCGGCTTCCACCGCGCGTCCACTGGTGGCGATGACGTTCGCACCGAGCATACGGCTCATCCCGGCGACGCCAATCGCGGAGAGTAACCCGCCGATTGTCGTTGGGATCAGACAAACCAACAGGGCGACCAGCACCGTGACGCTGACCGCGTGACCGCCCCAGGCAGAAAACGGCCACAGCGTGGCGGTTGCCAGCAAAAAGACAATCGTCAGGGCTACCAGCAGAATGGTCAGGGCGATCTCGTTGGGCGTTTTACGACGCTGGGCGCCTTCGACCATGGCGATCATCCGGTCAAGGAAAGTTTCGCCGGGGTTCACGCTACACTCGATCACCAGCCAGTCGGAGAGAATGCGCGTCCCGCCAGTCACCGAGGCGAAATCGCCGCCGGATTCGCGGATGACCGGCGCAGACTCGCCGGTAATCGCACTTTCATCCACGGAGGCGCCGCCTTCAATGACTTCGCCGTCACAGGGAATGATATCACCTGCTTCCACCAGCACGATGTCGCCTTTGCGTAGCTCATCGGCCGGAACGTGATCCATTTTCGCGCCGTACTTCGGCTCGCGCAGTTTGCGGGCAAAGGCCGTCTTTTTCACTCCTTTGAGGCTGTTGGCCTGTGCTTTACTGCGCCCTTCGGCGAGCGCTTCCGCAAAGTTGGCAAACAGTACAGTGACCCACAGCCACAGACTGATCGCCCCGGTAAACAGCGCGCTGCCGGCCATCTGTCCTGTCGCCATCGCAACGGTAATCACGGTGGTCAGCAGGCTACCCATCCAGACAATGAACATCACCGGGTTGCGCCACTGGGTATGTGGGCTTAATTTTTTCACTGCGTCCATCAGCGCCTGAGCGACCAGAGACGGTTCGAACAGCGCCAGTTGTTTGCGACTCATAACATTTGCTCCGCATCGCTTAGCGTAAGGAAAGGTGTTCAGCGACTGGGCCAAGCGCCAGTGCAGGAATAAAGGTTAGGGCGCCGACTAACAGCACCGTGCCGATCAGTAAACCGACAAACAGCGCGCCGTGGGTCGCCAGGGTGCCGGGACTGGCCGGTTGGCTCTTTTTCACCACCAGCGATCCGGCAATCGCCATCACCGGGATGATGACCCCGAAGCGACCGACGAACATGCAAAACGCCAGCAGGCAGTTCCAGAACGGGGTGTTTGCGCTCAGACCAGCAAAGGCGCTGCCGTTGTTGTTGGCGGCGGAAGAGACGGCGTACAGGACTTCGCTAAAGCCGTGTGGGCCAGGGTTGAGCATGGCGCTGCGTCCCGCATCGGTCATCATGGCAAGCGCGGTGCCGAGTAAAACCAGCGCAGGGGTGACCAGAATCGCCAGTGCGGTCATTTTCATCTCGCGAACGTCGATCTTTTTGCCCAGGTATTCTGGCGTGCGGCCAATCATCAGTCCGGCGATAAACACTGCCAGCAGCACGAACAACAGCATGCCGTAAAGGCCCGAACCAACGCCGCCGAACACCACTTCGCCAATCTGCATCAGCCACATTGGCACCATGCCGCCCAGCGCGGTAAACGAGTCGTGCATGGCGATCACCGCGCCGCATGAGGCTGCCGTCGTCACCACCGCAAACAGACTGCTCACCAGCACGCCAAAGCGGCTCTCTTTGCCTTCCATATTAAGAGTGGAATCCGCGCCAAATTGCAGCAGATGGGGGTTGCCCTGGACCTCCGCCCACATCACCACGGCGACGCAGACGATGAAGATGAGCGACATGGTCCACAGCAACATCCGCCCCTGGCGACGATCGCCTGCCGCGTCGCCAAACGCGAAACAGAGCGCGGCTGGAATTAAAAAGATGGCCAGCATTTGCACCATGTTGGTCAGCGCGGTGGGGTTTTCGAACGGGTGTGCCGAGTTGGCGTTAAAGAAGCCGCCGCCGTTGGTCCCCAGCATCTTGATGGCTTCCTGCGAGGCCACCGGCCCCATCGGCAGCAGTTGCTGCACACCTTCCAGAGTAGTGAAAGTCTGATAGGGCAGCAGATTTTGCAGGCTGCCTTGCTGAATAAAGAACAGCGCAATCACCAGCGCGATGGGGCATAAAATCCACAAGGTAATACGCACCAGGTCGACCCACGCATTGCCCAGCGTATTCATGCTCTGGCGGGTAAAGGCGCGGATCAGCGCGAACACCACCGCAATGCCGGTCGCGGCGGACAGGAAGTTTTGTACCGTCAGCCCGGCCATCTGGCTGAAATAGCTTAAGGTGGTTTCCCCGCTGTAAGCCTGCCAGTTGGTATTGGTAACAAAACTCACCGCCGTATTAAGCGCCAGATGCCAGGGCAGACCGGGCAACTGCTGTGGATTCAGCGGCAGAAGGTGTTGCCACAACAACAGCAGGAACAGGAGCGTCAACCCCAGCACATTCAACGCGAGGATCGCCAGCAGGTACTGCTTCCAGTTCATCTCGTCTGTCGAAATGCCCAGACCGCGCCAGATCAGGCGTTCAACCCTCGCGGTACCAGGCAGCGAATGGTTGCCGATCAGCCGTGCCAGGCCCGCGCCTAACGGCCTGGCGAGCACGAACAGAATCAGCAGAAAACTGGCGATGAGTAAAAATCCTTGCGCAGCCATCAGAACGCCTCCGCATTGATCAATGCATATACCAGGTAACCTAATAATAAGAAAATCAGCACGATGCCGATTATCACGCCTGCACTCACAGTGCACCTCCCGTGGCATAAATGTGATAAACAAAGCGTAAATATCTGCCTGCAAAGATTTCGCAAAAATCGACGTCGGGGGTGTAAAAAAAGTATAAAAATGGCAAAGACCATTATTTAACTAATGATTAGTATTAATTTAACTTTTTTGTAACTTAATTACGCGATAAAGATAAATAAAGCGTAAATAGCTAAAAATAAGTGGTCGGATGAGTAGTAAAATTACACGCAAAGCGGTACTATTTTCAGCAGATAACCAATTTGACTTTACCGGTGATGATTACCGGCCAGATAAAGGGGAGAGAATCATGGAGTTGTACAAAGAATATCCAGCACATGTTGTATTGTTACGCCGTACTTTCGCCGTCGTGGCTGGGGTGCTGGCACTACCGGTCATGCTGTTCTGGAAAGACCGCGCCCGTTTTTATAGCTATTTACACCGCGTGTGGTCAAAAACCAGCGATAAACCGGTGTGGATGGATCAGGCTGAAAAAGCCACCTGCGATTTCTACTAAGCGCATCGCGTTCAGAAAAACCGCCAACAGCAATGTGGCGGTTTTTTTATGTCTCTGTGTCTACACTTATTTCAGAAATGGAAAAGGAGACATCATGAGCGAGAAAATCCCTGTTGGCATTAGCGCTTGTTTGTTAGGGGAGGCGGTTCGCTTTGATGGTGGACACAAACGCCTGCCCTTTGCAGTCGAAGAACTTTCACCGTGGGTGCACTTTGAACCCGTCTGTCCGGAAATGGCGATCGGCCTGCCGGTGCCGCGTCCTGCATTGCGCTTAGTCAAAATGGAAGAGGCAATTGCACTGCGTTTCAGTGACCGGCGCGAGGGCGATTTAACCCAGGCGATGACCGCGTTCAGTGAAGAACGTGTCAGTCGTTTCGAACACCTTTGTGGCTATATTGTCTGTGCGAAATCCCCAAGTTGCGGCATGGAACGCGTTCGTGTTTATGACGCCGATGGGAAAAACAATCGCAAAGCCGGTCGCGGTATCTTTACCTCAGTCCTGATGGCGTCTTACCCGTGGCTCCCTGTTGAAGAGGACGGGCGATTGCACGATCCACAATTACGGGAAAATTTTGTCGCGCGGATTTATGCCCTGCATGAATTGCATGGATTGCGGCAACAAGGACTCACGCGTGGCGCGCTGATTGACTATCACAGCCGCTATAAACTGTTGCTGCTGGCCCATTCACAGCCGGAATACCGCGAGCTGGGGCGCTTTGTCGCTGCGCTTTACGAGTGGGAAAGCCTTGATGACTTTTTCATTGAATATCGTCTGCGCCTGATGAAACTGATGTCCCATCCTGCCACCCGGCGTAACCATACCAATGTCCTGATGCACGTTCAGGGCTATTTTCGCAAACAGCTCAATGCCCGTCAGCGGCAGGAGTTGGCTTCCCTTATTGACGGTTACCGACGCGCTACGCAGCCACTGCTTGCGCCTGTGACGCTGCTCAAACACTATATGGCAGAATATCCGGATGCGTATCTCTCCGGGCAACGCTATTTTGATCCCTGGCCGGAAGCCCTGCGGCTGCGCTACGGGAGTTGATTTTTTTCATTCGGGAGTGTTATGTCCACCCATCTGGTCTGGTTTCGTCGCGATCTCCGTCTGCATGACAATCTTGCCCTCGCCGCCGCCTGCCGCCACCGCGCCGCGCACGTTGTGGCGTTATTTATCTCCACGCCTGAGCAGTGGAAGAATCACGTCATGTCACCGCGTCAGGCCGCCTTTATCCAGGCTCAGCTAAACGCTTTACAACAGGCACTGGCGGAAAAGGGCATTCCGCTGCTGTTTGAGGAAGTCGACGACTTCGCAGGCAGTATTGAAACGGTGAAAGCGGTGTGCGAACAGCATGACGTCAGCCACCTGTTTTATAACTATCAGTATGAAGTGAACGAGCGTGAACGCGATGCGGCGGTAGAAAAGGCGCTGCCGCATGTGGTTTGCGAAGGGTTTGATGACAGCGTGATCCTGCCGCCAGGTGCGGTGACGACGGGAAATCATGAGATGTATAAAGTCTTCACGCCGTTTAAAAACGCCTGGTTAAAACGGCTGAAGGAGGGGATGCCGGAGTGCGTATCCGCACCGGCCCGCCGGGAGAACGGTAGTGTTTCTTCCGCACTGGTGCCAATTAACCTTCACTATCCGCAACAGGAATTCGACCCCGCCCTTTTTCCCGCCGAAGAAAAAGCCGCAATTGCCCGGTTACGCCAGTTTTGCCAGCAGGGGGCAGGAGAGTACGACGAATGTCGCGACTTCCCGGCCATTGAGGGCACCAGTCGTTTATCCGCCAGTCTTGCTACCGGTGGCTTATCGCCGCGCCAGTGTCTGCATCGCCTGCTGGCGGAACAGCCGCAGGCGCTGGACGGCGGCGCGGGCAGTGTCTGGCTGAACGAACTTATCTGGCGTGAGTTTTATCGCCATCTGATGACGTACCATCCCAATCTGTGCAAACACCGCCCCTTTATTCTCTGGACCGATCGCGTGCGCTGGCGGGATCGAGCGGAAGATTTACAGGCCTGGGAGGAGGGGAGAACGGGTTATCCGATTGTTGATGCGGCGATGCGGCAACTGAACGTCACCGGCTGGATGCACAACCGTCTGCGGATGATTGCGGCCAGCTTCCTGGTCAAAGATCTGCTGATTGACTGGCGTAAAGGTGAACGCTATTTCATGTCGCAACTGATTGATGGCGATCTCGCTGCGAATAACGGCGGCTGGCAGTGGGCGGCCTCTACCGGAACCGACGCCGCGCCGTATTTCCGCATTTTTAACCCCACGACACAGGGCGAAAAGTTCGACAGAGACGGGGAGTTTATCCGCCGGTGGATCCCTGAGTTGCGCGATGTACCGGGCAAGGCGATTCACGAGCCGTGGAAATGGGCGATGAAAGAAAGCATCACGCTCGACTACCCGCAGCCGATTGTCGATCACAAACTGGCGCGCCAGCAGACGCTTGCCGCGTATGAGGCCGCGCGAAAGAACTAACGGTGGCTATGCGGCCTGACGCCATAACTATTCATAATGAGGTGCGTTAATACGCCCCTTTTTTTATGGCTAAGAACGGGGTGATGGTTTCTTAATATGGCTAATAATTGTCTATCGACGAACCGCCACAGGGACGCTATGTTAACGGAGTGCATAAATAAACAAGGGATCGATGATGAAAAACACCGAACTGGAACAACTGATCAACGAGAAACTGAACAGCGCCGCCATCAGCGACTACGCGCCAAACGGTTTGCAGGTTGAAGGCAAAGAAACGGTGCAAAAAATCGTCACCGGTGTGACCGCCAGTCAGGCGTTACTGGATGAAGCAGTGCGTCTGCAGGCTGATGCGGTCATCGTTCATCATGGCTATTTCTGGAAAGGCGAATCTCCGGTGATTCGCGGGATGAAGCGCAATCGCCTGAAAACGCTGCTGGCGAATGACATTAACCTCTACGGCTGGCATCTCCCTCTGGATGCACATCCCGAACTGGGCAACAACGCACAGTTGGCGGCCCTGTTGGGGATCACCGTGATGGGTGAAATCGAGCCGCTGGTTCCCTGGGGCGAACTGACGATGCCGGTCCCTGGGCTGGAACTGGCGTCGTGGATTGAAGCACGTCTTGGACGCAGGCCGTTATGGTGCGGTGATACCGGGCCGGATACTATCAAACGTGTCGCCTGGTGCACTGGCGGCGGGCAAAGCTTCATCGACAGCGCCGCGCAGGCTGGCGTTGACGCCTTTATCACCGGTGAAGTTTCCGAACAAACCATCCACTCAGCCCGTGAACAGGGACTGCATTTTTACGCCGCCGGGCATCACGCCACCGAACGTGGCGGGATCCGTGCGCTCAGCGAATGGTTGACGGAGAACACCGATTTGGATGTGACGTTTATTGATATTCCAAACCCGGCATAAATAAAAACAAGAGGAACGCAAGTGCAACGAGCGCGTTGTTATCTGTTAGGTGAAACGGCGGTAGTGCTGGAGCTTGAGCCGCCGGTGACGCTGGCGAGCCAGAAACGTATCTGGCGTCTGGCGCAACGTTTGGTTGAGACGCCAAACGTGGTCGAGGCGATTCCGGGAATGAACAATATCACCGTGATCCTACGCGACCCGCAAACGCTGGCGCTGGATGCGATTGAACGCCTGCAACGCTGGTGGGAGGAGAGTGAGGCGCTGGAGCCAGACTCACGCTATATCGAAATTCCGGTGACCTACGGCGGCGCCGGTGGTCCCGATCTGGCGGACGTTGCCCGCCACAGCGGCCTGAGCGAAAAGCAGGTAGTGGAGCTGCACGCGTCGGTCGAGTATGTGGTCTGGTTTTTAGGTTTTCAGCCGGGATTCCCGTATCTCGGTAGCTTACCGGAACAACTGCACACGCCCAGGCGCGCTGAGCCGCGGCTGATCGTTCCGGCTGGATCGGTGGGTATCGGCGGACCGCAAACCGGTATTTATCCACTGCCAACGCCTGGTGGCTGGCAGTTGATTGGTCATACCTCGCAGGCCTTGTTCGACCCGAAAAAAGAGGAACCGGTTCTCCTGCGCCCTGGCGATAGCGTGCGCTTTATCCCGCAGAAGGAGGGGGTATGCTGAATGTTATTCGCGCGGGATTGTACACCTCCGTTCAGGATGGCGGTCGTCACGGTTTTCGTCAGTCAGGCGTTAGCCATTGTGGTGCGCTGGATAAACCGGCGATGCAAATCGCTAACCTGTTAGTGGGTAATGAGGCCAGTGCTCCGGTGTTGGAAATTACCCTCGGACAACTGGTTGTGGAATTTGAAACCGACAGCTGGTTTGCCCTGACCGGTGCGGGATGCGAAGCGCGGCTGGATAATCACCCCGTCTGGACGGGCTGGCGTCTGCCGGTGAAAGCGGGCCAGCGTCTGGTGCTAAAACGTCCGCAGCACGGTATGCGCAGCTATCTTGCCGTCGCGGGCGGTATCGACGTGCCGGAAGTGATGGGGTCATGCAGTACCGATCTCAAAGTGGGCATCGGCGGGTTGGAAGGACGCCTGCTGAAAGACGGCGACCGGCTGGCAACCGGCACACCCCGACGGACGTTCCTGGAAGCGCGAGGGGTAAAACAACTGCTATGGGGGAATCGCATTCGGGCGCTGCCGGGGCCGGAATACCACGAATTTGACGCCGTTTCGCAGGAGTCGTTCTGGCGATCGCCGTGGCATCTCAGTCCGCAGAGTAACCGGATGGGCTACCGCCTGCAGGGACAACCGCTGATGCGAATGACGGATCGGGAACTGGTGTCGCACGGTCTGCTGCCTGGCGTGATTCAGGTTCCGCACAACGGTCAGCCGATTGTATTGATGAACGATGCCCAGACGACCGGCGGCTATCCGCGCATTGCCTGCATAATCGAGGCAGACATGTACCATCTGGCGCAGATCCCGCTCGGCCAACCCATTCACTTTGTTCAGTGTTCGCTGGAGGAGGCGCTGAAAGCGCGGCAGGACCAACAGCGCTATCTGGAACAACTCACATGGCGACTCAATGATGAACATTGATTTAAATGCGGATCTCGGCGAAGGCTGCGCCAGCGATGGAGAACTGTTGACGCTGGTCTCATCGGCCAACATTGCCTGCGGCTTTCATGCCGGCGATGCACAAACCATGCTGACAAGCGTGCGCGAGGCGCTGAAAAATGGCGTAACCATTGGGGCACACCCGAGTTTTCCGGATCGGGAAAACTTTGGCCGCACGGCGATGACGCTACCTGCGGAAACGGTCTACGCGCAAACGCTGTATCAAATCGGCGCGCTGGCGGCCATGGCCCGGGCGGAGGGGGGCGTCATGCGGCACGTGAAACCGCATGGCATGCTCTACAACCAGGCGGCGAAAGATCCGCAACTGGCGGATGCCATTGCCAAAGCGGTGTACGCCTGCGATCCGGCACTGATTCTGGTCGGCCTGGCGGGAAGTGAGCTTGTCCGCGCGGGTGAGCGTTACGGTCTCGTCACGCGCCAGGAAGTGTTCGCCGATCGCGGTTATCAGGCGGACGGCAGTCTGGTGCCACGCACGCAGCCGGGCGCGCTGATTGAAGACGAGGACCAGTCGCTGGCGCAAACGCTGGGAATGGTGGAAACCGGACGCGTGAAAAGCATTACCGGTGAATGGACAAGCGTGGTGGCGCAAACGGTTTGTATTCATGGCGATGGCGAACACGCGCTGGCCTTCGCCCGACGTTTACGCTCGGCGTTTGAAGCCCGCAGAATCACCATTGTTGCCTGAGCACACTGACGCAGCCTCCATAGAGGGGTTGCGCATATAAAAACACCACAACAAAACACAACATACAGGAATGGATTATGGGAGATGCAATAACGCTCTGGCCACTGATGGGCATCGCCGTCATTGTGGTTGGATTTCTTTTACGTTTTAACCCGGTGCTGGTGGTTATTGTCGCCGGGATCGTCACTGGACTGGCGGCGCAAATGCCGATCGCCACGATCCTCGAAAAGCTGGGTGAAGGTTTTCTCAACACCCGCAACCTGCCGTTTATCCTGCTGATACCGCTGGCGGTTATTGGCCTGCTCGAGCGTCACGGGCTGAAAGAGCGCGCCCAGGCGTGGATTGCCAGGATTAAAAGCGCTACATCAGGTCGCTTGCTGATCGTCTATCTGTTTATTCGTGAAGCCACCGCTGCGCTGGGGCTGACCAGCCTGGGCGGTCACCCGCAAATGGTGCGTCCGTTGTTAGCGCCTATGGCGGAAGGGGCGGCGGAGAAAACGTACGGGGCATTGCCCGGCGCGGTGCGCTACCGGTTGCGAGCGATGTCGGCGGCGACGGATAACGTGGGACTTTTTTTTGGTGAGGATATCTTCGTCGCGTTCGGCGCGATTATCTTCATGCACAACTTTATGCTGGAGTCCGGCGGTATTCAGACCGAACCGCTGCACATTGCCTTATGGGGGATCCCAACGGCCCTGTGCGCCTTCGTGATCCACGGTACGCGCCTGTGGCGGCTGGATAACTATCTGCAACGCGAAATGGCGAAAGCCGGTTCTGTTGACACCCGCAAAGGAGAGGCGCAATGAATTTTCAACAAAGCTACCTCTACTGGCTGGCGGGGATCGTGCTGCTGATTGTCGCCATTATGTCCTGGCAGGATAAAGCTAATCCGCGTCGGTTAACGACCGGGTTATTCTGGGGCGTCTACGGGCTGTTGTTCCTGCTGGGCGACTGGACGTATCAACTGGTGGGCGACAAACGTACAGTCAACATTGCCGTCGGCGTCGCGGTGGTGATCATGGCGTTGATCGCCGGTTTTGGCGGCGTCAAGCTGGGCAGTTATCATCAGCGCACCCGCGAGCAGCGGGAAGAGAGCGCGACGCGTCTGGGTAACCGCCTGTTTTACCCGGCGCTGGCCATTCCGGTCGTCACCGTGATTGGCGTACTGATGTTCAATCACATTCCGGGGTTGCAGGACGCTCTGTTTGGACCGGGTAATCATGCCACGCTGGTGACGCTGTTCTCGATGACCGCAGGCTCACTGATTGGTCTCGGTATGGCTATCAAAATGACCCATGAGAGGGTGCATCAGCCGATTCAGGAGGCGCGCCGCCTGCTGGATTCCATCGGCTGGGCATTTATTTTACCGCAGATCCTCGCAACGTTAGGACTGCTGTTTACGGCGGCAGGCGTTGGCAGTGGCATTTCGTATCTTACTCAAGAGTATCTGGCCGTCGACAGCCGCTTTATCGCGGTGGCGGTGTATACCATTGGGATGGCGCTGTTGACGATGGTGATGGGCAATGCGTTTGCCGCCTTCCCGATTGTCACGGCGGGAATTGGCATTCCGATTCTGGTGCTTCAGCACGGTGGTAACCCGGCGGTGATGGCGGCTATCGGGATGTTCTCCGGCTATTGCGGTACGCTGATGACGCCGATGGCGGCAAACTTCAACATCGTGCCCGCCGCGCTGCTGGAACTGCCAGATAAAAACGCGGTCATTAAAGCGCAGGTGCCAACCGGCATACTGCTGCTGCTAGTCAACGTGTTCCTGATGTATTTCCTGATGTTCCTGTAAGGAGGACGGATGAAAACGGTATTAATCACCGGATTTGAGCCCTTCGGCGGCGAGCAGATTAACCCTTCCTGGGAAGTGGTCTCGCAGCTCGACAATGCTATCATCGCCGGGTGCCGCGTGGTGGCGCGTCAGTTGCCGTGTGTGTTTGGCGAGTCGCTCAGTGTGCTGAATTCCGCCATTGATACGCTCTCTCCATCGCTGGTGCTGGCCATCGGACAGGCGGGCGGACGGACCGATATTACCGTTGAGCGCGTGGCGATCAACGTCGACGACGCCCGTATTCCGGATAATAAAGGCCAACAGCCGGTGGATGAGCCGATTGTTGCTGGTGGACCAGCGGCCTGGTTTAGCACGCTGCCAGTCAAAGCCATGGTGGCGGCGATGCGTGAAGCCGGTGTGCCAGCGTCGGTCTCACAGACGGCGGGGACATTTGTTTGCAACCATGTGATGTACGGATTGCTCCACAAACTGAGCGGCATCGCGGAGGTGAAGGGGGGATTCATCCATATCCCTTATCTGCCGCAGCAGGCGGCGGCGCATCCGGGGGCGCCCAGTATGGCGGCGGAAACGGTGCGTCTGGCGCTGGAGGTGGCGATCGCTACCGCATTGCAGGTTGACGATGACATCGCCGTGACAGGTGGCGCCACGCACTAATCTTCTCAGATAAGGACAGAACCATGCCTGAAGGCCCGGAGATCCGCCGCGCGGCGGATAACCTGGAGGCGGCGATCAAAGGCAAACCCCTGACGGATGTCTGGTTTGCCTTTGCGCAGTTAAAACCGTATCAATCCACACTGGTGGGGCAGACCGTCACGGCGATGGAGACGCGCGGCAAAGCGTTGCTGACCCATTTTTCCGCGGGTCTGACGCTCTACAGCCATAATCAGCTGTATGGCGTCTGGCACGTGGTGGACAGTGGCGACATGCCGCACACCACCCGTATTCTGCGCGTTAAACTGCAAACTGCGGATAAAACCATTCTGCTTTATAGCGCGTCTGACATTGAGATGTTGACGCCGGAACAGCTCACTACCCATCCCTTCCTGCAACGGGTTGGGCCGGACGTGCTGGACCCGCGTCTGACCCCTGATGCGGTGAAAGCCCGGTTACTCTCGCCGCGTTTTCGCAACCGCCAGTTTTCCGGGCTGTTGCTGGATCAGGCTTTTCTCGCTGGGCTGGGAAACTATCTGCGGGTGGAGATCCTCTGGCAGGTGGGGATAACCGGTTATCACAAAGCGCGCGATCTCAGCGAGACGCAGTTGACGGCGTTAGCGTATGCGCTACTGGATATTCCGCGCTTGTCCTACACCACGCGTGGGCAGGTCGATGAAAATAAGCATCATGGCGCGCTGTTTCGCTTTAAGGTGTTTCACCGCGACGGTGAACCTTGCGAACGTTGTGGCGGGATCATCGAGAAAACCACGCTCTCCTCACGGCCATTCTACTGGTGTCCACATTGCCAGCATTAATGCGCTTGTCGCGGCGCTTTGGCTGAAATAAAACGGGCGATGGCAGGGCCAGTGAGAAGAATACTGAACAGCCGCAGGGTTTGCATCGCCATGATCAGCGACATGTCGGCGTGACTGCCGGCGGCAATGACTGCAACCGTATCAAGCCCGCCGGGGCTGGTGGCGAGATAGGCGGTTAAAAAATCAATCTGCATATAGTGGGTCATTCCCCAGGCCATTGCTGCGCAAATGGCAAGCAGGGCGAAGATAGAGAGCAGGATTTGCGGCAACGGTCGCAGCGCCATAAAGAAGACCTGCTTGTCGAATCCGAGACCAATCTGCCAGCCAATAAGCATATACGCTATCGCCAGCAGCCATTCCGGCAGTTCAATCACCATCACGCCGCTTGCGTGCAGCAGGGCGCCTACCAGCATCGGCACCAGCATGGTACCGGAGGGAATGCGCAGCACCCGACCGACAACGCTGGCAACCACCGCTAATAGCAGCGTCGTGAACAGATTGCCACTCAGCGGCGGGAACCACTCAATCTGCTGGCTGACGGCTTCTGCGCTTTCGCCCATGATAAACCGCGTCACCAGCACTGCTGCGCCAGCGACAAACAGTACCCGCAGATATTGCATAAAGGCGACCAGGCGGATATCGGCGCCGTAGTCTTGCGCCATCGCGACCATTGCCGCCGCACCGCCGGGAGATGAGCCCCACGCGCCGGTATTGCCAGGGAGTGAACTGTAGCGAACCAGTAACCAGCCAACGACCGTACTGGAGAGCAGCGTCACCAGCAGAACCGCCAGCACCACTACCCAGTTTGCCGCCAGCGTCGTTAATAATGAGCCTGACAAATTCTGCGCGATCATACAGCCAAGAATGGCTTGCGCGCCGAGGAACGTACAGCGAGGAAGCTTTAGTGAGATACCGCGAAGACTAAACAGAATACCGGTGATCATCGGGCCGAGCAGTAACGCCGCCGGAAGATGAATGCTGAGAAAGAGCAGGGACAGAAGGAGTGACAGCAAAAACAACAAGCCCCACTGCAGAACTGGCATCCTGTGCTCCCGGAAGAAATGAACAAACTATCCGTAAATCATAGAGAAGGGCGGAGAAGATTAATATAGCGAGGGTCAAGAAAAGGTAGGGAAGTTGCCGGATGGCGCTACTACTTATCCGGCCTACGAATTGACAACCGTAGGCCGGATAAGACGCAGTCGCGTCACCATCCGGCAGTCTGACGATTAATGCTTAAGGTCAGATTTAAAATCGCGTTTTTCGTAGCCGGTGTACAGCTGACGTGGACGCGCGATTTTCATGCCATCGGTATGCATTTCGCTCCAGTGCGCAATCCAGCCGACGGTACGCGCCATGGCGAAGATCACGGTGAACATGGAAGACGGGATTCCCATCGCTTTCAGGATGATACCGGAGTAGAAGTCGACGTTCGGGTAAAGTTTCTTCTCAATGAAATACGGGTCGTTCAGCGCGATGTGTTCCAGCTCCATCGCCACTTCCAGCAGGTCATCTTTGGTACCCAGCTCTTTCAGCACTTCGTGGCAGGTCTCACGCATCACGGTGGCACGCGGATCGTAGTTTTTGTAAACACGGTGACCGAAGCCCATCAGGCGGAAAGAGTCATTCTTGTCTTTCGCACGACGAACGAATTCCGGAATGTGTTTAACCGAGCTGATTTCTTCCAGCATCTTCAGCGCCGCTTCGTTCGCGCCACCGTGCGCCGGTCCCCACAGGGATGCAATACCCGCAGCAATACAGGCAAACGGGTTCGCGCCAGACGAGCCAGCAGTACGTACCGTTGAGGTGGAGGCGTTCTGTTCATGGTCGGCATGCAGGATCAGGATACGGTCCATTGCGCGTTCCAGTACCGGGTTCACTTCATAGGTTTCACACGGCGTGGAGAACATCATGTTCAGGAAGTTACCGGCGTAGGAGAGGTCGTTACGCGGATAAACAAACGGCTGGCCGATAGAATATTTGTAACACATCGCCGCCATTGTCGGCATTTTGGACAGCAGGCGGAATGCGGCGATTTCGCGGTGGCGCGGATTGTTAACATCCAGAGAGTCGTGATAGAACGCGGCGAGTGCACCGGTGATCCCGCACATGACCGCCATCGGATGTGAATCGCGACGGAAAGCGTGGAACAGACGGGTGATTTGCTCATGGATCATGGTATGGCGAGTCACGGTGGTTCTGAACGCGTCGTACTCTGCCTGCGTCGGTTTTTCGCCGTTCAGCAGGATGTAACACACTTCCAGATAGTTAGACTCGGTGGCTAACTGATCGATCGGGAAGCCGCGATGCAACAAAATGCCTTCATCGCCGTCGATGAACGTAATTTTGGATTCGCAGGATGCAGTAGAGGTGAAACCAGGGTCAAAAGTAAACATCCCCTTCGAACCCAGGCTACGAATATCAATAACATCTTGACCTAGCGTGCCCTTCAGCACATCCAGTTCAATAGCCGTATCACCATTTAGGGTGATTTTTGCTTTTGTGTCAGCCATTTACGGTCTCCTTAGCGCCTTATTGCTTAAGACTACTCAGGTGAGATTTGCCATCGATACATCAATCAACCGTTACCAGTTTGTTATTCGGCTCGCCGCTCTGGATAGAGGAGAAACCAGGGTACAGAGCAATGGGCGCTTGCAGGTAAATCAGTTAACTCATGGTGAATTAGCAACAAATCAACAACTTAGCAATCCGAATTATTCAACCTGTCTATCACTATTAACTGTACTGAAGGGATCGGTCAATATCTTCCTACTGTTACATAACTTATTTGCAGGTTAAAGAGTGACCCCATAACTTTTACGCATTATATGCCTTTTCTGGTGTTGTTTGTAACAACTTTGTTTAATGATTGTCAAATCAGATGATTAAAAATTAAATAAATGTTGTTATCGTGACCTGTGTCACTGTTCGGGATAAAACCCGACAAACTATATGTAGGTTAATTGTAATGATTTTGTGAACGTCCTATACTGCCGCCAGGTCTCCGGAAACCCCTGCAATCCCGAGCCACCCAGCGTTGTAACGTGTCGTTTTAGCAACTGGAAGCAGTGTTTTACATGACGCGCAGTTATAGAAAGGACGCTGTCTGACCCGCACGCAGACCGGAGGAAGGAAATCCCGTCGTCTTTCAGGCTACAGGTGATTCACTCTCTGTACCCGAAGTCCAAAGGGAATAATAAGAACAGCATGTGGGCGTTATTCATGATAAGAAATGTGAAAAAACAAAGACCTGTCAATCTGGATCTGCAAACGATCCGGTTCCCAATCACGGCGATAGCGTCCATTCTCCATCGCGTTTCCGGAGTGATCACCTTTGTGGCGGTCGGGATACTGTTGTGGTTACTGGGCACCAGCCTCTCTTCCCCTGAAGGATTCCAGCAGGCATCCGCCATCATGGGTAGCTTTTTTGTTAAATTTATTATGTGGGGCATCCTTACCGCGCTGGCGTATCACGTCGTGGTCGGTGTTCGTCACATGATGATGGATTTTGGCTATCTGGAAGAAACATTCGAAGCGGGTAAACGCTCAGCCAAAATCTCTTTTGTTATCACTGTCGTGCTTTCACTTCTCGCAGGAGTCCTCGTATGGTAAGCAACGCCTCCGCACTAGGACGTAATGGCGTACATGACTTCATCCTGGTCCGTGCTACCGCTATCGTTCTGACGTTATACATCATCTATATGGTGGGTTTCTTCGCCACAAGCGGCGAACTGACCTGGGAAGTCTGGACCGGTTTCTTCTCATCGGCTTTCACCAAAGTCTTCACCCTGCTGGCACTCTTCTCCATCTTGATTCATGCCTGGATCGGCATGTGGCAGGTGTTGACCGACTACGTTAAACCACTGGCAATTCGGTTGTCGCTGCAACTGGCTATCGTCGTTGCACTGGTGGTTTACGTGATTTATGGATTTGTTGTGGTGTGGGGTGTGTAATGAAACTGCCAGTCAGAGAATTTGATGCTGTAGTTATTGGCGCAGGCGGCGCAGGTATGCGTGCGGCGCTGCAAATTTCCCAAAGCGGCCAGACCTGTGCGCTGCTGTCCAAAGTGTTCCCAACCCGTTCCCATACCGTTTCCGCGCAGGGTGGCATCACCGTCGCGCTCGGTAATACCCATGAAGATAACTGGGAATGGCACATGTACGACACCGTGAAAGGGTCGGACTACATCGGTGACCAGGACGCTATCGAATATATGTGTAAAACCGGTCCGGAAGCGATTCTGGAACTGGAACATATGGGGCTGCCGTTCTCCCGTCTCGACGACGGTCGTATCTATCAGCGTCCGTTTGGCGGCCAGTCGAAAAACTTCGGCGGTGAGCAGGCGGCACGCACCGCAGCGGCAGCTGACCGTACCGGTCACGCACTGCTGCATACGCTGTATCAACAGAACCTGAAAAACCACACCACCATTTTCTCCGAGTGGTATGCGCTGGATCTGGTTAAAAACGCCGATGGCGCAGTGGTCGGTTGTACCGCACTGTGCATCGAAACCGGTGAAGTGGTTTACTTCAAAGCCCGTGCAACCGTGCTGGCCACCGGCGGCGCAGGCCGCATTTATCAGTCCACCACTAACGCGCACATCAACACCGGCGACGGCGTGGGGATGGCAATCCGTGCCGGTGTTCCGGTTCAGGATATGGAAATGTGGCAGTTCCACCCAACCGGGATTGCCGGTGCGGGCGTGCTGGTAACAGAAGGCTGCCGCGGTGAGGGCGGTTACCTGCTGAATAAACACGGTGAGCGCTTTATGGAGCGTTATGCGCCGAATGCGAAAGACCTGGCGGGCCGTGACGTGGTGGCGCGTTCCATCATGATTGAAATCCGTGAAGGTCGCGGCTGCGATGGTCCTTGGGGTCCGCACGCTAAACTGAAACTTGACCATCTGGGTAAAGACGTCCTCGAATCCCGTCTGCCGGGCATTCTGGAATTGTCCCGTACGTTTGCACACGTTGACCCGGTGAAAGAGCCGATTCCGGTTATCCCAACCTGTCACTACATGATGGGCGGTATTCCGACCAAAGTAACCGGTCAGGCATTGACGGTGAACGAGCAGGGTGAAGACGTGGTGGTTCCGGGGCTGTTTGCGGTGGGTGAAATCGCCTGCGTATCGGTACACGGCGCTAACCGTCTGGGCGGTAACTCGCTGCTGGATCTGGTGGTCTTTGGTCGTGCGGCCGGTCTGCATCTGCAGGAATCTATCGCTGAGCAGGGTGAACTGCGCGATGCCACAGAAGACGAAATCGACGCGTCCCTGGCGCGTCTGAACCGCTGGAACAATAACCGTGATGGTGAAGATCCGGTGGTGATTCGCAAAGCGCTGCAGGAATGTATGCAGCATAACTTCTCGGTCTTCCGGGAAGGCGATGCGATGGCGAAAGGGCTTGAAGAGCTGAAAGCCATCCGCGAGCGGTTGAAAAATGCCCGTCTGGACGACACCTCCAGCGAATTCAACACCCAGCGCGTAGAGTGTCTGGAGCTGGATAACCTGATGGAAACTGCCTATGCCACCGCAGTATCCGCCAACTTCCGTACCGAGAGCCGTGGCGCGCATAGCCGCTTCGACTTCCCGGAGCGTGATGATGAAAACTGGCTGTGCCATTCCCTGTATCTGCCAGAGACGGAATCCATGACCCGACGTGAAGTCAACATGGAACCGAAACTGCGCCCGGCATTCCCGCCGAAGATTCGTACATACTAATGCGGAGACAGGACAATGAAACTCGAGTTTTCAATTTATCGCTATAACCCGGATGTTGATGACGCTCCGCGCATGCAGGATTACACCCTGGAAGGCGAAGAAGGGCGTGACATGATGCTGCTGGATGCGTTGATGCAGCTCAAAGAGAAAGACCCCAGTCTCTCTTTCCGCCGCTCCTGCCGTGAAGGCGTGTGTGGTTCAGATGGTCTGAACATGAACGGGAAGAACGGTCTGGCCTGCATCACGCCGGTATCAGCGCTGGTTCAGCCCGGTAAGAAAATTGTTATCCGTCCGCTGCCTGGTTTGCCGGTGATCCGCGATTTGGTAGTAGACATGGGGCAATTCTATGCACAATATGAGAAGATTAAGCCTTACTTATTGAATAATGGGCAAAATCCTCCGGCTCGTGAGCATTTACAGATGCCAGAGCAGCGGGAAAAACTCGATGGGCTGTATGAATGCATTCTGTGCGCCTGCTGCTCAACGTCTTGCCCATCCTTCTGGTGGAATCCGGATAAGTTTATCGGTCCGGCGGGTCTGTTAGCGGCCTATCGCTTCCTGATCGACAGCCGTGATACCGAGACGGACAGCCGCCTGGAAGGGATAAGCGATGCATTCAGCGTATTCCGCTGTCACAGCATCATGAACTGCGTCAGTGTATGTCCTAAGGGGCTGAACCCGACGCGCGCCATCGGCCATATTAAGTCGATGCTGTTGCAACGCAGTGCGTAAGTAGACATTGCCCGCGGTGGCAATCCTGTAGGCCGGATAAGACGTTTACGTCGCCATCCGGCACATGTTGCCTGATGGCGCTTCGCTTATCAGGCCTACGGGGTCGCCATCAGGCAAATTAGTGCAGGAAACCTCTAAAAACTGCCACATTGATAGCAATAATCGAGATGTTCAGCGCGAGACAAGGCGCGAACGGAACGAATCGCCGGGAGCATAGTTCACTATGTGACCGGGTGAGGGACGGTTGCAACGCAGTCGCAGCCTGAACAACGACGATTATTAGACAGTTTTTAAAGGTTCCTTAGCGGACGCAGATCACACGACAGTCCGTAACAAGTGAACCCCGGCACGCATACGACGTATGCGTGGTAGTATCCACGGCGAAGTAAGCATACAAATGCTTAAGGGATCACGATGCAGAACAGCGCTTTGAAAGCCTGGTTGGACTCTTCTTACCTCTCTGGCGCAAACCAGAGCTGGATAGAACAGCTCTATGAAGACTTCTTAACCGATCCTGACTCGGTAGACGCTAACTGGCGTTCGACGTTCCAGCAGTTACCTGGCACCGGAGTCAAACCGGATCAATTCCATTCAAAAACGCGTGATTATTTCCGTCGTCTGGCGAAGGATGCCTCACGTTACTCTTCTTCGATTTCCGACCCTGACACCAATGTGAAGCAGGTTAAAGTCCTGCAGCTCATCAACGCTTATCGCTTCCGTGGTCACCAGCATGCGAATCTCGATCCGCTGGGACTGTGGCAGCAAGACACTGTTGCCGATCTGGATCCGTCCTTCCACGATCTGACAGAGGCCGACTTCCAGGAAAGCTTTAACGTAGGTTCTTTTGCCGGCGGCAAAGAGACGATGAAGCTGGGCGAGCTGCTTTCCGCGCTCAAACAAACGTACTGCGGCCCGATTGGTGCTGAGTACATGCACATCACCAGCACCGAAGAGAAACGCTGGCTGCAACAGCGCATCGAATCCGGTCGCGCGGCATTCAGCAGCGAAGAGAAAAAACGCTTCCTGAGTGAACTTACCGCAGCCGAAGGTCTGGAACGTTATCTGGGCGCCAAATTCCCTGGCGCGAAACGCTTCTCGCTGGAAGGCGGTGATGCGTTAATCCCGATGCTCAAAGAGATGATCCGCCATGCCGGTAACAGCGGTACCCGTGAAGTGGTGCTGGGTATGGCGCACCGTGGTCGTCTGAACGTCCTGGTCAACGTACTGGGTAAGAAACCGCAGGATCTGTTCGACGAATTTGCGGGTAAACATAAAGAACATCTCGGCACCGGTGACGTGAAGTACCACATGGGCTTCTCATCGGATATCGAAACCGAAGGTGGCTTGGTTCACCTCGCGCTGGCGTTTAACCCGTCGCACCTGGAAATCGTCAGCCCGGTGGTGATCGGTTCCGTTCGCGCTCGTCTGGATCGTCTGGATGAACCAAGCAGCAACAAAGTGCTGCCGATCACCATCCACGGCGACGCTGCGGTAACCGGGCAGGGCGTGGTTCAGGAAACCCTGAACATGTCGAAAGCGCGGGGTTACGAAGTGGGCGGTACCGTTCGCATCGTGATCAACAACCAGGTGGGCTTCACCACTTCTAACCCGCTGGATGCACGTTCCACCCCGTACTGCACCGATATCGGTAAAATGGTACAGGCACCGATTTTCCACGTGAATGCGGACGATCCGGAAGCGGTGGCTTTCGTCACTCGTCTGGCGCTGGATTTCCGCAACACTTTCAAACGCGATGTCTTCATCGACCTGGTGTGCTACCGCCGTCACGGCCACAACGAAGCCGACGAGCCGAGCGCAACCCAGCCTCTGATGTATCAGAAAATCAAAAAGCATCCGACCCCGCGCAAAATCTATGCGGATAAGCTGGAAGCGGATAACGTCGCGACGCTGGAAGATGCCACCGAAATGGTCAACCTGTATCGCGACGCGCTGGACGCGGGGGAATGCGTGGTGAAAGAGTGGCGTCCGATGAATATGCACTCCTTTACCTGGTCGCCGTACCTCAACCACGAGTGGGATGAAGCGTACCCGAACAAGGTTGAAATGAAGCGCCTTCAGGAACTGGCTAAACGCATCAGTACGGTGCCTGAAACCGTTGAGATGCAGTCTCGTGTGGCCAAAATCTACGGCGACCGCCAGCTAATGGCGAACGGGGAAAAACCGTTCGACTGGGGCGGCGCAGAAACGCTGGCTTACGCTACGCTGGTTGACGAAGGGATCCCGATTCGCCTGTCCGGTGAAGACTCCGGTCGCGGCACCTTCTTCCATCGCCACGCGGTGATCCACAACCAGACCAACGGGTCGACCTGGACTCCTCTGCAGCATGTCCACAACGGGCAGGGCAGCTTCCGCGTCTGGGACTCCGTGTTGTCTGAAGAAGCGGTACTGGCCTTCGAATATGGCTATGCCACAGCGGAACCGCGCACCCTGACCATCTGGGAAGCGCAGTTCGGTGACTTCGCCAACGGCGCGCAGGTGGTTATCGACCAGTTCATCTCCTCTGGCGAACAGAAATGGGGCCGGATGTGTGGCCTGGTGATGCTGCTGCCGCACGGTTATGAAGGGCAGGGTCCGGAGCACTCCTCCGCGCGTCTGGAGCGTTATCTGCAACTTTGCGCTGAGCAGAACATGCAGGTGTGCGTACCGTCTACTCCGGCTCAGGTGTATCACATGCTGCGTCGTCAGGCGCTGCGCGGGATGCGTCGTCCGCTGGTGGTCATGTCGCCGAAATCGCTGCTGCGCCATCCACTGGCGGTCTCCAACCTGGATGAGCTGGCGAACGGCACCTTCCTGCCTGCCATCGGTGAAGTCGATGACCTCGATCCGAAAGGCGTGAAGCGTGTGGTGATGTGTTCTGGTAAGGTTTATTACGACCTGCTGGAACAGCGTCGCAAGAACAATCAGAAAGATGTCGCCATTGTGCGCATCGAACAGCTTTATCCGTTCCCGCATCAGGCGATGCAGGACGTATTGAAACAGTACGCTCACGTACATGATTTTGTCTGGTGCCAGGAAGAGCCGCTCAACCAGGGCGCATGGTACTGCAGCCAGCATCATTTCCGTGAAGTGATTCCATTTGGGGCCGCTCTGCGTTATGCAGGTCGCCCGGCCTCCGCCTCTCCGGCGGTAGGGTATATGTCCGTTCACCAGAAACAGCAACAAGATCTGGTCAATGACGCGCTGAACGTCGATTAATTAAAGGATACAAAATGAGTAGCGTAGATATTCTTGTTCCCGACCTGCCTGAGTCCGTAGCGGACGCGACTGTTGCCACCTGGCACAAAAAACCGGGTGATGCGGTGGTTCGTGACGAAGTGCTGGTAGAAATCGAAACTGACAAAGTGGTACTGGAAGTACCGGCATCAGCGGACGGCATTCTGGATGCGGTTCTGGAAGACGAAGGCACCACCGTGACCTCCCGCCAGATCCTCGGTCGCCTGCGTGAAGGCAATAGCGCGGGTAAAGAAACCAGCGCGAAGTCTGAAGAAAAAGCGTCTACCCCGGCGCAGCGTCAACAGGCTTCCCTGGAAGAACAAAATAACGATGCGCTGAGCCCGGCGATCCGTCGCCTGCTGGCTGAGCACAATCTCGACGCCAGTGCGATCAAAGGCACCGGTGTAGGCGGTCGTATCACCCGTGAAGATGTGGATAAGCATCTGGCGAAAGCCCCGGCGAAAGCCGAGGCCAAAGCACCGGCAGAAGCCCCTGCTGCACAGCCAGCGCTGGGGGCACGTAGCGAAAAACGCGTACCGATGACCCGTCTGCGCAAACGCGTGGCCGAGCGTCTGCTGGAAGCGAAAAACTCCACCGCCATGCTGACGACCTTCAACGAAGTCAACATGAAGCCCATCATGGATCTGCGTAAGCAGTACGGTGAAGCGTTTGAAAAACGTCACGGTATCCGTCTGGGCTTCATGTCCTTCTACGTGAAGGCGGTAGTAGAAGCGCTGAAACGCTATCCGGAAGTGAACGCTTCTATCGATGGCGACGACGTGGTGTATCACAACTACTTCGACGTGAGCATGGCGGTATCCACGCCGCGCGGTCTGGTGACCCCGGTCCTGCGCGACGTCGATACGCTGGGTATGGCTGACATCGAGAAAAACATCAAGACGCTGGCTATCAAAGGTCGTGACGGCAAGCTGACGGTGGAAGATCTGACGGGCGGTAACTTCACCATCACCAACGGTGGTGTGTTCGGTTCGCTGATGTCCACGCCGATCATCAACCCGCCGCAGAGTGCGATCCTCGGCATGCACGCGATTAAAGATCGTCCGATGGCGGTAGATGGCAAGGTCGAAATCCTGCCGATGATGTACCTGGCGCTGTCCTACGATCACCGTCTGATCGATGGTCGCGAATCCGTGGGCTTCCTGGTGGCGATCAAAGAACTGCTGGAAGATCCGACGCGTCTGCTGCTGGACGTGTAGTAAACAAGAGTATCACCTGCCTCGTAGGCCGGATGAGCGTAGCGCCATCCGGCACAAGCACCACGCCGGTCTACGGGTTTAAAGATAACGATTACCTGAAGGATGGACAGAACACATGAACTTACATGAATATCAGGCAAAACAACTTTTTGCCCGCTATGGCTTACCGGCGCCGGTGGGTTATGCCTGTACTACTCCGCGTGAAGCTGAAGAAGCGGCATCGAAAATCGGTGCGGGTCCGTGGGTAGTAAAATGTCAGGTTCACGCAGGTGGCCGCGGTAAAGCGGGCGGTGTGAAAGTTGTAAAAAGCAAAGAAGAGATTCGCGCGTTTGCTGAGCACTGGCTGGGCAAACGTCTGGTGACCTATCAAACAGACGCCAACGGTCAACCGGTCAACCAGATTCTGGTTGAAGCGGCGACCGATATTGATAAAGAGCTGTATCTGGGTGCGGTCGTTGACCGTAGCTCCCGTCGTGTGGTCTTCATGGCCTCCACCGAAGGCGGCGTTGAAATTGAAAAAGTGGCGGAAGAAACCCCGCACCTGATCCACAAAGTGGCGCTTGATCCGCTGACCGGTCCAATGCCGTATCAGGGACGCGAGCTGGCGTTCAAACTGGGTCTGGAAGGCAAACTGGTTCAGCAGTTTACTAAGATCTTCATGGGCCTGGCGACCATTTTCCTTGAGCGCGACCTGGCGCTGATCGAAATCAACCCGCTGGTTATCACCAAACAGGGTGACCTGATCTGCCTCGACGGCAAACTGGGCGCTGACGGCAACGCGCTGTTCCGCCAGCCGGATCTGCGCGAAATGCGCGATCAGTCTCAGGAAGACCCGCGTGAAGCGCAGGCAGCACAGTGGGAACTGAACTACGTCGCGCTGGATGGCAACATCGGCTGCATGGTTAACGGCGCAGGTCTGGCGATGGGCACCATGGACATCGTGAAACTGCACGGCGGCGAACCGGCTAACTTCCTTGACGTGGGCGGCGGCGCCACCAAAGAGCGCGTCACCGAAGCGTTCAAAATTATCCTCTCTGACGACAACGTTAAAGCGGTTCTGGTTAACATCTTCGGTGGTATCGTGCGTTGCGACCTGATCGCTGACGGCATTATCGGCGCGGTAGCGGAAGTGGGTGTTAACGTTCCGGTGGTGGTTCGTCTTGAAGGCAACAACGCCGAACTCGGCGCGAAGAAACTGGCTGACAGCGGCCTGAATATTATTGCAGCGAAAAGTCTGACGGATGCAGCTCAGCAGGTTGTTGCCGCAGTGGAGGGGAAATAATGTCAGTTTTAATTAATAAAGATACCAAGGTTATCTGCCAGGGCTTCACCGGTAGCCAGGGGACATTCCACTCCGAACAGGCAATTGCCTACGGTACGCAGATGGTTGGCGGCGTAACGCCAGGCAAAGGCGGCACCACGCACCTGGGCCTGCCGGTATTTAACACCGTGCGTGAAGCCGTAGAAGCGACGGGCGCCACCGCGTCGGTTATCTACGTGCCGGCACCGTTCTGCAAAGACTCCATTCTGGAAGCCATCGACGCAGGCATTAAGCTCATCATCACTATCACCGAAGGCATCCCGACGCTGGATATGCTGACCGTGAAGGTGAAGCTGGATGAAGCCGGTGTACGCATGATCGGCCCGAACTGTCCGGGTGTTATCACCCCGGGCGAATGCAAAATCGGCATCATGCCTGGTCACATTCATAAGCCGGGTAAAGTAGGTATCGTCTCGCGTTCCGGTACGCTGACCTATGAAGCGGTTAAGCAGACCACCGACTACGGTTTCGGCCAGTCCACCTGTGTGGGCATCGGTGGCGACCCGATCCCTGGCTCTAACTTCATCGACATCCTGAAACTGTTCCAGGAAGATCCGCAGACCGAAGCGATCGTGATGATCGGTGAGATCGGCGGTAGCGCGGAAGAAGAAGCGGCGGCCTATATCAAAGATCACGTGACCAAACCGGTTGTTGGCTACATTGCCGGTGTGACCGCGCCGAAAGGCAAACGTATGGGTCACGCAGGCGCCATTATCGCCGGTGGTAAAGGGACTGCGGATGAGAAATTCGCTGCTCTGGAAGCCGCTGGTGTGAAAACCGTTCGCAGCCTGGCCGATATCGGCGAAGCGCTGAAAGCCGTCATTAAGTAAAAGCAATAAAACAGCCCAACCCCTGCATTTACCCGTGATGCAGGGGAAAGGGCTGGTCCATTTTCGACATGGTTGGCCATCTGATGATGGCCTTTTTTTTTGCCTGTCTGTTTGCCGGATGGCGCTGGCGCTTATCCGGCCTAGGGGGGAGTGTTGACTTGCCAGGTTATGCGCTTTCCGCCAGCGTTTTCAGCCAGCGGATGCCGCTTTCCGGAGAGGTCATCACCGGGACGGGCGGCGACGGAAGCTGCTGCAGAACGCGCGCCATCGACGCTTGCGCCAGCATAACCACATCAGCCTGTTTATACGCGCTGTGCAATCCTTCGCTGACGATGCGATCGTGGGTTTCCATATCGCCCGCCAGCAGAGCATGGAAGGCCTCTTCCATCAATATCGGCGTCACGGTACATTGCTTACCACTGGCCTGTACTTTGCGTTGCACATACTCCAGCGTCGGTTTCATCGTGGTGGCGACGGTGGCCAGCACGGCAATGTTCTCACCCAGGCTAATGGCTTGTTCCACCATCGCGCAGTCGATACGGGCAAGCTGCAGCGGTGTCATAAACTGACACTGTTCAACCGCCGTGCCAATGGACGAACAGGCGGTGATGAAGATCTCGCAATCCGCTTTTTCGGCTATGTGGACGTAGTCGGCAATGCGTGCCGCAATGTTCGGCGTCACGCCTCCGGCCTTCATCACCTGCTTAATCATCGACTCTTCGACCAGGTGCATCACGTCCGCTTCTGGCATGATGTCGCCGATCAGTTGCTGCATCATGGCGAGCGTGGCGGAACTGGTGTGAAGCATAGCGATCTTTTTCATTCTGCGAACTCCTTGAGCAAACATTCGGCAACGGCCATAGCCGCATCGTGATCTTCCTGGGCGGACAGTCCACCAACCGCAACGGCCCCTAGGCATTTACCGTTGTGTAGAATCGGTACGCCACCGGGCAGCGCGGTAAAACGTGGGTCAGCAAAGTAGCTGATATCCAGTGACTCATTTTGCAGACGTTGCAAAAACGCCAGAGTGGTGCAACCTAAACGGCTGCTGGTGCGTGCTTTGCGCTGCGTCAGCTCAATGGTCAACAGTTTGGCGTTATCCATACGGGCAAAGCTCAGTAACTCGCCGTGAGCGTCGCACACCGCCACGCTGAGCGGACGTTGCGCATAACGGGTGTCGGCGAGATCGAGCGCGCAGTCTACCGCACGTCGTGCCTGTTGCAGGGTTAAAGTCATCATGGTGAGTTATCCTTTTGACAGAGGTTCTGATACCGGCTGAGCAGGCGAACTCTCGCTCTGGGCCTGCGCCTGTCGGGCATCCTTTTTGCGCCAGTAGTTAGCCAGCAGCGAGCCGCTGACGTTGCCAAGCGGCGTCATGACCGCAGAGGCGAGACCAACGGTGGCCAGTTTTCCCATCGCGGCGGCAAGACCTGATGCCATCCCGCCGTTTTGCAGTCCGACTTCGAAGGCTACCGTCCGGGCGGACTGAACATCCATGCGGAAGATCCAGCGGCTCATCAGATAGCCAATCATGAAGCCGCCGAGGTTGTGTATCAGCATGGCGAAGCAGAGCAGGAAGCCGACCTGAACCAGGTTGTCGCGCCCGGCTGCCGCTGCCGTAGTGGTGAAGAAAATGATGCCCATCATCGAAATGGTCGGCATGATCTTCTTAACGCCGGCCACGCGTCCATACAGCCAGTTATAGAACAGCGCCCAGATGATCCCGCCAGCCACAAAGTTCAGCACCACCGCATACATTTGCGCGTCGGCGCTGGCGCTACCAAACAGCGTGTCCCAGCCGCCGGTAAGCATATACAGCAGCCAGATGGCGCTGATCCCGGCCAGCGTTTGCACGGTACGACGCCCCTGCACGCCGGCATAGGTTTTCAGGTAGTCATGTAAAATCGCCGCGCCAATCGGGATCAACACGATTTTCACGACGTCCATCACCATCGCCGTGAGCTGGATGTCGATCATTGAACCCGCCAGCAGATTCACCCACAGCGGGGTCATGACCGTCGCCGCCAGCGTCGAGACGGCGGCGATCGAGACCGCCAGCGCCAGGTTGGCGTTGGCGATATACACCATGACGGTGGAGGAGAGCCCACTGGGACAGGAACCAATCAGCAGAATGCCTACCGCCACTTCCGGCGGAAAGTCAAAGATCAGCGTGATGCTCAGGCCGAGCAGAGGCATGATGACGAAATGACAGAAGGTGCCGATAAACACCGCCCAGGGCATTTTAGCGACGTCGATAAAGTCCTGAATCGTGAGTTTGGTGCCCATACTGAACATGGTCGCCTGGATCACCAAAAAGACGATCCATTTATGGGTGATGTTGAATCCGCCCCAGACGATTAGATCGGTTGACCAGGTCATCGCCGCGACAAAGCCGGCAATGATCCACAGGGTAAACTGGTAGCTGCGAAGATTTGTCCAGTAGCCAGCACCTGCCGCGAAGCCTGTCGTCAGCATCACCAGCCCCGGCTGCCAGAGGGCGGGAGACTGCATCAGGGCGCCAATTGCCGCCAGGACGCCACCGGCGATGCAGACGCCCAGTCCGGTTTTGTGAATAACGGTTGTGATAGTCATGGTGAAATGTCCTTTCTCTCGCTATTACTGCCGTGGTGGAATAGCTAACATTTGCCGCGCAATATCCGGCGTGGCGACCTTTTTATCCATACTGCGAATAAGCGTGGCGAGTTTGGCAACCTGCTGATAATTATGCTGAGCTTTCTCTTCGGCGCTTAAATAATAGCTATCTTCAAAACCAATTCTCACTTCACTGGCACCCATGCCGACCGCTGCCGCAATAATATCGAAATTCTTGCGGCCAAAATGGGTAATTCCCCATAAGGCGTCGCGAGGGATCATACTGCGCAAGGCAATTAACGCATCAACCGTCGCGGGTGAACTTCCACGGTGTCCGAGGACAATATTGAATAACATCGGTTTCTTGAACGATATTTTTTCTTCCAGCGCCAGAATGTTATTAATCATGCCAATTTCGAAAACTTCAAATTCAGGAATAATGGAACGTTGGGTTATTTGTTGCGAACAATATTCAACGTCCGGTCCGGGATTGACGTACACGGCATCGCCGAGGTTAACAGAGCCGACGTTCAGCGACGCCATTTCGACGCCGGGACAGTCCAGAGGCGCGCAGCGCTCGGCAATCGACATGGTGGAGACGCCACCGGTTGAGGCCTGAATAATCAGGTCGGAATGGCGCATGACGTGGTCAATTGTCGCCTGAAAATCGGTGGTGTCCGACGTCAGACGACCTTGTTTATCGCGAACGTGTAAATGCACGATGGCTGCACCCTGTTCGACGCTGGCCAGTATTTCCTGCGCCAGTTCTTCGGGTATAACTCTGGGGCAATCCGCGGCAACGGGTGCCAGCGAAATAATAACAGTATCCGACATGTGTTCCTCCGGTTTTCCGGTACAGAGATATTAAAATTATAAGTACGGTGTCATCCAGCGTAACGATTCGGGCCCTGGTGTTGACGGTTTATATTCACAACCTATCCAGCCCTGATAACCTGTCTGCTTAATAAATTCAAAAAGCCATGTTTCATTTAATTCTCCCGTTCCCGGTTCATGGCGGCCGGGTACAGAAGCAATCTGAAAGTGTTTAATGATCGGTAAATAATGTTGAATAAGATGTGTAACATTACCGTGTATTTTTTGGCAGTGGTAAATATCAAACTGTAAGCCGATATTTTTTCTGTTCACTTCGCGAATAAGACGTTCAGCCAGTGGAAAGCTATCAACAAAATAACCAGGCATATCGTCCGGGTTTAACGGTTCAATCAACACGTCGATATCGGCCCCAACCATGACGTCACAGGCGATACGCAGTCGGTCGGTTAATTGCTCATACTGGGCGTTAGCGGAAAGTCCGGCCACGCGCAATCCGGCCATGACGTGCACCTTGCGACAGCCCAGTGCCGTGGCGTAATCGCGGGCAATCAGCAGACTGCGATGATACTCCTCGTCACAGCCTGGCAGGGAGGCCAGTCCGCGTTCACCGGCCTGCCAGTGACCCGCTGGCGCATTCATCAGCGCCACCGGCAGACCGGTTTCCCGTTGCGCCGCCAGCAGCACATCCAGCGGATGCTGCCAGAGAAACAGCCCTTCAACGCCGTGAAAACCCGCCGCCTTTGCGGCCTGAAAGCGCTCCGCAATGGGACGTTCGCAAAACAGCCAGTCAAGGTTAGCCGCTAACTTCAGCATGATGCGTTCCCTCCCGGCAATCCACCAGGTGCAGTTTCACGCCCTGGCTGGCAATGGTGTCCTGCGCTACGTCGGGTAACCGGTTATCCGAAATAATGTCGGTCAGTTGATCCAGCGAGCAGATGTGGAACATCCCGTATTTGCCAAATTTACTGCTGTCGCAGACCAGCACCCGACGGCGGGAGACGGTGAGCACGGCCTCTTTCACCGAGGCTTTGCCTTCGCTGGGGGTCGACATTCCACGTTCGGTATCCCACGAGGACGAACTGAGAAACGCCACGTCTATATTGATCGTGCGCAGAAAACTGGCGGCGCTTTTCCCAAGGCATGAGCGGTTGCGCTGATCCACCAGTCCGCCGGTGTGATACAGCGTGATGTGCGGCATATCCATCAGGTAGTGGCTGATGGAAAAATCGTTCGTCACCACCGTCAGGTTGAAGCAGTGGCTGGCGGCGACGGCTTTCGCCACTTCAAACAACGACGTTCCCGCATCGAGATACAGCGTTTGCCCTGGTTCTATCAACATCGCGGCTAGTTGCCCCATCCGTCGCTTCACGTCATGATGCAGCTCGGCCTTTTCCCGCCACGGCAGCTCCGATTTCAGCAGATTGTTGAGTTTCACCCCGCCATTGATCGAGATGACTTTGCCTTCTTCTTCCAGCAACTGAATATCGCGGCGCACGGTCATGTGCGACACGCTCATCAGATCCGCCAGCTCATTAAACGAGGCGACGTTTTTTTCATGCACGTAGCGGTAGATAAAATCACGTCGTTGTTCGGGGATCATCCTCTCACCTCATGCTCGCCGGGATTGTTCGAGTTCAGCTACTGCTTCCGCCGTTAGCGGCACGTAGCCGAGTGGTTTTAAGGTCAGCCAGATGCGGGCGCTGTCTTCCAGCTCTTCGGCATTAAACACCGCCTCACGAAGTGAGCGACCACTGACTACCGGGCCGTGATTTGCCAGGAGCGCGGCAGTATGGTCCGCCGCAATCTCGCTGAGTGCGCTGGCAATCCCCTCATGACCGGGTTTGAAATAGGGCAACAGAGGCAACTGCCCGACGCGCATTACGTAGTACGGCGTTAACGGCGGCAGACAGTTTTCCGGTGTGCTGCATGGCAGACAGGAAAGGGCGGTCAGCCATGGCGAATGCAGATGAACCACCGCGCCGCAGGCCGGACGATGACGATACCAGGCCAGGTGCATGGGCACTTCTTTCGACGGTTTATCGCCACTGAGGTGAACCCCGCTGGCATCCAGTTTACTGAGCGTTGCGGCGTCCAGCTCGCCCAGACAGGAGTTGGTCGGCGTGACCAGATAGCCGCCGTCCGGCAGTTTTACGCTCAGGTTGCCCGAACCACCGCTGCTGAAGCCGCGCATAAACAGAGAACGACCGTAGTGCACCAGCTGTTCGCGGAGTTGTTGTTCGTTAAGCTGACTCATCATGCAGACTCCTGCGCGGTGAAAAAGAAGTCTTCGTCACCGAAGTTGCCTGACTTCAGCGCCAGCGCGAGCGGCGGCTCGGCGGAGAACACCCACGGCACGCCGGGCGCGATGGCTTTGCCGACCGTCAGTCGCGTCACCTGTAACGCCTCCACTACGGTGCCGGACGTTTCGCCACCGGCGACGATAAAACTGTTTACGCCTGCGGCCTGCAATTTGGCCGTCAGTCTGGCAAAGGTATGCTCAATCGCCCGGCTGGCGCGCTGCTCGCCGTACTCCTGTTGAATGCGTTTCAGCGCTTCCGGCGGCTGGGTGGCGTAAATCAATGGAGCGAGCGCGTCATCGACATGAGTCATTGTCCACCGCGACAGCTCGTCGCTGTAACGCTCTGCGTCTGTCAGGCAGCGCGCCACGTCGAGTAGAAGGGAAGCGGCCTGTGCTTTATAGCGATTCACCTGGCGGTTACTCATGGCGGAACAACTTCCGGAAAACACCACCGTTTTTGCCGGCTGCGGGAAGGGATGTACCGCTTCCCGCCTACGCTGTGGTGCGGCGCAAGCGGCCAGTGCACCACCCAGGCCGGAACCGCCCGCCAGCAACGGTGTATGACGTAAGGCCTGAGCGAGGGTCTGCAGATCGGCTTCGCTGAAGGTATCCACGATCACGTGACGTACACCTTCAGACTGGCAGCGTTCCAGCGCGTGAGTGACCGCTTCCACACCTTTCTGAATCGTGCTGAGGTCAATGCGCCCGACAGCGCTGGCAGTTTGCGCCGTGAGCAGGCGAATCAGGTTCGCATCGGTCATCGGGTTGAGCGGATGTTTCTCCATGCCGGATTCATTCAGTAATACGCCATTCACAAACAAATGACCGTGAATCACCGTCCGTCCGTTTTGTGGCAGGGCTGGGCAGTGAACGATGTACGGCGCGTGCATCGCTTCTATCAGCGCATCGCTGACCGGACCGATATTCCCGGCGGGGGTGGAATCAAAGGTGGAGCAATATTTAAAGTAAATTTGCCGCGCACCTGCCGTGTGGTGCAGCCATTGCCAGCAGCGTAATGATTGATCGATGGCCTGGTCAGCCGGTAGAGAACGGCTTTTCAGCGAGATGACAATCGCGTCGACCTCTTCATTCCACGGCTGCGCGGCGTCTGGCATTCCGGGCAGCAGCGCGACCCTCCAGCCTTGCTCAGCCATAAAACTTGCGATATCCGTTGCGCCAGTAAAGTCGTCGGCGATAACACCTGTCGTGACGGGCATACATCCACTCCGTTCAGATTATCTTGTCATTGAGCCTATTATTCAGGAGGGCGTTTCACATTCACATGATGATTCTCACAAATAAGCACATCATAAAATTGTATGTTATTTATATAACTAATTGAAAATAATAAATAAAATGATGGTTGATGTTGAAATGAAACTCACAGGAAGATGTGAAGATTCGTTAATCTTTGGGAAAAGTTGTCACAGCAGTCGGTGGACTGGTGTTGAGGAGCGCGGGGGGCGCTCTTGCAATTTGATCATAATCACCTGATTAAATGAGATTATTTTTTGCGGTCAGGGTCATTTTTTCACCTGGACAAATTAAGCATAGTAGCGACGTTATCCAGACCACTGACGGAGCGTAACGTGCCTCAGCATATTCAGGACGATGTCTTACACACTTTTTACTCACTGGCAGAGGTATTTTCTAAGGCGACCGGGCTCGCCGCCGTGGTGGTAGACATTAATGGTCGGGAAATCTCTGCCTGTCATAATTTTAATTCGTTCTGTTCATTACTGCGCGCCAATCCGCAATACCAAAAAACGTGTCAGAAATGTGATAAATATTGCGCTTTTGAAGGGTTAAAAGAAGAAAAAATCAGAATACTCTGCTGTCATGCGGGGTTGAGTTTTTTCTCTATGCCATTAATTCGTCAGGGGCATCTGCTGGGATTTATTATTTGCGGTCAGGTGCGCGCAAAGTATCCGGAATATAAAACTATTGTCATTGATGACGATCGGCAGTGGGCTTCCGATCCTAAAATTAAATCAGCCTGGAATCAGGTCGCGATTGTTGAAAATAATCATCTGGTGGCAGCGGCAAACCTGCTCAGCTTTATTATTAACAATCTCAGTCCGGTTCAGCGTAAAACGGTGGATACCGCTGATGTGCAGTTGAGCGACCTGCGTCTGTCGGCAATGGAACTTTCTCGCCACGAAAAGAAACTGGTCGCTGCACTGCGCTATATTGATGAACACTTATACGAGGAACTGACGCTGGAGTCGGTGGCCGCGCATGTCTGTTTAAGCGCCAACTACTTTAGCCGTTTCTTTAAGAAACGGCAGGGAGTGAATTTTAAAACCTGGGTGAGCCAGAAAAAAATGCAGCGGGCGAGTGAGTTGCTGCGCGATCCGAAGAACTCTATCGACAGCATCGCCCGGAAACTTCAGTATGCGCAGACCAGCTATTTTTGTCGGGTGTTCCGGGCGGCTCACCAGACGTCTCCGCAGTCATTCCGTCATGAACACCTCTCGCTGTAGGCGCGTTCCATCACCTCGGGAATAAAAGAGAGTCGGTCGCTCAAACGGACAACATCGCCAACCACAATCAGTGCCGGTGGCACAATATTCGCTTCCTGTGCTTTCGTGAGTAATGTACCGAGCGTACAAGTTAAGCGCCGCTGATTGTCCCGGGTAGCCGACATCACAATCGCCGCGGGTGTGGCCGGTGATTTGCCTCCCATCAGCAGTTCTTCACAAATAAACGGCAGGTTAGCGATCCCCATAACAATCACCAGCGTGCCGTTGAGCTTCGCCAACTGCCGCCAGTCCTGCTGCTGATTACCTTCGCGGGTATGTCCTGTCACGACATGAAAACCGGATGCCAGGTCGCGGTGGGTCACCGGGATCCCGGCGCAGGCCAGCCCGCCAATGGCGGAACTGATCCCCGGCACCACTTCGAAAGCAATGCCTTCTTCGACCAGACATTCCACCTCTTCGGCACCGCGGCCAAACACGTAAGGATCGCCGCCTTTCAGGCGCACAACGTTCCGCTGTGTTCGCGCATGCTGGATAAGCAGGGCATTGATCTCCTCCTGAGGAACACTATGATAGCCCGGACTTTTGCCAACGTTGATGCAGGTACAGCTCGCTGAGCACCACTCAAGCATTTTAGGATTGACCAGCCGATCGTAAATGATGACATCAGCCTGTTGAATACACTGCAGGGCTTTAAGGGTCAGTAAGCTGATATCACCAGGACCTGCACCAACCAGCCAGACTTTTCCGGAATTTTTCATATGTCGTCCTTAATTATTGTCGGGAAAAACGGTAAAAATAGTAAAAGCAGATAAAAAAACGTCATCGTTTGCTTATCGTTGAGTGAACTGAATTCTCCTGAAATAATAAGTAAATAATATTGATTAAACCCGCAAAGTTTTTTCTCCGATAAACAAGTTATCTTGAAAAATTATTAAGAACTTATTGGCGCTATTTGTCGCAAAATAACCTTAATTAAATTGTGTTTATGGCCAGTCTTGCGTATTATTGGTTATTATTTGTTCGCCCCCTGTGTGAATAAACCATGGAGTGGATCAATGACATCCAGGTAGGAAATAAAATATAACTCTCAGGCCAATCGGGAGTCGGTTGCATTTATTTTTTATAAATTAAACTATTTTTGTACGCGGCATATGGAAGACGTTATGAGAGGAAAGATACCAAAGACTGAATTACTGGTGACGTTTGAAGTGGTGGCACGTCATGAAAGTTATACGCGTGCGGCGGAGGAGTTAGCATTAACGCAAAGTGCTGTATTTCGCCAGGTGAATGCACTTGAGGATTTTCTGCATACTGCATTATTTAATCATGCCAAAAAGCGGATTTTTTTAAACGAGGCCGGGAAGCATTATTTGAGCATTGTTAAAGAAACGCTAAATAAACTTGAGCGTGATACGAATACCATTATGACCTGGCAGCCCACGGTCGAAGTCATTGAACTGGCGGTCAACCCGACCTTCAGCACCCACTGGCTGATCCCCAATCTGCGTGAATTCAACAAACTTAACCCCGATATTATCGTTAATATTCACTCGCTGGCGAACATGGGCGATTTCCTCAACCGTGAATATGATGCGGCCATTATGCGTGAAGACTTCTGTTCGCCGTGGTCAGAAGTGGAGTATCTGTTCGAAGAGGAAATCCTCCCGGTTTGTAGCGGCAGTTTGCTGTCGCAGCCCAACCAGAAACTGGCGGTTGAAGAGTTGCTCAATGAGTTTCCCTTGTTGCATCAAAGTACGCGAATTAACGGCTGGCAGGAGTGGTTCGCCCTGTCGGATGTCAGTAGCCCACTGGTCAACAAAGGCCCGCGTTTTGATCTGCTGTCGATGCTGATCGCCGCGGTGCGATCGAATTTGGGGGTTGCGCTGCTCCCACGTTTTGCGATCCAGCACGATCTGGACAACGGTGACATGGTGATCCCTTGCGATGTGCCCATGCGCACGGGTAATCGTTTCATCATGACCTGGCGGGAAGAAAAAGCGGAATCCCGTCATTTACAGGTTTTCCGCGACTGGCTGTTACAAAAATCGGTGGTATCTCACCTGGAACGCTGACGGCGGATGACGGGTAAACGGGAAGCCGGATAAGCGCATGCGCCATCCGGCAACGACGTAACTACCAGTCAATTCCTGCCTGAGCCTGAATACCGCTGTCAAACGCATGCTTGACCGGGCGCAGTTCGCTCACCGTATCGGCAAGCTCCAGTAACTGCGCGTGACACCCTCGCCCGGTCACAATCACACTCTGCTGCGCCGGACGCTCCCGAATGGCGGCAATCACCTCGTCAGTATCCAGGTAGTGATACGCCAGCATGTATGTAAGTTCATCCAGGACCACCAGATCGTAATGCGCATCGGCCAGCATGCGCTTGCTCTCTGTCCAGACAGCCTGCGCCGCCGCGATATCCGCCTCGCGGTTTTGCGTTTCCCAGGTAAACCCGGTACCCATAATGTGAAACTCAACCCCCAGCGGATGCAGGGTGTTGTATTCGCCATTATCCCACTGGCCTTTGATAAACTGCGCGACGCCAACGGTTTTACCATGACCCACCGCACGGGTGGCAGTGCCAAAGGCGGCCGTGGATTTCCCTTTTCCATTTCCGGTAAATACGATCAAAATCCCTTTTTGTTCCGTGGCGGCGGCCACACGGATTTCCACCTGTTCTTTCAGCTTTTGCTGACGCTGGCGATGACGGTCGCCATTGGCTCGCGCTTGCATAAACGCTCCTTAATGTCCTGCCGGGCAGGATGCACAACGATGCTGTTGTTCAAACTGACTGAAGAAGTTGTTTCCTTTGTCGTCTACCAGCACGAAGGCAGGCAGGTTTTCAACTTCCATCATCCAGACCGCTTCCATTCCCAGTTCGGGATATTCGAGGCAGCGCAGGCTTTTCACGTATTGCTGCGCCAGCAAGGCGGCGGCGCCACCGATGCTGCCGAGGTTGAATCCGCCGTGTTTATGGCAAGCCTCGGTGACTTGCGCACTGCGGTTGCCTTTGGACAGCATGATCAGGCTACCGCCAGCGGCCTGGAAAGCGTCGACATAGCCGTCCATGCGCCCGCCGGTGGTTGGCCCGAGCGAACCACAGGCCATCTGATCCGGCGTTTTAGCCGGGCCGGCATAGTAGACAATGTGATCTTTCATGTACGCTGGCATCGCTTCGCCGTTGTCCAGGCGCTCTTTGAGTTTGGCATGCACGATGTCGCGGGCGACGACGATCGGGCCGTTTAGCGAAAGCCGCGTGCCGACTGGCAGGGCGGATAAATCATGCAGGATCTCGCGCAGCGGACGGTTCAGATCCAGGTTTACGCTCTGTGCGCTGTTCTCGATGCGGCTGGATTCAGGGATAAATTTACCTGGGTTATGCTCGAGTTTTTCCAGCCAGATCCCGTGTTTGTTGATCTTCGCTTTGATATTGCGATCGGCGGAGCAGGAGAGCGCCATCGCGATCGGGCAGGAGCCGCCGTGGCGCGGCAGACGAATTACGCGAATATCATGGGCGAAATATTTACCGCCAAACTGCGCGCCAATGCCAAATTCGCGGCTGGCATTGAGCAGCGCGGATTCCAGCGCCGTGTCACGAAACGCCTGACCCAGCTCATTACCGCTGGTGGGCAGGTTGTCGTAATACTTGGTTGAGGCCAGTTTGGCGACCTTGAGCGCCTGATCTGCGGAGAGACCGCCGACGACAAAAGCGATGTGATACGGCGGGCAGGCTGCGGTGCCCAGTGATTTCATCTTCTCGATCAGGAATGCGGTGAGCTTTTCCGGTTGCAGGATCGATTTGGTCTCCTGGAACAGCGCCGCCTTGTTGGCTGAGCCGCCGCCCTTATTGACAAACAAGAAGCGGTATTCGTTACCCGGTGTGGCGCTGATATCGATCTGCGCCGGCAGGTTGGTGCCGGTATTCACCTCGGTATACATATCCAGTGGGGCGTTTTGCGAATAGCGCAGGTTATTTTCTTTAAAGGTGGTGTAAATCCCTTTGCTGAGCGCTTCGGCGTCATCGCCGCCGGTCCATATCTGTTGGCCTTTGCTGGCGACCACTGTCGCCGTACCTGTATCCTGGCAGTTCGGCAGCACGCCTTTCGCCGACACTTCCGCATTACGTAACAGCTGCAGGGCGACATATTTGTCGTTACTGCTGGCCTGCGGATCGTGCAGGATGCTGGCGATCTGCTTTAAATGTCCGGAGCGCAGGAAGAACGATGCTTCATAGAATGCCTGTTGCGCCAGCAGCGTTAATGCTTCCGGCGCCACTTTGATGACCTCTTCGCCATCTAACTCTGTCACCGTAACATGCTGATTGCTCAGTAATTCGTATTCCGTACTCTCTTTGCTTTGTACAAAGAGTTCTTGCCAGACAAAGGGTTTAGACATGTTACTTCTCACGTTAAGGTTGATATCGCCGGAGGGCGGCGTCGCGCCGTATCCGACCTACAAAAATGCCTGATTCGTAGGCCGGATGCGCATGAGCGCCATCCGGCATCCACTTAATGCGCCATAAAGAGATTGGCCTGTGTTGCATGGGCAACATATTCAATAGTCTGCTGGGCGCGCACGCTGTTCCCGGCGCTGTCCAGCGGCGGTGAGTAAACGGCAATGGCGTACTGTCCCGGTACCACCGCGACCATGCCCCCGCCGACGCCGCTTTTCGCCGGAATACCGACGGTGTACAGCCATTTTCCGCTGCCGTCATAGAGACCGGCGATGGCCATTTCAGCCAGCACCTGCGGTACATAGCGCTCATTGAGCAACTGTTTGCCGTTGAACGGCGATTTACCCTTGTTGGCCAGCACGGCACCCATTTTGGCAAGCTGCTCAACGGTGACGTCTACTGAACACTGGCGGGTGTAAATCTCTACGGCCTCCTGCGTATCGCCGTAGAAGCTGTTGTACGATGCCATCAGTTGCGCCAGCGCCTGATTGTGCTGGTTGGTCTCCATTTCCGATCTGAATACCGGTTCATTGACCGTGAGCGTGGCGTCGGCCCAGGCGTTCAGGTTGGTGAGGATTTTGTTCCAGCGGTCGGTTTTGTCTTTGGCGTCAATCAGGCTGACGGTACTCATGGCACCTGCATTGACCAGCGGATTCTCCGGTGCGCCCTTCGTGAGTTCGACCGCGAGACCGGAATTAAAGGGCAGGCCGGTGGCATTAGCGCCGAGTTTATCCAGCACCTCCTGTGGCCCGTGCTGTTCCATCGCCAGCGCGAGGGTGAAGACTTTGCTCAGCGATTCCATCGGGAATGCTTTGTTGATGTCTCCTGCCTGGTAAATTTTGCCGTCAACGGTAGCGAGGGTAATGGCGAAGTTGTTGGGGCTGTAAGTGGCAAGGGCAGGGATGTAGTCGGCGACTTTGCCGTCGTTGTTACTTTTGTATTTCTGGTGTGCCTGTTCTATCAATGCGGCGTAATCCGGCGCCGTTTGCGCCAGCGCGGCGGCGCTAAAAAACAGGCTGGCGGTTAACATGCTCGCGCCGAAGAATTTTACGTTCATGGTGCAACCTTGTTGGTGTGATTGGCATGTTGCCGGAAGGGGCGAGTGCTTATCCGGCAACCTTATATCATCAGGACATCACCACTTCTGACGGCTCAGTGGCAGGACGCTCCTGTTCTGGCGTTTTGACCGGCGCAGTACCCCGGCAGCCGGAACCGAAATGTTCGCCTTCCCAGCGACTGACAATCGCGGCGCCCATGGCGTTACTCATCACGTTGGTTGCAGAACGGCCCATGTCGAGGAACGGATCGACGCCCATCAGCAGGATCAGACCGGCTTCCGGAATGTTGAACTGGTTGAGGGTAGCGGCAATGACCACCATCGAGGCACGCGGTACGCCTGCCATACCTTTAGAAGTCAACATCAGGATCAGCAGCATGGTGATTTGCTCGCCCATGCTCAGCTCAATGTTGCACGCCTGCGCGATAAAGACGGTGGCAAACGAGCAGTAGGCCATTGAACCCACGAGGTTGAAGGAGTAACCGATAGGCAGTACGAAACTGGCAATCTTGGACGAGACGCCGAATTTCTCCAGCTTATCCAGAGTACCCGGGAACGCGGCTTCCGAGCTGGACGTGGTAAATGCCAGTAGTGCCGGTTCGAGGATCGCTTTCGTCAGGCGACCGATGCACGGACCGACAATCATCGTTGACAGGCCGATGAGGATCGCCCACAGCATACCCAGCGTCAGGTAGAACTCACCCATGAAGATCCCGGCGCTCACCATCACGCCCAGCCCGCGTTCAGCGATAAGCCCGGAGATAGCGGCGAATACCGTTAACGGGGCGAACAGCATGACGTAACCCGTCAGTTTCAGCATGACGTGAACCAGAGAGTCGAGCACCTTCACGATCGGTTCGGCTTTCTCACCAATCGCCGCCAGGCTACAGCCGAGAAAGATTGAGAACACAACGATTTGCAGGATTTCGTTACGCGCCATGGCGTCAACGATACTGGTCGGTACGGCGTGAGAAATAAACACTTTCAGCGTGAACGGTTCAGACTGAACGGCCGCCACGGCCCCGGCGTCATGGGCAACAAAGTTAATGCCCGCGCCTGGCTGGAACAGGTTGACGATCACCAGACCCAGCGCAATCGACAGCAGTGAGGCGCAAATAAACAGGAAAAAAGTTTTTGAAAATATACGCCCCAGCGTTTTCGCATCGCCCATTTTCGCGATGCCGACAACCAGGGTTGAAATAACCAACGGCGCGATAATCATTTTCACCATACGTAAGAATATGGTGGTGAAAATAGAGATATCCTGCGCATACGATTTTGCTGTATCAGCCGATGCCATATTATTAATAGCCACCCCGGCAATCATGCCGAGTATCAGGCCTAATATGATCATTTTTGTTAGACTTATTTTCTTCATGTTTACTCCATCGGATCTAGGCTGGTCTGTGAAGTGTTGTAGGGTCGCGTGCGCCAGAGCCAGGACAGCAGCTTAGACGCACGCAGGTTATGACCAACCGCATGAATTATCTGGAATACAGTGATACAGCGAAATCCTGTACGCCAATGGACGTTGTTGTATTTTATTGGTTACAGATCGAACTCAATACTTAATAACGGCGCATGCTGCTGCGCGCCATAAACATCATTGTCACCAACGTTGCCGGAAATAATATCGCGAGGCATCACGATTTTTACGGCATTCGCCGGGTCAAACCAGACGATGCGATGAATAAAATCAGGTTCAACGTTATATAAGCGGGCAATTAACTGCGGGGTTAATTGCTCAGAACGTTTTACCCGCTGATAGTCTTCGCGCGTTTTAAATAAAATATCTAACACCAGTTCATACGGTCCGGCGTTTTTAGAACGAATCACCTGCGCCAGGGTGCAAATAGCGTGTTTCATGCCTGAACTCCTTCTGGCGTCACCTGTTCGATATGGAAGTCAAAACGCAGGGCGTCGCTGGCTTCGATCAGGTGATAGATTGAGAACTCATACACCGGCCCGCTTTGAATGTCGGATGGCGAGAACGGGAAGGCGAGGTTGCCTGCCGTGGCGATCCGGTTTTCGTAGCCGTAGTGCAACAGAGTAGATCGCACCAGCGAACAGACGCTGTTGGCGATATCCTGCGTCGGCGCGACCACGTCCAGCAAAATGCCCAGCTCATGCCCGGCGGTTTGCACCGGTTCATGGTTACCCATCACGCCGTTCTTGCCGTACAGGTGGAACGTCATGCGGATGCTGTCATCATTCAGCGAGAGGTTGCGGGCGACGCTGGCCTGAACTTCTTCGAGAATGGTGTCGATGCTGGCAATCATGATCGGATCGCGGGTACCGGCGATGGTCAGGCAACGGAAGCCCACCTGACGCGCGCCTTCCAGTTTCAGCGCATACGGCGTTGCTTCATGACGTGAACCGCTGACGTACACTTCGCCATCGTTTACCGCTTTGAAACTGCACCCTTTCAGGTTCAGCACGCCGCCCGGGCCTGGCAGGAAGTACGGATCGGATTTCTCATACAGGGTATGTGCCGCCGCCGACGTTTCGGTGAACTTGCGTTTCGGGTTGAACGTCTTCAGCGTAAAGCCGTTGTCGTCGATAATCCCCATTGCGCAGTCAGAACCGGAACCTGGGGTGGCGGCAATGGCCGCACATTCCAGGATCTTGCCACAGTGCAGCGCCAGACCTTCATCAAAGCCCTGCATAATCGGCAGCGCCGCGAAGCAGGCCGGATCATAAGCCCGCCCGCCCAGCACCACCTGCGCACCGGCTTCCAGCGCCCGCTGGAACGGTTCGATCCCCATCTGCGCCACGATGTAGGTGCTCTCTTCGATCGCCTCGTGGGTCAGTGCCGGAACAAAGTCCAGCGCGGTGATTTTGCCGTTATCCAGCGCCTGGTGAACCACCTCTTTATTGACATCCGATGGGATCAGCGCCATGGAGAAGGACAGTTTTTCTTCCTGTGCGATCTCCAGGATAATCTGCCGACACCACTCAAGGTGCGGTGCAGCACCGGATCCCCCGGCGGTGCCGATCACCACCGGAATGTTGTTCTTAACGCCCGCCGTGATCATATAGCGCAGATCGCGTTTCACTCCGGCCCGATCGGTAAACGGTTTACCCGCCCCCAGGTAGTGGGGGCCGGGATCGGAGGAGCCTGCGTCAACCGCGATCAGATCCGGTGACTCTTCCATGGCTTTACGAAAGCTCTCTTCCGGGAAGCCATAGCCCAGGATAGCCGTCGGCGATAAGATCTTAAATGTGCGTGCCATCTCTTAATCCTTAGTCTGCAACAGCGCGATGGTGCGGTTCATTTCGTTAAATACGATATTGAGACCTTCATCGAAGCCCATACCCGGCTTGATCAGCATACGCATTGGACGGGCGGCAAGAGCCACGTGGACGCAGGTGCGGGCGCTGATTTCGGTTTCGTTGCAGGTGCCGCCCTGGTAGGCTTCCATCCCGTGCTTGTTGCAGTACAGCACCGCGTCAACGATGTTGTGAATGCCGCCGAGATCCGGGGTTTTGATCTGCACCATGTGGCAACTACCGGCATCGGTGAAGTCCACGATGTCCTGATAGGTGTTGCACCATTCGTCGGCGACAATTTTCACGCCGGAACCCAGACGGGTCAGCTCTTTGGTGATCGCGGTCAGCATGCGGATCTGATCCGGTTTGTTGCCTGCATCGACCGGGCCTTCAATGTACAGCGGCAGACCCTGCGCTTCTTTTTCGAGGCTGGCGATATACTCGGCGCAGCGCACCGGGTCCATGTCGAAGATCAGACCGATGGTGCCATACACGTCGATATGCAGCGTCGGGTGATAGCGTGGGCTGGTGCGCAGGCTGAGAATACGGTCGGACAACCAGCGCACGTACTCACGCAGTTTTTCGCCTTTAAAACCGAGCTTCTCTTCAACGTTGTTGATCAGCGCGTGCGGCAGGACGTCAACGCCTTTGAGGATCATCTTGTCGACGGCGATGTAGCGGTCGTCGCCGCTCTGACCAAATAAAGGAATGGCTTCTGGTACGCACGGCAGTTGCCATTCGTCACACACCACTTCGGTTTTCAGACGACCTGAGGCCAGCGCGGTGGCGTCAAGCAGCGCCTGCGACAGACCGTAACGAACGGCGGTATGCAGCAAATTACCGTCGATGCGCAGTTTGTCGAAGAAACGGGCGTTCGGCAGGAACGCATCCACATCGCGGCCTTCCAGCAGCGGCTTAATATGATCGTTGAGGAACGGAATAAAATGTTCAGCCAGGAACAGCGGATCGCGGCCGCCGGCACCGGAGTACTGCACTGCGGCGCAATCACCCACCGCGACGGCGCCGTTTTCCAGAATCAGTTGTACGGAAACGCACTCGCCAGCCTGGCGGACAGAGGTAAAGCCCGGGGTAACCGGCGCACCGGTATAAATGAACCCGTCATGACCTGCGCCATTTTTGATCGCCTGCTGGTCATCAAAATAGAATGAGGAGTAGCCAGCGGTGAAAAGCGCCTGTTTAATTTTCATTATGGTCTTCCTATTAATTGACTGTGGGATACAGCGTTGATGTCATCAACAACCATCTGGAATGAGGGTTTACGTCCTTCGAAATGGGCACGTTCGGCGACGTAATCGTGGTGTAGAGCGAGAATGTCCTGCGGCAGCGGAACGGAGCCGGCTTCCAGAATACGGATCGCCCCGGCGTTATCGCGAACTGGCAGGATTTTACCGGCGTTACAGGAGGCAGGAGCGAAAGGTACGTCCAGCACGCCTGCTTCGAAGGCCAGCACGGTGCCGCGCGCAACATCGCCGTTGCCCAGCTCAAACACTTTCTTCAGAACCGCACGAACTTCGCTCTTAATCAGTTCCACTTCCTGCTCGACGGCGGCACACGGCGGGAATTTCTGGTCACTGACCATGTTGAGCATCTGACGTGACGCACGCAGCCCCTGGGCATTTGCCGCCGCTGTCGGAATACCGAAGGCTTCATGCGGGCTCTTGGTGATCACTTTGGTCGCGCCGGACATACCGGCGACCGCTGCGCCCCAGGAGATAATGGCGAATGCTTTGGATTCGTCTTCCGGGAAACCGCCCATCCACTGGTGGAAGACGGTGCTCAGCTCGTAATCATCAAAACCGTAGTTCTGGAAATATTCATGAGACAGTTCACGCAGGGACTGAATCGCTGCGATATCCTGCGTGAGGCTACCGACCTGGCCGTAGCCGACGGTAATCGACTTCACGCCCTGTTCCAGCGCCAGCAGACCTTCGATAATCGCCACTGCGTGAGACATGAACGGCGGGATCAGCGTGCCGGTCAACGGGCCGAATGGTTCGCGGTTAATGCGAATGCCATGTTCTTCATACAGCCCCATCAGACGGTCGCAGTACTGCCAGTCGCGAATCGATTTTTCCAGCGTCACGCGCTTGGCGTAAGGAATGTTGTAGGAGATCCCGCCGCCTTCATAGCTGGTGAAGCCGCTGGCCATGGCGATCTCCGCCAACAGACGCGCATCCGGCGTACCGTGACGGACCTGAATCGGTTTCTCCAGCGCTTCGGTCATCCGACGACAGGCCGCCACACCGTGGTTAACCACCGGCAGTCCGTTGAGTTTTGAGGTCCCGGCTTCGATAGATTTCTGGATCCCAATGGCGGCTTCTTCATAACGATTCAGACGGGTGTAGGCATCGATGGTGCTCGGCAGCAGGTCACACTCAACCTGCAGGGTTTTCAGCAGTTCGATATGCTCATCCATCAACGCCACACCGGCACGCGGTTGGCTCAGGGTTTTCCCTTCCTGATCCGCCTTCAGCAAGGCATGAGAGAAACGTTTTTTCTCAGGAATGGTCTGCTGATACTTCACGCCATCTTCAAAATGTTCGACGTCTTTGCCGGTATGCCACGTCTGCAACACCTGATGCCGTTCGGTCATAAATTCGTCATGGGTTAATTTTTTATTTCGAAGTTCCATTCGTCGCTGCCTTAGGTTTTATAGGGTTAAACAGTGAATGCTGGTGCGCGCAGCGGCCTGAGGATCCAGTCTGGCAACGTTTGCCAGCAGGGGGAGCAGACCTTTTGCGTCGCGGTAGTACTCAAACTGAGTGGGTAAAAGAATGCGTCTACCGTCGTCGTCCAGTTCGCGATATTTGAGCCAGTGATGGATATCAAACTGACTGGCGCGGGAGAGCCAGCCGCCCGAGCCAACCACTTTGCGCACGGTGGTCAGGTCGCGCCCCATCTGTAAATCGACATTGCCAACGCAGGTACAGACCTGCTTTTTAGTGCCAGCGTGACGCTCGGCGGCATAGCCGACGCACAGTCCGGCTAACAGAGAATCAAAGTATTTCTCTTCCTCGCTCTGCGGCAGATAATCGGGATGCGCCACCAGATGACGCAGGTAGCCATAGAAGGCCTCCTGGCGTGCCGGTTGCTGAGCGAATACCACCTTCACCAGTTCCTGTGTGCTTTCGCCTACCACCACGGCGGAGACGCGCATGCCGAGATCGCCTTCCACGGTGCGCTTAACAAAGGGCTCCGGGACACCGTGCAGCACGGTGTCGGGCGAGAGGGTGTTGGCACTGGCGGAATAGACGTCGGTGGTCGCGCCGCCCATGTCGATGAGCATGAATTCTCTCCACGCGCTATCGACTTCGCTGATGGCTTTGACCAGTTCGTACACCGTCCAGGGTGTTGGCATGGGCTCTTCGCCGGTTTCACCGACAATCACATCCAGGCCTTTGCCTTTCACAATGCGGGACAGGAAGACATCACAAATCGCCTTGCGGGCGGCGAAGGGATTCGGGTGATCGAGATCGGGCAGAATGTTGTCTACCGTGGTCAGATCTTTGTGTCCCAGAATCGCCTGGACATCATCCTGAATGTCGCGGTTTCCGGCGTAGATAATGGCGCAGTCGAGGCTGGACTCTGCCAGGGCGCGCGCATTGGCCAGGCCGTAGCTCTCTTCACCACCGTCGGTGCCGCCGGTAAACAGCAGAATGTCCGGTGGTGAAGCTTCCAGCGCCTGAATATCATGGCGATTCAGTTTGTACGAATAGTACTGGGCGATTTTTGCCCCGGCGGAATGCGCCGTGACTTTTGCCGATTCCAGAGTGATCGACGGCACCAGTCCCATTGCGGCGACGGCAAGACCGCCTTTCGCGGACGAGGAGTATTTCAGGGTCACTTCACCCCGGTTGAGCAGTGGGCGCGCATCGGCAACGTTCAGCACCTGGTTCAGGCTGGCGAAAAAACCTTCCGCCAGATGATGGGTCGTCGTCGGAGTCAGAACGTGGTTAACCAGTGTTAACGCATCCCCCTCCTTTGCGAAGAGGGCAGCTTTGGTCCACGTCGAGCCGATATCGACAGAGACGGTTTGCATCAGATGGCCTCTTCCAGACAACGCTTTTCAATGCCGTGGCGCTTGTTGATATCCGCTGCCATCAGCTGACACACATCTTCGAGATCGTGGCTTGGGGCAAAGACGCGCTGGAAGCCCATCTCTTTGAATTTGGCTTCGACGTCTGCGAAATCATGCTTCCCGACCACCAGGTTGCCGCCGACATAAAGCAGGATGTCGCCGATACCGCGTTCGATGCAGCGCTCGCGCAGACCCAGGCAGTCGATGTCGCCGTGGCCATAAATGGAAGAGACGACAATCGCATCGGCGCCGGTTTCGATCGCGGCATCGATATATTCATCCTGGCTTACCATTACGCCCAGATTGATTACGCGAAAATCATGGGCAGTAAAAACGCGGTCCAGAACTTTATTGCCTACGGCATGGCAGTCAGCACCAATGACGCCAATAACGAGTGTTGATTTTTTCATGGGTAATCCTCTCCAGGACTCAGGGTAAGAAATAAAAAGTTTTGCAATGTTTTAATAGGGACGGAGTGTCGTGGGGAGGCGCGATGGATGCAATTGATCTATTTTCAAAATATCTTTCGAAAAACGACTGTTCTATGAATGAAAATTTAAAAATTGTTTATTATCAATTAGTTATATGCTTTATTCTGGATGGTGTATATATTTAATAAATAGATTCCTATTAAACGGCTTTCTATGTTTGTGATCTAAATCCTATTTGTTTATCTTTGTGCGGAATAGGTGTTTAAATAATTTTAGAAGAAGAAGTGTGAGGCGCGTAACGGAATAAAGCATAATGTTTCTATACGCCATTTTATTATTGTTAATAAAATGATAAATATGATGGTGAGTTGTTTGCAATTCCCGCGTTGGGACATGAAAAATTCAGCATATTACATTGACTTTATATTTGTGAAGCAGTTAACACTTCGTCGAAATAGTTTTAAAGCGCACTCCGATTAACGCTGTTTCCTGTGGGCGATCAACGTAAATTTATAATCGTCAGTATTAAACGCATTGCGACTGTATTCGAATACCTGTCCTCCCTTTAAAAAACCACGCGACACTTTTTCCAGGATTGGCTTTGTGAGCGGGATAGCAAGCAGGCGGCTCATCTCTTCGGTGGGCATCAGTGGAATCAACTCCTGCTCACTGCGTTCAATGACCTGTTTCTTCACCTCTTCAATGAAGTGGTACTTTGAGTTTTCCATCACCTGCCAGGTTAAATCAGGGAATAATGCCAACGGCATCCACGTCTCCTCCAGCGCGACTGGTTTTTGCTTGATGTAACGCACCCGCTTGACGTGCCAGACCCGTTTGTCATCAGCCAGTTGTAATTGATTTTTCAAAAAATCATCGGCCTGAATCACTTCGAAAACCAGCACGTCGCTGTGCGTATCGCTGCTACGGTCGGTCAGCTTTTCATCAAAACTGGTTAATTGATAGATGTCGTAATTAACCCGATCCTCTTTAACGTATGTGCCGCTGCCCTGAATGCTTTCGATGATCTGCTGCTCGGTTAACTGCCTTAGCGCCTGACGCACGGTGACCCTACTGACCCCAAATGCCGCCTGTAGCGCGGATTCTGTCGGCAGAGCATCACCGGGCTTCAACTCACCTCGCTGGATTTGTTCACGGATCCCGTCGGCTATCTGTCGATAAAGTGGTTTTCGGCTCATGGTTTTTTCTGTCAGGTTGTTAAGACGACTTTTCACATTATGCCTAATGAATTGAATGTGTAAACAATACAAATTAAATACAAATTATCGTCTTTAAGTGAAAATGATCACATAAATGTATTGTTTTGTCTGGCACACTCCTTCGCACATAAAACAACCATTTTGTGAGGATCATGATGAACCTGACGACGTTAACCCAGCGGGACGCGCTGTGCCTGAACGCCCGGTTTACCAGCCGTGAAGAGGCGATTCGTACGTTAGCGCAGCGGCTGACGGCGTTGGGCAAAATTGCTGATTCTGATACCTTTCTGGAAGCCGTGTTTGCACGTGAAAACCTCGGACCGACTGCGTTAGGAGAAGGGCTGGCGGTACCACACGGGAAAACGTCGGCTGTGAAAGAAGCCGCTTTTGCGGTGGCGACGCTCAGCAAGCCCCTGAGCTGGGAAGGGGTCGACGGTCCGGAAGCTGTTGACCTGATTTTCCTGCTCGCCATCCCACAGGAAGAGGCGGGCAGTACCCATATGCAATTGTTGACCGCGCTCACCACGAGGCTGGCTGATGAAGAAACGCGAGCCCGTGTTATGGCGGCAACGAGTGCTGACGAGCTGTTGGCGGCGCTGGATGACAACGGGCATGGACCAATGGTCGCAACGCCATTCAACGCCCCCACAATTGTGTGTGTGACCGCCTGTCCGGCGGGGATCGCGCATACCTATATGGCGGCGGAATATCTGGAGAAAGCCGGACGGAAGTTGGGCGTCAATGTGTTTGTTGAAAAGCAGGGCGCTAACGGTATTGAAGGGCGCTTAACGGCAGATCAACTGAATTCGGCCAGTGCCTGTATTTTGGCCGCTGAGGTGACAATCAAAGAGAGCGAACGGTTTGCAGGGATCCCGGTGCTGACGGTACCCGTCGCCGAACCGATTCGCCATGCTGAGCAACTGATCCGGCAAGCGTTGGCGCTTGAACCACAAAATGTCAAGCGCGTGCGGCAGGAAGAGAGCCATCAGCCTAAAGGGCTTAAGACGGAGATAAAACAGGCCTTACTGAGTGGGATCTCCTTTGCCGTGCCGCTGATTGTTGCGGGTGGGACGGTACTTGCTGTCGCGGTATTACTGGCGCAGATATTCGGTCTGCAACCGCTGTTCGAACAGGAGAACTCCTGGCTGTGGATGTATCGCAAACTTGGCGGTGGAATGCTCGGTGTGTTGATGGTGCCTGTACTGGCGGCTTACACCGCGTATTCTCTGGCGGATAAACCCGCACTGGCACCCGGTTTTGCTGCCGGGCTTGCCGCGAACATGATTGGTTCCGGTTTTCTTGGCGCAATCGCAGGGGGATTAATTGCTGGATACCTGATGCGCTGGGTGAAAAAACACCTGCGATTGAGCAGTAAATTCAACGGTTTTTTGTCGTTTTACCTCTATCCGGTGGTTGGTACGCTGGGGGCAGGCAGCCTGATGTTGTTTGTTGTCGGCGAACCGGTGGCATGGATTAACAACAGCCTGACCGCCTGGCTTAACGGTTTATCTGGGGCGAATGCGCTGCTGCTTGGCGCGATTCTCGGCTTTATGTGTTCATTTGATTTGGGGGGCCCGGTCAATAAGGCCGCCTATGCCTTTTGTCTGGGGGCGATGGCGAACGGCGTCTACGGTCCTTATGCCATCTTTGCCTCGGTCAAAATGGTCTCCGCATTTACGGTGACCGCGTCAACGTTAATTTCTCCCCGTCTGTTTAAAGAGTTTGAAATTGAAACCGGGAAATCCACATGGCTGCTAGGGCTGGCGGGTATTACAGAAGGGGCAATCCCGATGGCGATTGAAGATCCTGTGCGGGTGATTGGCTCCTTTGTCCTCGGGTCAATGGCGACAGGGGCAATGGTTGGGGCGATGAATATTGGTCTCTCAACGCCTGGCGCGGGTATTTTTTCACTCTTTTTGCTGCACGATGCCGGGTACGGCGGCGTACTGGCCGCGGCAGGCTGGTTCGGTGCGGCGCTGGTGGGAACCGTTATCTCAACGCTGGTTTTGCTGCTCTGGCGACGCTATGCGGTGAAGCAGGGTAAATATACGACTGATGGCGTAATGTCTTAATTCTGAACAGGAAACGAAGATGAAAGCTGTATCTCGCGTTCACATTACCCCGCATATGCACTGGGATCGGGAGTGGTATTTTACCACCGAAGCGTCACGCATTTTGCTGGTCAACAATATGGAAGAGATCCTCACCCGACTGGAACAGGATACCGACTATAAATATTACGTTCTTGATGGACAGACGGCAGTGCTGGAGGATTACTTTGCGATAAAGCCGGAAAATACCCATCGGGTACAACGTCTGGTGCAAACCGGAAAGTTAATTATCGGCCCATGGTACACCCAGACGGATACCACCATTGTCTCCGGTGAGTCTATTGTGCGTAACCTGCTGTATGGCATGCGTGATTGCCTGGCTTTTGGCGAGCCGATGAAAATTGGCTATCTACCCGATTCCTTTGGCATGTCGGGACAGCTTCCGCATATCTACAACGGATTTGGCATCACCCGCACGATGTTCTGGCGCGGTTGTTCAGAGCGACACGGTACCGATAAGACCGAATTTTTATGGCAAAGCAGCGATGGCAGTGAAGTCGTCGCGCAGGTATTGCCACTGGGTTACGCGATTGGTAAGTACTTACCCGAGGATGAGAGCGGGCTGCGCAAACGGCTTGACAGCTATTTTGAGGTGCTGGAAAAAGCGTCTGTGACAAAAGAGATATTGCTGCCGAATGGTCACGATCAGATGCCGCTGCAACAGAACATTTTTGCGGTGATGGACAAACTGCGCGAGATCTACCCGCAGCGAAAGTTTGTGATGAGCCGTTTTGAAGCGGTGTTTGAACATATCGAGAATCGACGTGAACAACTGGCCACGCTGAAAGGCGAATTTATTGACGGTAAGTATATGCGGGTACACCGTACGATTGGCTCGACGCGGATGGACATCAAACTCATTCATGCGCGTATTGAAAATAAGGTAGTCAATATCCTTGAACCTCTGGCGACGCTGGCCTGGACGCTTGGCTTTGAGTATCACCACGGTTTGCTGGAAAAAATGTGGAAAGAGATTTTAAAGAATCATGCTCACGACAGCATTGGATGTTGCTGCAGCGATAAGGTTCACCGGGAAATCATCGCGCGCTTCGAACTGGCGGAGGATATGGCGGATAACCTGATCCGCTTTTATCTGCGCAAAATCACGGACAACATGCCGCTCAGCGACAGCGATAAACTGGTGCTGTTTAACCTGATGCCGTGGCCGCGTGAAGAGGTGATTAACACAACGATCCGCCTGAGAGGTCATCAGTTTTGCCTGCGTGACGATCGGGGAAATCCCGTTCCCTTTTTTGTTCGCGGGGTTCGCGAAATCGATCCTGGTCTGATAGACAGGCAGATCGTGCATTACGGTAACTACGAACCGTTTATGGAGTTTGATATCCAAATCCAGCAGATAGTACCGTCGATGGGTTATCGCACGCTGTACGTAACGCAAGGGGAGGCGGGAAATCACGTTGCACCAGAAACGCCAGGGGCAGAAGTGCTGGAAAATGCGTTCTGGCAGATAGCCGTTAACGACGACGGAACGCTGCGTCTGTATGACAAAGATAGCGGCATCTGCTATGACCGCGTTCTGGTGCTGGAAGAGGGATCTGATGATGGGGATGAGTATGACTACTCGCCCGCCAGAGAAGAGTGGCGGTTGACTTCCGCATCGGTAAAAGCAGAGTGTGTTATGACCCATGAAGCCTGGCAAAGCCGGGCGCGGATTCGTTATCAAATGGACGTGCCGCTCAATCTTACGGAACGTCGCGCTCGCCAGCGTAGCGGTAGGATTGGGGTTGAAATAACGGTCATCCTGAGTCACAACAGCAGGCGAATTGATATTGAAGTCCTTCTGGATAATCAGGCAGACGATCATCGTCTGCGGGTACTGATCCCCACTCCGTTTGTGACCGACACTGTGCTGGCAGATACGCAGTTTGGTACGGTGAGTCGCCCCGTGCGGGATCCCGCACTGGCAAACTGGCGGGAAGAGGGCTGGAAAGAGGCACCGATTCCCGTCTGGAATATGCTTAACTATGCGACGCTTCAGGAGGGCAGAAATGGTCTGGCAGTTTTCACTGAAGGATTGCGGGAATTTGAAGTGCTGGGTGACCGGGAAAAAACTTTCGCCATCACGCTACTACGCGGTGTAGGACTACTGGGGAAAGAGGATCTGCTTTTGCGTCCAGGTCGTCCTTCAGGCATTAAAATGGCGGTACCGGATGCACAACTGCGCGGACGATTGCACGGTCGGTTGAGCCTTTTCAGTTATACCGGTACGCCTGTGAATGCCGGTATTGCTCAGCAGGCCAGGGCCTGGCTCACACCCGTACAGTGTTATAACAAGATTCCGTGGGATGCGATGAAACTGAACAAGGCCGGTTTCATGACGCCTGACCACTACAGTTTATTCACTATGCCACCGGTTGGGTGTCAGTTGAGCACCCTGAAGAAAGCTGAAGGGAGGAATGAACTGATCCTGCGCCTGTTTAATCCCTCCGATTCGGAGCCATGCGACGCAACGGTTGCCTTCGGTAGCGCGGTTCAATCGTGTACAGAAACGCGTCTGGATGAGCAGCCGCTTAAGAGCGTTGATGAAAAGCGCAGCGACTTCGGCCCGGTTTTGCCGGGACAAACACGAACGTTCAGCTACAAAATTGTGTGAATAGCCAGCAAACAGACACAAGCCACGCATCGCGTGGCTTTTTTCTTAACAGAATAATAACTGTGCGGTGTTAATTTATACCGCTATAAAAGTGAAATAATTGTGAATATTGACACGTGAAATTTATATCCTGGCAAATAACAATAAATTGTCTACGCTGAACTCATCGGGAAAGGGAAGATAAATTCCTGTGTTGGCGTTAATTAAAACACTGTTTTTTTATATATACATTTTCACTTAGTAACCATCCCTCCCGTAGATGCACATGTTTGCAACATGTTTTTCACCATAATTACTCCATTTAAACATAGTTAACAAAAAGTCCTGTTTTTGATTTAAATCAAGGTTTAAACATTGGAAAACCGACGTGAAACGAGTTAAATTGTCGCCGATCAAATTGGTGGAAAAGTGATGAATTCGCTATAAATTGATCACTGTCGAAAAATGCAAATATTCCTCAATAAAAACCTGTTTATTGTAAGGATTTTGCGGCGTAATATAATTGCGGGATCAATTTGAGTTTTTTATTAACATGTTTGTAACCTTTCGCCCTTTCTGTTTCCTTCTCCAGGAAAACGGCAACGGCGAGAGTGCACAAATAAATTTGTATTGGGGCATGCGTGTGACCCTTTCTAACGGGGTTCACTCTCGGAGTCTTCATGCGATGAGCAAGGAGTCATGATGTTAGATATAGTCGAACTGTCGCGCTTACAGTTTGCCTTGACCGCGATGTACCACTTCCTCTTTGTGCCACTGACGCTCGGTATGGCGTTCCTGCTGGCCATTATGGAAACGGTTTACGTCCTTTCCGGCAAACAGATTTATAAAGATATGACTAAGTTCTGGGGCAAGTTGTTTGGTATCAACTTCGCCTTGGGTGTCGCAACCGGGTTGACCATGGAGTTCCAGTTCGGGACAAACTGGTCTTACTATTCCCACTACGTTGGGGATATCTTCGGTGCGCCGCTGGCGATCGAAGGTCTGATGGCCTTCTTCCTCGAATCCACCTTTGTAGGTCTGTTCTTCTTCGGCTGGGATCGTCTGGGTAAAGTTCAGCACATGGCGGTAACCTGGCTGGTCGCATTAGGTTCTAACCTGTCCGCTCTGTGGATCCTGGTCGCAAACGGCTGGATGCAGAACCCTATCGCATCGGATTTCAACTTCGAAACCATGCGTATGGAGATGGTGAGCTTCTCTGAACTGGTCCTTAACCCGGTAGCCCAGGTGAAATTTGTGCACACCGTGGCGTCTGGCTACGTGACCGGTGCGATGTTCATCCTCGGTATCAGTGCTTATTATCTGCTGAAAGGTCGCGACATCGCTTTCGCAAAACGCTCTTTTGCTATCGCTGCCAGTTTCGGTATGGCTGCTGTGTTGTCTGTTATCGTTCTGGGTGATGAATCCGGTTACGAAATGGGTGACGTGCAGAAAACCAAACTCGCGGCCATTGAAGCAGAGTGGGAGACTCAGCCCGCTCCAGCTGCCTTTACCCTGTTTGGTATTCCGGATCAGGATTCGCAGGAAAACAAACTGGCGATTCAGATCCCGTATGCGCTGGGCATCATTGCGACACGTTCTGTCGACACGCCAGTTATCGGTCTGAAAGACCTGATGGTGCAGCATGAAGAGCGTATCCGTAACGGGATGAAAGCGTATGAACTGCTGGAGCAACTGCGTGCCGGTTCGACCGACCAGGCGGTTCGCGATCAGTTCAACGTGATGAAAAAAGACCTGGGTTACGGCCTGCTGCTGAAACGCTATACCCCGAACGTCTCTGATGCGACTGAAGCGCAGATTCAGCAGGCGACGAAAGATTCTATTCCTCGCGTTGCGCCGCTGTATTTCGCCTTCCGTATCATGGTGGCCTGTGGCTTCCTGCTGCTGGCGATCATTGCGCTCTCCTTCTGGAGCGTGATTCGTAACCGCATCGGTGAGAAGAAATGGCTGCTGCGCGCCGCGCTGTACGGTATTCCACTGCCGTGGATTGCAGTAGAAGCCGGCTGGTTTGTTGCCGAATATGGCCGTCAGCCGTGGGCGATCGGTGAGGTGTTGCCAACCGCAGTGGCGAACTCGTCGCTGACCGTCGGTGACCTGCTGTTCTCCATGATCCTGATTTGTGGCCTGTATACCCTGTTCCTGGTGGCTGAACTGTTCCTGATGTTCAAGTTCGCACGCCTTGGCCCAAGCAGCCTGAAAACGGGTCGCTACCACTATGAGCAGTCCACCGTGGCTTCTCAGCCGGCACGCTAAGACAGGAGTCGTCAAATGATCGATTATGAAGTACTACGTTTTATCTGGTGGCTGCTGGTTGGCATTCTGCTGATTGGTTTTGCGGTCACCGATGGCTTCGACATGGGGGTGGGCATGCTCACCCGTTTCCTCGGTCGTAACGACACCGAGCGTCGAATTATGATTAACTCCATCGCCCCGCACTGGGACGGTAACCAGGTGTGGCTGATCACCGCGGGCGGCGCGTTGTTTGCAGCCTGGCCGATGGTCTACGCCGCGGCGTTTTCCGGTTTCTATGTGGCGATGATCCTCGTGCTGGCATCCTTGTTCTTCCGTCCGGTCGGTTTTGATTACCGCTCTAAGATTGAAGACACCCGCTGGCGCAACATGTGGGACTGGGGCATCTTCGTGGGGAGCTTCGTGCCGCCGCTGGTGATCGGCGTGGCATTCGGCAACCTGTTGCAGGGCGTACCGTTCCATATCGATGAGTATCTGCGTCTGTTCTACACCGGTAATTTCTTCCAGTTGCTGAATCCGTTTGGTCTGCTGGCGGGCGTGGTGAGCGTAGGGATGATCATTACTCAGGGCGCAACCTATCTGCAAATGCGTACCGTGGGTGAACTGCACCTGCGTGCACGTGCGACATCGCAGATTGCGGCGCTGGTCACTCTGGTCTGCTTCGCACTGGCGGGTGTCTGGGTGATGTACGGTATTGATGGCTACGTGGTGACCTCTGCGATTGATCATCATGCAGCGTCTAACCCGCTGACCAAAGAAGTGGCACGTGAAGCGGGTGCCTGGATGGTCAACTTCAACAATGCACCGATCCTGTGGCTGGTTCCGGCACTGGGTGTGGCGCTGCCGTTGCTGACGATTCTGACGTCCCGCATGGAGAAAGGGGCATGGGCATTCCTGTTCTCTTCTCTGACGCTGGCCTGCATCATCCTGACTGCCGGTATCGCCATGTTCCCGTTCGTGATGCCTTCAAGCACCATGATGAACGCGAGCCTGACCATGTGGGATGCGACGTCCAGTCAGTTGACGCTGAATCTGATGACCTGGGTTGCTGTGGTGTTTGTTCCGATCATTCTCATCTACACCAGCTGGTGTTACTGGAAAATGTTCGGTCGCATCACCAAAGAGCATATTGAAAACAATACCCACTCTCTGTACTAAGTAAGGAGCAAACTATGTGGTATTTCGCCTGGATTCTGGGAACGCTTCTTGCCTGTGCATTTGGGATCATCACTGCGCTGGCCCTTGAGCACGTCGAGGCAAGCAAAGACGGTCAAGAAGAACACTGATGACCACCCTGATCGCGATGCAATATAACGCGATGGACAAGCGCCCGTTACGGGCGCTTTCTTTGGTGATGGCGCTAGTGTTAGCAGGATGTATGTTTTGGGATCCCTCCCGCTTCGCGGCTAAAACCAGCGGGCTGGAAATCTGGCACGGTCTGCTGCTGATGTGGGCGGTCTGTGCGGGCATCATTCATGGCGTGGGTTTTCGTCCTCGCGCCGCGCACTGGCAGGGGATTTTCTCTCCGCTACTCGCCGATATCGTGCTTATTGTCGGTCTGATATTCTTCTTCTTTTGAATAAGAAACATCCTGAATGATCTATGGGCTTGCATAAGCCCATATATTTTTACTCTCCCTTAACTTCCCCCCATTCCCAAGCCTCAATCGCGCGCGTATAGTAGCAACGTTTAAAAGCACTAACGTGAGGCTGTGTCCTGCCATCCGTAAACAATGGCAGTCAACAGCCTAATTGCATTACCGGGATGTAAAGTGAATACAACGCTATATACAACAGCATTCTTGAAGCATCGCGGCGGTAAGTACGCGAATCACCAGGAGCTTACAGGCGTAAGTGACGGTGTGAGTGGACGAAGCCAACAAAAAGGCAGCAGGAATGAATAAGTATATATTTCGATGGCCGGTACGTGTTTACTATGAAGACACCGACGCCGGTGGTGTGGTTTATCACGCCAGTTACGTCGCTTTTTATGAACGAGCACGCACAGAGATGCTGCGTCATCATCACTTCAGTCAGCAGGTGCTGTTGGCTGAGCGAGTTGCCTTCGTGGTGCGTAAAATGACGCTGGAATACTACGCGCCTGCGCGACTCGACGATATGCTCGAAATCCAAACAGAAATTACGTCAATGCGTGGCACCTCTTTGGTTTTCACGCAACGCATTGTCAACGCAGAGAACACCGTGCTCAATGAGGCTGAGGTTCTGATTGTTTGCGTTGATCCACTCAAAATGAAGCCTCGTGCGCTTCCCAAGTCTATTGTCGCGGAGTTTAAGCAGTGACTGACATGAATATCCTTGATTTGTTCCTGAAGGCAAGCCTTCTGGTTAAACTTATCATGTTGATTTTGATTGGTTTTTCAATCGCATCCTGGGCCATCATTATCCAGCGGACCCGTATTCTTAACGCCGCCGCGCGTGAAGCCGAAGCGTTCGAAGACAAATTCTGGTCCGGAATTGAACTGTCTCGCCTGTATCAGGAGAGTCAGGGACGCCGTGATAATCTGGCGGGTTCGGAACAAATCTTTTATAGCGGGTTCAAAGAGTTTGCACGATTGCATCGGGCAAACAGCCATGCGCCGGAAGCAGTGGTGGAAGGGGCGTCTCGTGCGATGCGGATCTCGATGAACCGTGAACTTGAAACGCTGGAAACGCATATTCCGTTCCTCGGCACCGTGGGTTCCATCAGCCCGTATATCGGTCTGTTCGGTACCGTGTGGGGGATCATGCATGCGTTTATTGCGCTCGGGGCGGTAAAACAGGCGACGTTGCAGATGGTTGCTCCGGGTATCGCGGAAGCATTGATTGCTACGGCAATTGGTCTGTTTGCGGCAATCCCGGCGGTCATGGCCTACAACCGTCTGAATCAGCGTGTTAACAAGCTGGAACTGAATTACGACAACTTTATGGAAGAGTTCACCGCGATTCTGCACCGTCAGGCGTTTACCGTTAGCGAAAGCAACAAGGGGTAAGCCATGGCCAGATCGCGTGGACGAGGTCGTCGCGACCTGAAGTCCGAAATCAACATCGTACCGTTGCTCGACGTGCTGTTGGTGCTGCTGCTGATCTTTATGGCGACAGCGCCGATCATTACGCAGAGCGTGGAAGTCGATCTGCCGGATGCGACCGAGTCGCAGGCCGTTAGCAGTAACGATAATCCGCCGGTCATTATTGAGGTTTCCGGAGTAGGGCAGTACAGCGTGGTGGTTGAGAAAGATCGTATGGAACAACTACCGCCGGAACAGGTGATCGCCGAGGCGAAAAGTCGCCTGGAGTCCAATCCGAAAACGGTCTTCTTGATCGGGGGCGCGAAAGATGTGCCTTACGATGAAATAATTAAAGCGCTGAACTTGTTGCACAGTGCAGGTGTGAAGTCGGTTGGCTTAATGACGCAGCCTATCTGATCATTTGCGTCTCTGGTTTTAAAGAGAACGTGTAACAGGCGAACAGTTTTTGGGAACCGAGAGTGTCAAAGGCAACCGAACAAAACGACAAGCTCAAACGGGCGATAATTATTTCAGCGGTGCTGCATGTCATCCTATTTGCAGTCCTGATCTGGAGTTCGTTCGATGAGCATATTGAGGCTTCAGCCGGCGGCGGCGGTGGTTCTTCCATCGATGCCGTGATGGTTGATCCTGGCGCCGTGGTTCAGCAGTACGAACGTCAGCAGCAGCAACAGTCAAGTGCGCAGCGTGCCAAAGAGCAACGTGAAAAACTGGAGCAGCAGCAGGCGGAAGAGCTTCGTGAGAAGCAGGCTGCCGAACAGGAACGGCTTAAGCAGATCGAGAAAGAACGTTTAGCGGCTCAGGAACAGCAGAAGCAGGCTGAAGCCGACGCGAAGAAAGCGCAGGAACAGCAGAAACAGGCTGAAGAAGCGGCGAAGAAAGCCGCGGCGGATGCCAAAGCGAAAGCTGATGCGCAGGTGAAAGAAGCCGCAGAAGCCGCGAAAAAAGCCGCGGCGGATGCACAGAAGAAAGCCGAAGCAGAGGCGGCAAAAGCCGCTGCTGACGCGAAGAAGAAAGCAGAAGCAGAAGCGGCTAAAGCGGCTGCCGATGCGAAGAAGAAAGCCGAGGCCGAAGCCGCTAAGCAAGCCGCCGCGGAAAAAGCGGCTGCAGCCAAAGCCGCCGCCGCCGCCGAGAAAGCCGCTGCTGAGAAAAAAGCCGCCGAGAAAGCCGCTGCTGAGAAAAAAGCCGCCGCAGAAAAGGCCGCCGCTGATAAAAAAGCTGCAGCTGAGAAAGCCGCTGCCGATAAGAAAGCAGCAGCCGAGAAAGCCGCTGCGGCCAAAAAGGCCGCTGCTGAAAAAGCGGCTGCAGCATCTGGCGTTGACGATCTGCTTGGCGATCTTAGCTCCGGTAAGAATGCGCCGAAAACCGGCGGTGGGGCAAAAGGGAACAACGCTTCTCCTGCGGGGAGTGGTAATACTAAAAATAATGGCGCATCAGGCGCGGATATCAGCAACTATGCCGGGCAGATTAAATCTGCCATTGAAAGCAAGTTCTACGACGCATCGTCTTATGCAGGTAAAACCTGTACGCTGCGGATAAAACTGGCTTCTGACGGTATGCTGCTCGACATCCAGTCTGAAGGTGGCGATCCCGCGCTTTGTCAGGCAGCGCTTGCTGCAGCCCGACAAGCGAAGATTCCAAAACCACCGAGCCAGGCGGTATATGAAGTGTTTAAAAACGCACCTCTGGACTTTAAACCGTAAGCTAAACTTTCCCCGTTATGACGGGGAAAACAATCTGCGGTAGTCGCTGGGTTCTGGTAGTTTTGTGTATTTGAGTTTGTTAACATTCTGCTAAATTATCGTGGGCTGATCGCCTGGATAAGGGAGATATGATGAAGCAGGCATTACGAGTAGCATTTGGTTTTCTGATGCTGTGGGCAGCGGTGCTGCACGCAGAAGTACGTATTGAGATAACCCAGGGGGTGGACTCGGCGCGCCCGATTGGGGTTGTGCCATTCCAGTGGGCTGGGCCGGGTGCTGCACCTGAAGATATCGGTGGCATTGTTGGCGCTGACCTGCGCAACAGCGGTAAATTTAATCCGTTAGATCGGTCTCGTTTGCCACAACAGCCGGGGACTGCGCAGGACGTTCAACCTGCTGCATGGTCTGCGCTGGGGATTGACGCGGTCGTGGTCGGTCAGGTGACTCCGAATCCGGACGGTTCCTACAATGTTGCTTACCAGCTGGTTGACACCGGCGGTGCGCCGGGTACTGTACTGGCTCAGAACTCTTACAAAGTGAACAAGCAGTGGCTGCGTTATGCCGGCCATACTGCCAGTGACGAAGTGTTTGAGAAACTGACCGGTATTAAAGGCGCATTCCGTACCCGTATCGCGTATGTTGTTCAGACTAACGGCGGTCAGTTCCCGTATGAACTGCGCGTGTCTGACTACGATGGCTACAACCAGTTTGTGGTTCACCGTTCACCGCAGCCGTTGATGTCTCCGGCCTGGTCTCCGGACGGTTCTAAACTGGCGTATGTCACCTTCGAAAGCGGTCGTTCTGCGCTGGTTATTCAGACGTTGTCTAACGGCGCGGTCCGTCAGGTTGCGTCATTCCCGCGTCACAACGGTGCGCCTGCGTTCTCTCCGGATGGCAGCAAACTGGCGTTTGCCCTGTCAAAAACCGGGAGCCTGAACCTGTATGTGATGGATATTGGTTCTGGCCAGATCCGTCAGGTGACCGATGGCCGCAGCAACAATACGGAGCCGACCTGGTTCCCGGACAGCCAGAACCTGGCCTTTACATCGGATCAGGCGGGTCGTCCGCAAGTGTATAAAGTTAACGTTAACGGCGGTGCTCCGCAGCGTATTACCTGGGAAGGTTCACAAAACCAGGATGCTGATGTCAGCAGCGACGGCAAATTTATGGTAATGGTAAGCTCGGCCAATGGTCAGCAGCACATTGCCAAACAAGATCTGGTAGCGGGTGGCGTACAAGTTCTGTCGTCAACGTTCCTGGACGAAACGCCAAGTCTGGCACCTAACGGCACTATGGTAATCTACAGCTCTTCTCAGGGGATGGGATCCGTGCTGAATTTGGTTTCTACAGATGGGCGTTTCAAAGCGCGTCTTCCGGCAACTGATGGACAGGTTAAATTCCCTGCCTGGTCGCCGTATCTGTGATAATAAATAATTGATTAATAAAGGAATCATTGAAATGCAACTGAACAAAGTGCTGAAAGGGCTGATGATCGCTCTGCCTGTTATGGCTATTGCGGCATGTTCTTCTAACAAGAACGCCAGCAATGACGGCAGCGAAGGCATGCTGGGTGCCGGCACTGGTATGGATGCAAACGGCAGCGGCAACATGTCCTCTGAAGAGCAGGCTCGTCTGCAGATGCAACAGCTGCAGCAGAACAACATCGTTTACTTCGATCTGGACAAGTACGATATCCGTTCTGACTTCGCTGCAATGCTGGATGCGCACGCTAACTTCCTGCGTAGCAACCCGTCTTACAAAGTCACCGTAGAAGGTCACGCGGACGAACGTGGTACTCCTGAGTACAACATCTCCCTGGGTGAACGTCGTGCGAACGCTGTTAAGATGTACCTGCAGGGTAAAGGCGTTTCTGCTGACCAGATCTCCATCGTTTCTTACGGTAAAGAAAAACCTGCAGTACTGGGTCACGACGAAGCGGCTTACTCCAAAAACCGTCGTGCCGTACTGGTTTACTAAGAGAATTGCATGAGCAGTAACTTCAGACATCATCTGTTGAGTCTGTCGTTACTGGTTGGCATAGCGGCCCCCTGGGCCGCTTTTGCTCAGGCGCCAATCAGTAGTGTCGGCTCAGGCTCGGTCGAAGACCGTGTCACTCAACTCGAGCGTATTTCTAACGCTCACAGCCAGCTTTTAACCCAACTCCAGCAGCAACTCTCTGATAATCAGGCCGATATAGACTCCCTGCGTGGTCAAATTCAGGAAAGTCAGTATCAACTGAATCAGGTAGTTGAGCGTCAGAAGCAGATCCTGTTACAGATGGACAGTCTGAGCAGCGGTGGCGCTTCCGCGCAGTCGACAAGCGGCGATCAGAGCGGATCAACTGCGGGGACAGCGACGTCTGCGCCTGACGCAGGTGCTGCGACGTCGGGTGCGCCAGTACAAAGCGGTGACGCGAATACCGATTACAATGCGGCAATTGCCCTGGTGCAGGATAAATCCCGCCAGGATGATGCAATTGTGGCATTCCAGAACTTCATCAAAAAATACCCTGATTCGACTTATCAGCCGAACGCCAACTACTGGCTCGGTCAGTTGAATTACAACAAGGGTAAAAAAGATGATGCCGCGTTTTATTTTGCTTCGGTGGTGAAAAACTACCCGAAGTCACCAAAGGCTGCTGACGCGATGTATAAAGTCGGTGTGATCATGCAGGACAAAGGTGACACTGCGAAAGCAAAAGCGGTTTATCAACAGGTTATCAGCAAATACCCAGGCACCGAAGGCGCAAAACAAGCGCAGAAACGTCTTGGCGCGATGTAATGCACAGCATACGACCAGAAATCGAATTATTTCTGGTCGTGTCGTGCGATTCCTAAGCAGTTGAGTGATCTACATCGAAATTTTTGTTGCGCTCAAATCTTAAATCAGTAATATATGCCGCCGTTGCCAAGGGATATCAAACAAACCAAAAGCAGCGCAAAAGTGGGTCGTTAGCTCAGTTGGTAGAGCAGTTGACTTTTAATCAATTGGTCGCAGGTTCGAATCCTGCACGACCCACCAATCGTTCTGGTGGACGCGATAGTAGAACGTGAAGGATAACGTTGCGAAAGCAACGGACCATAGGACGAGGCGAAGCCGAGTCATCCTGCACGACCCGCCACGAACAAAGGTAGTCAGTAATATCCAGCGTAGTATCGGGTGATTAGCTCAGCTGGGAGAGCACCTCCCTTACAAGGAGGGGGTCGGCGGTTCGATCCCGTCATCACCCACCACTCGGGTCGTTAGCTCAGTTGGTAGAGCAGTTGACTTTTAATCAATTGGTCGCAGGTTCGAATCCTGCACGACCCACCAATTTAACATCAAACTCAGATGTTAAACGTGAAGGATAACGTTGCTTCAGCAACGGCCCGAAGGGCGAGGCGAAGCCGAGTCATCCTGCACGACCCACCAATTTAACATTGAATATTAAATTGGTGACGAGTAAAAAATCTTTCAGGTAACACCCGAATGGGTCGTTAGCTCAGTTGGTAGAGCAGTTGACTTTTAATCAATTGGTCGCAGGTTCGAATCCTGCACGACCCACCAATATTAAGGTGGTTACTGGTAGAGAACGTGAAGGATAACGTTGCTTTAGCAACGGCCCGAAGGGCGAGGCGAAGCCGAGTCATCCTGCACGACCCACCATCCTGAATGATTAATTAAGAAAGTCCCGTAAGGGGTCGTTAGCTCAGTTGGTAGAGCAGTTGACTTTTAATCAATTGGTCGCAGGTTCGAATCCTGCACGACCCACCAATTTAACATCAACATCAGATGTTAAACGTGAAGGATAACGTTGCTTCATCAACGGCCCGAAGGGCGAGGCGAAGCCAAGTCATCCTGCACGACCCACCAGTGTAAAAAGGCGCCCTAAAGGCGCCTTTTTGCTATGCGCAGAATGTAACGATTCGAACCTGCGTAGCGCCTGATGACGCTTCGTTTACCAGGCCGACAATGATTGATCGGGTCAAAGGCTACGCCCTTCCTGTCCGGATAAGACGTCAGTCGCCATCCGGCATTATCAAGCGCAATTGTTGTGACTTTTGCCGCTCAATCCGCTATCTTGTTTAGCATATAAAACAAATATGACCGATCATGGCATGCATCACGCCTTAAGTCGGTTAATTCGTTAAGCTAGCAAAACGAGAAAGCATGATGAGCGTGATGTTTGATCCTGAAACCGCAATCTATCCGTTTCCCCCGAAGCCGGTACCGCTGAGTGCCGATGAAAAAGCGTTCTACCGCGAAAAAATCAAGCGTCTGCTGAAAGAGCGTGATGCGGTGATGGTTGCGCACTATTACACCGACCCCGAAATCCAGCAACTGGCCGAAGAGACCGGCGGCTGTATTTCTGACTCACTGGAGATGGCCCGCTTTGGCGCCAATCATCCCGCCTCGACGCTGCTCGTTGCAGGCGTTCGCTTTATGGGGGAGACGGCTAAAATTCTCAGCCCGGAAAAAACCATTTTAATGCCGACCCTCGAGGCGGAATGTTCGCTGGATCTTGGCTGTCCGATCGACGCATTCAGCGCGTTCTGCGATGCCCATCCGGATCGCACCGTCGTGGTTTATGCCAATACCTCCGCGGCGGTTAAGGCTCGCGCCGACTGGGTGGTGACGTCCAGTATCGCGGTTGAACTGATTGAGCATCTGGATAGTTTGGGTGAAAAAATCATCTGGGCACCGGATCGCCATCTCGGAAAATATGTTCAAAAGAAGACAGGGGCGGATGTCCTTTGCTGGCAAGGGGCGTGCATTGTCCATGACGAGTTCAAAACGCAGGCGCTGAGTCGCATGAAAGGTTTATACCCGGACGCCGCGATCCTGGTTCACCCGGAATCACCGCAGGCGATAGTGGATATGGCTGATGCTGTCGGTTCCACCAGCCAGCTCATTAATGCAGCTAAAACGCTGCCACATCAGCAACTTATTGTTGCTACCGATCGGGGTATTTTCTACAAAATGCAGCAGGCGGTACCGGACAAAGAGTTGCTGGAAGCGCCCACAGCCGGAGAAGGCGCCACCTGCCGCAGCTGCGCGCACTGTCCATGGATGGCGATGAACGGCCTTAAAGCCATCGCTGAGGGGCTGGAGCAGGGTGGGCAGTCCCATGAGATTCAGGTTGACGAAGCGCTGCGAGAAGGCGCATTAGTGCCGTTAAACCGTATGCTGGAATTTGCGGCTACACTACGTGCGTAGATAATCACACGCTCCGGGGGAAAAGATGGACTTTTTTAGCACGCAGAACATTCTGGTACATATACCCATTGGTGCTGGGGGGTACGATCTGTCGTGGATCGAAGCGATAGGCACTATCGCGGGGTTGTTGTGTATTGGTCTCGCCAGTATGGAGAAGATCAGCAACTACGTTTTTGGCCTGATTAACGTCACGCTGTTTGCGATCATCTTTTTCCAGATCCAGCTCTACGCCAGCCTGCTGTTGCAGCTTTTCTTTTTCGCCGCCAACATTTACGGCTGGTATGCGTGGTCGCGGCAGACCACGCAGAATGAGGCGGAGCTCAAGATTCGCTGGCTGCCTCTGCCGAAGGCGTTGGGCTGGCTGGCGGTTTGTGTGGTGGCGATCGGTTTGATGACAGTCTATATCGACCCGGTCTTTGCTTTTCTGACCCGTATTGCGGTATCGATCATGCAGATACTTGGCCTGCAGGTTGCTGTACCGGATTTACAGCCCGATGCCTTCCCGTTCTGGGATTCCTGCATGATGGTTTTGTCGATCGTGGCGATGATCCTGATGACCCGCAAATACGTTGAGAACTGGCTGCTCTGGGTGGTGATCAATGTGATTAGCGTGGTGATCTTTGCCCTGCAGGGGGTCTATGCGATGTCGCTGGAGTACCTGATCCTGACCTTCATTGCGCTTAACGGTAGCCGGATGTGGATTAACAGCGCGCGCGAACGAGGCTCACACGCGCTGTCCCATTAGTGGTGATGATGTGAATGGCCGGACACTTTCTGATTGAGATCGCAGTCCGGCCCGTGACAGGGCTGATATTCCATCTGAATGGTGGCGTGTGCAATCTGGTAATGATGAATCAGAAAATGCTGGATGCGCGCCAGCAGCCCGTCATGATCGTGCGGTGGGATCACCTGTACATGCAGGGTCATGACCGGTTTTTCCCCCACCATCCACACGTGTACGTGATGGACGTTTCGCACTTCAGGAAGCTCCCTGCTGAGGTGGCGCTGCAGCGCAGCGATATCCAGCGAAACCGGGGCACCTTCCAGCAACTCATTCACGCTATCTTTCAATAAGCGCCACGCACTGCGCAGGACCAGCAGTGAAACCAGTATTGACAGAATAGGGTCGGCAGGCGTCCAGCCGGTCCAGATAATAATCACCGCCGCGATGATGGCCCCCACAGAACCCAATAAATCCCCCATCACATGCAACGCCGCGGCGCGTACGTTCAGGTTTTTCTCTTCGCTGCCGCGGTGGAGGATCCAGAAGGCAAGGATATTCGCCAGCAATCCGGCGATGGCGATGACCATCATCATGCCGCCCGCCACCGGACGCGGCGTGTAGAAGCGCTCAATCGCCTCCCAGACGATTAAAATCGTAATCACGACTAATGCAATCGCATTGACGAAAGCGGCCAGCGTCGTCAGTCTCAGCCAGCCAAAGGTGTGGCGGATAGTCGGCGGTCGGCGGGCGAACTGAACGGCCAATAGCGCAAACAACAGTGCGGCGGCATCGGTCAGCATATGCCCTGCGTCGGCGAGCAACGCCAGTGAACCGGATAAAATCCCGCCCACTACCTCCAGCAACATAAAGCCTGCCGTGATGCAAAACGCGAGCATCAGACGGCGGGCGTTGCCATCCTCGGGCAGATGAGGGGCCGAATGTGAGTGTGAGTGCGCCATAATGTCATCCCTTGGGTATTCTTTTCTTAACTGTATGACATCATACCGTTTCTGGATTAATAAATTAAAAAAGGAGAGCCTGAGCTCTCCCGTTATTAGCCATTTTCAGTGTTACTGATCAGTGTTACTGAGTGGTGCCATCGGTTTTAGTATCAACGTCGTTGTTAATGCCATTTCCGGTTTCCACTTTTTTATTCACATCCGGGCAGCGCCCGTCCTTACACATGGTGTTTTTGTGCACCTCATCTTTGGTCATCCCCTCATGGTTCATCGATGAACCATTCGGATGCAGCATTGTGCCACCTGAGTTGATGTTGTCGTTATCGACATTATTTGGCGCCACGTTTTCTTTTGCATCCGGAGCGACCTGGCCTGCGTCGGCGGCGGCGTTCGCCTGGCCATTATTGGTCTGGGCGCTGGTTTCGGCTGCCAGCGCTGCGCCGCTGGCAAGGCTGAGCGTAGCGGTCAGGAAAAGTGAAGCTAATTTTGTCATTTTCATCAGATGCTCCTGTTATGGTTGAGATGTCGGATAACGTCTTCCAACAGTGCATATGCCAGTCAAGGGTCAGGCAATGGTTAACGATCTCAAACGAGCGCAAAGGCTCAGCAGAGAATCTTGAAAAGATTCATAAACAGAGTGGTTACAGTTAAAAATTGTAGGTTAGATCTCGTTTTTCGCTACTTTGTGGCGTTTTTTAGCTGAATTCCAGGATTATTCCGTCCGAAGTGTAAAAGCCCGTTTACACTTTTTGGCTGAGGATATAGATTGGAGGGATTGCATTCATTTAGATAAGTATGGCAACGCTGGAATAATCATGAATTATCAGAACGACGATTTACGTATTAAAGAGATCAACGAGTTATTACCCCCTGTCGCACTGCTGGAAAAATTCCCCGCTACAGAAAATGCCGCCAACACGGTTGCCCATGCGCGTAAAGCCATTCACAAAATTTTGAAGGGGAATGACGATCGCCTGCTGGTGGTGATTGGGCCGTGCTCTATTCATGATCCTGTGGCGGCGAAAGAGTACGCAGGTCGTCTGCTGGCGCTGCGCGAAGCGCTGAAAGGCGAGCTGGAAATCGTCATGCGTGTCTACTTTGAAAAACCGCGTACGACCGTTGGCTGGAAAGGGCTGATTAACGATCCGCACATGGATAACAGCTTCCAGATCAATGACGGTTTGCGCATTGCGCGTAAGCTGCTGCTGGATATTAACGACAGCGGCCTGCCGACGGCAGGGGAATTCCTCGATATGATCACCCCGCAATACCTGGCGGACATGATGAGCTGGGGCGCGATTGGCGCGCGTACTACCGAATCTCAGGTTCACCGTGAGCTGGCGTCGGGTCTTTCTTGTCCGGTCGGCTTCAAGAACGGTACTGATGGCACCATTAAAGTGGCGATTGACGCCATCAACGCCGCTGGTGCACCGCACTGCTTCCTGTCTGTCACCAAATGGGGTCACTCTGCCATTGTGAATACCAGCGGTAACGGCGATTGCCATATCATTCTGCGCGGCGGCAAAGAGCCGAACTACAGCGCTGCACATGTCGCGGCGGTGAAAGAGGGTCTGGCGAAAGCGGGTCTGCCTGCGCAAATCATGATTGATTTCAGCCATGCCAACTCCTGTAAGCAGTTTAAAAAGCAGATGGAAGTTGGGGCTGATGTCTGCCAGCAGATTGCTAACGGTGAGACTGCGATAATGGGCGTGATGATTGAAAGTCATCTGGTAGAAGGCAATCAGAACCCGGACAGCGGTGAGCCGCTGGTGTACGGCAAAAGCATTACCGATGCCTGCATTAACTGGGAAGATACCGACACCATCCTGCGCCAACTTGCGGATGCGGTAAAAGCGCGTCGCGGTTAAGTCTTGCGAATAGAAAGCCGACTCATTGAGTCGGCTTTTTTACGTCGTAAGGTAAATTACTTCGCTTTACCCTGGTTGGCGACGGCAGCCGCTTTCGCCGCGATCTCGTCGGCATTACCCAGATAGTAACGTTTGATTGGCTGGTAGTTTTCGTCGAACTCATACACCAGCGGCACGCCGGTCGGGATGTTCAGTTCGAGGATTTCGTCTTCGCTCAGGTTGTCGAGGTATTTCACCAGCGCGCGCAGAGAGTTGCCGTGCGCAGCGATGATCACGCGCTCGCCGCTCTTCATGCGCGGCAGAATGGTTTCATTCCAGTAAGGGATTACGCGATCGATGGTCAGCGCCAGGCTCTCGGTCAGCGGCAATTCTTTTTCCGTCAGTTTGGCATAGCGCGGATCGTGCCCCGGATAGCGCTCGTCATCTTTGGTCAGCTCCGGCGGGGTCACCGCGAAGCCACGACGCCACTGTTTAACCTGCTCGTCACCGTATTTCTCAGCGGTTTCTGCTTTGTTCAGACCCTGCAACGCACCGTAGTGACGTTCGTTCAGTTTCCAGGATTTCTCAACCGGTAGCCAGGCCTGATCCAGTTCATCCAGGACGTTCCACAGCGTATGGATGGCACGTTTCAGCACAGAGGTATAAGCAAAATCGAAGCTATAGCCTTCAGCCTTCAGCAGTTTGCCTGCTGCTTTCGCTTCACCCACGCCTTTCTCGGACAGGTCAACGTCATACCAACCGGTGAAGCGGTTTTCATTGTTCCACTGGCTTTCGCCGTGGCGTACCAGAACCAGCTTAGTTACAGCCATACTCTCACTCCTCAAGCTTTATCGAATGATAATAATTCTCATTATATTGCCGTGACGGGGCAGCGGCAATGCTTACGCATAACCATAGCGAAAATAGTGCAGCAGTGTAAGGTTCTTGTGAACTCTAAGTTGCGATTTTGTCTTTGAGTGATGGGGATTTGAGCAAGATGCGATATCTTAAGCCCGATACGCAGGCGCTATCGGGCATTTTACATTGGCTGTGCCGCACCATCAGGAAGGAATAAAACGATATTCCGTCAGGCTGGCGTACTCCTCTCCGGGGCGCAGAACGCTGTCTGGCTGCGGCCATTCCGGATGGTTCGGGCTGTCTGGCAGGAATTCGCTCTCCAGCGCCAGGCCCTGATAATCATCGTAGGCGTTCGGTCCGCGTGAAGAGGTGCCACCGAGAAAATTACCGGAGTAAAACTGTAGCGCCGGGGCCGAGGTGTAGACCTCCATCTGCAACTTCCCGTCTTGCGAAGTGAGCAGGGCAACCGGTTTTTTACTGTCGCCTTTTGCCTGCAACAGGAAGGCGTGATCGTAGCCTTTCACTTTGCGCTGGTCGTCATCGGCAAGAAATTCGCTGGCGATCACCTTCGCGGTGCGGAAATCAAATGAGGTTCCGGCGACCGGTTTCAGGCCGTCCCGTGGGATCCCGCCTTCATCCACCGGCAGATATTCATCCGCCAGAAGTTGCAGCTTATGGTTGCGCACGTCGGTTTGATCGCCATCGAGGTTGAAGTAAACGTGGTTAGTCAGATTGACCGGACACGGCTTATCCACCGTCGCGCGATAGGTAATCGAGATGCGGTTGTCATCGGTCAGACGATATTGCGCCGTGGCGCACAAATTGCCCGGAAACCCCTGATCGCCATCGTCGGAGGTGAGGGCGAACAGTACCTGACGTTCGTTCTGATTGACTATCTGCCAGCGGCGTTTATCAAATCCGTTTGGCCCGCCATGTAGCTGATTGACGCCCTGGCTTGGCAGCAGACTGACCGTCTCACCGCTAAACGTGTAACGGCTGTCGGCAATCCGGTTGGCGTAACGGCCAATCGAGGCACCCAGAAACGCCGACTGATCCTGATAATGCTCCGGACTGGCGCAGCCCAGTAACGCTTCACGCACGCTGCCGTCGGAAAGGGGAATACGGGCCGAGAGTAACGTAGCACCCCAGTCCATCAGCGTAACCACCATCCCTGCGTCATTGCGCAGGGTTAGCAGGCGGTACGGCTGACCATCGGGTGCCAGTGCGGGTGTTTCATTCAGCACTGTCCTGCTCCTTGTGATGGTTTGCACACATAGAATGTTTCTTTGATACCGGTTTTAGCTTCGTACTGTGCAGCCACGGCTTGCTGGACGGCAGGGACCAGCGCTTCCGGGATCAGCGCCACAACACAACCGCCAAATCCACCGCCGGTCATGCGTACACCGCCTTTCTCCCCGATTGTGGCTTTGACAATGTCAACCAGCGTATCAATCTGCGGCACGGTGATTTCAAAATCATCACGCATTGAGGCGTGCGATTCCGCCATCAGTTGCCCCATGCGTTGCAGATCGCCTTTTTCCAGCGCGCTGGCGGCTTCAACAGTACGTTCATTCTCAGTTAACACGTGACGGACGCGTTTGGCAACCAGTGGGTCCAGTTCATTCGCTACGGCGTTAAAGGTATCGAGACTGACATCACGCAATGCCGGTTGCTGGAAGAAACGCGCGCCTGTTTCGCACTGCTGACGGCGAGTGTTGTACTCGCTACCGACCAGCGTGCGCTTAAAATTGCTGTTGATGATGACGATCGCTACGCCTTCTGGCATTGAGACCGCTTTGGTGCCCAGCGTGCGGCAGTCGATCAGCAGGGCATGATCTTTCTTGCCCAGCGCGGAGATGAGCTGATCCATAATCCCACAGTTACAGCCGACAAACTGGTTTTCCGCTTCCTGACCGTTGAGCGCAATCTGCGCGCCGTCCAGTGGCAGATGGTAAAGCTGCTGGAACACGGTACCGACGGCCACTTCCAGCGAAGCGGAAGAGCTCAGCCCCGCGCCCTGTGGGACATTACCGCTGATCACCAGGTCTGCGCCACCAAAGCTGCTGTCGCGCTTGAGCAGGTGCTTCACCACGCCGCGTACGTAGTTTGCCCACTGCTGGCTGTCATGGGTGACGATAGGAGCATCAAGAGAAAACTCGTCAGTCTGATTATCGTAATCGGCCGCAATGACACGGATCTGGCGGTCGTTGCGGGCAGCGCAACTGATCACGGTTTGATAATCAATGGCGCAGGGCAACACAAAACCGTCGTTATAATCGGTGTGTTCGCCGATGAGATTGACGCGGCCTGGCGCCTGAATAGTGTGGGTTGCAGGGTAGCCGAATTTTTCAGCAAACAGAGATTGTGTTTTCTCTTTCAGACTCATTTTTATACTCCGGATTCGCGAAAATGGATGTCGCTGACCGCGCGCAGACGCTCTGCCGCTTGTTCTGCTGTGAGATCGCGCTGGGTTTCGGCCAGCATTTCGTAACCGACCATAAATTTGCGGACGGTCGCGGAGCGTAGCAGCGGCGGATAAAAGTGCGCGTGTAGCTGCCAGTGTTCGTTCTCTGCACCGTTAAACGGCGCGCCGTGCCAGCCCATTGAATAGGGGAAAGAGCACTGGAACAGGTTGTCGTAACGACTGGTCAGTTTTTTCAACGCCAGCGCAAGGTCTGCGCGCTGTTCGTCGGTCAAATCAGTAATGCGCAGCACATGCGCTTTCGGCAGTAATAGCGTTTCGAAGGGCCAGGCTGCCCAGTAAGGGACGACAGCCAGCCAGTGATCGGTTTCTACTACCGTACGGCTGCCGTCAGCCAGTTCACGCTGCACATAGTCAACCAGCATCGGCGACCCCTGCTCAGCAAAATAAGTTCTTTGCAGGCGATCTTCGCGTTCAGCTTCGTTTGGCAGGAAACTGTTGGCCCAAATCTGGCCGTGGGGGTGGGGATTCGAGCAGCCCATCGCCGTGCCTTTGTTTTCAAAGACCTGTACCCAGGGATAACGTTTCCCAAGATCAGCGGTTTGCTCTTGCCAGGTTTTCACTATTTCTGTCAGGGCAGGAATGCTAAGCTCCGGCAGGGTTTTACTGTGATCCGGTGAAAAGCAAATAACGCGACTGGTGCCGCGTGCGCTCTGGCAGCGTATCAGCGGGTCGTGACTGTCCGGCGCGTCAGGCGTATCCGTCATCAGCGCGGCAAAGTCGTTAGTGAACACAAACGTCCCACTGTAATCCGGATTTTTATCACCGGTGACGCGGGTATTGCCCGCGCACAGGAAACAGTCGGGATCGTGTGCTGGCAGTACGTCACTAGAGGGCGTTTCTTGCGCCCCTTGCCAGGGACGTTTGGCACGATGCGGCGACACCAGAATCCACTGTCCGGTGAGCGGATTAAAACGACGATGCGGATGATCGACGGGGTTGAATTGACTCATGATATTTCTTAATCCTCGTATCCCTGCGGATGACGCGACTGCCAGTGCCAGGTGTCCTGCGCCATCTCATCAAGCGTGCGCGTGACACGCCAGTCCAGTTCGCGGTCGGCTTTGCTGGCATCTGCCCAGTAGGCTGGCAGGTCGCCATCACGACGCGGAGCAAAATGATAATTCACCGGTTTTCCGCAGGCTTTGCTGAAGGCTTTGACCACGTCCAGCACGCTGCTGCCGACGCCTGCGCCGAGGTTGTAAATATGGACGCCCTGTTTGCCCGCCAGTTTTTCCATCGCGGCAACGTGACCATCAGCCAGATCCATCACGTGGATGTAATCGCGGACACCGGTACCGTCTTCGGTCGGATAATCGTTGCCAAAAATGGCGAGGGAGTCGCGACGGCCCACTGCAACCTGGGCGATGTAAGGCATCAGGTTATTCGGGATGCCCTGCGGGTCTTCGCCCATGTCCCCTGATGGATGCGCGCCGACCGGGTTGAAATAGCGCAGCAGCGCGATGCTCCATTCCGGCTGGGCTTTTTGCAGATCGGTGAGGATTTGCTCAACCATCAGCTTACTTTTGCCATAAGGGCTTTGCGGCGTGCCGGTCGGGAAGCTTTCAACGTAAGGGATTTTCGGCTGGTCGCCGTAGACGGTGGCGGATGAGCTGAAAATGAAGTTTTTGACGCCGGCGGCGCGCATGGCACTAATCAGTCGCAGCGTTCCGTTGACATTGTTGTCATAGTATTCCAGCGGCTTTGCAACGGATTCGCCGACGGCCTTCAGTCCGGCAAAATGGATGACGGTGTCAATGGCGTGATCGTGCAGGATCTCCGTCATCAGCGCTTCGTTACGGATATCGCCTTCAACAAACGTTGGATGTTTGCCGCTCAGACGTTCAATAACAGGCAGTACGCTACGCTTACTGTTGCAGAGGTTATCAAGGATGATGACGTCATGACCGTTTTTCAGCAATTGTACACAAGTATGACTTCCTATGTAACCGCTACCACCGGTGACCAGAACTCTCATAATTCGCTCCGTTAAGCTTATGGTATGGAATTACCATAGCATAACAAAGATGCGAAAAGTGTGACATGGAATAAAATAGTGGAATCGTTTACACTCACGATTTCTCACGCTGAGTCATCAATTAATCGATTATAAATCATTAACTTTAAGAATGATTGCGCCTTTTATCCGAAAAAAAAGGGCGCTTTCGCGCCCACGGATGAAAACTAACGCAGCCGCGTTTGCTGATAGGTATAGGTCTCGCCTTCTGGCACAAATTCCAGACGATGGGTAATGCAGGCAGGCGCATCTTCAGCGTGATGGGAGACAAACAGCAGTTGCGTGTCGCCCTCGCTAATCAACACATCGACAAAGCGACGAATAAGCAGGCGGTTCAGCGGATCCAGCCCCTGTAAGGGTTCGTCGAGGATCAGCAGGGTCGGATGCTTAACCAGCGCACGGGCGATCAGCGCCAGTCGCTGTTGTCCCCAGGAAAGACTGTGAAACGGCGCGTCAGCGGTACGTTTGTCGAGTCCCAGAATGTCCAGCCACTGCTGTGCGAGTTTTTGTTGACGATCCGACACGGCCTGATAAATCCCGATGGAATCGAAATAGCCCGACAGAATCACATTGCGCACCGTGGTGCTCACCCGGTAGTCGAGATGCAGACTGCTACTGACGTAGCCAATGTGCTTTTTGATATCCCAGATAGTTTCCCCACTGCCGCGACGACGACCAAACAGCGTCAGATCGTTGCTGTAACCCTGCGGATGGTCGCCGGTGATCAGGCTGAGCAGCGTCGATTTTCCTGCCCCGTTGGGGCCGACAATCTGCCAGTGTTCGCCGGGATCGACCTGCCAGCTCAGACGATCGAGAATAGGGCGATCGTTATACGACACGACGCCATCCCGGAGGATGATCCGCGGCGCATCGGTGGCCAGAGCAGGCTGGGCGGCGGGTTCGTCGGCTTCAGGTAATGCCACCCCTTCCAGTCGCTCGCTATGCGCAAGTTGAGCGATCAGCGCCTGCTGGAGTAAATCGGCTTTCGCGCCGGTTTCCGTTAAGGTGCAGTCGACCAGCACACCGGCATACTGAATAAATGCCGGGATTTCATCAAAGCGGTTCAACACCAGCACCAGCGTGATACCTGACTGATGGAGCGTTTCAAGCAGTCCTGCCAGTTGCTGGCGGGAGGCGACGTCGAGACCGTCAAACGGCTCGTCGAGAATCAACAGGTCCGGCTCAGCCATCAGCGCCTGGCAGAGCAACGTCTTACGCGTTTCGCCGGTAGAGAGATATTTAAAGCGGCGATCGAGCAGGTGAGTGATACCAAACTGCTGCGCCAGCGTCGCGCAGCGGGCCGGGTTGTTCACTTCGTCCTGAATGATTTCCGCCGTAGTGCGTCCGGTATCCTCTTCGCCAGGACTGAGCATATCGGTGTTATTACGCTGCCATTCATCGCTGACCAGTTTCTGCAGTTGCTCGAAGGAGAGGCGTGTTATCCGCGAGAATGCGCACTGGCGTTCACCTTTGAGCAGCGACAATTCGCCGGCCAGCGCGCGTGCCAGCGCTGATTTCCCGCTTCCGTTCGAACCGACAAACGCCCAACTCTCACCCGCGTTTAACGTCACGGAATCCAGGTGAAGCGTTTTTGTGTCGCTAAGACGAAACGTGCCTTGCGAAATTTGCAACGATGACATTTTGTATCCCATTTTATGCAGCAATGAATGACAGGGATACGTGTTCTGCGGAGGAATGTCAATGTGATTAGCACGACTGCGGATAAAAAACAGCGCTTAAATATCGATGTCGATATCTGTGCCGTGCGGCGGTTGCGGCAACAGAACTATCGCTGTTTTGTGAACAACTGCAAAAAAGGGTGACGCGTTATCCAGTATTTTTTCGCAGCCAGTTGAGATGTCATGGCGATGAATAATGGAGTGTTTTATGGATGTTTTTATCTCGAAAAAAATGCGTAATTTCATCCTGTTGGCGCAAACCAATAATATCGCCAGAGCGGCTGAGAAAATACACATGACGGCATCGCCATTTGGTAAAAGCATTTCTGCGCTGGAAGATCAAATTGGCTATACGCTGTTTACCCGTAAAGACAACAGCATAAGCCTGAACAAGGCCGGGCAGGAGTTGTACCAGAAACTTTTTCCGATTTATCAGTCCTTGTCGGCAATCGATAATGAAATTCATCACGCTGCACGTGGTTCGCGCAACATAGTCATTGGCGTCGACAACACCTACCCAACGATTATTTTCGACCAGTTGATTAGCCTGGGCGATAAGTATGACGGCGTGACCGTAAAGTCCGTTGAGTTCAGCGAGAATGAAGTCATTGATGACCTGTTTAGCCGCCAGCTCGATTTTATCATTTCTCCACAGTATGTTTCGGCTCGCGTGCAGGAGCTGGACAATCTGACCATCAGTGAGTTGAAGCCTTTGCGTCTGGGGTTTCTTGTTTCCCGTCGCTACGAGGATAAACAGCCGCAGACGCTTTTGCGTGAACTGCCCTGGCTGCAAATGCGCTTTCAGAATCGGGCCAATTTTGAAGCGATACTGGAAGCGCATATGCGGCCATGCGGTATTAACCCAACGATCATCTATCGTCCCTACAGCTTTATGGCGAAGATAAGCGCGGTAGAGCGCGGGCAGTTTCTGACCGTGATCCCCTGGTTTGCCTGGCGTCTGGTGAATCCGGCAACGTTGAAGTATTTCGATGCGCCCGGCGGTACGATGTATATGCAGGAGTACCTTTACTCCCTGAAAAACCACCGCTATACCGCCACGATGCTTCAGCATATTGCGGAAGATCGTGGCGCAGAGATGGCTTAGCCGAGCATCGAACCGCGTTCAATCAGATTACGGTGCAGATCGAACACGTGGTTGAGATCGTGATGAATGTGCCCGCCAGGCGCACTGGCGAGATAGCGATGTAGATAGTCCTGATAGAGAGGATGCGCACAGTTGTTGATGATCGTGTGCGCCCGTTGTAGCGGTGAGAGTCCCCGCAGATCGGCGATCCCCTGTTCGGTGATGATCACCTTCACGCTGTGCTCGCTGTGATCAACGTGACTGCACATGGGGACGATAGTGGAAATCTTGCCGCCTTTGGCGATGGATGGCGCCATAAAGATAGACAGGTAGGCGTTGCGCTCAAAATCACCGCTGCCGCCAATGCCGTTCATTAGATTCACGCCAGCCACGTGCGTTGAGTTGGCATGGCCGTAGATATCAAACTCCAGCCCGACATTAAGGGCTATTACGCCAAGACGGCGAATAATTTCCGGATTATTCGAGATCTCCTGTGGGCGAAGCACAATACGGCTGGCGAAGAAGTCCATATTGTCATAAATCTTTCGCAAGGAATCAGCGGATACCGTCAGACTGGAGGCGCTGGCTCCGGTGATTTTTCCCGTTTCCAGTAGATGCACGACAGACTCCTGTAACACCTCCGAATACATCATAAAAGACGGAATATCCGGATTTTCACCCAGTCGCGCCATCACGGCATTATTGATATTACCCACCCCGCTTTGCAGCGGCAGAAACTCCGCGGGGATCCGCCCACGCGCCATTTCTTCCAGCAGAAACGTTACGACGTTATCGGCGATTTGCTGGCAGACAGGATTGGCGTTATCCAGCACGTTTCCGCCGTCGGGGAGTTCTGTATCGACCACCGCAATAATCTTGATGGGATCAATCTGCACATACCGGGCGCCCACGCGATCCATCGCATGAAAAATGGGGACGCTGTTGCGACGCGGCGGTGCGCCGGGAATGACGATATCAGCCAGTTCAGCGACGCGTGGGTTATGGTAGTGATTCAGCTCAATGATGACTTTCTTCGCCCGCAGTAGCCAGGTGGGCGCATTGCCGATCCCGCTGGTGAGCCAGACTCGTCCGTCAGGCGCGATCGCCGAGGCTTCAATCACCGCGACGTCAATATCACCAAAGAAACCATAGTTTACCATCTGCGCCACTTCACTCAGATGCAGGTCTACAAATCGAACCTGACCCTGATTGATTTTTTGCCGAAGGCTGCCTGACGTCTGATAGGGCGCACGCCATGAAATGGCGTCAGCCTCAGACAGCGCATCATCGGCGGCAGCGCCAATAGACGCTCCCGTCAATAACCGAATCTGAAACGGTTGTTGCGCCTGATGCAGTTCGCTGGCGCGGCGGGCGATAGCCGCAGGGAGTGCTTTGGGCGAACCGGCGGGGGTAAAGCCGCTGAAAGCAACCATCGCATTGTGCTCAATGACCTGCGCGGCGTCGTCGGCGCTCATCCGTGTCCAGGGGTCTTTCATATCTTGTCCCTTCCTGGTATCAATGGCCCACAAAATTGGGTTTACGTTTATTCATAAACGCGTTCATCCCTTCCTGATAATCTTCGCTGTCGTAAACGGCGCGGCGCATCCCCTGAATACGTTCGAACTCATCGGAATTCATAGTGTGCGCTTCGCCAAGCACGCGTAGCTCTTCTTTGATCACGGCAATGGCCAGCGGCGCTTTTTCCGAGATATGGTGCGCCATCTGCAACGTGAAATCCTCCAGCTCTTCGGCGGCGACGACATGGTTGAGAATGCCGACCGCCATCGCGCGCTGTGCGGTGATAGGGGACGCGGTGAAGATCAGCTCTTTGACGATATGGAAACCCGCATCGCGGGTCAGGTTGTGGATCCCGACCAGATTGTATGGAACGCCAAGGTTGACCGGGGTCATGGAGAACGTGGAGGTACTGGCGGCGATGATCAGATCGGAGCTCATGATCATCTCAAACGCCCCTCCCCAGACGCTGCCTTCGACCATGGAGATCACCGGTTTGGGGTACTTCTGAATCATGCGGGTGATCTGGCGCAGCGGATCGTCATAAGAGAGCGGATCGCGACGTCCGGAGGGAAGTTCATGAATGTCATGACCGGCGGAGAAGACCTTCGCGCCGCTGGGCGCACGCAGGATAATACAGCGAATATCCGGGCGATTGAGATCGCTGAGCGCCAGCATGAGATCATCAATAAAGACTTTGCTCAGGGCGTTCAGTTTGCGGGCATAGTTGAACTCAATGACCGCCACTTTACGGATGATAACAACATTAACGTATTGATAAGACATATTTTTCTCTTTATGCAAAGTAATGATTCTGAATGTATTCGCTGATTCGCTGAAGGCCAGCGCGCGGCGAGAGACGGTTGTTTTTGACGGCCTGCTGCGTCAGGTGGTAGTAGCGGTCGAAGTCGTCACGGGAGAACAGCAATCGCAACGCCTCGGCTTCCGTCTGCTTTTTCAACCAGGCAATTTCCTGCAACTGGCGCACCTGTTGCAGCCGTCCGCTGGAGGTCATCTGTGTTCTGAAATCGCAGATGGTCTGCCAGACCTCGTCAATCCCGCGTTTTTCCAGCGCGCTACAGGTCAATACCTGCGGCTGCCACTCGGCATATTTATGCCGCACAATATGCAGTGCGCTTTCGTACATATGGCGGGCGATGGCGACACGGTTATGGTTTTCCCCGTCATCCTTGTTGATGACAATCACGTCCGCCATTTCCATGATCCCTTTTTTGATGCCCTGCAGGTCGTCGCCGCCGCCGGCTATCTGTAACGACACAAAGCAGTCCACGATCTGGGCAATTTCTGTTTCCGATTGTCCAACGCCGACGGTTTCGATAATCACAACGTCGAAGCCCGCCGCTTCGCACAACAGCCCCAGCTCTCGTGCATGCAGACAGGCTCCACCCAGATGCCCGCGGGAGGGGGCCGGACGGATGAAGGCGGCATCCGATCGCGCCAGTTCGGTCATCCGCGTTTTGTCGCCAAGGATGCTGCCACCGCTGATCGGACTGCTGGGGTCGACGGCAATCACCGCCACGCGCAGTCCGTCGCGGATCAGTCGCGTACCGAAAGCCTCCAGAAAGGTGCTTTTCCCGGCCCCCGGCGTACCCGTGATTCCCAGACGCAGCGCGTTGCCGGTGAAAGGCATTATGGCATCCAGCAGTTGTGTGCTCAGCGTCTGGTGACGAGGGTGCTGACTTTCAATCAGCGTCATGGCCTGGGCGAGCGTTGCCCGCTCGGCCTGGCGTAATCGCCGCACGGTGTCAGCCAGCGTGGATTCGCTAATCATGATGCTGACTTATCCGTTTCAGTACGTCGCGTACGCTTTCCAGCATTGGTGTGCCGGGTCCATAAATGGCCGCCACGCCGCGCTCCTCCAGGAAGGCGTAATCCTGGGGAGGGATCACGCCGCCGGCGACCACGCAGATATCGTCGCGTCCCCATTTTTTCAACGCGCCGACCAGTTCCGGGATGAGTGTTTTATGACCGGCCGCGAGCGATGAGGCGCCGACGACGTGTACATCGTTTTCTACCGCCAGGCGGGCGATCTCTTCCGGAGTGGAGAACATCGGGCTGAGATCGACATCGAAGCCGAGATCGGAATAGGCGCTGGCGATCACTTTTGCGCCGCGATCGTGACCATCCTGACCCATTTTGGCGATCAAAATGCGCGGACGACGACCGCGGTCTGCCAGGAACTGCTCTGTTTGCGCAACAATGGCGTCAAACTCGCAGGCCGATTGGTTGGACTGATGGTAGCTCTGCGCAATCACCCCAGTGACGCACTGGCTTGGCACCAGATAACGGTCAAATACCGACTCCAGCGCGTCGGAGATCTCACCCAGCGTGGCGCGGACGCGTGCGGCGTTCACGGCGGCGGCCAACAGGTTTTCATGATGCAATGCGGCGTGAGTCAACGCCGCCAGCGCCGCGTGAACGGCGGCATCATCGCGGGTCGCGCGGATCCGCGTCAGAGAGGCGATCTGCTCGTTGCGCACCTTGACGTTGTCGATCTCCAGGACGGTCGTGTCGTCCTCTTTTTCCAGCTTGTATTTGTTGACGCCGACAATGACGCGTTTGCCCTGGTCGATCAGTGATTGCTCGCGGGCAGACGCTTCTTCAATCATCCGTTTCGGTAGCCCGGCTTCGATAGCCTTTGCCATCCCGCCCGCGTCGTCGATCTGCTGGATGATGGCCCGCGCCTGTTTAACAATGTGATCGGTCAACGACTCCACATAGTAAGAGCCAGCCAGCGGATCCACGGTGCGGCAGATTTCTGATTCCTCTTGCAGGATGATTTGCGTGTTACGCGCGATGCGGGCAGAAAAGTCGGTGGGTAGACCGAGTGCTTCGTCAAAGGCGTTGGTATGGAGTGACTGGGTGCCGCCAAGCGTGGCGCCGAGCGCTTCGATAGTGGTACGGATCACATTGTTATAGGGATCCTGTTCGGTCAGGCTCCAGCCGGAAGTCTGGCAGTGGGTACGAAGGGCTAACGATTTCGGGTCTGCTGCGCCGAAGCCGCTCACCGCTTCGCTCCACAGATAACGCGCCGCGCGCAGCATGGCGACGTTCATGAACAGATCCATGCCGATGCCAAAGAAGAACGAAAGGCGGGGCGCAAAGTCATCAATGTTCAGCCCGGCTGAAAGGGCGGCTTTGATGTATTCAATACCATCCGCCAGGGTAAAAGCGACCTGTTGCACGCAGTTGGCGCCTGCTTCGCCCATATGGTAGCCGCTGATGCTGATGGTATTAAAGCGTGACATGTTGCCCGAACACCAGGCGATGATGTCGGCGATAATGCGCATGGAGGGTTTCGGCGGGTAAATGTAAGTGTTACGGCACAGGTACTCTTTCAGAATATCGTTCTGAATGGTGCCGGTAAGCTGTTCCGGCGAAACGCCTTGCTCTTCCGCGGCCACGATATAAAAAGCCATTACTGGCAGCACCGCGCCGTTCATGGTCATTGATACCGACATCTTATCCAGCGGGATCTGGTCGAACAGTATCTTCATGTCTTCAACGGTATCGATAGCCACACCGGCCTTCCCGACATCGCCTGCGACGCGTGGATTATCGGAATCATAGCCGCGGTGGGTGGCGAGATCGAAGGCGACAGAAAGGCCTTTTTGCCCGGCGGCAAGGTTGCGACGATAGAAGGCGTTAGATTCTTTGGCGGTAGAGAAGCCAGCGTACTGACGAATGGTCCACGGTTGCGCGGTATACATGGTAGCGCGTGGGCCGCGAACGTAAGGCGGCAGGCCGGGAAGGGTGCCGGTAACCTCCAGTTTATCGAGGTCGGCTTCGGTGTACAGCGGCTTGATGGCAATGCCTTCCGCTGTCTGTGTGACCAGCGACTCGACGGTTTTATTCCGCCGGCTGAGCTCCTTGTTGGCGAGTGTCTGCCACTCTGATAAGTCTGACATATTTTGCTCCGTATTCCGCAATAAAAAGAGGGGATTGCGAGTACGATGAGCTTTTTACTGTCCTCTGTCGCCAGCAAAAAATAGCCAACGATGCGTCGTTTTTTGCCGGGTGGAATTATTCATCCTGTAATGAATTTCAAAGAAAAATTTACGGCGGGTAACATCCCGCCGTAATCACCGTGGTGGCGATACTTAGCACAATGTTGCGATAATTACCCTGTCGGCGTTGAAATACGCCGTCACGTTCGTGCCTTCCGTCAGCGTGGCGGCGGCGTCCAGCGGCACGGTGGCGCACAACGTCTGACCGTCCGGTAGCGCCATCAGTACTTCACACTGCTCTGTACCGCGTTCAATATGATTGATAATGCCCTGGAGCTGGTTATCCGCCGCCTGGGCGATGGCGTCGTCCTGGGTAATCCCCACCCACGGCGCTTTCAGCAGCACGAGAACCTCTTTGCCTTCATCAAGCCCTAAACGCTCGCCGCTCTGGGCGGTAATGGCCACTTTCAGTCGCGTTTCGCCATCGGCTAACAGCACGTCGACATGCTGCTGTACCTGATTGCGATCGCGGGCGGTAATGGTGCCAAACCACTGGTTGCGCGCACTGGTCTGCAGAGAAAAACGCGAGATGGCCGCCAGCAGGCTGTTGAGCGGCAGCGCGTCATCGTCGCTTAAAACATCGAAGGCTTTTTGCTGAATCTGTGCCAGCAGATCGTAGAGCTGGATCAGACGCTGACCGTAGCGGGTTAACACCGCACCGCCGCCGCCTTTACCGCCTGTCGCACGCTCGACCAGCGTTTGCTCGCTGAGAAGATTCATTTCATTAATGGCGTCCCAGGCGCTCTTATAGCTGATGCCTGCGTCTTTCGCGCCCTGACTAATGGAACCGGAAAGCGCAATGTGCTTGAGCAAAGAGATGCGTCGGGGATCGGCGAACAGTTTTTGCTGAAGTTTCAGGGTAAGAAGGATTTCGGCTTGCATAACAAGATCCTGGCAAAAAGGGTATTGTGACGGAAAACTGCAGAGACGCAAAGCCGACCGCACAAAAGGGGAGTGCTTTTCTCAGTGATGCGGTTAGAATACTACAAGGACTATATCAGGAGTTGACCATGTTAGAGTTATTGAAAAGTCTGGTATTCGCCGTAATCATGGTACCTGTGGTGATGGCCATCATCCTGGGTCTGATTTACGGTCTCGGTGAAGTGTTCAACATTTTCTCCGGTATCGGTCAGAAAAACCAGTCCAGACAGAATCATTGATTTCCCAAACGCCCGCTCAGTCGGGCGTTTTTGTTTTCTCATCTTTCAAACCGTATCTTTAGTTGGTCGCGCCTCAATGCAGTGCGCACCCCATTGGGATTGTTTCTCAAGTTCTCCTTATTCCTGCCGATATTTTCTTTGCGTAACCTCTTAGTGGTATCAATAACTTCTGGGAAAATCGTTGCTTTATCGTTATATTCATAAATACATAACGATATGCAAAGGAGTTACAAATGGCTCGTACCTGGTTACGCCTGTTTGCTGGGGCAACCTTATCATTTTCGGTTGCTGGACAAACGCTGGCGGATGAAGGGAAAATCACCGTGTTTGCCGCAGCGTCATTGACTAATGCGATGCAGGATATCGCGGCAGAGTATAAAAAAGAGAAGAATGTCGACGTGGTCTCCTCTTTTGCGTCGTCTTCCACGCTGGCTCGCCAGATAGAAGCCGGTGCGCCAGCAGATCTGTTCATTTCTGCCGATCAGAAATGGATGGATTACGCGGTAGATAAGAAAGCGATTGATACCGCAACGCGTCAGACGCTGCTGGGCAACAGCCTTGTGGTGGTGGCGCCAAAAGCCAATGAGCAGAAAGCGTTTACGATTGACAATAATACCCACTGGACGACGCTGCTGAACGGTGGACGTCTGGCGGTAGGCGACCCGGAACACGTTCCGGCAGGGATTTACGCGAAAGAGGCGCTGCAGAAACTGGGGGCCTGGGAGACGCTGTCACCGAAACTGGCTCCGGCGGAAGATGTGCGCGGCGCGCTGGCGCTGGTCGAGCGTAACGAAGCACCGTTGGGCATTGTTTACGGCTCTGACGCGGTTGCCAGTAAAGGCGTTAACGTCGTGGCCACCTTCCCGGAAGATTCGCACAAAAAAGTGGAGTACCCCATCGCGATTGTCGATGGACATAAAAACGCCACGGTCAGCGCGTTCTATGATTACCTGAAAGGACCGCAGGCTGCTGAAATCTTTAAACGTTACGGATTTACGACCAAGTAATGATATTGACCGATCCTGAATGGCAGGCCGTGCTTCTGAGCCTGAAAGTGTCTTCCCTGGCCGTGTTGTTTAGTTTGCCATTTGGGATCTTCTTTGCCTGGCTGCTGGTGCGCTGCACTTTCCCAGGCAAAGCCCTGCTGGACAGCGTACTGCATCTGCCGCTGGTATTACCGCCGGTGGTGGTCGGTTATTTGCTGCTGGTTTCGATGGGACGACGCGGATTTATCGGCCAGTGGCTATACGACTGGTTCGGCATAACCTTTGCCTTCAGCTGGCGCGGCGCGGTACTGGCGGCGGCAGTGATGTCTTTTCCGCTGATGGTGCGGGCTATCCGACTTGCGCTGGAAGGGGTGGATCTTAAGCTTGAGCAGGCCGCCCGGACGCTGGGGGCGGGACGCTGGCGCGTCTTCTTCACCATTACCCTTCCGTTGACGCTTCCTGGCATTATCGTCGGGACGGTACTGGCATTTGCCCGTTCGCTCGGCGAGTTTGGCGCGACGATTACCTTCGTTTCCAATATTCCCGGCGAAACCCGCACCATTCCTTCGGCGATGTATACCCTGATTCAGACGCCGGGCGGTGAAAGCGCTGCGGCAAGGCTGTGTCTTATTTCCATCGTACTGGCGCTGATTTCGCTGTTAATTTCTGAATGGCTGGCGCGACTCAGCCGTGAGCGGACGGGGCGATAATTATGCTGGAACTCAATTTCTCTCAGACGCTGGGGACCCACTGCGTCTCGCTCAACGAAACGCTGCCCGCCAGCGGTATCACCGCGATATTTGGTGTCTCTGGTTCTGGAAAAACCTCGCTGATCAATGCCATCAGTGGCCTGACGCGACCGCAGAAAGGGCGCATTGTACTCAACGGACGGGTGCTGAATGACGCGGAAAACCACATCTGTCTGACCCCGGAAAAACGCCGGATAGGCTACGTTTTTCAGGATGCGCGCCTGTTTCCCCATTATAAAGTGCGCGGCAACCTGCGTTACGGCATGGCGAAAAGTATGGCCGGCCAGTTCGATAAGCTGGTGGCGCTATTGGGTATTGAGCCTCTGCTCGACAGACTGCCGGGCGGCCTCTCCGGCGGTGAAAAACAACGTGTGGCGATTGGCCGGGCGCTGTTGACCGCGCCGGAACTGTTACTCCTGGATGAACCGCTCGCCTCGCTGGATATTCCGCGTAAGCGTGAACTGTTGCCCTATCTGCAACGGCTGGCGCGGGAGATCAATATTCCCATGCTCTATGTCAGTCACTCGCTCGATGAAATTCTCCATCTGGCCGATAACGTAATGGTGCTGGAAGACGGTCAGGTGAAGGCGTTTGGCGCGCTGGAAGAGGTCTGGGGGAGCAGCGTGATGCATCCATGGCTGCCGAAAGAACAGCAGAGCAGCATCCTGAAAGTGAGCGTACTGGAGCATCATCCGCATTACGCGATGACGGCGCTGGCGCTGGGTGATCAGCATCTATGGGTCAATAAGCTCAATGAGCCGCTGCAGGCCTCGCTGCGCATTCGCATTCAGGCGTCGGATGTCTCGCTGGTGCTACAGCCGCCGCAGCAGACCAGCATTCGTAATATCCTGCGCGCGAAGGTGATCCACTGCTACGACGATAACGGGCAAGTGGAAGTTCAGCTTGAGGTGGGAGGTAAAACGCTGTGGGCGCGCATTAGCCCATGGGCCAGGGATGAATTGGGGATCAAAGCTGGCCTCTGGCTGTATGCGCAGATTAAGAGTGTATCGATAACCGCCTGATTACAGCAGCTGGCTATAGATGAACTTCGCGATGCTGTCGGTGGTGTTATCGCCGATGACGACGTTGGCGCGTGCTTTGATTGCGTCGTCAGCATTGCCCATCGCCACGCCGGTACCAGCCGCTTCCAGCATACTGATGTCGTTGTAGTTATCCCCGAAGGCAATTACGTTTTCCATCGACCCACCCTGAGATTCAACCCACTGGGTCAGGCGTTTGCCTTTGCTGTTACCCTGACGAGCGATATCGACCTGATCGTGCCAGGACCATTCGCACTCAAGGCCCAACAGCTCTTCGACATGCTTGCCAAATTGCTGCAGCTTAGGAATATCGTCGTCTGTCAGAGCGAACTTCCACACCGCGTTGACATCGTGCGCCGCCTGCGCCAGTGAAGGCACCTGGGTGAAGATCGGGCGCTGTTCCGGCGGCAACGTCTGCGCCCAGTTTGAGGTGCGAATGACATGGCCGGTCGGGTGCTCATACAGCATGGCGTCATCGACATACATCAGGCCGTGAATCTGATGCGCTTCCAGCAGCGTAATAAGCTGTAGCGCCTGGTTAACCGGCAAGGGATCGGCTGCGAGAACATTTTTTGCGTGATAATCATACAAATAGGTGCCATTACAGCAAATTGCAGGTGTATCCAGTGCCAGTGCCTGATAAAAAGGATGAATTGCGACGTGATGACGCCCGGTGACGATGATAAGTTGGTAGCCTGCCTCCCTGGCGCGCGACAGTGCTTCGACAGACGAGGGGAGCAGGGTTTTTTGCGGGGTTAGCAAGGTTCCATCTAAATCAAGGGCAATCACGCGAGCGGTCATATCGTCATCCCGATTAACATTGAAGTTTTGTCTGCCTGAATGGTACACCGGGACGGGGAGCAGGCAAAATTTTGTGCGTATATTCAGCATTCACCGTTAAAAGCGACTACGTTAAGCTGTATTCCATTTTTGCAGCCAGTTGCCTAAAGCAGAGGAGCATTCATGAAGCAAACCGTTTATACCGCCAGCCCTGAAAGCCAACAGATCCATGTCTGGAGCCTGAATCATGATGGCGCATTGAAGCTGGTACAGGTGGTTGATGTGCCCGGGCAGGTTCAGCCGATGGTGGTCAGCCCGGATAAACGTTATCTCTACGTGGGCGTGCGTCCTGAATTCCGCGTACTGGCTTACCGGATTGCGCCGGATGATGGTGCGCTGACGTTTGCCGCAGAATCCGCGCTGCCGGGTAGCCCGACACACATTTCAACCGATCATCATGGCCGTTTTGTTTTTGTTGGCTCCTATAACGCGGGTAACGTCAGCGTCACCCGTATGGAAGACGGCCTGCCGGTTGGGGTGGTGGATGTGGTGGAGGGAATGGATGGCTGTCACTCCGCCAATATCTCCCCGGACAACCGCACCCTGTGGGTGCCTGCGCTGAAGCAGGATCGTATCTGCCTGTTTACCCTCAGCGATGACGGTAAGCTGGTGGCACAAGAGCCTGCGGAAGTGACCACCGTTGAAGGGGCCGGTCCGCGCCATATGGCGTTCCACCCGAATCAGCAATATGCCTACTGCGTCAACGAGCTCAACAGCTCTGTGGACGTCTGGGAACTGAAAGATCCGCACGGTGATATCGAATGCGTGCAAACGCTGGACATGATGCCGGCTGATTTCTCCGACACCCGCTGGGCGGCGGACATTCACATTACGCCGGATGGTCGTCATCTGTATGCCTGTGACCGTACCGCCAGCCTGATTACCGTGTTCAGCGTTTCAGAAGATGGCAGCGTGTTGACCAAAGAAGGCTTCCAGCCAACCGAAACACAGCCGCGTGGTTTCAACGTTGACCATAGCGGGAAATACCTGATTGCTGCCGGACAGAAGTCACACCATATCGCGGTGTACGAGATTGCCGGTGAGCAGGGGCTGTTAACGGAGAAGGGACGTTATGCGGTAGGCCAGGGCCCGATGTGGGTGGTGGTTAACGCGTATTAATAGGGGCGCTTATTAGCCAACCGATAAATAAAAACCGGCATCCTGTGATGCCGGTTTTTTTATGCTTACTGCTTCGGCGCAGCCACGACTTTGCTGCCCACACCGCGGTTATTGTATTCCCACATGCGGTTAAAGTTGGTGTCGTTCAGGTTACGCTGGGTTTCGCCTTTATCATCCTTCGCCCCGGTATTGCCCGCGAATGGACGTTTAGAGATCACGGCGTCAGCCCACGGCTGTGCCATGTTAAAGCCCTCGTTAATCACGCTATCACGGATCACGACCTGACCGTTGGTGTTGCCGTCGACATCCAGTGCGCGACCCAACTGCGCCACGCCGTCACCGGCGGCGGTAAAGCGGCTGTTGGTGGCGAGGAAACCGTAATAAATGTTCGCAAGCGTTGCAGGCGCGAAGACGTACGCTTCCTGTTGAGTACGCGAGTTCACTACGCGGAAGTCGGTGTTATCGAACACCACCGCGCCGCGACCGGAAACGATATCCACATCACCTTCGATATAGCTGTTGGTCACCAGGGTACGCGGTTGGCGATTATTTTCCAGACGGTTCTGCACGCCGCTGTTGGTCACAAAGAAGGTGTTCTGGCGGCCCAGAATGTTCACATTATTGATTTGAACTTTGTCACCGTCGGTGCGCAGCGCAACGGCCGGGTGGTTACCCGCATCCACGCTATCGCCAAGATTGTTTTCAACGGTCAGATTCTGTAACTGCAGGCCATTATTCTGTGACCACAATACCGCTGAACACATCACGCCGATAGTCGCGCCGCGTTTGCTCTGGCAGTTGTCAAACATGTACCAGGCCGGTTTACCAGGCATATATTTCCCGCCCGGATTCACTGTATGACGCCAGTCAGCGGTGCTCATTTCACCGTCAATTGCCGCGCCAATTTTCACGTCCAGCAGTTTCTCACCCGTTCCGTACAGCGTCAGGCTGCCTGGTGCCGCAGGGATATAGACAGTCCCCTGATACTCACCCGGCATAATCGCAATGTACTGACGTTTGTTGGTGCGCGTAGTGATCGCCGCATCCACCGCCGCCTGAATGGTGGTGTGGGTAACGCCTTGCGTACCGGCCGGGCCGACCACAAAGTCAGGCTGCGCAGGCAGAGAAATTGAAGATGGCGTCCACGGCGCGGTGTTCGGCGTCAGGGAAGAAAAATAGTTTTTAGCGACAAAATTCTGCGCTTCATTCGCCGATAAAATCGGGCGCGAGGAGGTTCCTGGCGCGGTTTGATCGGAAGGAATTTGATCCGGCGGGGTAGAGCTACAGGCGGTCAGCGTCACGCCAAAAGCCAGTGCCAGCGCCAGACGGGAAACTGATGATGTGTTCACGAGTTGCTCCGGGCTATAAAAGTATCCATTGAAGCCTGCTTTTTTATACTAAGTTGAGCAAAACAGAAAGGTGAAAAGCTAAAAAGTTGTTTTTAAACCCCTCCTCGCGGATTCGGGTACCGTCAAAGTCACAATTAAATAACATATTTGCCTGGGATGATTGACTTCCCGCGTGCGATCTCAAATAAATGTCTATACAACCTAAGACAAGCTGGAGAAAGCATGGAACCCCTGTTACCTGATGATACGCTCTGGCGAAACCTGCGCCTGGCGACGCTCGATCCGGCGCAGACGGCACCGTATGGCATGCTGGACCATCATGCGCTGATTATCCGTAAGGGAAGGGTGCTGGCGATTGTGCCAGAGGCTTCACTCCCGACTGCGCATGCCAATACGCATGACCTGCAAGGACGTCTGGTGACGCCTGGGTTGATTGATTGTCACACTCATCTGGTGTTTGGCGGCAATCGCGCCAGCGAGTGGGAGCAACGGTTGAACGGCGTTTCTTATCAGCAGATTAGTGCGCAGGGCGGCGGGATTAACGCCACCGTGACGGCGACGCGTGCCGCGACGGAGGAGGCGCTTTTTGCCTCTGCACAGGTGCGGATCGCGCGTCTGATGCGCGAGGGCGTGACGCTACTGGAAGTGAAATCCGGCTATGGCCTGAATGCGACAGCCGAAGAAAAGATGCTGCGCGTCGCGGCCCGCCTGGCCGAAGAGAATCTTATCGAAATCAGCCCCACGCTGCTGGCGGCCCATGCCGTGCCGGTTGAGTATCGTGACAATCCTGACGGCTATATCACCCACGTCTGCGAAACGATACTGCCGCAGCTATGGGAAAAGGGGCTGTTTGAAGCGGTCGATCTGTTCTGTGAGAGCGTGGGCTTTACCCTGGCGCAAAGCGAGCGGGTATTGCGCGCGGCGCAGGCGGCGGGCATTCCGGTCAAAGGGCATGTCGAGCAGTTGTCTCTGCTGGGTGGAGCGCAACTGGTCAGTCGCTATCATGGGCTTTCTGCGGATCACATTGAATATCTTGATGAAGCGGGCGTGGCCGCGATGCGTCACAGCGGCACCGTTGGCGTTCTGCTGCCGGGGGCGTTCTATTTCCTTAAAGAGACGCAGCATCCGCCCGTTGAGTTGCTGCGCCGTTACCAGATACCTATGGCGGTGGCGACCGATTTCAACCCCGGCACCAGTCCCTTTATCAGCTTGCATCTGGCGATGAACATGGCCTGCGTTCAGTTCGGACTGACGCCGGAAGAGGCATGGGCGGGCGTCACCCGTCATGCCGCTCAGGCGCTGGGCCGCCAGGCGACGCACGGACAGCTAAAGGCGGGTTACGTTGCCGATTTTAACGTCTGGGATGCGCAAAACCCGGTGGAGATCCTCTATGAGCCTGGGCGCAACCCGCTGTATCTACGCATATTTCGAGGACAAATCACATGACACAATGGGAAGCGGCTGCCCCTGACCTGTGGCGGGGGCGAGATGACAGCGGCGAAGCCGCGAACGCGCTGCGCCTGTTTCAGACGATCGATCGCAGCCTGACGTTTTCGCCAGAGCGATACCGCGACAGGATCGCGCTGCTCGGCTTTGCCTGCGATGAGGGGGTCAAGCGTAATCATGGGCGTCCTGGTGCCGCCGGTGCGCCGGACGCGCTGCGTTCAGCGCTGGCTAACCTGGCGAGTCACGCGGGACACGAGCGACTGGTGGATATGGGGAATCTGCTGGCCCCGACAGCGGATCTGGAAGGGGCGCAGCAAGCACTACGTGATGCGGTCTGTCAATGTCAGCAGGCGGGGATGCGCACCTTCGTTCTTGGCGGCGGGCACGAAACGGCATTCGGTCATGGAGCGGGCATTTTCGATGCATTCCCTGGCGAGCGGGTAGGGATCATTAATCTCGACGCGCATCTGGATCTGCGTAACGCTGGGCGGGCAACCTCAGGCACGCCGTTTCGTCAACTGGCGCAGCTTTGCGACCAGCAGCAGCGTGAGTTCCGCTATGCGTGCATCGGCGTTAGCCGGGCGGCAAACACCCAGGCGCTGTGGGATGAGGCGCACAAGCGCAACGTGCTGGTGGTGGAAGATTTGCAGTGTAATGACGCCCACGCTCAGCTGGCGGCGTTTATCAGCGAGGTGGATAAACTCTATCTGACTGTCGATCTCGACGTCCTGCCCGTTGGAGAGATGCCAGCCGTATCGGCGCCTGCGGCGCTGGGCGTGCCATTGACGACCCTGCTGAAATTGATTGAACCTGTTTGCCGCAGCGGTAAGCTCCAGGCGGTGGATGTGGTTGAATTTAATCCGCGCTTTGATAATGATGGCAGGTCGGCACGCGTGGCGGCGCGGCTTGGCTGGCAAATCGCCCACTGGTGGCAGTAATCGATTGATAAGGTAAACATTCCCATGACACTTTCTCGGCCTCGTTCTGCTCCCGCACCGTTTTATGAGACGGTTAAACGCGAGATTAGCGAAAAGATCGCCAGCGGCGTCTGGCAGCCGCACGATCGTATTCCGTCGGAAGCGGAGCTGGTGGCGCAGTACGGCTTCAGCCGGATGACCATCAACCGGGCGCTGCGTGAACTGACTGACGAAGGGATGTTGGTGCGCTTGCAGGGGGTGGGAACCTTTGTCGCGGAGCCGAAAGGCCAGTCCGCGCTGTTTGAAATTCGCAGTATTGCCGACGAAATTGCCGCACGGGCGCATCGGCATCACTGCGAGGTGCTGATTCTGGAAAAGAAACCGGCCAATGCGCGGCAGGCAGCGGCGCTGAAGGTGACGGAAGGTACGCCGATTTTTCATTCTGTGATGGTACATTTTGAAAACGACCAGCCGGTACAGATTGAAGATCGCTGTGTGAATGCCGACATTGTGCCGGAATATCTGGCGCAGGATTACAGCCAGACCACGCCGCATGCATATTTGTCGCTGATTGCCCCGCTGACGGAAGGGGAGCACATTGTTGAAGCGGTGCGCGCCACGACGCAAGAGTGCGCGTTACTCGACATCGGCGAGACCGATCCTTGCCTGCTCATTCGTCGTACCACCTGGTCCGCCTCGCAGATCGTTTCTCACGCGCGGTTGCTCTTTCCGGGCTCTCGTTACCGCTTGCAGGGCCACTTCTCCTCCTGACGCACGCGGACTGAAAGCGTGATTGCTGACGCAATATAACAAAAATGTATCTTATTTGTTAAATTGCATCTTGTTATGTCTTGTATAGACAAGTATATATTTACCTCACACCCGATCATTCCCTTTGCCGGATAAACCTTTTCCGGCATGTCCGTGAGGAGTCGTTGTTATGTCTCATAGCAAGTTTCGTCAGCAAGATATCCGCGCCCCGCGAGGGACAACGCTGACGGCCAAATCCTGGCTGACCGAAGCGCCATTGCGCATGTTAATGAACAACCTGGACCCCGACGTCGCCGAGAACCCACATGAGCTGGTGGTGTACGGCGGTATAGGCCGCGCGGCCCGTAACTGGGAATGCTATGACGCGATTGTCAACGCCCTGACCCAACTGGAAGAGGACGAAACGCTGCTGGTCCAGTCTGGTAAACCGGTTGGTGTGTTCAGAACTCACCAGAACGCTCCGCGCGTGCTGATTGCCAACTCCAACCTCGTGCCTCACTGGGCGACCTGGGAGCATTTCAATGAACTGGATGCGAAAGGGTTGGCGATGTACGGACAGATGACGGCCGGAAGCTGGATCTATATCGGCAGTCAGGGAATTGTGCAGGGCACTTATGAAACATTTGTTGAAGCGGGACGGCAGCACTACGACGGCGACCTGCGCGGGCGTTGGGTGTTAACCGCCGGGCTTGGCGGCATGGGCGGCGCGCAGCCACTGGCGGCGACGCTGGCAGGCGCCTGTTCCCTGAACATTGAATGTCAGCAGAGTCGTATCGATTTTCGTCTGCGCACTCGTTATGTCGATGAACAGGCGACATCTCTTGATGATGCGCTGGCGCGTATCGAAAAATACACCCGCGAAGGTCAAGCCGTATCGATTGCCCTGTGCGCCAATGCGGCGGATGTGGTGCCCGAACTGGTGAAGCGCGGTGTGCGTCCGGACATGGTTACCGACCAGACCAGCGCTCATGACCCGCTGCACGGTTATCTGCCTTCCGGCTGGGACTGGGAAACCTATCAGCAAAAAGCGCTCGCCGATCCACAGGGTACGGTAGAGGCAGCGAAGCGCTCGATGGCAAAACACGTGGAGGCGATGCTGGCGTTCAACGACATGGGCGTACCGACGTTCGATTACGGCAACAACATTCGTCAGATGGCTAAAGAGATGGGCGTGGAAAACGCCTTTGCCTTTCCTGGCTTCGTACCGGCCTATATTCGCCCGCTGTTCTGCCGCGGCATTGGGCCGTTTCGCTGGGTGGCGCTTTCCGGCGATCCGCAGGATATTTATAAAACCGACGCCAAAGTGAAAGCGATCGTGGCGGATGACGAACATCTCCACCGCTGGCTGGACATGGCGCGGGAGCGCATTAATTTTCAGGGGCTGCCAGCGCGTATCTGCTGGGTGGGGCTCGAATGGCGGCAAAAACTGGGTCTGGCATTCAACGAAATGGTGCGCAGGGGGGAAGTGTCTGCGCCAATTGTGATCGGTCGCGACCACCTGGATTCCGGTTCTGTCGCCAGCCCCAACCGCGAAACCGAAGCGATGCGCGACGGTTCTGACGCCGTCTCCGACTGGCCGCTGCTCAATGCGCTACTCAACACGGCCAGCGGGGCGACCTGGGTATCGCTGCATCACGGCGGCGGTGTGGGAATGGGCTTCTCACAGCATGCCGGGATGGTCATTGTCTGTGACGGTAGCGATGAAGCCGCCGAGCGCATTGCCCGGGTTTTGCATAACGATCCGGCGACCGGCGTAATGCGTCATGCGGATGCGGGCTACGATATTGCCGTGGCGTGCGCTGTGGAACAAGGGCTGAATCTGCCGATGGTTGCGGCAACGCAGGGGAAACGCTGATATGAATACCATGACCTTAACGCCGGGCCATCTGAGTTTTTCACAACTACGCGAAGTCTGGCAGCAGCCGGTTAAACTGCGCCTCGACGCCAGCGCTATTGACGGCATTAACGCCAGCGTGGCCTGTGTCAACACCATTGTCGCTGAGGGCCGCACGGCCTACGGCATTAACACCGGCTTTGGTCTGCTGGCGCAGACGCGCATCGCCAATGAGGATCTGCAAAACCTGCAACGTTCGCTGGTGCTGTCGCATGCGGCAGGCGTGGGTGATGCCTTAGATGACGCACTGGTGCGCCTGATCATGGTGCTGAAGATAAACAGCCTTGCGCGCGGCTTTTCTGGTATTCGTCTTAGCGTGATAGAGGCGCTGATTGCGCTGGTGAACGCCGAAGTCTGGCCGCACATCCCGGCGAAAGGATCGGTAGGCGCCTCCGGTGATCTAGCGCCGCTGGCCCATATGTCGCTCACGCTGCTGGGGGAAGGAAAGGCGCATTGGCAGGGGGAATGGTTACCGGCGACGGAAGCGTTAAAAAAAGCCGGCCTGGAGCCGATTACGCTGGCGGCGAAAGAAGGGCTGGCGTTACTTAACGGCACACAGGCATCGACGGCGTTTGCGTTACGCGGACTGTTTGAAGCACAAGAGCTGTTCGCGTCGGCTGTCATGTGCGGATCGTTAACCACCGAAGCGGTGTTAGGGTCTCGCCGTCCGTTTGATGCGCGTATTCACGCCGCGCGGGGGCAGCGTGGACAGATCGACGCGGCGGCGCTGTATCGCCATGTATTGACGGAGACCAGCGCGCTGTCTCAGTCGCACCACAATTGCGAAAAGGTGCAGGACCCGTATTCTCTGCGCTGTCAGCCGCAGGTGATGGGCGCATGTCTGACACAGATGCGTCAGGTGATGGACGTACTGCTGGCGGAAGCCAATGCGGTCTCCGATAATCCGCTGGTTTTTGCTGAGCAGGGAGACGTTATCTCAGGCGGTAATTTCCATGCTGAACCGGTGGCGATGGCGGCAGATAATCTGGCGCTGGCGATTGCTGAAATTGGCGCGTTGTCCGAACGCCGTATTGCGCTGATGATGGATAAGCATATGTCGCAGTTGCCGCCTTTCCTCGTCAAAAACGGGGGCGTGAACTCCGGCTTTATGATTGCCCAGGTGACGGCGGCGGCGCTTGCCAGCGAGAACAAAGCGCTGGCGCATCCGCACAGCGTGGACAGCCTGCCAACGTCGGCGAATCAGGAAGATCATGTCTCGATGGCACCGGCGGCAGGGCGCAGGTTGTGGGAAATGGCGGCGAATACTCGCGGCGTGCTGGCCGTCGAATGGCTGGCCGCGTGTCAGGGGATCGATTTGCGTGAAGGATTAACGTCAAGCCCGCTGCTGGAGCAGGCGCGAACGGTATTACGTGAGCAGGTTGCGCATTACACCCAGGACCGCTTCTTCGCCCCGGATATTGAGCGTGCGACAGAATTGCTTGCACAGGGGGCGTTGCTGCAGCTCGTGCCGGAATTTCTTTGAACCGCGCCGGATGGCGCTAACGCTTATCCGGCCTGTGAATCCCTCCCGTAGGCCGGATAAGACGCGTGAGCGTCGTCATCCGGCACAACAGCGATCAACTGAACATCGCGGTAATTGAGGCGCTGGCAAGCGAGTGGAAATGGACGTTAAATCCGACCATCGCCCCGCTGGCACCTTCATCGACGTCAATCCTGTCCACATCCAGCGCGTGAACGGTAAAGATATAGCGGTGGGTTTCGCCTTTTGGCGGCGCCGCGCCGCCATAGCCCGCTTTACCGAAATCGGTTCGTGTCTGGATAACGCCGTCTGGCACGGCGACCAGCCCGGAGCCATAGCCCTGGGTCAGAACACGGGTATCGGCCGGTAAATTAGCCACCACCCAATGCCACCAGCCAGAGCCGGTCGGTGCATCGGGGTCGAAACAGGTCACCACGAAACTCTTCGTTCCGGCAGGCACTTCATCCCAGGCCAGATGCGGGGAAATATTATCCCCTTCATAACCCATACCGTTGAAGACATGGCGCAGGGGGAGTTTTTCCCCGTCGCGAAAATCGTTGCTGATTACTTTCATGCACTCTCCTTAATTCTCGCCAAAAAGTGTAGCCAGAAACCGCACAGCTTACCGCCAGTTACCCGTTAAAAAATGTTTCGTCGCGCACAGCGTCGTTCACGGACTGCGTCAGGCGGCGCAGTTGCTCTGGCTGGATGAGATACGGCGGCATCAGGTAGATGAGTTTGCCAAACGGGCGGATCCACACACCCTGTCGCACAAAGAATTTCTGCAGGGCCGCCATATTAACCGGATGCGTCGTCTCCACCACGCCAATCGCCCCCAGCACGCGGACATCAGCCACCCATGGCGATGTCTGCGCCGGGGCGAGTTCCTGGCGTAGCTGGGTTTCAATGGACGAGACCTGCGCCTGCCAGTCGCCGGATTCGAGTAGTGACAGGCTGGCGGTCGCCACCGCGCAAGCCAGCGGATTGCCCATAAACGTCGGACCATGCATAAAACAGCCCGCCTCGCCGTTGCTGATGGTTTCCGCCACCTGGCGGGTGGTCAGGGTGGCGGAAAGGGTCATCGTTCCGCCGGTCAGCGCTTTTCCCAGACACAGAATGTCGGGCGCGATCCCGGCGTGTTCGCAGGCAAACAGTTTGCCCGTGCGGCCAAATCCGGTGGCGATTTCATCCGCAATCAGCAGAATGCCTTCACGGTTGCACATTTTGCGGATACGGCGCAGCCACTCCGGATGGTACATCCGCATTCCGCCCGCGCCCTGAACAATCGGCTCGAGAATCACTGCCGCAATGTCATGACGATGTGCGGCCATCAGGCGCGCGAAGGCCACCATATCGCGCTCATCCCACTCGCCGTCCATTCGACTTTGCGGCGCAGGGGCAAACAGGTTTTCCGGCAGATAGCCCTTCCACAGGCTGTGCATGGAGTTGTCCGGATCGCAGACCGACATCGCGCCGAAGGTATCGCCGTGATAGCCGTTACGGAACGTCAGGAAGCGCTGACGGGATTCCCCTTTGGCCTGCCAGTATTGCAGCGCCATTTTCATCGCCACTTCCACCGCGACGGAACCGGAATCGGCGAGGAACACGCATTCCAGCGACGCGGGCGTTATGGCGACCAGTTTACGGCACAGGTTGACGGCGGGGGCATGCGTGATCCCGCCAAACATCACATGCGACATGGCGTCTATCTGCGTTTTCATCGCCGCATTGAGCTGCGGATGGTTGTAGCCGTGAATCGCGGCCCACCACGACGACATGCCATCAATCAGGCGTTCACCGCTGGATAAAATCAGTTCGCAGCCCTCGGCCCGTTCAACAGGATAGACCGGTAGCGGGGAGGTCATAGAGGTGTAGGGGTGCCAGATGTGGCGCTGATCAAACGTGAGATCGTCCGTTGTCATAATCGACTTGTAAACCAAATTAAAAAGATTTAGGTTTACAAGTCTACACCCTTATCACCACAAAACGTATAAAATTATGACCACTCATTCTCGCTGGACGCTGTCGCAAGTCACCGAATTATTTGAAAAACCGCTGCTGGATCTGCTGTTCGAGGCGCAGCAAATCCACCGTCAGCATTTCGATCCTCGTCAGGTGCAGGTCAGCACACTGTTGTCGATCAAAACCGGTGCCTGCCCGGAAGACTGCAAATATTGTCCGCAAAGTTCGCGCTATAAAACCGGCCTTGAAGCTGAGCGGCTAATGGAAGTTGAGCAGGTGCTGGAGTCGGCGCGCCAGGCGAAGAACGCCGGTTCCACTCGTTTCTGCATGGGTGCGGCGTGGAAGAACCCGCACGAGCGCGACATGCCATATTTGCAGCAGATGGTTCAGGGGGTGAAAGCGCTGGGACTGGAAGCTTGCATGACGCTTGGCACACTCGATGAATCACAGGCGCAACGGCTGGCGGAGGCGGGGCTGGACTATTACAACCACAACCTCGACACCTCGCCGGAATTTTACGGCAACATCATCACCACCCGTTCCTACCAGGAGCGACTCGACACGCTGGACAAAGTACGCGAGGCCGGGATCAAGGTCTGTTCCGGCGGCATCGTCGGCCTGGGCGAAACGGTGACCGATCGCGCCGGGCTGCTCCTGCAACTGGCAAACCTGCCGACCCCGCCGGAAAGTGTGCCGATCAACATGCTGGTGAAGGTGAAAGGTACGCCGCTGGCAGATAACGATGACGTCGACGCATTTGATTTTATTCGCACCATTGCCGTGGCGCGCATTATGATGCCGACCTCGTATGTGCGCCTGTCTGCCGGTCGTGAGCAGATGAATGAACAAACGCAAGCCATGTGCTTTATGGCTGGCGCCAACTCTATTTTCTACGGCTGCAAACTGCTCACCACGCCAAACCCGGCAGAGGACAAAGATCTCCAGCTTTTCCATAAGCTGGGGCTGAATCCGCAGCAAACGGCGGTGCTCGCCGGGGATAACGAGCAGCGTGCGCGTCTGGAGCAGGCGCTGCTGACACCGGATACTGACGATTACTACAACGCGGCTGCCGTATGACCTGGCAACACAAAATCGACGATGCGCTGGCGGCGCGTCGTTCGGCGGATACGTTGCGCCGACGTTATGTGGTAGCACAGGGAGCCGGTCGCTGGCTGGAGACGAATGACCAGCGCTATCTCAATTTTTCCAGCAATGATTATCTGGGGTTGAGTCATCATCCGCATATCCTTCGTGCCTGGCAGCAGGGGGCGGAGCGGTTTGGCGTCGGCAGCGGCGGCTCGGGCCACGTCAGCGGTTATTCCATTGCCCATCAGCAACTGGAAGAGGAACTGGCCGACTGGCTGGGCTATCCGCGCGCGTTACTGTTTATTTCCGGTTTCGCCGCAAATCAGGCGGTGATTACCGCGCTGATGGAAAAGGATGACCGGATTGTCGCTGACCGTCTCAGCCATGCTTCGCTGCTGGAAGCGGCCAGTCTTTGCCCGGCGCAGCTTCGCCGTTTTACCCATAACGACGCCTCGCATCTCACGCGCCTGCTTGGCGCCCCCTGTTCCGGGCATCAACTGGTGGTGACCGAAGGCGTGTTCAGCATGGATGGCGACAATGCGCCGCTTGCGGACATTCAGCAGGCCGCACAGGCGCGTAATGCCTGGTTGCTGGTGGATGATGCCCACGGCATTGGCGTCAGTGGAGAAGCGGGTCGCGGGAGCTGCTGGCAGCAGCGGGTAAAACCTGAGCTATTGGTCGTAACATTCGGCAAAGGCTTTGGCGTCAGCGGTGCGGCGATTCTGTGCTCTGAAAACGTTGCCGATTATTTGCTGCAGTTCGCCCGTCATCTGATTTACAGCACCAGCATGCCGCCCGCGCAGGCGATGGCGTTACAGGCGTCGCTTTCGGTGATTCGCAGTCAGGAAGGTGACGCACGCAGGGAGAAACTGACTGCGCTGATCCAGCGCTTCCGCTCGGCTATCAACCATCCCGATTTCATGCTGGCGCAGTCGCACAGCGCCATCCAGCCGCTGATTGTCGGCGAAAATGCGCGCGCATTGCAGCTGGCGGACACCTTGCGCCGTCAGGGATGTTGGGTCACGGCGATCCGTCCGCCGACCGTGCCCGCCGGGACAGCCCGTCTGCGACTGACCTTAACTCAGGCGCATGAGCCTGAGGATATCGACCGATTGCTGGAGGTGCTGCATGGGGCAGGTAAATAAACAGGCAATCGCGGCGGCGTTTGGTCGTGCGGCAGCGCACTATGAGCAGCACGCCACATTGCAGCGCCTGAGCGCCGACGCGTTGCTGGCGCAACTGCCGGAACGCCCATTTTTACAGGTACTGGATGCCGGCTGCGGGCCGGGGCGTTTGAGTCGCTACTGGCGCGAGCTGGGGAGTCAGGTCACTGCGCTGGATCTCTCTGCCCGCATGCTGGACGAGGCGCGTCGCCAGGACGTGGCGCATCACTATCTCACCGGCGACATTGAGTCACTGCCGTTAGCCAGCGCAACGTTTGACCTGGCCTGGAGCAATCTGGCCGTGCAATGGTGTAACAGTCTGCATCAGGCGCTGAGCGAACTGTATCGGGTCGTGCGCCCCGGTGGCTGCGTGGCCTTCACCACGCTGGCCCAGGATTCGCTACCGGAGCTTCATCAGGCCTGGCGCGCGGTGGATGAGCGGGCGCACGGCAACCGGTTTTTATCCCGCGAGGCGCTGTGTGAAGCGATGCACGGCTGGCAGGGGCATCATCAATCAATCTCCCTGACGCTGGAGTTTGATGACGCCCTGAGCGCTATGCGCTCACTGAAAGGCATCGGCGCGACCCATTTGCACGAGGGGCGCGAGCCGCGCGTCTTAACCCGCTCGCAGTTGCAGCAGCTTCAACTGGCCTGGCCGCAGCGGCAGGGGAAATATCTGCTGACCTACCATCTTTTTGCAGGAGTGATTGCACGTGACTAAACGTTATTTTGTCACCGGTACCGATACGGAAGTCGGTAAAACCGTCGCCAGCTGTGCGCTGCTACAGGCGGCGCGCAGTCTGGGTTATCGGACGGCCGGGTATAAACCTGTCGCATCAGGTAGTGACATGACGCCAGAGGGACTGCGCAACAGCGACGCCCTGGCGCTTCAGCGCAACAGCAGTCTGGCGCTGGACTACGCGGCGGTGAATCCTTACACCTTCGCGGAACCCACCTCGCCGCATATCATCAGCGCTGATGAGGGAAGGCCAATTCGTGCTGATGTGATGTCAGACGGCCTGCGCGCGCTGGACGCGCAGGCGGAGTGGCTGCTGGTGGAAGGTGCTGGCGGCTGGTTTACCCCGCTTGCGGAGGATTTTACCTTCGCTGATTGGGTGCAGATCGAGCGCCTGCCGGTGGTCCTGGTCGTCGGCGTGAAGCTGGGGTGTATAAACCATGCGATGCTGACCGCGCAGGCGGTACAGCAGGCAGGACTTCCGCTTGTCGGGTGGGTGGCGAATGACGTCACGCCGCCGGGAAAACGCCATCATGAGTATCTGGCGACGCTTAAACGGGTCATCCCTGCGCCATTGTTAGGCGAAATCCCGTGGCTGGCGGCGGGAGCCGAAAATGCGGCCACAGGACAATATCTGGATCTCGCTTTACTCGCGGGTGAGTAAAAGGCGAAATTGCGAGCAAGATCTCGCCTGCCAGGGACACTTCTTTAGCTGATAAAAATCAAAATTTAGCGATAATTTTTTTTTATGTGCTGCCTGGTGGGTTGGACCGGGAATTTGCCAGGCGGCAGACCATATGGCCTGCAGGCAGTTATCCACCATTCCTGTGGATAACCTTGTGTATTAGAGTTAGAAAACACAAGGCAAGCGAGAGATTACGCGGCTTCCAGCCGAATTGGTGCGAAAGGCGTCTTTATAAAATATCCTTTAATTTACAGCGCGTTAGATAAAATCAATGGCTGTCATATTGTGGTCATTGAATGCAATAAAACTTTCATCACGCATCTTGACAATGTTAACGAAGTCAATGGTCTGGGGATAAACCCGCTTCATAGTGTAATATCTTGCCAGCGGTGAAATTATAGCCATCTCCGATCCGCTTTTATCATGCGTAACACAAATTTTATGAGGCGTTACTGTTTTTTCATCCAGTATATTTTACTGGCAATATTATCTTCTGCGAGTAAAATTACACACCTGCCCGCTCATTCCTTCAGGTAGCTGCTCATGAGTAAACCGTTCAAACTGAATTCCGCATTTAAACCTTCCGGCGATCAGCCTGAGGCGATACGCCGTCTGGAAGAGGGACTGGAGGACGGCCTGGCGCATCAGACGCTACTTGGCGTAACGGGGTCGGGGAAAACGTTCACCATTGCGAATGTGATCGCGGATTTGCAGCGACCGACGATGGTGCTGGCGCCCAACAAAACGCTGGCGGCGCAGCTGTATGGCGAAATGAAAGAGTTTTTCCCGGATAACGCCGTCGAGTATTTCGTCTCCTACTACGACTACTATCAGCCGGAAGCGTATGTTCCCAGCTCAGACACCTTCATCGAAAAAGATGCCTCGGTGAATGAACACATCGAGCAGATGCGTCTGTCGGCCACCAAAGCGTTGCTGGAGCGTCGTGACGTGATCGTCGTGGCCTCCGTTTCTGCCATCTATGGTCTGGGCGATCCCGATTTATATCTGAAGATGATGCTGCACCTGACGGTGGGCATGATTATCGATCAGCGCGCCATTCTGCGGCGACTGGCTGAACTGCAATATACCCGTAACGATCAGGCGTTCCAGCGCGGGACTTTCCGCGTGCGCGGTGAGGTGATTGACATCTTCCCGGCGGAGTCTGACGACATCGCGCTGCGTGTGGAGCTGTTTGATGAAGAGGTGGAGCGTCTGTCGCTGTTTGACCCGCTGACCGGGCAGGTGGAATCCACTATTTCGCGCTACACCATCTACCCCAAAACGCACTACGTGACCCCCCGTGAGCGCATTGTGCAGGCGATGGAAGAGATCAAAGTCGAACTGGCTGAACGTCGCAAAATCCTGCTCGCCAACGACAAACTGCTGGAAGAGCAACGCCTGAGTCAGCGTACCCAGTTTGATCTGGAAATGATGAACGAGCTGGGTTACTGCTCGGGGATCGAAAACTACTCGCGCTTTCTGTCAGGACGCGGGCCGGGTGAGCCGCCGCCGACCCTGTTTGACTATCTGCCCGCTGACGGTTTGCTGGTGGTGGATGAATCCCACGTCACCATCCCGCAGATTGGCGGGATGTATCGTGGCGATCGGGCGCGTAAAGAGACGCTGGTGGAGTACGGTTTCCGTTTGCCATCGGCGCTGGATAACCGTCCGTTAAAGTTCGAAGAGTTTGAAGCGCTGGCTCCGCAGACCATATATGTGTCTGCGACGCCGGGCAATTACGAGCTGGAGAAATCGGGCGGAGAAGTGGTTGATCAAGTGGTGCGTCCGACAGGGTTGCTGGATCCGGTCATTGAAGTGCGACCGGTGGCAACGCAGGTGGACGATCTGCTCTCTGAAATCCGCAAGCGCGCAGAGATCAACGAGCGCGTGCTGGTTACCACGCTCACCAAGCGTATGGCGGAAGATCTCACCGAGTATCTGGAAGAACACGGCGAGCGGGTGCGTTACCTGCACTCGGACATCGATACCGTCGAGCGTATGGAGATCATTCGTGACCTGCGTCTGGGCGAGTTTGATGTGCTGGTGGGGATCAACCTGTTGCGCGAAGGTCTCGATATGCCTGAGGTGTCGCTGGTGGCGATTCTCGACGCCGACAAGGAAGGGTTCCTGCGTTCCGAACGTTCGCTGATACAGACCATCGGTCGTGCGGCGCGTAACATCAACGGGAAGGCGATTCTTTACGGTGACAAAATTACGGCCTCAATGGCGAAGGCGATTGGCGAAACCGAGCGTCGTCGCGAGAAACAGCAGCAGTACAATGAAGAACACGGCATTACTCCGCAGGGCCTGAATAAAAAAGTGGTCGATATTCTGGCGCTGGGGCAGAACATTGCGAAAACCAAAGCGAAGGGCCGAGGCAAATCGCGTTCCGCAGTGCAATCGGATGTGGTGGAACTGGATATGACGCCAAAAGCGCTGCAACAGAAGATTCACGAGCTCGAAGGGCAGATGATGCAGCATGCGCAGAACCTGGAATTCGAAGAGGCCGCGCAGATCCGCGATCAACTGCATCAGCTGCGTGAACTGTTTATCGCTGCGTCGTGAGAGATTGCCGGATGGCGGTGTAACCACCTTATCCGGCCTGTTCGCTGGTAGTTTGCAGAGTAGATAAGTAGGCCTGATGAGCGTAGCGCCATCAGGCAATAAACCCTTTACCGCAGCGCCTGTACGGCTTTCTCCAGCGCGCTGTGCAATAACTGGCGGTCATGGCGATAGGGAATATCGCTGGCCTCCAGCACTTCCTGAATCACCACCCGGTCGCTGACCGCAGAGACATCCACCTTCGGCCCCACGATAACCGCATCAACGACTCTTTTGCCGACATACTGCTCCATAATGGTTAGCTTATCGATAAGCGTCAGGCTTGCGGCGGGGATGCTCAATTCCCGGCCCAGATTGCCGATGTAGACCATCGGCGCCTGCGTACGGCGCAGCGCCTGTGCGAGATCCTCCAGCAGCAGGATTGGCATCAGGCTGGTGTAAAAACTGCCCGGACCGATAATAATCAGGTCGGCATCGTTAATCGCCTGTACCGCTTCCCGGGTGGTGGGGACCTTCGGTGACAGCATCAGTTCCTGCAAGTGCGAGGTGAGCTGATCAATATTCACTTCGCCGTACACTTCATGCCCCTGATCGTCGATCGCCATCAGGTCAACTGGCAGCTCTGACATGGGGATTAAATGTGCGTCCACTTTCAGCAGATTACGAATTAAGTTGATGGCTTCCAGAGGCCGCACGCTCAGGTGGTCGAGCGCCTTTAACATCAGATTTCCGAGGTTATGGCCTGAAAGTTCACCATTACCGCCAAAACGGTATTCAAACATCGCGGAAGCGACGCTCGGTTCGGTAATCAACTGATTGAGACAGTTGCGCATATCGCCCCAGGCGATTCCCCCTTCCGAGCGGCGAATACGCCCCGTCGAACCGCCGTTATCGGTGGTGGTCACGATACCGGTGAGGCGTGAACCCAGGGAGGAGAGGGAAGAGAGAACGCGTCCTAATCCATGCCCTCCGCCGAGAGCGACGACACGATCCAGGTCAGCCAGCGTACGATTGCGCATAAAAGTTCCTGAAGTCAGATTTACCGCGCTACAGTAGCGCAAACAGGGGCTTTTCAGCAATTCGCTAACGGCAAGTTGAGAAAATAAATTCTGCCGCACTACTCCTTTAGGGGGGCGAATGCCTGACAGCGAAATGATGTACATCAATGCAAAAGTGCTATTTTTGCTTATTTTGTAACGAAATGGCACGATCATGGCGCTATATATATGATTATACATCGTTAAGTGTAAATAGCATTATGTTCGTTTACACGCTAGTATCGCCATAACCACAGTTAACACTCTAGCCTCTGCACCTGGGTCAAATGATACGGTGCTTTGGCCGTGACAACGCAAACGCATTGCCACCAGGGCGCAGGAAGAAATGACTTCGCCTCCCGTATTTGGAAAGGTGTACATGGCCACACAACTGACCGATGCTTTCGCGCGCAAGTTTTACTATTTGCGTCTGTCGATTACCGATGTGTGTAACTTTCGTTGCACATACTGTCTGCCGGATGGCTACAAGCCCGGCGGCGTCACCAATAAAGGTTTTCTCTCCGTCGATGAAATTCGTCGGGTGACTCGCGCCTTTGCTAACCTGGGCACCGAAAAAGTGCGCCTGACCGGTGGCGAACCTTCTCTGCGTCGTGATTTTACCGACATCATTGCCGCCGTGCGTGAAAACGAGGCGATTCGTCAACTGGCGGTGACCACCAACGGCTACCGTCTGGCGCGTGATGCCGCCCACTGGCGCGATGCGGGTTTGACCGGCATTAACGTCAGCGTTGATAGCCTTGATGCGCGTCAGTTCCACGCGATTACCGGGCAGGATAAATTCCAGCAGGTGATGGCGGGCATCGACGCCGCGTTTGATGCCGGTTTTGCAAAAGTTAAAGTCAACACCGTGCTAATGCGCGATGTGAATCATCATCAGCTCGATACTTTTCTTGGCTGGATCCAGACGCGTCCCATTCAACTGCGTTTCATCGAACTGATGGAGACGGGTGAGGGCAGCGAACTGTTCCGTAAACACCACATCTCCGGTCAGGTGTTGCGTGACGAACTGTTGCGCCGCGGCTGGATCCACCAGCTACGCCAGCGCAGCGACGGCCCGGCGCAGGTGTTCTGTCACCCCGATTATGAGGGTGAAATCGGCCTCATCATGCCGTACGAAAAAGATTTCTGCGCCACCTGCAACCGTCTGCGCGTCTCCTCCGTGGGTAAACTTCATCTCTGCCTGTTCGGCGAGGGTGGCGTCAGCCTGCGTGATTTGCTGGAAGACGATGGGCAACAAGACGCGCTCGAAGCGCGTATCTCGCTTGCGTTGCGTGAGAAAAAGCAGACCCATTTCCTGCACCAGAACAACACCGGTATTACCCAGAACCTCTCATACATCGGCGGTTAACGCCGCTTGAACAAGGAGTATTCCATGAGTCAGGTAAGCGCTGAATTTATCCCGACCCGCATTGCTATTCTGACGGTATCGAATCGCCGTGGCGAAGAGGACGATACCTCTGGTCATTTTCTGCGGGATTCCGCGCAGGAAGCGGGACATCAGGTTATCGATAAAGCAATTGTCAAAGAGAACCGTTACGCCATTCGCGCGCAGGTGTCAGCATGGATTGCCAGTGATGAGGTGCAGGTGGTGTTGATCACCGGCGGCACGGGCCTGACTGAAGGCGACCAGGCACCGGAAGCGCTGCTGCCGCTATTTGATCGCGAAGTGGAAGGCTTTGGTGAAGTGTTTCGTATGCTGTCATTTGAAGAGATCGGCACGGCCACGCTGCAGTCGCGCGCAGTGGCGGGCGTGGCCAACAAAACGCTAATTTTTGCGATGCCGGGTTCCACCAAAGCCTGCCGCACGGCGTGGGACAATATCATCGCGCCGCAGCTTGATGCCCGTACGCGTCCTTGTAATTTTCACCCACATTTGAAGAATTAATAAGTATGTCGCAACTGACTCACATAAACGCCGCCGGTGAAGCGCACATGGTGGATGTCTCCACAAAAGCGGAGACCGTGCGCGAAGCGCGCGCCGAAGCCTTTGTCACCATGCGCAGCGAAACACTGGCCATGATTATCGACGGCAGCCACCATAAGGGCGATGTGTTCGCCACCGCGCGTATCGCCGGGATTCAGGCAGCAAAGCGCACCTGGGAGCTCATCCCGCTGTGCCATCCGTTGCTGTTGAGCAAAGTGGAAGTCCAGCTCCAGGCACAGCCGGAACACAACCGTGTCCGTGTTGAATCGTTGTGTCGTCTTACCGGCAAAACCGGGGTGGAAATGGAAGCGCTGACGGCGGCGTCCGTCGCCGCGTTGACCATTTACGACATGTGCAAAGCGGTGCAAAAAGACATGGTGATTGGCCCGGTGCGCCTGCTGGCGAAAAGCGGCGGCAAGTCTGGCGATTTTAAGGCGGATTCGAATGATTAAGGTTTTGTTCTTTGCTCAGGTTCGCGAACTGGTTGGTACGGATACGCTGGACGTCGCGGCAGATTTCCCGACAGTGGAAGCGCTGCGTCAGCATCTGGCGACTAACAGCAACCGTTGGGCGCTGGCGCTGGAAGACGGTAAGCTGCTGGCGGCGGTAAACCAGACGCTGGTGAGCTTTGATCATCCGCTGACGGCGGGTGATGAAGTGGCTTTCTTTCCCCCGGTGACGGGAGGCTGAGATGGCTGAAACGAAAATTGTGGTCGGGCCTGCGCCGTTCAGCGTGGGGGACGAGTATCCCTGGCTGGCGGCACGCGACGAAGACGGCGCGGTGGTGACCTTTACTGGTAAAGTGCGCAACCATAATCTCGGCGACAGCGTGAAGGCGCTTACGCTGGAGCACTATCCGGGGATGACGGAAAAAGCGCTGGCGGAGATTGTCGATGAGGCGCGGGCGCGCTGGCCGCTGGGACGCATCACGGTGATTCACCGGATTGGCGAACTGTGGCCGGGCGATGAAATCGTCTTTATTGGCGTCACCAGTTCGCACCGTAGCAGTGCGTTTGAGGCCGGTCAGTTCATCATGGACTATCTAAAGACGCGTGCGCCGTTCTGGAAGCGTGAAGCCACGCCGGAAGGCGAGCGCTGGGTGGAAGCCCGTGACAGCGATCGGCAGGCGGCTAAACGCTGGTAGCAAGAAATTGTGATACGCTTATCCAGAGTGGTCACTTTCAATCAGGAGATTATCATGGACCGATTTCCACGATCCGAATCAATCGTGCAGGCACGTTCCGGCCTGCAAACCTATATGGCGCAGGTATACGGCTGGATGACGGTCGGGTTGCTGCTTACCGCGTTTATTGCATGGTATGCGGCGAATTCCAGCGCTTTTATGGAGTTACTCTATACCAACCGAATCTTTTTCTTTGGTCTGGTCATCGCGCAGTTAGCTGTGGTTTTTGTGCTGTCCGGTTTGGTGAACAGACTTAGCGCGGGGGTAATGACGACGCTGTTTATGCTCTATTCGGTACTCACCGGTCTGACGCTTTCCAGTATCTTCATCATTTACACAGCCTCCTCCATCGCCAGCACCTTCGTGGTTACCGGCGGGATGTTTGGAGTGATGAGCCTGTGGGGATACACTACGAAGCGCGATCTGAGCGGCTGGGGCAACATGCTGTTTATGGCGCTGATTGGCATCATCCTGGCCTCACTGGTGAACTTCTGGCTGAAAAGCGAGGCGCTGATGTGGGCGGTGACCTATATTGGCGTGGTGGTGTTTGTTGGGCTGACCGCCTATGACACCCAGAAGCTGAAGAACATTGGCGAGCAAATCGATGTGCGCGACAGTTCTAACCTGCGTAAATATTCGATTCTCGGTGCGCTGACGCTGTATCTGGACTTTATCAACCTGTTCCTGATGCTGCTGCGTATTTTAGGCAATCGCCGTTGAGTTCGTTGTGCCGGATGGCGGCTACGCCTTATCCGGCCTACGAAATGATGCCGAGGGCGGTGACTAGGTATTACTTCGCCATCGCCTTCTCGTTCTTCGCCCGCAGCTTCTTCGCCCGACTCTCCAGCACCAGATAGCAGATCAGCGCCAGCAATAAGGGAATAAAGTAATACAGCACGCGGTAGGCGAGCAGGGCGGCAATAATCGCGCCTTGCGACGTGTCTTCCCCCGCCAGCAGCGCGATAAACACCGCTTCCAGAACGCCAATTCCCGCCGGAATGTGGACAATCACTCCCGCGATACTGCTGACCAGCAGCACGCCCAGCACGAAGAAATAATTCACCTCCTGGCCCAGTAGCAACCAGATAATCGCCCCCATCACCATCCAGTTGGCGCTGGAGATAGCCATCTGGGCCAGCGCAAATTTCCACGACGGTAGCACCAGTTTCTGCCCTTTGATCGTCATATGACGGTGTTTTGCGAAAGCGCAGAACCACAGATAAATAGCGATGATTAACAGCAGCACCACGCCGAGAATACGCAGCGTGCCCTCGTCGATATACCAGTGGGCAGGCAGTTGCACCACGCCAAAGGTGAAGATGATCCCGCCAAGCAAAATATAGCCCAGCCAGTTGGTGGTGATGCTAAGAGAGAAGATACGGGTGATGGTGCCACCCGGCAGGCCGAGGCGGGAATAGAGCCGGTAGCGCATACCGATGCCGCCGACCCAGGTACTGAGCGTCAGGTTAAAGGCATAGCAAATAAACGACACCAGCATCACTTGCCGCTTTGCCAGCTTGTGACCGCAATAGGCGCGGCCCAACAGGTCATAGCAGCCATAGAGCAGATAGCTGAGGATCACCAGCCCGACGGCGCTCAGCAACGCAACCCGGTTGTAGTCGCGGATCACCATCCAGACGTCTTCCCAGTTCACCTTTTTGGCATAGACCACCAGCAGCACAATCACGGCGATAAAAAACAGCCAGGTGAGGATCTTTTTTGCCAGCCGCCAGCGCGGATGTGATTTTGCCATCAGGGTTTGGCTCCTGTGTTCTGTACTTCTACCCGATCCTGCGTTTCCATCTCGGGCTGGGCTGGCGGATCAACCTGCGCGAGATGGGGAGTATGCGCCGGAAGCCAGCCGACCAGCGCCGGGAAGTGACGTAAGAAGTGGAACGCCAGCACGCTTTTGGTCAGGTTCCACCAGGTGCGTCTCGGCAGCATCGACTCATCGACCTGCTTACAGTCTTCGGCAATGATCGCGTTAAGGTTGTCGCGCAGCGTCTGGTTGAACTGGCGATCGTGCACGATCAGGTTGGCTTCCAGATTAAGCGACAGGCTGAGCGGGTCGAGATTGCTGGAGCCGACCGTCGCCCAGTGGTCATCCATCAGCGCCACTTTGCCATGCAGTGGCTTGCGGCGATATTCGTAAACCTGGACATCGCCTTTCACCAGATAGTTGTACAGCAGACGGGCTCCGACCTTCACAATTGGCATATCCGGCTCCCCCTGCACGATCAGTTTGACGCGCACGCCGCGGCGGGCGGCTTTGCGCATGGCGTGCAGTAACCGGTAACCGGGAAAGAAGTAGGCGTTGGCGATAATCACTTCCCGCCGTGCCTGGGTGAGCATTTTCAGGTAGTGACGTTCGATATCGTCGCGGTGCTCGTCGTTGTCACGCCAGACGAACAGCGCCTGCGCCTCGCCGGGCTGGCGGTTCTCTTCAGCACGGTGATGACGGCGCCACCAGCGGCGCACTGCACTCTGCCCGGGAAGGTTTTCCACTTCAAACTGCAGTATATCGGTGACGACAGGTCCTTCCACGCGCACCGCGTAGTCCTGCTTGGCTTCCGGGCCATAGTCGGACATATGTTCGTCGGAATAGTTGATCCCGCCGATAAACGCCACCCGGTCGTCTATCACCACAATCTTGCGATGCATACGGCGAAAGACGTTGGTGCGCATACCAAAGATCCGGGGACGCGGATCGTAATAACGAAACACCACGCCTGCCGAGGTCAGTTCGCCAACGAATGCATCGCTCAGGTCCGGTGAGCCGTAGCCGTCCAGCAGCACTTCCGCCTTCACGCCGCGTTTTGCTGCGGCCAGCAGAGCCGCATGAAGCTGTTTTCCTACCTCATCTTCAAACCAGATGAAAGTTTCGAGAATAATTCTTTGCTGCGCATCAGCTATTGCCGCAAACACAGCGGGATAATACTGGTCGCCGTTTTCCAGTAACTGGATCTGATTACCTTCACGCCAGCCACATTTCATAGATGGATCTCCGCGCTAAGGGGGGCATGGTCAGAGAGATGCCGCCAGTTGCGCAGCGGTAGCGCTGTCGGCGAACTGGCATTGGCATTTTTCACGTAAATACGATCAAGGCGCAGCAGCGGCAGGCTGACAGGAAAGGTCCGTGCCGGGCGGCCGCGGGCGCGGGTGAAAATTTCCTCCAGGCCCGCGGCTTTTAAGGAATGGTTTGCCTTTTGCCGCCAGTCGTTGAAATCACCGGCCACCACCACCGGTTCACCGTCGGGCAGGGCGTTGACCCAGTCTGTCAGCAGGGTAAGTTGCGCCTGCCGGTGAGCTTCACGCAGGCCGAGGTGAACACTCATCACATGAATCGGTTTCCCGAGTTGCGGCGGAACAATACGGCAATAGAGCACGCCGCGCTTTTCACTGCTGCCGACCGAAACATCACGATTTTCATAATGTTCAATAGGATAGCGTGACAGCACCGCGTTGCCATGATGCCCTTGCGGGTAGACGGCGTTACGCCCGTAAGCGTAGTCACTCCACATCGTGTCGGCGAGAAATTCGTAGTGCGTGGTATCCGGCCAGTTTTCGACGTGCAGCGGATGCACTTCGTGCGCGCCCATCACCTCCTGCAGGCAGACAATGTCGGCGCCAACCGTACGAACGGCATCACGCAGTTCCGGTAAAATGAAGCGCTTGTTAAAGGCGGTAAAGCCTTTATGCGTATTGATGGTGAGCACGGTGAATGAAAAATTTCGTGTCGATTGAGTCATTTTTCTCCTGTTGGCGTCACTCTTCTGATTGAAATAGTGTAGTCGTCGTCACAAAAAGGTGCGGTGTTACGGAATTTTCCGTAAAGTGCGGTACTCTGAGTCATTAGAGAAAAATCCTTCAGGAGAAAAGCCATGAGGTGGCAACAACGAGTTCGTGTCGCAACGGGGTTAAGTTGCTGGCAGATTATGTTGCATTTACTGGTCGTGGCGTTGTTGGTCGTAGGCTGGAAGAGTGGCACGCTGGTGCACGTTGGCCTGGGATTATGCGTAGTGTATGGCGTGACCGTATTACTGATGCTGGCGTTACAGCGTCATCACGAGCAGCGCTGGCGCGAAGTCGCCGACGTGCTGGAAGAACTCACCACCACCTGGTATTTCGGCGCGGCGCTGATTGCGTTGTGGCTGCTGTCCCGGGTTTTACAAAACAACGTCTTGTTGGCGTTAGCGGGACTGGCAATCCTGGCCGGACCCGCTGTGGTTTCGCTGCTGGCGAAAGACAAAAAGTTACATGATTTTGCGTCTAAACATCGCATACGCCGCTGATCCCGTTGTGGCCGCTATCACCAGTAGCGGCCACAAGCTTCCCCAGACAATCTGCAAACTCGCATCTTTCAAATAGATCTGCTTGGTGATATCCGTGAAATGACGGATCGGGTTTATCCATGTCAGATTCTGTAACCAGACCGGCATGTTCTCGACCGGAGAGACGTAGCCCGACAGTAAAATTGCCGGCATCATAAAGACGAATACGCCGATAAACGCCTGCTGCTGCGTGGAGCAGAGTGAGGAGATCAACAGGCCAAATCCCACCAGCGACAGCCCGTAAATCACCATCGTGAAGTAAAACAGTGCCAGCGACCCGGCAAACGGGATCTGATACGCCCAGATACCGATTGCCAGCACGATAGAGGCCTGGCCGGTGGCGACAATCAGTGCAGGAACCGCTTTACCGATAAATATTTGCCAGGTGGTGAGCGGGGAGACCAACAGCTGATCCAGCGTGCCCTGTTCGCGCTCGCGCGCGACAGACAGCGAGGTAACGATCATCACGCCAATGGTGGTGATCATCGCGATCAGTGACGGCACCACAAACCATTTGTAGTCGAGGTTAGGGTTGTACCAGTTGCGCACCACCAGCTCGCTGTTGTTCGGCTTCGGCTTGCCCTCCATCAACTCCTGCTGATAGTTCTTCACGATTTGCTGGAGATAGTTGGCGGCGATCTGCGCGCTGTTCGAGTTACGACCATCAAGTATTAACTGCATGGGCGCAGACTGAAAGGTATCCAGATTGCGCGAGAAATCCGCCGGAAAGCGCACCAGCAGCAGCGCTTTTTGCGTATCGATTGTGGGCTGAATTTCCTGCGGGCTTTTCAGTAGCAGGATGTGGGTAAAGGCTTTGGCACGGGCAAAGCGCTGGGTCAGCTCCACCGAATGCTTGCCGTTGTCTTCGTTATAGATGGCGATGGTGGCGTTAGTCACTTCCAGCGTTGCGGCAAAGGGAAACAAAAGCACCTGAATCAGTACCGGCAAAATTAAAATCGCGCGGGTCTGCGGCTCGCGCAGCAGCGACTGCAATTCTTTGCGGATTAACGTCCATAAACGATGAAACATGCGCGTCTCCCTAATCCAGCCGACGTTTGGTTTTCAGCCACGTCAGGCCAATAAACATCACCGCTGAGGCGATCAAAAACAGCACGTTGACCACCAGCACCACCGGGATATTACCGGCGAGAAACAGGCTTTGCAGGGTGCTGACGAAGTAGCGCGCCGGAATAATATAGGTCACCGCGCGGATCACCGCAGGCATACTGTCTATCTGGAAGATAAAGCCAGACAGCATAATCGATGGCAAAAAGGCGGCGTTAAGCGCCACCTGGGCGGCATTAAACTGGTTGCGGGTGATGGTGGAGATCAGAAGTCCCATCCCCAGCGTGCTGAGCAAAAACAGGCTGGTGATGAAAAACAGCAGCAGAAGCGATCCGCGATACGGGACGCCGAGAATAAACACCGACACCAGCATACACAGCAGCATCGCCAGCATGCCGAGGAAGTAGTAGGGGATGAGCTTGCACAGCAGCAGTTCTGCGCGCGTCACTTCCGTGGAGAGCAACGCTTCCATGGTCCCGCGTTCCCATTCGCGCGCCACCACCAGCGAGGTGAGGATCGCGCCGATCACTGTCATGATGATGGTCACTGCGCCCGGGATAATAAAATGCTGGCTGATTGCCGCAGGGTTAAACCAGTAGCGGGTTTGCACATCAATCAGTGGTTCAAACGTTTCCCCGCGATCTTCCGCTCGCTGCATCTGCCAGATTTGCCAGATCCCTTCCACATAGCCCTGCACGAAGTTGGCGGTATTGGGTTCACTGCCGTCGGTGATTACCTGAATGGGTGCGGTGTCGTTGGCGCGCGCCATCTGCTGGGCGAAATCGACCGGAATGACCACCAGACCGCGAATACGTCCGGCCTGCATCTTTTCAATCAGCGCCTGGCGGTTATCGCTGATGGTGGCGTCGATGTACGGTGAGCCGGTCATCGCATGGGTAAAGTCCAGCGCCTCTTCGCTTTGCTGCTCAAGCAGGATCCCCACCCGCAACTTGCTGGAGTCAAGGTTAATGCCGTAGCCAAAAATAAACAGCAGCAGCAGTGGGATCACCACGGCGATCAGCCAGCTACTGGGATCGCGGACAATCTGCCGCGTCTCTTTGACGCACAGCGCCCGTACGCGACGCCAGGAGAGAAGGCGGTTACGCATTGGCATGCTCCTTATCCCAGTCGTTAATTAGCCGGATAAAAGCCTGCTCCATGGTCGGGTCCGGCGTGTCGTCATCGGCGGCCTGCGCTTTCAGATCGTCCGGCGTATCGCTGGCAATCAGTTTCCCGCGATAGACCAGTCCGATGCGGTCGCAGTATTCCGCTTCGTCCATAAAGTGGGTCGTCACCATCACCGTCACGCCTTTTTCCACCATGCTGTTGATATGCAGCCAGAACTCTCGGCGGGTGAGGGGATCGACACCAGAAGTGGGCTCGTCAAGAAACAGAATGTCCGGTTCATGCATCAGCGAACAGGCCAGCGCCAGACGCTGCTTAAAGCCCAGCGGCAGTTCGTCGGTGGCATGCGAAGCGATGCTCTTCAGACCAAACGCCTTGCTCATGCGGGCGATTTTTTCGTTCTGCGCGCGTCCCCGCAGACCATAAACGCCGGAGAAAAAGCGCAGGTTTTGCTCTACCGTCAGGTTGCCGTAGAGCGAGAACTTTTGCGCCATATAGCCAAGATGCTGGCGAGCTTTGCCGGAGCTGACCTTCAGATCCATGTCCAACACCAACGCTTTCCCGGACGTGGGCACCAGCAGGCCGCACATCATTTTAAAGGTTGTCGATTTTCCCGCGCCGTTGGGGCCCAGCAGGCCAAAAATTTCTCCGCGCTGGACGGCAAAATCAACGTGGTCAGTGGCGGCAAAATCGCCGAATTTTTTGGTCAGCGCTTTCGCTTCAATCACCGTTTCGCCTGGCGTTCCCTCTACGGTATGCAAAATGGCGCCCAGCGGCGATTCAGAGGTTGCGGCACCGCCCAGCAGATCGATAAACGCATCTTCGAAGCGTGGCGCAGTCTCGCTGATGTCGAGTTCCGGCATGCCGTTGCCATGGCGAATGTCGTCCGCTGTGGCCTCTTTTTTCAGGATCAGACGCACCGATTTCCCCTGAATCATGCCGTCGCTAACCTGCGGCAGTTTTAACGCCCGCTGGAGCAGTTTCCGGTTGTTTTCCTGCGGGCTGTGCATCAAAAAACTGCGTCCCGCCATGGTTTGTGTCAGTTGGGTCGGCTCCCCCTGATACAGCAGTTCGCCTTCGTTCATCAGCAGCACGTCCCGACACTGTTCGGCTTCATCCAGATAGGAGGTGCTCCACAGGATCAGCATCCCGTCGCCCGCCAGTTCGTGCACCATCTGCCACAGTTCGCGACGTGAGATGGGGTCGACGCCGACGCCAGGTTCATCCAGCAGCAGCACTTTGGGTTCGCCGACCAGCGTACAGGCCAGCCCCAGCTTTTGTTTCATCCCGCCGGACAGTTTTCCCGCCAGACGTCCGGTAAACGGGCCGAGCGAGGTAAATTCCAGCAGGCGGGCAAAGGTTTTTTCCCGCACCTCGCCCGTCACGCTGCGTAAATCCGCGTACAGATTGAGGTTCTCCATTACGGTGAGATCCTCATACAGACCGAATTTCTGCGGCATGTAACCGAGCACAGCATGCAGTGCGCTGTCGTTTTTGATTGGATCAAAGCCAATCACCGTTGCGCTACCGCCATCCGGCTTCAGCAAGCCCGCCAGCATTCGCATCAGCGTGGTTTTCCCGGCGCCATCCGGCCCCACCAGACCGGTTACATACCCGGCGTGAATCGTACAGTCGAGTGGGGCGACCGCCGGCTTTTCCAGTCCGGCAAAACGCTTAGTCAGCCCGCTCAGCGTGATGACGGCGTCATTCATGTCCAGCCTCGTTGCCGAACTTCACCGTCACCGGCATGCCCTGGCGCAGCGCGTCGTCGGCATCGGTGACCACAATGCGCAGACGGTAAACCAGATCGGTACGCAGGTCCGGTGTCTCTACCGTTTTCGGAGTAAATTCTGCCGTCGGAGAGACAAAACCGATTTTACCGTGATAAGGCTTGTCGGGACGTCCATCGGTATACAGCAGGATTTCGCGTCCCGGCTGTGCCTGAGAAAGATGACGTTCGTCGACGTAGGCGCGCACCCAGACTGGTCGGGTGAGAGAGAGCGTCAGCACGGTGCCTCCTGCGCTGAGCATGCTGCCAGGCTCGACCGCACGAGTTAGCAGCGTGCCGTTCGAGGGGGCGACAAGCGTGGTGTCATGGAGATCGAGTTCCGCCTGTGCCAACTGCGCCTGTGCCTGTTCAAGGCTGGCTTTCGCCTGGGCGATATCCTGTTCGCGATTACCGGAACGGTACTGACTCAGTTTGTCCTGCGCGGATTTCAACGTGGCCAGCGCCTGGTCGCGGGAAGAACGGGCGTTTTCCAGATCGTTAGCGGAAATAGTGCGGCTTTTCCACAATCCCTGCTGTCGGTTGTAGAAATTCTGTGCGTAATCATAGGCAGCCTGGGCCTGTTTCACCGCTGCCGCCGCCTGCGCAATCTCTTCCTGACGATAGCCCGCCAGCATCAAATCGTACTGGGCCTGGGCGACGGAAACGCCTGCTTTTGCCTGCATCAGGGCGTTCTCATAAGGAGCATGATCCAGTTCACCCAGCACCTGTCCAGTTTTAATGGTATCCCCTTCATCCACCGCCAGCGACGCGAGTCGGCCTCCGACGCGAAAGCTGAGGTTAACGGTACGGATGTCCACGTTGCCGTAGAGCGTCAGTCCGTTATCCTGCCGGCTTTGATACCACCATGTGCCACCCGCAATCACGGCGAGCAGTGCCGCAATCACCAGCCCGATAACGACAGGTTTTTTCATCACTCCAGACTCCTTTGCGATAACCCTTGCAGAATAAGATCGATATGGCAGGTCACGGTCTGCGTAATCAGTGCAGTTTTTTCTTCATCAAACTGCGACCAGCCGGTACGTAACAAAATGGTTTCTTTACCAAGACGGAATGCCAGCACTTCGCCGAGCAGCGCGTGGGTATGCAGAATCATGCGCGTATCGCTGGCCTCGCAGCCGGTATACGCGGCGATAAGACGAGTGAGATGACTGTGCTCAATAACCTGCTCGTGCACCCGTTGATAAGCTGCGGTAGGGGAGAGCTGTTCACGCGAGATAAATTTGCTCAGATTGACGGTGTCCTCCTGGGTCAACAGCATGATCATGTTTTTGCAGGCACGCAGAATCAGTTCGCGCATGGCCGCACGGTCGGGATGAGGCTCGGCGAATAAGCGTTCGGCTTCTTCCGCGTGTGGCCGAAACTGCCCGCCAATAAAATCGGCAATCCACTGGGCGCAGGCGAGGTATAAATCCTCTTTTGAGCCAAAATAGTAGGTAATGGCGGCAATATTTTGTCCGGCCTGCGCGGCAATGTCGCGGGTGGTGGCATGCAGGCCATACTCGCCAAACTGTGCCAGTGCGGCGGCAATCAGCTGGCTTTTGGCCTGTTCACCTTTCGTGGTCATGGTGGGTGTATTCATCACGCGACCTAATTCTTAATCAATCGATTGATTAAGATTATGACTGAATATTCTCCTTGTCCAGTCTGGTCGTTTATTTTGTCTTTTCCAGTGACCGGGATAATTTATGCGGTGTGTCATAAAAACTGCTACACTCCGCCCCTTCATGACATTGTGGTTTTTGTCATTCCCAAATTGTATGCATCTCCCTGAAAACGACACCGGGAACGGTCGGGGCGGTTCGGAGTAGTTATGTCTTTTGATTCCCTGGGTTTAAATCCTGATATTCTGCGCGCCATTGCCGAGCAGGGTTACCGTGAACCTACCCCTATTCAGCAACAGGCGATCCCTGCCGTGCTGGAAGGTCGCGACCTGATGGCGAGTGCGCAGACCGGTACCGGTAAAACGGCGGGCTTTACGCTGCCGCTGTTACAGCACCTTATTACCAAACAGCCGCATGGCAAAGGGCGTCGCCCGGTGCGTGCGCTGATCCTGACGCCAACGCGTGAGCTGGCGGCGCAGATTGGTGAAAACGTCCGTGATTACAGCAAGTATCTGAACATTCGCTCGCTGGTGGTTTTTGGCGGCGTGAGTATTAACCCGCAGATGATGAAACTGCGTGGTGGCGTCGATGTGTTGGTGGCAACGCCGGGCCGCTTGCTGGACCTGGAACACCAGAACGCGGTGAAGCTGGACCAGATTGAGATTCTGGTGCTGGATGAAGCGGACCGTATGCTGGATATGGGCTTTATTCACGATATTCGCCGCGTGTTAGCGAAACTGCCGGCGAAGCGTCAGAACCTGCTGTTTTCCGCGACGTTCTCTGATGAGATCAAAGCGCTGGCCGAAAAGCTGTTGCATAACCCACTGGAAATTGAAGTGGCGCGTCGCAACACGGCGTCTGAGCAGGTGACGCAGCACGTCCATTTTGTCGATAAGAAACGCAAGCGCGAACTGTTGTCGCAGATGATCGGTCAGGGCAACTGGCAGCAGGTACTGGTCTTTACCCGCACCAAACACGGCGCCAATCACCTGGCGGAACAGCTCAACAAAGATGGTATCCGCAGCGCAGCGATCCACGGTAACAAGAGCCAGGGGGCGCGTACCCGTGCGTTGGCGGATTTCAAATCAGGCGATATCCGCGTGCTGGTGGCGACTGACATTGCGGCGCGTGGTCTGGACATCGAAGAACTGCCGCACGTGGTGAACTACGAGCTGCCGAACGTTCCGGAAGATTATGTGCATCGTATCGGTCGTACCGGTCGTGCTGCGGCGACGGGGGAAGCGCTGTCGCTGGTTTGTGTTGATGAACACAAACTGCTGCGTGACATTGAAAAACTGCTGAAAAAAGAGATCCCGCGTATTACCACGCCGGGCTATGAGCCAGATCCCTCGATCAAAGCTGAGCCGATCCAGAATGGTCGTCAGCAGCGTAGCGGTGGTGGCGGTCGGGGCCGTGGTCAGGGACAAGGGCAGGGCGCGGGTCGCGCTCAGCAGCCGCGTCGTCAGGACGGTGGCGCGTCGAAGGGCAAACCCCGTAGCGCAGAAGGCAAACCGGCTGGCGAAAAGCCGCGTCCGCCGCGCCGTCCGCGCAGAATTACACCCGTACAGTAAGGGGGTCAGGAAGGCCTGATACTCTGAGAAATGTTACGTTCACTTTGTATTCAGTGATTCTCTGAAACCGCAGTACACGTGAACGTGCAAGGGAGGCTCACCGCCGCCTCCCTTGCAACCCTGGCTCCCGGCAAGGAAAATCGCCACTTCGTGGTTCATTCGTCTTATGCCGTCTGCCTGTCGGGTCGGGGTCGAGCCTGCATCCATGCAGGCCGTCCCCTCCGCCCGCTTCCCTGCGGGCGGCCCCGGTCAGCCGCCAACGCCTCATCGATTTTCACGCCGGACCAATGCCATCGCTTCAATTCTCTGCCTTTCAGCTAAATTCACTTCGCTGTAAAAAAAAGCAAACCGTGGAGATGGTCAGGTATGGATAGGTCCGGCTGAAAATTGCCGACGCGTTTCCGTAAGGCCGGGAGAACCCGCAGGGATGCGGGTTCAGGGCGCGCGAAGCAGGGATGCTGAGTCGTGCCCGGCCCGGTAGCCTGAAGGAATAAGCGGAGGGTATCGCGAAGCGACAATTTTCCAGCCGGGAGCCAGGATTGTTAAGGAGGCGGCGACGAGCCTCCTTAACCCGTTCACAGGTACTGGTGTACCAGATTGGCTGCGAACATGAGGTGAACGGTACTCGTCCCACAGGGGCATATGCTTCTCAAAGCGTATACGCCCCCTCACTCCCCCGCATTCTGCGATTTCAACACAATAGAACAGGTATACCGTCCCGCCGGGTGAATTGAAATCGTGGTCTCGAACACTTTCCCGTCACGATCCCGATAGCGCCGTACGATGCGCATCCCCGGAGAGTCGGGCTCGACATTCAGTATCTTGGCGATTTTCTTCGGTACGCCAACGGCGGTGATCGTCTGATGCACTTCGTGACTCTTAATTCCGTAGTGCGTTTCGATCAGATCGCTAATCAGCGAGTGCGGATCGTCGCGGATGAACGCGCGTAGCCTGGAATAATCGGTGCTGGCGTAACTGTCCGTCCAGCAAATAGGCGCATCCGGGTTTTGCGCATCCTCACGAATACTGGCGATATGTAGCCAGCGTGAACCGGGCGGGCAATCTATCAGTTGGGAAAGCTCAATATCCGCTACAATCTCATCGATCTTCTTAATCACCCGCAGGTTGTTTTTCGCCAACAGCAGCAGATCTTCCAGATGTGACAACGGATGGTTAACCCCGCTCGCCTGCGGTTCGCATACGCGCGTGCCAGCGCCTTTACGTCGCGAAATCAACCCCTGTTCCGTTAATTCCCTCAGCGCTTCGCGCATGGTGTGACGACTCACTTGCCAGGTTTCGCACAGTTCCATTTCTGTCGGAAACAGTGAACCGGGCGAGTAAGTTCCCGTCGAGATTTGATGAGCCAGTTCACGGGCTATCCGTTTGTACAGAGATTCTTTCATCGCAGTTTCGTCAAATAATTAATGATCACAGTCACAGAAATGACTACGGGCTATTCCCTGGATTCGTCATGATTATTATAAATGTCCGTACATTTGAAATGTACGGACATTTATATATGTTCGGACATTTTTGTTGGCCCGGTTGCGTCGTAAACCGGGTCAGACGCTCATCTTATCATTATCAGATTGAACCGGGGGATTTATGGCTTCGAATGTAATGGATTCTGTTTTATTTAGAGATTCTTTTGGTACACCCGCAATGCGCGCCGTGTTTGATGACTACGAACTTATTCGCAAGTATGTCGAAGTGGAGGTGGCGCTCGCCAAAGCGCAGGCGCGTTGCGGAGTGATCCCGGAAGCGGCAGCCAAAGAGATCGCTGAGAAATGCAATGCCGATACGCTGGATTTCGATTTGTTACGTCATGAGACAGAAATCGTCGGTTATCCGATCCTGCCGCTTGTGCACCAGATTTCAAAGCAAGCCGGAGAGTCTGGCGGCTATGTGCACTGGGGGGCGACGACGCAGGATATTATGGACACGGCGGTGGTACTGCAAATCCGTGATGCCTTTGAACTGATCGAGGCGGACATGAACCGGTTACGTGCAACGCTGGCTGACCTGGCGCTGCGCTATCGGGATACGCCAATGGCCGGTCGCACCCATTTACAGCAGGCGCTACCGGTGACGTTTGGTTATAAAGCCGCTATCTGGCTGGACATGTTTGAACGCCACGCCGAACGTTTGCAACAGGCGCGTCCGCGCGTGCTGGTCGGCGAATTTGCCGGGGCCGCCGGAACGCTGGCATCGCTGGGTGATAAAGGATTGTCGGTACAAAAAGCATTGATGGAAGAGTTAGGTCTTAACGTCCCAACCTCCACGTGGCACGTAGCGCGCGACGGCTTCGCCGAGGCGGTGAACCTGCTGGCGGTTATCACTGGTTCGCTAGGGAAGATTGCTTATGACGTGATGCTGATGGCGTCGAATGAGTTTGGCGAGCTGTATGAACCGTTCGTAAAAGGGCGCGGTGCGAGCAGCACGATGCCGCAAAAACGCAACCCTATCTCAAGCGAACTGATGCTGGCCTGCGCGAAAGGCGTTCGTCAACAGGCCGGGCTGATGCTGGATGCGATGGTTCAGGATCTGGAACGCGCCACCGGACCGTGGCACGCGGAATGGATTGCGATCCCGGAAAGTTTCGTCCTGAGCGCAGGGGCGCTGCATCAGGCCAACTTTATGCTGGCAGGACTGGAGGTCGATGAAGCGGCAATGTTGCGCAATCTTGGGATGACCAACGGCCTGATTGTGGCAGAAGCGGTGATGATGGGGCTGGCTCCGTACATCGGCCGCCAGGATGCCCATGATGTCGTCTATGACGCCTGTCGTATCGTCAACGAGAAGGGCGGTCACTTGGCCGACGTACTGAACGCTATGCCGACAGTGGCACAACGACTGGATCCGCAACTGATTAACCAACTGACCGACCCGGCAAATTATCTGGGAATGGCGCCGGAAATGGTCGATCAGGTGCTGGCCAAATATCAGTCACGGAAATGAACATGATTGTGCTAACGCAATAAGGATAGCGCTATGTCTACGAATTTTGTCATGGGCAAGAAATTTCTCTCATTTCTGATCCCGCTGGTAATCGGTGCCGTCATCTGGTTTATTCCCGTTCCTGAAGGGTTAACCCCGGCGGCCTGGCATATGTTTGCGATTTTTGCCGCCACCATTGCGGCAATCCTGACCCAGCCGCTCCCTTCGGGGGCGGTTATGCTGATTGCGCTTTGCGTGGTGATCTTTAGCAAAACGTTGACTGAGGCGAAGGCACTGTCAGGCTTTGCCTCTGGCACGGTGTGGCTGATTTTCTGCGCCTACGTGCTCTCGCTGGGGTTTGTGACCTCCGGACTGGGAAAACGTATTGCCTATAAAATGCTGTCGCTGTTTGGCGGAAGCAGTCTGGGAATTGCCTATTCGCTCGGTGTTTCTGACCTGATTATGGCCCCGGCGATGCCGTCGGTGACGGCGCGGTCTGGCGGGATTATTTTCCCGATCGCTCGCTCAATCAACGACGTACTCGGTTCGGCTCCTGGCGCGACTGGCAAGCGGATTGGCGATTTCTTGACGATGGTTTGCTTTCAGTTTACGCCGATCACCGGAGCGATATTTTTAACCGGTATGGCGGCAAACCCGCTGGTGGCAAGCCTGGCAAAATCCACGCTGGGTCTGGAGATCACCTGGGGCGGCTGGTTTATTTCTGCCGTCGTTCCAGCGATGGTCTGTTTTTGCCTGATGCCGCTGCTGGTCTACAAGCTGCTGGATCCAGAACTGAAGCATACACCGGAAGCCAAAGCGATGGGCAAACAGTCGCTGGGCGAACTGGGCGGTATGAGCAGTAATGAGAAAAAAGTGGCCGTGGGCTTTGTGCTGGCGCTGGTGGGCTGGGGAACCAGTCTGATTACCGGGATCTCGGCGACGTCGGTCGGGCTGGGGCTGGCCGCTTATTTGTTTGCGACCGGGGCCGTCAGTTGGAAAAGTCTCCTCAATGACCATGCGGCGTGGGACACGGTGATCTGGTTCAGCGTGATCATCAGCCTGGCGACGGGTCTGGCGGATCTGGGATTCATCAAATGGATGACGGTGAAGTTGGGTAGCGGGATTCAGGGATTCGGTGCGATGGAAGCCTTTATCGTGCTCGGTGTCTTGTACATCTACGTCCATTACCTGTTTGCTACCGCCACGGGGCACGTTGCCGCGTTGTACGCACCATTTGCCGCCACGGCGATTGCAGCCGGCGCACCGCCGATGATGGTGGCTATCTGCTTCGGTATCTTCAGTAACCTGATGTGGGGGAACACCGAGTACGGCGGAGGACCCGGCCCTATCTACTTTGCGCAAGGTTATTTTGAGCGACCACGGTTTTACCGAATCAACCTGTGCGTGGTGACCTTCAACGTCATTATCATTTTCGCGGTTGGCATGCTGTGGTGGAAGCTGCTGGGTTACTATTAAGTCACAGCGCAGTTGCCTGATGGCGCTGCGCTTATCAGGCCTACAAGCACATTTTTAATACGTGATATAAGAGGAGCTTTTAAAGACTTTTTACTGAAAATAAGAAAGACATTATTAATCAGCATGCAAATAAAAGCATAGGCAAAAAACATTATGATAGATACGATTATATCATTGAAACGCGTGAGGTAACATAAAAATGGGAGAAAACAATACAAATTTTGCAAACAAATGACAGTGTAACTGAGATTAGGTCGATAATTTAAAGGAACAAGAGCATTGACTCACTGAATAAATAAATTATTCTCTTCACATTCACATTCACATTCACATTCACATTCACATTCACATTCACATTCACATTCACATTCACATTCACATTCACATTCACATTCACATTCACATTCACATTCACATTCACATTCACATTCACATTCACATTCACATTCACATTCACATTCACATTCACATTCACATTCACATTCACATTCACATTCACATTCACATTCACATTCACATTCACATTCACATTCACATTCATATTCACATTCATATTCACATTCACATTCACATTCACATTCACATTCACATTCACATCCTGAATCTTCAGTGTGAGGATTCAGGATTTTTGTTGGAATTTGCAAGTGACATCACAATAAAAGCAATAAAAATAGTCTGATATTAAACTTTGCCATTTAATGCGAGGAACTTAATTATGAGAACCTTTAATAAGCGCTCTGAAGGGTTTTTATTAGCACCAGGAGATCGAACGAGTTGTGGTGGTTATATATTAAAGAGTAAAGAATACTATATGCTTGATGGCATGGAAATAGTATATGAAATGGATGAATATATATGCGGGATGAATGGCCAAAAATATGAGATTAAAGGTGGTGTACCTAAAGGCTCATGGATTGAAAGAGGGGAAAATTTATTTCGTCGGACTAACGCAAGTTCCTGGGATAGTAGTATAGATTCGGAAGGGCGAAAAGTAGAACCTCCATCAGTATCGATAAAGCGGCTCAATGAGGAAAAATTTTTGTACCGGAGAAACCCCGATTCTCTTCGGAATTTTGAAAACGGATTTGGCTTTGAACATAACAGATTTCTCGGAAGAGCGGGGGGAACGATAAACCTTAAGAAAAAAATAATTGTTAATGATGAAAAAGAAGATGGTTTTTCACATCGAACATCTGGTTTCCCATTCCGAACCAGAATAAGTCATGAATTATATAATCATTACTTAACAATGGGGCATGATATGTCTCAATACGAGACAGAAATTATATGTTTACTAGCTGGTTCAGCGCATAGCAGAGGTACATGTTCTTGCCATTGTCGATTTATTCCCCATTTAAATATTACATACAGATATGATAATTATATTTTAGCAAGTTATGAATCAGCAAACAGGTCTCAAAATTCCACGCCTCTGGCTCCCGCAACAAGAAAAATTTCAGAGTCGAGACAATCAGTTGAACCGGGCTTTTGTGTAGTACCAGAATTGACGACACCCAAATCATATGAATATGAGTTAATGGTTAATCCACCATCTGGAGTAAAAGAGTTATATCATCAGTTGAATCCAGAAAAAAAGAAAAAGCCCGGTTCAATCTTAGTTGTTGCTGACCCACTATCCAGGTCACCTGAAAAAATTGCGCAAGTACAAACAGCAAGGGATAAAATTGATAAAGCACTTGAACCGCTGACTAATGAGGAAGCTAAATTACTCTATGAAAACAGAACCTCAATAGATATATTCTCATCTAATTTATATAGCGATGCTTTAGGACAAAGCGGAGATATCTTAGGTTACATAAAGGATGCTGGTGGGGGGTATTATGAAGAAATAAATAAAATACTAAACGAAATTCAGGAACTTTATAAAAAAACATATAGCCAAAATTCTGGCCGGATTTCTGGAGAGGAATTTTTTGGTCAGCGAGAAAGGTTATTTAAAAAGTTAGATGGTATTTTGAATAAATTTTCAAAAGAACAATTGAATTTAAAACAATACGAACAAATAAAACAAACATTGGGTTTATCCACAAAATCCATTATGCATAAGTGGGATCAAACAGGGGTGAAAGATATTGAAGGTTATGCAAACTATATAGAAAAATCTGCCAAGCTGATGAAAATAATGAGAACAACAGGCTTTATTGGTATTGGCCTTGACTTTGCCAGCTATACAACAAATGTGTATGACGCTTGCGCGAAAGGGCGAGAAAGCGAATGTAGAAAAGCAGCGATAATGGAGTATAGTAAATTCGGCTACAAACAAACTGCAAGTATTGCTGGTGGTGCTGTCGGGGGCATTATGGGGAGGGCAGCGTGTACGTGGGTTCTGGGATTGATTACATCAGAAGCTGGAGGTACTGGAGCGGCTTTATGTTTGGCTACCGGCATTGCTTCAAGTATTGCTGGCGGAAAAGTTATGGAAAAAGTAGGTGAAAAATTGGGTGAGGGGTTTGGCGGAATGGTGATTGACGACATTGATAATCAAGGGTTTAAACAACATGGTCCAGATTCATTTACTGAAGAAGCAGGCATTCTAATATATGAAAAAGTATTTAGCAGATAATTTAAGTACTATTAACATGAGTCTTGGCACAATGCTAGTCATTTTAATGTTAATTTTAATATTTATGTCTTATGTCATAAACGATGAAAAATATAAAAAAATAGTAATTTTATATGAAGGGGAATTTGGTTGTCTTCCTATCACTGCAAATTTGGCGAGAACTGCAAGTTTAATTGGTACTCCCGGTATGTACTTTGCAAAAATAGATTTCATTATGTCTAGTCTAATATTCCCCTACAATAAGATTTTTAATAACAACATGAGCATTGAAGGATATCATTTTATTCGGGCCTTACCAAGTGAATTAACTACTAGTTTTAAAATTGAAGCGGCATTTTGGTTTATTGAAATTATTGTTGTATTCAGTTTGGTAATTCTTTATTTTATATTCTAGCTTGTTGAAATATAAAGGGACTCTATCTGAGTCCCTTTATAAATTTTTTTCAATGCCCCACATATCTGATCAACAATCCAGCCATATGTAGCCGCAGGTAATAATCCACTCACAAAAACATTTGGGTTTATTTTAGGGTCTGCAACTGGCGAGTGTGACCTGTTACCTCAAATCACAATAACCATATGATTAATCGGGTCGATAGAGGTCATCGTTCCGGTCCAGCCTGTATGACCATACGTTTCAGAGCTGGCTAACACATCAAACGTTGGCGTCATCGATGCGTTACTATTCGCACGCCACCCCAGTCCAGACGCAACGTCTTCTGACGAACTGCGAGTAAACTTCCTGACGGTTGCCTTATCGAACAGCTTAACGTTGCCATAGCCGCCGCCGTTAGGCATAACCTGCATCAGCACCGCCATATCGCTTGTATCAGAGAACAATCCAGCGTGGCCTGATACAACGCCCCTTGAGTACCAGGCTTATTCATCATATTGATCTAACGGCATTGCGAAGCACCTTCCAGAAGCGGCAAAAAAGATACGTTCCAGGCCTGAAATGTGCCACAATAGTGGCTGTTTATACAGTGTTTCAGGTTTTCTCATGGCATTAACCGCTGCGCTTAAAGCGCAAATCGCCGTCTGGTATAAGGCGCTTCAGGAACAGATCCCCGACTTTATCCCCCGTGCGCCGCAGCGGCAAATGATTGCCGATGTCGCGAAAACGCTGACCGGAGAAGAAGGGCGTCATCTGGCGATAGAGGCGCCTACCGGAGTGGGGAAAACCCTGTCCTATCTCATTCCCGGCATTGCCATTGCACGGGAAGAGCAAAAAACGCTGGTGGTTAGCACCGCCAACGTGGCGTTGCAGGATCAGATCTACAGTAAAGATCTGCCGTTACTGCGCAAAATTATTCCCGATCTTCGCTTTACCGCCGCGTTTGGACGCGGGCGCTATGTGTGTCCGCGAAATCTGACGGCGCTGGCCAGTACTGAACCCACGCAACAGGATCTGCTCGCCTTTCTTGACGATGAACTCACGCCGAACAACCAGGAAGAACAGAAGCGCTGCGCAAAGTTAAAAGGCGACCTCGACAGCTACAAGTGGGACGGCCTGCGCGATCATACGGATATCGCCATTGACGACGACCTCTGGCGACGACTGAGTACCGATAAAGCCAGTTGCCTGAACCGCAACTGCCACTACTACCGCGAGTGCCCGTTTTTTGTCGCCCGTCGCGAGATTCAGGAAGCGGAAGTGGTGGTGGCAAACCATGCGCTGGTGATGGCGGCGATGGAAAGCGAAGCGGTGTTACCGGACCCGAAAAACCTGCTGCTGGTTCTGGATGAAGGCCATCACCTGCCGGATGTCGCCCGCGATGCGCTGGAAATGAGCGCGGAAATTACCGCCTCCTGGTATCGCCTGCAACTGGATCTGTTCAGCAAACTGGTGGCGACTTGCATGGAGCAGTTTCGCCCCAAGACCACGCCGCCGCTGGCGAATCCGGAGCGTCTGAACGCCCATTGCGAAGAGCTGTATGAACTTATCGCGTCACTTAATCACATTCTCAGTTTGTACATGCCTGCCGGGCAGGAAGCGGAACATCGCTTTGCGATGGGGGAACTGCCGGATGAAGTGATGGAGATTTGCCAGCGTCTGGCGAAGCTCACCGAAACGCTGCGCGGTCTGGCGGAGCTGTTTTTGAACGATCTCAGCGAGAAAACCGGCAGCCATGACGTTGTGCGTTTGCACCGGGCTATTTTGCAGATGAACCGGGCGCTGGGGATGTTTGAAGCGCAAAGCAAACTGTGGCGACTGGCCTCGATGGCCCAGTCATCCGGCGCACCGGTGTCGAAATGGACGACGCGCGAAGTGCGCGACGGGCAACCCCACGTCTGGTTTCACTGCGTGGGGATCCGCGTGAGCGATCAACTCGAGCGATTACTCTGGCGCAGTGTGCCGCATATCATCGTCACCTCCGCCACGCTGCGTTCGCTTAATAGTTTTTCGCGTCTGCAGGAGATGAGCGGCCTGAAGGAAAAAGCCGGAGACCGCTTCGTCGCGCTCGATTCGCCGTTTAACCATGTCGAACAGGGTAAAATTATTATTCCGCAGATGCGCTATGAACCGTTGATCGACAACGAAGAACAGCATATTGCGGAGATGGCGGCTTATTTCCGCGAACAGCTGGAAAGTAAAAAACATTCCGGCATGCTGGTGCTATTTGCCAGTGGGCGAGCGATGCAGCGCTTTCTGGAATACGTCAGCGATCTGCGCTTGTTGTTGTTGGTCCAGGGTGACCAGCCGCGCTACCGGCTGGTGGAACTGCACCGTAAGCGGGTGGAAAACGGCGAGCGTAGCGTGCTGGTGGGGCTGCAATCCTTCGCCGAAGGACTGGACCTGAAAGGCGATTTACTCAGTCAGGTGCATATCCACAAAATTGCTTTTCCCCCCATCGACAGCCCGGTGGTGATCACCGAAGGCGAGTGGCTTAAAAGTCTCAATCGCTATCCGTTCGAAGTGCAGAGTTTGCCCGCCGCCTCGTTTAATCTAATCCAGCAGGTGGGACGCTTGATCCGTAGCCACGGGTGTTGGGGAGAAGTGGTAATTTATGATAAGCGTCTGTTGACCAAAAATTATGGCAAGCGTTTACTGGATGCATTACCTGTTTTTCCCATAGAACGACCCGCAGTGCCAGACGTTATCGTTAAGGCAAAAGAAAAAGCGAAACCCACGCGCCGTCGGCGTAAATAACGTGAGTGTGAGGCAAGGAGTTTTCGATGGATTACCGCAAAATAATTAAAGAGATCGGCCGGGGGAAAAACCACGCCCGCGATCTGGATCAGGATACCGCGCGAGGGCTTTATACCCACATGCTCAACGGCGACGTGCCGGAACTGGAAATGGGCGGCGTGCTGATTGCATTGCGTATCAAAGGGGAAGGGGAAGCCGAAATGCTGGGCTTTTATGAGGCGATGCAAAACCATTCCATTAAGCTTACCCCGCCGGTTGCGAAGCCGATGCCGATCGTTATCCCCAGCTATAACGGCGCGCGTAAACAGGCGAACCTGACGCCGCTGCTGGCGATTTTATTGCACAAGCTGGGTTTTCCGGTCGTCGTGCATGGGGTGAGCGAAGATCCGACCCGCGTGCTGACAGAGACCATTTTCGAACTGATGGGGATTGCGCCGACGCGTCATGCCGGACAGGCACAGGCGAAACTGGATGGACATCAGCCAGTCTTTATTCCGGTGAGTACGCTCTGCCCGCCGCTGGAAAAACAGCTGGCAATGCGCTGGCGACTGGGTGTGCGCAACAGCGCACATACGCTGGCGAAGTTAGCGACACCGTTTGCCGAAGACGCCGCGCTGCGTCTTGCCAGCGTGTCGCATCCGGAATATGTGCCGCGCGTCGCGAAATTCTTTAGTGATATTGGTGGGCGTGGGTTGTTGATGCACGGAACCGAAGGTGAGGTTTACGCCAATCCGCAACGCTGCCCGCAGATTAGCCTGATTGATAGCACTGGCACCCGGGTGTTACAGAGCCGACAAAGTGAAATGCCAGACGAACCTGTACCGCTGCCCGCGGCAAAGGATCCTGAGACGACCGCGCGCTGGATTGAACGCTGCCTGGCGGGAAGTGAGCCGGTACCCGCATCGTTGAAAATCCAGATGGCCTGTTGCCTGGTGGCAACGGGTGAGGTGGCAACACTCGAGCAAGGACTGGCGCGAGTCAACGACAGTTTTTAGCGCGACAGATAAAAAAAGCCCGTCCAGTGGCGGACGGGCAAACAAGGGTAATTCAGGTTCAATGAGGGTTGGAGCAGGGTGTCTGTTGGCAGCAGACGGGGTAAAACTTATTTGTAGATAACAGCAGTACCGCTCATTTTGTTGTTGTTGTTGGCGGATGTGATGCTGTAACCGCTTGCGCCGGCAGCAGCGGCTTTCTCAGCCAGTTTTGCTTCCAGGCCGTCCAGCGTGGTTGCGCCTTCTGCAGAAACCACACCGATTTTATTCATGCTTTGCGCCTGAGCAGCCGTAACAGGTTCGGCAGCGAAAACGCCAAAAGACAGAGTAGACAGGGCAACAGCGGCAACAGCATATTTGATAGTTTTCATTGTTAATCTCTCGCAGGTTATTTATTAAGGAAGACGATGTTCCGTCGATGTGATGAGTATCACGCTTTTTTTCGAGAGATAAAATCGAAGAGAATTGACAGCATTAATCAAAAAAATTGAATGACAAATAACTTATTGATTATTAATTAATTCACGAGATGAATTTACGGTTCTACGCAGTTCACTTTACAGTTGAGGTATGAACGGCACATTTTGCTACGCAAAGAGCAATTTAACGTGAGCGTAAGCGAAACGGCATGTTCTTGATATCTATGTAAGCTTAGGTCAACGTAGCTGGCTGTCTTTTGATCCTCTGCGATTATATCCTGTATAGGATGAGTTCTGTGAATCTTTCTCCTGCTGGCAGTTAAGGCACAGTCTTACACCTGGCACTGCCTGTCGGCGGGCTTCAGGGATCGGATCGCCACATTCTTCACATTCATACAGGCTATCACCGCGCGGAATTTCGCCTCTTGCACGTGCAACAGCATCTTCAATTGTACTGTTGATTTGTTCGTTCACAGCGTCATCATTTGCCCAACCAGAAGCCATAGCACTATTCTCCTCACGCTTTTTACCGAGGTTATTATAGTCAAGATGGGGTCAAAAATTGCTCAGTCAAGGGAACATTGCCCGATAAGCGGCGTCGCTATCGGGCAGGTGGTGGGGAAGGTTACTTGTAAATGGTGGCTGTACCATACATCTGGTTCTTACCGCCTGCGGAATTAACCATAAAGCCTTTCGCGCCTTGTTCTTGCGCTTTTTCCGCCAGCTTATCCTCCAGATCACTCAGGTTGGTTGCGCCAGTGGCAGAGACGGTACCTGACGCACGTAGCTGACCGGTATCGGGACTGCTCAAAGGTTGTGCTGCAGACGCCGCTAATGCCACGCCTGCAAGCGTGGTGGCGACGAGTAATACGAGGCATTTTTTCATGATGCTCTCCTCAGTGAAACAACGTGTAGTGCCAGATAAGTTTAGGTCGTCAGTGCGGCAGAAATGGCGTAAAAAATTGATGATGATCTGCTTAATATTTGAACGAAAAATATTGACGTATATTGACAAATCAATGACATACATATCATTGATATTTGGGCGATTTGCGCCACTTCACCCCATTTCGCGCGCAGATGCGCTGCAGAGAAGCGCCCGTTTGTTATCAACCCGGTTTACCGCGTTGCGTTATGCGGGTATCTTACGCCGCTGTTAAAAGGAGAATGCTATGTCCCCCCAGAAACCGGGCTTACACCCGCGCAACCGTCACCACAGTCGCTACGATCTTGCCACGCTCTGCAAAGGCACGCCTGAGCTGGCGCAGTATCTCGTCCTGACCCCCGCAGGCGAACAAAGCGTTGATTTTGCCAATCCGCTGGCGGTAAAGGCTTTGAATAAGGCGCTGCTGGCGCATTTCTATGGGGTGGCAAATTGGGATATTCCTGAAGGGTTTCTGTGTCCGCCTGTTCCTGGGCGTGCCGATTACCTCCACCATCTGGCCGATCTGCTTGCAGAGACAACGGGAAGTGTGCCAACTCAGGCCACAATCCTGGATGTTGGCGTGGGCGCGAACTGTATTTATCCGCTGATTGGCGTGCATGAGTATGGCTGGCGTTTTACGGGCACTGAGACGCATGAGCAGGCGTTAGCCAGCGCGCAGGCCATTATCAGCGCCAATCCAGGGCTGACGCGCGCCATTCGCCTGCGTCGTCAGAAAACCCCAGCGGCTATTTTTAACGGCATTATTCATAAAAATGAGCAATATGATGCGACGCTGTGCAACCCGCCGTTCCATGATTCCGCCGCCTCTGCTCGTGCAGGAAGCGAGCGCAAACGTCGCAACCTCGGACAGAGCAAAGATGATGCGCTGAACTTCGGCGGTCAGCAGCAGGAGTTGTGGTGCGAAGGGGGGGAAGTCGCGTTCATCAAAACGATGATTTCCGAAAGCCAGGCTTTTGGCCGTCAGGTCATGTGGTTTACCACGCTGGTGTCACGCGGCGAAAACCTGCCGCCGCTCTATCGTGCGCTGACTGACGTGGGAGCGGTCAAGGTGGTGAAAAAAGAGATGGCCCAGGGGCAAAAGCAGAGCCGCTTTATTGCCTGGACCTTTATGGACGACGACCAGCGCCGTCGTTTTAGCGCGCGTAAGCGCTAGAGCGTCGGCTCGCCGGGTGGCCGCGACGGCGGTGTGGCCGGTGTTGTGGCTGCCGCTGGCGCGGCGGGCAGAAACTGCCAGGTCTGCACCGGTGGACGAACGCCCGCCAGGTCGAAATGTTTTTTCACCTGACTGTCCAGCGCGAAGCGAACCGTCCACTGCTTCAGCGGCAGCGTGGTAAACGATACCCGTAGCGTAAATGCCGTGTTGGTTAATCCGACAATCCCGGCAAACGACGGCTCACCAATAATCAGCCCACGAACGTCCTCGGTTTCCATTACCGCAGCGACCGCCTCTTTCAGCGCCTGATTGGCCTTATCAGCATCTTCATGACGATCCACATCGTAATTGGCGACCACCGAGCCAATGCCGCGGACAAAGTTGGCAAAGGTGGTGATCGATGACCACGGAATAATATGATACGCCCCGGTGTCCTGGCGTACGCCAACGGAGCGAATCGACATGCGTTCTACCGTACCGGTTAACGGCCCGATGGTCACCAGATCGCCCGTATTCATGCCATTTTCAAACTGAATAAAGACCCCGGTAATAATATCTTTCACCAGCGTTTGCGCACCAAAGGAAATTGCCAGCCCCAGCGCCCCGGCCCCGGCCAGCAGTGGGGCGATGTTAACGCCGATTTCCGAAAGTACGATCATGATGGTGATTGTGCTGATGATCACCGCCAGTGCGTTACGAAACAGCGTTAACAGCGTGCGGGTACGCGCGCTGGGGAGAGGACGGCCATGAATATCGGAAGCCAGCCGGTTTTCGATTAGGCTGGCAAGCAGCGTCCAGCCTACTGCGGAGAAAAACAGAATCAGCACGATGCGGATCAGAATATCAACCGTCTTCTCACCGGCGCCGTTGTGCAGCCAGTTCCAGAAATCAAACAGTCTCCAGGCGTTCAGCAGCAGCATGATGGCGACACACACCGTCAGGATCCGCGCCACATTCAATGCCGTAGAAAGCCAGCCGTTGAGCCGCTTTTGCAGTTCGGGATAATTGCGCTGCGTATGCGGGGAGAGGGTAATGGTTTTGGCGATCCAGCGGGTAAACATTCCGGAAACGAAGGCAGCAATGCCGATGATCACCAGACTGCGCACTGTCGCCCCCATCATAAACTTCAGGCTGTTGCCGGGGTCGAACAGGGAGAAGAAAAACAGGACGATGAAATAGGCGCTTGCCAGCCAGTGCCAGACCAGAGCAAAGGCGCGAATAAACAGACTGAAAAAGGCCAGCGATCGTTCCGCAAGATTCAGCAGGTGCTGGGTAATCTCTTTCTTGTTACGAAAAATCAGGTACAGCGCCCACAGCGTAATACACAGCATGATGACCACGTTGGCCATCGCACCGACCTGTACGTTTACCTGATTGGAAATAATCGGAACAGCGACGATCAGGCCATAGCCAATCAGACTGCTCAGCGAACTCAGTCGCCGGTTCCAGTAACGGGCGCTGGCATCCTGAATGGTAAAGGGCCGCAGTTCCGCCACGTTCGGACAGAAGATCAGTCGCAGAATGGCTTTGAAAAATTCGATCAGGGCAAAGGCGTTCAGAAACAGTCCTTGTTGAAACGCGATGGTGCGACTGCCCGCGTTCAGCCTGTCGCTCAACAACTGACCGACAAACAGGGTAAGCGCCAGCAGAAGCAGATCAATAATAAAGGCGCCAACGATCATTGCCGGTAGCTGGAGCCAGTTGCTGCGCTCGCGGTTCTTCTTCCGCGCCCAGTTTCCCATTTTACGGTACAACGGCAACATACACAGACGAATCAACCAGTAGAAGCCGAACACTGCAGCGGCCAACATCAGAAAGTGACTGAGGGCATTACTGAAGGTCTGGCTGTTAAAGGGCTTGTGTGGCGCATCGGTGATGTTGCGATAGAGCTGGGCAAAGCGGCCAGACAGGGCTTCGCCGTAATGGCGGCTGAGATCGGTAACGTTCTCCAGTACCGTTTTTTCTTCCACAACCACAGGCGGGGTGATTTTGGGCACCGGTTCCGGCGGTGGCGTGGCGGCAACGGTACGCAACTGGTCAATCAATTCTTTGCGCGATGTCTCATTTTCCAGTACGTCGGCCAGCGCTCCGTAGGCCGCTTTCTTTTGCTCGACATCAGGTTCGGGCGCAGGTGTTGTTTGCGCGTCAGCATCAGCGCCGGTTGTGACGCCGGGAATGGTTACCGCCTGGGCTGGTGCGCCCAGCAGGCAAAAGAGGATGAACAGGATCCACCGCATGACTCCTCCAGTGAGAAAACAGAACAAAGAGATAAGTATAGTGGCTGGAGGCGCGGCGATTCGAAATGGGAAGAGTCGTAGAGAAACCTCCCTTCCAGATGGAAGGGAGGCAGGCCGTCAGGAAACGTGCTGCAAGAACTCCTGCAAACGCTGGCTTGGCGGGTTTTCAATCAGGGTTTGCGGATTACCGTCCTCGGCAATACGACCCTTATCGATGAAGATCAGGCGTGAGGCGACTTTTTCGGCAAAGCCGATTTCGTGCGTAACGATGACCATCGTCATCCCTTCTTCCGCCAGATCCTGCATCACTTTCAGTACTTCGTGGCGCAGTTCCGGATCGAGTGCAGAGGTCGGTTCATCAAACAGCATCATCTTCGGCTTCACCGCCAGGGCGCGGGCAATCGCCACACGCTGCTGCTGACCGCCGGAAAGCTCAGACGGATAGTGGTGAGCGCGCTCGGCCAGACCCACTTTCGCCAACAGCTCTTTTGCCTGCTTCTCGGCAGCGTCTTTCTTCGTCCCACGAACGCGCAACGGGCCAAACATGACGTTTTCCAGCGCGGTCAGATGAGGGAAAAGATAGAACTGCTGGAACACCATCCCGGCTTCCTGACGGATCAGACGCTCGTCGACCTTCGGGTCGTTGACCTTTAGCCCATCAACGATCAGATCGCCGGAGGTAATCTCTTCGAGTTTATTTATGCAGCGCAATAACGTGGATTTACCGGAACCCGATGGCCCGATAATCACCACCACTTCGCCCTGCTTAATGCTCAGATCAATGTTATGCAGCACCTGGGTCGGGCCAAAATGCTTTGAGACGTTTTTAAATTCAATCACAGGATTTTCATCCTTCTTTCCAGACTACGAAGCACGATGTTCAGGACTTGCGTGATGATGAGGTAAATAACACCCACCGCGGTCCAGATTTCCAGGGCACGGAAATTGCCGGCAATAATTTCCTGACCGCTGCGGGTCAGTTCCGCCGCGCCGATGACGATAAACAGCGATGTATCTTTGATACTGATGATGAGCTGGTTACCGAGCGAAGGCAGCATACGACGCAGCGCAAGTGGCATGATCACATGACGGATGGTTTCCCGACGGGAAAGACCCAGCGCCAGACCCGCTTCGCTAAATCCTTTATGGATCGACAGGACCGAACCACGGGTGATTTCCGCGATATAGGCTCCGGAGTTAATCATGATCGTGATAACGGCGGCGCTGAAGGTGTCGATGCGCAAGTCCGGGAAAGCCATCGGCAGGGCGAAATAGATGTACATCACCTGGACGACGATCGGCGTGCCGCGGATGACTTCAATGAAGACGAGAGAGACGTGATTGGCGATCCAGCCGCCATAAGTTCGGGCTAAACCCGCCAGCAAGCCGATGATGATCCCGCCAGCCAGACCGAGGATGGAGATCCACAGGGTCATTTTGGCGCCCTGAAGCAGGATCGGAATGGCGGGCCAGATGGCGCTCCAGTCAAACTGCATATGTTGTTCCTGTTACCGTGGTGAAAAAAATCAAATGCCCGGTACGCTTAGCGCCTCCGGGCAACATCTGAAGGCAAAGCCATTATTATTTAGGTTCAGTACCGAACCATTTTTTGTAGATTTCGTTATAAGTACCGTTGTCACGCAGCGTTTTCAGCGCGCCATTCACTTTCTCGCGCAGTTCGTCGCTGCCTTTCGGGAATGCGATACCGTACTGCTGCGCTTCCAGTGATTCACCCACCGCTTTGAACTGGCCGTTACCTGCGGTTTTGATGAAATACAGGATGTTCGGCGTATCGTGCAGAACCGCGTCTGCGCGGTTGGTACCCAGTTCCATGTAGGCGTTATCGATGTTCGGGAACTGACGCAGATCTTTCGTTTTGATGTTGGCTTTGGCGTAATCAACGGAGCCAGTACCGCTCTTCACCGCGACCACTTTACCGTCCAGATCTTTTACGCTTTTTACGTCGTTATTGTTGGTTTTCACCATCACTAACAGACCGCTTTTGTAGTAACCGTCAGAGAAATCGATCGCTTTTTTGCGCTCGTCAGTAATGGTGATGCCCGCCAGCGCCAGGTCAACGTTTTTGGTTTGCAGCGCCGGGATAATGCCACTGAAATCCATCGGTTTCAGTTCATAATCCAGCTTCAGTTCTTTTGCTACGGCGGCCCACAGGTCCACATCAAAGCCAACGTATTTGTCACCCTGTTTGAATTCAAACGGCACGAACGCGGTGTCAGTTGCGACAACCAGTTTCTTATCCGCGGCATGAGAGGACACCGCAAAAGCCAGAGCAAGTGCTGCCAGTGAAACTTTTAATACAGACTTCATAGCATTTCCTTTTTTATCCACGGGGCGATCCCCTGCGAGAACGATAAATGTAATGAAAAAATCGTGCCAGTTTTGCAACCCCTTGTTTTAACAAGAGGGGACTGCACGCTTGTGCACAGGTCTCGGAGCAAAACTCGCTTTTTGCACCATTCTGGGGCACTGATTTAGTGCAGCCTGGAGGGGGCGTGAACGGTCTGCCTATTTAGCGCAAAGATCGTTGATAAAACAATCTTTCGTTAACGATTGTGTGAGGTGATTATTACAAATATTTTACTTTACGACGGAGTGGTGACGATGTGGTGCACCATAAAAGTGCAAAACCCCCGCCGTGGCGAGGGTTGTAGAGGGAATACTTATGAGGCGATTATTCGATGTTGGATTCGATGAACCACAGGAATTTGTCGAGATCGCGGGATGCGGCGGTAAAGATATCGGCGGTATCTTCGTCTTTCGCTTCGCTGATGGCTTTACGCACATCGTTAGCGACGACAGCATAACGGTCTGCCAGTTCTTTCAGATGATCCTGAACGGTATGGATGTCCAGCGGATAGCTTTTCAACGGCGTTTTGCTATTAATAACCTGCGTAGTCCCCAACGCCACACCGCCCAGCTGTACGGCACGCTCTGCCATGGTATCGAGATGGTCGGTCAATGCCGTACGGAAGCCATCCAGCATCTCATGGACGGCAATAAAATTAGCCCCACGCATATTCCAGTGGGCCTGCTTGGTGATCAGTGACAGGTCGATAAACTGGATCACCTGACGATTCAGCAACTCAACCGTTGCTTTCTTATCGCTGTCAGAGACATCGTTGCGGGTATAAAGCAGATTGGACGCTTTTGTTTTTACCAATTTAGCGGTACTCATAATTTCATATCCTCTTGATGTTATGTCCCAGTAATTTACGAGATTCAGTATAGCACCGGTTATGATTCCTGCTTTTCTGGCTCTGCCTATCGCTTTAATAGTATTTAACACCATCGTTATTTAATTGCATTACTATTCATGTGGTTGCGCAAGAGTTAGACCAGCGGTAACAATATTCTGATGGCGACATGAGAAGGCGGATAAATAGTCGGTACGGGGCAGATAGACGGTGGGGAAATATCAGGAAAATACAGGGAAAACAGCGGGAAGATATTCTGCATGGTTATGCAACCATGCAGAAATGTAAAATTAATTTACATCAACCTCTTTTATTTTGCTTTCCCGTCGAATGGTCAACGTCGAGCCCATCGAGGCGGCAATGATCGCGCCAAGCGCCAGCAACTGGACAAACGTGAGCGTTTCGCCCAGAAACAGGATACCTGCCAGTGCGGCCAGTGCGGGTTCCATACTCATCAGCGTGCCAAAGGTGCGCGTAGGCAGACGGGTTAAGGCAATCATCTCCAGCGAGTAGGGGAGCGCCGTCGACAGTACCGCAACCGCCAGACCCAGCGGAATGACAGACCAGTGCCAGAGCGCTTCCCCGGCCTGCACAGCCCCAAGTGGGACGAAAACCAGAGCCGCAATCAGCGAACCTATCGCGACAGTGGCCGGGCCGTGCTCAGCGCCGGCGCGTTGTCCGCTGAGAATATAGATAGCCCAGCAGGCGCCTGCGCCCAGTGCCATGGTGGCGCCGAACAGGTCGACATGCGAAACGTCCTGACCCAGCGGCAGCAGGAACCAGAGTCCGAGAACCGCGAGTACCACCCAGATAAAATCAACGGGGCGTCGCGAAGAGAACAGGGCGACCGCCAGAGGCCCGGTAAACTCCAGCGCGACAGCGATCCCCAGCGGGACCGTCTGAATCGACAGATAGAAGAGGTAGTTCATTCCCCCCAGCGACAGGCCGTAAAAAAGCAGCGGCAGACGCTGCTCTTTGGCAAACCGCAGACGCCATGGCTTGAAGAAGACAATAAGAATCAGCGTGCCTAACGCCAGACGGAGAGCGGTGACACCGGGCGCGCCAACCAGCGGAAACAATGATTTTGCCAGCGATGCGCCGCTCTGGATTGAGGCCATGGCAATAAGCAGTACTAAAACAGGCAGCCAAACTGGCGTTTTACGTGACGACCCTGGCATCCGTTCTCCCGACATAACTGTAGATACACGCCATCCAGCAACTTGCCTGATTTGTGTATAGAAAAGTAAAAGAGGCAGTGTAATGGAAATAACCATCTACGGTTGAGTCTTCGTTGAAAAAAAATTTCTGGAAAGCCGTAAAATGGCGGCAAATTGATGGATTAATGCGCTGGCAGATTAGGAATAATCTGGATGAATGTCCTTTATTATGCGCGTAATAATGGGGCAAATATCTGGAAAAGTGATGTTAATTGAAAGAGATAGCGATTGATGGAAACGTTCTGTTACATGAAATTGCCCGTTAGACATCACTAATCGCAAAGAGTTTCTCATCAATTTTTGATATATTTAACACTTAGGATTTATTTGAAGCACATTTGAGGTGGTTATGAAAAAAATTGCATGTCTTTCAGCACTGGCCGCTGTTCTGGCTATCTCCGCAGGTTCCGCTGTCGCTGCAACGTCTACCGTTACCGGTGGTTATGCTCAGAGCGATGCTCAGGGCGCGGCGAACAAAATGAACGGTTTCAACCTGAAGTATCGCTATGAGCAGGACAACAACCCGCTGGGCGTAATCGGTTCCTTCACTTACACCGAAAAAGATCGTACTAACGGTGCAGGCGATTACAACAAAACTCAGTACTACGGCATCACTGCTGGTCCGGCTTACCGTCTGAACGACTGGGCAAGCATCTACGGTGTTGTGGGTGTGGGCTACGGTAAATTCCAGGACACCAACTACCCGACGCATAAAGATGACACCAGCGATTATGGTTTCTCTTATGGCGCAGGTGTGCAGTTCAACCCGATCGAAAATGTTGCTCTGGACTTCTCTTACGAGCAGAGCCGTATTCGTAGCGTTGACGTTGGCACCTGGATCGCAGGCGTCGGTTACCGCTTCTAATCACGTCAGTGATATAAAAAATCCGCCTCAAGGGGCGGATTTTTTTTGGATGTATTTCAAGAGGTTAGCGAGATTTGGTGCTAAAGATATCGGTTCCCAGGTGGTTATAATCCACCTTCTGCAATTTGAAATTGGTGATATACACCGGCCCGGCTTTCTGTTCAGAGATAAACCGGTACTTCATCTTAATCTCTTTTGCGCTGATCCCTGTCCACTGTGAGAAAAAGCCAAGGAAGTCGTTGGCGGAGCGCCGCGCTTTGATGACTTTATGCGCTTTGTCATCGCTGGAGAGCACCATAAACGGGACCTGAAAGTTTTGCTGGAACTGGTCGTCATGCGCCAGATACTGCACTTCCTTCCCACGCTCTTTAAAGGCGAGACCGTGATCGGAGAAATACGCCAGCGAGAAACTGTCGCCGCTGTTGCGGAGCTGATCGTACAGTTTTCGCAGCAGGTCGTCGGTCTGAGTCATGGTATAGAGATAGCAGGAGGTTTCTTTCGACTGGACGAACGTGTCGAACTTGCCTTTTGTCCGATCGCAGGCCTGTGGATGAGACCCCATCAGATGCAGGACAATCAGCTGCGGCTGGGTGCGTTCCGTTTCCAGCACCTGTGCGGTCATTTTTAACAGCGCCTCGTCCTGGGTGTTTTTGTCCGCCTCGAAGTCACCGTTTTTAAGAAAATGCACTTCATCAGCCCGCTTTGCGATACTGGCGATAGCGGTATCGTATTCGCCGATTTGTCCCTGATTCGAGAACCACCACGTCTGGAAACCGGCTCGGTTTGCCAACGTGACAAAGTTGTCCTGATACAGCGGCTTATCATCAACGACCCGGTTGAGGGTCAACCCGAGCGATTTTTGCGTTGACCCGCTGGCCGCGATGTAATCGGCAAACAGGTAGCCGTTAACGCTGCTGGCAAACGGAGTATTATCCCAGTGACCGCCAAACGCCCCCAGCGCATCACGACGAGCGCTTTCACCGATCACCACCACATAGGTGTGATATTTCGGCTTCACGGCGGTGACAGTCCAGGTGTCTTTCATGCTGGCTAACTTCGCCATGCGCTCCTGCTCGTCAATGACTTCATTGTTATTGACGATGACGTCTTTGGCGAAACGGAACACCGGATAGCCGGTATCCTTTAATTTAAACACGCCGCCCCAGGCCAGGTTCTGTACGGGGGTGACAAAAAAAGCCACGACGCTGAACAGCAGGCACAGGCTGTCATATTTATTCCAGCGTTTCTTCTCTTCGTCAGGTTTGCGACGCACGGCGATCACGCCAAGGGCAAAGATAAACACCCCCATCAGGTAATTATACCAGGGGAAAATCGTCAGGATTTCCGTGGACTCTTCCATATTGGTCGAGTGCAGAGCCAGCAGCGTATTAAAGTTTGGCGATCCGTAGGCCTGGCCGAAAGGAAAGTAACAGGCGGCGACCAGCGAACACACGCCGATCAGCACCTTCTGCGCTTTCGGCGCGCTCCGCCAGAGCAACTGCAATATGCAGGTGAAGGCAAGGGTATACAGCAGACTAAACGGATAGCCCAGCGCCAGGTTGATCAGCAGCGACTGCAGAACATAAAAGCCAGTCCACGGGCTAAGGGCCCGGCTGCGAGCAAGAAGTGAGTCTTTGACGGTTAAATTCATATGCCACTATCGTAAAAACGCCATGTGCTTACCCTGGCGCCAAGGGTCATTACCTGCTGAGAGTGCGTGAAGAGGGAAAGAGGTCCGCATCTGCGAGCCGCAAGTTAGGCAGGGCTGCAAGAAGATAGAGCGTGTGAATGTGAAGGTCAACGGGCAGACAGAAATTGTTTTGCGAAGGGGTTAGCAAATCCGACAAAAAGAAGGGCTATTTTGACATAGGCAGAAGTGTAACGGCCGTAGATGACAGCCAGATGACGCGGCGTACCGCGACGCCGCGTTATTTATCCGAGGGCTTATCCTGCTCAGGTTTGCTGTTGATCATATCGCACAGCATTGAGAGCAGCATTAACCGGACTTTAAAGGGAGAGTGGCTAAACACGCGCATACACCTCTTAAACTCGTTCATATTGACCTCCTGACGTTCTGGTCCCTCGATCCGTGAGAGATGACTGCATTACATACAGATATAGCACAGGCTATATTATAAAGCATCAACTATCTACGAAAAACAATAACTTACAGTGTTATCAATAAGTTACGTTAGTTAATATCTGTGAGTATTCGGCAGTATTTCTAAGCTGTCGCGACATTTTTGCGACATTTTAAGGGGTTAAGTCGAACGGCATCTTCAAGGTGGCTTGGGGCGAAATGGGCATAACGCATTGTCATAGTGATGTCAGCGTGGCCGAGAATTTTTTGCAGAACCAGAATGTTCCCGCCGTTCATCATAAAGTGGCTGGCAAATGTATGGCGCAGTACATGGGTAAGTTGGCCGGAGGGGAGCTCAATGCCTGCGCGTTCCAAAGCAGAGCGGAACGCGTTATAGCAGGGTTTGGGGAACAGAGCGCCTTTTGTTTCAGGCAATTCGGATAGAAGTTCATCATCAAGGGGGATTGTTCTGTTGCGCTTCCCTTTGGTTTTGACGAACGTAACTTTACCGCCTGCGATCTGAGAGCTTTTCAGCGTTGCCGCTTCATTCCATCTTGCGCCGGTCGCAAGACAGATTTTTACGACTAGCTCCAAGTATTTTACTTTGCTTCGTTTGCATTCCAGCAAAAGCCGCTCAATTTCTTCATCAGTGAGGAAAGCCATTTCGGTTTCATCAGTACGATACTGTCTGACGTTTTCCAGTGGGTTGGGGGCTGACCATTCCCCGATTCGTTTCAGCTCGTTGAACATAGCCAGGAAGTAAGCATGTTCAAGGTTCATTGTTTTCGGGGAAACCTTGGATACTCTGTTAGTGCGGGCATAATGCCCATCAAGCCTTTTTGCGCGGTAGGCCGTGAACAGCTGGGCATTAAACTCTGTAGCTAGCGGGAATCCCATGCACTCTGCCGCCCAGGTCATAGCGTCTTTGCGCTTTTGACCATTGCGCAAAGCTACTCCGTGGCGTTCATACCACATTGTGATCAGGTCTATTAAAGTTCGTTTGTCCTTCCCTTCACCCAGCCAGGGCGCACTGTCTACTTTCTGAAGCGTATGGTTCTCAAATGCCAGGGCTTCCCCCTTCGTGGCAAATTTTTTACGTATGCGCTTCCCGTTCTTACCATTACTACGGTTGACGGTGTAGAAGTCGGCGATCCATTCGCCTGTCGGAAGTTTACGAACACTCATTTCATTCAATCGTCAGAACAATGCGGCCGATGATTTTTATATCGTCAATACCGCAGTCAAAAGCCATACCTACGCCGCTTACTCTAACTTTTCCCACAGGGATGCGTGTTAGTGTTCTAACGCTGGTTTTACCTTCAACTTCGACAAGCCAAACATCGTCATAAACTTCAGTAAAGTGTTGATCAACAATGTATTGCATTGTGTTATCAATCACACAGATAGGATTCTGCGGTAAAGGTTTGCCAGGTAAAAAAGTAACCTTATCGAGCATTAGGAAACCAGACTCATAGAGTTTTCCGTCCACAATCTTCTTGCGTGGCAGTTTCATGATGTCTAATTCGTCATCGTTAAACTTTCTACCTTGTCCAGTCGCAAGCCATTCCAGAGTAGCTCCTGTTTCAGCCATACATCTAACAACGATATCAGCTGGAAAAAAATCCCTCTTATACCGGTTAGCCAGACTGCTGCTTGCTATATCAAGATGTTCGGCTAGGGCTAGTTTTGTGTTGAATCCATACGCTTGGATAACTCTATCTAGTACCTCAGCTCCGCCATGAGAAAACTCAATTTGTAGGTTCACGAAAGTTTTACCTTGAAATCTTGCGCGAAGTGAGTTTAAACTCCGCTTTGTAGGTTTAAGTGAATATTGACAGTTACAGCCCTGTATTGCCGTACAGGTTAACTTATGGAGTTTGCCTCATGCGTCCGAACATTACAATCATCATCCCAGAGCCATACCTGCCTTTAGACGAGTATTGCCGCCGTACTGGTACCAACAAAGAAACCGCCAGGAACCTGATCGAATACGGGAAATTACCTATTAAGCCGAAGGGTAAGCAGAAGAAAGGCCTGGTCGAAGTCAACATGGCCGCGCTCACTATTCAGGCTTTAAGCGAATGTGACATTTCGCTTAACGCGTAATCCATCCTACGGATTAGGGAGAGGCAAACAATGTTTGATTACCAGACCTCTAAACATGCGCACTTTGATGCGGCTTGCCGAGCATTTGCAACTGAGCACAATCTTGAAGATGTGGCCGCAGCCGTTGGTATGAAGTCGCAGATCCTGCGCAACAAACTGAACCCAGCACAACCGCACCGCCTAACCTGTGATGAGCTTTTGGCTATCACGGATTACACCGAGGATGCGCGTTTACTTGATGGGATGTTAGGTCAGATTAACTGCCTTCCATCCGTGCCGGTGAACAATGCCACTGAAGCCAACATGCAGTTGTGTGCGCTTAGCGCCACTGCGTGTGTAGGCGCGATTGCTGGGGAAGCCGTATCAACTGGCCATATGACCGCCGCCCGCCGTACTCAAATTCTGGATCGCGCTCGCGATGCAATCCGTAGCTTATCCGTGCTGGCTTATACCGTTGAAAGCCGTATTCACTCTGCGCCGGTTCTGGCCGCTGCGGTGGATCTGGTCACAACCAACGCCACCGGCCTGATGTGAGGGAACACCATGAAAGCGTTTGTGACTTACCTGAAAAAAGAATCACCAGCCATGCAGTTGCCGAGTGGTTCAACGGGCTGGATAGAACTGCCGAACGGCCAGCGCTGGAACCCTGGCCACACGTATAAATTCAATACGCATGAGCCTGTTCGAATGAAAAGCGGGGCGGTTTTGCGTTTCTTGTCTACAAAAGCCCGTCGCCTGGTTGGATGTATAGGGGGGCGCTATGGCGATTAGCCAGGAACAGCAAAAGCGCGGGCTGGAGCATTTAAAACAGATCCGCCGCAAATACTTCAGCGAAAGCAGCGAGGCCGCTGAATGGTGGGACAACTTAACACCGGAGTGGCGCGGCGTGGTGCTTCATGCTGCTGCGGTTACTTCTGGTTCCGGGGCATTTAAAGCCCATTTAAGTAAGTGCTGCTGGCGTGAGATTTATGAACGCCTGGGCTATCGGGACATGATTCAACTGCGACAGGGTATTTCGCGGGCGCGGTTAACGTTTGAAGGTTTTGGCAGTTTACGTGACAGCGATTTTTCAAAGCGCACCGCGAACCGCCCGATCAAAAAGGCACATCCAATTTATAGCAGTAGCGGGGTGCAGATGGTGATCGCGCCGCATATCGTCCATAAGTTGCAGCAACAGGGGAATCACTAATGACCATTATTTCCGTTGAGGGTAAATCGTTGGGGGCAGAGCTGGCTGTGTGGGGCGTCCCGCATAACTACGCATTAGCGTTTGCAGAGAAAAGCACCAGTAAAAATGGGCGTATCGCTTTGCATCCGTTCTTCTTCAATGACACTGAACACATGACAAATCCGCGTCACTGGCTGGCGATCAATGCTGCTTTCTGGTGCTGCGTGTATCGCGAAGCGGAAAGCAAAGAAGCACAGATAGAAGCGCTGGCGGGGATTCGCGCGATTTTCTATACAGCCGGGGCGCTGGGTGTTGGCGAGATAAAAGCGCTGATCCAGGAGTGGTGGCGGACAACCTACGAGCTGCACCTGATTCCGGCACCGAACTACTCAGCCGCCACAGTACAACCCACTTTTCACTAATTAACAGCCTGAATTTTTTGGCCACGTTTCAAGTGGCCGGGGATTCTTTTGCCTTAAGGAAACCAAAATGCACATGACACGTCAGGATTTACCTACAACAAAATCAGGCACCGACCTGCTGGCCATGCTCACCAAAGCCACGCAGGAAGGTAAAGCCGCAGCTGCTGATCTGTGTTCCACCCGTCTGGATAAGCTGGCCACCCATGCAGCCAATGAAGGTTTAAGCGCAACGGAAATCGTTGAGTTAATCCGCGAAGAAGCTGCGGCGATTTGCAGCAAAGGAGGTGCGGCATGGAATTGAAAACTAAGCAATTGCAGTCTTCTATCAGCCTGCGAGCACAACGGTGGCTTGACGATGAACGCCTATTTATTGATACCGAAACCACCGGGTTGGGTGATGATGCGGAAATCGTTGAAGTCTGCATCATAGATAAAAATGGTTTCATTATGCTGAATACGCTAATTAAACCGACTAAGCCTATTCCCGATGAGGCTATAGCAATTCATGGCATTACAAATGAAATGGTTGCCCATGCACCAGCTTGGAAAGATGTACACGGTGCAGTAGCTGACCTTTTCTTTAATTATGGATTCGTTATTTATAATGCTGATTATGATACTCGCCTGATACGTCAAACAGCGGAATTAAATGGATTAGGGACGGACGGACTCTCTTCGTTTATGGATGAGTATTCCCTGTGCGCCATGAAATTATATGCAGAGTATCGTGGCGAGCCGGGAAAATATCACGGTTATAAGTGGCATAAGTTAGTTGATGCCGCTGCGCATGAAGGGGTTGTGGTCGAAGGGCAGGCACACCGTGCTTTAGCTGATTGTAAGATGACCGTTGGCATCGTTAAGGCTTTAGCGCAAGGCGGTGCAAAATGACAATCAAAGTCCACACAATAAAAATTGCACCTAAACATTTTGATGCCGTTATTGCTGGTCAGAAAAAAGCAGAACTGCGCAGAAATGATCGTAACTATAAGGTAGGTGATGTTCTTTCATTGAAGGAATGGAAGCACGGCAAATACACCGGTAGAGAATGGTCAGCGGTGATTACTCATGTTCTGCCAGTAAATGAGGTTGTTGCTGGCTTTGAAAGCTGGGTTGTTTTGTCCATTAATTCAATGTCTCTTTTTGACGTTGCTGTTTACATCTACAAAAACGGTGGTTTGTTTCAACTGCTGGCGGGGGCTAAACATGGCCGTTAAAACTCCGCTTAAATGGGTGGGCAGCAAAGCCCGCCTTATGCCTAAGCTGCGTCCGCACCTTCCTGAAGGTAAGCGCCTGGTTGAACCGTTCGCAGGTTCCTGCGCCGTCATGATGAATACGGATTATGACGAGTATCTGATCGCAGATGTGAATCCTGATCTGGTTAATCTTTATAAGGCGATGGCGTATCACACTGATGCGCTGTTGAATGAGCTGGAGATCCTGTTTACTGCCGGTTCGTTAGGTGATGAAGAAAGCCGTGCCGTTTTCTATTACGCCGTGCGTGATGCTTTCAATCTTTCTGGTGGTAAGGCTGGTTCTGAATCTGTTGAAAATGCTGCGCGTTTCCTGTACCTGAATCGCCACTGCTTCAATGGCCTGTGCCGGTATAACCGCCGAGGACAGTTCAACGTCCCGTTCGGTAAGTACAAAAAGCCTTATTTCCCCGCTGATGAAATCCGCGCCTTTGCTGAAAAAGCGAAACGCGCAACGTTCATTACTGCCCACTATTCAGAAACACTCGATTTGGTTCGGGACGGGAATGACGTTGTTTACTGTGATCCGCCTTATCTGACTGAAAGCGACAATTTCACCGCTTACCATGAGCGCGGTTTTACGCATATGGATCAGGGGAGGCTGGCGCGTAAGTTGCGCCGTCTGGCCAGAAAAGGTGTGCCGGTTGTGGCCTCTAACGCCGATCTGGAAATGGTTCATTACCTGTACGCCGGATTTGAAGCCGTTCGCGTTAATGCCCCGCGAAGTATTGGTGCCGCAGCTACATGCCAAAAGACGGCCGCTGAGTTGATTCTGAAGTCTCCGCTTGATTCCATTGTGGTGGCTTGTGCATGACGCTGGCAATAAACGAACAATGCTATGCCGTTGATGCCTGGAGGCGGGAAACATTCGCGCCAGGCACTCCGGCAGACGCGACAATCACAGAACGCCGCCTGTGGGCTGTAAACCCGCAGGATTATGAATGGCGATCCCGGTACCTGCATGAGATACCCGACTGGTTAGCCGGGTATTTTGGCCGTCGTTACGAAAAGCTTTTTTCTGGCCGTGACGGGCGTCGCCGTGCCAATACATTCCTGCGCAAAACAATCGGTGAGAATGTATTGCCACGTCTGCGCAAAGTGGCTGCGCGTTACTCGCTGGCCGCTGATGCTGCTGATCTTCCTTTTGGTAAGTCGCTGGAACGCTTGCCGTCACTAGACCGTCCTGATCTTAAAAAACTGGCTGGCCAGGTATCTGGCTGGATTTCCCAGTCACTTTATGACTTCACCGAACAGTTTGATTCCGGCACTGACGACGCCAGAGAGCTGCACCGCCGCACCCTGGAATCATACCGCCATCTTTGTGCCTGTTGCCTGATGCTGAATAACCAGCCGCCGTACTGGGCTGAACATGAGGCCAATGAAGGTCAACTGGAAATGCGTAAGGCGGAATCCGGGATACTGCGCATGATGGCGCCGGAATGGTGGTACCTGCGTCTTAAACGTGCGCGTGATACGCAGCGCGAGCACATGGCCATTGCGGTGGGACAGGTGCAAAAAGCGGCCAGCGCTTATGTATCCCGCAAAACACTGGGCGAATGGATAGACCAGAAAAAGCGGAATCTGGAGTTCTTTAAAAAGTTTGATCTGCTGAATGATGAGGGGCTGCGCATTGCACTGGACAGCATGGTGCACCGCAGCGTTGCAAATCCGGCGATCCGTCGATGTGAACTAATGGTAAGAATGCGAGGGTTCGAAGATATGGCCAATGAAGAAGGGCTGGCCGGTGAGTTTTACACTATCACCGCGCCATCACGTTTCCATGCGGTTCACAGCAAAGGGGGCTTTGTATCGCAATGGGATGGAAGTACACCGCAGGATACCCAGCGCTATTTATGCGGCGTATGGGCAAAAGCACGCGCAGCGATCTCGCGTGCGGGTATTCATGTATTTGGGTTTCGGGTTGTTGAGCCTCACCATGACGGGACACCGCACTGGCATATGTTGCTTTTTATGCGTCCGCAGGACGTGGACACGGTGCGCGATATTCTTTGCTATCACGCCAGAATTACCGATTCTGAAGAACTGCAATCTGAAAAGGCGCTGAAGGCACGTTTTCATGTTGAAGCTATCGATCCCGCCAAAGGTTCGGCCACGGGCTACATCGCGAAATACATTTCAAAAAATATTGATGGTTTTGCGCTTGATGGTGAGCAGGACGAAGAAACCGGCGAAAACCTGCGTGATATGGCTAAGTCCGTTTCCGCGTGGGCTTCACGCTGGCGTATTCGCCAGTTTCAGCAGATTGGTGGTGCGCCGGTAACCGTCTGGCGTGAGCTGCGTCGGTTGCGGGATCAGGTACTGACAGATCGCAGAATGGATGCGGTTCTGGCCGCTGCTGATGTCGGGGACTGGGCTGCATATACCCAGGCGCAGGGAGGGGCACTGGTTGCCCGCCGTGATCTGGTTGTTCGTCTGGCCTATGAAATTACGGAACAGGGCAACGAATACGCGGAGGACGTGCAGCGCGTACAGGGTGTTTATTCTCCTTTGGTTCCTGATTCAGAAGTTTGCACCCGTCTGGTTAAGTGGCAAAAGGTTGCGAAGTTGGCCGAAGCGCCAGCGGAGGCGGGTTTTTCTGGCGGCAACGCCGCCCCTTGGAGTTCTGTCAATAACTGTACGGAGGGGGGAACCCGCAGACGGTTAAAACTGGAATTACGCAGTCGGGGTTTTGAGGGTTCCGATGAAGAAATAGCCATTCTCCTGCGGGGTAGTGGTTTGATATTTGGTCAGGGGGCACTGATTTACCGCAATGGGCGGTTGAAGGAAACACGAAACGAACCATTGCAGGAGCTTTGGCCGGGGTGGTTATAGGTGTGCATGTGTGTGTAACACATTCATTTGTCAGTAGATGGCAGGAAATTAAATTTCACAATTCGTGCTTTAAGGTGTACTGTATGTATATGGGTCTTCCCCGATCATGGTGGGAAGGCTCAGAACGCCATATTCAGCTTTCCGTAGTGGAACATCACCCCCAGTTTAAAGCGCTCCCGGTTTCGGTATCCCCTGGCTTTTATCCTCAGCAGCCTGATCTTGCTGTTAAGTGCCTCCGCATTTCCGTTTGAGACACTGTGTCGCATCGCATTCAGGATCCCGTACAGCCTTTTTCCTATCGTTTTCGCGGCATTTTTCATCATGGGAACGTCACTGTTAGCCGCCAGCGCCAACCATCTCTGCCAGTCACTCCGTCTTTCCTCGCTCCATGGCCTGTTCCAGATATCCTTTGCCAGCTCTTTCAGCGCCCAGCACTGGCTCGTCAGCTTCATCTGTGCACGCAGCCACATCAGCTTTTCCTGCCGGGATTCGGTCATCCACTTATCGCTGTACTGCCACAGGAAGCGGGTTCCTTTTGCCTGGTGTCGGCTTTCAACAGGGAGGTGCGGATGTTCATTCTGACGGGTTTTATCAACTACCTCGCCCAGTTGCTTCGCCACATGGAAGCGGTCAAAGGCGATTTTCTCAACCGCACTGGGTAAGTGGATACGCGCTGCTCTTATATAGCCCGCGTTCATGTCCATTGAGAGCGTTTTGATAGCCAGCAACTGCCCATCAGTGAGCGTGCGAAGATAGCCGGCAAGACTCTCTGTGCCGCGATCATCCGTTAAGGCCAGCGCCCGACCATCGCGATCGGAGATCACCGTTATGTAACGATGTCCTTTTTTAAAGGCGACCTCATCCACATTCATATGACGGGCGGATAATGGCTTTTTTATCCGGGCAAGACCTCGCTTAACTGCCCGGGTCATAATGCCGTCAACCGCATTCCAACTGAGCTTAAGTTGCTTCCTGACAGCATCAACGGTGCTGATTTTCAGCCATGAGAGAACGAACGATTCGAATAGCAACGTATACCGGCTTCCGGGGCCAGCCCACGGAACAGGCAACGTCAGGCAGCCATGCTCCGGACACATAATTCGTGGAACATCGGCTTCAACAATAGTGGTGAACTGGCAGGTATCAAGATGGCGCCATTTACGATGACGGTGATCGTGAACAGAACAGGATTTACCGCAGGTCGGACAGGCTAGCCGGGTGTTTTCAGCGATCTCAATAGTGACAGTAACAGAACCGGCATTTTCATCGAGAGAAAGGGACTTTACCTGCCACGGATCGGACAGGTTGAGAATATGAGCGTAGAGGGACTTTTCGTCCATGGCGGTGACCTCTGGCGATTAAATACACCATTATCATGCCTTCAGCCACCACAACAAGGGAAGACCCATGTATATCCAGTTATTTATTGCTTGTGGGGGCTAAATGGATCTTTTGGAGGCGTCGGCACAGCTGGAACGCATTGAGTTATTGGCCAAAATTGCCCATGTTTACGAAAGTAACCAGAGAGAAAAAACAATCGCTTTGGCCTGGATTGGAGAGCTTGCGGGAGAGGTTCGCGAAATGGTTAAAAAGGAAGGGCAACGCCCCCGGAATGGGGGCATTTCAGGCGGCGGGAGTCGCTTTCAGTAGGTCTAATGCCATCTGGCGCTGATCGGGTGAAAGTGCATTCAGTATTTTTTGCACCATCGCATCACCCGTTTTAGCGCTGGGGCTGAGAGTGTGGGAGAACGTCAGATTCATAACAAACGTGTGGCCACACTCAACATCTGAACAGGCGCAGTAAATATCCGCAATCTGCCGGTGCTTCCTGTTCGTTTTACGAATAACAGCCTTTGAGCCGCATTCCGGGCATTCGATTTTCAGAACTCGCATATTCCATGCTCCAGCTGTTAAATGATGCCTGGATTTTAGCCTGTTTCGCCTCATGCCGCACCCTTATCCGTTGATTCTGTGTAACTTAAATCAAAGTTAAGGTGCAGCCTTTCCGGGATTTCGGGATCGTTGTTAACTGCCAGCATAAAACGGCGCTGGATAGGCGCAATTTCGCTTTTCTTGTAAATGCGTTCGGCCTTTTCAACATCCCCCAGTCCGGCAGTATTCTGCGGGACAATACCCGCGAGGCCAGCGGGAAAACGATGCGCGTTCAGAATGTCCTGGGCGCTGATGTTCTTGATGTTGGCAAATTCGTCCTTTGCGGAAATATCCCCCATTTCAATGAATTTGATGGCATCGCCGTCTCCACCGGGAATGTTTACAAGGATGGTGGAGAAGTTACCGATCCCTTTGCTGTCACGCAGCTGCTGTTCAATTTCTTCCTCCATTTCATCCGTCATGCTGGGATCGCGGGTATACAGAATACCGCCAGTGTGCGCACCGTTGTGGTAATAGCGGCGTCGGAAAATAACCGCTTCACTGTTAAGTAACGCGGAATGCACACCGCCGATGTAGTCCGGCAGTCCGTAGATATGCTGTTGCGGGTCATACATTTTGATGAAGATAATATCTTCTTCTGGCCATACCTGCGGTTCCCCTTCCTGTAACACCACGTAGTCACCGGGCTTATCCAGCGCGTTATCTCTGACTTTGCGGCGGCGAATATACAGACCGGGCAAGGGTTCAAGTGCGATAACGTCGCCCCAGCCGTTACGGATTTTGGCAATCGCAATATCCCCGAACGTTATATAGTCGAACGCTGCTGCTTCCAGCTGGTCGTGAATGAGTCCGCCCCCCTGGTAATCGGAAACAATCATGTTCTTACGGGCGTGGATAATGCCGCCGTGCTGACCGTTCAGATTGATCAGCTGTGCCAGCGCCAGCCGGTCAATTGGCTGGGTGTAGTGATCGGCGGCATTGTCATACCAGATGTCGCGGTAATCGGTGCCGGTAGTCAGTACCGGTTCGGGTTTACCGAACGTGATAATGCTCATTTTTTTAGATTTGTCGCCGCGCTGGTCGCGCTTAACAAAGCGTTTCTTTTTACTCATGCTGCCTCTTTCCTTACACCCCAGCGGGATTTCGGTTTGTTTTCATAGTTAAGGGGTTCGTTATGCAGGGCGTGGGTGATAGCCCAGAATGCTTCCGCATGGCCGGTGTCCTGGCTGCGGTCTGCGACAAACGTCATGGCGTTGCCGCTCTGCGTCGTGGTGCGGCGCACAGACATAAAGCTGGCCGGGATCTCTTTCAGGTTTTTATCCCATTCGATACGCTGGCTTTCCACCACATCCACCGCTTTCAATACCAGCTGATTTTTGGTGTTAAGGTCGTAACGGATAGGAACGGCCACGCGCAGGGCAAAATGCTGAATATTGTCAAAAACACCCTGGCCAATGCCGGTAACGTCCACGCCCAGATAAGTGAAGTTGTATTTTTTAAACAGCTGCTCGATCTGCTTTGCCTGGTACCGGAAATTCATTCCTTTCCAGTAAATCACCTTCAGAACGCGGAACTTCTCCACGGCAAACATCGGCGGCGCCACAATCACGAAACAGGACAAATCCCCGCTGCGGGCCGGGTCAAATCCGCCCCATACAGGCCTGTCTCCGAATGGCCGAGCGGCGTCGGGGTTATGATCCTGCCAGGTGTCGATTTCAATGCCGCAGGCTTCCAGGTCGGAAAAGCTGAAAACGGAATCTTTGCTGTCAACGAACACGCACATATAGAGCATGTTAAAAGTGGCGTCGTTGTAGCGGTTGCGAAGTTTCTCGATGTTCGCCAGGTTGAAACCGCCCGCAATGGCATCTTCCATTGTAATGACATAGCGCCACTGGCCATCCGGACAAAGCCGCCCGCCGTCGCGCATTTCGTCAAAAGACGGAAACTTAATGGCCGCACGTTTTTTACTGCCCTGTTTCCACTCATCGCCAGTCCAGAACGGGTACGCCTGGTGCGTTTTTGCCGATGGCGTTGAAAAGTAGGTGGTGCGCCACTTGTCGTGTGTGGCCATTGCGCTGGCCACTTCGTTAAGTTTTGCAAAGTTTGGCACCCAGAAATATTCGTCACAGTACAGGTGGCCACTGTAGGACTGGGCGGTGTTTTTGTTGGTGGAGAGAAAACGCAGTTCTGCGCCGTTGCTTAAACGGATCGGGTTGCCGGTCAGCGTAATGCCGAAATACTGCTCTGCAATATTCACGATGTAAGACCGGAACACTTCAGCCTGTGCCTTTGACGCTGACAGAAAGATTTGCGGATCGCCGGTCATCACCGCGTTTTCAAATGCTTCAAACGCAAAATACCAGGTCGCACCGATCTGGCGGCTTTTCAGGATGTTCCTGACAAGCTGGCCAATGTTATTGCGCAGGTGCTTCTGATATTCAAAAAGATGTTCATCAGCCCATGCGTCAAAGTCCTCCTGCGTCAGCGAGGAGATATCGTTTTTCTTGTATTTCCGTTTGCTGCGCGGTTCGTCGTCATTGTTGTCCCGCGCAGCTGCTTGCCCGGAACTCTGACCGCTGGCCATTTTCTCTTTGTGCTTATTACTCTGCGCACGTAGTTTTGTGGCGTGAGCAATGAGCATGTCCATTTCTTTCAGGTCGAGATCGGTTTTATTATCGCGGCTGGCCAGTAGCTGGTAACGGCGTTCAATCGCTTCCTCTGTGCTTTCAAAACTGAGCAAATCCGCCCAGCTGTATTTCTCCGCCCAGTAGTAAACGATCCGCGCGTTCGGCAGATTTAATTCGGATGCAATTTCTTTTGGCGTATAGCGGCGCAGATAAAGTGCGCGGACAACGCCTTTTAATTCTTCAGAGTATTTAGCCATGCGGATAATTATGCCGTGGCTGTGATGAAAAAACGGTGGTGTTAATTCGTGTCTGTTCGGTAAAGCGTTATAACCGAACTGAACAGAATAAAGCGTAATGCAGTGGCGGTTTTATTTGGCAATAATTGATTTGCAGCGTCAGGAAGTGGAACGGGGGGATATGTCACATTTAAAAACTGACTGGCTGTGTGTTGCTACTGAAGGGGATACCGTTGACGGGCGGGTAATTAAACGGCAGTGGATTATAGATATGGGGGAAACCTATGATTATAACCATTACGTTGCATTAATCTGGCCAGAGCATGAGGGCGATTGCGGGAATTTTGGCGAAGTTCTGGAAGCCACCTGGAATGATGGTGAAGATGGACTGGCGCGGTTATATGTCAGCCTGTGTCCGAATATGCGTCTGATTTTCGCAAATCATGAAGATCAGCTTTTGTTCTTCTCCATTGAGCCGGAAGAAAACTGGCGCGGTAGCGGGCGTACTTACCTGAAGGGGCTGGCGGTAACAGACACGCCAGCCAGTGTTGGCACTACACGGCTGCGCTTTAGTAGTCGGCGCAAAAAATTATCTAAGCAGGGTTATTACAGCTGTGTAATTTCCCATGATGGAAAAATTAAACAGGAAGAAAGAATGAAGAACTGGCAGAAACTGTTTGGTATTAAGCCAAAGTTTGAAGATGAAACGACGCAGGATAATCCTGCTCAGGATGACGATAAATTACAGGCGTTGGCCAATGTGGTTAACGACCTGGAAGCGCGTGTGGCGAAAATTGAAAGTCAACTGAATGATGTTAAGGGTGATGTAGACACTATTGCCGAAGTGGTGGACACGCAGGAATTTGCGACAATTCGCGATAATGCAAAAGAAATCGTCACCCGCTTTAACGATCTGGGTAATAAAAATAGCCGTACACCGGGGCGCAAGATTTCAGAAAAAGCCGGGAAATTTAATTTTCTGTAATCCGCTTTATCGCTGATTAGTTCAGAACAATTTTTATATCGCTTAATCGCGAGGGAGTTTTATGCACCTAAATAACCGTGCGCGGGATTTACTGGATAAATATTCGGCGGGGATGGCGCAGCAGTTTGGCGCGCGTGACACCAGTCGTTATTTTTCCTTGAATGACCCGCAAGAAAATGCGCTGCGTCTCGCGCTGCTGGAGTCCGTCGAGTTCCTGAACATGATCACTTGTCTGGATGTTGACCAGCTGAGTGGCCAGGTGATCTCTGTCGGTTCGTCCGTGCTGCATACCGGCCGCAGCGAAAATGGCCGTTTTATTCGCCAGGTCGGCGTAGACGGTAATGATTACTCACTGGTCGAAACAGACAGCTGTGCTGCGTTGCGCTGGGATCTGCTTTCTGTCTGGGCAAACGCCGGTAAGGACGAAAACGAGTTTTACAACCTGGTGCAGGCATTCACCACGCAGGCGTTTGCGCTGGACATGTTGCGCATTGGTTTCAACGGTAAGAGCCGTGCGAAAACCACCGATCCGGTAGCAAATCCGAACGGCGAGGACGTGAACGTCGGCTGGCATGAGCGCATGAAAACGCTGCTGGGTGGTAATCAGATTATGACGGATGCCGTGGTACTCGATGAGGCCGGGGATTACAAATCGCTGGATGCAATGGCGTCCGATCTGATTAATGCCAAAATCCCGGCGCAGTTCCGCAATGACCCGCGTCTGGTTGTCCTGGTCGGCGCCGATCTGGTTGCTGCTGAACAGTACCGACTGTATCAGGCTGCTGATCGTCCGACTGAAAAAATCGCGGCGCAGATGCTGGGAAGCACCATTGCTGGCCGTCCGGCCATTATCCCGCCGTTTATGCCGGGTAAACGCATGGTCGTGACGCCGCTTACTAACCTGCATATCTACACACAGCGTAATACCCGTATGCGTAAGGCGGAGTTTGTTGAAGATCGTAAGCAGTTCGAAAACAAATACCTGCGCAATGAGGGTTACGCAGTGGAGGTGCCGGAGCTGTATGCGGCCATTGATGAATCCGCAGTGACGATCGGCAAAGTCTCCGAGCCGGTGGAGGGCTGATATGGCACTTTCCCCCGCGCAGCGTCACAGCCAGCGCATTGCGATGGAACAAAAGCTGAAACGCAGCCAGGCACTGGACACCACGGAAAGTATGCACCTGCTGATCAGGGCGCTGGAAACGGATGTGGAATATGTGCGCAATCTGCCGCTTATCGCAGATCGCGTCGAGTATAAACGCGATGTGCTGTTACCGCGCTGGGTTCCTACTGTGGAAGCTTATCTGGAGAGTGGCCAGGTATATGCAAATCCCGTGTTTGCCTGGTGCGTTATCTGGCTGTTTGACGTGGGCGATCTGGATACGGCGCTGGACTGGGCTGACATTGCAATCAGCCAGCAGCAGGCGACGCCGGATCGGTTACGCAGCAATTTCCCCACGTTCGTGGCGGATACGATGCTGGCATGGGCGCAGGAAACCGCAGGGCGCGGGGAAAGTATTGAGCCGTATTTTTCCCGCACGTTTGAGCGGGTGGCAAACACCTGGCGACTGCATGAGCAGGTGACGGCTAAATGGTTCAAGTTTGCCGGACTGGAACTGCTGCGCAGTGACGATGGCCAGAAAACGGCGGCGGGCGTGGATGACATTGAAACGCTGGAAAACGCCGATCAACTGCTGTCCATCGCAGAAAAACACTACTCAAAAATTGGCGTCAGAACGGCGCGGCAGACGATTGCCGCCCGTATCCGAAAACTGACGCAGGGGTAACGACTACCGACAGCCAGGCGGACGCGGTGGAGGGCAGAACACCTTGTGTGTAATGCGCCGTGGAAACCGGTCAGTCCGCCTTTTTCGGGGGATTTATGTTTAGCGGAAAGCCGCTGGATTATCAGAATGAACCGCTGACCAATAATGGGTTTTGGCCAGATTTGAATCTGAAGGATTTTCAGGCGCAGCGGTCACTACCGCCAGATATTGACGCGGACACCATCAGTCAGGCGCTGCTTGCGGCAGTGGCGGAGGTCAATGCGGAACTGGAAAACGTGGAGGCCAGCTGGAAAGCGAAGGGCTACACGCTGGCGGCAGAAGTTGCGGGCGTAACAATGGGCGGACTGAACAGCTTGTGCGCCCAGTATATGAAGGCCGTTTTTGCCAGGGCGAAAGCGGATCTGCTGGGAGAGTTCGCCACAATCGGGCGGCGGGATACCCATCCGGGACAGGAAAGCATGGAAACCCGCGCCGGGTTACTGGCTGAGGCGTCGGTGGTTATCCGCCGTATGAAAGGGCTGAAGCGGGCAACGGTGAAAAAAGTATGAGCCAGACGCAGATCCAGAGCCTGACCGCATTTTTTAAAGAGAACGTCCCGCCCCGCGCGATGAAGTCATTTGACAGTGTGCTGGATGAAATGAAGTTCATCCCCGCGGCGAAAGATTACGGGCTGGGACAATATCGCCAGGCGGTGATCCGTTATGACGCGGTTCTGAGCTGGGAGCGTTTCCCGTACCGCCTGTGTCCGCCGCAGTTGCTTATGTCCTTACTGGCGGCGTGGCTGGATGATGCTGACAGGGAACTACTGGATGAAGTGGGGCTGAGTGAAGCCGAGCCGGACTGGGATGTGTCGGTGGAGGATGAGGAAGTGGCCACTGTGGTGCTGACTGTTCCGATGGTGGAGGAACTGGTGATCAGGCAGGACGAAAACGGTGCTATTCCGTGGCGGGGTGAGCGCTGGTCACTGGTTGAGCCTGAAATCTGGACGGCACTGACCGCCAGTATTTACAGCGTGGATGAGGCCGGGGCGCCAGTGGGGGATAGCGAATGATTGCCGGTGGCGAGCTGAATAAAAAACAGCTGGCCGAATTGCGCAAGGCACTGGCCAGCATGGAGCTGCCGCCGAGAAAACGACAGCGTCTGATCTGGCGTCTGGCCAAATATGGCGTGATTGCTGCGGCAAAACGGCATGTGCGCAATCAGGAATCCCCGGATGGCCAGAAGTGGCCGGGACGTAAGACAAAACGCAAAGGGAAGATGCTGCGCAACCTGCCAAAGCTGCTGCATATCCGTGAAATGCCAGAAATTCAGGCTGTGCGGATCTATTTACAGGGCGGCGGATACCGGAACGGGGAAACGCCGGTACCAGCCGGAACGGTGGGTTACGCGCAACAAAACGGAATGCGTGTAAAGGTCAGCCGCAGTAATCAGCCACGGAAGGCAGAGGCCGGGAAAATGGCGACGCCTGCCCAGGCCAAAAAATTACGGGCGCTGGGGTACCGGGTGAAAACTGGTAAGCGATGGAAAAAGCCCACACTGGGCGAGATCACCAAAACAATGCCGTACAGCCGGGCGGGGCTGCTGATTCGGAAACTCAGCGGTAAAGCCGTGAAAACCAACTGGACAGTGGATCTTCCTGCCCGTGTGTTTTTGGGCATGAATGATGATGAATTTGACAAGGCGCTGGCGCGTCAGCTTCAGGCTATCGGCTTTGGCTGGGACGTTAAAGCGCAGGATATTAAGGGGAAAGCATGACCTGGCCAATTGTGACCGTAAACCAGGTAAATCAGCTGCTGGGTGAAACCAATGAGGTGGAACGCACACTGCTGTTTATCGGTTCGGGTACCAAAAATGTGGGGAAAACGCTGGCTGTGAATGCCCAGAGTGATTTTGATTCGCTGCTGGGCGAGGAAGCCAGCCCGCTGAAAAATGATGTTCTGGCTGCGCTGGCGAACGCTGGCCAGAACTGGTGGGGGTTCATTCATGTCCTGCCAGCTGATGCGGAGGCAGATGCCTGGGTGAAAGCGGTTCTGGCCGCGCAGGTGGTGTGCTCTGTGGAAGGCGTGGTGCTGTCTGACGATGTGACCGCTAAAGCGCAGGTAAATCAGGCTGTGACGTTACGATCCACCCTGATTTCAAAGTATGGCCGCTGGGTGTGGTTCATTCTGGCCGCCCAGGGAATGCAGGAAGAAGAAGCCCAGGCGGATTATCTGGTACGCATGGCCACCCTTCAGGATGGCATTGCAGAAAAGGCGGTGCAGCTGGTTCCCCGCCTGTGGGGAAATGAACCGGGCGTGCTGGCTGGTCGCCTGTGTAGCCGTGCGGTAACCATTGCTGACAGTCCGGCGCGGGTTAAAACCGGTGCTCTGATGAATCTGGGCAGTGATGAAATGCCGGTTGATGGTGCCGGAGAAGTGTTGGAACTGGCCACACTTCAGGCGCTTGAAGCACAGCGTTTCAGTGTGCCGATGTGGTACCCGGATTATGACGGTTTTTACTGGGCAGATGGCCGCACGCTGGATGTTGAGGGCGGCGATTATCAGTCGATTGAAACCCTGCGCGTTGCGGATAAAGCTGCCCGCCGTGTTCGTCTGCTGGCTATCAGCAAAATCGCGGATCGCTCGCTGAACAGCACGCCGGGGAGTATCGCTGCACATCAGACACTGTTTGCCCGTCCACTGCGTGAAATGTCCACTGCGGCCAGCATTAACGGTGTGTCATTTCCGGGTGAGGTGAAGCCGCCGCAGGATGGTGATGTGACCATTGTCTGGAAGAACAAAAAGGCGGTGGATATTTACATTGTGGTGCGTACCTGGGAAGTGCCGCTGCAAATCACCATTAGTCTGTTACTGGATGCCAGTCTGGAGGCAACAGCATGACCAAACGTATTTCGGGTATGTCGTTTGACACCTATATGGACGGAGACCTGATCCATATCGAGAAAATCACGCTCGATATTACGGATAACAGCGCTGCCGCCCAGACGCGTGGCGTCCCTGACGGGTATGTGGATGGCGATGTTGCCGCCGAGGGGGAAATTGAAGTCAGTTCAAAAACACTTCAGGTGCTGACAGCCAAAGCCCGTTCCGCGGGTTCATGGCGTGGGCTTCCCCCACTTGATTTTCTTTTCTATGCCAAAGCCAGTAGCGAAGAAATGAAGGTGGAGACGTTCGGCAATAAATTGCAGGTCAGCAACCTGCTGGATATTGATCCGAAAGGTGGCGGTGTGACCACGCACAAAATCAAATATTTCGTGACCAGTCCGAAATTCGTCAACATCAACGGTGTGCCGTATCTGGAAGCGGAAGCCACAGAAAACCTGATCGGATAAGGGGCTGGGATGCAGGAATACGAAAAAGGGTTCATTGCATTGGCAGTTATGGGGGCACTGATTGCGCTGGGGAAGCTGCTAAACAGTGACGAGCAGATCACCCTTCGCCTGGCAGCTGGGCGTGTCATTGTGGGCAGCGGGCTGTCACTGATTGCGGGAGTGGCGTTGTACTTTGTCCCGGATATTCATCCCTTAGCGCTGGCTGGTTTTGGTTCTGCGCTGGGTATTCTTGGACAGAACGCTGTGGAAGCCTGGTTGCGTAAGCGGGGCATAGCGGGAATTTTTGATAAAGGAGCGGGGAAATGACCCTGAGTGAAAAACAGCAATTATTCACAGTCATGGTGGCAAGTCTGATCCACTGGGCAGAAGAACATGGCTACAGACTGACGTTCGGTGAGGCTTACCGTACACCAGAACAGGCCGCGCTGAATGCGAAGAAAGGCAGCGGCATTTCTAACAGTCTGCACACCCAGCGGCTGGCGGTGGATTTCAATCTGTTCGTGAACGGTCAGTACAAAACCCGCACAGAAGATTATCTGCCACTGGGGGAATACTGGGAATCACTGGGTGGTGCCTGGGGCGGACGCTTCAAATCCAGACCGGATGGAAATCATTTCAGTCTGGAACATAACGGGGTGCGCTGATGAGCAGCGGGCAGTGGCTGGTTGTGGTGGCGCTGGCGTTTGTCTGGGGCTGGCTGACCGCTGACTGGCGGCGTGACAGCTTAGAGCTGGCAATCAATACAGCGGCGCAGGTGGCCGGTAATGAATCGCGAAAAGCAATGCAGGGTATTGCCAGTGATTCGGCCAGAGCGCTGGAAGATAAACTGGAGGCGTTAAAAAATGTGGCACCGCGAGAGATACGCACGGAAATACTTAAGCCCGTTTTTACCAATCGTTGTCTGTCTGATGAGTTTGTCAGCATGTACAACAGCGCCGCAGCCGGTACCGAACGTGCGTTATCAGGAAAACCTGAAAACTAAATGCACCACGCAGCTGCCGCGCCTGAACGGTACGACAGGAAAAGACGCAGCGGAATTACTGACAATTTATCCTGAAATTTATGGCCAGTGTGCTGCGCGTCATAATCAGTTAGTAGACGAAATTACTTTAAGAGAGAGTATGAGTGATGGAACAAATTAAACTGTGTGTTTGTGGTGTGGACATTATTTTTGAGCCAAATCAGACCGCCTACAACAAATTTATTAATGAAATGGCAATGGATAATAAAGTTGCCCCGGCACATAACTATCTGACGCGAATTGTGGCAACGGAAAGTAAAGAAGCACTGGCAGAAGTATTAAAACGTCCGGGTGCAGCACTTCAACTGGTTGGCAAAGTAAATGATATTTATGCGCCTGAACTGGAAATTGAAGTAAAAAACTGACAAAGCGAGTCCATGAAATTGAAAGGAATGGACTCGAACAATATTTAATTCTCCGCCGTCATTATTTACCGCATGGTCAGGATTCCGTTGATGATATCGCCGCCGCTATCTGGCTGGACAATCGTCACTGGGAATATACCGGGATAGCCGTGGCCAATGGTGTGGCAAAAGCATTTAAAGGCACTGAATGAAACAATTAGATTTTACATTAAGCCTGATTGATAAATTATCCCGCCCGTTAAAACGGGTGCAGGGTAACGTCACCGGCTTTGCGGAAAAATCAAAAGCGGCCTTTATGCAGATTGGCGGCGGCGCGGTGGCGCTGGCCGGTGTCGGGATGGCGATCAAGGGCGCGTTATCACCGGCAATTGAAATGTATGACGCGCTGAATGATGCCGCCGCAAAAGGGATTGATGATTCCGCGCTTAAGACAGTTCAGCGTGATGCCCTGCGCTTCAGTACAACCTATGGCGCCAGCGCGGTGGAGTTCGTTAAATCCACGGAAAATATTAACGCTTCCATTGCCGGACTGACGGGTAATGAACTGCCGAAGGTGACGAAAGTCGCTAATACCCTGGCGTTTGCGCTCAAGTCCACAGCGGCGGATACGGCGGAATTTATGGGGCAGATGTTCGGTAACTTTTCCGCCGATGCCGCCAGACTGGGAAAGGTTGAATTTGCCGAGCAGCTGGCGGGCAAGATGGTTTATATGCGCAAAACCTTTGGCACAGAAATGGCCACTATCAAGGATTTGATGGAAGGTGCGCGCGGCGTCGGGACAAACTACGGCGTAGGGCTGGATGAACAGCTGGCCGTGCTGGGGCAACTTCAGCGGACACTGGGAACGGAAGCCAGCAGCGCCTATGAAGGGTTTATGACCGGTGCGATTGATGGCGCTAAAAAGCTGGGGCTGTCCTTTACTGACTCCACCGGCAAAATGCTGTCCATGCCTGAAATGCTGATCAAATTGCAGGGCAAATATGGCAAAAGCCTTGAAGGGAACCTGAAAGCCCAGGCGGAGCTGGATGCAGCCTTTGGTGACAGTTCGGCAGTGGTTAAACAGCTTTACGGCAATGTCGCACTGCTTCAGCGCAACATCACCGAACTGGGTGGCGCGGACGGTCTGAAGCGCACCCAGGAAATGGCGCAAAAAATGGTTAAGCCGTGGGATCGCTTTGTGCAAATCCTGAAGGCCATTCAGACCGTGATCGGCTTAACGCTGATCCCGGTGTTGTATCCGCTTCTGAATCGCCTGGCTGATATGGGGCAGACATTTGCCCGCTGGATGCAGTTATTTCCTAACATTGCCCGTGTGATTGGTTATGTGTCGATGGCATTACTGAGTTTTGCCGCCGTGGGTGCGATGGCCAATATCGTAATGGGTGTGTCCAGATTCATCATGATGGGATTGCGGGGGATCTGGGTGGCGTTAACGGCTGTGACAAAAATCTATACAGCCACTGTCTGGCTGGCGCAAAAGGCAGTAATCGCCTGGAATGCCACGCTGAAATTTCTGCGTGGTGCGTTACTGGCGGTACGCATGGCCGCAATAATGGCCGGAATTGGTATCAACCTGATGAGCTGGCCGATCCTGCTTGTGATTGGTGCCATTGCGCTGCTGGTTGCCGGTTGTTATCTGCTGGTTAAGCACTGGGACACGATAAAAGCAGCGGTGATGAATACCGAAGCCTTCCAGACATGTGCCGCCGTGGTGAAGTGGCTGGCGGGGATCTTTGCTTCAGCCTGGCAATATATCAGTGAAGGATGGAACAGCTTTATTTCTTTGCTGACAGGATTTTCACCGTCTGAAGCATTAAAGGGAATGGCCTCCGGCATTATGTCGCTGTTTGATCATGTCTGGAAGTCAATCAAAGGGGAATTTCTTAAGTCGTGGAACTGGATTGTTCAGAAACTGAATAAAATTCCCGGCGTGGATATTTCACTGGCCAGTGAAACCACGCAGCCATTAACCGGAAATACACTGTCAACGGGCGGTGATTTAAAAGGTGTGGATAAAGGTGGTATCAGCAAAACAATCAGCAGCAACAGTAAATCCGTAACCGATAACAGCCGGAAAATTGGTGAAGTGCATTTCCATACCAAAGAAGCACTTTCCCCATCCCAGCTTATGGAATGGCAGGAGCTTGGCGCATGAGTGATGTTCTTTATATCGATTTGCTGATTCAGGGCGGTGACTTTGTTCTGAATACTGGTAATGAACCTGAATTATGTAATAACCGAAAAAGTATCGGGCAGGACATTATTCATTCCATTATTGAAAGTGGGTTAGCGACGGAATTAATTGCCGAACGTAGCCCGACAATGAGAGCGGATATTTTTACCCGCATGGAATTACTGATTGAAGATGATGAACGCATTGTGCCGGGTACGGTGGAAATCAGTGAAGAAAGTCAGAAGCGGCTGTGGGTAACCGCGAGTACATACGATTTTGGCGGGATCTCTGCGCAGGTGGATTTATGACGGAAAAACCGCAGGTTGATTTTGAAGAAGTGGTGAAGGACAGCGGTATGCCGGTAACGGAAGCCGAAGTGCGGGAACGCTTCAATGCGATTGCAGCAGATGAGGGAATTATCACCAATACATCCCGAATGTCACCGTTCTGGCGATTAATCACCGCCATTGTGACCGCCCCGGTGATGTGGCTTAAAGATGTTCTGGTGTTAACCGTGCTGGCCAATATGTTTGTGGCCACAGCCAGCGGGAGCATGTTGCGTTTGCTGGCCTGGGCGGTGAACGTCACGGCAAAACCGGCGAGCGCTGCACAGGGGGTGATCCGCTTCTTCAAAGAAGATGCAAAGGCCGTTGTGACGGTCAAAGCCGGGACGGTTATCCAGACAGAACGCATTAACGGGCGAGTGTATGAGCTGGCCACCACTGAGGATGTGGTGATCGCTTCCGGTGCGGCCAGCGCATTACTGCCGGTGAAAGCCACTGGCGCCGGGGGCGCATATAACCTTGCGCCCGGATATTACCGCATTTTGCCGGTGGCGGTCAGTGGTATCAGCCATGTGGCCAGTGAGGAAAACTGGCTGACCGTGCCGGGGGCTGACGAGGAAAGTGATGATGAACTGCGCGAGCGTTGCCGCAATCAGTTCAATCTGGTGGGGAATTACCACACTGATGCGGTTTATCGCTCAATGATCGCCAGTGTTGCCGGGTTGAGTATTGATCGGATTTTCTTTGAGCATGAAGCACCGAGGGGGCCAGGAACAGCCAATGCCTTTTTATTACTGGACAGTGGGGTGGCATCAGCGCCGTTCGTGGATGCGGTGAATGACTATATCAACACGCAGGGACACCACGGGCATGGTGATGATATGCAGTGCTATCCCATGCCGGAAACGCTTCACGATCTGGTCGTAACGGTTTATGTCAGAAACCTGAACAACTTCAGCGATGAAGAAGTGAATACGCTGAAGGGCGGCATTGAAAACATGATCCGCTGTGCCTTTCGTGAAAATGCTGATTATGACGTCAGAAAGACGTGGCCATATTCGCGGTTTTCCTTTTCGCAACTGGGGCGGGAAATTCATAAAACCTTTGCACAGACGGAATCACTGACATTTTCGCTGGGAGACATTACCAGTGAACTGAGCGTGCCGCGTCTGAAATCACTGACGGTGAGTATTGAGAATGAATGAGTTCATGAAAAAGCTGGCCGGGATGGTCTTGCCTTCCTGGATGAATAAAGGCGAACCGGGGAAATTGCTGAAAACGGCGCGGCGGTTCTGGGCTGAGGTTTACGGCTGGGTTATCTGGCCAGTGAATCAGTTTGATCCGCTGACGTGTACACCGGCATTACTGAACTTGCTGGCTTATGACCGGGATATTACCCGCTTTGATGGTGAACCGTTGACCCTGTTCCGCAAACGCGTGGCTTTTGCCTTCGTGAATGCGCGGGATGCCGGTTCAGTAGAGGGGTTTATCAATATCTTTGAACGGCTGGGAATTGGTTATGTGGAGCTGTTAGAACGGCAACCGGATATCGACTGGGATGTGATTCTGGTTCGGGTTACAGACAGCCAGATTGCAGACAACACGCAACTGCTGATCCAGATAATCCGCCAGTACGGACGAACATGCCGCCGCTATCAGTTTGAGGTGATCACATCGGAAAAACTGGCCATCAGAGCCGGATGGGATCAGGGGGAATATGTGGTTTATCCGGCGATGTTAGCAGGGACGGAAGCCCGCAGCGCAGCATTCAGCGCGAGTTTGTAAGGAGTTTTTTATGTCACAGACAGCCATCACACTGGCATTTGAAAACTGGAAAGCGCAACAGGGCGCTACGGGTGAACCGGTACTACTGGACGAATTTGTATTTGCCAGTGTGCCGGATTTAAACCCGGATACACCTGTTGACCGTAATGAAGTGTTACCCCCGACAGCACAGATTGTTCACCGGCAGGCTGTTACCCGCACGGGTGTGGTGAATGAAAATGGGGTGGTTTATTCCGTAGTGCTGGGCGCAGATGTGGGTGATTTCAGTTTTAACTGGATCGGTCTGCTCAATAAGGCCAGCGGTACGCTGGCAATGATTGTCCATGCACCATCACAGCAGAAACTGAAAACAAAAGAAGGGCAACAGGGAAACGTGCTGACCCGCTCGTTTCTGATGGAGTACAACGGCGCACAGACGGAAACCGGGATTAGTACGCCTGCTGAAACCTGGCAGATTGATTTCACCGCGCGTATGGCCGGAATGGATGAGCGCCAGCGCCTGGAAAATATGGATATTTATGGCGCGGCGGCGTTTTTTGGTGACGGGTATCTGGTAGCCAAAACCGGCAATCAGTTTTTTGTCACGAAAGGCACGGGTTATGTGGCTGGACTTCGTGCGTCACTGGCAGCGAACCAGAATATTACGGTGACGACAAAGCCGGTAAAAGTCTGGCTGGATGTGTGCTGGACAGGGACACTGACCAGTGTCTGGAATGTGCAGAGCAAAATCACGGTGGCAGCAAATCTTGCTGATTACGTTCAGAACGGGGTTCAGCATTATGTGTTTGCTGTGGCCAGCATTGATGCGGATGGCAACATCACGGATTTACGGCCAAAGGGTAGCCTGGGAGAACAGCAGGCCAGCAGCGATTTTTTGCGTAAGGATGCAAACCTTGCTGATGTTAATGACAAAGCGAAAGCCAGAAAAAATCTTGAACTGGGTGAACTGGCGGTTTTAAGCATTAGTGATGTTGTACCTGTTGGGGTGCCACTTCCCTGGCCGACAGATATACCACCGGCGCGTCACGCAATCATGCAAGGACAGGCGTTTGATCCAGTGGCTTGCCCGCAACTGGCTATTGCATATCCATCGGGTGTCCTTCCTGATATGCGCCGCCAGACTATCAAAGGAAAACCAGACGGTCGCGCAGTTCTCTCCTATGAAGATGATGGCAATAAATCCCATGCCCACACTGCCAGTGCATCCAGTACGGATTTGGGGACAAAACCAACATCCTCATTTGATTACGGTACTAAAACGGCGAGTACGTTTGACTATGGCACGAAAACGACAAATACAACAGGCGCACATACTCATACGTTCCCTGTACTTAATGAAGAAAAAGGGGATGGAAACAACGCTGCGGGTGCTACGGGATATTCGGTTGGAACAGCAACAACATCGTCTACTGGAGCACATGCCCATACGGTTGGCATTGGAGCACACAATCACACCGTAGGTATTGGCGCTCATTCTCATACCGTAGCAATAGGCGCACACAGTCACACCATTACCGTCGCCGCGTCGGGCAACGCAGAAACGACCGTTAAGAATATTGCATTTAACTACATAGTGAGACTCGCATAATGACTTTTAAAATGAGTGAAACCGATCAAACAGTTACTGTTTATAACCTGCGTTCCGATACGAATGAATTTATTGGTTCAGGTGATGCTTTTATTCCTGCGCATACCGGACTGCCAGCTAACTGCACCACGATAAAGCCACCGGCAATCAAAGCGGGGTTTGTGGCGATTTTTGATTCAGAGAAGCAAAGATGGATTTCCCGTGAGGATCACCGTGGTGAGGTGGTGTTTGATACAGAAAACGGTAATGAACTGGTGATCACCGAGCCAGGCGCTTACCCGGAAGGGACAACCACGTTAGCACCGGCTAATGCCTGGCAAAAATGGAATGGTAAGGCGTGGGTGGATGATGCGGAGGCCATGCGAATTGCATTAGTCAGCGAAGCAGACGCCGAAAAGAAAAGCCTGCTTAAACATGCCAATGACGCCATTGCCACATTGCAGGATGCCGTTGATTTAGACATGGCAACCGAAGAAGAAGCACTGCTGCTTACCGTATGGAAAAAATACCGCGTTTTACTGAATCGTATTCAACCGGAAGATGCGCCAGAAATTGTGTGGCCGGAGGTGCCTGGAAATGTGGCGTGAAGCACGTCTGGCCTTCACGGATTCTGTTGCTGCGCTGAACTGTTCGATCGTCCCTGCGCATCCGTGGATTTATGGGCTGGGACAGCAGACTGCGAACGGGGCATATCTCAGCCCGGTTAATGCCGTTCGCTATCTTGCTGAACGTCTGGCCGGAACTGGGGGGAATGCGGACGTGGTGATTATGATGGTCACCGGACAGACGCAGGAAAACTTTATGACCAGCCTGAATAACCTGGTCGGGATTTTCCCCGCCCCGGCATTCACGCAGGTCAAACGGCTGGCGCAATCCGCCGCAGTGCTGGCTATTGAAAAGATGCAGATCCCTGCGAAAACTGCCGCTGCGTTACCTGCGTCCATTCCGCTGTCTGTACCAACCAGCAGGGCAGCTTTATCTGCTGCGGCAATCAGCCAGGCACAAAAGGCGGCGGGTGCCGGGTTTGATATCGAAGGGCTGAAAAAACAGCTGGGCGAGTTCACGCAGCTGCGTGACCAGCTTATCAGTGATGTGGCCAGCGGCCTGAATGATTTACAGGGGAAGAGTGCCAGAGCGTGGGTTTTTACTGCCAGCGGAGACACCGGCACCACGTTACTGGAACTGGTGAAGGACATTCCGCAGCAGTCTGCCGTTTACACCGCAGCCATGATGCTGGTTGGCGATAATCTTGATGGAATAAAGGGAATGATTCATGACTTCGATCCCGACACTGGCGCTTAATGGCGAGGCCATCCAGCTGAAAAACATGCGGGTGACTGTTTCACAGCAGTTTCAGGATAAAGATCAGTCAGGCCAGACCAGCGCCACAACAAAATCAGAGCAGGGAGCAAAGGGAAAGGAACTGCGGATCAGCGGTGAAATACCTTTTAAACAGCCTGAAATACTGAAGCGTATTTTTGAGCTGGCCAGTGCTACCGATGCCAGTGGTAATCGTCAGAAGTACCGCGTGGCGCATGAAGTTGCCCGTGCTGTTAACTTTCGTGAAGCAACGTTCAGCGGAATGCTGGATGCACCCCAGCAGGACGGGAAAATGTCCTGGCTGGTGACATTCACACTGGCGGAACATATCAGCGTGCAGGAAAAGCGAGAGGCCAGGGCAACAGGTAAGACGACAGCAAAAAAACAGACTGCCGGTAGTGCGGGACAGTCCGGTGGCCAGTCTGCCGGAGAGGATGAAGAAAAACTGACGTGGTTTGAACGCAAGGTGCTGAAGCCCGTCAATGATGCTTTGGGTTAAAGATGAAACCAGTAAAACGCCTTTACCTTTCAACGGATGAAGTTCACTTGGTGGATGCCAGCCTGGTACTGGAGCTGAACAGCTGCGGCCGGGGCTTCATCACCGCAGAGACAACAACCGATTACACCGGAAAACTGGTGCGGCTGGATGTGGGGTATACCGATCTGCTTTTGCGCTGGTTTACGGGGTATGTGGAGCGATCGCAGCCCGCTGAAAACGGTTTTCAGCGTCTGTTCATTCGTGAGCTGGCAGGTGTGTTTGAAAGGATGTGGCCATGTTCGTTTCAACACCCGACTTTACGCGAGGTTGCCAGCTGGCTGGAAGAAAACAGCGGGATCACGGTCAGTGTGCCTGATGCACAGTACAGCGATACCCCTATCCCACATTTTACCCATAACGGTACCGGCTATCAGTTGCTGAACAATCTGGGCAGGGCGTTCAGTATCCAGGATTACATCTGGTACCAGTTGCCTGATGGTTCGCTTTACGTCGGAGGCGCAGAAAAATCATTGTTTGCCGGTCGTTCCGTAGAAATCCCGTCAGAGTTCAGCCAGGGGGCTGCTGGCGGTAACTCTGTGACATTACCAGTGATCCAGACTATGCGGCCAGGGGTGGAGATGAACGGTGAACGCGTGACTAAAGTTCACCTGACTAATGACACGATGGCGATCACATGGACGCCGAGAAACCGAGCAACGGGTAAACCTTTGCAGAAAACACCAGCGCAACGGCAGATTGAAAGCCATTACCCGGAACTGGCATCCGGGCTTCATTTGCCAAAGATGGCCAGAGTCGTTGCGCATTCAGAGCCGGTAAAAAGCGGTAACTTTGCCGATCCCTTCCGGCCACGTTACGCCGTGGACGTGCAGCTGCTTGACGCAGACGGAAATCCGGACAATCAGACGCCTGTTTACTCAGCGGTGCCACTGCCGGTGCCAATGGCCGGGAATGATTCAGGTATGTTTCAGTTTCCGCCAGAAGGGACGCTGGTTGAGGTCGCATTCACAGGAGGCAGACCGGATAAACCTTTTATCAGGCAGACGCTACCGGATGGCACCAGTCTGCCGGACGTTAAACCCGGTGAGCAATTACAGCAGCAGCGGGAAGAAGTATCCCAGAGGGTGACTCAGGCGGGTGACTGGGTAAGGCAGACCGATCAGACCATCAGCGAAACATCAATGGTGCGAACTGTAAAAGCTGATACAGAACAGCGCGAACTGGTCAGCCGTGAAACTACGGTGAAAGCCACGGATAAAACCACGGTACTGGGAACCACCACATTGCTGGCCGGAGCCATCCAGCAGGTAAGCGCCGGTGATTATAGCCAGGCGGTGAAAGGTAACAGGCTGGCCAGTATTGAGGGGAATGACGAAGCCGATATAACTGGCAAACAATCCACGAAAGTAGCCGGCGCCGTGGATGTTGATGTGGGGGGAACCCTGACAGAAAAGATTGCCGCATTACGTAAATCGGTGGCCGCTGGCGGTCAGCAGGTCATGGGGGCAACGGTTCATATTGGCAGTGAGAGCATCAACGCCCTGACCATGATGCTGGATACCATTGATTTACTGGCAGAGCTGGCGCAGCAATGCGCGAACCATTCGCACCCCACTGTTGGGACGCCAACCAATGCTGACGCGTTCGTACAGACGGCTACGAAAGCCGGGCAGATCCGGAGCAAGTACCAGAATATAATTGCCTGACGATGACAACACGCCCGCATAATGTGGGCTTTTTCATTCCCTTCCTCAGACGCAGCAGAACGCGCCCTCAGCACTTCAGGCAACAAATTAACCCAACGCAACACACATAAAAGATCGTGCGCATGGCGCTGCGCTGGCGCTGCGATGCGCCGACAAAATAAATCTTTCGCAGACAAAAACGGCGCTACACCGCACCCGCCTGCGGTTTCTGGATCTGGAAATTTTTTCAGTTTTATTTTTCTACAAACCAGAGTGCCAGACCGCACCATCACTGGCGGCTTTGCGGAGAACAGAAACTGAAATGATTGAAAGAAATTTCATTTTTTTTCAGTGAAAAGGATCTGTGAAGGATCGGTGTGAAATTGTAACCTACAGAATAAAAAGGGAAAATTATATTTTAGGCGGTGTTTGTGGATCGTTGGGCGGTAAGCCGGACATCATTGAGATAAGCCCGCTTGTAAGACTTGGCGCGGGCTGCGCATAAATTTATGAAATCTTCACAACTGAAATTTCTTCATCGAAATTACAGCACTGCTTCTGCTGCACGGGGAACTTCTTTTGTCGCATTGCCTGTGACAAAAGGCTGGTTTTCCTGATGTTCCGGCTGTGGTGATTTAGATGTGTACACTGGCGTGATCTTGTTTTTATAAACGGTGTTGCTGGGGATGTTCTGAAGCACCAACGACTGTGCGCCGATGGTGACATTATTACCAATAATGATCTGGTTTGAAATGATGCATGAATTTGCGCCTATATCGACGTTGTGCCCAATTTCCAGAACGTAGTCATGTACGTCCAAACTTTTGACCCCTATAGTAACCCCCTGTTTTATAGATAAATTGTCCCCTATATCTGAAAACTTGGATATTACAACATTGGAAAAGTGGTGGATTCTTGGGTTGTAACCGATCTTTGCTCCAAGCATGACATCAACATTAAAAGTGGATACTAACTGAAGGTGTAACCGTCTCGCTGCTAGTTTGAAATGATGTTTCTTACTCATATGCATCTCATTGGCAAGACGCCACCAAAACCAGAACATAGTATTTTGATGACTCTTTCTCTTGGCTTTACGATACTCTTTTGCAAATCGTATCCATGAGCATTTGTATTTTGACCGTAATAATTCCCGCTCCCAGTAACGGGTGAGGTTGGTTAAATTTTCAGTCAATAAGAAAAGGGCAATTTGAAGATAGGGCATGATCTTTGACTTAGCGATCCTGATAAGAAAAAGGAATTTTAGATCAATATGCTTAATAGACAATGGTTTTGTTGAAAACTTAAGCACAGAATTCATGTGCGACATTATTGCGACACTTTGATGTATTGAATGCTCTAAATCCCTTGTTTCATGCGGGTTGTAAGATATAAAGAAGGTTATATTATATAGCTATTGCTAAAACGTTAATTTTTTGTGCCTGGGCAACTCTGGTTTACAATGGACGCTCTCCAATTAGATGCTGTTAACGCGTCACAGGAATGAGGAAGCAGAATGAGTCGTCGCGCAGGTATGCCAACAACAAAAAAAGTGACGCAGTTAGTGAACGTTGAAGAACACGTCGAAGGGTTTCGTCAGGTGAGAGAGGCGCATCGGCGTGAGCTGATTGACGACTATGTTGAGTTGATTTCTGATCTGATTATTGAAGTCGGTGAAGCGCGTCAGGTGGATATGGCGGCCCGGCTCGGGGTGTCCCAACCCACGGTGGCGAAGATGCTCAAACGCCTGGCCTCGGTGGGATTGATCGAAATGATCCCCTGGCGCGGCGTTTTCTTAACCCCGGAAGGGGAGAAGCTGGCGCAGGAAAGCCGTGAGCGCCATCAGATCGTGGAGAACTTCCTGCTGGTGCTGGGGGTGAGCGCTGAGATAGCCCGTCGCGATGCTGAGGGGATGGAGCATCATGTCAGTCAGGAGACGCTGGACGCATTCCGGCTGTTTACCGAACAACACGGAACTTCCGTTGAATGAACCTGCCTTTATTGCGGGCGTTGAAACGCGACCGTTTTTTTCAGCTATTGATTGTCGTTGGCGTGGCGTTGAGTCTGTGGGTGCCGTTCACGCCACGGACGTGGCCTGGCGCTATTGACTGGCACACCATTATCATCCTGAGCGGCCTGATGTTGCTGACTAAAGGCGTGGAGCTTAGCGGCTATTTCGATGTGCTGGGACGTAAAATGACCCGCCGCTTTGCGACTGAGCGCCGTCTGGCGATGTTCATGGTGCTGGCAGCGGCGCTGCTTTCCACTTTTCTGACCAACGACGTCGCGCTTTTTATCGTTGTGCCGCTGACCATTACGCTGAAGAAGCTGTGTGCGATACCGGTCAACCGGCTGATTATTTTTGAAGCGCTGGCCGTGAATGCTGGCTCGCTGTTAACGCCCATCGGCAACCCACAAAACATTTTGCTGTGGGGGCGTTCTGGTCTCTCATTTTTTGCCTTTATCAGCCAGATGGCGCCGCTTGCCGTTGCGATGATGGTGACGCTGCTGGTCGTGTGCTGGTTCTGCTTCCCTAATAAGCCGCTGTCGTACCACACCGGCACGCATGCGCCGCAATGGCAGCCGCGACTGGTATGGGGGTGTCTGGGGCTGTACCTCGTTTTTCTGACGGCGCTGGAGTTCAAACAAGAGCTGGTAGGGCTGGCGATTGTCGCGCTGGGGTTTCTGTTACTGGCGCGGCGTGTGGTGTTGAGCGTTGACTGGACGCTGTTGCTGGTGTTTATGGCGATGTTTATTGATGTTCATCTACTGACGCAACTGCCGGCATTGCAGGGAACGTTAAGTCACGTCGGCTCGCTGTCTGAACCCGGCCTGTGGCTGACGGCAATTGGTCTGTCGCAGTTTATCAGCAATGTTCCCGGCACCATCTTACTGCTGAATTACGTGCCTCCGACCGTGCTGCTGGCATGGGCGGTCAACATCGGTGGATTTGGTTTGTTGCCGGGATCGCTGGCGAATTTGATTGCGCTACGGATGGCAAACGACCGACGCATCTGGTGGCGCTTTCATCTCTATTCACTGCCGATGCTGGTGTGGGCGGCGTTGGTGGGGTATGGGCTGTTACTGCTGAGATAATACCAATTAAAATCAACAAAAAAGGGCGGAAAAATTATCCGCCCTTTATATTGTCCAGATTCGTATCAATTCAGACGAACAGGCATCCCTGAACGGTTCTGAATCGCTTGCTCTACCACGTTCTGGTCAACATCGGCCTGATTGGTGATGTTCTGAATGCTCTTCGACAGGGTAATCGGTACGATTTCGCCGCCTTCAAACTGCGCTTCAGTCGTCGACAGTGGGTTGTGAACTTCGATGTAACGGCTGCCATCTGGCTCAGTGGTCGCTTTTACCGGCTCATCAATAAACTGTACGCGCGTGCCGACAGGCACATTCTGGAACAGGAATTTGATGTCTTCGTTACGCAGACGCACGCAACCGTGGCTCACGCGCAGGCCGATACCGAAGTTGGCGTTGGTGCCGTGAATGGCGTACAGACGCCCAATGTATAGCGCGTACAGACCCATCGGGTTATCCGGACCTGCCGGAACAACGGCAGGCAGCGGTTCACCTGCGGCACGATATTCAGCGTGCATTTTCGCGGTTGGCGTCCAGGTCGGACCGGCTTTCTTACGTTCTACTTTGGTGGTCCAGTTGATAGGCGTGTCTTTACCTAACTGACCAATACCGATAGGCAGGACGATCACCGTATTGGTGCCTTTCGGGTAGTAGTACAGACGCATTTCCGCGCTGTTAATCACGATACCTTCGTGCACGGTGTCCGGCAGAATCAACTGCTGCGGAATATTCAGCACGGTGCCGCCTTTCGGCAGGAAGGTATCCACGCCCGGGTTGGCTTCCAGCATGTTGGAAAGTCCCATCTGGTATTCCGCAGCAAAATATTCCAGCGGCTGCGTGTTACCTTCCGGGATGGTGATAACCTGATTCTGACCAATGACGCGACTACCATCCGTTGGCAGAGGATAGGTGACAGCGGATGCGGTACTGCAAAAGCCGACGACCGCGAGTGCTGCCGCGAAAAACGTTGTTAATTTCATATTCATGTTATGCGAGATTCATTGCCTGGCAGGCTGTTGGGTTGAGAATTCTGTAGTGTTGGGAGCGCATTATATGTGCATTCCTGTTAACAGGGAATTCAGATGTGTACGAAATCACATTTTTTTCCTGTTACCCCAGTGTAGTCGTTTGCGACGAGGCGCGATCTTATTTCAGACTTGTGGCATAATACGCGGTTTGTCACATATTCTTTAGGATACGTCCGTGTTAGTTTCCAGCAACGTCACCATATAGTTTCAAAGCGGGAAATTAAGCAATGGGAGAGAGGTTTCTGTCACCCCTGCATACATTCATTGGTCAGTCTTCGTTGTTTGAAGTTTTGGTTTCATTGGGTCAATATTCTCATACTGGCTCGGTGGTTTTAGCCACCCCACTCAAGCAAGATGTCGGAAGGTTAATCAGCAAATCTGATACGCTGTTCAGCACTGATAAATTTAATTTGAATTGCTGGTTGGTTTTCTGCTATGCTGAAAGGTGAACTAAATATTCCGTAAACTTTGTTCCGCAGTATTTCTCTCCTCGAAAACATCCCCAGTGTCAGATACAAGGCGGCTTTGCGGTAACGCAAATGCTCTCGTTTTACCGTGGTTTTAGGTAGTAACTGTTTAGGGCACTGTTGCAAATAGTCGGTGGTGATAAACTTATCATCCCCTTTTGCTGATGGAGCTGCACATGAACCCATTCAAAGGCCGGCATTTTCAGCGTGACATCATTCTGTGGGCCGTACGCTGGTACTGCAAATACGGCATCAGTTACCGTGAGCTGCAGGAGATGCTGGCTGAACGCGGAGTGAATGTCGATCACTCCACGATTTACCGCTGGGTTCAGCGTTATGCGCCTGAAATGGAAAAACGGCTGCGCTGGTACTGGCGTAACCCTTCCGATCTTTGCCCGTGGCACATGGATGAAACCTACGTGAAGGTCAATGGCCGCTGGGCGTATCTGTACCGGGCCGTCGACAGCCGGGGCCGCACTGTCGATTTTTATCTCTCCTCCCGTCGTAACAGCAAAGCTGCATACCGGTTTCTGGGTAAAATCCTCAACAACGTGAAGAAGTGGCAGATCCCGCGATTCATCAACACGGATAAAGCGCCCGCCTATGGTCGCGCGCTTGCTCTGCTCAAACGCGAAGGCCGGTGCCCGTCTGACGTTGAACACCGACAGATTAAGTACCGGAACAACGTGATTGAATGCGATCATGGCAAACTGAAACGGATAATCGGCGCCACGCTGGGATTTAAATCCATGAAGACGGCTTACGCCACCATCAAAGGTATTGAGGTGATGCGTGCACTACGCAAAGGCCAGGCCTCAGCATTTTATTATGGTGATCCCCTGGGCGAAATGCGCCTGGTAAGCAGAGTTTTTGAAATGTAAGGCCTTTGAATAAGACAAAAGGCTGCCTCATCGCTAACTTTGCAACAGTGCCATTCTGTCGGGATCAGGAATACACCGCCGAGAAACTGAAAGGACACAATAACCGCAAGCGACAATGAGGAGGAAACTATCAACCAATGTTTTGGACGACGAGACCTTATCAGCTGATAAGAGAGGTAAAGTGCAGAGATGATAAAAACAATAATTAACGGTTTCATGGAGTTATATACCACGCTTAATATTTTTTGCGTAATTAGAGAGCGATTTACCCAAAAACAGGTATACGAGACAGGTGAAAAGGTAAACAAAATGGATGCTGGTGGTTTTTTGGGCTAAAGTGAAAAATTGGTTCGCCTGCCCACCAGCTAATGTGTAATTGAGTTGAACTGTTGGTTTTTCAGCATCGACATAAAAACTTCTAGTTTTCATGAAGGTTAACGGCTTGAAAAATACTTTATAACCAACTCGTGCATAAATTGTGCATGTTGTAATGGTTATTACCAACGGCACATAGAATGGAATAATTGTATTGAGCCAGCACAATAATGACCACACCAGCACTGAATCCAGTAGAAACCTGGCAATAGAGTTGGCCTGCGTTCTGCCCGCTACCACCATAATGGGTATAAATTTAACCATGAAATCCACCATAGTTATACTTGTTTACACCATCTTATAGACAGACAAATTTTCTCCGACTTTTTTTGAACGCAAAACGACCCCGAAAAACGGACATTATATGGTCAGGAATTTCGATAGTTTAAGAGAACATGGTAAATTTTTTCTATCGAAATTTGTGGAGAATTGAAATGAGCAGTGATGCCACTAAGATGGTTGAAGCCTTTGTTAAAGACCCATTAAGTTACGATAGATTTGGGCCAGAGCTTATTTCAAATCAAAAATGTGTCCTCAACATCAATGGGCATGAAATGTCAATTGATGAAGCAGTTAAGATGAGTGATATTGAAAAGTCGCTCTTAGATGAAATTTACCATCTCATAGACGCAATGACAAAAGCGGAAGTCAATTTCTCAAAGGGAAAAAAGAATCTTTTTCGTCGGATGTTCGATCATTTAACAGGTTCCGAAATCTTACGGAAAGCCCAGCTAGATATTTATAACAAAGTAGTTATGAAACTATGCGAACGGATACCTGATCATTTCAAAATGCTAACCGCTCATGCTGAAATCACGAAGGGTTTGGAGGCAATCTATGCGCAAGATATTCATCAGCTAGAGGTTTTCATAGATGTTGTTGAGTCATATCTGAAAAATAAGAACGAGTGTGACTATAGTGTCACAAGCAATGAATATATGGCAATTAACAGGCTACGGATAAGAGTTAATAACTTTCAGGGAGTTCTTGTTGGTTTAAAACTAAGTCAGGTTCAAGCACAAATGAGCTATGAAACAGCTGTCGATGTAAAAGATAGCCTTCGAGATATTAAAGATAATTTATTACCTATGTGGGAAGGGCAGGCTAAGAACATCAACGCCAGTGGTGTTTGTAGTGGTATTGATGAAGTGGCTCATGAAAAATTCAAGAAGCTGGTCAATAAATTAAATAAGAACATAAGGTGAGATAACATGAAGATCATAAATAGTATTGATATATTAGATGTCAAAGTGGCTAAGGAATTTGATAAATATGCTGTTGATGTAAGTATGGAATCATCAATAAAAGATGCAGTCAGATCTTTCCAGATTGGTGATATTGATGCCGCGCATAACTTTGGACGATTGGAGGACACTACTGATATTAATTATCTTGATAACCTCCTTCTCAGCGTCAGCTCATCATCTCAGGGCAAGAAGGGAGAGACTCTGAATGAGATTGTTGCACTGGCTCGTGAAGTCAGTAATGCAGTCGAACCAAGTTATCTTCAAAAGAAACTGTCACGGATACCGTATGTTGGGCCTTTCATAATGAAAGCCATCGGTCTTCATTTTAGTGCAATGTCAAGATTTGATTTAGTTAAAGGACAAATCGATATTTTAACCTCGGATATCGAAAGCATATCGGAGGGGTTGTTTGAAATGAATAAAAATATTGATGGAATGTATGACCAAGCTTTAACTAGTGTAAAAAATACAGGGGTTAACATTGTAGCTGCCTATTACATTCTGGAGAAGTTACAAACAGTTCAGGCTTCTATTCGTAAGGAACTAAAAAATCAGCCTGATAATACCATGCTGAGCATGGAAGCAATGAATATTGAACATCAAATCGCCCTCATAACAAAACGTCGAAATGACATGATCACGGAACAACAAAAGGCATTTGAAGACCTAAAGATGATGAAAATGATGAAGTTCAATAACCTCTCGATGGTAGACCAGTTTGAAACTATTATTAAAGTAACGATACCATCTTCTAAACGCAGCCATCTTATTATTGACCAGGCCGAAAGGAGTGATAAAAGCTCATTACTGATTCAGGCAATTGGTGATTCTGTAAATCAACAAGCCAGACGTCAAGCTTTGTTAGTAAAAGAGAGCAGTATTCGTGTAGCCAAAACAGCTAATCGTACTGTATATGATGTTGAGACAATTGATTACATATCAAACCAGATCAATGAGGCCGGTCGAGAAATTAAAAAAATCCACGACCGAGCCAAGACGCAACATACCCAGCTTGAAGCTCGCGCAGCGCAATGGAAGGAGAAGCGTTTTATGGTAGCAAAAGAACTGTCTTCCAAATAATAGTTAAATTTAGAGGATGTGCTATGGCTAGAATCAGACAAAGTAATCCATATGATGATGTTGAGAATGCTATTAGACGGAAGCGTGATAGAGCTATATATTTTACCTTAGCTATATCTCTAATCTTCGCTATTATATTTCTAATATTATGGTTTTGTATTCCATCAGACATGCCAGTAGATGAGCAAGTCAAACAGGTTTCTGACGATATATTCAACATTCTACGCTCCAATGAGTTAGTTCCTGAAAATGCTTTTGATACGATAGGATCATTTATTTCCATATATGGAAGAGTTGGTGTGGGTGTATGTATATTGATTGTAATACTAGGGGCAATTATTAATGGGAATGGTTTACAACTTGAGATAATGACAAGTTGCATAGTATTGTTTGTAGGGTTTAATTTATTTATTGCTGCATTTGGTGATGAGCCTCATAATTATAAATACAATACCGACAAAATAAGTACTGCTATGAAAACTGGAGACTTGGACTCTTTGTATGAAATCTATGGAGACAGAGGGAGTTTACTAAGAAAGTCAGTTGAAAAAGCACTTGCAGATCCTAAACCAGCTACTGCAAAAAAACTGGGAGATATCGATGGCCTGTTACTCAGAGGTGTAATAATTACTGCTGAAAAAGTATCTGATAGCAATTATAAAAATCATCTTGGAAACTTGGTTTTGTTAATGCCTGAATATAAAGAGGATAGTGTCAAAGACAAAAACACACTGTTTGATTCACAACTTTATAAAGCTATTGATTACCATATTTATGACATTGGTTACAAGTCTGGTGCGCTTGCTTCAAATCCTCTTTCTGCTTGGAAGTCGGGAAATGATCTTAAATCCAATTATATTAAATATATTATAAAAAGTACTGCTCTAATATTTTTTATACTTGCCGTAATTTTTGTGGTGATTATACTGCTGACGGTTAGAAATGGCCGTAGGCTTACTTATTTGATAGAGTCTAATATTAAATATCTGTCGAAATAAAATAAAACGCCCTGATGGAGTATATAGTAAAAACAGTGTCTATTCGCGTGTGAGTGAGTGACAGGGCTTTACATATAACGTCAGCGGCTTTCATTTCAAACGTACATACTGTGTATAATGGTATGTACGTTTTTTATTTGCGCCGAGTCCTTCGGCGGTAACCATTCATCCATGAATTTTTGTTCAGTGTTTAATTGCACCTTGTGAGTGCGACTTGTTCCAACAAGTCGGGAGAGATAGGAGTTACGTCATTGGTTTAGCAGGACGGGGATAGTTATTTGCGGCAAGTACAGAGTTGTCGCCGCATCCATGCGGCTTTGACAGTTCAGTTGTTCACTCATTGATTCACCTTCTTGATTAATTGCACTTAATTTACCACCACATTGCAACCGCTCCTTACCACGTGTTGCAAATTAATCGCACCACAACTTTCACGGAAAGTACCACTTCGTCGGATCTCGGCTTTGTGCCAAAAACGGACATTGACTTTGGCTGTTACTGAATTGCAGGTTTTAGTTAATCCACGAATAAATCTCCCAAACACCTGCACTATCCATCAACAGTATAAGCTGATTTAACGTTTAGTATTTCTTATTAAGTTTTTAACCACGGTCTTGCGGGCGCGAAACCGCTAGAGCGCTTACTTAGCGAAATGATGTACGCTTGGAAGCAATTGATTTAGCGTGGATTAAAGGTTAACTTCTTCTGAGTAAAATTCATAAAAGAAGGCAATAGTGACCTGCTCCCCGTTGATTAGTACACCCCGATGTTAGTAATGTCTTCATAAGCCACATGAGGACATCCCCATGAAGAAGCGTTTTTCCGACGAACAGATCATCAGTATTCTCCGCGAAGCCGAAGCCGAAGCTGGGGTACCCGCCCGTGAACTCTGCCGCAAGCATGCCATTTCCGATGCCACGTTTTACACCTGGCGTAAGAAGTATGGCGGTATGGAGGTGCCTGAAGTTAAGCGCCTGAAGTCGCTTGAGGAAGAGAACGCCAGACTCAAGAAGCTGCTTGCCGAAGCCATGCTGGATAAAGAGGCGCTTCAGGTGGCTCTTGGGCGAAAGTACTGACGACAGACCAGAAGCGGGAAGCCGTGATGTTGATGTGTGATGCGACCGGTCTGTCGCAACGTCGTGCCTGCAGGCTTACAGGTTTATCCCTGTCGACCTGCCGCTATGAGGCTCACCGTCCGGCTGCTGATGCGCATTTATCAGGGCGCATCACTGAGCTGGCACTGGAGCGCAGGCGTTTTGGCTACCGTCGTATTTGGCAGTTGCTGCGCCGTGAAGGGCTTCATGTTAATCATAAGCGCGTGTACCGGCTTTATCACCTCAGTGGCCTGAGCGTAAAACGCAGAAGACGTCGTAAAGGGCTGGCAACAGAACGTCTGCCGCTGCTCCGTCCGGCGGCGCCCAATCTGACCTGGTCGATGGATTTCGTCATGGACGCACTTTCCACCGGTCGCAGGATCAAGTGTCTTACCTGCGTCGATGATTTCACAAAGGAATGCCTGACGGTCACTGTTGCCTTTGGGATTTCAGGCGTTCAGGTCACGCGTATTCTGGACAGCATTGCACTGTTTCGAGGCTATCCGGCGACGATAAGAACTGACCAGGGGCCGGAGTTCACTTGCCGTGCACTGGATCAATGGGCCTTTGAGCATGGTGTTGAGTTGCGCTTAATCCAGCCGGGCAAGCCAACGCAGAACGGATTTATTGAGAGCTTTAACGGACGATTTCGCGATGAATGTTTGAATGAGCACTGGTTCAGCGATATCGTTCATGCCAGGAAAATTATTAATGACTGGCGGCAGGATTATAACGAATGCCGCCCGCACTCCACGCTGAATTATCAGACACCGTCTGAATTTGCAGCGGGCTGGAGAAAGGGTCATTCTGAGAATGAAGATTCCGACGTTACTAACTGAGTGTTGTATCTAATCGTGGGGGCAGGTCACTTGGTCGGTGCCATGACGCGACTATTTTCAGGTGATTGCTGATACAACTCACAACAGGCTTGAGCAATGTCGCTCTTTGCCGTTTCGTGGAAGTGAATAGCCCCCGTACTTAGTTTTTCAGGCACGATACCTTGATTAATGAGCTTGGAGTATTCAGGAAGGCACTGTTGCAAAGTTAGCGATGAGGCAGCCTTTTGTCTTATTCAAAGGCCTTACATTTCAAAAACTCTGCTTACCAGGCGCATTTCGCCCAGGGGATCACCATAATAAAATGCTGAGGCCTGGCCTTTGCGTAGTGCACGCATCACCTCAATACCTTTGATGGTGGCGTAAGCCGTCTTCATGGATTTAAATCCCAGCGTGGCGCCGATTATCCGTTTCAGTTTGCCATGATCGCATTCAATCACGTTGTTCCGGTACTTAATCTGTCGGTGTTCAACGTCAGACGGGCACCGGCCTTCGCGTTTGAGCAGAGCAAGCGCGCGACCATAGGCGGGCGCTTTATCCGTGTTGATGAATCGCGGGATCTGCCACTTCTTCACGTTGTTGAGGATTTTACCCAGAAACCGGTATGCAGCTTTGCTGTTACGACGGGAGGAGAGATAAAAATCGACAGTGCGGCCCCGGCTGTCGACGGCCCGGTACAGATACGCCCAGCGGCCATTGACCTTCACGTAGGTTTCATCCATGTGCCACGGGCAAAGATCGGAAGGGTTACGCCAGTACCAGCGCAGCCGTTTTTCCATTTCAGGCGCATAACGCTGAACCCAGCGGTAAATCGTGGAGTGATCGACATTCACTCCGCGTTCAGCCAGCATCTCCTGCAGCTCACGGTAACTGATGCCGTATTTGCAGTACCAGCGTACGGCCCACAGAATGATGTCACGCTGAAAATGCCGGCCTTTGAATGGGTTCATGTGCAGCTCCATCAGCAAAAGGGGATGATAAGTTTATCACCACCGACTATTTGCAACAGTGCCCGTTTGGTTTACCCTGCCAGAGAGGAAAATACGGCAATTGGGCAAACAGCGTGCCACACCTCACTGATTAGGGTGTGGTTAACACTTCATTAATTAAACAGTCATTACTCTTACTTAACTGTGTGATATACCTATTTAGGGTTTGAAACATTAGAGTTTGAAATAGGTAAGGTCTGAGCAATGACTGAGCAAACGTCCCCCGCACAACTTGATCTCGATAGCGCGGCTCAGCCCCCCAGAGTTTATATCCGGGGGGACTGGGTGTTGGCGCATTACTGCGTTTTGGAGCCGCGCGTTGCGCAATTGCGCGCTAATATGCCCAGTGGGGGGGTATTTGATCTCAACCAACTGGGGGCGTTAGATACCGCCGGTGCAACGTTGTTAGCTCTGCTTCTGGGTGAGGACCGTGTAGCAAATTTACGCGAACTTGCGCCTAAATTGCCAGAAGAGCGGAGGATATTACTTGAAACGGTAAGCCATGTATTGCCTGACTTAACCCCTGAGTTGTCTGAAAAACCCACACGGTTTTGGCTTGAGATGCTGGCTAATACCGGCCGTTCGGTAGATAACTTATGGCAAGATATTAAGTCACTATTGGGCTTTATTGGTCTGGCGCTGGAAACCTTGCTGGGAACACTTTTTCGCCCCTCCCGCTGGCGCATTACCTCATTAATTGCCAATATTCAACAGATTGGCCTCAATGCTGTGCCGATCATTATGTTGCTCACCTTTTTGGTGGGGGCAGTTATCGCCTTTCTCGGTGCAACCGTACTCACTACTTTCGGCGCGGGCATTTTTACCGTCGATTTGGTGGTATTTTCTTTTCTACGTGAATTTGCGGTACTGCTTACCGCGATCCTGATGGCAGGGCGAACAGCCAGTGCTTTTACCGCTGAAATTGGCTTGATGAAAGCCAATGAAGAGATTGATGCTATCCAAACACTGGGCTTGAATCCGGTCGAACTGTTGGTGCTACCGCGCGTCTTGGCACTATTGATCTCTCTGCCGATGCTAACCTTTATTGGCATGGTTTGCGGTATTTTCGGTGGCATGGTGGTGTGTGCCTTAACACTGGATATCTCTCCCACTATGTTTTTGTCGATTATGCAAAACAGTAATGGGTTGCAGCATTTTCTGGTGGGAATAAGTAAAGCCCCTATTTTTGCTTTCCTGATTGCTATTATTGGCTGTCTGGAGGGGTTCAAAGTAACCGGTAGTGCTGAATCAGTCGGGGTTCATACCACCACCAGTGTGGTGCATTCGATCTTTGTGGTGATTTTGCTTGATGCCGTGGCAGCGCTATTTTTCATGGAAATGGGGTGGTGAGCCAAATGACGCAAGATGCAATCATTCAAATTCGCGATCTGGTTAACTGCTTTGGCGTACAGTGCGTGCATCAAGGGTTGAATCTTGATGTTAAGCGCGGCGAAGTTCTTGGCGTGGTTGGTGGCTCGGGTACCGGTAAATCTGTTCTGTTACGCAGTATTGTTGGGTTACGTCGTCCGACTGACGGGAAAATTCATGTTTTTGGCAAGGATTTAATGGCACTGTCAGGTCAATCCCGCGCCATGGTCGAGCGCCGATTCGGCGTATTATTTCAACGAGGCGCACTGTTCAGTTCTCTAACCGTGACCGAGAACGTGGCATTACCATTAATAGAAAACGCCGGATTACCCCGGTCTGAGGCTGAGCGATTGGCTCAGGTTAAACTGGCACTGGCTGGGCTACCGCCGGGCACTGGCAGTAAGTATCCAGCATCTCTGTCGGGTGGTATGGTCAAGCGTGTTGCGCTAGCCCGTGCCTTAGCACTGGACCCGGATATTCTGTTTCTTGATGAACCGACTGCGGGTCTTGATCCCATTGGTGCGGCGGCGTTTGACAGTTTGATCCGCACCCTGCGGGATGCCCTCAATCTAACGGTATTCTTGGTGACCCACGATCTGGATACGCTGTATACACTGTGTGATCGTGTGGCGGTGCTTTCGCAGAAAAAAGTGCTGGTGGTTGATACTCTGGATAAAGTTGCAGCGACTGATGATGGCTGGATTCAGGCGTATTTTCATGGCCCACGTGGCCGGGCTGCTTATCAGGCAGCGGCAATTAACAGTGGAGAGAGGTTGTAATATGGAAACCCGTGCTCATCATGTCGTTATTGGTTTGTTCACTCTTATTGTGGTGAGTGCCGCGCTGCTGTTTTGCCTATGGCTGACAAATTCCGGTTCTGATCGCCAGTTCAGATTGTACGATATCGTTTTCAATGAGCCTGTGAGTGGCCTGTCACAGGGTAGCACCGTTCAGTACAGCGGGATTCGAGTCGGTGAGGTGACGCAATTACGCCTGGACCGAGACAATCCGAATAAGGTTTGGGCACGTATTCGCGTTTCTGCATCTACTCCGATACGCGAAGATACCCAAGCTCGTCTCACCGTCGCGGGTATTACCGGCACCTCAAATATTCAATTCAGCAGTGGCAGCCAGACCAGCCCGTTGCTGGAGGGCAAAGATGACGAGGTTCCTATCATTATTGCTACCCCTTCGCCGATGAGCCAGTTACTGGCTAACGGTGAGAATTTCATGACCAATGCGAATGAAGTGTTGGTGCGTTTGAACCAGTTGCTGGCACCGGATAACCAGCAGCGCCTAGTAACGACACTGGATAATCTCGCGCTGGTCACCCAAACTGTGGCTGATCAACGTGGTGATCTCCGTACCCTGTTGCAGCAGTTGGCGCAGGCCAGTAAACAGGCTAATGAGACACTGACTCAAACCAATCGCCTGCTGCGTAATGCTAACGGCTTAATGGATGGGCAGGGGAAACAACTGGTCAGTGATGCCGCCAAAACCATGGCATCGTTGCAAAATACCAGTACCATCCTCAATAAATTGGTGAGTGAAAATAAAACCTCACTCAATAACGGGATGCAAGGGATGAATGAGCTGGGGCCGGCAGTAGATGAGCTGCGCAGAACATTAGCGACATTACGTGCCGCCGTTTCTCGTTTGGAAGAAAACCCAGCGGCCTTGTTGCGCGGCCGTGAAAGAACACAGGAGTTTACGCCTTAATGCTCTCTTTTAATGTGATGCGCTATGCAGGCCGCCGCGTGTGGCTATTGATGATATCCGGGGGGGCGATACTGCTCTCTGCCTGCACCATTTTACCTTCGGCCCCTGTATCACAAGTTTATCTTCTGCCGGTGCCACCTGCAGTCAGTGTGCCACACGCGCAGACAGTAAACTGGTCATTACGGGTTTCACAACCGGCGACGAACCAGTTTCTTAATAGCTCACGCATAGCGGTGCAGCCTCAGGGCCAGGAGATTGCGGTTTATAAAAACTCCCGTTGGAGTGATTCGGCGCCGATTTTGGTGCGCAATCGTCTTATTCAGGCGTTCCGTAGCGATGGGCGAATCCGTGCAGTCAGTAGCGACGATGATAGCTTGCAGGCTGATGTGGAGTTGAGTGGTGATCTGTCCGCGTTCCAAGGGGTATACCATGTTGGTAGCAGCGAAGTGCTGATCCGTTTTGATGCTCGGCTGGTAAGAATTTCAGATCGTAGGATTATTGCGACTCGCCAGTTTGACATTCGCCAACCGATAAAAGGTAACGAGATGAACGAGGTGGTTCAGGCCTTTGGCCTGGCCAGTGACCAGTTAGCCACTCAAGTGCTCAACTGGACGATGCAGCAATCCCCTGCGCAGGGTTGATATCTAAACCAGCACCGGTTGGTTTTATCTGAGGCGAGTTGGCAGTAGCTAACTCGCCTTTTTTGGTGATGCTGCCAACTTACTGATTTAGTGTATGATGGTGTTTTTGAGGTGCTCCAGTGGCTTCTGTTTCTATCAGCTGTCCCTCCTGTTCAGCTACTGACGGGGTGGTGCGTAACGGCAAAAGCACCGCCGGACATCAGCGCTATCTCTGCTCTCACTGCCGTAAAACATGGCAACTGCAGTTCACTTACACCGCTTCTCAACCCGGTACGCACCAGAAAATCATTGATATGGCCATGAATGGCGTTGGATGCCGGGCAACCGCCCGCATTATGGGCGTTGGCCTCAACACGATTTTCCGCCATTTAAAAAACTCAGGCCGCAGTCGGTAACCTCGCGCATACAGCCGGGCAGTGACGTCATCGTCTGCGCGGAAATGGACGAACAGTGGGGATACGTCGGGGCTAAATCGCGCCAGCGCTGGCTGTTTTACGCGTATGACAGGCTCCGGAAGACGGTTGTGGCGCACGTATTCGGTGAACGCACTCTGGCCACACTGGAGCGTCTTCTGAGCCTGCTGTCGGCCTTTGAGGTCGTGGTATGGATGACGGATGGCTGGCCGCTGTATGAATCCCGCCTGAAGGGAAAGCTGCACGTTATCAGCAAGCGTTACACTCAGCGCATTGAGCGACATAACCTGAATCTGAGACAACATCTGGCAAGGCTGGGACGGAAGTCACTGTCGTTCTCAAAATCGGTGGAGCTGCATGACAAGGTCATCGGGCATTATCTGAACATAAAACACTATCATTAAGTTGGAGTCATTACCCGCTATCTGGCTATTATTGTTCCCTTACTTACGTTGCTCTCTGCCTGTAGTAGCAAACCGACACCTCCTGTTGCTGCCGAGCCCTCGGCGGGCCTGATACAGAGCGGTTTCTTGCTTGAGCCGCAACATGTGGGGCATTTGCAAAACGGTGATTTTGCTTATAACGCCGACACTGCCCGATTTGTTGACAAAATGGTGCGTGAACACGGTTTTGAGCCTCAACAACTGCATGATGTATTGGCCCAAACTAAAAAACTGGATTTTGTTATCCGCTTGATGGATAAACAAGCACCATCGGCAGGCCGCCCTTCCGGCCCTAATGGTGCGTGGAACGGCACTGTTGCAAATAGTCGGTGGTGATAAACTTATCATCCCCTTTTGCTGATGGAGCTGCACATGAACCCATTCAAAGGCCGGCATTTTCAGCGTGACATCATTCTGTGGGCCGTACGCTGGTACTGCAAATACGGCATCAGTTACCGTGAGCTGCAGGAGATGCTGGCTGAACGCGGAGTGAATGTCGATCACTCCACGATTTACCGCTGGGTTCAGCGTTATGCGCCTGAAATGGAAAAACGGCTGCGCTGGTACTGGCGTAACCCTTCCGATCTTTGCCCGTGGCACATGGATGAAACCTACGTGAAGGTCAATGGCCGCTGGGCGTATCTGTACCGGGCCGTCGACAGCCGGGGCCGCACTGTCGATTTTTATCTCTCCTCCCGTCGTAACAGCAAAGCTGCATACCGGTTTCTGGGTAAAATCCTCAACAACGTGAAGAAGTGGCAGATCCCGCGATTCATCAACACGGATAAAGCGCCCGCCTATGGTCGCGCGCTTGCTCTGCTCAAACGCGAAGGCCGGTGCCCGTCTGACGTTGAACACCGACAGATTAAGTACCGGAACAACGTGATTGAATGCGATCATGGCAAACTGAAACGGATAATCGGCGCCACGCTGGGATTTAAATCCATGAAGACGGCTTACGCCACCATCAAAGGTATTGAGGTGATGCGTGCACTACGCAAAGGCCAGGCCTCAGCATTTTATTATGGTGATCCCCTGGGCGAAATGCGCCTGGTAAGCAGAGTTTTTGAAATGTAAGGCCTTTGAATAAGACAAAAGGCTGCCTCATCGCTAACTTTGCAACAGTGCCGACCAGATAAAAACGGTCTTTCATGAAACACTCCAGAGGATGATGGCAGGAAAATAGCCCGGCGCGGCGGATACCGACACCGGGGAGGAGGGGTTAGCTTTCGATTTTGCTGACGTTTACGGTGTCATCGTCGTTACGCTTTACACCCAGCATGGTATCGCCATCGACTTCGATAATGCCGTCAAAGTAGTCGGTCATTTCGTCATAGCTGACTTCATCAAGGTCATCCAGCCGGTAGGAAGAGCCATCCGGCAGAACAAACTGACCATCCAGCGTGGCAAGGTCATACGCCAGCGGGGTAACCGTGAAGTAATACTCATCGGTGAACCAGACCGCGCCAACCACCAGTGGGTGAGAAATGTGGAATTCGACGGTGTTATAGCCCTGCGCTGCGATTGCATCCAGCAAATCAATGAAGCCGGGCATCGTATCGCCATCCCAGCCATCAGCCGATAAGGAAGGCTTGAGGTTATCCCAGTCGCTCAGACTGAAAAACACTGTGCCCTCACCGTCATCGCTGATATGGGATGAAATGTACGTCGCGCTTGCTTTTGAAGCCATTGCAAACAGGAAGTCCTCATCGAGCACGTGTTTGAGGGAGGTTTTAAAAACCTTGTCAGTGCCTGCTGCCGGGATAATCGCTAACATGAAACACCTCAGTGGTTGTGTTGGTCTGTTTTTATTATCGAACGACTGAGTCTGCTGACGAAGGAAAAAAGGGGACAAAAAGAGGCTGTTTTCTCAATAAAATCAGAAAGATTGTGACGGCCCGAATTCAGATGAAACGGGCGCAGACGGGGGGTTATTTGCTGGCGGATTCGGCTTCGTAAATGACTTCGTCGGCCCAGTCTCGATCAAATCCCGGCATCACCGGTAATGCTGCAACGACATCGGTAGGGAGGGCATCAATATAATCGCGCATGGCTTTTGCCACTTCCAGCAGTTCATTTTGCTTCATCATTTTCTCGCTCATTATCTCTGTCAGAAACCATCCAGCAGGAAGTCCACCGCACTTTTGATAGTGTGCCGGAACGGAGATGCGTCCATGACCGCCTGACCGAGCTGCTTCACGCGGACTGAAGCCATTTCATGCGTCATCAGGATAACGTCATTCCCTTCCACCTGTATGACCGGAGTTAATCGCGCAACCGGGGCCGAGGCTCCTTTTTTAAGCCGATGAAGGGGGATCACCAGGCGGGTATTTAACTCGCCAATGATGTCGCTCTGTATATCCAGCAGGTAAGGGTATGCCTGGCTGTTGCCGGGATTGCGGTAAACGGTATATTGCATTATCAGAACGTCCTGTATTCGTCAGACAGTAACCCATGCTCTTCAGTGATGCGGTTCAACTCCTGAATACCAGCACGATTCTGTCGTTTCCATTCTTCCGCTGCACTGGCCTTCAGTTTGCTCTGAAGCGCTTCTGCCAGCGTGGCGGACAAGTTAATCCCAGCGTCTTTTGCCTGCTGTACGAGCATTGGCTCAAGGGTGACACTGACGGTTTTTTTCTGGCGAGCAGCTGTAGCCTGCATGTGTCCTCCAATAAAAAAGCACGTGTCGATTACACGTGCTTTAAGTATGCGCCCATTTTATCCCACCAGCAAATTTGTTTGCCTCCGAGAGAGTCTACTGCGTCAGTTCAGCAGGTCAGATGGCCTAGACCGCAGAGGCTACGTTTTTCCAATCATGATAAGCAACACACGCCTGTTTGGCAGGTTGGCTGCAACTTTAGCTGCTTTATCAATGCTTTGTGCTGTATACACTACCCCTCTTTCTTTCAGGTTCTCCGCGTTCTGACGCAGCGTTTCCTCTGAAAAGCTGGACGACTCATCAATGCCAACTGGGCCGGGCTTTGCACCGCGCAAACTGAATGGCACAGGGCCATGCCAATCATTCTTTACCAGTAACAGTCGGGCATCAATGATCCGTCCTGGTAGCGTTCTTTCGATGAGGTAACTTTTTCCGGTTCCAGTGCTGCCAATCAGGCAAACGGTGTAACCGAAACGCAATGCCCATCGAATGATTAGAGCCCAATACCGCGCCCGGAACGCGGAAATGACAGGCATTTCACCTGGTCTAAATACCGCTGCGAAAAGACATGAATAGCTATATTTCTCAGCGTTACAATCTTTCATAAAACTTTATCCAGTGATGTGTTTTTGGGGAATTTTCTGCCCGCCCAGCAGGTAGCTGGTGTATCTGAAGTACATAACATCTTGTAGTTGCCTCTGACTATCTCTCTGGATATAGACTTATCAAATTCATTTCTATCCATATCAAATAGCCAGTAGAACCCATCAGCATAGATAATTGTGGTTCGATTGGGATCCGAAGCTACGACGCGAGCATCCGTAATCAAATTCTCCTCATAGCGCAAAGGCGAAGCGGAGAAAAAGAATATTATTAATACGAACCAACTCCCTATGAAACACGGTAAAACATGTTTTTTGCAATCCTTTAAACCATCTTTGTTGCCTTTCATTTTGTAGTCATAAAGACCAAGCAAAAAAAGTAAGAAAGAAAAAGCAAACCCCAGAAAAACGTGAGTATAAAACTGATGGATGCCGTCACTCCATGTAATACTGATACTTCCAGCATTTGTTCTTTTTGTTGTTATTTCTAATACGGAAATGAAAATGGCTGTTAACTGACTAAAACAAAATATTTTTATGCTTAATTCAGACTTAAACGCTTTGTTATATACTAATACAATCACAAAAAGTATTACGATTACAAAAGCTGTAATCATAAACTCACTCATCATCATGAGCACACTGTTATTAATACTGTAATTTATGTTCATCATCACTCCTTAATTTCACAACTTTTCATCATTTTATTTGAGAATTGACAGGCTTATCGAGTAGGGGGTTTAGCGTCCTTGAATATGTTCGCTCGTGTGGCGCTCACTAGACACCAGATAACAGAAGAAAGCAGAGCAAGCATTGCGTAAACCATTCGGAAGTTTGAATCCCACTTCGCGGTTACTATTGATTCATCGACCGCCTCGCGAACGCAGGGAGATTCGATAAGTGTCGGGGGAGTCGTGGATTGTGGCTCTTCGGTACATACCATTAGTTTGCCGACCGGAGCACCATCAATGACAGCCCTGGCTGCACTAACCAGATGCGCTGAAGGTGAACCTGAATAGTTCATGCAGATGAACGTGATAAATAAAGCAATCGCCGGGCCGGAGACCAGAGTGAAGAATGCGAAGCTGCGGCAGGCCGTAGTATGGCGATGCAAATTAGCGAGAAATGTCATCATGATTTGTCACTCTGGGTTTTAGTCGTATCCGACTCGGTGTCACATCGCTGGAAAGCTACTTGAGGAGGAATTTGATCAACCCCGGTAAAGCAATATTTCAGGGATAGTTGCTTTTTTCCCTCATCCAGTCCAACAAAAAAGATATCGACCGGATCTTCATGAAGTAGCTCTTTTGAGAGCCGGTTGTAGGCCATCCAGCTCCCAACCATATCGACCATTGGCTTAAATTTATCAGTTGCGTTATCTGTAGGTTTAAATGGAATTACACGGAAAACATTCCATCGTGAGCAACGAACCAGCAATTGAGCATCACTCTGAAAGACGTCCAGATCAGTGTTATTTGTCAGGACTTTACACAGCGACTTGAGATCGTTACCCCTGACCTCCAGTTGGCTGAAGCTTCTATAATACTTTTCACATCCAGTTAAGTGCTGAGCGTAGCACTGCTTCAACAGTGTTGTGTCGTTACTGGCCTGCAATTGAGTATCTTTCGCCACATAGGCATCACTGATAAGAAAATCGGGATAGAGGTGTCCCTCCCATAGCAGTTTCTCGGCGATAGCGCCCCCCAGCACCACCACCAATAAGATAAAAAAAATTGGGAACGTCTTACCCAGAGGTATTTTCATAAATCTCACCAGTCGTTAATTTGAGGTAAATTTGCTTTCCAGATTCAGAATGCATTTTTCATGTGCATACATGACGGCGGAATCATGGCCGTAATAGAGTTCGCCATTTTCACGCTGCCACTCACGCGCTTTTCGGGTACGGAATGCTTCTGACATATGTTTTCCACACAACTCACATGGCCCGAAAAAGTCGCTGCTGCGGCCTGTTGATTTTGTGAGTCTGACGATATTGCCTGTAGGTCTACCCATACTGCCCCCTGTGCTGCTGGCATTGACCGGCTGTCTGCCGTGCTAAATGAGTGGTTATTTATCCGCGTCATCATCGGATTCTTTCGGCACGAGTTTTGTATAGCTAAATGTCATATCAGAGGGACGGATCCCATAGCGCCACGGCTTTCTGCGGTAGTTAACTGCCTCGCTTACCATCCAGCAGATAAGAGCGATACCCGCCACTATCAGGTAGCCTTTGAGCAACAGCGAGTCCCATTGTTTAATGGCATCATCGGCATTCACCACGTGTCGCTGGCATTCTGAGGAGCGGAACGCGGCAAACACTGATTTCTCTTCAGGGCAAACCATGACCGAGGTGCTGGTGGCATTTCCAACCAGACTACGGGCCTGATCGAGGAAGACCTTGGATGGTGAACTGGTAAGAACTGTGCAGAACAGAATGAGCAGTAACGCAACTGCCGGAGCAGTGACAAACGAGAAAATGAATGCCTGCCCGGATTTCCATAAAACGTCGCTGATGTAAAATTTCATGTCGGTGTTTCCTCTTATCGGTATTCAGGCCCAGAGCAGCCCGGGGCTTAATTTATGCTGACTGGAGTCCGCCAGATTGTTTCTCTTCAGCGCGGGTATTCCAGCGCGTCACAGCGGCTTGTTCGGAGTCCTGAAACGCCACCGTGGCCTCACAGGAATTGCAGCAGGCGCGAAAATTATTCGAAATCTCCCGAACCCGGATAGATGAACAACCGCAGAAAGGGCAGGGCTTGACGTTATCGTGTCTCATCGTATTTCCTCGCTGGTGGGCTTTATCCACCGAAGCTATTGAGCCGAATTTCAGGTTCATCACCGAGCTCGTACATGTGTCCCATTTCGTTCATGATGGTGCTACTGCCATTGAACCAGGTAACCATGCATCGCCAGTGCTGACTGCCGTTTTCACCCCAGCGGCTCACGCCCGCAGCATCCATTTCGTCTTCAGTGATAAAGAAATCCGCGCCCGGCAGTTTCTCGGCATCAAGGCAGATCTCAGGCTCAACGACGAAGCAGATACCGTTGCTGTTCATGACGTACATACGCCGCTCAAGGGTTTCAGTACTGACAATGACCTGCTTATCAGAAGTAAGGTGTGATTTAGTGACTTCCATGCGAATCAGGTTCTTTGCATTAGCCTGTCCACTCGCAAAAACCATTGACGCATTGCGAACCATTAACTCAGCAGCTTCTTCACCGAAGCTACGAAGGCCCATCAGTGCAAGCAACTCACTACATTCGGCTTTACCGAGGTTGCCAGTAGTCAGATTAACCACGCCTTGTAGAGTGCTCAGTTCAACCGGTTGTGACCGGAGGATGTCGCGAAGCAGTGTATTACCCGCCGTGCCCGGGTCGCTCCAACTGGAGGATTCGGGACGCTGATTTTCAAGAAATAGGGCGCTTTGCAGTAAAGCCGCTGGTGGCTTTCCGGCAAAACTCAGTTTTACTCTGACCGAATCGAATGGGTGCATGACGGCGGTTTCTCCATAATATCGTGAAGCTAAAAACTGTTTTAATCCTATTATCCCACCGGTCGACAATTGACGAAGTAATCGGGTATGAAATGGACACCCCTTCGATAATTCACATATAGCGAAGCCTTTACGCCTTTGTCTTATCCGCAGGCTGGGGAATGCAATAACTTAAGATGGTGATAGTTTCCCCACGCTTTGCTTTAGGCGCGGCACTCTGGCATTCATCATAGGTTTTGTAGTCAGGTATTTTCTGAGAGGTGACACCACTTGGATTAAGACCACTTGAATAAAGCCCAATCACGAGAACTAAAGTAAACATGTTATTACTCCAGAATGTATTGATGGAAAGTAAGTGAGAATGCCATTATCCATTTCTCCTAAAATCCCGAAAAAACTTTTCAAGAAAGGTACTTTTCGGTTACTTCAGCGTAAGCATACTTAGATCGCAAAATGAGTGAATAAATAACTTTGCTCTGCAATTGTTTTTGCTGAACTTCAAATTAATCAGTCATCGATTTCATCAGGCAAGTGAAAAGCTGAGACGTAAAGCTTGCCATCATGAAAATCCAAACCATCTTGGCAGTGATAATCGGAAATTCGAGAGTGCCAATATAATAAATAATAATTATCAATCCCCCCAAGGCCAGACATCCAAGGAGACCTGCTGCTGCCTTTAGGAAATCACTGCCTTCAGGATTCTGGAATGTGAATCCAGTTATAATCAGCGAGGAAAAACAAGCGAACAAACAAGTTCTATACAAAGGCCAGTCCCCGGATATAACATTTTCTCGAATAAGCACTGCCCATATCAAAAATTCAATGCTGAAAATAATCAGCGGAACTGCGAGCACACGAAATGAAAGTTTTTCATATAAAGTGGTAATAATTGATGTCATAGCAAACCCCGCTTGCAATATTCAAATTAATTTTCGTGGTTTTTACCTGCTTTTAACAAACGCGTTATTTCATCAGTAAGGCAGAAACTTTTCCCAGATGATGGTTTCCCGATAACCACAACGTGACCAGTACTTGGAGTTCCCTCTACTTTAAAAAATGCAAGTTTTGCATCGATAATTTTATTTTTCATTGCATCGGTAACCTTGTATGACGTGGGGGTAAATTTTGTGCGTTAATGTTCAATGATAATATTAATCGCGAAATACTGTATCTATAGGGTCTGTTGATTAAGACTATCCCTCTTGAAGTAAAATACAATCATCATTCCTATCTGTATGGAATAGGAAGCCAATTCAGCATATGTTACATAATTGCTTGTGATGAAGGAAAAACCTCGCGCGATTACAAGTAGGAGTATTGATGCAATAAACACTAAAACCCAAACGGTAAGCATTCCCAGCACTGAAAGAAAGTACTCATATTCATTTGGGTCGTAAAATACAAATGCTGTTGAGAATATTGCAATAATACATAACGGAAGTGATGTAGCGAGTTCCGACCATTGAAGGTCAATTTTTCCAACCACCAGCAATGTAGAAATGACAGCGTACTGTATAGCCGATAGAACTGTTACCGGAATCGCAGCTCGAATGAACTTAAAAACAGAATGTTGTGTTTTAGCCTGGTTTTTCATGTGTTACCACCTGTCATTTGTTTCGAAACCAATCATAACCAGAGTGATAGATTTCAGAGTGAATAAACCACTACAAAACGCCCCCATTTATTGCTGGACATCATCCGCAGGAGTGGCATAAAACTCACGACCTGACGCGCCGAGTTTTTTCTGAAGCTTCTTTGTTGCTTCAGCCTGACTTCGGGCCTTGAAATAGAACGTCCTGATAAAATCCCCATTGTTGTAGTTAACGTCCTCTGGATTTGCCCATTTCTGCATAGCAACAAACCGGATAGAAGGCTTCGGGATGGTTTTCACCTCGACATACCCCCGGCCCTTGCAGCGAAAACACACACCGCCTTGAACGTGCCGGAACGCTCGGATCTCACCCTTACCACCCAGACAGCGTGGGCATTCAATTTTATGCATAGCAACCTCTCGACTGTTGATTAACGAATTTCGCGCCTGAAAGGGGGCAGGGATGCGAGGATGTCTTTCCCGTAGGCTTTTGTCTTCAGGCGTTTATCCAGGATAGTCACCGCGCCGGTATCGCTCTCTGTGCGGATAAGCCGACCAACGGACTGGGTCAGTTTGAGGCAGGCCTCCGGTATCGAGATTTCCCGGAAAGCATCACGCCCGTTTTTCTCCAGCCACTCCGTCAGGGTCTGGCCCACCGGGTCGGTCGGAACGCTAAAAGGCAGCTTGGCAATGATGACGTTGTTGCAGTACACGCCAGGCAGATCCACCCCTTCACTGAAAGAAGCCATACCAAAGATAATGCTCGGCTCACCACGGTCGATTCTGAGCTTATGGCGCAGCAGTATTTCCCGTTTTGGAAGTGCCCCCTGTATCAGCAGAAGCGGTGAAATGTGTTGAGGCATCGCCTTGCTGACTTCTTCCATCTGCCTGCGGGAGGCGAACAGCACGAGGCAACCCTGAAGCCGAAGCACCAGTTTGGGAAGGAGTTCGATGATCTCCGCCGTATGTTCTTCATGATTGGTCGGAACCGAGCGCATACGGGGGATGAACAACACGCCGTTGTTCTGGTAATCAAACGGGCTGCGGGCCAGCAGGGTAGGTGTATCGACTGGAAGACCGGCCTGCTCCAGGAATGCGTCAAACTTGCTAAGGGAGCGGATTGTTGCCGAGGTCACAATGGTGGCATAAGCCTTCGACCAGAGCTCGGATTTCAGGTGTTCGCCCGCATAGACCGGACTGCAATTAATCACCACTTCGGTGCTGCGTTTAGTACGACGGACGTTAATCCACCGGGCCATAGGCATACCAGAGACGGTTTTATTCCCGCAGTATGAGGCCAGAGCCTGATGCATACCCGCCAGGCGATTTGCCAGCTCGCCGACAGCCATCTTTTGAAGGGCCAGTTCTTCCTCGCTGATATCCCGCCCGGCCTCATCTACAATCGCCGTCATTTTCACAACGATATTCTGCATCTCGTTTACTGTCTTTAACCCAGGCTTAAACAGGGCCGCAATATCTTCAGGAACGAAACCTTCCGGGAAGCGATAGATGTCCGATTCCGTGCCATTTGGCATTTCGTGATCGTTTCGCCAGTTCAGGGAGCGTAAAAGTGTCCCCCGCAGCTCACCGAGCTCATCACCGGCATGGCCCGCAAGCTCCACCAGCTGCTGCACGTGCTTTTCCATAGTCCCGCCGTAGGACTCTGGCATGGTCATTACCATGTCGAAGATTTCGCTCATGAAATGCCTGCTGGCATCGAGAGAGGCGGAGGTCGCAAAGTGGTTAATTGCTTTCTGCGGAACGTGGTGACCTTCGTCGAACACATAAATGGACTCTTCCTGCGGGGGAAGGATAATACCGCCTCCCAGTGACAGGTCAGACAATACGATGTCATGGTTGGCGATAACCACATCCACCGACTCCAGCAGGGCGCGGGCGAGGAAGAACGGACAACGGTGATAATGTGGGCAACGCTTTTTAGGGCACTGACTGCCAATAGCATTGACCCGACCCCATACCGCCTCATTGATCTCATCAGGATAGGAATCACGCTCTCCTGTCCAGTGACCACCAGCAAAGGCCTTGCTGATATCCTCCACATCATCGCGGATGTAGCCATAGGCATTCATCTCGCTTTCCATATGAACGTCACAGCGCATCTGGCAGAAGTAACGGCTACGGCCCTTCGCCATCGCATAGGAGAAGCTCAGGCCCGCTCTCGCCTGTATTTCTGGCAGATCCTTGGAGATGATTTGTTCCTGAAGCGCAACGGTTGCCGTGGAGATGATCAGCGTCTTATGCTTTTCCATCGCCAGGGGGATCAGCGGCAGACAATACCCGAGTGTTTTCCCTGTCCCCGTACCGGCCTCAATAACCCCGACGCGATACTGCTCCTCAGCGGGGGTAGCGTTAACGACTGCGCTGCAAAACGCCATCATGTCTACCTGCCCGGCACGAGGGGACAGACCCTTTGCGTCCAGGAAGAAGTGATAGGCTCGCTCAGTCATTTCAGCGGCAGTCATCCGGGGTTTATTGTCTGGCATATCCGTACCTTGTCCTCTGCTGCTCAGGAGGCACAGCCCGGCAGCGGCTATCGAAGTCAGGTACATCCTCATGCTGGTGGATGTACCGGGTTCATCAGTCTTCCAGTGAATGGCCTTTAAAGCGTCTCACATAGCGTTTAATTTCAGTTTCGGCCTGTTCCAGTACAGCTCGGTTGCAGTGCTCAAGAACACAGTAAGGCCCATGTGCTGGCCCGCCATCGCTGGTTTCGCAGGCATCAAGCTTGAGCCGAACGGAGGCATCGAAGATAAATTGGGTGATTTTCGCAATGGAGATCTGGTCTTTGTCTTCCTGCTCTTTGGTGTCGATGACATCGCCGTTATACACGTCGAAATCGAGCCGCAGGCGGTAAACTGTGTCGATTGCCATAATCGGATCCCTTCAGAGGATGTCGTAGATGACTGGGACGCGGCCACGTTCTACCTGTTGATTCAGGGTGCGGAAACCACCGTGATCAACGATGTAGAATTCACCCGCCACGGCGGAGCGATGGAAGTCGGCGAGCTCTTCAGTGCCAAAGACGAAAACCGGGGTTCCAGAGGGGACGGTCATGCAGGCAGTTTTTCCGCCATAGCCGCGAACCGTAAAGGTGATTACCCCATCCGCGCTGGTGGGCAGGAAATCGGCGAAAATCGAATGAAAGGCTTTATTCGCCTTATCGCTGAATACGTCGGTCAGTGTCTGCATGATGCGCCCCGTGATCTCGTTTTATGTTGTACTGATACCAGTACAACACGGGCCCGGCAGGTGACGAAGGCGATACGTCGGGTATTATCAGAATGAATATGTCGGTCTGAAATGGTTTATCAGTGAGCCATCAGCTCCGGCCCCGGGACGCGAATCAACGGTCGTTATGCTGTAGCACCTCCACGAACTGTCCGCAGCTGTCGCAGCAGTACTCATTGGCGAACCTGCCATCGTCTTTCCAGTTGTTTGCCCCGCAGCGGCAGAGCAGTACACGTACCTGAGAAGGGCGGATGCGAGCTTGACCGAATTTGGTTGTCCACTGAGGCTCGCCATCAAAGCGAAAAGAGTCAATGCGAAACCTGCTTTCGCGTTCGTAGGTGTTGAGGTATTTGAAGTACAGCTCTTCAGAGAGAATGGCATCGGTCATCGTGTATTCCCTGTCTGGCCCCGTGGAGGGTGATTTGCGGCAGAGTGTTGCGTTGCGAAAACTGCCAGGTTGTCGGAGCCATTACACCACGGGTCATACAGGTCACGAAGGGGGTTACTTACCAGCCAGCGCTTTCTCTTCCCTGGTAGCCAGGCGCATTTGCCCGAAACCTTCACGGATCAGCAACGGCTTTTCTTTCTTCCAGCCCTTAACGACGGACTCACCGAAACGACGCGGGGCGTTACCATTCCAGGTGGCTATGACGTGGTTATCATGGACTTCGACAATCACGACCGGGTGGACGACAACTGTTTTAAGTGTGGTGTTGCCCATATTTACCCGGCTAACCGACCAGACACTCATCCCGACTTCCAGCTGGCTTATTTTCATCTTCATTTCCTTCTAAACGAACGTAGTGCGCCACGGCGTAATGTCGTGACGCACATTACCATGCCCGGGGCTTATCAGAACATAAGCCAGGTGGCGTTACCGGCAGTATTTCTGGACTGGTAGGCTTTTGCCTGCGCGTGAAGCAGCTTCCACAGCTGACGAAGTGTAGCAGCATGATTTTCACCACCAGCATTAACCCGCAGTTCGCCGATCTCGCGGGTAACAGTGAAACAATTCCGGCTCTCATCCCAGCCTGAATGTTCACGCGCTTCCACCACCAGATCATTAGACGTATCAGGGCCGGTCTTTGCTGCATTCAGCACGAACTCCGTTTTAACAGTAATACGGCTGGCGTTATCCGGCGCATCCAGAAAGACGGTGAACCCCTCAGTTCGGCGGTCAGTTATACGACGGCTCCCCCAGGAGGTGATCCCCCTCTGGACACGCATCATTGAAAGAGCGTGGGACTCGGTTGCCTGCACTGTGCGATACAGGTCGGTCAGGGAAGAAAGGCTGAAGCTTTCAGGGGCAGTCTGGATAGCGTCGGTCATGGTAGATCCTCGGTTATATGGTGTGTTTTCTGGCTTCAGGAGCTGTCGTTTGCCACGTAATAGGACGTGCCTGGATAGAAGTAGCGGTAATCCGGCTGCATGTCATTGGTGATGACGGATGCTTCTTCCCAGACCCCGCTGGTGGACATAAACTCATCTGTCGTTTCATTCTCCAGCCGCATATAGCGTTCAGGAGCGCATTCCGCCCAGGCGCGTTTCACCGTATCCCAGTTAGCGTACTGGCTGATTTCAATATTCAGGGGCGCATTCTTCTCAGGCTGGTTACGGCGGGAACTCAGCACGAAATTCAGCTTCAGGACGATACGACTGTCGTTGTCAGGAGTATCCATCCAGATCTGGTATTCAGCCGTAGGCCGGGATGACTGGTTTTTGCGGCCCCACGAGGTGACACCGGTTTTAACCTGGACTATCGAGACTTTATGCGCATCAGTCTTGCCAACGCTGGTCATCAATTCAGACAGACTTTTAAACATGGTGCATCCCCAGTGATTATTGGTATGTTCGTTTTGTTTACTTATTAAATCACTGGTTACCCGGGTGACGAAGTCAGAGCCGGGTAAAAAAAGGACAAAATTTGCGGATTAGTGGCTGGTGGTGGTATTGGCCTGCGGGACAGGGCCATCGAACAATTTGTCAAAAAATTCCACGCCACGCTGGTACACATCGCGCAGCTCCATATCTTCACGCTCGGTCAGGCCCATCTTATTGAGCACGGCAAGGCCGGTACGAAGGCGAGGAATCAATACGGTTTCCAGATAGATCCTGCGGCCCGCAATAATTTCCGGGGATGCTTCATTGATGTAAAAATCAACGGTTTTCGTGATGCTGAAGTGCTTTACTTCGCTCATCGTCTGGTACTCCTCAGAATGATGTCATGATACTCGGTTTGATTCAGGGGAGGGGAGCAACCCGGGCAAACAAGCCCGGGCGCAGGCAGCAGTTATTCGAGACCCAGTGCAACGTGATCGCCATCATCAGAAAGGCGAATGAATAGCATCTGCGTACCGCCGCTCAAGCCGAACTGGAGATCCCAGCCTGGGACAGAAGATGTCTCGCATTCACGCACATCGATGACCTGGTCACGGTAGAGCAAGAAGCGTGTATCAGACTTGTCATCTTCAGCGACGTGGGCCATCTGATCAGCAAATTTGTCTTCGAGGTCGAACCAGCTTTCCAGCCAGACCTTATCAGAGACCAGGCTGATACCGCAGGCGGATTCCGCCGTGCCGGTCACAGCCTCAGCGACTGGTTCTACAGAAGTCATATTAAATACCGCATCAACTACCAGTGCCTGCTCTGAGGTCGCCGGGTAGATACCTTGCAGATAAACGCTATTGCCGTTCACTTCGAAGCCGTCTTCAAGACTGATGTCGTCATGATCAACGTCATAAACATCCGCGAGGTTGCGAAGACAGATCAGGTTGGCTTCATCTTCGTTCTCCGCTTCAATGCGCATCAGTGGCAGTTCGCCACCACTGGAGTCGGATTCATAGTAGTGAACGTAGAATACATTTTTCTCTTTGCTGGTGGTCATGGCGTTGCCCCGTGTTGTTCGTTTTGTTTACTTATAGTCTCACGGGGTATTCAGGTGACGAAGGAAATCGGGCATAAAAAAGCGGGGATTTAACCCCGCCAGTTTTGATATTTATAATTATGCCAACATGTAGTTCCAGCGCAGTTATTACTTAGGCCTTGGGCCTTTTCGTGTATTACTTTTTTCTGGCTCTTCCACCGACTCTTCTGCTGGTTTTTCCACCGACTCTTGTGTTGGCGTTGTAGTGGCTGCGGCTGCTGCTGCGGCAGTAGCGGTTGAATCGTCATAATCAGTGGTAGCAGTAACATCACCCGATTCAGTCATATGGAGAGTGACAGTGACAGGTTTGCCATCAACAGCAAAATTGAGACTAACTGAACCTTTCATCTTCAGTAAGAGTGCGGCCCGGGTATATCCATCGGAAAGTTTTAAACCAACAGAAGCTAAAGCATCAGCAATTTTGTTATGAATATCGTTGCTCATTTTCATTCCTTAATGTGTGTGTATTAGCGGAATATCAAATCATAAGACTTCAACTGAAAAAGGGTCAGAAGTGAAAAGTTATTTTCTATACGTATGATGGCACAGGAAGGTGGGGTGACGAAGAAGAATAAGCAAAAAAAAAGCGGGGTATTATCCCCGCAAAACTACACACAGCAATTCAATAAAACAACTTCCAGGGGGGCGATGCACACATCACAACTTCGGTCTGTCAGACGGGAACCGGCCTTGGGCGCTTGTATCCCATTTGACGAAAATTTGGTTTTAAAACCGGTAAATCGTTACTCTTTCTTCCTGCTACCCCGGTCTATCACCGGGGTAGCGGAGTCCGCCATTCTCGGCAGCGCCAGCTGATCAGATTACATAGACTCAGATTTAAAGTTACGCGTTCGCATATAACCTCCTTAGTGTGGGCCGGTTCACTGGATTGTGAATTGTCAGTAACGCTAAATTTGTAGACTTCAGGTCTACAGCCTGGCTTATATAGGCAGGCGCGGCAGTTTTTTAAGAGTTTGAACGTAACGAGAGCATTTACATAAATCCTCCTTTCTGTAGCTGACCAGATTTAACGTCTTTGTCTATTCAGTGAACCATACCCTATTCATGTGACGAAGGTTTCTGAGTGTAAAAATACGTAATAAGCAACGCTATTATCGCTAATTCTAAAAAGGCACTGTTGCAAATAGTCGGTGGTGATAAACTTATCATCCCCTTTTGCTGATGGAGCTGCACATGAACCCATTCAAAGGCCGGCATTTTCAGCGTGACATCATTCTGTGGGCCGTACGCTGGTACTGCAAATACGGCATCAGTTACCGTGAGCTGCAGGAGATGCTGGCTGAACGCGGAGTGAATGTCGATCACTCCACGATTTACCGCTGGGTTCAGCGTTATGCGCCTGAAATGGAAAAACGGCTGCGCTGGTACTGGCGTAACCCTTCCGATCTTTGCCCGTGGCACATGGATGAAACCTACGTGAAGGTCAATGGCCGCTGGGCGTATCTGTACCGGGCCGTCGACAGCCGGGGCCGCACTGTCGATTTTTATCTCTCCTCCCGTCGTAACAGCAAAGCTGCATACCGGTTTCTGGGTAAAATCCTCAACAACGTGAAGAAGTGGCAGATCCCGCGATTCATCAACACGGATAAAGCGCCCGCCTATGGTCGCGCGCTTGCTCTGCTCAAACGCGAAGGCCGGTGCCCGTCTGACGTTGAACACCGACAGATTAAGTACCGGAACAACGTGATTGAATGCGATCATGGCAAACTGAAACGGATAATCGGCGCCACGCTGGGATTTAAATCCATGAAGACGGCTTACGCCACCATCAAAGGTATTGAGGTGATGCGTGCACTACGCAAAGGCCAGGCCTCAGCATTTTATTATGGTGATCCCCTGGGCGAAATGCGCCTGGTAAGCAGAGTTTTTGAAATGTAAGGCCTTTGAATAAGACAAAAGGCTGCCTCATCGCTAACTTTGCAACAGTGCCTATTAACCAGCGGTGTTAGAGCAGGAGTCATCGGTACGGCTGCCGTTACCGCGCTATGTGGGATAACTTTCTTATGGTCTTATCCCATGATGTACAACGCGTACGAAAAAACAGCCCGTCAGGAAGTGGTCAGGCAAAAAGTTATTAGCCAGCAGCTTGCGGCAGGAAAACAGGCGTTTACCATCCCTGATTACTATTTTGTCAAATTGCAAAACAGTGGTGGTCACTTTGGTTTCTTCCACGATCCCGCAGTCTACGGCGACTATTATGGTGTTCAGACCATTATCAAGAAGAAAGTGAAGTTTGACTATTCAGTGGTTGCTGATGGGCAGCAGCATAAACTCGCTAACGATACTGTGGCCTACAGTAATACGGAAGGTGATTTAGTCGTTATTAGCACGACCCCACTCTCCTTGCAGATGACGGTAACTGTGGATGGCGTGAAGAAAATGATTCAGCCTGAAAAGATGAAACAGGCAGAAATTAACCAACAATTCTGGTACTACGCGCCCATCGATAAAGGTGAGGTTACAGCAATCTCGCTCTGAACCTCAGTGATAATAAAGCCCCGCTCTTTACTTAAAGGCGGGGCTTTACGCTATTTTAATTACATATTCGCGATAATCGCGTCGCTAAACTCTGGACATTTCAGCAGGTTAGCGCCTTCCATCAGACGTTCGAAGTCATAGGTTACGGTCTTAGCTTCGATAGCGACTTCCATGCCTTTAACAATCAGGTCAACCGCTTCGAACCATTCCATATGACGCAGCAGTAACCATTACCAGTTTTTCCCGGTATGCAGTCGTTGGTCCTGGCAGTGTCATTCATTATGTGTAGTGGCTCGCAATCGAAAACAGTCGGACTCGCAATCAAATTTTGTCGGCTCACGTTAAGTGAAAATGAAATTGGCCCTTACACTCATGTTGGCCGTCTAGTTAGAGTCTACCCAAAACATACAGATCAATGAGACGGTAATGCCGCCTCATAAAGGTTTGAACCAGATTTACAAGACAACCAACATTCGACATCTAGAGCCAAACGAGACGTTTTTTTCATTTGCAGTTATTGTGGGTCAGCCAAAATGGATTGCGAGTCCATCTGGCTGATTGCGAGCTGATTATCACTTAATGTGAGCCGGGAGCATTTTTCATTTGCAGTTAATCCGAGCCGAAAAATGGGATTATTGCGAGTCGGTGAAATTTCGATTGCGAGCCGTTACAATTATGCTTCAGGTGACAGCACGGTTGGAGGATATCAGATTGAACAAGGTGGAAATAAAGTTGCATATGCTGTCGGCAGTGCCCTCCATACCAATTCAACTTAGGTCAAAAATCATTCAGTCGTTTCCTGTTGTATAAAAGGCCGCAACTGGCATCAACAATCGACCGTTTTACGACACCAGTAAATCATATGCAAAACAGGGTTCAAAAAATTAGCATATTGCTTTTATGATACCACCATGACATTATGATACCGTTTTTGATACCATCAAAGGGAAGGTTATGAGTCGTGTATTTGCCTACTGTCGTGTTTCGACCAGCGAACAAACAACAGATAATCAGATTCTGGCAATTCGTCAGGCCGGATATGAGGTCACTGATAATCGTGTAATCTCTGAAATCGTTTCTGGTGGAGTTCAGGCTATGCAGCGCCAGGCCTTCGCGGATATGGTTAATCATAAGCTCGAAACTGGGGATCAACTGGTTGTATTGAAACTGGACCGTCTGGGCCGCGATAACATTGATGTACAACAAACCATCTCAATGCTGGTTGAAAAAGGGATTGACGTAGTATCGCTCGATCTTCCCGTCCGTAACCTTGCAAACGCTGAAGGGAAGCTAATGTTGCAAATGTTTTCCGCTTTCGCTGAGTTTGAAAAATCACGCATTACCGAGCGAACCAAGGAAGGACTTGAACGAGCAAGGAAGGAAGGTAAAAAGTTAGGTCGTCCGGTTGCAAAAGATACTCGTAAGCGAGTTCAGGAAGCGAGGAGCAGAGGTCTCAGCCAGTCAAAAGCGGCTGCTGAATTAGGGTTGAGTCTTCCGACCATCAAACGGAACTGGAACGTACAGCAAGCCTGATGCAGCCACACCCAGTTACCTCGCCAACATAGGAGGTAGCTCTGCGTTACATTGAAAAATAATGTACCACAGACCACAAACCGGAAACATGTTCATGAAAAACTAAAACCAATCAGCGGTAATGGAAAGTTTATCAAACAAACATTGAAAACCGTTCTAAAACAGCCTGTGTGAAGCTGTGAGAGGTTTAAATCGCGCAGATAATGAAATGCACTACCACAACCTTAGAAAGGCTTAGAATGCGTTATAGGCAGGATTTCTAATTAAAGTACGAGGCACGCAGTGCCGAAGAATCTACTCTTAATCAGAGTATCAGATCAAATATCCAAATCAGACTGATTGAAATTTATATCACTCTCAAATCAGCTATGAAATGAAAAACCACGAGCGAAGCGAGTTTCGTCAAGCGAAGCGAAGACGAATAGGTATTAAACTGTTCAAGTTTTAATCTAAAATGTCCACTTTTCCCTATATATAATATATATTATAAAAGTGGACATTGGACACTCCCTTCGGTCGTGTCCCTCGCTTCGCGAGGATATCTGATTTCTTTGTGGATCAGGTTTTGAACATAAAATTGTTCGCTCGCTGCGCCCTTGAATATCGGCACTATGTGCCTCAAGTTCTGCCTGATGTAATCATTTAGGTTGAATAACCAAATCATTCTGACGATTCCAGTCTATTGAGTTGTTATGATCTGTTACCTATAATCAGAGGTTAACCAAGGGATACTGTCAAAACACACCACCAGAAGCTCTGAGAGCGATTCTAAGCGACTTTCATCGCATAAACAAACCAACCCACCACTGGTTGATTAAAAGCCCGCTGTGGGCTTCCTATGCAATATTTACGAATCCAGTGTTTTACGGTTTAACTTTGAAGTTGAATACAAGCGCGTTCCCTTCCCTGTTTGCGACTTCCCACGCTCTTTAGCCAGATAAGAAAGCCAGAATACCGGACCTTCGAGTGTTGCAGGAACCTTATCATAAATGACGTAGTGATCGGGATAGTCTTTAGTAGCTTTGGACAAGTTTACCAGTGTTGCTTTCCCACCAGTCAGTTTCATCCAGATCTCAGTAATAATACCAGCAATCCCTCTGTCTGGCGTTCCAAACCACCGTACCTGACGATGTGGGAGCGCAATCCAGCAATGGTAATGGGGTTGTGATGCTTTTTCCTGTTCGCATACCCAACCGTAAGCAAAATCGATGATAGGCTCCGATAAGCTCTTGTGTCCAGACTCCAGACGGGCACGCAATCGTTTGAACAGTTTGCGGATGTATTCGTTACCCGCGTCAACAGAAGTGAACTCAGGGAGGTGAAGATCAAAACGGGTCAGAAACACTCGACTGTAGCGTCTCTGTATCGCTTTTAGCTCGTTAACCATCGCCATAAGAATATCATGGCGAACACCAGAATCGGTTCTGGTATTGATACGGTATTCGTGACCATCATGAACAAAGGAGTTGCCATTGATGGTTTTGTAACGACCGTGTTTATGGTAGACGGTACGAAAGCAAGTGGTCGAAAAAATCGACGATTGGAACTGCGTTTGGGATTGTTGCATCATTGTTAAATCAAGCCTTATTGTATATTGCACTCAGAAAGAAACCACACCTCCTAAACAGGGCACTGTTGCAAAGTTAGCGATGAGGCAGCCTTTTGTCTTATTCAAAGGCCTTACATTTCAAAAACTCTGCTTACCAGGCGCATTTCGCCCAGGGGATCACCATAATAAAATGCTGAGGCCTGGCCTTTGCGTAGTGCACGCATCACCTCAATACCTTTGATGGTGGCGTAAGCCGTCTTCATGGATTTAAATCCCAGCGTGGCGCCGATTATCCGTTTCAGTTTGCCATGATCGCATTCAATCACGTTGTTCCGGTACTTAATCTGTCGGTGTTCAACGTCAGACGGGCACCGGCCTTCGCGTTTGAGCAGAGCAAGCGCGCGACCATAGGCGGGCGCTTTATCCGTGTTGATGAATCGCGGGATCTGCCACTTCTTCACGTTGTTGAGGATTTTACCCAGAAACCGGTATGCAGCTTTGCTGTTACGACGGGAGGAGAGATAAAAATCGACAGTGCGGCCCCGGCTGTCGACGGCCCGGTACAGATACGCCCAGCGGCCATTGACCTTCACGTAGGTTTCATCCATGTGCCACGGGCAAAGATCGGAAGGGTTACGCCAGTACCAGCGCAGCCGTTTTTCCATTTCAGGCGCATAACGCTGAACCCAGCGGTAAATCGTGGAGTGATCGACATTCACTCCGCGTTCAGCCAGCATCTCCTGCAGCTCACGGTAACTGATGCCGTATTTGCAGTACCAGCGTACGGCCCACAGAATGATGTCACGCTGAAAATGCCGGCCTTTGAATGGGTTCATGTGCAGCTCCATCAGCAAAAGGGGATGATAAGTTTATCACCACCGACTATTTGCAACAGTGCCGGTTAATAAGCCATGAGCCAGGAAAGAAATGGCCAGCAGAAAGAACATGAAGGTCCCGTTCATTACCCGGTCAGGGTAGGAGGGTGAGGCAAACATGATTAATGATGTGCCCAGACCTGTGCAAACCACCAGCGCTGCGGTAACAAGATGGCTCTTTTGAATGTTTGCGCGAATTTGCTTATTGAAGATAACCAATAGCACCAGCAGAAACAATACGACATAACCAATCCAGATAAGTGCCAGATGATTATGCACGCGTTCAGTCAGGTGAATGAAAATGCGTTCAAAAATGGATTTCCCATACCAAAAGTCTTTTCCGCTGGCGCGGATAAAGTTACCTGGAGAGAGAATTAAAACACATGATCCCAGGATTGCACTGATGCTGTAGATAATCTTATTGACTGAAACTGACTTTGTACGCCACAACTCGTACGCGATGGTAAGCACAGAAAGCAAGGAGACAAAAGGCGAGACGCTTTCATTAGAACAACCCGCCATAAAACTCAGCAAAGCGATTAATAGGTTGATCGTTTTGATATTTTGGGTCGTGATACGGTAGATATAAAACAACCATGCCGCGACGAAAAGGTTAGTCCAAAGATAGTTTGCCGCGCCCACAACCCAGAAGGTGGTTTGTCCTAAATTTGGGTTTGAAATCCAGTAAGTGAAAAAAATCAGCGGGAACAAAATATAATCAACTTTCGTCCAGCTTAGCGTGCCAGATGGCGTTTTAACAATGAAGTAGCAGAACGCAACCGTAGAGAAGCCCGCAGCAACGGAATAGACAATTTGTGATTGTGTGTAGAGAATCAGCGAACTGGCGTAATCGGCAATGATCCTGCCGCTCCAGGTCATATAATGATGTAAATGAGATTCCGGCGAGATCCCCAGAAGATAGTAGCGATAGTCGTCTGAGTGAATTGGTGTGAACCACTCAATGAGAAATATAGCCAAAAAAGCCAGCAGCAAAATCGCCGCTTTGGGTAGTAACTTTAGCATGGTCGTAATTATTCCATCGTCCTGTTTTTACTCTTCAAGATGTAACGAGGTCTCTGCTTAACCTCCGTGTAAACACGGCCAATATACTCACCGAGAATGCCGATGCCAATAAGCTGAATGCCGCCGAGAAAGAGAATAGCAGTCATGAGTGAGGGGTAGCCTGGAACAGGATTGCCCCACAGCAGCTTATCAAGGATCATCCACGCGGCATAAATGAGAGAGAGTGCGGAAACGCTAACGCCAATGTAGGTCCAGATCCGCAGGGGAAAGGTGGAAAAGCTGGTGATGCCTTCCAGCGCCAGATTCCAGAGTTTCCAGCCGTTGAATTTCGAATCGCCAGCAACGCGGTCTGCCCGCGCGTATTCAACAACATCGGTGCTGCCGCCTACCCAGGAAAGTACGCCTTTCATAAAAAGATTTCGTTCAGGCAATAATTTGATATTTTCCACGACATCGCGGGACATTAGTCTGAAATCACCCACATTTTCTTCAATCTTGGGCGTGCTGATTTTATTGTGTAATTTGTAAAACCACTCAGCGGTCTTGCGTTTCAACCGGCCATCAGTCGAACGGTCGGTACGCTTCGCCAGCACCATGTCAGCGCCTGCTTGCCATTTTTTAATAAGATGTGGAATCACCTCGATCGGGTCCTGTAAATCCACATCGATAGGGATTACCGCATCACCGGTTGCATGATCCAGACCGGCAAAGAGCGCTGGCTCTTTACCAAAATTACGTGTAAATGAGAGCGGTACGACCAGAGGATCGGCGACAGCCAGGGCGCTGATAATTGATTCGGTGGCATCATGACTACCATCATTGATAAAGATGATCTCGACGTCTAACGGCTTTAATGCCTCAAACTCTCTTACCGTCTTATAAAAAATTGGGATCGCGTCCTCTTCATTAAAGACGGGAACCACTAATGAAATTTTCATTTCATCTTCCTGAAAACAATGAACCGGGAATAAAAGAATCCGCAAATCAGGCTGATTGCAGAGAAGATAACAAGCGTAATAATTGGTGCCATTGCGCACTCATCGGCTATCCAACCGACAATACCGCTCAATGCCCCCATAAAGCCGACATACAGCAAATAGCGAGTGGTTGATATGGTTGATTTGAAGGTAAATCGTGCGTTAGCAAAGAAACTAAAACTAACGGCCACAGCAAACCCGACCACATTAGCCAGCGCCTGGCTTGTGTGGAAGGCATAGACACATACGGAGAAAATGATCCAATGCAAGGCAGTATTAAGTACGCCAATTGACGCGTACTTTGTGAATAATTTGAACATTACCAAAAATCAACAGGTTGAGATTCTACAAAGCCTATCAAGTTTCGTTGAATAAATCGAATCTTTACTGAGTTGAAGGATTAGATCACGCATCCGCGCCCGGTCGGCGATATGAGCCTGTTCTTTTTCGCGGTTAGACTCTTCTATTGCATGACGCATCGGGGCCTTCTGATAATCTTCGAACTGGTTCCATCCAGCCATTACAAGAAAACCTATTCCGCACAAACTAACAATACCGATCCCGATTTTCTGGTAATGACTCCAACTTACTGATAGTGTTTTATGTTCAGATAATGCCCGATGACCTTGTCATGCAGCTCCACCGATTTTGAGAACGACAGTGACTTCCGTCCCAGCCTTGCCAGATGTTGTCTCAGATTCAGGTTATGCCGCTCAATTCGCTGAGTGTAACGCTTGCTGATTACGTGCAGCTTTCCCTTCAGGCGGGATTCATACAGCGGCCAGCCATCCGTCATCCATACCACGACCTCAAAGGCCGACAGCAGGCTCAGAAGACGCTCCAGTGTGGCCAGAGTGCGTTCACCGAAGACGTGCGCCACAACCGTCCTCCGTATCCTGTCATACGCGTAAAACAGCCAGCGCTGACGTGATTTAGCCCCGACGTAGCCCCACTGTTCGTCCATTTCAGCGCAGACAATCACATCACTGCCCGGCTGTATGCGCGAGGTTACCGACTGCGGCCTGAGTTTTTTAAGTGACGTAAAATCGTGTTGAGGCCAACGCCCATAATGCGGGCGGTTGCCCGGCATCCAACACCATTCATGGCCATATCAATGATTTTCTGGTGCGTACCGGGTTGAGAAGCGGTGTAAGTGAACTGCAGTTGCCATGTTTTACGGCAGTGAGAGCAGAGATAGCGCTGATGTCCGGCAGTGCTTTTGCCGTTACGCACCACCCCGTCAGTAGCTGAACAGGAGGGACAGCTGATAGAAACAGAAGCCACGGGAGCACCTCAAAAAAACCATCATACACTAAATCAGTAAGTTGGCAGCATCACCGATTTTCTTATATAACTTGTTTACTTGCATATCCATTTATCATTCCTCTGCAAAAAGCGGCTTCGTTCGTTTATGCCGAAGATGCTGAATATATTCGCTACCGCGAATTTCTTTATCTATTCTCTTTTAGCTTATGGGTTGCAAGCCAGCAAAGGAGATAGATGTCGTAAGCTATTGTGATGGTTATGACTGATCTTTGAATATAACCTTCATAAGGTGCTTTCATTCCGTTCCTCCATGAGTTCTATTTTGGTGACATGATTGCCATTTCGGTATATTTTAACGTTGTTAGTTGGGGATTTTACTGCGTTACGAATCTCGTTTATTGTATCTTTCGATAACATATCACTGCCTTCCATATACATAACTCTACGGGTATCGGTATCTGGTATGTTAGTGTGGATTCTACTGACCCATGAGTCAGGTATTTCTATTCCATGTATCAGTTTCATATACCCAATAATAAACGTATCTGTCAGGTGGAATCGTCCAACCGTGTATTTTCCGGTATAGGCATTACTAGAAGGTGAAGCTACCCAATCGTTTCTTAAAACTAAAGTCAACGCATTATTTTCCATGTTCAGACTCCAGTTCGCGAATGCGATTGTTCGTCATGTCAACAAGACATTTCTGTTCATTCTTGCAGTCGGACTTTTTCTTTATCCATTCTCTTTGGGATGGGAGTAAGCGTTTTCGTGTCTCCGGGCTAAGGCTTTTCCATGTATCATTTAGTTTTTTATCTGCAATACGATACTCCTCTTCAGAGGAAACTGGTGTTGTTAGCGTGTCATGATCGGTTGTGATATTCTTTGCTTTATTCTGAAAATATGATTTATCAGCACACGCTCTTTCCCAACTTTTTGAGACTTTTGTTGCTATGTCCTCAATCATCATTTCACGAAGTGTATATCCTTTTAGTTTTGCACCTTCTTCCATTATCAAGCGATACTCATAAGGGATGGTTTGTAATTGTTTATCGATATTGAATGAAGGGTCGCCAGATTCTTTAATGTAAACTTTAACTTCTTCTTTCGTTGGTGCCCCACGTTTGCACACGTCATCTTCGTTCTTAAACATTCCTTTCGTTAACTTACGTGTGGGGGTATTTGAATTTGAACATCTTTCTTTGATTCTAGTTTTAATGTTTGCGGACTGTTCATTAATCAGCATACGGGCTGTTGTGGGATCATTTTGGTACATTGGAAGTGCCATAGGGCCATTTAGCAATATGAGTTCTATGTCATCTGACGTCGGGCCGCCATTGAGGCAAAGCTCACTTGCCGGGAGTGCTAGCAGCTCATCTACGGTATCAATGTTCTGGAAGCTGATGCGGTTATCGGGGTTTGCTATAGCGGTGCTTGAAATCATAAATGCATTCAACACGATGATCTTAATGAGTTTTTTTTGCCTCATGTCTAAGTCTTTCCTTGTGCTGTCGAAAAACTGTGATTCTCCAGAAACCGTAAATTGGTTGGTTTTGAACCAAGGTCTGGTTAGAAAACCCGATTTTACATTGATCTGTAAAATCTAACAATATTAAGAAATTGATCTATAAAGACGATCGATTGTGACAGGGAAAAGAGGGGGGGAAGGCTTAGAATGCTATTGTATTTAATGACTTATATGCTTGATGCTAATGTAGGGCAGGGCTACGGTTAGTCTTGAGTATTGTGACTGGAAGGAATTCCCTTCGACTTCTTATAGGTTTTCCGGGGTCCATAAAGGTGTCTCCATAAGAAGCGTGGTAATGCATTATATTTGTATACATAATGGATACGAAGTAAAATAGAGTGTTTGCTCTAAATTGAGCTGTATCGAGTTTTATGTCTATTTGTATTGGACGATGCATTAATCGCTCTGAAAGAATATAGAGCGATTTAGGGTGATAAGGCCATGGATAGACACCCATTTTAGCCCCAGGAATTAATGAGATCTAATGTTTTTTTAGTATCAGAAACAAAGCTCATTTTTTCACCATCCCAAATGAAGCTCTGAACGTGTCTATTTCTGTATAAAACTTTTATTCTCCATTTTCTCCCTATATTATAGATGGTGATATTTTCTATGATTCGCTTAAGCATCATGTTCAGTTCTTGGGGCTCTTGAATATCTTGCAATAAATTAAAATCAAAAGCTTGCTCTGATATTATCATACTATTCTGCATCTTGATTTTTGCTTCAAGCTCCTCTCCTTTTTTCTCTAAAGTATGTATTGTTTGTATTACACTTTTAGGCGATTCCGATAGCTCCATAAGCACATCGTTTAACTGTTGGATCTTCGTCTTTATTGCATCTCGTTCTGCTAGTAATGTTTGATCAAAATTGGTGTTTTTCTCGACTTTAAGTTCTTTCATTATCCGATAGAGTGCTACTTCAATATTTTTAAAGTTCTTTGTTACGTTACATTTTCCATCTCTTGCGTTAGCACAAACATGGTATTGATATGTTTTTCCGGAAACGACATGGAATTTTCTGACAAGGGCTCCTCCACATTCGTGTTTTAATATGCCTGTGAAGGCATTGTGTTCAGACTTATATCCAGGCTTGTTCTGTTTCTGATCAGACTGTAAAAGTATGAATTCATCTTTGTTGATAACAGCAGGATAATAATTCTCTATGATATCAAGCAGAATGACTTTCCGGTCTTTGGTCGTCTCTGATGTTTGGTATGCACCGTAAAGTGCAACTGAGTTGATTGTCTTTCCAACAGTTGTATGATTCCAACCAGCAGAACGTAATGGTTTATGCCCTTCATCATTTAACGTTCTAGCGATTTTATTTGTTCCAAATCCTTTTCGTCGTAACTCTATAATCCTTTTGACTGTATCCAATCTATCACTAAAAACAATTTTATCCTGTTTTCGTTCTAACCAGAAAGGTAGGATTTTGTTGATAACTTCACCGTTTAACGCTCGTTGTCGCTGTTGTCCTTTTGTTTCTCGCAGACGTTGCGACTTTTTCTCGGACTCTTTATATGCAAGGTCAGCTGCTAGAGCTATCCTGATAACACTTACGAGGTCGTTGACGGATTCTCGGTTCAGTAATAGACCATCGACCAATGAAGCGATAAAGACGTTGTGTTGCAGAATCGACTTAATTATCTGTTGAGTCACATCGATACCTCGGCGGCTCAGGCGGTCTAACGATTCAATGATGATAGTTGAGCCTTGTTCAATCTGACCTTTCTCTATTGCTTCGAGCATATCACCAAGTGAAGGTCTGTTACCCTCCTTGAATGCTGAGATTCCGAGGTCTTGAAAGTTCTTATCTGATAGAATCAAGTTATTCGCATGTGCGTACTGTTCTGCAAGCTCGGTTTGGCGTCTTACAGAGTCGCCTTGCTCTTGCTTCTTTGATGAGAATCTTATGTAAGAGTAAGCTTGTCCGTTTTGTTTCATAATCACCTCAGTAACTTACAAGAGAGTATCAATTTTGCTTCTTTGCAACAATATTACCATGCAGTTCGGCAGTAAGCCGCTGTTCGAAAACATTTCCGTCAAATTTGGCGGCGGCAACCGTTACGGCCTGATTGGCGCCAACGGTAGCGGTAAATCCACCTTTATGAAAATTCTCGGCGGCGACCTTGAGCCGACGCTGGGTAACGTTTCTCTCGATCCCAACGAGCGTATCGGTAAGCTGCGCCAGGATCAGTTTGCTTTTGAAGAGTTCACGGTGCTCGATACGGTGATCATGGGCCACGGTGAACTGTGGGAAGTGAAGCAGGAGCGCGATCGTATCTACGCCTTGCCGGAGATGAGCGAAGAGGATGGCTACAAGGTGGCCGATCTGGAAGTGAAATACGGCGAAATGGACGGTTACTCGGCTGAAGCGCGCGCCGGTGAACTGCTGCTTGGCGTTGGTATTCCGGTAGAACAGCACTACGGTCCGATGAGCGAAGTCGCTCCTGGCTGGAAGCTGCGTGTACTGCTGGCCCAGGCGCTGTTTTCCAATCCGGATATTCTGCTGCTCGACGAACCGACCAACAACCTGGACATCGATACCATTCGCTGGCTGGAGCAGGTGCTGAACGAACGTGACAGCACCATGATCATCATTTCGCACGACCGTCACTTCCTGAACATGGTGTGCACGCACATGGCGGATCTCGATTACGGCGAATTGAGAATTTATCCGGGCAACTACGACGAATATATGACCGCCGCGACGCAGGCGCGCGAACGTCTGCTGGCGGATAACGCCAAGAAAAAAGCGCAGATTGCCGACCTGCAATCCTTCGTCAGCCGTTTTAGCGCCAACGCCTCTAAATCTCGTCAGGCGACTTCTCGTGCCCGTCAGATTGATAAAATCAAACTCGATGAAGTGAAGGCATCCAGCCGTCAGAACCCGTTTATCCGCTTCGAGCAGGACAAGAAACTGTTCCGTAACGCGCTGGAAGTGGAAGCGATCAGCAAAGGTTTTGATAACGGTCCGCTGTTTAAAGGCGTGAACCTGCTGCTGGAAGTCGGTGAAAAGCTGGCGGTTCTGGGGACCAACGGCGTGGGTAAATCGACGCTGCTGAAAACGCTGGTAGGTGATCTGGACGCCGACAGCGGTACCGTGAAATGGTCGGAGAACGCGCGCATTGGTTATTACGCGCAGGATCACGAATATGAATTCGAAAACGATCTGACGGTCTTCGACTGGATGAGTCAGTGGAAGCAGGAAGGCGATGACGAACAGGCGGTGCGCAGCATCCTCGGTCGTCTGCTGTTCAGCCAGGACGATATCAAAAAGCCAGCTAAGGTGCTGTCGGGTGGTGAAAAGGGTCGCATGCTGTTCGGTAAATTGATGATGCAGAAACCAAACATTCTGGTCATGGATGAACCGACTAACCACCTCGATATGGAATCCATCGAATCGCTGAATATGGCGCTGGAGATGTATCAGGGTACCCTGATCTTCGTTTCTCACGACCGTGAATTTGTGAGCTCGCTGGCGACCCGCGTGCTGGAAATCACCCCAGAGCGCGTGGTGGACTTCAGCGGCAACTACGAAGACTACCTGCGCAGTAAAGGGATCGACAACTAATTTCCCGTCGTCTTTCACGCTGCAGATGCGTTGGCTTCACCTGTTCACCCCGGTCACTTACTTATGTAAGCTCCCGGGGATTCACAGGTTTGCCGCCTTCCTGCAGCGCGAAATACTTAGGGAAAGGAGGCGTGCTCCTGTTCCCTCTCCCCGTGGGAGAGGGTTAGGGTATCAGCCCGCACTACAACACCCACTCACTCCCTTCAACGCCATTCACCAACAGCGAGCGTCTTTCGCCTGTCGGTAACGATACCTTCAGGGCTTTCCACGCCGGACGATAATCCCCGCGGGCGTTCACCTTCAGGTTAATGGTTGCGCCGTCGCATTGCATTTCCCACTCCACCCACAGCGCATTGCCGTTCTGGTAGCCCCAGCTTTCGCCATCGTCTTCAAACAGCATTCCGGTGGTCGTGCCGACGCCCTTCACCGGAAACAGCTTCAGCTCGCGGGTGTTGTCTTTTTCAGCGGACACATGGGTAATGCGCTCGCTTAACGGCAGACCCGCCCCGGCGCGTACCAGCAGCGGCAGTTTTTCCAGCGGCGCATCACGGGTGATCCACTGACCGCCAGAGAACCACTCGTGAGTGTAAAAATCGTACCAGCCGGTTTCGTTATCCGGCAGCCAGACGCGGCGCTCGCGCTGACCCGCTTCTACCACGCTTGCCACCAGCAGGTCGCGGCCTAGCAGGAAGTCATCGCATTCTTCAAAGGTCTGCGCGTCATGCTCATGGTCGAGGAACGTCGGACGTAGTATCGGTTCGTCATCGGCATGCGCCTGCCAGAGCAGGGTGTAGAGATAGGGCAGCAGCCGATAACGCAGCGCTATCGCGCTGCGAATGGCTGGCGTCACGCCCGGATACATCCATGGCTCGTTCACCGTATGATCGTCATTCCACGAGTGAATGGTAAAGCGTGGATGCATCACCCCATTCTGTACCCATCTTACGAACAGTTCGGCGTCGGGTTTATCGCCAGAGAATCCGCCGACATCGTGACCGACGTTGAACAGCCCGGAAAGACTCATTCCCAGCCCCATGCGGGTGTTATAACGCAGAGTATCCCAACTGGTGCGGTTATCGCCGCTCCAGGTCTGAACATAACGTTGCATCCCTGCACAACCCGAGCGGGAAATCAGATACGGACGCTTATCCGGGGCAAAACGCTGTTGCGCTTCCAGCGAGGCGCGCATCATCAGTAACGGCATCACCGGGCGAATGTGTTTGATGGCAATTTCCTTGCCAAAGCCGTAACAGCGCGCTTCGCCGTCCCACACTTCGAACTCGTTGTTATCGTTCCAGGTGGAGTCGATGCCCATCTCCAGCAGTTGCGTCGTCACACCGTTCTGCCACCACTGAATGGTCTCCGGGTTGGTAAAGTCGAGGTGCGATCCTTCGTCATCCCAGAAACTGGAACGTTCCGGTGAATCGGTTTCTGAATCACGAATAAACAGGCCGCTTTCCGCGACGTCGTTATAGCGAGGATGATCCTGCAACAGACAGGGCTTGATGTTGGCAGCAAGCTTCAGCCCGGCATCGTGGAATGCCTGACTCATCACTTTAGGTTGCGGCACTTTGTCGTAGTTCCAGTTAAAGACATAGCGCTTACCGTTAATTGAGGTATATCCCGACGAGAGCTGGAACGAGTCGCACGGAATCGCGTGTTCTTCACACAGTCGGATAAAGTTCATGAGCTGGTTTTGCGCGTCCGGCGCGTCGGTATAGTGCATCGTGGAACCGCTGTACCCCAGACTCCACTTCGGCCCGAATAGCGTTTTCCCGGTCAGGCGCACAAAAGCTTTAGTGACGTCCAGGACCCGTTTGCCGGTAAACAGGTAGTAATCAATATCGCCTGCTTCCGCCTGCCAGCGGCGATAAGCGGTGTGATAATTATCGATCTCGTTCCCCAAATCCAGCCAGCAACTGCTCAGGTTGTCGTAAAACAGGCCGTAGCTCACGTCGTCGCGGCGGGTGAGAGTGAACGGGATGTGTTTATACAGCGGGTCGGTGCTCACGGCGTTGTAACCCATCGCATCCAGATTACGCATTTCATAGCGCTTATCGTTACGCTGCAGATCGCCGGCTTTTTCACCCAGACCGTAAAAACGTTCATCTTTACGCCGACTCAGGTAATGCGCCACGCCGTCACCGTGGGCGTTCAGAAGGTAGGCGCTGGTGGCGCGATCGTTGACCAGCGACTGCCAGGCGCCGGCATCGTTACGATATTCCCACTCCAGCCACAGTGGTTGATGGACGGTGACGCGCAGTTGGTGGGTCGACACCGTCACGCTATCGTCCTGCTGTGAAAGCGTCCAGTCCGGGCAACTGAAACCGCTGATGTCGTCGCGGTGCCGACCTTCCCACGGTACGTCTTTTTCAGGCGCGATGCTCCAGGTTCGGTCCAGCGCCAGTTCACCTTTGCGTTTGATCAGCACACGGAAGAGATTTTCTTCCAGTACGTAAAGACACAGACGGTGCTGTTTATCCACCACCAGTTCAAGGTGAGTGGCCGATTGTTTATCAAGGGTCCAGTTTTTCAGGGTTTTCATATGCAATACATCCACGATCAGGCGCGCTTGGCGCGACGTTCAGCAATAAATGCCACCAGGAAAACAGCGCCAATCAGGTCAAAGAAACCCATGGCAATGAAGAGGGGGTTAAAGCCGATTTTGTCAGCCGTAACACCAATCAAAAGAGAGAACAGGAAGCTGGCGATCCACGCCGCCGAACCGCGCATACCGTTAACGGTGGCCATCTGACCTTTATCAAACGACTCGACAACGAGCGCACTCAGCATGCAGGAGATGATCTGATGTCCGAAGCCGCCAATAGAGATCAGGACAATGGTGATATACGGGTCGCGGGTAATGGCCACAATGGCCAGAGAGATCATCAGGAACGCGCCCGTCACGGAGCTGGCTACGACCGAGTTAACGCGGGAGCAGCCGAACCAGCGGGTATACAGACGCGTCAGGTAGCCACTCGCCACGCTGCCGAGATCGGCGGCCAGGAACGGTAGCCAGGCAAACATCGCGATCTGCTTCAGATCCATACCGTGTTCTTTGGCGAGATACAGCGGCACCCAGAAGCTCAGTACGGCCCAGGCCGGCTCCGCCATAAAAGCCGGGATGGCGATACCATAGAATCGTTTGTTTTTTGAGACGGTTTTTAACGCTGTCAGGAAAGGCAGCTTGACGGCTGGTGGTTCGTTATCCTGCTTAATAAAGTCCAGTTCATCTTTACTCAGATTCGGATGCTGTTCCGGGTTGTGATAGAACGCCCACCACAGGACGACCCACACCAGCGCCAGCACACCGGTAAACATAAACGCACCCTGCCAGCCAAACGAGGCGTGCGCGAAGTAGATGATAGGCGGCGCGAGCATCGCGCCAATCGAGAAACCCACGCCAGCCCAGCCGGCAGCGACGGGACGCTCTGATTTCGGAAACCATTCGCCGATTGTTTTCGCGTTGGCCGGGGTGGCGGCCGCTTCTGAGGCACCCATAAAAAAGCGCAGGATCGCAAGATGCAACCAGCTTCCTGCACCGGCATGAAAAATACACATGAGCGCCCAGATGCCAGCGCAAACCATGAAGCCAATTTTCAAACCAATCACGTCGATCAGCCATCCACATAACGGCTGGAAAATGGTGTAGGCAATCTGAAATGCGCCGACAATCCACGAATATTGCTCGGTAGTGATGCCCAGGTTCTCTTTCAGTTCCGGTGCCAGAATGCCTAATGAATTTCGTGTGATGTAGTTAACGGTGACGCCGAGTAAAAAAAGTACCAGCACATACCAGCGCAGATTTTTTATGACGCGACGGGGCTTGCTTGTCGCAACCGTATTGTTGATGTCCTGACTCATTTTCTGTCTCCACAAGACGGACGGTAGGGGGATGAATGTTTAAAATGTCATACGGTTATCGCTTTAGTTTTTATTGCGTTAAGCGATGAAGTTGCTATACAACTAGTATGGAAGCTGTATGACAAATTCACCTTAAGGGAGAAAATGGGCGACCAATAGCAGAATTTGTGCAAGCTTTCTCATCAATGCACGCATTCATCTGCCACTATTCATTCGAAGCGAGTCAGAGCTTCAATTTCAGGTCGTGAAAATTTTTTCATGAGGCAAGTGGAGCAAGATCACAAAATGGATAAAAGGTTAAAAATCAGGGAAATTGCCGCCCGAACGCAGCTCTCGATCAGTACCGTTTCGCGTGTGCTGGCGGGTAAGTCCAACACCAGCGACAACGCCCGGCGTCTCGTGCTGGAATGCGCACGTGAACTGGGGGTGATGGAGGGGATGGCGGCAGGACGTCTGCTACTCAATAGCCTGATGATCTTTGCGCCACAGCGGGCATTTGATGAGCGGTCCGACATCTTTTATTACCGTGTGATCCAGAGTGTGAATAAAGGACTGGCTTCGCACGAAGTCCGGTTGCGCTACTGCGCTCTTGAGGAACATGACAGTGATGCGCAATTGTTTCTGGCGCGAATGAACGAACCGGATACGCATGCCGCTATTTTGCTGGGGATCGACGATCCGCATATTCATGATTTAGCCGTTGATGTCGGAAAACCGTGCCTGTTGATTAACTGTCGCGATCGGCTCATGCGTCTTCCCGTGGTGGCACCCGATCATCGGGCGATTGGTGAACGAGCGGCGGGCTATCTGTTTGAAATGGGGCATCGTGAGGTGATGAACGTTCTCTGCCTGCGCCGATACACAATGGAGCTGCGCTTAGCAGGGATCCGCGATGCGTGGCGGTCACATAACATGAAGTTCACTGACGACCGCGATCTGCTGGTCGCCACAAATTTTAGCGCCAGAGAGACAGAACAACTGGTCAGTGAATGGATCAGCGAGAGAAAAGGGCAAGATTTACCCACCGCCTTTTTAGTCGGGGGAGATTTTATGGCGGCAGGGGTCATCAGCGCGCTGCAAAAACGGGGATTACGTGTCCCTCAGGATATCTCAGTGATGAGTATCGATGGTTTTAATCTGGCGTCGATTCAGGATGTCCCCTTAACAGCAGTTCATGTTCCTCGGGATGAGTTGGGGACAGAGGCGGTGTATATGCTCCAGCAACGTCTGGTGCGCCCGGAGGCGCCAGTCAGTTCGTTGTTACTCAATGGTACGCTTGCGGTACGGGAGTCGGTCCGGCGGATACGTCAGGGGAAACGACGCACCGCCGTTGAACAGGAAGGTCTGTATGATCGTTAACTCATCCCCAGCGCGCGCTTGCCGTGGATATTCAAATCCGCCAGCGTGAAGCGGCCTTCCCAGTCTGTTTCGTAATCCTCTCGCGGGAAATCGCCCGGTGACGCGCCTTTCTCCAGCGCGGCCTTCACGCTGTGCGCATAGGCCAGATTTTTCTCGCACAGCGGGGCGGCGGGAATATACATCACATTGCCCCAGCCCTGCTGATTGTCGACCGGCGCCACGGAGTGAATCACATCGCAATGCCACCAGACGGAATCGCCTGCTTCCAGTGGCGGAATACTGGTAAGCGCCTCAATCAACAAAGGATGCCATTGTTCGGATATCGGCAGTACCCGCCCTGGCGCCACGCCACACAGTTCATCTTCCGGAACATCATCGAGCAAAGGACGTAAAAGCACATAGGCCATGGCTTCCGGAATGGGGACGACATGCAGTAAACCCTGACCGGGCAACATATCCGACAGTGCGGTCCAGCCCTGGAAGGTGCGAAATACTGAACATTTGGTGGTGTTGTCCACCGTATACTCTTCCACTTCCGTACGATGGGCGGCCTGCCACGGATCGTATTCCGCCAGCTTGCCGTTAAACACATTCGCGAAGACGCGCTGATAGGCCGGCAGCAGCCAGCGTTCCAGCGCGCCGGAATCGGTGTGCGCGCCCAGCCCTTTTGACGTGGTTCCCGGTGGACGGCGACGGATCCTGTCTGGGTAGATCACGCTGACATCCGGGTTAAACCACTGCTTGCCCTCGCTTTCAAAGGTCCACAGACGGTTGAGGAACGACTGCACGTTAGCCATCTCTTCACTCTGTCTGGCCTGCATTTGCGCCTGCGACCAGTAGATCGGATAAATCTCCGGACGCGAAGCGGTGAGGGTGCCAAAGAAGTTATCGCCGGGGCCTTTGTACACCTCGTCAAAACGGTTTCTGTCCAGATAGTCCAGCATCGACTGATCCCAGGCCAGCGCCTGCTCACGTGGGAAGTGACCTTTGATGACCGCACAGCCGCGACGTTTGATCTGTTCGCGCTGCTGCGCCGTGACGGTGCCAGCGTTGATATCGGCATACGATAGCTCAGGCCACACCGGGGCGCCCTGTGCGTTAAGTGCGTTGATTTCCGCCACGCGGGTGGCAATGGTATCGCTAATCTGGCTGAAGATCTGTTGGACGTCGCCGAGCTGCGCCCGCAGTTCCTGCTTCATCTGACGGATCGCCGCTTTATGGTCGACCGGTAATGTGTCGCTTGTGAAGGAAAAAGCCATAACCACCTCGCATAACTTTCATTCGAAACTTATTTATCTTACAGGTGATAATATAAGTTATAAAAAAGTTAATGCAAGTTTAAAATGTTGAGGTGGCAAACAGGGGGGAAGAAAATAAAACCGGAACAGGGTGTTCCGGTTATTGCCGTCACACGTTGAAAGGGGCGGTGTTATCCAGCACGGCCTGAATCACGTTCAGCGCGCCGTCATGGTTATTGTCATCCGTCTGAAAGCGGGCGATTGCTTTGATACTGTCGGTGGCATTCGCCATAGCGAAAGCGTAGTGCGCCATTTTCAGCATTTCTGCATCATTGCCGCTGTCGCCAATCGCCACGACTTCTTTTGGTGAAAGGTTCCACCGTTTCAGCAATCGGCTGATGCCATTCGCTTTGTGCAGCCCCGGAATGATCAGATCGATAAAGCCGAAACCGCTGGTCACGGGTTTCATAATGCCGTCCAGCGCCGTGTGCAGGTGGTCGATAACCAACGGGATCTGCTGGTCTGGCAGATTCAGCGAGAACTTAAACAGCACGTCGTCGATGTCATGGTAGTCCTTCACCGGCTTCAGGCGGTGGTAGTGCTTCGACATCAGTGCGACAAAGGGTTCCGGCGCGTTTTCACTGACGTACGCGCTTTGCAGACCGCAGGCCACAAAGTTGAGCTGTTTATCTTTCAGCAATTCGCCCATCACAACCTGAGATTCGTGACGCGTGAGTTCGCCGTGAAAAAGCTGTTTGCCATGCTCAAACACCAGCGCGCCGTTTTCGGCAACGAAAGAGATCTCGTCTTTGAGTTCGGGGAAGAAAGAGATGAGCTGGTAATACTGATTGCCGCTGGCGACGACGAATTCAATGTTGCGTTTTTTTAGCTCATGGTACTGCGCCATAAATCGTGCGTGATCGTACTTTTTGGCGTCATTGAGAAAAGTTCCGTCCATATCGGTGACGATAACTTTAACGGTCATATAAAGCTCCTGGCTCAAAACTGCGACCAGAAACATTTTAATAACAATGTGACCTAAAGCACAAATTTATTTCGAATGAAAGCGGTGAAGAGGGACGAGTAGGCCGGATAAGACGCTTTGTGTCGCCATCCGGCCTACGGGGAGAATTACAGCATATGTTCGGTACGGGCGATGATATCGTCCTGCGCGTCCGGTGAAAGTGCAGTGAAGAAGGCGGAATAACCGGCTACACGGACCACCAGATCACGGTACTGATCAGGATGTTTTTTCGCCTCCAGCAGGGTTTCGCGCGACACGATGTTGTACTGAATGTGCCAGCCTTTGTGCTCTTCAAAGAAGGTGCGCAGCAGGATCATCAGTTTCTGCTTGTCGGATTCATTTTCCAGCGTTGCCGGGTTCAGCTTCTGGTTTAACAGTACACCGCCCAGAATCGAACCGGTAGGCAGTTTACCGACCGAGCCAATCACCGCCGTTGGACCCAGATGGTCAGTACCGGACGCCGGGCTTGCCCCTTCGGCCAGCGGAGTATGGGCTTTACGACCATCTGGTGTGGCCATGGTCGCTGCGCCGAACGGCACGTTTGCCGAGATAGACGAGGTGCCCGCGTAATAATTGCCGCCGATCGGACCACGTCCGTAGCGTGGGTTATGGTACTGCTTCAGTTCATCAATATAGGTCTGGTAAGCGCGAGCCAGCAGGGTGTCGACCGTGTCATCATCGTTGCCATACTTCGGCGCGCCGTTGATTAAACGCTGACGCAACTGCTCATGAGTCAGGCCGTCAAAATCATCCGCCAGCGCGGCCGCAAGCTGTTGCTGACCGATGGCCCCCTGTTCAAAGACCAGTTTTTTCACCGCGGCCAGGCTGTTGCCGAGGTTGGCGATACCCACCTGCAAGCCGGATACCCAGTCATACTTCGCCCCACCTTGTTTAATGCTCTTCGCCCGTTCGATGCAGTCATCCACCAGTGCCGAGCAGAGAATATCGTGCACGTTCTCTTCAAGCATGGTGTCGACCACATACTCAATCTCAATCGATTTACGCGTGTAGTAGCGGATTTGCGCATCCCATGCGGCCATCACCTCATCGAAATTGTTGAAGTTACCGGCGGAAAGCGCTTTTTCCTGCGGCAGGAAGACTTTCCCGCTGGTGGCGTCACGACCGCCTTCCAGCGCGGCGAGCATCACGCGGGCAAAGTTGATAAAGCTCATGCCGGTGCAGCGGTAGCCCCACTTGCCGCCGACCGCGGTTTCGATACAGCCGATCGCTGCGTAATCGTAGGCGTCCTGCGGCTCAATTCCGAGTTTGATAAATTCCGGGATGACAATTTCATCGTTGTTAAATGCTGGCATCCCAAAGCCACAGCGGATCACCTGCACGCAGGCGTCGAGGAAGTCATTGCTCATCCTGGCGTGATAACGCACGCTGAGGTTAGGCTGAGTGGAGCGCAGACGACCGCACGATTCAAGGATCGCGTAAGAGAGCGGATTGACCGCATCCATCGGTTGACCGTTAACCAGGCTTTGTCCGCCAATGGTGACGTTCTGATAGAGGGGGCTGCCTGCAGAGGCTTTAGAGTGCGATCCGGAACGGATTTTGTTCACTTCCAGCAACTTAAGCCAGCAGCTGTGCAGCAGTTCAATGGCGTGTTCGCGGTCCAGCGACTGGTTCAGCTCCACGTCACGGCGGTAGTACGGATAAAGATACTGGTCCATACGCCCGAACGACACCGAGTGACCATTGGACTCAATTTGCAGAATCAACTGGATGAAGTAGCACAGTTGCAGCGCCTGCCAGAAAGTTTGCGGCGGCTGGTGGGCGATCAGATCGCAGTTTTCCGCTATCGCCAGCAGTTCGTTACGACGGCTGATACGCGTCTCTTCACTCGCCATTTTACGTGCCAGTTCGGCGAAGCGGGCGATGTGGTCACTGACGGCAACCAGCACAATATCAATGGCTTTCAGGAACTGCTCGCCATGCAGATCCTCGAGAACAGTCAGGTTAATACGAGAACGGCGCTCTGCGACTTTTTCCCGCAGGCCGTCAATGCCTTTTTCCAGCAGAAGCGGGAAGTTCACCGCCAGGTGTGCGTCACCGGAGGTCATGTTGCCTTCAGCTTTGATAATACCGGTTTCCAGCAACCCTTTTTGCTCATCAGTAAACATGCCGTAGCAGCGGTCCTGAACGGTCTGACCGCGCCACCACGGGCACACGGCATGCAGTACGCGCTTGTTCTCTTCACTGACCGCAAAACCAGCCCCTGGTCTGTCCGCCAGGTCGTCGATTTCTTTTTCAATCCATGACACGGTGTATTCCGGGAAGATCGGCGCGGCGCGGACTTCGCTTGCCTGGTTACCGATGATCAGCTCGTCGTGTTTGATCCAGATGGTTCGTTGTGCCAGATGATGTGCCAGCGCCAGCGCGCGGCGTACCGGAATCGGCTTGTCCAGATGCTGCTGGTACATTTCAGTGTAATGCTGCGCGCGTTCGGTACAGACCGGTGGTTTGACGATATGCACCAGCGCGGTTTTGTGCGCTTTGATACGGTCGCTGAGCGTATCCAGTTTCAGTTGGGTCATGGGTTTATCCTCGTAAAGTCGCGGTCAAACCTTTCGTGCAGGCGTACTGCTGCGCAAAGGCGAGCAGATCGGGTGCATCCAGCGGCTTATCCGGCGCGTGGTAGGGTTGGTTGAGCAAGTGGTATTTATTGATGCCCAGCGTGTGGTAGGGCAAAAAGTGGATCTCGCTGACGTGCAGTTCGTCGGCGGCAAAATCGGTAATCGCTTTAATGGCCTCTTCATCCGCGTTAAACCCCTGAACCAGCGGAACGCGGATGATGATTTTTTTCCCGGCAGCGGCGAGCTTTTTCAGGTTTTCCAGCACGCGTGATGCGCTGCCATCCGTCCATTGCTTAAACGGCGCGTCGGCAACGTGTTTCAAATCTGCAAGGAACAGATCGATCCAGGGCAATGAAGGTTCAATGTATTTCCACGGCACATGCAGACAGGTTTCAACTGCGGTATGAATGCCCGCTTCGTGACTGGCTTTAAACAGCGACGCGGCCAGCTCTGGCTGCATAAACGGTTCGCCGCCCGAAAGCGTAATACCGCCGCCGCTGCGGTCATAAAAAGGTTTATCGCGCAGAACGGTGGTCATTATTTCATCCACGCTTTTCACCTCGCCGCAGACGGTCAATGCCTGAGTGGGGCAACAATCGGTCAGGCGGGTAAGATGCGCGTCAGTGAGTTTTTCGCGATGGATAAGGAGGCCATTCAGCGCGCGTTCGATGACGCCCGGCGCCGCCTTTACGCAAAGCTCGCAGCCTTCGAGGCACAAACGTGCATCAAACAGCAGATCCTGCGTGCGCGCCCGGCTTTCCGGATTCTGACACCAGCGACAGCCCAGAGAGCATCCTTTAAGGAACACCACGGTGCGGATACCGGGGCCATCGTGTGTAGAATAGCGCTGAATATTGAAAATCATAAACGGCCTCATTTGTTTCGTATAAAGATTAAATAACTTTCGAATGAAAGTTATGTTGACGTGCGTCAACTAACAGAAAGGTTTTGCCGTGGTATCTTTCATTTATGCTAACGAGTCGTTGAGGAATGATTATGGAACTTTATCTGGATACCTCCGATGTTGACGCGGTGAAAGCGCTGGCGCGAGTTTTCCCGCTGGCGGGCGTGACCACCAACCCCAGTATTGTGGCGGCGGGGAAAAAACCGCTGGATGTCTTATTGCCACAATTGCATGAAGCGATGGGAGGACAGGGGCGTCTGTTCGCTCAGGTGATGGCGACAACGGCACAAGGGATGGTGAGCGATGCGCGCAAACTGCGTGGGATCATTGCTGATATCGTGGTGAAAGTGCCGGTCACGGCGGAAGGTCTGGCGGCGATCAAACTGCTGAAAGAGGAAGGCATTCCGACGCTGGGAACGGCGGTGTACGGGGCGGCGCAGGGGCTGCTGTCGGCGCTGGCGGGGGCGGAGTATGTTGCGCCTTACGTGAATCGTGTCGATGCGCAGGGCGGCGATGGCATTCAGACCGTCAACGATTTGCAGAATTTACTGACGATGCATGCGCCGCATGCCAAAGTGCTGGCCGCCAGTTTCAAAACACCGCGTCAGGCGCTGGATTGTCTGCTGGCGGGTTGTGAATCCATCACCTTACCGCTGGACGTTGCCCAGCAGCTGATTAGCTCTCCGGCTGTTGATGCGGCGGTGGCGAAGTTTGAACACGACTGGCAGAGTGCCTTTGGGCGCACGTCGCTGTAAATTGTAGGTCGGATAAGGCAACGTCGTCATCCGGCAATTCGCGCCATCATTGCCTGATGGCGCTACGCCTTATCAGGCCGGAATCTACTCAGGATGATGCTTCCCCACACACCTCGCAGCCCGGATTACGCATCAGCTTCATTTCGCGGAACTGGCAGGTCATGGCATCGTACATGACGATTTTCCCTGACGCGGGCTGACCATACTGCGCCAGCAGCTTTATCGCCTCCATTGCCTGTAACGACCCTATCACCCCAATCAGCGGCGCCATCACTCCGGCTTCCACGCAGGTCAATGCATTTTCACCAAACAGACGGCTCAGACAGCGATAGCAGGGCTCACCTTCTTTGTAGGTAAAGACAGTGATCTGTCCTTCCATGCGGATCGCCGCGCCAGAAATCAGCGGGACTTTTGCCGCATAACAACCCGCATTGAGCTGGTTACGAATCGCGACGTTATCGGTGCAGTCCAGCACCAGATCGTGTTCGGCGATGAGTGCCCGAAGGGCGGTCTCATCCAGCAGCGCATTAATCGGGGTAATCGCGACGTGCGGATTAATTCGTCTTAGCGCGGCATGCGCCGACTCCACTTTCGGCTGGTTGAGGGTCGCATCGCTGTGCAGCGTCTGGCGCTGCAGATTTGACAGCGACACGGTGTCGAAATCGAGCAGCGTCAGGTGGCCGACGCCGGCGCTCGCCAGATACTGCGAGGACGCACAGCCCAGCCCACCGAGGCCCACCACCAGTACTCTGGCTTCCTTCAGCGCTTCCTGTCCGTCAAAGTCAAAGCCGCGCAGAATGATCTGCCGGTTGTAGCGCAGCATCTCCTGATCGCTGAGTTCTGCCATCACAGGCCTCCGAACAGCGCGTTGAAGGGTTCGACTTCCACCCATTCACCCACTTCGACGTTACCACGATCGCGCTCCAGCACAATGAAGCAGTTGCCCTGACTGAAGGAACTAAAAATATGTGAACCCTGATGGCCTGTGGTACTTACTTCCAGTTCACCGTTAGCGGTGCGCTGCAGCATACCTCGCTGGAAATCGAGACGTCCCGGCGTTTTCTTCAGTCGCGAAGCGGTACGGACGCGCTGGCGCGCGGGTAATCCGCTGGCCGTATTGCCGCTCAGTTTCGCCAGCAGCGGCTGAACCAACTGGTAGAAGGTCAGCGCCGCTGAGACCGGGTTGCCCGGCAGACCGCAGAACCAGCTGTTGCGTAGTTTGCCAAAGGCGAACGGTTTGCCCGGCTTGATTGCCAGTTTCCAGAAAGTAATTTCGCCCAGCTCTTCAAGAATGGTTTTGGTGTAATCCGCTTCACCGACCGACACGCCGCCGGAGCTAATCACCACATCCGCCTGACTGTCGGCTTCGATAAACGCCGTGCGCAGGGCGTGCGGATCATCGCGGATGATGCCTAAATTGATTACGTCGCAACCCAACTGTTGCAGCATCAGGTGCACCGTCAGGCGGTTGGTATCATAAATCTGACCTTCGCCGAGAGGTTGACCGGGCAGTTGCAGTTCATCTCCCGTCGAGAACAGCGCAACGCGCACTTTACGCACCACCTGGACGTCGGCAATGCCGAGCGAGGCCAGTACCGGCAGTTCGCCTGTGGTAAGACGTGTACCGGCAGGGAAAACCACCGCGTTTTGCCCGATGTCTTCGCCACGACGGCGGATATTTTGCCCGGCGCGAACGTCGGCGGTAAAACGCACGCCGTTGTCTGTCTGTTCAGTCTGCTCTTGCATCACTACCGCGTCACATCCCGGCGGTACTGGCGCACCGGTCATAATGCGAATACAGCTGCCCGCAGGCCATTCTCCCTGGAACGGCTGACCGGCGAACGCTTTGCCAGCGACCGGCAGCGGATGTCCGTTGGCGAGATCGGCCAGACGTACCGCGTAACCGTCCATCGCCGAATTATCGAAACCCGGGACGTCCAACGGCGAAACTACGTCAGTCGCCAGAATTCTGCCAAAGCACTGCACCAGCGGTAACGTCTCGACGGCGGTGAGCGGGGTAACACGCGACAACATTTCGGTAAGCGCCGTTTCCAGCGGCATCAGTCCGGCGGTAAATTCCATGAAAACACTCCTGCGGGGCAAAATCGAATCCGTCTATTATGTCAGAAAATGCGAGGGGACTGTATGCCACCTCGGACTTAGGAAGGGTGTGAATGCTTTACATGCTAATCGCATCTTTCTATAGTCAAAAATCGAATCAATAACTCTACAGAATTCTGATATTTGTAGAAGACGGACGGCAAATATGGGCAAAGCAGTCATTGCAATTCACGGCGGCGCAGGGGCGATTACCCGCGCGCAGATGAGCCAGGAGCAGGAATTACGCTATATCCAGGCGCTTTCCGACATTGTCGACGTCGGGCAAAAGATGCTGGAAGCGGGAGAAAGCGCGCTGGATGTGGTCACTGAAGCCGTGCGACTGCTTGAAGAGTGTCCGCTGTTTAATGCCGGGATCGGCGCGGTGTATACCCGTGATGAGACCCATGAACTGGATGCCTGCATCATGGATGGCAATACCCTGAAAGCCGGCGCGGTGGCGGGCGTCAGCCATCTGCGTAACCCGATCCTTGCTGCCAGACTGGTGATGGAGCGTAGCCCGCATGTCATGATGATTGGCGCAGGCGCTGAAAAATTCGCGGCCGGAGAAGGGATGGCGCTGGTGTCTGCGGATCTCTTTTCGACGCCTGAACGTTATCAACAACTGCTGGTCGCGCGCTCAAGCGGCGAAACCGTGCTGGATCACAGCGGCGCGCCGCTGGACGAAGGCAAAAAAATGGGCACCGTGGGCGCGGTAGCGCTGGATGTGCATGGCAATCTGGCGGCAGCGACGTCGACCGGAGGCATGACCAACAAATTACCGGGCCGCGTCGGCGACAGTCCGCTTGTTGGGGCGGGCTGTTATGCCAATAATGCCAGTGTGGCGGTCTCCTGCACCGGTACCGGCGAAGTGTTTATCCGCGCGCTGGCGGCTTACGATATTGCGGCGTTGATGGATTACGGCGGGCTGAGCTTATCGGAGGCCTGCGAGCGGGTAGTGATGGAGAAGTTACCGGCACTCGGCGGGAGCGGCGGGCTGATCGCCATCGATCATGAGGGGAATGTGGCCTTGCCGTTTAATTGCGAAGGCATGTATCGCGCCTGGGGTTATGCCGGGGATACACCAACGACCGGGATTTACCGGGAAAAAGGGGACACCGTTGCCACACAGTGATGCGCTTGATGCCAGCGACGTGCTGGCCGTCAGCAATCTGAATATAGCCTTTCAACAGGACCAGCAGCGTACTGAGGCGGTGCGGAACCTGTCGTTTCGTCTCAGGCGTGGCGAAACGCTGGCGATTGTCGGTGAATCCGGTTCAGGAAAATCGGTCACCGCGCTGTCGCTGATGCGACTGATTGAACAGTCTGGTGGTGAGGTGCAGTGCGAGCAGATGCTGCTGCGTCGTCGGAACCGCGAGGTGATTGAGCTGGGCGAACAGAGTACGTCGCAGCTTCAGCGGGTCCGTGGCGCCGATATCGCCATGATCTTTCAGGAGCCGATGACGTCGCTCAATCCGGTGTTTACCGTGGGTGAGCAGATAGCCGAGTCCATTCGCCTGCATCAGGGGGCGGGACGGGAAGAGGCGATGGCGGAGGCGAAGCGGATGCTCGATCAGGTTCGCATTCCGGAGGCGAAAGCGATCCTTTCACGCTATCCCCATCAGCTATCCGGCGGCATGCGCCAGCGGGTAATGATTGCGATGGCGCTCTCGTGTCGCCCGGCGGTGCTGATTGCCGATGAACCGACAACCGCGCTGGACGTCACGATTCAGGCGCAAATCCTGCAACTGATCAAAGTCCTGCAACGAGAGATGTCGATGGGAGTGATTTTCATCACTCACGATATGGGCGTGGTCGCGGATGTCGCCGATCGTGTGCTGGTGATGTATCAGGGCGAAGGGGTGGAGACCGGCACTGTGGAACAGATCTTCCGCGCGCCACAGCATCCTTACACGCAGTCATTATTAGCGGCGGTACCGCAACTTGGGGCGATGAAAGGTCTCCCTTATCCGCGCCGCTTCCCGTTGATCTCTCTGAGCGAGCCGGAAAAGCGTGAGCGGCCTGTCGATCAAAATACGGTGGTCGAGGGAGAGCCCATTTTGCAGGTACGCAATCTGGTGACTCGTTTCCCGTTACGTAGCGGTATCCTTAATCGGGTGACCCGTGAAGTGCATGCGGTGGAAAATGTCAGCTTTGATCTCTGGCCTGGCGAGACGCTGTCGCTGGTCGGTGAGTCAGGCTGTGGCAAATCCACCACCGGACGTGCGCTACTGCGCCTGGTGGAGTCGCAGTCCGGCGAGATTATTTTCAACGGTCAGCGAATCGATACGTTGTCCGACAGTCAATTGCAGCCATTGCGTCGCGATATTCAGTTTATTTTTCAGGATCCGTACGCCTCACTCGACCCGCGACAAACCGTGGGTTATTCCATCATGGAGCCACTGCGCGTCCACGGGTTGTTGCAGGGGAAGGCGGCGGCCGATCGGGTGGCGTGGCTGCTGGAGCGTGTCGGGTTGAAACCTGAACATGCGTGGCGTTACCCGCATGAGTTTTCCGGCGGACAGCGCCAGCGGATCTGTATTGCCCGCGCGCTGGCGCTCAATCCAAAAGTGATTATTGCCGATGAGTCGGTCTCCGCGCTGGATGTGTCGATTTGCGGGCAAATTATCAACCTGCTGCTCGACTTGCAGCGAGAGCTGGGGATCGCCTGGCTGTTCATCTCGCATGATATGGCCGTCGTTGAACGGATCAGCCACCGCGTGGCGGTGATGCATATGGGGCAGATTGTTGAGATCGGCCCACGCGCTGCGCTGTTTGAAGATCCTCAGCATCCGTATACCCGCAAGCTCATGGCGGCGGTTCCGGTTGCCGACCCCGGACATCACCGCCCGCAGCGGGTGCTGCTGTCGGACGATCTGCCCAGCAACATTTACCGGCGCGGCGAAGCGCCTGCACCGGTTTCATTGCAGTTAGTCGGGCCCGGACATTATGTCGCGCGTCCACAACAAGAAAATGCGCTATTGCGTTTATAACAATCAGGCAGGGTTCAGGAGAAAAAAGATGACAAAATTACTCGCCCGACATTGGCTGCTGGCATTAGGCGCGACGACCGCGCTGGCGGCGTCCCCGGCGTTTGCCGCGAAAGATGTAGTGGTCGCGGTGGGGTCCAACTTCACCACGCTCGATCCGTATGATGCGAATGACACCTTATCGCAGCAGGTGGCAAAATCGTTTTATCAGGGGCTGTTTGGCCTTGATAAAGAGATGAAGCTGAAGAACGTGCTGGCAGAAAGTTACACCGTCTCTGACGACGGCCTGGTGTATACCCTTAAACTGCGTCAGGGGGTGAAATTCCAGGACGGGACCGACTTTAACGCCGAGGCGGTGAAAATAAACCTCGATCGCGCCAGCGATCCCGCCAATAGCCTTAAGCGTTATAACCTGTATAAAAACATCGCCAAAACAGAGGCTGTCGATCCCGCGACGGTAAAAATCACTCTGAAGCAGCCGTTCTCCGCGTTTATTAATATTCTGGCGCACCCGGCAACGGCGATGATCTCACCAGCCGCGCTGGCGAAATACGGCAAAGAGATTGGCTTTCATCCGGTTGGCACTGGTCCGTATGTGCTGGACACCTGGAATCAAACCGATTTTGTGAAGGTGAAGAAATTTGCCGATTACTGGCAGCCGGGATTACCGAAGCTGGATAGCATCACCTGGCGTCCGGTCACCGATAACAATACCCGTGCGGCGATGCTGCAAACCGGGGAAGCACAGTTTGCCTTCCCGATCCCCTACGAGCAGGCGGCGCTGTTAGAGAAAAACAAAAATCTGCAGCTGGTCGCCAGTCCGTCGATCATGCAGCGTTACATCAGCATGAACGTGACGCAAAAACCGTTCGACAACCCGAAAGTCCGCGAGGCGTTAAACTACGCCATCAACCGTCAGGCGCTGGTGAAAGTGGCGTTTGCTGGCTATGCGACCCCGGCTACCGGCGTGGTGCCGCCGTTGATTGCTTATGCGCAGAGCTACACGCCCTGGCCTTACGATCCGGCAAAAGCGCGTGAACTGCTGAAAGAAGCGGGTTATCCAAACGGTTTTAGCACCACGCTATGGTCATCGCACAATCACAGTACCGCCCAGAAAGTGTTGCAGTTTACCCAACAGCAACTGGCGCAGGTGGGGGTTAAAGTGCAGGTGACGGCGATGGATGCCGGTCAGCGCGCGTCGGAAGTTGAGGGCAAAGGGCAGAAAGAGAGCGGCGTGAGAATGTTCTACACCGGCTGGTCGGCGTCGACCGGTGAAGCCGACTGGGCATTGTCGCCGCTGTTTGCCTCACAAAACTGGCCGCCAACGCTGTTTAACACCGCGTTCTACAGCAATCCGCAGGTTGACACTGACCTCGCCGACGCGCTGAAAACGACCGATCCGCAAGAGAAAGCGCGGCTGTACAAAGCGGCGCAGGATATCGTCTGGAAAGAGTCGCCGTGGATCCCGCTGGTGGTGGAAAAACTGGTCTCGGCGCACAGTAACAAACTGACCGGTTTCTGGATCATGCCAGATACCGGATTCAGCTTTGATGATGCAGATTTGAAATAAGCCACAGCGGAAATCGGATGCTTAACTATATCCTTAAACGCCTGCTGGGGTTGATTCCGACCCTGTTCATTGTTGCGGTGCTGGTGTTTTTATTTGTTCACCTGTTGCCCGGTGACCCGGCGCGACTGATTGCCGGGCCGGAAGCCGACTCGCAGGTGATTGAGCTGGTTCGTCAGCAACTCGGTCTCGACAGGCCGCTGCATGTCCAGTTCTGTCATTACATGACTAACGTGTTGCAGGGCGATTTTGGCCTCTCGATGGTTTCCCGTCGGCCGGTCTCGGAGGAGATCGCCAGCCGGTTTATGCCGACGCTGTGGCTGACGTTGACCAGTATGATCTGGGCCGTTCTGTTCGGTATGGCGGCGGGAATTGTCGCGGCGGTATGGCGTAATCGCTGGCCGGAGCGCCTCAGCATGACGCTGGCCGTTACCGGGATCTCCTTTCCGGCGTTCGCGCTGGGGATGTTGTTAATGCAGGTGTTCTCCGTGGAGTTAGGCTGGTTGCCGACCGTCGGGGCCGATAGCTGGCAGCACTATATTCTGCCGTCTGTCACCCTTGGCGCGGCGGTGGCCTCAGTGATGGCACGCTTTACCCGCGCCTCATTTGTCGATGTGCTCAGTGAAGACTATATGCGTACCGCCCGGGCGAAAGGGGTCAGCGAAACCTGGGTGGTGCTCAAGCATGGGCTGCGCAATGCGATGATCCCGGTGGTCACCATGATGGGGTTACAGTTCGGCTTTTTGCTCGGCGGGTCTATCGTGGTCGAAAAGGTCTTCAACTGGCCCGGTCTCGGACGTTTGCTGGTGGACTCCGTAGAGATGCGCGATTATCCGGTGATTCAGGCGGAAGTCCTGTTGTTCTCACTGGAATTTATACTTATCAACTTAGTGGTGGATGTGCTGTATGCCGCCATTAACCCGGCTATCAGGTACAAGTAAGGATGCGTTTACTTAACTGGCGCCGTCAGGCGATTTTAGATGCCATGCCAATGGTGAAACCCGAGCGGGTACGCACGCCGTGGCACGAATTCTGGCGACGTTTTCGCCGTCAGCATGTGGCGTTGATAGCAGGCCTGTTTGTGTTGCTGCTGATCCTGGTGGCAATCTTCGCCCGCTGGCTGACGCCGTTCGATGCGGAAAACTATTTCGATTACGACAGGCTGAATGACGGGCCGTCGATGATGCACTGGTTCGGCGTAGATTCGCTGGGCAGAGATATCTTCAGCCGTGTGCTGGTTGGCGCGCAAATTTCACTGGCGGCAGGGGTATTTGCAGTTTTGATTGGCGCGGCTATTGGCACCGTACTGGGGCTGCTCGCGGGTTACTATGAAGGCTGGTGGGACCGGGTCATCATGCGCATCTGCGACGTGCTGTTTGCGTTTCCGGGTATCCTGCTGGCGATTGCTGTGGTCGCGGTATTAGGTAGCGGCATTGCCAACGTGATTATCGCGGTGGCGATCTTCTCAATCCCGGCATTTGCGCGTCTGGTGCGCGGCAACACGCTGGTGCTGAAACGCCAGACGTTTATCGAATCGGCGCGCAGTATTGGTGCCAGCGATGCGACCATTATTTTCAGTCATATCCTGCCAGGAACCGTCTCGTCGATTGTGGTCTTTTTTACCATGCGTATTGGTACGTCGATCATCTCTGCGGCAAGTCTGTCGTTTCTGGGACTGGGCGCACAGCCGCCGACGCCGGAGTGGGGCGCGATGCTGAATGAAGCGCGGGCGGATATGGTGATTGCGCCGCATGTGGCGCTGTTCCCGGCGGTGGCGATTTTCCTGACGGTACTGGCGTTTAATCTGTTAGGCGATGGCCTGCGCGACGCGCTGGACCCGAAGATAAAAGGGTGAACCACAGGCCTGATAAGACGCGTTGGCGTCGTTATCAGGCATTGCCGGATGGGGCATAAATGCCTTATCCGGCTGGGTCAGTGAGAGTTAAGCGCGGGTGCCCCACAGGTCGTACTCGTCGGCGTTTTCCACTTTCACGCGGATTACGTCGCCCGGCTTCACGTTGGTTTCACCGTTCAGATAGACTGCGCCGTCGATTTCCGGGGCGTCGGCCATGCTGCGACCAATCGCGCCTTCTTCGTCGACTTCATCGACGATCACCAGAATTTCGCGACCAACTTTTTCCTGCAAACGTTCCGCAGAGATCTGCTGTTGCAGTTGCATAAAGCGGTTCCAGCGCTCTTCCTTCACCTCTTCCGGTACCTGATCCGGCAGCGCATTGGCGCCAGCGCCTTCTACCGGGCTGTATTTGAAGCAGCCTACGCGGTCGAGACGCGCTTCTTTCAGGAAGTCGAGCAGCATCTGGAAATCGTCTTCCGTTTCACCCGGGAAGCCAACAATAAACGTTGAGCGCAGGGTCAGCTCCGGACAGATTTCACGCCATTGCTTGATGCGCGCCAGCTGGCGGTCAACCGAGCCGGGGCGCTTCATCAACTTGAGAATACGTGGGCTGGCGTGCTGAAGCGGGATATCCAGATATGGCAGGATCTTACCTTCCGCCATCAGCGGGATCACGTCATCAACGTGCGGATACGGGTAGACATAGTGCAGACGCGTCCAGATACCCAGTTTAGACAGCTGTTCACACAGGCTGACCATGCTGGTTTTCACCGGTTCACCGTTATAGAACCCGGTACGATGCTTCACATCCACGCCATAGGCGGAGGTGTCCTGAGAAATCACGAGGATCTCTTTCACACCGGCATCGACCAGACGCTTTGCTTCGCTCAGCACATCACCAATTGGACGGCTAACCAGATCGCCGCGCATGGACGGAATGATGCAGAAGGTGCAGCGATGATTGCAGCCTTCAGAAATTTTCAGGTAGGCGTAATGACGCGGGGTCAGCTTCACGCCTTGTTCCGGCACCAGGCTCAGGAACGGATTGTGCTTCGGTTTCGGCACGTAGTGGTGAACATGTTCCAGAACCTGCTCATAGCTATGCGGCCCGGTGATTTCCAGCACTTTCGGATGGACTTCACGGATCTGATCTTCTTTCGCGCCCAGACAGCCGGTGACGATCACTTTGCCGTTTTCGTTCAGCGCTTCGCCAATGGCTTCCAGTGATTCCTGCACTGCGCTGTCGATAAAACCGCAGGTATTGACGATCACCATATCGGCGTCGTCGTAACTCGGGACGACATCGTAGCCTTCGGTACGCAGTTCAGTCAGGATACGTTCCGAATCGACGAGGTTTTTCGGACAGCCGAGGGAAACGAAGCCGATTTTCGGCTGGTGGGTTACTTTGCTCATAGCTTAAAAATTGTTCAGTTATTGGAATGTTCAGGGCAGGGATTCTACAGAGTTCCGCACAAAAATTGTATTGCTATCTCACCCGATAAGGGCGGGAAAGTCGGTATTGGCTTATAGCGACTTTGTAAATTATGTTAATGGCGGGTGAATTATTGATCTCAGGCATCACATTGTACAAAAAATAGCCATACTATTATGTTGCACCATGGCTGGAAGAGGAGGAACGAAGTATGTTCGTTGACAGACTGAGAACCGATCTGCTGAATAAGCTTATCAACGCCAGGATCGACCTCGCTGCGTATCTGCAGCTAAGGATGGCGAAAGGATACATGTCAGTCAGCGAGAATGATCATCTACGTGAGAACTTTTTCGAACTGAACCGAGAGCTGCACGATAAATCGTTGCGCTTGAATCTGCATCTCGATCAGGAAGAGTGGGATGCTTTGCACCATGCCGAAGGCGCACTCGCCGCTGCGGCGGTGTGCCTGATGAGCGGACACCACGACTGTCCGAATTTTATTGCCGTCAATGCAGAAAAACTCAATACCTGCCTGACAACCTTAACGCTGAGCATTCAGAGTTTGCAGGCTCATTCCACGCTTGAAGATGCCTGATTCCAGGGGGAGGCGACTCCCCCTTTCATCGTTAAGTTTTTGTAAAAATGCCTTCCTGACGTTCTTTGCTGACTACGCTTTAACCAGAGTCAACAAGGAGGCGTTATGCGTCGTTCGCTTATCCCAGTAATGACATTGCTAATTTTCCCCTGGTTTGCTCAGGCGAAAACGCCTGCGGTCAATGTTGAGGTGCTGCAAACCAAACTTGACCACCCGTGGGCGCTGGCCTTTCTGCCGGGCGACGACGGCATGCTGATCACTCTGAAGGGTGGGCAGTTGCGCCACTGGCAGGCAGGAAAAGGGCTTTCTGACCCGCTGCCTGGGGTGCCAAAGGTGTGGGCAAACGGGCAGGGCGGTCTGCTGGACGTGGCGCTGGCACCGGACTTTAGCCAGTCCCGGCGCGTCTGGCTCAGTTTTTCCCAGGCTGATGCAGAGGGAAAAGCAGGAACTGCGGTGGGCTATGGTCGACTCAGCGACGACCTTTCGCGGCTGGAAAACTTCCAGACGGTCTTCCGGCAGATGCCAAAACTCTCTACCGGCAATCATTTCGGTGGACGACTGGTGTTTGACGGTAAGGGGCATCTGTTCATCGGGCTGGGGGAAAACAACCAGCGGCCGACGGCACAGGACCTCGACAAACTGCAGGGGAAAGTGGTGCGTCTGACCGATCAGGGGAAAATCCCGGCGGACAATCCGTTTGTTAATCAGCCTGGCGCGCGCCCGGAAATCTGGTCTTATGGGATCCGTAATCCGCAGGGGATGGCGATGAATCCGTGGAGCGATACGCTGTGGCTCAATGAGCACGGGCCGCGCGGCGGAGATGAGATCAATATCCCCGAAAAAGGCAAAAACTACGGCTGGCCGCTGGCGACATGGGGCATTAACTATAGCGGGCTGAAAATCCCGGAAGCGCAGGGCGAAAAGGTGGCAGGTACCGAACAGCCCATTTTCTACTGGCAGAAATCACCTGCCGTTAGCGGGATGGCCTTTTATGACCACGATACTTTCCCTCAGTGGCGGCAGAAACTGTTCATTGGCGCACTGAAGGACCAGAATGTGATTGTGATGAGGGTGAATGGCAATACGGTCGCTGAAGAGGGGCGCATTCTGGGTGAGCGAAAACAGCGGATCCGCGACGTACGCGTCGGGCCCGACGGTTATCTGTATGTCTTAACCGACGAGTCCGATGGCGAGTTGCTTAAAGTCAGCCCGCGTACCTGAACGGCTTAGCTGACCGGGATCATGACCGTTTTACGAAACGCCGGGCGCTCGCTGAGCTGCTGGTACCAGCGCTCAAGATGCGGACGCGGTGTCCATGTCAGTCCCACGTTGAACAGGTTGTAGACAAACGGCGCGATGGCGATGTCACCGGTGCCAAACGCTTTTCCCGAGAACCAGGGCTGGTCGGCCAGCGCCGCGTCGAGGATCGCGAACAGCTCGTCGCAGCGTTTCGCCCCGGCATCGATAGCGGCGTGATCGCGCTGTTCCGGCGGTGTTCTCACTAAACCAAAAAGCACCACACGGTGTGCTGGACTGAGGGTTTGATTCGCCCAGTCCATCCATTTTTCGCCTTCAGCCCGACGTGCCGGTGACTCGACCCACAGGCGTTTTTGTCCATACTGGGCAGCCAGGTAACGCACGATGGCGTTGGACTCCCACAGCAGCAGGTCGTTTTCATCATCACGTAGCAAAGGCACCAGACCGTTCGGGTTCATCGCCAGATAATCGGCATCATGGTTCAGGCCAAACTGTCCTCCCGCCAGGATATGATTAAACGGTAATTCCAGTTCTTCGAGCGTCCACAATACTTTTTTGACGTTGGTTGAGTTATTCCGGCCCCACAGCGTAATCATAATTACCCCTCAAAAAATGGACAGCCTCAGGGCTGCGTTCACTCCACATGGTGAGATAAAGCTAACATTTACGCAACAGCCAACAAAAAATTCCTCTCCGTTGCGGCATAGCGGGGGGTTATTGCATAAACTTTAAAAACTTTACCAACTTACGGTTCACTTACGCTTCTTAGTGCGTTATTACTCACCGCACTTATTATACGGTGGTATGACGTATATTTTTTGAATGGATACTCGGGTGGCATTTATGACGCAATACGTTTCTTCCCTTCGCAATTTCGCAGCGGGTTCAGCCCTTCTCTTTCTCTTTGCGCCGACAGTGATGGCGGCGGAACAGACCATTGAACCGCCGAGCGTCGATGCGCGCGCGTGGATTTTAATGGATTACGCCAGCGGTAAGGTGCTGGCTGAAGGCAATGCCGATGAGAAACTGGATCCGGCCAGTCTGACGAAAATCATGACCAGCTATGTGGTGGGGCAGGCACTCAAAGCGGGCAAAATTAAACTGACCGACATGGTGACGATAGGCAAAGACGCGTGGGCGACCGGTAACCCGGCGCTGCGCGGCTCCTCGGTCATGTTCCTGAAGCCCGGCGATCAGGTGGCGGTTTCCGATCTCAATAAAGGGGTGATTATTCAGTCCGGCAACGACGCCTGTATCGCACTGGCAGACTATGTCGCAGGGAGCCAGGAGTCGTTTATCGGTCTGATGAATGGTTATGCGAAAAAGCTTGGGTTGACGAACACCACCTTCCAGACGGTACACGGTTTGGATGCGCCGGGCCAGTTCAGCACCGCGCGTGATATGGCGCTGCTGGGTAAAGCACTGATCCACGATGTGCCGGAAGAGTATGCGATCCATAAAGAAAAAGAGTTCACTTTTAACAAGATTCGCCAGCCCAACCGAAACCGTCTGCTCTGGAGCTCCAGCCTGAACGTTGACGGCATGAAAACAGGCACCACGGCCGGGGCCGGATACAATCTGGTCGCGTCGGCCACCCAGGGCGACATGCGTCTGATTTCGGTGGTATTAGGCACCAAAACTGACCGTATCCGCTTTAATGAATCAGAAAAACTGTTGACCTGGGGGTTCCGCTTCTTTGAGACCGTAACGCCTATCAAACCGGATGCCACCTTTGTGACCCAGCGCGTCTGGTTTGGTGACAAGAGTGAGGTGAATCTGGGGGCTGGCGAAGCCGGTTCTGTGACGATTCCGCGCGGTCAACTGAAAAACCTGAAAGCCAGCTTTACGCTGACGGAACCGCAGCTCACCGCGCCGCTGAAAAAGGGCCAGGTGGTCGGGACGATTGACTTCCAGTTGAACGGCAAATCGATTGAACAGCGTCCGTTGATCGTGATGGAGGCGGTAGAAGAGGGCGGCTTCTTTGGCCGGATGTGGGATTTCGTACTGATGAAATTTCATCAGTGGTTCGGTAGCTGGTTCTCTTAAGTCCTGATAATTGCCGGATAGCGCTGACGCCTGTCCGGCAAACGGCAATTAGTACATAAGCTTAATTCGCTGCGCTTTGGCGAAGCTGACAAATTCATCGTCAGGGCAGCAGTCGCTTACCACGATGTCAAAGTGTTTTAAATCTCCCATCCGCGCCGGACGGACCTTGCCAAATTTGCTGTGATCGGCCACCAGTACGTGGTGTTGCGCCATCGACATTGCCCAGTGTTTCACCGGCAATTCTTCCAGATTAAAACAGGTCGCCCCTTTGCTGATATGAACGCCGGCAGCGGAATAAAAGGCGATATCCGGACAGATATTGTTCAGGGTTTCCTGAGCATCAAGCGGTTTGAAAATCGCATTGCTGGCGTGAAATTCGCCGCCGGAGAGGATCGCCCGGCACAGCGGTTTTTCCTGCAATGCCAGAAACGTATTCAGGGAATAGCAGACGGCGGTAAACGGGATGTCATTATCGATCGCTTCGATGATCCACGGCGTCGTCGTACCGCAGTCAAAAAACAGCGTCTGATGCGGCTGCACCAGACTTGCCGCCAGCTGCGCCGCACGACGTTTTTCTTCCACTAAGCGGGATTTTTGATCGCTGAGCAGATAGTGGCTGGCGCTGCGGGGTTCCAGCACAATATAGCCACCGAGCAGCACTACCGGCGCACTGTTGTTATTCAGGTCGCGGCGAATGGTCATTTCAGAGACGCCCAGCAGGGTCGCGGCTTCCTTAAGATGGAGTTTATCGCTGCGTTTCAGTGCCTGCAGCAATTGACCAATACGCTCTTCGCGACGTGTTTCCATAATTCCCCTGGATGAATAATTAAGCGCTCTGTCTCTTTCAGTGCGCTTAATATTACTCTTTTTTCCTTCGTCTAGTCACGTACCCAGCCTTTACGAATCGGCAGGGCGAAGCAGATGCGGTAACCGTGTTGCAGGCCACGATAGAGGGCCGGACCGAATTTTTGCCAGATCATCTGCGCGCTCAGGCAGCCGATCATCCCAGCCAGCAGTCCGCCGAGCATGTCGAGCGGCCAGTGCACGCCAAGATAGACGCGGGACCAGGCGATGGTGACGGCCAACACCATCAACAGAACGCCGGACCAGAGACGATGCCAGAACAAAAACGCCAGCGCGAAGGTAAATATCACCGTGCCGTGATCGCTGGGGAACGAGTCATCTGCCGCATGCTGGAGATAATTGTAGCCAATGCGATCGGCAAACGGACGATCGTGTGGGAACAGGTGTCCCATTACCCATGACACCAGCAGGCTAACGACCAGCGCCATCGCCATTTTGACGATCAACTGCCGCTGCGCGCAAACCTGTTCACGCGGTCCCCACAGCCAGAGAACAACGGCTAACAGCGGGACGATGTTGATCAGATCTTTGGCGATAAAAATGGCGAGGGAAATCATCCACGATGCCGAGTCCGGCGTGGCATTGATAAAGTAGAACAGCGAATAGTTAATATTTTCCAGCATAGCAGTCAGACTCAGTTCGTTTAATGAAAATCCAGGCAGGCCGAGAATAAAAGTGTCCGTCCGCAGGGTAAAGAGGGATTGTCTTATTTACCTGTAAAAGAAGGTGTTTCAGACATCGCTCGTGATTTTCACTCAGCATAACCGCGTCAACGTAGACTAACCTTAAACCCGGGGAAGGATTTTCATGAGCGGGTAAAAATGTGCGCATTTTGCTTTTACCACGCATAATTCACTATCTCAGGTGAGGCTCTTTCATTACACTTTGCGCGATTTTTTATTGTCGAAGAGATTGCATGCAAAACCGTTTACAACAAGGTGCCCGTCTTGGACGTCAGGCGCTGCTTTTCCCTCTCTGTCTGGTGCTCTACGAATTCTCCACCTACATTGGCAACGATATGATCCAACCCGGCATGCTGGCGGTGGTGGAACAATATCAGGCGGGGATCGACTGGGTACCCACCTCCATGACCGCCTATCTGGCCGGCGGTATGTTTTTGCAATGGCTATTAGGGCCACTGTCGGATCGCATTGGCCGTCGTCCGGTGATGTTAGCGGGCGTGGTGTGGTTTATTGTCACCTGCCTGGCAACGCTGCTGGCGCAAAGCATCGAACAATTTACCCTGCTGCGTTTTTTGCAGGGCATCAGTCTGTGCTTTATTGGCGCGGTGGGCTACGCGGCGATCCAGGAGTCCTTTGAAGAGGCCGTGTGTATTAAAATCACCGCCCTGATGGCGAACGTCGCGCTGATAGAGCCACTGCTTGGACCGCTGGTGGGAGCGGCGTGGGTGCATGTCCTGCCGTGGGAAGGCATGTTTGTGCTGTTCGCCGCACTGGCGGCGATCGCGTTCTTTGGTCTGCAGCGGGCGATGCCGGAGACCGCCACGCGGATCGGCGAGCCGCTATCGCTAAAGGCGCTGGGTAATGATTACAGACTGGTGCTGAAAAATGGGCGCTTTGTCGCCGGCGCGCTGGCGCTGGGGTTCGTCAGCCTGCCGTTGCTGGCCTGGATCGCCCAGTCACCGATTATTATCATCAGCGGCGAACAACTTAGTAGCTACGAGTATGGCCTGCTACAGGTGCCGATTTTTGGCGCGCTGATCGCCGGGAACCTGATGCTGGCGCGCCTGACCGCTCGGTGTACGGTGCGTTCGCTCATCATCATGGGCGGCTGGCCGATTGTGCTGGGACTGCTCATCGCCGCGGCGGCCACCGTCGTCTCGTCCCATGCGTATCTGTGGATGACGGCTGGTCTGAGCGTTTACGCCTTTGGCATCGGTGTGGCCAACGCCGGACTGGTGCGCCTCACCCTGTTCGCCAGCGACATGAGTAAAGGCACGGTCTCTGCGGCGATGGGAATGCTGCAAATGCTGATCTTTACCGTCGGGATTGAACTGAGTAAGCACGCTTATCTGCTCGGCGGGAATGGGCTGTTCAGCCTGTTTAATCTGGCGAGCGGCATGCTGTGGCTGTTGCTGATGTTTATCTTCCTGAAAGATAAACAGGCCGGGAATACCCGGGAAGGGTAATGGCGACATTGTTGGCCCGCTAAGCGCACCGCCATCAGGCAATAAAATCGGATGGCGGTGTAAACACCTTAGCCTGGTGAATAACGCAAGTCGTTGTTAATTAAATGGCGCTTCGTTCTTCAGGACACAATCAATGATGTCGAGGACGCCTTCTTTGTTGTTTGAGCCAGCTCGATATTTCGCGGCCTTCGCAATCGTATCTGCCGCATTTTCCATTGCAAAACTAAAGCCCGCCTGGCGCAGCATTTCAACATCATTTCCGCCATCCCCAAACACCACGACTTCACTATCGTCAATTCCCCAACGCTGCTGGAGCAGGCGCAGCCCGTTCGCTTTGTGTACGCCGGGGATAATGAGATCGATGCTGCCATAGCCGGTGTGAACAGGCACCATGATATCGCCAATGGCGTCGTGCAGGGCTTGCTGAACTTCCGGGATCCGGTCATCAGAGATGTTCAGGCCAAATTTGAAAAACACGTCATTGATATTGTTGAAATCATCCACGAATTCGAGGCGGTGATAGTACATGCCGGCGGTGGCTTTCATCTCGTCGTTGTACGCTTTCAGGGTATACGCACTGTTCTTACCGCAGGCGATGATTTCGACATCGGCGCGGGTTAACAGGTGATCAACGATGGCGGTAAAATCGGATTTCGCCAGATCGCCGTTAAAGATATCCTGGCCTTCGCTTACCACCCAACCGCCGTTTTCGGCGACAAAGGAGATCTCATGGGCAATCTCAGGAAAGAAAGAGATGAGCTGGTAGTACTGATTGCCACTGGCGACCGCAAAACGAATACCCTGCGTTTTCATCTGCTGATACTGTGCAAGAAAACGTTCGCGATTATAGGTCTTTTGATCGCTCAGAAAAGTGCCATCCATATCGACTGCAATTAACTTAATACCCATTTATCCCTTCTCCATCGCAGTTTGCGTAGTTGAATTTGGTTTGGCGACGGCTCTGGCGACAACGGCGGCCAGCAGCACCAGCGCCAGCACCACCAGCATGGCGCTACGTAAACCGTAGTGTTCGCCGAGGTAGCCGAGCAGCGGAGGGCCAACGAGAAAGGCGAGATAGCCGGTGGTTGCCACGACGCTAACGCGTGTCGGTGCATCCGGCCCCGTGTCGCTGGCCGCAGAAATGGTTAACGGGAAACCGAGCGATGCGCCCAGGCCCCACAGTATCACAGAGACGCCGGCCACCCAGGCGCTGTCGACGAAAATAATCAGACCAATACCGAGCGCGCCCATCAGGGCGCTGGCGCGAACCACCGCCACACGACTGTAACGGTCAATAAACCAGCCACCGGTAAAGCGCCCGACGGTCATCCCGAGCGTGAACCCTGCGTAAATCAGCGAGCCGGATGTCGGGCTAAACCCGTGACCGTCGACCATCAGCAGCGGTAGCCAGTCGTTGGCGGACCCTTCAGCAAAGGCCATCGCCAGCACCACAACGCCAATCAGCAGCAACTGAATATCGCGCCAGAAGGGGACGCCTTTTTCCTGGTGATGAGAACCGTCGTTGGCGTTTTTGCCCGTCCCGTCAGGAATGGCCTGGATGGCAATAAAAATCGGCGCAATCGCCACCAGCGAAGCCAGTACAATATGCGTGGTTGCCGCGACGCCGAAGGCTGTCAGTGCCATCCCGATACCCGCGCCCGCCAACGTGCCGAAGCTGTAAAAACCGTGCATCATCGGCAAAACGGTTTTGTTCATCTCACGTTCGACGGCCGCCCCTTCAATATTGATCGCCACTTCTGCGGAACCAAAACTGGCGCCGAATACACCTAAGCCCAGCGCGAACAATACCGGGGAGGTGAGCCAAAGCGCCAGGCTTAGCACCAGCATCCCTACAATTGCGCAGGACATGGTGGTGCGAATCACCTTTCGGGTGCCAAATCGTTTCACCAGCCAGGCCGAACAAAGGATGCCGCTCATCGAACCAATCGAGAGACCAAACAGTACGGCCCCCATTTCCGCCGTCGAGACCGAAAGCGTGTCACGAATGGCGGGCGTGCGCGTGGCCCAAGAGGCCATCAGCAAGCCGGGCAAAAAGAAGAACATAAAAAGCGCCCAGGTTCGGCGTTGCAGGGCTTTGCGGGAGGAAGTCAATGTCATCAGGGAAGCACCAAAAGTACAACAATAGCGACAACACTAGCAAGTTTGTGTACATTTGTACATAAATCAGAAGGGGAATTTATGAGCAGACGACCAAACGATCCGCAGCGTCGGGAAAGGATACTTCAGGCTACTCTGGAGACAATTGCTGAGCATGGGATCAGTGCTGTAACGCATCGTAAAATCGCCAGCTGTGCAGGGGTTCCACTGGGATCCATGACGTATTACTTCGAGGGTATGGACTCGTTGATTGAAGAAGCGTTCACGCGTTTTACGTGCGATATGGCGCAGCAATATCGTGATTTTTTTGCCGGGGTGACCGGTCCGGAAATGGCCTGCGAATCGATCACCACCCTCATTTACAGTTCAGAAGTGACGACGCCGCATAATATGGAGCTGATGTATCAGCTGTACGCGATGATGAATCGTAAGCCGACGCTAAGAAGTGTGATGCAGGACTGGATGCAAACCAGTCAGAGAACGCTTGAGCAGTGGTTTGATCCTATTACCGCCCGGGCGCTGGACGCTTTTATTGAAGGGATGACGTTGCATTTTGTGACTGACCGGACGCCGATGACGCGCGAAGAGATCCTGCGGATGGTTAAACGCATCGCCGGGTGAGCATCGTTGAGGGCGATAGTGGTTGTCTCCCCGGCGACACAAATGTCTTGCGCCACACGATCCTGCTCTTCATGCCGATCATCAGTCAGTATGGTTGAGGAGGGGGGTAAAGACGGGAGATGAGAAATGCAGGCAACAAAAAACCCATTTATATAAATGGGTTATGAAAAACAAGTACTTATATAATAATCAATAAGTTAAATGGGTAGTAAGTGGTGATGAATATTAGGGAGTGTCAACCGCTGCCGCCATCTTGTCGCCATTCTTCATTGTAGCGAGTGGGTTAAACCTTAGAGCTGTTTCTAGGTGATCAGGTGCTAGGTGGGCATAGCGCATTGTCATTTTTATATCGTGGTGGCCAAGTATTTTTTGTAACGAGAGTATGTTTCCACCGGACATCATAAAGTGAGCTGCAAATGTGTGGCGTAGCACATGCGTTAGCTGTCCACGAGGCAGGATAATTGAGGTTTTATCCATTACCGAGGCGAACTGAAAGTAGTAATCATCAAAGAATTTGAAGCCCTTCACCGCTGTGATTTCTTCATACAGTTCCTTGCTAATCGGGATGCTTCTGTTTTTTTTCCCTTTTGTGCGAGTAAAAGTGATTCGATACTTTGTGACTTGAGATCTGGTGAGGTTTACGGCTTCTCTCCAGCGCGCACCGGTACTGAGGCATATTTTCACTACGAGCGTTAAAAGTTGGTTCTGACGCTGGCAGTCGTACAGGAGTTCTGCAATCTGATCGTGAGTAAGCCAGGCCATTTCCTTTTCAGCAATGGTGAACTTACGCATGTTTTCAAGCGGATTAGGTTGTTGCCATTCGCCCAACCTAATTAATTCACTGTATGCACCGCTTAGATAACTTTGCTCAAGGTTGACTGTTACCGGGCTTGCGCCGTTTTTCCATTTTTCACTAAAATAAATTTCGCCAGTAAGGCGCTTATCTCTGTAGTGCGCAAACATTTTAGGTGTGAGAGATGTAGCCAATGGGTTGCCCAGCGCGTCTACTATCAGCAGTAGTTTTTCATAAACGTGTTTACCTGCTGACAGCGATGTACCGTGTAGTTTGTACCAGAGTTCTACAATCTCTTTTAAGGTTCTTCTGTCTACTGTTTCGCCCAGCCACGGTTTCGCTGCTGTTTCATCCATGGTATGGCGCTCGAATGCTAGTGCCTCTCCCTTTGTGGCAAACTGTTTTCTCACCCTCCGACCAGAACGGCCTGCGGGATAGCATTCACAAATCCATTTACCTGTTTCTAGTTTACGTACAGTCATCGTAACCCCCAATTGTACTAATAGGGGTTATTTATACTGTATAAATAAACAGGGTCAATGTTTGATTAAGTGGTTACTAAACATCTGTCATAAGGTAGTAGTGGCATTTTGCTAGAGGTTTTAAGTCGTTAATCCCACATTCAAAGCTTGCGCTTCCAGGTAATGCGGTTACGCGAACTTTGCCTACAGGGATGCGTATCAGTTCTTTGATGCTTACCTGGCCTTCAATTTCTACAAGCCAAGTTCCATCTGTAATTTCGCTGATGTTTTGCTCTGCGATATAACTCTGCCCATCATCAATAATGACTACTGGCTTGGTGATACTTGAAGGAATGATTGCTTTGTCTAGCATGTAAAAATTTGAATCGTACAGATTGCCATCAACTATTTTCTTTCGCGGTACAGCAACAACATCACTCAGTAAGTTTTCATTTGCGGATTTTTTTGTTTCATTTGAGTCTGCGTTACTTCCATTTGGGAACATCTCGCCTTTACCAAAAGAAAGCCACTCAACTGATGCGCCCGTTTCAATGGAGCACTGAACAACCCAATCAGCAGGGAACACATCGCGCATCCAGCGTGTACCCATAGTGCTGGTCGATACGTTGAGTTGATTACATAGAGCCTGTCTTGTCTTAAATCCATATGCCTCAAGGAGCCTGGTTATAACGGCTTGGCCTCCGGTTTTGAGATCCATAATTCCGCCTCGGGAAACTTATTGGTTGACACTTCGCATTTGAGAAGTTATTTTGCAGGCGAACATTTCAAAACAGGTTGTTCACCATTTAACACCGCTAGTCACGGTTAAAGCACAAAAGAGGAATCTTGCCCTATGGCCACAAACATTTCAATCAATCTGCCTGTTCCTTCGATCTCGAAAGAGAAATACATCGAATTAACCGGGTTATCTGAAGATACCGTTGATGCCATGCTGAAGGATGGCCGCTTGCCCCGCCATCGCTTACGTAAAGATAAAGGCCGAGAAAAAGTGATGATTAATATCGCGGCCATGACAATCGACGCCCTGGCGGGTTGCAACATCGTACTTAACTGATTCGATTTTGAAACGCAGAGAGGGTACTGACTATGTTTGATTACCTGACTTCTAAACATGCGCATTTTGATGCCGCTTGTCGAGTGTTTGCGCTGGAACACAATCTGGAAGATGTGGCCGCTGCCGTTGGCATGCGTCCGCAGATGCTCCGCAATAAGCTGAACCCGCTGCAGCCGCATCGCCTTACCTGTGATGAGCTGCTGGCCATTACCGACTTTACAGAAGATGCGCGCTTACTTGATGGGCTGTTAAGCCAAATCAACTGCCTGCCGTCTGTGCCGGTAAATAACGCCACTGGCGAAAATATGCAGTATTGCGCGCTGACAGCTACCGCCAACGTTGGCGCGATTGCTGGGCAAGCGGTATCAGAAGAACGCATGACCGCCGAACGTAAGAACCAAATCCTTGATCGTGCTCGTGACGCTATCCGCAGCCTTTCCGTGCTGGCGTATGCTGTCGAAAGCCGTTTCCAATCCGCGTCAGTTCTGACCGTTGCTGTCGAAGTTATGACAAGCGGTGCACCTGGCCTGATGTGAGGGATAACCATGAAGCCATTTGTTAATTACCTCAAACGCCAGTCACCGCCGCCGCAGTTGGCCAGCGGTTCCACTGGCTGGCTGGAGCTGCCGAACGGGCAGCGCTGGAACCCTGGCCACACCTATAAATTCAATGCTGATGCAGTCCTGCCACAGAAAGGCGGCAATGTCCTGCGCTTCGTTTCAACTAAGGTCGTCACGCTGCTGAGTTTTGCAAGGGGGCGCAATGGCCGTTAACCAGACACAGCAGGAAAAGAACCTGGCGCAGCTGGCGCGTATTCGCCGTAAGCATTTTAGTAACAGCAGCGCAGCGGCGGATTGGTGGGACAAGTTAACACCGGAATGGCGCGGCGTAGTGCTTCACGCTGCTGGCGTTAATTCCGGATCGGATGTGTTCAAAGCAGCATTAAGCCGCTGCAGTTGGCGGGAGCTATTCGAGCGCCTCGATTATCGGGCGATGATTCAGCTGCGCCAGGGCATTTCCCATGCGCGCGTTACGTTTGAGGGTTTCGGTTCGTTACGTGATAGCGACTTTTCCCGCCGCACAGCTGCACGGCAAGAGCCGCGGCAGAAGTGCAATCCAATCCATACCAGCGAGGTGCAAATGGTTGTTGCACCAAATGCAGTGTTAAACATGTTGGCAAAACAGCAGGGAGTTCAGGAATGACCGTTATATCCGTTGATAGCAAGATGTTGGCGCAGGAGCTTGCCGCATGGGCGGTACCCCATAATTACGCGATGGCCTTTGTGGCCAAAAGCATTGTTAAGGGCGATCGCATTGGTTTGCACTCTTTCTTCTTTAATGACACTGAGCACCTGACTAACTCGCGCCATTGGCTTGCGATCAATGCAGCCTTCTGGTGCTGCGCATACCGCGAGGCCGAAAATAAGGAATCGCAGATTGAAGCCATCGCAGGAATCCGCGCGATTTTCTATACAGCTGGCGCGCTGGGTGCCGGGGAAATTAAGGCGCTGATCCAGGAGTGGTGGCGCAATACGTTTGAATTGCACCGCATACCGGCACCGAACTACACCGCCGTAACAAAAACCGTCTTTCTTCACTAATTAACCACCTGAATTTTTGGCCATCGCTTCGATGGCCGGGGATTCTTTTGCCTGGAGAAACAGAATGTTTGGAAAACAACCTGACCGACCTGACACCGCTACCGGCCGCACTTTTCTTGAAGTGTTGCTTAATGCCACCCAGGAAGGCAAAGCAGCTGCAGCAGATTTGTGTTCTACCCGCCTGGATAAGCTGGCCACCCATGCCGCAATTGAAGGTTTGAGCGCCGTAGAAATTATTGAGCTGATTCGCGAAGAGGCGGCAGCTATCAGTAGCAAAGGTGGTGCGGCATGGAACTGAACAATCGCCTTACAGATGATGAACTTAACCGCTTGATTTGGCAGTTGGAAGCTTACGGGAATCTTAAACGCACGTTGGCCGGGTTGGTTGAATTGCGTGAACGCCGCAATGCTGAAATTAAAGGGGGGAAGGATGAACATGACCATTAAAATTCACACCATAAAGATTGCCCCTAAATACCTTAACGCGGTTGTGGCTGGCCAGAAGAAAGCAGAACTGCGTAAGAATGACCGTGGTTACAAAGTGGGCGATCTTCTTTCGCTGTGCGAGTGGAAACACGGCAAATTTACTGGCCGGGAGTGGGCTGCAGCCATTACCCATGTTTTGCCAGTAAATGAAGTCATCGCGGGTACTGATGGCTGGGTGGTTCTGTCTATCCGCACAATGTCACCGCTTGAAGCGTTAACCTATGTTGTATCTGGCGGCGTATCTGACTTGCTGAATAGCGGGGTTGAATATGGCCGTTAAAACTCCGCTTAAGTGGGTTGGCAGCAAAGCCCGAATCATGCCGCAGCTAAAGCAGCACCTGCCGGAAGGTAAGCGCCTGATTGAACCGTTTGCAGGCTCCTGTTCCGTCATGATGAATACCGATTATGACGAATATCTGATTGCAGACGTTAACCCAGATTTAATTGGGTTTTACCGTGAAGCGGCCACTAATACGTTTGATCTAATTGACCGTACCGCGCTTCTGTTTGAGAAATATAACAACGAGCAAGGCTATTACGATAACCGAGATTCTTTTAACCATAACGACGATCCAGAATGGCGGTCGGCGTTGTTTCTCTATCTGAACCGCCACGGTTTTAACGGCCTGTGCCGCTACAACAAATCAGGCCGTTTCAATGTGCCTTATGGCAGATACAAAAAGCCTTACTTTCCTGAGGATGAAATAAAAGCGTTTGCTGAAAAGGCAAAACGCGCCACTTTCGTATGCGCAAATTATTCCGAAACGCTTGATATGGTTCGGGATGGGTTTGATGTGGTTTATTGCGATCCGCCTTATTTGACCGAATCCGGGAACTTTACCGCCTACCATGAGCGCGGTTTTAACCATATGGATCAAGGTCGCTTAGCGCGTAAACTCCGCCGTCTGGCAGGGAAGGGAATTAGCGTTATTGCTTCAAACAGTAATCTGGATACTGTGCGTTCTCTTTATGCTGATTTTGAGGCTGTAAGCATAAGTGCGCCGCGTAGTGTTGGCGCAGCTGCGGATAGCGTGAAAACTGCCGCTGAGCTTATTTTAAAGGCTGGCGTATGACGCTGGCCGTTAATGAAAATAGCCATGCCGTCGATAGTTGGCGGCGTGACACGTTTGCACCGGGTACGCCTGCAGGTGCAACAATCACAGAGCGCCGTCTGTGGGCTAAAAACCCGCAGGATTACGCTTGGCGATCACAATATCTTCACGAGATACCCGACTGGTTAGCCGGGTATTTTGGCACCCGCTACGAAAAGCTACTGGCTGGCCGTGATGGCCGTCGTCGTGCCAATACGTTCCTGCGCAAGACTATCGGCGGGAACGTATTGCCACGCCTGCGGAAAGTGGCTGCTCGCTATAGCCTGGCCGCTGATGCTTCTGATCTTCCATTTGGTAAAGCGCTTGGGCGTTTGCCATCCCTTGACCGCACAGACCTGAAAAAGCTGGCCGATCAGGTATCGCGCTGGATGGCGGAATGTCTGTATGAATTTGCTGACCGGTTGCCAGTTGGCACGGATGATGAAAAGGAGCTGTATCAGCGAACTATGGAGGCTTACCGTAATCTGGGTGAATGCTCTCTGATGCTGAACAATCAGCCGCCGTACTGGAAAGAGTTTGAGGCCAAAGGTCTGCTGGAACAGCAAAAGGCTGAATCTGGCATTTTGCGCATGATTGCCCCGGAGTGGTGGCGGCTGCGGTTAAAGCGCGCCCGCGATGTTCAGCGCGAACATTTTGCGATCGCCGTTGGCCAGGTTCAGAAAGCGGCCAGTGCGTATGTTTCCCGCAGCACCCTGGGCGAGTGGATAGAGCAGAAAAAACGCAATGCGGAGTTTTTCAAGAAATTCGACCTGATTAATGACCAGGGCGATCGGGTATCGCTGGCCGATATGGTTCATGGCAGCGTGGCCAATCCGGCGATCCGACGCTGTGAACTAATGGTGCGCATGCGTGGGTTTGAAGATATCGCAAACGAAGAGGGGCTGGCTGGGGAGTTCTACACCATCACAGCGCCTTCACGCTTCCATGCCGTACATAGCAAGGGCGGCTTTGTGTCGCAGTGGAACGGCTGCAGCCCGCAGGACACCCAGCGCTATTTATGCGGCGTATGGGCAAAAGCCCGTGCGGCAATCTCCCGGGCAGGTATTCATGTCTTTGGTTTCCGGGTTGTAGAGCCTCACCATGACGGCACCCCACACTGGCACATGCTACTTTTTATGCGTCCGCAGGATGTTGATGTGGTGCGCGATATTCTTTGCTATTACGCCAGAATCACCGATTCAGAAGAGTTACAGACACCCCACGCGCTTAAGGCGCGTTTTCACGTTGAGCCTATCGATCCGGAAAAAGGTTCGGCCACCGGTTATATCGCGAAATACATTTCCAAAAATATTGATGGGTTTTCCCTGGACGGTGAAACAGATGATGAAACCGGAGAAAGCCTGCGTGATATGGCCAAATCTGTAACGGCATGGGCATCCCGCTGGCGCATTCGCCAGTTTCAGCAAATCGGCGGCGCGCCGGTAACGGTCTGGCGCGAGCTGCGCCGCCTTCCCGGGGAAGAGCAGATTCTGGCAACGGAAGATATGGATAACGTGCGGTTTGCTGCTGATGTTGGAGACTGGCGCGCATACACCGAATGCCAGGGTGGGGCGTTTGTTGCGCGTAAGGATCTGACCGTTCGCCTGGCTTATGAAATTACAAAACAGGGTAACGAGTATGCAGAGGATGTGCAGCGCGTCCAGGGTGTTTATTCACCGCATATCCCAGATTCAGAGATTTGTACGCGCCTGGTGAAGTGGCAGAAGGTTGCGAAGTTGGCCGAAGCGGCAGCGGAGGCTGGTTTTGACCTTGACCTTAATCACCCTTGGAGTTCTGTCAATAACTGTACGGAGGGTGGAGCCCGGAGGCGGTTAAAACTGGAACTGAATAAACGGGGTTATGTTGGTTCTGATGATGAAATAGCCATTTTGATGCGTGGCGGCGGGCTGATTTATGGCCGTGGGGCGCTGATTTACAGGAATGGGCGCCTGAAAGAAAGGAAAGGAGAACCATCACAGGAGCTGTGGCCAGGCTGGGGATAGCCCTGTTTGTCGTATAACTGTGTGAAATATATCAATTAATAGACAAGGTTTGAAAAATTACATTTCACATTTAGAGCTTAAAAGTATACTGTATATTCATACAGTGATTGCATGGGAGGATGCTTGTGCAGGATTTATTGTTTGAAGCTATAGCGTTGCGGCGTATTGCCTTATTCACCAAATTGGTAACGACGGGACGATGTTCTGGAGATGAAAAAGATGTTGCGTTGGAATGGCTGGGAGAGCTTACGGCTGACTTGCAAAAGAAATTGGATGCATATGAAGAAAAGAACCCCCAGAGCGGGGGCGTTTTACGCAGCGGGAGCGGCTTTAAGTAAGTCCAGCGCCATTTGCTTTTGGTTTGGTGAAAGTGAGTTAAGCAACTGCTGAACCAACGCATCACCTGTTTTAGCGCTGGGGCTAAGAGTGTGGGAGAACGTCAAATTCATAACAAAGGTATGCCCACACTCCACATCTGAGCAGGCGCAGTAAATATCCGCAATCTGCAGGTGCTTCCGGTTTGTTTTACGAATGATGGCCTTTGCGCCGCATTCCGGGCATTCAATTTTTAGTACGCGCATATTCCATTCTCCGGCCGTCAAATTATGCCTGGATTTTAGCCTGTTTTGCCTCATGCCGCACCCTTATCAGTTGATTCATCGGCAAAATTCAGGTGCAGGCGCGCAGGAATTTCGGGATCGCTGTTAACTGCTGCCGCAAATCGTCGCTGGATAGGGCGCGATTCGCTTTTTTTATACACGCGCTCTGCTTTTTCAGGGTCGCCAAGCCCGGCAGTATTCTGCGGAACGATACCCGCAAGCCCGGCCGGGAAGCGGTGGGCGTTCAGAATATCCTGCGCGCTGATGTTCTTCACGCTGGCAAATTCATCCTTTGCGGAAATATCCCCCATTTCAATGAACTTGATAGCGTCACCTTCTCCACCTGGAATGTTCACCAGGATGGTGGAGAAGTTCCCGATCCCTTTGCTGTCTCGCAGCTGCTGTTCAATCTCTTCTTCCATTTCATCTGTCATGCTGGGGTCGCGCGTATAAAGAATGCCGCCAGTGTGTGCGCCGTTGTGATAGTAGCGGCGGCGGAAAATGACCGCCTCGCTGTTCAGCAGCGCGGAATGTATCCCGCCGATGTAGTCCGGCAGGCCATAAATGTGCTGCTGCGGGTCATACATCTTGATAAAAATAATGTCCTCTTCCGGGTAAATCAGTGGCTCACCTTCCTGCAGTACCACGTAATCACCTGGCAGGTTGCGATCTTCATCGCGTACCTTTCGGCGGCGCAGGTATAGACCGGGCAGCGCTTCCAGCCCGATAACATCACCCCAGCCATTACGTACTTTGGCGATCGCAACGTCGCCAAAGGTTAAAAAATCAAAGGTTGCTGCTTCCAGTTCGTCATACGTCAGGCCGCCGCCCTGGTAATCGGACATAATCATGTTTTTGCGGGCGTGGATGATGCCACCGTGCTGGCCATTCAGGTTAATCAGCTGTGACAGCGCCAGCCGGTCAATCGGCAGGGTGAAATGATCTGCGCCATTGTCATACCAGATATCACGGTAATCCGTGCCGGTGGTCAGAATCGGTTCCGGCTTGCCGAAAGAAATGATGCTCATTTTTTTTGACGGTTCGGCGCGCTGCCCGCGTTTCACAAATTTCTTTTTCTTCATGCTGCCTTCTTCACTCCCCATCGGGATTTTGGTTTATTTTCATAGTTCAGCGGTTCATTGTGCAGGGCGTGAGTAATCGCCCAGAATGATTCCGCGTGGCCAGTTTCGGGGCTGCGGTCTGCGACAAAGGTCATTGCATTGCCGCTTTGCGTGGTGGTGCGACGAATGGCCATAAAGCTGGCCGGGATCTCTTTCAGGTTTTTATCCCATTCAATACGCTGGCTTTCGACCACATCGGCGGCTTTCAGTACCAGCTGGTTTTTGGTGTTCAGGTCGTAGCGAATCGGAACGGCCACGCGCATGGCAAAGTGTTGGATGTTGTCAAAAACGCCCTGGCCGATGCCGGTCACATCAACCCCCAGATAGGTGAAGTTGTATTTTTTGAACAGGGTTTCGATCTGCTTTGCCTGCCAGCGGAAGTTCATACCCTTCCAGTTGAATACGGCCAGTACGCGGAATTTTTCCGCCGCCAGTTCAGGTGGCGCGATTATCACAAAACAGGACAAATCACCGCTGCGCGCCGGGTCAAAGCCACCCCATACCGGCCGATTACCGAACGGCCGCGCCGCGTTCGGGTCGTGATCCTGCCAGGTCTCAATTTCAACGCCGCAGGCTTCCAGGTCGGAGAAACTGAAAACAGAATCTTTGCTGTCCACGAAAACGCACATATAGAGCATGTTGAATGTGGTTTCGTTGTACCGGTTCCGCAGCTTCTCAATGTTGGCCAGGTTGAAGCCACCGGCGATCGCGTCCTCCATCGTGATGATGTAGCGCCATTGGCCATCCGGGCAGAGTCGGCCACCGTTGCGCATTTCATCGAATAACGGAAATTTGATGGCGCTACGTTTCTTGCTGCCCTGTTTCCACTCTTCACCCGTCCAGAACGGGTACGCCTGGTGCGTTTTGGCGGACGGCGTGGAAAAATAGGTGGTGCGCCATTTGTCGTGTGTGGCCATTGCGCTGGCCACTTCGTTCAGGCGCGCAAAGTTTGGCACCCAAAAATATTCATCACAGTACAAATGGCCACTGTATGACTGCGCGGTGTTTTTGTTGGTGGAAAGAAAACGCAGTTCTGCGCCGTTGCTTAAGCGGATCGGGTTGCCGGTCAGAGTGATGCCAAAATACTGCTCTGCAATGTTGACGATGTAAGAGCGGAAAACCTCCGCCTGTGCTTTTGACGCTGACAGGAAGATTTGCGGATCGCCGGTCATGACCGCATTTTCAAACGCTTCAAATGCAAAGTACCAGGTTGCGCCGATCTGGCGGCTTTTCAGGATATTGCGCACCGCCTGGCCAATGTTCTGGCGAAGGTGCTTCTGATAACCAAAAAGATGCTCGTCTGCCCAGGTGTCGAAATCGTCCTGTGTAAGTGATGAAATATCATTTTTCTTGTATTTGCGCTTACTGCGCGGTTCGTCGTCGTCACAGTCGCGCGGCGCAGCTGCTTGCCCGTTCCCCTGGCCGGTGGCCATCTTCTCTTTATGCTTATTGCTTTGTGCGCGCAGCTTAGTGGCGTGGGCAATCAGCAAATCCATTTCTTTTAAGTCGAGATCGGTTTTATTGTCGCGGCTGGCCAGCAGCTGGTAGCGGCGTTCAATCGCCTCTTCTGTGCTTTCGTGGCTGAGCAAATTAGCCCAGCCGTTTTTTTCTGCCCAGTAGTAAACGATCCGCGCATTCGGCAGATTTAATTCTGATGCAATTTCTTTAGGTGTATAGCGGCGCAGGTAAAGAGCGCGCGCAACGCCTTTTAATTCTTCTGAGTATTTAGCCATAGATTTAATTATGCCGTGGCCAGAGATAAAAAACGGCGGGGTTAATTCGTGACTGTTCGGTAATGGCGTATAACCGAACTGAACAGAATAAAGCGTAATGCGCTGCCGGGTTTAATTCGCAATAATTCAATTCACAGCAGGATATTCAGTAAATCGGCAGGGGAGGAAATATGTGTCGCATTTAAAAACTGATTGGCTGTGTGTTGCTACCGAAGGGGACACCGTTGATGGGCGGGATATTAAGCGGCAGTGGATTATTGATATGGGGGAAACCTACGACTATAGCCACTACGTCGCATTAATCTGGCCAGAGCATGAAGATGATTGTGGCAATTTTGGTGAGGTGCTGGAAGCCACCTGGCACGATGGTGATGATGGGCTAGCTCGTTTGTATGTAAGCCTTTGCCCGAATATGCGCCTGATTTTTGCCAATCATGAAGATCAGCTGCTTTTCTTCTCTATCGAACCGGAAGAGAACTGGCGCGGCAGCGGGCGTACATACCTGAAGGGGCTGGCGGTGACTGATACACCCGCCAGTGTTGGCACTACACGGCTGCGCTTTAGCACGCGGCGTAAATTATCGAAACGGGGATATTACAGTTGCGTAATTTCCCAAGATGGCAAAATTAAACAGGAAGAGAAGATGAAGAACTGGCAGAAATTGTTTGGTATTAAGCCGAAGTTTGAAGATGAAACGCCACCGGAAGATGCGCCAGCGAGTGATGATAAACTTCAGGCACTGGCTAGCGCTCTTAATGAGCTTGAAGGCCGCGTGGGTAAAATTGAAACCCAGCTGAATTCTGTATCGGAAGATGTAGATACAATTGCTGAGGTCGTGGATACAGAAGAATTTTCCGCTATTCGCGATAATGCATCTGAAATCGTTAAACGTTTTAGCGCTCTGGATAAAAAGCCCGGTGGTAATAAATCACGCAATATTCCGGGGAAAGCAGGCAAATTCAAATACATCTAATTCGCCACGCGTAACACCTTAACGACTAACTAATTTATCGCGTTATAGCGAGGGAGTTTTATGTTTTTAAATCAACGTGCACGAAGCCTGATGAAGCAATATTGCTCCGGTCTGGCTGAAAGTTACGGTCAGGAAGATGCCAGCCTTTATTTTTCGTTAACCGATCCGCAAGAAACTAGCCTGCGGCTGGCGCTGCTGGAGGCTGTCGAATTCCTGAACATGATTACCTGCGCCGATGTGGATCAGTTGTCCGGCCAGGTTATTTCCGTGGGTTCTTCTGCGCTGCACACCGGCCGTAATGAGTCCGGGCGTTTTATGCGTCGTGTGGGTGTTGATGGTAATGATTACAAGCTGGTTGAAACTGACAGCTGTGCCGCGCTGCGCTGGGATTTGCTTTCTGTTTGGGCTAACGCCGGGCGTGAAGAAAATGAGTTTTTCAACCTGGTTCAGACCTTCTCTAATCAGGCGTTTGCGCTGGATATGCTGCGCATCGGTTTCAACGGTACCAGCGTGGCTAAGACCACTGATCCGACTGCAAACCCGATGGGCGAGGACGTGAATATTGGCTGGCATGCCCGCATGAAGTCTTTCAACGATGGCAATCAGATTATGACCGATCCGATTGTGCTGGACGACAAAGGCGACTACCGCGGCCTTGATGCAATGGCATCTGATCTGATTAACACCAAAATCCCGGCACAGTTCCGTAATGACCCGCGCCTGGTGGTGCTGGTTGGCGCTGACCTGGTGGCGGCGGAACAGTATCGACTGTATCAGGCTGCAGACCGTCCATCTGAGAAGATTGCGGCGCAGATGCTGGGCAGCACTATTGCAGGCCGTAAGGCCATTATCCCGCCGTTCATGCCGGGTAAACGCATGGTGGTTACGCCGCTGAGTAACCTGCACATCTACACCCAGCGCAACACGCGCCAGCGTAAAGCGGAGTTTGTTGAAGACCGTAAGCAGTACGAAAACAAATATCTGCGCAACGAAGGCTATGCGGTTGAAGAGCCGGAGCTGTACGCCGCAATTGATGAAAGCGCGGTAACTATCGGTACGGTCTCAGAACAACCGGAGGGCTGATAAATGGTACTTTCTCCCGCGCAACGGCATAGCCAGCGTATCGCCACGGAACAGCGCCTGAAACAAAGCCAGGCAGTGGATAGCAGCGAAAGCATGCATGTACTGCTTGCCGCGCTTGAAAAAGATGTGGAATTGGCCAGAAGCCTGCCGGTGATAGCTGATCGCGTCGTGTTAAAGCGTGATGTGCTGCTGCCGCGCTGGATGCCTACTGTGGAAGCCTATCTGGCCAGCGAGCAGAACTACGCCAACCCGATACTGGCCTGGTGTGTGATCTGGCTGTTTGACGTGGGCGATCTGGAAAAGGCGCTGGATTGGGCTGATATCGCAATCAGCCAGCAGCAGGCCACGCCGGAACGGCTGCGCAGCAATTTCCCTACGTTTGTGGCCGATACGATGCTGGCCTGGGCGGAGGAGTCTGCCGGGCGCGGGGAAAGTATTGAACCGTATTTCTCACGCACCTTTGACCGCGTGGCGAATACCTGGCGATTGCATGAGCAGGTTACAGCTAAATGGTTCAAGTTTGCCGGGCTGGAACTGCTGCGCGGGGAAGATGGCCAGAAAACGCCAGCGGCCGTGGATGATGTGGAAACGCTGGAAAAGGCCGATCAGCTGCTGGCTATCGCTGAAAAGCATTATTTCAGAATTGGCGTGAAAACCGCCCGGCAGACTATTGCCGCACGTCTGCGCAAATTGACGCAGGGTTAACGACTACCGCAAGCCAGGCGGGCGCGGTGGAGGGCAGCGCACAGACCGTGCATCTGCGCCGTGGAAACCGGCCAGCCCGCCTTTTTCGGGAGATTTTATGTTTAGTGGCAAGCCACTGGATTACCAGGATGAACCGCTAACGAATAACGGCTTTTGGCCAGATCTGAATCTCAAAGATTTTCAGGAACAGCGGTCACTGCCGTCTGATATTGCCGCCGCCACTATAGCGCAGGCGCTGCTTGCCGCTGCAGTGGAGGTGAATGCCGAGCTGGAGAACGTTGAAGCCAGCTGGCGCGCAAAGGGTTACGCCCTGGCGGCAGATGTGCCAGGGGTAAAAATGGCCGGGCTGAATGGCCTGTGCGCGCAGTACACCAAAGCGGTGTTTGCCAGGGGAAAGGCGGATTTGATGGGGGAATTTGCCACTGTGGGGCGGCGTGATAGCCATCCAGGGCAGGAAAGCCCGGAAACCCGCGCCGGGCTGCTGGCGGAATCTTCGGTGGTGATCCGTCGCATGAAAGGGCTTAAACGCGCAACGGTGAAAAAGGTATGAGCGAGACACAAACGCAGCTTGAAAAACTGACCGCATTTTTTAAGCAGAGCGTACCAGGGCGGGCCATGCAGCGCTTTGACAGCGTACTGGATGAAATGGAGTTCATACCGGCCGCTAAGGATTTGGGGCTGGAGCAGTACCGGCTGGCGGTTATCCGTTATGACGCGGTGCTGAGCTGGGAGCGTTTCCCGTATCGGCTGTGCGCGCCGCAGCTGCTGATGGCGCTGATGGCCGTGTGGCTGGATGAGGCCGATCGCGATTTGTTTGATGATGTCGGGATAACGGAAACCGATCCGCAGTGGGATGTCACGGTGGAGGACGAAGAAACGGCCACTATCGTGCTGACCGTGCCAATGGCGGAAGAGCTGGTGATCCGTGAGGACAAAAACGGCGCTATCCCGTGGGAGGGTAAACGCTGGTCGCTGGCCAGTACTGAAATCTGGACGGCAGTCACCGGCAATATGTACGCCGTGGATCAGGCCGGTGCGCCACTTGGTGAAGCGGAATGATTGCGGGCGGCGAGCTGAATAAAAAACAGCTGGCTGAGCTGCGCAAGGCGCTGGCAGATATGGAGCTGCCACCACGTAAGCGACAGCGCCTGCTGTGGCGAATGGCCAAATATGGCGTTATCGCAGCAGCAAAGCGCAATGTGCGCAATCAGGCCGCACCGGATGGCACTGCGTGGCCAGGGCGTAAAACAAAGCGCAAAGGGAAGATGCTGCGCAATATGCCGAAGCTGCTGCACATCCGGGAAATGCCGGAAATGCAGGCTGTAAGAATCTACCTGCAGGGCGGTGGGTATCGGAACGGGGAAAAACCTGTACCCGCTGGCACCGTGGGCTATGCCCAGCAAAACGGAATGCATGTGCGGGTAAACCGCGCCAGCCAGTCGCAGAAAGGCCAGCCGGGAAAACTGGCAACGGCCGCGCAGGCAAAGAAATTGCGCGCGCTGGGGTATCAGGTACGCAGGGGGAAGCGCTGGAAAAAGCCAACCCTGGGCGAAATAACCGCCTCAATGCCCTATGACCAGGCGGGGCTGCTGATCAGGAAGCTGAGCGGTAAAACGGTGAAAACCAGCTGGACTATCGATCTGCCTGCCCGCGTATTTTTGGGTATGTCAGATGATGAATTTAACAAAGCGCTGGCGCGGCAGCTGCAGGCCATTGGCTACGGCTGGAACGTGAACGCGCAGGATATTAAGGGGAAAGCATGACCTGGCCAATTGTTGGCGTTAACCAGATTAACCAGCTGCAGGGCGAGACTAACGAAGTTGAACGCTGTGTGCTGTTTGTCGGGAAAGGCGCTGTGAACGTAGGCAAAACGCTGGCGGTTAACACCCAGAGCGATTTTGACAAGCTGCTGGGCGAAAGTGACAGCCAGCTGAAAAGCGATGTGATGGCGGCAGTGTCGAACGCTGGCCAGAACTGGTGGGGGTTCATCCATGTACTGGCTGTCGATGCGGAGCCGGATGCATGGGTGGATGCGGTAAGAGCAGCACAGGTGTCTTGCTCTGTTGAAGGTGTGCTGCTGTCTGACGATGTTTCGACGAAAGCCACCATTAACCAGGCGATTGCTCTGCGCTCGGAACTGATTGCGAAGTACGGCCGCTGGGTGTGGTTCATCCTCGCCATCCAGGGGATGCAGGAAGATGAAGCGCAGGCTGATTACCTGGTGCGTATGTCCACGCTGCAGGATGGCATTGCAGAAAAGGCCATTCAGCTGGTTCCGCGTTTGTGGGGTAATGATCCCGCCGTGCTGGCTGGCCGTCTTTGCAATCGCGCTGTGACGATTGCCGATAGCCCGGCTCGTGTAAAAACCGGTGCGCTGGTAAGCCTGGGCAGTGATGAACTGCCGGTGGATGGTGCAGGGGAAGTGCTGGAGCTGGCCACGCTTCAGGCGCTGGAAATGCAGCGTTTCAGTGTGCCGATGTGGTACCCGGATTACGACGGCTTTTATTGGGCTGACGGCCGCACGCTGGACGTTGAAGGCGGGGATTATCAATCCATCGAAACGCTGCGTATTGCCGATAAAGCCGCGCGCCGCATCCGCCTGCTGGCAATCAGCAAGATTGCAGACCGTGCGCTGAACAGTACACCGGGCAGTATTGCGGCGAATCAGTCGCTGTTCATGAAGCCACTGCGCGAAATGTCCACCGCCACTAGCATAAATGGCGTGTCGTTCCCTGGCGAAGTGAAGCCGCCGCAGGATGGGGATGTGACCATTGTCTGGAAGAGCAAAAAGGCGGTGGATATTTACATTGTGGTGCGCACGTATGAAGTGCCGCTGCAGATCACTATCAATCTGATGCTGGATGCCAGCCTGGAGGCTACTGCATGAGCAAACGCATTTCTGGCCAGTCGTTTGACTCTTATATGGATGGCGATCTTATCCATATTGAGAAAATTTCTCTCGATATTACCGATAACACCGCCGCCGCGCAGACCCGTGGTGTACCTGATGGCCACACTGATGGTGATGTGTCGGCAGAAGGGGAAATTGAAGTTAGCACGAAGGTACTGCAGGTGCTGACGGCAAAAGCCCGCGCAGCCGGTTCGTGGCGCGGTATTGCGCCGGTTGATTTTCTCTTTTACGCGAAAGCTGGAAGCGAGGAAATCAAGGTGGAAACGTTCGGCAATAAGCTGCAGCTGTCCAACCTGTTGGATATCGATCCGAAGGGCGGCAGTGTCACCACGCACAAAATTAAGTATTTCGTGACCAGTCCGAAATTCGTAAACATCAACGGTGTCCCGTATCTGGAAGCGGAAGCCACTGAAAACCTGATCGGTTAAGGGGAAGGGATGCAGGAGCATGAAAAGAGCCTTTATTCGCTGTTGATTATGGGCGCGTTAATCGCTGTGGCCAAAGTGCTGGCCAGCAATGACCCCATCACACCGCGCCTGTTTATCAGCCGCGTTATCCTGGGCAGCTTTGTGGCAGTGATTGCCGGTGCCGTGCTGATTCAGATCCCTGATGCCAGTCCGCTGGCGGTACAGGGGCTGGGGGCGGCGTTGGGGATTGCCGGTTATCAGGCCGTTGAATTGTGGTTACGCCGCCGCGCGGCGGGGAAAAGTACGGGGAGCGATAAACAATGACGTTAGGCGAAAAGCAGCAGCTGTTTACGGTGATGATTGGCAATCTGATCCATTGGGCAGAAGAAAAAGGCTATCGCCTGACGTTTGGTGAAGCCTACCGAACGCCGGAACAGGCGGCGCTGAATGCGAAAAAGGGCAGCGGTATTTCAAATAGCCTGCATACCCAGCGTCTGGCCGTTGACTTTAATTTGTTCATTAATGGCCAGTACATGACTCGCACCGAAGATTACCGGCCGTTGGGTGAGTTCTGGGAATCCATCGGCGGCAGCTGGGGCGGGCGCTTTAAATCCAACCCTGACGGCAATCACTTTAGCCTCGAACATAACGGGGTGCGCTGATGAACCGTGTGGCCGTGGTCGCTGTAGTGCTTTGTGTGCTGGCATTTGCCGGAGGCTGGAAGGTGGCAACCTGGCAGCGTGACAGTATCGATCTGGCCATTAGCAAGACGGCCACCGCCACCGGCAAAAAGTTGGCTGATGTGGCCAGCGAATCGGGGAGAAAACTGGAAAACCAGCTGGAGGCTTTGAAAAATGCGCCACCGCGTGAAATACGCACTGAAGTGGTTAAGCCGGTATTCACTAACGTTTGCCTGTCTGCTGAGTTTGTCGGCATGTACAACGAAGCCGCCGCCAGCGCCGAACGTACGTTATCAGGAAAACCTGAAAACTAAGTGCGCCGCGCAGCTGCCGCGCCTGACCGGAACAACGGGACGTGACGCTGCAGAGCTGTTAATTATTTATCTGGATATATACGGGCAGTGCGCTGCGCGTCATAACCAGCTAATTGATGAAATTAATCTACGAGAGAATTTATTAAATGGAAAAAATTAAACTGGTAGTTTGCGGTGTGGATATTGCTTTTGAACCGAACCAGACCGCTTACAACAAATTCATTAATGAAATGGCGATGGATAACAAAGTGTCGCCTGCGCATAACTACCTTAACCGTATTGTTGCGCCAGAAAGTAAAGACGCGCTGGCGGAAATTTTAAAACGTCCGGGCGCAGCGCTTCAGCTTGCTGGAAAAATTAATGAAATTTACGCGCCTGAGCTGGAAATTGAAGTAAAAAACTAAACAATCGAGTCCGGAGTCTTGAGAGTAACGGGCTCGAACAATATTTAATTTTACGCCGCCATTATTTACCGCAGGGTAATGACTCAATTGATGATATTGCTGCCGCCATCTGGCTGGATAATCGTTATTGGGAAAATATGTCCATAGCCACCGCCAACGGAATTGGCAAGGCATTTAAAGGTACTGAATGAAACAGTTAGATTTTACATTAAGCCTGATTGATAAATTATCACGCCCATTAAAACAGGTGCAGGGTAATGTCACGGGCTTTGCTGATAAATCCAATGCGGCATTTAAGCAAATTGGCGGCGGGGTGCTGGGGCTGGTCGGTGTCGGTCTGGCCATTAAGGGCGCGCTGTCGCCAGCCATCGAAATGTTTGATGCGCTTAATGATGCGTCGGCAAAAGGGATTGACGATGGCGCGCTAAAAACGGTGCAGCGCGATGCCCTGGCATTCAGTACAACCTACGGCGCTAGCGCAGTGGACTTTGTTCAGTCTACCGAAAGTATTAATGCCTCCATCGCTGGCCTGACGGGGCAAGAGCTGCCGAAGGTGACGAAAGTCGCCAATACCCTGGCCTTTGCTCTTAAATCCACCGCTGCCGATACGTCGGAATTTATGGGGCAGATGTTTGGCAACTTCTCCGCCGATGCGGAACGCCTGGGCAAAGTCCAGTTTGCGGAACAACTGGCGGGCAAGATGGTGTACATGCGCAAAACCTTTGGCGCGGAAATGTCCACTATCAAAGATTTGATGGAAGGTGCGCGCGGCGTGGGTACTAACTACGGCGTCGGGCTGGATGAACAGCTGGCCGTGCTGGGGCAGCTAAACAGGACGCTGGGAACGGAAGCCAGCAGCGCATACGAGGGCTTTATGACTGGCGCGCTCGATGGCGCTAAAAAGCTGGGGCTGTCGTTCACGGACTCCACCGGCAAAATGCTGTCCATGCCTGAAATGCTGATCAAGCTGCAGGGCAAATACGGCAAAAGCCTGGAAGGGAACCTGAAAGCACAGGCGGAGCTTGATGCCGCGTTTGGCGATAGTTCGGCGGTGGTTAAGCATCTTTATGGCAATGTGGCCGTGCTGCAGCGGAATATCACGGAGCTGGGCGGCGCTGATGGGCTGAAACGTACCCAGGAAATGGCCAGCAAGATGGTGAAACCGTGGGATCGCTTTGTGGCCATCCTGACCGCGATTAAAACCGTGATTGGCCTGACGCTGATCCCGGTGCTTTATCCGGTGCTGAACCGCCTGGCGGATATGGGACAGACGTTCGCCCGCTGGATGCAGATGTTTCCCAACATTGCCCGTGTGGTGGGGTTCGCTGCAATGGCATTGCTGAGCTTTGCCGCAGTCGGGGCAACGGTAAACATTGTCATGGGAGTATCTAAGTTCATCATGCTGGGGCTGGCAGGTGTCTGGCGTATGTTGTCGTCAGTCACGCTGATTTATACCGCTGTTCTCTGGACGGCGCAAAAAGCCGTTATTGTCTGGAATGCTTCATTAGCCGCGCTGCGCGGTGTGCTGTTAGCTGTGCGAATGGCGGCGATAATGTCCGGCATTGCGATCAACTTTATGAGCTGGCCAATTCTGCTGGTTATTGGTGCCATCGCGGCACTGGCGGCAGGTGTTTATCTGCTGGTTAAGCATTGGGATACCGCCTGGAAATTTATCACTGATGGCTGGAATAACTTTGTTGCGATGCTGACCGGCTTTTCACCTGTTCAGGCATTAAGCGGAATGGCCAGCGGTATTGTGTCGTTATTCGACAATGTCTGGCAGACCATTAAAGGCGGTTTTCTGCAATCGTGGAACTGGATTGTTGAAAAACTAAATAAAATTCCCGGTGTGAATATTTCAACGGCAGGCGATAACGCGTCACCGTTAACTAATACCCTTTCCACTGGTGGAGATTTAAAAGGCATTGAACCGGGCGGAATTAATAAAACAATCAGCAGTAATTCAAAAGCGGTAACGGACAATAGCCGGAAAATTGGTGAGGTTCATTTCCATACTCAAGAGGCAATGACACCGGGGCAATTAATGGAATGGCAGGAGCTGAATTAATGAGTGATTTGCTTTATATCGATCTGCTTATTGAAAACGGTGATTTTGTGCTTAACGCCGGTAATGAGCCTGAATTGTGCAACAACCGAAAAAGCATTGGGCAGGATATTGTTCATTCCATTCTGGAAAGTGGTCTTGTTACGCAATTAGTTGCGGAACGAAGCCCAACAATGCGCGCCGATATTTTCACCCAGCTGGAAATACTGATTGAAAGTGATGAACGCATTGTGCCGGGAACGGCGGCAATTAGCGAAGAAAGCCAGAAGCGGCTTTGGGTTACGGCCAGCACGTACGATTTTGGCAGCATTTCTTCACGGGTGGATTTATGACGGAAAAGCCGCAGGTAGATTTTGAAGAGGTTCTGAAAACCAGCGGAATGCCGGTGACGGAAGATGAGGTGAAAGCCCGCTTTAATGCCATCGTGGCCGATGAAGGAATGGTCACGAATACATCCCGCATGTCGCCGTTCTGGCGCTTGATCACTGCAATTGTGACCGCGCCGGTAATGTGGCTGAAAGATGCTCTTGTGGCGGTAGTGCTGACAAATATGTTTGTTGCCACGGCTGGCGGCGCGCTGTTGCGCCTGCTGGCCTGGGCGGTGAACGTGACGGCGAAGCCCGCCAGCGCGGCTGAGGGTGTGATCCGCTTTATCAAGTCCGATGCTAAAACGGCGACAACGGTCAAGGCCGGGACGCTGGTGCAGACTGAGCGAATTAACGGGAAAGTTTACGTGCTGGCCACGGTAGCCGATGTGGTGATCCCTGCTGGCGCGGCCAGCGCGCTGATCGCTGTACGGGCGACCGAAACCGGGGGCGCGTATAACTTAGCGCCGGGGTATTACCGCATTCTGCCGGTGGCCGTTGATGGTATCAGCCAGGTGGCCAGTGAAGAGGACTGGCTGACAAAGCCAGGTGCAGATGAGGAAAGCGACGATGAATTACGCGAGCGCTGCCGCAATCAGTTTAACCTGGTAGGGAATTACCACACTGACGCGGTTTACCGGGCAATGATTGCTGCCGTTACCGCGCTGAGCATTGATCGTATTTTCTTTGAGCATGATGCCCCGCGTGGCCCTGGTACGGCCAATGCTTATTTGCTTCTGGATTCCGGGGTGGCTTCCTCGCCATTTGTTGATGCCGTGAATGATTATATCAATACCCAGGGGCATCACGGCCACGGCGACGATATGCAATGTTTTGCCATGCCAGAAACCCGCCACGATCTGACGGTTACGGTATATGTGCCGAGCGTCAGCAACATGGCAGAAAGTGATGCGAAGTCGTTAAGGTCTGGGGTAGAAAACCTGATCCGCAGTGCATTCAGGGAAAACACGGATTTTGATGTGAAAAGAACGTGGCCATATTCGCGGTTTTCTTTCTCGCAGCTGGGGCGCGAGATCCACAGACAGTTTCCGCAGGCGGATTCTGTGGAATTTTCTCTTAAAGATATTACCAGCGGGCTGAATGTGCCTCGCCTCAATTCACTGATAGTGGAGCTGGCTAATGACTGAATTTCTGAAAAAACTGGTTGGAATGGCGCTACCGTCCTGGATGAATAAGGGCGAGTCGGGCAAGTTGCTGGCCGTTATGCGCCGGTTCTGGGCGGAGGTTTACCAATGGATTACCTGGCCGCTGGCACAGCTTGATCCACTTACCTGCGGTGAATCGATATTAAATCTGATGGCTTATGACCGGGATATATCCCGTTTTGATGGTGAGCCATTAAGCCTGTTTCGTAAGCGCGTTGCCTATGCGTTTGTTAATGCGGCTGATGCGGGGTCTGTCGAAGGATTTATTAATATTTTCGACCGATTGGGGATTGGTTATGTCGAGCTGATGGAACGCCAGCCGGGCATTGATTGGGATGTGATTCTTGTTCGCGTGTCGGATAGCCAGGTTGCCGATAACACGCAGTTAATGATTCAGATAATTCGGCAGTACGGGCGAACCTGCCGCCGCTATCAGTTTGAGGTTATCACGTCTGAGAGCCTGCTTATCCGGGCGGGATGGGATCAGGGTGAGTACATAGTTTATCCGGCAAGGCTTGCCGGAACGGAAACCGGCAGCGCAATTTTTAGCGCAAGTTTGTAAGGAGAAAATATGTCACAGACAGCCATTACTCAGGCTTTTGAACAGTGGAAAGCCCAGCAGGGCGCGACCGGTGAGAGCATTCTGTTGGATGAGTTTGTTTTCGCGAATGTACCTGGACTTGACCCATCATTGCCAGTTGACCGTAGTGAACAGATGCCTCCTGCAGAGCAGATTGTTTACCGCCAGCTGGTAAGCCGAAAAGGCGTTGTAAATGAAAATGCCGTCGTGCATTCCGTTGTTCTGGGGGCTGATGTTGGTGATTTTTCATTTAACTGGATTGGGCTGATTAATAAGGCAACCGGCACCCTTGCAATGATTGTTCATGCGCCGGAACAGCAGAAGCTAAAAACCAGTGAAGGGCAGCAGGGCAATGTTCTTACCCGTTCTTTTCTGATGGAGTATAACGGCGCACAGGCGGAAACAGGAATCAATACACCGGCTGAAACCTGGCAGATTGACTTCACTGCACGTATGTCTGGAATGGATGAACGCCAGCGTCTGGAAAATATTGATATTTATGGGGCTGCATCATTTTTCGATGATGGCTGGCTGGTTAACAAGGCGGGTAGTCAGTACTTTGTTACGCGCGGCATAGGGTATGTTGCTGGTTTACGTGCAGATTTGGCTGAAAATAAAAATATCACCGTTACAGCTAAGCCTGTAAAAGTCTGGATGGATGTTAGCTGGTCGGGGACGTTGACGAGTACCTGGGCAGTGACTGCTAATGTAGTTGTTGCGGAAGCCCTGACTGATTATGTGCAGAGTGGTGTGAAGCATTATGTTTTTGCTTTGGCGGAAATTGATGAAAACGGAAATATTACGGATTTAAGGCCGAAAGGGAATTTGTCAGAGCAGCAGGCTAATAATGATTTTTTGCGGAAAAATGCAAATTTAAGTGATATCACTGATGTGTCAGAAGCTATTAAAAATTTGTCATTAGATGAATTTATTACATTGGCTAAAAATGCACTTTCCCGATCTGGCGGTGAAGTTGATGGCGATGTTGTTATTAAGGGTATTCTTTCTCTTATAGGTCATGAATTGGTGGTTGAAAAGGATAGCGGTTTTTCTGGTATTCATATTAAGAATAAAAGTTCAGAGAATGGAAGCGCCTGTGGAGTCGATTTTTCGTTTGGTGGAGCGATTATGTCGTCAATTATCGGCGGTATAATGGCCAACGGTGCAAACTACCTTGATGTCGCATTATCTTCAGCCGGTAATATATCTGATCGTCGTGTAAATGCACTAACTCTGAATGGCGACATTCGGCAGATGATTTTCCAGAATGGGTGGGAGCTTCAGGGGTACACGAAAAACGCTGATTTTACACAATTGATGGCGGATGCTGGCTGGGTTCGTTTTCCTAATGGCATTATTTTGCAATGGTTCTGGGGAAATACCGATTCAACCGGATGGTCGGCAGGCGGTTTTCCAATCGGGTGGCCAGCGCGCTGCTTTGGCCTTCTGGCTTCAAACGTTGCCAGTACTGCCCCGGCCTCTGCTATTGCAGGCGTGAAGCGACTTGATGATCGTAATATGCAGGTCACATTAATGGAAAGAACAGGTGCCCTTGTATCAAAACCTTTCTTTTGTGTTGGAATAGGATGCTGAAAATGGATAAAAAGATTTTTTTTAGCGCCAAAGAGAATACTTTCTTTTTCGAGTCGATGAAAACGGATTATGAAAAAAAGGGGTACTGGCCAGCTGATTTGCGTGAAGTTTCCCAAGATGAATATCAGGTTTATGCAGGAGAGAAGCCGCCAGAAGGTAAAAAACGTGGTGGAGATAGCTCGGGTAATCCAGTGTGGGTGGATATTCCAGCGCCGACAGTGGAACAATTAATGGAACAGGCCGAGCAAACAAAACGTAGTCTGGTTGACGATGCCGGTGCGGAAATTTCATGGCTGCAGGATGCAGTAGACGAAAATATTGCTACTGAAAAAGAAATCTCGCTACTGAGTGAATGGAAAAAATACCGTGTGCTTTTAATGAGAATTGATATTTCACAAGCCCCGGAAATTCAGTGGCCAGAGGTGCCGGGTTATGTGGCGTGAAGCTCGTCTGGCGTTTTCTGATTCACTGGCTGCGGTTAATTGTTCAATTGTTCCCGCGCACCCGTGGGTTTATGGGCTGGGGCAGCAGACGGAAAACGGCGCTTATCTCAGCCCGGCCAATGCCGTGGCTTACCTGGCTGAAAAAGCCGCCGGTATAGGCGGCGCTTCTGACGTTGTGATCTTGATGGTGGCCAGCCAGTCGCATGACAGCTTTATGAACAGCCTAAGCCAGCTGGTTGATGTATTTCCCGCACCGGCTTTCACGCAGGTTAAGCGCCTGGCGCAATCCGCCGCGCAGCTGGCCAGCGAAAAAATGCAGATCCCGGCCGGGTTAAATGGTGGCCTGCCGGTGGCCATGCCGCTATCGGTTCCAACAAATCGGGCTGCGCTGGCCGCTGCAGCGGTAAAGAAAGCCCAGGAAGATGCGGCGCTGCCAGTTGATATGGATGCGCTGCAAAAGCAACTGGATGATTTTGCGCAGCTGCGCACCGGGTTAATGCAGGAGATTGCCAGCGGTCTGGATGACCTGAAAACAAAATCAGCCAGGGCGTGGGTATTTACGGCCAGCGGGGATCTGGCCACTAGTCTGCTGGCACTGGTGAAAGATATTCCGCTGCCATCCGCCGTTCACACTGCAGCCATGATGCTGGTCGGGGATAACCTCGACGGGATAAAAGGAATGATTCATGACCTCGATCACAACGCTGGCGCTTAATGGCGAAGCCATCCCGCTGAAAAATATGCGTGTCACGCTTACGCAGCAATTTCAGGATAAAGACCAGTCCGGCCAGACCAGTGCCACGACGAAATCAGAGCAGGGCGTAAAAGGCAAAGAGCTGCGTGTGTCGGGAGAAATTCCGTTCAAGTCTCCTGATGTGCTTAAGCGTGTCTTTGAGCTGGCGACGGCCACCGATAGCAGCGGCCAGCGGCAGAAATACCGTGTAGCCCATGAAATGGCGCGTGCGGTTAATTTCCGTGAGGCAACATTCACGGGGTCGCTTGATGCCCCCCAGCAGGATGGGAAAATGGCCTGGCTGGTGACGTTTACGCTGACTGAACATATCAGCGTCCAGGAAAAGCGAGAGGCAAGGGCAGACAGCAAAACTACTGCCAAAAAACAGACTGCTGGCGGAGCGGGAACAGGGGGCGGACAGGATGCCGCCGAGGATGAAGAGAAAATGACGTGGTTTGAACGCAAGGTGCTTAAGCCGGTCAATGATGCGCTGGAGTAAGCATGAAACCCGTTAAACGTCTTTATCTATCCAGTGATGAAGTTCATATTGCCGATGCAAAACTGGTGCTGGAGCTGAACAGCTGCGGCCGCGGGTTTATCACGGCACAGACCACCCAAGACTATACCGGCAAGCTGGTGCGCCTCGATGTGGGTTACACCGACCTGATCCTGCGCTGGTTTACCGGCTATGTTGAGCGCTCGCAACCGGCAGAAAACGGTTTTCAGCGTCTGTTTGTGCGTGAGCTGGTCGGCGTGTTTGAAAAGTCGTGGCCATGCTCGTTTCAGCATCCAACTTTGCGCAAGGTGGCCAGCTGGCTGGAAGAAAACAGCGGCATTACGGTGAGCGTGCCAGATGCTGAATATGCAGATAAACCGATCCCCCATTTCACCCACAGCGGCAGCGGCTACCAGCTTTTGAGCAATCTGGGCAAAGCCTTTGGTATCACGGATTACATCTGGTATCAGCTGCCGGATGGCGGTTTATATATTGGCGGTGCGGAGCTGTCATTATTCGCCGGTAAAGCCGTGGATATCCCGGCAGAGTTCAGCCAGGGGGCGGCCGGTGGCAACACCATGACACTGCCGGTTGTTCAGAGCCTGAGGCCGGGAGTGGAAATGAACGGCGAGCGCGTGACGCGTATCCAGCTGAATAACGACACGATGGATGTTACCTGGACACCGCGCAACAAAACCACGGGGGAGGCGCTGCAAAAAAGCCCGCTGCAGCGCCAGGTAGAAAGCCAGTACCCGGAGCTGGCTGCAGGTCTGCACCTGCCGAAATTCGCCAGGGTGCTGGCACCTACGGAAGCGGTAAGTAGCGGTAATTTTGCCGATCCATTCCGCCCGCGCTATGCGGTGAATGTGCAGCTGCTTGACGCAGACGGAAACCCGGATAAGCAGACACCTGTTTATAACGCTGTGCCGCTGCCGGTGCCGATGGCCGGGAATGATTCTGGGATGTTTCAGTTTCCGCCAGAAGGGACAAAAGTTGAGATTGGATTTACCGGGGGCAGGCCAGATAAGCCATTTATCCGCCAGACCGTGCCGGAGGGGAGCAGTCTGCCGGATATTAAACCGGGGGAGCAGCTGCAGCAGCAGCGCGCGGAAGTATCGCAGCGTGTCACACAGTCGGGGGATTGGGTGCGCCAGACTGACCAGGCGATCAGTGAAACATCAATGGCCAGGAATATCAAAGCCGATGCGGAAGCCCGCGAGCTGGTAAGCCGTGAAACCACAATCAAGGCGACGGACAAGACTACGGTTCTGGGCGCGGCCACGCTGATGGCTGGCGCTATTGTGCAAATCAGTACCGGCAATTACAGCCAGGCAGTGAAGGGAAACTGGCTGGCCAATGTCGGCGGCAATGCCGAAATGAAGATTGCTGGCGATCAGTCTGTGAATGTTGCCGGGAGCCTTACGGAGCAGATCGGGAATATCCGCAAAAGTGTGGCGGCAGCACAGCAGCAGATTATTGCGCCAGTGGTCTGGATTGGTTCCGATAGCGTGAACATCGCGCAACTGATGCTGGACACGCTGGACGTGTTGCAGCAGCTCGCAGAGCAAACGGCCAGCCACACCCACAGCAATACAGGTGCACCGGAGAATGCCAGCGCCATACGTGCCGCCAGCCAGAAGGCTGAGCAGCTTAATGGCAAGTATTCGCCAGTCATTGGCCAGTAGTCCAAAGCACTAAACGAAAGCCCGCGTAATGCGGGTTTTTTTATGCCCGCCATTTAGCCCACAGAAAGCAACCTACCGCACCCACAAGCCAAAACAACCCAGCGGGATACCTGAAATAGATCAGGCGCACAGCGCTGCGCTGGCTGCGCCTGAACGTGACAAAATAAATCTTTCCACGACGGAAACGGCGCTACACCGCACCCGCCTGCGGGTTTTGGATCGTAAAAATATTTCAGTTGGATTTTTCTTCAAAAGATATCGCCAGCCCGCGCCAGTTCTGGCGGCTTTGCTGAGATTGGAAACTGAAAAGATTGAAAAGAATTTCAGTATTTTTCAGTTTGAAGGATCTGCGGAGGATCTAAGTAAAAAATCAAGATGTTGAAAAGTAAAAGAAAAATAAATTTTACGTGAGGTTTAGAAGATCAATCAGCGCTGGAAAGCAGGGCAAAGAAAAGCCCGCAATTCCAGGAGTGGAGCGGGCTGCGTGGCAATCACCAGTTTTTCAGAAACTGAAAAGTGTGGCGTTACAGTTTGCCTTCATGAACGCTGACATCTACCACGTTTTTGGTTTTCAGGTCGATGGTGCAGGCGTAGGTCATGTTCATTTTGGCGTTAAAGCCATTGGTGAATTTTACCTTATCGCCGATGTAGGTCAGCTGGTTCTTTTTCGAATCAATCCGCGCGTGTGAAAAAATGGTGTCTAAAATTCCGTCAGTCCATTCATATTCATATTTTGCGGAACGCTCGATCAGTGGTTTGCATTTACTGACTGCATCAACCAGGTTCTGGTCATAGTTGCATTGGGTATCTGTGTTTGAGCATGTTTTTGGTGCCGCAGCTGCCTGCTTATCATCACCGCTTCCGATGAAGTACATCACAGCAGCGACAATCACAATCAGGATTAGACACCCGCCCAGTTTTTGTTTTGCGCCAAAGCCGGGATCTTTAACCCCACAATGCGGGCAGGTCTTTGCAGAGGTAGAAACTTCTTTTTTGCATTCTTTACATTTAGTTAGTGCCATAATCATATCCCTATAAAATCAACGGCAAAATGATATCGATAAGAGTGCAAAATGTAAAAAGCTTTGATATCAATATGATGTAGACATACGACATTGCGAAATTTCGGGTTGTAAAATTTTCTTCGTGGGAGCATATGCAAAAATGCTAAAAACAAAGCTGTTTGGTGAAATCTCTGTGCCATCAAGTTTAGGCGAGCTAATTGAAGTAACAGAGAATCATTCAAGGCACAGAGCCAATGTCTACATGTGGCGGGGGCAAGGAAATATAGATTGGCCAATCCATAGCGCAGCGTACAGACGATTATATCTTACTCACCGCCGTGTAACCGAAAGAAGAATGAGACTCTATGAACTTGAAATTTTGAGGAAAGCGCGCCACAAAGGATATGGCTATGAGGAAGGGCGACGATTAGCTGACTTTGAGGTTTTGGCAAAACTCCAACATCATGGCGCAGCAACTAGATTGATCGATTTTTCAAGAAATGTTCTCGTTGCATTGTGGTTTGCTTGCCATTCTGAACCCAAAAAAACTGGGCTTCTTTTCGGTATCCAAGCTGATTTTGTGCGCGGTCAGGAAGGTGAGGCAGAGGAACGGGAATACGATCAAATTTTCATCGAGGGTGTAAGTGAAGCGGGAGCTATAACTTGGGAACCGCCTGCAGTTACGAAAAGAATTGCCGCTCAAAGTGCCCAGTTCATGTATAGCATCGTAAGTGAAAGCCCGATGGGCAGTTTGGATTTTGATCAAAGACCAGAAGCATACCTTGCAATAGGCATCACCCCAGAAATGAAGAAAAAATTTTTAGAACTTCTTGAAGGGACTTTTGATGTGAGGCAACTAACTTTGTTTCCTGATCTTGATGGGTTCTGTCAGGCTAATACAGAACATCATAAGCGTTGGGATAATGAAAGGTGGTGATCCATCTGTCTTTATGCCGCCACTTTGCCGCCAATGGCTTCAAAGACTATAGCTAAATAATTGATTCTTAATGATTATTTTTTCAGGCAACAAAAAACCCATCAACCTTGAACCAAAACGGCGGGGTTGATGGGCTCCACAAATTGGGGACATCAAAGAAAAGCAGTGGCACTAGTTATGACTGACACCTTGAGGAAAAGTTCTACATATCTGCAAAAAATTTTCACTTAAGGGACAACTTCAGTTTTATCCTAAGCCTGGCCAGATGATGATGATGAGTGTCCCCGCCAGTGTCAGCAGCACGTTGGCTATCGCGTAGGTGCCTGCGTAACCGAGTGCCGGGATATTGCTACGCGCGGTATCGCTGATAATTTCCATTGCCGGTGCGCAGGTACGCGCCCCCATCATGGCGCCAAAAAGAAGCGCCCGGTTCATGCGCAAGACATAGGCGCCGAACAGGAAGCAAATGATCACCGGCACCAGGCTGACGATCAGACCAGCAATCAGCATTTGACCGCCAATTGCCCCTAACCCCTGACCGATGCCACTGCCTGCGCTTAAGCCAACGCCCGCCATAAAGACCATCAGGCCGAACTCTTTCACCATATTCAGTGCCCCCTGCGGGATGTAGCCAAATGTGGGATGGTTAGCACGCAGGAAGCCCAGCATGATCCCGGCGAACAGCAATCCAGCGGCGTTACCGATGCCGAAACTGAAGTTGCTGAACTGGAAGGTGATCATGCCGATCATCAGACCAATAATGAAGAACGCACAGAAGGCCAGCAGATCGGTGACCTGGCTGTGAATCGAGATAAAGCCAATACGATCCGCGATTGTTTTCACCCGGCGCGCGTCGCCGCTGACCTGCAATACGTCGCCTTTGTTGAGCACCACGTTGTCATCAATTGGCATTTCAATCTGCGAGCGAATCACGCGGTTCAGGAAGCAGCCGTGATCGGTGAGCTTCAGTTGCGCAAGACGGCGTCCCACGGCATTGTGGTTTTTCACCACGATCTCTTCCGTGACGATCCGCATGTCGAGCAGGTCGCGGTCGAACACCTCTTTGCCGTTACGAAAGCTGGGGTCGAGGCGGGCGTGAGCATCCGGATAGCCGACCAGCGCGATTTCATCACCCATCTGCAGCACGGCGTCGCCGTCCGGGTTTGCCAGAATACCGTTACGACGGATGCGTTCAATGTAGCAGCCAGTTGCGCGGTAAATGCCGAGCTCCCGCAGGTTCTTTCCGTCCGTCCAGGCGACCAGTTCCGGGCCGACGCGATAAGCACGAATGACCGGCAGGTACACCTTCCGGTTCGTGTCGGTGTCCAGACCGCGTTCACGGGCGATTTGCTGGGCGCTGGTTTGCAGATCCTGATGCTGTAATTTTGGCAGATAGCGTGCGCCGACGATCAGGCTGACCAGACCGATCAGGTAGGTCAGTGCGTAGCCCAGGCTCAGGTTATCCAGCGCCCGGGAAAGCTGTGCGCTCTCCATTCCAAAATGGCGCAGCGTATCGCCAGCACCGACCAGAACCGGGGTAGACGTCATTGAGCCAGCCAGCATACCGGCCGTCAGGCCGATGTCCCAGCCAAATAGCTTACCCAAACCGAGGGCGATCAGCAGCGCGCTGCCGACCATCACCAGAGCCAGCATCAGGTAATTCTTCCCGTCCCGAAAAAAAATGGAAAAAAAGTTAGGACCCGCTTCAACGCCGACACAAAAAATAAACAGCATAAAGCCCAGATTCAGTGCGTCAGTGTTAATACTGAAATGCTGTTGCCCTAATAAGAGAGAGACGACTAAAACGCCAATGGAATTACCCAGTTGGATGGAACCCAGACGCAATTTACCGAGACACAGGCCGAGAGCCAGTACAACGAATAATAACAGGATGTAATTCCCATTTAACAAATCGGCGACGTTTATATTCACGGAGACTAACTTCTTGTTTACGAGTAAGCTGTTGAAAGAAATGGTAATTTAGGCTACTGTTTTGCCATCAAATAAGGGCGATTGTGACATATTCACAGCCCGAATATAAGCGGCACAACAATATAATCTGGCTAGTTTAATCTCATTACGTATCAACGGCTATAAGAATCGTGTTGGCGTATTTTGGCACGGAATGCTGAACGGCTTTATCTGACTGGACGCCTTTGGCGAAAAGTGTGTTCGATAGAGACAGTGTCAGGAGAAAAGATTGAAATATAAGCATGGTTGGGTAGGAGCGGTCTGCTGCTTTGTGCTCTTTGTGGTTGTCTGTCTTTTTCTGACGATGAACATGAAAGGGGCATTTCGGGCGGCCGGGCATCCTGAAATTGGGCTACTGTTTTTTACGCTGCCAGGCGCGGTCGCCAGTTTTTGCTCTCATCGCCGGGAGGTGATCAAACCGCTCCTTGGCGCGATGCTTGCGGCACCTTGTTGTTTGCTGCTCACGCGTCTTTTCTTTACGCCCACTCGCTCGCTGTGGCAGGAGATGGCGTGGTTATTCAGCGCCGTATTCTGGTGCGCTTTGGGAGCCTTATGCTTCCTGTTCATTAGCAGTTTGTTCAGACCGCGACAGCGTAAAAACCAATAACGCCCTCCGAAGAGGGCGTTATGACATCACTCACAGTACTCAGGCGAACAGGTTCAAATTCTCTTTCGCCCAGGCTTCAAAATCGGTGCAACCGCCGATGTGTTTCTGATCAACAAAAATCTGCGGCACGGTTTCAACCGGTTTGCCGACGGTTTTTTCCAGGTCCGCTTTGGTGATGCCTTCCGCGTGGATGTCGATGTAGCGATAGTTGAAATCATCGCGCTCGTTGCTCAGTTTCTCTGCCAGTTCTTTTGCGCGTACACAGTAAGGGCAACCCGGGCGACCAAAAATAACAGTAAACATTGTAGTCTCTCTCCTCGAACTCAAAGCCTGACGGCGAATGGCTGCTATGATGACGCTAATCGTCAGTCTTGAACAGTAGGTTGCACCTTTTACTTCGATACATTTAGTCTATATCTGTTAAACACATTCACGCTGAACGCCTTACACTATGTCTCACAAAAGGGGGCTTCCTGTGCGTATGACCGGCGCGTTACCGAAAAGTGTATTGATTCTGGAAATGGTGGGTATGGTGCTCCTGGCGCTGGCTTTGCTGTTGCTGAACCACTACCTGACGCTTCCCGCGCCGTTTAACAGCTCGTTAGCGGTCATTATCATGCTTTTTTTGGGCGTGCTGTTGATGATCCCCGCCGCACTGGCATTCGTCTGGCAAGTCGCGCAGCGGCTGGCGCCCCAGCTGATGAAGCCCTCATCCGATTCATCCCGTTCTGACAGAGAAAAAGAGAATGACTCCAACCATTAACCTTCTGCGTCATCACCGCTCGATTCGCCATTATACCGATCAACCGATTACGCCTGAACAGCGAGAGGCGATTCTGGCCGCCGCTCAGGCGACTTCCAGCTCCAGCTTTTTGCAGTGTACATCCATTATTCGTATTACGGATCCGGTACTACGTGACGCACTGGTACCCTTAACCGGCGGTCAACAGCACGTCGCGCAGGCCGCTGAGTTTTGGGTCTTCTGCGCCGACTTCAACCGTCATCTGCAGATTTGCCCTGAAGCACAATTAGGCCTTGCAGAGCAGTTGTTGCTGGGCGTCGTTGATACGGCGATGATGGCGCAAAACGCGCTGACGGCGGCGGAATCGCTGGGACTGGGTGGTGTCTATATCGGCGGATTGCGCAATAATATCGAATCTGTCACCGAGTTGCTGGCGCTGCCAAAACACGTACTGCCGCTGTTTGGGCTGTGCCTGGGCTGGCCTGCTGATAACCCGGAGCTGAAGCCGCGCCTGCCCGCAGCGATAGTGATGCACGAAAATCGTTATCAGCCGCTCGACAAGGACGTGCTGGCTGATTATGACGAACAGCTCGCGCAGTATTATCTCAGCCGTGGCAGCAATACCCGCCGTGACACCTGGAGCGATCATATTCGCCGCACGCTGATTAAGGAAAATCGTCCCTTTATCCTGGAATATTTGCATAAACAGGGTTGGGCCACGCGCTAAAAATTCCGCCGCTGTGTATGATACGCGGGATAGTGATCGAGTGATGCAGAGAGGTGCAGGGTGAAAATTGCCATATTGTCCCGGGATGGAACGCTCTACTCGTGTAAGCGCCTGCGTGAAGCGGCGATGACGCGTGGTCATCTGGTTGAAATACTCGACCCGCTTTCCTGTTATATGAACATCAATCCGGCGGCGTCCTCAATTCATTATAAAGGACGCAAGTTGCCTCATTTTGATGCCGTCATTCCGCGTATTGGTTCGGCGATTACCTTTTATGGTACGGCGGTGCTACGCCAGTTTGAGATGCTGGGCAGCTATCCGTTGAATGAATCTGTAGCGATTACCCGCGCCCGCGATAAGCTGCGTTCGTTGCAGTTGCTGGCGCGTCAGGGTATCGATCTCCCGATTACCGGCATTGCGCACTCGCCGGATGACACCAGCGATCTGATCGATATGGTTGGTGGCGCGCCGTTGGTGGTGAAACTGGTGGAGGGAACGCAAGGAATTGGCGTGGTACTGGCAGAAACCCGTCAGGCTGCCGAGAGCGTCGTGGATGCGTTCCGGGGGCTTAACGCCCACATTCTGGTTCAGGAATATATTAAAGAGGCCAAAGGCCGCGATATTCGCTGTCTGGTGGTGGGGGATGAGGTGGTTGCTGCCATCGAACGACGGGCGAAGGACGGCGATTTTCGTTCTAATCTCCATCGCGGCGGCGTCGCCTGCATTGCCAACATTACTCCCCGTGAGCGCAAAATTGCGATAAAAGCCGCGCAGACGATGGGGCTTGATGTCGCTGGTGTTGATATTTTACGCGCCGAGCGCGGCCCGCTGGTGATGGAAGTGAATGCCTCTCCGGGTCTGGAAGGGATCGAAAAAACCACCGGTATCGATATCGCCGGGCGGATGATTCAGTGGATCGAACGCCACGCGACGGCTGAATTTTGTCTCAAAACGGGTGGCTAGTCTTTAATATCGCCGATGATCGTGGCATGACGAACACTTTTTGCGTAAGCTGTGCCGGTATTTTTTTATCGTAAGAGGTAGCACATTATTATGACAGAATTGGTCGTTCCCACTCTGGATACGTTGCGGCAATGGCTCGACGACCTGGGCATGAGTTTTTTTGAATGTGATACCTGTCAGGCACTGCATTTACCACACATGCAAAATTTTGACGGCATCTACGATGCGAAATTAGATCTCGTCGATAATACGCTGCTGTTTTCCGCGATGGCTGAAGTGAGGCCTTCTGCGTTACTGCCGCTGGCCGCGGATCTGTCTGCCATCAATGCCAGTTCCCTCACTGTGAAAGCGTTCCTGGATATGCAGGATGATAATCTGCCAAAGCTGGTGGTTTGCCAGTCTTTATCCGTTATGCAAGGGGTAACTTACGCGCAGTTCGAGTGGTTCGTGCGCCAGAGCGAAGAGCAGATATCCATGGTCATTCTTGAAGCGGGCGCGCACCAGATGCTGTTTACCGCCGAAGAAGACGCGCAAAAAAGCAGCGTTGAGAACCATTTTCTTCACTGATTTTAACGTGAAGTATGGCGCGTATAGCGCAGTCGCTGCCAGAGCGGCTGCGGTTTACGTTCTTTTATTCTGCATTTAACCTTTCTTTAAAGAATTATTCACCTCCTTTCCCGCTATTTCGCTTTATCACATAGACATAAATTGCATAAAAAATTGATAAAAGGCGTTTTTTAATCTGGGCTATAGCCTGAAACCCTGGCTAAAGTTATTCTTGCGAAGCTTAATTACAGCGAGCAATAACGGTCGGGGGAGCGTCCACTCTTCCTGGTTTTTGCCGAGTGACAAACTATGCACGTTTCTTGCATAGCATTGAGTGCAACTTTTTTGGTTCGTTTGTTAACGAACTTTGATAAGGAAAGAGATTATGACCGCCTTAAATAAAAAATGGCTATCGGGTCTGGTTGCGGGTGCTCTGATGGCCGTCTCTGCCGGCACGCTCGCTGCAGAACAAAAAACACTCCATATCTATAACTGGTCTGATTATATTGCGCCGGATACGGTTGCTAATTTTGAAAAAGAGACCGGCATCAAAGTGGTCTATGACGTTTTTGACTCCAACGAAGTGCTGGAAGGCAAACTGATGGCAGGCAGCACCGGTTTTGATCTGGTAGTGCCTTCCGCGAGCTTTCTTGAACGTCAGTTGACGGCAGGCGTTTTCCAGCCGCTGGATAAGAGCAAACTGCCGGGCTGGAAAAACCTCGATCCGGAATTGTTGAAACTGGTCGCCAAACACGACCCGGACAATAAATTCGCGATGCCGTATATGTGGGCGACCACCGGTATTGGTTACAACGTCGATAAAGTGAAAGCGGTGCTCGGCGCTGATGCCCCGGTTAATAGCTGGGATCTGGTGCTGAAGCCGGAAAATCTTGAAAAACTCAAGAGCTGTGGCGTCTCTTTCCTCGATGCGCCGGAAGAGGTGTTTGCCACCGTGCTGAACTATCTGGGTAAAGATCCGAACAGCACCAAAGCAGACGACTATACCGGACCGGCTACCGATCTGCTGCTCAAGCTGCGGCCGAATATCCGTTACTTCCACTCTTCGCAGTACATCAACGACCTGGCTAACGGCGATACCTGTGTGGCGATTGGCTGGGCAGGAGATGTCTGGCAGGCCGCCAACCGGGCGAAAGAGGCGAAGAATGGCGTCAATATCTCCTTCTCGATTCCGAAGGAAGGGGCGATGGCCTTCTTTGATGTCTTCGCGATGCCAGCAGATGCCAAAAATAAAGACGAGGCCTATCAGTTCCTCAACTACCTGTTGCGCCCGGATGTGATTGCGCATATCTCTGACCATGTGTTCTACGCGAATGCCAACAAAGAGGCGACGGCGTTGGTGAGTGCAGAAGTGCGTGATAATCCAGGTATTTATCCGCCAGCAGACGTGCGCGCGAAGATGTTCACCCTGAAAGTTCAGGATCCGAAGATTGACCGCGTCCGTACGCGTGCCTGGACCAAGGTGAAAAGCGGTAAATAACCTTTTACCGTAGGCCGGGCAAGCGAAGCGCTCCCGGCAACTGGCGCACCGTTCTGGTGCGCCTGCACCATGATTTGTTTCTGCCGGAGAGCACCCCGTGAATGATGCCACCCCACGCCCGCAGGCGAAAACCCGTAAAGCGCTGACGCCGCTCCTCGAAATCCGCAACCTGACCAAATCCTTCGATGGTCAGCACGCTGTCGATGACGTAAGTCTGACCATTTATAAAGGCGAAATCTTTGCCCTGCTGGGCGCATCAGGCTGTGGAAAATCCACGCTGTTGCGCATGCTAGCGGGGTTTGAACAACCTACTACCGGACAAATCATGCTGGATGGCGTCGACCTGTCCCAGGTGCCGCCTTATTTACGGCCCATCAATATGATGTTTCAGTCCTATGCGCTGTTTCCCCATATGACGGTGGAACAGAATATCGCCTTTGGCCTGAAGCAGGACAAACTGCCGAAAGCAGAAATTGCCAGCCGGGTCGACGAGATGTTAGGTCTGGTGCATATGCAGGAGTTCGCTAAACGCAAACCGCATCAGCTTTCCGGCGGTCAGCGTCAGCGTGTGGCGCTGGCGAGAAGCCTGGCAAAACGGCCTAAACTTCTGCTGCTCGACGAACCGATGGGCGCACTGGATAAAAAGCTGCGTGACCGTATGCAGCTCGAAGTGGTCGATATCCTTGAGCGCGTCGGCGTAACCTGCGTGATGGTGACGCACGATCAGGAAGAGGCGATGACCATGGCCGGGCGCATCGCCATTATGAACCGTGGCAAGTTTGTGCAAATCGGTGAGCCGGAAGAAATTTACGAGCACCCGACCACGCGCTACAGCGCAGAGTTTATCGGCTCGGTCAATGTCTTTGAGGGCGTAATTAAAGAGCGCCAGGAAGACGGTCTGGTGCTCTATTCTCCTGGGCTGGTGCATCCGTTGAAGGTCGATCCGGATGCGTCGGTGGTGGATAACGTGCCGGTGCACGTGGCGCTGCGTCCGGAAAAAATCATGCTCTGCGAAGAGCCGCCTGCCGACGGTTTTAACTTCGCCGTCGGTGAAGTGGTGCACATTGCCTATCTTGGCGATCTCTCCATCTATCACGTTCGCCTGAAAAGCGGACAGATGATCAGCGCCCAGTTGCAAAACGCTCACCGTTATCGCAAAGGTCTGCCGACCTGGGGCGATGAGGTGCGTCTGTGCTGGGATGCGGACAGTTGTGTGGTGTTGACGGTTTAAGGAGCGAAGATGAGTACACTTGAACCTCCGGCACGCGTAGAAAAACCAGGCGGCTTTACGTTCTGGCTGGCGCGCGTGCAGATGAAACACGGGCGCAAACTGGTGATAGCGCTGCCTTACGTCTGGCTGATCCTGCTGTTTCTGCTGCCTTTTCTGATCGTCTTTAAAATCAGTCTGGCGGAGATGGCGCGAGCGATCCCGCCGTATACGGAGCTGATGGAGTGGGCCGACGGGCAACTGTCGATCACCCTTAATCTCGGTAACTTCCTGCAGTTGACGGACGATCCGCTCTACTTTGATGCTTATCTGCAGTCACTACAGGTGGCGGGGATCTCGACGCTCTGCTGTCTGCTGCTGGGGTATCCATTGGCGTGGGCGGTGGCGCACAGCAAGCCGTCAACGCGTAATATTCTGCTGCTGTTGGTGATCCTGCCGTCGTGGACCTCGTTTTTGATCCGCGTATATGCCTGGATGGGGATACTGAAAAATAATGGCGTGTTGAATAACTTTCTGCTGTGGCTGGGCGTAATTGACCAGCCGCTGACCATTCTGCACACCAATCTGGCGGTGTATATCGGTATTGTGTACGCCTATTTGCCGTTCATGGTGCTGCCGATTTATACCGCACTGACGCGGATTGATTACTCGCTGGTGGAAGCGTCGCTGGATCTGGGTGCGCGTCCGTTGAAAACGTTCTTTAGTGTGATCGTCCCGCTGACCAAAGGCGGCATTATTGCCGGTTCTATGCTGGTGTTCATTCCGGCGGTGGGCGAGTTTGTGATCCCGGAACTGCTCGGCGGGCCAGACAGCATCATGATTGGTCGCGTGCTGTGGCAAGAGTTCTTTAACAACCGCGACTGGCCGGTGGCGTCTGCGGTCGCGATTGTCATGTTGCTGCTGCTGATCGTCCCGATTATGTGGTTTCACAAACATCAGCAAAAAAGCGGAGGGGCCCACGGATGAACAACTTACCGTTAATTCGTTCGCCCTGGCGGATTGTGATTCTGGTGCTCGGGTTTACTTTCCTGTATGCACCGATGCTGATGCTGGTCATCTACTCGTTTAACAGTTCCAAACTGGTCACGGTGTGGGCTGGATGGTCAACGCGCTGGTATGGCGAACTGTTCCGCGATAGCGCAATGATGAGCGCAGTGGGGTTGAGTCTGACCATCGCCGCCTGCGCGGCGACCATGGCGGCGATACTCGGCACGATTGCTGCGGTGGTGATGGTGCGTTTTGGTCGCTTTCGCGGGTCGAACGGCTTTGCCTTTATGATCACCGCGCCGCTGGTGATGCCGGATGTGATCACCGGGCTCTCTTTGTTGCTGCTGTTTGTCGCACTGGGGCACGCTATTGGCTGGCCGTCAGATCGTGGCATGCTGACTATCTGGCTGGCACACGTCACGTTCTGTACGGCGTATGTGGCGGTGGTGATCTCCTCGCGCCTGCGTGAACTGGATCGCTCCATTGAGGAAGCGGCGATGGATCTGGGGGCGACGCCGCTGAAGGTGTTCTTTGTGATTACGCTGCCGATGATTATGCCAGCGGTGGTCTCCGGCTGGCTGCTGGCGTTTACCCTGTCGCTGGACGATCTGGTCATTGCCAGCTTTGTCTCCGGACCGGGCGCGACCACGTTACCGATGCTGGTCTTCTCCAGCGTGCGGATGGGCGTTAACCCGGAAATTAACGCCCTGGCGACGCTGATACTCGGGGTGGTGGGAATTGTTGGTTTTATCGCCTGGTATTTGATGGCTCGCACGGAAAAACAGCGGATCCGCGATATCCAACGTGCAAGACGTGACTGAAGACACTAAAATCTGCCAACCTGGCTACATAATGCCGCGCTCGTCGCGGCATTGTTTTCATGGAAGACGATTCGTTGGGATTTTTTAATAAAACATCCTCATCACATGCCCGCCTGAATGTGCCCACGCTGGTGCAGGTGGCGGCGCTCGCCATTATTATGATCCGTGGGCTCGATCTGCTGATGATTTTCAACACCCTTGGCATTCGCGGACTGGGCGAGTTTATTCATCGCAGCGTGCAGACATGGAATTTAACGCTGGTTTTTCTCGGCAGCCTGATGCTGGTATTTATTGAAATCTGGTGTGCGTTTTCACTGGTGAAAGGGCGTAACTGGGCGCGCTGGATCTATCTCCTCACGCAGGTGATTGCCGCCAGCTATTTGTGGGCGGCCTCGCTGGGCTACGGCTATCCAGAGCTGTTCAGCATTGCGGGTGAGTCAAAGCGGGAGATTCTGCGTACGCTGGTAATGCAAAAACTGCCCGATATGCTGGTGCTGTTATTACTGTTTGTGCCCGCGGCCAGTCGTCGCTTCTTCCGCTTACAATAATGTGTATAATCCTCGCCCCTGTTTAGATAAAGGTTTCCGTATGCAGTGCGCACTCTATGACGCCGATCGTTGTCGTTCCTGTCAGTGGATCACGCAGCCCGTGGGCGAGCAACTCACCGCCAAAACCGCCGATCTGCGAAATTTGCTTACCGGTTTTCCCGTCGGAGAATGGTGCGTGCCGGTCAGCGGCCCGGAGCAGGCGTTTCGCAATAAGGCGAAGATGGTGGTCAGCGGCAGCGTGGAAAAACCGTTGCTGGGCATGTTGCATCGCGATGGTACGCCAGAAGATCTGTGCGATTGCCCGCTCTATCCGGCCTCGTTTGCGCCGGTGTTTGTTGTGCTGAAACCGTTTATTGCGCGGGCCGGACTAACTCCCTACAACGTGGCGCGCAAACGTGGAGAGCTTAAGTACCTTTTGCTGACGGAAAGTCAGTTTGATGGCGGTATGATGCTGCGCTTTGTTCTGCGTTCCGACAGTAAACTGGCGCAGTTGCGTGCTGCGCTGCCGTGGTTGCAGGCGCAACTGCCGCAACTGAAGGTCATCAGCGTCAATCTTCAGCCGGTACATATGGCGATTATGGAAGGGGAGACAGAAATCTTCATGACTGAACAGCAGGCGCTGGCGGAGCGGTTTAACGACGTGCCGCTGTGGATCCGCCCGCACAGTTTCTTCCAGACCAACCCGGCGGTGGCAAGCCAATTATATGCCACAGCGCGTGACTGGGTGCGGCAGTTGCCGGTGAACCACATGTGGGATCTGTTCTGTGGTGTCGGTGGGTTTGGTCTGCACTGCGCGACGCCGCAGATGCAGTTGACGGGAATTGAAATTGCGCCGGAAGCCATTGTCTGTGCGAAGCAGTCAGCGGCGGAACTGGGCTTAACCAATCTTCATTTTCAGGCGCTGGATTCGACGCAGTTTGCCACCGGGCAGGGGGCTGTGCCGGATCTGGTGCTGGTGAACCCGCCGCGCCGCGGAATTGGTAAATCCTTGTGTGATTACCTCAGCCGAATGGCACCGCAATTTATCATCTATTCCAGCTGTAATGCGCAGACGATGGCGAAAGACATTGCCGCATTGCCAGGCTATCGCATTGAACGGGTACAGCTTTTCGATATGTTCCCACATACCGCGCATTATGAAGTGCTGACATTGTTGCTGAAGGACGAGTCACGGTTTGCCGGATAGCGGCGATGGCGCCTTATCCGGCTTGCGAGTGAAGTGTATTTTGTAGGCCTGATAAGCGTCGCGTCATCAGGCATTCTACAGCCAACTCTCTGTCTTACTGCGGGAACCACTGGTCGTTGATTTTTTGGTACGTACCATCGGCCTTGATCGCCGCCAGCGCAGCGTTCAGTTTATCGAGCAGCACTTTATTATCCGGGCGAACCGCGATGCCGAGGCCGGTACCGAAGTACTGTGGATCGGTGACTTTCTCGGTTGCCACACCCAACTGCGGGTTAGTTTTCAGCCACTCGTTCACCACGGCGGTATCACCGAATACGCCATCAATACGGCCATTTTTCAGGTCGATAAACGCATTCTGATAGCTGTCATAGGCCACGGTTTTCACTTCCGGGTGCTTGTCCTGCAAGTATTTCTGGTGAGTGGTGCCGTTTTCCATCCCGATACGTTTACCTTTCAGGTCGGCAAAGGTTTTATAGGTATCTTTCTTCGAAATCACCAGCGCCGAGTTGGCATAGTAGGGGGTCGTAAACGCCACCTGTTTGCTCCGCTCTGGAGTGATATCCATACCGGAAATCACGGCGTCATATTTTTTGAACTTGAGCGCCGGGATCAGGCTGTCAAATGCATGGTTGGTGAAAGTACATTCTGCCTGCATTTGTTTGCATAAGGCTTTTGCCAGATCGAGGTCGAAGCCGACGATTTGGTTATTGGCATCCATAGATTCGAACGGTGGATAGGTCGCAGAGACGCCAAAACTGATTTTTTCAGCGGCAGAGGCACCGACGGCGAAAGAGGCAAGTAATGCGGCCAGAACTAACTTTTTCATGGTTGGACTCCCGTTATGATGAGGCGCCGTTTCTGCGGCATGGATTTACAATGCCAGTAAATGAATTTGTATGCAATAAAAATGATTAAATATTTTGTGATAAATAAAAAAAGACGGACAGGTTATAAACTTGTCCGTCTTGTTGGTTGTGATTTATGCAATAAAGTGCTTAGTTTCGACGTTCGAATGCCAGCGCTTTGCGCTCGATCAGACGCATCATTAACGTCAACAGGCCGTTGACGATCAGGTAGATAACTCCCGCTGCGCCGAACACCATCACATCATAGGTGCGACCGTACAGCAGCTGACCATAACCCATCACTTCCATCAGCGTGATGGTATATGCCAGAGAGGTACTTTTGAACACCAGCACCACTTCGTTGGAATACGAGGAGAGGGCGCGTTTAAAGGCATACGGCAACAGGATTGCCAGCGTGTCTTTCTTGCTCATCCCCAGCGCGCCGCAGGACTGCCACTGGCCTTCCGGAATCGCGCGAATCGCCCCGTAGAACAGTTGAGTGGTATAAGCTGCGCTGTTCAGCGACAGTGCAATCAAGGCGCACAACCACGGCTCTGACAGCAGATGCCACAGAACCGGATACTCCTGCAGAGACGGAAACTGACCCGGTCCGTAGTAGATCAAGAAGATCTGAACCAGCAGCGGCGTACCGGTAAACAGCGTGATATAGCCACGCACCAGCCAGACTACCACCGGCGTTTTCAGCGTCAGAACAATCGTGAAAATCAACGCCAGAATCAGGGCAACGACAATGGACGCCACCGTCAGGGTCAGGCTGGTATGCAGTCCTTTCAGCAGTTCAGGTAAATACTCAAACATCAGCCTGGTCTCCGCTCAAAACGTGTCGCGCGCAGGTCAATGCGTTTGAGAATGTACTGGCTCACCAGCGTAATCACCAGGTAGATCGCCGCAGCGATAATGTACCAGTTAAACGGTTCCTGGGTTCGCGTGGAGATACTCTTGGTTTGCAGCATCAGGTCGTTGACGCTGATGAGGCTCACCAGCGCGGTATCTTTCAGCAATACCAGCCACTGGTTGCCCAGCCCCGGCAGCGCATGACGCCACATTTGCGGCATCACCAGCCGGAAGAAAATGGCGGTCTTCGACAGTCCCAACGCCTGGCCGGATTCCCACTGCCCCAGCGGTACCGCTTTTAGCGCGCCGCGCAACGTTTGAGACGCATAGGCTGCGTAGAGCAGAGAGAGGGCAATCACCCCACACAGGAAGGGGCTGACGTCGAAGTTTTCGATCTCCATTCGTACCGGAATCTGCACGACGCCCAGATTGATCGTAAAGCCATCAGAGAGCATCAGCAGCAGTTGAGAGGAGCCGAAATAGATAAACAGCACCACCAGAATTTCCGGCAGGCCGCGTAAAATGGTGACCAGCGCGGAACCCGTCCACGCGACAGGACGCCATTTCACTGACTCCCAGACGGCGAAAAGCATTGCCAGCGCCAGGCCGAGGATCAGTGCACAAACGGCAAGGCCGACGGTCATCCCGGCGGCGCTTGCAAGTGGGAAAAATTCGTTCATCAAGGCTTACTTCTGGAACCATTTGTTATAGATGGTCTCGTAAGTCCCATCTTTCTTCACTTTTTCCAGCGCAGTGTTGAATTTCTGCTGCAGTTCCTCATTGCCCTGGCGTACGGCGATGCCGAGGCCGGTGCCGAAGTAATCTTTATCCGTCACTTTGTCGCCAACCGGCGCCAGCTTCGGATTGTCTTTCAGCCACTCTGTGACCACCGCGGTATCACCGAACACACTGTCAATACGGCCGTTTTGCAGATCCAGTTTCGCATTCTGGTAGCTGTCATACGGAACGGTAGTGATTTCCGGGTGCTTATCCATGATGAATTTCTGGTGAGTGGTGCCATTCTGCACGCCCACTTTCTTGCCTTTCAGCTGATCAACGCCAGTGAATTTACCCTGCTGACCAATGAACAGCGCGGAGTTGTCATAGTAAGGGGTCGTGAACAGCACCTGTTTTTCACGCTCGGGCGTGATATCCATCCCGGCCATCACCGCGTCGAAACGGCGGAATTTCAGGCTTGGGATCAGGCTGTCAAATGCCTGGTTGGTAAAGGTACAGGTCGCGTCGATCTCTTTACACAGCGCATTGGCCAGATCGACATCAAAGCCGACAATCTTGTTATTAGCGTCCATGGATTCAAACGGAGGATAGGACGCTTCGGTCGCAAAACGAATGGTCTGGGCTGCTGTAGCGGAAAGGCTAAAGCCTGCGATAAGCGCGGCAATCAGAACTTTTTTCATTGTGTTGTCCCGAATCTTAGTGAGAGAGATAGTTTTTAAATGCTTCGGTCTGCGGGTCGGCAAAGCAACTCGCATTACCCTGCTCGACGATATGACCGTTTTCCATATACACGACGCGGCTGGCGGTTTTACGCGCCACTTCCACTTCGTGCGTCACGATCACTTGTGTAATTTTAGTTTCCGCCAGTTCACGAATGATGCTGACGATCTGCGCGGTAATTTCCGGGTCCAGCGCGGCGGTGGGTTCATCAAACAGCAACACCTGCGGCTCCATCATCAACGCGCGGGCAATGGCCACACGCTGCTGTTGTCCGCCGGAGAGATGCAGCGGATAGCGATCGCTGTAAGGTTTCAGGCGCAGGCGTTCAAGCAGCTTTTCGGCGCGCGCCAGTGCCTGATCTTTCGACAGACCCAGCACGCGGCAGGGTGCCTCAATCAGATTCTGTTGCACGGTGAGGTGCGGCCAAAGATTGTATTGCTGAAAGACCATTCCGACGTTCTGACGCAGCTCGCGAATTGCTTTATCTGACGGCGTCTTGCGGAAATCGAAGTGATTTCCCGCAATGTTAAGCGTACCGGAACGCGGCATCTCAAGCAGATTGAGTACCCGCAGCAGTGAGCTTTTACCGGCCCCGCTTGGGCCCAGTAACACCAGTGTTTCACCCTGCGGGCAATCCAGCGTGATATCGAACAGCGCCTGATGCGCGCCGTAGAAGCAGTTAATGCCGTTTAATTGAATACTCATTGATGCTCGTATACTGGCCGTCTGATAGCTATTGAAGCCGCAGATAGTACCTTTGACAGAATAGTTATGCAATATTTATGCTTTAAAAGTTAAATATAACGCGCATTTCTCATTAAACATAGCACAAAATAGCGAGGGGGAAGGTCGGTAAGAACAATTGTCGGCATTCCATGCAGAATGCCGGACAATTTACGGGGGGTACGATTTTTAGCGCGTTTAAGCGGAGAGATTAACGGTTTTCAACCGACTGACGAAGCGTACCGGCCGGGGCATGCACGCTGCCGCCGAGATAGCGAACATCATCAATGACCCAGCACTGGCCTTCACGGATCATCAGCACTTCATCCTGCCAGTTCTGATCGCCCTGTTTCAGCGCAACGCGTAGCGGGATGTTTCGTGCATCACTATTCGGAATGGTCGAGGCGCTGGCAACACTGGCGCTGTCCGGCGGCGTGGCGCGGCTGGAGAACGGATCGCTGCTCATCAGTTGACGATGCGCGCTGTCACGACTGGCATCCGACAGCAGTTTCGCCAGGCTGTCGCTCAGATAAGGGCGCAGGGCGGTGAGATCATTACTGCGGTGCTGGATACGATAGTCATAGAATTGTTGAGCCACACTGTCCGGGCCGCCATCCACACAGGCCCCCGCACGCGGCCCGTTGTCTTTATAGGCTGGCGTGACGGTAGTGCAGGCGCTGAGCAGCAGCGCGCAAGGGATGAGCAGGGAGAGTTTCGAATAGCGCATAGTGATTTCCTTATAAGCGTTCTGCCATGAGTCTTCTAAGATAACAGTCATCTACGATAATCAATTATATCCTTTCAATGATAGTGTATGGCGCTGATAATGTGCTGAATGTAACCAGGAGAGACATCATGCAATTTTCGACAACCCCCACGCTCGAAGGACAAAGCATCGTGGAATACTGCGGTGTGGTCACAGGCGAAGCCATTCTGGGCGCGAATATTTTCCGGGACTTTTTTGCCGGTATCCGCGATATCGTCGGCGGTCGTTCAGGCGCTTACGAAAAAGAGTTACGCAAAGCGCGTGAAATTGCTTTCGCAGAGCTGGGCGAGCAGGCGAAAGCGCTGGGCGCTGACGCCGTCGTGGGCATTGATATCGATTATGAAACGGTCGGCAAAGACAGCAGCATGCTGATGGTCAGCGTCAGCGGGACGGCGGTGAAAACGCGTCGATGAGAAAGGGGTTATGGCTGGCGGCCTTTGCGTTACTGTTGACGGGATGCGCGGGCGAAAAAGGGATCGTTGATAAAGACGGTTATCAGCTTGATACCCGTCATCAGGCGCAGGCGGCATATCCGCGCATCAAAGTGTTGGTGATCCACTATACCGCGGATGACTTCGATAGCTCGCTGGCGACGCTGACGGATAAAAACGTCAGTTCGCATTATCTGATCCCGTCCGTGCCGCCGTTGCATCGTGGTAAACCGCGTATCTGGCAACTGGTGCCGGAACAGGATCTGGCGTGGCATGCCGGTATCAGTTTCTGGGGCGGCGCGACGCGCATCAACGACACCTCGATTGGCATTGAGCTGGAAAATCGCGGCTGGCAAAAATCGGCGGGTGATAAATATTTTGCCCCGTTTGAGCCTGCGCAGATTCAGGCGCTGATCCCGCTGGCAAAAGACATTATCGCCCGTTACGACATCAAGCCACAGAACGTGGTCGCGCATGCGGATATTGCCCCACAGCGAAAAGACGATCCCGGTCCGCTGTTTCCTTGGCGAGCGCTGGCAGCACAAGGCATTGGCGCCTGGCCCGATGCGCAGCGGGTAAATTTCTACCTCGCTGGGCGGGCGCCGCATACGCCCGTTGAGATGGCCTCACTGCTGGATCTGTTGTCGCGTTATGGGTATGAGGTGAAGCCTGAAATGACCGCGCGTGAACAGCAGCGCGTTGTGATGGCGTTTCAGATGCACTTCCGCCCGACGTTGTGGAACGGCGTTGCCGATGCCGAAACGCAGGCGATTGCTGAGGCGTTACTGGAAAAGTATGGGCAAGGTTAGCGATGCAGTTTTCCGTGGTCGCGCAACCACGCGGCCGTTTTCACAATGCCTTCATCCAGCGTCACCACCGGCTTATACCCCAGTTCCGTTTCAGCACGGCTGATATCCAGCGTAAAATCGAAATTCAGCTTCGACACCCCGTAGTGGGTTAACGCCGGTTCTTTGGCAGACTTATTGCCAAAGTGCTCCAGGCTGCGGGCAATCATATCCAGCATCGGATAGGGCACGGAACGGATCCGGCAGTGAATATTCAGTTCATCAATCAGCTTTTGCACGATACTGCGCAGGGTTCTGGGTTCGCCGTTGGTGATGTTGTACACCCGACCGGACGGCAGGCTGTCGCACAGTTCCTGACTCGCCAGCCACATCGCGTGGATTGCGTTCTCATAGTAGGTCATATCGACCATCGCGCTGCCGCCGTGCGGCAACAGCACGCTGCCGTAGTGGTGCATCATGTGCGCCAGACGGGGAATAAACACTTTGTCGTGTGGGCCAAACAGGCTCTGTGGGCGCAACACCGTAAACCGGGTCTGCGGGTTGGCCTGGGCCAGCAGGCTGATGACCTCTTCGCCAGCGGCTTTGCTGCGGGCAAATTCGTTGGCAAAGCGGTGCGGGCGAAAATCTTCTTTGATATCGCGATGATGGTGATAATCGAAATAAAGCGATGGAGAGGAAATATGAACAAAGTTACGCACGCCCCATGCGACGGCCCATTCGCCAAGACGGCGGGTCGCACGTACGTTTGCCAGATCAAAGGCTTCCTGAGTTCCCCAGGGTGAGGTGAAACTTGAGCAGTGCCACAGCGTATCGATGCCCGCAAGCATAACCTTCGCCTGCGAAGAGACCAGCTCGGTCAGATCCGCATGCACAAACTCCGCGCCCATTTTTTCGAGCAGTTTACCCATCGCTTCGTTGCGACCGGTCGCTCTGACGCTGATGCCTTTGTTGCGCAAAAACTCAACCGCGTTTCGTCCTAAGCCGCTGGTTGCGCCGGTAACCAGTACCTTCATATCAGTCCACTGTGTTTAATAAAACGTCGTGCGCATTCTTCCGTGAATTACGTCGGTATGCAATGGGAAACGTGAAACAATACAGTAAGTTTTTACGATTTATCTGTGATTTGTTCTGCAAGTCTGGCAATTTTCTTTGCCATCCCCCGGAAAATAAACAGGTGCGCCGGGATCATCAGCAGCCAGTAGAAAAGCCCTGGCATACCGTGCGGATGCCACCAGGCACGCACGTCAATTTCGCGATGATCGCCCTTATCGTCAAGGGTAAAGCTCAGCCGTCCCAGGCCTGGCGCTTTCATGCCAAACAGCAGCGCGAGCTGTTTTTCTGGCTCGACGATAATCACTTTCCAACTGTCTACAGTATCGCCCGGTTGAAGCAGTTCGTGTTCAGGACGACCTTTTGCCAGCCGATGCCCGACTAGCAGATCCAGCGCGGCGCGGATCTTCCACAATCCATTGCCAAAGAAATAGCCCTCTTTGCCGCCAAGACGGTTCACTACCCGCCACAACGCCGGCAAACTGGCGGATGTCTTTACGGTAAACCCGGCCTGTTTGGCGAAAAAACCGTATTCCGGTCGCCAGCGGGCAAACGCCTGCGCGTCGTAACCCCAGTCGCTGGAGTTCACCAGTTTCTCCTCTTCCTTCAGCGTGCTGCGTACAGCATCGTCAAAGGCGATAAGCTTTTGGGGTATCAACGCCCGCAATTCGCTGTCATCGGCCAGCAGATCGTGTCTGAGGCCCTGTATCAACGCTTTCGCGGTGGTAGGCGGCACCGAGGTGATGACATTCAGGAACCAGACGGAAATCCAACGGGTGGGAAAGGGGATGGGGATAAGCCAGCGATGCTTGCCGCTCACCGTCATGAAATGTTCGAACTGCTGCTGATAGCTAAGCACCTGTGGCCCGGCGGCTTCAAAGATCCGATGCTCACGGGACGGGTGATCCAGCAAGGCCACCAGATAATGCAGCAGGTTTTCCAGCGCGATGGGCGTGGTACGTGAGCGCACCCAGCGCGGCGGGGTCAGCACCGGCAGGTTGTAGACCATGTCGCGCATCACTTCAAAAGCGGCGGAACCGGCTCCGACGATGATCCCGGCGCGCAGTTCCGTTACCGGTACGCCAGACTCGCGCAGGGTATCGGCGGTGATCTGCCGCGCCCGCAGGTGGTCAGACTGCTCGTGTTCCGGCGCCTGCAAGGAGCTGAGAAAAATCAGTTGCCCGACCGGCGTTTCACGCAGAGCATCACGCACGTTAAGCGCGACCTGACGCTCATGGGCAATGAAATCGCCGCCTTCTCCCATACCGTGTACCAGATAGTAGACGGTATCAACATTCGTCAACAGAGACGCAAGCTGCGTCGGCCAATTCAGATCGACCTTATGACAGCTGACGTTGGGCAACTGCTGTTTGTCCAGCCGTTCAATGCGACGTGCCACCGCCAGTACCTGATGTCCTTGCTGGCTGAGCGCCTGCACCAGATGTTGACCAATGTAACCACTGGCGCCAAGAACCACTATGCGTTGCGGCACATCTCTCTCCTTAACGAGTCAGGAACGCGCGCCAGTGGGCGACGACATCAGCAAGCTGTTCCCGTGAAACATCCAGATGGGTCACCAGACGGGCAATCGGCGACGCGTTGATCAGCACCCCCTGTGCCTTCATGTATTCACCCAGCGCTACGGCGTTGGCCTCACCGACGCGGACAAACAGCATATTGGTGTCGTGACGCATCACGTCCGCCCCGGCTTCCCGTAGCTGCTCTGCAAGCCAGGCCGCGTTGTCGTGATCGTCCTGCAGGCGCGCAACGTTATTTTTCAGGGCATACAGTCCAGCTGCCGCCAGGATACCGGCCTGACGCATGCCGCCACCGGTCATTTTGCGCCAGCGGGTCGCACGCTTAATGTAATCGTGGCTGCCGACCAGTAGCGATCCGACCGGCGTCCCCAGCCCTTTGGACAGGCAGATGGTAAAGGAGTCGCAATACTGCACGACCTCTTTGAGTTCACAGCCGTACGTCACGACAGCGTTAAAAATACGTGCGCCATCGACATGCAGCGCCAGACCGCGCTCACGGGTAAATTCCCATGCCTCTTTCAGATACTCTCGTGGCAGGACTTTGCCGTTGTGGGTATTTTCGAGGCTTAACAGGCGGGTACGGGCAAAGTGGATGTCATCTGCCTTTATTTTGGCGGCGACTTTATCCAGCGGTAACGTTCCGTCTGGCGCAGCGTCAATCGGCTGCGGCTGAATGCTGCCGAGCACCGCCGCGCCGCCGGCTTCATACAGATAGTTATGTGCCCCCTGACCGGCGATATACTCTTCGCCACGCTCGCAGTGGCTCAGTAGCGCCACGAGGTTGGCCTGGGTGCCGGTGGGTAAAAATAACGCCGCTTCTTTACCTGAAAGGTCAGCGGCGTATTGCTGGAGAGCATTAACGGTAGGGTCATCCCCGTACACGTCGTCCCCCACCGGGGCGGCCATCATTTCTTCAAGCATGGCGCGACTCGGACGGGTGACGGTATCACTGCGTAGATCAATCATTGCACATCCCTATTGTTTGAAAGGCGATGTGCATTGTTTTACCTGAGCCAGTTGGTTTTTGCCAGTTCGATCACCTCATCGCCGCGACCGCTGATGATGGCGCGCAGCATATACAGGCTGAAGCCTTTGGCCTGCTCCAGTTTGATCTGCGGCGGAATGGCCAGTTCTTCTTTTGCCACAACTACATCCACCAGCACCGGGCCGTCGATTGACAGGGCGCGCTGTAGTGCTTCATCAACGTCTGCGGCTTTTTCCACCCGAATACCGGTGATGCCGCACGCTTCGGCAATGCGCGCAAAATTAGTGTCGTGCAACTCCGTACCGTCAGTGAGATAACCACCGGCCTTCATCTCCATCGCCACAAAGCCCAGCACGCTGTTGTTAAAGACCACGATTTTGACCGGGAGCTTCATCTGGACCACCGACAGGAAATCCCCCATCAGCATACTGAATCCGCCGTCGCCGCACATGGCAATGACCTGACGTCCCGATGCGGTGGCCTGTGCGCCCAGCGCCTGCGGCATGGCGTTAGCCATCGAACCGTGGTTAAACGAGCCCAACAGACGGCGCTTGCCGTTCATTTTCAGGTAGCGGGCGGCCCACACCGTCGGCGTACCGACGTCGCAGGTAAAGATGGCGTCATCGGCGGCAAAATGGCTGATTTGTTGCGCCAGGTACTGCGGGTGGATCGCCTTTTCGCTGGGTTTGGCAAGATCGTCGAGGCCCTTACGCGCATCGCGATAATCGCTCAATGCCTTATCGAGGAATTTACGTTCGGTTTTCTCTTCCACCAGCGGCAGCAGTGCCGTCAGCGTGGCTTTGATATCGCCTACCAGCGCCATATCGACCTTACTGTGCGCGCCGATACTGGCGGGGTTGATATCAATCTGAATAATTTTGGCGTCGGTTGGGTAGAACGCGCGGTAAGGGAACTGCGTACCGAGTAGCACCAGCGTATCGGCATTCATCATGGTATGGAAGCCGGATGAGAAGCCGATCAATCCGGTCATCCCCACATCATATGGGTTGTCGTATTCGACATGTTCTTTACCGCGCAGGGCGTGAACGATAGGGGCCTTAATTTTGGCGGCAAACTCGACCAGTTCTTTATGCGCACCCGCGCAGCCGCTGCCGCACATCAGGGCGATGTTGCTGGAGTAGCGTAACAGTTGGGCCAGCTTTCTTAACTCTTCTTCTGCGGGCGTGACGATCGGTAAGGGCGCGTGATACCAGTGGCTGCTGGCGCTTTCTGGCGCCGGTTTTAATGCCACATCGCCTGGTAATACCACCACCGAGACGCCGCGATTGAGCACCGCTTTGCGCATGGCAATCGCCAGGACCTGGGGGATCTGTTCCGGGCTGGAAACAAGCTCGCAATAGTGGCTACATTCGCGGAACAGTTCCTGTGGGTGCGTCTCCTGGAAATAGCCGCTGCCAATTTCGCTGGACGGAATGTGGGCGGCGATGGCCAGCACCGGGACGTGGTTACGATGACAATCAAACAGACCGTTGATCAGATGCAGGTTACCGGGTCCACAAGACCCTGCGCAAACCGCCAGTTCACCGGTCAGTTGCGCCTCCGCACCCGCCGCAAACGCGGCAACTTCTTCATGACGGGTCGACATCCACTCAATCGTTCCCATGCGATTGAGGCTGTCGCTCAGGCCGTTCAGCGAATCGCCCGTCACGCCCCAGATACGTTTCACACCTGCCTGTTCCAGTGTTTTAGCAATAAAAGCGGCAACCGTTTGTTTCATGGTTTTCCATCTCCTTAATTGTGATACCGGTTACAAGTTTAGATGAAGATAGTGATTACGCTGCGTGGCACCCCCTTATTTTCAGCGGCTTCCTTTCAGGGGGGATAACGCGTAGCGTGAAAAAATCAGAGTGAACCAGGGGTAAATTCAGATGCTTACCACATTGTTAAATGCAGTGAATCGGATGCTGACGCACGAGGATTTTGGCAAGTTTTTATTACGCCTGGCGGTTGGGGGATTGATGCTGTTTCACGGGCTGCATAAGCTGTTTGCCGGGATTGATGGCATTAGCGGAATGCTGATTGCCAAAGGGTTACCGGGCTTTATTGCGTACGGCGTACTGGTGGGGGAAGTGATTGCGCCTTGTCTGATTATTCTCGGGATCCTGACGCGTCCTGCGGCGCTGGTGCTGGCATTCACCATGATTGTGGCGTGGCTGATGGTCGGGATGAATGAAACCTGGGCGCTGGATAAAACTGGCGCCTGGGCAATTGAAAGTCTGGTCTATTTCTTTATCGGCGCACTGGCGGTGGCGTTTCTCGGTGCGGGACGGTTTTCGGTTGCGGATAATTCAGCCTGGCGGTAAAAAAAAGCCCGGACGAACCGGGCTTTGTTGACTCAGGCGAGCACTAAGTCGCCCTGCGGGTGACAGGAGCAGGCCAGTACGTAGCCTTCGGCGATTTCAGCATCGGTTAGCGTCATGGTGCTGCTGACCGTATAGTCGCCGGAAACCACTTTGGTTTTACAGCACCCGCAGACGCCCGCGCGGCAGGCAACGGTGACGGGCACCTTGTTGCTTTCCAGCGCATCCAGCAGCGTCGTACCGACCGGCGCGTAAAATGCTTTCGCTGGCTGCAGCTTAGTGAATTTCAGACCGCTGGTTACCGCTTCCGCTACCGGGGTGAAGAACTGTTCTTTAAAGAAGCGCGTGACGCCCAGCGCTTTCACTTCCCGCTCGACCAGATCCATATACGGCGCCGGGCCACAGGTCATCACCGTGCGGGAGGCCAGATCCGGTACCTGTTGCAACAGCGCAGTGGTCAGGCGACCGGCGACAAAACCGGCCGTGGCGTTGTTTTCCGCCACCAGCGTGACCGGATACTGACGCCATTCTTCGGCAAAAATGACATCCTGCGGCGAGCGCACGTTGAAGATCACCTGTACGTCAGCATGCGGACGGTACTTCGCCAACCAGCGGCGCATCGACATGATCGGCGTGACGCCACAACCGGCTGCCAGCATCAGGAACTTATCATCGGCTTTGTCTTCGCAGATGAAATCGCCCATTGCATCGGACAGCCAGAGGTAGTCGCCACGCTTCACGTCGCGGGTTAACCACTGTGAGCCCGCACCGTCGTCAATCCGGCGAACGGTCAGCGTAATGTACTCGCTGACGCCCGGCGTTGAAGAGAGCGTGTAAGCGCGCAGCGTTTCCGCCGAATTACGCACGCTGATCAGTGCATACTGCCCGGCGCGATACGGATAATAGTCGTGGCACAGCAACGAAATTGTCCATACATCCGGCGTTTCCTGATGGATGTGATGAACCTGCATCCGCCATGGGCACTGATGAGTTGGCATTGTCATTTTTTACTCCTTACGCGCTCAGCAACTGCTTCATATCTTCTTCAACGGTGGTCACGGAACGTAGACCAAATTTCTCGTTGAGTACCGCCAGCAGATCCGGCGTGAAGAAACCAGGCGCCGTCGGGCCAGTAACGATGTTTTTCACACCGAGAGACAGCAGGGTCAGCAGAATGACAATCGCTTTCTGTTCAAACCAGGAGAGTACCAGCGACAGCGGCAGGTCGTTTACGCCACAGCCCAGTTTCTCTGCCAGCGTCACTGCCAGAATGATAGCGGAGTACGCATCGTTACACTGACCGGCATCAACCAGACGCGGCAGGCCTTCGATATCGCCGAACTCCAGCTTGTTGAAGCGATATTTACCGCAGGCCAGGGTCAGGATCAGGCAATCATCCGGTACGCTGGTGGCGAAATCGGTGAAGTAGTTACGTTCGCCGCGCGCGCCGTCACAGCCGCCAACCAGGAAGATGTGACGCAGTTTTTCACGGCTCACCAGATCGATCAGGGTGTCCGCCGCGCCCAGCAGGGTCTGACGACCGAAACCGACGGTGATCAGGTGTGGAATTTCGCTGTACGGGAAGCCTGCCATTTGCTGGGCCTGCGCGATAACCGGACCGAAGTCATCGCCTTCCAGGTGGCTCACACCCGGCCAACCGACGATGCTGCGAGTCCAGATACGATCGTCGTAACTGCCAACGGTCGGGTCGATGATGCAGTTAGAGGTCATCACGATAGGGCCAGGGAAGCGGGCGAATTCGACCTGCTGGTTCTGCCAGCCGCTACCGTAGTTACCAATCAGATGTTTGAATTTACGCAGTTCCGGATAACCGTGCGCGGGCAGCATTTCACCGTGGGTGTAGACGTTAACGCCAGTACCTTCGGTTTGTTCCAGCAGGTTATACAGATCTTTCAGGTCATGACCTGAGATCAGGATGCACTTCCCTTCGGTCGCTTTCACGTTAACCTGGGTCGGCGTCGGGTGGCCGTATTTAGTGGTTTCACCGGCATCCAGAATGCTCATCACTTTGAAGTTCATCTGGCCGATTTCCATTGAGCACTCCAGCAGAGCGTTCATATCGGAAGGCCAGGTACCCAGCCACGCCATGATTTTATGGTACTGCGCGTAGATATCGTTGTCGTACTTCCCGAGAACGTGCGCGTGCTCCATATAGGCCGCCGCCCCTTTCAGGCCGTACAGGCACAACAGACGCAGGCCGAGAATGTTCTCGCCAATCGCGGCTTTGTCTTTGTTCGGGGTAAATTCGGCGGCCTGACGCTGCAGGTCGCCCAGATCGTCACTAACCAGTTGCAGGTCAGCCATTGGGTTGTCGCAGTGCGCATTGGCGTCAACGCTCAGGCATTGGGCTTTTAGCGCTTCACGCATCGCGATAGCGTCGCGAGCATAGCCGACGATACGTGGAGAATCGAAGTTAACGTTGGTCAGCGTGGAGAAGAAAGCACGCGGGGCAAAGTTATCAACGTCATGATTAATGATGCCATATTCACGAGCTTTAGCCGCCCATGCAGACAGACCTTGTAGGGAGGCGATCAGCAGATCCTGCAGATCAGAGGTTTCAGCCGTTTTACCGCACATACCCTGCGCGTAAGAGCAGCCGTTTCCTGCCGGAGTACGGATGGTTTGTTCACATTGCACACAAAACATGGTCACACCTTAAAAGTTATATTTGATATACATGTTTAAGATTATGCCTGTGCGCAGAGGGATAAAAGGGATTTCTGATACAACTTACAGGGAGATTGATTTAGCGCAATTTTGGCGGCAGTGGCCTACCGCCAAAGAGGGCGTTAAGCGGAGAAAAAAGCCATCAAAATGGGCACCAGCAAACTGAGGACAAAGCCGTGAACAATCGCCGCTGGAACCATCTCCAGCCCACCGGTACGCTGTAACACCGGCAGGGTAAAGTCCATCGACGTGGCACCACACAGTCCCAGTGCAGTAGAACGACTGCGGCGTACCAGACCCGGGATCAGCATAATCGCGAGCAGTTCGCGCGCCAGATCGTTAAAGAACGCGGCGCTGCCGATCACCGGACCGTAGGATTCGGTCAGCAAAATACCAGAAAGGGAGTACCAGCCAAAACCCGACGCCATCGCCAGCGCAGTTTTCACTGGCAGACCGAGAATCAACGCGTTAATCAGGCCGCCAATCATGGAGCTGGCGACGACCACGACCGCCACAATCATGCCTCGTCGGTTCAGAACAATCTGCCTTAACGTCATCCCGCTATTGCGTAACTGGATGCCGACCAACAACAGCAGCAGGATCAGCGTATATTCGCTTGCTTCTATGGCGTGTTGCAAAATGGGCAGCGCGCTCAACCCCAGCAAAAAGCCAACCACCACCACGCCGCACAGTTTCAGTGACTCAAGCGCCATCGCGATACGGGAGGGCAGTTTCTCTTGTTGATGATGATGTCGCCAGGGTAATGCGCGTTCCAGCCACAGTAATGCGGCAATATTACACAGCAAAATAACGGTAATGCTAACGGCGGAATAGTGAAATATCGCCAGCAGATTGCTCGCCAGATTATCCAGAAAGGCCAGGCTGATCCCCATAAAAAAGAGAATCAGATAAACCATCCAGCTCAATAGTCGATTGATCAGTTTTAATGCCGCGGTGTGCCGAAGCGGAATGAGATAACCTGCTATCAGCGGAAGCAGAATGATGAGAAGTCCTGAAAACATGAACAGCCGGGTCCTTTGAATTAGCGAGACAGCGCCATGACACTACCCAATTACGCGGGTTCAGTAAAGATGCAAAATAAAAGCCGGACAAGGTCCGGCTGAAGCGCGTTTGACCCGACGGGTATGCGCCGTCGGGTGTTCTGACATTAATCGCGTTTTTCGAGCAGCGTACGGTAAATAAGACCGCCGAGAATCCCGCCAATAATTGGCATCACCCAGAATAACCACAGTTGTTCTAACGCCCAACCGCCCTGGAAGATAGCGACCGCGGTACTCCGCGCCGGGTTCACAGACGTATTGGTCACCGGAATGCTGATCAAGTGGATAAGGGTTAATGCCAGACCGATAGCGATCGGCGCAAAACCTGCCGGTGCATGTTTGTCCGTTGCACCGTGAATCACCAGCAAGAAGCCGGCAGTCAGCACGATTTCGATAATAATCGCGGACAGCATGGAGTAGCCACCCGGAGAGTGCTCGCCATAACCGTTGGAGGCGAAACCGCTGGCGGTTGCATCAAAACCGGCTTTACCGCTGGCAATTAAATACAGGACTGCCGCTGCAATAATACCGCCGACTACCTGGGCAATAATGTAGCCAATAACCTCTTTTGCCGGGAAACGGCCGCCAGCCCATAAGCCTAATGTCACCGCCGGATTAAAATGCCCGCCGGAAATATGGCCAACAGCAAAGGCCATGGTTAATACGGTCAGGCCGAAGGCCAGGGCAACACCCGCAAAACCAATACCTAATTCCGGAAACGCTGCTGCCAGAACGGCGCTGCCGCAGCCACCAAAAACAAGCCAAAATGTACCAAAACATTCGGCTGCTAATTTTCTCAACATATCCACCTCAATGTAAAAAATAACCACAAAAAAATAGTGGTAATCAATATTTATTGTCTGCCTGAATGACGACAAATAAATAGCTCGCTATTTTAAAAACGATCGTCATCCGTTCTCTAGTCAAATAAAACCCGTTAGTTTGATTTAGGGCAATGCGGCGTCATTCCTTCCATAGATTTCTCTTAAGGGAAGTGTAGTGCAAAGTCCTGTGAAAATGGATTGTCAAAAACGGATTTATTTTTTGCATCCTGCAAAACGTGCGTTTCTGTATTACGAATGAAAGAGTAAAGAATAAATCGTTCATCCTTCAGACAGTTAGCTTGCGTAATAATATGCCTGTCACGTCCCGCGCCGGGTTTTGCGGTTATACTGCGAGGAGAGTAAAGGGAAAGTGAAGATTTTCTGGAGGATACATGATTCTCGAACGCGTTGAGATAGTGGGATTTCGCGGTATCAATCGACTGTCGTTGATGCTCGAGCAGAATAACGTCCTGATCGGTGAGAACGCATGGGGTAAATCAAGTTTACTGGATGCGTTAACACTGCTGCTGTCACCCGAATCTGAGTTGTATCATTTTGACCGCGATGATTTCTGGTTTCCTCCTGGTGATATGAAAGGCCGCGAACATCATCTGCATATCGTACTGACGTTTCGTGAATCTCAGCCTGGGCGCTACCGGGTTCGCCGCTATCGGCCGCTCGAGGCGTGCTGGGCACCGTGTCACGATGGTTTTCAACGCATCTTTTATCGACTTGAAGGCGAATGTGGCGAGGATGGCAGCGTGATGACGCTGCGCAGTTTTCTCGACGGTGACGGGCATCCGCTGGCGGTAGACGATATCAACGAACAGGCGCGGCATCTGGTGCGCCTGATGCCGGTGCTGCGTTTACGCGATGCGCGGTTTATGCGCCGTATTCGTAACGGCACGGTGCCGGAGGTTGCTGATGTCGAAGTCACCGCCCGCCAACTGGATTTTCTCGCCCGCGAACTGGCGATGCGTCCGCAGAATCTCACCGACGGACAGATTCGGCAGGGACTCTCGGCGATGGTGCAACTGCTTGAGCACTATTTTACCGAGCAGGGCACTTCGCAGTCCCGCCACCGCTTAATGCGCCGACGCTCCACCAACGAACAGCGAAGCTGGCGCTATCTCGATATTATCAACCGGATGATCGACAAACCGGGAGGACGTACTCACCGGGTGATTCTGTTGGGGCTGTTCTCCACGCTGTTGCAGGCGAAGGGCACGGTCAGGCTGCATAAAGACGCCAGACCACTGCTGTTAGTAGAAGATCCGGAAACGCGTCTGCATCCCATCATGCTGTCAGTGGCGTGGCAGTTGCTGAATCTGCTACCGCTTCAGCGTATCACCACCACCAACTCGGGCGAGTTGCTTTCGCTGACCCCGGTGGAACATGTCTGCCGTCTGGTGCGTGAATCCTCGCGCGTGGCGGCCTGGCGTCTGGGACCGGGGGGGCTGAGCGCAGAGGATGGTCGACGCATTGCGTTCCACATTCGCTTTAACCGTGCTTCCTCGCTGTTTGCCCGCTGCTGGCTGCTGGTGGAAGGGGAAACAGAAACCTGGGTTATCAACGAACTGGCCCGTCAGTGCGGTCATCACTTTGATGCCGAAGGGATTAAGGTGATCGAATTCGCGCAGTCCGGTCTTAAACCGCTGGTGAAATTTGCCCGGCGGATGGGCATTGAGTGGCACGTGCTGGTGGATGGTGATGAAGCCGGGAAAAAATATGCCGCCACGGTGCGCAGCCTGCTGAATAACGACCGGGAAGAAGAGCGCGAACACCTGACGACGCTGCCAGCGCTGGATATGGAACACTTTATGTACCGGCAGGGGTTTGCCGATGTTTTTCACCGGGTGGCGCAAATCCCGGAAAATGTGCCAATGAATATGCGCAAAATCATTTCGAAGGCGATCCATCGCTCATCGAAGCCCGACTTAGCCATCGAAGTGGCGATGGAAGCCGGGCGGCGAGGTGTGGATGCGGTGCCGACGCTGCTGAGAAAAATGTTCTCCCGGGTGCTGTGGCTGGCGCGCGGCAGAGCGGACTAACCCTGTAAGCACTGTGGAACCTGCGTGACGACGCTGTCGAGCAGCGCATAGCGGCGGCGGTATTCAGCCCGTTTTTTGCTGGCGATATCCGCCTCGCTTTTCCGCGCAATAGTCAGCGGCAGCGAGAAGTAATCTCCTTGCGTTTTTTCACCGCCCAGGGACGCCCAGAAGGCGTCGTAATCGGCATGCATTTGCGTTTTTTTGTCCATATAGCGCCAACTGCGATAAACATGAACCGCGTTGCTGACCGCCAGAATCTGCTCCGCCCTGGCGATGTGTGCGAACTGACACAGCGCTTCCATTACCACTCTTTTGGGGAACAGGCCGTAACAGGCTTTCGTGGCCTGCTGAATAACCTCATGTGGAACATCATTTGCCGCGCCCTGCAAGCCGCCAATAAACAGGGTGCGTTTTCCGTTTAGCGTGCAGAATGTGAAGGTAATTTCTGCCAGAATACGCATCTGCTCGTCGCGGATCACGACGGTACTTTCACCTTCTTTATCCAGTGAGACCAGGCTGACTAAATCAAGCTGGAATGACGCACCGTCTTTGGCCTCAAATTTTGCCAGATTGAGACCGTTCTGGCTTAAATAACGGGCCAGTTGTTCGCGGCTGAATAACTGACGCAGCAGGTCATAATGACTACAGAGCGCGGTCAGTGCGGTTTCGCGCTTAATATTCACCGCCATATACGGGCGATGCAGACGAATTGGCAACCGGGGTTGTCGGGCCAGCAGCGTATTCAGCTCAGGCCATTGGGTCAGGTTTTCCAGCAACTGACGGGTAGCCCTTGGCATCAGTAACGAGCGAATTAAAAACTTACGGCGAAAGCTGGCCTTCCGCCAGAATTTACCCGGCAGTAATTGACCCCTTGTCAGGCGCATAAATAATTGTAAAGGAGACGCAACGTCTGAAGTGTAAAAGGTATTATCAGTAATCTGTGACATGATCATAATCCGCAATGCGATGATTGTGGAAATTGAAACACGCTGAATCTTAACCAATCATCAATGCCTCGAGCGCTATCCTTTTCGCTTGCGGTTTGTTTAGATACTGTTGAATTTCAGCTGAAAACTTACCATCAGGATCGCTATGGGTATTAAGGGAAATAAAATTAAAAAGCGCTATCTGTTGCTTATTTTCATTCTCATCCTGGGGGCATTTGCCCTTTGGCGGACGCTTAATGCGCCGGTGCCAAATTATCAGACGCTGATTGTGCGGCCGGGAGATTTGCAGCAGAGCGTACTGGCAACCGGCAAACTCGACGCCTTACGTAAAGTTGACGTGGGCGCGCAGGTGAGTGGTCAGCTCAAAACGCTGTCGGTAGCAATTGGCGATAAAGTGAAGAAAGACCAGTTGCTGGGCGTTATCGACCCCGAACAGGCGGAAAACCAGATCAAAGAGGTGGAAGCGACGCTGATGGAGCTTCGCGCTCAACGCCAGCAGGCTGAAGCCGAGTGGAAGCTGGCGCGGGTGACGCTCGCCCGCCAGCAACAGCTGGCAAAAACTCAGGCTGTGTCGCAACAGGATCTGGACACCGCCGCGACGGAGATGGCGGTGAAACAGGCACAAATCGGCACCATTGATGCGCAGATCAAACGCAATCAGGCATCTCTGGATACCGCGAAGACCAACCTCGACTACACCCGCATCGTTGCGCCGATGGCTGGTGAAGTCACGCAGATCACCACCCTACAGGGGCAGACGGTGATTGCCGCGCAGCAGGCGCCGAACATTCTGACACTGGCGGACATGAGTACGATGTTGGTGAAAGCACAGGTTTCTGAAGCTGATGTGATTCACCTTAAACCGGGGCAGAAAGCCTGGTTCACCGTGCTGGGCGATCCGCAGACCCGCTACGAAGGGACGCTGAAAGATGTGCTGCCGACGCCGGAAAAAGTGAATGATGCCATTTTCTATTACGCCCGATTTGAAGTGCCCAACCCCAAAGGTATTCTGCGCCTGGAGATGACCGCACAGGTCCATATTCAGCTAACGGATGTGAAAAACGTTCTGACGATCCCGCTTTCCGCGCTGGGCGATCCGGTCGGGGATAATCGCTACAAGGTGACCCTGTTGCGTAACGGTGAAACTCGTGAACGCGAAGTGTCAATTGGCGCGCGCAATGACACCGACGTAGAGATTGTAAAAGGGCTGGAAGCCGGTGATGAAGTGGTGACGGGCGAGGGCAAACCAGGAGTCGCGCAATGACGGCATTGCTTGAACTGAGCAATATTCGCCGCAGTTATCCCTCGGGAGAAGAGCAGGTGGAGGTGCTTAAAGGCATCACGCTACAGATCAATGCAGGGGAGATGGTCGCGATCGTCGGGGCGTCTGGCTCCGGCAAATCCACGCTGATGAACATTCTGGGATGTCTCGATAAACCCACCAGCGGCACCTACCGGGTCGCGGGACGCGATGTCTCAACGCTGGACCGCGATGCGCTGGCGCAACTGCGTCGGGAGCATTTCGGTTTTATTTTCCAGCGCTACCATTTGCTGTCACATCTGACGGCAGCACAAAACGTCGAAGTCCCTGCTGTTTACGCCGGTACGGAAAGGAAACAGCGTCTGGCGCGCGCGCAGGAGCTGCTCCAGCGGCTTGGTCTGGGCGATCGCGTTGATTATCAACCCTCGCAGCTTTCCGGCGGTCAGCAGCAGCGCGTGAGTATTGCCCGCGCGCTGATGAACGGCGGACAAGTTATCCTCGCCGATGAACCCACCGGTGCGCTCGACAGCCGTTCCGGTGAAGAGGTGATGGCAATTCTGCACCAGCTGCGCGATCGCGGGCATACGGTCATTATCGTCACCCACGATCCCCAGGTTGCCGCCCAGGCAGAGCGGGTGATTGAGATCCATGACGGCGAAATTGTGCGCAATCCGCCCGCAAAACACGCCGCGCAGGGGCAGGGCATTCAGGAACCGACGGTGAAAACGGCGTCCGGCTGGAGCCAGTTTGTCAGCGGGTTTCGCGAGGCGCTGACAATGGCGTGGCTGGCGATGGCGGCCAACAAAATGCGCACGCTGCTGACGATGCTCGGGATCATCATCGGTATCGCGTCGGTGGTGTCGATTGTGGTGGTTGGCGACGCAGCGAAACAGCTGGTGCTGGCGGACATCCGCGCCATCGGGACCAACACCATTGATATCTACCCCGGCAAAGATTTTGGCGACGACGATCCACAGTATCAGCAGGCGCTGAAATACGACGATCTTGCGGCGATCCAAAAACAACCCTGGGTGACTTCTGCGACGCCCGCGGTGTCGCAGAACCTGCGCTTACGCTATGGCAATATCGACGTCGCCGCCAGCGCGAACGGGGTCAGCGGCGACTATTTTAACGTTTATGGCATGACGTTCAGCGAAGGGACAACGTTCAACCGCGAACAGCTTAACGGCCGTGCGCAGGTGGTGGTGCTCGACAGCAACACCCGACGTCAGTTGTTCCCGCATAAGGCGAACGTGGTGGGCGAGGTGATCCTCGTGGGCAACATGCCTGCGACGGTCATTGGCGTGGCGGAAGAGAAGCAGTCGATGTTTGGCAGCAGCAAAATCCTGCGCGTCTGGTTGCCATACAGCACGATGTCCGGGCGCGTTATGGGGCAGTCGTGGCTGAACTCGATCACCGTACGAGTGAAGGAAGGCTTCGACAGCGCACAGGCCGAACAGCAACTCACCCGACTGCTGACGCTGCGTCATGGCAAAAAGGATTTCTTCACCTGGAATATGGACGGTGTCTTGAAAACCGCCGAAAAGACCACACGTACTCTTCAGTTATTCCTGACGCTGGTGGCGGTGATTTCGCTGGTAGTTGGCGGGATCGGCGTGATGAACATTATGCTGGTGTCGGTCACAGAGCGTACGCGGGAGATCGGCATCCGGATGGCGGTTGGCGCGCGCGCCAGTGATGTGCTGCAGCAGTTTCTGATTGAAGCGGTGCTGGTTTGTCTGGTGGGTGGCGCGCTGGGTATCAGCCTGTCGATGCTGATTGCCTTCACGCTGCAACTGTTCCTGCCCGGTTGGGAGATTGGTTTCTCGCCGGTCGCGCTGCTGACGGCATTTTTGTGCTCTACCTTTACAGGCGTCCTGTTTGGCTGGTTACCGGCGCGCAACGCGGCGCGACTGGATCCGGTCGATGCGTTAGCGCGAGAGTAACGTCCCGGGAAATAAAAATGCCAGCCGATCGGGCTGGCATTTTACCTGCGGGATGTACACAATGAGACAGAAGAGCTATGCAACAGCTTCTGCTTCGATAGGCACGATGACACTGGCGTGATTGCCTTTTGGCCCCTGGTGAACATCAAACTGGACAGACTGTCCGGCTTTTAGCGTTCTGTAACCATCCATCTGAATGGTGGAATAGTGAGCGAAAATATCTTCGCCGCCGCCTTCAGGGCAGATGAACCCAAACCCTTTGGCATTGTTGAACCACTTAACAGTACCCGTTTCCATGCTTCGACATCCTTCGTAAATCTTATATAAGTAAGATGGAATGAACCGGTGGTGGAGTGGGGGTTGTTCAAAACCTCGCCAACTCTCGAAATTACAATTTAGAGAAATCAGGCGGGGCGTCAAGCGTCTGACGGGGGTCGGTGGGTAAAAATGAATCAAAAATTTGAAGCAGTTAACGCTATTGGCGGGAATGTGACAGATGTCGCGGATGCCAGTGATAGATGATAGTTATCTATTAATTGAGGTAGATTGATTGTGCACATCCGCTCTTGTCAGCGGCAGACTGTTCTGCCGGTAACCGTAACTGAAGATGACGACTGACAATGGGTAAGACGAACGACTGGCTGGATTTCGACCAGCTGGCGGCTGATAAAGTGCGTGACGCGCTAAAACCGCCATCTATGTATAAAGTGATATTAGTCAATGATGATTACACTCCGATGGAGTTTGTTATTGACGTGTTACAAAAATTCTTTTCTTATGATGTAGAACGTGCAACGCAACTGATGCTTGCGGTTCACTATCACGGTAAAGCCATCTGCGGCGTTTTCACCGCAGAGGTCGCGGAGACCAAAGTGGCGATGGTGAACACGTATGCGAGGGAGAACGAGCACCCGTTGCTGTGTACGCTGGAAAAAGCCTGAATGCAGGCATAAAAATTGGGGGGAGGTGCCTATGCTCAATCAAGAACTGGAACTCAGTTTAAATATGGCTTTCGCCAGAGCGCGCGAGCACCGTCATGAGTTTATGACCGTCGAGCACTTGTTACTGGCGCTGCTCAGTAACCCATCGGCCCGCGAAGCGCTGGAAGCGTGTTCCGTGGACCTCGTGGCGCTCCGTCAGGAACTCGAAGCCTTCATTGAACAAACCACACCCGTATTGCCTGCCAGCGAAGAAGAACGCGACACGCAGCCGACGCTGAGCTTTCAGCGCGTACTGCAACGTGCGGTCTTCCACGTTCAGTCCTCCGGGCGCAGTGAAGTGACTGGCGCGAACGTGCTGGTCGCCATCTTTAGCGAACAGGAATCTCAGGCTGCTTACCTGCTGCGTAAACATGAGGTCAGCCGTCTTGATGTGGTCAACTTTATTTCTCACGGTACGCGCAAAGATGAGCCGAGTCAGTCGTCTGATCCTGGCAGTCAGCCCAATACCGACGAGCAAGCTGGCGGGGAGGAACGTATGGAGAACTTCACGACTAACCTTAACCAGCTTGCCCGGGTTGGCGGTATTGACCCGCTGATCGGCCGTGACAAAGAACTGGAGCGCGCCATTCAGGTACTGTGCCGTCGGCGTAAAAATAACCCATTGCTGGTGGGGGAATCTGGCGTCGGGAAGACGGCGATAGCCGAAGGCCTGGCCTGGCGTATCGTGCAGGGCGACGTGCCGGAAGTGATGGCCGATTGCACCATCTACTCGCTGGATATCGGTTCGCTGCTGGCGGGCACCAAATACCGCGGTGACTTTGAAAAACGCTTTAAAGCGCTGCTGAAACAGCTGGAGCAGGATAGCAACAGCATTCTGTTTATCGACGAGATCCACACTATCATCGGGGCCGGTGCGGCGTCGGGTGGTCAGGTGGATGCGGCAAACCTGATTAAACCGCTGCTTTCCGGCGGTAAGATCCGCGTGATCGGCTCCACAACCTATCAGGAGTTCAGCAATATTTTCGAGAAAGACCGTGCGTTAGCCCGTCGCTTCCAGAAAATTGATATTACTGAACCGTCGGTAGAAGAGACCGTACAGATCATCAATGGCCTGAAACCGAAGTATGAAGCGCACCATGATGTCCGTTACACCGCGAAAGCGGTACGTGCGGCGGTTGAACTGGCGGTGAAATACATCAACGACCGTCATCTGCCGGATAAAGCGATTGACGTCATTGATGAAGCGGGTGCGCGTGCGCGCCTGATGCCGGTCAGCAAGCGTAAGAAAACCGTCAACGTGGCGGATATCGAGTCCGTTGTGGCGCGTATTGCGCGTATCCCGGAGAAGAGCGTGTCGCAAAGCGATCGTGATACGCTGAAAAACCTTGGCGACCGTCTGAAAATGCTGGTCTTTGGGCAGGATAAAGCCATTGAGGCGCTGACCGAAGCCATCAAGATGAGCCGTGCGGGCCTGGGACACGAGCATAAGCCTGTCGGTTCCTTCCTGTTTGCCGGTCCGACCGGGGTCGGGAAAACCGAGGTAACAGTGCAGCTTTCTAAAGCGCTGGGAATTGAATTGCTGCGTTTTGACATGTCCGAGTATATGGAACGTCATACGGTCAGCCGCCTGATTGGCGCGCCTCCGGGATACGTTGGTTTCGATCAGGGCGGTTTGCTGACGGATGCGGTCATCAAGCATCCCCATGCGGTACTGCTGCTCGATGAAATCGAAAAAGCGCACCCGGATGTCTTTAACCTGCTGCTGCAGGTGATGGACAACGGCACGCTGACGGATAACAACGGGCGTAAAGCCGATTTCCGCAACGTAGTGCTGGTGATGACGACTAACGCCGGTGTCCGTGAAACGGAGCGTAAATCGATTGGCCTGATTCATCAGGACAACAGCACTGACGCGATGAGCGAAATCAAGAAAGTGTTCACGCCGGAGTTCCGTAACCGTCTCGACAATATTATCTGGTTCGAGCACCTGTCTACTGAGGTGATCCACCAGGTTGTCGATAAGTTCATCGTCGAGCTGCAGGTTCAACTGGATCAGAAAGGTGTCTCCCTGGAAGTCAGCCAGGAAGCGCGTAACTGGCTGGCTGAGAAAGGCTACGATCGGGCAATGGGCGCACGTCCAATGGCGCGCGTGATTCAGGATAACCTGAAAAAACCATTGGCGAACGAGTTGCTGTTTGGTTCTCTGGTGGATGGCGGGCAGGTGACCGTGGCACTGGATAAAGAGAAAAATGAGCTGACCTATGGTTTCCAGAGTGCCCAGAAGCACAAACCGGAAGCCGCGCATTAATCTCACCTCTCTATAACTGGTTGATAAACCGGGCCGTGTGCCCGGTTTTTTTATGCGAAAAAAAGCCCGTACTTGCGTACGCGCTCATTCTCGAATATGGCGGTGAGGGGGGATTGACTCGCTTCGCTCGCCCTGCGGGCGTCATGGCCTGCGGCCATTCCGTCCAACGGGCTGCGCCCGTTGTCGAACCCCGGTCGGGGATTCTCATCCCCCCTATTGGGGAACATAAAAGAAAAGAGCCGATACATAAGTACCGGCTCTTTTCTGAAAGATGGCGGTGAGGGGGGGATTGACTCGCTTCGCTCGCCCTGCGGGCGTCATGGCCTGCGGCCATTCCGTCCAACGGGCTGTGCCCGTTGTCGAACCCCGGTCGGGGATTCTCATCCCCCCTATTGGGGAACATAAAAGAAAAGAGCCGATACATAAGTACCGGCTCTTTTCTGAAAGATGGCGGTGAGGGGGGGATTGACTCGCTTCGCTCGCCCTGCGGGCGTCATGGCCTGCGGCCATTCCGTCCAACGGGCTGTGCCCGTTGTCGAACCCCGGTCGGGGATTCTCATCCCCCCTATTGGGGAACATAAAAGAAAAGAGCCGATACATAAGTACCGGCTCTTTTCTGAAAGATGGCGGTGAGGGGGGGATTCGAACCCCCGATACGTTGCCGTATACACACTTTCCAGGCGTGCTCCTTCAGCCACTCGGACACCTCACCATATTGTATTGCTGCCTGACCACTTGGGGGGCAACGGGGCGCTACTATAGGGAGTTGCACTAAAACGGTCAAGCAGTATTTACGCTTTACTTCTCGTTTGGTTACGCATTGTACATCTTCCCCAACGTAAGCCGTCGGGGAAGCGATTTAGCGTTGTGAATCCACTTTTCGCGGCTCTTCACGACCTTCTCACGCTCAGAGTTGACCAAAGCGGCCCGCGTTAAAATCGCGAACGGCTTCTGCGATTTCATGTCTGGTATTCATGACAAACGGACCGTAGCCGACGATCGGTTCATTCAGCGGCTCTCCCGACAGTAACAACACGCTGGCATCGTGGGTGGCTTCCAGATGCAGTGCGTCCCCTTGCTGGCTTAATACCACCAGTTGCGCCTCGCTTGCTGTTGTCGATCCATTTACCGTGATTGAGCCTTTCAGGACGACCAGCGCGGTACTCCACCCTTCAGGCTGCGAAAGCGTCACCGGGCGCGCCTGTTGTAACCGCATATCCCAGACGTTCAGCGGCGAGAACGTGTGTGCCGGACCGGTCGTCTGCTGATACTGACCGGCAATAATTCGCGCTGTCCCGGCATTGTCCGGCAGCTCAACGGTTGGGATGTAATCCTGGGTGATGCTCTGATAACCCGGCGCCGTCATTTTGTCTTTTGCTGGCAGGTTCACCCACAGTTGCACCATCTCCAGTTCTCCTCCCTTGTGGGTGAAGGCTTCAGAGTGAAATTCTTCATGCAGAATGCCCGCACCCGCGGTCATCCATTGCACGTCGCCGGGGCCGATAATGCCGCCTCGACCGGTTGAGTCGCGATGCTCAACCTCACCGCGGTATACAATTGTCACCGTTTCAAAACCACGGTGGGGATGTTCACCCACGCCGCGCTTTTCCGTTCCCGGCGCGAAGGTATGGGGACCGGCATAGTCAAGCAGCAAAAATGGGCTCAACTGTTCTGCATGGGACTGGTACGAAAACAGTGAACGAACCGGAAATCCATCGCCAACCCAGTGCGGACGAGGTGCGGTATAGACGCCTGTAACCTTTTTCATCATTCTCTCCTCAATGGCTTGTTACGTTATGAATAAGCTTATATTCATGACAGCGAGGTGAGTAGTGGCTAAAATGGATTTCATCGTTCTGAAAATGGAACAATAAATGGTAAAGCCAGATCTCAATGATTTTGCGTGGTTTGTTCATGTCGTGGAGCAGGGCGGGTTTGCTGCTGCAGGTCGTGCACTCGATGAACCGAAATCAAAGCTCAGCCGGCGCATTGCACAACTGGAAGAGCAACTGGGGGTGCGGCTCATCCAGCGGACGACACGGCAGTTTAACGTCACGGAAGTGGGACAAACGTTCTATGAGCACTGTAAAGCCATGCTGGTAGAAGCACAGGCAGCGCAGGATGCGATTGCCGCATTGCAGGTTGAGCCTCGGGGCGTGGTTAAGCTAACGTGTCCGGTGACGCTGCTTCATGTCCACGTGGGGCCAATGCTGGCGAAATTTATGGCGCGTTACCCCGACGTAACGTTGCAACTCGAAGCCACGAACCGTCGCGTTGATGTAGTAGGGGAAGGCGTTGATATTGCGATCAGAGTGCGTCCGCGCCCGATTGAGGACAGCGATCTGGTGATGCGGGTGCTTGCCGACCGCGCCCATCGGTTGTTTGCCAGCCCGGCGCTGATCGCACGCATGGGTACCCCTACGGCGCCGTCGGAATTAAGCTGTTGGCCCGGACTGAGTCTCTCGGCAGGCAAACATATTCATCGCTGGGAACTGTATGGTCCACAAGGGGCCAGAGCGGAAGTGCACTTTACCCCGCGATTTATCACGACCGACATGCTGGCATTGCGCGAGGCGGCCATCGCCGGCGTCGGTGCCGTGCAACTTCCCATCTTAATGGCGAAAGAACAGCTTGCGGCGGGGGAACTGGTTGCGTTACTGGAAGGTTGGGAACCACGAAGAGAGGTCATTCACGCGGTTTTCCCTTCACGCAGGGGATTACTGCCATCGGTCAGAGCGCTGGTGGATTTTCTGACGGATGAGTATGCGCGAATGGCGGAGGAGTAGGGGATTTTCATGCAACAAAAAAGGCCGGCTTAACCGACCTTTTATCATCTGGACGCCATTCGGGCGTGAAAACAATCAGCGACTACGGAAGACAATGCGGCCTTTGCTCAGGTCGTACGGGGTCAGCTCAACAGTCACTTTGTCGCCCGTCAGGATGCGGATGTAGTTTTTACGCATTTTACCGGAGATGTGTGCAGTAACCACGTGACCGTTTTCTAACTCTACGCGGAACATGGTATTAGGTAACGTTTCGAGAACGGTACCCTGCATTTCAATATTGTCTTCTTTGGCCATCTAATCCTCTGGGGTATCACTACCGTAATTTGAACCGGCAAGATAATGCCGAAGTTCTTTTAATAAGTAAAGATTTGCACGTTTAAAACGCAGCAAACAAAATTTGGCGCATTACTCCGATTCGCTTCAAAAACACACGACAAAGCCGCACGTGAAGCGCAACGTATAAGGGAGCGATGAGATAAACGATGGCGTTACCTGACGCGAACGGATCCTTAACGGCAGCGGGGTAATGGGCTAAACCAACTCTGCGACCGCAATTATAACACCCTGATAAAAAATGTGCCGAAAACATTCACCCCTGGGGCAAAAATAACGTGCGAGGGACCCAAAAATCGCGAGGTAAACGTTGCTGGCGTAATGCATCGAGGTGTTCCAGATACACCCGACGCGGAATTTCGACCGCGCCTAACGATTCGGTATGACTATTGAGCACCTGACAATCCATTAATTTACCGCCTTGCTGAACAAATTCTGCGCAAAAAACCAGCAGTGCGGTTTTTGACGCATTCTCTTGTCGGCTGAACATCGATTCGCCGCAAAACAGCGCCCCCTGGGAAACGCCATACATCCCGCCAACCAGCGTATTTTCACGCCAGACCTCAATGGAATGCGCATGTCCCAGTTCGTGCAGTCGATGATAGGCCTCCACCACGCCCTGGGTGATCCATGTCCCTTCATCGCGATCGTTGGCGCACCCTTCGATGACCTGGCCAAACGCATAATTCAGTGTGACGCGATACGGAGAACGCTTATGAAAGCGCTTCATGCTGCGGCTGACATGAAACGCGTCAGGCCACAGAATGGCGCGGGGATCCGGTGACCACCAAAGAATAGGGTCGCCAGGCGAAAACCACGGAAAAATACCGCGTTGATAGGCCATCAGCAGGCGCGCAGGGCTGAGATCGCCTCCAAGCGCCAGCAGGCCGTTTGGCTCGCGTAAAGCGCCCTCCGGCGAAGGGAAGGCGATAGAGTGTCGGGAAAGCTGAACCAGGCGCATGACAGCAGAACTCCAGTACGCGAGTCGGATCGTTCAATAATAGCTTACAGACCTTGCTTAAACTGGTAATAACGACCCTGCCGCGCTAACAGATCTGCGTGATTACCTTGCTCAATAATTTGGCCGTTGTCCATCACTATTATTTGATCAAAACGCGCGAGCCCGCGCAGGCGATGCGTCACCATCAGTAACGTTTTATCGCGCATCACCTCTGCCAGCAATTCAAGCATTTGGCTTTCGGTCGTCGCATCCAGGCCTTCCGTCGGTTCATCAAGCAGCATCAGCGGCGCATCGTGCAAAAGCGCACGGGCGATCGCCAGACGACGCAGTTCGCCACCGGATAGCTGACGACCGCCTTCGCCCAGCCAACTGTTGAGGCCAGCATCGTCCAGGAGTTTCTCCAGCCCGACGCGGCGCAGCGTGTCTGTCAGCTGGTCGTCACTGGCGTCAGGTGCCGCAAGCAGCAGGTTGTCGCGCAGGGTGGCGCTGAATAAGTGCACGCGCTGCGGCACAACGCTGATGGTCTTGCGCAGCGTCGCTTCATTCAAGGTTGCAATCGAACAACCGTTGAGCAGGATCTCGCCCTGCTGCGGATCCCACGCGCGCGTGAGCAGTTGGAGTAATGTCGATTTACCGCACCCGGTGCGCCCAAGAATGGCGATATGCTCGCCTGGATTCACCTGCAGGGAGAGCGAATCCAGCGCCTTTTGCGCCTGTTCGGGGTAGCTGAATGAAACGTCACGCAGCGTCAGAGTGACCTGATCCGGGACGTCGGATACGTCAGTCGGGAAAGTGACTTCCGGCTTCTGTTCGGTCAGTTCGGTGATCCGCATGGCGGAGGCGATGACCTGTCCCAGATGCTGGAATGCGCCGGTAACCGGAGCCAGCGCTTCAAATGCTGCCAGCGCGCAAAAGACAAACAGGGCAATCAGCGCGCCAGGCTGAGCGTTATCCCCTACGCCGCCTGCCGACATCCACAACATCAGCAAAATGGCAATGGCACCGATGAGCAACATCAGCGCCTGTGACAGTGCCGTCAGTTCAGACTGGCGGCGCTGCGCTTCGTGCCACTGTAACTCGGTGGCCTCCATCTGTGCGCGGTAGCGGTCGCTGGCGCCGAAAATGGTCAGTTCAGCCTGACCCTGTAACCATGAGGTCAACTGCTGGCGATACTGTCCGCGCAGGTGCGTCAGGTTTTGTCCGGTGGTTTTCCCGGCGCGATAAAACACCGGCGGCATAATAAACAGCGTCAGCAGCATCACGCCGCCGAGGGTGCAGGCGAGGGTGACATCCAGCACGCTCAGACCGATCGTCACAACCATAATCACCACGAAGGCTCCCACCAGGGGGGAGATGACGCGCAGGTAGAGGTGATCCAGCGTATCCACATCCGCCACAATGCGGTTCAACAGTTCACCCTGACGATAACGAACCAGCCCGGCAGGGGAGAGCGGCAGCAGCTTGCTGAAGGTGTGAATACGTAAATGTTGCAGCACGCGGAAGGTGGCATCATGGCTGACCAGCCGCTCAAAATAGCGTCCGGCAGTCCGGGTAATAGCCGCACCGCGCACGCCTGCGGCAGGCAGCATATAGTTAAAACTGTAGATACCGGCAAAGCCCGCGACGGCTGACGCAGAGAGGAACCAGCCGGACAGCGTCAGCAGGCCAATGCTGGCGAGCAGGGTGATGATCGCCAGCACGATGCCCAGCGTTAACATCCATTTGTGACGTTTATAGAGCGTCAGATAAGGCAGTAGCGCGCGCATTAGATTTCCTCCTGACGATGGGCCAACAGCGTCGCAAATGCGCCATTGGCGGTACTCAGTTCGGCCCAGGAGCCCTGTTCGATAATCTGTCCGTCCTGCATCACCCAAATCGTGTCCCAGTCAGCCAGATCTTCAAGCTGGTGCGTGACCATCAGGGTGGTCTGGCGTTTTGAGGCGGCTTTCAGCGCCTGCATGACCCGCTGTTCGCTATGGGCATCCAGGCTGGCAGCCGGCTCATCCAGCAGCAGCAACTTGCAGGGATTAAGGAGTGCACGAGCTACTGCCACGCGTTGCGCCTGACCAACGGACAGACATCCGGCCTGATCGCCAACGGGCGTATCCACGCCCTGTGGTAACAGCGGCAGGAATTCACTGACCCAGGCGCTGTCGAGCGCGGCACGCAACTCTTGCTCACTGGCATTCGGGCGAGCCAGAAGAACGTTTTCCCGTATCGTCGCCGCGGGCAACTGCGGGTTTTGCCCCACCCAGGAGAGATGCTTACGCCAGGACTCTGGCGACAAATCGCGAAGTTCCACCCCGTTAATGCGCAGCGATCCCTGATAAGAGAGGAAGCCGGAAAGCGCATTCAGCAGAGAACTCTTACCCGAACCGCTGCGACCGACCAGCACGACACGCTGCCCGGCAGCGAGGGAGAAGTTCAGTGGTCCCGCCAGGGTCTTACCTTCTGGCGATGTAATGATGAGATCGACGGCGTCAATGGAAACAGGTTCTTGCGTGGATAGTTCCACATCACCTTGTTCAGGATGGGCGAGCGGCGTTTCCATAAAAGTCTTCAGGCTGTCTGCCGCGCCAACTGCCTGTGCTTTAGCGTGATAAAACGTCCCCAAATCGCGCAGCGGCTGGAAAAACTCAGGGGCCAGAATAAGGGCGAGGAAGCCTGCTGCCAGCGTGACGCCCGTGCCGTAGTGGCCGAAATTAAGTTCGCCGAGGTAGGAAAAACCAAAGTAAACCGCGACCAGCGCAATGGAAAGCGAGGTAAAAAACTCCAGTACGCCCGAGGATAAAAAGGCAAGGCGCAAGACTTCCATCGTACGCTGGCGGAAATCTTGCGAGGCGACGCGAATGCTTTCGGTTTCAGCTTCACCATGGCCAAAAATGCGCAGGGTCTCCATTCCGCGTAAGCGATCGAGGAAATGTCCGCTCAGACGCGCCAGGGCGAGGAAATTACGCCGGTTAGCATCAGCAGCGCCCATACCGACCATCGCCATGAACAGAGGGATCAGCGGCGCGGTGCCGAGAAGGATCAACGCGGCGGCCCAGTTTGACGGAAAAATAGCCGCGACAATCAGGATGGGCACACACACCGCCAGCGCCATCTGCGGCAGATAACGAGCGTAGTAGTCGTGCATATCGTCAATCTGTTCCAGCACCAGCGTGGCCCAGCTTCCTGCGGGTTTTCCCTGGATCCACGCCGGACCGGCCTGTTGCAGGCGGTCGAGCACCTGGCGGCGGATCTCAAACCGGATGTGTTGGCCCGCATGGAATCCGACGCGTTCGCGTAACCAGACGACCCAGGCACGGAGGATAAAGATCAGCACCAGCACGACAAATGGCAACAGCAACGCCTCGCGCGGGATATTTTCCATGATCATATGTTGCAGAATGCGAGCCATGATCCAGGCCTGAGCGACAATCAGTACGCCACTCACAAACCCCAGCAGACGGGAAATCATAAGCCAGCGTTGGGAAATGACACTTTGCTGTTTTAACCAGCGGGTTAGCTCTTGTTGACGAGTTTTATTCATTGCGCGCTTTGCAGGTGAGTTATCAGAATTTTTTGCCAGGGCAATGTTACAACGGGGCAAAAATAAAGGCGACCTATAGTCGCCTTATTTACTTTTGTTGCTGATTTGTAAAAACTATTTGCACGCGTCGGCTAAACCGTCGAGGTAGCGTTCAGCATCCAGCGCAGCCATACAACCGGTGCCTGCGGAGGTGATAGCCTGACGGTAAATGTGGTCCATCACGTCGCCCGCAGCAAAGACGCCCGGGATGCTGGTCTGGGTCGCGTTACCGTGACTCCCGGACTGCACTTTAATGTAGCCGTTTTCCAGCTCAAGCTGTCCTTCGAAAATCGCCGTGTTCGGGCTGTGGCCGATGGCAACAAACAGCCCTGCGACATCCAGCGACTCAATGTTGTCCGCATTCTGCGTATCACGCAGGCGCAGACCCGTGACGCCCATCTGATCGCCAGTCACTTCTTCCAGCGTGCGGTGGGTGTGCAACACGATGTTGCCGTTCTCCACTTTGTCCATCAGACGCTTAATCAGAATTTTTTCCGCGCGGAAGCCGTCACGACGGTGAATCAGGTGAACTTCAGAGGCGATGTTTGCCAGATACAGCGCTTCTTCGACGGCTGTGTTACCGCCACCGATAACCGCGACTTTCTGGTTACGATAGAAAAAACCGTCGCAGGTAGCGCAGGCAGAAACGCCACGGCCTTTGAATGCCTCTTCTGACGGCAGACCGAGATAACGAGCGGACGCACCGGTAGCGATGATTAGCGCATCACAGGTGTACTCTGCACTGTCACCGATCAGACGGAACGGACGGTTTTGCAGGTCCACTTTATTGATGTGATCGAAGATGATCTCGGTTTCAAACTTAGTCGCATGCTCGTGCATACGTTCCATCAGCAGTGGTCCGGTCAGATCATTCGGATCGCCCGGCCAGTTTTCCACTTCTGTGGTGGTGGTCAGTTGACCGCCTTTTTCCATACCGGTAATCAGTACCGGCTGCAGGTTTGCGCGCGCAGCATAGACCGCTGCGGTATATCCCGCCGGGCCGGAACCCAGGATAAGCAGTTTACTGTGTTTGGTCGTGCCCATGAGATCCTCATTGTTGTTGGCAGGCAATGGGCTGGATTGTAGGGAATTTGACGGCGTAAAAAAAGGGTATAGCGATTTTGTTAACAATTTGTGGAATAGACGAGGCCAATGAGTGAACAAATCTGCAGTCACGCCATAACGAATTCTACTTAAAATCCCTCAGTTATAAGGTGATAAAATGATGAATCATCTTAACGCCTAATGAATAACTGGCATGTTGTACTAAAAATCGATGTTTTGCTTTGACAATCACCTGCTGTTTTGCGAAAACATTCGAGGAAGAAAAAAACAGTGTTGTGTGTGTGCCGCATAATCATGCATATAAATACCATGTTTACCGGGCTAGCGAAATCTACGCATGGTGTGGACAGACGCCATTCGTGATGTCGATAGCTGCCGTCAGGCAACGGTCTTCTCACTATAGACCCAGGCATTGCGCGCCGCTAATCCTCTTGGGTTCGGTCTATTGTGATGGGCATCGACTCTCGACAATGATGTTTGATGAGTCAGGCAGGAGTAGGGAAGGAATACAGAGAGACAATAATAATGGTAGATAGCAAGAAGCGCCCTGGCAAAGATCTCGACCGTATTGATCGTAACATTCTTAATGAGCTGCAAAAGGATGGGCGTATTTCTAACGTCGAGCTTTCTAAACGAGTGGGACTTTCCCCGACGCCCTGCCTTGAGCGTGTGCGTCGTCTGGAAAGACAGGGTTTCATTCAGGGCTATACAGCGCTGTTAAACCCGCATTATCTGGATGCATCACTTCTGGTATTTGTTGAGATTACTCTGAATCGTGGCGCTCCGGATGTGTTTGAACAATTCAACGCCGCAGTACAAAAACTTGAAGAAATTCAAGAGTGTCATTTGGTGTCTGGCGATTTCGACTACCTGTTGAAAACACGTGTGCCGGACATGTCAGCTTACCGTAAGCTGCTGGGGGAAACCCTGCTGCGTCTGCCTGGCGTCAATGACACCCGTACTTACGTGGTAATGGAAGAAGTCAAACAGAGTAATCGTCTGGTTATTAAGACGCGCTAATACGGAACAGGTGCAAAATCGGCGTATTTTGATTACACTCCTGTTAATCCATACAGCAACAGTGCCGGGGTAACCCGGTGCTGTTGTCCGTTTTAGCATCGGGCAGGAAAAGCCCGAAACCTGGAGAGCCTTTTTTGAGCCAGGAATACACTGAAGACAAAGAAGTCACATTGACAAAGTTAAGCAGCGGGCGCCGACTTCTGGAGGCGTTGCTGATTCTTATTGCCCTTTTTGCCGTCTGGCTGATGGCAGCCTTACTGAGCTTTAATCCTTCTGATCCCAGTTGGTCGCAAACGGCCTGGCATGAGCCTATCCATAATTTGGGCGGGGCGCCGGGGGCATGGCTGGCGGATACCCTGTTCTTTATCTTTGGGATAATGGCGTACACCATTCCTGTCATCATTGTGGGCGGCTGCTGGTTTGCCTGGCGTCACCAGGCGACCGATGACTATATCGACTATTTTGCCGTCTCGCTGCGCATCATTGGCGTGCTGGCGCTTATCCTTACCTCCTGTGGTCTGGCCGCTATTAATGCCGATGACATCTGGTACTTCGCCTCCGGCGGGGTGATTGGCAGTCTGTTGAGTACCACGCTGCAACCGCTGCTGCACAGCAGTGGTGGCACCATTACGCTTCTATGCGTGTGGGCGGCAGGGCTGACGCTCTTTACCGGCTGGTCCTGGGTTAGCATCGCCGAAAAACTTGGCGGCTGGCTGCTCAATATTCTGACCTTTGCCAGCAACCGTACCCGTCGTGATGATACCTGGGTAGAAGACGACGAATACGAAGACGATGAAGAGTATGAAGATGAAGTCGAGGGCGGGAAACGTGAATCCCGTCGGGCGCGTATTCTTCGCGGTGCGCTGGCGCGCCGTAAACGTCTGGCTGAAAAATTTATCAATCCGCATGGCCGTCAGACGGATGCGGCGCTCTTCTCCGGCAGACGCATGGATGATGACGATGAGATAGCCTACAGCGCGCGCGGCGTCGCGGCCGATCCTGGCGATGTGCTGTTCTCCGGGCATCGTGCGACACAGCCGGAATATGATGAATACGATCCGCTGTTAAACGGTCATTCGGTGACCGAACCCGTCGCCGCTGCGGCGGCTGCTACGGCTGCGACTCAGGCCTGGGCTGCGCCGGTCGATCCGATTATGCAAACGCCGCCCGTACCAGGCGCAGAAACCGTTCCTGTACAACCTGCGGTTGCATGGCAACCCGTACCAGGCCCGCAAACCGGCGAGCCGGTGATTGCTCCTGCGCCGGAAGGCTATCCGTCGCACAACCCGTACGCGCAGCCGCAGCAGGCGCAGTATGAGACATGGCAACAGCCTGTTCCGACTGAACCGCAAAATGCTGCGTCTGTGGCTCCTGAAGCTGGTTATCCGCAGCCAGGCGTACCGCAACAACCGTGGCAGCAACCGCAAGCTACGGTAGAGCAACCCTGGCAGCCCGAGCCGGTTTATCAACCCGAGCCTGTCCAGCAGCCGGTTTATCATCAGCCAGCGTATCAGCCGGAGCCTTTATCGCCACAGGAACCTGTGGTTCCGCAAGCTCCGATTACTGAGCCTGAGCCGGTAGTCGAAGAGACAAAACCTGCGCGCCCGCCGCTGTACTACTTTGAAGAAGTGGAAGAGAAGCGTGCGCGTGAACGTGAGCAACTGGCCGCGTGGTATCAGCCGATTCCTGAACCTGTTAACGCGCCGGAACCGGTGGTTCCTGCACCGTCAACTGCGCCTTCTATACCGCCTGTTGACACCGCTGCGACCATTGCGCCGATCGCTGCAAGCGTGAAGGATGCGACCTTATCAGCCGGTGCGACTGCGGCAGCTGCAGCGCCAGTCTTCAGCCTCGCGAATGGCGGAGCGCCGCGTCCGCAGGTGAAAGAAGGGATTGGCCCGCAACTGCCTCGTCCCAATCGCGTACGTGTACCGACACGCCGTGAGCTGGCATCGTATGGTATTAAATTGCCTTCTCAGCGTATGGCTGAGGAGAGAGCGCGTGAAGCCGGTCAACACGATCCGCAGTATAGCGATGATGAAATCGACGCCATGCAACAGGACGAACTGGCTCGTCAGTTTGCTCAGTCACAGCAAAGTCGTTATGGCGACGAGTATCAGCATGAGGCGACGCAGGCCGACGATGAAGATGCCGCTGCGGAAGCTGAACTGGCGCGCCAGTTTGCCTCTTCACAGCAACAGCGCTACGCCGGTGAGCAACCTGCCGGAGCGAATCCATTCTCGCTGGATGATTTTGAGTTTTCACCCATGAAAACGCTGGTCGATAACGGCCCGCATGAGCCGCTGTTTACACCGGGCGTTATGCCGGAGTCTGCGCCTGTTCAGCCACCCACAACGCCGCAGTATCAGCAGCCGCAACAGCCGGTAGCGCCACAGCCGCAGTATCAGCAGCCGCAACAGCCGGTAGCGCCGCAGCCACAGTATCAACAGTCACAACAGCCGGTAGCGCCGCAGCCGCAGTATCAACAGCCACAACAGCCGGTAGCTCCGCAGCCACAGTATCAGCAGCCGCAACAGCTGGTAGCGCCGCAGCAACCTGCTGCACCTCAGCCGCAGGAAAGCCTGATTCACCCGCTGCTGATGCGCAATGGTGACAGCCGTCCGCTGCAGAAACCGACGACGCCACTGCCTTCACTGGATCTGCTGACGCAGCCACCGAGTGAAGTGGAGCCGGTTGATACCTTCGCGCTGGAACAAATGGCGCGCCTGGTTGAAGCTCGCCTGGCTGATTTCCGCATCAAGGCCGATGTGGTGAATTACTCGCCAGGTCCGGTGATCACCCGTTTTGAACTGAATCTGGCGCCGGGTGTGAAAGCGGCGCGTATTTCCAACCTTTCTCGTGACCTGGCGCGTTCGTTGTCGACTGTCGCGGTGCGCGTGGTGGAAGTGATTCCGGGTAAACCATACGTAGGCCTGGAATTGCCGAACAAAAAACGGCAGACCGTTTACCTGCGTGAAGTGCTGGATAACGCGAAGTTCCGTGAAAACCCGTCGCCGCTGACCGTCGTGTTGGGTAAAGATATTGCCGGCGATCCGGTGGTAGCCGATCTGGCGAAAATGCCGCACCTGCTGGTGGCGGGAACAACCGGTTCGGGTAAATCGGTTGGGGTGAACGCCATGATCCTCAGCATGCTTTACAAGGCGCAGCCGGAAGACGTTCGTTTCATCATGATCGACCCGAAAATGCTGGAGCTGTCGGTTTACGAAGGCATTCCGCATCTGCTGACGGAAGTCGTCACGGATATGAAAGACGCCGCCAACGCCCTGCGCTGGAGCGTTAACGAGATGGAACGCCGTTACAAGCTGATGTCTGCGCTGGGCGTGCGTAATCTTGCGGGTTACAACGAGAAGATAGCCGAAGCCGCGCGGATGGGACGTCCAATTCCGGACCCGTACTGGAAACCGGGCGACAGTATGGATGCGCAGCATCCGGTACTGGAAAAACTGCCGTATATCGTTGTACTGGTTGACGAATTTGCCGACCTGATGATGACCGTCGGTAAGAAAGTTGAAGAGCTGATTGCCCGACTGGCGCAAAAAGCCCGTGCGGCCGGGATCCACCTGGTGCTGGCGACACAGCGTCCATCGGTTGACGTCATTACCGGTCTTATTAAAGCCAACATACCGACACGTATTGCCTTCACCGTGTCCAGTAAGATTGACTCGCGTACTATCCTCGATCAGGGCGGTGCAGAATCGCTGCTGGGGATGGGGGATATGCTTTACTCCGGGCCAAACTCCACCATGCCGGTGCGTGTTCACGGCGCATTTGTCCGTGACCAGGAAGTGCATGCGGTGGTGCAGGACTGGAAGGCGCGTGGGCGTCCGCAGTATGTGGATGGCATCACCTCCGACAGCGAAAGCGAAGGCGGCGGCGGTGGCTTTGACGGTGGCGAAGAGCTGGATCCGTTATTCGATCAGGCTGTCAACTTTGTGACAGAGAAACGTAAAGCGTCCATCTCCGGCGTACAGCGCCAGTTCCGTATTGGCTACAACCGTGCGGCGCGCATTATCGAACAGATGGAAGCGCAGGGAATCGTCAGCGAACAAGGCCATAACGGCAATCGTGAAGTGCTGGCGCCACCACCGTTTGACTAAGTGCAAAGTTACGTAATTCAGTATTGTCTTCTTTCCTCACGCTGATTTTTGGCCTGGAATGGATAGCAGAGGGATCTCCCGGTCGGGAGTGACGTATTTTGAGGAATAACAATGAAAAAAATCGCAATCACCTGTGCATTACTCTCAGGATTCGTGGTAAGCAGCGTTTGGGCGGATGCCGCCAGCGATCTGAAAAGTCGCCTGGATAAAGTAAGCAGCTTCCACGCCAGCTTCACACAGAAAGTGACTGATGGCAGCGGCGCTGCTGTTCAGGAAGGTCAGGGTGATTTGTGGGTGAAGCGTCCGAACCTGTTTAACTGGCACATGACGCAGCCTGATGAAAGCATTCTGGTTTCTGATGGGAAAACGCTGTGGTTCTTCAACCCGTTTGTTGAGCAGGCCACCGCGACCTGGCTGAAAGACGCCACCGGCAACACGCCGTTTATGCTGATTGCCCGCAACCAGTCCAGCGACTGGCAACAGTACAATATCAAGCAGAACGGTGACGACTTCGTCCTGACGCCGAAAACCAGCAACGGTAACCTGAAACAGTTCACCATCAATGTGGGCCGTGACGGGACTATTCATCAGTTCAGCGCCGTGGAGCAGGATGACCAGCGCAGCAGCTATCAGCTGAAATCACAGCAGAATGGCACCGTTGACGCATCGAAGTTCACCTTTACTCCACCGCAAGGCGTAACGGTAGACGACCAACGTAAGTAGAGGCCTGCGTGAGCAACCTGTCGCTCGATTTTTCTGATAATACCTTTCAGCCACTGGCCGCGCGGATGCGGCCAGAAAATTTAGCGCAGTATATTGGTCAGCAGCACCTGCTGGCTGCGGGTAAACCGTTGCCGCGTGCGATTGAAGCCGGACATCTGCACTCCATGATCTTGTGGGGACCGCCGGGAACCGGGAAAACGACACTCGCTGAAGTGATTGCCCGCTACGCCGATGCCGACGTTGAGCGGATATCGGCGGTCACCTCCGGCGTGAAAGAGATCCGCGAAGCCATCGAACGCGCCCGTCAGAATCGTCATGCCGGGCGTCGCACTATTCTGTTTGTTGACGAAGTTCATCGCTTTAATAAAAGCCAACAGGATGCGTTCTTACCGCATATTGAAGACGGCACGATCACCTTTATCGGGGCAACCACCGAAAACCCGTCGTTTGAACTGAATTCCGCGCTGTTGTCGCGGGCGCGCGTCTATTTGCTCAAATCGCTGACCACGGAAGATATCGAACAGGTTCTCCGTCAGGCGATGGAAGACAAGGCGCGGGGCTATGGTGGCCAGGATATCGTTCTGCCGGATGATACCCGCAAAGCCATCGCGGAACTGGTCAATGGTGATGCGCGCCGCGCATTGAACACCCTGGAAATGATGGCTGATATGGCCGAAGTGGATGATAGCGGCAAGCGAGTACTGCTTCCCGCATTGTTGACCGAAATCGCCGGTGAGCGCAGCGCGCGTTTTGATAACAAAGGCGACCGCTTCTACGATCTCATTTCCGCATTGCATAAATCAGTTCGCGGCAGCGCGCCGGATGCGGCACTTTACTGGTATGCGCGAATCATTACGGCAGGGGGGGATCCGCTGTATGTCGCGCGCCGTTGCCTGGCGATTGCTTCCGAAGATGTGGGCAATGCCGATCCGCGTGCGATGCAGGTGGCGATTTCCGCCTGGGACTGCTTCACGCGTGTGGGGCCTGCTGAAGGCGAGCGCGCCATCGCCCAGGCGATTGTTTATCTGGCCTGTGCACCGAAAAGCAATGCGGTGTATACCGCCTTTAAAGCGGCGCTCTCCGATGCCCGCGAACGTCCTGACTATGACGTACCTGTTCATCTGCGCAATGCGCCGACGAAGTTGATGAAAGAGATGGGTTACGGCCAGGAATATCGTTATGCACATGACGAACCGAATGCTTATGCCGCAGGTGAGGAATATTTCCCGCCGGAGATGGCGCAAACACGCTATTATCACCCCACAAACAGAGGTCTTGAGGGCAAGATTGGCGAAAAGCTCGCCTGGCTCGCCGGACAGGATCAAAATAGCCCTATAAAACGCTACCGTTAGCGCAGGCGTTGCGGTAATGTTGGCACTGTATCCCTGTGACCGCAGGCTGTGGTCACATTTTCCCATTTCAATTCGATAAGCACAGGATAAGCATGCTCGATCCCAATCTGCTGCGTAATGAGCCAGACGCAGTCGCTGAAAAACTGGCACGCCGGGGCTTTAAGCTGGATGTAGATAAGCTGCGCGCTCTTGAAGAGCGTCGTAAAGTTTTGCAGGTCAATACTGAAAACCTGCAGGCAGAGCGTAACTCTCGATCGAAATCCATCGGCCAGGCGAAAGCGCGCGGGGAAGATATCGAGCCTTTACGTCTGGAAGTGAACAAACTGGGCGAAGAGCTGGATGCCGCAAAAGCGGAGCTGGATGTTTTACAGGCTGAGATCCGCGATATCGCGCTGGCCATTCCTAACCTGCCTGCAGACGAAGTGCCGGTCGGTAAAGACGAGAACGATAACGTTGAAGTCAGCCGCTGGGGTACCCCGCGCGAGTTCGACTTTGAGGTTCGCGATCACGTCACGCTGGGCGAAATGCATTCCGGTCTGGATTTCGCTGCTGCCGTTAAGCTGACGGGTTCCCGCTTCGTGGTGATGAAAGGGCAGATTGCCCGTATGCACCGTGCGCTCTCGCAATTTATGCTCGATCTGCATACCGAACAGCATGGCTACAGCGAAAACTATGTGCCGTATCTGGTCAACCATGACACCCTGTACGGCACGGGGCAGTTGCCGAAATTTGCCGGCGATCTGTTCCACACGCGTCCGCTGGAAGAAGAGGCTGACAGCAGCAACTACGCGTTGATTCCGACGGCAGAAGTGCCGCTGACCAACCTGGTGCGTGATGAGATCATCGACGAAGACCAACTGCCGATCAAAATGACGGCGCACACACCGTGCTTCCGCTCTGAAGCGGGTTCCTACGGTCGTGATACCCGTGGCCTGATCCGTATGCACCAGTTCGACAAAGTTGAAATGGTACAGATCGTCCGCCCGGAAGATTCAATGGCAGCGCTGGAAGAGATGACCGGTCATGCGGAAAAAGTGCTGCAACTGCTGGGTCTGCCCTATCGCAAAATCATTCTTTGCACCGGCGACATGGGCTTTGGCGCATGCAAAACCTACGATCTGGAAGTGTGGGTACCGGCGCAGAATACCTACCGCGAGATTTCATCCTGCTCTAACGTCTGGGATTTCCAGGCGCGCCGTATGCAGGCTCGCTGCCGCAGCAAGTCCGACAAAAAGACCCGTCTGGTGCATACTCTGAACGGTTCTGGTCTGGCGGTTGGTCGTACGCTGGTGGCGGTGATGGAAAACTACCAGCAGGCTGATGGCCGTATCGAAGTGCCGGAAGTGTTGCGTCCGTACATGAACGAACTGGAATATATCGGTTAATCCTCGCTTCACTCTTTCTAAAAAGCGCCTTTGGGCGCTTTTTTTATGCCTGTTTGACGCCGGACAATAATCATTACCCCCTTAGGGGTAATATTACTTTCGAATGAAATTCAGCATTTTGCACTGTTATCCTGTAAATACGTTGTATGTAGAACTATATAACGTTGCTTAACTACTCAAATAATAATATCAATTTCTGTTTTTTACTGTAAGCAAGCAGAGTGAGCCTTTATGAAAACGAAGATCCCTGATGCCGTGATGGCAGCGGAGGTGAGTCGTCGCGGTTTGGTCAAAACGACGGCGATTGGCGGACTGGCGATGGCCAGCAGCGCGTTTACCCTGCCATTTACCCGTATCGCTAATGCTGCCGAAGCCCTGAGTCCGGCACAAGCCAGCGAAAAAGTCGTCTGGAGCGCCTGTACCGTAAACTGCGGGAGTCGTTGCCCGTTGCGCATGCATGTTGTGGATGGCGAAATCAAATACGTTGAAACCGACAACACCGGTGATGACAACTACGACGGTTTGCATCAGGTGCGTGCCTGTCTGCGTGGACGTTCCATGCGTCGTCGCGTCTATAACCCGGATCGTCTGAAATACCCGATGAAACGCGTCGGTAAACGCGGAGAAGGCAAATTCGAGCGCATCACCTGGGATGAGGCTTACGACATCATCGCCAGCAACATGCAGCGTCTGATTAAAGACTACGGTAACGAGTCTATCTATCTGAACTACGGCACCGGTACGCTGGGCGGTACGATGACCCGTTCCTGGCCGCCGGGAAATACCCTGGTGGCGCGTCTGATGAACTGCTGCGGCGGTTATTTGAACCACTACGGCGACTACTCTTCCGCACAAATCGCGGCGGGTCTGAACTACACCTATGGCGGTTGGGCGGATGGTAACAGCCCATCGGACATCGAAAACAGTAAGCTGGTAGTGCTGTTCGGTAACAACCCTGGCGAAACCCGTATGAGCGGCGGTGGGGTGACCTACTATCTGGAACAGGCGCGACAGAAATCGAATGCCCGGATGATTATTATCGATCCGCGCTATACCGATACCGGGGCCGGTCGTGAAGATGAATGGATCCCGATTCGTCCGGGTACCGATGCGGCGCTGGTGAATGCGCTGGCTTATGTGCTGATTACTGAGAATATGGTCGATCAGCCGTTCCTCGATAAGTACTGTGTGGGCTACGACGAGAAAACGTTGCCAGCCAGCGCGCCGAAGAATGGCCACTATAAGGCTTATATTCTCGGGCAGGGGACTGACGGTACGCCAAAAACGCCTGAGTGGGCAGCGCAAATTACCGGCATTCCGGCAGACCGTATTATCAAACTGGCGCGAGAAATCGGCAGCGCAAAACCAGCCTATATCAGCCAGGGATGGGGACCGCAGCGCCATGCGAACGGTGAAATCGCCACCCGTGCCATTTCAATGTTGGCCATTTTAACCGGTAACGTCGGGATCAACGGCGGCAACAGCGGTGCACGTGAAGGCTCTTACGGTCTGCCATTTGTACGGATGCCAACGCTGGAAAACCCGGTAGAAACCAGTATCTCGATGTTTATGTGGACCGACGCGATTGAACGTGGTCCGGAAATGACTGCGCTGCGTGATGGCGTGCGCGGCAAAGATAAACTCGACGTGCCGATTAAGATGATCTGGAACTACGCCGGTAACTGTCTTATCAACCAGCACTCAGAGATCAACCGCACGCACGACATCCTGCAGGATGACAAGAAGTGCGAAATGATTGTCGTCATCGACTGCCACATGACGTCGTCAGCGAAGTATGCCGATATCCTGCTGCCGGACTGCACGGCTTCTGAACAGATGGACTTCGCGCTGGATGCTTCCTGCGGGAATATGTCTTATGTGATTTTCGCCGATCAGGCCATTAAGCCGCGTTTTGAATGCAAAACCATCTATGAAATGACCAGCGAGCTGGCGAAGCGTCTGGGTGTCGAGCAGCAGTTTACCGAAGGACGCACTCAGGAAGAATGGATGCGTCATCTGTACGAACAGTCGCGTAAAGCTATTCCGGCGCTGCCGACCTTTGAGGAATTCCGTAAGCAGGGTCTGTTCAAGCAGCGCGATCCGGAAGGACATCACGTGGCCTATAAGGCGTTCCGTGACGATCCGCAGGCCAATCCGTTGACCACGCCGTCAGGTAAAATCGAGATCTACTCGCAGGAACTGGCTAAGATTGCCGCCACCTGGGAACTACCGGAAGGCGATGTCATCGATCCATTGCCGATCTACACGCCAGGTTTTGAGAACTACAACGATCCGTTGACCAAAGATTATCCATTGCAGCTCACGGGCTTCCACTATAAATCTCGCGTTCACTCCACCTATGGCAACGTGGATGTCCTGAAGGCGTCGTGCCGCCAGGAGATGTGGATCAACCCGCTGGACGCGCAAAAACGCGGTATCCGTAATGGCGACAAGGTGCGCATCTTCAATGGTCGCGGAGAGCTACATATTGAGGCGAAAGTGACGCCGCGGATGATGCCGGGTGTGGTTGCGCTAGGGGAAGGGGCCTGGTATGACCCGGATGCCAAACGCATTGACCAGGGGGGCTGTATCAACGTATTGACCACCCAGCGCCCGTCTCCTCTGGCGAAGGGGAACCCGTCACATACGAACCTTGTTCAGGTTGAGAAGGTGTAAGGAGTAACCGATGACAACCCAGTATGGATTTTTTATTGATTCCAGCCGTTGCACCGGTTGTAAAACCTGCGAACTGGCCTGTAAAGATTACAAAGACTTAACCCCGGATGTCAGCTTCCGCCGCATTTATGAATATGCGGGCGGAGACTGGCAGGAAGACAACGGCGTCTGGCACCAGAACGTGTTTGCCTATTATCTCTCTATTGCCTGTAACCACTGTGAAGATCCGGCCTGTACCAAGGTCTGTCCGAGCGGGGCGATGCACAAACGGGAAGACGGCTTTGTGGTGGTGGATGAAGATGTCTGCATCGGCTGTCGTTATTGCCATATGGCCTGTCCGTACGGCGCGCCGCAGTACAACGCCGCCAAAGGCCACATGACCAAATGCGACGGCTGTCATGACCGGGTGGCGGAAGGCAAGAAACCGATCTGTGTCGAGTCTTGTCCGCTACGTGCGCTGGATTTCGGTCCTGTCGACGAACTGCGTCAGAAACACGGCGATCTGGCGGCGGTTGCTCCGCTGCCTGGCGCACACTTTACGAAGCCGAGTATTGTGATCAAACCGAATGCCAACAGCCGCCCGACCGGGGATACCACCGGTTATCTGGCGAATCCGAAGGAGGTGTAAGATGGGAAGTGGATGGCATGAATGGCCGCTGATGATCTTCACGGTCTTCGGACAATGTGTGGTCGGTGGCTTCATTGTCCTGGCGCTGGCGCTAATGAAAGGCGACCTGCGGGCCGAAACGCAACAGCGCGTGATTACCTGCATGTTTGCGCTGTGGGTGCTGATGGGGATTGGCTTTATCGCATCTATGCTGCACCTTGGCTCGCCAATGCGGGCGTTTAACTCGCTTAACCGTGTCGGTTCATCGGCGCTGAGTAATGAAATTGCCAGCGGTTCGATTTTCTTTGCGGTTGGCGGGATCGGCTGGCTGCTGGCGGTGTTGAAAAAGCTCTCTCCGGCTCTGCGTAACCTGTGGTTGCTGCTGACGATGGTGCTGGGTGTACTGTTCGTCTGGATGATGGTGCGCGTCTATAACAGCATTGATACCGTACCGACCTGGTACAGCGTCTGGACGCCGCTGGGCTTCTTCCTGACTCTGCTGATGGGGGGGCCACTGCTGGGCTATCTGCTGCTGCGCGTGGCGGGAGTCGATGGCTGGGCGATGCGTCTGTTGTCTGCGGTTTCACTGCTGGCGCTGGTGGTCAGTGCCATCATGTCGGTGATGCAGGGCACAGAACTGGCGACCATTCACAGCTCTATTCAGCAGGCTTCTGCGTTGGTACCTGACTACGGGGCGTTGATGGCCTGGCGGATTGGGGTGCTGGCGCTGGCCTTGTGCTGCTGGATTGTTCCGCAGTTGAAAGGGTATCAGCCTGCGGTTCCGCTGCTGTCAGTGGCCTTTATTCTGCTGCTGGTGGGAGAACTGATTGGTCGCGGCGTATTCTACGGTCTGCATATGACCGTCGGTATGGCGGTTGCCAGCTAAGTGAATAACCGGGGCTTTCGCCCCGGTCAGATTACTGACAAGGAAAGAAAAAGCGTGGTTTTTCCTTCCTTGTGGTTATCAGCCGAAAATCAATGAATTGATTTTCTTGGTTTTTAATGAGGTGATCTTTACTTTTCCGGTATCGGGATGAAGTTTGTCATCACTCTCACCGGGGCTTTCGCCCCGGTTTTACTATTTCTGTTTAGTCAACGTATCGTAGCTGGTCATCAGGTTGCGATAATCCGGAATGTGGTTGGAGAACAGCGTCGCCAACCCCTCAATATCATTACGCCAGTCACGGTGCAGTTCACAGGCCACACCAAACCATGTCATGAGCTGAGCACCGGCCTGCGACATTCTATCCCACGCCGAATGACGGGTAATTTCATTAAACGTACCCGACGCGTCGGTGACGACGAAGACATCAAAACCTTCTTCAATGGCTGACAGCGCCGGAAATGCCACACAAACTTCGGTCACTACACCCGCAATGATCAACTGCTTTTTCCCCGTGGCTTTGACGGCCTTCACGAAGTCTTCATTATCCCAGGCGTTGATATTCCCTGGCCTCGCAATGTACGGGGCATCAGGAAACTGGGCTTTTAATTCGGGGACCAGCGGGCCGTTTGGTCCGGTTTCGAAACTGGTGGTGAGGATGGTAGGCAGCTTGAAGTATTTGGCTAAATCACCCAGCGCGAGCACGTTGTTTTTGAATTTATCAGGGTCAATATCCCTGACCAGTGACAGCAATCCGGCCTGGTGATCCACCAGAAGAACCGCTGCGTCATTTTTATCGAGACGAACATAAGGCCTGGTCATTCTCTTCTCCTTGCTTGAGTCAACTCTGCGCTCGAATTCATTCAGGTGCGTATGGTTCATTCAAAGCATAGAACGGAAAAAAAAACCTGCCGGGACTATGAGATTTTTCGACTGATCGAAACGGAATACCTTTGCGTTAAATCAATAAAAACAGTCACCTGTAGTTGATTGGTTATCAGTAATACATAATCTTAACCAATAAATTCAATCGAAGACGGAAAAGGGCCGCCACACCACGGTTTCCGCCGATTGACAATGTTTTTGTTGGTGGCATGATGCGCGTGAAATTTGAACTTCCTCACGGTTTATACTCATGTCCACCTATACCCGACCTGTCTTGCTTTTGCTGGCTGGTCTACTTCTGCTGACCCTGGCGATTGCGGTGCTGAACACGCTCGTCCCGCTTTGGCTCGCCCAGGAAAACCTGCCGACGTGGCAGGTGGGTATGATCAGTTCGTCCTATTTCACCGGTAACCTGGTCGGGACGCTGTTGACAGGGGTTTTAATCAAACGCTTCGGGTTTAACCGTAGTTACTATCTTGCCTCGCTGATTTTTGCGGCCGGTTGTGTGGGCCTCGGGGTGATGGTCGGCTTCTGGAGCTGGCTGGCATGGCGCTTTGTCGCGGGCATTGGCTGCGCGATGATCTGGGTGGTTGTGGAGAGTGCGCTGATGTGCAGCGGGACATCACGTAACCGCGGTCGCCTGCTGGCGGCCTACATGATGGTCTATTATGTGGGGACCTTCCTCGGACAACTGCTGGTCAGCAAAGTCTCGACGGAACTGATGAATGTGCTGCCGTGGGCGACGGGACTGATTCTGGCAGGGATTTTACCGCTGCTCTTTACCCGCATCCTGAATCAACAGTCTGATGAACACAACGACACGCCAATTACCGCAATGCTGAAACTGCGTCAGGCGCGGCTGGGCGTTAACGGCTGCATCATTTCTGGGATTGTCCTGGGTTCGCTGTACGGCCTGATGCCGCTCTATCTCAATCATCAGGGCATGAGTAATGCCAGTATCGGTTTCTGGATGGCGGTGCTGGTTAGCGCGGGGATCCTCGGGCAGTGGCCAATCGGGAGACTGGCGGATAAGTTTGGTCGACTGCTGGTACTGCGCGTGCAGGTGTTTGTGGTCATCCTCGGAAGCATCGCGATGTTAAGCCAGGCAGCGATGGCACCTGCGCTCTTTATCCTGGGGGCGGCCGGTTTTACGCTCTATCCGGTGGCGATGGCCTGGGCCTGTGAAAAAGTGGAACATCATCAACTGGTGGCGATGAACCAGGCGCTGCTGCTAAGCTACACCGTTGGCAGCCTGTTAGGGCCTTCCTTCACCGCCATGTTGATGCAGAATTATTCCGATAATCTTCTGTTTATTATGATTGCCAGCGTGTCGTTTATTTATTTGCTGATGCTGCTGCGCAATGCCGGACATACTCCGAACCCGGTTGCTCACGTTTAATTCAGCGTCAACAGGAAGCAATGTGTGTTATTGCATCCTGTTTTGGTTAATTTTCTGTATTCCCCGACAGAAAGCAAAAAGGCTACCCGTCGGATAGCCTTTTTAAAAGACGCAATCAATACATCACTTTATGCCCGTACTGCTCAAGAATGCCTTTAACGCGTTCCATCGTTTCTTTCTTCGGTGGATGTACACCATCGAGTTTGTACTCTTCGCCCATCGCCACCCATTTATGTTTACCCAGTTCGTGATAGGGCAGGAGCTCAATTTTTTCAACGTTGCCCATATCGCGGGTAAATTCACCGAGTCGGTGCGCTGAGTCGTCATCGTCGGACCAGCCAGGTACCACGACGTAACGGATCCACACGTTGATATTTTTGTTTGCCAGATAGCGGGCGAACTCCAGCGTACGGTGGTTGGAAACGCCGACCAGGTTCTGGTGGATCTCATCATTCATCTGCTTGAGGTCGAGCATCACCAGGTCGGTGACTTCCAGCAGTTCATCAATCACCGGGTCGTAGCGGCGAACAAAACCATTGGTATCCAGACAGGTATGGATACCTTCTTGCTTACAGGCACGAAACCAGTCACGGACAAATTCCGCTTGCAGGATGGCTTCACCGCCTGACGCCGTTACGCCGCCGCCGGATGCGTTCATAAAGTGGCGATAGGTCACGACCTCTTTCATCAGTTCTTCAACGGTGACTTCTTTACCGCCATGCGTGTCCCACGTATCGCGGTTGTGGCAATACAGACAGCGCATCAGGCAGCCCTGGAAGAAAGTAATAAAGCGGATGCCTGGGCCGTCAACGGTACCACAGGATTCAAAGGAGTGAATGCGACCAATAACTGACATTGCGGTGTTTCTCCAGATGTGGCCCATCCGGGGCCGTGTTGGTGCACAGCTCATTGGCTGTGTCGAGTCTGTTTTGGCGGTTATCCATTGAGTATAGATAGCTGACAAAACAGGCTGCAGTCGGGAAACGACCTGTTAAAAAGGCCCCACTTACGTGGAGCCTTTATTGTACGCCTTTTACCGCGTGATTTCAGTCAAAACACATTACATGGTCTGAGTGAAGGTACGGGTAATAACGTCCTGCTGCTGTTCTTTCGTCAGGGAGTTAAAGCGTACTGCATAACCAGATACACGGATGGTCAACTGCGGATATTTTTCCGGATGTTCCATCGCGTCCAGCAGCATTTCACGGTTCATCACGTTCACGTTCAGGTGCTGACCACCTTCGATGGACGCTTCATGGTGGAAGTAACCATCCATCAGACCGGCCAGGTTAGTCTTACGAACTTCGTCGTCTTTACCCAGTGCGTTCGGAACGATAGAGAAGGTATAAGAGATACCATCTTTCGCGTAAGCAAACGGCAGTTTAGCAACAGAAGTCAGAGAGGCAACAGCACCTTTCTGGTCACGACCGTGCATCGGGTTAGCACCTGGTCCGAACGGCGCGCCAGCACGACGACCATCTGGGGTGTTACCGGTTTTCTTACCATACACAACGTTAGAGGTGATGGTCAGAACAGACTGCGTCGGGATAGCATCACGGTAGGTTTTGAGTTTCTGAATTTTCTTCATGAAACGTTCAACCAGGTCAACCGCCATGTCATCAACGCGCGCGTCGTTGTTACCAAACTGCGGGTATTCGCCTTCGATTTCGAAGTCGATAGCCAGACCGTCTTCGTCACGAATCGGTTTAACTTTCGCATATTTGATAGCAGACAGGGAGTCAGCCGCAACGGACAGACCTGCGATACCACATGCCATGGTGCGAATAACATCACGATCGTGCAGCGCCATCAGAGAGGCTTCGTAGCTGTACTTGTCGTGCATGTAGTGGATAACGTTCAGCGCGGTGACATACTGCTTAGCCAGCCAGTCCATGAAGTGGTCCATGCGCTCCATGACTTCGTCATAGTTCAGCACGTCGCCTTTGATTGGCTCAGATTTCGGGCCAACCTGCATTTTCAGTTTTTCATCAACGCCGCCGTTGATCGCGTACAGCATGGTTTTCGCCAGGTTTGCACGCGCACCGAAGAACTGCATTTGTTTACCAACAACCATTGGGCTTACGCAGCAAGCGATAGCGTAGTCGTCGTTGTTGAAGTCCGGACGCATAAGGTCATCGTTCTCGTACTGCAGAGAAGAGGTGTCGATGGACACTTTAGCGGCGAATTTCTTGAAGTTCAGAGGCAGTTTTTCAGACCACAGAACGGTGATGTTCGGCTCCGGAGACGGACCCATGGTGTACAGGGTGTTCAGGAAGCGGAAGCTGTTTTTGGTAACCAGAGTACGGCCATCAACGCCCATACCACCGATGGATTCCGTTGCCCAAATCGGGTCGCCGGAGAACAGTTCATCATATTCAGGCGTACGCAGGAAACGAACCATACGCAGTTTCATGACCAGGTGGTCAATCATTTCCTGAGCGTCTTGTTCAGTGATTTTGCCTGCTTTCAGGTCACGTTCGATGTATGCATCCAGGAAGGTGGAGACACGACCGAAGGACATTGCCGCGCCGTTCTGAGATTTAACCGCAGCCAGGTAACCGAAGTAAGTCCACTGAATCGCTTCCTGAGCGTTGGTTGCCGGACCAGAGATATCGCAGCCATATTTCGCAGCCATCTCTTTGATCTGACCCAGCGCACGGTGCTGTTCAGCAATTTCTTCACGCAGACGGATAGTCGCTTCCAGGTTTACGCCGTTTTCCAGGTCAGACTGCAGGGAAACGAACTGAGCGTATTTGTCTTTCATCAGGAAGTCGATACCGTACAGCGCAACGCGACGGTAGTCACCGATGATACGGCCACGGCCATAGGCATCCGGCAGACCAGTCAGAACACCGGATTTACGGCAGTTCAGAATGTCTTTGGTGTAAACATCGAAAACGCCCTGGTTGTGGGTTTTACGATATTCAGTGAAGATTTTTTTCAGCATCGGGTCCAGTTCGCGGTTGTACGCTTTGCAGGAACCTTCAACCATTTTGATACCACCGAACGGGATGATCGCACGTTTCAGCGGAGCTTCAGTTTGCAGACCAACAATTTTCTCGAGCGCTTTATTGATGTAGCCAGCGTCGTGAGAAGTGATGGTGGAAGCAACAGAGGTGTCAAAGTCAACAGGCGCGTGAGTGCGGTTTTCCTGTTTAACGCCTTCCATTACGCTGTCCCACAGTGCAGTGGTCGCATCAGTCGCGCCAGCCAGGAAGGACTCGTCACCCTCGTACGGAGTGTAGTTTTTCTGAATGAAGTCACGGACGTTTACTTCATTCTGCCAGTCACCTTTGGTAAAACCTTCCCAGGCTGTGGCTAACTTTTCATTAAGCTCGGACATGTAACACCTACCTTCTTAAGTGGATTTTTTATTTACTGCGTGTATCGCGACATCAATTAATGATGATCGTTGTCACGCAGATAAATGACCCAGTATGTCAACCCAACCAACAAACCCCCGCCGATAATGTTACCGATCGTAACCGGAATCAGGTTATCAGTGATGAAGTTCATCGCGGTCAGGTGAGAAAAACTTTCCGGCGTCGAGCCAACTGCGCTCCAGAACTCCGGTGTTGCGAGATCACGGATTACAATACCCATCGGGATCATAAACATGTTTGCGATACTGTGCTCAAAACCACTGGCAACAAACATCGCAACCGGTAATACCATGATAAACGCTTTATCCATCAGGCTACGGCCTGAGTAGCTCATCCATACAGCCAGGCATACCATCAGGTTTGCGAGGATACCGAGGCTGACGGCTTCAACAAAAGTATGGTGCATTTTGTGGTCGGCGGTTTGCAGGACGTTCAGTCCCCACTGGCCGTTGGCGACCATATATTCGCCGGAAAGCCACATCAATAGCACAAAGAGCAAGCAACCAATCAGGTTACCAAAATAGACGTTGAGCCAGTTTTTTGCCAACTGACCCCAGGTGATTCGGCCACTGGCTTTGGCAACGACAATCAACACGGTTGACGTAAAGAGGTCTGCACCGCAGATGACGCAAAGAATCAACCCCAGAGAGAAGCAGATACCGCCAATCAGTTTCGCCATACCAAACGGCATCGTACCTGTACCGGTCGTTGCAGTGATATAGAAAACAAAGGCGATGGAAATGAACACACCGGCAGTAATTGCCAGGAAGAAAGTCTTAAGCGGATGTTTCGTTGCTTTATAGACACCTGCCTCTTCGGCCACTTTGGCCATTGCTGCAGGGAGTAAAAGATCAAAAGGGTTGTCAGCTTTCACACTAACTCTCTCTTTATTAAGTCGGCGACGAGATACTAACAAAGCATTATAGATGAGAAATTGATGTAGATCATATCCCGCCTGGCTTATAGGCCCGTAATACGCATGGTTTTTATGCAATTACGGAGTAATTATTTGATTTTTATGATAAAAATAAATTTTAAATTTTAGCAAATGAGTTGAAAATTTTCCTTCCTACGTCTGTTAGCCAGTTAATTAATATGGAGTAATTGGCAGATAAAGTAACAACTATCTATTAAATTATGTAATATCAACCACCAACATTTAACCTTGTTATTACATTTATTTTGGGATATTCAAAAATAAATAAAAAGGGGCGCTTAGCGCGCCCCGTAATATAGCCCAGACGATTATTTAAACCTACTCAGCGTAGGTTGATTGGCTTTATTTTGACCAAAATGAAGATTTTGCACGCTGCAACTTCTCATAGGCCTTCAACAGTGACTGGTGTGATGCGAATGCGTGCAGATCGCTGTCAACCGGCTGCAGACCATAAAAGGCGGCTTCACCGCTCAATGCTGCACTGGCGGCTTCGACAGCATTTGCGCCATACATACGGACAAACGCGTTCAGATATTGCAGCGGTTCACGTTCTTCTTCCTGTGACAGCAGTAACAGCGTTTGCAGGCAACGGTAATAATTCGCCCGCTCGGCGCTAAAGATCGACGTATTAAATTCCATCGTCCATTCGGTCCAGATCAGTGCCTGTTCCAGATCACCACCTGCCAGCGCCAGCATCGCTTTCAGTTCCCCAATACGCAGGGTGTACCAGCCGTTATCTGAACCGGTAGCCAGGCCTAACAGTTCACGAACGCGGGTGAAATCATCAAACCCTTCTTCATCGAGTTGCTCAATCAGGTTGAGATAGTCTTCTTTATCCCAGCGACTATTCGGCAGTGAGAGCAGGGTCTCGCGCAGATGGACGCCCATGGCGTTATTGGCTAACCACAGATCTTCAGCAGGATAAATATCAGACATCCCCGGAACGATGATCCGACAGGCGTAGACACCGAGATGTTCGTAATCGGCGATGTACACCTCTTTATCTTCCGCGTTGAAGATCGCCATCAGGGTGGCAAACTCTTCTTCTGTGGTGCCGGAGAAACTCCAGTCAACGAACGGGTAGTCGGCATCCTGCTTGAACAGATCCCAGGAGATCAGACCGCTGGAGTCAATGAAGTGTGTTTCCAGGTTGGTATGCTCAGCCACTTCTTCATCGTCGAAGGTCGGCGGTGTGAAGACGTCGAGATCTTTCAGACCACGGCCCTGCAGTAGTTCCGTCACGGTACGTTCCAGTGCGACGCCAAAATCAGGGTGTGCGCCGAAAGAGGCGAAGCAGGTGCCGTTAGCCGGATTGAACAGCACAACGCAGATCACCGGATACTGACCGCCCAGAGAGCCGTCGTAAGCAAAGATGGGGAAACCTTCCGCTTCCAGCGTTGCAATAGATTCCACAACCGCCGGGTAGCGTGCCAGCACGTCGGCTGGAATTTCCGGCAGGCTGATGCTTTCGGCAATAATGCGATTCTTCACGTAACGCTCAAAGACTTCAGATAACCCTTGCACGCGCGCTTCGTTACGGGTGTTACCGGCGGACATCCCGTTTGAGACGTACAGGTTGCCGATAATGTTCATTGGAATATAGACGGTCTGGTTATCCGACTGGCGGGTAAATGGCAGGCCGCAGATACCACGCTCTTCGTTGCCAGACTGCAGGTCGATCAGCATGCTGCCGGTCAGTTCATTCTCGGGATCGTAGAAGGCGCGCAGGCGGGCATCCAGCAGACCGTCCAGCACGTCATCATTTTCGGTCAGCGGGAACCATTTCTCGTTCGGATAATGCACGAACGGGCCATTGGCGATGGTTTCACCCAGCCAGAAATCGGCAAAGAAATAGTTGGTTGACAGACGCTCAAAATATTCGCCCAACGCCGAGGCCAGCGCGGCCTTTTTCGTCGCCCCTTTGCCGTTGGTAAAGCACAGCGCACACTCTTTATCGCGAATGTGTACGGACCAGACGTTTGGCACCGGGTTCAGCCACGAGGCCTCTTCAATATGGAAACCGAGGTCGAGCAGTTTTTGCTGGAAGCGAGCGATGGAGTCTTCCAGTGCGGCGTCTTTGCCGGGAATAAATGTTTGCGTCATGAAAATCACTTTTGTCGTACGGAAAGCGCGCAATGATACGGGTTTTACGTGACTGACGCTATCGCCGCCACTGACGCGGCGCAAATAAAAGTTTTGGCTATGCTTGTAGGCAGTGATCCACCATAAGAGCATAAAAATGAAAGCGTTTGATTTACAACGGATGGCACTCGATAAAGTGCCGATGGAATTCCTCGGTGAAGTGGCTTTACGCAGTCTGTATACCTTCGTACTGGTCTATCTGTTTCTCAAACTCACAGGACGACGCGGCGTGCGACAGATGTCGCTCTTCGAAGTGCTGATTATTTTAACGCTGGGGTCGGCGGCGGGTGACGTGGCCTTTTATGATGATGTCCCGATGTTGCCAGTACTGGTGGTCTTCATTACCCTCGCGCTGCTGTACCGTCTGGTGATGTGGCTGATGGCGCGCAGTGAAAAACTGGAAGATTTACTGGAAGGTAAGCCCGTCGTGATTATTGAAGATGGCGAGCTGGCGTGGGAAAAACTGAACCAGTCAAATATGACCGAGTTCGAGTTTTTCATGGAGCTGCGACTGAATGGCGTTGAGCAACTGGGACAGGTGCGCCTGGCGATCCTTGAAACGAATGGTCAGATCAGCGTTTATTTCTTTGAAGACAGTGAGGTAAAGCCTGGCTTAAGCATTTTGCCGAAGTATTGTACGCAACGTTATAAAGTCGTTCCTGAAGCGGGAGAGTATTCCTGTGTGCGATGCAGTGAAGTGATCACAATGAAAGCCGGCGATCGTCAGGCGTGCCCGCGGTGTAAAAATCCAGAATGGTCGAAGGCCAGTCGGGCAAAACGGGTCGTCTGACAGCAAAAATATCGGTCTTTTATCGTCAATCCCGAAGATTCTGTTGTGTGAGCGAACACTCATTTTTACTCGAGTTTGTTTTAGCCATTGCGGCGCGTGTCACTGAATGATAAAACCGATATCCACAGGAATAACTTATACCCAATCTCTGTTCATGTACGAAAAGAGATTGGGTTAATAACAACGCAACGTGGTGAGGGGAAATGGCTCAGGTCTTCAATTTTAGTTCAGGTCCGGCAATGTTACCGGCAGACGTGCTTAAACTGGCTCAAAAGGATCTTTGTGACTGGAACGGTCTTGGTACGTCCGTCATGGAAGTGAGCCACCGCGGCAAAGAATTCATCCAGGTCGCGCAAGAAGCGGAGCAGGATTTTCGCGATCTGTTGAATATCCCCTCCAACTACAAAGTGCTGTTTTGTCACGGCGGTGGTCGTGGCCAGTTTTCTGCCATTCCGCTGAACATTCTGGGCGACAAAACCACGGCAGACTACGTTGATGCAGGCTACTGGGCAGCCAGCGCCGTCAAAGAAGCGAAAAAATACTGCACGCCGAATGTGATTGACGCCAAAGTTTCGGTCGATGGCCTGCGCGGCGTGAAGCCGATGAGTGAGTGGCAGCCTTCTGCTGATGCAGCGTATCTGCATTACTGCCCGAACGAAACCATCGATGGCATCGCAATTAACGAAACGCCCAATTTTGGTTCCGATGTGGTGGTGACCGCTGATTTCTCCTCAACCATTCTCTCCGGACCGCTGGATGTTTCACGCTATGGCATCATTTATGCGGGCGCACAGAAGAACATTGGCCCGGCGGGTTTGACTATCGTCATCGTACGCGAAGATTTACTGGGTAAAGCGAATGTGGCGTGTCCGTCGATCCTCGATTATTCCGTTCTGAACGACAATGACTCGATGTTCAATACGCCGCCGACCTTCGCCTGGTATCTTTCCGGCCTGGTGTTCAAATGGCTGAAAGCCAATGGCGGCGTGGCGGCGATGGATAAAATCAATCAGCAAAAAGCAGAACTGCTGTACGGTGTGATTGATAACAGTGACTTCTATCGTAACGATGTCGCGAAAGCGAACCGTTCACGTATGAACGTGCCGTTCCAGTTAGCTGACAGCGCGCTGGATAAGCTCTTCCTGGAAGAGTCTTTTGCTGCGGGCCTGCACGCGCTGAAAGGCCACCGCGTTGTCGGCGGAATGCGTGCCTCCATTTATAACGCGATGCCGCTGGAAGGGGTAAAAGCGCTTGCCGATTTCATGACTGATTTCGAGCGCCGTCGCGGCTAATCAGGTGTCTCTTTTCATCCCCACAGCCTTGTCTGTGGGGTTTTTATTTCTGTCTTTTGAGAGTTGAGTTTCATGGAATCCCTGACGTTACAACCCATCGCACGGGTCGATGGCACGATTAATCTGCCAGGCTCGAAGAGCGTATCAAACCGCGCGCTGTTACTGGCGGCGTTAGCTCATGGCACCACAGAGCTGATCAACCTGTTAGACAGCGATGACGTTCGCCATATGCTCAATGCCCTGAGTGCGTTGGGGATTGATTACACTCTTTCTGCGGATCGCACCCGCTGTGAAATCACGGGTAACGCAGGCCCGCTGCACGCCGAAGGCGCATTAGAGCTGTTTCTGGGCAATGCCGGAACGGCAATGCGACCGCTGGCCGCCGCACTGTGCCTTGGCGCAAACGATATTGTGCTGACCGGTGAACCGCGTATGAAAGAGCGCCCGATTGGTCATCTGGTGGATGCGCTGCGTCAGGGCGGGGCGAACATTGAGTATCTGGAGCAGGAAAACTATCCGCCGCTTCGACTGCGTGGCGGATTTACCGGCGGACAGGTTGAGGTTGACGGCAGCGTCTCCAGCCAGTTTCTCACTGCGCTGCTGATGACCGCGCCTCTGGCACCCCAGGATACGGTGATAAGTATCAAAGGCGATCTGGTGTCGAAACCGTATATTGATATCACGCTGAACCTGATGAAAACTTTTGGCGTTGAGATAGAGAACCAGAGCTATCAGCGCTTTGTGGTCAAAGGCGGTCAGCAGTACCACTCTCCAGGTCATTATCTGGTTGAAGGAGATGCTTCATCGGCCTCCTATTTCCTCGCGGCAGGCGCCATTAAAGGTGGAACGGTGAAAGTGACCGGGATTGGCCGCAACAGCATGCAGGGCGATATCCGTTTTGCCGATGTGTTGGAGAAAATGGGCGCGACCGTCACCTGGGGTGACGACTTTATCGCCTGTACCCGTGGCGAACTGAATGCCATCGATATGGACATGAACCATATTCCGGATGCCGCCATGACTATCGCGACAGCCGCGTTGTTTGCCAAAGGTACGACAACGCTTCGCAACATTTACAACTGGCGGGTGAAAGAAACTGACCGTCTGTTTGCGATGGCGACCGAACTGCGCAAAGTCGGCGCGGAAGTGGAAGAGGGGCATGATTTTATTCGCATCACGCCGCCGGCACACCTGAAGTTTGCCGACATTAGCACCTATAACGATCACCGTATGGCGATGTGTTTCTCGCTGGTGGCGTTATCTGATACGCCGGTTACGATCCTTGACCCGAAATGTACCGCCAAAACCTTCCCTGACTATTTCGAACAGTTGGCGCGTATCAGTACCCCTGCCTGATTTCTCTCTTCGCGCCGGTCAACTGGCTGGCGCGATATCGTCTGTATCTGTACTTTTTTCCTGTTACTGCTAATGCTAACGTGTTGATGATTTAATATTTTGATTTATATGCGTTTTATTATAAATATCAACGGAAGATTAGCATGAAAAATAAATCACTCCTGATTACTATTGCAGTATCCGCAGCGCTGCTGGCGGGATGTAAAAATGGCGTTAATGGTGACATGCTCGCCAGTTCGGGCATGTCGGCCTATAAAGCAGCCACGCTTTCTGATACCGATGTCAAAACGTTGTCCAGCAACGCCTGCAAACAGATGGATAGCCAGAATCAACTTGCGGGAAAAAGCAGTAAATACACCAGGCGTCTGGGTAAGATTGCCAAAGCTCTGGGAAATAATATTGATGGTACTCCGGTCGATTATAAGGTCTACATTACTTCTGACGTCAATGCGTGGGCAATGGCGAACGGCTGTGTCCGCGTTTATTCCGGTTTGATGGATCTGATGACCGATAATGAAATCGAAGGGGTATTAGGTCACGAGTTAGGTCACGTCTCTTTAGGGCATTCCCGCAAAGCAATGCAGACGGCTTATGCTACCCTGGCCGCGCGTGATGCTATTTCTGCCACCAGTGGCGTGGCTTCACAACTCTCTCAGTCGCAGTTAGGCGATTTGGCTGAAGGGGTGATCAACTCGGCGTTCTCCCGCAGTCAGGAATCTGAGGCTGATGACTTCTCCTATGACCTGATGAAAAAACGTGGCATCAATACGCAGGGGTTAGTGAGCGCATTCGATAAGTTAGCCACAATGGATGCCGGCCACGCTAAATCCCTGATGGATTCCCACCCGGCGTCAGCCGACCGTGCTCAGCATATGCGTGACCGTATCGCTGAAGATAAAAAGTAAAACATTGTCATCTTTCGGGCTGGTTTCTCCCCGGCCCGCTATAATTGCGCAATTATTCTTCACCTGGTGACAGACTAAATCGGTTTTTGCACACAACGTTAACGATTGTGGGCGTTGGCGCGTATAATGCGCGGCGTTTACGTTAACAGAACGCCTGTTTAAGGAGATAAAGATGACGGCAATTGCCCCGGTAATTACCATTGATGGCCCAAGCGGTGCAGGAAAAGGCACCTTGTGCAAAGCGATGGCGGAAGCATTGCAATGGCATCTGTTGGACTCTGGCGCAATCTATCGCGTGCTGGCGCTGGCGGCATTACATCATCATGTTGATGTTGCATCGGAAGACGCGCTGGTTCCGCTGGCAACCCATCTCGATGTCCGCTTTGTTTCAACCGACGGAAATCTGGAAGTGATCCTTGAAGGGGAAGACGTCAGCGGTGAAATCCGTACGCAGGAAGTCGCCAATGCCGCCTCTCAGGTCGCCGCATTCCCTCGCGTACGTGAGGCACTACTGCGTCGTCAACGTGCTTTCCGTGAAGCACCGGGACTGATCGCTGATGGACGTGATATGGGGACGGTGGTTTTCCCGGATGCGCCGGTCAAAATTTTCCTTGACGCCTCCTCGGAAGAACGTGCACATCGCCGTATGCTACAGTTGCAGGAGAAGGGCTTTAGTGTTAACTTTGAACGCCTTTTGGCCGAGATCAAAGAACGTGACGATCGCGACCGAAACCGTGCTGTAGCGCCGTTGGTTCCCGCTGCTGATGCTTTAGTTTTAGATTCCACACGATTAAGCATTGAGCAAGTGATTGAAAAAGCGCTACAATACGCGCGCCAAAAACTGGCACTCGCTTAAGAGCGACCGAATTTGCAGTACCCCCGTTGCAATGGAATGACAGCGGGTATGTTAAACAACCCCATCCGGCACGGAGCCAGGTGGACGTTAAATATGAAACCTGAAGATTAAACATGACTGAATCTTTTGCTCAACTGTTTGAAGAATCCTTAAAAGAAATCGAAACCCGTCCGGGTTCCATCGTTCGCGGTGTTGTTGTTGCTATCGACAAAGACGTTGTTCTGGTTGATGCAGGCCTGAAATCTGAATCTGCAATTCCTGCAGAACAGTTCAAAAACGCGGCTGGCGAACTGGAAATCCAGGTGGGCGACGAAGTTGATGTTGCTCTGGATGCAGTAGAAGACGGCTTCGGTGAAACACTGCTGTCTCGTGAAAAAGCGAAACGTCACGAAGCATGGATCACGCTGGAAAAAGCTTACGAAGATGCTGAAACTGTTACCGGTGTTATCAACGGCAAAGTTAAGGGCGGCTTCACTGTTGAGCTGAACGGTATTCGTGCGTTCCTGCCAGGTTCACTGGTAGACGTTCGTCCGGTGCGCGATACGCTGCACCTGGAAGGCAAAGAGCTTGAATTCAAAGTCATCAAGCTGGATCAGAAACGCAACAACGTTGTTGTTTCTCGTCGTGCCGTGATCGAATCCGAAAACAGCGCAGAGCGCGATCAGCTGCTGGAAAACCTGCAGGAAGGCATGGAAGTTAAAGGTATCGTTAAGAACCTCACTGACTACGGTGCATTCGTTGATCTGGGTGGCGTTGACGGCCTGCTGCACATCACCGATATGGCATGGAAACGCGTTAAGCATCCGAGCGAAATCGTAAACGTTGGCGACGAAATCACTGTTAAAGTGCTGAAGTTCGACCGCGAACGTACCCGTGTATCTCTGGGCCTGAAACAGCTGGGCGAAGATCCGTGGGTAGCTATCGCTAAGCGTTATCCGGAAGGTACTAAACTGACCGGTCGCGTAACCAACCTGACCGACTACGGCTGCTTCGTTGAAATCGAAGAAGGCGTTGAAGGGCTGGTTCACGTTTCCGAAATGGACTGGACCAACAAAAACATCCATCCGTCCAAAGTTGTTAACGTTGGCGACGTAGTGGAAGTTATGGTTCTGGATATCGACGAAGAACGTCGTCGTATCTCCCTGGGCCTGAAGCAGTGCAAATCTAACCCATGGCAGCAGTTCGCGGAAACCCACAACAAGGGCGACCGCGTTGAAGGTAAAATCAAGTCTATCACTGACTTCGGTATCTTCATCGGCCTGGACGGCGGCATCGACGGCCTGGTTCACCTGTCTGACATCTCCTGGAACGTTGCAGGCGAAGAAGCAGTTCGTGAATACAAAAAAGGCGACGAAATCGCAGCAGTTGTTCTGCAGGTTGACGCAGAGCGCGAGCGTATCTCTCTGGGCGTTAAACAGCTGGCAGAAGATCCGTTCAACAACTGGGTTGCACTGAACAAGAAAGGCGCAATCGTAAACGGTAAAGTGACTGCAGTTGACGCGAAAGGCGCAACCGTAGAACTGGCTGACGGCGTTGAAGGTTACCTGCGCGCTTCTGAAGCATCCCGTGACCGCGTTGAAGACGCTACCCTGGTTCTGAGCGTGGGTGACGACGTTGAAGCTAAATTCACCGGCGTTGACCGTAAGAACCGTGCAATCAGCCTGTCTGTTCGTGCTAAAGACGAAGCTGATGAGAAAGATGCCATCGCAACTGTTAACAAACAGGAAGATGCAAACTTCTCCAACAACGCAATGGCTGAAGCTTTCAAAGCAGCTAAAGGCGAGTAATTCTTTGATACTTTGGGAGGTTTCGTCCCGAAGTCAGATGAGAATACTTGACAGATTATAGAATTCGTTCTGTAATCAATGACAAAGGGCGGCTACGGCCGCCCTTAATCAATGCAACAGCAGCAGCTTATTGGAACCGGAGGAATCATGACCAAGTCAGAATTGATTGAAAGACTTGCCACTCAGCAATCTCATATTCCCGCGAAAGCGGTTGAAGATGCGGTCAAAGAGATGCTGGAGCATATGGCCTCGACTCTTGCACAGGGCGAGCGTATTGAAATCCGCGGTTTCGGCAGCTTTTCTTTGCACTACCGTGCACCACGTACCGGGCGTAACCCGAAGACTGGCGACAAAGTGGATCTGGAAGGGAAATACGTTCCGCACTTTAAGCCGGGTAAAGAACTGCGCGATCGCGCCAATATTTACGGTTAAGTTTTTCGCACAACGTAACCTCAGAAAAGCACCTTTACGGTGCTTTTTTCTTGCCTGCTTTTCAACCCTGGAATGCCGCTCGCATTTCATGTTGCACATTGCCGGGCGGCGATGAAAATCGCGGAATCATGGCCGTAAATCCTTCATTCTCCTCCTGACAATCCCGGCTCAGACCTGCACACTGCCGCCAACACGGAGGTGTGTATGAAATTAACGACGGTCAGTCTGTGTGCATTAGGGGGAATTTTCCCTTTATTTTTGCTACCTGCGCTGCCGGGGGGATGGCTTGTTAGCATCCTGTTTGTGCTGGCCTGTCTGCTCGGTCTGCTCCGCTGGAAAGTGGCACAGTACGCTGGGCTTCTCCTGCTGTTTTTTCTCTGGGGCGTCATGGCGGCGAAACAGTCGCTGTGGGCGGGAAATACGTTACCCGCCGCCACGCAGGAGACCATCGTTGAGCTGACGGCCACGGATAGCATGACGACACATGCCGGGCTGATCACGCATCTTAATGGGCATCGGCTTTTCCCTGCCGTCGGTATTGTGCTTTATAACCAATATTTGCCAATCGCGCCGTGCGCGGGACAACGTTGGGCGATGACGCTGAAGGTCCGTGCCATGCACGGCGAGTTGAATGACGGCGGATTTGATAGTCAGCGTTATGCCCTGGCACAGCATCAGCCGCTCACTGGCCGATTTTTACAGGCAAAGATTGTCGATAGCAAATGCAGCTGGCGAGCGCGCTATCTCGCCTCGTTAACGGATTCTCTGGAAAACTATCCCTGGCAGCAGGTAATACTAGGTCTGGGGATGGGGGAGCGCCTGCTGGTGCCACAGGAAGTCAAAGCGATCATGCGCGATACCGGCACGGCGCATCTGATGGCAATTTCCGGCCTGCATATTGCTTTTGCGGCTTTACTGGCAGCTGCTCTGATTCGCGGCGTGCAGTTTCTGCTGCCGGTCGGTGCAATTCGCTGGCAACATCCTGTGATTGGCGGGCTAATTTGCGCAGCGTTTTACGCCTGGCTGACCGGGTTACAACCACCGGCGCTACGTACGGTGGTGGCGCTGCTGGTGTGGGGAGCACTGAAATTATGCGGGCGGCAATGGAGCGGATGGTCAGTCTGGTGCTGCTGTCTGGCGGCTATTCTGGTTGTTGATCCCGTCGCCGTGATCTCGCAAAGCCTGTGGCTTTCGGCCTTTGCCGTTGCGGCGCTGTTATTCTGGTACCAATGGTTTCCTTGCCCCGCCTGTCCCACATCACGTGCCGGGCGCTTGCTGGTTGAACTGGCACACCTGCAACTGGGGATTACCTTGCTGCTAATGCCGCTACAAATCGCACTGTTCCACGGTATCAGCCTGACGTCGTTTGCTGCGAATCTGTTTGCTGTCCCGCTGGTTACGTTTGTCAGCGTCCCGCTGATCCTCGCCGGAATGGTGGTCCATCTCACTGGTCCGCTGCTTCTTGAGGGCGGACTCTGGTATCTGGCCGATCGCTCACTGGCTGCACTATTCTGGGCGCTCAATCACTTGCCTGCGGGGTGGATCAACATTGATGCCCGTTGGCAGTGGCTGGTCTTTGTCCCCTGGCTGATGCTACCCGGTTGGCGATTTATCGCCTGGCGCGTTTTCCCCGGCCTGTGTCTGGCGACGCTGGCGTTGCTGAGCTGGCCGTTCTGGAGTCCGGTGCGCACTGACGCCTGGCAGGTGCACATGCTGGATGTCGGGCAGGGGTTAGCGATAGTTATCGCCCGTAATGGTAAAGCGTTACTCTACGATACCGGGCTGGCCTGGCCGGGAGGTGACAGCGCCCAGCAGATAATCATTCCGTGGCTGCGCTGGCACCACTTGCAGCCAGAGGGGATTATTCTCAGCCATGAGCATCTCGACCATCGCGGTGGACTACACTCTTTGCAGACAACCTGGCCAGCGCTTTGGGTGCGCAGTCCGTTAGGCTGGCAGGGGCATCTGCCGTGTTACCGCGGTGAGACGTGGCAATGGCAGGGACTGCGTTTTAGCGTGCACTGGCCGTTAAAAGGAGACCCGACGCAGGGGAATAATCACTCTTGCGTCGTAAAGATTGATGATGGTACGCACAGTATTCTGCTGACGGGCGATATAGAGTCCCCCGCGGAACTGAAAATGCTCAGTCATTACTGGCAGCATCTTTCGGCGACGGCAATCCAGGTACCACACCATGGCAGCAGTACCTCTTCTTCACTGGCGCTACTTCAGCGCGTTAGTGGCAACGTGGCGCTGGTCTCCGCCTCACGCTATAACGCCTGGCGATTGCCGTCATGGAAGGTGAAGCAACGTTATCTGCAACAGGGTTACCGGTGGTGTGATACCCCGCATCAGGGGCAAATTTCGCTGGATTTTTCAACACAGGGCTGGCAGGCCATCAGCCTGCGGGAGCAAATTTTACCTCGTTGGTATCATCAGTGGTTTGGCGTGTCAGACGATAACGGGTAGAATATGCGGCTATTTCAACAGATGCTGGTTTCTTGAATGCATAACGATAAAGATCTCTCTACGTGGCAGACGTTTCGCCGACTGTGGCCAACCATTGCGCCTTTCAAATCGGGTCTGATCGTGGCGGGTGTTGCGTTAATCCTCAACGCGGCCAGCGATACCTTCATGTTATCGCTCCTCAAACCATTACTGGACGATGGTTTTGGTAAAACAGATCGCTCAGTGTTGCTTTGGATGCCGCTGGTGGTTATTGGGCTGATGATTTTACGTGGTATCACCAGCTATATCTCCAGCTACTGTATTTCCTGGGTATCCGGCAAAGTGGTGATGACCATGCGTCGTCGCCTGTTCGGTCATATGATGGGAATGCCGGTTTCCTTCTTTGACAAACAGTCTACCGGGACGCTGCTGTCTCGTATTACTTATGATTCTGAACAGGTAGCCTCTTCGTCTTCCGGTGCGCTGATTACCGTTGTGCGTGAAGGTGCATCGATTATCGGCCTGTTCATCATGATGTTCTATTACAGCTGGCAGTTGTCGATAATCCTGGTTGTGCTGGCACCTATTGTGTCGATCGCGATTCGCGTAGTCTCCAAACGTTTTCGTGCTATCAGTAAGAATATGCAGAATACGATGGGGCAGGTGACAACCAGCGCGGAGCAGATGCTGAAAGGCCACAAAGAGGTACTGATCTTCGGTGGTCAGGGAGTGGAAACGAAGCGCTTCGACAAAGTCAGTAACAAGATGCGTTTGCAGGGGATGAAGATGGTTTCTGCTTCTTCCATTTCCGATCCTGTCATCCAGTTGATCGCTTCACTGGCGCTGGCGTTTGTGCTGTACGCAGCTAGCTTCCCAAGCGTGATGGACAGCCTGACGGCAGGGACGATCACCGTGGTCTTCTCCTCAATGATCGCCCTGATGCGTCCGTTGAAATCGTTGACTAACGTTAACGCCCAGTTCCAGCGTGGGATGGCCGCATGCCAGACTTTATTTGCCATCCTGGATAGCGAGCAGGAAAAAGACGAAGGTAAACGTGTGATTGAGCGTGCGACCGGCGATCTGGAATTCCGCAATGTCACCTTTACCTATCCGGGGCGCGAAGTACCGGCGCTGCGTAACATCAACCTGAAAATTCCGGCGGGCAAAACCGTTGCGCTGGTGGGGCGTTCAGGTTCCGGCAAATCAACCATTGCCAGTCTGATCACGCGTTTCTATGACATCAATGAAGGTGAAATCCTGATGGATGGTCACGATCTGCGGGAATACACCCTGGCCTCGTTACGTAATCAGGTCGCGCTGGTGTCGCAGAACGTACATCTGTTCAACGACACGGTGGCGAATAACATCGCCTACGCGCGAACTGAGCAGTATAGCCGTGAGGAGATCGAAGAAGCGGCTCGTATGGCTTATGCCATGGACTTTATCAATAAGATGGATAACGGCCTTGATACGGTGATCGGTGAAAACGGCGTGCTGCTTTCCGGTGGTCAACGTCAACGTATCGCCATCGCGCGCGCCTTACTGCGCGACAGCCCGATTCTGATCCTTGATGAAGCCACGTCAGCGCTGGATACCGAATCTGAACGCGCCATTCAGGCGGCGCTGGACGAACTGCAGAAAAACCGCACCTCGCTGGTGATTGCGCACCGCCTTTCAACTATCGAACAGGCCGATGAAATTGTGGTCGTGGAAGATGGGCTGATTGTGGAGCGCGGTACGCACAACGAGCTGCTGGAACACCGTGGCGTTTACGCGCAACTGCACAAAATGCAATTTGGTCAATGATCGCACGCTTCTGGTCCGGTGAGTCGCCCTTGTGGCGACTGTTACTCCCACTTTCCTGGCTATACGGCCTGGTGAGCGGGGCGATCCGTCTGTGCTACACGCTCGGGATCAAACGCGCCTGGCGTGCACCGGTGCCGGTGGTGGTGGTCGGTAATTTGACGGCAGGTGGCAATGGCAAAACGCCGGTAGTGATCTGGTTGGTGGAACAACTTCAGCAGCGCGGTCTTCGCGTTGGGGTAGTTTCTCGTGGATATGGCGGCAAAGCCGCGTCCTATCCCTTGCTGCTGAATGCCGAAACCACCACGGCGGAAGCGGGTGATGAGCCGGTGCTGATTTATCAGCGCACCGGCGCGCCAGTTGCCGTATCGCCCAACCGGGCTGACGCGGTAAAAGCGATTCTGGCGCATCACGATGTGCAGATTATCGTTACTGATGATGGTCTTCAGCACTACCGTCTGGCGCGCGATGTCGAGATTGTGGTGGTTGATGGCGTTCGTCGCTTCGGCAACGGCTGGTGGCTACCGGCAGGTCCGATGCGGGAGCGAGCAGGTCGCCTGAAAACGGTGGATGCGGTTATTGTCAATGGCGGTATTCCACAGGCGGGTGAGATCCCGATGCATCTGGCGCCAGGACAGGCTGTGAACCTGCGTACCGGTGAGCGCCGTGATGTCGCGCAATTGCAAAATGTCGTGGCAATGGCCGGTATTGGTCATCCGCCACGCTTTTTTGCCACGTTAGCGTCTTGTGGCGTACAGCCGCAAAAATGTGTTCCTCTGGCGGATCATCAGGCATTGACTTCGCATGATGTCAACGGCTTACTAAACGGGTCGCAAACGCTGGTCATGACGGAGAAGGACGCCGTGAAGTGCCGCGCCTTTGCCGAAGACAACTGGTGGTATCTTCCTGTCGATGCACATTTGTCGGGGACTGAACCTGAGACATTACTCGAAAAATTGATCTCGCTGACACGTTAGCGCACCACCATGACGGCAGCGTACAAATGAGGGAATCATGAATGTCGTTGCCGTACCTCTCACTTACGGATGCCCGTAACCTTCATCTCGCCGCCCAGGGATTGTTAAAAAAACCACGTCGTCGCGCGTTGGCAAGCGATATCCTGCCGACGATTACCCGTATGTCGCTACTACAAATCGATACCATCAATATTGTCGCCCGCAGTCCCTACCTTGTGTTGTTCAGTCGACTGGGCAATTACACCCCACAGTGGCTGGATGATGCGTTGGCGCAGGGTGAACTGATGGAGTACTGGGCCCATGAGGCCTGTTTCCTGCCGCGTAGTGATTTTACGCTGATACGCCACCGGATGCTGGCACCTGAAAAAATGGGCTGGAAGTACCAGGCGGCGTGGATGGAAGAGCATGCCGGCGAAATTGAGCAACTGTTGCAGCATATTCATCAAAATGGACCGGTACGCTCGGCTGACTTTGAGCATCCGCGTAAAGGCAACAGCGGCTGGTGGGACTGGAAGCCGCACAAGCTGCATCTGGAAGGGTTGTTTACGGCAGGAAAAGTGATGGTGATTGAGCGTCGCAATTTCCAGCGCGTGTACGATCTCACGCATCGCGTGATGCCGCACTGGGATGATGAACGCGATTTGCTACCCCGGGCGCAAGCAGAATCTGTCATGCTGGACAACAGTGCGCGCAGCCTGGGTATTTTTCGTGAGCAGTGGCTGGCAGATTACTACCGCCTGAAACGTCCTGAGTTACAAAACTGGCGCGACGTGCGGGCTGAACAGCAGTACATCATTCCGGTAGAGGTCGAAAAACTTGGTCGGCTGTGGTTGCATGCGGATTTGCTGCCGCTACTTGAACAGGCACAGGCAGGCAAGCTGACAGCGACGCATAGCGCGGTACTGTCGCCGTTTGATCCGGTGGTTTGGGATCGCAAACGTGCGGAGCAACTGTTCGATTTCAGCTATCGGCTGGAGTGCTACACGCCAGCCCCAAAGCGCCAGTATGGTTATTTTGTCCTGCCTTTACTGCACCGGGGTCAGTTGGTGGGGCGGATGGACGCCAAAATGCACCGTAAAACGGGCGTACTGGAAGTGATTTCTCTCTATCTGCAAGAAGGCGTAAAGCCAGGAGTGACGCTGCAAAATGGGCTACAGCAGGCGATAACCGATTTTGCCCGCTGGCAGAATGCCGTTCGCGTGACGCTCGGCCGCTGTCCGGCAGGGATATTTACGCAATGTCGACAGGGGTGGGAAATAGACGCAGTCGCATGAGCGAGTATGATAAGATCTCTGCATTCATTACCCGGTCCATCTGGAGGAACTATGGATCATCGACTGCTTGAAATCGTTGCCTGCCCGGTCTGTAACGGCAAACTCTGGTACAACCAGGAAAAACAAGAACTGATCTGCAAACTGGATAACCTCGCTTTTCCACTGCGTGATGGCATTCCCGTTTTGCTGGAAACCGAGGCCCGTGTATTAGCGGCTGATGAGCGTAAATCATGAGTTTTGTCGTCATTATTCCTGCCCGCTACGCCTCCACGCGTCTGCCGGGTAAACCGTTGCAGGACATCAACGGTAAACCGATGATTGTGCATGTGCTGGAACGCGCCCGTGAATCCGGCGCTGAGCGTATTATTGTCGCGACCGATCATGAAGAGGTCGCACGCGCCGTTGAAGTGGCGGGTGGAGAAGTGTGCATGACCCGCGTCGATCACCAGTCCGGGACAGAACGTCTGGCTGAAGTGGTTGAGAAGTGTGGTTTCCGTGATGACACCGTGATTGTCAATGTGCAGGGTGATGAGCCGATGATCCCGGCCATCATTATTCGCCAGGTGGCAGAAAACCTGGCGCAGCGTCAGGTTGGAATGGCCACGCTCGCGGCACCGATTCATAGCGCGGAAGAGGCGTTCAATCCGAATGCAGTGAAGGTGGTACTGGATGCCGAAGGCTATGCGCTGTATTTCTCGCGTGCAACGATCCCCTGGGATCGCGATCGTTTTGCGAAAAGTCGCGAGACCGTCGGCGATAATTTCCTGCGCCACCTCGGCATTTACGGCTATCGCGCCGGATTTATCCGTCGCTATGTGAGCTGGGAGCCCAGCCCGCTGGAAAACATCGAGATGCTGGAGCAACTCCGCGTGCTGTGGTACGGCGAAAAAATCCACGTGGCTGTGGCAAAAGAGGTGCCTGGTACCGGTGTTGATACCGCAGAAGACCTCGAGCGCGTTCGCGCTGAAATGCGTTAATTTTCTTTACGACACTCCGCTCTTTAGTGAGAGGAGTGTCGTACCGTTACGATTTTCCACGCTTTTTCTTTTCAACAATTGATCTCATCCGGGTGACATCCGTCGGTGTGGCGCTCATTATAAAAGCAGTAGCTTTTATGAGGGCAATCTGAATGGAACAGCTGCGCGCCGAATTAAGTCATTTACTGGGCGAAAAACTGAGCCGCATTGAATGCGTGAATGAAAAAGTCGACACAGCACTGTGGTCGCTCTATGACAGCCAGGGCAACCCAATGCCGCTGATGGCCCAAAGTTTCACCACGCCGGGGGTCGCGCAACAACTGGCCTGGAAAACCACCATGTTAGCGCGTAGCGGCACCGTGCGAATGCCGGTCATTTATGGGGTGATGACTCACGATGAACATCCCGGTCCGGATGTCTTACTGCTGGAACGTCTGCGTGGCGTCCCCGTTGAAGCGCCGGCCCGGACGCCGGAGCGTTGGGAGCAGCTCAAAGATCAGATTGTCGAAGGGTTACTGGCCTGGCACCGCCAGGATAGCCGGGGGTGTGTCGGTGCGGTGGACAATACGCAGGAGAATATCTGGCCTTCCTGGTATCGTCAGCGGGTTGAGGTGCTCTGGAGTACGCTCAATCAGTTCAACAACACCGGGCTAACCATGCAGGATAAGCGCATTCTGTTTCGCACCCGCGAATGTCTGCCCGCGCTGTTTGACGGCTTTAACGACAACTGTGTGCTGGTGCATGGCAATTTCAGTCTGCGCAGCATGTTAAAAGACGCCCGGAGCGACCAGCTTCTGGCGATGGTGGGGCCTGGTATTATGCTCTGGGCACCACGGGAGTACGAACTGTTCCGGCTGGTAGATAACACGCTGGCGGAAGGACTACTCTGGCACTACCTGCAACGCGCGCCAGTGGCGGAATCGTTCATCTGGCGGCGTTGGTTATACGTGTTATGGGATGAAGTGGCGCAACTGGTCAATACCGGGCGCTTTAACCGATCTCATTTTGATCTCGCTGCGAAATCACTCCTGCCCTGGCTCGCCTGACGAGCCTTTCAACCGCTGCCAGACTCTCCCCAGCGTCTCGTAGCTTGCGCGATCGCTATGCATCAACCAGACGGGAGAGGGGATTGCCCGCTCCCACGGATTCAACGGGGAATCGATAGCCAGTTGATTCGCCGGAGCCGGCAGCGGATTTAACCCGGCCTGCTGAAAGAAAATCATTGCTCGCGGCAGATGAGAGGCTGAAGTGACCAGCAGGAATGGCGCGTCGCCGATAGCCTGCTTCACGGCAGCGGCTTCTTCCTCCGTATCCTTAGGCTTGTCGAGCGTGATGATATCCTCTTCCGGCACCCCCAGCGATTGCGCCACCCGTGCGCCAACTTCTGCCGTACTCACCGGATTGGTTTTGGCATTCGCGCCGGTAAAAATCAATTTCGAACCCGGGTTAGCCCGCCACAGACGTATTCCCTCATTTAGACGCGGCAAACTGTTGTTGATCAGGTTAGAACTGGGCGCCCACTGCGGGTTCCAGGTATAGCCGCCGCCTAACACGACGACGTATTCAACTTTCTGCGTATCCTGCCAGGTGGGGTAGCTATTTTCTATCGGGCGCAGCAGATGGTCTGCAACGGGTTGCAGGCTGAGCAGGAACAGTACCAGCCAACTGAGGCTGATAAATACTTTACCGGTTTTCTGAAAACGGCTAAACCACAGCAGTGCCAGACCGATGCCCATCATCAAGAGCAGAAAAGGGAGAGGCAACAGCATGCCGCCAATCACTTTCTTCAGTGTAAAAAGCATCCTTTTTGGTTCCTTTTTTGACCATACAGCAGAAGAATAATCGTGATATTACACCAGAGAGGTTCATTCTCCGCGCGGGTGTGACAAAATAGCGGTTTTATCAGAGAACAGCTAAGCCAGCCTGTGGAGAGCCCGATGCGGGATCGCAATTTTGATGACATTGCTGAGAAGTTTTCCCGTAATATTTACGGCACCACAAAAGGGCAGCTAAGGCAGGCGATCCTGTGGCAGGATCTCGACCTTATTCTGGCAGACTTCGGCGCGCAACCACTGCGTGTGCTGGACGCTGGCGGCGGTGAAGGACAAACGGCCATTAAAATGGCAGAACGTGGTCATCACGTGACGTTGTGTGACGTCTCCGGTGAGATGATCGCCCGTGCGCAACGGGCGGCAGAAGCCAAAGGTGTGAGCCACAACATGCATTTTATACAATGCGCTGCTCAGGACGTCGCTTCGCACTTGGAAAGCTCCGTTGATCTGATATTGTTTCACGCTGTGCTGGAGTGGGTCGCCGATCCGGTCAGCGTGTTAAAGACCCTTTGGTCGGTATTGCGTCCCGGTGGCGTACTGTCGTTAATGTTCTACAATGCCAACGGCCTGTTGATGCATAACATGGTGGCGGGGAACTTTGACTACGTGCAGATAGGGATGCCCAAACGTAAGAAGCGTACCCTTTCACCAGACTATCCGCGTGAGCCAGGAGAGGTTTACCAGTGGCTGGAACAGATGGGCTGGCAGATCACCGGGAAAACCGGGGTGCGCGTGTTTCATGATTATCTGCGTGAGAAACATCAGCAGCGTGACTGTTATGAGATATTGCTTGAATTAGAAACGCGTTACTGTCGCCTGGAGCCGTATGTCAGCCTGGGTCGTTACATTCACGTCACCGCGCGTAAACCGCAGATGCAAGGATAACCTATGAGTGAATTTTCCCAGACAGTCCCCGAACTGGTTGCCTGGGCCAGAAAAAATGACTTCTCTATCTCGCTGCCGGTAGACCGACTCTCGTTTCTGCTGGCGGTGGCCACGCTGAATGGCGAGCGCCTGGACGGTGAGATGAGTGAAGGCGAACTGGTGGATGCGTTCCGCCATGTAAGTGATGCGTTTGAGCAAACCAGCGAAACCATTGGCGTGCGCGCGAACAATGCGATCAACGATATGGTGCGTCAACGTCTGCTGAACCGCTTTACCAGTGAGCAGGCAGAAGGGAACGCGATTTATCGTTTGACGCCGCTCGGCATTGGCATTACCGATTACTATATTCGCCAACGTGAATTTTCCACGCTGCGTCTGTCAATGCAGTTGTCGATCGTGGCGGGTGAGCTCAAGCGCGCGGCGGATGCCGCCGATGAGGGCGGCGATGAGTTCCACTGGCATCGCAACGTCTATGCGCCACTCAAGTATTCGGTCGCTGAGATTTTCGACAGTATCGATCTGACTCAGCGCATCATGGATGAACAGCAGCAGCAGGTGAAAGATGATATCGCGCAACTGCTGAATAAAGACTGGCGCGCGGCGATTTCGAGCTGTGAACTGCTACTGTCAGAAACCTCCGGCACTCTGCGCGAGTTGCAGGATACGCTGGAAGCGGCAGGCGATAAATTGCAGGCCAATTTGCTGCGTATCCAGGATGCGACGCTGGCTCATGACGATCTGCATTTTGTTGATCGCCTGGTGTTTGACCTGCAAAGCAAGCTCGATCGTATTATCAGCTGGGGTCAGCAGTCGATCGATCTGTGGATTGGCTATGACCGCCACGTTCACAAATTTATCCGTACCGCCATCGATATGGATAAAAACCGCGTCTTTGCCCAGCGCTTACGTCAGTCGGTACAGACCTATTTTGACGAGCCGTGGGCGCTGACCTATGCCAACGCCGATCGTCTGCTGGATATGCGTGACGAAGAGATGGCGCTGCGTGATGAAGAGGTCACCGGGGAACTTCCGCCGGATTTAGAGTACGAAGAGTTTAACGAGATCCGCGAACAGCTGGCGGCGATTATCGAAGGCCAACTGGCTATCTATAAATCGAAAGAGACGCCGTTAGATCTCGGTCTGGTAGTGCGCGAGTATCTTGCGCAATACCCGCGTGCGCGTCACTTTGACGTCGCGCGCATTGTTATCGATCAGGCGGTACGTCTTGGCGTAGCGCAAGCAGACTTCACCGGACTGCCAGCCAAATGGCAGCCGATTAATGATTACGGAGCCAAGGTACAGGCGCATGTCATTGACAAATATTGAACAAGTGATGCCGGTTAAGCTGGCGCAGGCGCTGGCGAATCCGTTATTTCCGGCGCTGGATAGCGCATTACGTTCAGGCCGCCACATTGGTCTGGATGAACTGGATAATCATGCCTTTTTGATGGACTTTCAGGACTATCTGGAAGAGTTTTACAGCCGCTATAACGTGGAGCTGATCCGCGCGCCGGAAGGTTTCTTCTACCTGCGTCCGCGTTCAACGACCATTATCCCGCGTTCCGTGTTGTCTGAACTGGACATGATGGTCGGTAAAATTCTCTGCTACCTCTACCTCAGTCCGGAGCGGCTGGCGAACGAGGGGATTTTCACTCAGCAGGAGTTGTACGACGAGCTGCTGACGCTGGCTGACGAAGCCAAACTGTTGAAGCTGGTGAATAACCGCTCAACCGGCTCCGACGTTGACCGCCAGAAGTTACAGGAAAAAATGCGTTCGTCATTAAACCGCCTGCGCCGTTTAGGCATGGTGTGGTTTATGGGGCACGACAGCAGCAAATTCCGCATTACGGAATCGGTGTTCCGCTTTGGCGCGGATGTACGAACGGGTGACGACCCGCGCGAAGCGCAGCGTCGCCTGATCCGCGATGGCGAAGCGATGCCGGTCGAAAACCACCTGCAGCTCAATGATGAGACCGAAGAGAATCAGCCGGACAGTGGAGAAGAAGAATAATGATTGAACGCGGTAAATTTCGCTCACTAACGCTGATTAACTGGAACGGTTTCTTTGCCCGTACCTTTGACCTGGATGAACTGGTTACCACGCTTTCCGGGGGGAATGGCGCGGGGAAATCCACTACCATGGCGGCGTTCGTCACGGCGCTAATCCCGGATTTAACCCTGCTGCACTTCCGTAACACCACGGAAGCAGGCGCGACCAGCGGCTCACGCGACAAAGGTCTGCACGGTAAGCTGAAAGCGGGTGTCTGTTATTCGATGCTCGATACGATCAACTCGCGCCATCAGCGCGTGGTGGTGGGTGTGCGCTTGCAGCAGGTTGCCGGACGCGACCGTAAAGTCGATATCAAACCGTTTGCCATTCAGGGACTGCCGATGTCTGTGCAGCCTACGCAACTGGTGACGGAGACGCTGAACGAACGTCAGGCGCGCGTCCTGCCGTTAACGGAGCTGAAAGAAAAGCTCGACGCGATGGAAGGCGTGCAGTTTAAGCAGTTCAACTCGATCACCGATTACCATTCGCTGATGTTCGATCTGGGCCTCATCGCCCGTCGTCTGCGCTCTGCGTCTGACCGTAGTAAATTCTATCGCCTGATTGAAGCCTCGCTGTACGGTGGGATTTCCAGCGCGATCACCCGGTCTCTGCGCGACTACCTGTTGCCGGAAAACAGCGGGGTGCGTAAGGCGTTCCAGGATATGGAAGCTGCGCTGCGGGAAAACCGCCTGACGCTGGAAGCCATTCGCGTTACCCAGTCCGATCGCGATCTGTTTAAACACCTGATTAGCGAAGCCACCAACTATGTGGCGGCGGACTATATGCGTCACGCCAATGAGCGCCGGATCCACCTCGATAAAGCGCTGGAATTCCGTCGCGAATTGTACACGTCGCGCAAACAACTGGCGGCCGAGCAGTATAAACACGTCGACATGGCGCGTGAGTTGGGCGAGCACAACGGTGCGGAAGGCGATCTCGAAGCCGATTATCAGGCGGCAAGCGATCACCTGAACCTGGTGCAAACCGCGCTACGCCAGCAGGAAAAAATTGAACGTTATGAAGCGGATCTCGAAGAGTTGCAGATCCGTCTCGAAGAACAAAATGAAGTGGTCGCAGAAGCTGCCGATCGTCAGGAAGAGAACGAAGCGCGCGCCGAAGCTGCCGAGCTGGAAGTGGATGAGCTGAAAAGCCAACTGGCGGATTACCAGCAGGCGCTGGACGTTCAACAGACCCGCGCCATCCAGTACAACCAGGCGATCTCGGCGCTGGAACGCGCCAGAGCGGTGTGCCATCTGCCGGATCTGACGGCCGATAGCGCCGCCGAGTGGCTGGAAACCTTCCAGGCGAAAGAGCAGGAAGCCACCGAAAAAATGCTCTCGCTGGAACAGAAAATGAGCGTGGCGCAAACCGCGCACAGTCAGTTCGAGCAGGCGTATCAGCTGGTGGTGGCGATCAATGGCCCGCTGGCGCGTAATGAAGCCTGGGACGTGGCGCGCGAACTGCTGCGCGAAGGCGTTGACCAGCGTCACCTGGCGGAACAGGCGCAGTCGCTGCGTATGCGACTGAGCGAACTGGAACAGCGTCTGCGCGAGCAGCAGGAAGCCGAACGTCTGTTGGCGGAATTCTGCAAACGTCAGGGGAAAAATTTCGACATTGACGAACTGGAAGCCCTGCATCAGGAGCTGGAAGCGCGTATCGCCTCGCTGTCTGACAACGTTTCCAGCGCGCATGAACAGCGTATGGCGCTGCGTCAAGAGCAGGAACAGCTACAGTCGCGCATTCAGCATCTCATGCAGCGTGCCCCCGTCTGGCTGGCGGCGCAAAACAGCCTGAGTCAGTTGAGTGAACAGTGCGGTGAAGAGTTTACGTCCAGCCAGGAAGTGACCGAATATCTGCAGCAATTGCTCGAACGAGAGCGTGAAGCGATTGTGGAACGCGACGAAGTCGGCGCGCGCAAGAATGCCGTCGATGAAGAGATCGAACGCTTAAGCCAGCCTGGTGGCTCGGAAGATCAGCGTCTGAACGCGCTGGCGGAACGCTTTGGCGGCGTGCTGCTGTCAGAAATCTATGACGACGTCAGTCTTGAAGATGCGCCGTACTTCTCCGCGTTGTATGGTCCGTCGCGTCACGCCATCGTGGTGCCGGATCTGTCCCTGATCGCTGAACAACTGGAAGGGTTGACGGATTGCCCGGAAGATTTGTATCTGATCGAAGGGGATCCGCAGTCATTTGATGACAGCGTCTTCAGCGTCGACGAACTGGAAAAAGCGGTGGTGGTGAAGATTGCCGATCGCCAGTGGCGCTACTCGCGCTTCCCGTCCGTACCGCTGTTTGGCCGTGCGGCGCGAGAAAACCGCATCGAAACGCTGCATGCCGAGCGTGAAGGATTATCCGAGCGTTTTGCCACGCTCTCTTTTGACGTTCAGAAAACGCAGCGTCTGCATCAGGCGTTCAGCCGCTTCATTGGCAGCCATCTTTCGGTGGCTTTTGAATCCGATCCGGAAGCCGAAATTCGCCAGCTCAACAGCCGTCGCGTTGAGCTGGAACGTGCGTTGACCGCCCACGAAAACGAAAACCAGCAGCAGCGTCTGCAGTACGAACAGGCGAAAGAGGGCGTTGCCGCGCTTAACCGCCTGCTGCCGCGTCTGAATTTGCTGGCTGACGACAGTCTGGCGGATCGCGTCGAAGAGATCCGCGAGCGTCTGGATGAAGCGCAAGAAGCCGCGCGCTTTGTACAGCAGCACGGCAACCAACTGGCGAAACTGGAACCGATGGTGTCGGTGTTGCAGAGCGACCCGGAACAGTTTGAACAACTGAAAGAAGATTACGCGTACTCCCAGCAGACGCAGCGCGATGCGCGTCAGCAGGCGTTTGCGCTGACCGAAGTGGTCCAGCGTCGTGCACACTTCGGCTATTCCGACTCAGCGGAAATGCTCAGCGGCAACAGCGATCTGAACGAAAAACTGCGTGAGCGCCTGGAACATGCGGAAGCTGAACGTACCCGCGCCCGTGAAGCCCTGCGTGGTCATGCGGCGCAACTGAGTCAGTACAATCAGGTTCTGGCTTCGCTGAAAAGCTCTTACGATACCAAGAAAGAGCTGCTTAACGATTTGCAGCGTGAATTGCAGGATATTGGCGTGCGTGCCGACAGCGGAGCGGAAGAGCGTGCGCGCATTCGTCGCGATGAACTGCATTCGCAGCTCAGCAACAACCGTACGCGGCGTAACCAGCTCGAAAAAGCGCTTACCTTCTGTGAAGCGGAGATGGATAACCTGACCCGCAAACTGCGCAAACTGGAACGCGATTACCACGAAATGCGTGAGCAGGTGGTAACCGCGAAAGCAGGCTGGTGCGCCGTGATGCGACTGGTGAAAGACAGCGGCGTCGAGCGTCGTTTGCATCGTCGCGAGCTGGCCTATCTTTCCGGTGATGATCTGCGCTCCATGTCGGATAAGGCGCTGGGTGCGCTGCGTCTGGCGGTCGCTGATAACGAACATCTGCGTGATGTCCTGCGTCTGTCGGAAGATCCGAAACGTCCGGAACGTAAGATCCAGTTCTTTGTCGCAGTGTATCAGCATCTGCGCGAGCGTATCCGTCAGGATATCATTCGTACCGACGATCCAGTGGAAGCCATCGAACAGATGGAAATCGAGCTGGGCCGCCTGACCGAAGAACTGACCTCCCGTGAACAGAAACTGGCGATCAGCTCACGTAGCGTGGCGAACATTATTCGCAAGACCATCCAGCGCGAGCAGAACCGTATTCGTCAGCTCAACCAGGGGTTGCAGAGCGTGTCGTTCGGTCAGGTTCACAGCGTGCGTCTGAACGTGAATGTGCGTGAAACCCATGCCACGCTGCTGGAAGTGCTGTCTGAACAGCATGAGCAGCATCAGGATCTGTTCAACAGCAACCGCCTGACCTTCTCAGAAGCGCTGGCGAAACTTTATCAACGCCTGAACCCGCAAATCGACATGGGACAGCGTACGCCGCAAACCATTGGCGAGGAGTTACTGGATTACCGTAACTATCTCGAAATGGAAGTGGAAGTTAACCGTGGTTCTGACGGCTGGCTGCGTGCAGAGTCCGGTGCGCTATCGACCGGTGAAGCGATCGGGACCGGGATGTCGATCCTGGTGATGGTGGTTCAAAGCTGGGAAGATGAAGCGCGCCGTCTGCGCGGGAAAGATATCTCCCCGTGCCGTCTGCTGTTCCTCGATGAAGCCGCCCGTCTGGATGCGCGCTCCATCGCGACGTTGTTTGAGCTGTGTGAGCGTCTGCAGATGCAGCTCATCATCGCGGCGCCGGAAAACATCAGTCCGGAGAAGGGCACCACCTATAAGCTGGTGCGTAAAGTCTTCCAGAATACGGAACACGTTCATGTGGTTGGTCTGCGCGGGTTTGCGCCGCAGTTACCGGATCCTCTCCCCGGCGAGGCTGATGCCCCGTCAGAGGCCAGCTAAAACCTTAAAGACGGCTGAAAAGCCGTCTTTTGCATTTCTTAAACTATGGATTTCAGGTGCATTTTCTTTAAACTTCTTTACATTAGGTTAGGCAATCGCATATCAGCCTTTCTATAATGTAGGAAAGCTCCGGTAGATGTGAGCATGTCGTAATGTAACCAGAGGGCAAGGGATGTTGCTTAATAAAATTGGTGGTCGTCGGTTCTCGGCAATAAGTTTATGCCTGGCCGTAGTATTCGCTCCACTGTCCAGTGTTCAGGCTGATGAGCCTGAAGTGATACCTGGCGACAGCCCTGTCGTTGTCAGTGAACAGAGTCTCGCTCAGCCGCAGGCGCAATCTGGCGCAACGGCGGTGATGGCGGGTCTGCAGCCACTCCCTGAGGGGGCGGCGGAAAAGGCGCGAGCTGAGCTTCAGTCGCAACTTCCTTCAGGCTATACGCCTGTCTATATGAATCAGCTTGAACTGCTTTATGCGGCGCGCGATATGAAACCCATGTGGGAAAATCGCGAAGCCGTCAAAGCGTTCCAGCAACAGCTGGCAGAGGTCGCTATTGCGGGCTTCCAGCCTCAGTTCACCACCTGGGTGGCGTTACTGACCGATCCTGCCGTTAACGGCATCGCGCGCGATCTGGTGTTGTCTGATGCGATGATGGGGTATCTCCATCTGATCGCCAATATTCCGGTCAAAGGCAACCGCTGGCTGTACAGCAGTAAACCGTATGCACTGGCGACGCCACCGCTGTCGGTCATCAATCAGTGGCAGGTTGCGCTGGATAATGGACAACTTCCGACGTTTATTGCCGGGCTGGCACCTCAGCACCCGCAGTATGCGTCAATGCACGCGTCGCTATTAGCGCTGGTGGGTGATTCACGTCCATGGCCGCAACTGACCGGCAAAGCAACGCTACGACCGGGTCAGTGGAGCAACGACGTGCCTGCGCTGCGGGAAATACTGCAACGTACCGGGATGCTGGAAGGCGGACCGAAAATTGCGCTGCCGGGAGATGAGACCCCGTCAGAAGCGGTGGTCAGCCCGTCAGCCGTTGCCGTTGAAACCCCGAGCGCTGACACGGCAAAACAGACTGCGCCGCGCAGTAAGCCAGCACCGGCTGTCCGTGCTGCGTATGATAAAGAGCTGGTTGAAGCGGTAAAACGCTTCCAGACGTGGCAAGGGTTGGGCGCAGATGGCGCTATTGGCCCGGCTACCCGCGACTGGCTGAACGTGACCCCCGCGCAGCGTGCAGGGGTACTGGCGCTCAATATCCAGCGTCTGCGTTTGCTTCCATCTGAACTGTCGACGGGTATTATGGTGAATATTCCGGCGTATTCGCTGGTTTATTATCAGAATGGTAATCAGGTGCTGGCGTCCAGGGTGATTGTCGGTCGTCCCGATCGTAAAACGCCGATGATGAGCAGCGCGCTGAATAACGTGGTGGTCAATCCGCCATGGAACGTCCCGCCGACGCTGGCGCGTAAGGATATTCTGCCCAAGCTGTGGAACGATCCTGGCTACCTTGAACGTCACGGCTATACCGTGATGCGGGGCTGGAACAGCAGAGAAGCGATTGATCCGTGGCAGGTTGACTGGTCAACCATCACGCCGTCAAATTTACCGTTCCGTTTCCAGCAGGCGCCGGGAGCGCGTAACTCGTTGGGCCGCTACAAGTTCAATATGCCAAGTTCCGATGCAATTTATCTGCACGACACGCCTAACCATAATTTGTTCCAGAAGGATTCCCGGGCGCTTAGTTCCGGTTGCGTGCGTGTGAACAAGGCTTCTGAACTGGCAAACATGCTGTTACAGGATGCGGGCTGGAACGATACGCGAATTTCCGATGCGCTGAAGCAGGGCGACACGCGCTACGTCAATATTCGTCAGACTATCCCGGTCAATCTGTATTACCTGACGGCGTTTGTTGGCGCGGACGGGCGTACCCAGTATCGTACAGATATTTACAATTATGATCTGACAGCGCGATCCAGCGCACAAATTGTGGCAAAAGCAGAACAATTAATCAGGTAAATGAAGAAGTTCTGGTTAATCTGTTGTCGTAATAATTGGCAGTGACAGGGGCATCGGCCCAGAAGCCCCGTCATTGCTGGGGTTGGGCCAACTTGACGGCGGCTTTGATGCCAGTTAAGGTGCCTATCGTGCGCTAAAGCATATAGACGATAACATTGACCTGTAGACCTTAAACCATGGACAAATTTGACGCTAATCGCCGCAAACTGCTGGCGTTAGGTGGCGCTGCCCTCGGAGCTGCCATCTTGCCTGTGCCTGCGTTTGCCACACTCTCTACCCCGCGTCCGCGTATTTTGACTCTGAGCAACCTCAACACCGGAGAGTCAATTAAAGCGGAATTTTTTGATGGCAGAGCTTATATTCAGGATGAATTAGCCAAACTTAACCATTTTTTCCGTGACTATCGCGCGAATAAGGTGAAGTCCATCGATCCCAGACTCTTCGATCAGCTTTTCCGCCTGCAAGGGCTGTTGGGAACACGTAAGCCCGTTCAACTGATTTCCGGTTATCGTTCACTGGATACCAACAATGAATTGCGTGCGCACAGCCGTGGGGTTGCGAAACAAAGCTATCACACCAAAGGCCAGGCCATGGATTTTCATATTGAAGGCATTTCGTTAAGTAATATTCGCAAAGCCGCGTTATCTATGCGCGCAGGTGGTGTAGGATACTACCCACGCAGTAACTTTGTGCATATTGACACCGGGCCGGCGCGGCACTGGTGATTAACGAAACAGGAGCAGTATGAACTATCGTATTATTCCGGTCACCGCGTTCTCCCAGAACTGTTCTTTGATCTGGTGTGAGCAAACGCGTCTGGCAGCGCTTGTCGATCCCGGCGGCGATGCTGAAAAAATCAAACAGGAAGTGGATGCCAGCGGCATCACGTTGACGCAGATCCTGCTCACTCACGGACACCTCGATCATGTGGGTGCCGCGGCGGAACTGGCGCAACACTACGGAGTACCGGTTATCGGTCCGGAAAAAGAAGATGAGTTCTGGCTGCAGGGTTTGCCTGCACAGAGTCGCATGTTTGGCCTCGGCGAATGTCAGCCACTGACGCCCGACCGTTGGCTTAACGAAGGAGATCGTGTCAGCGTAGGGAATGTGACTTTACAGGTGTTGCATTGCCCGGGCCATACGCCTGGACACGTTGTTTTCTTTGATGAGCAGTCGCAACTTCTTATCTCAGGCGACGTGATTTTTAAAGGTGGAGTCGGGCGCAGTGATTTCCCGCGCGGCGATCACAGCCAGTTGATTGACTCGATCAAACGTAAGCTGTTGCCGTTAGGCGATGACGTGACGTTTATTCCGGGTCATGGCCCGCTGTCGACGCTGGGCTATGAACGGTTGCACAATCCGTTCCTGCAGGATGAAATGCCTGTCTGGTAATCCCCATTAAAAAGCCCGCTTATCGCGGGCTTTGCTTTTATCGCACGTCTTACAGCACGGCAACAATGGCTTCGCACAGCGGCGCCATGTTATCAGGCGTCATTCCGGCAACGTTGACGCGACCAGAAGCCACCGCATAAACGCCAAACTCTTCACGCAGACGCAGAACCTGCTCTTTGGTCAGGCCGCTGAATGAGAACATGCCGTTTTGTTTGATGATGAAGCTGAAATCGCGTTCAGCCCCTTTCTCTTGCAGGGTGTTCACAAACAGCAGACGCATACGCTGAATGCGCTGGCGCATGTCGGTCAGTTCCTGTTCCCAGATTGCGCGCAGCGCATCGTTGCTGAGAATTGTGGCAACCACTGATGCGCCGTGGGCTGGCGGGTTAGAGTAGTTCGCACGAATGGCGGATTTCATCTGGCTGAAGGCGCGGTCAACGGTTTCCGCATCTGCCGCAACCAACGTACAGGCACCCACACGTTCGTTGTACAGGCCAAAGTTCTTGGAGTAGGAGCTCGCGACAATCAGCTCTTTGTGCAGCGCGGAGAACGCGCGCAGTCCTTCCGCATCTTCTTCCAGACCACGGGCGAAGCCCTGATACGCGAAGTCAAACAGCGGCAACCAGCCTTTCTCGACGGAAAGCTGTGCCAGGGTTTGCCACTGCTCAAGCGTAGGATCAATACCGGTTGGGTTATGGCAGCAACCGTGGAATAGCACCACATCGCCCGCCTGTGCTTCGCTCAGGCTGTTTCGCAGCGCATCGAAGTCGAGTGAATGGTTTTCTGCGTCGTAATAAGCGTACTCGCGTACTTCCAGCCCGGCGGAGTTAAACACGCTCTTATGGTTCGGCCAGCTTGGGTTGCTCACCCAGACGCGTTTTACTGCCGTATTTTTTGCCAGGAAGTCGGCAGCAACGCGTAGCGCGCCGGTGCCGCCCGGCGTTTGCGCCGTGCGTGCGCGTTTGTCATTGATAAGATGACTACCTTTGCCGAACAGCAGCTCCTGCGTGCAACGGCCAAATTCCGGAATACCGTCAATGCCGAGGTAGTTTTTTGTTGTTTCATTTTCGAGTAAGTATTGCTCGGCTTTTTTAACGCTGGTCAGCACTGGCGTTTTGCCAGTTTCATCTTTATAGACACCGATCCCAAGGTTAATTTTCGAAGGACGGTCATCAGCACGAAACAGATCGGCCAGACCCAGAATGGGGTCGGCAGGGGCGGCAGTAATGTTCTCAAACATGACGAGGTTCCATTGTGGTTACAGAAGGGAAATCCGTTATCAGGTTAACGGTAGATTTACAAAATGCCAACCGTTAGTGATGAAAAGCCTGAAGGTTTTTTGAAGTCGCAAGATTTTGCTGACAGGCATAAAAAAACAGGACCGAAGTCCTGTTTTTTAGGCATTTAGCAAAGGGGTCTGCTATTAGAACTGGTATACGATACCCAGAGCAACGGTGTCGTCAGAGTTCACGCCCAGTTTGTTGTCAGAATCAATCTGGTTGATCTGGTAGTCAACATAGGTGGACATGTTTTTGTTGAAGTAGTAGGTGGCACCCACTTCAATGTAGTTCACCAGATCTTCGCTACCGACACCTTCTACGTCTTTCGCTTTAGATTTGTTGTAGGAGATGGACGGACGCAGGCCGAAATCGAACTGGTACTGAGCGACCACGAAGAAGTCCTGAGTTTTGTTGGCGAAACCACCGCTGATCGGAGTAGCGTTACGGGTTTCACCGTAGTTGGTCGCCAGGTAGATGTTGTTCGCGTCATATTTCAGACCGGTCGCCCACTGCTCAGCTTTTTCGCCACTGCCACGCAGTGCCGGATCTTGCTGTGCATTAGTACGGTCAGCTGCACCGTAAGCACCTACAACAGCGAAGCCTTCGAACTCATAGCTGATGGAGCCGCCAACGCCGTCACCATTAGAACGACGAACATCGCTGAAGTTGGTGCTGGTCGGATCGGTAGCGTCAACTTCGTAGCTGCTTGCGCGCTCGTTTTTGCCCAGGTACTGAACACCGAAGTTCAGGCCATCAACCAGACCGAAGAAGTTAGCGTTACGGTAAGTTGCTACACCACCAACACGGCCAACGAAGAAGTTATCGCTGTATGCAGTATCACCGCCGAATTCTGGCAGCATATCGGTGTAACCCAGTGCATCGTAAACGATACCGTAGTTACGACCATAGTCGAAGGAGCCCGCATCACCGAATTTCAGACCGGCGAACGCCAGACGGGTTTTGTTGTTGTTCTGTGCGTCAGAACCGCCTTCAGAGTTGTTACCGGCGAAGTTATATTCCCACTGGCCGTAACCGGTCAGTTGGTCATTGATCTGAGTTTCCCCTTTGAAACCAAGACGAGCATAAGTCTGGTCGCCGTCGTTGCCTTTGTTATCAGAAAAATAGTGCAGACCTACCGCTTACCGTACAGGTCCAGTTTGTTGCCGTCTTTGTTGTAGATTTCTGCAGCGTTAGCTGCACCGGCTACCAGCAGGGCAGGGATAACCACTGCCAGAATATTGCGCTTCATCATTATTTATTACCCTCATGGTTTTTTTATGACACCTGCCACTGCCGTCAATAAATTACGTCAATAAAAATTTACGGAACTATTGATGAGAGTTTGGTGTCTTTATGTGTCTGACAGGCATCTTTCCATTCAAACTAACGTTTCGCTACCGTGAAAGTGCTACAAAGATAAAGAATTAGTTTCAGAAAGAAAAAATGTGTAACTAATTATTTCATTTTTGGAACTTTGTGAACGATATCAAATTTCGAAACGATTTCAGCGCCAGAACACACCACTTATATCTATTTATATGATTTTCTTATCTTTAATTTGAATAAAAGAAAAACAATGTACAGAAAATAGACATTTCCAGTTTTGCTTATGGCATTATCTGGACGTCTGGAATGCTGTTGGATTGTTTAAAAAACGTGCTAATGGATGAGTAAATACTAATCCGCAAGAATACTACGGTTTATTTTTTGTTCAGAAATATTACAACGTAATATCAGGTAACAGGAGTGGGGGATATCGGGGTTGATCTTAGAATTGCTTACTTATTACTCGCAAAAACTGACATTTCAGGCAATAAAAAAGCCAGCAACGCTGGCCTTTTTGTGAACGATCTTAGAACGTCGCATTACGCGGTGTACGCGGGAAGGCAATCACGTCACGAACGTTCTGTACGCCGGTGACGTAGGCGATCAGGCGCTCAAAGCCGAGACCGAAGCCGGAGTGCGGCACGGTACCGTAGCGGCGCAGATCGCGATACCACCAGTAATCTTCTTTATTGAGACCCATTTCAAGCATGCGCGCATCCAGCACATCCAGACGCTCTTCACGCTGAGAACCACCGATGATTTCACCGATACCCGGCGCCAGAACGTCCATCGCGGCAACGGTTTTTCCATCTTCGTTCAGGCGCATATAGAACGCTTTAATATCTTTCGGATAGTTTTTCACTACCACTGGTGCCTTAAAGTGTTCTTCTGCCAGATAACGTTCGTGCTCGGAGGAGAGATCGACACCCCAGTAAACCGGGTTCTCAAACTTTCTGCCTTTCTTAATGCACTCTTCCAGAATAACGATTGCATCGGTGTAATCTACCTGGGCGAAATCCGCTTCAATGAAACGTTCCAGACGGCTAATCGCCTCTTTATCTACGCGCTCGGCAAAGAACTTCATGTCGTCAGCACGCTCGGTCAGTACGGCTTTGAAGGCATATTTCAGCATGCCTTCCGCCAGGCCGGCGATATCGCTCAGGTTGGCGAACGCCACTTCCGGCTCCAGCATCCAGAACTCCGCCAGGTGACGGCTGGTGTTGGAATTTTCCGCACGGAAAGTCGGGCCGAAAGTATAGATTTTCGACAGCGCACAGGCGTAAGTTTCACCGTTCAACTGGCCGGATACGGTCAGGAAGGACTCTTTACCAAAGAAGTCTTTGTCGAAATCCACTTTGCCCTGATCGTCACGCGGCAGGTTTTCCAGATCCAGCGTCGACACGCGGAACATCTCACCAGCACCTTCGGTATCGGATGCGGTGATCAGCGGAGTGGAAACCCAGAAGAAGCCCTGCTCATCAAAGAAACGGTGCAGCGCCTGGGCCAGCGTGTGGCGAACACGTGCAACGGCACCAATCATGTTGGTACGCGGACGCAGGTGCGCAACTTCACGCAGGTACTCGATGCTGTGACGTTTCGCCGCCATCGGGTAGGTGTCTGGATCTTCAACCCAACCGCTAACTTCAACCTCAGAGGCCTGGATCTCAAAACTCTGTCCTTGTCCCGGAGAGGCCACAACCTTGCCGGTGACGATAACGGAGCAGCCGGTGGTCAGACGCAGCACTTCTTCATTGTAATTGGGCAGAGAATTATTAATGACGGCCTGTACAGGATCAAAGCAGGAACCGTCATAAACGGCGAGGAAGGAGATGCCAGCTTTTGAATCTCGGCGGGTACGTACCCATCCGCGCACGGTGACTTCGCTGTCAACGGCTACGCGGCCCTGGAGTACGTCGGCTACAGGCACAACGCTCATAATATTCTCTCTGTTAATAGTCCGATATATAAACACATGTTCCCCGGAATGGGGATTTCCTATGTTACCTGGCATCTGCAATCAGACAAGTAGAATTAACAGGAAAAGAAAAGAATTCAGAAATAAATGCTAAAAGGGAGCCGAAGCGGCTCCCTGGCAGGATTAACTGGCTTTTTTGATATGCGGTAAATCAAACGCTTTGCGCAATGCGCGAACAAAAGCTTTGTCGTGGCAAATGGTTTTGCCCGGACTATCAGACAGTTTGGCAACCGGTTTACCGTTGCACTCCACCAGTTTGATCACGATGTTAAGCGGCTTAACCTGCGGAATATCGCACGTCAGACGCGTGCCAATACCAAAACTCAACTGCACGCGGGATGAGAAATGCCGGTAAAGATCGACGGCTTTATTCAGATCCAGATTGTCGGAAAAGACCAGCGTTTTGCTGTGCGGGTCTATACCTAACTTTTCATAGTGAGCGATAGCTTTTTCACCCCATTCAACCGGATCGCCAGAGTCATGGCGCAGTCCCTGGTAACGGGTGGCAAATTCGCTGCCAAAATCGCGTAAGAACGCATCCATTGTGATGCAGTCGGTCAGCGCAATACCTAGCTGATCCGGATATTCATTCAGCCATGCGGCGAGAGCGGCGCGTTGACTGGTTGCCAGTTCAGGGCTTATCTGTTGATGCGCCTGGAACCACTCGTGCGCCTGTGTGCCCATCGGGGTTAGCGACAAACGACGCGCCAGATCGTAGTTACTGGTGCCAACAAACCACGACTCCTGCTGTAAACGCTTAACGATAGCCTGTTGCACTTCACGGGAAAAACGGCGACGAGTGCCGAAATCCATCAGGTGGAAGCGGGACATATCGAGACTTGACGTTAAAGCAGAGAAATCGACTAGTTTCGTCTCCAGCGTATCGAGGGCCTGCGCGACACCCACTTCTGGTGAGCGATACCGATGGACCAGCTCACTGATCACCGCCAGCAGTGGGACTTCCCACATGATGACTTCACGCCATGGGCCAGTTAAGCGGATATTCAGCTTCCCGTTGTCGTTGCTGATGGATACCTGTTGCGGGTTATAGCGAAAATCGCGCAGCCAGTTGAGGTAATCCGCTTTGAAGAAGGGCAGGCCGGAGAGCCACTGGTACTCTTCATCCTGCAGGCGCAGATGCTGCATAGCATTAACCTGCTCGCGAATGGTGTCGGCATAAATACCCAGCAGGTCGTCGCCTCGGCAACGAAATTCAGCCGCTACTTGCACATCATAGTAGTGGTGAAATACGGCTTGCTGCATATGCAACTTATAAGCATCTGTATCCAGCAACGAGTGCAGAACAGGAGAAGCGAATTGTGTCATAGGTGCGCAGTAGCATCCTCTCACGGGAGCGTTTAGTACAATAAACAACTAAGAAAACCGCTGGAGTATACCTTGTTTAGCGATTTATTGAACTCTGATCACACCATAAGCTGACGTTAGGGTCGAGTGCATTTCGTGCCTCGTGTTATAAAAATGTAGCAACATGTCTGCTAACCACTTGAATTTAAGGTTTTCTACTGCGCCACTTTCATGCTTTGGGGCAGTGATGGGGCAATGTGTGAAAGCGCCTGGTTGAGCAGAGTAACCTGTTCGGCGCTCTTCTCTGACATCCACTTTCCATACACCTTGTAAACCATCTGTGCATCTGTATGCCCCATTTGAGTTGCTATAAAGTTTGGGTTCGCACCTGCTGACAATGACCAGCACGCATAAGTATGTCGTGACTGGTATGCGTTGCGGTAACGAATACCAGCGCGCTTGATTATCGGCGCCCAAATTTTATTTATCGAATTAACCGCGTAGTGATATCCTCTTCTGGGCCCACGTTTGACGCATTGAGGGCTGAAAACGAAAGTGCATGGATGTATGACTGACTGGCCATATTCCCGCAACTTCACTTCAACCTCGTACTGCCGGCCAAGGCGCGTCAGTTGGGCTTGATTCCTCAGGGCATCAATAGCTGGTTGAATGAGATAAATCACCCTGTCAGTGCCTGCCTCGGTTTTTGGCAGGGTGAACTCATACGTTTGAGTGAGGTTGCGCTTAACCGTAATGGTGCCCGCAGTTAGATCGATATCTTCCCATGCCAGACCGCATAACTCCCCATGCCTCATTCCGGTATAGACGGCAAGCGACCAGAGATTCCTCATCTGCTGGTGGCCGCATGACTGAATGAACCTGATGAACTCTTCAGATGTGAGTGGATCTGGTTCGTCCTTTGCCTTCCTGAGTCGGTTAATTCCGCTAAACGGGTTTTCCTTTGCGTAACCATTATCAGCTCCAAACTGGAAGATCTCGGCCATCAGCATCATGTAATTATTCACCGTGGACGACTTTCGACCTTTCACCTGTGTCCGGTGATCCTTCTTCATTACATGAAAACCCGTCAGCAACTCCTTCCTCACATACAGTAAATCCTCAGTGGTCACCGCAGAAACCATTTTGTTTTCGCCGATACGTGGAAGCATGTTTTTTATGATGGATTCATACCTACTCATGGTGTTTGAGCTGATCTCCATTCTCTTCAGTTCAGACCATCTTTCGGTAAGCTCCAGCACAGTAATTTCCTTTCTATCCTGACCAAACCTGGCAAGGTTCGGTGAGTTTGGGAATTTTTCCGCATAGTTAAAATTCCCCATCCTTATTGCAAAACAAACCGAGGAACGAAGCTCACCGGCTATCTTGCGGTTTTTGACAGTATCAGGGACACCGAGGTTTTCCCTGACACGTTTACCTTTATACAGAAACCAGATGCGGAGTGAACCGCCGTGGTTTTCGACGCCTGTCGGGTATGATGTATTAGCCATTAAGCCCTCCTGACGTCCAGGAGCATCAACGAGTGTACTGCTTTTCATGCTCTTTGCGCACCTGGTTGATTTTTTTTCTGCGCCTCGATCCAGAGATCGACTGCTTTCCTGTTGTACATGCACTCACTTGATGGCTTCGGATTTCCATCTGGTGAGACATGAACGTACTCCCTGCCAAGTAGCCATGACTCCTTACGAGCGCGGGTGATGGTACCGGGCTTAAGCCCGGTTACAGATATCAAAACTTTTTCAGTTACCCAGTCGTTAGGTACCAGCATAATCACATTTGACATACCCACCTCACACTACATTCAGGCCACGGCAGTGGCACCAGACTTCAAACATTCGTTTAACCACTTCCCGGCAGTAGAACCCCTCCTGATCCCTCGAGAGGTCGTAGCGGTTTCCGTACCGCTGGCGCACCCAGGTTTCAAATGCCTTATTCAATTGATCCCTCCAATTTTTCATCAACCCGACGAACGCAACGCTCAAACGACGACGGCGTAACAATCTTTTTCAACTCAGCAACCAGGTAATCGTTGTGTCGCTGGTGGAGTTGCATGTTGTTTTCTTTTTCAATCTGGCGGAGAACAGCAAGACGGGCTGTGATGATGCGACGCTTCGCTTTTACAACCCGTAAGGCATTCTCTGCCTTTTTGCGCCACGCACTCCATTCACTACTACTGTTTGAGTTGGACAACTGGTCTTCAATGCTCAGTTGTGTTTCTTCAGCGATTACCAGTTGCTGGAGGCAGTCATTTACAGAGTTCAGATTGTCTGTATTGATAAATGATTTTTGCATCACTTCACCTCCACACCGATCCCTGCGATAACACAGGCTCGTTCTATAGCTTCCTTTACCCAGCGCTTATAGCTTTCCGGATGGAATACCTCGCTTTTCCCGGTACCGCTCCAGAACGCCTTTGACGTGATATCTGGCAGGGTGATGGTCAACGGTTTACCAGAAGTGACATCGCAAACCACTCTCTCCCAGTGGTCGCCAGTCTGCGATTCAAGACGCTGAATTAACTCCCCAATACTTAAAGGGGCGATCAACTGCTGGCGTAAGCGCTGAATCTCCGCCGCCATGTAGTAACCGGTTTTGCTCCAGGTATCTACATCATCACCGGCCATATCCGGTTCCATCGTCGCCATCAGAACGGCGTCGTGATAGTCCTGGCTGCCATTGGTGATCGCGACAGCGTAGGTATCACTGTTTTCGCGCTTATAGATAAGCACGACAGGGTTCTGAATTTTGCTCATCGTGTCGCCTCTCGCTGGATTGTCTTGTAGGCTCGCAACATGTCGAGAGATTTACCGGACAAAACCGACTTCATGAAAAGCACGCCGCTACGGGTTGCAATGATGCCTGGCGTGCAGAACAGAGTGGCATCAACCACGCGGTTATGCTTCCGGAACTCAAACACGGTACTGGTGATCACGATGTTCGCTGCGGCGCCGTAGTCCTGATATTGGATCTTCATACAGCACTCTCATCATTCGCGTTTACTGGTGCCTTACGCAGAACGAATCCGCCAAACTCCGTATGCTGCCAGCGCTTGCGCTTACCGCCCGGGGGAGTGGATTCTTCCAGCAGAACCTGGAAGGCGTGCATGAATGATTCACGATGCACGCACAGACCGCGAACGCCTGGTAATTGCCTGGATGGCAGGTTTGCGAACCGAACGAGGCGACGGCAGGAAGGATCGGACAGACCGGTTTCCCACGAAATCTTATGCACCGGAACGAACTCAGCATCGGTATTCACGAATTCAGTCGAACTGATGCGTTGCTGTGGCACTGCGGGAGATACGGTCGCAGCAGCAACCAGGCTGGTACCGCTGACTTCCATTACCGCTTTCATCGTCGCTGATGCGGTTGCTTCGGCAACCACTCGGGCCAACGAAAGAATATCGTTATTCATGCAGCTCCCCTGCTGGTGTGATTTAGTTACTGGCATTTCTTTGCTGTATGTGCCCGTAGTCATGATGGCAGGGAGTACATCCTCACAAACCCAGTCCTGCACACGTTCAGCGGATGGGAGCTGGCTACGCAGGATCAGTCGGAACAAATCAGCCTGACCGGCAAGTTGAGTGCCACGTGGTTTTTCACCAAATCCCAATTCTAACGATTCGTTATAATTAAGTTTAATCAGATACTTACAATGGTCTTTCAGTGCTTTTGCTGGGTTCGTATACCCAAGCGACTTAGCCAATTCAACTGCGTCAAATGCTGGTTTTCCTTCGTAGAGGACCCCACTCATCGAAAAATCGAGCTCTTCTGAACTAAATGTCATCAGCTGGTTATTCATCATCAGTTCCCTCAGTGCATAACTGGCATTTCTGGCATGCCGCTGGTTTTAATCATTCCGATGTAGTCATCGTGAAGCATCTCAAGCCCCTCTCGTCCAAAGGGTGACATCCTGAATCCGTCTTCTGGATCTGCTATTACCATGTTCTGGTACATGCGAAGGGCCATCATTGAACCCTTCTCCACTCCGTATTTCTCAATCGCGATACTTTCTACGTGGTTGGCAAGAGAAAAGCGCAGTGGGCCAGGATAGATACTCAGATCGCCTTTCTTACCAGAATAAATAACTGCGGTGTCGACACCTCCAGACTCATTAGGGATATCAATAGTGCCGTTCCTATCCCTCTCCTCGTTGATGAACACCGTTGCCACAAGCCAGCGCCACAGGATGAGTTCCTTTCTGACGCCCAAAGCTACCCAGCCAGAAGCAAAGGCATCCATAATGCAGGCTAACCAACGCAACCCTTCCGATGGCCGGGAGTCAAAGCGCGGACCATCGAACTGTTTAACCGCGCCAGACCAGCCAATTACACGGTTCCCGATTTTGATGCCGTTTGGCGTAGCTTCTGGAATGTCGTATTTACTGCTCATCGAACACCCTCCGGCTTGCTGGACTGAAGTTCTTCGCGCTCTTTCACGTAGCGGTCATGCATGGCGTCCCATTTCTCGCACCACTTCTGCATATCGCGCTTACGAGCCAGGATGCGGCGCAGACGACGAACGCAGCGGTTATGTGCAAAAAGATATTGCTGTGTGTGTTGGCCCATACGATTCACGAGGACACCATTGCTGAAAGCAGGCTCATCTGGTTCGTTGGTATTCAATCCAGCCCGCCAAAATGTTTTGGTTACCATGTAGTGAGCAAGGTTGTTGAGCGCTGCCCTTCTGCTGAGGAAACGGCGCGAATACCCGTGCCTTGAAACGACATAAACGGGCTGCAACTCTTTGGCAAAAGCGCTGTCAATTGAGGTAGTGTTGATGCGTTTATCGTTCATTTCCGATCCTTAACTTTGTTGTATCGTTCATGCGTCATTACTTCCCAGTTCCGGCCATCGTCTTTCGATAACAGCCTCCAGCGCGGATTAACCTTCAGGCTGAGATACCCGGTCCTTCGCATACGTCGCGCATAGATTCGCTTTCGCCGGTATCGCAGCAGGACCTGCATTGCCTGCAGGTGTACGCGTTCAGGTATTCGAATTGCTGTCAGTGCCACCAGTAACCTCTTCAATGCGTAGCTCCATTTCGCGAGCCATTTCGATAAAAGTGTCCAGAGCGCAAATGTGTTCGTCTTCAAAAAGTCGGCGATCGCATGTGACACGACCGTTTTCGATATAAAGAACAATGCGCCCGGTGAAGTCCGGAAGAACATGCAGATCCACGTTGATGACTGGGGGGGGGGGGGATCTGAATCCCGTGCATAATTGTTTGTTGTGAGGTCATCAGTTAATTCCTCCACATACGTATTTCTCTTTCGCGTGTTTAATTAATTCCGCAAAAATCTCGTCAACAATCATCTTCCCGGTTTCGGTCAGATATTCGGCGTGTCCATTGATATCGACACTTTTTATATATGTCTGGCGAATAAAGGTTTCCGCCTCTGCTGCAAATTCAGTCCGCGCCTGTTTTTCGAAGCGCTGCAAAAGTTTTGACATTGATTCTTCGTTAATCTCGATAACCTGAATATTTCCATCAGGCATATTAACGGACAGGCAATAACCGCCAGTCTTGCGCTTCATTCGGCTTAATGCTGCAATAGCAATGCGACGGCGATAAATTTCAATGGTGTTATTTTTCACGTCGTTTTTCCTCTGCCTTCACCCAGATATCGATATCTGATGAGATGTTCAAAGCAAGACCAAGCAACTGCTCAGTCTGGAGAGGGTTCATTTCCTTAAAACAAAGATGCATCAGGTCCAATAGTTCATTAAGATTTATGGATGAATTAGCTACATCTTCAATGCTGTCATCTGTTGATGGGTCCCACATATTTACCTCCCATATGCTTTGCGCAGAAAGAGGTTGGCAATATGCAGATAGCTACCACCGTAAGAGGCAATTAACCGCGCAGTCTTGTGTGCTGCTTTATCCTTAACGAATAACATAAATATCACCTCGCTGAAATTTGGTTGCACGTATCCCCACCAGGGATGGTGTGATTTAAACTACTTATTAATTAATTTAATTTTGTTTCGATGCTTTTCAGTAAGTCATGTACTTTAATCGTATTATCGAAAATAAGTGATGCCATCAGGCAATCGGCGTCATCACTGTCTTTTCCTGAAAAATATGATTCGTTATATACGTGAGCCAGTTCCCTGAGTTTTGCAGCGCTGACTGTGGCATAAAAAATATCATCGGCAATATCATCGCTATTCCCGATGGGGGGGGGCTGAACTGCCTTTTCGCCTTTTGCTAACTCTTCGATATATGTGTAAGCTGTTTCACGGGTCTTATCGAAAGAGCGAATGAGGCAGGCTAAGCCGCAATCAGTTTCCTCATTCATTTCTTCGGTGTTTTTATAAATCATTTCCAGAAGAGTACTGCCTTCGGAAATCTGAGCGGCAATGTCATTAAGCATTTCTAATGGAGTTTTCATTTGAGTTTCTCCGATTCGTTCTTGCGGGCCTCATCTGCATAATTGCAAACAAACGCAAAGAGAACGTCGCTGATTTCACGATACCCATCATCGTCAACAGCAGATAGCAAGCTAGCAGTTTCAGTGATTAAGGATATATTCTTGAAAGCATCGCATGGGCGGATGGACAACCCCTTAAATGTTTTTATCGGTTCAACCATTTTCTATCACCTCTACGTTAACTTGATAGTTGAATGATAGAGGGTGCTATTGGTTATTGCAATAGGTAATTCTATTTGTGATGCTATTATTTTTTATGTTATTGATATGAAAATAAAAAAACAGCTATTAGTCCCTTGTGAATTGCAATGTGCGCACAATGCTGTGAAAGTACTGGGATTAATCCTGACAACCAAAGAGAGGGTAATGATGCGATTATAAGTTGTCTGGATTCCACGCCCAGAACTATTGTTCATATCATTCAAAACAATAACTATGGGATGCCGGAGAGACTGCGAGGGAGGTAAATAAAACCCGGAACGGTGGCCGGGTTGGAAACTATTCACTGGAAGATTCATTGCCCTTCCGCTGGATTACCCATGCTTTCTGTACGTCTGTGGCATGCTGCCGATCACCTTTCCAAATATGAATATTTTGTTCATCTCTTCTTTCTCGATCGGGTCCCATGGGCGATAGGTATGGTTGTCAGAGATAACCAATAGCTTATCTTTCATCTTTTGCAAACGCTTAACATGCGACGTATCGTCGTATATGAACGCGTAAATGCCGTCACCGTCAAAGTGCTGAACGCTTATATCGACGAAAAGTAGATCTCCAGGCTCAATTGTTCCAGACATGCTATCTCCACGAACGTTGATGATGCGTATCTGTTCCTGTTTTCGGCCATTAAACATTTGGCGCGCATCTTCAACCGAGTATTCCACGGAGCGTAACACCTCCACGAATTCGCTGTTAATTATTCCAGGCCCTGCACTAACCGTGAGGTCAAGTACGTCAACTCTGAAGATGTTTGGGTCTGTTTTGTTGGTAATTACGGAGGTCGGTTGTTGGGCATCGGCTCTCATCGGCCCAGTTCCGTTTGACAACCACTCCGAGCGAACACCCAAAGCATTCGCTATTTCAACTATTTTTGTTGTTCCTCTGGCATTGCCTGATGTTATGCGCCATATGGTTGGTTGCGCCATATCAGCTGCTTTGGCTAATTGCCCTTGGCTCATACCCATCTCACTCATTGCGTAGTTAAGTCTGTCAGCTAGTGTCTTAAGTTTACTCTCTTGCATTTTTATAGCCTCCGCTATCACATTTTAGCCTCGCATGATAAACAAGTCTATTGCTCATTCAAATAGCAATTGCTATTATTTGTCGATAGCAATCAAATGAAATGGGTAAAAAAATGAAATCAGCAATCGAGAGAGCTATTGATGCTGCTGGCGGGGTTAATGCTTTAGCCCGCGCAATCGGTATCAAACAACCATCTGTTTCTCGCTGGAGGAAGGTTGGTGTTGTTGGGGTGGATCATGTCCCTGATGTTGCAGCTTTGACTGGGATTCCCGCTCATGAGTTGAGACCCGATAAGCCAAAGCTTTTCCCGCCCCCGGGTAATGGGGTGTGACATGTCACAACAACATTCAGACCTCAAATCATTGATGGCGGCGTTGTGCGACTTGGATCGTCAGCATCCAGGCTCAGTTGTGATCGATGAAGCCACAGATTCCGTGGCGCTCATTGGCTGGCGGCTAGAGCAGTTTAATGATCCCGAGAGCGATAAGAACGCCACCAACAACATCAAACGCGATTCCTGCAGGCTTCGCCGATCTCGGGTATCCGGAGATCTTACCGCTAGGACCGAAAACGCCGGGAATAATGATCTCCTTGTAGGGATGGTTAATCCACTCACCAATCCCCCACAAAGCACAGCCGAGAGAGATAAATCCGGTTGCGGCGGTTGGGTACGCACTGAGCAACCCGGTTCCGTTAACCAGGAACACAAAGAATCCACCAGCGATAAGCACTTTATACCAGTAGTTAAGCGCAAGTTTAGCGATCGGGTTTTCCATGTCCTGTCTCGTTTGATTTTCTGGAGGGGATAACAGTATGAATCCGGTAGATTTTATTCGCAAGAATATCGCCGCACAGTTGGCGGCTGAGGGGTTTTCTGAGCAGGTGGCTTTAGGGGGGGCTGGTCGGAGTTGACCACTACCGCCGGATGTCGCAGGCAACCCGTAAAGGTAGAGCATATGACGATTGCCTCCACTACGCGCGCCAGTGGGCTGAAGGACGGACGACTACAGCAGAGAGGAAAGTGCGCAAGAAAAAGCCGGGAAGAGAAGTGGCTCCGCCCGGCCTGTTCTGACTTTGCCTGCATATCTGCGGAATAACACTGCGAGGAATCATTCCATGAAAAACAATACCAATAAACATCCGAACGTTTCAAGCGTTAATGTTGAAAGACTGCCCGTTATTGCAGGCGTTGAAATCACTACGGATGCCGCTGGGCGATTTAACCTGAATGCTTTGCACCGCGCGAGCGGCGGAGATAATGGAAAGCGACCATCCCTTTGGTTGGTCAACAAACAGGCGCAGGACTTGATTGAAGAGCTAAGCAGGAATTCTTGCTTAGGTCAGGAAGTAATCAAAACGGTTAAAGGTGGCATCAATCCTGGCACTTTTGCCCACGAACTGCTGGCCATCGAGTACGCCGGGTGGATCTCACCGTCGTTTCGTTTGCAGGTTAACCAGACCTTTCTCGACTTCCGCACCGGCAAGCTGGTGCCAGTCAGCAGCAGTCTACCGGACTTCAATGACCCGGCCGCATCTGCCCGCGCATGGGCTGATGAGTACGAGGCCAAGACCAAGGCGATCACCTACGTCCACAGGCAGGCGCAGTACATTGAGCATCTTGAAAATCTCTTTCAACCGGGAATGTCCCCTTGCCAGTTCTGTAAGCAACTGAACGGTGTCAACGTCCAGCAGGTTAACGCATTTCTGGCTGATCACAGCTGGCTTTACGACGACCAGCCAAAGGCCAGACGTCCACTATGGCGGGTTCATCACTATGCGCGCGATCGGTACCTCAGCGAGCGTCCAGGGCAGGTGGAACAGGACGACGGTGAGATGCGTGACACCTTCAAACCAATCCTGCTGCGCAAAGGCGCGGTATGGATTTATCGACACTATCTCAAAGGCCACCTTCCGATGAAAAAGAATTGGAACGGTGGGTTTACCCATGACAAAGAATTGGCAGGTGCAGCATGAGCATGGAACTGATGGTCAAAGCAATGAAAGTTCAGGTCGGCAATCCACTGCGTAAGCTTGTTCTGCTTAAGCTAGCTGACAACGCCAGCGATCTGGGGGAGTGCTGGCCTTCGTACCAACATATTGCTGATCAGTGCGAGATCAGCAAGCGGTCGGTGATGAATCACATTGAGGCCCTTTGCGAATGTGGACTGGTAAAAAAGGAACTTCGTACTGGGCCAAAAGGTAATTCAAGCAACGTTTATCGCCTTGATTTTAGTAGTGCAGGAGATTCACCAGGGGGTAGTGCAAATCCTTCACTACATGGTGCAGGAAATTCACCAGGTAGTGCAGGAGATTCACCAGGGGGTAGTGCAGGAGCTGCACCCAGAATCAGTCACTCTTTTGAACCAGTCAAAGAATCAGTCAATGATCCTTTAAAACAAACTGGCGCATCCGCTAACGCTTCTGCACCGGCACGTTCCGCAAAGCAGGATTATTCACCTGAATTTGAAACAGCCTGGCAGGCATATCCAAAACGTGCTGGTGGCAATTCCAAGACAGCGGCCTGGAAAGCCTGGAAATCCCGCCTGAAAGACGGTGTTAAGCCTGAGGGCATGCTGGAAGGCGTCAAGCGCTACGCGGCATACTGCCGGACGACCGGTAATACAGGCACACAGTTCGTTAAGCAGGCTGCAACGTTCTTCGGTCCCGATCGCCACTTCGAAGAGTCCTGGCAGACTCCGTCCGCTCCTGGAGGTGGGCGTCGCAATGTGCTTCCGGTATCTGGCTTCAGTGAACAGGATTACGGACAAACAGACTGCAACTGGTGATAAGGGGAAACACAATGCTGAACATCAAACAACGCGAAGAAAGGGATTCACTGCTGGCGAAACGCGAAGGATTTCGCGAAGAACTGGCGTTCGCTGTAGAACATAAAAAACCGTGGCAGTGGGGAAGTTGGGAGTCAGGCGAAGTCCACACCGTAGTGTGCGAAAAACATGGCGACTATGAGCGCATGTCGCTCACTGGTAAAGCGTTTCGTGGTACCGAAAATGTTAAACATTCCCTGTGCCCGGGGTGCGTGCGCGATGAGCTGGCGGCAGTCGATGCCGGGCTGCGTGCGTTGCAGGTATCTGACCTGCTGGACAACGTCGGGATCGCCCGCCGATTTGAGGGCTGTGAGTTTAGTAATTATCAAGCGGTTAATCAGGGTGCCGCAAAAAACCTTGCAGCATGCCAGCGCTACGTCAACAGTTGGTCGGAGCGTCTTAACGCAGGAACGGGGCTGGTGATGACCGGGAACTGCGGGACAGGAAAGAACCATCTGGCGGTATCGATGGCAAAGAGCATTGTTCGTGAGTATCTGGCCAGTGTGAAAATCACCGATGTTATGCGCTTGACCCGGGCTGTGAAAAACACGTGGCGCCACGGTGCTGACAGTACCGAAGAAGACGTTATCGAGCGTTTCGCATCACTGGATCTGCTGATTATCGATGAGGTGGGCGTGCAATTCGGTAGTCCGACGGAAATGACCATCCTGCAGGAGGTTATCAATGCCCGTTACGAGAGCGTACTCCCGACCATCCTGATCAGCAACCTGACCTTTGAGCAACTGAAAGAGTCCATTGGTGAGCGCATCGTGGACAGGGTTACCGATGGTGGACGAAACCGCCTGGCGTTTGGCTGGGAAAGCTATCGCGCAATTGCTGCAGGGGTAACCGCATGATAACTCCGGTATGGAAAAATAATGATCTGGAAGGTGCGGTAATTGGCGCGATTTTTCTGCGCAATACCGACCCTGAGGTTCTGGGCATTCTTTCCCGTATGCCGGCGAGTGTATTTTCCGTCCGTCAGTACCGTGAAATTTATTCCGGCATTTGTCGTCAGGCTCGCGGGACCGGAGTGATAGATCCGCTGTTGCTGTGTGAGACCATGCCAGAACACAGCGCAACGATACTCGAGTCAAGCCGTATCGCATGGGCTAAATCAGCTCTGACGTATTACGTTTCCACACTGGAACGTAATGCTGCCGTTCGTGATGCCGAGGCTGTAATCGAGACAGCGTTGGCTGGCATTCGCAATGCTGCCAATGGTGAAAACGCAGTCGAAGCGTTGAAAGTCGCGCAGGAGGCCATCGCTTCAATTTCACTCACTCCTGATACCGTTCAACCTGTGCATATTGATGAAATCTTACCTGCAGTAATTGACCGGGTAGACGCAAGAAATCAGGGGCAGGAAGAGGCCAAACCTCTGATGACCGGCATTGAAGAACTGGACGAAAAAACCGGTGGCATTGAACCGACAGATCTGGTCTTCATCGCGGCTCGTCCGTCGATGGGGAAAACCGAACTAGCCCTGGATATTATCGATAAGGTATCAGAGCAGGGGCGTGGCGTACTGTTTTTCAGCATGGAGATGCCCAACATCCAGATTGGCGAGCGAATGGTATCTGCTGCTGGTGGTATGTCAGTGTCCAGGCTCAAAGCGGCCGCGAAGTTTGAAGATGAAGACTGGGCACGGTTATCTACAGGTATCGGGCATCTTACCGGGCGCAATATCTGGATGGTCGATGCTACAGATCTGACGCTTGAGCAGATCCAGCAAACGGCAACCAGTCATCAGATTGCTCATCCAGAAACCGCGCTGGTGGTTATCGATTATCTGTTACTCATTAAGATCCAGAGCACGGCACGCTATGACCTCGCGGTGGGTGAATTGTCGAAGGGGTTAAAGCGTCTCGCCAAAACAAACCGCACTCCCGTTCTGGCGCTGAGCCAGCTTTCGAGAGGCGTGGAATCCCGACCGAATAAGCGCCCAATGAATTCGGACCTGAAGAACTCCGGCGAAATTGAGGCGGATGCTGACATCATCATGATGCTCTATCGCGATGACGTGTATAACCCCGAATCACCGGCAAAAGGGATCGCGGAAATTAACATCACCAAACAGCGAAATGGTGTTCTTGGCACGGTATATCGGCGCTTCTACAACGGGCATTTCCTGCCGATCGACCAGGAAGAAGCAAAACGAAAATCAGCACCGATGCCTAAATCACAACCACGACGCTATTCAAAAGGTAATCAGACTGGCCATGCAGATTTTTAATATTACCCCAATGGGTAAGCCACGAATGACCCGGGCCGACAAATGGAAAACGCGACCAGCAGTTATGCGTTACCGGGCGTTCTGCGATGAGGTTAGGCTGAACAAGGTTGTTATGCCGGAAGCGGGTAGCCACATCACATTCGTTCTGCCAATGCCAAAAAGCTGGAGCCAGAAGAAACGCGCCACCATGAAAGGGCAGGCCCACCAGCATAAACCAGACGCCGACAACATGATCAAAGCGCTGATGGATGCCTTATTCGCTGATGATGCGCATATCTGGGACTTTCGCGTCACTAAGGTCTGGGGCGAAACCGGGCAGATTTTAATTTCTTCGATCGAGAGGGCCGCATAATGAAACTGGAAGCATCGCTAAAACATTTCAGCCCTCAGGGTATGCACATCAGCGACAGTGTGAAAGGAACTTCCCCGGATCGGATAACCGGCACTGATGTCATGGCGGCCATCGGCACGACCAGCAGCCGCGCACGGTTCGGACTGGCTGCTTTCTTCGGTAAGGCGGGGATCAGTAAGACGGATGAGCAACTGGCGGTTCAGGCGCTGGCGCGTCACGCGATGGACGTTGCACCGAAAAATGTGCGCAAAGCCGCTGGTGGTGAATTTGGCTGGAGCATGCTGGTACTGGCTCAGTTTGCCTTTGCTGATTACTCCCGTTCGGCGGCTACAAGCGTGACGTGTCACAACTGTGGTGGTACCGGACGAACAACTCGCGAGCAGGTTACCAGAAAGGTTTCGTACCCGTGGGGTAAGGCACCATACTGGGCTAGCCGTTCTCGTGCCGTTCGTCCGTCTGACTGGGAGCACTGGACAGAGGTAACAGAGGTTGTACCGGCAGTCTGCGATGTTTGCGAAGGCAAGGGAATTATCAGTGCTCGTTGCCGTTGCGGCGGTAAAGGGGAGGTGCTCGATCGCAGGGCCACGAAAGAGCATGGGGCGCCGGTGTTTAAAATCTGTGAGCGTTGTGGTGGTGAAGGGTATTTGAGAGTGTCTTCTGCGACCGTTCACCGCGCTATCCTCAAACGTCTACCGGACCTCCATCAGTCGTCGTGGTCCCGTAACTGGAAGCCGTTATATAAAATGCTGGTGGATGTACTGCACAAAGGAGAACGCCATGCAGCATCAGAATTCGAGAAGGCGACAAGTTATTAATACGATCGGAACAGATAGGGACGATTTTTTACACGTTAGCATTGACTTTGCATAAAATCGTCCTGTATGCTTCTAATCATGGATACATACATCCAAATGAAACTGATTATGAACCCTGCCAGTCGGCGGGGTTTTTGCTTTTCTGGAGGTCTACAATGCGAGACGAAAAGCAGCAACCCTATTTTTTTAACCCGGGCATGACGTCCGAGCAGCTTGAAGACTGGCTGGGGCAACAAAAACTTCATCTCACTCACTTCAACCGCCTGGTGAAAGAAAAAGCCGCTCTTGAAGAACGGCTCAGTGAGATTTCGGCAGAAATTGAACGGATGCCTACTGATTGTCTTGAAGGAAAACTGAGTTTTCCTTGGGATCCCAGTCCTCTTCTGAGAAATCATCAACCGGGTAGTGACTGACTGGCAGTTTTTGCGAGCGGAGAAATTCCGCAGCTTTTTCAGACATGTAATCAGGCTTTAACCTGTCTGAAATAATAAACAGACTGTCATTAAGAGACAGGCTTCTGATATCCTCCAGTTTCCACTTTGTGATTTGAAAAATCAGGTGATGAAGCGCCTTTTTGTTGTCCAGCAAGTAATAGTCAGATGACTGGCATTTTCTGTACTCAAAGAGGACGCATTCAAGAGTGAATATCTGGCCGATCCGATACCACACCTGGCTGGCCCGATAGCTGTTCGCTCCCGAAAGTGAAGAGACCGGGAAACTGTTACTATGACAAACCCTGGTCTTGATGATTTGGAAAAGGTCTGAGTAATTACTCATTTTTACCCCGTTTGATATTGTGGTTTTGGCGAATCAACAATATCAAACGGGGAAATGCGCCGCTAGTCAGCGGCAACCATTCACAGGCTGCGCATTTGCGTGGCCTTTTTCATTTTCAGGCTCACGGGAATCAATCACTACGTGCTTTGTTGATAAATCCAGCCCGTGAAGCCTGACCCTTTCAAACACAGCGCCATCCGAACTATCGGAGGTGAGGCCTATGAAAATGCCATACAAACAAGATTTCATCGCTGCGCTACTTGCCGCCAAGGAGCAGGGTATTGGTGCAATGCTGGCTTTTATCATGGCGTACCTGCGTGGTCGCTATAACGGCGGCGCGGTAACAAAAACGCTAATTGATGCGCTGATGTGCGCGATGATTGCCTGGTTTATTCGTGACCTGCTCGACTTCTCCGGATTGAGTAGCAACCTCGCATACATTGCCAGCGTCTTTATTGGATACATCGGCACCGATTCGATCGGCAATCTGATTAAAAAATTCGCAGCCAAAAAGGCGGGAGTTGACGATGCAAACCAGTCCTGACGGCATTGCGCTGATTAAAAAATTCGAAGGTTGCCGGCTGACCGCCTATCCAGATCCGGGAACAGGCGGCGCACCGTGGACGATTGGCTACGGCTGGACCTACCCGGTAGATGGCAAGCCAGTAAAGCCTGGAATGACTATCGACCAGACCACTGCTGATCGGCTGCTGAAAACGGGGCTGGTGAGTTATGAAAACGATGTGTTGAAACTGGTCAGAGTGAAACTGACACAAGGCCAGTTTGATGCGCTGGTATCGTTCGCTTACAACGTCGGCTCGCGTGCGCTATCAACATCCACGCTGTTGAAGAAGTTGAACGCTGGCGATATCAAAGGCGCTGCTGATGAGTTTCTGCGCTGGAATAAAGCTGGTGGAAAAGTTATGCCGGGGCTCACGAATCGCCGCAAGGCTGAGCGTGATGTGTTCCTGTCATGATGGGCATCCTGGAGAAATACTGGAAACTACTGGTGATGATGTTGCTGGTGCCCGCCGCATTCATTGCCGGAAATGTCTGGAGTGATCGGGGCTGGGAAAAGAAGTGGGCAGAACGTGACGGCGCAGAGGCTTCACAGACAGCAAACGCGCAGACTGCCGCCCGGATGATTGAACAAGGGCGCATTATTGCCCGGGATGAGGCTGTTAAAGATGCACAAGCGAATGCCGCCAAAGCTGCTGCCACTGCTGCTGGCCTGTCTGCCACTGTTAACCAGTTGCGCACCGAAGCAACAAAACTTGCCACCCGCCTGGACGCCGCAAAGTACACCGCAGATCTTGCCGCTGCCGTCAGAAGCAAAACAGCCAGCGCCGACGCCGGAATGCTCGCCGACATGCTCGGAGATATTGCAGCAGAAGCTAAACGTTATTCTGCAATCGCTGACGAACGCTACAACGCCGGAATGACGTGCGAGCGTATTTACGACTCGGTGAGAGAGTCAAACAACCAATCACAGGCCTCGCAATAGCGGGGCTTTTTATTGGGAATTATTAAATGAGTAGAAAATTACCTAATCCCCCGCCAAAGAATTTCGTAAGACCAAAGCCGCCACCGCCGCCTCCGGTAGTCGCCCGATAAACTAAGGGGAGGGATGATGCTCTATTACATCTGGAATGGCTTATTGATCATCATCGTCATAGGCTTGCCTGTTGTGTTGATGATCGCTTCAAACGGGGCGCAACCGACGTTTATGTCTTGTCGGGAAATGCGTGCACGGTACGGGACTCCCAAAAAGAAACCAGCGAGCCACTAAATAGCGGCTTTTTGTTACGCCTCGCACATGCGGGGCTTTTTTACGACGAGAAGAAGCAGGAGAAGAAACATGTTAACAGTAAAAGTGATGTCACCCGGTGGTGGAGAAGAAATCCATTGTGGGCTAAGTGTTGGCTTTAACCCTGTCCAGCAGAGTATTGCAGTCTCGGGAATGGACCAGAGCGTGTTCCTGAAGCTGGGTGACGTTGCCTATGTGATGAACGCTAATGGTAAGACCATTTCCTGTTACGAACACACAGTGCAGCAGTAATCATCACAGCAGGTATTCACTGAGTACCTGCGATAACGCATGATTCATGGAGGTTACTGATGAACAATGCTGTTGAAATTGGTGAAAAGGGCGTAACGGTTCACCTTGCTGGCGGTGGGCGTGTTGTCGTTGGTGCATGGGGTAACGACACCAGTGCGGCGGTAAATCCATTACCACCTCTAACACCAGATGAAGAAAAATATGGACGCGGTCTTTACCTTCTGCCCACTGGTTGGGAGGAGCTTAGTGCCGGTGAACACTGGCAAACCCACCTAAGCGATCCTTTGCGTCAGTTGTGGCCATCGTTCAACAGAGAACAGAAAATGGCTATAGCCTACACCATCAGTGAACTGTCTGATGAACTGACCAACATCGCATACGAACACTCCTGGTAGTAACACCGAAGCGCATCGCACGCGCAAAAACACTCAGAACCTTTCAGGATGACCCTTGAGGAACCGGCTGGCGTCGGAGCCTTCTGAGGGCTGGATCTCCTGTGCGACAAGGTTCATCACTAAAAGGTAACTCCGATGAATGATATTTCTATCGAATATCTGAAAGAAGCACTGGAATACACACCAGAGTCTGGTGTTATCCGTTGGAAGCAGCGCCCCAAAACTCACTTTAAGAACGATAATTCTTGGCGGGCGACCAATGCCAATTTTGCCGGAAAGATAGCAGGCGCACGTGATAATGATGGATATTTGCGCATCGGGATAGATGGTCGGTTATATAGATCTCATCGTGTCGCCTGGGCTTTATATTATGGCTATTGGCCTGAGCAAGAGATTGATCACATTTCAGGCGATAGGAGTGATAACCGCATACACAACTTGCGATCAGTAACTTCGGCAGCCAATAACAAGAATTTGCGCCTTTACTCCACAAATAAAACCGGTGTCCCCGGAGTAGGTTGGTATAAAGCACGAGGAAAGTGGAGAGCAAAGATAAACGTCTCTGGAAAGGTGAAGCATATTGGTTACTTCGATGATTTCCGTGAAGCGGTGAAAGCAAGAAAGGCTGCCGAGATGCAGTTGCAATATCACGAAAATCACGGGACCAGCGACAGACTCACTTTCTAAAAGGAAATAAATAATGATTAAAAAACCGTTAAGCCTAAAAGATGCAATGAGTAGCCTTCACATTGTCGAAACCGATGAAGGTATCGAACTGCAAAGCGCTGCGGGCACGGCAAAATATGATGCGTGGGGCGTACGTTGTAAAGTGAATGGCATCCCTGAGTACTTTCCCTCCTCTATCTCGGTAAACAATCGGCCGCCAGCTCCCGCGGACGACAAAACCCGCAACAGCCATGCATTCATCGCCAGTGGTGTTATCCACGCAGCGGCAATCGAAACACCTCAGCCGGTGACCAATATCTACAACATCAACCTTGGTGTCAGTCGCAATAAATCAGAAAAGGCAGACTTTAGCGACGATGGAATTGATATCCATGTAAATGTTGAAGACCTTCTGCGGAATGCTCTGGCTGCCCACGAAGAAATCGAGCGTCTGCGAAAGGCTATGAAGGACGCTGCTAGCGAAGGCGTACAGCAGGCTTTAGAGGCAGTAGAAAGAGATTTCAGATGTAACGGTAAACTCCGTCGCCTTCTCGGGATTTAAATAGCAGGAGGTTATATGCGTCTCACTGTATTAGATGGCGATCCAGGCAGGAAGATTAATCCCGGTGTTGAACGGTACACCGTCTATCTCGACGGCGTAGAGGTTAAGCACGTTTACACCGCAGACGATGAGAAGGGCGAAGTAATTGCTGCTGTTCACGATGAGCGTGGTTACGTGGTAACAGAAAACGGCGAAGTGAAGCGGCAAACGCTTTTCGGGAAAGTCATCATCAAACGTCAGTAGTTTTCCTCCTGGAGAAAATATGCAGGTCATTATTGATAATGTCCCGTATGCGCCTGTCTGCAATTCTTCTGCCCGTATCGGAATAGCAATCTCAACGCACAATCGTGCTGACGTTCTGAGCCGCGCCCTGACTCAGCACATGAAGTTTTTACCTGCTGGCGCGCTGGTGGTTGTTGTCGATGACGGATCAAAGCCTGCGGCCGTGGTTCCTGCTGGTGTGCAACTGGTTCGCCAGGAAACATCACTCGGCATTGTTGCATCGAAGAACGCCAGTCTGACCGCGCTGATGGATGCCGGATGCGAACACCTTTTCCTGTGGGACGATGACGCATGGCCGATTGCCGATGGCTGGCATCTTCCGTATATCGAATCACCAGAGCCGCACCTGGCTTACCAGTTTCTCGACCTTGCCGGGCCGCGCAAGCTTAACGATCTCGCTGTGCTTTATAGCGACGATAAGCATGTGGCGTACACGGGACAGCGTGGCGTGATGTTGTATTACCGCCGCAGCGCTATCGAGCGTGTCGGTGGCTTTGACTGGATTTACGGGCGCGGCATGTACGAACACAGCGACCTTGCCCTGCGCATCCATAACGCAGGCCTGACTACCTGGGCATATGCCGATGTAATCGGCTCAGATAAGTTGATTCATTCGCTCGATGAGCATGAAGCCGTAGACCGTTCGGTGCCAACGGCAGCCAGGAAAGCGCTGGTGGATCTCAACGTGAAGATCCACAACGAGCGGCGCGATACGGGGTATACCGGCTATGTCGAATACCGGCAGCAGCGCGACGTGGTAATCACAACGTTGCTTACCAGTCAGCCAGATCCGCAGCGCAGTAGCCGAATGCATCCTGACCCGGCGGCGCTGACCACCTGGGCTAAATCAATCCGGGGTGCCGATGCCGTAGTGCTGGCCGATCAACTAACCTCCGCTCCTGATGGCGCTCAACTGGTGACAGTTCCTCATGTCGCAATGAACGTCTATTTCCGGCGCTGGCTGCATATCTGGCAGCACCTTCGTAATCATCCTGAATACCGGTTCGTCTGGTGTACCGATGGTACTGATGTCGAAATGCTTTGCGCACCGTGGGAAGAGATGGAGGCCGGAAAACTCTACGTTGGCTCGGAGCCGAAAACCTACGCTGACGCATGGGCAAAGCAGAATCACCCAGAGAGTATCTATCAGGAGTTTATCGAACAGCACCGTAACGATGTGATGCTTAATGCCGGGCTGCTGGGCAGTACGCGCGCTGAAGTAATGGCGTTCGCTCATGGCATTATCCGTCTTTATTACCGGATCGAGAGTTATCGTTTCTGGAAGAAAGAACAGGCTGGCGCCGCAGTGGGTGACATGCTGGCATTCGGCATAGTGGCGAAGTCTTTCGGCGATCGGATAGTAACCGGTCCGCGTATCCACACCGTGTTCAAGTCTGATGGTGTCGGTAAGGAGTACGCCTTTTGGAAACACAAGTGAAGTTTGTTGTGGTTGGTCATCATTCCCGCCTTGCCTCAGCCGCATTACTGGCTGATGAACTTGGCTCACACCTGCTTATCGATGAAGGGAATCACGGTGCGAACTGGAATCATCGTCGTGCTATTGAATGGGCTGCTGAGCAACCTTGCCGGGTAGTGGTGCTGGAGGACGATGCCCTGCCAGTCCGTGGGTTTATGGATCAGGTTGCTGTCTGGCTGGCGAGGTTCCCGTGTCACATGCTGAGTTTTTACCTCGGTACTGGGCGGCCGCCACAATATCAGATGCAGATTGCTGAGCGGCTAATAGTGGCTGATAAGACTCGCGCTGATTACATCACGCTGTCGAGACTCATTCACGGCGTTTGCTACAGCGTCCCGCCTGAGCATGTGCAGCGCGTGCTATCCCGCTGGGATAACAGCAAGCCCGCCGATTACGCTGTGGGTGATGCATGGGGTGGCTCAGTGATCTATCCGTGTTACTCGCTGGTGGACCATGCAGATGGTGAACCGGTTGAACGTCACCCTGACTCAGCGCCACGCACAGAACGCCGCAGGGCGTGGAGGTTAGCCTGATGCCTGCGTTAATACCGAGAGCATGCCGCAAGCGTGGCTGCCCTGGCACAACCACTGACCGCTCAGGCTATTGTCCCCAGCACCTTAACGAAGGCTGGCAGCAGCATCAGCGAGGACAGAGCAGACATCAGCGAGGTTATGGCAGCAAATGGGACAGGCTGCGCCCAATCGTTCTCGACAGAGACAAACACCTTTGTCAGGAATGCCTGCGAAATGGAAGGTATACACCCGCTGAGACGGTGGACCACATAAAGCCGAAAGCTCACGGTGGCACTGACGATCTTTCTAATCTGGAATCAATTTGCCGCGGCTGCCATAAAGCTAAGACAGCACGCGAGCGCCTGAACAGAAATTAAGTAACGAGGTGAAGATGACTGAATCGAAACATGGTTCAGGGCTTCCGCACGCCCATGCTGCCTGCATTGTGGATGGATGCGAATTATCGGTACGATCCCGTAACAGCCACTACTGTGAAAAGCATTACATGCGCGTCCGGCGTCATGGAACGACAGAGAAGCTCAGCACAAGAAAGGATGGCAAGCTGGAGCACACTGGCGGATATCTGCTGGTGTATGCGCCCGATCATCCTTTGGCATGTGGGAGTCCTCGTGTTTACGAGCACCGGAAAGTCTATTACGACAAACATGGGGCTGGACCGTTCCGTTGTCACTGGTGTGCAAAAACCGTTGGCTGGGACACCCTTCACATCGACCACCTCGATGACTGTAAGACCAATAACGAGCCTGACAATCTTGTGCCAAGTTGCCCTGTGTGCAATCAGAAGCGAGGCGTAGACAAGATGAGAAAGACAATGCGAGAGAACTCCGACCGCAGATATACCGCTCACGGCAAGACGATGTGTCTTAACGAATGGGCGGATTACCTGGGTATTTCGAGAAACTCCATTGAGTATCGACTGAAGGCAGGTTGGGACATCAGTAAGGTGTTCAGCCCTCGCATTTGTAACAGTGGTCCCCCGAGCCGGAAACTGGCGAAAATCGTGCATGAGTCGGTTAAATGATATCTGCTCTCATTTGCGCGGTCTGGGGGAGGGCGGGTAAAAACCTCAGGGAAATCACCCTAAAGGACCGCCGCCTAACCTCTTTTCACATCGCCGCAGGTTAGAAAACTTTTTTATGGGGTCCCCAACTCGATGATTAATAGGAGTTTTCGATTATGTCTGGACCACCGAAAACCCCGACCCATCTACGTTTGGTGAGGGGTAACCCATCAAAACGCCCGATTAATGAAAACGAACCAAAGCCAGCCGCAGGGGTACCCCCAACGCCGAAGCATTTCGACAAGCAGGGGAAATACTGGTTTAAGCGGATGGCCGACGAGCTAGATGCGCTTGGCGTCATGTCGCAACTGGACGCGAGAGCACTTGAGCTTCTGGTTGAGGTTTACACCGAGTACCGGCATCACTGCGATACGCTGGAGAGAGAAGGCTACACCTACGCCGTTTATAGCGACGAAGAGCCAGACGAAGGCAAAGAGCGAGAGATTCGCATGATCAAGGCTCACCCGGCAGCTGTCATGAAAGCTGATGCCTGGAAACGTCTGCGCGCCATGCTTGGTGAGTTCGGCATGACTCCAGCCAGCCGATCGAAAGTGAATGCAAAAGGTCCTGAAGCGGTTGATCCGCTGGCCGAGTTTATGAAAGCGAGGGATTAATGGCTAAGGTTGCGGAAGGCATCCGCTACGCCGAGAGGGTAGTGGCGGGGGAAATTATTGCCTGTGAGTATGTGCGCCTTGCCTGTCAGCGTTTTCTTGACGATCTGGCACACGGCGAAGAGCGCGGTATTTTCTTCAGTGAACCGCGCGCGCAGCACATTCTGAATTTCTATAATTTTGTACCTCACGTAAAAGGCGCACTGGCAGGGCAGCCTATTGAGCTGATGGACTGGCACGTTTTCATCCTGATTAATATTTTTGGTTTCGTGATCCCGCTGGTTAACGAGGAAACGGGAGAAACCGTTTTGCGTAACGACGGCAGCGGTCGTCCAGTAATGGTTCGGCGCTTCCGTACAGCAGATGTTGAGGTGGCCCGTAAAAATGCCAAATCAACGCTTTGCTCCGGCGTGGGGCTTTATATGGCTGGTGCCGACGGCGAGGGCGGTGCGGAGGTTTATTCCGCTGCAACCACCCGTGACCAGGCACGCATTGTTTTTGAAGACGCGAAGAATATGGTCAAGAAGGCGAAAGCCACTCTTGGGCGGATCTTCGAATTCAACAAGCTCGCTATCTACCAGGAGCAAACGGCCTCCAAATTCGAGCCTTTATCATCAGATGCGAACAACCTCGACGGCCTGAACATCCACTGTGCCATCGTCGACGAGCTGCATGCTCACAAAACCCGTGACGTCTGGGACGTTCTGGAGACGGCAACCGGCGCACGTCTGCAATCGCTGCTTTTCGGTATCACCACCGCCGGTTTCAACAAAGAAGGCATCTGCTACGAATTGCGTGATTACGCCATCAAGGTGCTGCGTGGGCTGGTAAAAGACGATACGTTTTTTGCCATCATCTACACCTTAGATGAAGGTGACGATCCCTTTGATGAAAAAGTCTGGCAGAAGGCGAATCCGGGGCTGGGTATCTGTAAGCGCTGGGATGACCTGCGCCGCCTGGCTAAAAAGGCGAAAGAGCAGGTTTCGGCCAGAATTAACTTTTTCACCAAGCACATGAATATCTGGGTTACCGCTGAGTCAGCCTGGATGGACATGATGAAATGGGAGAAATGCGAGTTTATCGCCCCGCAGCACGAACTTAAAACCTATCCCTCCTGGGTGGGCGTTGACCTGTCAAACAAAATTGATATCTGTGCGGCCGCTAAAGTCTGGCGCGCGCCAGGTGGCCACGTCCATGCGGATTTTAAATTCTGGCTTCCGGAGGGACGCCTTGAGAAGTGTTCACGCCAGATGGCAGAGCTCTATCGTAAGTGGGCCGAGATGGACAAGCTGATCCTTACCGACGGAGATGTAATCGACCATGCTCAGATTAAGGAAGAGCTGCAGGTGTGGGTTGCTGGCGAGAGTCTGAAAGAAATTGGCTTCGACCCGTGGAGTGCGACGCAGTTCAGCCTTGCGCTGGCAGAAGAAGGGCTGCCGCTGGTGGAGGTACCGCAGACGGTTCGCAATTTCTCTGAGGCGATGAAAGAGGTCGAAGCACTGGTATACGGTGGCCGCTTCCATCACAGCGATCACCCGGTAATGAACTGGATGATGTCCAACGTAACCGTCAAACCTGACCGGAACGAGAACATTTTCCCGAACAAGTCCACACCAGAGGCCAAGATTGATGGTCCGGCGGCATTGTTCACAGCAATGAGCCGCGTTCTGGTTAACGGTGGTAACGACCAGCAGGATCTCTCCGGATTCTTCAATAATCCCATCATGGTAGGTTTCTGATGAAAAAAAACAAACAGCCAGGCAGGGTGAAAAGCGCTCTGCTTAACTGGCTCGGTGTGCCTATCAGCCTGACTACCGGCACGTTCTGGGAGGAATGGTTTGGCACCAGCAGCAGCGGGAAGGTGGTCACGGCCGATAAAGCCATCCAGCTATCGGCTGTGTGGGCATGCGTAAGACTGTTAAGCGAGTCTATATCAACCCTTCCGCTGAAAATATACGTTCGACAGCCTGACGGTTCGCGTAAAGCGGCAACTGATCATCCGGCCTATTCGATACTGTGCCGCCGACCCAATTCAGAAATGACACCATCACGCTTTATGTTGATGGTGGTCGCCAGTATTTGCCTGCGCGGGAACGCCTTCATTGAGAAGAAATTCATCGCAAACCGCCTGGTTTCGCTGGTGCCTTTACTGCCACAGAACATGGTGGTTAAACGTCTCACTACCGGGGCGCTGGAATACAAATACACTGAAAACGGAAACGAGCGCGTCATTCCGGTCAAAAACATCATGCACATTCGCGGGTTCGGTCTGGACGGTGTTTGCGGCATGATGCCGATGAAGACTGGCCGGGATGTGATCGGTTCAGCAATGGCGGTTGAAGAGTCCGCGGCGAAAATCTTCGAACAGGGCCTGCAGAGTTCAGGATTCCTCTCTTCTGATAAAGCTCTGGATGATACTCAACGTGAAAAACTTCGCGGTTACATGGCGGCGTTTACAGGTTCGAAAAACGCCGGGAAAATCATGGTTCTTGAGGGGGGGTTGAAGTACCAGGGCGTGACCATGAACCCGGAAGATGCTCAGATGCTCGAAAGCCGCGCATTTAGCATTGAGGAGATCTGCCGCTGGTTTCGCGTGCCGCCTTTCATGGTTGGTCATACCACGAAACAAAGCAGCTGGGCATCCAGCCTGGAAGGTATGAACCTGCAGTTTCTGACTCATACACTTCGACCGCTGCTGGTGAATATTGAGCAGGAAATTGGCCGGTGCTTACTCGACAGCGATGATGAAGTGTTTGCAGAATTCTCTGTTGAAGGTCTACTGCGAGCCGATAGTGCCGGTCGCGCGGCATACTATACAAGCGCGCTTCAAAATGGCTGGATGTCCCGTAATGACGTTCGTCGTCTTGAGAACATGCCGCCAATTGAAGGGGGCGATATTTACACCGTTCAGCTCAACCTGACGCAACTGAAAAATCTCGAAAGCAGCAACCCTGCCGTTCAGGCTCTGGCCCTGCGAGAGCTGCATAACCACGTATTCCCCGATATTTCCTTTGAACAATCTCCGCTGAAACAGGCCGCTTAGGAGCACTTTCCTGATGAGCAAAAAACAACTTCCGGTAGCACCGGCGGGTCGCCCCTGCGCGCGCGTTACCTGTGAAACATTACCGTCCGCACTGGACCGCTGGGACGGCGGGATCAAAGCGGCGGCCACCGACGATAACAGCATTTCTGTTTTCGATGTTATCGGGCAGGACTACTGGGGCGAAGGGGTAACAGCTAAACGTATTGCCGGTGCGCTTCGGGCGATGAACGGTGCCGACGTTACGGTGAATATCAACTCACCGGGCGGCGATATGTTCGAAGGTCTGGCTATTTATAACCTGCTCCGCGAATACGAAGGCCGTGTAACGGTGAAGGTGCTGGGCATTGCCGCCAGTGCTGCCTCGATAATTGCGATGGCCGGGGATGACATTCAGATTGGCCGCGGTGCCTTCCTGATGATCCACAACTGCTGGGTATACGCGATGGGAAACCGCCATGACTTTGCTGAACTGTCGCAGTCTCTGGAGCCCTTCGATACCGCTATGGCAGACATCTACGCGGCGCGTTCCGGCCTTGATATGGCAGCCGTTCAGAAACTGATGGACGGCGAAAGTTATATCGGTGGCAGTGATGCTGTGGCGAAGGGGCTGGCAGACAGCCTGCTTTCTGCTGATGCGGTCAGCGACGGGGATGAATCACCCGCGGCCGCGCTTCGCAAACTGGATGCGCTGCTGGCTAAAACCAATACCCCGCGCTCTGAGCGCAGAAAACTCATTAAAGCCTTATCCGGTGGCATGCCTGGCGCTGTCACCACCAACGACGGTACGCCGGGCGCTGCCGAAGACATCAAACCTGAAACCATCAATTCACTTGAAAGCGCCCTGGCGGCGTTAGTCAAATAAGGACCCTTTATGTCTGAAGTAAATGAAATTCTGAAAAAAGTCACTGCCAGCATTGAAGAGGCAACCGGTAAGTTTAATGCGAAGGCAGAAGACGCTCTGAAAGAGGCGCAAAAGTCCGGCAAGCTGTCAGAAGAAACAAAGGCAGCCGTTGATAAAATGGCTTCTGAGTTCAATGCCCTCCGTGAAGCCGAAAAAACGCTGAAAGCCGCCGTTGGTGAACTGGAGCAACACGTTGCGCAAATGCCGCTGGCTAACGCGAAACAGGTTGTTGAAACTGTCGGTCATCAGGTGATCTCTGCTGAGGCGCTGAAAACATTCGCTGCAAGCATTGATGGCGGTAAGCGCGTCAGCATTCCGGTAAAAGCCGCCACCATTTCTACTGACATTCCTGATGGTGTTGTGGAGCCGCAGCGCCTGCCTGGTATCGATGTGGCACCAAAACAGCGCCTGTTTATCCGCGATCTGATTGCACCGGGCCGTACTTCCTCACCGGCTATTTTCTGGGTGCAGCAGACGGGCTTCACCAACAATGCCTCGGTAGTTCCTGAAAATACCCAGAAGCCCTACAGCGACATTCAGTTCGCAACGAAGATCACGCCAGTGACCACCGTCGCGCATCTGTTTAAAGCATCCAAGCAGATCCTGGATGACTTCGCACAGCTGCAGTCCACCATTGATGCTGAAATGCGTTATGGACTGAAGTTCGTTGAAGAGCAGGAAATCCTCTTTGGTGACGGAACTGGTGCCCATCTTGACGGGATTGTCCCGCAGGCGTCTGCATTCAATCCGGCTTTCCAGGTTGAGCAGCAGAACGGGATTGACGATCTCCGTCTTGCAATGCTGCAGGCGCAGCTGGCGCGCTTCCCTGCATCAGGACATGTCATGCACTTTATTGACTGGGCGAAAATCGAACTGACCAAAGACAGCCTGGGTCGCTACATTCTGGCGAACCCGGCGGCGCTGACTGGTCCGACTCTGTGGGGTCTGCCAGTGGTTGCGACCGAGGCTGCTCAGTTCCTGGGTAAATTCCTGACAGGGGCATTTAATGCCGGTGCGCAAATCTTCGATCGTGAAGAAACGAATGTGGTTATTTCTACCGAAAACGCCGACGACTTCGAGAAAAACATGATCACCATTCGTTGCGAAGAACGTCTGGCACTGGCTGTTAAACGTCCTGAAGCATTTGTCTTTGGTGCTTTCTCTGGTGCTGGTAGCTGATAAATACTGCGGCCTTCGGGCCGCTTTTTTCGGGGCAAACAAATGCTTGATCAAAATGTGGTGAAACAGCATTGCCGCATTGATACCGACTTTACGGGTGATGATGCTCTGCTGGAGATTTACACAGGTGCAGCGGCCCGGTACGTCCAGACATGGACACGGCGAACGCTCTATGAAAAGGAAAACAGCCCTGGCTACGCTGACGATCCGGACCCGATACTGCTCAATGATGATGTTAAGGCAGCCATGCTACTGCTTATCGGTCACTGGTATGCAAACCGGGAATCCGTGTCCATCGGGCAAACCGTTGCAGAAGTTCCTTTCGCCGTTGAGGCATTGTTGCAACCTTACCGTATTTATGGGGTGTAAACATGTCCTGTTCAGGATGCGCGCAACGTCGCGAGTGGATAAAAAAGTGGGCGAGAATTGCTTATGAACGAGCAACTGGTAAACGAACTGATGGTGGCACTGCGGGAACAGACAGCAGCACAGAAAGAACAGACGGAAGCGATAAACCGTCTGGCTGAATCAAACGTAGCTTTATGCGACGTCATTATTCAGGCGATGGCTGATGAAGACAGAGTTGATATTACTACCGTTAACGATATCACTCCGCAGTATCTAAGCCAAAAAGCTCGGGGGTAACATGCAAGCTGGGAAATTACGGCATCGGGTAACGATACAGGAACCGGTAAAGATTCAGAATCCTGAAACCGGTTCGATCAATAACACCTGGCGGGATGTTGCGACTGTCTGGGCCGAAGTTTCCCCATTGTCAGCGCGTGAATTTATTGCTGCGCAGGCTTCTCAGGGTGAAATAACCACCCGTATTGTTATTCGCTACCGTGCCGGGGTTACCAGAAAACATCGCATCTTATTTCGTGGGGCTGTGTATAACATCCATGGTGTTCTACCCGATCCAAAAAGCGGACGTGAATACCTGACGCTTCCCTGTTCTGAGGGGGTTAATGATGGCTGATAGTGTTGAGGTAAGTCTTACCGGGCTTGAATCACTTCTTGGGAAAATGGAGGCCGTATCAGAAGTCACCCGTAATAAAGCCGGTCGGTTTGCATTGCGTAAGGCGGCAAACATTATAAGGGATCGGGCCAGAAGCAACGCGTCACGAGTTGATGATCCTCTGACTAAAGAAGCGATCCACAAAAATATCGTCGCCAGCTTCAGCAGCAAGCAATTCCGCAGGACAGGTGATCTGGCATTCCGTGTTGGGGTAATGGGCGGTGCCAGGCAGTATGCAAATACAAAGGCAAACGTCAGGAAAGGCAGAGCAGGTAGGACATACAAGACAGCAGGCGACAAAGGGAATCCTGGTGGCGACACCTGGTACTGGCGTTTTCTGGAATTCGGAACTGAACACGCCGCTGCAAAGCCTGTACTGCGACCTGCCATGAATGGCGTTGATAATGCGGTTATCAGTATTTTCGCTGAGGAAATGGAAAAGGCTATTGATCGTGCCGTTCGTCAGGCTACCAAAAAAGGAATAAAAGCATGATTGCGCCAGTTTTTGCCGTCTGCTCGGCGGACCTGAAAGTAAAGGAGTTGCTGGGCGATGATCCGGTGAGGCTTTATCCGTTTGGCATGCATGATGATGACCTGGTGTATCCATACGCGGTCTGGCAAAACATTGATGGTGAGCCAGAAAATTATCTGAAACAGAATCCTGATATTGACCGTTATTCAATCCAGGTGGATGTGTATGGGGACACCGACGAAGATGCTATTGCTGTGGCACGAGCGCTACGCGATGCCATTCAGAGTAAGGCCTACATAACCCGCTGGAACGCACAGGGTCGCGACCCATCAACCCTCAAATACCGCTATTCCTTTGACGTTGACTGGCTGGTCAACCGATAGCTCAAACCACTCACATCACACCGGCTAAAAGCCGGTTTTTTTATATCCGGAGATGACTATGTCAGTAGTGACTCAAGGCACTCAACTTTTTGTGCTCGCGAATGGTGTCGTGAGCGAAATCGAATGTATCACGGCATTTTCACCAGGTGGAAGCCCGGCAGATCAGATTGACGATACCTGTCTGAGTGAACGAAACACCCGTAAATATAAAAAGGGATTACGTACACCAGGGCAGGCTACAGCCACACTCAATGCCGATCCTCAGAACGCCAGCCACCTCATGCTCAGTAATATGGCTGAGTCTAACGACCAGAGTGACGTAACGTTTGCGATCGGTTGGTCCGATGGCGAATCATTACCAACCGTCGCGCCGGAAAGTGATCCGGATGCAGTTGACGGCCTGTCCCTGCCATCTGACCGAACCTGGTATGTTTTCAAAGGATACGTTTCCGACTTCCCGTTTGATTTCCAGGGGAATACCGTCGTGCAGACATCCGCAACTATCCAGCGTTCCGGTCAGGGCGGATGGATTCCGAAAGAGCAACCAGGCAGTTAATTAAGCGCGGGGAGTATTCCCCGCCCCATCGATGCTGATACCGGGAAATTTCATGAAACTGACTCTTGATACACTTAAAAAAACAGGTGCTTTCACAGGCCGTCCTGTTGAGAAAGAAATTAAATGGAAAGGTGCTGACGGGAAAGAACACATTGCTACAACATATATTCGTCCGCTTGGTTACCATACTGCAACGTCTGATGTTCTCGCTGGCTTAGGCAAGATTGATGGCGTGGCTGGTCGCATTGCTGCGTCCATTTGTGATGAGAATGGGCATCAGGTGTTTACCGTGTCTGATGTAACTGGTGAAGCTGATCCAGAGCGTGGCGCGCTGGATGGAAACCTTACGGTAGCTTTGCTGTTGGCAATTCAGGAAGTTAACGATTTGGGAAAGACGGACTCAGCGCAGAAGATGAAATCTGGTGCGAACTAGTTCTTAATGGAATTGGTGGGCGTACAATTTCAGAGGCACAGGAATGTCTCAGCTTTCTTGAGTTCCAACAGTGGGTTCAGTACCGTCATAAGTACGGAAGTCTTAACCCTATGATGAGGACTGAATGGGGGGCTGCTCTTGTTTCTTCTGTGCTGGCAAACGTTAACCGTAGTAAAAACACGCCACCCTTTCGGGTAGCAGACTTCGCCCCGCACATTGCAGCAGCAGAGCGCGCCGCCGCTAACGAACCAATCAGCCTTCAGGAGGCGATGAGGACCTGGGGATAACAGCAAAACTTGCGTCTGAATTTTTGCTTGATACTATCAATGTGCTTAAATTTCAAAGGGCGCTGTTATGAAACGGATAATATATTGTGTCATGTTTTTTTTATCGCTTTTTCAAAGTATATCTTTTGCAAATACAAAAGAATTCGATGATGGCATCAAATTAGTTTGCAACAATACTGGTGGCGAGCGAGATAAGGTTTGCTCACAGTACATTAAAAATCTAATATCAACTGCTATAGATCAAGGTAAAATTTCATATTTATGTGACGAGTGGAGTAAAAAAGGCCATGATGTCACTAAAGAACAAAGATGTATTGACGCAAAAGAATTTGAGTTATATTTCAATAAAAAATGATTAAATGTGAACCTAAAAGCTCGCACTAGCGAGCTTTTTTTATTTTGGAGGGGCTATGGCCGGAAAATCACTCGGTACGCTGACCATTGATCTTATTGCTAAGGTAGGTGGTTTTGTTTCCGGCCTAAGCCAGGCAGAAAGGTCATCACAAAAATGGCGTAAACAGGTACAGGAAGATGCAAAAGCGGCAGCGGTTGCGTTTACCGGGTTTGCAACCGCTGCCAGTGCAGCCGCTGTTGGCGTTGGTGTTGCTGGCTATAATTTATTAAAAAACACGTCAAAACAGATTACCGAGTCTGACCGTTGGGCTAAGTCTCTTAATATGTCGACGCAGTCTTTACTATCATGGCAGTATGCGGCTGAGAAGGCAGGTGTATCTGGCGACCAGATGGCCGATATCTTCAAGGATATTGGCGATAAAATTGGAGATGCTGTACTTAACAAATCTGGTGAGGCTGTAGACGCTTTGGATGCACTTGGTCTATCAGCTAAAAAATTAGCAGGTGAATCCCCAGATAAACAACTTCTAGCCATAAGTAATGCGCTAGGAAAGATAAAAACAAACGCTGAAAAAACCACGATACTCGAAAGCTTGGGCAACGATCTTTCTAAACTGCTTCCTTTGCTTGACCAAGGCGGTGATAAGTTACAGAAATATCTTAAGGCCGCGAAGGATTTCGGTGTTGCACCTGATGATGCTGATATTGAAAGCCTTGTTAAAGTAAATTCAATCTTTGAAGATATGGAAACCCAAATTAATGGGGTTAAGATTGAATTGGCTACTGGATTAGGGAAGGTGCGAATAAGTAGGTCATTTCTTCCCAAGCTGACTCGCTGATTAAAATTTCGCGGATCTGGGCCGATTTTTTTCCCGCAAACACATCGAATCAGCCTATTTAGGCTATTTTTTCCACCATTTCTGGCGTTATTTCCGGTTTTTACTGAGATCTCTCCCACTGACGTATCATTTGGTCCACCCGAAACAGGTTGGCCAGGGTGAATAACATCGCCAGTTGGTTATCGTTTTTCAGCAGCCCCTTGTATCTGGCTTTCACGAAGCCGAACTGCCGCTTGATGATGCGAAACGGGTGCTCCACCCTGGCACGGATGCTGGCTTTCATGTATTCGATGTTGATGGCCGTTTTGTTCTTGCGCGGATGCTGCTTCAAGGTTTTTACCCTGCCGGGACGCCCGGCGATCAGCCAGTCCACATCCACCTCGGCCAGCTCCTCGCGCTGTGGCGCTCCTTGGTAGCCGGCATCGGCTGAGACAAATTGCTCCTCTCCATGAAGCAGATTACCCAGCTGATTGAGGTCATGCTCGTTGGCCGCGGTGGTGACCAGGCTGTGGGTCAGGCCACTCTTGGCATCGACACCAATGTGGGCCTTCATGCCAAAGTGCCACTGATTGCCTTTCTTGGTCTGATGCATCTCCGGATCGCGTTGCTGCTCTTTGTTCTTGGTAGAGCTGGGTGCCTCAATGATGGTGGCATCCACCAAAGTGCCTTGGGTCATCATGACGCCTGCTTCGGCCAGCCAGCGATTGATGGTCTTGAACAATTGACGGGCCAGTTGATGCTGCTCGAGCAGGTGGCGGAAATTCATGATGGTGGTGCGATCCGGCAGGGCGCTATCCAGGGATAATCGGGCAAACAGGCGCATGGAGGCGATTTCGTACAGGGCATCTTCCATGGCACCGTCGCTCAGGTTGTACCAATGCTGCATGCAGTGAATACGCAGCATGGTCTCCAGCGGATAGGGCCGTCGGCCATTGCCCGCCTTGGGATAAAACGGCTCGATGACAGCGGTCATATTCTGCCATGGCAGAATCTGCTCCATGCGGGAGAGGAAAATCTCTTTTCGGGTCTGACGGCGCTTAGTGCTGAATTCACTATCGGCGAAGGTGAGTTGATGGCTCATGATGTCCCTCTGGGATGCGCTCCGGATGAATATGATGATCTCATATCAGGAACTTGTTCGCACCTTCCTTAGCAAAGGTTGACCTTACAAGCCTTCAGAAATCAATTAGCGACATGGGGGATGTATTTAAAGACCCTGAAGTTATTAAAGGTATCACCGACCTTGTTAGTGGAGTGGTTGACCTTGCTACCTGGCTTGTTAAGGTTGGAGCGGAAGCCGGAAAACTCATTGACCTCTACAAAGGCGGTAGCTCAGTAGGAGAAAGTGCATCTAAAGAAGAAATTGAGCGCAGAATAAGGAACCTTACTGCCGATCTTGATGATGAAGGTTTTCTTGCGAGCGTAAACAGAATTGGTATGGATGTAAATAGTAAAAGGAAAGAAAGAGAACAATTAACACAGAGGCTTTTAATTCTTGGCACTGCAAACAATCTTCCCCTTACCCCGGCATTTGTCGGTAACTTAAATGATAAAACAAAAAGCTATAATAAAGATCCTGGCGAATCGAACGGAAAGACAAAAACCAATTCATCTGCAAATAAACTTGAATCTGCATTTAAATCAATGGAGACAAGTTATCTTCGTCAGATAGCTCTCATCGACACCACGGGAAAGAAAAGCGCCGAAGTAACTGAACAACAAAAGCTACAGTTTGATATCGCCAGTGGAAAGCTAACCGGGCTTAATGAAGCCCAGAAGCAACGCCTTGAACAATTGGCAACAGAGGTAGATCGCCTCAATTCTGTTAAAAAGGCTAATGAGGAGAACTTAAAGGTCGCTGAATTTGTCGCAACACTCCAGGCGCAGAATGCTAACGCAGCAGCTTCTATGAATGCAGAAATAGCCGGTGCCGGGTTGGGGGACAAAGAGCGTGAACGCTTACGTGAGCGCCTTGCCATTGAGCGTGAGTTCCTTGACCAACAGAGTGACCTACAGAAACGTCGACAGAGCAATGAAATTAGCCAGAACGTTTACGACAGAGAAACTGCGGCGCTTAGCGATGCTCTGCAACAACGGCTTGAATTGCTGGAAGACCACTACAAAAAACGAGATGAGCTTGAAGGTAACTGGATCGCCGGTGCGCAGAATGGCCTGGCTAACTGGGTAGATACTTCCAGTGATTATTACACTCAGGTATCTGATTTAGTCGGTAACACGCTTGATGGGCTGGTGGATAACATGGCCGATGCGCTAAGCGGAAATAAAGCCGACTGGGCAAGTTGGGCAAACAGCGTGCTCAGCGAACTCCAGAAAGTTCTGCTCAGGGCAATCATGGTAAATAGCCTTAAATCTGCTGGTGAGAGCGGCTGGTTTGGTTCTCTTGGTGGGATGTTTGGTGGTTCTTCTGCCGGAGGTAGCACCCCTTCAGGCCTATACGATGGCTTAACACTTAACGCTAAAGGTGGAGTTTATGACTCGCCTGACCTGAGCAAATTCAGCAACGGCATAGTCAACAGTCCGACAATGTTTGCTTTCGCTAAAGGTGCGGGACTTATGGGGGAGGCTGGATATGAAGCCATCATGCCATTAACCAGAACCGCTGACGGTAATCTTGGCGTCCGTATGGTGGATGATACAGTTTCTTCTGTTGGCGGCGGTGGAGCCCAGGTTCAACAAACCATTCAGCAGCATTTTTCCATCTCCGGTAACGGAGACGCGGCACTTAAACAGGCTATGCAGGAAGCCGCCCGTCAAGGGGCCAATGACGGCGCTAAACAGGCGCGGCAAGATATCTTGCAAGATTTCTCTAATAGAGGTCAGGCGAGGCGATTGCTCGGCGTATAAGACAGGAGTTAACTATGGCTGCACTTGAATGGCCGGATGATGTCTGTCCGGCGTCTTTGTCGTGGCGACCTGAAAGCAACACAAAAACTTTTCGTTCTCCCTTCAACGGGGCATCACAGACTGTTCGTTTCCCCGGTACCCGCTGGATGTGTTCCCTGACTTTCAACAATCTTTCAGATGAGAAATCGCGACGTATTGATGCGCTAATTGCTGAGCTCGATGGTGAGTATGGCAGGGTGAAAATCCACGACTGGGGGCGGGGAGGAAGAACCCCGGCAGGTGTTCCGGTTGTGAATGGTGCCAGTCAGACAGGGACACAATTGCAGACGCTCGGATGGACTCCTGGCGTAATGATTTTGAAACAAGGCGACTACATCACAGTGAACGATGAACTGAAGATGATCACTGCCGACGTGACGAGTGCTGCGAACGGGACAGCCATGATTACGTTTGCGCCAATGCTTCGTAGTTCCCCGCCTGCTAATGCTGCGATTGAGGTGGCGAAACCTTACGGCATTTTCAAACTGAAGGATAACCAGCAAGGGGCGGGGAACCGGGTGCCGGGTGTGTTCACCAGTTACACGCTGGAGCTTGAGGAGGCGTTTTAATGTTGTATTCACCATTTTCTGACGCAATGGTTGACTGGCTTTCCCGCGACCGGGTGACAGTGGTGATCGCTGCCAGTATTCAGTTTGAATCCGGCACTGTGTATGTGCATTCCGGTACCGGCACGATCGTGCTGGGTGGTTATGTTTATTACGGCATGGGGCGCATGGGCTCGATTGATGATGCTACCGAGACGAACACGACCAGCCCGACGCAGGTGAAGATGACACTTTCCGGGCTTGACCTGTCACTGTTCGCCAAAACACTTAATGAACGCTGCGTTGGTCGCAATGCTGAAATCTATCTGGTTGCGATGAACGATAACGGTGTGGTGCAGGTTGCCGATCTTCTGTTTAAAGGGAAGGTATCGGGTACCGGGGCCACAGCCGGGGAAACCAACGCTCTTCAATACACTATCAGTAATATTTTTGAAGACTGGCAACGACCTTTCCCGGATCGCTATACCGACGAATCACAGCAAGCCTCTTATTCTGGCGACCGCATATTCCGCTATGTGGCGCAGATGGCTGAGCGTTCCATTTTCTGGGGCAACAAAAAGGATGCGCCTGGGTTTACTTATAAGTGAGGAAGCATGAAGCACCCTGACTGGCAAAACAGATTAAATGCAGTGATGAAGGCCGCCATTGAGCGGCCTTTTTCATGGGGCAAACATGACTGTTGCCTGTTTGCGGCTGACTGCGCACAGGCCATGTGTGGCGATGACTATGCGGCAGACTGGCGTGGAACTTATGACAGTGAAACCGGGGCAAAGAAAGCGATTCTTACAGGTGGCGGGACGCTGGAAAAAGTGATCGGCAAATACCTTGACGAGGTTCCGGTGAAACTGGCTCAGCGTGGTGACATCGCCATCGTCGAGAACGGTGGGGCGAAGTGCGCTGGTGTGGTGTATTCCGGTTCGGTCTGGGTGCCTGGTGAAAATGGTCTGGTGAGTTTACGGGTAAAACCGCTGAGCGTCTGGAGGGTTCGTTAATGCCTGCTGCTATTCCTATCATTGCGACCGTTGCAGCAGGTGCTGCTGCTTCATATCAGTATTACGGGATCGCAATGGCGATCACTGTTGCCGCCCAGGTTGCAACTCAGGCACTCACCAAAAAACCATCCATCGATTCATACCGTGACACATCAGAACGTAAACAGGTTCTTCGTGCAGCGGCCAGCGCCAAAACGGTTGTGTATGGACGTACCACTGCCGCCGGTACGTTGTTCTTTTCAGAAGAACAGCCCGGCCAGCAGGATGATGGTGAAATGTTGCACCTGGCCGTTGCTCTCGCAGGGCATTCATTATCCAGCATCGGAACGGTATGGCTCGGCGACGAACCCATCAGCAGTTATCCCGAGCATGCATCATTCCAGTTACACACGAACCGGCAGACTGTAGATCCGTTCATGCTGTCGAACTGCCCGTCATGGAAAAATGACATGATCGGTAAGGGGATCACATGGCTTCGTGTCTCCCTGAAATTCAGCGCAGAGAAATTCCCGTCCGGTATTCCCAATATCAAGGTAGAGAAGTTTGGGCACGTCGTATACGACCCGAGAACAGGCCTGACCGGATACAGTAACAACGCGGCGCTGGTTATCCTGGACTATTACCGTAACTACCTGAAGGTTCCTGATTCAGACATCAACTGGGATCAGTTTCAGGAAGCCGCCAACATCTGCGATGAGGATGTGATCACCGGCGGCAATACCGTCGAAAGACGCTACACGATCAACGGTGAGTTTGACCTCAGCGAAAACAAGGTGAGCATTCTGGAGGGGATGCTTGCGGCCTGTGCGGGTGACGTGACCTATATTGCCGGTAAGCATGGTTTGCTGGTTGGCGCGTACTATGGCCCGGCAACGGAAGTGATCACCGAAAGCCAGCTGGCCGGTGATATCGAAATCATGCCGGAAGTCTCCCAGTCGGAGCGTGTAAACACTATCAAGGGAACCTTCGTCGATCCGCTGCAGGGGTTTACTGAGGCTGACTTCCCATCCGTATCGGTAAGCGAGTGGGTGGCGGAGGACGGCGTCGAAATCTCGCAGGATATGAAACTGCGATTTGTGACGAGTGAGTTTCAGGCGCAGCGCCTGGCTGATGTGAAGTTAAAGCGTACCCGTATTGCCAGAACGATGAACGTTACGCTGAATCTCAGCGGCTACCGATATCGCCCTGGGATGTACGTGAAAGTCAATTTCCCGTCTATCGGCATTGTGAACGTTGAGATGCGGGTGACGGACTGGAAATTCGGTGTACAGAACGGCGTGCAACTGACACTGAAACAGGAAACGGCTGATGTATGGGGGGATGCTGTTGGCAAGCCTATTGAGCGTCCTCCATTCACTCAGTTACCGTCCGGTGGTGTTGCCCAGCCGCAGAACATGAAGTACACCGTTGAAGAAATCGGCCAGGTGGTCCAGGGGATACTGTCCTGGGAAAATATCGGGCAGGTTGTCTATAACAAAGTCGTCATTCGTCGAAATGGCCAGATGGTGCTTTCTGCTCAGGTGCCGGGGGCTTTCACTCGTCTGACTGGGTTGCCAAGGAATACTTACACCGCGCATGTTTCCGCAGTAAACCAGATGGGGGCTGAATCGCCGGAAGCTTATCTTGAGTTCAGTGTTGAAGCGCCGCCGCCGCCCTCGCATGTTGATATTGAGCAGGGTTTCTTTGCGGTGACGATGATCCCCCGCCTTGCTGCTATCACCAACGTTTCCACCCAGTTCGACTTCTGGACATCAGGTGAGACGCAACTGTCGGGCACCTCAACTGAGATCGTTGAGGGCAACGCCAGCAGAGAGGGGATGGGTACCACATGGACCAGCAATCAGTTGCAGGTCGGGCATACCTATTACTGGTATATCAGGACCATTAACGCATTCGGTGCTTCTGCATTTATCGAAGTTCCAGCTCTGTGCTCAATGGATACAGGAAGCCTGATCGACCTTATTGATGATTCAGTTCAGAATTCCGAAGCATTCCAGAACGTTAAAGGCGGGGTTGATACAAACCTTGAAGGCATAATGGAAAATGCCCTCGCCAATCACGGCACAGTTCAGCGTCAGTTTGAGCAGTACGGCGAAGTCAAAGCCGAAGTGATGACGGTGACCACTACGGTTGCAAATCTGGATGGCGCATTCGCTGAACTGGCTGATTATGTTCAGGCGCAGATCGGGCCGGATGGGGAACTGATGGCGGCTGTAAATCAGAAATTAACAGCCGAAGTGAAAAACGATGGCACTGCGAAAGCGTCGTACACCCTGAACCTTGGGATTGTCAGAAACGGTGTGAAATATAACACCGGGTTTGGCATGTCCATCGAGCCTTCGGGCAGCACATATAAATCCACAGTGGTTTTTGCTGCTGATCAGTTCGGCATTTATTCTGGTAGCGATCCGGGAAATTACACCGCCGCCTTCTTCGTCTATAACGGACAGGTATTTATCCGCGATGCTCTTATTCAGGATGCCAGTATCACCAACGCTAAAATTGGCAGCTATATCCGATCCAATAATTTTCTCGCCGGAACACGTGGCTGGAATATTGATAAGAGTGGTGACTGTGAATTCCATGGGAAACTGTATGCGACCAGCGGCCAGTTTGCATTTAACGGTGTGAATAATACGGTCGTTATTAACGGCAATGGAATTACTGTCAATCTGTCTGGCGGTGGGCGAGTCGTTGTTGGTAAATGGTAGGTGAATTATGCCGGAAGGTATTCTGATTGATTATAACGATGGCAGGCCAGTGATGGCGATTACTGCGGGGCTTCGTGCCCCGTCATATTGTGGCGCAACATCCGGGCAATATGGAGATGGGGGAGGTTCCAGTTACAGTGTCCCTGTTACCATGACTGCTGGTTCAGAGCTTGTCACCATTGCACGAAGGCCAGTTGTAATTCAGGATTTTACAAATCCTCCAAATATTTATTTTATGTCTTCCGTAACAAGGAATGGAAATTCATCGGTAAATATTAACTTTGGTAAAAAAGGGTTCAGGAATGGCGAGAAGGTCGATTTTGACGCAACATTTCTCGAAATACTCCCTGCCGCTACATATAACGAAGGGATTCTGGTCGCCAGTTCAACGGATTTTACCGCTATTTCGAATCGCTCACTATTGATGACCTGTGCCTATACAGGCCGAATTACTGTAAACGGGAGTGCGGCGCTACCCGTCTCAGGTATTCCATTTGGCAAATGGGATAATCCAAATGTTTCTGTTGCATTTGACGGTACCAATATCATTGTACGGAGTATCTCTTATAGCGGAACGGATGATGTCACAGCATCCGTCACAATTGACCTTGCAATATTTAATCAGACTGCGCCGGTCGGTGGTGATGGCATCACTATGACAAATCCAGCAGGTCAAGTGACGTTTTCAACACAAAAGCGACCAATGGTCTATGACCGTACCATTCAGATAACTGACTCCTTCCAGAGTATTGGTGGTGGGTACTGCCATCTTACCAATACCGGGACGCAAACCAGAATGGTTAACGGGGTCGCCAATGTGCGTACTAAAGGGATCGTCATGTCTGGTGGAAGCATACGTTCAGCATATAACCGTGTTTTCGGTAACTACAACGTTAGCGGCTGGGATGCCACATTTAACCAGAATATCAGCATGCCGCTTCTTATCATTCCTAACATGTATTGAGGAAACCCCATGTCAGCAGGAACGTTAACACTGACGAATAACTCAGAGACTGTAACGGGTAATGGAACAGCATTTATCACCGAACTGGCTTCAGGCGCTTTTATAGTCGCGAGGGTCGGCGGGGTTCCTTACACGCTACCTGTGAAAAGTGTCAACAATTCAACATCAGTTACGCTTGTCAACAAATACACCGGCCCGACACAGTCCGGGGTGGCATGGAATGCAGTATCACGTGACACGCAGAACCAGGTTACAGCAGCGCTGGTGGTACAAAGCACCGAGGCATTGCGTGGGCTGAACTACGACAAACAAAACTGGCAGCAGTTTTTTACGGCAGAAGGTGATGTAACCATTACTCTTCCGGATAATAGCCAGATAACCGGACCCTCTGCAAAAAAATTGATCAGCAGTGTTATCACGATTGATGAGGTGCGATCTTTAATTGATGCTATATGTCCGGTAGGCATGATGATTAATTGGCCTTCTGTAGTTCTACCGGATAACACAGCTCTTGGCGTTAAATACCTGCGTCTTAATGGGGCATCATTCAGTAAAACGCTTTATCCGAAGCTCGGGGATATTTACACCTCCGGTGTTTTACCCGATATGCGGGGCGATGCACCACGAGGGTATGATGATGGCAGGGGTATTGATCAGGGACGAGCGCTCCTTTCAGAGCAGGCTGATGCAATCCAGAATATAACAGCAACGCTGAATGTACGCGGAATGCCTGGAATGTCAACCGGCTTGCTTTTTTCAGCATCCGGAGCTTTCAGTTTGTCATCGGGTACAGGTGCTTCGGTTCTTGGTGCGACGGGAGCTACATCATCAACAGCAATGGATGTGCTTTCATTCTCCGCAGAAAACGTTGCGAGAACAGCGACAGAAACCCGCATGCGTAACATGGCATGGAATATGATTGTGAGGGCAACGTAATGATTCAGTTCGATAATGCAGGGCTGGCTACAGCAGATGGACAACTAAAAGTATATGTCACCGACGATCGCGGCTTTCTGGTTGGTGAGGCGGTGGCGCAGATCAGCGAGGGAACGTCACTACCTGCGCACTCATATACAGATTTGCCGCCAACGGCCGGCGACAGTGAAGTGGTTATGCGCAGTTCTGACGGTCACCATTGGCTTGTTCTGCCAGACTACCGGGGACAAACTGCGTATGCGAAAGACGGCAGCGGAACAATGGAAATCAAAGAAGCAGGTGAAGTTCCGGATGCATATACCCTGGTAAAACCGCAAACAGAATTTGATTTATGGGATGGGGTTATGTGGGTAACTGATGAAGTGGCAGCACATACAGCCGCTGTAGCGAAAGCTGAAGCCTGCCGTCAGCAGCTGATAGACAACGCCATGCAATCTATTGGCACTATTCAGTTGAAGATACAGATGGGAAGAGCGTTAAGCGATAAGGAAAAATGGAAGTTGAATGCGGTTCTGGACTACACAGACGAGGTATTAGCTATTGAAACAGACTCGCCTGACAACATCCAATGGCCAGAACTTCATTTATGATGAAATAGCCGCAACCACACCGTATGCAAGAGTGGGTTGCGGCTGACTGACGAACGTCCGATAGTGCGAGTATTGAATGATTGTCAGCCGCCGCGGATTCTACATATGCAATATGACAAATCAATGCGTTTAATCTGAAACCAGCCACATATCAGACTCTTCAAACATTTCTTCCAGCATGCGGTTCAGCCGTTCTTTCTCAGTTTTGGTGCAGTCGCTGTTTAAGGCGTTAGCCTGCATTGGCTTCACCCTCACCTCAGCATCGGGAAAAATCCGGTGCACCCGCTTCGTCAATTCGGCCAGAATGATATTACTTGCACCTGGCAACCCGGCAACGTTTCTCTTGTCATAAACCAGCTCAACAAACATTTTTACCTTCTCCCTTTACTGGTTGGATATACAGTATTTATACAGTGGCATTTAAATCTGTCAAGGCCGATTGCGTGGGTATGATTAGGTTTTTGGGCTGTATCTGTTCGATTTTTATCAACGAATTGACCTGCATGCCAGATGTCGCCTGATATGGGGTGAAATTGGTTGTGGGGCATGGATGGGGCAAAACCGCATCATGAAGTTCGTTAAAGTTCGTTAATTCGGTTTTCTCCTGATATCGCTCATCCCTTGTTTTATGCGCTCCTGGACGATCTTTATCGATTTTAAAATTTATGAGTTCATATTATAAAAATGTAGCGAAAAGAGTGTTTGTGCCTGAAAAGATAAACATTCTGCGTAGCGCGATTTCCGCAACAGGAATAGACTGGAGTCGAGACTCTTCAAAAGATGCTAAAGGTTTTTTTATGACACAACAGCCACAAGCCAAATACCGCCACGACTACCGTGCGCCGGATTACCAGATTACTGATATTGACTTGACCTTTGACCTGGATGCTGAAAAAACCGTGGTCACGGCAGTGAGCCAGGCTGTTCGTCATGGCGCATCGGATGCCCCGCTGAAACTGGATGGAGAAGATCTGACGCTGGTCTCTCTCCACGTCAACGATGAACCGTGGACCGCTTATAAAGAAGAAGCGGGTGCGCTGGTGATCAGCAATCTGCCCGAGCGTTTTACGCTGCGTATTGTGAATGAAATCAGCCCGGCCCGGAATACCGCGCTGGAAGGCCTGTATCAATCGGGCGATGCACTCTGCACTCAGTGCGAAGCGGAAGGCTTCCGCCATATTACCTGGTATCTCGACCGCCCTGACGTGCTGGCGCGTTTTACCACCAAAATTATTGCCGATAAGAGTCAATATCCGTTCCTGCTCTCCAACGGTAACCGCACCGGCGAGGGGGAACTGGAAAACGGTCGTCACTGGGTTCAGTGGCAGGATCCGTTCCCGAAGCCGTGCTATCTGTTTGCGCTGGTTGCCGGTGATTTCGACGTGCTGCGCGACACCTTTACGACCCGTTCCGGGCGCGAAGTCGCGCTGGAGCTGTACGTGGATCGCGGCAATCTCGACCGTGCGCGGTGGGCGATGACCTCGTTACAGAACTCAATGAAGTGGGACGAAGAGCGCTTCGGCCTGGAGTACGATCTCGACATCTATATGATCGTCGCTGTCGACTTCTTTAATATGGGCGCGATGGAGAATAAAGGGCTTAATATCTTTAACTCCAAATATGTGCTGGCGCGTACCGATACCGCCACCGACAAAGACTATCTCGATATTGAGCGCGTGATCGGCCATGAATATTTCCACAACTGGACCGGTAACCGCGTTACCTGCCGCGACTGGTTCCAGTTGAGCCTGAAAGAGGGCTTGACCGTTTTCCGCGATCAGGAGTTCAGTTCGGATCTCGGTTCCCGTGCCGTTAACCGGATCAGCAACGTGCGCACCATGCGCGGCCTGCAGTTTGCAGAAGATGCCAGTCCGATGGCGCATCCGATCCGCCCGGACATGGTCATTGAAATGAACAACTTCTACACCCTGACCGTGTATGAAAAGGGCGCAGAAGTGATTCGCATGATCCACACCCTGCTGGGTGAGGCAAATTTCCAGAAAGGGATGCAACTGTACTTTGAACGTCACGACGGCAGCGCGGCGACCTGCGATGACTTCGTTCAGGCCATGGAAGATGCCTCCAACGTCGACCTTTCCCACTTCCGCCGCTGGTACAGCCAGTCCGGCACGCCAATTGTCACCGTTAAAGATGACTACAACCCGGAAACCGAACAATACACGCTGACTCTCAGCCAGCGCACGCCGCCAACACCGGATCAGGCGGAAAAACTGCCGCTGCATATTCCGTTTGCCATCGAACTGTATGACAACGAAGGTAAAGTGATCCCGCTGCAAAAAGGCGGTCACCCGGTGAATTCGGTACTGAATTTCACCCAGGCGGAGCAGACGTTTGTCTTTGATAACGTTTACTTCCAGCCGGTACCGGCGCTGTTGTGCGAGTTTTCAGCTCCGGTGAAACTGGAGTATAAGTGGAGCGATCAGCAACTGACGTTCCTGATGCGTCATGCGCGCAATGACTTCTCCCGTTGGGACGCAGCGCAAAGCCTCCTGGCAACGTATATCAAGCTGAACGTGGCGCGCCATCAACAAGGACAACCGCTTTCTCTGCCGGTGCATGTGGCGGATGCGTTCCGCGCGGTGCTGCTGGATGAGAAGATCGATCCGGCGCTGGCGGCGGAGATCCTGACGCTGCCGACGGCAACAGAAATGGCTGAGCTGTTTGATATCATCGATCCGCTGGCGATCGCTGAAGTTCGCGAAGCGTTAACGCGTACGCTGGCGACCGAACTGGCGGATGAGTTCCTGGCGATCTACAACGCCAACCGGCTGGAGGAGTATCGTGTTGAGCATGCGGACATCGGTAAACGTACGCTGCGTAACGCCTGCCTGCGCTTCCTGGCCTTTGGTGAAACGACGCTGGCGGACACGCTGGTAAGTAAGCAGTATCGTGAAGCTAACAACATGACCGATGCGCTGGCGGCGCTGTCTGCGGCCGTAGCGGCGCAACTGCCGTGCCGTGATGCGCTGATGCAGGAGTATGACGACAATTGGCATCAGGACGGTCTGGTGATGGACAAATGGTTTATCCTGCAGGCTACCAGCCCGGCGGATAACGTGCTGGATACGGTACGTGGTCTGTTGAAACATCGTTCGTTCAGCCTGAGCAACCCGAACCGTATTCGTTCGCTGATTGGTGCGTTTGCCGGCAGTAACCCGGCGGCGTTCCATGCGGAAGATGGCAGCGGATATCAGTTCCTGGTTGAGATGTTGACCGAGCTTAACAGCCGTAACCCGCAGGTGGCGTCACGTCTGATCGAACCCTTGATCCGTCTGAAACGTTACGATGTGAAGCGTCAGCAAAAAATGCGTGCCGCGCTGGAACAATTGAAAGGGCTGGAGAATCTTTCCGGCGATCTGTACGAGAAGGTAACCAAAGCGTTAGCCTGAGACGTTGACCTGTCGTTTTTGTAGGCCGGATAAGGCGGTAACGCCGCTATCCGGCAAAATGCCCGGTGGCGCTCATGCTCACCGGGCCTACAACGTCCTGAATACTTATCCATGCCGACGGATCGGCTGTTCCGTTACCCCACGCTGCATCACCCGACTCAATACGTTGGCCTCCAGCTCCGCTAAACGCACCGATCCCAGGCGGCGGGGGCGTGCAATGTCGACCGTCAAATCCAGTCCAATCTTACCATCCTCAATCAGCAACACCCGATCGGCCATCGCCACGGCTTCGCTGACGTCATGTGTCACCAGCAGCACGGTAAAACCATGCTCCTGCCACAGCGAAACAATGAGATCTTGCATCTCCAGACGTGTTAACGCATCCAGCGCGCCAAGCGGTTCGTCAAGCAACAGCAGGCCCGGCCGGTGGATTAGCGCCCGCGCAAGGGCAACACGCTGTTTTTGTCCGCCGGAAAGCGCTGCTGGCCATTCGCTCGCCCGCTCTTCCAGCCCAACCGCCGCCAGCGCCTGACGCGCAGCGTCCCGCCAGTGGCCCTTCAGACCCAGTCCCACGTTGTCGATCACCGATTTCCACGGCAAAAGTCGGGCATCCTGAAACATCATGCGGGTGTCGTCCTGACTATCGCGAAGCGGCGTGGTTCCCGCCAGCAGTTCACCGGCGTTTGGCGATTCCAGCCCCGCCAGCAGGCGTAGCAGGGTGCTTTTTCCCCCACCGCTACGCCCGACGATGGCGACAAACTGGCCTGCCGGGATATGGAGATCAAGCTGATTCAGTACGATGTTACCCGCGTACTTTTTCGTTACCGCATTCAGCAGGAGCGGTGTACCCTGGTTCAGACGGGCGGTATTCATACGGTGGTCTCCTTCACATGATAAGCCGGGTTCCAGCGCAACCAGACGCGTTCCAGCAGTTGAGCGCTGACGTCGGCCAGTTTACCGAGCAGGGCGTAGAGAATAATGGCGACAACCACGATATCCGTTTGCAGGAATTCGCGAGCGTTCATCGCCAGATAACCGATTCCTGAATTGGCTGAAATGGTCTCCGCGACGATCAGCGTCAGCCACATCAGCCCCAGCGCAAAGCGCACGCCGACCATGATCGAGGGCAGGGCGCCGGGCAGGATCACATGGATAAACAGCGAAAAGCCGGATAATCCGTAGCTACGCGCCATCTCCACCAGGCCGCGATCGATGTTGCGGATCCCGTGCCAGGTATTGATGTAGACAGGAAAGAGCGTCCCCAGCGCGACCAGAAAAATCTTCGCGGTTTCATCAATGCCGAACCACAAGATCACTAACGGGATGAGTGCCAGATGTGGAACGTTGCGCAGCATCTGAATGGAGGTATCCAGCAGGCGTTCTCCCCAGCGCGATAAGCCGCTGATCAGCCCCAGCGTCAGGCCAATCGAACCGCCGATCGAAAAGCCGATCAGCGCACGCCAGGAACTGATGGCCAGATGCTGCCAGAGTTCGCCGCTGGCGGAGAGCGTCCAGAAGGCGATGATCACCCCTTCCGGTGAGGGTAAAATACGCCCGGAGAGCCAGCCCATGGAGGAGGCCAGTTGCCAGACGGCGACGATGCCCACCGGTAAAAACCAGGGGGCAACGCGTAACAACCACTTTTTCGTTGGCGTTGCCATCACGGTTCTCCTCAGCTTTGCGCAACCTTACGCGGGATAAATTCATTCGCCACCGCTTCACCCTGCTGATGCTGGCGTTGCGGTTGTGGGACTTCCGGGATCGCGACGTCCAGATGCGGGAACAACAGTTCGCCGACCCGGTACGCCTCTTCCAGATGTGGGTAGCCGGAAAGGACAAAGCTGTCGATGCCCAGCGCGGCATACTCGTTGATGCGCGCCGCCACCGTCGGTCCGTCGCCGACCAGCGCGGTCCCGGCGCCACCGCGCACCAGACCCACACCGGCCCACAAATTCGGGCTGATCTCCAGTTGGTCGCGCTTGCCGTTATGCAGCGCCGCCATTCGGTGCTGACCGACAGAATCCGTCCGGGCAAACGCCGCTTGCGCCTTCGCGATCGTGTCGTCATCAAGGTGAGCGATCAGCCGGTCCGCGGCTCGCCATGCTTCTTCGTTGGTTTCACGGACAATGACGTGCAGGCGAATGCCAAAACGAATGTTACGCCCACGCGCCGCCGCTTTGGCTCGTACCTGGGCTATCTTCTCTTTCACCAGCTCAGGCGGTTCGCCCCAGGTGAGGTACAGATCGACCTGTTCAGCGGCCAGATCCTGGGCGACATCTGAAGAGCCGCCGAAGTAAAGTGGGGGATAGGGTTGCTGGATGGGCGGGAAGAACAGTTTCGCTCCGCGAACGTGAATGTGCTTACCGTTGAAGTCGACGGTTTCACCCTGCAATAAACGACGCCAGACCTGGGTGAACTCCGAAGAGGCCTCGTAACGTTCACTGTGATCGAGAAACACACCGTCGCCCGCCAGTTCCTGTGGATCGCTGCCGGTGACCAGGTTAAACAGCGCGCGACCGTTGGAGAGGCGGTCAAGCGTAGCGGCCTGCCGTGCGGCGACTGTCGGTGAAGTGACGCTCGGGCGCAATGCGACCAGGAATTTGAGTCGCTGAGTTACCGGGATCATTGATGCCGCGACCAGCCACGCGTCTTCACAGGATCGCCCGGTGGGGATCAACACACCGGTGAATCCCAGACGATCCGCCGCCTGCGCAATCTGCTGTAAATAGCCATGATCCACCGGACGCGAGCCTTCCTCCGTCCCCAGATAGTGACCGTCACCGTGCGTCGGTAAAAACCAGAACATATTCAGACTCATAATGATTTTCCTTCCTGTTGAGTGGGGTGCCAGATGCGCTGGCGGATATCGATTTTTTTCGGTACCAGGCGGTTGTCGTAAAACAGATCTGCGGTTTGTTGTTGCAACGCGGCTACAGCGTCACTGACCGGTGAAATGCGGGTCGGCGGGCGATGATCGAGATATGACGCAATCACGGGCTCTGGCAGTCCCATTGTTTTCGCCAGCAGGGCAATGCTTTCCTGCCGCTGGCTGAGGGTTAACGCATCTGCCTGACTGAAGGTATCCAGCACGCCCTGAATGAACGCGCCGTTCTTCTCAGCGTACGGTCGCGCGGCGAGATAGAACGATCCCGTTTGCTTCAAATCGCTGCCGTCTTTCAGTACGCGCACACCGCCCTGCAATAATGCAGCGGAATAGTAAGGATCCCAGATGGCCCATGCATCAACGTTACCCTGCTGGAACGCCGCTCGGGCATCGGCAGGGGTAAGATACGTCGGCTGGATATCGGTAAATTTCAGCCCGGCCTGTTGCAGGGCGCGCAGCAGCAGGTTGTGCGAGCTGGATCCTTTCTGGAACGCCACTTTATGGCCTTTCAGTTCCGCCACCGTTTTGATGGGGCTGTTTTCCGGCACCAGAATCACTTCGGCTTTCGGTTTCGCCGGTTCTACGCCGACGTACACTAAATCTGCGCCAGCGGCCTGGGCGAAAATGGGCGGAATATCGCCGGTGCTGCCCAGATCAATACTGCCGACGTTCAGGGCTTCCAGCATTTGCGGTCCGGCGGGAAATTCAATCCAGGATATTTTGGTTCCGGGATAACGTGTTTCCAGCAGCTGGTGGCTTTTCGCCAGGACCATACTGATGCTGCCTTTCTGATAGCCTATACGCAGGGCATCAGGTGAGGGCTCCGCCGCCTGTGTCAGTCCGCAAAAGGCCAGCAGTCCGGCGAATGCCAGCCATGCCGTACGAGCTTTGAGAAGATTACGCATGGGCCGCACCTCGCACAGTATCAAAAGCAGGAACCTTAACGTCGCGGCGGTGCAGGGCGTGCCAGAACGTTTCCAGCGCTTTATCAAGACGCAGCTGTAAATTGGGCGTGAAATGCGGCTTATGCTGATAGTCGATCACCTGGGAGTCATCGGCAAAGACGCCGTGTAAAATCTCCTGCGCCTTCAGGGCGCTGAGCACCGGTTTCAGCGCGTAATCGACGGCAAGCAGATGTGCAACGGTGCCGCCTGTCGCCAGAGGCAGGACGACTTTACCTTCCAGCGCCCGTTCGGGGAGCAGATCGAGCAGCGTTTTTAGCGCCCCGGAATAGGCGGCTTTATAAACCGGCGTGGCAACGATCAGGCCGTCCGCCTCTTTCAGTTGTGCGACCAGTGTTTTCAATGCCGGGCTGTCGAAACGGGCATACAGCAGATCTTCAGGCTCGAAGTTGTGCAGATTCCAGTGGTACACCTCAACGTCCTGACCGTTCAATTTTTCCCGGGCATATTCCAGTAAAGCACTGGATCGAGAGGGAAAGCGTGGGCTTCCCGCCAAAGTGATGACGCGCATAATTGCATTCTCCCCTTATAACCAATTGTTCGCTTTTATTTAACATTGATAACAATTTTTGCAGTCTGACAGAGGGGAATCGGGAATCGAAATGATTTATGCGGAATTGAAAAGCTGAAAATTGCATAAAAAGAAGCTGCCAGGGAAAACGTTTGCTTTTTATTGCCGCAGGTCAATTCCCTTTTTGTTCGATATCACCCATAATACGCCCCCGGTTTGCACACCGGGAATCCAGGAGAGTTCATGTACTACCCCTTCGTTCGTAAAGCCCTTTTCCAGCTCGATCCAGAGCGCGCTCATGAATTAACTTTTCAGCAATTACGTCGTGTGACGGGAACGCCTCTAGAAGCGTTGATCCGCCAGAAGGTACCGGCGAAACCGGTCACCTGTATGGGATTAACCTTTAAAAATCCGCTTGGTCTGGCTGCTGGTCTGGACAAGGACGGGGAGTGTATTGATGCCCTGGGCGCGATGGGATTTGGCTCGATCGAGATCGGCACCGTGACCCCGCGTCCACAGCCCGGCAATGATAAGCCAAGACTGTTCCGCCTGGTCGATGCCGAAGGTTTGATCAACCGTATGGGCTTTAATAACCACGGCGTTGATAACCTGGTCGAGAACGTTAAAAAGGCCCATTATGACGGGGTGCTCGGAATTAATATCGGCAAAAATAAAGATACGCCGGTTGAGCAGGGTAAAGATGACTATCTGATTTGTATGGAAAAAATCTATGCCTATGCCGGTTATATTGCCATTAATATCTCCTCGCCAAATACGCCGGGATTACGTTCATTACAATATGGCGACGCGCTGGATGATTTGCTTACGGCGATTAAAAATAAACAAAACGATCTGCAAAAGATCCACCAGAAATATGTTCCGATCGCTGTAAAGATCGCGCCGGATCTTTCTGAGGAAGAACTGATCCAGGTTGCCGATAGTTTAGTACGCCATAATATTGATGGTGTTATTGCCACCAATACAACACTCGATCGTTCTTTGGTTCAGGGAATGAAAAATTGCGATCAAATGGGTGGCTTAAGTGGTCGTCCGCTGCAATTAAAAAGTACAGAAATTATCCGCCGTCTGTCTCAGGAATTAAAAGGTCAGTTGCCTGTTATTGGCGTTGGCGGTATCGACTCAGTGATTGCCGCGCGCGAGAAGATGGCTGCCGGGGCGTCGCTGGTTCAGATTTATTCTGGTTTTATTTTTAAAGGTCCGCCACTGATTAAAGAAATCGTTACCCATATTTGATTTTTTCTCTCTCTTTATCAGAATATCAGACAACCAGGGGTTTATTTCCTCCCCTGGTTGTTTTATATTCTTTCACTGTTGCTTATTTAAACATTTTAAGCTTTGCTTATTAAGGTAATAAACGAAGCGGCGAAAAAGGACAATTTTGCAACGGGGCGATGGAGAGGGGAGAGAAAACAATGCGAATTAAACCTGACGATAACTGGCGCTGGTATTATGACGAAGAGCATGACCGAATGATGCTCGATTTAGCCAATGGCATGTTATTTCGCTCGCGTTTTGCCCGCAAAATGCTCACCCCGGATGCATTCTCACCGTCCGGTTTTTGCGTTGACGATGCCGCGCTGTACTTCTCCTTTGAAGAAAAGTGCCGCGACCTTGAGCTCTCTAAAGACCAGAAAGCTGAGCTGGTGCTCAATGCGCTGGTGGCCATTCGCTATCTGAAACCCCAAATGCCGAAAAGCTGGCACTTTGTGGCGCACGGCGAAAACTGGGTACCCGGCACTGGCGATGCGGCTTGTGTCTGGCTGAGCGATACCCAGGAACAAATCAATCTGTTAGTGGTAGAGCCTGGCGAAAATGCGGCGCTGTGCCTGCTGGCGCAACCCGGGGTGGTTGTGGCCGGGCGGACGATGCAGCTTGGTGATGCGATTAAAATAATGAATGACCGACTGAAGCCGTCGTTTCGTCCGCACAGCTTCAGCCTGGAACAGGCGGTTTAACGCGCCAGCTTCAGCGCGGTTTTTGGCACGCAGCTACAGCTGAGGATGGTGCCATCATCGCCAAGTGCCGATCTCTTCAGCGGGTTCACTTCGCCTTCCAGCAGTTTGATACGACAGCAGCCGCAAATTCCCGCCCGACACGAATAGGGTACCCGGATCCCCTGGTTTTCCAGTTGCTCAAGCAATACCTGTTGATTGTTCCCCTGAAACGCCTGTCCCTGCCAGTCGATGGTGACCGTCGCATTCGGTTGCTGCGCGACTTCAACCGTCTCCCCGGTGTCGGCGGCGCCATAAACGCGAGCCGGACCGGTCGATAAAACCTCCACTTCATCGCCCACGCGAATCACGCCGCTATTACGGGCGATCAGGTTCAGCCCAAAATCGACATCGCCATTGTCCGGCGCGGTACGGAAGGTTTGCAGCGTTGCCAGCGGCTCACCGGAGGGATGCTTTTGCCCTTTTTCCGGACTGACCGTGGTAAAAATACAGCGGCTGCACGGTTTCGCCACGTCAAAAATGACCTCACCAATACGGATCACTTTCCAGCTATCTTCTTCCCATGCCGTAGCACCAGAGACCACGATATTGGGGCGGAACTGTTCAACCTGCACCCCCGCCGGGCAGCGCTGCTGCAGATCGCGCAACGAAGCGTCATTCACCAGCAGATACGGGAAACCATCGGCAAAAGAGAGCGGCACGCCCGCGTGGCGTTTAACCCGCCGGGTCAACTGTGGTCCCACCCAACGCAGTTGCACGCTGCGGGAGAAGAAGCCGCTAAGCCACTGATTAATCGCATCGGGGGCGACTCGCGCGGTAAAATGGTTGCCCCAGACTTCCGTCGGCGCATCCTGGGCGGCAAAATCAGCAAACCGCACCAGCGCGCTGCTGCCGTCAGGCGCGGTCAAATGCAGGCCATCGTGCAGGGGCGAGGGGGTAAAGCGCACCATTTGTGGAAACTGACGCGCTGTGATGAAGGTGCCATCGGCTTCGGTAACCATAAAAATACGATCAAAAGCCAGACCGCTGACGTCTGCCAGAGCGTGGGTCAGCCCAATGCCACGCATTGATTTGACGGGGTGGATGAAAAGTCTGGATAACGTCAACACGGTACAGTCCCTCGAAAGAAATAAGCCTTCAACTTTATGACATAGCGCCCATATTAGCTATAATGCGCAGCAATTTTCTTCGAGTATAAGTGACGCTATGAATTCTTTGTTTGCCAGTACGGCCCGTGGGCTGGAAGAGCTGTTAAAAACTGAACTGGAAAGCCTCGGCGCCGTGGAGTGTCAGGTGGTTCAGGGTGGGGTCCATTTCCAGGGCGACACCCGGCTTGTTTACCAGAGCCTGATGTGGAGTCGCCTGGCCTCGCGCATTATTTTACCGTTGGGTGAGTGCAAAGTTTACAGTGACTTAGACCTTTACCTTGGTGTGCAGGCCATCGACTGGACGGCAATGTTTAATCCGGGTGCGACCTTTGCTGTCCACTTCAGCGGGCTGAACGACACCATTCGCAATAGCCAGTACGGCGCGATGAAAGTCAAGGATGCGATTGTTGACGCCTTCACGCGTAAAAAACTGCCGCGTCCGAATGTCGATCGCGAATCGCCAGACATCCGCGTAAACGTCTGGCTGAATAAAGACACGGCCAGCATTGCGCTGGATTTAAGCGGTGACGGTCTGCATCTGCGCGGCTATCGCGATCGCACTGGTCTGGCACCGATCAAAGAGACGCTGGCGGCGGCGATTGTGATGCGCTCTGGCTGGCAGCCGGGAACTCCATTGCTCGACCCGATGTGCGGTTCGGGCACGCTATTGATTGAGGCGGCGATGTGGGCAACCGATCGCGCACCGGGCTTACACCGTGGGCGTTGGGGCTTTAGCGGCTGGGCGCAGCATGATGACGCTATCTGGCAGGACGTGAAGGCGGAAGCGCAAACCCGCGCCCGCAAAGGTCTGGCTGAATATACCTCGCGTTTTTACGGCTCTGACAGTGATGCCCGAGTGATCGAACGCGCGCGCAGCAACGCCCGTCGCGCAGGGATTGGCGAACTGATTACCTTCGAAGTCAAAGACGTGGCGAAGCTGAGCAATCCGCTGCCGAAAGGTCCTTACGGGACGGTGATCAGCAACCCGCCTTACGGCGAACGTCTGGACAGCGAGCCGGCGCTGATTGCGCTGCACAGCCTGCTGGGACGCACCATGAAGAACCAGTTCGGCGGCTGGAATCTCTCTTTGTTCAGCGCCTCACCGGATTTGCTAAGCAGCCTGCAACTGCGCGCGGACAAACAATTCAAAGCGAAAAACGGCCCGCTGGACTGTGTGCAGAAAAACTACCATGTAGCGGAAAGCACGCCGGACAGCAAACCGGCAACGGTGGCGGAAGACTATGCCAACCGTCTGCGTAAAAACATCAAGAAACTGGAAAAATGGGCGCGTCAGGAAGGGATTGAATGCTACCGCCTGTACGATGCCGATCTGCCTGAATACAACGTAGCGGTCGATCGCTACGCTGACTGGGTCGTGATTCAGGAGTACGCTCCGCCGAAAACTGTCGATGCGCAGAAAGCGCGTCAGCGACTGTTCGACATCATCGCCGCCACCTTGTCGGTGCTGGAGATTGCGCCGAACAAGCTGGTGCTGAAAACCCGTGAACGGCAGAAAGGGAAAAACCAGTATCAGAAGATGAACGAGAAGGGGGAATTCATCGAGGTAAGCGAATACAACGCTCGCCTGTGGGTGAACCTGACCGATTACCTGGATACCGGACTGTTCCTCGATCACCGTATTGCGCGACGGATGCTGGGGCAGATGAGCAACGGCAAAGACTTCCTTAACCTGTTTTCCTACACCGGCAGCGCCAGTGTGCACGCAGGTTTAGGCGGCGCGCGCAGCACCACGACGGTCGATATGTCGCGTACCTATCTTGAGTGGGCAGAGCGCAACCTGCGTCTGAATGGCTTGAGCGGACGCGCGCATCGCCTGATCCAGGCCGACTGTCTGGCCTGGCTGCGTGAAGCTAATGAACAGTTTGATCTGATTTTTATCGATCCCCCGACGTTCTCCAACTCGAAACGGATGGAGGATGCCTTTGACGTTCAGCGCGATCACCTGGCGCTGATGAAAGATCTGAAACGTCTGCTGCGTAAAGGCGGCACGATCATGTTCTCCAACAATAAACGCGGATTCCGTATGGATCTTGACGGACTGGCGGCGCTGGGGCTGAAAGCACAAGAAATCACCCAAAAAACGCTTTCCCAGGACTTTGCCCGTAACCGTCAAATCCACAACTGCTGGTTGATTACCGCGGCCTGAAAGGATAAGTAAATGTCATTAATCAGTATGCATGGCGCATGGCTGTCGTTCAGCGACGCGCCGCTTCTTGATAATGCAGAACTGCATATCGAAGATAACGAACGCGTCTGTCTGGTGGGCCGTAACGGCGCCGGCAAATCAACGTTAATGAAGATCCTCAATCGTGAGCAGGGTCTGGACGATGGGCGCATTATTTATGAGCAGGATCTGATCGTTGCCCGTTTGCAACAGGATCCTCCGCGCAATATTGAAGGCACCGTTTACGATTTTGTCGCGGAAGGCATCGAAGAACAGGCGGTCTACCTTAAGCGATATCACGAAATTTCGCGTCTGGTGATGACCGATCCGAGCGACAGAAACTTAAATGAGCTGGCAAAAGTGCAGGAGCAGCTCGATCACCACAATCTGTGGCAACTGGAAAACCGCATCAATGAGGTGCTGGCGCAGTTAGGACTGGATCCTAATGCCGCGTTGTCGTCGCTGTCCGGTGGTTGGCTGCGTAAAGCCGCGCTGGGTCGTGCACTGGTCAGTAATCCGCGCGTTCTGCTGCTGGATGAACCGACCAACCACCTCGATATTGAAACCATTGACTGGCTGGAAGGGTTCCTGAAGTCGTTCAATGGGACGATTATTTTTATCTCCCACGACCGTTCTTTTATTCGCAATATGGCGACCCGCATTGTCGATCTCGATCGTGGCAAGCTGGTGACCTACCCGGGGAATTACGATCAATACCTGGTGGAGAAAGAAGAGGCGCTGCGCGTCGAAGAACTCCAGAACGCCGAGTTCGATCGCAAGCTGGCGCAGGAAGAGGTGTGGATCCGCCAGGGCATTAAAGCCCGTCGTACCCGTAATGAAGGCCGCGTGAGGGCGCTGAAAGCGATGCGCCGCGAACGCAGCGAACGCCGCGAAGTGATGGGCACCGCGAAGATGCAGGTCGAAGAGGCGACCCGCTCTGGTAAGATCGTCTTCGAAATGGAGAACGTGGATTACCAGGTCGACGGCAAACAGCTGGTGAAAGACTTTTCAGCTCAGGTACAGCGCTGCGATAAAATTGCCCTGATCGGTCCTAACGGCTGCGGTAAGACCACGCTGCTGAAGCTGATGTTAGGCCAGTTGCCGCCGGACAGCGGTCGTATTCACGTCGGTACGAAACTGGAAGTCGCTTATTTCGACCAGCACCGCGCCGAACTGGATCCAGACAAGACGGTGATGGACAACCTCGCCGAAGGTAAGCAGGAAGTGATGGTTAACGGCAAACCGCGCCATGTGCTCGGCTATTTGCAGGACTTCTTGTTCCATCCGAAACGGGCGATGACCCCGGTACGCGCACTGTCTGGCGGTGAGCGAAATCGTCTGCTGTTGGCGCGTCTTTTTCTGAAACCCAGCAATCTGTTGATTCTCGATGAACCAACTAACGATCTCGACGTCGAAACGCTGGAGTTGCTGGAAGAGCTGATTGATGGTTATCAGGGCACCGTGTTACTGGTGAGCCACGATCGTCAGTTTGTCGACAATACGGTGACCGAGTGCTGGATTTTCGAAGGCAACGGGAAAATCGGCCGTTATGTCGGCGGCTATCATGATGCACGCAGTCAACAGGAACAGCATCTGGCGTTTAAACAGCCAGCGGCGAAAAAAACTGAGGAAGTGGTTGCCCCGAAAGCAGAAATTGTAAAACGCGCCAGTAGCAAACTAAGCTATAAACTGCAGCGCGAACTGGAACAGTTACCGCAACTGCTGGAAGAACTGGAAGCGAAGCTGGAAGCCCTGCAGGCACAGGTTGCCGACGCCGCGTTTTTCAGCCAGCCTCATGAGCACACACAACAGGTTTTGGCCGATCTGGCAAAAGCAGAGCAAGAACTTGAGCAGGCCTTTGAGCGCTGGGAGTATCTTGAAGCGTTAAAGAATGGTGCATAATTAAGGAGCACACCATGTGCGAACATCATCATGCCGCAAAGCACATTTTGTGCTCGCAGTGTGACATGCTGGTGGCATTGCCCCACCTTGAGCATGGGCAGAAAGCGGCATGCCCGAGATGTGGCACAACATTGACGGTGATGTGGGACGCGCCGAGACAGCGTCCCACTGCTTATGCGTTAGTTGCGCTGTTTATGTTGCTTTTATCGAATCTGTTCCCTTTTGTGAATATGAATGTCGCTGGGGTGAGCAGTGAAGTGACCCTGATGCAAATCCCTGGTGTCCTGTTTTCGGAAAATTACGCCAGTCTCGGTACGTTCTTTTTACTCTTCGTTCAACTGGTTCCCGCATTTTGCCTGTTAACCATTCTGTTGTTGGTGAATCGGGTACAAATGCCCGCAAGGCTCAAAGCCCAACTGGCTCGCATTCTGTTTCAGCTAAAGAGCTGGGGAATGGCGGAAATTTTTCTCGCGGGCGTGCTGGTAAGTTTCGTCAAACTGATGGCATACGGCGATATCGGCGTCGGCAGCAGCTTTATCCCCTGGTGCTTCTTCTGCATTCTGCAACTCCGCGCGTTTCAGTGTGTTGACCGTCGCTGGCTGTGGGACGATATCGCCCCTATGCCCGTGATTAAACAGACGTTAACACCTGGCGTTCCCGGCATTCGTCAGGGATTACGCTCTTGTTCCTGCTGTACGGCGATCCTTCCGGCGGATGAGCATCTTTGCCCGCGCTGCGAAACGAAAGGGTATGTGCGCCGCAGAAACAGCCTGCAATGGACGCTGGCATTACTGTTCACGTCGATCATGCTGTATCTTCCAGCGAATATTTTGCCGATCATGATCACCGATTTACTGGGGTCGAAACTGCCTTCCACCATTCTTGAAGGGGTGGTTTTAATCTGGAGTGAAGGCTCTTATCCGGTCGCGGCGGTGATCTTTATCGCCAGTATTATGGTGCCGACGCTAAAAATGATCGCCATTGCCTGGCTGTGCTGGGACGCCAAAGGGCATGGCAAGCGTGACAGTGAACGCATGCACCTGATTTATGAAGTGGTGGAGTTTGTAGGTCGCTGGTCAATGATTGATGTGTTTGTTATCGCCGTGCTCTCTGCGCTGGTGCGCATGGGAGGTTTGATGAATATTTATCCAGCAATGGGTGCATTAATGTTTGCTTTAGTCGTCATTATGACAATGTTTTCTGCGATGACATTTGATCCGCGTCTGTCGTGGGATCGTGAACCAGAACCAGGCCATGAGGAGTCCTGATAACATGGAATCTAAAAGTGGGGAAGCCAAAATCCAGAAGGTAAAAAACTGGTCTCCCGTGTGGATTTTTCCCATCGTCACTGCGCTGATTGGGGCATGGGTTCTGTTCTATCACTACAGCCATCAGGGACCGGTTGTGACCCTGATTACCACCAATGCCGAGGGCATCGAGGGCGGAAAAACCACTATCAAAAGCCGCAGCGTTGACGTGGGTGTTGTCGAAAGCGCCACGCTGACCGACGATCTGACGCATGTTGAAATCAAAGCGCGCCTGAACGCCGGTATGGAAAAACTGCTGCACAAAGACTCCGTGTTTTGGGTGGTGAAGCCACAGGTTGGACGTGAAGGGATCAGCGGCTTAGGGACGCTGCTTTCTGGCGCTTATATCGAACTGCAGCCGGGTAATAAAGGTAACAAACTGGAAAAGTATGATCTGCTGGATTCGCCGCCGCTGGCGCCGCCTGATGCCAAGGGGATCCGCGTGGTGCTCGACAGTAAAAAAGCCGGTCAGCTTAGTCCCGGCGATCCGGTTCTGTTCCGTGGCTATCGCGTCGGATCGGTGGAAACCAGTACTTTTGATCCACAAAAACGCAGCATCAGCTATCAGCTGTTTATCAATGCACCTAACGATCGCCTGGTCACCAGCAACGTCCGTTTCTGGAAAGACAGCGGGATTGCCGTGGATCTGACGTCCGCAGGCATGCGGGTAGAAATGGGCTCGCTGACGACGTTATTTGGCGGAGGTGTTAGTTTTGACGTACCTGAAGGGCTTGAGCAGGGTCAGCCGGTTGCCGAGAAGGCCGCCTTTAGCCTGTATGACGATCAGAAAAGCATCCAGGATTCGCTGTTCACCGAGCACATCGATTACCTGATGTTCTTCAAAGATTCGATCCGCGGTCTGCAACCGGGAGCGCCGCTGGAGTTCCGCGGTATTCGTCTGGGGACGGTGAGTAAAGTGCCGTTCTTTGCGCCAAATATGCGTCAGGTGTTTAACAACGATTACCGTATTCCTGTGCTGGTGCGCATTGAACCCGAGCGTCTGAAAGCGCAGTTGGGTGAAGATACCGACGTGGGCGCTCATCTGGCCGACCTGCTGAAGCGGGGCTTACGCGGCTCGCTGAAAACCGGGAACCTGGTGACCGGGGCGTTGTATGTCGATCTGGACTTCTATCCGAAAGAGCCGCCGATTACTGGCATTCGCGAGTTTAACGGTTATCAGATCATCCCGACGGTGAGCGGCGGTCTGGCACAAATTCAGCAGCGGCTGATGGAAGCGCTGGATAAGATCAACAATCTGCCGCTGAACCCGATGATTGAGCAGGCCACCAATACGTTGAGTGAAAGCCAGCGCACGATGAAACATCTGCAAACGACACTGGATAACATGAACAAGATTACGTCCAGTCAGTCTATGCAACAACTGCCGGCAGATATGCAGAATACTCTGCGTGAACTGAATCGCAGCATGCAGGGCTTCCAGCCGGGTTCGGCAGCCTACAACAAGATGGTGGCCGATATGCAACGTCTTGATCAGGTGCTCCGCGAGCTACAGCCGGTGCTGAAAACGCTGAATGACAAGAGTAACGCGCTGGTGTTTGAAGCGAAGGACAAGAAAGATCCAGAGCCGAAGAGGGCGAAACAATGAAAAAGTGGCTAGTGGTGGCGATGGCGTTCTGGCTGACATCATGCAGTACCAGTGGAGATAACAAAAGCTATTACCAGCTTCCTGTTGCGCAAGGTGGCGTGCAGAGTACCGCAAGCCAGGGGAACCGTCTGCTGTGGGTCGAGCAAGTTGCAGTGCCGGATTATCTGGCCGGCAATGGCGTGGTCTATCAGACCAGCGATGTACAGTACGTGATCGCCAATAATAATCTGTGGGCCAGTCCGCTGGATCAACAGTTGCGCAATACGCTGGTTGCCAATCTGAGTACACAATTGCCGGGTTGGGTGGTGGCGTCTCAACCGTTAGGCAGCGTGCAGGACACGCTCAACGTGACGGTCACCGGCTTCCACGGTCGTTATGATGGCAAAGTGGTGGTCAGTGGTGAGTGGCTGCTAAACCATCAGGGACGTCTCATTAAGCGTCCGTTCCACATTGAAGCCGTACAGACACAGGACGGTTACGATGAAATGGTGAAAGTGCTGGCGAACGTCTGGAGCCAGGAAGCAGCGGCGATTGCTCAGGAGCTGAAGCGCATCCCATAGTTTAAAATTTTGTAAATAAAACCGTCTCAGACCGTGCGTTTGAGGCGGTTTTTTTTGGCCGTAGAGAGGGTCCAGGAACTTGTTCCGGTTCACATTTTTTGTACAACCGAGTTTTTCACTAGCTCACAAATATGACACCTGTGTGAATTTTGCGCATTGACGGAACCGGGGATTCGCGGTATTCGTTTAGTGTGATTGCACACTTCGTAATCACTGTTATCTTTTCCACCAGATATTAAATATGAGGGAAACGAGGCATGAAGAGACAAAAACGAGATCGCCTGGAACGGGCACATCAACGTGGTTATCAGGCCGGTATTGCCGGACGCTCAAAAGAAATGTGTCCCTATCAGACGCTGAATCAGAGGTCGTACTGGCTAGGAGGCTGGCGAGAAGCCATGGCTGACAGGGTGGTAATGGCCTGATTCTGTCTCTTTAAAAAGAAACCTCCGCAGTGCGGAGGTTTCGCCTTTTATGACCTGTGATAAATGACGCTATCTGGTCATTCACCCGGTTGGCATCAGAACGCAGAGGTGTCCTGGAACAGCCCGACTTTCAGATCGTTTGCGGTATAAATCAGACGACCATCCACCAGCACTTCACCATCTGCCAGACCCATGATCAGGCGGCGATTTACGATGCGCTTGAAGTGGATACGGTAGGTCACTTTCTTCGCAGAAGGCAACACCTGACCGGTGAACTTCACTTCGCCTACGCCCAGCGCGCGGCCTTTGCCTTCACCGCCGAGCCAGCCGAGGTAGAATCCAACCAACTGCCACATGGCGTCCAGTCCCAGGCAACCCGGCATGACCGGATCACCGATGAAGTGGCATCCGAAGAACCAAAGATCAGGATTAATATCCAGCTCTGCCTCAACATAACCTTTGTCGAAGTTGCCGCCCGTTTCGGTCATTTTGACGACACGGTCCATCATCAGCATGTTAGGAGCAGGCAACTGCGGGCCTTTCGCACCAAACAGCTCACCGCGACCAGAGGCAAGAAGGTCTTCTTTTGTATAGGATTCGCGTTTATCTACCATGTTCTCTGTAAGCCTTATTTTATTGAAGCACGCAGGATAGCTAACACGTGTACGCTGAACAAGTCCGATCAGTTAGGAAAAAAAACGTTCAGCCAACGCAGCGGCCATGGAAAACGGTGACGTCCTTCCTGTTGCGTCGCCTGGGCGATACGCTCCTGGATAGTCTGCATCAGCGTCATCTGGCCTTCGCCATCCCACACCAGATTTAACAGCAGCGGTAATGCGTCGGTCACGTCATCTACCGCCCAGATAGTGAACTTCTCTTCTTCAACGGCCTGTAACAGTGCGGGTTGCAGGCTCAGGTGTCTGACGTTAGAAGAAGGGATAATCACCCCTTGCTTACCCGTCAGTTCACGCTGTTGGCAAATCGCGAAGAAGCCTTCAATTTTTTCATTTAAACCACCAACCGGCTGGGCTCGACCGAACTGATCGACCGACCCGGTAACAGCGATGTTCTGATTTACCGGCACATCTGACAGGGCGCTGATGAGTGCACAAAGTTCCGCCATGGACGCGCTGTCGCCATCGACTTCACTGTAGGACTGTTCAAACGTGAGTGAAGCCGAGAAGGGGAGCTGTTGTTCGAGCTGGAGTTCCGACATCAGGAACGCCTGCATGATCATCATCCCCTTAGCATGAATATTACCGCCAAGTTCTGCTTTCCGCTCAATGTCCGTGAACTCGCCATCGCCGATGTGCACGACGCAACTAATGCGAGAAGGTTCACCGAAGGCGCGAGGGTGACCCGGAAACTCAATCACCGACAGGGCGTTGATCTGACCCACGCGCTCACCCTCGGTTTCGATCAGAATCTGTTCCTGGAGGATCTCATCCTGCATGCGTTCAGCCAGGAACCCTTCACGCCACGCTCTCTGAGCAAGCATCAGGCTAAGTTGTTCACCGCTGCAGGTTTCGCTTTCGCACAGCGGCGCGACTTCCGTGAACTGCCTGATGATCCACAGCGGATTGAGCGGTAACGTATCCTGTTCGCCGGTATAGCGCACCGCTTCGCGAACCAGCACTTCCCAGGCGTCGGGTGCCGGGTAAGGCAACTGATTATGTCTCGCGGTCCACGTTACCCACTGGCACCACTGCGTCATGGATTCTGCATCCACAATCTGCAGGTTATCTTCGAATTCGCTATAAATCGCCTGCTCGGCCAGTTCGGGCTCCATCTCCTGGAAGTCCGCCAGCGATTCGCGCTCACCGACTAACAGCACCTTCAGTTTAAGCGGCATAGACGGCACAGAGACTGGTAGCGGACGTGATTCATCAAAGGCTACCCAGTCAAAGCGTTCGCGGCTGACAATCGCTTTCAGGCGCATCCACAGTAGCGGTTGTGCAAGCAGAGTGCGCAGCGAGATAACCAGCACGCCGCCATTGGCCTGGTGAACCAGTCCCGGTTGTAACGTGATGTCGCCATTGAATTGACGCAGGCAGCCAAACAGTTGCTCTGCCTCAACCCAGTCGGCAATCACCACCTGAGATAAGGTAGAAAAATTATCCTCTTCCCGCTCAGCGTCACGATAGCGAATCGTATGACCAGAGATCTCGTAATGACCTCCCGTCAGGTGACCGGCATTGTGCTGCAAGGCACGTGCGGCATCGGCAAGAAGATTAAGATACTCAAGCTCTTCGGGGGCTTTGGCCAGCATGAAAGGGGATGAGGCTCTGGGCTGTAACAATTGCTCCAGGGCAAATTGCAAACGTGGTTGAGTATCACTCAGTAATGTGTCGTTTTCTTCAGTGACATGTGGCTGTGCAAAAATCTCCTGATAGCTTTCGGTATCAGGGACAAGGTCACGCCATGCAAGTTTCGTAATGGTCAAAGTTGATGTTTTTTAGTCTGTTGTAAAAGACGCGATTATAGCGTAACCGTCCGCGCTTCACACGTGGAATGCGATGGCAAACGCACAGGAGGCTGCAGAGTGGCTCACAGCCTGAAGATTCTTTTCTTCAGATGCTAAAAAAGCTGATATTCTGATAAGAGTGACACGGTAACATTGAGATCGCCATGAAATATCAACAACTTGAGAATCTTGAAAGCGGTTGGAAGTGGAAGTACCTGGTGAAGAAGCATCGCGAAGGGGAATTAATAACCCGTTATGTGGAGGCCAGTGCAGCCCAGGAGGCCGTGGATTTGTTGCTTACGCTGGAAAATGAACCGGTGCGGGTCAATCTCTGGATTGACGAACATATGAGTCCCGCGCTGCAAAACCGCATGAAACAGACGATACGCGCGCGGCGTAAACGTCATTTCAATGCTGAGCATCAGCACACGCGAAAGAAATCTATCGATCTGGAATTTATTGTCTGGCAGAGACTGGCAGGGCTGGCACAGCGGCGAGGCAAAACGCTATCAGAGACCGTAGTGCAGCTGATTGAAGATGCAGAGAATAAAGAGAAGTACGCTAACAAGATGTCTTCGCTAAAGCAGGATCTGCAGGCGTTGTTAGGCAAAGAGTGACTGGTATTCATTAAAGCTGTTTTGCTGACAGCTAAAAAAAACCCCGCAGCGCGGGGTTTTTTCATGAGACGGAAACTTAAGCCTGCGGCTGAGTTACAACGTCTTTGATGCCTTTAACTTCGATCTCAACGCGACGATCCGGGGCCAGGCAGTCGATCAGTGCAGCGCGAGCTTTCACGTTGTCACAGGTGTTGCCAGTAACCGGGTTGGATTCGCCCATACCACGTGCGGAGATCTTGTCAGCCGGGATACCCTTAGAGATCAGGTAATCAACAACAGACTGAGCACGTTTCTCAGACAGACCCTGGTTGTAAGCGTCAGAACCGATGCGGTCCGTGAAGCCCAGAACCACTACGGAACCGTCTTTCGGATCCAGGTTGCTCAGCTGGCTGTACATCTGATCCAGAGCCTGCTGGCCTTCTGGTTTCAGAGTTGCTTTGTTGAAGTTGAACAGAACGTCAGACTTCAGAGTGAAGTGTTTGGTCTGTACTTCAGGAGCCGGAGCCGGCGCCGGCGCTACGATCGGAGCAGCTTGTTCCTGCTGACCGAAACGGTAAGAAACACCTACGCTCAGCAGACCGTTGTCTGGACGAGTACCGATGGTGTTAGCGTCACCGATGTTGTTGGTCCACTGGTATTCCAGACGGGTAGCGATTTCAGGAGTAATTGCGTACTCAACACCACCTGCGAATACTGGGGATACGCCAGTATCGTGGTCTTTAAAGGAAGCGCCACCAGGTTCGTTAGCCTTGGTGTCTGCACGCCATACCATACCACCCAGACGAGTGTAGATGTCCAGATCGTCAGTGATTGGGTAACCCAGTTTAGCGGTCAGCTGAACGCCCTGAGCTTTGTAAGCGCCGTTGATGTTGTCGCCTTTGTACGGCATACGACCTAACCAGTCGTAACCCATTTCAAAGCCAACATACGGGTTAACCTGGTAACCACCGAACGCACCGGCACCCAGTTGGTTTTCGTGGGTCGGACCGTTGTTGTTGATGAAACCAGTGTCATGGTACTGGGACCAGCCCAGTTTAGCACCAGTGTACCAGGTGTTATCTTTCGGAGCGGCCTGCGCTACGGTAGCGAAACCAGCCAGTGCCACTGCAATCGCGATAGCTGTCTTTTTCATTTTTTGCGCCTCGTTATCATCCAAAATACGCCATGAATATCTCCAACGAGATAACACGGTTAAATCCTTCACCGGGGGAGTAGTTCAATAGTTACTCTACCGATATCTGCGGCTTACGCCGAGCACCCCTGGCGATGTAAAGTCTACAACGTAGTTGAAAACTTACAAGTGTGAACTCTGTCAGGCATATGAAAAAAAAAAGCTTGTATACATAATATTTAACATTTGGCGCATCAGAATTTATCGCCAGATTTCGCGGGAACCGCGTGCGCCAAGCGTTCACAGAAAAAAAACGTTAGTCCTCAATGTGAAGGTCGAGGAGGAAAAAAAATTCCAGGATAAATCCTAAATTTACTCAATGATACAAATTTGAGTGAATTTTTAGCCCGGTTTGCTGTCTCGTGGCATGGGTGTGTGCATTCACGGGACGCATGATAAATCCCATCGCATTTCCTTCATCTGCCGCCTTAACCAATTCAGCATGTTCTTCTTCTGTTAATTCTTCTGTTAGCCAGCCAATTACCACGCTGTAGTTGCCCGTGCGCAATGCACGAACCATTGATTCCAGCGTATGGCAGGGGGACAGTTGGTTAATTTGCATCACTTTAGTCAGCGGAAGCCCGGCAGACTGAACCCATTCACGGCTCAGCTTCTGCTGTGGCGTCAGCCAGAGCTGCCAGCGCGATTGCTGTCCTAGCTGCTGAAGAAGCGGTAACAGCAGTAACTGCGTCATCATGGGCTGGTCTTCGCGGTAGACCACTTCGCTGATAAGCCCGGTGGACACTTTCTCGGAAGAGACGCGCGCCATCGTGTTCGATGTGGAAGAGAATGACGGAGAACGATTTGCGTAGCCTGAAGTGTACATAATCAATCCAGCCCTGTGAGTTACTGTATGGATGTACAGTAACCCTGATGTCGTGAAAGATCAACTTTATTTTCGGAAAGAGACTCGCAATTTTTATTCATGGTAGCGGTAAAAACGAAATTCAGCTTGCCCCTTGAGAATAAGTTGCCTATTTTCGTCATTAACGGATTCGTGACGGCAAATCATTCTTTTAGTTTATGATTTAAAAGGGAATTTTATGAAAATTCACTCCTATGACAGGATCTATAAATCACAGGAATATTTATCTTCTCTGGGGACGATCCACTTCCGCTCACTGTTTGGCAGTTACAGTCTGACAATCAGGAATACCGTCTTTGCGATGGTTGCCAATGGGGAGCTCTATCTGCGTGCCTGTGAGCAAAGCGTACAGTATTGCGTGCAACATTCCCCGGTCTGGCTGACGTTTCTTAAACGCGGGCGTCCGGTCATGCTTAATTATTATCAGGTTGATGACACTCTTTGGCGCGACCAGCAACAGTTGATCCAGTTGTCGAAGTTTTCGCTGGATGCCGCGTTGCAGGAGAAGTTGTCCCGCAGTTCTCAGCAGCGGCTTAAGGATCTCCCCAATATGACCTTTCATCTGGAGAGTTTGCTGAATGAAGCGGGGATCTACGACGTCGCCACCCTGCGAATGCTGGGCGCTAAAATGTGCTGGTTGCGACTGCGACAAATGAACAAATCCATCACTGACAAGGTGCTGTTTAATCTTGAAGGGGCTATTTATGGTATCCATGAAGCGGCGCTCCCGGCGATACGCCGCCAGGAGCTTGCTCTGTGGGTTAAGTCGCTTTCACCGGTGCCGATGTCGGTGGAGAAGAGTGAGTGATTTGCCGCTGTAGCCGCCCCATTTCCGGCAGCAGGGCCACCAGTAAACCGACCTGCTGAATCACCAGTGGTTCTTTGCTGTCCGGACGTGGCTCAAGCTGCTGAATGCGCTGTTTCAGTTCGGCGAGAGCTTGCTGCACGCGCGCTTCGTCGGCCGGGAGATGATGTAGCGCATCATCAACATAACAGACCGCATCGTCCAGCAAAGCCAGCACGTCGGGGTTGGTGAGTTGCTCACGATGCGCACCTAAAGCAGAAATATAACTGGTGAATGTATGATTGAGGCAGAGCAAACGGAACGCGGCCTCACGTGTTTGTGCCGTCACGTCGGGCTCGCTGGACATATTCGACACCACGGAGGCCAGCTCAGCATCGCGGTTATGGGCATCGCGACGGGCAATCCGATATGCCAGTCGATTATCGCGTCCCTGATGGTACTGCTCCAGGATGGCGTCAAGATAGCGACAGTTTGCATCGGTCGCTCTTTCCATCACTCGCGGGAGGTTTCGGAAACGCCAGTCCGGCCAGATAAAGCTCACTGCCGCCCAGGCGATGGCGCAGCCGATGAGCGTATCAATCACCCTGGGGAGGGCGACTTCAAACCCTTCGCCGAGCAAGTTGAAGCACAGCAGAACCAGCAGCGTGATAAACATAGTGGCGTGGGCATACTGGACGTTGCGAAAGGCAAAGAACAGAACGCCGGTGATCACCAGTAAAATAAGCTGACCTTCCAGCGACGGAACAAACCATAAAATCGGGATACCAATCGCCACCCCGACCAGGGTACCGATAATCCTCAGCGCCAGGCGGTGCCGCGTGGCGTTGTAGTTTGGCTGACAAACAAACAGGCTGGTCAGCAGGATCCAGTAACCGTGATGCATACCGGTTATCTGAATGATCGCGTAGCCGACGCACAGAACCAGAGACATCCTGACCGCATGGCGAAACAGCGCCGATTCGGGAGTAAAGTTACGACTCAGACGCAGCCAGATATCGCTGAACCCGTGCGGACTGTCATCGGCGAGCTGGCTCTCCGATTCGTTACGCGGCATAGCCTGCGCCTGTTCTGATTCAATTGTTGCCAGTTGTGCATCGATGGCGCGCAAATTAGCCAGTAAAAATCCCAGCGTTTTCAGCAGATCGGCGGAGGCGCCGTTTGCCCGCATTCGCTCAAGCGCGGCGTCGAGATGCGTGAAGGCGCGTTCAAAATGCGGATCGTGCTGATAGGGGACGCGCAACAAAATACAGCGCGACAGTTGCAGACAGGCCTGGCCCTGCATCGACATCAGGCGTTGAAAGCGGAACATCACGTCGCTGTGACGGAAATGGTCACGTAGCGTCTGGTATTGAATATGCGAGGAGCTGGCGCGCTCATGAATATCCTGCGCCACAAAGTAGTAATGCAGAGTTCGCCGCGTGCCGCGCTGCCCCCGGTCGCCGCGCAGGCGAGTCAACAGGGACACTTTCGTCTGATTCAGTGTCGCCATCAGTTGGCCGTTGGCCAGCGCTAAGTCATAAAGCGGTGCCTGGCTTTCATTTTCAATATCCGGGTCAAAAAGCCGTGACTTCAGCTCCAGATAGTGCGCCAGTTGTTCATAGCTGCGTGCCAGATTGTCCTGCAAGGGACGAATCGGGAACAGCAAATGGCCGATAAGCGTCAGCCCGTTGTACCAGATAGCGCCCGCCAGCAGCAGAAGCGGTTGCTGATACCATTGTGCGTACAACGACGCCCCAAGCATGGTGTAAATGGCGATCAGCAATGCGCCAAAGGCAATCGTCGCATAACGCTGCCCTAAACCGCCGAGCAGGATAAAACCGCTGGTAGAGAGCGTCAGTCCGATGGCGAACAGCCATGGGTAAGGAAACAGTAGCTCGACTGACGCAGAGGCGATAAAAAAGCAGATTAGCGTAATGATCAGGTTGCGCAGACGACCCGCGAGACGATCGTCCAGATCGGTCAGCGCCGCTGCCACCATCCCCAGCGTCAGGGGGATGGTCAGTTTGACATCACCCAACCACCAGGGCAGCGCTGTTGTTCCGCAGAGGGCGATAAAAATACGCACGTAATACAGCCAGGTGCTGTTCCAGGTATAGCGGCGAAGCAGGGGACTTAACATACTGACTTAGCGTCCTGATGACTCAAAACGGCGACGGGCGTTCGCTTCGCGTGCTGCACGTGCGACTTCTACGGAGACAACCCGACGTCCCACTGGCCAGAGTGCAATCGCGGCTATCTTAAAGTTCGCAATGCCAACCGGAATACCAATGATCGTGATGCACTGGGTGATACCTGCGGCGATGTGCATCAGACACAGCCACCAGCCGAAGAAGATCAGCCAGAAAATATTCAGCAGCGTCCCGCCCGTATTCATCAGCACACTTTTACCCGCCGGATCCAGTTCATCAACATGAACCGCTTCGTTTCCGTAAGGCAGCAGCGACAACCTGGTGATTTCCCAGCATGAGCGGGTGAGCGGCAGGGTGAAGATCAGCACTATACTGACCAGCGTTGCCAGGAACCAGGACAGCGTGGTGGCAAAACCCCCCAACACAAAATTCAAAATATTCAGAACGGTACGCATAAACCCTCGATTGATTCTGGTTTTCTGTGATTTCCGGCAATTGTAACGTTTTTTTGGGCTGGAGCACGTATTCTCTGGCGGTTACACTGAGAAGAAATACGCTTTGTCTGGATCGGCTGAGTCATGGAACTGAAAGCAACGTCTATTGGTAAACGTCTGGCGCAACACCCGTATGATCGGGCGGTGATCCTTAATGCCGGCATTAAGGTATCGGGCGATCGCCATGAATATCTCATTCCCTTCAATCAGTTACTGGCGATTCATTGTAAGCGCGGGCTGGTGTGGGGTGAGCTGGAATTTGTGCTGCCGGACGAAAAAGTGGTGCGACTGCATGGCACCGAGTGGGCAGAAACTCAGCGCTTCCATCACCATCTGAATAGCCGCTGGCAGCAGTGGAGCCAGGAGATGAGTGAAGTTGCGGCTGGCGTACTGCAGGAGCAACTGGATTTGATTGCAGCCCGAACCGGGCAAAATGCCTGGCTGACGCGCGAGCAGACGACGGGATTACAGCAACAGATCCTGCGGGCGTTTGCTGCGCTGCCGTTACCGGTTAATCGGCTGGAAGAGTTTGATAACTGTCGCGATGCGCTGCGACAGTGCCAGGCGTGGCTGAAAGATATCGAGGCATGTCGCCTGCAGCATAACCAGGCGTATACCGAAACGATGTTGACGGAATACGCCGATTTTTTCCAGCAGGTGGAATCGTCACCGCTCAATCCGGCTCAGGCCAGAGCGGTCGTCAATGGCGAACATTCTTTGCTGGTGCTGGCTGGGGCCGGTAGCGGTAAAACATCCGTGCTGGTGGCGCGGGCGGGTTGGCTGTTGGCGCGGGGCGAAGCGGCCGCAGAACAGATCCTGCTACTGGCTTTTGGTCGCAAAGCGGCGCAGGAGATGGATGAGCGTATTCGTGAGCGGCTTCATACCGAGGAGATAACGGCGCGGACGTTCCATGCCCTGGCGCTGCATATCATTCAACAGGGCAGCAAAAAAGTACCGACCATCAGTAAGCTTGAAAATGACACCGCCGCGCGAAATAAACTATTCATCAGCACCTGGCGTCAACAATGCAGCGAGAAAAAAGCGCAGGCGAAGGGCTGGCGACAGTGGCTGGAAGAGGAGATGGCGTGGACGGTGCCGGAAGGCAATTTCTGGGACGATGAAAAACTACAGCGGCGTCTTGCCTCGCGTCTGGATCGCTGGGTGAGCCTGATGCGCATGCATGGCGGAGCCCAGGCGGAGATGATTGCCAGCGCACCGGAGGAGATTCGGGCTCTGTTTGGAAAGCGTGTGAAGCTGATGGCGCCATTGCTGAAAGCCTGGAAAAGTGCGCTGAAAGCGGAAAACGCCGTCGATTTTTCAGGTCTGATTCATCAGGCCATTGTGATTCTGGAAAAAGGGCGTTTTGTCAGTCCGTGGAAGCATATTCTGGTGGATGAATTTCAGGATATCTCCCCGCAGCGTGCCGCGCTGCTGGCTGCATTGCGTAAGCAAAATAGCCATACCACGTTGTTCGCCGTCGGGGATGACTGGCAGGCTATTTACCGTTTTAGCGGTGCGCAGCTTTCCTTAACGACTGCGTTTCATCAGACCTTCGGCGACGGTGACCGTTGCGATCTCGACACCACCTACCGTTTCAACAACCGCATTGGCGAAATCGCTAACCGCTTTATTCAGCAGAACCCACATCAGCTCAAGAAACCGCTTAATAGTCTGACGACGGGAGATAAGAAAGCCGTTACGTTGCTGGATGACACGCAGCTTGATGCGTTGTTGGATAAGCTTTCCGGTTATGCGAAAGCCGACGAGCGGATTCTGGTGCTGGCGCGTTATCACCATCTGAAACCGGCCAGTCTCGAAAAGGCGGCAACCCGTTGGCCTAAGCTGCAACTTGATTTCATGACCATCCACGCCAGCAAGGGGCAACAGGCGGATTACGTTATCATTGTCGGGCTACAGGAAGGGAGCGATGGTTTCCCGGCACCGGCGCGTGAATCCATCATGGAAGAGGCGTTGCTGCCGGTCGTGGAAGATTTTCCGGATGCGGAAGAGCGGCGGTTGCTTTACGTTGCCCTGACCCGCGCCCGCCATCGGGTCTGGCTGCTGTACAACAAAGCGACCCCCTCACGCTTCGTGGAGGATCTCAAAGACCTGGACGTGCCGGTGGTAAGAAAACCGTAAGCAACAGGCGACGCCCGTCGCCTGCGCGGGATTACTTGAGGCGTTCAGCCAGATAACGCGGATAGTCCGGAATGAGCACGTCAACGGCATCATTGAAGTGTGGCGACTGGATAATGAAATCCGCCGTGGCGACGTTGGTGGCGACAGGGATATTCCAGACGGTCGCCAGGCGCAGCAACGCTTTCACATCCGGATCGTGCGGAACCGCGTTAAGCGGATCCCAGAAGAAAATCAGCACATCAATTTTCCCTTCAGAAATCAACGCGCCAACCTGCTGATCGCCGCCCATCGGACCGCTCAGCATGGCGTTAACGTCCATACCCGTCGCGCGTTGAATAAGATTTCCGGTCGTCCCGGTGGCGTAGAGCACATGTTTTTCCAGCAACGGCTGGTGGCGTTCTACCCAGCTCATCAACATCTTTTTGCAGTGATCGTGTGCAACCAGCGCAATGTGCTTACGCGCCGGCAAAGTGCGAGTCGTCAGTTCCATCATTCAGTTCCATTGTGGGTTTTGCTACAGAGTACTGAATGTGCCTGATGCTGCAAGAGAAAGACGAAAAAAAAGCCGGACGGAACAAAACATCAGGACGAGGGCTGTTTCTCCGCCCATTGCAGAAAGCTATTACGCGTTTGCGGGTCCGCCTGGCGAAACCAGTATTTCAGACGCTGTTCTGTGAGCGTCTGAGATTGCGGCGGGATGGTATCCAGTTCTGAGACCCCCGAAAGCAGAGTGCTGTCGTCGGCCATCATCGTCGCGAACTGGGGTAAGGAAGCACGTTTTGCCGATTTATTGTAGCGCTCCGTTTCTGCCTCAAAATCAATGGCTTTAGTTTTTGAGGTAATGGCGAGGATATCCAGTTGTACCGGGATCGGCATCGCATTGCCATCCAGTAATTCCAGCCGTGGCGCCACGTCAAAATGGCTGGCGTCGCGGTCGCTTTCCAGGCGCGGAAGGTGAAAATTAACCTGCTCCACGCGCTGAGTGTCAAAACTGATCACCAGCGGCGGGGAAATGTAGAGCTGTTCTGCATGGCTGGGGAGGCGGATTGTCTTCTCAACCCGAAAAACAAGTTGATGGGGCCCATTATCGAGCTCAATGCTGTCCGCGCCGCGCAGGAGTGAACTGGAGACTTTTTTGCCGTCCAGTACCAGCAGGTCAATGTCGGTTGAAAGACGAAGAGTGGTAGCGAAAACCGTGACCGGCAAGCAGAGGGCTATCATCAGGGTCACAGTGCCGGTTTTCATAGGGTTCTCCTGTCCAAGGACCGCCGGGTAAGAATGTATCAAAATTTTTCGATAATCATGTTTACTAACATATAGACATATTTTGGCGTTTTGCTCTCATACTTACGGGTGGGACGCATGGTTGGGTTGTCAGGATTGTCGTACACTTTGCAAAACAGCCTGGAGAATGATGATGAAAGAGACCGATATTGCTGGCATTTTAACCTCGACCCGAACCATTGCATTGGTTGGCGCAAGCGATAAGCCTGACCGTCCAAGCTACCGCGTGATGAAGTATTTACTCGATCAGGGCTATCACGTGATTCCGGTTTCCCCGAAGGTTGCCGGTAAAACCTTGTTAGGGCAGAAGGGCTACGCGACGCTGGCGGACGTGCCGGAAAAAGTGGATATGGTGGATGTGTTCCGTAATTCAGAAGCGGCATGGGGCGTCGCTCAGGAAGCGATTGCGATTGGCGCGAAAACGCTGTGGATGCAATTGGGCGTGATTAATGAGCAGGCTGCGGTGCTGGCGCGCGAAGCGGGATTGATGGTGGTGATGGATCGCTGCCCGGCGATTGAGATCCCACGACTGGGGTTAACGAAGTAAGTCGACGAGTCTGGCGGCCGAAAGAAGACAGGCCCGAGAAGCAATGCGCCATCGGGCCCTGGTAAGGATCAGTTACGCAGGCGAGGGGCCTGCAACTGTTTACGAATGGTCTGAGCAAGCTCATCCATCGAAGGCTGTTCAGGATGCTCGTCCTGCGTTTCGCTGCTTAGCTGCGCTTCGGCAAGATAGGTATGCACTGGACGACCGTCATCATCTTCCATCACCACGTGATACCACGGAGCGGCGCGAAGCTCGTCGTTGACCGCCAACTCATCAGGTGACGGCTCTGCAAGCGAATAGACCGGGTCGATATCCACGACCACTCCGAGATATCCTAACAGGGAATGGCGGACCTGCTGGCCGATACCGAATTTGCTGGCAATCATAGTCACCTCCCGGGAAATCATTACTCTCGATATGAGGGTAAAATTCCACTTTTCAAGTTACATGACGCGACAGGCAAACCCTTTCAGATACAGCCCTTCCGGGTAGGTAGCGATCACGGGATGATCGGCGGCCTGACGGAACTGCTCTATAAATTGTACATCACGCCCTGCATCAATTGCGGCATCGGAGATGATTTTCTGAAATAAATCTGTTGTCATCAGGCCGGAACAGGAGAACGTCAACAGCACGCCGCCCGGATTCAGCAACTGGATCGCCAGCATGTTGATATCCTTGTAACCCCGACATGCCCCCATCAACTGGCTTTTGTTTTCGACAAACTTCGGCGGATCCATCACGATGACATCAAACTTTTCGCCACGATCGCGATAGGTTCGTAACAGTTTAAAGACATCGTCACGGACAAATTCTGCCTTGCTGAGACCGAGTTTGTTGAGTTCAACGTTCTGTTTCGCAATATCCAGCGCTTCCTGGGAGGTATCGACGCTGATCACCTGACGGCAACCGCCCATCAGTGCAGAAACAGCAAAACCTCCGGTGTAGGAGAAACAATTGAGCACCCGCTGGTTTTCGACATAACGGCGCGTCGCCAGACGGCTGTCACGCTGATCGAGGTAATAACCGGTTTTGTGACCGCCCTGAATATCCACCAGCAGCTTCATACCGTGCTCTTCAATTGGCAGCAGTGCAGGGGGGATCTCACCGGTGACCGGGCCTTGCGTCAGCTCCATCCCCTCTTTTTTACGTACCGCGACATCGCTACGGTCATAAATCGCACATTCCGGGTAGAGCGCTTGCAGCGCGCTAATCAATGCGGCACGCTGATATTCCGCGCCAGCGCTGAGCAGTTGCAGCACCAGGAAATGACCGAAGCGGTCGATGGTTATGCCCGGCAAGCCGTCGGATTCTCCGGCGATCAAACGATAGCTGTCCAGACCATCTTTTTTCGCCAGCCAGTCGCGCCATTGCTGCGCCTGTTGCAGACGGCGGGTGAAGAAGGCGATATCGACAGACTCGTTCTTGTCGAAGGTCCAGACGCGTGCGCGGATTTGCGACGCCGGGGAAAAGGCGCCACGGGCTAACCATTTACCCTGATGGTCAACAATGTCGATGGTTTCACCGAGGTTGGCTTTACCTTCCATACGGGCAACGGCACCAGAAAAGACCCACGGATGGCGGCGAAGTAATGATTTTTCGCGCCCTTTGGCTAACACTAAACGTACACTCATAATTAACGGTTCTGTCGAATCAAAGAAATGGGCGCCATTGTCCTGAGTTTTACCCGGATTTGCAACGCGCCCGAGGATGTGAAGGAGAATAACAATGTCGAGAGTCTGCATTATCGCGTGGGTTTATGGCCGGGTTCAGGGCGTGGGATTTCGTTATACCACGCAGCAGGAGGCACGGCGTCTGAGCTTAACCGGTTACGCCAGGAACAGGGATGATGGCAGCGTGGAGGTTGTTGCCAGCGGCGAAGCGGAGCAGGTCGACAAATTACTGAAATGGCTCAAGGACGGCGGCCCGCGTTCTGCCCGGGTAGACAGAGTCCTGAGTGAGCCGCACCGTCCTCGAGAGGCGTTTACCGGTTTTAGTATTCGTTATTAAATACACTTCACCGGTTTTGGCAGGCCAGCAATTTTAGTGGCCTGTTTTGCCGGGCCTTTTGGAAACAGACGATACAGATAACGGCTGTTGCCTTTCTCCTCGCCAAACTTATTCGCCATCGCTTTGACTAACATACGAATCGCAGGCGAGGTATTAAACTCCAGATAAAAGTCGCGCACAAAACGCACCACTTCCCAGTGTTCCGGGGAGAGGATAATTCCCTCGTTTTCAGCAATGACCACCGCCATCGGCTCGCTCCACTGCGCGCTATCTTTCAGATAGCCGTCGGCGTCGGTAGCGATTTCTTTACCTTCAAAGATCAACATAATTCTTCACTGCGTTAGACAACCTGGCGGCAGTTTACCAAAATACAAAGCCCCGCATAAGCGGGGCCGTGAGGGATGACAGGCCTCATCACAATACCGGACAAGCAGAGATCACCTCATTAAAAACCTGGAAAATCAATTCATTGATTTTCGGCTGATAACCACAAAGAAGGAAAAACCACGTTTTTTCCTTCTTTGTCAGTAGTCTCAGCCCCGCATAAGCGGGGCCGGGTGTCATGCCTGATTGCCGTTAATCGCGGCTGGCGAAGCCCAAAATGCTGAGCAGGCTGACAAAGATGTTGTACAGCGAAACGTAGAGGCTAACCGTTGCGCGGATATAGTTGGTTTCACCGCCACGGATGATGTTGCTGGTTTCAAACAGGATTGCGCCTGAAGAAATCAGGATAAACACCGCGCTGATCGCCAGGTGCAGCGCTGGCAGTTGCAGGAAGATGTTAGCAACCATACCAATCAGTACCACCACAATACCGGCCATCAGCATGCCGCCGAGGAAGGACATGTCTTTGCGGGTGGTCAGCACGTAGGCAGAGCAGCAGAAAAACACCAGCGCGGTGCCGCCCAGCGCCATACCGATCACGTCGCCCATTCCAGCGGACAGGTAAGCGTTCAGAATCGGCCCAAGGATATAACCGAGGAAACCAGTGAAGGCAAACGCGGAAATAATACCGCTTGGCTTGTTCGCCGTTTTATAGGTCAGGAACATCAGCCCGTACATCCCCACCAGCGTCAGAATCAGACCCGGAGAAGGCAGCATCAGCACGGTGCTGGCGGTGGCGGTGATCGCCGAAAATGCCAGCGTCAGGCTCAGCAGAAAATAGGTATTACGCAGTACTTTGTGCGTGCTAAGTAGCGATGTACGGTCATGTGATGAACTAACAATACGATCCATGAGTCACTCTCTTATGACAGATGTAATTAATGATGGAGGATAATGAAAACACAGACGACGACACAGCGCTTTTACCCATCTTTACTCATTTGATCTAAATCAGGTTTCATCGTGGATGACAGTGAATAGCTGATAAAGCATGAGTATTGTGCTGAATAAATGGTCAATCTGTTGTTATTTCAGGCTATTAACAACATTTTGACTGTTTTTCAGGCAAACGAACACATTCGGGCTTTACACGGCGCATCGGGATGTTTATAGTGCGCCTCATTCCGGAAGTGTGGCCGAGCGGTTGAAGGCACCGGTCTTGAAAACCGGCGACCCGAAAGGGTTCCAGAGTTCGAATCTCTGCGCTTCCGCCAGATTAAACAAGGGGTTAGCAATAAGCTAGCCCCTTTGTTTTTGAGGCGAAGAATAAAAAAAGAATATTCCCGGAGAATATCCCATCCCTCCATAAGCATAAAAATTCACTTTTCCCCAATAACCGGACGATCCAGCGTCGGGCTGATTTGCACCTTTCTGTCGTAGATAAGCACCTGACTTTCTGTTTTGTGACCGCTAAAAATCTGCTTATCCCTGCTACTCCCCTCAAAATCAGAAATGGCTTTTGCCTTGATATCGTGAAACGTGTAATCCAGTTGCCGGCCCAGTTCGCTTTGTGCGGCACGTACGGCCTTTAGCCAGCGATTATTGAATGTCTTGCGGATGAACTGACCACGATCGTTGTTATAGATGACCAGTGCGTCAGGTGAGAGCCTCGGGCATTCTGTCTGTGCCGTTTCCAGAGCTTGCCGAAGGCGGGGCGTCCACACCTTAATTTGCTTTTTCCCTGTCTTACCCTGCTGGATAAAAATCCCCTTGTCAGATATCTGCATCCAGCGCAGAGCGAGTACATCAGCTTGCCGGGCTGCGCACAGGTACGATATTTCCATTGCTGCCCTGACGACGTGATCTGCATGTTTATAAATCGCCAGGTAGTCTTCGTCGGTGATGTATTGCTCGCGAGCCTTGAGAGAAAATTTACTGACGCCGGTGCACGGATTTCCCTTAACGTAACCACGCTCATATCCCCAACGGTAAACACGCGACATACTGCTCATTTCCTGATTGGCCTGATTTTTACTTTGCAGGCCACGACGATCCATAAACTGACGAACGTCTTCCGGTTTGATTAAGTCAGCTTTAACTTTACCGAATACGGCAAGTAGTTTTTTCTGATGTTGCAGGTAATCCCGCTGGGTTCGTATTGCAAGCTCGGTGTAGTAGGCGCTTTTAAGAAACATCTTCCAGAGCTTTTCGAACGTCATCACATCTGAATAATTTCGTCGCTCTTCCTCATACCGTTTCCATAACGCTGACATGGTGAGGGTGATTGGCCCAAGCGTCACGGTTTCCCGCGAGGTGGGTTTGTAGTAGTAACGCGTTCTGGTTTTTGATACGCGCGGGGGGAGCTTGTTATCACCCGGATCCTTTCTTCTGCGCCCCATTTAAATAGCTCCAAAATCGGGTTTCTCTTCTGTACTGGTCTGCACGGTGATCTGTCCGTTCAGTACAGCATTGATATGTGTCCAGGTAACCATCGGGCGCCCTTCCCGGTCGGGAATGTACGAAACGCCGCCACGGTCCAGTATTTCCCGTTGTTTGGATGGTTTCTGATAGCCGGTAAACTCAATCAGTTCAGCGTCTGTTAGCAGATCGTTTTCTCTGGTCATGTTGGTCTTTCCTCATCATCCGGTACACAGCGTCGTCAGCATCACTGCAGGCGCGTTCGATGTCGGACTGGGTCAGTGTCTTCTTTCGTACGCTTGCCGATAACCGGCCAATCTTTATATCGAAATCTGTGAGCAGAGTAGCTCCGGGTTGCCATCGCAGCATTGCGACCTCCTGTGAATAGTGAGGCCGCAATGCTAGCGGTAGCGGGGTTTTATTTCTGATTACGCTTAATCAGGTTTGCAGGGAGGAATGCGCCTTTTTCACGCGTAACCTTCACGTTTTTCGGCAGATGCATACCTAGTTCACAACGGCTGCGGGCTTCAATAATGCCGTTACTACCGTCAGGGAAAACGACATGTACCGCATCGCCACGTTTGAGGGATAGTTTCAGCATATCAGCGCACCTGCAATGAACGTTCGCCGATCTCAAGATGGGCGCCCGGTACCGGGTTTAACAGTTCGGCAGGTACTTCACCGCCATCAGCGGTGATTTGAGCTGCGGCAGCTTCCGCAGCCTCGATTGCCTCTTTGATGGCTTTTTTGTCCGGGGCGATAATCGTCTGAACAGTTACCAGATCATCAGGCAATAGCTTTTCGTTATCGATCACAACGCTGATGCTTCCTTTACGGGCAGTGAAAGTGTTTTTAGGTGTCTTGAGCTTATCCAGATTCGCGGCCATAAGGCACGACAGAATATATTTCCTGAGCGTTTTATCTTTATTTTCGAAAGACTTTTTGCGCTCTGCCAGGCGCTTCATTTCCTCATCACAGGTTTTGGCATGTCCGAGATTATTGCGGGCTATTACCATGATGGCATCCAGCTTATCCGCCAGTTCTCCTTCAATGCCTTCCAGAGTATCGGCGATCATTTCTGGAGTCAGTTCATCAGAGCTTTCCAGCAATTGCAGAAGGTTGGTATAGTCGGCAGCTAACGCGATAGCAGTAGTCATTATGCTTTCTCCTGTACTTTTTTCAGTTCGGCGATACGTCCATCTTTGATAGTTGTCAGGCGACGCAGACGCCCACCTAAGTAACGGGCATGCTGTGTGTCACCTTTCGCCTCTGCATCCTTGCGATGAACCTCCGCTTCGCGAGCAATCGAAGAATAGACCTTGTTGATCTCGTGCTCTGATACAGCAGATGCAATGGTGTTAGCGACTCGGGTCAGTTTGTCGTCCAGTTCCTGACGTACGCGGGCGGCATCCTCGGCGTTTTCGCTGGCGTTTTTGAGCGCGAATTCTGCTTTGTTTTTCTGGCGATATTCCGGGTTATCGTACAGGCCCATGAAAATATCAGCGCAGAAACCAAGCGCAGACAGCGCTTTTTTGGTTGCGTCAGTCAGTGATTTTTTTGTCGCTTCACCATCGCAAATAGGGTCGTATTTGCTGCCGTAAATATATGGGGTACACCCGAAAGAAATCTCCTCACCGCGTACACCATTGCGGGTGTACCAAAGTCTGATTTTGATAACGTGATGTTTCTCTGTCAGGACGCCGCCGACCCCGTTGGGGATAAGTTCCCACGTGTTGTTACCGTCGGTGCCTTTGACTGTGCGAGTAATTGGTGCGCCATCGTCAAAGCGTTCTTCCAGAATATCGACACCCCAGCCGATACCTTTCGGACCGAATTCGCGGGTAGCGATCATGGTCATGTAGGTGCCATTAATTGAGGTTCCGCCGCCATTCACAGAGAGCGCAGTAGTAAAACGCTCATCTGTTTTGAAGACCTCTTTCCACAATTCCAGGTTGTCGCGTTCAGTAGACTGCATTTGGTTGATGCTCTGAACCAGTTCAGTTGCCTGCGGGAGCTGCTCTTCACGTTTAACGCGCTCGACTAGTTGATCCGCATCCTGAACGAGAGTTTTTACTTTATCGCTCAGCTTTTCTTCCTGCTGGTCAGTTTCGTCATGGTTCGTTGCATAAACTCCGTAACCCATGCTATTCAACGTTTCACGGGCCTGCGTTGCCTGGTCTTCTGTAACAGTTCCTTGTGCGGTCACTTCCGTTTTTTCACCTTCAATTGAGGCGGTTTCAGGCATCAGATTATCAACAGAGAACATTCCATTGCCGAGGTTTGATACCTGAGGTTGGGAATCTGTTTTAACCCATTTAGGATCGTTAGGATCGCTGATACCTTCGACGTACTCGCCGCGCTCTGCCGCAAGCAGTTTGCCGGTTCTCTCCGCATCAGTACCAGCACACTCGAACTGACCATTTTCAGCCAGCCAGGAATCAATATGGCGCCGCAGTGACTCAGGGAAATGGTATGTATCTTTAGCAGGTGCATTCTGAATAACGCCAAAAACACTAGGGCGGTCATACTTCAGGATCTGCTCTGTCGTACGTAGTGCCGCTGACCAGCGTTTGAAATCTTCTCGGTCTTCTTCAATGATGTGTTCAGCAGCTCGTAGCGCACGAACTGATACTGTTTCTGTGAAATTAATCGGGAGAAGGGCGAGGGCAATCTCCTGATCCAGTGTGGCATAAGAATGCTTATATCCGCGCTGTGGTGCTACTTTGTTACTGTCATTGTTGACACCATCATTATCCAATGCGGTATTTTCCGGCAGCATTTCTTCACGCTTACGAGGATTTTCCATCCAGCGTTTAATGAACTGTGAAATTGCTGCCTTATCCGCCGTCGTCTGCCGGTGACATCGAAGTGTGGGAAGACTCAGTCGCCGGCACCCTGAATGATTTCCTTGGCACCGCGACAGAAAACGATGTCCGGCCTGAAGCGCTGAAACGGTTTGAGGCCATGGTTGATGAGGTCAGCCGGCTGGCCGCAGACGTCAGCATGAACACAACGCAGTCTGAGCAGTCTGCACGTTTCGCCAGTGCCAGTGCAAAAGCCGCAGCGGCATCGGTCCACAGGGACCGGTGGGTGCAACCGGTGCGAAGGGTGACAAGGGAGATAAAGGCGACATCGGTCCACAGGGACCGGTGGGTGCAACCGGTGCGAAGGGTGACAAGGGAGATAAAGGCGACATCGGTCCACAGGGACCGGTGGGTGCAACCGGTGCAAAAGGAGACAAAGGAGACAAAGGAGACAAAGGAGACAAAGGTGCAACGGGAGCAACAGGTGCGCAGGGGCCAGCGGGAGCGCCAGCGGGAGCTCTGAATGCGGTTGGGGCATTTGCATTGGCGCACTTAACCCTGTCGGGTTCCACAATCGCCGTTCCCGGCACAAACTACTCAGGAAGTAGCCTTAAGTCGTGCGCCATTGTCGTCGATTCTGAACGCAGGGCATCGTTTGTAATCAAAGGGCTTAGCGGCAGAGAAACGCTGGGACCTTATACATTACCCGGAACATGGCGAGCTTGTAGCCTCATATCAACTGAAGGTTTGACTGGTTCATGGACATTATACGCCGGTCTTTTCCAGCGAATTGCATAGACGGGAGTCAGCATGGAAATTCAGGAAATCAGCGCTCCTGTGTGGGCTAATGCGGAGAAAACCGCGATTGACTGTATGGTGAAGTTCAAAGAAATGAATTTCTCGGTACCATACACGGCGTTAGTAGACGATTCAGATGATAATGGCCGTTTTATTTTTGACTGGTGCATTACCGAGCAGGCTGGGGTTATTGCTGATTATGTCCAGCCTGAAGAGGATCGAGAATTAGTCGTTGCACAGGCTGAAGCCGAGAAAGCGCGGTTGATGTCAGATGCAGAACGCGTGATTTTGCCGCTTGAGAGGGCTGTGAAGCATGGCATAGCTACAAGTGATGAGGTGGCTAAATTGGAATTATGGGAATTCTATTCGGTTGAACTAAGCCGTGTTGATCCTTCAAAACCGGTCTGGCCTGAAACACCGTAAAAGGCAGGGAAAACTGGAAATTTTTTCTCTGAAATTCATAATGATGTTAACTCCTGTCAAAAACCTTCTTGATCCGACCATTAAGAAAAAACTGTTTATATAAGGGTCTTCCCTTGTTGTGGTGGCTGAAGGCATGATAATGGTGTATTTAATCGCCAGAGGTCACCGCCATGGACGAAAAGTCCCTCTACGCTCATATTCTCAACCTGTCCGATCCGTGGCAGGTAAAGTCCCTTTCTCTCGATGAAAATGCCGGTTCTGTTACTGTCACTATTGAGATCGCTGAAAACACCCGGCTAGCCTGTCCGACCTGCGGTAAATCCTGTTCTGTTCACGATCACCGTCATCGTAAATGGCGCCATCTTGATACCTGCCAGTTCACCACTATTGTTGAAGCCGATGTTCCACGAATTATGTGTCCGGAGCATGGCTGCCTGACGTTGCCTGTTCCGTGGGCTGGCCCCGGAAGCCGGTATACGTTGCTATTCGAATCGTTCGTTCTCTCATGGCTGAAAATCAGCACCGTTGATGCTGTCAGGAAGCAACTTAAGCTCAGTTGGAATGCGGTTGACGGCATTATGACCCGGGCAGTTAAGCGAGGTCTTGCCCGGATAAAAAAGCCATTATCCGCCCGTCATATGAATGTGGATGAGGTCGCCTTTAAAAAAGGACATCGTTACATAACGGTGATCTCCGATCGCGATGGTCGGGCGCTGGCCTTAACGGATGATCGCGGCACAGAGAGTCTTGCCGGCTATCTTCGCACGCTCACTGATGGGCAGTTGCTGGCTATCAAAACGCTCTCAATGGACATGAACGCGGGCTATATAAGAGCAGCGCGTATCCACTTACCCAGTGCGGTTGAGAAAATCGCCTTTGACCGCTTCCATGTGGCGAAGCAACTGGGCGAGGTAGTTGATAAAACCCGTCAGAATGAACATCCGCACCTCCCTGTTGAAAGCCGACACCAGGCAAAAGGAACCCGCTTCCTGTGGCAGTACAGCGATAAGTGGATGACCGAATCCCGGCAGGAAAAGCTGATGTGGCTGCGTGCACAGATGAAGCTGACGAGCCAGTGCTGGGCGCTGAAAGAGCTGGCAAAGGATATCTGGAACAGGCCATGGAGCGAGGAAAGACGGAGTGACTGGCAGAGATGGTTGGCGCTGGCGGCTAACAGTGACGTTCCCATGATGAAAAATGCCGCGAAAACGATAGGAAAAAGGCTGTACGGGATCCTGAATGCGATGCGACACAGTGTCTCAAACGGAAATGCGGAGGCACTTAACAGCAAGATCAGGCTGCTGAGGATAAAAGCCAGGGGATACCGAAACCGGGAGCGCTTTAAACTGGGGGTGATGTTCCACTACGGAAAGCTGAATATGGCGTTCTGAGCCTTCCCACCATGATCGGGGAAGACCCTTATATAAACAGTCTTGAGAGGGTTGGGGTTGCCGCGACGAATTGATATTGAGGTCGCTTTTTGTTTCGCTGTGGTTTTTAAACCTGGCGGTCGCGGGATACCAGTGACCGCCAGGTTATTCATTTCGATGCAGAGGTCATCGCGAGAAGATTGCCTTAAAAAATGATCATTCCCAATGCGCTAAGCCAAGCAGCAAGGAAGCTGTCTTACAGAGACATGATATGAGGTCATCAGTGCTCAAGTACAGGCTTGGGTACAATCAGGAAGCCTATTTTCTGAAGCATTTTACCCATACTGTGTAACTACAAGAATCTGAAGATAATCTGAATTGCAAAGATCTAAACAGCGGTGAATGCGAAAAGTGCAAACTCTACTGGTCTGAACGGATCAGTCGGAAATTCTTGTTTACAGTACCCTCACTCAGCACGAATAAGTGTGGTAAAGAGCAATAGCGATATTATTGTATCAGTACCAACTTCCAATCAGGCTTTACTCTCCGCTCTCTGAAACGCTGGGATCAAAATAAGAAATGTTAAAAGGTCAGAACAACAACTCATATCGTAAATCCTGTCTACATTTGCCTGCTATGTAGGATGCTGTGAAAGTCAGGCCCAGACCGAGGATATCTTTGATTATTTAGATATGTTTCTTAATGAAGACGGTACCACCGTGCTTGTGTAGAACAACCTTCTACTTTTTATGATGGTGCCTGATCTATGAGGCTCGAAACAGTCTAAAAAATTCTGATTTATTCATTTATTAAAATAAGGTTAAGTTAATTCTTCATTCTGTAAAAGTTACTTTTTTGAGATTATTCCTTGTTATGTTAATATTGTTAACAATAATAGTGATCAAGATCGCATAATCAAAACTTTTATTTTCGGGATTATTCTTAGGTCTTAAGAACTATGAAGATTAATACTCGGTGAAAATGTCATTTTGCAGGAGGTATATTTAGGAAAAATCACCTAATAATTCAGAAATTTCTCGAATTAATAATGAGTGCTTATGAGTAGATGCTAAAGTCAACTTAACGTGTCTCGTTTAATAGATGTTTAATGTAATTATGAAACATGCACTAAGATTCCTCCCCATCTTAACAGTTGATAATGTTTTCCTTAACAGCATTTTATCTTGAGTAATTGTCATTTTATACAATTTATGTATGGTTTTGTTTGTTATTGTTTTATTTATTAATGAGTTATTTCAGTTAATGCAACCGTAATTATACTCAATCCACTGAATATGTTAGTAATATTAACTGTGGATAATGTTGCTAAATGCTTTTATTTTGATAGCTTTTGCCTATCAAAAAAGGGGATAGTAAAAAAACAAAACGATTAAACATTTTAAAAAAAACTCCGGTAAGATGATCTTAGTCAAAGGGAAATTAATTTAAATACATCATTAAAAGGATTATGAGGTGACTATGAAGTACTGGTTTATTTCTGATGATGTTTTCTTTCTTAAATCACTTCAGTTGATAATTGGGGAGCGATATCAAGAAGTAGCGTTCATCGATTTGAATAAGGAATGGGCAGGAATAAAACCTAATGCAAAGGATGCTGTTGTTGTTGCTGTAGATAACAACCATCTTCGCAGTTGCTTGCTTAAAAAACCGGTGTTGTTATCAACCAAATTGATTGTCCTCGTTGACATCCCTTTAACTCCAGGGGAAACACGTTGTTCTTTTCCTTGTTTATTATCGAAAAAAATAAGAAGGAAGGAATTCATCGAGTTACTGGATGACGCAGAAAACATTCCTCTTCGACGTAAAATAACGTCACTACGCGCGGTGAATATATTTACTCAACTTTGTTATGGAGGAAAAATACCGGAAATAACAGGACCACCAGGATTAACGACAAAGTCAATCTACCGGATAAAGCGTGATGTGTTACAAGAATATGGACTCACAAAATGTAATTCCGTAGGTGTATTAATATGTCGTGACCTATTGGTAATGTCGACTCACTTAATTGACAAGTGAACCAAACAAACTGCAAATATATTTTCAAGTCTATCTGACTGGCAGGTTGCATTCATCAATCGTCATTGAGATGTATCAAAAAATATTTGGCATGATTTTGTGTGTAATTTATCAAGAAAATTAATTTTAGGGTTGTATGGAATGAAAAATTGTTTTGGTTTTTAAAATTTCTTTACTTACTCTTTTTGAGTGCTGTTTTAAGCATAAATGGAAAGTTATATGAACGGATTATTTAGAAAGAAATGTTTAGCCATACTTATTGTAGCAACATTCAATGCCTCGGCAGATATCACCTTTACTGGCGATACAGAAAAAACGAACAACGGCAACTCATTAACATCCTATACAGGGAATATATTTATAGGAAGAACGGATACTGATGGATCACCTGAAGCCCCGGCTGGTACGTTGCTGGTTAACAGTGGCAGTCAAATGAGCGGAGACAATAGTCTTTACATTGGAAACGCATCGGGCACCTCAGGCCTGGTCACTCTTTCTGATGCGGGCACTTCGCTGACTTTGGATAAGAATATTATTGTTTCGCTAGCGAGTGATTCTTATGGTCGACTGGATATTCTGAATGGTGCATCCTTAACAACCTCATCCTCCGGATCTGGTGCGGGAAGTATTGGGTACATGCAAAATGCTAGTGGGCTTGTAAATATTTCCGGTCAAGGTTCTGTATGGAACAGCAACGGTGCACTTAATGTCGGTGAAAACGGAAGTGGTATATTAAATATTAACCAGAATGCTTCCGCAAATTCCACCGAGTTTTGGGTGGGGCGCTATGCAAACTCTCAGGGGGTAGTAAATATTGATAACGGGATGTTGGCATCGTCCAGTTACACTGTTATTGGTAATAATGGCACTGGAGTTATGAACGTCACCAATGGCAGCCTGGTAACTAACACATTTACGGTGCTAGGCAATATAAATGGAAAGGGTGAACTTCATCTCTCTGGTCCTGGAACGATCTATAGCAGTCTCGATCATATACACGTTGGCTCCAACACTCTGGGTAGCGGGGTAGTTACAGTTTCTAAGGGGGCGACGTTAAATACGTCGTTATCAGGCAGTTCTACCATTGGAGAGTCGCTGGAGTTAGGGCGATTATCGGAAAATACGACGGGAAGCGTTGTTGTTACTGGTTCAAACTCAGTGATTAACACCAATGGTGGGCGCACCATCATTGGCAATAAGGGGGTAGGGATCCTAACCATCATGGAAAATGGCGAACTGCTGACTGAAGATATCATACTCGCAGCTAAAGCGGGGGCAATTGGGATACTCAATATTGGTGCTGCCTCCGATGAAGCGGCAACGTTTGCAGGTTATATCACTCCGACGACAAATATTAATTTTGGTGAAGGAAATGCTATCCTAAATTTCAACCACTTGAACAATGGTTACATATTTGAAAACCTGATTCAGGGGACTGGTACCGTTGAAGTTAATAGCGGCCAAACTATATTAACCGCACAAAACTCCTGGAGTGGGACAGCAAATTTAAACGCAGGTATCCTTAAAGCAGGAGCTGTAAACACATTTAGCCACAACGCGACCTACAATATTGCTGATGGTGCTTTGCTCGATCTAAATGGCTTTAACCAGACAATAAGTAGTGTATCCAACAGTGGAACAATCAACTTAAGTGGTGGGCAACCTGGTACTGTTTTGACCATTAATGGCGATTATATCGGCGAAGGGGGGCTTATCAGCTTGGGGACGCGTCTGGATGACGATAATTCTTTAACGGATAAAGTTATTATAACTGGCAACACATCAGGAGACAGCAAGGTCGCCATTGCGAATCTTGGCGGTACTGGAGCATCAACGCTTAATGGTATTGAAATAATCAGCGTCGGTGGTGCTTCAGACGGGGATTTTGTCCAGCAAGGACGTATTGTTGCTGGTGCCTGGGAATATAAACTTGCACGTGGTCTGGATGCTAATAAAGCTAACTGGTATCTATCCAGTACGTTTGTTGAAACACAGCCTGATAATAGCGGCGAAGGTAACAATGGTAACGAAATCAATGTCCTGAGGCCTGAGGCCGGTGCTTATTCTGCTAACGCTTATGCTGCTGATACTATGTTCAACACTACGCTTTCAGATCGTCTGGGAGAGACTGAATACACCGACATGATGACGGGGGAGCGTAAATTGACCAGCCTGTGGATGAAAAATACCGGAGGTCATAGCCGTATAAATGATTCTACCGGACAGCTCAAAACGAAAAGTAACCGCTATGTGCTGATGCTGGGCGGTGATTTTGCTACAGCTTTCACTGAAGGAGGCGGTGCTTTTCGTTTCGGGGCACTTGCTGGCTACGGGTATAATCATAGCAATACCCAGTCCAGTTTATCGAGATATCATGCGAAAGGGTCCGTTAATGGCTATACGACTGGACTTTATGCCACCTGGTATGCTGATGGAGATAGCGAGCAAGGTGCATACATCGACGGTGTTTTACAGCATAGCTGGTTTAACAACCGTGTGAATGGACAACTTCTGGAAGAAGAAAAATATAGTTCTAAAGGATTTAGCGCCTCTCTTGAGTCCGGTTATGTATTTCCTATGAGTAATGACGCTAAATCGGTTGCATGGTTTGTTCAACCGCAAGCAAAAATTCTCTGGTCAGGTATAAAATCAAAGGATTTAAAAGAAGCAAACGGCACGGTGGTGAAAACGGAAGGTGATAATAATCTAACTACCAGCCTTGGTTTGAAAATGTTCATCAAAGGGCATAATGCAATTGATAACCAGAAAGAACGTAATTTTAAACCCTTTGTTGAAGCAAACTGGCTTCATAACATGCATAATCGAGGTGTTGTTATGGATGGAGTAAGCGTTAATCAGTCCGGTACGCGTAACGTTGGAGAATTAAAACTGGGCGTTGAAGGCCGCATGTCACCAGAATTTAATATCACAGGGTTTGTTAATCAACAGATTGGAAATGATGGATACTCTGATACCTCAGCGGTTATTGGTTTTAAATATTCATTTTAGTGTTGACCCGGGTGGATGTGACGGCACAGTCCGGTACCACCCTGAACCTGATGAGCGGCAGTACCCTGACCGGGCGCATTCTGGATGACGGAACCGGGGGCGGGGATGTGACAGTTACCGGTCCTTCCGTCTGGCGGCTGACCGGCGATTCTGCCGTGGGCGCCCTGACCCTGAATGCCGGAACGGTGAATTTCCATGGCGGTCTCACCACCCGGCTGACGCCGGTGGCGCAGGCAGTGACCCTGACGGCCCGCACGCTGTCCGGCACCGGGACTTTCCTGATGAACACGGACATTGCGGCCTGGTCAGGTGACCTGCTGAATGTCACCGGTAATGCCAGTGGTCACTTTAATCTGGGAATTAAGAACACCGGTCAGGAGCCGGTCTCCCCGGGTGAGCCACTGCGTGTGGTTCATAGCGGCGGCGGGCTGTATGCGGACGGGGTGGTCAAATTTAACCACTTCAGCAACACACTGCAGACACAGATGAGCGATGGCACACCGGTGTATGGAGACTACAGCCAGAACGGATATGGTGTCAGTCTGGAGGTGGGTAAGACCTTCCGTGTGAATGAGACTGTCTGGGCTGAACCTTATGTCCGCGGTACGGCATTCAGTGCGGACGGAAAGGATATCCGGCTGGATAACGGGATGAACCTGGATGTGGGCGGGACGGTGGTGAAGCCGTACCTGACGGCGGCAGTGAGTCATGAATTTGCGGACAACAATAAGGTCCGGATTAATGACAGGTACGACTTCCGTAATGACCTTTCGCGGACAACAGGTAAATATGGCCTGGGAGTCAGTGCGCAGCTGACGCCGAATGCAGGCGTGTGGGTTGAGGCGCGTTACGAGAACGACAGACATACCGAGTCACCGGTAACGAGCAGCGTCGGGTTCCGTATTAACTTCTGAGTTATGTCCTGAACACGGACATTAAACGGTGAATGGCGTGGGCTGGTGAAAAACTTCCCCCGCCATTACGGTTACCGGACCGTGTGTAACCCGGTCATAAATCTATGATGCCCGGCTAAGGGAGCGTGTGACGAACGCTATTTATATTTATTTCTGATGTTCAGGTTGCACCAGTGTTATTTTTTTTGAATGGTGTCCGTAATAACGCACACTTCTGTGTGGTTCTGATATTGGTTCATTATTTACATTACCCATTTACTGTGATTATTTTTTGTAATAAAAATGACTTTTATATATTTAAGACGTGCAATAATATTTGGGGTGGTTATTTTTGCTGTTTTGTTTTATATCAAAGAAGATATCCGTTACCTTTACCGGTTATATGAAAGATATAACGACAAGCCTTCAGCGCTGAATCTACGTGCATATGTGGCAGACATTGAAGGAAAAGAGGTTAAAGGCGTTAAGGATAATTTATCGGGGCTGACCTGGTCAGATAAACACAGACTGCTTTTTGCTGTGGTTAATAAACCGCCGGAAGTGGTCTGGCTGACATCTGATGGTGAGCGGGCTGGCAGTCTGCCCATACCTGAAATTACGGATCCGGAAGCTGTGGAGTGGATGGGAGATAACCTGTTCCGGGTAGGCAGTGAGAAAGATGGGAGCGCCTGGTTGGTAAACATAGACATCCTAAAAGGAAACTACCAGCTTCTTTCTAATATACCGCTAGAAGGCTACACCCGACCCGGCAATAACGGTCTGGAAGGACTTGCCTGGGATAAAGAGAACCAGGTGCTGTTTGCGGCAAAAGAGAAAAAGCCGGTAATCATAAGCCGGGTGGACGTCCAGCGTGAAGAAAGCAGTGTCTCCACGTTACCGGCGTCTGTCACATCATCAGTCAGGGACGTGTCGGGGTTGCATTACCACTCCCCAACGGCCTCCCTCCTGGTACTCTCTGATGAATCAAACAAAGTACTGGAAATAAACAGTGAAGGGCTGGTGACTGATCGCCTGTATCTGAATGCCGGATGGGCAGGTCTGGCAGAGGATATTCCCCAGGCAGAAGGGCTTGCTCTTGATGACGAAGCTAATTTGTATATTGTGAGTGAACCTAACTTGTTTTACCGTTTCACCAAAAAACAAAATGGCAGGACAAGACTGTATCGTCCTGAGATGAGCCTGGAATAAAACGTACCTGTTACTGGTTTTGGTTTGTATAGGTACGAAAAAATAACTCGCTATCAGAGATAATAACTAAAAAAACCTCCGGTAGAGTCGGAGGGACAAAGAATATAAATTACACTCTATAATTTTTTAATTTTATATTACTACTCTCAAGTTTTCATTCTAAAAATTCAAGCATAAATCATCCTTCGCTCATATTTTCAGATGTTTTCAGTATGTCTATACTTAGGTGTTTGCCATATAATGTAAAACAGTGATAAGGGATAGGAGTTTCTGATTGTCGATTCATTTACTTCGGTGTGTGATGGTTTTGTAGTGAACTGGCGGTTGCCATAGGAAATGGGTAATTAAGTATTTATGGCAGTCCTGTAATTTAATTAACCATCTAAGCATACAATAACCGACTACTATGTTCAGTAATAGCTCGTCTATGTAGCGTGAAAGTGTTGGAATACTAACTCTATAGATGTACTTAACTAATTGATTTTATGAGTGCAAAATTTAAACGATATTATCAATAAATTGTACAACTTATTGAAAAATAAAAAATGCGTTCGGTCTTGAAAACCGGCGACCCGAAAGGGTTCCAGAGTTCGAATCTCTGCGCTTCCGCCAGATTAAAAAAAGGGGTTACCGAAAGGTAACCCCTTTTTTTTGCGGTTGGTATAGTGTGGGTATAATCACTTGGTATATTTCCCCATACGGCAATAATATCCGTCATCTTTTCTTATCATTGTGCGATCCTGGTGCTCAGGCGAATAACGTTTGCCAACGATTTTTATCGTTTTAAATGCATATCGCTTCTATTTCTGTTTAAACGTCAAGGGTGCGGTCAGTCTGTCCGAATGGAACATGTCCACAGCATGGCGAGAATTTTTTTGCCTGTAGAGTGTGTTTATCTCGTGCACGTTAAGCACAATAGCGCTATCGACGATATCCTGCATCAAGCCTGCGCTGCTATAAACAATAGCGTTGCTCATTATTTCTGCTTCTTGCGCACAACAGACTTAATGATCTTTTATTCTGCTCGCGTTATGCCAGACGCAGATAGGGTTAATGGCACATGTATGACCAATGGAGAGCAGACAATCCATGCGAATAATGTGTCTATTATTGGCCCTACAACGGAAGCGCGAACGACAGGTGTTCTGTCGCTCCCGTTTAGCCAACCACACAGGTGAGGTAATTATTATCATTTAAAAGGGTTAAGTGAATTTTACTCAGCTAAATAACCACCATCAATGGGATAAACGCCTCCGGTACAAAACGCTGAATTGTCTGATAGCAAAAACAATATGAAGTCTGCTATTTCTTGCATTCTTGCCATCCTTTTCATTGGGTGACTATTTGCGAAACTACGTACGATATTTTCAGGGAATTCACTCATTCGTGGGGTCTGGACATAGCCCGGCGCGACCGCATTGATTCGAATGCCTTGACATGCAAACTCAAGCGCTGCGGTTTGGGTTAAGCCGATTATACCATGCTTAGCCGCGGTATAAGGTGCCAACCCAGGAATGCCAACCAGTCCATTTACTGCAGATAAATTAACAATAGAGCCACCAGACTTTATCATCTGAGGTATCTCGTATTTTAAGCAGTAAAAAATGCCGCTCAATGAGGTAGCAATGACCTTATCCCAGTTTTCAACTGTCTGCTCTGTAATATTTTTATCATGCTCTCCTGTTAAGCCTGCATTATTTACAGCATAATCAAGCCTGCCAAAATGTTTGATAACGTCATCTATCATTTTCCGTACTTGTTCAGGCTGCGACACATCACATCCGATCCCTATTGCTTGTTGTCCCTGTGAAGATAACCGTTTCGCTTTTTGTTTAGCCTGCTCTGATGAGCGGGATATAATGACGACCTTCGCACCCTGTTTGTGTAATTGCTCTGCGACGGCTTCACCTATACCTGTAGTACTTCCTGTTATCACAGCTACTTTATTCTGAAAATCCATAATTTCCCCTATGAAGTAGGATTGAGTCTTACTGCTGGGGTAGTATACAAACTCGCTGTGACAGTTTTTGTCAGTACTCTTTCCCCACGCAGATCCCTTCTTTAATTCTCCATTTTTTCAATAAAGTCGTTCTGCTTTCCCTGTACGTGGAATCCAGTTGCACAATCTCTTCGATTTGGTCAGTTCTGAAATGACGAAAATCATTTCTCATCTCACACCATGCAACCAAAAGCCAGCATGATTCCATATATATCAACGCGATGGGCCATATGACCCGAGAAGAGTAAACATCTTTCTTGTCACGATACGTTATGTTGATTCTTTTTTGATTTTTAATAGCACTACGAATGTCTTCGAAAAATAACTCATTCTTTTCTGAAGGGCCGGTCAGATAGGATTGACTCTCAATAAGATTTTTTAATTCACCGGGGATAACGGCATGTATTTTGGCAAGCGCATTCCTTGCGGTGTTTTTGAAATCATAATCCGTATTATGAGAAACCCAATTTAACCCAAGTATAATAGCATTGATTTCTTCATGTGAAAGATTTAAGGGAGGTAAATGAAAGTCAGACCTGATGATATATCCAATTCCTGCGCCTCCTTCAATGGACACGCCCTGGTGTTGTAGCGTTTTAATATCTCTGTAAAGGGAGCGTACACTTATGCCTAATCGATCTGAGAGAGCGGAAGCTGTGATCGGATATCGTTGTGCCCTTAATATCTGTAATAATTCGAGAAGCCTTTCTGTTCTGGTCATGTTGAAAAATCCATCTTGATCCTGGGACTTGATCTTAAAGCACCTGCCGGATAAGCATCTTAATACAAAACAAATGTACCTGCTTAAGTTGAGTGACTCCCCGTTGATTGATATACCCCATATGCTATGCGTCCTTCAGCGGTGATGATGGACATAAACATCTACTCTTTGTTCAAAGTTTTGCCAGCTTGTCCACGCTATGCCATGGGCAGACAGTGCGTACGTCACTACTGCGCCCAGGTTTTCCATTGAGGGGAATAGTGTGCATATCGGAACACCCGCTCCGGGGCAGATTTGTCCCTGGCTGGGGAACCCGGGATGCGATCCTCCCGAGAGGATATTCCGCTTATCCTCTGAGGAAGCTGTGGATTATTAAAGCTCGTGTTGGGTAGTCGAGAGTAAATTCAATATTCTCTCCGTAAGTTTATCCTCATAACCTTCCTCTACCGGGTGATTGAACTTTACAAGTGGAGCAGAACTTCTGGTTTGCTCATATGATCTCTCAAGTAAACCAGGTTCACCACTTAGGGTGTTTACCACCGTAGATAAAACGTTAATAGCAACCTTTGATGCGTGCAGATCGAGGCTCAGATCATTAAGGTTTTTCTCGAGGATTTCAATGCGTTCATTTACGTCAGCCATGTAATCTCCTGGGTATCTGGGAATAGAGGATTCAAACTAAATACGTATAACATCAAGGTTATATGAACCCTGGGTGGATAAATATTCAGCCAGAGCAACGATATCGTCCGCCGCGAGTGTATCGATGTTGACATGTTGAGAGCGCTGACAGGTCAGTACTTTCATCAGTCGTTCTCCTGTGGTTGGTCTCCACAACATTGTAAAACCGTCCAGTAACAGCATTTATCAGCGCCAGTCGCTTTGCCTGCGATTTTGTAAAAGCAACGATCGCCGCTTTGGTCATCCATAATATTGAGTAGACATGGGTCTTGAAGGTTGCTTTTTGCTGCCAAAAAGTCGACCACTATCCCGGATAGCTTTCTTCACTACGATCGGGGCAGCGGGACGTGGTTGCTTTTTTCCGACAAGCTCCACAAAGCGTTTTTGTGGGTGTGGACAAGGCGAGCAGGAAAACGCTCTGTCTTTGTCATAATAGCCACCTGTTTTTCATTATATTTATTAGCCATTCATTCACCTCAGTCTATCTTTCTGACAAGCATAAATAAGCGTAGAACAAATTTAATGAATTCGAAGCATCATAAATACAGCCATATCTGCCTCAGCGCAAAGTGCGGTAGCCAGATGTCGATTCAGCTGTGGTCGAGGATAAGCCCTTGGCAATAAACGTCTTCGCGAACTGTTTCGTTAACACGCCAGCGGTTTTCGCTTCGTTATATGCCGATTTTTTCATTCTCTTTTTCCTTAATCCTCATCAGGAATAATTGAAATATGCCCATTACGCTCCAGAATGGCGTATTTAATTTTACCCGGCTCCGTAATGCCCTGGCTCTGCCGGGCAGCCACTAAGATATCGTCGAGAGAGACATCTACCATTTTCATCTTTTCCATTAATGGTTCGCCGTGTTCCAGCAGAATAACCGGTGATCCATCGAGAGCAGATTCAGCCCCATGCATCTGTTTTTTAATGAATCCGAACAATATGTCGATTGTCACCAACGTGACAATGGTGAGCATTGCTCCGGTAACGGAGAAATCATTGCCTAATAATGCCTGCTGTGTGGCTTCGCTAATAATCAACAGCAAAATCAGGTCGAAACTGGTCATTTGTAATAACGCCCGGCGTCCAGCAATCTTAAACACGACCAGTAAAATAAGATAAATGGCTAAGGCCCTCAGCACCATTTCCATACAGACCTCCTACGGATAAATAAATTGCCTGAAATCGATTTCAGGGCCGGAGTTTAATTGAATAACACTTTTTGCGCTGCCAGGCTTTACGGGGGTAACGAGTAACCAGATAGAGGTATCTTGCTGATTTTCATGTGTGTTATACACCAGGTACAGCTCCTCTCCCTTGCTGTACATGCTGTCAGGTTGAGGCCAGATATTCGCTGTCTCATAAAAAGAATTGAAATCTCCACCAATGCGATAAATATTCTTCCCGGATCGTTGGTCTGTAGCAGAGATTTTTAATTTAAATTCTGTTTGCAATCGACCAAACCGTTCAAAATTTAATGTCACCTCCCCGGTAGTATTCCTCTTCACCGAATCACTGAAATAACCACCAGAAAAAACACCGACTATGGCCAGGGAAATAATACACAGTAAAACAACAAACCCAATCTTATGAAATCTCGCTTCAAAATTCAGAAAACGCTGACTCTCTTCAATGCCGGGGACTTTCATGTTTTCTCTGGGCATCTTTAACCTCACCGTTTCGCTTGTATCCCGTCAGTTATCTGATTCGTAACACTATTACCTTTTAAGACTCTTCCAGTTTGCCAGATTAAGGAATAGCAATCAGACTTAATAAGTCAAGTCGACAATGAGATGAGGGTGAAATGAAATTATCCGTGGCACCATTACTATGTTGTTTTTTAATCCCGACAGTGTTTGCTGACGATAATGGTGGGCTGAAAAAAGATACGGCACCGCCGCCGCCTCACGCCCTGGATGAGGGGTATCGTGGTGTTGAAGATGCGAGAACCATGACGGTTCAACAAGCTAAAACCATGCATGACGGCGCAACCATCTCTCTGCGTGGTAATCTGATTGACGATCTGGGCGATGATAAATTTGTTTTTCGCGATAAAACCGGCAGTATCCATACGCTGATTCCACTCTCTGTCTTTGATGGTCGCACGGTAAAACCCGATCAAATGATCAGTATTAACGGCAGTCTGGACACCAAAACGCAACCGCTTGTGGTTCGCGTTAACAGAATACAAAAGTAACAATACTGCTGCTCGGCCCATTGCTGACGTTTGTAAGCTGTTAACAGTTGTTTTCTGATACCACGTGAAGGGAGGGGCGCCAGTGAATCGACAACGCGATCCACTGGCGAGAGGAGAATTAAAGAACCATGCTGGCGAGCAGGATAAATATCAGTCCGCAGATGGATAACAGCGTTGACATCAGCGTCCAGGACAGCAGCGTCTCTTTGGTTGTCAGGCCGAAGAAGTCTTTAATCATCCAGAAGCTGGCATCGTTGACGTGGGAGCAGATACAGGAACCTGCTCCAGTGGCCAGCGTAATCAACGCCAGGTTAGTGTTGGGATGTACCGCCAGCAGCGGGATAACCAGTCCGGCAGTCGAGATCGCTGCTACGGTGGCAGAACCCAGGCAAATACGCAGGAACGCGGCAACGCCCCAGGCCATCAGAATCGGATTAATATCCATGCCTGAGACCAGAGTAGAAATGTACTGACCCACGCCAGAATCGATGAGCACCTGCTTGAATGCGCCACCACCGCCGATAATCAGCAACAGTCCTGCGATACCGGCAATGGCTTTGCCGCAGGAGTCCATCAGTTCAGGGATTGTCTTTCCGCGACCCAGACCCATGGTATAAATCGCGAACAGCAACGAGATCAGCATTGCAATCGTCGAGTTACCTAAGAACAGTAATACGTTATAGAACGTGCCTGACTCCGAGGCGTTTTTAGCATGGGTCATCTGGATAATTGTCACTACCGCCATCAGGATCACCGGCAGCATCGCGGTGAGAAAGCTGATGCCAAAGCCGGGCATTTCGTTTTCGCTGAACCGGCGGGTCGCACCGAGGGAGGCAATATTCCCCTCTTTTTTAAACGCGTCAGGAATAATCCGCTGACAGAATTTGTTCAATATCGGCCCGCAAAGAATAAAGGTCGGAATGCCGACAATAATGCCGTAGATCAGTACCAGTCCCACATCTGCGCCATATTCACGGGCAATAACGGTTGGGCCGGGATGCGGGGGTAAAAAACCGTGCGCGACCAGCAAACCGGAAAGCATGGGCACACACATAAACATCGGCGATATTTTCGCTTCACGGGCGATGGCGAATAAAATAGGCACCAGAAGAATTAAGCCAACTTCGAAAAAGAGTGCGATACCGACGATAAAGGCTGAACAGACTACCGCCCAGTCAAGCCGCTTTTTACCGAAATAATTCAGCATGGTCAGGGCGATTCGCTGTGCGCCACCCGCGTCAGCCAGTAAGCGACCGAGCATCACGCCGAAGCCGAAGATTAAACCAATATGGCCCAGCGTACCGCCAAGGCCGGATTCGACCGACGTGACGACTTTATTCAGATCCATTCCACTGGCAATGGCGACAACAATCGAGACAATAATTAAGGAAACAAACGTATTGAGTTTAATTTTAATGGTTAAAAGCAGGAGTAAAGCAATCCCTGCCACAACGATAATTAGTGGCATAACGTCCTCTCATTGTAGGGTTGCGACCGGTCATAGTCCGACTACACAATGTTTTAATAATGTGTAGCCGGGTTATTTAGCGGTCAGGATATTATTATTTTTGCTTTAAGGTGTTATTCATATAATCGTTCAGGGCCGCACCGATTTTATTCACATCGTAAACACAGCCCGTCCATGTCCCACCGCTCACTGCCTGAAGCATCGCCCAAAGCCGGGTATCGTCTGGCAGTTCCGGATCAGGAAGTAAATCCTGATGGCTGGGTCTGGCGTTCAATATTGCGGTAGCCTCCTCCCGTGAGGGTAATTTTTCATCGTTACGGGTTCCGAGGAAATTGACTTCGCCCTGAAGTTCGCGGCAATCAATTTTGATTTCAATAATATCCCCGGTGCGTAATTTACTGATTGGCCCCCCGGCGAGGGCTTCCGGTCCCACGTGACCAATGCACGCGCCAGTGGAAACGCCCGAGAAACGCGCATCCGTGATCAGGGAGACATGCTTACCATAAGACAGATGTTTCAGGGCGCTGGTGACCTGGTAGGTTTCTTCCATCCCGGTACCGGAAGGGCCAACGCCGATAATGACCAGAATATCGCCTGCTTTAATTTTGTCGTGCTTGATATCGTAAATTGCTGTTTTCTCGGACAGATAAACCTTCGCCACCCCTTTATGGTAATAGATGCCTTGATCATCAATTACCGAGGGGTCAATGGCGGTGGACTTGATCACCGATCCTTCCGGAGCAATATTGCCAACCGGGAAGGTGATCGTTGAAGTCAGGCCACGCTCCCGCGCGCGTTGCGGTGACATGATCACCTCGTCGGCGTCGATCTGTTCCTGGTCGCGCAGCAGCTGTTTGAATCGCTGCCGCCGCTCGGAATGTTCCCACCAGTCGAGGTTCTCCTTCAGTGTGCTGCCGGTTACGGTCATCACGTCTTCATGCAGCAATCCAAGACTGCGAAGATGCAACATCACTTCCGGCACACCGCCTGCCATGAATGCATTCACTGTCGGGTGATAAACCGGACCATTCGGGAGCACGCTCACCAGTCGGGGCACACGCTTATTGATGCGGATCCAGTCGTCAACGGTCGGGACATGGCAGCCTGCCTGATGGGCAATCGCCGGGATGTGCAGCAGCAGGTTTGTTGAACCGCCGAACGCTGCATGAACCGTCATCGCATTCTCAATCGCTTTGTCGGTAAGGATTTCCCGGGTAGTGATACCTTTTTTACATAAGTTCAACGCTGCCCGCGCGGATGCTCTGGCGATCTCTTGCCATACCGGCTCACCGGAAGAGGCTAGCGCAGAGTGCGGGATCGCCAGCCCAAGACCTTCGGCCACCACCTGCGATGTCCCGGCGGTACCCAGAAATTGACAGCCGCCGCCAGAGGAGGCACAGGCCTTACAGCCAGCACGACGAGCGTCCTGTAGCGATAACTCGCCATTGGCGAAGCGTGCGCCGATGGTCTGCACTTTGCCGTTATCTTCTCCATCCTTCGCGGGCAGAGTCGCGCCACCAGGCACCAGCACTGTCGCTTTGTCATGCTGCGCGGCGAGGGCCATCATGGTGGCCGGGAGTCCCTTATCACAGCTCGCCACGCCAATAACGGCTTTCGCATCGGGCAAGGAGCGGATCAGGCGGCGCATCACCATTGAGGCGTCATTACGGTATGGCAGTGAATCAAACATGCCCGTTGTACCCTGTGTTCGTCCGTCGCAGGGATCGGAAACATACACGGCATAGGGTAGGGCGCGGTTCGCTTTGATCACCTCTGCTGCCGCTTTCATCTGGATATCCAGCTCGTAGTGACCCTGGTGCAGCGCCAGTGCGATGGGCTTACCGTCTTCCCCGCGTAACCCTCCCAGCGTGCTGAGCAGTAAAATGCCGTCGCGATCCAGCTCATCCGGAGACCAGCCCATTCCGGCATTCATCGTCATCCCGAACAGATCCCCGCTCGGGCGGTTGATGAGCATCTCCGCCGTCAGCGGCAGTTCACCGTCAGGCCCATCGGCGTGCGTTCTGACGGTGTAGATATCGTGACTCTCGTCAGCAAAAATAGAGCGAACAGACATGATCTTCTCCTCAGAGCGATATAATTCCCTGCGCGACCAGCAGCGCATGGACTTTTTCTTTGGCTTCTTCTGACACATCGAGAATCGGCGGCAAGCAATACGTCTCCACCGGCAATCCCACGCACTGCATGCTGTATTTGATCAGTGAGACAAACGGCGTTTCCAGGGCGTAAATCGCCGGCAGTTGCAGCAGCTTTTGATTCAGGGTGGCGGCGGTTGCCAGATCGCCCTCGCGCCAGGCGTGGTAGATACCGACAGAGAGCTCCGGAGCAAAGTTCGCGCTGGCGGATATTGCGCCATCGCCGCCCAGCAGCAGGGTGTTGAGTAAATGGTCGTCGTAGCCGCAGAAGACCGAAAATGACGGGCGCACTGACTTAACGGTGTTAATCATCGTGCGCAGATGGCCGACGCTGTCGATAGTGTCTTTGATCCCGACGATGTTCTCATTTTGCAGCGCCAGACGTTTCACGGTCTCTGGGGTTAAGTCCTGACCGGTCAGATCCGGAAAGTTGTACAGGATCACCGGCAGCGTGACGCTACGGGCGATCTGCTGGTAATAGTCGTCAAGATTGCGTGACGCGACTTTCCAGTAGTAGGGGTTAATTGCGACGACGCCGTCAGCGCCGCAGGCCTGGGCATGTTGTGCCAGTTTGACCGCTTCATCAGTAGAAGGCGAACCGACACCAATCAGGACCGGAACCCGACCACCGACAACGGCAACGGCTTCTTCGGCGAACGCCATTCGCTGGGCGGTATTCATCTGGCTAAATTCACCCCCGGTGCCAAGGTAAAACAGCCCGTCGACTCCCTTATTGATCAGGAAGTCGGCAACCTGACGCATTGCTGTTTTATCAATGGTCCCGTCACGATGAAACGTGCTGGATACCGGTGGAATAATGCCGCTGAATTTTCTCATTACCTCAGTTTCCTTTTCGTAAATACTCATTTTCGTTTCTGTAGCCCAGCCCATAAGATATTTGCCCGGCACATTTGCGGAGCAGTTCCAGATAGCCGTCGATCTTATTTCCTGAATAAACCACAGGATCGCCTGACAGCGAGATCGCATAGTTGACCCGGTTATACATATTGAATACCGGCATACTTAAACATACCGCGCCATAGGTTGATTCTTCACTGTCTATGGCCCATCCCCGAAGTCGTGTTTTTTGCAACTCCTCCAGAAATAACTTTTTATCGGTTAACGTATTGCGCGTATGCGGCGTTAACGTGATCGCATCTAAAAAATAATCCAGTTCTTCCCGTGTTTTCCAGGCTAATAACGCTTTACCCAGCGCGGTAATGTGTAATTCCAGTTTTTTGCCAATCCAGCTTTTACTCGTTGGCACTGATTCCGGGCTTTCAACCTTGTCGAGATAGATAGCAGAATAGCGCTCCATTGCCCCCAGGTGACAAACCAGGCCGCTTTTCAGCGACAGCTCCTGCATAGGCCGTTTCGTCACCTCAAAGATATTTTGGCGGTGTAGTGCCTGACAACCCAGTTCGTAGTTTTTTATTCCCAGCGAATAATGGCCATTTTTGTTTTTAATTAAGAAGCCGCACTCCACCATCACATTTAATAAATTAAGCAGGCTGCTTTTGGGATACTGGAATTCTTTTAATAGCTCCATATAACTCGCCACGCCTACCCATGCAATATGGGTTAATATTTTTTCGGCACGGACTAATGAATTACACCCTTTGCGAACCATACTGGCTCCCTCCTGTGGTTAGAATAAATAATATCGGCATTGCACAGTTGAAAATATGCCTTGTTCAACATGCTGAACCGTAATGCGATGATTAAATGTGATCTTGTACGCAGTTTTAATAGCAGAATTATCGCACTGCCAGTACGCTGAATATGAATACCTGAAAATGAAAGACGACAGGTCGTCATGGCATGATAAAGTGTAAATTGCACAAAGAACATTCGAGGTTTGCGCGATGCAACAAATTGATTTTTACATGGTTGATGCCTTCAGTACCACGACGTTTGGCGGCAATGCCGCAGCAGTCTGTCCGCTAACCGAATGGTTGCCTGATGAGACGTTACTGAAGATGTCTAAACAACATAACCAGTCAGAAACGGCCTATTTTGTCCCTGCTGAAAACGGCTTTGAGCTGCGCTGGTTTACCACGCAGGGAGAAATCAATCTGTGTGGGCATGCCACGCTGGCGGCAGCTCATGTCATCTTTGAACATCTGGATTATCCGCGCGACAGTATCCATTTTACTACCCGATTTGTTGGCCCGCTGACTGTTGCACGTAGCGGTGAATGGTTGACGCTGGATTTTCCTGCCTGGGGAACCGAGTCCGTCACGCCGCCGTCTCTTCTGCTGGAGGCGTTGGGTATCACGGAATACAAAGACATGCGCGTCGGGCGGGATTATATGGTGGTGCTGGATAATCAGCAGCAGGTTGACGTGCTGCACCCGAATATCCACGCGATGATCCCTTTAGGGAAAATGGTTTGCGTCACCGCACCGGGTGAAGGGAAATACGATTTTGTCAGCCGTTTCTTCTGTCCAGGAGAAGCCGTAGCGGAAGATCCCGTTACCGGTTCAGCGCATAGCATGCTCATTCCTTACTGGGCGGAAAAACTGAACAAAACGGAGATGCTGGCGTATCAGGGGGCCGAACGCGGTGGGGAGCTACGCTGTCAGAGTGCCGGGGAGCGTGTACATATCGGCGGACAGGCAACCACGTATCTGCTGGGTAAAGTTGTGTTGCGCTAGATAGCACTGATACCAGTCACTACAAAACTCACAAAGTCAGGATGAAGGCGCATCATGCTTAAACCGGAGTATGTCATCAGATTGAATGTCTGTCGGAAAATGACCGTAAAAAGCCAACAGCCGTAATAAATCCGATCGGCAAATACATACCCCGCTCATTGAGCAATGTCAGAACCGCATTCTCATCCATCTTATTTTATCCATACATACTGGATGGCGTACTGAGCGGAAAAGGGACATGAAAAAAAATTCCAGCGTTGCCATCCTGCTCACCGGCCAAGAGATACGTTGAAACCAGCAAAACGGCGATCGCCGGGGATATAAGTTCAATCAATTTTCATTATGGTATAGGTCTGTTCTATTGATCTGACGCGCTTAACGACTCGCTGCCGTTCGGTATGTTAGTCACACGTAACCTGACAGTGACGCCCGCAGGGGGATCAAGCGGATAATCCCTGCGACATCAAATGAGGAGGGAGTATGTTTTCTTACATCATGCTGGGTACGAACGATCTGCCACGTGCGATCGGTTTCTACGATCCGTTAATGGAGCTGCTTGGGCACCCGAAAGCAGGCCGCGGCGAAGAGGGCGCATCATGGGGGATGTTCAGTGAAAACCACACCACAGGATTGTGCGTTGGCAAACCCTTTGATGGCCAGGCCGCAGGTGTCGGTAATGGCACGATGGTGGCGCTGAATGCCCGATCCGTCGAACATATCCAACAACTTCACGCGCTCGCTCTTCGCCTGGGCGGCGCGGATGAAGGCGCGCCGGGTCACAGACCACAGTATGGACAAGGCTTTCATAGCGCCTATGTCAGAGATCCCGACGGCAATAAGCTGGCGTTTGTCTACTATGCAGACGAATGCTGAACATATCTTATGCAACAGGCTCCACCAACACTGCAGGGGTTTGATGTTTCCACGCCCGATCAGGTGGCGGATGCAATTAGCGCTGGTGCGACGGGGGCCATTTCAGGCTCTGCCATCGTCAGGATCATTGAGAAAAACAGAGATTATGAGGAAACGATGCTGGCTGAGTTAAAGGCATTTGTGATGAGCATGAAAGCGGCAACGCGTCAGCAGTAAGTACGTTTCTATTGCCTGTCGGTAGCGGCAGGCAATGGGTGACGCGACCCTGAATCTGGCGATCAATTCCGTCATCCTCATCTTCGCAAATATGGCCTGGGATGGTAAATGAGGCAATGTCTGCGACGACGGGCGTGATTTCGACGGCGATCACATTTTTCCGACCTGCGCATATCCCTGCTGAAATTACGTGTTACCATTCATCTCGTAAATACCTTACAACTCAACCCGAGGCTTTGATGCTGGAGAATGTAATCATCTGATAATCAGTTTCCCCGACCTTTTCAGGCCGGACTGATTATCAATGCGCCGAAATCGAATGCGGACACCGCTGTGTGTTTGCACGTTTTGCACATGATGATTAAACAGGTTTTCCAGTATGAATTTATCCCGTCAGGAACAACGTACCTTACACGTTCTCGCCAAAGGTGGACGTATTGCGCACGTCCGCGATGCGTCAGGCCGCGTCACCGCCGTTGAATGCTACAGCCGCGAAGGGCTGCTGCTCGCCGACTGTACACTTGCCGTCTTCAAAAAACTCAAAACCAAAAAGCTGATCAAATCCGTCAATGGTCAGCCGTACCGCATTAATACCACCGGGCTGAACAACGTGCGTGCTCAGCCAGATAACCGCTAAGGAGAGCGTTATGACAACACGCAACTTCACTATTCATATTACCGATGAAAGTGATACCAACGACATCCGGGAAGTCGAAACCCGCGCCTTTGGCTACAGTAAAGAGGCCTGCCTGGTGGCTTCTTTGCTCGAGGACGACACTGCGCGTCCAACGTTATCGTTGCTGGCCAGACAGGAAGGTAACGCCGTCGGGCATATCCTGTTTACCCGGGCGACATTCAAAGGAGAAATGGATTCCCCTCTGATGCATATCCTTGCTCCCCTGGCGGTCATCCCTGAATACCAGGGGAGGGGCGTGGGCGGATTATTGATTCGTACCGGTATAGAACACTTACGCTCGATGGGATGCCAGTGCGTTTTTGTTCTCGGTCATGCCACTTACTATCCGCGACATGGATTTGAACCCTGTGCAGGAGACAAAGGCTTTCCCGCGCCTTACCCCATTGCGGAGGAACATAAGGCCTGCTGGATGATGCAGTCCCTCTCCGCACAACCCTTTGATCGTGCCGGCGACATCCAATGTGCGCAGGCCTTAATGAAACCGGAGCACTGGCGTGAATAACAATCAGACTGAACGCTCTGTTACTCGTAACGCAATGAAAGGAATTAACTAATGGATATCCCACGTATTTTTACGATTAGCGAAAGCGAACATCGCATTCATAACCCGTTTACGCCGGAAAAGTATGCCACATTGGGCCGGGTGTTACGCATGAAGCCGGGAGCGCGCATTCTTGATCTCGGCAGTGGTTCTGGTGAGATGCTCTGCACCTGGGCGCGCGATCACGGCATTAACGGTACCGGTATCGACATGAGCCAGCTTTTTACCGCCCAGGCAAAACAGCGTGCTGAAGAGCTTGGCGTCAGCGAACGCGTCCATTTTATTCATAACGACGCGGCGGGTTACGTCACGGACGAAAAATGCGACGTGGCGGCCTGTGTTGGCGCGACCTGGATTGCCGGTGGCGTAGCCGGAAGCGTCGGGCTGTTGGCAAAAAGCCTCAAGCCAGGCGGAATGATACTGATCGGTGAACCTTACTGGCGTCAGGTTCCCGCAACGGAAGAGATCGCCCAGGCCTGTGGTGTTTCGTCGAAGGTTGATTTTCTCACCCTTCCTGGGCTCGTCTCTTCTTTCAACGAACTCGGCTATGACGTTGTTGAAATGGTGCTGGCAGACCAGGAGGGCTGGGACCGATATGAAGCGGCGAAATGGCTGACAATGCGCCGTTGGTTAGAAGCTAATGCAGAGGATGATTTTGCCGATGAGGTTCGCGCGGAGTTGACGATAGCGCCTGAACGCCATGTCACCTACACCCGGGAATACTTCGGTTGGGGCGTATTTGCGTTAATCGCACGATAAAGTAAGTAATGCGGCATAGCCTGAGGGCTATGTCGTATTCTCTCCAGAAGAGAAGCGTCGTGGCGAAAGCAACGACCGTATTAAATAATTATCACACCTGAAACCTTCTTCCTTTCTGTCTCACAAAGACGTCCGGCCAGGTGCGTCCACAATTAATCGTTAAAAAAGCGAAAATGGATTGTTTCTGTGACGCGGTTATAATAATTATTTAATAATCCATAAAAGGTTAGGGCCTGTTTTTAAATACGTTAAATAATTTCTTGTTAATAATTAACATTCTCTTCTCTTGTGTTTGTAGGATAATTCAGTATTTTCAGAAGATTCTTAAAATGTATTTTTGATAATTCCTAAGATTGATGCTGATATTTATTTATTTTCCTGGATGGCGATTAAATAATCCTGGTTTTTTTATGATTTAACACGTTGTTGTGTTGATTTATTGTTTCTGTTTGTTTTCTGCATTGTTACACCATATGACTTTTTTGTTTTTTGTAACAAATTGATATTTATATAAATATGTTGGTTTTTGTTAATATTCCGATCTGGTGTGACGATAGAAATAAGAATAGTGATAGTTTTTTCCTATCATGATGTATTAGATTGAACAGTTATATCATTTGGCAGTTTTTTTAAGTTAAGTGTATATTTGCGAATAGCGATACAAGGAGGGATAACGTGGTTGTCGATGATAAAATTTCTCCACTGATCGCTCTTGCGCTGAGTGAAATAAAAAATTGGGCAGCGAGGCCATCAGATCGGAAACCATTCTGCTTTCTTCCTGCAATGTGGGTACAAACACGATGCTGTTGCGCCATAGTCGCTGAATATACATTAGTGAGTATTTCAGATAAACAAGATAATTTGTTCCTGAAACAACATATAAACTATAGTGATTCTATTAGTCTGATTATTGAAAAACTTAAGGATGCGCAGGCTAACAGTGGGGAGCAGACGTGTGAGTTCTGCCAGTTTATGGCGAGGATGAATCGGGCGGATAAACACACGCTCAATGCGATTGTTTGTCTGGATACCTATGCTGACGCTTCGCAATATCTGGGGTTGAGCCAGAAGTCGATATACTCAAGGTTGTACAGTATTCTTGAACGTATTAACGTAAGGGATAAGCGGTTATTTTTTCGCTGGTATAAATATATGTTGATTCATTCAACAACATTCCGGCCTCAGGGCCTGAATATTGTCCTTTCTGTGGCGGATTTTCCACCAGGCTCAGAAGTGAATGAAACGATCAACGGGCACTGAAACGTAACAGAAAAGGGAATCCTTACGGATTCCTTTTTCGCGTGTCCTGTTCAGCACGTCTATGGCAAGGGAGATCCGGCAGGGGGCACCCCTTGCCGCATCAGACTGATATTCTATACAGATGATAAGCCCTTCCGGGTTACGTCAGGATTGACGTTCGTGAATTGAATGGCTTTGGCATACCTGATGTGGGCCATTAAAACCGAACATTTACTGCGACGCCTGTTAGCAGAAAAACATACGTTATGGGCTAAGACCTGCTTTAGAGAGGGAACTTACTGATACCCGCGTTTGCTTCTTCAGACCGCAGTCAGAGTTGTTTTTCGTACAGGCGATAGCGCTTATAGGCAACTCCGCCGATGCGTTCCAGGATTGTGCGCATCCCGCTATTAGACTCCAGAATCCAGGACATCTCCAGCGCGTCAATATGGTGTCTGGCAAACGGGTCGCGTAATGCCTCTATTAACAGCAGAGCCATGACCGGGCCAATGCGGCTGAACTGATATTCCTGACGAACGCCCATCAGAGGCACCCGCGCGGTGCGTACGCCGCTCACTTTTAGTCGCCAGAGCAGTTTGGCCCAGCCGAAAGGCAACAGCCGACCGTTGAGATCGGCGATCGCCTCATTAATATTCGGCAGGCCAACGATAAAGGCGCAAGGCACCGAATCTATTTCAGCAATGTGAATCATATCGTCCGGAACAAGGAATTTGAGCTGCTCGCCCATGGAGGCGAATTCGTGTTCCGTGAAGGGGACAAATCCCCAGTTGTGCTGCCATCCGGAGTTGAAAATTTCACGCAGAATCTGCATTTCTTCACTAAACCGCTTACGGTTGATGCTGCGAATGGTGACCTTTTGACGCACCTGATCCATCAGTCGGACCAGCGACGGTGAGAAAGATAAATCTGTGCGCTGCATCCAATAGGCAAGCAGATCGATTCCTTTGGTGTATCCCAGTTGTTCCACGTGAGCGCCATAATAGGGTTTCCCGTGTGGCATCAGCGCGCAGGGCGGCGTCTCAAAGCCATCAACCAGCAGGCCGCTTTCCTGGTTAATGTTCAGGCTAAAAGGTCCGGTGATTTTTTGTGCCCCGGCGGATTTCAGCCATGATTCGGCGGCGGCAAACAGTGCGCTAAAGACCTCAGGGTCGTCGATGGCATCGAGCATGCCAAAATGACCCGTGTCGTTGCCATACCGTTTGCGATGCAGGGTTTCAATTTGTGCCGTGATGCGTCCGACGACCCGTCCTGCTTTTTTAGCGATCCATGCCTGCCAACGAATATGTTCAGAACCCGGATTTTTCGCGGACAGATGCTCTGCGCGTTCAAGGTGCAAGGGGTCGATCCAGCTGTCGTCGGCGCAATAAAGTGAAGAAGGGAAAGAGATAAACGTGTTGAGGTCATGTTTATTCATGACTTTTTGTATCTGAATCATAAACAGCCTTAAATAAAAAGTACAGAAATAAACATAATTACACTGACTGCTATGTTGTCAGTCGAAACGAAATAAATTACTGAATGTTTCTTTCTCTCTTTTACCACTTAATGCGGTTGGTGATAAAACAGGACGGTAAAACGTAAGGCTGGAGGCGGACAGGGTGTTTAATGATAACTCTCCCTTCGGAGAATGAAATAAAATATTTAGCTGGGTAATATCATAATTATTGAAATTGAAATGCAGAAAAACATTTATTTTGCTGATGATCTTTTAGCCAAAAAAGAGATACTGTTTAATGACTATTTAATTTATATTATCACCCGCCGATTATTTGTTTTGTATATCCATCGATTTTAAATTCAAACATTTTCATGGTGTATATGTCCAATAGAATCTCAACTCATTCTCTTCCTATGCGTTATGCTGACTTTTCAACCCTGGTGGAAGCTCTGGACTATGCCGCTTTGGGAAATGCAGGAATGAATTTTTATGATCGACGCATTCAGCCTGAAGCAGTACTGGAATACCGAGAGCTAAAAATGCGGGCTAAAGCCGGAGCCCGACGGTTGCTTTCATTGAATCTCAATAAGGGCGATCGCGTCGCGCTGATTGCGGAAACCAGCGTCGGTTTTGTCGAAGCCTTTTTTGCGTGTCAGTATGCGGGGTTGGTGGCGGTACCGCTGGCCATTCCTATGGGGGTTGGACAACGCGATTCTTATTCCGCGAAATTGCAGGGCCTGCTCACCAGTTGTCAGCCTGCGGCCATCATCAGCAGTGACCAATGGTTGTCGCTGATAAATGTGGTCAACGAGCATGGTTCGGCAATCCGCATTCTCAGCAATGCGCAATTTAATGCGCTGCCGGAAAAGGATATTGAGTTGCCATTACCGTCGCCAGACGATATTGCTTACCTTCAGTACACCTCAGGCAGCACGCGTTTTCCTCGTGGCGTCATTATTACTCACCGTGAAGTTATGGCGAATCTGCATGTGATTAGCCATGATGGAATCAAATTGCGAGACAGTGACCGTTGCGTATCCTGGCTGCCTTTTTATCATGATATGGGGCTGGTGGGCTTTCTGCTTACGCCTGTGGCGACTCAACTATCCGTTGACTATCTGCGCACCCAGGATTTTGCTATGCGCCCGCTGCAGTGGCTGAAATTAATCAGTCAGAACCGCTGCACCGTCTCCGTTGCGCCGCCTTTCGGTTACGATTTATGCCTGCGTCGTATCAATGACAACGAACTTGCCGGGTTGGATCTCTCCTGCTGGCGCGTAGCCGGAGTGGGGGCAGAACCCATTTCCGCCGGACAACTGAATCAGTTTGGCGAATGTTTCAAGCGCGCGGGATTTGACAGCAAAGCATTCATGCCGTGCTATGGTTTGGCTGAAAATGCGCTGGCGGTGAGCTTTTCTGATGAAGCCTCCGGCTCACAGGTGAACGATGTCGATCGCGACGTACTCGAATGCCAGGGTAAAGCGGTTGCGCCGACGAAAAGTACCCGGGCGATATCTACCTTCGTGAATTGCGGTAAAGCGCTTCCCGGCCACCGCATTGAAATTCGTAACGAAGTTGGGAGCCCATTGCCTGAAAGAGACGTTGGCCATATCTGCATTTCCGGTCCGAGTCTGATGAGTGGTTATTTTCAGGATCCGGTTTCGCAGAAGGATATCCAGTCAACGGGATGGTTGGATACCGGGGATCTGGGCTATCTTCTGGATGGCTACCTGTACGTGACGGGACGTATAAAAGATCTGATCATTATTCGCGGTCGGAATATCTGGCCACAGGATATTGAGTATATTGCAGAACAGGAACCGGAAATACATTCCGGCGATGCGATAGCATTTGTGACGTCTCAGGAACGGATTATTTTACAGATCCAGTGCCGGGTCAGTTGTGAAGAACGTCGGGCGCAGATCGTCCATAGCCTGACCGCACGGGTACAAAGCGAGTTTGGGGTTTCTGTCAGCATCGAACTCTTGCCGCCGCACAGTATTCCACGGACATCATCCGGGAAACCAGCGCGTGCGGAAGCAAAAAAACGCTACCTGAATCTCTTTGCTGAGTCGCTTAACTCACCGATCCCTATGCCGGGATACTTGCAATGAGCATCACGGTTGCGGTGACAGGTGGAACCGGCTTTATCGGGAAGCATATTATTGATGACCTGCTGTCCCGCGGTTTTGCCGTTCGGGTGTTAACCCGAACGATTCGCCACGACGTGCGCGATAATCTTGTCTGGATCAGGGGGGCGCTGGAAGACAGTGAGGCACTGGCGCAACTGGTCGCCGGGGCGGAACATGTCATCCACTGTGCAGGGCAGGTTCGCGGACACACAGAAGCGATCTTCACCCGCTGCAATGTTGAAGGCAGCCAACGGCTGATGCAGGCCGCGAAAGAGAGCGGCAGCTGTCGACGCTTTCTGTTTATCTCGTCGCTTGCAGCACGTCACCCGGTGAGTAGTGACAGTGATGTATGGATCAAACTGAGAACCCGGAAACAACCGGGAATTCATGAGAATAAGCGGGAGGAAGTCTTGAGTTGTGAGGCTTCGCACAGCAATGGGCTATTCGATGAGTTGAAAATCAGACAGATCGTCAACATTAGATCATCAGATAGTAATAACAGTTTTGTGTCATATAGATTTGGATCGCATTGCGGATAATTTTAAAGCATTTAACGGGATTTAAAAGTAGCTTAAAACATACCCACAGGAGGTGCGAAGATAAAGCCCGCCAATTGAGCACCGCCGCAATCAGCCGGCTTTATTATGCGTGCTCAGCCCTGGCGCGACCTGAACCTGTCCATCTGAATCACATTGTTCAAAAATCTCTTTGTTATCATCTGAATTTAAGATCGCGGGTAGCAATGCTTGAATGCCCCGATTTTTAAAAAGTTCGATGCACTCTTTTTGTTGTCTAGGTGTCAATAGTTTAAAAATCATTATCCAAAACTCAAGTAAATCAGTACGATAAATATCATCACTGGCATCATTCTCATCAACTTCCAAGCTGTTATCAAAAACACTTCTCGCATATCTCGGAAGTATTTTTGTGCTGTACTCAAATGCTTTTGAACCAGGTTTTTTCCTCTTACTCCCCTCAATCCCAGAGGCTAAATCTTCCAGTCGTTTTCGTACAGCAGGAGCGGTGTTAGGAAACCCTGGAATCCCCATACACTCTTGGACAGTCACCCATTCTTTTGCCATAACGCCATCCTTTCTTTTTGTGTAAGAAAAAAGAAAACAACTTTTTATTTGTTTTCTTTTGAATTTTTTATTTAAAATCAACGCATTAACAATGAAATGCACTCCCACACCCAAACACACAAAGAAAGTGACTTACTTTACACGCTTTCTTTTGTGTGCCATTCTGTTACACGTAGCGTTTAACCATCCGGTTAAACGGAGTGTGTAAACATTTAAGGATCGCAGAATGGTGACCAAAAGCCAAGACTGGCACCCAGAAGACATCAAAGCAGCGATTAGAAAACGAGGCATGACGACTAGTCAGTTGTCTCGAATGAATGGGTTAGCGGAATCAACACTTCGTAATGTATTCCGCAATCATTGGCCTAAAGGAGAAAAGATAATTGCAGAATTCTTAGGGCTCAAGGCCAGTGATATATGGCCGAGTCGCTATGAAAGTACGATTCAAAAGGCGGTGGCGTAAATGAATGAACTGTGGATTACAGTAAAAGAAAGTATGGAGTTATCCTCGATGCCTACCACTGAGCCAGGTATCCGTAATCGTCTTGAAGCTTTGGTCGCAGGTCGCAGCGAGCTACGCCGTAAACGTGCCGGCACCAAAGCATTTGAATACCACATATCAGTTTTACCACCGGAAGTTCGTGCTGAATTGCTGGCTACCTGTGGGCTGATTGAAACCTCATCCGGACTCATTACTTTACCGCAAGAGCCTGAACGTGTTGCTGCCGATGACCTTAATCGTCAGCGTCTCTGGTCAGCATGGGAAAAAGCGACTGGCGAACAGAGACTGCATGCAGAACGTCGCACTAAAGCTGCCGCGCTGGTGGCTGAGCTGATGGCGTCGGGCATTGGCAATCGCAAGGCAATTACCCTTGCAGCAAAGCAACTGCAAATCAGTGAGGGAACACTGCGCAACCTGTACTACAAAGTGAAGGACTTCAGTCCCGACCTCTGGGGACCGGTTCTGCTTGATCGCCGGGTTCGCGAAAAACGCGTTACAGGGCGTTCTGCTGAAATCTCTGATGATGCCTGGCAGTTCCTCCTGGGGGATTACCTGCGTAATGAAGCGCCATTTTTCTCCAAATGTTATGAGCGCCTGGAAATCGCCGCAGAAACACATGGCTGGACCATTCCTGCCGAACGCACCCTGCGCCGTAAACTGGAACGTGAAGTTGACCCGCGTATTGTCGTTGCCACTCGTGAAGGTGAAAACGCACTGGCGCAGATGCATCCGTCACAACAGCGCACTGTCGCACAGTTGCATGCGATGGAATGGATTAACGGTGACGGCTATCAGCACAACGTGTTTGTCCGCTGGTTTAACGGTGAAATCATTCGCCCTAAAACATGGTTCTGGCAGGACGTCCACAGCCGCAAAATTGTTGGCTGGCGGGCTGATGTATCAGAAAACAGCGACAGTATCCGTCTGTCACTCATGGATACACTGAAAACCTACGGGAAGCCACAGCACATAACGATAGACAACACACGTGCAGCGGCGAACAAATGGCTGTCAGGTGGCGTTCCTAACCGCTATCGCTTCAAAGTCCGTGAAGATGACCCGATGGGGATCATCCCACTGCTGGGTATCAAGCTGCACTGGACAGGCGTTATTGGTGGTAAAGGCTGGGGCCAGGCCAAACCCGTTGAACGAGCCTTCGGTGTGGGCGGCCTGGGGGAATACATCGATAAACACCCGGCACTGGCTGGCGCATTTGCCGGTGAAAATGTCAGTTCCAAGCCAGAGAACTATGGCAGCAGGGCTGTTGATGTTGAGACCTTTATGGAAATTATCAGTGAAGGTGTCGCCATGTTTAACAGGAAGACTCAGCGCAAAACGGAAATGTGCCGTGGTGAACTGTCATTTGATCAGGCTTTCGAGAAGAGTTACAGCCAGTCTGTAATCACCCGTTTAACAGAAGAACAGATCCGTCAGTTCATGCTGCCAGCAGAGTCTGTTCGCGTGAAACCAACAGGAGAATTTACGATGGAAAGCGGCGGCTCCCTGTTTGGCCGTAAGAATACCTACTGGAGCGAGCAGCTTGTCAGCCATCGCAGCCGCAAAATCACAGTCCGTTTTGATCCGCGCAACCTTCACAGCGAAGTGGCTTGTTATGACCTTGATGGCCGTTTCCTCTGCATGGCGGAATGCCGCGCCGCAGTGGCGTTTGGCGACACCGAGGCTGGTCGTGAACATAACCGTGCCCGCCGTGAAATGATGCGCAGTACGAAGAAAGCGACCAAGGCACTCAACCGCATGACAGCGATTGAAGTGAATGACCTGCTGCCAAAAACAGAGCATGCGGAACAACCAGAACGCCATGTTGTGGAGCGCGTGTTCAATATGGGGAATACCGTCCGGCGTGTGGAGGAAATACAGGATACACAGAATGAGAATGATGTGATTTTTGAGACATTCGTTAATCAGGCGAAACGGTCGCGGAAATGAAAAAGCGACGTTGGAATCGTCGCCTTTTAATTAATCAAAAACCGTGAACAGCAAATTAAACATACAGGATAAAAAATCATGGCGCAATTTACTCATAATGACGTGCGTAACTCCATCCGCGTATTAATCGACAATAAAGTGATTACCGGTGCAGCTCTTGCACGTGAAATCGGTACATCCACAGCGACGGTTTCTCAGTTCCTGAATGAGAAATACAAAGGTGACAATGATGCAGTCGCCGCCAGTCTGGCAACATGGCTGGAAAATCATAATACAGCCAGTACCACATTACCCGTGGCCCCTGACTTTGTTGAAACACCAACGGCCAAAAAAATACTGGCGACCCTGACGTGGGCGCAGCTTGCCGGGACGATCGTGCTGGTTTATGGAAACCCCGGCGTGGGTAAAACCAAAGCCATCAGGCAGTATGCAGCCAGTGGCAATAATGTCTGGCATATCACCGCCAGCAAGTCCCGCAGTAACGAACTGGAAACGCTGTACGAACTGGCGCTGAAAATGGGTATTGCTGATGCGCCATATCGTCGTGGTGCGTTGTCCCGCCTGTTGCGCCAGCGTTTGCCGGAGACACGGGGTCTGATAGTCGTGGATGAGGCCGACTGGCTGAGTCTGGATGCAGTGGAAGAACTGCGTATTCTCCAGGAAGAATGCGGTGTTGGTCTGGCTCTGGTCGGAAACCATAAAGTCTACGATCGTCTGACTGGTGGACAACGCAGTGTTGACTTCGCGCGTCTGTTCTCCCGAGTCTCAAAAAAATACGTCATCAATACCGTATCTGCCGGTGACGTGGACAGTTTCTGTGATGCGTGGCAAGTCGGAGGACAGGAGGAACGGAAGCTGCTGAAGATGATCGCCCGTCGTCCCGGCGCTCTCCGTTCTTTGTCGCACATACTTCCGCTGGCCGGAATTTACGCGCAGGGCAAGGGGGAAACCATCGGCACATCGCACATCCAGTCGGCAATGCTAGAGCTGGGTCACAGCAATCTGAGTGAGGAATAACATCATGATTACTGAACGTATTGCGGAACACATCAGCATGGCTGAAGCGGCGCAAAGCTGGCTTCGCTCCCGTGGTAGCCGTGTCACTGACGTTCGGGTTTTCATGCGTCGCCCTTTGCTGGAGATTACCTGCCCGCCGTCAGAACTGGTACGCAGTGCATCCCGTATATCGGAAACACACAACGGTGGCACCCGTTCCGTCTGGGTAGCCAGTCTGGAAGGCTGCCGGATTATCTGGAGATAAACATGGCAAAACAAGTAATCACAATCATCCTTGAGGATGATGCCGTAATTAAGGATGGGGAAATTGTCAAAATCGACGAGAACTCCGGAAAACTCGCAATTAGTTTTCACCTGAACAACGCCGATGATGATGGTTCATTTTCATATCTGGTTGCGGAAGGACTGTCGGCTATTTTTCCAATGGCTATCCAGCAGGTCACTGAGTTTGCGAAAAAGAAGGTTGACCTGGATAACCGTAAGATTGTTAAACACTGAGGTTTATATGAAAGCACCTAAAAAGACTCGCGCAAAATCCGTTGCGGTTGTGAACGTTCCTCAATCCCGAGAGGACGTAATTGGCGACATCCGTAAAATTGGCGATATTACCCGTGTCATTCTGCGCCGCGAGACGGAGTTGAATGACAAAATTGCCATGCTGACGAATGATGTTGCACCTGGTATTGAAGCGCTTAAAAAAGAGCTTGAGCGTCTGCAAAAAGGCGTCCAGACATGGTGTGAAGCAAACCGCGCTGAGCTGACGAAAGACGGCAAGACCAAGACGGCTAACCTCACGACAGGTGAAGTTCGCTGGCGTACACGTCCGCCCAGCGTCAGTATTCGCAAGATTGAAGATGTTATTGCGATGCTTAAGAAGTTAAGTCTGGGGAAATTTCTTCGCAATAAAGAGGAGATTAATAAGGAGGCAATTCTGGCGGCACGAGATGAAGTAAAAGGTATCGCCGGAATAACAATTAAAACAGATGTGGAGGATTTCGAAATAATCCCATTTGAACAAAGTGTAACTGATTAATTAACTCTCTTTAAATCTCAACTTTTTAATACGGCATGCCTGCCGGGGCTTCGTGCACCCGCAGGCAGCCAAAGAAGGAGTTTAAATAAATGTCTAACCATAGCACCATCAATATCCAACAGATTCATGATGATATTGCCAGACGTAAAGCGATGCCTGAGTTTGGCCCTGATACCTGTATTGACCGCCTCAAAATAGTTCAGGAGACGCAACGCAGCTTCACACCAGAGATTGTGGAAGCGCTGCTGGATGAACTGAAAGTTGTTACGCACACCGCCGCAGTAGACCATGAAGCGGCATGCTCCCTGGTTGAAGAAAACGAAGAACTGAAGCGAAAACAGGCATCACCGATGGATGGCCCTGATGATTACTTTGCATCACTGGTTTTCGCAGCGCGTTTTCGGGCTGAAAAGGCAATGCGTAAGTATCCGCAGCCGAACTATGTGCTGAATAAAGTTGCCGAGGAAAGCGGCGAAGTGATCAAAGCCGTAATTCATTATGTCGAAGGCCGGGAGACATGGGCGAATGTTGAAGGTGAACTCATCGATAACCTGGCTATGTTGATTCGCCTGGTCACTGATGGTGATCAGGTCATAGGGTTCACACCGCCGGAATCCTGTCGCACGGCCACGCTCCTTCTGGAAATACCATCCGGATGGCGCTGGACACCGAACCTACCGGATTCACAGGAGTGAATGAGAATGGTGATCAAGTTCCCTGAAAAGGTTTTTGAGCTGGGTCAGTGGTGGTATCGCACTGCTGTTGAGTTCGAGATCGACGGCATCAGAAATACCGCTTTTTTCTACTCACTAAACCGATATGACGCCGCTTGCAGGCTCACCGCTATAAAAGAAAATGGTGTGCTGGGCAGCGAGGATACAACGTTTATTGATGCTGGTGACGAGGGGGGGTTATGAGCCGTGCCAATCTGATAAAACTAATCCATGTTGCCCGTCGCAAACTACAGCTGGACGACGACACTTATCGTTCTGTACTGATGCGAGTGACAGGAAAACTCAGTTGTCGTGATCTGAGGATCGGGCAACTGGAGGATGTGCTGAAGACGCTGGAAGATAAAGGATTCAAACGCACCCGCCCCCGTTCTCCGGCCCGTCGTCATCGTGAAACGGATATAACAGCAAAGGTCCGCAGCATCTGGAGGCAGATGCATCTTGATGGGTTCATCCATGACGGTAGTGATAGTGGACTGGATGCGTTCGTTGCGAAGATGACTGTCAGAACCAACAAAGGTAAAGGTATAGCCAGTCTGGCGTGGTGTCGTGGAAACAATCTTCTGACGGTGCTGGAAAGTCTCAAACAGTGGCATCTGAGAGAAATGACGGAGGCGCTGAGTCCACGAGACCTGGCTTTTCAGGACAATCGTGGTTATGACGCCATCAACAGCCTGTATTCCCGTAAGGTAAGAAAGGTAATCATATGAGCGAAAAACAGAATGACCTGTTTGGTGATATCCAGGACGACAGCATTCTGGAACATCTTGACGATGATACCTCGGCGGAGACTGTACGTTTCCCGGCATTGCTGACAGAACTGAATACGCTACTGCGTGGGGAATTGACAAAGCATGGGGTTGATCCGCGTATTTCTCTGGAATTGGTTTACGCGATTAGCTGTCAGATAGGAGGCATGCAGATTTATTTCCCACGCGGCCAGACTCTTGAGTCACTGATTCGTGATATGAAAATCTGGAGGGATTTCAACGGCAGAAACATCACAGAGCTGGTTGAGCGCTACCGTGTTACCTATAAAACGGTGTATAAAGCCATAAGACGTATGCGTAAACTTGAGCACCGCAAGCATCAACTGGATTTATTTGGCTGGGAGTGAAATATGAAATTTACTGATGCATTAATACTGGCTGTTATTTTAGTTGGGGGGTATTACTATTTTTTTGATAAAGATGAACTCACCGGTAATGAAAAACTTATTTCACAATTTGATAAAATGGGAGTCTTGAAAAAAACAGACTGGAAAAAAGGAGCCATCGTTGACGGTGTTCAGGGTTATACAGCGACCACTGAAGATAACGTTGTAAGTACCGTTTGGGCATTAGGTGCAGATACAGTAACAGCAATGGTGATTTCAAGTGGTAAAGATATTGACGGTGAGTCACTGGCCGCCGTTAATCAATGTGTAAAACTTGTGGAGGGGGTGACGGGAAAGAAAGACCCAGAAACTTCACTCAATCAAGTCGCTGAGATTTTTACAAAAGCGACGGCAAACAGGAAAGAAGACGATTCTTACTCAGCATCAGGTTTTGCATCTGGAATGGAATTACGAGCAACTATTCGAAAAATTATGGAGTCAGTAACTTACTCCTGTGATTTACGAAAAGCATAGTGAGTGGATTTGATAATTATATTTATTGAATGAAGCCGGTTAATCCGGCTTTTTTTTCGTCCGGCACATGATGGAAGGGAAATCTAATCCACTTCCAAAGGTGCCGTTTTATGAACAACACCCCCGATTCTCCTGCATTCCGAAATGCTCTTACATTCGTGCTCAGCGCAGAGCGCGGATATGTCAACGACCCCACTGACCGTGGCGGCGAAACCAACCTCGGCATTTCAGATAAACGTGACGGCGTGGCCGATGGCAAGACCGATGTTGATGGTGATGGGAAGCCTGATACCCGCATTCGTGATTTGACCGTTGAACAGGCCGGACAGATTTACTTTCGTGACTACTGGTATCCCGCGTATTGCCCGCTATGGCCGGATGAAGTGGCCCTGTTCGTCTTTGATTCTTCCGTCCAGCACGGCGCAAAAAAGGCTGTTCAGTTGCTTCAGGAAGCTGTCGGATTCACAGGAAAAAGCGTGGACGGCATCGCCGGTAAAAATACCCGCGCTGCCGTTGAAAGTGCTGACCCTGACTGGCTGATGAACCGGCTGTACCTGCGCCGTTCCCGGTATTACGCCGACATCATCAAATCAAACCCTTCACAGGGTAAGTTCCTCAACGGCTGGTTTAACCGCCTGGATAATCTCGCTGACGCCTGCCGTGAGATTTCTGGCGTCCAGTATTCGGTTGCCCGGAGCTGATATGGGTAAGGGATGGGACGCTTCGCTGAAATTGGGACGACGTGACCGACTGCGGCAGGAAGTTCTTCATCGTATGGCCGGTGGTCCCGTCCCTGTACCGACAAGTTATGAAGGTCATGACGGGACGCACGGCAGCTACTACATGCGCGGCTGGTCATCCGTCGATATCAGAGACATCGTCTGGCAGTGCCAGCGATATAAGGAAAAACATAATGTTTAAATCGTTTAGCTGCGACTGGTTAAAACAGGCGCTGGTACAGGTTTTGCGCTCCGGATGGAGCATTGTCATTCTCGTCGGCCTGTCGCTGTTCATCTGTAGTTTCACAGGTCGCCAGGCATTTATGGTCTGGTGGCTGGCACTCTCCGGTGTGGTACTGATCGGATTCAGCATCTTTCTCGGCAATCTGCCGTACAGGCTTCTTAAACCTGAGATGCATATCAGCCGGCATGCCCGTTTCTGGTCGTGGGTCATCTTGGTTGTTGGCGGTTTTCTTCTCCTTCTGAGCCAGCTTTATGCCAGCCCGCTATACCTGATTTTTCTTTCACCAGTTGGTGCTGCTACCGGCGGTCTTATCTGTATGTGGGTTAAACGTAAGGGGCTTCTTGCATGGATCCAGTAACCATCTCTACCGTTGCCAGCGTTCTGATGAAAGCGGGTCCAGCGCTGCTGCGAACCGTGGGTGGGTGGTTTGGCGGTGATACGGCAAAAACGGCAGACTCTGTGGCCGGGATTGTTGAGAACGTCAACAACGTCATTAATCCACAGGACCAGCAACGGGTGCTTGAGCAGAAACTTGCCACGCTTCCCCCAGAGCAGTTCGTCCAGCTCCAGTCCCTGAAAGTCCAGGTTGAGCAGATTCAGATGGAAAGGGATAAGGCTGTTCTGGCTGACCGTCAGGCGGCACACCATGAACAACAGGATACTATTCGCAACGGTGACAACGCCACGGATGAATATGTCCGGCAGACCCGCCCGCTGATGGCCCGCCTGTCACTCTACAGCTGTATTGCATACGTGATGCTGATGTCCCTGGGTCAGCAGGCCGGTGCTGTCTCTGCGGCCTTCGGCCATGCGTTTTCCATGCCGTCACCGGACTGGGATATCGCGCTGATGCTGGCAACGCCGGCGCTCGGATATCTCGGTTTTCGTACCCTTGACGGGTTCGCGCGGTACAGCAAATCCAGTAAACACAAAACGATGGCGGCAGGTAAATGACGGATGAACTGGACAAGGCCAGCGGCCTTGAGATGGCTACGCGTGAACATGCGTTAAATGCTCAGTTAAACCGGGTTAAAGAACGCCCTGAGCATCCCGGATTCTGTAACGACTGCGGTGATGAAATTGACCCGAAACGTCTGGCGGCCATGCCGGATGCAGTGACCTGCATTGACTGCCAGACACTCAGGGAGACCGCATAAATGGAATGGGAGACGGTAAGAAGCAACTGGGCTGTCATCTGGGCCGTCCTGATGTCCGGTATCAATATTATCCATCTGCTGCTGGGGAAAACGTACGCCCGTCGTGAAGAGATGGAAAAAGTAAACAACCGTATGAGCGCAATGGAGAAGGCCATTGACGGTATGCCGTCGCGGCACGAACTCCACCAGTTGCAACTTGATATGAGCAACCTGCGCGGTGAAATACGGGAGTTTTCCGGAACGCTGCGACAGGCTGCCCGTATCAGCGATCTGTTGCTTGAAAACGAACTGAAGGAAAAGAGTTAAGGAGTATGAGCATGCGTGAAATTCTCGACAGCGACCAGCGTCTGGTCATTCTGCGTTCCCTGATGGAATGCGGTGCCAGCGCAAATGAATCCATTCTCCAGACCTGTCTTCAGACTTACGGCCACCGGGTATCACGGGATGTGGTTCGTACCCATCTTGCATGGCTGCGTGAGCAGGGACTGGTCAGTCTCAACGATGTATCCGGATGTTATGTCGCCGAAATCAAGGGCCGGGGTGAAGATGTAGCGCTCGGGATGGCGAGCTGTCCGGGCGTTAAAAAGCCACGAGCGAGGGAATGATTATGGAAAAAGAAAAAATCACCCGGGTTCTGATCAACTGTCGCCAGCAGGCTGAGCAGTTGTGTCGTCTCGCCGGACTGGCTGACCTGCGTGAGTCTGGTGAAATCGGGATGTCCGGGCCTGCACTCTTTCAGGCCGGCGTGGTGATTGACGCACTGTGTAATGCCACTGAACGCGCCATTGAAGGGATCGCACGCCTGGACCGCTCTGAAACTCAGTTGATTGCGGAGCGTGATCAGGTTATCGCCGCACTGGACAGCATGTATGAAGCAGTGACAGGCGCACCACCGGAGTGGAGTAGCGCGTTTGGTTTTACGGATGCTATTGAAGACGTGACATCACGTATTTTCGACCTGGAGAACCCCGGCCATGTCTATTAAACCACTGAGCACCGGCCAGCGTGACATCATCAGAAAAATGGCTGCCATCCTTGTCTGCGCAGAAATTGAAGCCAGGGCCATTGCGCCTCAGTTTGAAAAATCGACGGGTAAAAAGTACGACGCCAAATCAGCGCAGTCATATCTGAACACCTTTCTCAACAACAACCCGGAATACAAACGTGTCTGGACGTTGCTGCTGAAGGACAAAAACCGCCACGAACGTGACTTTCTTGAGCGTCTCAGGAGGGAGAATGGCAAGTGAACGCCAGACGCGCGGGCGTCCGTCAAAGATTGATCTGCTTCCGGATATGGTTCGTGAACAACTGCATCAGATGCTGCGTGACAAGCGGCATACCCAGGAAGAAATACGTGAAGCCATTAATGAACTGATTAACGAGCATAACCTTCCGGAAGACATGCAGCTCAGTCGTACCGGTCTGAACCGTTACGCAAGCCGCATGGAAGAGTTCGGGGCAAAGATTCGTGCATCCCGCGAGATGGCTGAAATCTGGGCGTCAAAACTTGGTTCCGCACCGACGTCCGATGTCGGCAAACTTTTGCTGGAGTTCGTCAAGACGCTCGCCTTTGAAACCTCAATGGATATGGCTAACAGCGATAAGACAGTTGAGCCAAAAGCGCTGGGGCAGCTTGCGCTTGTTGCCCAGCGACTGGAAGCCGCTGCGATGGCAAGCCATAAACGTGAGAAAGAGATCCAGCAGGAGTTCGCGAAGAAAGCCGCTGAGCAGGCGGAAAAAATCACGCGTTCTGCCGGACTGTCGGCTGAGACGGCTGCCGATATCAAACGTCAGATTCTGGGGATTGCAGAATGACAGCTATGTCGACGGCCAGAACACTCACCAGTCAGTCCGCAGCGGCGATCCTGTCGGGTACGTTCGACAAAAGCCAGTTGCTGCTTCCTTATCAGAAGCGGTGGATTGCTGACACCTCTCAACTGAAGATTGCCGAGAAGTCTCGTCGTACCGGTCTGACCTGGGCAGAGGCTGCTGACGCCGCGCTGAACGGGTCAATGTCAGTTGAGGCTGGCGGTTGCGATACGTTTTACGTCGGTACGACGAAAGACATGGCGCGTGAATTCATTGATGCCTGCGCCATGTGGGCCAAAGCCTATGATCGTGCCGCATCTGACATTGGTGAAGAAGTGCTGAAGGATGAGGACAAGGACATTCTGGTCTATGTCATCCAGTTCGCCAGTGGCTATAAAATCAAGGCGCTGTCATCCAATCCGTCGAACCTGCGCGGTATGCAGGGTAACGTCATCATTGATGAGGCCGCGTTCCAGGCTGACCTTGCCGCCGTGCTCAAGGCGGCACTGGCGCTGACAATGTGGGGGAATAATGTCCGTCTTATCTCCACCCATAACGGTATCGATAACCTGTTCAATACCATCATCACCGACAGCCGGGCCGGAAAAAAACGTTACTCTGTCCATCACGTGGATATTGAAACGGCCATTGCTGAGGGGCTGTATCAGCGTATCTGTCAGGTCACCAAAAAAGACTGGTCTGTGGAGGCTGAGGCGGAATGGCTGGCTAACCTTCTGAGCGACACAGCCACTGAAGAAGATGCCCGCGAGGAATACTACTGCGAGCCGAAGAACGGCGGCGGTGTGTATATTGCCCGCTCTCTGCGCGAACGTGCGGCCAGAGGCCCGACCGTTGTACTTCGCTTTACCGGTACGGCAGATTATAACGCCATGCCAGACGGGCTGCGCCGTGTGGACATGCAGGAATGGCTGGAGACCGTTGTTCTTCCCGAACTGGAGAAACTGCCGCAGAACCTGCGACACTGTCTGGGGGAAGACTTTGCCCGTAACGGTGACCTGACAGTGTTTGCGCCGATGACGGTCAACGATGATACGACGCGTAATGTTCCGTTTCTGGTGGAACTCAGCAACGTGCCGTTTAAACAGCAGGAACAGGCGCTGTTTTATATCTGCGATCGTCTCCCCCGCCGCGACGGCATAAAGCTTGATGCCCGTGGTAACGGCCAGTACCTGGCAGAACAGGCGGCGGAAAAATATGGTGATGAAGTTGAGCAGGTGCAACTTTCCGTCAAGTACTACCGGGAGAACATGCCCCGGTTCCGTGCGGCATTTGAAGACAATGAACTGGTACTGCCAAAACATGAAGATGTGATCACTGACCTCGGCGCTATTCAGCTTTATCGCGGCGTACCAGGTATTGATGATGCACGAACTACCGGCACCGATGGTCGCAAGCGTCATGGTGACTCCGCCATCGCTATCTTTCTGGGCTTCCTCGCCAGCCGTGAGGACTGCCGCCGTTATGAAGTCCATAAGTTAAAGAAACCCTCCCGCCCCGATGAGCGCAACGAGCACCGGCAGGTTCGCATCACGCGGGGTCTTAAAAACCAACGGGGATTACTCTGATGTTTAAACAATTATCCGGAGCCGTTCGCCGGCTGTTCAGTCCTGCCACGGGGGAAGTGGTCACCGTGAACAAGGACGAACTCAGGCAGACGCAATCCGCAGCGGCGGTAATGAGTGTACGTTCACCCTCGGCAGGCATCAGCGTTGCCAGTACGCTGAGTCCCGGCAGACTTGCCGGGATTTTACGTAATGCCGCCGATGGTCATGCCCGTGATTTTTTCATCATGGCGGAAGAACTGGAGGAACGTGATCTGCACTATGCCAGTGTTTTACGTACGCGTAAGCTGACCGTTTCCGGGATTGAACCTTCCGTTGAGGCCGGGAGTGATTCCCCACGGGACGTTGAGATTGCGGATGATATCCGTAACCTGATGTCACAGCCGCAGGTTCCCGAGTTACTGTTCGATCTGCTTGATGGTCTTGGTAAAGGTGTCGGTGTCTGCGAAATCCTCTGGAATACCAGCACCACACTCTGGAAGCCCCGCGATTACGAATGGGTAGATCCACGCTTTCTGAAACCTGACCGGGAAACACTGCGTGATTTCAGATTGCTGACAGACAAAAATCCCATCGACGGCGAGCCATTGTCACCGGGGAAATTTATCGTCCATAAACCACGCCTGAAATCAGGTCTGCCGCTGCGTAATGGTCTGGCGCGTCTGGTGGCCGTCATGTATATGCTCAAGTCCTACACCGTCCGGGACTGGTGGGCATTCGCTGAAAAATTTGGCATTCCGATTGTGGTGGGGAAATACGGTAACAACGCCAGCCCGGAACAAATCCAGACGCTGCTGGATGCGATTGCATCACTGGCCTCCGATGCTGGCTGCGCAATTCCTGATTCCATGAAACTGGAGATGCAGGAAGCGGCCAGTCGTAATACCGGTGGCACACTCTTTAAGGAGATGGCGGAATGGTGTGACGCTCAGATTAGTAAGGCCGTTCTGGGGCAGACCATGACCACCGATGACGGCAGTTCACGCGCTCAGGCGGAAGTCCATAATGGTGTCCGTATGGACATCGCAAAATGGGATGCCTGGCAGCTATCCAACACGTTGTCTGAGTTCCTTGTCCGTCCCTATGTGGATATGAATTACGGTCCACAGGAGCATTACCCCCGTGTCGTTCTGCGCATCAGCAAGCCGGAAGACCTCAAGGTACTGGTAGATGCACTGTCGCCACTGATTGACCGTGGGATGGAAGTTCAGATGTCAGAGATTCGAGACAAATTCGGACTGTCTGAACCGGAGAAAGGCGCAAAGATCCTGGTGCCTGAGATGAAAATGGCTGAGCCATCCGTTGCCATGAACCGCGAGCATACCGCGCTTAACCGCAGTCAGCCTGATACCCTTGATCTGATGGTCGATGACGCCATGAAAGACTGGCAGCGTACCGGTGATGCGTTCACCAGTCCGGTACTGGAACTGGCGAAGAAATCTGACAGCTTTGAATCTTTTCTCGCTGGCCTGCCGGCGCTTCAGAAAGAACTTGATGCAGATGAGTTCGCGACGCAGCTGGCGATGCTCTGTTTTAAAGCCCGGTCGCTGGGAGATGTAAACGATGGCTAAGCCGGTCAGCGATAAATACAGCATTATTCCCCAGGAAGCGCTGACCTGGCTGAAGGCGAAAAAGCTGAAGCCGGGATTTGATTACCGCGATGTCTGGATGGAAGAACACAGCATCGGCTTTACTGTGGCAAAGATGACGCAACTCGATTTGCTCGCTGACGTTCGCCAGCTCGTGGAGGATGCACTGGAGAACGGCCAGACCTTTGAGCAGTTTCGCGAGTCTCTTAAACCCCTGCTGGTGAAACGTGGATGGTGGGGGCAGCAACTGATGGATGACCCACTGACTGGTGAAACCCGTATTGTCCAGCTCGGCAGTGATCGCCGGATGCGCGTTATCTATGACACCAACATGCGAACCGCCCGTGCAGCGGGACAATGGCAGCGAATTGAACGTACACAACGGGCGATGCCTTATCTGGTCTATACCGTCGGCCCTTCACGTGAGCACCGCGCTGAGCATCTGCGCTGGAAGGATGTCTGTCTGCCTGTTGATCATCCGTTCTGGCGAACACACATGGGGCCAAACGGCTGGGGGTGCAAATGTGGTACGCGGCAAATCAGCCGGTATGAGTATGAGCAGATGAAAACGAACGGCACCATCAACACTGAAGCACCGGAAATCCGTACAGTCAGGTGGGTTAACAAACGCACTGGCGAGGAAGAGACTATTCCGGAGGGTATTGATCCAGGCTGGGCGTATAACCCCGGCATATCCCGACCCCGCGAACTGGAGGAACAGCTACGCAGAAAACAGGATGCGTTTAACAGTTATTCGCCAGAGAGATAAAAACCATCCCATAATACGCGTGGCGGCATTAACGATTATCGCGTCATGATGACACGTGAAAAAATCGTTAAACGCGCCACAGCGTTTTTAAACGTGTTTTAAACGCGGTTTCATGCAGCGTTTACAGTGAAGCCGGTTAATCCACCTTCTGACCCGTTCCCCTCCACACTGTCCGGAAGTAAACAACGTGACCGGACAACACCATGAACCCGAACAATACGGAACTGCTGGCGCTTTGCTTTCAGCTTCCGGACCTTACTGATGATGCATTGCCGGAATGGCTGCCGATGATACCGGCGGGAACCTTTACAGGGCGTGATGGCCGTTCGTGGGTGAACAACAATCCTGAAGCCATCATTCGTGCCTCGATGAGCTATCCGAAACTCCCGTTTGATATCGAGCATGCAACCGAGCTGAAAGGTCCGAAGGGTGAAGAAGCTCCGGCTTACGGCTGGATTGACGGCTATCGCGTCAGTAATGGCGTGGTGGAAGCGCATGTTGAATGGACTGATGATGGTGTGGCGCAGCTGCGTGGCAAGAAATACCTCTATTACAGTCCGGCCTTTAAATACACCGCTGACGGTCAGGTGACCCGCCTGTCCAGCGCAGCGCTGACCAACAAACCCAACCTTGATTTACCCGCACTCAACTCTGAGGAAAACACGATGACAGTACCTGTCCAGATTGTGACAGTGCTTGGCCTTGCGGCCACTGCCACAGCAGACGATGCAGTAAAAGCCATTCAGCAGATTAAGACCGCCGAGCAGGTGGCGCTTAACCGTGCTGAGAATCCCGACCTGACGAAGTTTATTCCCGTTGAAACGCACCAGCTTGCACTGAATCGTGCGGACAGCGCTGAAGCCAAACTCAATGAGATTGCCACCAAAGAATCAGAGGCACTGGTGGACAGCGCCATTGAAGCCGGAAAGGTCGCCCCGGCCAACCGCGAAATGTATCTCGCAACCTGCCGTTCAGAAGAAGGCCGTAAGCAGTTTGCTGAGTTCGTGAAAGCGGCACCGGTCATTGTCAGCAAAACCACAACGACCAAAAAAGAAGGCACCGAAGGCAACGCCACGCTTTCCGACGAAGACCTTGCGATGTGCCGCCATATGGGCATCAGCCAGGAAGAATTCCTTTCCGTTCGTAACCAGGAGAAATAATCCATGCAGGTATCCGCTGAAGTATTGCATGCGCTGACGACAGCTCTGAGCGCCGCCTTTACCAAAGGTGTCGGGCGCGTCAATCCACAATTTCGAACCATTGCCACTGTCATCCCCAGTTCCGGTGCATCTAACACTTATGGCTGGGTTGAAGACTTTCCGACCATCAAGGAATGGATCGGGGAACGTCAACTGAAAGAGCTGGCTCAGGCCGGGTATGTCATTACCAACAAAACCTGGGAAAACTCGGTCAAGGTTAAGCGTGAAAAAATCGAAGACGACCAGATTGGTCAGTATTCCGTGATTGCTGAACAGCTTGGCCGCGACACCACTATTTTCCCGGACAAGCTGTCGTTTGAATTGCTGTGCAAAGGCTTCAATACGCTGTGCTGGGACGGTCAGTATTTCTTTGATACCGATCACCCTGTTGGTGCACTCACCAAATCGAACGTTGTGGGCGACCCGACGACAGATGCTGGCGAGCCGTGGTTCCTGATTGATGCCACGCATGCGCTGCTGCCCATCATTTACCAGGAGCGCCGTCCGTTTAATTTCACCGCCCTCGACGATCTCACCAGTGAGCGCGTGTTCCTTCAGAACGAATTCGCCTACGGGACTGATGGCCGCAGCAACGTTGGCTTTGGCTTCTGGCAGACCTGTGTCGGGTCAAAAGCCGCGCTGAACAAAGCGAACTATGAAGCCGCCGTCTCCGCGATGATGGCTATCACTGACTCTAACGGCGAACCACTGGGCATGAATCCGACGTTGCTGGTTGTCGGTAAAAATAACCGTGGCGCGGCTAAAGCGCTGATTGAAGCGGTCATGGCTGATGGTGGCGGTTCGAACATCTATTACAAGGATGTTGATCTGCTGGTTTCGCCTTACGTCAAAGCGTGACGTCGTTACGTAATAAATGACGTAACTCCGGATTAAGGAGGGGTTATCCCTCCTTCAAACGTACCGTAAACGAGGTTTAAAAAGTGAGTGGAAAAGCTAATAAATCAGCCGCTGGCAAGACCGGAACCGCTACGGAAAAGAAAGACGACAAAGCAACGAAGGATACGACTGTCCAGGCGCAACCGGCACCGATGGCACCAGTTATTACTGATGACGGTCAGACATCACAACCGGCGGTTACAGCTACAGGTGTCACATCTGACCCGGAACCTGCATCCGGTGATGGTGGAATAGCCGTCACTCCGGAACCGTCCGGCCTTATCACTGTACAGGTTGATAAGGGCAATCTCACTGGTGATGAGATGAGAAATCATCTCTGGCGGGAGATGCTGGAACGTGACCATACAGAAGCTGTTCGCATTGCTGAAAATGTCGTGGTGCTGGAGGTCCGCGCCATTCCGGAAAACGGCTTTCATCGCGCGGGCCGATTCTGGCCGCACGATCCGGTAAATGTTTTCGTCAGCGACAACCCGGATGAACAGATTCTGGAGGATGCCGGTGGTAAACCGCTGCATGGCTGCGTGATTAGCACCGATACAGCCCGACGTCTGAAGGCTGAAAAGATGCTGGTTGTGACCGAACTGGAGGCTGTTACCGAACCTGAAACCGCTGCGGAGAGCGAATAATGGGCATTTACGTAACGCGTGAAGACCTGCTGGCAACCGATGGTGACCGTGTCTGGAACATGGCAATCAACAAAGAGACGCAGCAGCTCGACGAAGAAAAGATCCAGCGGGCGATTGATGACACTGATGCAGAAATTAATTCCTTTCTGGCGAAGCGTTACCAGTTGCCGCTGAATCTTCCGACCCTGCCGAGTCCGTTGCGCCGTGCTGCGGTTTCTATCGCGTTTTACTGGCTGTCTGAACGGGACCATCAGATCACCGATGAAATCCAGAAGCGTTACGACGAAGCCCTTCGCACCCTGCGTGAAATTGCTAACGGCACCCGTGACCTCGGAGTGCCGTCTGACACCCCGGTTCCTGAGACCGACACCGGAAAGCTGATCATCGTCAGTGAAAACCGCCGTCTGTTCACCCGTAACAACCTGAAAGGGGTGCTGTGATGGGAATTACTGTCGAGGTCAGAGGCGACCAGAAGCTTCAGGACATTCGCCGCGCGATTGAGCGGCTGGCTGACCAGTCACTGCAACAGGAGCTACTGGAGAGCATTGGTGCTGTGGTGGAGTCACAAACCCGCCGTCGCATCGCCAGCGAAAAATCCGGCCCTGCCGGTGAGAAGTGGCAGGACTGGTCTGACAGCTACGCGAAAACCCGACACAGCAACCAGAGTCTGTTACAGGGCAACGGCGATCTGCTCGACAGTATCCAGTATGTGGTCAGTGGCTCAGTCGTTCGTGTGGGTACACCGCTTGATTATGGCCGGACGCACAACGAAGGATTTTCCGGCTCGGTATCTGTGTCAGCCCATAAGCGTCTCATCACTCAGGCGTTTGGTCGGGCGCTTAAACACGGGGTATGGCAAACCGTGGGGGCGCATAAACGTATGTTAAACATCCCGCAGCGTGAATTCCTCGGTCTGTCCTCCGGGAACAGTCAGGAACTGCTGCACGTCATCGGGGATTTCTGGAATGAGGTTCTGCAATGAATGAGCGTCCGGAGTTCGTCACCCTGGGCAGCACGGTCAGTGCCGCCGAGAATATTGTTAACTGGCTGAAAGTTGAACTGGAGGGTGAAAAGCAACCAGACCGGGTTGAAAAGGTGGAACGTCACATCGGTCAGTTTAATACCCCGGACCAGGTCAAAAGCTATATGTCCGGGCGTGGCGGCAGTATCCGTATTGCCGCCCTGCGGGTCAGAAACATCCAGAACCGTCGCGGTATGACCGGCCTTGTTACCTGGGCGGCCTACATCATGATGGCTGATTTCTGGGGATACCCGCGCGATGCCCGCTGTGAGGTTATCGCCGGACGACTTGCCCGTCGTATCAGTTGCCGTGAAGCGGCTGCGGGTATGAAGGCTGAGCGGATGGCCGAAAATATTTCCGCTGAAAATCTCTGGTCGGGGGGGCTGGAAAATCTCGGTATCACCATGTGGGCCGTCACATGGGAACAGGAGTTCCGGCTTGATGATGAGATCAACCTGTCCACACTGCCGGAATTCCTGCGACTGGGGGCCAGTATTGTGGTGAACGGACAGCCGGTAAGCGATGAGCCGGAAATCATAAACGTAAGAGAAGGACAGACTGATGAGTAAGAAAATGATTAAGCCATCGAAGGCGGACCTGCTCGTCCGTAAGGCTGATGGCCGTCACCTTGATGCTGCTGGTGAGGCACTGCCGGTAAATGCTTACTGGCTGCGCCGCGAAAAAGAAGGCGATGTGATCATCACTGAGCTACCTAAGTCCCGCACACCTAAAACCGATAAGGAGGCATGATGTCCATCGGTAATATTCCTGATGATATTCGTGTCCCGCTGGTCTGGATCGATATCGATAACTCTATGGCGATGAGTGCCGCACCGGCACAGTCCCGTAAAATTCTGGTGGTCGGTCAGCAACTCGGCAGCGCAACCGCTGAGGCACTGATACTGAGCCGCATTACCGGTGACAGCATGGCCGATGAGCTTTATGGTCGTGGCTCCATGCTGGGTGAAATGGCTAAGACAGTCCGTAAGGCCAACCGCTACACCGAGATGTATGCGATGGGGCTGGAGGACATTGACCAGGGCGCGGCTGCGAGCGCCACCGTCACGATGCTCGGCACTGCCACTCAGTCGGGAACGCTGGCACTGATGATTAATGGTGTATCTGTCCAGGTGGGCGTCAGCATCGGTGATGACGCCGAAACCATTGCCAGCAATATCATCACAGAAGTAACTGCAAAACCTGCAACGCAGGTCACCGCCACTTTAAAAGCAGAGACTACCGCTACCGTCGTGCTGACCATTAAATGGAAAGGCGTTACGGGGAATGACAGCGATGTGCGTCTGAACTTTTATCCGGGTGAAAAAACACCGACAGGCATCAGTGCCACGTTGACAGCCTTTACGGGCGGTTCGGGTACACCTGATATTCAGGCGGTTGTCGCCGCGCTGGGTGATGACTGGTATACGGATATCATTTTCCCGTACAACGACACGCAAAGTCTGAACACCATTCGTGACGAACTGCTGGAGCGCTGGGGGCCACTCAAGATGATGGAGGCTCAGTTGTGGACGGCTTTTCGCGGTACGCATGCCCAGAGCGGTACGTTTGGGAATACCCGTAATGACTGGCTGATTTCCTGTATCGGCACCAACATCGCGCCGGAACCGTCATGGTTGTGGGCTGCCAGTTATGGTGCGACAGCAGCTTACCAGCTTGCCCTTGACCCGGCCCGTCCTCTCCAGACACTGGTGCTGACCGGCATCAAGCCACCGAAAAGCGGCATTCGCTGGGACATGCCGGAGCGTAATTTGTTGCTGCATGATGGTATCGCCACGCACTTTGTTGATGCCGGCGACAACGTCTGTATTGATCGCGAAATCACCATGTATCGCGTTAACCGTTATGGCGATACCGATATTTCGTATCTCGATGTGCAGTCGCCGGCAACGCTTGGACGCATCCGTTATGTCATCAAAAACCGTTTCACCAGTCGCTACCCACGGCACAAGCTGGCGGGTGATGACGTGCTCGATTTGCTCGATGCCGGTCAACCAGTGATGACACCGAAGATTGCGACCGCTGAACTGCTGGATATTGCACTGACTGAGCTTATCCCGGCAGGACTGGTGGAGGACTTCGAGGACTACAAAGACACGCTTGATGTCACCATCGACAGCAACGATCCGAACCGCCTGAACTTTATCTGCCACCCGAATCTGGTGAACCAGCTGCGCGTTCTGGCCGGTCTCGTCCAGTTCAAACTTTAAGGAGCCAGCATGGCAAATATTCTGGGTATGGCGGCTATTCGTGTTAATGGCCGCGAAATCAAAACTGAAGGGAAATCCGTGCTGAATCCGGGTGGCTATGCCCGCCAGCAACATATGGGCGGTGGCAAGGTCTGGGGTAATTCCCGCAAGATGGCCGCCCCTTCCATCAAGCTGACCATTGCTGCGGATCGCGACGTCGATGTGATTGAAATCAGTAACTGGGAGGACGTGACCGTCATGTTCTACGGTGACAACGGTCTCAATTACATGATGACCGGCGCGGCCACCGATAACCCGGCAGAACTGGACGAAGATGCGGGTACGGTTTCGGCCAACTTCATCGGCGTCAAGTGTGTGAAGGTGTAAGACATGGCTGAACTGACATTCACACTGAAACACGGTCTGCGTACCGGCAAAGGCACCACCGATGAAATGCTTCACAAGGATGTGACACTGCGTGAACTGACATCCCGTGACGTTATCGAATCGCAACTGGCCTCTGAGCGCGTTGTTATCGGTGAGCACGGCAAGGCGGTCGCGTACTGCTCTGAGGTGATGATGGGGCTGGAGATGATGCGCCGGCAGATTAAGCAAATTGGTGAAATCCCCGGTCCGCTGGACATGAATCAAATCTATGGTCTGCATCCGGAAGATTTGAAGTTGCTGACAGAAAAGGGTCAGGCAATGGACGACATGCTCGGGGAGACTGCCGAACGGGGGCGACATGATGCCGATGGCAGCGGCACTCAATCTACTGCTGATTAACCTCTCTCAGCGTTTCGATGTTAACCGGCTTGAGCAACTGCCCCTGCGGCAGTTGCTTATTCAGGTCAGGCAACTGAGGAAGCAATATGACAAACCGCCTAAGCACTGAAATTCTGATTAACCTTGCCGGGAACCTGACGGCGAAAGCCCGCCAGTACGGCGCTAATATGAGCGAGTTTGCCAGCCGTAACCAGAAAGCAATGTCTGTTGTTAAAGCCGCGTCGGAATCTGCGGGACGTGGTCTGGATATGCTCAGCAACCGTTACACCACGATGATTGCCGGCCTTGCCAGTGGTGCCGCACTGAAAGAGTTTGCTAAAACAGACAGACAATTAACAGGTCTGGGTATTGCTGCCGGTAAAACTCGCGATGAGATGCGCAATATTTTTGCGGGTATCCAGGATACAGCCATCAAATTCCGTGTCGATGACTCGGAGGTGTTGGCGGCTCTGGAGAATGTCAATAAAACGACCGGTGATCTGGATTTTGGTATTCAGAATAAGGACATGATAGCTGCCTCTATCGCTGCATCGGGTTCTGACGGCCAAGCAATTGGTGGATTGTTTGCAACTTTTCAGAAGTTTCAGACAAAGAATGCCCAAGAGAACCTTCAGGCAATGGATATTGCCAACAACTTGGGCAAAGAAGGCGCATTCGAACTGAAAGATGCAGCGGAGAAAGCAACCAGGGCGTTATCAATGTACGCAGCTGCTGGAGGGAAAGGCGTCGAAGGAATCAAACAGGGGCTGGTGGTTCTGAACTCGGCAAGGGATGCTACGGGTGATCGCGATACAGCAGCCACGGCGACTGAAAACCTGATTCGAGATCTGCAATTACCAAAGGTCGTTGACACCCTCAAGCAGAAAGCCGGGATTAACGTTTATGACAAGGACGGAAAGATGCGTTCGCTTTCAGTGCTCTTGGCTGAAGTAGCGAAATCATCCGGTAGCAAGGGGGCGCAAGAGCAGAACAAAAGACTTCTGGAAGCCGGTTTTAATCAGGACAGTATTTTACTTATCAGTAGCGTCACCTCCGGCAAAGGGGCGGAAAATCTTAAGCGATACCAGTCAGTTGTCGGAGACGGTACAGGCATCATGAAAGACGCCGAATATGCGGCGAAGGATTTTACTTCGGCGCTGACCAGTCTGAGTGTCACATGGAAGAAATTTTCTAACAACAATCTTGCCGGTCCTGTACAGGAACTGGCTGATGCTATCAATTCCGTTGATCAAAAGACGGTTCAGAACTGGCTTGAAATCGGCAAGAAAATAGCTATTGCTACTGCCGGAGTCATCGCGGCACGTAAGGCTTTTAAAATCGGTAAAGGTGCATGGGATTTTCTTCAGCCAGAAAAAGGCGGTAAAGGTATCCCTAAAGGCGTCTCCGATGTTTTTGGCTCCGGCGTCATGCCGGTTTATGTCGTGAACATGGGCAAAGGCGGTATGGGTGGTCCGGGTGATATGGTCCCGTCTGGACCAGACGGGAAAAATCCCCGCAAACCTAAAGGCCCAAGACGTCTTGGTGGGCTGAATTGGATGGTTGGTCCGACAATGCTGGCGTCAACTATCCCATACCTTTATGAAGAACCGCCGCTGACCGATGACGACAAGGACAGTATGGTTCAGTGGGCAAAGGATCGCGCTAATCGCAAAGCGAGTGAGAAACCGGTTATTGATCCGCGCCCGTGGGCATCACTGACGCCGGCGACGCCGTTCGTTCCTGCGTCAAACAATCACCCGGCAGAAACACCACGTCCTGAAACGAATGACCATTCTTTGTTTGGTGTCATCGTTGATTTCCTGCGTGGCACCAATGCCGCCATTGAAAACAAAAACGCATTCGATAAGCCAGTTCAGCCACCAGCATTGCCAACAACCGTACAAAAAATGCAGGGTGAGATCCGTGTCATCCTCGAAGGTGGCGGACGCGTTAAAAGTGTCAGCATGAACCAGCCGGGTATCAAACTCAGCGCATCGGCTGGCGTGTCCAGCGTGGAGCAAAGCTGATGGCCGTTACCCGATGGGAAGACCTGCGCGATGCTTCATTTCGTGGCGTGGCGTTCTGGCTGGTGAACAACGAAGGCACTGGCGGACGTCGTGCCATCCCACGGGCCTACCCTAAAAAAGAAGTGGGCTGGACCGAGGATAATGGTGCCGTCCTGACCCAACAGCAAATCAACGGCAAGCTGATTGGAAAGAACTACCAGAGCGAACTGGAGGCACTTCTCCGCGCCCTGAACACACCAGGCCCTGGCGAACTTATTCATCCGTGGTTCGGCATTCAGAAGGTTCAGGTTGGCAAGGTTTCGCACCGACTGAGCACAGAAGAAGGCGGCATTGCCTATGTCGATTTTGAAGTGTTCGAAGCGGGTGAACGTCTGTTTCCATCCGCCGCTGAAAATACCAGTCTGACGGTAATGAGCGCGGCAGATAAGGTCAAAGACGCTCTGGCGAACGGCGATGTCTTTGCCCTGCTGGATGGTCTTGGTGAGATGGCCGATACATGGATGGACGATATGGAAAATCTGGTGGTGGGTGTGCTGACGCTCCCCTCCGCGATTACTGAATGGACTGATCGCCTCGGGCGTTTTCGTGGGTTAATTGAGCTGGCCGTCGCGAAACCTGCCGGATTTATCAATGATGTTCTGAACCTTGTAAGCGGCGTCCGTGAGACTGTGACCGAACCTCTGTGGTCAATGCGGGTTTACGATCAGCTCCGCAGCCGGTGGCAGGGAGAACAGTTTTCCGGTTCATCTTCTTCGCCGTGGTCATCGCCTGATTCGGTCACAAATACAAATGACCGTGCGACAGCTGCTGCACTTCACCAGTTACCCAAGTACATGTCAGTTACACCGGGTTCTGTTACTGACGGGACCTATGGCTTTGCCAGCAGCCTTCCTGATGTCGTTCCTGAACTGACGGATTCTATGCAGGCTAACATCACTGATTTTCGTCAGTTGATCGTCGTTGCCAGTCTTATCGGACAAGCAGAGACCATTGCCAGCACTGAGTTCAGAAGTAGTGAGGAAGCCATCAGTACGGGCGACACGCTGGCTGAGCAACTGAATGAACAGGCGGTGTACGCCGTGGAAAACGGCCAGCGGGATTTGTGGCATGCCCTGCGTGAGCTGCGTTTTGCCGTCGTCAATGACGTGCGGGTCAGGAGCGCTCAGTTGCCACAGGCCCGGATAGTCACCCTGACTACGACATCCCCTGTATCCCTGATTGCATGGCGTGAGACCGGTAATACAGAGAACCGTGACGCCATTGCCACACGGAACCGGCTGCGTGACCCGGCTTTCATTCTTCCAGGTAAACCTGTCGAGGTAACAGAGTAATGGAAATGGTTGTGCTTGAGGTTGACGGCCAGCAGTGGGACGGATGGACCGAGATGTCCATCACTTCCTCACTGGAGGCTGTTGCCGGCGAATTTGATCTCACTGTCACCACGCAATGGTCAGAAGCATCACCGCGAATCATTAAGCAGGGTATGCCCTGCATCGTCAGGCTGGGAAAGGATACGGTTCTGACAGGATATATCGATGATTTTATTCCCAGCTATGACGCAGAGAACATGAGTATTCGCGTCATGGGCCGGGATAAAACCGGCGATCTTGTTGACAGCTCTGTGGTGCATAAGTCCGGCCAGTGGAAAGGTGTTCGACTGGAGCAACTGGCAACGGAAATCTGCAAACCCTACGGCATCAGTGTTATCAGTGAAACTGACACTGGTGAAACCTTCGGTAGCGTGGTGCTTGAACAGGGAGAGACCGCTTTCGATCTTCTTGACCGCCTGGCTAAACAACGCGGCGTTCTGCTTACTGCTGATGGCCTGGGTAATCTGATCATCACCCGTGCATCAACAAAGCGTGCCGGCGTTCCTCTGATTTTCGGGACCAATATTCTTGCCGCCCGTGGCCGGTTCAGTTGGCGAGAGCGAAACAGCCAGTACATCGTAAAAGGCACGTCCAGTGCCGGTGGAAGCACATGGGACGCTCAGCCAGCGAAAGTGACAGGTGGACGTCAGACCATTGTTGATGATGGTGATATCAACCGCTACCGCCCGAAAATCCTGGTGAATGAAGACAGCCTGACCGTCGGCGGTGCGAGTACACGTGGTGAATGGTACAAAGCCCGGATGATGGGCGAAGCCAACAGCACCGAAATCACGCTGGCTGGGTGGCGCGAAAATGGCGATGACAGCCCGTTATGGCAAAAAAACAGACTCGTCGATATTGATGACCCGATACAGAACCTGAAGGCCACGTGGCTGATTAAGAGCGTGACGTTCACTGAAGGTGATAACGGGCGTATCTGCGTTCTGACACTGGTTCCTCCTGAATCAATGGACATGCCTGAAACCGGCACGAAGAAAACGGGTAAGAAAGGCAAAAAATCAAAGGCAAAGACGGTGGCAACATGGGACTGAATCCGGCAAACATCGGTCGCACACTTGAAGGTATTGGACGCCGGCTGCGGCTGCTCGTTGACAGAGCTGTCGTCCGTATCGTTACCGACAGTCTTGGTCGCCAGAATCTCCAGATCCAGTCTCTGGCTGACTCAACCAATGATGACGTTGAGCGTTTCCAGAATTACGGTCTGACATCCGTTCCGCCTGTCGGTTCAGAAGCACTCATTCTGGCGGTAGGGGGACGTCGAGAAGGACTGGTGGCAATCGCTGTTGAAGACAAGCGCTGTCGTCCTAAAGGTCTGGAGGATGGAGAGGTCAGGTTATATCACGGCGATGGTCAGTCATATATCACCCTGAAAAAGAATGGCGTTATCGAAGTTAAAGGGAAATCGGTTAATTACGATGTCCTCGATATGTTTGAGATAACTACAAAACAGTTAAAAGTTAACGGCCCTACCCAGTTTACAGAAGATATTCAGGTTGCCGGTAAATCTGTGCTTGAGCATTTCCATATTGACGGAGATGACGAAAAAACATCGGAGATGAAATGACTATTGGTATCAGTTGGAATAATCAACTCTCCAGAGGTGAACTGACAATTAACCATGATGGTTTATCGCGTGATGAAGGTATGGTCACACTGGTTCTGATTTGTCTTTTTACAGACGTCCGTGCTGATACCGATGACATTATCCCCGATAATTCATCTGACCCGCGAGGCTGGCCCGGTGACACCTTCAGTGATTATCCGTGGGGGTCAAAACTCTGGCTACTGGACCGCGAAAAACTGACGGAAACCGTCAGAATGCGAGTGGAAGATTATGCGCTGCTCTCCATGCAGCCTCTTTTACGTTCCGGATATGCACGTAATGCAACGGTGACGGCCACGATAAGCGGCAGTGATCGGATTAATTTTATTGTCATCCTTACCCGCCCGGATAAAACAACGCTCCGGATTGAAATAAGTAAACGCTGGGAGTCCACCGCTAATGACTTATAACGTTCCCGCACTGCGCAAACTTATTACTGACGGCGAAAAAGATATTGCCTTTGAACTGGGGCTGCAAAAACTTCCACCAGTAGGTGTTGAGAAGGCACTTAATACCTCATTCAGTAATCAGGTGCGTGATTTATACGACCACCAGAGCTGGATCAAAGACCAGATTATTCCGTCCGTTAAATCTGATGATGAAACCATTATCGAAACTGCGGCCAGTGAAGGCGTCATAAGAAAACAGTCCGCGTTTGCGAAGGGGCCGGCTGTATTTAAAGGGACCACGCCATTACCGGAGGATGCGGAGATGCAGACCGCTTCCGGTGTTGTTTATGCCGTGACGGCTTCCGGCGTTCCTGTGGATGGTGTGATGACAGTAACCATTCAGGCAAGCGATGCCGGCGTATCCGGAAACCTTCCTGAAGGTGAGAGTCTGACACTGCTGTCCCCCGTTCCCGGTGTGGAGAGCATAGGTTCAACGGGGACGGGAGGTATCACCGGAGGTGCAGATATTGAACCTGTCTCTGAACTTCTTGACCGGCTTTTATTTCGTAAGCGCAATCCGCCCGTTGGCGGCGCGGTGCATGATTATGTTATCTGGGCGCGTGAAATGGCTGGCGTAAGTCGGGCATGGGCATTTGATGCCTGGCATGGTCCATGCACAATCGGGCTGGCATGGGTTTATGACGCTCGTTCAGTGATTACCCCCGGATATCAGGACCGGAAAAATATGGAGGATTATCTTTTCCGTCATACCGACCCGGCGACTGGTGTATGGGTTGGCAAGCCAGGCGGAATAGAAGTATGGCCCGTTGAGCTGGTACTTCGCCCGGTCGATATGATTATTGACATAACGCCGGATACGCCCGCTACGCGTAAGGCTGTCCAGTCTCGTCTGTTGACGCTCCAGAAGACGCTGCAACCTGGGCATACGCTACCCATTTCAGCAATCAGGACTGCAATCGGCACAGCATCTGGTGTGACCGATTACACACTGAATCTGACTGCTGACATTCCCTGCGATCAGAATGAACTTATCACTATCGGGGAACTGACATGGCCCACAGCGTAGATGAATGGCTGGGTGCTTTATGGCAGATCATGCCGCGTGGTAAAGCCTGGTCACGGGATGAAGACGGAGATTTAAACCGTTTTTTACGGGCGTTAGCCAGACGTTTAAGTCAGACGGAATTTGATGCAGAGAGCCTGCTTCCGGAGATGCGGCCAGAGACAACATTCCTGCTGCTGGAGGAATGGGAAAAATACCTTGAACTACCAGAGTGTGGGCAGTTAAGCGGAACTGTAGAAGACCGACGTCGGGCTGTTGTGGAGAAATATCATCGTAAAGGGGGGCTTGCCCCGTGGCAGATTGAAGCGGTAGCCGCAGCGCTTGGGTTTACTATCCGGGTCACCGTCATTCTTCCTCATCACTGCATGCGTAGCTGCATGTATCCCCTTTACCCGGCCCGTTATCGCTGGACTTTACAGATTGATGTACTCGACATCAAAGGTGGACGCTTTACCTGTATCGATAATGTCATGACACCACTTCTTAGCGAACGCGCCAGAGAGCTGGAGTGTGTGCTGACTAAATATCGCCTCGGCGGTACAGCATACGAATATTTTTATTCTTCAGGAGATAACTGATGTTTCACGTAGATAATTCGACCGGTGTTCCGGTTATGCCACAACCGTCCCCTGTCACCAGTGAGGCTGAACTGTTCTTTACTGAAGGTGGTAATGGAACCCCTCCGACGTACCCCGGCCCCGACTGGTTTAACATCGTTCAGAGCGAATTGCTTAATGTTGTCAGAACCGCAGGGATTTCCCCTGACAAAATGGACAGTACGCAATTACTGGCTGCACTCGGCATGTTGTTCCTGCAACGCAATAATCCATTCGGAGACATCGCTCAGGATGGTCCAGAGGCGATTGCAACGGCTCTCTCAAACCTTGGTTTGGGAACAGCGGCGCTGCGGGATGTCGGAACAGGGGAAAACCAGATACCTGATATGTCGGCCTTTAGTTATTTGACCCCCGGTGCTGGACAGCCAGGCTACACATTCTTACCGAATGGCATTTTATTGCAGTGGGGGACAATCCTGCCGTCTGCCAGTGATATATCAACATCGTTTCCTATTCTTTTCCCTACAACTATTTTTGCCGTATTAGCGACATCGGGGTATACCGCTGGGGTAGGAACAACAGGAGTGTCTTCTATAGGCGCAGCAATTAATCCATCTGTTCGCGGCTCGTTTGTATCACGTAATACCAGTCCGACGCTGGGTGGACGATTTCTTGCCATAGGAAACTGATATGAAAATTTACTATTACAGCCCAAGCGAAAACGGCTTTATGCCGGGTAATGAAAAAGGCAAATACGTAAATGCCGGGACATGGCCAGGTGATGCCGTTGAGGTGGATGAGGCGACGTTCGCCACCTTCACCCAGACACCACCAGAAGGAAAGATGCTGGGGGCTATAGATGGTTTGCCAGCATGGGTTGATCTCCCACTACCAACGCGAGAAGAAGCTATCGCGACAGCAGAGCAGAAAAAATCAGAGTTACTGATTGCTGCACAGGCCACGATCATAAACTGGCAGAGCAAACTACTCTTGGGAGTCATCAGCGATGATGAGAAGACCAGCCTGATAGCCTGGCTGGCCTATATTGATGCACTGAACTCTGTTGATACTGCCAATCCTAACTGGCCAGATCCTCCGGAAGCGTAGGCCATTCGGGTTTTGCTGTATCGACACGCATCAGTAAGACCCGATATTTTTTCCAGTCAACCAGCGCGTTAGTCTCCTCATCCGTCGCAATACCGGCGTCAACAGCATCCTGTCGCCAGGCAATTTCAGAATCTGCGTTAGCCTTCAGATTCAACTTAATTGCTTCTGCGGCGGCTATTTTTTCCTCATATGTTGGGAGAGGAATATCAACCCATGCTGGCATGTTATCAACAACACCCCGCACTTTGCCTTCAGGCGGCTTCCCGTTAAATTCAGCCACAACAGAATCATCAATATCAATTAAATCACTAAGGTCATCCCATGACGATTGATAAGCAGGGAGTATTTCAATCGGGAAAAACGCGTTATATTTTGCTGACCATTTATATTTATTCATTTTATTCACCTATGCAGAACCAGTTAAATCGCACCTGCGCACCCGCACGACGAAAGAAAAACGATGTTTTTGATAACGAGTTATCGTCCTGGAGAACGTAGGCAATAGATCCCGCATCAGCACTGGTCCCTGATAGAGACATAATTACTCGCCCTACTGAAATCGGGAAAGGAACCGGAAAATTTATGGTCCCTGTTGGTGCAGAGCCAGTGTAAGTCCCCCACTGCAATAATTTCCCGTTTGGTAATTGGCTCCATCCTGAGCCAGCACCAAAGCTGGACATATCCGGTATCTGATTTTCGCCAGTGCCGACATCTCTTTTCGCGGCTTCTCCCAATTGAACGTTTAAGAGGCTTTAGAGCCTCATTAATATGCCGATAAAATCACCATTACTACACACGACAGAGTGATTAAAATTTATGCAAATTGGCTACGTACGGGTGTCAACAAATGACCAAAACACTGATCTCCAGAGGGAAGCTCTTAAACGGTCAGGATGTGAACAGATTTTTGAGGAAAAAATGAGCGGAACAATTGCTAATAGACCAGCGCTAAAAAAGCTCCTGCGCACTCTGAAAGAGGGAGATACACTCGTAGTCTGGAAACTGGATCGGTTGGGACGGAGTATGCGCAACCTCGTGTTATTGGTCGATGAGCTGCGGCAGCGCGGCATCCACTTTCGCAGTCTCACAGACAGCATCGACACATCGAGTCCGATGGGACGGTTTATTTTCCACATCATGTCCGCACTGGCAGAGATGGAGCGTGAGCTTATTGTCGAGAGAACCCTTGCTGGTCTTGCCGCAGCTCGCGAAAAAGGACGAATAGGTGGAAGGAGACCAAAATTAACGCCTGAACAATGGGCGCAAGCAGGAAGACTGTTGGCTGCGGGAGAAACGCGGCAGCGTGTAGCAATCATCTATGATGTTGGAATTTCTACGCTGTATAAAAAGTTTCCAGCGTCTGACATATAAATCACGATCACGCAGGCGATCCAATGTTATTTGTCAATGTGTCGCGATTTGATTGGCGCGCGGCACCCGGAACTCTCATGGTATGCAAATTCCAAGTATGTCGCAGAACAACGGCTAACGACGATGGCCGCAGAAATTACGCTGGGGATTTTTCGACCTACGGCAGTGTATGGACCCGGTGACAAAGAGCTAACACCACTGTTTCGCGCGATGCTGCGCGGTTACCTTCCGCGTTTTGGCGCTGCCGAAGCCCGTTTGTCATTTTTGCACGTGAGCGATTTAGCGCAGGCTGTCAGTCAATGGCTCATGGCCGACCAGACGCCGGTCTATCCGTATGAACTCTGCGATGGTGTTGCCGGTGGCTACAACTGGCAACGCATTCAGGAAATTGCGGCCGTAGTGCGCAACGGACCGGTTCGCACCGTAACCATTCCGTTACCGTTACTCACATTGTTTGCCGACGCGAGTACGTTAATCAGTCGGTTTGCCGGAAAAGAACCGATGTTAACCAGGAGTAAAGTTTGTGAGTTAATCCACTCTGACTGGTCGGCAAATAATAAATCTCTGTGCGAGAAAATAAATTAGTTTCCCCGGGTTAGCCTGGAATATGCGTTACGGCAGGGGTTATTTTAATTATTTATAATACAGGTATGTTATTTTCTATGTTAAATCATGAAGAAGTAATGGATTACACCCTTGAGTGTTTACAGGGTATGGTCGAAAGCGGCGTAGATATCCATCCTGACAGCGATCTGGTTAATGATCTTGGGCTGGAATCGATTAAAGTTATGGATTTATTAATGTTGCTGGAAGATAAATTCGACATTTCCATCCCTATTAATATTTTGCTGGATGTCAGAACCCCGGCGCAATTAATGGAAGCGTTAATCCCTTATCTGGAGAGTATCAATGAGTCTCTATGATAAATTTTCGCGCCTGGCCTGCGAGCGAGAACAATTTAGCATGGCAGGAATTAACCCATTTGGCACCTGTATCGATGAGGTGTTTTCCGCAACGGAAGGACGGATTGGCAACCAAAAAATTATTCTGGCAGGTACGAATAACTATCTGGGGCTCACCTTTAATCCACAGGCGATTGCCGAGGGGCAGGCCGCTTTAGCCAGTCAGGGGACAGGCACGACCGGTTCACGAATGGCGAATGGCAGCTATGGACCACATTTAGCCTTAGAAAAGGAGATTGCCGAGTTTTTTGAGCGGCCATCAGCCATCGTATTCTCCACAGGCTATACCGCGAATTTGGGGATAATCAGCACGCTTGCCAGTCACAATGCCGTGGTATTGCTGGATGCTGACAGCCACGCCAGCATTTATGATGCCTGCGCGTTAGGTGGAGCTGAAATTATCCGCTTTCGTCATAATGACGCGAAAGATCTCGAGCGGCGCATGATGCGCCTTGGTGAGCGCGCCAAAGACGCGATCATCATTGTCGAAGGCATTTACAGCATGCTGGGCGACATTGCGCCACTGGTCGATATTGTCGAGATCAAAAAACGGTTGGGTGGCTTTTTAATTGTCGATGAAGCCCATTCCTTCGGCGTGATGGGCGCGAAGGGACGGGGACTGGCGGAAGCCGCCGGTGTGGAGCAGGATGTCGATATTATTGTGGGAACCTTCAGTAAGAGCCTGGCTTCTATTGGTGGTTTTGCCGTCGGCGATCAGGGCATGGATGTCCTGCGTTACGCCAGTCGTCCCTACATTTTTACCGCATCCCCATCGCCATCGAGCATTGCAACCGTCCGCTCTGCGTTGAAAACGATCGCAACACAACCGGAGCTGCGCCAAAAGCTGTGGGATAACGCAGCGCGACTGTATGAAGGGCTTGAGAAACTGGGCTATGAGCTGAGTTCGCACATCAGCCCTGTGGTGCCGGTGATTATTGGCGCAAAAGAAGAGGGACTGCGTATCTGGCGAGAACTGATCGCCGCTGGCGTTTATGTTAATCTCATTTTGCCACCGGCTGCCCCCGCCGGGATTACGTTGCTGCGTTGCAGTGTTAATGCCGCGCATACCTACGAGCAGATTGACGCGATTATTCAGGCATTTGCACAGCTGAAAAAATAATCTGCTCTGCGCAGCAGATATTGTTCCTGAGAATATCTGCTGCGATGTCTTACTCCTGTCCATCACGCCGTCTGATGAATGTTGCGATATCAGGGTTGGCGATCGAATCGATAAACCAGTATTAATGCCACCGCCAGGAGCAATATTGGCGGTGCCAGCGTTGTCATTTGCACGTTCAGGGAATAGAGCAGTCCCAGGTTGACGATGATCTGGTCACAGACGTAAGTAAGTAGACCAACGATCACACCGACGGACAGTCGACTCCCGAGTCCGGGAGCGCGGGGGGTGCTAAAGGTGAAAGGGATCGCCAGTAAAATCATCGCCAGGATTAAAAGCAGATGTCCCAGCTTTAGCCACAACGCCAGCGTAAATTCGAGACTGGGTTGACCTGTACTCTTCAGGTAGGAAATATAATGGCTGAGTTGTTTAACTGAAAAACTGCTGCTGGGCAGGGTGAGTTCCTCAAGACTCATGTCCCCGAACAAAGATGACCACACGACGTTCTCTTTCGTCTCGGTTGTCTCCTTACCGTTGGCCCACGCTTTTTGATTGACGCCCTCAAGCCGCCAGACGCCGTTATCTGAAATGGTGGCAGTCCGCGCATAGATATACCGTTGCAGAGAGTGGTCCGCCCGGTAGTAAAAGAGCTCAATGCCTTCTGGTTGGCGATGCGCATCCAGCGATTTTACCGTCACAAACACATTGCCGCGCCGGGCCCACAGAATGTTTCCTGCCGTATCGTGATTGCTGTAGCGCGTTTTAATCTGCAACGCCTGTTGTTGCATCGGCGAGGAAATCCATTCATCAATGACGCCGAGGGCAACGATTAGCATCAGTCCCGCGCTTAGCGTCACTATGGCGATTTTGAAAATTGAGCATCCCGTGGTGCGTATGGCGGTTAATTCCCCGCTTTTCGACAACTGTCCCAATCCGATAATGCCACCGAGCAAAGCGATAAACGGACCAAGATCGATAAGGGTCCTCGGCAATGTCATCAACACGACCATCACCGCCTGCGTCCAGCGGTATCCGTCTGGACTCACATCATCGAGTTCGCCGATCAGATTAAAGGTGGTAAACAGGGGAAGCAGTAACCCTGCAGCCGCCGCAAATCCTAAAAAGAGATTGCGTATGATATAGCGACTGAAGATTTTCATTTATACGTTTTCCATCGCAGCGTGCCGTCGCGAATCAACAGAATCACCAGACCTGACAGCATGAGCAGGGGGACCAGCCATAGTCCCGGCGTGACGGGCAACGCACCGTTGGCAACCAGCGTACGGCATATATTACCGCCATAAAAAATGATGACGAATAAGAGCGTGAGCGGGAGCAGTGTGGAAAACCGTCCCTGGCGTGGCCTGACGCGGCTTAACGGGACTGCCAGCAGCCCCATGAGTAACGCGCAGACTCCGCGACTTTCCCGCCATTGCAGTTCAGCGGTATCCGCCGGTGCAGAGGAACGAGCGAGCGTCTGTATGGATTTCGCCTTGCGTTTGACCTCGTCATTCTGGTCGAACGGTTTCATATTCAGTTTGAGATTGCGGAAAATTTGCTCGTTATCATCACTGCCCTGATGATCCAGGACATAGCCGGTACCGGAGTGCAACATCACTGAGGGCGTCGTGGAGGAGGGATCAACAACGTCCACGCTGTTGGCCCTGAAGATACTGGTTTTACTGGCAGAGGCGGTGTAAATCAGCGCATCATTCAAATGAGCTGCGTCGGGGTCAATCTGACGGGCGAGGATCATCCGTCCATTGTTGTTGACGTTAAACTTTCTTGCCTGCAGGTGACGGACATCCAGCTCTGACTGCGACTGTTGTTCTAACTGATAAATTTGCGCGTAAGCCCAGGGTCTGCCGTACAGAGACAGGAGCAACACCAGAATACTCAATGGAATGGCGAGGAACATCACGGCGCGATAAAGACGTGAAGGCGTGGCACCAGCGGCGGCTATCGCCGTCATTTCCGAATCGGTATACATCTGGCCAAGGGTGACGCCGACGGAAACATACAGACCGACCGGAAGCAACATCTCCAGCGCAATCAAAACTTTATAGAAGACAACATTCAGCACAACGCCGAGGGCTAATGTCCCGTTGGCCGCTTCGGTCAGGTAGCGCTGTGCGCAATAGCAGGCGAAAATAAAAATCAGAAAGCCCACAAGTGTCACCACCAGTCGACAAATGCCTGTCATGATGTAGTGTTCAATTAATTTCATCACAGGCCTGGCGATTCGTTAACCATCTTTTGTACCATCGCGATGACCTGATGCACCTCTTTCGGCGTCAGATCACCATCCTTAGCCCACGAGACGCGGCCCTCTTTATCCAGCACCAGAATGGTTGAACTCATCTCATTGAGTTGCCAGGTTTTGCGTCCCAGTCCGCTGCTGTCGATGATAAATTGTGCCCACGGGTAGCGACGTTTGTTTTTTTCTATCTTGCCGAGGACAAAGAAACCAGAACCAAAGATCACATCATCGGTATTCACGATGGTGGTCGGTTGAAAGCGGTCCAGAGGGAAATGGGCGGCCTTAACGGCTTTTATCAACATTGCGTTTTTCTTTTTTGCCGATTTTCGCCCGGCAATATACTGAACAATGCGCACCTTTCCTGCCAGTTCACCGCTATTCCAGGTTCGGTAGCTAAACGTATCGCGATTATCCAGCAGTAATTCGCCGCGATCCGTAATGACAATGGGCTTAACCGGCTGGCCACCGACAAAGTTATGTGCTGACGCCAGCCATGGCGAGAGCAGAAGTGAAATCATCAATAATCGACGTATCAGCATCGCAAATCCTTTATTTCGCTTAGTCGGGATGGAGAATCCTGTGTCGGGCAATCTACAGAGGATAACGGGCGAGCCATTGCTCTATACGGCCACGAATATCGCCATTCAGTGCGCAGGGCTCGTCGTACGGTGTTCGCATTTCCATTGCATCGGCCACCATCTCATCATGCCGGTCTCCCATCAGACCGTTAATAGCAGCCAGAAAGCGGGAGATGGCGCGAGCATCGTGATTGTCAGGTTCGAGAGAGCGTAACGTATCGAAATAAGAAACCTGCTGACTGATGATTTTTCGCATAGTGTGGAATTCACGTCCTGTCAGTTGCGGTTGGGCCAGCAGGTCCCGTAGCGTGCGCATTTGCGCCTGACAATAGGTGGTAAATCCGTTGGCCGTTTCTGGCTGACTGTGGTGCAAGGAATACTGGACAACCCACCAGACGGGAAGGCTCAGGAAAAGACGCAAGCGCTTTCCATAGGTGGCAATAATCGTTTTATTTCCGTTACGAAACCCGTCCTGGAAGTGGCCGAGAAAAACGGTGGTTTTGCTAAATAAACGGCCTGCCTGGTGGTTCTTGCGATAGAGACGCAGCGCGAAACGTAAATGCTTATAACGCGCGCGAATGTATTTGTACTGCATCCGTTCGTTATCTGACAGCTCGCCGCCGCGTAATTGTTTCAGCACCAAATGCAGTAAGTCCGTTCGGGTAAAACCCTCCTCCCAAAACTGCAGGCACAAATCATAACAGCGACGGATATTGTCCTCGGTGCAGTAGGTATGAATATGTTCCGGTAGCGTGGCATGGCGATCAACGATGTCGTCTTCTTCCACCGCCGCAAAGAGGCGTTGAAGAACGTCTGGCGAGAATTTTTCGTGTGTCATGAGTGAGTCTCTTTGTCTGCGGTAAATGGCAAGCGCTGACGATGGCGATAGGCGTGTAATGTCGGGATCAGGGAAAGCAGCACATCCAGGCATTGTCCGGCGAAATAAGCAAATGCCGCGCCGATTACGCCAAAGAGATGCGACAGCCCTGGTAGCAGGACTATGTAGGCGATAGAAGCCAGGGTCTGTGCGGTCAGAAAAGCCCGCTGTTTGCCGGACATAAGCAGCAGTGATTCCTGAGGAAACCCCAACATTGAGACGATAATTGCACCAAGCATAATCTGGATGAGGTCATACGCCTGGAGGTATTTGACGCCAAAAACCAGCGAAATAAGCGGCTTACCAACAATCACCACCGCAAGTGCTACGACGATTCCAATCCCGCCGGCCAGCAACGCGGATTTCATTCCCAGCTGCCACGGCTTTTTGCTGCGCGGATCTAAGCGCATCACTTCGGGATAAAAGCTCTTTGCAAGCAGCTGTGCTGGCGTTCCTGTCGCATCAAAGAAAGTCATCGCAATTTTAAACAGCCCGGCGGCGGCAGGGCCGAGAACGACACCCACCAATACCGTGCTGCAGGAGTTTCTCGCAGACCAGATCGTGTGGGCAAAGTTGGTTGCCCAGACAAAATTCCATGCGCCTTCAAGGCGGCGCGCCGACTCAAACAGTCGTGGGCGTAGCGCACCGTGAATATTCCGGCTACGCAGTTCGCGCGCGGCAAACCACCAGTACATTGTGCCGCCGACCAGGCTGGAGGCGTACCAGGTGATCACAAAACCGGCAAACCCAAAATCGCCGAAATACGCGATAACGCTGCCCAGCGCGCGCAGGAAAGGTTTGGTGGCCTGCTGTACGGCAATCAAATCAAAACGGTTTACCGCCCGCAAAATCCCCGTTGGGGTTGATGAGGCCATTGAAGGGATCAGCGTGCAGTACAGCATTGCCAGCCAAAAGCTGTCGGCATCGAGGCCTAATGAATGCGAAAGAAACGGCAGTAACCCCATCCCGCAAAGGATCGCCGCAGCACCGCTGGCGATATCCAGGCTAAAGGAAAAAGAGATCACATCTCGGAACTGCTGCTGATTATTATTTTCCAGCGCGGGTGTGCCGTACTGAACGACCAGTTGCCAGGTCTGGAATTTGGCAAAATCGCTAATGGCTTTGGTGTACGACTGAACAATGACCAGCACGCCGAACATCGCAGGCGTCATCCCTTTACCGGCGCAGGAAAGCGCCAGTAACCCCAGCAGGGCGCTCACCACATTGCTAGAGCCTAAATAGGCGCTGTTACGAATGATGGTGCGAAACGCGCCATCAGCAAACCACTTTTTCATGGGATAAAAACCCGCCAGACCTGTTAATGATCACTCAGCAGGAGCAAACCCGCCCAGCATAAAATCTCAGGCCAGTGACGCGTACGTGCCTGAGTTCAGAGATTCTTTTGCTATGGGTGCTCCCCGATTTCGGGCAGGACGCTGGCGTGTTGTGATAAAACGCGCCTGCGCTGAGAATCCCGGGCCGTAACGGAGGCGGCTGCCAGCGCTTTTTCCAGCACCTCGCGGTAGGGCGCTCTGGAATCCAGATCGAGAATTCTCGAGCCGTTGTAGGTGAGCTTCATCATGACGTCGATTTTGTCGCGCAACTCGTTGTAGTCGTGGTCGGGCTTACGGGAAAATGCGGTACCAATATCGATATCAAGACGAATGATGAGTTCAGGACGATATAACGCCATTTCCTGATACAGGCGGGATTCGCGCCTGGCCATGCGGGTTTTCACCCAGCCCGTTGCGCGTTCGACGCCAATCCCCGGTCCGTCATAATGAAAACCGGAAATTTCGGCCTGAGGGTATCGATCGCTAATCACCAGCACGCCGCTTTGCGCTAGTCGCCGGACCTTGCGTAAGTTAGCCATCCGGCGTAGCGAGAACCCGTACATAATTAACGCCGCCCAAAGTGCGGGAGCCCGGGTACTCATGCTCTGCGTTTTTGACGACTTGGTCGCCAGTCGTCGTTCAAGCCATGTCCCGATAAGCGGCAGACGTTTGATTTTGTCGCCATCTTCTCCGGAAACAAGTCCCAGATAGCGGCGTTCAGTTACCCACTTTTGCTGCAGGTTTTTTACCAAATCCGCCGTCAGCGTGGATTTACCGGTGCCATCACAGCCCACCACGGCAATCAGTCCCGGAATATATTCCGGTAATGGCCCGTTCTGGGGGCTTAAGTTCTCTGTGTCCATGTCGTTCCGTCTTAAAAAGGACTCGCAAATCCGATCCGGTGATCGCGAAGAGAGGTCTGAATTGAGCGTAATGACTCAGTAAGAATTTTATCCGCCGACTCCCGACCGTTCAGTTCGAGGATTGGTGCTCCGTTGAACGTCAGATGCGGCGTGACCGCGATCTTCTCGTGGAGCACGGCAAGGGGATGATCAGGCTTACGTGAGAAGGCGGTTTCTTCATCGATATCCAGCCGGATCAACAGCAGAGGCCGCCAGGAGGCCATCCACTGGTACAACTGGAGTTCACGGGCTTTCAGGAGTCGTACCCACCAATTACCGCCAGCCGTTTTGGCCAGTTGTGGCCCGTCGAAGCGAAAACCGGGCACTTCCGCCTGGGGATAACGATCGACGATGAACAGCGTGCCTTGCCGACTCTGAATTAGCATGCTGCGGAATTTGTATGCTCTCCAGCAAGAGAGCAGGAAGATCACCAGCGCCGTGATGTTTCCTGGCGGTGCAGAAGGACTCTGGTGTACGTGTGCCGCTTTTTTTCGCAGATAACGCCCCAACAACGCCCCGACAACAGGCAAATGTTCAATCCATTCACCAATACGACCAGAGGACTGCCCGAGATAAAGCTGTTTTGTTGGCAACTGTAGGGCGAGATGCGACGTCAGGCTGGCTGCCAGGGTTGATTTACCTGAACCATCGCAACCGACTATAGCAATCACCCGTGCGAAAGGGGGAGGTATAGTGGGAATAGTATATTGACTCACGAAAGATCCAGTTTAAATAATTAATTGAGAGCGGCGGTTGTGTGCCAAGAATATCTGTTCAATAAAGTTGTGACAATGGGTAATTGTCGTTTTAGTATTAACAATTATATCCGGAAGGAGAGTCGGATAATAAATTATTCATGGTGGGTATTTTTGTTTAAAGGTGTATTTATGCAATCAATTAAACCTCCGCTAATAGCCGTTATTGGCAGCGATGGCTCGGGGAAAACAACAGTCTGCGAACATCTTGTTATCTGTTTGCAGAAATATGGCCCGACTGAAAAAGTTCATCTGGGTAAACAGGCAGGAAATGTAGGGCGCGCCGTGGTTAAATTACCGTTAATGGGTAATTCATTAGGTAACGTTATCGAACGTAATAAAGTTAAAACTGCAAAAAAATTACCTGGAGTGGTACCTGCATTAGTGATTATGTTTTTCGTTGCGCGTCGGTTATTGCGGTTTCGCCATATGCTGACGTGTCGTCGGCAGGGCCTCATTGTGTTAGCCGATCGCTACCCTCAGATACAAATCCCCGGCGCTTATGATGGTACCGTATTTCCCGTCAATACAGAGGGGAGTCGCTTCGTGAGTTGGTTGGCCGAACAAGAACGCTCGGCGTTTCACTGGATGGCCAGCCATAAGCCGGATTTAGTGATAAAACTGAATGTTGATCTCGACGTTGCTTGTGCACGTAAACCCGATCACCGTAGAGAAGCGCTGGCAAGAAAAATCGCGATAACACCACAACTGACCTTTGGCGGCGCGCCTCTGGTTGATATCGATGCTAATCAGCCGCTGGATGAAGTGCTGGCGGATGCGGAAAAAGCGATAACCGCGTTTATGGCTGCTCGTGGCTATCATCACACTGACGGTAATCAGCCCGCCGTTAGCTTTCATCCTCAGTAAGTATTGATGCCCAGTCTGGCGAACTGGGCATTCTCAGGTATATTCCGTTTCGCTAAGCCGGCAGTTGACTTAGATAAGTAGCAGAGAAGCCCAATACAGAAACCCGGACAGCAAAATCGCCGCTGGTAACGTGAATACCCAGGCCATCGCGATGCTGGTGACGGTTTTCCGCTGTAATCCGCCGCCGTCGACGATCATCGTTCCTGCGACGGCGGAAGAGAGCACATGCGTAGTAGAAACCGGCATCCCGATATAGCTGGCAAGACCAATGGAGATCGCCGCCGTGATCTGTGCGGACATTCCCTGGGCATAGGTCATCCCTTTTTTGCCAATCTTCTCGCCAATTGTGGTGGCCACGCGCCGCCAACCGATCATTGTTCCCATGCCCAACGCCAGCGCGACCGCCATGATTATCCAGATCGGCGCATATTCAATGGTGCTCAGCATGTCGGTTTTCAGTTTTTTCAACAGATGCACGTCGCTACGACTGATATCCGCTAGTTTTGCCACTTTATCTGCCGTATCGGAGATGCACAGCATGATGCGTCGTAACTGACCGCGTTGCGGCACGCTTAATGTGTCGTAACTCTCCAGGTTTGCTGGTAACAGTGTTTTCACGCGACCCAGGGCATCCATCGTATTCGCCGGATGGCAATGAAATTCGGTGGTTGAGGAGGAATTCGCTGTCGGTACAGTAAGCGGTTGAGCCTTATCCACTACCTGTTTTATCACGTCAGGGTGCTGCTGAAAGTAGATTTCAAGATTGCTGACAGCATCACGCGTGCGGGTGATTTCGTAGCCTGAAGCGCTCATGTTCACCACGAAACCGGCAGGCGCAATCCCCACCAGTACCAGCATCACCAGGCCGATCCCTTTCTGACCATCGTTCGCGCCGTGAGAGAAGGCCACGCCCGCCGCTGAGGAGATGAGCGAAATACGCGTCCAGAATGGGGGTTTCTTTTTACCGCCTTTCTTTTTCCGTTCTTCAGGAAGACGGTGGATGCGATCGCGTTTTTTAGTGCCGCTCCAGTAGCGGCGTAGCAGAAAGATCAGGCCGCCTGCGATCACCATTCCGACGACGGGAGACGCAATCAACGACGCAAAGATATTGACCACCGCCGGGATGTTTAACGCATCGACTACCGAAGTCCCGTTCATCAGTGCGTTGGTGAGTCCAATCCCAATAATTGCGCCTATTAGGGTATGAGAACTGGAGGCCGGTAACCCGAAATACCAGGTTCCAAGGTTCCAGATAATCGCCGCCAGTAACAGGGAAAAAATCATCGCGAGGCCACGTGACGACCCCATATTGAGCAGTAAATCCGTGGGTAGCATATGCACAATGGCATAGGCAACGCTGAGTCCGCCCAGCAGGACGCCAAAGAAGTTGAAAACCGCCGCCATCATCACTGCCAGATGGGGTTGCATGGCTCGGGTATAAATGACGGTCGCGACCGCATTGGCGGTGTCGTGAAATCCGTTTATGGCTTCGTAAAACAGGACAAAGACCAGCGCAAGTAAAAGCATCAAGCCGGTATATAAATCCAGACCAGAAAATAAATGTAGCATAGGGGATATACCGCCATTTTGAAGAGACGAACGGGCGCATTATCAGTGACTTTCGTGATTCGGGCAAAGTGAAATATCACCTTTTTTTGATATGACATCCGTATCGCATTATTTTTTGGATGATTATTTTTATCTAATTCAACGGGGTAGGCGATAATTTAGAAAGGAGAGGCATGCTTTTCTGGTTTTAATAATGGAGTGAGTGTCGATTGAGTCATTAGGCGAATCTGCATATATTCTCAACAATATAAAAACGGAATCTATAAATGATTTATAAATATTTATTTTATGAATGATTGAAAAAGGGTAAATCCTGTTTTGTGGTGAGCTCCTTCAGGTATATAATTATTTTTGCTATGCAGGAATATATCGGATTAGATAAGGAACCGGGTAAAATGGATTTCAGGTCAGTAATATTGTCATGTGTAACCCTCTCTATTTTGGTGGGTTGTGTCACGCATTCCCCCATTGATGCGAAGAAAACCACATCGCAGGTGGAGAGTTCTGGCCGAAATACGATGTCACCTTCCTGGCTGACGGATAAAGATATTTTTGGTAATGAAACCACGCTGGCGATCTCTGAAGACGATATTCAGGCGGCACTGGCAGAAGACAATTTTCGCGTACCGCTGAACTCACCCGTCATTCTGGTACAGTCTGGCAATCGGGCGCCAGAGACGGTCATGCAGCAGGAAATGAGTCGCTATTACACGGTTGCGACGTTCTCTGGCATCCCGGACAGACAAAAAAAAGCGATCTGTAGTAAAGACAAAAGCAAAGACGAGAACCAGGACGCGGCGGTTGCTGAGAATACCAACTGGATGCAGGCGCTACGCTACATTGCGGCGAAAGGGCATCAGAAAGCGATTATCGTTTATCAGGAGACGTTGCAGTCCGGTAGATTTGATGCCGCGACCAAAAGCATGGTCTGGTCGGATTTTAAAGCAGGGAAACAGCCTGACAGCACATCGCTACGCTATCTGGTGCGTTTCACGCTGGTGGATGTCGCGAGTGGCGATTGGGCGACCTGGTCACCGTTTAATTATGAGACCAAAATACTAACCCCGCAGCCTGGACAGAAGGCATCCGTAGAGACGGTGACGGAACAGCAGATTGTGCAACTTAAGCAACAAACGTATGCCGCAATGGTTAAGGACCTGGTGGCGCGTTATCAGTAACGCGCGACGTCTGCCATAGGTCATCCTGCTGGCAGACGGTTGCAGACGCTTCCCTAAACTGACCTGGCGTCCGTCCAGAGAGGCGAAACAGGTGTATTCAAGAAAGACGGGGAGACAGCGGCACTCCCTTCGTGTGTGCCGCATTCAGCAACCCTTGAGCGAAATGCCAACCCTTTTGGTGAAACAATAAGCACTATCACATTTTGAATGTGAAGTATTGGCTGGCGGTTTTCGTCTTGTCGGCTTTGTAAAATCCGCAATCAGTCCTATAGTCCACAGAGTTTCTTTGTTTACAGGATCCTCTAATGCGTTTTAACGGACTGAATAAAGGGTTTTTCCTCTTTCTTCTCGCCATGGTGACATGGGCTTTCTTCGACGTGCTGTCGCCATACTTTTCCGCCATTTTATGGGCTGCGATTCTGACGGTTATCTTCTACCCGGTAAAAAATAGGCTGCGTTCGGCGTTAGGGGAGCGTAACGGGGTAGCGTCTCTGCTGACGCTGGGTATCATCTGCCTGATCGTATTCATCCCGTTAATGCTGATCCTCTCCTCACTCGCCGTTGAACTGAATGTGGTGTACACCAAGCTGCAGCATAACGACGCTCAGTTCCCGGAAGTGGTGGCGAGCTTGTTTGCGCATATGCCGGAGTGGGCGCGTTCGTTTCTTGCCGATCACTCCCTTGATAACGCCGCAAAAATCCAGCAGAAGCTGTCGGATGTGGTGCTAAAGGGCGGGCAATATCTGGCCGGGAGCGCCTTCCTGATTGGCAAAGGCACCTTTGGTTTCGCGATCAGTTTCGGCATCATGCTCTACCTGCTCTTTTTCCTGCTCAAGGATGGCCCGTTTCTGGTTCGGCAGATCCTCGACTCGCTACCGTTGTCGAATTTCGTTAAGCAACATCTGTTTGCAAAGTTTGCGGCGGTCTCCCGGGCGACGGTAAAAGGCACGGTTGTGGTGGCGATCGTGCAGGGGACGTTGGGCGGAATTGCGTTTTACATTGTGGGGATTGATGGCAGCATTCTGTGGGGGGCGCTGATGGCGTTTCTGTCCCTGATCCCGGCAGTGGGTTCCGCGATCGTCTGGGTGCCAGCCGCCATTTATCTTTTTTCGACGCAGCAACTGTGGCAGGGCTTTTTCATCGTCGGTTTCTTCGTGGTGGTGGTAGGGCTGGTGGATAATATTCTGCGCCCCATTCTGGTCGGCAAAGATACCAAAATGCCTGATTACCTGATTCTTATCACCACGGTGGGCGGAATGGAGATTTATGGCATCAATGGTTTCGTCATTGGTCCACTCGTTGCCGCGCTGTTTATCGCCTGCTGGAACATTCTTTCCGGGCGCGATCACGCGGGGAATACCGAAGAACTCGATAAAGATTTTATTGAGGATGGCATCGCTGAGGATAATAAAGCCGAGTGATGCAAATCCGGATGGCGGCAGATGCCCCATCCGGTATCCATTAATGACCAATCATTCTCGCTTCCGGGATCAACCGGAAGTAGAGGTGATCCGGCACTGGGCTGTTCCAGACGTCCATTAGCATCGCGAATGCGATAAGGGCAAACATTATGCCGAGTACCAGCAGCGTCATCGCCATACCCGATAATGTTCCTCGCCGTATTTCAGCGTTTCCCGTTGGTGTCCGCAGGGAAAATGTCAGCGTTGAAGCCACCGGACAGGATTCCACACAGGTCATACAGCCAGTGCATTCAACCGTTCGCACCTGAATCAGCTTATCCACCGGGATTTGCGACGGGCAGTTTTTGGCACATTTCCCGCAATCAATACAGCTTTGCGCATTGCGGCGGATTTTGAATGGTGAGAGCAGGGAAAGCAGCCCGAGCAAGGCGCCATAGGGACACAGATAACGGCACCACGCGTTGCGAATGAACAGGCTTATGACCACCAGAAGGGCGATGCTCAGTAGGGTGATCGTGCCGATATTGCGAAAGAAATCGAGCATCTTCACATCGATAATAATCCCGTAGGCCGACATTAAAAAATACTGAATGCCCTGCGCTGGCATCGACAGCGAAATGTAGAGAAAAAAGGCCAGCAGCAGATATTTCAGGCTGCGCAGAGGGATATCCAGCCAACGGGGCAACGTAAAATTGCGACCAAACAATCTCTTACCCACATCGGCGATGAGTTCAGACAACGTACCTATCGGGCACAGCCACGAGCAGAACGACTTTTTGAGCAACAGACTTACCAGCATAAACGCGGCCAGCAGCAGCATGGCGGCGGCGTGAACAGGGGGAAGGATGCCGGTTTCCAGCGTATAGCGCAGGTTCATCAGGCCTGCGATGGGCAGCCAACCTTCAATGCCGCCAGGTCGGGAAACGTACAGACTGGTGCCGCCGGTTTCGTAATAACGCACCCAGTAGTAAAACGTCACGCCAATATAAATATTGATCGCCATCAGCAGCCACTGCGTAGCTTTGCGCCAGGTGGAGGCATTACGCCAGTCGTTCCATGGCAGTTTACCGCCCGTTGTTCCGGGGCGGCGTTGCCAGCGCTTTCTGCTTTTTTCGCTCATTGCCTTCTGACGTCCATAAAGTGGCATTTTGAATGCCACTATAGTACGGCTATCCCGTTGAGCCAGCGTTGATTTATATCATTGCCTGATAATTGGGCAGCTTACGCTGCCCAATATTTATAGATGAGTCATAAAACGCGCGAGCCGCTGTCGTAGCAGGCGGTTTTCCTGACGTAAACGTGCGTTCTCTTCCAGTAGCGTGAGCGCCACGGCGATCCCCGGCCAGTCAAGCGCCAGTTCTTCACGTAACCGCAGGGCGCGCTGTACCACAGTGGCGGCATGATCGTCGAACTGCCAGCTGTCCGCCGTTTCGGTGTAAGGTTCGATGACGCCCAGACCCACGATCTCGTTCAGGTCTTCCTCCGTCACGCCGGTGCGCAGGCAAAATTCGGTAACCGTAAAAGTGATGGTGACGTTAGCCATTATGCTTTCCCCCAATCTTTGCGCGGATCAAATCCTGACTGTGCCTCTGCCAGTTGCTGCCACAGCGCAGTCGCACGTTCATCCGGTTTAGGTGGCATCACGATCTTCAGCACGACATACAAATCACCGGTCTGTTTTTTACTGACCAGACCTTTACCTTTGATGCGTAAACGTTGTCCGGCCTGGCTGCCGGGGGGAATGGTGACCAGAATGCTCTCTTTCAGCGTGGGGACGGCAATCTTTGCGCCCAGCGCGGCTTCCCATGGGGCGAGCGGGACCACAATTTCCAGATCCTGGTTAACGATATCAAACAGGGGATGTGGTGCGATGTGGATCACCAGCCATAAATCGCCATTCGGTCCGCCGTTTTCACCCGGCGTCCCCTGGCCTTTCAGACGAATACGCTGACCATTGCCGACACCCGCCGGAATTTTCACGTTCAGGGTTTTTGGAGTTTCACGTTCAATCATGCCAAACGCATTGTAGACCGGCAGGTTATAGCTAATGGTCCGGTTGTGTTCAGCGAGTGTTTCTTCAAGAAAAACCGCGACTTCAATTTTAATATCATGTCCACGGCTGGCATGGCGCTGGCGAGACTGACGCGCGTGCTGACCAAAAATAGAGGAGAAGATATCGTCGAAGTCTTCGGCGTTGTAACTCTGGTTCTCTCCCTGCTGGAACTGACGGTTGAATTGTGGGTCATTGCGGTGTTGCCAGAGCTGATCGTACTCCGCGCGTCGCTGCTCATCGCTCAGCACTTCCCAGGCTTCAGCGACCTCTTTAAAGCGGGCTTCAGCATCGGGTTCTTTACTGACATCGGGATGATATTTGCGGGCCAGTCGGCGGTAAGCGGTCTTGATAGTCTTGAGATCGTCCGTCGGTTTCACGCCCATGATGGCGTAATAATCCTTTAATTCCATAGCGTTCTCTCGGGTTAATCAATACAGGCTAAAGGGATCCCTTAAAAGGTGTCATCGATAAGTGTAGGGTAATCCTGTCGAGGATGAATGCCAACCAGCGAAACAACATATCTTTACAGCCCAGAGGTTGCGTAAAACACGCCAGCCGCTAAGATAACTCGCGTCAATGAGTGAGGGTGTGATGGCGAAACGTCAACGGATGGGATGGTGGTTCCTCTGCCTGGCATGTGTCGTGGTGATGGTCTGTACCGCGCAGCGCATGGCGGGCCTGCATGCGTTGCAGATGGAGACCACCGCGATCGCGGCGACGGCGTCGCCGACGTCCGTGACAGAGGAAGCATCTCCCGTGACTCCGTGCGAGCTCAGTGCGAAATCGCTGCTTGCCGCGCCGCCGGTCGTTTTTGAAGGCGCGATCCTCGCGCTCTGTTTACTCCTTGCCTTGTTAACGCCGTTCAGGACGGTACGCTTACCATTCTTCCCACAACGTGTTATTTCTCCCCCCAGACTTCGGGTCCATCTCAGATTCTGCGTTTTCCGCGAATGACAGACCGGCTGTTTCGTACAGTAAGTTAATCATTCATGGAGAAAAATTATGATGTATGCCTTCAGGCAGGGACTGATCTGCCTGTTATTACTCTGGCTGCCCGCATCGTGGGCGGCAGAGAGCGGCTGGCTGCGTTCCCCGCAGAACGATCATGCCAGCGTACGACTGCGTGCCGATACGTCAGCACAGGGGGAAACCCGTCTGCTGATCGACGTCAAACTGGAAAACGGCTGGAAGACATACTGGCGTTCGCCGGGGGAAGGCGGCGTTGCACCTGCCATTGCCTGGCAAGGAGAGATGCCCGTGGTGGACTGGTTCTGGCCGACACCGGACCGTTTTGACGTCGCCGGTATGACCACCCAGGGCTATCACCAACAGGTCACGTTTCCGCTGGCCGTCCGGGGACACACTCCCGACCGCATTGCCGGTGTGCTGACGCTCTCTACCTGTAGCAACGTGTGTCTGCTGACCGACTACCCGTTTTCGTTTACGGCCTCTCAACAGGATGCCGGGTTTGCGCATGATTATGCTCAGGCGATGGGACGTGTGCCCCTGGCGCAGGGGCTGACTCAAACCCTGATCGCTGGTGCGCGTGACGGCGAGTTGGTGATCGAGGCGCAGCGCCGCGGTGGCTGGACCGCACCCGAGCTGTTCCTCGATAGCGTAGAGGACACGGATTTTGCTAAACCGCTGATCCGGGTCGATGGCGACAGATTGCACGCGACGGTTCCGGTTCACGATAGCTGGGGGGAAGGGGCGCCGAATTTACGCGGCAAATCGCTCACGCTGGTGCTGGCGGATAACGGTGTGGCGCAGGAGAGCCAGCTTATCGTGGGTGATGCGCCGGTGACAGAATCCGCCAGACTCCCGCTCTGGCAGGTGGTTCTTATGGCGCTGATGGGAGGCGTGATCCTTAATCTGATGCCTTGCGTATTGCTGGTGCTGGGGATGAAGCTGGGTTCGATTTTGCTCGTTGAGGAGAAAAACCGCCACCAGATACGACGGCAGTTCCTCGCGTCGGTCGGGGGGATTTTGATCTCCTTCATGGCGCTGGCATTACTGATGACCGTGCTAAGACTGAGCAATCAGGCGCTCGGTTGGGGTATCCAGTTCCAGAATCCGTGGTTTATTGGCGCGATGGTGCTGGTGATGCTGACCTTCAGCGCCAGTCTGTTCGGCCTGTTTGAATTTCGCCTGCCGTCATCAATGACCACCCGACTGGCGACTTACGGTGGTAACGGCCTGGCGGGACATTTCTGGCAGGGCGCGTTTGCCACGCTGCTGGCGACACCGTGCAGCGCACCGTTTCTCGGTACAGCCGTGGCGGTGGCGCTGACGGCATCGCTGCCCGTGCTGTGGGGGCTTTTCTTCGCCCTCGGCGTTGGGATGAGTCTGCCGTGGTTGCTGGTCGCCCTGCGTCCGGGTCTGGCGCTTCGTCTGCCGCGACCGGGACGCTGGATGAACGGACTGCGACGCTTGCTCGGCTTAATGATGCTCGGTTCGGCCCTCTGGCTGGCAACGCTACTTCTGCCTCATCTGGGTTTTACCTCCCACAGTGCGGCGAAAGAGAGTGTCCGCTGGCAGCCGCTTAGCGAGCAGGCGATCACCGACGCGCTTGCGCAAAATAAGCGCGTATTTATCGATGTGACCGCCGACTGGTGCATTACCTGCAAGGTCAATAAATATAACGTGCTGAACACCGACGCGGTGCAGGCGGCGCTACAGCAACCGGATGTCGTGGCCCTGCGCGGCGACTGGACGCTGCCGTCTGATGACATTACGGCGTTTCTGAAATCACGCGGCCAGGTTGCCGTACCGTATAACCAAATCTATGGTCCCGGCTTACCGAAAGGTCAGGCGCTGCCGACGTTATTAACGCGCGACGGTCTGTTAGAAACACTGGCTAAAGCGAAAGGAGAAACGCCATGAAATCCCTGATCATCCTGTTATTTACCCTGTTCAGCGCGTTCAGCCATGCCAAAGATGTCGCGCCGTTTACCCCGGAGCAAGAAAAACAGATCGAAGCCCTCATTCAGGAGGCGTTGTTTAACGATCCGGCCAGTCCGCGATTTGGCGCAAAACAGGCAAAACTGACGCTGGTGAATTTTACCGACTACAACTGTCCGTACTGCAAACAGCTTGATCCGCTGCTGGAAAAACTGGTGGCGAAATACCCTGACGTGGCGGTGATTATCAAACCGCTGCCGTTTAAAGGCGAAAGCTCGGTGCTCTCTGCGCGGACGGCGCTCACCACCTGGCGTGAGCATCCACAGCAGTTCCTCGCGTTGCATGAAAAGCTGATGCAAAAGAAGGGATACCACACTGACGTCAGCATTAAACAGGCGCAGGAAAAATCGGCGGCCAGCCCGGTCATACTGGGTGAAAAAAGCAATGAAACGCTACGTACCAATCTGCAACTGGCACGACTCGTCGGCGTTCAGGGAACACCCGCGACGATCGTTGGTGATGAGCTGATCCCGGGGGCCGTCTCCTGGGAGGTGCTTGAAGAAGTCGTTAAAGAAAAACTGGCGGTGGCAAATGGTCAGTAAGTTGCGGCGATGGCTGCGCGAAGGTGTGTTTTTTTTGCTCCTGTTGGCTGGTGGAATGTGGCTAATGGATGCCTGGCGCGCGCCACAGGCACCAACGGCTTTCGACAGTACACCGCTTTACACGCTGGATGGCGAACGGGTAACGCTGGCGGCATTAAGTGAGGAAGAGCCGCTACTGATCTATTTTTGGGCCACCTGGTGTGGCGTTTGCCGCTATACCACACCGGACGTTGCCCGCTTGCAGGCTCAAGGGGAGAAGGTGCTGACCATCGCGCTGCGTTCGGGAGATGAACAGACGATTGCGCGCTGGCTGGAGCGTAAAGGGATCTCTTTTCCCGTGGTCAACGATGCTAATGGCGCACTTTCCCGCAGTTGGGATATCAGCGTCACCCCCACGCTGATTGTGTTGTCAAAAGGGCAGGTGGTTTCTACGACCAGCGGCTGGACCAGCTACTGGGGGATGCGCCTGCGGCTAGGGTGGGCGAAAATCAGTTGAGTCAAAACCGGGGAAACCCGGTTTTTTTACACCATAAAATAGCCGTAACACTATGTGACTTAAATATTTAAGGCAGAAAGTAAACGGGTTGAATCTATATTTTCGCGGTTTTTATCATTGCAAATGACAAGGAGTAATGGCATATCATATAGCGATATAACGATGTTAATGCTTACAGGGATTATAAATAAATGCGCAAGGGTAAAGTTATTATTGCATCAATGATGGTGCTTTGTGTCCTTATTTTTCTGATTGCGATCGCCTGGTTTATGTTGTTTCAGGGGGAAATGACGGCGCCGACGGAAGAAGAAAAAAAAACTGCTGTTTTACAGGCTGCGGGCTTACTTAAGACGGATGCTCAGGATAAAAAATCGATTGAGAGTTTATATCAGCGTGCGATTATCGTGCGCACGGTGAATCTCGATTCCGGCGAGTGGGTGACGGATAAAACGGCCGCACAAGGATGTAAAAAAATCGCTCCGGAGCAGGACCCTGCACAGATTCGTCAACGCTGTTCGCTGGCGGAAGTTTATCTGGTAAAAGATAAGTATAATAAGATTCAGCAGGTTATCATTCCTGTTTCGGGCAAAGGAGCGAAATCGATGATGCATGCATTTCTCTCTTTGGGACTGGACGGTCGTACGGTGAACAATCTGTATTATTATCAGCAGCGGGAGACGCCATTTCTGGGGGCCAGAGTGAAAGATGAAAGCTGGCGTCAACAATGGCCGGGGAAAAAGGTGGCTGATGATAATGGAACGCCGGCGTTGAAAATAGTTCAGGAGAAATCAGGGAAGTATAATGAATATACCGTTGATGGTATTTCTGGTGCGACGCTGACGTCAATGGGCGTTGAAAAGAGTATTAACTACTGGATCAGTGAGCAGGGTTATGGCCCATTTTTGCAGCGACTGAAACAAGACCCGGAGATGTTGTATCGCTGAATCAAGTGTACCTGCGGATAATTTACTTTAAGCCTGTAGGCGCAGTATCACTCATTTTTTACGGATTTACGCAACGTAACATTTAATTCCTGACGGTCGGGGGCGTATATTACCCGCCGTCAGATTTCGCCCTCCATCACATATCAATGAAATAAATTTACATAACTTGTCACCCGTTGACATTTTTATGATCCAGGTCATGTACAACGCCAGCAAAAATCGATAATGATAATAATTATCATTTGTGTTATTTGGTGCGTATCGTGCGTAAGTTTTGCCTCTCACTGCTGGTAACTCTCTTCAGTCTGCTCATAAGCGTTAGCGTATGGGCCGCGACAAACTATGCTCCGTTTATTGAGGATATTGAGCAACGCCTTGATAAAACAGCAGAACTTTATTCTCAACAGCGCACCGATGAGGCGCGCCGCACGGTACAAATGGCCTACTTTGAGGTGTTTGAAAATCTCGAAGGCCCCATCCGCATCAACATCTCCGCCAGTAAAAGTTACGAAATGGAGAGCGCCTTCGGTGAAATCCGGCGGATGATTGGCGAGAAAAAACCGCTCGCTGATGTGCAGTCGAAAATCGACTGGCTGAAGGCATCGCTACGAGAAGTCGAACCGGTGCTGGACGGCGGACACCGACTGGTGGCGGAAGAGCAGCACAGCGCGCTCACCCGAACGGATATCGCTGTTCACTGGCAAGAGAGCGTCCGTATTATCGACGATCTGCTGGCCCAGGCGGTGAATGACTATCAGGCCGGGAACTACGCTACGGCCAGTCAGCATGTCCAGCAGGCGCACTATCAGGGATTCAAAAACTCTGAGATGGAAATGTCGGTCAGGCAGAATCGCTCAGCCAAAGATGCCGCAGCCATCAACCAACAGTTTTCCGCGCTGATTGCACTTGCCGCTCAACCCGATCGCCTCAACGACGTCTCTTATCAGGTCACCACGCTCTTACAGGATATTGAGGATATTCTGCCAGGCTTACCGACAACCCGCGACGATCAGCTGATTGCAGCCCCACAAACCGCAGACAACGGTCCGGCGGCGGAGGAGAGTACGCGGACAAACTGGGGTGAAGTGGCGGGCGGAATCAATCAGAGCATTCAGGACGCTATTGCGCGGTATCAACGCGGCGAGACGCAGAATGCCATTCTGGATGTTCAGGACAGCTATTTCGATCGCTTCGAAGCCAGCGGCATGGAAAACAAAATCGGCTCCCGTGATTCGGCGTTCAAAACCACGCTGGAAGCCTACTTCACCCGTCTGGTCAGCTTGATGAAGGCTGGTCAACCGGCAGAAAGACTCCAGTCAGAAGCGAGCGCGCTCGAGCAGGATCTGCAAAAAGCGGTGACGATGCTTGGCGAAGGAGAAGAGACGCAATGGAGTCTGCTGCTTTACAGCCTGATGATCATCGTCCGTGAAGGGTTGGAAGCCCTGCTGATCGTGGCGGCGATTGTCGCCTACATGGTGAAAAACAATCATCAGGATAAGCTGCCGCTGATTCGCCAGTCAGTGATCGTAGCCCTGGTCGCCAGCGTAATCACCGCAGTGATTTTCCAGTTGCTGTTCACCAACTCGGGCGCCAGTCGGGAACTGCTGGAAGGCATCACGATGTTGATTGCGGTCGTGATGCTGTTCTTCATGAGCTACTGGCTGCTGTCCAAAGTGGAAGCCCGACACTGGAAGGCCTGGCTGGAAGGCAAGCTGTCCCACTCACTGACGACAGGGTCGCTGGTGGGGCTGTGGCTGACTAGTTTCCTCGCGGTCTATCGCGAAGGCGCCGAAACGGTTCTGTTCTACTACGCCCTGATCGGCGATGCCAAAGATGTCGCCGGACACATGGCGATTGGCGCGGGCTTTGTTATTGGCTGTGTCGTGTTACTGGCGGCGTGGCTGGTCATGCGTTATTCGGTGGTGCGTTTGCCGCTGAAACCCTTCTTTATGTTTACCGGCAGTTTCATGTACCTGATGGCCTTCGTGTTTGCGGGCAAAGGTGTACTGGAGCTGGTGGAAGGCAAACTGTTCCAGCCAACGTTGATTAACGGTTTCCCGGAAATCAGCTGGCTGGGGATTTATCCCTATGTGGAAACGCTGTTACCGCAGGCCGTATTGCTGCTCGCTGCGCTGGTTGCGCTGTGGGTTATGCGGCGAAAAAGCGCCGTTCCTGGGGAAACAATAAAAAACACTCTGTAGTTGTGATTTTAGACGAGAGGATATGTCTGATGACCATGAAGAAAACCCTGATTGCCAGCGCAGTGATGGCCGGAATTTTCACCGCACCGGCAGCGTTCGCCTTTAAAGAGTACCCGGCGGGCGAGCCTGTCGTGATGAATGAAATGGAGCTGGCCGCCGTTTATCTGCAGCCGATTGATATGGAGCCGCGCGGCATGGGCTTACCGGCAGCCAAAGCCGATATTCACCTTGAGGCGGATATTCACGCGGTCGAAGGCAGCAAAAACGGCTTTGGCGCAGGAGAGTGGATCCCCTATCTGACCATCAGCTACACCCTGGTCAACAGCGATACCGGTGAAAAACAGGAAGGAACGTTTATGCCGATGGTCGCCAGCGATGGCCCTCACTATGGCGCGAACGTCAAGATGATGGGCGTGGGCAACTACAAAGTGACTTACCACATTGAACCGCCGTCAAAAGCGGGGATGCACCGTCACACCGACAGTGACACTGGTGTCGGTCGCTGGTGGAAACCGTTTGATGTGAGCTACGAATTTAAATACGTCGGTCTGAACTAAGAAAACCGATGCGCCGGGATGCTAACTCATCCCGGCCGAGTCAATCCGCTGTTCTGAGTCGATGTCATGAGTTACTTTTTCGTCACCACGTTACAGGTCTTTTTCTGCATCGCGTTACTCTCCGGCGTTCTCTGGAGTCGAAACGATCCCCCTTCCTTACGCCCTCTGGGCTGGACGCTGCTTATTGGTCTGGCGGCCGGCGTGCTGGCAGGACTGACGCTGCGCGGTTCACAACCGGTACAGCTGTTACTGGTCGGAACGGAAGTGATGGTCACGTTGCTGTTTGTGCTCAGCTTCTGGTGGGCGGGAAACCGTGTGCGCTATTTGTGGCAAGGGATTCTGGTCTTTGGCGCAGCGCGTCACTGGGCGCTCGATCCGAATCTCGGTGGCTTAACCAGCACGCATGTCCTGAATACTGAACTGCTGCTGAATTTGACGGCAGTGGTGCTCGCCTTCGCGATCCTTTGTCTGGCTGGCGTGCTTTGCGCCATGCTGCTGCGCCGAATCCGCGTGCTGTACTGGCCATTCACTCTCATTCTGCTGGTCATGCTGTGGCTGCCGTTAAGCGGTAATTTGCTGTTGCTGTTGATGAAGCTACAGGTACTGCCGCTGGCGAAATCGCTGCTGAGCTTTGTGGCGAAAGTGACCAATAATGCGCCAGCCTATAACTGGATGGCGGTGGGATTACTGCTGCTCCTGGCGCTGTGCTGGCTGCCGTCGTTGCTGAGCGCCCATCGTCAGACGCGGGCAACAGAAGAACCGATTGCACATCGCCTGGCGCTGGCGCAGCGGCGTAATGCGCTACGGCTTTGGCTGGTCACCCTCGGCTGTGCCGTGGTGGTGATTGCCGGGCAACTGTGGTGGGACAACGTCGCGTCTCAGCCGCCGCAGCTTTCGCAAGCCATCCCGGTAACGCTCGCCAGCGACGGCAGTGTCCATCTGCCGGTTGAACAACTGCGGGACGGTAAGTTGCATCGCTTTGTCTGGGTGGCTGACGATGGCAAAGCCGTGCGCTTTTTCATCATCAACCGTTATCCCGACAAACTGCGCTTTGGCGTGGTGTTTGATGCCTGTCTATTGTGCGGCGATCAGGGCTATGTGATGGAAGGCAATCAGGTCATTTGCGTCGCCTGTGGGGTACATATTTTTATCCCTTCCATTGGCAAACCCGGCGGTTGCAATCCGGTACCGATTGAAAACTGGCACAACGATGAAAAAGAGTTAGTGATCCCCGGTAAAGAACTGGCCGCTGGCGTGAACTACTTCTCGACGGTGATGACCATTCAGGTGACCGATCCGGTTGATGGTTCAACGCTGACCAATACTTCGGCGGACTTCAAGTACAGCTACGGCGGTAAGACCTGGTTCTTTTCCTCCGAAGAGAACTATGACCGTTTTCGTCAAACGCCGGAACAGTTTGTTCCTGCTGAACTGAGGGAGGAGTAACGATGCTGTGGCGAATGTTACGACAATCCTGGGGACGCAACCTGCGGCGTAAAGGGCTGGCGATTATCACGGTCTTTCTTGCAGCCAGCCTGATCTCGGCGCTGCTGGCGGTGTCGATCGATATCGGTGACAAAATGTCGAGGGAGCTCAAATCCTACGGCGCAAACATCCTGATTGAGCCTGCCGGACAAGCGGCATTGCCTGCGCTGTTTAGCGAAAGCAGTAATCCGCTCTCTGGGCAGGATTTCCTTGATGAAGCTGAATTGCCGAATATCAAAGATATTTTCTGGCGCAATAACATTGTCGGTTTTGCGCCGATGCTGGGCGGTGAAGTCACCGTGAACGATAACGCGGTGCGCATTCTCGGGACGTTCTTCAGCCAACCGGTCGATATTCCGGATGAAGAGGGATATGAAACCGGACAGAAAACGGTTAGCCCGTTCTGGCAGGTGACCGGCGACTGGCCGCAGGAAGGCGAGAACAGTCCACCGCAAACGCTCGTGGGGCATGCGCTGGCGCGACAAACAGGATGGAAAGCGGGTGATACGCTGGTATTAAACAACGCGGATACAACAGTGCCTGTCACCGTCAGCGGGATCCTCTCCAGCGGCGGCGAGGAAGATAACCAACTGGTGATGCCGCTCGCGATAGCGCAGACGCTATTGGGGTTGCCCGGCAAGGTGCAGGCCATTCGTGTTTCGGCGCTGACGGTACCGGAAAATGAGCTTTCACGTCGCGCGCGGGAAAATCTGGATGCGCTTAATGCGGAAGAGTACGACCTCTGGTACTGCACTGCTTATGTTTCTTCTATCGCCCACCAACTGGAGGAGGCGATCTCCGGGGCGGAGGTGCGCCCGGTCTGGCAAGTCGCCGCCTCTGAAGGGGTGGTGATTGACAAAATTCAGTTGCTGATGGCGGTGGTGACGATTGCCGCGCTGGCGGCATCGGCAATGGGGATCGCCTCGCTGATGACCAGCACCATTATGGAACGCGCCAAAGAGATCGGTCTGATGAAGGCGCTTGGCGCGCGTCAGTGGCAGATCATGCTGCTGTTCTACCTCGAAGCCGCTTCCAGTGGGCTGGCTGGCGGGGCGCTGGGATGCGTTGCCGGATGGGGGCTGGCGAAAGCGATTGGCGTGATGCTGTTCGACGCACCGCTTGAATTCGCGTGGATTGTGGTGCCGTGTGTACTGGTGGTTGCGATATTGATTGCCCTGATCGGAACCTGGTTCCCGGCGCGGCGCATTGCGCGACTGTATCCCGTGGAGGTGCTGTATGGCCGCTAAACGGACAATGCTCTGGCTGCTGGTGTGGCGGGCGCTGCGCCTGCGTTTTCAGCGGGTCAGCGTGGTTTTTGCCGCGCTGATGGTGGGGGCGACCATCGTGACGGCGCTGAGCGCGGTATGGTTCGACATCAATACTAAAATGAGTGAAGAGTTACGCACCTTCGGCGCCAACTTCTACATCGGGCCGGGGCACGGCGCGAGTATGCCGCAGCGGGAGCTACAGACCCTTCTGGATGATGCGCCAGCGGGGCTGGTTCACGGTGCCAGTCCGTGGTTATACGGCATGGCGCGTACCGAACTGGAAAAAGTGGTGATCGTCGGCGTCTGGTTTGAATCATTGCAAAAACTGGTGCCTTACTGGCAGGTCCAGGGGAGCTGGATTGGCGTCAGCTTCGACGATCGCAACGCGATGATTGGCGTCAAGCTGGCGGAGCGCCTCAACGTTCAGCCCGGCGATAACGTCACGCTGGTCGATCATAACCAGCGGAAAAACCTGCAGATTAAAGGCATTGTTGAAGCCGGTGACGCCACGGACAACATGCTGATCGTCAGCCTCGACGTGGCGCAAGCCTGGCTGCATCAGCCGGGGAAAATCAGCCACGGCCTGTTGAGCGTCAGTAATGATGTTGGCCAGGTTGATCGCTATGCCAGCCGGTTGCAAAGCCAGTATCCGGATCTGGAGATTCGCCCGGTGCGTAAAGTCTCCGCCTCAGAAGGACAGGTGCTGGATAAGATCAAAGGGCTGATGGGACTGGTATCGCTGGTGATTCTGGCGCTCTCTTCCCTGTGCGTGAATACCACCCTGATGGCGATAGTCGGCGAGCGTGCCCGCGAGTTCGCTCTGCAAAAAGCGCTGGGTGCCAGCAATGGCGACATCGTACGGCAAATCTTGCTGGAAACCTGCATTATCGCCCTTGCGGCCGTAGTGTGCGGCTGGTTGTTGGGGTATTTGCTGGCGCAACTGTTGGGACTGACGGTATTCAACGCGGCGATCTCGCTGCGTCTGCCGGTGCTGCCCATCACCCTCGTATTGTCTTTACTGGTCGCCATTCTGGCGGCGATTGTTCCGGTACGGCGTGCGGTCAGCGTCGAACCCGCTAACGTGCTGAAAGGAGAGTAGCGCCATGTCCGTGACGCAGATTCCACAGGTGGCGATCGAAACACGTCACCTCTATAAACGGTTTGGCGACGTTACCGCCCTGGATGATATTAACCTGCGAATTACGCAAGGGGAGTTTGTCGCCATCATGGGGGCCTCCGGCTCCGGGAAAACGACGCTGATGAACATCCTCACCTGTCTGGATACCGCAACGGAAGGTCAGGTGTTTCTTGAGGGTACGGACGCCGCCGCGCTGGATGAAGAGGGACGGCGTCGTTTTCGCGCCGAGAAGATTGGCCTGGTGTTCCAGCAATTCCATCTCATTCCCTTTTTAACCGCGCTGGAAAATATCATGCTGGCGCAGCACTACCACAGCGTGGTGGACGAGGCAGCAGCCAGAAAAGTACTGGAACAGGTCGGCCTTGGGCACCGCGTCACCCATTTACCCAGCCAGCTTTCCGGTGGGGAGCAGCAGCGTGTCTGTATTGCGCGGGCGCTGGTGAATGAGCCGCCGGTCATTTTCGCGGATGAACCGACAGGCAACCTCGATGAAGAGAATGAACAGCGGGTGTTGAATTTGCTTACCGATTTGCACCGCCAGGGGCGCACGATAGTCATGGTGACGCATAACCCGGCGCTTGGGCAGTTTGCCGATCGCATTTTGCGTCTGCAACATGGAAAGTATCTGGGAGAGGAGGCGATGCAACATGCGCTGGCTTAACGTTTTCATTCTCTCACTGGCGGTATTGCTCAGTGGCTGTAAAGAGGAAAAGCTGGCTGTCGGCGAAACGGCTCCGGCGCTGGCGGCCTTCGATTTACAAGGCCAGGAGTCCGGACTGGATCGCTGGCAGGGAAAATCCATCTACCTCAATTTCTGGTCGGCAGGCTGCGGTGGTTGTCTGGCGGAGATGGATTCGCTGGAAACGCTCAGCCAGAAATGGGGCGATAGCGTGGTAGTGGTGGCGGTGAATACCGATCCGGGTACGGTCAACCTGGATGCGCTTCTGGCGAAGCACCAAGTGTCGTATCCGGTCCTTCGCGATCAGATGAAAATCACTCAGGAACGATACCAGGTCATCGGCACACCGACCTCGGTCCTGATTGATCCACAAGGCCGGGTGCTGGAGTGGCATCAGGGAATGCGTAAACCGGCGGAATTAGCCGCCACGTTCGCCCGTCTCGCGGGGCAATAAGTTTTCGGTGGAGGGATACCGCTGATGGCATTTATCTGGAACGACGAGAGCCTGGCTCTCCTGCGTGAAAACGCGGGCGTCCTCTCGACGCAACACATTGCGCAGATGCTGTGCACCAATGTGACGGTGGTGCGCAATATGGCTTACCGGCTGAAACTCAGTTTGCGTGTGTCGGCGTATAGCCAGAAGAGAATTCAACAGGTTCAGGCATTGTATGAATCCGATGAACCGCTGACCATGAAGGAGATTGCCGTGCGAACCGGGCTTACGTTCAGCACGGTGCAGTACATCGTCTATGTCAAACTGAAACATAAGCCCTATGCCACCCGCGAGTTTATCGCGTTCGAAACACAGGATGCGGTGCATTACCGCGTGCAAAAAGAGTTTGTCGATACCGAGCGTACGCGACTGCAACAACCGATGGATAACAGCCGTTTTCAGGAACTGTATCTCAAAGACGGGACAGCCTACTGCGCGCGTAACATCCGCCATGAAGTCATTATCTCTGAATAGCGGAAACCACATTTCGTTCGCTGACGAAGCAAGCATCGTCGCAAGCATTCAGGATAGGTCATCTTCTCCTTACAGGACGCTGAAGCATGACCCTTCTTTTTGCATTCGACCCCGACCAGGTTGTGATGATTGCCTTAACCTTTGTTCTTGCGGGGATGGTGAAAGGCGTCACCGGCATGGGGCTGCCTACTGTGGCAATGGGGATCCTCGGCTCGCTGATCTCTCCGGTTGCGGCGGCGGCTATGCTGTTGTTACCTTCGCTTATCAGCAATCTGTTTCAGTTTGGCGGCGGTGGAAATACCCGGATGTTGCTGAAGCGACTCTGGCCTATGCTGCTAACGGTGGTGATTGCCACACTGTTGGCCAGCGTCTGGATCACCGGTGGCGAGACTTCCCGCACACAGTTTGCGCTCGGGCTGGCGCTGATGGTGTATGCGCTCTGGACCCTGGCGGGAAAACGAATTGCGATCGCACCGCGGCGTGAAAAACCGCTCTCACTGGTTGTCGGATTCGCTACCGGCTTGTTGACCGGCGGAACGGGCGTCTTTGTGATGCCGGCGGTGCCGTGGATCCAGTCGCTGGGCTTTGAGAAGGATGAACTGGTTCAGGCGCTCGGTATCTCTTTTACCTTTTCCACGCTGGCGTTAGCACTGGGTCTGTGGTGGCACGACGCGCTCCCCGTGCAGTCGCTGAGCTTATCGGCATTCGCCATCGTTCCGGCGCTGCTCGGCCAGTGGGCAGGCACTCGTATCCGACGGGTCATCTCACCCGTTGTCTTTAAACGTTGCTTTCTGTTTTGTCTGCTGGGGCTAAGTATCGAAATGATGCTCCGTGCTGTGACTTAATGACAAAATCGTGCCATGGTTAACTCCTCCCCGAGGCTGAGAGGTCAGTATGACGTCAATAGTCGTAAATGAAGAAGACGGCGAACTCGAATCACGAATGGCGCTGACGGCGGCGGTGATGGCGGACAAATCGCGATCCCGGATGCTGTGTGCGCTGATGGATGGCCGGGCATGGACGGCGACGGAACTGAGCGCGGTGGCGGATATCTCGCCGTCTACCGCCAGTGCGCACCTGGCCCGTCTGTGCGAGCAGCGGTTCGTGGTTTCTCTCGCCCAGGGGCGGCACCGCTATTTTCGCCTTGCAAGCGCAGACATTGCGGAACTGCTGGAGCGCCTGATGGGCGTCGCCTGGACATCAACGGCATCGCGGAAAATCACTACGCCTTTGAGTTTGCGTCAGGCGCGGACCTGTTATGACCATCTGGCCGGAGAAGTGGCGGTGAGACTGTTTGATACGCTGGTTTCCCGACAGTGGCTGACGGCAGATGGCGAAACCCTGACGCCTCTGGGTGAGGAGAAACTGGCGGATCTGGGCATTGTCGTACAGGCCAGCGTGTCGCGACGCAAATTTAGTTGCGGCTGTCTGGACTGGAGCGAGCGACGTTATCATCTGGGTGGTGTACTTGGCGCGGCGCTACTGACCTGGCTTACCGGGCAGCGGTGGATCAAAACAGCACCGGGAAGCCGCCAGGTCACCTTCACGCCCTCCGGGATCCGCAAGCTGCAAATGATATTTGGCATCAATATGATGCGCTGAATCCCTGTTTTTGCGGTCTCGTTCCCAAAAATGTGTCATATATCTGTCACACTTATGAATGACGAATAACAACACGAGGTCGTAGGGATGAACAAATCGTTAATTGCCGCCGCTGTGGCAGGGGTTGTGATGGTGTCTTCTGCCGCGCAGGCACAAACGGTGCCGGAAGGCTATCAGCTACAGCAAGTATTGATGATGAGTCGACATAACTTACGTGCGCCGCTGGCGAACAATGGCAGCGTGCTGGAGCAGTCCACTCCGAATAAATGGCCTGAATGGGATGTGCCGGGCGGACAGCTCACCACCAAAGGTGGCGTGCTGGAAGTGTATATGGGCCATTACATGCGTGAATGGCTGGCAGAGCAGGGGATGGTGAAATCCGGCGAGTGCCCGGCACCGGATACGGTCTATACCTATGCCAACAGTCTGCAGCGTACGGTCGCGACCGCCCAGTTCTTTATCACCGGTGCGTTCCCTGGCTGCGATGTTCCGGTGCATCACCAGGAAAAAATGGGCACCATGGACCCCACCTTTAACCCGGTGATCACCGATGATTCGGCGGCTTTCCGCGAGAAAGCCGTACAGGCGATGGAAAAAGAGCGCGGCCAGATGCAACTTGATGACAGCTACAAGTTGCTGGAACAGATGATCAACTACAAAGACTCGCCATCATGCAAGGAAAAACAGCAGTGTTCGCTGACTGACGCTAAAGATACCTTTAGCGCGAACTATGAGCAGGAGCCCGGTGTCTCCGGACCGCTGAAAGTGGGGAACTCGCTGGTGGACGCCTTCACGCTGCAATACTACGAAGGATTCCCGATGGATCAGGTGGCCTGGGGCGAAATTAAATCCGATCAGCAATGGAAGGTGTTGTCGAAACTGAAAAATGGCTATCAGGACAGCCTGTTTACCTCTGCGGAGGTCGCACGTAACGTGGCGAAACCGCTGGTGAAATACATCGACAAAGCGCTGGTGACCGAACAGGCGAAAGCGCCGAAAATTACCGTGCTGGTGGGGCATGACTCAAACATCGCCTCACTGCTTACCGCACTGGAATTCAAACCCTATCAGTTACATGATCAAAACGAACGTACGCCGATTGGCGGCAAAATTGTCTTCCAGCGCTGGCATGACACGAAGGCCAACCGCGATCTGATGAAAATTGAGTATGTGTATCAGAGTTCAGAGCAGCTGCGTAATGCGGATGTGCTGACGCTGAAAGCCCCGGCGCAACGCGTGACTCTGGAGTTGAAAGGATGCCCGATTGATGCGAACGGTTTCTGTCCGATCGACAAGTTTGACGCGCTGCTGAATGAGGCGGCGAAATAAATGAGGTTCCCCCGCGCAAGCGGGGGATTTAACGGCTTAAACGTTTTTACGTTCGATGGTCTGTTCGCCCCAGAAGAGCGCGTCTTTATCTGTCTTATCAAAGGCTTTGATGAGCACTTCATCGCTGCCTTCTTCCCAAATTTTTTCTGCCAGCTTTTCGTCATATCCGGCAACTTCAAATATGGCTTCGGCTATTTCCGGCGATGTATTGCGCAGACTTGCCCACTCACCGACGTGATGAGCCTTCGCTTCTTGAGTTGGCATTCTTATCCTCCCGTTGAAGATTAGCCGTTGAGCTTCACTGCCAGACCGGCAACGTATTCGCCCTGATAACGTGCGATAGAGAGTTCTTCCTGACTGGGCTGGCGTGAACCGTCACCCCCGGCAATGGTCGTTGCGCCATAAGGCGTACCACCGCGAACTTGCGAAACATCGAACAGTTCCTGTGCGGCGTAGCCGATGGGCACAATCACCATCCCATGATGGGCAAGTGTAGTCCATGTAGACGTAATCGTTTGTTCCTGACCGCCGCCTGTCCCGGTAGAACTGAAAACGCTGGCGAGTTTGCCATACAGCGCGCCGGACGCCCACAATCCGCCCGTCTGATCGAGGAAGGTACGCATCTGGCCTGACATATTGCCAAAGCGCGTTGGCGTACCAAAAATAATGGCGTCGTAATCCGCCAGTTCTTGCGGGGTGGCGACGGGCGCGTTTTGCGTCTTGCCTCCGGCTTTGGCAAAAATTTCAGCTGGCATGGTTTCCGGTACACGCTTAATCACGACCTCTGCGCCGTCCACTTTGTTTGCCCCTTCCGCTACCGCGTGCGCCATCGTTTCGATGTGTCCGTACATGGAATAATAAAGCACCAGAACTTTAGCCATTTGTACTACTCCTCGTATTAACCGTGTCTGTAGCGATTCGCTACCCTCTTTAAAGATATGACGTGGCGCTGAGAGTGCAAATATCACGACCATTTCTTTGATTTATAACAAATTTTAGGACAGCCTGTTTTGTAGCAAAATGATACATTTTCTCGCCGCTAAATTTTGCTAATCATAAGAAAGGCTTATTGATAAACTGAGGCAATTATTTCTCAACACGGACTTAAGCTGTTGCAGGATATTACCAGCGGCGGGCCGAACGCTCTGTATTGCCTAAGCTTAGTTTCACGTCGCGAGGTGAATGGCATCCGCCATCCGTGGCGTGAGGAGTCACTCCTCAGTACCTATGCAATATGATGTCTAATCAATGACGGAGGTCAGTAATGGCAAACCATCGAGGCGGTTCCGGTAATTTTGCCGAAGACCGTGAAAGAGCATCAGAAGCAGGTAAGAAAGGTGGTCAGCACAGCGGGGGGAATTTTAAAAATGACCCGCAGCGTGCCTCTGAAGCAGGTAAAAAAGGGGGCAAGAGCAGTGGTGGTAGCCGTAACAGCTAGCATTGCCGCACTTGTCGATCATCATGTTCAGCCTCCCCTTACTGCGTGATGACGCCACCGCCGCCGGATACTCCGGCGGTTTTTTTTGCCCGTCAGGTTGAACTGAAAGGAAACGCCACGCAGACTATGCGCCACTGACAGATTCACCGAACAAGGAAAGGGCATGGCCGAACGTGCTGAGAAAAAAACAGGTAAACGCTCGCAGGCGGTCAGCGCGAAACGCGAAGCGATTCTGACAGCCGCATTAAATACGTTTTCACAATATGGTTTTCACGGCACCCGTATTGAACACATTGCCGAGCAGGCCGGCGTCTCCAAAACCAATCTTCTTTATTACTACCCGTCAAAAGAGGCGCTGTATGTCGCCGTGCTACGTCAAATTCTGGATATCTGGCTGGCGCCCTTAAAAGCGTTTCGGGAAGATTTTGCGCCATTGGCTGCCATTAAAGAGTACATCCGGCTGAAGCTGGAAGTGTCCCGTGATTACCCGCAGGCCTCGCGTCTTTTTTGCATGGAGATGCTGGCCGGTGCGCCGCTGTTGATGGATGAATTGACCGGCGATCTGAAAACGCTGATTGATGAAAAGTCCGCCCTGATTGCCGGTTGGGTGAAGAGCGGCAAACTGGCGCCGATCGACCCGCATCATCTGATCTTCATGATTTGGGCTTCAACACAGCATTACGCCGATTTTGCGCCTCAGGTTGAGGCGGTGACGGGCGCAACGCTGCGTGACGAAACCTTTTTTAATCAGACGGTTGAAAACGTTCAACGCATGATTATTGAGGGAATTCGCGTTCGTTAATTGGCAGGCGGCAGTGGGCAGCTCATATCGCCTTCTTCGCATTGTAGCAGCGAGGCGAGAAACGCTTCACGCTCGGCGGTTTTATCCGCCAGACACTGATTGGCGATCATCACCTGAGCACTTCCCCCCTCGGTGCCGGAGCTGATAAGCGCGCAGTCGGCATCGCGCATGGCGATCCACGCGGTCTGCGCCTTTTTCAGCAGTTCCTGCTGTGGCGGGGCTGCGCGTTTCAGCGCATTCTGATACGTTTCATTCAGTTCTTTGTCTGCCGTCTGATACTGGGTGACGGCACAGGTATTCATTTCCGCTTGCGTGCTGGCATTTGCGCAGTCATCGGCCAGCGCCTGACCGCTGAGCAGCAGCGCAGCGCAGGTGAGTAGTATTCGTTTCATCATTCCCTCTGGCTCCATAAAAAAAGGCCCCGTTTCCGGAGCCTTAATTAACCACAGCCTTAGCCAATTGTCATCAGGCTTGCGTTACCTCCGGCGGCTGCCGTGTTCACGCTTAACGAACGCTCGACGTACAGTCGCTCCAGCAGAATATTGCTTTCACCACGGGCGAAACCTTGTACCGAGACAATCGCGCCTTCACGGGCTGCTACCGCTTCACACAGGGCACGAAGCTGATCGGAATCGCCGTGGAAGATCACCGCATCAAAAGGCTGCGTTGTCAGGCTGTCGGTTTTCGCAAACGCAATGCGGGCAGCAACCGCTGCCGGCAGGCGTTTCGCCAGATCACGGTGGAAAGCATCGTCAGTCCACAAAATCTGACTCCCGACCGAAGTGACGGCGGCAAGTTGCACCAGCGCATCCTGTTCATCATCCGCGATACACAGTACGCGCTCACGCGGTAACAGTGTCCAGGTGTTACGCTCCCCGGTAGGGCCAGGCAGCAGACGCTGCGTACCGGCCTGCGCCAGTTCGCCAAACTGTTGGCAAAGTTGACGTAACACAGGGCGATCGGCCGCCCACTCGCTGAGCGCTTCCAGCGGCTGGATCAGCGCGGCTTTCAACTGGGCGTCTACCGGATAGTCCGCATCCTGACGCGCCAGAGTGATGGCCAGCGCATTTTCCGGACGATTTGCCAGCAGACGGTAGAGATAGAGCGGCCCACCGGCTTTTGGGCCGGTCCCCGAGAGTCCTTCGCCGCCGAACGGCTGTACGCCGACGACCGCCCCCACCATATTCCGGTTAACGTACAGGTTGCCTACGTGCGCCGAACCGGTGACCTGGGCAATGGTTTCATCAATACGGGTGTGGACGCCCAGCGTCAGACCGTAGCCGGAGGCGTTGATTTGGTCAATCAGCGCGTCCAGGTTGTTGCGGTTGTAGCGTACAACGTGCAGAACCGGACCAAAGACCTCTTTTTGCAGCTCGTCAATGCTTTCCAGTTCGATCAGCGTTGGCGCAACGAATGTACCGCTTTGCCATTCACGGACATCTTCACTGTTTTCACGCGCCGCCTGGAATACCGGACGACCTTTCGCCCGCATAGCCTGAATATGCTGTTCAATATTGGATTTGGCTTCACTGTCGATCACCGGACCGATATCGGTGGTCAGACGCCCCGGGTTGCCCATCCGGCATTCGGCCATCGCGCCGCGCAGCATTTTCAGCGTGTGGTCGGCGATATCATCCTGTAGACAGAGTATGCGCAGCGCGGAGCAGCGCTGTCCGGCGCTGTCAAATGCCGAGGACAGTACGTCGACCACCACCTGTTCGGTGAGGGCAGACGAGTCAACGATCATCGCGTTCATGCCGCCCGTTTCGGCGATCAGGGGAATCGGACGTCCCTGTGCATCCAGACGCGTCGCGATGTTACGTTGCAGCAGCGTCGCCACTTCGGTAGAACCGGTAAACATCACGCCGCGCACGCGGCTGTCGGCGGTCAATTGCGCGCCCACCGTTTCACCCCGGCCAGGCAGCAGTTGCACCACGCCCGGCGGTACGCCAGCTTCCAGCAAGATGGCAATGCCCTGGGCTGCGATAAGCGGCGTCTGTTCCGCGGGTTTTGCCAGTACGCTGTTGCCTGCAGCCAGCGCGGCGGCGATTTGTCCGCTGAAAATGGCCAGCGGGAAGTTCCACGGGCTGATGCAAACAACCGGACCGAGCGGGCGGTGGGTCTCATTATCAAAATCGTCACGCACCTGACCGGCGTAATAATGCAGGAAGTCTACTGCTTCACGCACTTCGGCAATGGCGTTGGCGAAGCTCTTACCGGCTTCACGCACCAGAATGCCGATCAGCTGTTGCATCTGGCCTTCCATCAACACGGCAGCGCGATGGAGGATGGCGGCACGTTCATGCGGCGGCGTCGCAAACCAGATAGGAGCATTGTTCACCGCGCTTTGCAGCGCCTGTTCGACTTCAGTTTCACTGGCTTCACGGACATAACCGACGATGTCTTTCGGTTCTGCCGGGTTGACCACCGGGTTCATTTCGCCCTCGGCAACCGGTGTCTCGAGCATCGGCAACGCTCGCCATTTTTGCAGCGCGCTGTTGAGCAGGGCAGAGGAGAGTGAGGCCAGACGATGTTCGTTGGAAAGATCCAGACCGGCAGAGTTTTCGCGCCCTTTGCCGTACAAATCGCGCGGCAGCGGAATTTTCGGATGCGGCAGACCGGTCTGACCTTCCTGCTGCGCCAGTTTTTCAACGGCCTCGACCGGATCGGCCACCAGTTCGTCCAGCGGCAGCGTGGTATCCGCGATACGGTTAACAAAGGAGGTGTTCGCCCCGTTTTCCAGCAGACGACGCACCAGGTACGCCAGCAGCGTTTCATGGGTGCCAACCGGTGCATAAATGCGGCACGGACGGTTAAGTTTGCCATCCGTCACTTTACCGGTGACCTGTTCGTACAGCGGCTCACCCATTCCGTGCAGGCACTGGAACTCATACTGACCTGGATAGTAGTTCTGCCCGGCCAGCTGATAAATGGCTGCCAGCGTATGGGCGTTGTGGGTCGCAAATTGTGGGTAGATCAAATTCGGTACGGCGAGCAGCTTTTTCGCGCAGGCGAGATAAGAGACATCGGTGTAGACCTTGCGCGTGTAAACCGGGTAGCCTTCCAGACCGTCCATCTGGGCGCGTTTGATCTCGCTATCCCAGTAGGCGCCTTTGACCAGGCGGATCATCAGGCGGCGACGGCTGCGGGTGGCCAGATCGATCAGGTAATCGATGACGAACGGGCAACGTTTCTGGTACGCCTGAATGACGAAACCAATACCGTTCCAGCCAGCCAGTTCAGGTTCAAAACACAGTTTTTCCAGCAGATCGAGGGAGATCTCCAGACGGTCGGCCTCTTCGGCATCGATATTGATGCCGATATCATACTGGCGCGCCAGCAGCGTCAACGACTTCAGGCGCGGATAGAGCTCTTCCATCACACGATCGTACTGGGCACGGCTATAACGCGGATGCAGGGCGGAGAGCTTGATAGAGATCCCCGGACCTTCATAAATCCCGCGTCCGTTCGACGCTTTACCAATTGCATGAATTGCCTGCTGATAGGAGACCATATAGGCCTGCGCATCGGCTGCGGTCAGCGCGGCTTCACCCAGCATATCGTAAGAGTAGCGGAAGCCTTTTTCTTCCAGCTTACGGGCATTCGCCAGCGCTTCGGCAATGGTTTCTCCGGTCACGAACTGTTCGCCCATCAGACGCATCGCCATATCGACGCCTTTACGGATCAGCGGCTCACCGCTCTTACCGATAATGCGGTTCAGAGAGCGAGAAAGGCTGGCTTCGTTATGGGTGGAGACCAGACGACCGGTGAACAGCAGACCCCAGGTCGCCGCGTTGACGAACAACGACGGACTACGACCAATGTGCGACTGCCAGTTACCGTTGCTGATTTTGTCGCGGATTAAGGCATCGCGCGTGGCTTTATCCGGAATACGCAGCAGCGCTTCCGCCAGACACATCAGCGCCACCCCTTCCTGCGAAGAGAGAGAAAACTCCTGCAGCAAGCCTTGCACCATACCGGCACGGCCGCTGGCTGTTTTTTGATTACGCAGTTTATCCGCCAGTTGATAAGCCAGCTTATGGGCCTGTTCGGCTACCGGCTGCGGCAGACGCGCCTGTTCCATCAGCATCGAGACCGCGTCAGTTTCAGAGCGACGATACGCGGCGGTAATGGCGGAACGCGAGACCGACTGTGGGAGGATCTGCTCGGCAAATTCCAGGAAAGGTTGATGGATCTCTTCCTGCGGTGCCGTGGATTCATCGCCTTCGTTGGCGGCTCCGGCCAATAGCGCAGGAATTTCTGGCAGCGTGTCATCGTTTTCCAGTTTTTCCAGGTAATTAAAGATTGCCTGCTTAATCAACCAGTGCGGGGTGCGATCAATTCGCGTTGCCGCTGACTTAATGCGCTCGCGCGTTGCGTCATCCAGTTTAACCCCCATCGTGGTGGTTCCCATGCCATCTGCTCCTGTTGTTCGGTGAGGTACTGCTTATCGTTATCGAGAAATATCTACTATGTTGCAACTTTGTGCAACCACGTTAAATGTGACCTGTATAACAAGCTTAAAAATGAATGAAATGTTAATAAAAGAAAGATGTATGACGTTGGGAAAAATAATAACGCTATCTTTTTCTCTGCGGCAGTTAACACTTTTAAAAGGTGCAACCGCGAAAAATGTGAGAGAGTGCAACCTGCCAGAAAATAGTGTTCATCTGCATTTAAATTTGATGTAAATGATGTGTTAAATCGATTGTGAATAAACCGCGCTTCCGGCAGGATACGGTCGCCCGGGAAATACAACAGGCTTTGCCACGTTCCGGCAGAGCAATAAAACAGAAGAGTCTGGAGATTTTATGGCAATTAGCACACCGATGCTGGTGACGTTCTGTGTCTATATTTTTGGCATGATACTGATTGGTTTTATCGCCTGGCGTTCAACCAAGAACTTTGATGATTATATTTTGGGGGGCCGCAGTCTCGGGCCATTTGTCACCGCATTATCTGCGGGCGCGTCGGATATGAGCGGCTGGCTGCTGATGGGCTTACCGGGCGCGATTTTCATTTCCGGGATTTCAGAAAGCTGGATTGCCATCGGCCTGACGTTAGGGGCGTGGATCAACTGGAAACTGGTGGCCGGGCGCCTTCGCGTGCACACCGAACATAATAATAACGCCCTGACGCTGCCGGACTACTTCACCGGGCGCTTTGAAGACAAGAGCCGGGTTCTGCGCATTATCTCCGCGCTGGTAATTCTGCTGTTCTTCACTATTTATTGTGCATCCGGCATCGTGGCAGGGGCGCGTCTGTTTGAAAGCACCTTTGGCATGAGCTACGAAACCGCACTGTGGGCAGGCGCGGCGGCCACCATCCTCTATACCTTTATTGGCGGATTCCTCGCGGTAAGCTGGACGGATACCGTACAAGCCAGTCTGATGATTTTTGCACTGATCCTGACGCCGGTGATTGTCATCATCAGCGTTGGGGGCTTTGGCGATTCGCTGGAAGTCATTAAACAGAAGAGCATTGAGAACGTTGATATGCTCAAAGGGCTGAATTTCGTCGCCATCATTTCCCTGATGGGCTGGGGCCTGGGCTACTTCGGTCAGCCACACATTCTGGCACGTTTTATGGCGGCGGATTCCCACCACAGCATCGTTCATGCCCGCCGTATCAGCATGGCCTGGATGATCCTCTGTCTGGCAGGTGCGGTCGCGGTCGGTTTCTTCGGCATCGCTTACTTCAACAACAATCCGGCGCTGGCGGGTTCGGTGAATCAGAACGCGGAGCGCGTGTTCATCGAACTGGCGCAAATCCTGTTTAACCCGTGGATTGCCGGTATCCTGCTGTCTGCGATTCTCGCGGCGGTAATGTCAACGCTGAGCTGTCAGTTGCTGGTATGTTCCAGCGCCATTACCGAAGATCTGTACAAAGCGTTCCTGCGCAAAGGTGCCAGCCAACAGGAGCTGGTTTGGGTAGGGCGCATTATGGTGCTGGTGGTCGCGCTGGTGGCGATCGCCCTGGCGGCGAACCCGGATAACCGGGTGCTGGGTCTGGTGAGCTACGCCTGGGCTGGTTTCGGCGCCGCGTTTGGTCCGGTGGTACTGTTCTCGGTGATGTGGTCGCGTATGACTCGCAACGGCGCACTGGCCGGGATGATTATCGGTGCCGTGACGGTGATCGTCTGGAAACATTTCGGTTGGCTGGATCTGTACGAAATCATTCCGGGCTTTATCTTCGGCAGCGTCGGTATCGTCGTCTTCAGTCTGTTGGGTAAAGCGCCATCATCGGCGATGCTCAAACGCTTTGCTGAGGCTGACGCGCACTATCATTCCGCACCGCCATCGCGTTTGCAGGAAGGCTAACGTCTCAGTTCACTGACTAATCAGGCCCGCTTCGTGCGGGCTTTTTTGTCTTTTTCAGCTATCGCTTCCTGCCACAATCATTAACCCGCTAAGTGTTTACATTCTGACATCATTATCATTACATTCTGCTTGAGTTTTCTCTTGCCGTAATGATAATCACTATCACTGTAATTTACCTTTCTTTGCATCAGTTGACTAAGAATAACGTTTAAGGGTGTCTGGCATGTTTGTTCCGTTTCTAATTATGTTGCGTGAAGGGCTGGAAGCCGCGCTGATAGTCAGCCTGATAGCCAGTTATCTGAAGCGTACCCAACGAGGCCGTTGGATTGGCGTGATGTGGATTGGTGTATTTCTGGCGGCGGCGCTGTGTCTGGGCCTTGGGATCTTCATCAACGAGACCACCGGTGAGTTTCCGCAGAAGGAGCAGGAACTGTTTGAGGGTATCGTTGCGGTGATTGCTGTGGTGATCCTCACCTGGATGGTGTTCTGGATGCGTAAGGTTTCGCGCAACGTCAAAGTCCAACTGGAGCAGGCGGTCGACAGCGCATTACAGCGCGGTAATCACCACGGCTGGGCACTGATTATGATGGTCTTTTTCGCCGTGGCGCGTGAAGGGCTGGAATCCGTTTTTTTCCTGCTGGCGGCCTTTCAACAGGATGTCGGGATCTGGCCGCCGGTGGGGGCCATGCTGGGGCTGGCGACTGCGGTTGTTCTTGGTTTCTTACTCTACTGGGGCGGCATCCGTCTGAACCTGGGTGCTTTCTTTAAGTGGACCAGCCTGTTCATTTTGCTGGTGGCGGCCGGTCTTGCTGCAGGCGCGATTCGCGCCTTCCACGAAGCGGGATTGTGGAATCACTTCCAGGACGTGGCATTTGATATGAGCGCTATTCTTTCGACGCACTCGCTGTTTGGCACTTTGATGGAAGGCATTTTTGGCTACCAGGAAGCTCCGAGCGTCAGTGAAGTTGCGGTCTGGTTTATCTATCTGATACCGGCGCTGGTGGTGTTTGCATCGCCGCCGCGCACAGGCACAACCGCGTCCCGCGCAGCGCCTTGACGCTTCGCGACGCAAACTCTTATGTAGTTACAACATACTTATTTAAAGGGATGGTCATGACGAATCACTTTCGCCGTAGTGCGCTGCAGCTTGGCATGGCTGCACTGTTTGCTTCTGCTTTTACTGCCCATGCTGCGGATATTCCGCAGGTTAACGTCACGGTAACGGATAAACAATGTGAGCCGATGAGCATTACGGTTAATGCCGGCAAAACCCAGTTCATCATTCAAAACCACAGTCAGAAAGCGCTGGAATGGGAGATCCTGAAGGGGGTGATGGTGGTTGAAGAACGCGAAAACATCGCGCCGGGATTCAGCCAGAAGATGACTGCCAATCTGCAACCGGGCGAATATGACATGACCTGTGGCCTGCTGACTAACCCGAAAGGGAAGTTGATTGTTAAGGGCAGCGCGACGGCCGATGCCGCGCAGAGTGACGCTTTACTGAGTCTGGGTGGCGCTATCACCAACTATAAAGCCTATGTGACCGAAGAGACCGCGCAACTGGTGGCGGGAACTAAAGCCTTCACCGATGCCATTAAGGCGGGCGATCTGGAGAAAGCGAAGTCACTGTATGCGCCAACCCGTCAGCATTACGAACGTATCGAGCCGATTGCTGAGCTATTCTCCGATCTTGACGGCAGCATCGATGCCCGTGAAGACGATTACGAACAAAAAGCCGCCGACCCGAAATTTACCGGCTTCCACCGTCTGGAAAAAGCGCTGTTTGGCGATAACTCGGTCAAAGGGATGGAGAACTACGCCGATCAGTTAAATACCGACGTTCTGGATCTGCAAAAACGCATCAGTGAATTGGCATTCCCACCGTCAAAAGTGGTTGGCGGTGCAGCAGGACTGATTGAAGAAGTGGCGGCCAGTAAAATCAGCGGCGAGGAAGATCGCTACAGCCATACCGATCTGTGGGATTTCCAGGCGAACGTTGACGGAGCGCAGAAGATCGTAAACCTGCTGCGTCCGCAACTGCAAAAAGAGAACAGCGAGCTGTTAGCAAAAGTGGATGCGAACTTCAAAAAAGTGGATACCATCCTCGCGAAATATCGCACCAAAGACGGTTTTGAGACTTACGATAAACTGACCGATGCAGATCGCAACGCGCTGAAAGGCCCGATTACGACGCTGGCGGAAGATCTCGCGCAATTACGCGGTGTACTGGGTCTGGATTAAGCACCATGCAGCATGATAATAAAAACGGCGTGAGCGAACCGTCACGCAGACGTTTGTTGAAAGGAATGGGCGCGCTCGGCGGCGCGCTGGCGTTGGCCGGCGGTTGTCCGGTCGCCCATGCGCAAAAGCCGCAAAGCGCGCCGGGAACCTTGTCGCCGGATGCTCGTAGCGAGACTCAGCCTTTTTACGGTCCCCATCAGGCGGGTATTTTGACGCCGCAGCAGGCTTCAATGATGCTGGTGGCATTTGACGTTCTGGCATCGGATAAAGGTGAGCTCGAACGATTGTTTCGCCTGCTGACGAAACGTATTGCTTTCCTGACCACTGGCGGCCCGGCACCGGAAACGCCGAACCCGCGTATGCCACCAATGGACTCCGGGATCCTCGGCGCCTTCATCGCGCCGGATAACCTGACCATGACGCTGTCGGTGGGGCATTCGCTGTTCGATACGCGCTTTGGCCTACAGGCGCAGATGCCAAAGACGTTGCAGAAAATGACCCGTTTCCCGAATGACTCTCTGGATGCGGCGTTATGCCATGGCGATGTGTTACTACAGATTTGCGCTAACACCCAGGACACGGTGATCCATGCCCTGCGCGATATCATCAAACATACGCCGGATTTGCTGAGCGTTCGCTGGAAGCGAGAAGGGTTTATATCCGACCATGCGGCGCGCAGTAAGGGTAAAGAGACTCCGGTCAATTTACTGGGCTTTAAAGACGGTACGGCGAATCCGGACAGCAGCGATGTAAAGCTGATGCAGGACGTGGTGTGGGTGACGGCGGAGCAGGGGGAACCGGCGTGGGCCATTGGCGGATCTTATCAGGCTGTTCGTCTTATTCAGTTTCGCGTCGAATTCTGGGATCGCACGCCGCTCAAAGAGCAGCAAACCATTTTTGGCCGCGATAAGCACACCGGCGCTCCGTTGGGGATGCAGCACGAACATGATGTGCCGGATTACGCCAGCGACCCGGACGGCAACGTCATTGCGCTGGACAGCCACATTCGTCTGGCGAATCCACGCACGGCGCAGACGCAGTCGAGCCTGATGATGCGTCGTGGATACAGCTACTCCCTTGGCGTGACGCCATCCGGACAGCTTGATATGGGATTGCTGTTTGTCTGCTATCAACACGACCTGGAAAAAGGGTTCCTGACCGTGCAGAAGCGGCTAAACGGCGAAGCGCTGGAAGAGTACGTTAAGCCGATTGGCGGCGGCTATTTCTTCGCGCTACCGGGAATCAAGCAGGCCGATCGCTATCTGGGCCAGTCTCTGCTTGAAGCCTGAAAGTGATACCCCGTCTGTGGGCGGGGTATGTTGCGTCTCACGCGGCTGAAAATATTCTTTTTTTATATGATCCGTTTTTTGAAATAATTTTGTAATATCTCCGTAAGAGACTGTTGCCAACAGAAATGAGAATTTAGTTAACGTCAGGTAAAAATATTGTTGCGTTATTGCTAAGTTCTGATGTAATTATACGTAATAGCGGTAGTTCCCGGCAGTGATGGTTATTCACTATGGAGATCGCGAATGGTAAAGTCCTCTCGTGGACACGTTTCTGACAGTTTTTGCAGCCTATTACGCGGAAGTCTCTCCTCCGGTAGCCATCTCGTCACCGCTAAATTTCTCTCATTTTCCCCTCTTCTTCGTGTTACTGACGCCATATTCGGTGCGCGTAGCCGTGTGTGGCGTCTATTCGAAAGGCAAGCAATGGCTTACAAGGAAGCCAACCCGCAGATGTTCGTGCGCATAATCGCGCTGCCAACGGCGCGTGTGATGAATACCAACAACTCAAGGTGCTATCCATGGGAAGACAAAAAGCAGTGATCAAAGCTCGTCGTGAAGCAAAACGTGTGCTGAGACGGGACTCACGCAGTCATAAACAGCGTGAAGAAGAATCGGTCACCTCGCTTGTGCAGATGAGTGGCGTAGAAGCGATTGGCATGGCGCGCGACAGTCGCGACGCCACGCCAATCATGGCGCGCAATGAGGCTCAATCGCACTACCTGAATGCTATCGAGAGTAAACAACTGATTTTCGCTACGGGCGAAGCCGGGTGTGGTAAAACCTGGATCAGTGCGGCAAAAGCAGCAGAGGCCCTGATACATAAAGATGTAGACAGGATCATTGTCACCCGTCCAGTTCTGCAGGCTGATGAAGATCTCGGCTTCTTACCTGGAGATGTATCGGAGAAGTTTGCTCCCTATTTCCGGCCGGTTTATGACGTGCTGGTTAAACGACTCGGGGCATCTTTTATGCAGTATTGCCTGCGACCTGAAATCGGTAAGGTGGAAATCGCGCCGTTCGCCTACATGCGCGGACGTACATTTGAAAATGCAGTGGTCATTCTTGACGAGGCTCAGAACGTCACTGCTGCGCAAATGAAGATGTTCTTAACGCGCCTCGGGGAGAATGTGACGGTTATCGTCAACGGGGACATTACCCAGTGCGATTTACCCCCTCATGTTCAGTCAGGGCTCAGTGACGCGCTGGCCCGCTTTAAAGAAGATGAAATGATAGGGATTGTTCGCTTCAATAAAGATGATTGCGTTCGCTCGGCGCTCTGCCAACGAACGCTGAATGCGTACAGTTAAGTTAGCAATCTTTGCGCTCAGAGCCCGGGAAAACCGGGCTTTGTTTTTTAGGCGAATGTCACATAGGGTGGTGAGGGGGATTGACTGGCTTCGCTCGTTGTCGACCCCCGGTCGGGGATTCTCATCCCCCCATTGGGGAATATAAAAGAAAAGAGCCGATACATAAGTACCGGCTCTCATCTGAAATATGGCGGTGAGGGGGGGATTGACTCGCTTCGCTCGCCCTGCGGGCGTCATGGCCTGCGGCCATTCCGTCCAACGGGCTGCGCCCGTTGTCGAACCCGGTCGGGGATTCTCATCCCCCCCATTGAGGAATATAAAAGAAAAGAGCCGATACATAAGTACCGGCTCTTATCTGAAATATGGCGGTGAGGGGGGGATTCGAACCCCCGATACGTTGCCGTATACACACTTTCCAGGCGTGCTCCTTCAGCCACTCGGACACCTCACCATATTGTTGTTCCTCAACGACTGGAACGGGCGCTAATTTAGGGAAATACACCGCCTGCGTCAATCAACTTTTCCAAAAAATCGTGCGTTTATACAAACTTCAAGCAACCTGTAGGTTAATTAGGCGAAAACTGCTTTTTTTGCCAGCGCCAGCGAATTTGCTATGCTGATGATCCCTTTGAAAACGATGATAATAAGTGCGAAAAATTCCGCACAACAACCCGCAGGAGTCAATATGGATATCATTTTCTATCACCCTACGTTTGATACCCCCTGGTGGATCGCTGCCCTGGAAAAGGCTATTCCGGGTGCCAGAGTCCGGGAGTGGAAGCAGGGCGATACCGATCCGGCAGATTATGCGCTGGTCTGGCATCCACCGGTAGAAATGTTGGAAGGGCGTAAACTTAAGGCGGTGTTCGCACTTGGGGCGGGTGTAGATTCGATCCTGAGCAAACTGAAAGCCCATCCCACGATGCTGGATCCTGCCATTCCTCTCTTTCGTCTCGAAGATACCGGTATGGGCTTGCAGATGCAGGAATACGCGGTCAGTCAGGTGCTGCACTGGTTCCGCCGTTTTGATGATTACCAGGCGCTGAAAAACGAGAGCCAATGGCGACCGCTGCCGGAATATACGCGCGAGGCGTTTACCGTGGGAATTATGGGGGCTGGCGTACTGGGCGCGAAAGTGGCTGAAAGTTTGCAGGCCTGGGGTTTCCCGCTGCGCTGCTGGAGTCGCAGTCGTAAAACCTGGCCTGGCGTTGAGAGTTTCGCAGGCACTGAAGAGTTAGGCGCATTCCTTAGCCAGACTCGCGTGTTGATAAATCTGCTGCCCAATACGGCGGAAACGGTCGGCATTATCAATGGCAAACTGCTTGACCAACTGCAGGATGGGGCGTATCTGCTGAATCTCGCGCGTGGCGTGCACGTTAATGAAGATGATCTGCTCGCCGCACTGAACAGTAATAAACTCAAAGGGGCGATGCTGGATGTCTTCAGTCGTGAACCGCTGCCTGCGGATAGTCCGCTGTGGAAACATCCGCGTGTGGCGATGACGCCGCACATTGCGGCAGTCACGCGTCCTGCTGAAGCCGTCGCCTATATTTCCCGCACGATTTCGCATCTGGAAAACGGCGAAGCGGTGACCGGGCAGGTTGACCGTCAGCGCGGTTACTAAGGGAAACCCGGCATCTGCCGGGTTTCGACTAATAAACGCAGGCGATTCCTGCTATCCTTGTCGAAAAATGACCACAGGAGAGAGACATGTATCCCGTTGACCTGCATATGCATACCGTCGCCAGCACCCATGCTTATAGTACTCTGAGCGATTACATCGCCCAGGCGAAGCGTCAGGGACTGAAACTGTTCGCAATTACCGATCACGGTCCGGACATGGCGGATGCTCCACACCACTGGCATTTCATCAATATGCGTATCTGGCCGCGCGTGGTGGATGGGGTCGGGATCCTGCGAGGCATTGAGGCAAATATCAAAAATATCGAAGGTGAAATCGACTGTACCGGGCCGATGCTCACCTCACTGGATCTGATCATCGCGGGCTTCCATGAGCCGGTGTTCGCCCCCCACGATGAAGCCACTAATACGCAGGCGATGATCGCCACCATGGCGAGCGGCGTTGTGCATATCATTAGCCACCCTGGAAACCCGAAGTATCCCGTTGATATCACGGCAATTGCTGAGGCTGCGGCAAAATACAATGTTGCACTGGAGATTAACAACTCTTCCTTCCTTCATTCACGCAAAGGCAGTGAAGCAAACTGTCGCGCGGTAGCGGCAGCGGTACGTGATGCTGGCGGCTGGGTGGCGTTGGGCTCAGATTCTCATACCGCCTTTACAATGGGCGATTTCGGTGAGTGTCTGAAAATTATCGAAGAAGTGAATTTCCCGGAAGATCGTATTTTGAACGTGACCCCGAAACGATTACTCAATTTCCTGGAATCACGCGGAATGGCGCCGATTCCTGAATTTGCTGAACTTTAACTACCACGAGCTGGAATATTTTGATGAACGAGTTTTCAATCCTGTGCCGCGTACTGGGATCGCTGTATTACCGTCAACCGCAGGATCCTTTGCTGGTTCCGCTTTTTACCCTGATTCGCGAAGGTAAACTCCAGGCGAGCTGGCCGCTTGAGCAAGATGAACTGTTAGCGCGTCTGCAGAAAAGCTGTGATATGACCCCGTTGGCGGCGGATTACAACGCGCTGTTTGTCGGTGCGGAGTGCGCGGTGCCACCGTATCGCAGCGCGTGGGTGGAAGGGGCGACAGAATCAGAAGTGCGCTCCTTCCTTTCTGCACGAGGTATGCCGCTTGGCGAAACGCCAGCCGATCATATTGGTACGTTGCTGCTGGCCGCCTCCTGGCTGGAAGATCAGTCTGCGGAGGATGAAAGCGAGGCGCAGGAAACTCTGTTCGCGGACTACATCATTCCGTGGTGCGATACCTTCCTCGGTAAAGTGGAAGCGCACGCCGCAACCCCTTTCTGGCGAACGATGGCGCCGTTAACACGCGATGCCATTGGCGCAATGTGGGATGAACTGGAAGAAGAGACTGACGAATAATTGTGATATATATCACTTTTGTATGCAACTTGATTCAATCATTGCATAAATTGTGTGCGTGATCTCATTCATATTGTCGTTTTCTGCTATCATGCGCGGCATGAACATACTTCTTTCCATTGCAATCACAACGGGCATTCTCTCCGGTATCTGGGTATGGGTGGCCGTGTCTCTTGGCTTACTCAGTTGGGCTGGCTTTTTAGGCTGTACCGCCTATTTCGCCTGTCCGCAGGGTGGGTTAAAGGGGTTGGCCATTTCGGCCTCCACGCTGTTGAGCGGCGTGGTGTGGGCGTTGGTCATTATTTACGGTAGCGCGTTGACGCCGCATCTCGAACTGGTGGGTTATGTGATTACCGGCGTGGTGGCCTTCCTGATGTGTATTCAGGCAAAGCAAGTTTTACTGTCATTTGTGCCAGGCACATTTATCGGTGCATGCGCCACGTTTGCCGGGCAGGGGGACTGGAAACTGGTCTTGCCTTCACTGGCGGTCGGTTTGCTCTTTGGCTATGCCATGAAAAACAGCGGACTGTGGCTGGCGGCCCGGCGAGAAAGACACAGTACGCGAACCGTTGCGGAAAATAAAAAAGCGTGAGGAAATCCTCACGCTTTTTTTTATCCTGATCATCAGGATTCCGGCGGTACCGACATATGACGATATTTCACCAGAATGTCGTTCTGGCGATCGGCTTTATTCTGCAAATCCCACAACCCACGATCGATACCATCGTTGATGAGGAAGATGACGCCCGTCTCAATGGCGGACATCAGGCACAACATCACCGGTTCGTTGGAGGTGTAGCCAATTTCACCTTCCAACAGTCTCTGATAATCGATAAAGCGGAACACCCCAGCCTGCACTTCATAAGACAGAATGGTTTTACTGGTGTTGACCGAGGAGAGGATCTCACCGGTGCTGACGTTGACTACGCGCAGGTTCACCGCAATCTGGTCAAGCTGGTATTGCGTGTCTGCGCCGATACCGAAGTAACGCGCACCGACGCCGCCGGATTTCACGTTACTTTCGTAGCCGATAATCGACCCTTCAACCATGATGTTTGCCGCCGTCAGCGACTGTAGCGGGATTCGGTTGTTGATGGCGACAGTCCCATTTTCCTGAGCGGCACGAATGATTTTACGTTCATTCAGCAAGTTTTGCAGTCCCTGGCGCTCCAGTGGAACAAACCAGCGGGAATCTTTCAGCGCGGTGACCAGCATCGCAGTGGCGCTTTGTGGGACGGCTGTTGAGAAGTTACTGGCCGGGTAGGGTTTAAACTGCCCGGTTTCATCCTGAATGTTATACACAGAGACAAAAATTTTACCCGTTGGAATCGGTAAATGCGTTAAATCCTTATAACTTTGCGCACGGGGCATTAAGGTCGGTTTAGCGGCTTCTTTTGGCGGGGCGGTTAAGCATCCGCTCAGTAAAATGACGGCGACGAATACAAGTAAGCGCTGCATGATGATTGTCCTTACGTGGCGGTACTTAGAAATCGGTAGATTGCGACTGTAAACCCGACACTTCGATCGTCGATGTTTTGCCCGTTTTCCTGTCCGTGACGTTTAGCTGCAACTGACCATCCCGGTTAGTAATGTCCACAATGAAATCATTGGTCACCATCCTGCCGGGTTTCCCCGTGTTAATATTGGTCAACAGCCCACCTAATATTTGTGACTGAATGGCCTGAGTGAAGTTATCCAACGCGGAGGGAGTTTCAATTCCGTAATCGTCGTTATAACTGGGATCTTTATAAGAGTTTTGCGCCTGGGCGCTATTCAGTAAAAAAGAACCGTTATTGGGATTTCCACCAAAGTTAGGGTTACGGAACTGGAAGGTCATATTTCCGGCCCAACTTAATGGCGAAATAAGCATGAGTACTACTATTGCATGTTTGACACGCATTACAGCCTCCGGACAAAAATCACTTTTTAGAATTCGTCATGCGTTAAATCGCCGGTGCTCAATAGTGTTTTATCTATTTGCCGTCGGTTTAAGGCATCCTCAGTTTGTGCCAGCGCGAAGACAACAGTTTTTTCGAAGTCTCTTTTCGTTGGAAATAAAAAAGTCTGGAATATAACGTCCTGATTAACCGTTATTGTGATCCAACTTCCCCAACGTGCACTGGGTCGCTCATTGATGGTCAAATTGCCTGGATAATCACTTTCCCATTTGTCGCTAAACGCACGATAAAAATCGTGGCCAATAGACGAAACCGTGTGGTCAGTTAAGAGCCCAGGAACTTCAACTTCTACAGCCTGCGTCGTGCTGGCAGCGAACAGCAACTGCGCCGCTGCAAGCCAGGTTAAATAGCGTTTCATGGCGTTATCGCCTGAGGTTATCATTTGCCCACGAAACCGCCTGGGTACGGTTTTTGACAGCTATCTTTTTGAAAAGATTATAAAGATGCGTTTTGACCGTGTTTTCACTGATAAACAGTGAACGTGCGATTTCGATATTAGAGGCGCCGATACGCAGCTTATTCAGGATCTCTTTTTCGCGATGAGTCAGGAGGGCTGACTCACTGCTGTTGTAGCGATAATTACCTGAGTGAGTGATCAGATAACTGGCCAGTTTCTGTGAGAAGTAACATTCTCCCCGCAGGATCCCTTGCAAACCGTTTACGACACGCTCTTCGTCATCCGCTACGTAAAAAACGCCATTGATATGCGGCCAGTTTTCAATATCCCGGTAGGGATAATCATCGGGCGTGTTCAACAATAACGTCTTTAAATTATTGTTTTTCCTACTTAAGTTATCCTGCCAGTAATGGATGAGCTTTTTATCCGCTTCCATCATATCGACTAAAACAATGCAGCTGGAGGAGATATCATCCAGAGAACGCTGAATATTATGCAGTTTTCCGGAGAGGGCCAGAGATTGTTTTAAATGCTGCAATAATGCTGTAGCTTGCAGGGATGGTTTGGTGATCAACAATAATGTATGACCATGAATACTATGGAATTCATTAAACATGATGAAACCCCACTTTTTTAGTCGCACATCTGACAGTTGCCTGCAGAAATGAGGCACCAGAAGTACTGACAGATGTTGCACTGCTGTGTGTAGTAAAATAAGAATCAGCCCGAACGGGGCAAATATTAATACAAATGAACTACAACTGATTTCAATCTAGCCATTACAAATCTTAAAGCAAGTGTTAAACATGTAACAGAATGTAAAAATATATATTAATTTGTTATCTTAAGGCTTTTTTTAAGTTTAGATTTGATAGTAAAGTTGTACATCCAGCCGTTATTGCACAGATTTAAAAAATCATACAAATTATATTAATTAATTGAATTTAAAGTAATAAACACAATTCGCTCTGGTACTTCATCGGTGTGGGAATTGCTCAGTGATGACATTCGCCGGCGTCGCGCATTTTGATGACGAAAAAAACGAGGCTTGTCACGACTTGCTCATCTCTCTCTTCTTTGAACGTACAACATAGCCTGGAAAGTCCACTTTACAGCCTGCTGACTGACGGCGAGAAAAAGCACGACCGATAATTGTGAAGAAAATAAAATAAGCGCAAATAACAGGCTATTCCTGCCCTGTTTAGTACTTTGGTGTGAGCGAAAATATAAAAATACCACTGGCGGGTGAGTTATTTAAAATGTTTCCGCAGACATACTCTTCATCGTAACGCGACGTTAACAAATTACGTTTAGCGTTAACAGGTAAATTGATGAGAACGTTATTTTCTCGATGTGCGACCAGGTCCAGGGTGACAACATGAAAAACAAATTGTTATTTATGATGTTAACAGTACTGGGTGCGCCTGGAATTGCTTCCGCAACAAGTTATGATTTAGCGCATTCCGAATATAACTTTGCGGTAAATGAATTAAGTAAGTCTTCATTTAATCAGGCAGCCATTATTGGTCAAGTGGGCACGAATAATAGTGCAAAGATACGCCAGGAGGGCTCTAAACTTTTGTCGGTAGTTTCACAAGAAGGTGGAAGTAACCGGGCCAAAGTTGACCAATCAGGAGCTTATAATTTTGCGTATGTTGCTCAGTCGGGTCATTCCAATGATGCCAGTATATCGCAAAGTAATTACGGTAATACTGCGATGATTATCCAGAAAGGTTCTGGAAATAAAGCAAATATTACTCAGTATGGTACGCAAAAAACAGCAGTTGTAGTGCAGAGACAGTCGCAAATGGCAATTCGCGTTATTCAACGCTAATCCATTGACGACGCTTAAATCAATCCGATGGGGGTTTACCATGAAACTTTTACAAGTGGCAGCATTTGCAGCAATCGTGGTTTCTGGCAGTGCTCTGGCTGGTTCTGTTCCGCAATGGGGCGGCGGCGGTGGTGGCGGCGGCGGGAGCAGTTCCGGCCCGGAATCGACCCTGAGCATTTATCAGTCAGGGGTCAACAACGCCGCGCTTGCGCTGCAAAGCGACGCTCGTAAATCTGATACGACCATTCATCAGAATGGCTTTGGTAACGGCGCCGACGTGGGCCAGGGCTCAGATAACAGCACCATCGATCTGACTCAAAACGGCTTCAAAAACAACGCCACCATCGATCAGTGGAACGGCAAAAATTCGGACATTACTGTGAGCCAGTATGGTGGACATAACGCCGCGCTGGTGAACCAGACTGCGTCCGATTCCAGCGTTCTTGTGCATCAGGTTGGTTTTGGCAACAACGCCACCGCTAATCAGTACTAATTCAGTTTATGTGCTGACGATAAACAGGGCGAAAGCCCTGTTTTTTTTCGGGAGGACATCATGAACACCTTATTACTCCTTGCGGCGCTCTCTAATCAGATAACGTTTGCAACCACCCAGCAAGGAGACATTTACACGATTACGCCGCAGGTCACCCTGACACAACCCTGTGTGTGCCAGGTGCAGATTTTAGCCCTTCGTGACGGTGTGGCGGGGCAAAGTCAGTCACGACAGAAAAAGACCCTGTCTCTACCCGCTAATCAGGCCATTGATTTGACCAGACTCAGTTTAAATATCTCTGCACAAGACACCGTCAAAATCGTGGTTACGGTTTCTGACGGCCAGTCTCTGCATTTATCGCAACAGTGGCCGCCCTCTGTGAAATCGTCATAACTGACTGACAATTAATGCGTCGATGCTGGCAGAAGCGAGGTGGCTGAACTATGAATAGAGTGACGCGGAATGCGTGACTCCCGGGCCTGTCGCCGTCAGGGAATACATCACCCCTCAAGGATGAATACTCATTGAGGAAAGCATCATGCTGTTATCTGTCACGCGTAAAACAAGCCTTCCGCTGCTCGCGCTTCTTGCCCTGTTTTCTTTTACCGCAATGGCGGATGCGGGAGGACAGGGCGGGGTGATTCATTTCACCGGTCAAATCGTAGAACCGCCCTGCAATGTGAGTCTGGAGCAACAACGCCTTGCAATGTCGTGCTATAACACGGGGCGCACGCAAACCCGCTATTACTCACCCCAGGAACTGCTAAAAGCACCACAACACTTCAAGCAGATCGCCGCAGTTAACTTGCACTATCTGGATGAGAAGAAAAAACTGGCGGTGATGGACATCAGCTACCGCTAAACAGGTCATTCAGACAAACAGACGAAAAAAGCGATTTCAGGGTATCCCCTGCTGTACACTTACAGAATAGAGTGACGCAAGGAGGTTCTATGGAATCGCGTATTCATGTTATCCAGGGGGATATCACCACGGTCGCGGTTGATGTCATCGTCAATGCCGCTAACGCCTCGCTGATGGGGGGCGGAGGTGTTGATGGGGCAATCCATCGCGCTGCGGGCCCCGCCTTACTGGAAGCCTGCATGAAAGTCAGACAGCAGCAGGGCGAGTGCCCGACGGGCCATGCGGTGATCACGCTTGCCGGAAACCTCCCCGCTAAAGCGGTCATTCATACCGTCGGCCCGATCTGGCGTGGCGGCGAGCATAACGAAGCGCAACTGCTACAGGATGCGTACGTTAATAGCCTGAATCTGGCGCTGGCCAATGGCTACGCGTCCATTGCCTTTCCGGCAATCAGTACCGGAGTTTACGGCTATCCACGAGCCGCCGCCGCTGAAATTGCGCTGAAAACCGTTTCGGAATTTATTACCCGCCGCGCTTTGCCTGAGCAGATATACTTTGTCTGTTATGATGACGAAACAACCCGACTCTACCAGCGTCTACTTACCCAACAAGGCGATGAATGAGCTGACTCGCCTCGCCAGCGCCACGCGTCCTCTGTGCGACAATCACCCCGGAGAGTGCGGCATTCTTGCGCTCGATAACAGTCTGGACGCCTTTGCCGCCCGTTACCGGCTGGCGGAAATGGCGGAGCGCACGCTGGATGTTCAGTACTATATCTGGGAAGACGACATGTCCGGGCGACTGCTGTTCGCTGTTCTTCTGGTGGCGGCGAAACGTGGTGTCCATGTGCGCCTGTTGCTTGATGACAACAACACGCCAGGGCTGGATGACACTCTGCAACTGCTCGATGCCCATCCCAACATTGAAGTTCGCCTGTTTAATCCTTTCTCTTTTCGCATGCTACGGATGCTGGGTTATCTGACCGATTTCGCCAGGCTAAACCGACGGATGCATAACAAAAGCTATACCGTAGACGGTGTTGTCACCCTGGTGGGTGGGCGAAACATTGGCGATGCCTATTTTGGAGCGGGCGAGGAGCCGCTGTTCTCCGATCTGGACGTGATGGCCATCGGACCCGTCGTCGGGGAGGTTGCTGAGGATTTCGAACGCTACTGGCATTGCGCGTCGGTTTCGACGTTGAAATCGGTACTGGCACTCTCCGAGCAAGAGATCACCGAACGTATTGAGCTACCCGACGCCTGGTACAACGATCCCATCACCCGTCGATATCAGCATAAACTGAAAACCAGCCCGTTTATGACCCATCTCGATCGCGGAACGCTACCGCTTATCTGGGCGAAGACCCGGCTGTTAAGTGACGATCCCTTAAAAGGCCAGGGGAAAGCGCAGCGCCACTCTTTACTGCCACAACGACTGTTTGACGTGATGGGGTCGCCGACGGAGCGGATTGACATTATTTCTGCCTATTTTGTCCCGACCCGTGCAGGCGTCGCGCAGTTGCTGAAACTGGTGCGTAAAGGCGTCAAAATTGCGATTCTCACCAATTCATTAGCCGCCAATGATGTCGCGGTGGTACATGCCGGTTATGCGCGCTGGCGGAAGAAACTACTGCGTTATGGTGTCGAGCTCTATGAACTGAAGCCGACGCGTGAACGTCAGGTGGTACTGCACGACAGGGGGCTTACGGGGAACTCCGGTTCCAGCCTGCATGCCAAAACGTTCAGTATTGACGGGCGTAAGGTGTTTATTGGTTCACTGAATTTTGATCCCCGTTCCACGTTGCTGAACACGGAAATGGGATTTGTGATTGAAAGCGAGACGCTGGCGACGCTTATCCATAACCGGTTCATTGAGAGTCAACGCGATGCGGCCTGGCAATTACGCCTCGATCGCTGGGGGCGAATTAACTGGGTGGATCGGCAACAGGACGAAGAACTGGTGTTAAAAAAAGAACCCGCCACAGGATTCTGGAAGCGGGTTCTGGTGCGACTGGCGACGCTATTGCCTGTCGAGTGGCTGCTTTAACGTGGTCGCGGGCATTAGCCGGTCACTTTTTTGCTTTGTTCCTGTCTGACCGGCGGTTTGCCGGAGAACAGAAATTTAAGCAGCGGAATGCGCAAATGAATCTCATACAATACCAGTGCGATGCCAACCACAAAGATCAGCCCGCAGATAAAGCCCAACAGATTCGAGGTAATATGTGGCGTAATATAGGCGCCGAAAAACAGTGTTAACGGATGGTGTACCAGATAAATAAACAGTGACGCATTCACAAAATAGGTGACGCGGGCTGACTGGAAATTGAGTAAACGGTGGCCGAGAGAAAACACCACATTGACCATCCATAATCCTAGCACCATGGTGATGACATATTCCGTTTCGTACATCCATGCATCGCCACTGCCGTAGCGCTGATTCAGCAAATAGGCGATGAAAGCAAAAGCCGCCGCCAGCGTACATCCCCGGGAAGGGGTGGTGAAAAGCGCTTTAAGCTCGGGTGAGATAAAGGCCAGCGCACCCAGCATAAAGAAAGGCACATAAAAAAGCGTTTGCATCACCACGAAATTAAACAAGCCGTCGCTGAGAATGGGTGGGTAAACAATGAACAGCGTCCGCCGTATCACCGCATAACCAATACCCAGTAAGAAGAAGATGAGCGTCAGTTTGCCCATCGACACGGCGGCCAGCCGTTTTTTTTCCGCTTTCTCCAGGTTTTTTCGCATCCGGGTAAATATCCACAGACTGACGGTTGTTAATACCACCAGAACCAGTAAAAACCACAGATGAGAAATTAATTCCCAGGCCAGCGTGTTGTATTTTTCATACAGTGAGAGCGTCTGCCAACTGTCGGCTTTTCCTTTGACGTATTGCAGCATAATAAATTGCGGCAATGTCAGCAGGGGAATAGCCGTAAGCATCGGAATGCCTACGCGCTCAACGCGTACTTTCCACCAGCGTTTCAATGGATAACGCAGGAATAACATGTACGAAAAATAACCGGAAATAACGAAAAAGACCTGCATCCGGAATGAATGGATAAAATCGTTAAACAGAGTCAGCCACCATGAGGGCTCGGCGCTGTTCACATGCCAGGTATGGCCGGAATAGATCAATGAGATATGGAAGGGAATACCCAACAACATCAGCCAGGCGCGGATGGAGTCAAGAAAATATTCACGCTGTGCGGGTACGGGATTCATAAAGGTTTTCGTATTCTCAGATTCTCAGACTAATCGTCTTATCGGTAAGGCGTTTACTCGTTACAGTCGGTGGCAACCCTACACCAAGTACAACAACCTGTCTCCAGGATAAGCACGCAAAGTGAAAAAGGGCCCGGCGAGGCGTCTAAACCATGAGCCAGCGTGCTGAACAATGCAGGGATTCAGTTGTCCTAATGCCTGATTATCCATTAAAATAGATCGGATCGATATAAGCACACAAAGGGGGAAGTGCTTACTAATTATGAAACATAAACCACAAATGATGAAAATGCGTTGGTTGGGTGCGGCAGTTATGTTAACGCTGTACACGTCGTCGGCCTGGGCCTTCTCCATCGATGATGTTGCAAAGCAAGCTCAATCCTTAGCCGGTAAAGGCTATGAGGCGCCAAAAAGTAACTTGCCCTCCGTTTTCCGCGACATGAAATATGCGGACTATCAGCAGATCCAGTTTAATCGCGACAAAGCATACTGGAGCAATCTTAAGACCCCATTCAAGCTCGAGTTCTACCACCAGGGTATGTACTTCGACACGCCGGTCAAAATCAATGAAGTCACGGCAACTACGGTTAAAAGAATCAAATACAGCCCGGACTACTTCAATTTCGGCGACGTTCAGCATGATAAAGACACGGTAAAAGATCTCGGCTTTGCGGGTTTCAAAGTGTTGTACCCGATCAACAGCAAAGACAAAAACGATGAAATCGTCAGCATGCTTGGCGCAAGCTACTTCCGCGTCCTGGGGGCCGGTCAGGTGTATGGCCTTTCTGCGCGCGGTCTGGCTATTGATACCGCGCTGCCTTCAGGTGAAGAATTTCCCCGCTTCCGTGAGTTCTGGATCGAACGTCCAAAACCAACTGACAAGCGCCTGACGATTTATGCCTTACTGGACTCTCCGCGTGCGACCGGGGCCTATCGTTTTGTGATAATTCCTGGGCGTGACACCGTTGTCGACGTGCAGTCGAAAGTCTACCTGCGTGATAAGGTGGGTAAACTGGGCGTGGCGCCGTTAACCAGTATGTTCCTGTATGGGCCAAATCAGCCTTCACCGGCGACGAACTATCGTCCGGAACTGCATGACTCCAACGGTTTGTCGATTCATGCCGGCAACGGTGAATGGATCTGGCGTCCGCTGAATAACCCGAAACACCTCGCGGTGAGCAGTTTTGCGATGGAAAACCCGCAAGGGTTTGGTCTGCTCCAGCGCGGCCGTCAGTTCTCTCGCTTTGAAGATCTCGACGACCGTTACGATCTGCGCCCAAGCGCCTGGATTACACCGAAAGGCGAGTGGGGCAAGGGTAAGATTGAACTGGTTGAAATCCCGACCAATGACGAAACCAACGATAACATCGTCGCTTACTGGACGCCGGATCAACTGCCTGAGCCTGGCAAAGAGATGAACTTTAAATACACCCTGACGTTCAGCCGCGATGAAGACAAACTTCATGCGCCGGATAACGCCTGGGTGCAGCAGACGCGTCGTTCAACCGGCGATGTCAAACAGTCTAATCTCATTCGCCAGCCTGACGGCACGATCGCCTTCGTGGTGGACTTCACCGGCACGGACATGAAAAAACTGCCGCAGGATACCCCGGTCACCGCGCAAACCAGCATTGGCGACAACGGCGAGATCGTGGAAACAACAGTCCGTTACAACCCGATCACCAAAGGTTGGCGTATGACGATGCGCGTGAAAGTGAAAGATGTGAAGAAAACCACTGAAATGCGTGCGGCATTAGTCAATGCCGATCAGACGTTGAGTGAAACCTGGAGCTACCAGTTACCTGCCAATGAATAAGACAACTGAGTACATTGACGCCATGCCGCTCTCGGAGATCGAGAAAGCGGCATTGCCGACAACTGACATCCGCGCAGTGCATGAAGCGCTGGATGCCGAGCATCGCCGTTACTCGCGAGAAGACGATTCACCGCAGGGTTCTGTCAAAGCGCGTCTGCAACAAGCCTGGCCAGACTCGCTGGGCGAAGGGCAGTTGATCAAAGATGACGAAGGGCGCGATCAGCTTCAGGCAATGCCTAAAGCCAAACGTTCTTCGATGTTTCCCGATCCCTGGCGCACCAACCCGGTTGGGCGTTTCTGGGATCGTCTGCGTGGACGTGACGTTACGCCGCGCTATCTCGCGCGTCTGACGAAAGAAGAACAGGAAAGCGAGCAGAAGTGGCGTACCGTTGGCACCCTTCGTCGCTATACGCTGCTGCTGCTGACGCTGGCGCAGACGGTCGTCGCGACCTGGTACATGAAGACGATTCTGCCGTATCAGGGCTGGGCGCTGATCAATCCGGCGGATATGGTTGGGCAGGACCTGTGGGTCTCCTTCATGCAGTTGCTGCCGTACATGCTGCAAACCGGTATTTTGATCCTCTTTGCGATGCTGTTCTGCTGGGTTTCCGCCGGGTTCTGGACCGCGTTGATGGGCTTCCTGCAACTGCTGATTGGTCGCGATAAGTACAGTATTTCGGCGTCAACGGTCGGTGACGAACCGCTGAATCCGCAGCACCGTACCGCGCTGATTATGCCTATCTGTAATGAAGACGTTGATCGTGTTTTTGCTGGCCTGCGCGCGACATGGGAATCAGTAAAAGCGACCGGCAACGGCGAACATTTCGATGTCTATATTCTTAGCGACAGCTACAACCCCGATATCTGCGTTGCTGAACAAAAGGCGTGGATGGAGCTGATTGCTGAAGTGCAGGGCGAAGGACAGATTTTCTATCGCCGTCGTCGCCGTCGTGTGAAGCGTAAAAGCGGTAACATTGATGACTTCTGCCGTCGCTGGGGCAGCCAGTACAGTTACATGGTGGTGCTGGATGCTGACTCGGTGATGACCGGTGAGTGTCTGAGTGGTCTGGTGCGTCTGATGGAAGCGAACCCGAACGCCGGGATCATTCAGTCATCGCCGAAGGCGTCCGGCATGGACACCTTGTATGCGCGCTGTCAGCAGTTTGCGACGCGCGTATACGGACCGCTGTTCACCGCGGGTTTGCACTTCTGGCAGTTGGGTGAGTCCCATTACTGGGGGCACAACGCCATCATCCGCGTGAAGCCGTTTATCGAACACTGTGCGCTGGCGCCGCTGCCGGGTGAAGGCTCTTTCGCCGGTTCCATCCTGTCGCACGACTTCGTGGAAGCGGCATTAATGCGTCGAGCCGGGTGGGGCGTGTGGATTGCTTACGATCTGCCCGGTTCCTATGAAGAACTTCCGCCGAACCTGCTGGATGAGCTGAAGCGTGACCGGCGCTGGTGTCATGGCAACCTGATGAACTTCCGTCTGTTCCTTGTAAAAGGGATGCATCCGGTTCACCGCGCCGTGTTCCTGACCGGGGTGATGTCTTATCTCTCCGCGCCGCTGTGGTTTATGTTCCTCGCGCTGTCGACTGCGCTGCAGGTAGTCCATGCGCTTACCGAGCCGCAATACTTCCTGCAACCGCGCCAGCTGTTCCCGGTCTGGCCGCAGTGGCGTCCTGAACTGGCAATAGCCCTGTTTGCCTCGACAATGGTGCTGCTGTTCCTGCCGAAGTTGCTGAGTATTCTGCTCATCTGGTGTAAAGGCACCAAAGAGTACGGTGGTTTTATTCGCGTGACGCTGTCGCTGCTGCTGGAGGTGTTGTTCTCCGTCTTGCTGGCGCCGGTGCGTATGTTGTTCCACACCGTCTTCGTGGTGAGCGCCTTCCTGGGCTGGGAAGTGGTGTGGAACTCGCCGCAGCGTGACGATGACTCTACGCCGTGGGGCGAAGCGTTTATGCGTCATGGTTCGCAACTGCTGCTGGGTCTGGTATGGGCGGTCGGTATGGCGTGGCTGGATCTGCGTTTCCTGTTCTGGCTGGCACCGATTGTCTTCTCGCTGATCCTGTCACCGTTTGTTTCGGTGATCTCCAGCCGTTCAACGGTCGGTTTGCGTACCAAACGCTGGAAGCTGTTCCTGATCCCGGAAGAATATTCGCCGCCGCAGGTGCTGGTGGATACCGACAAGTATCTGGTGATGAACCGCAACCGCTCGCTTGACGATGGCTTCATGCACGCGGTGTTTAACCCATCGTTTAACGCGCTGGCCACTGCGATGGCGACGGCACGTCACCGTGCAAGCCAGGTACTGGAGATTGCCCGCGATCGTCACGTTGAGCAGGCGCTGAACGAGACCCCGGAAAAACTGAATCGCGACCGTCGTCTGGTACTGCTAAGCGATCCGGTGACGATGGCGCGTTTGCACTATCGTGTCTGGAATTCGCCAGAGAAGTATTCATCGTGGGTGAGTTATTATCAGGGTATCACCCTGAACCCACAGACGCTGAAGACGCCGTAAGCGCCACCCGGCGAAATCATCTGAAAAATACCGGCTTGCGCCGGTATTTTTTTATACTGAAGAAAACGATTAATGAGGTATCACGTGCGAATCGTAGCGGTGGGCATCATGGTGATGCTGTTAAGCGGGTGCGGCAGCATTATCAGCCGGACAATCCCCGGACAGGGGCATGGCAACCAGTACTATCCGGGAGTGCAGTGGGATGTCCGGGATTCAGCATGGCGTTATGTCACTATCCTCGATCTGCCGTTCTCGCTGGTGTTTGACACGCTGCTGTTGCCGCTGGACATGCATCACGGCCCTTACGAGTAATTACCGTTCATCCCATTCATCGGCTGCGGTTTGACCCTCTTCGGTATCCAGCGGGGGCTCAAGCTGAAATTCGCCTTCATCCCATTCATGCAGTGTATTCTCTTCCAGCCACTCCTGGCGGATCTCTATCTCATCATAGTCGCCGTCAAAGACACTTTGCGCGGCCTCGCCACTGAGCATCGGCAGGCACTCGCCTTCTTCGCCTTCATCGGCAAAAAACTCGACCTGCCACATGATGTCGCCATCCTGTAGCACGTACTTCTGCACGTTGAACTGCTGTACATTGGCTTCGTCCTGTTCAAGCTCAGGATGGTCCGCCATAAATTCTTCACGGGCTGAGTCAATGGCTTCTTCCAGCGTTGCATACATGGTCATCTGAGTCTCCCTTTGATTTGATGAGGTAATCAGGGAAAGAATAGCTGATTCTCCGGTTATGCAAGTATGAATGCTGAAAAATCATCCCGCTGTTCGCGTGAGAGCACGACGGCGCAGGCTGTTCCAGGAATAAATGGCGTTAAACAATACCACCCCGGCAGTGACCAGGAAGACGGCACGGAAGCCGTAGTTAGCGGAAATCGCTGCTCCCATGAGCGGGCCGGTGACGTTGCCGATATCGCGGAACGACTGGTTATAACTAAAGATGCGCCCGGCGATTTGGTTTGTGGAGTTATAGACCAGCAGCGTTTGTACCGCCGGCAGCAGCGCGCCGTCGGCAGCGCCCAGTAAAAAGCGCAGTACCGCCAGTTGCCACGGGGTCTGCACAGAAGACATCGGGATCAGCAGCAGAACGGAGAAGATTAGCGCCGCAATGAGGATTTTCTCCGGTCCGATACGGTCGCCCAGCTTGCCTAATCTTGGCGCACTGAGCAATGCGGCGACGCCAGGTACGGAGGCAATCATCCCGCTAATAAACGCAATATTGCTGACGTTACCCGCCAGCTCCCGCACATAGAGGGTCAAAATCGGTGCAATGGAACCGGTCGCGACCTGAATGATCAGCGTGGTGACGAACAGGCTCAGCACCAGTTTCGGGTTTTTAAGTGTAGCAACCACTTCCCGGACGCGCAGCATCTCTTTCTTGCTGATGGGTTTGAAGTTTTCGCGAATAAAAAACAGCGTCAGTAAGAAACAGATCAGCAGTACCGTCGCGGTGATGAAGAAAACCGGGCGCAGGCCGTACTGGTCGGCGAGCAGGCCGCCCGCTAACGGGCCGAGTAATGCACCGCTGACGCCGCCGGTAGAGAGCGTTCCCAGCGCCCAACCGCTTTTATTGCGTGGGACCTGGGTGGCGATGAGGGCGTTGGCGTTGGGAATGAATCCGCCCAGCAACCCGAGCAGCGCGCGCAGCACCAGAAACTGCCAGATATTCTGCGCAAGGCCCATTAGCAGCATCACTATTGCCATCCCCAGCGCAGAGCGCAGCAGCATAATCTTTCTGCCTTTACGGTCGGCAAGCCCGCCCCAGAAGGGAGAGGCGATCGCAGAGAAAAGAAACGTAATACTAAAGACCAGTCCGGACCACATGTTGAGCGCACTGTGGCCCGTTACGCCGAGTTGTTCGACATAAAGTGGTAAAAATGGCATCACCAGGCTAAATGCGGCGCCGGTTAAGAAACAGCCGAGCCAGGTGACAGTGAGATTACGTTTCCAGTTTATGGGAGTATCAGAGGGTGACATAGCGATCCGCGTGTGATGCGCTGTTGGCGCGATCGGGCAAAAAACGAATATAAATTAAGCATATTCATTATGCGCCTGGATGCAGAGGGTCGCAATGTGGGGAGCTTTTATCGCTAAAAACGGTGAGAAAGCAGCCCAAAAGGGGCTGCTATGCAGGATTTAATAACGGGAAGGTACGCCAGCAGGACGTGTTTTGAAGCGGCGATGTAGCCACATGTACTGTTCTGGCGCCATCATGATGCACTTCTCAACAATCTTGTTCATCCAGGCGGCGGTGGTCTCTGCGTCATCCAGCGGCGGTGAGCATTCTGGCGGTAACATAATCAGCTGGTAGCCTTTGCCATCGGGCTTGCGACGCGGTACAAACGGCACCAGGCAGGCATTAGACATTCGCGCCAACATCCAGGTGCCGGAGGTGGTGGCTGCTTGTTCAACGGCAAAAAGCGGGACGAACACGCTGGCGCGCGGGCCATAATCGTGGTCCGGCGCATACCAGACCACTTCGCCTTTCTTTAGCGCCTTAATCATCCCTTTCAGATCCTTGCGATCGAGCATGGATTTGTTTGAGCGCATACGACCCCAGGTCTGGAGCCAGTCGATCAAGGGATTATCATTCGGGCGATAAACGCCGATGCCGGGTTCCTGCAAACCGAACTGACGCGCACCGAGTTCCAGGGTTAAAAAGTGCAGCCCCACCAGCAAAATACCGCGCTGCTGAGCCTGAACGTCACGAATATGCTCCATGCCGATCACTTCGGTCCAGCGGGCAATGCGACGATCGGACCAGAACCAGGCCATCCCGGTTTCCAGCAGGCCCATACCGACGGATTCAAAATTTTTAACCACCATCGCATGGCGGTCACGCTCACTCATTTCAGGGAAACAAAGCTCGAGGTTACGATATGCAATTTTCGTCCGCCGCTTCATCAGACGATACGCCAGGTGACCGATCATATGACCAAGGCGATAGAGTATCGGATAGGGCAACTGCACGACCAACCAAAGTGCGCCAATACCGAGCCAGGTTAACCAATACCGTGGATGCAGTAGTGCTGCGGAGAACTTAGGTAAATTCGTCATGTCTTTCCTGTTGTATACCTTAAAACGGGCAATTATCTGTATTGTTGCATTTTTTCGCCGTCAGAAAAAATTTGTGGCTCCGGAATGGCGATAAATTCAGCAAATGTTGTTAATTTTTTACTTTGAAGAAAGAAATGTAGCGCAAAATGTATGGATGTAAATTGGCGCGGATTGCTATATGATGCCGCCGATTCTGATTTCACCTGCCGCAGGACCCGTACACCATGCCAGTGTTACATAACCGTATTTCCAATGATGCCCTCAAAGCCCGGATGCTGGCTGAAACTGAGCCGCGCACGACCATTTCGTTCTACAAATATTTTACCATCGCAGACCCGCAGGCCACACGCGATGCGTTGTATCAAAAGTTAACCGCGCTGAATGTTTTCGGTCGCATCTATCTGGCGCATGAAGGGATTAACGCCCAAATCAGCGTACCGCAAAGTCAGGTAGAGACGTTCCGCCAGCAGCTGTACGCCTTTGATCCGGCACTTGACGGCGTGCGTCTGAACATTGCGCTGGAAGATGACGGGAAATCCTTCTGGGTGCTGCGAATGAAAGTGCGTGAGCGGATTGTGGCGGATGGCATTGAGGACCCGAGTTTTGATGCCAGCGATGTCGGCGACTATCTCAAGGCCGCGGAAGTGAACGCGATGCTCGACGACCCGGATGCGCTGTTCATTGATATGCGTAACCACTACGAATACGAAGTGGGCCATTTTGAGAACGCGCTGGAAATCCCGGCCGACACGTTCCGCGAGCAGTTACCCAAAGCGGTCGAAATGATGCAGGAACACAAAGATAAAAAGATAGTGATGTATTGTACCGGTGGTATTCGCTGCGAAAAAGCCAGCGCCTGGATGAAGCACAATGGCTTCAGTAAAGTGTGGCACATTGAAGGCGGTATCATTGAATATGCACGCAAGGCCCGCGAGCAGGGGTTACCGGTACGTTTCATCGGCAAAAACTTTGTGTTTGATGAGCGCATGGGTGAGCGTATTTCAGATGAGGTGATTGCGCATTGTCATCAATGTGGTGCGCCGTGCGACAGCCACACCAACTGTAATAATGACGGCTGCCATCTGCTGTTTATTCAGTGCCCGGCATGTGCGCAAAAGTACAACGGCTGCTGTAGCGAGATCTGTTGCGAAGAGAGCGCATTACCTGAAGAAGAGCAACGTCGCCTGCGCGCAGGACGCGAGAACGGCAATAAAATCTTCAACAAGTCGCGTGGACGACTGAATACGAAACTGGGTATTCCGGATCCTGCCGAGTAATGGTGTGGCCGGATGGCGGCGACAACATCGCCATCCGGCATCATTCCTCGTTTACTTCTGCTGTACGCCTTCAACTGAGATAATCAACTCCACTTCCTGCGAGGCAGGACCCAGATCGGTGGTGATGTTGAAATCCTTCAGCTTGATTTTACCTTCGGCTTCGAAGCCTGCGCGTTTACCCCCCCACGGATCGTCACCCTGACCGATCATCTTCGCTTCCAGCGTCACCGGCTTTGTTACGCCGTTTAGCGTCAGATTCCCGGTGATATCCAGTTCGTCACCGTCTTTTTTCACGTTGGTGGAGGTGAATGTCGCCTGCGGGAATTTCGCGACATTGAGGAAATCAGCGCTGCGAAGGTGTTTATCACGCTCGGCGTGATTGGTATCCACGCTGTTGGTGTTGATCGTCACATTCACTTTATCGGCGGCGGGATCCTTTTCATCAAAGGTAAAGGTTCCGTCGAAGTCTTTGAACGTGCCGTACAACCAGCTGTATCCCAGGTGCTGAATACGGAAATTAACAAAGGCATGTTGTCCTTCTTTGTCAATTTTATAATCCGCCGCGATGGCAGAACCGGTGGTGAACAGCAGAGAGGCGAGAGTTAAACCCAGCAGGCTTTTTTTCATTTTTGAGCTCCATAGTCAGATGACGACTTACCCAACATGCGATTCAGGGTGTCGTCTTTATCGATAAAGTGGTGTTTAAAGGCCATCAGGCCATGCAGAATGGAAAGAATAACGACGGTCCAGGCCAGCCACAGGTGTACGCTTCCGGCGAGATCGGCCTGAACGCCAGCATCCGCGAAGGTGGCCGGGACATCAAACCAGCCGAAAACGCTGATCGGTTTACCGTCCGCCGTCGAGATCAGATAACCGCTGATGACAATGCTAAACAGCAGCAGATATAGCGCGAGATGGCCCAACGCTGCGCCAGCACGGGTCAGGGCCGAATAGCTTTTCAGCGCTTTCGGCGGTGGCGAGATCAGACGCCAGATGACCCGAACGACCAGGCCCATCATCAGCAGGATCCCGATGCTTTTGTGCAATTCCGGTCCCTGGTGATACCAGCCGTCGTAATAGCTCAACGTCACCATCCAGAGACCGAGTGCAAACATCCCGTAGACCACCAACGCGGTTAGCCAGTGAAGCATGGCGGAAATAAAACCATACCGTTGAGGCGTATTTGAAAATTGCATAAAAATTCCATTTCATATTTCAGGATTGAATGAAAATGGCCTGACAGAGACATAAATGCAACTAAAAAATAACACCGGGAGAGAGATTTAACGTTGATTCAATAATTTTGTATTAAGTGTAGATTTTGATTCAACGGATTCGTCAGAAATGACCGATTTATGACGGTTTGTGGGGGGGTAGGGGATGGGTTTTGTCATTCAAAAAAACAAAACAAAAATTAGATAACTTTCAGTTTTTGTCAGTATTTGTCAATGCCGATGGCTCAGTAACACAGGATATAAATAACATCAAGAATCGCCAGCAGCGACCATAAAATAACGTAGAGCATAAAATGCTCGCGAATATTGTTGACCAGATAAAGAAACAGACGACGCATATTGTAATCACCATTAAAAAGGCCTCATTACGAGGCCATTTAACGATTATGCCGTAAATCGGGAGAGTCTGAACGGCGTCAGGTCAAAAGCGGATGGCTTTTCCTGGGCAAAGTCAGCGGCAATTTCACCCAATACGGAGGCAAATTTAAAGCCGTGACCACTCAGCCCGGTCACGATCAGCGTGTTGTCATGGCCGGGCAGCGTGTCGATGATAAAATCTTCATCCGGCGAGTTGTCGTAGGTGCAGGCCGCACCGTGCAGACAGCAACCCACTCCCGGAAGGATATTGCGCAGGAACGGGAATGCTTCAGATCCATCGCTGGCGACGCTGGCAAACGGTTTGCGTTCAGCTTCGGCGTGGATAAGTTGCCCGCCGTTGTGCTTACCGATTTTCAGTTCGTCGTTCTCCGCCGGGAAGCCGTAGTATTGATCGCCGTTGGGCAACTCACCGGTGAAGGCAGGAAACTTATTCTTGATGCTATAGCGGCCATCGGCCTGGTACCAGGCAAACACTTTTCGTACCGGCTGGATGGGAAGCTCGGGGAACAAAGCCTGAACCCAGGTACCGGCGCTCACCAGCGCTTTCTTCGCGCTGTAATCGCCGTCAGCGGTTTCCACAGTGACCCCGCCGTCATCATCATGGTGAATGGCTGTGACCGGGCAGTTGAAGAGTTGAGCGCATCCTGCTTCTTCTGCCAGACGGATCCAGGTTTTGATCGCCAGTTCACTGCGTAAAAAACCGGAATCAGCTTCGAACAGGCCGGTGTAGTCTGCAGGTACGCGGATTTCGGGCCAGCGCGCCATGATGGCGGCGGCATCCAGTTGTTCAACGTTCAGTTGCCACTGTTTTGCGCTGTGCGCGACGTTTGCCAGGAAGGGCGAACCGGCGGGGCCAAGATTGATAACGCCGGAGCGGACGAAAATCGGCTCTTCATTTTGCGTGGAGAGTTCGTCCCATAGCGCCTGCGCACGCAGCACCAGCGGAACGTATTTTTCACCTTCGCCATAGGCGTGGCGGATCAACCGGGTGTCGCCGTGATGACTACCCTGTTGATGCGGTGGCATATGCGCGTCGGTCATCAGAACGTTTAACCCGGCGCGAGTGGCATAATAACCTGCGGCTGCCCCAACGGACCCGCTGCCTATAATGATTAAGTCGTATTTCATCAGTTTCTCTCTGCTGTCGCGTTTGATGCAGAGTAAATAAGTGAAATGCGTAATACAACCCAGAAATAGCAAAGGCACCCCGAAGGTGCCTTTTTAAGTGAGAATGTCCGTCTCGTTAATGCCGACGGTATTCGTTGGCCTGGTAATCGCCGGATTCGATTTTGGCTATGCCGGCTTCTAATATCGAAATAAATTGTCTGGCAACATCGGTGGTTAACCAGAGCGTTTGACCGACCTCTGTACCATCGGTTTCGGGACGATTTGGAGTCTGGTAGTGCAAACGCAGCATCAGCGCGTCATAGCTATCTACGGTGCTGATGTCCCATCCCACAAGCGGATGAGTCTGAATGACTTCATTATTCTTTTCCATCATGCCCCCTAATTCGTGTTACAAGACAACGGTTTTCGAGGTTCAATGCGTTTTTATCTGAAGCAACTTCAGTATATCAATAAATAAGGGTATTCACTGAGATTTTAAAGAGGGGGGAGCATAAATTTCTGCAAATTAAGAATTTGTGAGTAATTAATCACCATCTTGTTCATTCTTTTTAAGTATGTTGTGCAATAATTTTGAGTGACTGGTGAAAATATAATCAATTCCGAAGGCAACGGAGAATACTAAATGATGCCGCAAAAAAGATTGCCTTAAAGATGAGAGAAAAAAACCGGGGCGACCCGGCAAAGAGACTACGGCATAGCATTTTTATTCTTTAATGAACCAGTCGTCAGCGCTTTCCCAGGTTTCCTGAAGAATTTCGCTGATCCGTTCTTTATCTTCTTTCGTCGCGCCAATCACGGACAAATTATTCGCAGCGGCATAACGAACGGTCACGTTACCGCCGTTATCGGGAAAGTGGTGAGTAATACGGCGGGAGAGTTCACCTGCCAGGGCGTCAATAGCACCGGCAGGTAAAGGTGAAGTTTTAGCAATGGTGACTTCAATACGCATAATGGCCCCCTGTTGAATATACTGGTTATTTATACAGTTATCCTGGCCAGGTTACAACAGGCGGCATCGATTTTTTTTACTTTTTAATCGTCCAGCGTACCGTTTCGCCCCCGAGGAACGGCACCAGCGTATCGTCGGTCAGCGCGATGCTCTCCGGTACCTGCTGCTCTTCACGTACCAGTTCAACGAAAGTGTCATTGACCGGCAGGCCGTAGAATCGCGGACCGTTCAGTGAACAAAACGCTTCAAAGTGCGCCAGGGCATTCATCTCTTCAAACACGCTCGCGTAACTCGCCAGTGCCGTTGGCGCGTTAAAACATCCCGCGCAGCCACAGCTCGATTCCTTACGATGACGGGCATGTGGGGCCGAATCGGTGCCGAGGAAGGCACGCTCAAAGCCACTGGCAACCAGCTCACGCAGAGCGTGCTGGTGGACATTGCGTTTCAGAATTGGCAGGCAGTAGAGGTGTGGGCGAATACCGCCAACCAGCATATGGTTACGGTTAAACATCAGGTGCTGCGGTGTAATCGTCGCAGCCAATAATTCATTACCGTCACGGACATACTCCGCCGCATCTTTGGTAGTGATGTGCTCAAAGACCACTTTCAGCCCAGGCAGGCGCTGGCGCAGAGGCTCCATCACCGTCTCAATAAAGCGCGCTTCACGGTCAAAAATATCGATATCGGCGTGGGTGACTTCGCCATGCACCAGCAGCGGCATCCCGAGTTTTTCCATGCGTTCAAGTACTGGCATGATCGCATCAATGGAGGTGACCCCGTGACTGGAGTTGGTAGTGGCGTTTGCCGGATAGAGTTTGGCAGCGGTGAACACGCCTTCGCGAAAGCCGCGTTCCAGTTCAGCGGGATCCAACGTGTCCGTTAAATAGCAGGTCATCAGCGGCGTGAAGGAATGTCCGGCAGGGACCGCATCAAGGATGCGCTGGCGGTAGGCAATTGCCGCATCTACCGTAGTGATCGGCGGCGCCAGGTTAGGCATCACAATCGCACGTGCATAAACATCGCTGGTATACGGCACGACCGTTTTTAACATTTCGCCGTCGCGAAGGTGAAGGTGCCAGTCATCTGGGCGGCGGATCTTTAAAACCTGGGAGGGTGCTGTCATCAATATGCTCCGGCTGGGGGATGTCATTTTTGCCGGAAACAAAGGATAAGGGGAAACGTTTTCGTTTGCACGTAAAAAAAGGCGCCGCAGCGCCTTTGTCATTTAATCGGTGAACGGGATGATGATTTCGCCCGGCTTCACCTCAATGCCTTTGGCGTACTTTTTCGCCAGCGCTTCGCCTTTGCTGCTGTCTTCGCGCAGGACATACGCTGGCTGCTGGTTAAAGTAATTACGCAGTGATTGATTGAGATAAGGCATCAGGGTTTGCAGCACTGACTGCATTTTTTCCGGCGTCACGGTGGCATCCACCACTTCCATTTCCTGCAGGAAGATGGCCCCCTTTTCTTTATTAAAGACTGGCAGCGCTTTCAGTTTTAGCTTAATGGTTGCTTTCTGACTGCCAAACAGCGAATTCATATCCAGCTTTGCATCGCCGGTCAGCGTCACTTTGTTCGGTTCTTCACGACCGATCTGGCTGGAGAGGTTATTGAGGACGATATGCGCATCGGCAACGCCCGGAAGCCCGATATCTTTGGCAAAGTTGTTGCGTTTTTCGAGCGCCTGATTAATTTCTTGTTCGCTTACGGTGTACTGTGTGAGCTGATTACAGCCGGTCAACAGGCCGCCAACTATCAACGCGGCAGCAAAAAAAATCTTCTTCATGGGGTTCCTCTACACGATGCGATCGTCTTAATCCTGACATAACGCAGCATGTGTCACCAGCGCGAACTTCGCCAGTAGAAAAAACTGAAAAAAGCGGCAGCCTGTATGACTCAGCCACCGCCGGTAAACGTTAAATCGCCATTGATGATAACAGATTGATCTGCGTCTGTTTCGCCATATTGTCGCGATAGTCAGCAACCCGTGTCGGCCAGTTGATACCGGCCACCAGTGTCAGATTACGCAACAGGGGAAATAACTGGATGTCGTCTTCGGAAAGCTCACCGTTTACACCATTGGGTTGCACAATGCGCTTATCCAGTGTGCGCAAATCCTCACTGATTTTTTTGGTCAGGCCAGCGGAATGGGCAAGATGGTCGGCAAAACTGCCAATCATCGCCTCTTTTTTCTCAGTAAAGTATTTGCGTGCCGAAGGGGTGGAAAACTCATCAAACGCAGATTTTGCAAAACGCGGCAGCAGCAGGTGATTGGCGTAGCTGTTCACTTTGCGCAGCCACTCGTCAATAGCAGGATTTTTCTTGCCGGTGAGCAGCGGTTTGCCATCCAGTTGATCGACGTAATGGACGATGTCCATGCTTTCCGGTAGATAGCGGCTGTCGTCTTTTTGCAGAATGGGCACCATTTTCTGGCCAATCATTCGGGTTGGGGTTTCGTCATCGTCGTTGGCCAGGACAATCAGTTCGACGGGGATGTTTTTGAGGCCAAAAATCATGCGGGCTTTGATGCAGAAAGGGCAGTGATCGTAAATATAAAGCTTCACGTTTCTCCTCCATTGACTGTCAGTTCCCTTTCAGTATGGAGGAGACACGCACAGGTATCAAATCAGGCGCCGGGTTCCAGCATGCCGCGCGGCGTGCGTTTATGGCTAAACTGCCAGCCCAGCGCCAGGAAAGTGATGAAGCCAATGATCCCCAGCATCATCCAGGGTAACTCGGGTTGCTGGAGCAGTTTCCCCATATCAAACAGCCAGCCGCCGCCGATATACCCGATGGCACCACCTATGGCTAACCCCAGACGGCTAAAGCCCATATAGCTACCGCGCGCACGGGCATCCGACAGCGAGGCGCTGAGCGTTTCACGGGCGGGTTCAGCAATAATCGAACCGATATAGAAAGTGCAAATCAGCGTGAACAACTGCTGCAAGTCACTCACCAACCCCACGGGTAACATGCTCAGTGACATCAGCAGCAGGCCCGCCATCAGGCGATGTTCAAGACGAAACCGTTTCTCACTCCAGCGCGCAATGGGGTAGAGCAGCGTCAGCGAAAGGCAGGCTTCAATGGCATACATCCATTTCACCGCGGAAGGTGAACCGGCGATGTCATTGACCATAATGGGTAGCATCAGCATGACCTGCACCGCCAGCATGTAATAGCCCGCCAGCGTCAGCACATAGGTGACGAAGCGTTTATCACTGAGCACCCGACTCATTCCTTCCCGTACCGGAATACGCACAGTAGAGAGTTTCCACGCGGGCAGCAGCCAGGCGTTAAAGGCTGCGCAGAGCACGAACAATATTGCCCCGGTCGCGCAAACCAGACGGAAGTCATACTGCAACAACCAACTGCCTAACAGCGCGCCGATAACCGCCCCTGCGCTGTCCTGCATCATCAATATTGAGAAGAAGCGACCCCGCTGATGCGGGCGAATCAGCTTCACCACCAATGCCGAGCGCGGCGGATCGAAAAGCGTGCCGCCGAGACCGGACAGGAAACAGGAGAACCACAAAAGCCAGGGTTCATGGGCGATCCCCATGGTGGCAAACCCGGCAGCGCGCATCAGCATGCCGGTGACGATCATCGGTTTCGCGCCAAAACGGTCGGCAATCGCGCCGCCAAAAATGCCCAGTCCCTGTTGAATAAACTGACGCAGACCCAGCGCAATGCCGACCATCACGGCGGCCCAGCCCATTTGGTCGACGAAGCGAATTGAGATCAGCGGGAACACGACGAAAAAGCCCAACACGACCAGCATATTATCGATGAGCAGGAAAGTTTTACCCAGGTTCCTGGCCTGCGAGACACGCGACATTTCCCCTCCCGGGAAACACTCGTCACTCTTCGAGTTGCGCGGAATTTGCGGCATTCGAATGATTGAGAGTAGATAAAGCGAAGTATCTCCTATTCTGCGGCTTTGCTGCCTTTTTGCCCACCCTCGCCGGGACAATATTTTTTTATCAAAAGTCCATCTTGATAGAGAGTTTTCATCAAAATGGCGGAATAATTCAAAAAATGGCAAATTGCACTTTTCACAGGGTGGTTTTGCACAGGTATAGTAAGTCAATCAGGGTGTAACGGCGATTCGGGAAGGAGTAGGAATAAATATGTTTGGCTATCGCAGTAACGTGCCAAAAGTGCGCTTAACCACCGACCGCCTGGTCGTGCGTTTAGTGCATGAGCGTGATGCCTGGCGTCTGGCAGATTATTACGCGGAAAATCGTCATTTCTTAAAACCCTGGGAACCGATTCGTGATGAAAGCCACTGCTATCCCTCCGGCTGGCAGGCGCGGCTGAGCATGATTGCCGAATTTCATAAGCAAGGTTCCGCCTATTACTTTGCGCTGCTGGACCCGGATGAAAAAGAGGTCATTGGGGTAGCGAATTTTTCTAACGTGGTGCGGGGGTCTTTCCATGCCTGCTATCTGGGGTATTCCATTGCGCAGAAATGGCAGGGGCAGGGGCTGATGTTTGAAGCGCTGACCGCCGCGATTCGTTATATGCAACGCACGCAACATATTCATCGCATTATGGCGAATTACATGCCGCACAATAAACGCAGCGGTGATTTACTGGCGCGACTTGGCTTTGAAAAAGAAGGCTACGCAAAAGATTATCTGTTGATTGACGGGCAATGGCGCGACCACGTGCTGACGGCGTTAACGACATCAGAATGGACCGCAGGTCGGTGAGGACACCCTATGAAATATGCATTAACTGCCGCTGAAGCCCGTGTGATTGGCTGTCTGCTCGAAAAACAGGTCACGACGCCTGAGCAATATCCACTCTCCGTAAATGGCGTGGTCACCGCCTGCAATCAGAAAACCAACCGTGAACCGGTGATGAATATGGCGGAGCACGAGGTGCAGGAGCACCTCGACAATCTGGTGAAGCGCCATTTTCTGCGCACGGTCAGCGGCTTTGGTAGCCGCGTCACCAAGTATGAGCAGCGTTTATGTAACTCGGAGTTTGGCAACCTGAAATTGAGCTCCGCGGAGGTGGCGCTGGTTACGACACTGCTGCTACGCGGTGCGCAGACGCCGGGCGAATTGCGCAGCCGCGCCTCGCGAATGTATGAGTTCAGCGATATGGCGGAAGTCGAGGCAACGCTGGAACGCCTGGCAACGCGGGAAGACGGCCCTTATGTCGTCCGTCTGGCGCGCGAACCGGGTAAGCGTGAAAGCCGTTATATGCATCTGTTCTGTGGCGCCGTGCAGGAGCCGGTTGCCATGGCCGATGAGCCACAGGCGGCGACGGGAGATCTACAGGCCCGCGTCGAGGTGCTGGAAAGCGAAGTCGCCGCGCTGAAACAGCGCCTCGAGTCGCTACTGGAACATCTGGGAGAATAACGTGACAACATTACGTATCGGGGTGGTGGGGCTTGGGGGCATCGCCCAGAAGGCCTGGTTACCCGTGCTTGGCGCCGCCAGCGACTGGACGCTACAGGCCGCCTGGTCGCCGTCGCGTGAAAAAGCGGAGAAAATCTGCGCAGCCTGGCGCATTCCGTATGCCGGTTCGCTGACCGATCTTGCCGCGGGCTGCGACGCGGTGTTTGTCCACTCCAGCACGGCAACCCATTACGCCGTCGTCAGTGAACTACTCAATGCCGGCGTTCATGTCTGCGTTGATAAGCCGCTGGCGGAAAATTTACGTGATGCTGAGCGGCTGGTGGCGTTAGCGGCGAAGAAAAATCTGACGCTGATGGTCGGTTTCAATCGTCGCTTTGCGCCACGGTACCGAGAGCTGAAGACGGAACTGGGGACGGCGGCGTCTCTGCGGATGGATAAACACCGTAGCGACAGCGTGGGGCCTCACGATCTGCGGTTCACGCTGCTGGATGATTATTTGCATGTCGTTGACACCGCACTGTGGCTGGCGGGCGGCAACGCCCAGCTCAGCAGCGGGACGCTACAAACCAACGACGCGGGCGAGATGCTGTATGCAGAGCACCATTTCGCGACCAGTCAGTTGCAAATCACCACCAGTATGCATCGCCGGGCGGGCAGTCAGCGAGAGAGCGTACAGGCGGTGACCGATGGCGGGCTGATTGACGTGACGGATATGCGCGAGTGGCGTGAAGAGCGCGGGCAGGGTGTCTTGCACAAACCGGTTCCTGGCTGGCAAACCACGCTTGAACAGCGTGGATTCGTGGGGTGCGCACGCCATTTTGTGGAATGTGTACAAAATCAGACGGTTCCGGAAACCGCGGGCGAGCAGGCGATCCTTGCCCAGCGCGTGGTGGAAAAGCTGTGGCGCGAGGCGATGAGCGAATAATCGCCTGTAACATCTGGCGGTAGTAATTCACCGTAATCCAGGTAGACTAAGCGCCTCTTCCAACGCCTGCACTGCAGGCGTTTTGCCGTAGGGTCTGGAATAAAAAAGCAATGAACCTATTAAAATCGCTGGCCGCCGTCAGCTCAATGACGATGTTTTCACGTGTGCTGGGTTTTGCACGTGATGCGATTGTCGCCAGAATCTTTGGTGCCGGGATGGCAACCGATGCCTTTTTTGTGGCATTCAAATTACCTAACCTGCTACGCCGCATATTTGCGGAGGGCGCTTTTTCTCAGGCCTTTGTCCCTATTCTGGCGGAATATAAAAGCAAGCAGGGCGAAGACGCCACTCGCGTGTTTGTCTCTTACGTGTCGGGACTGCTGACGCTGGCGCTTGCTGTGGTCACCGTTGCCGGGATGCTGGCCGCCCCATGGGTGATTATGGTGACGGCGCCGGGGTTTGCCGACACCGCCGATAAATTCGCGTTAACCACCAAACTGCTGCAAATCACCTTTCCATACATCTTACTGATCTCGCTGGCGTCGCTGGTCGGAGCGATCCTCAATACCTGGAACCGCTTCTCCATTCCGGCGTTTGCCCCCACGTTTTTGAACATCAGCATGATCGGTTTCGCGCTGTTCGCCGCGCCGTATTTTAATCCACCGGTGCTGGCGCTGGCATGGGCGGTAACCGTTGGCGGCGTGCTGCAACTGGTGTATCAGCTTCCGCATCTGAAGAAAATCGGCATGCTGGTGCTGCCGCGGATTAACTTCCGCGATGCGGGGGCGATGCGGGTTGTGAAGCAAATGGGCCCGGCGATACTCGGCGTCTCCGTCAGCCAGATCTCACTGATCATTAACACCATTTTCGCCTCTTTTCTCGCGTCTGGTTCCGTTTCGTGGATGTACTATGCGGATCGCCTGATGGAGTTTCCGTCGGGGGTACTGGGCGTGGCGCTGGGGACCATTCTGCTGCCTTCACTGTCGAAGAGCTTTGCAAAAGGCGACCATGACGAATATTGCCGCCTGATGGACTGGGGATTGCGTCTGTGCTTTTTGCTGGCGCTGCCGAGTGCGGTGGCGATTGGGATCCTGTCTGGCCCCTTGATTACGTCATTATTCCAGTACGGTAAATTCACGGCCTTCGATGCGCTGATGACGCAGCGTGCGTTGATTGCTTATTCCGTAGGGCTGATGGGGCTGATTGTGGTGAAAGTGCTGGCACCGGGCTTTTATTCGCGGCAGAACATCAAAACGCCGGTTAAGATCGCCATTGTGACGCTTATCATGACCCAGTTGATGAACCTTGCGTTTATTGGACCGTTGAAGCACGCCGGGCTGTCGCTGTCGATTGGTCTTGCCGCCTGTCTGAACGCGGGACTGCTGTACTGGCAACTGCGTAAGCAGAACATTTTCACCCCACAGCCGGGTTGGATGGGGTTTCTGATTCGCCTCGTTATCGCCGTACTGGTGATGTCAGCCGTGCTGGTTGGCATGTTGCATATTATGCCGGAGTGGTCGTTGGGGACCATGCCGTGGCGTCTGCTTCGCCTGATGGCGGTGGTTGTGGCCGGCATTGCCGCCTACTTTGCCGCACTGGCGATGATGGGCTTTAAAGTGAAAGAGTTTGCGCGCCGGACGGTGTAATCACGATGCCTGATGGCGCTTTGCTTATTCAGCCTACAGAACGCTGTAGGCTGAATAAGGCGAAACGCCGCCATCTGGTAATCATCAAATAGAAAATTTTTTCCCGCCGCGAGAGGCAGAAGAGGGTTGACCGTTCGCGCCGTACAGCGACGGTTCCTGATAGGGCTTTAAAACCTCAAGCGCCTGTTGATTGCGCTGAATCTGATCTTCCAGCAGCCAGCCGTTGTGCTGGTTCAGATCGCGTAAGTGCTGCGTTTTATCGGTAATCGCTTTCCAGCGCTCGGCGACGTCATCATTCGCGCTATGCTGCGGGTCTTGTTCCAGCCGTCGCTGCTGTTCCAGATAATCCAGGGTCGCCAGCAGAGAACTCTTTTCTTCTGTAATACGCTGCAGCTGGCTACCGTTAATGTGGCCAACGGAAAGTTGTTGCTGTTCGGCATCCATTACCGTTTTCAGGTCATTCAGGACAGCCGTCATCTGATCGAGTATTTCTGACAAGCGCGTCATACGGTCAGTTACTCACTCTGGAGATAGCTCTGCGTCTCGCGGATCAGCGAGTCGGCGATTTTCCCCGTGTCCATCTTCAGCTCACCGTTACGAATAGCGGTTTTCAGTGCTTCAACACGTTCCATATTGATATCGTTCACGCCGGGCTGCATCAGTTTTGCCTGAGCATCGCTTAACGTCACGCTGGTGCTGGTTGCCGTCGAGGTTTTTTCCTGACGCGCTTTGAGGACCGGTGTATCCGTATTTTCACGCGCCTGAACGGTGCTAACGGGTTTCAAAGGTGAGGTACGGTCAATGCTCATTTTTATCATCCTCATCGAGGGGTTATGCTGTAGCGGCCAGCTATCATCGAATGTGTAATCACTATCGGCAGCCGCAACAAAATCTTTAACTCATTATAGGTTAATAAGAATATTCCCATCAGGATCGACAATGCCACTGACAATCTGACCCGATAACATTCTCACTCGTGCGTTCTGCGCGACCGCCGCATTGTTCAGCGCTTTACCTTCCGCATTGACGCTAAATCCATCGCCATTGGCAACGACCTGCACGCGCTGTCCGGCTTTAATGCGCCACGCCTGGCGCAACATATTGAGCTGGATGGCCTGTCCCGGCGCGAGATCGCGCAAGCTCACCGCATCCTGAACCTGGCTGATATCCAGCACGGTACGGGGGGGGAGTTGATCAAGGCGTCCGCGTTTTAGTGTGACGCTGGCCGGGCCAAGCGTGCCGCCACGCGCAACGGACGCGGCTGCGACTACGTAGTTTCCCGTCGCCTGCACGTTGACCTGCAGATAACGTTTTTCATTGGCGCAACGTGCCAGCACATTCACGTTTCCCCACAGTTTTGCCCCGGTCATGCTGAACGCCGGTGTGTCGCAATGCGGCAACAGGTTGGGGGGCGTTCGCACGGTCACGACCACATCATCGCTGAATCCGGCCAGACGCTGTCCGAACCAGTCGTTCAACTGCGCATTCAAATCCTGGGCCAGCGTCAGGGGACTGAACAGCAGCGCCAGCATGGCTAATCCACGTTTTAACGTTTGCATCGTCACCTCCCGCCGTTTTCGCAATGACAGGATTCTACCCGTGTGACGCAACCATCAACGCAATAAATAGCGACCCATTTTGCGTTTATTCCAGCGATAACGCGCGCGTAATGGGATTTAAGCTGTCGGCTGAATTTTGTCATCTGCGGAGGAGATATGCTCGATAAGCTCGACGCCGCCTTACGTTTTCAACAGGAAGCGCTGAATCTGCGCGCCCAACGGCAAGAGGTGTTGGCCGCTAACATTGCGAACGCCGATACGCCGGGGTATCAGGCGCGCGACATGGATTTTGCCAGTGAGTTAAAAAAAGTCATGGTGCGCGGACGGCAAGAAACCAGCGGTGTGTCGCTGGCATTAACCTCCGCACAGCATATTCCCGCCCAGGCCATCACCGCACCGTCTACGGATTTGCTCTACCGCATTCCCGACCAGCCTTCACTCGACGGCAATACCGTCGATATGGACCGGGAGCGCACGCAGTTTGCGGATAACAGCCTGAAGTACCAGATGAGCCTGACTGCCTTGAGTGGGCAGATTAAAGGCATGATGAACGTGCTACAGGGGGGGAACTAATCCGTGGCGCTGCTGAATATTTTTGATATTGCCGGTTCGGCATTAACGGCGCAGTCCAAGCGCCTTAACGTGGCCGCCAGTAATCTGGCCAACGCCGACAGCGTCACGGGACCGGATGGTCAACCGTATCGCGCAAAGCAGGTTGTCTTCCAGGTGGATGCCGCTCCCGGTGCAGTAACGGGGGGCGTGAAAGTGTCGGACGTCATTGAGAGCCAGGCGCCGGACAAACTGGTCTATGAACCCGGTAACCCGCTGGCCGATGCCAATGGCTACGTGAAGATGCCTAACGTCGATGTGGTCGGTGAGATGGTTAATACCATGTCAGCTTCCCGCAGCTATCAGGCGAACGTCGAAGTCCTCAACACCGTTAAAAGCATGATGCTTAAGACGCTGACACTGGGCCAGTAAAAGGAGGCAGCCATGTCAATTGCGGTAAACGTTAACGATCCGACAAACACCGGTGTGAAAAGCAGCAGCAACGGGAGTTCCCTGTCGGGCAGCAATGCCGCCGATCTGCAAAGCAGCTTTCTGACGCTGCTGGTGGCGCAACTGAAAAACCAGGACCCGACCAACCCGATGCAGAACAACGAGTTGACCACACAGCTCGCGCAGATCAGTACCGTCAGCGGTATTGAGAAACTGAATACGACCCTGGGGTCGATCTCCGGACAGATCGACAACAATCAGTCACTACAGGCCAGCACGCTGATTGGTCATGGTGTGATGATCCCGGGTACCACCGTTCTGGCGGGCAAAGGCACCGAAGAGGGAGCCACCACCACCACCACGCCGTTTGGCGTTGAGCTGCAACAGCCGGCTGACAAAGTCACCGCCACCATTACCGACAAAGACGGCAAAGTGGTGCGCACAATTGAGATTGGCGCGCTGAAGGCGGGTGTCCATACCTTTACCTGGGACGGCACTCTGACGGATGGCACCACGGCGGTGAACGGCTCGTATAACGTGGCGATTCACGCCAGCAACGGCTCGACGCAACTGGTGGCGCAACCCTTGCAGTTTGCGCTGGTACAAGGGGTGATTCGCAGCAATGGCGGTAACACCCTGGATCTGGGCACTTACGGAACCACCACCCTCGACGAAGTACGGCAGATAATCTAAGCCTTTACACTAATCAGGAGTCATCATGGCTTTTTCACAAGCGGTTAGCGGCCTGAATGCCGCAGCCACCAACCTCGATGTCATTGGTAACAACATCGCCAACTCCGCGACCTATGGTTTTAAATCCGGCGCGGCGTCTTTTGCGGATATGTTTGCCGGTTCTAAAGTCGGTCTGGGCGTAAAAGTCGCTGGCATTACTCAGGACTTTACTGATGGTACGACCACCAACACCGGTCGCGGTCTGGATGTCGCTATCAGCCAGAACGGTTTTTTCCGTCTGGTCGACAGCAATGGCTCAGTTTTCTACAGCCGTAACGGCCAGTTCAAACTGGATGAAAACCGTAACCTGGTCAACATGCAGGGCATGCAACTGACCGGCTATCCGGCAACGGGTACGCCGCCGACCATTCAGCAAGGGGCAAATCCGGGTCCGATCACTATCCCGAATACCCTGATGGGGGCGAAAAGCACCGACACGGCGGCAATGCAGATCAACCTGAACTCGACGGACAAGATTCCGGCGAACACACCTTTCAAACCAACCGATGCTGACAGCTACAACAAACGTGCACCCGTGACGGTGTTCGACAGCCAGGGTAATCAACATGACATCAACCTGTTTTACGTTAAAACGGGTGATAACACATGGGATATCTGGACGCAGGATTCCAGCGTTGCCAACTCGCCGTTGGTGAAATCCGCGCAGATGACATTCGACAAGAACGGCGGTCTGGATAACGTAAAAGAATATACTGAAGTTGCGCCTGTTCCACCTGCCACTGAACCAACCTGGACGCTTGGCGCGGCAAATGCCACACCGTCATTCTCCATTACTACCGGTACAGTCAATGGCGCGGTTCCTGCGACCTTCACCCTCAGCCTGCAAAACTCCATGCAGCAGAATACCGGGACTAACGCCGTTATCGCCACCACGCAGAACGGCTACAAGCCGGGCGATTTGGTCAGCTATCAGATTAACGACGATGGCACCGTCGTCGGAAACTACTCCAACGAACAGAAGCAGGTGCTGGGGCAGATCGTGCTAGCGAACTTCGCTAACAACGAAGGTCTGGCCTCTCAGGGCGATAACGTCTGGGCCGCCACGCAGGCGTCCGGTGTGGAACTGCTGGGAACGGCGGGAACGGGTAACTTCGGTAAGCTGACCAACGGCGCGCTGGAGTCTTCGAACGTGGATCTGAGTAAAGAACTGGTGAACATGATCGTCGCCCAGCGTAACTATCAGTCGAACGCGCAGACCATCAAGACCCAGGATCAGATCCTCAACACGCTGGTTAACCTGCGCTAAGCGCCTGACGGGATAACGTAATGGATCACGCAATCTATACCGCGATGGGGGCGGCCAGTCAGACGCTGAACCAACAGGCGGTGACGGCCAGCAACCTGGCCAATGCCTCGACGCCGGGATTCCGTGCACAGCTCAATGCGCTGCGCGCCGTCCCCGTCGAAGGGCTGTCATTGCCGACGCGTACGCTGGTCACGGCGTCCACGCCGGGGGCTGATATGACGCCTGGCCAGATGGATTACACCTCGCGTCCGCTGGACGTGGCGTTACAGCAGGATGGCTGGCTGGCGGTACAGACCGCGAACGGCAGCGAAGGCTATACCCGTAACGGCAGCATTCAGGTGGATCCGACCGGACAGTTGACCATTCAGGGTCACCCGGTGATTGGTGAAGCCGGGCCGATTGCGGTGCCGGAAGGGTCGGAAATCACCATCGCGGCGGACGGCACCATCTCAGCGCTGAATCCCGGCGATCCGGCGAACACCATCGCGCCGGTGGGACGTCTGAAACTGGTGAAGGCTGAGGGGAACGAAGTGCAACGTGGCGACGACGGAATGTTCCGTCTGACCGCCGCCGCACAGGCAACCCGTGGCCCGGTGCTGCAGGCCGATCCGACCATTCGCGTGATGTCGGGAGTACTGGAGGGGAGCAACGTCAATGCGGTGTCAGCGATGAGCGACATGATTGCCAGCGCCCGCCGTTTTGAAATGCAGATGAAGGTTATCAGCAGCGTGGATGACAACGCTGGTCGCGCTAACCAACTGCTGTCGATGACTTAATACAGGACACTTTATGATCAGTTCATTATGGATCGCCAAAACCGGCCTGGACGCGCAGCAAACCAACATGGATGTGATTGCCAACAACCTGGCAAACGTCAGCACCAATGGTTTTAAGCGTCAGCGCGCGGTGTTTGAAGATCTGCTTTATCAGACCATTCGTCAGCCTGGCGCTCAGTCTTCTGAGCAGACCACGCTGCCGTCCGGTCTGCAAATCGGTACCGGCGTGCGTCCGGTGGCGACCGAGCGTCTGCACAGCCAGGGCAACCTGTCGCAAACCAACAACAGTAAAGATGTCGCCATTAAAGGTCAGGGGTTCTTCCAGGTTCTGCTGCCGGATGGTACTTCTGCGTATACCCGCGATGGATCATTCCAGGTCGATCAAAATGGTCAACTGGTGACGGCTGGCGGCTTCCAGGTTCAGCCAGCGATTACCATTCCGGCTAACGCCCTGAGCATCACCATCGGGCGTGACGGCGTGGTGAGCGTGACCCAACAGGGACAGGCGGCGCCCGTGCAGGTGGGGCAGCTTAATCTGACCACGTTCATGAACGATACCGGTCTGGAGAGCATTGGTGAAAACCTGTACACCGAGACCCAGTCTTCCGGTGCGCCGAATGAAAGCACGCCGGGTCTGAACGGGGCGGGCCTGTTGTACCAGGGCTATGTCGAGACCTCAAACGTCAACGTCGCGGAAGAGCTGGTCAATATGATTCAGGTTCAACGCGCTTACGAAATCAACAGCAAAGCGGTCTCAACGACCGATCAGATGCTGCAAAAACTGACGCAACTCTAAGGTGTTGTCCGGTGAGGCATTTGTCTCACCGGCACCCTGATTCAGAAGATAAAGGCAATGCAAAAAAACGCTGCGCACGCTTACCCGATCATGGCCCTGCTGGTGGTTTCACTGTCAGGATGTGCCTGGATTCCTTCCACTCCGCTCGTCCAGGGCGCGACCACGGCGCAGCCTGTTCCTGGCCCGACGCCGGTGGCAAATGGTTCGATTTTTCAGTCCGCGCAGCCAATCAACTATGGCTATCAGCCACTGTTTGAAGACCGTCGTCCGCGCAACATCGGCGATACGCTGACCATTGTGCTGCAGGAAAACGTCAGCGCCAGTAAAAGCTCTTCTGCCAACGCCAGCCGTGACGGCAAAACCAACTTTGGCTTTGATACCGTACCGCGCTATCTGCAAGGATTATTCGGCAATGCGCGAGCGGACGTCGAGGCGTCCGGCGGTAATACCTTTAACGGTAAGGGCGGGGCCAACGCCAGCAATACCTTTAGCGGCACGCTGACCGTGACCGTCGATCAGGTGCTGGTTAACGGCAATTTACATGTCGTGGGTGAGAAACAGATCGCCATCAACCAGGGCACTGAGTTCATCCGCTTCTCCGGGGTTGTGAATCCGCGCACCATCAGCGGCAGCAACTCCGTTCCGTCAACTCAGGTGGCGGATGCACGTATTGAATATGTCGGAAACGGCTACATCAACGAAGCGCAAAATATGGGCTGGCTCCAGCGTTTCTTCCTTAACCTGTCGCCGATGTAAGCGAGGTCTCCCATGTTGAAATCTGTAGTTGGACTGGTTCTGGTCCTCGTCGCCACGCTGGCGCATGCCGATCGTATCCGCGATCTGACCAGCGTGCAGGGCGTGCGCGAAAACTCGCTCATTGGCTACGGCCTGGTGGTGGGGCTGGACGGGACCGGTGACCAGACCACCCAGACGCCATTTACCACCCAGACCCTGAACAACATGCTCTCGCAGTTGGGTATTACCGTACCGACCGGGACGAACATGCAGTTGAAAAACGTCGCGGCGGTCATGGTAACCGCCTCCTTCCCGGCCTTTGGTCGTCAGGGACAAACCATCGACGTGGTGGTGTCTTCGCTGGGGAACGCGAAAAGTCTGCGCGGGGGGACGCTGTTGATGACGCCGTTGAAAGGGGTCGACAGCCAGGTGTATGCGCTGGCGCAGGGCAACATTTTAGTTGGCGGCGCCGGGGCATCTGCGGGCGGCAGCAGCGTGCAGGTGAACCAGCTTAACGGCGGACGGATCACCAACGGGGCGACAATCGAGCGCGAGTTGCCCAGCCAGTTCGGCGCGGGTAATACGCTAAACCTGCAACTGAATAATGAAGACTTCACCATGGCGCAGCAGATTGCTGACACCATCAACCGGTCACGCGGCTTTGGCAGCGCCACCGCACTGGATGCGCGCACGATTCAGGTCCGCGTACCGAGCGGCAACAGCTCTCAGGTGCGCTTCCTGGCGGATATTCAGAACATGGAAGTGAACGTGACGCCACAGGATGCAAAAGTGGTGATCAACTCACGTACCGGTTCGGTGGTGATGAACCGCGAAGTGACGCTGGATAGCTGTGCTGTAGCGCAGGGGAATCTCTCCGTGACCGTTAACCGTCAGGCTAATGTCAGTCAACCGGATACGCCGTTTGGCGGGGGGCAGACGGTAGTGACACCGCAAACGCAAATCGATCTGCGTCAGAGCGGCGGTTCGCTGCAAAGCGTTCGTTCCAGCGCCAATCTGAACAACGTGGTCCGTGCGCTGAATGCGCTGGGGGCGACGCCGATGGATCTGATGTCAATTCTGCAGTCGATGCAGAGCGCCGGTTGCTTACGCGCGAAACTGGAAATCATCTGATGATTAGCGACAGCAAACTGATGGCCAGCGCCGCCTGGGATGCGCAATCGCTAAATGAATTGAAGGCGAAAGCCGGTCAGGATCCGGCGGCGAATATCCGCCCGGTGGCCCGCCAGGTGGAAGGCATGTTCGTCCAGATGATGCTGAAAAGCATGCGTGAAGCCCTGCCAAAAGATGGCGTCTTCAGCAGCGATCAAACGCGTCTGTATACCAGCATGTATGACCAGCAGATTGCGCAGCAGATGACCGCCGGAAAAGGTCTGGGGCTGGCGGAAATGATGGTCAAACAGATGACGCAAGGGCAGGCGCAGCCTACGGAAGAAACGCCGCAGGTGCCGATGAAGTTCCCGCTGGAAACGGTGACCAGTTACCAGAACCAGGCGCTGACGCAACTGGTGCGTAAAGCGATGCCGAAAACACCGCAGAGCAATGACGAACCGCTCTCCGGCGACAGCAAAGACTTCCTGGCGCAACTGTCGCTGCCGGCCCGTCTGGCCAGTGAGCAGAGCGGCGTGCCGCATCACCTGATTCTGGCGCAGGCGGCGCTGGAGTCCGGCTGGGGGCAGCGGCAGATTCGCCGGGAAAACGGCGAGCCGAGTTTCAACCTGTTTGGCGTGAAGGCCTCGGGTAACTGGAAGGGGCCGGTGACGGAAATCACCACGACCGAATATGAAAACGGCGAAGCGAAAAAGGTGAAGGCCAAATTCCGCGTGTACAGCTCGTACCTTGAAGCGTTGTCAGATTACGTCGGTCTGCTGACCCGCAATCCACGCTATGCGGCGGTGACCACGGCGGTTACCGCGGAACAGGGCGCGCAGGCACTGCAAAGCGCCGGTTATGCCACCGACCCGAACTATGCGCGTAAATTGACCAGTATGATCCAACAGCTGAAGTCGATGAGCGAGAAGGTGAGCAACGCCTACAACACGAATCTCGACAATCTCTTCTAAATGGCTCAAGTCCTGTGACCTGCTGCCGATAATAATCTGTAACTGAAGGATTAAAAGGAACTTCCATGTCCAGCTTGATTAATAACGCCATGAGCGGGCTGAGCGCGGCTCAGGCGGCGCTGAATACTGCCAGTAACAACATTTCCAGCTATAACGTTGCGGGCTATACCCGTCAGACGACCATTATGGCGCAAGCCAATAGCACGCTGGGTGCCGGCGGTTGGGTGGGCAATGGTGTTTATGTTTCCGGTGTACAGCGCGAATATGATTCGTTCATCACCAATCAACTGCGCGCGGCGCAGAACCAGAGTAGCGGGTTGACGACCCGTTATGAGCAGATGTCCAAAATCGACAACCTGCTGGCCAGCAAAACCAGCTCTGTCTCCTCGTCCATGCAGGATTTTTTCACCAGCCTGCAAACGCTGGTGAGTAACGCCGAAGACCCGGCGGCGCGCCAGACGCTGATTGGCAAAGCCAATGGGCTGGTTAACCAGTTTAAAACGACCGACCAGTATCTGCGCGATCAGGACAAGCAGGTCAATATCGCGATTGGTTCCAGCGTCGATCAGATCAACAACTACAGTAAGCAGATTGCCAGCCTGAACGACCAGATCTCGCGTCTGACCGGTGTGGGTGCCGGGGCATCGCCGAATAACCTGCTTGATCAGCGCGACCAGTTGGTCAGTGAGCTGAACAAAATTGTCGGCGTGGAAGTCAGCGTTCAGGACGGCGGCACCTATAACATCACGATGGCGAACGGCTATTCACTGGTGCAGGGAAGTAATGCCCGTCAGCTAGCGGCGGTACAGTCGCAGTCCGACCCTTCACGAATCACCGTTGCCTATGTCGATTCCATCGCGGGCAACATCGAAATTCCGGAAAAACTGATCACGACCGGTTCGCTCGGTGGTCTGCTGACCTTCCGTTCCCAGGATCTGGATCAGACGCGCAACACGCTGGGACAACTGGCGCTGGCGTTCGCCGATGCGTTTAACCAGCAGCACCGCGAAGGGTATGATGCGAACGGCAAAAATAATGTCGATTTCTTCAGCATCGGCGACCCGGCTGTGTATGGAAATAGCAAGAATACCGGCAGCATCAGCGCGACCGTTAAGACCGCCTCAGAGGTTCAGGCGACTGACTATAAAGTGGTTTATGACGGAGCGAAATGGCAGGTGACGCGTCTTGCGGATAACACCTCTTTTGAAGCGACCGAAAACGCGGGCAAACTGACCTTTGATGGCCTGGAGATTAACATCGATGTTGGCCCTGCTAAAAATGACAGCTTCATCGTCAAGCCGGTCAGCGACGCCATCATCAATATGGGCGTTCTGGTGACCAACGAATCGCAAATTGCGATGGCGAAGGACGCAACGACCGGTGAAAGCGACAACCGTAACGGTCAGGCGTTGCTGGATTTGCAAAAGGACAGCACAACGGTAGGTGGTTCAAAATCGTTTAACGACGCCTACGCTACGCTGGTCAGCAACGTGGGCAGCAAAACCGCAACGCTGAAAACCAGCAGCACCACCCAGGGCAACGTGGTGACGCAGTTGAGCAATCAGCAACAGTCCATTTCCGGCGTTAACCTTGACGAAGAGTACGGCAACCTGCAACGCTTCCAGCAGTATTATCTGGCCAATGCCCAGGTGTTGCAAACCGCCAACTCTCTGTTTGATGCACTGCTGAGTATTCGCTAAGGGAGCAGGAAACGATGCGTATCAGTACCCAAATGATGTACCAGCAGAACATGCGTGGTATCACCAATTCCCAGGCGGAGTGGATGAAATACGGTGAGCAGATGTCGACGGGGAAGCGGGTAATTAATCCGTCTGACGATCCTATCGCCGCATCCCAGGCCGTGGTGTTGTCACAGGCGCAGTCGGAGAACAGCCAGTTCGCCCTGGCGAGGACTTTCGCCACGCAGAAGGTTTCGCTGGAAGAGAACGTGTTAAACCAGGTGACGACGGCGATACAAAGCGCACAAGAAAAAATCGTCAGCGCCGGTAACGGAACGCTGAGTGATGATGACCGCGCCTCGCTGGCGACGGACTTACAGGGTATCCGCGATCAGTTGATGAACCTGGCAAACAGTACCGACGGTAACGGTCGCTATATTTTTGCCGGTTATAAAACGGAAACGGCTCCGTTTGCTCAGGCTGACGGTACCTACAACGGCGGTACGGAGAACATCACTCAGCAGGTGGATGCCTCCCGTTCGATGACCATCGGCCACACCGGCAACAAAATTTTCGATAAGATCACCAGTAATGCGGTTCCGGAACCGAACAACGGCACGTCCGAAACCAACCTGTTCAAAATGCTGGATTCGGCGATTGCCTCATTGAATTCCCCTGTGGGTGACGATGCGACGCTGAAAGAACAGGCAAAAGCGGTGATTGATAAAACCAACCGTGGTCTGAAAAACTCGCTTAATAATGTACTGAGCGTGCGTGCGGAACTGGGGACGCAACTGAAGGAACTGGAGAGTCTGGACTCGCTGGGCACCGATCGCGCACTAGGACAAACGCAGCAGATGAGTAATCTGGTGGATGTGGACTGGAACGCGGCCATTTCATCGTACGTCATGCAGCAGGCGGCGCTCCAGGCCTCTTATAAAGCCTTTACCGATATGCAGGGGATGTCGCTATTCCAGCTCAACCGCTAATACCGATTTGAAACATATCATGAAACTGGGTATGTTTTATCTGCCCGCTCCCTCTCACCCCGGAGCGGGCATTTTTTTGTCGGTTACACGCTAACCCTCAGAGGGGCAGAGGAACGCTTTCCCGCCAGTCTGATGATCAGCGCAAGGGTGCCACTGAGGGTGGCCAGCGTGACGACGCCTTGCCAGTTTGCCAGCGCATACACCTGACTGCCGAGCACCGAGCCCAGCGCCATGCCAATGAATATGACGCTGAACAGTAGTGCATTCAGACGCCCCCTGGCCTGCGGTTCGAGGCTATAGACCAGATTCTGGTGCGCCACCAGGCTCGATTGCAGTCCCAGGTCAAAGCCGACGGCGGAGAGCGCAATCAGCAACCACTGCGCGTGCACGGGCAACGCGGGTAACAGGAACATCAGCGCAAAAGAAACGGTCACCAGCAATGCCCCCAGTTGCGTCACTTTTTCTGCGCCTATCTTATCTGCCAGATGACCGGCCAACGGTGCAGCCAGCGCTCCGGCAGCCCCGGCGATACCAAATGCCCCCGCGGCGGCGCTGCCCATCTGATAGTTTTCTGCCAGCATCACGGCCAGCGTTGACCAGAACGCGCTGAACGCGACGGACAGAAAACCTTGCGCCAGGGCGGCACGACGTAGTGCCGGGTAGCGACGCCATAACTGCGCCAAGCTCACCATCAGTGCGGGATAACTCAGCGTGGAATGGGCTGTAAATGCGGGCAGGACTTTCCACAGCAATACGCCGACAAGGGCAATACTGAGCGCGGCGAGTTGATACATTGCCCGCCAGCCAAAGGCTTCTCCGACCAGACCACTCACGGTGCGTGACAATAAAATGCCCAGCAGCAGGCCGGTCATCACTGTCCCGACCGTTTTTCCCTGTTTGCCCTCTGGGGCGAGAATCGCCGCCGCCGGGACGATATCCTGCGCCATCGTCGCGGCCATCCCCAGCAACAGGCTTACGGTCAGTAGAGAATACACCTGGCCTGTGACGCTACAGGCCAGCAGCAACAGGGCGAGCGCGGCGCTTTTCATCAGAATGAGCCGGCGCCGATCGTAACGGTCGCCGAGCGGCAATAAGAACAGGATCCCCAACGCATAACCGGCCTGCGTTAACGTGGGCACCAGTCCCATGCCGGTGATGCTGAGCGCCAAATCGGCCCCCATTAGCGGTAACAACGGTTGTGCATAGTAGATGGCGGCGACGCTGAAGCCTGCGCCCAGCGCCAGAACAAAGATCAGCCAACGAGACGGTGTGTGCATTTCAAAATCCTCAATCACAGGTGTGAGGCTATTTTTCTCTGAATGGCGGTGGCCTGGTAGTCAGCGAAGTGGTAAAACCATTATACGTAAAGCGTATGAGCATCGAATGAATGAAAAAGAATTAGCGTATAGACAGGGTGGAACTGATGCGAACGTTTGTGCGCATCGTGGAGGCCGGATCGTTGTCAGCTGCCGCTCGTCAGTTGAACACGACCCAGGCGACAATCAGTCGGCGGTTGCAGTCGCTGGAGGCGATGCTGGGGGTGAAACTGGTCTTACGTACCACGCACGCCATGAAGCTAACGGACGACGGCGAGCGCGGATACCAGCACGCCAAACATATCATTGACGCCTGGCTGGCACTGGAGGACGGACTCAACGTCACGGAAGATGAGCCCGTCGGGACATTGCGGGTGCGGGCTCCGCATGCTTTTGGTCAGCAGCAGCTCCTCACGCCGTTACTGCACTTTTTAGCGCGCTACCCCAATCTGTCGGTGGAGTGGATGCTCAACGATAAAACGGTCGATTTTCTCAGCGACAATATCGACTGCGCGATCCGCGTGGGCGCGGAGGTCGATCCGGCAACGGTTTCGGTGCTGCTAGCGGAAGTGCCGCGTAGCGTGGTCGCTTCACCGGCGCTGCTGGCGCAATTTGCAACGATCGCGGTGCCAGAACAGCTATCGTCGCTGCCCTGGATTGCCGTCAACACCTTCTATCAACACAACGTCTCACTTAGCCATCAGCACAGTCGGGAACCGGTGACCTTTCCGATCACGCCGCGACTGAGTACCGACAGTATCTACGTAGCGCGCAATGCAGCGCTGGCGGGGTTAGGCGTGGTGGTGGTGTCAAGCTGGACGGTGACCGAGGATATCGCGCAAGGACGACTCGTCGAGCTGGTTCCTGACTGGCAGGCCGCACCTTTGCCAGTACACCTGGTCTATCCCTGGGCGCGTTATTATCCCACTCGCCTGCGTAAGTTTCTGGAATTGATGAAAAAGGTGATGCCGGAACTGGCGGGAATGCGCCGACCTGAAGGGGAATAAAAAAGCCGACCCTGAGGTCGGCTTTTTACGCTATCGATTTTACTCGACAGGCTGAGGACGAGTCGGTCCAGCAGAGGCACTGTGCGAGGCAGTGTGACCACCTGCGGCGCCTTTGCCATCAAAGGCGAAAGCAGGGCGCTGCCAGTCACTGTGGCGTGGCGCTTCAGGCACATATTCCGGCGCTGGCGCACGGGTCATCGGTGCGGTTGCGTGGCTGTGCTCAGCAACTGATTCTGCCACGACTGGCGCTGCGACTTCTGCGATCGGTGCAACGACAACGGGTTCGGATACTGGCGCAGGCGCTGTGGGGGCTTCAACGATCACTGGCGCTGCAACCGGTTCTGCAATGACTTCAGGCTCCGCAACCACTTCAGGCTCAACGGCGACAGGTTCAGCCGCAACCACGTCAGGCACGGCAGTCACTGTTTCAGGCTCGACCGTAACCACGTCTGGTGTCTCTTCAACGACCGGAGCAGTTTCCTGCGTTTCAGCGACAGGTTCTGCCTGAGCGGCAACCTCTTCGGCGACCGGCACATCGGCGTCGGCAATCACCTGCGGCTGTTCAACCACCGGGGCGGCAATAACTTCCGGATGCGTCGTTTCAACCACGGCCTCAGCCTGAACCGGCGCTTCTGCTACCGTTTCAACGACAGTTTCAACGGCGGGTTCAACTGCGGCAACAGCTTCAACGGCGGCTGCCACGGCTTGCGGTTCGGTCACAACAGGCTGGGCCTGTACCTGTTCGATTTCCTGTGCTTCTGGCTGCGCATCCTGAGGACGGGCTACCGGGTAGCGGATCCACACTTTGCCGGACGCCATTTCTGGCGAGGCGCAGGCGACAGTCAGCGGCATCGGCGACTGCAGTGGGTAACGTTCGTCACGATAACGACGACGACGCTGGCCGCTCACACGCAGATGACGTGGGGAACGACGCGAACGACGCGGCATACCGGCGTTATCACGTGCTTCACCATTGTCATCCTGCTCTGGGGTTGCTTCTGTCACGACAGGCAGCGGCACTTTCACCAGTTCAGTGCTTTGCGCTGGCGCAGCCTGTGCTGCAACTGGTGCGACAACGTTCTCTTCCGTGGTGGCGGTTTCTACCTCTGCCACTTCTGAGGCCTGGTCGTGGTAACGAACTTTCTGGTTCAGCTGACGCTGTTTACGGCGCGGCTGAGCCTGACGAACGCGCTCTTCCTGTTCGGTCTCTGGAGTCTGCTGCTCATCAAGATTCAGCGCTTTTACTTCCTGCTGAGCCTGACGTTTATCATCACTGCGACGGCGGTTACGTTCGCGACGTGGCTGCTGCTGCTGCTCATCACCAGACTTTGCTTTATCCGCTACGTCGGTCGCTTGCTGACGGTTATCACGGTTTTCGGCATTCTGCTGCGCATTACGGCGGTTACGGCGATTCTCGTCGCGGTTCTCGCCATTTTCTGAACGTTCGCCACGGTTATCGCGGTTGTCACGACGTTCGTTGCGATCGTTACGGTCACGACGGTTGTTCTGGCGTTTACGGCGATCCTGCTGACGCTCCGGCTTCTCCGCGGCTTTCGGCGCTGGCTGCTCGGCAGGTTTCACTTCTTCACTACCGCTGAACAGCGATTTCAGTGCGCCAAAGAAACGGCTCAGCAGCCCCGGCTCTGCCGGAGCGGCTGGCGCAACGGCGGCCTTCGGCGCAGCGGCTTTCACTGGCGGTTCGGCAGGCGTTGGCGCAGGCGGAACTTCTGGCATCGCGAAGGTGGCAAGAGCGGGCTGCTCAGGACGTTTACGCTCGGCGAACTCTTCTTCAGACGGTAACGCCATCGCTTCTTCATGCAGCTTCGGCAGCATGTAGCTCAGAGTCGGCGTCTCTTCACCTTTACGCACGCGCAGTACGGAGTAGTGCGGCGTCTCCATTTGATCGTTAGGTACGATCACGCAACGCACGCCATCCTGTCGGGTTTCAATCGCATTAACGGCAGTACGTTTTTCGTTGAGCAGATAGGAGGCAATTGGCACTGGGACAATCGCGTGGACTTCCTGAGTATTCTCTTTCAGCGCTTCTTCTTCAATCAGACGCAGAATAGACAGGGACAGCGACTCGTTATCACGCACGGTGCCGGTACCGCTACAGCGTGGGCAGACGTGATGGCTGGACTCGCCCAGCGACGGGCTCAGGCGCTGACGGGACATTTCCAGCAGGCCGAAGCGTGAAATATGGCTGATCTGGATACGCGCACGATCCTGGCGGACCGCTTCACGCAGACGGTTTTCCACCGCACGCTGATGGCGTACCGGGGTCATATCAATGAAGTCGATAACGATCAGGCCGCCGAGGTCACGCAGGCGCAACTGACGGGCGATCTCATCGGCCGCTTCCAGGTTAGTGTTGAACGCCGTTTCTTCAATATCGCCGCCGCGGGTTGCGCGAGCGGAGTTAATGTCGATGGCGGTTAACGCTTCGGTGCTGTCGATAACGATAGAGCCGCCGGAAGGCAGACGCACTTCACGCTGGAACGCGGATTCAATCTGCGACTCGATCTGATAGTGGCTGAACAGCGGGATTTCACCGGTGTAAAGTTTGATTTTGCTGCTGAAATCCGGACGACCTAACGCCGCAATATGCTGGCGCGCCAGTTCGAGCACTTTCGGGTTATCGATAAGGATTTCACCGATATCCTGACGCAGATAGTCGCGGAAGGCGCGAACAATCACGTTGCTCTCCTGATGGATCAGGAACGGAGCAGGGCGGCTTTCCGCGGCTTTCTGAATGGCTTCCCAGTGTTTCAGACGGAAGCTTAAGTCCCACTGTAGCGCTTCGGCAGATTTGCCTACGCCCGCAGTACGTACAATAAGGCCCATGCCATCAGGCAGTTCAAGGCTTGCCAGCGCTTCTTTCAGCTCGGTACGGTCGTCGCCTTCGATGCGACGAGAGATACCCCCCGCACGCGGGTTGTTTGGCATCAGAACCAGATAGCTGCCCGCCAGGCTGATAAAAGTGGTCAGGGCAGCGCCTTTGTTGCCACGTTCTTCTTTATCAATCTGAACAATAACTTCCTGGCCTTCGCGCAGCACATCTTTGATGTTTGGACGACCATGAGCGTTGTAATTAGCGGGGAAATATTCGCGGGCAATTTCTTTTAACGGGAGGAAACCGTGACGTTCAGCGCCGTAATCAACAAAAGCCGCTTCCAGACTCGGTTCAATACGGGTAATTTTGCCTTTATAGATGTTCGCTTTTTTCTGTTCATGTCCAGGACTTTCAATATCCAGGTCGTACAGACGCTGCCCATCTACAAGGGCAACACGCAACTCTTCCTGCTGAGTTGCGTTGATTAACATTCTTTTCATCGTAACTTACTCATTATTCTTACATTGACGACTAAGCTGCGGGCAGAGTATTGCCTTTCCGGGTGTGAACCGATGGCCTCGTGTCTATTCGCGTCGCCAACCTCACGGTTATCGTCAGCTCAAAGAGGCGCAGAGTGTCGGTTGCCTGCATTTCATACGGAAACGCAGCGCAATTATCAGGGGAACCGCCTGGGTATTACTCTCCAGAGAAGATCCGATCTACCGGTAAGGACTGCAACCCGCAGCCCGCTAACTGTCTGAAAGATCAATACGTCTTACGCCATTGCTGCGTGGATGATCGTCCGGACAAAATTGGGTCTTTCCGTAAAATTCCTTGTTTTAACAAGATTCAGCACGGAAGCGGTGACATTATTCCACTGCTAACCTTGTTATAGCAAGATGACTTTTACCATTTATCACCCGCTTACTCACAGTTTTTTCACTTATGCGCGGTGATTGGTTTAATAACCACCAAATCAGTCATGAAACACGTGAGTGACGAAGGATAAAGATAAATATAAGCATAGAAAAATGAGTGGCGCTAATCCTTGTGGCTATTTAGAATCGGCCCCCATGAAAACAGAGACTCCATCCGTAAGAATTGTTGCTATTACTGCTGACGAAGCGGGGCAACGCATTGATAATTTTTTGCGCACACAGCTCAAAGGTGTGCCGAAAAGTATGATTTATCGCATTTTGCGTAAAGGCGAAGTGCGGGTGAATAAAAAACGCATCAAACCCGAATACAAACTGGAAGCGGGTGATGAAGTGCGCATTCCGCCGGTTCGCGTGGCGGAGCGTGAAGAAGAGGCCGTTTCGCCGCATCTGCAAAAAGTGGCGGCGCTGGCGGACGTTATCCTTTATGAAGACGACCATATTCTGGTGCTGAACAAGCCGTCGGGAACCGCGGTGCATGGCGGCAGCGGGTTAAGCTTTGGCGTGATTGAAGGGTTACGTGCGCTGCGTCCTGAGGCGCGTTTTCTTGAGCTGGTACACCGTCTTGACCGCGATACGTCGGGCGTGCTGTTGGTCGCGAAGAAACGTTCAGCACTGCGTTCGCTACATGAGCAACTGCGCGAGAAGGGGATGCAAAAAGATTATCTCGCCCTGGTGCGCGGGCAATGGCAGTCGCATGTCAAAACGGTACAGGCACCGTTATTGAAGAACATTCTGCAAAGCGGCGAGCGTATTGTGCGGGTGAATCAGGAAGGCAAACCGTCGGAAACGCGTTTTAAGGTGGAAGAACGTTACGCGTTCGCCACGCTGGTTCGCTGTAGCCCGGTGACGGGCCGCACACACCAGATTCGCGTGCACACTCAGTACGCGGGTCATCCGATTGCTTTTGACGATCGCTACGGCGACCGCGACTTCGATAAACAACTGGCAGGAACCGGATTGTCGCGTCTGTTCCTGCATGCAGCAGCATTGAAATTTACCCACCCGGGTACGGGTGAGATGCTGCGCATTGAAGCGCCGATGGACGACCAACTGAAGCGCTGTTTACAGGTGTTACGTAAGCCAGCCTGATGCGCATTGCTCTATTATCGCGCCAAACCTGCCAGATAAGACGTTTACGTCGCCATCCGGCAGGTCTCATTCTCCCGCCTACTGGATAGTGCCATTAATCAGGTTTTCAGCGGGTTCATCTCTTCCCGACGTAACATCTGGCACAGTGCGATCAGTGGTAAACCAATCAGCGTGTTCGGGTCTCGCCCCTCTAAGCGCTCAAAGAGCGCAATCCCCAGACCTTCGCTTTTAAAACTCCCTGCGCAGTGCAGCGGGCGTTCTTTACGCACATAGTCTTCAATTTCCGTTTCACTGAGATGGCGGAAGTGAACGTCAAAGGGCTCCACCTCGGTCTGTAAATGTCCCGTCGCGGAGTTATACAGCGCCAGACCGGTATAGAATGTAATAATATTGCCGCTGGCTTTGGCTAACTGTTGGCAGGCTTTCTCTTCTGTTAAGGGCTTACCGGCGATTTCGCCATCCAGTACGCATACCTGATCGGAACCAATAATAAGATGAGACGGAAAGCGGTGAGCCAGCGATTGCGCTTTCTCTTGCGCCAGTCGGTTGACTAAGTGGCGAGGACTCTCTCCGGGCATCGGTGTTTCGTCAACCTCAGGGGCCGCGCATTCAAAGGGCATCGCCAGTTTTTCCAGCAGGGCGCGGCGCCAGGGAGATGTGGAGGCAAGAATGAGATTAGGCATATTTTTTCCACCAGATATAGCGTATTGATGAGAGCCATTTTAAACTATGCTCTTCGTCCTTCAGGCGTGCCGTTGTGGCGTCTCCTGAGCGAAAATAAGTCTGTAAACCGCAATGTGTGCGAATTATTGGCAAAAGGCAACCGCAGGCTGCCTTTTTCTTTGACTATATGACGTTACAAAGTTAATATGCGCGCCCTATGCAAAAGGTAAAATTACCCCTGACTCTTGATCCGGTTCGTACGGCTCAAAAACGCCTCGATTATGAAGGTATCTATACTTCTGATCTGGTAGAGCGCGTCGCCGATTCTGTAGTCAGTGTGGACAGTGATGTGGAATGCGCCATGTCGTTTGCTATCGATAACCAACGTCTTGCCGTGATTACCGGTGATGCGAAGGTTTCGGTAACGCTCGCATGTCAGCGTTGCGGGAAGCCGTTTCCTCATCATGTCCACACAACGTATTGTTTCAGTCCGGTTCGTTCCGACGAACAGGCTGAAGCACTCCCGGAAGCGTATGAGCCGATTGAGGTTAACGAATTCGGTGAAATCGATCTGCTTGCAATGGTGGAAGATGAAATTATCCTCTCCTTGCCGGTAGTTCCGGTGCATGATTCTGAACACTGTGAAGTGTCCGAGGCGGACATGGTCTTTGGTGAACTGCCTGATGAAGCGCAAAAACCAAACCCATTTGCCGTATTAGCCAGCTTAAAGCGTAAGTAATTGAGGAGTAAGGTCCATGGCCGTACAACAGAATAAACCAACCCGTTCCAAACGTGGCATGCGTCGTTCTCATGACGCTCTGACCGCAGTCACCAGCCTGTCTGTAGACAAAACTTCTGGTGAAAAACACCTGCGTCACCACATCACCGCCGACGGTTACTACCGTGGCCGCAAGGTAATCGCTAAGTAATCACGCGTTACTCAACGAATTTTACGTAGCAGGCAGGCTGTTAATGCCTCTTTCGCGTAAGAAACGAAGAGAAACCGTGTGATGAAGCTTAGTGAGGAAATTCCCCGTTGCTGCGGGGAAATACCAAACCAGGCGGCGAAACGACTTTGACACGTCTAACCTTGGCGTTAGATGTCATGGGGGGTGATTTTGGCCCTTCCGTGACAGTGCCTGCAGCATTGCAGGCACTGAATTCTAATTCACAACTCACACTTCTTTTAGTCGGGGATCCCGATACTATCACGCCATTACTTGCTAAAGCTGACTTTGAACAACGTTCGCGTCTGCAGATTATCCCTGCACAGTCAGTTATCGCCAGTGATGCCCGGCCTTCGCAGGCAATCCGCGCCAGTCGCGGGAGCTCAATGCGTGTGGCGCTGGAACTCGTGAAGGAAGGGCGAGCACAAGCCTGCATCAGCGCTGGAAATACCGGTGCGCTGATGGGACTTGCAAAATTATTGCTCAAACCGCTCGACGGTATTGAGCGTCCTGCGCTGGTGACGGTTTTGCCGCATCAGCAGAAAGGGAAGACGGTGGTCCTCGATCTGGGGGCGAACGTCGATTGCGACAGCAAGATGCTGGTGCAATTTGCCATTATGGGCTCGGTGCTTGCGGAAGAAGTGGTCGGTATTAACAACCCTCGTGTGGCCCTGCTCAACATTGGTGAAGAAGAAACCAAGGGGCTCGACAGCATTCGGGATGCCTCTGTGGTGCTAAAAACGATCCCTTCCATCAATTACATCGGCTATCTTGAAGCCAATGAGTTATTGACGGGGAAAACGGATGTGCTGGTATGTGACGGTTTTACAGGCAATGTCACATTAAAGACGATGGAAGGTGTTGTCAGAATGTTCCTTTCACTGCTGAAATCTCAGGGTGAGGGTAAAAAACGGTCGTGGTGGCTGCTGATATTAAAACGTTGGTTACAAAAAAGCCTGGCGAGGCGATTCAGTCACCTCAACCCCGACCAGTATAATGGCGCCTGTCTGTTAGGATTGCGCGGCACGGTGATAAAAAGTCATGGTGCGGCCAATCAGCGAGCGTTTACCGTCGCGATTGAACAGGCAGTGCAGGCGGTGCAGCGACAAGTTCCTCAGCGAATTGCCGCTCGCCTGGAATCTGTATACCCAGCTGGATTTACAATGCTGGATGCTGGTAATGGCGACACATCGCAGCCACACTGATTACGGTGTGGCGTGAGAGCCCCAGCATCTTAGCCGTTGTGATGCGCGGTATATAACCAAAAAGTGACTGAGCGTACATGTATACAAAGATTATTGGTACTGGCAGCTATCTGCCTGAACAGGTGCGGACTAACGCCGATCTGGAAAAAATGGTCGATACGTCTGACGAGTGGATTGTCACCCGTACAGGTATTCGTGAACGCCATATTGCTGCGCCGAATGAAACCGTCTCAACGATGGGTTTTACGGCGGCTCAACGCGCGCTGGAAATGGCGGGCATTGATAAAGAACAGATTGGCTTGATTGTGGTAGCGACCACCTCAGCGACACATGCATTCCCCAGCGCAGCATGCCAGATTCAGAACATGCTGGGCATCAAAGGCTGCCCGGCGTTTGACGTCGCCGCAGCCTGTGCCGGCTTTACTTACGCATTAAGCGTCGCCGACATGTACGTTAAAACGGGTGCGGTCAAATACGCGCTGGTGGTTGGTTCCGATGTTCTGGCCCGCACCTGCGATCCAACCGATCGTGGCACAATCATTATTTTTGGCGATGGTGCCGGTGCCGTGGTACTGAGCGCCTCTGACAAGCCGGGCATCATCTCTACCCATCTGCATGCAGATGGCCGCTATGGCGAACTGCTGACGCTGCCGAATGCCGATCGCGTGAATCCGGAAAATTCGATTCATTTGACGATGGCAGGCAACGAAGTGTTCAAAGTGGCTGTTACCGAACTTGCACACATTGTCGACGAGACACTGGCGGCCAATAACCTGGATCGTTCAGAACTTGACTGGCTGGTTCCGCATCAGGCTAACCTACGTATCATCAGCGCGACGGCCAAAAAACTGGGCATGTCGATGGACAATGTGGTGGTGACTCTGGACAGACACGGCAACACGTCTGCGGCCTCCGTTCCTTGCGCGCTGGATGAAGCCGTGCGTGACGGACGTATCAAAGAAGGTCAGCTTGTGTTGCTTGAAGCCTTTGGCGGTGGATTCACCTGGGGCTCCGCGCTGGTTCGTTTCTAGTATAAGGATTTAAACATGACGCAATTCGCATTTGTGTTCCCTGGACAGGGTTCCCAGACCGTTGGGATGTTAGCCGATATGGCGGCAAGCTATCCCATCGTCGAAGAGACGTTTGCCGACGCTTCTGCGGCGCTGGGCTATGACCTGTGGGCGCTGACTCAACAGGGGCCGGCTGAAGAACTGAACAAGACCTGGCAGACGCAGCCTGCGCTGTTAGTCGCGTCCGTTGCGCTGTATCGCGTCTGGCAACAGCAGGGCGGTAAAGCGCCTGTGCTGATGGCGGGTCATAGCCTTGGTGAATACTCTGCGCTGGTTTGCGCCGGTGTCATTAATTTTGCTGACGCAGTGCGTCTGGTTGAGCTGCGTGGTAAATTCATGCAGGAAGCCGTTCCGGAAGGCACAGGCGGTATGTCTGCTATCATCGGTCTCGATGATGCGTCCATTGCAAAAGCGTGCGAAGAAGCCGCAGAAGGCCAGGTGGTCTCGCCGGTGAACTATAACTCACCGGGACAGGTCGTTATCGCCGGGCATAAAGAAGCCGTTGAGCGTGCTGGTGCCGCCTGTAAAGCCGCCGGTGCAAAACGTGCGCTGCCGTTACCGGTGAGCGTACCGTCTCACTGTGCGCTGATGAAGCCAGCAGCGGAAAAACTGGCAGCAGAATTAGCGAAAATTACCTTTAACGCGCCATCTGTACCGGTTATCAACAACGTGGACGTGAAATGTGAAACTGACGCAGACGCCATTCGCGATGCGTTGGTGCGCCAGTTGTACAGTCCGGTACAGTGGACGAAGAGCGTTGAATTAATGGCGTCTCAGGGTGTCGAGCACCTGTATGAAGTGGGACCAGGTAAAGTGCTTACGGGCCTGACGAAACGTATTGTTGATACCCTGACTGCCTCGGCTCTGAACGAACCGGCGGCAATGTCGGCGGCACTTGCGCAATAAAAGAGGAACACCATGAGTTTTGAAGGAAAAATCGCGCTGGTTACCGGTGCAAGTCGTGGCATTGGCCGCGCAATTGCAGAGACGCTTGTTGCCCGTGGCGCGACCGTTATCGGTACCGCGACCAGCGAAAGTGGCGCTCAGGCCATCAGCGATTACTTAGGTGCTAAAGGTAAAGGTCTGATGTTGAATGTGACTGATCCAGCATCTATCGAATCTGTTCTGGAAAAAATTCGCGCAGAATTTGGTGAAGTGGATATCCTGGTCAATAATGCCGGTATCACACGTGATAACCTGCTGATGCGAATGAAAGATGATGAGTGGAACGATATTCTCGAAACCAATCTTTCATCTGTTTTCCGCCTGTCAAAAGCGGTAATGCGCGCTATGATGAAAAAGCGTCATGGACGTATTATCACTGTCGGTTCTGTGGTTGGTACCATGGGAAATGCGGGTCAGACAAACTACGCTGCGGCGAAAGCGGGTCTGATCGGCTTCAGTAAATCGCTGGCACGCGAAGTTGCGTACCGCGGTATTACAGTGAACGTTGTTGCTCCGGGCTTTATTGAAACGGACATGACGCGTGCGCTGACTGATGAGCAGCGTGCGGGTACGTTGGCGGCAGTTCCTGCAGGTCGTCTTGGCGATCCGAAAGAGATCGCCAGTGCGGTTGCATTTTTAGCCTCTGACGAAGCAGGTTACATCACGGGTGAGACTTTGCACGTCAACGGCGGGATGTATATGGTTTAACCACGAGATACGCAAAATCATCCAAATTGTATCAAGGCGGCAAGACCGAAAAGCCGGCGAGCATAGATGACTATGTGACCAGAGTTTGAGGATGCAGCCAACACAGAGACAATTTGAAGGATAAAGCGTAGAAAAATATTTGCGTTATTATAGGTCTTGGCCTCAAAATAACGTAAAATCGTGGTAAGACCTGCCGGGATTTAGTTGCAAATTTTTCAACATTTTATACACTACGAAAACCATCGCGAAAGCGAGTTTTGATAGGAAATTTAAGAGTATGAGCACTATCGAAGAACGCGTTAAGAAAATTATCGGCGAACAGCTGGGCGTTAAGCAGGAAGAAGTTACCAACAATGCTTCTTTCGTTGAAGACCTGGGCGCAGATTCTCTTGACACCGTTGAGCTGGTAATGGCTCTGGAAGAAGAGTTTGATACTGAGATTCCGGACGAAGAAGCTGAGAAAATCACCACCGTTCAGGCTGCCATTGATTACATCAACGGCCACCAGGCGTAAGTGAACATCTCCAGGCGGTCATTCGACCGCCTGAGTTTTATCTTTTTGTCCCACTTGAATCAATTATCCCTCCCTGGAGGACAACCGTGTCTAAGCGTCGTGTAGTTGTGACCGGACTGGGCATGTTGTCTCCTGTCGGCAATACCGTAGAGTCTACCTGGAAAGCTCTCCTTGCCGGTCAGAGTGGCATCAGCCTGATCGACCATTTCGATACTAGCGCCTATGCAACGAAATTTGCTGGCTTAGTAAAGGATTTTAACTGTGATGACATTATCTCGCGCAAAGAACAGCGCAAGATGGATGCCTTCATTCAATATGGAATTGTCGCTGGCGTTCAGGCCATGCAGGATTCTGGCCTTGAAGTAACGGAAGAGAACGCATCCCGTATTGGCGCCGCTATTGGCTCCGGTATCGGCGGTCTCGGACTGATTGAAGAAAACCACAGTTCTCTGGTGAACGGTGGACCGCGTAAAATCAGCCCATTCTTCGTTCCGTCGACGATTGTTAACATGGTGGCGGGTCACCTGACCATCATGTATGGCCTGCGTGGGCCAAGCATCTCTATCGCGACCGCCTGCACCTCAGGCGTACATAACATCGGTCATGCCGCGCGTATCATTGCATACGGCGATGCGGACGCGATGGTCGCGGGCGGTGCTGAAAAAGCCAGTACGCCACTGGGCGTAGGCGGCTTTGGCGCAGCACGTGCGTTGTCTACCCGTAACGATAACCCGCAAGCGGCAAGCCGCCCGTGGGACAAAGAGCGAGATGGCTTTGTTCTGGGCGACGGTGCAGGCATGGTGGTACTGGAAGAGTACGAGCATGCTAAAGCGCGCGGCGCAAAAATTTATGCTGAAGTCGTTGGCTTCGGGATGAGCAGTGACGCTTACCACATGACGTCGCCGCCGGAAAACGGCGCTGGTGCTGCCCTGGCGATGGTCAATGCATTGCGTGATGCGGCGATTGAACCTGGCCAGATTGGCTACGTTAACGCCCATGGGACGTCCACGCCGGCAGGCGATAAAGCTGAAGCGCAGGCTGTTAAATCTGTCTTTGGCGATGCGGCAAGCCGTGTGATGGTGAGTTCCACCAAGTCCATGACCGGCCACCTGTTGGGTGCAGCGGGCGCGGTAGAGTCGATTTACTCTATCCTGGCGCTGCGCGATCAGGCTGTTCCGCCAACCATCAACCTGGATAACCCGGATGAAGGTTGCGATCTGGACTTCGTTCCTCACGAAGCGCGTCAGGTCAGCGGAATGGAGTACACGCTGTGTAACTCCTTCGGTTTCGGTGGGACTAACGGTTCATTGATCTTTAAAAAGGTCTGACCGCCGTTCTGCCTTCCTGGTTAAAAGGTCCGCTTGTCGGGCCTTTTTTATTGCGTTTTCTTCCCTTGTCCTGCGCTAACCATCCTGCGACACTAACGGGCCATGCCTAAGGAGCCACCATGTTCTTGATCAATGGCCGTGAACAGGAATCTCTTCCCGCAAGCGATCGCGCCATCCAGTTTGGCGATGGCTGCTTTACCACTGCGTGCATTCTCGACGGCACCGTATCGCTGCTGGCGGCGCATTTGCGGCGCTTGCAGGCGGCCTGCGCAACGTTGCTGATTGCCTTTGATGACTGGGATGTGCTTGAGCGCGAAATGACCGTGCTGGCCGCGGGCCATCCACGTGCGGTACTGAAGGTGATTATCAGCCGTGGAAGTGGGGGACGAGGATACAGCGGCGCGCAGTGTCGTGACAGCACCCGCATTCTCTCTGTGTCTGCCTATCCGCAGCATTATGACCGCTGGCGCGAACAGGGGATCACGCTTGCCTTAAGCCCGGTTCGTCTGGGGCGTAACCCTTTGCTCGCGGGCATCAAGCACCTGAACCGGCTCGAACAAGTGCTGATCCGTTCTCATCTTGAGCAGACGGACGCCGAAGAGGCGTTGGTTCTTGACAGTGAGGGTTGGGTTACGGAATGCTGTGCGGCTAATTTATTCTGGCGAAAAGACAATGTGGTCTATACGCCGCGCCTCGATCAGGCGGGAGTGAACGGTATTATGCGACAATTCTGTATCCGGAAACTGGCACAATCGTCTTTTCAGGTTGTCGAAACCCATGCCCGCGAAGCAGTGCTGCAACATGCCGATGAAATGGTGGTCTGCAATGCGCTGATGCCGATTGTACCTGTGCGGGCTTATGGCGCTAACACGTTGTCTTCACGTGTATTATTTCAGTTTCTGGCCCCACTGTGTGAGCATCCGAATTAGTCATGAAAAAAATGTTTCGTGTTGTCCTTTTACTGGTTGTTGTATTGGGCATTGCCGCAGGGGCGGGAATGTGGAAGGTTCGCCATCTGGCGGACAGTAAAATCCTGATCAAAGAAGAGACCATTTTTACCCTTAAGCCGGGTACCGGGCGTCTGGCCCTGGGCGATCAGCTGTATGCGGATCGGGTGATTAACCGCCCGCGCGTGTTTCAATGGTTGCTGCGCGTCGAGCCTGAACTCTCCCACTTTAAGGCCGGAACCTACCGTTTAACGCCGGGTATGAGCGTCCGCGAGATGCTGCAACTGCTGGAAAGTGGCAAAGAGGCGCAATTCCCACTGCGGCTGGTAGAAGGTATGCGCTTAAGCGACTATCTCAAACAGCTGCGTGATGCGCCGTATATCAAGCATACCCTGAGCGACGATCGCTACGAAACCGTTGCAAAAGCGCTGGGCCTTGAAAGTACGGATGGGCTGGAGGGTTGGTTCTGGCCCGATACCTGGATGTATACCGCCAATACCACGGATGTTGCCTTGCTTAAGCGCGCACATCAGAAAATGGTGAAGGCGGTTGAGCGCGTCTGGGAAGGGCGTGCGGAAGGACTGCCGTATAAAGATCAAAACCAACTGGTGACGATGGCCTCGATTATTGAAAAAGAGACGGCCATTGCCAGCGAGCGCGATCAGGTCGCCTCTGTCTTTATTAACCGCCTGCGGATCGGGATGCGTCTCCAGACCGATCCAACGGTGATTTACGGAATGGGGGAGCGTTATAATGGCAAGATCTCGCGCGCGGACCTGGAAACGCCAACGGCCTATAATACCTACACGATAACAGGACTCCCGCCAGGACCGATTGCGATGCCGGGTGAAGCCTCGCTAAAAGCGGCGGCACATCCGGCCAAAACGCCGTATCTCTATTTTGTGGCCGATGGTAAAGGCGGTCATACTTTTAATACTAATCTTGCCAGCCATAACCGGTCAGTGCAGGACTATCTGAAAGTGCTTAAGGAAAAAAATGCGCAGTAAGTATATCGTCATCGAGGGGCTGGAAGGCGCCGGAAAAACGACTGCAAAGAATGTTGTGGTTGAGACGCTTGAACAACTCGGTATTCGCGAGATGGTTTTTACCCGCGAGCCGGGCGGTACGCAGCTGGCAGAAAAACTGCGTAGCCTGGTACTGGACATTCGTTCGGTCGGTGACGAAACCATTACCGTAAAAGCCGAAGTGCTGATGTTCTATGCCGCGCGAGTGCAGTTGGTTGAGACGGTCATTAAACCTGCGCTTGCAGAAGGTAAATGGGTAATTGGCGACCGTCATGATCTGTCCACGCAGGCGTATCAGGGTGGTGGTCGCGGGGTCGATCAGCAGATGCTGGCGACGCTTCGTGATGCGGTACTGGGGGATTTCCGCCCGGATTTAACCCTGTACCTCGACGTCACGCCAGAGGTGGGTCTGAAGCGCGCTCGCGCCCGTGGCGAACTGGACCGCATCGAACAGGAATCGTTTGATTTCTTTAATCGTACTCGCGCTCGTTACCTCGAGCTTGCCGCTCAGGATGCCAGTATCCGTACGATTGATGCGACGCAGCCGCTGGATACGGTGATGAGCGATATCCGTACCACCATCACCGAGTGGGTGAAGGAGCAGGGAGAATGAAATGGTATCCATGGTTACGACCTGACTTCGAGAAGCTGGTAGCGAGCTATCAGGCGGGAAGGGGTCACCATGCGTTACTGATTCAGGCCCTACCGGGGATGGGCGACGATGCTTTGATCTATGCGTTGAGCCGCTACTTGCTTTGTCAACAACCGGATGGACATAAAAGCTGTGGCCACTGCCGTGGTTGCCAGTTGATGCAGGCAGGAACGCATCCGGACTACTATTCACTGTTCCCGGAAAAAGGGAAAAGCACGCTGGGCATTGATGCTGTGCGTGAAGTGAGTGAAAAACTGTATGAGCGTGCGCGACTGGGCGGAGCCAAAGTGGTCTGGATCCCGGATGCGGCGCTGATGACTGATGCCGCCGCCAATGCGCTGCTCAAAACGCTGGAAGAACCGCCCGCGCAAACCTGGTTCTTTCTCGCCAGCCGTGAACCCGTGAGGTTACTGGCAACGCTGCGCAGCCGGTGTCGTTTACATCATCTCGCGCCGCCGAGTGAATCATACGCGGTATCGTGGCTTGCACGAGAAGTGACAGCGTCACAAGATGCGTTATTGACTGCGCTGCGCCTGAGTGCCGGTTCTCCGGGGGCGGCGCTGACGCTCCTGGGGTCCGAAAGCTGGTCCCAACGTGACGCGCTGTGTCAGGCGCTGGCGAGCAGCATTCCTGCTGGTGACTGGTACTCATTATTGACGGTGCTTAACCATGAACAGGCGCCTGCCAGACTGCACTGGCTGGCGACGTTAATGATGGATGCGCTTAAACGTCAGCATGGGGCCACTGTGATGACCAACGCGGATGCCGGGCAACTGATCGCCACGATTGCCGGTCAGCTTTCTCAGACGCGTATTCAGGCAATCCTCAATGCCATCTGCCACTGCCGCGAACAACTGCTTAACGTGACCGGAATAAACCGTGAACTGGTGTTAACCGATCTTCTTCTGCAAATCGAGCATTACCTGCAACCAGGCACTGTGTTGCCTGTTCCCCACCTGTAAGAGAGACATTATGTTTTTAGTCGACTCGCACTGCCATCTCGATGGCCTGGATTATCAATCTCTGCATAAGGATGTGGATGACGTGCTGGCGAAAGCCGCTGCGCGCGATGTGAAATTCTGTCTGGCGGTGGCGACAACGCTGCCAGGGTACCGCGGTATGCGGGAACTGGTCGGCCAGCGCGATAACGTCGTTTTCTCGTGCGGCGTACATCCACTCAATCAGGACGAACCGTATGACGTGGAAGAACTACGTCATCTGGCGGCTGATGACGACGTGGTGGCGATGGGTGAGACGGGACTGGACTACTTTTATACTCCCGAAACAAAAGTGCGCCAGCAGGCGTCGTTCATTCATCATATCCAGATCGGCCGTGAACTGAACAAACCGGTGATCGTCCACACGCGCGATGCCCGCGCCGATACGCTGGCGATTCTTCGTCATGAAAACGTGACGGATTGTGGCGGCGTACTACACTGTTTTACAGAAGACAGAGAAACGGCGGGTAAACTCCTGGATTTGGGTTTTTATATCTCCTTTTCCGGCATAGTGACCTTCCGTAATGCTGAACAATTACGTGACGCTGCGCGATATGTGCCGTTGGATCGACTGCTGGTGGAGACGGATTCCCCGTATCTCGCGCCGGTACCGCATCGGGGTAAAGAGAATCAGCCAGCGATGGTCCGCGATGTGGCGGAATACATGGCCGTATTGAAAGGTGTGGCGGTTGAAGAATTGGCGCAGATCACCACCGATAACTTTGCCCGCCTGTTCCATATCAACGCTTCCCGCCTGCAGTCAGCCTCGTCGTTGAGTTTTTTTAAAGCTCGTAATTAATAACTAAAGCGAGTAAAGTTCACCGCCACAAAGTGGGCGGTGAATGAGCGAACTGACACATTCTGATACCTTTTTTGTCAAAATGTGCAACTTAACGCGCTGTCCAGAGTTGAAACGTGATAGCCGTCAAACTATATTTCGCCGATTTATTTTACTCTGTGTAATAAATAAAGGGCACTTAGATGCCCTGTCCACGGCGGGGTTCTCCCCCCTCGCCAATGCGTGTGAACGTAGAAAGCACAAATACTCAGGAGCACTCTCAATTATGTTTAAGAATGCATTTGCTAACCTGCAAAAGGTCGGTAAATCGCTGATGCTGCCGGTATCCGTATTGCCTATCGCAGGTATCCTGCTGGGCGTCGGGTCCGCAAACTTCAGCTGGCTGCCAGCCGTTGTATCGCACGTGATGGCAGAAGCCGGCGGTTCTGTTTTTGCAAACATGCCGCTGATTTTCGCTATCGGTGTCGCGCTTGGCTTTACCAACAACGATGGCGTTTCGGCTCTGGCTTCGGTTGTCGCCTATGGCATCATGGTGAAAACCATGGCCGTGGTCGCGCCGCTGGTTCTGCATTTACCTGCTGAAGAAATCGCAGCAAAACACCTTGCGGATACGGGTGTACTCGGGGGGATTATCTCCGGTGCGATTGCAGCATACATGTTTAACCGCTTCTACCGTATCAAGCTGCCTGAGTATCTGGGCTTCTTTGCTGGTAAGCGTTTCGTGCCGATCATCTCTGGTCTGGCGGCGATCTTTACCGGTGTGGTTCTGTCCTTCATTTGGCCGCCAATCGGTACGGCAATCCAGACATTCTCTCAGTGGGCTGCGTATCAGAACCCGGTTGTGGCGTTCGGTATCTACGGCTTCATTGAACGCTGCCTGGTACCGTTTGGTCTGCACCATATCTGGAACGTTCCTTTCCAGATGCAGATCGGCGAATACACCAACGCGGCAGGTCAGGTTTTCCACGGCGATATCCCTCGCTACATGGCGGGTGATCCGACAGCGGGCATGTTGTCTGGCGGCTTCCTGTTCAAAATGTATGGTCTGCCGGCGGCTGCGATCGCTATCTGGCACTCTGCGAAACCAGAAAACCGCGCCAAAGTGGGCGGCATCATGATCTCCGCGGCGCTGACTTCGTTCCTGACCGGTATCACCGAACCGATCGAATTCTCCTTCATGTTCGTTGCGCCGATCCTGTACGTTATCCACGCGATTCTGGCGGGTCTGGCGTTCCCAATCTGTATCCTGCTGGGTATGCGTGACGGTACGTCGTTCTCACACGGTCTGATCGACTTTATCGTGCTGTCCGGTAACAGCAGCAAGCTGTGGCTGTTCCCGATTGTCGGTGCGGGCTACGCGATTGTTTACTACACCATCTTCCGCGTGCTGATCAAAGCGCTGGATCTGAAGACTCCGGGTCGTGAAGATAATACCGATGACGCGAAAGCGGGCGCGACCAGTGAAATGGCTCCTGCGCTGATTGCGGCATTTGGTGGTAAAGAAAACATCACTAACCTGGATGCGTGCATTACCCGTCTGCGTGTCAGCGTGGCTGACGTGGCGAAAGTGGATCAGGCTGGCCTGAAGAAACTGGGTGCCGCAGGTGTGGTGGTCGCTGGTTCCGGTGTTCAGGCAATTTTCGGTACGAAATCCGATAACCTGAAAACTGAGATGGATGAATACATCCGTAACAGCTAAGACCTAAGAAGTTGGGGAGAACTAAGGCAGCCGAATGGCTGCCTTTTTTACGGGCTACAATCAGAACTGATAGTTTGCGGTGATGCTCACATTGCGTGGCTCACCATAAACAATCGACCCTTCAACATTGGTATCGTAGGTTTTATCGAACAGGTTATTGACGTTACCCTGCACGGAGAAGTTTTTGGTTACCTGATAGCGGGTGAACAAATCCACCAGCGCGTAACTGCCTTGCTCAGCACGGAAGGTACCGTACGGCGTCGCGGTATCGGTGTAGACGCGGTTCTGCCAGTTCACGCCACCGCCGACGGTCAAATCAGGTATCACCGGCAGACGGTAGCGGGTGAAAAGCTTGACGCTGGTACGTGGCAGATTCGGATTAACGGCGTTGCCTTCATTGTCTTCTGCGACGTAACGCGTCGCGCCAAAGGTCATCTGCCAGTTATCGGTAATCGCGCCGTTAACTTCGAACTCAACCCCTTTACTGACGGTCCCGTTCGCTGTTTTATAGGCGATTTCGCCATTGCTACCCGGAATCGGTGAACCGGTCGACTGGGCAACGTTATCCTGCTCAATGCGGAACACGGCGAGGGTGGTGGTCAGTCGGCTGTTCATCCAGTCAGACTTGAGGCCAACCTCATAGTTGTTACCGGTGATGGGCGTAAGGTATTTTCCGCCGCTATCGCGTTTATTCTGAGGCTGGAAGATGGAGGTATAACTGGCGTAAGTAGACCAGTTATCATTGATGTCATAAACCAGACCGGCATAGGGCGTAGTGTGGTTTTTTTCCATGCTGTAGCTCAGGGTATCAATACGCCAGTTGGTATAGCGTGCGCCGAGGATCAAGTGCAGCGGATCAGCCAGTGAAACGCGCGTTGCGGCGTACAACGACTTCATGTGCGTGGTGTCGTCCTGGGCCAGTGATTGCGGTGCCCAGTCGGTTTCCGGGAAATTGCCATTGAAGTTATTGAAACTGCCGATCTCATCCGGGAAGACGTTAGCCCAGGAGCTGTAATAGCGGTTGTTCTGTTTGCTGTAGCTGCCGCCGAACATCAGGTTATGCTGACGACCAAACAGGTCATAGCTGCCGTCAGCAAAAAGATCCAGCGCATCGACTTTACGTTTGCCGCTGTTCCAGCCCGTACCGCCCACGTAATCGAACCCCGGTCCATAGTTGCTGTAAGGACCGACCAGCATGCCATCTGCCTTATTCACATACGCATCGACATACATCGTTTTACTGTCGAACTTGATTTCCGAGTGAGTGGCATTCATCGTCGCCTGCCAGGTGTCGGCAAAACGCTGTTTGAACGTGACAAAGACTTTATTGATCTCTTTATCGTTATACGCCCAGTCTGGCGCGGTGCTACGGGCGCGGTCATAGCTGTTTTTGCTGCCATCGGTGTTCCAGCGCGGCAGGCCACCCCAGGTTGGGCTATCCACTCTGATTTTTTGGTACTCATACCCGGCGGCCAGGCTGGTGGTTTCACCCAGGTCAGCATCAATGATGCCAGAGAAGAAGTTTTTCTCGTTGTGATAGCGATCGAGCCAGGAGTCGTTGTCCTGATAACCCGCCACTATGCGGCCGCGTACATTACCGTCATCGGTGAGCGGGCTTTGCAGATCCATCACGTAGCGCTGTTTATTCCAGCTGCCATATTCCGCCGAGACGTTACCTTTGAACTCGCGGCTGGTGGCGTGTTTGCGGATCATATTGATGGAGGCTGACGGGTTGCCGGTGCCGGTCATCAGACCGTTTGCACCGCGTACCACTTCCACGCGCTCATAGAGCGCCATATCGGTGAGGGCGTCACCCAGGTTCCAGCGGGATTCGAACCAGGTCGGAATACCATCAACCATATAGTTATCAATCTGGAAACCACGGGAGAAGTAACTGACGCGGTCAGAATCCGCCTGGCTTTTGCTGATCCCCAGCGTGCTGTCCATCACGTCGCCCAGCGTTTGCAACTGCTGGTCTTCCATACGTTGTTCGCTGACGATGCTGACCGACTGCGGAATATCGCGTTGGGTCATCATCATTTTGGTTCCGGCGGTGGTGGATTTGACGCTGTAATCCTGTTCGTCGTTGTCCGCAAAGGTTGCTGGCGCAGAACCGTCAACAATGACGGTCTCTTCCGGTGTGGTCGCCGCGAAACTCATGGATGGTATCAATGCCATCGCGATGCAGGCTGCCAGCAACGAGGGTGTTGCGCCAGCCTGGCATTGTTCATCCTTGTTGTGTGTTGTGAAAGACATCAGAAAGCCCTTAATAGTGAACGAACTCTGGCTCAGGCCGTGTAAGGTGGCGATGAGCCCCTTTTTATTTTTCTAACCATTTAATACGCATGAAAATGCAAATGCGAAATATACGCATTCATATTTACTCTGTAAACAGATGTAACTTGCTTTCTGAAATCTTGTTTCATTACTTTTTGGCACAGGAGAGGGGATAAATGGTTATAAGAGCGCCATTGTGATGGTTTTTTGCTTAAGAAATCGTGGGTTAAGGTTGAAAGAGCAGGTTTAAGTCGATCATACTCTATACTCGCAATGTGGCTCAGCGTAGCATGACATCACGCATGGCAATTTTTAGAAAAGGAAAACGTCGTGGCAGAAGAGACTATATTCAGCAAGATTATTCGTCGTGAAATCCCTTCCGATATCGTTTACCAGGATGACCTGGTGACGGCATTCCGGGATATTTCACCTCAGGCGCCTACACACATCCTGATCATTCCCAACGTTCTGATCCCGACGGTCAATGACGTCAGCGCAGAGCATGAGCAGGCGCTGGGACGGATGATTACCGTGGCGGCAAAAATTGCCGAGCAGGAAGGCATTGCCGAAGATGGCTACCGCCTGATCATGAATACCAATCGTCATGGCGGTCAGGAGGTGTATCACATCCATATGCATCTGCTGGGCGGTCGCGCGCTCGGTCCTATGCTCGCGCACAAAGGCCTGTCATGATGACCAGAGGATGCATTGCGCTGTCACTGGGTCTGCTCTTACTTGCCGGGTGCCGTTCTCATCCTGAGATCCCGGTAAGCGATGAACAGTCGCTGGTGATGGAGTCGACGCTGCTGGCAGCGGGTATCACCGCGCAAGCGCCGACATTGACCACGTCTGATATTCAGCCCTCTGCATCCTCAACGCTGTATAACGAAAGGCAAAAACCCGTTACCGTTCATTATCGCTTTTACTGGTATGACGCCAGGGGGTTAGAAATGCATCCTCTGGAAGCGCCGCGCAGCGTGACGATTCCGGCGCATTCGTCGGTCACGCTGTATGGCAGCGCCAATTATCTGGGGGCGCACAAAGTCAGACTTTATCTTTATTTGTAAGGGGTGAATCTTGAAGACAAAAATGAGTCGCTACGCATTGATAGCCGCGCTGGCGATGTTCCTGTCCGGTTGTGTGGTGCAACGTGAACCTGCTCCGGTTGAAGAGGTGAAACCCACGCCGGAACAGCCCGCACAGCCGCAAGAACCTGCTCCTGGGGTCCCTTCGGTGCCCACGATCCCGGGGCAGCCGGGGCCTATTGAACATGAAGATCAGACTGCGGCACCGGCGCCGCGCATACGTCATTACGACTGGAATAGCGCGATGCAGCCGATGGTGGGCAAAATGTTGCAGGCCGACGGCGTGACGGCGGGGAGCGTACTGCTGGTCGATAGCGTGAATAACCGTACTAACGGTTCGCTGAACGCGGGTGAAGCCACTGAAACGCTGCGCAATGCGTTGGCGAACAATGGCAAATTTACCCTGGTCTCTGCGCAACAGTTGTCGATGGCAAAACAGCAGTTAGGGCTGTCGCCGCAGGACAGTCTGGGAACGCGTAGCAAAGCGATTGGTATTGCCCGTAACGTTGGCGCGCACTATGTGCTTTATTCCAGCGCCTCGGGTAACGTCAACGCGCCATCACTGCAAATGCAACTAATGCTGGTACAAACTGGCGAGATAATCTGGTCAGGTAAAGGTGCCGTTCAGCAGCAATAATATCCCAGAGCGCGACGCGGTGTTGTCGCGCTACTTTCCGCACTATCGTCCCGTCGCTGAAGGCCAGAGCGGTCTTAGCGGTGGGAGTGTGATTATTGAAAGTCCAACCCAGCGGCTGGTTCTTCGCCGCCATCACGATCCCGATGCGCCGCAAGCGCATTTTTTACGCCAGTATCATGCTTTATCGCGGCTGCCTGAAAGCCTTGCGCCGAAGCCGCGTTTTTACCTGAACGGCTGGATGGCGGTGGACTATGTTCCGGGTGAGATAAAATCCGGACTGCCGGGAGCCGACGAACTGGCGAGGTTACTGTATTATCTTCATCAGCAGCCCTGCTTTGGCTGGCGTATCTGTCTGCTACCGCTGCTGGAACAATACTGGCAGGGAAGCGATCCGGCACGGCGAACACCACGCTGGCTCAGAGGGTTAAAACGCCTGCGCAAGCGAGGGGAGCCTCGTCCGCTACGCCTCGCGCCGCTGCATATGGATGTCCACGCCGCCAACATCGTTCATGGCCCGGCAGGGCTACAGCTGATCGACTGGGAATATGCCGGAGACGGTGATATCGCTCTTGAACTGGCGGCGGTGTGGGTGGACGATGTTGAGCAACACCGGCAACTGGTCGATGCGTATGCCGTTAGCGCACGCATAGACGGGCACAAATTATGGCAACAGGTCAGACGCTGGTATCCGTGGATACTGATGCTGAAGGCCGGTTGGTTTGAATACCGCTGGGAACAGACCGGCGAACGACAATTTATCAGTCTGGCCGATGCAACCTGGCGGCAGCTGGCAACGAAGGATTAAGGAGAGCAGTGTGGGTCCAGTAATGTTGAATGTCGAAGGGTTTGAGCTGGATGCGGAAGAGCGTGAGATTCTGGCCCATCCGCTGGTGGGCGGTTTGATTCTGTTTACGCGCAATTACCACGACCCGGAACAGTTACGTGAACTGGTGCGCCAGATCCGTGCGGCGTCGCGCAACCATCTGGTAGTGGCCGTCGATCAAGAAGGCGGGCGCGTACAGCGTTTCCGGGAAGGATTCACCCGACTGCCCGCCGCACAGTCTTTTGCGGCGCTGCACGGGCTGGAAACAGGCGGTAAACTGGCGGAAGAGGCCGGATGGCTGATGGCCAGTGAAATGATCGCGATGGATATTGATATCAGCTTTGCGCCGGTACTGGATGTCGGGCATATCAGCGCCGCGATTGGCGAACGTTCCTATCATGCTGACCCGATCAAAGCGCTGGCGATGGCGACCCGTTTTATTGACGGTATGCACGCGGCAGGAATGAAAACCACCGGCAAACATTTCCCTGGACACGGCGCGGTAACCGCCGATTCGCATAAAGAGACGCCGACCGATCCGCGTCCGGAAGCGGAAATTCGGGCGAAAGATATGTCCGTGTTCCGCACGCTGATTACCGAAAACAAGCTGGACGCTATCATGCCGGCGCACGTCATTTACAGCGACGTTGATCCGCGTCCGGCGAGCGGCTCTCCGCACTGGCTGAAAACAGTTCTGCGTCAGGAGTTAGGTTTTGACGGCGTCATTTTCTCTGATGATCTGTCGATGGAAGGGGCCGCGATCATGGGCAGCTATGCTGAGCGTGGGCAGGCATCGCTGGATGCGGGTTGTGATATGATTCTGGTCTGCAATAATCGTAAAGGGGCGGTCAGTGTGTTAGATAATCTGTCGCCGATCAATGCAGAGCGTGTTACACGTTTGTATCATAAAGGTTCATTTTCGCGTCAGGAACTGATGGACTCGGCACGCTGGAAAACCGTCAGCGCGCAGCTCAACCAGTTACATGAACGCTGGCAGGAAGAGAAAGCAGGTCATTAACGCACGTTTGGTGAGGATGCGATGATTATCTATTTACACGGTTTCGACTCTAACAGTCCGGGAAACCACGAAAAAGTCTTGCAGCTGCAGTTTATCGACCCGGACGTCAGACTGATAAGCTACAGCACGCGTCATCCGAAACATGACATGCAGCATCTGCTGAAAGAAGTGGACAAAATGTTGCAGCTTAATGTTGATGAGCGACCGTTGATTTGCGGCGTTGGCCTCGGCGGCTACTGGGCAGAACGCATTGGTTTTCTCTGCGATGTTCGCCAGGTGGTGTTTAATCCGAACCTGTTTCCGTATGAGAACATGGAAGGCAAGATCGATCGTCCGGAAGAGTATGCCGATATCGCCACTAAGTGCGTGACCAACTTCCGTGAGAAGAATCGCGATCGTTGCCTGGTTATTCTCTCGCGTCATGACGAAGCCCTGAACAGCCAACGGTCGTCAGAAGAGCTCCACCATTTCTATGAGATCGTGTGGGACGAAGAGCAGACACATAAGTTTAAGAATATTTCGCCGCACTTGCAGCGCATCAAAGCGTTTAAGACCCTGGGTTGACCCCTTGTCTGTCAGAATTGTCGAATTAAGCCAGCCTTCGGGCTGGTTTTTTTTGCCTGTTTTTCTGGCGTTGTCTATCTTTTCAGCAGCAAAACTTGATACACATCAATTTTGGTATGACCAATGCACCGCATGTGTTATTCTCACTCTCGAAGGACATTTTCATTGTCGTAACTTGTTGTTAATTAAAGGCTATGTTTATAACGTTTAATTAACAATTGGTTAATCATTTTAAGGGGGTCACGTTGACTACACCATTGAAAAAGATCGTGATTGTCGGCGGGGGAGCTGGCGGGCTGGAAATGGCGACGCAGTTGGGACACAAGCTGGGTCGCAAGAAAAAAGCGAAAATTACGCTGGTTGACAGAAACCACAGCCACCTGTGGAAACCCTTGCTGCACGAAGTGGCGACCGGTTCGCTGGATGAAGGCGTGGACGCGCTGAGCTATCTGGCGCATGCCCGTAACCATGGCTTCCAGTTCCAGTTGGGCTCGGTGATGAACATCGATCGCGAAGCGAAAACCATCACTATCGCAGAACTGCGCGATGAGAAAGGTGAGCTGCTGGTGCCTGAACGCAAAATTGCCTATGACACGCTGGTGATGGCGCTGGGTAGCACCTCCAACGACTTCAACACGCCGGGCGTGAAAGAACACTGTATCTTCCTGGATAACCCGCATCAGGCGCGTCGTTTCCACCAGGAAATGCTGAACCTGTTCCTGAAGTATTCCGCCAATCTGGGCGCGAACGGTAAGGTGAATATTGCGATTGTCGGTGGCGGCGCGACGGGCGTAGAACTGTCGGCAGAATTGCATAACGCAGTGAAACAGCTTCACAGCTACGGCTACAAAGGACTGACCAACGACGCGCTGAACGTGACGCTGGTGGAAGCCGGTGAACGTATTCTGCCTGCACTGCCACCGCGTATTTCTTCGGCGGCGCATAACGAATTAACGAAACTCGGCGTTCGCGTACTGACCCAGACGATGGTGACCAGCGCGGATGCGGGCGGCCTGCACACTAAAGACGGTGAATATATTGAAGCCGATCTGATGGTCTGGGCGGCGGGCATCAAAGCGCCGGACTTTATGAAAGAGATTGGCGGTCTGGAGACCAACCGGATTAACCAACTGGTGGTCGAACCGACGTTGCAAACCACCCGCGATCCTGATGTTTACGCGATTGGCGACTGTGCTTCCTGTGCGCGTCCGGAAGGGGGCTTTGTGCCGCCACGTGCTCAGGCTGCGCATCAGATGGCGACCTGTGCGATGAACAATATTCTGGCACAGATGAACGGTAAGTCGCTGAAAGCGTATCAGTACAAAGACCACGGCTCGCTGGTGTCGCTCTCCAACTTCTCGACCGTCGGCAGTCTGATGGGCAATCTGACCAAAGGGTCGATGATGGTGGAAGGGCGTATTGCTCGTTTCGTCTACATCTCACTGTACCGTATGCACCAGATCGCACTGCACGGCTATTTTAAAACCGGTCTGATGATGCTGGTGGGCAGCATTAACCGTGTGATCCGCCCGCGTCTGAAACTGCATTAATCCCGCCTGACTCAGCATCGCCCGTTGGCGGTGCTGAGTGCCTTCTCCGTTCTGCCTCTTCCTTCAGAGTTCTCTGAATCATCCTGTTTTAACGACGACCAACGATATTTTCATCCGCAGTCTGATGGGCTTCTTATTGCATTGGTTGCAAAATTGTAACCAATAGCAAAGAAGGAGGATCTCCCGTGAATAAATCGATGTTGGCGGGTATAGGGATTGGCGTAGCTGCTGCGCTGGGTGTGGCGGCGGTTGCCAGTCTTAACGTGTTTGATCGTGGCCCACAGTATGCTCAGGTGGTTTCTGCAACACCTATCAAAGAGACGATTAAGACGCCGCGGCAGGAGTGTCGCAACGTGACGGTGACGCATCGCAAGCCTGTCCAGGATGAGAACCGCATTACCGGTTCAGTGCTGGGGGCGGTTGCTGGTGGCGTGATTGGTCATCAGTTCGGCGGCGGACGAGGTAAGGATGTGGCAACGGTGGTCGGGGCGTTGGGGGGCGGTTACGCCGGTAACCAGATCCAGGGCTCGATGCAGGAAAACGACACCTATACGTCCACGCAGCAGCGCTGTAAAACCGTCTATGACAAGTCGGAAAAAATGCTTGGTTACGATGTCACCTATAAGATTGGCGACCAGCAGGGCAAGATTCGCATGGACAAAGATCCCGGCACACAGATCCCGCTGGATAATAACGGCCAGCTGATTCTGAATAACAACGCGTAAAAAAGCGGTACTCTGTAAGTTAGCCCCTCATTCGCTCAGGCTGAGGGGCTTTTTTTTATCAGAAAGTTAAGGCGTAGTTCAGACCAAAGGTACGACCCCGGCCCTTATATTCGTACAGCGATGGACTGCCATAGGTTGGGCTGTACAGCAATGGCGCGCGCTGTCCCCACAGGGTGGTGTAATCTTCATCCAGCAGGTTTTCAATGCTGAAGGTCAGTTTGCCCAGCGGGAGTTGATAGCTGCCAATAAAGTCCACGGTGTTATAGCCATCCAGCTTGTTGCCGCTGGCATCGGTGAGATCAAACGACTGTTGGGTCTGAACCCGCAGCGACCACGGCTCGGGCGCCCAGCCGACCCAGGCGGTGGCTTTGGACGGCGACGCGAGCGTTACGTCCCATTTTTCCCATTTTCCGTTCTTTTTCACTTCAGATTTCAGGACGTTAAAGTTCGCACCGAGACTCCAGTCAGTGTCAGGGATGAAGTAATCCGCCGCGCCTTCCACACCGTAAATCCGGCGATCGTCAGGTTCCACGCGGATCGTCATATCGCTGCGGTTAATCACAATCGACTTATCGGACGTCGAATAGTACGCCGCCAGCTGGGTACGCAGATTATCGCCGGTATAACGCCAGCCCAGCTCATACGAATTGACCTTGATCCCTTCAAGACGCGAATCCGCCACGTTCACGCTGCGCTGGAGCTGATAATGATCGCCCACCAACTGGTAAGTGCCGTTGCCGTAGTATTTCCCGGGATCCGGTAGCTCAACGCCCTGGGAGAAGTTAAACCATGTCTGCTGGCGTTCGGTGAGATGCGCCAACAGCCCGGCATTGAACAAGAAATTGTCGTAATCGGTTTTGCCGCCAGGGATAGCATCGGCTGAACTTGCTAAACCGTTGGCAATCCCCTGTTGTTGCGCGTAACCCACGAAATCATCAACCCGGTTTTCTGTCCATTGATAGCGCACGCCACCGCTCAGAGTGAAGATGTCGTTAATGTCGTAACTGCTTTGCAGGAACGGAGCGAAGTTGGTGATGCTGTAACCGGGATAACGTCCGGTCGTGTAGGCCGTGCGATTGTCCATCCCGCCTGACGGCACAGACCAGGCCAGATCGAAGAACTTCTGGTTGGAGTCGAAGGTTTCATGATCCGCATCGACGCCCCACGTCAGCTCCCAGTTGTCCATCAACTGACTGTTGAGAGTGATTTTGGCGCCGAACTGGTCGGTATCCTGCTGCGACGCCGAGAAGCTGGTCACCTGACCTTTGCTGAGCGTCGGGAAGGGGTAGAACTTTAGCGACTCGTCGCGGTAATAGATTTGGCTGACCAGATTCTGGCCGAAGAAGTCCGCGTCAGAGTATTGCAGGCTGATCAGATGGCGCTCCGTCCCCGGAATACGGTCTGAACTCAGTCCGCTGCGTGTGCTGGCGGTGCCGCTACCGGTAACGGCGGACATGTTTTCGCCCAGGTATAACCCGTAATCTTCATCGCCCTGACTCTTGTAGTACTGGGTGACCAACTGTATCTGGCGGTTGTCATCGATATCGAGGGTGCCGGTCCCCATTACGTCCAGACGATCGGAGTGCTGCAGGCCGGTTTGCGTGTTGTCGAGCATCAGGGCATCACCGTTACCGTCGTACCAGCCGCCAAAGCGCTGATAGGCTACGGACAGTCGACCAGACGCGCGATCCGTTCCACCGCTGACCGCAGCGGCAACGCGCTCGTCGTGATCGTTGCTGTTGTTAAAACCCGATTTGCTGCCCAGTTCAAGGTCAACCTGGCGGTCCGGCTGGCCTTTTTTGGTCACAACGTTGATTAAGCCGCCGGTACTGCCGCCGCCATATAGCGAGGTTGCGCCTGAAATGACCTCAATGTGGGCGATGTTAAAGGGATCGATAGAATCCAGCTGACGACTGTCGGTACGTGAAGAATTCAGGCGTACGCCGTCGATCAGCACGACAATCGCACGACCACGCATGTTCATTCCGTAGTTGGTACGTCCCTGGCTGCTTACATCGATGCCCGGAATCAGTTGCGCCAACACGTCTTTGAACTCTTTGCCGCCCTGAACCTGTTGCTCAATCTCCTGGCCTTCAATGACCCAGGTGGTCTGTGCCATCTCGGCGACAGTTTTCTGGCTACGGTTAGCGCTGACGATGAGGTTTTCTTCTTCTGTTTGCGCCGCCGCAGCGGGCAGAGTCAGGGCTAACAGGACAGGGTTGAGAACCCAAAGACGCTTATTCATTCGCATTCCTTTCTGAAAATATCTGTGCAGGTGAAGGTTTTCACCGGTCGTAGCCGGCTGTTACATTGTGAAACAGATACAAAATCAAATGCGAATATTGCTGATAATAATTGTTATTATCAATGTTTTTTTACAAAAAAGTGAACCTAACTCAGTGATAACATTAGTTATTATGCGGGAATCATGGTGTGGAAGGACCGGGAAATGACGTTTCCCGGTCAACAAAGCGATCAGGTCTTCAGCAGTTCAGGCCACAGGCGTAGGGTAGTGTGGGTGATTTGCTGCAGCTTGTCGAAACTGGCGCCTTCCCGGGCGCTGATGGACATCCCCTGCAAAATGCAGCTCAGATACTCGGCAAGATGTTGCACATTGCAGTGCGCCGGGATCTCGCCGCGTTCCTGCCGTTGACGAAGAAATTGCGTCAGGGTTTGTTCCTGCATGGCGTGACGTGATTTCACCGTATGCGCAATATCGCGTGACGCGGCGGCAAGCGTCGCGGAGGTATTAATCATAAAGCAGCCAGCGGGGGTGTCTTTGCTGGTGAAACAGGTTGCCACTGCGGTGAAGTAATCCTCCAGTGCCGCTTCAACGCTTTTCTCTTCGCAGAATAACTGCGCTTCATGTTTTGCCGCGAAGCGGGCGATGTATCTGTCCAGCACCGCGCGGAACAGACCCTCTTTATTGGTGAATTCCGCATACAGCGTTGGCGCTTTCGCACCCGTCGCTTCAACAAGGTCAGAAAGCGATGTTGCTTCATAACCGTGCTGCCAGAAGAGTGTCATGGCCTTATCAAGCGCGGCTTCCCTGTCGAACACTTTTGGTCGGCCACGGCTTTTTTTAACACAACCTGTCGATTCAGTTGTCATGATGCCGTTGTACCTTAATGGGCTTAGTGAGCAACCATTATAAAAATAAACCCGCACAGGCTCCAGCGCATTCGTGAGAAAAAGTTTTTCTGCTTAGTTGTATGAAAGATAAGTGCTTTTGTTTTTATATAACGATCGTTATAAAAAATGAGTTGACGTGTGACCTGGATCACATCTATCATTTATCTATCGATCGTTAAGTAAATGCTTACGACGCCCAATCATCTGCAAAAGGTCACTATTATGAAAAACGTAAAAACCCTCATCGCTGCTGCTGTTCTGAGTTCACTGTCATTCGCAAGCTTCGCGGCTGTAGAAGTTCAGTCCACGCCTGCCGGTCAGCAAAAAGTCGGCACCATCTCTGCAAATGCAGGGACTAACCTGAGTTCATTGCAGGACGAACTGGCGCAGAAAGCGGATGCCATGGGGGCGAAATCATTCCGCATTACTTCTGTAACGGGTCCAAACAACCTGCACGGTACCGCGGTAATTTATAAATAACCATTAACCCTCATTGATGCCTGCTGCTGCAAAATAACGTGATAAAAAAAGCCCCGCTGATTGTATTTCAGCGGGGCTTTTTCATGTCCGGAATCGTTACATCGACTGCTGATCCACCTCGCGATGGCGTCGGACATCGACCGGCATACCGGAACGAACGTCCATCACATGCTGCATCACCGCCGCGTCCGTCTGTGCGGAATCTTTAAACGATTGCAGAGTGCTGTTCAATACGATAGGCAGAACCTGCGGGTCATCATCTATATTTTTCGACAGCGGCTGGTGGACTTCGACCAGCCGCGTCCCGTCCGGCTCAACCGAGGCTTTGATCGGGGTATTGATGATATTCACTTTGGTGCCCGGTGTAACCTGTCTGAACAGGGTCTCAATATCGCCATCACGCAGGCGGATACAGCCAGAACTGACGCGCATGCCGATACCGAAATCAGCGTTGGTGCCATGCAGCAGATAGACGCCACCATACGCCGCTAAGCGAATGGCATGGTGTCCCATCGGGTTATCCGGTCCGGCAGGCACCACCGCCGGAAGGATAATTCCTTGCGCTTTATAGCGGGCACGGATATTCGCCGTCGGCGTCCAGGTTGGGTTGGCGCGCTTGTCGGAGACTGTCGTGACCATCGTTGGAGTCAGGGTATCACCGCCCAACTGGCCAATGCCGATAGGGTAGACGGTGACCGAATTTTTCCCCGGATGGTAGTAGTAGAGACGCAGTTCAGCCAGGTTGATAACAATGCCTTCACGCGGAGCATCCGGTAGCAGCGTCTGCAAGGGGATGGTCAGCACGCTGCCCGCGCGGGGAACGTAGGGATCCACGCCGGGATTCGCCTGCAACAGCGCGAGAAAACCGACGTTATATTTTTTCGCGATGGCTTCCAGCGAACCTCCGTTATTTTCAACAACGTGGTACTTATTTTCCCCAACCAGTTTGCTGCCAGGCGGAGGAAGAGGCCAGGTATTCGCCTGTGCGGGAAGCGCAAGCGTAATGCTGGCGGCGAGCGCAAAAAAGGCCAGCCAGCGGGAAAGTCGCATCTTGTTCATTATCATCACAAATCAAAGGGTTATTATGCCAGAAGAATCCAATAATAATTATGGCGGGGCGGCGTGTCTTTAAATGCAAGGGAAGTGCAAAGAGTTGTAAAGATCGCGGAACCTTGCCTGATAGCGCGGCGCTTATCAGGCCTACGGCCAGGAATCGATGTGTAGGCCGGATAAGGCGCAACCGCCATCCGGCACCACTCAATCACGCTACGGCGTTTTCTTCCAGTTGCTGCATAAACTGACGCACCCAGTCCATCCGCGTTTTCCGCTCGGTCAGATCCTGGATGAACTTCAGTCGGGTCGGCCCGTCAAGACGGAAGTGCTGCGGCTGTTTTTGCAGCAGTCCAATCAGCCAGCCTGGGTTAACATGGTTCTTCTCGGCGAATTCGATAGTGCCGCCTTTCTCATTGCCTTCCAGTTTGCGGATACCCAGCTTCTGCGCCTGTTGACGCAAGCGGGCGATATCCAGCAGGGTACGCGCCGGATCGGGCAGCAGACCGAAGCGGTCGATCAGCTCCACTTTGATCTCTTCCAGTTCATTCTCGCTCTTCGCGCTGGCGATACGCTTGTAGAACGACAGGCGGGTATTCACGTCCGGGATGTAATCGTCCGGCAGCAGCGACGGCATACGCAGTTCGACCTCAGTTTGCTGGCTGGTGAGATCTTCCAGCGATGGCTCGCGTCCGGCCTTCAGGGCATCGACGGCGTTTTCCAGCAGCTCCATATACAGCGAGAAGCCGATGGTTTCCATCGAACCGCTCTGTTCTTCCCCGAGCAGTTCACCTGCGCCGCGGATCTCCAGATCGTGAGTCGCCAGCGCAAAGCCCGCCCCCAGGTCTTCCAGCGAGGCAATCGCTTCCAGGCGTTTTTGCGCGTCGGTGGTCATCGCTTTGGGATGCGGCGTCAGCAGCCAGGCATACGCCTGATGGTGTGAACGTCCTACGCGGCCGCGCAACTGGTGTAACTGTGCCAGACCGAAATGATCCGCACGCTCGATAATAATCGTGTTGGCGGTCGGGATATCAATCCCGGTTTCGATAATGGTGGTACAGACCAGCACGTTAAAACGCTGATGGTGGAAGTCGTTCATCACGCGTTCCAGTTCGCGTTCGCGCATCTGCCCATGACCAATGGCAATTCGCGCCTCCGGCACCAGCTCCGCCAGCCTGTCGGCGGCTTTCTGGATGTTCTCGACATCATTATAAAGATAGTAGACCTGCCCGCCGCGCAGCACTTCGCGCAGAATTGCCTCACGGACCACCAGTGCATCGTACTCGCGAACAAACGTTTTCACCGCCAGACGCCGCGCTGGCGGCGTGGCGATAATCGACAGATCGCGCATGCCGCTCATGGCCATGTTCAGCGTACGCGGGATTGGCGTGGCGGTCAGCGTCAGAATGTCCACATCGGCGCGCATCGCTTTGATCCGCTCTTTATGCCGCACGCCGAAGCGGTGCTCTTCATCGACGATCAGTAGCCCCAGATCTTTCAGTTTCACATCGCTTTGCAGCAGTTTATGCGTACCGATCAGAATATCAATTTTCCCTTCGGCAACCTGTTCCAGGATCTGCGCCTGTTCTTTGGCGCTACGGAAGCGGGAAAGCATTTCGATGCGCACCGGCCAGTTGGCAAAACGGTCGCGGAAATTATCAAAGTGTTGCTGGGCGAGCAGAGTGGTTGGCACCAGCACCGCCACCTGCTTGTGGTTTTCGACCGCGAGAAACGCGGCGCGCATCGCCACTTCGGTTTTACCAAATCCAACGTCACCACACACCAGGCGGTCCATCGCCAGCGGCTGACACATGTCGCTAAGTACTGCGTTAATCGCCTGCGCCTGGTCGGGGGTGGTTTCAAAGGGGAAACCGTCGCAGAACAGTTGATACTGCTCGCGATCGTGTTTGAAGGCGAAGCCCTCTTTTGCCGCGCGCTGGGCGTAGATGTCCAACAACTCGGCTGCCACGTCGCGCACTTTCTCTGCCGCTTTTTGTCGCGCGCGTGACCAGGCGTCGCCGCCGAGTTTATGCAGCGGTGCGTTCTCTTCTGCGCCTCCGGCGTAACGGCTGATCAGATGCAAAGAGGAGACCGGGACGTACAGTTTGGCGTCATTAGCGTAGGTGAGCATCAGATATTCACCTTTGATCCCGCCCGCTTCCAGCGTGGTCATCCCGGCATAGCGTCCAACGCCGTGCTCCAGATGCACCACGGGTTGACCCGGATGCAACTCTGCCAGGTTGCGGATCAGCGTATCCGGGTTAATCGTGCGGCGCGAATCCTGACGACGGCGCGCCACGCGCTCGCCCAGCAGGTCGCTTTCACAAATGAGTGCCAGATGGCGCGTCGTATCGATAAACCCGTGCTCGGCAGCGCCAATCATCAGGTAGCGTCCAGCCTCCGTCGCTTCATCCAGACGCATAATGCGCTTCGGCGCGACTTTGATTCTGGCGAGCAGTTCACCCAGAGATTCACGGCGGCCTTCACTCTCAACCGAGAAAATCACCGGCCCGTTGAAGGTCTCGAGGAATTTGCGCAGCGCATCCAGTGGTGATTTTTGCTGCGCCTGAACCGCGAGATCCGGTAGCGACTGGAAGCCTAAGTTGGTATTAGCCGCCTTGGCGGGAAGGTGGTCGGTTTTGAGCTGCACGCGCGGCCAGCGTTTGAGTTCAGAAAAGAGCTCATCGACACGCAACCAGAGGGACTCCGGTGGCAGCAGCGGACGCATCGGATCCACGCCACGGTTTTCGAAACGCGCCAGCGTATCGGCCTGGAAACGCTCGGCGCTGTTTTCTAAATCGCCAGTATTGACCACCAGCGTATTGGCCGGGAAATAGCTAAACAGCGGCGGCAGCGGCTCGCTGAAAAACAGCGGCTGCCAGTATTCGATCCCAGCCGGCAAAGTGCCTTTGCTGACCTGTTGATAAATATGCTCTGCGTCGCGCTTCACCTCGAAGGTATCGCGCCACTGGCTGCGAAACAGTTCGATCGCCGTTTTGTCGGTTGGGAACTCGTGGGCGGGCAGCAGATTGATGGCGTCGACTTCTTCCAGCGTGCGCTGGGTGTCCGCGTCAAACAGGCGCAGACTGTCAATTTCATCGTCGAAGAAATCCAGACGATAGGGCTGTTCGCTGCCCATAGGGTACAAATCCAGCAGCGCGCCGCGGGTAGCGTATTCGCCATGTTCCATGACCTGATCAACGTGCCGGTAACCAGCGCTGTCGAGCTGTAAACGCAGGGCATCGCGCGATAAACGCTGGCCTTTTTTCATCACCAGCGCATGACCGTGCAGATAGCTGTGCGGGCAGACGCGCTGCATCAGGGTATTGACCGGGACGATCAGCACGCCGCGCTGCATCGACGGCAACTGATACAGCGTGGAGAGACGTGAGGAGATAATTTCCTGATGCGGGGAGAAACTGTCGTAGGGCAGTGTTTCCCAGTCCGCGAGGCTCATGACCATCTGATCGGTAAACTGACGGATTTCATCATGCAGGCGCAGCGCGTTTTGCATATCGGGCGCCACGAGCACGACGGGACCATCATGACGTTCGGCAATTTCCGCCACCAGTGTGGCGCAGGCAGCCCCGGTCAGTTCACCTAACAGGCGCTGATCGCCCGCTTTCACGGGCAGCGTGTAACGTTGTTGTTCAGGCATTCGGTTGTCAGAATCTCTTTTAGGTAGTCGTCTGATAAGCAATGCCCTTTATTATCCGTGATCGCTCCTCATTAGCAAATTGAATCGCCCTCACCGGAGGGCGAAAAGTTTAGCGGGAATAGCTAACGGTTTGCGGACGAGAAGGGGGAGAGAAGAGGATATCGCCGAACAGGTCCTGCGACACTTTACGCATGGCAAGACCCAACAGCGTGCACACCAACAGACTGGCAAACGGATAGACCAACAACAGGGCCAGTTCCAGTTCGGGGGACCAGACGGCGGCATTGATTTGCGGGATCAGCAGCAGGCTGAACGCCTCGACCAGAATGCGATGCGTAGTATAAATCGCGATAGTATTCGAACCGATCACGTTAAGCAGACTGGATTCACGCATACCGAAGCGCTGCTCATACTGATAGAACAGCTTCATGATCAGCACAATAGAGACCAACGACAGCAGCAATGAGACGTTAAACAGCCATGCGGCGATAGCCAGCACGAAGGCAGCTGCGCAGGGCAGCGCATATCGGCGCAACGGCACTTCTTTAATCCCTGCCATCAGCGGGACGCCAAACCAGGCACCGAGGCTGTAATACGGCAGGTTGCGGATCACACTGTTCATTCCCCACCACGGGGTGGCAGCAAAGTTGACCGTCACGCTCAGTACAACAAACAGGGCGAACAGCGGCACGGCCCAGCGGCTGAACACTTTACAGACTATGAAATAGACAATGAGCGCATACAGATACCACAGGCTGGTGCTGGCAGTCAGCATGCCGTGAAGGAACTGGCTAACGGAACTGGCGTAAGCGGCGTTGGACGCATGAAGCAGATCGCGTGACGGCGCCAGCCAGTTGTTCAGGGCGTTGAGCGCCAGCCACTGGACCACACCCCACAGCGCCAGCACCCAGAAAATACTCCAGATTCGCTTATTAACGCTTTCTTTCCAGCTCACGCTGTCGATGTAGCGGCGAATCAAAAAGCCCGAGATAAAGAAAAATACCGGCATGCGAAACGGGGCGAGATAGAGATTAAAGTAAACCCAGCATTTCGACAGCAGCTGTGAAAGGGGCAACTGGAAGTGGGTCAGATGCGGGTAAAAGGTGATGACTGAGTGATAGATGACGACCAGACAGATACATAACCCTTTGATTTGATTAATCCATAGTTCTTTCTTTTTCATCAGGACAGCGCGCTCGCGTTATTCAACATAGCCTGTGATCCTGCGGGGTGACTCTGGCGCTGTAATGCGTAACATTCTGTTTTTGATTTTTTTAAGAAAAGGATCAGGGTCAGCGAGGACGGTATCCTGCGCTTGTCACGCGGTGGATCCCTTTCATCTGTGTACTGACGAACACTTACGGTTCAGGCGTTTACCCATGCGGCTTTCGCTTATATACTCGTGACTTTGCTAACAGCAACCAGACGGATTTCATGTACCAACCTGTCGCTCTATTCATCGGCCTGCGTTACATGCGCGGGCGTGCAGCAGATCGCTTCGGTCGCTTTGTCTCCTGGCTTTCCACCATCGGCATTACCCTTGGGGTGATGGCGCTGGTCACGGTTTTGTCAGTGATGAACGGTTTTGAACGTGAACTGCAAAATAACATCCTGGGGTTGATGCCCCAGGCCATCCTTTCTGCGGAACAAGGCTCTCTGAATCCACAGCAACTGCCGGAAAGCGCTGTAAAACTGAACGGTGTCAATCGTATTGCGCCGCTGACAACCGGCGATGTCGTGCTGCAAAGCGCGCGCAGCGTGGCGGTCGGGGTGATGTTGGGTATCGACCCGGCACAAAAAGATCCGCTTACGCCGTATCTGGTCAATGTGAAGCAAACCGATCTGCAGCCAGGTAAGTATAATGTCATCCTCGGTGAGCAGCTCGCAGGCCAGTTGGGGGTTAATCGTGGCGATCAGATCCGCGTGATGGTGCCGTCTGCCAGTCAGTTCACGCCGATGGGCCGTCTGCCAAGCCAGCGTCTGTTTACCGTGATCGGCACCTTTGCAGCGAACAGTGAAGTCGATGGTTACCAGATGTTGACCAATATTCAGGACGCCTCGCGCATCATGCGCTACCCGGCCGGGAATATCACCGGTTGGCGTTTGTGGCTGAATGAGCCGCTGAAGGTGGACTCGCTCAGTCAGCAGACGTTGCCGGAAGGGACGAAATGGCAGGACTGGCGCGAGCGTAAAGGCGAGCTGTTCCAGGCCGTGCGGATGGAAAAGAACATGATGGGGCTGCTGTTGAGCCTGATCGTAGCGGTTGCCGCGTTCAATATTATTACCTCGTTGGGTCTGATGGTGATTGAGAAGCAGGGAGAAGTAGCTATTTTGCAAACGCAGGGGCTGACGCCGCGACAGATCATGATGGTCTTTATGGTGCAGGGGGCCAGCGCCGGGATTATTGGCGCACTGCTGGGTGCCGCGCTGGGTGCGCTGTTGGCCAGTCAGCTCAATACCCTGATGCCGGTGATCGGTATCCTGCTGGACGGTGCGGCGCTGCCGGTGGCGATCGAGCCGCTGCAGGTCATCGTCATTGCGCTGGTGGCAATGGCCATCGCGCTACTTTCTACGCTTTATCCTTCCTGGCGCGCTGCCGCCACTCAACCCGCTGAGGCTTTACGTTATGAATAAGATCCTGTTGCAATGCGACAAATTGTGCAAACGCTATCAGGAAGGTTCCGTGCAAACCGACGTGTTGCACGATGTCAGCTTCAGCGTGGGCGAAGGCGAAATGATGGCGATTGTCGGCAGCTCCGGCTCCGGCAAAAGTACGTTGTTGCACCTGCTGGGCGGGCTGGATACCCCGACCTCCGGCGATGTCATTTTTAGCGGTCAGCCGATGAGTAAACTGTCGTCGGCGGCGAAAGCGGAGCTGCGTAATCAGAAGCTCGGCTTTATTTATCAGTTCCACCACCTGCTGCCGGATTTCACCGCGCTGGAAAACGTGGCGATGCCGCTGCTGATTGGCAAACACAAACCGGCTGAAATTAACGCACGGGCGCGTGAAATGCTGAAAGCGGTAGGGCTGGATCATCGTGCCAGCCATCGTCCGTCTGAACTGTCTGGCGGTGAGCGTCAGCGTGTGGCGATTGCCCGCGCGCTGGTCAACAACCCGCGACTGGTGCTGGCGGATGAACCAACCGGTAATCTGGATGCGCGCAACGCCGACAGCATCTTCCAGCTTCTGGGCGAATTGAACCGCTCGCAGGGCACCGCGTTTCTGGTCGTCACTCACGATCTGCAGCTGGCGAAGCGCATGAGTCGCCAACTGGAAATGCGTGACGGACGCCTGACGGCAGAACTGAGCCTGATGGGGGCGGAGTAATGGCCTCGCCTTTATCGTTATTAATCGGTCTGCGCTTTAGCCGGGGACGGCGGCGCAGCGGTATGGTATCGCTGATTTCGGTGATCTCGACTATCGGTATCGCGCTGGGGGTGGCGGTTCTGATCGTCGGCCTGAGCGCGATGAACGGCTTTGAGCGTGAGCTGAACAACCGCATTCTGGCCGTGGTGCCGCACGGCGAGATTGAAGCGGTTAATCAACCGTGGACCAACTGGCGCGACGCGCTGGAGAAGGTTCAAAAAGTGCCGGGTATTACCGCCGCAGCGCCGTACATCAACTTTACCGGACTGGTGGAGAGCGGGGCGAATTTGCGCGCTATTCAGGTAAAAGGCGTGGATCCGCAGCAGGAACAGCGTTTGAGCGCGTTGCCCTCGTTTGTGCAGAATAACGCCTGGGCTGATTTTAAAGCTGGTGAACAACAAATCATTATCGGTAAGGGCGTCGCAGACGCGCTGAAGGTGAAGCAGGGAGATTGGGTCTCCATCATGATCCCCAATTCAAATGCCGATCATAAGCTGATGCAGCCGAAACGCGTGCGGCTACACGTTGCTGGCATTTTGCAGTTAAGCGGTCAACTGGATCACAGCTTCGCGATGATCCCGATGGCCGATGCCCAGCAGTATCTGGAGATGAACAACACGGTTTCCGGCATCGCGCTGAAGGTCAACGACGTTTTCAACGCCAACAAACTGGTGCGTGATGCTGGTGAAGTGACCAACAGCTATGTTTACATCAAGAGCTGGATTGGCACCTATGGCTATATGTACCGCGATATCCAGATGATTCGCGCCATTATGTATCTGGCGATGGTGCTGGTGATCGGTGTCGCCTGTTTTAACATTGTCTCAACATTAGTGATGGCGGTAAAAGACAAGAGTGGCGATATTGCGGTATTAAGAACGCTGGGGGCGAAAGATGGCCTGATCCGCGCCATTTTTGTCTGGTACGGTTTGCTGGCAGGACTGTTCGGCAGCCTGATCGGCGTGGTCATTGGTGTGGTGGTTTCGCTACAGCTGACGCCAATCATTAACGGCATCGAAACGCTGATCGGCCATCAGTTCCTTTCCGGGGATATCTATTTTATCGACTTCCTGCCATCCGAATTGCACTGGCTGGATGTGATTTATGTGCTGGTCACCGCACTGTTGCTGAGTTTGTTGGCGAGTTGGTATCCGGCGCGGCGCGCCAGTAACATCGATCCTGCAAGAGTACTTAGCGGCCAGTAACCATAATTGCGTGAGAGATACACAACAACCTCCCTGTGACCAGAACAGCGGCCGCCTGAAGGATGAAGTGTATAAAACAAGGAGCGGCAATGTATTACGGGTTTGATATTGGTGGGACAAAAATTGCGCTAGGCGTCTTTGACAACGAGCGGAAATTACGGTGGGAAAAGCGTGTTCCCACGCCGCGCGACAGCTATGACGCTTTTTTAGAGGCTGTTTGCGGGCTGGTGGCGGAAGCCGATCAGCGTTTTGGCGTGAAAGGTTCGGTGGGCATTGGCATCCCCGGAATGCCGGAAACCGAAGATGGCACGCTGTACGCCGCGAATGTCCCTGCTGCCAGTGGCAAACCCCTGCGCGCCGATCTTAGCGCGCGCCTTGATCGCGACGTTCGTCTCGACAACGATGCAAACTGTTTTGCCCTGTCTGAAGCCTGGGATGATGAATTCACCCGCTATCCGCTGGTGATGGGCTTGATTCTGGGCACCGGGGTGGGCGGCGGTTTAATCCTCAACGGAAAACCGATTACCGGGCGCAGTTACATTACCGGCGAGTTTGGTCATATGCGTCTGCCGGTCGATGCGCTCACCCTGATGGGTCTCGATTTCCCGTTGCGCCGCTGTGGCTGCGGTCAACTCGGCTGTATTGAAAATTATCTGTCCGGGCGAGGATTTGCCTGGTTGTATCAGCATTATTATCATCAACCGTTACAGGCGCCTGAAATCATTTCACTGTGGGAGCAAGGCGATGAACAGGCGCGGGCGCATGTTGAGCGTTATCTGGATTTGCTGGCGGTGTGTCTGGGAAATATCCTGACTATTGTCGATCCGGATTTGGTCGTCATCGGCGGCGGATTGTCGAATTTTACCGCCATTACCACCGATCTGGCGGACAGACTACCGCGTCATCTGCTTCCCGTGGCACGAGTGCCCCGCATTGAGCGAGCACGACATGGTGATGCCGGTGGGATGCGTGGTGCTGCCTTCTTACATCTTACCGATTAATCAAAAGAGGTTGCTATGCTGTCGCGTCGGGGTCATCGGTTAAGTCGATTTCGGAAAAACAAACGCCATCTGCGCGAACGCCTTCGTCAACGGATCTTTTTCAGAGACAGAGTGGTACCGGAAGTGATGGAAAAACCAAGAGTTTTGGTGCTTACAGGGGCAGGGATCTCCGCGGAGTCTGGTATTCGTACCTTCCGCGCCGCTGATGGACTGTGGGAAGAACACCGGGTTGAAGATGTGGCGACGCCGGAAGGCTTTGCCCGTAATCCCGCGCTGGTGCAGTCATTCTATAATGCCCGCCGTCGGCAATTGCAGCAGCCTGAAATCCAGCCTAATCCGGCGCACATCGCGCTGGCAAAGCTGGAAGAGGCATTGGGCGACCGCTTTTTGCTGGTGACACAGAATATCGATAACCTGCATGAGCGGGCGGGTAACCAGAACATCATCCATATGCATGGCGAGCTGTTGAAAGTGCACTGCTCGCAGAGCGGACAAATTCTGGAGTGGACGGGCGATGTGACGCCGGAAGATAAATGTCACTGCTGCCAGTTTCCTGCGCCGCTGCGTCCGCACGTGGTGTGGTTTGGTGAGATGCCGCTCGGGATGGATGAAATCTATATGGCGCTGGCCATGGCGGATGTTTTTATCGCCATCGGCACCTCCGGACACGTTTATCCGGCGGCTGGTTTTGTCCACGAAGCGAAGCTGCATGGCGCGCATACGGTTGAGCTGAATCTGGAACCAAGCCAGGTCGGCAGTGAGTTTGAAGAGAAATATTACGGTCCGGCAAGCCAGGTTGTACCTGAGTTTGTAGAGAAGTTATTGAAAGGTTTGTAATAAAAAGGCCCGGATTTTCCGGGCCTTTTTGCTGGATTAGCGTCCTGCTTTTAGCTTCTGATAATACTCTTCGTAGATCGTGCTGGCGGAGCCTACATCGTTCTGCCATTCGCCTTTGCTGATGGTTTCTGCATCCGGATAGAGTGATTTATCGTTGGCGATTTCCGGGCTTAACAGCTTACGTGCCGCCAGGTTTGGCGTCGGATAGCCGATGGTTTCCGCCACTTCCTTCGCCACGTCGGGGCGCAGCAGGAAGTTGATCAACTTCAGCGCGCCTTCTTTGTTTTTGGCGTTTGCCGGAATTGAAAGGCTGTCCATCCAGAAGATCCCGCCTTCTTTCGGCCAGACTACTTCCAGCGGCGTACCGGCCTGACGGGCGACGAAGGCAGAGCCGTTCCACACCATCCCCAGATTCACTTCGCCTTCCATATACGGATTCGCCGGGTTGTCGGAGTTAAACGCGGCAACGTTAGGCATCAGCTTTTTCAGCTCGTTATAGGCTGCTTCAATCTCTTTAGGATCGGTGGTGTTGCCGGAATAGCCCAGTTTACGCAGCGCCATCTGGAACACTTCGCGCGCATCGTCGGTCAGCAGCAGACTGCCTTTGTATTCCGGTTTCCACAGGTCAGCCCAACGGGTGACGGTTTTCGGGTCGATGCTGTCGCTGTTCACGCCAATGGCCGTCGCGCCCCAGATGTACGGAATGGAGTAGTCGTTGTTGGGATCGAACGGCTTGTTCAGCATCTCCGGATCGAGATTGTTGAAGTTGGATAACTTCGACTTATCAATCTTCTGAATCATGCCTTCTTTACGCATTTTATCGACATAGTAAGTCGATGGCACGACCAGGTCATATGCGCCGTCTTTGTACGTTTTGAGCTTGGCGTACATGGTTTCATTCGACTCGTAGGTCGAGTAAATAACCTTGATGCCGGTCTCTTTAGTGAACTGTTCCAGCAGTCCTGGCGGAACATACTCGGTCCAGTTGTAGAAATAGAGTGTTTTACTGTCGTCCGCGTGCGCAGCGCTGATTCCCATGACGAGAGCGCCTGCCGCGAGCAGGTGGCGTGACCATTTTTTCATTTTAACGTCCCCTGAACTTTAGTTTTATCACGAGCAATAAGTTGGCTGGCGATCACCAGAACCAGCGATAACACCAACAGAATAGTCGCCAGCGCATTCACCTCCGGTGAAACGCCGACTTTCACCATTGAGTAGATCTTCAACGGTAGAATTTCATAACCCGGCCCGGTGACGAACGACGAAACCACCACATCGTCCATCGACAGGGTAAAGCTCAACAACCAGCCAGCGGCGACTGCTGGCATCGCTAATGGCAGAATGATTTTACGCAGGATAGTCATTTCGCTGGCACCCAGATCTTTTGCTGCTTCCAGCATCCGCACGTCAAACCCCTTCAGCCGCGAATAGACCGTCACAACCACGAAAGGCAGGCAAAAGGTGATATGTGAGAACAGTAGTGACCAGAAGCCCAACTGAATGCCCAGCAGCATAAACAGCACCAGCAGTGAAATCGCCATTACGATATCCGGCGACATCATGACCACAAACAGCATCCCGCTGACGAACGGCTTGCCGCGAAAACGGTATCGATACAGCGCCACGGCCGTTAACGACCCGATAGCGGTGGCGAACGTTGCGGAAAAAATAGCCATCGTCAGCGAATGTTGCGCCGCCTGCAGCAGGCTATCGTTGTTCATCAGCAGGCCATACCATTTGGTGGTAAAGCCCTGCCAGTTAATGCCAAAGCGCGAGCTGTTAAAGGAGTTCACAATCAAAATAATGATCGGAATATACAGGTACGCGTAGATAGCGGTCATGAAACCGCCGCGAAGCAGACGACCGATCATTCGAGTTCTCCCTTTTTGTTCAGCAATCGGGAGGCGCGCCAGTAAACCAGCAGCATCAGGCCCATCACAATCGTCAGGGTAATGCTGGTTGCGGCACCAAACGGCCAGTCGCGGATATTGAGGAACTGAACTTTAATCACGTTACCGATCAGCAGGTTTTTCGCGCCGCCCATCAGATCGGAGACGTAGAACAGTCCCATCGCGGGCAGCATTACCAGCAGGCAGCCCGCAATAATCCCTGGCATGGTCAGCGGAATGATGATCCGAATAAAGGTCTGCAATTTACTGGCACCCAGATCTTTTGCCGCTTCCAGCAACGGTCTGTCGAGTTTCTCAATGCTGGAATACAGTGGCATCACCATAAACGGCAGCAGGATATACACAAGACCAATAATGACTGCGCTCGGGGTAAACATAATGCGCATCGGCGTATCGATCACCCCGAGCCAAAGCAGAAACTCGTTCAGGTAACCCTTGGTGCTAAGGAAAATTTTCAGCCCGTAGATGCGGATCAGCGAGTTGGTCCAGAAGGGAACAATCAGCAGAAATAGCAGCAGTGGGCGGACTTTCTCTGGCAGTCGCGCCAGAAACCAGGCAAATGGATAGCCGAGCACGAGGCAGGCGAGGGTGGCGATCAGCGCCATATTCAACGAGTGCAACAGCACTTCAAAATAGAGCGGATCGAGCAGGCGCGCGTAGTTGTCCAGCGTAAAGACCATTTTGACGAAGCTGGCATCGTCGCGGGTCAAAAAGCTGGTACCAATGATCATCAGGTTGGGCAGAAAGACAAACAACACAAGCCAACCGACGATAGTGACAATCACCACATTCTGGAATTTACTTGTGTTCTTCATCAGCCAGTACGACCTCCCAGCTTTCTACCCAGTTAATGGCCATTTTCTGGTCGAGAGAGTGGTCAAAGTCCGGGTCATCTTCGTTGAAGAATTCGCTGACCATCACCATCTTGCCATTTTCCAGTTCAACCACCGACTCCAGCGTCATACCTTTATAGTTACGTTCACGGACATAGCCGATCAGGCCGTCAATGTGGTTGTCATCGTTGATTTCATCCACGCGCAAATCTTCCGGGCGTAACAGAACGTGCAGTTTCTGTCCTGGCTCAACGGCGAAGTTGACGTAGATATTGCATTCACGGCCTTCGACGTTAGCACGAACGCGCTGTTCGTCCAGACGCTCGATCACCGTGGCGTTAAACATATTGATTTCGCCAATGAATCCGGCGACGAACAGGTTTTTCGGCTCTTCGTAAATTTCACGCGGCGTGCCGTCCTGTTCGATGCGCCCATCGCGCATCACGACGATGCGATCGGACATGGTCAGGGCTTCTTCCTGATCGTGCGTCACGAACACGAACGTGATGCCGAGCTTACGCTGCAAGGCTTTCAGTTCGTTCTGCATCTGCTTTCGCAGCTTATAGTCCAGCGCGGAGAGGGATTCATCCAGCAGCAACAGGCGGGGTTTATTGACCACCGCACGGGCAATCGCTACGCGCTGCTGTTGGCCGCCGGAAAGTTGATGTGGTTTACGCTGTGCAAACTCTTCCAGTTGCACCATCCGCAGGGCTTCCAGTACGCGTGGCGTGATGTCGGCTGCAGGGGTTTTCTGCATACGCAAACCGAAGGCCACATTTTCAAAAACAGTCATGTGGGGGAATAGCGCATAGCTTTGAAAGACGGTATTCACATAACGGTTTTCTGCCGGTACGTGAGTGATATCCTCGTTATCGAGCATGATGTGCCCGGAATCTACGGTTTCCAGACCAGCAATCAGGCGCAAAACGGTTGTTTTACCGCAGCCAGAAGGGCCAAGCAGCGTGAGGAACTCGCCATTATTGATTGTCAAATCCAGTTCAGAAATGACCTCTTTTCCATCGAAGCTTTTGCTGATACCTGACAAAAGAACCAGCGGTGAAAGCGAACGCGGTTGTTTATTCAATTTTTTACTCTGTCCCATGTAGACGCAACGGATGGCTGACCGATGCGGGGTTTGTGGTTGACCACCTTGGTGACTCTTAATGAGGGCCGTAATTCTACGGCAAACCGTTGTCATCGCCAATGTTTGTTGCTAATTACTCTACACTTCATCTTTCAGACTGCCTGTTTGTAGGCTGCACTCACATACCCCAGTCACGTACGGTTTGTTCGCGCCTGGGGATTCATGCGCTTGCCGCCGCGATGCATCCTGTACGCTTTTGTGGATATATTTCCTGAATAAAGGGGTCCGGAAGCGAAATATTCTCGTTTGCGGGGATAAAAGTGACCTGACGCAATATTTGTCTTTTGTGGCTTACTGATAATGTTGTCACAAATAGTGAGGGTGACTGCATGGATAAACTACTTGAGCGTTTTTTACACTACGTTTCATTGGATACCCAATCGAAAGCGGGTGTGAGACAGGTTCCCAGTACCGAGGGACAGTGGAAGTTATTAAATTTGCTCAAACAGCAGCTCGAAGAGATGGAGCTGGTCAATGTGACGTTAAGTGACAAAGGGACGCTGATGGCAACGTTGCCGGCGAATGTCCCTGGCGATATCCCTGCTATTGGCTTCATTTCCCATGTGGATACCTCACCGGATTTCAGCGGTAAGCACGTAAATCCGCAGATCGTGGAGAACTATCGCGGCGGTGATATCGCGCTGGGCATTGGTGATGAAGTGTTGTCGCCGGTGATGTTCCCGGTGCTGCATCAGTTGCTTGGTCAAACGCTGATCACCACCGACGGCAAAACGCTGCTGGGGGCGGACGACAAAGCGGGTGTGGCGGAAATCATGACCGCGCTGGCGGTTCTGAAGCATAAAAATATTCCGCATGGCGATATTCGCGTCGCTTTTACACCGGACGAAGAGGTGGGCAAAGGGGCGAAACACTTTGATGTAGCAGCCTTTGACGCCAAATGGGCCTATACCGTCGACGGCGGCGGCGTGGGTGAACTTGAGTTTGAGAACTTCAATGCCGCTTCGGTGAATATCAAAATCGTCGGCAATAACGTGCATCCGGGGACGGCAAAAGGCGTGATGGTCAACGCATTATCGCTGGCGGCGCGTATTCACGCCGAGGTTCCTGCGGATGAAAGCCCGGAAATGACCGAAGGATATGAGGGCTTCTACCATCTGGCGAGCATGAAAGGCACCGTGGATCGCGCCGATATGCACTACATCATTCGCGACTTCGACCGCAAACAGTTTGAAGCGCGCAAACGTAAGATGATGGAGATTGCCAGGAAGGTCGGGAAGGGGCTGCATCCGGACTGCTATATTGAACTGGTGATTGAAGACAGTTATTACAATATGCGCGAAAAAGTGGTTGAGCATCCGCATGTTCTGGATATCGCACAGCAGGCGATGCGTGACTGCGATATTCAACCAGATATGAAGCCGATTCGCGGCGGTACCGACGGCGCACAGCTCTCTTTCATGGGATTACCGTGCCCGAATCTGTTCACCGGCGGCTACAACTATCATGGCAAGCATGAGTTTGTGACGCTGGAAGGGATGGAAAAAGCGGTGCAGGTGATTGTGCGGATTGCCGAATTAACGGCGAAGCGGTCGTAGCGTGGTTGATGCCAGTTGACGCGACGCTTATCTGGCCTACAGGACATCTGAACCGTAGGCCGGATAAGACGCGTTAGCGCCGCCATCCGGCATCGTTTCAATGTTATCCTTCGAAGAACCAGTACCCGCTGTTGACCAGGGCTGCCAGCATCGCGAGGAACGATGGATCTTCCAGTGCGTCACCAAAGTTCTCTGCAGTCAGCACGATATGGCTGGCAAGGGCTTCCAGCGCCGGACGGTGCGGAGAGTCAATTCTCTCGCCGTTGGCATAAACGTCATCACCCACACGCAGTACCCGTAACCCCCCCAGACGCACCAGCACATCGCCTTGTTTCAGGGCATCGTAGATTTCATCAGGCTGATATGGCGGCTCCGGCGGCGCAATATCCAGTTCATGACGCGACTGGGAGATAAACTCGCCAAACCACTGTTTAAAATGCTCCGGCTGATTAATCAGATCCAGCATCATAGTGCGCAGTTTGTCCATCTCCTGCGGCAGGACGTCAGCAGGATGCTCACGCGACGGTATGTCCGGGTCGCTGTAATAAGTACTGCCCAGCTCACGTTGCAGGACGTAGTCGGCAAAACCGCTGATCAGTTCACGGGTGTTTGGCGCGCGGAAACCGACGGAATAGTTCATCGCGTTTTCCAGCGCATAGCCTTCATGCGGGAATCCTGGCGGAATGTAGAGAATATCGCCCGGCTCCAGTTCTTCATCGATGATGGCTTCAAAAGGATCGACCTGCAGCAGGTCCGGATGCGGGCAGTGCTGCTTCATCTGCAACTTCTCACCCACGCGCCAGCGACGACGACCGGTTCCCTGAATGATAAACACATCATACTGATCGAGATGGGGACCTACGCCGCCGCCAGGGACCGAGAATGAGATCATCAGATCGTCGATACGCCAGTCAGGCAGGGCGCGGAAGGGGCGCATCAGCGCGGCGGTTGGCTCATGCCAGTGGTTCACCGCCTGCACCAGTAACGACCAGTTATTCTCGCCGAGATGGTCATAGCTTTCGAACGGACCATGGCTTACCTGCCATTTGCCATCCTGATGGCTTACCAGGCGGCTATCGACTTCACTTTCCATCGCCAGCCCTGCCAGTTCGTCAGGGGAGAGGGGATCGATGAAGTTATTAAAGCCGCGTTTTAACACCACTGGGCGCTTTTGCCAGTGACGTTCAAGAAATTCGGGCCAGTTGAGTGTTAATTGGTATTCCATATTGAGCTTCCACAGGCTGGGGCGGGTATCTGTCACCGATTATAACGGATGCTTAACCAGATGCGTGCAGTTGGCTCATATTTATTACATTTTGGTTTAGTCGTCTTTCGGCCCCGGCTGTTGATGTCCAAAAATGACTTCCATACGTGCACCGCCGAGCAGGCTGTCGCTGGCAACGATTTTGCCATCGTATTGCTCGGTAATTTCTCGCGCCACGGCCAACCCGACCCCTTGCCCCGGACGCATCGTATCCACGCGTTGACCGCGGTCAAAGACCAGATCGCGCTTGCTGAGTGGGATCCCTGGACCGTCATCTTCCACCACGATGTACAGATGATCGTCGGTCTGGCGGGCAGAAATCTCAACAAACTCGAGACAGTACTTGCAGGCATTATCCAGCACGTTGCCCATCACCTCGACAAAATCGTTCTGCTCGCCGACAAAGCTGATTTCCGGTGAGATATCGAGGCTAATGTTCACGCCTTTACGCTGATACACTTTGTTCAGCGCCGAGGTGAGATTATCCAGTAGCGGTGCGACCGGATGCAGTTCGCGGCTCAGCAGGACGCCCCCGCCGCGCATACTGGCGCGATGCAGATAGTAGCCGATTTGCTGTGAAATCCGGCTGATCTGTTCGAGCATTACCGGTTCTGCCTCGCTGACGCTCATCTTATCGCTACGCATCGAACGCAACGTACTTTGCAGCACGGCGAGCGGTGTCTTCAGGCTGTGGGTGAGATCGGTCAGCGTGGTGCGGTATTTGTCATAACGTTCGCGCTCGCTTTTCAACAGGCGGTTCAGGTTACGCACCAGGCTGGTCAATTCCCGCGTCGTTGCAGGGTTAAGCTGTTCGCGGTGGTGTTCTTCCAGTTCGCGCACCTCACGAGCCAGTGCCTCAATGGGGCGCAAACTCCACCAGGCCGCCACCCAGAGCAGGGGAATGACCAGCAACAGGTTGGCAGCCAGCACATAAATAAACCAGCTCCAGACCATATACGAGCGTTTAAGCTCAATCGGAATGGTGTCTACCACCACAATCGTCAGTTGCGGCATGCGCGCGGTAGCCGGGTAGACGTTAACCGCCACCGAGTGGGTCATTTCGGCGTCGTCGTCATCTTCCCGAACCTCTTTCAATCGTTCCTGAACGGAGTGATCGTCATTGAGCAGCGAGCTGCTGGCGCTGATGTCGGCTTCTATTTCATGAAAACCATTACTTTTCAGCCAGTCGGGCTGAATCAGTCTGACCAGCCAGGGGACGTTACGCTGGGCCCACAGCAGTTTGCCGTTCTCATCATAGATCAACGACATCGTGGGACTCTGCATGTCGAGGTGCTCGGGAAGTTCGACGTGGATCTTATTACCTTCCCATTTTGCAAGCGTATAAAAGAGATTACTTTCGCCGCGCAGCAGACGAAACGTGGTCTTATCGAAACTCACGCTGTAGCCGACCAGCGCAACCATGCCATAGGCCAGAGAAAGCACCAGCACTACGCCTGCGGTGGCCAGCAGAAAACGCAGGCGCAGTGACAACGGAAAAAGATGACGCAACAGTTTATTCATCAGCGCAATTCAAAAAGATATCCCTGACCCCGCACAGTGGTAATGACTTCATCCGGATACTGCGCCTGTATTTTTTTACGCAGGCGGCCCATCAGCACGTCGATAGTGTGGCTTTCACGTAGCTCGGCGTCCGGATACAGCTGCAACATCAGCGAGTCTTTGCTGACCACTTTGCCATTATTGCGGATCAGCGTTTCCATGATGGTGTACTCAAACGCGGTCAGTTTGATCACTTCATCATTGACCGAGAGTTCGCGGCGCGAGAGATCAACCTGAAAAGGCGGAATAGAGATAATCTGCGAAGCGTGGCCGCTGTTACGGCGCATCAGCGCCTGCATCCGCGCGGCGACTTCCTCAATATGGAACGGCTTGGTGACGTAGTCATCTGCACCTGCGCTCAGCACTTCCACTTTGTCCTGCCAGCTTTCACGGGCGGTCAGGACGAGAACCGGGAGAGAAACGTCATTGCTCCGCCAGCGGCGGATCAGTGAAAGTCCATCTTCATCCGGAAGACCCAAATCGACGATAGCGATGTCAGGCAAGTGTTCGTTAAGGTAATAATCGGCCTCTTTGGCATCTTCGGCGTCGTCAACCTGATGTCCGGCATCCTGAAGCTGAACTTTCAGGTGATGACGTAATAACGCATTATCCTCAACAACCAGTACACGCATCATCTTTTCTCACTCTATTTACGGTATGAATAGTTTAACGCTGATTATGTAAGTTGAAACCAGCACAATGAAATTAAATGACTTTTTTATCAGGCCCCGCCCTTGGGATAATCCCTGGAGCAATGCTGTTGGCATTTGATTATTCCGCAGGCTGACCTGGTCCTGGGTCATGTCACCAATCCACGTAGAATAAACCTCACACACCATGCGAGCATCTTCATGCCCCATCTGGCGGGCAATGAATGAAGGATTCGCTACGGCTATCTGCATCCAGCCAGCATAAGTAAGCCGTGACTGACAGGCATTTCTCTGCCTGATACCTGAAAGTTTAGTACCACGTTTCCCGCCACAGGAAATCGAGTATTTGGGAAAGAAACCTTCTTTAGTATATGAACCCGATCCGGGGATAAAGACAACGCGACGTTCTTATGCCAGCAACCGTTATGGGCGGAACACACAAATGTTTATTCGTCTGGTCTCTGGATACATGGATCTCACCTTTTTCAGGTCTACATCCTCCCAGGCCAGCGCACATATTTCCCCTGGTCTTATCCCCGTGTGTGTTGCCACTATAATGATGAAGGCAAGTTTGTGGGGAAGTGCCAAGATCAGCGCCTGATACTCATGAAGTAAAAGTGGATCGGGATCTGCTTTAACGAGCTGGAGCCTCGATACCCCCTCATAAGGTGCATGTAATATAAACTGACTTCTGTTCGCAAGCTTCAGCATTTACGATAAAACTGCCATTTGTTTATTTACTGTTGAAGGGGAGCGACCTTTTTTGATGAATTCTGGCATTGCAGGGTTACCCTATATTGCCATGCAGACGGACAGGCATGATGGACTGGACTGTCCGGGGAAATGTACGGTCAGGTTATAGTATTCGCGGTCACTTAATCTTTCTCACAGATAACTGAGGGAGTGAAACTTATCGGGAAACCTCACCTGTATCTCCATGGATTATAGGTCGCGGTGAGGGCGGAAAGCATATAAAAGTGTGCGGACTGCCACTTATCAGCGACAGCCCCGCAGATACTTATCGTTATGTTTTGGCGGATGATTAAAAGAGGAAGGTCACAGAACCATTGACAAATGAATAATCTTTTCCAGTTTTAAACTCCGGTGATACACGATTAAAAGATAAGGTGAAAGCGACCGGAGAATAACCTAAAGTGGCTCCGATGCGATATTCATCAACGGTATGATTAAGGGAGACGGTTTCATTTCGGGTCTGAAGCGTTTTTCCTTGTAATGTATAGTTACGGTCAACTTCCCGACGTTCCATCCCGGCAAATATCTTGTATATTAAACCATCATTTTTTGATGTATGCATTAACCCACGAGTCGCAAGCAGACCATACCCGTTATCTGAGTTCAGGATTTTGTCATTGCCTATGGCAAGCGTTGCACCGTATCCTACATATTCAAAAAGATTTCCGCTTACCGCGGATATTTCTGGATAAATACCAACATTCGTTCCCAGGATATCCACATCAGGAGTCAGTGATAGCATTCCTTTAACCGTATACCCATAGCGATTTTCGATTTGATCATCCCATGCTTGATATTTTTCAGCATTAATCATTTGATGAGCTTTATTCTGGACTTGTTGACCGCCAGCATCTGGTCCAATCACGCCGACGTCTGTCCCCAGGCGATAGCGAAACCAGCTATTTGCTACAGAATTCCATTCAACACCCGTGTACAGAAAGGCACTAAAAGCTCTGTCTCCGGTTATTGCTGTTGGTAACCGCTTGTTGTCTCCTGATGGTGAGTAAATATCTTGTGCGATATGAAACGATAACTGGCTTGAGTCTGTAACATCATGGCTATAACCCAGGAAGAGACCTTGTGTATAATCATCGCGAGCTTCATCTTTATGACTATAAATTTTGTTAAGCGCAGGCTGAAAGATACCTGCGTCATCATTTGACAATGATAATGCGATGCTATCAGCCTGAACAACAGGTGTCATGAAAAACATTGTGAATAACGCAATGCGGGTTAATGACTTATTCATAAGCAGCCTCCTGAGAATTTCCCTTTTTTAATCGGCCAGGTATTACTTCTTTCATAAATTAACATAAAATAAACACCTTCCTTTCTGCAATAAAATGTGGTTAATGTGTTATTTTTTTATCGCTTTATATGGCTTATGTGTGGTAAAAGTTTTTTCAGGAGGGATGGATATTAACAGTCATGCACTTTTGAAAAACTCTTCAGCATTTATTGCATATAGGGGATGTTCTTGATGGAGTTGTGCGTTTTTGCGGGGGGGGTATTGTTTTTTTTCTGTAAAACAAAAAGATAAATGAGTGTTATTCCTGTCCTGAAGCGCGGGATATGATGCATGTCATCGACTCTACTGCAATGAATATGTTCATTTTGGTTATGCTTTTTTATGCAAAAAAAACCGCATATTGCTATGCGGTAAACCATTGGGAAGAATATTAAACACATCTGAATTTCGCAAGAACACTGTAATAAATAACGAAGGTTTATTCAATGTGTCATAGGCTAATTATGCTGATCTTTGCATATTATTATCATTTTGTTTCTTTTTTGCGTGATGATAGGGTGTAACATGGCTATGAGAACATACTATTTTATCAATCCGTACGGACAAATGGCTATTCTGCAGTGTAGAGCACTTGTACATTGGGCTCCTTTAATGCTTTTCCTTCCAGGACATTCATTGCTGCACTCGATTATTTTCCAGAAGGTCTTGTTAAAGGGAGTGACGTTATAAATTGTCAATGGAAAAAATTTCCCGTCAATGTAAATCCCTGAGTCAGTCTGCGAGACACTGGAACCTGGAGGAAGAAAAACATCAGATTCATACCATATAATAAGCTTTATTTTACACCAGAGGATTGAAAATGAAATTCCACTCGAAGAACAGACAACAGTATCAACAACTAACCATTCCATATTAGAGACCTTAACATTACTAATGACAATTTTTCATAGATGAAAAGTGTAGTTGTTTTTTGATAACTCATTGAAAAAGATCATTTTTTTGATTGTGTTTTTGTTCGTGAGTTATTGATTTTATTATTATAACGATCTTTTGTTGAATCTTTTTGTTTCACTTTTTTAATATTTGTATTTCTTTTTTATAAGTCTTTATAAAATTGGTGGTCAAATTATAAACATGGATTTTTTCAGGGTGAGAGGGAATTATTTAATCTGTGATACCCCTATTTGTCATTGTGCATAGTGACATGCCTTATCCTTTTCTTTAGAGATGGTGATACAGCCTGTATGTTGAAGGTCGATTCTTATGACTAGTACAAATTATGTTGCACATGGGAGGCCAGTTATCACATTAAGTCGTGGTTATGTCTCTCGTGGGCGCTAATGGAAGAAGGCTTTCGCGTAGTGAAAAATAACGGCGTCGGCCTGGTAGTGGTCTCTCTTTCTTATGCGATGAGGTTCATTGGAATAGTGGCGTGGGATGAATGTTTATGTGATAAGATGATTATACAGTAATCCCTATGTTAACTATTTATGGTTCATTAACTATAAGGTTGGCTGGCAATGAATACGCTACTTTTTCGATTAATAATGTTTATATTCATGTTTGGTTCTTTCCCATTACAGGCGGAAGTGCCAGATGACATGAAGCTTGAACGAGTTGTGATAGTAAGTCGCCACGGTGTAAGAGCACCAACAAAGTTCACCCCATTGATGCAGGAAATCACACCTTACCATTGGCCGCAATGGGATGTTCCGCTGGGCTGGTTGACGGCTCGGGGTGGTGAGCTCGTCACCGAAATGGGACGATATCAACAAAAAGTATTAATCGATAACGGCGTTCTGGAAAGTAACGTATGTCCGTCACCAGAACAGGTGGCAGTTATTGCCGATACCGATCAGCGCACTCGTAAAACCGGTGAGGCATTTCTGGCTGGATTTGCGACGGGATGTAAAAATAAGGTTCATTATCAAAAAGAGCACGATAAAAAAGATCCTCTTTTTAATCCAGTAAAAATGGGGGTGTGCGCTTTTAATGTACAAAAAACTCAGGAAGCGATTCTGACACGTGCCGAAGGAAACATTGAACGGTACACTCAGCGTTATGACTCTGCATTCCGTACTCTGGAACAGGTTCTCAATTTCTCCCGGTCAGCAGCATGCCGATCAACCAGCCAGTCTGGTTGTACGCTACCAGGAACCTTACCTTCAGAACTCAGGGTTTCTGCGGATACCGTTGCATTATCTGGCGCGTGGAGTCTTTCTTCCATGCTGACGGAAATATTTCTATTGCAAGAGGCGCAGGGAATGCCAGAGGTTGCGTGGGGACGAATTCACGGGGAGAAAGAATGGACAGCATTATTAAGTCTGCATAATGCTCAGTTTGACCTTTTGCAAAGAACTCCCGAAGTTGCCCGCAGCAGAGCAACACCATTACTCGATTTGATCAGCGAAGCATTAGTGAGTAATGGGTCAACAGAAAATCATTACGGAATTAAATTACCCGTCTCATTATTGTTTATTGCTGGTCATGATACCAATATTGCAAATCTCAGTGGGGTATTTGATCTTAACTGGTCTCTACCTGGGCAGCCAGATAATACACCTCCTGGCGGGGAGCTGGTTTTCGAAAGATGGACGCGAGTGAGTGATAACACTGACTGGATTCAAATTTCGTTTGTTTATCAGACTCTCCAACAAATGCGTGAGTTTAAACCTTTTTCATCTTCGTCTCTCCCAAACAAGATTGTGCTTACGTTGCCCTCTTGTCAGGATAAAAATCCTGAGGGTATGTGTCCATTAAAGCATTTTATTGACATTGTGCAGACAGCACGTATTCCACAATGTGCAGTGATGGCTGATGTAAACCGTTAAATATAATTCGTAGAGAATAGGGAGATTAAGAACGGTAGTGGCAAACAGGTGAACGTTTAAAAGCGAAGTTTTGGGAATTTCAGGTGTGCATTTTGGGGCAGGATTTGGGAGCAAATCCTTCTCTAATGTCTCGGTATTAATATAATGTTTTGTTTTGATACTGTTTTTTGTCTGCGTAGTTTGTGCTGATGATGGTGTTGTGGGGATCAATATTTCGTAAACCGGGGAAGGGACGTGCCGGGGGCGGCGCGATCCATGTGCGAAAGTCGGCCCGGTGACGTCGTGTCACCGGGCAAGTGATTATTTCAGCTCATCCACCATGGCGATGGCTCGACCAATATAATTGGCCGGAGTCATGGCTTTCAGGCGGGTTTTCTCGTCATCCGGCAGCGGCAGGCTGTCGATGAATTGCTTCATGCCTTCCGCGTCGACACGTTTACCACGGGTTAACTCTTTCAGCTTTTCGTACGGCTTTTCAATACCGTAACGACGCATCACGGTCTGGATCGGCTCTGCCAGTACTTCCCAGTTATGATCCAGTTCGTCCAGCAGATGGTCGCGGTTCACTTCCAGCTTGCTCACCCCTTTCAACGTGGACTGGTAGGCGATCAGCGCATAGCTGATACCCACACCCAGGTTACGTAGAACGGTGGAGTCCGTCAGATCGCGCTGCCAGCGGGAAACCGGCAGTTTGCTCGCCAGATGTTGCAATACCGCATTAGACAGACCCAGGTTGCCCTCGGAGTTTTCGAAGTCGATTGGGTTCACTTTGTGCGGCATGGTGGAAGAACCAATCTCACCGGCAATGGTTTTCTGTTTGAAGTGGTTCAGCGCGATGTAGCCCCAGACGTCACGATCGAAATCGATCAAAATGGTGTTAAAGCGGGCGATGCAGTCAAACAGTTCGGCAATGTAGTCGTGCGGCTCGATCTGTGTGGTGTACGGGTTCCACTGGATACCCAGCGAGGTGACGAACTCTTCGCTGAACTGATGCCAGTCTACTTCCGGGTAAGCGGCGATGTGGGCGTTATAGTTGCCGACGGCACCGTTGATTTTACCGAGAATTTCCACCTGATTAAGCTGGCGGAACTGACGCTCCATACGATAAGCGACGTTGGCCATCTCTTTACCCAGCGTTGACGGCGTAGCCGGTTGGCCGTGGGTACGGGAGAGCAGGGGAATGTCGCGATACTGTACGGACAGATCTTTGACCGCGTCGATCAGTTGACGCCAGTAAGGCAGCACCACTTCATCGCGGGCGGTTTTCAGCATCAGCGCATGAGACAGGTTATTGATGTCTTCCGAGGTGCATGCAAAGTGAATGAATTCGGATACTGCATGCAGTTCCGGCACATTCGCCACTTTTTCTTTCAGGAAATACTCAACCGCCTTGACGTCGTGGTTGGTGGTGCGCTCGATAGTTTTAATACGCGCGGCATCTTCTTCATTGAAGTTCGCGACGATAGCGTCGAGGAAACCGATTGCGTCGGCAGCAAAAGCAGGAACTTCCTTGATCGCTGCGTGCGCGGCCAGTTTTTGCAGCCAGCGTACTTCTACCTGTACGCGGTATTTCAGCAAACCGTATTCGCTGAAAATCCCGCGCAGCGCGCTGACTTTATCGCCGTAGCGTCCATCGACAGGGGAAACGGCGGTCAGTGAGGATAATTCCATAGATCACAACTCCGGGGTTAAATGAGCAAGAATTTGTTTTGCCTGAGTGGTCAGGCGATTACGAGAAAACATGAGCTGCAGACGTCCACCGCCAACCTGGTGCCAGAGCACGGCAGCGCGAATGCCGGCCAGAAGCGAGGCGCGAACCTTGGCCTGTACCTGCGGGCTCTGCAATACAGCAGGGGAACCGGTCACCTGAATGCGCGGACCGAGCGGGCTGATGACATCGACATAAATTCCGGCCATCGCGCTCATCAGCGTTTCGGATTGCAGATCAAAGTGATCGAGCTGGCGTTGCAGGCCGTTGATCCGCTCGCCCAGTGTATCCAGAGCACCTTTGGCGACAGTGAGTTTACGCTCGAGTACCATCAGACTCAGCGTGTAGCGGGTCAGTTCCGCGTTCAGCCCCTGACGGCTGCTGGCATTCAACACGCCGAGCAGGGTTTCCAGCCCGAGACGCAGATTCGCCTCGCTGCCGCCGAACACGCCCAGCGTTGAGCTGGGGTTCATATCGATAACGCTGTTCAGTGAGACGTGGAGCGCATCGGCATCACAATGTCCCTGGTGCGCCAGTTGTTGCACCAGGCGTGCAGACTGGCAGATCCCAGCCAGTGCGAGGGTGATGTCATAATAATTCTTTGCCACGGTCACTGCTTCCTTGTATCAGTCTGTTAAGAATAATTATACCGGCAGGGGCAGTCGCTGCTCGATAATACCGCCGCCGAGGCACACTTCGCCGTTATAGAAGACCGCTGACTGGCCCGGCGTGACGGCGGCAATCGGCTCGTCAAACATCACTTCTACGCGTTCGGCGTCCAGCGCTTTGACGGTGCACGGAATATCAGTCTGGCGGTAGCGGGTTTTCACTGTGCAACGCATTGTGCCGGTGAACGGCAGGCGATCAACCCAGTGTAGTTGCTGCGCAATCAAGCCGACGGACATCAGACGCGGATGCTCATGACCCTGAGCGACCACCAGAATGTTGTTCTCAACGTCTTTATCCACTACATACCACGGATCTTCCGTGCCCTCTTTGGTGCCACCGATGCCAAGACCTTTACGCTGACCTAGCGTGTGGTACATCAGCCCCTGATGCTGACCAATCTCTTCGCCGTCCACGGTAATGATTTTACCCGGCTGCGCTGGCAGATAACGGCCCAGAAATTCGCGGAACTTACGTTCGCCGATAAAGCAAATGCCGGTAGAATCTTTTTTCTTCGCGGTAACCAGTCCCAGGTCTTCGGCAATTTTGCGCACCTGCGGTTTTTCCAGTTCGCCGACCGGGAACAGACTTTGTGCGATCTGCTCATGGCCCAGCGTGTAGAGGAAGTAGCTCTGATCTTTATTGCTATCTAAGCCGCGAAGCAGGCGACTTTTGCCGTCGACATCTGCCCGGCGGACATAATGCCCGGTAGCGATATAATCAGCGCCCAGATCTTCTGCAGCGAACTCCAGGAAGGCTTTAAATTTGATCTCTTTATTGCACAGAATATCCGGATTCGGCGTACGGCCAGCTTTGTACTCTTCAAGAAAGAGCTCAAAGACGTTATCCCAGTATTCTGCGGCAAAGTTTACGGTATGCAGTTCAATGCCGAGCTTGTCGCAAACGGCCTGAGCGTCAGCCAGATCGGCGGCCGCTGTGCAATATTCCTCACCGTCGTCCTCTTCCCAGTTCTTCATGAACAGGCCTTCTACCTGATAACCCTGTTGTTGCAACAGCCAGGCGGAAACGGAGGAATCGACACCGCCGGACATGCCGACGATCACTTTTTTTGGGCTTTCTGACATTGGAATACTCACGACATTGAACTTCAAGGCGGCGTATTCTATCACGCACCCCTTTTAGTTGACACCCTCTGTAAACGGCCAGTTAAATGCGCCGATCGTCTCCAGTGGGTAACGCACGCCGTTTTGATAGCAACGAACACTTTCGGCAACCAGCGGAGAACGCAGGTTTGGGGCGGTAAGGATGGTGTCGGCGCTCACCCACCGGCAGCAGTCGATATCGCTGTCATGGGGTTCGGTGTCGCACATATTGGCAAGTTCAATCGAAAACAGGAAACGCAAAAACGGCGTATTGTCCGGCGCAATCCACTGATGCATGCGAATGAAGTGCTGAGGCTGCGCCTGGATGCCGGTCTCTTCCCACAGTTCACGCGTGGCGGCCTGGACTAACGTTTCGTCGGCTTCCAGATGTCCGGCGGGCTGGTTCCACAGCGCTTTACCGTTGATGGTCTCTTCAACAATTAAAAACTTATCCTCTGCATGGACGATGCAGGCGACCGTGACGTGCGGTTTGAACATGATTTATCCTTTCTTTTGATCAGTGACATCCCGCCATTCACCGTTGCTCAGGTTTCCCAGGGTGTAATCACCCATCGCATAGCGGATCAGGCGCAGTGTGGGGAAGCCAACGTGCGCGGTCATTCTCCGCACCTGGCGGTTACGCCCTTCATATAAGGTCATTTTCAGCCAGGCGGTGGGGATGCTTTTACGTTCGCGAATCGGCGGATTGCGCGGCCACAGCCACTCAGGTTCCTCGACGATCTCAACTCCTGCGGGCAGGGTAGGACCATCGTTCAGCGTCACGCCATTGCGCAACGCTTCCAGCGCTTCCACTGTCGGTTCGCCTTCCACCTGTACATAGTAAATTTTCCCGGTGCGCTTGCCGGGTTGTGTCAGACGCGCCTGCAATGCGCCGTCATTGGTGAGCACCAGCAACCCTTCGCTGTCTCTGTCGAGACGACCTGCGGCATATACGCCCTGCACAGGAATAAAATCTTTTAACGTGCGGCGTCCGGCCTCGTCGGTAAATTGTGGCAAAACATCGTAAGGTTTATTGAACAAAACCACGCGTTTTGGCTGGTTTTCTTTCCGGGGCTTAGTGACTTGTCGTTGGCTGAATCGCTCAACCCGGTGATTTCTAAAAGAAGTTTTTTGCATGGTATTTTCAGATCTTATCAATTGCCGCATTATAGCCTAATAACGAGTGTCTTTCATGGCAGCGAACATTAGGGTAGTATTGACATGCTCATTACAAAACATTAACAAAAAATTGCTCTAACGCAGTCGTGCAGCAGGACGCAAAGGCACATGCAGCGCGATGACAGACGAGCAAACCAGAAGCGCTCGAAGGAGAGGTGAATGGAAAGCAAAGTAGTTGTTCCGGCGGAAGGTAAGAAGATCACCCTGCAAAACGGCAAACTCAACGTTCCTGAGAATCCGATTATCCCGTTTATCGAAGGCGACGGTATCGGTGTTGACGTAACCCCTGCCATGCTGAAAGTGGTCGATGCCGCTGTCGAGAAAGCCTATAAAGGCGAGCGTAAAATCTCCTGGATGGAAATTTACACCGGTGAGAAATCTACCCAGGTATACGGCCAGGACGTCTGGCTGCCAGCTGAAACCCTGGATCTGATTCGTGACTACCGCGTGGCGATTAAAGGCCCGCTGACTACCCCAGTCGGTGGCGGTATTCGCTCTCTGAACGTTGCGCTGCGTCAGGAACTTGACCTGTACGTCTGCCTGCGTCCTGTTCGTTACTATCAGGGCACTCCAAGCCCGGTTAAACATCCGGAACTGACCGACATGGTTATCTTCCGTGAAAACTCAGAAGACATTTACGCCGGTATTGAGTGGAAAGCGGATTCTGCAGATGCGGAAAAAGTGATCAAATTCCTGCGTGAAGAGATGGGCGTGAAGAAAATTCGCTTCCCTGAACACTGCGGTATCGGTATCAAACCATGCTCCGAAGAAGGGACCAAACGTCTGGTTCGCGCGGCGATCGAATATGCAATCACTAACGACCGTGACTCTCTGACCCTGGTGCATAAAGGCAACATCATGAAGTTCACCGAAGGCGCGTTCAAAGACTGGGGTTACCAGTTAGCGCGTGACGAATTCGGCGCTGAACTGATCGATGGCGGCCCGTGGATGAAAATCAAGAATCCAAATACCGGCAAAGAGATCGTGGTCAAAGATGTGATCGCTGATGCGTTCCTGCAACAGATCCTGCTGCGCCCGGCGGAATACGATGTGATTGCCTGTATGAACCTGAACGGTGACTACATTTCTGACGCCCTGGCAGCACAGGTAGGCGGTATTGGTATCGCCCCTGGCGCTAACATCGGTGACGAGTGTGCGCTGTTTGAAGCAACGCACGGTACGGCGCCGAAATATGCCGGCCAGGACAAAGTGAACCCGGGCTCTATCATCCTGTCCGCTGAGATGATGCTGCGCCACATGCAGTGGTTCGAAGCCGCAGACCTGATTGTTAAAGGTATGGAAGGCGCGATCGCCGCGAAGACCGTGACCTATGACTTCGAACGTCTGATGGAAGGCGCTAAGCTGCTGAAATGTTCAGAGTTTGGTGACGCGATCATCGCGAATATGTAATAGCGATAATTGTTAAATCTATTAACGGGAGCGTAACGCTCCCGTTGTTTTTTGTTAGTCTGCTAACGGTTATCAAAATTTTATCAAAACTAGTTATCAAAACCCCCTGGTAGTCTGGGGGAGGCTGGTCGATCAGATGACAGCTCCACTGCCCGGTTCCCATTAGGCATTTCTCAGTTTTGGTGGTGGATGCTCGTTAATAGTTAGGTCCGTTCTGTGACAGGTGCGGGCGTCTTAATGTTTGTTCAGCTAACACAAGTTGAGCGTTTCATAATGATATCTCTTTGCGGATCAGCCCAACCTGGAAGATATGTTCACCCACTTCGGTAAACCCAACCTTACGGTAAAAAGAGATGGGATTACGCATTTTACCTTTTCGGGCGAACTACATGGTCGTCTCTCATCATTTGAGGTGTTCGCGCGGTCAAGATCCCTGGCGTCCCGGTTAGCCCTGCTGCAGCGACTGAGCGGGTGAATGCGTTACGTCAACATCTGCGCGCTGGCGTAACCATCGCTATCAGTGGCGATACGTATGCGGGGCTGGGATTAAATGCCGGTTGTGAGGTCTGGTACTCCGTATGTGGTGGGGCTGTTCCTGAAATGGCGAAACAAATCACTGAAGCTACGGCGGCAAACGCTCATCAACGCGTTATTGCCCATGTACAAGGGCGCTTGAGCTGAAGTCATTTCCCCGCAGGACTGGCAGTCTGTCGTCCTTTTGAAACCAGGCAGGAGATCGGTCATCTTCGCATGTTTGAAACAACAACTTTAGGCCGTTTTTCGCTCATAAGGAACAATCCTGCTCATCTCTCCCACATTAAGGAGATTGGAGTATGAACAGCGTCACTCAGGGTGAGATCATGGACGAACGGTGATGGCATCAGGGATGGTGAAAGACCAGCGAATAACCCTGCTCGTGCCAATGCTGAAGCAATTCCTGCTGGCGGCGGGTCGGTTCGATGCCGGTCCAGACAAACAACTGTTGTCCAGGAAAGAGTTCCGGACGTGGAGAATCCAGCGGTTCAGCCAGTACGGCGATGTGCCAGCCTTGCTGAGACAAACGCCAGGCTTCCAGCCACAGACGTGCGCGGTCTTCGGTATCCCAGCCAATCAACAACGCATCTTTGCCTGCTTTTTTGCGGGCTTCGGACATACAGGCGGTCACAAATTCAATCAGCACGCCATCAAGCAAGCTGCACATGATGCGGGCTGTATTATGGTCGAGGCTAAGGCGTTGGCGTACGGGAACGAAAATGTGATCGATAAGATCGTCTGAAGTATGCTCACGGGCAAGAGCACCGATTTTGGCCCGTAACCTGTCCGGATGAGCAAAACGCAGCACGCCCATCATTTCTTCCTGCAAAGTGGTCCAGTCATTATGGGTTGCCACAGTGCTTTGTTCCAGCAACACTTTGACCTTGCTTACCGGCACACCGCTTTTAATCCATCGCTTGATCTCTTCAATGCGCTGGATATCGTCTTCATCAAACTGACGATGGCCGCCTTCGCTGCGCCGGGGCTTTAACAATCCATAGCGCCGTTGCCAGGCGCGCAGGGTAACGGGGTTGATACCGCATCGTTCAGCGACATCGCCTATGCTGTAAAATCCCATAGTGTCCCTCATACGTGGACCGAATCGTTCCTTACAAACTAACGAATCAGCCGTGTTTGTACAATTTATTGTTTATTGTACAACAGCCTCGTAGTAAGCCTAGCTAAAAATAATGAACGTCAGGTAAACAACACTGATGAGACAGGAAACGTGTACAGCATCCCCTGATGGTGTAGCGAGGTTCACCTGCCGCCATGAATACAGCAGGTGAAATAAGAGGATTACAGCGGTGTTTTTTTCTCAGGCCATGCAACCGGTGGAATTCCACAGAAGCAAGGCGCGGCAAAAAGATGCCCCTGGAACTGAGAAATACCCGCCGATTCCAGCCACATCCATTCTTCGGGCTTTTCAACCCCGACGGCTGATATCGCAATTTCCAGAGACGCATAGCACTTAATCATGGCCTGGATGATGGCCTGTCGTGGGCCGCTTTTATGAACATCGCAAATGAGGTCGCGATTAATTTTGATGCGATCGGGTTGGAACTGCGCCAGCAGCCGCAGACCGCCAAAACCGGCACCAAAGTGATCGAGGGCGATACTGATCCCAGATGATTTCAGGGTTCTCACCGTCTCCGTAAAGGCTTCAAACTCGGAGATAACCTCGCGTTCAGTGAACTCAACGATGATCTGTTCCGGAACAAGACCACTGTCAGCAATGGCATTGAGCAAATAGCTGGCTGCATCCGGCACCTTCACCAACGTCATGGGCAACAGATTCACGGACAAAACCTGATCGCGCAGACCCAGTGAGGTCGCCAGTGTAAAAGCGACTTTCTTACTTTCCAGGTCGGCCAGATAAATATCGTCGCCCTTAATATTGTCAAAATAGCGCTGTGGCGAATCACCCGAACGGGTACGCAGCAGCGCTTCCAGAGAGACAATTTCCTGAGCAAAAGGATCGATGATGGGCTGAAAAGCAAAGCTGCAATTGGCCTCCTCACTGACTGACGTCAGGGGAATCGTGCGAGCGGATTCGGTCGCAATAAAATCCCACGTGTCAGAGGGAGGGATCTCAAAATAATTCTCTTTTTCAGTGGCTTCCACGAAGGTGCGGAAGAACTGCAGCGCACGGTCGTTGTAGGTAAGTTGGTATCGGGATGTGCCCTTGTCGAGAATGGTCTGTAATACCTCCTCCCGATCATGTTCCCGTAAATCAAAAAGCTCCATTCCCACTTTCCCAAAGCGGCGGGAGGGACCGTGATCGCACAGCAGTTCGACAACATTATAGTGGCGCTTGTCTTCACAAATCGCCTGATAAATAGCCCTTACGTTTTCATCAGGGCCTTCAAGCAGCTGAAAAAAATGTGTGCCGTTAAACAGCAAAATGCCTGTCACGTCAGCACGCCCATTTGTAAGGTTAGCGGCGGCGACCATACTTTCGAGCGCCTTCACCGGGACGTCATCACAGAGATGACTGCGGTAGATAATGGTAGTGAGCATGATTTTCCGGCATTGAGGAATGATGTTTAACCCTAACAGAACGGAGGAGATATAACACATTAAATTAACGAAAGTTTTACTTAAAAGTGGCAGGTGGGGTTGGAAGTGGAGGATAGCGATGGCATCACCAAAAAATGAGCCTCAAAGTAGTGTACAGATAACTATCAGAAAAATACCTATGTATAAGTTATAACTTATTGAAAATAAATCATTAGCACTTTTTGTCAAAAATGAAATCATGCATTTGTACAGGTTTTGTGTACAATTTTTCTAACTTTGAATAACGCAGCATTAACCTTTTACTGATTCGCACAGGAGAGACTCATGCAGCAAAATGGTTACATTTCAGATACAGCTAACGCCATTGCGCAGTATTTCAGTAAGGCCAATTTGCCGACTCAGCAGGAAACATTGGGGCAGATTGTGGTGGAAATTCTAATGGACGGGCGCAATCTGAATCGCAAGACACTGTGTACAAAATTACTTGGTCGTCTGGAAAAAGCGACCTGTGTAGAAGAGGAGGGTCATTATAACGCGCTGATTGGTTTGCTTTTTGAGCGCTGAGCCCTCGTATTAAAATCGTGAATCAACATGATGCTGTGTTCCTGTCCTTGGCAACACGGCAGAAGAGAGAATGATGATGAACAGAAGTGACATTGAACAACTCACAGACGAACTTATCGGCCAGGCAGTGTTGACGCTGCTGAAACGTAAAGCGGCGGTGAATTCAATGGCCCTGGTCACTCAACTCCGCGTTATGCAGGAAACTGAAATGGACGCCCGTCGTCGAGAGGTATTTCCGCTAATTATTTCTTACATTGAAGCGGTGATAGCTGATAAAGCAACGTCAACACCGACATCCAGACATAGCGGTCAAATGGACACCGTCCGCTCACTTTCAGGGACAACCCTGAAGTCAGGAAAAGGAAAAATTCACTAAACGCTTAACTTTTAATGATGGTGAAAATGATGAACACAGCAATCACACAACAACCTGATATTTATAGTGCTTTGCCTGATCACGTCCTTTCAGATTATTTTCGTCATGCCGGCGACGCCCTTGCTGAAGAAGCAATGGTTTTGGGCGCAGCTATACGCCATATTCTTATAAAGGGTGAGCATATTAATAACAAAAATATCATTTTATCTCTGATACAAACGCTGGAAGTCACGGATGACATCGTACATGCAGATGTGATAAGAAAAACCCTGGAAATTGTTGTCGGACATACTATAGACGATATTTGATGTATTTAACGGAGGAAGTCAATTTTCTGCTCTATTTAAATGCTCAGCGTTGGGTCAGTCGATTATTGCCGACCTTATGTTCCTGGTTTTCCTGAACTGGAAAATAAATCATGCGTAGCGAAAACTAGGTGCAGTCAGCGCATGACGACCTCTGGTTGTCAGATAATTATCTCAGGTGGGGAATGGAAAGCATTTTAGAACACATCTCCTTTGGGAATACTGCAATACGATACGTGTTTTAACCGAGAACCAATACATTGACGTCCTGAAATATAACTGCGATCGAGGTGGCAGCAAAATTATTCTCATGACGGAAGTGACGTTTGGAACAAACGTGCAGAATGTTCAGGTGGTGCGAAGATTAAAACTCGAGGCGATTCAGTCGCTAATGTGTAATTATCCCAGAAAGCTACATCGGCTACATTTGAATCCCTTTGGAGTCTGGATAAGTCTATGTCTGTTTTTCGCTGTGAGTTCAATGGGTCGATGCAACGCTATCCTTAATCAAGGTGGCGTTGGGATGCTTAAATTTTCACAACGTTACTTTGCTCCATCCTTTGCCGCAGTCATCGTGATAACGATCGGTTTGTTGATGCGTTTTATGGCCAGGTAGTTTTTGTATATCTAACCCTGTACTTTGTACAGACGCTCAGATAATAACCTCTGTTCATGGAAAATTGCCGGCGTTCCTTCTCCCCATTCAATGCCAGCAAGGTCTCCTGCTTTGCTAAAATTGATGCGTCGCATACAGTAGTTCGAAGCCGCAGACGCGATCATCAAAAACATGTACTCCAGATTCTGGGTTGTATGTGAACGGGAGCCATCAGGCTCCCGTTATTACGTCCGTTCCGCTATCCTATCGCCTCGCAAAGGCGCGTCTTCATGTCACTATAGGCCTGTGCGGCATAGCGTTCAGCCCACGTCTGATCGTCGATCTTCTCGATATTAACCGCACAATACTTGGTTTCCGGCGTCTTTGAGATAGGGTCGAGATTATCCTGCGTGAGTTCATTACACGCGCCAATCCACCATTGATAGGTCATGTATACCGCTCCCTGATTGATGCGCCCGGAGACATCCGCCCGACTGATCACTTTTCCCCGACGTGAACTGACCCACACCAGGTCGCGATGGCGAATTCCTGCCTTTTGCGCATCCTGCGTGCTGATCTGCACATAGCCTGGCTCATCGGCAAGCGCCTGCAGGGCGGCACAGTTGCCGGTCATGGAACGACAGGAGTAGTGACCGACTTCGCGCACCGTACACAGAACCAGCGGATAGGCCTCGTCAGGCACTTCCGCGGGTGCGCGCCACGGTGCAGCAAACAGCTTGCCTTTACCGTCTGGCGTGTCGAAGCGGCTGTTTTCATACAGATAGGGCGTGCCGGGATGGTCGAGGTCGGGGCAGGGCCACTGGATATGCCCCAGGTCGCCCATCTTTTCCCAGGTGACGCCGTAGAACAGCGGACACAGTTCACGCATCTCATCCCAGATCTGTTGATTGTTTTCATAGTGCATGGGATAGCCCATTTCACTGGCGAGCAGGCTGATAATTTCCCAGTCTCGCTTCACGTCGCCAGTGGGGTCGACGGCCTTTTCGAAACGCTGGAAGCCGCGATCGGCGCAGGTGAATACGCCGCCGTGCTCGCCCCAGGAGGTGGCGGGTAAAATGACGTCAGCCATCTCGGCGGTTTTGGTCATAAAGATATCCTGCACCACGACAAAATCCAGCGCCGCGAAACCGTCACGCACCAGCCCCAGATCGGCTTCCGTTTGCAGCGGATCTTCCCCCATGATGTAGTAGGCTTTAATTTTCCCTTCCAGCGCCAGATGCGGGACTTCGGTAATGCGTGTGCCGACCTTGTCATCCATCCGGCTGGCGTCAATGCCCCAGGCTGTGGCGAACTTCTCTCTGACGGCCGCATCGGTGACATCCTGATATCCCGGAAAAAGATTCGGTAATACGCCCATGTCGCAGGCACCCTGGACGTTGTTCTGCCCGCGAACCGGGCCGACGCCGACGTGTGGACGACCCAGGTTACCGGTCAGCAGGGCAAGGCTCGATAATCCACGCACCACGTCCACGGCCTGACCGAACTGCGTCACGCCCATTCCCCACATCACTGTCGCGGAAGGGGCGGCGGCAAAGGTCCGCATCGCCTGACGAACTTGCGACGCCGGAACGCCGGTTAAATGCTCGACCGCTTCCGGCGCATAGTCTTTAACCGTTTGCCAGTAAGCATCCAGCCCCTGCGTGTGCTTATTCACGTACTCCTTGTCGTAAAGCAGTTCGTCAATGAGGACGTAACCAAACGCATTCACCAGCGCCATGTTGCACCCGTTATTCAGTTGCAGATGCTGGTCAGCAATGCGTGCGGTTTCAATACGGCGGGGATCGCAGACGATGATCTTCGCGCCATTCTGCCGCGCTTTGATCACCCGGCGCGCCACAATTGGGTGAGAGTCTGCGCAGTTATAACCGAAGATCAGCAGACATTTTGAGTTTTCGATGTCGTTGATGGAATTACTCATTGCACCATTGCCCAGCGTTTCCTGGAGGCCAGCGACCGAAGGCCCGTGACACACGCGGGCGCAGCAGTCCACGTTGTTGGTGTTGAGAACCGCGCGGGCGAATTTCTGCATCACATAGTTGGTTTCATTGCCGGTACCGCGAGAAGAACCGGTTGTCATAATGGCGCGAGGGCCCGCGTTGTCGCGGATTTCCAGTAAACGTCGGGCGGTATAGCGGATGGCTTCATCCCAGGTGACCGGGGTAAATTTGTCGCCTTTCTGGTAGCGGATCAATGGGCGGGTGAGGCGGGGGGTCAAAAGGCGGGTATCGTTAAGGAAATCCCAACCATAGTACCCTTTCAGACAAAGTTGGTTCTGGTTAGTCACCCCCTCAGCCGCTTCAGCACGGATGATTTTGTTATTTTCAACAACAAGCTTGAGCTTGCACCCGGCCCCACAGTAGGGACAGACACTGGTGATTTTTTTCATCAATAACAGACCTGTTAAAAGCTGAAATAGCGCGAATTGTGACGAAGCCTGAGCGGAGCCGCTGAAGCTTCGGGTTGTCGTCATGACGCAGGGGATAAGCACAATACGTGCCAGAGTGGCAAAGCCTGGGCTGACGCGGAACGAGGCACAAGCTGCAGGAAAAATGACAGCGGATTCGACATAAATGACGAACGGACGTCAAAAAAAAGCCCGCACAGAGGCGGGCAAGACATACTGGAAGCAATGTGAGCAATGTCGTACTGAATACCCGAGTTATTTACTCAACTATTCAGTGATGAGAAAGATAATCTTTATCATCTAAACTTGCAACCCCAACTTTTGTGGGAGAAATCAGAAAGCTAAATTAAGTGATGTTCATCACAAACTTCAATTTCCTGACATTGTGCTATCCTTTTTAACGGCGAATAAACCGCTACTGTAAAATCGATAAGTGAGGAAAAAATGGGCATTATTTCATGGATTATTTTTGGTCTGATTGCAGGTATTCTGGCGAAGTGGATTATGCCTGGTAAGGATGGTGGTGGATTCTTTATGACGATCATCCTGGGGATCGTCGGTGCCGTAGTGGGCGGCTGGATCAGTACGCTGCTTGGTTTTGGGAAAGTCGATGGTTTTAATTTCGGCAGCTTTGTGGTGGCGGTTATTGGTGCTATCGTCGTCCTGCTTATTTACAGAAAAATCAAAAGCTAAGGCGCAATAATTGACTGACAAAAGGCGACCTGAGGGTGGCCTTTGTCATTTCAGGCCTGGCGTTACCACCAACCCAGTTCGGTACCCAGCACCACGACTATCGCGACGACAATCATAATCAGCGTCGTTTTTTTCATGATTTACGCCCCCGGTGCGGCATAGCCACCGATAAAAAACCAGGCCAAAAAAACCACGGCCGTAATAAAAATGACGACGGGAAACAGTATGCCCAGTCTCATGCGATCACCTGTCTGAATTATGCAAAGAGCTGCAAGGATAACAGGGGTTAATGGGTGACAAAAGGGGTGTTGTCCTCACGCTTTTCGCTTATTCTGCGAGTCGCCAGGACGTGACAAGTACGCTTTCGGCAGGCTATTATTTCTCAGAATTATCTTAAACACAGTCGCAAGCGCGCAACGAGAGAAGTATGTTCCAGCTAAAGCCGGGCACCCTGGCGCTGATTATTGGTGCGAAAACATCGGCCGGACGCGGCAATATCGGCAAGACGGTGGAATTGTTCCATCTCTGCCAGCCGGGTGAGGTATTTATTAATCCCATAAATGGATTTACCACCATGCTGCCGAAAGAGACGCCACGTGCGCTCTGGCTGGTGACGGGGGAGGTGGTGTCGGCAAACTGGCAGCAGGGTTTTGCCTGGGTCAGAGCGGAACACTTGATGCCTCTGTTGCCGGATATTCAGCCTGAATCGACGGTTACCCGCGAATCACAACTCGCGTAGCCAGTCTGCCAGCACAAGGGCGTGATTTTGTTCGCTGTTTTTGGCGGCGTACAGCAGCGTCAGTGTCTGCTGGCGGGCAATCTGCGCCAGCCGCTCGCCTTCCTTCTTCTGCGTGACAAGTTCCGCGCGGTACTGCTCAGTAAAATGCTGAAAATCGATCGTTTCTGCGTGAAAAGCTTTGCGCAGCTCTGTCGAGGGAGCGAGCGCTTTGACCCACTCATTGAGCACGAGATCCGCTTTTTTGATCCCGCGTGGCCACAGTCGGTCAACCAGCACCCGGTAGCCGTCGCTGTCTTCTGCCGGGTCGTAGACGCGTTTACACTGAATATTCATGTTTGTCATTCTCCTCAATCCAGGCGCAAAACTCATCGAGCTGTTGGTCGGAAAAAACCGTGATTCCGTGCTGGCGTAGCAGCGCGGTGGCCACTCCCATACCGGGATGACGTTGTCCGCTGAAGCTGCCATCGTAGATAAACTGACTGCCGCATGTCGGACTACCGTCGGTGAGTAGCGCAACGTCACAGCCGGTCTCCTGTGCCGTGCGCAGCGCCAGCCAGGCGGCAAGCTGATAGTGCCCGGTGACATCTTGACCGTTCTTTTCCACAATGGATGCGCGCCCGTACATCACATCGTTGCCATCGGCCCGAACAATTTCCGCCGATGGGCGTGGTGTCGGCAAGCCTGCGGCCAGTTCAGGGCAATGGATGACCAGACGCTGTTCTGCCTGCAAACGCGCCAGTATCGCAGCGGGATGCGCTTTCTCGCTGCCGTTATAACGCACCTTCAGCCCCATCAGGCAAGCGCTCACTAAAACCTTACTTTTCATCGCATTTGCCTCGTCCGGCAGAAAAACTGCTCCCGATCACTATATCACTTCGCACGCGTTCATCCCTAAATTAAGGGATTGTGATGGCAGTAAAAGATCGGTAGGCTGAGGTTCCTTATGTTGTCCCCAATTGTTCTGACGTAAGGAATTCTCCATGGAAATATCCCCTGTAAAAGATACGCTGCGTATTGCGCTGGTGGGTGATTACAACGCTGGCATCACGGCGCATCAGGCGATTCCTCTGGCCATCGACGACGCTGCTGCGGTTCTGGAACTGCTGGCGGATTACGACTGGCTGTCCAGCACTGAAATCACCAGTGCAGAAGATCTGGTGGGCTATGACGCCATCTGGGTGGTGCCTGGCAGCCCCTATAAAAATACCGAAGGCGCGTTGACGGCCATCCGTTATGCCCGCGAAAACAGCATTCCTTTCCTGGGAACCTGTGGCGGTTTTCAACACGCCATCCTTGAATATGCGCGTAATGTGCTGGGCTGGTCAGATGCTGCCCATGCGGAAACTGACACAACGGGCCGGATGGTTATTGCGCCACTTGCCTGTTCGCTGGTGGAAAAAACCGACGAAGTTGAACTGCGGCCCAATACGCTGATTGCTAAAGCCTATGGTCAGCCGGTGATTTCGGAGGGCTATCAGTGTAACTACGGCATTGCTGAGGCGTTTGCGGCTGAACTGGATAGCGGTGATCTGCGGGTGACCGGCTGGGATGATAACGGGGATATTCGGGCGGTGGAATTGGTGACGCATCCGTTCTTTGTCGCCACGCTTTTCCAGCCTGAACGTGGCGCTCTTGCGGGGAAACCGGTTCCCCTGGCGCAAGCGATGCTGCGCGCTGCGCGAGGCTAATCAGTAGGGCAGACATCACGTCTGCCCTGAGCTTATCAGGCGGTAATCTCTTTATTTCGTCCCGCATAGAAACCGAATATCGCCATCGCTATCGCCAGCGCCGCAACGGTCAGCAGCGGGATCTGCCAGTCTCCCTGGGCGTCATGGATCCTGCCCATCAGCGGCGGCCCGCAAGCGGCTAACAGATAACCGACGGATTGCGCCATGCCGGAAAGCGCTGCTGCCTGATGCGCAGAACTGGCGCGCAGGCCGATAAAGGTCAGCCCCAGAATCATCGTTGCACCGGAGCCGAATCCAAACAGCAGCGTCCATAGCACCGCCTGATCCGGCATAAACCAGAAGCCAGCGGCACCCACAGCGCACATCAACGACACCAGTGCGGCGATGCAGCGCTGATCGTGAAAACGGTGCAGCACCAGCGGAATGAGTAAACCGGGAGAGGCGGTTGCTAACTGGAGCAAACCATGCAGCGAACCGGCCTGCGCCTCGCTGTAGCCGTGGCTGATTAAGATTGCTGGCAGCCAGCCGATAATCACGTAATAGATAAGCGAGTTAATTCCAAGAAATAACGTCACCTGCCAGGCCAGCGGTGAACGCCAGATGCCGCGTGCGTGCAGGGTGCGCGAGGTGGTTACGTTCGCGTGGGCGGCATGACGCCACTGCGGCAGCCAGATCAGCAACGCCAGTAGCGGAAACACCATCAACAGCAGCAACGCCCCGCGCCAGCCAAACCCGCTTAGCGCCAGCGGAACCACCAGCGCGGAGCCCAACGCGGCGGCAGCCCCCATCGTCAGGGAATAAGCACCGGTCAGTCTGGCGACGTGCTGCGAGAAATCGCGTTTGATAAGCCCTGGCAGCAGCACGTTGCCGAGGGCGATACCGCAGCCGATGATGGCAGTGCCAAGAAACAGTAAAGAGGCGTTCGGCAGTGAGCGCACGGCAACCCCGGCGCAAATCAGCAGCATTGCCGCGAAGAGACTGCGTTCCATGCCAATACGGCGGGCAATGCCGGCGGCAAGCGGAGAAACCAGCGCAAACGCCAGCAGCGGCAGGGTGGTTAATAATCCCGTCTGGGCAGTCGTAAGACCATAGTCCGTGCGAATCGCTTCCAGCAAAGGGGCGGCGCCGGTAAACGTCACGCGCAGCGTGGTGGCAATCATCAGGATACCGGCAATCAGCAGGGCACCGTGGTTGCCGCGTGGTGGTGAAGAAGTCATTGTTCTCTCATATCAACAGGTGAGGCCGTACCTTACCGCGTTTATTTGTGTTGTGAATCAAGCTAAAATGACAGTTTATCGCTAAATTCGGACAAAATGATGTACAGCCTGCGACTCGACGGATATGACCCCGATCTGCACCACGACGCCGCCGTGGCGTTTCGTATCCGCGCTCGCCCTGATGAGCTGTTTAGCGCGCAGCACCAGCATCGTAAAGGGCAACTGATTATGGCACTGCATGGGGCTATCACCTGTGATGTTGAGTGCGCTATGTGGATGGTGCCACCGCAGTACGCGGTCTGGATCCCCGGCGGCGTTCCCCACAGCAATCACGTAACGGCAGGCGCGGAGCTCTGCTTTCTCTTTATCGAACCGGGGGCCGTCACACTACCGGGACGTTGCTGTACGTTAAAAATTTCTCCGCTTTGTCGCGAGCTGATCCTCTCGCTGGCGAGGCGTTGTGACGCTCAGCGGGCAGAGCCGCAAACGCAGCGCCTGACGCAGGTCTTATTTGATGAACTTCCGCAACAACCGCAGGAGCAGATGCAGCTGCCGGTTTCTGCGCACCCGAAGATCCGCCGGATGGTTGACACCATGGCGCGCGAACCGGCGCAATGGCAAACGCTGGGGCAGTGGGCCAGCGTATTTGCGATGAGCGAGCGTAACCTTGCCCGACTGGTGGTGAAAGAGACAGGGCTCAGCTTTCGTCGCTGGCGACATCAGCTACAGCTCATTCTGGCCCTACAGGCCCTGGTCGGCGGGCAGAACGTGCAGCAGGTGGCGCAACTGTTGGGGTATGATTCGACCACGGCGTTTATCACCATGTTCAAAAAAGGCCTGGGACAGACGCCAGGCCGTTATCTGGCGGGATTGACTACTGCCTTCCCACAATAAGCGAGACCAGACCGGCCGCGATAAGCGGACCAACAGGTACACCGCGAAACAGGGCCACGCCAAGCACGGTGCCGACCAGCAAACCGGCGACCAGCTGTGGCTGGCTGCCCATCAGCGTCACGCCGCGGCCGCCGAGCCAGGAGACCATCACGCCAACCACAATCGCCACCAGCGATTTCCAGTTAAGGAAAGAGTGGATCAAGGTGGAAGGTGGCAGTGTCCCGCTGGCGATAGGCGCCATGACGCCGATGGTCAGGATAATAATCCCGATGGTCAGCCCCTGTTTTTCAATCCACGGGAAAAAGGTATTGAGCGGGGTAACGCGGACAATAATCAGCACCAGAATTGAAACGGCGACAGTGGTGTTATGGCTGACAAAGCCCAGAGCTGCCAGTCCGAGCAGGATCAGCAGAGTGACATCAAACATCGTGGTTTCCTTGCCAAAAAAGTTAAGCCTGTTTACTTTACGCCCAAACGCCACGCAGAACAGACTTTTTTAGAATCTGCTGGCTATTTCGGGCAAATGCCTGACGGCGAAAAACAGGCAATTTTTTATTTTGTCATCAAATTGCCATTATTGCGGACTATCAATAGCAGATGAACCGGTCTCGCTCATTTTGAGGTGTAGCCATGAACGATCAGATGTTTATTGAAACGCTCATTATTAGTTCATCCTTTTTCGCCATCGCCGCCGTTATCGTGATTTCTGTTTTAATTCTCGAACGTGGTAGCTGAACGCTTACGATATGCGGTGAAAAGCCACCAACTCTGGCCGGGCAATACGCAGATAATCGTCAGTATTGAGAATAATCGATTTCGTGAGCACGCCGGCGTTAAAGGCGATTTCACGATAACGTTCGAACAGCAGCGGATCGGCGACCAGCATTAACTGTGGATGAAAACTGAAAGGCGGGATCGCGCCAAATACGCAACCGGTGAGCTCGTCCACTTCTGCCGGGCTGGCAAGGGACGCACGCAGACCGCCAAGATACGTCGCCAGTTGACCAAGATCGGCCTGTTGGTCGGCAGGTAAAATAGCCAGTACATGCTGATTTACCCCATTCCCTTTAACTTTGCAGACCAGCGCCTTTGCTCCCTGACCCAGTGCGGTGCCCCGAATTTCTGATACGGCCTCGCATTTCCCAACAGCCTCATGGCTGACGACGCGATAACGGGCGCCCTCCAGAGACAATAAATCGAGTAAACGCTGATGGGTTTCGCTGCCTTTCTCCATTTCGCTCATTTTTTACTCCTGTTTGCGCGAAAAAACACGGTAAAGATTATCATGAACGCTGACGATTTTGGTGCTTGTTGAGGTAGAGTTGCTCGTCAGAAGCGGTGTAGGCATCATGCAGCGAATCGTTCGGCTGCATGCTGTAGCTGCCTGATGAAAAACGAATATCCTTCTCAGGTGCCACGGTCCGCAGGTGGTTGGCTATCCGTTCCGGCAGACGAGCCGCCATATCTGGCTCTGCGTCCACCAGAATGATGCAAAATTCATCGCCGCCCAGACGGATGGCGTAATCGCTTTTGCGCACCGACGCCTCAATCGCTTTTGCCAGCAAGGTGATCGCCCGATCGCCCTCGTGGTGTCCCTGCGTATCGTTAATCATCTTCAGCTTATCGAGATCGATAGCGATAAAGGTTACTGGCGTTCCGGTGCTGACAAATCGCTGTAATCGCTGCTCAAGCGTCGGGGTTAAAATTTTACGGTTATACAGGCCTGTCATCGCATCGCTGATATTTTCACGGGTAACATTATGGTAAAGGCGAAAATGCAGCCGGACCATATTGAGGAGCAGGGCAGTTGCCAGAAGGTAAAACAGAAACAGCTTCCAGGACGAGACAATGAAATACAAGATATCGAGTGACAGCTCGACGTGCAGACCACCAGGCAGATCGCTGATGTAATTGACGTACGGGAAAAGATTATTCTCGCTTTGATGAATAATAATCGTCTTATCCGAGTCGGTATCGGTGACGCTGGCATTGAGATAACGCCAGACCAGTGGGCGGTCGTGAGTAAAAACAATATTTTGCAAGTTGTGCTTATTAATATCCACCATCACGATGCCTTTTAACTTACCGTGCAGATAGACCGGTGTTAAAAAACTCATCACGTTAAGTTCGGTACGATCATCCTGATAGATACTCGACAGCACAGTACGTCCAGAAAACAATTCATCAATATCGGCCTGATGAATACCTAATGAGCCTTTCTGTAAAAAAGCCCAGTGATGCATGGCAAACTGACGCGTATTGATCGGATCATAGAAATAAATATATTGATTTTGTAAATCCAGATAATAATGAAATTTCTCTTCTGACGTGGCGAGACCTTTTCCATAATCAATCTGTTCCCGGTTAACCTTCACGGCCTGATCAAAAGCAGGAAGCAACAGCACATCGTCCGCGATACGCGCACAGTCATCAATGGAGGTTTGTAACGTACCATGGAGCGCGGGATAATTATGCTGCGTCAGATTCAAACCATACACCGAGTTAATACTTTCAAACGACTGACAAAGGGTATGGCGGGTATCCGCCGGGAGCGTTTTCTCAGGTGTTGCCAGTGTGCGCATCAGATGGGCGGCAATGCTCTGATTCTGGTATTTATCATACAGAAATGAGGAGTCTGCTTTTTCGATGATATAGCGCATATAGCCATTCATTGACTTATAGCTGGCAATAAGTTCATAGATCAAAAAGGAAGATGTCAAAACGACAACGCTTGCGGAAATAAAGAGCCTGAGCGCTTTATGGGGCAATTTCATGATAAACAACAACTCTCCAGGTCAGATAATCTATTTTATCACACGTCACAGGTGCAACCTACCGGCCAGCAGGGATATGGAGTGCAAAAAAGACATGAAATGAACCAGCCAGGAGATTATTTCCTGGCTGGCTGTCGTTTAATTGGTGCTGGTGGCACCTTGTTTATGAAAAAGTTCGCGGAACACCGGATAAATATCATCCTGATCGCGAATATGTTGCATCGCAAAATTATCAAACGTGGCTTGCAGATGTTCATATTCGCGCCACAAGGTTTGATGTGCGCGGCGGGTAATTTCGATATAACTGTAGTAACGAACCACCGGCAGCAGTTTCTTCGCCAGAATCTCATGGCACAGCGGAGAGTCATCTGCCCAGTTATCCCCATCCGATGCCTGTGCGGCGTAGATGTTCCACTGCGCAGGATCGTAACGTTCTTTCACAACGTCATCCATCAACTTCAGGGCGCTGGAAACAATGGTTCCCCCGGTTTCCTGAGAGTAGAAGAACTCATGCTCATCGACCTCTTTTGCCTGGGTGTGGTGACGAATATAGACCACTTCCACATTCTTATAGGTTCGACTCAAAAACAGGTAGAGCAGAATATAAAAGCGTTTGGCCATGTCTTTCGTCGACTGATCCATGGAGCCGGAGACGTCCATTAGGCAGAACATCACCGCCTGGCTGGACGGATCGGGACGCTTCTCGTAATTTTTGTAGCGCAAGTCGAAGGTGTCGATAAACGGCACACGTTCTATCTTGGCCCGCAGCTCAGCAATCTCTTTGCGTAATCGTTCCTCCTCCAGCAGTTGCGCCGGTTCGCTTTTGCTGATGGTGTCGAGATCCTGTTCCAGCGCGTGTAACTCGCGTCGTTTGCCGGCCGTCATGGCCGTGCGTCGGGCGAGAGAATTTTGCAGCGAACGCACGACGCTGATATTAGCCGGAACGCCGTTGGCGGTATAACCCGCCCGGTGCGTTTTATACTCAGTAAGCTGGCGCTGCTGGTTTTGCTTCAGGTTAGGCAGCGCTAAGTCTTCGAAAAGCAGATCAAGGTATTCGTCTTTAGAGATCTGAAAGACGAATTCATCCTGGCCTTCACCGTCCTGACTGGCCTGGCCCTGTCCGCTACCTGAACCGCCGCCTCCGCCCTGCGGACGCTCGATACGGTCATTTTGTACGAAATGGTCGTTACCTGGGTGAACGCGATGGCGCAGGCCGCCGCGCCCCTGATGAAACATCGGTTCGCTGATATCTTCCGTCGGAATGGAGACAGATTCACCGCTGTCTACATCGGTCACCGAACGCTTGTTAATGGCCTCGGAGATCGACTGTTTAATTTGTGCTTTATAACGGCGTAAAAAGCGCTGGCGGTTAACCGTGCTCTTATTTTTGCCGTTAAGTCGTCGGTCAATGAACCAGGTCATATGTCCCCCGTACTGCATTTGCCAACTTTACGCTTCATCCTTCACGTTATCTCGGCGTGGCTGCATTCGCTCACCCCAGTCACGTACTTATGTACGCTCCTGGGGATTCACTCATTTGCCGCCTTGATACACCTTGAATGATTTCGCGTACAAACGAACTATTTGCCCGGTAAACGGAGAAAATCTTCCGGGTCATTTATGCTGTTAAGACGATTTACGTACGCGCAGATACCATTCGCACAGTAAACGCACCTGTTTACGGGTGTAGCCTTTCTCCATCATCCGGTCGACAAAGTCGTCGTGTTTCTTCTGCTCATCGGTCGAGGTTTTGGCATTGAACGAAATGACCGGCAGCAGCTCTTCGGTATTGGAGAACATTTTTTTCTCAATGACCGTGCGCAGTTTTTCATAGCTGGTCCAGTTCGGATTTCGTCCGCTGTTGTTCGCTCTCGCACGCAGCACAAAGTTGACGATTTCATTACGGAAATCTTTCGGGTTGCTGATCCCCGCCGGTTTCTCAATTTTCTCCAGCTCCGCGTTCAGCGATTCACGGTCAAACAGCTGACCGGTATCCGGATCGCGGTATTCCTGATCCTGAATCCAGAAGTCGGCATACGTGACATAACGGTCGAAAATATTCTGTCCGTATTCCGAGTAGGATTCGAGATAGGCAGTCTGGATCTCTTTACCAATAAACTCGGCGTATTTCGGGATCAGATAGCCTTTCAGGAACTCGAGATAACGCTCAGCTTGCTCCTGCGGGAACTGTTCGCGCTCGATCTGCTGTTCCAGTACATAGAACAGATGAACCGGGTTCGCAGCGACTTCGACATGGTCAAAGTTAAAGACGCGCGAGAGAATTTTAAACGCGAAACGGGTCGACAGACCGTTCATCCCTTCATCGACGCCGGAGTAGTCGCGGTATTCCTGATACGACTTCGCTTTCGGATCGGTATCTTTCAGACTCTCACCATCATAGACGCGCATTTTCGAATAGATACTCGAGTTTTCCGGATCTTTCAGGCGGGAGAGAATCGAGAAACGTGCCAGCGTTTCCAGCGTTCCCGGCGCGCACGGCGCATGCGTCAATTCGCTGTGGTTTAGCAATTTCTCGTAGATTTTGATCTCTTCGGAAATGCGTAAGCAGTACGGTACCTTCACGATGTAAACACGGTCGAGGAAGGCTTCGTTGTTTTTGTTGTTACGGAACGTCACCCATTCCGATTCGTTCGAGTGGGCGAGAATGATGCCGTTAAACGGCAGGGCGGAGATCCCCTCAGTGCCGTTGTAGTTACCTTCCTGAGTGGCGGTCAGCAGCGGATGCAGCACTTTAATCGGTGCTTTGAACATCTCGACGAATTCCATGATCCCCTGGTTGGCCCGGCACAATGCGCCGGAATAGCCATACGCGTCCGGATCGTTCTGAGCGTGGTGTTCGAGTTTACGAATATCCACTTTCCCGACCAGCGCGGAAATGTCCTGGTTGTTCTCATCGCCCGGTTCCGTTTTGGCAATCGCGATTTGCGCAAGAATCGACGGCCACACTTTCACCACGCGGAATTTGGTGATATCCCCACCAAACTCATGCAGGCGTTTGGCTGCCCACGGTGACATAATGGTGCCGAGATAACGGCGCGGAATACCGTATTCTTTTTCCAGAATTTGGGTATCTTCCTGCGGATTAAACAGGCACAACGGATGATCGTTCACCGGGCTGCGTTCACCGTTGGCGCTCAGCACATAAATCGGGACACGCTGCATCAACGATTTCAGTCGTTCGGCAAGCGATGACTTCCCGCCCCCTACAGGCCCCAACAGATACAGGATCTGTTTCTTCTCTTCCAGCCCCTGAGCCGCGTGTTTCAGATAAGAGACAATCTGTTCGATCGCGTCTTCCATGCCGTAAAACTCTTCAAATGCCGGGTAACGTGCAATGACCCGGTTCGAGAAGAGGCGAGAAAGCCGGGGTTCCTGGGCAGTGTCGACCATGACGGGTTCACCAATAGCCATCAATAGCCGTTCTGCCGCGTTGGCATAAGCACTGCGATCTTGCCGACAAGTGGTAAGAAACTCCTGCAGTGTGAACTCTTCGTCCTTGGCAGCTTCATAACGCTGGCGATAGTGATCGAATATATTCATGATATGCCGTCCTTTCGTTTTTTAGCACAGGTTAAGAGCCGTTCATATGAATAGTAGAGGCTCCCGGAAGAGGTAGACTGAACGACGTCATTTACTGTCTCGTATCAAAAAAACAGCAACTCTCATGCCAGCTTTCACCGCGTGAGACCAACGTGCCCGGCGATACAACTTCTAAACTAAAGCGTAGATGGCATTTGCAAAACTTGCATGCACCCGCAAATGATTTTCAATGGCATATCAATAACTCATCCGCAAAAAGTGCATAGCAAATGTAAATAATGCAGTGGAAGATCACACCGTTTTCACCGTACTGTAAGCCAAGTGTCATCTCAGCCTGCAAAATTAGACGGTTACATTCTTTCATTAATTTGTAAAATGGTTGGGTTGTAACGTATTGGCGGTTACACTTTTGCCGCTGAACATTTGAAAAAGGAAAGATGGATTGTGACCAAACTCAAACTTCTGGCACTTGGCGTGTTAATCGCATCGTCTGCTACCGTGGTGCATGCTGAAAGCAACCTGACGCTTGGCGCTGGCGTTGGTGTGGTTGAACACCCATATAAAGATTACGACGCGGATGTTTATCCGGTTCCGGTGATTAATTACGAAGGCGATAACTTCTGGTTCCGTGGTCTGGGTGGTGGGTACTACCTGTGGAACGACGCCGCCGACAAATTGTCGATCACCGCTTACTGGTCCCCGATGTATTTCAAACCGGGTGACAGCGACGATCGTCAGATGCGTCGTCTTGATAAGCGTAAAAGCACCATGATGGCGGGCTTATCATACTCTCACCATACCGAATATGGTTTCCTGCGCACCGCGCTCGCCGGGGATACGCTGGACAACAGTAACGGCATCGTCTGGGATCTGGCCTGGCTGTACCGCTATACCAACGGCGGCCTGACCCTGACGCCGGGTATCGGTGTGGAGTGGAACAGTGAAAATCAGAACGACTACTACTACGGCGTGTCACGTAAAGAATCCTCACGCAGTGGTATGCGGGGTTACAACCCGGACGATAGCTGGAATCCGTACCTGGAACTGAGCGCGAACTACAACTTCCTCGGTGACTGGAGCGTTTACGGTACCGCACGCTACACCCGTCTGTCTGATGAAATTACCGACAGCCCGATGGTGGATAAATCCTGGACTGGTCTGATTTCTACCGGAATCACCTATAAGTTCTGATTGTGCGTTATCACAGTGCAATCGATAAAAGCCCGCAGCGCGGGCTTTTTTGTCACAGAGTCATTCGACCTCTTTGGCATGTTGCTTTGCTTTTTCAATAGACTGCCTGTCAAATATAAAGTGCTCATAGCCATCGGTGATGTTTTTGACTCTGTAGATTTTCCATCTCCTGTCTTCTTTCTTCAGATAGACGCCTATCTGATAGGTTCTGTCGTTTTCGCATCCAAGCCAAACCGTAACGTATTTACTACCGTCAACGTCTTGTGCTTTGCCCACCTTCAATAAAGGGATCCAGTCGACCGAATAGTCCTGCGCGTACGTATAATAGTCAGTGTCGATGATTTCTTGTTCATAAATATGTGAAATAACATCAAGTTGAATTAACGTTTCGCGGGAGACGTAATCATGCATTTTCTCTGGATCTGGCTTTATTTTGCCGGGGCTATTGGCAAAAACAGGTAAATAGTAGCGATAAAAATTAGCTACGCGTTTTTCGGCATCATCGCCTCCTGAAACGCAGGACGCGAGTAAATACACCATGGATACGACAAAAAAGAGGCGCATTACTTTTTCCTGTACATTTGATAAGGCGGTTTCGATGAGCGATAGCCAGGTCCTCCCCAGAAGTCCCTTTGTTTGAAGTCAGAGTACCAGTCCTGACCATCGAATATCGCCATGTGGCCAGCGGCATGTCCGCCTTTTTATGGCTGGATAACGCCAACGTCGTGTGTCGGTGCAATTTTTCTAAAGCCAGCCGCCTCCAGTATCGAGCCGTCATCTTTAGCATTATGTGTATTGGTCACAATAACTCCGCCCGCCTGAATTGCTCTACGCACGTATGTTGCGCAGTTATTGGTTGGACCCGGTTCGGCGTGGTTTTTTGCCCAGTTTCCAGCATTCCTGGTATTCCATCCCATAAAGTATTATCCATAGTAAACATGTGGAATAACCAATAGACACCTTTATTAATTAGCAGGGTTAGTCATTTTGCGCCGGGTGGTATTATAGGGATGCTCCTGAAAAATATTGTCCAACATAAATTGCGCTTCCCTGGAAGTGTGAATATGCCTAAGTTTTAACTGAGCCCTGAGAGTGCAATCTGTGCATCAAAACAGGGCACTTGCGCCCTGTTTTGCATTACGGTGGTGCACAACTAAGGAGAACGTGATGACAGATAAACAGGTTGTCTTCGCTGGTGGAGTTGTTCTACCTGCGATCGGGCAGGGGACATGGTACATGGGTGAAAATGCCGGTCACCGCCGGGCGGAAGTGTCTGCACTTCGCGCGGGCGTGGATCTGGGGCTAACGCTCATCGATACCGCTGAAATGTATGCCGATGGCGGAGCGGAAGAGGTGGTCGGTGAGGCGCTCAACGGACTGCGTGAACACGTGTTCCTGGTGTCGAAGGTTTACCCATGGAACGCGGGTGGGCAAAAAGCGATTGCCGCCTGTGAGGCCAGTCTGCGTCGTCTGAAAACCGACTATCTGGATCTCTATTTATTGCACTGGTCAGGCAATTTCTCCTTCGCCGAGACGGTCAAGGCGATGGAAACTCTGATGGCTCAGGGTAAAATTCGTCGCTGGGGAGTGTCCAATCTTGACGTCGACGATATGCAGGCGCTGTGGCAGATTCCGGGCGGCAGGCAGTGTGCGACCAATCAGGTGCTGTATCATCTGGCTTCACGCGGCATTGAATACGATTTATTACCGTGGTGTCAGCAACATCAGCTTCCCGTAATGGCTTACAGCCCGTTGGCGCAGGCCGGACGTTTACGCAGCGGTTTATTGAATCATCCGGTGGTCAATGAGATTGCGCATGCGCACAATGCATCAGTTGCGCAGATCCTGCTGGCGTGGGTCATCAGTCATCACGGAGTGATGGCGATTCCAAAAGCGGCAAGTGTGGAGCATGTACAGCAAAATGCGGCGGCGCTGAGCATCACGCTTTCCGCTCAGGAACTCGCCGCACTGGATAAGGCGTATCCCGCGCCGAGAGGCAAAACGGCGCTAGATATGGTCTGATGAGGTTTTGACTCGTTGGCCGGATAAGATGCGCTGGCATCGCCATCCGGCAAACAATGCCAGATGACGACCTGTCAGGCCTGTGACATCTCAACCACAATCATGCTTAGCGCTTCGCAACGCGAATGGTTTGCGCCAGGCGAGAAGGTTTTTCTTCGGTGGCCTTCTGTGCGGCGGTGGCATACGCCGTTTCTACGCACACAAAGGTTTTATAGCCATCATCCGGCATATCGCCCATGCTCACAGACAGCGCCGGGCCAGGGTTCCAGCCGACCACGTTGAGGTGGTGATGATGTACAACGTCGATGTTACGGTTCAGTGCGGCATCGTGAATCACGCTGCAGGCTTCCGGGTTCAGATAGACACGGTCAGTACGATCCGGAAACGCCTGTACGCCATCAGTCAGGGCGTCTTCTTTCGCATCATTCACTTTATCGATGAAACGATCGCCCAGGCCGCTGACTTTCACCGTCGCGATATCGCCAACGTTGAAATAGGTATGCAGCGCAGAGGTCGTTTCAAATTCACCGTGCGCTTCAAGCTCAATCTCACAGGTTTTGCCTACTTTAAAGCGCGCCAGCAGGGTGAAATCATGTGGCCACAGTTTCAGTGTCTCTTCAGTGCTTTGCAGTTCAAACGTCAGCACTGCGCCGTTGTCGTCTTCATTATGTGCTTTCAGCGTCCACGGCAGGTTACGGGCAAAGCCGTGAGAAGGCAGTCCTTGCTGTGCTGCCGGGCCAAACCATGGCCAGCAGACAGGCACGCCGCCACGCAGTGCGACACCGGTTTTAAACGGGGTATTGTTGCTGAGCCACAGAACTTCTTCCTCGCCAGCTGGTTTCCAGGAGAGCAGGTGCGCCCCCTGTAAAGCGAAAGAGGCTTTCGCCTGTGGGTGATCGACGACAATCAGTTCCAGATCGTCAAGCTGACGACGGGAGAGGACAGGGGTGAGTTGTTCAACGACAGGGAGAGCGAAAATTTTGTTAATCATGATGCAATCCTTGATTCAACCGTAGCGAAAAGCCATAAAAAAAGGCGACCGAAGTCGCCTTTTTAGATCAGATTCTCATCTCAACTTATTTGGAGATGTGAGCGATCAGGTCCAGAACTTTGTTTGAGTAACCAGTTTCGTTGTCGTACCAGGAAACCAGTTTCACGAAGTTGTCGTTCAGAGCGATACCTGCTTTAGCATCGAACACGGAAGTGCAAACTTCGCCGTTGAAATCGGTAGATACAACGTCGTCTTCGGTGTAACCCAGAACGCCTTTCATCGGGCCTTCGGAAGCTGCTTTGATGGCTTTCTTAATGTCTTCGTAAGAAGCCGCTTTTTCCAGACGAACGGTCAGGTCAACAACGGATACGTTCGGAGTCGGAACACGGAACGCCATACCAGTCAGTTTGCCATTCAGTTCTGGCAGTACTTTACCTACAGCTTTAGCTGCACCGGTAGAGGACGGGATGATGTTCTGAGCCGCGCCACGGCCGCCACGCCAGTCTTTGTGAGACGGGCCATCAACGGTTTTCTGAGTAGCGGTGGTTGCGTGAACAGTGGTCATCAGACCTTCGATGATGCCGAAGTTGTCGTTGATGACTTTAGCCAGCGGAGCCAGGCAGTTGGTGGTGCAGGATGCGTTGGAAACGATGTCCTGGCCAGCATATTTGTCAAAGTTAGCGCCTTTAACAAACATCGGAGTGTTATCTTTGGACGGACCAGTCAGTACGACTTTTTTCGCGCCAGCAGTGATGTGCTTACGAGCAGTCTCGTCGGTCAGGAAGATACCGGTCGCTTCAGCTACTACGTCAACACCAACTTCGTCCCATTTCAGGTTAGCCGGATCGCGTTCAGCGGTAACACGGATTTTTTTACCGTTAACGATCAGATGACCGTCTTTCACTTCAACGGTACCGTCGAAACGGCCGTGAGTGGAGTCATATTTCAGCATGTAAGCCATGTAATCAGCGTCTAACAGGTCGTTGATTGCAACGATCTCAATGTCAGAACGTTTCTGAGCAGCACGGAAAACAATGCGACCGATACGGCCAAAACCGTTGATACCTACTTTGATAGTCATATATTCCACCAGCTATTTGTTAGTGAATAAAAGGTTGCCTGTAAAATTACAAAAACCTTACGCAGCGTCAAGCGGAATCGTGTCAATCATTGCGACAAATCAATCCTCTGTACAAGCTTTGCACGGCTGACTCGCCTCACTCTTCCATTGGGCTTGAAACCACATGGGGGCGGTGCCCCGAATTTTAAAGGGCAATCGAGATAAAAATGTGATTCGCATCACGATTCACAAGCTGCCATTTCGCAAGGATCAAGTTTAGAACAAAAGTCTGCACTCAGGTGTTAATGTTTTGTTAGAATCTGTCGCGCAATGTCAGCGTCATGAAAAGTGAGATGTGAGCAAAATGGCGAACAAACCTTCTGCAGAAGATCTGAAAAAAAACCTGTCTGAAATGCAGTTCTACGTGACGCAGAATCACGGTACAGAACCGCCGTTTACCGGGCAGTTACTGCATAACAAACGTGACGGCGTCTATCATTGTTTGATCTGCGATGCGCCGCTATTTACCTCCCAGTCCAAATACGATTCCGGCTGTGGCTGGCCGAGCTTCTACGAGCCGGTAAGTGAAGAGTCGATTCGTTACATCAAGGACTTTTCACACGGTATGCAACGCATTGAAATTCGCTGTGGAAACTGCGATGCGCACCTGGGGCATGTCTTCCCCGATGGTCCGCAACCCACCGGCGAACGTTACTGTGTCAATTCAGCTTCTCTGAGCTTCATCGACGACGAAAACGGCGCCCAGACGAAAGGTTGAAAAAACGATTCAGCAAATTATTCCATAGGAGCGGACTTATCATGAATCTTGATGAGATAATTAACAGCATGACGCCGGAAGTGTATCAGCGTTTATCCACCGCCGTTGAACTGGGAAAATGGCCGGACGGCGTCGCGCTGACCCCGGAGCAAAAAGATAATAGTCTGCAACTGGTGATGCTCTGGCAGGCGCGCCACAATACGGATGCGCAACATATGACGATCGACACCAATGGGCAGATGGTGATGAAGAGCAAACAGCAGCTGAAAGTGGATTTCGGCATCACGCCAGAACCAATTGCGACGTTCAAATCCTGATAGCGCACCGTGGAAGCCCGGCATTCTGTAGCTCTGCTGGGCTAACGCGGCGGATTATTTTTTATTCAGCATGGCTTTCAGGTCTGCGAAAGGGTTGTACGTGGCTTCGCCGACGCTCTTTTGCGCATCCTCGCCCGCTACAACCGTGGAACCATACTGGTCGGCTTCCGTATATTTGGAATGCTCATGATCGTGGCAGTACAGGCACAACATTTCCCAGTTGCTGCCATCTTCCGGGTTATTGGAATGATCATGATCGATATGGTGCACCGTCAGTTCGCGAAGGTTTGAGTAAACAAACTCGCGGGAGCAGCGGCCGCAGACCCACGGGAAAAGTTTCAGCGCCTTTTCCCGGTAACCTACTTCCAGACGGGCGTAATTTTTAGGGATAAAAGCCATACAATCCCATGCCTCCAGTTGAAAATGAAACGATGCGTCAAACGCTGACGCAACGGGTTGGGGCCATCATAACCGATCCCGTTTCGTGTGACACACCTCATCCCACCGCTTACGAAAAAAATGCCCCATGCGGACATGCAGGGCATTTTTAATCATGAACGGGGCTTAGTGCGCAATGCTTAAGGATTCCGCCAGTTGTTTTGCAAGCTGGTTATGGTCGTCCGCGCCGTATTCCCAGAACATCGCGCCCGCCAGTCCGCGCTTCTTGATGTAATCTGCTTTGATTGCCACCGAGCGGGGATTCTCATACGAGAGGGCAAACAGCCGCTTACCGTCAGCAGACTGAACGGACAGCCATGGCACTTTTGCCTGATCGTCCCAGTGCTCGGTAAACCGTTTCTGCGGATCGTTAAGAAACGTTTTGACGATGTCGTGGTATTTCACGTAGGTGTCCTTGGTCAAATCGACACCCAGTGATTTAAACAGCGCGATTTCCTGCTCGCCAAAGTAGGGTTGCGTGACGGGATTTTTTTGCGCATCCGGTTTTGTCCAGTCAATTCCAGGCTCGACAGAACGTTTGGGAACACGGCCATAAAAACCGATCCCCAGATTCATCTGCCGGGGCTTCAGTCCGGCGGCGAGGTAGTTGTTGACCACAAAGTCGACGCTGTATTTATCGGCCGCCGCGACGGTTGGCCAGTCTTTAGAATCATACAGGTTGGCGTTGAAATACTGCGTTCCGTAAGCCATGTCATAGGTCATCAGATTGATGTAGTCGAGCAGCGGTGCAATCGCTTTTACGTCCACCCAGCTTTTTGGGCTTTCCGCATTCGCCCCGACGGCAATGGTCACCAGTTTCTGATTGCCGACTGCCTGACGCAGTTCTTTCAGCAGCAGCGTGAAGTTCTCGCGGTCGGCTGGCTGACTGGCGACCAGTCCCCAGGCGCCGTTAACCGGATATTCCCAGTCCAGATCGATACCGTCGAGGCCGTATTTCTGCATGATCTCCAGCGCAGACTGAATAAACACCGCACGCGTTTCCGGTGTTGCGGCAGCGCCTGAGAATCCGCGTGCGCCCCAGCCGCCAACAGAAAGCAGGACTTTCAACTGTGGGTTCTGTTTACGCAGTATCGGGATCAGGGCAAGGTCAGACTCCACTTTTGGCGATAGCCAGATCTGATGCAATTTCGTCGTATCTTTCAGCGCGGCGTTGGTTTCGTCTTTCTCAGCGTTGTAAATCAGGCCGAATGAGTAGTTCAGGTGGGTAATCTGGCGGACATCCAGGGTGTTGATATCGCCACCGGGTCCGGCGGTGACATCTCCGCCGCCATTGAAGTAGCCGACGGACATCATAGAACTGGCAGACGCGACAGATGCGCAAAGCAAGGGTAATGCTGCCAACAAAGGCAAACGTTTCATGGCTAATCCTCTTTGACATTAAAAAATGAAAAGCAAACACGCCACGGAAATGGCGTGGCGAAAAAACAGCCATCAAAGCGTAGCACCTGCGCAGCGTCACTGCTGGTTTCGGTTTATTTTATGTGACGGAAGGGAAAAGATTTTTCGCCGGATGACAAGGCAGGTCGTCATCCGGCGAGAGGTTTAGCGCTGAGTTTCTTCCCAGTCAGCGAGGGTATACAACGTAGCGCCTGCTGCTGCCATCTCCATAAAGGCATGGGCACTGTCCTGTGGCTGAATGTTCACGCCGCGACAGCCATCGGTAATGACATTCACCGTATAGCCCAGTTGCAGCGCATCCAGCACCGTAAACCTGACACAATAGTCGGTGGCCAGCCCCATGACGATCAGTTCATGCACGTCATGCTGGCGAAGCCACGCGTCGAGTCCGGTTGTCTGCCGACGTCCGTTATCAAAAAAAGCGCTGTAGCTGTCGACCAGCGGATTCTCGCCCTTATGAAAAACGGCCTCTATTGCCTTGCGGTTCAGCAACGGATGAAACGCCGCGCCGTCCGTATTCTGCACGCAGTGATCGGGCCAGAAGGTTTGCGGCAAGCCGTCGAGTTGACCCTGGCTGTAAGGTTCTGCCTGATGCTGACTGGCGAAGCTCCCGTGGTTCGCAGGGTGCCAGTCCTGGCTTGCGATGACCGCATCACCGCGGGTCTGGCACCCTGCAATCAGCTGGTTTGCGATATCAACGGTGCTGTCGCCCTCCGGGACCGCCAGCGCGCCGCCGGCGCAGAAATCGTTTTGTAAATCGACCAGTAACAGCGCACGGTGTGTCATTCGATCCTCCTTAGTCGTCCGGCGTGAGTTCGCCACGCAGGTTTTGCGTCATCGCCTCGCGAATCGCATCCGTATCCAGCCCTTTGCTGAGCAGATAATGCAGTTTGGTCAGGGTTGCTTCTACGGTCATATCAGCACCGCCAACGACGCCAGCATGCGCCAGAGCATTGCCAGTGGCATAACCGCCCATGTTCACTTTCCCCGACATGCACTGCGTGAGGTTCACAACCACGATGCCGCGTTCGCTGGCTTCGCTAAGTTCTTTCAGAAACTCTTTATTCTGCGGCGCATTGCCGACGCCGTAGGAACGCAGAATCAGCGCTTTTACCGGCTGGCGCAGGAAGTTGCGCACCACATCGGCGGAGATACCCGGATAAATGGTGACGACCCCAATGGGTTGTGGCGTGATCGGGTGAACAATCAGCTCGCCTTCACTACGGGGAGCCAGCGGCGTCCCCAGACGGCGGATGTGGATACCCGCTTCCAGCAGCGGCTGGAGGTTAGGGGAGGCGAAAGCGTCAAAACCGTCGGCATGCGCTTTTGTCGTGCGGTTGCCGCGAAACAGACGGTTGTTAAAAAACAGCGTGACTTCGTTGATCGGATAATTTGCCGCGACGTAAAGTGCGTTGAGAAGATTGATTTGTCCGTCAGAACGCAGCTCCGCCAGCGGGATTTGTGACCCTGTCACAATCACCGGTTTACCCAAATTCTCCAGCATGAACGAGAGCGCAGAGGCGGTAAACGCCATGGTGTCGGTACCATGTAGGATCACAAAACCATCGTACTCATCGTAATGGGTTTTGATGTCATCGGCGATATGCTGCCAGTCTTCCGGCGTCATATCTGACGAATCCATCAGCGGGGCATATTCATGAATGGTGAAGTCGGGCATTTCAGGACGATGGAATTCAGGCATCAGCGCCAGCTGGCGCTGAAGGTGTCCGGAGACCGGAATGTAACCCTGTTCGGAGCGCTGCATACCAATGGTCCCGCCGGTATAGGCAACGTAAATCGATTTCTTCTGCATGGCTAGTATCTTGTCGCTCAGAGAAAAGCCCTCTTCGCAGGAAGAGGGCGTGAGGATTAACGCACGTTCGCGCAGGTCAGACAGAACGCATAACGGTTTTGCGGATCGTTGAACGCGGCGAGCTTATCGCCTTCCGCTTTGACCGTACTGGCCGCTGAGGCCAGCGGCGCAGGGAGCATCGCCTGAATCGCCTGCGGCAGCATGGCGCGGACAGAACCTGACATACCGTCCATGATCATATCAAAGAAGGTTGGCTCATCCTGATAATAGTCGATATGCCACTCTTTGAGTTTCGCCAGCTCAGCGGCTTTAGCGACCGCGTCGTCGAAGTCACCCAGGCTGTCGACAAGACCGTTGGCTTTGGCATCCTGACCGGTCCAGACGTGGCCCTGGGCAATTTTATCAATCTGTTCCGGCGTGGATTTACGCGCCTGCGCGACCAGAGTGATAAAGCGCTTATAACCATTCTCAATGCTCAACTGCATCATCTGCTGCGCTTCAGGCGGCAGGGCTTTAGTCAGCGAAATATCGGCCAGCGGTGACGTGGCAACGCCGTCGGTGTGTACGCCGATTGAGTCAAGGCTGTTCTCAACGGTATTAATCACGCCGAAGATACCAATCGAACCGGTCAGCGTGCTCGGGTTGGCCACAATGTAACTGGCAGGCGTAGAGATCCAGTAGCCGCCAGAGGCGGCCATTCCGCCCATCGATACGACCACCGGTTTACCGGCAGCACGTGCAGCGGCCAGTTCCGAACGAATCACTTCCGACGCCGTCACGCTACCGCCAGGGCTGTTGACGCGCAGAACGATGGCTTTCACTTTCGGATCCAGGCGCGCATCACGAATTTGTGCAGCGGTGGTATCTCCGCCGACGTTCCCCGGTGTTTCTTCACCATCCATGATGGCACCGTTGGCAAAGACCACGCCGATGGAGCTGCCCGTATCCGCAGGCGGATTAAGCGTGTAATCGTAGTAGCTGATCGCGCGATAGTTATTCTCTGCCTTACTCCAGCCAAACTGTTTCGTCAGCGCTTTTTCCACTTCGGCACTGGAAAGCAGGGCGTCGACCAGTTTGCTGTCGAGCGCATACTTCGCCGTATCGCCATCGGCTTTCGTCAGCGCATCAAGCACGCCCTGAGCGCCAGGGAAGACCTGCTCTGCCGGGATTTGACGGTTGGCGGCAATGGTATTCAGGTAGTTCTGCCACAGCTCGCCAATCCAGCGGCTGTCTGCTTCCCGCGCCGCAGGCGACATGTCGTCACGAATAAACGGCTCGACGGCAGATTTATAAGTGCCCACGCGGAACACATGCGTCGACACTTTCAGCTTATCCAGCAGGGATTTGTAATACAGTCCGTTAGTGGCAAAACCGTGGATATCAACGGAACCCTGCGGCGAAAGCCAGATTTTATTGGCGAAGCTGGCAAGGTAATACTGACCCTGACTAAAATTATCGCCAACGGCATAGACTGGCTTACCGCTGTCGCGGAATTCACGCAGCGCTTTACCGATATACTGCATTGACGGCTGATCGGCACCGGCGAAGTTCTTCAGGTCCATCACAATACCGGTGATATTGCGATCGTCTTTGGCCTGACGAATGGTATTGACGATATCGAACAGGGAGTTTTCCTGTAAGCGGTCGGAACTGGCACCGAGCAGTTGACGGCTAAGAGCGCCAAGACGACTGGTACTGGACGGCTTATCGACGATCACCCCGGAAATATCTAACATCAGGGCACCGCGACCGACTTTATCGCTGGTGTTATTGCTGCTGACCTGCATCCAGATCCCGACACCCACCAGGACAAGGAAGATAAAGAACAGGTTAAGCACCATTTCGCGGACAAAATTAAGCAGTCGCCACGTCCATTTAAAAAAACCGGCAATGAATCGCCACAGGGTTCGCATGTATTCTCCCTACCGTTACCAATACTACACCTGAGTCAGGTGTATGAGATGTGGCTATCCTAATGACCCTGCCGTCTCTTGTCAGCAGGAATCACTGTCGGCGCTGTAACAAAATCTGCTCTCGTGTTAATTTTGTGAATATTCACCCTGACAGGAGTTAACCAAATGGATGCACTTGAATTACTTGTTAACCGCCGTAGCGCTTCTCGCCTGGCCGAGCCTGCACCTGCCGGTGAGCAACTGCAAAATATTCTCCGTGCGGGCATGCGCGCGCCGGATCATAAGACCCTGCAACCGTGGCACTTCTTCGTTATCGAAGGCGAGGGGCGCGAACGCTTCAGCGCGGTGCTGGAAAAGGGGGCGATTGCCGCCGGAAGTGATGAAAAAGGGATCGAAAAAGCGCGTAGCGCACCGTTTCGCGCCCCTCTTATCATCACCGTGGTCGCAAAATGTGATGAAAATCATAAGGTCCCTGTCTGGGAGCAGGAGATGTCCGCAGGCTGCGCGGTGATGGCGATGCAAATGGCGGCTATCGCACAGGGCTTCGGCGGGATCTGGCGTAGCGGGGCCTTAACCGACAGTCCGGTGGTGCGCGACGCGTTTGACTGTCGCCCACAGGATAAAATTGTCGGATTTCTTTATCTCGGCACACCGCAACTGAAAGCCTCCACCACCATTAGCGTGCCGGATACCGCACCTTTCGTGACGAAATTTTAGTTAATCAGGCAAAACTGTCTGGATTCTGAGCAAAGACGCCGGAATTCGGACACTCTCTCTTATCACGTCATGGAATGAGCGCTACCATAGCCCGATTGCAATGACAGGAGATGTCCATGAGCGAGCATGCTATTCGTTTAACGCAGTACAGCCACGGAGCCGGTTGCGGTTGTAAAATTTCCCCGAAAGTGCTGGAAACCATCCTGCACAGCGAGCAGGCGAAGTTTGTCGACCCGAACCTGCTTGTGGGAAATGAAACCCGTGACGACGCGGCGGTGTACGATCTGGGCAATGGTACCAGCGTCATCAGTACCACCGACTTCTTTATGCCGATTGTCGATAATCCGTTTGATTTTGGCCGCATTGCGGCGACCAACGCCATCAGCGATATTTTCGCGATGGGCGGCAAACCGATTATGGCGATCGCGATCCTGGGCTGGCCTATCAGCAAGCTGTCGCCGGAAATCGCCCGCGAGGTGACTGAAGGCGGACGCTTTGCCTGTCGTCAGGCGGGCATTGCGCTGGCGGGCGGCCACTCGATTGACGCGCCGGAGCCGATCTTCGGTCTGGCCGTGACCGGTATTGTCCCCACTGAGCGGGTGAAGAAAAACAGCACCGCCGAGGCCGGTTGCAAACTGTTCCTGACCAAACCGCTAGGCATTGGCGTGTTGACCACCGCCGAGAAAAAGTCGCTGCTAAAACCTGAACATCAGGGGCTGGCGACGGAAGTCATGTGTCGCATGAACATTGCCGGAGCGTCATTTGCCAACATTGACGGCGTGAAAGCGATGACCGATGTCACCGGCTTTGGTCTGCTGGGCCACCTCAGCGAGATGTGCCAGGGGGCAGGCGTCCAGGCGCAGATCCGCTATCAGGACATCCCTAAACTGCCGGGCGTCGAAGAGTACATCCGCCTGGGGGCTGTGCCGGGTGGCACCGAGCGTAACTTTGCCAGCTACGGCCACCTGATGGGGGAAATGCCGCAGGCGGTGCGCTCCCTGCTGTGCGATCCGCAAACCTCCGGTGGTCTGCTGCTGGCGGTAACGCCAGAGGCCGAAGAAGAAGTGAAAGCCACCGCCGCCGAGTTTGGCATTGACCTGACGGCGATCGGTGAACTGGTTGAAGCCCGTGGCGGTCGCGCCATGGTTGAGATCCGTTAACCCAATGCGGTTGTTTATTGCCGAAAAGCCGAGTCTGGCGCGCGCCATTGCTGATGTGTTGCCTAAACCGCACCGTAAGGGCGATGGCTTTATTGAATGCGGTAACGGCCAGGTGGTGACCTGGTGTATTGGTCACCTGCTGGAACAGGCGCAGCCTGATGTCTATGACAGTCGTTATGCGCGCTGGAACCTGGCCGATCTGCCGATCGTGCCGGAAAAGTGGCAATTGCAGCCGCGTCCTTCCGTGACCAAACAGCTCAACGTGATTAAGCGTTTTCTGCATGAGGCCAGTGAGGTTATCCATGCGGGAGACCCGGATCGCGAGGGGCAACTGCTGGTGGACGAGGTGCTGGATTACCTGCAACTGGCGCCGGAAAAGCGTCAGCAGGTGCAGCGCTGTCTGATTAACGATCTCAACCCACAGGCCGTTGAACGTGCGATTGAACGTCTGCGCTCAAACAGCGAATTTGTGCCGTTATGCGTGTCGGCGCTGGCCCGTGCCCGCGCGGACTGGCTGTACGGCATCAACATGACCCGTGCGTATACCATTCTCGGGCGTAACGCCGGTTATCAGGGGGTGCTCTCCGTCGGGCGCGTACAAACGCCGGTACTCGGGCTGGTTGTCCGACGCGATGAAGAGATCGAAAACTTCGTTGCCAAAGATTTTTTTGAAGTGAAAGCACATATCGTGACCCCTGCGGAGGAACGCTTCACCGCGATCTGGCAGCCGAGCGAAGCGTGCGAACCGTATCAGGACGAAGAGGGACGATTATTACACCGTCCGCTGGCGGAGCATGTGGTCAACCGCATCAACGGCCAACCGGCGATAGTCACCAGCTATAACGATAAACGGGAATCAGAATCTGCGCCGTTGCCGTTCTCGCTGTCAGCTTTACAGATTGAAGCGGCGAAACGCTTTGGCCTGAGCGCGCAGAACGTGCTCGACATCTGCCAGAAGCTGTATGAAACCCACAAGCTGATTACCTATCCGCGTTCTGACTGTCGCTATCTGCCGGAAGAGCACTTCGCTGGACGGCATGCGGTAATGAACGCCATCGGCGTGCATGCGCCGGATCTGCTGCCGCAACCGGCGGTAAATCCCGATACCCGTAATCGCTGCTGGGATGATAAAAAGGTTGATGCTCACCACGCCATTATTCCTACTGCGCGCAGCAACAGTATCACTCTGACGGACAATGAAGCGAAGGTGTATAACCTGGTAGCCCGTCAATACCTGATGCAATTTTGCCCGGATGCGGTATTCCGTAAATGCGTGATTGAACTGGATATCGCGAAGGGTAAATTCGTCGCTAAGGCCCGATTCCTTGCCGAAGCGGGCTGGCGAACGCTGCTGGGCAGTAAAGAGCGGGATGAAGAGAACGACGGCACGCCGCTGCCGGTGGTGGCGAAAGACGATGAACTGCTGTGTGAAAAGGGCGAAGTGGTTGAACGTCAGACCCAGCCGCCACGCCATTTTACCGATGCCACGCTGCTGTCGGCGATGACCGGGATTGCGCGCTTTGTGCAGGATAAAGATCTGAAAAAGATCCTCCGTGCAACGGACGGGCTGGGCACCGAGGCCACCCGCGCCGGGATCATCGAACTGCTGTTTAAGCGCGGTTTTCTGGTCAAAAAAGGGCGCTATATCCACTCAACCGATGCCGGGAAAGCGCTGTTCCACTCGCTGCCGGAGATGGCGACCCGTCCGGACATGACTGCCCACTGGGAGTCAATTCTGACGCAAATCAGCGAAAAGCAGTGCCGCTATCAGGATTTCATGCAGCCGCTGGTGGGCACGCTGTATCAATTGATCGATCAGGCGCGCAGTACGCCGGTGCGTCGCTTCCGTGGCATTGTCGCGCCTGGTGGTGATGGTGGAGAGAAGAAGAAGAGCGCGCCTCGTAAACGTGCGGCGAAAAAAAGCCCGCCATCAGCAGAGGCGGGCCTGTAATTCGGTTTGGGGGGACTTAAATCACACCCTGACCAAACATGGCGTCGGCAATCTTCACGAAGGCAGAGATGTTCGCCCCACGGACATAGTTGGTCTGTTTGCTTTCACCGCCGTACTCGACGCAGGCATGGTGAATATCCAGCATGATGTGGTGCAGACGGGCATCCACTTTCTCCGCCTTCCAGCTCAGACGCGCCGCGTTCTGTGCCATTTCCAGGCCGGAGGTGGCAACGCCACCGGCGTTCGCCGCTTTGCCCGGTGCAAACAGCACGCCGGCTTCGAGGAACAGATCGGTCGCTTCGATGGTGGTTGGCATGTTTGCCCCTTCCGCCACCGCTTTCACGCCGTTAGCAATCAGCACGCGAGCCGCTTCGACGTCGAGCTCGTTCTGTGTGGCACACGGCAGTGCGATATCGACCGGCACTGACCACGGCTGTTTGCCTTCCAGATAGGTCAGGCCAAACTCACGGGCGTAGTCCGCCACGCGGCCGTCACGGCTGGCTTTAATTTCGCACAGACGCGCCAGTTTCTCTTTCGTAAAGCCGCTTTCATCCACGACGGTGCCGCTGGAGTCGGAGGCCGTCACCACGCGAGCGCCAAATTCCATCGCTTTTTCAATGGCGAACTGCGCCACGTTACCGGAACCGGAAACCGCTACGCGCATCCCTTCAAAGCCCAGACCATGACGCTTGAGCATCGCTTCGGTGAAGTAGACCAGACCGTAACCGGTTGCTTCCGGACGGATCAGACTGCCGCCGAAGGAGAGCCCTTTGCCGGTAAACACGCAGGCGCTGTTGTTGGAGAGCTTACGCATCATCCCGGCCATAAAGCCCACTTCACGGCCACCCACGCCGATATCACCGGCAGGAACGTCAGTATCCGGACCCAAATGACGGTACAGTTCCGTCATCAGCGCCTGACAGAAACGCATCACTTCGCCTTCACTTTTGCCTTTCGGATCAAAATCGCTACCGCCTTTACCACCGCCCATCGGCAGGGTGGTCAGTGCGTTTTTAAAGGTTTGCTCAAAGCCGAGAAACTTCAGGATCGACAGGTTAACGGAAGGGTGGAAGCGCATCCCGCCTTTGTACGGGCCAATCGCCGAGTTGAACTGCACGCGCCAGGCGCGGTTAACCTGGACCTGATTACGATCGTCCAGCCACACGACACGGAACTGAATCACACGCTCTGGCTCAACCAACCGTTCCAGCAACGACATTTCACGATAGCGCGGGTTTTGCTCAATGAATGGCCACAGGGTGGTCATAACTTCACGGACGGCTTGCGCGAACTCGGTTTGATTCGGGTCGCGCTTTTGTACATGGTTGAGGAATGATTCCAGAGAGCATGTCTGATCCATAGATATAAAAACCTCTTATATTTAAATGTGGTTGTAATTGTGTTTTTTGTGGATATGTGTTTGCAGTTTTTGACTATACCATCAGGAATGTGACGGATAGCAAGAAAAAAATGCCGGTGCCAGACAAATTAATAACCAGACGGCTGTCATAACGAAAAACGATGACAGAAGAGAGTAAAGTTTCCCGCGCGGGTTACCGTTATACTAAGAACAGACCCGAAATAGTAAGGAAACCCTATGCGTTTTATCGCGATGGCGGCAGCGTTGATGACACTCTCTTTATCCAGCCTGGCGAACCAAAACCTTCGCCCGGATGTGCAGGTGAACGTGCCGCCGGAGGTCTTCAGTTCCGGTGGACAGCGCGCGCAGCCCTGTAATCAGTGCTGCATTTATCAGGATCAGAATTATTCAGAAGGGGCGGTAATTAAAGCCGATGGCGTGCTGTTGCAGTGCCAGCGCGACGAGAAAACGCTCAGTACGAATCCGCTGGTCTGGCGTCGCGTAAAACCATAAAGGCGTTAAGTAGCGGAATATCAGCGGGGGCGAGCGAATAGTCCAGCGCGACGTGCGGCTCGCACCACACCAGTTGCTGATGCTCATGCGCCATTATTTCTCCGCTGAACGCCGGGACATGCCAGGCATGCAGATGAATCAACCGCCCGGAGACTTCACGCTGGTGGCTGGCAATATAGCGCCCCACCGTGGCCTCAATGCCTAACTCTTCGCGCAGTTCGCGGACCAGCGCCTGCGGCTGCGTTTCGCCCGCTTCCACTTTGCCACCGGCAAATTCCCATAAACCTGCCTGATCCGCCTGCGGCGGGCGCTGGGCGAGCAAAATTTTGCCATCACGTTCAATAATCGCGGCAACAACGTCGAGGGTTTTCATCATATTCGTCAATGTTCAACAGCAGAAAGTGACATACTATCGTCATCTTTGATTGACCTGAAGTCCCAGGAGTCTGCCTTGAACGATCCGCAACCGTGGGTAACGCCGTTGACCCGTCTCCCCGCCAGTCTCAACCCTCTCGTGATGACGCAAAGAAAACACTACGGAGAGGTATTACATCCGACGCGCTGGTGGGGGCGGATGCCGTTTTTGTTCTGGCTGGTGGCGCTGTTTGTCGGGTTTCTTGAGCGTAAACGTGCGCGTCTGACGCCGGTGATGCGGGCATTATTGATGACGCGCGTGTCGCAGGTCTGCCACTGCGCATTCTGCGTGGATGCCAACAGCCTGCGACTGGCAGAGCGTAGCGGCGCGATGGACAAAGTGCTGGCCGTGGCGGACTGGCAGGCATCGTCGCTTTTTACACCAGAAGAGCGCGTTGCGCTGGCATATGCTGACGCGGTGACCGCCACGCCACCGCGGGTAGATGATGCCCTGAAAGCGCAAATGAAGCAGCATTTCAGCGATGACGTTATTAGCGAGATGACCGCGTTGTTGGCTTTTCAGAACCTCTCGGCGCGTTTTAATGCCGCGCTGGATATTCCTTCGCAGGGACTGTGCGACAGTCTCAAAGGAGCGCCGCGTGCTTGACCGGCATCTGCATCCACGGCTTAAACCGCTGCTTCACCGTTGCGCAGGCGTGCTCGACAGGCCGGGGGTTTCCCCGGACGGTCTGACGCTGGTTGGGTTTGGCCTCGGCGTACTGGCGTTGCCGTTTCTGGCGCTGGGCTGGTATCTGGCGGCGCTGGTGGCGATTGTCCTGAATCGTCTGCTGGACGGGCTTGACGGCGCGCTGGCGCGACGCCGAGGGCTTACCGATGCGGGCGGTTTTCTTGATATCTCTCTCGATTTTCTGTTTTACGCGCTGGTGCCGTTCGGCTTCATTCTGGCCGGCCCACAGCAGAATGCGCTGGCGGGGGGCTGGCTGTTGTTTGCGTTTATCGGCACCGGCAGCAGTTTTCTCGCCTTTGCCGCGCTGGCCGCGAAGCACAATATCGACAACCCCGGCTATGCGCATAAATCGTTTTATTATCTGGGGGGATTGACCGAGGGAACGGAAACGATCCTGGTGTTTGTACTGGCGTGTCTTTTCCCGGAGAAGTTTGCCGTGCTGGCGTGGATCTTCGGCACACTGTGCTGGATGACGACGTTGACCCGCGTCTGGAATGGTTATCTGACGCTGAAGGGGTTACAACAGTGAACGCCGGATGGCGCGCAAGCGCCGCCATCCGGCAATCCATTACAGACTGCTGTCCGGGCCGCGCTCACCTGCGGAGACCGGGTTTTTCGGGTCTTTGCTCCATTCGTACCATCCGCCGTCATAAACCGAGACGTTTTTCCAGCCCATCGCCCGGGCGTACATAAACGTCTCTGACGCGCGCCAGCCGGTGCCACAGTAAAAGGCGACGTGCTGATCCGGCAGAATGTGCCACTGCTTCCACATGCTGGCGATGTCATCTGCGCTGCGCATGGTGCCGTCCGGGTTATGGAAATCTTCCATATGCGTCGAGTCGCTACCGGCATGTCCCCAGCGCGCCCCGGCAATTTCACCTTTTGGCTTGATATAGCTGTAGCCGCTGGTGGTGCCGATAAATTCTGGCCAGGAGCGAATACTGACCAGCGACGCATCCTGACGGTGCAACAGTCCGCGCGCCTGTTCCATATTAAGCATCAGCTGGGGTTGCGCCGGAATGGTCACGCCAAAATCGGGCTCCGGTTTAACTTTCGCAGGCGTGCCGCGCTCGACCGGCAGCCCGGCGTCGGACCAGGTCTGCCAGCCGCCATCGAGCAGACGCACGTCTTTCACTCCGGCATACAGCATGATCTGCGCCACCCGCGCGGCCGCGTAAACATCGCGTCCGTACAGGATCACCGTCGTGTCATGACGGATACCGTGTTTCGCCAGCATCGCTTTCAGACTGTCATCAGGCACTTTGTTCCACAGCGGTTCACTTTCCACCTCGTTGGTGTCGATGTAATCCGCGCCTGGAATATGGCTGAGCAGATAAAACTTCGGCGCACCCCAGGCGGCTTCTATCACTTTCCAGTCGCCGGCCGGTTTCGCGGTGACCGCTTTACCCTGTTGCAGGTCATGCAGCCACTGCGGATAAACCAGTTGCTCGAAATGCGGCAGTCGTTGCAGACGCGCCGGATCCTGCAACGCGTCGCTCAGCGTGGCAACCTGTTGCAGTCCAGCCTTTTTCAGCCGGTTTTTCACCGCCTGCACGTCGCTGTCGTTGCCGTACAGCGCGACAGGGGCGTCGGCCTTCAGTTGATGCTGTTGGATCCAGGTCGCGAGCTGTTCGTCGCTCATGGTATCAAGCCAGCGGGCAGAGAGGTTGAGGGCGGAAGGTTCGTGTCCGGACGGACCGTTTAGTGACTGTGGCCAGCCATTATAAAACGCGGAGGGACGGGTATCGATAGCCGTACCCTGTTTTTGCGCCAGTTGTTGGAAGTTAAGTACCTGCGCCATATCAGCAGCCCAGGTGGAAGCGCAAGCGAGCCCTAAAGCCAGAGCCAGCGCGGTCATTTGAGAAACACGTTTCATCGAATTGCCCGACGTTGAGATAAGGAGGCGCCATTCTGTGCTCGCGGTAGCGGAAAAACTTTGCGTTAACGCAGTATGTAAGCAGTTTCACAAGGCGGAAGATAACGGCAAAACGTGACCGCCCGGCGGAATATCCTGCGCGTCATGGGTGACCTGAACAACGGGAATGTCCAGCCGACGCACTTCATCAAAGACCCACTGACGAAAGTCTGCCCGACGATCAGCATCAAGACGGCTGAACGGCTCATCCAGCAGCAACGCTTTAGGCTGCGCCAGCAGGGCGCGAAGCAGCGCAACCCGTGCGCGCTGACCACCGGATAGCGTGGCGGGATCGCGAGAAGACAATCCCGCCATGCCCGCACGGTCAAGCGCGTGCTGAACCGCATCCTGCCGCGCTGTGCCTTTCAGATTGGCAGGAAGCGCTAATAGCAGGTTTTGTCCCACCGTAAAGTGATCAAACAGCAGGGCATCCTGAAATAAAATACCGATCTGCCGACGGGCGGTGGGGAGCGCATCCAGACGCTGCTCACCCAGCCACAGTTCACCGCGGACATGCAGCGGTGGCGTCAGCGCACCCACCATCCAGGCCAGCAGCGAAGACTTGCCGCAGCCGGAGGGACCCATTAATGTGACAATGTCACCTTTTGCCACTTCGAAGGTTAACGGGCCAAACAGCGGGGTCTGGTGGAGAAACAGGGAAAGATGGCGAACGGTGAGCATTAGCGCAATCCTTGTCGGCGGTGGCCGACCCATAACGAGAGTCCGGCCATTAGCGTAAACACGACCAGCGGTAACAGCAATTGCCAGAGCGCCTGCGCGGCCAGAATACCGGTACTGCCGCCGCTGCTGAGGGCCACCGCTTCCGTCGTCAGCGTCGGGAAACGGCCTGCGCCCAGCCACAGGGTCGGCATATACTGCGCGATGCTGACGGAGAAACCGACGGCCAGCGTCACGAGTACAGGACGCAAAATCTGCGGACATTTTACGCAGCAAAAGATTTTCATCGGTGACCAGCCCAGCGTCCGGGCAATCAGCAGCAGACGAGGGTCGATGCGTTGCCAGGCCGGTTTCAGGACAAACAACATCCACGGCACCACCCACAGCAGATGTCCCCAGATGAGCGAGGCAAACTGACCGTCCAGTTCAAGATGCAACGCCAGCGCGTATTGGCCCATCACCAGCGGCAGCGCCGGAAGAAGGATTGGCAGCCAGACCCAACGATGTCCGCGCTGTGGTCCCCATTCCAGCCATAGCAGCAAAATGACCAGTCCCAGCGCGCTGGCGGCCACTCCGATTGTTACGCTGTGGGTTAACGCGTCGAGATTGAGCGTAGATTGCTGCGCCAGAAAGGCCAGTAATACCGTGCAGAGCACTCCCGTCGCGGGCAGCGACAATGACAGCGTTTTCCCCGTTAGGTGCGAAACGCGGTGTTGACGTACGCCACTGACGTCAGGAAGCGTGCGTCGCCAGCTACGCCAGAGCTGATAACCCGCGAGTGCAAAGAGGGCGAGCAGCGCCAGCAAGAGCAGGCTAGCCAGCGCGCCTTTGATCTGCTGTTCGCTGTCTCCCTGACTAAGCCATTGCCAGGAGAGGACCGCCAGTGTCGGCGGATTGCCGGGGCCGAGGATGATGGCAACATCCACCGCCGAAATCGTCCACGCCACCACGGCCAGCATTACGGCTCCCAGTGCGGGGGCGATAGTGGGTAAGATCAACCAGCAGAGCGTCTGCCGGCGGTTGTAGCCCAGCGAATCCAGGACGATGACCTGCTGAGCGAGGCGTTTCTCACTCAGTAAAATGGATAAAATCCACAGCACGAAAGCGCTCTCTTTCACGGCCAGCGTCACGCCCAGCCCGATGCCGTAGCGATCAATCGCAGGCGAGAGAAACGGCAGGGCGTGCCAGAGCAGTCCGCCTTCAGCGAAAAGCAGTAGCGCGGCGCTGGCAAACGCGACATGGGGAATCGCCAGCAACCACGGCAGGCGGGTGCTCAACCGTCGCCAGCGTAAGCCGGGCCAGAGCGCCACCACGATTGTTAACGCAATAAACAGCGCGCCAGCGGTGGCGATGAATACCGACACCACGGTCGCCAGCAACGCCTGCGGTAACTGCGGATCGGTAAAAAGAGCCTGCCAGTTTGCCAGTGACAGCGCGGGCGCGATCAGCAACATACCGGCAGGCAGTATTGGCGCATAAATCGCCGCCATGCCCAGCCAGGCGAGAAACATTAGCGCGATCCGTAGCGGCGCAGCCATTCTTGCTCCAGTGCGTTAACCCAGGCCGCATGAGGTTCAGGCAGCACGGCGGGTAGCCCGTCCGGAATGCGCGCTTCCAGCGCGGCCTGCTGTGCGGCGGGCATTTTTTTCGCATCCAGCACCGATGGATCGCCCCAGACTGTTGGATCGGCCTTACGCAGCTGTGCGTCAGGAGAGAGCAGGAAGTTGGCGACCAGTTTCGCTCCGGCGCTGGCACGGGCGTTAACCGGAATGGCGACAAAGTGCACGTTGCCAATCATCCCTGCGGTAAAACCAAAGCTGTAGCTGTGTTTTGGCAATTCACCGCGGGTGATCTTTTGCTGAGCGTGCGCCGGGTTAAAGGTCAACGACAGGCGCAACGTCCCGCTCTTAAGTAACGCGTCCATCCGCGCCGGAGATGGCGGGAAATCTTTCCCTTCTCGCCACAGACTCGGATGCAGCGCGTCGAGATAGCGCCACAGCGGCGCGGTTACATCGGCAAAGGTGGCGGCGTCTGGCGCGACGGTGAGCGCGTGCGGATTGTCAGTCAGCGAGATTAATAACTGTTCCAGAAACGCCGTGCCGGTAAAGTCCGGCGGTCGCGGGTAACTGACGGTGCCTGGATGTGCCCGGGCAAATGCCAACAGCGCCTGCGGACTTTGAGGCGGCTGCGGCGTCACGTCGCGATCTGCAATAAACGTCAACTGCGCGCCTCCCCACGGAGACTCAGCCCCGTCAGTGGGAATTGAAAAATCTTCACGTACCGGTTTTTGCGTATCAACATAGCGCCAGTTGGGCAGCGTTTCCGCCCACTGGGTTTGCAGCAATCCAGCCTCTTTCAACGTGCGAAAATTTTCGCCGTTAACCCACAACAGATCGACAGAACCACCGGTCTTTCGCCCGGCGGCGGCTTCCGTCTGGATGCGCTTCACGGCATCAGCGGCATCGGCGAGACGCACGATTTTAAGATTGACCGCATAGTGGGTTTTCATCTCGCCACTGACCCAGTCAAGATACTGGTTAACGGCGCTGTCACCGCCCCAGGCGTTGAACCAGACAGTCTGGCCTCTGGCCTCATTCTGGATCTGCTGCCAGCGTTGTTCGGCGTGTCCCGGAGCGGCCAGCAACAGACTCGCGAGTAGTAATCCCCAGCGCATAATTACTCCTGAAAAAAACGTGTGACCAGCCAACGGGAGGCCAGTGGTAATAGCCCTAACAGAGCAAAAGCGGTCAGCATAGCGGGAGAAATAATGTCACGTATTGATGTTAACTGGCTTAACTGGCGTCCGGCATTCAGATAAACCACGGTGGCAGGCAGCATCCCCAACTGGCTGACCCACCAGTAGCGGCGCACGCCAACGGTGGTGAGACCTGCAAGCAGGTTGACGACAACAAATGGAAACAAGGGTATCAGGCGTAGCGCAAAAAGATAAAAGACGCCGTCCCGCGCCATCCCGTGATTCACCGTGGCCATATGCCGGGAAAACCGCCGCGCTACCCAGTCACGCAGCAGGTAACGACTGGTGAGCATGGCGAGCGTGGCGCCCAGCGTTGAGGCAAAAGAGACCAGCAGCGTGCCTTGCCAGAGGCCAAACAGCGCGCCGCCAAGCAGCGTCAGCAGCGCCGCGCCAGGAATCGACAGCGCCGCGACGACGGTATAGAGCAGAAAATAGAGGCTTGCACTGAGAAAAGGGGACAGGCGTTGCCAGTCCGCCAACAGTGAATGTTCGCGCTTAAGCGTCTCCAGCGTGAGCAGGCCGGGGGGCAACACCCAGAGCACCCCGGCAAGACAGAGGATCAGTGCGCCCGCAAGCCCTATTTTTCTGGCGTTCACGGTTGAGCATCAGACCTTAAATTTCGCCCATACCGGCGCATGATCAGACGGTTTTTCCATGCTGCGAATTTCATAGTCGATACCGGTTTCCAGACAACGGTCCGCCAGCGGCTGGCTTGCCAGCAGCAAATCGATACGCAGACCGCGGTTATCATCAAACCCTTTCGAACGGTAATCAAACCACGAGAATTTGTCGGTGGTTTCCGGGTGTGCGTGGCGGAAGGTGTCAACAAGGCCCCAGTTCAGCAGGCGGTCCATCCATTCACGCTCTTCCGGCAGGAACGAACATTTGCCGGTGCGCAGCCAGCGCTTGCGGTTCTCTTCGCCAATGCCGATATCCCGATCGGACGGACTGATATTCATATCCCCCATGATCAGTACCGGATTGTCGCGCTTCAGTTGGTTGTCGAGATAGTTTTGTAAGTTCTGATAAAACTGCGCTTTGGCCGGGAATTTAATCGGATGGTCGCGGCTTTCGCCCTGCGGGAAGTAGCCGTTGATTACCGTCAGGTTGCCCAGCGGAGAGGGGATTTCCGCCATGATGATGCGGCGCTGCGCTTCTTCGCCATCATCGGGAAAACCCCGGCGCACGGCGATGGGGGTCTCTTTGGTCAGCAGCGCCACGCCATAGTGACCTTTTTGCCCGTGGTAGAAAACGTTGTAGCCGAGTTTTGCGACATCTTCGAGCGGGAACATGTCGTCGTGAACTTTTGTCTCCTGCAGGCCAATGACATCGGGTTGGTGTTTTTCGACAATGGCTGTCAGTTGATGTGGTCTGGCGCGCAGGCCGTTGATATTAAAAGAGACAAATTTCATAGTCGCTGCCATTTTACGGGATGAATAGTGCATGGATGGTAGCAGAATTTCCGCAGACTGACTGCCCATAATGGTGAGATTCCGGCAATGGGTGTGAATGGTGTTAACAATGGGGCAATGCTTGCCCTGTTTTAGGGCGGATTGCGTCAAAATGGCGCAGTAATTTCCTGTAAATTTCGTAGATGATCACATTTCCAGAATTATATCTGGACTGTGCATAATATTGCGGTTTTTCCTCTATTTATTCCTCTTTCACGCAAACATATTCACTTTCTATGCACATATAGTGAATATCGCTGGGCTATAACTCGTTGATTTTCCGTTCCACACACCCGTTTATGCATTTTTTCCACTGGCTGGCACGAAGACTGCAATCTACATTTACAGCGCAAACACTACTTTTTATTAACATATAAATAACTATTTATTTACCGATGAGGTCGCTATGTCTCAGTCAATTACGCGTGAAAATTTTGATGAATGGATGATGCCCGTTTATGCACCGACGCCTTTTATTCCGGTCCGTGGCGAAGGTTCACGCTTGTGGGATCAGCAGGGTAAAGAGTATATCGACTTCGCGGGAGGCATTGCGGTCAATGCCCTGGGACACGCGCATCCGGAACTGCGTGAAGCGCTGAATGTGCAGGCGAGCAAATTCTGGCACACCGGCAACGGCTACACCAACGAGCCAGCGTTACGACTGGCGAAAAAGCTAATCGACGCCACCTTTGCCGATCGCATCTTCTTTTGCAACTCCGGGGCTGAGGCCAACGAGGCGGCGCTGAAACTGGCGCGCAAATATGCGCACGACCACTACGGCAGCAATAAGAGCGGCATTGTCGCGTTCAAGAACGCCTTCCACGGTCGTACGCTGTTCACGGTCAGCGCCGGAGGACAACCGGCCTATTCGCAGGATTTCGCGCCGCTGCCGCCGGATATCCGCCACGCCGTCTACAACGACATTAACTCTGCCAGCACGCTGATTGACGATACCACCTGTGCGGTCATCGTCGAACCGGTGCAGGGGGAAGGGGGCGTTGTACCTGCAACCCAGGCCTTCCTGCAAGGGCTTCGCGAGCTGTGCGATCGACATAATGCGTTGCTGATTTTTGATGAAGTACAGACTGGCGTGGGGCGCACCGGCGAACTGTACGCTTACATGCACTATGGCGTGACGCCGGATCTGTTGACTACCGCCAAAGCGCTGGGCGGCGGGTTCCCGATTGGCGCGCTGTTGGCCAGTGAAAAATGTGCCAGCGTGATGACCGTCGGGACACACGGCACAACCTATGGCGGTAATCCGCTGGCGACTGCCGTTGCCGGGAAATTACTCGATATCATCAATACGCCTGCGATGCTGAACGGGGTGAAACAGCGCCATGACTGGTTTGTGGAGCGTCTGAACGCCATTAACCTGCACACCGGACTGTTCAGTGAAATCCGCGGTCTGGGACTGCTGATTGGCTGCGTGCTGAATGATACGTTCGCCGGAAAAGCTAAACAGATTTCCCAGGAAGCGGCGAACGCGGGCGTAATGGTGCTGATTGCCGGGGGCAACGTGGTGCGTTTTGCACCGGCATTGAACGTCACGCAGGAAGAGGTCGCCAGCGGGCTCGACCGTTTTGCGCTGGCCTGCGAACAGATTAAAGCCGGAGGTTCATCATGATGGTGATCCGTCCCATTGAGCATGCTGATATTAGCGCGCTGATGCAACTGGCCAGTAAAACCGGTGGTGGGCTGACCTCATTACCCGCGAATGAAGCCACGCTGGCGGCGCGTATTGATCGCTCCCTGAAAACCTGGCGGGGCGAATTGCCGAAAAGTGAACAAGGCTATGTCTTTGTGCTGGAGGATCTGGAAACCGGCACTGTGGCGGGGATTTGCGCGATTGAAGTCGCCGTGGGGCTTAACGACCCCTGGTATAACTATCGCGTAGGGACGCTGGTGCATGCTTCAAAAGAGCTGAACGTTTATAACGCGCTGCCGACGCTGTTTCTCAGTAACGATCACACCGGCAGCAGTGAGCTGTGCACGCTGTTCCTCGATCCCGACTGGCGCAAAGAGGGCAACGGCTATTTGCTGTCGAAATCGCGCTTCATGTTTATGGCCGCGTTTCGCGACCGTTTTAATGAAAAAGTGGTCGCGGAAATGCGCGGCGTGATCGACGAGCACGGCTATTCTCCGTTCTGGCAAAGCCTGGGGAAACGCTTTTTCTCGATGGAGTTTACGCGAGCTGATTTTCTCTGCGGTACCGGGCAGAAAGCGTTTATCGCCGAACTGATGCCCAAGCATCCGATTTATACCCACTTCCTCTCTGACGAGGCGCAGGCAGTCATTGGCGAAGTGCACCCGCAAACCGCTCCGGCGCGCGCGGTGCTGGAGAAAGAAGGGTTTCGCTATCGTAACTACATCGACATTTTCGACGGCGGCCCGACGCTGGAGTGTGATATCGACCGGGTGCGGGCGATCCGCAAAAGTCGGCTGATAGAAGTCGTCGAAGGGCAGCCCGCAACCGGTGATTTCCCGGCCTGCCTGGTGGCGAATGAAAACTACCATCACTTCCGCGTCATGTTGGTGCGCGCCGATCCTCATACAGAGAGGCTGGTGCTGACCGCCGCGCAGCTGGATGCCCTGAAATGTCACGCAGGCGATCGGGTTCGTTTTGTCCGTCTCTGCGCAGAGGAGAAAACGGTATGACTTTATGGATTAACGGTGACTGGGTGACCGGTCAGGGTGAACGTCGGGTGAAGAAGGATCCTGTGCAGGGCAACGTGCTCTGGGAAGGTCACGATGCCGATGCCGCGCAGGTGATGCAGGCGGCTTGTGCTGCCCGCACCGCGTTTCCGGCCTGGGCCAGACGCCCCTTCAGCGAGCGGCAGGCGATTGCGGAAAAATTCGCCGGGCTGCTGGAGAGCAATAAAGCGGATCTGACCGCCATTATCGCCCGTGAAACCGGCAAGCCACGCTGGGAAGCGGCGACGGAAGTGACGGCGATGATCAACAAAATCGCGATTTCCATCAAGGCCTATCACTCCCGCACCGGCGAGCATCAGAGTGAGTTGCCCGACGGCGCGGCGATGCTTCGTCACCGCCCGCATGGCGTGCTGGCGGTATTTGGCCCTTATAACTTTCCGGGACATCTGCCGAACGGACACATTGTGCCGGCACTGCTGGCGGGTAACACCATCCTCTTTAAGCCCAGCGAACTGACGCCGTGGACCGGAGAAGCGGTGATGCGGCTCTGGGAACAGGCCGGTCTACCGAATGGCGTGCTGAATCTGTTGCAGGGCTGTCGGGAAACAGGACAGGCGCTGAGCGCGCTGGATGCTCTCGACGGACTGCTGTTTACCGGCAGTGCGAATACGGGCTATCAACTGCATCGCCAGCTTGCCGGACAACCGGAAAAAATCCTTGCTCTCGAAATGGGCGGCAACAACCCGCTGATTATTGAGGATCCAGAGGATATCGATGCGGCGGTGCACCTGACTATTCAGTCCGCGTTTGTGACGGCGGGACAGCGCTGTACCTGCGCACGTCGCCTGCTGGTAAAAAAAGGCGCGCAGGGTGACGCATTTCTCGCCCGGCTGGTGGCCGTCAGCCAGCGTATCCAGCCAGGTCGCTGGGACGATGAGCCACAGCCGTTTATCGGCGGTCTGATCACCGAACAGGCGGCGCGTCATGTGTTTGATGCCTGGCAACAGCTTGAATCTCTCGGCGGACAGACGCTGCTGGCGCCGCGTTTGTTACAGGCCGGTACCTCACTGCTGTCACCTGGCATTATTGAGCTGACGGGCGTGGCAAATCTGCCTGATGAAGAGGTTTTCGGTCCGCTGCTTGGCGTCTGGCGCTATGAGCGCTTTGACGAGGCGATCGCGATGGCCAATAACACCCGCTTTGGTTTGTCCTGTGGACTGGTTTCGCCCGATCGTGCGCAGTTCGACCAGTTACTGTTGGAAGCGCGCGCGGGGATCGTCAACTGGAACAAGCCGCTCACCGGCGCTGCCAGCACCGCGCCGTTTGGTGGCGTAGGCGCTTCCGGAAACCATCGCGCCAGCGCGTGGTATGCCGCCGATTATTGCGCTTGGCCGATGGCCAGTCTGGAATCCCCGGCGCTGACGTTGCCAGCCACGCTGAGCCCCGGCCTCGATTTTTCGCGTGAGGAGTCCGTATGAAAGCACGTGAGGTCAATTTCGATGGGCTGGTAGGGCTGACGCATCATTATGCCGGGCTGTCGTTCGGCAACGAGGCGTCCACCCGGCATCGTCATCAGGTTTCAAATCCCCGTCTGGCGGCGAAACAGGGACTGCTTAAAATGAAGGCGCTGGCGGATGCGGGATATCCGCAGGCGGTGATTCCGCCGCACGAGCGGCCTTTTATTCCTGCATTACGCCAGTTGGGATTTAGCGGTAGCGATGAGCAGGTGATTGAGAAAGTGGCGCGTCAGGCGCCGCACTGGCTCTCCAGCGTCAGCTCCGCGTCGCCGATGTGGGTAGCCAACGCGGCGACGGTGGCGCCGTCGGCGGATACGCTGGATGGCAAAGTGCACCTGACGGTCGCGAACCTCAATAATAAATTCCACCGTTCACTCGAGGCGCCCACCACGGAGGCGTTGCTGCGGGCGATCTTCCGCGATGAACGTTATTTCGCCGTGCATTCCGCGCTGCCGCAGGTGGCGATGCTCGGCGATGAAGGGGCGGCTAACCATAATCGCCTCGGCGGGGAGTATGGCGAGCCGGGGATGCAGCTGTTTGTCTACGGGCGTGAAGAGGGGAGCAATACGCGACCTTCCCGCTATCCGGCGCGTCAAACCCGTGAAGCCAGCGAGGCGGTAGCTCGCCTGAATCAGGTGAATCCACAGCAGTGTATTTTTGCTCAGCAGCATCCGGATGTCATCGACCTTGGTGTGTTTCATAACGATGTAATTGCGGTCGCGAACCGGGAGGTGCTGTTCTGTCATGAACAGTCCTTTGCGAGACAACATGAGGTTATGAATCAACTGCGCGCCCGGGTGCCCGGCTTTACCCCTGTTGTGGTGCCAGCAGCTGACGTGTCGGTGCCGGATGCGGTCGCGACGTATCTGTTTAACAGTCAATTGTTGAGCCGCGATGACGGTTCGATGATGCTGGTCCTGCCACAGGAGTGCCGCGAACACGCGGGCGTATGGCGCTATCTGACGAACCTGCTGGAAGCCGATAACCCGATCCGCGACATGCGGGTGTTTGACCTGCGCGAGAGCATGTCAAACGGCGGTGGGCCAGCCTGCCTGCGGCTGCGGGTGGTGTTGACCGCAGAAGAATACCAGGCGGTCAATCCGGCGGTAATAATGAATGACGTTCTGTTTACGACGCTCAACGACTGGGTGGATCGCTACTATCGCGACCGCCTGACCGCCGCGGATCTCGCCGACCCGCAACTGCTGCGTGAAGGGCGCGAAGCGCTGGATTCACTGACTCAACTGTTGCAGCTTGGTTCTGTCTATCCGTTCCAGCAATCGGGAGGCGGGCATGGATGATTTCCTCGCCGCCACGCTGGCGGGAACGATGCCGGAGGTTCGGGAAGGCGAAGGCGCGGGATTTCGCTGGCATTGGGTTGACGCCGGTATTCTCGAACTCACCCCCGTCACGGTGACCGACCGTACGCTGGTGATCTCCGCCGGTATTCATGGCAACGAAACCGCGCCGGTGGAGATGCTCAATACGCTGCTGTTGGCGTTGTCTAAGGGGGAGATAACGCTACGCTGGCGGCTGTTGGTGATCCTCGGCAACCCACAGGCGTTGGCTGCCGGGAAGCGCTACTGCCACAGCGATATGAACCGGATGTTTGGCGGGCGCTGGCAACAGTTTGCCGAAAGCGGTGAGACGCAGCGCGCACGTCAACTGGAACAGTGTCTGGAAAATTTTTATGCGACGGGCACGGAGTCGGTGCGCTGGCATCTCGATTTACATACCGCCATCCGTGGTTCTTACCATTTGCGCTTCGGCGTGTTGCCACAGCGTCCCATCCCCTGGGATGAGACGTTTCTTGGCTGGCTGGGTGCCGCAGGACTGGAAGCGCTGGTGTTTCATCAAACGCCGGGAGGCACGTTTACGCACTTTAGTGCTCAACACTTCGGTGCGCTCGCCTGTACCCTGGAGCTTGGCAAAGCCTTGCCATTCGGTCACAACGATCTCCGCCAGTTTGCGCCGACGTCTGCCGCGCTGACCTGTTTACTGTCGGGGCAAATTGACCATGCAGTCGGCACTCCGCCAGTCCGCTATCGGGTGGCGTCGCAGATCACCCGACGCAGCGACGCATTTGTACTGCACATGGACAGCCAGACGCTCAACTTCACTCCCTTTACCGCCGGAACGCTGCTGGCGGAAGAGGGTGACGAGCGTTTTGTCGTCACTCATGACGTGGAATACGTTCTTTTTCCCAACCCTGGCGTGGCGCCGGGATTACGTGCGGGCCTGATGCTGGAGAAATTGCGCTAACCTGTTACCCGCAGGCGAGGGCCTGTGGGTTTTAATTTATCGTGCGCCAGGAAATTAATCCGGACTATTCCTGGAGAGCTGCTTTATTTATCATCAGTGCTCAGGTATAGTTCTTCATATTCCCTGCAAAATCATGCTGTTGTCATTTTTTCTTTCAACTCTTCGCAATAATTTCTTTTTTTCTCCACAATTGGCGAAAAAATGTTTTTTACACTTTCATTGTTTTACTGATGCTCTGACTAATTGACGATTAAGCCGTTAAAGTTAATCTCGTCAACACGGCACTGTACTTCTTCATAAGTGACAAGAAAGCCGTAAAATAACTGAAAGGAAGGATAAAGATTATGCGTAAATTAACTGCACTGTTTGTGGCTTCAACTCTGGCACTGGGCGCTGCGAACCTGGCTCACGCAGCGGATACCACCACCGCGGCACCGGCAGACGCCAAACCGATGATGCAGCATAAAGGTAAATTCGGCCCACATCATGACATGATGTTTAAAGACCTGAATCTGACCGATGCTCAGAAACAACAGATTCGCGACATCATGAAAGATAAGCGTGACCAGATGAAGCGTCCGCCGGTTGAAGAACGCCGCGCAATGCACGACATCATTGCCAGCGATACCTTCGATAAAGCGAAAGCAGAAGCGCAGATTACGAAGATGGAAGAACAGCGCAAAGCGAACATGCTGGCACACATGGAAACGCAGAATAAGATCTACAACATTCTGACCCCGGAACAGAAAAAACAGTTTAATGCCAATTTTGAGAAGCGTCTGACAGAACGTCCGGCGCGTGACGGTAAAATGCCTGTACCTGCTGAGTAATCGCTGAGCAGACTTATTCGAAGACCGCCGGTCTTGTCCATCCTCTCCACTGAGGCGATGGACAGGATCGGCGGTTTTTTCTTTTTCATACCCTATGGAAAATCATCATGGCTGCCGATAACGACGTTGTGCTTTATTATTCCGCATGATGTTTATCAGGAGCGATGATGGAATACTTTGATATCCGCAAGATGCCGGTCAGTCTCTGGCGCAACGGTGCTGGTGAAACGCGTGAAATTTGCTGTTTTCCTCCGGCGACCCGCGATTTTCACTGGCGTGCCAGCATTGCTTCTATCGCCGGTAATGGCGAGTTTTCGCTCTTTCCTGGTATCGAGCGGGTGATTACCCTGCTGGAAGGCAGCGAAGTGACGCTGGAAAGTCAGGGCGCCTTCAGCCATACCCTTAAGCAGCACCAGCCGTTTACCTTTGCCGGCGAGCGTGTGGTGAAGGCCAGACTGACGGAAGGGCAGATGTCGATGGATTTTAATATCATGACCCGGCGTGACTCCTGCCAGGCGAAAGTGCGGGTGGCCGACCGAACCTTTACCACGTTTGGCTCACGCGGCGGCGTGGTGTTTGTTATTAGCGGAGCCTGGCAACTGGGCGATAAACTCCTGACTGCCGATCAGGGCGCCTGCTGGCACGACGGAAAACATACGCTACGGCTGTTGAAAGCAGAAGGGAAACTGTTATTCAGCGAGATCACCTGGCTGCAGGGGTATTCCCCGGATTCAGTTCAATAATTTCACAGGTTCCGGCAACGAGCGGCTTACAGAGAATCTTGTAACCGTCATGATCAAAACCGGCTGGCGTCTGGACCAGCGTCGCCGCATCCTCCAGCGTATCGACCGCTCCCAGCCACAGCCAGTTGTTAATGACGTGATACTGGGTCATTTGCGCACGACTCTCTTTGAGCGCAATGGCGTTTTTCCACGGCCAGCAGATAACGCGCAGTTTTTCCAGCGATGCCTGCAAACGGGCGTCGTGCTCCTGTGGCGATTCTTTATTACAGCAGACGCCAGCGCAGCGTTTTAGCGCAGCGCGAAAGCAGGCTCGGCCACGGCTCAGGGGTTCAAGACCCAGTCGCCCGTAACACAATTTTTGTTCGTCAGCGAGTGACTGTAAGGCGGCAAGCGCGGCGCGGCGGTTGGCAAAAAGACCGAACAGATCCGGAGCGTGGGAGAAATCAACGTCACGCGAATAGACGACATCCACTTTTCCATCCCGGAGCGTTAATGCGCAGAGTTGGCGGTTGCGGCGCAGGCGTTTATTAAACAGCGGCTGTTGCTCTTTAATCAGCCGTGCCTCGAGTAATAGTGCGCCGATTTCACCGGCGGTACCGATCCAGGAGATACGCCTGGACTGGCGCAGCATGGCGGCTTCTTCTGGCGTGCGTAAATGCGACAGTACCCGACTGCGGATATTGACACTTTTACCAATGTAAAGTGGCAGGGTGTCGCTTTCGCTGTGAAACAGGTAAACACCAGGCACGCTCGGGAGCGACTCCAGGAAAGGGCGCAGATGTTCAGGATATTCGTAAACTGCTGCTGCTTCAAACTCAAGACGAGGAACTGATTGACGCCGTGCCACGGTAAACTCCGGATGCTGGTTATGCATCCAGTATAGCAGTGCTATTACGATGAAAAAAGAGAGGGCGTGGGCGACTGCGGCGCGAAAGCCGGATGGCGTTGCCATCCGGTCGGTTTATGCTTACTGTTTCCAGAAGTCATCAAACACGGTAATCGGCGGACGGCGTTTATGCTCTGTCTTCAGATACCAGCCTTCAATGATTTTCGCGATAGCGGCATCCACCGCTTTTCCTTCCAGATAGTCATCAATATTCTCATAGGTCACGCCCAGCGCGGCTTCATCCGGCAGAGAAGGGCGATCGTCTTCGAGATCGGCGGTGGGCGCTTTCTTATAAAGGTGCTCCGGGCAACCTAATGCCGCCAGTAGTTGTTTCCCCTGGCGCTTGTTGAGGCGAAACAGCGGGTTAATATCCGTACCGCCGTCTCCGTATTTGGTGAAGAAACCGGTAATGGCTTCCGCCGCATGATCGGTACCCACCACCACGCCGCTGGTCATACCCGCGATACTGTACTGTGCTTTCATGCGCTCACGGGCTTTTTCATTGCCACGAACGAAATCGCTCAGTTCAATACCGGCTTCACGCAAAGCCTGTTCGCTCGCCAGTACCGCACCTTTGATATTGACGGTCAGCACGCGGTCCGGCTGGATAAAGTCGATGGCGTCCTGACAATCCTGCTCATCAGCCTGAACGCCATAAGGCAGGCGAACGGCGATAAACTGCAGTGCGTCGTTACCGGTCTCAGCACGCAACTCGCTAATGGCGGTCTGGCAAAGTTTGCCTGCCAGCGTCGAGTCTTGTCCTCCGCTGATACCCAGCACCAGACTTTTCAGGAAGGGATAACGTTGCAGATATGCCTTCAGGAAATCCACGCTGCGGCGAATTTCCTCTTCTGGATTAATGTGCGGTTTTGCACCAAGCGCTTTGATGATCTCGTGTTGCAGAGTCATTTACCCCCTCCCCAATGTATAAAGAATAAAATCAGACTGTGTTAAAGCTAACCCTTTGCTGTGAAAACGACAAGTGAACGCAGGCTGAGTGGCGCTTAAAACGACATCCTGCCGTCTGAACGGAATCTGGCAAAATATTCGCGTGCTAAGCGTTAGCTTGAAAAATGTCAAAATGTATTCCAGGCTTATATAACACGCTGATAAACAAGAGGACGGAAAATGAACAGGACTATTGCAGGAATTTTCAGTGCAGCAGCTGTATTAACGATGCTGGCAGGGTGTACGGCGTACGACCGTACCAAAGACCAATTTGTCCAGCCTGTGGTCAAAGATGTGAAAAAAGGCATGAGCCGCGCGCAGGTTGCACAGATTGCCGGAAAACCGTCGTCTGAGGTGAGCATGATCCATGCTCGTGGTACCTGCCAGACCTACATCCTGGGTCAACGTGATGGTAAAGCAGAGACCTATTTCGTGGCGCTGGATGATACCGGTCATGTGATCAACTCAGGCTACCAGAGCTGCGCTGAATACGATACCGACCCGCAGGCAGCGAAGTCACAATAACTGTCTACTGCCTGTACAAGTCAACGAACCGGCCCCTGGCCGGTTTTTTTGTAACGAAGATGATCTTATTTATTGATGCGAATTATTTACCCGAAGTGTGAAGGGGGTCATAACGCCAGGTCAATGAGAGACAATTTAGTTGGTCAAGGAAATACCATCAGCAGGTGCGATGCCGTATACTCATTTCAGACACAGAAATAAGTTTTCGGTTACGCAGGTTATCCAGAGCATAGAAGCAGGTAGAGACTTGCGGCGTGGCTGGTTGACAGATAATCGCACATGAGGAAGGTCTGAATGGAAAAGAAACACATTTATCTGTTTTGCTCTGCGGGTATGTCTACCTCTTTGTTAGTGTCAAAGATGCGCGCGCAGGCGGAAAAGTATGAAGTCCCGGTTATTATTGAAGCATTCCCGGAAACCCTTGCCGGAGAAAAAGGACCCAATGCTGACGTTGTATTATTAGGTCCACAAATTGGTTATATGTTGCCCGAAATTCAGCGTTTGTTACCGAACAAACCTGTAGAAGTGATTGACTCGCTGCTGTATGGCAAAGTCGATGGTTTAGGCGTGCTTAAGGCTGCAGTTGCAGCAATTAAAAAAGCCGCTGCAAATTAATATTTTAAATTTTCCCGTCAAAGAGTTATTTCATTTACATATACCGCAATAATTAATTGCGGTTTTTAAGGGTATTTTTCTATGAGTAACGTCATTGCTTCACTTGAAAAGGTACTCCTTCCTTTTGCTGTCAAAATAGGAAAGCAGCCACACGTTAATGCAATCAAAAACGGTTTTATTCGTTTAATGCCATTAACCCTCGCGGGGGCTATGTTTGTATTAATCAATAACGTTTTCCTGAGCTTTGGGGAGGGGTCGTTTTTTTATTCCCTCGGTATTCGGCTGGATGCGTCAACCATTGAAAATCTCAATAGTCTGAAGGGCATCGGCGGAAACGTCTATAACGGTACGCTGGGTATTATGTCACTGATGGCGCCATTCTTTATCGGTATGGCGCTGGCGGAAGAGCGCAAAGTCGACGCCCTGGCGGCCGGCCTGTTAGCGGTCGCGGCCTTTATGACCGTCACGCCTTATAGCGTGGGTGAAGCCTATGCGGTTGGGGCGAACTGGCTGGGCGGCGCGAATATCATTTCCGGTATTATTATCGGTCTGGTGGTCGCCGAAATGTTTACCTTTATTGTCCATCGCAACTGGGTCATTAAATTACCCGATAGCGTACCGGCATCTGTCTCTCGTTCATTCTCAGCATTGATTCCAGGCTTTATTATCCTCTCTATTATGGGGATCATCGCCTGGGCGCTGACGACCTGGGGAACTAACTTCCACCAGATCATTATGGACACCATCTCGACACCGCTGGCTTCGCTGGGCAGTGTGGTTGGCTGGGCGTATGTACTCTTTGTTCCGCTGCTGTGGTTCTTCGGTATCCACGGTTCCCTGGCGCTGACGGCGCTCGACAGCGGTATCATGACCCCATGGGCGCTGGAAAACATCGCTATCTATCAGCAGTACGGTTCAGTGGATGCCGCGCTGGCTGCCGGTAAGACGTTCCACGTCTGGGCGAAGCCGATGCTCGACTCCTTTATCTTCCTCGGCGGTAGTGGTGCAACGCTGGGTCTGATCCTGGCTATCTTTATCGCCTCTCGCCGCGCGGATTACCGTCAGGTGGCGAAACTGGCTCTGCCATCAGGTATCTTCCAGATTAACGAACCGATTCTGTTTGGTCTGCCGATCATCATGAATCCGGTGATGTTCATCCCGTTCATTCTGGTTCAGCCGATTCTGGCCGCGATCACGCTGATAGCGTATTACCTGGGGATCATCCCACCAATTACGAACATCGCACCGTGGACCATGCCAACCGGGCTGGGGGCGTTCTTTAACACCAACGGGAGCGTTGCGGCTCTGCTGGTCGCCTTGTTCAACTTAGGGATTGCGACGCTGATTTACCTGCCGTTCGTGGTGGTTGCGAACAAAGCGCAAAACGCAATCGACAAAGAAGAGAGCGAAGAAGATATCGCTAACGCACTGAAATTCTAAGTTTAACCCGGCATGTGGCAACGCATGCCGGGCCGTCAAAGAGGAATGATTTATGATGGATCTCGAGAATATTACTGATACCCAAACCGAAGCCGAAGAGCTCGAAGAAGTGGTGATGGGGCTTATCATCAACTCCGGACAGGCGCGCAGCCTGGCCTACGCGGCCTTAAAACAGGCGAAGCAGGGCGACTTCGACGCCGCGAAAACGATGATGGAGCAGTCGCGCATGGCGTTGAACGAAGCCCATCTGGTGCAGACGAAACTGATTGAAGGCGATCAGGGCGAAGGTAAAATGAAAGTCAGTCTGGTTCTGGTTCACGCACAGGATCACCTGATGACGTCAATGCTGGCACGCGAACTGGTGGCAGAGTTGATTGAGCTTCACGAGAAGCTGAAATAGTAAGGAGTTGATGATGCAACATCAGGCGACCGCACCGGAAATCACCATTGCCCGTGAACAACAGTTGTTTAACGGTAAAAATTTCCATGTCTTTATCTACAACAAGACAGAGAGCGCCTGTGGTCTGCATCAGCACGATTACTATGAGTTTACACTGGTGCTCACGGGGCGCTATTACCAGGAGATCAACGGTAAACGCGTGCTGCTGGAACGGGGTGACTTTGTGTTTGTTCCGCTCGGTTCGCACCATCAGAGCTTCTACGAGTTCGGCTCGACGCGCATTCTCAACGTTGGCATCAGTAAACGTTTTTTTGAACAGCACTACAGCCCGCTCATGCCGTTCTGTTTCGTGGCATCGCAGGTCTATCGCACCAACAGCGCATTTTTAACCTATGTCGAAACGGTTATTGCCTCGCTCAACTTTCGTGATACCGGGCTGGAAGAGTTTGTCGAAGTGGTCACCTTCTACATTATCAACCGCCTGCGCCATTATCGTGAAGAACAGGTTCTGGATGATATTCCGCAGTGGCTGAAAGCCACCGTGGAAACCATGCATGATAAAGCGCAGTTTGGTGAAAACGCGCTGGAAAATATGGTTTCCCTGTCGGCAAAATCTCAGGAATACCTGACGCGAGCGACCCAGCGTTATTACAGCAAAACGCCGATGCAATTAATTAATGAAATTCGCATTAACTTTGCCAAGAAACAGCTGGAGATGACTAACTACTCCGTAACAGATATTGCGTATGAAGCGGGATACAGTAGTCCAAGTCTGTTTATTAAGACGTTTAAAAAAATGACGTCATTTACGCCTAATAGCTACAGAAAAAAACTCACGCAATATAATCAGTAATTATTTTACTCAACAACCAGGTTTACGCTTGCCCATTAGTGACGCGGGACGTCTGCGTCATATCTGACAGAAGGGCAGAGCATCATTCACGCCAGTGTTAAGCACTGAAGGGAGAAACGATGAGCCAGAAATTAAAAGTCGTCACCATTGGTGGTGGCAGCAGCTATACCCCGGAATTGCTGGAAGGATTTATTAAACGCTACCACGAGCTGCCGGTTTCCGAATTGTGGCTGGTTGACGTCGAAGGCGGTGAAGAGAAACTGGATATTATTTATCAACTTTGCCAGCGTATGATCGAAAAAGCAGGCGTGCCGATGAAGGTGTTTAAAACTCTGGATCGCCGCGAAGCACTGAAAGATGCCGATTTCGTAACCACGCAGTTGCGCGTAGGACAGTTGAAAGCGCGTGAACTGGATGAGCGTATTCCGTTGAGTCACGGCTACCTGGGCCAGGAAACCAACGGTGCCGGTGGTCTGTTCAAAGGGCTGCGCACGATCCCGGTGATTTTCGACATTATTAACGATGTGGAAGAACTGTGCCCGAATGCCTGGGTGATCAACTTTACTAACCCGGCAGGTATGGTGACCGAAGCGGTCTATCGTCATACGAACTTCAAACGCTTTATTGGCGTGTGCAACATTCCGGTCGGGATGAAGATGTTCATCCACGATGTGCTGGCACTGAAAGAGAGTGATGACCTGTCGATCGACCTGTTTGGTCTCAACCACATGGTGTTCATTAAAGACGTGATCGTCAACGGGCAGTCACGCTTTGCCGAACTGCTGGATGGCGTAGCCTCGGGCCAGCTTAAAGCCTCCACGGTGAAAAACATTTTCGATCTGCCGTTCAGCGAAGGGCTGATTCGCTCTCTGAATCTGCTGCCATGCTCGTATTTGTTGTACTACTTCAAGCAAAAAGAGATGCTGGCGATCGAGATAGGCGAATACTACAAGGGGGGCGCGCGGGCTCAGGTGGTACAGAAGGTCGAGAAACAGCTGTTCGATCTGTATAAGAACCCGGAGCTGAACGTCAAGCCGAAGGAGCTGGAGCAGCGCGGTGGCGCGTACTACTCTGACGCCGCCTGCGAAGTCATTAATGCCATTTTTAATGACAAGCAAACCGAGCATTACGTCAACATTCCGCATCACGGCCACGTCGATAACATTCCGGCCGACTGGGCGGTAGAGATGACCTGTACGCTGGGTCGCAATGGGGCAACGCCGACGCCGCGTATCACCCATTTTGACGAGAAAGTGTTGGGATTGATCTATACCATCAAAGGCTTTGAAGTCGCTGCCAGTAACGCGGCGCTGAGTGGTGAGTTTAACGATGTGTTGCTGGCGCTGAACCTGAGCCCGCTGGTGCACTCAGACCACGACGCAGAAGGGCTGGCGCGTGAACTGATTCTGGCGCACGAAAAGTGGCTGCCAAACTTTGCCGGGTGCATTGCGAAGCTTAAAGACGCACAACACTAAAGAGGTCGGCTATGGAACGCTTATTGATTGTAAACGCGGATGATTTTGGTCTGAGCAAAGGGCAAAACTACGGCATCGTGGAGGCCTGTCGCCACGGCGTGGTGACCTCGACCACGGCGTTGGTGAACGGTGATGCCATTGAGCATGCGGTCGCCTTAAGCCGCGATCTGCCGACGCTGGCGGTAGGGATGCACTTTGTTCTGACGCTGGGAAAACCGCTGACCGAGATGCCGGGATTAACCCGTGAAGGGTGTCTGGGAAAATGGATCTGGCAGATGGCAGAGGAAGATACGCTGCCGTTGGATGCAATCGCCCGTGAGCTTGCCAGTCAGTACCAGCGTTTCATCGACCTGTTCGGACGGGAGCCGACACACCTGGATAGTCATCACCATGTGCATATGTTCCCGCAGATCTTCCCCCTTGTCGCGCGATTTGCCGCAGAGCGTAATCTTGCGCTGCGCATTGATCGTCAGCCGGTGTTCCAGGCAGGCGATCTTCCGGCGACGCTGCGTAGCTCGCAAGGGTTCAGCAGTGAGTTTTACGGGGAAGTGATTTCGGAAGCGTTGTTTCTGCAGGCTCTCGATGCTTCAGCAAAACGTGGAGAATCCTCACTGGAAGTGATGTGTCACCCGGCGTTTATTGACAATATCATCCGTCAGAGCGCCTATTGTTACCCCCGCTTGACTGAACTGGACGTGCTGACGTCGGCCTCGCTCAAGTATGCGATTGCAGAACGTGGCTACCGTCTGGGCAGTTTTCTTGATGTCTGACTCCTGAGTTTGCGGCGCGTGGTGCGCCGCTTTTTTTGCCCGCGATTTGCCTCAGGCTGGTACGGCCGGGATTTTAGCCGTGCGCGACCAGACACGGTGAGCTGCCATCAATGTAAACAGCTCATCCATAAAACGGCTATCCGCATCAGCGCCTTCAACAACGCCTTCCTCTCCCTGACTGTCGATATGCAGTCGCGCTTTAAAGCGTCGTGCTTCACCGGCGAGTGCAATAGGTTTGAGATGCTTATAGGCTTCCAGCAGGTAGTACTGCGCGTCGCCGTTGTCCTCAATATCGGCGATGTCACCGCACGGCACAATGACTGCATCCACGGTGAGAGACGGTGCTCCGGCAAAAGTGGCGGCGATGGTCAGCGTTGAACCATCATCTGCGACCACCTCGCCCATGCGGGAGTAGAGCAGTTTCGCGTGGACGCCTTTCGCCTTAAGCGCCTGGAGTATTGAAAGCAGATCGGCGGATTTCACTTTTCCGTTGAGCAAAATCCCGACGACGCGGCCTTTGATATCGCCGTCCGGCACGGCATACAGACTGAGTGAAGGATCTTTCTTCAGTCCGTTCACCTCTGGCGGCGGTGCAATTTGTGTCTGTTCATCGCTTAACGCGATCCCCAGATTCTTCCCGACCGCCTGTGCGAGGTTAATGTCGATATGCGCCAGTTGGTCGACCACCCGTTCACGGATCCAGCTACGAACGACCTTACTCAGTTCAAAGCTGAAGGCATCGATGATATGCAACTGCTCAACGGGCGTCTGGCTTGACCAGAACAGACGCGGATGGGCGTAGTATTCACCAAACGAGGGGCTACGTTCACGGATTTTGTTACCTTCGATGCGTTCCTGATATGACTCAAAGCCGCCGCGTTTCGGTCCCGGCGGCGTTTCACGCGGCCAGTTGTCATTGATGGAGTTGGGTTCATAGTTTGCCGGGTTGGTATCAATATCCTGGCGGTGCATGCCGTCACGCTGGAAGTTGTGATACGGGCAGGTCGGGCGGTTGATTGGGATTTCGTGGAAGTTAGGTCCGCCAAGACGACTAATCTGCGTATCGGTATAGGAGAACAAACGCCCCTGCAACAGCGGATCGTTCGTGAAATCAATGCCGGGAACGATATGGCCGGGATGAAAGGCGACCTGTTCGTTTTCGGCGAAGAAATTATCGGGGTTGCGGTTGAGTACCATTTTACCGACGCGCTGCACCGGAACCAGCGCTTCGGGGATCAGTTTGGTCGGATCCAGTAAGTCAAAGTCGAATTTCAACTCGTCCTCTTCCGGGATCAATTGCAGTCCCAGTTCATATTCCGGGAAATCACCGGCTTCAATGGCTTCCCACAGTTCCCGGCGATGGAAGTCCGGGTCGCGACCGGTCAGCTTCTGCGCTTCATCCCATACGAGTGAGGCTTTACCTGCCAGAGGTTTCCAGTGGAAACGAACGAAGGTGGCCTTACCCTCGGCGTTGATCAGCCGAAAAGTGTGAATGCCAAAGCCTTCCATGGTGCGATAACTGCGCGGAATGCCACGATCGGACATAGCCCACATGACGTTATGCAGGGTTTCTGGCTGTAACGACACGTAATCCCAGAAGGTGTCATGCGCACTTTGTCCCTGCGGTATCGCCCAGTGCGGCTCCGGTTTTACCGCATGGACAAAGTCAGGAAATTTATGCGCGTCCTGAATAAAAAAGACAGGGGTATTATTGCCAACCAGATCAAAAATGCCTTCTTCGGTATAAAACTTGGTGGCAAAACCACGGATATCACGCACCGTATCCGCCGAGCCTGCGCCGCCCTGAACAGTGGAAAAACGTACGAAGACCGGGGTGATTTTATCCGGGTCAGAGAGAAAGTCGGCTTTGGTGATGTCGCTCAGATTTTTGTAGGGCTGGAAATAGCCGTGAGCTGCCGAGCCGCGTGCATGGACGATCCTCTCGGGAATGCGCTCGTGGTCAAAATGGGTGATTTTTTCGCGCAGGATGAAATCTTCAAGCAGCGTAGGTCCACGACTGCCTGCACGCAATGAATTCTGGTCATCAGCAATGCGTACGCCCTGGTTAGTAGTGAGGGCAAAATTCTCGCTGCCCTTGCGTACCGTTTCCAGATCGCTCAGCTTTTTATTGCCGGTATCCGGGGCTTTCAGACTGCCGGGCGCGGTAGGTTGCGCGCCTGGAGGCGTTGGTTCAGGAACAGGGCGATACGACTCATTATCAGGAGCCAGAGAGTCCAGGCCCGGTTTTGCTTCGCGCGGATCGTGCACCGGTGATTGATGTGGATGGGGATTTTTCTCATTATGCGACATTGAACTCGTCTCCATTTTTCATTGCTGAAAGGGTCGATATTTTTTTGTCAAAAACCCTCTAACTATAGTCCACTCGTGTGATCCCGCCGGGCAGAACGCGGATGACAGCGTTGGTTGACAGGGGAAAGCGCACGCCAGGAGCAGGACGGGCGGGGGTAAAATCGGCTAAGATAGTTCTTTTCTGATTTTTGAATTTGTCTTAGTGAAGCAATTAATGATGAAACCTCTTCGCCAACAAAATCGCCCGGTTATTAGTTATGTTCCGCGTGTTGAACCTGCACCGCCCGAACATGCAATAAAAATGGACGCGTTTCGTGACGTGTGGATCTTGCGCGGGAAGTATGTCGCGTTTGTCTTAATGGGGGAGTCGTTCCAGCGATCGCCGGCGTTCAGCGAGGCGGAATCTGCCCAGCGCTGGGCAAATCAGATTCGTCAGGAAAACGAAATAGCGGATTAATTCCGGCATAAAAAAACCGCCTCGAAGGGCGGTTTTCTGTTTTGGGGACGTTTAGTGATGCGCCAGTTCGGCGTCGTCTTCACTGTCCAGAATGGTTTTATCGGTTTGCTTCAGCCACTGGCTGGTCAGCGTACCGGCGGTCATTGACCCGCTGACGTTCAGCGCGGTACGGCCCATGTCAATCAGCGGCTCAACGGAGATGAGCAGCGCCACCAGCGTGACAGGCAGCCCCATCGCGGGCAGTACGATCAGCGCGGCGAACGTGGCACCGCCACCGACACCGGCTACCCCGGCAGAGCTGACGGTCACAATGCCGACCAGCGTCGCAATCCAGAGAGGATCCAGCGGGTTAATACCGACCGTCGGCGCCACCATAACGGCCAGCATGGCCGGATACAAACCAGCACAGCCATTCTGGCCAATCGTCGCACCAAAGGAGGCGGCGAAGCTCGCGATAGATTCCGGCACGCCCAGACGACGGGTTTGCGCTTCCACGTTCAGCGGGATAGAGGCGGCGCTGGAACGGCTGGTAAACGCGAAGGTCAGAACCGGCCACACTTTGCGGAAGTACTTGAGCGGGCTCACGCCGTTAACACCCAGCAGTACGCCGTGGACAACGAACATAATGCCGAGACCGAGATACGAGGCAATGACGAAGCTACCCAGCTTAATGATGTCCTGCAGGTTAGAACCCGCTACCACTTTAGTCATCAGCGCCAGAACGCCGTAAGGCGTTAACTGCATGACCAGGCGGACCAGTTTCATCACCCAGCTTTGCAGGGTGTCGATTGCGGTCAGCACACGTTCACCTTTCGGCGCGTCATCTTTGAGCAGTTTCAGCGCGGCGACGCCGAGGAAGGCGGCAAAAATGACCACGCTAATAATGGACGTCGGGTTCGCGCCGGTCAGATCGGCAAACGGGTTTTTCGGTACAAAGGAGAGCACCAACTGCGGGACACTGAGATCGGCCACTTTACCGACATAGTTGGTTTCAATGGCATTCAGTCGCGCCGTTTCGGCACCGCCCTGAACCAGACCTTCAGCGGTCAGGCCAAACAGATTGGTCACCAGCACACCGACCAGTGCGGCAATCAATGTGGTAAACAGCAGGGTCCCGATGGTCAGAAAGCTGATTTTCCCCAACTGTGAGGCGTTATGCAGACGGGCGACCGCGCTCAGAATCGAGGCAAATACCAGCGGCATGACGATCATTTGCAGCAGTTGAACATAGCCGTTACCAACAATGTTGAACCACTGGACGGAATCTTTCAGCACCTGGCTATCAGAGCCATAGATGGTGTGCAGCGCAAGGCCAAAGACCACACCCATGACCAGACCGACCAGCACTTTCTTTGCCAGACTCCACTGTTTATGACGGGCTTGCGCCAGCACAAACAGCAGAATGACGAACACCACAATGTTCGCGATTAATGGAAAATTCATCCCCGTTCTCCTGATTTTATTATTCGTCCCGCTGTGTCACAGCGATCCTGTTGCCGCAAGGTTAGCAGAACTGTGACCTGGCTCTTATATTCAAATGGAATTGTTTATGCCAAAAACGATAATTTCGCTGCTTTACTGGTCGATTTGATGCTTTATAAAGCGATTGAACTGCCATTGCAGTGTATTAATCATATCGGATGACCAGCGAACTGCACTGTTCTGGGGCAAGGTCTGGGGCATCCATACCGCCCAGGCAAACAGCGCCATGCAGAGAAATCGCTCCAGTTGATTACCTTTCTGCGGGACCAGAATCGGCAGGCGAAAGCGCCAGCGACAGGGCCAGAGCAGGGGGACGCCCGCTGGCGTCAGCATATCGGCGGCGATATGGCTCAGATAGCCTATCACCATACCCTGCAAGGCATCGGCGGGGATAACCCAGCTCTCCGGCACTTTCAGGTAGAAGGTCGCCAGCAGCGCAAAGACGGCCAGCAGACTGTGAGTGAATCCGCGATGGCCGAACGCACGGGCGATCGGTTTCGAAATCCATTTTAGTCGCTGACCGAGAAATGACTTTGGGTGATCAATATCCGGTAACAGACAGGTCAGAATAGCGGAAGGAACAATATGCCACCAGTCACCCTGTGCGAGCACGGGCGTGAGTTCCGCGTTTTTAGCAAACACCGCGCAGGCAATGGAAAAGAGGAGGTGACCTTCCGCCGTCATGATAAAACCTGATAAACTGTGAATTCGTACAGTATAGGATTTTTATACAGTGGGCGGAAGTGGTGACGTTGTAACTCTTTGTCAATAATGCGCGTTTAACGCGCTAACCAACCGCCATCGACGGCCAGCGTATAACCGTTGATGTAATCTGCTGCCTTCGAGGCGAGGAAAACGACCGGACCCTGCAGATCGTCTGGCGTTCCCCAGCGGCCCGCCGGGATACGATCGACAATCTCTTTATTGCGTTCAGCATCTTCCCGCAGTTGTTGGGTGTTGTTGGTTGCCATGTAACCGGGGGCGATAGCGTTGACGTTAATCTGATGCTGCGCCCACTCATTCGCTAACAGTCGGGTAATGCCCAGAACACCGCTCTTTGAGGCCGTATAGGACGGGACGCGAATACCGCCCTGAAACGACAGCATTGACGCGATGTTGATGATTTTTCCGCCCTGGCCCTGGGCGATGAACTGGCGTGCAACGGCCTGGGAGAGAAAGAAGAGCGACTTGAGATTCAGGTTCATCACGTCGTCCCAGTCCTTTTCAGTAAAACTGAGTGCGTCTTCGCGACGAATGGTCCCGGCGTTATTCACCAGAATGTCGATGCGACCGAATTTCTCTACCGCCTGGGCGATAACGTCCGCGATGACTTCCTGTTGGCTTAGATCGGCCTGTATGGCGAAAAAGCGGCGACCCAGCGCTTCAACTTTGGCGGCGGTGTCATGAGGGACTTTGCGGTTCACGCCGATGATATCGCAACCGGCTTGCGCCAGCGCAACCGTCATCCCTTGCCCGAGCCCGGTATCACAACCGGTGACAATGGCGACTTTACCTGTGAGACGAAATGCATCCAGAATCATAATGACCTCGGCTATCCGTTTTTATCTGTTATGTGCCTGAAAGAAGGATAGGAGAGGAACCGAAAGAATACAATAAAAATGAAACGTCGTTTTAATTTTGACTGTTGGCAAGACGGGCAATGTGGCCATTGCCCGATCCCGGTTAGCCAAGTAAATCGGCGATGGTCAGTTCCGTGAGTGTGTTGAGCCTGACGTCAGCGAGGATATAGCGCGGATCGTGTCGCACCTCTTTGTCCGGTACGACGATAGAGCGCATCCGCGCGGCTTTCGATGCCACCATACCGTTGACGGAATCTTCCAGCGCTACACAACATAACGGGTCGACGCCCAGTTTCGCCGCGCAGTCGATGTAAACCTGGGGATGTGGCTTGCTGTAGGGTAGTTTCTCCGCTGAAGCGATAGCGTCAAAGCTCTCCCGCAGGTCGAACATCGCCAGTACTTTTTCCAGCATATGCAGAGGGGATGCTGACGCCAGTCCGACTTTCAAACCTTGCGCTTTACACAACGCGACCGCTTCTTTGACGCCCGGTAATAGCGGACGCGTCTCTTCAACCAGCGTGATGGCACGGGTAATGACGCGATCGGTGACCTCCTGGCGGCTCGGCCCGTTCCACGGCTGCTGAGCAAACCAGAGATCGACAACCATATCGATGCGCAGTCCCAGCGTATCCGGGAGTTCGTGACGACGAGTGATATCGACGCCGATGCTGGACAGCACGTCCAGTTCAGCCCGATCCCACAGCGGCTCGGAATCAATCAGCAATCCATCCATATCGAATATGGCCGCAAGAATTTGACGCGGGGTTGACATTACAACCTCTCCTGTTGAGCATTAAATGTAGGGTATTCAGCGTTAGCCGCTATCATAACGTTTTTAAAGATCGGGCGAAAAGGGTTATCAGCAGGTAGACTTAAGCCAAAACGACGCGTCTTCATCAAGGGGAACTCATGACGTATCAACAAGCTGGACGCATTGCAGTGTTAAAAAGGATCTTAGGATGGGTGATATTTATCCCGGCGCTTCTCTCCACGCTGATTTCAGCCCTGAAATTTATGTACGCGCACAGCGAAAAGCAGGAAGGGATTAACGCGGTGATGCTCGATTTTGCCCACGTCATGATCGACATGATGCGAGTGAATACCCCGTTTCTGAACCTCTTCTGGTACAACTCGCCGACGCCGGATTTCCAGAATAGCCTGAACATTCTGTTCTGGCTGATTTTTGCGCTGATTTTTATCGGGCTGGCGATGCAGGATTCCGGCGCGCGCATGAGCCGCCAGGCGCGGTTTTTACGTGAAGGCGTTGAAGACCAGTTGATTCTGGAGAAAGCCAAGGGCAGCGAAGGGTTGTCACGCGAGCAGATCGAGTCACGGATCGTGGTGCCGCATCACACGATTTTTCTGCAGTTTTTCCCGCTCTACATCCTGCCGGTGATTATCATCATTGCCGGCTATGTGTTTTTTTCCCTGCTGGGATTTGTCTGAACAAAAAGGCCGCCATCCGGCGGTCTTTGAGAGTGATGACAAACCTCGTTCCGTTACCGGACAAGCCGAGAGCGCCTGATTATAAACGAGGAAAATCAATTCATTGATTTTCGGCTGATAACCACAAAAAAGGAAAAACCACGTTTTTTCCTTCTTTGTTAGCGGCCTGAAAGGCCGCCATCCGGCGGCCAATTGATGTCAACCATGATTACGCCGCGAGTAGTCTGTCCATTGCCTTCTGCGCAATCACCAGGTGCTGGCCGCCAAACAGTCTTGCCCGGTTGAGCAAGGTATACAGTTGATATACCGGTTGCCGGTCGAGAAAATCTAACGGCAGCGGCGACACTGACTGATAACCATCATAAATTTGCGGCGGCTGTTCAGTATGCAGCGGCAACATCGCCAGGTCACACTCTCTGTCTCCCCAGTAACAGGCTGGGTCAAACAGATACGGACCGTCTGGCCCGAGCGCGCAGTTCCCGGACCACAGATCGCCATGTAATAAAGAAGGTTGTGGCTGGTGGGAGGCGAGACGCTGTTGCACGTGCTCGACGATGGCGTCGATATTACCAAAGGCAATCCCTTTTTCCGCCGCCAGTTCGAGTTGCCAGCCAATGCGCTGTTCGGCGAAGAAGGTAGACCAGCGGCGCTGCCAGGCATTGGGTTGCGGCGTGGTCGAGAGCGCGTTATCGAAGTCCAGCCCAAACTGCGGCTGATCGCTCCATTCATGCAGGTGGGCAAGCTGCTGCCCCAGAATAAATGCACTGTGCGCATCCAGGGGGCGGGGAGGGAGATAATCCATCACCAGAAAGCTGTAATCACGATCCGCACCCACCGCCCACACTTTGGGGACCGTCACCGTATGGCTGCGTGATAACAGTTCTAATTGGTCGGCTTCTGCCGTGAAGCCTGGAAGCAGTTCTCGCTCATCACATTTAACGAAGAAATCGCGTCCCGCATAGCGTAAATGCCACGCGGCATGAATTTCTCCGCCAGGCAGTTCGTTACGCAGTTCGATTTCGCCTTCACCGAGTTGCTCGCTTAAAAGGCGACTGATAGCCTGCCACATGATGTCTCTCCCCATGTTGTCTGCCAGATCATAAGGTTAGCGCAAAGATGCGGTAAAAAAACACGAACTAACGCACACCGTGGACGTGTTTTCATGGTAATGGCATTTATTGTCCGCTGAGATCCCACTCGTCCCAGGTCACCACGCTGACCTCCGGCATTTTATCTAACGCACTTTCAGCCAGTCCCGCGGCCAGAGCTTTGACCTCGTCCGGACTCTGGGCGCTAATCAACCCAAAGGTATTGGTTCCCAGTTCATGCACATTACCGTCATCATCCGTAAGAGTGAGTAGAAAACCGGCACGGGTAAGATGATTATTCAGTTCATTTATTTCCGTTAAGGAGTCCTCGTGGAACGTGATAGTAACAACATATCGGGTGATTTCCCCACTGGCCATTTGACACCCCTTTGTAATCTCATGAGTTTGTAGCATAGACGGTGAACGCGTAAGCCGACAGGTTTACGCAAAATTCCCCCTCGAAGAGAGGGGGGGTCATTATGGCTGGCTAAGGTAAGCGTAGATTTTTTGTGTATCGTCATGGGAACACAGGCGTGTTCCCTGGTTGAGGGTCGCGGCGCTACCGGCCGCCACGCCGAAGCGCACCATATCGTCAAGCGAGGCGCCTTCAGCCAGTTTGAGGGTCATTGCTCCCACCATACTGTCGCCCGCGCCCACGGTGCTCTGGCTTTTGACCGGCGGCGGCACAACCTGTACACAGGTTTTACTGTCCACGCCCAGTGCGCCCTGAGGACCGAGCGAGACGACGACGCGCTGTGCCTTGCCGCTGCGGACAATTTCCTGCGCCGCGTTGCGCACGTCATCAGGTTGCGTCAGTTCGCGATTAACCAGGGCACTGAGTTCTTTCTGATTGGGTTTAACCAGTTCGATATTGCCAATCGCTAACGCGGCCGTCAACGCCTCGCCGGAGCTGTCAATGATGCAACGGATCCCCTGTTTCTGCGCGGCGGTAATTAACTGGCTGAGTTTTTCAACGTTAACGCCTGGCGGCAGACTACCGCTGATCACCAGAATGGCACCGGACTCGATCTCCAGAACCTGCTCTTCTATCTGGCGAAACTCATCGTCATTCAGAGCCGCGCCGGGCATCACAAAGCGATACTGTTCTCCGCTGGATTCGACATGAACGTGCAGGTTCTGACGCGTCCAGTCTTTTGCATCAATGGTTGCGACCGGAACGTTTTCGTCAGCGAGCAGGGTCACCAGGTGTTCACCGGTTGCCCCCCCGACGGGGAAAATAGCGGTTGCCGTTCCGCCCAGATGGGCGATGGCGCGAGCGACATTTATGCCACCGCCGCCAGGCTCAAATACCGGGGCAGTACAGCGGAGTTTCCCTTCGGGATAGATTTGCGGAGTGATCGTTGCGCTATCGAGAGAGGGCGCAAGCGTCAACGTATAGATACGTACCATCGTTACCTCCTGTTAGGCTATGTTCAGTCTGGCACCGAATAGCCCTAAAGTGAAGTCATTAACAATATGATTAATTAAAGTTTATTTATTTAATTTACCGTAAAGATATATAAATATTTAATTGTTTTGAGAGCTCTCTTATTCAAAAAATGAAATAAGAATTCATTGCTATGTTATTCGAGCCTTTTTATAATTTGTTACCTTTCCTGGGGCGTTTGTCATTGATCCCTCTGAAAGTTTCCGGGACCGTAATGGTCTCTTTTTTTGTTGTACGGACTCTTTATAAATGAAGCTTTTAAAGACAGTTCCCGCTGCCGTTCTGCTGGCGGGGGGCATGTTTGCGTCGATGTATGCAACTGCCGATGATTCCGTTTTTACTGTCATGGATGACCCCTCAAGTGCGAAGAAACCCTTCGAAGGCAATCTCAATGCCGGTTATCTTGCGCAGTCAGGCAACACGAAAAGTTCTTCTTTGACCGCGGACACGACCATGACCTGGTACGGCCAAACAACGGCCTGGTCACTGTGGGGGAACGCGAGCAACACTTCTTCCAATGATGAACGCTCTTCAGAGAAATATGCGGTTGGCGGTCGTAGTCGTTACAACGTGACCGATTATGACTATCTTTTTGGCCAGGCGAGTTGGCTGACGGACCGTTATAACGGCTACCGTGAGCGCGACGTGTTCACTGCCGGTTATGGTCGCCAGTTCCTTAACGGTCCCGTACACAGTTTCCGTTTTGAATTCGGTCCGGGCGTACGGTACGACGAACATACGGATGGCACGACGGAAACGCAGCCGCTGGGCTATGCCTCTGGCGCGTATGCCTGGCAGATATCAGACAACACCAAATTTACGCAAGGCGTGTCGGTGTTCGGTGCTGAAGATACGACGCTGAACTCCGAGACGGCGCTGAATGTGGCAATCAATGAGCACTTTGGTTTGAAGGTGGCGTACAACGTGACGTGGAACTCCGAACCGCCGGAAACGGCACCGGAGCATACGGACAGACGTACTACCGTCTCTCTGGGCTACCGGATGTAAACTGAGGCCAGACTGTTCGCCAGTCTGGCTTTTTTCTTACGGTGTCTGACGTCGATTTACCCGTCAGCGCTTTTGTCCAGAATGTGCACGCTGCCTGAATCACGACGGCGCAGCGTTTCACGGCTATCCCCAAATCATTGCCGCCCAGCGTAGCAATAACATTGCGCCACAGATGACGATCAGGACGACCACCATTTTCCAGTGTTTTTTGGCGAAGCGATTTGATGGCATCATTTATATCCTGTCGATTTCAGACGGTTAATCCTAGTGTAACAAAACTGTCAGCCAGTCAGTGAATGGATATTCATTCTGTCTCCAGGACAATCCTTCAGGGCAGGTGAGAGGAGGAGGCGAAAAACGCTTGCTGACGTCATGATCCAGCCCAATATAAAACAGAAGGGTGCATTCTCCCTTTTTTTAGTGTTACCATCGGTCGACCACATTGCCGCGCTTGCGTAGCGAAAGCGGATGTGTACCAGATTGTGCGCCAATTTAGCAATTGTTGGTTAGATGGCTGCACAACTAACTGTAAACAAATAAATTTTCTCTTTGTATGTGATCTTGCGTATGGGTCACCACTGCAAATAAGGACATAACATGCCTGTTATTACTCTTCCTGATGGCAGTCAACGCCATTACGACCACGCTGTAAGCCCTATGGATGTTGCGCTGGACATTGGTCCAGGTCTGGCGAAAGCCACCCTTGCTGGCCGTGTTAATGGCGAGCTGGTTGATGCTTCTGACCTGATCGAAAATGATGCGACGCTCTCTATCATCACCGCAAAAGATGAAGAAGGGCTGGAGATTATTCGTCACTCCTGCGCGCACCTGTTAGGTCATGCGATCAAACAACTTTGGCCGAATACCAAAATGGCTATCGGTCCGGTTGTCGACAACGGCTTCTACTATGACGTAGACCTTGACCGTACGTTGACCCAGGAAGATATCGATGCGCTCGAGAAGCGGATGCACGAGCTCGCTGAGAAAAATTACGACGTCATTAAGAAGAAAGTCAGCTGGCACGAAGCGCGTGAAACCTTCGTGAAGCGTGGCGAGATCTATAAAGTCTCCATTCTTGATGAAAACATTGCCCATGATGACAAACCTGGTTTGTATCATCATGAAGAATATGTCGACATGTGCCGCGGTCCGCACGTGCCGAATATGCGCTTCTGCCATCACTTTAAACTGATGAAAACCGCAGGCGCGTACTGGCGCGGCGACAGCGACAATAAGATGTTGCAGCGTATCTACGGAACGGCCTGGGCAGATAAAAAGGCCCTCAGCGCTTATCTGCAACGTCTGGAAGAAGCGGCAAAACGTGACCACCGTAAAATTGGTAAGCAGCTTGACCTGTATCACATGCAGGAAGAAGCGCCGGGTATGGTGTTCTGGCATAACGACGGCTGGACTATTTTCCGCGAACTGGAAGTCTTTGTGCGTTCCAAGCTCAAAGAGTATCAGTATCAGGAAGTGAAAGGGCCGTTCATGATGGACCGCGTGCTGTGGGAAAAAACCGGGCACTGGGACAACTACAAAGATGCGATGTTCACCACCTCTTCAGAGAACCGTGAATACTGCATCAAGCCGATGAACTGTCCGGGTCACGTACAGATCTTTAATCAGGGCCTGAAATCCTACCGCGACCTGCCGCTGCGTATGGCAGAGTTTGGTAGCTGCCACCGTAACGAGCCGTCAGGCGCGTTGCATGGTCTGATGCGTGTACGCGGCTTCACCCAGGATGATGCGCATATCTTCTGTACTGAAGAGCAAATCCGCGATGAAGTTAACGCCTGCATCCGTATGGTCTACGATATGTACAGCACATTTGGCTTCGAGAAAATCGTTGTCAAACTCTCCACTCGCCCCGAAAAACGTATCGGTAGCGACGAAATGTGGGATCGTGCTGAGGCGGACCTGGCCGTTGCGCTGGAAGAAAACAATATCCCATTTGAATATCAACTGGGTGAAGGCGCCTTCTACGGTCCGAAAATTGAATTTACCCTGTATGACTGCCTCGATCGCGCATGGCAGTGCGGTACAGTACAGCTGGACTTCTCCCTGCCGTCTCGTCTGAGCGCCTCCTATGTGGGCGAAAACAATGAGCGTCAGGTACCGGTAATGATTCACCGCGCAATTCTTGGGTCTATGGAACGTTTTATCGGTATCCTGACTGAAGAGTTCGCTGGCTTCTTCCCGACCTGGCTTGCGCCGGTTCAGGTAGTGGTGATGAACATTACTGATTCACAGTCTGAATACGTTAACGAATTGACGCAGAAACTTCAAAATGCGGGCATTCGTGTAAAAGCAGACTTGAGAAATGAGAAGATAGGCTTTAAAATCCGCGAGCACACTTTACGTCGTGTCCCTTATATGTTGGTCTGTGGTGATAAAGAAGTGGAAGCAGGCAAAGTTGCCGTTCGCACTCGCCGCGGGAAAGACCTGGGCAGCCTTGACGTAAGTGAAGTGATTGAGAAGCTGCAACAAGAGATTCGCAGCCGCAGTCTTCAACAACTGGAGGAATAAGGTATTAAAGGCGGAAAACGAGTTCAAACGGCACGTCCGAATCGTATCAATGGCGAGATTCGCGCCCAAGAAGTTCGCTTAACAGGTCTGGAAGGCGAGCAGCTGGGTATTGTGAGTCTGAGAGAAGCAATCGAAAAAGCTGAAGAGGCTGGAGTAGATTTAGTTGAAATCAGCCCTAACGCCGAACCGCCAGTTTGTCGTATCATGGACTACGGCAAGTTCCTTTATGAAAAGAGTAAGTCTTCTAAGGAACAGAAGAAAAAGCAAAAAGTTATCCAGGTTAAGGAAATTAAATTCCGTCCTGGTACCGACGATGGCGATTATCAGGTAAAACTCCGCAGCCTGATTCGCTTTCTGGAAGATGGCGATAAGGCCAAGATCACACTGCGTTTCCGCGGTCGTGAGATGGCCCACCAACAGATTGGTATGGAAGTGCTGACGCGCGTTCGTGACGATCTGAGTGAACTGGCAGTAGTCGAATCCTTCCCAACGAAGATCGAAGGCCGCCAGATGATCATGGTGCTCGCTCCCAAGAAGAAACAGTAGGCCTTCAAGTAGTATTTCCTGTGAAGCCTTTGGGCTTCACAGGTTTTGCTCGCCTGGGTTTCATTTATTAACAATGCGAAGTGGAAGTTATTAAAATGCCAAAAATTAAGACCGTACGCGGTGCTGCTAAGCGCTTCAAAAAAACCGGTGGTGGTGGATTTAAGCGTAAGCACGCAAACCTGCGTCATATTCTGACCAAAAAATCAACTAAGCGTAAACGTCACCTGCGTCCAAAAGGCCTTGTTTCTAAAGGCGATCTGGGTCTGGTTATCGCGTGCCTGCCGTACGCATAAGCCGTTAACGTTTTTTTAAATTTTTAATGCCCAACCGATTTCACTGTGGTGAAAGGGGGGCAAATCAGAATAGATACAGGAGAGCACTATGGCTCGCGTAAAACGTGGTGTAATTGCACGCGCACGTCACAAGAAAATTTTGAAACAAGCCAAAGGTTACTACGGTGCGCGTTCTCGCGTATACCGCGTTGCCTTCCAGGCCGTCATCAAAGCAGGTCAGTATGCTTACCGTGACCGTCGTCAACGTAAGCGTCAGTTCCGTCAACTGTGGATTGCGCGTATCAACGCAGCAGCACGTCAGAACGGTATTTCTTACAGCAAATTCATCAACGGCCTGAAAAAAGCCTCTGTTGAAATCGACCGTAAGATCCTGGCTGACATCGCCGTATTCGACAAAGTAGCGTTCACCGCTCTGGTCGAAAAAGCGAAAGCAGCTCTGGCATAAGCCAGTGAAAAGAGGGAGCCTGGCTCCCTCTCTTTTATTTGTTGTTCCGTCAATAAGTTGACAATTGATCCGTAACCCTTTTCAATAAAGGTTCTCCGGTTTTTACCACACAAGGTAACGCAAGCATGAATGCTGCTATTTTCCGCTTCTTTTTTTACTTTAGCACCTGACTTCGGGAGGCTAGCGCGTGAAAGAAGAAACGAAAAACAGCGCAAAAAAGCCTCCTGATGGAGGCTTTTTTTGTGCCCGAAATCGAGAGATTACGTTCAACGAACCGGTGTCTTCACCGACACAATGAGGAAAACCATGTCACATCTCGCAGAACTGGTAGCCAGTGCGAAGGCGGCCATTAACCAGGCGTCAGATGTTGCCGCGTTAGACAATGTGCGCGTCGAATATTTGGGCAAAAAAGGGCACCTGACCCTTCAGATGACGACGCTGCGCGAGCTGCCAGCTGAAGAACGTCCTGCCGCCGGTGCGGTGATTAACGAAGCGAAAGAGCAGGTACAGCAGGCACTCAACGCGCGTAAGGCAGATCTGGAAAACGCCGCGCTGAATGCGCGTCTGGCAGCGGAAACCATCGACGTTTCTTTGCCGGGGCGTCGCATTGAAAATGGCGGTCTGCATCCGGTCACCCGTACCATCGATCGCATTGAAAGCTTCTTTGGCGAGCTTGGCTTTACCGTGGCGACCGGCCCGGAAATCGAAGATGACTACCACAACTTCGATGCGCTGAATATTCCTGGTCACCACCCGGCTCGCGCCGATCACGACACCTTCTGGTTTGATGCAACGCGTCTGCTGCGTACCCAGACATCCGGCGTACAGATCCGTACCATGAAAGATCAGCAGCCGCCGATTCGCATTATCGCGCCGGGTCGCGTGTATCGTAACGACTACGATCAGACGCACACCCCGATGTTCCACCAGATGGAAGGCCTGATTGTGGATACCAACATCAGCTTTACCAATCTGAAAGGGACGCTGCATGACTTCCTGCGTAACTTCTTTGAAGAAGATTTGCAGATTCGTTTCCGTCCTTCCTATTTCCCGTTTACTGAGCCGTCTGCCGAAGTGGACGTGATGGGTAAAAACGGTAAATGGCTGGAAGTGCTGGGTTGCGGCATGGTGCATCCGAACGTTCTGCGTAACGTTGGTATCGACCCGGAAATCTACTCAGGTTTCGCATTTGGGATGGGGATGGAGCGTCTGACCATGTTGCGTTACGGTGTGACTGACCTGCGTGCGTTCTTCGAAAACGATCTGCGTTTCCTCAAACAGTTTAAATAAAGGCAGGATAAAACAATGAAATTCAGTGAACTGTGGTTACGCGAGTGGGTTAACCCGGCTATCGATAGCGACGCGCTGTCGAATCAAATCACCATGGCAGGCCTGGAAGTTGACGGTGTTGAAGCGGTCGCCGGTGCATTTAATGGCGTCGTCGTGGGTGAAGTGGTTGAATGCGGTCAGCATCCGAACGCTGACAAACTGCGCGTCACGAAAGTGAACGTGGGCGGCGAACGTCTGCTCGACATCGTCTGCGGCGCACCAAACTGCCGTCAGGGCCTGAAGGTGGCCGTCGCTACCATCGGTGCCGTTCTGCCGGGCGATTTCAAAATTAAAGCCGCTAAGCTGCGTGGCGAGCCGTCTGAAGGCATGCTGTGCTCCTTCTCCGAGCTGGGGATTTCAGACGATCACAGCGGCATTATTGAACTGCCGGCCGATGCGCCGATCGGTACCGACATCCGCGAATACCTGAAGCTTGATGACAACACCATTGAGATCAGCGTGACCCCTAACCGTGCTGACTGCTTAGGCATCATCGGTGTCGCCCGTGACGTGGCTGTGCTGAACAAAGCGCCGCTGGTTGAGCCGGAAATCACGCCGGTAGCAGCAACCGTCACTGATGTCCTGCCGATTACCGTAGACGCCACCGACGCCTGCCCGCGCTATCTGGGGCGTGTCGTCAAAGGCATCAACGTGAAAGCGCCAACGCCGCTGTGGATGAAAGAAAAACTGCGCCGTTGCGGTATCCGCTCCATTGATGCCGTGGTTGACGTGACCAACTATGTATTGCTTGAGCTGGGTCAGCCGATGCACGCCTTTGATAAAGACCGCATTGAAGGCGGGATTGTCGTGCGCATGGCGAAAGAGGGCGAAACGCTGGTACTGCTTGATGGCACAGAAGCAAAGCTTAACGCTGATACGTTGGTAATTGCCGATCATCATAAAGCGCTGGCGATGGGCGGTATCTTCGGTGGTGAGCATTCTGGCGTGAATGATGAAACGCAAAATGTGCTGCTGGAATGCGCTTTCTTCAGCCCACTGTCAATTACCGGTCGCGCACGTCGTCATGGTCTGCATACCGATGCGTCTCACCGTTATGAGCGCGGTGTGGATCCGGCTCTGCAGTACAAAGCGATGGAACGTGCTACCCGTTTGCTGATTGACATCTGCGGCGGCGAAGCTGGTCCGATCATTGATGTGACGGATGAAACCACGCTGCCGAAGCGCGCGACCATTACGCTGCGTCGCAGCAAGCTGGATCGTCTGATTGGCCATCACATTGCCGATGCACAGGTCAGCGATATCCTGCGCCGTTTGGGCTGTGAAGTGACCGAAGGTCAAGGCGAGTGGCAAGCCGTTGCGCCAAGCTGGCGCTTCGACATGGAAATTGAAGAAGACCTGGTTGAAGAAGTCGCCCGCGTGTATGGCTACGACAACATCCCTGATGAACCGATCCAGGCGGGTCTGATCATGGGGACACACCGTGAAGCGAATTTGTCGCTGAAGCGTGTGAAAACGCTGTTGAATGACAAAGGCTACCAGGAAGTCATAACTTACAGCTTTGTCGACCCGAAAGTGCAGCAGTTGCTCCATCCGGGTGAAGAGGCGCTGCTGCTGCCAAGCCCGATCTCCAGTGAAATGTCGGCAATGCGTCTGTCGTTGTGGACGGGGTTACTGGCAACGGTGGTCTATAACCAGAATCGTCAACAGAACCGCGTACGTATTTTTGAAAGTGGGCTGCGTTTTGTGCCGGATACCCAGGCCAATCTGGGCATTCGTCAGGATCTGATGCTGGCGGGGGTTATTTGCGGTAACCGCTATGATGAGCACTGGGATCTGGCAAAAGAGACCGTTGATTTCTATGATTTGAAGGGCGATCTGGAAGCGGTGTTGGATCTGACCGGTAAACTCGGTGACATTCAGTTCAGAGCAGAAGCCAATCCGGCACTGCATCCGGGACAGTCAGCCGCGATTTATCTGAAAGGTGAACGCATTGGTTTCATTGGTGTTGTTCATCCTGAGCTGGAACGTAAGCTGGATCTCAATGGCCGTACTCTGGTGTTCGAACTGGAGTGGAACAAGCTCGCAGACCGCGTGGTGCCTCAGGCGCGCGAGATTTCACGCTTCCCGGCGAACCGTCGCGACATCGCTGTGGTCGTCGCCGAAAACGTTCCCGCTGCTGATATTTTATCCGAGTGTAAGAAAGTTGGCGTAAATCAGGTAGTTGGCGTAAACTTATTTGACGTGTACCGTGGTAAGGGTGTTGCGGAGGGGTATAAGAGCCTCGCCATTAGCCTGATCCTTCAGGATACCAGCCGTACACTCGAAGAAGAGGAGATTGCCGCTACCGTCGCCAAATGTGTAGAGGCATTAAAAGAGCGATTCCAGGCATCATTGAGGGATTGAACCTATGGCGCTTACAAAAGCTGAAATGTCAGAATATCTGTTTGATAAGCTTGGGCTTAGCAAGCGGGATGCCAAAGAACTGGTCGAACTGTTTTTCGAAGAGATCCGTCGTGCTCTGGAAAACGGTGAGCAGGTAAAACTCTCTGGTTTTGGTAACTTCGATCTGCGTGATAAGAATCAACGTCCGGGACGTAACCCGAAAACGGGCGAAGATATTCCCATTACAGCACGGCGCGTGGTGACCTTCAGACCCGGACAGAAGTTAAAGAGCCGAGTCGAAAACGCTTCGCCCAAAGATGAGTAATCAGATCTAACCAAAAAGGCCGCTTTTGCGGCCTTTTTTCTTTTCTGCGGGGGTATCGCACCGTAGAATCAATGACATCCTTTTCAGTTGAACGGAAATCATGCTGACTTTTGCCCGTCAACAACAGCGACAACATGTGCGCTGGATCCTGAGTCTGTCGGTACTGATGTTACTGACACTGTGGTTGAGCCTGTGCGCCGGAGAGCAGTGGATATCGCCCGCTGACTGGCTGACGCCGCGTGGCGAACTCTTTGTCTGGCAAATTCGCCTTCCGCGCGCGCTGGCGGTTCTGCTGGTGGGCGCGGCGCTGGCTTTGTCCGGCGCAGTGATGCAGGCGCTGTTTGAAAACCCGCTCGCGGAGCCGGGGTTGCTCGGCGTCTCCAACGGTGCGGGCGTGGGGCTGATCGCCGCCGTGCTGCTGGGGAAGGGTATACTGCCGCACTGGGCGCTTGGACTGTGCGCGATTGCCGGTGCGCTGGTCATCACGTTGATCCTCCTGCGTTTTGCCCGTCGTCATCTTTCGACCAGCCGCCTGCTGCTTGCCGGCGTGGCGCTGGGGATTATCTGTAGTGCGCTGATGACCTGGGCCATCTATTTTTCTACCTCATTCGATCTGCGTCAGTTGATGTACTGGATGATGGGGGGATTCGGTGGCGTTAACTGGGAGCAGTCCTGGCTGATGCTGGCCCTGATTCCGGTGCTGGTGTGGATCTGCTGCCAGTCGCAGGCGATGAACATGCTGGCGTTGGGGGAAACCTCTGCCCGACAACTGGGACTCCCCTTGTGGTTCTGGCGAAATCTGTTGGTGGTTGCCACCGGATGGATGGTCGGTGTCAGCGTGGCGCTGGCCGGGGCCATTGGTTTTATTGGCCTGGTCATCCCCCATATTTTACGCCTGTGCGGCTTAACGGACCATCGCGTGCTGTTACCTGCCTGTGCGCTGGCGGGGGCCATTGCGCTGCTGCTGGCCGATGTGGTCGCTCGCCTGGCGCTGGCCTCCGCCGAATTGCCGATTGGCGTGGTCACCGCGACGCTCGGCGCACCGGTTTTTATCTGGCTGTTACTCAAAGCCGGACGTTAGGTACGACAAGACAGTCTATGATTAGAAGCTGGTATTTGAATCACTCACGATCCTGGAGAAGCTATGCAAGACTCGATTCTGAACACGGTAGTGACAACGATTGATGGCGAAGTGACCACGCTTGAGAAATACACAGGTAATGTTCTGCTGATTGTTAACGTAGCTTCAAAATGCGGACTTACCCCACAGTATGAGCAACTGGAAAATATTCAGAAAGCGTGGGCCGACCGTGGCTTTATTGTGCTGGGCTTTCCCTGCAATCAGTTCCTTGGGCAGGAACCTGGCAGTGATGACGAGATCAAAACCTGGTGCGCGACGACCTGGGGCGTGACCTTCCCGATGTTCAGCAAGATTGAGGTAAACGGGGAGGGGCGTCATCCGCTGTACCAGAAACTGATTGAGGCGGCACCGACGGCTGTAGCCCCTGAAGAGAGTGGTTTCTATGAGCGAATGGCCAGCAAAGGGCGTGCGCCGCTCTATCCTGACGATATCCTGTGGAACTTTGAGAAGTTCCTCGTAGGCCGTGATGGCAAAGTGATACAGCGTTTCTCTCCGGATATGACGCCGGAAGATCCGATTGTGATGGAAAGCATCAAACTCGCGTTGGCTAAATAATGTCTTCAGTGATGCAGTTACAGGATGTGGCGGAATCGACCCGGTTAGGGCCTCTGTCCGGCGAGATTCGGGCAGGGGAGATCCTGCATCTTGTGGGGCCGAACGGCGCCGGAAAGAGCACGCTGCTGGCGCGGATGGCAGGGTTAACCAGTGGGGCGGGAACGATCGCTCTGGCGGGGACTGAGCTGGCATTGTGGCCCGCCGCTAAACTTGCCCGCCATCGTGCTTATCTGGCGCAGCAGCAAAATCCGCCCTTCGCGATGCCGGTATGGCACTTCCTGACGCTACATCAGCCAGACAAAACGCGCACAGACCAGTTGATGGCGGTGGCCGAGTCGCTGGGGCTGGCGGACAAACTTGAACGCAATGCGAAGGAGCTCTCAGGTGGGGAATGGCAGCGCGTCCGTCTTGCCGCGGTGATCCTGCAAATCGCGCCAGAGACCAACCCACAGGGGCAGCTATTGCTCCTCGATGAGCCCATGAACAGCCTTGATGTCGCGCAGCAAAATGCGCTGGATCGCATTCTGCACCGCCTGTGCCAGCAGGGGATTGCCATCGTGATGAGCAGTCACGACCTGAATCATACCTTGCGCCACGCGCACCGGGCGTGGTTGCTCAAACAGGGGAAACTGCTCGCCAGCGGTCCACGTGATGAAGTGCTGACGCCAGCGCATTTAGCGCAGGCGTATGGTCTGCACTTCCGGCGTCTTGACATCGAAGGTCACAGAATGATTATATCAACCACTTAAACGAAATGGTTTCTTGAAAACCCGCGTAAATACCCGCTATAAGGGGTGAAGAATAAAAATACAGAGGATTCGCCTGAATGCGTTTCTGGTTTCTTTTTTGCACAGCACTGTTGTTGGCCGGATGTAGTAGCCACCGAGCGCCGCCGCCCAATGCCCGGCTCTCTGATTCCATTACCGTGATTGCCGGCTTAAATGATCAACTCCAGACCTGGCGCGGGACGCCCTATCGTTACGGCGGCATGAGTCGCGGTGGTGTGGATTGTTCCGGTTTTGTGCTGATGACCATGCGCGATCAGTTCTCTTTGCAGCTGCCGCGCGAAACCCGTCAACAGGCAAAACTGGGGACGGAAATCGATAAGGACGACTTGTTGCCTGGCGATCTGGTGTTTTTCAAAACCGGGTCGGGAGAGAGCGGTTTACATGTGGGTATTTATGATACTAACGGTCAGTTTATTCATGCATCAACCAGTCGTGGTGTGATGCGTTCGTCGCTGGATAATGTCTACTGGCGGAAAAACTTTTGGCAGGCGAGACGCATTTAGTCGTAGGGCGTTATTTCGATTGAGGATGTCCCTCGCTTTTATTGTCGAAAAAAGAACAATGCTGGATAAGCGTTTATAATCAGGATAAGCTGAATACTAAGGAACCGGGGCTCCGGGTGAAAAGGACAACATGAACATTTTCCTTCTGGCATTAAAAAAGATGGATGACGACATCCTGTGTAATAGGTTGCCGAATCACTCCCTGTATGTGGGACTGCCGTGATGAATGTTTCACTGGATAATGTGTATCATTCTGAACTCTATTTTCAGCCCGCCAGGAATGTACAACGAAAACTTATCGGTTTAAGCGTTATCGCAAACTTTGTCAGTGAAGACGGTGACGTTCGTATCCCAACTGAACTGGTGCTTCCGCGACTTTCTCCCGAAGAACAGTGCCAGTTATTTATCGAAAAGCTGGCGCTGATCGAAACGTGCCAACATTTTTTTATTCAACATAAACTTGTCGCCTGGATTTATATAACCCCGGCAGTTGTACCGTTATTATTAACCAATAGTGAGTGCGTTTCTGCCGTTAAACGGTTTTCGTTTCTCGAACTCATGATAAATGAGAATTTTCCCGAACTGTCTGAAGGCAAAGAGAATAAAACGTTGCATGCGCTGGCTGAACGTTTTCCTCTGGTACTGGCCAATTTCGGCGCAGGGGAAAGTGCCAACAAAGCCATATTCGATGGATTATTTAAACGAATTATCCTCGACCGGAATTTTGTCCATCGTCGGGCCACTCGTCTTTCCTTCGAACCGTTCATGCGCGCCATCCTTTCGCAAGTGTCGCCTTATTGCGAATCGCTGATGATCGCCGGTATCGACAGCGAAGCGATGTTGACCCGCGTGACGCCATTCGGTTTTAGCGGTATGCAGGGCGGGCTGTGGCCTGCCGTCACGGCCAGTCAGGTCACCCAATTACTCCACGGATAACCTTTCTGTTTGCTGGTGTTTATGACGGAAATAACCGTCTACACTACAGGCAGGAGGCCCTATGACCCTGTCTTTTACAACCCGCTGGCGCGATGAACTGCCAGCAACATTTACCGCTCTGTCGCCAACACCGCTGAATCACTCGCGACTGATTTGGCACAACGATGCGCTTGCCGAACAACTGGGCATCCCCGATTCCCTTTTTCATCCTGACAGCCCGGTGGGTGTCTGGGGCGGCGAGGCGCTGTTGCCGGGGATGTCTCCGCTGGCGCAGGTCTATAGCGGTCATCAGTTCGGCGTCTGGGCGGGTCAACTGGGTGACGGGCGCGGCATTCTGCTCGGTGAGCAGTTGCTTGCCGATGGCAGCACAATGGACTGGCACCTGAAAGGCGCGGGTTTGACGCCGTATTCACGCATGGGTGATGGTCGTGCGGTATTGCGCTCCACGATCCGTGAAAGCCTTGCCAGTGAAGCGATGCACTACCTGGGGATACCGACGACCCGGGCGCTGACGATTGTCACCAGCGAAACACCGGTTTACCGCGAAACGGTGGAGGCGGGGGCGATGCTGATGCGACTGGCGCAAAGCCACTTGCGCTTCGGTCATTTTGAGCATTTCTATTACCGTCGCGAGCCGGAAAAAGTTCAGCAACTGGCGGATTTCGCCATTCGTCATTACTGGCCGCATCTCCAGCAAGACGCCGATAAGTACATTCTCTGGTTTCGCGACGTGGTCGCGCGGACCGCGTCACTGATCGCCGACTGGCAAACCGTGGGTTTCGCGCACGGGGTGATGAACACCGATAACATGTCGATCCTCGGGCTGACGATGGACTACGGTCCGTTTGGGTTCCTGGACGACTATGAACCGGGCTTCATTTGCAACCATTCTGACCACCAGGGGCGCTACAGCTTTGACAATCAACCGGCGGTAGGTTTGTGGAATCTTCAGCGCCTTGCGCAAAGTCTGTCGCCCTTCATCACCGTTGAGGCGCTCAATGATGCCCTCGACGGGTACCAGGTGGCGCTACTGACGCGCTACGGTCAGCGGATGCGGCAGAAACTGGGGTTCATGACCGAACAAAAAGATGACAACGATCTGTTGAACGAATTGTTCAGCCTGATGGCCCGCGAGCACAGTGACTATACCCGTACTTTCCGCATGCTAAGCATGACAGAGCAGCAGAATGCCGCCTCTCCACTGCGCGACGAATTTATCGATCGCGACGCCTTTGATGACTGGTTCACACGTTACAGAACGCGTTTGCAGCGCGATGCAGTCGATGATGCTGCGCGTCAGTCGCTAATGCTGAGCGCCAATCCTGCGGTGGTGCTGCGTAACTGGCTGGCGCAGCGGGCGATTGCGGCGGCGGAGAAAGGCGACATGAGTGAACTGCATCGCTTACATGCCATATTGCGCGAGCCTTTCCGCGATCGCGATGATGACTACAGCCAGCGTCCGCCGGACTGGGGCAAACGCCTGGAAGTCAGCTGTTCAAGCTGAAGCGCTATTTGGTCAGCAAGAGTTTACCTGCCTGCGTTTGACGCAGCAGGTATTCCTGACCGTTGTGATCGATAATCACTTTACCGTCATCACCTAACAGTTTCTGACTGCTGATCTTGCGGATGGGCGCAGGTGGGAGAGCCGCGTTTTCTCGTTCCTTAAGGCGGGGTGATTCAATGTTATCCATACGGGTATCACGATTTATTAATAATAATTAATGTAACAATGATTTTTATTATCAATAAAGTGCACGATAACAACAAGTATTAAATGTGGTAGTTTGCGAAAAGGGGAGAGAATATGCCCACCCTGTACGGATGGGCGGACGTTCAGAAGCGGCTGTCCACCGCCGAGGCCAGTTTGCTCAGCAGCAGTTCAGTGTCTTCCCAATTAAGGCAAGGATCGGTTATCGACTGACCATAAACCAGCGGCTGCCCGCTGATAATTTTCTGCGTACCTTCACGCAGGAAGCTTTCCGCCATAATGCCGGCGATGGCTGTCGATCCGTTACGGATTTGCTGGCAAATATCATCACAGACATCCAGTTGACGGCGATGCTGCTTCTGGCAGTTGCCGTGGCTGAAATCGACGACCAGATGTTCTGGTAAATCAAATTCATGCAGCGTATCGCAGGCTGCAGCAATATCTTCAGCATGGTAGTTCGGCTTTTTGCCACCGCGCATAATGATATGGCCATAAGGGTTGCCGCTGGTCTGATAAATGGTCATCTGACCGGTTTTATCGGGTGAGAGGAACATATGGCTGGCGCGGGAAGCGCGGATCGCGTCAACGGCGATACGGGTATTTCCGTCGGTCCCGTTTTTAAAGCCGACCGGGCAGGAGAGCGCCGAGGCCATTTCGCGGTGGATCTGGCTTTCGGTGGTCCGCGCGCCAATGGCGCCCCAACTGATCAAGTCGGCAATAAATTGACCGGTCACCATATCGAGAAATTCCGTCGCGGTTGGGATGCCCAGTTCATTGACCTGCAACAGCAGTTTACGCGCCAGTTCAATGCCGTGATTCACGCGATAGCTGCCGTTGAGATCCGGGTCGGAAATGAGTCCCTTCCAGCCGACAACGGTACGTGGTTTTTCAAAATAGGTGCGCATGACGATTTCCAGGCGCGCCTGATGCTGCGTGCGCAGCGCCTGTAAACGCGTGGCATACTCCAGCGCGGCATCGAGATCGTGAATGGAGCACGGACCTACAATAACCAGCAAGCGGCGGTCTTCACCATTCAATATTCTTTCTATCCGGCGTCGGGAGTCGGTGACGTGGCTGGCGACGGCGGTCGACACAGGATGCCGTTGCGCAAGTTCAGCGGGCGTGACCAGACTGTCTATACGCGCGGTACGCAGTTCATCGGTTCTGTTCATGACAATTCTCAGAAATTTGTGGCTTCTACGGCAGAGGTACCGGGAAGTGATGGGCACAACCTTAAACCAATCCCTGCTGATTTCAAGTGCGAGGTGCGTCACACCTCGCGGCAGAACGGTATGATAACAAAAAAACAGAACTCGTGAACTAGTTTATTAGTACATGCGTCGACTTAATCCCATGATATCGAGGATTTTGGTGGCAATCTCTTCAACTGAATAGTTAGTACTGTTCAACCACGGGATCTGGTTCTTACGGTAGAGCGCCTCGACTTCGGCCACTTCCATACGGCACTGACGCAGGGAGGCATAGCGACTGTTTTCCCGGCGCTCTTCGCGGATGGCGGCCAGACGTTCAGGGTCAATCGTCAGACCAAACAGCTTATGTTGCAGGGGTTTTAACGATGCAGGCAGAACCAGATTGTCCATGTCGTCGGCAATAAAAGGATAGTTTGCCGCGCGGATGCCAAACTGCATTGCCAGGTAGAGGCTGGTGGGCGTTTTGCCGCAGCGCGAGACGCCTAACAAAATCACCTGCGCCTGGTCCAGGTTGCGCAACGAAATGCCGTCATCGTGGGCAAGGGTATAATCAATGGCGGCGATTCGCGCATCGTACTTGTTCAGGTTACCCGGATTCAGCCCGTGCGTCCGGTGAGCAATCGGCGTGGGGTAGAGTTTCATCTCGTGCTGTAGCGGGGTGATCAGCGCCTGCACGATATCCTGACAGAAGCCTTCGCTTTGCAGAATGATGGAACGGATCTCCGGTAATACAATCGAATAGAACACCAAAGGGCGCACGCCGGTTTGTTGATAAATGGCGTCGATTTGGTCTTTAACGGCGCGGGCGCGGTTCTCATTTTCAACAAACGGCAGCGTAATACTGCTGATAGTGACGGGGAACTGTGACATCACCGCATGGCCCAACACTTCAGCGGTAATTGCTGTTCCATCGGAAATATAAAACACGTGACGATCTACAGCATTATCCATTTTCACACCCTGAAAGTCAGTCATAATTCTCTGAAAGCATAAATTAAAATTACTCTGAAGCGTAGAAAATAACGCTTATTTTGAAAATGAAATGGTATTTTTATATTTTATGAAAAGTGCATTTCATTTTATGGAACAGATGTTTATACCGACACATTTTGTGGGGATCGCCCGCCATTCGCGGGTTTGCGCAAATGGGTAAACTGTCCGAAAAAATAAAAAATATATTTGCTTGAACGATTCACCGTTTTTTTAAGCGGGTTAAATATGCAAAGATAAATACGTAATTAAGCGTTTCCTAAACTCGTTCATTTATCACAAAAGGATTGTTCGATGTCCAACAATGGCTCGTCACCGCTGGTGCTTTGGTATAACCAACTCGGCATGAATGATGTAGACAGAGTTGGGGGCAAAAATGCCTCCCTGGGTGAAATGATTACTAACCTTTCCGGTATGGGTGTATCGGTACCGAATGGTTTTGCCACAACCGCCGATGCGTTTAACCAGTTTCTGGACCAGAGCGGTGTAAACCAGCGCATCTATGAACTGCTGGATCAAACGGATATTGACGATGTTAACGCGTTAGCGAAGGCCGGCGCGCAGATCCGCCAGTGGATTATCGACACTCCTTTCCAGCCTGAGCTGGAAAATGCTATCCGCGATGCCTACGCACAACTCTCCGCGGACGATCAACATGCTTCTTTCGCCGTGCGTTCATCTGCCACTGCGGAAGATATGCCGGATGCCTCTTTTGCCGGGCAGCAGGAAACCTTCCTCAACGTCCAGGGCTTTGACGCCGTACTGGTCGCCGTGAAGCACGTGTTTGCCTCGCTGTTTAACGACCGCGCAATATCCTATCGCGTTCACCAGGGCTATGACCACCGTGGCGTGGCGCTCTCTGCGGGTGTCCAGCGGATGGTGCGTTCCGATCTGGCGTCGTCCGGCGTGATGTTCTCCATCGATACTGAATCTGGCTTTGACCAGGTGGTGTTTATCACCTCCGCGTGGGGGCTGGGCGAGATGGTGGTGCAGGGCGCGGTAAACCCGGATGAGTTCTATGTCCATAAACCGACGCTGGCGGCCAATCGCCCGTCTATTGTGCGCCGCACGATGGGCTCGAAAAAAATCCGCATGGTCTATGCGCCGACCCAGGAACACGGCAAACAGGTCACCATTGAAGATGTGCCGCAGGAAAGCCGTGATATTTTCTCCCTCACCAACGACGAAGTGCAGGAACTGGCGAAGCAGGCGGTACAGATTGAAAAACACTACGGTCGTCCGATGGACATCGAGTGGGCGAAAGATGGCCATACCGGCAAACTGTTCATCGTCCAGGCACGTCCGGAAACCGTGCGTTCTCGCGGCCAGGTGATGGAGCGTTACACGCTGCACGCGCAGGGCAAAATCATTGCGGAAGGCCGTGCTATCGGTCACCGCATCGGGGCAGGCCCGGTAAAAGTCATTCACGACATAAGCGAGATGAACCGCATTGAGCCTGGCGACGTGCTGGTCACCGACATGACCGACCCGGACTGGGAACCGATCATGAAAAAAGCGGCGGCGATTGTCACTAACCGTGGCGGTCGTACCTGTCACGCGGCCATTATCGCGCGTGAACTGGGGATCCCGGCGGTGGTAGGCTGCGGCGATGCCACTGAGCGCATGAAGGATGACGAGAAGGTCACCGTTTCCTGCGCAGAAGGCGATACAGGCTACGTGTACGCCGACATGCTCGACTTCAGCGTTAAGAGCTCCAGCGTCGATACGATGCCGGATCTGCCGCTGAAGGTGATGATGAATGTCGGTAACCCGGATCGGGCGTTTGACTTCGCCTGTCTGCCAAACGAAGGCGTTGGCCTGGCGCGTCTGGAATTTATCATCAACCGTATGATTGGCGTCCACCCGCGTGCGCTGCTGGAGTTTGACGATCAAGATGCCAAACTGCAAAACGAAATCCGCGAGATGATGAAAGGCTTTGATTCTCCGCGTGAATTTTACGTAGGTCGCCTGACGGAAGGGATCGCCACCCTCGGCGCGGCGTTCTGGCCGAAACGCGTGATTGTGCGTTTGTCCGACTTTAAGTCGAATGAGTACGCAAACCTGGTGGGTGGTGAACGCTACGAGCCAGAGGAAGAGAACCCGATGCTGGGCTTCCGTGGCGCGGGTCGCTATGTGTCGGACAGCTTCCGTGATTGCTTTGCGCTGGAATGCGACGCGGTGAAACGCGTGCGTAATGAGATGGGACTGACTAACGTCGAAATCATGATCCCGTTCGTCCGTACCGTTGAGCAGGCAAAAGCGGTCGTGGAAGAGCTGGCGCGTCAGGGGCTGAAACGCGGCGAAAATGGTCTGAAGATCATCATGATGTGTGAGATCCCGTCCAATGCCCTGCTGGCTGAACAGTTCCTGCAATACTTTGACGGCTTCTCGATCGGTTCTAACGACATGACACAGTTGGCGCTGGGTCTGGATCGTGACTCTGGTGTGGTATCAGAGCTGTTTGATGAGCGTAACGACGCGGTGAAAGCGCTGCTGTCGATGGCGATTCGCGCCGCGAAGAAACAGGGTAAATACGTCGGGATTTGCGGTCAGGGTCCGTCTGACCATGAAGACTTTGCCGCCTGGCTGATGGAAGAGGGGATCGACAGCCTGTCGCTGAACCCGGATACCGTTGTCCAGACCTGGCTGAGCCTGGCGGAACTGAAGAAGTAAGGTACAGCCGGATGGCGATGCGCCGCCATCCGGCAATTTATGCCTCACGGCATTCCGACGCTAACCGCTGAATAATATCCTGGCGTAACAGGAACTTTTGGATCTTCCCGGATGCCGTTCTGGGTAACTTTTCGACCACCACAATGTGCTCTGGATACTTATATTTCGCTACCCGTTTACGGCTAAAGAAGGCAACCACTTCTTCCAGCGACAGTGAATGATGCGGCGCTTTCAGCACGATGTAGGCACAGGAACGCTCGCCTAAACGTTCGTCCGGCATAGCAACCACACAGGCATCGTGAATGCGGGGGTGCTGCAACAGAATATCTTCCACTTCGCGACTGCTGATGTTTTCTCCGCCCCGAACGATAATATCTTTCTTGCGCCCGGTTATCTGAATGTAGCCCGCCTCGTCCATCCGACAGAGATCGCCACTGTAGTACCAGCCCTCGCTATCCAGCGCCCGGGCGGTTAACTCAGGCTCGTCAAGATAGCCCATAAAGACGTTCGGTCCACGCGATGCCTCTTCCCCTTCAACGCCCGGAGGCACGGGATTACGCGCCTCATCAACAATTCTGATCTCCACGCCTGCCGCCGCGTAGCCATCGGTATTCATCATACGGGAAGGGGGGGCGTCGAGATTCACTACCGCATGCGGCGAGCTTTCCGTCGAACCATAAACGCTGAGCAGTTTAATGCCGCGCTGCTGGCAGTCGCGAGCAATGCGCTGCGGAATGGTCGTTCCTCCGCACAAAAAGAAACGCAGCGAAGAGAGATCGGCAGGCTGCCGTTCCACAGTACAGAGCAGGTCGTACACAAACGGCGTCGCCCCTAAGACGCAGGTACAGCGCTGTTGCTCCAGAAGCGCAAGGCAGGCCGTTGGGGTAAAAATATCCAGTAGCACGCTGCGCGCGCCGATCAGAAACGGTGCCGTCACGCCGTGTAAAAAACCGGTGGCGTGTCCCAGCGGCGCTGGCATCAGAAAGACGTCCAGCCAGGTCAGATTCAGACGCGCGCAGTAGGCCCGCTCGCTGGCGAGAATATTGTTGTGGCTGAGCATGACGCCTTTTGGCAGTCCCTCGGTGCCAGAGGTAAACAGCACGGCGGCCAGCTCGTCGCCGTGAACCTGAATATGACAGGCAAGTGGCGCGTTGTCCGCAACGATCTGGCTGAGCGCGAGCGAGGTTGTCGCCGGTGCCAGTTTATCGACGCCGATAACGTGTTGCAGATGTGGCAACTGGTTTTGCAGGGGCAAGATCAAATCGACCGGGCGCGTCTGTTTAAACACGGTTGGGGCGAAAAACAGTTTTGCCTGACATTTGTTCAGCACCCACACCAGCTCGGCTTCGCGCCAGGCGGGCAGCAGGGGAACGGATACGGCGCCGGTTTTCAGACAGGCGAGATAGATAACGGTAAATTCGCACCAGCCGGGAAGCTGAAAAGCGACGCGGTCGCCGGGCTGAATGCCGTTCGCCAACATCCAGCTCGCCAGACAGCTTGCCGCGTGGTCGAGGGCGGCGTAAGTGAATTCCGTACCGTGGTTATCCACGACGGCGATTTTGTCTGGCACGCTGCGTGCGGTATGTTGCCAGTAGTCTCCCAGCGAGGCATCGCCCCAAAAGCCAAGCTTGCGGTATGCGTCCCGCCGCCCGGCGTCAAACGTTAATGTGACACTCATCGGAGGTTCCCGGTCTATCAAGGGGGGAGTAGGGGATTGCAGGCCGGATAAGACGCCTGGCGTCACTCTCCGGCATTTGTGCCCATCCGTCGTTTCAGCCGTAGCGGAAATCCACGCCAAACGTGCCTGCGGGGTACTCCCATTTTTCGAGGATCGTCTCACCACACAGCACCCGGCAGGTTCCGCACTCCAGACAGCCCGCGGAATCAAAGTGAATCGTACCTGCCTCATCCTGCTTATAGAGTCCGGCAGGGCAGGCATTCAGCAATTTTTGAAACTCTTTGCTGTCCGGGTTCGCCGCCAGAATGATGTGCGGATGGCCCTCATCAACATGGAATTTATTGACGCCCAGTTTGACGTCGACGTTAACGCGATTTTCCTGGCTCATAGCGCCGTGACTCCCTTAATGCCATCTTTGAGCAGATTCATCAGCCCGATCTGTTTTGCATGTGACAGGATCATTTTGCGCATCGGCTGATTCGGGCTGCCATCAATGGTGAATATGTCATTCATGATGTCCGCCACCATTCGCGGGTACTGGGTGAACAGGCGCGGATTCTCCATCAGCGCCGGGATCTTACGGAAATGCTGCATATCACGCATAACGCACCCTTTCTCCAGCTCGTGTTTGTATTGCGCAAGCGTGCGGGCAGAGAAGTCCTTGCGCTCTTTGGCCCCAATCGCGGCGTGTGCCGCCGCTTCGGCAGAGGCGATGGCTAAATCCATTCCGCGTACCGTAAAACCGAGGTTCAGACAAAAGCCCGCAGCGTCACCGACAATCATCACACCGTCGCCTACCAGCTCCGGCACCATCGCCAGTCCGCCTTCTGGCACCATATGTGCCGAGTACTCCAGCAATTTGCCGCCCTGAATCAACGGACGAACGGCAGGGTGCTGTTTAAAATCTTCCAGCATCTGCGGTACGCTTTTCTGCGCATGGGGCATGTCGCCCAGCCCGCATACCAGCCCGAGGGAGACGGAATCGCGATTGGTATAAAGGAACCCGCCGCCCATCAGGCCGTTTGACGGTGATCCTGCGAATAACCACGCCGCGCCTTCATTTCCGGACAGATTAAAACGGTCGTTGATTTGTTCCGGGGAGAGGCCAATCAACTCTTTCACACCGACAGCGTAATGGTGCGCCGATGAGGCAGGTACCATGCCCAGCGAACGGCCCAACATTGAATTGACGCCATCAGCGAGGATCACCACGTTGGCTTCGAGAATATCGTCGCCAGCCTGTACGCCTGTGACCTGGTTGCCTTCACGAATCAGCGCATCCACGCGCACGCCAGGGATAAATTGTGCGCCAGCCGCTTCGGCTTGCTCCATCAGCCACGGGTCGAGACGGTTGCGCAACACGCTGTACGATGCCTGAGTCGGTACATCCGGCTGTTCGCGATGGTAATCCAGCGTGATCGCGCTTTCTTCCGTCATAAACGAGATTTTCTCGCGGGTGACTTTGCGTTCAACGGGCGCCTTCTCGCCAAATCCGGGCATAATCCGCTCAATCACATGGGCGTAGAGACGCCCCCCGGTCATATTTTTACTGCCCGCGCTGTTACCGCGCTCGATGACCAGAACATCGAGTCCGGCTTTTGCCATGATGTACGCCGCCACCGTGCCCGCTACGCCAGCACCGACGACGATGGCATCAAATTTTTCATCCGACATGCTTAAAGCTCCCTTCCCGCCGTTTGCACAGCGGGAGATGTGGGTCAAGGTGAGAATTAGCGCAACTGCGCGATCAGGGCAGGGACCACTTTGTAGATATCGCCCACCAGTCCGTAATCGGCATAGTTAAAGATTGGCGCGTTTTTATCTTTGTTCACGGCGACAATCACTTTCGCGCCATTGCCGCCCACCATATGCTGGATCTGTCCGGAAATACCCAGCGTCAGATACAGTTCGGACTTCAGCAGCACGCCGGAAACGCCGATGTAACGCTCGCGCTCCATCCAGTTTTCCCCTTCGGCGATAGGGCGTGAACAGCCCACTTCCGCGCCGAGTACGGTGGCCAGTTCGCGCACCATGTTCAGGTCGTCTTGTGCCGCCAGGCCGCGACCGACGCCTACCACGCGTTTTGCTTTGCTTAAATCAACGCTGCTGAGCGATTTGGCGCGACGTTCCTGACACAAGATCTCCTGGCGCGGGGCCACCCACTCGGCGGTAACCACCGGGCAGTCATGCGTGGGATCCGCCTCAATCGGCTCCAGTACACCAGGGGCGAGAGTGATAATGGCCAGCGGGCTGTTCAGTTTTTCTTTGCCAAACGCCAGGCCGCCATACATACGATGCTCGGCAAACAGCGCGTTCTCTTCAACGCTCACTGCCGTTGCATCGTTAACCATGGCCGCATCCAGCTGAATACTCAGACGCGCGCCCAGCGCTTTGCCGCGCTTGGTTGCTGCCATCAGCAGCAGACCGTCGCCTTTTTCCCGGATTTGCGCGGCCAGCGTTTCGGCGTAATTTTCGATTCGCTGTAGGTCGGAGGGTTTATCCAGTACGATGATGCCGTCAGCACCGAGCGGCTTAACCTGCGCCGCCTGCTCAGAACCCTGAACAATGGCATAGACCTGTTGACCCCACTGACGTGCGCCAGCCATCAGCTCTGCGTAGCGTTCAACGTTATCGCTAAATACCCAGACGTGGGTTAATTGACTCATGATTGTGTTCTCCGTTGGGCTCAGTTCAGGGCTTTTTTCAGGTGTTCAGCCAGTTCGGCGATGGCTTCCGGCGAATCGTTATCCAGAATGATGTGCTTACGCGCCGTTTGTGGTGGTACAGTAATGGCAACCAGTTCTGCTCGCAGCTCGCCCTGACTCCAGCCGATGTCGCTTGCCTGCCATGTGTGTACGGGCTTTTTCCCGGCGCCAAGAATGGCTTTCATTGAGGGGATGCGTGGCACGTTAATATCCGATGTCACGCAGATAACGGCCGGAAGTGTCAGTTCTATCACCTCAACGTCCTCTTCCAGCGTACGTTCTACAAGCAGCTTATCGCCCTGACGCTGGAGGCTGCTGACGGCGTTAAGGGTTGGCAGTTGCAGGATCTCACCGACCAGTAGACCAACCTGTTGTGCATAAAGGTCCCCAGACCCTTCACCAAACAGGAGCAGATCGAATCCGATTTTTTCCACTGTGGCGGCAATGGCCTGCGCCGTGTCTTTTGGCAGCGCGTGTTCCAGCTGTGCATCCTGCATCAGATACAGTGCATGTGGCCCGCGGGAGAGCACATCCTTACGCACTTTAGAGTTTTGCAATAATAAGCCGCCCACCGTCAGTGCCGCGATCTCATCCTCTGCCTCGGTGGCCAACTGCGTTGCGGCCTCAATGGCGTTGAGATCGAACTGACTGATTTTGGCGTCCGCATTGTCAAAGCTCAGCGCTTGCTCGGGCGTAACAACAATGTCCTGTTCTTCAGGCACCAGCTTAAAGCAGGTTATTATTTTCATGGCATCTCCTGTGAGTCGCATACCGACAGTGACAATCAGGCCACCCCGGCGGAAAGTGAAAATTGACTGGAAATAGTGTGCGACAGACGGCGGCTTTTTATCGACGGAGCAATCTGTTTTCGTTACCAGGTATCTTGCAAAAAAAGTGGGATCGCTCGTACAAAAGAAATGAGTAGAAAATCATTTGAGAAAATTAAACGTATTATCTTGCAGGTGAGGGAAATAATCTTGTTTTGCCCTTACTAAATACAGTTGTATAACCGCCATACTCGCTTTATTTTATCCTCATTATATTGTTCAGGATAAATTTCTGCTTGTGGAGGTTGTCATGTATCAACGCTGCTTTGATAATGCCATGGAAAGCCTTTTTGACCAGGGCAAAACCCCGCGATTTTCCCGATTTGTCATTAGTGATGATCCCCGTTGGGAGTCCGGTCATCATGTTCATGACAATGAGACCGAGCTGATTTATGTCAAAAAAGGCATCGTCAGATTAACGATCGACTCTTCCCTTTATGTGGCTCACGAAGATGATATTGTCGTGGTGGAGCGGGGGCGGTTACACGCCGTGACATCGGATGTGAACGCGCCAGCCACCACCTACACCTGTGCGCTGTATGGCTTTCGCTTTCAGGGCTGGGAGGAAAACCAACTGCTACAATCGCATTCCTGTCCGGTGGTTGCCGTCGGCCAGGGAAAAGAAGTGATCAAAAGTATTTTTAATGAGCTCGGGGTGATGCTGCCGCAAAGTAAAAATGGCCTGACGTCGTCCGTCTGCGATGCTTTTGCCTATGCGTTGACGGTGCTCTTCTTTGAGAACTTTAAAAATGCATATCGTTCGGAACAAGGACATATTAAAAAAGATGTTCTGATTAAAGATATTCTGGTCTATCTCAATAATAATTATCGGGAGAAAATTACGCTTGAGCAGTTATCAAAAAAATTTCGTGCCAGCGTCAGCTATATTTGTCACGAATTCACCCGCGAGTACCATATTTCACCGATTAATTATGTGATTCAGCGGCGGATGACCGAAGCGAAATTTGCCTTAACCAATACTGATTATTCACAGGCCGAAATTTCCTGGCGCGTCGGGTATGAAAATGTCGACCACTTCGCGAAGCTTTTTTTGCGCCACGTCGGCTGTTCGCCAGGCGATTATCGTAAACAGTTTAAAAACAGCCTGACAGAGCAGGCCTGCCTGTTGTCCGACGTCTGAGTATATGTGTCATCATCGGTAAGCGTTTGAATGGCCGGATACGATGCAAGTACCGTATCCGGCCTGTCGCTTACTTGTTCTGATAATCCTTCAGGATCTGCCGACCTGCGACATAAATCATGATCTCATCCGTCCCGCCGCCAATCCGTTCACAACGGACATCGCGCCAGAATCGGGAGACACGCGCTTCGTCGGTATAACCCAGCCCGCCCATAATCTGAATTGCATCGTCAATCACTTCCATCGCGGTGCGGGCACAATACAGTTTCGCCAGCGCGGCGCTGGTACGCAGTGACTGCTCCTGATCGGCCTGCCATGCCACCTTCAGCACCATATTGCGCATGTTGTCGACTTTGATTGCCATCAGCGCCAGCTTTTCCTGGATCATCTGGTTGTGTCCAATCGGTTTGCCAAACGCAATGCGCTGGTTGGCATAACGTGCGGCATCCTCAAAGGCGCATTCGGCGAAGCCGGTACTGCGCGCAGCGTTGATCAGACGTTCCATCTCAAAGTTATACATCACGTTGAGAAAGCCCATGCCTTCTTCGCCCACCATGTCGCTTTCATCCACCTCAACGTTGTCGAGATAGACTTCGCAGGTGCTGAGCATATGCCAGCCGATTTTGTGCAGCGGATTGATTTTGATCCCAGGCTTGTTGGACTCCACCCACCAGAGGGTAAAGGCTTTCTTCGGATCTTTTGGCTCGGGATCGCGCGCCAGCACCAGCATGTATGGGTACTCTTTGGCGCCGGTAATAAACGTCTTCTGGCCGTTCAGGTACACCTTGCCGTCTTTGCGCGTGTAGCTGGTGGTGGCGCTGTTGTTGTCAGAACCCGCACCTGGCTCGGTTAACGCCAGGGCATAGGCCGGATCGCCGGTCTCCAGCGTGCTTTCCGCCGTTTTCCGCAGTTGTTCTGGCGAGCCGAAACGGCGCATGCTGTGAATACACTGCCCGTTGGTGATCAGAAAGGCCGGGGCGCCGCATTTTGACACTTCCATCAGGGCCAGCATTTGGGTGACATAGTCTGCCGGAATACCGCCGAACTCTTCCGGTACGCCCAGCATGGAAATCCCGTTATCCGCCAGCGCACGCATAAACTCTCTGGGGTAGGTCGCCGTCTGGTCGCAGGTGCGGAAATACTCCTCTGGAAAATTACTGGTGATCAGTTCCCGGATACTGGCAAGCAGCAGCTCTTGCTCTTCGGTTAAAGAAAAGTCCATCATCATACTCCTTTTAATTCGCCGCTTCCGGCAGTTCAAAACCCATGGTGGCGTCGATAAATAATCTTTCATCCATCAGTTTCAGGTCTGGTGAAATAACCGGTGCGAAATCCATTTTCGCCAGAATATCGCGCTCCAGATCCACTCCAGGGGCAATTTCAATAAGATGCAGACCGTCCTCTTTTAGCGTAAATACCGCGCGTTCGGTGATGTAGCGCACGTCCAGACCGCGCTCGAGGGCGATTTTTCCGCTAAAGGTGATTTCCGGCAGTTCGCTGATGAATTTATTCACCCGGCCTTCCTGGACGATGGTTAATTTACCGTCGGCCACTTCTGTTTTCAGACTGCCAGCGGTTAGCGTGCCGCAGAAAACAATTTTCTTTGAGGTCGCGCTGATATCGATAAAGCCGCCAGTTCCCATGATTTTGCCGTTAAATTTGTGCACCCCGACGTTGCCATGGCGGTCAACTTCCGCAAAGCTCAGATAGCAGACGTCCAGCCCACCGCCATGGTAGAAGTCAAACTGTGAGGTCATATCAAGAATGGCGCGAGTGTTGACGTTTGCGCCAAAAGCGACACCCTGGGAGGTGATCCCACCCACGGGGCCGGTTTCAACGGTCAGTACAAAGTCATCTGCACAGCCTTCCTCACGGGCCACCAGTCCAATGCCATCCGCGATGCCGACGCCAACGTTACCGACCGCACCTTTACGCATTTCAAACAAGGCGCGACGGGCAACCAGTTTGCGTTGGTTGAGGGGCAGAGAGAGCTGGGTGCTGTCGTCGAGGGTGAAATCGCCCGAGATAAACCGGTTCACCGGCGCGCCGCCGTACAGTTGCGTCTGGTCTGGGTCGACCACCACGATATCCACCAGATAGCCGGGGATACGTACGGATTTAGGATGCAGCGTGGCTTTCTTGACCATTTTCTGCACCTGCATCATCACGATGCCACCGTGGTTGTGCACCGCCTGAGCCAGCACCAGCGCGTCGAGGTACATCACCTCATCTTCAAACGAGGCATAGCCTTCGCTGTCGCAGGTGGTGGCGCGGATAAACGCGACGGTAGGCGCAATCGCTTTGTAGTAGAGATATTCTTTGTTATCAATCTCCACCAGCTTGATGAGGTCTTCTTTGGTGACCTCATTGAGCTTGCCCCCCTGTTGGCGCGGGTCGACGAAGGTGCCAATCCCGATATCGCTGAGGATCCCCGGCTGGTGGGCGGCAGACGCACGCAGAGCCTGAGTCAGCACCCCTTGTGGATAGTTATAGGCGACAATCTTATTTTGTTCCGCTAAATCCGAAATACGCGGCGACTGCCCCCAGTGCCCGCACAGAGCCCATTTCACCAGGCCTTCCTGGGCCAGCGGGCTGATTCCGCGATCGGCGCGATCGCCCAGACCCGTCGGACTGATAATCGATAAATTCCGTGGCGTTTGCGTTTGCTTATATTTATCGGCTAAAGCGGTAATTAAGGTGGTGGCTTCCAGAATACCGCCGCCTGCGCCTAATATACACAGTACATCTTCATCTTTAATATAATTTACCGCGTCCTGGGCCGAGAGCACAGGCACGCGACCATTAACGCGTGGTGGTCTTTCAGGTTTCATATAAACTCCTGGATACCCGGCAGAACCCTACGCCGCTGTGTTCAGGCGCAGGCCTCCGCTGAATATTCATGTGGAATATTCACTGTGGAATAAAATATATATTTAATGGCGGGAGAGAATCTGTCCCGCCTTTATTTCGTTAATTACGCCTGATGTAATATCGTTAATACCGTACGCAGATCGCTAACGGATATTTGTCCCGGTGCCGAAGCCTTTTTAACCGCGCCAAAGGTCGCCGCGGAGCCGAAGACTTCACCGGCCAGGCGCGAAATCACACCGGTTTTGGACATCGACATGGTGATCACCGGACGGTCAGCGTACTGTTCCTGCATTTTCAGCGTAGCGGAAAGCAGCGTCAGAACATCGCTGTGGTTCTGCGGCATCAGGGCGATCTTCGGAATATCGGCACCCAGTTCCTGCATTTTGCGCAGCCGTGCAACGATCTCTTCTTCTGCTGGCGTCTTGTGGAAATCATGGTTGGACATGATCACGCTGACGTTTTTGCTGTGCGCGTAGTCTACCGTCGCCTTGACCTGCTCATCACCGGTAAACAGTTCGAGATCGATCATATCCACCAGGCCGCTATCGACCGCCGCGCGATTCAGCGAGAGATAGGCGTCGGTTGAAATGGCCTGTTCACCCCCTTCCTTCGCACTACGGAACGTAAACAGCAGGGGAGTCTGGGGCAGTTCAGTGCGGATTGCGCGGACAGCCTCCAGGACGGCATCGGCAGAGGCGACATCGGCGAAATGGTCAACGCGCCATTCCAGAATGTCGAAATCCGCGTCGCGATAGGCCTGCGCTTCTGCGCGGACGCTGGCGATATCTTTGCCCATCAGCGAGACGATTATTTTTGGAGCCCCTTCGCCAATCACGAGGTTTTTTACGGTTACGGTTTTCATTTAATACCTTTTATCAGTCTTAGTTCCTGGCCGTCAGGCCGCAAACCCCATCACCTGTTTTACGTATTCCAGCGGAAAATCTTTGCCGGTCCACAGTTTGAACTGTTCAGCGCCTTGCCACAACAACATGCCGTAACCATCGATTGTTTTGCAACCGGCCTGTTGCGCTTGTTGCAATAACTTCGTCATATGCGGGTTGTAAACGCATTCGGTAACCAGCAGTTCCGGACGTAGCAGGCTCACGTCACTGACAATCGATTCATTTTCCAGCGGCTTCATGCCGACTTTAGTGCCATTGGTCAGGATATCCGCTGTCGCCAGCGCGTCAGCGAAGGCCTGCTGGTCAGCAAGGTCTGTCACCGTCACCACGCAGTCGGTGTTTTCATTCACCCGCTTAGCGAAGTCCACTGCTTTCTGGAAAAATTCATCATTGCGGTTAAAGAGTTTAATCGCTTTGATCCCCTCAATGGCTGCCTGCGCACCAATGGCCGTGGAGGCGCCACCTGCACCCAGTAATACCATGGTTTTACCCTTGATATCGAAACCACTCTCTTTAATTGCGCGAATGTGACCGGTGCCGTCGGTATTGTAACCACGCAGGTAGCCGTCATCATTGACGATGGTATTAATCGCGCCAACCAGCTTCGCCGCCGGGGTCAGTTCATCAACAAATTCACAGGCCAGCTGTTTATTGGGCATCGATACGCCGGTCCCGCGCATTTTTAACGCTTTCAGCCCCTCGATAGCGCCAGCGAAGGTGCTGTTGTCGACCTCAAAGGCCATATAGGTAAACGGCAATCCGGCTTTCTCCAGCGCCTTATTTTGCATTTCAGGCGACAAACTGTGTCTGATGGGATAAGCCATTAAGCCGATCAGTTCATATTTCGCGGTTACATCCATAACATGACTCCTTAAATTGTCGCTTAACTTTTTGTTGAAAAATAACGTTCGCCCAGACGGATATCGTTTTGTGGAATATTAAAGACCCGGTAATAGCGAACAAAAACGATAATGCCGGTGATAAAGGCCAGCAGGGCAAAAGCGAAATCCAGTAAAATGATGTATTGCAGGCCGATGGTGGAGAGGTAACCGGTAATCAGCGGAATAACAAAATTCGCGAGGCCGCCCATCATCATATAAACGCTGGTGACTTTGGCTTTGCTCTTCGGAAAGAATTCCGACATCACCGACACGCCCAGTTGTAAAATCCCGCCCGCGGCAGAGAAGCCAATCACAAACGCGCCCGCGTTACACACCAGCGGTGACGGCCAGAGATAAATGACGGCCGCGGTAACGGTGGCCAGTCCGGCATTAAAGACGTTAGCCCAGATGGGGCGAACCATTTTTTTCAGCAGTGCGGCAAAGATAAAGACGCAGACCAGCGAACCCAGGCTGTAATACGTGATGGTTTTCAGCGCATCCGCTTCTTCCATTCCGGCGAAGGCCATGGCGTATTTCGGCATCCAGACCACGATAACGTAAAAGGTGGAAAACGCCGCCACGCCAAACATGACGGAAGCCACTCCTTCCAGCCAGACCAGCGGTTTGCTGTTCATCTGCGGTAACTCTTTAGCGACGCTGGCATCCACCAACTGGCCGGGGAATTGACTGCGCAGTAACATCAGGGTGATCAGTACAAACAGAATGCCAGGAATGATCACGCCATAGCCGTACCAGATGTTGTTGAGCAGCATATAGCCGACCAGCATCGGATAGAGCATCTGTCCGAAGGAGACCATTGCTTTGACGAGGATCACCGCGGAACCTGACGCTTTCGGGAAACATTCCATCAGTGCCGGGTAGCCTCCGGTATCAAGCGCAGAGTTGGCCACGCCAACGCAGACGGCGAGGACAAAGGCCACCATCAGGTTAGGACTGGCAGGGATGCCGAAGAAAAAGAGAATATATAACGCGGCACCCAACAAAATGATCGCCCGACGACCGAATTTATCCGACAGGACGCCAAAAAACAGAATACTCACCAGACGACCAAGTCCGATGCCGGAAATTAAATAGGCGATCCCTGCGCTGTCAGTAGAAAACTTCGCGGCGAGTGAGGTCATATTTTGCGCCAGCGTAATGACGCTAATACCGTGGAGAAAATAGCTGAGATAAATACAGATGACCGCCAGGAAAAATGGCGTGCTGAAAGCCTTATTCTGTGACATTTTTTCAAAGCTCCTTGCCGGTTAATTTAATTCTGCTTTCGCCAGCGTTTTTATATCCGGCGATTTTTTATTAATATACGATGGTGAAACGACATGAACTACATAACATGACGTTTTAGTAACCAGGTATATTGCAGACGAAAGTGTGAAAACCCACGTATCCTGCGACGTTTTATTGTTAATAACGGTGTTATACAAACTATATTGCAGTCAGTGATAAGAATATTGCATTCGGCGGATTCAGCCTTATTCCGCCACCGGTGACATCATCAATTGACGTTTCGTTTCGAGACGGCTGCGATAGCCAATAAATAGCGCCAACAAGAACCCCACGGCGGCAATACCGGTATCGAACCACATAATATCGGCGATGCTCCTTTGTGAGAGATGGGCCGTGACCAGCGGGATCGTAAAGGTAGCAATGCTGCCCGCACTGTAATAAATGCCGGTGGCTTTCCCTTTGGCATGCGGAAAGCGGGCGGCCATCAGGGTCAGACCGATTTGCACTACGCCCCCGGCTGATGAAAAGCCGATCACAAAGGCAAAGACGATCACGACATACATCGTGGGATGCAGGCACACCGTCAATAGCGCGACAAACGAAACAAAAGTGTACAGCATCAGCAAGGTGGTTGAACGCACCGTTTTGCGCACCAGCGGGGCGGTAATCAAAACGCAAAGCAGCGAACCGCAGGTGTAGATACTCAGCAGTTTGATCGACAGGGTATACGACATCCCGGCGACAAACTGACCATACTGCGCCAGCCACTGGCTGATGAGATAAAACGTCGCCATCGAGATGTAGCCGTACAGCGTATAGCTGGCAAGGTCGATAAATGCGCAGCGATGTCTTTCAGCCGGGCGCTGGTGCGGTTCGTGTGTCGGTGCGACCGGCACGAGGCGGCGTCCAGGATGCGGTGGAAAGGCGCAGCGCAGTAAAAACAGACCGTTAACCAGCATGATGGCGGCGGCAACGATAAATGACCAGCCAAACCACAGTTCTGCCCAGACGAGCAGACTGATGATGATGGGCAGTAAAAACTGTCCGCCGGAGACAAACGCCTTAATCAGAATGTTGGCGGTGCTCGGCGAAGAGGGAAAGGCCTCCATCAGGCTGGGATAGGTCCCGGCGTCCAGGAAACTGTTCGCCATGCCCGCGAGGACGCCGAACGCATAAGCGATGATGATATTATGGGTCGTCAGAATACCGAAAAAGAACGTCACATAACAAAGCATCCCCAGAATGATGAAGGGGCGGCGGCCAAACCGATCGGATAATAATCCGGCGCAAAACAGCACGCTTAAGCGCCCGATGCCTAATGAGGAGATCACGACTGACACCCCAGCGGCATTGGTCTGCCACTGTTGTTCGAGCGATGCCATGTTGAGACTCATCAGGATGACTCCCATACCGTGCACCAGGTAATTGAGATACAGCCCCATCGCAGTGGGGAAATAGTGATTTTTCATGATGCCTGCTCAGCGAAATGGCTAATGATTTTCCCTGGTACGGGGTAAATACCCGTGCCTTAAAAGTACAATGAGTCTCTATATTTGAAGTTTCTTAGTATGAATCGCCAATGGCAGGAAATATGTGGTCTAACACAATCGTTCCAGGTCGTGGGCATAGAGTTCGGCAGCAACGGATTGATAAATCTTCCAGTCAAGAAAACTGCCATCACGATAGACCGACTGAAAATCGGTTAAATCAGAAAAGAAACGCATGGTATTATTACCAATGCGATTGTTTATCTTCTCTATAATAGCATTAATACGTAATTTTCTTTTTCTACGCATTTCCAGCAGCGTTTCAACAATGGCGGGAGGGAGTTCACATTCGCCATTTTCCCACCGCTGCCAGTCGGCGGCATTATAATCTGGCGCAATCCACGATACGCACTCTTCAATGGTCATTGCAAAAACATGACGTAATGCCTGTAGCTCATAAGCGTTCATCATTGAATGACCTCATATTAAAAAACAGTAAAGCATAAATAACATTATCAGGCTGATTTCGGCGTGAAGAGAGTCGCAGTATCTTGTGCAATATTATTTGTTATCGGCATGTGAAAAGGGGAATTCCCATGAAAAAAAGAGGGATAAAGGCAGAGGGAAGGATTATTTTGCGGTGAGACAGCCGCCATGTCAGGATAAAAAAAAGCCCATCGTGGGAGATGGGCAAAGACTACACACAGCAATTCGTTGTTTCACTCAGGGGATTTCCATACTTATAAATCAATGTCTTGATCTATAACCGTGAGCTAATAATAGGGTATGGGGTGTTTTAGCGTCGATCAGATTCGTCTCAATAGTTTAAAGACTGTAAAGAATTTGCGATACAAATCAGGGACAACGAAGCGGGAACAGGAAAGACAGAGGCATCGCGCTACACTATTGATTAGCTGTGCTAAACATTCAGGCGACCACAGTCGCCTGCTGTCGTGCTATTTTTTAAGGTTTTCGATTTCACCCAGTTCTTCGAGGATCTCTTCAGGTTCGCTGGTCGGCACAGGCGCTTCGTTAACCCAGGCCGAGAACAGTCGCCATGAAACGGCCAGCAGTACCGGACCGATAAACAGCCCAATCATGCCAAACGCAATCAGGCCGCCAATGACGCCGGAGAGGATCAGGATCAGCGGCAAGTCCGCGCCCATACGAATCAGCATCGGGCGAATGACGTTATCCAGTGTGCCCACCACGCAACTCCAGGCCAGCAGCACGCTGCCCCAGGTCGTATCGCCACTCCAGTAAAGCCAGATAATAGCCGGAATCAATACCGGTAACGGCCCCAGTTGAACCAGACAGGAGAGGATCATCACCACGGAGAGCAGTGTGGCATAGGGTACGCCGGACACGGCCAGACCGATGCCGCCCAGCACCGCCTGCACCAGGGCAGTGACAACCACGCCCAGCGCCACCGCGCGGATCGCCTGGGCGGCCAGCAGCATCGCTGCGTCTCCGCGTTTTGCCGCCAGACGGTAGGCAAAATGACGAATACCCAACGCCACCGTCTCTCCACGCCAGTACAGCAGGGCGCTGAATAACAGCATCAGGCTGCAGTGCATCATAAAACGACCGATGTGAGCGGCCTGACCGACAAACCAGGTTGTTGTGGTACCGATGTACGGGCGAACCTTCGCCATAATCGCCGTACCGCCCATATCCAGCAGGTTATGCCAGCCGGCATACAGTTTGGCGCCAACCAGCGGAATGCTGTTCAACCAGGCCAGGTCCGGCAACGTCATATCCCCGCTCGTGACGGCGTGGATCAGCGGTCCGCTGCCGTCAACGATACTGTTGACCAGCAGGGCAATCGGGATCACAAACAGCAGTACTAATAAAAGTGTCATCACCAGAACCGCCAGCGAACGGCGGCCCCAGAGTAATTTTTGCAGGCGCAGTAGAACGGGCCAGGTCGCAATGACGATCGTCCCGGCCCAGGCAAAGCCCAGAATAAAAGGTTGAACAATCCAGAGACACGCCACAATCATGATGGCTAAAAACAGCACCGACAGCAGCACTTGTGCGATATCCCTGGGCTGACGAATATTGACCATAAACTCTTTTCACCTATGTAGTGCGTCAGATCGTTGACGCGACGCGACCGCTCGAAACACGTCTCATAATGATGAGCAATTTCAGCGGTTTTTGACAGGCGGATTCTGCCAGTATTTCTGTTGGGTGTATTAGAAAAAAATGTGATACAACAATAAGCAAACGATTAACTCCCACAACACACAGACCGCAGGAAAGGGTCACGATAATGATTCCACAAATTTCTCAGGCACCCGGCGTCGTTCAGCTGGTGCTCAATTTTTTGCAAGAGCTGGAGCAACAAGGATTTACCGGCGATACGGCAACCAGTTATGCCGATCGTCTGACAATGTCGACAGATAATAGTATCTATCAACTTCTCCCCGATGCCGTGGTTTTCCCTCGTTCAACGGCTGATGTGGCGCTCATTGCCCGCCTGGCGGCGCTGCCGCGCTTTGCCTCGCTGATTTTCACACCGCGCGGCGGCGGTACCGGCACGAACGGACAGGCGCTCAATCAGGGCATCATTGTCGATATGTCCCGCTATATGAGCCGCATCATCGAAATCAACCCGGAAGAGGGCTGGGTGCGGGTGGAAGCGGGGGTGATCAAGGATCAACTGAACCAGTTTCTGAAGCCATACGGCTATTTTTTCGCCCCGGAATTGTCCACCAGTAACCGGGCAACGTTGGGCGGGATGATTAATACCGACGCCTCCGGACAGGGTTCTCTGGTCTATGGGAAAACATCCGATCACGTGCTGGGGGTGCGGGCCGTGCTGCTGGGCGGCGATATTCTCGACACGCAGCCGCTGCCGATCGCACTGGCGGAAACGCTCGGTCAGAGCAACACCACGATTGGCCGTATCTATCGCACTGTGTTTGAACGCTGCCGCGATAACCGTCAGTTAATTATTGATAAATTTCCCAAACTGAACCGCTTCCTGACGGGCTACGATTTGCGTCATGTGTTTAACGATGACATGAGCGAATTCGATCTGACCCGAATTCTCACCGGCTCGGAAGGGACGCTGGCGTTCATTACGGAAGCGCGACTGGACATTACGCCGCTGCCGAAAGTGCGTCGACTGGTGAACGTGAAATACGACTCTTTTGACTCCGCGCTGCGCAATGCGCCGTTTATGGTGGACGCGCGCGCGCTGTCGGTGGAGACGGTTGATTCAAAAGTGCTGAACCTGGCGCGTGAAGACATCGTCTGGCATTCAGTGAGCGAATTGATTACCGATGTCCCGGACAAAGAAATGCTCGGCCTGAACATTGTCGAATTCGCCGGGGATGATGAAACGGTTATCGACGCGCAGGTGGCTTCCCTGTGCGAGCGGCTTGATGAACTGATTGCCCGTGAAGAGGCGGGCGTGATTGGCTGGCAGCTATGCACTGAACTGGCGGGCGTTGAGCGTATCTATGCCATGCGTAAAAAAGCGGTGGGCCTGCTGGGTAATGCGAAAGGGGCGGCAAAACCGATTCCCTTTGCCGAGGACACCTGCGTACCGCCGGAACATCTTGCTGATTACATCGCGGAGTTCCGCGCGCTGCTTGATGGTCACGGTCTGAGCTACGGCATGTTCGGTCACGTTGACGCCGGGGTGCTGCATGTGCGTCCTGCGCTGGATATGTGCGATCCACAGCAGGAGGTGCTGATGAAGCAAATCTCCGATGAAGTGGTGGCGCTGACGGCAAAATATGGCGGTCTGCTGTGGGGGGAACACGGCAAAGGTTTCCGCGCTGAGTACAGCCCGGCGTTTTTCGGTGATGAACTTTTCGCGGAACTGCGGAAGATTAAAGCGGCGTTCGATCCGCAAAACCGGCTGAATCCGGGGAAAATATGTCCGCCTGAAGGCATCGACGCACCGATGATGAAAGTCGACGCGGTTAAACGCGGCACCTGGGACCGGCAAATTCCGTTGGCCGTGCGCCAGACCTGGCGCGGCGCGCTGGAATGTAACGGCAACGGTTTGTGCTTTAATTTCGATGCGAAGAGCCCGATGTGCCCATCGATGAAAATCAGCCTCAATCGTATCCACTCACCCAAAGGGCGTGCGACGCTGGTGCGCGAATGGTTACGTTTGTTGGCGGATCGCGGTGTCGATCCGGTGCGACTGGAAAATGCGCTGGCAAGTAAACGACCCAGCCTGCGTTCTCTGATCGCGCGTACTCGTAACACCTGGCACGCCAACAAGGGCGAGTATGATTTCTCGCATGAAGTAAAAGAGGCGATGTCCGGCTGTCTGGCCTGTAAGGCGTGCTCGACGCAGTGTCCGATCAAAATCGATGTGCCGGAATTCCGTTCGCGTTTCCTGCAACTTTACCATACCCGCTACCTGCGTCCGCTGCGTGACCATCTGGTGGCGACGGTTGAAACCTATGCGCCGTTGATGGCCCGGGCGCCGAAAACCTTTAACTTCTTTATTAATCAGCCGCTGGTGCGCAAGCTGTCCGCAAAGCATATTGGCATGGTCGATCTGCCATTGCTCTCGACGCCGTCGCTGCAACAACAGATGGTCGGGCATCGATCGGCGAATATGACGCTGGAACAGCTTGAAGCGTTGTCGGCTGCGCAGAAAGCCAATACGGTGCTGGTGGTGCAGGACCCGTTCACCAGCTATTACGATGCGCAGGTGGTGGCTGATTTCGTCCGTTTGATTGAGAAGCTGGGGATGCAGCCGGTTCTGTTGCCGTTCTCGCCAAACGGTAAAGCGCAGCACATTAAAGGATTCCTGACCCGCTTTGCGAAGACCGCCAAAAAGACCTCTGAGTTTTTGAACCGCGTGGCAAAACTGGGGATGCCGATGGTCGGTGTTGATCCGGCGCTGGTGCTCTGTTATCGCGATGAGTACAAGCTGGCGTTAGGCGACGCGCGCGGCGATTTCCACGTCCAGCTCGCCAATGAGTGGCTGGCAACCGCGCTGGCTTCGCAGGAACCGCGCGAGGTTAGCGGCGAATCCTGGTATTTCTTTGGCCATTGTACCGAAGTGACCGCGCTGCCCGGCGCGCCCGCGCAATGGGCGTCGATCTTTGCCCGCGTTGGCGCGAAGCTGGAAAACGTGAGCGTGGGCTGTTGCGGCATGGCCGGTACTTACGGTCATGAGGCGAAGAACCATGCGAGTTCGCTGGGCATTTATGAACTGTCATGGCATCAGGCGATGGAACGGCTACCGCGTAGCCGTTGCCTTGCAACGGGATATTCCTGTCGTAGCCAGGTGAAACGGGTTGAAGGCACGGGCGTGCGTCATCCTGTACAGGCATTACTGGAGATTATTGGATGATCTGGAAACGTGAAGTGACCCTCGACGCCCTCAATGCGATGGGTGAAGGCAATATGGTCGGCCTGCTGGATATTCGCTTTGAGCATATCGGCGACGATACGCTTGAAGCGTCAATGCCCGTCGACGGACGCACGAAGCAGCCGTTCGGTCTGCTGCACGGCGGCGCTTCTGTCGTGCTGGCAGAAAGCATCGGCTCGGTTGCCGGTTATCTGTGCACCCAGGGCGAGCAGAAAGTGGTGGGGCTGGAAGTTAACGCTAACCATGTTCGCTCTGCGCGGGAAGGGCGCGTGCAGGGGATCTGTAAGGCGATTCATACCGGCGCCCGTCATCAGGTCTGGCAGATTGACATCTATGATGAGCAGCAGCGACTGTGCTGTACTTCGCGGCTGACCACGGCAGTTGTGTGACGTTGTCACCAAAAAAGTGTGATCAGTATTGCTTTTGGTCATAATCTGCACAGCGAAAGGTGATATACTGTGCAGGTTTTGACCATAAGCGAGGATGATATGACTAGCCAACTAGACCCGGCCCAACTGGCAATTGAGTTTTTACGTCGTGATAAAACAGAGCTTTCTCCAGCCCAGTATCTCAAAAGACTGAAACAACTTGAGCTGGAATTTGCCGATTTACTGACGCTCTCTTCCACTGAATTAAAAGAAGAGATCTACTTTGCCTGGCGCCTTGGCGTTCATTGATTCAGCGATCGTTAACGTAAAAAGAACCCGACATTCGTGTCGGGTTTTTTTGTTCCTCACTGGCGGTATTACCACGCCATCTCGCCCGAATTCACTTTCGCGCTCAATTCCAGCGAACTTTCCTCTGCCAGTCCCGGCCACGCCGCTTTCATCGTTTTAATGACCCAGGGCGAACCTTGCTTCGCCGCCAGCGCCTGTTCGAACGATTGCAGATAATCCTGCGTGAAGCGGATGGCCCGATCGCCTTCAGGGCGCTCACCAAGGTAATGACCCGGAATAACCTGTGCAGGCTTTAGACTATCCATTTCAGTCAGAACATGACGCCATGATGCGCGTTGCGCTGGTGTCTGGGTGTCAGCGGTCCAGACGTGAATGCCTGACGCCACGCCCGTGCCGCCGAGAATGGTCCGGTTCGCTGGCACCCAAACATAGGCCGCGTAATCACTGGGATGACGCAGTTCCAGCGTTTCACCATCGATGCGAAAACGCGTTTCTGTGGTTGCCTGCGGGACGGTCAGCGCCGTTGGCGCACCCTCTTTCATCTGGGGTCCCCAGTACTGCAACTTAGCCTCTTTGGTGGCTCGAATATGCTCAACGACCCGTGGCGTGGCCAGTACCTTCGCGTCAGGAAAGGCTTTCACAATCGGCTGCAGGCCGAAATAGAAATCCGGATCGCCGGAGGTAATCACGATGGCTTTCAGCGTCTTGCCACGGGATTTAATCATCTCCACCAGCTTTCCACCGTCTTTAGTGCTGAACTGCGCATCAAACAATATCGCTTCCGTCGGACCGGATACTAACGTTGAGGAGACAGGGAAAATGGCGTTCTCCTGCGGGTTATAGACGTCAAGTTGCAGCGGCGCGGCAAACAGGGGGGAGGCGACAGCAGGCAACAGCAGGGCCAGCAGTTTACTTTTCATGAGGAATAGCCTTATGCAGATGAAATGGTCTTGTGTGTGGTCTGTATTTTAAGGGAATTGAGATCTGTTAGAATTCCCGTATCAGAACATGCTGAGTTTCATAAAACGATCGGATGGGTGGCGATGGACAGAGTGATGGCGGCGACGGTATTCAATCATATCTGCGATTTAGGCAGTCTGAGTGCGGCGGCGCGGGCACTGGGTCTCTCCAGGCCGATGGTGAGCCGCTATCTTGATGAGATGGAGAAATGGGCCGGGGCGCGGCTGATTCATCGCACCTCGCGCAGGCTGACAATTACCCCCGCCGGGGAGGAGGCGCTGGTGAAGACGCGAACGCTGGCGCAACTCTCACAAGCGATTGGCGCGGCGTCGGCGGCAGACATTCCCAGCGGAACGCTACGCGTCGCCTGCGCGCACTTTACGGCAATGCATATTCTCGCCCCGATGCTGCCGGGATTTTTAGCGCGTTATCCCGAACTGCGCATTGAAGTTGAGATAAACAATCAGCCAGTTAGTCTGGTCGGTGAACGTATTGATGTCGCCATTCGCATTACCGATAACCCGGAGCCTGGCGCGATTGCCCGCCGGCTTGGCGATTGCGAATCGGTTCTCTGCGCATCAGAGGCGTATTTGCGTCAGCACGGCACCCCACAGACGCTGGAGGATCTCACTCAGCATAACTGTCTGTATTACAGTGGGTTTGCAGGAAAATCGTGGCACTTTCTCAACGAGCAGGGCGAGGCGGTCTCGGTGGCGATCAAGGGGAATTTGAGTGCCGGGATCTCGTCTTTACTTTGTGAATCCGCGCTGGCAGGCATGGGGATAGCGCTGGTGCCGGAAAAGGAAGCGCGTGACGGACTGGCTCAGGGACGACTGGTTCGCCTGCTACCAACCTTGCAACCCCGACGCCTTGCCGTGTACGGCCTGTATCTTTCCCGTGAACATCAGCCCGCCGGGCTTCGGTTGTTTCTGGAGGCGATCCAGACCGCCATGCCGTAAAATCCATGAATTGATCTGACGTATAAAACAGCAGATAGCAATTTGTGTTAAAAATGACCTTTGCCGATATGAGACTATTCTTATCGCCCCTTCAAGAGCTAAGCCATCATGAGTGCCGGAGATAAGCGCCGGATGGGGCCGGAACCCTTAGGGCTGTTACTGACAACCTTAAGGGTTTTGTTTTTCTGTGCTTTCACGCTTCTCACGTCATTCCTATCCCTGAAATAGTCATTTTCTATACATCTTTACTGTTTTGACCAGTCCGGTCGATGACAGACGATAAAGTCATTATTAATCAGTATATTGAACAAATTCATCCATTCCTTTTAACCCACGTGGCAGGGTCTATGCTTAATAAAAGCGGTCAAAACAGGTGAAACACCGTAATGCCCCTGCTGTTGAGGGGTTGAAGTGAGAATCGTTATCACTAACATGGTGTTATAGCCTGATGGCTCACTATGCGAGGTAACCCTATGGAATTGCATTCAGGAACATTTAATCCGGACGATTTTGCCTAGCGCGGATTGACGCTAACCCCGGCGGCAGCGGCCCATATTCGCGAATTGGTCGCAAAGCAGCCGGGCATGCTGGGCGTGCGCCTGGGCGTTAAACAGACGGGATGCGCGGGTTTTGGCTATGTGCTGGATACCGTCAGCGATCCGGAAAAAGACGATCTGCTGTTTGAGGTTGAAGGCGCGAAGCTCTATGTCCCGTTACAGGCGATGCCGTTTATCGACGGCACGGAAGTGGATTACGTCCGTGAAGGATTAAACCAGTTATTCAAATTTCATAACCCGAAAGCCCAGAACGAATGCGGCTGTGGCGAAAGCTTTGGGGTATAGGCGGTACTATGTCTCGTAATACTGAAGCAACTGACGATGTCAAAACCTGGACCGGCGGCCCCCTGAATTATAAAGAGGGTTTCTTTACCCAACTGCAAACAGACGAGCTGGCGAAAGGGATCAACGAAGAGGTGGTGCGCGCCATTTCGGCCAAACGTAATGAACCGGAGTGGATGCTGGAGTTTCGCCTTAATGCGTACAGAGCGTGGGTCGACATGCCGGAGCCGCACTGGCTGAAGGCGCACTACGAGAAGCTGAATTATCAGGATTACAGCTACTATTCCGCGCCGTCGTGCGGGAATTGCGATGAGACCTGCGCCTCTGAGCCGGGGGCGGTCCAGCAAACCGGGGCAAACGCCTTTCTCAGCAAAGAAGTTGAGGCCGCGTTTGAACAACTTGGCGTACCGGTACGCGAAGGCCGTGAAGTCGCGGTGGATGCCATTTTTGACTCCGTCTCTGTTGCCACCACTTATCGTGAAAAACTGGCGGAGCAGGGGATCATTTTCTGCTCCTTTGGTGAGGCGATACACGATCATCCCGAACTGGTGAAACAGTATCTTGGCACCGTCGTGCCCGGCAACGATAACTTCTTCGCCGCGTTGAATGCCGCAGTCGCCTCTGATGGCACTTTTATCTATGTGCCGAAAGGCGTGCGCTGCCCGATGGAGCTTTCAACCTATTTTCGCATTAACGCCGAAAAGACCGGGCAGTTTGAACGCACGATCCTGGTAGCGGATGAAGGCAGCTATGTAAGCTATATCGAAGGCTGTTCTGCACCAGTGCGCGACAGCTATCAGCTGCACGCGGCGGTCGTGGAAGTCATCATCCATAAAGACGCCGAGGTGAAATACTCCACCGTCCAGAACTGGTTCCCTGGCGATAACAACACCGGCGGCATTCTGAACTTCGTCACCAAACGCGCGTTGTGTGAGGGCGAGAACAGCAAAATGTCCTGGACCCAGTCGGAAACGGGGTCAGCCATCACCTGGAAATACCCCAGCTGTATTCTGCGCGGCGACAACTCGATCGGCGAATTTTATTCGGTGGCGTTAACCAGCGGTCATCAGCAGGCGGACACCGGTACCAAGATGATCCACATCGGCAAGAACACCCGCTCGACCATTATTTCGAAGGGGATTTCCGCCGGACACAGCCAGAACAGCTACCGCGGACTGGTCAAAATTATGCCGACCGCCACCAATGCCCGTAACTTTACCCAGTGCGACTCGATGCTGATTGGCGCCGACTGCGGAGCGCATACCTTCCCGTATGTTGAATGCCGCAACAACAGCGCGCAGCTGGAGCACGAAGCGACCACCTCACGGATTGGTGAAGATCAGCTGTTCTATTGTCTGCAGCGCGGTATCAGCGAAGAAGATGCGATCTCAATGATCGTCAACGGGTTCTGTAAAGACGTGTTCTCCGAGTTGCCGCTGGAGTTTGCCGTCGAAGCACAAAAACTTTTAGCCATTAGCCTTGAACACAGCGTCGGTTAAGGAAGAAACATGTTAACGATTAAAGATTTACAGGTCAGTGTGGAAGAAAAAGCCATCCTGCGTGGGTTGAACCTTGAGGTTCGTCCGGGGGAAGTGCATGCCATTATGGGACCGAACGGCTCCGGGAAAAGTACGCTTTCTGCGACGCTGGCAGGGCGTGAAGATTACGAGGTCACCGGCGGGTCGGTGATGTTTAAAGGGAAAGACCTGCTCGACCTGGCGCCGGAAGAAAGAGCAGGCGAAGGTATCTTTATGGCCTTCCAGTATCCGGTGGAAATCCCCGGCGTCAGCAATCAGTTTTTCCTGCAAACAGCGCTCAATGCGGTGCGTACGTATCGCGGCCAGGAATCGCTTGATCGTTTCGATTTTCAGGATCTGATGGAAGAGAAAATCGCGCTGCTGAAGATGCCGGAAGATCTGCTAACCCGCTCGGTAAACGTCGGTTTTTCCGGCGGCGAGAAGAAGCGGAATGACATTCTGCAAATGGCGGTGCTTGAGCCGGAACTGTGCATTCTCGATGAATCGGACTCCGGGCTGGATATTGATGCCCTGAAAGTGGTTGCCGATGGGGTCAACTCACTGCGTGACGGTAAGCGCTCGTTCATTATTGTCACCCACTATCAGCGCATCCTTGACTATATCAAGCCGGATTTTGTCCACGTCCTGTATCAGGGACGGATTGTGAAGTCTGGCGATTTCACGCTGGTCAAACAACTGGAGGAGCAGGGATATGGCTGGCTTACCGAACAGCAGTAATGCGCTGCAACAATGGCATCACCTGTTTGAAGCACAGGGTGAGACGCGTTCTGAACAGGCACAACAGCATCTCCAGCAGGTTCTGCGTCTGGGGCTGCCAACGCGCAAACATGAGAACTGGAAATACACTCCGCTGGAAGGACTCAGCAACAGCTTGTTCGTCAGTCGTTCTGCCGATGTTTCCCCGGCGCAGCGCGATGCGTTAGCGCTTAACGTGGAGGCATTGCGACTGGTGTTTGTCGACGGGCAGTTCAACCCGACGCTCAGCGACAGTTGGGAGAACAGCGGTTTTGAGGTGGCGATCAACGACGAGCGCCAGACCCTGCCGGTCGCGGTACAACCGGAAGTGTTTTTGCATCTCACCGAAAGCCTGGCGCGTAGCGTGACCCATATTCGCGTTAAGCGTAACCAGCGCCCGGCAAAACCGCTGCTGTTGATGCACATCACCCAGGGCGTATCCGCAGAAGAGGTGAACACGGCGCACTATCGTCACCATCTTGATCTGGCGGAAGGGGCGGAGGCGACGATTATCGAGCATTACGTCAGTCTGAATGATGCCCGACATTTCACCGGCGCGCGCCTGACCATGAACGTGGCGGCAAACGCGCACCTGCATCACATCAAGCTGGTATTTGAAAACCCGCTCAGCCATCACTTCGCCCATAACGATATCTTGTTGGCGGCAGACGCGTCGGCGCACAGCCACAGCTTTCTGCTCGGCGATGCGGTGTTGCGTCACAACACCAGCACACAACTGAACGGCGAGAACACGACTCTCAGGATCAACAGCCTGGCCATGCCGGTGAAAAATGAGGTCTGCGATACCCGCACATGGCTTGAGCACAACAAAGGCTATTGCAACAGCCGACAGTTGCATAAAACCATCGTCAGCGATAAGGGGCGGGCGGTATTTAACGGGCTGATTAACGTTGCCCAACACGCGATCAAAACGGACGGGCAGATGACGAACAATAATCTGCTGCTCGGCAAGCTTGCAGAAGTGGATACCAAACCGCAGCTGGAAATCTACGCTGATGACGTGAAGTGTAGTCACGGGGCGACGGTAGGGCGTATTGACGATGAGCAGATGTTCTACCTGCGCTCGCGCGGGATTGCTCAACGGGATGCACAACAGATGATCCTTTATGCCTTTGCCGCAGAACTGACGGAAGCGCTGAGCGACGAGGCATTGAAACAACAGGTGCTGGCGCGGATCGGCCAACGTCTGCCGGGAGGCGTAGCATGACATTTCCCATCGACACAGTACGTGCGGATTTTCCAGTCCTCACGCGCGAAGTGAATGGTCTGCCGCTGGCGTATCTCGACAGCGCCGCCAGCGCGCAAAAACCGGCGCAGGTGATTGACGCGGAAGCTGAGTTTTATCGTCATGGTTATGCGGCGGTGCACCGGGGGATCCACACCCTCAGCGCTCAGGCCACCGAAAAAATGGAGAACGTGCGCAAGCTGGCATCGCTGTTTATTAACGCACGCTCTGCGGAAGAACTGGTGTTTGTGCGCGGTACAACGGAAGGCATTAACCTGGTCGCCAACAGTTGGGGGCCAGAGAACGTCCACGCGGGCGATAACATCATCATCAGTGAGATGGAGCACCATGCCAACATTGTGCCGTGGCAGATGCTGTGCGCGCGGGTGGGCGCTGAGCTGCGGGTGATCCCGCTGAACGCCGACGGTACACTGCAACAGGAGATCCTACCCACCCTGTTTGATGAGAAAACCCGGCTGCTGGCGATAACGCACGTCTCTAATGTGCTGGGTACGGAAAACCCTGTCGCCGAAATGATCGCGCTGGCGCATCAGCATGGCGCAAAGGTGCTGGTGGACGGTGCGCAGGCGGTGATGCACCACCCGGTAGACGTTCAGGCGCTGGACTGCGATTTTTACGTCTTCTCGGGTCACAAGCTGTATGGCCCGACCGGTATTGGTGTGCTCTATGTCAAAGAGGCGCTGTTGCAACAGATGCCGCCCTGGGAAGGGGGCGGGTCGATGATCGCCACCGTCAGCCTGACGCAGGGGACGACCTGGACGAAAGCGCCGTGGCGCTTCGAAGCGGGGACGCCGAATACCGGCGGGATTATCGGCTTTGGCGCCGCGCTGGAGTATGTTTCAGCGCTGGGACTGGAGGCGATTAACGAATACGAACAGAACCTGATGCACTATGCACTGGAGCAACTGAAGGCGGTGCCGGATCTCACGCTGTACGGCCCCAGTGACCGTCTGGGTGTGATTGCCTTTAATCTCGGCAAACATCACGCCTATGACGTCGGCAGTTTTCTCGATAATTACGGGATCGCCGTGCGGACCGGACACCATTGCGCGATGCCGCTGATGGCTTTTTATCAGGTGCCGGCGATGTGCCGGGCGTCGCTGGCAATGTATAACACCCATGAAGAAGTGGATCGCCTGGTGACAGGCTTGCAACGAATTCATCGCTTACTGGGGTAACAGGGAGGCACTATGGCTGCGCTGCCGGATAGAGAAAAATTGTTGCGTAATTTTCAGCGTTGCGCTAATTGGGAAGAGAAGTATCTGTACATCATTGAGCTGGGACAGCGATTGCCGGAAATATCCGCAGCGGACCGTTGTCCTGAAAATACGATTCAGGGATGTCAGAGTCAGGTCTGGATAGTGATGCGCCAGAATGCGCAAGGCGTTATTGAGCTGCAGGGCGACAGTGATGCTGCCATTGTGAAAGGGCTGATTGCGGTCGTCTTCATTCTGTATCACCAGATGACGGCTCAGGATATCGTGAATTTTGATGTGCGGCCGTGGTTTGAACAGATGGCGCTCGCGCAGCATCTCACACCGTCTCGGTCGCAGGGTCTGGAAGCGATGATTCGCGCGATCCGTACCAAAGCAGCAACGCTTAGCTAAACTCAATAGACAGCTTTCATCCTGTCAGGTAAGGCAGCCGGCTGTCTTACAGGATTATCAGCATTCTGGCCATGCCAGTGAATACAGGAGGTTGGGTATGAAACGCGCGTCTCTTATTACTCTAATGCTTATCGGCGCTTACAGCGCCATACAGGCTGCCTGGGCGGTGGATTACCCCTTACCGCCAGCAGGCAGTCGCCTTGTTGGACAGAATCAAACGTATACGGTGCAGGAAGGCGATAAAAACCTGCAGGCCATTGCCCGTCGTTTTGATACTGCCGCGATGCTTATTCTGGAGGCAAATAATACCATTGCGCCTGTGCCAAAGCCGGGCACCCTGGTAACGATCCCGTCACAGCTATTGCTGCCCGATGCGCCCCGAGAAGGCATCATCGTTAATCTGGCTGAACTGCGGCTGTACTACTATCCGCCGGGCGAAAATATCGTCCAGGTCTATCCGATCGGTATTGGCTTACAGGGACTGGAAACGCCGGTGATGGAAACCCGCGTTGGGCAGAAAATCCCGAATCCGACCTGGACGCCAACGGCAGGCATCCGTAAGCGCTCTCTGGAGCGAGGCATTACGTTGCCGCCGGTGGTCCCCGCCGGGCCGAATAACCCGCTGGGGCTCTTTGCACTTCGTCTGGCGCACGGTAATGGCGAGTATCTCATTCATGGCACCAGTCAACCAGACAGCGTGGGTCTGCGCGTCAGTTCCGGCTGTATCCGGATGAATGCCCCGGACATCAAAGCGCTGTTCTCCCAGGTTCGCACGGGAACGCCGGTGAGAGTGATTAATGAACCGGTGAAATATTCCGTGGAGCCGAGCGGACTGCGCTACGTTGAGGTCCACCGACCACTGTCGCCGGAAGAAGAACAAAACGTACAGACGATGCCGTATGTGCTGCCTGCCGGGTTCAGCCAGTTTAAGGCGACGAAAGAGGTGGATGACGCTCTGGTGGATAAAGCGTTGTATCGTCGCGCGGGTTATCCGGTGGCGGTCTCTGCCGGGCAAACGCCAACGGTTGAAGCTACACCTGCTGTTCAGTCAGCGCAAAATGGATCAGTACAGGAAGAGACGCAGACGCAGTAGTGAGAGTAGCGGGAAGGAAGAACGCGAGACAAAAAAATGGCGCACAATGTGCGCCATTTCTATTACACAGGTACTATTACTTACGGTATTTAGTAGCCTGGTTGTCCAGACGCTGGTTAGCGCGAGCTGCGTCGTCTTTAGCAGCCTGAACGTCGGAACGCATTGCGTTCACGTCGTTGCTCAGCTGGTCAACTTTAGCGTTCAGAGTCTGAACGTCAGAAGACAGCTGATCGATTTTAGCGTTGCTGGAGCAACCAGCCAGCAGAGTAGAACCCAGGATTACCGCGCCCAGTACCAGTTTAGTACGATTCATTATTAATACCCTCTAGATTGAGTTAATCTCCATGTAGCGTTACAAGTATTACACAAACTTTTTTATGTTGAGAATATTTTTTTGATGAGAAGACGCTTATTTTTGATCGTTCGCTCAAAGAAGCATCGAAATGCGCAAAAACGGCTAAAAAACCGTGTGAAAACAGGCTGCTTCCATCGGATTCGTCTTAGATAATCTGTAATTAGATAGCTCAATCCGATTTGCTTTTTTATTAATAGTGGCTATTGGAAAAATAAAAAAAGCGCCGCGAGGGCGCTTTTTAATCGAATTAATTCACTCGAGAATTATTACAGTACGTGAACAGATGCTGTGTTAGTCGTGCCGCTCGGTACCAGAGCACCAGAAACCATCACCACTACGTCACCTTTCTGAGCCAGACCGCTCTGCTGAGCAACCTCTTTACCCAGACGGTAAAAATCATCAGTAGACGCGATTTCTTTCACCAGATGCGCCACAACGCCTTTGCTCAGCACCAGCTGGCGGGCTGTGACTTCGTTGGTGGTCAGCGCCAGAATGGTGGCGTCCGGGAAGTATTTACGCACTGCGCGAGCGGATTTACCGCCCTGAGTGGCCACCACGATCAGCGGTGCTTCCAGTTTTTCCGCGGTTTCCACCGCGCCACGGCAGACGGCTTCAGTGATGCGCAATTTGCGGCTGTCATTGTTGAAGTCCAGACGGCTGGTCATCACACGGTCGGTACGCTCACAGATGGTCGCCATGATGGTGACCGCTTCCAGCGGGTATTTACCTTTTGCTGATTCGCCTGACAGCATCACCGCATCGGTGCCGTCGAGGATGGCGTTCGCCACGTCGCCTGCTTCAGCGCGAGTCGGACGCGGGTTTTTGATCATGGAATCCAGCATCTGGGTCGCAGTGATAACCACTTTACGCGCACGGATACATTTTTCGATCATCATCTTCTGCGCGAAGATCACTTCTTCAACCGGGATTTCAACGCCCAGGTCGCCACGGGCAACCATGATACCGTCAGACGCTTCGAGGATTTCGTCGAAGTTGTTCAGGCCTTCCTGGTTTTCAATTTTGGAGATGATCTGGATCTTCTCGCCGCCGTGCGCTTTCAGGTGCTCACGGATTTCAACCACGTCAGAACGCTTACGGATAAAAGAGGCCGCAACAAAGTCAACGCCTTGTTCGCAACCAAAGATCAGGTCCTGTTTGTCTTTTTCTGCCAGCGCCGGCAGGGCGATAGAAACGCCTGGCAGGTTAACGCCTTTGTTTTCGCCGAGGTCGCCGTTGTTCAGCACTTTACAGATGACTTTGTTGCCTTCGATCGCGGTGACTTCCATACCGATCAGACCATCGTCGACCAGTACGGTATTACCCACGGACAGATCGGAGGTGAAACCTTCGTAGGTCACGGCAACGATTTCGTTATTCCCCACCACGGATTTATCGGTGGTGAAGGTAAAGGTCTGGCCCGCTTTCAGGGAAACGTCGTTACCGCCTTCCAGCTTGATGGTACGGATTTCCGGACCTTTCGTGTCGAGCAGGATGGCCGCTTTCTTGCCGGTTTTGCTCATCACGTTGCGCAGGTTCTGGATACGCTGACCGTGTTCTGCATAGTCACCGTGAGAGAAGTTCAGACGCATGACGTTCATGCCCGCGTCCAGCATTTTGGTTAACATCTCTTCAGATTCGGTTTTCGGACCGATGGTGCAAACAATTTTCGTCTTTTTCATGACAGTCTTAGTCTTTAAGTTGAGAAGGATATGGAAAGCCGGCTTCCGGAACGCACTGACTGGAAGCTAAACCTGTATTACGAAAGTTGTGATGCCTCGCACTAAGGATAGGTGACATCGATAGAGCGTGCAGAGGAATGTGTGCTCGTCGTTCAGCCCGACAAAAAGGGACGTTTTGTAGTCTCTGAGTATGACAGGTCAATGTGCTGAAACCATTCAAGTGACAATTGTCACGCATTATACGCTGAAACAGACACAAAAGGAAAATGGAAACGGTGTTTCAGAATACATCCAGGCAGTTACACAACAAATTGTTATTAAACAAGTCGTGTCTGCCAATTGCGCAAACGCAAAAACCAGGCTGTGTTGCGCAACCCAACTTATTCCTTCAAGTTATAACAAATGACTTTTAAATCATTTCAAATCTAAATTACCCTGATTACACTCGTTTGGACATCCATACTGCTAAATAGCTGAAAGCGCTGGCAGGATAACAATAAGCAGCCGCGGATACCCAAACGACATGATTGTCCTGAAAAATATTTCGAAAGTGTTCACGCCAGGCCGGCTATCCATTACTGCGGTTGATAATGTCAATTTGACCGTGGAGCAGGGACAGATTTACGGAATTATTGGCTACAGCGGTGCCGGGAAAAGCACCCTGATTCGTCTGCTCAACGGGCTGGAAAAACCAACCACGGGCAGCGTGACCATCAACGGTCATGATATTTCTGCCGCTCGCGGCGAATCCCTGCGTCAGGCGCGCCTGAAAATCAGCATGGTCTTCCAGCATTTTAATCTGCTGTGGTCACGCACCGTGCGCGACAACATCGCCTTTTCAATGCAAATCGCCGGTGCGCCAAAAGCAAAAATTCAGGCTCGCGTGGCGGAACTGATTGAACTGGTAGGGTTGACGGGGCGCGAAAATGCCTTTCCGTCACAGCTGAGCGGCGGGCAAAAGCAGCGCGTGGGGATTGCACGCGCGCTGGCCAACAGCCCGGATGTATTGCTGTGCGATGAAGCCACGTCGGCGCTGGACCCGCAAACAACCGATCAAATTCTTGATCTGCTACTTGATATCAACCGCCGCTTCCAACTGACGATTGTGTTGATCACCCATGAAATGCACGTGGTGCGCAAAATCTGCGATCGTGTGGCAGTGATGGAGAACGGTCAGGTGGTGGAAGAGGGCGACGTCTTGAGCGTCTTCACGCATCCGCAACAGCCGATTACCCGGCAGTTTGTCCGCCAGGTGGGACAGTATGCTGATGAAGAAGCCTTTAACCCACAACTGGCGAGCGAACTGGGCGGCACGGTAATTAAATTAACCTTTACCGGGCACAGCACGCATCAGCCGATCGTTGGCGAACTGACCCTGCGCTACGGTCTGCCATTCAATATCCTGCACGGCAAAATGACCCAGACGGCGCATGGCGTGTTCGGCCAGCTGTGGCTGCACGTGGTGGCGTCGGAAGAGCAACTCAATAACATTCTGGACGACCTGCAAAAAAGCGGCATTGACGGTGAGGTGATTCAACATGGCTGAGAGTCTGTTTCCCCATCTGAAATGGGATCAATTGTTTGCCGCTACTCAGGAGACGCTGTACATGACCGCGCTCTCCGGGATTGCGACCTTTGTTCTCGGTATCGTCCTCGGACTGGCGCTGTTTCTTACCGCACGCGGCGGGCTATTCCAGAACCGTGTGCTGTACAGCGGCATTTCGCTGGTGGTGAATATTTTCCGCTCGATCCCGTTCATTATTTTGATCGTCTTACTGATCCCGTTTACCAAAGCGATTGTCGGCACCATTCTTGGCGCGAATGCCGCCTTACCGGCGCTGATTGTCGGTGCCGCGCCATTCTACGCGCGCCTGGTTGAGATCGCCCTGCGCGAAGTGGATAAGGGCGTCATTGAAGCCACACGTTCAATGGGCGCTCGTCTCAGCACCTTAATTTTTCGGGTTTTGTTACCTGAATCGTCACCCGCTCTGGTGTCCGGTATCACCGTGACGCTGATTGCGCTGGTCAGTTACAGCGCGATGGCTGGGGTGATCGGGGCAGGTGGTTTAGGGAATCTGGCTTATCTGGAAGGATTCCAGCGCAACCACAACGACGTCACGCTGGTGGCGACAGTGACCATTCTGGTTATCGTCTTCATTATCCAGTTCTGCGGCGATGTGATCACTTCTCTGTTAGATAAACGCTAATAAAATACGGAAACCATTATCATGAAAAAATCACTGACACTTCTCGCCGCAGCCACCTTAAGTGCCCTGAGCTTCGCCTCCTGGGCGGACACGCTGACCGTGGGCGCGTCCAACGTACCGCATGCCGAAATCCTCGAACAGGCCAAACCGATTCTGGCGAAACAGGGGATCGATCTGGAGATTAAACCGTTCCAGGACTACATCCTGCCGAACACCGCGCTGGCGGGCCGTGAGATTGATGCCAACTACTTCCAGCATATTCCCTATCTGAACAGTGTGCTGAAAGACCATGCCGGGGATAAGACCTACGATTTTGTCAGTGCGGGCGCCATCCACATTGAGCCTATCGGCATCTATTCGAAAAAAGTTAAATCACTGAAGGATCTGCCGGAAGGCGGCAAAATCATCATGCGTGATGCGGTGTCGGAAGAGGGGCGTATTCTGTCTATCTTCGAGAAAGAAGGCGTAATCAAACTGAAGCCGGGCGTGGACAAAGTGACCGCACGCATCAGCGACATCGTGGATAACCCGAAGAAGCTGAAGTTCCTGCCTAACGTGGAAGCCGCGCTGTTGCCGCAAATGTACAACAACGATGAAGGTGATGCGGTGGTGATTAACGCCAACTACGCTATCGACGCTGGTCTGGATCCGGTACACGACCCGATCGCGGTGGAAAGCGGTGAGAACAACCCGTATGCCAACATCATTACTGTGCATCGTGGCGACGAGAAGAAAAAGGATATCGTCGCACTGGTTGACGTCCTGCACTCAAAAGAGATTCAGGAGTGGATCCGCACCAAATACAAAGGTGCGGTCATTCCGGTGAATAACTGATCCGTTTTTGCCGGGAGACGGCTTCGCCTTACCCGGCCTACGTTGTCCTGTAGGCCGGGTAAAACGCGCGAGCATTGCCATCCGTGCAAGTGTCAGACCCGCTCAATTCTTGCTGGCAGCCCCTGACGGACCGCGGCGCCGGACACCCAGTCCAGCCAGGTGTTACTGATTTTTCGCGTCGGATCGGCAAACCCCAGGTCATTCAGGCTAATCCCCGATTTCACTTTCGCATCAAACGGCAGCGGTTCACCGTCCAGCGTGTGTTGCGCACCGCCCATCTCCCGATGCCCATAGCCGTGCTCGATCGCGATGACTCCAGGCATTACGCCGTGCAGCAAACTAATTTGCGCCTCAACCTGTCCACCCGGCGTGGTGATCCGCACCGTGTCGCCATGGGAAAGCCCGAAACGCTGACCGTCCTGCGGGTTCAACGCCACCAGATTGACCGGTTTAACGTGGTGCAAACGTGGGATCACCGCAGACGCACTGGCCATGGTATTGGACTTAAACGAGATAAGTTTGAGCGGCCACTGTGCCAGCGGGAACAGGTCGTCCACCGAACGTCCGTCAGAGAGCCTTGCCGGATACCACGCCGGACAGCCGCTGTAGCGCTCGCCAGTGATAGCATGACGATGAGCGGCAACCTCGGCGTTCCAGATTTGCAGCGGTTTTTCCCACGCGTTGCCGACCCGGTTTTCTGCCCGTCCGCTCTTGTCCGGTGCGAACCGACCGCCACGTGAATAGATAAACGCCACCCGACGGACTTCCTCCGCTTTCAGTGTCTGTTGAATGACGGGCATAATGCGGCGGACGCCTGTGAGTTCAATATCTTCCGTTACCGCTTCGGCGACCGGGGCCTTCCCCATAAACGCGATATTGGCGGCAACGCGCAGATAGTAGTCTTCGGCACGGTTGAGCGGATAATGGTTCCCTGCGCTGTCGGATATCGCATTGTCGCCAAACCCCGGCAGATGCAGTTGCTTTGCCACCGCGATGCAGAATGCCTCCATCGAAACCGGCTGACCGTCGGCGGTTGTGGCGGTGGCAGCGGTAACAATCGGCCAGCGAGCGGTGGTGGCTTTACTGGCGACGCCAGCCCACGGCGCGCTGAATCCCCAGCTTTCGAAATTATGCGTGTCCGGTACGATGTAATCCGCAAGGGCCGTCGTTTCGTTCATATACGCGTCGATGGCAATAAACAGCGGCAACCGTGCCGGATCTTTCAGCTTTTCTTCAGCCACCGCGCGCAAACCGGGTATGCCATACAAGGGATTGGTCATGTTGGAGATCCACGCTTTCAGCGGGTACGGATACCCCTCCAGCGCGGAACTCAGCAACTCAGTCAGTTGACCGGCGACAAACGGATACCACGGTGCTTTAGCCGGGAAGGGGGAACGCCCGGCGGCGACCTTGTCACGGTACTCTTCAGAAGATTCATACGCCGTTTTGCTTCGCGCGATGCTCAGCCCTTTAGGCTTCACCTTTCCTTGAAAACTCGCCATGTTGTAGCGTGGGCCGTCCGTTGCGCCGTTGAATTTTCCGCCGCCGACAAAGACGCCGCCTTCCAGACTGAGGTTGCCGATCAGCGCGTTCAGCATCATCACCGCCCACGCATTATAGAAACCATTTCCTGCCATCATGCCGCCGTGGGTGACGACCGCCGCTTTACGTCCGTGACGGGTAAAGGCATCCGCTAGCGCGATGATGTTGTCCTCAGCCACACCGCACTGTTGGCTGTACTGCGTGAGCGTCATTTTTTCCGCCGATTCTTTCAGACACTGGAAGCTGCTCTTCACCGTCACGCTACGTCCGTCGGCGAGCGTGACCTGGCGCGTGGCAAACAGCGTGGCGTGCAGACAATCACTGGCGGGGGCCAGCTCGTTGTGTTCATTAACAACCAGTGGATCATTGGCCGCGGAAGGGTCCAGATGGCGACGCGTTAAGTGCTGTCCCGCCAGTCCGGGAAGATCGTCGGCGATCACCAGATGCGTGGCGTTGGTCCAGCTCTTCTCGTCAGCGTGTTGCATGGCCTTTGCGCCGGGCAGCGCCAGATAATCGGCGTTGTAGCGTTGGTTTTCGATAATCCAGCGGATCATTGCCATCGCCAGCGCAGAGTCGCTGCCGGGGATCACGGGTAACCAGTGACCGTGATCGTCAGCTAACACGGTGGTTAACGGCAGCGCCGGGGCGACGACCACATAGCTGAAATCACCGCGCAGGCGTGCGCTGGAAAGCTGTCTGGCCTGGCGTTTAAACGGGTTGCCCGACTGTGCGGGAGAGGTGCCCATAAACAGCGCGAACTCGACGTTATCCCAGTCGGGCTTTACGTGGGTGTTTTTATCGAGATCGCCCATCAGCGCGCCGGAACCTGCGCGATAGGCCAGTCCACAATAGGAGCCATGCGCGCCAAAGTTCTTGCTACCGAAACTGTTGAGAGCAAAGCGGCGTAAAAATGTATCTCGCCCATCGTCGCTGGTATTGGTGACCAGAAGCTGGTTGGATTTAGGACCAAACCCCGGATGTTGCGGATCAATGGGGGTCGACGGGGCGTAAATGGCGCGCAGGCCGTCAACGTGACCCTCGCCAAACAGGTCGCCGCCTTCCACCACTTCATTGATCAATTGTTCAAAGCTGATGCGCTGCCATTTACCTTCGCCGCGTTTACCGACGCGTTTCATCGGCTCAAGAATACGCAACGGGCTGTACAGGCCTTCCAGTTGCGTCGCGCCCCTGGCGCAGGCCGTCGAGCGAGCATCAAGACCGTTCTCGCCCGCCAGTTGCGCCATCGCCGTACTGAATGGCACCGACGCGTCAATATGATGCTCATGAGAAAGCGGATGATATGGGTTGCCGGCAATACGTAGCACCCGGTTGGTTTGTTGATCAACGCGTACCCTGACGCCGCACTGTGTCCAGCAGCCGAAACATTGGGTCATGGCGATGGTTTGCTGCGTATTCTGCTGCCAGCGCGGGTGCGCGTTGGCTTCCGGGATCAGCGCGTTACCGATGATGTGGTCGCGGGTGATTTTACCCGAGGTGCCGTTGATCAAGCCGTCAATGGCACGCTTCGCGACGTCACGATAGCTGAGGGCGAATGTCGCCATACCGCCGACGGCCAGGCCGACTTTGAGCCACTGACGACGGGTTAAATTAGCCATGTTGCAGTCTCCTTGCGAGTCCGTTCACGCTTTCGCGAATAATAATAAGCAGCGCTATCCACAGGCCGAAGGTGCCGAGGATGGCAAGCCAACCGTCGGTTCCGGCGGGCAAGGCGTATGGGTTGAACTGGGCGTTGAATTTCGGCAGCGTCTGCCCCTGAATCAGCAGCGTCCAGCGCATGAGCCAGCATAGCGCCATCGCGCTCAACGCCAGCAGGCTACGCAGAGGCAATGACAGCGGACGACGCAGGGCGATAACGCTACACAGCAATGAGATCAGCCAGAATGCCAGCCAGCCTGAGGCGTAATGGCGTGCCGATGCGGAGATTGCCAGCCACTGGCGGATGGCCATACCGGAAAGCGTATCGCCGCAGATCCAGAAAATAATGACGGCTGCAAGGGCGAGCAGTGTCAGCAGTTGTCCGAGCGCGAGGCGCTTTTGCGTTGGAAAATCATCGCGCAGCCCGACGATTAACAACGCTAAAAAGGTTTGTAGCGCACTCAGGAACATCACCAGCACAAAGGCATAACTGAACCAGACGGGGCGAGCCTGCACCACAGAGACTTCCCGCCCGGTATAGAGCAACAATCCTATCGCGGTCAGCGCGCTGGCACACGCGAACCATTTTGTGACAGCGTAACTTTTACCAGTGAGTTGCCTGTAAATCTGCGCCAGAAACCAGAGTCCGAGGAACGCGGTAAACAGCGGCAAAAACAGGGCGCCCCACGGCATCCATGACCACGGCGTAGGGTACGCATAGAAATGCCAGACACGGGCTGTCTGGTGGAGATCGGCGGTTAGCGCCAGCGGTGCGGTGATTGCGCAGGTTAGCGTAATCAGCAGCGTCAGGTTTTCCAGGGCGGGATTATCCTTTTTCCGCCAGTGCAGGACGGCACCAGACAGCGCCCCGCAGGCGGCAATACCGATGAAAAAGAAATACTGTACTGCCCAGGGAAGCCAACTCACCGCCTGTGGACGGGTCAGCACCTCTTCAATGATTAAGGGTGACATTATCAGACCTCCTGCCAGAGTGCGGGTTGTGCGCGGCCCATCAACGGGGAGACAAACGCCTCATCCAGTCCCAGATAGAAGACATGGGGCACGGTGTTGTTTTCCGGTTTCAACACTTTGATGGTGTCATGATGGGTGCGGATTAATTGCGAAATACGGCTTTGCGGATCGCGGATATCGCCGATGATGCGCGCGCCGCCAACACAGGACTCCACGCAGGCGGGGAGAAGTCCGGCCTCTAAACGATGGACGCAAAACGTGCATTTATCGGCGGTCTGCGTTTCATGATTGATAAAACGGGCGTCATAAGGACACGCCTGCACACAGTAGGCACAACCGACGCAGCGGGTGTTATCGACCACGACGATACCGTCTTTGCGTTGAAAGGTGGCCTGCACCGGACAAACCGGTACGCAGGGCGGATTGTCGCAGTGGTTGCACAGACGCGGTAACAGCACATTGGTCACCTCATCCGCCATCTGGACCTGATACTGATTCACATGGGTACGGAACTCGCCCTGCGGCGTCTGGTTTTCAATCGCACAACTGACGGTGCAGGCCTGACAGCCGATGCAGCGGCGCAGATCGACAAGCATCGCGTAACGCTGCTGTGTGGAACCACCGTGGCGTTCAGGTGAAAAAGAAAATTTCGCCTGCGCCAGTGGAACCAGCGACGCGCCTGCGGTCAGGACGCCCAGTTGCTGGAGAAACTGCCGTTTACTGCTGTCCATTTTTTCTCCCGTCTCAAGGCAACAACGAAACATTTGTCACGCCATTGGGTTGCGTGTGATGAATAAAGAATGTCGATGATTTACAGTGTAAAAATCGAGGCGGGGGCAGCTCTATTGTGGTTAACCACATACCCGGCGGGTTGTTGATCTAAAACAACATAATCAACGGGGATAAGGGTGTGAGAGGTAAAAAGGTGATGAGGCTGACGCTGCTGGCGTCGGCCTTAATGTTCAGCGGCGCTTCGCTGGCGGGCGCATGGAATATCGGGATTCTGGCGATGCGGGGTGAGGTCTCCACCCGTAATCACTGGCAGGCGCTGGAAACGCAGCTTAATCAGCAGATTCCCGGAGAACGGTTCCACATTCTGCCGCTGGATCTGCACCAGATGCAGGCGGCGGTCAACAACGCAAGCGTACAATTTGTGGTGACCAACCCGGCACAGTTTGTGCAACTGAACAGCCATTCACCGCTGCGCTGGTTGGCGTCTCTGCGTTCTGCGCGCGGCACGGGGAACGTCATTGGTAGTGCGATCCTTGCCCGGCGCGACAGCGGTATCACCAGCGTGCACGATCTGATCGGTAAAACAGTGGGGGCCATTGATCCTCAGGCGTTCGGCGGCTACCTGCTGGGATACAAAGCGTTGAGCGACGCCGGCCTGCGCCCGGAGCGCGACCTCAACCTGCGTTTTACTGGTTTTCCAGCCGATGCGCTTCTTTATTTACTCCGTGAAAACGCGGTGCAGGCGGTGATTGTTCCGGTCTGCCTGCTGGAAAAAATGGACGAAGAGGGACTGGTTGATAAAACCGATTTTGTCGCGGTGCTCAACCGTCCCGGAAATATTGCCTGTTTAGCCAGTACGCCGCTCTATCCTGACTGGTCGTTTGCCGCGTTGCCTGCGGTCAGTGATGCGCTGGCCGATCGCGTCACCCGCGCGCTGCTGGCTGCACCTGACACCTCCGCGTTCCATTGGGGAGCGCCGGCGTCGACCAGCCAGGTGGAGGCGTTACTGCGCGACGTACAGCAGCATCCACAGCAGCGACGCTTATGGCTGGATGTGAAAAGCTGGCTGATACAACATCAGTGGCTGATGGGCGGGACTGCGCTGATCCTGCTTTTGCTGACCCTGAACTACATCTGGGTGATGCTGCTGGTTCGTCGCCGTGGTAAACAACTTGAACGCAACAGCGTCCAGTTGCGCCAGCAGGAGCAGGCGCTGGAAACGGCCAGGCAGATGAGCGTTCTCGGCGAAATGACCTCCGGATTCGCGCACGAACTGAATCAACCGCTGTCGGCTATTCGCCATTACGCGCAGGGCAGCCTGATTCGCCTGCAGTCTCAGGATCCGGCGCACGCGTTACTGCCTGCGCTCGAGCATATCGATCGGCAGGCGCAGCGCGGGGCCGAGACGCTGCGTAATTTGCGGCGCTGGGTGAGTCAGGCTCAGGGAAGCCCGATCCGCACGGAAGAGTGGGAGAACATCAGCATTCGCGAGGCGGTTCAACATGTCTGGCAACTGTTACGCATGGCACAGCAGTTTCCGATGTTAATTTTACACAGCAATATCGATCGCGCGTTGACGATGTTGCTGCCGCCGGTTTTGCTGGAGCAGGTGCTGGCTAATCTGATCCTCAACGCGGCGCAGGCGGGTGCCACCGCGTTGTGGATTGACGCCTCAGCGTCGACACAGGGCGTGCACATGACGTTGCAGGATAATGGCGGCGGTATCAACGATGCCTTATTGCAGCAAGCCTTTCAGCCCTTCAAAACCAGTCGGAAAGAGGGGATGGGACTGGGGCTGGTGATTTGTCAGCGGCTGGTACGTTACGGTCAGGGAGAGATTAACCTGCGAAATCAGACCGCGCCTGACGGGTTGCCTGGCGTGGCGGTTGTACTGGATTTTACTCAACGGGAGGACAGGAGCGGCAATGACGATAATTCATTTACTGGATGATGATGTGGCGGTCACCGATGCCTGCGCCTTTCTTCTGGAGAGCCTGGGCTATCCGGTCACGTGCTGGGAAGAAGGGGCTGTTTTTCTTGCGCAGGCCGATTTGTATCAGACGGGCGTACTGCTGCTGGATATGCGGATGCCGGTCATGGATGGTAAGCATGTCCATGCGGTGTTGCGCCAGCGCGAAAGTACGCTGGCAGTGGTGTTTCTGACCGGACATGGCGACGTGCCGATGGCCGTCGAGCAGATGAAGCAGGGGGCGGTAGACTTTCTGCAAAAACCGGTCAGTGCCAGACCGCTGCAAACGGCGCTGGAGCGTGCGCTGGTGGTATCGGAACAGGCCGTAGCCCGACAACAGATCATCACCTGTTATCGCGCACTTACGGCAAAAGAACGTGAGTTAGCAGGTTTCGTCGTTAATGGACTGATGAACCGCGAGATTGCGCAGGTGATGAACATCGCGGTACGCACGGTAGAAGTACATCGCGCCAGGGTGATGGAAAAAATGCAGGCGGCAAATCTGGCGGCACTGGTCAACAAATGGCAACAATTGAAAGAAACGCATATCGTTGAATAGTACCGTGAGTTATTTATTTGATTTTCTTTGTTTTTTGTCATCCCCTGCAGTCTGATATATGCTGTTTAACTGGACTAGCAATGAGAGACAATAATGGGAAACCTGACAAAAGACGATGAACTGTACCGTGAGATGTGCAGAGTGGTTGGCAAAGTGGTGCTGGAAATGCGCGATCTGGGACAGGAACCCAAACATATCGTGATTGCCGGGGTACTGAGAACCGCACTGGCGAACCAGCGTATTCAGCGTAGCGACCTCGAAAAACAGGCAATGGAAACGGTAATCAAAGCGCTGGCCAGCTAACCGCATTAGGGGATGAACGCATCCCTTATTTCCTGAAACGCGAATTATTCAGGGGCAATATTACCGTTATTGGCTAATTCGCTATATTTTTTAATATATCACGACCGCTTTTTAATTTATAGTTGGGAACAATTTCACATTTATTTGTAATCTGGTGGAACAGTGTTTCACTGTCTTTATGATAATAAATATCACTACGCATTTAATATTTCCCTTCCCATTTTTAATTGATAATGATCAAAGTCATACCTACCAATAACTCCCATTATTTATTTCGCCTAACCCTAAAGGATTAGTTTATTTGCGTTAAGTTGCGTTATTTATGCAATCCGGTTATGGCAGAACTTCAGCTGTGGGAGGCAACATCAGAGGCTCTGTTTCAGCATAATTAGCATCAGCCTGGGACGTGTTGTCGGCACTGCGTTTGCGAAGAGGATGCAAAATAAATGAACCAGGTTGATCGTCCATTATTAGATACTGGCTTAACGCGGCTGGAATTCCTGCGTATATCAGGAAAAGGCCTGGCAGGGTTAACCATCGCGCCCGCGTTACTGTCACTTTTTGGCTGTAAGCAAGAAGATATCGATAGCGGCACCGTGGGGTTGATCTCCACGCCGAAAGGGGTGCTGGTAACCCAACGCGCCCGCTGTACCGGTTGCCATCGGTGTGAAATTTCTTGTACCAATTACAATGATGGTGCCGTCGGCACCTTCTTTTCCCGCATTAAAATTCACCGTCATTATTTCTTTGGCGACAAGGGACCAGGCTCCGGCGGCGGCCTGTATGGCGATCTGAACTACACCCCGGACACCTGTCGTCAGTGCAAAGATCCGCAGTGCATGAAGGTGTGCCCCATTGGGGCGATTACCTGGAGCCAGGAAGACGGTTGCATTGCCGTTGACCACCGACGTTGTATCGGTTGCAGCGCCTGTACTACCGCGTGTCCCTGGATGATGGCCACCGTCAATACCGAAACGAAGAAATCATCAAAATGTGTGTTATGCGGTGAGTGTGCCAGTGCCTGCCCGACCGGGGCATTAAAAATCATCGAGTGGAAAGATATTACTGTTTGAATCTTGCAAAGGAAAACATTATGGCTAACGGTTGGACAGGTAATATTTTACGGGTCAATCTTACAACAGGCGATATTACCCTTGAAGATTCCAGTAAATTTAAAAAATTTGTCGGCGGTATGGGGTTCGGCTACAAAATTATGTACGACGAAGTTCCCGCTGGCACTAAACCCTTTGATGAAGGCAATAAATTAGTTTTTGCGACGGGACCGCTTACCGGATCCGGCGCTCCATGCAGTTCTCGCGTTAATATCACGTCGCTCTCTACATTCACAAAAGGCAATCTGGTTGTCGATGCACATATGGGCGGTTTTTTTGCCGCACAAATGAAATTTGCCGGCTATGACGCCATCATCATTGAAGGCAAGGCGGCATCCCCCGTCTGGCTCAATATTAAAGACGACAAGGTCACGATTGAAAAAGCCGATTTTCTGTGGGGGAAAGGCACCCGTGCAACCACGGAAGAAATTTGCCGGATGACGTCACCAGAAACCTGCGTGGCGGCGATTGGTCAGGCGGGTGAAAACCTTGTGCCGCTCTCCTGTATGCTCAATAGCCGCAACCACAGCGGTGGCGCAGGGACCGGCGCGGTGATGGGGTCGAAAAATCTGAAAGCCATCGCCGTGGAAGGGACCAAAGGCGTCAACATTGCCGATCGCAAAGAGATGAAGCGGTTGAATGATTACATGATGACGGAGCTGATTGGCGCGAATAATAACCATGTTGTGCCCAGCACACCGCAGGCATGGGCGGAATATTCCTCGCCCGCGTCACGCTGGACCGCACGCAAAGGGTTGTTCTGGGGCGCGGCGGAAGGTGGGCCGATCGAGACCGGCGAGATCCCGCCGGGTAATCAGAACACCGTCGGCTTCAGGACCTACAAATCGGTCTTCGATTTAGGTCCGGCAGCGGAAAAGTACACGGTGAAAATGAGCGGCTGCCATTCTTGTCCGATTCGCTGCATGACGCAGATGAACATTCCTCGCGTGAAGGACTTTGGCGTGCCGAGCACCGGCGGGAATACCTGCGTGGCGAACTTCGTCCATACCACCATTTTCCCGAACGGTCCGAAGGACTTTGAAGACAAAGGCGATGGCCGGGTCATCGGCAACCTGGTGGGTCTGAATCTGTTTGATGACTACGGCATCTGGTGTAACTATGGCCAGTTGCACCGCGACTTTACGTATTGCTACAGCAAAGGGGTGTTTAAACGCGTGCTGCCGGCGGAAGAATATGCCCAGATCCGCTGGGATCAACTGGAAGCGGGCGATCCGAATTTCATCAAGGATTTCTATTATCGTCTGGCGCATCGCGTGGGTGAACTTAGCCATCTGGCGGATGGGTCGTATGCCATTGCCGAGCGCTGGCAACTGGGTGATGAATACTGGGCGTATGAAAAAAATAAACTGTGGTCACCGTTTGGTTTTCCGGTTCACCACGCCAACGAAGCCTCGGCGCAGGTGGGGGCCATCACCAACTGCATGTTCAACCGCGATTGTATGACCCACACCCACATCAATTTCATCGGCTCGGGTTTGCCTTTAACACTCCAGCGGGAAGTCGCCGCGGAACTGTTTGGTTCACCAGACGCCTACGATGAAACGAAAAATTACACGCCCATCAACGCGGCAAAAATTAAATATGCCAAATGGACGTTGCTGAAAGTGTGTCTGCATAACGCCGTCACGCTGTGTAACTGGGTCTGGCCGATGACCGTGTCGCCGCTGAAAAGTCGTAACTATCGCGGGGATCTCGATCTGGAAGCCAAATTCTTTCAGGCCGTAACCGGTGATGAAACCACTCAGGCCAGTCTCGATTTAGCCGCAGAACGTATCTTCACTCTACATCGCGCCTACACGGTGAAACTGATGCAGACCAACGATATGCGCAATGCGCACGATCTGATCTGCTCGTGGGTGTTTGATAAGGATCCGAAGATTCCGGTCTTTAGCGAAGGCACCGACAAGATGGACCGCGACGATATGCGTGAATCCCTGACGCTGTTTTATAAAGAGATGGGCTGGCACCCTGAATTGGGCTGCCCGACACGTGAGACGTTGAATCGACTCGGCCTGGAAGATGTCGCCGATGACCTGGCCGCGCAGAATCTGTTGCCGGCGTAAGGAAAAAACATGAGCCAACCAGAGGAAGTGAGCCAACTTATCGCGCCGGATGTCGATCTCGAAAAGCGGCAGTGGTTGCAGGGGCGACATGAGCCGATAGCCTGCGCGGATGAACAGGCGGTAGCAGAAAGCCCTGCTGAGATTATGGCGGATTTTATCCGCCAGCATTCGGCGAACGGCCAGCTTGTCGCGCGCGAGCTGTTCTTGCAGCCGCCGTACTCCGTAGAAGAGGCGGCGCTCACACCGCTACTGGACACGCTCAAAGAGGGGCTCGCCGGCGAGGATATCGCCTGTGTGCAGGGCTCTCAGGATGAATATTACTACTCAACCCAGACCATGACCGCCAACTATGCCGGCATGTGTGTTCAGGTGGTGGAAAAGGATATCTGTCGGGCAATCGCACTGGCGGTGCGCTTTGACTGTCAGACCTATCCGCGTCCGTACAAAATCGCCATGCTGGAACAATCGCCTTACGGTTTCGCGCCTGAGCAGATAGAAGCCGCGCTGGCCGCGATTGAAACGCACCCCGACTATGCCGATATTCGCCCGGTCTCGTCGTCGAACGACGTGCCGTATTTATTCAGCGAACGCTTTATGAGTTACGGCAAAGCATACGGCTTGTGCGAATGGCTGGAAGTTGAGCAGTTTCAGAATCCCTGAATTCATGGAAAGCGTGGACGAGCGCGACCACAGCATTAGAGGATAACAAGATGTCCTTCACTCGACGAAAATTTGTGCTTGGCATGGGAACGGTCATTTTCTTCAGCGGACCCGGCCAGACGCTGCTGGCGAAGACAACAGCCAGCGGCCCCGTTCGTTACGTCATGATCCATGATGAATCGCGATGTAATGGCTGTAACATCTGTACCCGCGCCTGTCGCAAAACGAATCATGTTCCCGCGCAGGGAAGTCGCCTGTCGATTGCGCATATTCCCGTTTCAGATAATGACAACGAGACGCTGTATCACTACTTCCGTCAGTCCTGCCAGCACTGCGATGATGCGCCCTGCATTGAGGTTTGCCCGACCGGTGCGTCGTGGCGCGATGAAAACGGGATCGTTCGTGTCGACAGTTCGCGCTGCATTGGCTGTAGTTACTGCATCGGCGCGTGCCCCTATCAGGTGCGTTACCTGAATCCGCAAACCAAAGTAGCGGACAAATGCGATTTTTGCGCCGAGTCGCGACTGGCAAAAGGCTTTCCGCCCATTTGCGTGACCGCCTGCCCGGAACATGCGCTGCTGTTTGGACGCGAAGACAGCCCGGACATCCAGCGTTGGCTACAGGAAAATAACTATTACCAGTATCAACTTCCGGGCGCGGGCAAACCCCATCTGTATCGTCGGTTCGGTCAACATTTGATTAAAAAGGATAATGTATGAACGCGTCGCAGAATGCTGAACAGTTCCAGGCCCAACTGGCAAATTATGTGCCGGTATTTTCTCCCGAGTATTGGCCCGTCTGGCTGGTGATCGCCGGACTTCTGCTGGTGGCGATGTGGCTGGTGCTGGGGTTACACGCCTGGCTTCGCTTTCGCGCGGCCAACAAGGCAGCCGCCGGGCATGGTGAGAAGGTTTACCTGTATTCTCGCGCGGTACGCTTGTGGCACTGGTCGAATGCCTTGCTGTTTTTACTCCTGCTCGGTAGCGGGCTAATCAACCATTTCTCTCTGGTCAGCGCGGCGGTAATGAAAAGCTTGCTGACGGTGCACGAAGTCTGCGGATTTTTGCTGCTGGCGTGCTGGGTCGGTTTCGTGCTGATCAATGCGTTGGGCGGGAACGGTCATCATTACATTATCCGTCCCCAGGGTTGGGTGGCGCGAGCGATGAAACAGACCCGTTTCTATCTGTTTGGCATTATGCAGGGGGAAGCGCATCCGTTCCCGGCAACACCGCGTTCGAAGTTTAATCCGTTACAGCAGGCGGCCTATGTCGGGGTGATGTACGGATTGTTGCCATTGTTGCTGCTGAGCGGATTGTTGGCGCTCTATCCGCAGGTCGTGGGCGACCTGTTCCCCGGCGTACGCTACTGGTTGTTGCAGGCGCATTTCGCGCTGGCAATCATCAGCCTGTTCTTTATTTTTGGTCACCTCTACCTGTGCACTACGGGCCGCACGCCTGGCGAAACGTTCCGCTGCATGGTCGATGGCTATCACCGGCATTAACGTATGCTGATCACGCGAGAAGATATACGCAACTGGCGGGTTGGCGCGGTGATGTACCGCTGGTTTCTGCGCCGTTTTCCTGAAGGCGGCAACTACGCTGATGTGCATCGGGCGTTGAGTCGCGAAGGTTATCTCGACTGGGCGAACAGCCTGGTGGAATACGCCTGGTCGCGCTGGCTGGATGAAGAAAATTTTGCCCGCCAGGATATCTCCGCCATGTCGCGACTGGCGCGGCCAGATATCTCAATGGGCGATCAGCAGGTGGCGAACGCGGATGATAACGCGAATCTGGGCTGTGCGGGTGATAACATGAAGATCGCCAGCGCAGGCTATGCGTCACAAATTGCCAGTGCGGGATACTGCGTGCGCATTGGCAGCGTTGGCTACAACAGCCATATCAGCAGTTCCGGGGATCGCGCGCGGCTGGCCGCCGCAGGAAACTCCACGCGAATCAGCAGCGCCGGTAACGGAACGCGGATCGCCAGCAGCGGGATGCGTGTGCGGGTGAGTTCGCTCGGTGAAAGAAATCATGTCGCCAGTAACGGTGACCTGAGCCAGATAGTGAGCTTTGGCGCCAATGCGAAAATCGCTAACAGCGGCGATAATGTGCATATCATCTGTAACGGCGATAACGCGATCGTTGCCAGTACCGGGGTGGTGGATTCCGTCGTGCTGGGACCGGGCGGCTGCGCGGCGCTGGCGTATCATGACGGCAAACGCATGCGTTTCGCCGTCGCGGTTGAAGGTGAAGCCGGGATCCGCGCCGGTGTGAAATACCGACTCGACGACGCGCACCAGTTTGTTGAGTGCTGATCGTTCAACGAAGCGCAAACCGTCGCCGGGTCGCTTTCTCCAGCCCGTAGCAAAGCAGATAGTAGACCAGGCCCGTAAAGATGAAGATAGCCGCCGGGTAAATCTGTTCCCGGCTGTTAACCTGTCCCGCCACCGTCGTCAGTTCCGGCACGTTGACGATAAACGCCAGCGATGTGTCCTTCAGCAGACCAATGCATATCCCGGTCAGGGAGGGAAGGATATGGCGTAACACCTGCGGTAGCAGAACCCTTCTTAATGCCTGAACAGGGCTAAAACCCTGCGCCACTGCCGCATCATATTGTCCGGCGGGTAGTGCGTTGAGTCCCGCGTACACAGAATGCATCACCGACGCAGCGGTAAACCAGGCCAGCGCCAGCGTCACCGTTGCCGCACCGGGCAGATCGCTGCCGGTAAGCATAGGGAGCAGATACCACATCCAGAAAATAACGAAGATCAGTGGTATCCCGCGTATGAGCTCTGCCCAGATGAATAATCCCTTACGGATAACGCCCGGAAAACGCCAGGCGAGAGCGGCAAGGGCAATACCGGCAGGTAAGGCCAGCACCGCCGCACCCAGCGCCATCATCAGGGTCAACAATACACCGCCAGGTTGACCGTCGGCCAGTCGTCCCCACAGAAGATAATCCAGATTGTCGGTTATCACCGCAATATTAGCGATCATGCTGGGGACTCCTGAACCGGAACCGGCGGAGTTGCGGCTTTTTTTCCAGTCGGGGGGCGGGCCCCAGATGGGTCAACAGCAGACCGAACGCCACGCCGGCGAACAGATAAAGCGCAGTGCCCACGGCAAAGGCCTCCAGCGCATGGGCGTTGTAGCTTTCAATCTGGCGAACCTGGTAGGTCAGTTCCGCAAAGCCAATCCCGCTGGCTAATGACGATAGTTTCATCAGGTTGAGATATTGCCCCACCACCGGTTGCCAGGCATTGGTTAGTCCCTGCGGCAGCAGGATATGGCGGAAGGTCTGCCATGAGGAAAATCCCTGTGAGATCGCGGCTTCGCGTTGTCCGGCGGAGACCGCCTGCAATCCGGAGGCGACTTCTTCGACCAGGAATGCCGAGGTAAAGACGCCGAGTCCCCACGCTGAGCAAAGAAACTCGGGGGTCAGCCACCAGACGTTGCCGGGCAGGATTGACCAGCCATGCTCTGCGTTGACAAAAGTAATAAAACTGCGCGGCAGCAGGTTCCAGCCGGCGAAGTACCAGAACAGCAACTGGACCAGCAGCGGGGTGTTACGAAACAGCGATACCCAACCAGCCACCAGGCGACGGCCCATGCGATGGCCGGAAAGACGAAGGGCTAACAGCAAAATGGCCAACAGCGTGGCGAGGAAAATGCCTGCGGCGCTGACCCACAGCGTGGTGAGAAATCCGGAGAGGATCCATTGCAGGGGCAGGCCGGTGAGCACTCCCTGCCAGTCCATTGACGGCATTATCGTGATAACTCCTGATGCAACGGATCCAGCACTTTTTGCAGAAAACGCTGGGTGCGCGGGTGCTGCGGCCGGGTAAAAAAGGCCTCCGGGGAGGCGATTTCGAGAATATCGCCGCCGTCGATAAACACCACCCGGTCGGCGATTTCACGAGCAAAATGCATCTCGTGGGTGACCACAATCATTGTAATACCGCTGTGCGCCAGACGTTTCATGACCTGTAACACCTCACCGATCATTTCCGGATCGAGTGCAGAGGTGGGCTCATCAAACAGGAGAATTTGCGGCGAAGAGGCCAGCGCGCGGGCAATCGCCACCCGCTGCTGTTGACCGCCGGAAAGCTGTGCCGGATAAGCGCCAGCCTTCTCTTCCAGCCCAACCTGTTCCAGCAGGGCATAAGCGCGTTGTGTGGCGTCGGTTTTATTCCAGCCGTGGACGTACTCCAGCGCGAGGGTGATATTCTGCTGCGCCGTCAGATGGGCATACAGATTGAACTGCTGGAATACAAAACCAATGCGGCTACGCAGCTGTCGCAGCGCGGCCCCCTTAAGTTGACCGACCGGTTTGTCATCAATAAAGATATCGCCGCCACTCAATGATTCCAGTTGGTTAATCAGGCGGATCAGGGTCGATTTCCCCGATCCCGAGGGGCCAAGAATAGTCACAACTTCACCGGGTTCGACGGTGAGACTGACGCCGTTGAGTACCCGGTGATCGCCGTACGCTTTCACCACGTCGCGTAACTCAACTCGCGCCTGGCGCAATGTGTGGAAATCCGCAGCTCCGGCTGCGGACGGGGTGAATAAACCAGCCAGCATCTTATCTGGCCTCAATTTTAAAGGCGCGCGGCTGCGGATTTTTCGTTTCCGGGCCAAACCAGACATCATAAATTTTGCCTGCCTGCCCACTGGATTCGAGTCGCAATAATTCATCGTTAACCGCTTTCAACAACGCCGGTTCGCCTTTCTTCACGCCCACGCCGATTTCCTCTTTGCTGAGTAAATCCGGCAGGATTTTAAACTGCGCTTTGTCCGGTGCGCCACTGAGCAAACCTGCCAGGATAGTGGAGTCCTGAGTGATAGCCTGCACGTTGCCGTTGCGCAGGGCGGTTAACGCCAGCGGGATATCATCATAGGCCAGCACACGGGATTGCGGGAACCGCTGATGTAGCGCCTGCTCACCGGTGGTTCCTTTCACTGCGCCAATGCGTGCGCGGCTGTACTCATCCAGCTTATCGGGTGACGAGGCAGGCACCAGGAATTGCTGACCGGTGACAAAGTAGGGCACAGAGAAGTCGATGACCTGGGCGCGCTCGGGGGTGATCGTAATATCAGCAACGATCAGATCGGCTTTCCCCGATTGCAGCAGCGGAATACGGTTAGCGGGATTGGTGGCGACCAGTTCCAGTTTCACACCCAGCGATGCTGCCAGCGCCTGAGCGAAATCAACATCGTAACCCACGATCTGATGGGTTTTCGCATCGACGGAGCCAAACGGCGGGTTAGCGTCAAACGTCGCAACCTTGACCACGCCTGCGGCCTTGATATCAGCGAGTTGATCGGCCTGCGCCTGAATGCTCAAAAAACTCGTGGCGAGCATGACGCCGAGGGCGAGAATCGTTTTTTTCGTACGTTGTGTTTTCGTTGCCATCATTTTCTTTGATATCCCTGAAATTATTGGTTTGTCCTTTTACGCTCCCACAACCCGAACCCGCAGCAAAAGAAGAAAAAAGTCTTATTTATATGCAAAAAGTTATTAGTGAACAGTGTGTTAACGAAGGGTTACTAACGAACAAAAACAGATAACGGTGCGCAGAATTCGCATTTCATTTTTTGTGCGGTTTGCGCTGCAATGAAAAGCACCTGACAAAACAGAGGAGCCGGAGATGGAGAAGGTAAACATGCAGATGGCGCGTCGTTGGATGCGAGTTGCCATCACGCCAAAGCGGACCCGACAGCCCGGTGCAGAGGTCAATCTGCAGCGCGTTGTGGAGTCCATTCTTCCTGTCGCCAGCCTGTATGGCGTGGACATTGCTAACATTGACCCGGAGTGGTTTCGTGATCAAACAACACGCTGAACACCGTCGGATGCGCGAGGTGTACTGGAATGAAATCTGCACTCACCACGGAGATGCAAAGGAAATAAAAGACGTTGAAGGAACTACCGCGCAGAACTGCGCGGTAGGCTGAAACAAATCAGATTTTGCAGGCGTCGCCGCAGTCATCATCGGCAATCACCGATTCTGCTTTTTTGTCCGCATCGTCCAGACGTTCAGCGTTACGTTCCTGCGCCTCTTCCAGTCCGTTAAAGACCAGATTATCGAGATCAATTTCCATTATTCACCTTTCTTCGCTCGTTTTTGACTTCCGACAAGTATAGAGCAAATAGGAATCTGGATGCATCCACAATGCGTGCGGCGTTAGCGATCGTAAATCGATAAACGTCTGCGCAGGCGGGAAGCCGGTTTTGATACTGCCCTGGCCATCGCGTTGCCAATTTCCTGGCAGGCGACGAGTCCCTGGATAAAGGGCCGATCGTGCATTAAATAGGGCAAGGCACCAAAGGCAATTCGTCCGCGAACGTTCTCTGGTGCCTGAAGCGTGTAATCATCGCCAACGTCCGGAATTGCATCTCCACACGACAGTAATTGCTGGCGTAATCGCGGGAACGGTAAGTCTTTGGTCTTCAGGGGTTTTTGGCCACGTGCATCGATGAATACGTCAAAGGACAGGCGATCGTTGTGCGTCGTAATCTCAGTACGATCCGCTTTTATCTCCTTCCTGTAATCCTGTCCCAGCGTGAGAATGCGCAGAATACCGGCTGCGTGCAACGCCAGCATTCGGCGAACTGACTCTGAGGGGATCGCCGCATAATTATCAATAAATACGCGAGCGAGACCGACGTTAAATCGTTCACTATCCTGTTCATTCAGGTGCGTAACGATCTCCTGAACCTTTTCATGTAAACGCAGCAAGGTATAGCGCCAGGCAACGGTGTGTTTGTTACGCTTATTCTCGTCGACCTCTTTCAGATTTGCAGCCGCCCATTCGAACGGATCGCTGCGCGCTCTGTCGGCAAACACCGCGACGGGAAAGCTATCCGCATCCAGTGAGGAGAGCGACATTTGCCTGGCCCATTTGGGATCGGCTAAGGCGAGTTCTTGCTGCATCAGTCTAAAAACGCGATCGAGGAGTTCTGTTGAACCGGCAGCGATTTCGCGCTGAATAGCCTCATCGGTAACGTACTCCAGCGGTTCATAGGGTATAGGACAATAGAAGTCGGCTTCCGGCAAAATGCCGGAACGGGACATCAGCGTAATCTCCAGCGCTTCACTGCCTTTATTCAGTGTGAAATTGACCTGATGTTCCTCTGTTTCGTGAAAGGTTCCATGCTGTACCGCAACCGCCATTGCGGCATCCAGAGCGCTCAATGAGGTTCCAAGAATGCCCACTCTGGCGGCGGGCACGTCCGCGTCCATCAAGCCGGACCAGGGGCTGGGATAAAATGCGTGCGTGGATTCGTCATCGTCCGGCCAGACGTGTCCCGTGGCAATCACTGCTAAGTCGACATGCAGCGGCTCCGTGTGTTGATCGGTCCAGAGTTGTACGCCAGTGGACACAGCTGAGACATCCGTGACTTCACAGGATTCGTACAACCTCACCTTAAATCCTCGATTTTCTGCGTGGTGGACGGCCTGCAAAAACTGCGCGCGAAAATAGTCGCCGAGCAGAATGCGTGGCAGAAACTGACGCTGGTGCAGCGTTTCTTTCTTAACGGCAAACTGTGCAAGGTACTGCGCTTCCTGGGTTTGCAACCACTCAAGCCAGGTGTCAAAAAGAGGTGGGACCTCAATACTGGCAATATTTGCCAACATCATTGGACTATTATCAGAATGGGTGTAAGGCATACCAATTCCTGCCCGGTTTCCGCGTTCAAAAACGACGATCTCCAGTGGCTGCTCCTCTTTTAGTAATGAGAAAAAGGTATAGACGCCTGTGGGGCCAGCTCCGATAATCGCGATTTTTTTCATACTCCTGTCCGTCCTGTTATTTTTATTTTGCCGCTGGGATTGCGGTTACATCATGTCAGTGTAGTTGAGGAAGGCCCGGATGTTTCGGTCTGGAATCGCTTACGTGCCTGACGAGCGGTGTCCTCTGCCATACTTAACGGTGTTTATTGTGAGGAAAGGAGTGACGATGATAACGCTGTGTAAAGCCTGTGGCACCTCATACGATAACCACCACGGCAACGTTAAACGTTGTAAAATCTGCGACGATGAGCGGCAATATATCCCTGTATCCGGGCAGGCCTGGATGGACTTTGATGAGCTCATCGCCAGCCATACCAATAAGTGGCAGCAGCATACGCCGCAACTTTTCAGTCTGAAAACGGTTCCTTCCTTTGCCATAAACCAGCGGGCGTTTCTGCTCAGGACGCCGGTGGGAAATATCCTTTGGGATTGCGTTGCGAATCTGGATCCGGCAACCCGAACGCTCATCCGCGCTATGGGGGGATTGAGCGCCATCGCGATTTCGCATCCTCATTACTACACCACCATGCAGGACTGGGCGGAGGCGTTTGACGCTCCCGTCTGGCTCCACGCGGCTGACAGGGACTGGATCATGCGCGACAGCCCCTGGATTCGGCTATGGGAAGGGGAAGAACACAACGTGCTTCCTGGCGTCAGCTTATTGCGTCTGGGCGGCCATTTTGCGGGGGGAACGGTTCTGTATCTGGAGGAGGGGGAAGGGACGATCCTCGCCGGAGATATCTTGCAGGTCACTCCCGGTGCTGACGCGGTGTCGTTTATGTGGAGCTATCCGAACATGTTGCCGCTGTCATCGAAAACCGTCGGTGGGATCATCCAGCGGTTAAACACGGTGACGTTTTCCAGTCTGTACGGGGCATTTGAAGGGCAGAATATTACCCACAATGCCAGTCAAATCGTGCAACGCTCGGGGGAAAAATATCTCTCCAGCCTGGCGTCACGTTAAATCCGCAGAGGGGGAAAATCCCCCTCTGCGGCATTATTAACCCACTCTGGCGTTGTTGATTTCGCTCAATGGAATATTCACATCAAACACTTTCGCGATGACTTCGTCAACGCCAAGGTTTTTTAAACGCGCGGTATGTTTATCCAGATAAGCCAGCGCGGTCTCCTCGCTTTCGAAAAGATAGATCCCTCCCGCTTCCTTGTTTTGCTCACTCTCCGTCCACACCTTCCAGATAAATCCCGGCTCCTGGTTAATCGACTCCGCCAGACCACGCAGTTGCTCAGCCATTTCTGCGCCAAATGGGCCAGTAAAAGCGAAGTGAAGTTGTAACAATTTCGGCATATCCATTCTCCATTCAACGACGTAATGATCATTCACAGTGACAATGAACTGAACTCTTCTCCCTGACACTATGTCGGGGAGTGTACCAGAATCAGGGCGCGCAAACCCCATTCATGCTGCAGTGGAGGTCATGGCAAGCGAGGAGTGAAAGTAGTTAATAAGCTGCATCAATACAACACGGTTAATGGGAAGGTAAGCGAAGACTTCCCCCCACACCCGCAAGTCAGGAATATGAATCAATGAATGGGTAATTTATTGATTTTTATTACGCGAAACTGAGTGATGAGAAATAATACCAGAGAAAAATAGGAAAGCAGGGAAAGAGAACAGGCACCCTATCACCAGGCGGTGAAATGGTGCGTCCGAGTGGACTCGAACCACCGACCCCCACCATGTCAAGGTGGTGCTCTAACCAACTGAGCTACGGACGCAAAATGGTGCGTTCAATTGGACTCGAACCAACGACCCCCACCATGTCAAGGTGGTGCTCTAACCAACTGAGCTATGAACGCAACGTTGTGTGTGACAACGGGGACGAATATTAGCGGCAGAGCCGGGAGGTGGCAAGAGGGAAATGGTAATTTTCTTCCGGATTTCACTCGATTGCGGAGGAAGTGCGCAAAATGTCGAGAGAATAGCCGCCAGCTGGCGGCTATCGTCGTTTTATCGCGCAGCGCGCTGCAGAATTACCGTAGAAGGCAGACGTTGCAGGAAGCGCATTCGCAGCATCATCATAACCGCCGCCGACGTCAGGCCGATGATAAAGCCCATCCAGAATCCAGCCGGCCCCATCCTGTCCACCACCAGGTCGGTCAGGGCGAGAATATAACCGCTCGGTAATCCCAACACCCAGTAGGCGGTAAAGGTGATAAAGAAAATCGAACGCGTATCTTTGTAACCACGCAGGATCCCGCTGCCGATGACCTGGATGGAGTCCGAAATCTGATAAACCGCCGCCAGCAGCATCAGTTGCGCCGCCAGCGTCACCACTTCAGGATTGTCGTTATAGAGCAGGGCGATGTGCTCACGCAGCGTCACGGTAAAGATAGCCGTCAGGCACGCCATGCAGACGCCAACACCTAAACCGGTACGCGCGGCGGTTTGCGCATCCAGCGTTGAACCTTGTCCGAGACGATAGCCCACGCGAATAGTGACCGCCGCCGCCAGTGACATCGGCAAAACAAACATCAGCGAACTGAAGTTCAGGGCGATCTGGTGACCGGCGACATCGACAATACCCAGCGGTGAAACCAGGAGCGCCACCACGGCGAATAATGTGACTTCAAAGAACAGTGCCAGCGCAATCGGCAGACCCAGTTGCACCAGGCGCTTCATCACCACGTTATCCGGCTTGCTGAAACGCTGTTCATTGCGGATATCGCGCATTGAACGCGCATGTTTCACGTACCAGAGCATGGCGCTGAACATCACCCAATAGACCGCCGCAGTCGCCACGCCGCAGCCGACACCGCCGAGTTCCGGCATGCCGAAGTGACCATAGATAAAGATATAGTTCACCGGGATGTTGACCAGCAGGCCAAGAAAACCCATCACCATGCCGGGTTTGGTTTTCGCCAGACCTTCACACTGGTTACGCGCAACCTGGAAGAACAGATAGCCCGGCGCGCCCCATAACAATGCACGAAGGTAACCGACGGCTTTATCCGCCAGGGCCGGATCGATGTTATGCATAGAGCGGATGATATAACCGGCGTTCCACAGCACAATCATAATCAGCAGTGAGACGAAACCCGCGAGCCAGAAGCCCTGGCGTACCTGATGCGCAATGCGATCGCGGCGTCCGGAACCATTGAGCTGAGCAATCACCGGAGTCAGCGCCAGCAGCAACCCGTGGCCGAACAGAATGGCGGGCAGCCAGATGGAGGTCCCAATGGCGACGGCCGCCATATCGGTGGCGCTGTAACCACCCGCCATCACGGTATCGACGAACCCCATTGCGGTTTGGGCGATTTGCGCAAGAATCACCGGTATTGCCAGAGCCAATAACTGACGCGCTTCACTGATATACTTCTGCACGTGTACACCTATCATTTTGTTTTTATTTGAGAGACTAAAAAAGCCGCCACGGGTGGCAGCAAGAAGAAGATGTAAGGGGAAATTTCAGTCTATTGTAGCGATGAATGCTAATTTCACCAGTGAAAAAAACAGGCCAAGGGGCACTTCACTGGCAACCTGATTTTCCAACTGCTATTGTGGCAGGCAGAAATGGCTTAACTGAATTCAGGAGTTGTAGGTATGTTTACAGGTATTGTACAGGGCACCGCAAAACTGGTGTCGATCGATGAAAAACCCAATTTTCGCACCCATGTAGTGGAATTACCTGAATACATGCTGGACGCGCTGGAAACGGGCGCGTCGGTGGCGCATAACGGCTGCTGCCTGACCGTCACAGAAATTAACGGCAATCGCATTAGTTTTGATTTGATGAAAGAAACGCTGCGGATCACCAATCTGGGCGATCTGAAGGTGGGCGACCTGCTTAACGTCGAGCGTGCGGCAAAATTCAGCGATGAGATTGGCGGGCATCTGATGTCCGGTCACATCATGACCACCGCGGAAGTGTCAAAGATTTTAACCTCCGAAAACAACCGTCAGATCTGGTTCAAAGTCCAGGATCCGACGCTAATGAAATACATCTTGTACAAAGGTTTTATCGGGATTGATGGGATCAGCCTGACCGTCGGAGAAGTCACCGCGACGCGTTTTTGCGTGCATCTCATTCCGGAAACCCTGGAACGCACGACGCTGGGTAAGAAAAAACTGGGCGCGCGCGTCAATATCGAAATCGATCCGCAAACGCAGGCGGTGGTGGATACGGTAGAACGCGTGTTGGCTGCGCGTGAAGCGGCGGTAACGAAAACCGCCAGCGAAGCGTAAAACCCTCCAGCCCCCGCAAGACGGCGGGGGCATAAGAAAGTTTAGCGGGCTACGCGGAGGCCGTCTTCAACGCCGCGCGAGAATACCACCTGCCAGAGCTGAATATCGCGGGCGCGAAACGCGCCGGCGCAGGCGTTGAGGTAGTAACTGAACATCCGTTTAAAACGCTCGGAATAGTTCTCGGCAATTTCAGGCCAGGCAGCGAGAAAACGCTCGTACCATGCCATCAGCGTCTTGTCGTAATCCGCGCCGAAGTTATGCCAGTCTTCCATCACAAAGTGCGATTCACTGGCGTTGGCTATCTGACGTACTGACGGGAGGCACCCATTCGGGAAGATATACTTGTTGATCCACGGGTCGACATTATTGTCGGTTTTTTTCGAACCGATGGTATGTAATAAGAACAGCCCTTCGGGTTTCAGATTGCGATCAACCACGTCAAAATAGGTCGCGTAATTTTTAGGGCCGACGTGCTCAAACATGCCTACCGAGACAATGCGGTCAAACTGATCGTGCAAATCACGATAATCCTGCAACAGAATCGACACATCCAACCCGGCACAGCGGGCCTGAGCCATTTTCTGCTGCTCGGCTGAAATCGTCACGCCAACCACACTGACGCCGTAATGCGTCGCCATATAGTGCGATAACCCCCCCCAGCCGCAGCCAATATCCAGCACACGCATACCGGGTTGCAGTTGCAATTTCTCGCAGATTAACCGCAGTTTGGCCTGCTGCGCCGCCTCCAGAGTATCCGCGTCTTTCCAGTACGCGCAGGAATACTGCATAAAGGGGTCGAGCATACGGCTGAATAGATCGTTGCCGAGATCGTAATGTTCTTTACCGACGATCCACGCTCGTTTTTTACTTTGCAGATTGAACAGGCGAGCGGCCGCGATGCGGAGGGTATCTTTGAAATGATGGGGAAGTTGGTTTTCCAGTCCTGCTCGCAGAACTTTGCTAAAAAACTGGTCCAGCCGATCGCATTCCCACCAGCCATCCATGTAACTCTCACCCAGACCGAGCGACCCCTCTTGTAAAACGCGTTTGAAAAAATCGGGGTTTTTAACGCGTATATCTGCTGGTGAAGAGCCGTTGATGGCAATGCCCGCGCGGCTTAATAATTCGTTAGTGATACGGTACCAGTCGTCATCCGGTACGCTGACTTCTTCTATACACGATGAACTCATAGTTTCTCCATCACTGGTCGGTGATCAGAACCTTAAAACAGCGTAGACGCTTTTTGGGCTTTGTGAGAAATCTCACGGAAACATTCCGCGAGTCTATTATCCGACGTAGAACAGAGGAAGGGAGGACCCCTTGCCGAAAAGGCCATCCATGGGGAACCGGGAACGCTCCGGTTCCCGTTAACACATAATAATTATCGTAATTTTTAACAACCGAAATTTAGTATAGGCCTCAAAAAACGATGATACAACCAAAAATTGTTAGCCGACTAATTAACGGTGATTATGAGTGATATCAATGGGATTCGCTGTGGGCAATCCCGCAATTATCATGCTGCGCACAGTCGTTAGAAGGATGCAGTTGCATCTTATAGCCCAGTCCAGCCAGTACCACCGTAGACAACATCACGCTGGTCGTGGTCAACAGCGGTGTGCTGATAAGCCAGGAAACGACCAGGCTTGCCAGGAAGCACAGACCCAACTGCAGGGTATTTTGCAGGGCTGCGGCACGACCCGTCGCCTGCGGGAATGGACGCAGCGCCTGGGCAACCACAATCGGGTAAATAGCCCCGTTGGCAATCGCCATTATGCAGAAGGGGATCAGGATCTCTGCAAGCGTGATGTGATGGATAAAACTTGCCGCCCAGGTTGCCACCACGCTCAGCGCATAGATAACCAGCAGCCAGGGCAGGAGCTGTTGTCCCTGCCATTTTTGCAACGCGGCGCGACAGCCATAGCCGCCAATCAGAAAAGCAATGGTCTGCGGTACGTAGCTCAGCCCAATCACCGCCGGGCTGTAGCCCATTTCACTCAAAATAAACGGGGAACCGGTCAACCACGCAAAGAAGCTGGCAGAACAGGCGGCGTAAATCAGGACGTTGCCGCGGTACGCTTTCGCACGCAGCAGGGTGGTGAACGTCAGTTTGTCCTTGCTGTCATCGCGAGCCCGGGTGGTGGGCTTTAAAAACAGGGCGGGCAGCATCAGCAGCAGCGTGATGAAAAACAGCGTGGCAAAGATCGCCTGCCAGGAAAGATGGGTCAGAATCCAACTGCCTAATAACGGCGCCAGTGCAGGAGACAGCCCGACCAGCGGCATGATGGTCGCGAAAATGCGGTTAATTTTATGAGAAGGATAGTAATCGGTAACCAGCGCCTGCCAGATGACGGTCGCCGCGCAGACTCCCACGGCCTGAATAAAACGCAGTACTAACAGGCCCGTTGCGCTCTCCACCCACAGCATACCCAGGCTACCGAGGGCGAAGACAGACAGACCCAGCAACAGGATCGGTTTACGGCCATAACGGTCAGAGAGGGGTCCCCACAGCAGTTGGGCGACGGCAAAGCCTGCTAAAAACAGACTCAGGCTGGCGCTGACGGCAGAGGCCGGTGTTTGCAGGTCAGATTGAATGGCGGCAAAAGCGGGCAAATACATGTCGGTTGCCAGAAAACCCAACACGCTGAGCCCTGCCAGCCAGACTAAAAACCCTTTTCCTGGTTGCATAGTTGTACTCTAATTTTGATTAATCACACTGGCGCAGAGTGTAGGGAGTGAATTTGGGCTTGTGAAACGGTAATATTTGTTTATTGCATTCAAAAATTTTGTAGGCAGATTATGTGGTCAGAATATGCGCTGGAAGTGGTCGATGCCGTGGCACGCAACGGGAGCTTCAGTTCCGCGGCCCAGGAGTTGCACCGGGTGCCTTCAGCGGTCAGCTATACGGTTCGCCAACTGGAAGAGTGGCTGGCCGTCCCGCTTTTTGAACGTCGCCATCGTGATGTGGTGTTAACCCCGGCGGGCGCCTGGTTTTTGAAAGAAGGCCGCTCTGTCATCAAAAAAATGCAGATCACGCGTCAACAGTGTCAGCAGATCGCTAACGGCTGGCGTGGGCAACTCCCCATTGCGGTGGACAATATCGTGCGCCCGGAACGCACGCGGCAATTGATCGTCGATTTCTACCGCCACTTTGATGACGTGGAACTACTGGTCTTCCAGGAGGTGTTTAATGGCGTGTGGGACGCGCTGTCAGATGGTCGGGTCGAACTCGCCATCGGGGCAACCCAGGCGATCCCGGTTGGCGGACGATACACTTTCCGCGATATGGGTAAGCTGAGCTGGTGTTGTGTCGTTGCCAGTACGCATCCGCTGGCCGCCATGAGCGGGCCGTTAAGCGATGACACGTTGCGCAACTGGCCGTCGCTGGTGCTGGAAGATACCTCCCGCACGCTGCCGAAACGCGTGACCTGGCTGCTGGACAATCAGAAGCGGGTGGTGGTGCCGGACTGGGATTCTTCCGCGACTTGTATCAGCGCCGGACTCTGTGTCGGCATGGTCCCGACACATTTCGCCAAGCCGTATCTCAACAAGGGGCAGTGGGTCGCGTTAAATCTGGAGAATCCTTTCCCGGATGCGGCCTGTTGCCTGACCTGGCAGCAGAATGATATGTCACCTGCGCTGATCTGGCTGCTGGATTATCTGGGAGACAGTGAAACGCTGAACAAAGAGTGGCTGCGGGAGCCCGATGAGACTCCCGCAGAAGAGGCTTAACGACGGTAGTCGCGGAACGGGCCATCCGCCACGGAGCGGCGCTCCACCAGGCGCGGGTGGACTTCAATAGACTGCGACTCTTCGCGTTTATTGACGATACGGTCCAGTAACATATTAAAGGCCGTCTCACCCAGTGAATCTTTCGGCTGGTGGATGGTGGTCAACGCTGGTGTAAAGAAGCGGGCGTTGCGCACGTTGTCGTAGCCAATCAGCGACACGTCCTGCGGGACGCGCAGACCCATCTCATCAGCGGCGCAAAGGGCGCCCATCGCCATGACATCGCCGCCACAGAAGACCGCCGTTGGGCGATGCGCCTGCGACAGAATTTGCTGCATGGCGCGGTAGCCGGATTCCGGCTCGAAGTCGCCTTGAACAATCCAGTTTTCAGGCACTTTAATCAGCGCTTCATCCATCGCTTTCATAAATCCGGCCAAACGGCCTGCGCCGGTGTTACGCTCCATCAGTCCTGGGATCACGCCAATTTCGCGATGTCCACGCTCGACGAGGTAACGGCCTGCCATGTAGCCGCCCTCGAAGGCGTTATCAATCACCGTATCAGTGAAGTCGGCTTTGGCTTCGCCCCAGTCCATCACCACCATTGGGATATGACGATATTCTTCCAGCATCGAGAGCAGGGGATCGGGGTATTCGGAACACATTACCAGCAGGCCATCAACGCGTTTTTGCGCCATCATCGACAGATAGGCACGCTGCTTTTCCAGGTTGTTCCAGACGTTGCCGAGGATCAGGGTATAGCCCTTCTGGAAGCAGTTCTTCTCAACCGCTTCAATAATTTCAGCAAAATAGGGGGCTTCGCTGCTCGTCGCCAGCAAACCGATAGATTTGGTATGGTTAACTTTCAGGCTACGGGCAACCGCGCTGGGGGAATAGTGCAATTCTTTGATTGCCGCCCACACTGCATTGCGTGTTTCTTCAGCGACGAAACGCGTTTTGTTAATTACGTGTGACACGGTTGTAGTGGAAACGTTTGCGCGCTTCGCTACATCTTTAATTGTTGCCATTAAATCTCACTCCAGACCCAACCTGAACATTAAATTACGCCAAGTAAACGTTTGCCTTTACTCATCCTGTGCCCAACGTCAGGGCTGCGGCACGCCGGGAAACGACACGGAACGTCAGGAAGGGGTCAATGGCCGGTACGCTAATCAAGTAAGCGTCGAATTTTGTCTGATCTTTACGAAAAGGGGAAGTATTAAAAGCACATATCACTCTAAATCGTGGGAGATTTTTACACTCAAGTGTGTAAAAATGCGCTATATCACTTTTTGTGTGGGTATAAAAAGGAGAAAAGTTGATGAGCACCGATCTGAAATTTTCATTAGTGACCACGTTTATTGTCCTGGCTTTAATCGTTGCGGGCGGCCTGACGGCGGCACTGCACTGATCCCCTCGGGGGAGTTCCTGCTCCCTCGAACCTCCCGCCATATTGTTATTGAATTTGCAAAAGTCTTTTGTATTTTTGTTAACTTCTCTTTTTTTGTGATTGATGTCATGCTTTTGACTCTTTGTTAAGCATCGCGCCCTGTCGCGAAGAGCCGGAGTCATCACTGCATGAAAATCAATTATCCGTTACTGGCGCTGGCCATTGGTGCGTTTGGCATCGGTACCACCGAATTCTCGCCAATGGGTCTGCTGCCCGTCATCGCGCGTGGCGTTGATGTGTCTATTCCCGCGGCAGGTATGCTGATTAGTGCCTATGCGGTCGGCGTGATGGTCGGCGCGCCGTTGATGACGCTGTTGCTGTCACATCGCGGACGCCGTAATGCGCTCATTTTTCTGATGGCTATCTTTACGCTCGGTAACGTGCTCTCGGCGATTTCACCGGATTACACCACGCTGATGTTGTCACGTATTTTAACCAGCCTTAACCACGGCGCATTCTTCGGCCTGGGCTCGGTGGTGGCGGCAAGCGTGGTGCCGAAGCACAAACAGGCGAGCGCCGTTGCGACCATGTTTATGGGGCTGACCATCGCCAATATCGGCGGTGTGCCGGCGGCGACCTGGCTGGGTGAAACCATCGGCTGGCGAATGTCGTTTATGGCGACAGCGGGGCTGGGGGTTATCTCGATGTTGAGTCTCTTCTTATCATTGCCAAAAGGCGGTGCCGGGGCGCGCCCGGAAGTGAAAAAAGAGCTGGCGGTGCTGATGCGTCCTCAGGTGCTCTCCGCGCTACTGACTACCGTACTGGGAGCGGGCGCCATGTTCACGCTCTATACCTATATTTCGCCTGTTCTGCAAAGCATCACCCATGCGACACCGGCCTTTGTGACCGGGATGCTGGTTCTGATCGGTGTGGGCTTCTCCATTGGCAACTACCTCGGAGGGAAACTGGCCGATCGCTCGGTTAACGGCACGCTGAAGGGCTTTTTGCTGCTGCTGATGGTAATTATGCTGGCGATCCCTTTCCTGGCGCAGAATGAACTGGGCGCGGCGGTCAGCATGGTGGTCTGGGGGGCGGCAACCTTTGCGGTCGTCCCTCCGTTACAAATGCGCGTCATGCGTGTGGCTCATGAAGCGCCGGGTCTCTCATCTTCCGTGAACATTGGCGCGTTTAACCTTGGAAATGCGCTGGGCGCTGCGGCTGGCGGGGCCGTCATTTCAGGCGGATTAGGTTACAGCTTTGTTCCTGTGATGGGGGCGATTGTGGCGGGTATGGCGCTGTTGCTGGTGTTTATCTCGGCGAGAAAACAACCTGAACAGGTGTGCGTCGCCAGTTAACGGCAGGACAAAAACGCAGAAGGGATTCCCTTCTGCGTTATCTTTTTTACGCGGCGAAGTTCTTCGCTACAAACTCCCAGTTTACCAGCGCCCAGAAGTGTTCCAGGTAGCCAGGACGCGCATTGCGGTAGTCAATGTAGTATGCATGCTCCCATACGTCGACGGTCATCAACGGCGTGGCGTCGGTGGTCAACGGCGTGCCAGCGTTGGAGGTGGAAACGATAGCCAGCTTGCCCTCTTTTCCTTTAACCAGCCAGGTCCAGCCAGAGCCGAAGTTTTTGATCGCCGCGTCGGTAAATTGCGCTTTGAACTCGGCAAAGCTGCCGAAAGAGGCGGCAATCGCGTCAGCCAGTTCGCCGGTTGGCTCGCCACCAGCATTCGGTGCCAGGCAGTTCCAGTAGAACGTGTGGTTCCAGACCTGAGCAGCGTTATTGAACACGCCGCCTTCCGAACTGCGTACGATCTCTTCCAGTGATTTCCCTTCAAAGGCGGTGCCTTTGATCAGGTTGTTCAGGTTGGTGACATAGGTCTGATGGTGCTTGCCATAGTGATATTCCAGCGTCTCGGCGGAAATGTGCGGCGCAAGCGCATCTTTGGCATACGGTAGTGCAGGTAATTCGAACGACATTGCTTCTCTCCTTATTATTAATAGTATTTCGCGCAATAACCTTATTGTGCGTAAGGATAGGGTAGCAAATTGAAAGGTGAGACAAAAGATGAACTTACCCTGTTGCGTTAACAACAGGGTAAAGTTTTAACGAATGGTTTTGGGCGTCATGACCCGGCGAGCGCCGACATAGTGGCGTTGCCAGTAATCTTCGCTGAGCGATGTGATCTGGATTTCCTGACCGCTGCGCGGTGACTGAATAAATTTGCCGTTGCCGACATAAACGCCGACGTGATCGGCAGTACCACGTCCCTGAGTGCGGAAGAACACCAGATCGCCATTTTTCAATTCCCCACGATCAATCGGTGCGGCATCACGCAGGTGATACATTTCATTTGCTGTGCGCGGAATACGGAATTTAACCAGATCTTTATAAGCGTAATAAACCAGACCGCTGCAATCGAAACCGGTGCGCGGAGACGTACCACCCCAGCGGTACGGCTTGCCAATCTGACTCATTAATTTGTTCATCGCCGTGCTGGTCGCTTTTTGCACTTTCACTTTATGGGCATCCGCAATCTTTCCTGACGCCGTGTTCTTCACTTTCACACACGTCGGCTTGTGTCCTTTACGCGGGGTGCACTTTTCACTCCAGCTGACAGCGGCTGTCTTTTTCGCAGCGACGGTTTTACTTTTGCGACTGGCTGTTTTGCTGGTTTTGGCAGAGGCGGTGATTTTTTTCTTAGAAGAAGAGGCGGTTTTCGTGCTGGTTTTGCTGGTCGTTTTCCTGGCGGTTTTTTGATTGGTTTTATTCGTTTTTTTTGCTGTTGCCGTACTTTTCTTTTTGTTGCTGGTTTTCTTACTATCCGTAAGACCAGCCGTATCCCTGGCTTGCTTGGACGCATGTGCCATCGGCATAAAGGGAATCGTTGTAAATAGCAAAGCACAGAGCGTGAGGGAAAGTCGGTTTATCCGCGCCACTGAGCATTCCTCTGTTAAGGCAGGTCGCAATCATACCTGCGTGTGATTTACAAAACCTGATGATTCTAATCTATAGAAACGAATAAAGTTAATAGCTTTTATTGTTAAAAATACGGTTTCGCTATTGAGTGCAAAAAAAAACAGCAGCCAAAGCTAAATCTGCTTATTTAGCGCACACTTTCGACACAGGCACTGAGGAAACTATTATTGGGAATGCAACTTATGCGTTCAGACGATAAAATAGTAAAGCGTAATGAAAATGTTATTTTCCGATGTCGCTCTGAAACGCTACAATGTCAGTCGACTGCCGTAAAAGAAGTTAAGGAAGCAAGACAATGAGCACCACTATCGAAAAAATCCAGCGCCAGATCGCTGAAAACCCGATTCTCCTGTATATGAAAGGTTCTCCAAAACTGCCAAGCTGCGGCTTCTCCGCCCAGGCTGTGCAGGCACTTTCCGCCTGTGGTGAGCGTTTTGCCTATGTGGATATTCTGCAAAACCCGGATATTCGCGCAGAACTGCCAAAATATGCAAACTGGCCGACCTTTCCACAACTGTGGGTTGACGGTGAACTGGTTGGCGGCTGCGACATTTTGATCGAAATGTACCAGCGCGGCGAACTGCAGCAGTTGATCAAAGAGACCGCTGCAAAATACAAATCTGAAGAATCAGACGCTGAGTAATCAGTTGACGGTTAAAGGGGAGCTTTTCCTGACTCAGGTTAAGCTCCTTTTCATTTCTGCGCTTCCTATCCCCAGTCCAGCCCCTGCGGCGAACTGGAAAACCCGACTTCCCGTAGCAGGGTAAAGAGAGGGGTTTGCCGTACCGGTTTATCGTTAACTTCCGACAGTGTGAAACGCAGTCGCGGTTCACGGCGTAAGGCGCTCGTCAGCGCCCTGAAAATCTCCGGCGAAGGCATTTCCTCATTTTCTGTCCAGATCATCATCTTTTTTCCTCCCTGAGCAAGGTACAGCCGCAACTGTCCAGCGGAAATCACGACAAACGCGCCGTTACGCCGCCCGGGGACCAGAGATGACGGATGCGTCGGCCACGGTAGTAGCGTTCCCCAGGGATTAGCGGGATCGTTCGCAGATAGCGCCACCGCCGTAAACGCCTGTTGTTCAGACGTCGACGGCGTCAGATCGCGCAGACGATCGACAGTGTCCCGCTCGGCAAACTGCGCGCCGCCCATTCCCTCCACGAACCGCCCACGCAGAATTCGCCCAGAATCTTCCATGCTTCGGCACAGCGTCTGCATGGCGGGAAAGCCGCCAGGCACATTCTCGGCAATCACGGCCTGGCGACCAATTACGCCGTAGCGATCGAGCATATTCTCGGCACAGGCCAGCATCCTTTCAGTATCATTCAACGTCTCTCGCGGCAGCAGCGACCAGCGACCGGCCAGCGCAGGCGTGGTGTAAGAAACCGGTACAGCGATGGACGAGAGGCGCGGCGCGGCATAAGCCGGGCGTCCACGACGCATACGCGGCGAACGTCGTGACGGCTGGCGCGATGCGGCGACAGTACGCGTCAGGCCACGCAGCGGAGCCCAGATATCGGTCGTGATATACCCTTGCCAGACCAGACCCCAAAGTGCCTCATGCAGCGTGGCTGGCGTTAACCATTCGTCACCGCCAGCGTCTGCCGCACGCGTCTGAATCAACGCGCTAAGTTGCTGCGCAAACCATGCGCCACCACCAGAAAGAACGTCCAAAATTGCGCGCTGTAAGTCTGAAAGCGCCTCGCTGTCACCGGATGGCGGGGAAAGCGTTTCTGCAAGGTAATCCCGTAAATGCAGTACCACCCGTCCATCATCGTCGCCCAGTTTCTTTTGTCCTGACCAGATGACTTCACCCGTCGCCAGCAACTCATCGAGCATATCCGGTGAATAATCACGGACACGAGCAGGGAAAATCTGGCTTTCCCACAACGAGGCAGGCAGGCCGACTCCGGCCAGTTGTTCAATAACACGCGTGACGCCGTCACTTCCTTCCAGCGTACCCGTGGAGGAGGACGGTAGGCGCGCAGGGCTGCCGTCGGCGGATGAAATAAGTCCCTGACGCTCCAGCAACAGTCGGGTGTAGCTCGTTGCCGGAACCGGACGGGTTGCCTCTCTTGCCGCATGCAGCGAGCGGATGCGAAGACGATGAAATACGTCCTCATTCACCCACGTTGACGCTTCGTCAGGCGTGGAAGAAGTACCGGCACGCAACGGAATGAGGACACCCTCATCGCGCAATTGACGCAGTTGATCGCCGGCGACGGCTACCCCCAACCCGAACGTTTGCGCAATCTGGGCGCGAGTAAACAACGTGTGGGTACGGCTGAAGCGCAGGAAAAGATCGCGCAGCGGCGCGTTCACCGGATGCAGCCACGCCGGTGAAATCGTCGCAGGCAGGCGAATTCCCAGCGCGTCACGAAGTCTGGCTGCATCGTCCATGCAGGCCATCTGCGCCGTGTCCGCGATAACGACCGGGAAGATACGTTTTTCAGCGGACAGCTCATCAAGCCACGTCCTGATGTCAGCGAGCGTTCCTTCGTGTCTGGCGGCAATTTCGTCGACGCTCATTGGTCCCAGTTCGCGCAGTAAATCGTAAACGCCTTCCATCCCCTGGGCTTTCCTGCCCGCCGCCCGCCGCTGAAGTTCATCTTCAACCTGGCGGATAATTTCCGGGTCAAGCAACTCCAGTGGATCGCCCTGGCCTAACAGGTTGCCCAGCAGTTCGCTGTCCAGCGCGAGTACCGAAGCCCGACGTTCCGCCAACGGCGCGTCGGTGGCGTACATAAATTCCGCGACGTAGCCGAAGAGTAGATCGGTGGCGAAGGGTGAGGGGGTTGGCGTGGTCACTTCAGACATCTGGATCTCGCCGGTGTTCAACCGGCGTATGACCTGCTCAAGTGCGTCGAGATCGTAAACGTCCTGCAGGCACTCACGAGCCGTTTCCAGAATAATGGGGAAATCAGGATAGCCCGCCGCAATTTCCAGAAGCTGACTGGCGCGCAGGCGTTGCTGCCAGAGCGGCGAACGACGCCCTGGCGTGCGGCCCGGCATCAGCAGGGCGCGGGCGGCGCATTCTCTGAAGCGGGCAGCAAACAGCGCCGTACTGCTGACGGCCTCCCGGACAATGCGCAGCAGTTTTTCCGGTTCAAACAGGAAAATAGCGGCATCGGGCAGTTTCCCGTCGCTGTCCGGTATGCGCGCGACAATCCCATCATCACTGGCAACAATCGACGCGTCAGCCCCCCACTGCGCATGGAGGCGTCCGGCAATCGCCAGCGCCCAGGGCGCGTGTACCCGACGACCATAAGGGGAATGCAGAATAACCCGCCAGTCACCCATTTCATCGCGACAGCGCTCAAGCACCAGATGACGACTCCAGGGGAGCACGCCCGTGGCATTTTTTTGATCGTCAATTAACCCTTTGATATTTGACAGAACATTGTCATCGCGCAGTCGGGGTGAGAGCCGGCGTTCTGCGTTGTCATCGGACATCGTATGGATAAAATCACCAATGCGTTCTCCCAGTTCCGCCGGGCGTCCGACGCCTTCGCCGCGCCAGAACGGCAGTCTGGCTGAGCGTCCGGGCGCGGGGACAACGATAACCTGATCGCGGGTGATTTGTTGAATTCGCCACGAGGTAGCACCCAGCGTGATGATGTCGTTGACGCGTGACTCGTACACCATTTCTTCATCCAGTTCGCCTACGCGACGCGATCCGGCTTGTTCATCCCCTTCGGGAAGCAGCACGCTGAACATGCCGCGGTCCGGAATGGTACCACCGCTGGTTACCGCCAGAAGCTGCGCGCCAGGACGGGCCGTTAATAACCCAGTTTCGCGGTTCCAGATTATGCGTGGTCGGAAGACGGCAAAATCGCCGGAGGGATAGCGCCCTGCCAGCATATCCAGCGTGGCGTCAAATGCGCTTCTCGGCAAATCCTGCCACGGTGAAGCCCGGCGGACGAGGGCATACCAGTCATCAACATTGAGTGGATCCATTGATACGGCAGCAACGGTTTGCTGCGCCAGAATATCCAGCGGGTTGCGTGGCGGCGTCAGCGTTTCCAGTTGTCCGGCGTACATACACTCGACGATGACGGCAGAGTCAATCAGATCCCGACGGGTTCTGGGGTAGAACAGCCCCTTTGATACCCCGCCGACCTGGTGACTGGCGCGCCCGATGCGCTGCAGGCCGCTGGCGACAGAAAGGGGCGTCGCCACCTGAATCACCAGATCAACCGCCCCCATGTCGATCCCCAGCTCCAGACTGGAGGTCGCCACCACGCAGCGAAGTTCGCCGGATTTCAGCGCATGTTCGGTGACGGCACGCTGTTCTTTGGACACCGAACCATGATGCGAACGGGCAATGTATTCTGCGGCGTCCTGCGCCCGGTTACTGGTGGACCCGGTTAGCGAGTCAAAGTGCACCGGCTCTGCCTGCGGTTGGGGCAACGCTTGTTGTCGCGAAAGATACAGTTCATTCAGGCGGGCCGTCAGCTTTTCCGCCAGCCCACGCGAGTTGGTGAAAACAATGGTGGAACGATGGCTAAGGATTTGATCGAGAATACCGGCTTCAATGCGCGGCCAGATGGAACCTTCTCGCCCCTTGTGAATGGCCTCGCCGCTGTCGCTATTGTCCGCTAAGACGTCATCAAGATTGGCGGCTGGAGCGACGATGTGGATATCCGGGTGACGGGTAGAAGGCGGATTGATAACGGTAACCGTACGATCGCCGCCCAGAAAAGCGGCAACGGCTGTAACCGAACGTACGGTCGCCGACAAACCAATGCGCTGCGCCGACGTTGCCAGAAGCGTATCCAGACGTTCGAGACTCAGCGCAAGATGCGCGCCGCGTTTTGTGCCAGCTACCGCATGTACTTCATCGACGATCACCGTTTCAACGCCGCGCAGCGTCTCTCTGGCGCGGGAGGTGAGCATCAGATAAAGCGACTCCGGCGTGGTGATCAGAATATCGGGCGGATGACGACTCAGCTTCGCACGCTCCTGAGGCGACGTATCGCCGGTGCGGATCCCAACCCGAATAGCCACCTCTGGCGCGCCGGATTTCTTCCGTTCTTCGCTAATCCCCAGCAGGGGAATTTGCAGGTTGCGCTGGACATCCGTACCCAGGGCTTTTATCGGGGAAATATAGAGGATTCGGGTGACTTTCTTTTCTTTGTCAGAGGAGGAGGTGGCGTGCGCTGCCTCGCCTTCACGAAACAGGCTATCCAGGGCATAGAGAAACGCGGCAAGGGTTTTCCCCGAACCGGTCGGGGCTATCACTAGCGCGTGCTGATTCGCGGCGGTCACGGCCCACGTTTGCGACTGCACCGGCGTGGGATGCTGAAATGCCGAGGTAAACCAGTCGCGGGTTGCCGGTGAGAAAATATCCGGCAGCGGAGGCGGCGCATTTTTTGCTGACATGTTCCCTGTCCCTTTTGCGATGTTGGCGAATCAAGACCTTTTTACAGAATAGCGGGAAATGCGCAGGGTGTATTGATACTGGTCAAATATACAGTATAAGTGAAAGGGGGAGCGACCTGATAACCGACGTTATCAGGTCACCAAATCAGGCTTCTTCGGGCAGAGGTAACGGCCAGCCGCCGAGACGCTTCCAGCGGTTAACAATTTCACAAAACAGCACGGCGGTGCGCTCGGTATCGTACAGCGCTGAGTGCGCCTGGGTACCGTCAAACTCCATGCCAGCCGCCAGACACGCTTTGGAGAGCACCGTTTGTCCCAGAGCCAGTCCGCTCAGGGCGGCAGTATCAAACGTCACGAACGGATGGAACGGGTTGCGTTTGAGCGACGCACGCTCAGCGGCAGCCATCATAAAGCTATGATCGAACGTTGCATTATGGGCGACCATAATGGCGCGGCTGCAACCGCTGTCTTTAATGCCTTTGCGGACCATTTTGAAAATGGCGTGCAGGGCGTCATATTCACTCACCGCGCCACGCAGCGGGTTGGATGGATCAATACCGTTAAACGCCAGTGCTTCAGGCTGTAAATTTGCGCCTTCAAACGGTTCTACGTGGAATTGCAGCGTGCTGTCCGGCATCAGCCAGCCTTGTTCATCCATTTTCAGCGTGATGGCAGCTATTTCAAGCAGCGCATCGGTTCTGGCGTTAAATCCGGCCGTTTCAACATCAATGACGACAGGATAGAAACCACGAAAACGGCCGCACAGACCGGTAAGTTGAGCGTTATCGGACATCAGGGTCTCTTAGTACGGAAAAAATTGCAGCGCGCATTATGCCAAAAAAAGCGGAGTGATGCAGTAAAACAACGGGCGCAGAAAGCCACTGCGCCCGGCAGGAATCAGTTACCGAGTCCTTTCCCGGCGTCCTTCTCTTCGATCAGCTCGATTTTGTAACCGTCCGGATCTTCAACAAAAGCGATCACGGTCGTGCCGCCTTTAACCGGACCAGCTTCACGAGTGACGTTACCGCCATTCTGACGAATGCGCTCACAGGCTTCAGCCGCGTTATCGACGCTCAGGGCGATATGACCATAAGCCGTACCCAGCTCGTATTTGTCAACGCCCCAGTTATAGGTCAGTTCAATCACCGCTTCGTCACTTTCTTCGCCGTAACCGACAAATGCCAGTGAGTACTTGTATTCGGTATTTTCACTGGTGCGCAGCAGCTTCATGCCGAGCACTTTAGTGTAAAAATCAATAGAACGTTGCAGATCGCCAACGCGCAGCATCGTATGAAGTAAACGCATGTTTTGTCCCCTTAAAAAATGGTCAATACATTCAAAATGTTGTTTTAGTATAGCGGCGTTTTTACGCCGCTATCAATGAAGGAATGCGATGGAGGGAATTAGAGCGTCGGGTAATCGGTGTAGCCTTCCGCACCGCCGCCGTAGAAACTTTCACTGCGTTGCGGGTTGAGTTCAGCTTTACGTTGCAGACGCGCCACCAGATCCGGGTTAGCGATGTAATCACGACCAAACGCGACGGCATCGATCAGACCCTTCTCAATTAAGGTCTCTGCTTTTTCACGCGTATAGGCGCCGGCACCGATAATCGGACCGTGGAAACGAGCGCGTACTTTTTCGCGGAACGCGTCGGTATACGGCTTGCCGCCAGCCCAGTCTGGTTCAGACATGTGCAGATAGGCGATGCCGCGTTTACCCAGTTCTTCAATCAGATACAGCGCATCGGCTTCTTCGTTCGGACCATTGTCGACATTCTGGAAGGTGCCAACAGGCGAAACGCGAATCCCGATACGGTCCGCACCCCATTCCTTAATACCGGCATCGACCACTTCCAGCACCAGGCGCGCGCGATTCTCCACGCTACCGCCGTACTGATCGGTACGATGGTTAGAAGAAGGGGAAAGGAACTGATGCAGCAGATAACCGTGAGCGGAGTGCAGTTCAACCAGATCGAAACCGGCTTCACGCGCATTGGCGATAGCCTGGCGGAAATCATTGACAATTCCCGGGATTTCATCGGTTTCCAGCGCGCGTGGCATAGAGGTATCCACTCGGATAGCCTGACCATTTTCATCACGCAGGGAAGTTCGGGTCCCGGCGCTGATAGCGGATGCGGATACCGGCGGCTGTCCACCCGGTTGTAGGCTGGCGTGAGAAATACGGCCTGTGTGCCATAACTGAACGGCGATGTGGCCGTTTTCAGCATGAACACCGGCGGTGATTTTCTTCCATGCGGCGATCTGCTCATCACTGTGCAGGCCCGGCGCGCCGGCATAACCCTTCGCCTGTGCGGAAATCTGCGTCGCTTCGCTGATGATCAGACCCGCGCTGGCGCGTTGGCGATAATACTCGGCCATTAACGGAGTCGGGATGTCGCCAGGCTCAATGCTGCGCAGACGCGTCAGCGGGGCCATGAAAATACGGTTTGGTGCGGTGATCGCGCCCACTTTCAGTGGGGTAAACAGTTTATCTGATGACATAATGTTTTCCGTTATGAATAGACCGGTCGTCTAGTAAGCAGTTAAATAAAACGCCTGTTAAGCACCAGGCGTTGCGATAATATTTTTCACGTGCGCCAACGCGTTTTCCAGCGGGGTGGCACTGCGAGAAATTTTGGCCTGCAGATTCGCTCCCAGCCACAGCGCATAAAGGATTTGCGCCTGCTGCAGTGGTTCTCCTGCAAACGTCAAACAATGACTATCACGTCCTTTTTCCAGCGCCAGCGCCAGGATGACCATAATTTTCCCGGCCCCTTGGTCCATTGCGGTGCGCATATCTTCCGACAGGTCGCACACTTCGGCGGAGAGTTTAACCGTCAGGCAGCCGCTGATGATTCCTTGCTGGCAAAACTGATTCAGGGTTTCCTGATAATAAGCCAGAATGCGATCGCGGTAATTGCCTGGACCCGTGTCAAAATGCACCGTCAGCCGCTGATGATAACCGGCAAAATGCCGTTCCAGCATTGCGACGCCAAAGGCTTCTTTAGAGCGAAAGTAGTGATAAAACGATCCTTTCGGCACCCCGGCGGTTTTGAGCAACTCGCTCAGTCCCATACCGGTAAAGCCTCGCTGCATGCAAAGATGCTCACCGGTAGCCAGTAAGTGTTCGCGGGTATCGTACTCAGTTTGCTTGTTCATGGCAGGGAGTGTAATAGACCAGTCGGTCTAATGCAAGACAGGTTGCCAGAAATCGTGTTTACGTCTTCAATAGAGTGAAGACCTAATGAAGAGGAAAGGGCGTGGCAGAGCAGTTAGAGTTTTTCCCCGTTCAGAGCCCATGTCGGGGAATTTGCCAGTCAGATGAACGCGGTTTTTGCCGGGGGTGCCTGCGCAGTCGGGATGAGCGGTTCAACTGGCAAAAAATGAGCGACGCACAAAAACAAGATGTGCTGCGGTTATGCCGCCAGCGTCTGCTGCGTAAATTACGCGCAAATAAACCCGCCGCGCCAGAAGAACCTCAACAGCCTTCACTCTTTTAAGCCACTAATTGTATATACTCGCTGTAATTTACTTCACGAGGAAGCAGTTATGGTTCAGCGTATTACTCTTGCGCCACAAGGCCCGGAATTCTCCCGCTTTGTCATGGGATACTGGCGACTGATGGACTGGAATATGTCCCCCCGGGAGCTGGTGAGCTTTATTGAAGAGCACCTGGATTTAGGTGTCACGACCGTGGACCATGCGGATATTTACGGGGGTTATCTGTGCGAGGCCGCCTTTGGCGAAGCGCTGAAACTGGCTCCTCATCTGCGTGAGCGGATGCAGATTGTCACCAAATGCGGGATCGCCACCACCGCCCGTGCGGAAAACGCGCTCGGCCACTACATCACCGACCGCGATCATATTGTGAAAAGTGCGGAACAGTCGTTGATCAATCTGGCGACCGACCATCTGGATCTGCTGCTGATCCACCGCCCGGACCCGCTGATGGATGCCGATGAGGTCGCCGAAGCCTTCAAACACCTGCATCAGAGTGGAAAAGTGCGTCACTTCGGCGTCTCCAACTTCACCCCGGCGCAGTTTACGCTGCTGCAATCGCGCCTTCCGTTCACGCTGGCGACCAACCAGGTGGAGATCTCTCCGGTTCACCAACCGCTGCTGTTAGACGGCACCCTCGATCAGCTTCAGCAACTGCGTATTCGCCCAATGGCCTGGTCCTGCCTTGGTGGCGGACGTCTGTTTAATGACGATGCGTTCCAGCCGCTGCGTAACGAACTGGCGGTCATTGCGCAAGAACTGAATGCCTCTTCCATTGAGCAGGTGGTTTACGCCTGGATACTGCGTCTGCCGTCGCAGCCGCTGCCGATCATAGGCTCCGGAAAAATCGAGCGTGTACGTGCGGCAGTGAAAGCCGAGTCTCTGAAAATGAGTCGTCAGCAGTGGTTCCGTATCCGTAAAGCCGCGCTGGGTTACGACGTCCCGTAAACGTAAAATCGCGGATCTCCGTTCAAAATCGCGTCACTGGTTTACACTTAACCGACATACATACAGAACGGAGGTCCTATGAAGCGATTGAGTCTGGCTGTGTTAACCCTGTTAGCCTGTGCGGGGGCGCAAGCCGCCAGTGAAACAGTGGAGATGAATCTGGCTACCCCGCAAGGTGTCGGGCAGTCCATCGGGGAAGTCACCATTGCGGAAACCGAGAACGGACTGGAGTTTACACCGGATCTGAAAGCGTTGCCGCCGGGAGAACATGGTTTTCATATCCATGCCAACGGCAGCTGTCAGCCTGCCATTAAAGACGGTAAAGCGTCTGCTGCTGAGTCTGCGGGGGGACATTTTGACCCGCACAAAACCGGTAAACACGCCGGACCGGATGGCGAAGGGCACCTGGGCGATTTGCCCGTGCTGGTGGTGAATGACGAAGGTAAAGCCATTGTTCCTGTCACGGCAACGCGCCTGAAATCTCTTAACGACATCAAAGACAAAGCGCTGATGATCCACGTCGGTGGCGATAATATGTCCGATCAGCCCAAACCCCTGGGCGGTGGTGGGGCGCGTTTCGCTTGTGGCGTGATCAAATAATCAGGACGTCAGCGACCCTTCTGGCGGCGCTTGTTCCAGTTGGGAAAGCGAACAATACAGTCGCCAGACGATCGCCGCCAGTTCTTGCGCGGCGGGTTGATGATGGTGAGACAGCGTCTGGCAAATCCGCAGGAGTTCAGCCAGCGTCGCGGCAAGCGGTCGTTGCTGGACGCCGCGTTCGCTCATCACATCATGCAGTAAAGCAATACAGATGTCCCTGACCTGCGACAGCGGGTCAGAACGCGATTCCCAGCTGCGCAGTTGCCAGACGACGTGCGAACAGTTGAGCAACACCACGCCCCAGCGTAGCAGCCAACGCCGTGCCAGCGCATCCTGACTGTTGCTTAACTGACTGATATGGTGATAGGTCAGCGACTCGTACTCATTTTCACTGTACGTCGGATAACGGCTCAACTGATCGACAAAGCTCCGGCGCAGCGCCCGAATATGACGCCGGCTTTTGCGTGCATCCGAACCGGGACGCAAAATCGCGAACGCCAGCCATGACAACGCCACGCCGACAATCTTCGCCGTATTGTCATTCAGAAAATCGGCAAAGTCATAGACCGGCGGGTTGGTCACGGCGATAAACGAACCCATAAAGACAATCAGTTGCCCCCAAAGCCCCGCCAGTTTTGCCATCTGCAATTTCAATAATTGCATGGTGGTCAGCAAGGGGAACAAAAACAGCAGGAACTCCCACAGGTCACTAATCTGCACCATCAGCCCGAACTTGACCACGAAACTGAACAGCGAGAGCAATACCAGCGTGCGCATCAGCAGTGAGAGTGATTTAAACGGTGTGGCGACGACGGAGTAAAGCACGCTGCTGATGGCCGCCAGGGTCAGCGCCGCCGATCCCGATTCCCACTGTGAAACAATGCTCCATGTGCCAATCACCATTAGCGTGACGAAGGTGCGCAGGCCGCTCCAGAGGGCTTCTGCGTGGTCGGTATGCCGTGCCAGCGCCGGCGCGCGCGGAATGTTAACGGTAGTAAGCGGCCCGCCATTTTCAATCACGCGTAGCTGACGGCTGGTACGCAGATAGAGACGGCAGAAATAACGTAACCGCTGCCAGAAGGCGACGTGACGATAGTCGCTTACGTCGGTGGGGGCGAGTGGCGCAATAATCCGCGCTACGGCATAACTGTCAGTTTGTGAACGGGCCAGTGCTGTCAACAGTTGGTCAATAACATCACGTGTGTGGGCCGGAGGAGTCGGCCAGTTCAGTAACATTCTGCGCAGGCTCGAGATGACGCTGGTCAGGCGCAGTTGATGGTGCAGCAGGACGTTCAGCAGCGCATTCTGACGCCGGAAGCGGTAATGGCTCCAGAATGCCTGAATACGCAGTAAATTCATTGTCAAAATCTGCCCGATCACCCCTTCGTGGGCCGAGCGGATGGCGTCAGTAGACTCAGGTTGCCACAGCAGGCTGGCGTGTTCCAACAGGCGCGCGTGCATGTTCTTCAGCGCGGTCAGTAGCGCGGTGCCATCGGAGGTGCTGGGCAAAATCATCATCATCGTGCCGCCGCAGAGGATCCCGACAATCACTTCGCAAACACGCGCCTGGGCGATATCCCAGAGTTGAGTGATGTCGACAATGTTCACCATCGGGAAGGCAATAATGGCGGCGGTGTATCCCGCGAGCTGGAAGGCATAAGCCACATTGTTGGTAAACTGCGCGCAGGCCCACGTACAGAAACCAATCCAGGCGGACATGCTCAACAAAAACAGCCACGGTTCGTTGAGCGTATGCCCGGCAAGAATTAACGCTGCGGTCGCCCCCAGCAGACTGCCGGCAATGCGCCCGAGACTTTTACTGATTACGCCGCCGACGGTGGGAAAACTGACCACGGCGGCGGAGGTCATCGCCCAATAGGGTTCATCCAGATTGAGATAGTAGGCAAACGTCAGCGCCAGGCACATCGCGAGGGTATTACGCAGGGCATAGCGCCACTGCCCGGCCGTCGCTTTCAGCCACGGCGTATTGCCCAGAGACACGCGCAGTCGCTTCATTTAGTTGCCGATCGCTACGCTACAGGTCGTGCCGGAAACGAGCGTTACGTCACGTGGAAGCTGGTCAAATTCGATACGCACCGGAACGCGCTGCGCCAGACGCACCCAGGGCACGTTGGGTTTAATATCCGGCACCAGACCGGAATCGCTCTCCACGCTTTGGTCGTAAATCGCGCGGCCAATACTGGATACGTGACCCTGTAACTTAATGTTGCCGCTGTAAAGTGTAATCTGGGCAGGTGCGCCTTCGCGGATATGACGCAGCTTGGTTTCTTCAAAATAACCCATCACATAGAAGGAGTGGCTGTCCACCAGGGCAAACAACGGTTGACCGGAGGTGGCGAAGTCACCGGTACGCGTCGACAGATTGGTTATCCACCCGGAGACCGGGGCGTGGACATCCGTCTGCGCCAGTTGCCACTGCGCCTGTCTGAGCGTCGCCTGAGCGACGTCTACGCTTGCCTGCATCGCTTTGACGTTCAGATTGGCGGTGTCCAGTTCTTCAGCGGAGATAAAATTCTGCGATAAGTGACGACGGCGAGTGGCTTCGTTATTGGCTTTCGCCAGTTCCGATTGTGCTTTAGCCAGTTGCGCCTGCGCGTTGAGCTCGGCGATATGAAAAGGGGTCTTATCGATACGAAAAAGCAGATCGCCGGCGTTGACGAACTGGTTATCTTTTATCGGGAGATCGACGATGGCACCGGACACCTGCGGCGTAACGCTGACCTGTTCGGCTCGCACCTTTCCGTCACGCGTCCACGGGGATTGCATGTAATAATTCCACATAAACCATCCCGCCAGAACGGCGAGGGTAGCAACCACAATGGTGGAGAAATATTTCAGTGTTTTCAGCGTCATAATTACCATGCAACCAATAAAAGAAGACCCAAACAGACGCAGAGGGCAAAAATTGACAGATCCATCAATAAAGGATGCCAGATTTCACCCGAGTAAATCCGTTCGCGCAGCAGGCGATGGATGAAAAGCCAGAGGAGAAATCCCAGCGCAAAGGCCTTGAACAGCGGCGGGAAGTAAACAGATGCGCCAATCACTAAATCCTGTAAGGGCATCCCTGTTGTATTGTGTGCGGAGGTCACAAGCAATAGTCCTTTGCGTCAGGCTACGTTTATCCAGGTTTAGCAAAAACTGGTACGAAGCGTGCTTTTTTCGCGTAATGTCTGAAAAATATGTCTGTCGGTAACCAAATGCAGCAATACATTTGTTTTAGCAATACAATTGCTGCACACTATTCTAAAATCAGTATAATATCTTAGCAAGCTAATTATAAGGAGATGAAATTGGAATCGCCACTAGGTTCTGATCTGGCACGGTTGGTGCGCATTTGGCGTGCTTTGATAGACCACCGTCTTAAGCCTCTGGAATTGACGCAGACGCACTGGGTTACGCTGCATAATATTCATCAACTGCCACCGGATCAATCACAGATACAACTGGCAAAAGCGATTGGTATCGAACAGCCGTCACTGGTACGTACGCTGGATCAGCTCGAAGAGAAAGGGCTTATTTCGCGTCAGACCTGTGTCAGCGATCGCCGGGCCAAACGGATTAAACTGACAGAAAAGGCAGAGCCGCTGATTGCTGATATGGAAGCGGTTATCAACAAAACGCGTGGTGAAATTCTGGAAGGGATTTCTGCGCAGGAAATTGACCTGCTGATTAAACTGATCACCCGACTTGAACACAATATTATTGAGCTACAGTCGCACGATTAATGTCATGAAACGTGTGGTCAGGACCTGACCACACGTTAATTCACTTAGCGCGGAGAAACGGTTACCTGACGACCGTTGCTGGCCAGTACGACACGCTGTCCGGCAGAGAAACGCGTATCACCTTGTTTCTGAACAACCATGATGGTGTTGCCATCATCCTTACGGATTTCCAGTTCAACACCCTGCGTTTTATTCATCGCACCCTGCACGCCTTGTCCGGCGACACCACCGGCGACAGCACCCGCCGCCGTTGCCAGAGAACGACCCGTACCACCACCCACAGTGTTACCCAGGAAGCCACCGAGCACAGCACCACCAATGGCGCCGATCACGTTATCATTATCACCAGCCTGAATTTTTACCGGACGCACGTTTACAATCGTCCCGTAGGTAACGTTCTGAACCTGCTTCGCTTCAGAAGCGGTATAGACATCGCCTGAAAGGCTATCCGTGTTGGCACAACCCACTAAAGATAAGCCAGCCAGTGAAACGATCAGTACACGTTTAATCATTTAAAAATCTCCTGTTCACCATGAAACGCTACCCAAGCATCCCTCATGGTCAAATTATATGGCATTTGCGCGTTTAAGGTCACATGTTCTGTCTGAATGATGCAGAAATCATAATAACAGGCAGCTTAACCAACTTTAAACGAACTATTCAGTGAATTTATTAAATCAACGCGGCGAGGGTGCTTTCGGGAAAAACGTGAATGAAGCGTAGCATTGACTGCGCGTTTATGATGGAGTGTTGGCAAAAAGTCATGCTTAAAAAGGAACATGTATGAAATCGGGCCGTTACATTGGCGTGATGTCAGGCACCAGCCTTGATGGTGTTGATGTCGTACTGGCGACGATAGATGACACGATGGTGGCCCAACAGGGGAGTCTCACCTGGCCGATGCCTGTTTCCCTTAAACAGGCGATTCTCGATATTTGCCAGGGGCAATCTCTGACGCTTTCCCAGTTGGGGCAGTTGGATGTTCGGTTGGGCAAACTGTTTGCCGAGGCGGTCAACGCGCTATTGGCGCAGGAAAAACTGCGTCCGCAAGACATTATCGCTATCGGTTGCCACGGGCAAACGGTGTGGCATGAACCCACCGGCGCGGCGCCGCATACGCTGCAGATCGGCGATAACAATCAAATTGTGGCGCATACCGGAATCACGGTAGTCGGCGATTTCCGTCGTCGTGATATCGCGCTGGGCGGACAGGGCGCGCCACTGGTACCTGCATTTCATCAGGCGCTGCTCGCGCATCCGACCGAGCGGAGAATGGTGCTCAATATTGGCGGCATCGCGAATCTGTCGCTGCTGATTCCAGGGCAGCCCGTGCGTGGATACGACACCGGACCCGGCAATATGCTGATGGATGCCTGGATCTGGCGGCAGTGCGGCAAACCCTATGATAAAGATGCGCAATGGGCCTGCGGTGGGACGGTGATTATTCCGTTGCTACAAACGATGCTCAGCGATCCCTGGTTCTCGCTACCGGCACCGAAAAGTACCGGGCGTGAATACTTCAACTACGGCTGGATTGAACGGCAACTGACGGCGTTCCCGGGGATTGCGCCGCGCGATGTTCAGGCGACGTTGACGGAGCTGACGGCGGTCACCATCTCTGAACAGGTGTTGCTGAGTGGGGGCTGTGAACGTCTGATGGTCTGCGGCGGCGGTAGTCGTAATCCTTTGTTAATGACCCGACTGGCGGGACTGCTGCCGGGAACGGAAGTGACGACCACCGATGAGGCCGGGATCAGCGGCGATGATATGGAAGCGTTGGCATTTGCCTGGCTGGCGTGGCGCACGCTGGCTGGTCTTCCGGGCAATTTGCCCTCGGTGACCGGTGCCTCTGAAGCAAGCATTCTGGGCGCGGTGTTTCCCGCCAACCCACGAACTCAGAGTTAACTGAATTTTTCTTTCGTCTTCTGCCGTTACACTGTGGAGATTAGGAGGGTGAATTCACCCTTCTGGACCAGGAAAGTCTACAGGATACGTCTATGAAAAAACTGCTACTCATCTGTTTTCCGCTTATGCTCTCTGGTTGTAGCGTCTACAACCAGTTTGTTGAACGTATGCAAACGGATACGCTGGAATACCAGTGTGATGAAAAACCGCTGACGGTAAAATTGAATAATACCCGTCAGGAGGTGAATTTTGTTTATGACAACAAACTGCTTAATCTGAAGCAGGGTATTTCGGCGTCAGGCGCGCGCTATACCGACGGAATCTATGTGTTCTGGTCGAAAGGCGACGGCGCGACCGTCTACAAACGTGACCGTATCGTGCTGAATAACTGCCAGTTACAAAACCCGAAGCGTTGAGATTTCCAGCAGGGCGGCGCACAATAGCGCCACCCACTGACAATCCGTAGCGAACCCCATGTCTGATAACGACGAATTGCAGCAAATCGCGCATCTGCGCCGTGAATACACCAAAGGCGGTCTGCGCCGCCGCGATCTTCCCGCTGAGCCGTTAACGCTTTTCGAACGCTGGCTGGCTCAGGCATGTGACGCCAGACTGGCGGATCCCACCGCCATGGTTGTAGCGACCGTTGACGAAAATGGCCAACCGTATCAGCGTATTGTGTTGCTGAAACACTACGATGAAAGAGGGCTGGTGTTCTATACCAACCTCGGCAGCCGTAAAGCGCATCAAATCGAAAAAAATCCCCGCATCAGCCTGCTGTTTCCCTGGCATATGCTGGAACGTCAGGTGATGGTGACGGGTAAAGCCGAACGCTTATCGACCCTGGAAGTGGTGAAGTATTTCCACAGCCGTCCGCGTGACAGCCAGATTGGCGCCTGGGTCTCGAAACAGTCCAGCCGCATTTCCGCGCGCGGGATCCTCGAAAGTAAATTCCTCGAATTAAAACAGAAATTCCAGCAAGGAGAAGTGCCGCTGCCCAGTTTCTGGGGCGGATTCCGCGTCAGCATAGAACAGATGGAGTTCTGGCAGGGCGGTGAGCACCGACTGCATGACCGCTTTTTATACCAGCGTGAAAATGATGCATGGAAAATAGACCGTCTCGCACCATAAACCCGGAAAATTGTTGCGTTAAGCGCTAGCGCTGTGTGCGCCAGCGCTTTATTCTATAGATCTTTCGCGTCTGGCGAAAAGTCGTGTACCGGCAAAGGTGCAGTCGTTTTATACATGGAGATTTTGATGGCAAGCAGTAACTTGATTAAACAATTGCAAGAGCGGGGGCTGGTTGCCCAGGTGACGGACGAGGAAGCGTTAGCAGAGCGACTGGCGCAAGGCCCGATCGCGCTCTATTGCGGCTTCGATCCTACCGCTGACAGCTTGCATTTGGGGCATCTGGTTCCCTTGTTATGCCTGAAACGCTTCCAGCAGGCAGGTCATAAACCTGTGGCGCTGGTCGGTGGCGCGACCGGTCTGATTGGCGACCCGAGCTTTAAAGCCGCCGAGCGTAAACTGAACACCGAAGACACCGTTCAGGAGTGGGTAGACAAAATCCGTAAACAGGTTGCTCCGTTCCTGGATTTCGACTGCGGCGACAACTCCGCTATCGCGGCGAATAACTATGACTGGTTCGGCAACATGAACGTGCTGACCTTCCTGCGCGATATCGGTAAGCATTTCTCTGTCAACCAGATGATCAACAAAGAAGCGGTGAAGCAGCGTCTGAACCGTGACGATCAAGGGATCTCCTTCACTGAGTTCTCCTACAACCTGTTACAGGGTTATGACTTTGCCTGTCTGAATAAACTGCATGGTGTGGCGCTGCAAATCGGTGGTTCCGATCAGTGGGGTAACATCACCTCCGGGATAGACCTGACGCGTCGTCTGCATCAGAATCAGGTCTTCGGTCTGACCGTTCCGCTGATCACCAAAGCGGACGGTACCAAGTTCGGCAAAACCGAAGGCGGCGCAGTATGGCTGGATCCGAAGAAAACCAGTCCGTACAAATTCTATCAGTTCTGGATCAACACGGCGGACGCCGACGTGTATCGCTTCCTGAAGTTCTTTACCTTCATGGACATTGAAGAGATCAATGCGCTGGAAGAAGAAGACAAGAACAGCGGGAAAGCGCCGCGTGCGCAGTACGTGCTGGCCGAGCAGGTCACGCGTCTGGTGCATGGCGAAGAGGGCCTTATCGCGGCGAAACGCATCACCGAGAGCCTGTTCAACGGTACGCTGAGCGATTTGAGCGAAGCGGACTTCGAACAACTGGCGCAGGACGGTGTGCCAATGGTCGAGATGGAAAAAGGCGCAGATCTGATGCAGGCGCTGGTGGATTCCGAACTGCAGCCGTCTCGTGGTCAGGCGCGTAAGACCATTGCGTCAAACGCGATCACCATTAACGGCGAGAAGCAGTCGGATCCGGAGTACACCTTCACCGAAGGCGATCGTCTGTACGGCCGCTACACGCTGCTGCGTCGCGGTAAGAAGAATTACTGTCTGGTGTGCTGGAAGTAATCGAAAGTTAGCAGGGGCGTGGGAAACCACGCCCCTTTATTTTTTCAGGGTTGTGGTAAGCAAAAAATGAAGAATATCCTCGCCATTCAGTCCCACGTTGTTTTTGGACATGCTGGCAATAGCGCCGCGGAGTTTCCGATGCGCCGCCTCGGTGCCAACGTCTGGCCCCTCAATACGGTTCAATTCTCTAATCACACGCAATACGGCAAATGGACTGGCTGCGTCATGCCGCCCTCGCATCTGACGGAGATTGTGCAGGGCATTGCCGATATCGATCAGCTGAAGCGCTGTGATGCGGTGCTGAGCGGTTATCTGGGTTCTGCCGAGCAGGGCGAGCATATTCTGGGGATTGTGCGTCAGGTGAAAGCGGCGAATCCGGCGGCGAAATATTTTTGTGACCCGGTGATGGGACATCCGGAAAAGGGGTGTATTGTCGCGCCTGGCGTCGCCGAATTTCATGTTCGCCACGCGTTACCTGCCAGCGACATCATCGCCCCGAATCTGATTGAGCTGGAAATTCTCTGTGAACACGCGGTGAACACCGTGGACGAAGCGGTTACCGCCGCCCGCGAGCTCATTGCACAGGGGCCGGAGATTGTGCTGGTCAAACACCTGGCGCGTGCGGGTTACAGTCAGGATCGTTTTGAAATGCTGCTGGTTACTGCCGATGACGCCTGGCACATCAGTCGTCCGCTGGTGGATTTCGGTGTCCGTCAGCCGGTCGGCGTGGGCGATGTGACCAGTGGTTTACTGTTAGTGAAATTGCTGCAGGGGGCGACAATCCAGCAGGCGCTGGAACATGTGACGGCGGCGGTGTATGAGATTATGATTGCTACCAAAGCAATGCAGGAATATGAACTGCAGGTGGTGGCGGCGCAGGATCGTATCGCTCAACCAGACCACTACTTTAGCGCCACACAGCTTTGACTTGCCTGCCGGATGCGGCGTTGACCGCCGCCATCCGGCCTGATTCGCTTACTGTATTCCTTCCGCCTTCAGCGCTGCCGCAACGCCCGGACGCTCAGCCATTCGTTTCATATATGCCGCAATATTCTCTAACCCGTCCATATTGAGTTTTACCGCATACGCCCAGCGCAGTACGGTGAAAAGGTAGGCATCCGCGATAGTGAAACGCGAGCCACAAATCCATTGTCCCTCTTTGAGAGCGGCATCAACGTACTGCATTTTCTTCTCAAGAAGCGCGCGAACGGTCGGTTTATACTCTTCTGGAGTGTCAGGGCGAAACAGCGGCGTGAAGCCTTTATGCAGTTCAGTCGCAATGTAGTTAAGCCATTCCAGCGTCTTGTAGCGTGAAATGCTGCTTACGGGAGCCAGCAACTGGCGATCAGGAACGCTGTCGGCGAGATATTGCATTATCGCCACGCCTTCGGTCAGCAGCGTACCATCATCGAGCAGCAAAGCGGGAACCTGTCCTTTCGGGTTGACCGCGAAAAAATCATCGCCGTTTTCCAGACGCTTTTTCATCAAATCCACGCCATCCAGCGTGAAATCTTTCCCACTCTCGCGAAGGGTAATATGGGAGGCAAGAGAGCAGGCGCCTGGCTTGTAGAACAGTTTCATCGATAACTCCTTTCAACTGAGGTTTAACGTATCCTGGTTCGGGTTCAGGCAAAAAAAAAGCCGCTAACGCAACGTTAGCAGCTTCATTATGCGTTTCCCAGAAATTTACGCGGTAGCGGTTTTAGACGCTTTCTCGCGAGGTTCGTCGTCCTGAGTCATGCGGTTCAGTTTCGGTGCCGTCAGCAACATCAGAACAGCGATCACTGCGGTCGCCACGCCAATCTGCAGGAACACGCGACCATACACTTCCAGAGACATCAGCGGGTCCGTTACGTTTTCCGGAACCGCCATCATGCTGGCGACATAACCGCCAATGATGTTGGCGCCGGCAGTGGTGAGGAACCAGCTACCCATGATGAAGCCCATCAGACGCTGTGGAACCAGCTGTGCCACCATGGCCAGGCCCAGACCGGAAATCATCAGCTCACCGATACTTTGCAGGCCGTAGCAGATGATCAGCCAGTTAACGGAAACGATGCCCGCATCGGAGGCGAATTTGGCACCCAGCGGCAGGATCAGGAACGCGCCTGAACACAGCACCATACCAATGGCAAACTTCGTCGGCATCGGCAGAGTGTCGCCCATCTTGTTATAGATAGCCGCGAGGATAGGACTACCAATGATGATCCAGAACGGGTTCAGCGCCTGATACTGTTCAGGTTCGAACGCGATGCCAAGAATGGAGTGCTCAACGTTACGGATAGCGAAGAAGTTCAGCGATGTCGGCATCTGGCTGTACAGCACGAAGAAGATGATCGCTTCCAGCATCAGAATGAACGCCACAATCATTTTACGACGAGCCGCACCCTGCATAGAGAAGGCTTCTTTACCGAAGATAATCACGATACCAAGCGCGATCACACCCAGAACCATGCGGGCGATTTGCTGGTTATGCAGCAGCCAGGTGGCGATCGCGATGAGCGCGATAACACCGACGATGGTCAGCAGCAGGTTGCGGAAGTTAATCGGCTCAAAGTCAGGTTTAGAACCGTAGTTCTTCACCCAACGCTGGCAGAACGCGAAGTTCACCACGGTGATCAGCATACCGACAACGCTCAACGCGAACGCGGTGCTCCAGCCGTAATGCGCGGCCAGCCACGGCGTTGCCAGCATTGAGAAGAATGAACCGATATTGACGGACATGTAGTACATCGTAAATGCACCATCAAGACGCGGGTCATCTTTTGCATAGCAGGTTGAGAGCAGCGAGGACGGGTTAGCTTTAAACAGACCATTACCCACGGCAATGGCGGCCATCCCCATATAAACGATGCCAGCGTCGTGTCCGGACCATGCCACCAGGGCATAACCAATAGCCAGGACTACCGCACCAAGCATAATGACGCGCTTGGTACCCAGAATTTTATCGCCTAACCAGCCACCAATCGCGACCAGACCGTAAACCAGGGCGCTAAAAGACGAGAAAAGAGTGATTGAATCCGCTTCAGACATACCCAGTTGTTTAACCAGGTAAACGGCCATAATTCCTTGTAAGCCGTAATAACCGAAACGCTCCCAGAGCTCAATCGAGAAGATGAGATAGAACGCCTTCGGTTGTTTGAAAGCGTTAAGACTGACGCTTTCCGTTGGTTTCTTGTTTGCAGTAGACACTTTAGCCTCTTTTTTTACATCCCATATTAACGGGGGTGTTCTGTCACGTGATACCACTGGGTAGCCGTGAAATTGTTATAGTGGGAGGGGAAACGGCAAGTAATGTTCACTATCTTGCACTTTCAGACAAGTCTTTTGTAATAACCTGTTACATATATCTCATCTGGTGAATTCATCGGGGTAGATAAATGTTATCTAGCGTTAAATTTTTTTAATTGCGTAATGGCAGTTTTTTACGCTGTCAACGGGCCCTGAAAATCGCTGTATGGCGATATGTTCTGCTATATGCCGTTTAACGTAGTGATAAAGGCCAGTATCTAAAAAATAGCCAGTGTAATGTTTTGTGTATAAAAACTGACTCCTTGTCATCTGATTGTATAATTAACCAAATTCAACAAAATAATTTACATAGGGTTATCACTATGATCGGGATCACAGTTGGATAGAAATTTTCGTTATTAAAAAAAGGATTAACCTGAATAAGCACTAATCACCAGGATTATTCATTTGTCTAAACCTGATGACGTGGAATCATTGACGGAATGAAGAGGAAGAAGTAGAGGATAACAAAAAGTTATGGCGGGGCGGATGGGGTTGCCCCGACGAGTCAGATATCGACCTTCTCTTTGTATTCACAAAGATCTTCGATGATGCAGGAGCCACAGCGCGGCTTGCGGGCAATACAGGTGTAACGACCGTGCAGGATCAGCCAGTGGTGGCAGTCGACCTTAAACTCTGCGGGAACCACTTTCAGCAATTTCTCTTCCACCTGCTCAACGTTCTTGCCGGGCGCAAAGTGGGTACGGTTACAGACGCGAAAGATATGCGTGTCGACGGCGATGGTGGGCCAGCCGAAGGCGGTGTTCAGCACGACGTTTGCCGTCTTGCGACCCACGCCCGGCAGGGCTTCAAGCGCCGCACGATCCTCAGGCACCTCGCCATGATGTTGCTCAAGCAGGATGCGGCAGGTCTTAATCACGTTTTCGGCTTTGCTGTTAAACAGGCCGATCGTTTTGATATAGGACTTCACGCCCTCAACGCCGAGTTCCAGCATGGCGGCGGGGGTATTAGCAACCGGATAGAGTTTCGCCGTGGCCTTGTTCACGCTGACATCTGTCGCCTGGGCCGATAACAGCACGGCGATCAACAGTTCAAAGGGCGAGTTGAAATTCAGTTCGGTCGTCGGATGCGGATTATTCGCGCGTAATCGGGTTAAAATTTCTAACCGCTTTGCTTTATTCATGAGACATTCCCTGGTTCACCGGAAGGCAACTCCGTTGCGACAGACGCACTGGCGCGACGTTTTTTCATCTTCTCATCAATGAGATATTTCACCGCCAGCATGAGTCCCAGGCCAATAAAGGCGCCGGGGGGCAGCATTGCCAGCAGGAAAGGAGAGTCGGTGTGGAAAATTTCCACGCGCAGTACCTTTGCCCAGCTACCGAGCAGCCCATCCGCACCATCAAACAAGGTTCCGTTGCCGATAATCTCACGCAGAGAGCCCAGCACAAACATAGCGCCGGTTGCGCCCATCCCGATGGAAAACCCGTCGAGCGCAGAGAGCGCCGGACCCTTTTTGGCGGCGAAGGCTTCAGCACGTCCCACCACAATACAGTTGGTCACGATCAGCGGGATAAAAATCCCCAGCGACTGGTAGAGGCCAAAGGCATAGGCGTTGATCAGCATCTGTACCACACTGACGACCGACGCGATAATCATCACATAAACTGGGATACGAATTTCTGCCGGCGTCCAGCGACGTAATGTCGAGACCGCCAGATTAGTCAGGGTCAATACCAGCGTAGTGGCAAGGCCCAGCCCCAACGCATTGGTCGCCGTAGAGGTTACCGCCAGCAGAGGGCACAGTCCCAACAGTTGTACTAGCGCCGAGTTGTTTTTCCACAATCCCTGAACGATGACGTCTTTAATTTCGCTCATGATTTATTCTCCGCAGGCCGGAAGTTGAGGAAGTTGTGCCGGCAGTGTCCGGGCATACAGTCCGGCACGCTTGACGGCATTGACCACCGCACGTGGCGTAATCGTCGCCCCGGTAAACTGGTCAAAATCCCCGCCGTCTTTTTTCACGGCCCAGTGGCTGTCGTTATCACTCTGGATTTTTTTTCCGCTGAAACCGGTGATCCAGTCAGACAGACGCCGTTCTATTTTATCGCCCAGACCCGGCGTTTCATGGTGTTCCGTCACGCGAGTGCCTAAAATCGTACCGCTGAAATCGGCGCCGACCAACAACTGGATGGCACCGGAATAACCATCCGGTGCCGTCGCCTCAAGTACCGCCGCCACGGGAGTCCCGTCCTGCTCAGCGATATAAACGCGATGCTCGCCTTTGCCCAGCTCAGGGGCGCTGACCACGACGCAGCGATCCTGCAAACGGTTATTATAGCGATCGGCAGGCAAGACCTGATCAAACAGCGCCTTTTGCTGAATGGCTGCCTGTTCATCAATGGTGGTTTTGGTCAACTGGTTGATGGCGGCGGTGAGTCCGGTCGAGCCAGCGGCAAACAGCGCCAGGGTGATGCCATGTTTACGAATCGTTTTCAGCATGGATTATCCTTTGCGGTGTCCGTACACGCGCGGGCGCGTGTAGTAGTCAATCAGCGGCACCGTAATATTGGCTAACAGTACGGCAAAGGCCACGCCATCCGGATAGCCGCCGAAGCTACGGATTAACCACACCAGCAGGCCCGCCAGTGCGCCAAACACCAGACGACCGCGATTGGTCGTCGAGGCCGTCACCGGGTCCGTCAGAATGAAGAATGCGCCAAGCATCGTTGCCCCACTGAGCAGATGAATTTGCGGGGAAGCCAGCGACTCGGGGGCAAACAGCCAGCCCAGCGTCGCACAGACGCCCAATGAGAGCAGGAAGCTTACCGGAATATGCCAGCGAATAGCTTTTTGCTGTAGCAGAAAAACACCGCCAGCCAGCCAGGCCAGGTTGACCCACTGCCAGCCCGCACCGGCAAACATACCGTTGTAAATGGGGTACTGCATGATCTGCTCAACAGAATGACCTGCATGCAGAGAGGTTTTGAACGTATCCAGCGGCGTGGCCTGGCTTACCCCGTCAATCCCCATACGCAACGTATTCATATCACCGCCGCTGGCGGTATGCCCGGTAAAGATGACCTGCAGCGCATCGACCAGTCCCGGCGCGCTGGCGGCAATATCCTGCGGGGGCAACCAACTGGTCATCTGCACCGGGAAGGAGATTAGCAGCACCACATAACCAATCATCGCCGGGTTGAACGGGTTTTGTCCCAGACCACCATACAATTGCTTGGCAATGATCACCGCGAATACCGTACCGAGGATCACCATCCACCAGGGGGCGAGGGGAGGAATACTGATGGCCAGCAGCAGACCGGTCAGCAGCGCGGAGTTATCTTTTAAAATCGCCACTACCGGCTGTTTACGCAATCTGAGTACGGCGGCCTCCGCCAGCAGCGCACTGGCGCAGGCGAGTACGATCTGGAACAGCGTCCCCCAGCCGAAAAACCACCATTGCACGGCGATGCCTGGCACCGCAGCCAGTAAGACCAGCAGCATAATGCGCGAGGTTTGACGCTGATTATGCGTGTAGGGAGAACTTGCGATTCTGAATACCATTTATTCCTCGTTAACAACCTGCTGCTGAGCGTCTTTTTTAGCTTTTGCGCGCGCTATTGCAGCGGCAATGGCCACTTTGCGTGGGTCGACCGGTTCCAGGGAAGGGGCAACTGGTTCGTCGCTGGCCTGCTGTTCCTGTTTACGCGCCTTCGCACGGGCAATAGCGGCCTCGACGGCGGCTTTGCGCGGATCCACCGGTTCAGCCGGTGCGGCAGGTTCGCTGCTGGCCTGTTGTTCTTGTTTACGCGCCTTCGCACGGGCGATAGCAGCCTCAACGGCGGCTTTGCGCGGATCCACCGGTTCAGCCGGTGCGGCAGGTTCGCTGCTGGCCTGTTGTTCTTGTTTGCGTGCCTTCGCACGGGCGATAGCAGCCTCAACGGCGGCTTTGCGCGGATCCACCGGTTCAGTTGGCGCAGCAGGTTCGCCGCTGGCCTGTTGTTCTTGCTTGCGCGCTTTCGCGCGGGCAATAGCGGCCTCAACGGCGGCTTTGCGCGGATCCATCGGTTCAGTTGGTGCAGCAGATTCGCCGTTGGTCTGCTGTTCCTGCTTGCGCGCCTTCGCACGGGCGATAGCGGCCTCGACGGCGGCTTTGCGCGGATCGGCATCCACTGCGGTGACGTTCCCGGCCTGTTTTGCTCGTGCCAGCGCTTTGCGCGCTTCGCGAGCGGCTATCACCGCACTATTGTCCGGTTTTTCACCGGCTTTGATCATCACCGGTTGAGTCGCTTGCGCCTGTTTCTCTTTGACGCGAGCCAGGGCGGCGGCAATGGCATCCTGATCTTTTGCCGCAGGCTGCACGGCGGCTTTCTTGTGACGTTCCAGACGCGCCGCTTTCTCTCGCTCCAGGCGAGCCTGACGCGCTTCAAAGCGCGCTTTAGCCTCTGCCGCGCGTTTCTCTTCCTGGCTTATTGCGTAAAGCTCGGCTTTCTCCTGACGGAAATATTGCACCAACGGAATATTGCTCGGGCAAACCCAGGCACAGGCACCGCATTCAATGCAGTCGGCAATGTTATGCGCCGTGGCTTTGTCATGCTGTTGCCCTTTACTGAACCAGTAAAGCTGCTGGGGCAGAAGATCTGCCGGGCAGGCGTCGGCGCAGGCGCTACAGCGAATGCAGCCTTTCTCTTCCTGTGGTTCACCCATCTCTGTCGCTGACGGTGCCAGCAAACAGTTGGTGATCTTTACGACCGGCACATCGAGCCACGGTAGGGTGAAGCCCATCAGCGGGCCGCCCATAATCACCATCTGATCGGCAGAAGGGCAGAAACCGGCATCATTTAACAGATGTTTCACTGGTGTGCCCAGCCTCGCCCAGATGTTGCCTGGACGACTGACCGCTTCACCGGTGAGGGTCACAACCCGTTCAGTAATCGGTTCTCCATCGACGATCGCGCGTTTTACCGCATACGCCGTACCGACGTTTTGCATCAGTACGCCGATGTCGGAAGAACGACCGCCGTGCGGAACCTGCTTCCCGGTCAGGATTTGGGTCAGCTGTTTTGCGCCGCCCGACGGATATTTCGTCGGGATGACACGCAGTGAGATATCCCGCGCGTCGGCCAGCACCGCACGCAGCATTGAGATGGCCTGCGGTTTGTTATCTTCGATACCGATGAGGACTTCACGAGGTTGCAGAATATGCGCCAGGATGCGGATACCCTCGACAACCTGCGCCGCACAATCCTGCATCAGCCGATCGTCGGCAGTGATATAGGGTTCACATTCCGCCGCGTTGATGATCAGCGTTTCAATTTTGTCGCCGCCACCCTTTAATTTATTGCCGGTTGGAAAGCCGGCACCGCCCAGTCCAGCGACGCCGAACTGGTGAATACGTTCGATTAGGGCTTCGCGGCTCTGCGAACGGTAATCCTGCCAACCTTCGCGTTCAATCCAGCGGTCTTCGCCGTCGGCGTCGATGATCACGCTAAGTTCAGCTAATGCCGAAGGATGCGCCGTTGAGTGGGGCGCAATGGCGACCACCGTCCCGGAAGTGGGCGCATGAACCGGGAGCATTCTTCCCCATCCACGGGTCAGCGCTTGTCCGCGCAATACGTGTTGCCCTTCGGCGACGCACAGTTCACCTTCGGCACCGATATGTTGTTTGAGCGGCATAACAAAGCGCTGCGCGAGGGGAACCTGACGCAGCGGCGTGCCGTTTGACTGGGTTTTCATTTCCGGCGGATGGATACCGCCGTTGAAATCCCAGATCTTATCTTTTCTGAAAGCAGAGAATAACTTAAGCATGTTGTTCCACGGGGATATTACGCACGGGGATCGTGTTTAAATCCCACTTCCAGCTGTCAGGTGTTTCGGCGACCGGACGCAGTTCAATGCAGTGAGTCGGGCAGGGATCCACGCACAGATTGCAGCCCGTGCACAAATCACTCATCACCGTGTGCATGGCACGCGTTGCGCCAATAATGGCGTCCACCGGGCAGGCCTGAATACACTTGGTGCAGCCGATACAGTTGGCTTCATCAATCATCGCCAGCATGCGGACCGGCGCCACATCCTGTTCATCGCCATCAATCGGCTGGGGATCCACGTTCAGCAGTTCAGCGATTTTTAACATCACCGCTTCGCCGCCAGGCGCACAGCGGTTAATTTTTTCACCCTGACTGCCAATCGCTTCCGCATAGGGGCGACAGCCGGGATAGCCGCATTGCCCACACTGGCTCTGCGGCAGAATCTCATCGATTTTTTCAACGACAGGATCATCCTCCACCGCATAACGACGGGAGGCGTAACCCAGGATAGCGCCGAACACCAGGCCCAGCAGGCTCACGGCGGCAACGGCAATCCAGATAGCATTCATTACAACTTCACCAAACCACTAAAGCCCATAAAGGCCAGAGACATTAACCCGGCAGTAATCAGCGCAATGGCGTTACCGCGAAACGGTGCCGGGACATCTGCAACGGCGAGACGCTCGCGAATCGCCGCAAACAGCACCATCACCAGCGAGAAGCCGACGGCGGCGGAAAAACCGTACAGCGCCGACTGTAAAAAGTTATGGCCGAGATTGATATTCAGCAGCGCGACACCGAGAACCGCGCAGTTGGTGGTGATCAGCGGTAAGAAAATCCCCAGCAGGCGATAGAGCGCCGGGCTGGTTTTGCGCACCACCATTTCAGTAAATTGCACCACGACCGCGATAACCAGAATAAAGGCCAGCGTGCGCAGATAAATGAGATTGAGCGGGATCAGGATCCAGGTGTCAATCAGCCAGGCGCAGATTGAGGCCAGCGTCATCACAAACGTGGTCGCAAGCCCCATCCCCATCGCGGTTTCCAGCTTTTTGGAAACGCCCATAAAAGGACAAAGCCCCAGAAACTTAACCAGTACAAAGTTATTGACCAGTACAGTTCCGACAAACAGCAGCAGGTAATCAGTCATTTTTCGGCCTGAAATAAAAAAGCCGCCTATTATCTGACAATCTACAGCAGGCGACAACAGGTTAACTGTAAGGTTATTACGGGTTCACAAAGGTCGTTTTCACACGCGAGGAACGCTTGAAATAGGGCACTAACAGTGCTGCCGCCAGCAACGGGAAGAGTAACTGACGCACAGCTAAGGCGTCGGGCACCGGTGAAAAGGCAAAAGCCTTGACCGCCAGTAAGACGGAGACCAGCAGCCAGATAATATAGTGCTTCGGCACACTGCGTCTGCGCTTAAAGAACGCAATCGTCAACCACAGGGTGTAATACCACATGGCAATCGCGGTGAGAAAAGAGACGCCCCACAACAGCAGGTTGCCGGTACTTTGCTCCGCCAGCATCGCCAACGTTTTAGGCGAGGCGAGCGCCGTAGCATACAGGAACAAGGCCAGCGACGCACTCAGCAAGGCGACTAAAAGCCAGGCCAGCGGGCCCAGTAACCAACCGCCAATGCGCTGTGCCGGTGTTGTGGTCATAAAATCTCCGGAATTGCCAGACGTACCGTTGTTTTTGGGGCAATTATTATAAAGCTTTTACCGGCAAGCGCTACTTTCTTATTGCACGTAGTGCCAGACGGATTTCGGTACCTGACCAACATCAAAAAGGCGACCGCCGGAGACCAGTTCTGCGCGGCGATGATCGGCCGCGCGATACATATTGATAATGTCATGATCGTCGGTCAGGGTGTAGTGCAGGTGGTCAAACAGCTTTTCCAGGCTTTCGAGCGAGCTAATTTTGCGAAATTTTAATAAATAATCCTGAACAGTCATAAACAGGGATCCCTATATATAAAAATAAAGCCACGAGTGGTGAAGGTAAAATAAACCTGTCCCGGTGAAAGGAACCGGCAGGTAAAGGCCGAAAAAGTATTTTCTTAAATGGTGTTTGCAGTGCCAGACGACACCAGAGCGAAGGGTAACGCGCTTCGCCATCACTGGCAATAAGCGCCGGCATGGGAGGCCGCACAATTCGCTTTTTCAGATAATTTTTCGGCTTTTTCTGCAAATAATTCGGGAAAACCGACTTTCCAGGCGACATACGCCGCCTGGTGCGCTATTTCTGCTGAACAGCGGCAGTCGGTTCGGGAGGCTGATAATTATCGATATGATTGGCAACGCCAAGGAGGACCACGGACACCGCAAGAACCACCCAACCTGTTAATTCAATAAGACGATTGATGACTGACGACATTTGCTTGATTTATCCTTAAATACCGGCAGCAGATGTTACTTAGCAATAATTATCCCGGCAAGTGTTTCGGGAACGATTTCAGCGACTTTATACCGACAAACTGCCCGAAAGTGACATTAATTTGACTTAAGTTAAATAACGACCTTTATAGCCTCAGGGTTATTAAACTATTGTGAGTGGTTCATGGATAGTGTGAAATAGTCACAGACTGAAACGAGAGGCATATATATGAGTGACAACATCCGTGTAGGACTGATTGGCTACGGATACGCCAGTAAAACGTTCCATGCCCCCCTGATTGATGGCACGCCGGGACTGGAACTGGCCGTCGTTTCCAGTAGCGATGCAGCGAAAGTGAAGGCGGACTGGCCTTCCGTGGCCGTTGTCTCTGAGCCGAAGCATCTGTTTAACGACCCTAATATTGATCTGATCGTCATACCCACACCAAACGATACCCATTTCCCGCTGGCCAAAGCGGCGCTGGAAGCGGGTAAACATGTGGTGGTTGATAAACCTTTCACCGTGACACTGTCACAAGCGCGCGAACTGGATGCGCTGGCACGCAGTCTGGGACGGGTGCTCTCTGTTTTCCACAACCGTCGTTGGGACAGTGACTTTTTGACCCTGAAAGCGATGCTGGCGGAAGGCGTTTTGGGTGAGGTCGCCTATTTTGAATCGCATTTCGACCGCTTTCGTCCGCAGGTACGGGATCGCTGGCGTGAGCAAGGGGGACCGGGAAGCGGTATCTGGTACGATCTGGCACCGCATCTGCTTGATCAGGCGATCAATCTGTTCGGTCTGCCTGTCAGCATGACGGTAGATTTGGCCCAGTTGCGCCCGGGGGCACAGTCAACGGACTACTTCCATGCCACGCTTTCCTACCCGCAGCGTCGGGTGATCTTACACGGTACGATGCTGGCGGCAGCGGAATCGGCGCGTTACATCGTGCATGGTTCGCGAGGCAGCTATGTGAAGTACGGTCTGGATCCGCAGGAAGAGCGTCTGAAAAATGGCGAGCGCCTGCCGCAAGAAGACTGGGGCTACGATATGCGTGATGGCATCGTCACACGCGTTGAAGGCGAAACACGGGTGGAAGAGACCTGGCTGACCGTGCCGGGGAATTATCCGGCGTACTATGCCGGGATCCGCGATGCGTTGAATGGTCACGGAGAGAACCCGGTACCGGCGAGCCAGGCTATCCAGATTATGGAACTGATTGAGCTGGGAATTGAGTCGGCGAAACATCGTTCGACGTTATGCCTTGCCTGATGTCTGAAAGGCCCGATGAATCACATCGGGCCTCTTTTCGCTATGCCGCCGCCACTTTTTCTCGCAGCGCCTGTTTTTCCGCCGCGTTCAGGAAGGCGATTTCCAGTCCGTTAATCTGTGCCTGACGAATCTGCTCACGGCTCAGTCCTGCTGCCGGTGCCGCAACGGTATATTCGTGAATGATATCCACTCCCTGAACCGCCGGATCGTCAGTATTCAGGCTGGCGAGGACGCCATGCTCGAGGAACGTTTTCAGCGGATGCGCGGACAATGATGCCACGGTGCTGGTCTGAATATTCGACGTCAGACAGGATTCGATGCCAATCCGTTGTTCCGCGAGGAAATCCATCAGCGCCGGATCCTCAACCGCTTTCACGCCGTGGCCGATGCGTTCCGCACCCAGTTCGCGAATGGCCTGCCAGATGCTTTCCGGACCGGCAGCTTCTCCGGCGTGCACCGTAATGTGCCAGCCTGCGTCACGCGCGCGGTTGAAATGGGACAGGAACAGGCTGCCGGGGAAGCCCAGTTCATCACCGGCAAGGTCAAGCGCGGTGATCCGATCGCGGTGCGCCAGCAGTGCTTCCAGCTCCTGTAGACACGCGGCCTCGCCGAAGGTCCGGCTCATGATGCCGATCAGTTGCGCCTGCACGCCAAAGGTTTTACAGCCTTCATGTACGCCAGCGATGACCGCTTCCACCACGCCAGCAACCGGCAGCTGATGTGTCATTGCCATGTAGCCCGGAGAAAAACGCAGTTCTACATAGTGCAGGCCATTGCGGGCGGCGTCTTCGATATTTTCAAACGCGACGCGGCGACAGGCGTCGAGGGACGCTAAGACTTTCACGCCCCAGTCCAGTTTCGACAGAAAGCTAACCAGATCCGGTTCAGTGGCCGTGACCTGTACATGAGGGATCAGCGTTTCAAGGGTTTGCGCGGGGAGGGGCAAATTGAACTGGCGGCCAAGATCCAGAATGGTTTGTGCCCGGATGTTACCATCAAGGTGGCGATGAATGTCAGTTAACGGCAGGGAATTATCAATCATGGTCGCACTCATTATTCGTATATAAAAGTGCGCGCTATTATAAAAACAAAAGCAGGAGAAAAGCTATGTTGCGCAATGATTAATTCCATTGCGCAACCGGGGTCAGCGTACCGATCGGATCGCGTTAATTAATCCGTTCACGCCTTTTTCGAGTTTTGAACGTGGACAACCGGCATTCAGTCGTACAAAACCGCGTCCTTCATCACCGTAAGTAAAGCCGGGCATGATGGCGATTTTTTCCTTCTGAATCAGCGCATTCTGCAATGCATTATCATCAACGTTTAATATCCGCAGATCGATCCACGCGAGATAGGTCGACTGCGGCACCGGCCAGTTAAGTTCAGGAAAAGCGTCGTTCAGCGTATCTGCAATGTAGTGTAGATTGTCCCGGAGATACGCCCGTAGCGCGTCCAGCCACGGCTCACCCTGTTCATAGGCCGCGATATGAGCAGTCAGTGCCAGCACGGCGGGAGAGGACAGACCGTCGCGACCTTTCAACGCGTTGAGATACGTATCACGACTGTCAGCGTCTTCAATCATCCCGTAAGCGCCGGTCAACGCCGGAATATTGAAGCTTTTGGAGCCAGAGGTAAACAGCGCCCAATTGTCACGCGCCACATTGCTCCAGGGGATGTGCGGCTGTTCGCCCCAGACCATATCCATATGAATTTCATCAGATATGACCCGCACGCCGTGACGCTGGCAGCGTTCCGCCATCGCTTCCAGTTCCTCGCGCGTCCAGACTTTACCGGTCGGGTTATGCGGACTGCACAGCAGCAAAATTTTACTTTCCGGACGCGCCAGCGCCGCATCCAGTTTCTCTATATCGCAATGCCAGTGGCCATTGCGCTGTTCCAGTGCCACCGGAACAACATGGCGCTGATTGCCTTCGATAGCCTTATAGAACGCGTCATAGGCTGGGGTATGGAGCACCACGCCGTCACCGACAGAAGACCACTGGCGGATGAGCTGTGACACCATATAGATCACGGAAGGGCCATACACCAGCGATCCGGTATCGATACGCGTATTGTGGCGCCGGGCAAACCAGTGGGCAATCGCGCCGAGAAACGCCTCATTCTTCCAGCGACTGTAGCCCAGCACACCGTGAGCGAGGCGCTGATTCAGCGCCTCCAGGATGCAGGGAGCCGTCGCGAAATCCATATCAGAGATAGTAAACGGCAGCAGGTCGGCAGTGCCGAAGCGATCGGCTACGTAATCCCATTGCGTGCACCATGTACCGTGACGGTCAACAACCTGTGAAAAATCAAACATGTGCGTGTCCTTATGCCTGAACGGTGTTCATCAGACCGGCCATTTCATCTTTAACCGACTGGACCTGCGGGCCAATCACCACCTGCAGGTTATGTTGATTCAACTGCACGACACCAATGGCACGATTGTCCTTCAGCGCCTGCACATCAACCTGCGACATATCCTTAACAGAAAGACGCAGTCGGGTAATGCAGTTATCCAGACTAACGATGTTATCCGCACCGCCCAGCGCAGCCAGAATAGCAGGTACGTTATAACCTGATTTTCCCGGCGTACCGGCAACGGCTTTTTCGATCGAGCTGGCAATCTCACTGTCACGACCCGGTGTTTTGAGGTTAAAGCGAGTGATCGCGAAGCGGAAGATAGCATAGTACACCACGAACCAGACTGCCGCGACGACCGGTACCAGATACCATTTGGTGGACAGTCCGTGGAGGATCCCAAACACCACAAAGTCAATGATATTGCCGTCAGTATTACCGATAGTCACACCCAGAACCGACATCATGGTAAAGCCCAGACCGGTCAGCAATGCGTGAATAACATACAGTACCGGAGCGACAAACAGGAACAGGAATTCCAGTGGTTCCGTGGTGCCGCCAACGACGCAGGCAATCAGACCCGAGATCAGCAGCCCTTTGATCTTGTGACGATTCTCCGGACGCGCGCAGTGGTACATCGCTAACGCCGCACCTGGCAAGCCGCCGAGAAATGCCGGCATTTTACCCTGTGACAGGAAGCGGGTGGCGCTTTCTGAGAAGCCCTGCGTGGTCGGGCAACTCAGTTGCGCCTGGAAAATGGTCAGCGCGCCGCTCACCGTATGACCGCACACTTCCTGGGTGCCCCCGGCGTCGGTAAAACGAATTAACGCCACCAGAATGTGATGCAAACCAAACGGCAACAGCAGGCGTTCGCCCGTACCAAACAGCATCGGACCAAAGTCGCCCGCACTGTTAATCATATGACCCAGACCGCTGATCCCCATCGCGAAAACCGGCCACACTAACGGGATCACCAGACCAACCAGTCCCATCACCACTGAGGAGACGATTGGGACAAAGCGGGTGCCGCCGAAGAAGGCCAGCGCATCCGGCAAACGGATGTTATGAAAACGCTCGTGCAGCATCCACACGATAATACCGGCGATTACCGCACCGAGGATCCCGGTGTCAATTGACTGAATGCCGAGGATATTCTGGATGTTGTTGGCTTTCAGGACCGCCGCATCGGTGGTCGGCAGAATACCCTTTGCTGTCAGCCAGAAGTTAACGGCGAGGTTCATTACCGCGTAACCGACAAAACCGGCAAACGCCGCCACGCCTTTGTTTTCGCGCGCCAGCCCGAGCGGAATCGCAATACAGAACATCACCGGCAGGAAACTGAAGGCAAAGGAGCCAACTTTGCTCATCCAGGTAAAGATGGCCTGTAGCACCGGATTACCCAGTGCCGGAAGCAGGGTGATCACATCGTGGCTGCTTAGCGAACTGCCAATCCCCAGCATAATCCCGCAAAACGAAAGCAGCGCCACGGGCAGCATAAACGTTTTCCCTAACTGCTGGAAAAATTCCCACAGCGTAATTTTTGGTGTTGTTTTCGCCGTCATCTAACGACTCCTTGTGCAAATCCATCGGTAATGAGAAAATTTGATCAAGAAGATAAAACGTTTTATCACTTTTTAGTGCGGTGAAAATCACATTATCAGACGATATTAACGCGTATAAATAGAGGTAATAGATAAAACGTTTTATCTGTCACATTATCAGGGAGTCTGGCGTTTTTATGGCCATAGCCAAAAAAATCACTATCCACGATGTTGCACTGGCGGCGGGCGTCTCCGTCAGCACGGTTTCACTGGTACTCAGCGGCAAAGGTCGTATTTCAACCGCCACCGGCGAACGGGTGAATGCGGCGATAGAACAACTCGGTTTTGTGCGTAACCGTCAGGCTTCGGTGTTACGGGGGGGCCAGAGCGGAGTGATTGGATTGATTGTCCGCGATCTGTCGGCTCCGTTTTATGCTGAACTGACGGCGGGATTAACGGAAGCACTGGAAGCACAGGGCCGGATGGCGTTTTTGTTGCATGGTGGTCAGGATGGTGAACAACTGGCGCAGCGTTTTGCCATGCTCCTGAATCAGGGCGTTGACGGCGTGGTGATCGCCGGGGCGGCGGGCAGCAGCGATGACCTGCGCCTGATGGCGGAAGAAAAGGGCATTCCGGTGGTTTTCGCCTCGCGAGCCAGTTATCTGGACGACGTAGATACCGTGCGTCCGGACAATATGCAGGCCGCGCAACTGTTGACGGAGCATCTGATTCGTCACGGTCATCAGCGCATCGCATGGTTGGGTGGGCAGAGTTCATCATTAACGCGTGCGGAACGCGTCGGCGGCTACTGTGCGACACTGCTGAAATACGGTTTACCGTTTCACAGCGACTGGGTCATGGAATGCGCATCCAGCCAGAAGCAGGCCGCCGAGGCCATCGGCGCGTTACTACGACGCAATCCGACCATCAGCGCCGTGGTGTGCTACAACGAAACGATTGCGATGGGCGCATGGTTTGGCCTGATGCGGGCGGGACGGCAGAGCGGTGAAGTGGGGGTTGATCGCTACTTTGAGCAGCAGGTTTCATTAGGCGCCTTTGCCGATGTGGCGGAAAACGCGCTGGACGATCTGCCAATTGTCTGGGCGACAATGCCGGCGCGGGAAATGGGCTACAGTCTGGCGGAACGCATCCTGCAACGCATTGCGCGTGAGGAAAGTCACACCCGCAGTCAGACGCTATCTGCGCGACTGGTGGTGCAAGAATAAACCCCTCCGCAGAGGGGTTCTGGTGATTACGGCTGGGGCAGCACCATGCCGAACATTCCGACAAACTCCTCCAGCGGCATCTTCTTCCCGTTTAAGGTCACCTGACCATTCGCGTACTGCAGGCTGGTGCCAATGGTGTTGTCTTCAAGGGTGGTAATGCGGAACATCTGTCCCATCGCGGCCAGGCCTTTCACCTGCTGGTTGGCAAGTTTAGCGGCTTCATCCTGCTGATAACCTTCCAGACGGGCGACCTGAGTCATAAACTCAACGGCCATATCCACCGGAATCGACAGCTTACCGTCGAGCGATTTCACCGAGCGGTCGACTTCGTCGGCCAGCGTTTGCGGTTCACCTTGCGCGGTGGCCGGATCCTTCAGGAACAGGGACAAATTCAGCGCCGTTTCGCCTTTGGCATTTTTCCAGCTCAACGGCGCAATGGTAATGACCGGTTCGCCTTTCATCAACAGCGGCAGGGCGCCAAAGAAAGCTTCGGTCACTTTCTGCTGATACAGTTCCGGGTTGTCCGCCACGTCCGGCTGCGATAACAGCGCCTGGGTCTGGGCATTATACTGCTGGCTAAACTGATGCCATGCCGCGCCGTCAATCTGACCGACTTTCAGCGTCAGCTTGCCGCTTCCCAGATCCTGATTCTGAACCTTGAGGCTGTTCAGGGTGTAATCCAGTTGGCTGTTGATGGTTTTACCGTCATCCACGAGATCGGTCTTCCCACTGATCTCCATGCCTTCCAGCAGCGCCATCTCTTTGCCTTCAACGGCGAGGGCCATTTTCCCAATCGTGACTTTCTGATCGCCGACGCGCTCACCAAAGCTGGCAAGCGTGCTGGAACCTTCTGTTTTCAGGTCGTTAAAGGAGAGCTGGACCTTTTGATCGTACTCGTTCACCGCATCGACCAGACCGCTCTTCGCTTCACCGGAAAGGGAAACCACGTTGCCTTCTTTATCGGCATTGAAAATAAATTCGCCGCCGCTGAAGGCGACTTTCTCCGCCCCTTTTTCGTAGTTCAGCGGTTTCAGCGACATTGCGGAACGGGTATCGCCGCTGTAGCTGATTCGCGAATTGATCTCAAAAGGCGTTTCACCTTTCGCCATCTCAAAGAGCGGTTTGCTGACGTCATTGTTGACCAGGGTCGTCTTCACCGAGGCCATCGACGGCAGAAGATTAAAGGTTTTCAGTTGCGCGAACGGGAAGGGGCCGTGATCGACGGATTCGTCAAGCACCACGCTTTGGCCAGCTTTCAGCCAGGGATTTTCTTTTCCGGCCACCGGCTTGAGCACCAACTGTAACTGGCTGCTGAAGATGCCACGCTGATAGTTCTGATAAGCGAGTTCCACGTTTGCTTCCGGCGCGGTGAGTTTAATCTGAGCATTGGCCTGGTCGACCATCTCAGCAAGATGGGTTTCCAGCTTTTTACCTGTGTACCACGCACCGCCCGTCCAGACGACGCCGAGTGCGACAATCACACCTGCAGCTACCAGCGATTTTTTCATATTGTTTATCCATAAAATGAAACCAGGCGGTAGAGACCGCCTGGCAAAGTCATAAGCCGATTACAAGCTTAGCAAGAGTAACTACAAAATTCAGTAAGTTGCTAGAGTTTGTTGTAAACCCGCGCCACACGGCCCACGCCGCTGACGCTCACCGGCGACTCTTCGGCGCTGATAAATGCCGATTCTCCCGGTTTCAGCACCAGGCGCTGCTCGCCTTTGCGCAGGAGAGCTTCACCCTCAACGCAGAAGAGTATCGCGGCGCTTTGCTGGTCAATCGCGGTTTCTTGCGCAGACAGGTCGTGCAGGGAGAACGCGAAATCATCAACCGGGATCGGGAAATCAAGTTCCGCGCCATGTTTCACCGGCGTGGTCAACAACTGGTTCGCCGGTTTTGCTTCAAACTTCACATTGGCAACCAGTTCCGGAATGTCGATGTATTTCGGCGTCAGACCCGCACGCAGCACGTTATCGGAGTTGGCCATCACTTCCAGCGCCACACCTTGCAGATAGGCATGTGGCGTTTCGGCGAACAGGAACATCGCTTCACCTGGATTGAGCTTCACCACGTTCAGTAGCAGAGGTGAGAAGAGGCCGCTGTCGTCCGGGTAAAACTCCGCGATAAGACGGATGGTCTGCCACGGCTCGCCTTGCTGGGTTTCCAGCGCCGCTTTCAGAATCGCCAGCGCACGGGATTTCTCCTCACCCTGCATACTTAACAGAGCGGCAAACAACTGGCTCAGCCGCTCGGCGTTGGGCTGTTCGAGAAAATGAGCGATGGCAGTGTGTGCACCAGCCACCGGTTGCAGCAGCGAAACGATTTCAGAGAACTCGCGAAACGCGTTCATGGCAAGGAACGGGGTCAGCGCGAAGACCAGCTCCGGCTTGTGATTGGGATCTTTGTAGTTGCGCTCTGCGGCATCCATCGGGATACCGGCGCCGTTCTCTTTAGCGAAGCCAATTTCAGAATTGCGCTTGTTCGGATGCACCTGGATGGACAGCGGCTGCGCGGCGCACAGCACTTTGAACAGGAACGGCAATTCGCCGAATCGCTTTGCCACGGCATCACCCAGCAGCGCGGATTGATTGCCGTCAATCACATCGCGCAGCGAGACGACCTGACCGCTGGCATCTTCAATTTTCGAACTGCTTTTAGGGTGGGCGCCCATCCACAGCTCTGCCATAGGTAACTGCTGCGGATTCGCCAGACCATAGAGTTCCGTCAGCGCCGTTTTACTTCCCCAGGCGTAGTTCTGCACGGAGTTGATGAGTTTTTGCATGTTCAATGCCCTGTTGCAAGTTGGAAATCAGTGGGAACTTAATTCGACTATTAAAGCAAGAAACCTGTGGGAAGTAACCTGTGGGCGCAAAAAGTCGTACTTGTCTCAGTTTTTGTTAAAAAAATGTGTAGGATAGTGTAACTCGCTTTTAACGAGGGCAATGGATCATCTGCCCTGAAGCCTAAGAAAATCAGACCGAGCAGTAAGTGAGAGAACAATGTCAAACAAACCCTTTCATTATCAGGATCCTTTTCCCCTTAAAAAGGATGATACCGAATACACCCTGCTGACCAGTGAATACGTCTCCGTCGCCGAATTTGAAGGACAAGAGATCCTTAAAGTCGATCCGGAAGCGTTAACACTGCTCGCGCGCCAGGCCTTCCATGACGCCTCATTTATGCTGCGCCCCGCACACCAACAACAGGTTGCTGATATTCTGCGCGACCCGGACGCCAGCGAAAACGACAAATATGTGGCGCTGCAGTTCCTGCGCAACTCTGACATCGCAGCGAAGGGTATTTTGCCAACCTGCCAGGATACCGGCACGGCGATTATTGTCGGCAAAAAAGGCCAGCGCGTCTGGACCGGTGGTGGTGATGAGGCGGCGCTGGCGCGTGGGGTATACAACACCTACATCGAAGATAACCTGCGCTACTCGCAAAACGCCGCGCTGGATATGTATAAAGAGGTGAACACCGGCACCAACCTGCCAGCGCAGATTGACCTCTACAGCGTCGATGGCGATGAATACAAATTCCTTTGCATCGCGAAGGGCGGCGGCTCCGCGAACAAGACTTATCTCTATCAGGAAACCAAAGCGTTGCTCACGCCGGGCAAACTGAAAGACTACCTGGTTGAGAAGATGCGGACGCTGGGAACTGCAGCATGTCCGCCATACCACATCGCCTTTGTGATCGGTGGGACGTCGGCAGAGGCGAACCTGAAAACCGTGAAGCTGGCGTCGGCGAAATACTATGACGAACTGCCGACCGAAGGGAATGAACATGGTCAGGCGTTCCGTGACGTCGAGCTGGAAAATGAACTGCTGACGGAGGCGCAAAACCTTGGTTTAGGCGCGCAGTTTGGCGGCAAATACTTTGCCCACGATATTCGCGTGATCCGTCTGCCGCGCCACGGCGCATCCTGTCCGGTCGGGATGGGCGTCTCCTGCTCGGCAGATCGTAACATCAAAGCGAAGATCAACCGTAAAGGCATCTGGATCGAGAAGCTGGAGCACAATCCGGGTAAATACATTCCTGAAGAACTGCGTAAAGCGGGCGAAGGGGAAGCGGTTCGCGTTGACCTGAATCGTCCAATGAAAGCGATCCTCGAACAGCTGTCGCAATACCCGGTGTCGACCCGTCTTTCCCTGAACGGCACGATCATTGTTGCTCGTGATATCGCGCACGCTAAATTAAAAGAGCGGATGGATAATGGCGAAGGGCTGCCGCAGTATGTAAAAGATCACCCGATTTACTACGCCGGTCCGGCGAAGACGCCAGAAGGCTATGCCTCCGGTTCACTCGGTCCGACCACCGCCGGGCGTATGGATTCGTATGTTGATCAGCTTCAGTCGCAGGGCGGGAGTATGATCATGCTGGCGAAGGGTAACCGCAGTCAGCAGGTGACTGACGCCTGTCAAAAACACGGCGGATTCTACCTCGGCAGCATTGGTGGTCCGGCGGCCGTACTGGCGCAGGGCAGCATCAAGAGCCTGGAGTGTGTGGAGTATCCGGAACTGGGAATGGAAGCGATCTGGAAAATCGAAGTCGAAGATTTCCCGGCCTTTATTCTCGTTGACGATAAAGGAAACGACTTCTTCCAGCAGATTCAGACGTCGCAGTGCGCACGCTGCGTTAAGTAACGTCAGCCGCCCTTCGGGGCGGTTTTTTTTATCGCACAAACCACCAAACGGTGGTGCTGTCATCGTTGATACTCATAAGACCGCAAGCATGTGGGCAATGTCGAACATAACCTAATCAATTCATTATCTAAGGAGCAGGTCATGGTAACGGTACGCAGCGAGAAAGATTCGATGGGCGCGATTGATGTCCCGGCAGATAAACTGTGGGGGGCACAAACCCAACGTTCACTTGAGCATTTTCGGATCTCCACCGAGAAAATGCCCGTCTCGCTGATCCACGCGCTGGCGCTCACCAAGCGCGCAGCGGCAAAGGTTAACGACGATTTAGGGTTGCTGGCCGCCGACAAAGCTGCCGCCATTATGCAGGCCGCGGATGAGGTGCTGGCAGATAAACACGCGGAAGAATTCCCTCTGGCTATCTGGCAAACCGGGTCGGGTACGCAAAGCAACATGAATATGAACGAAGTGCTGGCAAACCGGGCCAGTGAGTTGTTGGGCGGCGTTCGCGGCATGGAGCGCAAAGTCCATCCAAATGATGACGTCAACAAGAGCCAGAGTTCGAACGACGTCTTCCCGACGGCAATGCATGTGGCTGCGCTGCTGGCGTTGCGCAATCATTTGATTCCGCAGTTGCAGGTGTTGTTGAAGACGCTGAACGAGAAATCAGACGCTTTCGCCGATATTGTCAAAATTGGCCGTACTCATCTCCAGGACGCCACGCCGCTGACGCTGGGACAGGAGATTTCTGGCTGGGTGGCGATGTTAGAACATAACCTGCGGCACATTGAAAACAGTCTGCCGCACGTGGCGGAACTGGCGTTAGGCGGAACAGCGGTCGGCACCGGGCTGAATACGCATCCGGAATATGCCCGTCGCGTCGCCGATGAACTGGCGGCCATCACCCAGGCTCCCTTTGTCACCGCGCCGAACAAGTTCGAAGCGCTGGCGACCTGTGATGCGCTGGTTCATGCTCACGGCGCGCTGAAAGGGCTGGCGGCGTCGCTAATGAAAATCGCCAACGATGTTCGTTGGCTGGCGTCGGGGCCACGCTGTGGCATTGGCGAAATCGCCATCCCGGAAAATGAACCGGGCAGCTCGATCATGCCGGGCAAGGTTAACCCGACCCAGAGTGAGGCGCTGACGATGCTGTGTTGTCAGGTGATGGGGAACGATGTGGCGATTAACATCGGCGGCGCATCAGGTAACTTCGAACTGAACGTCTTCCGTCCGATGGTGATCCACAACTTCCTGCAATCGGTGCGTCTGCTGGCGGACGGTATGGAAAGTTTCAACGAGCATTGTGCGGTCGGTATCGAACCCAATCGTGAGCGGATTAATCAGTTGCTCAATGAATCACTGATGCTTGTCACCGCGTTGAATACCCATATCGGCTACGACAACGCGGCGGAAATCGCCAAGAAAGCACATAAAGAGGGGCTGACGCTGAAAGCTGCGGCTCTGGCGCTGGGCTATCTCACCGAAGTGGAGTTTGACAGCTGGGTGCGGCCAGAGCAGATGGTCGGCAGTATGAAACCAGGTCGTTAATCCGCCACATACAGGTGCAGCCGCGGAATTATCAGACGCAGCGGCTGTGCCTGCGGTTTAAAGCGATGCTGTATGTTTTCGGCATCGTAGTTCAGTAGCTCGCCAATATCCGGCATACCTGCGCCGTTTTCCGTATTGATCAACGCGATAAGCGGCGTCGGGCAGGCATGCTGTACCTGCTTTTGCTCGCCTTTGTACCAGACCCTGGCGATGGGCTGGACTTTGACCGGACGCTTAATTTTGAGTTTTGCCTGTTGTGGCAGGGCGGCGATATCCTGATATTCACGCTCCAGTTTTGCCTGCCACTCCTCGCGGGTCCAGGGATGTACGCTGCGCGGCGTATTCAGACTCTTTTCCAGTTGCGCCAGTACCTCATCACGTTGCAAATTCTTGATGATATGTTTATTCGCCCAGCCAAAACGCAACGTCGCCGGATCGTTTATCACCGTCAGCGTCCGATAGGCATTGAGCGTAATCAGCCCCGGCAGATGGCGATGGACCCATTCAAAGCGCGCCGCAGACGGCAAACCGGACTCCACGGTGACAATATGCTCAAAAGTGGTTTTCAACTGATTGATGCGCTGTACCTGATTTTCCAGCGCCGCCTGGCTGGCACTGCCCACCTGATAGCACAGCACGCCCGGCAGACGCACCGCCGCTTTACTGCTACGGGTTTCGGACTGCTGCTGAATAAACAGGTGGCGATAGTGCGCCAGCGCCAACGCTTCGGCCTCTTTACCCAGATGCTGCTTCACCGCAATGGTATCCAGCGGGGCGTGCTCGGCCTCTTTGGTTACCTCCGGCAGCGAAAAGACACGGGCAATCATCAGATGATGTTCTCCGAGCGCTTGCGTTAGTTCAGCCAGCGTCTGCTCCATCTGGCGAAATGTGGTGTTCAGTCTGTCGACAAGATCGTAACGGGCCATTGCGCACCTCATTAGTTACAACATACTCAATGTATAGCACGTTATATCGCCTGCGACTACCGTGCGAATAGCGTCAGCCAGCGGTTAATTCAGGAATTGTGTGCCAGATCGGCCAACAAAAGCTGAAGCGAGCGCCACCCAGTTCACTTTCCCCGCAGCTCACCGTGCCACCCATCGCCTGGGCGATGGAATAGACAATCGCCAGACCCAGACCGCACCCGCCGGTGGCGCGGTCCCGACTCGGATCCAGACGGACAAAAGGCTCAAAAACAGTCTCCCTGGCTTCCGGGGCAATGCCCGGCCCGTCATCGTCGACGGTCAGCGTGGCGAAACGATCGCTGAGCTGCAGGCTTATCTGCACCGTGGACTGGCAGTAGCGCAGCGCGTTGTTCAGCAGATTATCCAGCACGCGCTCCATCAGTCGCATATCCAGCGCACCGTAGTTGCCCCGGGCGAGATGCGGAACCTGCAATGTCCGATCAGGATTCACGCTTTGCACATCATCAATATGCGCTGTGAGCCAGGCCGGGAGGTCCGGCTCGCTAAGATGCAGTTCATTCTGCGGCCTGTCGAGGCGGGCGTAAGTTAACAGCTCCTCAATTAAGGCTTCGAGCTGTCCGATATCGCGATTGAGCGCCAGAGATTCTTGTTCCGTGAGATTTTCACTCATCTCCAGTCGGTAGCGCAGGCGAACCAGCGGGGTGCGCAATTCATGGGCAATCCCGTCGATCAGCTGTTTTTTACTGGCAATCAACGCATTGATATTGTCCGCCATCTGATTAAAAGCAATGCCCAGCCGTTCAAAACTGGAGCCGCTGTCAAAATGCAGTCGTTCACTGAGATGACCTTTACCGAACCGCTGGGCGGCGGCTTCCAGTCGCAGCATTTCCTGCCAGTGTGGACGCATCCAGATAAACACCGGAAAGGCCAGTGAGATGGCGATAAACGCCATCAGCGCGATATCCAGCAGGCGCATCTGATGGAGAAAATAGAGATAGGGTACGGGACCCACGGCCAGCACGTAATGACTGCGCGGAATGCGCTGAATGAAGGTGTACTGATCGTCGAGTGCAATGATGTCGCCTTCACGCAGACGCTGCATACTCTGATCATCCAGCGTGAATTTTGTCAGTGGCTCAACGCGCAGGTCAAAAGAGAGATTGAGGTCCATCTCTTTGAGCGTTTTACCCCAGTCGCGCGGCGGGATCTCGCGTAACTCGCTGCGCATCAGATACAGCGAGCTTTTCATCAGGTCATCGAGCGACTGCCTGCCAGCCCGCTCTGCGGTGAATTTATACACCAGCCCGACCAGCAGGGTCATCACCAGAAAGCAGACAAACAGCAGGAGATAAAACTGCACGAACAGTTTCTTCATTTACATCCCCGAATGCCGTGATGGCACATCATCCCAGGCGTGCGGGGCAAACAGATAGCCTTTATTGCGTACCGTTTTAATACGATAGGGTTCAGCCGCATTATCGAGCAGTTTCTTACGCAGACGCGAAATGGCGACATCGACGCTGCGATCCATGCCGTCGTAGCTTACACCGCGCAGATTTTTCAGCAGCGCATCGCGGTCCATAATCTGACCGGCGTGCGTGGCGAGTTCCCATAGCAGCTCGAAATCCGCGGTGGAAAGTATAACCTGTTCACCACTGAGCAAAACGACACGGTTGATGGGGTCGATAGTCAGGGAACCAAAGCGCAGCGTTTTATGCGGCGTGACGGCGGCAGGCTGAATCCCTTTGCTATGGCCTGACTGATCGCTCTGTCGCAGATGCAGCCGCAGACGGGCCAGCAAGACCGCTGGTGGCGTGGTCTTCAGGATGTAATCGCAGGCGCCCATTTCCAGCGCCAGGATGTGGTTCATGTCGCTGTCCAGCGAAGTGAGGAGGACGATCGGGCCCTGCCATTGCCCTTGCAGGTCACGACAGAGGGTCATGCCGTCTTTACCGGGGAGCATAATATCCAGCAATACCAGGTCCGGCTGAACCTGGAGGATCCGCGCTTCAGCCAGATCGCCACGCGGCTCGACAATCACATCGAAATCGTGTTTAGCCAGATAGGCCGCAATGAGCGAGCCGACCTCAGGATCGTCTTCAACAAATACAATCGTGTTCATCGTCTTGATTGCCGATCAAAAACGTCAACATACACCGCCGGGGCGTTACCTTCCATTAATCTTTCCTAAACGGTGATGCTTCCGTTATGCTGGTTGCTGATGTTATTGATGTGTAAAGGCAAGGTAATGGGACTCGTGATTAAAGCCGCGCTGGGTGCGCTGGTTGTGGTGTTGATTGGGTTGCTGGCAAAAACGAAGAATTACTACATCGCAGGACTCATCCCGCTGTTCCCGACATTCGCGCTGATTGCCCATTATATCGTGGCCAGCGAGCGGGGCATTGACGCGCTAAGAACGACCATTGTCTTCAGCATGTGGTCGATTATTCCCTATTTTGTCTATCTCGTTTCGCTGTGGTATTTCACCGGTTTTCTGAAGCTGCCAGTGGCGCTGGGCGGGGCAGTGATCTGCTGGTGCCTGAGCGCCTGGCTGCTGATCTTTTGCTGGGTCAAACTGCACTAACGCAGATGACGGCCACCGTCTACGGCGAAGCTACGACCCGTCACAAAACAACTGGTTAGAAGATAATCGATTAAATCGATCACCTCCTTTTCCCCCGGAGCCGTTTTCATCAGCGATTTGTTTAGCGCCTGCTGGCGGTACTCGGCGTCATCCCCCTCGTTAAACAGGATCAGCGAAGGGGCAATGGCGTTGACCTTCACCTCTGGCGCGAGCTTGCGGGCAAATGAACGGGTCATATTATCCAGCGCCGCTTTACTGGCGGCATAAGCGATATGCTTGTCACTGCCTTTCTCCACAACGTAGTCGGTAAAGTGAATGATGTCAGCGGCGGCGTGACCATGCCCGCGTAGCATGCCTTCGAGCGCATGGTTAAGCAGATAGGGGGCATTGACGTGGATTTGCATCATACAGGCCAGGACATCAGAGAGCGGTATTCCCGGCTTCTCTGCCATCCATGCGCTGGCATTGTGGACGATGGCGCGCAGACCGCTGGCGCGTTCTTTTACCGTATCGGCGAAGGTAAGAATGCCTTCATTGGTGGAGAAATCAGCCTGAATGCACAGGGCGCCCGCTTTGGTCAGCCCGTCAATCGCCGGATAATGCGTACGGTAACTGACGATCACCGGCTGTTTCTGGTTGATAAAGTGCCAGGCAATGGCGAGGCCGATACGGCGGCCACCACCGGTCACTAAAATGGGCAGAGGGTGTTGGGTTCTCATCGAAAAACTCCTTATGCGCCTGCGAATCAGGCTATTAGCGTCAAACGATGGGATGCGTTTACCCCACCAGCAGCCAGGTCGCCGGTACGGCGGCAACCAGCAACAGACCAATCAGAACCATTTCCTGTCGGTTCAAAACGTTATCATGCGTATGCGTCTTACGAGCATACAGGAACACCAGCAGACCCGGAGCATAAAGCACCACGGAGAGCAGCAGGTGCATCGGCCCGGAAGCATACAATAACCATAAGCCATAAATGCATGCACCGACACCTACCGCCTGATGAAGCGGACGGGTGGCGATTTTCAGCAGGAAGGCGCCGACGAGGAAATAGGGGACCAGAATCATCTCTGAGGCGATGGTCAGCAGCGTGTTGTAATCCGAACCGGTTAGCCAGATCAGCACCAGACAGACCTGAACGCAGAGGTTGGTGAGCCACAGTGAAGCCGATGGCGCGCCTTGCGCATTTTGACGGGCGAAAATCCGCGGGAAGGCTTTATGCGTTGAGGCAAGGAACGGGACTTCCGCCGCCATAATCGTCCAGCTCAGATAGGCTCCACAAACGGAGACAATCAGACCCGCCGCAATGATAATCTCACCCCACGGCCCCATCATTTTGACCATCAGACCTGCCATTGACGGGTTACGGATCTCCGCCAGTTCCGGGCGGGCAACTACGCCAAGCGAGAGCAGAGTGACCAGCAGATAAACGGCAAGCGCAGAGAGCACCGCTAACAGCGTGGCGCGACCGACATCATGTTTGTTACGCGCCCGCGCCGAGACGACGACCGCGCCTTCCACACCGATGAATACCCACAGCGTGATGAGCATCGTGTTCTTAACCTGTTCCCAGACCGGGACACCCAGCGCGAGGCCGGTAAAGTCGAGGCTGAAAACCTCAAGCTTAAACGCCATAAAGGCCAGCAGGATAAACAGACCGAGCGGCAGCAATTTCGCCAGCGTTGCCACCAGGTTGATGCTGGCCGCCGTTTGTACGCCGCGCAGCACCAGAAAATGCACCACCCACAGCAGAATCGACGCACCGACGATCGCCTGCCAGGTATTGCCGTCGCCAAACAGACGCCACTCCGGCGTATCGGTGAAGAAACTGAGAGCAGAGAAGACAATGACCAGATAGGAGACGTTGGCAATCACCGCGCACAGCCAGTAGCCCCAGGCCGAGCAGAACCCGATCAGCTCACCGAAACCTTCGCGGGCATAGGTGAAGATGCCGCCATCCAGTTCGGGACGGATACGGGTCAGGATTAGCATGGCAAACGCCAGCAGCAATATCCCGGCCCCGGTAATCGCCCAGCCAATAAGTAACGCCGACGGGCTGGCGACAGCGGCCATATTCTGCGGCAGACTGAAAACACCTGCGCCAAGCATTGAGCTTAAAACCAGCGCGGTGAGAGCGCTCAGTCCCAGTTTCTTTTCCATGGTTATCCCGTGGTACAAACGATCGATGGAGAATAATTATTGTGGCAAAGCGCATAAAAATGGTGAAAGCCACTAAGGCGCGGGATTTTACGGAGAGAAGAGACTGCATGCAATGATCAGAGGAAAATTTGTGCCTGATAAAGCGAAAGGCGGCATAAAGCCGCCTTATTTTATGACCGGAGAGCCTTATTTATACAGATCGGCGCTGATGGTCATGTTGTTACCACGTTCCTGCCACTGGCGGGTAATGTGGTAATACTTAGCCCCTTGCTTCGCTGCACGCTTGGCAACCTGGTAAGAGACTTCAGTCATGCTGCTGTAGTTGCCGGTGAACTTGATGCTGTCGAACGGCACCATCATGGCCGCCGTGGCTTTGTTCAGCTCTTCAACTTTGGTGCCATCCGGAAGAGTGACAGTGTAACGCCCACCTTTCGTGGATTGCGTTTCGAAGAAACGTCCAACTTCAGAACTCGGCGACGCGGTAGTTGCAACACCAGGAATTTCGACGTTTTTCGCCGCTTCGCCACCGGCAGCTAACGCTGCGCGACCGGCATCGGAATCCGCCGGGATCGCGTCAGGGCTCTGCACCACGCGTTTCTTCGCATCTTTTTTATAGATAAAAGCTGTAATGCGCTGGTTACCGCCCTGGTTCGCATCGATTTGACGCACGATGTAGAAGGCGTAAGCGTCTTTTTCTTTTGCCGCTTTGGTGATGGCATCATTCACTTCCGGCTGGCTGCGGTAGAAACCCTGTACCGTAACGGTATCATACGGTTCCAGCATGACGGCTTCTGATTTTGGCAATTCAACCACGCCATTGATCACGCGGTTCTTGCTGGCTTCCGCTTTCTCGGCGTCGGCTTTGTAGAAGTCTGCAACAACACGCCAGTTACCGCTGTTACCAAAATCAGATGTATCGACAACATAAAATGAGGCGGCGCCTTCTTTATCTGCGCGGCGGTTAACGGCCTTCACCGCATCGCCAATCGCATTAAAACGGCCTGTGACCGTGACACGGTCGTAAGGTTTCAGTGCTGCCGCTTGCTCCGGCGTCAATTCTGTTGCTGCGTTTACGGAAAAAGCCGTCGCAGAAAGAAGTGCGGACGCCAGGAGTGTGTTCTTAAGCTTCATAAAAATAATCCTTCGCCTTGCGCAAACCAGGTACTGGTATTGTTATTGACTAGAAACGTGGCTGATTATTGCATTTAAACCCGGTGACTGTCTGCGTGATTTTTCAATCGACACAGCAGATGAGGTCACAAGGTCGATAACAAATTATGATATGTCGAAAAAATGGTCATTTCACAGTAAAAACTGATGAACGTACTGAATTTTATAAGTTAATTTAATGTTAATTAGTTGATCTGCCGTGGCGCTTAATCATGTTTTGCCGCATCGTATGAGCGATTTATGGGCCTTTCACCACGAATTGAAGGTCATTATCCCGGTCAGAAGGCTGAATCGTTCCTGTTTTGCTGATAACCCGACAAATACTGTTTTTTGGCGCTAGATCACAAGCGCTATTTTCAGTACGTTATAGAGAGTTTGTTACTGTTTTATTTTTCCGGGGTAACCTATACCTCCTGCGTGAAATTGCCTGCGCAATTCCACGTTAACTGACAAACCATCATCAAAAATACCGATGGAAGGGAACATTATGCGAATTGGCATACCAAAAGAACGGTTTACCAATGAAACCCGCGTAGCAGCGACGCCGAAAACGGTTGAGCAACTGCTGAAGTTGGGTTTCACCGTCGCGGTTGAGAGCGGCGCGGGTGGACTGGCGAGTTTTGACGATAAAGCTTTTGTAGAAGCGGGCGCGGAAATTGTCGATAGCAGCGCTGTCTGGCAATCAGAGATCATTCTGAAGGTTAACGCACCGGAAGATGCAGAAATTCCGTTACTCAATCCGGGCACCACGCTGGTCAGCTTTATCTGGCCTGCGCAGAATCCAGAGTTAATGCAAAAGCTCGCCGAGCGTAATGTGACGGTGATGGCAATGGATTCTGTACCGCGTATTTCACGTGCGCAGTCGCTGGATGCATTAAGCTCGATGGCAAACATTGCCGGTTATCGGGCGATTGTGGAAGCCGCGCACGAGTTTGGCCGCTTCTTTACCGGGCAGATCACCGCTGCGGGTAAAGTCCCTCCAGCCAAAGTGATGGTGATCGGGGCCGGTGTTGCTGGTCTGGCCGCCATAGGCGCTGCGAACAGCCTGGGCGCGATTGTGCGTGCCTTTGACACCCGTCCGGAAGTGAAAGAACAGGTCCAGAGTATGGGCGCTGAATTCCTCGAACTGGATTTCAAAGAGGAAGCGGGAAGCGGTGACGGTTACGCCAAAGTGATGTCTGAAGCGTTTATCAAAGCGGAAATGGCGCTGTTTGCTGCGCAGGCAAAAGAGGTCGACATTATTGTCACCACCGCGCTGATTCCGGGTAAACCAGCACCGAAACTGATCACCCGCGAAATGGTTGATTCCATGAAAGCGGGCAGCGTGATTGTCGATCTGGCGGCGCAAAACGGCGGGAACTGCGAATACACCGTCGCCAATCAGGTCACAACCACGGCCAACGGCGTTAAGGTGATCGGTTATACCGACTTGCCAGGGCGTCTGCCGACACAGTCTTCACAGCTATACGGCACCAACCTTGTTAATCTGCTTAAACTGCTGTGCAAAGAGAAAGACGGCAATATCACCGTTGATTTCGACGACGTGGTCGTGCGTGGCGTCACGGTCGTGCGTGACGGCGAAATTACCTGGCCGGCACCGCCGATTCAGGTATCTGCTCAACCGCAGGCCGCTGCGAAAGCCGCACCGGTTGCAAAAGAGCCGGAAAAACCGGCATCGCCGTGGCGTAAATACGCGCTGATGGCGCTGGTGATCATTCTGTTCGGCTGGCTGGCAGACGTCGCGCCGAAAGAGTTCCTCGGTCACTTTACGGTGTTCGCACTGTCTTGCGTGGTGGGCTACTACGTGGTCTGGAACGTCTCTCATGCTCTGCATACGCCGCTGATGTCCGTGACCAACGCCATCTCGGGGATCATCGTGGTTGGCGCGCTATTGCAGATTGGCCAGGGCGGCTGGGTTAGCTTCCTGAGCTTCATCGCGGTCCTGATTGCCAGCATCAATATTTTCGGTGGCTTCACCGTGACTCAGCGCATGCTGAAAATGTTCCGGAAAAACTAAGGGGTAACACATGTCTGGAGGATTAGTTACAGCTGCATACATTGTTGCCGCGATCCTGTTTATTTTCAGTCTGGCGGGACTTTCAAAACATGAAACGTCTCAGCAGGGTAACAACTTCGGTATCGCCGGGATGGCGATTGCGCTGATTGCCACGATTTTTGGCCCGGACACCGGCAACGTTGCCTGGATCCTGGTGGCAATGATCATCGGCGGCGCGATTGGTATTCGTCTGGCGAAGAAAGTTGAAATGACCGAAATGCCGGAACTGGTGGCGATTCTGCACAGCTTCGTCGGCCTGGCTGCGGTACTGGTCGGCTTCAACAGCTATCTGTATCACGAAGCGGGCCTTGAGCCGATTCTGGTTAATATTCACCTGACCGAAGTGTTCCTTGGCATCTTTATCGGTGCGGTGACCTTTACCGGTTCAGTGGTGGCATTTGGTAAGCTGCGCGGCAAGATCTCTTCTAAACCGCTGATGCTGCCGAACCGTCACAAAATGAACCTCGCGGCGCTGGTGGTCTCTTTCCTGCTGCTGGTGGTTTTTGTCCGTACCGAAAGCGTTGGCTTGCAGGTCCTGGCACTGCTGGTGATGACCATTATTGCGCTGGCGTTTGGCTGGCACCTGGTGGCGTCCATTGGCGGGGCGGATATGCCGGTCGTGGTCTCCATGCTGAACTCCTATTCGGGTTGGGCGGCAGCGGCGGCGGGCTTCATGCTGAGCAACGACCTGCTGATCGTGACCGGTGCGCTGGTGGGTTCTTCCGGTGCGATTCTGTCTTACATCATGTGTAAGGCGATGAACCGCTCGTTCATCAGCGTGATTGCAGGGGGCTTTGGTACCGATGGTACGGCGTCCAGTGGTGATGAAGAAGTGGGCGAACACCGTGAGATCAGCGCAGAAGAGACTGCGGATATGCTGAAAAACTCGCATACGGTGATCATCACCCCGGGCTACGGCATGGCGGTGGCGCAGGCACAGTATCCGGTCGCGGAAATTACCGAGAAGCTGCGCGCGCGCGGTATCAAGGTACGTTTCGGCATCCATCCGGTGGCAGGTCGTCTGCCTGGTCACATGAACGTACTGTTGGCGGAAGCGAAAGTGCCTTACGACATCGTGCTGGAAATGGACGAGATCAACGATGATTTCGCCGATACCGACACCGTGTTGGTTATTGGCGCGAATGATACCGTGAACCCGGCGGCGCAGGACGATCCAAACAGTCCTATCGCTGGGATGCCGGTGCTGGAAGTGTGGAAAGCGCAGAACGTAATTGTCTTCAAACGTTCGATGAATACCGGCTACGCCGGTGTGCAGAACCCGCTGTTCTTCAAAGAGAACACCCATATGCTGTTTGGCGATGCCAAAGCCAGCGTGGATGCGATTCTGAAAGCGCTGTAATCCGTTGTTCTGTTGAAACGGCCTCTGCGGAGGCCGTTTTTACGTCGGTCACTTTTTATTTGCATCGCCTAACAGAATGGCAATACTTTGCCCACCAACGGATTGTTCCAGCGCAATCTTGACGATAATGGTCAGCGGTACCGAAAGCAGCATCCCCACCGGACCCAGCAGCCAACCCCAGAAGATCAACGACAGAAACACCACCAGCGTAGAGAGCCCCAGACCGCGTCCCATGATGCGTGGTTCAAGGATGTTGCCGAACACCAGGTTGATGATCAGATAGCCCGCCAGCACCACCAGCGCATCGTACAGGCCGCCAAACGCCAACACCTGAATGATGGGCGGGATCGCCGCCAGCACTGAACCAATGTTTGGGATGTAGTTGAGTGCAAAGGCCAACAGCCCCCAGATAAAGGCGAATCGAACGTCCAGTGCCGACAACATGCCCCAGACCACCAGCCCGGTGACCAGACTGATTGCCGTTTTCAGCACCAGATAGTGCGATACGCTATCAATGGCGCGCTGAATGGCGGCCATCCCCTCGACCGGACGGACCATAATCTGCTGGAATTTAGTGGGGAGTTGCGGCACTTCCAGCAGCATAAAGACCACTGTCAGCAGGAGTAAAAATATCGATGACATGGCATTGGTTAATTGCGCCAGCAAATTGGTGATCAGGGTCATCGCCGCGTTGGGGTCAATATACTTCACCATCTCATCCACGGAGACGCCGATGCCTAAGCGGACCAGCCAGGGCTCGAGGTTTTTCAGCGGAATGACCAGTGAGGAACGATACTGGGGCAGGGTGCGCGCCAGTTCGTTGAGGGACGTTCCGAGGTAAGCCAGCAGTAACACCATCGCCATGACGATGATGATCACCAGCAAGGATATCGCCAGCACGCGCGGAACGCGCAGTTTCACCATCCGCTGTACCAGCGGGCTAAGGACGACGGCAATAAATAACGCCAGAATAAATGGCACAATAATATCTGCCGCAAAGCGGATACCGGTAAGAATGATCACCAGCATTCCCAGCATAATGACGATCTTAAGACCGTTCAGCGTGATGATTGGTTTTGCCATGGAGCGTCCTGTATTTTTTTGCTTGCCGCGTATAATAATGTGATTGTGATCGAATCGTCCTGTGAAAAATCAAACGATTCGGGTAAAGAAGTGAAAAGGTTTTGAGTTAATTCCTGGCCTATGATACAAATCAGGCGTGTTCAACTACCGAGGACAATTATCATCCGCGATGACGAGAAGCAACACTGCGGATAATTGTAATATTATGGACAATATGTTCAGGACGTTTTTTTCTGCACAAATTCTTCTTCGCACTTCCTCCTCTTTCCTGCTTGCAGGTGAGCAGCACTGGCGCAACGCGCTTTAGTCCCTTCTTCTGTTCGAGCTGACGCTACGCGTCTGGCTAACTGATTTTATTTTCTGGTTTGCAGCGTTGTGCAAGCCCACAGGATTATATTCTCAAGCAGGAGAAGCACCATGTTTTACTGGATTTTATTAGGTCTGGCGATTGCCGCTGAAATTACCGGCACATTGTCGATGAAATGGGCAAGCGTAAGCGATGACAACAGCGGGTTTATTTTAATGCTGGTGATGATCGCTGCCTCGTATATTTTCCTCTCTTTTGCCGTTAAAAAAATCGCCCTCGGTGTGGCTTACGCATTGTGGGAAGGGATCGGTATTTTATTTATTACGCTGTTTAGCGTGTTGTTATTTGATGAGCCGCTGTCGATCATGAAAATTGCCGGTCTGGCGACGCTGGTAGTGGGGATCGTGTTGATCAAATCCGGTACCCGCAAGGCGCGTCAGTCAACGAAAGAGGTGACCCATGCAACAGTTTGAATGGGTTCACGCCGCCTGGTTAGGGATGGCGATCGTGCTGGAAATTATCGCCAACGTCTTTTTAAAATTCTCTGACGGCTTTCGTCGGAAATTGTACGGCATTCTCTCGCTGGTCGCGGTACTCGCCGCCTTCAGTGCGCTTTCACAGGCGGTAAAGGGCATTGACCTGTCCGTTGCCTACGCGCTGTGGGGGGGATTTGGTATCGCCGCGACGCTGGCTGCCGGATGGATACTGTTCGGGCAACGTCTGAATCATAAAGGCTGGATCGGCGTTGTGTTGCTGCTGGCTGGCATGGTGATGATTAAACTGGCCTGATGTATCGCTGCCCGCGATTCGCGGGCAGTACAATGCGCCTTATTGTTCCCCGGCCAGCGCATCCAGTTTTTCCCGAAATCCCGTCACCGAGATCGCCCGGTTATCTGCGCGCCAGCGATCTTTCGCCGCCGGGGCGGAACTCTGAACGCCGATTAACTGCCAGCCCGCCTCGGTTTTCAGCATCAGCGGTGAACCGCTGTCGCCCGGCAGCGTGTCGCACTGGTGAGATAACACCGAACTTTGCGCCCAACCGGTGACGATACAATCCTGATGAGAATAGAGCGTATCCAGATGATCTTCCGGATACCCCGACTGCGTGACCTTGCGTCCGGCCTCTTTGAGTGCGGCGGTTAGTGCCGCTTTATCGCCCTCAAACAACGGTAACGGCGTGATGCCGGAAGGGGGATAGCGCAGAACGATCAGGCCAAAGTCCCAAGACGCGGCTGCCGGTGGCACAATCCAGCCGTCGCCATCGGGCTTCAGACGTTTTCCCAGACCGGGATCCACCCGGCCTTCAATACCGTGAATTTCATAACGCCAGAGACCTTTTTTCGAGACAAAACGCAGGACGACGGCTTTATCCGGTTTCCCTTTTGGCGGCGTTAACAAGCAATGTCCGGCAGTGAGCGCCAGATGTGGGGAGATGAGCGTTGCGGTGCAGAGGTTACCGCTGGCGGTTTCCAGTTGTCCGATGGCATCCCACGGCGATTGAGTAGGATCGCTTACCGGCGCGCGATCGTCCTGACCAAAAAATAACGTTTTGATTTCACTGGTCCCGGTATCCGCGTCAGGCTTATCCGCATGCGCAATACCCGATGAAAAGCACAACGAACCCAGTAATACAGTAACGGTTTTACGCATATCACACTCTGTGTGGGTAATTATGATTATTAAAAGAGAACCCTCAGTAATTACTATAGACGTAACGGCGTAAAAGTGAGAGAAAAATCAGAGTACTACGATCAGGAAAGATAAAAGCGGGCGGCTATGAGCGCACATAAAATAAGCGTGATAAGGATGAACTCAAAGCGATAACGGCGCACCATGTTACCCTCCGAAAAGGACGGCGCTAAACCGGGAAAGCGTTCAGCGCCGTTGAAGAATGGCGCAAGGGTTCGCGCCAGTTTACACAGACAGGATTTAAGCAGCCGGTTGAGCGGCAGGCTTAGCGGCCGGTTTCTGGTTGTGTTTTTTGGTGTGCTTTTTAGCGGCTTGAGCTTTCTGTTCAGGGGCCTTTTGCTCAGTCGTGGCTTTGGCTTTTTTCACGTGTTTTTTCGCGGCCTGCGCTTTTTGTTCTGGCGCTTTCTCGGTAGTCGCTTTGTGATGTTTTTTATGATGTGTGGTTTTGGCCGGCGCCGCTTTTGCAGCAGGCGCTGCAGCCGGTGCAGTTGATGTAGTGTCAGCCGCAAACGCCGCAGAAGACAGACCCATAGCAGCGGCAACAACCAGAGCTAATACTTTTTTCATTCTCATACCCTCGATTTGGTTTTTCATTCAACCCCACTGCGGGGCCGTTGAAATCACTATATCGCTGGATGCTGTGCGCTTCCGTGAGTCATTGGTTTCGGCGTGTAACGATATGTACAACGCCGGGCGCAGCGGCCCGGCGAGGGGATTTACAGATAGCGAGATTCAAGATGGGCGCGGAAATGACGGCTGCTCAATGCTTCTCCGGTAGCCTGAGTAATCAACTGCGCCGTGGTAAAGCGACTGCCGTGCTGCCAGATGTTCTGTTGCAGCCAGTCGAACAAGGCGCTGAAATCGCCGCCCGCAATCTGCTGACTGAGACCCGGCAACGCGCGATTTGCGGCGCTGAACAACTGTGCGGCATACATCGCGCCCAGCGTGTAAGAAGGGAAGTAACCAAACCCGCCGTCAGTCCAGTGAATGTCCTGCATGCAGCCGTCGCGATAGTTCCCTTTTGTTGACAGGCCCAGCCAGGTCTGCATTTTTTCGTCCCATAGCGCCGGAATGTCGTCCACCTCAATATCGCCATTGATCAATGCGCGCTCAATCTCATAGCGCAGGATGACGTGCGCCGGGTAGCTGACTTCATCCGCATCCACGCGGATAAAACCGGGTTTCACTCGCTGGTTCCAGGCAATGAAATTTTGCTCTTCAAAGGCAGCCTGATCGCCAAAATGACGCTTCACGGCAGGTAGCAGCCGCCTTAAAAATGCATTGCTGCGTCCTACCTGCATTTCAAAAAACAGACTCTGGGATTCGTGGATCGCGGTGGAGCGGGCAAGGGCGACGGGCTGACCCAGCCAGTTACGCGGCAGGTTTTGCTCATAGCGGGCGTGGCCGGTTTCGTGGATCACGCCAAACAGGGCGCTGAGTAATTCGTTTTCGTCATAGCGCGTCGTGATGCGCACATCTTCCGGCACGCCGCCGCAGAAGGGATGTGCGCTGATGTCGAGGCGACCGGCGTTAAAATCGAAACCGAGTACAGACATTGTCTCCAGTCCCAGTTCGCGCTGAACGGCAGTCGGGAAGGGGCCAACAGGGGCAATCAGCGACTGCTGTGACTGGCGGGCAACCACGCGGTTGAGCAGATCCGGCAGCCACGATTTGAGATCGGCAAACAGGCCGTCCAGCTGTGCGCTGGTCATGTCCGGCTCGTAAATGTCCAGCAGTGCGTCATAGGGAGAACAACCTTTCACGTCGGCGCGCAGTCTGGCCTCTTCGCGGCTCAGTTTCACGACTTCTTTTAAATTCGCAGAGAATCCCTGCCAGTCGTTGGCGGGGCGCTGACTGCGCCAGGCGTGTTCACAGCGACTGCCGGCGAGAGATTTGGCCTCCACCAACGACTCCGGTAACAACGCGGCCTGGGTATGCAGACGCGGCATTTCCCGCAGATTGGCCTGTTCCACATCATTGAGATCCTCTTGGGCGGCAGTGGCAAGCCATTGCGCCACTTTCGGTTCGGTCAGGATTTGATGTTCCAGAACGCTCAGTTCCGCCAGCGCTTCACCCCGCGCCGCACTGCCGCCGGGTGGCATCATGGCGAACATATCCCAACTGGCGATGGCGGAGAGGTGCGAGAAGCGAGAGAGACGCAGGAAGGTGCGGGTAAGTTGTTGATAGTTTTTGTTGTCCATGTAACCTCTTCGACGTAACAGGCGGGTTGAGTTCCCCCACCATAATGGGTAGTTATGTTTATCGATAGCCTTTTTTATAGTAGCCAACGGGAACATCGTACCCGTTCAATAACAATAATCACACACAGCAAAATGAATCCACTCCACTGGGTTGTCTTTGCTCTTCTGGCACTGGATGCCGTCAGAGAATTGATGGGCTTTTCATCAATCTTAGGAATGTGGTAACCACTGTTGGTTGAGAGGCGAGAAGCCCGGTGAGCCCGGGCTTCTCTTTCAGACTAGACGTGAAGACGGTGATGCAGTCGTGTGCCGACCAGAATAGCCAGTACCAGCATAATCGCGATAAATCCCCCAACGCCGTTCCAGCCATAGTTATGCCAGAACACACCGCCGAGCGTACCGGCGATACTGGACCCCAGATAATAGCTGAACAGATACAGCGAAGAGGCCTGGCCTTTGGCGCGACGCGCACGCGGCCCAATCCAGCTACTGGCCACCGAATGCGCGCCAAAGAATCCGGCTGAAAAGAGCAGCATTCCGGCGAAAATCAGCCACAGCGAACTGAACAACGTCATTAACAAACCGAACAGCATCACGACGGTGGAAAAGAGCATCACCGGACCGCGCCCGTAACGTACCGTCATCGAACCAGCTTTCGGTGAACTCCAGGTTCCGGTCAGATAGGCGACGGAAAGCAAACCGACCACAGCCTGACTGAGTTCCCATGGTGAAAGCATCAGACGATAGCCGATGTAGTTAAACAGGGTGACGAACGACCCCATCAACAGAAAACCTTCGGCAAACAGCAGCGGCAGTCCCTGGTCGCGCCAGTGGATCCGGAAATTAATAAACAGCGTTTTGGGGCGCAGCGACGTGGGCCGGAAGTGGCGTGATTCTGGCAGTATTTTCCAGAACATCAGGGCTGATGCCAGCGCAAAGCAGCCAATAGCAGCCAGCGCAATACGCCAGCTAAAGAAATCGGTAAACACGCCGCTAATCAGACGTCCGCTCATCCCGCCAATCGAGTTGCCGCTGATGTACAACCCCATTGAAAATGCGACAAAACTGGGGTGAATCTCCTCACTCAGATAGGTCATCCCGACCGCCGCCACGCCGCTGAGTGAAAGGCCGATCAGCGCGCGCATCACCAGAATGCCATGCCAGCTGGTCATCATTGTCGAGAGCAACGTACAGCAGGAGGCGAGCAGCAACGCGGTCACCATCACCGGCTTGCGCCCGATGGCATCCGAAAGCGGACCGGTAAACAGCAGGCCAACGGCTAACATTCCGGTGGAGATCGACAGTGAAATACTGCTGCTGGCGGGAGATACGCCAAACTCATGGGACAACACCGGCAGAATAGGCTGGACGCAGTACAGCAGGGCGAAAGTCGCCAGTCCGGCAGAAAAGAGCGCCAGCGTGACGCGCATAAAGGCAGAAGTACCGCGTTGAATAAACTGAACCGGCTGAGAAATGCGTTGGTCGTCAATATCGCTCGCCGTCGCGTCATTGACAGTAGTAGTACGACTCACTGGAAATCCTTGCGCAACAAACCCGTGTTTTGAGGGGACGGGCATAACCTTGTTGAGTAGAGTAGGAAAATCTTATTATTCTGTCTAATATATTAATAGTCTCAAATAATACGTTTAAAATATGAATATTGAACTGCGTCACCTTCGTTACTTTGTTGCCGTGGCGGAAGAACTGCATTTTGGGCGCGCCGCAACCCGACTGAACATTTCGCAGCCACCGCTGAGCCAGCAAATACAGATGCTTGAGCAGCAGGTCGGCGCGCGCCTGCTCGCGCGAACTAACCGTAGCGTCGCCCTGACCGCCGCTGGCAAGCAATTTCTCGCCGACAGTCGGCAGATCCTCGGGTTGGTCAATGATGCCGCCGCCCGTGCGGAGCGTCTGCATCAGGGGGAAGCCGGAGAGTTGCGCATCGGTTTTACCTCGTCGGCACCGTTTATCCGCGCGGTGTCGGATACCCTGTCGCTGTTCCGCCAGAAATACCCGGATATGCATTTGCAGACCCGCGAGATGAACACCCGCGAACAGCTGGCGCCGTTGAGCGAAGGGGCGTTGGATCTGGGGCTGATGCGCAATACCCCGTTGCCAGAGAGCTTGCATCATGAGGTGATTTTGCATGAACCGCTGATGGCGATGATCCCCAGGGTTTTCCCGCTTTCGCAAAAGCCGGTGGTGACGCTGGCCGAATTGGCGAAAGAGCCGTTTGTCTTCTTTGACCCGCACGTCGGAACGGGTCTTTATGACGATATTCTCGGCATGATGCGCCGTTACCAGTTGACGCCGGTGATTACCCAGGAGGTCGGTGAGGCGATGACGATCATTGGGCTGGTCGCTGCCGGATTAGGGGTGTCGATCCTTCCGGCCTCGTTTAAAAAAGTGCAGCTCAATGAGATGTGTTGGGTACCGATTGCGGAAGACGATGCGGTTTCGGAAATGTGGCTGGTCTGGTCGGCGCATCATGAACCAAGCCAGGCGGCGCTACGCTTTCGTCAGCAATTAATTCAGGCCGTCAGGAACGCTTAAATTCATTTAATAACGGCTGAAAATGTGCAGTTAATCACACGGCTAAGTAAAAAGTTGACGTTGTGTATTGAAGTGCTTCACCATAGCCTACAGATTATTTCGGAGCGCGAAAATAAAGGGAGTCAGAGGTGGTTGCTGATAGTCAGCCTGGGCACATCGATCAAATAAAGCAGACCAATGCGGGCGCCGTTTATCGGCTGATTGATCAGCTGGGACCGGTATCGCGTATTGATCTTTCGCGTCTTGCGCAACTGGCACCCGCCAGTATCACGAAGATTGTGCGTGAAATGCTGGAAGCGCATCTGGTCCAGGAACTGGAAATTAAAGAAGCGGGGAGTCGCGGACGCCCGGCAGTGGGGCTGGTGGTGGAAACCGAAGCCTGGCACTATCTGTCCCTTCGCATCAGTCGTGGAGAAATCTTTCTCGCCCTGCGCGATCTCAGCAGCAAGCTGGTCGTAGAAGACTGTCTTGAACTGCCGCTCAACGATGAAACGCCGTTGCTGGCGCGTATTGTCACGCTGGTCGATCAGTTTTTTATTCGTCATCAGCAGAAGCTCGAACGTCTGACTTCCATTGCCATTACCTTACCCGGCATTATCGATACCGAGAATGGGATCGTGCATCGTATGCCGTTTTATGCCGATGTGAAAGAGATGCCGCTCGGTGATACGCTGGCACAGCACACCGGCGTGCCGGTCTACATTCAGCATGATATCAGCGCCTGGACGATGGCAGAGGCGCTGTTTGGCGCGTCCCGCGGTGCGCGCGATGTCATTCAGGTGGTCATCGATCATAACGTTGGCGCCGGGGTGATTACCGACGGTCATTTACTGCATGCGGGTAGCAGCAGCCTGGTGGAGATTGGCCACACCCAGGTCGATCCTTACGGAAAACGCTGCTACTGCGGCAACCACGGCTGTCTGGAAACCATCGCCAGCGTGGAAAGTGTGCTGGAGCTGGCGCAACTGCGACTGGCGCAATCCATGAGCTCTTCGCTTCACGGCCAGCCGTTGACGGTCGATTCGCTGTGTCAGGCGGCGTTGCAGGGCGATTTGCTGGCAAAAGACATTATCAGCGGCGTGGGGACCCACGTTGGCCGTATCCTTGCCATTATGGTCAATCTGTTCAATCCGCAAAAAATACTGATTGGATCGCCGCTCAGTAAAGCTGCAGACGTGTTGTTTCCGGCGATTGCGGACAGCATCCGCCAGCAGGCGCTACCGGCCTACAGCAAAAATATGGTCGTTGAGAGCACACAGTTCTCTAATCAGGGGACAATGGCGGGAGCCGCGCTGGTAAAAGACGCGATGTATAATGGTTCTTTGTTGATTCGTCTATTACAGGGTTAACATTTTTTAACTGTTCTACCAAAAATTGCGCTAACTCAAGCTGATTCCACCGGGCATACCTTAGACTTTCTCCACTGTATTATTTTCCTGGCTTATATTTTCGAAGCATAACGGTGGAGTTGGTGATGCTGAAGCGTTTCTTTATTACAGGTACAGACACTTCTGTTGGGAAGACGGTTGTTTCCCGCGCATTGCTACAAGCGTTAGCGTCGGGGGGGAAAAGCGTTGCAGGATATAAACCGGTTGCGAAGAGCAGTAAAGAGACGCCCGAAGGGTTGCGCAACCGGGATGCGCTGGTGCTGCAAAGCGTGTCGACGTTGGAATTACCCTATGAGGCGGTTAACCCCATCGCCCTGAGCGAAGATGAAAGCAGCGTGGCCCACAGTGGCCCAATCAATTACACCTTGCTTTCTAACGGGCTGGCTAGCCTGAGCGAAAAGGTTGATCATGTCGTGGTTGAAGGCACGGGTGGCTGGCGCAGCCTGATGAACGATCTGCGTCCACTGTCCGAATGGGTGGTGCAGGAGCAGTTACCGGTGTTGATGGTGGTCGGTATTCAGGAAGGCTGTATTAACCATGCGCTGCTGACGGCTCAGGCGATCGCCAATGACGGTTTACCGCTGATCGGTTGGGTCGCTAACCGTATTAATCCGGGTCTGGCACATTACGCAGAGATTATCGATGTACTGAGCAAAAAACTGCCAGCACCGCTGATTGGCGAACTGCCTTATTTACCGCGTGCCGAGCAGCGTGAACTCGGACAGTACATTCGCCTGTCAATGCTGGGTAGCGTCCTGTCGGTCGACAGAATCATGGCGTAACGTCCCAGACAGGACAGACGCAAACACCAAGGCCTTCAATAAACCGGGGAGCAGACGATACTCCCCGGTCATTTCACAAACCCTCACTCTTCGTGAATGTTCAACGCCCGGCGGGTACGTCCGGAACTGAGATAATCGGCGATGTAATCCTGTGAGATCTCACCGTTGTAGCGTCCTTCCTCGTCAACGATCGGCATCCAACTGGTATTACTTTCATACAGTTTGGAGAGCACAATCCGCAGGTTATCTTCGGCTTTACCGGTAATACGGAAGGGATGAATGATATCTGCGCAGGTGCCGCTGGCCTGGCGCGCCTCGCGACGTTTCACAAAGCCCAGTGGTTTTCCTTCGCCATCCACCACCGTAATGGCGCGAATATCGTTGTCATCCATAATGCCAAAGGCTTCCTTCAGCGACGTGGATGGCTGAGCAGTCAGCGTCGGTTGTTGATCGGTCACATCGCCCGCCGAAACCAGCAGCAGACGCTTAAGCGTGCGGTCCTGACCGACGAATGAACCGACAAAATCGTTGGCCGGTTTGGCCAGCAGTTCATCGGGGCTGGCGCACTGGACAATCCGTCCCTGACGGAACACGGCAATGCGATCGCCAAGTTTCAGCGCCTCATCAATATCATGACTCACCAGCATCACGGTTTTTTTCAGCGCACGTTGCATCTCAAGGAACTGATTCTGGATCACTTCGCGGTTGATGGGGTCGACGGCGCCAAACGGCTCGTCCATCAGCAGGACCGGCGGATCCGCCGCCAGGGCGCGAATCACGCCAATACGCTGTTGCTGACCGCCGGACATTTCTTTTGGATAGCGATGCAGAAACTTTTTGGCATCCATCGCCACCATCTCCATTAATTCTTCGGCGCGGCTTTTACAGCGGGCTTTGTCCCAGCCCAGCATGCGGGGGACGACCGTGATGTTCTCTTCAATCGTCATATTGGGAAACAGGCCAATCTGCTGGATCACATAGCCAATATTACGGCGCAGGGTCACGGTATCCATCTCATTGGTATTTTCACCGTTTATCAGGATGTTGCCACTGCTCGGGGTAATCAGACGGTTAATCATCTTCAGGGTGGTGGTCTTACCGCAGCCCGACGGCCCCAGCAGAACACACATTTCTCCCTCCGGCACGTTCAGATTAACGTTATCGACGGCCTTCAGCGGCTGACCCTTTTTCTGTGAAAATTGTTTGGTGAGGTTTTCCAGTTTTATCATTATCGTATCCCCTTAGGTGTCAGAACGACTTGCAGGCGGTGTAACAGCCAGTCGAGCACAATCGCTAAAAAACAAATCATCAATGCACCGGCAATCAGCATGCGAATGTCGCTGCCGCCGATACCGTTCAGTAACAGTAATCCCAGGCCGCCTGCGCCGATCACCGCGGCAATTGCCATGACGCCGATATTCATGACCACGGCGGTGCGGATACCGCCGAAAATCACCGGTAATGCCATCGGGATCTCCACCCAACGCAGGCGCTGCCAGAAGGTCATGCCGATACCGCGACCCGCTTCGCGTAAGCCCGGCGGGAGGTTGTCCAGCGCGGTATGGGTGTTACGCACGATAGGCAGCAGCGAGTAAAGAAACACGGCGGTAATGGCGGGCAGTGCGCCAATTCCGTGACCGATCAGCGAAAACAGGGGGATCATCAACCCGAACAGGGCGATAGAGGGAATTGTCAGCAGCAGCGTCGCAACGCTTAACACCGGCGTTGCCAGCCATTTGTGGCGGACAATCAGGATCCCCAGCGGCACGCCAATCACAATCGCCAACCCAACCGCCAGCGCCACTAGCCACAGATGCTGATAGGTGAGCATCGCCAGATAACCCGCGTTATCCATCATGTAGTGAATCGTATCCATATGCGCTCCTTACAGCAGGTTCTTTTGTTGCAGGAATTCACGAGCAACCTGCTGAGGTGACTGGTGATCGATATCGACCTTCGCATTCAGCGAACTGATCACGTCATTGTTCAACTGGGCCGAGAGGGTATTGAGCGCCTCAGCAAGTCCCGGATGGGCTTCCAGCGTCTCTTTACGCACCACCGGCGTGACAGCGTAACTTGGGAAGAAGCCCTTATCATCCTCCAGTACTTTGAGATCAAACCCTTTCACACGGCCGTCAGTGGTGTAGATGAGACCGGCGTCAACAAAGCCATCACGAATGGCGTTGTAAACCAGTCCGGGGTCCATCTGGCGGATTTGCGGCCGGTCGAGATCCATCTGGTAAGCCTGTTGCAACGGCTTCATTCCGTCGCTACGTCCGGCAAATTCCAGGTCGAGACCCAGCAGCCAGTTGTTATCGGGATCGGTCTGGCGAATGTGTTCAATTTTCGCCACCATCTCCGACATGGTGTTGATGTTCTCCGCTTCGGCACGTTTGCGCTGCATGGCGAAGGCGTAGGTGTTGTTCATATCTGCCGGTTTCAGCCATACCAGTCCCAGTTTGGCATCAAGGCGTTTTACCGTGTCGTATGACTCCTGCGGGCTCATTCGCTTATTGATGTGGTTGAAAATAATCAGTGAAGTGCCGGTGTATTCCCATGTCATATCAATCTGTTTATTGATCATCGCATTACGCGAAATCACTGTGGCGATATTGGTCTGCGGCTGAACCTGAAATCCCTTTTTTTGCAGATACTGAACGGTCATTGCCGAGAGAATGTGCTGCTCGGTAAAACTTTTGGTGGCGAGAATAATCGGGGCCGCCTGAGCCTGGGTGCTGATGAACAGCGCGGCGGCGAACCATCCCAGCCATTTTTTCTTGAGATTCATTTAGCGCTCCTTGTTCTTATCATTGCCATCAGGCCGTATGTGGGCTCAGGACGCGCCCAAGCCAGGCGAGCAGACTGTCGAGGATCAGGGCGAATAGCGCGGTGGCGGTGGCTCCCAGAATCAATGTCGGGAAGTCGTTAAGATAGATGCCAGGGAAAATCAGTTCGCCGTAGCTGCTGGCGCCAATCAGAAACGCCAGCGGGGCAGTACCGACGTTGATCGCCGTGGCAATGCGGATCCCGGAAAGTATTACCGGCCAGGCGTTGGGGATTTCTACCTGACGCAACCGTTGCCATTTCGTCATACCGATGCCGTTTGCCGCTTCAATCAGCGACGACGGTACAGAACTCAATCCTGCCCAGGTGTTACGCACAATCGGCAGCAACGACGCCAGAAACAGCGCAACGATGGCAGGCATGTCACCAATGCCGATAATCACCATCGCCAGCGCGAGAACGGCCAGCGGGGGCAAGGTATTGCCAATATTGAAGATCTGCATGACATATTCGGCAATACCGCGGGCGGCGGGGCGACTAAGCAAAATACCGCTTGGAATACCGACCAGCAGGGCAAAAAACATCGAGGTAAGGACTAAAATCAGGTGCTGTTGACCGAGATAAAGCAAATCAACCTGACGCGCTTTGAGGGTATCGATGCCAATTCCCCATACCAGCAGCGCCAGTAGCAGAATGATGGCAATACTAAAGCCCAGCACGCGGGTTAACGTGGATGTGTGCATTGCAGTGTGTCTCCCTGTTTGCATGCGTTATGGCGGCGAAAAATCGTCGCATGTTGTTATGCCATGGTTTGGCAGGGTGTTTTGAGCTATAGCAACAGGGTGGGAAGGATTCCAGCGGGAAGGTGAATTAGATACGCAGACGATTAATCGCCAAACGCGATTTGGCCTTATGCCGTAAAGGATAAGCAGGGTATGTAAAGAATTGTCTTAAAAACGCTGATGAAAAGTGACACTGTAACAATTAAAAATAATGCAGGTCTCAGAAAAGGCAGGAAAAACCTGCCTTATAAACGTTAGCGGAACAGCGTTTTTTCCGCGATCGGCATCAATAACTGAGACTGCCACTGTGCCAGAGTATGGCGGGCCAGTTCACCAAGCGCCTGATAAAAAGGATGTCCGGCGTTCTCAATGAACACGTCGAGAAAGCGGAATGACCAGGGGAACAGATGCCACGCCAGCAGTTGTTCGCATTCGCTGTGTCGGCCACTTTCCGCCAGCCACGCCGTCATCAGTAACAACGAGCCGAAATGATCTTCGGGTTCGTTCTGCTCTGTCTCGACGTGAATACCGTTGTCGCGCATCCACTGACGCAGGGCCAGCGTCGATTCGCCAAACAGGACATTTTCACGATCTAGCCAGACCGATCCCCAGGGCGGCGACGGTAACGCGTAGGGTCCCACGAACAGGCGCTGGAATGCCTCGGGAAGTGACTCATCGCTGACGCGTGTAAAGTCCGTTGCCAGCGGGGACAGGGTTTCCGCTGCCAGCGGCCATTGTGTCTGCCAGTCATCAGCGGTTAACGCAGACACCAGAGGCGCGGCTTCGGCGCTGTCGGGGGCGTAGTAAAACAGCGCCCCCAGCACCACGCGCCATACCTGCAGAGAGGCGTAATCCGGCACCAGCGCGGAAGCCTGCTGAACCGAACTGTGAATGGTCGCCAGCGACATTCCCTGCAGGACGATGACCGCCACGCTGACCAGCAAGGCCAGCACGCTGATACTGGCAAACAGGGTACCATTAAAGGTGACGCGGGACGCCCGCAGCAGCAATGCTGCGAACAGCGGGCCGCTGAGCAACGCCGTCAAGAAGAACGCCAGCGTCGTATAGCCAGTATACCAGGTCGGCACGGTATCAATCAGGTAAACGCGGGTCATCGCCCAGACGAAGACGATCCCCAGTACCATGCTGACCAGCAGCCAGAATTTCCCCAGCGCGAGCGGCATTTTACCCAGAACGGCGACCAGCCACCAGATTCCACCCACGGCGAAAAAGACGGAGCCTGCGGCAATTTCATTGCTCAACCCGGATGCGCCAATGCGATTGAGGGAGTTGAATGCCCGCATCGGCGACCCCAGGTGCATGATTGACGCCAGGAATCCCAGCCCCATCACCAGCCAGAGGAAAAACATGCTGCGAACCAGACGTTGCCGGGCGGCGGCATCGTCTTTCATTGCCAACCAGCCAAGTCCACTGACAATCAGCGCACCTACGACGCACTGGCCGAGTACGGTAAACAACACCAGCGGCCATTCATGCCATCCACTTCCCATTTTACACCTCCTTCGGATTCGCCAGATAACCGGTGGTATCCCCGGTAGGACGGCTGTTGGCATTCGGTTTGATCACAATACTTGGCTTCGTAAAGTGCGCGCCAGGCAGCGGAGCAACCGCCGCCAGATCGCCGTGTTTCTGACGCAGTTCGTCGACAGGACCGAAATCCAGCGCACGCAGCGGACAAGACTCGACACAGATCGGTTTCTTGCCTTCCGCCACCCGGTCATGACAGCCGTCGCATTTGGTCATGTGACCTTTTGCCGCGTTGTACTGCGGCGCGCCGTACGGACAGGCCATATGGCAATAACGACAGCCGATGCAGACATCTTCATCCACCACCACAAAGCCGTCTTCCCGTTTGTGCATCGCCCCGCTCGGGCAGACCTTGGTACAGGCCGGATCTTCACAGTGGTTACAGGCAATAGAGAGATAATAGGCAAACACGTTCTGGTGCCAAACGCCGTTGTCTTCCTGCCAGTCTCCGCCCGCATATTCATAAATGCGACGGAAGCTGACGTCCGGGGTTAAATCCTTGTAGTCCTTGCAGGCCAGTTCGCAGGTTTTGCACCCGGTGCAACGGCTGGAATCAATAAAAAATCCATACTGAGTTGTCATCGGTTACTCCTTAGACCTTTTCAACCTGAACAAGATTACTGTGCGAAGGATTGCCTTTGGCGAGCGGCGAAGGGCGGTGCGACGTCAGGATGTTAATGGAGCCGCCGTGGTCTATTTGATCACCAAACATGTCGGCTTTGAGCCACGCACCCTGACCGATGGCCGTGACGCCGGGCAGAATGCGTGGGGTCACTTTGGCAGGGATCAGCATCTGACCGTTATTGTTAAACACCCGGACGGTGTCGCCGTGTTGAATCCCACGCGCACTGGCATCGATCGGGTTAATCCAGATCTCCTGTGGGCAAGCTTGTTGCAGGACATCAATGTTGCCGTAACTGGAGTGAGTGCGCGCCTTGTAATGGAATCCGGTGAGCTGCAGCGGGTACGTTTTGCGGATCGGATCGTCCCAGCCGTCAAAACCGGGTGCATAGGCGGGCAAAGGATGGATTATCTCATCCTGTTTCAGTTCCCAGGTATTGGCGATAGTGGCCAGTCGCGCAGAGTAAATTTCAATTTTCCCTGACGGCGTTTTCAGCGGGTTAGCACTGGGGTCTTCACGGAAGGCACGGAAGGCGACGTAATGTTCTTCCGGGCATTTTTTCTTGAAGATACCGGTTTGCTTCATCTCTTCGTAATCCGGCATTTCTGGATTGCGTTCTTTGGTCTTCGCATGCAGGTATTTCACCCATTCATGCTGCGAGCGTCCTTCAGTGAATGTCTGGTAGACGTCCGGGCCGAGTCGGCGGGCGATTTCACTGAGCATCCAGTAGATCGGTTTTCTTTCAAACTTCGCTGAAGTCGCGGGCTGACCGAGGATCACATAGCCCATGTTGCCGGCGGATTCGTGAGAAATCAGGTCTTCCTGCTCGGTCGGCATTAAATCCGGTAGCAGAATGTCGCAGTACTTCGCCGATGCCGTCATGAAATGTTCGATGCCGACAATCATTTCGCACTTGCTGTCGTCCTGTAGCACGTCATGAGTGTGGGCGATATTGCCATGCTGGTTAATCAGCGTATTACTGGCGTAACACCACATGAATTTGATAGGAACATCCAGCTTGTCTTTACCACGCACGCCGTCGCGTGTGGCGGTCATTTCGGTGCCGTGATCGATAGCGTCGGTCCAGGTGAAGACGGAGATTTGCGTTTTCACCGGGTTATCAAGCATCGAAAACCATTCCACACCGAGATCCCAGGTGCCTTCACGGACGCCTGAGTTGCCGCCGTTGATACCGACGTTACCGGTGAGCACCGACAGCATGGCGATCGCCCGCGCGGTTTGCTCGCCGTTGGAGTGACGCTGAGGTCCCCAGCCCTGGCAAATATAGGCCGGCTTCGCCGAACCAATTTCACGTGCCAGTTGAATGATTTTATCCGCCGGAATACTGGTGATATGAGAAGCCCATTCCGGGGTTTTGGCAACGCCGTCCGGGCCTTCACCGAGGATATAGGCCTTGTAATGCGCGTTACGCGGCGCGTCGGCAGGCAGGGTGGTTTCATCGTAGCCGACGCAATATTTGTCGAGGAACGGTTTATCGACCAGATCTTCCGTAATCAGCACCCAGGCAATCGCAGCCGCCAGTGCGCCATCCGTACCGGGGCGGATGGGCAGCCATTCGTCTTCACGTCCGGCGGCGGTGTCGTTATAGCGTGGATCGATCACTATCATTCGCGCATTTGAACGTTCGCGAGCCTGTTCAACATAATAAGTGACGCCGCCGCCACTCATGCGGGTTTCCGCTGGGTTGTTGCCAAACATCACCACCAGTTTCGTGTTGGCAATGTCATCCGGGCTGTTGCCATCGTTACTGCCAAACATGTAGCTCATGGCGGCGCTGATTTGCGCGGTACTGTAACTGCCATAACGGCTAAGATAGCCACCACAGGAGTTCATCAGACGGTAAGGGACGTTGGAGTTGGTAATGTTGCCGCCGTCGACGCCGGTGCCGTACAGTACGTGAACCGCCTCATTGCCATACGCTTTCAGGATCCGCTTCAGGTTGTCGCCGATGGTATCCAGCGCTTCATCCCAGGAGATACGCTCAAATTTCCCTTCGCCGCGTTTACCAACACGTTTCATTGGATATTTCAAACGGTCCGGATGGTTCATGCGGCGACGTATTGAGCGACCGCGCAGACAGGCGCGAACCTGGTGGTTTCCGTACTCATCGTTGCCGGTAGTGTCAGATTCAACCCAGTAAACGGTGTCATCTTTAACATGCAGACGCAGCAGGCAGCGACTTCCGCAGTTGACGGTACAGGAACTCCAGACCGCTTTTTCTTCGACCGGCGCTGGCGTCATGCCGTCGGCGGCGCGGGCGATACGGGTGAAAGGAAGGGTGAAAGCACTACTGGCAAGCGCAAGGCTGCCAATAGCGGATGATTTCACCAGACTACGGCGGCTGATATTGGCCTTCATGAGGGCCTCAGGCGTGGTGATTTTCATGGTTGCTCACTTTGCTAATGTCAAAAACTGGCCTGGTTGCTTCCTTGTCCGGGGAACAGCCATTCGCATTTTTTCTGTTTTAATCAACGTGGTGTGGAGGGCGTTGTGCAGATGCCGCACCTTCAAAACAGATCGCTGTATAATATTTTCTATATCGATATCAGAGACATGCTAAACAGAAATGAATTTTACCCCTTAATGGGTAGGGGTTATTAATCCATATCAAAGTGAGGGGAACCCTCCGTTGCCGGAGGGGAAAAAACAGGCGGAATTACTGGGGTTCGGCGTTGGCGCCTTCCTGAGAAGGCGTGGTGCTGGCAGGGGCATTACCACTGCTGGTTCGGGTGTAGAGAATTTTATGGGTGTCGTTGGCGCAGTGTCCGACAACCTGTGAATCCGGTTGGTCAGCCTGATCGTTTGGCACAATGCTCAGGGTGAAGTTGGCCTCCGGCACGCCGTTATTGATGATGCGCTGCTCAATATCACTCTTGACGCGTTCGCAGGAGTCAGGGGCGGCAAAAACCAGCGGGGAGGCGGTCAGCAGAATGCCTGTCAGTAGTCCTCGGGATAATTTCATCATCAGCTCCATTGTTGAGATGCTCATAATAAGCATAGCATTGCGAGTGTAAGCATTTGTCATGGCCGCCAACCTGTTGATGAATCTGAAAGATCGCTTTGCTCCCTAAAAACACAAACCCTGACAAGGTCAGGGTTTGTGATAAATCTCCATGTCGCCATGGGGGAAGGGATTAGAAGCTGTATTTCAGCCCCAGCATACCTTGCGTATCTTTGTATCCGTTATCACCAATCTGTTGGGCAACGTTACCCCACAGGGTGACGTTCTTCGTCAGTTGGCCTTCAACACCGGCTTTCAGCTCACCGATATTGCGGCTGCCTTTCACGTCGTTGCTGATGTCGTCCATCTGCACGCTGTAATTCTGCGTGTTGTGGATCCAGTTGACTTCGACGAACGGCTGGAAGGTGCGGTCTTTGCCGTCATCCATGGCGTTATGGCCTTGCAGATAGGCTTTGACGCCAAGACGCGTTTGCAGGTTGCCGTCGGTTTTATCCACCACCCGGGTGCCGTTTTTCTCAACGTGCGTATCAGCCTGCACGTCCATCCAGGTGATTTGCGCTTTAGGCTGGATGTACAGCGCATTACGCTCGCTGAATTCGGCCAGTTTCCAGGTGTAGCCTGTTTCGACAGAGGCGGTGATGCCGTCCGAGTCATACTTTTCAGACGCCAGACCCTGTCCGGACACGGTGTTATCAAACCAGTTATAGAGCAGCCAGCCATCGACATACGCACCGGTTTTATCGGCGTCGTTGGCATACCAGGTGCCGTACAGACCGGCGCTGTAGCCGCTGATTTCCCCGCGAGAGGTGTATCCGGTCAGGCTGGAGTGGCTGCGGCTCTTGCTGTTGGCGTAACCGGCCATCAGACCCAGATGCCAGCGATCCAGACCGTCGGTGCTCCATTGTGCGATATCACCGCCCAGTTGCATCACGTAGCGGTTACTCTGGGTGCTGATCTGCCCGGAACTGTCTTTGAAGCGGTTATGCCCACCGACATGACGCATCCACAGGCTGGTAACCTTCTGCTCGCCGGTAAAGACGTCAGTGTACTGGGTTTCACCCAGACGATCGTGCAGACGCGTCGTGAACAGCGTGTTGGCCGCAAGGGTGTTCGCCAGATAGCTGCCGGTTTCCGGGCGATACTGGTGTTCACCAGGCTGGGGAATAGGCTGCTCTGGCGTTTCCGGTGAGGCTGGCGCGGGTTCATCTGGCGGTAACGGAGTCGGAATCGCCTCGCTGGTCAGATGCCAGTTCTGGTTGTTCTTTTTAATGATGTTGTAATCGTAAGCACCCGCGACGATACGACCTTCTTTGACGAAGGTCCCGTTAGAAGCACCCTCGACTTCCACAATGGGGATGCCTTCTACCGTCTGCGAACCGCCGCCGCCAGCGTTGGTGACGCTGACACGTGTAGTGCCACTGGTGTCACCACGGACAATCATTTTATCAGTCGCGGAAAGGTCATCACCCAGTACGGTACGCAAGGCCAGCAGACCGTTGTTACCCGCGTAGTTGCCCGCGATGGTTAACGTGGTCGGCGTAAAGGCCGCTCTGGCTTGTGATGGGGAGGAGAGCGTTGCTGTACCTGCCAGATCCAGCGAGTTCAGGGTTTGCGAATAACCATTGAGATCCAGACTGGCGCCTTCGCTGACGGTGTAATCTGACGCGGCGCTAAACGTATTCTCCGCACCTGCGCGCAGCGTACCTCTGGAGACAAGCGTGTTGCCGCTGTAGGTATTGGCTCCTGTGAGCGTGGTGATACCGGACCCAACATGATTGACTTCACCATTACCGTAGATTCGTGATGCCAGCACGAAGTCGTCGCTGTTGTGATTAAAGTTGAGCTCTGCCGTGCTCATACCGCTGGTGTTGCCAAGGTAGATCCACGGCAGGTCCAGTGTTCCCGCAGCCTGTTGTGCTTCGCCCTTTGCGCCGCCAATATTCAGGATGCCGGTACTGCCTTCTCCCACTGCCAGCCAGATTAAGTTATCCGAGCGGACCGTTGCTCCGTTGCTGACGGTGAGGATCCCGGTGGCGTCATTGGGCGTTGTTGCGAACCCCCCGAGGTAAATACCTTCCGTCACATCCAGCAGTGAGTTTTCACCGTCCACGAGGGCGACACCGTAGCCATTACGACTGGTGTTACTCGTATTGCCGACGTAGCCAATGTTCATGTGCTCCGTCGTTGAGAGTTTACCTCCATTGGTAATCAATAATTTACCGTGATTCTGATCCCCAACGATAATATGGTTGGTCGCAACGGATGAATTAGCACCGTCGATGGAAAGTAGACCCTCTCCCGTTTCGTAAAATTCACCAACGCGTAATCCAGCAATACCGGTGATTTTGCTACCGTTATGTACATTCAGTATGCCGGTACCGCCCTCCAGACCAATTTGAATTAACGAATTATTCAGTTCCCAGGTTGCGCCATTGGTTAATGTCACAGAGCCTGTTGCCGCACGGCCAATTTCCGCCCCTGTTGTTGTCAGAATATCCCGCCCGTCAATGATCATTGATCCGGCGCTAGCGTCTCCAACACGTAATGTACTGAAGTTATTCCAGTAACTCTCAGTATTTTCTGTGTTAGAAAGGGTGAGTGTGTCATTATTATTAACAAGGACAATACTGTTGCCTCCGGTCGGAGGGGTAACAGCTAACAGATTGATATTATCCACATTCGCTGCGGCGGCAGTTTGTACAGCCAGTGCCACAGCGATTGCGAGCATTGATTTTGGGTGGTGCAAGTATTTAATTTTCATAATTGTCTCTTCCATAAGAGAGTGCCTGGTGTTGAAAATAACATTTCGTCTTTAAAACAATCTCTTAATGCTTTTATGTTGAACGCGATATAATATGTGTAAATAAATATTGTTTATCTAAGGCATATTTTATTTGCATCATTGAAAATAACGAAATGGTTTTATCTTTGAATTATTGGAATCTTTAATAGGTTTTATCTATTTAATATAATGTTTATTTTCTTATATAAGATCTTATATGTTTTTTTTTGCAAGTAATATATCTTATTAAGGCTATTTAAAATAATAGGAATTGTACAAATAATTATCCTTATACAATGAGATAATGGATAGGCAGGATGAGTCATTTTCATTGTCAAAGGAATGACTCATCGGCTAGTCATTTGACGGGTAATCATTACTTAAATGCCACGAGGCGTATTTTTTAGGAATACTGTAAATAACAGATACACATTAGTTTGATCTTGATCAATTAACGTGAGAGGAAACCGTGAATTCTGCTCACGATTTACCCTTGTTTATGCCACTTTCGCGCAGGTATACAGTAAACGACAGTCTTTGCTACTATGACTGAAGATCATCTTTTTCTCTTGGGGAACCTGTGAAAAAACAGATATTTCTTTTGTCGCTTGGTGTTGCGCTGGTGGGATGTGACAACAGCGCAACGCCGCTCTCCTTTACGCCGGAAATGGCCAGCTTTTCTAATGAATTTGACTTTGATCCCTTACGCGGGCCGGTAAAAGATTTCAGCCAGACGTTGCTTAATGAGAAGGGAGAAGTGACGAAGCGCGTCAACGGTACGTTGTCTGAAGAAGGTTGTTTTGACTCGCTTGAGTTACACGATCTCGAAAACAATACCGCTGTAGCGCTGGTGCTGGACGCGAACTATTATCGCGATGCCGAAACGCTGGAGAAAAAGGTGCGTTTGCAGGGGAAATGTCAGTTGGCGGAACTGCCGTCAGCGGGCGTCGTCTGGGATACCGATGATAATGGTTTTGTCGTTGCGGCAACGGGAAAAGAGATGAAAGTCCAGTACCGCTATGATGCGGAAGGGTATCCGCTCGGCAAGACCACGATCAGCAAGGACCAGACGTTATCCGTCAGCGCGAAACCCTCGACCGATCCGCGCAAGAAGCTGGATTACACGGCGGTGAGTCTGCTTAACGATCACCCTTTGGGGAACGTTAAACAGACCTGCGACTATGACCGTCATGCCAATCCCACCGACTGTACGCTGGTGATCGTTGATGAAAGCGTCAAACCCGCGGTCGAGCACAACTACACGATCAAAAATACCATCGATTACTATTGAGAGGACCGCGCAGCGGTTACTGCGCGGTAGGTTTTAGCATCGTCGATCCCGGCGAGCGATGCTCTGCCAGGTACTGATGCTGGAAGATACACATCCGGATCGTATTGCGGTATTCCCCGTTGATAAAGAATTCATGAATCAGCTCGCCTTCGACCATAAAGCCCAGCTTACGGTAGATGTGGATCGCCTTCTCGTTCTCTTTATCAACGATGAGGTACAGCTTATAGAGGTTAAGTACGGTAAATCCGTAGTCCATCGCCAGTTTAGCGGCCCGTGAGGCGAGACCTTTTCCCTGGTATTCCGGGGAAATAATGATCTGAAATTCAGCCCGACGGTGGACATGGTTAATTTCAACCAGTTCGACCAGGCCCGCTTTTTCGCCATCACATTCCACGACGAAACGGCGTTCACTTTGATCGTGAATGTGCTTATCGTAGAGATCGGACAACTCGACGAACGCTTCGTAAGGCTCTTCAAACCAGTAGCGCATCACGCTGGCGTTGTTGTCAAGCTGATGGACAAAACGTAAATCTTCACGCTCCAGCGGGCGCAGCTTAACACTGAGGGCGCTTGTCATACCTAATCCTTAATGTCTTTTTAACGCGTTATATTAAGGGGCAATCACGCGACCGGTGCGACGATCCAGACAGCGCAGGGTGTTTGGTTCCCAGTACGCATTCAGGTTGGCACTCTGTTCGCAGTTGTCGCGGTTATCAAAGGCGGCATCCGCTTTATCCCACTCTTTTTCCGCGCGTTTGTTCACTTTCTGACGCAGACTGCGCGTGTCATCCCACTGTTCTTTTTGCATGGCCGCCTGTTGACGGCTCAGGGCGCTATCGCCTGATTCAATCACCAGTCGGCTGGTCTCAGCCTGCGCGGTCGCGGTGTAGACGACAGCACCCAGCAGCAGCATTGCCGTCAGGCACAGGCGTTTGCGAAGCGTAATGTTCATGGCAAGTTCCTTTTATGAGCGACGCAAAAAGCATCATTTGCAGGCAAATTCTACACCATTCCTTGCGCAGGGCATACCCGCCGCAAGGTTATGGATAAGATCGGAGGATTATGGCGTATCATGCCTGAACCTCAGGTCAATGAACGATTCAGATGCTTAAAACCACGCTGCTTTTTTTTGCCACTGCGCTTTGCGAAATTATCGGTTGCTTTCTTCCCTGGCTCTGGCTGAAGCGGGGAGCCACCGTCTGGTTGTTGTTACCCGCAGGCGTTGCGCTGGCGCTTTTCGTCTGGCTGCTGACGCTGCATCCTGCCGCCAGCGGTCGGGTGTATGCCGCGTACGGTGGCGTTTATGTCTGTACCGCACTGATCTGGCTGCGCGTGGTCGATGGCGTCAAACTCAGCCTGTATGACTGGAGCGGGGCGCTCATCGCACTGTGCGGAATGCTGATTATCGTAGCGGGATGGGGGCGCGGCTAAGCGTTACCTGCGCAAGATGTGTCATGCTCTTGGCGTATGACATGTGTCATTTCTCGTAAATCCCTCTTTATTCTTATTTAAATTCAATGGATTAAGGTGTCTGCTGTTTCTCTGTGCAGGCATCCGCCAGACGTTTTCCCTGAAAAGCCTCCTTTTTATAGCCCGTGATTTTTTGTGATCAAGATTGAAAAATAAACCGCTCATACTTGTATGGTAGTATGTGTATTGCGTAGATTCTCACCATCACCACACAGAACCAGGAAGAAAAAATGAAGATTGTAGGGGCTGAGGTTTTTGTCACCTGTCCGGGACGTAACTTTGTCACACTGAAGATTACGACCGAGGACGGTATCACCGGTCTTGGAGACGCCACGCTGAATGGACGTGAGTTATCCGTCGCGTCTTACCTGAAAGATCATCTTTGCCCACAGTTGATCGGTCGGGATGCGCACCGCATCGAAGATATCTGGCAGTTCTTTTATAAAGGCGCGTACTGGCGTCGTGGCCCGGTGACCATGTCTGCTATCTCCGCCGTCGACATGGCGCTATGGGATATCAAAGCGAAAGCCGCCAACATGCCGCTGTATCAACTGCTTGGCGGCGCATCACGCGAAGGGGTGATGGTTTACTGCCACACCACCGGTCACACCGTGGATGATGTGCTGGAAGACTATGCACGCCATAAAGAGATGGGTTTCAAAGCCATTCGCGTTCAGTGCGGCGTGCCAGGTATGAAAACCACCTACGGCATGGCAAAGGGAAAAGGGCAGGCCTATGAACCCGCCACGAAAGGACAGTGGCCGGAAGAGCAACTGTGGTCGACGGAAAAGTATCTTGATTTCACGCCGAAACTGTTCGAGGCGGTGCGCAATACGTTCGGCTTTAACGAGCATCTCCTTCACGACATGCACCACCGCCTGACGCCCATAGAAGCGGCGCGCTTTGGTAAAAGCATTGAAGATTATCGCCTTTTCTGGATGGAAGATCCGACGCCTGCCGAGAACCAGGAGTGCTTCCGATTGATCCGTCAGCACACGGTGACCCCGATTGCCGTCGGTGAAGTCTTCAACAGCATCTGGGACTGCAAGCAGCTTATTGAAGAACAGCTCATCGATTATATTCGCACCACGATCACCCATGCAGGGGGGATCACCGGCATGCGTCGCATCGCCGACTTCGCCTCGCTCTACCAGGTGCGTACCGGTTCACACGGACCGTCCGATCTTTCTCCGGTTTGTATGGCCGCTGCGCTGCATTTTGACCTGTGGGTACCGAACTTTGGCGTGCAGGAATACATGGGCTATTCCGAACAGATGCTGGAAGTCTTCCCGCACAACTGGACCTTTGACAACGGCTATATGCATCCGGGCGAGAAGCCGGGACTGGGTATCGAGTTCGATGAAAAACTGGCGGCGAAATATCCCTATGACCCCGCCTATCTGCCGGTTGCCCGGCTTGAAGATGGCACCTTGTGGAACTGGTAAGTTAACATTTATACGACACGGATGTTGTTCACCTCTGAACCAACGAAGGTAATTATTTATGGTTAGTTCCGTTGATATTAAAAATGATGTTGATAGCAAACCCGTAGTTCGTCGCGTCGCTTCTGCTTCAGCGATTGGTACGGCTGCTGAATACTATGACTTTTTTGCCTATGGCACTGCGGCAGTGCTGTTCTTTGGTCACCTGTTTTTCCCCAGTGACGATCCGTTAATCAGTACGCTGGCCGCATTTGCCACTTATGCGGTGGGCTTCCTGGCAAGACCTTTGGGCGGCATTGTCTTTGGACATATCGGCGATAAAGTGGGGCGTAAAAAAGCGCTGGTTATCACGATACTGATTGTCGGGCTCGGGACATTCTGCATTGGCTTATTGCCAACGTACGAAAAAATCGGTGTCTGGGCACCCGTTCTGTTGATCTTCATTCGCGTACTCCAGGGGTTTGGTGTCGGGGGTGAACAGGCCGGGGCGGTCTTGATGACGGCAGAATATGCCGAACCTAAACGGCGTGGATTCTTTGCCAGTTGGGTACAAATTGGTGCGCCGGTCGGCTTTTTGTTACCGATGGCACTGTTTGCACTGCTCAATGCCACCTTATCTCCTGAAGCAATGATGGATTACGGCTGGCGTATTCCGTTCCTGCTTAGTCTGCTGCTGGTGATCGTTGGCCTGTTTATTCGCCTGAGAATCGATGAGTCTCCTGTCTTTGCGCAGATTCGTGAGACGAAAGCAGAAGAGTCCCGTCCACTCATAGAAGTCATCCGCGATTTTCCTGGCATCGTGGTAAAAGGCGTCTGCGCAAAACTGATTGAAGCCTGTACGTTTGCCATGTTCACGGTAATCGTCCTGGCGTACGGCAAAGCCAATAATCTGGATGCCAATATCTTAATGGAAACCATGATTATCGCTGTGGTGATCGAAGTGCTTGCCATACCCATGATGGGGGCGCTCTGTGACAAAATTGGTCGTAAGCCGGTGTATATCATGGGCGCGCTGATTCAGGTCATAATGATTATTCCGTTCTTCCTGGCCATTAATCAGGACAATTTCTGGTTGACGCAGCTGGTGATGATTATCGTCATTAGCTTTGGCCATAGCATGTGCTACGCACCGCAGGCATCGTTCTTCCCGGAGCTGTTCCCGACGCATATTCGCTGCAGCGGCATCGCTTTAATCTGGCAATTGGGTTCACTGATTGGCAGCGGGGTACTGGGGCTGGTGGCAGTGAAGATTTTGCAGATGACCGGTGGGCATTACTACGGGTTAGCAAGCTATGTGATTGTTCTCGGCATCATTTCTGTTATCGGCTTGCTCATGATGCCTGAAACGGCGCCACAGCGACTCAAGCGTGAATACCAGGAGTGGCGCAAGCACGATTAAGAGGATTGTCACCTAATGGCTGCAGGGATGCAGCCATCACTCAGCCCAGGGAGCCTGCCCTGGGCGTCAGGCTCAGCATCAGGAATTGCATCCTGTCACATAACTTTCAAATGATGTTATACCAATTGGCAAAAGATTAATTCAAATCAAAACATACAACCATACAGGCGTTACTCTGGAACCGTCCTGATTTCATTCAAAGTAGGTCATACAATGCAAAACAAGCTCTTAACGGCAAAAGCGACGCTTCCTGACTACGATCGCAACCGACTGTTCCCGCGTATTGTTCATCTTGGTTTTGGTGCTTTCCACCGTGCGCACCAGGGCGTCTATACCGATATCCTGGCGGCGGAGCATAACAGCGACTGGGGATATTGCGAAGTGAACCTGATCGGCGGGGAACAGCAGATCGCCGATCTCAAACAGCAGGATAATCTCTATACCGTGGCGGAAATGTCTGCCGATGCCTGGACCGCGAGAGTCGTGGGGGTGGTGAAAAAGGCGCTGCATGCTCAGGTTGACGGGCTGGAGAGCGTGCTGGCGGCGATGTGTGAACCACAGGTTGCGATTGTTTCACTGACGATTACTGAGAAAGGGTATTGCCATTCCCCGGCGACAGGACAACTGATGCTGGATCACCCGATGATCGCAGCCGATCTGCAAAACCCACATCAGCCGAAATCTGCGCCGGGTGTGGTGGTTGAAGCGCTGGCGCGCCGTAAAGCGGCGGGCTTAGCCGCCTTCACCGTGATGTCCTGCGACAACATGCCGGAAAACGGTCACGTGATGCGTAACGTGGTCACCGCTTACGCGCGTGCCGTGGACGCCGAACTGGCCGCATGGATCGAACAACACGTCACGTTCCCGTCGACGATGGTTGACCGCATTGTTCCGGCCGTCACCACTGACACGCTGGATAAAATTGAAAACCTGACCGGCGTGCGCGATCCGGCCGGTGTGGCCTGCGAGCCATTCCGTCAGTGGGTGATTGAAGATAACTTTGTTGCCGGCCGTCCGCAGTGGGAAAAAGCCGGGGCAGAACTGGTCTCTGACGTGATCCCGTTTGAAGAGATGAAACTGCGGATGCTCAACGGCAGCCACTCATTCCTCGCGTATCTGGGCTATCTCGCCGGGTATCAGCATATCAACGACTGCATGGGTGATGAAAATTATCGGGTGGCTGCCCGCGCACTGATGCTCAACGAGCAGGCGCCCACGCTGAAAGTGCAGGGGGTGGATCTCACTCGCTATGCAGACCTGCTTATTGAACGCTACAGCAACCCGGCGCTGCGTCACCGTACCTGGCAGATTGCGATGGACGGTAGCCAGAAATTACCTCAGCGGATGCTCGATTCAGTACGCTGGCATCTGGCACATAACAGTCGTTTTGATTTGCTGGCGCTGGGCGTGGCGGGCTGGATGCGCTATGTCGGCGGCGTGGATGAACAGGGAAATGCCATTGAAGTCAACGATCCGCTTCTGCCAGTGATCCAACAGGCGGTACAAAACAGTGCGGAAGGCGCAAGCCGTGTTGAAGCGCTGCTGGCTATTGAGGCAATCTTTGGTAACGAACTGCCGCAGGTCGCGTTATTCACGCAGGCCGTGAAAGACGCGTATCAGACGCTGCTGGCGGAAGGGGCGAAAGCCACCGTGGCAAAGTATGCAGCAAACGTGAAGTAAATGCCTCAGGACTGCCGGATAATCAAGGCATTATCCGGCACTCACACCATTAGTTCATGCCGAGACGAATCAGTTCTACCGGGGCAAATTTGCCTTCACAGCCTTCCACTTCGACTGTTTTTTCACGACGAATTTGCGCCGCATCCAGGCCTTCGGTCTCAATCGCTTTAATGCGACCGGTATGGCCGGTGCCACTGATCATCACACGGCTGCCTGTGGTGATTGCGTTACGGTTACGATCGTATGTCATCATGGTATTTTCTCCTTTCTAACTTACCGTCAAAGCCCGTGGGCTCAGGTCCCACGTAACGGGTGCTATATAAATACGCTTATCAGTCAGGATTTTTTTTGTTTTTGATCAATCTCACATCTTTTTTGATGTGGACATGCAGGGGGGACGGAGAGACCTCATCTCACGAGAGATGAGGCAGGGGAATTACTCTTCGCTGAACCAATCGCTGTTTTCCTGGCGGATCAGCAGGACCGACTCGCCGATTTCTTGCAGATGTTGAGTCATGGCTTTCTCGACAGCATCGGCGTCATGTTTTTCCAGGGCTGAAAAAATATCGAGATGCTGGCGAAGCAACATTTCTGGTGGAGAGACGTGATCAAGACTCATATAACGCACACGGTCGATGGTGGCCTTGATATTTTCGATGGTGTCCCATGCCAGTTGGCAGTCCGCAATGGTTGCCAGCTTCTGGTGAAAATTGTCATCCAGCTCGAAGAAATCATTCAGCTGTTTGCGCTCAATCGCAATCCGCTGCTGATTAAGATTCTGTTCAAGCTGATAGCACTGACTGTCGGTGATTTGGGCTGCGGCCCGCCGCGCCACCGCGCATTCGATAGCCTGACGGACAAAACAGCCGTTTCGCACCTGCGAGAGGGAGATCTTGTTGACGTAGCTGCCGCGCTGCGGACGGATCTGAATCAAGCCGTTTTCCGCGAGCTTAATAAACGCTTCACGCACCGGTTGGCGAGACACATCGAAGCGAACAGACACCTCTTTTTCGGACAGCGGCGTGCCTGGCGCAATGAGGCAGTGCACGATGTCACGGCGAAGAATGCGATAAATCTGCTGATTTACGGGCTGTGTAGGATTGAGTTGCGTTTCGACGGTCATTCGCTCTTACTTTTTAGAAAATTAACCCACAAATTCTACCACTTTTTTGTCGCGAGCTATACCCGGCCCGCGGGCCGGGAGACAAATTAACCGCGATGAACGCTCAGTCCGGCAAAAGATTGCGTCACTGGCATCATTTCTACCGTATTGATGTTCACATGGGCAGGCAGGGTGGCGACCCACCAGACCGCTTCGGTCACATCTTCCGGCGTCAGCGCCGTGGTGTTCTCATAGGTTTTTCCCGCTTTATTGTCATCGCCTTTAAAGCGCACGTTAGAAAATTCGGTGCCGCCCACCAGACCCGGCTCGATATCCGTGACGCGAACGGCCGTGCCGTGCAGGTCGGTACGCAGGTTCAGACTGAACTGACGTACAAACGCCTTGGTCGCGCCATACACGTTGCCGCCAGCATAAGGCCAACTGCCTGCGGTAGAGCCGATGTTGATGATATGCCCACGGTTACGCTCGACCATGCCCGGCAGGACGGCGCGGGTCATGTAAATCAGCCCTTTGTTGTTGGTATCGATCATGGTTTCCCAGTCTTCCACGCTGGCTTTATGCGCAGGCTCCAGACCCAGCGCCAGCCCGGCGTTGTTGACCAGCAGGTCGATGTCACGCCACTCGGCAGGTAACGATGCCAGCATCTCTTCAATGGCTGCGCGGTTACGCACATCCAGTTGCGCGATCAGCACGTTATCACCCAGCGACTCTTTTAACTCTTGCAGGCGTTCCTGGCGACGGCCAGTGGCAATGACTTTATGCCCGTTCTCAACAAAACGACGTGTAATGCATTCACCAAAACCTGCGGTTGCTCCGGTTACTAAAACGATCATCTCACTGTTCCTCAACGCTTTTTACGTTTGACTACCATAGCATGTGATCCGCTCTCACGGGTAACCCTGGTTTTACAGGATTGCGGTCTTTTACCCTGAAGCCTACTCTATTGAACAAATCGTTTTCAGGAGTGAAAGATGTCGTTAACGAATCCGTTCTTTAGCCACAGCCTGTTACCGTATCAGGCGCCCCGTTTTGATTTGATTAAAACGGAACACTATCGTCCCGCCTTTGACGAAGGGATCAAGCAAAAGCGCGCGGACATCGCCGCCATAATTGCTAATAGCGCGCCCCCGGATTTTGCCAATACGGTTCTCGCCCTGGAGAAAAGTGGTGAGCTGTTAACCCGCGTCACCAGCGTCTTCTTCGCCATGACCGCGGCACATACGCATGATGAACTTCAGCGTCTCGATGAGGCGTTTTCTGCCGAGCTCGCGGAACTGGCGAATGATATCTGGTTGAACCGCGCGTTGTTTTCCCGCGTTGATTGCGTCTGGCAACAACGTGATGCGCTGGGGCTCGACGATGAATCCGTGCGTCTGATCGAGGTGACACACCAGCGTTTTGTTCTCGCCGGGGCCCAACTGAGCGATGCCGATAAAGCGCAACTCCGGGCGCTCAATACCGAAGCCGCGACGCTCACCAGCCAGTTTAACCAGCGCCTGCTGGCGGCGAATAAATCTGGCGGACTGGTAGTCGATTACGCCCATCAACTGGAGGGGCTCAGCGCGGAAGAGATCGCCAGCGCGCGACAGGCGGCGAGCGAAAAAGGGCTCGCCGAGGGATGGCTGATACCACTGCTGAATACCACGCAACAGCCGGCATTATGTGCACTGCGCGATCGCCAGACCCGGGAGAATCTGTTTAACGCCGGGTGGCGTCGTGCCGAAAAAGGCGATGACAATGACACGCGTGCGCTGATTCAGCGGCTGGTAGCCCTGCGCGCCCGCCAGGCGCAACTGCTGGGGTTTGCCGATTATGCATCGTGGAAAATCGCCGATCAGATGGCAAAAACGCCGGAGGCCGCACTGGCCTTTATGCGCGCGATCGTCCCTGCTGCGCGCCAACGGGCGCTGGGTGAACTGACCGATATCCAACAGGTAATTGACGATGAACAGGGTGGGTTTACCGCGCAGGCCTGGGACTGGTCTTTTTATGCCGGGCAGGTGCGGCGTGCGAAATATGCGTTAGATGAATCACAGCTCAAGCCGTATTTCGAACTGAATACCGTTCTGCACGAAGGGGTGTTCTGGACCGCCAACCAGCTGTTCGGCATCAAATTCATCGAGCGCTTTGATATTCCGGTCTACCATCCGGATGTGCGCGTCTGGGAAATCTTCGATCATAACGGTGTTGGGCTGGCGCTTTTTTACGGCGATTTCTTTGCCCGGGATTCGAAAAGCGGCGGTGCCTGGATGGGCAATTTCGTCGAGCAGTCGACGCTCAACGAAACCCAGCCGGTTATTTACAACGTCTGTAATTATCAGAAGCCCGCCTCAGGACAGCCCGCGCTGTTACTCTGGGATGATGTCATCACGTTGTTCCATGAGTTCGGCCATACCCTGCACGGACTGTTTGCATCACAGCGCTATGCGTCGCTGTCGGGAACCAATACGCCGCGTGATTTCGTCGAGTTTCCATCGCAAATCAATGAACACTGGGCGAGCCATCCGACGGTGTTTGACCGCTATGCCCGCCATGCGGTCACCGGCGAAAAAATGCCAGAGGCGTTACAGGACAAAATGCGTAAGGCCAGCCTGTTCAATAAGGGGTATGACATGAGCGAACTGCTGAGCGCCGCGCTGCTGGATATGGGCTGGCACCGTCTGTCTGTTGACGAACCCCCTCAGGACGTTGAAACATTTGAAAAACAACGGCTGGCGGCGGAGCAACTCGATCTTCCGGCGGTGCCGCCGCGCTATCGCAGCAGCTATTTTGCCCATATCTTTGGGGGCGGTTACGCGGCAGGCTACTATGCCTATCTGTGGACGCAAATGCTGGCGGATGACGGCTATCAGTGGTTTGTGGAGCAGGGCGGACTGAAGCGTGAGAACGGCCAGCGGTTCCGTGACGCGATTTTATCACGGGGCAACAGTGAAGATTTAGAACGCCTTTACCCGGCATGGCGGGGTAGTGAGCCACAGATCGAGCACATGCTCAAACATCGTGGCCTGGCGGGATAACACAATCGACACTTCATTATTAGCAACTTGATGTACAATGCGGGCTCCTTTTTCCGGAGTCCGTATTGTACATGTCTGTTTTCCTGCCTTTCTGCGCTGATATCCTTCAGGCGACTTTCTGCTCATGAAAGCGTCCGCGCCACTCCTTCTTTCTTCTGCTCTGCTGCTGACTGGTTGTAGCAACAGCACCTTATCGCAGTTGAATATGCCTGCCGAACAGAGTGCGCAGGCGGTGGTGGGGTACTATGCTCGCGGTATCGATCCGATGATCCACCAGTATATGCAGGAAAAGCAGGTGAGCGGAATGGTGGTTGCGGTCATTCAACATAACGGACCCGCTGAGTTCCACAGTTACGGTGTGACCGACAGCCGACATCAATATCCGATCACCCCAGACACGCTGTTTGCGCTGGGGTCGCTGAGTAAAGGGGTAACGGCCGAAATCACTACCGTGCTGGTGAATCAGGGTGTGCTGCACTGGAACGACACGCTGGCGCAGCTTCTGCCAGCAGATACGCCGCTGAGCGATGACGCCAGAAAGATTACCCTGCTGCAACTGGCGACGCATACCTCCGGCCTGCCCAGACAGCCGATGGATCTGCTGACTCTGGAAAATCTCCTGCGCTATTTCAGTTCGGGGGAGAATTTCTATACCCAACTGGATAACGATACGGTGCTGACTTCTCTTGCCGACTTCACCGCGCCCGAGGCACGCGTGCCGCACTATTCCAATATCGGTTACGCGCTGCTCGGTTTCATCGTGCAGCATCGTACCGGCGAGTCGATCCCGTCGCTGGCGAATCGTCTGATCTTCCAGCCATTACAGATGAACAACAGCAGTTTTGAGCCCATGACGCTCAACGCCTATCCGTATCGCGCATTAGGTCACGCGGGAGATCAGCCCAAGCTTATTCGACGCGGTGAACTGACGCCTGACTGGACGTTTAACCACAATATGGTCGGGGCGGCGAGTTTATACAGCAGTGCGCGCGATCTGGCGGGCTATGCGCGAGCGCATTTTGCCTCGCAAGACAACGCCGGGCTTGCCCGTGCATTTGCGGACGTCGCCAGAACCCAGTTTTATCGTCAGAAAGAAGCCGCAAATATTGCATGGGTAACCGATACGTTAGCCGATCGTCAGATCACATATCAGGTCGGATATATTGGCGGTTATTCCAGTTATATTGGCTTTGATAAAAAGAACCAGAATGCAGTGGTGGTTCTGCAAAATAGTTTTAACTGGAGTAATTATCTGGGGCACACCATTCTCAGTCAGTTAGCGCCGCGGTAAATTAAACCGCTAGTTGACGTTTTCGCTGCCAATAATTGGTGGTGGGTTACTGCCTTTACAAAACAGGCGGTTTATTGACATTAACCTGCGCTCGATATGCTACATTCCCTCCAACAAATTGATTAATGGATTAAAACAGTGACAACCGGAGGTAATATGCAGCTGTTCATGGGCAAGAAATTACAGAGAAAACGCTGGAATTCCCGTCCCGAAACGCAGGACTTACAGAATACACGCTCTGTTGAGCCGTGGTCTTCCCGTACTGCATCTTGCCAGAGTAAAAAAGAGTGGAAACGAGAAACGCCTCAATCTTAGCGCCTGCCGTTTAACATTCATTGAGAATCGGCGTGGTAAGGTGTAAGTGATCCATTGTCGCTGCCGGGAGTGGCGGGACGGTGGAAAAAGTAAAATACAAATCTATCCATGCAAGCATTCACCGTCGGTTATCCGGCGGTTTTTTTTGCCCGTCAGCCATAAAAAATGGCCCCTTGTGCAGTGATGCGACAAGGGGCCTTATCGGTTCAGGACTTTCTCCGTTCATTAGTCATCCCATTTGTGGCTGAAATACGCGGCCAGAAATCCAGAAAATAAAATAATTCCCAGAACGGCCATAAAAACGTTCATATTACCCAGCATGTTTGCCTCCATTTAATGAGTAGTGTGTTTCCTCGCTTACCTTAATTTGGTTGGTGAAAGAGATAATAGCAGCTTTAACCTAAACAAAAGCTGAATTAGGTGATTATTTAGCGATAAGCGTAAATTTCTTTCGATATTGTGAAGGAGACAGACAATACATGTGGCGAAAATGGTGGCGAAATAACGCGGCGCTGCCAAAACCAGTTTGTTCCGCGATCAATTCCACGCTGAGCGGTGAGTTTTCCAGGTAATCGCGCGCCCGTAATAAGCGTTCGTTGAGGATCCAGCGTGCAGGCGTGGTGCCGGTACAATCGGTAAAACGACGCAAAAACGTCCGCGGACTCATCCCGGCGCGTTTGGCCAGCGAGGCGGTATCGTGATTCACCGTCAGATTCTGATGCAGAAAATCAAACAACTGGCCCAGCGTCTGACTTTCACGTTGCCGGGCAACGGGGCGCAGAAGCTGCTGTGGCTGTGCGCCATCGCGATGGGGCTGCACCACCAGCCGTCGGGCAACGCTGTTGGCAACCTCAAGACCATAGTCCTCGCGGATCAGATAAAGACACAGATCGATCCCCGCTGCGCTGCCCGCCGAGGTCAGCAACAGTCCGGCATCATGGTAGAGAACGTCATCAAGCACCTCGATAGCCGGAAAACGCTGCCGGAGCGTGTCCGTGTAGCGCCAGTGAGTGGTGGCCTTGCGCCCGTCCAGCAACCCTGTCGCTGCCAGCACAAACACGCCAGAACAGATCGACAACAGACGGCAACCTCGCGCCCACGCGGCACGCAGCGCGGTACACAAGGCTTCGGGTACCGGCGCGTCGATGCCTCGCCAGCCGGGAACCACAACGATATCGGCCTCAGCCAACAGTTCCAGTCCCCCATCCACCATCAACCGCACGCCGCCGGTCGCGCGGAGTGGACCAGCATCGACCGACGCGACGGCAAAACGATACCAGTCCGCGCCCAGTTCCGGGCGCGGCAGACCAAAGACTTCGACCGCTACGCCAAACTCGAAGGTGCACAGTCCGTCATAGGCGAGTACGACCACAAGCGGGCGCGGCGATTTTGGCAGAATCCTGGTGTTTTTTGGCATGGTCGAAGGCGGTACGTCAGCTCAGAGATGGTTAAATTATTGTAAACATAATCGTCACTGAGGAGAAAGTAGAATGAGTCATGTCACTGAGTTTCCCGCCGCCGCATCCACCGTTGCGGTCAACCATTTCCTGTCGCGTCTGAGTCTGGAAACCGATTGTGCCGACGTCCATGAGAGTATGCGCAAGGGGGAACCCGATTTCGTCTTACTTCACGTGGTGGGAAAACCGGAGGCGTTTGCACGTCGTCATCTTCCCGGGGCGATTCATCTGCCGCACGCCATGATGACCGCCGAACGGATGGCGCAGTGGCCTGCGGATACGCTGTTCGTTGTTTACTGCGCCGGACCTCACTGTAACGGTGCCGACCGCGCGGCATTAACGCTCGCCAGACTGGGCATACCGGTAAAGGTCATGATTGGCGGCATCACCGGATGGGAAGATGAAGGGTTCGCGTTTTCCTGTCTTGCGGAGTGAAGATGAATTTTTTTCATAAGCCATGAATTTATCTCGTTTGCCTGTCCGACAAGGGTATGTCAATTTGGACGCATAGACATCCAGAAGTCTAAATGTTCAAATAAGAAACTATCACGTCAGGCAACCTTTGCCTGACGACGAAGGAGATCACATGCAAAGACAACAGGCCCCATTTCGCGCAGAAGTCGTAGGCAGCTTTTTACGTCCCGACGATATCAAAGTGGCTCGTCAGCAGTTTTCACGCGGCGAGTTAAGCGCACCGCAGCTGCGCGCCATTGAAGACGACGCCATTCGTCGTGTGGTCGAACAGCAGTGCGCCTGTGGTCTGCATGTAGTGACGGACGGCGAGTTCCGTCGCGCCTGGTGGCATTTTGATTTCTTCGATGGTTTGCAAGGGGTTGAACGTTATGACTCACAGCAGGGAATTCAGTTTAACGGCGTACAGACCAAAGCACATGGCGTTCGGGTCACGGGTAAACTGGCGTTCGGCGATCATCCGATGCTGGAAGATTTTCGCTATCTGAAGAGCATTAGCGGTAACGCCCAGCCGAAGATGACGATTCCCAGCCCCAGCGTGTTGCACTTTCGCGGCGGACGTAAAGATATCGATGCCACGGTCTATCCGGATCTAAAGGACTATTTTGACGATCTGGCGACCACCTGGCGCGATGCGATCCACGCTTTCTATGCTGCAGGTTGTCGCTATTTGCAACTGGATGACACGGTGTGGGCTTACCTCTGTTCCGATGCTCAGCGCCAGCAAATTCGCGAACGTGGTGACGACCCTGATGCGCTGGCGCGAATTTACGCCGATGTGATCAACCGGGCGCTGGCGGAAAAACCCGCCGACATGACGGTGGGACTGCACGTATGTCGCGGCAACTTCCGTTCAACCTGGATCTCTGAAGGCGGCTATGAACCGGTTGCGGAGATCCTGTTCGGCAGCGTCAATGTCGATGCTTTCTTCCTAGAGTACGACAACGATCGCTCTGGCGATTTTGCGCCGCTGCGTTTTATCCGTCCTGGCCATCAGCAGGTGGTTCTGGGACTGGTGACGACGAAAAATGGTGAACTGGAAAACCCGGATGGCGTAAAAGCACGCCTGCAGGAAGCGGCACAATATGTCGACCACGCGCAAATTTGTCTCAGCCCGCAGTGCGGCTTTGCCTCAACGGAAGAGGGGAATTCGCTCACGGAAGCCCAGCAGTGGAACAAAATCAAACTTATCACCGAAATAGCTCAACAGGTCTGGTAAGTTGCCTCAATAATGCACACCGCGTTGCACATAAATAATGCAACGCGGGTACATTGTGGAGCATCCCCCGCGCGAAGCCTTGCAGGCCGCGCACGCCAACGCTTTTTCCTTTCTGCCTTCGTCCTGGCATCCTTTTTGCCTTATTCCTCCTGAACTCTTTTTTGCGCCGTGTTGTTTGTCGGTAGCACCAGAACTCACAGCATTTTTATTTTCAGGAGTGAAATTATGCAGCGTCGTACCTTACTCAAAGCGTTTGCCCTCTCGGCCTCGGTGGCTGCGATGGGACTCAGTTTTAGCGTTCAGGCCGCCGATACCATTAAAGTGGGCATTATGCACTCACTGTCCGGCACGATGGCGATCTCCGAAACACCGCTGAAAGATGTGGCCCTGATGACGATTGATGAGATCAACGCCAAAGGGGGCGTATTAGGCAAAAAGCTGGAACCGGTGGTGGTTGATCCGGCTTCGAACTGGCCGCTGTTCGCCGAGAAAGCCCGACAGCTGTTGAGCCAGGATAAGGTGGCGGTAGTGTTTGGCTGCTGGACCTCCGTGTCGCGTAAGTCAGTATTGCCGGTTTTTGAGGAGCTGAACGGCCTGCTGTTCTACCCTGTACAGTACGAAGGGGAAGAGATGTCGCCGAACGTCTTCTACACTGGCGCGGCACCCAACCAGCAGGCGATCCCGGCGGTTGAATACCTGCTGAGTGAGGATGGTGGGAGCGCCAAACGCTTCTTCCTGCTGGGCACCGACTATGTTTATCCGCGCACCACCAACAAGATCCTGCGTGCGTTCCTGCATTCGAAAGGGGTTGCGGATAAAGACATCGAAGAGGTCTACACCCCGTTTGGTCACAGTGATTACCAGACCATTGTCGCCAATATCAAAAAATTCTCCGCAGGTGGCAAAACGGCTGTCGTTTCAACCATCAACGGCGATTCCAACGTCCCGTTTTATAAAGAGCTGGCAAACCAGGGCCTGAAAGCCACCGATGTTCCGGTGGTCGCGTTCTCGGTGGGTGAAGAAGAACTGCGCGGGATTGATACCAAACCGCTGGTTGGCAACCTTGCCGCCTGGAACTACTTCGAATCGGTCGATAACGCCACCAACCAGAAATTTGTTGCCGATTATCGTGCGTACGCCAAAGCCCATAAGCTGCCAAATGCTGACACCGTGGTGACAAACGATCCGATGGAAGCCACGTACGTGGGTCTGCATATGTGGGCGCAGGCCGTCGAAAAAGCCGGGACGACAGATGTCGATAAAGTCCGGGCGGCAATGGCCGGACAGTCCTTCCCGGCACCGTCGGGCTTTACGCTGACGATGGATGCCACCAACCACCATCTGCATAAACCGGTGATGATTGGCGAGATTGAAGGCAACGGTCAGTTCAACGTCGTCTGGCAGACTGAAGAACCGGTTCGCGCCCAGCCGTGGAGCCCGTTCATTGCCGGTAATGACAAGAAATCAGAACAACCAGTGAAAACCGCCAGCAACTAAAATCAACCGCTTCGGCGGGGGCAGACGGCGACATGCCCGATGGCGCAAGCTTATCGGGCCTACACCGAGCAGGGTTAAGCAGATGTAGGCCGGATAAGGCGAAAGCGTCGCAAGGTTTGTCAACGTGCTTATCCCTCCCGCAGAGGGTGACTTCTGGAGATCTTGACATGAAAGCCATGGGCTTTATTCGCGGTTTGTTGCTGGCGTTCGGGCTTCTGCCAGGGTTCGTTCAGGCCAGCGATGCCGACGCGTTTGTCGCCGCCAGCCGTACCGTCCAGGCGCAACTGCTCGAACAGTGGGCGGCAACACCTGACCCTCAGCGTTTGCCGCTGCTGACGTCGCTGAGCCGGGAGGCGCTGCTCACCGACAGCACAAAACAGGCTTTCACCCGCGAGGGAACGCAGGTTGTGCCTCTGGGAACGGCCAGTAGCCCAACGGGAACGTTAAAACCCCTACGCCTGACCAACCGACTGCGCATTCTTGTTGCCGGCGCGCTGGCGACGCATCAACTTGTTAGTGACAGTGTCACACAAAGGCTGGCGGCTACCCGTACGCTACAGCGCGACGCACAGCCGTCCATGCTGCCTTTTATCCAACAGCGCCTGGCACAGGAAACTGATGCGGAGGTGAAATCACGCCTGACCCGCGTTCTGGCTAACCTGCAACTGGCCAGTCCATCGGCGGAGATTCGCCGTCAGGCGATCATGCTGTTGGGCGACTCCAGCGATCCGGAAATGCAGGCACGCCTGCAACCGTTTACTGACAAAGCGCATGAACCGGATGCCAGCGTGCGCGCGGTGGCCAGTGACAGCCTGGCGCGTATCCAACAGCGAATGGCGATTGGCGATCTGCTTGGACAGGCGTTTATGGGGCTGTCGCTTGGATCGGTGCTGCTGCTGGCGGCGCTCGGGTTGGCGATCACCTACGGCCTGTTGGGAGTGATCAACATGGCGCACGGCGAAATGCTGATGCTCGGGGCTTACTGTACGTGGATGGTGCAACAGGCGATGGCGCAGTTTGTCCCGCAGTGGCTGGCCTTTTATCCGCTGGTTGCCTTGCCGGTTGCCTTTATGTTTACCGCAGGCGCGGGAATGATTCTGGAACGCGGGGTGATCCGCCATCTTTACGGACGTCCACTGGAAACGCTGCTGGCGACGTGGGGTATCAGTCTGATGCTGATCCAGCTTGTGCGGATGACCTTCGGGGCACAAAACCTGGAGGTGGCGAATCCGGCGTGGCTGTCGGGTGGCGTACAGGTTTACGCCAGTCTGGTGCTACCGTGGAATCGCATTGTGGTGCTGGGGTTCGCGCTTCTGGTGCTGTTCTTCACCTGGCTGCTGCTGAATAAAACGCGGCTGGGCATGCGGGTACGCGCCGTGACCCAGAACCGCAGTATGGCGGCCTGCTGCGGTGTTCCGACGGGGCGTGTGGATATGCTGGCCTTTGGTCTGGGTTCAGGTATTGCCGGACTTGGCGGCGTCGCCCTGTCGCAATTGGGTAACGTTGGTCCGGAACTGGGCCAGGGCTATATCATCGACTCCTTTCTGGTGGTGGTGCTGGGCGGCGTCGGCCAACTTGCCGGTAGCGTGGCGGCGGCGTTCGGTCTCGGCGTATTCAACAAAATCCTCGAACCGCAGATGGGTGCGGTACTCGGGAAGATTGTCATTCTGGTGTTGATCATTCTGTTTATCCAGAAGCGACCCCAGGGACTGTTTGCTCTGAAAGGGAGAGTCACCGAATAATGACCATGCCAATGGCCTTAACACTGGCGCGTAAAGCGCCGCGTATCAGTCGGGTGCTGGCGGGGATTATCCTGCTGGCGCTGATGGTGCTGCCGTTTCTTGCCTTGCTGCCCGCCGATCATCCGCTGGCGATTTCCGTGTGGACGTTGACGCTTGCCGGGAAAATTCTCTGCTATGCGGTGGTGGCGGTCGCACTGGATCTGGTCTGGGGGTATGCCGGGATGCTGTCGCTGGGACACGGGCTTTTCTTTGCGCTTGGCGGTTACGCAATGGGGATGTATCTGATGCGCCAGGCCTCCGGTGAAGGGCTGCCCGCGTTTATGTCCTTTCTCTCCTGGAGCGAGTTGCCGTGGTTCTGGTGGGGAACCCAGCATTTTGCGTGGGCAATGGCGCTGGTGGTACTGGTGCCCGGCGGACTGGCGCTGATCTTTGGCTACTTCGCTTTCCGCTCGAAGATTAAAGGCGTCTACTTTTCGATCATGACGCAGGCGCTGACCTTCGCCGGTATGTTGCTGTTCTTTCGTAATGAGACCGGTTTTGGCGGCAACAACGGGTTTACCGGTTTTACCACGCTTCTGGGGCTGTCGGTCACTGCCACCACCACCCGTATCGGACTGTTTCTGGCGACGCTAGGGTTGCTGGTACTGGCATTGTGGCTGGGGTTTGCGCTGGCGCGCAGTAAGTTTGGCCGGATCCTCACCGCCGTGCGCGACGCGGAAAACCGGCTGATGTTTTGCGGCTATGACCCGAAAGGTTTCAAATTGCTGGTCTGGACGCTCTCTGCCGTGTTGTGCGGGTTGGCAGGCGCACTGTATGTGCCGCAGGTCGGGATCATTAACCCCAGCGAAATGTCGCCCACTAACTCTATCGAAGCCGCCATCTGGGTGGCGCTCGGCGGGCGTGGCTCGCTGATCGGCCCGGTCATTGGTGCGGTGATGGTAAACGGTGCCAAAAGCCTCTTTACCGTCATCATGCCGGAATACTGGCAGCTGTTTCTGGGGCTGATCTTCATCGGCGTCACGCTGTTTTTACCCCGTGGCGTGATTGGCCTGTTTCGTAAAGGAGACAAATAATGCAGCCGGATGAAGGCCTTTTTACCCGCCAGGTTCCCGGCGATCGCTATCGCCAGCAGACGGACCCGGTGCTGCAACTGGAAAACATCAACGTCAGCTTTGACGGTTTTCAGGCATTAACCAATCTCACGCTGAATATTGGCGTTGGCGAACTGCGTTGCGTCATTGGTCCTAACGGCGCGGGGAAAACCACGCTGATGGATGTGATTACCGGGAAGACGCGTCCGCAAAGCGGAAAGGCGCTGTATGACCAGTCAACCGATCTGACCGCGTTGGATCCGATCGCCATTGCCCGTCAGGGTATTGGCCGTAAGTTTCAAAAGCCGACGGTGTTCGAAGCGCTGACGGTGGCAGAAAACCTTGAGCTGGCGATGAAAAACGATAAATCGGTGTGGGCGTCACTGCGCGCAAAGTTAAACAGCGAACAGCGCGACCGCATCGATGAGATGCTTGGCTTGCTGCGCCTGCGGACCGAAAGAGGGCGTCGCGCCGGAATGTTGTCACACGGACAGAAGCAGTTTCTCGAGATCGGTATGCTGTTGGTGCAGGAGCCGCACCTGCTATTGCTGGATGAACCCGCCGCTGGCATGACCGATGCTGAGACGGAATATACTGCAGAACTGTTTCGTACGCTGGCGGGCAAACATTCGCTGATGGTAGTGGAGCATGATATGGGCTTTGTAGAAACCATCGCCGACCACGTCACGGTGCTCCATCAGGGAAGCGTACTGGCGGAAGGCAGTCTGCGTGAGGTGCAGGCCAACGAGCAGGTGATTGACGTCTATCTTGGGCGCTAAGGAGTACAGATGCTACAGGTAAATGAACTGAATCAATATTATGGTGGCAGCCATATTCTGCGCGGCGTCACCTTTGACGCCAGCCCTGGTGAAGTGACCTGCCTGCTGGGTCGCAACGGCGTCGGTAAAACTACCTTGCTGAAATGTCTGATGGGGCTGATACCGGCGCGTAGCGGAACGGTGACCTGGCAGGAAAAGAACATCACCCATCGCAAGCCGCATCAGCGGGTACAGGCGGGCATCGCGTATGTGCCGCAGGGCCGCGAAATTTTCCCGCGACTGACGGTGGAAGAAAACCTGTTGCTGGGGCTGTCGCGCTTTTCGTCACGCGAAGCGAAAGCGGTTCCGGAAGAGATCTACACACTATTCCCGGTACTGAAAGAGATGAAACAGCGGCGCGGCGGCGATCTCTCCGGTGGTCAACAGCAGCAACTGGCGATTGGCCGCGCGCTGGCGAGTCGTCCGCAGTTATTGATCCTCGATGAACCGACGGAGGGGATTCAGCCGTCGGTGATCAAAGAGATAGGACAGGTGATCGCTCAGCTCGCCCGGCGTGGCGATATGGCGATTCTGCTGGTTGAGCAGTTCTACGACTTTGCAGCGGAACTGGCGGATAACTATTTGCTGATGTCGCGCGGTAGCATTATTCAACGCGGACGCGGCGAAAATATGGAATCGGAAGGGGTACGCGGTTTAGTGGCTATCTGACAGACGTGCAGGCCTTGGACCTGCACGACATCAGCTCAACACAACGCCGGTTGGCCCCAGGGTCTGACCCGCATGCCTTTAAGCATCAGCGCCCACGCGACAATAATCGCCACTATCAGGACGATAAACAGCGTCCAGGCGGGGAAAGAGGTCAGAATGACGCCGCTGGCCAACGGGTTAAACGCTGCACCCAACCAACCCAGCGACTGCGCGGAGAAATAACTGGCCTTCATACCCGGTGGGGCGATGTTATCGATCAACATGTATTCACCTGGTGCGTAGATCACTTCGCCAAGCGTAAAGATCGCGGCGGATACGCCCCAGAGTAGCAGGCTGTTGCCGGAGATCATGAATCCGCCGAGACCAATGACAAAACAGACGGTGCCAAAGCCCATCAGCGGACGAATGTTAGCCGGCGTCAGTCTGCGCCCCACGGCATACTGCAAGCTGACGACCACCGCGGCGTTGACGGGCAACACCACCGCCACGACTTTCTCAGCGAAATTGCCATCGGCGACGACCATCACGTACTGAGAGAGACAGGACGCAAACGCACCGGAAACAAACGAGGCCAGAAACGCCGACAGCGTAAACCAGAACAGTGCTTTATCATGCAGCAGTACCGCAGGCGACCAGGCGACGCTGTTTTCGCTATTAACGGCGGCGGCAGAACGCTTGACCAGAAACTGGATAAACACCAGCGGAAAGGCGGAGCAGAAGGCGGCGAGCCAGAAGGGTAAGTTGATGCTCTGCATCACCAGCAGCGTGCCGAGCGGCGGGCCAACGGTCCAGCCGATATTCAGTACCGTATAGTTGAGCGAAAAGATTTTTGCCTTCGCGCCGGGCGAAAGATGGTCGGCAAACCAGGCTTTCAGCACGGTGGCAAACACCGAATAAGCGCAGTTGATCAGGGCAAAAAGCAGCACCACCAGCATCACGCTATCAACCAACGGAATGGCGATAAAGCCAAAGGCAAAGGCGGAAATCGCCAGAAGCATGTAGCGCTTCTTGTCGAATTTGTCCGCCAGAATGCCAAAGCCAAGGCTAAAGACCACGCCGATGGTCAACGCAATGGTCATGGCATAGCCGATCAGATCCACGCTCAGGTCGTACTGGCGACTCAGATAAATGGTCATGAAGGGCAGCGTTGCGCCACGACCGATCGTCAGTAACAGTGAGGAGGCGAGTAAAGCAAGGGTGGATCGTCTCAGCGTTTTGTTCATTTCTCTGCCCGACAGTGCGTTTCGTTATATTTGTTTTAGATATGTAAAGAAATAACACGGCAAAAGTGTGATGTATAGCGGATAAATTGTTCTATTGTGCACTGCTATCCCTACCAGAATTAATGATCTGTTGCGGGCTACTCATTTCCGTTACTTTAACTTGTTTACAAAAATTTAAACTTCGCGGAGCGGTGGTATGACGCGCAAAGACGGGCTGTTGGCATTACTGGTGGTGGTGGTTTGGGGGCTGAACTTTGTTGTCATTAAGGTGGGGCTGCATGCAATGCCACCGCTGATGCTGGCGGGGTTGCGCTTTTTGCTGGTGGCGTTTCCGGCGATATTTTTTGTTGCGCGTCCGCGTATTCCGCTGTCGCTGCTGCTCGGTTACGGCCTGACAATCAGCTTCGGTCAGTTTGCCTTTCTGTTTTGCGCGATCAAGTTTGGCATGCCAGCTGGACTGGCGTCGCTGGTATTGCAGGCTCAGGCCTTTTTCACCATCGTGCTGGGCGCATTTGCCTTTGGCGAACGTTTGCAGGGCAAACAAATTGCCGGAATTGCGCTCGCAATTTTTGGTGTGCTGGTGCTGATTGAAGGCAGCCTCAACGGACAGCATGTCGGGATGCTCGGCTTTATGCTGACGCTGGCGGCGGCATTTAGCTGGGCCTGCGGCAATATCTTCAATAAAAAAATAATGGGGCATGCCTCGCGCCCGCCGGTAATGTCGCTGGTGGTCTGGAGCGCACTGATTCCGATACTGCCGTTCTTTGCAGCGTCGCTGTTGCTCGACGGCGCGACGCAAATCGTTGAAAGCCTGATTGCCATCGATCTGACCACGATCTTATCGCTGGTCTATCTGGCCTTTGTTGCCACGATAGTCGGCTACGGGATCTGGGGGACGCTGCTCGGGCGTTATGAAACCTGGCGTGTTGCGCCGCTCTCCCTGCTGGTGCCGGTGGTGGGACTGGCCAGCGCGGCGCTGCTGCTCGACGAAACGCTGAGCGCATTACAGCTGTTTGGCGCGGTGCTGATCATGGCCGGTCTGTACATCAACGTGTTTGGTTTTCGCTGGCGCAGAACGGCGCAGGTGAGGGGATCGTAGGTCGGAAAAAGCGAATAGCGCAGGGATTGCCTGATGTCGCTACGCTGATCAGGCCTGGCAGGTAAAAACTGACGTTAATATTATCACAATCATCAATTGTCATTTAATACTTAGAAGTGAATTTAAAAATAGTAACAGATATTTTAATAGAGCAGCCATGTACAGGCTGCTCTATTTTTAAGTAATGGCTATATTTTAAATAAATGTTGAACTTGATAATTTTTTGATGATATGTTACGACGAGGGAATTTCACAGGTTGGAGGTAAATTATATGACGCCAAAAGAGATACTTTGCCAATGGGTTGACGCATTTAATAATGCTGATATAGAAACTATTTCAGAATTATATGATGAGAATGCAATAAACCATCAGGTTGCCAATGAGCCAGTTATTGGTAAAGAGGCGATAAAGAAAATGTTTGAGCAAGATTTTTCTTACACGGATATGGTTTGTATCGTTGAAAACATTTTCGAAGATGGACAATGGGCAATTTTAGAGTGGCGTGACCCATTAGGTCTGAGAGGTTGCGGTTTTTTCCAAATAGTAAATAATAAAATTTTATTTCAAAGAGGCTACTGGGATAAGCTAACTTTCTTGAAGCAGCATAATTTGCCTATTGAATAAAATGAATACGTAAAAGAAGAGCGAAAACGGCGCTGCGGGAAATTTTAAGAATATAAAGATCAGGGGGATAAAAAAAGCCCCGCTTTTCAGCAGGGCGAAAACGAATCACAGGCTGTGCCGGTTGTAATAGGGCACGCCCAGTTCGTCGGACTTGTCACTTCCCGCGCCCATGTGATTAAAATCAAACGGCGACTGTTCCTGCGAAGTGGGGACAATCATCGTGTCACGACTGTTTGTCGTGGTGGGCTGCGCGGATTGCTCCGCAACGCTCTGACCTGAGACAACAAGCAGCAGGGCCAGCATTGCAGAAGACAACAGTTTCATGATTTCCTCGATTACGTCGTTTACAGGCGATGGTTAGTTACAATGGTTCAGTGGTAGCAAATACCGCGATTCGCCGCGCATATTGGTAATACGGTATTTATGCGGCGGAACGTCGAAATAGTTTTTGAATGTCCGGGTCAGCGTCTGCTGCGACTCGAAACCGTAACGTTCTGCCAGATATAAAATCGGCTCGTTACTCTCTTTTAATTTCTGCGCTATTTCGGTCATTTTACGGCTGCGGATGTACTGGCCTAATGAATGGCCGGTCTCTTTTTTGAACATCCGCTGCAGGTGCCATTTGGAGTAACCTGAACGCTCAGACACTTTTTCCAGTGAGAGCGGCGATTCCAGGTTATCTTCGATCCAGTCCAAAATGCTATGAATGGTGATAGCGTCAGTATTGCGTCTGGACATCGTCATACCTCTTCTTGTTTTACGGCAGTACTTTCTTAAGCAAATGCTCAAGTGTTGCCACTTCGTCCGCCGTTAAGTTTTTTGTTAATTCCTGGTGCAGGTCTTGTCCTACTAATTGATGACATTGCTCACAAATTGCCGCGCCGTGTTCGGTGAGTTTCACCAGCACACCGCGTTTGTCATGTGGGTTAGGCAGTCTGTCAATCCAGCCTTTGCAGACCAGACGCTCGAGCATGCGCGTTAAGGCGCCGAGATCGACAGACAACACTTTTTTCAGTTCAACCGGGGTAATGCAGCCCGCACAGCGGATAGAGCAGAGCACCTTAAACTGTGCTGCCGTGATATCCAGCGGCGAGAGATAGTCGTTCAACAGACGATCTTTCTTCTGATTGACCATGTGGATCAAGCGCCCCAGTGGAATGATTTCATTGAATAAGTCACTGGTGCTTTTCACAATGGTTGCCCTGGCAAGTATTTAGTTACGGCAGATAATATTGCCCAGGCAACTATAAGTCAAACGAATGGATTTACCGATCACACGTTTTGCTAAAAGCGAAAAGACACGCGCTATGTCACATTTTATTTAGTTAATGATAATTAGCGGTTATCTCTCAGGTCGCTAACGAATGCTTACAGCACCAGAATGGCTAACTTCATGGTTTTCCACTTATACTTGCCGCTAATACATGGGTGAAACAGGAATGACGGCCAATATGATGGATTTGTTTAAAGCAATAGGGCTGGGGCTGGTAGTGATTCTCCCTCTGGCGAATCCGTTGACGACCGTCGCGCTGTTTCTCGGCCTTGCCGGGAACATGAACAGCGCAGAACGGAATCACCAGTCGTTAATGGCATCGGTTTACGTGTTTGCCATCATGATGGTGGCCTACTATGCGGGCCAACTGGTGATGAATACTTTCGGTATCTCCATTCCGGGCCTGCGTATCGCCGGGGGGTTAATTGTGGCGTTCATCGGTTTCCGCATGCTGTTTCCGCAGCAAAAAGCGCATGAATCGCCGGAGGCGCGGAGCAAGTCGGAAGAGCTGGAAGATGAGCCGACCGCCAATATCGCGTTTGTGCCGCTGGCAATGCCAAGCACGGCGGGGCCGGGGACCATTGCGATGATTATCAGCTCCGCCTCAACGGTGCGTCACGGCACGGATTTTCCTGACTGGGTGATTACCGTCGCGCCGCCGCTCATCTTTGCCCTGGTGGGGGTGATCCTGTGGGGATGCTTACGCAGTTCCGGGGCGATTATGCGTCTGGTGGGCAAGGGCGGTATTGAAGCCATTTCCCGGCTGATGGGCTTTCTGCTGGTCTGTATGGGCGTGCAGTTTATTATTAACGGCGTGCTGGAAATTATTAAAACCTACTGATCAAAAAGCCCGGTCGCGATGACCGGGCTGTCTGTCAGGAATGCTGTGGTTGTTCTTCTAATGAGACCGGCCATTTACGGAAGATAATCACCGACCAGATCAGCGCGGCAAGTGCCGGAACGGCCCCCACGTAGCCAATGGTTGACATCGACCAGTGCAGACTCACCTGATTTCCCACCAGCGCGCCCGCGCCAATACCAATATTGAAAATGCCGGAAAACAGCGCCATCGCTACATCCGTGGCATCCGGAGCCAGCGCCAGCACCTTCACCTGCATCCCGAGGCCAATCACCATGATGGCAATCCCCCAGAAAACGCTCAGAACAGCCAGATGAGATTCACTGTCAGCGGCAGGTAACAGCAATACCAGGCAGAGCAGCAGCAGCGCGATGGCGATGCTGATGAGCGCCGAGGCATGGTGATTGCCGAGCTTGCCAAAGATGATGCTGCCGATAATGCCTGCACCGCCCAGCACCAGTAACAGTACGGTGGCGAAATTCGCGCTCAACCCGGCAACAGTCTGCACAAACGGTTCGATATAGCTGTACGCGGTGTAGTGCGCCGTCACCACCACCACCGTCAACAGATAGAGGCACATCAGCGCCGGACGGCGGAACAGCAGTGGCAGACTTTTCAGCGAGCCGGAATGTTCACTTGGTAATTTCGGCAGCAGCTTGATCAGGCAAATCAGGGTGATGAATGCCCCCATCCCGATGGCGAAGAAGGTGGTTCGCCAGCCAAAATACTGACCAACAATACGACCAAGCGGTAAGCCCAGCACCATCGCCAGCGCCGTTCCGGTGGCGAGTAAACTTAATGCCTGAGCGCGTTTGCCCGCGGGAGCAAGGCGGATCGCCAGTGAAGCGGTAATCGACCAGAAGATCGCGTGCGCAAAGGCAATCCCGATGCGGCTAATCACCAGCACGGTGAAGTTCCACGCCAGGAACGAGAGCACATGGCTGGCAATAAACAGCACAAACAAGCATATCAGCAGCTTACGCCGCTCAACCTGACTGGTCAGCAACATGAACGGCAGGGACAACAGCGCGACTACCCAGGCGTAGATCGTCAGCATGATCCCGACCTGTGCGGTCTGCATACTAAAACTCTGTGCGATGTCGGAAAGCAGACCCACGGGGACAAATTCTGTGGTATTGAAAATAAACGCAGCAATAGCCAGCGTAACGACCCGTAACCACGCGACTTTGCGGGAAACCGTTTGAGTTGTCATAAGAGTGCATCGGTTCGTTGCGAAAAGGAGAGGATGCGATCTTAAAACGTTTGCTGATGAAAAGACAACCGTTTTGTGATTCAGATCTCGTTTTCAGCATTGTTCCGTCAGCAGCTCAATGAACGCCTCCAGTTGGCGCATCTTCGCCCCGCGCCGCCAGACCAGCCAGGTCGTCAGCCAGCGCCAGTTACCGGACAGCGGCCAGGCCTCAACCTGCTGATGTCCGGGCATACTTTCCAGCATCGAACGGGGGATTAACGCGATACCGGCACCGGCAATCACACAGGCAAGCATGCCGTGATAGGACTCCATTTCGTGGATCGTGCCAGGCATTGCCCGATCGGCATGAAACCAGCTTTCGAAATGGCGGCGATAGGAACAATTGGCGCGAAAGGCGTAAATGTGACTGCCGTTGACCTCGCTGGCGCGTGTCACTGGCGGGTGACCGTGCGGCGTAACCACCATCATCTCTTCCTGATACACCGGCATCCCTTCAAGACCGGGGTGGGTAATCGGTCCGTCCACAAAGGCGGCATTGAGATGACCCTGAAGCACGCCGTCCAGCATGTTGCCAGAAGGCCCGGTCGCCAGGGAGAACTGGATTTTGGGGTAGCGCTGATTGTAGCGAGCAAGCGTAGCCGGTATGCGTACCGCGGCGGTGCTTTCCAGCGCGCCCAGTGAGAACAGCCCCTGAGGTTCATCACCCGCGACAACCATTCGCGCCTCGTCAACCAGCGCGAGGATCTGCTGACTGTAGCGCAGAAAGTTGTGCCCGGCGGGGGAAAGGCGCAGGCGCTGATTCTCGCGAATAAACAGATCGACGCCGAGATCGGCCTCCAGTTGGCGAATGCGGGTGGTGAGATTGGAGGGGACACGGTGCACCTTCGCCGCTGCCTGGGTGATGCTGCCCGTTTCGGCAACCGCGTTAAACATCTCCAGTTGGGTCAGATCCATAATGTTCTCTCATCGTGAATAGTTTGGTTAATATTATTCATTTTTCGGAAAGAGTAAATGCGTCCATGATGATCGCATCAAGAACGATGGAGAGACTGTATGACGATTTCACCGGCAACCCACGCCATTTCCACCAACCCGTACAATGGCGAACGCCTTTCAGCATTGCCGTGGTCTACGGCCCAGGACATTGAACAGGCGCTACAGCTTGCGGCCGTGGGATTTCGTGACTGGAAACAGACTACGGTGGCGTATCGGGCGCAGAAATTACGAGACATCGGCCAGGCCTTACGCGTGCGTGGCGAAGAGATGGCGCAGTGCATTACCCGTGAGATGGGCAAACCGATTAAACAGGCGCGTGCAGAAGTGGCAAAATCGGCGGCACTGTGTGACTGGTATGCAGAACACGGCCCGGCGATGCTGGACGCTGAACCCACGCAGGTGGAAAACCAACAGGCGGTCATTGAGTATCGTCCGTTAGGTACCATTCTGGCGGTCATGCCGTGGAACTTTCCGCTGTGGCAGGTGCTGCGCGGAGCGGTGCCGATTTTGCTGGCCGGTAATGGCTATCTGCTTAAGCCTGCGCCGAACGTCATTGGCTGCGCGCAAATCATCCGCCAGGTTTTTGCTGATGCAGCGATACCCGTCGGCGTCTACGGCTGGCTGAATGCGGATAATCAGGGCGTCAGCACATTGATAAACGATGCGCGGATTGCGGCCGTGACGGTGACCGGTAGCGTGCGTGCAGGGGCAGCCATTGGCGCTCAGGCCGGAGCCGCGTTGAAAAAATGTGTGCTGGAACTGGGAGGTTCCGATCCGTTTATTGTGCTTAACGATGCCGATCTGGATCTGGCAGTGCAGGCGGCGGTGGCCGGACGCTACCAAAATAGTGGGCAGGTTTGTGCGGCGGCGAAACGCTTTATTCTCGAAGAGGGGATCGCAGAGTGCTTTATCGCGCGCTTTGTGGCGGCTGCCGCCGCGCTGAAGCAGGGCGATCCGCTGGCGGAGGAGAGCGAACTCGGACCGATGGCGCGTGCCGATCTGCGTGACGAGTTGCATCAGCAGGTGCAGGCGACGATTGCCGAAGGCGCTGAGTTACGACTTGGCGGTGAGATGCCTTCCGGAGCCGGTAACTTTTATCCGGCCACGGTGCTGACCAACGTAACCCCTGAGATGACGGCGTTTCGCGAAGAACTGTTCGGGCCGGTTGCGGCGATCGCCATAGCGAAGAGTGCTGAGCATGCGCTGGAACTCGCAAACGACAGTGACTTTGGTCTGTCGGCGACCCTTTTTACCGCCGATGAAGCCCGGGCACTGGAGATAGCCGCACGTCTGGAATGTGGCGGTGTCTTTATCAACGGCTTTAGCGCCAGCGATGCCCGGGTGGCGTTTGGCGGCGTGAAGAAGAGCGGCTTTGGTCGCGAACTCTCGCACTTTGGTCTGCGTGAATTCTGTAATGTGCAGACCGTCTGGAAGAACCGACGCTAATCTTTCCGGCTCTCTGCGGGGCGCCTTGTCACATTTCTGCCATAGTTTTGTCATTTACGCTTCGTAGACTCGCGCTTAACGTGTTGATACTGAAGAATATTATGAACTTAACTCAAATTTTACGTCGCGTTGCGCGCCGTTTTCTACCGCAGCAGTTTGGCCTGTTAACCGGGATTTTTTGCATCATTGCGCTGTTTTCCGTGCTGCAAATGACGTCGTCACTGATGCTGTCGTTTTCTGTCAGTCAGGCCCGGGAAAACGAGCAGCGTAACCAACAGGCGTTGCGTCAACAGACAAAAGTTGAAGAGGCACGGATTGCGCTTCTGACCGCCAGCGATCTGCTCAATCGGGCGGGTGTTTACTTTATGCAGGATGCCGCCACGGGTTCTGAAGGCAGCTGGCAGCCGTTGATTGACGAAGCCCGGCAGGCGTTAACTCAGTCGACAACCGCGTGGAAGGCATGGCGCGAAATGAACCCGCAGGCGGACGACGGGCTGGTCGACAGCTATCAGCGTTTTAGCGGCGGTATCCAGGAACAGGTGACAGGGCTAAGTAAGACGCAGTCGATTGACGCGTTCTTTGCGGTGCCCATTCAGGCGTTTCAGGCTGACTTCAATGATAACTATGCCAGAGTGCAAAAAGTCACTGCCCAGGAGCGGGAGAGTGGACGACAACAACTGCTGGATCGTCTACTCAATCTTCAGCATCTGTTCTTACTCCTGCCGATAATGCTGCTGGCCATTGCGATCGCGGTCTGGTGGGGGATGTCGCGCTGGGTGATTTCTCCGCTGCGTCGGCTGATCGCACATATTGATATTCTGGCGGCAGGCGATCTCTCACAGCCGCTTCCTGCCGTACCTGGGTCTAACCGGGAAGTGTCGCAGCTCCACGTAAGAATTGGTGCGATGCAGCAGGGGCTACGTGAGCTGGTCCAGCAGGTCAGTGAGGCAACGACGGCGATGGCTGACAATATCGAAAGGCTGGCGCAGAACAATACGCGCTTGTATCAGCAGTCGGCGAAACAGAGTGAAGAACTGCATAACGTCACCTCGCATATTTCTGTGCTGGAAACGCACGTTGAAGATAACAGCGGATATGCCCAACTGGCGAATCAGCGTGCGGAAGAAGCGCGCGCCATTGCGGCAGGCGGTGACCGAATGATGGATACCGTGAATCGTTCAATGCAGGCGATTGTGACGCGCTCGGCGGAAATGCGCGGGATTATTGCGCTGATTGATAACGTCGCCTTCCAGACTAATATTCTGGCGCTGAACGCGGCTATCGAAGCCGCCCATGCCGGTGAGCAGGGACGCGGCTTTGCGGTGGTGGCAAGAGAAGTGGGATTGCTGGCGCGCAAGAGCAGTCAGTCCACGCAGGATATTCAGGCGCTGATCTATCACTCTCTGCAAGGAATAGAAGAAGGGTCAAGCGCAGTGACGCATCTGGAAGAGAACTTACAGCAGGTGATCGCGCTGGTGGAAAATCTGGGCGCCTCGCTGAATGATATCTCCGCCGCGACGCTGCATCAGGGAGCCCGAATCCATCAAATGACGCGTCAGCTGCAAGCGCTGAACCTGGTCGCGCGTGATACCCGCGAACTGGTGGATACGGCATCGGCTTCCTCGCAGCAGTTGCATAATGAATCGCGCCAGTTGATTCACGCCGTGGCGAGATTCCGACTTCCGGCCTGACGTGGGGTATTCCGCTCTGTTATACTCGCAGCCCTTTTCAGACCGGCAGGCAAGGAGCGTGGTGTGGCAATCACTCTGGACAATTCAATTTTAGAGGCCATTCTGGCGGAGGTTCGCCCGCTGATAGGTCAGGGCAAGGTTGCGGACTATATTCCCGCGCTGGCCTCGGTTGACGGGTCCCGACTGGGTATTGCGATTTGCACCGTGGAAGGTCAGCTCTGGCAGGCCGGGGATGCGACTGAACGCTTTTCTATTCAGTCAATTTCAAAGGTACTCAGTCTGGTGGTGGCAATGCGTCACTATTCAGAGGATGAGATCTGGCAACGGGTGGGGAAAGATCCGTCCGGTTCGCCGTTTAATTCGCTGGTGCAGTTAGAAATGGAGTACGGCATTCCGCGTAATCCGTTTATTAATGCCGGGGCGCTGGTTGTCTGTGACATGTTACAGGGGCGACTCAGTGCACCGCGTCAGCGTATGCTGGAAGTGGTTCGTGCGCTGAGCGGTGTGCCGAATATCGCTTATGATGCGGTGGTGGCCCGTTCAGAGTTCGAACACTCCGCCCGTAATGCCGCCATTGCCTGGCTGATGAAATCCTTCGGTAATTTTCATCATGACGTGACGACGGTCCTGCAAAACTATTTTCATTACTGTGCGCTGAAAATGAGCTGTGTGGAACTGGCGAAGACGTTTGTCTTTCTGGCGAACCAGGGGAAAGCGTTTCATCTTGATGAGCCCGTGGTGACGCCGATGCAGGCACGACAGATCAATGCGCTGATGGCGACCAGCGGAATGTATCAGAACGCCGGGGAATTTGCGTGGCGCGTTGGCTTGCCCGCGAAATCAGGTGTAGGCGGGGGAATTGTGGCGATAGTGCCGCATGAGATGGCGATCGCCGTGTGGAGTCCTGAACTGGATCCGACCGGGAATTCGCTCGCGGGTATCGCTGCGCTGGAACAACTGACTCAACGCTTAGGACGTTCAGTTTACTGATGAACACGTTTGATCCGCTTTTTGCCCGTCTGTCGCGCTCGCCGTTTCGCTCCCGTTTTCGTCTGGGCACGAAAGAGAGACAGTATTGCTGGGATAAAGGGGCAGAGGTTATCGATCAACATGCTGCGGATTTTGTGGCGAAGCGACTTGCGCCAGCCGCACCGGTCAATGACGGCAAACAAACGCCGATGCGCGGTCATCCGGTATTTATCGCCCAACATGCCACGGCGACCTGCTGTCGCGGCTGTCTTGCTAAATGGCATAATATCGCCCAGGGACAGCCGTTGAGCGATGAGCAACAGCAGTATGTGGTCGCTGTTATCCATCACTGGTTAGTGCTTCAAATGAATACACCGTAATAATTAAATGGTTACGTTAATCCCATAAAATAAGCATGGTTTATTGCTGGCGGATTTAACAAATAAGAATGTTAACGCAGCTGGAGTACGACTACCTTTGAGAATAATTCATGCTATTCTCTTAAATATTATAACCATTACGCAGAGATAATTGCCGACGGCAATTATATGGATAGATATTTAATGCACGTACTCCACATTCCGTCTTTCCGGCTGTTTCAGGAAGGCCATTCACTGCGTAACGCCAGCGTTATTTTTGCTTTAACCACACTGTTCTACTTTATTGGCGCCGAGCTGCGCCTGGTGCATGAACTCTCGCTGTTCTGGCCGCTCAACGGCGTGATCGCCGGGATTTTTGCCCGTTATGTCTGGTTAAACAAGCTGCATTATTATGCTGTTAGCTACGTCGCCATGCTGGGTTATGATGCGATCACCACCGAGTGGGGATGGGTATCGCTGATTATTAATCTCTCCAACATGGTGTTTATCGTGGTTGTCGCCCAACTGGTGATCCGCGATAAGCGACTGGGGAAAAATAAATATGAGCCTATCAGTGCGTTACGCTTATTTAATTACTGTCTGATTGCGGCACTGCTCTGCGCCATAATTGGCGCGATGGGATCTGTGGGTATAGACCGACTGTCATTCTGGCCACTGGTGGCTGACTGGTTCAGCGAACAATTCTCAACCGGGGTGCTGATTGTGCCCTGTATGCTGACGCTGGGTATTCCTGGCGCGGTAAAACGCTTTAAACCCGAACAACTGATGCCGGTGGCGGCGTTAATTATCTCGGTGCTGGCATCGGTCATTATTGGCGGCGCCGGAAGCCTGGCCTTTCCGCTGCCGGCGCTGATCTGGTGTGCGGTGCGCTATACCCCGCAGGTCACTTGTCTGCTGACTTTTCTTACCGGCGCCGTTGAAATTGTGCTGGTGGCAAATTCGATAATCAATATCGCGGTGGCGTCACCATTGTCTACGCCGCAGATGTTCTCTGCCCGACTGGGAATTGCCACGATGGCAATTTGCCCCATTATGGTTTCAGTCAGCGTGGCGGCGATTAATTCCCTGATGAAGCAGGTTTCCCTGCGCGCCGATTTCGATTTTCTTACCCACGTTTATTCTCGTTCCGGACTTTATGAAGCGCTGAAGCGTCAGGAGTATCCGCGCTCGCAGCATATCACCGTCATGCTGTTGGATATCGACTATTTCAAGAGCATTAATGACAACTTCGGTCATGAATGCGGCGATGTAGTACTCCGCGTGTTTGCACAACGTATTCGCGAGATTATCGGTGACCGGGGGCTGGTGGCGCGTATGGGAGGGGAAGAATTTGTCGTGGTGGTTCCCTCAGTGCACCCTGATGAGGGAATGCTGCTGGCGGAAAATATTCGTACGGCGGTCGCACAGCAACCCTTCACCTGGAACCAGCAGAATATCTATCTGACAGTCAGCATTGGCCTTGGGAATGGCAGTATCGGCACCCATTTGCTGACGGACGTTTTCAACACCTTGATGGTTGAAGCGGACGAGTGTTTGTACCGCTCGAAGAACGAAGGGCGTAATCGGACCAGCGATCGCCGGACGGATAAGACCGTCTTTGCTGGAAGCGATCTGGCATAACAATATCCTATGGAACTCCCCGTTGTGTTATCACAATGTTAAGTGCATGGTGTTGTCTCTATTACGGAGGCAACATGACCCTGGCAAAATCCTGTTATGTGTTGGATGCGGGAGCTATCGAGGCGAGAATTGATGAGCTCTGTGACGTCCTGACCGACTGTGTGACGCGCGGCGCATCAGTCAGTTTTGTATTACCGTTTACCTGTTCAAAAGCACGTGCATTCTGGCATGACGTCGCGCAAAGCGCGGGCAGAGGGATCGCGTCGTTCTTGCGGTCGACAACCCCTCAGGCGTGATTGTCGGTACCGTGCAACTCATTCTCCAGCAGCCGGAAAATCAACCTCATCGCGCGGACGTGGCGAAACTTTTAGTTCACTCCAGCGCACGTCGTCAGGGATTTGCTCGTCAGTTAATGACGGCGCTGGAAACGTGCGCAATACAGCAGCAAAAAACGCAGCTGGTGCTGGATACCGCTACAGGAAGCGATGCTGAGTTGTTCTACCACTCTTGCGGCTGGCGCAAAGCCGGTGAGATCCCTGATTATGCGCTGATGCCAGATGGAAAGCTGACCGGCACCACGCTTTTCTATAAATCTCTATAAATAGTTGTCATGAATTGATCAAAACAGGGTTTTACTGTCGTAAAGTTTTGCTAACCTGTTCTACCAATTTAATCAGGTTGTATGACTAATCGAAAGGGAACCCATTGTGAAAACACTTAACCGTCGCGATTTTCCCGGTGCTCACTATCCTGAACGCATCATTCAGTTTGGTGAAGGTAACTTCCTTCGCGCCTTTATTGACTGGCAAGTTGATCTGCTGAATGAACATACCGATCTGAATTCTGGTGTGGTCATTGTTCGACCTATTGAAAGTACATTCCCACCTTCACTCAGTACCCAGGATGGTCTTTACACGACAATCATTCGCGGTCTGAATGAACAGGGAGAAGCCGTCAGCGATGCTCGTCTGATTCGTTCGGTGAATCGTGAAATCAGCGTTTACGGTGATTACGATGCGTTCCTGAAACTGGCGCACAATCCTGAGATGCGTTTTGTGTTCTCTAACACCACGGAAGCAGGTATCAGTTATCACGCAGGTGATAAATTTGATGATGCGCCAGCGGTAAGTTATCCGGCGAAGCTGACGCGTCTGCTGTTTGAACGCTACAGCCATTTCAACGGCGCGTCGGATAAAGGCTGGATCATCATCCCTTGCGAACTGATTGATTATAATGGTGATGCCTTACGTGAGCTGGTGCTGCGCTATGCGCAGGAGTGGTCACTGCCAGCGGCATTTATCACCTGGCTGGATCAGGCAAACGTCTTCTGTTCCACGCTGGTGGACCGTATTGTCACGGGTTATCCGCGCGATGAAGCGGCGCAACTGGAGAGCGAACTGGGCTATCACGATGGTTTCCTCGATACAGCCGAACACTTTTATCTGTTTGTGATCCAGGGACCGAAATCACTGGCAGCAGAACTGCGTCTCGATAAATATCCGCTTAACGTTCTGATTGTTGAGGATATTAAGCCGTACAAAGAGCGTAAAGTGGCCATCCTTAACGGTGCGCACACGGCGCTGGTACCGGTGGCATTCCAGGCAGGACTGGATACGGTCGGCGAGGCGATGAATGACACCGAAATCTGCGCCTTTGTGGAAAAAGCGATTTATGAGGAGATCATCCCGGTTCTCGATCTGCCGCGTGATGAACTGGAGTCATTTGCCAGTGCGGTTACCGGACGTTTCCGTAACCCCTATATTAAGCACCAGTTGCTGTCGATTGCGTTGAACGGGATGACTAAATTCCGCACCCGCATTCTTCCCCAGTTGTTGGCAGGGCAGAAGGCGAACGGCCAACTCCCGGCTCGTCTGACCTTCGCGTTAGCCGCCCTGATTGCGTTCTATCGCGGTGAGCGTAATGGGGAAGCTTACCCGGTTCAGGACGATGCGCACTGGATCACCCGTTTTCAGCAACTCTGGAGCCAGCATGGCGATCGCCAGATGACGACTCAGCAACTGGTGAGTGACGTGCTGGCGGTAGAAGAACACTGGGAGCAAGACCTGACGAAAGTGGCGGGGCTGGTTGAGCAGGTGGCTGCCGATCTCGATGCCATTCTGTCAAAAGGAATGCGAGAAGCGGTGAAACCGCTTTGCTAAAGCAGTGACCCGGCTAAGGCCGGGTTTCTTATACAAGCACTATAGTTACAACATACAATGTATATAATAACTATTCCCCTCTGTTAGCCTTGTGCATGAACAGGTCTCTTAGCATAAGGCAGGTGACAACGTCACGTTGGACATGCTTGAATGTTTGATCCAGATCACGTTTAATAGCAGGATTCGTTTCTTTCCAGAAAACCGTCATGATCGTTCGTCCGCAACAGCACTGGTTACGCCTGATATTCGTCTGGCACGGCTCTGTACTGGCAAAAATCTCTTCCCGCTTGCTGCTTAATTTTCTGCTGTCTATTGTCGTGATCGTCCTGCTGCCGTGGTATACGATGCTGGGTATCAAATTTACCCTTGCACCGTTCAGCATCCTCGGTGTGGCAATCGCTATCTTTTTGGGTTTTCGTAATAACGCCTGTTATTCCCGTTATGTTGAGGCGCGTCAACTCTGGGGACAATTGATGATCGCTTCTCGTTCACTGCTGCGGGAAGTCAAAACGGTCTTACCGGATGACCGCGAGTTAGGGCAGTTTGTCCGACTGCAAATCGCCTTCGCTCACTGTCTGCGCATGACGCTGCGGCGTAAGCCACAGGCTGAGCCGCTGGCGAAGTATCTTTGCACGAAAGATCTGCAACGTGTATTTGCCTCTCACTCTCCGGCAAACCGCATTTTACTGATAATGGGTGAATGGCTGGCGACACGTCGTCGAGACGGGCAACTCTCGGATATCCTGTTTCATAGTTTAAACAATCGCTTAAATGACATGTCCGCCGTTCTTGCCGGTTGCGAAAGAATCGCCAATACGCCGGTCCCGTTTGCCTATACGCTGATCCTCCATCGCACCGTTTATCTGTTTTGCATCATGCTGCCTTTCGCCCTGGTGGTCGATCTGCATTACATGACGCCTTTTATTTCGGTCCTCATCTCCTATACCTTCATCTCTCTGGATGCACTGGCAGAAGAACTGGAGGATCCGTTTGGAACAGAGAATAACGATTTGCCCCTGGATGCTATCTGTAATGCCATCGAAATTGACCTGCTGGAGATGAATGATGAATCGACCATTCCAGCGAAACTGATGCCGGATAAGCACTACCAGTTGACGTAAAAGAAGGGAACATTCCAGTAAATGAACGACAGGCTGGGTGTGTCAATGCGCTAACATCGGTTTTCAGGATTAACTTATCACCGATGATTGAATTTCAGATAATGTCCGCATATTTTCTGCGCGATTAAAAATAACTCTTGATAAGGGTCGTAAGGCGTTCTTAAAACATCGGCATGCCATCAGTGCATATCAGGATGTTAAACGATGATCAGGAGGATTATCTATGAACGCTATTCAATCAGGAATGAATGACACCCCGCGTGTCGATGCAAAGGCGTCGACGCCATCACTGGTATCAATAAAGTCTCTCTCTCCGTTGCCGGTTATTCCAGGACTGCTGCTTGCCACCACCGGTCTTTTTGCCCCGACAGGTCTGTTGGCAGAGGAAATACGCTGTGAAAGTGAAACGGCCGCAGAGTGTATTGAGAAAAAACTCAAAGCGACAAAGACATTAACAGCATCCTGGACGCCCACGACGGCGAACAGTAGTGTTCTTATTAACGAAAATGCCCAGGTCATTTTATCTGCGGAAGTGAATAACGAGCCTGGTTGGCGTGAGTTTGGCTCCCTGACCGTCGGTCAGGGCACAAAAGGTGAACTCACAATAAGAGGACGCACCATTAAATCCTCTGCAAGCGCGATTGGTAATGGTGCTGTCGGAATTGTTACGTTAACCGAAGGTGCGCAATGGGATCTCAGTGGCGAGAATCTGTTTGTCGGCAAAAATAACGGCGACGGAACATTAACCGTTAAAGAGGGAAGTCAGATCTCCAATATTAACGAACTGCGCATCGGTGAATTTTATGCTGATGCAAAAGGACTGACCACGGTAGAAGGTGAGAATTCGTCGATCCGTTCCGGTTGGGCTGTTGTGGGCGATCAGGCAGAGGGCCGACTGGATATTTTGAACGGTGGTCAACTTTCAGTTAGTAGACATATGAATATTGGCTATGTCGGAAAGACGTTAAACTCAACGCTTAAAGGAAACGGCGTCGTGAATGTCGACGGCGAAAATTCTCTTTTAGAGGTTGGTACATTACTCATTTTAGGGGGCTTTGGAACCACGCCAAATGATGCCAAAGGTGAACTTAATATCAGTAATGGCGGCAAAGTTAAGACAGGAGAGGGAATCTGGCTTGGCATAGGGACAGGAAGTACCGCCACACTGAATATAGGTGGCAAACCCGGTGAAACTGCACAAGAAGCAGGATCTATCGAGACGCCGCTCATTATACTGAGTGACACAAACCAGAAAAATAGTACTGCAACACTGAACTTTAACCACACCAGCGAAGATTATTCTCTTAATGCAGCGATAAAAGGCTACGGTAATGTCAACCATAGCGGACCGGGTACGACGCAACTGAGCGGCGATAATCGTTATACCGGAAATACTCACATCAGTCGCGGAACGCTCAGCGCCGGAAGTGTCACAGGTTTTAGCCCGAATTCTGATTTTACTGTCGGGGAGGGCGCCACACTCGATCTGAACGGCTACAGTCAGACCATTCAGTCACTTCAGCTTGGTGGGAGGCTGAGCTTTGGCGATCCGCTGGCCAACCGCGATGCTCTGGCGCTGTCAAGTAGTGTTCTGACGGTCAGGGGCGATTACAACAGTGACAATGGCTTACTGAGCCTGAACAGCACACAGGATCAAGTGCAACAAAAACCGGTGGTTAACCAGCTTAATGTCTTGGGAAACACCGCAGGAACAACCCGGGTCGTGTTGAAGGAATTAGGCAATGTCGCGGTTGGTGATCTGAACGGTGCGCGAGTTGTCCAGGTTGCAGGGGATTCTGCGGGTGAATTTGTTGCCCAAAGCCGTCTGGTTGCCGGGGGGTATGATTACGCGCTTTTGCGCGGAGTTGAAAGTGAAAATGACGACGGGATCATGGATTCCAACCACTGGTATCTGGTCAATACCTGGGCGCCCGTCGACGATATCGATCCTATAGATGACCCGATTATTGAACCGAAAGAGGATGACCCGATTCCCTTGCCTACGCCATCCTCAGGCGTTGAGCGCTCATCCGCGGCGGTGATGCGCCCGGAAATGGGGGCATACCTGGCAAACCGCAGGGCGGCTAACACCCTGTTTGTTACCCGTTTGCACGACCGGTTAGGTGAAACGCAGTATATCGACCCGATCACCGGGGAAACGCGTGTCACCAGTCTGTGGTTACGCAATGTTGGCGGGCATACTCGTTTTCATGACCGTTCCGGCCAGCTAAGCAGCCAAAGTAATCGTTATGTGGTGCAGATTGGTGGCGATCTGGCTCAGTGGAGTTCCGGTCTGGAGGATCGCTGGCATCTTGGTGTCATGACGGGTTATGCCAACAGTCAGAGCAATACCCGGTCATCATTATCCCATTATCGTGCGGACAGCACGGTTTCAGGTTACAGCGCAGGCTTGTACGCGACCTGGTATGCCGATAATGCCGCGAAGCAGGGGACCTGGATAGACGCATGGGTGCTCTACAACTGGTTTGAAAACACGGTACGCGGAGAATCTCTGGCGGAAGAACGCTATCGTTCGAAAGGAATGACCGCATCTCTTGAGATGGGACATACCATTAAACTGGCTGAACAACCGCGTCTGAGTTACTGGTTGCAACCGCAAGCGCAGCTTATCTGGATGGGCGTCTCTGCTGACGATCACCGTGAAGATAACGGCACATGGGTGCGGGATAGAGGGAAGGGTAATCTACAAAGTCGTCTTGGGGTAAAAGCCTTTATGCAGGGTTACCCTATTCGCGATGAAGGTAAAGATCGACTCTTTCAACCTTTTGTTGAGCTGAACTGGCTGCATAATACGCGTAATGATACGGTCTCAATGAATGAGATCAGTGGCTCAGTCGATGGAGCGAAAAATATTGCAGAGCTTAGAACGGGCGTCGAGGCGAAAATAAATTCGCGCCTGCATTTGTGGGGAAATATTGGTCAGCAGATCGGTAGTGAGGGATTTAGCGATACCCAGGCAGTGCTTGGTCTGAAGCTGCTCTTTTAACGCTTAACCCCGCGCATTCTGCAGGATGTGCGGGGTTGTCTCTATCATCAACACCTCCCTGAACTATTAACGAAAAGTGTGAATTAATAGACTGCATCACTCTATTACCTGACGAATAACGCAGGAAACCTCCGTTACAAGGTAATTAAAGCGATTTATCTCAGGCGCGTTGAGATCAAATAATTCCACTCTATTTGCGTGATAAATGTATTGGACACTTTTAATCCACCTGATATTCAGGCCAATCGTTATTAAGGGAACGCGATGCTTATTAATTCATCGTCCTCCACCACGAAAAGACGCGCGGAGCACCGTTTTCACATGCCCGAGGAAATCCGGCATTTAGGGGAAATGCCGCTGTTCAGAGCCGTTGCCTGGTGGGGATTTCTGCGCAATAAAGAATTTTCACGCAATGAAGTAAGCCAGGCATTTCATATTGACCTGCGCCGGGCCAGCGGGATACTGCATTATCTTTGTCACCGCTACGATAAACACGACATCGAATTCAGCGTTCGCAAAACGGCAGTACGGGGCGGGCATTGTCAGCTATTAGTCAAAATACATTCACCGGCGACGGCGGGGAACTTAACGGCACCGCCTGCCAAAGCGGCACCTGCAACTCGTCAGGTAAAGAAGAGTACCGCAACGGACGATCGTCAGCTTTCACACTGGCTATTATCACGACCAACCGGGAATAATGAAGCGAAGCTGGCCGCCTGGAAAGCAGCCTGTCCGCTGAGAGAGTGAGATCAGGACTGGCGACGCGCAATCACGAACAAGCGCGGAAACGCCAGTAATATCTGGCCATCTTCCTGAAGTGGGTATTGCTCTTGTAAAAGCTGATGATAACGCTCCAGGAACCGTTGCTGTTCGTGTTCATTGAGATCCTGCAGCCAGGGGCGCAACCCTGTCGCACTGACCCAGTCAATAATCGCCTGATGGGAATGCATCCTGTGATAATAGGTTGTGCGCCAGATATCCACCTCACATCCCGCTTCGCTCAGAATGTCGTAGTAAGCGTGAACACCGGGCAGGGCGTCACGACCGCGATTCGGATAATCCTGTTCATAAGCCACTTCACGCATCAGCACGTGTGTAGGTTCCAGCCAGTTATCCGGCATTTGCACGGCCAGAATGCCTTTATCATTCAGCAGGGTGACCAGGCGGGGAAACAGATCATAGTGATCGGGGATCCACTGTAGAGAGGCATTGGCATAAATGACATCGGGCGGAGTGACGGGTTGAAACTGACGAATATCCGCTTCAACAAAGTGACAATTTGGCAAAGCCGTTCGAGCCTCGTCCAGCATCGCGGGAGAGGTATCTACACCGGTAATACTCGCTCCAGGCCAGCGGCTTTGGAGTAACGCCGTACTGTTACCGGGGCCGCATCCCAAATCAACCACGGAAGAGACATGCTCAAGTTGAATTCTGGCCAGCAGTTCAGCGGCGGGTCTTGAACGTTCTGCGCCATACTGCATATACAGCGCCGGATTCCAGTCGGACATCAGTAATTCTCCTGTCAATGGTTCAACTAAGTGTGCATAAGGTATGAACTATACTAGTTTAGTATTGGCAGCGACTGGGAAGGAAATTCCTTATGAATAAACCAGATATCAAAGGTGGTATCGATATTGCGATGAAGGTCCCATCACATCAGTATCAACAGACGATTGATTTTTATCGCAATGTTATTGGATTACCGGAAATTATCGATAAGCCGCCAGCAGTCGGATTCGAATTCGGATCGAACAGGCTCTGGATTGATGAAGCGCCGGGACTCAGTCAGGCTGAACTCTGGCTGGAATTATTCACGCCTAATTTCAGCGCTGCCGAACAATATGTTGAACAATGTGGCGTAGTCCGTTGTGACGCAGTTGAACCGTTACCCAACGGTTTCAATGGCGGCTGGATCATGAATCCGTGCAACATCGTCCATATGCTAAGAGAGCCAGAGGCCTGGTGAATGTAATTCATTGGAGAGGCTGCAGCGAATTCTGTTTGTAGGCATCAGGAACTGGCGAGAACGCTTGTAATCAGCAGGACAATGACGACCGTGAAATGGCAGATTCTGTCTTAATCTTTATTGGTTCGCATAATGTATATTATGTTAAATACAATATTACCAACCGCACTGTACCGGTGTCTGAGTCATTCTCTGCTGTATTGGCCTTCAGAACCGCTCTGGTTTTCACTCATACTCAGCGAGATGCGTTCTGGTGATTCGTAAACACATTTTTAAGCCGTTGAACAAATCATTCCTCTCCGCTAGCCTGTTTATTGTACGCCTCGCCCCTTCTCCGGCTTGACTTAACGTCGATTAGGAACAAAATAATTTCTCTTTTGTGTTAACCGGATGACTGGCCTATATGGATATCTGTTCTCGTGCCGTTTGCTCTCTGTCTCGCGTTAAAAAAATCAGTACGTTGGTTGTCGCAACGATCTTTCTGGCGAGTTGTTCATCAAAGCCGCCTGTTTCACTGGTGACGCCGCCAAAATCGACGCCGACATCGCCGTATAAGACGCAAAAACTGAATGTGCCTGTTCGCGGCGTGTGGCTGGCGACGGTTTCCCGGCTTGACTGGCCGCCGGTTGCATCCGTGAATGTCAGTAGCGCCACCACGCGGATCGCCATGCAAAAGAAAGCCCTAACAGACAAACTCGATAATTTACAGTCACTGGGTATAAATACGATCTTCTTCCAGGTTAAACCTGACGGCACTGCCCTTTGGCCGTCATCCATTTTACCGTGGTCGGACATGCTCACCGGGAAGATTGGTGAAAATCCGGGCTACGATCCGCTCCAGTTCATGCTCGATGAAGCGCACAAACGTGGTATGCGCGTTCACGCCTGGTTTAACCCTTATCGCGTCTCCACCAATGTGAAACCGTCAACGGTGAATGAACTGAACCGTACCGTGTCGCTTCAGCCAGCCAGCGTGTTTGTCCTCCATCGCGACTGGATCCGTACCGCCGGTGACCGCTATGTTCTCGACCCGGGGATCCCGGAGGCCCGTGACTGGATAACCAGTATCGTGGCTGAAGTGGTGAAACGGTATCCGGTGGATGGCGTCCAGTTTGACGACTATTTCTACGCTGAATCCCCCGGTTCCGCGCTGAACGACAACCTGACCTTCCGGCGCTACGGCCAGGGCTTTAGCTCAAAGGCGGACTGGCGTCGGCATAACACTCAACTATTAATTGAACAGGTTTCGCGGACGATCAGACAGATCAATCCGGACGTGGAGTTTGGCGTCAGTCCAGCCGGTGTCTGGCGGAACCGTTCGCACGATCCGGCCGGATCGGATACCCGTGGCGCTGCCGCTTATGATGAGTCGTATGCTGACACGCGGCTTTGGGTTCAACAAGGCCTGCTGGACTATATCGCACCGCAAATTTACTGGCCCTTCTCTCGTGATGCGGCACGTTATGATGTGCTGGCAAAATGGTGGGCGGACGTCGTGAAACCGACAAAAACACGGCTCTATATTGGCGTTGCGTTGTATAAGGTCGGCGAGCCCTCTCGCAATGAACCGGACTGGACGGTCAACGGCGGCGTTCCGGAACTGAAGAAACAGCTCGATTTAAATGAATCAATGCCACAAATCAGCGGCACGATTTTGTTCAGAGAAAACAATCTCAACCAACCGCAGGCCCAGCAGGCTGTCAGTTACCTGAGAAATCGCTGGTCTAAGTGACACCGTAACGTAAAGAGAGACATCGATCTCTCTTTACGTCGCCATTTAGGTTCCGTTTCCAGTCCCCGCGCTCGCTCCGTCATTGCCCATTGTCATCATTTAACGCCTCAACAGGCGGGATAGCATTATTTATGCCAGTGATACGCTTCAGGATAGTGTAATGATTAAATGGGATATCTAAGAGAAAAAGATTATTCAAGCCTCCACTGATACGTGATTATTATTACCCGCAGTCAAAACGGGATTTATTACGTAATGATGGCCATATCGCTCAAAAAACTCTCATATCATTTTATGAATTGAAAAAATGCTGACATTAAAAGAGAGTGTGAGCTACCTTACAGGGGGACATGATTCCTCTCAACGATCAAACGGATGGACTATACTTTTCAGACGTCAATACGTTTAAAAAGTCGCTTAAAAAGGATTTTTCTTGCTACTTTTGGCTATATCCATAATTGTTTCAGGCTTACTTCACCGGAATGAATGAAAATATGGCTTAAGGCATTACACTATTTCATTAATGTCACCCTGCACGCTTTCAGGTGTTTTATGTTTTAGATTCATCTTACTATCCAGATTGTGCATTTGAGCCAGGCAAAATGTTGTTCGCTAACCACTGTAAGGATCTTCACCATGGAGATGTATCTTAAAAGAATGAAAGACGAATGGGTCGCGCTGGTTGAACAGACCGACCCTCACATTCGCAGACTCGCTTCTGAGATAGCGATCGCCCATGCCCATGCTTTAAGCATTGAGTTTTATCGTATTGTTCTCGCCGATCCGCATGCTGAGGAGTTTTTGAGTAATGAACAGGTTGAGCGCCAACTCAAAAGCGCACTTGAAAAGTGGATTGTGGATGTGCTCTCCAGTGAAGTCGACAATATTGATGAACTGATAAAAATACAGCATACGGTGGCTGAAGTGCATGCGCGTATCGGTATTCCGGTGGAACTGGTCGAAATGGGTTTTCGCGTACTGAAGAAAATTCTCTATCCGATCATCATTGACAGCCACCATGAAGCGACACATAAGCTGCTTGTTTACCACTTCTCCATTAACAGTATTGATCTGGCGATGGAAGTCATGTCCAGAGCCTTCTCCTTTAGTGAAAGTACCGCAGCAAAAGAAGATGAAAACTACCGTATTTTTTCTTTGCTGGAAAACGCAGAAGAAGAGAAAGAGCGCCAAATCGCCGCGTTACTGTCGTGGGAAATGGACATTATCTATAAGGTCTTACTCGACTCCGATCTCGGCAACAGCCTGCCGTTAAGCCAGGCGGATTTTGGTTTGTGGTTTAATCATAAAGGACGTCATTATTTCAGTGGTATTGCGGAAGTCGGTCACATCTCACGACTGATTCAGGACTTTGACGGCGTGTTTCACCACACCAGTGGGACAACGAAAACGTTAAGCAATAAAGCATCACGGGTGAAATTCCTGCTGCAAATCCGCAATACCGTCTCGCAGATCATTACGCTACTACGTGAATTGTTTGAGGAAGTGTCCCGCCATGAGGTAGGGATGGATGTACTGACCAAATTACTCAACCGACGTTTCCTGCCAACCATCTTCAAGCGGGAAATCGCCCATGCTAATCGCGCCGGCACCCCCCTCTCTATTCTTATTATTGATGTCGATAAATTTAAAGAGATCAATGATACCTGGGGGCACAATACCGGTGATGAGATCCTTCGTCGGGTGTCTCAGGCTTTTTATGACAACGTTCGCAGCAGTGATTACGTTTTTCGCTACGGTGGCGATGAATTTATTATTGTTCTTACTGAAGCGACACAAACCGATACGCTACGTATTGCGGAGCGTATTCGCAGTCGCGTCGAGAAAACAAAAATAAAATCGCCTGCGGGGGATTTTATTCCGCTTTCATTGTCCATTGGGGCAGCGATGTTTAATGGTCATCCGGATTATGAACGTTTAATTCAGATAGCAGACGAAGCGTTATATACCGCAAAAAGACGGGGCAGAAATTGTGTTGAACTGTGGAAACCCGCTTCTTAATGGGTATACGGAAGCAGAGGTAATAAATGAAGCTATCCGACGTTAAAAGCACCGGAGACAGCATCTTCATTCCTGCTCTTGAGCAGAACATGATGGGTGCCGTGCTAATCAATGACAATGACGAGGTTTTATTTTTCAATTCTGCTGCGGAAAAACTGTGGGGATACCGTCGTGAAGAGGTGATTGGTCAGGGGATTTCGATGTTGATCCCGCATGATTTACGCGCAGCGCACCCCGATTTTATCCGTCATAACCGTGAAGGGGGTCAGCCCCGCGTTGAAGGCATGAGCCGGGAATTGCTGCTGGAAAGAAAAGACGGGACCAAAGTCTGGACCCGTTTCGCCCTTTCCAAGGTCAACGTTGAAGGCAAAATTTTCTATCTTGCCTTTGTGCGTGACGCTAGCGTAGAGATGGAGCAAAAGGAACAGAAACGCCTCCTGGTATTGGCGGTAGACCACCTGGACCGCCCGGTAATCGTACTCGACCCTGAGCGGCGTGTTGTGCAGTGCAACCGCGCTTTTACCGAGATGTTTGGTTACGACATTACCGATGCAAAGGGTCAACAGCCGGACAACCTGCTCAACCTCCCCGAAGAGCCGTCGGACAATGGCCTGCGACTCACACAGTTACTCTGGAAAACGACCCGCGATCAGGATGAGTTTCTGGTAATCACCCGTGCGGGTGAAAAGATCTGGATTAAAGTGTCTATCAGTCAGGTTTATGACCGGCGAAACGCACTGCAAAATCTGGTTATGACGTTTTCCGATATCACCGAAGAGCGGCAGATTCGTCAGCTCGAAGGCAACATTCTGGCGGCGATGTGCAGTAGCCCGCCGTTTCACGAAATGGGCGATATTATTTGCCGCAATATTGAGGCGGTGCTGCGGGATACGCATGTTTCACTGTATGCCTTAAAAGATAACGTCCGCCAGTTCTGGGCGTCGTCATCGAAAGAGATTGACGCAAAAGAGGTGAACGTCTGGACGCTCACCATCCGTCAACGGGATGGTGAGCCAGCCGGGACGCTGTTAATTAAAACGGCGAAAGGAAAAGAGACCAGCGCCTTTATTGAACGCGTGGCAGACATCAGTCAGCATATGGCGGCCCTGGCGCTCGAACAGGAAAAAAGCCGACAGCATATTGAGCATCTCCTGCAATTTGATCCGCTCACCGGTTTGCCCAACCGCAATCATCTGCACTCCTATCTCGATGATCTCATTCACGGCGCGAAAGGGATTTCACCAGTGGTGTTTCTCATCAGCGTCGATCACTTCCAGGATGTTATCGACAGTCTCGGCTATGCTGTGGCCGATCAGGTCTTGCAACAGGTCATCAATAAAATCCGCGAGCGGCTCAGACCCGATCAGTATTTAAGCCGTATTGAAGGCACGCAGTTCGTGCTGGTCAGTGACGACAATGAAATGAGTAATATTACCCAGTTTGCCGATGAACTGATCAATATCGGCAGTGAAGCCACCCTGTTTGACGACAAACCCTTCCCGCTGACCCTCAGCATTGGAATTAGCTATGAAGCAGGAAAAAATCGTGACTATCTGCTGTCCACTGCGCACAACGCGATGGATTTTATTCGTAAAGCGGGCGGCAATGGCTGGCAGTTCTTCAACCCGGAAATGAACCTCGCGGTGAAAGAGCGTCTGCAACTGGGCGCCGCATTGAAAAACGCCATTGCCAATAACCGGCTACGACTGGTGTACCAGCCGCAGATCTTTGCCCAGACCGGCGAACTGTATGGTTTCGAAGCGCTTGCGCGCTGGAGCGATCCGGTGCATGGTCACGTTCCCCCGAACCGTTTTATTCCGCTCGCTGAAGAGACGGGTGAAATTGAGAATATTGGTCGCTGGGTGGTCAGAGAAGCGTGTCGCCAGTTGTCGGAGTGGCGCCAGCTGTCGCTGACCATTCCGACCCTGTCGGTGAACCTTTCTGCCCTGCACTTTCGCAGCAACCAACTGCCGGACCAGGTGTCGGAAGCCATGGTGGAATTTGCTATTCCGGGCGATCAACTGACGGTCGAAATCACCGAAAGCATGATGATGGAGCAGGATGAAGAGATCTTCAGACGCATTGAGATCTTACGCAACATGGGCGTGGGACTGTCGATCGATGACTTCGGCACCGGTTTTTCCGGTCTCTCCCGCCTGGTCAGCCTGCCCGTGACGGAATTGAAAATCGATAAAACGTTTGTCGATCGCTGCCAGACCGAGAAACGTATTCAGTCCTTGCTGGAAGCGATTATCACTATTGGGCAGAGTCTGAACCTGATTGTCATTGCGGAAGGGGTTGAAACGAAAGAACAATTTGAGTTGTTGCGCTCGATGAATTGCCCGGTGATTCAGGGATATTATTTTTCTCGCCCCATACCAGCTGATGAGATCGCCGCCTGGATGCAGACGGCGCTGCCATTGAAAATCTGATTCATTGTGACGGAATGCCCGGGGCGTTGGCGCTTACCGGGCTTCCTGGCGTTACGGCAATTTAAACGATGACACCTGTAAGGCCAGCTCTTCTGCTTCCGCCTTTAAGATCTGCGTCCGCGCCGCGGCATCATCAATCAACGACGCGTTCTGCTGGACCGTGCTGTCCATTTCCGTAACCGCGAGCGTCACTTCGGCTACGCCTTTACGCTGTTCTTCCCCTGCGACGCGAATTTCGCCCATTAACTGACGCACCTGACGAACATGCCCCACCAGTTCCTGTAGACGATCGCCGGCATGATGAATTTGCTCGCTACTGTCATTGACGTGCGACACCGACTCATCAATGAGCGCTTTGATTTCCTGAGCAGCGGTCGCGCTACGCTGCGCCAGCGTTCTCACTTCAGACGCCACCACCGCAAATCCACGTCCGGCATCCCCGGCGCGAGCCGCTTCCACAGCAGCATTGAGCGCCAGGATGTTGGTCTGGAAGGCAATGCTGTCAATTACCGAGACAATCTCAACCATGCGGCCCGAAGAGGCGCTGACGTTATCCATGGTTGAAATCACCCCATGCATAACATCACCGCAGCGGTTGGCCGTTTGCGCTGTACTTTCTGACAGTTCATCCGCCAGTTGAGTATTACCCGCATTCTGATGAACGGTCGCATTAAGCTGTTCCATCGCAGCCGCACTCTCTTCCAGCGCAGCTGCCTGCTGGGTAACGCGTGTTGACAGCTCAGTATTACTGTCAGCAAGGCTAACGGCGTTATTCGCCACCACTTCACTGCTGCTGCGCACCGTAAGCAAAATGGCGGCAATTTTGTCCACGAAGAGGTTAAACGCCTCCGCAATCGCTGAAATTTCGTCCTTGCCCTTCACTTCTAAGCGGCGGGTCAGATCGCCGTCTCCCTGCGCGATATCGTCCAGTGCCTGCCGCGTGTCGTCCAGACGGGCAATCAACCGGCGAACCACCAGCCAGGAGCCCACCAGCAGCAACGTCATGACCGGGATCAGCACTTCAAGAACATCGCGCATCATGACTTTTGCCAGCCCGACGATGCGTTCTTGCGGTGTTACCAGTCCCACTACCCAACCGGTATCGGCCATTGGGAACAACATCACGCGTGATGGTGCGTTCAGAATGCCATCATTTTCCAGCGCCACGGAGGTGACATCGGTGGTTTCAGTGCGCAGTTTCTGCAAACGTTGAGCGACAGGACTCAGCCAGCCTGATGCCTTCACCAGATCGCCGACGGTCTTGTAGTGATCCCGATCGTTTTGTGGGAAATAGAGAATTTGCCCCTGTTTGTCGACCACAAAGGCGTATCCTCCGGTGCGTCCACCCTGCTGCTGCATAAAGCTGGCGACGTTATCGAGTCGAATATCGGTGGTTGCCACACCGGCGAATTTACCCGCCAGTTGATAGGGAATGCTGCAGGTCACCATGTTGATTCCGGAAATGGCATCCTGATAAACATCAGACCAGACACAGTTTTCTTGCGAATGGCCCTTCGCGCCCTGATACCAGCTTTCGTTGTGGTAGCCATTGCCACCTGCTGCGTTGTATTCGTCGGAATACACCAGCTTATCGTCGGCACCGCGCGCCCAGAAAAAGCTGCGCCGCGCAACACCAGGCGTAAACGCGTCCGGCTCAGGCCAGATCCCGCCCCCGGTGATGATCGAATTATTTTGTTCGCCGAGAATATGCGGCACGACAGCGCGGTACAGCGCTTCATCATTTGGCAGGACTTCAGCCAGTCGCGACAAACTGACGGTTTCTCCCTCAATACGTGACAGGACGCTGCTGAGTTGACGCGTCAGGCCATGCCCGGTCTCCTCGATCAGTGCCGTATTGACTTCAACGACGCGGGGTTGCCCGCGCCAAAGCATAATGACAACAATCACTAACGTCGTTACGGCAAGTAACGCGATCCCCCCGAGTGTCAAACGAGTCGAAATACGTGACGGATACCAGACCATATAAACATCCTTTTATTTTCAGGGTAATTTATATTCAGTATCGGCACGTATTTTTAGAGCTTTATACAGAATTCCGTATTGACTTAAATTAATAATGTGACGTTGTCACAAATAGCAAAACCCAGCACTCTGGCTGGGTTTAAATACATGCTTAATCTTATTTACTTAATTCTTTTTTGATTTCGTCTTTAATTTTAGTCAGTTCGCTCTGCGGATGTTTTTTACAGATTTCAACGGTCAGAGGAACCGCCGTTGTTACTGTTTCATCGAAAGTAACGTAGTCGCCGCCTTTAAAGTCTTCATCTTCGTTTAATACCCAGAAGGCAACCGGCGCCATTGTCTGCGGGTTCAGGTCAATGAACTCCTGGCAGCTCATGTTTTTAGGAGTGACGTCGGTTTTCGCGTCAGTGGTTGCTGCATTGACGCTGACACTGGTTAACAGCGCTGCCACTAAAATACCTGCTGTAGAAAGGGAAAATTTGTTCATTATGATGGCTCCGTTAATGATATAAATAACCTCTACATGAGCGCTTTAAACCGTTAATGTAGAACGAAAAGAATAATACCCTTCCCCTCACAGAAATAAATACACCCACACTGGTTATGGCTGTTATTGATATTTCCCGGTACCGATCCTGATGTTTGCCGTTTATTTCGTCGCGAGAGTGTGATCGCACCTGCGTATCCGGCAGATAACCGCCCTTTCGCCTTACCGTTGCACCAAAACTGCACTACGCTGCACAAATGTTGATCATAAGTTAACTAATACGGCATTAATTTAACAATTAACGCCCGTCGCGGCGGCGTTTTTGAACATGGCACGCGTCCTGCATTGTTAATGAACTAACAGTCAGTGGACATTTGACAGCCTGGTAACAGCGAGACGGTGATGACAGCAAAACCTGAGTTACTGAACCGAATTGAACAGACCTTCAGCCTGCATACGCCGAGTGAAAAGCGGGTTGCCAGTTGGCTGTTGACCCACGTGGCGCAAATCCCGTTTGAAACCGCCGACAGCATTGGCAAAGCAACGGGCACCAGCGGGATTACCGTTGGGCGCTATCTGCGCAAAATCGGCTATCGCAATCTGGAAGATGCTAAAGCCAGCCTGCGTGAACTGCCTTCTGTCCCCTATCAGCCCTGGGGAATGAACGAACGTCTGGACTCCTGGCAACAACAGCAACAGTTGCCGGACCGCGCGCGGCAGTCGCTATCGCTGGAGATTGACGCGATCGCCCATGTTTATCAACTGGCGCAAGGGGACGCTTTCCAGCGTATTACCCGACAACTGGCGCAGGCGGAAGCGGTGTATGTCCTGGGGATCCAGTCGACGCGGGGGATCGCCAATGCCTTCTTCAGTCATCTCGAATATCTGCGTCCTCGGGTGAACTACTCCGAAGGGCTCTCCGGCAGTTGGGTGGAATCCCTCAACTCCGGATTTGAGAAACCGTATGTGGTGCTGACCGATACCCGCGCTTACTCCGCCATCGCCCGGCAGTACTGTCGCGTCGCCAGCGAGCGGCACATTCCGCTGGCGCTGATCACCGATGTCTGGTGTCCCTGGGCGCGGGATTACCCCATTGATTTACTGCAGGTGAAAACGGACACCGGACATTTCTGGGATTCGCTGGCGCCGGTGAGCTGCCTGTTCAACCTGCTGCTTTCCGGCGTGGCGGAACAACTGGGCGATTCACTTACCGGGCGGCTACAGACCAACCGCCAGTTACAACAAGAATTTGGTCAATTCGAACAATAAACAGGAAACGTGCTATGTCTGAAACTCCGCAACTGGTCGATCTGTCGGTGATTTTTCCGACGCTGGATATCGACCTCAAATATGCGACCGCCGATAACCTGACCGGCGCGCCGATTTATCGCGAATCGCGCTGCCTGCTGCACCAGGATGCGGTCACCGCGCTGGCGAAAAGCATCAGCATTGCGCAACTGGCGGGCCTTTCTCTGGTGGTGTATGACGCCTATCGTCCGCAACAGGCACAGTCAATCCTGTGGGATGCCTGCCCCGATCCGCAGTACGTGGTCGATGTAGCCATCGGCTCGAACCACAGTCGCGGAACGGCCATCGACGTCACGCTGAAAGACGCCAATGGCAAGATCCTCGATATGGGCGCGGGTTTTGATGAAATGCACGACCGTTCACATGCATATCACCCTTCTGTTCCTGCCGCTGCACAGCGTAACCGGTTGTTACTCAACGCCATTATGTTTGGCGGTGGCTTTGTCGGCATCAGCAGCGAGTGGTGGCATTTTGAGTTACCCGCCGCGAGTCGCTATCCGCTGCTGGAAGACTGTATTGCCTGTTTTCCCGTTACAACCACAACAACACACACCTCTTTTTGATTCCGGAGCGTCGTCATGAAAGTAACTTCGTTGTTTCGTCCCGCGTTGATTGCCGTTTCCCTGGCGATGGCCCTGCCTGCGGTCCAGGCTGCCGTCCCGAAAGACATGCTGGTGATCGGTAAAGCCGCTGATCCGCAAACCCTTGATCCGGCGGTGACTATCGATAATAACGACTGGACGGTGACCTACCCGTCCTATCAGCGTCTGGTGAAGTACAAAACCGAAGGCGATAAAGGCTCAACCGAGGTGGAGGGTGACCTGGCAAGCGGCTGGAAAGCCTCTGATGACCAGAAAGAGTGGACTTTTACGCTTAACGATCAGGCCAAATTTGCCGATGGTTCCCCCGTCACCGCTGAGGCGGTGAAACAGTCCTTCGAACGCCTGCTGAAAATCAGCCAGGGGCCGGCAGAAGCGTTTCCTAAAGATCTCAAGGTAGACGCGGTCGATGCGCACACGGTGAAATTTACCCTCAGTCAACCGTTCGCCCCGTTCCTTTACACGCTGGCCAATGACGGCGCGTCCATCATCAACCCGGCGGTGCTGAAAACGCATGCCGCAGATGACGCCCGTGGTTTTCTGGCACAAAACACCGCAGGTTCCGGGCCGTTTATGCTGAAAAGCTGGCAGAAAGGCCAACAGCTGGTGCTGGTCCCGAACCCGCATTACGCCGGTCCAAAACCGAACTTTAAACGCGTATCGGTGAAAATTATCGGCGAGAGCGCGTCGCGTCGTCTGCAACTGTCGCGCGGCGATATCGACATCGCGGATGCCCTGCCGGTGGATCAGCTTAACGCGTTAAAACAGGAAGGCAAAGTTGCCGTAGCTGACTATCCGTCACTGCGCGTGACCTATCTCTATCTGAACAACAGCAAAGCACCGCTGAATCAGGCGGATCTGCGCCGGGCGATTTCCTGGTCCACCGACTATCAGGGAATGGTGAAAGGGATCCTCAGCGGCAACGGCAAACAGATGCGCGGGCCGATCCCGGAAGGCATGTGGGGTTACGACGCCTCTGCGTTGCAATACAACTTTGATGAAGCCAAAGCGAAAGCGGAATGGGAAAAAGTTGCCAGCAAACCCACCAGCCTGAGCTTCCTCTATTCCGACAACGATCCGAACTGGGAGCCGATCGCCCTTGCCACTCAGGCCAGCCTCAGCAAACTGGGAATTACCGTCAAGCTGGAGAAACTGGCGAACGCCACTATGCGTGACCGTGTAGGCAAAGGTGATTATGACATCGCCATCGGCAACTGGAGCCCGGATTTCGCTGACCCCTATATGTTCATGAACTACTGGTTCGAGTCTGACAAGAAAGGACTCCCCGGTAACCGCTCGTTCTATGAAAACGCCGATGTCGACAAGCTGTTGCGCAGAGCGCTAAGCACCACCGACCAGGCCGCCAGAACCAAGGACTATCAGCAGGCGCAGAAAATCGTCATTGATGAAGCGGCCTACGTCTACCTGTTCCAGAAGAACTACCAGTTAGCGATGAACAAAGAGGTCAAAGGCTTCGTGTTCAACCCGATGCTCGAACAGGTCTTTAATATCGGCACCATGAGCAAATAAGCCACGTTAATGCGGAGCCGTACAGGCTCCGCAAGGGGAAGCCAATGACTTTCTGGAGCATTTTGCGCCAGCGCTGCTGGGGACTTGTCCTTGTGGTGGCCGGCGTTTGCGTCATCACCTTTATTATTTCGCACCTGATCCCCGGCGATCCGGCGCGCCTGCTGGCGGGCGACCGGGCAAGCGACGAAATTGTCGAAAACATTCGCCAACAGCTTGGGCTGAATCAACCGCTATATGTGCAGTTCGCGCGTTACGTGAGCGATGTCTTCCACGGGGACTTAGGCATTTCCATTCGCACCGGGCGTCCGGTGATGGAAGAACTTCGCGTCTTTTTCCCGGCAACGCTGGAACTGGCCTTTTGTTCACTGCTGCTGGCGCTGGTCATCGGTATTCCGTTGGGCATTCTTTCCGCCGTCTGGCGTAACCGCTGGCTGGATCACCTGGTACGTCTGATGGCAATCACCGGTATTTCGACGCCAGCCTTCTGGCTGGGGCTGGGCGTCATCGTGCTGTTTTACGGCCATCTGCAAATTTTGCCGGGTGGCGGACGACTGGATGACTGGCTGGATCCGCCAACGCATGTGACCGGGTTTTATCTGATCGATGCCCTGCTGGAAGGCAACGGTGAGGTCTTTTTTAATGCCTTACAGCATCTGATTTTACCGTCGTTGACGCTGGCGTTTGTTCACCTGGGAATTGTGGCGCGGCAAATCCGCTCCGCGATGCTGGAACAGCTCAGCGAAGATTATATCCGCACGGCGAAAGCCAGCGGTCTTCCCGGCTGGTACATCGTGCTGTGTTATGCGCTGCCCAACGCGTTGATCCCGTCAATTACCGTGCTTGGACTGGCGTTGGGCGATCTGTTGTATGGCGCGGTACTGACCGAAACCGTCTTTGCCTGGCCCGGAATGGGCGCCTGGGTGGTGACCTCTATTCAGGCGCTCGATTTCCCGGCTGTGATGGGCTTCGCCGTGGTGGTCTCTTTTGCCTATGTACTGGTCAATCTGGTGGTGGATCTGCTCTATCTGTGGGTGGACCCGCGCATTGGGCGTGGAGGTGCTGAATGATGTTAACCGAAGAGACGCCGGTACGCGTGACGCGTCGGCGCATTGACTGGGCCAGACTGTTCTGGCTGATGAAAAGCAGTCCGCTGACGATGATTGGCGGTGTGATTATTGTCCTGATGCTGTTGCTGATGGTGCTGTCGCCGTGGATTACGCCTTACGATCCGAATGCAATCGATTTAAGTGCGCGGCTGTTGCCGCCAACGGCGGCGCACTGGTTCGGAACCGATGAGGTTGGACGCGACCTGTTCAGCCGCGTGCTGGTGGGCAGCCAGCAGTCGATTGTCGCCGGGCTGGTGGTGGTCGGGATTGCGGGCGGTATTGGCTCACTACTCGGCTGCCTGTCCGGCGTCATGGGCGGTCGCGCTGACGCCATCATCATGCGGATGATGGATATTATGCTGTCGATCCCCTCGCTGGTGCTGACGATGGCGCTGGCCGCAGCGCTCGGGCCGAGTCTGTTTAACGCGATGCTGGCGATTGCCATTGTACGTATTCCCTTTTACGTGCGTCTGGCGCGGGGGCAAACGCTGGTCGTGCGCCAGTTTACCTATGTTCAGGCCGCCCGCACGTATGGCGCTTCCCGCTGGCATTTGATTAGCTGGCACATCCTGCGTAACTCGTTGCCGCCGCTGATTGTGCAGGCATCGCTGGATATTGGCAGCGCCATTCTGATGGCGGCCACGCTGGGCTTTATCGGGCTTGGCGCTCAGCAACCGAGCGCCGAATGGGGCGCGATGGTCGCGATTGGCCGTAATTACGTTCTCGATCAGTGGTGGTATTGCGCTTTCCCTGGCGCCGCCATCCTGATCACGGCCGTCGGTTTTAACCTGTTCGGTGATGGGATCCGTGATTTGTTAGATCCGAAAGCAGGAGGAAAACAGTAATGACTCAACCGGTGCTGGAAATAGACGATTTACACTTGAGTTTTCCGGGATACAAGGCCGACGTTCACGCCCTGAGCCATGTGTCGCTGCGCATTCAACGCGGCGAGATTGTTGGCGTGGTGGGTGAATCGGGTTCAGGGAAGTCAGTCACCGCAATGCTCACCATGCGCCTGCTGCCGGAAGGCAGCTACCGCATTCATCAGGGGCGCGTCTCGCTACTGGGCGAAGATGTGCTGAACGCCAGCGAGAAACAAATGCGTCAATGGCGCGGCGCGCGCGTGGCGATGATCTTCCAGGAGCCGATGACGGCCCTCAACCCGACGCGACGTATCGGCCAGCAGATGGTGGAAGTGATTCGCCATCATCAGACGGTGAGCCGTGCGCAGGCCAGGGAAAAGGCGATTACCCTGCTGGAGGAGATGCAGATCCCCGACGCCGCCGGCGTGATGACCCGCTTTCCGTTTGAGCTTTCAGGCGGCATGCGTCAGCGGGTAATGATCGCCCTTGCCTTCTCCTGCGAACCGGCGCTGATCATCGCTGATGAACCTACCACTGCGCTGGATGTCACCGTACAGTTGCAGGTGCTGCGCCTGCTGAAACACAAGGCCCGCGCCAGCGGTACGGCCGTGCTATTTATCAGTCATGACATGGCGGTGGTATCGCAACTGTGCGATCGGCTGTACGTGATGTATGCCGGCAGCGTGATTGAAAGTGGTCAGACCGATGCCGTGATCCACCATCCTACCCATCCCTATTCGATTGGCCTGCTGAAATGCGCTCCGGAGCAGGGAGAAGCACGCCAGCCGCTGCCGGCGATCCCTGGCACCGTACCGGATCTCACCCGTCTGCCGCGCGGCTGCGCGTTCCGGGATCGCTGCTTTGCCGCGGGCCCGCTTTGTGAAACGGTACCCGCGATGAGCCCACATGGCGCTGGCAACCAGCACTCGGCCTGCTGGTATCCTCATCTGGAGAATCCTCATGTCTGAAACGTTACTGGCTTTACACGATGTGCACGTCAATTTCCCGGCGAAGAAAAACTGGCTGGGACGGGTCACCGAACGCGTGCATGCGCTCAACGGCATGGATTTACAGATCCGCCGGGGCGAAACGCTGGGGATTGTCGGTGAATCCGGCTGTGGGAAAAGCACACTGGCACAGTTGCTTATGGGAATGCTAAAGCCCAGCCAGGGGCAGTATCAACAGGATTCATCGTCGACCGAAATGCAGATGGTATTTCAGGACCCGCTCTCCTCACTGGATCCACGTCTGCCGGTGTGGCGAATTATCACCGAACCGGTGTGGATTCAAACACGCAGCAGTGAACGGGAGCGACGGGCGCTGGCGGCAACCTTAGCCAGCCAGGTCGGGATACGTCCGGAATATCTCGATCGTCTGCCGCACGCTTTCTCTGGCGGACAGCGCCAGCGTATCGCGATTGCCCGAGCACTGTCGTCAGAACCGGATGTGATCGTGCTGGATGAGCCGACCTCCGCGCTGGATATTTCCGTCCAGGCGCAGATCCTGAATCTGCTGGTCGCGTTGCAGGCCAGTCGCAATCTGACCTACATTCTGATCTCACATAACGTCTCGGTGGTACGCCATATGAGCGACCGGGTGGCAGTGATGTACCTCGGGCAAATCGTCGAACTCGGCGATACCGCGCAGGTGCTCTCCACCCCGGCACATCCTTATACCCGTCTGCTGCTGGATTCCGTGCCAAAAACCGGCGTGCCGTTGGCTGAAGAACGGGTAATTCGCAAAACGGAATTACCTGGCAACCGGGTACTGCCGACGGGCTGTTTTTTTCGCGACCGGTGCCCGTTGGCGACCCACGGCTGCGAAACTCGACAGGCGCTGCGCAGGCTTGATGCGGGAACTGACGTACGTTGTTGGTGTGCCTGATAATGCCCGGGAATCGTAGGCCGAATTCAACGTATTTATGCCCGGTCACCATCGCGCGACCGGGCAATACTGCCGTTACGACTTCAGTTGATAATCGAGGGTGATTTCAGCTTTCAGCACCTGCGAAACCGGGCAGCCGGCTTTCGCTTTCTGAATAATACCGTCGAAGGTGGCGGCATCGATTCCCGGCACGTTCACTTCGCTGTGCAGCGCGATTTTGGTAATCGCAAAACCGGCATCAACTTTGTCCAGCGACACGTCAGCCGTGGTGTCGATAGCCTCCGGCGTAAAGCCCGCCTCACCAAGCATCAATGAAAGCGCCATAGAGAAACAGGCAGCATGCGCTGCGCCGATCAACTCTTCCGGATTGGTGCCTTTCGCCCCTTCAAAACGGGTATTGAAACCATAAGGCTGCTGGTTCAGCACGCCGCTTTCCGTCGAAACGGTGCCTTTTCCGCGTTTGATGTCGCCTTCCCAGTGTGCCTGACCTTTCTTATGGATTGTCATCGTTCGCTCCTTATTGTCGTCGGGATAACAAGTATAGGACGCTCACCCGATTTCGTGGCCGTTAGCAGAGACTTCTTAATTCCCTGCTTACACATTGACCTTTCCGATTAAATGTCCGACTATCAATCAGGTCGGTATCCATCGGTACCGTCGACCTTAAGGGTTATATTTCGTCCGCAGTCATATGGACTCATCCTTGAAACCAGTAACAGGATAAAGGAGTTAGAATGAAATCGAACCGTCAGGCCCGTCATATTCTTGGACTGGACCATAAAATCTCCAATCAGCGCAAAGTGGTGACTGAAGGTGATAAATCCAGCGTGGTGAACAACCCTACCGGCAGAAAACGCCACGCAGACAGCAAAAAGTAACCGCACAGCCCGAATATGACGATAAACACCATCGCAAACGCGATGGTGTTTTTGCTTACAAAAGCCTTAATTCATGCACGATGCTTTATACTCTGTGCCCGATGCCCTGGCGGAATGGCAACATATTATAAAAAGTGCCAGGGACGGATATTCAAAAAAAGAGTGAGTGACATGGAAACCAAAAGTAAAAAACTGCGTTCCCTTTATATTCCTTACGCTGGCCCTGTATTGCTGGAATTCCCCTTACTGAATAAAGGCAGTGCATTCAGCATGGAAGAGCGCCGTAACTTCAACCTGCTGGGGTTACTGCCGGAAGTGGTCGAGTCGATTGAAGAACAGGCAGAACGTGCCTGGATCCAGTATCAGGGATTCAAAACGGAAATCGACAAGCATATCTACCTGCGCAATATCCAGGATACCAACGAAACCCTGTTCTACCGACTGGTTAACAACCATCTCGATGAGATGATGCCGGTGATCTATACCCCAACGGTAGGTGCGGCCTGTGAACGTTTCTCCGAGATTTATCGTCGCGCGCGCGGCGTGTTCATCTCCTACCAGAACCGCCACAACATGGATGACATCCTGCAAAACGTCCCCAACCACAACATCAAAGTGATTGTGGTCACTGACGGTGAGCGGATTCTTGGTCTTGGCGATCAGGGGATCGGCGGGATGGGTATTCCCATCGGTAAGCTTTCGCTGTATACCGCCTGTGGCGGCATCAGCCCGGCCTACACCCTGCCCGTCGTGCTGGATGTGGGAACCAACAACCCGCAACTGCTCAACGATCCGTTATACATGGGCTGGCGCAATCCGCGCATCACCGACGACGAATACTATGCGTTTGTCGATGAATTCATTCAGGCCGTTAAGCATCGCTGGCCGGACGTTCTGCTGCAGTTTGAAGACTTCGCGCAGAAAAACGCCATGCCGCTGCTTAACCGCTATCGCGACGAAATCTGTTCGTTCAACGACGACATTCAGGGCACCGCCGCGGTGACCGTCGGTACGCTGATCGCCGCCAGCCGGGCGGCAGGCAGCCAGCTTAGCGAACAGAAAATTGTTTTCCTTGGCGCGGGTTCCGCTGGTTGCGGTATCGCCGAACAGATCATTGCTCAAATCCAGCGGGAAGGATTAAGTGAAGAGGCCGCGCGTGAGAGAGTCTTCATGGTGGATCGCTTTGGCCTGCTGACTGACCAGATGCCGAATCTGCTCTCCTTCCAGACCAAACTGGTGCAGAAGCGTGAAAATCTGCAGGCGTGGGACAGCGACAACGAAGTGCTGTCGCTGCTTGATGTGGTCCGTAACGTTAAGCCTGATATTCTGATTGGGGTTTCCGGGCAAACCGGTCTGTTCACCGAAGAAATCATCCGCGAAATGCACAAGCATTGCCCGCGTCCGATCGTGATGCCGCTGTCTAACCCCACCTCGCGTGTGGAAGCGACGCCGCAGGACATCATCGCCTGGACCGAAGGCAACGCGCTGGTCGCTACCGGTAGCCCGTTTATGCCGGTGGTCTGGAAAGACAAAGTCTATCCCATCGCCCAGTGTAACAATGCCTATATTTTCCCGGGGATTGGGCTGGGTGTGATTGCTTCCGGCGCCTCCCGCATTACCGATGAGATGCTGATGTCCGCCAGTGAAACGCTGGCCCAGTACTCGCCGCTGGTGCTTAACGGTGAAGGTCTGGTGTTGCCTGAACTGAAAGACATTCAGACCGTCTCGCGCGCCATTGCGTTTGCCGTCGGGAAGATGGCGCAGCAACAGGGTGTGGCGGTGAAAACCTCCGCTGAAGCGCTGTTGCAGGCTATCGAAGAGAACTTCTGGCAGGCGGAATATCGCGACTATCGTCGTACGTCTATCTGACGAACTGCCCGGTAGCACGCGCTGCCGGGCCTTCAGGCTTGCGCTGTCTCATCACTTGCGATTACACTTTCGCCATCGATTAACATTCGGATAAATAAAAGGAGGATACTTATGCTGTACTGTGAACGCTTCATCGCTTCACATGCTTTTGGCGATCGCCAGTGCTCAAGCGTTATCGGTATCGTGCTGCGATAACTTCTGCTTGAGCGAAGCTAACTTCTGAATTCCCCTTCTCTCGGGCTTACCGGGTTATCGTCAGCGATGTTTGACGAGGCGTTTTGACGCCTGTAACTCTTGAGTAAGCAACAATGAGCACATTACTAACCGCCCAATCCCTGTACGTTGATACCGCGTTCGGCACGCTTTTCGACGATCTGACGTTTACCCTGAAAAAAGGCGATCGCATTGGGCTTATCGGCTACAACGGCTGCGGCAAAAGCACGCTGCTGAAAGTTCTCGACGGTTCGATTGTCCCGACTGGCGGCAGCCTGGCGCTGGCGAACCACTGTCATCTTGCGCGTGTCGAACAGCATCTGCCCGACGAGATCCTGCCGCTGACGTTACAGGAAGCCGTTCTGGCACAACTTCCTGAACATGAACGGGCCAGCCAGCTCTGGCAGGTCGAGGCGTTACTCGCGCAAATGGGCTTCAGTGTCCAGGATCGGCAATTAACGGCACAAACCTTGAGTGGCGGTCAGCATACACGTTTACTGCTGGCCCGCGCGCTGATGCGCCAGCCTGATCTGCTGCTGCTTGACGAACCGGGAAACCACCTGGATTTACCGACGTTATTGTGGCTGGAGCAGTTTCTACAGAACTGGTCCGGCAGTTTTGTGGTCGTGTCTCACGATCCGCAACTGCTCGACGCGATCACAAACGGCACGTGGATCTTGCGCGATCGTACCCTACACGCCTTTGCATTGCCCTGTCGCGCGGCACGCCAGGCACTGCTTGAACGCGACGCCAGCGACGCGTTGCGCCATAAGGCGGAACAAAAAGAGATCGATCGCATCACCGCCAGTGCGAAACGACTGGCCACCTGGGGCCGGGTGTATGATAACGAAGATCTGTCGCGCAAAGCGAAGCAAATGGAAAAGCAGGTATTACGTCTGAAGGAGGTGCAAACGGATCTGACGGCAGGAAGTCAGTGGTCACTAACATTGCGCGGCGACGCGCTGCGGGCAGACCGTCTGCTGGAACTGTCTCAGTTGTCGGTCACGCCTGCCACGGAGGCGCCGACGCTGTTTACCATTGCGGGCATCCGTTTGAAGAGCGGCGATCGGGTGGCGATTGTCGGGCGCAACGGTTGCGGTAAATCGTCGCTGTTAAAACTGATCTGGCAACATTATCAGACCGAACAGGAATCAGATTCGCTGCGCCTCCACCCTCGCGTGACGCTGGGCTACTACGATCAAACGCTGCATCAATTACCGGATGACGCGTCGCTGTTTGACGCCCTGGAACCGTTCGCCCCGCAGCCGGATATCCGTAAAATGGCGCTAATTAGCGCGGGATTCCCGTGGATACGCCACGCGCAATCGGTCAGTACGTTAAGCGGTGGCGAGCGCTCTCGTCTGCTGTTTGTCGGTCTGTCGCTGGCGCGCTATAGCCTGCTGATGCTGGATGAACCGACCAACCATCTGGATATGGAAGGTAAAGAGGCGCTGGCGCAGACGCTGCAAAGCTTTGAAGGCGGCGTGCTGCTGGTCAGTCACGATCGGCAACTCATCAGCCAGAGCTGTAATCGGTTTTGGTTTGTTAACGACGGCGAGCTGAGCGAATGGCACGATCTGGACGCCGTCTATGCCCGTATTCGGCAAACCACACTGGAACACTCGTCGGCGGTTGTAAAAGAGTACGATCCACTTATCGCGGAGCGCAGTGACGATGACAGTCTGCTGGAAAAGCTGCTGATGCTTGAGCAACGTCTGGCTGAGGATCTGGCCCGTAAACCCAGACACCAGAAGCCGCAGTTGCAGGCTCAGTGGCGTAAAGAGATAGACGATATCGCCGCACGTCTTTAACCCTCAATGCCCGGCAACGCGAGGTTTGCCGGGCAATTTGCGTAGCGCTTTCCAGTATTCATCCCCTCTTCTTTTCTCTTTCTTCATTTCGCCACACAATCGCACACGCGATGGCGAAAATTGTTGCGCCGAACGGAACACAATGCTAATGTTCCTCATGAAGGAACGAGGTGAAAAGGATGATCATGAATTTCAGGCACAAGGGATTACGCGACCTGTTTCTTCACGGTAAAACGTCAGGCGTGCTGGCAAAGCACGTCAAACGTTTGCGACACCGCCTCGCCGTGATTGACGCCGCAGGCTGCGTGAACGATATCAACATGCCCGGTTATCGGCTGCATCCTCTGAGCGGCGATCGTGATGGCGTCTGGTCAATATCGGTTTCAGGCAACTGGCGTATGACGTTCGAATTCGTCAATGGCGATGCGTATATTCTGGATTACGAGGATTATCACTGATGAAAATGGCGAATCATCCCCGCCCAGGGGATATCATTCAGGAAGCGCTGGACGAACTGAACGTCAGTTTGCGTGAATTTGCCAGAGCAATGGAGATTGCGCCCTCAACCGCCAGTCGGTTACTCACGGGCAAAGCGGCACTCACCCCGGAAATGGCGATCAAACTCTCGGTGGTGATCGGCAGCTCCCCGGAAATGTGGCTAAATCTGCAAAATACCTGGAGTCTGGCACAAGCGCAAAAAAGCGTGGACGTGTCCCGTTTGCGCCGTCTGGCGGTGCAGTAATCGCGTTGACCGCCGGACGGGTAAACCCCGTCCGGCAAAATCGCTTATTGCTGTGGTTTTTTCGCTTTCCAGGCGTCCCATGCCTGTTTGATTTCCTGCTTTGCGGTCGCCGCGTCGTTAAAGCCGTTCAGCTCCACTTTCTTGCGTCCTTCCGGTAATTCTTTGTAGACGCGGAAGAACGATTCCAGGCGCTGAACTTCGATTTTCGGCAGGTCGGCCAGTTCCTTGATATTGTCATACGTAGGATCAATTTTGCTGGCGGGAACCGCCACAATTTTGTCATCCTTCTCGCCGCCATCAATCATTTTCAGTACGCCAATCGCACGCAGTTTGATCAGCGTACCCGGAGCCATCGGCGCGCGGGTATAGAAAATCACATCCAGTGGATCGCCATCACCTGCCAGCGACTGGGTCAGCGAACCGTAGTTTGCCGGATAGGCCACCGGCATCGACTGAAAGCGGTCTGCAACGATAAAGCCGGTATTGGCGTCGGTTTCATATTTAATGATCCCGCCTGCCGGGATTTCCGTCACGGCGTAAAATTCTTCCGGATTGTTCTCCGGCTGTGGGAATTCGAGAATGTTCTGCGCCTGAACTGACGCGGAAAGAAGTACGCTCACAGCGAGCAATTTTTTGACCAGATGCATTGTTGGTTAACTCTTCGGTTATTTGTGAAGACAACACGTTACGTTTAGCTAATGACAGGATCATGACGTTTTTATGGCAAAAAAAAGGCGCTACCTGCGTAGCGCCTTCATCTGCTGAAAAAGTAATTAGTTTAGCCCTTCTTCACTCTCTTTTTTCGCTTCTGCTTTCTCGATATCACGGTACCAGCGCGGGTGGTGCTTCTTCGCCCAGCGGCGACTCACCTTCCCTTCAACCATCCCTTTAATCGATCCCTTCACCCAGAATGCCATGTACATATGAATGAGGATGGCGTGGATCAAAATGATCCCTGCCGCTGCGTGGATCAGCAGGCTGTAACGCACCACCTGCATCGGGAAATACTGCGCGAAATACGGACGCCAGATAATCACGCCGGTCACCAGCAGCACAAAAATCATGCTCATGATCGACCAGAACATCATCTTCTGCCCGGCATTATATTTGCCGACATCCGCCACTTTGTGTTCGTTGCCTTTCAGCACTTCGACAATGTTTTTCAGCCACGGTATGTCTTTCTTGTCCGGGATGTTGTGGTGAACGAAGCGGACAAACATGAACATCAGCGCGATAAAGATCGCCACGCCAAAGAACGGGTGCAAAATGCGTCCCATCTGCGGCGTACCGAAGGTTTGCGTCAGCCATTGCAGCGTCGGGAAGAAAAATGAAATCCCCGACAGCGCGACCAGGAAGAAGCAAATCACCACCGTCCAGTGACAGGCGCGATCGATGAACTTCGTGCGCACAATCATTTTCGATTTACTCATGATGGTCCTCCTCGTCATCGTCCACTTCTTTGTTCGGACCTATACCGATGTAGTGATAGATCAGCCCGGCAAAGGTGGCGATAAATCCGGCGGCCGCCAGTGGCTTCAGCGCCCCTTTCCACAGATTGATAGAGGTGTCGACTTTCGGCTCGTTCGGTAAACCGTGGTAGAGCTCCGGCTGATCCGCGTGATGCAGGACATACATCACATGCGTACCGCCAACGCCCTGAGGGTTATAGACACCAGCATGTTCGTAGCCGCGCGCTTTTAGCTTCGCGACGCGCTGCTCGCCCATTTCCAGCATCTCTTGTTTGGTGCCGAAATGAATCGCCCCGGTCGGACAGGTTTTGACACAGGCCGGTTCCTGACCCACGCTGACGCGATCGACGCAGAGTGTACATTTATAGACGCGGTTGTCCTCTTTATTAAGGCGCGGAATATTAAACGGACACCCGGCGATGCAGTAGCCGCAGCCAATGCAGTGCTCGGACTGAAAATCGACAATCCCGTTGGCATACTGGATGATTGCACCTGCAGACGGGCAGGCCTTCAGGCAGCCCGGATCTTCACAGTGCATGCAGCCGTCTTTACGAATCAGCCATTCCAGTTTGCCGTTCTGTTCGGTTTCGCTAAAACGCATCACCGTCCAGGACTTGGCGCTGAGATCGGCGGGGTTGTCGTACACCCCGACACAATGTCCTACCTCGTCACGGATATCGTTCCACTCAGAGCAGGCCACCTGGCAGGCTTTGCAGCCCACACAGGAGGAGACGTCAATGAGCTTGGCGACCTCGGCTTTGTAATCACGCGCCTGCGGTGGCGGCGTAATCGTGTTTGTTGCGGACCGTTTGATGATGTCCTGCGTTTCCAAAGACTGGCTTTCCACGGGGATGCTCTGCGCCTCCGCCGCCAGTAATGAAACCGGCATGCTGACGCAAAAATTTGTGCGCTCACTTGGCATGCTGGCAGTAGACAACCAGGCGCGCGTCTGACACGGACCAACGGTAGCAAGTCTTGCTCCAACATTTGGTCGCGGTGCGATGACCAACCACTGGGTTGATATCAAAAACGCCAACGTCGTGATGGTGATGGGCGGTAACGCCGCTGAAGCCCATCCAGTGGGTTTCCGCTGGGCGATGGAAGCGAAGAACAACAATGACGCCACGCTGATTGTTGTCGATCCCCGTTTTACCCGTACCGCCTCGGTTGCGGATATTTATGCGCCGATTCGCTCCGGCACGGACATTACGTTCCTGTCCGGTGTGCTGCGGTATCTGATTGAAAATAACAAAATTAACGCCGAATATGTCAGGCATTACACCAATGCCAGCCTGCTGGTACGGGATGATTTTACCTTTGATGACGGTTTATTCAGCGGTTATGACGCGAAAAAACGGCAGTACGATAAGTCGTCCTGGAACTACCAGTTCGATGAAAACGGCTATGCCAAACGCGATGACACTCTGTCGCATCCGCGCTGTGTATGGAATTTGCTGAAACAGCACGTTTCCCGCTATACGCCGGACGTCGTCGAGAACATTTGCGGGACGCCGAAGGCTGACTTCCTGAAAGTGTGTGACGTGCTGGCCTCCACCAGTGCGGCGGATCGTACAACCACGTTCCTGTATGCGCTGGGCTGGACCCAACATACGGTCGGGGCGCAGAACATCCGCACGATGGCGATGATCCAGCTGTTGCTCGGCAACATGGGGATGGCCGGCGGCGGCGTGAACGCCCTGCGTGGTCACTCGAATATTCAGGGGCTGACTGACCTCGGACTGCTTTCCACCAGTCTGCCTGGTTATCTGACGCTGCCGTCGGAAAAGCAGAGCGACTGGCAGACCTGGCTGAACGCCAACACGCCGAAAGCCACGCTGGCGGATCAGGTGAACTACTGGAGCAACTATCCGAAGTTTGCCGTCAGCCTGATGAAAGCGTTCTACGGCGATGATGCGCAGAAAGAGAATGACTGGGGCTTTAACTGGTTGCCGAAATGGGATCAGGCCTACGACGTCATTAAATACTTCAACATGATGGATAGCGGGAAAGTCACCGGCTACATCTGTCAGGGCTTCAACCCGGTTGCGTCCTTCCCGGACAAAAACAAAGTGGTTCGCAGCCTGAGCAAGCTGAAGTACATGGTGGTGATCGATCCGCTGGTGACTGAAACCTCAACCTTCTGGCAGAACCACGGCGAGTCGAACGATGTCGATCCGGCGTCCATTCAGACGGAAGTGTTCCGCCTGCCATCCACCTGTTTTGCTGAAGAAGATGGCTCCATTGCCAACTCCGGGCGCTGGCTACAGTGGCACTGGAAAGGTCAGGATGCACCGGGTGAAGCGCGTAACGACGGTGAAATTCTGGCCGGGCTTTACCATCGTCTGCGCGAAATGTATCGCACAGAAGGCGGTAAAGGTGTGGAACCGCTGCTGAAAATGCGCTGGGACTACAAACAGCCGGATCACCCAGAGTCAGAAGAAGTGGCGAAAGAGAACAACGGCTACGCGTTAGCCGATCTCTATGACGCCAACGGCGTGCTGATTGCGAAGAAAGGGCAACTGCTCACCAGCTTCGCGCAACTGCGTGATGATGGAACGACCTCGTCTTCCTGCTGGATCTACACCGGTAGCTGGACGGAGAAGGGCAACCAGATGGCCAACCGCGATAATGCCGACCCATCAGGGCTGGGCAACACGTTGGGTTGGGCATGGGCATGGCCGCTGAACCGTCGCGTGCTGTATAACCGCGCTTCAGCGGATATCAACGGTAAGCCGTGGGATGCGAAACGCATGCTGATCCAGTGGGACGGGGCGAAATGGACGGGTAACGATATCCCGGACTTCAACACCGCGCCTCCGGGCAGCGCAACCGGCCCGTTTATCATGCAGCCCGAAGGACTGGGGCGCTTGTTTGCCCTTGATAAACTGGCGGAAGGCCCGTTCCCTGAACACTACGAACCAATGGAAACGCCGCTGGGTACTAACCCGCTGCATCCGAACGTGGTGTCCAGCCCGGTCGTGCGCATCTATGAAGATGACGTCTTGCGCTTAGGGAAGAAGGACGCGTTCCCGTATGTCGGAACGACCTATCGTCTGACCGAACACTTCCACACCTGGACCAAGCACGCGCTGTTGAACGCTATCGCGCAGCCGGAACAGTTTGTGGAGATCAGCGAAACGCTGGCCGCCGCCAAAGGCATTGGCAACGGTGACTACGTGAAGGTAAGCAGCAAGCGCGGATTCATTCGTGCGGTTGCGGTGGTGACACGTCGTCTGCGTACGCTGCACGTCAACGGTCAGGAGGTTGAAACCGTCGGGATCCCGCTGCACTGGGGCTTTGAAGGGGTGGCGCGTAAAGGCTATATCGCCAACACCCTGACGCCAAACGTCGGTGACTCAAACTCGCAAACGCCGGAGTACAAAGCGTTTTTAGTTAACATCGAGAAGGCGTAAGGGGGGCGAGCATATGTCTTTGCCGAGATCGCCTCCGGCAACCGGTAAGATGATGCCGGTAATATAGCTGGCGTCATCGCTGGCGAGGAACAGGATCGCATTCGCCTGCTCCGCCAGCGTGCCATAGCGGTGCATCAGACTGCTGTCGATGGTCTGATCAATCACCTGCTGATACCACGCCTGCTCCTGGGCGGACGGCGTTTCGTCATTACGCGGAACGAGACGCGCCGGGGCGTCGGTCCCTCCGGGTGCCACCGCATTGATGCGAATACCGCAGCCGCTGTATTCCATTGCAATCGATCGTGTTAGCGCGTTGACGCCGCCCTTCGCGGCTGAATATGGCACGCGGTTTACCCCGCCTGTGGCAACAGAAGAGATATTCACAATACTGCCGCGCCCCTGTTTCAGCATCCACGGGAGCGCTGCGCGGCAGCCCCACAGTGTCGGAAACAGCGAACGACGGATCTCTTTCTCAATCTGATCCGGCTGGTATTCGGCAAACGGTCGGGCCCAGATAGTCCCGCCGACGTTATTGACCAGCACGTCCAGTTGTCCAAAATGCGCGACGCCTGCGGCAAAAACCTGTTCGGTGCTTTCCCATTGTTCCAGGTCCGCTTCCAGCGCCAGCACCTGACACCCACCCGACGCCAGCGTTGCCGCCAGTTCATGGACGTGGCGGGAACGATCGATAAGCAACAGCCGCGCCCCTTCTTGCGCGGCCTGAATAGCGGTCTGGCGACCAATTCCCTGCGCCGCGCCGGTAATGGCCACAACTTTATCGTTAAATCGCATAGAGGCTCCTTACGCCGCCGCACTCTGGCTGGCGATAAATTTTTCGTACCAGAATCCGGCTGGCGTAATGCCCCGCTCGCGTAACGCCGTGGTGATGGCATTGACCATCGGCGGCGGACCACAAAGATAAATATCCACATCGCCCTGATTGAGCATCGCCTCGCTAAGATGATCGGTGACAAACCCGCGCTGTGGACAACCACTTTGCGCGTCAGCGACAACCGGTAACCAGCGGAAGTCAGCCAGTTTCTGCTGAAAGGCGTCCAGCGCGTCGGTTTTGACCAGGTCGACATCATAGGTCACGCCATACAGTAACGAGATCTGACGCTGGCTCCCCTGCGCAGCGAGCGTTTCCAGCATGGACAGCATCGGGGCCAGTCCGGTACCGCCAGCCAGCATCAGCACCGGGCGTTCGCCGTGGCGCAGATAAAAACTGCCCATCGGACCGCTAAGCGTAACGGTATCACCGGGTTGTCCGCGCTGGGTCAGCCACTGACTCATCAACCCACCGGGCACATTACGGATCAGAAAGTGTCCTTCGTTACTGCCCGGCAGCGAACTGAATGAGTAGGCACGCTGCTGCGTCGTCCCCGGAACCTGAATGTTGATGTACTGCCCGGAGAGAAAATGGAGCGCGGTATCCGGGCGTACGACCAGTTCAATCGCGGTGTCCGAGAGCGCATTGATCGCCAGCACATCTGCATGCGTCGTCGTGATGCTGGTTTTACACTGTGCCGCTGCGACCGGCACGTCAATGACACAGTCGCTGGCGGGGATCATCTGGCAGGTCAGCACCTGTCGTGCAGTGGCTTCATCCTCGCTCAGCGCCTCTTCCAGAAAGTCCTCTCCCAGCGCGTAATCGCCGCTGGCGCAGTGGCATTTACAGGTGCCGCAAACGCCGTCGGAGCAATCCATCGGCAGGTTCACCTTCTGCCGGTAAGCGGCATCCAGTACCTTTTCACCGGCGTTGCATTGAATAAAACGGGTGATGCCGTCCTCAAAATTGAGTGCAATTGTAAAACTCATAAGCACCTCTTAAATATGGTAAACGTCAATCACCTGACGGATATAGTCGTTATTGAGTCGCACGGTTTTCCGCGTGATTTGCGGCTGGCCGTCCTGTTCAACCAGCGTGCAGTGTGTGGTGCCGAAGTAGGCATCGGTATGCTGATAACGGTGGCTGTAAGTGACCCAGTTGTAGCGCACCTCGATGCCGCCTTCTTTCTCGCCCAGCAGTTCGACGTTGCTGATCATATGCGTGGTACGCGGCTCCGGGGTGCTGGCGCCGGAACGTTCGGTTTTGATGCGGTACACCCGATCTTCCAGTCCGTCCCGGTTGGGATAATAGATAAGCGAAATCTCCCGCTGTGGGTCGCGGGTGGTTTTATCATCATCGCCCCAGGCGGGCATCCAGAAGACTACCTTCGGGCTATAGCAGTTGAGCCACGCGTCCCACTGGCGATCGTCCAGCAACCGCGCTTCGTAGTAGAGAAACTGGCGAACCTGTTCAAGCGTTAACATCCGCCCACCTCCACGCGTTGCGTAATCGACTGTTCATATTGCTGCTGTTCTTTTTCCACCGCTGCGAGCATCAGGTTTTGCCAGTGATGATGATGAGCGATGTAGAGCGCCTCATCTTCGGACTTCACACCACTCAACAGCGGTCTGAATCCTGCCTGTTGCGCATGTTCATCCGGACCATCTACCCAGTGCAGCGCGCCGCGACTGAGATCGCTCCACGCCAGATTTTCTCCCAGATAGCCGCGCTGGCAGGCGCTGAACTCTTCCAGATCGTCGGGGGTTCCCATCCCACTGACGTTAAAGAAATCCTCATACTGGCGAATGCGTAGCGCGCGAGCCTGGTCAGATTCGCCTTTAGGCGCAAAGCACCAGATCGTCACTTCGGTTTTATCGACCGCGATGGGGCGAATCACGCGGATCTGCGTGGAAAACTGATCCATCAGGTACACGTTGGGATAGAGACACAAATTCCGTGTCTCATTGACCATCTGGTCGGCGCGATTTTCACCAAATTCCGCCTTTAACCGCTCACGATGATCGTAAACCGGGCGGACTTCAGGGTTCATCGCCCGCGTCCACAGCAGCATATGACCGTGTTCAAACCCGTAACCACCGCCGAGACTCTTAGACCAGCCGTTGGCATCCACCGCCCGCGTGCCTTCCGCTTCGTAATTACGGCGCGACATGGTTGAGGCATAATTCCAGTGCACCACGCTGACGTGATAGCCGTCAGCCCCGTTTTCCGCCCCCAGTTTCCAGTTGCCTTCATAGACATAGCTGGACGAACCTTTCAGGACTTCCAGCCCCTCGGGAGCCTGATCGACCATCAGATCGATAATTTTGCTGGTCTCGCCGAGGTAGGTTTCCAGCGGCAGCACATCTTCACTCAGACTACCGAACAGAAATCCGCGATATGAGGCAAAGCGCGGAAGCGATTTCAGATCGTGCGACCCGTCATGCCTGAATGTCTCCGGATAACCACCGGTACTTTCATCTTTCGCCTTCAACAGTTTGCCGTTATTACTGAAGGTCCAGCCGTGAAACGGACAGGTAAAGGAGTTTTTGTTTCCCGTCTTTCGTCGACATAACATCGCGCCACGATGTGCACAGCTATTAATAAGCGCATGCAGTTTGTTCTTTTTATCGCGGGTAATAATGATCGGTTGACGTCCCAGGGTCAGCGTAAAATAATCACCGGGTTCCGGGATCTGACTTTCATGCGCCAGAAATACCCAGTTCCCTTCGAAGATATGTTTGAGTTCCAGATTAAATAACTGCTCATCGGTAAATATAGAACGATGGCAACGATAAATATGATTATCACGATCCACAATCAGAGCCTGCGTGATTTTATCTTTTAATGCCGAGAGCGTTTTTTGCATGAGTGTATCCCTCCTGCATAATTCAGGATGTATATACCCGTCATACTTCAAGTGGCAGTTGTGTTGGCTGCGCTCAAATTATGTAGGGTATAAAACGATATGGGTCAGACAGGCGTCGCGTATTATTCCTGAGCGCGCAGTCGGGTAATTCGTTGCTCTTCTTCAGCACGTTGCGCCGCGCACAGCGTAAAGTCGAAACAGACTTCTGTATGTTCACCGGCAAGGTCGCGTTGCTGAATCAACGCCGGATCGCTGATTTTCACCGGGTCGGCAATCAGACCATCACGGGTAGCGAAGGCGAAATCATCCCACAGATACTGGTCACCGTTCAGGTTGATCTGACTGGTCAGGTGCTTAAAGCCCGGCGCAGAGACAAAGAAGTGGATGTGCGCCGGGCGGTTGCCGTGGCGGCCCAGTTGATTGAGCAATTTCTGCGTCGGGCCGTCCGGCGGGCAACCGTAACCCAAAGGCAGAATACTGCGCACGCTGTAGCGCCCTTCAGCGTCGGTACGAATGCGACGGCGCAGGTTGTAGTCGCTCTGGCTCTGATCGAAGAAAGAGTAATTGCCCAGCGTGTTGGCATGCCAGATATCGACAATCGCCCCGGCCACCGGTTGTCCGTGTACGTCCTTGACCTGACCGTGCAACCACATCACTTCGCCAGCATCTTTGCCGTCATCCATCCGGGCATAGCCATCAGCCAGCGGTGCGTTAGCCACATACAATGGCCCTTCGATGGTACGCGGGGTACCGGTCTCTGATGACTGGCGGGATTCGATCGCTTCCTGGCGCAGATCGAGGAAGTGTTCCAGACCCAGACCGGCAGCAAGCAGGGCCGCTTCCTGACGTCCGCCCAGTTCATGCAGATAATTCACCGCATGCCAGAATTCTTCCTGCGTGACATTATAATCATCAATAAGGGTACAAATATCACCGAGCAGGCGATGAATAATCGATTTAAAACGTTCATTCCCTTCCGGCCCATTTAATCCGGCACCTTCACGCAATAATTTCTGTACGTCATCTTGTTGGATAAAAGAATGGCTCATAATGCGTCTCGCTTATTATTGTCTGTAGGGTTATGCCGGATCATTTCCGGCATGCGGTACTGATATTATCGGTCGTTATTCTGAATAGACGATGGATGGCGGCACAGCGCTTCGATGCGAATATCCATAAATGGATATAACGGCAGTGCCATTAATATCCGGTGTAATTCTTCGGGATCATCGACATCAAAGATACTGACATTGGCGTACTGCCCTGCAACGCGCCAGATATGTCGCCATTTACCGTCTCGTTGTAACTGTTGGGAATAGGCTTTTTCCCGTGATTTAATCTCTTCAATTTCATTCGCCGGCATTCCGTAAGGAATCTTCACGGTCATATCCACTTTAAATAACATTTGTCTCTCCTGTTATTCCCGACGCTTGCGGGCATAAAACTGCAGTTTTTCCTCATCCAGTTCGACTCCCAGTCCCGGTGCTTGCGGCAGCGTGACACAACCATCGGCGAAGGAGAGCGGAAAGCTGACGATGTCATCTTTTAACAGCAGCGGGCCAAACATCTCTGTGCCCCACTGCAACGGCAGAGTTGACCATGCATGCAGTGATGCCACCGTACCCACGGTACCTTCGAGCATCGTGCCGCCGTACAGTCCGATTCCTGCCGCCTGTGCAACGTGCGCCAGTTTCAGCACGCTGGCCGGTCCACCGGCTTTGGCAATCTTCAGCGCATAGGCGCCGCTGAACCCCTGCTGCGCCAGACGATAACCGTCGAAATGGCTGGCAACGGATTCATCCGCCAGGATCGCTGCGTCACTGCGATGACTCAGGCGTACCAGCGCATTGTTGTCTTCGGCGCTCACCGGTTGCTCAATCAGGTCAACGCCCATGGCCGCCAGTTCCCGACATCCTTTTGCCGCTGAAGTGGCATCCCACGCCTGGTTGACGTCAACACGGATGCTGGCGCGATCCCCCAGCGCCTCCACAATGGCACGGGTATGACGCAGGTCGGTTTCCAGCTCCCGGGCGCCGATCTTCAGCTTAAATGCCCGATGCCGCCCGGCATCCAGCAGCCGCTGTCCCTCGGCAATATCGTTGTCCGTGTTGCCGCTGGCGAGCGTCCATAAGACCGGCAGGACGGTATTCAGCGCGCCGCCCAGCAGTGCGGAAACCGGCAGTCCTAACGCTTTTCCCTGGGCATCCAGCAGCGCGGTTTCAATAGCCGATTTGGCAAAGGTGTTGCCTTTGATTGCACTGCGAATACGCGACGTCAGCGCATTCAGATTCCCGGCAGGCTGGCCTTTCAACAGAGGTGTGAAATAGTGCGTAATCGCGGACTGAATCGCCTCCGGACTTTCCACCCCATAGCTCAGACCACCAATAGTAGTGGCTTCGCCAATGCCGCAGATCCCGTCTGAACGTGTGATCCGGACAATCACCAGCGTCTGGCACCCCATCGTGGTCATGGAAAGTTTGTGAGGCCGAATCGTCGGGACATCAACCACCCAGCTTTCAATATGTTCAACGGTCGCAGTCATTCGTTTCTTCCTGAGCATAAATATCATTACTTTTCGTGCCACCGGTGATAACCCACGGTGACGATGCTTTTGACAATAGGTGTGTGCTATGGAGGTGGTCAACGGCGATAATCGAAATGTTGTGCGATTATCGGCGTGATTGTTACGTTGAGGTTAATAGTGTGATCCCGGTGGGAAAATGGGGATATTCCCGGGCTCGCGTTCATTCGCGCGGTATAGTTGATGCGGTTTAAGATTTGCGTTGCACAGGAGAAGGACTCAATGAGCGATAAAAATCAGATAGTTATCAATAGCCCGCCGGCTAAGTCTGACCCTAATTTTATGCTGTCCCTGGCGCGGGGTCTGGAAGTCCTGAATGCGTTTACTCCTCAACGTCAGCGCCTGACGATTTCACAACTCAGCCAGAAAACGCAGATTTCCCGTGCGGCTGTGCGTCGCTGTCTCTATACCCTGGCGGCACTGGGCATGGTGCACAGTCCCGACGGCCGCAGTTATGAACTGCTGCCACGCGTACTGGCCGTGGGTCACGCCTATCTCGCCGGTACGCCGTTGGCAAAAGTGGCGCAGGCCGCGCTGGATAATCTGGGTAAATCACTCGGCGAATCCTGTTCTGCTGCCACGCTTGATGGCGATAACGTACTGTATATCGCCCGCGCGGCGGTGAATAACCTGCTCAGCGTCGACATTGGACGCGGTAGCCGTCTGCCCGCATGGGCCACGTCGATGGGTCGCGTGCTGCTTAGCGCGCTTCCCGAAGAACAGTTAGAGGTGACATTGTCACGCGCTCAACTCCTCCGCTATACCCCGCATACGATTTGCGACCTGACGGCGCTGCGGGAAGAGATCGCACGGGTACGTATCCAGGGCTACGCGTTGGCTGACCGACAGATCGAAGTTGGACTCTGTTCCCTGGCCGTTCCGCTGCTTTCCCGCAGTGGCAACGTGGTGGCGGCCCTCAATGTCGGGGTGCCGGCGTCATCAATGAGCGCCGCCGCGTTGAAGGAAAAAGCGCTGGCCCCCCTGCGTCGTTCCGCGATGGAACTCTCGCTTCAGTTGTAGCGTGTAACAATTGAACGGTTGTCCAGCTTGTTGATACACTGCCTCTCCGCAAAGAATGGAGGGGATATGAGCTATCTGAACAAAGATGAGCGTCGCGAAGTGATATTGCAGGCCGCCATGCGCGTGGCGCTCGAAGACGGTTTTTCGGCCATGACCGTCCGACGGATAGCCACAGAAGCAAAAGTGGCCACCGGGCAAGTCCACCACCATTTCACCTCCGCTGGCGAACTGAAATCACAGGCTTTTGTTCGTCTGATTCGCACCTTGCTGGATGCGGAACTGGTCGCGGAAGATGCCACCTGGCGCACGCGTCTGCACGCCGCGCTGGGCAGTGATGATCGCGGATTCGAGCCCTACATTAAGCTCTGGCGCGAAGCGCAGATCCTTGCGGATAAAGACCCGGAAATCAAAAGCGCTTATCTCCTCACCATGCGCATGTGGCACGAGGAAACGGTCACGATTATCGAAAGCGGACTCGCCGCCGGAGAGTTCACCCCCGCCTCCGCCCCTGCCGACATCGCCTGGCGCCTGATTGCGCTGGTCTGTGGCCTTGATGGCATGTACGTTCTCGGCATTCAGGAGATGGCCGATCCGGCGTTTGATCGCCATCTTGATCGCATGATTGAGCTGGAGCTTTTTTCCTGAACGAATGAAGGTTAATCACTTATACTTTTTATTTACATTTGGTAACACTTAAGCAACCTGTTATTCCCCCTTCGCTCCGCGTGGTTGCGCATTTTTATCTATCCTTTCATCAATATTCCTAAAAGCATTAATAAATTCTAAAAAGGGCGTATGGCGCCCTTTTACGCAGACTATTTCTTTTTTTTTATGAACGATCTGTGCATGTGAGGGGTAATATGGCACGACAAAATGAGAAAAATAATCGTTATCTTTTGAGTGACTGGAAGCCGGAAAATCCTGCATTTTGGGAAAATAAAGGAAAGCACATAGCGCGAAGAAACCTTTGTATCTCAGTTGCTTGCCTTTTACTCGCCTTCTGCGTCTGGATGTTATTTAGTGCCGTTGCCGTCAATCTTAATAAAATTGGTTTTAATTTCACCACCGATCAACTCTTTTTATTGACCGCATTACCTTCTCTTTCTGGTGCAATATTACGTGTTCCCTACTCCTTTATGGTGCCTATATTTGGCGGACGCCGTTGGACGGTGTTTAGTACCGCAATCCTGATTATTCCTTGCGTCTGGCTCGGCTTTGCGGTGCAAAATACCACCACCCCTTTCGAGGTATTTATCATTATCGCGCTGCTGTGCGGTTTTGCTGGCGCAAATTTTGCTTCCAGCATGGGCAACATCAGCTTCTTTTTCCCAAAATCGAAACAAGGCAGCGCGCTGGGAGTGAACGGTGGACTGGGTAATCTCGGCGTCAGCGTGATGCAACTCGTCGCGCCGCTGGTGATCTTTCTGCCGATCTTCGCCTTCCTCGGCGTTCAGGGCGTACCGCAACCCGATGGGTCACTGCTCTCACTGGCAAACGCCGCCTGGATCTGGGTGCCGCTGCTGGCGATTGCCACGATTGCCGCCTGGGTTGGCACCAATGATATTGCTAGTTCCAAAGCCTCTATTGCGTCTCAGTTACCGGTGCTCAAGCGCTTTCACCTCTGGCTGTTGAGCCTGCTCTATCTGGCCACATTCGGATCGTTCATCGGCTTTTCCGCGGGTTTTGCCATGCTGGCGAAGACGCAGTTCCCTGACGCGAACATCCTCAATCTGGCGTTTTTTGGCCCGTTTATCGGCGCGCTGGCGCGTTCTGCAGGTGGTGTCATCTCTGATAAGTTCGGCGGCGTCCGGGTGACGCTGATTAACTTCATCTTTATGGCGCTGTTCTCGGCCCTGCTCTTCCTGACACTTCCCGGCTCCGGTTCCGGCAGCTTTATTGCCTTCTATCTGGTCTTTATGGGGCTGTTCCTGACCGCCGGTCTGGGCAGCGGCTCTACCTTCCAGATGATCGCCGTCATCTTCCGCCAGCTCACCATCTACAGGGTAAAACTGCGTGGTGGCACTGACGAACAGGCACAGCGTGAAGCGGTGACCGACACCGCCGCCGCGCTGGGCTTTATTTCCGCGATTGGCGCCGTCGGCGGCTTTTTCATTCCTAAGGCCTTCGGCAGTTCGCTGGCGATGACCGGTTCTCCCGTCGGTGCCATGAAAATCTTTCTGGTGTTTTACATCGTCTGCGTGCTGGTGACCTGGCTGGTCTATGGCCGCCGTAAACCGAAGCAAAAATAACAACATATTCACCGATGTTTTGTAGGTCGGATAAGGCGCTTGCGCCTATCCGGCAAGAATTTTACGCCTGATAGCGACGCCGCGGCGTCTTATCAGGTCTCCAGGACTTATCCGGCCTACAAGACCCTATGGAGCAGGAGAAATGTCATGAGTAAACTGTTGGATCGCTTCCGTTACTTTAAACAAAAGGGTGACACCTTTGCTGACGGTCACGGCCAGGTGATGCATACCAACCGGGACTGGGAAGACAGCTATCGTCAGCGCTGGCAGTTTGACAAGATTGTCCGTTCTACCCACGGGGTGAACTGTACCGGCTCCTGTAGCTGGAAAATCTACGTCAAAAATGGTCTGGTGACCTGGGAAACCCAGCAGACCGACTATCCCCGGACGCGTCCGGATCTGCCTAACCATGAACCGCGCGGCTGCCCGCGTGGTGCCAGCTACTCCTGGTATCTGTACAGCGCCAACCGCCTGAAATACCCGCTGGTGCGTAAGCGTCTGATCGAACTGTGGCGTGACGCGCTGTCCACCCATGCCGATCCGGTGCTGGCGTGGGAGTCAATCATGAACGACCCGCTAAAGAGCCAGAGCTACAAGCAGGTACGCGGACGCGGTGGATTCATCCGCTCCAGCTGGAAAGAGCTTAACCAGTTGATTGCCGCCGCCAACGTCTGGACGGTGAAAACCTATGGACCGGACCGCGTCGCCGGTTTCTCGCCGATCCCGGCAATGTCGATGGTCTCCTACGCCGCCGGGACCCGCTACCTTTCCCTGCTCGGCGGTACCTGCCTGAGTTTTTACGACTGGTACTGCGACTTACCGCCCGCGTCACCGATGACCTGGGGCGAGCAGACTGACGTGCCGGAATCGGCCGACTGGTACAACTCCAGCTATATCATCGCCTGGGGCTCCAACGTACCGCAAACGCGTACTCCGGATGCACACTTCTTTACCGAAGTCCGTTACAAAGGGACGAAAACGGTCGCCATTACCCCTGACTTCTCCGAAGTCGCCAAACTCAGCGATCAGTGGCTGGCACCAAAACAAGGTACCGACAGCGCGCTGGCGATGGCAATGGGCCACGTGATCTTAAAAGAGTTCCACCTCGACAATCCCAGCGACTACTTCCTTAACTACTGCCGTCGCTATACCGATATGCCGATGCTGGTATTACTGGACGCCCGTGAAGACGGCAGCTATGTGCCAGGACGAATGATGCGCGCCTCGGATCTGGTCGACGGTCTGGGCGAAAGTAATAATCCGGAGTGGAAAACGGTCGCCTGCAACACCACCGGTGAACTGGTAGTGCCTAACGGCTCGATTGGTTTCCGCTGGGGCGAAAAAGGTAAATGGAACCTTGAGTCGCTGGCGGCGGGTACGGAAACCGAGCTGTCGCTGTCATTGCTTGGTCAGCATGATGAGGTATTGGGCGTCGCATTCCCCTATTTTGGCGGCAACGAAAACCCGCATTTTCGCAGCGTGAAGCAGGAACCGGTACTGGTGCGCCAGTTGCCAGTAAAGCAACTGACGCTTGCCGATGGCCGCCGTTGTCCGGTGGTCAGCGTTTACGATCTGGTGCTGGCCAACTACGGCCTCGATCGCGGTCTGGATGACATGTACGGTGCGAAGGATTATGCCGAGGTGAAGGCCTATACCCCGGCGTGGGCGGAGCAGATCACCGGCGTGCCGCGTTTCCAGATTGAAACCATCGCCCGTGAGTTTGCCGATACCGCACATAAAACCCACGGTCGCTCGATGATTATCCTTGGTGCCGGTGTCAACCACTGGTATCACATGGACATGAACTACCGGGGAATGATCAACATCCTCGTGTTCTGCGGCTGTGTCGGACAGAGCGGCGGCGGCTGGGCGCACTATGTCGGCCAGGAAAAACTGCGTCCGCAAACCGGCTGGCTACCGCTGGCTTTTGCGCTCGACTGGAACCGTCCGCCGCGCCAGATGAATAGCACTTCGTTTTTCTATAATCACGCCAGTCAGTGGCGCTATGAAAAACTCACCGCCCAGGAACTGCTCTCACCGCTGGCGGATGCCTCGAAATTCACCGGTCATCTGATCGATTTCAACGTGCGTGCCGAGCGCATGGGCTGGTTGCCTTCTGCGCCGCAGCTCAACCTCAACCCGCTGACGGTGAAGGCCAGCGCCGAAAAAGCCGGCTTGTCTCCCGTGGAATACACCGTTCAGGCGTTGAAATCCGGCGATATTCGTTTTGCCTGCGAACAACCCGACAGCGGCAAGAACCATCCGCGTAACCTGTTTGTCTGGCGCTCTAACCTCCTTGGTTCTTCCGGTAAAGGCCACGAGTACATGCTCAAATATTTACTGGGAACAGAGAGCGGCATTCAGGGGGAAGCGCTGGGTTCCCGCGAAGGCATTAAACCTGAAGAGGTTGAATGGGAATCCCCCGCCATTGAAGGCAAGCTCGATCTGCTGGTGACGCTCGACTTCCGCATGTCCAGCACCTGCCTGTTCTCCGATATTGTTCTGCCCACTGCCACCTGGTATGAAAAAGACGACATGAATACCTCGGACATGCATCCGTTTATTCATCCGCTGTCTGCGGCGGTGGATCCGGCGTGGGAATCAAAAAGCGACTGGGAAATCTACAAAGGCATCGCCAGCGTCTTTTCTGAGGTCTGTGTCGGCCATCTGGGACAAGAAACCGACGTGGTGTTGCAGCCGTTGCAGCACGATTCACCGGCAGAACTTTCGCAGCCGTTCGACATCCAGGACTGGCGTAAAGGGGAATGTGAGTTAATCCCCGGTAAAACCGCGCCGAACATTGCCGTGGTGGAGCGCGATTACCCCGCGACGTACGAGCGTTTCACCTCGCTCGGGCCCTTGATGGACAAGTTGGGTAACGGCGGCAAGGGCATTTCGTGGAACACCCAGACGGAGGTCGATTTCCTCGGCAAGCTCAACTACACCAAGCGTGATGGCCCGGCGAAAGGTCGTCCGCTGATTGAAACCGCGCTGGACGCGTCGGAAGTGATCCTCGCTCTGGCCCCGGAAACCAACGGTCAGGTCGCCGTGAAAGCATGGGAAGCGCTCGGCGCGATGACTGGTCGCGAACATACGCATCTGGCGCTCAACAAAGAAGACGAGAAGATTCGCTTTCGTGATATTCAGGCACAGCCACGCAAAATCATCTCCAGCCCGACCTGGTCCGGACTGGAAAGCGAGCATGTCTCCTATAACGCGGGCTATACCAATGTCCATGAACTGATCCCGTGGCGTACCCTCTCCGGTCGTCAACAGCTGTATCAGGACCATCAATGGATGCGGGCATTCGGCGAAAGCCTCGTGGCTTATCGTCCGCCGATTGACACCCGCAGCGTCAACGAAATGCGGGAGATCCCACCGAACGGCTTCCCGGAGAAAGCGCTTAACTTCCTGACACCGCATCAGAAATGGGGCATTCACTCCACCTACAGCGAAAACCTGCTAATGCTGACGCTGTCGCGCGGCGGGCCGATTGTCTGGATCAGTGAAACGGATGCGAAAGAGCTCGGCATTGAGGATAACGACTGGATCGAAGCCTTCAACGCCAACGGCGCCCTCACCGCCCGTGCGGTGGTGAGCCAGCGCGTGCCGCCCGGCATGACGATGATGTACCACGCCCAGGAACGCATCCTGAATATCCCCGGTTCGGAAGTCACCGGGATGCGCGGCGGGATCCACAACTCCGTCACCCGCGTGTGCCCGAAACCGACGCACATGATTGGTGGCTATGCGCAGCTTGCTTACGGCTTTAACTATTACGGTACCGTTGGCTCCAACCGCGACGAGTTCATCATGATTAGAAAAATGAAAAACATTGACTGGCTGGATGATGAAGGTCGGGATCAGGTACAGGAGGCGAAAAAATGAAGATACGCTCACAGGTTGGCATGGTACTGAACCTCGATAAATGCATTGGCTGCCACACCTGCTCCGTCACCTGTAAAAACGTCTGGACCGGACGTGAAGGAATGGAGTACGCGTGGTTTAACAACGTTGAGACGAAACCCGGCATCGGCTACCCGAAAAACTGGGAAGACCAGGAAGAGTGGCAAGGCGGCTGGGTTCGCGACGTGAACGGTAAAATCCGACCACGTCTGGGTGGCAAAATGGGCGTCATCACCAAAATCTTCGCCAACCCGGTCATTCCGCAAATCGATGATTACTACGAGCCCTTCACCTACGACTATCAGCATTTGCACAGCGCGCCGGAAGGCAAACATCAACCTACCGCCCGTCCCCGCTCGTTGATTGACGGTAAGCGGATGGACAAAATCATCTGGGGGCCGAACTGGGAAGAGCTGCTCGGCGGCGAATTCGAAAAACGCGCGCGAGACCGTAACTTCGACAAGATCCAGAAGGAGATGTATGGCCAGTTCGAAAACACCTTCATGATGTATCTGCCGCGTCTGTGTGAACACTGCCTGAACCCAAGCTGTGTCGCCACTTGTCCGAGCGGCGCTATCTACAAGCGTGAAGAAGACGGCATTGTGCTGATCGATCAGGATAAATGCCGCGGCTGGCGTCTGTGCATCAGCGGCTGCCCATACAAAAAAATCTACTTCAACTGGAAAAGCGGCAAATCCGAAAAATGCATTTTCTGTTATCCGCGCATTGAATCGGGCCAGCCGACGGTCTGTTCCGAAACTTGCGTCGGGCGCATCCGTTATCTTGGTGTGCTGCTCTACGATGCGGACCGCATTGAAGAAGCGGCCAGCACCGAGCATGAAACCGATCTCTATGAGCGTCAGTGCGACGTGTTTCTGAATCCGCACGACCCGGCGGTGATAGAAGAAGCGCTTAAACAGGGCATTCCACAGAACGTGATCGACGCGGCGCAGCGTTCGCCAGTTTACAAAATGGCGATGGACTGGAAGCTGGCGCTGCCGCTGCATCCGGAATACCGCACTCTGCCGATGGTCTGGTATGTGCCGCCGCTGTCGCCGATTCAGTCTTACGCCGATGCGGGTGGACTGCCGAAAAGCGACGGCGTACTACCGGCGATCGAAAGCCTGCGTATTCCGGTGCAGTACCTCGCCAATATGCTGAGCGCTGGCGACACCGGCCCGGTGCTGCGGGCGCTGAAGCGCATGATGGCGATGCGTCATTATATGCGTTCGCAGACCGTGGAAGGCGTCACCGACACACGTGCGATTGACGAAGTCGGGTTGACCGTGGAACAGATTGAAGAGATGTATCGCTACCTGGCGATTGCCAACTACGAAGACCGTTTTGTCATCCCGACCAGCCACCGTGAAATGGCGCGTGATGCCTTCCCTGAGCGCAACGGTTGCGGCTTCTCTTTCGGTGATGGATGCCACGGCTCCGATACCAAATTTAATCTGTTCAACAGTAGCCGTATTGACGCGATCAACATCACCGAAGTACGTGACAAAGCGGAGGGGGAATGATGCAAATCCTCAAGGTGATTGGCCTGCTGATGGAGTATCCGGATGAGCAACTGTGGGAGTGTAAGGACGATGCGCTGGCGCTGGTGCGACACGATGCGCCGATGCTCACCGACTTCACCGAAACCCTGCTCAGCGCGCCGCTGCTCGATAAACAGGCCGAATGGTGCGAAGTGTTTGATCGAGGGCGCGCCACTTCGCTGCTGTTGTTCGAGCATGTGCATGCTGAATCGCGCGATCGCGGTCAGGCGATGGTCGATTTGCTGGCGCAGTACGAGAAAGTCGGGCTACAGCTTGATTGTCGCGAGCTGCCGGACCATCTGCCACTGTATCTGGAATACCTGAGCGTACTGCCGGAAGCGGAAGCGCGCGAAGGTTTGCAGAACGTCGCTCCAATTCTGGCCCTGCTGGGCGGGCGCTTAAAGCAGCGCGACACGCCGTGGTATCAACTGTTTGATGCCCTGCTTTTTCTGGCGGGCAGCCCACTATCAAGTGACAGTGTCACGAAACAGGTGAACGCCGAGGACCGTGATGATACCCGACAGGCGCTGGATGCCGTCTGGGAAGAGGAACAGGTGAAATTTATCGAAGATAACGCCACGGCCTGTGACAGTTCGCCGTTACAGCAATATCAACGACGCTTTAGCCAGGACGTGGCGCCACAGTACGTCGACGTCAGCGCGGGAGGCCCGAAATGATACAGTTCCTGAACGTCTTTTTTTACGACATCTACCCCTATCTCTGCGGGACGGTGTTTATCCTTGGCAGTTGGCTGCGCTATGACTACGGCCAGTACACCTGGCGGGCGTCTTCCAGTCAGATGCTGGACAAGCGCGGGATGGTCCTGTGGTCGAATTTGTTCCACATCGGTATTCTGGGGATCTTCTTTGGTCACCTGTTCGGCATGTTAACCCCACACTGGATGTACGCCTGGTTCCTGCCTGTTGCGGTGAAACAACAGATGGCGATGATTGCCGGCGGGATCTGCGGCGTACTGACGCTGGTAGGCGGCGCGGGCTTGCTGGTGCGTCGTCTGACCAACTCTCGCGTCCGGGCCACCTCGTCCACGGCAGATATCCTGATCCTCTGCATTCTGCTGATTCAGTGCATTCTGGGCTTAAGCACAATACCGTTCTCCGCCCAGCACCCGGACGGCAGTGAAATGCTGAAACTGGTAGAATGGGCGCAGTCGGTTGTCACCTTCCGTGGCGGGGCTTCTGCCCACCTCGACGGCGTGGCGTTTATCTTCCGCGTGCATCTGGTGCTGGGAATGACCATCTTCCTGCTCTTCCCGTTCACCCGTCTGGTTCACGTCTGGAGCGCACCGTTTGAGTACTTTACCCGACGCTACCAGATCGTTCGTTCCCGTCGTTAGGCATTTCGGTGTCGGATGGTAATGCCATCCGACACGCTGCACGTTATGACGCTTCTTCACCTCAGGGAGAATGCTGCGGGTGAAAAGACATCAGGAGCGAGTATTAGTCCGCGAGGGTATTGTCGATATTGAAGTAGTCATTCAGGGTAACCAACTGCTTAAAGTGACTATATTCGTCAATGCGGCGAACTTGTTTCACGCACAGCGGGTAATAGTTTTTTAAAAATTCACAGGTAGGAAATATTCCTACCCGTGCGGTTTATTTGTCTGTCATGATACTGATGAGTTTAAATTACGCCATGAAACATCTTAATAAATCTTAAATCGGATTTAAGACATGTTATCTCTTTAAAAATCATAAAGATGACATCAACCCCTCTCTTTTATTATATGCAATACCTGTTGCGAAATTAACGTCATTTCATCTGTAATCCATTATTTCACTTCACACTTAACTGATTTCTTTAGTTACGTAAGATCAATTCATTTGTGATCCATTCAGCAACATGAAAAATAAATCACTGTTGCACGAATGAATTACTGGAAGGAATTCGGCAGATATCGTCTGACTCAAATTGCTTTCGCTCTGTCTGGAAACCAAAACGCAGCGTTGAGAAATATAATTTATTCCGTGCTGTATTTGTCTATTAAAAAAAGCGAATAGGGATATGAAAGAATTTAAATTAACCAGTATGGCGCTGTTGATCGGCAGCCTGTTAATGACAAATAACGTAAATGCAAAAATTTATGATGAAGATGATGGCATTATCACCGGCAGTGGTGCCCTGGTTGCAGGTGGTAGCTATAAAATTATCAGCGTCGCAGGGGAAGACAACACCCTCTTCGTGGAAAACAATGGCGCGATTACGGTAACGGCTCCGGCTGGAACACCGATTGTTAGCGGCATGGGCGAGTTTGAAGATGGCGATTTTTCACTTGCCTCTGGCGCTGTCTTTGTTGCCAATAGCGGCACAATCAATTTGGGGTCAGGTTCTACCATTAATCAGCTTGTCGGGGATTACATTCCGGGTACGGTTGAAGGACGCCCTGACCTGGCGCTGGACAATGATTATCACACGATGTTCGCGGTTGGCATTCTCAATGTCGGCGGATCAAGCGATGCCTATCTTGCGAAAAAAGGCGCGATTATTGCTGATGATTTAACCATAAACATCAGCCACAAACGTGATAATAAGGACATCATGGGTATTTACGCTGATAAGAATAACGGCGTGATTACCCTGACCGGTGACACCACGGTGAATGCAACCATCACCGGAGCGAAGGGACACATTTTTGGCATTTATGCGAAAGAAGGAACCCTCATCAACGCTGAAAACCTGATTGTTAATAACAAGAGTACGGAATACTCCGTGGGGATCGTTTCAGAATCGACAAATTCCACTCACCGCTCGCTTATTCGTTATCAGAATGCCACCGTGAAATCCGTTGCTGATGAGTTTGCAGACGGTATTAATGCTAACGCGGGTTATATTGAAGCCTTTGGTGATACCGCGGTCGATATCACTGCCAATCGCGTTGGGGCGGTTGCTACAGGTATCTGGCTATCTGATGGTATTGATGACATCGATTTGGATTCGTACATCACCACTCATGGAACGACGTCAGTATTGTTAAAATCAGGCGCGGATCAGACGGTTCTTGAAGGCGTCGATTCAATGGGCTCCTCGCAATATACCGGTAATAACCTGACCATTACCCTGGATACTCAAGGGCATCAACAGACGACCGGTTCCGGTATTATGGCCAGTAAAGAAGATGCCCTCACGGCGGGTAAAATCGACATTAATGGTCGTCTGAACATTGATGTTGTCGATACCACCCGCAGTGGGAGCTGGAAATACGTTCAGGCGAATAAAGGCGGCGAGATCACGCTGAACGGTGGGGTACAGATGGGGGTTAACTACAACGACCCGGATGCCACTGCCATTCTGGCGGAAAACGCCGACTCCCGCGTGACGATTAACCCGCAGAAAATCGACGTTGTCGGGACGATTGAAGCCCTGGATTCCGCCGTGGTTGATGTGAATGCGATTAACCAGTCGCGTTTCGTCGGCGGGATGGTCACCAGCGGCAATGCAGTGAATAACCTGTCGCTGGCCGACGGCTCGGCCTGGAACATGACCAAAAGTTCTCAGCTCACCAACCTGACGCTAAATGACTCCACGCTGACCTTTATGCCAGCCGCCACAAAGCGTCGTATGCTGACGCGTGATAGCGCGAGCTTCAAAACCCTGACGGTGGACGGTGATTACACAGGCACTAACGGTAATCTCGTGATGAACACCCAACTGGGCGATGACAGCTCGCCAACGGACCGGATGATCGTTGCGGGCAACACCTCCGGCAGCACGAACGTTAAAGTACTGAACGCCGGGGGCGCGGGCGGTCTGACGACGTCGGGCATCGAACTGATTAGCGTTGGCGGCAATTCTGACGGTGTGTTTAAACAAAATGGCCGTATCGTGGCCGGTGCGTATGACTACACCCTGCATCGTGGTGAAGGCGAGAATAATAAAAACTGGTATCTGAGCAGCGCCCTGTCTCCGGTTACTCCGCTGGATCCTCTGAATCCTACCGATCCGCAGCCGCCAACTCCGACGCCGCGCGAACACGCGGTGCGTCCGGAAGCCGGTCTGTACGGCATGAACCTGCAGGCGGCGAACACGCTGTTCAATACCCGTTTGCAGGATCGTCTGGGCGAAACGCATTACGTGGACGCGCTGACCGGCAAAGAAGCCGTCACCAGTATGTGGCTGCGTAACGTGGGCGGTCATACCCGTCAGAAAGACAGCAGTGGTCAACTGGATATGCAGGCCAACCGTTATGTCATGCAACTGGGCGGCGACATTGCGCAGTGGTCTTCGGACAACACTGACCGCTACCATCTGGGTCTGATGGCCGGTTATGCGAACCAGAAAGCGCGTGCCGAAAACCAGCGTAACGGTAACCGGGCCGACAGCCGCATCAGTGGTTACAGCGTTGGTTTGTACGGCACCTGGCTGCAGGACAACGCGACGCATGAAGGCGCGTATGTCGATACCTGGGCGCAGTACAGCTGGTTTGATAACACCGTTTCTGGTCGTGACGTCGAATCTGAAGAGTATGATTCTAAGGGCTTCACCGCCTCTGTTGAATCCGGCTACACCTGGAAACTGGCCGAACTCAGCGAGCGTAACGCGCTGTATATTCAGCCAAAAGCCCAGATCACCTGGATGGGCGTGAAGGCAGATGAGCACAAAGAAGTTAACGGTACCCGCGTTGAAGGTAATGGCGATGGCAACATCCAGACCCGCGTCGGCGTCCGTCTGTTCGGCAAGGGCCACAACACACTGGACGACGGCAAAGACCACACCTTCCAGCCGTTTGTCGAAGCCAACTGGATCCACAACAGCAAAGACTTTGGCGTCGCAATGAACGGTGAAAATGTGAATCTGAAAGGCGCCCGCAATATCGGCGAACTGAAAGCCGGGGTTGAAGGCCAGTTGACGAAGAACGTCGCCCTGTGGGGCAACGTCGCTCAGCAGGTTGGTAACAACGGCTACAGCGATACCTCTGCAATGGTGGGGATTAAAGCCTCCTTCTGATAATAAAACACCCGGCTCATGTAAATGCCTGCCGGGTTTTATTCTTTCACACGCCGGATTGACAGATGCATCGCTATCCGGCCTTTTCCACGTTATGATGCTTCCCTCACTCAGGGAGAACGCTAATGAAACCACAGGTTTACCACGTTGATGCTTTCACCAGAACCCCCTTTCGCGGCAATTCCGCAGGTGTCGTCCTGAATGCTGATGGCCTCAGCGAAACACAGATGCAACTGATTGCCCGCGAACTACGCCACTCCGAAACCGCATTCCTGCTGCGAAGCGATGACAGCGATGTCCGCATTCGCTACTTTACGCCAACCGTAGAAGTGCCGATTTGCGGGCACGCCACCGTTGCGGCGCATTATGTCCGCGCCACGGTGCTGGGACTGGGCAACACCACAGTCTGGCAAACCTCGCTGGCGGGTCGACACCGGGTGGCAATCCGTCATGATGACGGTGATTACCGTATTTCGCTGGAACAAGGCACGCCAACCTTTGAAGCGCCGATTGAAGGTGACATCCGCGCGGCTATTCTTCGTGCGCTGCACCTGAATGAAAGCGATATGCTGCCGGGCTTGCCGATTCAGGTGGCGTCGACAGGCCATTCTAAAGTGATGATTCCGCTTAAGCCTGAAGTCGATATCGATGCCCTCGCTCCCGATCTTTCTGCGCTTTGTACCATCAGTCAGCAAATTGGCTGCAATGGCTTTTTCCCATTCCAGATCCGTCCGGGCAAAAATGAGACTGACGGGCGCATGTTCTCACCGGCAATTGGTATTGTTGAAGATCCGGTGACCGGCAATGCCAATGGCCCGATGGGTGCCTGGCTGGTGCATCACGGTTTACTGGAACACGACGGGAAATCGCTGCAGGTAAAAGGACATCAGGGACGGGCATTGGGTCGCGATGGCACCGTTGAAATTAACGTGACGATTCAGAATAACCAGCCGGAAAAAGTCACCATCACGGGTAACGCGGTGATTCTGTTTCACGCTGAATGGGCGATAGATTTTTAAAATTATGCCCGGTAAGCGCCTGCGCCTACCGGGTTTTCATTATTTTCCCGCTTCGGGATGCGTATCAAACGCCGCCATCACCCTGGCAAGCTCAGTTTCCGTAAAACCATGCTTCGCATCTGTCACTCCCAGACCAAAACGTTCCTGTAGCAGCGAGTACAATGAAGCGACATCCGGTAAATTGCGCTGTTCTGCCACTCTGTCACCTTCGTAATGCGTGAAATGGAAGTTAGTGAGGGTCAATTTTCCCCTGTCCGGCAAATGACGACACATCAGCAGATGATGACGAAAATGCGATTGCGGCCAGTGCGCAGACCAAAAGTTGCCCATCACATAATCACTTTGCTGCTGCACCACCCGATCAAAACGGTACATCGATTGCCAGCGATCGTGATGACAAAACTGCAGGATCCAGTCGTCCCCCTCCTGCTGCAAACGGTATTCTCCATGTGGCGTCTTCTGGATAATGTCCGCTTGCAGACGAATGGGGGCAGTAAGCGTCTGACCACCAAATCCCACATCGGCGATCCACGATTCGCCATCCAGTTCAACCAGCAGCAGACGGTGAGTTCGCGGTGGCAGGCTCGGAGGATTAGCCAGCACCACACGTCCCAACAGGCTACGCACGGTAAATCCCAGTTCGCGCAGAACGCGCTCAAATACGCCATTTTGCTCAAAGCAATAGCCGCCGCGACGTGCGGTAATCAGTTTCTCTTCCAGCGACCTGTCATCAAGGTGCATTTCTCGCGGTAACAGCACGTCGAGATTTTCAAACGGGATAGTACAGTTATGCTGCAAATGTAGCGCCCGAAGCGTCTCAATATTGACTTCGGCACGCCCTGACCAGTTCAGACGAGCAAAATAAGCATTCAGGATCGGTGTCATCAGATTTCCTGTCGTGGGCCTTAAATCGTTATCCGAGTATAAACGATGAGCCAAAGAGTGAGGCAGGTGTTATTCGGCGCTTGGCGCAACGTCAGTTTTCAATAATACTGAGAAAAACCCTTTGCGAGACAATTCTATGAGTCGATTTCGTCCTGTCGAATTACGCCACGCCAGTCGTCTGCTCAATCATGGTCCCACGATACTTATCACCAGCCGCGATGAGGTCAGCAACCGGCGCAATATCATGGCCGCCGCATGGTCGATGCCCGTTGAGTTTGATCCGCCTCGTCTCGCCATTGTGGTCGATAAAACGGCCTGGTCGCGGGAATTAATTGAGCGCAGCGGCCTGTTCGGTATTGTCATTCCCGGTGTTGCCGCCACTAACTGGACATACGCCGTTGGCAGCGTTTCCGGGCGCGATGAAGACAAATTCAACTGTTACGGCATTCCGGTGGTCAAAGGCCCCGTACTGGGACTGCCGGTCGTCGAAGAAAAATGTCTGGCATGGATGGAATGCCGCCTCCTCCCCGCCACCGCTGCGCAGGAGAAATACGATACCTTATTCGGTGAAGTGGTTTCTGCCGCCGCCGATGAACGGGTGTTTGTCGAAGGCCGCTGGCAGTTCGATGACGACAAACTCAACACCCTGCATCATCTTGGCGCTGGTACATTTGTCACCAGCGGCAAACGCGTGACGGCGGGCTAACTACGCCCTCACCACCGTGATCCCCTTCGCGTTCATCGCGCGGATCCAGCTTTCGTCGGTATTCTCTTCCACGACGACCGTATTAATCAGCGATACGTCGCCAATGGCAAAGGGAGACGCGGTGCTGATCTTCTCCGGTGACGCCAGGACGATAGTTTCTGCGGCTCTGGCGGAAAATGCACGTTTGATGCACGCTTCTTCGTAATCTCCCGTGGTTAACCCCGCTTCCGGGTGAATCCCCGTCACGCCCATGAAAAAGAGATCGGCCTGAATGTTACGCATTCCTTCAACCGTCGCCGCGCCTACCGTGACAATGGAGTGCTTATACACGCGGCCACCGATGAGGATGATCTCGATAAGCGGATGATTGACCAGCCCTAATGCGATGCCCGGACTGTGGGTCACCACGGTAATGTTTAAATCTTCCGGCAGACAGGCGATCAGTTCTGTTGTTGTCGTCCCACCATCAATGATTACCACCTGACCGGGGGAAATCAGCGTAGCCCCTTTTTGCGCCACGCGCTTTTTGGCGTCGGTTTTCAATGACTTTCGTTCAAGAAAAGGCGCCGTCGCACCAGACGATGGCAGCGCCCCGCCGTGTACACGCTGCAGAAATCCTTCCGCGGCAAGTTCACGTAAATCGCGGCGGATCGTGTCTTCGGAAACCGCGAACCGGTTACTGAGCGCCTTCGATAACACCTGACCTTCGGCGGCCAGCAGTTCAAGGATCAATTTCTTTCGCTGATCGGTAAGCATAGGGTTATTCCTGAATGTGCACGATTGATCTTGATCGTACACGAATTTGCTGTTTATGATACGTACTCTACAAATACAACGGCCTTCAGGCAACTAAAACGTGCAGAAATGTGCATTTCTGCCTACGACAACAAAGAGTGAGGATATCATGACAGCACAACTCATTTTAATCGCCGGCCCTTATCGCAGCGGTACCGACGGAAACCAGGCACTGATCGACGCCAACCTTCATCGTCTCGAAGCCGCTGCACTGGAGGTATACCAACGCGGACACATTCCGCTGATTGGCGAATGGCTCGCGTTGCCGCTGGCAAAGGCGGCAGGTTCCATGTCGTTAGATGATGAGATCAGCGAAGCGATGCTCTACCCGGTCGCCCACCGACTCATTACCCGCTGTGACGCGATTTACCGGATTGCAGGGGCATCTAAAGGTGCCGACATGGATATCGAGGTCGCCCGCCAGCATGGACTGACAATTTATACCTCAGTCAATGACATTCCACAGAACGGATGAAAGGTAGACAACAGGTAAAAAGGAGCGAGCCGCCTGGAGAAAGGGATAAATTTGAGTTCTGGTTCAATGTCGTCACGCGATAACCCGATGCGGCCCGGTCACCCTTCGTGACCGGGCTTTTGTATTACATGCTGTAGCCTGGCTTTTTAATCAGTACGTCCATTTGCGGTCCAATCTCGCGCTCCCAGACGCCCTGCCACTGATCCTCCGAAACTTCAGTCAGCGCCACGCTCACTGAGCGCTCCTTGCTTTTCAGATGACGGATGATCACCTCAGTTATATCATTGGCCAGCGCCGCTTTTTGTTCATCATTCAGGTCGCGCGGAAAACATTTAATATCAACGTGTGGCATAGCAGGTTCCTTATTGTCAGTGTGACGTTAACGCTAGCACACTCGACAACATGCATGTGTCGGTTTATGCGGATTCACGCTCGATCAGGTGAAAACCGATATCGATAATGGCCTCTTCCACTGCCGCTTGTTCAATGCGATTCGCCAGCAGCGTGGCGGCGCGCTGACCAATGGCGCGGCGGTCGACGCTGTCGGTGGTGATCGACGGGCGATTGCTGGCGGCAAAATCGAGGTCGCCAAAACCGATGACGGCCAAATCCTGCGGAATACGTCATCCACGGCTTTCCGCTTCCATCATTGCCCCCTGCGCCAGGGTATCGGAACTGCAGACAATCACGTCAAATTCCCCTTCGCTGAAGAGTTTAGTGTGCGGTTACCCGCCACTCCCGTTGCTTTCAGAGGATCCCATTGTTTTTCAACACCTGACGTAATTCTGCCCGCTGACACACGGCGTCCGCTATTGCGCTGATATTCGGCGTATTATCCTGAAACCAGTCATGCCCCGGCCCCCAGGTGCGCATCACGCACAGATAACAGTCGAGCAGCGTTAACTGTTCGCCGAAGGCATACGGTTCCGCGCTGAGCCGATCGTTGAGCCAGAGATAGAGTGATTTACGGTATTCAATACAGTTCTTTTTCAACTGTGCGGGCGCATCAGGCGCCCAGCGTTCCGGGTAGTCGGCATACGTAAATGTCGGATAGATATTGGCCACCAGCCAGACCAACAGACGCTGAAACTGCTGACGCTCGCTGCGTCCGATGGGCGGTGCCAGATCGGGGCGACGATCGAGGACCATCAGCGCGATGGCGGCTGTTTCACTCATTACCTCACCATTTTCAAGCGTTAGCGTCGGTACCTGACACAGCGGATTGATTTTTTGCAACAGATCTCGCTGTGGCCCTTCGCTGTCAAAGCCACTGACATCGACAAAACGATACGGAATATCCGCCAGGGTAAGCATTAATTCGCTGATCGCTGACCCCCACCCAGGCGCGCCATAAACCTTTATCATACTGCCTCCTGCAGGTTAAAACTCTAAGTGTAGAGTAACCTGCATTTCTGGCATGGCTTTCTCACCGTTCTTCCCGTCTGCCCCCTACGAAAATTAATAGGTCTGTAAAACTTATGATGTTAACCGTAATTGCACAATCATATTGTCTTTTTGTCATTTTTTTATCGGTCAGGTTTTACTTAAGGGAGCACGCCTACCTTCACAGGTTACGCAGATGTATTTATTTTTCATTTTAATGACATCACAGTTTAATTAAAGCCTGTAAATTTCATTTTAAATACTTTCGCCATTCTTATGTTTAGTAGAGAATGCAGCATTCTAAATACATCAATCTTTATTATCCGTCAGCCCAGGCTGACGGACTTTTGTGTTTATTCCGCACAGCATCACCAGGAGTCTTTCATGAGAAGTAACATCCCTGTTACACAGAAAGAGTATTTACTTAACGAGAAAACGACGCTGTTATCGACAACGAATACGCAAAGCCATATTACCTATGCGAATTCAGCGTTTATCGACGCCAGCGGATTTGGCGAAAATCAACTGATGGGCGAGCCGCACAATATCATCCGTCACCCGGATATGCCGCCTGCTGCATTTGCCGATATGTGGTTTACCCTGCAACAGGGCGACAGCTGGACCGGCATGGTCAAGAACCGCCGTCATAACGGCGATCATTACTGGGTTCGCGCCAACGTCACCCCCGTCTGGCATAACGAACAATTAACCGGATACATCTCGGTACGCACCGTTCCCGCGCGACAGGAAATTGAGCAAAGCGAGCAGCTTTATCACAAGATAAATAATAACAATTTCAAGGGGCATCGTTTATTTAAGGGAATTATTATCCGTCGTGGCGTACTGGCTTGTTTGTCGGCATTTAAATGGTTGTCCATCCGTCAACGTGTCAATTATGCTATCGGTATCAGTCTGTTTCTCGCCTTGGGTATTATTTTCTTAGCCATTAATCCGCTTATTCAGGCAGGCGCATTTACCCTCTTATTTTTGCTGCTGGCTATTTACCTTAAGTATCAAATTTGTCATCCGGTTAAACAGATCCTGGCCCAGATGCAGAAAGTGGTCGCCGGGCGAAAGCCCGACAGCATTCATTTAAATCGTGTCGATGAACTGGGGATGATGATGCGTCTGGTTAATCAGGCCGGATTAAATCTGAATTCACTGGTGGATGATGTGAGTACGCAAATTGCCGGGATTCAGGAAATCAGCAAGCGCGTCAGTCAGGAAGGCACGGCGTTGCATAAGCGTTCCGAAGAGACCTCGGCCAATCTACAACAAACCGCGGCAGCCATTGAAGAGATTGGCAGCGCAGTACAGCAAACGGCGGATACCGCCGCACAAACCATGACGATGGCGGACAGAACCAGCGCTAACGCCAGCGAAGGGGGCGATTTTATGAAGCAGACGATCGGCATGATGCAGTCGATTTCCCGTGATAACGGGCAGATCGTCGACATCATTGGCGTGATCGACAGTATTGCTTTCCAGACCAATATCCTCGCGCTTAACGCAGCGGTCGAAGCCGCGCGCGCCGGTGAGTCCGGACGTGGGTTTGCGGTCGTTGCCGCCGAGGTGCGGAATCTGGCGCAACACTCCGCGTCAGCAGCCAAAGAGATTACCTCGCTGATTGAGAAGAACGTCGCCAACGTCAATGCCGGCGTGAGCATGGTTGAGCAGACGGAAACCCATCTGACCGGGATGATCGAGGACGTGTTCCAGATGTCGACCATGATCAGAGAAATTGGCCTTGCGACGCGTGAACAAACCCAGGCGCTGGAACTGATCAACGATTCGATCTCCCGCATCGGCACCATGACCGATAACAACGCCGCGATGGTGGAAAGCGTCAGGGATGCCGCCGGCAGTCTTTCCAGGCGCTCCTCACGCCTGCAACAGGCGGTGAGCGTCTTCGGCACCTCCGCCTAATCCCCCTCCCGCTCTGCCTGTTCAGAGCGGGATTCCACTTCAGTTTTGGTTGATTATTACGCAATCTGATCATTTTAAATGGACTATTTTGCACCGTTTATTATTTGCAGGTAGGATGCTCCGCCGGTGGTGTTATCCCTACCCAGAATGACGGGAAGCATCACCGGCGTCGCGCCGGGGAGTTGCGGCAAAAGGTTCGATTTATCAGACAGGTAAACAGGTAACGTAATGAATACACAAGAAACAACGGTGTCGGAGCAGCACGCGGCGAAACGACGCTGGTTGAATGCCCATGAAGAGGGGTATCACAAAGCGATGGGCAACCGTCAGGTCCAGATGATCGCCATCGGCGGCGCCATTGGGACCGGGTTATTTTTGGGCGCCGGTGCGCGCCTGCAAATGGCAGGCCCCGCGCTGGCGCTGGTCTATCTGGTCTGCGGGATCTTTTCATTCTTTATTTTGCGCGCATTGGGCGAACTGGTTTTACACCGCCCTTCCAGCGGCAGTTTCGTGTCGTATGCCCGTGAATTTCTCGGTGAGAAAGCCGCCTACGTCGCGGGATGGATGTACTTCATCAACTGGGCAATGACGGGTATCGTCGATATCACCGCCGTCGCGCTGTATATGCATTACTGGGGGGCGTTTGGTGATGTTCCGCAGTGGGTTTTCGCCCTTGGCGCGCTGGCGATCGTCGGCACCATGAACATGATTGGCGTGAAGTGGTTTGCGGAGATGGAGTTCTGGTTTGCACTGGTCAAAGTGCTGGCCATTGTGCTCTTTCTGGTGGTCGGGACGATTTTCCTCGGCTCGGGTAAACCGCTGGACGGTAACGCCACCGGTTTTCATCTGATTACCGATAACGGCGGATTCTTCCCCCACGGCCTGCTGCCGGCGCTGGTGCTGGTACAAGGGGTGGTCTTTGCCTTTGCGTCTATCGAACTGGTGGGAACCGCCGCCGGTGAATGTAAAGATCCGCAGACGATGGTGCCTAAAGCCATCAACAGCGTGATCTGGCGTATCGGCCTGTTCTACGTCGGTTCTGTGGTACTGCTGGTGCTGCTGTTGCCATGGAACGCCTATCAGGCGGGACAAAGCCCGTTTGTGACTTTCTTCTCGAAGCTCGGCGTGCCTTACATTGGCAGCATTATGAACATCGTCGTGCTGACTGCCGCCCTCTCCAGCCTGAACTCCGGCCTCTATTGCACCGGGCGCATTTTGCGTTCGATGGCGATGGGCGGATCTGCGCCAAAATTCATGAGTAAGATGAGTCGTCAGCATGTGCCCTACGCGGGAATTCTGGCGACGCTGGCGGTGTACGTTGTTGGAGTTTTTCTCAACTATCTGGTGCCATCGCAGGTCTTCGAAATCGTGCTGAACTTTGCGTCACTGGGGATCATCGCTTCATGGGGCTTTATTGTGGTCTGCCAGCTGCGTCTGCGTCAGGCAATCAAAGAAGGAAAAGCCGCCGATGTCAGCTTCAAACTGCCTGGCGCGCCGTTTACCTCGTGGTTAACGCTGCTGTTCCTGTTGAGCGTGCTGGTCCTGATGGCCTTCGATTATCCGAACGGGACATGGACCATTGCTTCCCTGCCGCTGATTGCCATCCTGCTGGTCGCCGGTTGGTACGGCGTGCGTAAGCGAGTGGCGGAAATACACCGCAGCGCGCCATAAACAACAAGGCCTGCACACGGTGCAGGCCTTTAACTTTACAGGGCGATGCGAATCACATCATCCGGTTCAGTGGCTTCTTTCTCACGCGTAGATTTCTGCTTCACGCTTACGTACAGCGTTTTGCCATCGGCGGACAGCGCCAGGCTGTTCGGGAAGGTTGGCGTATCAAACGTTTTCACCACGTTGTAACTCTTCGCGTCAATCACGCTCACTTTACCCGCCTGACGGTGCGTGACGTACACTTCGTTACGCGTTGGGTTGAACAGAACGGCCAGCGACTCCGGCGCCGCGACTTTCGCCAGCACGTTGCCGTTGCGGGTATCGACAACCACCACTTCAGCCGCTTTTGAGTCGGTCACAAATGCGCGATGACCTGCTGTATCAAGGCTCAGGTTGATGAAGAAGTGCTCTTTGCCATCCTCCAACAGTTTTTTACGGCTGAGGATCTTGTTGGTGGCAGTATCGATAGTAATGAATTCGCCATCGGCATTGGTGGTGTACAGACGTTTCGCCTGGCTGTCGATCGCCAGGCCCGCGCCCATTTTACCGGTATTCTGGATCGTCTCTTTCAGCGCAATTTTTTCGCCATCCACCACCCAAATCACGCTCTCTTTACCGAGACCGCTGATATAGACCGTATTGGTCGCTTCATCGACAACCAGCTCACGCGGCTGCAGCGGACGTACCTCTTCTGAGCGCTTACGGGCGTCGAGAACCAGTCGCCCTTTCACTTCACTCGTTTTCGCATCAATGGCCGTCACCGCACTGTTGACCGTGTTGCCAAACCACAGCGTCTGGGTCGCATTATTGATGGTGGCACCAAACGGTTTGAGATCGTTGTGGATAACCTGCGTGACGTCCAGCGTCACCGGATCAAGACGATAGACGATACCGCCCTTGTCCAGTTTGCGGCTTTGCGAGGTCGCCAGCCACAGGGCGTTTTCCTGCTGGCTGAAGGCCATTTCGTAGGCGCCTTTGCCCACACCTTTACGCAGCAGGTCTTCTGCAGCCTGAGCGCTGAATGAAGAAGCAACCAGCAGTGAACCTAACAGCAATGAACCCCGCAGACGCAGCGAGAACAGATGACGAAAATGCATGACGACTCCCTTTGATAAATAGCTATTTTGCTGCTTCACATCGCTTCAACGAGCAACATCCTGGTATTGCTCTTGTTTATAGATGGGAATGGTAATCATTATTCATGTGAATGTGGAGCATTTATTCGCATTCTGGCTACAATCTTCTTAATTTCCTCATTAATTTTTAACGCATCGTGCCGTTAAAATTTTCAAATATTTACAAACCCATTAACATAGAACTTACATACCTCTGGGTACGTTCAATTTAACTGGCCTTTTTCATGAATATTATTTCCGCACGACATATCGCAGTACCCGCACTTTTTCTCCCGCTTGTGTTCTCATCGTCGGTTATGGCAGATGAGGCTGGCGATGACCAGACAATGATCGTCAGCGCTTCACCCCAGGCGATATCAGAACTGGATATCCCTGCAGCCGTCAGCGTCGTTGACGGTGAAGATATGCGTCTGGCCGCGCCGCGCATCAACCTGTCGGAATCACTGACCCGCGTGCCGGGACTTCAGGTGCAAAACCGGCAAAACTATGCGCAGGATTTGCAGATCTCGATGCGTGGGTTCGGCTCCCGATCCACCTATGGGATCCGCGGCATTCGTCTGTATGTGGACGGCATTCCGGCGACGATGCCGGACGGTCAGGGGCAGACATCGAACATTGATCTCAGCAGCGTACAGAACGTTGAAGTGCTGCGCGGTCCCTTCTCTGCGCTATACGGTAATGCTTCCGGCGGCGTGATGAATGTCACGACCCAAACCGGTCAACAGCCGCCGACGATAGAAGCGAGCAGCTATTACGGAAGTTTCGGGAGCTGGCGTTATGGGCTGAAAGCCACGGGCGCGATGGGTGATGGTACTCAGGTGGGTGACGTGGATTACACAGTCTCCACTACCCGTTTCACCACCCACGGCTATCGCGATCGCAGCGGCGCGCAAAAAAATCTGGCCAACGCAAAACTGGGCGTACGTATCGATGACGCCAGCAAGCTGAGTCTGATTTTCAATAGCGTCGATATTAAAGCCGACGATCCGGGTGGTCTGACTGAAGCGGAATGGCGGGCGGATCCCCAACAATCCCCCCGCGCTGAACAATACAACACGCGCAAAACCATCAAGCAGACCCAGGCCGGATTGCGTTATGAGCGCCAGCTCAGCGCGCAGGATGACATGAGCATCATGATGTACGCCGGAGAGCGCGAAACCACGCAGTATCAGTCGATACCTATGGCGCCACAGCGTCGCCCCTCTCATGCGGGCGGCGTGATCGCTTTGCAGCGCCATTACCAGGGTATCGACAGTCGCTGGACGCATCGCGGTGAACTGGGCGTCCCCGTAACCTTCACCACCGGTTTGAACTACGAAAACATGAGCGAAAACCGCAAAGGCTATAACAACTATCGACTGAATAATGGCGTACCGGAGTACGGTCAGAAAGGCGATCTGCGCCGCGATGAACGTAACCTGATGTGGAACGTGGATCCCTATCTGCAAACCCAGTGGCAACTGACCGACAAACTCTCGCTGGATGCTGGCGTGCGCTACAGTTCGGTGTGGTTCGATTCCAACGATCATTACGTCACGCCAGGCAATGGCGATGACAGCGGTGACGCCAGTTACCATCAGTGGTTACCTGCCGGTTCGCTGAAATACGCCTTAACCGACGCCTGGAACGTCTATCTCGCTGCGGGCCGGGGCTTCGAAACGCCGACCATCAACGAGCTTTCTTACCGTGCAGACGGGCAAAGCGGGATGAATTTTGGTCTCAAACCCTCAACCAACGATACGGTGGAAATCGGCAGCAAAACCCGGATCGGCGATGGATTGCTGACGGCGGCGCTTTTCCAGACCGATACCGACGATGAACTGGTGGTTGATTCCAGTAGCGGCGGACGCACGACCTATAAGAATGCCGGGAAGACGCGCCGCCAGGGTGCGGAGCTCGCCTGGGATCAACGCTTTGCCGGAAACTGGCGGTTCAACGCTTCCTGGACCTGGCTGGATGCCACTTATCGCAGTAACGTGTGTCGCGACCAGAACTGCAATGGCAACCGAATGCCCGGCATCGCGCGGAACATGGGGTTTGCTTCGCTGGGCTACGTGCCTGATGAAGGTTGGTACGCAGGAGCCGAAGCGCGCTATATGGGCGATATCATGGCTGACGATGAGAACACCGCCAAAGCCCCGTCTTATACTGTTGTCGGCCTGAATACCGGCTATAAATTCACCGTCAGCAGCCTGACGGTGGACGTGTTCGGTCGTGTCGATAATCTGTTCGACAAAGAGTATGTCGGCTCAGTTATCGTGAATGAATCGAATGGCCGTTACTACGAACCGGCGCCAGGACGAAACTACGGTGTAGGTGTCAATCTGGCCTGGCGTTTTGAGTAAAATCGATTATTCATAACGTACTAGCGGGGATATTCCCCGCTATATTTAAGCCAGGCTTAATGATGGTACTGTTGTTTAATTATCGCTACATTTTTATTGATAAGGTCAATTAAACAATGGCGGCTGGCGTCTTTATTTCCCGCCGCCATCGCATTCAGTAATTCCTGATAATGCCCGACGTTGTGTTGATAAGCGTCATGCTTCGCCCTGTCATAGAGAAAATGCAGACTCGGCCCCATGCGTACCCAAAGCTGTTCGATCATTTCGACCAGGGTGGGCATATTCGCAAACTGATAGATTTTGAAGCGCAGCGCCCGGTTTGCCAGCAGGCGATCCTCGACCGTACCGCTCTCATGGGCCAGCTGATAGTCCGCCAGAAGCGCTTGCAGAATCTCCATCCGCTCCGCCGTCACCTCGCCCGTCGCCGTCATTACCGCCATGCCTTCAAGCTCGCAGCGGATATGTATGATTTCGCTAAACCGCGTCATCGTAATATCCGGAACCATAAAGGCTTGTGCAGGCGCGATAGCCAATGCGTTTGCGGAGACCAGGCGTAATAGCGCTTCCCGAACCGGGGTGATACTGATCCCCAGCGCCTGTGCGATATTTTTAGTGATTAGCCTGGTGCCAGGACGTAATGCGCCAATGCTTAATTTGTCTTTTAGCCCTCTTTCAACTTGCGTGGTCAAACTTATATGTTGCGTTTTTTCCATACCAGGCATTCTGTTTCTTCACCTCATAACATAGCCAATCGCAATTAAGCTAAATCGCCTAATTGATATAAATATCGCCTGGTTTAAAAAATGTGAAACGTAATGAATAGCAATTTACCCGCGTTTTATTAACAGCGCCGACAGATTATTCGTCGGTTACGCGGTGATATATACCCTAAATAATTAAAGCTGGAATTTAAAAATTTGCCCATTTTTTTATGGCGGCTCTCGCCGCCAGGTATGGTTTACGCGTCGTCGGCGAGGCGTATCACTACTTTACCAAAGTTTTTACCGGTCAACAGGCCGATAAAGGTTTGCGGCGCGTTCTCCAGTCCGTCGGTAACCTGCTCACGATAATGGATTTTCCCCTCTTTCACCCAGCGTCCCATCTCCTGCTGGAATTCGTGAAGACGATGTCCGTAATCCTGACCGATGATAAAGCCCTGCATACGGATCCGTTTTTTCAGCAGGGTCGCCATCAGCAGCGGCAGTCTGTCAGGCCCAGCCGGTAAGTTTGTCGCGTTATAACCGCTGACCAGACCACAAAGAGGAATTCGCGCCGAGGTGTTCAGTAACGGCAGCACGGCATCAAACACTTTCCCGCCCACGTTTTCGTAGTAGACATCAATGCCTTGCGGGCAGGCTTTCGCCAGTTGTTCAGCAAAATCGCTGGCATGATGATCCAGACAGAGATCGAAGCCCAGCACCTCGGTAGCATGACGGCATTTTTCCGCTCCGCCAGCCACGCCCACCACACGACAACCCTTCAGCTTACCGATTTGTCCAACCGTGGCGCCGACAGGCCCCGTGGCGGCCGCAACGACCAGCGTCTCGCCCGCTTTTGGCTGGCCGATGTCCAGTAATCCCATATAGGCGGTGAATCCAGGCATCCCCAGCACGCCGAGCGCCCACGACGGATTTTCAGGATTGTCTCCAAGCTTCACCAGCCCCGTGCCATCGGAAATATCGTAATCCTGCCAGCCGCTGTAACTCAGCACCCATTCACCCGGTTTATAATCGGGGTGATTTGACGCCACCACACGACTGACGGTGCCGCCCACCATCACTCCGCCAATCTCCACCGGCGGCGAGTATGACGGCTCATCGCTCATGCGCCCACGCATATACGGATCGAGCGACAGATAAATGGTGCGCAGTAAAACCTGGCCTTCACCAGGGGTGGCGACATCGTCCTCTTCCAGACGGAAATTCTCTGCCACCGGTGCGCCATGGGGTCGGGATGCTAATACCCAGCGACGATTACGGTGTGTTTGTTGAGCCATGATGTTCTCCTCTGCTTTTAGCATGAATCCATCAATAGTAGCAGGCCGCGGCGGTCATTAACTCCCGGCCTGGTTTAAGCGCACAACGAGGTAAACACAAGGTTGCGTCGTCTCATTGATAAAACGACAGTCATTCGGCGGCCCCAGTTCCAGGCAGTCACCCGCCTTCATCTCGTGGCGCGTGTCACCTTCCATAAACACCAGTTCGCCCTGCTGCAGCCAGATCAGTTGCCGGGCCTGAACATACGATGAGGCAGGCATCGGGATATCGCTGCCCGCCGGCAATTCAATTTGCACCAGATCGATCGGCAAATCGCTGCGCGGCGACACATGGCGGCGCAGATAGTGGCTTTGCGGGTCGTGCCAGACGGGCTGATCGGCGAAACGGGACAGTTTGCCCTCCTGCATTTCAGCACGGGCAATCAGCGTGGACATACTGATGCCAAACGCCCCGGAGAGCCTGCCAAGCAGCGTCGCCGTTGGACTGCTTTCACCGCGTTCAATTTTGTGGATCATCGCACGCGACACACCCGCCCGTTCAGCCAGATCGGTGAGCGACCAGCTGCGGGATTCACGTTCAAGGCGAATTCTTGCGCTGATCCGTTGATTTATGCTGTCTTCAATAGTATTCATATCGTAATACTATAGTGTACACCCCCTGAGGTTCAACATGTCTATTCGATTCGCCAGCAAAGAGGACTGCGCCGCCATCGCAGAGATCTATAACCATGCGGTGCTGCACACGGCGGCCATCTGGAACGACCAGACGGTCGATACCGATAACCGCATCGCATGGTATGAGGCACGACAGGCGCTGGGTTATCCGGTACTGGTGAGCGTAGAAGGTGACGTTGTCACGGGATATGCCTCCTTTGGGGACTGGCGTAACTTTGATGGCTTCCGCCATACCGTCGAACATTCGGTTTATGTCCATCCGGATCATCAGGGAAAAGGGCTGGGACGCCAGTTACTGAGCCGGTTAATCGAAGAAGCTCGCCGCTGTGGTAAGCATGTGATGGTTGCCGGTATCGAATCGCAAAACCACGCCTCATTGCATTTACATGAAACGCTCGGGTTTAACACCACAGCGCAGATGCCGCAGGTAGGCACCAAATTTGGTCGCTGGCTGGATCTGACCTTTATGCAGTTGCAGCTTGACGATCGCCACGAACCGGACGCGCACGGATGAACCAGTCGCTCACCCTCACCTTTCTGATCGCCGCTGGCATCGGCCTGGTGGTGCAAAACACTCTGATGGTGCGGATTACGCAGACCTCATCGACCATCCTGATCGCTATGTTGCTGAACTCGCTGGTCGGAATTGTGCTGTTTGTCAGCATTCTGTGGTTCAAACAGGGAATGGCGGGATTTGGTGAACTGGCCGCCAGCGTGCGCTGGTGGACGCTGATTCCGGGTCTGCTGGGCTCGTTTTTCGTTTTCGCCAGCATTAGCGGCTATCAGCATGTGGGGGCTGCGACCACGATTGCGGTGCTGGTCGCCAGCCAGCTCATTGGCGGTCTCGTACTGGATATTTTGCGCAGTCACGGCGTCCCGCTAAGAGCCTTGATCGGCCCGGTCTGCGGCGCAGTGATGCTGGTGGTCGGCGCCTGGCTGGTGGCGAGACGCCAGTTTTAATGCCTGATGGCGCTACGCTTATCAGGCCTACACATATCCATCGCCATAGGCCAAGTCAGCGCAGCGTCATCCGGCACTACAGAGACTAAATCAAAGGATCGTGCCGCCTTTCGTGAGTTGTTCGCGACGCGCTTCCATATCTTCCTTATGCTGACGACCGTGATGCGCAATTGCGGTTCTTAGCCGCTGCTGCTGCGTGTAGCGATCGTCACGGCTTAACTGCGCATCATCGCTCAGGGCTATCAGCAGTTCATTCATATGGGTAATGACGCCCTCATCAATAGCGGCATCGACACGGGCGCTGATCTCATCCAGGTGCGACATAAAAACTCCTTAATTCAGTTTTGCTTTCGAAAAATCACTGCCCATCAGGCTGACGCTATAACCGGTCACGTTGCTGCGCGTGGCGTAGAACGTTTTGCCGTTTGCCAGCGCAATCCACGGCACCTGCTGATAATAGATCTCTTGCGCCTGCTGGTAGAGTTTCACACGCTCTTCCGGCTTGCTGACCCGCTTCGCTTTCAGGACCAGTGAATCATACTCCTTATCACACCAACGTGCGGCATTCGATCCGGTTTTGATGCTGTTGCAACCCAGCAACACATCGGCAAAGTTGTCCGGGTCGCCGTTATCCGACATCCAGCCAAACAGCGCGCTGTCATGTTCGCCTTTACGCATACCGGAAAGGTATTCGCCCCACTCGTAAGAGACAATCTTCGCCTTCACGCCCACTTTTGCCCAGTCGCTTTGAATCATCTCGGCAATGCGTCGCGAGTTGGGGTTATACGGTCGCTGCACCGGCATCGACCAGAGGGTGACTTCAAACCCATTTTCCTGCCCGGCCTGTTTCAGCAGCTCTTTCGCTTTATCCGGGTCGTATGCGTAATCCTTCAGTTCCGGGTTAAAACCCATCATATTCGGCGGGATCGGGGATTTTGCCACTTTCGCCGAATCGAGGAAAACGGCCTTCACAATCGCCTGTTTATCGGTGGCGTAGTTCAGCGCCTGACGCACCAGCACGTTATCAAACGGCTTGTTATCGGTGTTGAAGGCCAGATAACCGACGTTGAGCGCCTCAACTGCATGCAGCGTCAGGTCTTTATTCTTTTGGATTTCGTCGAACTGTACCGGCGATGGCGCCGGGATAATCTGACATTCGTTGGTTTGCAGTTTCGCCATTCGCGTCTGCACGTTTGGCGTGATGGAGAAGATCAGATGCTTTGTCGGCACCTCGCCGTCCCAGTAATTCGGATTTGCCAGATAGCGAATTTGCGAATCCTGCTTGTACTGCTGGAGCACGTACGGCCCGGTACCAATCGGCCAGTTATCGACGTTTTCCGGTGTCCCTTTTTTCAGCATCGCGTCGGCGTATTCCGCCGAGAGGATCGAGGCAAAATCCATGCCCCAGTCGGCAAGAAACGCCGCATTTGGCTCGCTCAGCACAAACTGTACATGGTAATCATCGACCTTTTTCACCTCTTTAATCAGCTTATCGAAACCGACGTCGTTGAAATACTCATAGCTGCCCTGCGACACATTGTGGTACGGATGCGTGGCCTCTTTCTGGCGTAATACTGAGAAAATGACGTCATCGGCGTTGAAGTCGCGGGTCGGCTTGAAGAACTTGTTGCTGTTGAACTTCACGCCCTGACGCAGCGTAAAGGTGTAAGTTTTGCCATCCTCAGAAATGGTCCAGTCCGTGGCCAGCGACGGTACCGGCGTGTTTTTTACCGGGTCAAAATTGATCAGCCGGTTGTAGAGCACCTGCGAACTGGCGACAAACGACGGGCCAGAGCTGGCAATTTGCGGATTAAAGGATTCTGGCGAGGCTTCCGAGCAATAAACAATCGTGTCGTTATTTGCCGCAAACGCGGCTCCGGTCGGTAGCACTGCACTGAGCGCCAGTGCGAGCAGCGTTTTCCCTGTGGACATGATATGAACCTTCATCGTTATTATTGAGGGGGTTATAGGAGCATAGATTAAGAAAACTGAAAAATAACAAATCCGTCTCAGGTTATGCGAATCCGCACATTTTTGTTGGATCTTTCGCCACAGAATTTCCGTTAAGGCTTTTCGAAAACGTCAACGCCTCTATGCCCAGAAAATTCACCCCTTTTTGCCTCTCTTCCACCGTTTGCCTGAGCCACGAATCCGTAAAGTAGATGCGTGAAAAAGTCTTAGGGACCTTATCGTGGCAAAAACACTCTTGCGCAGCGGCAATCTGGATGATTATCAGGCCGTCGGCGGTGGCGGCCAGGCCGTCTTTGATTCAGCACTACAAATTCGTGAAACGCTCCGTCTGCGTAAACAGCAGGCGATGGTAGATTGTCTCGCCATTCCACAAGTCAACGACAGCGGCGATCGGGTTGACTGGTATTCCCCCCTTGAAGGCGTAGCCGTCGCGTGGAAAGCCGCCGATGAAGAGGCTCGCCTTCGCGCCCTGCGCTACCTTTCCGCGACGCTGGAAAGCGCTGCATCGCTGAGCCGCAAAAGCCTGCAGTCCGGGAAGACGTCACTGCAACTGTTTGGTTCGCTGCTGGAAAAGGCCGTCCAGTTTCCTGGTGAGAATCACGTTTTTCTGGTAGATGGCAAGCCGGTCATCACCTTTTGGGGATTTATCAATCTCAATGAGAACATCCGTGAGGAGGTACTGGAATGCCTGCGTACCCAGGAAGAACCCGAACCGGAAATTCACATTGAACCAGAACCTGTCGAAGAGTCCGCGCCTGAAGTGACGTTTGCCCAGGCGGATGAACCGCTGCTCTCTACGCCGATCGTACCGGTCAGCGAGCCTGACCCCGTGATTGCACCGCAGCCGGTTCCCGCGCTCGCGGAAGAAAAGGTGATGCCTGTTGCGGTTAAACCGTCACGTCGCCTGCCGCTCTGGAGTCTGCCCGTCGCCGCAGTGATCGTTGCCGCCATTGCCGCCCCGCTGCTGTGGAAAGCGCAGGCCCCCGCCATTGCAACGGAAGTGGTCAATGCGCCGCAGCCGGAAATGGCGCCTCTGCCAACGCTCACCGTCGCGCTGCCGCTGCATCAGGCAGAGGTCATTGCACCAGTGAAAAAAGAGAAACCTGCCGATGAGCCGGTGGTGATTGCCGCGATCCCGAAAGACGCGCTGGTGATGGATGCGAATCAGATGAAGGCTGGTACTACGCGCTTTCTCAACGGTAACTGGCGCGTCATGGTGGACGTGAAAGATCCCGTCACCGGTAAAGCGCCGTCTCTGCGTTACCAGATCCAGAACAATAAAGGCACGGCGCGCGTGGTTCACAGCGATAACATCGTCTGCCGCGCGGAGCTCTTCTCAGGGCTGCATCAGAGCGGGGAATTAATGATTAAGAGTCGCGGCAATGCGCGCTGCACCGACGGTTCACGCTATCCAATGCCGGAAATCACCTGCAAAGCCGGGACTCATGATGTCGCCGTTTGTACCGCCCGCTTCGATGCGAAAGCCGCGATCCCGTTGACGTTCAAGAAGACAGGGGCCTGATTTTATGCTGGTGAATTTGTGTGATTACAAACAGAGCGTCACGCTCATCGCAAACAGCGGCGTGCAGTTTCTCGATTTCGGGCTGACGCCGCAGGAATCCGCGCATCATGGTCGCTTCGTGCGTAAAACGGCCAACGGTCCCCTGCTGCGTCTGGATTACGACCTGGCGAATGGTCGCTATACCCTGCCTGCGCGACCGGGCTCGCAGCCGGAAGTGGTAAAACCGGAAAGTACGCAAACGCTGCATTATTCCCTGGAGGTTCTCGACGGCATCTGGCTGCCGCTGCCGTTCCTGCGTTTTAATCCGCCGCGCACCTTCGTTGAAGGGCCAGACAACTGGGCGCGCGTTCAGGTACGTAAGCTTGCCGAACCCGACAGCGCGGGCAACACCCATCGTGTGACGCTCGCGCTCGATAGCCAGTTGAGCGAGAATGCCCCCGCCTCGCTTGCGCCCGGCGAAAACGATCTGCTGAACGGCACCCGTTTTGCCCTCGCCTGGCGCGATGATGAGATCGCCGATTTTCTCGATCAGACCTGGATTGACGGCTGGCTACGCGAGGCGTTCCTCAACCACGTCAGCCAGCAGGAAAACCGGACTGAGCAGGCCATCAGCCTGGCGCTGCGTAACTTTGAGTATCAGGCGCACTGGCTGAACCTGCTGACGCTACTGGGTGAACAGCTCGCCGTACCGGAAGTCAAACTGGTGACTCACACCCTCAGTACCCCGGCGATCCCGGTTGATTTGATTCTGGATGTCGGTAACACCCATACCTGCGGCGTCTTGATTGAAGATCACGGCGACGCCAATGACGGGCTGCGCCAGACGGCGGAACTGCAGGTCCGTTCGCTCAGCGAACCGCAGTATCTCAACGATCCGCTGTTCACCAGTCGTCTTGAATTTTCAGAAGCCCGCTTTGGTAAACAGCATTTCTCGGTCGAAAGCGGCCGTGAGGATGCGTTCATCTGGCCGTCGATTGTGCGGGTCGGTGACGAAGCGCGCAAGCTGGCGATGCAGCGTACGGGGACGGACGGTAACAGCGGCATTTCCAGTCCGCGCCGCTATCTGTGGGATGAAACGCCGGTACTGCATGACTGGCGCTTCAGCCAGATGAACAGCAAAACCCAGCGCGAACCGCTTGCCACCGCCTTTCCGCTGATGAACCTGATGAACGACGATGGACAGCCGCTCTACTCGCTGCCGCAGGATGACCGTCTGCCGGTGTTTTCGCCTCAGTACAGCCGCAGTACGCTGATGACCCACATGCTGTGTGAGATCCTCGCCCAGGCGCTGGGACAAATTAACAGTGTCGCAACCCGACTGCGTCTGGGTTTCCCGGCGTCCCCACGTCAGTTACGCTCATTGATCCTCACACTCCCTTCGGCGATGCCGAAACAGGAGCGTGAGATCTTCCGTCTGCGCATGTTTGAAGCGATAGCGATTGTCTGGAAAGCGATGGGCTGGCACCCGCAGGATGAAGATTTCAGCACCCGCAAGCAGCAGGAAAAAAGCGTGGTTCCGGTGCCAGAAATTCAGATGGAGTGGGACGAGGCCAGCTGTGGTCAACTGGTCTGGCTGTATAACGAAGCCATTTCCCATTACGCCGGACGCAGCGAAGCATTCTTCAACACCCTTGCCCGCCCGGATCGCCTGCCTGAACCTGGCGAAACGAAAGGCCGGGCGCTGCGCGTGGCCTCGATTGATATCGGCGGCGGCACCACCGATATGGCGATTGTTCACTATCAACTGGACGACGGCGTCGGCGCCAATGTGAAAATCACGCCGCATCTGCTGTTCCGCGAAGGTTTTAAGGTCGCGGGCGACGACATGCTGCTGGATGTGATCCAGAAATGCATTTTACCGGCCTTGCAAACCCGGCTACAGCAGGCGGGAGTGACGGATGCCGCTGCCCTGCTCGCCACGCTGTTTGGCGATTCCGGACGCATCGACACCCAGGCCGTTTTGCGACAACAAACGGCGCTTCAGCTCTTTATGCCGCTCGGTCACGCGATCCTTTCTGCGTGGGAGAAGAGCGACATTAACGATCCGCTGGCCGGACTGCACGCTACCTTTGGCGATCTGCTGAACCATCGTCCGACCCGCAACGTGCTCAATTACATTCAGCAGGCGATTGATCACGCTCTACCGTCGGGCTCGCCGACGTTTGATCTCTTTAGCGTCCCGTTACAGGTGCAGTTCAGCCAGTTACAGGAGGCAATGCTGGCAGGTCAGTTTACCCTGACGTCCCCACTGCATGCGGTCTGCGAAGCCATTTCACATTACTGTTGTGATGTTCTGCTGGTCACCGGCAGACCGACCTGTATCCCGGCTGTTCAGGCGCTGATCCGCCATCTGCAGCCGGTTCCGGTCAACCGCATGGTGTGGATGGATAACTACCGCGTCCATGAATGGTATCCGTTCAGCCAACAGGGACGCATCGGCAATCCGAAATCCACCGCCGCAGTCGGCGCGATGCTGTGCAGCCTGGCGCTGGATCTGCGACTGCCGCGCTTTAACTTTAAAGCCGCTGATATTGGCGCCTACTCGACCGTGCGTTACCTCGGCGTCCTCGACAATACGGTGAATACGTTGCGTGAGGAAAACGTCTGGTATCAGGATATCGATCTTGATAAACCCGGGGCGAAGCTCGACACCCGCGTGCACTTCCCGCTCCGCGGTAACGTTACGCTCGGTTTTCGCCAACTGGCGAACAGTCGTTGGCCCGCGACGCCGCTGTATACGCTGAGCATTAACGCCGCCGATCTGGCAAAGAATATCGCCGGTGACGGCGTGTTAAACGTGCGTTTGCAACTGCGCGGCGGCAACAAAGAGACCGGCCCCGAGTCGTTTGTGCTGAGCGATGCGTGGTTACAGGACGGCACGCCGGTGGCGGCGAATGCCCTGACTTTAAAACTGAATACCCTGGCTGACCGCCGACACAGCGGCAGCCATTACTGGATTGACAGCGGGAGCGTGTACCTGAAATGAGCAAGATGTTGAATACCACTCAGGCCGCGATCGCGTGGGTTAACCGTACCCGACAGCATGCCGTCACGCTGGATGACGAAGCGGATGCGCTACTGGCCCAACTCAACCGCGCAGCCGCCACCGAATCCGCGCTCAATGCCGCCCGACACGATCGCGCCAGCATTGGACTTTACGGCTACTCGCAGGCGGCGAAAGCACATCTCCTTACCGCGCTGTGCAGCAGCGGCAACGGTAAGGTCAATGTCATAACCCCGGACCGCAGCTTTGACTATTTCAGTCATCTCAACCCCGGACACGCGCCAACTAATATGGCGCTGCGCTTTACACGGCAAAAGAATCTGCCGGATGACGAGTGGCCGTTACGCTTGCGGCTGGTTACGGAAGCAGAACTGGTGCAGATTTTCATCACCCAGGCCTGCGCGCAGTCAGCGTACCGGCAGGTGGAAAAAGCGATTATCGAATCGCGTATTGAAAAGTGGCAGTCGCTGCGTCAGTTGCACCCGGTTCAGGGCGTGACGGCGCAGGAAGTCGCGACCATTGCCCGCTTCTGGCAGCGCTGTATCCCCGCCTCACAACAGCAAATTGATGACGCGCTGTGGCACCAGTTTGCCCTGCTGCTGCCGATGGTCGATCTCTCAACCCGTGCCAGCGCCTGGTCGTTGCTGTGGGGTGAACAGCCAGAGCTGACGCAGCAGTGGCTGCAACTGGCGCAGGTCCTCCAGCAGACGGGTCATGCCGGCGAAGTCGCCGCGCCGCTGAGCCTGTTGGTCGATCAGTTTGGCTTACCGTCTGAAAATTTTATCACCCAGGAATTTCTGGCCTCGCAGGAGGCGCAAAGCGATGTGGTTGTCCATCCGATCGTGGATGAGAAATTACATAATGCCGTCAGCCTGGCTCAGGCATCGCTGGCTATGCTGACCCGCGAGATGGTACTGAGCGTCGAAGAGTGCGTACTCGATAACGTCGATCTGCTGGATATTCCGCTTGCGCCGCTCAGTCACCCGCAGCCGCTCTGGCAGGCCAAACTCGGCTGGTTGTTGGAGCATTACCGCCAGCAGTTACAGCCCGATGTGCTGGTCGTCTGTAACGCCACCGCCACCCGCACACAAACGCCGTCTACGGCCAGAACACTGCTCAACTGGGTGCACGATACACAGCCGACGCGCGAGACCGCGTTGCCCGGCGTGGTGTGGGCCATTACGCCGCAAGATGCACGCTTTACGACACAACAGAATCTGGACGAAGCGGTCCAGCATCTTATGGGAAAACCAGGCCAACACTGGGGCACCCTGCAGGCGCTGGACAAACACAGTCTGCTGCGCCTGATCGAGTGGCTGTCGCAAGCCACTTCAGCCCCGCAGCGTCAGGCACGCCTGGAGGCGCTGAGCGAACAGCATCAGCAGCGTGTTCGTGAACTGATGTTTGCGCAACCTGCTGAAGCGCTCAGTGCGGAAGCGGTGGTTCGCCAGCTACAGCAACAGGCGGCACATCACGGCGATCTGCTTGATGGTTTGTTACCAGCGGTTCAACAGTTTGAAACCCTGCTCCGTATTCAGCAACCGCGTGAAGAACAGGTCAGCGGTTTATTCAATGAGACCATTGACCTTTTCGCCGAAGTCCGTGATACGCCGCAGCCGTCAGAGAACAAGGAGACGGGCTATCAGGCGCACCGCCTGTGGCTCAACCATATTCGCCAGTGGAGTCGCGATGACAGTCAGGCGCAGCGTTTAGGGTTGACGCCCGCTGCGCTGCGTCAGGTCGTCGACATCCTGGCGATCGCCAGCTATCGCCTGCAACTGCCGCAGCAACTGCAACAAATATTGCAGCGTGAAGAGGTTTGCGGCGCTCAGTTGCACGCCTGCATCGCCAACTTTATTGCCTGGCTCGGCTATGCCGAAGTGGCAGAAACAGAGCGACCCGCCAGCCGAATCGCTAAAGGAACGGCAATTTTCAGCGCGGTCAAACGCCAGCCGATGGCGCGTCTGACGCATCTGGAAGAACAGCCGGTGCACGCCGCCAGCCGCTATGTTTATGACTGGCTGGTTGCGCTGTATACCCGGGCAACGGAAAACAAGGGATATCAACATCCGCAGGAAGTGACTGAAGCCGACCGAAAGGCGCTAAACGCGCTGCTGGCAACGGTTTGAGCGTTCCGCCGGAATGGATGCCGGCGATGTCTGCTCAAAACAATGAAAACAACAGTGCCACCGGGAAACTCATGGGCCAGGTTGCCCCGACCAGAAAGGCGCTCAGAAAGCGGATGCGTTTTTTATCGTGCGAGAGAAACCAGGTGATCAGAAAGGCAATCGCGGCCATCACCGCATAGAACATCAACATTTTTTGGTACAAAGACATTTACGGGCATCCGGCCAGAAGAATAAATCGCGCGCAATATGCTCCATTTTTTGACATACATCAAGTTTTATCCCCTTCGGTCAAACCATTTGCCATTTTTTATGACCGCTTACGTTAAGTCCCTGGTTCGTACTATTGCGGATCACAGGATGCCGGACTATACACAAAGGGGCACTAACGCAAGGTGGCAAATATGAATGTTTCCAGTAGAACCGTAGTGTTAATAAATCTCTTTGCTGCTGTGGGTCTTTTTGCTCTTATCTCATTGAGATTTGGCTGGTTTATGTAATTTTTGAGAGCTTGCGGCGCAGACAGGCAGAGAGAATATTTCTCTCTGCCTTCGAGTGATCATCTTCCCACGCCACCTTTCGGGCGTAAATTACCCTTAATGTTTAACCATTACGTGGCGGATCACGGTGTAATCCTCCAGCCCATAAAGTGACATATCTTTGCCATAACCGGACAGTTTCTGCCCGCCGTGCGGCATTTCGCTCACCAGCATGAAATGGGTGTTAACCCACGTACAACCGTACTGCAGACGCGCGCTGACCCGGTGAGCGCGTCCGACGTCGCGCGTCCAGACCGATGACGCGAGGCCATATTGCGAATCATTGGCCCAGTCCAGCACCTGCTCTTCATCCTCAAAGAGGGTCACACTGACCACCGGACCAAACACTTCTCGCTGGACAATTGCATCTTCCTGTTTAGCCGCTGCCAGCAGCGTCGGGGCAAAGTAATAGCCCGGCCCCTCTACTTTTTTTCCACCGGTGACCACGTTGATATGTCCCAGCGCTTTGGCCTCTTCAACGGCTTTAGTGACGCGCTCCAGATGCGCCAGTGAACTCAGCGGCCCCAGTTCGGTCGATTCCTCCTCCGGTGCGCCGGTTTTCAGGCTGGCTACGGCGGCCCCCAGTTTCTCCACCAGCGCGTCGTAAATACCCTTCTGCGCGTAGAGGCGACAGGCGGCGGTACAGTCCTGACCGGCATTGTAAAAACCGAAGGTGCGCACACCTTCCACCACCGCATCCACATCGGCATCATCAAACACAATCACCGGCGCTTTACCGCCCAGTTCCATATGCGCGCGCTTAATCGACGGCGCAGTATGGCTGATGATGTGCTCACCGGTCGCGATGGAGCCGGTTAACGAGACCATACGCACCTTCTTGTGCCCGGTCAGCGGATCGCCAACCGTTTTGCCTCTGCCAAACAGCACATTGAGCACACCCGGCGGGAAGATATCTTTGGCATATTCCGCCAGCTTCAGCGCGGTCAGCGGTGTGATTTCCGAAGGTTTGATCACCACGCAATTACCGGCAGCCAGCGCGGGGGCCAGTTTCCATGCCGCCATCATCAGCGGATAGTTCCACGGCGCAATGGAGGCCACCACGCCAACCGGGTCGCGGCGAATCATCGAGGTATGGCCCTCCAGATATTCCCCCGCCGCCAGACCGTTCAGACAGCGGGCGGCACCGGCGAAAAAGCGAAACACATCGACAATCGCCGGGATCTCATCATTGAGCACACAATGCAGCGGTTTACCACAGTTGCGCGATTCCAGTTCAGCAAACTCATGCGCATTTTGCTCAATAACATCCGCCAGCTTCAGCAGCAGTTCACTGCGCACTTTCGGGGTTGTCTGTCCCCATTCGCTAAACGCACGATCGGCGGCGAGGACGGCCGCATCTACCTGAGCGGGAGACGCTTCTGCAATTTCCAGCAGCACCTCGCCGGTGGCAGGGTTATAGACGGGCTGCTTTTCACCTTCACCCTTGACCAGCTCGCCGTTAATCAGTAATTGATGTTGCATAGCATTTTCCCATATCGTTGTTTATTGACCATTTCCGGCGACGCTGTCGCCTTCGCGCGTAAGCCACCACGCCCCCAGAATCGGAATGGTTGTGACCAGCATAACCAGCAGTGCCACGACGTTTGTCACCGGTACGTCACGCGGTCGCCCTAACTGATTGAGCAACCACAGCGGCAGCGTCCGTTCATGACCGGCAGTAAAGGTCGTGACGATGATTTCATCGAATGACAGCGCGAACGCCAGCATTCCCCCCGCCAGCAGCGCCGAACCCAGATTCGGCAGAACGACATAGCGGAAGGTTTGCCAGCCATTCGCGCCAAGATCCATAGAAGCCTCCACCAGACTCCATGAAGTACGGCGAAAGCGGGCTATCACGTTGTTAAACACCACCACCACGCAGAATGTCGCGTGACCGACCACAATGGTGAAAAAACCCGGATCGAGATTGACCGTCTTAAACGCGGTCAATAGCGCCAGACCGGTGACAATCCCCGGTAAGGCGATCGGTAACAGCAGCAACAGCGAGATGGCGTTTTTGCCGAAGAAATCACGCCGCCAGAGCGCCGCCGCTGCCAGTGTGCCAAGCACCAACGCAATCGCCGTCGATAACGCGGCGATTTTTAGTGACAACGTCACGGCATCCAGAATATCGCTCCGCTGTGCCGCAACGCTAAACCAGCGCAGCGTCAGTCCCTGCGGGGGAAAGCTAAAGGCCGCGTCCTCGCTATTAAACGCATAGGCGGCGATGATCAGAATGGGAAAGTGCAGGAAAACAACCCCGCCCCAGGCCGCCAGTTTGAGGAAAAACGGTGCGCGCTCAGAGTGCATCAAACGCTCCCAGACGTTTCACGAACGCCAGATAAAGGGCTATCAGCACGATCGGTACCAGCGTAAACGCCGCCGCCATTGGCATGTTGCCAATCGCCCCCTGCTGCGAATAGACCATGTTGCCGATGAAATACCCCGGCGGTCCCACCAACTGCGGCACGATGAAATCGCCCAGCGTCAGGGAAAAGGTGAAGATCGAACCGGCGGCAATTCCGGGGATCGCCAGCGGCAGAACCACATAACGGAAGGTCTGTCGTGGACGCGCGCCCAAATCGGCAGACGCCTGTAACAGCGACGGCGGCAACCGCTCCAGCGCGGCCTGAACCGGCAGGATCATGAACGGCAGCCAGATGTAGACGAACACCATAAAGCGCCCTAATCCCGACGTTGAGAGCGTGTTTCCTCCCACGGCTGGCAGCGTCAGCAGACTGGTCAGTAAAGGTTCTAAACCAAGATGGTTCAGAAACCATTGCGCCACGCCATCTTTTGCCAGCAGCAGGGTCCATGCATAGGCTTTGACGATATAACTCGCCCACATCGGCAGCATGACCGCGATATAGAAAAATGCTTTCATCTTGCCGCGGGTGTAGCGCGCCATGTACCACGCCATCGGAAACGCCAGAATCGCACTGGCTATCGTCACCGCGATCGCCATCGTCAGCGTGCGTAAAATGATGTCGTAATTGGCGGGATTAAACAGCGCACGAAGATTGGCAAGCGTCAGGTCCGGCGTTACCGACATGGTGAAGTCGTCAAAGGTGTAAAACCCCTGCCACAACAGCGTCAGTAGCGAGCCGAAGTAGACAATACCAAACCACATCAGCGGACCAAACAACAGCAAAAACAGTCCCAACCCGGGATAACGCCAGAAAAAACCGGTGAGTTTACTCAAGCCGCCGGGCCGTGAAGGCGTGGAGAGCACGTTCATTGCCATTCACCTCTCCTCGACCAGCGGTACCATGACCTCGCGCGGCCAGGAGACCATCACCGGCTGACCGGGCGCAAGCGGGGTCGCAAAAGGTTCTCCCGACTGATTAGCCTGACTGACCAGCAGCTTTTCACCGCCGGTAAGCTTTAGCTCAAAACGGGTGGCGGCGCCCTGATACTGCACCGCCTGAATCACCCCCTGCGCCTGGATCTCGCCAGGAACATTGAGCCGGATATGCTCCGGGCGCAGCGAGAAGCTGCCCGTCATCCCGCATACCTTCGAGGCCATCGCCGGATCAAAAACGTTCGCTGTCCCGACGAAGCCCGCAACAAACGGCGTGCGTGGTCGCATGTATAACTCACGCGGTGAATCCACCTGTTCAATGCGTCCGTTGTTAAATACCGCCACACGATCGGACATCGACAGCGCTTCGCCCTGATCGTGCGTGACGAAGATAAACGTGATCCCCAGCGACTGCTGGAGTTTTTTCAGCTCCAGTTGCATCTGCTCGCGCAGTTTCAGATCCAGCGCACCGAGCGGTTCATCCAGCAACAGCACACGCGGCTCGTTGACCAACGCCCGGGCGATCGCCACCCGTTGACGCTGACCGCCGGAAAGCTGTGACGGCTTGCGCTCAAAGACAAACCCCAGCGCCACCTTCTCCAGCGCCTCGCGAGCCTGGGCATGTCGCCGTTTTTTATCAATACCTTTGACCATCAGCCCATAGGCGACATTGTCGAGAATCGACATGTGCGGAAACAACGCATAGTCCTGGAACACGGTGTTCACATCCCGCTCCCAGGGCGGCAAATCGCTGGCAGGCTTGCCAAAGATAGTAATCGATCCGCCCGAAAGCTGCTCAAAACCGGCAATCAGGCGCAGGCAGGTGGTTTTGCCGGAGCCAGATGGCCCCAGCATAGAGAAAAATTCCCCGTCTTTAATCGCAATACTGACGCCATCGACCGCCCGCACGTCACCATACAGGCGCGTGACGTTGTCAAACTCCACTGCGTACGTCATAAATCACCCCAGTGACGTTAACGACCGCCCATGATGGCGATGTAATCCTGCGTCCAGCGACTGTACGGCACGAATTTACCGCCTTCAGCAACAGGCGTTTTCCAGAAGGCGATTTTGTCAAAATAGCGGTAACCATTGGTTTCGCAGCCTTTATCGCCCAGCAGCGTACTGGCTTTACAGCCTTCGGTGACCACCGGCAGCGATCCAAACCAGGCGGCTACATCACCCTGAACTTTTGGCGTCAGCGACCAGTTCATCCACTTATAGGCGCAAACCGGGTGTTTGGCTTCACTGTGCAACATGGTGGTATCAGCCCAACCAGTGACGCCCTCTTTCGGGAACACTGTGCCAATGTGTTGTCCTTCACCTTTCAACGCGTTCGCCTGATACGGCCAGGCGCTCGAGGCCACGACGCCCTCATTTTTGAAATCGCTCATTTGCACCGTGGTGTCGTGCCAGTAGCGGTGAATCAACGGTTGCTGTGCGCGCAGCACTTTCAGCACCGCCTGGTACTGTTCTTCGGTGAGTTGATACGGGTCCGAGATCCCCAGTTGTGGCTGGGTGGCTTTCACGAACAGCGCCGCATCGGCAATGTAAATCGGTCCGTCATAGGCCTGAACGCGGCCTTTGTTGGTTTTTCCGTCCGGAAGGTTTTGTTCGACGAATACCACGCTCCAGCTATCTGGTGGCGTCGGGAAGGTTTGCGTGTTGTACATCAGCAGGTTCGGCCCCCACTGATACGGCGTACCGTAGACTTTGCCCGCCACGTTAAACCAGTCGCCTTTGACCACGCGAGGATCGACGTTTTTCCAGTTCGGGATGAGCGCCGTATTGATTGGCTGCACGCGTTTCCCCATGATCAGACGCAGCGAGGCATCTCCTGAGGCCGTGACCAGATCGTAGCCCCCTTTCGCCATCAGGCTGACCATCTCATCCGATGTCGCCGCCGTTTTGACGTTAACCGCACAGCCGGTCTCTTTTTCGAATTGTGTTACCCAGTCGTACTGTTTATCGGTCTGACCGCGTTCGATGTAACCCGGCCAGGCGATAATATCCAGGCGACCTTCAGTCTGACCTAACGTGGTGGGGGGTTCGGCGGCGTGCGCGGTCATCAGCGTCATACTGAGCGCGCACAGGCTGCTGCGGGCAAATTTCTTGCTCATAAGATCTTACTCCTGTCGCAAAATATTGAGCGGCAGCCTTGCCGTAAATATATGTCCTTTCCTAAAAGTAGTCGGCGCGCCGTCAGCGCACCTCCCGGCATGAGGAAATTTAATCAGGTTGTGACATAACGCGCATTACGCCCCAGACTGCGGCGTTGTGTGGCTATCTTCTGGAGTATAGACAAGGGGTTAGCTGACGAGGAGGAAAAACAAAAGCTATTGATAATTCCTATGATGGTCTACGGGAAATAACGTCGTACGGTTTTTGCTGATATTTTCTAAATAAGAACGCGCCATTCTTTTATATTGAATCGCGCGCACGTTTTATTTCATCTGCGCGCGAATGAGTTGCCCCAGTTGTTTTACCGCGGCTTCTTCACGTTCCCCCCAACCCCATGCGGTATTGAAGCGGAAAAAGCGTTTCCAGGTGTCTGAGGTCGAGAACATTTTTCCCGGCGCGATGCTGATGTGGTGGGCCAACGCCTGTGCGGTCAGTTCGCCCGCATCCAGTGATTCCGGCAGTTCCAGCCAGAGAAAATAGCCGCTGTTGTTGTGATGTATTTTCACTTCGGCAGGGAGATGGCGCAGCAGCGTTTGCCAGGCCTGCTGTTTACGTTCTGCCAGTTGACGACGCAGGCGGCGCAAATGGGCGTCATAACGGCGCGTTGAGAGATAATCGACCAGCGCCAGTTGCATCGGCGAACTGGTGGAAAGTGTGCTCATCAGTTGTAAACGCTGGATTTGGCGGGCGTGTTTGCCTGCGGCGACCCAACCGATGCGAAAACCCGGTACCAGACACTTGGAGAATGACGAACAATGCAGCACCTTGTCGGCCCGATCCCACGCTTTGGCCGGTAGCGGTTTCTCCCGGCCAAAATAGAGTTCGCTGTAAACGTCATCTTCAATCAACATCACATTATGACGATCGAGTATTTCAACCAGACGCGCTTTTTTCTCCGGACTGAGAGTAAAGCCAAGCGGGTTCTGGCTGTTGGTCATCAGCCAGCATGCTTTAACCGGATACGCCTGCAACGCCTGCTCCAGCGCCGCGAGATCGATCCCCTCCTTCACGTCAGTGGCAACCGACAGCGCTTTAAGCCGCAGTCGCTCCAGCGCCTGTAACGCGCCATAAAAACAGGGGTTTTCGACAATCACCCAGTCACCGGGTTTAGTCACCGCTTGCAGGCTCAGGTTGAGCGCCTCCAGCGCCCCGGCGGTGATGACGATTTCATCCGGCGAGACGGTAATGCCCTGTAAGGCGTAGCGACGGGCAATGGCGTGGCGTAGTTCCGCGTTACCCGGCGGCAGATTCTCAATTACGCTCATCGCGGTTGCGGTTCTGCTCACCTGTGCCAGAGAACGGTTCAGTTGCTGGAGGGGAAATAAACGCGGATCGGGAAATGCAGAAGCAAACGGCATCACCGACGCATCCCGGCTGGCCTGTAGCATCTCGAAAATATAAGTGTTGATATCCACCGCTTCGTCGCGCATCACCTGGGCCGGTTGCACCGTTGGCTGGTGAACCGGGCGCGGCGCGACATAATAGCCAGACTGCGGGCGCGCAATGATCCGCCCCTGACTTTCCAGCAGCTGATAGGCATGCCCGACGGTCATAAAGCTCATCCCGCTGCTGACCACCTGCTCACGCAGCGACGGCAGGCGATCGCCAGGTTGCCAGACGCCAGTGGCAATCTGTTCGCAGAGTTGTTCAGCCAGACGCTGGTACTTTTTCATTGTTATTCACTCGTGGATCCGTGGCAGGTGATCCTTGCAGTGTATATCAGTGAATTAAATACTCAACATCCTAAGAACTGTTATGGTTTACGACAGCGTAAGCGACAGTTCTTTGCCGAGCGCGCGCGCCGCCGTCTGCACCGCATCAATTTTTGTTGCGTGTCGTAAGTCGAACAGGCGGGTAATTTCCTGTTTCGGTCTGCCAATGCGTTTCGCCAGCTCCTGCTGGCTGATTTTTGACGCCAGGAAAGCGTTGAGCAAAAGGACTTTTGACGCGACGCTGAGCGGGACCTCAACAAAGTCGTCACCTTCCTTCACCGGCGAAGGTAACGGAACAGACTGGCTATCTTCGAAATAGAATTCAAAAGCGGTGACTAACGCTTCCAGAGCGGTATCAAGGGATTGCTGGCGGGTCTCACCCTGGGTGAGCGCTTCCGGAATATCCGGAAACGAAACCACATAGCCACCTTCTGGCGCAGGAACGAGACGAACGGGATAGCGCATAATTTCAAACTCTCTCATCTGAACAACCTCATATCAGTGATGATGACGACAGGCCCAATTGCTTCAGAATGGCTTTACGCAAGGCCTCTTTGATCTCATCACCCGGATGTCTGGGCATGACGCTGCGTTTTCCGCGATATCTCAGCTTCAAATGGTGCGAACCATTCGTTACCCCGGCTCCCTGAGATTCCAGACAGCGTCGGAATTCGCTCTGCTTCACTGCGCCTCCCTGTTCCCTATCCTACATAAAAAGTAAACATTTATGCTTACTTTTCTCGCCAGATAAAAGGAAAATACAGAAAAAAGCCCGTCGTGTAGAGCCGCTCGTATCAATTCGGGAAGGCAGATTCCAGAATTTATATCAACAGATGCAATTTGTAACATTCACGCAACTGTTATGGTTAAATAGAACCGTTCTGTTTCTGCCACTGAAACCCTTACCGGCCTAGAATTGCGCTGAATCAATTTTTAGTGCGGAGCAATGCATGTCTGGTCTTGATGCGTTTCATCTGGCAAGGATCCAGTTCGCCTTTACGGTTTCCTTCCACATTATTTTTCCGGCGATCACCATTGGTCTTGCCAGCTATCTTGCGGTGCTGGAAGGTCTTTGGCTGAAAAGCAAAAATCCTGTCTGGCGCTCGCTATATCAGTTCTGGTCAAAAATTTTCGCCGTTAACTTTGGCATGGGCGTGGTGTCTGGCCTGGTGATGGCCTATCAGTTTGGCACCAACTGGAGCGGGTTTTCCGAGTTCGCTGGCAGTATCACTGGGCCATTACTGACCTATGAGGTGCTCACCGCCTTCTTCCTCGAAGCCGGGTTCCTCGGTGTGATGCTGTTTGGCTGGAACAAGGTTGGCCCCGGATTACACTTTTTCTCCACCTGTATGGTCGCTCTGGGCACGATTATTTCCACCTTCTGGATCCTCGCCTCCAACAGCTGGATGCAGACGCCGCAGGGCTATGAGATCGTCAACGGCCAGGTCGTGCCGGTGGATTGGTTCGCCGTCATTTTCAACCCGTCGTTCCCTTATCGCTTATTGCATATGTCGGTGGCGGCGTTTCTCAGTAGCGCGTTATTTATTGGGGCCTCTGCGGCCTGGCATTTACTGCGTGGCAACGCGACGCCCGCTATTCGCGCCATGTTTTCGATGGCGCTGTGGATGACGCTGATTGTCGCACCGTTACAGGCGCTCATTGGCGACATGCACGGTCTGAATACCCTCAAACACCAGCCAGCCAAAATTGCCGCCATTGAAGGCCACTGGGAAAATCCGCCAGGAGAACCGACGCCGCTGCTGCTGTTCGGCTGGCCGGATATGGAACAGGAACGAACCCGCTATGGTCTGGCGATCCCGGCGCTGGGTAGCCTGATCCTGACTCACAGCCTGGATAAACAGGTCCCGGCGCTTAAAGAGTTTGCGAAAGAGGATCGCCCCAATTCGACGATGGTCTTCTGGTCGTTTCGTATTATGGCGGGGCTGGGTATGCTCATGATCCTGCTAGGTGTTTGCGCTCTGTGGTTACGCTACCGGCAGCGTCTTTATACCTCGCGAGCGTTCCTGCGCTTTGCTTTATGGATGGGACCGTCAGGATTGATAGCCATTCTGGCCGGCTGGGTCACGACGGAGGTGGGCCGCCAGCCGTGGGTCGTCTACGGGTTGCAACGCACGGCGGATGCGGTCTCCGCTCACGGCGACCTGCACATGAGTATTTCTCTGCTGGCGTTCTTTGTCGTCTATAGCGCCGTCTTCGGCGTGGGCTACAGCTACATGATCCGCCTCATCCGCAAAGGACCGCTGGACACGATTTCCCCGACGCCGCCTACCGGCACGCCTGCCAGACCACTGTCTGCTGCCGTCCTCGATTCTCAACATGAGGCACACCGCTAATGGGTATTGATTTATCGGTAATCTGGTTCGTTATCATCGTTTTCGCCACGCTGATGTACATCGTGATGGATGGATTCGATTTGGGTATTGGCATTTTGTTTCCTGCCATTCGCGACGCTGACGATCGCGATGTGATGGTTAACAGCGTCGCTCCGGTCTGGGATGGTAATGAAACCTGGCTGGTCCTCGGCGGAGCGGGATTATTTGGCGCGTTTCCGCTGGCCTATGCGGTGATTATTGACGCCCTGACGATCCCGCTGACGCTGATGCTTATCGGGCTGATTTTTCGCGGTGTCGCCTTTGAATTTCGCTTCAAAGCCACGCCAGCGCATCGCCCGTTCTGGGATAAAGCTTTTCTCTGCGGTTCGATTCTCGCGACGTTCACTCAGGGCGTGGTGGTGGGTGCGGTGATCAATGGTTTTGCCGTCACCGGGCGTCGTTTCAGCGGCGGGCCGTTTGACTGGCTCACCCCTTTCACCCTGTTCTGCGGCGCGGGACTGGTGGTCACTTACGCCCTGTTGGGCGCCACCTGGCTGGTAATGAAAAGTGAAAATCCGTTGCAGGATAAAATGCGAGCCGTGGCGAAAAAGTTACTGCTGTTGATGCTGCTGGTGATTGCGATGATCAGCCTGTGGACGCCGCTGGCACACCCGGTGATAGCGGAACGCTGGTTTAGCCTGCCGAATCTGTGGTTCCTGCTGCCGGTTCCGCTACTGGTTGCGGTGATTAGCATCTGGCTATGGCGAACGCTTCATCAACCGCACCGCCACGCGCTGCCCTTTGTGTTGACTCTCGGGCTGATTTTCCTCGGCTTTAGCGGACTCGGGATCAGCATCTGGCCGCATATCATTCCGCCATCCATTACGCTCTGGCAGGCAGCCGCACCCGCGCAGAGTCAGGGTTTCATGCTGGTCGGCGCGTTACTGATCATCCCTGTTATTCTGGTTTACACCTTCTGGAGTTATTACGTGTTTCGCGGCAAAGTTCAACATGGCGAGGGGTATCACTGATGCAACACTCTGTCTGGAAACGCCTGATGTGGCTGGTCATTTTGTGGGGCGGCAGCGTGCTGGCGCTGGCCGCCGTAGGGATGTTCTTTCGCCTGATCATGACGGCGGCAGGATTTAAATCACATTAATGGGGCGCCGGATAGCGCTATGCGTATCCGGCAGCTTTGTTAGCCTTTACGCTTCGGCAGCGTTTTCATCAGCTCTTCCGGGCTGACGGAAGCCACCACGCTGCCAGGCAGCGGCATCTTCAGAATGTGATTTTTGATTTTACCAATCACATGCATTTCGCACGGACGGCAGTCAAATTTAAGCGTTAGCACCTCATCGCCGTTCACCAGTTGCATCGGCGTCGCCTTCCAGCTTTTGATATTGCCTTTCGCCTGCTTCGGACACAGATTAAAGGCAAAGCGCAGGCAGTGTTTGGTGATCATCACCGGCACCTCGCCCTTTTCTTCATGCGCTTCATACGCCGCATCAATCAACTGCACGCCATAACGATGGTAAAACGCCCGCGCCTTATGGTTGTATACGTTGGCCAGAAAACTCAGGTGTGATTGCGGATAAACCGGCGCAGGCTCGGACACCGGCTTGCGAACGCCGCGCTGGTAGCTCGCAAGGCGCGCGGCATCCAGCATCTCTATCGCTTCCCGGCGGAACGCATTAAGCAGGCTGTTCGGCACAAACAGCGCGCCGGGCAAATTCACTGCGATATCGCGGGCGTAATAGATTGTCTGCCCCAGTTTTGCCAGTCCGTCCTTCAGTCCATTCAGCGCTTTTTCCGCGTTGTTGGCCTCATCAAACTGTCCATCCAGCGTATGGGTGATACTGACGCCCTCTTCGCTGGTCAGCGTCAGGATCAGTTGTTCCCGCCAACCGCCCAGCTCAATATCCACCGCCACCCGACGCTCGCTCGAGGTTTTGGTTAACGCCTGCTGCCAGTTATGGTCAAGATTGCGGTTCAGCGGATGGTGTGGACGCAATTTATGCAGTTCGGCAGGCATTTCGTTCGGCCAGACGCGATAGCGATTTTGTCCGGTTTTTTCCACCGTATTGGCACGAAAGCCGACAACATCACGTTTGATCAGGACATTAAGGCCATCGCCGTTCGCCAGCGGCTCGCTGACCTCAACGTCGAGGTGATCTTTCGCTACGTTCAGCACTTTACCCACCGGCAGGCCGATAAACTTTGGCGAATCAAAAGCGCCGATATCCCCTTTGCGCGCATTCACAAAGTAGTCGGTGCTGCCGCGATGAAAGGTTTTGTCCGTTGACGGGGTAAAGAAATGTTCCGTGCGTCCGGCTGAAGCCCGCGCCAGGTCACCGCGATCCTCAATGATGGCATCCAGCATCTGCCGATAGTGCGCGGTAATGTTCTTCACGTAGCTCATGTCTTTGTAACGCCCTTCAATCTTGAAGGAACGCACACCGGCGTCGATCAGCGCGCCAAGGTTAGCGGTCTGATCGTTATCTTTCATCGACAGCAGGTGTTTTTCATACGACACCACCCGTCCCTGATCGTCCTTCAGGGTATATGGCAGACGGCACGCCTGCGAGCAGTCGCCACGGTTGGCGCTACGCCCTGTTTGCGCATGCGAGATATAACATTGCCCGGAATACGCCACGCACAGCGCCCCGTGGACAAAAAATTCGATGGTGGCATCGGTCGCCTGATGAATGGCCTGAATCTGCTCAAGGCTCAGTTCACGCGCCAGCACAATCTGCGTGAACCCCACGTCAGCGAGAAATTTGGCTTTCTCCACGCTGCGAATATCGCATTGGGTACTGGCATGCAGTTCGATCGGCGGAATGTCGAGTTCCAGAATCCCCATGTCCTGCACAATCAACGCATCCACGCCGGTCTGGTAGAGATCGGTAATCAGTCGCTGTGCGGGTTCCAGTTCATCGTCGTGAAGGATCGTGTTCAGCGTGACAAAGATTTTTGCGCCATAGCGATGGGCGAACGGCACCAGCTCCGCGATATCTTGCAGGCTATTGCTGGCATTATGACGCGCCCCAAAACCGGGGCCACCGATATAGACGGCGTCCGCACCATGTAAAATGGCTTCGCGGGCGATGGCGGTATCACGTGCCGGGCTTAACAATTCAAGGCGATGTGGAGACGGGCGCATAGCGTTGTTTTTATCCAGTAGCAGCAAAATGGCGGCTATTGTAGTCAGAAGCGCCGCTTTGCGAAATAGTTTTCCCGCTTAACTGCGCGGGTAATGGATGAGCGAATGAAAGTGCACGGTCTGTTCGCTGCTGTTGCGATAAGCATGGGCGCTATCGCCGGCAAAACGAATGCCTTCTCCGGCCCTGATGACGCGCCATTGCTGGTCAATGCACATCTCCAGATCGCCTGCGATTACCACCACATGTTCAATCACGCCCGCTTCGTGCGGCGTGGATTCGCTGAGCGCACCGGGTGCCAACAAAATTGAAAAGTGATCAAAACACAGCACCGGATCCCACGGGAACAACGGCGTCACGACCATCGCCTGCTCTTGCGGATCAAACGTCGGCAGTGGCTCAGATTCCGGCGGCGAAATAAAGGTAGAGAACGGGACATTCAGCCCGGTGGCAATCTTCCATAACGTCGCCACCGTGGGACTGGACTCGTTGCGCTCAATTTGCCCGAGCATCGCTTTTGACACACCGGTGGCCTCGGCCAGGCGCGATAAACTCCACTCACGCTGTTTGCGCAATGTTTTCAAGGTGTTCGCCAGATAGTGTGTCAGGTTGTCCATTGATATCCTCCCAAAACATCAGCTTACCACTTGTACGTTATAACGCCCAGATGCTAGATTAAATGACCGTTATAACGCACAAGGAATGCCTATGCGTTCATTTTCCCTCCCATTACCCACGCTGCTTTCTGGCTTTGTCGCCGTACTGGTCGGCTATGCCAGTTCAGCGGCCATCATCTGGCAGGCCGCCGTGGCGGCGGGTGCCAGTACCGCGCAAATTGCCGGCTGGATGAGCGCTCTGGGCCTCGCGATGGGGATCAGTACGTTGATCCTGACGCTCTGGTATCGTGCGCCTGTACTGACGGCATGGTCAACACCCGGTGCGGCGCTGTTGGTGACTGGACTCCAGGGACTGACGCTGCCGGAGGCGATTGGCGTGTTCATCATCGCCAACGCGCTGATCGTGTTGTGCGGCGTGACCGGATTATTCGCCCGCCTGATGCAGGTCATCCCCCATTCGCTGGCGGCAGCCATGCTGGCCGGGATTTTGCTCCGCTTTGGCCTGCAGGCATTTGCCAGTCTCAATGATCAGTTTCTGCTTTGTGGCGGCATGTTGTTGGCGTGGTTGATTCTGAAGCGTATTGCACCGCGCTATGCGGTGATTGCGGCGCTGATTGCGGGTGCGGTCATTGCGTTATTTGAAGGTGACATTGCCACCTCTTCGTTAGCGATGACCCCGGTGTTGCCCACGTTTATTGCCCCTCAGTTTTCGCTGGCCCACTGTCTGGGGATTGCCGTACCGCTCTTTCTGGTGACGATGGCGTCGCAGAATGCGCCCGGTGTGGCGACCATGAAAGCTGCGGGTTACGATGTCCCCGTCTCGCCCCTGATCATTGTCACCGGATTACTGGCGCTGCTGTTATCTCCTTTCGGCGTTTATTCCATCTGCATTGCCGCTATCACCGCGGCGATTTGCCAGAGTCCGGAGGCCCATCCGGATGCAGCAAAACGCTGGCTGGCCGCCGCTGCCGCTGGCGTGTTCTACCTGTTAGCCGGCGTTTTCGGCAGTTCCATTACCGGGATGTTGGCGGCGCTGCCGACGAGCGGTATTCAGATGCTGGCAGGACTGGCACTGCTGGGGACGATTTCGGGTAGCCTGTATCAGGCGTTGAGTCATGAAAACGAACGTGATGCCGCCGTGGTGACGTTTCTGGTCACCGCCAGCGGGCTGACGCTGTACGGAATTGGTTCGGCGTTCTGGGGGCTGATCGCGGGCGGGATCTGTTACACCGTCTTAAGGCTGGCGCGACGCGCGTAGCTGCGATGGCGTCTTCCCGGTCACCTGCTTGAAACGGTTACTGAAGTGACTTGGCGAACTGAATCCGCAGGCCAGCGCAATCTCCGTTAACGGACGCTGTGAGTGACAGACCAGTTGCTTTGCCACTGCCATCCGGCGCTGCATCACGTACTGATGCGGTGCCATTTTCATCGACTGGCGGAACATTCTGGCGAAATGAAATTCGCTCAGCGCAGCTTCATGCGCCAGATCGGCTAGCGTCAGTGGTTCTGCCAGATGGGCGTCGATATAAGCCAGCACATTACGCAGCGTCACCGGCGCGAGTCCACCCGTTACCGTCGGCAATCGCCACTGCACGTTGCTGTAGTGCTGAATAAGATGGGTCATCAGCAATGACGACGCGGCGCTGAGCGTCAGGTGATTCGCAGGCTGGTGCCAGTCGTTGCCCAGTAAAAACTGGCGGTAAACCGCTGTAATCCCTGGATCGTTGCCAAACGTCCGTTCATCCAGCGTAAAACGGTAAGGGCTTTTATCCCAGACTTTTTCCCCGACTTCACGCAAATGCGCGTCAGTGCAGTAAAGATGCACGAACGAGAGGTCGTCGCGGATATCCCAGGTAGATTCACTCTCTTTTGGCAACAGGCAAAACCGGTCCGGGCCGCCCCCATTTTTCCAGCCTGAGGCCGTTTTTTGATAGCTCTCGTAGCCATCTGCCACATACAGACTGAGCGTGTGATGATCGCAATACTGCGTGATGGTATCGCGCTTATTCGACCATGCAGCTAACTGAACGCCCGAGCGCAGCTCGACCGACTCGTGTAACACGGCATTGTGCTGACTCAACTTTTCAAAGGCATCGTAGGACCGGGTCATACCACCACATAAACACTGTTATTCAGGCATTCAGTCTATCGCAGGTCATTGCGGTTACCACCCGTCCGACGGAAAAAAGCGCAAGATTTTGCAAGTATCCCGCAAGCCGATGAAAGCGCGTCGCCCGTGCAATCTGCGACAGTGAATTATTAGGTATGAAGGGAGAAAATAATGAACGCACTATTATATTGTCTGGTCGTGGTGATCTGGGGTACCACGTGGATCGCCATTTATTTACAGCAAGGTCCGGTTGCCGCACCCGTCTCGATTTTCTGGCGTTTTGCGGTGGCGACGGCGTTGATGATGTTGATTATGCAGATTCGTGGAAAGTTACGGACGCTGTCGTTACGTGACCATCTGTTTTGTCTGCTGCAAGGCAGTTGCGTTTTTTGCTTTAACTTCTGGTGTTTTTACACGGCGGCCGCCTGGATCAATACCGGACTAGAATCAGTTATCTTTTCCATGGCGGTGCTGTTTAACGCGGTGAATAGCTTCTTCTTCTTTGGGCAAAAACCTCCGCTGCGGTTTTACTGCGCCGCCGCGCTGGGACTGACGGGTATCGTCACCCTCTTCTGGCAGGATCTGATGAACAGCGGATTTAGCGGATCGCTGCTGCTGGGGATTGGTCTGAGCGCGCTGGGGACATTTGGTTTCTCTCTGGGAAATATGATCAGCCTGCGCCATCAGAAAAAAGGTCTGGAAGTGATGACTACTAACAGTTGGGCCATGCTGTACGGCACGCTGCTGATTGCAACGATTGCCCTTCTGCGCGGGGATAACTTCACTCCGCAATGGACCTTCAGCTACATCGGCGCCCTGCTGTATCTGGCAGTATTCGGATCGGTCATCGCCTTCGGTGCCTACTTTACGCTGGTAGGAAGAATTGGCGCGAGTAATGCCGCGTACAGCACATTGCTCTTTCCGCTGGTTGCGCTGTCATTTTCTACGGTTTATGAAGGTTATAGCTGGCAGGTGAATGCGGTAGCGGGACTGCTTCTGATTCTGGTGGGAAACCTGGTGATGTTTGCCCGTCCACCGGCGCTGTTGCGCCGCCGGACAGCATAAAGAAACGCGCCATCAAACGATGGCGCGTCACGATTATTTCTGGTTTACATCAAACATAGTGGCATCCGTCGCCATGTCATCAACCACTTGTTTCAGCGTCTCAAATGCCATCGGCGTATTCTGGTTATTCAGATCTTTGCCTTCACCCTGACGCACGACTTTAATCACCGGCTTATTGGTCGCCGCATCAATTAACTCGCCTTCAAAGTAGAGATGGGTGTCCATCGTGCGGTGACCGGTTGCCATTTGGGTACCGGCAACCACCAACGCCACAGGCACCACTTCATAGAACTGCAGCCCTTCTTTGCTGGTATCCACCCCGGTGATCGCCCCGCGGAAGATCAGGCTACGCGGTCCCGGCGTGGTCACCAGCGGCTTACGTTGACCAATAGAGGTCTTCATTTTTGTGTTGGTGTAGTTTAACAACTGATCCAGCACATTCTGTCCAACCTGTGTGGAAGGTTTCGGGACCGGATAATAGGTTATTGGGTTCCAGACGATGTTGTCATATTTGGTATCACTAAAGTTGGGATCAACCCAACGCAATACCGGATGCCCCGTAGCAGATTTTGTTTCCTTAAGACCTGAGTAGTCTTTTAAAAAACCCGAGTATTTATCAGGCTGCGTCACTTTTGAGGCACAGCCAGATAACGCCAGTAAACCAGTAAGCACTGCAACTTTAAATAAAGTATGAGTACGCATGAAACGATCCCTTAGAATATGCAGATATGCAGATATGCAGTTGAAATAGTAGCAAAGGGAAATCATCTGCGTTGGATTAAAAATGGTAACCAAAGCACAATTTTTTCAGAGCGCCCATTTTTAAGAAAAATGCTGGGCGCAGAGGGGGTTAGCGGAACATCGACTTAGGCTGTTTTACGTGCCAGCAGCGTGGCAAAGCGCAGTTTAATTCGGTTACCGTTGGCGTCAGTACGATGCAATTCACCAACATCTTCATTATATTTCAGTAAATCCCAGCCTTCGTAATAACGACGAAGTTCTCCTTCTTTAAACGCAAAGGGAAAACCCACGGTGCACGGAAAATCAGCGGTATCCATGGCGGCAACAATCAGGTTATAACCGCCAGGTTTAGTGCAGCGCTGCATATTCTCGATTAAACCCGGAATCGTTTTGGCTTCGAGGAACATCATCACCACGGTGGAGAGAATAAAATCATATTCGCCCTCAAACGTTAGCGCGTTGAGATCCACCACGTTGGCCTGGAGATTGTCCAGCCCTTCTGCCGCCTTAATTCGCTCGACGTTGGCAATGCTCATCGGATTTTTATCCCACGCGGTCACGTCAAAGCCCTTCGCCGCCAGATAGAGACTGTTACGCCCATTGCCACAGCCCAAATCCAGCGTTTTTCCCGGTTTAACGACCTTCATCGCCTCCAGCACTTCCGAGTGGGTGCGGGTTAAGTCGTATTTTTCAGTGAAGTAATTTTCGTCACGAAGGGTCATTTTTTATCCTCAGATTTCAGTAATGCCGCGCGCTCTGTGCGAATGAGCAGTTTTCCCTGCATCAGCAGCGCGAATGTGCGTACCAGCAATAATGCAATGATAACATTGGTAAAGATGAATAGCGGCAGCGCCAGCGTGTGAAAAAAGCCCGACGGGCTGGCGTGACCAAGATGTAATCCGGTGGTCGCCAGCGCCGACACGCCGAACGAGAAACTCCAGAATGAGGCGTTAAACGGCTGCGACAAATACCAGGGCATCAGGCGGAGCATAAACAGCAGTTGCAGCAGGCCGTAGCCAAACAGCATTTTCGCCAGCGTGTCGCTCTCGCCGCCGTTGACGCTCAGCCAGGCGCTACAGGCCACCAGCGCAGGCGCAAGCTGGATCCCCAGCGAAGTCCGCATGGCAGTGGGTAATTCCCCGGCACTGCGCAGACGTTGCAGAATAACCGGTTCCAGGCTCAGCCAGGAAAAGACGCCGGCGCCTAAAAAGACCAGTCCGGCATCGGTATAGCCTAACGCGCCGCAGGCCATCGCACTGATAAAGTTGTTGGCGACCGTCGGTAAATACAGTCCGGGCGTCGTCGCCTCTTGCGGATGCGAGCCGCGCCACAGCCCGGCGGTTTGCCACGCGGCGTAAACCAGTTGAATAACCACCCCGACGCTGAACAACCCCATCGCCAGCGGACGACACCACGGTACAAAACCCATCGCCACCAGCATTGTGGTGGCCGGAAACAGGCTGACAAAACTGCTCATCACCGGATGGCGAATTTCAGCAATCACGCTGTGCGGGAAACGAATCAGACGCGTGATAAACGCCAGCGTCAGCAGCCCCCATATCATCATCGCCAGAATCACCAGACCATCACCAAACCAGTGGCTGACAGGCCAGATTTGGCTGGCATAACGCCAGGCAAACCCCATTCCAATCGTTCCCAGCACCATGCCAAAGTAACCGGCGGGAAGGTTCAGAACACGATCGCTATGCTTGCTGTTACTCATTTTGTTTATTTTATAAAGTATATTTGAAATGCATTTTATGGAATTTCATCCGTTTTAGCCAGTGCCGCAGAATTTGCTACGGTTAGAGTAAGCCACTAAACGGAATGCCTTCATGCGTAAATACCGACTCAGCGACGAACCGCGCGCGTTCAGCTACCAGGATAATGGCAATAAAATGAGCGTATTACTACGCCAGATTATTGCACTCATTGACTTTAATGATGTGAAAGCCGGTGACGCCGGCGGCTGGATTGATGATGAAAGCGTGCTGGACCACGCCGGACACTGCTGGATTTACGACGAAAATACGCTGGCCTTTTCCGGCTGTACGATTTCGGGCAATTCGCGTATCACACAACCCTGTCTTCTGCGCGACAACGTTCACATTAGCGATAATGTCTGGATTGACCGCGCTGAACTCAGTCACGGTGCCAGAATAAGTGACAACGTCACTATTCAGTCATCCACGGTCCGTGGCCATTGCCACCTCTTTGGCGATGCGCGAATTTTGCAGCAATCGGAAATCATCGCGGCACGCGGCCTGACCATCGAGCGCGATCAGATCCTGCAAATCTATGACCGCGCCACGGTCAGCCATTCACGCATTGTCCACCAGCCACAAATCTATGGCGATGCCATCGTCAGTTACGCCTTTATTGAGCATCGGGCAGAGGTCTTTGATGAGGCGCTGATTAAAGGAAATGATGAAAACGACGTCTGGATTTGCGATTGCGCGAAAGTGTACGGACGGGCGCAGGTGATCGCCGGAACGGGAGACGATGCGATCCCCACGCTACGCTACAGTTCACAGGTGGCGGAACAAGCGCGGATTGAAGGTAACTGTGTCCTTAAACATCACGTTCTGGTGGGCGGAAACGCCGTGTTGTGCGGCGGTCCCATTTTACTCGACGATCATATCCTGATTGAAGGCGATGCGCGCATTCTTGGTGAGGTGCTGATTGAAAATCACGTTGATATCCGGGGACATACCACCGTGGAAGCCGCCACAGACGACGCCATTCACCTGCGCGGGCCGAAAGTGTTCAACGGCGATCAGCATATCACCCGCACGCCGCTGATTGGCTCACTGTAGCGTCGAATCAATGATGCGAGCATACAGGTTAACATCGTCATAGTGCCCGTTCAGAAACTCCGCCTGTTTCAGGCAGCCTTCCAGTTCAAAGCCATTACGCTGCGCAACCTGATTGCTTGCCTGGTTCTTTACCCGGCATTTGATCACAAAGCGACGGATCTCGCCGCGCCCGGCATAGTGGTGAATAAATGCCTGCAACGCCCGCGACAGGATCCCTTTCCCCTGCTGCGTTTCGTCTATCCAGTAACCGATATAGGCCGCTTTGTTCAACGGCTCAATCTGATTGAACGACAGCACGCCCAGCATCTCCTCGCCGGCAAAAATGAGGAACATTTTGGCGTAGTCCCGCTGATGCAGCATCATATTACCCTGCACCGTTTTGCGCGTATCCTCTTCCGTATTGACGTACTGCGGCCAGTCAAAGAACTGCATTAGCCAGGCCTTGTTTTTACATACCAGTTGATACAGCCCGGCAACGTGACATTCTTCAACCGCCCGTAGCTGCAGCGTGTCATCGATCTCAATAATTTCACTCACCCGTTCCTTCCTCCCACGTTCAGACTTTCATCAGCATTGAGCGTTTTTATTCCACTCACCTCACATTATTTTTTATTTCCTCAGCTTTCGCTATTTCCACGTGAAGCAGCTCACAATTATTCGCCCAGCCAGCGCCTATAAAACGCTCAACGAGTGATTGTTTTATCGTCTACGGAGATCCTTATGTCATTTTCTGTGCAGGAAACACTGTTCTCGCTTTTGCATCTCAATGCGGTTTCTGGGCATGAAAACAGCGTCGCTGAGGTCATGCTACGCGAATTTACACGTCAGGCAAAAGAGGTCTGGCGCGATCGCTTAGGAAATGTCGTCGCCCGCTACGGCAGTGATAACCCAAACGCCTTGCGCCTGATGATGTTTGCCCATATGGATGAAGTCGGCTTTATGGTGCGCAAAATTGAGCCGTCGGGTTTTTTGCGCTTCGAACGCGTGGGCGGCCCGGCGCAGGTCACCATGTCCGGCTCGATGGTCACGCTTGCCGGGGATAACGGCCCGGTGATGGGATGCATCGGCATTAAGGCGTACCACTTCGCAAAGGGGGATGAACGCACGCAGTCGCCTTCCGTCGATAAACTGTGGATTGATATTGGCGCGAAAGATAAAGCCGACGCCCAGCGGATGGGCATTCAGGTTGGCACACCGGTTACGCTGTATAACCCGCCGCAACTGCTGGCGAACGACCTGGTGTGTAGCAAAGCGCTGGACGATCGTCTGGGATGTACCGCGCTACTGGGCGTCGCGGATGCCATCGGTGCGGCGTCGCTGGATATCGCGGTGTATCTGGTGGCCTCGGTGCAGGAAGAGTTCAACATCCGCGGCATTGTCCCGGTTTTACGTCGCGTTAAACCAGATCTTGCAATCGGTATTGATATCACGCCGTCCTGCGATACGCCGGATCTGCAGGACTACTCAGAGGTTCGCGTCAATCAGGGCGTTGGCATCACCTGTCTGAACTACCACGGTCGTGGCACGCTGGCGGGATTAATTACACCACCACGGCTGATCCAGATGCTCGAGCAAACGGCTCTTGCGCACCATATTCCCGTGCAGCGCGAAGTGGCGCCTGGCGTTATCACTGAAACCGGTTATATCCAGGTTGAGCAGGACGGCATTCCCTGCGCCAGCCTTTCCATCCCTTGTCGTTATACCCATTCTCCGGCGGAAGTCGCCAGTCTGCGTGATTTGACTGACTGCATTCGCTTATTGACCGCCCTGGCTGGCCTGCCAGCCGGGCACTTTCCCGTTGAGCCTGATTCAGGCACTACACAAGAGGCAAATCCATTATGAAAAAGATCCTTGTGGCATGCGGTACCGGCATGTCGACGTCAACCATGATTGCACACAAGTTGCAGGAGTTCCTTGCCGAGCAAGGCATTGCGGCAAGCACCGCCCAGTGCTGTCTTAATGAGATCCCGCTGAACTGTAACGGCATGGACCTGATTGTGACCTCCATGCGCACCAACAACGATTACGGTGTTCCCACGTTAAACGGCGCGGCCCTGCTAACGGGAATTAACGACGACGCCTTAAAACAAGAAATCAAGGCACTGTTAACGCAATAACAAGGAGGCACTATGTTTGACTACATCCTGTCTCTCGGCGGTACTGTTTTTGTCCCCATCATCATGATTGTGATTGGGTTGATCTTCCGTATTCCCTGGCTGCAGGCGATCAAGGCCGGGGTGACGGTAGGGATTGGTTTTGTCGGGATGGGACTGGTGATCGTGATGGCGATCGACAGCCTCAGCCCGCCCATCAAAGTGATGATTGAACGCTTCGGCCTGACCCTGCATGTGTTTGACGTCGGCGCAGGGCCGGCTTCCGGCGTCGGGTACGCCACCGCCATTGGCGCAATGATTATCCCGATCATTTTTCTGCTCAACGTCGCGATGCTGGTCACTCGTCTGACCAAAACCATGAACGTCGATATCTATAACTACTGGCACTACGCCATTACCGGCACCGTGGTCCAGTTAATGACCGGTAACCTGATTTATGGCGTGCTGGGGGCCATTTGCCACGCGGCGCTGTCGCTAAAAATGGCCGACTGGACGGCAAAACGCGTGCAAAGCATTGTCGGTCTGGAGGGGATCTCGATCCCGCAAGGTTATGGTTCGAGTTCCGTGCCGCTGTTCGTTCTGCTGGATGCTATCTACGAAAAAATCCCGTTCATGAAGGGACGCAACATCGATGCCCAGGAGATCCAGAAACGCTACGGGATGGTGGGCGATCCGGTCATTATTGGCGTCGTGCTCGGCCTGATCTTTGGCCTCGCTGCAGGTGAAGGTTTTAAAGGATGCGCCAGCCTGATGATTACCGTCGCGGCGATTATGGTGCTGTTCCCGCGCATGATCCGCCTGATTGTTGAAGGGTTGCTCCCCATCTCCGACGGCGCACGGAAATTTTTCCAGAAATATTTCAAGGGGCGCGAGGTGTATATCGGTCTGGATACCGCCGTCACGCTGGGCCATCCCACCACGATTGCCGTTGGTCTGCTGCTGATCCCCATCATGCTGATTCTGGCCAGCATCTTACCCGGCAACAAAGTGCTGCCGCTTGCCGATCTGCCCGTCGCACCGTTCTTTATCTGTATGGCGACGGTGATCCATCGCGGCGACCTGATTCGTACCTTGATCAGCGGCGTGATTGTCATGGTCACCGTCCTGTTGATTGCCACGCAGTTTGCCCCGTATTTCACCGACATGGCGCTTAAGGGCGGCTTTAGTTTTGCCGGTGAAAACGCACAAATCTCCGCGCTGTCCGTGGGCAACATGTTTGGCTGGTCAATCTCGGAGCTGATGTCGCTTGGCATTATTGGCGTCGTCGTGGCGGTGGGTATCGTCGCCAGCGTCGTGCTGTTCTTACGTAAACGTGAACTATCGGAATAAGGAGTACCTTCATGAGTTGGCTGAAAGAGGTTATTGGAACGGAAAAAGCCGTCATTGCCATGTGCCATTTGCGTGCATTGCCCGGCGACCCGAGCTTTGATGCACAGAAAGGGATGAACTGGGTTATCGACCGCGCCCGGGACGATCTGCTGGCGCTACAGAATGGCGGCGTGGATGCCGTCATGTTTTCCAACGAGTTTAGTCTTCCCTATCTCACGAAGGTTCGCCCGGAAACCACGGCAGCAATGGCGAGGGTGATTGGGCAGTTGATGAGCGAAATCCGCATTCCGTTTGGCGTCAATGTGTTGTGGGATCCGGTCGCATCATTCGATCTGGCAATGGCGACGGGCGCAAAATTCATTCGCGAGATTTTTACCGGTGCCTACGCCAGCGACTTTGGGGTCTGGGACACGAACGTCGGCGAGACCATTCGTCATCAGCACCGCATCGGCGCAGGTGAAGTCAAAACGCTGTTCAACATTGTGCCTGAAGCGGCGGTGTATCTGGGTAATCGCGATATTTGTTCCATTGCCAAATCCACGGTCTTTAACAACCATCCTGACGCCCTTTGCGTCTCTGGTCTGACGGCGGGCGCACGCACCGACAGCGCCCTGCTGAAGCGGGTCAAAGAAACGGTACCGGATACCGTGGTGCTGGCGAATACCGGGGTGTGTCTGGAAAACGTCGAGGAACAACTGAGCATCGCCGACGGTTGCGTAACCGCCACCACCTTTAAAAAGGACGGCGTATTCGCCAACTTTGTCGATCAGGCGCGGGTCAGTCGCTTTATGGAAAAAGTGCATCACATACGGCAATAAAAAGGGGATAAGCAGCGCGCTTATCCCCGGTAGAACAGCGATCCCTGCCGCCTTCGTCAAAAGTCTCGACGGGGATCGCTATCAGAGTAACCCTAACCGGCAAGGAGTCAACGACTGATGATTAACGATGTTAAGTGGGTACAGGCACAGCGAGAGGCCAGGGACTGGCGTCAGGCCGTCGAAATCGCTGCTCGCCCACTGATTACCTTTGGCGCGGCGCAACCAGACTATGTGGACGGTATTATCGACAACACCCTGAACTGGGGGCCGTACTATGTCATTGCCCCCGGCATCGCCTTGCCGCATGCGCGGCCCGAACAAGGCGCTAACCATAATCAGGTCAGCATCACGACGTTAAAAACACCCGTTGCTTTTGGGCATGAAGAGTGTGATCCGGTCTGGCTGCTGCTGTGCGTCAGCGCGACGGATGCCAATGCGCATATCCTCACCATCCAGCGCATCAGCCAGTTTATCGATTCGCCTGAACGGCTCACGGCAGTCCGACACGCGCAAACTGACGCCGCGCTGTTCGCGCAGATTACCGGTTAACGGAGGCGATATGATTCTGCACCCTTCTCTCGCATCGGCAGATCCACTGCACTACGGGGCGACGTTGAGCGCGCTGGCCGATGCCGATATCGGCTCACTGCATCTGGATATCGAAGACAGCAGCTTTATTAACAACATCACCTTTGGCCTCAAAACCGTACAGGCTGTCGCCCAACAGACGACGCATCCCCTTTCGTTTCATTTCATGATTGCCCGCCCGCAGAGTTGGTTTCCCATCCTGGCGGAGATCAAACCGGCATGGATTTTTGTTCATGCCGAAGCGCTGGCATACCCTTCTGAGACGCTGGCAGAAATTCGCGAAATCGGCGCAAAAGCCGGGCTGGCGGTGAATCCCGCCACACCAATTGACGGGTATCGCTATCTGGCCCCGCAACTGGATGCGCTAATGGTGATGACCAGCGAACCAGACGGGGTCGGACAACAGTTTATTCCCACCCTGTGCGCCAAAGTCCGCCAGGTGCGTGAGTATTTTCCACAAGCCGCGTGCTGGGCCGATGGCGGCATTACGCTTTCTGCGGCACAACACCTGGCGACGGCGGGCGCACAACATCTTGTCGTGGGGCGTGCACTGTTCTCATCAGAGAATTATCACACCACGTTATCCCGGTTTGCAGGACTGTAAGAGGAGATTGCTTCGATGAGCCAACAGCGCCCTGACCGTATCAAACAGATGCTGCACTATCTGTGGCAACATCGTCATCTCTCCACCCAACAGGCCATGGAACTGTTTGGTTATGCGGAGGCGACCGTCCGTCGCGATTTCCAGTATATCGCCAGCCAGTATCCCGGTATGACTCGCGGTCATGGCTGTCTGGATTTCGACGACAGTATGGACGACAAAGAGTATGTCTTTGAGGTTAAGCGGACACTGCAATCCGAGGCAAAAAAAGAGATTGCTGCCCTTGCCCGCACGATGATCAAAGACGGTGACTGTTTCTTTCTCGATTCCGGCTCTACCTGTCTCGAACTGGCGAAATGTCTGGCCGATGCACGTGTGAAGGTCATCTGCAACGACATCAAAATCGCCAATGAACTGGGCTGTTTTCCGCACGTCGAAAGTTACATTATCGGCGGGCTTATTCGTCCGGGTTACTTTTCGGTAGGTGAAAGCCTGGCGCTGGAGATGCTCAATGCGTTTTCAGTGGAACGGGCCTTTATCTCCTGCGATGCGCTGTCGCTGGCCACGGGGATCACTAACGCCACCCTGTTTGAAGTCGGCGTGAAGACGCGGATTATTCAGCGTTCACGAGAAGTGATACTGATGGCCGATCATTCAAAGTTTGATGCGGTGGAACCCCATGCCGTCGCCACGCTCTCTTGCATTAAAACGATTATCAGCGACAGCGCGTTAGCGGATGATATTGTTCAGCGTTATACCCACGCGGGATGCCACCTGGTTTTACCACATCGCTGAGTTTCAGGCACAAAAAAGCCGCCAGGGCTGGCGGCTTAGATTGCTGACAGAGAAGGAAAAAGCGTGGTTTTTCCTTCTCTGTAATTATCAGCCGAAAATCAATAAATTGATTTTCCTGATTTTTAATGAGGTGATCTCTTCTTATCCGGTATCAGGATAAGGTTTGTCATCTCTCTCAAGCCGCCAGGGCTGGCGGCTCATAAATGCGGATTATCCCGCGTCAACACTTTCTTTCTGCAGTATTTTGAGCATATCGTCCTTCAGTTGAAGTTTCTGTTTTTTCAGCCGAACGACTTCGAGATTGTATCCCCGACCATCGGAACCTTCCAGCCTGGCAATTTCATGATCAAGGTTGTTATGCTTTTCAAAAAGTGACAAAAAGCGAGGATTCTCGGATTTCAGTCGGGAAATCAGATCTCTGTATTCTGGAAACATACGCTCTCCCTGTTAGTGATAAACCATGTGTATAAGAAATACACTCCATCAGCTTACCCATTTGACTTAGGGAAAAATGCGAACAGGATCGTGTTTAATTCCTGAACAGATATTTCGCATGCCTGGCTGTTGACGCCCTTCGCATTTCGAAGGGCGTTGGCGCAGATTAACGCATCACGCGATCGTCGACGTAGGTCCGTTTATCCGGCGCCGGCGGGAAATACTGGTACAGCCAGGTTTCACTGATCGCGTCTCCCTGGCAGCGCAGGAACATACGCATGTCCACCGGTTCGGTCGAGTCCGACGTGGGATACCAGTCAAACTGGATGCGGTAACCGTCAAACGGCTCAACGTAGAGAATTTCAATCTGCTTCGCTTCGCCGCTGGACAGCGTAATCACCGGCTCAATGCCTTTCGGTGCGGCCGCTTTCAGATCGCCACCGACGAAATCGACTGCAAAACGTCGCGCCCATTTCTCTGGGTAGTGCTCGCCCGGCGCCCAGCCCTCCGGGAATCCTCCCATACCGGTGCGGGTGGCCATCACGCGCGCCAGTGGCGAACGGACCGGCGGCTGTGCGCTCCAGTACAGACGGTATTTATATTCCAGCTCATCACCCGCTTCGATGGCCTTTTCCGGCTGCCAGAAGCAGACCACGTTATCCAGCGTTTCGCCGGTTGTCGGGATCTCCATCAGCCCGATGGTGCCTTTGCCCCACTTGTTACGAGGTTCCACCCACAGGCTTGGGCGCTTGTTGTACCAGCCCATGATGTCCTGATAGTGGGAGAAATCACGATCCAGTTGCAGCAGGCCGAACCCTTTCGGGTTGTTATCGGTATAGGCGTTGAATTGCAGCTTTTGCGGGTTATTCAGTGGGCGGCAAATCCACTCGCCGTTGCCCCGCCACATCGCCAGACGATCGGAGTCATGGATTTGCGGATGAATGGTATCGCACATGCGGCGTTCGTTATTGCCGCAGCTGAACATGCTGGTCATCGGCGCGATGCCCAACTGTTTGATGTCTTTGCGAGCATACAAACGGTTTTCAACGTCCATGATCACCTGGCTCTTCTCACAGTGAATCACAAACTTATAGGCACCGGTGATGCTCGGACTGTCCAGCAGCGCGTACACGGTAAAGGTGGTGGCGCCGGGTTTCACCGTATCGAACCAGAAGGCGGTGAAGTCCGGGAACTCTTCTTTGGTGTCGGTGTAGGTGTCTATCGCCAGACCACGCGCGGAAAGCCCGTACTGATAGGTATCATCGACGGCGCGGAAATAACTTGCACCGAGGAAAGAAACCACGTCGCGACGCGCCAGCTCAGGCGCTTTAAAGACACGGAAACCGGCAAAACCGAGATCGGTTTGCCCTTCCAGTTGTCTGGTATCAACGCCGGCATCATTGTATTTAAACAGTTCCGGGCGGAAGTGAATCTCCCGCGCCAGATGGGTGCTGGAATCGACGGAGAACATGCGCACGCGACGACGGAAGCCCATCCCAACGTGAAAGAACTGCGCGTCCAACTGACGGCCTTCGACGTTGTTCCACAGCGATTGCGCGGCATCATACTGAATGCTGTTGTAGGCCTGCGGCGTCAGATTCGCCAGCGTATTGGGCAATGCGCGCGGCGCACCGCCCCACGGTTTCTGCGCAAGATCGTGCGCCATGGACTGCAGCACGGAAAAATCAAAGCGGACGGTTTGTCCGTCCGCAATGTCGGATTCCGCCGCATACGCGGCACGGGTGAAAAGTGATGCAATACCACTGGTACCGCACACGGCGGCCATTGCCATTGAACCTTTAATAAATCGTCTGCGATTCATACCTGAAAGTAAATCCTTCTGGTCATGTGAAGGGTCCCGCGCTGGCGCTCGACAGCGGCAAGAAGATGCATAATTCTGACCGCTCACTCTAGACAAAATTGATTAATAATCCAATTGTTGGCCGCAGATTATCTGAACAAAATGGAAAATATTTTGTGTCGATGGGAACAGCCTGATTCCCACGTAAAGTTCCCCGCGCAAACTTTCAACTTTTGCAAAGCTAGTCGAGACTGACGTGCTGGGTCATCACCCGTTTAAAGAGCGCAAGTCGCGCCCGCATAAACCGGTTCTCCACCTTAAAACCAGCAAACTTATTCAGCCCAATACGTAACAACCGATCGCGGCCCTGAATACAGGCCGGCCAACGGACCGGTCCGTGCAGCACATCGCAACTCCGACTGGCATGACGGGCAAAATTGACCCAGTAATCCGCAACGTGGACAGCAAAGGCGAGATCGTTTTCGTTCACATAATTTCGTGAAGGTTCAGCGAGCGTTAGAGTATTAAACACGTAAGGCACTTCGTTGCCATGCCAGGCGCCGTTGGCATAGGTGTGATGCTCCGATTCCGCAACGTAATCAAACCAGTACCGCCAGCACGGCTCGCCGACCCGCTGTTGCGCCTGCATCACCACGTAGCCTAATGCCGTAAACGCCATATCCCGACACACCTGCCGTCCCAGTTCTTCATCGCCCTTCACGCCCGGATACAGTAGCTTAATCAGGCCGAGTCCCAGCCTGCGTTCACGACGCAGTTTCTGAATTTGTCCGGCAAGATCGATGCCGAAAACCGCCATCACGCTGGCTTCATCGCTGTTAGAACCAATCATCACCGGCATCGGGTGCTGTCTGGCGGCGAAAAAGACGTCCAGCATCGGCTCCGGCAGTACCGCATCGCCAGAGACAGGTGTTGGCGCAATTTTGTACGGTGCGCCCAACGGCCAGAAGGCCTCGGCCGGAATCGCGCGTAGCTGTTCCGCCGTTGCATTCTGCAAACCAAAGTGTTCAGCCAGCGCAACGCCGTTTTCCAGCGCGATTTCACGAGGCGTGTCCGGCAACGTGTAGCCGCTCTGCACAATCGCTTTATGAAACAACCCTTTTCCGCGCGGCGAAGCCAGCAGCGAGAGTACGCTGCGCGCCCCGGCCGACTCACCAAACAGCGTCACGTTTTGCGGATCGCCGCCGAACGCAGCGATGTTTTCCTGTACCCAGCGCAGCGCCGCTATCTGGTCGAGCAAAGCAAAGTTATTGAGAGCCTCGCCCTCTTCGCCTTCCAGTGCCGGATGAGCAAAAAAGCCGAGGTGACCGAGACGATAGTTGACGGTCACGACAACCACGTTGCGCTTTGCCAGCGCAACGCCGTCATAAGGCGGCAGACTACCCGCGCCAATGGTGTAGCCGCCGCCGTGCAGCCAGACCATCACCGGAAGCGGCTGATGACGTTCCGCCGGAGACCAGACGTTGAGATAGAGACAGTCTTCAGAAAATGCGCCGGGATCGCCGCCGCCCAACTCTTTGCAGTACTCAATGTCCTGCCAGCTGGCGCTGGAGAAGGTATTGGCGTCACGAATCCCGGACCAGGGAGTAACCGGCTGCGGCGCACGCCAACGCCATTTCCCCGTTGGTGGCGCGGCGTAAGGAATACCGCGCCAAAGGTGGATGTCGTCCTGGACGACACCCATTAGCTGTCCCTGTACGGTTTGAATCAGTGGAATACCAGGTTTGATCATGTCCATATTTACCCGTTAATCGCAGATCCCTACAGGATACCTGGATTAAAGCAGGCCGCAACGCCGTTTACTGCGTTCTTCCGCTTCCTGATACAACACAAACTCGTCAAACACCGGACACCCCAGCGCCTGTTCAAAGGCCTCGCGGCTGGCATTGCCATGACTGCGCGCCTGCGTTTCGTTACCGAGATTCGACTGAAAAATCCCCGCCGCGCTGACAGGCAGGAAATCTTCATAAGTGATGGGCTGCGCCTGCACCCAGCCACGTTCAATGTGCGGTTGCGGATCGTCGCCAGGATGAATCGCATTGCGGTGCGCTTCGCCTGACGGCGTCAGACGATAGCGGAACCAGGCCAGTCCCTGTTGGCGCAGCAGGAATTCGCTGTCCGGAAACGCGTTAAACACCTCCTGCAAATGCAGTTGATGCGTCAGGTTGTCTTTCCCGGTACCGGCATGGCGCAGTAATTCATCGTATAGCTGACGCCCTTTTATCGTCAGCGCCACGCCGCGTTGTTCAATCTCGCCGAAGCGGGCCGTGTGTGTCCCCTGCATTTCGCCCGCAAACAGCACAGGTTCTTCCAGCGCTTTGAAGCTGGTCTGGCGCAGCAGAATCGGCACCTCACGGCGCGGCGGGCCTTCGATAAGGACTTTCGGTTCAATGCCGCATTCCGGCATCATCGACTGCACCCGGTCGATATCCAGCGTTCTGGGTGTCAGATGATTAATGTGACAGCCCGGGAAACAGACCACATCGGCGATCAGGCGATGTTCGTTATGCAGCGCATGATAGGTTTTTTCATCCACGGTGGCGTGGCGATGCCAGCGAAACGTTTCCAGCGCTTCTTTCACGAACTCGCGAGCCTGCGTCGCGTTAAACCCCTTCTGACTCTCCCAGACGTCGAGCAGTTCGCGACAGCGTGGCGTAAAGATATCGCGCTGCGCGAGGATCTCCGCCGCACGCTGGCGGAGCGACGCGTTTTCAATCAGTTCAAGTCGCAGTAAGGAGGTAAAGACGCGAAACGGATTTCGCGACAGCGATGCATCGTCAATGGGACGAAATGCCGTTGAATGTACCGGCACCCCGGCCTGAGAGAGATCGTAATAGCTGACCGGAAACATCCCCATGATCGCAAACATGCGTCGCAGCGTGGACAGTTCGTCTGCCGTTCCGACACGAATTGCGCCATGACGCTCCACGTTGAGGCGCGCCAGTTCATCTGCATTGGCCAGTTTTTCATGCAGCGTGGGGTTATTTTCGAGAACTGCCAGATTCACGTCAGCCACAAGTTCCAGTAACGTGCCGTATTGCGGAACTTCCTGCTGGTACATTGCTGACATTGCCTGCGAAAAATGTTCCCGAATCTCATCTGCCGTGATGGTGTTCGCCATAATGTCATGCCTCCAGTGAATGTTACCTGGAGTGTAGGAAACACCATTCACTCTGGGGAGAAGAATTTACAAAGTGTGATCTCACCTGAATTCGCTCTGCATCAGTCCTTGCGCCATGGTATAGCCACTGGTTATGAAATAATCGACGTAAATTCACTTTTAATTAACAACACATTTACACACACTGCCTCAGGTCATCATAAAACAATAAATCTCTTCCCTGTACCGGAGTCCGCTATGCGTGAAAAAGTGTCCTCTCGCGAGGTGATCCATCGCGACTATAACAGCCATCCGCCCGCCTTCGCCCCCGGCTATAAGACCAGCGTTCTGCGCTCGCCACGCAACGCGCTGATCTCTTTGCAGAATTCATTGTCTGAAATCACCGGGCCGGTATTCAGCGACAACGATCTTGGCCCGCTGGATAACGACCTGATTATGAATTACGCCAAAGACGGCCTGCCGATTGGCGAACGGATTATCGTCCACGGTTACGTGCGCGACGGTTTTGGCCGCCCAATGAGAAATACGCTGGTCGAAGTCTGGCAGGCCAATGCCGGTGGTCGCTATCGTCATAAAAAAGACCAGTATCTCGCGCCGATTGATCCTAATTTTGGCGGCTGCGGACGGGTATTAACCGATGAGAACGGCTATTACTTTTTCCGTACCATCAAACCCGGCCCTTACCCGTGGCGCAATCAGGTCAGTGACTGGCGTCCCTCGCATATTCACTTTTCACTCTCCGGCGAGGCCTTTGCCCAACGGTTGATTACGCAAATGTATTTTGAAGGCGACCCGTTGATCAAACAGTGCCCAATTGTGAAAACTATCAATAACGATGATGCGATCCGCACATTGATTGCCGAACTGGATACCCACGCCGCCGTACCGCTCGACTGCCTGGCATATCGCTTTGACCTCGTACTTCGCGGACAGCGCGCTACGTTGTTTGAAAACCGCACTCAGGGAGGCGCGCAATGAAAGAGTATTTGCAGGAAACCGCCTCGCAGACGGCGGGACCGTATGTGCACATTGGGCTTGCGCCTGACGCCGCTGGATTTCACATCTTTGAGAAAAACTTCAGCTCCACGCTGACCAATAGCCATACCGAAGGCGAACGTATTGTGATCGAGGGACGGGTAATTGATGGTTCCGGTACGCCGGTGCGCGATGTGCTGCTGGAGATCTGGCAGGCCAACGCCCATGGACGCTACAACCATCCGGCTGACCGCCAGGAAGATAAGCCGCTCGACGCGGACTTTCGCGGCTGGGGACGAACCTGTTCAGACTTCGACAGCGGCGTGTGGCGTTTCGATACCATTAAGCCGGGCTGTGTTGTGGGACGCGATGACCGCCTGATGGCCCCCCACGTTAATCTGTGGATCGTCGCGCGCGGCATCAACATTGGCCTGAACACCCGTCTCTATTTTGCGGATGAGCAAGAAGCCAATCAGCGCGATCCGGTGCTCAATCTGATCGAATGGGAAGTTCGCCGTCAGACACTGATTGCCCGCCGCGAACAGCGTGGTAGCGAGATCGTCTATATCTTCGATATTCACCTGCAGGGAGAAAACGAAACCGTCTTTTTCGACGTCTGATGAAGAGAACGGGCTGAATCTCTCAGCCCGTTTTGTCAGGCCTGGTCTGTTTTCGCAACATGGCTTTCGAGCCACGGCAGCATCTGTTTCTTGCGGCTCAACATTCCCTCTACCGTCACCGGTTGTGCCAGTTCCAGTTGACGCGGGCCGGCAAACCAGAGTTGCGAATTGCCAGCGTTGATATCCGTCAACATCAGCACCACCAAATCCGCCCCGCTGCGGGTCGCATAATCGGCCATCTCTTGACGCAGGGCATCCATCACGTCAGCGACCTGGCTCAATGCATACAGTTCGATCTGCGCAACGCTCACCTGCTGACCCTTGATGGTGAAACGCTTGATATCTTTTTGCAGCAGTTCACTGGCGCTTAATCCTTCGACGCTGGTTTTAGCACTCAGCAGGTCAGCGCTGAACGCCGCCAGCTCAACCCCGGCACGCGTTGTCAGTGCTTCAACGGCCTGACGGTCATCCGCCGTGGTGGTTGGCGAGCGAAGCGTGACAGTGTCACTCAATATTGCGCCCAATAGTAATAACGCCTGCGCAGACGTTATCTGCGCCCTGTCCTCCGGGCTCATCAGTTGCCATAGCAGCGTGGCGCTGCTGCCCACCGGCTTTATCCACACTTCTGGCGGCAAACGGGTCACCAGTCCACCCAGACGGTGATGATCGATAATACCCACGATATTGCTCGCCATAAGGGTTTCCGGTCCCTGCGCTGGCTCGGTGAAATCCACCAGCCAGACGTCGAGGTCTGTCAGCGGCATCGTCAGTAACGGCGGCATGTCCAGCCCCGCACGCTCAAACAGAAATTGGGTTTCGCGATTGGGTTCACCCAGGCGCCAGGCCGAGGCCTGACGTCCGCGCATGTTCAACCAGCGGGCAGCCATAAAAGCGGTGCAAATGGCGTCACTGTCCGGATTCAGGTGGCCTACGACATGGATCATTTTCGCCTCCGAAGAGAAAGTGCTGTTACTTAAATAAGTTAAATGTTAATAATATTTTGCAATCAAGTTATCAAAAACAAACAACTTTACTTGTCACCGGCATCGCTCTGTTCTTAACATCGCTTATGGAAAAAAATAGTCTGTTCAGTCAGCGCATCCGATTGCGCCATCTTCATACATTTGTCGCTGTCGCTCAACAAGGAACCCTGGGGCGCGCAGCCGAAACCCTTAACCTCAGCCAGCCTGCGCTTTCCAAAACGCTTAACGAACTGGAGCAACTGACCGGCACCCGCCTCTTTGAGCGCGGACGGCTCGGGGCGCAACTGACGTTACCTGGCGAGCAGTTCTTAACCCATGCGGTGAAAGTGCTAGATGCGCTCAACACCGCCGGGCAGGCGCTGAACCGTAAAGAAGGTCTTAACAATGATGTGGTAAGAATAGGCGCGCTACCGACCGCCGCGCTGGGTATTCTTCCGTCGGTCATCGGTCAGTTTCATCAGCAGCAAAAAGAGACCACGCTGCAGGTGGCAACGATGAACAATACCATGCTGCTGGCGGGCCTGAAATCCGGCGAGCTCGACATCGGCATTGGCCGGATGTCCGATCCGGAATTGATGAGCGGCCTTAATTATGAGCTGCTGTTTCTCGAGTCATTAAAGCTGGTCGTGCGTCCGAATCACCCACTATTGCAGGAAAACGTGACGCTGAGTCGCGTGATGGAGTGGCCCGTGGTTGTTTCGCCCAAAGGCACAGTACCACGGCAAAATGCCGAGACGCTGTTGCAAAGCCAGGGTTGTAAGATGCCAACCGGCTGCATTGAGACGCTCTCCGCCTCGCTGTCGCGCCAGTTAACGGTTGATTATAACTACGTCTGGTTTGTGCCCTCTGGCGCGGTGAAAGAGGATTTGCGCCAGGCGACGCTGGTTTCGCTACCCGTGCCCACACAGGGCGCAGGCGAGCCGATCGGTATTCTCACCCGTGTGGATTCACCGCTCTCTTCTGGCGCGCAACGCTTAATTGCCGCTATCCGTAAATCGATGCCGTTATAACAGGCCGGATGAGGCGCCTTTGCGCCTTCACCCGGCAATGGCGCTTAGAAGGTTTCCCAGTTATCCCCGTGATCGGTAACCGGCTGTGTCAGAGGCTGAACGGGGGTGTTTGTTGTCGGTACGCGCTTGCTCGTGGGTCTACCCTGTAAGCGAAACGTCCCCACCGCCTCCGTCAGTCGTGCCGCCTGCTCTTCCAGCGACGCCGCTGCCGCAGAGGCCTCTTCCACCAGCGAAGCGTTCTGCTGAGTCACTTTGTCCATCTCAGAGATGGCCTGGCTGACCTGCACGATCCCGCGGCTCTGCTCGTCCGACGCCGCGGCGATTTCCAGCATGATATCGGTGACGCGTTTTACCGCCTCCACGATGTCGGTCATCGTGTTCCCCGCCGCGACCACTTCACCAGAACCTTGATCGATGAGACGGACGGATTCGCTGATAAGCCCCTCAATCTCTTTCGCTGCCTGGGCACTGCGGCTGGCCAGCGTGCGGACCTCACTGGCGACCACGGCGAATCCACGTCCTTGCTCGCCGGCACGCGCGGCTTCAACCGCAGCGTTCAGCGCCAGAATATTGGTCTGGAAAGCGATGCTGTTGATAACCGCTGTGATCTCAGAGATTTTCTTCGAACTGGTCGAAATATTGCCCATCGTCTGGACCACGCCGGAAACCATCTGCCCGCCACGGCTGGCTTTGCCGGACGCGTCTTCCGCCAGTTTGCTGGCGTGGTGTGCATTATCGGCGTTTTGCTTCACCGTCGCGGTCAACTCTTCCATGCTGGCCGCCGTCTGTTCGATCGCCGCCGCCTGTTCTTCGGTGCGTGACGACAAATCGGTATTGCCCGCCGAGATTTCGCTGGTACCGCGATAAATCTCTTCTGCCCCCTGACGCACCGAACCGACCGTTTGCACCAGCGAACGCTGCATTTGTTGCAGGTGGCGGCTCAGTCGCCCAATCTCGCTACGCCCGGTAGGTTCATCCTGCATGGTGAGATCACCGGCGGCAATTTGCTCAATACGCTGCGCGGCATGCTGCAACGGCTGAATGACGGTACGACGCAGAACAATAAACGTCATCAGCGTCAGCGCCAGTGCCAGACCAAAAGCGCCAATCATGAATATCATGCCCAGTTGGGTGCGCTGATGAGCCTGTTCGCTTAACTGGTTAGCGCGCGCCATGCGCAGTTCAATCGCCTTCAGCAGGACCTTATTGTAACTGGCATCCAGTTGTCTTGCGTGTTCGCTTTCGTGGTTGATGATCGCTTCAAACATACCGTTTCTGGCGTACTTGAGCATCGGTTGCATTCCCGCTATATAGGCTTTGAAACTGCTCTCCAGTTCGCCATCCAACGCTTCATCCGCAGGGGTTTTCACCTTGCGCGCCATGTAAATAGTAAACCCTTCTTCAGACTGCTTAATACGCTTTTCCGCCGCCGCAATGTTGGCTTTCATGTCATCCATTTCAGCAATTCGGCTCGCCGCGCCGGCATGAATCATGTTGATTCGCGCGGTACGCAGGTGGTTCGAACTGTTCGATAATCCCATGCGGACCTGGATCTCATCCGTCACATCCCGCTGATCGCGGTCAGCCTGCATGAGAAAGTAGCCCGCCAGACCGGAGCTCAGCGCGAACAGTAAAAGGATGCCACCGAGAATGGAGGAAAACAGCGGAACCAGCCTGATGTGATGCAGAAAGCCCAGCTTATGTGGTGCTTGCATCGATGATATGTTGTCCATGACCGTCGACTCTCTTGTAGGATTAATGCGTAATACGCGCCCGTAAGATAGTCATCGGCATTCCGCGAATTTTACTTACCGGGAAAAGCGCCGTTTTCGTCACAGTTTGACAACATTTATGTTAAAAAATGGAAAGCGCCAGCGGTGATTTCCGCTGGCGGATGAATCAGTTATCGCCAAAATGGATAACGGTACGGATGGATTTACCTTCGTGCATCAGGTCAAACGCGTCGTTGATTTGCTCCAGCGGCAAACGATGGGTAATGAACGGATCCAACTGGATTTTCCCGGCCATTGCCTCTTCCACCATGCCCGGTAACTGGGTGCGCCCTTTGACGCCGCCAAACGCGGAACCACGCCAGACCCGGCCTGTCACCAGCTGGAACGGGCGAGTTTTAATTTCCTGGCCCGCCCCGGCAACACCAATGATGATGCTCTCGCCCCATCCTTTATGGCAGCATTCCAGCGCCGCACGCATCACGTCGACGTTACCGATACATTCGAAGCTAAAGTCGACACCACCGTCGGTGAGCTCAACAATCACCTCCTGGATCGGTGTGTCATAATCTTTCGGATTAATGAAGTCGGTTGCGCCCATTTCAGCCGCCAGTTTGAATTTTTCCGGGTTGGTATCGACAGCAATAATACGCCCCGCTTTCGCCTGTACAGCGCCCTGAATCACCGCCAGGCCGATCCCGCCAAGGCCAAACACGGCAACGGTATCGCCCTCTTTGACTTTCGCGGTGTTATGCACGGCACCTATGCCCGTAGTGACGCCACACCCCAGCAGACAAACCTTATCCAGCGGGGCTTGCGGGTTGACTTTCGCCAGTGAGATTTCCGCACATACGGTGTATTCGCTGAAGGTACTGGTACCCATGTAGTGATAGATTGGTTCGCCATTGTAAGAAAAACGAGTGGTGCCATCCGGCATCAGACCTTTTCCCTGAGTGGCGCGCACGGCCTGACAGAGGTTGGTCTTCCCGGATTTACAGAATTTGCACTCTCCGCATTCGGCGGTATACAGCGGGATAACATGGTCGCCCGGCTTCAGACTGGTCACGCCTTCGCCGACGTCGACCACTACACCGCCGCCTTCATGTCCCAGAACCGCCGGGAACACACCTTCCGGATCGTCACCAGACAGCGTAAACGCGTCAGTGTGGCAAACCCCGGTGTGGGTAATTTTAACCAGAACTTCGCCTTTTTTCGGCGCTGCGACGTCAATCTCAACAATTTTGAGCGGCTGACCGGGGCCAAACGCGACTGCTGCACGTGATTTCATCTGTCTCTTCCCTTTATTGCGAGGTGATAGGTTTATTTTAGATAAGCGCGAAGAAGGTGGCCGATTTCAGCCATACGCACGGCGCGCTGGTCAGGAGTGGTTTCACCACTCACCAGCTCATCTTTCAGGTGGATCTCAACCATTTCGCCCATTAAACCGTTGGACGCACCGCGGACCGCAGCGATTTGTTGCAGGATAGCCAGGCAAGGTTCGCCAGATTCCAGCGCACGCTCCAGGGCATCCACCTGCCCCCGAATGCGTCGGACGCGAGTCAGAATACGTTTTTTATCTTCAGGTGAATGCGGCATAGGCCCCCCTTAATACTATAGGGGGGTATACTATCAGAGTTTTAATCGCAGGAGGAAAAAAAAGCGTTTTCTATTTAGTGAGCGTTAAATTTCACTGTTTCAGCCTTTAAAGGCGGGTTTACCTATGTGCCTTTCGTTTATCACCGGCGAAAACCATACTTTAGCCCTGTTTTAATTTGGGTTATGTAGATTTATCTCATGTCAGAAATATCAATTTTGCAGATATCTAAAACTGCGCTGGAATATGTTTTATTTCCTTCAGATGCCCATTCAGTATTGTAATGTAGCCTCCGGCTTTTAATGCCGAGAGCACGTTCATCACTGCGGAACGAGAAAGCCGGGTTTTCCCGCGGATATAATTCTCGGCGGTAATCGACTCTCTCAGTGTTTGCGGTTTGCTCATGAGCTCAAAAAGCTGATAGCGAACCTGCTCAAATACGGTGGGTGAGACGAGCTTAAACAGTACCTCTGCGGCCATGCTGGCGATCAGTTGCAGATGTCTGGCATAGGGTTCCCACAGGTTGTGTTCTGTCAGCAGCGCGTATAAATCCTCTTTATTCAACGTGGCGATTTCAGCCGGTTCAATAACGCGAAGGATATGTATTGATCGGGAGGACTCATGTACCGGGATGATCCCACGTAGTGTCGGGGCTTCGATAAGTTCGATAAGAATATCATCGGGCTGCCGGTAAAGTGAGAGCGCCCCCTTACGAATAATATAACAATTAGGCTGGTGAGCAGCGCTGATGGTAATGCGCTTACCAACAGGACACTGCTGATAGCGCAGGTGCGAATCAAGTGTATCCAACAATATCGTCAAATAGGGCGATTCAACGCGCGTGCTTATGGGCCCCGCCATCTCTACTGGATTGAATGTGCTCTTCATTTTTTATTTTTACCAACCTACGTACACATGCCACAAGGATAGCAGAGAAAGTCTATCGCGGTAAAAAGATGGTTGCAAAAGTGACACAGTAAAGTATCCAACTAAAAATAATTTCGTAAATATTGTTAATGCGGTGGAATTTTAATATAGATTATCCTCATGTTTAATATTGTAATGACATCGTTAAAAATTAATTCATTATACCTCTATTAATGAATAAATGAGACGATATTGGCAGGCTGACAAGAATAAAAGCAGGGAGTCTGGTAACAACATCGAAATGGCGGCGCGCGCTATTCGTACCTCCGGTGACGAAATTCCTGGGCCGATCAGTACCGTGATACAGGTCATTGCCTATTACCGCTAAACTTTGCAAAGTCGCCCGCAGAATACAGGCGCGGGAAGCGTTCCCCGCGCCGGTATAATCACGCTAGCGTTTACGCGGCATCATGCGCAGCAGCGTGTTGTCCTTCCAGAAATAGTGGTGCAGTAGCGCGGCGGCGGCATGCAACGCAATCACAAAATAGCCCAGATTGGCCAGCGTGATGTGCCAGGATTTCAGCGTATCCACCAGGTCAAAGTTCCCTTCTGCCGCGTGCGGCATCACCAGACCAAAGGCCATCCACGGATTACCTCGGTTGTACATCATCACCATACCGATCAATGGCAGCGCGATGAACAGCAGATAAATCACCAGGTGCCCCAGATGCGCCAGTCCGGTCATCATCGGCTTCGGTTTGGGCACGATAGGAGGAGCCGGATATTTCAGCCTGATCAGCAGACGCGCCACCATCAGCACCAGAATCGCTATCCCGCTAGAAATGTGAATCATATTAATGAGGGGACGATCGCTGCGAGGAAAAAAGCCCCGAAACTCCATCGCACAGTAAGCGACAATCACCAGTAAAAAGACCAGCCAGTGGATGCCAATTTGCAGGCTTGAGTACTTATTGCCCATAACACTTCCTGAGTAAAAAACAATAAAGCGACAACATAGCGATCTTTCCTTAAAAATTCATTAACTTTTCTACGCCGCATTTCAGACAGTTAGGGTTAACGGCAAGATGTGCGATTGCTCACCCCGGCATCCTGGACTATGCCTGGTAGGGAAAAAAGAATGTCCGCTACATCCTCACAGGAGTTAATCATGAGTAAAATTGGCATTAACGGTTTTGGTCGTATTGGTCGCCTGGTGTTGCGTCGGTTACTCGAAGTCAAAAGCGATGTTGATGTGGTCGCGATCAACGACCTCACCTCCCCTAAAATCCTTGCCTATCTGCTAAAGCATGACTCTAACTATGGTCCGTTCCCCTGGAGCGTGGACTTTACCGAAGACGCGCTGATTGTTGACGGGAAAACGATCGCGGTTTATGCAGAAAAAGACGCCAAAAATATCCCGTGGAAAGCGAAAGGAGCGGAAGTCATTATTGAATGCACCGGCTTTTATACCTCAACTGAAAAGTCTCAGGCGCATATTGATGCTGGCGCGAAAAAAGTGCTGATCTCCGCGCCGGCTGGCGATATGAAGACCATTGTCTACAACGTTAACGATGACACGCTGAATGCCAGTGATGTGATTGTTTCGGTGGCTTCCTGCACCACCAACTGCCTGGCGCCGATGGCGAAAGCGCTGCACGACAACTTTGGTATTAAAGTGGGCACCATGACCACCATTCACGCCTACACCGGCACGCAGTCGCTGGTGGACGGTCCGCGTGGCAAAGATCTGCGCGCATCGCGTGCGGCCGCTGAAAACATCATTCCGCATACCACAGGCGCGGCAAAAGCAATTGGTCTCGTTATTCCGGATCTCAGCGGCAAGCTGAAAGGTCATGCTCAGCGCGTGCCGGTGAAAACCGGTTCTGTCACTGAACTGGTGTCGATTCTGGCTAAGAAAGTGACGGCGGAAGAGGTTAACAACGCGCTGAAGAAAGCCACGCACAACAATGAATCTTTCGGCTATACCGATGAAGAAATTGTCTCCTCAGACGTTATCGGTTCGCACTTTGGTTCTGTGTTTGATGCCACCCAGACCGAAATTACCGAGGTGGGTGATCTGCAACTGGTAAAAACCGTGGCCTGGTACGACAACGAATACGGATTCGTGACGCAACTGATCCGTACCCTTGATAAGTTCGTCAAACTTTAAGCGTAAAGGCGGAGTGAAACCTCCGCCCTGCTTTGCCGATCAGGACTGCAAATAAACCACCTGGGTTTGCAGATACTCGTTCAGCCCGTGCTTGCCGTCTGCGCCGCCAATCCCCGACTTACGCCATCCCGCGTGGAAGCCCTGCATTGCTTCAAAGTTCTCGCGATTAATATAAATCTCACCAAACTTCAGCCCTTTAATGGCTTTCATCGCGACGTTGAGATTCTGCGTATAAATAGACGATGTCAGGCCGTAATCACTGTCATTAGCCATCGCGATAGCCTCCTCCAGCGTGTTGAAGACCACCACAGGCAGCACAGGGCCAAAGGTCTCTTCGTGCATGATGGCCATCTCCTGGCGAACATCCAACAGCAATGTTGGCGGATAGAAGTAACCTTTGCCCTCAACGGCTTTGCCGCCGAGCGCCACCCGCGCCCCCTCCTGTAACGCCCTCGCCACTTTCTGCTCCACACGTTGCAGGGCCGCGGCATTGATCAGCGGCCCCATGGCGATATCGTTACGCTCGCCTGGATTCCCGAACTGTACCGCTTTCAGGGCTTCGCCCAGGCGGTTCACGAACAGGTCATAAATCCCTTTTTGTACGTAGACACGCTCCGCGCAGTTACAAACCTGTCCGGTATTGATGACCCGGGAATCCACAATCGCTTTGACCGCCAGTTCAAGATCGGCATCATCCATCACAATCGCTGGCGCCTTGCCACCCAACTCCAGGCACACTTTGGTGATATTTTTCGCCGCAGTCGCCATAATCTTTTCACCTGCTGCCACGCTGCCGGTCATGCTGACCATCGCCACTTTCGGGTTACCGGCCAGTTCCTGGCCGACGGTTTCACCACGCCCCAGCACCAGGTTAAACACACCACGCGGCAGACCAATCTCATCAACAATTTTGGCAAACGCAATCGCGTTATTGGGCGTGAATTCGCTGGGTTTAATCACGATGGTGTTCCCGGTCAACAGGGCCGGAGCCAGCTTACGGGCGATCAGGAAGAACGGAAAATTCCACGGCAGGATCCCGGTGGTGACCCCCAGCGCGCGCTTAAACAGCAAGATATTCTCGCCAGGGCGATCGCTTTGCAGAATTTCGCCTTCATAGCGACGAGCCCACTCCGCCATATAGTCGAGATAGTCGGCAGTAAAAGAGACTTCCACCTCGGCCAGTTGCTGAATTTTTCCTCCTTCAGCCACAATTAAGGCACTGATTTCGCCAGCACGTTCACGGATCCCGGCGGCAATTTTGCGCAGCCAGCCAGCACGAACGATCGCTGGCAGCGCTTCCCACTCAGCCTGCGCACGGTCCGCCGCTGCAATGGCTTTGCGCGCGTCTTCTGCACGACCATCAGGAATACGCGAAATCACCTCTTCCGTCGCCGGGTTGATGACATCAATCCAGGCATCCTCGTGCCAGGTCACAAACTGTCCATCGATATACATAGGATGTTGTACGGGTACTGACATGCGCTACTCCTGTGATTGAATTGTTTTTAACAAGTGAAACTATTGTTAAAAAATATCAATCATGCCTTAGCGATCCCGGCTGGTGTCGTAATTCTGTGAACTGCTTCATAAAAGAGAGGGGTCAGGCTGGGGAGAACGAAAACGCAGGCATTTTTGTTTTGCCCGTTTGAGAGAAAACACTCCCAAACGGGCAGGTGTTAGCGTAACGAACGGTGGTTCATCGCCTCATTCAACGCCGCATCCTGTTGCAGGATCTGCCACGCGGCCTCGACCTCCGGCGGAAAATCCACATGCACAATGAAGTCACGCCCCCGAGGTCCATAGCCGGTGTCATCATTGCGCAAGCGCGGGATTTCGCCCACCACCAGCGCTAAATAGCGATCGATGCTCCACAGGCCGCCAGGGTCATTAGCAAATACAATATCGTCCTCCTGCTGACACAAGACAGGCGTAAATCCCGGATGGCTCAACCAGCGCGGTGCGTCCGGATCGTCACGGGTTACCCGGCGAAAGGTCGCTACGGTACGCCGTTGCATCGTAGGATCCTGTACCACAATGGCCGTGTTAATCGGTGTTGCGGCCTGCGCGATCATTTGCGCGCTAAAACGGGCGTTCTCTCCGCAGTTAGTTGACTGATCTTCCAGCCAGATTTTGTCTGCGGGAATGTGCCAGAACTGCCGGGCAATATCCGCCAGGATGGCGGCTTCGGCGCGTCCGGTCGTCTGGATCGTGTTGTAACGGGGATGTTGGGCAACGGCGGCATACAGGAAGGTCGTGGAGTGACCAATCCCACCAGCGATCAGCAGCGGAACCTCTTGCTGTTGGGCTATCTGGCAGGCCGCGTCAATTGTCGGGATGACGGCATTGCCCGCCAGTACCACGCAGTCTGCCGGGTAAGCAGGCCCGCCGCAGAAATCATCCTGCGCCAGCCACTGCCCCACCGTGTTGATCGCCTCAAGGGTGGTGGCGGAAAGTCTCGGGAACGGTTGCATCATTAAGCTCCTCCTCTTATTTCAGCAGAGTACCGCACCCACGCTGAATAAACAGTAGATCTCTCTGAAAGGCTGATGATTGATATTTCGACGCTTTTTTTGTCATCTCAGTGAAATAACACAAAACGTCTAAAAATCGGGCGGTTGCACCTGCACATTATCCTGTTTAATTATCATAATATGAATAATTAACGTCATTTATTCTGAAATTACAGAAATTAATCCTGGCAAAATGCTCTCTTTTTAGCCCATTACGGCGTGCCTCCTCTTGTTAAATGTTACTAACACACCTAGTTTGATTAACAATTTCACAACCTTTTAACGTAACAGGTTGCACCTGCCGCACTGCCAGGTGACACCTTTTTTGTTCTCTGGCGGAGGTTTACAGTTAATGACGACCCATGAAAGCAGTACGGTTATTCTGAAGAAAAATAAGAAGGTACTTGTCGCCAGTCTGACCGGCAGTGCGATTGAGTGGTTCGATTACTTTCTGTATGGCACCGCGGCTGCGCTGGTGTTTAACAAGATTTTCTTCCCGATGGTTGACCCGGTAATCGGTCTGATCCTCTCGTACCTCTCCTTCTCGTTGACCTTTTTTATTCGCCCGATTGGCGGGGTAATTTTCGCCCACATCGGCGATCGCATCGGGCGTAAGAAAACGCTGGTGCTGACGCTTTCCCTGATGGGCGGCGCGACGGTGATGATCGGTCTACTGCCCACCTATGAGATGATCGGTATCTGGGCCCCCATTCTGCTTATCCTGATGCGCATCATTCAGGGGATGGGCATTGGTGGCGAATGGGGTGGCGCACTCCTGCTGGCCTATGAATACGCGCCGGAAAAACGCAAAGGCTTCTTCGGCAGTATTCCACAGGCGGGCGTGACTATTGGCATGCTGATGGCGACGTTTATCGTCTCGCTGATGACCCTGTTTAGCGAGGAAGATTTCCTCTCCTGGGGCTGGCGTATTCCCTTCCTGCTGAGCTCCGTGCTGGTGCTGTTAGGACTGTGGATCCGTCGGGATATCGATGAAACGCCAGACTTCAAAAAGGTCAAAGCGACGGGTCAGGTTGCCAAAGCACCGCTGCGCGATACGCTGACTCATCACTGGCGTGAAGTGCTGATTGCCGCAGGTTTGAAGGTGGTGGAAACCGCGCCGTTCTATATTTTCTCGACCTTTGTGGTCAGCTATGCCACCAGCACACTGAGTTATCAGAAGTCCCAGGAGCTGGAAGCCGTCACCGTGGGTGCACTGATTGCTACGGTGATGATCCCGCTGATGGGGCTGCTGTCGGACAAAATTGGCCGCAAACGGATGTATGCCATCAGCGTCGCCCTGCTTGGCCTGTTTATCGTGCCATGGTTCCTGCTGCTGAATACCGGCACCACCTGGGGCATTATGCTGGCGACCATCGTGATGTTCGGCGTGCTGTGGGCACCGGTCACCGCCGTGCTGGGGACGCTGTGCTCGGAAATTTTCAGCGCTAACGTTCGCTACACCGGCATCACTCTCGGTTACCAGATTGGCGCAGCGCTGGCGGGCGGTACCGCTCCCCTCATCGCTACCGGGTTGCTGGCGAAATATGACGGTGACTGGGTGCCCGTGGCGTGGTATCTGCTTACCACCGTGGCGATATCCCTGGTTGCCATTTTCTTTGCCAGTCGGGTGAAACGTAGCCCGGCGATCAACGCTCAGCCTAACGAATTGTAATCTCTTCGCGGCCAGATCCTCTGGCCGCTTCTGTAACAATACGGTACAGACTCGAACGTCTCACCTGCGTCCGATGGCGCTGCGCTTATCGGGCCTACGGACAATACATTGCCATCCGGTACTGAATTACCCGCTAATCTGTTCCATCGCCTGCAGGATACGTTTATCCGAAATGGGATACGGCGTTCCCAGCTGTTGAGCAAAATAGCTAACCCGTAGCTCCTCAATCATCCAGCGGATCGCTTTCACCTCCTCGTCTTCGCGTCGCGCCGGCGGCAGCTTGTTGAACCACTGCTGCCAGGCCTGCTGTACGCTTTCGACTTTCAGCATTTGCGCGCGATCGCGATGGGGATCAATCGCCAGTTTCTCAAGACGTTTTTCAATCGCCTGCAAGTAACGCAGCGTATCGCCAAGACGACGGAAGCCGTTGCCGGTGACAAATCCGCGATACACCAGTCCGCCCATCTGCGCTTTGATGTCGGAAAGCCCCAACGCCATCGTCATGTCCACGCGCCCCTTCAGGCGTTTATTGATATTAAAGACGGCGGTCAGGATCTGTTCGACCTGCTTCGCAATCTCCACAACCGTCTCATTCAGCTCGGCACGAACCTTCTCATGCAGCGCGGCAAAACCCTCTTCCGTCCAGACCGGACCACCGTTAGCATCAATCAGCTTATCCACGCCGCAGGAAATGCAGTCGTCAATCAGCTCCAGCACTTTGCCGTACGGGTTGAAGTACAGACCCAGCTTGGCTTTATTCGGCAGCTTCTCGTGCAGATATTTGATCGGCGACGGGATGTTCAACAGCAACAAACGGCGTAAGCCAGACCACATCGCCTGCTGTTGCTCCAGCGGATTATCAAACAGTTTGATCGCCACGCTGTCGCGCTCATCCACCAGCGCAGGCCACGCTTTGACTTTGTAATTGCCACGTTTTTGCTCGTAGCTTTCCGGCAGTTGCCCAAAACTCCAGATGTGCAACCCGCTCTGTTCAATGCCATCATCGGCCACCGCCGAGAGCGTCTCCTGCACTTTTCCTTTCAGCCGGTCTTTTAGCTCCTGTAGCGAGCGCCCTTCCTCCAGCTTCTTGTTTTTATCATCCACCACCCGGAAGGTGATTTTCAGATGATCGGGCACCTGATCCCAGTGCCAGTCCTCGCGGTCAACCGTCACGCCTGTCATCCGACGCAGCTCACGCTCCAGCGCGTCCAGTAGCGGCAGCTCCAGTGGCGTCACGCGGCCTAAAAACGCCTCGGCATAGTTTGGGGCCGGAACAAAGTTACGCCGCACCGGCTTCGGCAGCGATTTAATCAGCGCAATCACCAGTTCGCGACGTAAGCCCGGGATCTGCCATTCAAAACCATTTTCGTCGACCTGATTCAACAACGGCAGCGGAATATGTACCGTCACCCCGTCCGCATCCGCCCCCGGTTCAAACTGATAGCTCAACCGCAGTTTCAGCGAGCCCTGATGCCAGAAGTTCGGGTAATCCAGCTTGCTGATGTTGTCCGCGCCCTCTTTGATCAACATGCTCTTTTCAAAATTGAGCAGGTCCGGCGTCTCGCGGGTGGTCTTCTTCCACCAGTTATCAAAGTGACGGGCAGAAATGACATCATGGCTGATGCGCTGGTCGTAGAACTCGAACAGCGTCTCGTCGTCCACCAGAATGTCGCGGCGACGCGATTTATGCTCCAGTTCTTCCACTTCGGCACGCAGTTTGAGGTTTTCGCGGAAGAAAGCATGACGCGTCTGCCAGTCGCCCTCCACCAGCGCATGGCGGATAAACAGTTCACGGCACAGCGCAGGATCAATCTGGCTGTAGTTCACCTTACGCGCTGCGACGATCGGCAGACCGTAGACGGTCACCTTTTCCGTCGCCATCACCGCGCCCTGCGCCCGCTCCCAGTGCGGTTCACTGTACGAGCGTTTAATCAGATGCTGAGCGACCGGTTCCACCCACTCGGGATCGATGCGTGCTGCAATGCGCCCCCACAGACGGCTGGTTTCCACCAGCTCCGCAACCATTGCCCACTTCGGCGGCTTTTTGAACAAGCCGGAACCGGGGAAAATCGAAAAACGGGCATTACGCGCGCCGGTATATTCCTGCTTATCGGCATCTTTCATGCCAATATGCGACAACAGCCCGGTCAGTAGCGCAATATGGATCTCGCGGTATTCCGCCGGTTCGCTGTTCACCGGAATACCCAGCTCTTTTACCACCTGACGCAGTTGGGTGTAGATATCCTGCCACTCACGCACGCGCAGATAGTTCAGATAGTCGGTCCGGCACAGGCGACGAAACGCGTTGGACGACAACGCTTTTTGCTGTTCGCCGAGGTAATTCCACAGATTCACAAAGGCAAGGAAATCGGACTCTTTATCGTGGAAGCGACGGTGTTTTTCATCAGACGCCTGCTGTTTGTCCATCGGGCGTTCGCGCGGATCCTGAATCGACAGCGCCGAGGTAATGATCATCGCCTCGCGCACGCAGCCATGTTTTTGCGCTTCCAGCACCATGCGCGCCAGGCGCGGATCCACCGGCAACTGGCTCAACTGGCGCCCCAACGGCGTCAGTTTATAGACCGTCGCCTGTTCATCAGTGGTAATCGCACCCAACTCTTCCAGCAAACGCACGCCGTCCTGAATGTTGCGCTTATCCGGCGCTTCGACAAACGGGAACGCGGCGATATCGCCCAGCCCCAGCGCCGTCATCTGCAAAATGACCGACGCCAGGTTGGTGCGCAGAATCTCCGGGTCGGTAAACTCCGGACGCGACAGGAAATCATCTTCAGAATAAAGACGAATGCAGATGCCTTCGGATACACGACCGCAGCGCCCTTTACGCTGGTTGGCGGAGGCCTGCGATACGGGCTCGATCGGCAAACGCTGTACTTTGGTGCGGTAGCTGTAGCGGCTGATACGCGCCGTACCAGGGTCGATCACATATTTGATCCCCGGTACCGTCAGCGAGGTTTCCGCCACGTTGGTCGCCAGCACAATGCGCCGCCCGCTGTGCGACTGGAAGACGCGGTTCTGTTCGCTATTCGACAGTCGCGCATACAGCGGCAGCACTTCCGTATGGCGCAGGTTGAGTTTATTCAGTGCGTCGGCGGTATCGCGGATCTCGCGCTCACCGCTCATGAAGATCAGGATGTCGCCGGGGCTTTCACGCCCCAGCTCATCTACCGCATCGAAAATGGCCTGCAACTGGTCGCGTTCGGTGTCATCGGCCTCTTCAACGATCGGTCGATAGCGGACTTCCACCGGAAAGGTGCGCCCAGACACTTCAATAATCGGCGCATTGTTGAAATGCTTCGAAAAACGCTCCGGATCGATGGTCGCGGAGGTGATGATAATTTTCAGATCCGGACGGCGCGGCAGCAGTTCTTTCAGATAGCCCAGCAGAAAATCGATATTCAGGCTACGCTCATGCGCCTCATCGATAATGATGGTGTCATACTGCATCAGCAGACGGTCCTGCTGAATTTCCGCCAGCAGGATACCGTCGGTCATCAGCTTCACCATCGTGTTATCGCTGACGTGATCGCTAAAGCGCACCTTATAACCAATGCACCCGCCCGGCTCTGTCTGCAGCTCTTCCGCGATACGGTTCGCCACCGTTCGCGCCGCCAGACGACGCGGCTGGGTGTGGCCAATCAGCCCTTTCACCCCACGCCCCAGTTCCATACAGATTTTCGGGAGCTGAGTGGTTTTCCCCGAGCCGGTTTCCCCGGCCACGATCACCACCTGATGGTCGCGAACGGCGTCGAGGATCGCCTGTTTTTTCTGACTGACGGGCAGGTTTTCCGGGTAAGTAATCTCTGGTCGCGCCGCTTCACGTAGCACAACTTTACCTGCTGCCTGTTCAATCTCTTTCGCCATCTCCTGGTAAATGGCTTGTTGTGCATCAGGATTTTTAACCTTCTTCACACCGTGCAGGCGGCGCGAAAAGCGCTGCCGATCGCGCAGCATTAATGAATCTAACTGCTGCTGTAAGGCATGAAAGGATAATTTTTGTTGTTCTGTCATAGCGTTAAAAGGCAGAGCACTGCCTGGTTAAATCTCTTCTAAATGATAGGTATAGAGTACCACATCAGCACATTTTGTGTGTTGTTCAATAAATTCGAACATAGGATTCGATATATTGCGCTTTCTCTGCGACAGGATTGTGAATAAAGTGTCAACAAGCAACGGGGCACAGCCCATTCAAACACCTATAAGGAAACCCCCATGAGCAAGGTATTAGTTCTCAAATCCAGTATTCTGGCAGGGTACTCTCAGTCTGGTCAGTTGTCTGATTATTTTGTTGAACAGTGGCGTGAAAAGCACTCTGCTGACGAAATCACCGTCCGTGACCTGGCTGCTAATCCGATCCCGGTACTGGATGGCGAACTGGTGGGTGCCCTGCGCCCGAGCGACGCGCCGTTGACGCCTCGTCAACAGGACGCACTGGCGCTCTCTGATGAGCTGATCGCTGAACTGAAAGCACACGACGTGATCGTTATCGCCGCGCCGATGTACAACTTTAACATCCCGACGCAGCTGAAAAACTATTTCGACCTGATTGCACGTGCTGGCGTGACGTTCCGCTACACCGAGAAAGGGCCGGAAGGTCTGGTGACCGGTAAACGTGCAGTGATCCTCTCCAGCCGTGGCGGTATCCACAAAGACACCCCAACTGACCTGATTGCGCCGTACCTGAAAGTCTTCCTCGGCTTTATCGGCATCACCGATGTGAACTTCGTGTTCGCAGAAGGGATTGCCTACGGCCCGGAAGTGGCGTCTAAAGCGCAGTCTGACGCCAAAGCCGCCATCGATAGCGTGGTTGCAGCGTAAGTTCTCCCCCTCCCGCTCCGGCGGGAGGTTTTTTTATCACTTCGCCTGATAACGCAAATATCCCACCACGCCATTACTCGCACCATCACTCGGATGATTCACCCCGTCAGTGACTTCCACGCAGGCAAAATCAAACGGCGACACATTCTCAATGCATGCCACGTTCACGCCATACTGATCCGGACTGGAACGTCGCTGGTGGAAAGTGTAAATCCCACACACTGAACAGAAAAAGTGCCTTGCTGTGCCGGTATTGAAACGATACTCCGTCAGTTTATCCTGCCCTGAGAGAACCGTTATCCCCATCAACGGCGCAGAAACAACCACCGCACCGCGCATCCGACAAAATGAACAGTTACAACGCCGGATGGTATTAAACCCATCGCTAAGTTGAACGGTAAATTTGACAGCCCCGCAGTGACATTGTGCATTTCGTTTTTCAGTCATGGTCAACCTCCGCCTCATGCCTTTTGCGCAATACTGTCCAGGGTCGCCAGCACTTCCGCTGAAAGTGTCAGATCCCCTGCCGCCATGTTTTCATGCAGATGCGTCACTGAAGAGGTACCCGGTATCAGCAAAATATTCGGTGAGCGATGGAGCAACCATGCCAGCGCAACCTGCATTGGCGTTGCATTCAGGCTTGCGGCCACGTCGGAGAGCGTTGAAGACTGTAGCGGCGTAAACCCGCCCAGCGGAAAAAAGGGAACGTAAGCAATGCCGTCTTCCGCCAGCGCGTCGATCAGCGCATCATCCTGACGATGGGCGATATTGTACTCATTTTGCACACAGACCACCTCTGCGATACTGCGCGCTTGCGCCACCTGGCTGGCAGTCACATTGCTCAGACCGATGTGTCTGACCAGCCCCTGCTGCTGAAGCTCAGCCAGCACGCTGAAACTCTCTTCAATGGAACCTTCATGCGGGCCGTGCCCCTCGCCCAGCATAATGCGTAAGTTAACGACATCCAGTACATCCAGACCCAGATTGCGCAGATTATCGTGAACCGCCTGCCTGAGTTCCGCTGGCGAGAATGCCGGTAGCCAGGAGGCATCGTCTCCACGGCGGGCACCGATTTTCGTGACAATCACCAGATCGTCCGGATAAGGATGCAACGCTTCGCGAATGATTTGATTGGTAACGTGCGGACCGTAAAAATCGCTGGTATCAATATGATTGACGCCCAGCGCGATCGCTTCCCGAAGCACCGTCAAGGCAACATGACGATCGCGCGGTGGACCAAAAACCCCAGGCCCCGCCAGTTGCATCGCCCCATACCCTATGCGTTTGACCTGCCGGGAACCGAGAGTAAGCGTTTCTGTGATGCCGTGACTTGCCATAACTGCCCCTTCTGCTGAATAGCGCGTAAGAAAACAGAGTATAGAAACTTACCCTGCAAATTATTACGCGTCACCCAACAAAAAGGAAAAACCGCAGACGGCAATGTGAAATGATTATTTCCGCAACCACTTCCCGTTAATGCCCTGGACATATTCTCCTGGTTTCGCCCGCTCGACCAGTTTCTGTCCGGCCATTTTCGCCACTTCATCGACCGGGATGTTATGACTCTCGGCCAACTGTTGGTAGCTGGCGCTGCGTGCTTTGTTGATCTCACTGACCAGCGCCAGCGTCTGCGCATCCTGTTTCAGCGCCACCAGATAACCATTGAACGTTTCACCGACCCGGCCCTGGGTTCTGGCCTCATTTAACGTCAGCGCAAAGGCACTGCTACTCAGCAAACTCAGAATGAGCGCCGCCAGAATAAAGGTTCTTTTCATCATCACCTCAGAACAAGTCGCTGCGGGATTTGAGCAGGCTTTCAACGTCCTTATCCACTTTGATATGAATCTCATGCTCAATTTTGACGTTCATATTAATGGTGATGGGCTCTTTTGGCGCCGCGACTTCAATGCGCGGCGTGCAGCCCGTTACGAACCACAGCGGGAGAAGCGCCAGCACGGCTATCATTGTTTTCATTGGGGTTCCTCACATTCCTTGCCTTGTTGACAGGTTTTTTCCGGCAGCGCCGCGTTTTGTTCAAGCCATGCCTGGAGATTGTCGCCAAAGCGCAGACTGCGCCACAGCGTAAAGACATTCTCTTCGTGGGTATAGTTGAGATTCACCGTACCGACCTTGCCATCCACATGGCTGTTGCCACGAATTTGCGCCTGCATCGTCAATACGCCCAGATTGTCCAGATTGATTTTGGTCCATGAATGGGCAATCTCCATATACCGCAACCAGTTGATGGCCGCCCCTGCTGCCATGTTGTCTTTTACCACCGCATCGGCGGTGTCTTTATCGATGCGCAGCGTCATCGGACCCGGATTGGTTAACCAGCCATCTTTGATAATCCATTTCTCATCGTTCAGCCACAGAGGGAGCGCACCGCTCACCGGCCCGGACATGGCAAACTGTTTCGGATTTACTGCGCTGATAAGTTCGCTTGAGGAGATATTTTGCACCCGCACCAGCGCCGGATCGTGCTGCGGCATTCGCAGTTGTTGCATGGAAACCTTACCGCCCAACACATCCACATTCACGTCAGTCAGTAGCAGCGGCTCGGCTTCACTCCACGGATAAGCACCTTCCAGATCGGCGGTGATATTGGTAGCAGTCACCTGGTTGACAACTTCGGCAATGCGTAGCGACACCGGTCCGCGCGTGCCCAGTTGCCACGCGCCCTCACTAAAGCGGAACGGCAATACAAAATCGACGCCGTTGATCTGGTTATCCGGCATCCAGGCGCTGCCGCCTTTCAAGACGCCGTGACCACCGGCCTCGAATCCTTGTTCTGCCGCTGCCGAAAACGCCACCTGAGCATACAGTTCGCCCTCACGTAATTTCATTTTCCACTCTGGCGGCACCAGCGGCTGGAACACCTCCAGTGACTGTTTTGGCCACCAGGCCTGGCCACGTAAACGTAAGCCATCCCAACGACCGTTTAACCGCACGGGGCCGATCGCCCCGGCATGCAAATCGCCTTTGAACTGGAAAAAAGTTGGATCGCGCCCCTCCACGCTGAACTTGAGCGTTGAGGGCGGCAAAACGCTGCCGCCGGAGAAATGGGTTTCTCCGGCATCGAACGAGAGCGCCCCACTGAACCGGGGATGTGCGGCATCACGCACCCATTCGACCGGTTTATCCATGATTAAACGGGGTGTTTCAACCTTCATGGTGCCGTACTGAAGCTGGTCAAATCCTGTAGACAAATCGGTCAGCGTGATGGTGTTGTCATGCCACTCACCTTTGCCTGCCACATCCCATTTTGCGTGCATCGGGGTAAAACTGCCCTCGCCCCAGTAGCGCCACTGCCAGCGCCCCGCATCGGGCAGAAAATCATTCGCCAGCCCGTCCAGATGCAGAACGAAATCCCCCATCTGATTCTCATGGGCGCGCAGAATCGCCTGCAATCGTCCGTCCACGCCACGCTGCGTGACCTTCACGCCCGCCAGCGGCCAGCGAATTTCGTCAATATCCAGTGAGTCGATGACCCGTCCTCGCGAGCGCAGCAGCGCGCCTGGTTCAAACGCCAGCTCCGGATCGGTCAGGCTGCCGGTCAACCGGGCAGGTAATCTGGCATAGAAAATCAGATCATCCTGCTTGGCTTCGCCAGTCAGTTGCAGCGGCATCGCGCTGTTGTCCATGCTCAGTTTTCCCGGCCCAAACGAAAGCACGGCGTTCCCTTTCCCCGCCTCCCCCTGGGTCAGCACATTAAACCGTCCGCTGATCACCGCGTTCTCGGTGCCTTCCTGCCAGTTCTGCACCTTCACGCCCAGACGCCCGCTGAGGGGAAACCCCTGATAAGGCCACGACCAGCGTCCGTCGCTGATGGTTAACTGCTGACGCGTGAGTTCCCACGGCAGGTCAAGCAGCGGATCGGCATTATCCCGTGCCATTACGATGAGCTGCCCGGCATTCTCACGCCACTCCAGTTCCGCATCGACCAACAATGGCTCCTGCGGCAGACTGAGCGTGGCAACGGTGTGTCCGCTCACCGGCAGTCCATCCGGCACCAGCGGCATCGTGAACTCACCAACCAGTTTGACCGGCGGTTGGCCTTCAAACGCCATGACATCAAGCTCACTCACCGTCAGCGCCTGACCGCGCAACTGCCCCTGAAACTTCACTTTATCGCCCTGATAACGCAGTTGCTGGAGCGAAGGGGTCAGCGAAACGTTCAGTTTGCCCTGCCACACCTGCCAGGGTGAAAGAATAACGTTGTCGATGGTGATCCAGGTATTGGGCAGCATGGACTGCCATTCCGCGAGAGTGCGCGGCGCCGCGGGAGATTGTTCCGTTTGCGGCAGTTTTGCCAGACAGGCAGAATCGAGTTCCAGTGTGCCAATATCCAGTTGCCAACGGCTGGGATGCGACAACCAGGCCTGACTGACCCTGGCCAACTGGCAATCATCAACCAGATAGCGAAGTTCAGGAATATGTAAACCGTGGCGCGTGAATCGGGGACTATCATCCAGTGCAATGCGCGTTCCAACTGGCAGCCAGATGCCCGCCAGCGTCGGAACCCACCACCCCAGCGTCATCACCAGAGTCAACGGCACGAGGATCACGAGTAAGAGAAGCGCCAGAACGGCTTTATATTTACCCTTCATGGGCAGTTAATATCCTGATTTAGCGAAAAATTAAGCCGAATTAGGCCGTTATTGTGTCATGTTTAGTTAACCATGCCCAGATTAAGAATAGATGCTCCAGGGTGACACACAAACTTTTCACCATCGTTAAGATCAGAAAGTCAGATAAATTACAGAGACTTATCAGATAAATCTAAAGATTAATAGCGGGCAATAGCCGACAAACTATTGCCCTCTATTCTGCAATCTGGCCCGGATAATGTGAAAGTCAACGGCCGTAGAAAGTGAGTAAATCGTTCGGTTGAAATGCAGACTGTTGCACAGGAACATATTGATATTAATCGATGTTGACGCCATATCAGTCGTATCCTGACGAACAGCGGGCTGTTTGTGTCACCGAAACAGAGGTGTGGAGCAGCACTGTCACCTGCTGAAATCTGCAATCGATACACTGAACGAACAATCTATTGATGCTCTAGAATTATTCATTATAGGTATCACTTTCAATAATATTTTATGTTTTGTAAAATAATTTGAATTCGATAATTGTGATTCGATATCACTGGAGAAAGACTTATGAAACTCGCCGTCTACAGTACAAAACAGTACGACAAAAAGTACCTGCAGCAGGTTAACGAAGCCTTTGGTTTTGAACTTGAATTCTTTGATTTTCTGTTGACGGAGAAAACGGCTAAAACCGCTCATGGCTGCGAGGCGGTTTGTATTTTCGTGAACGATGATGGCAGTCGCCCGGTGCTCGAAGAATTGAAAAATCATGGCGTTAAGTACATTGCTTTGCGTTGCGCGGGGTTCAATAACGTCGATCTGGATGCGGCAAAAGAGTTAGGTCTGCAGGTCGTTCGTGTCCCGGCCTATTCTCCGGAAGCCGTCGCGGAACATGCGGTGGGCATGATGATGACGCTGAACCGCCGTATTCACCGCGCTTATCAGCGTACCCGTGATGCCAACTTCTCACTGGAAGGATTAACCGGCTTCACGATGCACGGAAAAACGGCGGGGGTGATTGGTACCGGGAAGATCGGCATCGCGGCCCTGCGTATTCTGAAAGGCTTTGGAATGCGTCTGCTGGCGTTTGATCCGTACCCCAGCGCAGCTGCGCTCGAACTCGGCGTGGAGTATGTTGATTTGCCGACGCTGTTCGCCGAATCCGATGTGATTTCGCTGCACTGCCCGTTAACGCCGGAAAACTATCACCTGCTGAACCATGCCGCGTTTGATCAGATGAAAAATGGCGTGATGGTCATCAACACCAGTCGTGGCGCCCTGATCGATTCTCAGGCGGCGATTGAAGCGCTGAAAAATCAGAAAATAGGTTCACTGGGGATGGACGTTTACGAAAACGAGCGCGATCTGTTCTTCGAAGATAAGTCGAACGACGTTATCCAGGATGATGTCTTCCGTCGCCTGTCGGCCTGTCATAACGTCCTGTTTACCGGGCATCAGGCTTTCCTCACCGCTGAAGCGTTGACCAGTATTTCTGAGACTACGCTGCAAAATTTACAACAGTTAGCGAACGGAGAAACCTGCCCTAACGCCCTGTTCTGATCCGCCGCCTTCCTGTTCGCAGGAGGGCATTTCAGAATTTCCCCAAAGCCACTGGCGATGAGATCGGTATGCTGTCGGTGGCGATTACGTTTAAATGCAGAGAGTTAACATGAAGAAGGTCATAGCGCTGGTTGCGCTGAGCCTGCTGGTTGCAGGTTGTGTAAGCAACGGAAAAGTATCGGTCAGCCGTGAGCAATTACAGCATCACCGCTTTGTGCTGGAGAGCGTAGACGGTAAACCGGTCAATGCAACGGGTCATCCGCTTGAACTGAGTTTTGGCGAAAAGATGATGATTTCGGGCAATATGTGTAATCGCTTCAACGGTCAGGCATCACTTTCTGACGGTGCATTGAAAGTAAAAGAGATGGCGATGACCCGAATGATGTGCGCCGATCCCCAGCTCAACGAGCTGGACAATACCCTCAGCACCATGCTGAAACAGGGCGCACAAGTAGACCTGACCGCCAACCAGCTCACCCTGGCCACAGCGGAACATACGTTAAGCTATAAGCTTGCCGATTTAATGTAGTAATGGGTGCTTAATAGCTACCACAGCTTCCCGCGGCGAGGGATTGTTCACTGCAACGTTTGCCGTTGGGAAGCGCGCACATACCAATTGCCGAACCGTCTAACTGACGGGCAACGGAAAGTGAACCGCCTATCATGGCGCAATTTGCCTCACCGGAACTGGTCATCGATGCTTTTAAACCCGGTGCGACATGCGCTGCTGTCGCCTGCTGAACAGGTTCATTGTCACTGCTGCAAGCCGACAACAATAACGCGGCACATCCTACCCAAAACGCTGCGCGCATTTGACTCCCCTCATATTCTGTAAGCGTAAACAAGCCGCACTAATAATAGGCATCCGAATCCGTCGCGTCGAGAGTCAAAACGCGCAATTATGCGGCCTCGCCGCATTTTATTGCGCTTTTTCCCCTGGATTGGGATCCCATAGGCCTGTTCTGTCGTTATGCGCTCACCCGGCGAGCAGTCAAATAGTGCGCCTGCCAGTACTGATTCGACAAATGTGACATTGTCACGCCTTGCGAGCTGGAGGCATGTATAAAGGAGTCATTGCCGATATAAACGCCAACGTGATGCACGTTCGGCTCCGTCTTAAAAAACACCAGATCGCCGACTTTCAGCTCACGCTGACTGACTCTCTGCCCCATACGACTTTGCTCCTGCGCGGTACGCGGCAAGCGTCTATGGATAACCGAGGCAATAATTCTGCGCGTGAACGCCGAACAATCAATACCATTGCGACTGTCACCTCCCCAGCGGTAATCGGTTCCTCTCCACTGCGCAAATTCACTCATAATGCGATGCTTAAGCTGCGCTTTCTTATTCTGAACAGGCGCTTGTGAAAAGTGCCCTTCAGAATAAGAGAGTGGCGAAAAGGTATTGGCTCCCCAGTTTTTGGTCTGAATTTTCACAAAGGCAAATGACGACGATGAGGCGGAAATAAGTAAAGTAAGTAATAAAATTCGTAACATAACCTAATCAAAACAATTAAATACCTGAACACATCCATACTTTTGGCGCACGAAAAAAGTTATCAATAATGATAAATAAAAGAGTTATTTTTGTTTTAACGTCTATTCACGATAACAAGAGTATCGACCTTCAATAACGCAAAGGTTTACAGGCTCTTCCCGTCCTGAATTGCGCTCAGTATAGGCGCGGGCGGCCTGACACCGAACTTAAAAAGTCTTATTAAGAAATTCACATCATGACGATAATGGCGAGGATAATAAATTCATTAAGGAAATCCTTAAAGAAAATCTCACTCCACTTTTGGACAATATGTTTTTAATATCGCCTGCCTCGCAGGCAATAACCAACTCATAACAAAAAAGCACAATTAAATATACAACCCGGTGTTACCTACCGGGCAATAAAATTGTCATTGTTTTTGCGAGCTTTGTGTCAATTTGTGCACTCGAAAGTGGCACAACTTCTAGGGAATACAGGAAAGTCCTATACTAGAGAAATAACTATCAGGACGCTAAGTGGTTTCCTGCGTCCCTCTTTTTTGCGCAATGTAAGGGTGTCATATGATTACTATTGACGGTAATGGTGCAGTCGCTTCGGTGGCGTTTCGTACCAGTGAAGTTATCGCCATCTACCCCATTACGCCCAGTTCAACGATGGCTGAACAGGCTGACGCCTGGGCAGGCAACGGGCTGAAAAACATCTGGGGAGATACGCCGCGCGTCGTCGAAATGCAGTCGGAAGGCGGTGCAATAGCGACCGTTCACGGTGCGCTGCAAACCGGCGCGCTTGCCACCTCCTTTACCTCTTCACAGGGGTTACTGCTGATGATCCCCACGCTGTACAAACTGGCGGGACAATTAACCCCCTTTGTACTGCATGTCGCCGCCCGTACCGTGGCAACCCACGCGTTGTCGATTTTTGGCGATCATTCAGACGTCATGGCGGTCCGCCAGACCGGCTGCGCCATGCTGTGCGCCGCAAGCGTACAGGAGGCGCAGGACTTCGCGCTGATCTCGCAAATCGCGACCCTGAAAAGCCGGGTTCCCTTTATTCACTTCTTTGATGGTTTCCGCACTTCGCATGAAATCAACAAAATCATCCCGCTGGCAGATGACACGATACGCGGCCTGATGCCGCAGGCTGAAATTGATGCACATCGCGCCCGGGCGCTCAACCCAGAGCACCCGGTGATCCGCGGCACCTCAGCGAATCCCGATACGTATTTCCAGTCCCGCGAGGCGACCAACCCGTGGTATGACGCGGTATACGATCATGTCGAACAGGCGATGAATGATTTCGCTGCCGCAACCGGTCGTCAGTATCAGCCGTTCGAATATTACGGTCATCCGCAGGCCGAACGGGTCATCATTCTGATGGGTTCTGCTATCGGCACCAGCGAAGAAGTGGTTGACGAACTGCTGACGCGCGGCGAGAAAGTCGGGGTGCTGAAAGTCCGCCTGTTCCGCCCCTTCTCAGCTAAACATCTGCTGCGGGCCTTGCCTGAATCCGTCCGCGCGGTTGCCGTGCTCGATCGCACCAAAGAACCGGGTGCCCAGGCCGAACCCCTGTATCTCGATGTGATGACCGCGCTGGCGGAAGCATTCAACGGCGGTGAGCGTGAAACGTTGCCGCGCATGATTGGCGGCCGTTATGGTCTCTCGTCAAAAGAGTTTGGCCCGGACTGCGTGCTCGCGGTCTTTAATGAACTGTGCCAGGCAAAACCCAAACCGCGCTTCACCGTTGGTATCTACGATGATGTCACCAACCTGTCGTTGCCACTGCCTGATAACACCTTGCCGACGACGGCGAAGCTGGAAGCACTATTTTACGGTCTCGGCAGTGACGGCAGCGTTTCGGCGACCAAGAACAACATCAAGATCATCGGTAATTCAACGCCGTGGTATGCCCAGGGCTACTTCGTGTATGACTCCAAAAAGGCAGGCGGTCTGACGGTGTCTCACCTGCGCGTGAGTGAACAGCCGATCCGCTCTGCTTACCTGATCTCACAGGCCGATTTTGTCGGCTGTCACCAGCTGCAGTTTATCGATAAATACCAGATGGCTGAACGACTGAAGCCTGGTGGTATTTTCCTGCTGAATACGCCGTATCCCGCAGATGAGGTCTGGTCACGCTTGCCACAGGAAGTGCAGGCGGTACTGAACCAGAAGAAAGCGCGTTTCTACGTCATTAATGCGGCGAAAATCGCCCGTGAATGTGGCCTGGCGGCGCGGATTAACACCGTCATGCAGATGGCGTTTTTTCATCTGACTCAAATTCTGCCGGGCGATAGCGCGCTGGCTGAACTTCAGGGGGCAATCGCTAAAAGTTACAGCAGCAAAGGTCAGGACCTGGTGGAACGCAACTGGCAGGCACTGGCGCTGGCGCGCGAGTCTGTTGCTGAAGTGCCGCTGCAGGCGGTTGATCCGCACAGCGCCCACCGTCCTCCGGTGGTGTCTGACGCCGCGCCTGATTTTGTGAAGACGGTGACCGCGGCAATGCTCGCGGGGCTCGGCGATGCCCTTCCCGTCTCTGCGCTGCCGCCCGACGGCACCTGGCCTATGGGTACCACCCGCTGGGAGAAACGCAACATCGCCGAAGCGATCCCCATCTGGAAAGAGGAGCTTTGCACTCAGTGTAACCACTGCGTTGCGGCCTGCCCGCACTCGGCTATTCGTGCCAAAGTGGTTTCGCCGGAAGCAATGGAGAATGCTCCCGCCAGCCTGCATTCGCTGGATGTGAAATCACGCGATATGCGCGGACAGAAATACGTTCTGCAGGTCGCGCCGGAAGACTGCACCGGCTGTAATCTGTGTGTGGAAGTGTGCCCGGCGAAAGACCGTCAGAATCCGGAAATCAAGGCCATCAATATGCTGTCGCGCCTTGAGCACGTCGAAGAAGAGAAAGTGAATTATGACTTTTTCCTCAGTCTGCCGGAAATTGACCGCAATAAACTCGAACGTATCGATATTCGTACCTCTCAGTTGATTACACCGCTGTTTGAATATTCCGGTGCCTGTTCCGGCTGTGGCGAAACGCCGTATATCAAGTTACTGACCCAACTCTATGGCGACAGAATGCTGATTGCCAACGCCACGGGTTGTTCGTCAATTTACGGTGGGAACCTGCCTTCCACACCGTACACAACCGATGCCAATGGGCGCGGTCCCGCATGGGCAAACTCGCTGTTTGAGGATAACGCAGAGTTCGGTCTGGGCTTTCGTCTGACGGTCGATCAGCATCGCTTACGCGTGCTGCGTCTGCTCGAACAGTTTGCCGACCAGATCCCGGCTGAACTGAACGACGCTTTACATACCGATGCGACCCCTGACGTGCGTCGTGAGCAAGTTGCCGCGCTGCGTCAGCATCTGAAGGATGTCGATGGTGCACGTGAACTGCTCACCGACGCCGATGCGCTGGTTGAAAAATCCATCTGGCTGATCGGCGGCGATGGCTGGGCCTACGATATTGGCTTCGGCGGGCTGGATCATGTAATGAGCCTGACTGAAAACGTCAATATTCTGGTGCTGGATACGCAGTGCTACTCCAACACGGGCGGTCAGGCCTCGAAAGCCACACCGCTTGGCGCGGTAACGAAATTTGGAGAGCACGGCAAACGGAAGGCGCGTAAAGATCTGGGCGTCAGCATGATGATGTACGGTCATGTCTATGTCGCACAGATTTCGCTCGGGGCGCAACTCAACCAGACCGTGAAGGCGATTCAGGAAGCGGAAGCGTATCCTGGTCCGTCGCTGATCATCGCCTACAGCCCGTGTGAAGAACACGGCTATGACCTCGCACTGAGTCACGATCAGATGCGTCAGTTGACGGCGACCGGCTTCTGGCCACTCTACCGCTTTGACCCACGTCGTGCGGATGAAGGCAAATTGCCGCTGGCGCTGGACTCTCGCCCACCGTCAGATGCGCTGGCAGAGACATTACTCAACGAGCAGCGTTTCCGTCGCCTGAATGCGCAGCAACCAGAAGTGGCAGAGCAGTTATGGAAGGACGCCGCGGCCGATCTGCAAAAACGCTATGACTTCCTGGCGCAACTGGCCGGTAAAGCGGAGAAGACCAGTACTGACTGATCGGAGGGTTCGCGTCGGCCAAAAAAAAAGCCCGAACATCTGTTCGGGCTTGTCAATTTCTTTGTCGGCAAATCAGTACGCGTTGCATTGGACCAACAAAAAAGCAGTATGTGACAATAAAGGCATATAACGAACGAAGAATATCGCACTGGATTTATTTTGTATAATTTTTATTTTATATGCTTTATGCAATTATATTCACACCAATTATTGTCATTTCGATGGAATTATTTATTTAAGGTTTCACTTAAGACGTAACAATTGATACTTATCTCTTTACGGAACTTCTCCTTTAGCATGTTTTTACTCCCCAACAGAGGGAGTGAAAGCTAAATATAAAACTAAAGGATTACTGCGATGAAAAGAAAAGTACTGGCCCTTGTCATCCCTGCCCTGTTAGCAGCAGGCGCAGCACATGCTGCTGAAGTTTATAATAAAGACGGCAACAAATTAGATCTTTATGGCAAAGTTGATGGTCTGCATTATTTCTCTGATAATGCCAACAGTGATGGCGATCAAACTTATGTTCGTATGGGCTTTAAAGGTGAAACACAAATTAATGATCAACTGACCGGTTACGGTCAGTGGGAATATCAGGTTAACGCCAACACCACCGAAGGCGACCACGGCAACAGCTTCACGCGTCTTGCTTTTGCTGGCCTGAAATTTGGTGAATACGGTTCATTCGACTACGGTCGTAACTACGGCGTGATGTATGACGTGGAAGGCTGGACCGATATGCTGCCTGAATTCGGCGGCGACTCCTACACCTATTCCGATAACTTTATGGTAGGTCGCACCAACGGTGTTGCCACTTACCGTAACACGGACTTCTTCGGTCTGGTTAACGGTCTGAACTTCGCACTGCAGTATCAGGGTGCCAACGAAGATCAAATCACCAATGAGCAGGAAGGTACTGGCAACGGCGGCGATCGTACTGTCCAGAACTCCAACGGCGACGGTTTCGGTATCTCGTCGACCTATGACTTCGGAATGGGCGTTAGCTTCGGTGCAGCCTACACCACCTCCGACCGTACCAACGAGCAAGTCAATGCGGGTGGCCGCGTCGCGGGTGGCGATAAGGCAGATGCCTGGACAGCGGGTCTGAAATATGACGCTAACAACATTTATCTGGCTACCATGTACTCTGAAACCCGTAACATGACCCCGTACGGTGATGACGGCGTAGCAAACAAAACCCAGAACTTTGAAGTGACGGCGCAATACCAGTTCGACTTCGGTCTGCGTCCGGCGGTGTCCTTCCTGATGTCAAAAGGTAAAGATCTGACCGGTCAGGGCAATGACGACAGCAAAGATCTGGTGAAATACGCGGATGTTGGCGCGACTTACTACTTCAACAAAAACATGTCCACCTATGTTGATTATAAAATCAACCTGCTGGATAACGACGACAACTTCTATTCTCGTAACAATATTAATACCGATGACGTCGTCGCACTCGGTATGGTCTATCAGTTCTAAGCCCTTCTGCCCGCTGGTAACGGCGGGCTTCTGCCCTTTCCCTCACCGTCATAACCCATTCGTTTTGCCTATAACAAAATGCGATATCACGAAGACTAAAATCCCAGTAGGTTAAATGATATATTCATGGTATGACCTGCCGTCGAGGATGCCGCCATGAACCATCAGCCTGTAAAATCATCACGAATTGCCTCCGTCGGCTATGACGAGAAATCCTCTACGCTTGAAATTCGTTTCTACCAGACCGGTGTTCTGCAATATCGCGGAGTTCCTGCGCATATATACCGAAATTTTCTTTCTGTGGTCTCAAAAGGCCGATTTTATGACGGGGTTATTAAGGGAAAGTACCCGGAAATCAAAAGCAAATAATGTTGAATTGTGATCTTTGTCATTGTACTGAATCGGTGATAAGACGTTACACTTTATAGGGATACTCAAACAGGAGGTTTAATGAACAGAACAATTCTTGTACCTATCGATATTTCAGACTCAGAATTAACTCAACGTGTGATTAATCATGTCGAAGCCGAGGCGAAAATTGACGATGCTCAGGTTCATTTCCTGACCGTCATTCCGTCTCTGCCTTACTATTCTGCACTGGGCCTGGCCTACTCTGCGGAGTTGCCTGCCATGGACGATCTGAAAGCCGAAGCGAAATCTCAACTGGAAGAGATTATCAAGAAGTTCACTATCCCGTCGGACAGAGTGCAGATCCATGTCGTTGAAGGCTCGCCAAAAGATAAGATTCTGGAAATGGCGAAAACACTGCCTGCGGATATGGTGATTATCGCATCCCACCGTCCGGACATTACCACCTATCTGTTAGGGTCGAACGCCGCTGCCGTGGTACGCCATGCAGAGTGTTCCGTTCTGGTCGTACGCTAACATTTTCAGCCCGCACATCGCTGCGGGCTTTTCGTTGTGCCATAACCGGTGTTGCTGATCAATCCACGCCTCAGACGGTGGCCTTTTCTTGCGTCAGACCAGGCACCAGAATCACTTTTCGACACGCCTCTTCACGCTTTTCAAATATTTCGTAACCCCGCGCGGCCTCTTCGAGTGGCATATGGTGAGTCACGATTTCTTCCGGTGTCAGTAGCCCCTGTTCAATGAGACTAAGCAGATCCGGCAGATAAGCATGCACGTGGGTCTGACCCATTTTGAAGGTCAGTCCTTTGTCAAAGGCATCACCAAACATGAATCCATGAATAAAACCGGCATACACGCCAGGGACGCTGACGATCCCACCACGGCGCACAGCGGCGATACATTGCCGGAGCGCTTTACCGCTGCTGCCTTCAATTTTCAACGTGCTCAGCACGGTTTCTGTCAGACTGCCCTTCGCCTCAAAACCGACAGCATCAATCACCGCATCCACACCGCGATGTCCGGGCGTGTTATCAATGATCCATTCTGCCGGATCGTCGTTTTTATCAAAATTAATCGGGATCGCGCCGTAACGCTGATGCGCAAACTCGAGCCGGTAGTCGTTATGATCAATGATAAAAATATGCTCCGCACCGTTCAGCCGGGCACAGGCGGCGCAGAGTAAACCCACCGGGCCCGCGCCAAAGATAGCCACGCTTGAACCCTGCCTGATGTCGGCATTCTTCACCGCTTGCCACGCTGTTGGCAAAATATCTGACAGAAAAAGCACCTTTTCATCCGGCAATGTATCCGGCACTTTGAAGGGGCCGGCATTCGCCTTCGGGACGCGGACAAATTCTGCCTGCCCGCCAGGGATCCCGCCGTAGAGATCGCTGTAGCCAAACAGCGCGGCGGGCGGCGTGATGTTTTTACGGTTCAGGGCTGCACCTTTACCGCTGTTGGTATTTTCGCAGGCGGCATATTGATGCAGATGACAGAAAAAGCACTCACCACAGGCGATGACAAAAGGTATCACCACCCGATCGCCTTTACTGACTGCCGTCACCTCCGGACCGGTCTCCACCACTTCGCCCATAAACTCATGACCAAAAATATCGCCATGATGCGTACCAGGGATTTTGCCGCGGTAAAGATGCAAATCCGATCCGCAAATGGCGGTGGCGGTCACGCGAAGAATAATATCGTCCGGCGCCTCAAGGCCCGGATCGGGCACAGAATCAACGCTAACGTGATGCGGGCCATGATAAGTGAGTGCTTTCATTCACATTTCTCCTGTTGGCTGGCAAACCGCGCTTTATAAGGTCCCGGTGCCACCGTCTGAACACCAGACCTGACCGGACGTGTAGCTGTTCTCTGGTGCCGCCAGCGTGACATACAGCGGTGCGATCTCCGCCGGTTGACCGGGTCGACCAAGCGGGGACTGCGCGCCAAATTTCTCGATTTTTTCCTGTGGCTGACCTCCGCAGCACTGCAACACCGTCCAGTAGGGACCCGGCGCGACGGCGTTAACCCGAATCCCCTTCGGCGCCAGTTGTTTCGCCAGCGATTTGGTGAAGACGGCGATCGCCGCTTTGGTTTGCGCATAATCCAACAGGATATCGCTCGGTTCGTACGCCTGGACTGAGGTGGTGTTAATGATCACACTGCCCGATGAGAGATGACGAAGTGCAGCCTTCGTAATCCAGAATGTCGCGTAAACATTGGTCTTGAACGTGGCATCAAACGCTTCGGTAGTGAGATCGTCAATTGACTCACAGAATTGCTGGCGCCCCGCGTTATTCACCAGGATATCCAGCCCGCCTAACGCATCTACCGCCTGGTTAACCAGCGTCTGGCAGAAGGTTTCATCGCGGATATCACCCGGAATCGCGGCCACGTTCCTGCCTGCTTTTTTAATCAGTTCAACCACTTCACGGGCATCTTCTTCTTCATCAGGTAAATAATTAATTGCCACATCGGCACCTTCCCGCGCATAAGCAATCGCCACCGCGCGACCAATACCGGAATCGCCCCCGGTGATTAAGACTTTCTTGCCGTTAAGCCTGCCGCTCCCTTGATAGCTCTCTTCGCCATGATCGGGACGGGGCTGCATTTTACTGGCAAGTCCTGGAAAAGGTTGTTTTTGGTGCGGAAATGGCGGAGCCGGAAAATGCTCAGAATGCGTTTTATTGGTGATCTGCTTTTGATTATTCTGGTCAGCCATGCGTTTACCTCTCGTTATTTTTCCTACGGACTTTTAAGCGTAGAACAAAATTGGCGAGAAGGTTCTCAAAGCCGTCTGAGTGATTAATTTTCGGTCATTCAAACGCCGCCTCTTAATGAATACTGTTTTATTCTGAAGACTATTTTTTTAATCGCCCTGCGCTCAGACAGTTACATACCAACATTTACAAAACCCCCATAAAATAAGCGAGGCGGGTGTTTTCGATAATATATTGAAAAGTAACCCGTCAATTTTTTCTGATTTTTTGTGGAAATTTGACTCCTCGCGGATAGCCGCTAACTTTAAGCCCTGAACAACGACGGATACAAATTACATTTTTGTATCTGACTGACATAACCGATATACAAGAGGTGAGATATGGCAGAGCATCGTGGTGGTTCCGGTAATTTCGCAGAAGACCGTGATAAAGCATCTGAAGCGGGTAAAAAAGGCGGTCAGCACAGCGGCGGGAACTTCAAAAACGATCCGCAGCGTGCATCCGAAGCAGGAAAAAAAGGCGGTCAGAACAGCCATAGTGGCGGACGTAAGTCTGATAACTCCTGATTGTAAGACTGCTTTAGCCTTTAATAAATAAAGTGTCCTGCGGGTCTGTCTGTAGACTCGCAGTTATTTTTTTTGAACCGGGAGAGGATGTTATGAATATGAAAACGCTCGAGGATGTTTTCATCCATTTACTTTCAGACACCTATAGCGCGGAAAAACAATTAACCCGTGGTCTGGCGAAACTGGCCCGCGCGGCCTCTGACGAAAAACTCAGCGCCGCGTTTAATGCGCACCTGGAAGAAACTCAAGGGCAAATTGCGCGTATAGACCAGATAATCGAACAGGAACCGAAGATTAAGATTAAACGCATGAAATGCGTAGCGATGGAAGGCTTAATTGAAGAAGCCAATGAGGTCATCGAAAGTACAGAAAAAAATGAAGTTCGTGATGCTGCATTAATTGCGGCCGCCCAAAAAGTTGAGCACTATGAAATTGCCAGTTACGGCACGCTGGCAACCCTCGCCGAACAGTTGGGCTATCCCGCCGCGGTAAAACTTCTGGCGCAAACGCTTGAAGAAGAAAAAGAAACCGATTTGAAATTAACTGACCTGGCGGTCGGTAATATCAATAAAAGTGCGGAGAAACGATAACCGCGCCCGAGGTTATTGGTTGGTAAGAAAAAACAGTTTTGTTGCGCTCTGCTTATGGCAGCGCTTTGTCATGGGGTAGCATACCGTGCCTGAACTTGATGCTTTTCATCTGGCCCGTTTTCAGTTCGCCTTCACTGTCTCTTTTCACATTCTTTTCCCGGCGATTACCATCGGGCTGGCCAGCTATCTGGTGGTACTGGAAGGAATGTGGCTGCGCACGCACAACAACCTCTGGCGTTCGCTTTACAACTTCTGGCTAAAAATCTTTGCCGTCAATTTTGGCATGGGCGTCGTTTCCGGTCTGGTGATGGCCTACCAGTTCGGCACAAACTGGAGCGGATTTTCCCAGTTTGCCGGCAGTATTACCGGCCCACTGCTGCTTTACGAAGTGCTCACCGCCTTCTTCCTGGAGGCGGGTTTTCTGGGCGTGATGCTGTTTGGCTGGAACAGAGTTTCTCCAGCGCTGCATTTTTTCACCACCTGCATGGTGGCACTGGGAACGCTGATGTCCACTTTCTGGATCCTCGCGTCAAACAGCTGGATGCAGACGCCGCAAGGTTTCAGCATTGAAAACGGTCATGTGATCCCGCAGGACTGGATGGCGATCATTTTCAACCCCTCCTTTCCGTATCGTCTGTTCCATATGTCGATCGCCGCCTTCCTGAGTAGCGCGATGTTTGTGGGAGCCTCTGCCGCCTGGCATTTACTTCGCGGCAACGACACGCCGGCCATCCGCAAAATGTTTTCCATGGCGATGTGGATGGCGTTAATCGTCGCGCCGATTCAGGCGGTGGTCGGCGATATGCACGGTCTCAATACCCTTGAGCATCAGCCGGTAAAAATTGCCGCTATCGAAGGCCACTGGGAAAACGCGCCCGGCGAGGCTACACCGCTCTTGCTGTTTGGGATGCCGGACATGGAAGAGGAGCGCACAAAATACGGTCTGGAGATCCCGGCGCTGGGTAGTTTAATCCTGACCCACAGTCTGGATAAACAGGTTCCTGCGCTGAAGGATTATCCCAAAGAAGATCGCCCTAACTCCCCTGTTGTCTTCTGGTCGTTTCGTATCATGGTAGGCATAGGTTTACTCATGATTGCGCTGGGTCTCTGTAGCGTCTGGCTGCGCTGGCGCCAGCGCCTGTATCAGTCTCGCCCGTTCCTGTGGTTTGCGCTGGGAATGGGCCCTGCCGGACTACTGGCGCTGTTGGCGGGTTGGGTCACGACGGAAGCAGGACGTCAACCGTGGGTGATCTACGGATTCTTACGCACCCGCGATGCGGTGTCATTACACAGCACGATGCAAATGGTCATCAGCTTGCTGGTCTTTATCATCGTCTACTGTGCTGTTTTTGGCGTGGGTTATTACTACATTTTCAGGCTCATTCGCAAAGGTCCGCAACCTGTCAGTGAACTGACGTCACAAACGGATGGCACCCCGGCTCGCCCCCTCTCGGCGGCAGAACCGGTGACGGATGAAGAGGAGAAGGCGTAATGGGTATCGATATCACCGTAATGTGGTTTGTCATCATTATCTTTGCCACGCTGATGTACATCGTGATGGATGGTTTCGATCTGGGTATTGGGATGTTGTTCAGCGTGGTTCACGACGCTGGTGAGCGTGACGTAATGGTAAACAGCGTGGCACCCGTCTGGGACGGTAATGAGACCTGGCTGGTGCTCGGCGGCGCGGGCCTCTTTGGCGCGTTCCCGCTGGCCTATGCGGTGATCACCGACGCACTGGCGATTCCGCTGACAATGATGCTCATCGGCCTGATTTTTCGTGGTGTGGCCTTTGAGTTTCGCTTTAAGGCGACACCTTCCCACCGACCATTCTGGGATTACGCCTTTGCCGGCGGTTCGCTGCTCGCGACATTCAGCCAGGGCATTGTGGTGGGAGCGGTGATTAACGGCTTCGAGGTGACAGAACGCCGTTTTGCCGGCTCAGCACTGGACTGGCTCACCCCCTTCAACCTCTTTTGCGGCGTCGGCCTGATCGTCGCCTATCTGCTGCTCGGCACCAGTTGGCTGATTATGAAAAGCGAGGGTTCGCTGCAAGCGCGAATGCGCGTCCTGACCCGTAAAGTCCTCCTCGCCCTGTTGGGGGTTATTGCGGTGGTGAGCGTCTGGACGCCGCTCGGCTGGCCCGCTATCGCCGAACGGTGGTTTACCCTGCCCAATTTCTTCTGGTTTGTCCCGGTGCCCATTCTTGTGCTGGTATTGAGCCTGTGGATTTGGCGACTGAGCGCAGAGATGAACAGCCATGCGCGCCCCTTTATTCTGACGCTGGGTTTGATTTTCCTCGGCTTCAGCGGGCTGGGCATCAGCTTATGGCCGCATATTATCCCACCGCATATCACGCTGTGGGAGGCGGCAGCACCGCCTGCCAGTCAACGGTTTATGCTGGTGGGGACCCTGCTGATTATCCCGGTCATTTTGATGTACACCGCCTGGAGCTACTTTGTTTTCCGTGGCAAGGTTTCCGGGGGTGAAGGCTATCATTGAGCGTCAGATCGCAGAGCGTATTGATCACTGGGGTCAACGCCCCTCCCAGGCAGAGATCTCTTCCAGGAGTACTGCAAGGCTGAAACGGACTGCTTTTTCGATAACATCCTGACACTCACCAGAAAAAAGCTCGCGCTTTGTGACAACCTCCCCGCGGAGATTCCACGCAAACCAGACCGTTCCGGCGGGCGTTCCGTCTTCCCCACCGTCCGGACCGGCGTACCCACTGATGGCAATGCTGATATCGGTCCCGGCACGCTCGCGTATGCCCGTGGACATCTCTTTGACCGTCTGTTCACTCACTGCGGTATATTTTTCCAGCGTACTGGCCTGTACGCCGAGCAGTGTCTGCTTCGCCCTGTCACTAAAGGTAATAACGCCAATATCATAAAAGGCGGCGGTATCGGATTCCGCACAGAGTGCCGTCGCCAGATTACCGCCGGTGCAGGACTCAGCGGTGGTTAACGATAATCCTCGGTCAATGAACACATTGGCTAGCTGTTTCGTGAGTTCGCCGGTGGTTTTCGCTTCGTTATAGGCTGCTTCATTCATCCTTCTTCTCCTTAGCTTTCATCAGGAATAACGGAAATATGATCATTACGCTCCAGAATGGCGTATTGACTTTTTGCGGGCTCCGTAATGCCCTGATTCCGTCGCACCGTGACCAGGCTAATCATCGTCAGCGTCGCACCAGTGACAGAAAATCATTGCCTGACCAGACTTCAGAAGTAAGTTTAAGCCGTTTACCGTCGGACGTGTAAAAGGTGCTGGTATTCGTCGCCGTAATCCGTACCATACGCGACATACTTTTGCCTGTAGGCTTCGCTCAACCGAAGCGTTCACGTCTTTTATTGCAAACCCGATGGGGCATGAAACGCGCGCAGGTGGTATATGAAATTGACGTAGCCTGAATCGACGTATTGACGACGAGCAGACTGCCAGGCGAAACGCAAAACTGGCACGGTGATACGCGTGTCGTGACATGCCCCTTTCCGGTGTTCGAGACAGTAAATAATGTTAGAAAATCAACAAGCGACGAAGAAAGAACAGTACAACCTGAATAAATTGCAGAAACGTCTGCGCCGTAACGTCGGCGAAGCGATTGCCGATTTCAATATGATTGAAGATGGCGACCGGATCATGGTCTGCCTGTCCGGTGGTAAAGACAGCTACACCATGCTGGAAATTTTGCGCAATCTACAGCAAAGCGCCCCGATTAGCTTTTCGCTGGTTGCCGTTAACCTGGATCAGAAACAACCCGGTTTCCCTGAACACATTCTGCCTGAGTATCTTGAGCAACTGGGCGTTGAGTACAAAATAGTTGAAGAGAACACGTATGGGATCGTGAAAGATAAGATCCCGGAAGGCAAAACCACCTGCTCTCTTTGTTCACGCCTGCGTCGCGGTATTCTGTATCGCACGGCGACGGAGCTGGGTGCGACTAAAATTGCGCTGGGTCACCATCGCGACGACATTCTGCAAACCCTGTTCCTGAATATGTTCTACGGCGGGAAAATGAAAGGGATGCCGCCGAAACTGATGAGCGATGATGGTAAACATATCGTGATCCGCCCACTGGCTTACTGCCGTGAGAAGGATATCGAACGCTTTGCTGAAGCCAAAGGCTTCCCGATCATCCCTTGCAACCTGTGCGGTTCGCAACCAAACCTGCAACGTCAGGTGATTGCCGATATGCTGCGTGACTGGGATAAGCGTTATCCAGGCCGTATTGAAACCATGTTCAGCGCCATGCAGAACGTGGTGCCTTCACACCTGAGCGACATTAACCTTTTCGACTTCAAAGGGATTAAGCACGGTTCTGACGTTATTGATGGCGGCGATCTGGCATTTGATCGTGAAGAGATCCCGCTCCAGCCTGCAGGCTGGCAACCGGAAGAAGACGATAATCAGCTTGATGAACTTCGCCTGAACGTTGTCGAAGTGAAGTAATAGCCATGGGCCGGATCGTTTTCATCTCCGGCCCAACTCGGGTTTATTTCAGTAAACGCACCCGACAGGTTTTACCTTTAATCTTCCCATTCTGCAGTTGTTTCCATGCCTTATGCGCGACCGACTGACGGACCGCCACATAGACATGCGCCGGATGCACGGTAATTTTGCCAATGTCCGCGCCATCCAGCCCCATATCTCCGGTTAACGCCCCCAGCACATCGCCTGGACGCATTTTGGCTTTCTTGCCACCGTCGATACACAATGTCATCATTTCAGCGACCAGCGGCGTAACGCTGCGTTGCGTTGGCGCAGGGACCCAGTTAAGGCGGATCTGCAGCATTTCAGAGAGAATATTCGCCCGCTGCGCCTCTTCCGGAGCACAAAAACTGATAGCCAGACCGCTGTTCCCGGCGCGCGCGGTACGGCCAATCCGGTGGACGTGCACCTCCGGATCCCACGCCAGTTCGAAATTCACCACCAGCTCCAGCGATTTGATATCAAGCCCGCGGGCCGCAACATCCGTCGCCACCAGCACCCGCGCGCTGCCGTTGGCAAAACGCACCAGCGTCTGATCGCGGTCTCGCTGTTCCAGATCGCCATGAAGCGCCAGCGCGCTTTGCCCGGCCTCATTGAGCGCATCGCACACCGCCTGACAATCCTTTTTAGTATTACAGAACACCACGCAGGAAGCCGGCTGATGCTGACTGAGCAACGTTTGCAACAGCGGTATCTTACCGTGTGCAGAGATTTCATAGAATTGCTGTTCGACGGCGGGGAGCGCATCCACCGTGTCAATTTCGATAGCGAGCGGATTTCGCTGCACGCGACCGCTGATTGCGGCAATCGCTTCCGGCCAGGTGGCCGAAAACAATAGCGTCTGACGCGACGCGGGCGCGAAACGGATCACCTCGTCGATTGCGTCACTGAATCCCATATCCAGCATCCGGTCTGCTTCATCCATCACCAGCGTGGTCAACGCGTCCAGCGAAACGGTGCCCTTTTGCAAATGGTCGAGCAAACGACCAGGCGTGGCGACGATAATATGCGGCGCGTGCTGAAGAGAATCGCGCTGTGCTCCGAAGGGTTGACCACCGCAAAGCGTCAGGATTTTGGTATTCGGTAAGAAACGCGCCAGACGACGTAGTTCACCGGCCACCTGATCCGCCAGTTCGCGCGTCGGGCACAGAACCAGCGACTGCGTCTGAAACAGAGTGGCATCAATATGCTGTAACAAACCGAGACCAAATGCTGCCGTTTTACCGCTGCCGGTTTTTGCCTGCACCCGCACATCCTGCCCGGCAAGGATCGCTGGCAGCGCCGCCGCCTGGACAGGGGTCATGGACAGATACCCCAACTCGTTCAGATTCTCGAGCTGGGCGGCGGGTAATACATTCAGGGTAGCAAAAGCAGTCACAATTTAATCTCACGGTAAACGACTCACAGTCGGCAGGCGCGTATCCTCGCAGATCTGCGGCTGTGATGCGACAACTTAATCGGTACTTCGTCGGGCGGCGGGTCGGGCATCGGCTGTGGACGTGGGATTGGATCGGGCACAGGAACGGGATCGGTGGGAACGGGATCCGAGAAATGAATGTCTTGTTGGCGGTGAGTTAACAGATGGAACATTTTTGCCTCCGGGATTTCATTGGCTCCCTTTCAGGGTAGTCGCTGAAAACGTACAGGCAAAAAAAAGCCGACTTATTTAAGTCGGCGTCGTACGAATCAATTGTGCTATGCAGTAATTCAAAAAAGGAAGTAAGACAATATGGAGCGCAACGCCCATCGCTTGACGTTGCATTCACCTGCAAGAGTGATATTGCCCCGAACAGGCGTGCTATTTATTGACTTCGCTCAATCTTAAAGCCGTTTTTAGGCAGAGAAATCTCTTAAAACACCCGTTTTTACAACCATTTACTACGATGCAACCATAAAGTAACACCACCAATCAGAACCACTAACAGAATACAAAAGAGTGAAAAGCCAAATTGCCACCCTCCACCGGGTATGCCGCCGAGATTGACGCCGAACAGTCCGGTCAGAAACGTGCTGGGAAGGAAAACCATCGCCATCAATGACATGGTATAGGTACGTCTTGCCAGCGACTCCTGCATTACCTGGGCAATTTCATCCGCCATAACGCCCGTGCGGGCGATACAGGCATCAATTTCATCCAGCCCCCTGCCCAGTCGGTCGGCAATATCTTGCATCCGGCGTCGCTGATCGTCCGTCATCCACGCCAGACGCTCGCTAGCCAGTCGCGAATAGACATCGCGCTGCGGTGCCATATAGCGGCGCATCACAATCAATTGTTTTCGTAATAACGCGAGGAAGCCGCGCGGCGGGATTTGCTGATCGAGCAGATTGTCTTCAAGATCGATGATTTTATCGTGTAACTGTTCGATAAATTCGCTGGCGTGATCGGTCAGCGCATCGCATACGTCCACCAGCCAACCGCCACAGTCAACTGGTCCGGTGCCTTCCTGGAGATCGCTGACGACATCGTCGAGCGCCAGCACCTTCCGCTGACGCGTGGAGACAATCAGCCGTTCATCCATATACAGACGCATCGCCACCAGTTGGTCCGGGCGCTCATCCGTACTGCCATTGATGCAGCGTAACGTAATAAGCGTCCCTTCACCCAGACGGCTGACGCGTGGACGAAGGCTTTCCCCCGCCAGCGCATCCCTGACATTATTCGGCAGTAGCGGCGTCGTCGCCAGCCATTGCGCGCTGTCCGGATGCGTGTAGTTCAGATGCAGCCAGCACGGATGCTCACGGCTGATCACATCATCATCTTCCAGCGGTTTCACACCGCCCTTGCCATCCAGCAACCAGGCAAATACGGCATCCGGCACACTAACTTGAGACCCTTTAATGGCTTCCATTTTGCCTCCCATACTTCGCGCTTTTCTGGTTAGTCTAGCTGTCGACGAATGTTAAGCAACCACTCATTCTCCCAATGTGTTATCAGGGCTTATGAAAACCCGCGAGCGTAGCGCTTGTGCGCTGAGGGAGAAATCGCTTCTGTTGCATCACTTAAACGGAACTGATGGGTTTTCGACTGGAGATCGACAACCTGTGATTTCAGTACATCCGACAATCCGGATAATTCATCCACCATCAACGCGTTACTTTGAGTAACTTTTTCCAGTTCATTCATTGCCTGGGTTATCTGATTTATTCCTTTTTCCTGTTCCGCCGTGGTGGTTGATATTTCATGCATCAACTGACTTAACTGCCCAGCGCCCTGGACGATTTCCTGCATATTCTTTTCTGTCTCGCCCACAACCGTTGCGCCTTGCTGCACATTTTGATGGGTGACGTCGATAAGCCCCCGAATATTTTTTGCGGCTTCGGCACTTCTGTGCGCCAGATTTCGCACCTCCGTCGCCACCACGGAAAATCCTTTTCCCTGCTCACCGGCGCGCGCCGCTTCGACTGCGGCATTCAGGGCCAGAATATTGGTCTGAAACGCAATATCATCAATCAGGGTAATTATTTCTGTCATTTGCTGGGTACAAGTCGTAATCGAATGCATGTTGCTGGCAACCTGAACCATTAATTCGCTGCCTTTGTATGCACATTGCATCGCGCTATTGGCCTGCTGGTTAGCAAGTCGCGTGTGGTCAGCGTTGTTACGCGTGCTGGCCGCCATCTGTTCCATGCTGGCCGCCGTCTGAATTAAAGAGGCAGACTGCTGCTCCGTTTTTACGGATAATTCAGCGCTACGGGCGGCCAGTTGCTCTGACAACAACAGCGCCGTCTTCGAGGAAAGTCGGATCTCACGTACCAGCGTCGCGATACTGCCGGATAAGCTGTTGATACCCGGAATCAGTCTCCCGGCACAGTTATTACCAAATTCGGGAATATAAACGGCGAGATTTCCCGCTGTCACCTGTTCAATACTTTTCTTTACGGTATTAATGGGCGTGACAAGATATATTGTCATGTAGCACCATAAGGCGAATAACGCCAACAAAAAAATCACGTTCATTGAAATAATAACCGGCAGCCTGACCGAGTACATTATTTGCACAGTGTTAATCAGGCCAAAGGTAAATAGCAGAAATACGATAATAAATGTTCTGACGCTAATGTGTTTTAACATTTTAAACCTGTTAGAGGTTAATATGGCAGGTCATATTTATATAGCATCAGAAAAGCATATATTCTTCTCGTTCCGCTCTCTGTCCAAACTTCACGCAGAGATCCATAAAATTTACCTTAAAGAAGGATATTGCCGATTAAGTTTACCTTATTCTTATTGTTCATCATGAGGTGAGGCCGCTTTCCCTTACCCTCCCAAGCGATTCTACTGCTTAACAATTAAGTGATACGACACTCATCATTGATGAACGTTTAATCTGGCTTAAATGATTAGATTTCATAACGTGTTAATAAGCGCACTCGTGCTCTTGCCGCTTTTCGCCTCTGGACGTTAATGAGGTGGGCAAAAATTCCAGTAGCTGACCTTTCATTTCTCATGCGAATGGATGAATCCCTGCTAAATTTAACTGCACGACAGACATTCGATGGAAAGCCAGATGTTGCACGTATCATGGGCGCCCGTTTGAATCAGCATCTCGTTTCTTGTTGCGTTCATCGCTGCATTTGTCTCCCTCGACAGCGTGCGCGTGTAAAGTGGCTATTTCTGTGCGGCGAGAATCGGCATTCTGGCGCTTATCGGGCGGTATTACGCTTGGTATGGGGATCTGGTCAAAGCATTTCATCGGCATGGTCGCACAATAATTAATAAAAAGAACAGGATTACTGATGATTTCGCACAACCTGAATGCACTGGATTTATTAACACAGCCGGTCTGGATCGTCTCCCCCTGTACCGAAGAATTAGTTTTTGCCAATCGTATCGCCAGAGAGGTGATGCAAGGGTACACCTTCAGCCAGCTGCGTAAAGGGGTGTATTCCACCCATGCGCAGAATACGTTGCCGAACTATATTACCGATCTTCGCCGCCAGCGGGATATTGTCGAGATTCTGACGGTGCCCCGTGAAAATCATCAGGCCGCACTCACCTGTCGGTTATCGATTAACGATCTGCCAGGAACCGGTGAAGTCATTCTGTTCGAAGGCATTGATATCCCGGCGGTACAGGGGTTGAAAGCCAGCCGGTCTGCCACCTATCAGCGTAAAAAGCAGGGATTTTATGCCCGATTTTTTCTCACGAACTCCGCCCCTATGCTGCTGATCGATCCGTCAAGAGATGGTCTGATTGTCGACGCCAACCTGGCGGCGCTCAATTTCTACGGCTACAGCCTGGAGGCGATGTGCCAAAAACACACATGGGAAATCAATATGTTGGGTCGCCAGGTTCTGCCTGTTATGCATGAAATTGCGCGACTGCCGGGTGGGCATAAGCCGCTGAATTTTGTCCATAAAATTGCCGATGGCACCACCCGCCATGTGCAAACCTATGCCGGGCCGATTGAAATCTACGGCGACAGACTGATGTTGTGCATCATTCACGATATTACCGAGCAGAAACGTCTTGAACAGGAACTGGAGCGCGCCGCCCTGCATGACGCACTCACCGGACTGCTCAATCGCCGCCAGTTCTATCAACTGACCGAACAGGGGCAGATGCAGCATCTCACCCTGGCACAGGACTACAGCCTGCTGCTCATTGATACCGATCGGTTTAAAAGCATTAATGACCTGTATGGTCACCTGAAAGGCGATGAGGTTCTCTGCGAGCTGGCGCGAAACCTGGAGTCCTGCGCACGCAAAGGGGATTTAGTGTTTCGCTGGGGCGGCGAGGAGTTTGTCCTGTTGTTACCGCGCACGCCGCTGGAGACCGCGTTGCAGTTAGCCGAATCCATCCGCGCGTCGGTCGCGAAAATCGGGCTTCCCGGCCTACCGCGCTTTACCGTGAGCATTGGCGTGGCCCACCGCGAACCGAACGAAAGTATCGATGAACTGTTTAAGCGGATGGATGCTGCGCTTTACCGGGCCAAAAATGATGGCAGAAACCGGGTACTGGCCGCCTGAGAAACAGCGTCCCCGACGACACGCACCGCCGCCGGGGGCCTGATTTACTTCCCGTCGGCGTCGCGCTGGTCAAAAACTTGCTGTGCCAGATGCAATGTCGCATTGGCGGCGGGCAGACCGCAATAAAGTGCCGAATGCATGATCAGCTCTTTCAACTCCTCACGCGTCACGCCGTTGTTGAACGCGGCATTGAGATGCATTTTTAGCTCCGCTTCGCGGTTTAACGCAATCAGCATCGCAATGGTTATCATACTGCGCGTATGCCGATCCAGTCCGGGGCGGCTCCAGATATCGCCCCAGGCATAACGGGTAATAAAGTGTTGAAATTCTTCATTCAGCGGCGTCAGGTTTTCCACCGTCCTGTCAACATGCGCATCGCCCAGAACCGCCCTGCGTACGGCCATTCCCTGCTGATAACGTTCTTCATCCTGCATATTGTCCTCCCAGAAACGATAACAACGCCGCGTTCACCGCACCCGGCGCTTCAATAGTGGATAAATGGGACGCCTTCACCACAGCCAGTACAGAACCGGCAATACGCTGGTGCATAAACTGAGCGTCGTCCACCGTGGTGACGGGGTCATTTTCACCGGCAATCAGCAGCACTGGCCGTGTGATCCCGGCAATTTGCTCACGCAAATCGGCCGTTGCCAGCGCTTCACAGCAGGCGGCGTACCCTTCGGCTGACGACGCGGCGAGTTGCTCACACAATGCAGCGACCGTTTGCGGTGCCGACTGACGAAAAGCAGGGCTGAACCAGCGTTCCGGGGCGCTGGCGGCAATCTCGCGCAGTCCATTCTGACGAACGCTTTGCGCGCGGGCGCGCCAACTCGCCTCGTCGCCTATACGTGCAGCGCTGTTAATCACTGTTACGCTCAGCACTCGTTGCGGCTGATGACAGGCCAGCCACAGCCCGGTGAGTCCTCCCATTGAGATCCCGCAAAAATGCGCTGCCGGGATATCCAGGTGATCGAGTAACGCAATCACATCCTGCCCCAGCCGGGCGAGATCGGTTGGCCCCATATTGTTCGTCGCGCCATGTCCGTGGGTGTCATAACGCAGCACTCGATATTGCGCGCTCAGCGCCGCAAGCTGTGGCGCCCACATCGCAAGCGTCGTACCGAGAGAATTGGATAGCACTACCACCGGCGCGTCGTCCGGGCCATCAATCTGGTAATTCAGTTCCATGCTGTTGTTCCTCATAACGTGCAAGCACGCGTTGCACAAACTGCGCCGCGCAGCCCGTTGCCGTGCCTGGGTCCAGTAACGCCACCAGTTGAGATTCATTAAGATGGGCCATCACCTGCGGCTCCTCAACGAGTACCGAATGCAGGGAATGACCGCTTGTCACCGCGAGATGGCACAGCCTTTCAATCAGATGATGGGCATCCTGCTTGCCGATAAACGCCGCCAATGCCAGCGTGACCGATTCCGCCATCATCAGGCCCTGAGTGATATCCAGATTGTCACGCATCTTTTGCGGGAAGACCTGCATATTCAGGACGAGCGATTGGGTTTCCTCAATTGCGTGCCCGACCAGCATGACGATCTCCGGCAGAACTTCCCATTCTGCCTGCCAGCCGCCGAGCGCACGTTCATGCTGCTGTAACTGACTGTTGTAGAGTGTGGCCATCAGTCCCGGCGTTTTCTGCATGGCAGTGAGGATCGCCGCGCAGCTCACCGGATTTCGCTTGTGCGGCATCGCCGACGATCCGCCCCGACCCGCGACGGCGGGTTCGCTCACTTCCGCCACTTCGGTCTGCATCAGCAGCGCGAAGTCCTGAGCAAACTTACCGAGAGTACCGCCGACACCGGCGTACCATGCCCCCACTTCCAGCAGCCGATCGCGCTGGGTATGCCAGGGCGTATCTGGCAACGTCAACGCCAGTTCCTGCGCGAGTCGCTCTGCCACCGGTAGCGCGTTCTGCCCAAGTGACGCCAGCGTTCCCGCCGCACCGCCAAACTGCAGCACCAGCACACGCGGCAACAGCGATTGCAGGCGTTCCTGCCAGCGCAGCAGCGCATCAAGCGTACCGGCCAGTTTTAGCCCCCAGGTCACCGGCAGCGCCTGCTGCATCCAGGTGCGACCCGGCATGACGGTATGCTGATAGCGATGCGCCTGCTGAGCAAAGACCGCCGTCAATTGACTCAGCGCACATTGCGTGTGATTGAGCGCCACTCGCAATTGCAGGACCAGTCCGGTATCGATCACATCCTGGCTGGTTGCCCCCCAGTGTACGTAACGTGCGGCGTCAGGATCCTCACGCTTCACCCGCGCGGTTAAGTGTTGCACCAACGGAATGGCCAGATTGCCCGCCGCCCGCGCCGATTCTGCCAGTGCTTGTCGATCAAACTCCTGCGCATGACAAGCCTGGGTGATAGGCCCGACAGCCGTTGCCGGTATCACGCCGCAGGCCGCCTGCGCACGGGCAAGCGCGGCCTCAAAATCGAGCATCCCCTGAAGAAGCTGGATGTCTGAAAATTCTGCCGTGAGCGCCGTTCCGCGCATCAACGGGGTTAGCAAGGTCATTCCTGCTCCTTACACACGTTCAATAATCAATGCGATCCCCTGGCCGACGCCAATGCACATGGTACAGAGTGCATAGCGTCCGCCGGTACGCTGCAACTGGTAAGCGGCGGTCATCGCCAGACGCCCACCTGATGCCCCCAACGGGTGACCGAGGGCAATCGCACCGCCGTTAGGATTCACCTGCGCGGCATCATCGGGTAACCCCAAATCACGCATCACCGCCAGTGCCTGCGCGGCAAACGCCTCGTTAAGCTCGATAACATCCATCTGGCCAAGCGTTAAGCCCGTCTGCGCCAGTACTTTACGGACCGCTGGCGTCGGGCCAAACCCCATAATTCGCGGGGCGACGCCGGCAGTTGCCACGCCGACAATCCGCGCCAGTGGGTGCAGACTTTGCTGCGCCATCGCCTGCTCGCTGGCGATGAGGAGCGCACAGGCACCGTCGTTAACGCCAGACGCATTGCCCGCCGACACGGTACCGTCAGGACGGACGACCCCTTTCAGCCTGGCGAGCGCCTCCAGCGATGTCGCACGCGGATGTTCATCTTTGCCAAAAAGCAGCGGCTCGCCTCTTTTTTGTGACACTGTCACTGAAATTAACTCTTGTGCAAATAGCCCCTGCTCCTGAGCGGCAGCGGTTCTCAACTGGCTGCGCAGCGCAAACGCATCCTGATCGGCGCGCGTTATGCCAAACTCCTGCGCCACGTTTTCTGCCGTTTCCGGCATAGAATCCACGCCATAGCGGGCTTTCATTTGCGCGTTGATAAAGCGCCAGCCAATCGTAGTGTCTTCGATTTTCATGTTGCGGCTGAACGCATTTTCCGCTTTGCCCATCACAAACGGCGCACGTGACATGCTCTCCACGCCACCGGCGATCATCAGCTGTGTTTCGCCGCTTTTAATCGCTCTCGCGGCAATACCAATGGCATCGAGGCTGGAACCACACAGACGGTTTACCGTACTGCCCGGGACGCTTTCCGGCAACCCGGCCAGCAGCAGCGCCATCCGCGCCACGTTGCGGTTATCTTCTCCCGCCTGATTCGCACAGCCGTAAATCACGTCATCGATCGCCGCAGGATCAAGGCCTGGGTTGCGTTCAAGCAGTGCTTTCAGTGGAATAGCGGCCAGATCGTCGGCCCTGATGTTCGCCAGCGTTCCGCCGAATCGACCAAACGGTGTGCGCACTGCATCGCAGATAAATGCCTGATTCATCATAGTTCCTTATGCGCTTTGCGCCAGCGGTTCACAGCTCAGAGTCACCGGCGTCAGACGTTGCAGTTCCTCAAAAGACAGACCATTAAAAATTTCCCGGACAACCGGTCCCGAATCGGTAATGTCGATCACCGCCAGGTCGGTATAAATGCGGCTGACGCAGCCCATGCCGGTTAAGGGATAGGTACAGTGTTCAACCAGTTTGCACTCGCCGTCGCGGGTCAGATGGTCCATCATCACAAATACCTGACGCGCGCCGATCGCCAGATCCATCGCGCCGCCCACAGCGGGAATGGCGTCCGGCGCGCCGGTGCTCCAGTTGGCGAGATCCCCGGAGGCTGAGACCTGATACGCCCCCAGCACGCAGATATCCAGGTGCCCGCCGCGCATCATGGCGAAGGAGTCACCATGGTGGAAATAGCAACCGCCCTGCAACAGCGTGACGTACTCTTTCCCGGCATTAATCAGCTCCGGATCTTCTTCCCCTTCCGCCGGTTTTGGCCCCATCCCGAGCAGACCATTTTCACTGTGCAGGAAAATCTCTTTTTCCGCAGGCAGGTAGTTGGCGATACGGGTTGGTAAACCAATCCCCAGATTGACGTATGCCCCTTCCGGGATATCCTGCGCTACGCGTCTGGCCATTTCGTCACGGGATAATTTCTTCATCGTTTACTCCTTAGGCGCGCAGCGCGGCGTGGGTGAGGTTTTCCAGAGAAAATACGCGCTGGACAAAAATCCCCGGCGTGATGACGTGCTCGGGATCAAGCTCGCCGAGAGGGACAATCTGATTCACCTCCACCACCGTGGTTTGCGCGGCGGTCGCCATGATCGGACCAAAGTTTCGTGCCGCTTTGCGGTACACCAGATTCCCCCAGCGATCGGCCTGATCCGCCTTTATCAGGGCAAAATCGGCGTTAATCGGGTATTCGAGCACATAGTTTTTCCCTTCGATGTGGCGGGTTTCTTTGCCTTCAGCCAGCGGCGTACCGTAGCCTGTTGGCGTATAGATAGCCCCCAGGCCAGCACCGGCAGCCTGAATGCGCGCCGCCAGATTCCCCTGGGGTACCAGCTCCAGTTCAACCTCGCCACGGCGATACAGGTCATCGAAAATCTGTGAATCCACCTGACGCGGAAAAGAGCAGATCATTTTGCGTACGCGTCTGGCCTTCAACAGTGCCGCCAGACCGACTTCACCGTTACCCGCATTGTTATTGATGATGGTAAGGTCGCGAGCCCCCTGCGCGATGAGCGCATCAATCAATGTGGTGGGTTGTCCGGCCGTACCAAAACCACCAATCATGATGGTCGCACCGTCCGGGATCCCGGCGATGGCCTCCTCCAGCGAAGGCACACTTTTATCAATCATCAGCTCGCTCCTTGTGGTGCGGATTTCGCACATTTTTGCGTTGTTCGCACAAAATGTGACCCACTTAACGAAGTCAGGCAAGGGCGATAATCGAAATATGGTGCGATAATCGAACATCGTTTATGTTTGTACGAAGAATGTGATCCGTGGCGAACAACGAGAGGAAAACAGTGGAAAAACATCCTGATGACCGTCTGAACAATGAGACCGATCCGTTTAAGGGCGATCCAAACTATATGGCATCACTGGCACGCGGGCTGGAGGTGATTCAGGCGTTCACGCCGCAGCGACGGGTTATGTCGATATCGCAGATTAGCCAGAAAACCGGGATCCCGCGCGCGGCAGTCAGACGCTGTCTGTATACGCTGGGAAAACTGGGTTTCGTTTATGCCGAAGATGGGAAAAATTTCGAACTGCGTCCGCGGATCCTGGCACTGGGACATGCCTATCTGGCCTCCACTCCGCTGGCTCGCGCCACTCAACCGGTTCTGAAACATCTGAGCGAAATGCTCAATGAATCCTGTTCCATCGCCACCCTCGACGGTGACGATATTTTGTATATCGCCCGCGCCTCCAGCTCACGCATTATGACCATCGATCTGGACATCGGCAGTCGGCTGCCTGCGTGGTCCACCTCAATGGGACGCGTTTTGCTTAGCCATCTTTCTGAGGACAAGCTGAACGACATGCTCGGGCGTATCACCATGATCCGCTACACCTCGCAGACTGTGGATTCCGTCCCCGCCCTGCGCGCCGAACTGAAGAGAGTCCGGCAGCAGGGCTATGCGCTCAACGATCAGGAACTGGAAATGGGGCTGCGGTCCATTGCTGTGCCACTGATGAACAGCCAGGGTCAGGTCCAGGCGGCGCTGAATGTGGGTGTACATGCCGGACAGGTGACGGCGGACGAACTGCGCAGCCGCGTACTGCCCGAGCTGCAAAAAGCCGCGCAGGAGTTGTCGCTTTTACTGCATTAACGGCTGCGCTTGGCGTGACGTTCCCAGTTTTCCTGCTTCGCCTGTGCGGATTTACGCAACGCCACATAGCACGCTCCGCTGCCGCCGTGATGTGGCAGAGCCGTGCAGTAGGCCTGAACCTCGTCGAATTCGGTCAACCAACGTGCCAGATAGCTGCGCACGATGTTGGCATGTGAGTTATCGTCTCGCCCTTTACCATGAATAATCAGCACATTGCGCAGCCCATCGCGTAACGACTGGAGCAGAAAGCTATACAGCTGTTGACGACAGGCTTCCACCGGCTGACGCAACAGATTGAGGCTCGCCTGCTGGCTGTATTTCCCCGTACGCAGCTTATCGAGTACGCCCTGTTGCAGCCCCTCACGGCGAAACTCTAAAGGTTGCGCCAGCGGGACGATCTCCAGAAAACCGGTGGTGAGAAAATTATCAAGCTGGAGTGTATCAATACGTTGCGGGGTCCGCACATTGCGCACGGGCTGCCAGTGTACGTCGGCGCAACGTTTCAGCGGCTGAACATCCTCCATGGCGTCAAGAAATAACGATTTGTCGTCAAGATTCATGCTGTGTCCTCCCGCTTTTTAAAGGCAGCTACTATCATAGCCGTCCCCCTGGAGGGCGACAACGGTTTACAGATGCTTCCAGTAAACATCCACGTGTCACATACCTTTGCTTTACTAATTAACGCTGGTTTTACTCAGAGTAAAACAGTGCAGCAGTGCCGTTTAATCTGGTTGATTTACCTTAGATTTTCGTGAAATCAATCACTCCAGTTTGCTGGCATAGTTAAACGGTTCTTGCTATAAGACATTACCCGCCACCAGGAAAAATAACGGGCATAGATGAAGGATAAACTGCTGTGTGTACTGTAGAGTCTGGCGGATGTCGACAGGCTCTATTTTTTTATCCCAAATCAGGGGTATAGCACTGCTGGCAGTGACCATGATACGTTGATGCCCCACCGACTGCATGCCAACGAGGCAACCGATGCTGACACTACTGGAAGAGAAAATGATGACCCCGCTGGGCCCACTTTGGGTCATTTGCGACGAGCAGTTCAGACTTCGCGCTATCGAGTGGGAACAGTACAGTGAGCGCATGGTGCAACTGCTGGATATTCATTACCGCGCACAAGGTTATACCCGTATTAGTGCGACCAATCCGGGCGGTCTGTGCGACAAACTTGCCGACTATTTTGCCGGTAACCTCAGCGCGATCGATACGCTGCCAACCGCCACCGGCGGCACTCCTTTTCAGCGGGAAGTCTGGCAAACCTTACGCACTATTCCTTGTGGTCAGGTGATGCACTACGGTCAGTTGGCTGAGCAACTGGGACGCCCTGGTGCGGCGCGAGCGGTTGGCGCGGCGAACGGTTCAAATCCGATCAGCATCGTGGTGCCCTGCCACCGCGTGATCGGACGTAACGGCACCATGACCGGTTACGCCGGTGGCGTGCAGCGGAAAGAGTGGTTGTTGCGCCATGAAGGTTACCTGTTGCTGTAGTATCCAGGCAATTCGTGCCTTCTTGCTCACACTTTTACGTAAAGACGCCACAGGGAAAGTAAGGTTTTTCAAAGGGATAGAAATATTTTATTCACACATGTCGGAATTATCCGCTATTGGGGTGACCTCAGACTTACGTGCTCACCAAAAAGATGTTAAAATTGACAAATATCAATTACGGCTTGAGCAGACCTATGATCCCGGAAAAGCGAATTATACGGCGCATTCAGTCTGGCGGTTGTGCTATCCATTGCCAGGATTGCAGTATCAGCCAGCTTTGCATCCCGTTCACACTTAACGAGCATGAGCTTGATCAGCTTGATAATATTATCGAGCGTAAAAAGCCGATCCAGAAAGGCCAGACGCTGTTTAAAGCGGGTGATGAGCTGAAATCGCTCTATGCCATTCGTTCCGGTACGATCAAGAGCTATACCATTACTGAACAAGGCGATGAGCAAATCACCGGCTTCCATCTCGCGGGCGACCTGGTCGGTTTCGACGCGATTGGTAGCGGCCATCATCCGAGTTTTGCGCAGGCACTGGAAACCTCAATGGTCTGTGAAATCCCGTTTGAGACTCTTGATGATCTGTCCGGCAAAATGCCTAATCTGCGTCAGCAGATGATGCGTCTGATGAGTGGTGAGATCAAAGGTGACCAGGATATGATCCTGTTGCTGTCGAAGAAAAACGCGGAAGAGCGTCTGGCGGCATTTATCTATAACCTGTCTCGTCGCTTTGCGCAGCGTGGCTTCTCTCCACGTGAATTCCGTCTGACCATGACCCGTGGCGATATCGGTAACTACCTGGGCCTGACTGTTGAAACAATCAGCCGTTTGTTGGGTCGTTTCCAGAAAAGCGGAATGCTGGCGGTGAAAGGGAAATACATCACTATCGAAAACAGTGATGCGCTGGCGGTTCTCGCCGGACACACCCGCAACGTTGCTTAATCTTTCCGCAACCCTTCTGAAACCCTTCTGTCGAATCGTTAAATTTTCCTGATTTATTGATCTGACAGAAGGTTCTTCCCTGTTTCAATTCACATTCTTGGGTTACTCTTTTAGTTACAAACTGCGATGACAGTTGTAAGGAGACCCTGTATGGCTATGTATCAAAACATGCTGGTGGTTATCGATCCGAATCAGGACGATCAACCTGCGTTACGGCGTGCGGTTTATTTGCATCAACGGATTGGTGGCAAAATTAAAGCCTTTTTGCCGATCTATGACTTTTCCTACGAGATGACCACCCTGTTGTCGCCTGATGAGCGTACGGCAATGCGTCAGGGTGTCATTAGTCAGCGGACGGCGTGGATACGCGAACAAGCAAAATACTATATTGAAGCAGGCGTTCCTGTTGAAATTAAAGTGGTCTGGCACAACCGTCCTTTTGAAGCCATTATTCAGGAAGTGATCAGCGGCGGACACGATCTGGTGCTGAAAATGGCGCACCAGCATGACCGACTGGAAGCAGTGATCTTCACTCCTACCGACTGGCATCTGCTGCGTAAATGCCCAAGTCCGGTGTGGATGGTGAAAGATCAACCCTGGCCGGAAGGCGGTAAAGCGCTGGTGGCGGTAAACCTGGCCAGTGAAGAACCCTACCATAATGCGTTGAATGAGAAGCTGGTAAAAGAGACGCTGCAACTCGCCGAACAGGTCAACCATACAGAGGTGCATCTGGTCGGGGCCTACCCTGTCACGCCGATCAACATCGCGATTGAACTGCCGGAATTTGATCCCAGCGTCTACAACGATGCGATTCGCGGTCAGCACCTGCTGGCAATGAAAGCGCTGCGGCAAAAATTCAGTATCGACGAGAAAGTTACACACGTTGAGAAAGGATTACCGGAAGAGGTAATCCCCGATTTAGCGGAACATCTGCAGGCGGGGATTGTGGTTCTGGGTACAGTGGGCCGCACGGGCATTTCCGCTGCCTTCCTGGGGAATACAGCAGAACAGGTCATCGATCATCTGCGTTGTGACCTGCTGGTCATCAAACCCGACCAGTACCAGACGCCCGTTGAGCTTGACGACGAGGAAGACGACTAACGCGTTGTGTAAAAAACGAAAGGCCCAATGATTTGGGCCTTTTCTTTTAATGCTTGTCCTCACCGCCGAGGAAATAAATTCCTAACGGGATGGCCAGCAGCACAGTGAAAACCAGGCTATAGACGAAAATCATTGATGACTGAATGACATACATCGACGTCGTCCAGTCAGAAAGCGGAATATCATACTGTTCAATCACCCCACCGATCGTGGCGCGCGTGACAACCGATGCGGCAATAATAAACACACCCAGCAGGCAGAGCAGAAACTTTTTGCCCTTCGCCGTCTTCAGCTTTTCCATTATCATCATAGTGTCCTTCTGTCACCAAACTTTTGTCACCTTAGCGCAACAATACCATGACAATATGAAAAAGTCTGCATCAGTTCCCCTGACAAATCCGTCACATTGAAAGCGCCTTTGCGTAAAAACGCTAAAAGCGCTATTTATTCCCCCTTTTTATTGATGACTTGAATGTTTATCCTGAGTACCATTATCGAATTGTAGTTTATTTTTTTCATGTCAGTGGCAGCGGAAAGCCGGGGATAAATATGTTTGCAGAGCTGTTCGTAAAAAACATCTTCAATCTGACGGTTATTTTGAGTAGCGTCTTTAGCTTGATTCTGATGAATGTTTTCTTTCGTCATGCACATAAACGCAAGAAAGGGTTTGTCTTCCATACGGCTCAGTTTCTTATTTATGCGCTGATTATCGGTACATTAGGACGAATCGCTAATACCATTATTAGCTACTATAATATCAGCGCGGTTTCATCCAGTATTATCGACTTTGTCTGTACGTCGTTGATCGCCCTGATTCTGACTATTAAATTGTTTCTGGTGATTAATCAGTTTGAAAAATCGCAAATTAAAAAAGGGCGAGACGTCACCAGCGCGCGAATTTTATCGCGGATTATCAAAATCACCCTCATTGTCGTCATTATTTTGCTTTATGGTGAACACTTCGGCATGAGCCTGTCGGGGTTACTCACCTTTGGCGGCATCGGCGGCATCGCCGTGGGCATGGCAGGGAAAGATATCCTGAGTAACTTCTTTTCCGGCATTATGCTTTATTTCGATCGCCCCTTCAGTATCGGCGACTGGGTACGTTCCCCGGATCGCAATATCGAAGGCACCGTGGCGGAAATTGGCTGGCGGATGACCAAAATCACCACCTTTGATCACCGTCCGTTATACGTTCCAAACTCTGTATTTTCCTCGATTAGCGTAGAGAATCCCGGTCGGATGAGTAACCGTCGAATCAACACGGTTGTCGGGTTACGTTACGAAGATGCCAGCAAAGTGGGCACGATCGTCAATGCTATTCGACAAATGCTACAAACCCATGCCGATATCGATCAGCAACAAACGCTGCTGGTCTATTTTAACGGCTTTGGTGACTCTTCATTAAATATTATGGTGTATTGTTTTACCCGAACAACGGTCTGGGAAGAGTGGTTAGCGGTTCAACAACAGGTTTATCTTAACATTATTGATATCGTGCAGAGCCATGGCGCTGATTTCGCCTTCCCGAGCCAGACACTCTATCTCAATAATAGCAGTCAGGGTTAATTTAAAACGCCCCTGCCCGACTCGTGATAGCCTCAGGACATATTTACCTGAGGCTCCTTACTCAGACAATGCGTTATTTTATGTTCATTCAACAATTTCGATGAAATTCCCGTCCGGGTCTTTGATGACCGCTTCATAATAACCGTCCCCGGTCGTGCGCGGTGGTGAAACCAGGATCCCCAGCGCCCGTGCTTTTTTTGCCAGCGCATCCACTTTTTTAGCACTGCCAACCGCGATTGCCAGATGCACCCACCCGGTCGTCTGGTTATCCGGGCGCAGGGCTCGCAGGACGGGTTTCGTCATCAGTTCAATCGCAATATCATCACCGATACGCACAAAATAAGACTCAAATCCGGGGTTGTTCTTGCTGATGTATTTCTCATTAAGCGTCCCGCCAAAAAAACCGGTCCAGAAGCGCGCCTGCGCTTCCAGTTCTGTGGTCCATAACGCCATATGTGCGATTTTCATGTTTCACCTCGTTTCAACCCGTCAGAATGTTGACAGCACTGACCGTTTTGCCCGATCATGCGCTATATTGCTCGATGATATGGTTTTCAGGATTTATCATGCTCGATTATGCAGCTTTCCCGGAACAACGACAAGCCCTGATTCAGCAGATCCTGCAGGAGAATGGGCGCGTGGTATGCAGTGACCTCGCCTCCCGGCTGAACGTCTCGGAGCACACGATTCGCCGCGATCTCCATGAACTCAGCAAGGAAGGCATCTGCAAGAAGGTGTATGGCGGCGCGGTCATGATGCTGCCGGAAGCGGGTGACTATACCATTCGCAAAACGAAGAAGCCCGACCAAAAGAGCAGCATCGCGAAAAAATGTGCACGACTGGTCAAATCCGGTAGCTGTATTTTTATCGATACCGGTACGACCAACCTGGCGATGGCGGAGGCGCTTCCGGCAGAACTTTCTCTGACCGTGGTGACCAACTCGCCGGAAATCGCTGCCGTACTGTTAAAAAAGCCCCTGTATGACGTCATCATGCTCGGCGGTCAGCTGCAGCGCTCTTCTGGTGGTTGCGTCGGCGCTTCGGCGATTGCGCAGGTTCAGGGGATGTTATTCGACCAGGGGTTTATCGGCGGCTGCGCGATGGCGCCGGAATCCGGTCTGACCGGGTTTGATTACGCCGATTGTGAATTCAAACGCGCAGTGATCCGACAGTGTAATGAGACCATTGTCGCGCTGACGGCGGACAAGATCCCGGCGGTGGCTCGCTATGTCGTCGCCCAGAGCAGTGAGATCGATGTCATGGTAGTTGAAGCGAATATCAGCAAGGCGTATTGCGAGGCGTTTCGCGAACATGATATCCGCATTTATACGGTGTGAACGGCAGGCGCGTTTCCGCGCCTGCTGACGGAGGGTTAGTGCTTGATGATATACATGGTCCGGCTGTAGGCCACATCTTCCGGGTTCATGATCGGGTACCCTTTCAGCCACGGTTTGATTAAGCGCCCGTTGGTGTACTGATAAATTGGCGCAATGGGTGCCTGCTCCATGAGGATTTTTTCCGCCGCATTGTAGTCCGCATTACGCGCTTTATCCGTGTTTTCCATCGTCGCCTGAGTGATGATTTTGTCATACGCCGGGTTGTTAAAACGGGAAATATTGCCTGAGTGCGTCGACGTCAGCAGCGACAGGAAGGTCGAAGGCTCGTTGTAATCCCCCACCCAGGAAGCACGAATCACATCGAAATTCCCGGTATTACGGCTGTCGATGTAAGTTTTCCACTCCTGGTTTTGCAGCTTCACATCCACACCTAAGTTTTTCTTCCACATCGAGGCCACCGCGATGGCGATTTTCTGGTGGTTCTCAGAGGTGTTGTATAACAGCGTCAGGTTAAGCGGTTTCTGCGGACCGTATCCCGCCGCACGCAACAGCGTTTTCGCCTGGGCATTCAGCTCTTCCTGGCTCATCTGTTCGAACGGAGACGGTTCAGGCGTAAAACCGGCAGTGACGTCCGGCGTAAAGTGCCAGGCCGGTTTTTCCCCGGTACCCAATACTTTCTCCGCCATAATGCGACGGTCAATGGTCATGCTCAGCGCCAGACGCACGCGGGAATCCGCCGTTGGCCCTTTTTGCGTGTTAAAGGCGTAGTAATAGGTTCCCAACTGCGGTGGCGTATAAACCTGCCCTGGAATGTCCTTTAACAGCTTCTGGTACATATTTTTCGGGAATGATTCGGTGATATCAATGTCACCCGCCAGGTAACGTTTAGTGGCCGATGACTCTTGATTAATTGGCAGGAAAGTCACTTTTTGCAGCACCGTTTTTCCGTTATCCCAGTACTGCGTATTCGGCACCACCACCAGCTTTTCATTCACCACGCGATCCTGCAACACGTAGGCGCCATTCCCCACCAGGTTGCCCGGTTTGGTCCAGTCTTTACCGCTTGCCACGTTGGCTTTTTGCACCGGATAGAACGCAAAACTGGCGGTGAGGTTGGCGAACCACGGCAGCGGCTTATCCAGTTGCACTCTCAGGGTGCGGGCATCAATGGCGGTCACACCGAGCTTATCGGGCGTCACTTTGCCATCAATGATCGCCTGGGCGTTATTGACCCCTGCCAGCGCGGCAAACCAGGCAAAGGGCGACAGCGTTTTCGGATCCACCAGGCGTTGCCAGCTATAGACAAAATCCTGGGCGGTCACCGGCGTACCATCTGACCAACGCGCATTATCCCGCAGCGTAAACGTCCAGATGCGATTGTCGTTGCTTTTCCATTGCGTGGCGACGCCAGGTACGATTTCACCCTTCTCGTTCTGGTTCACCAGTCCTTCAAACAGATCGCGAATAACCTGAATTTCCGGCAGGCCAACCGCTTTTGCCGGATCAAGCGTCGCCGGTTCATCTTTTATATGGCGAACCAGCTCCTGCTTCTCTGCCAGTACCGTTCCGCTGGGAACATCCGCAGCATATGACAGAGAAATGCTGCTAACCAACAGCGCACAACAGGTTACTGAAACAGCGTGCTTCATAGAGTCCCCTCAATCCGGCTTATTCACGATGGCGTAATTATTTGTTTCGCCTGAAGGAAATGCAAACATCTTCCTGCAGAAAATTGATATTACGACTAAAAATCCGTCCATGCGAAAACGATTTGATTATCGACCCAATTTGCACAACACTGCGAGTAATAATCCCTGAATTCAGAGACGCTTATGACCGTTACCCGCCCTCGCGCCGAACGCGGCGCCTTCCCGCCAGGAACTGAACATTATGGTCGTTCACTGTTGGGCGCACCGCTGATCTGGTTTCCGGCAGCCGTCGCCAGTCGTGACAGTGGCTTGATTATCGCGGGAACGCATGGTGACGAAAATGCATCGGTGGTCACGCTCTCCTGCGCACTGCGCACGCTGACGCCTTCACTGCGCCGCCACCATGTGATCCTCGCAGTGAACCCGGACGGCTGTCAGCTCGGTTTGCGTGCGAACGCTAACGGCGTCGACCTTAATCGCAATTTTCCGTCAGCAAACTGGAAAGCCGGCGAGACGGTTTATCGCTGGAACAGCGCTGCGGAAACGCGTGACGTGGTGCTGTTGACAGGGGATCATCCGGGTTCGGAACCGGAAACTCAGGCGTTATGTCAGCTCATTCACCGCATTCACCCCGCGTGGGTGGTTTCTTTCCATGACCCACTGGCCTGTATTGAAGATCCCAAAAGCAGCGAGCTCGGTGAATGGCTGGCGCAAGCGTTCGAACTACCGCTGGTGACAAGCGTTGGTTACGAAACGCCCGGCTCTTTCGGCAGTTGGTGTGCGGATCTGAATTTACACTGCATCACAGCGGAATTCCCACCGATCTCATCAGATGAGGCCAGCGAGAAATATCTCCAGGCGATGTCCACGCTTCTGCGCTGGCATCCTAAAGATGCAGTTGTCCGGTCGTAAAGTGCAATGCGGGCTCCACATCGACCGCCAGCCAGGTAGGACCATCAAGATCGGCAAAGCTGACCTGCGGCGTCAGCGGTAATGCGGCAGAAATGGCCCGTGACGTGCAAAGCATGCAGCCCAGCATCAGGGCAAATCCTTGTTCGCGGGCATCGGTAGCCAGCGCCAGCGCCTCGGTCAGTCCGCCGGTTTTGTCCAGCTTGATATTGACCATTTCATAACGCCCATGAAGCGCTTTCAGGCTGCTACGGGTATGACAGCTCTCATCGGCGCAGATCGGCAGCGGATGGATAAAATTTTCCAGCGCGGCATCATCCTGCGCCGGAAGCGGTTGTTCCAGCATCGCGACACCCAAATCGGCTAACAGCTGGCAGCGCGCCGCCAGCCCTTCCGCCCGCCAGGACTCATTGGCATCGACAATTAAGGTCGCCTCCGGTACTGCCGACCGAATCGCCACCATACGTTCGCTGATCAGGCGATCGTCCAGCTTCACCTTCAGCAGCCTGGCTCCGGCTTCCCATAGCGCCGCTGCGCTGGCCGCCATTTGTTCCGGGCTACCAATCACGACGGTCTGTGCGGTGGCAATTGTCGTCGGCAACGCCACGTTAAGGGTTTCCGTCAGCGTTTGTTGCTGCTGGCGTGCCTGGAGATCCCACAGCGCACAGTCAACCGCGTTGCGTGCCGCACCTGCCGGGAGCAGTTTTTGCAGCGCTTCCCGGGTCAACCCCTTTTCCAGTTGCGGGACAATGCTCATGATCTGTGCCATTACGGAGGCATCACTTTCCCCGTAACGCGGATAGGGCGTGCACTCACCAATCCCTTTCACACCCTCTTCTTCCAGTTCAACCACCACGACACGCGCCTCACTGCGGCTGCCACGGGCAATCACAAAAGGGGTATGTAACGGCCAGGCTTCCTCGTATACCTTCACAGAACGCATTTTTTCTCCTTAAGCAATGACGTGGTGGTTTGTGCGCTTCACCGAAATAGCGTTTGCCGTGTTATCGGCTGTTGGCATAAACTAGCTGTGACGTTAACTATATGTAAACAGGAAGATAACCATGTCACAAACCGTTCATTTCCAGGGCAACCCGGTTGCAGTCGCCAACTCCATTCCTCAAGCGGGTAGCAAAGCGCAGCCTTTTACCCTCGTGGCAAAAGATCTGTCTGACGTCGCACTGAGCCAGTTTGCTGGCAAACGCAAAGTCCTGAACATTTTCCCGAGCATCGATACCGGCGTTTGCGCCGCATCGGTACGTAAGTTTAACCAACTGGCCACCGAAATCGACAATACCGTGGTGCTGTGTGTTTCTGCCGATCTGCCGTTTGCCCAGTCCCGCTTCTGTGGCGCTGAAGGTCTGAGCAACGTTATCACGCTGTCCACGCTGCGTAACGCTGAATTCCTGAAAAACTACGGCGTTGAAATCACCGAAGGCCCGCTGAAAGGTCTGGCTGCGCGTGCGGTCATCGTTCTGGATGAAAATGACAACGTCATCTTCAGTCAACTGGTGAATGAAATTACCAACGAACCTGACTATGCCGCTGCGCTGGAAGTCCTGAAAGCGTAAGGTCCCCGTCATACAAAAATGCCTCCATTTCGGAGGCATTTTTTTACTCTTCGCCCTTCTTCTGATTCAGGCCATATTCACGCAGCTTATTCGCAATCGCGGTATGGGAAACCCCCAGGCGTTTCGCCAGCTTGCGGGTACTGGGATAACTGCGGTAAAGCTGGGTTAACACTGAGCGCTCAAAACGGCTGGTGATATCATCCAGCGACCCCTCCATCGCATCTTCACCTACCGCAACCGTCGTCGCATCGTAGTCAGGCAGCAAAATATCCTGCGGTCGCAGTTCGTAACCTTGAAGCTGCGTCAGCGCCCGGTAGATGGCGTTTTTCAGTTGACGCACATTGCCGGGCCAGCCGTAACGGGTCAATACCGTACTGAGATCGGCAGCCAGTTTAGGACGCGGCACGCCCTGCTCATCGGCGAAACGCGCCACAAACAGTTCAGTCAGCGGCATGATGTCCTGCGGACAATCGCGCAGCGGCGGCAGATTCAGCGTCAGCACGTTAAGGCGATAATAGAGATCTTCGCGAAACAGCCCTTTCTGCACCAGTTCAACGAGATTCTTTTGCGTCGCACAGATCACGCGCACATCGACATGTACCTCATGATCTTCCCCCACCCGACGAAACGTACCGTCATTGAGGAACCGCAGTAGCTTGGTCTGCATGCGCGGCGACATTTCACCAATCTCATCAAGCAGCACCGAACCGCCGTTTGCCTGCTCGAAGAAGCCTTTTTTGCCTTCTGGCGCATGACCAAACAGTTCGCTTTCCACCGCATCTTCAGGGATCGACGCGCAGTTGAGCGCCAGATACGGTTTGCCCGCGCGCGGGCTGGCCTGGTGACAGGCATACGCAAACAGATCTTTACCGGTGCCGGTATCGCCGGTAATCAACAGCGGCGCACTCAGCATCGCCAGTTTGCGCGCCTGTTCGACAACATGCTTCATTTTGCCGCTGACGGCGATGATTTGGCTAAAAGCGCTGACATCCTGGGTTGCCAGATTCTGCAACTGACGTCCCATCCGGAGTGTTGAACGCAGCATGACCACCGCACCGGTGAGCATGGTTTCGTCAGTTTCCCCTTGCAGATAAACCGGCGTGATTTCCATCAGGAAATTCTGCCCGTTGATCACCACATGTACTATAAGGACTTCCCCGGCATGTCAAAGCCGGTATTTATGGTTTCTGTCTGCTCTTCAGTAAAAATAAAGGGGAGAGACTGCGGTACTATAAACGGCCATGATGAATCGTCATCGATTCGGGCCCTGATGAAAGACGCGCGTGAGGTTCTTGTTCGTTAAGCGGATACGTATATCCTGTACAATAGCCAGATAGGCCTCACGGGGTCTAACCCTTTATCATCAACGAATTGCAGGTCAGATGGTTATACAGCTTCGAGCTTTAGTTGACTGAGTACAGCCGGAAATCATCACCGTAATGTAGTGATGCCCAACACAGCCGCGCATTTTTGGCGGCGATGGCCACAACAGCCCGCCAGTACCCTCTGCGCTCAACCAACATACAAACCCAACGGCTGAATGAGTCAGTCCTTTTCCCGGCGCCAATAAGCACTGAACGAGCCCCCTGAACCAGAAGCGTTCGCAGATACGAATCACCGGCTTTTGTGATCCTGCCGAGTTTCGACTTTCCCCCGCTGCTGTATTGTGATGGCGTCAGCCCCAGCCAGGCTGCCAGTTGACGTCCATTTTTAAAATCATGTGCATTACCGATACTGGCGACCAGTGCACAGGCCGTTGTGGGACCAACGCCCTTTAGCTCCATCAGCCGCTGACTGCGATGATCTGTTTTGGCTATGTGGGACAAAATTCGGTCATATTCAGTGATGTTAGCTTCAATGCGATCAACGTGTTCCATCAAATCATCAACACATTGCTGAACCTGAAGCGGTAAAGAGCTCTTCTGCACAGAAACCATGTGGCGCAGGGCATCAGCACTTTGTGGCGCGATGACACCGAATTCAGATATCAATCCTCGCAGACGATTATACGTTGCTGTTTTCTCTTCGATAAAACCCTGACGGGTACGATGTAAACACTGCATGGCCTGCTGGCTTTCGTCTTTCACTGGTACGAACCGCATATGCGGACGACGAACAGCTTCACAGATAGCCTGAGCATCAGCTGCATCATTTTTTCCTGATTTTCCGGCCATACGATAAGGCGATACAAACTTAGCAGCCATCAGACGTGGCTCATGACCATACTGCCGAAACAATCTTGCCCAGTAGTGAGCCCCGGAGCATGCTTCCATCCCGATAACACAGGGAGGCAAACTTGCAATTAACTCAGGAAGTGCAGCACGCGATACTTTAGGCTTAACCAGAACAGTTCTACCATTTTGATCAACACCGTGAACAGCAAACACATTTTTAGCAAGATCGATACCGACAGTCGTGATAGTCATAACGAATTCCTCCGGGACGATGTGTACCCCATGATTGCACAAGAGTTAATCAGGCGCATAATCAGGGGAAGTCCCTTCCATTCGTTATGGGACGTCTGCGGATTGCCTTCCAGCCAGCGCTGGAAGTTAAAACCGTTGATCAGTTGCGCAGCGGTATGGTTGCGCATCCGCTCCGGGTTAAGCGCAAACAGCTGGCAGCTTGCCGGGTTCGCTATCTCAATCTTGCTTTTCAGATCCAGCGACAGAACAGGTTCAGGCAGTGCCTCAAGCAGCGCGCTAAGCGCGAGGTGCTCCCGCTCTGATGGCATCCATGGCACAGTGCGTACATCGGTGACGCCTGCAATGCGGCGAATTTCCGCCATTAAACTGCTGAAGTTAGTGAACTCCAGTTCAGCAAAGTTAAGGTAGATTCGCCCGATGGGGTCAATCTCTATACCGCGCAAATCGATGCTGCGTAGCACCAGTAAATCAAGTAATTCGCGAGTCAGACCAAGTCGGTCTTCACAAAAGACTTCCAGACGCATGGGGGAACCTTCAACTGAATAATGAGCTATAGATATGATGATAAGCCAGGAATGGGGAACCAGGAAGGATTCTGTCAACAAATATTGACAGCATGACGGAAAAACAGGCGGTTCGGCGTAAAGTTACGCGGTCAACGCCTGTGATTAGATTACTTTTCTCGCGGGGAGCCGTTTTTCTGCAACGTCTCTTTGAGCTGCCCGATCAATTGACGCCGGAAATCACCCAGGCGCGGTTTGTCATCGTCCAGCCACGGCAACGGGCGGCAAAGCTCCATCGCTTTGATCCCCAGTCGTGCGGTTAACAACCCCGCGCCGATCCCCTGCGCGGCTCGGGTCGACAGGCGCGCCGCGAGATCCTGCGACATCCAGTCCATCCCCACTTCCCGTACCAGTTCGCTGGCTCCGGCAAAAGCGATGTTGAGCAACACCAGTCGGAACAGACGCAAACGGCTGTAATAGCCCAGCTCTATCCCGTACAGCGTGGCGATGCGGTTAATCAGTCGCAAATTGCGCCAGGCAATAAATGCCATATCCACCAGCGCCAGCGGACTGACTGCGATCATCAGCGTCGACTCCGCCGCCGAACGGCTGATTTCTCGCCGCGCCTGAGCATCCAGCACCGGCTGAACCAGATGGGCGTAAAGGCTGACCACTTCGCGATCGTTCTGCGTTTCGTGGATCGAGGCATACCAGCGCTGCAACGCCGGATGCGACTGGTCGATTCCGGCCTGCTGGGCCAGTTTCTCGCAGAAGGCCCGTCCTTTGCCGGCACCGTGGCTGTGCAGCAGGTCACGCGCTTCATCGCGCTCGTGAGCACGCTGACGCAAACGCCACAGACGTCGCCATTCGGTTGCCACCGATCCGACTCCCGCCCCAATAATCAGCGCCCCGGCCGCGCAACCGCCGAGCGCCACCCAGTCCTGGGTTTGCCAGGCGTTCATTGTCCACTGAACACCTTGTCCCACCACGCTTACGCCGAACAGCGCCAGGCCGCCCATCACCATCTTGCGCCACAGACTGCGCTTCGGGCGTAGCGCCGCGTCAATCACCGCTTCGGCTTGTCCCTCTTCTTCCAGCGGTTCATCAACGGTGGCCGGGGCAAAGGACTGAGCTTGCGTCTCGCTAAACGTTTGTTGCGCTTTAAAAGCCGGGCTCTGCTCGACGTCAAGCGGACCAGCGAAATCAATCCGCGGTTTTATCGGTTCGCTCATCGCAATTTATCTCCTATTAAAAACTCCAGCGCGGCATCCAGGCGAATGTGCGGCAGCGGCTTATCGACGTCCATTTTTTGCGGTCGAAATGCTTCAAACTGAAATCCCTGGCGGTCCCAGAACGCCTGTCCCGGCAGACGTGCCGGCACTTCACCGGGGTAGACCGTCAGCGGAGAGCCATCGCTTAAGCGATTCCCGCGTAGCGCCGGGATCTTCTCACCGTTCACGTCAATCAGCCCGCTGGTGGTAGCCTGAACGGAGGCCAACCCCAGACAATCCATGCTGATCCCTTCAAACGCGGCGTTCTGCCAGGCATCCTGAATCAACTGTTGCAGCAGCGACACCATATTGGCGTGCTGATCGATCGTCACATGATCCGCTTTGGTGGCAGCAAACAGCAGTTTGTCGATCACCGGTGAAAACAGCCGACGGAACAGCGTACGCTGACCGTAATGGAAACTTTGCATCAGTTGAGTTAAGGCAAGACGCATGTCGTTGAACGCCTGCGGCCCGCTGTTGAGCGGTTGCAGGCAATCCACCAGCACAATCTGACGATCGAAGCGCAGAAAATGGTTCTTATAAAACCCCTTCACCACCTTTTCGCAGTAATAGTTAAAGCGTTCACGCAGCATCCCGGCGTTAGTCTGTTTGTCTGCCTGAGCCAGTTTTGATTCACCCCACGCGTCCACATCCGGCCAGGGGAAAAACTGCAACGCTGGCGCGCCGGCCATATCACCAGGCAGGACGAACCGCCCCGGCTGGATGAAATGCAGTCCCTGCTGTTTACATTGATGCAAATAGTCCGTCCACGCTGCCGCAATGTCGGCCAGGCGGTTCTCATCGGCGGGTGCCAGCGGATCCAGCCCTTGCGTCAGCTGTCGCCATTTCGCCGACCATTCCGCTCGCTGCCCGGTAAGCAGACCGGTCATTTGCCGTGACCAGCTCAGGTAATCCTGCGCCAGCATCGGTAGATCGAGCAGCCATTCGCCGGGATAATCGACAATTTCCAGGTACAGCGTCGACGTCTCTTTGAAGTGACGTAGCAGAGAGTCATTGGATTTATAGCGCAGCGCCAGGCGAATTTCGCTGACCCCACGGGTGGGCGTCGGCCACGTCGGCGGATCGCCATACAGCTGTGCCAGCCCTTCATCGTAGGTAAAGCGAGGAATGCCAAAATCTCGCTGGGGGACACGTTTCACCCCGAGCAGGCGCTCCTCGCGTACTGCGCTAAGCAGCGGCAGCCGCGCACCGGCATGGATATTGAGCAACTGATTAACCATCGCCGTGATAAATGCGGTTTTTCCGCTCCGGCTCAGCCCGGTGACCGCGAGGCGCAAATGCCGGTCTACACCGCGATTAACCAGCGCATTGAGTTCATTGGTGAGTCTCTTCATCGCCATCCCGTTATGCCTGAAGACCAGAAAAAAGTATAACGCATCCCTCTAATATAGGGGCAGGTCGTTGATTTTCAATCGGGTTGTGTCGAGTGGGATGTTCACCCGACTGACCCCGTTAAGGGAAAACAGGACAGGCTGAAATAAAAGTATGCTAATGAGCTAAGCAGCGTTCAAAAGCCGAGCGAACACTTTCATAGCATGCTCTTGAACGCATCAACTGCTCCCAGATCGAGTTATGACCCGCCCCATCGATCGTGAGTAGTGTCTTTTGGCAGGCCTGCGCTGCCGACGAGACCAGTTTTTTCGGTATATCGGCAGGGATGATGGTGTCATTTTCGGCAGCGATAACCAACAAATCACCGGTAAATTCAGCGGTGATGGCCCACGCATCCGTCGCGTCCCAACTGCGATCCTGGCGTATGATGGCCGAAAAATCGGGGCCAAATTTAACCGGATACGCGGGCGTGGCATAGACACCTGGCACCATCAGAATCAACGAGCGCAGCGGAACCATTTTACTGAGTTGAAGCGCATTGTACGCCCCCATGCTGACGCCCACACAACCGGTAAAAATCTGCCCCTGAAAATCCATCACCGCCGTTGCCTGTTGGGTGCGGCTCAACAACGAGGAATCGCGAATGTCGCCGCCGGTTTCTCCATGACCTAAAAAATCGAATATCGTCGTTCCAAAACCTGACTCATCCAACATAACGCGATACTTGTGGAAAATGGTTCTGTCTTTCCCGCCGCCGTGTAGCATCAGGACATGTCCATTGCGGCCAAACGTACTTTCAGCGTAAAGCGTTTCGCCCTGAAAAGGGACCAGGAAAGAGTGGCTTTGCATCATGAGCGTCGCATTATTAAAGGATGGGATATCAGGTTTTATCAAACCCGATAACTTCATGCAATGGTCTGCAATCAAACTGCCGCGCCAGGTTCGGGCTGCCACAGAAATGCTGATTCATGAAGTTCATTGCTACACGGCACAATCCACCGCGCTGTGTTGTCAACCGCAGACTAACTCCCTAAGATGTATGGTATTAACTCTCCGATGGAGTTGCAGGAGTATGACCCCCACTATTTATGATATCGCTCGCGTGGCGGGTGTGTCGAAGTCGACGGTCTCGCGCGTATTAAACAAGCAAACCAATATCTCACCGGAAGCGCTGGAAAAAGTGCAGCGCGCTATTGATGAACTGCAGTATCAGCCGAATAAACTGGCCCGCGCCCTGACCTCATCCGGGTTTGACGCCATCATGGTGATTTCAACACGCTCGACCAAAACAACTGCTGGTAACCCCTTCTTCTCTGAAGTTTTGCACGCCATTACCGCAAAAGCAGAGGAGGAAGGTTTCGACGTGATCCTACAAACGTCACGTAGTACTGAAGACGATCTGCAAAAGTGCGAGAGCAAGATTAAGCAGAAGATGATCAAAGGCATTATCATGCTTAGTTCGCCCGCAGATGAGACTTTTTTCGAGCGTCTGGATAAATATGATATTCCAGTGGTGGTCATCGGTAAGGTAGAAGGTCAATACACTCACGTTTACTCAGTCGATACCGATAATTATCGTGACAGTATTGCACTGACTGATGCCCTGATTGACAGCGGCCATCAGAATATTGCCTGTTTGCATGCACCGCTGGAATACCATGTTTCTGTTGATCGCGTAAATGGCTATAAGCGCAGTCTGGCGACGCATCAACTGGCAGAGAATAAACGCTGGATTATTGATGGTGGCTATACGCACGAAAGTGCGCTGGAAGCGGCGAGAGCATTATTAAACCAGCACCCCTTACCGGATGCTGTTTTTGCCACCGACAGCATTAAGATCCTCAGTTTGTATCGCGCAGCGTCGGAGAGAAAAATTGCCATTCCGCAGCAGCTGGCGGTCGTCGGTTACAGCAACGAAATGCTCTCTTTTATTCTCACCCCTCCGCCCGGCGGCATTGACGTCCCTACACGTGAACTCGGCGAGCAAAGCTGCGATCTGTTGTTTAAGCATATTGCCGGGAAAACCGACGCTCGCTCCATCACCGTCGAAACCCGTATCTCTCTGACCGCATCTCTGGCCTGAGCGAATGGCTGCCCGTAATTGACGGGCAGCCAGGGCTATCAGAAGGCGTAGTTAACGCCTATGCCCGCATAATGGAACCGGTCACTGTCACCTTCATCGTGATCTTCCCACTCATAGGCATATTCCAGCGTCATCGACAAACCATTCTGGAAATCATAGGCATACTGTAATCCGAGACGGTTGAAGTCATGACCTTCATGCTCCGGATCGTCTCGCCAGTCCCAGTTTGACCACCGATCCAGACCAATACGGGTATAGGGTGTCAGCGTGGTATTGCCCAGCGAAATCGGTAAATAGGCGCGAATTTCCTGAGTAGAAAACTCGCCATTATTACGATGTTCAGCAAGGTTGAAACCGCGCTCCAGATAGTAATTTACCGTCAGTCCCACCGTTTCATTAAAGGTATAATTCAGGCCCGTTTCGCTTTCGACACGACTGTCTGAATAGCCGGTGGTCGTCAGATCGTTGACGAATTGATACATCGCCAGCCATCCGCTAAAGCGCAAATCATCCGTGAGCTTCACATTCCAGTCCGGCGCCACTTTCCAGCGCTGCATATTTGCGGTGTCTTTGCCCGCTTCATTCACATAGTGATAGCCGTAGTTACGAAAGCCACCCGTCAAACCAAAACTGAAATCATCACTTTCCAGGATCTGATGGCTTTGTTGAATAAATCGAACTTTTGCTGAGTTGAAGGATCAGATCACGCATCTTCCCGACAACGCAGACCGTTCCGTGGCAAAGCAAAAGTTCAAAATAACCAACTGGCCCACCTACAATAAAGCCCTCATCAACCGTGGCTCCATAACTTTCTGGCTGGATGATGAAGCTATTCAGGCCTGGTATGAGTCAGCAACACCTTCTTCACGAGGCAGACCTCAGCGCTATTCTGACCTTGCCATCACGACTGTGCTGGTCATTAAACGCGTATTCAGGCTGACCCTGCGCGCTGCGCAGGGCTTTATTGATTCCATTTTTTCTCTGATGAACGTTCCGCTACGCTGCCCGGATTACAGCTGTGTCAGCAGGCGGGCAAAGTCGGTTAATATCAGTTTCAAAACGCCCACCCGGGGTGAAATCGCACACCTGGTAATTGATTCCACCGGGCTGAAGGTCTTCGGTGAAGGCGAGTGGAAAGTCAAAAAGCATGGTCAGGAACGCCGCCGTATCTGGCGTAAGCTGCATCTGGCAGTTGACAGCAACACACATGAAATCATCTGTGCAGACCTGTCGCTGAACAATGTGACGGACTCAGAAGCCTTCCCGGGTCTTATCCGGCAGACTCACAGAAAAATCAGGGCAGCATCGGCAGACGGCGCTTACGACACCCGGCTCTGTCACGATGAACTGCGGCGTAAGAAAATCAGCGCGCTTATCCCACCCCGAAAAGGCGCGGGTTACTGGCCCGGTGAATATGCAGACCGTAACCGTGCAGTGGCTAATCAGCGAATGACCGGGAGTAATGCGCGGTGGAAATGGACAACAGATTACAACCGTCGCTCGATAGCGGAAACGGCGATGTACCGGGTAAAACAGCTGTTCGGGGGTTCACTGACGCTGCGTGACTACGATGGTCAGGTTGCGGAGGCTATGGCCCTGGTACGAGCGCTGAACAAAATGACGAAAGCAGGTATGCCTGAAAGCGTGCGTATTGCCTGAAAACACAACCCGCTACGGGGGAGACTTACCCGAAATCTGATTTATTCAACAAAGCCGGATCTGATAGTGAACTTCCAGTTCCGGGCGATCAAACCAGGTACCGCGTTTGCCAGCACTATAGTCAACCGGGCCTTCCTGATAATAGGCCAGGGATATTCTCCACGGACCGTTCGAGGCATTAAAATAGACAGACGGTTCAGCAAGTCCGTCCATATCTTCGCCGTAACCTTCAACGTTTTCAATTTCGTACATGGCACCAATATTAAAATGCCAGTCTTTATTATCGGCAGCCTGCGCGCAGGCCATCCCAGCGCATATCAGCAGCGCTGAAGAGGACAGTAAGGTTTTCATTTTTATTCCTTGTTAAAGTACAGATAAATAAAATATCGCGAAAGCCAGGGGGCCACGCTCCTGGAGATATTTATTGTTAAATAGCGAATTCCGTCTCTACGTCAAAGAAATGGCATTTCGCCATATCAAAATGGATGGTGATATTGTCTCCTGCATAATAGTCATTAACAGACCCGGCACGGACCACCAGCTCGTGCCCCCCAATCGTGCTGTACAACATAAATTCTGCGCCGGTCAGTTCCGCCACGCTTATTTTTGCTGTCACGCTATTCTCTTCTTGTATTCCAGGGTGAATATCCTCCGGGCGGATCCCCAGCACGACAGCTTTATGTTCATAACCCTTCGCTTTTAATATCCGTAATTTGTCTTCCGGAAGGGTTAATTTAAGGGTTTCCGTAACAAATTTATTTCCGTCAATCGCACCACGGATAAAATTCATTGCCGGAGAACCGATAAAACCTGCAACAAACATATTTGCGGGATGGTTATAAACCATTTTGGGCGCTCCAACCTGCTGGACGATCCCATCCTTCATGATCACAATCCGCGTCGCCATGGTCATGGCTTCTGTCTGGTCGTGCGTGACGTAAATCATGGTGGTATTCAACTTCTGGTGTAGTTTGCTGATCTCTGCGCGCATCTGGACACGGAGTTTGGCGTCGAGATTAGAGAGCGGCTCATCCATCAGAAACACGCCCGCTTCACGCACAATGGCCCGGCCCAGCGCAACACGCTGGCGTTGCCCGCCCGACAATGCGCCAGGTTTGCGCTTGAGGTACTCGCGTAAACCGAGGATCTGCGCTGCCCAGTTGACGCGTTCGTCAATAACGCCGGGATCAATCTTTTGCATCTTCAGACCGAACGCCATGTTGTCATAGACACTCATGTGCGGATACAGCGCGTAGTTCTGGAAGACCATTGCAATATTGCGCGCCTTTGCGGGCACATCATTCATCCGCTTACCGTCGATCAACAGTTCGCCGGCGCTGATCTCCTCAAGCCCCGCAATCATTCGTAGCGTGGTTGATTTTCCGCATCCCGACGGGCCGACAAACACGATGAATTCTTTGTCTTCAATTTCCAGATTGAAGTCTTTAACCACATGCACCTGGTTGTCATAAATTTTCTGTATATGCTGCAACGAAAGCTGTGCCATGTTGATTCCTTTACTTGTCGAGTTGCCAGAAAGCCGATAAGCGCGGCCACGTCAAAAATTCCGTTGTCGGAAGCAGCAAATCTGCGCCGGTTAAGGTGGATCCAATACCCACCGAACGCATTCCGCTGGCATTAATCGCCTCAATCCCCGCCTGCGCATCCTCTATTCCAATACATGCCCGCGGATTAACGTGCAGACCGTTGCACGCCGCGAGAAAAATCTCCGGATCCGGTTTAGAACGGCGGATCAGCGCGGCATTGGCGCAAAAATCGAATAACGATGTCATTTGCAACGCCTGTAAGATCGCGGGCGCATTCAATGACACTGACGCCAGTCCGGTTTTTATCTGTTCCGTACGCAGCGTAGTCAGCAGTTCCTTAATTCCCGGCAGTACCGCCTCCGGCGTCAGTGAGCGCAGCGAGTCAACATAAAGCGCATTTTTACGCGCGGCGATCTGCTCCCGTTCCGCCTGGGTGAATACCCCTTCTTTTCCACCGTGACGCAAAATACGCAGCAGCGACTCACCACGACTGATCCCTTTCAGGCGATCGTTGAACACCTCATCAATCACGATTCCCAATTCAGCAGCCACCTGTCGCCAGGCAAGAAAATGCAGATGTGCCGTATCGGTAATGACCCCATCAAGATCAAACACTATTGCCTGTGGTTTCATTCTTTTCCCCTTTCCGTGGTAGCGGTCCCAAAAACAGGCAAAATCATGTCAGGAAATGCGAGTTTGTATTCACCGTCAATAATGATTGGCTTTGCATTAAGCCACAGCGTAACCGGTCGTGAACTGCTTATCGTCACGTGACTTTTGCTGAGCGAAATCATCATCTCGCTTCCCTGCCAGTACAGAGGGAACGTCAGTTTTTTCCATCCCTCTGGCAGCGCCGGGTCGAGGTGCAGTGCACCGTTACGTACGCTCAGCCCCGCAAATCCCTGAATCGCCCCCAGCCAGATGGCCCCCGTTGCCGCCGCGTGGATGCCGTCGTCGCAACTGTGCGGATCGTCGCCAAGATCGATCTGCGCGCCTTCATGCCAGAACTGATAACCCTGTTCTGGGTCGCCACAGCGTGCCGCTACGATCCCGTGAATCGCTTTACTTAAAGAGGAGTCATGTATGGTGCGCGCTTCGTAGAAATGGAGATTGTTGAGGCAAACTTCCGCTGTGAACAACTCCGGGAGCATATAGGTCAGCATCACCACATCCGCTTGCTTCAGAATTTGCAGTTCATTGACTTCCGCCCGCGAGTAATCCAACAGGATCGTCTGCTTGCCCGCCGTTGTCTTGTACGCGCTCAGATCAATAGCCGGTTTGCTGAGAAACGTATCATCCTGCGGTAAAATGCCATCTGCCAGAACCTCTGGTCGCCATAAGAACTGGAGAAAATGCTCGGCACGATGAATAAACGCGTCGTCCGTGCAACCATAGCGACGGGCAAAATGCAGTGCCTGCTCGACGTTGTAATACGCCATATAGTTAGTGAAGGCGTTATTATTCACGTGTTCGGTGTATTCATCCGGGCCAATGACATCATGGATCTCAAGTCGCCCCTTCACTTCCGTTGTACGACTCAGCCAGAACCGTGCCGTTTCCAGTAGAAGCGTTAGTCCTTCATGGGACATAAATTGCTCATCGCCTGTGGCCTGCCAGTACGCCACAACGGCCCAGGCAATATCGGCCACCAGATGATGTTCCGCCTGCGCAGAAGCCACCTTCTGACGTAATCCGGTTCGAATGTTGATCGCCGCGAACTCCGGCGTCTCTTCATCACCGCTGCGCGCGCTTTCCCATGGAAACAGCGCCCCCTGCCAGCCGTTTATTCGCGCTTTTTCCCGCGCCCCGGCCAGATTATGCCAACGGTAGCGCAACAAATTCCGCGCGACGTCAGGGTAAGTGAGCAGATGAAAAGGAAGCAGAAAGACTTCGGTATCCCAGAAAACGTGTCCTTTATAACCTTCACCGGTCATCCCCTTCGCGCCGATGCTACAACGCTCATCATGGGCAGGTGTCATAATCCGTAAATGATACAGGGCGAAGTCCAGCGCACGCTGATCGTCTGCGTTTACGCTATTCACTTCTACTCGACAATGCTGCCACCAGCGCTGCCAGTTGGCGGCGGATTGCGCCAGTAACGCGTCATAACCCAGCCCCACGCAGGCATTCAGGTGCAGAATCCCCTTTTGCCCCCAGCTTTCCAGTGAGACATCGCACTCTGTGGTCCAGTCCACCCATGTGAGTTTTTCCAGCGTCAGGCATTCCCCTGCTTTCATCAACGAGCTGGTGTGCTGCATCAGCCGCCGTTCTTTCGCTGTAAAGCAGGACTGCGCATCACCGTTGACGCGGCAATGTGTGGAAACAGCGACATGACTTCGACCATCCTGAGTGGTGTAAATCCCTTGCAGGAGATGTTGTCCGAACACCCGCAACTGCGTTTCATCCAGATGCTGGCGACCATGGTTGGTGATTGTCGCGTCAATGCCGGTCGATAACGCAATTAAGGCATCGCTGTCGAGCGGGGTAATCGACAACGTCGTCGCCAGGAGTGGCAATTGCTCTGCTGAGACAAAGCGTCGACTCTCAATGGCGAAACGCGCCCCGTCAGGCGCACGCCAGATCAGCGAACGCGTTAACTCGCCGGTAGCGAAGTCGATCTGTCGCTGCCAGCTTTCGAGAGTTCCGCTGAGCAACGAGAAAAGCTCACCATTCAGGAAGATGTCGACGCCAATAACGTCCGGAAGGTTCACCCGTTCATTGATTTCCCCCTTCCCGGACCGGTGATACAACCCGGCCAGATACATCCCACGCGTTTGATGAGTATAAGCTTCTTCGTGGCTGGCGCGACACCCCAGGTAACCATTGCCTGTCGCCAGTAGTGAGGCATATTTATTCAGGCTGTGCGGACAAAAACCCGATTCGGATAACGTAACTGGCTTGCTCATAATTCAACACACATCCCTGTTTCTGCAGACTGATACAGCGCCGCCACCAGTTGCTGGATCAGCCATCCCTGTTCGGCGTCCGCGATAGTGACCGGCTCACCGCGAACATGATTCACGAAAGCTTCCATACTGCGAAAATGACGCTGATCGTCTGCACATCCGCGGGCAAATAGCGTCTCCAGTTCGCCGCCCTTATCGGTATAGACCTGCGCCGGGAACAGCGTTGCCCCCGCTTTGTCACCACAAAAATTCACATTCATGATGGATTGTTCGGGGATATTCAACGCAAAGGAGGTTTCAAGACGCAGAATGCTGCCGTTGTGGAACTCGACGGTGCCAAACAGAGAATCCTCTACGGTATAGGTCGTCGGATCCCACTCACCGAACTGGCCACAATTTTTCTGTGTGCCAATTTTCTGAAAACTGTGGGCCCAGACCCGTTTCACCATTGGGAACCCCAGCACATACATCGCGGCATCCAGCATGTGAATACCAAGATCGATCAGCGGCCCGCCGCCCTGCAGCGCTTTATTGGTAAAAACCCCCCATCCGGGAACGCCGCAGCGACGCAGCGCTCTGGCGTTGGTCACGTAGATTTCACCGAGAACGCCCGCCATGACCTGCTCACGCAGTAACTGCGTATCCAGCGCGAACCGATGGTGGAAATCATAGGCCAGTACTTTACCCATACGACGCGCGGTATTACGCATCTCCAGCGCCTGATCCGGGGTCATCGCTGGCGGTTTCTCACACATCACGTGACAACCGGCCTCCAGTGCCAGCAAAGTATGCTGGTAATGAAAACGATTCGGTGAACAGATGCTGACGATATCGGGCTTTACCTTCTGAAGCATCGCCTGCGGATCGTCCCAGACCTGCGCATTGCCGTATTTATCTGCCAGCGTTTGCGCCTGATAACGGCGGCTGTCACAGACAGCCACCAGTTCCAGATCCTCGCGGGTGCAGTAGTACGAAGCATGAACTTTATCCGCTACCTGTCCGGCGCCAATGATGGCAACGCGAAGCGGAGAACGAGTCATTGCACTTTTCACGGCAACCTCTTAGCAGGTACGCAACCAGGCCAATGACTGACGGTAGGCTTCCGGCAGATTTTCTGCCCGCACCCGCCCTTCATACACCACGTAGCCCTGATAGTTATCTTCGCGCAACTGATCAAACAGCATGCTGAAGTTCAGGCTGCCGCTGCCCGGTTGATAGCGATGATTATCCGCGATATGCACATGTCCCAGCAGATCGCGGTTATCGTGCAGCGCCTTCGCCATATCATCTTCTTCGATATTCATGTGGTAGAAATCGCCGATGATCTGTACGTGCTTCAGATTGTTTTCCACAATGTACCGACGCGCATCCGCCAGCGTGTTGATCATATGATCCTGATAACGGTTAAGCGGCTCGAGATAGACGGTGGTACCGGTACGTGCTGCCACACTGTCAAGGTAACGTAGCGAGTCGCTGACTGCTTTGCGATCGCCAGCCAGACTGCGCGGCGAGGTCATTGGCGGTAGACGGAAGGTAAACATTCCCCAAGCCGCAGGCACAATGATGCCCTGCCCGCCCACTTCCGCCAGCGCTTCAAGAATGCGTTCGATCTGCTGTAATCCGTTCAGACGACGCTCTTCGATGAAATCGCCGATCCAGCCATCATAACCACCGCAGGCGGTCGTGACTGGCAGGCCCGTTTCTTTAATGGCGGCCTTGACTTCATCAAGGTGATTAACCAGCAATTTGCCGTCGATCTCAAAGCCATCAAAACCCATCTCTTTGATATAGCGAAACTTCTCCAGAATATTTTCCGGGAAAAATGCCTGATTCTGTGTGCCGATTTTCATTGCTCGTCTTCCTTTACGCTTAAAATGTGACGCCCATTTTGATGCTCTGTTCCGGATGTCTGTCGACATACTGCATATAGCTTTCCGGACTAGCCGCAAAGGTCACCACCGGGTCGATAAGATCCTCACAGTTAAGATAACCATTCATCAGCAGTTCCCAGCAGGTCTCCTCAATACGTTTGCGACTCCAGCGCGGATAGTCCGGGTTCGGCTCGCTGCACGCGCGCGAGAAGACAATTCTGGCGTTATTGAAATGGGCTTCGCGCCCGAGATTGAAACCTTCGGCAAAGGGTTTGGCAAACGCGACATAAGAGATAGTGCCGCCATAAGCCAGCCCACGTAGCGCGGACTGCAACGCGTCGGCATAGCCGCTGGTTTCGATGATGACATCCGCCCCCTGCTTACCGGTCAGCATTTTGATCTCTTTACCGACATCAGTACCCATCGGATTCAGGCAGAAATCCGCGCCGTGGCGGCGAGCGATATCACAACGATGGGCGATCGGATCGATGCCAATGACTACCGACGCGCCAGCTTTCTTTGCCAACTGGACAGCTATCTGCCCAATCGCGCCAAGACCAACGATGACGACGAAATCACCTACCCGCACGTTGGCATCACGCACGCCGCTCATCGCAAACTGAGCCGGGTCGTAGCACACCGCGTTTTTCCAGCTCGCCCCCTGCGGCATCTTGCGGAGTTTGTAGTTATTGACGCCGTTAATAATGACCGTTTCGGCTAAAGGGGCGTAACCACAGACGCTATCACCAATGGCATAGTCAGTGACGTCGCTCCCGCACTCGATAATGTCGCCAACGACCATATTGCCGAGCTGGAACTTACCAAACTCAATACCGCGCGGCGCGTCTTTCGCACGTGGCGTAAACATTTGCCATTCGCTATTAAAATCTTCATCAATAAACGGACTGGCGGCGCGAAAATCCACCACTTCCGTACCGTGTTTCGGTGCGCCAAACCGCACGCGAATTTTCACCTCATTCGCCATGACGGCGCGATCGTCATACTCTACCAGCGCCGCGACGCGCGGTTCTGTTGCGACTAACTTCTTCATTTACCACTCCTTGTTTAAACTGGCCGCTTTAGCCCTTCACGCCACCCGCGGTCAAACCACTCTTAATAAACCGTTCCGAAAGCGCATACATAATGACAACCGGTAATGCCGTCACCAGCGACGCCGCCATCATCCGCCCCCAGATATAATCCGGTGTACTGAACAGGGTGTTCAGGCCCACCGGCAACGTGAAATTGCTGGCGCTGGAAAGAAAGATCGAGGCGAACAGATAATCGTTCCAGGCCACCATAAAGCAGTAGACAAAAACCGATACCAGTCCGGACATCGCCAGCGGCACGGTAATGCGAAAGATGATTTGCAGGCGATTCAGCCCATCCATCATCGCTGCTTCTTCAATCTCATCCGGAATCGTGTCGAAATAACTTTTCAGCATGAATACGGCGGTCGGCAACGTCTGGGTGACCATGGTGACAATCAACGCCATTTCTGTGTCGTAAATGCCCAGCGCGGTAATGATTTTGAACAGCGGGACCACCAGCAAAATGCCGGAGAACATGTAGACGGTGTAAAAACTGGCATTGATGGTCATCCGCCCTTTAAAACGCAGTCGGGACAGCGCGTAGGCACCGAGCGTGCCCAGGAATACCGCCACCACTGATGACACAACGGAGACCAGCAGGCTGTTACGAAAGTAATCAATAAACGGAAAAATCAGTGGATTAAAAATGTCGATGTAATGCTCAAGCGTCCACTCTTGCGGCAGCAATGTCGGGTGCAATGAAATCGCTTCTTTCGCGCTTTTGAACGACGTCATTAACATCACAAAAAAGGGAAACAATGTGATGATCAAAAACACAATCAGGCCACAATAAAAGCCCACGCGTCCGAGTCTGCGTTTATTTGTTGCCATTGAGGTTCACCCTATTTCTGGTCAGTAAAATGACGGCGAAAATAATGATAAAAAGCACGACGGAAATGGCTGCAGCTTTACCTAAATCATTAAAAGCAAAAGCTGTTTTGTAGAGATACACCCCGAGAATGTCGACCTTTGTCGTCAGCAGGTACACATCGGCAAACATATAAAACATCCAGATGGTACGCAGGGTAACCACCGTCGCCAGGACCGGCATAATGGCGGGCAGCGTGACGATACGAAAACGCTGCCAGGCATTCGCGCCATCCATTTCGGCTGCTTCATAGAGCGATTTATCGATGGTCTGCAAAATTGCCAGAAACGAAATAAAGGCGTACGGGAAATAGCGCCAGATGGCAAACAGCACCACCAGCACGAAACTGCTACCGGGATTGTCGAACCACAAGGGGGCCTGATCGTACAAATGCAGCAGATCGACTCCCAGATAGTTCACGATGCCGTATCCGCTGTTGAACATGTACTTCCAGGCAAAGACCAGCGAGATAGACGGCGTGACATAAGAGAGAATCACCAGTGAGCGCGCCGTCTTGCGTAACCGGAACTCGCGATTAAAGAACATCGCCACCCCGAGTCCGAGCACGGTACTGCCCGTCACCACCAGCGCGGTATACCAGACCGTCATCCACAACGAATGCCAGAAATCCGGATCGGAAAGGATGCGAACGTAATTCGCGACCCCAACAAACGTGGCGTTGATACGCGGATTCAGCGGCAGGCGCAGAAAGCTGATTTCAATATTCGATAGCATCGGCCATGCCACGAGTCCACCCAACAGAATCAAACTGGGTGCCAGCAATAGCATCGCAAAGGGCATATCGGAGCGACCGGAGAATAATCGGGCCATAACGACGTTCCTCTTACCCATCAACGCTGCCCTACCAGGGCATCCAGTTTTTGCTGGCTTTTCTGAAGCGTTGTCGGGAGATCGGCTTTGCCTACCGTCACGTTATGTACCGTCGTGCTTATCACGCCGGAACCGGTGACGTCCCCCATACGGGTGAAGTTCTTATCCCCTACCGCGCCAAAAACCTGAATATTCGGTAGCTCAGCAATGAGTTGTGCCGGGAGCTCACCTAACGCTTTAATCACGCTGTTGTTTTGCCAGGTTTGGGTTTTTACGACCTCCTTATTGACCGGCAACGCAGCGCCCGGCGACATCATTACCCAGTCAGCGATGTTGTCTGCCTGTTCCATAAACGCGACAAACTTCTCGGCTGCCGCCGTCTCCTCTTCTTTTTGCCCATTCGTGATCGTCAGTGAGGTCAACATGCCATAAACGGCCGCTGTCTTTTCGGTCGGAACCACAAAGCCCACGTTCTGGGGATCCCCTTCTTTAATTATCGCGGGGAGAATGTAGGTGGAATAAATCGCCATCGGCGCAGTACCATTCATAAAGGCATCTTTCACCTCCATGATGTCGTTAGAGCCCGGCATCGTGGTGGCGGCCAGATCGCGGTAATATCCCAACGCCTGATTCATTTCAGGCGTGTTGAACGTGATGTGGCCCTGGGCATCAAAGACGTTGGCATTATTGGATAAGGCAAACTGCGAGAAGGATTGCTCCGTCAGCACGCTTTCTGCGGTCGGCAGGGCAATGCCATATTTTTTATGCGCCGGATCATAGAGTTTTTGCGCAGCGGCAAGCAGCGTTTCCCAGTTTTTCGGTTCATCCAGTCCCGCCTGAGCAAGGATGTCTTTGCGATACCAGATACCGCCGATCCAGGCGCTCACCGGAACCCCTGTCCACGCGCTGCCATCTTCGGTACGAACGATGCGCAATACGCCATCGTAGAAGATATCTTCCCCGACCTTCTGAATGACGTTCGCCACCGCATCCCGATCGATTAACTGCTCTTTATCCATGACCTTGGCATAGTCATGACTGGTTTCGATCACTTCCGGTAGCGACCCGCTTCTCGCCAGCGTAATAACTTTGGTGTTATAGGCATCTTCTTCAACCGGAACCTGTTTAACACTGATATCTGGGTTCGCTTTTTCAAAGCGTTTAATCAGCGTGGTAATAACGGCCTGGCGCTCCTGTTCCACAGAAGAGTGCATAAACTCAATTGAAACATGGGCGGGTTTATCATCCTTACAACCAGAAATCAGGGCGCAGGAAACCAGTGCTGATAACAGCACCATTTTAGTTTTGATCATCAGATATTCCTTTTTATTTTTTAATCCACATAACCTGCCAGGGTTGCAGTGTTAATGTCTCTCCGGAAACACTCACTCCGCTAATTAAATCAACGCCTGTATAAATACTGGCATCAATGATTTGTTGGCGATCGCTAAAATTAAAAAGTGCATTGATTTTTTTATGTTCATCGGCCGAGCGAATAATCCGCAGAACAGAAGGTGTCAGACAGCGAATATCAAACATGCTCTCGGGATGAAACGCCTTATTACCCCTGCGAATAACAATTAATCGGGACAACGCCTGATAAATCTCATGACGAAGAGAACCTTCAGTCATCAATTCCTGTTCAATTGATTTTTGCTCATATTTTTTTCGGTTAATAGCCCGGTTATAACCGTGTTTTTCGACGCCTTCGTAGTCATTGCGCGACCCCAGAATGCTCTGAATATAAATCGCAGGAACGCCAGGGAAGGTTAATAGCAGAACATGGGTGAGAATAAATTTGGCAAGGCGTTCTTCATCGCTGTCATCCTGATGGCCTAACGCATCCATCCAGGTCACATTTAATTCATACGGACTCCGGGTGCCATCTGGATTATTTTTCCAGTTCACTAAGGCCCCTTCTTTCTGCAGGTCCGTCACCAGTGTCAGAATATCGTCTTCCGCTAACAGCCCGCGCAGTGGATTCAATCCAATGCCATCATGCGAAGCCAGAAAGTTGAACCAGGTGGTCTCTGTCGAAGGCAATGATAACGACTGCGCCCATTGGCACAGCACCCGGCAATCCTGGCGATGCAGGGAGTGCAGGACAAGTGGCGGCAAAGAGAACTGATAAACCATATGTGCTTCGTCATGCCCGTTACCCAGATAGGAAACATTGTCTTTGTGCGGGACATTGGTCTCAGTAATGATGACCGTGCCGGGGGCGACCTCATCTGCTATCGCGCGAAATAACTTGATCAGTTGATGCGTTTTTTCCAGATGAATGCAGGTCGTACCCGGCGTTTTCCACATGTAGCCAACGGCGTCCAGACGTACATAATCGGCTCCGTGTTCCAGGTAGGTCAGCAGTACGTCAATCATGGCAAGTAGCACGTCCGGGTTACTGTAGTTGAGATCAACCTGGTCTTCGCTAAATGTCGTCCATAAATAACGAACGGATTTATCCTGCATGGTAAACGGTGTTAATAACGGCAATGCCCGTGGACGCGTTACGGCATGTAAATCAGTCTCTGGGTCCATCTCAATAAAAAAGTTTTCGTATCCAGGAGCTTGCCGCAAATAACGTTCAAACCAGTCACTTTTTGCTGACATATGATTGCAAACAAAATCAAACATCAAACAACAGGAGCGGTTTAACTCACGAATATCATTCCACTCGCCGGCTTCGGGAGACACCTGATAGTAATCAATAACCGAAAAACCATCATCTGATGACCAGGGGTAAAATGGCAAAAGGTGAACATGTGAGAATACCGAGGAAAACCAGCGCATCCAGAACTGATTAAAGGTTGGCAGCGGTTTTTCTTTCTCGCTATGAAATTGATCGGCATACGTAATGAGCACCACATCACTTTCATCCCAATGAGGTTTACGCTTTTTATTAATAATCTTACGCGCCCTTTCCATGCGCATTTTTAATGATCCATCGTGAAGCCCTGTCCATGTATCGCCATAGACGGCGCTGAGGCATTCCTTAATTTTTCGGTTCACTTTGTTTTTCAGTGGTAGCGGTCCCATGACAAAAAAGACTACTCTCGAGGAAATTAACTGTCAATGCAGTGAAAGAGGTTAAAAGCAGGAATTAATAGAATTTTAGCAGCTCAACAATCGATTTGTGAGCTGCCGCAAATTAATAACCAGGATGTGATTTAATTGTTAAAAAGAAGGCAATGGAAATTAACTTCCAGAATAATGTTTTGAAATTTTCGCCGCCATACGGCTTAAAAACGGTTCCAGAGCCAGCGCCAGCAACATTTTTAGCGGACGACGGGCGACGGATTTTACTGCCCACCCTGCGACACCCGCGGGGCCGTAGCGTAGCGCAGTCAGAAGCACCAGCTTACCTGCTATTTTCATACCGGGTTTTACCTTTTGCCCGGCGCGTTGCCAGCGATTATTCATCTCAGCTCTCTTAATGACTTACAATTGACGGAAACGGCTACGCAAAGTAAACGTGTCCGAGGTGACATAACGCTCCATTTCACGTAAGCGTTTCTCCCCCGCCGCCAGTTCTTTATCGACGATATCCAATAGCTCACCGCTGGACGGTTGCTGCTCGCCTGCGGCAAGGTTATCCGGCATCGGATCAAGCACAAATGCCAGAATGATGTAGACGACCAGGGTAAAAAAGGCCAGCCCGAAGAAGATCGACAACACCACTAAAATACGCACCAGTTTTACCGGCACATCCAGATACTGCGCGATCCCTGCGCACACGCCTCGCAGCATGCCCTGCTGCGGAATACGCCATAATTTTTTGTTCAGATCAATGCCGCCCATTAACGATCCCTCCAGTTCGGATGTTCCGCATCGAGAATATCTTCCAGCGCCTGAATACGTTCACGCATGCGCTGCGCGTCATCGGTCAACTGAACTAAACGTTGCTGTTCGCTTTGCGATAATTCTCCGCGACTGGAACGGTTGCTGTAATGCAGCCATAGCCAAATCGGTAACACAAACAGCACGAAGATGGTTAACGGAATGGCCAGAAATAGCGCGCTCATGAGGTCTCCTTACAGGTGATGAGCGGCGGCGCGTTCGAGCGCCGCCAGGTATTATTATTGCTTGTCTTGCTGCATTTTGGCTTTCAGTTGCGCCAGTTGTTCGCTGATTTCATCATCCGCTTTCAGGTCGGCAAACTGCTGATCCAACGTTTTCTGTTTGCCAAAGTTGTGGCTTTCAGCTTCCGCTTCCATGTGGTCGATGCGACGCTCGAAAGATTCAAAGCGCGCCATCGCTTCATCCAGCTTACCGCTGTCCAGTTGACGACGCACGTCACGGGATGAGCTGGCGGCCTGATGGCGCAACGTCAGCGCCTGCTGACGGGCACGGGTTTCGCTGAGTTTGTTCTCCAGCTCGCCAATCTCTTTTTTCATGCGCGTGAGCGTATCGTCCACCAGCGTCACTTCATGCTCCAGATTGCCAATCAGATCGGTCAACTTCTGTTTTTCGATCAGCGCGGCGCGGGCCAGATCGTCCTTCTCTTTACGCAGCGCAAGCTCCGCTTTCTCCTGCCACTCTGCCTGCTGAGCCGTCGCCTGTTCGATGCGGCGTGATAACTGTTTCTTTTCCGCCAGCGCACGTGCCGAGTTGGAACGCACTTCAACCAGCGTATCTTCCATTTCCTGAATCATCAGACGAACCAGCTTCTGCGGATCTTCCGCTTTCTCGAGTAGTGCGTTGATGTTGGCATTCACGATGTCGGCGAAACGAGAAAAAATACCCATAATTCTATCCTCACATTTTTCTGATGTCGGGCGATGCCCTGCTGATTCTCTAATACAATCCGCGTGCCAACTTTTTAATTTATTGATTTATATTGAGATGTACGGTTTTACCTCGACGAGAAAACAGGGTAAAGTGGTGAAATACACTAACATGTGGCGAAATTCATCATGGCAGAATACAAAGATAATTTGTTAGGGGAAGCCAACAGCTTTCTGGAGGTACTGGAGCAGGTTTCCCGCCTCGCGCCGCTGGACAAACCGGTACTGATTATCGGCGAGCGCGGTACCGGTAAGGAACTGATTGCCAACCGTCTGCATTATCTCTCCTCTCGTTGGCAGGGGCCGTTTATTTCGCTTAACTGCGCGGCGCTGAATGAAAATTTACTCGACAGTGAACTGTTCGGTCATGAAGCCGGGGCGTTTACCGGTGCGCAAAAGCGCCATCCCGGACGTTTTGAACGGGCCGACGGCGGCACGCTGTTCCTGGATGAACTCGCCACGGCCCCAATGCTGGTACAGGAAAAGCTGCTCAGAGTGATTGAGTACGGCGAGCTCGAGCGCGTCGGCGGCAGTCAGCCATTACAGGTAAACGTCCGTCTGGTTTGTGCGACCAATGCGGATCTTCCGTCGATGGTTAACGAAGGATCCTTCCGGGCAGATTTGCTTGACCGACTGGCGTTCGACGTGGTGCAACTGCCGCCGCTGCGCGAACGTCAGGCGGATATCATGCTCATGGCGGAACACTTTGCTATTCAGATGTGCCGGGAAATTCGTCTGCCGCTGTTCCCCGGATTTACAGCGTATGCCAGAGAGACGCTGCTGAACTACGCCTGGCCGGGAAATATCCGCGAATTAAAAAACGTGGTCGAACGTTCGGTATACCGGCATGGCTCCAGCGAAACGCCGCTGGATGAGATTGTGATCGACCCATTTAAACGCCACGCGCCAACGTCCCCTGCCGCTGAAACTGCAGCAACGGGTCCTTCGCTGCCCCTCGATTTACGTGCGTTTCAGCAGCAACAGGAGAAAGAGCTGCTGCAAACCAGTCTGGAACAGGCAAAATTTAATCAGAAACGGGCGGCGGAATTACTCGGGCTGACCTATCACCAGTTGCGCGCATTGCTCAAAAAACATCAGATTTAGCGCGTCTCACCCCCTGATTGCGCATATTTACGCCAGTTGCCCGCAGACATTTGTACCTCGCGGGCGATAGTGCGATACACTTTGCAAATCGTACCTAAAAACCTTAAAAATTATGCGCCTGGTTTTATCGTCTCTGATCGTGATGGCTGGACTTCTGAGTGGTCAGGCTACTGCTGCGCCTGAAACCGCCCCACGTGAAGATATTCGTGACAGCGGCTTTGTCTATTGCGTGAATGGACAGGTCAATACCTTCAATCCGCAAAAAGTGAGCAGCGGGTTGATTGTCGACACGCTCGCCGCCCAGCTCTATGATCGGTTGCTGGATGTCGATCCCTATACTTATCGTCTGGTCCCGGAACTGGCGGAAAGCTGGGAAGTGCTGGATAACGGCGCCACTTACCGCTTCCATCTACGCCGCGACGTGGCGTTTCAGAAAACGGACTGGTTTACGCCTACGCGTAAACTGAATGCCGACGACGTGGTTTTTACCTTTCAGCGCATCTTTGATCGCAACCATCCGTGGCATAACGTCAACGGCGGCAATTTCCCCTATTTCGACAGTCTGCAGTTCGCCGATAACGTGCAGAGCGTGCGTAAGCTCGACAGTCACACCGTGGAATTTCGCCTGACGAAGCCGGACGCCTCTTTCTTATGGCACCTCGCAACCCACTATGCGTCCGTGATGTCGGCGGAGTATGCTGATCAACTGACAAAACAGGATCGCCAGGAACAGCTTGACCGCCAGCCGGTTGGCACCGGCCCGTTCCAGCTTTCCGAGTATCGCGCTGGACAATACATCCGCCTGCAACGTCATGACAAATTCTGGCGGGGCAAGCCGCTGATGCCGCAGGTGGTAGTGGATCTCGGATCCGGCGGAACCGGACGTTTATCGAAACTGCTTACCGGCGAATGTGACGTGCTGGCCTGGCCCGCCGCCAGCCAGTTGACGATCCTGCGCGACGACCCACGCCTGCGCCTGACCTTGCGTCCGGGGATGAACATCGCCTACCTGGCGTTTAATACCGACAAGCCTCCGCTGAATAATCCGGCGGTTCGCCACGCCCTGGCGCTGTCCATCAATAACCAGCGTCTGATGCAGTCTATCTATTACGGCACGGCAGAAACGGCGGCCTCTATTTTACCTCGCGCCTCGTGGGCCTATGATAACGAGGCTAAAATAACAGAATACAATCCGGCCAAATCTCGTGAGCAACTCAAAGCGCTGGGGCTGGAGAATCTGACGCTGCGCCTGTGGGTGCCGACCAGTTCACAGGCGTGGAACCCGAGCCCGCTGAAAACCGCTGAACTTATCCAGGCGGATATGGCGCAGGTTGGGGTGAACGTGGTGATTGTACCGGTTGAAGGTCGTTTCCAGGAGGCGCGGTTGATGGACATGAACCATGATCTGACGTTGTCCGGCTGGGCAACCGACAGTAACGATCCGGACAGTTTCTTCCGCCCGTTGCTCAGCTGTGCGGCCATCAATTCGCAGACCAACTTCGCCCACTGGTGCAATCCGGAATTTGACAACGTGCTGCGCAAAGCGCTCTCTTCGCAACAGCTTTCCGCGCGTATTGATGCCTATGATGAAGCACAGAACATCCTCGCCAAAGAGTTGCCGATCCTGCCGCTTGCCTCGTCACTGCGTCTGCAGGCCTATCGGTATGATATTAAGGGGCTGGTGTTAAGCCCGTTTGGAAACGCCTCTTTCGCCGGTGTGTCGCGCGAAAAAAACGATGAGGTGAAAAAACCATGATTATCTTCACCTTGCGTCGTTTGCTGTTGCTGATGGTCACGCTGTTTTTTCTGACCTTTATCGGCTTCAGTCTGAGCTATTTTACGCCACATGCGCCGCTACAAGGCGCATCGTTGTGGAATGCATGGGTGTTCTGGTTCAATGGCCTCATCCACTGGGACTTTGGCGTCTCCAGCATCAACGGACAGCTTATCACTGAACAGCTCAAAGAGGTGTTCCCGGCCACGATGGAGCTATGCACGCTGGCGTTCGGCTTTGCGCTAATGGTGGGGATTCCGGTGGGTATGCTGGCGGGCATTACCCGCAACAAGTGGCAGGACCGCTTGATCAGCGCCCTCGCCCTGCTCGGCTTTTCAATCCCCGTGTTCTGGCTGGCACTGCTGCTGACCCTTTTCTTTTCCCTGACTCTCGGCTGGCTGCCGGTGTCGGGCCGATTCGATCTGCTTTACGAAGTGAAACCGGTCACCGGTCTGGCTATTGTCGATGCGTGGATCTCTGACTCTCCCTGGCGGGATGAGATGGTGATGAGCGCCGTGCGCCATATGGTGTTGCCGGTGCTGACGCTGGCGGTTGCGCCGACCACAGAAGTGATTCGCCTGATGCGTATCAGTACCATTGAGGTGTTTGATCAGAACTACGTGAAGGCTGCGGCCACGCGCGGTTTGTCACGATTTACGATCCTGCGCCGCCATGTACTGCATAACGCCTTACCGCCGGTGATCCCCCGCCTGGGCCTGCAATTCTCAACGATGCTGACGCTGGCAATGATCACCGAGATGGTCTTTAGCTGGCCGGGGCTCGGTCGTTGGTTGATTAACGCCATCCGTCAGCAGGACTACGCGGCGATATCCGCAGGCGTGATGGTGATTGGTTCGCTGGTCATCATCGTCAACGTGATTTCCGATATTTTGGGTGCTATGGCTAACCCTCTGAAACATAAGGAATGGTATGCCTTACGATAGCGTTTATAGCGAAAAGCGCCCGCCAGGTACGCTGCGCACCGCATGGCGCAAATTTTATGGCGATACTACGGCAATGGTTGGCTTGTACGGCTGTGCAGGGCTGGTGGTACTGTGCCTGTTCGGCAACTGGTTTGCGCCGTATGGCATCGATCAGCAGTTCCTCGGCTATCAGTTGTTGCCGCCCTCCTGGTCACGCTATGGCGAAGTCTCTTTCTTCCTCGGTACTGACGATCTGGGACGCGACGTCCTGAGCCGACTGCTCAGCGGCGCAGCCCCCACCGTGGGCGGCGCGTTTGTCGTTACGCTCGCCGCAACGCTGTGCGGGCTGTTTCTCGGCGTGGTCGCCGGAGCCACGCACGGTCTGCGTTCTGCCGTGCTGAATCATATTCTCGATACGCTGCTGTCGATTCCGTCTCTGCTGCTGGCGATTATCGTTGTCGCCTTCGCCGGGCCGCATTTAACCCATGCCATGTTTGCCGTCTGGCTGGCGCTGTTGCCACGCATGGTCCGTTCGGTCTACAGCATGGTGCATGACGAACTGGAAAAAGAGTACGTCATCGCGGCGCGTCTTGATGGCGCCTCGACGCTGAACATCCTCTGGTTCGCCATATTGCCCAACATTACCGCAGGACTGATCACCGAAATCACCCGCGCGCTGTCGATGGCGATACTGGATATTGCCGCGCTCGGTTTTCTCGATCTTGGCGCGCAGCTCCCCTCTCCCGAATGGGGTGCGATGCTGGGCGATGCGCTGGAGCTGATTTACGTTGCACCGTGGACGGTGATGCTGCCCGGTGCAGCCATCATGATCAGCGTCCTGCTGGTCAACCTGCTGGGTGACGGCGTTCGCCGCGCTATCATTGCGGGGGTGGAATAATGCCATTACTGGATATCCGCAACCTGACCATTGAATTTAAGGCCGGTGAAGAGTGGGTCAAAGCCGTCGACCGCGTCAGCATGACCTTGAGCGAAGGGGAAATTCGTGGGTTGGTGGGTGAATCCGGCTCCGGTAAGAGCCTGATTGCCAAAGCCATCTGCGGCGTTGCCAAAGATAACTGGCGCGTCACCGCCGACCGGATGCGTTTTGACGATATCGACCTGCTGCGCCTTTCGCCGCGTGAGCGACGTAAACTGGTGGGACATAACGTTTCGATGATTTTCCAGGAGCCGCAGTCGTGTCTGGATCCGTCCGAGCGCGTGGGTCGCCAGTTGATGCAAAACATTCCGGCATGGACGTACAAAGGCCGCTGGTGGCAACGTATTGGCTGGCGGAAACGTCGCGCCATTGAACTGCTGCACCGCGTCGGGATTAAAGATCATAAAGACGCCATGCGCAGCTTCCCGTATGAACTGACCGACGGTGAATGTCAGAAAGTCATGATTGCCATTGCGCTGGCGAATCAACCGCGACTGTTGATTGCGGATGAGCCGACCAACGCGATGGAGCCGACCACTCAGGCGCAGATCTTCCGCCTGCTGACGCGCCTGAATCAGAACAGCAATACTACCATTTTGCTGATCAGCCATGACCTGCAGATGCTCAGCCAGTGGGCGGACAAGATTAACGTGCTGTACTGTGGTCAGACGGTGGAAACCGCGCCGAGTAAAGAGCTGGTGACGACGCCCCATCACCCATACACCCAGGCACTGATCCGCGCTATTCCTGACTTTGGTAGCGCCATGCCGCACAAAAGTCGTCTGAACACCATGCCCGGAGCCATCCCTTTGCTGGAACAATTGCCCATCGGTTGCCGTCTTGGGCCACGCTGTCCCTACGCACAGCGCGAATGTATAGAAACGCCGCGTCTGACCGGGGCGAAAAATCATCTCTACGCCTGTCATTTCCCCCTCAACATGGAGAGAGAGTGAGATGGTTGAGACCTTACTTGAAGTTCGCAATCTGAGTAAAACCTTCCGCTACCGGACAGGCTGGTTTCGCCGTCAGACCGTAGAAGCCGTGAAACCGCTGAGCTTTACCCTCCGTGAGCGACAAACGCTGGCCATCATCGGCGAGAACGGTTCCGGCAAATCCACGCTGGCCAAAATGCTGGCAGGAATGGTCGAGCCAACCAGCGGCGAGTTACTGATTGACGATCATCCGCTCGAATTTGGTGATTATTCGTTTCGCAGTCAGCGCATTCGCATGATTTTCCAGGACCCGTCGACCTCGTTGAACCCGCGTCAGCGTATTTCGCAAATCCTCGATTTTCCGTTGCGCCTGAATACCGACCTTGAGCCGGAACAGCGACGCAAGCAGATTATTGAGACCATGCGGATGGTAGGACTGCTGCCCGATCATGTCAGCTATTATCCGCATATGCTGGCGCCAGGACAAAAACAGCGTCTGGGACTCGCCCGCGCGATGATCCTGCGCCCGAAAGTCATTATTGCCGATGAAGCGCTGGCGTCGCTCGATATGTCGATGCGCTCGCAGTTAATCAACCTGATGCTGGAATTGCAGGAGAAACAGGGTATCTCTTATATCTACGTCACCCAGCATCTTGGCATGATGAAACACATTAGCGATCAGGTTCTGGTGATGCATCAGGGGGAAGTCGTCGAACGCGGCAGTACCGCCGATGTACTGGCCTCTCCGCTGCATGAACTGACAAAACGATTAATCGCCGGTCATTTTGGCGAAGCGCTGACGGCCGATGCCTGGCGAAAAGACCGTTAACCGCTCTCCTGTTGTGGTCGGACTCGATCGCCCGATGTCACATGTTAGAATGACCGCGCTTTAACGGCATCTGGCCCCCTAACCGAGGCCGGTCGCCACAACATTCACATAAGGATTTAAGCTATGGGTTTTCTTTCCGGTAAGCGTATTCTGGTGACTGGTCTTGCCAGCAAACTGTCCATCGCCTGGGGTATCGCTCAGGCGATGCACCGCGAAGGTGCGGAACTGGCATTCACCTACCAGAACGACAAACTGAAAGGCCGTGTGGAAGAATTTGCTGCTCAACTGGGTTCAGACATCGTTCTGCAATGCGATGTCGCAGAAGATGAAAGCATCGACACCCTGTTCGCAGAGCTGGCCAAAGCCTGGCCGAAATTTGACGGTTTCGTTCACTCGATCGGTTTTGCCCCTGGCGATCAGCTGGACGGCGACTACGTGAACGCGGTCACCCGCGAAGGCTTTAAAATCGCTCACGACATCAGCTCCTACAGCTTTGTGGCAATGGCGAAAGCCTGCCGTTCTATGCTGAATCCGGGTTCTGCCCTGCTGACGCTCTCCTACCTGGGCGCTGAGCGCGCGATCCCGAACTACAACGTAATGGGGCTGGCAAAAGCGTCTCTGGAAGCGAACGTTCGGTATATGGCGAACGCGATGGGCCCGGAAGGTGTACGTGTTAACGCCATCTCTGCCGGTCCGATCCGAACTCTGGCCGCCTCCGGCATCAAAGATTTCCGTAAAATGCTGGCGCATTGCGAAGCGGTGACCCCGATTCGTCGTACCGTGACTATCGAAGATGTGGGCAACTCTGCAGCCTTCCTGTGCTCCGATCTGTCCGGCGGTATCTCTGGTGAAGTGGTTCACGTTGACGGCGGATTCAGTATCGCTGCAATGAACGAACTGGAACTGAAATAATCGTGCCGACTTCCCCCGTGGGCGGCGCCCTGCCGCCCATGCTCTTAACTCTTCCCAGCAATATAGCTTTTTGATCTTTGTTATCACGCAACAATCTTTCATCCCTTCCCCCGCTTACGCCAGGATAAAGCAGCGAGAACGATCCGGCGTGATTCGACGACGACGTGTCCGGGTCGCCACATACAGACCAAGGAACGCCCATGGAACAACGCCGATTCAACGGCAAAAGCCACTGGTATCATGAAACCCAGTCCAGCACCGGTCCGCAGGACGTGTTGCCGCTGGTGCCCGAAGCCGCACACGTTGAAGACCGCTTTCTGTTGGATTTGGTGATCCCTGAAGATGCGCTTTTACCCTTTCAGTCCTGGCTGCAACCGGCCCGCCAGCTTGCTCATGAACTGTTCCCTGACACCATTTTGTTGAACCGCCTACATACCTTCAGCGCCTATGAACGCATGAGTACCGCGTTGACGGTCGCCCAGGTGTATGGTGTTCAGCGGCTTTGCAACCACTATGCCGCCCGTTTGACGCCGCTTCCCGGCCCGGATTCGTCACGTGAAAGTAATCACCGGCTGGCACAGATTACTCAGTACGCGCGCCAGCTCGCCAGTTCACCCTCAGTGATTGATAACCGCGCGCGCCAGCATTTATGCGATGTTGGCCTTTCTGCGTGGGATATCGCATTGATGAACCAAATCATCGGCTATGTCGGTTTTCAGGCGCGTGTCGTCGCTACGTTTCAGGCATGGCTGGGGCAACCGGTACGCTGGGTGCCAGGTCTGGACACACAATCATTCGCCGACGTATCCCTGTTTCAGCAACCCGATGCCACCTGGCATTCGGCGCACGAGCAGGTCGAACTGCGCTACGCAACGGCGGAACAGTTGGAGTGTCTGTCGTGTTATCAGCCAATCGCCGCCCTTCAGCCCATCGCTCCTAATCTGGTTCATCAACCGACGCTGCTTACGCTGCTCGGTACCCTGCTTAAAAGCACATTGTCCATTGAGTCCCCCGCGCACAATTTCACCACACTACTGACATCGCGAATTAACGGCAGTGCAAGCTGCTTTAACCAACTGGCGACGTCAGTGGAAATCGCCGACTTATTGCGCCAGAGCGAACACGAAATAGAACGCCGGGAACAACAGCAGCCGGTTGAGCGTCCGCTGTTCCAGGCGATACAATTGTTGACGCGGGCCCCCGATCGTTTTAGTGCCGCGCAGTTCAACCCGTTCAGCGAGTCCTGTACCTCCGTTGAACAGGCAATCAACCTGCTGGCCTGGTCGGGGTTATGCGGATGGCTGAATCGTCTGAAAATCGCGCTGGGCGAGACACATTAACCCTTTCATTGCCATAAAGAGCGCTTGCCGCATCAGGTACTTTCGCGTAAAACTGTCAGCCGCTCTTATGGCCACGAAAATAGACAAATATGTTTCAGGACAACCCGCTGCTAGCGCAGCTTAAACAGCAACTGCATTCCCAGACGCCACGTGCTGAAGGGGTGGTAAAAGCCACGGAAAAAGGCTTTGGCTTCCTGGAAGTCGATGCGCAAAAAAGTTATTTCATTCCACCGCCGCAGATGAAAAAAGTGATGCATGGCGACCGCATCATCGCCGTCATCCACACTGAAAAAGATCGCGAATCTGCGGAGCCGGAAGAGCTGGTTGAGCCGTTCCTGACCCGCTTTGTCGGTAAAGTACAGGGTAAGAACGATCGCCTGTCCATCGTGCCGGATCACCCGCTGTTGAAAGACGCCATTCCCTGCCGCGCCGCTCGCGGTGTGGAGCATGAATTTAAAGAGGGTGACTGGGCCGTTGCTGAAATGCGCCGTCATCCGCTCAAAGGCGATCGCACCTTCTTCGCCGAATTAACCCAGTTCATCACGTTTGCCGACGACCACTTCGTCCCCTGGTGGGTCACCCTGGCGCGGCATAATCTTGAAAAAGAAGCGCCGGATGGCGTAGCGACGGAAATGCTGGATGAAGGGCTGGAACGTCAGGATCTGACAGCGCTGAATTTCGTTACTATCGATAGCGCCAGCACGGAAGATATGGACGATGCGCTGTATGCCGAAGAACTGGCTGACGGCAAATTGCAACTGACCGTGGCGATTGCCGACCCTACCGCCTGGATCGCCGAAGACAGCAAACTGGATAACGCCGCGAAAATCCGGGCGTTCACTAACTATCTGCCGGGCTTCAACATTCCAATGTTGCCACGCGAACTGTCTGACGACCTCTGCTCACTGCGCGCCAATGAAGTGCGCCCGGTACTCGCCTGTCGCATGACCATTGCCGCTGATGGCACCATTGAAGATGACATCACGTTCTTCGCTGCCACCATTGAGTCAAAAGCAAAACTGGCTTATGACAACGTCTCTGACTGGCTGGAAAACCGCGGTCGCTGGCAGCCTGAAAGTGAAGACATCGCCCAGCAGATTCGTCTGCTGCAGCGTATTTGCCTGAGCCGTGGTGAGTGGCGTCATCATCATGCGCTGGTGTTTAAAGATCGCCCAGACTACCGCTTCATTCTCGGCGAAAAAGGTGAAGTGCTCGATATCGTCGCAGAACCGCGTCGCATCGCGAACCGGATTGTCGAGGAATCCATGATTGCGGCCAACATCTGCGCCGCACGCGTGCTGCGCGACAAACTCGGCTTTGGCATTTACAACGTTCACCTGGGCTTTGACCCGGCCAATGCCGATGCGCTGGCCGCGCTGCTGCAATCTCACGGAATGCATGTGAACGCCGAAGAAGTATTAACTCTGGAAGGCTTCTGCAAGTTGCGTCGTGAACTGGATGCGCAACCGTCGGGTTTCCTCGACAGCCGTATTCGTCGCTTCCAGTCTTTTGCGGAAATCAGCATTGAGCCGGGTCCGCACTATGGGCTGGGTCTGGAGGCTTACGCCACCTGGACGTCACCGATTCGTAAGTATGGCGATATGATCAACCATCGCCTGCTGAAAGCCGTCATCAAAGGTGAAACCATTAACCGTCCGCAGGAAGAGATCACCGTACAGATGGCTGAGCGTCGTCGCCTGAACCGCATGGCGGAACGCGATGTTGGCGACTGGTTATATGCCCGCTTCCTGAGTGATAAAGCGGGCACGGATACCCGCTTCGCGGCAGAAATCATTGATGTCAGCCGTGGCGGGATGCGTGTACGTCTGGTGGATAACGGCGCGGTAGCCTTTATCCCTGCGCCATTCCTGCATGCGGTGCGCGATGAACTGGTTTGCAGCCAGGAGAGCGGCACCATCCAGATCAAAGGTGAAACCGTCTATAAAGTGACGGATGTGATTGATGTCACCATCGCCGAAGTGCGGATGGAAACCCGCAGCATCATCGCCCGTCCTGCCGCCTGACGACCTGCCCAGTAACGGCCTTTCTTTTCAGGAAAGGCCGTTTTCTTTCCCCCAAATCGCCATTCTCTCACTACACTCTGACTGTCAGCCGGATATATTTTCTACAGCGCCTATGCTTTTTCCCGGTTCTGAATTACAAATAAATACATAAACAAAACAAGATGTTCAGCTACCGTAATTTTTAATTAACGCTGGCTAATCCCTTCCATTCAGGGTTGTTTGTGCTTTAAGCGGGAGGGTGTTCATGATGAAAGACAGTCTGGAGTCCACAACGTTGTATAGCTTTTTGGGTACTCACGCGCCTTACTGGCGTTTGTCAGAAGATTCCAACACCCTGCATTTGTCCGTCACCGAAGCGACCGACCGAGTGGAGAGCGTTGAGCTTGCGCCCGAGCAAGCCGAACGGATCCGTGAAATGACCGTCATCACCTCCGGTCTCATGATGACACTCCCCTTTGAAGACAACGATGTCCCGGTGCACCTGGTGGGCCGCAAAATTAACAAACATGAATGGGCTGGCAGTGCGTCGGCCTGGCACGACACCCCTTCTGTTGCGCGTGACCTGGTCAAGGGACTCTCATTTGCTGAACAGGTAGTGACAGAAGCCAACTCGGCGATTGTGATCCTCGACAGTCGGGGTAACATTCAGCGCTTCAATCGCCTGTGTGAAGAGTACACCGGGTTGAAAGAGCAGGAAGTGATTGGACAGAGCGTCTTTAAACTCTTCATGAGCCGCCGGGAAGCCGCCGCTTCGCGTCGCAACATCAGCGGCTTCTTTCGCAACGGCAACTCGTATGAAGTGGAACGCTGGGTAAAGACCCGCAAGGGACAGCGTCTGTTCCTGTTCCGCAATAAATTTGTCCACAGCGGCAGCGGTAAAAACGAAATCTACTTGATCTGTTCCGGTACGGACATCACGGAAGAACGACGTACGCAGGAACGGTTGCGCGTGCTGGCGAATACCGACACGATTACCGGGTTGCCAAACCGCAACGCTATCCATGAACTGATCAACGAGGCCATCGAACAGGCTGGCGACAGTCAGGTGGGTATTGTTTATCTCGACCTGGATAACTTCAAGAAGGTGAACGATGCCTATGGTCATATGTTTGGCGATCAGCTTTTGCAGGCGGTATCGTTAGCCCTCCTGAGCTGTCTGGAAGAGAATCAACTGCTGGCACGTCTCGGCGGTGACGAGTTTATTGTGCTGGCCAGCCAGACGTCTCAGAGCTCGCTTGAGGCGGTCGCCTCGCGGATCCTCACCCGATTGCGCCAGCCCTTTCGTATCGGCCTCATAGAAGTCTATACCGGCTGTTCTGTCGGTATCGCGATGGCGCCTCAGCACGGCGAGGACAGCAGCAACCTGATCCGCAATGCGGATACTGCAATGTACACCGCCAAAGAAGGCGGACGTGGCCAGTTCTGCGTTTTCTCGCCAGAAATGAACGAGCGGGTATTCGAATACCTGTGGCTGGACACCAACCTGCGCAAAGCGCTGGAAAACGATCAGTTACTGATTCACTATCAGCCGAAAGTGACCTGGCGAGGTGAAGTCCGCGGCCTTGAGGCGCTGGTGCGTTGGCAGTCCCCTGAACGTGGGCTTATCCCTCCGCTGGAGTTCATCTCATACGCTGAAGAGTCCGGGCTGATTGTGCCGCTCGGCCGCTGGGTGATCCTCGATGTTATACGCCAGGTCGCGAAATGGCGGGATAAAGGCATTAACCTGCGCGTAGCGGTTAACATCTCTGCCCGGCAACTGGCTGATCAGACGATTTTCACCGATCTGAAGCGCGTATTGCGCGAGCTCAATTTCGAATATTGTCCTATTGATGTCGAACTGACGGAGCGTTGCCTGATTGAGAACGAAGAACTTGCGCTATCCGTCATTCAGCAGTTTAGCCAGCTTGGCGCGCAGGTGCACCTGGATGACTTTGGTACCGGTTATTCCTCGCTTTCGCAACTGACGCGTTTCCCAATTGATGCCATTAAGCTGGATCAGATTTTTGTCCGCGACATTCACAAAAAGTCGGTGTCACAATCGATGGTGCGCGCGATCGTCGCCGTGGCACAGGCTTTGAATCTCCAGGTGATTGCCGAAGGTGTGGAGAGCGCCAAAGAGGATGCTTTTCTGACGAAAAACGGCGTCAATGAGCGACAAGGTTTTTTATTTGCCAAACCGATGCCTGCCGTTGCGTTTGAGCGCTGGTACAAACGTTACCTCAACAAGAAAAAGCGCTAAGCCAGCAATATGATCATCCGGGCGAAACGGGAAGTTTCGCTTTTCGCCCTATTCATATCTGTCTGTAATCGCGGAATATATAATATTCCCCAAAGGTTCAGGTCTGGCTGAATTTTCCCTTCTCTTTTGTCGCCATTTTTTGCATCATTAAATTCTTTCATACTTTGACCAAGGATCCCCCCATGTCTGATATCGATGCTAAACGGGTTGCCGAGCGTATTGATACCGTGCTTGATATCCTGGTGGCCGGTGATGTCCACTCCGCCATCCATAATCTCGAAATTCTGAAGGCGGAATTGTTGAGTAAGGTGCAGGATGACGCCATATCAGCGGCGAACAAGCCCCGGGCACCGTGGGAGATCTAAATTTTTCGCGCGCGGCTTGTGTCGCCTGGATGCCACACCGCCGCATGTGTTTAATCTCGCGGTATCATTACCGCTATAAAAACTAACGCTATGAACTCCCGACAACAAAAAATTTTGCAAATGGTCATTGATAAAGGCCAGATGAGCGTCTCTGAACTGGCCAAAATCACTGGCGTTTCTGAAGTTACCATTCGACAGGATCTAAATACCCTCGAGAAGCAGAGCTTTCTGCGCCGCGCGCACGGTTTCGCCGTTTCGCTGGATAGCGAAGATGTGGAAACCAGGATGATGACCAACTACACCCTGAAGCGTCAGCTTGCCGAGTTTGCGGCGTCGCTGGTCAGCCCTGGCGAGTCGGTATTCATTGAAAATGGCAGTAGCAATGCCCTGCTGGCAAGAACGCTGGCGGAACAAAAGGACGTCACCATCATCACGGTCAGCAGTTACATTGCGCACCTGCTAAAAGAGACGCCCTGCGAAGTGATCCTGCTTGGCGGTATTTACCAGAAAAAAAGCGAAAGCATGGTGGGACCGCTGACTCGCCAGTTTATTCAGCAGGTCCACTTCAGTAAGGCGTTTATCGGCATTGATGGCTGGCAGACCGAAACGGGATTCACGGGGCGCGACATGATGCGTGCTGATGTGGTCAATGCCGTGCTGGAGAAAGGTTCGGAAGCCATTGTCCTGACCGACAGTTCAAAATTCGGTGCGGTCCATCCCTACACCCTTGGCCCTATCGAGCGGTTTAGCCGTGTGATCACCGATGCCAGAATTAGCGCCAGTGACCGGGCGCTGATGGAACAGCGTGGTCTGACCGTTAATATCGTCGACGCCGAGTAAAATATCCGCAAATGATTTGCTCATCGCAGATCATTTGCGCTCTGAGACTATTCTGACTCCCGAATTAAGACTATTTACCTGTTGTTCACAGGCGAAAGTCGTAAAATTACTATTAGCGATATAACAGGAAGTGACTATCACCTGCGTGATATTACCCTGCGCACTAAGGTTTCACGGATGCCCTCTTTAATGACCGATATTTTAACTATAGTTAAAGAGAGCTTACTTCCGTGAATCATTAATTCAGGAGAAAGTATTATGTTTGTAACGAGCAAAAAAATGACCGCCGCCGTGCTGGCGATTGCCCTGGCAATGTCCCTGAGCGCCTGTTCTAACTGGTCTAAACGTGATCGTAACACCGCTATTGGTGCGGGTGCGGGTGCATTAGGTGGCGCTGTCTTAACGGATGGTAGCACACTGGGTACGCTGGGTGGTGCCGCTGTCGGTGGTATTATCGGCCACCAGGTAGGTAAATAATCGTAAATAATCTACGGTTGTCCGGCTCGATATAATAATACGATTATTTTTTTCTGGTCTGCACTACACAGTTTATTTAGCAGTAACAATAAAAGCCACGATATTTATATCGTGGCTTTTTCGTTAACCACCTGCCAGTTTCACTTTCAGGCCGCGAGCTTCCAGTAGCGACTTAATTAAATCGCGCTTATCACCCTGAATTTCAATTACGCCATCTTTGACTGCTCCACCGCAGCCACATTTTTTCTTCAGTTCCGCAGCCAGTTTGCTGAGTTCGCCGTCATCTAGATCAATACCAGTAATCAAGCACACGCCTTTCCCCTTGCGCCCGCTGGTCTGGCGCTGGATACGGACAATCCCGTCGCCCTTCGGACGTTCGGGCGCGGCTTTAGGTTCATCAATCCGCCCACTCTCCGTCGAATAAACCAGACGGCTGTTGGAATCGCTCATTACGCCTCCCGCTTCAATGACGCATTGATGGCCTTCAGCGTCTGCGCCGGATCGTCAGACTGCGTCACCGGACGGCCAATGACCATATAATCAACACCCGCCGCCAGTGCCTGTTCAGGAGTCATTATCCGCCGCTGATCGCCAGCGGCGCTCCCCTGCGGTCGGATACCCGGGGTAACCAGTTTGAAATCGCGGCCAAATGCCTGCTTAAAGCGCACCGCTTCCTGAGCTGAACAGACCACGCCATCCAGACCACATTTTTGCGTCAATGCCGCCAGGCGCTCGGCGTGCTCAGCCGGTGACAGTGTCACGCCGATATCCACCAGATCGCTGGCTTCCATACTGGTCAACACGGTGACCGCGATTAACAGCGGCGCATCTTTACCAAACGGCACCAGCGCTTCACGGGCGGCGGTCATCATTCTCGCCCCACCCGACGCATGGACGTTGACCATCCAGACGCCAAGATCCGCTGCAGCAGCCACCGCATGAGCGGCGGTATTTGGGATATCATGGAATTTCAGATCCAGAAAGATATCAAAGCCACGCTGCTGGAGATCGCGTACCAGTTGAGGTCCGAACAGCGTGAACATCTCTTTGCCAACTTTCAGACGACAATCGCGCGGGTCGATTCGATCGACAAACGCCAGGGCGCTATCACGGTTATTATAATCGAGAGCAACGACGACGGGAGAATCGGTAGCAGCGCGGGGAGAAGATGAAGCAGTTAACGTCATAACCAGGCCTTCTTGCTAAGGGGGCAAATGGGTAAACGGCGTGCATTCTACCTGTCAGGCGCAAAAATTAACAGACGCGATTACACCACTGCCAGGCGATGTGGCGCCGATGCCAACGTGAGGAAGTGGACTAAACTATGAGTATGTTGTAACTAAAGCGGTATTTTTTTTAAAAATTACAATCCATCAAGTCCACGAATTGGCTTAATCGTTGACCAGGCGCGGCAGGATGGACAGTGCCAGTACAGGGTATACGCGGTAAAACCGCATTTAGAGCAGCGGTAGCGCGGCTTGCTACGCACCTGCTCGCCCACCATATCACGCAGCACCATCAGGCTCTCTTTTGCACGGCCTTCTTCGGCTTCGTTAAGGTGATAATCCATCAGCTTATGGAATACGCGCATCGTCGGATGACGCTGGAGCTGACGGGTAATATACACCTGCGCGGTCTCCGTCCCTTCGCGCGCTTCGAGAATATCGGCCAGCATCAGTTCTGCGGCCGCGCCGGTATTTTCTTCTACCGCACGGCGCAGGAATTCCGCCCATTCATCATTTTTACCTAGCTGTTGATAGCAGGTCTGGAGCATTTCCAGCGTTTCGCTGACCAGTTCTTTATCCTGGGAAATCACCCGCTGGAGACATTCAACGGCCTTCGCGTAATCGCCCTTCGCCATCCAGACGCGGCCCATCATGATAGAAACCCTGGCGCTATTTTTATCCGCCGCTGCCCCTTTTTTCAGCAGCGCCATGGCGCGATCCATATCGTCGCTGCCCATCTGTTGCAACGCCAGTTCGCAGTAAAAATGGGCGATTTCGATACGCTGTTTATCTTTACCCAGTTTGACCAGTCGCTCGGCAACCTCAATGGCCTTCTGCCAGTCACTGGTCGCCTGATAGATCTGCAACAGTTGCTGCAACGCACCTACGCGAAATTCCGTTTCATCAGTAAGCTGATTAAACATATCCTCCGCCCGGTCATACAGCCCGGCGGCCATGTAATCACGGCCTAACTGCTGAACCGCCAGCAGCCGCTGTTCATAGGTCAGCGAGGCGCTTTCCATGAGAGTCTGGTGAATACGGATGGCGCGGTCGACTTCGCCGCGAGAGCGGAACAGGTTTCCGAGGGTGAGATGAGCCTCAACGGTGCCGGTATCCTCTTTCAACATATCGAGGAACAGATCCACCGCTTTATCTTGTTGGTTGCTCAGGAGGAAGTTAACCCCCGCGACGTAATCGCGGGACAGGCGGTTAGCTTCATCCTGTTTTGTTTGTTGCGCACTTCTGCGACCCATATACCAGCCATAGGCGGCAGCAACAGGTAAAAGCAGAAACAACAACTCCAGCATAAACGATTATTCCTTCGCGACCGACGTACCAGACGTCACCACAACGTCTGTCGCAGGCGAGAGTTGGTTTTCCAGTCGTTTAATTTTACGTTCAGCACGCACCAGAGAAACACGAACCCGCAGCCAGAAAAGACCGCAGATCAACCAACCAATGGCGAAACCCGCTGCGAACAAAACGGCCAACAAGGTTGAGATACGATACTCGCCCTGAGCCAACAGGTAATTAAAGGTCACCTGTTGATCGTTCTGCGCACCCAATGTTACCGAGATAACAAATATCGCCAACACCAGTAAGAAAATGAGTAAATATTTCACATTACTTCCCGTTATGTGGTTTAAGCGAATAAATCGTGTTCAACTTACCGCATTTAGCCTTTTAAATTACCATTTTCACGGCGTGTGCGAAATGGGAAAGCAGTCAGCTATTGGATGATTTAAGGGTAAACCAGTCAAAATCAACCCTGGTCAGCGGTTTTGCTCACGTTCAGCAATCTCCTGCCTTTCTTCTGGCGGCGGCGTCAAAGGCCCGCAGAACCGCTGTACAAGCCAGGTCGCCAGCGTCACCAGCGCCCATGAAATCAGCGTCGCGACCACCAGATCACGCGGCCAGTGCATGCCGAGCAGCAAACGACTGCCCATCACGCCCGTCGCCCACACCAGTAAAATGGCAATCGTCACCGTCCGGCGTCGCGGCCACAATAAGCCGACAGCGAGCAGCGCCCAGCTTGCCGCAAACATCGTGTGACCTGACGGAAACGCAAACCCGGTCTCTTTTTGCCAGTGTTGGCGTAAAAAGTGTGGAATAGCCTGCTGGGTGGTAAGTTGCTCCTTCACCAGGTCGCTGCGATCCTTACGTTTTAAAGTGTAGAACTCATCAACCGGAATATGATGCGTTTTTTCCAGCCATATCACGAAAGGACGCGGTTCCTGTACCCGCTCTTTCACCCACGACTTGACGCCCTGACCTATCAGGATCGCCCCCGCCAGAATAGTAAAAAGCATTACCGCCGCTTTAAGACGAAAGCGCAAACACCAGAAGAACCAGCCACAGAGAATAACATGTGTGATGATACCCCACGGCTGAGTGACCGTTTCGGTTATCCAGTACATCGCTTTTAGCCATCCGGTATCCTGCCCCGGTTGCCAGCTCCAGCCGGACACCCACACGGTAACGGGCATAATCAACAACAATCCCGCGCCAGCCGCAGTACGCTTTGCAATCGACAGCATGAACACCTCTTTAACGGATAAGTGTCACAATCATAACCGAAAAATCCCCTGTTCGGGGAAATTGACAGATTTGTGCCATTCGCAGGATGATTGCGCGGCGGCGATTAGGTGAAGTCCGTCGCCTTATGGCAAAATAAGAAGATAAGCCAACAGGCAACGGCACAACATCGCGTGCCGGCATTATCTGGAGAAACACATGCAGCTTAAACGAGTGGCAGAAGCCAAACTGCCAACCCCATGGGGCGATTTCCTGATGGTGGGATTTGAAGAACTGGCAACCGGACACGATCACGTCGCGTTAGTATATGGTGATATTTCAGGTCAGACGCCGGTTCTGGCCCGTGTCCATTCAGAATGTCTGACGGGCGATGCCTTGTTCAGCCTGCGCTGCGACTGTGGTTTTCAACTGGAAGCCGCCCTGACGCATATTGCGGAAGAAGGACGCGGTATTCTGCTTTATCATCGTCAGGAAGGACGTAACATCGGCCTGCTCAATAAGATTCGCGCCTACGCGTTGCAGGACCAGGGCTACGACACCGTAGAGGCCAATCACCAGTTAGGGTTTGCCGCGGATGAGCGCGATTTCACCCTCTGCGCGGATATGTTCAAGCTGCTGGGCGTTGACGAAGTACGTCTGCTCACCAATAACCCGAAGAAAGTTGAGATTCTCACTGAAGCAGGGATCAATATCGTGGAGCGGGTCCCGCTGATTGTGGGCCGTAATCCCAATAATGAACATTATCTGGATACCAAAGCGGCCAAGATGGGTCACTTGTTGAGTAAGTAAGCCATGCGTTAAAAAAAGCCTGCATCGTGTCATGCAGGCTTTTTTACGACTTACTTCAGCATGTTACGAATCACGTAATGTAAAATGCCATCGTTCTGGTAGTAAGTTAACTCGGTCGCGGTATCGATGCGACAACGGCACTGCACCACCTCTTTGTTCCCGTCGGTCCGGGTTAACGTCACCGGCACCGTCGCGCCAGGTTTCAGTTGTTGCAGATCGGCAATATCGATAGTCTCTTCCCCGGTTAGCCCCAGCGTTTTGCGCGTAACACCCTGTGGGAACTCCAGAGGCAGGATCCCCATCCCAATCAGGTTGGAGCGGTGGATACGTTCGAACGACTCTGCAATGACGACGCGAATTCCCAGCAATCGCGGCCCTTTCGCCGCCCAGTCACGACTGGAACCCGACCCATACTCTTTACCAGCAATCACCGCCAGCGGGATGTTCTCCTGCTGATACTGCATAGCCGCATCATAGATAGACAACACCTCGGTGCCAGGCAGATGTCGCGTCATTCCGCCTTCCACACCCGGCACCATTTCGTTGCGAATACGGATGTTAGCGAAGGTCCCGCGCATCATCACTTCGTGGTTACCGCGTCGAGAACCGTAGGAGTTGAAGTCTTTGCGCTCCACGCCGTGGTTTTGCAGATACCGCCCTGCAGGACTATCAGCTTTAATACTCCCGGCCGGAGAAATGTGGTCAGTGGTCACCGAATCCCCCAACATCGCCAGAATGCGCGCGCCGTGAATATCGGTCACCGGTGCTGGCTGCGCCAGCATCTCGTCAAAGAACGGCGACAGGCGAATGTAGGTCGAGTCATTTTGCCAGCCGTAAGTGTCTGAGCGGTCAACATTGATTGCTTTCCACTCAGGCGTCCCTTCGAACACTTCCGCATATTCTTTGCGGAACATTTCTGAAGAGACCAGATCGACGGCGCGGGCAATTTCCTGCGCCGACGGCCAGATATCTTTCAGATAGACCGGATCGCCTTTGCGATCGTGGCCAAGCGGATCTTTCTCCAGGTTGATGTTCATATTGCCCGCGAGCGCGTAGGCAACGACAAGCGGCGGTGACGCCAGCCAGTTGGTTTTCACCAGCGGGTGAATACGACCTTCAAAGTTACGGTTGCCTGACAGCACCGCGCCTACGGTCAGATCGCCCTTCTTAATCGCGGTTTCGATAGGCTCCGGCAGCGGTCCAGAGTTACCAATACAGGTCGTACAGCCATATCCCACCAGATTAAAGCCCAGTTCATCGAGATACGGTGTCAGTTTCGCCTTTGCCAGATAATCTGACACCACTTTCGACCCTGGCGCCAGCGACGCTTTCACCCACGGCTGACGCTTCAGTCCCAGCGTAACGGCTTTTTTCGCCAGCAAACCCGCCGCCATTAGCACGCTGGGGTTAGAGGTGTTGGTACAGGAGGTAATGGCCGAGATGACCACCGCACCGTCAGGAAGCTGATATGACTGTCCGTTTAGCACATACTCTACTGGCCGACGGTCTTTCTGCGCAGTGTTCAGTTCCAGTTCGCTGCTGGCAGCAAAGGCTTTCGGCACATCGCCGAGTGCAACGCGATCCTGCGGACGTTTCGGTCCGGCGAGGCTTGCCTCGACATCATTCATATCCAGTGCCAGGGTACTGGTGAAGATCGGTTCATCACCGGTGTTGCGCCACATCCCCTGCGCCTTCGCGTATTTCTCCACCAGTTCGATTTGGTCTTCACTGCGTCCGCTCAACCGCATATAGTCCAGCGTCACGCCGTCGATCGGAAAGAAACCACAGGTCGCACCATATTCCGGCGACATATTGGCAATGGTGGCCCGGTCAGCCAGCGGTAAGGAATCCAGCCCGTCGCCATAAAATTCGACAAATTTGCCGACTACACCGTGCTTACGCAGCATCTGGGTGACGGTTAACACGAGATCCGTTGCAGTGATCCCCTCACGCAGTTTTCCGGTCAGTTTGAAACCCACCACATCCGGGATCAACATTGAGACAGGTTGCCCCAACATTGCCGCTTCAGCCTCGATACCACCCACGCCCCAGCCCAGAACACCCAGACCGTTAATCATGGTGGTGTGTGAATCTGTGCCGACCAGCGTGTCCGGATAAGCCACCCATTCACCGTCCTGCAATTCGCTCCACACCGCTTTGCCAAGATATTCCAGGTTAACCTGGTGGCAAATACCGGTTCCCGGCGGCACGACGCTGAAGCGACTGAAGGCCTGTTGGCCCCATTTCAGAAACACATAGCGCTCATGGTTACGTTCCATTTCAAGGCGCACGTTCTCTTCGAATGCATCGTCATCGCCAAAATGGTCAACGGTGACGGAGTGGTCGATCACCAGATCCACTGGCGAGAGAGGATTCACTTTCGCCGTATCGCCGCCCAGGCGTTTTACCGCTTCGCGCATTGCGGCGAGGTCCACCACCGCCGGGACGCCGGTAAAGTCCTGCATCAGTACGCGTGCTGGACGGTAGGCAATTTCGCGATCGGCATGGGCATTTTTTAGCCACCCTGCCAGCGCCTGGATATCGTCCTGGGTAACCGAATCGCCGTCCTGCCAGCGCAGCAGGTTTTCCAGTAAGACTTTCAGTGATTTGGGCAGACGGGTGAGATCGCCCAAAGATTTCGCAGCCAGCGGCAGACTGTAATAGTGGTAGGTTTTGTCTTTGGCCTGCAGTGTGTCCTTACTGGCTTCTCGTAGGGTTGACGACATAGCTCCTCCTTAATGACAGGGTTGCGATGCCCTGATTCTCCTCAGGGTGAATATTAAAGATAACACAAACAGAATGTAACGTTTTGATAACAACCCAAATTGATAAAAGAGGAAAAACCGAACGGCGAAGATACAAGTGAGGACGAGCGCGTGTATGAGGGGGAAGAAAACCTCGCCGTAGCGAGGTTTCAGATTGCTGGCAACCTGTAGATTTGTGTTTATGCCGGGTGGCGGCTAAGGCTTACCTGTTCTACAGACTTTTCGATATCAATGTGTTGCTCAGGCCACATATGAGCCTGCTAAGCGTAGCGCCATCAGGCGGAAGGGTTGAGATTAATTCATCACGATCCAGAGCAGTTCAGCCCAAAAGAGCAGCGAGACGGAAAATGCACCCATCCAGGACCAGTATTTCATATTTGCAGTCATCATCGGCTATACCCGTTTTGTTTAATACATTGTGTTGAGACTTTCTCAACGCTTTATTGCTGCGGTGTATAGGTAAAAGCGCACCGTGATAATTTATCGGTACAAAAGAAACGGTAATAAGAATGGTGACGATTATTGTTTCCGTTGATCGTCTTCGTCGAATAACTCAATAAACTTTTGCTGTTGCTGAGTCAGCTTCCAGGATTTGGGAACAGTTTTCACGCACGCGCCTTTTTTCGTTTCTCGTACAGTGTCACCAGAGTGACATGTAGGTAACGACGTCTGTTGTGGGTCGTGAACCTCCATTTTTACCCCCAGGCATTCCAGATCAACAGTGCGATCACGACCCAAAACAGCGCTGAGCCCAGGAAAACCGCAAGCCAGGCTTTGCGTTTCATCTCAGGGTCCCGACGTGGCTCCTGGTTTTCAGACGGCATTGCTAACCTCATACAATCGGCATCACTTATCATTTAAGCACCAACAATCGGTACAATTAATCATCAGATGAGACAAATCCTAATGAAACTTTAGTCAAAAATCCAGTGAATTTACGAATCGTTTCCAGTGAATAAATCAATCTTTTGATCGAAAATAAATATTTGAAAAGGGAAATTTGCGAGGCGGGGAATAAGACACTACTTTACGGTCGATTATCCATAATCATCATGTGGACATTATTATTACGCCAGCCTTAATAAAACCAATGGCGATTTAATTAAAACTTTCGGTATCTCCTGCTAACAAAAGATACCGACCGTTTTCTGTGACGATTACTTTTCAGGTAATTTGATATCTTTAAACATCTCTTCTATTTCTTCGTTCGAGCGCAACGCCACGGCGGTATCCACCACGTCACGCGTCAAATGCGGGGCGAAACGTTGAATGAAATCATACATGTAACTGCGCAGGAACGTGCTGCGACGAAAACCAATCTTTGTCGTGCTGTGGCTGAAGACGTCGTGGGCGTCCACGCGAACCAGATCCGGGTCGGACAGCGGATCGACGGCCATGCTGGCAATCACCCCCACTCCTAAGCCTAAACGCACGTAAGTTTTGATCACATCGGCGTCAGTCGCCGTAAAGACGATACGTGGCGTCAAACCTGCGCGGTTAAACGCGGTATCCAGCTCAGAGCGCCCCGTAAAGCCAAAGGTGTACGTCACCAGTGGATACTGTGCCAGTTCTTCAATGGTCACCGACTCTTTATTGGCCAGCGGATGCTCAGGCGTCACCACAATCGAACGATTCCAGTGATAGCATGGCAACATGACCAGATCGTCATACAGATGCAGCGCCTCGGTAGCGATGGCAAAATCGGCATTTCCTTTTGAAACCGCTTCAGCGATCTGTGTCGGCGATCCCTGGTGCATATGCAGCGACACACGAGGATAGCGCTCAATAAAACCTTTAATCACATTCGGTAGCGCATAACGCGCCTGGGTATGCGTCGTCGCAATATAGAGAGAGCCTTTATCCGGCCAGGTATGCTCACCGGCAACGGACTTTATCGCATCCACTTTGGAGAGCACTTCGCGCGCAATGCGGATAATCTCCTGACCAGCCGGCGTCACCTGAGTCAGATGCTTACCGCTACGGGCAAAGATCTGGATGCCAAGTTCGTCTTCCAGCATGCGAACCTGCTTACTGATACCCGGTTGCGAGGTATAAAGGCCTTCCGCGGTGGAGGAGACGTTAAGGTTGTGATTCACCACCTCAACAATGTAGCGAAGCTGCTGTAATTTCATGTTAAACCATCCAGATTAGCGCCATCAGGTCATCGTTTCAGAGCAGGCAGTGATGCGCTGCTAATACGATTTAATAATAAAAAAGCCGTTAACTATAACCACTATATCATTAATAAACAGGCTGTATAGCGGTGAGTAAAAAATAATAAGTCCGCTATAAAAACAAAAAAAGGGCCGCTTACGCGACCCTCTTCAGCACAACTGCACCGTGGGCGGTTACTTCTTGCCTTCGACCCATTTGCCATCAACAAAGAAGGCAGACCAGCCGGTCGCTTTCCCGTCTTTTTCAGCGGCAACATACTGCTGTTTGGTCTTACGGCTAAAACGCACCAGCGTTTTATTGCCTTCCGGATCCTGTTGCGGCGCATCGGCCAGATAACGCAGTTTTTCTGGCAGACGATCGCGGAAGCGGTATAACTCTTCCACCAGCGGTGCGCGCGTCTCACGGGATTTCGGGAAAGTATTGGCGGCCAGGAAGACCCCGGCAGCGCCATCACGCAGCACGAAATACGCATCCGATTTTTCACACGGCAACTCGGGCAGCGGAACCGGATCTTCTTTCGGCGGTGCAACTTCACCGTTACGCAGGATCTTACGGGTGTTTTTACACTCGTCGTTAGTGCATGCCATGTACTTACCGAAACGCCCCATCTTCAGGTGCATCTCAGAGCCACATTTTTCGCACTCGACGATCGGACCGTCATACCCTTTGATACGGAATTCGCCTTCTTCGATCTCGTAGCCGTCGCAGGTCGGGTTATTACCACAAACATGCAGCTTGCGCTTCGGATCGATCAGGTAGCTGTCCATCGCCGTACCGCACTTCTGACAACGACGTTTGGCGCGCAGGGCGTTGGTTTCCGCGTCATCACCTTCCAGCACGTTCAGGACTTCGTTTTCCGGCACCAGGTTAATGGTGGTTTTGCAGCGCTCTTTCGGCGACAACGCATAACCCGAGCAGCCAAGGAACACGCCGGTACTGGCGGTGCGAATTCCCATTTTGCGTCCGCAGGTGGGGCAGTCGATGCTGGTCAACACCATCTGGTTCGGACGCATCCCGCCCTCTTCCGGATCTTTCTCCGCTTTGTCGAGTTGCTGAGTAAAATCACTGAAGAAGTTGTCGAGCACGCCTTTCCATTCGATTTCGTGATTCGCGACCTGGTCGAGGCTGTTTTCCATCTGCGCGGTGAAATCGTAGTTCATCAGCTCGCGGAAATTCTCTTCCAGACGATCGGTGACAATCTCACCCATTTTTTCCGCATAGAAGCGACGGTTTTCCACCCGCACGTAGCCACGATCCTGAATGGTCGAAATGATCGACGCATAGGTCGACGGACGGCCAATTCCGCGTTTTTCCAGCTCTTTCACCAGCGAGGCTTCGCTGAAGCGCGCCGGTGGCTTGGTGAAGTGTTGAGCCGGGATCAGTTCAACCAGAGACAGCGCATCACCTTTATTCACCGCCGGCAGCGTCCGGTCTTCATCACCTTTACGCAACGCGGGCATCACTTTCGTCCAGCCGTCGAAGCGCAGAATACGACCGCGCGCCTTCAGACGAAAATCACCCGCACCCACGGTTAGGGTGGTGGAATCGTACTGCGCCGGGGTCATCTGACAGGCGACAAACTGACGCCAGATCAGCTGATACAGTTTTTGCGCGTCGGCTTCCATATCCTTCAGCGTTTCCGCCAGTACGGAGACGTCGGAAGGACGAATCGCTTCGTGGGCTTCCTGCGAATTTTCTTTGCTGGCGTACTGATTCGGACTTTCCGGCAGATATTTCTTGCCGAAATTGTCGCCGATGTAACCGCGCACCATATTCACGGCATCCTGACTCAGGTTGGTCGAGTCGGTACGCATATAGGTGATGTAGCCCGCTTCGTACAAACGCTGCGCCATCATCATGGTCTTTTTCACGCCAAAACCGAGACGCGTGCTGGCCGCCTGTTGCAGCGTGGAGGTGATAAACGGCGCGCCCGGCTTGCTGCTGGTCGGCTTGTCTTCACGTTCCAGAACGCTGTAGCGCGCTTTCTCCAGCAGGCTTACCGCCGCAAGCGTCTGCTCACGGTTTTCCGGACGAAACGGCTTGTCGTTCTGATGGGTCACCTGCAAAGGCAGCGCATCGCCGGAAGGCGTGGTGGTATTGGCATCAATTTCCCAGAACTCTTCCGGTACAAACGCTTTAATCTCGCGCTCACGCTCAACGACCAGACGCACCGCCACGGACTGAACGCGACCGGCTGACAGACCGCGAGCAATTTTTTTCCATAACAGCGGCGAGACCATATAGCCCACCACGCGATCCATAAAGCGACGTGCCTGCTGAGCGTTAACCCGGTCAATGTTCAGTTCGCCCGGCTTTTCAAACGCCTGACGAATCGCATTCTTGGTAATTTCGTTAAACACCACGCGACTGTAACGCGTGTCATCACCCCCGATCACTTCCCGCAGGTGCCATGCAATGGCTTCCCCTTCGCGGTCAAGGTCGGTTGCGAGATAGATGTGGTCGGCCTTTTCAGCCAGTTGTTTCAGTTCAGAGACGACCTTCTCTTTACCGGGCAGCACTTCATAGTGCGCATCCCAGTTGTGCCACGGGTCAACGCCCATACGGTTGACGAGCGCGCCACGTTCATCCTTTTTGGGCTTTTTAGCCGTTTTGGTGGAGGTAGAGTCGGCGCTCTTTTTAGCTGCTGAGCCACTGGTCGGCAAGTCACGGATATGACCGACGCTGGACTTAACCACGTAGTCATTACCCAGATACTTGTTGATCGTTTTGGCTTTTGCCGGGGACTCAACGATGACAAGAGCTTTACCCATATTCACCTTTACCTAAATTGATTCTTCCAGGAATGCGTCGCACGTTGATACACCATCCACTGGCGACGAGCCACGGATATGGTCCCTGCGTCTGCGGATATCAACCCCTTGTACTGACTCTGTACACTAAATAGCCAGGTGACTGAGTTGACAGGTTTTTTCGCACAGAGGCGCTATAGCACGACGGAATTTCGGTCGAATGTCAAGCAAATCTGTTGCCTGGTTGACGAAAGCGTCACACTGTACCTGATAAAATTCGTTACGCAACTTTATTAGCATGCAAAACTAAATCCTGCCAGTCAGCAAAGGTTGACAACCCCTTGTACACACTGAGGGAATATTTGCCCAAAAGAGTCGGTCGGCGTAGACTAATGCCCTTGTTTAAGGAGTAAAAAATGCGCAAAGAGACACAACCTATCGATCGCGAAACGCTGTTGATTGAAGCCAACAAAATCATTCGTGAGCATGAAGATACGCTGGCGGGCATTGTTGCCACCGGTGTGACCCAGCGAAATGGGGTGTTGGTCTTCAGTGGGGATTACTTTTTAGACGAGCAAGGTTTACCCACGCCAAAGAGCACTGCCGTGTTCAATATGTTTAAACATCTGGCGCATGTACTTTCTGAAAAGTATCACCTGATTGATTAAAGCAAAAACGCGAGGCCTTGGAGCCTCGCGTTTTTCATTAATACCGTCTCTTACATCAACGGTTTTTGTCCGCGCTGCCACCAGCGCAGGAGCAGCCGATCGGCACTTTCCGCGGCACTGCCTGTCACCCGATCGACCAGTTTCTTCCGTTGCAGATAGCGAACGTTCAGCACCTCTCGTCCTTCCATCAGCCCAAGGATCACCTCGTCGCTGGTATTTATCTCATCAATGAGCCCTTTCTCCAGCGCCTGCTGTCCGTACCAGTGTTCACCCGTCGCAACCTGTTCAATGTCCAGAGTCGGACGCATACGATGGACAAAATCTTTAAACAGGTGATGGGTTTCGTTTAAATCCTCACGAAACTTCTGCCTCCCTTCTTCGGTGTTCTCACCCAGCAGCGTCAGCGTCCGTTTGTACTGTCCGGCGGTATGCAACTCGATATCGATATCCTTGCCTTTCAGGAAACGGTTGAAGTTGGGGATCTGCGCAACCACGCCAATCGAACCGACAATCGCGAAGGGTGCGGAGACAATTTTGTCCGCCACACAGGCCATCATGTAACCGCCACTCGCCGCGACTTTATCCACGGTCACGGTCAACGGGATCTTTTTATCGCGTAAGCGTTGCAGTTGTGATGCGGCAAGGCCGTAGCCGTGCACAACGCCACCAGGGCTTTCCAGACGCACCACCAGCTGGTCCTGCGGTTTCACCACCGCCAGTACGGCCGTCACCTCTTCACGCAGTGAACTGACCTCGTGGGCATCCATACTGCCTTTGAAATCCAGCACCCAGACGCGCGGTTTATCCGACGTGTCGCTGTCGCCCCGTTTGGCTTTTACTTTGGCGGCTTTCACTTCCTGCTTATGCTTTTTCTTTTGCGCTTTATGCCAGAGTTTCTGTTGATGGCTATCGAGCAGCGCCATCGCCAGTTCATCCTTCATTTCTTTATATTGTTCGCTGAGGTTGGTAACCCGCAGTTCGCCACGCTGGCGCTTACGTTGGGCAACATTCACGATAATGGTGGCAATCGCCGCGATAGCCAGCACAACGGTCACGATTTTTGCTAAAAACAAGCCATATTCAGACAACAATTCCACACGTCCCACCTTGGTTAAACAACTTAGCGTCGGCTCAGTGTACATCAGGTGTAATGCGTCGTCTCGCGGGATATGCGGATGGATAAAAGTATGACAAAGTGTTCATTTTAGGGCGTTATCGCCGTTGGCTGATTGAAATTGAGTCCTGTTTCAGGCATAAACCCGACACACCAACGAGAAGCAGAGCGACCAGGCATGTCGCCGAGGAGTCCCCATGCATTATCAACCGAAACAAGACCTCCTGCAGGATCGCATTATTCTGGTGACCGGCGCCAGCGACGGCATTGGCCGTGAAGCGGCCCTGACCTACGCTCGCTACGGCGCCAACGTCATTTTGCTCGGCCGTAATGATGAGAAATTGCGCCACGTCGCCGACAGCATTACCCAGCAAACGGACCGCCAGCCGCAGTGGTTTACACTCGATCTGTTAACCTGCACCGCTGATGACTGTCATCAACTGGCGCAGCGCATCGGCGGACAGTATCCGCGACTGGACGGCGTCTTACACAATGCCGGTTTACTGGGTGACGTCTGTCCGATGATCGAGCAGGACCCGCAGGTCTGGCAACAGGTTATGCAGGTCAATGTCAATGCAACGTTTATGCTGACCCAGGCATTGCTTCCTTTATTACTTAAGTCAGATTCCGGATCATTAGTCTTCACCTCCTCCAGCGTGGGCCAGCAGGGTCGTGCTAACTGGGGCGCCTACGCGGCCTCTAAATTTGCTACCGAAGGCATGATGCAGGTGCTGGCAGATGAGTACCAAAACCGTCCGCTACGCGTGAATTGCATCAATCCGGGCGGCACCCGTACCGGGATGCGCGCCAACGCCTTTCCAACGGAAGATCCGCAAAAACTCAAAACACCCGCCGATATTATGCCGTTGTACCTGTGGCTAATGGGCGACGACAGCCGCCGCAAGACCGGCATGACCTTCGACGCCCAACCGGGCCGCAAACCAGGAATCGCCCAATGAGTGAAGAACGCTATCAACAGCGCCAGCAGCGCGTGAAGGACCGGGTTGACGCCCGGGTAGCCCAGGCCCAGGACGAACGCGGCATCGTGATTGTCTTCACCGGCAACGGGAAAGGAAAAACCACCGCCGCCTTCGGCACCGCCACTCGCGCAGTGGGACACGGTAAAAAGGTTGGCGTGGTGCAGTTTATCAAGGGGACCTGGCCCAACGGCGAGCGTAACCTGCTGGAGCCGCACGGCGTTGAATTCCAGGTGATGGCGACCGGGTTTACCTGGGAGACGCAAAACCGCGAAGCTGACACCGCAGCCTGTCTGGCTGTATGGGATCACGGCAAACGCATGCTTGCCGATCCGCAACTGGATATGGTGGTGCTGGACGAACTGACTTATATGGTGGCATACGACTATCTGCCGCTTGAAGAGGTGATTAACGCGCTGAATGCGCGCCCGTCTCACCAGACGGTGATCATCACCGGTCGCGGCTGCCATCGGGATATTCTCGAACTGGCCGATACCGTCAGTGAACTGCGACCGGTCAAACATGCCTTTGAGGCAGGGGTCAAAGCCCAGATGGGGATTGATTATTAAAAAAAGGCCCCTCGGGGCCTTTTAGCAATTACGGAATAGCGAATTAACCGTTGTTATTACGACCGCCTGCACGGCGACCGCCGCTCACCTGGCTGTGACGCTTCACGGCACGGCGAATCTGATTTGCCTTCATGCGGCGACGATCTTTCTCTACCGCCACTTTCGAGGTGGTTTCCGGCTCCAGTTCCACCAGCTCACGCAGATAGTTGGTCTGGGCGAGATCCAGTTCCGTCCAGCCGCCGCGCGGCAGACCTTTCGGCAACGGAATATCACCGTAGCGTACGCGAATCAGACGGCTTACCTGCACGCCAACGGCTTCCCACAGGCGACGCACTTCACGGTTGCGCCCTTCGGTCAGGGTGACGTTGTACCACTGGTTGATCCCTTCACCACCGCTGAACTTGATGGTCTTGAACGCTGCCGGACCGTCTTCCAGCTGCACGCCACGGCTTAGATCGCGCAGTTTAGCATCGTCAACCTGGCCAAAGACACGCACCGCGTATTCACGTTCAACTTCACGGCTCGGATGCATCAGGCGGTTTGCCAGTTCACCATCGGTAGTGAACAGCAGCAGACCGCAGGTATTGACGTCCAGACGCCCTACCGCAATCCAGCGAGCACCGCGCAGTTTCGGTAAGCGATCAAACACCGTAGGACGACCTTCCGGGTCGTTACGCGTGCACAGTTCACCTTCCGGCTTGTAATAGGCCAGAACGCGACAAATTTGTTCCGCCGACTCTTTCACTGAAATCAGGTGACCGTCGATACGAATTTTCAGGCCGGGAGTCACTTCAACGCGATCGCCCAGCGTGGCAATTTTGCCGTCTACGCTGACGCGACCTGCTGCAATGATGGATTCAATTTCACGGCGGGAGCCGTGGCCAGCGCGCGCCAGCACTTTCTGTAACTTTTCGCTCATAGAGCTTCCTTTAGCTGTCGCCTTCACAGGCGTCGAACAGGAGAATCAACGGCGCTTCTCAGCGCCATTTTAAGGCCGCGTAGTATACAGAGTTGCGTCCTTATAAGAAAGGTTTAACGTCTCCGACGCCTTCACGCAAGACAACCGGAGAATCATCGGTTAAATCAATCACCGTTGTGGGTTGCTGGCCCAGATAACCGCCATGAATAATCAGGTCCACCTGCTTTTCCAGTCGATCTTTAATTTCTTCCGGATCGGACTCGGTAAAATCACTGCCTGGCAGCATCAGCGAGGTAGAGAGCATCGGCTCGCCCAGCGTCTGCAACAGTTCGAGCGCGATCGGGTTCGACGGCACGCGCAGACCGATGGTTTTACGTTTTTCCTGCAACAATCGACGCGGTACCTCTTTCGTCCCCTTCAGGATGAAGGTGTAGTTACCCGGCGTATTGTTCTTGATCAGGCGAAAAGCCACGTTGTCGACAAACGAATAGGTCGACAGTTCGGACAGATCGCGACACATCAGGGTGAAGTTATGTCCATCCGGCAACTGGCGAATACGGCAAATCCGTTCCATCGCGCCTTTGTCTTCAATTTTACAACCGAGCGCGTAGCCGGAGTCGGTTGGATACACAATCACCCCGCCCTTACGCACAATCTCAACCGCCTGGTTGATCAGGCGCTGCTGTGGGTTATCAGGATGAATATAAAAAAACTGGCTCATACTTCCCTCACTGTGGTGTTCTGTGGCTGCTCCCACGTCTGCCAGACGCCTTCAACGCCTGCCGGCAGCCAGAGCTTGCGACCCAACTCGATCCACGGGCAAGGTTGATGAAAATCAGATCCTTGCGATGCCCATAGCTGATGCTGGCGGGCGAGCGTAGCCAGTTGCGTGCGCTCATTCGGGGACTGTTGGCACTGCGCGACTTCCATCGCATCACCACGATGTTGCGCAAAATACGCCACCAGCCTTTTCAGCCACTTAGCGCTAAGATCATACCGCCCAGGATGGGCCAGTACCGCCTTACCGCCAGAATGATGAATGACATCAATAGCTTGTTCTATTGTACACCACTGTGGCGGAACGTATCCTGTTTTCCCGCGCGCGAGATACTTTTTAAACACATCCGCCATGGTGGTCGCTTTACCACACTCCACCAGATAACGGGCGAAATGGCCACGGGTCACCGCGCCGCCATCGGCCAGGCGCAATGCCCCTTCCCATGCGCCGGTGATGTGCGCTTTTTCCAGGCGGTCAGCGATGAGCCGCGCCCGCTGCTGTCGGCGTTCCGTCTGTTGCGCCAGAAACGCGCACATCGCCGGATTTTCAATATCAATGTTCAGACCCACAATATGGATTTCGTGGTTTTCCCAGACCGTGGAGATCTCAACGCCAGGGATCAAAGTCAGCTCAAGGCCAGAACGTGAAATTTCTTCGCTTGCCGCGGGGATCGCGGCTGTGGTGTCATGGTCGGTAATCGCCAGCGTGCCTACACGCATCTCGACGGCGCGGTGGACTAGCGCTTCTGGCGTCAGCCGGCCATCGGATGCCGTGGTGTGACTGTGCAGGTCATAAATCACTGCATAATTCGTGTCGCTCAAGGCGAACTCCCGTCTCTCAAAAATAGTCTTTCCTGCGCATCATAACGGTTCCGGCAAATTTACTGAAATCAGGTGTTGACAACAACCCATCGAACTAGTTAACTAGTACGAAAGTTCACAAGCAAAAGGGTATCGAAATGAAAGCAACGTTTGTTCTGCACGGTGGGTGGCGCACTTCCTGATTTCGGGCAGTGTATTTCGCGTGTAGATCGCCACCAGATACCCGGCCCGCCAACAGCGCGGGCTTTTTTTTGAACAAAATTAATGAGAATAACCATGCAGACATCAAAACCGACACTTGAACTCATTACCTGCGATGCCGCCTATCGCAAAAACCCGACGGAATTGTTCCACCAGGTTTGCGGCAATCGTCCGGCAACGCTGCTGCTGGAATCTGCGGATATCGACAGCAAAGACGACCTTAAAAGCCTGTTACTGGTGGATAGCGCGCTACGCATCACCGCTACCGGTGACACTGTCACTATTCAGGCCTTAACTGACAATGGCGCCGCACTGTTGACATTGCTCGATGCCGCCCTGCCCGCAGGCGTTGAAAATGAACGCCAGGACGCAGGTCGCGTGCTGCGTTTCCCGCCAGTCAGCCCATTATTAGACGAAGATGCACGCCTGTGCGCACTCTCGGTCTTTGACGCCTTCCGCCTGCTGCAGGGACTGGTGAACGTCCCGGCGCAAGAGCGCGAAGCGATGTTCTTTGGCGGTCTGTTTGCGTACGATCTGGTTGCCGGTTTTGAAGATTTACCACAGCTTGAGGCTGGCAACCGCTGCCCGGATTACTGTTTCTATCTGGCGGAAACGCTTGTGGTGATCGACCACCAGAAACAAAGCTCCCGCATTCAGGCCAGCCTGTTCAGCGACAATGAGGCGGAAAAACAGCGTCTCACCGCACGTCTGGCACGTCTGAGCCAGCAGTTGACCGAACCTGCGCCGCCATTGCCGGTCGTTTCCGTGCCACAAATGCGCTGTGAATGTAATCAGAGCGATGAAGAATTTGGCGCAGTGGTTCGTTCAATGCAGAAAGCGATCCGCGCCGGGGAAATTTTTCAGGTGGTCCCGTCCCGCCGCTTCTCACTGCCCTGCCCGTCGCCGCTAGCGGCCTATTACGTGCTGAAGAAGAGCAACCCCAGCCCGTACATGTTCTTTATGCAGGACAACGATTTCACCTTGTTTGGTGCGTCGCCGGAAAGTTCACTGAAATACGATGCCACCAGCCGCCAGATTGAAATTTACCCGATTGCCGGTACGCGTCCTCGTGGTCGTCACGCCGACGGAACGTTAGATCGCGACCTCGACAGCCGCATTGAACTGGAGATGCGCACCGACCATAAAGAGCTTTCCGAGCATCTGATGCTGGTTGACCTGGCGCGTAACGATCTCGCCCGAATCTGTACGCCAGGCAGTCGGTACGTGGCAGACCTGACGAAGGTTGACCGTTATTCTCACGTTATGCACCTGGTCTCTCGCGTCGTCGGCGAATTACGCCACGATCTCGATGTCCTGCACGCCTACCGCGCCTGCATGAACATGGGCACGCTGAGCGGGGCACCGAAAGTGCGGGCAATGCAGTTGATTGCCGAAGCCGAGGGCCGTCGACGCGGCAGCTACGGCGGTGCAGTCGGTTACTTCACCGCGCACGGCGATCTGGATACCTGCATTGTGATTCGCTCCGCGCTGGTGGAAGACGGTATCGCCACCGTCCAGGCGGGTGCCGGTATTGTGCTCGATTCTGTTCCCCAGTCAGAAGCCGACGAAACCCGTAACAAAGCGCGCGCGGTCCTGCGTGCCATTGCCACCGCGCACCACGCACAGGAGACTTTCTGATGGCTGACATTCTGCTGCTCGACAACATCGACTCATTCACCTATAACCTGGCAGATCAGCTGCGTACCAACGGTCATAACGTGGTGATTTACCGTAACCATATTCCGGCTCAGACTCTGATTGAGCGTCTGGCCACCATGAAGAACCCGGTTCTGATACTGTCTCCAGGCCCTGGCGTACCCAGTGAAGCAGGCTGCATGCCGGAACTGCTGACCCGTCTGCGCGGCAAGCTGCCAATTATCGGTATCTGCCTGGGCCATCAGGCGATTGTCGAAGCCTACGGCGGCTACGTCGGACAGGCCGGCGAGATCCTGCACGGTAAGGCATCCAGCATTGAACACGATGGACAGGCTATGTTTGCCGGTCTGACGAATCCGCTGCCGGTTGCCCGCTATCACTCTCTGATCGGTAGCAATATCCCCGCCGGCCTGACCATCAACGCCCATTTTAACGGCATGGTGATGGCGGTTCGTCATGATGCCGATCGCGTGTGCGGCTTACAGTTCCACCCGGAATCCATTCTGACCACCCAGGGTGCACGTCTGCTTGAGCAGACGCTGGCCTGGGCGCAGCAGAAGCTGGAGCCGACCAATACCTTGCAGCCGATCCTCGAAAGACTGTATCAGGCACAGACCCTGAGCCAGCAGGAAAGCCACCAGTTGTTCTCCGCCGTGGTACGCGGTGAACTGAAACCGGAACAGCTGGCTGCCGCGCTGGTCAGCATGAAGATTCGCGGCGAGCATCCGAATGAGATTGCCGGTGCGGCAACCGCCTTACTGGAAAACGCTGCGCCGTTCCCCCGCCCTGATTATCTGTTCGCCGATATCGTTGGCACCGGCGGCGACGGCAGTAACAGCATTAATATTTCTACCGCCAGTGCATTTGTCGCGGCGGCATGCGGCCTGAAGGTGGCAAAACACGGCAACCGCAGCGTTTCCAGTAAATCCGGCTCATCAGACCTGCTGGCCGCCTTCGGTATCAATCTCGATATGAATGCCGACCGATCGCGTCAGGCGCTGGACGAACTGGGCGTTTGCTTCCTGTTTGCCCCGAAATATCACACCGGATTCCGTCATGCGATGCCGGTACGCCAGCAGTTAAAGACCCGTACGCTGTTCAACGTACTGGGGCCGCTGATTAACCCGGCGCATCCGCCGCTGGCGCTGATTGGCGTTTATAGCCCTGAACTGGTTTTGCCGATTGCCGAAACCCTGCGCGTGCTGGGTTACCAGCGTGCCGCGGTCGTACACAGCGGCGGAATGGATGAAGTCTCTCTGCATGCGCCGACCATTGTGGCGGAGCTACATGACGGCGAGATCAAAAGCTATCAGCTGACGGCAGATGACTTTGGCCTGACCCCTTACCACCAGGAACAACTGGCAGGCGGTACGCCGGAAGAAAACCGTGACATTCTGACACGCTTACTACAAGGTAAAGGTGACGCCGCCCATGAGGCAGCCGTTGCCGCAAACGTCGCAATGTTAATGCGACTGCATGGTGAAGAAGATCTCAAGGCTAATGCGCAAACCGTTCTCGAGGTCTTGCACAGTGGTTCCGCTTATGACCGAGTCACCGCTCTGGCGGCAAGAGGGTAAATGATGCAAACCGTTTTAGCGAAAATCGTCGCAGACAAGGCGATTTGGGTGGAAGCCCGCAAACAGCAACAACCGTTGGCCAGTTTTCAAAACGATGTCCAGCCCAGCTCGCGTCACTTTTATGACGCCTTACAGGGCGCGCGTACGGCTTTTATTCTGGAGTGTAAGAAAGCCTCCCCGTCTAAAGGCGTGATCCGCGATGATTTCGATCCGGCGCGGATTGCCGGGGTGTATAAACATTACGCCTCCGCCATTTCCGTTCTGACGGATGAGAAGTACTTCCAGGGCAGTTTTGATTTCCTGCCGATCGTGAGCCGCATCGCGCCGCAGCCGATTTTGTGTAAGGACTTTATTATCGACCCTTACCAGATTTACCTTGCGCGCCACTATCAGGCCGACGCCTGTCTGCTGATGCTTTCGGTCCTCGACGACGAGCAGTATCGCCAGCTTTCTGCCGTGGCGCACAGCCTCAAAATGGGCGTGCTGACAGAAGTCAGTAATGAAGACGAACTGGAGCGCGCCATTGCGCTTGGCGCGAAAGTGGTCGGGATTAACAACCGCGACCTGCGCGACCTGTCGATTGACTTAAATCGTACGCGCCAACTGGCGCCGAAACTGGGCCAGGGTGTGACGGTGATTAGTGAATCAGGGATCAACACCTACGCTCAGGTTCGCGAGTTGAGCCATTTTGCCAATGGTTTCCTGATTGGTTCCGCACTCATGGCGCATGACGATCTTAACGCCGCCGTACGCCGTGTTCTGCTGGGCGAGAATAAGGTCTGTGGCCTGACGCGTCCAGAAGATGCCAAAGCCGCCTGCGAGTCTGGCGCGATCTATGGTGGACTGATTTTTGTCCCTTCATCACCTCGTTTTGTCAATATTGAACAGGCCCGCGAAGTGCAGTCCGCCGCCCCGCTACAGTATGTTGGCGTATTCCGCAATCACGACATCGCCGACGTCTGTGAAAAAGCTGTACAGCTTTCACTGACAGCCGTACAGCTGCATGGCCGCGAAGATCAGGCGTATGTTGATGCGCTACGCGCCGCGCTGCCTGAAAACGTACAGATCTGGAAAGCGCTGAGCGTCGGTGACACTCTCCCGGCCCGCGATTATCAGCATGTCGACAAATACGTGCTGGATAACGGCCAGGGCGGCAGCGGTCAGCGTTTTGACTGGTCGTTACTGCAAGGACAATCGCTGGATAACGTATTGCTGGCAGGCGGTCTTGGCGCGGATAACTGCGTTGAGGCGGCTAAAACCGGCTGTGCCGGTCTCGATTTTAATTCAGGTGTAGAGTCAGAGCCGGGCATCAAAGATGCACGCCTTCTGGCCTCGGTATTTCAGACACTGCGCGCATATTAAGGAAAAGGACATGACAACATTACTCAATCCCTATTTTGGTGAATTCGGTGGCATGTATGTGCCGCAGATTCTGATGCCTGCTCTGCGTCAACTGGAAGACGCGTTTGTCAGTGCGCAAAAAGATCCCGAATTTCAGGCCCAGTTTACCGACCTGTTGAAAAACTACGCAGGGCGTCCCACCGCGCTGACCAAATGTCAGAACATCACCGCCGGGACCAATACCACGCTGTACCTGAAACGTGAAGATCTGCTGCACGGCGGCGCGCATAAAACCAACCAGGTGTTAGGTCAGGCATTGCTGGCAAAACGCATGGGTAAAACCGAGATTATTGCGGAAACGGGCGCGGGCCAGCACGGGGTGGCTTCGGCGCTCGCCAGCGCCCTGCTCGGCCTGAAATGCCGTATCTACATGGGGGCGAAAGACGTTGAGCGCCAGTCACCAAACGTCTTCCGTATGCGTCTGATGGGTGCGGAGGTGATTCCGGTTCACAGCGGTTCAGCCACGCTGAAAGACGCCTGTAACGAGGCGCTGCGTGACTGGTCTGGTAGCTACGAAACCGCGCACTACATGCTCGGCACCGCTGCTGGCCCGCACCCGTTCCCGACCATCGTGCGTGAATTCCAGCGCATGATCGGTGAAGAAACCAAAGCGCAGATCCTCGAAAAAGAGGGTCGCCTGCCGGACGCGGTGATCGCCTGCGTGGGCGGCGGTTCCAACGCCATCGGGATGTTTGCCGATTTTATTAATGAGCCAAACGTTGGGCTGATTGGTGTAGAACCGGGTGGTCACGGGATTGAAACCGGTGAACACGGTGCGCCGTTGAAGCACGGTCGCGTCGGGATCTATTTTGGTATGAAAGCGCCAATGATGCAGACCGATGAGGGACAGATCGAGGAGTCCTACTCCGTCTCTGCGGGTCTGGATTTCCCGTCCGTCGGCCCACAGCATGCGTACCTGAACAGCATTGGTCGTGCCGACTACGTGTCGATCACCGATGATGAAGCGCTGGACGCCTTTAAAACGCTCTGTCTGCACGAGGGCATTATCCCGGCGCTCGAGTCGTCACACGCCCTGGCCCACGCGCTGAAAATGATGCGTGAGAATCCGGAGAAAGCGCAACTGCTGGTGGTTAACCTTTCCGGTCGTGGGGACAAAGACATTTTCACCGTACACGATATTCTGAAAGCGCGAGGGGAAATCTGATGGAACGCTATGAAAGTTTGTTTGCACAACTAAACGATCGCAAGGAAGGTGCCTTTGTTCCCTTCGTGACCCTCGGCGACCCTGGCGTTGAACAGTCGCTGAAGATTATCGATGCCCTGATTGAGGCAGGTGCAGATGCGCTGGAGTTAGGGATCCCTTTCTCCGATCCGCTCGCTGATGGCCCGACCATTCAGAGCGCCACGCTGCGCGCGTTTGCCGCTGGCGTCACGCCGACCCGTTGTTTTGAGATGCTGGCCGCCATCCGTGAAAAACATCCGACCATTCCCATTGGTCTGTTGATGTACGCGAATCTGGTATTCAGCAAAGGTATTGACGCGTTTTATGCCAAATGTGCCGAGGTCGGCGTGGATTCGGTTCTGGTCGCCGACGTGCCGGTGGAAGAGTCTGCGCCATTCCGTCAGGCGGCGCTGCGCCACAACATTGCGCCGATTTTCATCTGCCCGCCCAATGCCGATGATGACCTGCTGCGCCAGATCGCCTCTTATGGCCGGGGTTATACTTATCTGCTGTCTCGCGCAGGAGTGACAGGCGCAGAAAACCGCGCTGCGCTGCCTTTGCATCATCTGGTAGAGAAACTGAAAGAGTACAACGCCGCGCCTGCTTTACAGGGCTTTGGTATTTCCGCACCGGAGCAGGTGTCTGCCGCCATTGACGCAGGCGCCGCTGGCGCGATCTCCGGTTCCGCGATCGTCAAAATCGTTGAGAAAAATGTCGAGCAGCCTGATCAGATGCTCGCAGAACTCAAATCATTCGTCAGCAGATTAAAAGCCGCTACCCGTCAGTAATACCCAAAGACCGCCAGTCTCGCGCTGGCGGTCCCATTATTTAGCCTGCTTCATTTTGTACATCTCGCCATCTGCATACTGAATGGCATCATCAATGCCCTCAGTCACTTCGGCTACGCCCCATGAGATGGAAAGCGGCACCTGCGTCTCCTTCACGAGAAACTGATACTCATTGATTTGCTGGGTGATACGTTCCGCGATGGCGACCGCATCGCTCGTTTTCGCCTTATACAGCACAATCACGAACTCATCTCCCCCGGTGCGAATCACCAGATCGTCACTGGTGCGGGTATTGGACAACATCCGGTTGGCAATAATCTGTAGCGCTCTGTCCCCGGCAACGTGTCCCCAGGTGTCGTTAATTGCTTTGAATTTATTGCAATCAACCAACACCACCGAACTGTCAGAGAGATCCCGCCGCTTGATGATGTCGAGAATTTTACGGTTGAAACAGCCCGTCAACGAGTCGATGTAGACTTTCAGATCGCTCTCATTTAGCCAGGATTTTAACCCCATCATGATCAGTACAAAGAAGAACGGTGCCATCAGGATCAGCAACCCCGCCTGGGTGTCATGCATCGCAAACCCACTGAGCGAGATAGCGTAGTGAATGACATATTTCTCAGAGAGCACTTTGAAGGCAATTTCCGGACGCTTTTTACATTCCCCCCACAGACAAAGCGACTGCTGATTCAAAGTATTCACCAGCGAAACGTTCAGCCCATGCGGCACCTGTCCATCAAAGGCGTCGCGTAATGCCTCCTGAAGTTCCGGCTTCGCATGATCGTAAACCAGATAGCCAAGGATATGGTCGGAAATCTCAGTACGCGAGAGGTCATAAATATAACTCACGACGCTAAAGGCTTTCTCATCCGTGATTTTATCGTTATAAAAATCAGTGGAGCTTAAGGCCTTCGTTTTGACACTCTTTTCCAACAGGCGGGTATAAAAATCGACGGGAGGTAAAAAGAAGTCGGAGATATTCTGCGCCATTTGCGACGTACGATAATTAAACGCTTTGGTGTCAGTCGGCGTAAACCAGTAAAAATAGCTCGCATCCTCGGCAATAACGTAGCGATGAGCATCGAAATTTCCGGGGTTAAGCGCATTCACCCTACCGCGAATAAACTCAGCGGCGGTATACATGCACAGTGCGTTCAACGTCGGTTCACGCGCCACCATCGCGCCCGATGCGGAGTGAATGCGTTTCCTGTCGGCGTTAATTCCCCAGACCCTTCCACGAGGGAGAAATAGTGACATGGCACCACACTGATCGGCGGCTTTGATCTGCCGGTAGCGCACGCCGGTCGCATCCGCGATCATTTCATTATCATTGAAGATATCAAGCATCCGCGTTTGCAGGCGGTTCATTCCTTCATTGACTGCTGCCAGTCGCTGCTCATAAATAATAAACAAGAAAAGTGATGTAAATAGCAGCGTGGTTAGCGCTGAAATAATAAGTGCCTGTCTGTTTCTTAAACTGTCCTGCACGATTTTCACTAAGGCACCCTGAGCATCAACACGCTGTTAACACTACGTTATTCGATTTTAAGAAGGCAGTACAGGTCTCACGGGAGAATCTCGCCCTTCTGTCAGACGACTTGTGAGTAGAACCGCCCCGCTACAAATAATTTTAGTCTACCTGCGCCGCTTTACGTGGTGCGCAAACACTCAGCGTTAGCCTGTCATCAGGCTGAAAGAGCGGTTTTGATGCCTGCGTCCTCTGGGTTGTAGCACAGATCTGCGACCAGGAATATTCTTAAAGAGACAGTCTTATGATTATTTACAATGTCAGCCCATCCACATAAATGTAAATTTACGTCAATTACATTAACAGTATTAATATAACCACACATTATGATACCATGAGTTATTAATAGAATAGTGAATTATAAGGCGTTAAGTCGCTCATTTCTAAAGGGCTACATTATTATTTTCTGATGGCTGCACCACATTATATTTCCCCCTCGTGACAAATCCGTAACAATTTGACTATCCCGGGATAGCGACTAATTTTAGAAAGGTACCGACACCGGTCACAAATTAACATTTATGTTTACCAACGAAACAGGAGAAATAACATGGCCGAACATCGTGGTGGTTCTGGAAATTTCGCCGAGAATCGTGAAAAAGCATCAGAAGCGGGCCGTAAAGGTGGCCAACATAGCGGCGGAAATTTTAAAAACGATCCGCAACGTGCTTCTGAAGCAGGTAAAAAAGGCGGCCAAAACAGCCGTGGCGGAAATAAATCCGACAAATCGTAGACATCCTTTTTTTTTATAATTTTTAAGATTTATCGTTTACGAACGCTGCGAGTCTTTCGACTCGCAGTATCATCCCAGGAGAATAGAGATGAATATTAAAACTGTTGAAGATGTTTTTATCCACCTGCTTTCAGACACCTACAGCGCAGAAAAACAATTGACTCGGGCGCTATCGAAATTAGCCAGAGCTGCCTCCAGTGAAAAATTAAGTCAGGCATTTCAGTCCCACCTTGAAGAGACCCAAGGGCAAATTGAACGTATTGATCAGATCGTTGAATCCGAAGCGGGTATTAAAGTAAAACGCATGAAGTGTGTGGCGATGGAAGGTCTGATCGAAGAGGCCAACGAGGTCATTGAGAGCACCGAGAAAAACGACGTGCGTGACGCTGCGCTTATTGCCGCCGCACAAAAAGTTGAACACTATGAGATTGCCAGCTACGGCACTCTTGCCACTCTCGCAGAGCAACTGGGCTATCGCAAAGCAGTGAAACTGCTGAATGAAACCCTGGAAGAAGAGAAAGCAACCGATATTAAACTGACCGATTTAGCCATCGGCAACGTGAATAAGAAAGCGCAGAATAAATCCTGAATTATTTTTACCCTGGTTATTAAATATCCGCTTTTAATTAATTCATTCCCAGAGGACATTACAAATGAATGCTATCGAACATTATCATGACTGGCTTCGTGACGCCCATGCTATGGAAAAACAAGCCGAATCGATGCTGGAATCCATGGCGGGTCGTATCGATAACTATCCCGATCTACGCTCGAGAATTGAGCAACATATTAGCGAAACCAAACATCAAATTACGATTCTGGAAGAGATCCTCGACCGCAATAATATCTCACGTTCTGTCATTAAAGATTCGATGAGTAAAATGGCGGCGCTGGGACAATCCATTGGTGGTATTTTTCCATCTGATGAAATCGTAAAAGGTTCGATCAGCGGTTATGTTTTTGAACAATTCGAAATTGCCTGCTATACCTCCCTGCTTGCTGCGGCGCAAAAAGCAGGCGATACCGCCTCAATTCCGGCTATTGAATCTATTCTCAATGAAGAGAAACAAATGGCTGACTGGCTGATTAAGCATATTCCGCAAACGACGGAACAATTTTTACTGCGCTCGGAAACTGACGGCGTAGAAGCCAAAAAATAACAAATACATCAGGAGGCATAATGTTTCGACACGTTAAGCAACTTCAATATACGGTGCGAGTCAGCGAGCCTAACCCTGGTTTAGCGAATCTTTTGCTGGAGCAATTTGGCGGCCCACAGGGCGAACTGGCTGCGGCATGTCGTTACTTCACTCAGGGCCTGGGTGATGATGATGCTGGACGCAAAGAGATGCTGATGGACATTGCGACCGAAGAACTGAGTCACCTTGAAATCATCGGCTCCCTTGTCGGGATGCTGAATAAAGGGGCCAAAGGCGCATTGGCAGAGGGGACGGAAAATGAAGCCGAACTGTACCGATCCTTAACGGCAAATGGGAATGACAGCCATATCACCTCGCTGCTGTATGGCGGCGGTCCGGCCCTCACTAACTCCGCCGGTGTGCCCTGGACTGCGGCGTATATCGATACGATTGGCGAAGTGACAGCCGATTTACGCTCCAATATCGCGGCTGAAGCACGCGCTAAAATCATCTACGAACGCCTGATCAACGTAACGGACGATCCCGGTGTTAAGGATGCACTGGCATTTTTGATGACGCGCGAAGCGGCACACCAGCTCTCCTTTGAAAAGGCGCTCTACTCTATTCGGAATAATTTTCCGCCGGGCAAATTGCCGCCGGTCGAGCAATACACGAATGTGTATTACAACATGTCGCAAGGCGACGATCCGCGTGGAAGCTGGAACAGCGATGACTATTTCGATTATGTTGCCGATCCGCAGCCTGCCGTGGATGGCGGAGATGGCCTGGCGACCGTCAAACTGACCAAAGAGCAACAGGCGATGGTCAAAGCCATGGCGAAAAGGACCCAGTCCGATCCGAACGCAGACCCATTAACCGGCGCTGAGCTGGGTGATGGCGAACCAAAGGACAAAGCATAAGCAGATATAGCGATAAAACCGTGTGTGTCATGTCCCTGTTGACCCCGTAAATACGGGGTCTTTTTTAGGCCAATCAGAAACGGTAACCGGCAGAGAACATAAATACCCACGGATCGAGGCGGATGTTGTCGTTGTAACGACCTTCCGGCAGTACGGCGCCGTTAGATTTATATTTGGCTTCGGTATCAATATCCATGTACCACACTGACATGTTGATCAGCCAGTCGCGGTTGATGAGATAATCCAGACCGACTTGCCCTGCCACACCCCACGAGTCTTTCAGACTAAGATCGGACAGCCCTGCATTCTGACCATCATCATTGAATTTCGTGTCGAAAAAGGTGGTGTAGTTAACGCCTGCGCCAACATAAGGACGCAATTTGCTGCTGGAATCACCGAAATACCACTGCGCCATCAGGGTTGGCGGCAGGTGATGAACGGTGGCGATATCACCGGTCGCCTGCGTGCCTACTTTATGGCGGAATGGCGTTGCCGCCAGCAGTTCAACACCGATGTTATCGGTCGCCATATAAGTGAATGTCAAACCTAACTGCGTGTTGTTACTGACATTAAAGCCGCCTAAATGGCCTAACGTTCCATCCGCACCTTCCGTCGGTCTTACCGTCGCCGAACCGGCACGAATAAAGAACTCACCAGCTTCATGCGCGTAAACGCTGCCAGAGAGAAGTGTACATACTGCCAACGCCGCCACTGTTAATTTTTTCATATCCGCTCCATCGTTATGGTTATAAATACGTTACAAATATACCTACATTGGAGTAATAAGTGATCTCTCCAGGGTCACATTCGACTATCAAATTCAATGTTTGTTGATCCAGATTAAAGTAGAAGTGGTATTGAAAATACAATTATTGGAATCAGATCAATTTTTAATATTTCCATGATGAATGCATTTCTTGCGTTTTTTGCGTTTGTTAAAACTGACTCCCCGTAGATTTGTTGAGCAAATTACTCTGGCTTTACAAAGATATGCTTTTCCATACACCCCTTGATGCTGCCACTGCGCAGTTATCCAGGGTACAATTGCATGCTTAACAACACCTGCAGAACTCAAGGAGAGTGCATGTCTATCACGGCGAAATCTGTATACCGTGACACCGGGAATTTTTTCCGTAATCAATTTTTAACCATCCTGCTGATCTCGCTGCTGTGCGCGTTCATCACGGTGGTATTAGGGCATGCCTTCTCACCCAGCGATGCGCAGATTGCGCAACTGAGTGAAGGGGATCATCTTGAAGGAAGCGTAGGCTTGTTCGAACTGGTGCAAAACATGACGCCGGAGCAGCAGCAGATCCTGTTGCGCGCCTCGGCAGCGTCTACCTTTTCAGGACTGATTGGTAATGCCGTCCTGGCCGGTGGCGTTCTGCTAATGATTCAGTTAATTTCAGCCGGTCATCGCGTCAGCGCCCTGCGCGCGATCGGTGCCAGTGCGCCGATCCTGCCGCGTCTGTTCATCCTGATTTTACTGACGACCCTGCTGGTACAGCTCGGGATTATGCTGGTCGTGGTACCAGGCATCCTGTTGGCAATCCTGCTGGCGCTTGCGCCGATTATGCTGGTTCAGGATAAAATGGGTGTATTCGCCGCAATGCGCAACAGTATGCGTCTGGCGTGGTCTAATATGCGACTGGTCGCCCCGGCTGTGATGGGCTGGCTGCTGGCAAAAACGCTACTGTTGCTGTTTGCCTCCAGCTTTGCTGCGCTTGACCCTAACGTTGGCGCCGTTATCGCGAATACGTTGAGCAATCTGATCTCCGCCATATTGCTCATCTACCTGTTCCGTCTGTATATGTTGATTCGCCAATAACCCTGTCTGCGTCGCCGGCAGTAATGCCCGACGCGTTTGATTACGGAATCGAAGAATGAAGCAGTTTCTTGATTTTTTACCGCTGGTTGTCTTCTTTGTTTTTTACAAAGTGTACGACATCTATGCGGCCACCTCGGCGCTCATTGTCGCAACGGCAATCGTGCTCATCTACAGCTGGGTTCGCTATCGCAAAGTTGAAAAAATGGCGCTGATCACTTTTGTTCTGGTGGCCGTGTTCGGCGGGTTAACCCTCTTCTTCCATAATGATGAGTTTATTAAATGGAAAGTGACGGTGATTTACGGCCTGTTTGCCGGTGCGCTTCTGGTTAGCCAGTGGATCATGAAAAAGCCGCTGATCCAGCGCATGCTGGGTAAAGAACTGACGCTACCACAGCCGGTCTGGTCTAAGCTCAATCTCGCGTGGGCCATCTTCTTTATTCTATGTGGGCTTGCCAATATTTACATCGCCTTCTGGCTGCCGCAAAACATCTGGGTGAACTTTAAGGTATTCGGCCTCACCGCCTTGACGCTGATCTTTACCCTGTTGAGTGGTGTTTATATCTATCGCCATCTCCCGCAAGAAGACAAATCGTAAATGCTCATCCAACCAGGCCCATGGGCCTGGTTTTGCTTTCTGCACAATCCCTGCCGTACTCGCCCTAAATTGCCTGAATCGTGAAGATATTATGGAGATTGCCTTCACAACATTGAAATGAGAATAATTATCATTGATATTCCGTATCGAATTTTTACAATTGGGATGTCAGTTGATGAATACGATAACAAAAATTTCTCCACGCCCTCTGGCGCTTTTGATTGCCACAGCATTAAGCGGAAATGCATTCGCCGCAGACGACGTTCTGAACGACGGTGAAACGATGGTCGTCCAGGCCACCGCCGAAGAAGCTCTCAAGCAACAACCCGGTGTTTCTATTATCACCGCCAAAGACATTGAAAAATCCCCACCGGTCAACGACCTCTCCGATATTATTCGCACCATGCCCGGTGTGAACCTGACGGGCAACAGCGCCAGCGGCAGTCGGGGAAATAACCGTCAGATTGATATTCGCGGCATGGGTCCGGAAAACACGCTGATCCTGATTGACGGCGTACCGGTCACCTCGCGAAACTCGGTGCGCTATAGCTGGCGCGGGGAGCGTGATACCCGTGGTGACACAAACTGGGTACCGGCAGAGATGGTCGAGCGTATTGAGGTGCTGCGCGGCCCGGCAGCGGCACGTTACGGTTCCGGCGCGGCGGGTGGCGTCGTAAATATCATCACTAAACGGCCAACGAACGACTGGCATGGCTCGCTGTCTCTTTATACCAACCAGCCCGAGAACAGCAAAGAAGGTGCCACCAGGCGAGCGAACGTCAATCTGAGCGGCCCGCTCATTGACGATGTTCTCACCATGCGTTTGTATGGCAACATCAACAAAACTGACGCCGATGCGGCGGATATCAATACCCGGCAAAATGGATCCTATGCCGCAGGGCGCGAAGGGGTGCGCAATAAAGACATCAACGCCCTGCTCTCCTGGAAACTGACGCCACAGCAAATTGTCGATTTTGACTATAGCTACAGTCGTCAGGGCAATATCTATGCCGGGGATACCCAGTATAGCAACGCTAACGTCAGTCCTGACGGGCTGGTCAGTACCCTTTACGGCGATGAAACCAACCGGATGTATCGTCAGTCGTGGGGGCTGACGCATAACGGCATCTGGGACTGGGGGCAGTCTACATTCGGCGTCTACTACGAAAAAACCAATAACACCCGAATGCAGGAAGGCTCGACCGGTAAAGTGGAAGGGATGATCAATAACACCGAATACGCCACCAGCCGCCTGGAATCTTATCGTTCTTCCGGAGAACTCAACATCCCTGTCTTCTGGCTGGTTGATCAAACCCTGACGGTGGGTGCGGAGTGGAACCGTGACGAACTCAACGATCCGGCGTCTATGCAGGCCACCAGCGCATCCGGCGTGCAGATTGGCAATGTCTCCGGTGACGCCTCCAGTCGCAGTTCCAAAAATAGCGCCACGCTCACCGGTATATATCTGGAAGATAATATCGAAGCGCGGCCTGGCACGGATATTATTCCGGGGATCCGTTTTGACTATCACGACGAATTTGGCAGCAACTGGAGCCCCAGTCTGAATATGTCGCAGGAACTGGGCGATCTGTTTAAGCTGAAAGCCGGGATTGCGCGCGTCTTTAAAGCGCCAAACCTGTATCAGTCCAGCGAGGGATATTTGCTCTCCACGCGCGGCAACGGGTGTCCGAATACTATCGCCGCCGGCAGTTGTTATCTGCTGGGTAATCCGGATCTGGACCCGGAAATCAGTATTAACAAAGAGATCGGCCTGGAATTTAATTACGCTGGGTGGGATGCGGGAATCACCTGGTTCCGTAATGACTATAAGAATAAAATCGTCGCCGGGACCGATATTATCGGTTACGCCTCCAACGGAAATAACATCCTGCAATGGGAAAATGGTGGCAAAGCGATTGTCGAAGGTCTGGAAGGTAACGTGGTGATCCCGCTGGTGCCGGAAACGTTAAGCTGGCGCACAAACGCGACGTATATGATCAAATCAGAGAACAAGGACACCGGTAACCCGCTCTCCGTGATCCCGAAATACACCATTAATACCCTGCTCGACTGGCAGGTGAACGACAAGCTTTCCACGCAGCTACAGTGGACGCAGTACGGTCGACAAAAACCGCGCGAGTATGCTGAAACGCGCAACGAAACGGGTGCCATGTCGGATAAGGAGATGGGTGCCTACGCGGTTGTCGGACTTGGCGCTAATTACCAGATGACGAAAAACCTGCGCCTGAACGCCGGGATCAGTAACCTCTTCGACAAGCGGATCTATCGTGAAAACGATGGCGCCTCAACCTACAACGAACCCGGACGCGCTTACTATGCGGGCGTAACGATGTCATTCTAATCACCCAAACGCCCGTCTCGCGGGCGTTTCCCCTCTGTTCTCCATGCTAAAATCATAGTAGCATCGCGCCTGAAATTTTTTTCTACAGTCGGTTTTACAATGACAACAACAACTCACGCCCCGCAGGGCGAACTGGTTTTACGCACACTGGCTATGCCTGCCGATACCAATGCCAACGGTGATATTTTTGGCGGCTGGCTGATGTCGCAGATGGATATTGGCGGTGCTATTCAGGCCAAAGAGATTGCCCATGGTCGCGTGGTGACCGTCCGTGTGGAAGGAATGAGCTTTCTGCGTCCGGTTGCCGTCGGCGATGTGGTATGTTGCTACGCCCGTTGTGTGAAGCGCGGAACCACTTCCGTCAGCATCAATATTGAAGTCTGGGTCAAGAAAGTGGCGTCAGAGCCAATTGGCCAGCGCTACAAAGCGACAGAGGCACTGTTTATCTACGTCGCGGTAGATCCAGACGGTAAACCCCGCCCGCTACCGGTAGAATAAATACAAAAAAGCCTCCATTACGGAGGCTTTTACGTTATCACCAGATGATCATTCGATTTGCGTGGTGCCGTTCAGACGGAAGACGATATTCACGACCAGCCCTGAACCCGGTTTACCGGCTTCATAGCGCCATCTGCGCATCGCATTCTTCACTTCACGTTCAAACATGTTAGCCGGTTGCGCTGACACGATTTGTACGTTGTCCACCCGGCCATCGGACGTAACATCAAACTTCACTTTTACCCGCCCCTCAATACGTAATGCCTGAGCGCGCGCAGGATACTGCGGCTGGTTACGCGTTAACGCACGTGGACCTGCCGGAACGCTCACTGTCGGCTTGCTGGTTGCCGGCGCAGTGCTGGTGGCCGGACGCGAAGGCGCGGTATTCTCAAACGGCGACGCCGGACGCGGCTCGGCAGGTTTGACATCACGCTTCGGCTGCTCCTGTACCTTTTTCACCGGTTTCGGTTTGGGCTTAGGTTTAGGCTTCGGTTTCTCGATAACAACCGGCGCCTCTTTGGGCGGTTCGGGAATCGGTTCCGGCTCAGGTTCAGGCTCGACAACCGGTTCCGGCGGCGGCTGGACAGCCTGCGGCGGTTCCAGGTCGGCTGGCGAAACCATCGTTACGGAGATGGGCTGCGCAGGGGCAGGCAATTCAATAACCTGATGTACCGAGGTATACAAGAGTCCCGCCACTAAAGCGCCATGAATGCCGACAGAAAGTAGCGTCGGCCAGGGAAAGCGACGAGGTAAATCAAGGGTCATTGAAGTCATAATCGTTTCAGTTGAAAAACCAGGCCCCAATTTTAAATGCAAATAGCAATCATATTCAATAAGCCATCGCCATAAGCGCCATTTTTCTCCTAAAAATTCCCTGACAATTGTACAGCCTTAACAAGGCTGTCATCTTTGCGTTGCAGTAAAGAGGCCTTTCAAATAACGTATTTAGCACTTTTACCGAACAAGGAGCCCTATCCGTGCTTTATGTCATCTACGCGCAAGATAACCCGAATTCACTTGAAAAGCGTCTTTCCGTCCGCCCCGCGCATCTGGCACGACTACAGTTGCTTCACGACGAAGGACGTCTCCTGACTGCAGGCCCCATGCCAGCGGTAGATAGTAACGATCCCGGTGCGGCAGGTTTTACCGGCTCCACGGTGATTGCTGAATTTGACTCACTGGAAGAGGCGCAATCCTGGGCCGAGGCTGACCCGTATGTTGCCGCCGGGGTTTACGCGCAGGTTTCAGTGAAACCCTTTAAGAAGACGTTCTGAAAGACGTGTTCATTGGGCACCGCATGCGGTGCCCTGTTCACTCAGAGGCTATGGATCGCAAACAGCAGCGAATTACGTTGCTGATTCAGGACACATTTTCTGATTGAGTGGATCCGCATATTCCGACGCGACTGTCCTTCAAGCCAACGCGCTTTACGGCGACTGGCCTGACGCAGCATCCGCCAGCGTCCCACTTCCGTTCTACTCCGCTTCATGATACCTACTCTTACAGTGCAAGAATGGGCATTATACCCCCCACAGACAGGCAGGCTAGCGCTTTTGCCGTGTTTTTATTTGCCAGATTTATCATGACGCGTAAACTCATAACAATACGCTTTCAAAAGGATTTTTAATCTATGACAACCTTCTACACGGTGGTGAGTTGGCTGGTCATTCTGGGCTACTGGGTGCTCATTGCCGGTGTAACATTACGTATTTTAATGAAACGTCGCGCGGTTCCTTCTGCGATGGCCTGGCTGCTAATCATTTATATTCTGCCGTTGGTCGGAATTATTGCTTATTTATCCTTCGGGGAACTGCATCTGGGCAAGCGTCGGGCAGAACGCGCTCGCGCAATGTGGCCATCCACCGCAAAGTGGCTGAACGATCTTAAAGCCTGCAAACATATCTTTGCCGAAGAGAACAGCAGCGTCGCCGCTTCGCTGTTCAAACTCTGTGAGCGTCGCCAGGGCATCGCGGGGGTTAAAGGCAACCAACTCCAGTTGCTCACCGATTCTGACGATGTGATGCAGGCGCTGATCCGCGATATTCAGTTGGCACGACATAACATCGAAATGGTGTTCTATATCTGGCAACCTGGCGGTATGGCGGATCAGGTGGCGGAATCCCTGATGGCTGCCGCACGACGCGGGATCCATTGCCGACTCATGCTGGACTCTGCCGGTAGCGTCGCTTTCTTCCGCAGCCCCTGGGCGGCGATGATGCGCAACGCTGGTATCGAAGTGGTCGAAGCGCTGAAGGTTAACCTGTTCCGTGTGTTCCTGCGCCGCATGGACCTGCGTCAGCACCGCAAAATGGTGATGATTGATAACTATATTGCTTATACCGGTAGTATGAATATGGTGGATCCGCGCTTTTTCAAACAGGATGCGGGCGTCGGTCAGTGGGTGGATCTGATGGCGCGGATGGAAGGTCCGGTGGCAACCGCAATGGGCATCGTCTATTCCTGCGACTGGGAGATTGAAACCGGCAAACGCATTCTGCCTCCGCCGCCGGACGTCAACATAATGCCGTTCGAAGAGGCCAGCGGACACACAATTCATACCATCGCTTCCGGCCCAGGCTTTCCGGAAGATCTGATACACCAGGCGCTGCTGACGGCGGCTTATTCGGCGCGTGAATATTTAATTATGACTACCCCCTACTTCGTGCCGAGCGACGATTTGCTGCATGCCATCTGTACAGCGGCGCAGCGCGGTGTGGACGTCAGTATTATTCTGCCACGCAAGAACGATTCACTCCTGGTTGGCTGGGCCAGCCGCGCCTTCTTTACCGAGCTGTTGGCGGCCGGGGTGAAAATTTATCAGTTCGAAGGCGGTCTGTTGCATACCAAGAGCGTACTGGTCGATGGTGAACTCAGTCTGGTCGGGACCGTGAATCTGGATATGCGCAGTCTGTGGCTGAATTTTGAGATCACGCTGGTGATTGATGACGTCGGATTCGGCGGCGATCTGGCGGCTGTGCAGGACGATTATATCTCCCGTTCTCGCCTGCTGGACGCGAATTTGTGGCTAAAACGCCCGCTCTGGCAGCGGATCACCGAGCGACTGTTTTACTTCTTCAGTCCGTTGCTGTAAAACGTGCCCAAGAGACGGTAAACAGGTAGTCACTATGGATATGGATCTGAACAATCGCCTGACTGAAGACGAAACGCTTGAGCAGGCTTACGATATTTTTCTCGAACTGGCGGCCGATAACCTCGACCCGGCGGACATTATTCTGTTCAACCTGCAGTTTGAGGAGCGCGGCGGCGCAGAGTTATTTGATCCGTCAGAAGACTGGCAGGATCACGTGGATTATGACCTGAACCCGGACTTCTTTGCCGAAGTGGTGATTGGTCTGGCAGACAGTGAAGACGGCGAGATCAACGATATTTTTGCCCGCGTGTTGCTGTGTCGCGAAAAAAATCACAAGCTCTGCCATATTCTCTGGCGCGAATAATCAAAGACAAGAGCCGCAATCGCGGCTCTTTTTATTTAGTCCGGCAATTTACTGCCGCAGTGGTTACAAAATTTCGCGCTATGTTCATGCTGGCTCTGCTGGCACTGTGGGCATTGGCGCTGTTGATTCCGCTTTTGAAACGCCATGCTCATATGCGTGGTGATCAACCCAGTAGGAATGGCAATCACTGAATAGCCAATCAAAATCAGGACTGATGCCACAATCCGCCCCAATGGCGTATGTGGCGAAATATCGCCATACCCAACCGTCGTGACGGTCACAATCGCCCAGTAGACCGACGCATTCAGCGTGGTGAATCCATATTCCGGTCCTTCGATGAGATACATCAGCGTGCCGAAAATAATCATCAAAATGCCGATAAACGAATAAAACAGAATCAGTTGATGCCGGGCACTCATAATCGCCCGCCAGAATACCCGTAATGAAGGCATAAAACGCAACAGCTTAAGGATCCGCAGGATACGAATGGCCCGCATAGCCCGCCAGGCAAAAACGTAATTGAGGCTGATTTCCGGCCACAGCCACATCACATACAACGGCAGAATAGTCGCTAAATCAATTAAGCCCCAGAAGCTGAAGACATATTTCGCCGGATTCGGCCAGCTCACTAAACGCAGCAAATATTCCAGCGTAAAGACCAGCGTGATGATGAGTTCAAGCCAGACAAAAATATGCCACTCATCAAGCGTCAGGTGATATTGCGTGCCAAGGCCCGATTCAATAAAAATAACCAGCACGCTCAACAGCGCGAACAGAGCACATAACCCCTCGCCCCGTCGCCCTGAGCGGGTGTTCAGATCGAACAAGCGGTGATAAATCTGCCTGCGAAGCGATGACAAGGAAAACGACACGATAACCTCTGCGAAAAGAAGGGCTGACAGTTTGTCAGCCCTTGCGATTATAGCGGGTCTACTTTAAGGCAGGAAACCGCATGCCGGAAACTGCCTTCCAGTACCGGACGCGTTTTCGCACATTCCGGGCCGGCTATCGGACAACGGGTACGGAATACACAGCCTGACGGCGGGTTAATCGGTGACGGCAATTCCCCTTCCAGTAGCTGAATCGTCTTGTTCTTTTCCAGATCGGGATCGGGAATCGGTACCGCCGACATCAGCGCTTTAGTGTAGGGATGCAGTGGGTTGTGATAGACCTCGTCATAGGTCCCCAGTTCCACGGCATGACCCAGATACATCACCAGCACGCGATCAGAGATATGTTTTACGACCGCCAGGTCATGGGCGATGAAGATCAGCGACAGCCCCATTTCCCGCTGAAGCTGCTGCAAGAGGTTGACGACCTGCGCCTGAATTGACACGTCCAACGCGGAGACCGGCTCATCGCAGATGATCAGCTTCGGCTCCAGAATCAACGCCCGGGCAATCCCGATACGCTGGCACTGACCGCCCGAAAACTCATGCGGATAGCGGTTAATCAGGTTTGGCAGTAAGCCCACCTTCATCATCATCGCTTTCACCCGATCGCGTACTTCCTGACGCGGTAATTTCGGATGATAGGTTCGCAGCGGTTCAGCGATGATTTCACCAATGGTCATGCGAGGGTTCAGCGATGCCAGCGGATCCTGGAAAATCATCTGAATATCACTGCGAACGTCCCGCCATTCATCGGGGTTCATCCCCAGCAGGTCTTTACCCAACCATGCCACCCGACCATCGGTCGCTTTTACCAGCCCGATAATGGCCCGGGCAAAGGTCGACTTCCCGCAGCCGGATTCGCCAACGACCCCCAGCGTCTCTCCTTCATACAGCCGCAGCGTCACGCCATCGACTGCCTTCAGCGTTTTTGAGGGCTGCCAGAACCACTGCTTGCCATCTTTAATATCGAAATGCACCTTCAGATCGGCGATTTCCAGGAGGACTTTACGTTTTTCATCTACAGCGTTCATGCCAGATCCTCCACCGGTTTAAAGCAGGCACGCAGGCGTCCCGGACTGAACTCCTCCAGCGGCGGAGTGGTGCTACAAATCTCCATCGCATGCGGACAGCGCGGCTGGAACGGACAGCCTTTCGGCAGACGCAGTAAGTTGGGCGGGTTCCCCGGAATCGTCAGCATCTCGTCACCTTCGCCATCCAGACGCGGCACCGCATTGAGAAGACCTATCGAATAAGGATGAACGGGCTGATAAAAGACATCGCGGGCATTACCGTATTCCATCGTCCGACCGGCATACATCACCAGCACTTTGTCGCAAATCCCGGCCACCACCCCAAGATCGTGGGTAATCATGATGATGGCGGTGTTGAATTCACGCTTCAGTTCATTGAGAAGCGTCATGATTTGCGCCTGCACGGTAACATCCAGGGCGGTCGTCGGTTCGTCGGCAATCAGTAACTTCGGCCGGCACAGCAGCGCCATTGCGATCATCACGCGCTGACGCATACCGCCGGAAAATTCATGCGGGAACATTTTCATCCGCTTACGCGCTTCCGGCATTTTGACCGCATCCAGCATTCTGACCGACTCTTCAAACGCCTCCGCTTTGCTCATGCTTTTATGCAGCATCAGCACTTCCATCAGTTGCTCCCCGACACGCATGTAGGGATTCAGCGAGGTCATCGGGTCCTGAAAAATCATCGAGATTTGCTCGGCGCGCAGCTTATTCAGTTCGTGCTCCGGCAGATTGAGGATCTCGCGGCCGCTAAACGTCGCCGAGCCACCAATCCGGCCATTCGCGGCCAGCAGCCCCATCAACGCAAACGCGGTCTGTGATTTACCTGAACCAGACTCACCGACGATGCCGAGGGTTTCTCCGGCGCGCAGCGTAAAGTTCAAATCATTCACCGCGGTGACATCACCGTCCGGGGTACTGAACGTCACACGAAGATCTTTTACGTCCAGCAGTGCGTTAGCCCTTTGCTGCGCGAACGGCACGCCTGCAGTTTCAATTACGCTCATGGCTGCACTCCTTAACGGTCTTTCGGGTCGAGGGCATCACGCAAGCCATCGCCAATAAAGTTAAAACAGAACAACGTCACCACCAGAAAAGCGGCCGGGAACAGCAGTAGCCACGGCGACACTTCCATCGAGTTGGCGCCATCGCTCAGCAACGCGCCCCAACTGCTCAGCGGCTCCTGCGTCCCCAGCCCCAGGAAGCTGAGGAACGATTCGAACAGGATCATGCTTGGCACCAGCAAGGAGGCGTACACCACCACCACGCCCAGCACGTTAGGCACAATATGACGCAGGACGATGTTACCGGTCGACACGCCGCCCACCTGCGCGGCTTCAATAAATTCTTTCCGCTTCAGGCTCAGGGTTTGCCCGCGCACAATACGCGCCATATCCAGCCAGGAAACCATCCCGATCGCCACAAAAATCAGCAGAATATTTTGCCCGAAGAAGGTGACCAGCAGGATAACGAAGAACATAAACGGGAAGGAGTTGAGGATTTCCAGCAGGCGCATCATCACCGAGTCGATTTTGCCGCCCAGATAGCCTGAAAGCGAGCCGTACAGCGTCCCCACTACCACCGCAACGAGCGCGGCCGCGATGCCGACCATCAGCGAGATCCGCCCGCCAATCGCCACGCGCACCAGCAGGTCACGTCCAGAGGAGTCGGTACCAAAATAGTGACCAGACTCGCTATCCGGCGCGCTAGACATCATGCCCCAGTCGGTATCGAAGTAGGTGAACTGCGACAGCATCGGTGCCAGCGTCACGAACAGCGCAATCACCACCAACACAATTAGACTGGCAACCGCAGCGCGGTTATGCATAAAACGACGGCGAGCATCCTGCCACAGGCTGCGCCCCTCGACCTCCAGCTTCTCACTGAAATTCTCCAGCGCTTCGCTGTTTTTCTTACCTAACATCATCGCGAGCTCCAGTATCAGTAACGAATTTTCGGGTCGATGACGGCATAGAGCACGTCAACAATCGCATTAAAGACAATGGTCAATGTCCCCACGAGGATCGTCAGGCTGAGAACCAGCGAGTAATCGCGGTTCAGCGCGCCGTTAACAAACAGCTGACCAATCCCCGGCAAACCATAGATTGTCTCAATGACCATTGAACCTGTGATAATCCCGACAAATGCCGGTCCCATATAGGAGAGCACCGGGAGTAACGCCGGTTTCAACGCATGGCGGAAAATAATACGGCGCATCGGCAGCCCTTTCGCTCGCGCGGTGCGAATGAAGTTTGAGTGCAGCACTTCAATCATTGAGCCACGGGTGATACGCGCAATACTGGCAATATAGGCCAGTGATAACGCCACCATCGGCAGGATCATAAATTTCAGCGCCCCGCCATTCCAGCCGCCACCCGGCAGCCATTTGAGGGTGATCGCAAATATCATGACCAGCAGAGGCGCGACCACAAAGCTCGGTATTACCACCCCGGTCATCGCCACCCCCATGACCGCATAGTCCCATCGCGTGTTTTGCTTCAACGCGGCAATTACGCCAGCGCTCACCCCGAGGATCACGGCCAGAAAAAAGGCGGCAAGACCCAGTTTCGCCGATACCGGAAAACTCGAAGCGACCAGGTCGTTAACCGTATAATCTTTGTATTTAAAGGAAGGACCGAAATCACCGTGCGCCAGTTGCTTCAGATAGCTGAAATACTGGGTCATGATAGGGTCGTTAAGATGGTATTTCGCTTCAATGTTTGCCAGAACTTCTGCCGGCAGCGCGCGTTCACCGGTGAAGGGACTTCCCGGCGCAAGACGCATCATAAAGAACGAAATGGTAATAAGAATAAACAGCGTCGGAATTGCTTCCAGACAGCGGCGTAGAATAAATTTCAACATTGCCCGTACCTTCTGGCGTGTGCCTTTACACCTCTTCACGCAGAACCGCTAATGAGAGGTGTTGAGAGTCGACGAAAAAAGACACTGTGGGGCAACGTCTGCTGCCCCACCCTTTGCCATTAATGCTTGATAATATACAAATCTTTGACGTGGATATTATCCATCGGGTCTTTACCGGTATAACCACCCACCCACGGTTTCACCAGACGGGCGTTGACGTAGTAGAACACCGGCACAATCGCAGAATCTTTATCAAGCTGCTGCTCGGCTTTGCCGTAAAGCTCAGTACGCTGCTCTTCATTCGTTGCTTTCAGCGCATCGGCAAGGATCTTGTCAAACGCCGGGCTCTTATAATGCGTCGTGTTGTTTGAGCTGTCAGACAACACCATGTTCAGGAAGGAAGTCGGTTCGTTGTAATCCGCACACCAGGCCGCACGAGAAACATCATAGTTGCCCTGATGACGCGTATCGAGGAAGGTTTTCCATTCCTGGTTTTCCAGCTTGACGTTCACACCTAAGTTTTTCTTCCAGATGGACGCCGCGGCGATAGCCAGTTTCTTGTGCAGATCGGACGTGTTATACAGCAGGTTGAAGGTCAACGGTTTATCAGCGGTATATCCGGCTTCGGCCAGTAATTTTTTCGCTTCTTCGTTACGTTTTTCCTGCGTCCAGCCAAACCATTCTGGTTCAGCCAGTTTTGCGCCGTCAGTATACGGAGGCGTGAAGCTGTATGCCGGCAGGTCGCCCTGGTTTTTCACTTTATTAACGATAATATCGCGGTCCAGCGCCAGCTTAAGCGCGGTACGCACGCGGACATCCGTAAACGGTGCTTTCTGGTTATTGATTTCGTAATAGTAGGTGCACAGATACGGGTCAACGTGAACTTCGTTCGGGATCTCTTTTTTCAGTTTCTGGAACAGTTCAATCGGCATGTTGTTATAGGTCATGTCGATTTCACCGCTGCGGTAACGGTTAACGTCTGTCACCTCTGATGCGATCGGCAGGTACGTCACCTGATTAATGACCGTTTTGGCGTTGTCCCAGTAATTAGGATTGCGCTCGAGCACGATATGCTCGTTAACCACCCAGTCTTTCAGCTTATACGCACCGTTGGTGATGATATTGGCTGGCTGAGTCCACTTCTCACCGTATTTTTCAACGGCGGCTTTAGGAACCGGGGAAACGGATGAGTGCACCAGCAGTTTGTAGAAATAAGGTACAGGCTCGCTGAGGGTCACTTCAAAGGTATTATCATCAATGGCTTTAACGCCAAGATCGGTTGGCGGTTTCTTGCCGGCAACGATGTCATCAATATTGACGATATGACCATACTGCAGATAACTGGCGTACGGGGATGCGGTATTCGGATTCGCCAGACGCTGCCAGCTGTAAACAAAATCGTGAGCCGTCACCGGTGAGCCATCAGACCATTTTGCGTCTTTGCGCAGATGGAATGTCCAGACTTTAAAATCTTTATTTTCCCATTTCTCAGCCACGCCCGGAGACGGTTTACCGTCGACGTCACTGATGATTAAACCTTCAAACAGATCGCGGCTGATATTGGATTCCGGCACCCCTTCGATTTTATGCGGATCGAGAGACTGAACTTCCGAACCATTATTTCGCACCAGCGTCTGCTTTTCCGCCAGTTGCACACCTGCGGGGACGACGGCAGCTGTCGCGACATTTCCGGCGATGAGCGCAGTTAAAATTCCTGCCGCCACTAAACTTTTCTTCGTGTTGGTCATTGTGTTTGTACTCCCTCATTATAATTACTGGTTTTATCACCAGCCTGTTAATCCCGTCAGGGATCTCTGATCAGCTTCGGAGACTTTCAGCTGCCAGGTCGTTTACTGCCTGCTATCACCGACTTTATTTATTCTGGCGATTCGTTTGATCACCTTACGTCGATTCGTTATGCACCTCCCCTGTCAGGGGGCGCATGAATAGTGGCCAGACTGCTTAGTTGATATTTATTCTCATCAACAAACAATCCGCTGCAATATGAACTGTCGGAAAGTAACAAAAGCATTTATTAACCGCCAATACAATTTACAGATTTGTTAAGCAATTCTCTTTTAGAGAAAAAATTGCGTTCCGGCGGAACGTTCCGAAACAAGCAAAATAACAACAATCGCTTAGCAATCAATCAATTATTGATACCCCATTCGTCTGAGACCCTTGATCTCTGCAAAAGGCGTATAAATATACAAAAATTTAACAATTGGTTATTTTTTAGCACATTCATCTGCGAGTTCATTGAATTAACTAATATCATCTCAATTATCCTTCAGCAAGCCCCGGATTGTGATGTGAGCAAAATAACAATGCAGAGCCTCGCAAAGGGATTAAAAAGACTGTTAAATCAAGGGACTTAATACCGACAGAGGCATCAGTGATTCCCGGTAGGCGGGACTGAAAGTAAGAAAGGTGACGAGACGGGATGATAAAAAAGACGGAGCCGTGAACAGCTCCGTGGGATATTTCATCTGAAAGCGAATTAGCTTAAAAGTCCTGGAAATATGGCCTTAATACCGGTGACAATAAACTCGATGCCCAGCGCCATTAAAAGTAGCCCCATAATTCGGGTAATCACGTTAATACCCGTTTGGCCCAGAACACGCACCAACCACGGTGCCATGCGGAAGAGTCCCCAACAGCACAGGGCAAAAAGCGCAATCGCCACAAAGAAGCCAAGCAGGTACATCACACTGTGATAACGCGTTCCCCACACAATGGTTGAACTGATCGCGCCGGGGCCTGCCATCAGCGGCAGCGCCAGGGGAACCACACCTACACTTTCACGGATCGCCGTTTCTGATTTTTCCTGCTTGTTCTGCTTATCCTCACCCAGTTTGCCGCTAATCATCGACATCGCAATGGTGACCACAAGGATCCCGCCGGCGATACGAAACGAATCAATTGAGATACCGAACAGTTGCAGAATGCCGTCGCCGAGGAATAGCGAGGTCCACAGAATGATCGCAACGGACAGGTTAGCAGTGAGGTTCGTTTTGTTGCGCGCCGCCGCTGTCTGGTAGCTGGTCATACTGATGAAGACAGGAATAATCCCAACCGGGTTCACTAACGCGAACAACCCGATGAAAAATTTAAAATAAACAGGAAAATCAAACAGCGTTTGGATCACGGTTAGCTCCGAAGCGTTAGCCGTATAAAGTAAGTTAAAATAACCGGGTAAAAACCGTGCTGAAGATACGCCTTTTCACAGCACATTTCACCAGGGCAAACGTAAAATTGCTACCATTCCTGAGTGTTACTAATATGTTTTAATTATGATAATTTGAAACCTATTCACCACTACAATTACACAACACTTAGCGTTTAGGGCTAAAACAGCCTGCTGAAAGGTGTCAGCTTTGCTAAATCTTGATCCAGATCACGTAATCACTACTCAGAAGTGAGTAACCTTGCTTACGCCACCTGGAAGTAACGCGTTAGAGTTAGATGACGCTGACGCATAAGCTCTTTTAGTAAATCAGAGCAAACTGAACGTTAAGTAACCAATTGATTTTCTGGCTGTTATACAAACTAACGCCCGCTGTCTATACTCACGTATCGAGCAGATGATTTACTAAAAAAGTTTAACATTATCAGGAGAGCATTATGGCTGTTACTAATGTCGCTGAACTTAACGCACTCGTCGAGCGCGTCAAAAAAGCCCAGCGTGAATATGCCAGTTTCACTCAAGAACAAGTTGATAAAATCTTCCGCGCCGCCGCTCTGGCTGCTGCAGATGCTCGAATTCCTCTCGCGAAGATGGCCGTTGCCGAATCCGGTATGGGTATCGTCGAAGATAAAGTGATTAAAAACCACTTTGCTTCTGAATACATCTATAACGCTTACAAAGATGAAAAAACCTGCGGCGTGCTGTCTGAAGACGACACCTTCGGGACCATCACCATTGCTGAACCAATTGGTATCATCTGCGGTATCGTACCAACCACTAACCCAACCTCTACGGCAATCTTTAAGTCTCTGATTAGCCTGAAAACCCGTAACGCGATCATCTTTTCTCCGCATCCGCGTGCAAAAGATGCTACCAACAAAGCGGCCGATATCGTACTGCAGGCTGCTATCGCTGCCGGTGCGCCGAAAGATCTGATTGGCTGGATCGATCAACCTTCCGTTGAACTGTCTAACGCACTGATGCACCACCCGGATATCAACCTGATTCTGGCGACCGGTGGTCCGGGCATGGTTAAAGCCGCATATAGCTCCGGTAAACCCGCTATCGGTGTGGGCGCAGGTAACACGCCAGTGGTTATTGATGAAACCGCTGATATCAAACGTGCAGTCGCCTCTGTACTGATGTCCAAAACCTTCGACAACGGCGTTATCTGTGCTTCTGAACAGTCTGTTGTTGTGGTTGATTCCGTTTACGATGCCGTTCGCGAACGTTTCGCCAGCCACGGCGGCTACATGCTGCAAGGCAAAGAACTGAAAGCGGTTCAGGACGTGATCCTGAAAAATGGCGCGCTGAACGCCGCTATCGTAGGTCAGCCTGCGTACAAAATCGCTGAACTGGCAGGTTTCACTGTGCCAGAAACCACTAAAATCCTGATCGGTGAAGTGAAAGTGGTTGATGAGAGCGAACCGTTCGCTCACGAAAAACTGTCCCCGACGCTGGCGATGTACCGTGCGAAAGATTTTGAAGACGCGGTCATTAAAGCGGAGAAACTGGTGGCGATGGGCGGTATCGGTCATACCTCTTGCCTGTACACCGACCAGGACAACCAGCCGGAGCGCGTGGCTTACTTCGGTCAGATGATGAAAACCGCACGTATCCTGATCAACACCCCGGCATCTCAGGGTGGTATCGGTGACCTGTATAACTTCAAACTCGCACCTTCCCTGACTCTGGGTTGTGGTTCCTGGGGTGGTAACTCCATCTCTGAAAACGTTGGTCCGAAACACCTGATCAACAAGAAAACCGTTGCTAAGCGAGCTGAAAACATGTTGTGGCACAAACTTCCGAAATCTATCTACTTCCGCCGTGGCTCACTGCCAATCGCGCTGGATGAAGTGATTACTGATGGCCACAAACGTGCGCTCATCGTGACTGACCGCTTCCTGTTCAACAACGGTTATGCAGACCAGATCACCTCTGTACTGAAAGCGGCTGGCGTTGAAACTGAAGTGTTCTTTGAAGTGGAAGCGGACCCGACGCTCTCTGTTGTCCGTAAAGGTGCAGAGCTGGCAAACTCCTTCAAACCTGACGTGATCATTGCGCTGGGTGGCGGTTCCCCGATGGACGCCGCGAAAATCATGTGGGTGATGTACGAACATCCGGAAACTCACTTCGAAGAACTGGCGTTGCGCTTTATGGACATCCGTAAACGTATCTACAAGTTCCCGAAAATGGGTGTCAAAGCGAAAATGATTGCGGTCACCACCACTTCTGGTACCGGTTCTGAAGTAACTCCGTTTGCGGTTGTTACTGACGATGCGACCGGTCAGAAATACCCGCTGGCTGACTACGCCCTGACTCCGGATATGGCAATTGTCGATGCTAACCTGGTCATGGACATGCCGAAGTCCCTGTGTGCCTTCGGTGGTCTGGATGCCGTCACTCACGCCCTGGAAGCTTACGTTTCCGTACTGGCTTCTGAGTTCTCTGATGGTCAGGCACTGCAAGCGCTGAAACTGCTGAAAGAAAACCTGCCGGCGTCTTACAACGAAGGGTCTAAAAACCCGGTCGCCCGTGAACGTGTTCACAGTGCAGCCACTATCGCCGGTATCGCGTTTGCGAACGCCTTCCTCGGCGTGTGTCACTCCATGGCGCACAAACTGGGCTCACAGTTCCACATTCCGCATGGTCTGGCGAACGCCCTGTTGATCAGCAACGTTATTCGCTACAACGCGAACGACAACCCGACCAAACAGACTGCCTTCAGCCAGTATGACCGTCCGCAGGCACGCCGTCGTTATGCTGAAATCGCAGACCATCTGGGTCTGAGCGCACCGGGCGACCGTACTGCTGCGAAGATTGAGAAACTGCTGGCATGGCTGGAAAGCCTGAAAGCTGAACTGGGTATTCCGAAGTCAATCCGTGAAGCAGGCGTTCAGGAAGCTGACTTCCTGGCTCACGTTGACAAGCTGTCTGAAGATGCATTCGATGACCAGTGCACCGGCGCTAACCCGCGCTACCCGCTGATCTCCGAACTGAAACAGATCCTGCTGGATACCTTCTACGGTCGTGAGTTCTCTGAAGGCACCCCGGCGGCGAAAGAAGTTGCCGCTGCTCCGAAAGCAGAGAAAAAAGCAAAGAAATCTGCGTAATTCTCGCTGAACTGTTACAACGTAAAAGCGGCCTCTGATGAGGCCGCTTTTTTATCTCCGAAATCCGTCTCTGTTGTCGCCCCACGGTCGGGTCTGTAAACGGTTCAGCACGTCGCTAAGCGTTTATCAGTAGGTAAAATTAGTCGTGGCTATGGCGTTCCTGTATCGCCGTCAGAGAGCCCTCCTCCAGCGCTTCCTTATAATGCTTACGACAGACCGAGACATACCGCTCGTTGCCGCCAATAACTACCTGCTCGCCTTCATTGTAGGGTCTGCCCGCCTGATCAAGACGCAACACCATACTTGCTTTACGCCCGCAGAAGCAGATCGTTTTTAATTCCACCAGCTTATCTGACCACGCCAACAGGTATTGGCTACCCACAAATAGTTCACCGCGAAAATCAGTGCGTAATCCGTAGCACAACACCGGAATATCCAGTTGATCAACAACTTCCGATAATTCATAAACCTGCTGCCGGGTTAAAAACTGACATTCATCCACCAGCACGCAATGAATAGGTTGACGCGCATTATCGGCTGCAATCTCTTCATACAACGATGAATTCTGGTTAAACAATTTGGCGGGAGAAGACAACCCGATACGCGAACTCACTTTCCCCGCACCATAACGATCGTCTATTTCCGCGGTATATACGACAGTACGCATCCCGCGTTCCTGGTAATTGTATGAAGATTGCAGTAAGGCTGTCGACTTACCTGCATTCATTGCTGAATAGTAGAAATATAGCTGTGCCATCGGCCACAGACCCTCACCAAAGTGAAATAAAGACGGGGCGCAGTGTAGCATAATTTCAATCGTTATCGGTGCCAGGTTCTGTTCTCGTTGGCTATATCTTCCGCCTCCCCCTCCCGGCGCGAGAAAAATCTGTAGGGCCGAATGTACGGAAAATACGAATTAACAATTGAACAAACAATGCGCGGTGGCTCCCATTCTTGTCGTAATGTGCGTTTGATATTCATCAACGCTGCTTATCAACACTGACCTAATGGAAACCCTGAACTTATTGTTACTGTTCTACATAACTGTTGCGAAGTAATAGACTGTGCCCATCAACAAAACTAATACAAAAGGTTGAAATCACTACAATGAATGTCTATTTCATCATGTGAAAATGTGACCTGAATCCGGATGTTCTCGCCTGAAAAAAGGAGTAACCGCTCAGCCAATAAGCCTTTTTTTGTGCGTTCCTTCAAGAAAAATTTAAGTTCGGATATTTATTGCAGGCAAAAAATAAAGGGCAATTTTGAATTCCTTACATTCCTGGCTATTGCACATCTGAATTTAACGCTCTATTATTAGCTCAACAAACCACCCCCAATATAAGTTTGAGATTACTACAATGAGCGAAGCACTTAAAATTCTGAACAACATCCGTACTCTTCGTGCGCAGGCAAGAGAATGTACCCTTGAGACGCTGGAAGAAATGCTGGAAAAATTAGAAGTTGTTGTTAACGAACGTCGTGAAGAAGAAAGCGCGGCAGCCGCTGAAGTTGAAGAGCGCACTCGTAAACTGCAACAATATCGTGAAATGCTGATTGCTGACGGTATTGATCCGAATGAACTGCTGAATAGCATGGCGGCGGTTAAATCCGGTACCAAAGCTAAACGTGCAGCGCGTCCGGCTAAATATAGCTACGTTGACGAAAACGGTGAAACTAAAACCTGGACTGGTCAGGGTCGTACTCCGGCAGTGATCAAGAAAGCAATGGAAGAGCAAGGTAAACAACTGGACGATTTCCTGATTAAGGAATAATCTGTAATCTCCTTGCTTAAAATCCCGCGCTCTGCGGGATTTTTTATGCCTGCAATCTGACGATTTCTCATCAAGCGTTGGTATAAAAAAACGGCGCTGGATGTCAGCGCCGTCTCAGTTCGTTAATTATAACGTCTGGTTACTTTTTAATACCCATCTCTTCTTCGAGCCAGGCCTTAAATTCGCTACCAAGCGAATTATGTCGAATGCCATATTCCACAAACGCCTGCATATAACCTAATTTATTGCCGCAGTCGTGGCTCTTTCCTTTCATATGGTAGGCTTCAACAGTCTCTTTTTCGATCAGCATGTCAATCGCGTCAGTCAACTGAATTTCGTCACCCGCGCCTGGAGGGGTTTTCGCCAGCAGAGGCCAGATGTCCGCGCTCAACACGTAGCGGCCAACAATCGCCAGGTTTGACGGGGCGACATCGGCTTTCGGTTTCTCCACAACGCCCACCATTGGCACGCTCTCACCTGGTGCCAGCGGTACGCCTTTACAGTCAACCACACCGTATGCGGTCACATCCGCGACCGGTTCAACCATAATCTGGCTATTTCCGGTTTCATCAAATCGACGGATCATTTCAGCCAGATTATCCTGGGATAAATCGGACTCAAACTCATCAAGAATAACGTCAGGCAAAATAACCGCGACAGGTTCATTACCAACCACGGGATGGGCGCACAATACCGCATGGCCCAGGCCTTTTGCCAGCCCCTGACGAACCTGCATTATCGTGACGTGTGGCGGACAAATAGACTGAACTTCTTCGAGTAGCTGGCGCTTAACGCGTTTTTCCAGCATCGCTTCCAGTTCGAAACTGGTATCGAAGTGGTTTTCGATCGAATTTTTCGAGGAGTGCGTCACCAGTACAATTTCAGTGATGCCCGCAGCAATACACTCGTTTACGACATACTGAATTAATGGCTTATCAACCAGCGGCAACATCTCTTTCGGGATCGCTTTCGTCGCCGGTAACATCCTGGTTCCTAATCCCGCTACCGGGATAACGGCTTTTTTGACTTTCGTGTTAATGGCAGCCATTTAAATTCTCCTGGACTGTTCATGTATTGAACGTGTTCATCAATCTGTATCGCATCGAGTATATCAGGACTGACACAAGCCTCAGGTCCGAAAAGGATGCGTGTTCGTATAATTAAGATAAATACGTATAAGACTGGCGCAGATAGTAACACCCGCAGAGAAAGGCAGATACGGCAATTTGCATCCGCCCTCTCGATTGTTCATTCCGCAGACAACATAAGACGTAGCCGACCTCCTGCCCCCCAAATTTGACACTGCCAGGCGTCGCAGCGTTGGCTAATTTGGTTAAGGTAAGTATTACCCAACGTTCCCAGTGGAACGCCGTTACTGATCTGCACATTATGCAATCCGGTATTTAATGTCGCATTGAGTCCGGCAGAAACCAGAATCAGATTTTTAAGCTCACTGTGATAATAGCCAACTAATAGCGGAAACTGTCCGGGTAAATTGGCCTGGCGAAGCAGATGGTTGACCTGTTTCAATAATGCTCCCAGTTCCGGCAGACGCTGATTCTGATGTGCAAGTTGATCCTGTAACAGACCATTAAATAACGCCCGCAGGAGTAACGCCGCCAGCACACCGTTGTCGCCAGCCCGGGTAACGTCCAGACAATAAAATGCGAGATCGTTATCCGAAAGTGGCGCGATATCCAGCACCAGTCCAGGCTTATCCGCCGAAACCAGTTGTCGGTAATTGACCCGGCAATGCGAAATAATCTGCTGCACCGGAGGTTGAAGTTCCTGAAGTAATTTTGCCGCGGCGGCAGGATTATCCACCATCGCATCCCAGTCGCGAAACAGGCGCTCTTCTTCTTCAACCCGGGAATTAAACATATTCGGATACAGGCAGGCAAACACCGTTTCCCGCAGTCGGGTCAGGTCTTTCACCGGCTTCAGCAGGACGTCATCTACGCCAAGACGTAAAGCTTTGGCAATATCCGCCATATTTTCTGTCGCCGAGATCACCAGAATCGGCGTCTGGTCACCGCGATTACGCAAATGCTCCACCAGACTGAGGCCGTTCATTCTTGGCATTGCAAGATCGCAAATCATGAGATCGGGTGTGAAATCAGCTAAACGGTCCAGTGCTTCTATGCCATCGGCCGCCAGAGCTGTTGTCGCTCCCAAAGAGGAAAACCACGAATCCAGAAGCGAGCGGAAAACCGGCTCGTCCTCAACGATTAGAATCTGTTTTCCGACCAATGGCTGCGTCATGTTCTCTCCCCTGACTGGCTTTACTCAATAGTGGCATGCTATTGCCACACACGCCTGTCAGAATATGCTTAAGTGTAGTTAAAAATGGTGCGTCAAACGCCGGCACGCACCAGAGGTAAAAGCTCGTCCATCTTTTTCTCTACCGCTAATCGCCCTGCTTCTATGGCAGAGCTGGCGCGATGAAAATCCAGGGTGGAGATTTGTGGACAGAACGGTTGAATTAAGATATCCGGCGGGTCGCCCGCCATGCGATTACGCTTGAGACGATTTTCCAGCACCTGAATCGAGGTGGTCATGATTTCCATCGCGGTTGGCGCTGTCACCACACGGCGGGCGGTAATATTGCCCAGCCGTTCTTTCAGGCGCGCATGCCAGGAAAGTCCGTCATTATCTCCCTCCGGGCTGTCATCGCTGACATTCAATGACAACAGATCCTGTTGCATCAAATGCGCGTCGTGTTGCAGATCGACGGCAATCACAATATCCGCGCCCAGCGCGCGGGTCAGTGAGATGGGAACCGGATTAACGACGCCGCCGTCCACCAGCCAGTAGCCATTGTGAGCGACGGGCGACATCAGGCCGGGAATACTACAGGATGCGCGAACGGCAAGATGGAGATCGCCCTCCGTAAACCATAATTCACGCCCCGTGCTGAGATTGGTCGCCACCGTCGCAAACCGACGGCTGCACTGTTCAATTTCAGCCACGGGCATGACGTTGCGATATTGATTAAAGACGCGCTCGCCGCGCAACAGTCCGCCCCGACGCCAGGAGAGATCCATCAGACGCAGGACATCCCAATAGCTGAATGAACAGACCCACTCTTCAAGCGCGGGCAATTTGTTACAGGCGTAGGCGGCACCAACCAGCGAACCGATGGAGCACCCAGCGACGATATCAACATCAATGCCCATGTGTTTGAGGGCTTTGATGACACCAATATGGGACCAGCCTCGCGCAGCACCTGAGCCCAGCGCCAGACCTATTTTCATTTTTCTCATTTGACCAACAAACTTCCCCTGGCTTACGGGCGTAGCAACATCTCCAACGCTCAGTTAACATAGTGCTACCCAGGCTTTTTTATACGCCGTTTTTTTATCAGGGAGTTTTTTGTGTCTCAGCTTTGTCCCTGTGGTAGCGCAGTCGAGTATAGCCTATGTTGCCACCGATATCTGTCTGGCGAGCAAGTCGCACCCGATCCATTGCACCTCATGCGTTCGCGCTACTGCGCTTTTGTGATGAAAGACGCAGATTATTTGATCAGGACCTGGCATTCGGTCTGTCACGCGGCCCGTTTCCGGGATGAGATCAGTGCCGGATTTGCCACAACTGAATGGCTGGGGCTGACCGTTTTCGAACACACCGTGTCTGAGGCGGACAACACCGGTTACGTCAGTTTTGTCGCCCGTTTTCGCGAACACGAAAAACCAGGGGCGATCATTGAACGTTCTCGTTTTTTAAAAGAAAACGGTCAGTGGTACTATATCGATGGTACACGCCCGCAATTTGGACGCAACGACCCCTGCCCTTGTGGCTCAGGTAAAAAATTTAAAAAATGCTGCGGCTAGTCAATTGCCCGACAGTATTCACTCAGCAAACATCATCAACAGGATTACCGCTGCAATGCATTCTTTACAACGAAAAGTGCTTCGTACCATCTGCCCTGACCAGAAGGGGCTTATCGCGCGTATTACGAATATTTGCTACAAACATGAACTGAATATCGTGCAGAACAATGAGTTTGTAGACCACCGCACCGGTCGTTTTTTCATGCGCACCGAACTGGAAGGCATTTTTAACGACGCCACGCTGCTGGCCGATCTGGATAGCGCCTTACCGGAAGGCTCCATTCGCGAGTTGAATCCTGCCGGGCGCCGTCGCGTGGTGATTCTGGTCACCAAAGAAGCGCATTGTCTGGGCGATCTGTTAATGAAAGCCAACTATGGCGGTCTGGATGTGGATATCGCCGCCGTGATTGGTAATCACGAAACGCTGCGTTCGCTGGTCGAGCGTTTTGAAATTCCTTTCGAGCTGGTCAGTCACGAAGGATTAACCCGTGAAGAGCACGATCAGAAGATGGCGGACGCGATTGACGCGCACCAACCGGATTACGTGGTGCTGGCGAAATATATGCGCGTGCTGACACCGGAGTTTGTGGCGCGCTTCCCGAACCAGATTATTAATATTCACCACTCGTTCCTGCCGGCGTTCATCGGCGCACGCCCTTACCACCAGGCTTATGAGCGCGGGGTGAAGATCATCGGCGCGACGGCGCACTACGTGAATGACAATCTGGACGAAGGTCCGATCATCATGCAGGACGTCATCCATGTGGATCACACCTACTCGGCCGAAGACATGATGCGCGCCGGGCGCGACGTCGAAAAGAACGTTCTGAGCCGCGCGTTGTATCAGGTACTTGCCCAGCGCGTGTTTGTGTACGGCAACCGGACGATTATTCTTTAATCGACTGAGAAATGAATTGGTTAGCTTTTACGCCTTTACGGGTAAAAATCAGGCAACCAGTTTATTTTTCTCGCCGGAATGCTTTACAGGGGCGCATCATTTGATATGATGCGCCCCGCTTCCCGAAATGGAAGCAGGCCAGTAAAACGCATTACCCCGTGGTGGGGTTCCCGAGCGGCCAAAGGGAGCAGACTGTAAATCTGCCGTCATCGACTTCGAAGGTTCGAATCCTTCCCCCACCACCATTCACGCTGTAAGTTCTGACAATATATTTACCCCTGGTGGGGTTCCCGAGCGGCCAAAGGGAGCAGACTGTAAATCTGCCGTCATCGACTTCGAAGGTTCGAATCCTTCCCCCACCACCATCACTTCCCTGTTATCCCTTTGCCAAATCAATTGATGTTTCCCTATATTCTGCCCATGCGGGGAAGGATGAGAAGCTTCGATTAAGGTTCGATTCGAGCGTAGCGAGAAAGCGTTGCCGCAGGCAACGACCCGAAGGGCGAGGCGCAACGCGCCGAGTAATCCTTCCCCCACCACCATCACTTCCCTGTTATCCCTTTGCCAAATCAATCGACGTTGCCCTGTATTCTGCCCATGCGGGGAAATTTCGATTCGAACGGCACCCAGCAAAACGCTACATCGGTGGCAATCTGCGCTTCACCGGCGAGCTTTTCACGATCGATGTATTACACTGCGCATGCTCGGAAAGTCCATCAAGCAAGGTATCGAGTTGATCGATGGTGCGCACCACCAGCCGGATAACGAAACAATCCTCGCCGGTCACTTTGTCGCTTTCAATACATTCGGGCATCGCCTGAATATATTTATCCACTTTATGAAGCAGGCCCGGTAAAGGCCGAACCCGTACCAGCGCCTGCAAGGTATATCCCAGCGCAGTCAGGTTTACCTGCGCGCCATATCCCTGAATGACGCCGCGCTCTTCCAGGCGTTTCACACGCTCAGCGGTACTCGGTGAAGTCAATCCTACCCGACCACTCAATACCTTTAATGACATCCGCGCATCTTCTACCAGACACGCTACTATCCGTCGGTCGATTTCATCAATAAGGTCATTCATCAATTTTTCCTGATAATAAAAAGTTATTCACGCATTTCACCTTATATCAACGCTGTAAAAGCGAACAGCCATTTTCGAAAATAGAGCCTTCAATCAGGAGGTGTGTGATGCGTGATCTTCAGCAAGGCGTCTGGCAAATGAGCCTGGCAATGGTGATTTCCGGTTCAATCGGCGCGTTTGTGTTACTTTCCGGCCTGCCGGTTACTGACGTGGTGTTCTGGCGCTGCCTGATTGGGGCTATCGCGCTATTTCTCTTTATCCGTCTCAGCAAACAACCGTTTAGCCCGCTGACCAGCGTCACGTTGGGGCTGGCAATCCTGGGCGGCATCGCGCTGGTCGTAAACTGGTTGCTGCTGTTTGCCGCCTACGAGCGCATCTCAATCGGTCTGTCGACCGTGGTGTACAACACCCAGCCCTTTATGCTGGTGATGATGGGAATGCTGATGGGCGAGCGAGTCAGTGCAGTGAAATGGGGCTGGCTGTTCCTCGCCTTTGGTGGCGTGGTCATTTTATTATCGGGTGAACTGACCGGAGGCCATCCTACAGCCTGGTTAACCGGTGTGGCCCTCGCACTTGGTGCAGCGTTCTTTTACGCCCTGACGGCAATCATTACCCGCAGACTGAGAAGCATCGCGCCACAGCATATTGCCTTTATTCAGGTGCTGACGGGAGTGGTCATGCTCTTGCCGCTGGCCCAGTTCCCGGCGCTCATCCACGCATACCCGTGGGGTATCTTACTGACGCTGGGGATTGTTCATACCGGCATCATGTACCAGTTGCTGTACAGCGCCATTCAGAAATTGCCCACCCCTGTTACCGGTTCGCTGTCGTTTATTTATCCGGTGGTGGCGATCGTCGTCGATAACGTGGTGTTTGGTCATTCACTTAACGCCACACAACTGACAGGCGGCGCGTTAATTCTGTTTGCGGCGGCAGGAAATAACCTCGGCTGGGGCGAAAAAAAACCCCGCGAATGCGAGGTTTCTGATAAAGCCACCCATCAGTGACGGGCGCGAACAATCTGGTATTTGCGCGTCAGATACTCCACGGGCGCGCTCCAGATGTGTACCAGACGGGAGAACGGGAACAGCAGGAACAGCGTCATCCCCAGTACCAGGTGCAGACGGAAGATAAACGCCACCCCCTCCAGATGCGCCGATGCCCCCCCGTGGAACGTCACCACAGACTGCGCCCATCCCACCAGTTTCATCATTTCGCTGCCGTCCATATGCTGGGCGGAGAACGGAATGGTCGACAGTCCCAGCGCACACTGGATCACCAGCAGCGAGAGGATCAGGATGTCAGCGCCGGTGGTGGTCGCCCGCACGCGTGGGCTAAACAGACGACGTTTGAGCAACAACACGCCGCCCACGAGACACATCAGGCCCGCCGCGCCGCCGCCAATCATTGCCATCTTCTGTTTCACTTCAATAGGCAGCCACGCTTCATACATCCAGTGCGGCGTCAGCATACCGAGGAAGTGACCGGCGAAGATCCCCAGAATCCCGAAGTGGAACAGGTTTGAGGCCATGTTCATCCCCTTGCGATCCAGCATCTGGCTGGACGCGGCGCGCCAGGTATACTGACCGTAGTCATAACGCAGCCAGCTACCAATCAGAAACACAGACCCGGCGATATACGGATAGATGTCAAAGAAGAACATATTCAGGAAGTGCATTATTGCTGTCCTCCGGTGGTGATATTCAGATATTGCGGCGCAACGGCTCCGGCAAAACGACGCTGGTGAGCGGAGATTTCAGACTCGCCGCAGCCCTGATCGGCAAAGAATTTCACCTGCTCTTCTTCCCAGACCGCATCGAGCGCTTGCGGCGTATCGTCGCGAACTTCATCGGCAATTTTTTCGGCAACTTTGTCACTGTCGATCGTCGCATTCGCCAGCTTCAGCAGCAGGTCGAACAGCACCGCATAGCGGCTTTCACGTTGTTGCAGACGCGCACTCAGTAGCGCCAGAATCGGGGCGATGTCCTGCAACCCGCCCAGCGCCTCGCGCTTCGGCAACTGTGCCAGGTATTCCAGATACAGCGGCAGATGATCCGGCAATTCACGACTGTCGAGCTGTAAACCGTGCTGCTCGTACTGCGCCATCAGATCAACCATCGCCTGACCGCGGTCGCGTGACTCACCGTGGACATGTTCGAACAGCAATAGCGAGGTTGCCCGACCGCGGTCAAACAGTTCGCTGTAGTTGGCCTGCACATCCAGCATCTCCTGCGCGGTTAAATCGCGCAGGAAAACGCTGAGCGTATGCGCATCCTCTTTATCAAGATTTTCAGATGACGCGAGTGCATCGTACAGTTCCTGCTGATGCTGCCACAGGGCAGCATCCGGGTACTCGAGCAGACGCGAAACAATGACGAGTTCAATCATTGGTGCGGCTCCGTTTTGCTGGTCACATCGATGGCGTCAATGCGGCGGCTGTTGAACAGGTTGAATTTGGTGTCAGAACCGTGGCAACCGTCGCCGAAGGTAAAGCCACAACCGCTTTTCTCCGGGAACGCATCACGCGCCAGTTCACGATGGCTACTCGGTACGACAAAACGATCTTCGTAGTTGGCAATCGCCAGATAGCGGTACATCTCCTGCGCCTGTGCTTCGCTTAAGCCCACCTCTTCCAGCGCGCGGGTATCCACTTTACCGTCAACGGTTTCCGCACGTTTATAGTGACGCATCGCCAGCATCCGTTTCAGCGCCAGCAGCACCGGTTGGGTATCGCCTGCGGTGAGCAAGTTAGCAAGGTACTGAACCGGAATACGCAGGCTGTCGACGTCCGGCAGAATGCCGTTGCTGCCAAGCTCACCCGCATCCGCCGCCGACTGAATCGGGGACAGCGGCGGCACATACCATACCATCGGCAGCGTGCGATATTCCGGATGCAGCGGCAGTGCCAGCTTCCAGTCCATCGCCATTTTATAAACCGGCGACTGCTGTGCGGCATCAATCACGCTCAATGGAATACCGTCTTTCAGCGCCTGTTCGATGACCACCGGGTCGTTCGGATCGAGGAAGACATCCAGTTGGCGCTGATACAGATCTTTTTCGTGTTCGGTGCTCGCCGCGCTTTCAATCGCATCTGCGTCATACAGCAGTACGCCGAGATAACGAATACGGCCCACGCAGGTTTCGGAACAGACGGTTGGCTGGCCAGCTTCAATACGCGGATAACAGAAGATGCACTTCTCGGACTTCCCACTCTTCCAGTTGAAGTAGATCTTTTTGTACGGACAGCCGGTGATGCACATCCGCCAGCCGCGGCACTTATCCTGGTCGATCAGCACGATGCCGTCTTCTTCACGCTTGTAGATGGCGCCGCTCGGGCAGGTCGCCACGCACGCCGGGTTGAGGCAGTGCTCGCACAGGCGCGGCAGATACATCATGAAGGTGTTTTCAAACTGACCGTACATCGCCTTCTGCATGTTTTCGAAGTTCTGGTCTTTGGCGCGTTTTTCAAATTCGCCACCCAGAATTTCTTCCCAGTTCGGACCGCTGGTGATTTTGTCCATCCGCTTGCCGGTAATCAGCGAGCGTGGACGGGCAATCGGCTGGTGCTTACTTTCCGGCGCGTTGTGCAGGTTCTGGTAGTCGTAGTCAAACGGCTCGTAATAGTCGTCAATTCCCGGCAGATGCGGGTTGGCGAAAATTTTACCGAGCAGCATCGCACGGTTCCCCATACGCGGCTGCAGTTTGCCGTTGATTTTACGGATCCAGCCGCCCTTCCATTTCTCCTGGTTTTCCCAGTCATTCGGGAAACCAACGCCAGGCTTGCTTTCCACGTTATTGAACCAGGCGTATTCCATCCCTTCGCGGCTGGTCCAGACATTTTTACAGGTCACAGAACAGGTGTGGCAGCCGATGCACTTATCGAGATTCAGCACCATGCCGACTTGTGAACGAATTTTCATTTTACGCTCTCCTGTACCTGGTCATTGCCTTCGCCATCCAACCAGTTAATGTTCTTCATCTTACGTACCACAACAAATTCATCACGGTTTGAACCGACGGTACCGTAGTAGTTAAAGCCGTAGGCCAGTTGCGCATAGCCACCAATCATGTGAGTGGGTTTTGGCGTAATACGGGTCACTGAGTTGTGGATCCCGCCGCGCTGCTGGGTAATTTCAGACCCTGGCAGGTTCACGATACGTTCCTGGGCGTGATACATCATGGTCATCCCGGCCGGAACACGCTGGCTTACCACCGCACGCGCCGTCAGGGCACCGTTACTGTTGAACACTTCGATCCAGTCGTTATCTTCAATGCCCAAATCTTTGGCGTCGGTTTCACTCATCCACACAATCGGGCCGCCGCGTGACAAGGTCAGCATCAGCAGGTTGTCGCTGTAGGTAGAGTGGATGCCCCATTTCTGGTGTGGCGTCAGGAAGTTGAGCGCTTTTTCCGGGTTACCGTTGGATTTCTCGCCCATCACTGATTTCACCGAACGGGTGTCGATAGGCGGACGGTAAACCAGCAGGCTTTCGCCGAAATCACGCATCCACTGGTGATCCTGATACAGCGACTGACGACCGGTCAGCGTACGCCACGGAATCAGCTCATGTACGTTGGTGTAACCGGCGTTGTAAGAGACGTGTTCGTCTTCCAGACCGGACCACGTCGGGCTGGAGATGATCTTACGCGGCTGCGCCTGGATATCGCGGAAGCGGATTTTTTCCTCTTCTTTATTGGTCGCCAGATGCGTATGGTCGCGTCCGGTAAACTCGCTGAGCGCGGCCCAGGCTTTTACCGCCACGTGGCCATTCGTTTCTGGCGCCAGGGTCAGGATCATCTCTGCCGCGTCAATGGCGGTGTTGAGCATTGGTTGGCCTTTTGCCGGGCCGTCTGCCTTGGTGTAGTTAAGCTTACGCAGCAGGTCCATTTCGCTCTGAGTATTCCAGGCGATCCCTTTACCGCCGTTACCGATTTTCTCCATCAGCGGGCCGATCGAGGTGAACCGTTCATAAGTCGCCGGGTAATCGCGTTCAACGGTCATAATGTGCGGCGCGGTGACGCCCGGAATCAGATCGCATTCGCCTTTTTTCCAGTCCTTCACGTCCAGCGGCTGCGCCAGTTCGGCGGCAGAATCGTGTTGAATCGGCAGCGTGACGACATCTGTCTCTTTCCCGAGATGCCCCACGCAGACTTCTGAGAATTTCTTCGCGATAGCCTTGTAGATTTCCCAGTCGCTTTTCGATTCCCAGGCCGGGTCAACGGCCGCAGACAGCGGATGAATAAACGGATGCATATCCGAGGTATTCATGTCGTCTTTTTCATACCAGGTCGCCGTTGGCAGCACGATGTCGGAGTACAAACAGGTACTCGACAGACGGAAGTCCAGCGTCACGACCAGGTCCAGCTTGCCGTCGAGACCGTTGTCCTGCCATTCCACTTCTTCCGGCTTCACGCCTCCCTGCTGACCCAGATCTTTCCCCTGGATCCCGTGTTCAGTTCCCAGCAGGTATTTCAGCATGTATTCATGCCCCTTACCGGATGAGCCCAGCAGGTTGGAGCGCCAGATGAACAGGTTGCGCGGATGGTTTTTCCCGTTCTCCGGCTGCTCGGCCGCGAAACGGATCGAACCTTCTTTCAGTGATTTGACGGTGTAATCCACCGGCGTCATCCCGGCTTTCTTCGCGTCTTCGGCGATAGTCAACGGGTTGGTACCAAGCTGCGGTGCGGACGGCAGCCAGCCCATGCGCTCAGCACGCACGTTGAAATCAATCAGATGACCGCTGTAACGCGATTTATCCGCCAGTGGTGACAGCAGTTCCTGCGCGGTAACGGTCTCATAGCGCCACTGGCTGGAGTGGTTGTAGAAGTACGACGTACTGTTCATGTGACGTGCCGGACGCTGCCAGTCAAGGGCAAACGCCAGCGGCTGCCAGCCGGTCTGCGGACGCAGTTTTTCCTGGCCGACATAGTGCGCCCAGCCGCCGCCGCTCTGGCCGATACAGCCACAGAACACCAGCATGTTGATCAGACCACGATAGTTCATATCGAGGTGATACCAGTGGTTCAGACCGGCACCGACGATGATCATCGAACGGCCATGCGTCTTATCGGCGTTGTCGGCAAACTCACGCGCGATGCGTGTGATCTGTGCACGCGGCACGCCGGTAATCTGTTCTGCCCATGCCGGGGTATACGCTTTGATGTCGTCATAACTGGTGGCGCAGTTGGCATCGTTCAGACCGCGTTCCAGACCGTAGTTAGCCATCGTCAGGTCATAGACGGTGGTAACCAGCGCCGTTGTGCCGTCTGCCAGTTGCAGACGTTTAGCCGGCAGTTTGTGCAGCAACACGTTTTCCAGTTCGACTTTATTGAAGTGCTCGGTGCCTTCACCACCAAAGTACGGGAAGCCCACCTCGGCGATCTCGTCCTGGCTACCCAGCAGACTCAATTGCAGTTCTGTCTCGGCACCGGTCGTACCATCGCGCTGCTCGAGGTTCCATTTGCCTTTTTCACCCCAGCGGAAACCAATCGAGCCGTTCGGCGCAACCATGTCACCATTGTTGTTAATGGCAACGGTTTTCCATTGCGGATTATTTTCCTGGCCCAGCGCATCCACAAGGTCAGCAGCGCGCAGCATACGGCCCGCGGCATAGTAACCGTCACGCGCTTCCAGCATCACCAGCATCGGCATGTCGGTGTAGCGACGTACGTAGTCGGTAAAGTACTGGCTCGGATTGTCGAGATGGAATTCACGCAGCATGACGTGACCCATTGCCAGCGCCATCGCCGCATCGGTGCCCTGCTTCGGCGCCAGCCAGAGGTCGCACAGCTTGGCGATTTCAGCGTAGTCCGGCGTTACCGCAACGGTTTTGGTGCCTTTATAACGGACTTCGGTAAAGAAGTGGGCATCCGGCGTACGGGTCTGCGGAACGTTAGATCCCCAGGCGATGATGTAGCTGGAGTTGTACCAGTCAGCGGATTCCGGCACGTCGGTCTGCTCACCCCAGGTCTGCGGAGACGCCGGAGGCAGGTCACAGTACCAGTCGTAGAAGCTCAGGCAGGTGCCGCCAATCAGGGAGAGATAACGCGCACCGGACGCATAAGAAACCATCGACATCGCCGGGATCGGCGAGAAGCCCGCCACGCGGTCCGGGCCGTACGTTTTCACGGTATAGACGTTAGAAGCGGCAATCAGCTCATTCACTTCCTGCCAGGAAGAACGGACGAAACCACCGCGACCACGCGCTTGTTTAAAGCTTTTTGCTTTATCGGCGTCTTCGATGATGGACGCCCAGGCGTCAACCGGATCGCTGTGCAGTGTCTTCGCCTCACGCCACATCTTCATCAGACGTTTGCGCATCAGCGGGTATTTCAGTCGGTTAGCACTGTAGAGATACCAGGAGTAACTCGCACCACGCGGACAGCCTCGAGGCTCGTGGTTTGGCATGTCCGGACGGGTACGTGGGTAGTCGGTTTGCTGGGTTTCCCAGGTCACCAGACCGTTTTTAACGTAGATTTTCCAGCTACATGAGCCGGTGCAGTTAACCCCGTGGGTTGAGCGCACAACTTTATCGTGCTGCCAACGCTGGCGATATCCATCCTCCCAGTCCCGGTTGGTTTCGAGAAGCTGGCCGTGCCCATTGGCAAAGGTTTCACCCTTCTGCTTGAAGTAGCGAAACCGGTCCAGGAATTTACTCATCGGTTCTCTCCTGTGGAGCCTGACGGCTCTCTGATAAATCGACATTGCTTGATTGAGAGCGAAGGTAACGCTCTGAAAGGTCGTGAGAATTGATAACGATCAAGGCATACAGGGATGAAAACGGAGGGTAATTTTTGAAATACCCCTTTTGGAGGATTGGACATTTAACTATATCCATCTGTTTTTAAAGCTTATTTTTTCAATCGTATTTTCCGTAAATGTTAAATTCTTTACGAGTGGGTATTAAGGGGTATGCCCCTCTGGTTGACCTCTTTTCGCAACGAACTGACAGAACGACGTGACAATAAAACCAATAGTATGTTGTAACTAATTAGAGGCAAAAAAAAGCGCGGTCTAACGCCGCGCAATGGGGAATACATGACTGCTGTTTTTATTTTTTCGAATGTCGTCCGTATACCAACCAGGTGATAATCACACAGGCGATATAAAAGATCAGGAAGACTTTCATCGCGTCAACCGGTGAGCCGGTTAAGGCCAGCGAGGTACCAAACGCTTTCGGGATAAAGAAGCCGCCAATCGCGCCAATCGCAGAGATAAAGCCTAACGCTGCTGCCGTATCAGTCGCCGCTTCGCGCATCGCTTTCTCTTCAGAGCCGCCTTCCGCCTTCACGCGATCCATCGTCAGCTTACGGAAGATAACGGAGATCATCTGGAAGGTGGAGCCGCTACCCAGCCCGGCCGTCATAAACAAGGCAAGGAAGACCGCGAAGAAGGCGATGAAACTGCCGCCCGCGCCGTTGGTTGGTAAGGTCAGGAACAGCAGACCGCTGAAAATCGCCATCAGCACGAAGTTCACCAGCGTGACACGAGTCCCGCCTAATCGGTCAGAGATCGCCCCGCCCGCAGAACGCGCCAGCGCGCCAACCAGGGGACCAAAAAATGCATAATGCAGGATCTGAATCTCCGGAAACTGGGTCTTTGACAGCATCGCAAAACCTGCGGAAAACCCTATGAACGAGCCGAACGTCGCCAGATAAAGCAGGCTCATGATCCACAGATGACCGCGCTTGAGAACCGGCAATTGCTCCTTCAACGATGCTTTTGAGGTCGCCAGTTCGTTCATACCAAACCAGGCCGCCAGCGTGAAGAAGGCGAGGAACGGCACCCAGATCCATGCGGCATTCGCCAGATACAGTTGCGAACCATCCGGTTGCTCAACGCCGTGGCTGCCAAAGACAGCGAAGATCGACAGCGAGACCACCAGCGGCGCAATCAGTTGCATCACGCTGACGCCCATATTTCCCAGACCGCCGTTCAACCCAAGCGCACCGCCCTGCTTCTGCTTTGGAAAGAAGAAGCTGATGTTCGCCATACTGGAGGCAAAGTTTGCGCCGGCAAAGCCGCACAGCAATGAAATCACGATAAAGGTACTGAACGGTGTGGACGTATCCTGCACCGCGAACCCTAACCAGACGCACGGGATAATCAGGATCCCGGTACTGAACGCGGTCCAGCGACGACCGCCGAAGACCGGTACCATAAAGGAGTAAGGCACACGTAATAACGCGCCAGAGACCGACGGTAACGCCGTCAGCATAAACAACTGTTCAGTGGTAAACGTGAAACCGACTTTCGGCAGATTCACCGCAACAGCACTGAATAACATCCAGACGCAAAACGCCAGCAGCAGACAGGGGACAGAAATCCACAGGTTGCGACTGGCGATACGATGACCTCGCTGTGCCCAGAATGCCGGATCTTCCGGCCGCCATTCTGTGATTACAGCTCCAGATGCCCTTTCGGGGGCGGATGAGTGACTCATAGACACCTCTGATACTCGATTCGATGCCTGAAACATTAGGGTTTACAGCGCGAGGTAAGTTGATATAAATCAAAGGAAAAGTTGTCGATATCTCAACGGAAAAATCATGATCACCCTAAGTGAGTAGGATAATTCGCCAAAAAATACGTGGTTTTTCACAGTGCTGCCTGCCGCAGCTACCCCCTTCCTCAAATCCCCTCCGGATACGGCAATTAAGAGGTAACTCGCTTTAGGTATGGGTATACTCCAGGGGATGGTCGAGAATAACGCCACTGCCGATTCTGCCCGGCACTCTCGTCATTCATTGAGGTTTCCCCATTCGCTGTCCGGAGACCTGAAGGAAGAAGGTTTTATGCTAAAACGTTGTCTCTCTCCGCTCACGCTGGTTAACCAGGTGGCGCTTATTGTGATGCTCTCAACCGCGATCGGCGTGGCGGGTATGGCTGTCTCTGGCTGGCTGGTTCAGGGCGTCCAGGGTAGCGCGCACGCCATTAATAAAACCGGATCGCTGCGGATGCAAAGCTATCGACTGCTCGCCGCGGTACCACTGAGCGCTGACGACCAGAAATTGCTTGATGAGATGGAGCAGACCGCGTTCAGCCCGGAACTGACCCGCGCAGCAGAACGCGACGGTCAGCAGGAACAACTGCGCGCCCTCCAGGATTACTGGCATCGCGAACTCTCCCCCGGCCTGCGGCAAGCCAGTAGCAGAGACGCCGTCGCGGCCGACGTCAACCAGTTTGTCGCTGGCCTTGATCGGCTCGTCTCCGCGTTTGACCACACCACCGAAATGCGCATCGAACGCGTGGTGATGGTGCACCGGGTGATGGCGATTTTTATGGCGCTGCTGCTGGTCTTTACCATTATCTGGCTGCGGGCGCGACTGCTTCAGCCGTGGAAGCAACTGTTGTCGATGGCCCGTGCCGTCAGTCAGCGCGACTTTACCCAACGCGCGCAGATCGGCGGGCGTAATGAGATGGCGATGCTCGGCGACGCGCTCAATAACATGTCCGACGAACTGGCGGAAAGCTATTCGGTGCTCGAACAACGCGTCAAAGAAAAAACGGCCGGGCTGGAGCAGAAAAACCAGATCCTCTCTTTTCTCTGGCAGGCCAACCGCCGTCTGCATTCGCCAGTGCCGCTTTGCGAACGTCTCTCCCCGGTGCTGAACGGTCTGCAAAACCTGACCCAAATGCATGACATCGAACTGCGGGTTTATGACCAGGAAGATGAAGAGAACCATCAGGAATTTACCTGCCAGTCCGATATCAGCTGTGATGATAAAGGGTGCCATCTCTGTCCCCGCGAGTCGCTGCCGCCAATTGAAGGGGGAATGACGCTGAAATGGCGCTTAACGGACACCCATACCCAGTACGGCATTTTGCTGGCGACCCTGCCGCAGGGGCGTCACCTGAGTCACGATCAGCAGCAACTGGTGGATACCGTCGTGGAACAGCTCACCGCGACGCTGGCGTTGGATCGCAATCAGGAACGCCAGCAGCAGTTGATTGTCATGGAAGAGCGTGCAACCATTGCGCGCGAACTGCATGATTCTATTGCACAATCACTGTCCTGTATGAAGATGCAGGTCAGTTGCCTGCAAATGCAGGGAGAGACATTGCCGGACAGCAGCCGCGACCTGCTCGGCCAGATCCGCAACGAGCTGAATGCGTCATGGGCGCAACTGCGTGAACTGTTGACGACGTTTCGCTTACGGCTGACGGAACCCGGTCTGCGCCCCGCGCTGGAAGCCAGCTGCCAGGAATACAGCGCCCGTTTTGGTTTTACGGTGAAACTGGATTACCAGTTACCACCGCGCCTGGTGCCTTCGCATCAGGCGATTCACCTGCTGCAAATTGCCCGCGAAGCCTTAAGCAATGCGCTTAAGCATTCTCACGCTGATGATGTGGTGGTCACCGTGGCGCTGAAAGGCAAGCAGGTAAAATTGACTGTACAGGACAACGGCTGCGGCGTTCCTGAGAACGCCGAACGCAGTAACCACTATGGCATGATCATTATGCGCGACCGGGCACAGAGCCTGCGCGGAGATTGCCAGGTACGCCGTCGCGAGACGGGAGGCACTGAAGTCGCTGTCACGTTTATTCCCGAAAAATACTTCACAGAAGTTCAAGGAGATACCCATGAATAATCAGGAACCGGCAACTATCCTGCTCATCGACGATCATCCGATGTTGCGGACCGGCGTCAAACAGCTTGTCAGCATGGCGCCCGATATCACCGTGGTCGGTGAAGCCAGCAACGGCGAACAGGGTATCGAACTGGCCGAATCGCTTGACCCGGATCTGATCCTGCTCGACCTGAACATGCCGGGGATGAACGGGCTGGAAACCCTCGACAAATTACGTGAGAAAGCGCTGTCCGGACGGATCGTCGTCTTTAGCGTGTCGAATCATGAGGAAGATGTCGTGACGGCGCTCAAGCGCGGGGCTGATGGTTATCTGTTGAAGGATATGGAACCGGAAGATCTGCTTAAGTCGTTACAGCAGGCTGCCGCCGGAGAGATGGTCTTAAGCGAAGCGTTAACGCCGGTGCTGGATGCCAGCCTGCGCGCCAACCGCGCCACCTCCGATCGCGATGTCACCCAACTCACCCCGCGTGAGCGTGACATTCTGAAGCTTATCGCCCAGGGTCTACCGAACAAAATGATTGCCCGCCGCCTGGATATCACCGAGAGCACGGTGAAAGTCCACGTGAAGCATATGCTGAAGAAGATGAAGCTTAAATCACGTGTTGAAGCGGCAGTGTGGGTGCATCAGGAACGTATCTTCTGATTACTCCTCCGGGAGCAACCTCCAGCGCGGATCGTCCCCTGGCATTGCCATAAAGGGTTCCGTCAGCGTGAGCGTGATCTCATTGGAAGAGACACGCTGCCCCTTCTCATCTTCCACCACTACCGACAACTGCCAGCGGTTATTCGCGCCTTCGCTGCTGTCCCAGGCCGGCATAATCACCGTCCAACCCTCAACGCTTTCCGCGTTTGTCCCCGCCGTCAGGCTCAGCGCCTGCGCGTCCCCCTGCCAGGTGAGATGACGAACGCCATGCCGACTACGTACCTGCAATTTTAGCGGCACCGTTTCGCCCGGATGCAGATCCCACGGTGGGGTTGCCAGAAATACGCTCAGGGTTTTGCGCTGACGATACTCCATCGTCGGTAGGTTGTTGCGCTGCGGATGATCGTAGCGGCTTCCGCGCAGCGACTGGCTCTCCGCCACCTCGCTGGCAGCCAGTTGTTTTTTCAGCGGTACGCCGAAGCGGTAGTTCAGGTTAAGCCCGAGGTTGTTCTGGCTGAGACCGCTCTCCCCCTGCTTGTGCTGGGCGGTGACCGTGACCAGCGGGACCGGGGTGTAATTCAGCCCCAGTTTCACCGCCACCGGATTGTGATAGCCCGTTCCGGAATCGAACAGATCGACGCTGTCACCAAAATATTGTTCCACGCTAACGCTGGTATTGAGATATTCGTAGAACGGCAGTCGCATTTGCGCCGTTACGTCGTAACCGCGCGCCATTCGTTGCTCCAGCGTCGGCGTATGGGCGCGCCATGAGGCAAACGGCTGGTAATAATTGGCCGACAGCCGCAGGTATTCCCCCCACGCTTCAGCGCCCAGCCCGCCGCGCTGGAGGTTTTCATCGAGCAGATTATCGTAGAAAGTGTTATAGCCGAGCAGCCAGCCGTCACGCACCCAGCGCTGGCCGATACCCACATTACTCACCAGCCCGTCATCCTGCTGAGTAAGACCCAGTTGACTCCAGGTGAGGTAGCGCGAGTTATCCTGCCAGGGGACAAACCAGCTTCCGCGACTACCGTTGAAATTGCCTTCGTTATCGACCTGCACGTTGACGCTGGCCTTCCCCCATGGCGACAGCCAGGATTCCAGTTGTTGATTCACCTGTTCACTCACCGCATCGCGCACCTGGCCAAAGGCAAATTGCTTTGCCTGCTCGCCGGTGTCCAGACCGTTGTCGATCATGCTCGCCTCGCCAAAGGCTTTTACCATCTCGGCGAAATGTTTTTCGCCTTCATGCGATTCGGGAGCCATGCCCAGATCGGGCAACCCGTCCTGGTTATTATCAAAGGGATTTTCGGCCTGTTGCATAAAGGAGGATTGTGCACTGGCGTGACCGCCTGCTAACAGCAAGAGTAACCAGAGAGGGAGGGAATGCGATACAAAACGACTCAAATTGACGATAGCTTCTTACGGAATTCAGTTAACTTAACCTTTAAAAGCTTACCTGACTCCTCGTCGTTTTGCAGGTTTTCTCACACTTTCAGGAATATCCTTACTCTTGCCAGGCTCTCCTTTTCCTCAGACTTTCGTTGGTATCACCCCGCTTGCGCGGTAACATAAATGACTGACAATTCAAACTTCCCCGCTAACAGGAGTCAACATGCAAAAGATAGTGATCATTGCCAACGGTGCGGCATACGGTAGCGAATCGTTATTTAACAGCCTGCGGCTGGCGATCGCGTTACGTGAACAGGCGAGCGACCTCGACCTTCGTCTGTTTCTGCTGTCGGATGCCGTTACGGCGGGTTTGCGCGGTCAGAAGCCCACAGAAGGCTATAACATCCAGCAGATGCTGGAGATCCTTACTGCCCAGAACGTCCCGGTAAAACTGTGCAAGACCTGCACGGACGGGCGCGGGATCACGACACTGCCGCTGATCGACGGCGTGGAAGTCGGAACGCTGGTGGAACTGGCGCAATGGACGCTGGCCGCCGACAAAGTGCTCACCTTTTAATCCCCCTTTTCAGGCAAGCTTGCTGAAACAGCCGGTTATTTCCGAATTTAATCTTATTGGGGCGTATCTTTACCAAAAGTAAGTGCGCCCGATCACGCTTTTCTCCGGGATTTTGTCACTATTGTTTAATCGTTATGCCATTTTTTGATCAAAATCAGCATCCGCAGCCTAACTCTTTGGTGTTATGCCTCATGGGTAAAATGTGAACAACATCACGCAGCACTTCCGAAAGGAAGTACGTTGTTTTCAATACGGGGTGAGAAATGGCATTAGTAAAGGCAAGTTTGAAGTTATTTGGTGGGGATACCGTGGTCGTACGCTGTTCGGAGCGTTGCCACATCCATCTGATGAGCGAAAAAAATCACGTTAAAGACACGCAGACCGACATATTAAGCGTGCAGAACCGTGATAACGCATGGTTGACCGTACCGTATACCGGCGTCTGGAATGTCCTGATCGACAGTCATAGCCAGTCGCTTGAACATTCCATCAGTTATATTGCCGCCTGATACGCAAATGGCCCGGTCGCGCTTACGCAGCCGGGCCGACATAAGCCTCACGCGAAACCCGGCCGCAAAACACCTTCAGGCAGGGACTCCCCTAACAAACCGCGCACGTTAGTCACCAGATCGTTAAGACACTCATCCTGCATCCCCAGTTTCTGCAACTCCTGTTCAAGCGAAAACAGGTACTGCGCGTTCGTGCCAAGCGGCCCACTGGCAGCAGCAATCAACGGGGCGATTATTTGCGCTCGCGTGTCCGACTCATACAGCGGATGGCGCGGATCCATAATAAATACCAGTGCATTGACCGTTCGTCCGTCGTCCAACGTCAGTTGACACCACGTCGGCAGGTAGCAGCCGGTGATCATTTCGCGCTTCCACAGCAGCGTTAATTCCTGTTCAAGCGAGGCATCCGGAAGACGATAGGCCACACCGGTGGTGCGTCCGCCCTCTTTTAGTGCAAGCATTCGTCCCGGCTGACACGCGGTTCCGCGCCCTGCCGTGAGACGCAGGCAAAAGGCCCGATGCCATCCCACCAGCGTACCGGTACATGACTCCTCAAATTCTAACGCCGGGTTCCACATCAACGATCCATAACCGAAGATCCACACCGGTCCATCATCTGGTCGGCATGCCAGCGTCGCCGCAAGGGACGCTGCACGTTGCTCTGCTGACCATAAGAGTGATTCTTCAATAGCACCAAATGCCGTTTTACAATCGGCATTCATCAAGAAATCACGCGTTAACACCTTACACCTCCGCCACTGCATACTTCCCTGCGACAACTTTTTGACGCCTTCCGGGCATTTTAACTGCTCATTTTGAAACCAATATCACGACAATATGCAATTCATGGGCCGCTTGCAAGGCAGCAACGGGGGCGGGTAGCACGATTCGCCTACGCGTTCACGGGAGCTATAGCGTTAGACCTTATAATTGAAGTGGTTAGGATTTCTTATGCCACTTCTCATCTTCACCTTTGGCATACTCTTTTTTCACTGCTGACCACGCCACCTTATGTGCGGTCTCTTCCCGACTGGCATCATCGCGGCGATCGGCTTTGTCCTTGTACTGCTCCCAGGCGCTATTGAACGCCTCTTTGTAGATCTCCTGGGCATGGGCGGGTAAGACGTGTTGTACGCTGTCTGGCAGATCTTTTTTTGCTTGATAGGGCATCATTGACTCCACTTTTTGGCTAAACCTTAAGTGTGGTCAACCCTGAGCGCCTCTGCCACTACAATAAGGTTTATTCGTCCTGCAGCCTGCATAAGCTTCTGTTATTTAACCACTCTATAAACAAGAGTTTCTCTTTCTGTCGTTTTAAAGGTGAAAGGCCGAAATGCCGTAAAATTTCGTAAAATATCACCGTAAAGCCTGCGTTTTCTGTTATTTTTTACACGCTTTATTACATTTATAACTAAAATCGACCTGCAGAGATGGAGAGCATTCATGACACATGCACATGAGGCGGTGAAAACCCGCCATAAGGAGACATCGCTTATTTTCCCGGTTGTGGCGCTGGTAGTGCTGTTCCTGTGGGGGGGCAGCCATTCACTACCAGCGGTAATCGGCATTAACCTTCTTGCCCTGATTGGTATTTTAAGCAGCGCCTTTAGCGTTGTTCGTCACGCCGACGTACTGGCTCATCGCCTCGGCGAACCCTACGGCTCACTCATTCTGAGCCTGTCCGTGGTCATTCTTGAAGTCAGCCTGATCTCAGCGCTGATGGCGACCGGTGATGCGGCACCTACGCTGATGCGCGACACGCTCTATTCCATCATCATGATTGTCACTGGTGGTCTGGTGGGCTTTTCGTTATTACTGGGCGGGCGTAAGTTCGCCACTCAGTATATGAATCTGTTCGGTATCAAACAGTATCTGATTGCCTTGTTTCCGCTGGCAATTATCGTGCTGGTGTTTCCGATGGCGCTGCCCGGTGCGAATTTCACCACCGGCCAGGCGCTGTTGGTGGCCTTAATTTCTGCCGCGATGTACGGCGTATTCCTGCTCATTCAGACCAAAACGCACCAGAGTCTGTTTGTTTATGAGCACGAAGATGACAGCGACGACGACGACCCGCATCACGGTAAGCCCTCTGCGCACAGTAATGTGTGGCATGCCGTCTGGCTGGTGATTCATCTGATTGCGGTCATTGCCGTCACCAAGATGAACGCAAACCCGCTGGAGACACTGCTGACCGAACTGAACGCCCCGGTCGCCTTTACCGGCTTCCTGGTCGCGCTGCTGATCCTCTCTCCGGAAGGGCTTGGGGCGCTGAAAGCAGTGCTGAATAACCAGGTGCAGCGCGCCATGAATCTGTTCTTCGGTTCAGTGCTGGCCACTATCTCCCTGACGGTACCGGTGGTAACGCTGATTGCGTGGGCGACGGGGAATGACCTGGTGTTCGGCTTAGACGCACCAGAAATGGTAGTGATGGTGGCGTCACTGGTGCTGTGCCATATCTCGTTCTCAACGGGGCGCACTAACGTACTGAACGGTGCGGCGCATCTGGCGCTGTTTGCCGCCTATCTGATGACGATCTTTGCCTGATCCCTCAGACGAAAAAAACCCCGCTGCGGCGGGGTTTTCTGTTTCTGCGTGACTTAGTTCTCAGTGTCGAGCTCGTCGAAGCTTTTCACCAGATCGTCAACCGCTTTCATCTGCACCAGGAACTGTTCCAGCTTCGCCAGCGGTAGCGCGGATGGGCCGTCGCATTTCGCGTTGTCCGGATCCGGATGCGCTTCAATGAACAGACCGGCCAGACCGACCGCCATACCGGCACGCGCCAGCTCAGTCACCTGACCACGACGGCCACCAGACGCTGCGCCAAACGGGTCGCGGCACTGCAGCGCGTGGGTCACGTCGAAAATCACCGGGCTGTTGCCAGAAACTTTCTTCATCACGCTGAAGCCCAGCATATCGACAACGAGGTTGTCATAACCGAAGTTTGCCCCACGGTCACACAGGATCACCTTGTCGTTACCGCCTTCATGGAATTTATCCACGATGTTGCCCATCTGACCCGGGCTCACGAACTGCGGTTTCTTCACGTTAATGACCGCGCCGGTTTTCGCCATCGCTTCCACCAGATCGGTCTGACGCGCGAGGAACGCCGGTAACTGAATCACATCTACAACGTCAGCGACAGGCTGCGCCTGGCTGGCTTCATGAACGTCGGTGATCACTTTTACGCCAAAGGTCTGCTTCAGTTCCTGGAAGATTTTCATCCCTTCTTCCAGGCCCGGTCCACGGTAGGAGTGGATAGAGGAACGGTTGGCTTTATCAAAAGAGGCCTTGAACACGTAAGGGATACCCAGTTTCTGGGTAACGGTCACGTAGTGCTCACAAATGCGCATCGCCAGATCGCGCGATTCCAGCACGTTCATCCCGCCAAACAGCACGAACGGCAGATCGTTTGCTACCTTGATGTCGCCAATGCTAACCACTTTTTGTTTCATAGGATCGCCTTAATGATGAGTAAGAATGTCGATAAATTAATGCAGGACAATTTGCTTATGCGAGATGTTATTAATCTGCGCACGAATCATTTCGCTGATCGGGTCTTCCGGACACTGCTCAACGAAATAGCTTAAATCGGTCAGCGCGACATGTTCACATTCCAGTTGCGCATAAATTAAGCCCCGGTCACGTATTTCATACGGATCTTCCGGGTTAAATTGCAGTAACGCTTCGCTCGCTCGCAGCGCCAGCTCCATCTGTTGTTCTTCCATTAAGGAAGATTTCAGCGTGTCCAGCAGCTTGCGAATCACTTCCGCGTTATCCGCTTCATCCAGGTCCTCGTTAAATAACTCAGCGACCGGACTGATATTCCCCTTCAGCCACACTTCCAGCGTATGCTCATTCAACGTTTCCCCGTTAAACGGGTTGATGAGCCACATCTCGCCTTCCAGCGACTCGATACGCAAAATAAGCTGCGTCGGGAATATCACCGGCACCAGCGGTAATGACAATCGGTTGGCAATCCACAGTAAAATTGCCCCCAGTGACACCGCACTGCCCTGGCGGTTCTTCAGTACCTGGTCAAGCCATAGCGCGTCGGACAAGCGGTAAACGCCGCGGGTGTCAGTAAAGCCCCACTCGCCGTAGAAAAGTGCCAGCAATTTTTCCAGTTGCTCATCCTGAGACAAAAGCTGGCTAATTTCTTCTTGCGCCAGGCTGACCAGACGTTCCAGCTCGTCATAGACAGTTTGCGAAGGGAAATCCAGGCGGATCGATTCCGATGCCAGGATCATCCCGTCGCACAATGGCGCTTTGTTAAATTCGAAATCAGCTAACGACCTCATGACTTACCCCAGTAACGGTATTTTTGTGGTGGCGAGTTTAATGATGATGTACAGCACCACCAGCGCCAGCGGGAACGCGATTAATCGCGCCTGCCGACTGCGCGCCCGACGGTAATCGAGCGCAATAAAACCCAAAACGATGTAAATGATAACTCCAAACAGCTTCTCAGTCAGCCATGTCCCCTGCTCCGTGAATGGCAGGATGTGCGTTTTAGCGATCAACCCCACACCACTGAGCAACAAAACGGTGTCAACAATCGGCGGTACGACGCGCGTCCAGCGCGCGTGAGCCCGCGCAGAATGACATTCACGCCACCCATAACGCAGCACAAACAGACTAACGGAAAGCGCAATGCTAGCGAGGTGAACCCCTAACAGGAGCGTAACGCTGTTCATACGGGCTTGCATCCGAGCGTAAGACGCTCGTTGTCGCCATAATCGCGACAGGTTTCTACCGCCTGGTAGCCCGCGCGATTAAAGGCGTCACGCACCGCGGCACCCTGCTGCCAGCCATGCTCGATCAGCAGAAAACCGCCCGCTTCCAGCCGCGTGCGAGATTGCTCGATGATGTGCACAATGTCGGCCATTCCGCAGTCACCGGCGACCAGGGCGCTCAGCGGTTCGAAGCGGACATCGCCCTGCGCCAGATGCGGATCCTGCTCGTCAATATACGGCGGATTGCTGACAATCATCGCAAACTGCTGCCCCGGCAAGGCGCTAAACCAGTCGCTTTGCAGAATATGGACATTGTTGATAGCCAGATGAGCCGCATTACGCTGCGCCAGCGCAACGGCATCCGGCATTCTGTCAACCGCCGTGACCTCGCAGTCAGGGCGCTCAGACGCCAGCGCCAGCGCAATCGCACCGGTGCCAGTACCCAGATCGAGAATGCGGCACGGGGTTGTTGGCAGTCGCGCCAGCGCCTGCTCCACCAGACATTCGGTATCCGGACGCGGGATCAACGTGGCTGGTGAAACAAACAGCGGCAACGACCAGAATTCCCGCACGCCAGTTAAATGTGCGATCGGTTCCCCCCGTTGACGGCGAGCCAGCAGCATCGCCAGTTGCGCCTGCTGGGCGTCGGTCAACGTCGTTTCGCCAAACGCCAGTATCCAGGTGCGCCCTTTTCCGGTCACGAATTCGAGTAAGATCTCGGCATCGCGACGCGGGCTTTCACTCTCCTGTAGCTGGCTTATCGCCTCACGTAACCAGTGCTGAAAATCCATTATTCCTGCTCGGACAGCGCCGCCAGCTGATCGGCCTGGTATTCCTGCACGATCGGCTCAATCAGCATATCCAGTTTGCCTTCCATTGCTTCATCCAGACGGTAGAGCGTCAGGTTGATGCGGTGATCGGTCACACGCCCCTGCGGAAAGTTGTAGGTCCGGTTGCGATCGCTGCGGTCGCCGCTGCCCAGCAGGTTACGACGCGTTGACGCTTCGGCCTGCTGACGCTTCGCCACTTCTGCCGCGCGAATACGCGCGCCGAGCACCGAGAGCGCTTTGGCTTTGTTCTTGTGCTGCGAACGTTCGTCCTGACACTCCACCACAATGCCGGTCGGCAGGTGAGTAATACGGATCGCGGAGTCGGTGGTGTTAACGTGCTGACCACCCGCCCCGGAGGAACGGAAGGTATCAATACGGAGATCGGCCGGGTTGATATCCGGCAGTTCGGCTTCCGGCAGCTCCGGCATCACCGCCACGGTACAGGCAGAGGTGTGGATTCGGCCCTGCGATTCCGTTGCCGGTACGCGCTGCACACGATGCCCGCCGGACTCAAACTTCAGTCGACCATAGACGCCGTCGCCGCTGATCTTGGCGATAATCTCTTTATAGCCGCCGTGCTCGCCTTCGCTGGCGCTCATGATCTCCACGCGCCAGCGGCGTGTTTCGGCATAGCGGCTGTACATGCGAAACAGATCACCGGCAAATAAGGCCGCTTCATCACCGCCAGTCCCGGCGCGAACTTCCAGAAACGCATTGCGTTCATCGTCCGGATCTTTCGGCAGCAACAATACCTGTAGCTGCTGTTCCAGTTGTTCACTCTTGTCTTTCGCTTCGCGCAGTTCTTCCTGCGCCATTTCACGCATTTCAGGATCGTCGAGCATCATTTGTGCTGTTTCGATATCGTCCTGAATCTGTTGCCAGTCCGTAAAACAGCGAGAAACATCGCTTAGCTGTGCATACTCGCGCGACAATGCGCGAAAACGTTCCTGGTCTGCGATGGTTCCCGCATCACCCAGCAGCGCCTGAACTTCTTCATGGCGTTCATGCAGGGCTTCCAGTTTGGCAACGATAGAAGGCTTCATAGGCGTAAATGCACCTTGTAAAAAGAAGGGTGTGTTGCTACTCCAGCCCGAGGCTGTCGCGCAAGATATTCAGGCGTTCGTCATCCCCGTCACGGGCGGCCTGCTGAAGAGATTTGGTTGGTGCATGGATCAGGCGGTTGGTCAGTTTCCATGCCAGATCCTGCATAATGGCCTGCGCGTCACCGCCCTGTTCCAGAGCAGCAAGCGCTTTTGCAGTCAGTTCATCCCGTACATGCTCAGACTGACTCCGGTATTCACGAATGGTTTCACTGGCGCCCTGAGCACGCAGCCAGGCCATAAACTCGCTGGTTTCCTGCGCGACAATCGTTTCGGCTTCCACTGCCGCAGCTTTGCGCTGCGCCAGGTTGTGCGAAATGATGCTTTGCAGATCGTCAACGCTATAGAGATAAGCGTTCGCCAGTTTACCGACTTCCGGTTCGACATCGCGCGGAACGGCGATATCCACCAGTAGCATCGGCTGATTGCGGCGGCTTTTCAGCGCACGCTCCACCATCCCTTTACCAATGATAGGCAGCGGGCTGGCGGTTGAACTGATGATAATGTCAGCTTCCCGCAGACGTTCGTCGATGTCGCTGAGTGCGATCACTTCAGCACCCACTTCATCGGCCAGAACCTGCGCCCGCTCGCGGGTGCGGTTGGCGATAATCATCTTCTGCACTTTGTGTTCGCGCAGATGGCGCGCCACCAGTTCGATGGTTTCGCCCGCGCCGACCAACAGCACAGTGACCGTGGAAAGTGATTCAAAGATTTGGCGCGCCAGCGTACAGGCGGCAAACGCAACGGACACGGCGCTGGCGCCGATATCGGTTTCGGTACGAACCCGTTTGGCAACGGAGAACGATTTCTGGAACATACGTTCCAGCGCGCTGGCGTTCAGGTGGCCTTTTTGTGAATCCGCAAACGCTTTTTTCACCTGGCCGAGGATCTGTGGTTCACCGAGTACCAGCGAATCCAGACCACTGGCGACACGCATCAGATGGCTGACCGCATCGTTATCCTGGTGCCAGTAGAGACTGCTGCGCAGATCGTCTTCATCAAGATTGTGGAAATCACATAACCAACGAATCAGCGCTTCCTGCAGGTTGTCCTGCTCTTCCACGCTCAGATACAGCTCCGTGCGATTACACGTCGACAAGACCACGCCGCCCTGCACCATTGGCTGCGCAAGCAGGCTTTCCAGCGCCTGATCGAGCGTATCTGGCGAAAACGTTACGCGTTCTCGCAGCGATACAGGTGCCGTCTTATGGTTAATGCCGAGCGCTAAAAGGGTCATGTCTGCGGGAGTAGTACCAGCGTTGATATGGTTAGTCTGCTCGCATCATACAGGATGCGCGGAATCAATAAAAGAGAGTGCCCCCTTTTGGAGTAATCGCTTATTGCTTAAATTAAGATAACGTGAACGTAGACGATATACCCGCGCGGCGCTAGCATTAAGGGTTATTATTGCAACGTATCACAAGGATTCGTCATCATTATGACCCTGCCTGATTTTCGCCTGATCCGCCTGCTTCCGCTGGCAACCCTGGTTCTGACCGCCTGTACGATCAACGCGCCGAAAGGCCCGGGGAAAAGTCCGGACTCTCCTCAATGGCGGCAACATCAGCAGGAGGTTCGCCAGTTAAATCAGTATCAAACGCGCGGCGCGTTTGCCTATATTTCCGACGAGCAGAAGGTCTATGCGCGCTTTTTCTGGCAGCAGACCGGCCAGGATCGCTATCGCCTGCTGCTGACCAACCCGCTTGGCAGCACCGAGCTTGAACTGAACGCGCAGCCGGGTAACGTGCAATTGATGGACAATAAAGGCCAGCGCTATACCGCTGACGATGCCGAAGAGATGATCGGCAAGCTGACCGGTATGCCGATCCCGCTAAACAGCCTGCGTCAGTGGATCCTTGGCCTGCCGGGCGACGCGACCGACTATAAACTCGACGACCAGTACCGCCTGAGCGAAGTGAACTACAGCCAGGACGGAAAAAACTGGAAAGTGGTCTATAGCGCGTACGACAGCAAAACCTCCCCGGCAATGCCGGCCAATATGGAACTCTCCGACGGTGCTCAGCGTATCAAGCTGAAAATGGATAACTGGATTGTAAAATGATGACCCAGTGGCCCTCTCCGGCAAAACTGAATCTGTTTTTATACATCACCGGACGACGTGCGGACGGTTATCACACGCTGCAAACGCTGTTTCAGTTCCTCGATTATGGCGACACCCTCAGCCTGGAACCGCGTCGCGACGGCGAAATTCATCTCCTGACGCCGGTTGACGGCGTGGCACATGAAGACAACCTGATCGTCCGTGCCGCGCGACTGCTGATGAAAACAGCCGCAGAGCGCGGTCGGCTGCCAGCCGGTAGCGGTGCGGATATCCGTATCGAAAAGCGTCTGCCGATGGGCGGAGGCCTGGGCGGCGGATCGTCGAACGCGGCAACCGTACTGGTCGCGCTAAACCATCTCTGGCAGTGTGGTCTGTCGCTGGACGAACTGGCCGAGCTCGGTTTAACGCTCGGGGCTGACGTGCCGGTGTTTGTCCGCGGACACGCCGCCTTTGCCGAAGGCGTCGGAGAGATCCTGACCCCGGTGGAACCGGCCGAAAAATGGTACCTGGTGGCTCATCCTGGCGTCAGTATTCCAACGCCGATGATTTTTAACGATCCCGACCTCCCCCGTAATACGCCAAAAAGGTCAATAGAAACGTTATTAAAATGTGAATTCAGCAATGATTGCGAGGTTATCGCAAGAAAACGTTTTCGCGAGGTTGATGCGGCGCTTTCCTGGCTGTTAGAATACGCGCCGTCGCGCCTGACTGGTACAGGAGCCTGTGTCTTTGCTGAATTCGATACAGAGTCTCGTGCCCGGCAGGTGCTTGAGCAAGCCCCGGAATGGCTCAATGCCTTTGTGGCGAAGGGTGTCAACCTCTCTCCACTGCATAGAGCGTTACTCTAACTCATTGAAGTTTCAGTACGTTGGCGAGATGACGAATTGCCAGCCGCATACATCAGTATGTGACTGGTGTGAGGCCTTGAACCCAGCGCGCATAAAACATAAATGATGACGGGTAAGCCGGGCAAGCTGAGTTTCGGTGACAACGTCACCCTGTTCCAGACGTTGCATCGCGCTCGTTAATACACCGCATGGAGAGAGTCCTGCCTGGCCCGCACAGTTTTTGGCAAACTCTTTCCACCAATGGACGCATGCCTGAGGTTCTTCTCGTGCCTGATATGAAGCTTTTTGCTGGTAACGCCACCCCGGAACTAGCACAACGTATTGCCAACCGCCTGTACACTTCTCTCGGCGACGCCGCTGTAGGTCGCTTTAGCGACGGCGAAGTCAGCGTACAAATTAACGAAAATGTACGCGGTGGTGATATTTTCATCATCCAGTCCACTTGTGCTCCAACGAACGACAACCTGATGGAATTGGTCGTTATGGTTGATGCCCTGCGCCGTGCTTCCGCAGGCCGTATCACCGCCGTTATCCCTTATTTTGGCTATGCGCGCCAGGATCGTCGTGTACGTTCCGCTCGTGTGCCGATTACGGCAAAAGTTGTCGCTGACTTCCTGTCCAGCGTCGGCGTTGACCGCGTTCTGACCGTTGACCTGCATGCTGAACAGATCCAGGGCTTCTTCGACGTACCGGTTGATAACGTATTTGGTAGCCCCATTCTGTTAGAAGATATGCTGCAGCTGAATCTGGATAACCCGATTGTGGTTTCTCCGGACATCGGTGGCGTCGTGCGTGCCCGCGCTATCGCTAAGCTGCTTAATGACACCGATATGGCGATCATCGACAAACGCCGTCCGCGTGCAAACGTCTCTCAGGTGATGCACATCATCGGTGACGTAGCGGGTCGTGACTGCGTGCTGGTTGACGATATGATCGACACCGGTGGTACGCTGTGTAAAGCAGCTGAAGCGCTGAAAGAACGTGGTGCAAAACGCGTATTTGCTTATGCCACTCACCCGATCTTCTCAGGCAATGCGGCAAACAACCTGCGTAACTCTGTGATTGATGAAGTCGTTGTCTGCGATACCATTCCGCTGACCGACGAAATCAAAGCACTGCCGAACGTGCGTACGTTGACCCTGTCGGGTATGCTGGCCGAAGCGATTCGTCGTATCAGCAACGAAGAATCGATTTCTGCTATGTTCGAGCATTAATCGAACCCGGCTCAAAGACCCGCTGCGGCGGGTTTTTTTGTCTGTAACCTTTATTTGTATGACTTATGCCTCCTTCACCTGCCAACCCGCCATTTCATTGAGTTGACAGATGATGCGCTCATGGATGAAACATTATTGTGAACAGAATTTTTTCCTCACATGTGATGCCTTTCCGCGCCCTCATCGACGCTTGTTGGAAAGAAAAATATACCGCCTCACGGTTTACCCGTGATGTGATTGCCGGGATCACCGTCGGGATTATTGCTATCCCGCTGGCGATGGCACTGGCTATCGGGAGTGGTGTCGCGCCGCAGTACGGACTTTATACCTCCGCTGTGGCCGGGATTGTTATTGCCTTAACCGGGGGCTCGCGTTTTAGCGTCTCAGGCCCGACCGCCGCGTTTGTGGTGATCCTCTACCCCGTTTCACAACAGTTTGGGCTGGCAGGCCTGCTTGTCGCGACGCTGATGTCCGGGGTCTTCCTGATCCTCTTTGGCCTGGCCCGCTTTGGCCGCCTGATTGAGTACATCCCGGTCTCAGTTACCTTAGGTTTTACCTCAGGGATTGGTATCACCATTGGTACCATGCAAATCAAAGATTTCCTCGGTTTGCAGATGGCCCACGTTCCGGAACACTATCTGCAAAAAGTCGGCGCGCTATTTATGGCTCTGCCGAGCATTAACCTGGGCGATGCCGCCATCGGGGTGGTCACGCTGGGCACGCTGATGATGTGGCCGCGTTTGGGCATTCGCCTGCCGGGCCACCTGCCCGCCCTACTCGCCGGCTGTGCTGTCATGGGGATCGTCAACCTGCTGGGCGGCCACGTTGCCACCATTGGTTCTCAGTTCCACTATATTCTGGCCGACGGCTCACAGGGCAACGGGATACCGCAACTACTGCCGCAACTGGTGCTGCCGTGGAACCTGCCGGATTCTGATTTCACGTTGAGTTGGGATTCCCTGCGCGCCCTGCTTCCGGCGGCCTTCTCAATGGCCATGCTGGGGGCAATCGAGTCCCTGCTCTGCGCCGTGGTACTCGACGGAATGACCGGCACGAAACACAAAGCCAACAGCGAGCTGATTGGTCAGGGCCTGGGTAATATTGTCGCCCCCTTCTTTGGTGGGATTACCGCAACGGCGGCGATTGCCCGTTCGGCGGCAAACGTCCGCGCTGGCGCAACATCCCCTATTTCCGCCGTGATCCACGCGCTGCTGGTGATCATGGCGCTGCTGGCGCTGGCACCGCTGCTCTCATGGCTGCCGCTGTCGGCGATGGCGGCCCTGCTGCTGATGGTGGCCTGGAACATGAGTGAAGCGCACAAAGTTGTGGATTTGCTGCGTCATGCGCCCAAAGACGACATCATTGTGATGATGATGTGTATGTCACTGACAGTGCTGTTTGACATGGTCATTGCCATCAGCGTCGGGATTGTACTGGCCTCGTTACTGTTTATGCGCCGTATTGCACGCATGACGCGACTGGCAGCGGTTAACGTCGAGGTCCCCGATGATGTACTGGTGCTGCGCGTGATCGGCCCACTGTTCTTTGCAGCCGCTGAAGGATTGTTTACCGATCTGGAGTCACGCATCGAAGGAAAACGCATTGTCGTACTGAAATGGGACGCGGTACCGGTGCTGGACGCAGGTGGTCTGGATGCCTTCCAGCGCTTTGTGAAAAGATTGCCAGAAGGCTGCGAACTGCGCGTAAGTAACCTTGAGTTCCAGCCGCTGCGCACGATGGCGCGCGCTGGCATTAAGCCGATTCCGGGTCGTCTGGCCTTTTTCCCGAACCGCGACGCGGCGCTGGCTGATTTATAATCTTTTTGCGCTTACCGGTCTGTTCCTGTACAGGCCGGTAACATTTTCCGCTCTGTCCCCTGTTTTTCCCCTCCCGTGTTGTTATTATCAGCTTTCAGTTTCTGCAAATAAGAGTGACAACTCGTGATTTCATTTACGCTACGTGAAATGACCGGAGAAGATATTCCGGCGGTTCAGTTATTTCTGATTCAACATCTGAATGAATTTTTTGCGGCTGACAGACCTGCCCCTACTCCCGGGCAGGATGTTTTTAACCTGCAACAGCAGTATATTCAACAGCAGCGCAATGTATTGCTGTGCGCCTGGAGCGAAAAGCAGGAACTCATTGCGACCCTGGCCGTCTGCCAATATGACGACCGTATAGCCGAACTTCGCGGACGCTATATTTTGACAGAAACGGCAGAAATTTGTCGCTGCTATGTGGACAAACGTTACCGCAGAAAAGGTATTGGACGTCAGTTACTCGCTTTTGCTGAAACATTCTGCGAGCAGCAGCGGTACAACTTATTATACTTACATACCCATCATTTTTTACCGGGAGGTTATTCATTCTGGCGACGTAATCATTTTCAGGTTGTGATGGATATGCACGATGACTGGCAATTAGTGCATATGGAGAGATCACGTAAATCACGCATGAATAAGAATATTACTTGATCAATGTCAATCAATTCTCATTTAGCTTTTCATTATTACATTTCGACATCCGCAATTTCATCCTCAAAAAAAAACATAACACATTGATACACAACAACTAAAATTTATCCCACTCAATAAAATTCGTCTTTCCCCTTGCGATTGATCTTGTTAACAAATGCCGATACAGTCTTTTTCGACAGTATTTCATTGCACCAACATTGTAATGAATAGGAACATGGTGCGGATTATTGCAATCCCATTCCATGACTGCCCCCGCAACTGTAGGCGGATGCAGAATATCCTCGTGCAGCATATTTTGTTGCAGGTCACTGTAAAGCGAATCTTTATGGGAAGGCCGATATTCTGATTACCGTGAGTCAGGAGACCTGCTGTCAAATTTATACCCCATTGAGTGGACGGGATGGTCCATGTGATGAATTATTTGATACTAGGCACCGTGAAAGAGTGAATCAGATCCTTGACTGAACCGCTGACTTTCTTTATTTGCATAACGTCATGCATAAATTTCACGATGTCCTGTCATCTATCGTCATGAACTCTCCCGATATATGGAACGATATAATCCATGACCAGACGTTCAGATTCTGGCATGAACGGGATGATAATAATGCACGCTAATGTTACCTCTTTACCTTATAAAAAAATGCTTCTGGTTGTTGCTGGTGCCGCACTGTTTCTCACCTCAGGTCTTTCTCATGCAGCCAAAACGGAATATCCATTGACGATAAAAAACTGTGGTCGGGATATGACATTTCACGCAGCGCCAAAACGTGTTGCCACCGTAGGACAAAACAGCACTGAGATCCTGTATGCGCTGGGCCTGGCCGATCGCGTGGTAGGCACATCGCTGTGGTTCGGGCCCGTTCCCGACGCGTATAAGACGGCAAATGACAAGATTGCAGTTATTGCGCAGAACATCCCCAGCTTCGAAGGCATCATTGCCAAAAAACCGGATCTGGTCGCCAGCCAGTTCGAATGGCAGATCGGCCCTGCGGGCACGGTGGCGTCTTATGAACAGTTCAGCGAACTGAAAGTCCCGGTCTATACCGCACCGGCAGACTGCGCGAAAGATAACGAAGATGGCGGTGACGGCGTGCGCAAAGGCATGTTTGATATCGCAATGGTCTATCAGGAAGTGGCCGACTTAGCGAGGATCTTCGACGTTCAGGATAAGGGCGAAGAACTGATTGCCAGCCTCAAAGCACGTGAAACGGCAGCGAAGAACAAAATCGCCGGGATGGACAACAGTGTCTCTGCCGTTTTCTGGTTCTCCAGCGCCGACCTGCAATTGGATCCGTATGTCGCCGGGAAATTAGGGCCTGCTGCCTGGATTGCGCAGACCCTGGGTATCAAAAACATCATTGATTCCGCAGAGGAGTGGCCAACGGTCGGTTGGGAAACCATCGCCAAAGCCCAACCGACAGTGATTGTGCTGGGGGAAATGAGTCGTCGACGTTTCCCGGCCGATGACTGGCAGGTGAAAATGGATTATTTGAAATCCGACCCGGTCACCCAGCTGATCCCCGCCGTAAAAGCCGATCATTTACCCGTGATTGATGTACAGACCATGAATGCCGGAATCAGAACGATTGACGGTGTTGAAAAACTGGCTGACGCCCTGGTTGAGTATGGTTTAGCGCATCCTCAAGCCGCGCATTAACCCTCGTTTCGCGCCAGTTCCTGACGGGGCTGGCGCGTGTTGCGCACTCCGAAACGCAGGTGACTATGAGCGATTTACGCAGGCCACGTCACGCCGTTAGTCGGCTGGCAGTCAATGTTTGCGGCCACGCCCTCTGGGTTAGCGTGCTGATGTGTGGCGTCCTGCTGGCAGGGATCGCCATTGGCGAGACGTTTATTCCCTGGCAGCACGTATTCAACACGCTGGCAAACCATCTGTTTGATACCGATTATCCGGTTGATGCGCTGGATGCCGGGATCGTCTGGAACTATCGCCTGACCCGTGCGCTGGTCTCCGCCAGTTGTGGCGCCTGCCTGGCCGTGTCCGGCGTGGTTTTACAGTCGTTACTGCGCAATGCGCTTGCCGAGCCGTATCTGCTGGGCATTTCCGCAGGCGCATCAACCGGTGCGGTGCTGGTTGCGCTGACCGGACTGGGCGCCGGGATGATCAGCATGTCGTTCGGCGCATTTGTCGGTGCCCTGACTGCCTTTTTGTTTGTGGCCCTTCTGGCGGTAGCGGCAGGCGGCAGACAAGGCGGTGGGGTGACGACGCAAATCATTCTCGCCGGGATTGCCAGTTCCCAGTTATTCAATGCGCTGACCTCGCTGATCATCACCCGTTCAGCTAACGCGGAACAGGCACGCGGCATTATGTTCTGGTTACTCGGGAATCTGAGCGGCGTCCGCTGGCCGGATGTGGTGCTGGCGATCCCCACAGCGTTAGTTGGCGTTGCGATATGCTTCTGTTATGCCCGCCATCTGGATGCCTTCTCTTTTGGCGCGGAGTCCGCCGCCTCACTGGGGATTCCGGTAAAACGCACACGTGGCGTGCTGATTGCCGCCGTAACGGGTATGACGGCCATTATGGTCTCCATCGTCGGCGCAATTGGCTTTGTGGGACTGGTGATCCCTCACGCCGCCCGTCTGCTGGTAGGCAATCAGCACCATCGTTTGCTGCCTGTCAGCGCGCTGATCGGCGCCATTTTCCTGATCGTCGCCGATGTTATCTCCCGCACGCTTCTCCCCGGACAAGTTCTGCCTATCGGCGTTATTACGGCCCTGGTTGGTGCGCCCGCGTTTTCCATCATCCTGATCAGAGGAAACCCGACCAAATGACCGTCAATCCTGTACCGACTCTGGTTGCCACCCGCGATGCGATAATTCAGGCGAAAAGTCTGCACTGGCAGGTGAAAGGCAAAGTGATCGTCAATGACGTCTCACTCAGCGTGGCGCCGGGTGAGTTTGTCGGTATTATCGGCCCCAATGGTTCCGGGAAAACGTCGCTGATTTCATTGCTGGCCGGTCTGCTGAAGCCCACCGCCGGTCACATCCTGTTGCAGCAAAAAGCGCTGCATCGCTATTCACGTCGTCAACTGGCGCAGCAGGTCGCGCTGGTTGAGCAGCAGGCAGAAACCAGTGAGCGCCTGACCGCGATACAGGCCGTCTCGCTGGGGCGAACCCCGTGGCTGAGCCTACTGAATCCGTGGTCGGACAACGATGACGATATCGTCCAGACCATGCTGGAGAAAGTCGATCTTCAGCATCTTCGCCATCGCTGCTGGCACACCTTTTCCGGCGGCGAAAAACAACGCCTGCATATTGCCCGCGCGCTCGCTCAGCAGCCACAACTGCTACTGATGGACGAGCCCACTAATCACCTCGACATTCAACATCAGATTGGCCTTCTCAGTCTGGTGAAACGCGAAAAATTGACGGTTGTCGCCGCTCTCCACGATCTCAATCATGCTGCCATGTTCTGCGATCGCATCATCGTGATGAACGCCGGTCGTCTGGAAATGCAGGGCCGTCCCTGCACCATTTTCACCCGCGAGAATCTCCGCGCCTGGTTTGGCATTGACGCCATCGTCGAGCGCGATCGCCATGGTGCGAACTGTTTTATTCGTTATCAAAGACCTGAAGAAACCTAAGGAAGCCCCCCATGAACTCTCTGAAAAAGAGCCTGAACGTATTGTGTTTGCTGCTCCTCACCGCCTCTGCCTTCGCGCAAACCCACGAAGTACTGATGAAGAATCGCGGTTCAGCAGGCCCCATGGTCTATGAGCCAGACTACCTGGAGATTCAGCCTGGCGATACGGTGAAATTTATCCGCAAACATAAGAGTCACAACGCAGCCTCGATTGCTGAACTCTCGCCTGCGGGCTACCCGGGATTTATCGGCAAAATCGATGAGGAGATCGCAGTGAAGTATGACAACGCGGGCTTCTACGGCATTAAATGCACCCCGCATTATGCGCAAGGGATGGTCATGCTGATTAAAGTCGGCAACGCCACCCTGCCGGACAGCTATCGCGCGTTTACGGCCCCCGGGATCGCTAATAAGCGCTTTCAGGATATCTATTCGCGTATTGATAAACAGTAAGGGAGAGCGCTGTGGTGGTGGAGAACAAACAGCCGGATAAAGACATTCAGCAGCAACGACGCAACTGCCTGTGCAAATTGACAAAATTTGTTGGCGCAGCGGGAGTGACCGCCGCCGTCTGGCCGTTAATTTCCGCATTAGGTCCGGACGAAACAACGCGCGGAGAAAATGAGCCGATAGACGTCTCGCTGGCGGGGATCGCCGCAGGACAAACCCTCAGACGCATCTGGCAAGGGAAGCTGATCCTCATCCATCATCGCACGCCGGAAGAGATCGTCGCGGCCCGCACGGGTGACCACAGCACGCTTGTCGATCCGCAATCGGACAGCGAACGGGTCGCGTCTGACTATCCGCAGTGGCTGGTTGTTCAGGGGTATTGTCCGCATGCCGGCTGTGTTCCCAATACCAGACCCGGTGGACAGGGCTGGATTTGCCCGTGTCACGGTTCGGAGTTTGATACGTCCGGACGGGTCACCCGCGGCCCCGCAACCACTAATCTGGCCGTTCCTGAGTTTGCCTTTCATCCTGATGGTCTGACCGTGCGTATAGGCGCTAAGGACGTGTGAGATGATCCGCTGGCGCATTCCTTTCCCGCGCTCCATCGCCGGTGTATGGCTGTTTGCCGTTGGTGCGATCCTGCTGGTGATGCTGGGAATACAGATCCTGACCGGTATCGTGCTGGCGATGTTTTACGTCCCGACGACATCGCTGGCGTTTGATTCCATCATCCACATCATGCGCGCGGTCAGTCACGGAGCGTTGCTGCGCAATATGCACGCCATCGGCGCATCGCTGTTTTTCTTTGCCTGCTATTTGCATATTTTCCGTGGCATGTATTACAGCGTCTACCGCAGACCGTATGTGACGATGTGGATGGTTAGCGTCACGTTGTACGTGCTGCTGATGATCACCGCGTTTCTTGGCTACAGCCTGATTTGGGGGCAAAAGAGCTACTGGGCAGCGACGGTGATCACCAGTTTCGCCCGCGCTATTCCGGTAGTGGGCGACGGGTTGTATACCTTGCTGGTAGGCGGCTATGCGCCTGGCACCTCCACGCTTGGGCGCTTTTACGTCCTGCACTTTATTCTTCCCGTTGTGGTCGTGGTGATGACGATTTTCCACGTCCGTACGGTACAGTCGGCCTTTGCTCACGCGATGAAACGGGCCTTCAGTGAGAAAGCGTCTCGTCGTCTGCTCTTCGATTACCGAATCACGGATGCAGATGCTATTAAAATCACGTTATTCCTGATGCTGTTCACCTGGTTTTTGTTCTTCGCGCCGCACTATCTGAGCAGCGCGGATAACTTCATCCCGGCGGATCCCACGGTGACTCCGGCGATTGTTGCCCCGGAGTGGTACTTTCTCCCCTTCTTTTCCATTCTGCGCTGCTTCCCGAACGAACTCGTCGGGCTGGTGGCGATGTGCGGCGCGGTGCTGATCTTCTATTTTCTGCCGTGGCTGGATACCTCCCGCGCACGTTTTCGTCACTACAGCAAATGGGTGAAATGGGGTTTCTGGCTGTGGGTGCTGAACGTCTGTTTTCTTGGGTGGCTGGGATCAAAAGCCCTGGTTGGCCCCGATCTGACGGAGGGCATTCGTAATGAAGAGGGATGGATCCGCGCGGTCTCGCAACTGTCGACAATCGGCTATTTCGCCTGGTTTTTACTGGTGCTGCCCTGTCGTCGTTTTCTGGAAAAGCAGGACTGAAGATGATGAGACAATTACTCAGATGCAGCATGCTGTGGGTGGTACTCTGCGCGATGAGCCCCACATTCGCGCAAGAGCCTGTTCCCACGCGCCAGGAGTGGAGCTTCAGCGGTCTCTCCGGAGAATATGATAAGGCGCAATTGCGACGCGGTTTGCAGGTCTATGAAGAGAAGTGTCGGGCCTGTCACGGCATGAAATACCTGACGTTTCGCACGCTGACCAAACCCGGCGGCCCGGAACTAACGACAGAAGACGCGAAAAATCTCGCCAGCGGCTATGTCTTTCCGATTATTCAGGATGACGGTCAACCCGGTGAGCGGGACGGCACCCTGAACGACAGCTTTATTTCGCCTTATCTCAACGATCAGGAAGCGAGACACCTGAATAACGGCGCCCTGCCCGTGGATTTAAGTTATATCGTTCGCGCCCGAACCTACGATCGCGGCTTTCCGCAATTTCTGCTGGACGCGTTTATTCCCTACACTGAGCAAGGCGCGGATTACCTCTTCGCGCTCTTAACCGGTTATCTGCCTGATGACCCAGAACTGAAGGCGAATCGTTATTATCCTGGTGGGGTGATTAACATGCCAAAACCGCTGGCGGACGGCGAAATCGAATGGCAGTCAGAATCGCATGTCGCGCAAACTGAAGAACAATACGCACGGGATGTCACCGCCTTTCTGACCTGGGCGGCCGATCCCGACCTGACGGCGAGAAAACATCAGGGAATGTACGTCATGGGGTATCTCGCCATCATGCTGGCGTTATTATGGATGATGCTGCGGATGAAAAGACGCGCACAACAATAACGCGAGAAAGAAATCGCAAACCGTGACCAGTCAGCCTGATGCTGGCTGGTCATTATCTTGCAGGGAACGTTAACTGTGACGACGATTATCGTTACGGCGGCAACGTTTGTCGTAATGGCGCACCCACCAGTAGCGGTCGCTGACTTGTTCATGCCCCCCTACGCGGGCACCCGCCAGCCACAAAATGGCGCCGACGAAGATACTGAGCACTGCACCATGTGCGAAAAATTGTGGCAGGTTAAATTGCGGCAACTGGTTTAAAATGGAGTAACCCACACCAACCACCATAACCACTAACCCCAAACCCATGAGCACATTACCGAGTAACGAAGCGTTTTTGCGTTTCATGTGTCACCTCCGGAACTTTTGGGTTGCTTCAGGGAATACCCCTAATCCATATGTGTAAAGTATAGACAACACACCACTTTGGTAGTGCGCCTGCGATCACAATTACACCCCATTATTCAACAAATCTTTACAAATAAGCCTCTGAACACCTTGACTTTCTAATAATCAATAAAGGCAATTATTCAGTTTCCGGGTAAAGTGACACGGTGCTTTGTCAAGCGGGGCGACAGACAGTAAACTACGCGCCAGTTATTGAAACACTCAGGATAAAAACGTGACGATTAAACTGATTGTCGGCCTGGCGAACCCCGGCGCTGAATATGCAGCCACCCGACATAATGCGGGCGCATGGTACGTCGATTTACTGGCAGAGCGGTTGCGTGCTCCTCTGCGCGAAGAGCCGAAATTCTTTGGCTACACCTCCAGAGTCAGTCTGGAAGGTGAAGATGTCCGTTTATTAGTTCCCACCACGTTTATGAATCTGAGCGGCAAAGCGGTCGGCGCAATGGCGAGTTTTTATCGCATCAATCCCGACGAAATTTTAGTGGCCCACGATGAACTGGATCTTCCCCCTGGCGTGGCAAAATTTAAACTCGGCGGAGGTCATGGCGGACACAACGGGCTGAAAGACATTATCAGCAAGCTCGGCAATAACCCTAACTTTCATCGCTTACGTGTCGGAATCGGTCATCCGGGCGATAAAAATAAAGTTGTCGGCTTTGTATTAGGTAAACCGCCTGTTTCAGAACAGAAGTTAATTGACGACGCGATTGACGAAGCGGCGCGTTGCACTGAAGTATGGTTCAAAGATGGTTTGACCAAAGCAACGAATCGATTGCACGCCTTTAAAGCGCAATAAGCAGTGATGTGCGGCATTTTTGCCGTACGCTGTGTATAATAGGCAAAGTTATTTCCATTTCTACAATCTGTTTTCTACAACAGGTTGATTATTAAGATATTAAGGTGATTTAAATCATGGGATTCAAATGCGGTATCGTCGGTTTGCCCAACGTCGGGAAATCTACCCTGTTCAACGCGCTGACCAAAGCCGGTATTGAAGCGGCAAACTTCCCATTCTGTACGATTGAGCCGAATACCGGCGTCGTGCCGATGCCCGACCCGCGTCTGGAGCAGCTGGCTGAGATCGTTAAACCGCAACGTATCCTGCCGACCACAATGGAATTTGTTGATATTGCCGGTCTGGTAAAAGGCGCGTCCAAAGGTGAAGGTCTGGGTAACCAGTTCCTGACCAACATTCGTGAAACCGAAGCGATTGGCCACGTGGTGCGCTGCTTTGAAAACGACAACATTATTCACGTTTCGGGCAAAGTGAACCCGGCGGAAGATATCGACGTGATCAACACCGAGCTGGCGCTGGCTGATCTCGATACCTGCGAACGCGCTATTCACCGCGTACAGAAGAAAGCCAAAGGCGGCGATAAAGACGCAAAAGCCGAGCTGGCCGCGCTGGAAAAATGCCTGCCGCAACTCTCTGAAGCTGGCATGCTGCGTTCTCTGGATCTGACTGACGAAGATAAAGCGGCGATCCGCTACCTGAGCTTCCTGACGCTGAAACCGACCATGTATATCGCCAACGTGAACGAAGACGGTTTCGAAAACAACCCGTATCTCGATCAGGTACGTGAAATTGCCGCGAAGGAAGGTTCCGTCGTGGTTCCGGTGTGCGCCGCCGTTGAAGCGGACATCGCTGAACTCGACGATGACGAGCGCGACGAGTTCATGCAGGAACTGGGGCTGGAAGAACCGGGCCTGAACCGCGTGATCCGTGCTGGTTACAAGCTGCTGAACCTGCAGACCTACTTCACCGCTGGTGTGAAGGAAGTGCGTGCATGGACCATTCCTGTCGGCGCCACCGCACCGCAGGCGGCAGGTAAAATCCATACCGATTTCGAGAAAGGCTTTATCCGCGCACAGACGATCGCGTTTGACGACTTCATCACCTACAAAGGTGAACAAGGCGCGAAAGAAGCCGGTAAAATGCGTGCTGAAGGGAAAGATTACATCGTTAAAGATGGCGATGTGATGAACTTCCTGTTCAACGTCTAATTCGTTTCTGTTGTCTCATGAGATTTCGCTGAATCTCATGAGAATCACAAAAAAACTATAAAATCCACGCAATTGCGTGGATTTTTCGTATTAGGGTGCTCAGAACGTTTCCCAGTTGTCTGTTTCTGAAGCTATCTTTTTGGACACCACGTATTTTTCGCCATTATTCCTCTCCCTCTGGCGACTAACACGTTTTTCTGAGGTCATGTTTGCGGCTTGTATTCCTTCCTCATTCAGACTGAACACGCTCACCATATCCTGGAGTACACGAGACTGCTCCTGCATTGAAGAGGCAGCTGCAGCTGACTCTTCAACGAGCGCGGCATTTTGCTGTGTGGTGGTATCAATCTGTCCCATCGCACTGTTGATTTGGGCAATCCCATCACTCTGCTCCCGACTCGCTTGTGCGATTTCCTCAATCAGTTGAGTCATGTTCTGGACGTTGGAAACAATTCCCATCATGCCAGCATCTGCTTTTTCAACCAGATTGCGGCCAGAGGCAATACGGGAGACAGAATCATCGATCAATTCCTTAATTTCACGGGCAGCTGACGCACTGCGTTGTGCCAGTGTTCGGACTTCTCCAGCCACCACAGCAAAACCACGTCCGGATTCACCCGCTCGCGCAGCTTCTACTGCTGCATTCAGTGCCAGAATATTGGTCTGGAAGGCTATACCATCAATAACCTGGATGATGTCCGCCATTTTTGATGAGGAATCGTAAATTTCCTGCATCCGGGAAGACACTTCACTCATAACGGCGCCATTCTGTTTCACGACAGAGGCTGTCTCACTCACGTAACGATGCGCCTGCGCCGTGTTTGCTGCAGTATTGTTAATAGTTGCCGTCAGCTCTTCCAGCGTCGAGGCAGTCTCTTCTACCCCTGCCGCTTGCTCTTCCGTGCGAGAGGCCAGATCGGTGTTACCACTATTAATTTCAGCCGCGGCTAACGCAATGCTGTCGGCCCCTTCACGAACCTTGCGTACCGTATTACGCAGACTCTCTGTCATTTCCCTCAGGGAGAGCATCAGTTGTCCAGGCTGGTCTCGGGATTCCACTTTGACGTCGATACCCAGATTACCGGACGCCACTTCCCGAGCCACATTAACGGCTGACAGCAATGGGCGAGTTATCCCACGTGTGATAAACCACGCTAACAGACTGCCGACGACAATAGCGATGACGCCAAGAACAATCAGAGCCTGAATTGCCGCCGAGCCATTCTCCTGAATGGACCCACTGGCTTCATCAATTTGTGCTTTATCGTAATTTTCCAGTGCTTTTACGCTGCCGGAATAGACCTCCATGGCGGGAATGAGTTTCTGGCGAATAAATGCATTGGTGGCATCACCATTCCCTTGTTCACTGATGCGAATCGCCTCATTGCGGATATCGATGTACAGCTTTCTTTTATCCCCCACGGTCGCCAGGAGTGACTTACCCGTATCAGAGACAATTAATTCTGCCAGTTCCTTCTGAATGGCACTCACCCGCTCTGACATTACCTTCATCTTTGACTGGGCAAATTTTTTAATTCCATCATCAGAGGAAGTCAGTACAGATAGCCCCATCGCACCATTATAGTCAATTGCCGCCCCCCACGCCCCCGTGAGTCGCTCCAGCACCAACAACCTGTCCGTAATAGCATGGGTTTCTTTCAATATGCCATTTAATTTAACGATCCCCGTTACAGCCATAATAACGACAAGGGTGAGAACAATACTGAAGCCAACTCCCATTCGGGTACCAACACCAAAATCATTTATTTTCATTTGCTATCTCATACAAAAAAAGTCACCTTTTCCCTGCCACCCGTTGAAAAAACCAGAACAATGCCGGGAGCGTTCGACTTAAGGTCGGAGTCAAGCTAACATATTGAAATTGATCATGTTTTAAACATGTGCCAGCGTATCTATCGGCAGAAAGGGAGAGGACTTTAACGTGACCATTCTCTTAGAAAAACATTGACATTGTGAAACGAGACAGGAAATCGCGTGTAAAATAAACCGTATCTTGTTGTTTTTTAATTGAAAAAGACAACTCAGTTTTTATCGCATAATTTCATACTGGAAACAAAAGAATAAAAAAACAACAACCGATTCCATATTAATCTAATGATACCCCCTCAACCCACTTCCATTAATTGCATCGAAAATAGTTAACATTGATACTAACGTATTCCGATAAAAAGAAAACACCACTATTCTTAAACGACAGGCTTTAATCCATTGAAAGTTTCAGAAAGGATAGACTGATATTTTTACTCCACAGACCTGAATTGATGATATTTTTCCCCCCTACGTATAGCGTACATTTGGTGTTATAAGTGAACGCAGATTCGGCGATATTGTTCAGGCAATGAAACTCACCACTAAATATGAGTATGGCTATAACGAATACAAACCACGTTCAGCACAGAATTATCTGACGTCATCTGGGTTTATAACAATGTGTAAAACAGGGTTTCACTCCTTTGGTTCGATAACATCGTTTCAGTGTCTGATTCTCTGGACTGAGATCCCAGGCTGTTCGTCTGGCATGTCAGGTCAAATGTTGACTGCTTCAAAAAAATTACCGTTTTTGTTATATTGATGCTTACTGATTATCCACCTCCGCGGTGCCAAAAAGAACAAGATTCACCGCAACCCAGGACAATAAAATGTTAGATTACCGCTTCCCGACAGCTTTGCAGATGGTTCTCAGCGTAGCGATGGCGGAGCAATCGGGTGAACGTTCGACAAGTGCAATTCTGGCCTATGGTCTGGAAGCAAATCCGAGCTTTATTCGCAAATTAATGGTTCCGCTCACGCGAGACGGTATCATCGTCTCAACGCTTGGCCGCAACGGTTCTATTCATCTTGGTCGCCCGGCGGAAGAGATCACCCTGCGTGATATCTACCTTTCTGTTATTGAAGATAAAAAGCTATGGGCATCGCGTCCTGACGTACCGGCTCGCTGCGTGGTCAGCGCCAACGCTTGCTGGTACTTCAAATCTATCGCCGATGAAGCGGAGCAAGCTTCGTTAGAGGTATTAGCTCGCCATACCGTGGCAAGCGCGCTGGAGAAGGTCAAAAAAGCCGATACCAGCGGGTGCGATCCGGTCCCTGAGATTGATACCCAGTCTAAAAAAGCGCATTAATTATTTCCTTAACCGCAAAAAACCGCCTTAACGGTGAAGGCGGTTTTATGTTATGTGCAATTCCTTAAGAAACCGGCAAAACATCCCTTATCGGTTTACCGCGCGTAACGAACTTACGCAGCGTCACGTAAAACACCGGCGTCAGGAACAGACCAAACAGCGTCACGCCCAGCATCCCGGAGAAGACCGTGATCCCGGTGACGCCGCGCACTTCTGCGCCCGCGCCGTGGCCGAGGATCAGCGGAATAGTCCCGGCAATAAAGGCGATGGAGGTCATCACAATCGGACGTAAACGCAGGCGGCACGCCTCCAGCGCGGCTTCCATAATGCCTTTGCCCTGAATTTCCAGCTCGCGGGCAAACTCTACGATAAGAATCGCGTTTTTACAGGCCAGCCCCATCAGCACTACCAGTCCCACCTGCACGAACACGTTGTTATCACCCCCGGTCAGCCAGACGCCAAACAGCGCGGAGAGCATGGTCATCGGGACGATAAGGATCACCGCCAGCGGCAGCGTCCAGCTTTCATACAGCGCCGCCAGGACCAGGAACGCCAGCAGCACCGCGACCGGGAAGACGATTAGCGCCGTGTTGCCCTGGGTGGCCTGCTGGAAGCTCAGATCCGTCCATTCAATGTTCATCCCGTTCGGCAGGATCTGCTTAGACATCGCGTCCAGCTGCGTCATCGCCTGCGCAGACGAGAGCACGCGCGGGTCGGCATCGCCAATCAGATCCGCCGCCGGGTAGCCGTTGTAGCGGATTACCGGATCCGGCCCGTAGGTGGTCGTGATTTTCACCATACTGCCAATTGGCACCATTTCGCCCTGGCTATTACGGGTGCGTAAATTGGCTATGTCTTCCACGCTGTCGCGGAACTGCCCGTCAGCCTGCGCCATCACGCGCCAGGTACGGCCAAACTGGTTGAAGTCATTCACGTACGACGAGCCCAGATAGGTTTGCAGCGTACCGAAAAGGTCGGTCAGCAACACGCCCTGCGCTTTCGCCTTATCACGATCGACCTGTACATCCAGCTGCGGAACGTTAGCCTGATAAGTTGAGATCGGAAAATGCATTCCCGGCGTCTGCATAATCGCCCCGGACATGGTATTCACCGCGTTTTGCAGCGCGCCATAACCCAGACCTGCGCGATCCTGGATATACAGCGAATACCCGGAGCCCTGCCCCAACCCTAATATCGGCGGCGGCAGAATGGAGAAGCCAAAACCTTCCTGAATTTGCGCAATTTTCGCGTTGATCTCCGCGTTAATTTCCGCCGCGGAATGTTTACGCTGATCGAACGGCTTCAGGCCGAAGAAGACCGTCCCGGTATTCGGCGTGTTGGTGAACTGCAGCGCGTTCAGCCCCGGGAACGCAACCGCATAGTCCACGCCTTCGGTATTCATCCCGATTTCGCTCATTTTGCGGATCACCGCGTCGGTGCGCGCCAGCGACGAACCTTCCGGCATTTTCACGCCGCCAATCAGATACAGCTTATCCTGCGTCGGGATAAACCCGCCGGGCACCGCTTTAAACATGACGCCTGCGGCACAAAGCAGCAGCAGATACACCGCAAATACCGCGCCGCGTCGTCCCAGCGTTTTACCCACCAGCCCCTGATAGCCGTTCGAGCTGCGGTGGAAAAAGCGGTTAAACGGACGGAAAATCCAGCCGAACAGACGATCGATTAGCCGGGTCGGGAAATCTTTCGGCGCGCCATGCGGTTTTAACAGCAGAGCCGCCAGCGCCGGAGAGAGCGTCAGCGAGTTAATGGCAGAGATGACCGTGGAAATCGCGATCGTCACCGCAAACTGCTTGTAGAACTGCCCGGTGACGCCCGAGAGAAACGCCATCGGCACAAACACCGCACACAGCACCAGCGCAATCGCAATAATCGGCCCGGACACTTCTCGCATCGCCTGATGCGCTGCCGCAAGCGGCGCAAGCCCCTCTTCAATGTTTCGCTCGACGTTTTCCACTACCACGATGGCGTCGTCCACCACGATACCGATGGCTAATACCAACCCGAACAAACTCAGGGTATTCAGCGAGAAGCCCAGCAGGTAGAGAATGCTGAAAGTACCCACCACCGAAACCGGCACCGCGATCAGCGGAATAATCGACGCGCGCCAGGTTTGCAGGAACAGGATCACCACCAGCACCACCAGCACCACCGCTTCCAGTAGCGTTTTCACCACCGCACGAATCGAATCACGTACAAAGACCGTCGGATCGTAAGGTGCCGCCCACTTCATATCTGCCGGGAAGCGCGTGGACAGTTCGTCCATTTTCGCGCGTACCGCGTTAGACAAATCAATGGCGTTCGCCCCCGGCGACTGGAAGATACCAATCCCGACCGCGTCTTTATTGTTCAACTGGGAACGCAGCGCATAGCTGCCGGACCCCATTTCGATACGCGCCACGTCGCGCAGGCGGACGACCGTACCGTCCTGCGTCGTTTTCAGGACAATATTGCCAAACTCTTCTTCTGTATGCAGACGGCCCTGGGCGTTAATGGAGATCAGAAAATCGCTCTCTTTCGGCAGCGGCTCGGCACCAAGCTGCCCGGCGGACACCTGTATGTTTTGCTCCTGCATCGCTGTCACCACATCCGACGCGGTCAGCCCGCGCGCCGCCACCTTGTTGGGATCCAGCCAGATGCGCATCGCGTATTCACCCGAGCCGAAAATCTGGATCTGGCCGACGCCCGGCAGGCGCGCCAGCTCGTCCTTCACCTTCAGCGTGGCGTAGTTACGCATATACAGGGAGTCGTACTTACCGTTGGGCGAAAACAGATGCACCACCAGCGTCAGCGTCGGGGACTGTTTCTGGGTGGTAATGCCCAAACGCCGCACGTCTTCCGGCAGACGCGCTTCGGCCTGCGCAACGCGGTTTTGCACCTGAACCTGCGCCTGATCCGGGTCGGTTCCCGGACGGAAGGTGACGGTGGTCACCAGCACGCCGTCGGAGCCCGCGACGGACTTCATGTACATCATGTTCTCAACGCCGTTGATCGCCTCTTCCAGCGGCGTCGCCACGGTCTCGGCAATCACTTTCGGGTTGGCGCCGGGGTATTCCGCGCGCACCTGCACGCTTGGCGGCACGACGTCAGGATATTCGCTCACCGGCAGCAGCGGGATGGCGATTAACCCGGTGATAAAAATCAGAATCGACAGGACGGCGGCAAAAATCGGCCTGTCGATGAAAAAGCGGGAAAAGTCCATGGGTTGGATTCTCAGGTCAAGGGATCAGTTGAGGGCGCTGCTGGCGGTCATGGCAACGGTTTTGGCGTTAACCGGCATACCCGGCATAAACACTTTTTGTAAGCCCTCGACGATGACTCTGTCGCCAGGGTTCAGTCCCTGCTGCACGATGCGTAAGCCGGCGGCGAGACGCCCCGGCGTAATATCACGACGCTGTGCTTTACCCTCTTTATCCACGATATACACGTACTTACGATCCTGATCGGTCAGCACCGCTTTGTCGTCAATCAGCGTGGCTTTGAATTCCGCGCTACCCGGCAGGCGTACGCGGGCAAAAAGTCCCGGTGTGAACTGACGCTGCGCGTTATCCAGCAGCGCGCGCATACGGATGGTGCCGGTACTCGGCGTCAGCTGGTTATCCAGGAAGTCCACTTTGCCCTGATGGGGATAGCCCTCCTCGCCCGTCAGGCCAATCTCAACCGGCAGCGCCGTGTGATGACTGGACACCCCCTGCCCGCTGCGGGCCAGATTTTGATAGTGGAGATAGGTTGACTCGTCCACGTCAAAATAGACGTAAACCGTCTTCTGCGAGACCACCGTGGTGAGGACGCTGGCGCTGTCGCCCGCAGTCACCAGGTTCCCGCTGGTGATCAGCGCCCGGCTGGCGCGACCGTCAATAGGCGCGGTGACTTTGGTGAAGTCCAGATTCAGCTGCGCGGCGTCAACCGCCGCCTGGGCAGCGCGAATATCGGCCTGCGCCTGGGTGGCGGCCGAACGGCGCTGCTCCCACTCTTCGCGGGATACCACATTCGTGTTGACCAGTTTATCGGTGCGGTTTGCCTCACTTCGCGCCAGGCTTGCCTGCGTTTTAGCTCTTACCAGGTTCGCCTGCGCCTGTTCCAGCGCCGCGCGATAGGTTCGGTCATCAATCGTGAACAGCACCTCGCCCTTTTTCACTTCCTGACCGTCGGTGTAATTCACTTTATCAATGTAACCAGAGACGCGGGGGCGTAGCTGGACGCTCTCCACCGCTTCAATCCGACCGTTAAAGCTATCCCACTGGCTAATGGATTTTACGACCACGTCAGCAGCACTGACGGCGGGCGCAGGCGGCGCGGCGTTTTGCGCGACGCTGTTATCACATCCGACAAGCAACATAGAGAGCAACATCGCCCCCAGCGCGCTCGGATAAACATTACCCCAGGTTTTTTGCAGGCTCATTATTTTTATTCCGGTATTGGTAGCCGCCGGGCAAGACGCTGCGGGAGACGCCGCGCCACCTCCTTTGTCCGGTAGCTGACTTAAGGCCATTTGTGTCGTTCATCGCCACAAAACTGTAACAGTTGCAAATACACTATCGCGGCGATTGTAGGAAGGCGCTTAATTAAGTGCAAGAATAATTGTTGCACTTTATGTGCTATTTGAGCGGATGTGAAAAGACTTGTTTCAGGTAGGGATTTAAATGTAACAATAAAACTTGCAATTATTTTCAAAAGGAGCCACCTTTAAATGCAACAGATAAAGATGCTTTTTGATACGCAGCCCGGGGGAAGCGAGATGAACACTGGCGCATTTATTCACGATTTACTCGACTGGATTAATAACAACCTTGATAACCGCCTGGACATCGACACCGTTTCCAGACGAGCCGGTTATTCGAAATGGCACCTTCAGCGCATCTTCAAAGAACATACGGGTTATCCCATCGCCGGGTATATTCGCGCGCAAAAGCTGCGAAAATCGGTTGAACGCTTAACCCACAGCGACGAACCGATTTTGAACGTGGCGATCGCGTTGGGCTTTGACTCTCAGCAGTCATTCAACCGCAGCTTCAAGCGTCAGTATGGTCAGGCCCCCGGCGCATGGCGCCGCAATGCCGGTTGCCCGTTGAGTAAACGCCAATGTCAGTAATGCCTCTGTCGGGGGTCAGGACCACCGCGAATGCCTCTACGCCAGCCTGATGAATTGATTGACCCTCTCTTCGCCGCTTATTGTCACGATTCACCGCCCGTTTACTGGCGGTCAGAGGCGGGACAGTCTCTGCGGCAGGGATAAGACCGCTTCCATCTGCGTCTGTGCTGTTGACTTATTCTGTAAAAAGATTACTTTTCAGGACATGAAGAAGATACTCATCATTGTCCCCGATGGCGGTATGCTGTTTGAATCCGCTGGTATTGCCGACATTCTGATGCAGGCCAATCGCCTGCATCCGGAAGGTGCTACGGACATCTGTTACCAGGTGCAGTTAGCAACAACTCAACCGCATCAGGTGATCCATGGTCAGTCTGGTTTAAATTTACTGGCAGATCATCGCCTGCATGAAATTGACCCTCGTGAGCCTCTGGATACCATCATTATCACCGGCAGAGGTCAAAATCCGCAGGAAGGGATTGCAGTGGTTGACTGGCTGCGCCTTGCCGCTCCCCATGCCCGCCGCATTGCATCCATTTGCGGCGGCGCGATGCTGCTGGCGCAAACCGGACTGCTGGACGGCAGACGAGCCACCACCCACTGGAAGCTACTGGAAACCATGCAGGCAGAATTCCCTCAGGTGCGCGTCGAAGGCGGTCCGCTCTACATTCAGGACGAACACATCTGGACGTCAGGCGGAGTCAGTTCCGGCTTTGACCTGACGCTTGCCCTGGTTGAAGAGGACTACGGCTTCAGTCTGGCACGCGACATCGCTCAGGACTTCGTCATGTACCTGCGCCGACCCGGAGGCCAGTTGCAGTTTAGCCGCTACAACCTTCAGCAGAGCAGTACCCAGGGCCCCATTAGCGATCTACAGGCCTGGCTGCTCGAAAACCTCACCGCCGACCTCAGTGTGGATAAACTGGCGGCAAAAGTCGCCATGAGCCCGCGTAATTTCACCCGCGTGTTTACCCGGGAAACCGGCGCTTCGCCGGCCCGTTACGTCGCCGAAGCCCGTCTGGCTGCTGCACGACAGCGTCTGGAGCAGACCAACGAGACGCTGGATCGTATCGCTGAACAAACGGGATTTGGCAGCAGCATTAACCTACGGAGACTGTTTGAGAAACAGCTCCAGCTCACGCCGGGAGAATATCGTCAGCGCTTTCACTGTCGTAAAATGGCGTAAAGTGATCCTTTTTTGTCATTTACGCCAACTGATGACCGACCTACATTACCTTCAGAGACAACAGATAAGGAGTTGATCATGGTAAAGGTCGGTATTAACGGTTTTGGCCGTATCGGACGCAACGTACTGCGTGCAGCGCTGGGTAACCCGGATATTCAGATTGTGGCAATCAACGATCTGACAGACAGTAAGACACTGGCGCATCTGCTGAAATACGATTCGCTGCTCGGAAAACTCGATGCCGACGTCACCGCCGGTGAAGGGCAGCTTGTCGTTGACGGTAAACCCATTACCGTGTTCAGCGAACGCGACCCCGCCAACATCCCATGGCGTCAAAGCGAAGTTGATATTGTTATTGAAGCAACCGGCTTCTTCACTGACCGTGACAAAGCAGCGGTGCATATCCACAGCGGTGGCGCAAAGCGCGTGATTATCTCCGCCCCCGGTAAAAACGAAGATTTAACCATCGTGATGGGCGTTAACGATGGCCTCTACTCCCCGGATAAACACGTCGTGGTCAGCAACGGTAGTTGCACCACTAACGGTCTGGCACCTGCCGCGCAGGTTCTGCACCAGCATTTCGGTATTAAGCATGGTCTGATGAACACCACCCACGCCTATACCAACAGTCAGGCGCTGCATGACCAGCCGGAAAAAGACCTTCGTGGCGCTCGCGCTGCCGCATTGTCGATTGTGCCTTACTCCAGCGGTGCCGCGAAGGCGCTTGGCAAAGTCATTCCTGAGCTGGATGGTCGTTTGACCGGTTACTCGCTGCGCGTACCGGTTCCGGTGGTTTCCATTGTCGATCTAACCGTAACGCTTGAGCGGGATGTGACGACGGAAGAGGTCAATAATGCGTTTCGTGAAGCCGCCGCAGCGGGACCACTGAAAGGGATCCTCGGTTACAGCGATGAACCACTCGTCTCAAGCGACTACCAGGGCGACCCGCGTTCTTCCATTATCGACGGCCTGTCGACGCTGGTGATTGGCGGAAATATGGTCAAAATTCTGGCGTGGTATGACAATGAATGGGGATTCTCCAACCGCCTCGTCGACCTGGCACTGTTGATGGCAAGGCGTGAACACTAATCCCCTGCTCTCGCATTCCCTCTAAATCCACGCCTGGCGTGGATTTTTAATTGCTGCCGCTTACCTGGCGGTGCAATCTGGATGAACAGCCCATCAGACGTTTAAAGACTTTACCAAACGCACTGTCAGACTCGTAATCCAACGCGTTGGCAATCAGTACGACGATGTTTCGGTATTTTTCAGACGATCGCAGGCCAACAACATGCGCTAACGCATAGGGTAGTCCATCGACATGCTGCCCACATTTTCTTTGAAATGTTGGGCAAAACTCGTCGCCAGGGGAAATCAATATCACGTCGGCTATGTGCCATGAGCGGACGTTGCTGATAGTAATTAGTACGGGTGTTATTCAACTTCCGGGTTACAGACAGGTTGCCCCGACATGGGATTAAAGGGGTGAGACGGACTCAACAACATGCTGGAAAACGTAAGGATCAGAAAGTAGTTCAAATTCTTCGTCATCCGGGTAGGTGACCGCCACGTGATAGTTTTCTCCAGCAAACGCCTTCACCGACTGGAGATCCTGCCAGTAGGTAGCAAGAAAAAAATGTTCCCAACCACCCTGCGTTTCTCTGCGAACAAACGCGCCTATGTTTCCTGGGATGCTCTTTGAATGCTCTACTCCTGTTTTCTCCAGATGCATAGCAAAGCCATCCGCATGTTCAAGTGGAACGCAGCCGTGCCAGGTTCTTACAATCATTAGTTTTATCTCCTGTTATGAGAAATATAACCCTATCACCAAAAGGTATTTCATGGTGTAGTTAATGAAGAGTATTTCTTCTAATAGCGAGTTTTCAGGCGCTTCTGACCTTCGTTTATCGTTCATAGCAGACCTGAGGACCAGCCAGTCTATCCTCTGCGAGCCAACAGCAGACGTGAACGTGTTATATAAGGCGAAGGCGGTACTTGCATGAATGCCATTTGAAATGACAACCTTCATAATCCGATCTCTCCTGTGGCCTGCACAATGCCAAATCCAGCATTTTTGATAGCTGTTTAGTTAATGCGTTATCGAAAGCCTTTAAAAAGGTATTTTGCCAGGTTAATCACTTTTGTTTCTCTTGTCGTATGTATTATTGCTGCGGTTCAACAATTAAGAATAGAAAAAGAATCAGAAACATTTCGAATATAGTTTATCCATAATATTAACAATTGATAGTATTAAAACAACACTCCATGAAATGGGATATTTTTATTTCTCATAGACGAGAATTTACATATCATGATATAATGTGCGAGGAAAAGCACGCAGGTTATTAACCTGTATGCTTTGTGATTAAATTTTCGAGGGGACTATTCCAGTGGGACGTAAATGGGCCAATATTGTTGCTAAAAAAACGGCTAAAGACGGTGCAACATCTAACGTATATGCAAAGTTCGGTGTAGAAATCTATGCCGCGGCTAAACAAGGTGAACCAGACCCTGAATTAAACACATCTTTAAAGTTCGTTATTGAACGTGCAAAACAAGCACAGGTCCCAAAACACGTTATTGATAAAGCCATTGATAAAGCTAAAGGTGGCGGAGATGAAACGTTCGTGCCAGGGCGTTATGAAGGCTTTGGCCCCAATGGTGCAATGGTTATCGCTGAAACGTTAACGTCGAATGTTAACCGTACGATTGCTAATGTCCGCACAATTTTCAATAAAAAAGGCGGCAATATCGGCGCGGCAGGTTCTGTAAGCTATATGTTTGACAATACTGGCGTGATTGTATTTAAAGGAACAGACCCTGACCATATTTTTGAAATTTTGCTTGAAGCTGAAGTTGATGTTCGCGATGTAACCGAAGAAGAAGGAAACATCGTTATTTATACTGAACCTACAGACCTTCACAAAGGAATTGCAGCGCTAAAAGCAGCAGGTATTACCGAATTCTCAACAACAGAATTAGAAATGATTGCTCAATCTGAAGTTGAACTTTCACCAGAAGATTTAGAAATCTTTGAAGGTCTTGTTAATGCCCTTGAAGATGACGATGATGTTCAAAAAGTCTATCATAACGTTGCAAACCTCTAATTAAGAATGAAAGGAATCTGCCATTATGGCAGGTTTTTAACCTTATCACGTTGTTATAACGAAGCATATTTAGCCGGGTATCAGGGATAGTGTCCATCGACCCGTTGGACTCACCGTTCAGAACAGACCCGTCTCCCTGGTACCAGACTGCAGATCGCACAAAGGGCACCCGTCATGGGTACCCTTTGTAGCAACTTTCAACATCATTCTGGATGACATGGCTCTACGGATAATTGCAGCACATCGCAAACCGAGCTTTCCGCAAGTCAGCGAGGAATATGCGCCAGAATCGTGTCCAGCGTTTGTTCATCAAACATCAACTCCTCGATGCCCCGATGCGACTGAGCACGTACCTGCTGCGGCGCGGTCATCCGCACCATTTGTCTCGCAACATGCTTTGTGGTTGCCTGATTCACTTTTACCGCAATTTCAAAGTCATGCTCGGCCAGCGTCTCATCGGTAAAGACATGGATGTTCGTATTGTTACTCATTGATTACTACCTCTTTTTACTCGTTCACGTTTAAAACGCAGCGATGCTGTAAGACCTCGGGCCAGGGCATTCTGCGCTTCCCGGAGGAAAATATACCCATCCATTTTTCGCAATAAATCCTCATTTAACCGATAAAATAGCGCCTGTTATTGCATAATTACTTACGCTACATTTTGCGGTTTAGGGCAGCGAGAACAGAGTGAGTATCAAATGGGAAAAATACTGGAAAACAACAGAAAGAATGCGCTCTCTGCCATCCGGGATCTTCTGGCAAAGGAGGTCTATAAGCTGGCGGTGATCAAACAGTTCCCGGAGGAGTTCACACGTATCATCGAGATTTACGCGGACATCTCGCGTACATTCCAGTTTCTTAGTGATTACACAGATAGCGAGACCCTCAATCGGTTCAAAGAAGAAATTTTTGACTGTGTGGTCGTCCGCCCACCGATGGCTGCACTCAAAACCCGTATGCAAAACGGCGTAGACTACCTTAAGCGTTCAATAGAAGAGCCAGACGATAAATTGAGCACTCAGCTAAAGAAAGGGGTTAACGGCATCTTTAATAACTATAAAACCTTTCAGTCCAGCATCCCCTATCGCTATCCCCCCGCGTTACTGATCCACTGGCATGACTATATTTCCCTCTATCGTGAGCTACAACGATGGGAGGAAAAGAGTGGTTTTGACAGAGTATGGGACGATTTTTTTGACGGCGGGTATATTACTCAAATCACATCTCCCGTATCCGTTACCGACCATATCCGCTCTTATGACAGCTATTTGCCCATCTCTTTTCATTACGCGACTGAGCAAGTTGACATCCCTGAAAATGCTTATTACCGCCATGCCGTCCCCTTTTCGCCTGATATCTCAAAAGCGGAAATGGAAGAGGTCATGATGATGCAATTCCAGGACAATTATTCACCCCAACGTCATGTTGAAATTAAAAACGAACTTAATTTTTCTATACGTCTTAATCCGGACATGACACAAGCGCATGTCGATGAAATCGTGGAACATGTCCGCTATCAGTTAAGCCGGGGACATAACGCGAATCTCGAAGCTGAAAAACAGTTAGCCTGTGACCAGAGCACATTTATGCGGATCTCATCGGCATCAAAACTTAACGAGCCCGACTTTGCGGACCTTCGACTGCTCCAGAGTGCACGCCTGATAAAAATTGATAACCTGGCCCAGGGAATTAAATATGTTTATGGGCTGGCGCTTCTGCAAGAAGCTTATCTTGAATGGCACCAGGAAAAATCGTGCGAACTCTCCTGGTACCGCTGGAAAAGGCGCACTGGCCAGAGGCTGGAGATCCTGGCGGAGAAAGTCGCCGAGAAAATAGAAACCGCCGTATTACGTAATAACCGTGATAAAAAATACCGGCACGACATCAGGCTACCAACCGCCTCCATGATTAAAAACAGCTACGATGAAGTCAGTGTGGAAATACAAAAGCACATTGACCAATTTCAGTTCGGACGTCTTCAGATGCAGAAACGCTTGAATCCTGTGCAAATGCGAAAGCTCATGGATACGCCTGAAATTCTGCTCAGCCAACTGCATGAAGAGGATAGTGACATCGCCAGACAGCGTATCGCTGAACTGACACGTAAAGGCAAAACGGCTTCGATTCGACGCCGCGAAAATGGCAGTTTTGTCATTGTCTGGTTTTAACCGACGCCTGACGGGAATCGCTTAAAATTCCTGGCAACAATCCCGCGTATCAGGAGCTCAACTTAAAATGAGCCGCGTTGATATGGTACAATTTCATTTTTCGCCACAAGGTGGTGCGGCCAATTTTCAGCAGGCTGGCCATCTCCTGAATCCGCCCACCGGTCACCCTTGCCGCGTGAATAATGGCGTCTTTCTCAATATCACTGAAAGCGACGCTGGCAGAGAAACGATCGGTCGCGGGTTCTGAGGCACGGTGCTCGTTAAAGAGATATTCCGGCAGATGGTTCAGGTGAATACGCCCGTTGTCACTTCTCAGCGCCGTATTTTCAATGACACTGTTGAGCTCGAAGTCATTCCCCGGCCAGTCGCAGGCAATCAGCGGAGTCAGCACATCGTCATCCATAAACAGGCGGGTCGAAAAGCGTTTTTCCAGGCGACGCAGGCGGTGATTCACCAGCGAAGGAATGCTGTTACGCCGCTGTCGCAGCGGTGGAATCATTATTTCAAAGGCGTGCAACGCGTAATAGAGCTGGCGGCTAAAGCGGTTTTGTTCCACCAGCCGCGCCAGATCCACCGTTGTGGCGGCAATCACTTTCACGTCAACTGGCACCACCCGCCGCGCGTCCAGGCGAGTGATCACCCCTTGTTTAATCACCTGTAACAACGCCGACTGCAGTTCTGGCGCCAGATACTCAATTTTTTCCAGGTACAGCGTACCGCCGTGCGCCAGTTCCAGGCGGCTCAACCGCCCTTCGCTGTCATCATCCGCCGTACTGGCGATAAAATCCCGTACCTGATCGGCATACAGCTGACAGTTCACCGCAATATACGGGCCTTCTGCCCGTTCGCTGGCATTATGAATTGCCTGACTCAGCAACTCTTTACCCACGCCCTCTTCGCCGCATAACAACACCGGAAAACTGCCCCGCGCCGCCTGACGGCCAAAATGAACGACACGCTGGGTCTGCGGATCGTCCTGCGCCATTTGCGCGAAGGTATGGCTCACTTTACCTAATTGACTGGTCATCAACTGGCGCATCTTCTCCACCGGATGCAGCAGCAGAATAAAACTGGTGCCCTGCGTTTCGACAATCGGTTTGAGAGTAATCACGGTATCAATGAACTGATGCTGGCTTTCAAATGTCGCCTCAACATGATGCAGCGGGCGCTGATGGCGGATCGCACGCACCAGCACGCTGGGCAGCGTCAGGAGTTCATTGAGGTTTTTGCCATGGGCAGCCGTCACATCAAGATGCAGTAGCCGTGCCGCCTGAGCATTGATGAATTGCAGACTGCCCTGCGCGTTCCAGGTCATCACGCCGTCATCCATGCTCTCCAGCAAACCGTACAGTTGATTGAGATGACGGTTTGATTCGGCAAGCAGGCTGTCGGTGAGCAGCGAGTTTCCCACTTCACGCGCAATCGCCAGGGTTAATGGCAGATCGGCAGGCGATGCGTGATCTGCCGGACAGCCCAGCGCAATGGATCCTAAGAGGCGTCCATGGTTGTCGAAAACAGGCGTTGAGCAAAAACACCACGCACCGAGCGCATGTTTAAAATGGTGATCGGGCAGCGTTTTTACCGGTTGCCCTACGACAGAGGCCAGCGACAGCGCACAACTGCCAATGATGCTTTCGGCACAATAGGTGCCGTCGACAAAACCGAGTTCCGCCAGTTGCCCGAGCGTTTTTGGATCGCCACAGCGGCTCAGCACACACGCACTCTCATCCAGAATGAACAGCGCACACTTTCGCGGCGCCATGTATTCCCATGCGTCCTCCAGCGCCGCCTGTCCAAGCGTGAGCATCGCCGTCTTACGCCGACAAATCGAATCAAACGTCAGTCCCTGTGCCCGGTGCGGTTGCGCCCAGAAATCACGCTGCATTATTTTGCCGCAGCGTAGCCACGAGTCGCGAATAAATTCAGGGATATTCGATTCATCGCTTATGTTCACGCTGTTATTCACTGTCTGTTTTCCCTCATTTCAGGGTGCGGTCGCTCGCAATTCTGCGGTATCTCGCGCTTTTACGTTCCGTTATGGAACATTCATCAAAATAAATGTTCTCTTTTGGAACATAACATCGATGAATTTTCTTTTTCGCGCGCTGGGGCACAATTACGTTATCGGCAGCGAGCGGTCGCCGTGGCGTTGTACACCATCGATCCCCTGGAGCCTAAGACCCGGAGCAAGAAAATGAAAAAGCTGATTAACCGTGTGGAAGACGTACTGAGTGAACAACTGGCTGGCCTCGCAAAAGCGCACCCGTCGCTGACCCTGCATCAGGATCCGGTGTATGTGACCCGTGCAGATGCCCCCGTTCAGGGCAAAGTCGCGCTGCTTTCCGGCGGTGGCAGCGGGCATGAACCCATGCACTGCGGCTATATTGGTCAGGGCATGCTGTCTGGCGCCTGCCCCGGCGAAATTTTTACCTCCCCAACGCCCGACAAAATGTTTGAATGCGCCATGCAGATTGACGGCGGCGAAGGCGTGCTGCTGATCGTGAAAAACTACACCGGCGATATTCTTAACTTCGAAACCGCCACTGAACTGCTGCACGAAAGTGGCGTGAAAGTCACCACTGTGGTGGTGGATGACGACGTGGCCGTCAAAGACAGTCTCTATACCGCCGGACGACGCGGCGTCGCCAACACCGTGCTGATTGAAAAACTGGTCGGGGCGGCGGCAGAGCGCGGCGATTCCCTGGAAGCGTGTGCGGAACTTGGCCGTAAACTTAATAATCACGGCCATTCGATCGGTATCGCCCTCGCTGCCTGTACGGTTCCGGCCGCCGGTCAGCCCTCTTTCACCCTTGCCGACAATGAAATGGAGTTCGGTGTCGGGATCCACGGCGAGCCCGGCATCGACCGTCGCGCTTTCGTCTCCCTCGATCAGACCGTTGACGAGATGTTCGATACCCTGCTGGAAAACGGCACCTATAGCCGCACGCTGCGCCACTGGGATCCCGCTCAGGGCGTCTGGCAGGAGGATAAGCAAGGCAAACAGCCTTTGCAGCGTGGCGATCGCGTCATCGCGCTGGTCAATAACCTCGGCGCCACGCCGCTTTCTGAACTGTATGGCGTCTATAACCGCCTTGACGAACGCTGCCAGCAGGCGGGTATCGTTATCGAACGTAATTTGATTGGTTCGTACTGTACGTCACTGGATATGACCGGCTTTTCCATCACCCTGTTAAAAGTGGATGACGAGACGCTGGCACTCTGGGACGCACCGGTTCATACCCCAGGCCTGAACTGGGGCAACTAAGGAGAGCGTCATGTCACTGAACAGAGAACAAATTGTGAGTTGGCTTTATCGCTGCGGGGAGATTTTCAGCAAAGAGAGTGATTATCTCACCGGGCTGGATCGCGAGATTGGCGATGCCGACCACGGTTTGAATATGCATCGCGGCTTTAGCAAAGTGGTCGAAAAATTACCGTCCATTGCGGATAAAGATATTGGGTTCATTTTAAAAAATACCGGGATGACGCTGCTGTCAAACGTCGGGGGAGCCAGCGGCCCGCTGTTCGGCACCTTTTTTATCCGCGCCGCGCAGGTCACTCAGGCGCACCAGAGTTTGTCGCTAAATGAACTCTATCAAATGATGCGTGAAGGCGCCGATGGCGTGATCAGCCGGGGTAAAGCCGAGCCGGGTGATAAAACGATGTGCGATGTCTGGGTGCCGGTGGCGGAGTCACTGCGCCAGTCGAGCGAACAGAACCTCTCCGTCACCGCCGCGCTGGACGCCGCCGCCGTTCAGGCTGAAGCCGCCGCGCAAAGCACAATTACGATGCAAGCCCGCAAAGGTCGCGCCAGCTATCTGGGCGAGCGCAGCATCGGGCATCAGGATCCGGGCGCAACCTCGGTGATGTTTATGATCCAGATGCTGGCAGCCGCAGCAAAAGAGTAAGGACAGTAAGATGGTAAACCTGGTGATAGTCTCTCACAGCGCCCGCCTCGGTGAGGGGGTGGGCGAACTGGCGCAACAGATGTTAATGGGCGGCGACTGTAAAATCGCCGTTGCCGCCGGTATAGACGATCCGCAAAACCCCATCGGTACCGACCCTATCAAGGTGATGGAGGCGATCGAGTCTGTTGCTGATACCGACCACGTGCTGGTGATGATGGACATCGGCAGTGCCCTGCTCAGTGCGGAAACGGCGCTGGATCTTCTCGACCCGAGCATTGCCGGGAAAGTGCGACTGTGCGCCGCGCCACTGGTTGAAGGGACGCTGGCGGCAACGGTGAGCGCCGCCGCGGGCGCGGATATCGAAAAGGTCATCGCCGATGCGATGAACGCCCTTGAAGCTAAGCGCGAGCAACTGGGTTTACCCTCTTCTGCTGATGAGCGCCGCATGACTCCGGTTTTTAGCACACCGGACGCAGCGGCAAAATCAGTGTCCGTGGTGATCAAAAACCCTAACGGTTTGCACATTCGTCCGGCGTCCCGGCTTGTGGCAACGCTGTCAGCCTTTGACGCGGATCTGCTGCTGGAAAAAAACGGCAAGTGCGTCACGCCGGATAGCCTTAATCAGATATCGCTGTTGCAGGTTCGCTGTAATGACACGATCCGTCTGCTGGCAAGCGGAGCGCAGGCGGATGACGCGCTCGCCGCATTTAGCCAACTGGCTGCGGAGAACTTCGGTGAATCGCTGGACGATGCCGCAATTACCGCATCGTCGACGGAGAAGATTACGGGCAGCGCGTTCTGTTACACCCCAACACTGCCGCCGGTTCGACAAGCCTCGGATCTCAGTCCCGTTGCAGAACAGGCGCGACTGCGTAACGCGCTGGATCTCACCCTGCTCGATCTGATGACGCTGCTCACCCGCATGGAAGAACACTGGCCTGGTGACCTGGCGGCCATTTTCTCTGGTCACCATATGTTGCTGGACGATCCAGAGTTGTTTGATACCGCCTGCGGGATCCTGCGTAGCGAACACTGTACGGCGGAATATGCCTGGCAGCAGGTGCTGAGCAGCCTCAGCATGCAGTATCGGCAACTGGATGATGCCTATCTGCAGGCGCGCTACATCGATATCGACGATCTCCTGCATCGCACGCTACGTCATTTGCTGCAAAGCCCGCTGACGTTGCCTGATTTCACCGCGCCTGCCATCCTGGTCGCCGACAATCTGTTTCCCTCAACGGTGCCGGAATTCGACCCGAACGTGGTGAAAGGCATTTGCCTGCGTGAAGGCAGTCCGCTCGCGCATGGCGCCTTGATCGCCCGCGAGATGGGCATCGCCTGGATATGCCAGCAGGGCGACGCACTTGACGATGTGCAGACGGGTGAGCGGTTGACCCTTGATGTGGCGCAAAATCGCGTCGTCAGGGAAAGGAAAACCCTGTAACGTCGCAAAAAAAGGAGGGTAACAACGCGCCGGGGGCGATCCTGGACTACGATTTTCTCATGGTAGATACCGTTTTTCGGTACACACTAAGGAGATGAATCAATGCATACCCCTGCTTTTTGCACGTCTGGTTCGCTGTCGTGGGTCATAAAATTAGCGGTTTCCGGCACCCTTCTGTCCTTCTCTTCACTGTCTGTGCACGCAGAAGAGATGCCGGTTACCCCGCCGCAACCGCCGGATATTTTGCTCGGCCCGCTGTTTAACGATGTGCAGAATGCCAGACTGTTCCCCGATCAAAAGACCTTTGCTGATGCCGTGCCAAACAGCGATCCGCTGATGATCCTTGCGGATTACCGGATGCAAAAAAATCAATCCAGTTTCGATTTACGCCACTTTGTGAGCGTCAACTTCACGTTGCCAAAAGAGGGAGAAAAATATGTTCCGCCGGAAGGACAATCGCTGCGCGAACATATCGACGGGCTGTGGCCAGTATTAACACGCTCTACCGAAAGCGCGGGAAAATGGGATTCGTTGCTGCCGCTGCCTGAACCTTACGTGGTACCCGGCGGGCGCTTCCGGGAAGTCTATTACTGGGACAGCTACTTCACCATGTTGGGACTTGCCGAAAGCGATCACTGGGACAAAATTGCCGATATGGTGGCGAACTTTGCCTGGGAGATTGATGCTTTCGGTCATATCCCGAACGGCAACCGCACCTACTATCTGAGCCGTTCCCAGCCCCCCTTCTTCTCCCTGATGGTGGAACTGCTGGCGCAGCATGACGGCGACGATGCGCTGAAAAAATACCTGCCGCAACTGCAAAAAGAGTATCTCTACTGGATGGAAGGTGTCGAAACGCTGCAGGCAGGTCAACAGAACAAACGGGTGGTGAAAATGGATGATGGCACCATTTTGAACCGCTACTGGGATGAGCGGGATACGCCACGACCGGAATCCTGGGTTGAGGATATCGCCACGGCAAAAAGCAATCCAAACCGTCCGGCCACCGACATTTATCGCGATCTGCGCGCTGCGGCGGCATCTGGCTGGGATTTCAGTTCGCGCTGGATGGATAACCCACAGCAGCTCGGCACGCTGCGGACCACCAGCATCGTTCCGGTGGATCTTAACGCGCTGCTGTACAAGATGGAAAAAATCCTCGCGCGCGCCAGCAAAGCCGCGGGGGATGAAGCAAAAGCCAACCAGTACGATTCGCTGGCGAACGCCAGACAGAAAGCGATTGAGCACTACCTGTGGAATGACAAAGAAGGCTGGTATGCGGATTACGATCTGAAGAGCAAGCAGGTGCGTAATCAACTGACCGCTGCCGCCCTGTTCCCACTGTATGTCAACGCGGCCTCGAAAGATCGCGCCAGCAAAATGGCCGTGGCCACTCGCGCGCATCTGCTGCAGCCGGGCGGGCTTGCCACCACCTCGGTGAAAAGCGGACAGCAATGGGATGCGCCAAACGGCTGGGCGCCGTTGCAGTGGGTCGCCACCGAGGGCTTACAGAACTATGGACAGAGTGAGGTGGCAATGGAGGTAAGCTGGCGATTTCTGACCAACGTGCAGCACACCTACGATCGCGAGCAAAAGCTGGTGGAAAAATATGACGTCAGCAGCACCGGAACCGGCGGTGGCGGCGGTGAATATCCGTTACAGGATGGTTTTGGCTGGAGCAACGGCGTCACGCTGAAGATGCTCGACCTGATCTGTCCGAAGGAAAATCCATGCGACAACGTGCCGGAAAAACGTCCTGTGACTCGCCAGACCTCCACCGAACCGACACAAAAACAGGCAACGCCGTAATAGCCAACGCCTGACCGGCCTGGAAATACCAGGCCGGTTTTCGCTTCACGCGATCAGAAACGGTAGCTTGCCCCGACCTGAACGGTACGATCACGACCAATCCAGCAATTGGTGCTGTCGTAGCAACTGAAGGTTTCTTTGTTGGTGATATTCTGCGCGCTGGCTTTTAACGTCACGCCGCGCAATGAAGGCAGCGCCTCGCCCAGCTGATATGACACGGCGAGATCGTACTGCGTTGTGCCTCCGAGTTTACCGCTCTTGTTATCCGGCGCAATTTCCATCGGCCCGGTATAGCGCGCCCCTGCGCCCATTGTTAGCCCGCGCAGTATGGTCGCATCGAAGGTGTAATCGCCCCACAGATTAAACGCATTCTCCGGCACCTGTGTCGGGCGTTTGCCTTCGTATGTTTCGTCTTCAGTATTGATCGCATGAGTATAGGCGTAGTTGGCAACCAACGTGACGTTGTCACCTGGTCGGCTAATCACCGACAGTTCCGCGCCTTTTGATTCGATCTCCCCGGTCTGCCGATAATCCCAGGTTGGCGTGGCGGAAAGAACATTCTTCTGACGGATGTTAAACACGGATGCCGTCAGCGTGGTCGCGTAATCGGCCAGCAGGTATTTCACCCCGCCCTCCAGTTGTTTGCTGGTTGTCGGCTTCACCTCTTTTGACGTCAGCGTGCCCTGCGGTGAAATCGGTTTGAAGCCTTCGGAATAACTGATAAACGGTGAAATACCGTTTTCAAAGGCATAAAGCGCGCCAAAACGTTTGGTCACCCGGTCCTGGGCGATCCAGGTTTTCTCATCATTTTGCAGCGCGTCGGTCGTCGTTGACCGATAGTCGTCGTAACGCAGACTGGCCAACAGATTTAAGCCGCCAAACGCCACCTGATCCTGCAAGTAGTAGCCATTTTGCTGATAAGAAAGGCGGTTTTTCTGTGCGGTGTACAACCCCAGATCGGCAGTATGCACCTGATGGAAATCCGGGTCGCGCATGTCGATTCCCGGCGTGGCGCTGGCGTAACGGTAGAAGTAATGGCTGTCGAGTTTCTGATAATCAAAACCGGCCAGAATATGGTGCTGCCAGTCGCCCAGCGTGACCGCTTTCGTTACCTGGTTGTCAATGTTGAAACTTTTCAGATCTTCATCGGTGGTATAGGCAAAGCGGTTCAGCATCCAGACCGGGTTTGTGCCATTGCCGGTTGAATAGACGCTGCGCTGGTGCGTATCAACATCAAAATAGCGCGCCCGCTGACTGAATCCCCAACCGCTGTCAAATTCATGTTCGAAATGATAACCCACCATCCACTGACGCTGCTTAAAGCCACTCCACTCATCACCGGCGTAATCACGGCGATCGGCATACCCCGAGCGCAAATAGGCAATGGGTAACGGGTTTGACGGCGACAACGACGGTGTATTTTGCACCAGCGCATCCAGCGTCAGGCGCGTTTTGCTATCTGGTTGCCAGGTGACGGAGGGCGCCAACAGATAGTCTTCATAACGGGTGGTGCGCGGTTGATCGTCGCCCTCCGTCGCCTTGCCCAGCAGACGGTAATTCCAGTCGCTGTCGCTGATTTTGCCGGTGGAATCCAGATAGCCTTCTTTCAGATTTCGCGTACCGGTATTAAAGCCGATCTCCGTTTTTTGTTCAGCCTGCGGTTTTTTGCCCTGAATATTCACCAGTCCTCCTGGCGAACCGCTGCCATACAGCACAGAGGCGGGCCCTTTCAGAATATCGACGCTTTCCACCAGCAGCGGGTCGATACGTGCTTTGGTGTTGCCAGTGACGTTGTACGGCAACTGCAGGCCGTTGTAGTACTCCTGATCGACAGAGAAACCGCGAATCTTGTACTCGCTCAGGTAGGAGGTATTGCCGCGCATTTCTGTCGACACCCCCGGCGCATAGCGCAGGATCTCGTTGACGGAATTCGCATGACGTAACGCGATCTCGTGATTATCGATGGTATTAATCACCTGCGGCGTTTTACTTTCCGGGACAGCAGATTTGGTGGCGCTGTTAGTCCAGGCAGGCAGCAGGCTCTCCTGACCTGTCGCTGAAACGACAATAGTCGATTCGTTGGTGTCCGCCGCATATGACAATGTGGTCAGAGCCAGTGAGATACAGCCAGAAAGCGCGCAAAGTCGAAAACAAGAAGTTGTCATAGTGAGAATAATTATCAGTTTGAATTGGAATGCCAATTATTCTCATTTCAATGGGTAAATCAAGAGAGGAATTGAAGGGGAATACCATTAAAAACACGGCTCTCGCAGGAGCCGTATTGTTATTAATCGCGGCGTACGAGCCGGTATACCACCAGCACCACAATGGCGCCCACCACAGCGACAGTAATAATGCCGATGTCAGTCTTTACCACCACTTAGTTTGCCGTTTAACCAGATTGGTGTGATTACTGATGCAGTGAAGACCTTCCCGCATCCTGACTCACACAGCGATCGACCTTTTGTGTCCTGCCCTGGACCCGTCGGTTGCCGGAAGCGCCTTCATGCGAGGCATCTCCTCACCGATGCGCGTGACTCAAGAAGGGCCTGACGGCTTGTCTCGTTACTGTCCTGTCCGGGTTATCTGTCTGGAGATTCAACTCTGTTTCCTCACAGGAGCTCTGTCATGGTTGATAAAGTTACCGAAGCTGCCGTTGTGGGTGGCGTGGATACACATAAAGATTTGCACGTTGCCGCTGTCGTAGATCAGAACAATAAAGTCCTTGGGACTCAGTATTTCTCCACAACACGACAAGGTTACCGGCAGATGCTGGCATGGATGACCTCGTTTGGGACATTAAAGCGAATTGGTGTTGAGTGCACAGGTACCTATGGTTCCGGTTTGCTTCGTTATTTTCAGAACGCCGGGTTAGAAGTTCTTGAGGTGACTGCTCCAGACCGGATGGAGCGACGCAAACGGGGTAAAAGTGACACAATTGATGCTGAATGTGCCGCTCATGCAGCATTCTCAGGCATCAGGACAGTTACTCCCAAAACGCGTGATGGCATGATTGAGTCCCTGCGGGTATTAAAAACTTGCCGAAAAACAGCAATATCAGCCCGCAGAGTCGCTCTCCAGATTATCCATTCAAATATTATCTCTGCCCCGGATGAATTACGTGAACAGCTCAGAAATATGACGCGCATGCAGCTCATCAGGACCCTGGGTTCCTGGAGACCTGATGCCAGTGAATACCGCAATGTAACCAACGTTTATCGCATTTCATTAAAGTCCCTTGCCCGACGCTATCTCGAGTTACATGACGAAATCGCTGATCTGGATGTCATGATTGCGGCAATTGTCGACGAGTTGGCACCTGAGCTGATTAAACGTAATGCTATCGGATACGAAAGCGCTTCACAGTTGCTGATCACTGCCGGAGACAATCCTCAACGGTTAAGATCAGAATCAGGATTTGCGGCACTGTGTGGTGTCAGCCCGGTCCCCGTTTCTTCTGGAAAAACGAACCGTTACCGACTTAATCGTGGTGGAGATCGTGCTGCAAATAGTGCACTTCACATCATCGCCATCGGACGCTTACGAACTGACGCAAAAACAAAGGAATATGTCGCCAGGCGTGTAGCCGAAGGACATACAAAAATGGAAGCGATACGCTGTCTAAAGCGATATATCTCCCGTGAAGTTTACACGTTACTGCGCAATCAAAACAGGCGGATCAACAGTATCCCGATAACAGCTTGACTCTTAGAAGGGCGTCCAGGAAACTGTGAAGGTTAAAACCACTGATCGTGCCGCCAATACCAAACATGGTCGCCAGCCATCCGCCCACTACAGCACCGACGATGCCGAGTATACAGGTCAGGATGAATCCGCCGCCGTCACGTCCCGGCATGATCAATTTGGCGATAACACCGGCAATCAAACCAAATACAATCCAGGCAATAATTCCCATGTTCAGACCCTCTTTTCAGGGAAACCACACGCAACCGTTTCTTGCGCTTGTCCGTTAAGTATAGGCAACCCCTTGATCCCCGTTGTTTCCGCGAGGCTGAATTATTTGTCTTTGGTAAAAAAAATCACGCGTTTGTATTAAGTTCTCCTGCGTCTTGCCGATAACCGTTCGATAGACTGTCAGGCAGCCAGGAGGCATTCCGCGTGAGTCATTACAATGAGCAGTTCCTGAAGCAAAATCCGTTGGCGGTGTTGGGGGTTCTTCGCGACTTAAACAGCAACCAGGTGCCTTTGCGCGTCTCCTGGTCCGGCGGACAATTCATCAGCAAGATCCTTGACGTCTCGGCCGAAAGGCTGGTGATGGATTTTGGCAGTCAGCAAAAAGAAAATCTCGCCGTGCAAAAAGCGCGCAATATTACCTTTACCGCCGAAACCCAGGGCGCGAAGGTCGAGTTTACTCTTGAGCAGTTGCAGAGCGGTGAGTATCAGCAGCTTCCCGCCTTTATCACCCCGCTCCCTCCGGCGCTGTGGTTTGTGCAACGACGGGAATACTTCCGCATCTGCGCGCCGCTCCATCCTCCCTACGGTTGTACGGCACAGATGCCGGATAACAGCACCCTACGTTTTCGTTTATACGATCTTTCCCTCGGCGGAATGGGTGCTCTGCTGGAAGGCCCGAAACCGTCAGGTCTCACCGAAGGGATGCGTTTTTCGCAGGTGGCATTGGATATGGGGGAATGGGGGATGTTTCACTTTGACGCACAGCTGATTTCCGTCACCGAACGCAAAGTGATTGACGGCAAAAACGAGACCATTTCCACTCCCCGCCTGAGCTTTCGTTTTCTCAACGTCGGCCCGGCGGTGGAGCGGGAACTTCAGCGGATTATCTTTTCCCTTGAGCGTGAAGCGCGCGAAAAATCAAATAAAGTACGCGACTAATTACATCGCATCCAGCGCGCGCTGCAATTTATAGATGTAGCGCGGCGCCTGAGGCGCAGGATGATTATCCGCGACGTGTTCAACGAACTCATCAGCACTGAGATCGTTGATTTTGTTAATTGCCTTTTTCCGGTCGGAAGAGAACGTGCGTAGCAGTGCGCCTGCGCCGTTAGCGTAGGAGACGACCAGCGCGTACTGCATCACCTGCGGATCCTCAATGCCGGCGAGCGGGCCGGTCTCCAGAATACTCAGGTAGGCAGCGCCCATTGAGATATTCCGTTCCGGGTTTTTCAGTTCACTGGTCGTAGGCTCGCCGCTCCAGCCCATCCGACGATAGACATCGCGTCCTGAAGTTGACGCTTTTAATTGCATCAACCCTATCGCATTCGATTTGCTAACCGCATTGGGATTCCCGCCTGACTCAATGGCGATAATCGCCGTAATCAATTGTGGGCTAACGCCCCACGCCGCACCGGCTTTTTCGCTGATCGGCATCCATTGCATGGCACGTTTTACCGGCACTTCCGCGTTCCACGGGGGATTTTTATAATCTTGTTTTGAACTACAGCCTGCAAGCAGCACAATTAAAAAAGCAAACCATCTCAATTTCACGTCTTCTGTCCTTATCGCCGGAACGCTTTGTTACTAAAACCACCGTTATAAACCGGATAAGCAAAGCACCCTCCGGCAAAACGTTCTACTATAAGCGGCATGATATACATTTGGTTTCTGTTGTAGCAAGGAATTGCCATGTCCCGGTTTCACTTAATTGCCCCCTCGGGCTACTGCATCAATCAGCACGCGGCTTTACTTGGTATCCAGCGCCTTAAAGAGGCCGGGCATCAGGTCGATAATACGGCGGTGGTCAGTCGTCGCCATCAACGCTTTGCGGGTACGGATTCGGAGCGTCTGGCGGACGTGAACGACCTTGTGCATCTCACCGCGCCGGACACCATCGTCATGCCGGTGCGCGGTGGCTATGGAGCGAGCCGTCTACTGCAACACATCGACTGGCAGGCCCTTGCCGCCCGACAACAGCGGGATCCGCTGCTTATTTGCGGACACAGTGATTTTACGGCGATCCAGTGCGGTCTGCTGGCGCTGGGCAATGTCATCACTTTCAGTGGTCCAATGCTGGCGGCGAACGTTGGCGCGCCGGAGTTGAATACCTTTACGCAAACCCATTTCTGGCAGGCATTGCGTCACGCGCAGTACACGGTGGAATGGCAAGGCGACGGTCCGGCCTGTCACACGCAAGGAACGCTGTGGGGCGGTAATCTGGCGATGCTGATTTCGCTCATCGGTACCCCGTGGATGCCCAAAATAGAAAACGGCATTCTGGTACTGGAAGACATTAACGAGCACCCTTTTCGCGTTGAGCGCATGTTATTGCAGTTGGTTGACGCCGGTATATTGAACCGGCAGAGCGCCATTGTGCTGGGCAGTTTCAGCGGTAGCACCCCGAATGAGTATGATGCCGGTTACGATCTTAACACCGTGTATGCGTTTTTACGTGAACGCCTCTCTATTCCCCTGATAACCGGACTCGATTTTGGTCATGAGCCGCGAACCGTTACGCTGGCGTTGGGCGCGCATGCCGTATTGCAAAACAGTCAAAACGGTACACAACTGACGATCTCGGGTCATCCCTTTCTGAAATCATAAAAAAAAACGGCTGCAGGACTAAGTAACGCCCGGATGTAGCCGTTAATATGATAATGTCAATGCACCAAAAAATTCCTGATTGAGGAGTAATCGAACGTTGGACGCCGCGGCAATAATCAGTCTTTTCATTTTGGGGTCCGTCCTCGTTACCAGCAGTATCTTACTCAGTTCATTTTCATCACGCCTTGGCATTCCGATTCTGGTTATCTTCCTGGCCATTGGCATGCTGGCGGGCGTCGATGGCGTCGGCGGCATCCCGTTCGATAATTATCCCTTCGCCTATATGGTCAGTAACCTTGCGCTGGCGATTATTCTGCTCGATGGCGGGATGCGCACGCAGGCCAGTTCGTTTCGCGTCGCGCTGGGCCCGGCGCTTTCTCTGGCGACCGTTGGCGTCCTGATCACCTCCGGGTTAACCGGTATGATTGCCGCCTGGCTGTTTAATCTCGATCTGATTCAGGGTCTGTTGATTGGCGCCATTGTCGGTTCAACAGATGCGGCGGCGGTTTTTTCCCTGCTTGGCGGCAAGGGGCTGAACGAGCGTGTCGGCGCGACGCTGGAAATTGAATCCGGCAGTAATGACCCGATGGCAGTATTTCTGACCATTACGCTGATCGAGATGATTCAGCAACACGAAACCGGCTTAAGCTGGATGTTCGCTGTCCACATTATTCAACAGTTTGGTCTGGGCATCCTGCTTGGGCTGGGCGGCGGCTATCTGCTACAGCAGATGATTAATCGTATCTCTCTGCCCGCCGGACTCTACCCGCTATTAGCCCTGAGCGGCGGGATTCTGGTGTTTGCCCTGACCACGGCGCTGGAAGGCAGCGGGATCCTGGCGGTCTATCTGTGCGGTTTTTTACTGGGCAATCGCCCTATCCGCAACCGCTACGGCATTTTGCAAAACTTCGACGGACTGGCCTGGCTGGCACAGATCGGCATGTTCCTTGTGCTCGGACTGCTGGTGAATCCTTCTGACCTGTTGCCGATTGCTATTCCGGCGCTGATTCTTTCCGCCGGGATGATTTTCATTGCCCGTCCACTCTCTGTATTTATCGGACTGCTGCCGTTCCGCGGTTTTAATCTGCGTGAACGCGTCTTTATTAGCTGGGTGGGTCTGCGCGGTGCGGTACCGATCATTCTTGCCGTCTTTCCGATGATGGCGGGTCTGGAAAATGCCCGTCTGTTCTTTAACGTCGCTTTCTTCGTAGTGCTGGTGTCACTGGTTTTGCAGGGGACGTCGCTCTCCTGGGCGGCGAAAAAGGCGAAGGTGGTGGTACCACCGGTCGGTTGGCCGGTCTCACGCGTGGGTCTGGATATTCATCCGGACAATCCGTGGGAGCAGTTTGTCTATCAGCTCAGTGCCGATAAATGGTGTGTCGGCGCGGCGCTGCGCGATCTGCATATGCCTCAGGAAACGCGTATTGCGGCGCTGTTTCGTGACAATGTACTGTTTCATCCCACCGGCAGCACCCGTCTGCGTGAAGGCGATGTGCTGTGCGTCATCGGGCGTGAACGCGATCTTCCGGCGCTGGGCAAACTGTTCAGCCAGTCGCCGCCGGTGGCGCTGGATCAGCGCTTCTTCGGCGACTTTATTCTGGAAGCCAACGCTAAGTATGCCGATGTGGCGCTGATTTATGGTCTGGATGACGGAACGGAGTACCGCGATAAGCAGCAAACGCTGGGTGAAATTGTTCAGCAACTGCTGGGTGCCGCCCCGGTCGTCGGCGACCAGGTCGAATTTGCCGGGATGATCTGGACGGTTGCCGAAAAAGAGGATAATCAGGTGCGCAAAGTCGGTGTCCGCGTTGCCGGGGATGAAGACGAAGAATAGTGACTCTGCCGGAAGGCGCTGCGCTTATCTGGCCTACTGAGACGCCGCGTAGCGTGTGCTGTAGGCCGGATCAGGCGCATCGCGCCGGCATCCGGCAATACCATAAAAGTTACACCGTCACAACAGGAACGCGCAACGCCAGCGAACACATCAGCTCATAACCCACCGTTCCAGCTGATTGCGCCACGTCGTCAATTTTGATCTCTTTGCCCCACAGCTCCACCGGCGTTCCGATGCCCGCCTGCGGGCATGGCGTCAAATCCACCGCCAACATATCCATTGACACTGTCCCCACCGTCGTGGTCCGGACACCGTCCACCAGCACCGGCGTGCCGCTAGGCGCATGGCGCGGATAGCCATCCGCATAGCCAGCCGCCACGATGCCAATGCGTTGCTCGCCTCTGGCGGTATAACGTCCGCCATAGCCGACGCGGTCTCCCGCTTTTAGTGTCTGTACACCAATGATTTCGCTGCTTAGCGTCATCACTGGCTTCAGTCCGGTATTGGCGATATCGCGCCACTGGCCTGACGGCGAAGCGCCATAGAGAATAATGCCCGGGCGTACCCAGTCAAAATGTGCATCAGGATGCCACAGCGTGGCCGCGGAGTTTGACAGCGAACGCCGGCAATCCAGCCCTTCCGCAGCCTGCTCGATGCGCGCCATTGCATTGTGGATCCCGTCAGGGTGCTCAGCGTCGGCAAAATGCGACATCAGCGTCATTTCACCGACGTTCGGCATCGCGCGCAGTTGCTGCCAGACGGTTTGCAGCCGTTCCGGCTGGAATCCCAGGCGGTTCATGCCGCTGTTAACCTTCACATAGACATCCAGCGGCGCCTTAAGCTTCGCATTCTGGATCGCTTTGAGCTGCCAGTTGCTGTGCACGCAGGTGGTCAGACGCCAGGTGTCATACCGTTCCAGATCTTCAGCGTGGAAAAAACCTTCCAGCATCAGGATCGGCCCTTTCCAGCCGCGCTCACGCAGGGTGACCGCCTCTTCCAGATTCAACAGGGCAAAACCGTCGGTGTTGCCCAGCGCACTCCAGATACGTTCTATGCCGTGTCCATAAGCATTGGCTTTCACCACTGACCAGACGCGGGCGTCCGGTGCGGCCTGACGCACAATGCTCAGGTTTTGTTTCATCGCCTGCAGGTCAAGGCTGGCCAGTATAGGGCGGGTCATCTCTCGTCCTTCTTAGTTATGTGCGCCGTGCAGATGTTGGGGACGTGAAGGCGTAAAGCCTGCGTGGTAGCGCGCCACGCTCAAATCGTCATACGGAATGGCGGGCGTGCGACCTGACAATATATCGCTCAGCAACTGCCCTGAACCACAGGCCATCGTCCATCCCAGCGTACCGTGTCCGGTATTTAACAACAGATTTTTGAAGCGGGTACGTCCCACAACGGGCGTACCGTCCGGCGTCATTGGCCGCAAACCGGTCCAGAATGTCGCCTGCTCAACATGCCCCCCGCGCGGGTAGAGATCGCGCACCACCATCTCAAGCGTTTCCCGACGCGGCTGGAGCAGTTCGGTATTGAAACCGACAATTTCCGCCATCCCCCCCACGCGGATGCGCTGGTCAAAACGGGTAATGGCGATTTTGTAAGTTTCATCAAGAATAGTCGAAACCGGCGCGCCGTCCTCTTCCGCCACCGGAATCGTCAGCGAATAGCCTTTCAGCGGATAGACCGGAATATCGACAATCCCTTTCAGCATCGCCGTGGAGTAAGACCCCATCGCCATGACGTACGCATCAGCTTTAACGATCTCATCACCACATTTCACGCCGTAAATCTGTTCGCCTTCGCAGAGCAGTTTATCCACCGGTGTGTTGAAGCGGAATTTGACGCCCGCCTGTTCGGCCATCTGCGCCAGACGCTGGGTAAAGAGCTGGCAGTCGCCGGTTTCGTCATTCGGCAGACGCAAGCCGCCGGTCAGTTTGTGCGCCACTTCCGCCAGCGCCGGCTCGACTTCCGCCAGTCGACTGGCTTCCAGCAACTGATACGGCACACCGGCGTCTTCCAGCACGGCGATGTCGCGCGTGGCGTTCTCATACTGCTGCGCGGTACGGAACAGTTGCAGCGTCCCGCCCTGCCGCCCTTCATACTGGATACCGGTCGACGCACGTAGCGCTTTCAGGCAATCACGGCTGTATTCCGCCAGACGTACCATCCGCCCTTTGTTTTCCATGTAGTGGCTGGTGTCGCAGTTGCGCAGCATCTGCCACATCCACTTTAGCTGGAACTGTGTCCCGTCAAGACGAACGGCCAGCGGCGCATGGCGCTGGAACATCCATTTAATCGCTTTCAGCGGTACACCCGGCGCAGCCCAGGGCGCGGCATAGCCCGGAGAGATCTGCCCCGCATTCGCCGCGCTGGTCTCCAGCGCCGGGCCGGGTTCACGATCGATGACGGTAACATCATGTCCAGCCTGACTCAGATACCAGGCGCTGGTCACGCCAACGACGCCACTTCCCAGTATGACAACTCGCATAGCCACTCCGTTAACAGTAACAGTAAAAGAACAATCATCTAATTACATCTTGATAACCCAGATGAAAATATTATTCAACATATGGCTTTTTTATGGTGACATATCTCACATATAGCAGGCAGAGCAATGAACTCCCTGCTTTGGTATCTCATGCTGTGGGTTATTTTTATCCAGCAGAAAATATCGTGACCACCCCGTAATCTGGCGAGTCGACCAGCGGAAATCGCAAAGAAAATATTTCTTCACTGACACGGTTTTTAACCGGGTGTTCTATGCTTGAAATGAGGTGCTCCACACAGAGAGTGCCGCCAACAATGAGGGTGCGCGAATGGCTACGATTGATTCCATGAACAAGGACACCACACGCTTGAGCGATGGACCCGACTGGACGTTTGATCTGCTGGATGTCTATCTGGCGGAAATAGACCGGGTGGCGAAACTCTACAGACTGGATACCTACCCGCACCAGATTGAGGTCATCACCTCCGAGCAGATGATGGATGCATATTCCAGCGTCGGAATGCCGATTAACTATCCTCACTGGTCGTTTGGTAAAAAATTCATCGAGACCGAACGACTGTACAAGCACGGTCAGCAAGGGCTGGCCTATGAGATTGTGATCAACTCCAACCCGTGTATTGCATACCTGATGGAGGAGAACACCATTACCATGCAGGCGCTGGTGATGGCGCACGCCTGTTACGGACATAACTCGTTCTTCAAAAATAACTATCTGTTCCGCAGCTGGACTGATGCCAGCTCCATTGTTGATTACCTGATCTTCGCGCGTAATTACATCACTCAGTGCGAAGAGCGATACGGCGTGGACGAGGTTGAGCGATTGCTCGACTCCTGCCACGCGCTGATGAACTACGGCGTTGATCGCTATAAACGCCCGCAGAAAATCTCCCTCCAGGAGGAGAAGGCCCGCCAACAGAGTCGTGAAGAGTATCTGCAAAGCCAAGTGAACATGCTGTGGCGTACCCTGCCGAAAAAAGAGGAAGAGAAGACGATTGCCGAAGCGCGGCGCTATCCCTCAGAACCGCAGGAAAATCTGCTCTACTTTATGGAAAAAAATGCCCCGCTGCTGGAGTCATGGCAGCGCGAGATCCTGCGCATTGTGCGCAAAGTCAGTCAGTATTTTTATCCGCAAAAACAGACGCAGGTGATGAATGAGGGCTGGGCCACGTTCTGGCATTACACCATCCTGAACCACCTGTATGACGAGGGGAAAGTCACCGAACGTTTTATGCTGGAGTTTTTACACAGCCATACCAACGTGGTGTTCCAGCCGCCTTATAACAGCCCGTGGTACAGCGGCATAAACCCTTACGCACTGGGTTTCGCTATGTTCCAGGACATCAAGCGCATCTGCCAGTCGCCGACGGAAGAAGATAAGTACTGGTTCCCGGATATCGCCGGTTCCGACTGGCTGGAAACGCTGCATTTTGCCATGCGCGACTTCAAAGATGAGAGCTTCATCAGCCAGTTCCTGTCGCCGAAGGTGATGCGCGATTTTCGCCTCTTTACGGTGCTGGATGACGATCGGCATAACTATCTGGAAATCTCTGCCATTCATAACGAAGAAGGCTACCGCGAAATCCGCAACCGCCTCTCGTCGCAATATAATCTGAGCAACGTAGAGCCGAATATTCAGGTCTGGAACGTGGATCTGCGGGGCGATCGTTCCCTCACCCTGCGTTATATTCCGCACAATCGCGCGCCGCTGGATAAAGGCCGCAAAGAGGTGCTCAAGCATGTGCATCGGCTGTGGGGATTTGATGTGTTGCTGGAACAGCAAAACGAGGACGGAAGCGTGGAACTGCTGGAGCGCTGCCCCCCCAGAATGAACAGCCTGTAAACAAAAACCCCCTCATCGTGAGGGGGTTCGTTTTTAGCGGCCCTGAATGGCTAAATCGCCAGGCAGGTTTTTCTGCATCCGGTGCCAAATCTCGCCGCTGTCGTGACCGTAACGACGCACCGTTTCGTATACCTGATCGTGCGCGCCCTGCAGGCACAGTTGCGACAGCTTATGGTAGAAACCCAGCGCCAGGCTGCGCGCTTCCGGATTGGCAAAATAGTGACGACCAATGCGGGTATACAACCCTTTCATGCCGTTCAGGATCAGACCATAAATCGGGTTGCCGGAGGCAAATGCCAGACCACGGAAAATGTTGTAATCGAGATCGGCAAACGCATCGGCGTGATCGGCCACTTCCTGCGCGGTCGCCAGCACTTCCTGCGCTTTGTCAGGATGCTGACGAAACGCGGTACGAATGAAGATGGTGGAGATGTTGGTCCGCACCGACAGCAGATTGTCGATCAACTGCGGGACGCTTTCGTGATCGAGACGCGCCAGCGTTTCAAGAATATTCAGTCCGGAGGTTTCCCAGAAATTATTCACCTTCGTCGGTTTGCCATGCTGAATGGTCAACCAACCGTCTCGCGCCAGGCGCTGCAGCACTTCACGTAAAGTGGTACGTGTCACCCCAATCAGTTCGGAGAGTTCTCGTTCTGCAGGCAAGATAGTGCCAGGAGGGAAGCGGTTATTCCAGATACTTTCAATGATGTACTCTTCCGCGAAACCCGCCGGGCTCTGCGCCTTAATGACCATAGTGAGATTTCCATTACACAGCAAAACATAGTTACACTCATCATACCAGACGGGTTACATGCCCGATAGGAGACACAACGAAGAAAAAGTGGATCAAGGCTTCATTTTCTTGATAACGCTGGCTGTCTGGGGTGAAAGGCTTGCCTGCATTCAGACTGACCGTTACTCTTTGTCGCTAACCATAAAAACATCATTTCAATAAATAAGGTAAGGGAAACCATAATGGAACTCTCATGGGGCCGCGCGCTCTGGCGCAACTTTTTAGGCCAGTCGCCAGACTGGTACAAGCTTGCGCTACTGATCTTCCTGATAGTTAATCCACTGATTTTCATCATCAACCCGTTTGTTGCGGGCTGGTTGTTGGTGGCGGAATTCATCTTCACGCTGGCGATGGCGCTGAAGTGTTATCCACTGCTACCGGGCGGTTTGTTAGCCATTGAAGCAGTTATCATCGGGATGACCAGCGCCGCGCATGTTCGCGAAGAGGTGGCAAACAATCTGGAAGTTTTACTGCTGCTGATGTTCATGGTCGCGGGCATCTATTTTATGAAGCAGCTGTTGCTGTTTATTTTTACCCGGCTGCTGCTGAGCATTCGTTCTAAAATGCTGCTGTCGCTGGCGTTTTGTGTGGCGGCGGCCTTCCTTTCCGCCTTCCTTGACGCACTGACCGTGGTAGCGGTAGTGATCAGCGTCGCCGTCGGGTTCTACGGCATTTATCACCGCGTGGCCTCTTCCCGCGGCGATGATAGCGACATCCTGGATGACAGTCACATTGATCAACACTACAAAACAGTGCTTGAGCAATTTCGCGGCTTTCTGCGCAGTCTGATGATGCATGCCGGGGTGGGTACCGCTCTGGGCGGCGTGATGACGATGGTGGGCGAGCCGCAGAACCTGATCATCGCCAAAGCCGCTGGCTGGCACTTTGGCGACTTCTTCCTGCGGATGTCGCCTGTTACCGTTCCGGTACTGATTTGCGGCCTGCTCACCTGTGTACTGGTTGAGAAACTGCGCTGGTTTGGCTATGGCGAAACACTGCCGGAAAAAGTGCGTGACGTATTGCAGCAGTTTGACGATCAGAGCCGCCATCAGCGTTCACGTCAGGACAGAGTAAAACTGATTGTGCAGGCGATTATCGGCGTCTGGCTGGTGATTGCCCTGGCACTGCATCTGGCGGAAGTGGGACTGATTGGCCTCTCCGTGATTATCCTCGCAACGTCGCTGACCGGCGTGACGGATGAACATGCCATTGGCAAGGCGTTCACCGAATCTCTGCCATTCACCGCGCTGCTGACGGTCTTTTTCTCCATTGTCGCGGTGATTATCGACCAGCATCTCTTTTCGCCGATTATTCAGTACGTATTGCAAGCCTCAGAGCACGCGCAACTGACGCTGTTCTATCTCTTCAACGGCCTGCTCTCGTCGATCTCGGATAATGTTTTCGTCGGTACTATCTACATTAACGAGGCCAAAGCGGCCATGGAAAGTGGTGCGATCTCCCTGCAGCAATACGAGCTGTTAGCCGTTGCGATCAACACCGGGACAAACCTGCCATCCGTGGCGACGCCGAACGGTCAGGCGGCATTCCTGTTCCTGCTCACCTCCGCACTGGCACCGCTGATTCGCCTCTCCTATGGTCGGATGGTCTGGATGGCGCTGCCCTATACCATCGTGCTGACGCTGGTCGGCCTGCTGTGCGTCGAGTTTACCCTGACGCCAATGACCGAGTGGATGATGCAAACCGGTTGGTTAGCTACACTTTCATAACAACTAACCGGGCATTTCACTGCCCGGTTTGCCTTTTTGCGTGATATTTCTCCAATTACACAATATTTGAGTTTCTCCTGGTGGCGCGGTAATCGAATTGGTTTACACTGCCGTGTCTACGCATGTTGCAGGGAAATTATTATGTTGCGATATTTGAACCAGTGCTCACGGGGTCGGGGCGCGTGGTTATTGATGGCTTTTACTGCCTTAGCGCTTGAACTGGTCGCGCTGTGGTTTCAGCACGTTATGCTGCTTAAGCCGTGCGTACTGTGCATCTACGAACGCTGTGCGCTGTTTGGCGTCATGGGGGCCGGTCTGGTTGGGGCTATTGCGCCTAAAACACCGTTGCGCTATGTGGCGTTGATTATCTGGATCTACAGTGCCTGGCGTGGGGTTCAACTGACATGGGAACATACCATGATCCAGTTACACCCTTCCCCGTTCATGACCTGTGATTTCATGGCTCGCTTCCCTGCCTGGTTGCCACTGGACAAATGGTTACCACAGGTGTTTGTCGCCTCTGGTGATTGCGCCGAGCGTCAGTGGGAATTTTTATCTCTGGAAATGCCGCAATGGCTATTAGGCATTTTCGTTGCCTATCTGGTCGTCGCGGTTCTGGTGCTGATTGCTCAGCCGCTTAAACCGAAAAGACGCGATCTGTTCGGTCGTTAATCTCAGACGCTCCCAGCCGGGAGCGTGAGAGCGATGACAAACTTCATCCCGATACCGGACAAGCAAAGTTCACCTCATTAAAAACCCGGAAAATCAATTCATCGATTTTCGGCTGATAACCACAAAGAAGGAAAAACTACGTTTTTTCCTTCTTTGTCAGCAGTCTGACGCTCCCAACCGGGAGCGTTTTTTTTGCCGTTAGCCTGAAATCAGACCGGGCGGTTTAGTCCGCCCATGACGGTTTGTTGAGAATATGGTCCTGCCAGTCATGGACTTCTGACTCTCTTACCGCAATGTGACGCACCGAAATTCGCTCGCCGTGCATTGCCGCTTTCGATCCCGTCAGCAGCGGGTGCCATTCAGGCAGTCCTTTCCCTTCCGCCAGCAGACGATAGGCGCAGGTCATCGGCAACCATTCAAAGGTGGGCAGGTTATCACGCGTTAGCTTGATACAGTCAGGCTCGTACTCGAACCGACGTTCGTAATTGCGACACTGGCAGGTTTTGATGTTGAGCTGGCGGCAGGCGACGTTGGTGAAATAAATCTCGTCGGTATCCTCGTCCATCAGCTTATGCAGGCAGCACTGACCGCAGCCATCACATAACGACTCCCATTCGGCATCGGTCATTTCATCCAGGGTTTTACGTTGCCAGAAAGGTAAATCGCTCATCAGGGTATCCGCCATTGCTATAAAGCTGCACCTTATAACCAGTCTGGCACGTTGATGCAAGTTTTGCCGCCTAAAAAGGCGGCAAGCAGGCATTACAGGACACGGGTTGTCAGGGTGTGACCGTTAAAATTGACCACCAGCTCGTCGCCGCTGGCGAGCGGTCCGACGCCTTCCGGGGTGCCGGTCAGCACGACGTCACCCGCTTTGAGGGTAAAGAATTTGCTCATGTAGGCGATTAAGGGGACGATTTTATGGATCATATCCGCCGTTGTACCCTGCTGGCGAACCTCGCCATTGACCGTCAGACCCAGCGGCGTCGCCTGCGGATCGCCGTTAAATTCTGCGACCGGAATGAATCCGGATAACGGGCATGAATTATCGAATCCTTTTGCCTTCTCCCAGGGCTGCCCGGCCTTCTTCATTTTGCCCTGGATATCACGCAGCGTCAGATCGAGCGCCACGCCATATCCAGCGATAGCCTTACGAACATGCTCTTCGGTCGCCTGACGCAGCGTCGCGCCGATCAATACCGCCAGTTCGACTTCATGGTGCACCGAGCCCATATCCGTCGGAATGACCAGCGGCTGGCGCAAATCACACAGGGCGGTTTCCGGTTTGATAAACAGCACCGGCTCATCCGGCGTGACGCTGCCCATTTCCTTGATGTGGTTGGCATAGTTGCTCCCCACGCACACCACTTTGCTTACCGGGTAGTCAAGCAGCGCACCCTGCCAGTTATGATGTTGATACATTCATTTTCCCCTAATTTGTCATCGTTGACTTCAGGAATGGCACCGACAGGTATGACGCCGGGTACCGTTTATTTATCGGTTTCTGGATTGTTTTGTGAGGCGTTGAAACGATGTTGCTTCAATAAATCTTCGGGTGGCGGAGGCAGTTGTAAATAATATCCCTGCTCCGTTAAGGCTTGTTTTACTTTATCCAGCGAGGCGTTGACTAACTTTTTGCTACCATCTAACGGCAATATCATTGCCAGCTGTGGTTGACCAAATCCTTTCATCAGTTCTTCAGGCACACGTGAGAAATCGTCTTTTTTTTCGACATACAAATAGGTCTGGTCACGCTTAGCACTTCTGTAGATCACACAAAACATACATTTTACTCTGAATTAAACGGATGGCGACTTGCCTCAATATAATAGTGACTATAACATGCCTTCTGGACTTCGGAATATCACTCCACATCGGGGATGATAAATAGCAAATTGAGTAAGGCCAGGATGTCAAACACGCCCATCGAACTTAAAGGCAGTAGCTTCACCTTATCAGTGGTTCATTTACATGAAGCAGAACCCGAGGTTATTCGTCAGGCGTTAGAAGACAAAATCGCTCAGGCTCCTGCTTTTTTAAAACATGCTCCTGTGGTAGTGAATGTCAGTAGCCTTGATGCGCCGGTAAACTGGCCGCAGTTGCAGAAGGTGGTGGCGTCGACGGGATTGCGTATTGTTGGCGTCAGCGGTTGTAAAGATGCCCGGCTCAAAGCTGAAATCGACAAAATGGGCCTTCCTTTACTCACTGAAGGTAAAGAGAAAATGGCGCGTTCCGCTCCGGCTGAACCCATTGCTCCCGCCGCTGTAGTGCAAAACGCTACTCCCGTCACAAAAACGCGATTTATTGATATACCCGTTCGTTCCGGTCAACGCATTTATGCACCACAATGTGATCTGATTGTTACAAGTCACGTCAGTGCTGGCGCTGAGCTGATCGCCGATGGCAATATTCATGTCTATGGCATGATGAGAGGCCGCGCGCTGGCAGGGGCAAGTGGTGACCGGGATGCGCAAATTTTTTGTACCCATCTGACGGCAGAACTGGTGTCTATCGCAGGTGTTTACTGGCTGAGTGATAAAATCCCAGCAGAATTTTATGGCAAAGCGGCACGTCTGCAGTTAGCAGATAACGCTTTGACAGTTCAACCGTTGAATTGATCCCTTTTTAACAAGGAATTTCTATGGCACGCATTATTGTAGTTACTTCGGGTAAAGGGGGCGTTGGCAAGACCACCTCCAGCGCGGCCATCGCTACTGGTTTGGCCCAGAAGGGAAAGAAAACTGTCGTTATTGATTTTGATATCGGCCTGCGTAACCTCGATCTGATCATGGGGTGTGAGCGTCGGGTTGTTTATGATTTCGTCAACGTCATTCAGGGTGATGCTTCACTCAATCAGGCGCTCATCAAGGACAAGCGCACTGAGAATCTCTTTATTCTTCCGGCCTCTCAGACGCGCGATAAAGACGCATTAACGCGTGAAGGCGTGGCAAAGGTTCTCGACGATCTGAAAGCAATGGATTTCGAGTTTATCGTTTGCGACTCCCCTGCGGGGATTGAAACTGGCGCGCTGATGGCGCTCTATTTCGCTGACGAAGCGATTATCACCACCAACCCGGAAGTCTCCTCGGTACGCGACTCTGACCGTATCCTGGGTATCCTGGCGTCTAAATCGCGCCGTGCCGAAAACGGTGAAGATCCGATTAAAGAACATCTGCTGTTGACGCGCTACAACCCAGGCCGTGTTAACCGTGGCGACATGCTCAGTATGGAAGATGTGCTGGAGATCCTGCGCATTAAACTCGTCGGAGTTATCCCGGAAGATCAGTCTGTTCTGCGCGCCTCTAACCAGGGCGAACCGGTCATTCTGGACATCAATGCAGACGCAGGTAAAGCGTATGCCGATACGGTAGATCGTCTGTTGGGAGAAGAACGTCCTTTCCGCTTCATTGACGAAGAGAAGAAAGGTTTCCTCAAACGCCTGTTCGGAGGATAAGTTATGGCATTACTGGATTTTTTTCTCTCGCGGAAAAAGAGTACAGCGAACATCGCGAAAGAGCGATTGCAGATTATCGTTGCTGAGCGTCGTCGTAGTGACGCTGAGCCGCATTATTTACCGCAGTTGCGTAAAGATATTCTTGAGGTCATTTGTAAGTATGTACAAATTGATCCGGAAATGGTCACCGTTCAGCTTGAACAAAAGGACGGCGATATTTCCATTCTCGAACTTAACGTTACATTGCCGGAAGCTGAAGAGTTGAAATAAACGCTCTTCTCAGATAATTCCTGATAAAAAAAGGCAGAGCAATCTGCCTTTTTTATTATCAGCCATTTTTCTGTTGCGGCAATCACGATGCCTGAAATATGGCATCACTTATCCACGTGCGATAACTGTTCGGCTATTTTTGCTTTTGCATAGCAGACAAAGCGCGAAACAGCGGGCATTATCTCTGCCCAGTCAACGCTTGCCTGTCCCAGATAGTCGAGCCGCGCGGCTGCAAGTAGAGAAGCGTGCTCGTCCGGGAGATAAGGCATTAACCAGTCTGCCGCGCTGTCTTTCGCGGTAAAGCCACCTGTCGCCACGCTGTACCAGATGCGCGCCAGGGTCAACACGATATTGCGCTCGTCGCCCTGTAAATCACCGTTGTCCTGCCAGAGCGTCAGCGTCTGACGGAACGTCTTCCGAATGTCGTTTTCCGGGACCGGCTCAAAAAGCAAATCCGCACGCTCGCCGGTTAAAGCCATGCTGGCACTACGCACCTGAGTCAATAAAATCGCCAGATCGCTATCCTGCTGTGCGGGTTCATACTTCCCGGCGAGAATATCCTCGCGCAACCACTCGCCAAACTGCATTTCCCGTCGGGGAGGAAAACGCCAGGGCACCACATCGGTATGCACCACAACCGTCACCTCAAGCGCTCGCCAGAGCGTCGACGTACCAGGCCAGGCTGACACCGACAGGAGTTCCTGCATCAGCGCTTCTCGCTGTGCCGTCGTCAGCGGCACACGCGTGGTGACCAGCAAATCAATGTCGCTGTAAGGTTTTAACCCACCTTCAACGGCAGATCCGTACAGGTGAATAGCCAACAGATCCTCTTCAAAGATCCGTTCAATGATGGCCGTCGCCTTTTCCAGTTGTTTCCGAAGGGTATCCGGAATCTTCAATGTCATCGCCTCACCGTCATCATGTCAGGTGCCACCTTAGCGCGACAGGAAGCCCGCTGACAAGCAACGGGCTGAGCCTGAATTTAGTGGTGCAGCATTTCGTCTACCACGGCCTGCGCCTTGAGTTGATAAGGATAGTAGGTTGGCCAGTTATCCATCTCTTCCAGTAGCGCCTGCTGTGAGGTATTGCCCATAAAAATATGGAAGTGGTTCGACGCCCGCGGCGCAATAATATGATCGCTGAACTGCACAAACTTCGGCGCTTTACTGTTTGCGTCTTTGCATTCAAACAGATAACGCACCCCTTTTTTACCTGAGGTGTAGGTCAGGATCTTGTACCCGGCATAGTCATACTGACAGGAAGCCACCTGCTTACCGGTATGAAACTCCATCACGCCATTTTCGATACCAATGGTGTCGACTTCCGTCGCATAGCCTTTCCGGTAATAGGCTTTCACCTCTTCCGCCGTTTTCCCCTTATCCTTTGCCGCCTTCTGTTTGAAAACCGGATCCAGCTCACCGCTGACCAGATAAGGATAAACGGATTGCCACATGCCATCCCAGTCGGTAAGCGCCCTGTCCTTAACATTGCTATCCGCAAATTCGCCTTCCGCTGCTTTCTGTTCCATCTCCGTCAACGGCACACCATGCGCGTGATCGCCATGGGCGAAGGCATAACTGCTGAACCACAACATTCCCAGAGAAACAGATAATTTTTTCCAATGAATAGCCAACGTCGTACCCTCAATCAAATGAACAAGATGAAATGTTATATTATAACAATAAAATTTATTCAACACTGTTGCGCGTAAATGAAGGAAACTTGATCTGGTCACTTTTTATGCAAAAACCAGATTCGATATACTGAAACCGGAGACAAAAAACAGGAGGTAATGACTATGTATCGTTCTGTTCTGGTGCCCATTGATATCTCAGAAGCCGATCTCACCCGGCAGCTTATTCCTCAGGTCAAAATCCACGCCAAAACGGCAAAAGTCCATTTTCTGTCAGTCATTCCCTCAGTCCCCTTTTATGCATCCCTGGGGCTCGCCTACTCTGGCGAACTCCCGGATAAAAATGGACTGCAGACGAAGGCATTACAAAAACTCAACGAAATTGTGAAGCAATTCGATATCCCTGAAGGACGGGTACAGACGCATGTGGTATACGGCCCCCCGAAGGATCAGATCCTGAAGCTGGCGGATACCGTCAGTGCTGACCTGGTGATCATCGCGTCACACCAGCCCGGTATTTCAACATATCTGTTAGGTTCTACCGCCGCCGCCGTTGTGCGTCACGCGCACTGTCCGGTGCTGGTCGTTCGCTGAGCCGCAAACGGGAGTCTGCTGGCTCCCGTTTATGCCATTTTCACGATCCAGTCGCGGAAGATTTCCATCGCGGGCGTCATCGGTTTCGACTTCAGATGGGTGAGCCAGTAACCGCCCATTTGGATCTCAATGTCAAAGGGGCGAACGAGTTGTCCGGCCGCCAGTTCTCTGGCAAACATCACTGCCGGAACCAGTGCCGCACCGCCGGTATGGATAACCGTTTCAACCATCAGACGTGAGGAGTCAAAAACGGCACCATTGATCCGCTCTGCCGTCACGCCTGCTGCAGCAAACCAGTTATCCCACTCATCTACCCGATATGAACGCAGAAGATTCTCTTGCAAGAGATCGGCTGGCCGCCTGAGCCGTTGGGCCGTTTCTGGCGTGCACAGGACAGTCAGCGGAGCCTCAAACAGCATTTCGTTATGGGTGGCGGGCCACAAGCCATTGCCAAAGCGGATGGCAAAATCCAGTCCCTCAGCCGCCAGATTCACAACGTTATTATTTGTACGCAGGCGTAACTCAACGAACGGATGCGCCTGCCGGAATTGTTCAATGCGCGGCAGTAACCAGCCAACGGCAAAGGTACCGACTGCAGCAACCGTGAGCACTTCACGATATTCCCCACCCTCAAACTGACGAAAAATGGTGTCGATTTGACCAAAGGCGTCGGTCAGGACGGCAAACAGTGCCTGCGCCTCATCCGTCATCTCCAGCCCTCTGGGCAGACGTTTAAACAGCACTCTGTTCAGGCGATCTTCCAGGATACGTACCTGCTGGCTGACGGCGGCCTGCGTGACACAAAGTTCCAGTGCCGCACGAGTAAAACTCAAATGGCGAGCCGAAGCCTCAAAGGCCCGTAGGGCATTAAGCGGAAGATTAGAGCGCATAATAAAGACTCATAAGATTTTCTTTATCCCAGGGTAAATTCTTCTCGCTTGTTAAGCAAGCGCAGAGAGCGGATAGTTCTGGCATCGCAAACACATCATGCGCCTTTAATTCTCTTTCTTCTTTTGTCTGTTTGAGCGGAAAAATAAAGTGCGTGCATTGATCAATTTACTGATTATCAAGGATGTTATTTATGTTTAAAAAACGAGATCATCAGACGGTACTTATTGCCGCCGTGCTCGCTTTCTTTACTGCCAGTTCACCGCTTTTGGCTCGCACGCAGGGGGATCCCGCACAGGTCCAAGAAAAGCTGGCAGCATTAGAAAAACAATCGGGTGGCCGACTGGGCGTTGCGCTGATTAATACCGCCGATCGTTCGCAAATCCTTTATCGCGGTGATGAGCGCTTTGCCATGTGCAGTACCAGTAAGACAATGGTCGCTGCCGCGGTATTAAAACAGAGTGAAACTCAGCACGATATTTTGCAGCAGAAAATGGTCATCAAAAAAGCCGATCTGACAAACTGGAATCCGGTGACGGAAAAATATGTCGATAAAGAGATGACATTAGCGGAGCTAAGCGCTGCCACGCTGCAATACAGCGATAATACGGCAATGAATAAATTACTTGAGCACCTGGGCGGTACCAGTAACGTCACGGCTTTTGCCCGCTCAATTGGCGACACGACGTTTCGTCTGGACCGGAAAGAACCCGAGCTGAACACCGCCATCCCTGGCGATGAGCGCGACACGACCTCGCCGCTGGCGATGGCGAAAAGCCTGCACAAACTGACGCTGGGCGATGCGCTGGCTGGCGCACAGCGTGCACAGCTTGTCGAATGGTTGAAAGGCAATACGACCGGCGGTCAGAGCATTCGTGCCGGACTCCCTGAAGGCTGGGTGGTTGGCGATAAAACTGGAGGCGGTGATTACGGTACAACCAATGATATCGCGGTGATCTGGCCCGAAGATCGTGCGCCGCTGATCCTCGTCACCTACTTTACACAGCCACAGCAGGACGCCAAAGGGCGTAAAGATATTCTGGCCGCCGCTGCAAAGATTGTGACGGAAGGGCTTTGAGCCCGGCGGGTAAGCGAAGAAAGCAAAAAGGCCCAGACAGATGTCTGGGCCTTCAAATTTGGGCCGCCATCGAGGCCTCGAACCCCGTTCCCTACAACAAAAGTCGTTCGCTCTTCCAGATGAGCTAATGGCGGTCTGCCGGTTTTTATTTCCGATTGAGAATCTACTCATTATCAGAACCGGGCGAGATAATACATAACTCAAATTACCCCTGCAATAGGTGTGGATGACTTTCCCTTATTATTACCGTTCGTTTGCTCATTATTCATGCTGGGCAATATATAAGAGATGATATATCGCACACCGGCGAATTCACCCGGACTGGCGCGCATAGAGGTAGGCTGTCGCCCGTGACACCCCTAAATGCTGTGCCACCGTATCCATGGATTTACGCACATTCAGCAATCCCTCTTTGCGTAACTGTTGGATCAGAACCTTTCTGTCTTCCGTTTTAAGCGCGCGCGCCGTGGTGGCGCGTTTCGCGGCAAAGTCATCGATGCGCTGGCGAATGACTTCAGTGCTCCCGGGGTCAAGATGTTCACGCACCGGTGAACTCTCTGTTTCGGTAAAACGCGCCAGCGCGCTTTGCATCCCCCGGAAAAGCGTCATATCGACATTAAGGCATAATGCGGCGACGTAATTACCCTTTTCATCCTTAATGCCAATAGACGTACTCTTTACCGGACGGCCATCAGCAAACTGATTGCCGTAGTTCGCAATAATTTCAGGAAAATCCGGAGAGGCAATCCTTGCCAGCCCGAGTTCCGTCGCCGGTTGTCCCGCCTCACGACCGGATAAATTATTATGTATCGACATAATCGCATGCTCAGGATCCTTGAGATCATGAACAACCACTTCGCAAAAAGGAGAAAACGTTTCGCTTAATCCCTTCGCGATAGTGTCAAGTTGGCTGAGAAGCGAATTCTCGTCGTTTTTTGGCATGCCGGTCTCCCACAGTGATGCCCGTTGTCATTATTGCTATCCGTTTACAGCCTCACGAAACGGATTTCCCGGCCAGAAACTCACCGTAGCGCGCGATATCCACATTGCCGCCGCTGATGATAATGCCGACTTTTTTCCCGCTGAGTTCTGCTTTTCTCGCCCTTGCCGCTGCAAAGCCAAGACAGCCCGTGGGTTCTGCGACGACTTTCATACGCTCGGCCATAAACCTCATCGAAGCAATTAATTCATCGTCTGAAACGGTCAGAATATCATTGACGTATTTTTGAATCAGAGGGAACGTATAGTGCCCCAGATGTTGCGTCTGTGCACCATCAGCAATCGTTTTTGGCGTATCGATGTGAACGATTTTTCCGCTTCGAAAAGACTGCTGTCCGTCGTTACCGGCTTCAGGCTCCACGCCATAAATTATGCAATCTGGCGAAAGTTGCCGGGCGGCCAGTGCTGAACCTGAAAGTAAACCACCGCCCCCCAGACAGACAAAAAGAACATCCAGCGGACCAACCTCTTCAATTAACTCTTTGGTGGCCGTGCCCTGACCGGCGATAACATGCGGATGATCGTAGGGAGGGATGAGCGTCAGTCCCTGTTTCTCAGCCAGTTCACGGCCAATCTGTTCACGATCTTCCGTATAGCGATCGTACATAACAACATTGCCACCATACCCTTTGGTTGCCGCTACTTTCGCGGCTGGCGCATCATGAGGCATGATGATTGTCGCCGGAATACCCAGCAATTTAGCTGACAGCGCTATCGCCTGAGCATGGTTTCCGGAAGAAAATGTCACCACGCCAGCAGCACGTTGTTCCGGCGTAAACTGGCGTAATGCATTCATCGCCCCACGAAACTTAAAGGCTCCCATACGCTGTAGGTTTTCACATTTAAAGAAAACGTCAGCGCCAAATTCCGCATTGACGGTCCGGGAGGTCATCACCGGCGTCTTGTTTGCATATCCTTCAATACGCCCTGCGGCGGCGGCAACATCAGCATATTCCGGGAGTGTAATCTCAACCATTTTTTCACCTGTATAGCGTTAAGCGTCGGGCTTATTGCGCCAGCGCGAGTGCTTCTACTTCTAAGGCAGAACCATAATGCAGTTCTGCCACCCCAGCAACGACACGAGATGGACGGAAATCGCCAATCCATTCGGCGTAAATGTCGTTAAACGTCGGCCACTGGTTGATATCTGTCACATAGACACGTACGGAAACCAGATGCTGACGGGAGACACCGGCCCCCTTCAGACAGGCATCGACATTTTCCAGAACTTGTCTGGTCTGTTCCTCAAAAGACGCCCCCGCCTTTTTCTCACCATGCGGGGTGATTGGCAGTTGCCCTGAGATAAAAACAAATCCCCCTGCTGTCACGCTCGCCGAGTAGTGTCCAGCGGGAGGAAGCCCATGGGATGTTGTGTTCAATGTGATATCCGGGTGCATGTGCATCTCTCCTGCGTTCCATAGATAATACATAATGTATTAATTTATACTTTTTGTATAAGTCTTTTATACACCACATTGCGCTGTGCGACTACCCCTTGTTTTGACGTCCGCCGTTTCCGCTCCTCGCTTATGTGACAGAGATCGCGGTTATGATTTGCGTCAGAAAATCAAAAGGTTCGATAATGGCCTCAATCGATATAGTGAATCCGAATGGGATGCAGAGTGATGAAATTAACCATACTGGTAGATAACAATACTTACATTGACAGGTATTTGACCGGAGAACCTGGCGTTTGCTATTACATTGAATGCTCAGGCTTAAAACTTCTTTTTGACGTTGGCTATTCTGATATTTTTTTAAAAAATGCACAGATCCTGGATATCGATCTTACGCACATTGATAAAATTGTATTATCACATGGACATAACGATCACACCTGGGGGTTAAACCATTTATTCCAGCATTACGACAGACTTCCATCATCTCCAGCAAAGAAAGTCGATATCATCGCCCACCCCGCCGCATTTACGCCTAAATTTTATGAGTCGAAACCCATTGGGATGAACCATAATGCCCTTTGTTTTGATTACTTCTTTAATATCGTCAGTTCCACACAACCCCTGAAATTATCCGAAGACATCACTTTTTTAGGGCAAATCCCCCGCCTTAACCATTTTGAAGCGCAAAATCCGGTAGGCCACACACATAATCATGATGGTGAGTTAACGGCTGATTACGTGATTGATGATAGTGCAATGGCAATTAAGACAAAGGATGGACTGGTGATTGTCACCGGATGTTCCCACGCCGGGATTTGTAATATTATTGAGCACGCAAAATCAGTCACTGGAGAATCGAAAATTGCTTCCGTTATAGGCGGCTTTCATCTCCTTAATGCTGATGAATCCTTACTCTCGGAAACCGGGAAATATCTTAGCGCATTGTCGGCTACTACGCTTTATCCCAGCCATTGCACCGATCTTGCCGCAAAAATCCATCTGTCCCGTTATGTGGATCTCAAAGAAACGGGCGTGGGACTCACGCTGACTTTCCCCATGTAGGAGCAGATTATGTGAAGGGAGACCGTGTTTTCTGTCTCCCGATGATTCATACCTGCAGCGACGATCACCTGACCACCAGCAGATCGGAAAAACGCGTGGTGTAGCGCGGAGAAAGCATCTGCCGTCTTAACTGCCATGGTGGCTGAATCCCCTGCCCGACAAAGTACAGCGTTCCTCTTCCCTGTTTGGCATTGAGCGTATCCAGAACTTCCATCAACTTCTCGCTGCCGGGACGCGGTGCGTTATCATCGAACAGATTGAGTTGCGCCACGCCCTGACTGAAAAAATCACCGAGCATGACTCCAGCCTTCTGATAACGATGCCCCTCTTTCCAGATAGCGTCCAGGCATCGCGTGGCTGCGCTGATGATGTCCCGGCTGTCCTGTGTCGGTGTCAGCAGTTTTACGGACGCGCTATTGCCGTACCAGGTTTCATTCGGCGCAAACGGCGACGTTTTCACAAATGTCGAAATGAACCGGCAATACTGATGCTCACTCCGGAGCTTCTCCGCCGCGCGCGTCGCATAAGCACAAATCGCCTGGCGCATCTGTTCGTATTCCGTAATGCGCTCGCCGAATGAGCGACTAAAAACGATCTCCTGCTTCGCGGGCGCAAACTCCTCAAGCGCCAGGCAAGGCTCACCGCGTAACTCCCGCACGGTTCTTTCCAGTACGACATTGAAGTGCTTGCGTATCACCGCGATGTGCGTATCCGCCAGATCGAGTACCGTTTTTATGCCCATCGCGGTCAGCTTTTTACTGATACGACGACCAACGCCCCACACCTCATCAACCGGCAGAGCCGCCATCAGTTTTCGCTGCCGTTCGAGATTCGACAGATCCACAACGCCACCCGTCTGCTGCGGCCACTTCTTCGCCGCGTGGTTGGCCAGCTTGGCCAGCGTTTTTGTCTGTGCAATCCCCACGCCGAGCGTCAGATGTGTCCGCTTTAAGACCGTGTCGCGGATCTCTTTGCCAAAATCCGTGAGATCCCGACAGTTTCGGACTCCCGTCAAATCGCAAAAGGCCTCGTCGATACTGTAAATTTCAACGCGTGGTGATAGCGCTTCGAGCGTCGACATGACCCGATTGCTCATGTCACCGTAGAGTTCATAATTCGAACTGAAACACACCACCCCATGACGCCGGAACGCCTCTTTTTGCTTGAAATAGGGCGCTCCCATGACCACCCACGGTTTCGCTTCGGGACTACGGGAAATCACGCAACCATCGTTATTTGACAGCACAACAACCGGTTTGCCTTTCAGATCGGGCCGAAACACCGTCTCACAGGACGCATAAAATGAATTCACATCGCATAACGCAAACACGTCACACCCCATAGAAACTGTATTTATATACAGTATTATTTAAGATATTTTTTAACTTGCAAGCAAAATTCTGGCGCTTTTTTAGTGGATTGTTCTGCCTGAAAACGTGGTCGGTTATCCACAGAAACGGTGCATAACCCTGTGGGTGAGTGACATGACGTTGTTAATCAAGTTTGTTCGCATGCCGTATCCCTACGTCAGTCGGATATCTCCGTTCCTCTCCGTAACAACGTAAACCGAAGTGGGTATGTCTGCTCACAAAACAGGCAGGTTAATGAGTAATTAACCTGCCTGCCATTGGGATACCACTTAAGACCACCGGGGAATCACAAGGAAACCAGCCGTGTACGGTTTGCAACGTCAGGGGGACAAACAATACGCAGCAATAGTTAACTCACCGCCTTTACAATAAATGTCACGACGCCAAAAATCGCCAGGGCGTCCTCACTGCCGATGATGATGGGAGAATAGGCGCTGTTCATAGGGTTAAGCTGAACGGTAGGTCGTAACTGCAACCGCTTCACCGTGAATTCCCTCTCCACCGCCGCAATCACGATATCTCCGTGGCTGGCAGTACGTGAACTGTCCACCACCAGCAGATCGCCGTCGCCGATCCCCGCATCGATCATCGAGTCGCCAGCAGCCCTGACGAAATAAGTCGAACTGGGATGCTGAACAAGTAATTTGTTGAGATCGATACTCTGCTCAACGTAATCGGCCGCCGGACTGGGGAATCCGCATGGAACCCGATCGCTGAAAAGTGGAAAGGTAATGACTTCATGCCATTCCGCAGGTCTGTACAACGTCATAATGCACACCTTTAATACTGTTTTTATATACAGTAATTTCAACTCCGACAGGGATCAAGTCATTGGCAACACGCCGCTGCGCAAAGCGTCGCCACATTGTGCGTAACCATTTATTGATCCTACAAATATACGGTTTGTAAATTTTTGCGCTGAGTGACGACGTCCGCCGTTTCAGGACAGGTGTGGGGGAGCATTTCCGGAAAGCGAAAAAAAACCGGCGATGACAGCCGGTTTCCTCTCTGCATAGCGTGACTTACCAGCCGCAGACGTCGTGCTCATTTTCCGTATCGTAGGAACGCACGGTATTGACGAGATCTTTCACCACTTCAGCGGCGACGTCAGGCACCAGTAAAGTCATTGGCGCTTCGGTTTCGTAATCGACAGAGACGCCATTGCTGTTATTCGTCACAGTGACGGTATAGGTTGCTTTGCCCATGATTATTTCTTCCCGGTATGAATGACTTTTCGTTGATTCGCGCTTTCCATCAGTACCTCTGGCGCGACGAAAAAGTCGATATTGAAATAGGTGTCATCGCTCATCACTTCGATGTTGTGCCACTTTTCCGGTGGGAACACACCAAACTGGCCCGCTTCAATGATCATCACTGTTTCGGCTTCTGGACTGTGTTCATCCGCATATCCGAGATATTTGACCGCCCCCTGCATCACCGACAAACGGGGATAAACGCCCGGTCGGGTTCCTTTATCAAGGTGGCGTTCGAAAATTCCGGCAGGTGCCGTTTCTTTGTTCCAGAACGGCGTGGCACGTGTGTGAATATGATTTTGTGGAATCTGAAGCATGTCCTTCCCTCTTCCAGTCGGTAGGATGCGATTGTGAGTAAACCGCTGTTCCAGAAAGGTTACGCCTCATAACTGGCATTTTAAATACACCAAAAGGGGCAAGTGACATTCATCACTGGTTTTGTCTGACAGAGGAAAGCCTGCCTCCAGGCTCTCCTCCTGCTATATTATCGACCAGGTGTTTTTAATGGATTGCCAAATTGCTCCAGATACACCTCCCCCAACGCTTTCGTGGCGTAATCATTTAAATGACCGACGTCACGATACAGCGGTATGCCCTCAATTTCCGTCCTGCACAGCCCGTCAGGACATTGCACATTTTTGGGATCGACAATAATCAACGATGGGAAGCGGGCCTGTAACGTGGCAAAAAACGGTTCCGTCCAGACACTTTTATTAATCTGTGGATTCGGGTTGCATGCCTGAGGCTCATACTCTCCCCGCGTCTTAAAATGTTCATAAAAACAGGTCAGGAAGTTCTTAGGCATCGGGAACATCGTTTTCACCAGTACCGGCTGCGCCCCGGCATCAATAATGTCCTGTATTGCCTGTTCCGTGGCTCGGGTGAGAATATTGATAGATTCCGCAGGCGATGGGGAATCCTCAATCTGCGATCTGACCCTGAATGCCGCATAGTTTTCCCAGACCTGAGAAATGATCACATATTTATATTTATGGTTTCGGATCGCTTCATAGTATTTTTTGACATTCTCATGACAGGCCCGGTAATAATCGCCTTTATAAGTATAGAGATCGTCGTGATACACACGGGGAATCGCCAGGCACAGTGAAGTCGCTTTCATATCAACAGCAACATGCGCATTTTTCCCCATAATATCGAAGAAATTCCAGTACTGATTAGAGTGCGAATCGCCCATCAGGAGCGCTTTCTCAGAAGCGGTTTTATCCCCCACCACACAAGCCATATCAGTTCCTGTGACGTTTTCGTTCATACAATCCTGACGCTGCTTTATCTTCGTCTCTTTGAGCACATGGTTGATATGACTTAACGACTCGCCGAATCGTAGATAGCTAAATCCGTCAAAACGCTTACTGACCGACATCAGGGTAATAATGGCAATCAGTGGGATAACCACCAGCAGAATCAGCGTTTTTTTCAACGACTGACGAGGCTTCCGGTAGGGTTTCTCGATGAAATAATATGATCCCATCGCCAGCAACACAGCCAGACCCAGACCAGCCATTCTGGCATAGACACTGGTAATACCGATGTAGTGCAGTGTCGCGAAAATCGGCCAATGAAAGAGATAAAGCGAATAGGAGATCGTGCCAAGCCAGACCAACGGCGGGAATGACAGCAATTTACAGGTCAGAATATTTTGCTGGCTACCGGTGAAAATTAACACCGCGGTACTGACGCAAACGATCAGGGTGTAAGCATTGGGATAACCCAGAATGACATCACTTCTGACGCTAACAAACAATATTGCCGCCACCGCAACGAACGAAAGGCTATTAAGCGCGATCTTGTTTATTTTTTGTGCCATCGGGAGATAAATACAGGCACAGACACCGAGTGGAGCGGCGCAGCCAAAGCGATCCACGTGCGCAAATATCGCGATCCAATCCAAACTGGATCACGATATTTGCAAAATGCACACTTTAATGACATTTAAAGACGGTTTTAAACGGACGTCGATGACTCGTGATGAGAGGTAGTCGAAGGAAATTTTTTATACAGCGTCGATACACCGACACCAAATTGTTGAGCCACTTCACGATGTGAACGTCCCGCCATAATTTCTTGCCCAAATGAATCCCAGTGTTCATCGGTAAATTTAGGCTTACGGCCACCAATCCGGCCTTTTGCTCTTGCGACTGCCAGACCTGCGAGAGTTCGCTCGCTATTGAGGTCTGATTCATACTGCGCCGCAGAGAGAATATTGCGGAAATTATAGCGACCGCTTGCCGTACTGAGATCAACACCATCAGTGACAGAACGAATGTTGACCTGACGTTCGGAAAGACTCTGGAACGTTAACAGCGCGTGCAGGACGTTACGCCCGATACGATCCAGTTTCCATATGACCAGCTCGTCCCCCGGCTCCAGCATGTTAACGACCTTGTTGAGTATTGGCCTGTTGGTCTTACGGCCGGAAGCCTTTTCTTCAAAAATCATCTTACAGCCAGCGGCTCTCAGTGCCTGCATTTGCAGTTCCGTGTCCTGATGGTTACTTGATACCCGCGCATATCCAATAATCATAAGTCTTATCTCCGTTCGTTTGTATGAGTTAAGGCTATCAAAAAGGGACCTTTGGTTGGGGTTCAGGAACCGCAGGATTGAGTGGCGCGAGCAGCACTCTATGAAAGGTTGGTTTGGGAACGGCAGCAAAACGAGATGTTGGTACAGGGGAAAATCAGATACCGGATATGTCCAGCTTTGGTGCTGGCTCAGGATGGAGCCAATTACCAAACGGGAAACTATTGCAGTGGGGGACTTACACTGGCTCTGCAACAACAGGGACCATAAATTTTCCGGTTCCTTTCCCCATTTCAGTAGGGCGAGTAATTATGTCTCTATCAGGGACCAGTGCTGATGCGGGATCTATTGCCTACGTTCTCCAGGACGATAACTCGTTATCAAAAACATCGTTTTTCTTTCGTCGTGCGGGTGCACAGGTACGATTTAACTGGTTCTGCATAGGTGAATAAAATGAATAAATATAAATGGTCAGCAAAATATAACGCGTTTTCCCGATTGAAATGCTCCCTGCTTATCAATCGTCATGGGATGACCTTAGTGATTTAATTGATATTGATGATACTGTTGAGGCTGAATTTAACGGGGTGTCGCCTGTAGGAAAAGTGCGGGGAGTGGTTGATGGTATGCCTGCATGGGTTGATGTCCCGCTCCCAACATATGAGGAAAAAATAGCGGACGCAGAAAAAATGAAGTTGAGTCTGAAGGCTAACGCAGATTCTGAAATTGCCTGGCGGCAGGATGCTGTTGACGCCGGTATCGCGACGGATGAGGAAACAGTCGCGCTGGCTGACTGGAAGAAATATCGGGTTCTGCTGATGCGCGTAGATACAGCAAAACCCGTCTGGCCTACGCTTCCGGGGGAACAGGCCAGTTAATATCTGGCGCGCTGGTCGTATCTATAGCGTTAACCGCGTCGATATAATCCAGCACAATATTCAGTTTTGTCGCTTCCGCGTCTGTCAGCGTTCTGCCCACCTGCAATTTTAGCTGGATAGTGCTGACAGACTGCATTGCAGTGTCAACGAGTTGTTGACGTGTTTCCTCTGCTTCTGCAACCATCTCAGCCTGCGATTTAGCCGGTACGTCTCCCCACGCGGGCATCCCATCATCACCGGCAATCCTCACTTTCCCGTCTGGCGGCAGCCCTGTGAATTCAACAAATGTTGCTGCGTCAACCTCTACGGCATCCGTTGGCCAGGTTCCCGCTCGCTCGTAAACTTCCTTCTTATCGCCATCAACAAATCCATTTTCAGATGCGCTGTAAAAATAATTGTTCATATCAATACCCTATAGCCAAAAAACGTCCGCCGATTGTCGAAATGCTACTGCGAGCAGTGAACGACCCTCGCACACCGGATGTAATGTAAGTGCCGAATGCTGCAACAGACGTAGTTGCATTTCCGGGCGTGTGTGCTGAAACGGCAAAAACGTTGAGAATTGCATTCGGATAGATAATCGGTAGTGTTACGGTCACTTCGTTTGCACTCGTTGTAATTATTCCCCACTGCAAAATTAATCCGTTAGGTAAATATGTATAACCGGATCCTGACGCAAGGAATGCAAAGCTATTCATATCTGGGATCTGATTTGCGCCGGTGCCGACATCCCGTTTTGCCGCTTCTCCCAATTGAAGGTCTGAGAGAACGCCAGCGGCATCATCACGACTGAGCAACGTTCTGGCGAAAGCGGTCAGGTCCGTCATGGCCACCTTATCTTTGCCGGTGAAATAAGGCATTTTATTAGCTGACGTGACAAGCGCGGCGATTGCAGCGAGTAACGGGCTGGCCGCTGTCGCTTTCTGACTGATGGCTTCCTCAATCGCCAGCTGGAGCTGGTTAAACTGTGCCTTGTCCGGTGCGATACCGTAGGCACTCAGGAAGTTCAGTAATTCAGCCTGGATAATGTTGTACCATGCGGCACCCGGATAACTGGCAGGTGTTCCGCCGCCACCTTCAGTGAACCAGCGCGGCGCGGAACTCTGCACCGTGCCCACTGGAGGCATGGCAGAAACGCCACTGTTATTGTCTAAATGGAACATGATGCATTCCTTTTACTGGTAGATATAAATGAATACCTGATGCGCGGGTTTATATTTCTCAAACAGACATTCAAGAACGCCGCCTGAATAAACACGTAAAGGCGTCAGACAATTGTCCAGCACCGTCGCATTCCGGTAGTCGATATGGTTTTTAACGATAATATGGGACGTAAAGCGCCCGTAATTCTTACGTAACCGGGTAAGGCAGTTATCCATACAGGTCGCATAAGCCCCGTCACTGAATGATTCAATCTCAATATCAAAGCCGTAACGGGCTGCGAGATCGATGTAAAACTGACGGTTCAGGCTTCCCACCATGCGATATTTTTCGGCCGCAGCGGTCCGCCGTTCTTCGATGGTCTGACCTGCACTGGTACAGTCAGGCAGACCCAGCCACTTTTCCCAGTCATCCAGCAATACGGTTGACTGGTCAGGAAAGCGCTCACTGAGCACCTTCTCAATGCTTTCCGCATCCTGTTCTGGCGAATCAGCCAGCGCCCCGGCAAGCTTACCCAGCGTTTTATCCGGGTCTTTATTCCACGCAAGGCCGGTGGGTAATAATTGCAGAAAAACGCGCTGGTATTTTGTCATGCCCATGTTATTTCACCCGGAACCAGTAATTCGGTACTTTCGGAATATACCGCTGCGGTCGGCTGGACTAATTCAAAATCGGTCAGCGACTGACTGGCAGCAATAATGCGAACGATACCGGATGGATTAATGGTTCCCCCTGGCTCGCATTTATTATAAAAAAGCGCGTTAATCCCTCTGGTTATTTCTGCTTTAAGTTCATCCGTTTTTGGCGAGATTTTTATCGTCATGGGCACCGGTTTTAATGTCGGCGCGAAGACTGTCACCTCCGGCCCTTCCGGCTGACCTTCAATAACGCCCGTCACCGGATTTGGGTGACCGGCAATATAAGCGGCAACGCGATCAATGTCGGCCTGTCCGGGCACAATGTCAGCATTACTGTCCATGACGAAGGTCACACCGACGGTTCCCGGCCCCTGCCAGGTTGGCTCACACCATGCGCGGGTCACACCGGCACATTCACGCGCCCAGCGCTCATAGTCATACCGGTTCCCGCCACAGGGCGGATGCCGGGCACGGAACTCCAGTCTGGCCAGCAACTCGGCGACAGGCTCAATATCGCTGCCCCCCGTCAGTCCGTTCTCTGCAACAGCCTGAGCACCCACACCCGCAACGGGCGTCACCAGCGTCAGGATCGTACCCGGCGCAGCATTACCCGCCGCACCAGAAATCACCGCCACCACAGGAACGGCGGTCTGCCCCGGCGTCGTCACCTCAAGGTCATTCTCAAGAAGGTAAACCGTGCTGTCACTTCGCTGCCAGCGGGTATTTTTGGGGATAGTACCGGCAACATTCACAGGAACGGTAATATTGTCACCGGCAGGCGTTGGCTGTTTGCGTCGAATACCCCAGAACTGGCAATGCTTCAGTAACTCTGCCTCATCCGCGTCCCCCGGAATAATCTGGCGGTATACCCATGACAGGTGCTCATGCAGCCCGGCATCCAGCCCGGCCTGCGCGTAGGCCATCACGCCCAGAATTTTTTCCTGGTTACTGGATACAGAACCTTTCAGTCGCTGCTGAATATTATTTTCAGCGCGGGCAATTAATTCTGAAAGTCCGGGGGCTTTATAAGGCATGTTAAATTCCGTTAAATTGCGATTTAAACGTGTAGGGCATCACTGCCCCGTCTGGCAGGGTCAGCTCAATGTCAAGCTGAAGCCACCCGGCGACGGGCTGACTGGATGCCACGCTGATTTTTTTAACGCGCTGTGCCTCTTTCAGCCAGAGCAGCGCCTCAAGCGCATATTCGGCGGCGCGATCCAGTACGGACTGGAGCGTTTTCTCACGTGACAACAGCCAGAGCCGTGATCCGACGGGACGGGGGCGGAAACTGTCGCCCCACCACCCACGACGGTCAGTATCACCACCCGGTATCTCATCCGAATCCAGCGCCCGGCGGTCTGTATACAGGGAAATAATGACGTCACTGGTCAGACTGTCGTCGGTCAGCATGTCAGTGCCATCCTGGGCGATATTGCCCCGGCCGTTGTTCCAGACAAAAGCAAGGTCGGTCATTGCATTGGCCCCGTGGTTCCTCCACCGTCGCCGTGCTCTTCGTGGGTATGTTTCACGGTGCTCTTACCTGCGAGAATGGCGTCTGGCGCTGTGAGATAGCCTTTTGACTCAGTCTCACCTTTAACGAGCAGGTTCTTACCAATCTCAACATCATCCGAAAACGAGGCGAGTGGTGTGGTCACCGCCATTCTTTTATCGGCATAAACCTCAAGCGTTTTGCAGGTGACAATGGCGCGGCCGTCTTTTGTCAGGCGGATGCGATGGCCTTCGTAGTGGTAAATACCACTGTCGCCGGCAACCAGACCGGTTGGACGGTAACGACGGTCTTCGACCACAACAGCGACGGCGGAGTCCGTATCTCCGCCAAGGCTCAGGACAATGGCCTCAGCCCCGGCCAGCGGGACACTGAACTGCCCGTAGTTTTGCGGACGCTCCACGTCGTCCAGTGGTTCACCATCCAGACTCGTCACCTGAAGGTTCTGCTCTTTGAGGCTGTCATTGACTATCGTGATGACAGCACGGCCAATCATTAAGCGCAGCCGGCGCATGACCGGTGCGATAAGACGTGAAAATGCCTGTTCACTCACGGGCGCTTCTCCGGGTGTTTGCGGTAATACTCTTCAGCAAGGGCATCAATGCCGCTCTTGTCCTCGCCTTTACGTGATTTTTTCGTCTTGCTGTCAGGCTCTACCGGAACCAGCCAGCCATCGCGTGGCGTCAGGGTCAGTGTGGTCACGACGCCGGTACGATCATCCAGTGCAAGCACGACTTTACTGACCAGCAACGGGCCGGTATTCATGCTGAACTTACTGGCGTCAATATCGACCAGCAGGTTCGGCATCCACAGGGAACCATCACTGCGCAGCCAGCCATCGACCTTAGCCTCAAAGGTGCGGGACTTCGCCAGACGCCGGCGCATCTCGCGCACGGCGCGTCCCTCTGCGCTTTTAGCGTCAGTTTTACTGTCGGCAAGAATAATGGTGGGACGGTAACGTCTGATCTCGCTGTCTTTCACCTGACCTTTCTGGCTGGCAATACTCTTCGCGTCCTGATCGTCGCCGGTTTTTCCGCTGGCGCGGCCGTGACCCGCGACAAGATATTCACTGAAGCGGTCACGGTCATCCTCATCAAACTCCAGCTCCAGCAGGTTTCCGCCCAGCACCAGTTTGTCGGTCTGCGTGTCGTCGGCACGGGTAAATACCAGCTCGCCGGCGGCATTGCTGGTCATCAGCACACCACGCGCACGACTGGCACGGCCCAGCGCTTCATACACGGTCTCAGAGTAGTCGAGGGTGAACGTGGTGAAGGGCGCAGAAGACGCTTTGTCCGTCAGTTCCCAGCGTACTTTCACGCCATAAGGGGAACACAGGTCGCTGGCAATCTGCGCCAGTGTACGGTTTTTCCACTGTCGCCCCTGATACACGGCGGCGCAGTCAATCAGGTCGGCGGTTTTATCCCGACCGGTGATGGTGATCGACATGGAATCGGCCGTCATATTGCGACGACGGCCATCGAGGTAGCCCGTGATGACCGTCTGGCCATTGATGGTCAGCGTGAAAGGCTGACCCGGTGAGAGTGAGGAAAGGTCTGTGTCGGGCTGCACATTCACGCCGAGATCAAAATAGCCGGACAGGGATTCGATGGAGCGATTGATATTGATGGTCGTCCATCCGGCAAAAATCTTTCCAGCGGTGCGCAGCTCAACTACATCAGCCATCTAATATCTCCAGCGGCACGCCACCCGGCATAAAGAGTGGATTCGGTATACTGTTACGGCGACCCATACGCTGCCAGTGAAGGCTGTCACCCGTTTCGCGGTACAGGGCCACCAGTGCCGGTTCGGTCTGGCTCAGACTGACCGAACGCACATCCGGGAGGTGAACGCCGCGAGTACGCAAATCGTTAACCACCACCAGACGGAATGTGGCAAGCGCAAGACTGCTGGCGGTAAAACCGGCATCAGAGGCAGCAATGGTGCTGTCATCGAGCTGTTTGCCGGTATCACTGGCGACCCGTTCAATATCAGCCTGACTTTCAAACAGCGGGAATGTGTCGGACTGATTCGCAGTATCAGAGGCTACCGCGCCGGATGAGGATGTTGAGATTCCGGTAGCTGAGTCCTGTGACGGAGTGGCCTGCGCGACAGAGCTGGAAGGCGTTGAGGTGGTCAGTTCGGGGGTGCGGCTCAGGCCGGTATCGGTATTAAGGGCATCGGTCAGTACCGCGGATGCCGCTTCGGCCTGACTGACCTGCGTGGCGACGGTGGCAACATAATACAACGAATTGATATTGGCGGAAGCCGCCTGATCAAGATGTGTGGTATCCGTACCGGACTGGCGACGCTTCAGCATGACGCCCAGACGTTCATACGACCGGAATGCGCTACCGGAATCGGTGATATCAGAAAACCCGGAAAATGCCCCAAGCAGGTTAGCGGCAAGCAGTGCCGGCGCGTTAATCATGCCCTGCGCGGAGCCTTTGACTTTTGCCAGCGCCGAAAGCAGGCCATTAACGGAACCCATAACCCCCGCGTTCTCCACAATACCGGAAATATCATCGAATATCCCGCTGATGGCATCCGCTACCGCAATGGCACCGTCCGTGGCTTCCTGTACCGTCTGCCAGGCATCACTGAGCGTGTCGCCCAGTTCGCCAAACAGGGAGTTTTTCTTATCCGTCACCGCCGCAGCCGTATCTGTCGCGGATTCAGGTGCACTGTCTTCAGCAGCCGGATACACCGTGATGGTGAACTCATAATAGTCCAGGTCATCGGCGGATTTTCGGCATTCAAAGCTGTCCACAAGGACCTGCAGCGCACCAAAATCCGGATGCATCAGTTCACCTGCGCCGGGAGCCTCCAGCGCTTCAATCAGGTTGTCTTTTTCGGCTTCAACATTTTTACCCAGCAGGCAGGCGCTGAACGTCCGTTCACGCAGTTTGCGACCAAGGTCGATTGCGCCGCCGGCATCGCGCAGCGGATACTCACGTTTGACGATACGACGACCGCCGCTTTGTTTCTGCTCGCGGTAGGTCAGGAACGGGACATTACGGAATGAACCGACGCCGTTCACATTCCGGCCTTTCAGCCCCAGAGAGTCGCGGACGCTGTTAATACTGGCTACAGTGCTTTCAAACATGGTTTATTCCGTCAGTAGGGGTAAAGGTTCTGGCCGGTCCAGACGTTCATTCCCATGCCATCTTCCTGAACGTTTGTACTGGTGATTTGCAGGCCATCCGCCAGCTGAATTTTGAGCTGCGCCTGTGCGCTGACTTTTTGCTCAGGTGGCGGCGTCTGTGGCTGAGCAGAGTCATTCTTGCTGGTAAAATCGTTGTAGACGTTACCCAGCCATCCCCCCAGATAATCACCCAGCACGCCACCAAGGGTGGCACCTGCCACAGTGCCAATGGGTCCCAGAAGCGAGCCGACCGTGCCGCCAGCCCAGGCTCCGACGGTCCCGCCGATGGCAGACCCTTTCTGCTCCGTTGAGGCATTCTCGTCCATCAGTGTCGGCACCATCATCGCGCCGGCTATAACGGGACCACCCAGACGTGAGAAGACTTTACCTGCGCCGCGCCCCATCCAGCCAAGCGCCTTGCTGCCACGGGCAGCCACCCGACCAATGGCACTGCTGGCCAGCCAGTTACCCGCGCCGCTGACAACTGACCCCAGTCCTGCAGCTCCCCGAGCAACCAGACGACCTGCCGCGCTGCCTGCAATCCATTTACCGGCACCGCTGATGGCGGAACCTGCACCCGCCAGCATGGAGCCGGCACCACCAAAGATACGTGAGAAAATACCGCCTCTTGCCGCAGGAGCCGGTGACGCGGGCGGAACAACCGGCACAGTTCTGCCGCGCCCACGACCGGGGCCGCGTTTACGTTTGCCGTTGCCGGCATACACATCACCACCGCCGAACGCGCCGGGCCAGTTGGTCACGAAAACCTGCTGAATTAATGCCGGGTTAGATAAAACCGGGGGCATACCCGGCGCACCAGGCTGATTACGCCCGCGCATCCAGCGGTAAGCCCGGTAAGGCGACGTCGCCACGTTCCAGGCCGGACGGACGAACGCACCACTAATGCGAAGGGCTTTATTGGCAAGCCAGATCCCACCAATCACTTTCGCCATCGTCTTCAGGCTGACGATATTCTCATCCACCCAGCTGAGGGCATTTTTCCCCATTCGCAGCACCCGCCATGCCTGGTCTGCGGCGCTTTTAATACTGATAAACGCGGAATTAAATTTGTCCGCCAGATCGTCAGTCAGCGTATCCAGTTCGCTGAGACCATTCGCGCCGGGCTTGCTGATTCGGTCATACCAGCCGAGCACGTCGCGCAGCTGGCCCTTGAGCCGCTCAAAGGGACCTTTGTTCATCAGCTTATCGGCGAAATCCTCCCAGACGTCGCCCATCTGCGCCGTCAGCCCCGTCCAGCTGTTCATCGCGTTTTTCTGGGCACCGCTGGATTCTTCCTGGAGCGCTTGAAACAGTTGAATGATGGACTTAATACCAAGCTCGCCTTTTTCTCCTGCCTTGCGAACCTCTTTAATATCTTTATTCCAGCGGTCAGCTAAAACCTGATAAACGTTAATTCCATAGCCGGTAAGCAGGTTGGCATCCGCAGCGGTGATCTGCTGGCGTGAGAACATCTGTTTGAGTTGAAGAGAGGCCCCTTGCGCCGCACTCAGATCCCAGCCCTTGAGTGCACCTTGATCCTGGAGCATGGTGATAAAGTTTTTCGTCTCATCATCCGACATGCCAAATGCTTTGGAACTAATGAATTCCTGCATGACCCCCGTCAGGCCCCACGTGGAGTCTTTTGCGTTCTGAATTGCCCACTGCATCATTTGCGTGGCGTGCTGCTGATTGCCCTTGTACAGGGAGTTCATCGCAATGCGCTGGTTTTCACGGGTGGCGGCAATGCTGATAAAGAGCTTATTGGCGGTATAACCCAGACCGGCAACGGTGGCACCGCCTGCGGCCAGCATCCCGAATGTTCGGGTCGCACTGGAGCCAAGGCGGTCAATGGAGTTTGAGACGTTAACAACGGAGGTACGCAGCCCGCGCATGGCCACCTGGCTGCTGCGGGCCATTGAAGAAATGTTTCCCGCGTACTGGCGGGAACGCTGGGCAATGTTGCCCATTAAATCAATAATGATTGAGGCGCGTAATTGCCCGGCCATGATGGTTACCTTTTAAAGAGTTTTTCTGCCTGCTTGCAGTGCCGGAAAAGGCGGGACAGAGGAAGGGATAAGGCCCATTCCGGGCCTCCTTTGAGCATGACGCCGACCGCTATCGCCGCCTGTTCAATCTCATTCCGACACTGCAACCACTCGCCCCCGTTCAGGCATCATTGATGCCGCTTGTGCCAGATCGCGCAAATCGGAGGCCAGCGACACGCGATGGAAATCGCGCTGGGAAAGCTTCTTGAGCATCAGCAGCGACAGCGGGCCGTTAATCACGCCCACTTTCGCAATCTGCCGGCGCAGCATCTCCAGCCCCATTTGCGAAGGTGAACTCACCAGTTGCGGCCCCTGTTTTGTCTCCACCACACGCTCAGAAGCAAGCTGTGCGTCAATAATGTCGCCGGCGGTCAGTTCACGAAAGGTAATGTCATACTGCATTTCCAGCTCGTCACCCTGACCGAACGGCAGGCCATCGAGAAGACGGAACGTGCCGTGTTTAAGCGCGGACAGGATCTCCTGTTCAAGCTGTGCGGCTTCTTCAGCCACCTGTTGTTGCTTATCGTCGTTAATGAGGGTTTCCATGATGGTTCCTTACGCAATACGTTTGCTGGTTTTGGCAGCAAGTTTGATGGTGATATCACCGTCGCTGTTCTGCGGCTCGTCGGTCTGCCACGCGTTCGGCATCATCCAGGACTCACCGGTATCAGCCCGGAACTCCGCCGTGATATCCGTCCAGTTGATGACCTCATCGAGACCGATATCCCCGCCGCCCGGGATTTTGCATTCCAGCGTGGCCTCGCGCGGCGTCGATTTATAGCCGTAGACCCGGCTCCCCTTGACGGTTTCACGGGTATCACCGGCCGGAGTGAATGTGGTCCCGGTCAGTGTCTCCAGCTCGCGGCCGTTGACGTAGATAAACGCGACGCCCTGACGTTGATTTCCTGACATGCCTCCTCCTTAAAGAATGAAGCGGATTTGTTCTGCAAAGATGCGGAACTGGTTGATAAGGTTCGGCCCGGCCAGCACATCGACACGGTCGCGATCATTTTTGTTACGGACCACGTACAGCTCATCCTTGAAGGTGGTGAAGTCTTCCACCAGTCCGGCTGTTTCCCATTCGGTAAACAGCGCCAGCAGCTCGGTTTTGATGGTTGCCGGCGTCACGACAGGCTGACCCGGCGCAAAGTTCGTACCGTCATCGGCAAGCTTATGACGCGGGAATTTCTGCGTGATGCGCACACGTGTCGAATAACGCAGGTAACTCAGTGTGGCGATGGTCTCAACATTGAGATAAGACGGGTCCGGGTCGCCGAAGCTGTTGGTGCGGTACATGGTGCACAGGCGTTCAATCTGTACCTCACCACCATCGTTGACCGTGAACGTCGAAATGCCGTCATACAGCAATCCGTTGCGTTCCTCCCATTTAAAACGGGCGGTTGTCGCCGGTGGCATCAGGTCAGGAATAACCAGCGTCTGCACCGGACGTGCCGGATCAATACTCAGTGACGCCGCCGTGATGGCCGTCAGCGAAGCACACCAGACATACTGCGGTTGCGGAGTGGCAGGAACGCCAAGACAGCACAGCAGGTGGTCGTTACGGCTCTGACCAAACGTCGTAATCTCTCCCAGAGTGCCGTGATAACTGGTAAACGCGATACCATCAGCCTGATTAATCGGACCCCAGCGCTCCTGAAGTTCGGTACGCAACAGGTTAAGGTTGGTCGGGTCCAGATAGGGCATAACCAGATATTTGAACTGCAGGTCACCCATTGCAGCAACAGAATTCGCCAGGTCAGGGTTACTGTTGGTATCCGCCGGATATGTCACCGTCGCCACAATACCGCCCGGCGTCATTTCCTGATCGTAATAGTTAAAGCGGACGTCCGTCACACTGGAACGACCGGTAAAACGTGCGGAGAGCTTAACATCAGCATGTGTCGGGTCCGCGTTCTCGCCGCCGGCATCAGACACAACGGAGGCTGTCACCGGCAGGTCGGCTCTGGCATTAATCAGTGCAGCCAGCGCTGTAGCCGTGTCGGCACCTTTATCACCGATACTGACCGTCACCGGAATACGCGTGCCGGCAACATAGGTGACCAGCGTTCCGTTTTCAGTCGCAGTCCCGCTCAGACTGATGGTGGCCGCATCGGAACTGCCGGCACCGTCACCCTGAGCAATGCAGTAAAGCTCAGCCACACGATTTGCCTTCAGAAAAGCTTTCGCCATCAGGTGGATCATCGACCCCTGCCCGAATGCCGCTGCGGCCTGTGATGGTGAGTAGATACGTACCAGCGTGTCGGACGGTTCAGTGCCGGTCTGTTTACCATCAGTATCAGCCGAACGCTGGCCGAACATCAGCACGCGCTGGCGTGGAGCCGGCGTACCGCCAACGGCATTGCTGTTATTAAATTCGATATACGCGAGCGGAACGCGCACATCGGAGGGGATCTGGTCAAAAGAGATATCGCTCATTTCGCACCTTTTTTCGCAGGGGTCGGGGATTCATCAGCAGCGGATTTATCGCTGTTTCCGGCATCAGTAGCTGTCCGGGCATCACCACTGGTCGTGGCTTCGACCAGCGCAACATCACCATCAGCGAGGCGGCGGGTCCAGTAGCTGGTACGCGGTTTCTCTTCACCGTCAGCGGCCAGTACCTTCATGGTCTTCGGGTCGCGAACCGTGCGTCCCGCAACAGGTTTCAGTTTCAGCGTGTCGCTCATGGTTTTTTCTCGTTTACGTTGATATGGGCCTCAAACGGTGGTGTGCCGTCCGGGTGTTTCCAGGTCTGCCAGTGGCGCTCATAATCATCCAGCGAGCTGAGATCGACGTCGCCGGCAATGGGTGTACGACCACTGAAATACAGACCGTACAGGGCGCACCCGGCCGCACCCTGTGCATCCGTGTACAGGTTCTGGGCTTTGGTCAGCTTCAGTGCTGATGTGGGGCCAAAAGACTTCCAGTTAATTCCGGCGACCAGACGCTCAACTATCTGGTAAACCCCCAGACGATCTCCTTCGCGGCCATTCAACATGCTGGCGCAGACATAGAACACCCAGCGACTCTCAACCTCTCTGGCTGTGCGGCCTTCACCACACCCCAGCCAGGCCAGGTACACGGCAGGTTCGCTCAGGATCATCCGCTTAATCGCCACGTCATCCCATGTTCCAGGATGGGTGTCGATATCGCGCAGGGTCTGCCCGAACAGGGATTTCACCGTGTCCAGCAACGCGGTTTCTGTTGCACCGATCATCAGATAAACCCCTGTTGCTTACGGGAGAACACTGACGGGTCGGAGACGACTTCCACCAGGTCCTCGCTTTCCGGTGACGTGCCGTCGGTATCCGTACCGAGCGGAATTTTTCCGTCGCGCACGCCTTCCAGCCAGCGGATGGCGTCTTTATAGCGCTGTGTTGCCTGCTCTGTTGCCCTGACATCATTAAGGTAATACCAGGCAATCACACCACAGACCTGCGGGAGGGTTGCCGGGGCCACTGTCAGCGGCAGGGTGTAGCGGGCAACGATATAGCTGTCCATCAGCGCCGTGGCATCCGCCAGGGCTTCATCAATAATGCCGTCATCAGGCTGACCATTATCCGTGCGGGTTTTGGTCAGCAAATCCAGATTGCGGCGCTGATAACGCTTCACCATATCGGCAACAGTGGCATAGCTCATTACTCGTCTCCGTCAGTCACAGAAGCCAGCGCGGTTTTAAGCTGCTCAGCGGTGATGGTTTCCCCGAGAACCGCAGAAACGGCGGCGACTTTTGGCGTACCGGCTGTGGTGAAAAGCTCTGTTTTCGATTTATCCAGGCCTTTAACGACAGCCAGAATCCGCGCAGTCAGCTGCGCAGCATTTAACAAATCAGGATTCAGCTCAGTGCCCACGTCCACGTGGTCCACGGCCCCTGATTCCGGCGACGGCGATGCTGGCGTTTCAGATACGATTTTGAGGACGCTGTCGCGGCGCAGAATTTCAAGCTGCGATGCAGTGACGTCCACCAGGGTGTTTTCACCACGGGTGAACGGGATGCCCGCGCGACGGTAAACATTGCGGTAACATTTGACCACCACCCGGAAAAGCGCATTACCAGCTGTTTCAGCGCCCGGCTGAATACCATCAGCCCCTTGTTGAATTTCATCCGACATGACATGGGTTCTCCCTTTGAGTCCACATTAAACGGGGATTAAAGGCGGTATTAACCGCCTTTAAATGGGGTTACAGGTAGTCGGCGACCACCAGTTCCAGTTTTCCGGCCATTTCGTTGCTGACCGTACCGTTCTGACCGGCAATCAGCTCACGCTCCAGCAGTTGCACGGCAGCTTTTTCAAGCGAAGGTGGCACAACCAGATGCGTCGGTCTGATGCCCATCGGGCGGCCCCCGTCAGCTTTGAAGCCACGCATGGACGTCCAGCCCGTCCACAGATTGTCAAGCGTCAGGTCGGCGTTCATGGCAAAGGCCATCTGCCAGAAACCGAAGCCGACTGCACGACGGCAGCTTGCACCAAACAGGAACTCGTTGTCGGTGAAGACATGGTCATCATCGATGCGGGTTTTGGTGACCAGTTCAACCTTGCGGCGGTCCTGGAAAATCAGTGGTTTGATGACACGGGAGCAGTCCAGCAGATACCACGGCGTGCCGGTCCACTCCGCAGACTGCTGGAATACGTTTGCAACAGACGTTGCCGCGCCGGTTCCGTCAGCGGAAGCGTAAACCGGATGGTCAGTATCAAAGAAGTTCTGACCGTCGTAGCAGGCCTGGTTAAAGCCGTCCTTTAACAGCGCGAAGATCAGCTCATCAGGTTGCACCGCCGCAGAACGTCCCAGTTCAGCAAACAGCGGGCTGTAAACCCCAAGGTTGTCATCTTCAAAGTCATCGCGGGAAATCCCGACCGTGCCTTCGTAGGTTTTGTTATCGATGACATAGCCATGCGCTGCCATCTGTTTAACCACGCGGGCACCCACCCATTCACGCAACTGCGGCGCATTGCCCAGCCAGCCATAGGTATTGGATTTAGAAGACGACGGTACAGTCATCGCAATTTTCTGGTACTGCGACGGGGCACCATCCAGACCACCCTGAAAATCCTTACGGAAGGAAGTCATCAGGGCTTTAATGGAAGCAGGGGTTACGATCATTTATCGTCTTCCTCTTTGAGTTTCTGATATTCGGCATCAGACATGCCGAGTGCTTTGGCGGCGGCTTTTTCATCGGCAGACAGCGCAGCCAGATCTTCACGGCGAGTGTCCGGGATGCTGGTCGTCGTGGTCTGCAGAGCCGTCAGCGCCGCAATAGGCTGCTTGACCTTCAGTTGTGCCGACAGCGCCGCCACACCAATCTGTCCACCGAGCTGCTCAAGGTAGCTGCGCTCAGATTTGAAGATACGACCGTCGCGTTCGGCTTCGTCCAGAACGGCACTCAGGGACGCGGTGGAGTGCTCCCCGGACAGTTCAGCCATTTGCTGGCGCAGGGCGTCATAGGTTTCAACTGGCACATACTTAGTCAGATCAATCTGGGCCGGGCTGGCTTTGGCTGTGGTCAGTTCAGCGCTGAGCGCAGTCACCTGCGAACTCAGTTCATCATGTTTGTCCGCCCTGGCCTTCAGCAGATCAAATGCCGTCAGCGCAGCGGTGGCCTGCTCAACGGTAATGTCGGCGTTTTCAGCAAGGGTGATACCGAGTCGCGCCAGCAACTGGCGCAGGTGTTCATTCATCGAAGTATCCTCATTGGGGTGGGTGTCTGAAGCAGCAAAAGACGCCGCGAGCGCCACCAGTTTTTCCATACCGGTTGCGCCAGGGTCATTGGTAAGTGCGACCATGCGTAATAACGTCGGTGCGCCGGTGGCTCTGTCGTAAGGAAAAACCGCAGACAGGAAGCCATATTCTTCGTTGGCAATGTATTCACGGGCGGCAGGTGTCCAGCGGGGGTTAACGTAAAGTCCGAGGCCATCACGCCACTGCATTTCGTCAGCGTTAAACCAGCCGGCCGCCTTCAACTCGTCCGGGGAAAGACCTTCATCTTTACGCAGCTGGTTATGCTCGTAATCAATGAGAATGTCCTGCCCCAGCGCCCGGACGCCATCAATCAGACGCGCAGCGATACCCGCGTCCATCAGCCAGCCTTCACGAACATCAAAGGGACGGCCATCACGGGCACGAAAACGACCGGCAGGAAATAACTGACACCAGCCGTCTGAATCCATGCTGGCAGTAAGAATGGCAATGCCGATTGAGGAGGGTTTTGTTTTCATGGTCCGCTCATGTCTGAATAACGCCGGACCATTTTTACGTGCGCAAACAGACATCGGGGATTCCGGTATCTGACTGAAAATGAGGGCGCGGGGGGAAACGAAGCGGGGAAAGGAACATAACCCCGTTTAAAACACGTTTAAATCTTTCTGTACGCGTTTAAAAGATTTTTACGGGGTCATCGCATGACTGTCAGTGTATTACGGTTTCAGCGCCATTTCAGCGCGTTTTTTGATGGCGACATAGATTTCTTTCCTGCCAACTTTATCCAGCCCCATGTATGGACGGGCTTCCAGCACCGTATAACGCGCCTTGCCACCCCACTGATGGATAGCGGCGTAAATCATCGGGGAACCGATAAGCGCCCAGTCCGGGCCATAGTCAGTGGTAATGCTTCTTGCCAGATCGCCATTAAGGGTCAGAATGGAGCCGGGAATATAATTATGCTTTTCACGCCACGCAAGATACGGATCGCTCCAGTTCGCCCAGTGAGCACCGGTTTCCGGATCAGACTCCTGCTCAAATGCCTGCTCAGTGGACGACAGCAGCACCGCCGCTGCCGCCCGTGGGATATCCCCGTCATTCGCCATCGCGCCCAGATCCATAAACGCCGTCTGAATGCGGCGAATATCCACCACAACCGCCAGATCAATGCTCATAATTTGAACCCTGATAAATAACCGAATATACTGGTGTTACAGGCACTGTACGCTTAATGGTAAAGCCGGTGTAAACCCCAGTGGGGAGCATGTATGCAGGTTCGACTCCTGCCGGTGCCTTAATCAAGACGTCCCTCCAGCACTTCCATATTGCCCCCGGCAACCGCCGCCTTCAGTGAACCGACGTCCGGCAGACGGTACGCATTAATCAGCACATCCAGCAAATCAGCCTGACGCTTCAGGGCATATGAGGCATTAACCACCACTTTTGCCGTACCTTCACGGGCGCTGACCAGATAAATAAGATTGCTGTGTACCTTATCCCAGAGAACGGCCTGCGGTGCCGCCATCAGCGAGGGCAGTAACTGTAAATCATCAGCCGTCAGCGCCACACCGGTACGCTGATGTTTGCTGCTGTCAGTGTGCAAAAGGTTTTTCTCACTGATGACCAGCAGACGCGACGGTGTATCGCCGGTACGCTGGCGAACGGCACCGGCAACGGACTCCGTCATGAACCCCAGCGTCTGGACCGCGTTGCCTGCCCGCCGGGTGGTCAGAACGCGCTTCGCCCAGACAGAAAATGCCAGCTGGCGCTCCCGGCTGTTGTTGAGCGACTGGACGACCTGCTCACGCAGCTGCGCGTCCTTCGTTTCGACAAGTTTACGGATAAGCGTCTGGTCCGTGCCGAACGCCGCCGAGCCGGGGTTATATGACCAGCCCACGTCCGGCGTCATTTTCACGCGGCCATTGTCGAACGTGGTGGAGTCAGTACGGAAGACTTCGCCGGTGGTCTCATCAATGCCGGCATCCACTTCATGTGTATGCACAAATGATGCCCCGTAACTGACTTTCAGCCCCAGCGCTTTCATACGTTCAGCAGACAACGCCCTGACGCGGCAGCGGCAATTCCAGCCATTAGGCGGGTAGTGCGTCTGCCAGAACGGGTCATCATAGCGAAACACCATCCCGTTAAGGGCTGCATGGGCCTGGCGGGTACGCCCGTCCATAACGGCCACATACTGCCAGTATGGATAATCTTCAGCGTTGTTCATCATCTGCGCATACCGGCCGCTGTTGTAGGCGGTGCGCATATTGACGTTGTAGATGGTTGCCAGACGTCGCGGGCTGCCCAGCTCAATTTCTTTTGCGTTGCCCTGTGTATCCACCACAATCTGTTTACCCCACCATCCAAGCTTCTGAAGGCGCGGGGCCAGTGTCCGGGTAAATTCCTGGCGGGTGATGCCATCATGAACAGCGCGATCAACCTCGTCGCGGAGAGTGTTCAGTACATCCAGTCGCACGGCTTTGGCAACAGTAAAAGCGCGGGCATGGGCTTCTGTGAGTTGCTCATACCAGTTCCAGGTAATGTTATGCCCTTTGGCGCGAAAGTAGGCCACCGCCTCTTTGGGCGGTAGCCGGGCGGCATACGCGAGATCAACTGCCTGTGCCATCGATACGTCCCCAGAGATCAGCAACAAAAATGGCGCGTGTCAGGAGATCAATCAGCGCCGCGTCATCCAGTTCAGGGTAAAGCGCAGCTGCGTCCTGCATCGCCCTTTCGGGACCGTTTTTGATGATGGAAGCAATCACCGGTTTCAGTACCGGATCAATTGCCTGCTGCAGGGCTTCCGGCCTGACGCCGTCGCCCATATCATCAATGTCGTCGGTCTGTTTCAGGTCTGTCGCGCTGAGGCTGGCCTGTCCCGTCTGAGGCGGTTCGCCATCAGAAGACAATGCGACAGAAAATACCGGCTCATTGCCGTTCGGCTGGGGAATATTCAGCTTTTCCTGAATCCAGGACACTGGAACCGGCATACCTACCGCCAGTTTCGGGATGGCCTCCGCAAACATGGAGAGGTCTTCGTATTCCCCGGAATCAAACACGACACCCGGCAAACGGCACGGGTCGAGGGTGGTTCGACTGTTGACTGCCAGTAACGGATAAATCAGGTCACGGTTGATTGAGCGACGCAACTGCCGCAGGTCGGCATTACGGATCTCTTTACGGACTTCGTTATGCACTTCTCCCAGTGAACGAGCACCTTTGTCACCGGCTTCCGTGGTCAGCGTCCCCCCCAGAATGGCTTTTGACATAGACCGCTCAGCCCAACTGATTTGTGCCTGGAATGGGTCAGCCTGACCGTCAGCAGCACTCTGGAACTCCAGCGCCATCCCCATCGGAATAATGCCGCCGGCACGACGCCCGATATCCATGACCGCCTGCATCAGTGTGGCTTTCTCGCGGGAGGTTGCGCCAGTTGGATACTTGCCCACGCGCATCGGCAGGCCGTAAATCTCCAGAAACTCAGCAAAATCACGCACCGAATAGTTCTTGAAGATAAACGGCCATACCAGCGTTCGCACCAGCCCCAGCGTGCCGGCATATCCTGAACGGGATTTAGCCTGATGGCGGAACCAGCCAAACGGCTGAAGTTCAACACCGTCGGCGCTGCCATCGCGCAACCTGAGCTGATTCAGATTGCTTTCGGGCGTACAGAATAACGCTGGATCACGCCAGTGAAGCGCAACGGGTACGCGCTGCTTACCCAGCCAGCCCCATTCGATTTCCTGCATGCTGTAGCCCTTGAGGATGGCATCACCGGCATCAAAAATGCCGTCCTCAAACCAGGCAGCATCCTGCAACATCTCATCGAGCATGGCCGCATCTTTCTTTTCCTGCGGAGTGGCGTCTTTCGGTGGCTGAATGCTCCAGGGCAAAGACTGAATAGCCAGCCGGCGCTTTGACAGTTCGGAAAACAGATGCGTGTCCTTTTCTTCCATATCAAAGGCGAGGTCTGCCTGAGCCGTCAGGTCTCCTCGTTCGGCGTCACGCAGGACAATGGCGGCACGGTTTGGCGTGATACCACTGGACGGGTGCTCCTGGGTACGCCTGGCCATCATCACCAGTGATTCCTGCGCCGTCTGCAAATCAGGATCAAAATCGAAGGGATTGCCCGTTAAATCCAGAATACGGCCCATTACCAGCATCCTCTTTCAAATTCGTGATAGTCATCATGGGTTTCATCATCATGCGCATCTTCCCGGCGCTTACCGGGCAGTGCCTGCACGCTGTCCTCGTCGATGACAAAACCATTCATATAAGAGGCGCGTACCGCCATCGCCAGCGCTACCGCAAAGTCACCGTGGCGTTTACCACCAGTGCCACTGGCATTGGCGTCTTTGGTTCTGCCCTTATCAATCTGGGGAACGCCGTTGACGACCTTGATATTGAGCAGGTCATCCAGCGTTGTCTGGTGACGGGCGATAATCAGGTTCTGCGCCTCAAATTCACCTTTAAGCTTTGGCATCCATTCCTGATACCAGGCGGCAGAGAGGTGCACGCTGTCAATCATCTCCGGGCCATACACCAGACGCGCAGCCTCAGCGAGATACCCGCCATTACCGGTGGCATCAAAGGCCGCGCCGATAAAGCGAGGTAAACGGGCGAGGATGTACAACATGATCTGGCGCTGCTGGTCATAGGTGACGTTCTTCAGCTCGACGCGAAAGCACTCACGCTTATACAGGTCAGCGGTGATTTCCAGCGGAACAAAAACGGTCAGGTCGCCATTACGGGCAAAGTCTTCACCGAATGCGTGCTTATGCTGAAGGTTGAGCGCAGCCAGTAACGGGGCCAGCTCTTTTTCACACCACGCGGATACTTCTGCTTCCCGCAGTTCCGGCGACCAGGACTCAAAATCGTCAGGAGCTTCAAAGCGCAGGATCGGAATATCACGCTCCGGTGTCATCGCCGCTTCAATCAGTACGCGGGAAAGGTAGGCACCACCGGATTTTTTCGGCACGCAGCCATATTCCTCGTCGGCGCTCTCTTTGTTCGGGGCATTACGGTACAGGTCATCGCGCCATTTTTTCTCTTTTTCGGCGGACCACTCCTGACCAGTGACATAGCAAATACGTCGATACAGGCCATCGCTGATGGCGTCATCCAGGGTAATACGATGAACGGAATAATCTTTCCGGCCCTCTCGCGCATCCTGAATGTACTGGTTAAACAGGTTATCAACGCCGTTATGCGTGGAAATAATGCGCACACGAGCGCCCCACATAGTCAGCGCGAACGCCGCTTTCAGCAGCTCATCGAGCGACTCATGGAAACCGGCTTCATCAATAACGACATCACCCTGCAACCCACGCAGGTTGGACGGCCGCGAGGACAGCGCCTGAATTTTAAAATTGCTGTTCGGGAAGCGAATCATGTACGACAGAATTTCTTCGTTCTTATCGCTGTCCCAGAAGGTCTGCTCATAAACGTCGGCTTTCGCCAGCTGGTTGAAGGCGCGGGCAAACAGCGCACAGGCGGCGATGTACTCCAGCGCCATCTCCTGACGGGAACCGACATAAAAGACATTGCGGCCACCGCGCTTACGGGGTTTTGCGGCCGTCATGACGTTGCGGCCGGCCTCTGCCCAGGTCAGACCGGTACGGCGGGATTTTTCAGCAATGCAAATCTGGCTGTCATCGCTGAACCACCTGGCCTGATAGGGAAGGAAAGCCGCTTCGCTGGCCGGGTTAATGCTGTCAGCATCGGTGACAATATCGACACCAAGCTTGCAGGCCTCTTCCTGCAGGTCAATCTGGCGAGGCTGGTTGAGTGGGGTGAGTCTTTTTTCAGGCTTAGCCATATTATGCTTTCCCCAGCAGAACGTTACGAATACGCTGCTCCAGCTCTTCGCTCATACCATCCCTGCCCCGTAGCTCATCGCTGACAGCGTTGGCTGCTTCTTCTGCAAAGGCCTGGCGGATCTCTTTCTCGCGTTTGTGACTGGACATGGCTGTTGATTCCAGACGCTGCGCTGCCAGCATGGCATTTTTGAGCATGTCGATATCGACTTCAGCTTCTGGATCTTCAATCTGGCGCATCAGTGCTTTAAACAACTGGCTGCGCCCCATCTCCAGAATCAGTTTGGTGGTCTCACCCATCGGCTTATCGCCGAGCTGAGTCGTCAGCGCCTGGGTCATTTCCCGCATCTGGCGCAGGTTATGGCCCACCTGTTCAACACTGGAGGCGTAGCGGTTCAGGCCGGAACGGGACAGGCGCATATCCTCCGGCAGACCCGCATCGTCGATAAGCGCATTGATTTCATCAAGGATCTGCGCCTGCGGAATAGCCTTATCGCGCAGCATTTCATGCAGTGTTTTGCGGACATTTTCAGGCAGCAGATCAACCTTGCTGGCGCGGCCTCGGGTGGGTTTCTTTTCCATCATGGCTCCTCAGCGTGCGCGGGGCTTTTTCACACCCGATACGCGGGCGCGGCCTTCAGCAACGTCCTGACCACGGCCGGTGATGGTCACAATATAAAAGCCACGCAGGTCTTCCACGGTCACCAGTCCCTGTTCCTGCAACCAGTCAATCTGGGTGCGCACCAGATCGCGGGACACGTTATGACCATACGCATCAAGGCAGTCATTCAGAATGGACTCATTGGCCTCGTTGTTGCAGTCCATCAGAGAGCGCAGGATCACAAGACGGCGGTCTTCAGTCAGAATATCGTTAATCATCAGTTGCTCCGGTTTACAGCGTTTTCTAACAGCAATTCAATCTGGTGAGTAAGCGAGCGAACCTGCTGACCGATCACCTTCATGTCCCCGGCCATTTCCGTCATCCGCAGGCGCGTCTCCTGTATGTCCTCGATGCCAGGCATATTGGCGTACCGGGTTTCCATCTCAGTCAGACGGTTCTCAAGCTTTTCAACCCGTTCGGTACTCGCAAAGGTCCTGCGCATGGCCCAGACGATACCGCCGAACGCGACGGGCATCAGGTACGGCCAGAATCCCAGAATAGTAAACAGGTCCACATTAACTCCCTGAATGACAGAACGGACATGACGGGGCTATCAGGTCAGTCAGTTCAGCTATGCCGCAACTGCGCCGGCATAATGCGCATATCCGCTCTGGCGCAACAGGGGCTATCTGAGGGCCGGGCCAGACATAACCCTGTTGCTGCCAGATATCCCGCAGTAATTCTTCAGCCTCCAGAATCTGGTCGGCGTCCATAGACTTCTGTCCTTTTTAAGTCCTGCTGACGGGCATCGTCTTTGTCCCGGTTGCACTGGCCCAGCGCCAGCAGCAGGGCGGCATTCCATTTAACGGACGCGCCATAGGAGAACGGCGACGGCCGTTGCGGAACAGGCGTCCCGGTCAGCAGTTCGGCATCAATGGCCGGCGGTATTACCACCACCGGCACGGGCGCGGTTTTCGAGCCGCTGCAGCCACTCAACAGCAGCGTCAGGAACAAGCTGTTTAGCGCAGTCATCCGAACTGAGGGCTGCAGTAATCTGTTGCATAGCTTCATTGTGAAGGGTCTCGCTTTCACGTCGGGATGCAGCATTTGCTACCCGAATTGCACTGAATATCTGTATGGTCTGCTCCTGGCTGTGCAGCAGCCATTCCGCTGTATTCCGGGCCTGTGTCTGGGTCTGCAGCTCCTGGCGAAGCAGGTTACTGGCGTCCTTCTCTTTATCGAGAGCCACCGCAAACCCGGCGAGTGCCAGAATGCTGACAGCACCATACACAACCAGCACCACGTTACTTAAGGTCATGAATGCCCCCGACAGACCAGATGGCCATTTCCACTTCACGGCGGGTCATCAGACCTTTCCATTTTTTGCCGCTGGCAAATACCCAGCGCTGCATCTGATCGCGGGCACCCTGAAAATCACCGGCATTAAGCTTTTTAAGCAGAGTTGATGAGGTAAACGCACCGATGCCTGTGTTGAACACGAACGTTGCCAGCGCGGTACGCTGATAATCCGTTAAAGGCACTTTCACAAGGCGTTTAATGGCGGAGTGAACGGGCTTTAAATCGCTGTCGAGCAGTGCCATACACTCATCATGGGAGTAGGTTCGCATCTGAATATCCGCACCGGTATGACCCACGCAGACGGTCAGCACCCCTGCCACGTCGCGGTAGGGGTAATATTCAATTCCTTCGACATGGACCAGAGTTTCCCGCGTCATCTCCTGATAACCGCCGCCGGCAATGGCGATGGCCAGTAAAGACGCTTTCAGGCTTTTGGGGATTTTTGGCATGGGCTTATCCGAATGTGGATCACCTGCCGAGAATAAAAAAAAGGGGGATGTATCGGGGATTCCGGTATCTGAGTACAACCCGCGCTCTCGAGCGCAGCCGGTCGTTACAGGAGATTAATGCGAAAAGAGATCGGGCTGATGGCGGCGGGTATGAAGTTTACGCTGCCGGGCAATAATATCGTAAATCTGCGTCTGTGACAGACGATGTTCCCGACGCAGGGTTTCCAGATTGCGGCCGTTAAAGCGGGAATAAATAAGATCATCACGCAATGCGTTAACCAGCTTATCACCGGAAGGGAGATAATACTGCCGCCCGCCCATATAGTGAGACATCGCCAGCGCCAGTTTGCGGGCCAGCATCCGGTTATCCGCGCCCACGTTAAGGCGCTTTAATTCTGCCTCCATCACATCAACCAGCGCAACCAGCATCTGCGGCCAGTGGTGTTCAAGTTCACTGACCGGAATATTGTCGATATGGTCAAGCAGTTGATGGACGGCCGGATCGTGCTCAAAGAGTTCCGACTGTTGTGACATAAACCCTCCTCAAGGTAAGTACACTGCCAGTATACAAAAAATCCCGCGCAGTGGCGGGACGGGTGTTCACTTTATTGGTCGCGTTTGCAAGGGTGTAACTTGAAAAACTTTATATCGTCATGCATGTAGAGTTTTTTCCCTGATTTATCCACGACAAAGAATTTGATGACAGCAGGGTTACGCATTGAGGCAAAGGTATACGAAGTACCATGTACAGCGATCTCCTTATCATTTTCTAGTGATGGTGGCTCTGTTTGCACGTAAGTATCACCATCATCCAGATTTTGCCAGGAAGTTAAATCAACACCCATATGTAACCGTATACCATTGCAGGTCCAGAATCCTGAAGCAGGATCTTTTTTGACTGTGTTTTGCTCACCCGAGCCTGTCTGTGCCCATGCGCTTAAACTTGCACAACAGGCAATCATGGTTGCCAGTATTTTAGCTTTCATTTTTAGTTTCCCCTCAAATCTGTACCAACAAAATTCACCACTCACCACCTGCATTTAACTTATTGATACAGATCGATTATTCTGACAAAAATGGAATGGTTATGGTTATAAACGTCGTAAAATCCCTTGAATATTAACATGGTGTAAGGAGCGGAAGAAAACATATGCAAGTTGAACTTGATGAAATTAAAAGGATGTTAAACACTTTTTTGGAAGCACCTGGCCCATTCATCACCATTAAGGACCTGGGCTTTGTTGACGAAGAAGACCAGGAGAAACTGGACAAATCTATAGGTCATTTTTTGTTGATTGTTGAAAATGGTCTCATCAGCAACATGAACTTGACTACTTGTGACGCAAAGGCAGTTGGTTTGCATATGACGCCACGTAACTTTGGATATACTTCGACACCTATCAGACTGACGCAGACTGGGCATGATTTCATCAATATGCTTAATCAGAAACCCGTTTTTGAAAGGTTAAAGGAAGAAGCGAAGGAGGCCCCATTCAGCCTCCTTCAAAAGGTGGGTGCTGCTCTGACCGAAAAAATACTGAAAGAAAAATTAGGGCTTGGTAACTAACGGAAGCAAATCCGCCAGTCGGGATGCAGCTAGGGCCGCAGCATCGTAGGCCCCGACAGAAAGCGCCCGTACACGGATATTCTCAAGGCTGTTGGAGACATGATACAGGTTAAGTCTGGATAACAATTCCACCCTTAAACGCTGGCTAATCTCAGTAATAACATTTTCACGAAAATCGTGGTCGGTAATTCCCTTCAATGACGTAAAAATAACATCTTTCGGCCAGCCGCTGGCGATTAGTTCAGCCGCCAGCACTTCGCTGGTCGATATCTCAATGGAGGATTTTGATTGCGATTCCATGTTTACCCCTTTTTATTTAATAACATAGACAGATAACGCTCACATGTGCGGTCATATGTAGGCTTGATACCATTGTCGGGTATTTGTTCGAGCATGCATCGCATATGCCACTTTTTGAGGGTTTCCAGCACAACCAGCGCATGTTCTTCACGAAGCCACACCAGTTTTGCCACGCCTTCGCCGCCGTTCCTGAGCCGGGTGATACGCCTGACATATGCATCCAGCGCCGCGTCATCGTTTCGGGTTACAAAACCCTGACGATACATCACAGACCAGATCGCCCGGATTTTACCGGCAATACCTCCCGAAACCTTCGGCTTTGCTTTTGATACAGGGTTAAAACCCCGTTTTTTCATCGTTTCAAGCACCTTTTTCAGCTGTGTATCGTTCATATCCCGGCAACTGTGTTTGCCCGGCACAACCGAAGCCAGCATGGAACGGTATGTCTCATCATCAAGGCCGAGCGAACGCCGGGCTACATGGATCAGTTTAATAGTGTTAGCCCGCATCTTTCATTACCTCGCTGAGGGGAGTTAAAAGCTCCAGCCCCTCAATTTTGCGGTACTGGCGAACCAGGGAGGCTGCGGAGTTGAAATAACACACCCAATACTCGACCACATCAAACAGGTGGGCATTTTCTTTCTGCTTTAACCATCGCTTACCACCTTTCATCTTTGATATTTTACGGATAACCGAGGCTCCAGGTCTGCGAGTCTGCCGACGCCAGACATGCTTTACCAATGGCCGAAACTGTTCATGCGTAGGTAAACCCCATGCCGCACTGCGCTCCCCGTTAACCCAGACAATTAAGGCCATTTTATTCTCGGCAATAAACCTTTTATTAACGGTAATATCTTCCCCGGATGGCAGTCTGAATTCGACCTCGCCATACAAACCGCTGAGGGTATTCAGGATACCGTCCCATTGTTCTTTTGAAATCGGCATTATTTATCTCCCCGTAAGGTAATCATCCGCTGATAAAGCTCTGGCGCTTTACCAGTGCCGCGATCAAGCGCTGTCTTATAAAGGAAGGAAAGCTCTTCCCAGTGCTCAAGATAGGGGGCTATCGGAGGGTAGATAGCACCAATACGGGGAAAAGCGTCGCGAATAGCCGGTATTTGTTCAACCAGTCGCCAGCAGCGACCGAAGTCCGAAGGATCGCGCGGGAAACTGAACTGCCCGGATTTAGCACCAAGCCATATAGATGCCATTGTCAGGCTGCTTAAGCCGGTGTCTTCGCCAACAATCCACTGACCAATTTCAGCCGCTACCAGAAGGCGGGACGCAAGTTCACCAGGCCAGCCGTTACACTGCGCAGCCTGACGCAGGAAACCTTCATCAATAACCGGCTCATACTCTTTAAACGGTTGCTCCCCTGACAGCGGCACAGCGCCTTCTTCTGGATACAGAAGGGATTCAATAAGCGGCCCCTCATACGGCTCCAGCCCTTCGTTTGGGCTGGCTGCAATCATGCCGGTTCGGATACAGTATTCTTCGTCAAGCTCATCGTTTACAGGGTCAACACAAACATCCAGCCCGGCAAACTCTGCTGCTTCGAGAATCTGACGGGCAGACAGGATCAGAACCGTATGCCGCTGACTGCGGACTGTCTGGATCGCATCCTGAATCATTTCAGGGAGAAATTCTTCTTCCGCATTCAGCTCAAGACCATTAATAGCCCGGATGAGGCAGTTAATTGCGTCATTCCGCCATTTGATTTCATCGTCATAACGCTGCATTTCTTCGCTCATTTTCGGCCCCCGAAATATCCTTTTTTAACCTTGTGGTAAAGATGATCCCACCAGTCAATTGCAGCCCACATCATGAGCAGCCCAAGTCCAAGCAGCAGTGTAAAAGGCCATGCAATACCGAATACCCAGGCGTTGACAGAATCTTCCGGCTTCTCGTGGCTGTATTTGCCATCAAGAGTGGAAACCAGCAGGTACGTTAAAAACACGAAAATAAGGTAAATAATGATGCCCAGTAATATGTTCACAGGATTGCCCCCGTATCGAGTGGCAGATACCGAAGAACGTGAGCATCAATAATCCTGCCAGTGGACCAGCACTGAATGTGCATTAACCGGACATCAATCAGCGCAGTGACAAACTGGGGAAAACCCTGCTGTTGCAGCCATGAATCAGTTTCAGCGATCACAAAAACGGTCTCACATGAACGAATACCGGTTGCCAGATTCACAACCCATTCAGGCAACACAGCTCCCTCAACCCATTTATAAGAGCAGCGACGGGATACCGTACCGTCCGACGAGGTAAGCGCATAAAAACCGTTGCGCTCCGACAGTTCTCCACCGTCCACGGCTTGACGAAGGACGGAAATCAGTTCCTGGGCACTTTTACCCGTAACGCTAACCAGTTGCAGGCAGGTCATTTCGCCTTTTTCCGTAAGTACGGATTTGATGCTGTCTATCATGCTCTTTCTCCCTGACGGCTTTCTGCCTGCTGTTGCTCGCGAACCATGCCCTGTGCCGCCTGCATCAGCGCGGCGATACAACTACGCGTTCTGGCTGCGGCCAGACGCTTGCTGGTCACTTTGTCCAAGTAAAGCGCCTGTGCCAGCTCCAGCTGTTCCAGCGCTTCCTCCAGCAGGGAAGAGACTGACGGACTGGAAGGTGATACTGCCGGGCATTCCACGCCAACACGCTGCGAGAGACGCGCCAGCTTTCGGGTTTTATGATGATCAATCATGTCGTTCATCCCGTTGTGGCGGAGCTGTTCAATCATGATCTCCACGTCGGCAGCTTCTTCCGCGATACGATTCCCGTTGGCCTTGTGGGTAACAAAACGGGTGCAGACAGCGGCCAGTTCGTTACATTCTTCAGCGGTAGCCAGGACCTGACGGTCATAGCCCCATAGCGCCAGCGCTGCGTCGAAAACAAGAGGCTTATTCATCGTCTTCATCCTCCATATCGTCATCCTCCGGTTTCATGGTGATGGGGAAAGGCTGGAACTGGAGGAGTGCCAGCTGGACACCAATTCTGATGAAACGTGCTTCTTTGGTGTCAGCCTCAAACTCCATAACGCCGCTTTCTCCCATATCCAGGCGAATATCGGCATCTTTTTCATCAATGATCATCTGGCATTTATCAACGCGGTTTTGATGCCAGGATTTCAGGTCGATAATCATCGAAATTAATTGTTGTTCGCTCATTTAATATTCCTTTTTGTGGATACGGCGCGAGCGAAGCCCTGACGCAAGCGCCGAAATAAAAATCAGAGTTAATTAACTAATAATCAGAGTCTGGCTAAATCCAGCGAGATTTGCTGATAGTTACCATCCGTCTGACGCTCATAAATACGCAAATACTGACTGGTGCCCGTCACCTGAATTGCATCAGCAATGGCATCCATTGCTTCATTCCATTTGGCATCGTCAATATTCAGCTGGCGCAGACCCAGTACCTGGTTGATATCAATTTTGCCCTGTTTGTTGACCCGAAAAGCATGATCAATCATTGCCATAATCTTCTCATTAGCGCCGACAGACCACTCACTGATACAGTCATCAATCAGCTTTTTAGCTGCCTGAATGCGTTCATCAAACACACGATGTTCACCGACAGCGCGAATGAGTTTGTAACGGCCATCGAAGCTCACCAGGGTCACATTGCCCTTCGTACCGCCGTATTCCACGCCATACTCCGAGGCTGAAAGGTCGGTAAAGTCGGCGATTCTCTGCATTGACTCCAGTTTGAACGCGGCCAGCGCCTGACGCTGCTGATGTGCAGCCGCGACGATCAGCATGACAACTTCATCACGCAGCTTATCCACAGGCTTGACCTGAGATTCAGGGATTAAATGTCCCTGGGCATTAGTGCGGTAGCCCGCGGGTACGGTATTTGAATTATTCATCTGTTTTGCCTTAATGAGTGGTGTTTGATTCTGTATTCCCGGAACGTGCTTTCCATTCATTCATATAATGAATATTTGCAGCCTTAATAATCCGTTCCGACATTCTGTTAATAATACTGGCTATGTGATCGGCAGCATTTGGGGATTCATAGTTCACACCTTCCATCTGCACATTAACGTCTACAACCTCTTTGACCTGAGAACCTTCGGAGAACACTTCCTTGGTGGTCACTGTAAAAATAATTTTTGCCATTTTGACTCCTCAGCGCCAGATAATCCGGCAGCCATTGAAACTGGCTACCCATAATGAACGGGAGCCGCTGTTATTACGCTCGACAATACGCACAGCACTGTTGAGCAGTTCGACTGGGGGACATAACACCTTCAGCACTGGTCGTGCTCTTGTCAGGCTAAACGACTGAACATGGCATCCCTTTTGATTCAGCATGGCTTCAGTCGCCATAATCTGTTGCATGTGTGTCGAAATCAGTTCAGGAAACATTACTTTTTCTCCCGGCCTATGTTCTCTTTATTCATGATAATTACCCCTTATATTCACATCCGAGGTCTTTGATGGCGGCGATAATATGCGAGGTTGTTAACGCCTCACTCATTGCCAGCGCCTTCGTGGAAGCAAGCTGCAGGGAATAGAACACCATGCGCAGTGCGCCAGGCTGGCGGGCTATCCAGTTGATAACCTGCCGGGCATCCTTATCCAGCCCGCAGGCGTCAGCGATGGCGTCAATATCCGCCTGAGTGGCAGTTTCAATGACAACCCGTTTCGCTATGCGGGAGAAAAGACGTGCAAAATCAACGTCACGGCTCTGGTTGCCTGTCAGGCGCTTGTATACACGATGGTTACCAATCAGTACCAGACCGACCTGAGACTCTTCCTGGAGGATGCGCAACTCTTCCAGCGTCTCATAGCCCAGCCGGTCGGCTTCATCGACAATAATCAGCCCTTTTTTGCCCTTAAGCTCGTCGCGCACCTGACGGTAAAGAAAGTCAGGACGATAGACCTGTGGCTCTTTCACGCCAATAGCCTGCGCGATGGCATAAAGGCAACCAGCAACCTTAACGCTGGAACGGGATACCGTGAATGTCCAGACGTTAGGACGGGATGCAACAAAGCGGTCCCGTGCGGTGGTTTTGCTCAGGCCCGGATTGCCATAGACGACTGCAATACTCTGAGTCAGCTGGGCATACTGGAACGCGCCCCAGATATTTTTAACGGTCGGTGTTTCCACAAATTCCGGCATCACCGGCAGTGAATTACGTTCGGTGTTGCAGTTGTCGAGCCACGCTGCCAGCGCATCCGCGACAATCTGGCTGTTACCACGATAGGTTCCACTCAGGAACTGGGACAGACGGGAAGCGCTGACGCCGGATTCGCGGGCAATATCCGCCATTACAGCACCATCATTTTTCAGTACAAGAATATGCTCGCGAACAGTATCAATATTCGTGTGGATTTCAGTTGTCATATCATTTATCCTTTTTTGAAACAGGTTGTTTTTATTTAACTGACGGTCCGGCAAGACCGTCTTTTTTATTTCATTAACTGCTGCTGATATACGCTCTCCATATAATCATTAAATGCACTGTTATCCTGTTGTTCCTCTGTTACCGGCTGCGGTTTTCTGACGGTATTTCCTGACACCGGAAAGGCCACAACAGGTCGGGAAACGGTCGCCGGCGCGTCGGGTTTTGCCATAAGCTCTGAAAGCTCCAGGATATCCATCTGCGTCTGTGCTTTTGCCACTTTCTTCGCGGCCTTGATTTTCTGTGTTTTGAGTCGCTTATGTTCGCGGGCTGCCTGAGTATCGCCAAAGGCTGCAGCAACATCGCAGGTCGCCTGACAGATATAGTTCCCGTCCAGGTCATAGCAAAAAACATCACCGTGCAGGTTGCGTGGATCAAAGCGCACCACGACTTTTTTGACCGGCGCACCCAGCAGGGCCTCTGCCTTATAGACGTTTTCCTGGTTCTGGATCTGACCGCCAGATTTAAGGGTAAACGTGCCGTCACGGCGGACTGTGGTCGCCTCTGAGCACAGCATCAGCATGCGCAGCTGTTCCTGTGGCAAGAACTGATGGATGCGCTGCCCGTAGCTGGCTGCAAAAGCCTGATCAAATGACAGCTTCCCGCCGCATATTTCGGTTTCACGACCGACAATGGCATTCCACATTGCGATACCGTCATCCAGCGCCTGCAGGAAGGTTTCTACCGGAATGGGGCGGGTTTTATTGCCGCGCACATTTTTTTTGTACTGGTAATCCGGCTTGGCCGTCGGGTTCGGACCCGTCCAGGCTCCGGCACAGGCGGGGTGTTTATCGACATATTCACCGACACCACCGGCGTTAAATGCGCGTTCAACGGGTTTTGCCTGACCGTTACCGTGACCGTATTCGACGGTAGTCCAGTGCAGGTCAATCCCCAGCATAGGAATAATCCCGATGGGATCGTCATCGCGCACTTTGAAGCGATAGCGGTTAGGAACGCCGGCCGTCAGGGACTTGTTCGCCGCTGCGCGGGTGTTATCGATGGTGATATGCTGTGGACGACCGTACTTGTCGATCACGTCCAGCAGGGAATAGCGAATGGCATCCGTGTTTTCGCTGATGTCGGTGTAGTAGCCTACAATCTTACGGCTGTACACATCCTGCCAGAACCATGTTTTAGGGCGGCATTCCTCGCCGTTGTGCCAGATAACCCACACATTGTGCTTGTAGCCGTCACCGTTCAGCCATTCACCGGCGCTCATATTGGCGACAGTCCGTCGTTGCGACGGGTAAAGCTGGGAAAGCGCATATTCCCCTTCGCGCAGCAGCACGCGGGCTTCCACCGGGATTTCTTTAATGCGGCGACTGACGGTATCGTATGACGGGATCACCCAGCCGGTTTCCTGTGCTTTCTTTTCCAGCCGCTGGTAACAGGCGGTCAGCGCGGGCTGCTCCAGTCGCAGGTAATCCGTCTTGATCCACTCCCATGCTTCCTCGTCGAAATCCGCTTTACGCACACAGGCTGAACCGGACGTGATACGGGTATCCAGCAGAGCCGGTCCCCAGTCATTGCGCGGGTGGTTGCGGGTCCGGCGATACCAGGTACGCAGGGTATTTTCAGAGACACTGAGCTGTTTACCCGCCAGCGTTGCTGACTGACGAACGCCAAGGCCGCTGTTAACCAGTTCGGTCATCAGAATAACGGCTTTTACCCGCTCCTGCGCCTGTTCACGCTGGGCTGCGCCGGCACGTTCCCAGTTTCTCCAGAGCTTCTGGCGGGCAGGATCAACCTGTTTTTCAGGCAACTGAATAACGCCGGCAGAGGTTTCAATCTGATTATGGCGGAGCAACACTTCAGCCCGGATATGTGCAGGGAAAGCACACACATTAAACTCAACCGCCTTGCTACCCGCACGTTTGCGGGTCAGCGTTTCATTGCCTGCAACAAAACTTTCCAGTTTCCGGCGAACGTTTGGCGCACCGGCTGGTAATCCGGCGACACCACAACAGTCCTGGACCGTGACCCATAAATCAATCATGCAATCCTCCCTGTGATTCAGCTCCTTTTGAGTAACGGCTGGGCCAGATTTCACCAGGTTCGACGCCAATCACACCAGCCACAATGGCCTCGTACTTTTTGCAGTGGAAACGAAGCACATTGCGCAGGCTGTCTGACTTCAGACCGGCTTCACGGGAAAGCCGGCTGAATGTCGTCCCGCGCTTACGGACAGCAGCTTTAATATCCTCTGCATGCCAGTCTTGGTTTTTTGTCTGCATTCTGCGATCCTTAAATGTTTACCGGTTCCGGCAACCGAAAGGCGTTACCGGTTCGAGAGTAAAGATACGATCAAATAGTACGAATGTAAAGTTAAATTCGTCCTATTTGATTTATTTTGAGGGGTGTTTTTTAAGAAAGGAATTTTATTGCATGACAGACACATACAGAAAAAGCGGTGACTTTTTGGTCGAAAATACATCCGATACTATTCTATCGGGAGGAATAAATCGTTTTGGAGAGAGGCTGAAGGCTGCAATTGGGAAAGAGTCCGTGAACTCATTTGCTAAAAGATGTGGGATTAGCGAGGCAACTATACGTAAGTATATGAGTGGTAACACTTATCCTGGTATTGACAAAATGCATGCGTTATCAGAATCAACAGGAAAATCAATTAGTTGGCTTATAAGTGGGAGTGAGGATGATCTCGTCAAAAAGGACGAGGTTAATGAATCTGAATTATTGAAGTGGTGGGGGATTATTTTTGAAAGTCTTAAAACGGAAGAAAAACAATTGATTATCTCTCAATACCAACGTCATGGTGTTAATGCTTTATTTTCAGATGTGCTCACCACTAAAACTCAGGGCGAAAAAGAGATTTTGCGCCGAGGTCATTCCACTGAGAATGCGAACCCTGCGCCACATGTAAGCACGCATGGTAAGAAAGCTGGCTGATGGCTTTCATTGGCTGGCTTATCGGTACTCTGACCTGTCCTCCGTTGCAGACGTGGTGAGTAGACCTGTTAAGTTAAAATTGGAATTATCTTTAAAGGCTTTTAACGCGTAATTTAATACAAGGTAAAATGGATCGTGTTATCTGCCAATCAGTAAAAAGTGGATCGCTTTAATTTTTTTGACGCGTCGCGGCGCATAGAGCAGTTCACCTAGCTCAATCCCTTGCCAAATCTGGTTTTCCTCTCACACGATTCCGTGTAATCCAATCTAATCCCGGATATCCCTACTGGATCATCTTGGTTGAGTCTATGCACCGAGCATGAACTCAAAGAGTCGGGAGGCGAAGAAATAATACGTTTTCGTCGGATGCGCACCTGAGTAGTGCCAGGCGATATAGATGCCTGCAATCGTCAGCAATGGCGCCAGATAGTTAAGCGCCCGTTCGTGCGTTTTTTTACGGATGACGTAATAGATTACCGGAAAAAAGACATACCATTGCCACTCGATGGATAAAGACCAGGTGTGAAGCAACAGCATGGCGTTTGAATCAGGCGCTGCATAGGCGGTTGTTTCATCGCCAAAATAGCGGTTTGAGACAATCAGCAGCGTCTGCTTTATGCTTTTGAGAAAAGAGGCATAATCTTCAGGCAACCAGAATAGCGACGCAATGACAACGCACAGCAGCATCATTGTCAGCATTGCTGGCTGCAATCGCCATATTCTACGCAAATAAAAATCGCTAAAGCTGAAATGCCCCGCATCCATTCGGTCTTTTATTATCGATACGATGAGAAAGCCTGAAATGACGAAGAAAATATCGACCCCGATGAAACCGGATGCAAATAGCGAAAATCCGGCGTGAAATAACACCACCAGCAATACGGCAATCGCCCTTATGCCGTCAATATCAGAACGATACTTCATCGATTATCCTGCGAACGAAATATAAAGTGCGGATTTTACATGAGATTATTCAAAAGTGAACCGCCAATGACACGCTGTTTTGTTGTCGTTTACCTCAATAAAAAACCCGCCGATGGCGGGCTCCATGGCTTACGACTGTAGGGTCGCCAGCCGTGCGGCGAAACCGACAAAAATCAGGCCAATCAGCGAGTTTCCGATCTTCGCCAGTTTCTTTTTAGTACGGATATACTGTGTGACAAAGGCGCCCGAGATAATCAGGAAGCTCAGGTAGCAGAAGCTCACCACTTCAAGCGTGATCGCTAAAATAAAGAATGACAGTCCCGCGTGCGGCGCATTCACATCAATAAACTGCACAAAAAAGGAGACGTAGAACAGAATGGCTTTTGGGTTCGTCAGGCTCAATACCAGCGCACGTTTAAAAATGGCGCCAAAGGGAACCGCGTCTTCAGTTGTCTCACCGCTTTTTGCTTTAAGCGTGGTATAGAGGATTTTTGCGCCCAGATAAAGCAGGTAAAAGGCACCGAGATAGCGGACGATATTAAACAGCACTGGCGTCGTTTTAATCAGCGTCGCCACCCCGGCATACGCCAGAAACATGAGCACCGCGTCACCAATAAATACCCCGCTTGCCGCAAGGTAACCGCCCTTCATTCCACGTCCGACGCTGTTTTTCAGCACAAATATCGTGTTCGGTCCCGGAACCAGGACAATAAAAATAGCCCCGACCAGATAAGTCCAATAATTCAGTACACCATACTCTGCAAACACGTTAACCTCTTCTTCCTGAAACCACTTTTTCGCTTAACTGCGAAACAATATGCTAACGGATGCACCAGTCCAAGGGAAGCGCTTATCCCCCGCTTTATTTCAGTGAGAATGCCGGATAGCGCTCGGCAAAATAGTGGCGTAAGAATTCCACCGTAATACGCACTTTGGCTGACGTCGCCAGTCGTGAAACATACACCGCCCAGATATTGGCCGGTTGGTAATACTCCGGCAGGACATGCACCAGATGACCGCTGGCAATGTTATCGCAGACATCCCACCAGGAGCGCAGCGCAATCCCCTGTCCGTCCAGACACCACTGATGCACAATCTCACCATGATTCGATGACAGCGGCCCGGTCACCTTAATGGCGTGCTCCCCCTCTTTATTCTGCAATTGCCAGATCCCAAAGGGATGGTCACGCTCTTTGATCACTAAGCAGGAACAGGTAGCAAGATCGGCAAGCTGTTTTGGCGTACCGTGCTGTGCCAGGAACGACGGCGATGCACAAAGGATTCGGTAGTTCGTTCCCAGCTTGCGGGCGATCAAATTTGGCGCAATGTCGTCGCCAATACGGATATCGAGATCGACACCTTCATTGGCTAAATCCACCAGCCGGTCTTCCACATCAAAGCGCAACTCCAGTTGCGGATACTGTCTTGCCAGGGCGGACAGCGCAGGAGCCACCACCTGTCGACCAAAACCAAAGCTACTGATGATGCGCAGCATCCCTTGCGGAACCTGCCGGACATCAGAGAGTTCATCCATCATCTGATCGACATCATGCAGAATACGCTGCGCCCATTCATAGATGCGCTCACCCTCTTCCGTAATGGTGACGCGACGCGTGGTGCGGTGCAGCAGAACCACATTCAGGTTCTGTTCAAGCAGCGCAATGCGTTTACTGACATAGGCGGGTGAGACCCCCAGTTCCTGGGCGACGGCAGCGAATCCCGCCCGACGGGCGACCAGCGTAAAGACGCGTAAATCAGTCAGCAGAGGAGGATTATTCATGATCTGTGTTTTATGTTTCACCAGTTAGGGAGATTAACTGTGGATCAGTCAATTATAGGATAAGGAGGAAGTCAATTTTGCTACCCTACAAGTGAGAACTGGTATGAAAAAAACCTGTCGTATTGCCGCCATTGCTGGTGATGGCATCGGTAAGGAAGTGCTGCCAGAAGGCATTCGCGTTTTGCAGGCCGCCGCCAGACGTTGGGATCTGTCGCTCAGCGTTGAGACGTTCGAATGGGCCAGTTGCGATTATTACCTTGAGCACGGGAAAATGATGCCGGATGACTGGCGCGAACAGTTATCCTCCTTTGACGCCATTTACTTTGGCGCCGTCGGCTGGCCGGAGACGGTTCCGGACCATATTTCCCTGTGGGGGTCGCTGCTGAAATTCCGTCGGGAATTCGATCAGTATGTGAACCTGCGCCCGGTTCGCCTCTTCCCCGGCGTGCCCTGCCCGCTGGCCGGCAAGAAGCCTGGCGATATTGATTTCTACGTCGTGCGTGAAAACACTGAAGGGGAATACTCTTCACTGGGCGGACATATCAACCCAGGCACTGAGCATGAAGTGGTCATCCAGGAGTCCGTTTTCACCCGTCGGGGCGTGGATCGTATTCTGCGCTATGCGTTTGAATTAGCCCAAAGCCGCCCGCGTAAGACGCTGACGTCGGCGACCAAATCCAATGGTCTGGCAATCAGTATGCCGTTCTGGGATACACGCGTAGAAGCCATGGCGCAGCACTACCCCGATATCCGCTGGGACAAGCAGCACATTGATATTCTTTGCGCCCGTTTTGTGATGCAGCCGGAGCGCTTCGATGTGGTGGTCGCCTCGAATCTGTTTGGCGACATTCTTTCCGATCTCGGTCCGGCCTGTACCGGCACCATTGGCATTGCCCCCTCGGCTAACCTGAACCCTGAGCGTAACTTCCCCTCGTTGTTCGAACCGGTACATGGTTCCGCACCGGATATTTATGGCAAAAACCTCGCCAATCCGATTGCGACCATCTGGGCGGGGGCGATGATGCTGGATTTCCTCGGTGCAGGAGAAGCGAAGTACACCGCCGCGCATGACGGAATTCTGGCAGCGATTGAGCACGTCATTGCCACTGGCCCTAAAACGCCGGATCTGAAAGGTAGCGCATCGACGCAGCAGGTCGGTGATGCCATTTGTAAGGTGTTAGAGTCGTAAAACCATCGTGCCGGATGCCGCTAATGACATCCGGCAACAGCCGCTTATTGCTGGTATTCCTGCAGTAGCGTATTGAGCTTCGTCGCCATTAACGCCGCACGCCAGCCGGAAATGAGTTCAGGTTCCGTTGTCTGCGGCTTTAACTTCCAGTGCCAGTTGAGCAGTTGGTTGATCTGACGACGTGACGCCAGCAGCTCTGCGCTGACGTGATGTTCCGTACTCACTTCCGTCACCAGCGCCTTGATCGCCTTAAACGCTTTGCGATAACCCGGCATATCCATCAGATTCAGCAGCGGTTCCGGCAGCGCCTCTTCCGGCAACGCCTGCGCTTTGGCAACCAGCGAGAGCAGCGTTTTGCCGTGGAAGCGAATTTCACTGCCAGAAAGCCCCAGGCTGTCGAGTTCGCCCATGCTGCCGGGCATATAGCGCGCCACGGACCACAGGTGCTCTTCGCGAACCACGAAGTTAACAGCCAGATCGCGCTCACGCGCTTTACGCAGACGCCAGTCGGCAAGCAGTTGCAGGCAGGCCAGTTGACGCGTGCGTAGCTGCCAGGCGTTGGTGATCTCGCGCCAGGCATCTTCCGGTGCCAGGATCTCCTGACGACGGGTTTGCATCAGACGACACTCATCCAGCGCCGCAGGCAACCAGCCCGCCGCCTCGGTTTCCGCCATCAGTTTCCCGGCAATCGGTAACAGATACCAGACGTCGGCTGCCGCGTATTCGCACTGGCGCTCAGTCAGTGGACGCGCCAGCCAGTCGGTACGTGACTCGCTCTTATCCAGCGCCACGCCGGTGAACTCTTCCACCATTGATGCAAAACCCCACGACAGGGGACGACCACAAAATGCCGCCAGGATTTGGGTATCGATCAGCGGCTGCGGCAGTTCGCCAAACGCATTCAGAAAGACTTCCAGATCTTCACTGCCCGCGTGCAAAAACTTGGTGATGGCGGTATCGCGCAGAATCGCTTTCAGCGGCGACCAGTCGCTAATGCCATGCGGATCAATCAGCGCGACATGTTCGCCGTCAAACAGCTGAATCAGGCCCAGTTGCGGATAATAGGTGCGGGTACGAACAAATTCGGTATCCAGGGCAATCGCAGGAAACGCACGGACCGCTTCGCACAGGGTCGCCAGCGCGTCGTCAGTGGTGATCATTTGGTAATTCAAATTGCATTCTCTTCGGTTTACGCCAAAAAAAACGCCGGATTCACCCGGCGTCAGATTGCTGACAAAGAAGAAAAAAGCGTGGTTTTTCCTTCTTTGTGGTTATCAGCCGAAAATCAATAAATTGATTTTCCTGGTTTTTAATAAGGTGATCTCGGCTTGTCCGGTATCGGCATAAGGTTTGCGATCACTCTCACGCCGGATTCACCCGGCGTTTGACGTGTTGCTTAACGCTCAGCCCTTATTGTCCACTTTGGCACGGGCTTCGTCACGCAATTCTCGACGTAAAATTTTGCCGACGTTTGATTTCGGCAGTTCATCGCGGAATTCAACCAGTTTCGGGACTTTATAGCCCGTGAGCTGACGGCGGCAGAAAGTGACCAGCGCCTCTTCGGTGAGTGAAGCCTCTTTTTTCACCACAAAAATCTTCACCGCTTCGCCGCTGCTGCCGGACGGAACACCGACGGCAGCCACTTCCAGCACGCCCGGATGCTGCATCACCACATCTTCGATCTCGTTCGGATAAACGTTAAATCCGGAGACCAGAATCATATCTTTCTTACGATCGACAATGCGCAGGAAGCCTTCATCGTCCATGACTGCGATATCACCGGTGTGTAGCCAGCCGTCTTTGATGATTTCATCGGTCGCATCAGGACGCTGCCAGTAGCCCAGCATCACCTGCGGCCCTTTCACGCACAGTTCACCCGGCTGATCCGGCGACACTTCGTTGTCGTCATCGTCCACCAGTTTGGCTTCGGTCGATGGCACTGGCAGGCCGATGCTGCCGCTGTGATAATCAATATCGTGCGGGTTAACGCTGACCAGCGGCGCGCATTCGGTCAGGCCATACCCTTCAAGCAGATACTGTCCTGTCAGTTTTACCCAGCGTTCTGCCACCGCCTGTTGCACTGGCATGCCGCCGCCCGCAGAAAGATGCAACGAAGAGAAATCCAGTTGCTGGAACTCTTTATTGTTCAGCAAGGCGTTAAACAAAGTGTTCACGCCGGTCATCGCGGTAAACGGATACTTCGCCAGCTCTTTAACCAGCCCCGGAATGTCGCGCGGGTTGGTGATCAGCAGGTTCTGCCCTCCCAGCTCGATAAACAGCAGGCAGTTCATGGTCAGGGCAAAAATGTGGTACAGCGGCAACGCGGTCACCACCAGTTCTTTACCCGGATGCAAAAGCGGTCCGTAAGTGGCTTTCACCTGCTCCAGGTTAGCCAGCATATTGCGATGCGTCAGCATCGCCCCTTTCGCCACTCCGGTCGTTCCGCCGGTGTACTGTAAAAACGCCAGGTCCTCAGAAACCACTTCCGGTTTAACATACTGCATACGGTACCCGGCGTGCAGCGCACTGCGAAAAGAGATCGCATCCGGCAGATGATATTTCGGCACCAGTCGTTTGATGTACTTCACTACGAAGTTCACCAGCGTGCCTTTAGCCGTGGAAAGCTGGTCGCCCATACGGGTCAGAATGACGTGCTTAACGCTGGTTTTATCAACCACTTTTTCCAGGGTATGGGCGAAGTTGGAGACAATCACAATCGCCGCCGCGCCGCTGTCGTTTAACTGATGCTCCAGTTCACGCGGGGTATAAAGCGGGTTGACGTTCACCACAATCATCCCGGCACGCAAAATGCCAAACAGCGCCACCGGATATTGCAGCAGGTTTGGCATCATCAGCGCGACGCGGTCGCCCTTTTTCAGCCCCAGCCCCTGTTGCAGGTAAGCTGAGAAGGCGCGGCTACGCTCCTCCAGCTTGCGGAAGGTCATTACCTCCCCCATGTTCATAAACGCGGGCTGATCGGCATAACGCGCGACAGCATGTTCAAACAGTTCCACCAGGGATTGATAACGGTCAGGATTGATCTCCGCAGGCACATCTGCGGGGTAACGGTTTAACCAAACCTTCTTCACTGCATCACCTCTAAAATGAGTGTTCGTCGTCATCTCAACCCCAGATAATAAACAAGTCGTTAACATAATATTAACTCAGCGTACCAGTTTATTAATTACTCAACTGAAAGGTTGCGAAGCGCGTCACTATTTATTTTTGTTATGACGTTAATAAAACAGAAACAGCGGACCAGCCGCTGTTTCTTTTACTGATAATACAACGCGTTACTCTGTGACGATCGTTTGAACCTGTGCAGGACCAGGGTTGTACCATCCCCAACCGCCATAGCCATACGGCCAGCCTCTCCCGCCGTAGAACCACGGGTCGATCGGTTGTGGTGGCATCACCACCTGCTGAGCAAGCCGCCAGCGTTTGTAGCCCGTCACGTCCATGGTCATGAATTTGTACGGCGTGCTACCCACTTTACCTTCAACGGTACCCGTAATCGGCCCAACGACGGTCACCAGTTGCCCCCGGAAATCAACCGGGTCGAGGAAGCCATTCACATTGGCGTATATACGACCACGCGACGGTTCGCCCAGAATCGGCCGCGCCCCGCTATCGAGCGGAACAGTGGCAATTTCCAGACGGGTTTTTCCCTGCTGGTTTTGAATCTCCACCACTTTACCGCCAAAGCGCGCTTCCTGTCCGACATACAGCTGCGGGGCATTCATCACCCGCACCAGATCGTCCTGCGGCGTGGGGCTGGAGCCCTTAATCGCCTCCGGAACCGTGACGCACCCGCTTAACATGAGGGCGATGGCGCCCGCGAGCAGGCCTTTCACAACTTGTTTTTGAACCGCCATACTGCGACTCCTTTTCTCAAACGGCTAACCCGATGTTTTACGGGTCATACTACTGAGATTCACTCTTTTCCGGGAAGTTTCTTCCAGGCCACGTTGTTACGTAAATAAACCGGTTCCGCGTGTTCGACCGCCACGGTTTTACCGTCAGCCAACATCTGGCAGGCGATCGGCAACATATCTTCCGCGGCGGGCAGCAGGACGTCACCGTCGCGCAGCGCCAGTCCGCTCTCTTTGCCAAGTTCAGGCCAGGCAGGCCAGCCCGTCCCGACAGTCACCCATTCGCCGGAAAGCTGTTGTAAGCGCTCGGTGACCTGCTCAGGCTTCAACACGGCCTCGGTTTCTTCACCGTGCCAGACGCCCTTTTCATCACGCTGATACTCGGCCCAGTAGACCTCGCCCATTCGCGCATCAATGGCCGCCAGAACGCGAGTCGCGCCGGTTTTACGCCATGCGCCCTGCGCCATTGTCGCCAGCGTGGAGACGCCAATCATCGGCAGGTCAGCACCTAACGCCAGCCCCTGGGCGATGCCAATTCCGATGCGCACGCCAGTAAAACTGCCCGGCCCGCGCCCGTAGGCCAGCGCATTGAGTTCAGTCAGAGAGGTGCCGTTAGCGGCAAGGATATCCTGCACCATCGGCAGGATGCGTTGAGTATGTTCTCGTGGGCAAAGCTCAAAATGAGCAGAGTGAGTACCGTCGTTCCACAGCGCCACAGAACAGGCTTCTGTGGCGGTATCGATAGCCAGAATTCGCATGAGTCTTCGTGCTTAGATCAATAAAATGGCCCGCATCTTACCATACTCCGTAACAAATTACTCGGAGCATGGTATTGCGAGGAATCGCACAGCACGGGCGATATCCCGGGTGCGCGGCGCCGGCGGCAGGCTGGCAAGAAACGTCGCGCCATAAGGTCGCATCACCAGTCGATTGTCACAAATCACCAACACGCCACGGTCATCGGCATCACGGATCAAACGACCGACGCCCTGCTTCAGCGTAATCACCGCGTCGGGCAGTTGCACCTCATCAAACGGATCGCCGCCACGTAAACGACAGTCTTCCATCCGTGCCTTCAGTAGCGGATCGTCTGGCGATGTAAACGGCAGTTTGTCGATGATCACCAGCGACAGCGTATCGCCGCGCACGTCCACCCCTTCCCAGAAGCTGCTGGTCGCCACCAGCAATGCGTTACCCGCGCTGACGAACTGTTGCAGCAGTTGGCCTTTGCTGGTTTCACCCTGCAACAGCACCGGAAGCGTCATGGTAGCGCGGAACTGCTCCGCCAGATCGCGCATCATCGCATGCGAGGTACAGAGCATAAAGCAGCGTCCGTTGTTCGCTTCGATGATCGGTCTTAACATTGCCGCCAGCTGTCGCGCCGCGCCCGGTTGATTGGTTTGTGGCAGATTACGCGGCACACAGAGCAGGGCTTGGCGGGTGTAATCAAACGGACTCGGCAACAGCATTGATTCCGCTTCTTCAATCCCCAGACGCGCCGTAAAGTGATGCAGGTCATCATTCACCGACAGCGTTGCCGAGGTGAAAATCCAGCTTCCTGGCTTCTGCGCCATCACCTCTTTGAACTTATCCGCCACCGTCAGCGGGGTCAGCGCGAGGGTAAAATTGCGCGAGGTACATTCGTACCAGTAGCTATAACCGGGCTGGTTGATCTCTTTCAACCGTTTGAGACGTGCGCGATACAACGTAGCGCGCTCAAACGCGGCATCAAGCAACGCCGAACGTCCAAGGGATAATTTCGCCACGTCGTAACACAGCTCCAGCGTATCATCGAGCAGTAAAAACGCGCGCTGCACCCGCTGATCGGCCAGCAGTTCACGCAGGTTGCCGCGATATCCCGGCTCACCCAGTTGCAAGCGGAAATCCTGCGCGCTTTGCGCCAGACGGTCGGCGCATTTCTGTAACTGCTGGGTGTCTTTCAGCTCGGTACGATAGGCAATGGTGATGTCCTTCGCCAGATCCATCAGCTGACGACTGGAGAGCGACTGGCCAAAATACTGGCTGGCGATGTCCGGTAGCTGATGAGCTTCATCGAAAATCATCACCTCCGCCTCCGGGATCAGCTCACCGAAACCGCTCTCTTTGACCACCATATCGGCCAGAAACAGGTGATGGTTCACCACTACCACGTCCGCGTCCATCGCCTTTTTACGTGCTTTCACCACAAAACAGTCTTTATACAGCGGGCAGTCGCTGCCGAGGCAGTTGTCGTTGGTGCTAGTGACCAGCGGCCAGGCCTGAGAATCCTCGGCTACGCTGACACAGGTACTGATGTCGCCATCTTCGGTCTGATTCGACCACGAGCGCAGCAGGATCACATCGCTTAAGGTCTGAACAGGCAGATCGCCACCCGCCAGCGCCTGCTGTTCAAGGCGCTCCAGGCATAAATAGTTTGAACGTCCTTTCAACAGGGCCAGCCTTCCGGTGTACTTCAGCGCTTTAGCCACCGTTGGCAGATCGCGGCTGTATAGCTGATCCTGCAACGCCTTCGAACCGGTCGAGATAATCACTTTCTTTTTTGCGCGCAGCGCCGGTGCCAGATAGGCGTAGGTTTTCCCTGTCCCCGTTCCGGCTTCTACCACCAGAGGCTGTGATTTTTGGATGGACTGAGCGACGGCCATCGCCATCTGCCGCTGTGGTTCGCGCGGTTTGAAACCCGGTATCGCTTTAGCCAGTTGACCTTCTGGTGCAAAATCGTCCGTCACACTACCCCCTGTTGATTTGAACAGGGATTATGTCAGGCCGCAGCGGCTTACGCCAGTTGAAGAGGTGACGCCGCCCTGACAATATGGCAGTCTTGCCATTTTATGCAGAACGTAAAAGAGGAAGGCTTTATGACTATCATCCGTATTGATGCCGAAGATCGTTGGTCTGACGTGGTGATCCACAACAACACGCTCTACTACACTGGCGTACCAGCAAACCTTGATGCCGATGCCTTCGAGCAGACCGCCAACACGCTGGCACAGATTGACGCCGCGCTGGAACAGCAAGGCAGCAACAAGTCACGCATTCTTGATGCCACCATTTTCCTTGCCGATAAGCATGATTTCGCAGCGATGAACAAAGCCTGGGACGCCTGGGTTGTGGCCGGTCATGCGCCGGTACGCTGTACGGTTCAGGCTGGATTAATGAACCCGAAATATAAAGTTGAGATTAAAATCGTCGCCGCGGTGTAAGCCGGGGCTACTCGTCTTCGTCTTCAAAACGCGCCACAATCCGCTCACCGGTATGGGTGGCGCGCAGCTCTTCGGCCACCAGCGCAATCGCCTGACCGCTGCTCATACCCTGTGACATCAGTTCCTGAATACGCTCAACCGCTTTCTGTTGCTGTTCGTGACTGAGTGAAGGTAAACCTGCAAACATCGTTAACTCCTGCTAAATTGTCTGCGCTAATTATTTCATGCAACCCGGAACATAGCCAGCACAGTCAGGATCAATGAAGACGTTATCTCCCGCTATTATCACGCTCCCCTGGCGTCAGGACGCCGCCGAACAGTATTTCGCGCCAATAAGCCATCTGCCGTGGGCAATGCTGCTGCATTCCGGTCACGCGGATCACCCACATAGCCGTTTTGACATTGTGGTAGCCGATCCGCTTTGCACCGTGAAAACGCACGGCGAAACCACGCAGATTCGCGATGCGCAAGGCTGTCGTCTTACTCATGACGATCCGCTGGCTGTACTGCAAAGCGCACTGACCGAGCTGAATCTTCAGCCGCCAGTGAACGCCGATTTACCGTTCCAGGGTGGCGCGCTGGGGTTATTTGGCTACGATCTGGGACGCCGCTTCGAATCTTTGCCCAGCTATGCCCGGCAGGATATCGCGCTGGCGGACATGGCGATAGGCCTCTACGACTGGGCGCTGATTGTCGATCATCAGCGCCAGACCGTGAGCTTACTCAGCCACACGGACGCCCACGCCAGACTCGCCTGGCTGGAAAGCCAGCAACCTCCTGCGCGTGTGCCGTTCAGGTTAACCACCGACTGGCAATCGAACATGACGCGTGAGCAATACGGCGAAAAATTCCGCCAGGTGCAGGCGTATCTGCACAGTGGCGACTGCTATCAGGTCAATCTGGCCCAGCGTTTTCAGGCGTCTTATCAGGGCGATGAGTGGCTGGCCTTCGCGCGGCTCAATCAGGCGAACCGCGCCCCGTTCAGCGCGTTTTTACGCCTGGATGACGGCGCCATTCTGAGCCTGTCGCCTGAACGGTTTATTCTTCTGGCTGATGGCGACATTCAGACCCGCCCCATTAAGGGCACCCTGCCGCGATTGCCGCAGGAAGAGGCAGACCGGAAACAGGCGCAGAAACTGGCGAACTCAGCAAAGGATCGGGCGGAAAACGTAATGATTGTCGATCTGATGCGCAACGACATTGGTCGCGTGGCGGTACCGGGCTCGGTGAAGGTGCCGGAACTGTTCGTGGTTGAACCCTTCCCGGCGGTGCATCATCTGGTCAGCACCGTGATCGCGCGGTTACCCCCCACGCGGCATGCCAGTGACCTGCTCCGCGCCGCGTTTCCGGGCGGCTCGATTACCGGGGCACCGAAAGTGCGCGCCATGGAAATTATTGATGAGCTGGAACCCCACCGCCGTAACGCCTGGTGCGGCAGCATCGGTTATCTGAGCGTCTGCGGCAATATGGATACCAGCATTACCATCCGCACCCTGACCGCCGTGAACGGTCAACTGTACTGTTCCGCTGGCGGCGGTATTGTCGCCGATAGCGAGGAACAGGCGGAATATCAGGAAACCTTTGATAAAGTGAATCGTATCCTGCAACAACTGGAGAACTGAGACATGGAGAACAAGAGCCTGACGCTGGATGATTTTCTATCGCGCTTCCAACTTTTGCGCCCGCAGATTAATCGCGAGTCGCTGAACCTGCGCCAGGCCGCCGTGCTCATTCCCGTGGTTCGCCGCCCCCAGCCAGGGCTGCTGTTGACCCAGCGTTCGGTGCATTTACGCAAACACGCCGGGCAGGTGGCCTTCCCCGGCGGCGCGGTTGACAGCACCGACGCCTCTCTCATCGCCGCCGCGCTGCGTGAAGCCGAAGAAGAAGTGGCAATCCCGCCAGAAGCCGTTGATGTGATCGGCGTGCTGCCGCCGGTGGACAGCGTGACCGGCTTCCAGGTCACGCCGGTAGTGGGCATTATTCCGCCTAATCTGCCTTACCGCGCCAGCGAAGACGAGGTTTCCGCCGTCTTTGAAATGCCGCTGGCGCAGGCGCTGCATTTAGGCCGCTATCACCCGCTGGATGTCTGGCGTCGCGGGGATTCGCATCGCGTGTGGCTTTCCTGGTATGAGCATTATTTCGTCTGGGGAATGACCGCCGGAATTATTCGTGAACTGGCGCTACAAATTGGTGTGAAGCCCTGACTATACTTATCTTTACGCGCAGAAGACACAACCTGAAACTCCCGTCACAACATTAGTAAAAACGCGGTTACCCATTAGTTTAATTCATGTGAATAGTTAAGCCGATCCCCGCGTTCCCTCTTACACTATGCGCAGTTATTACATCGTTTCTGGAAGTTTCCAGTCACCCTGTCAGGAGTATTATCGTGATTAGTCTATTCGACATGTTTAAGGTGGGGATTGGTCCCTCATCTTCCCATACTGTAGGGCCTATGAAGGCGGGTAAACAGTTCGTCGATGACCTGGTCGAAAAAGGATTACTGGATAGCGTTACTCGTGTTGCCGTCGACGTGTATGGTTCACTGTCGCTCACGGGTAAAGGTCACCACACCGATATCGCCATTATTATGGGTCTGGCAGGCAATGAGCCAGCCACCGTGGATATTGATAGTATCCCAGGTTTCATCCGCGACGTAGAGGCGCGCGGTCGCCTGCTGCTGGCGCACGGTCAGCACGAAGTAGATTTCCCCCAAAACGACGGCATGCGTTTTCATAACGGTAACCTGCCGCTTCACGAAAACGGCATGCAGATCCATGCGTATAACGGCGATGCCGTCGTTTACAGCAAAACCTACTACTCCATCGGCGGCGGATTTATCGTCGATGAAGAGCATTTTGGTCAGGATGCGGCAAATGAGGTAAGCGTTCCTTATCCGTTCAAATCCGCAACCGAGTTGCTGGAGTACTGCAACAACACTGGCCTGTCCCTTTCCGGACTGGCGATGCAGAACGAACTGGCCTTGCACGACAAAAAAGAGATTGAAGAATACTTCGGTCACGTCTGGCAGACCATGCAGGCCTGTATCGATCGCGGTATGAATACCGAAGGCGTGTTGCCGGGTCCACTGCGCGTTCCGCGTCGCGCCTCTGCGCTGCGTCGGATGTTGGTTTCCAGCGATAAGCTCTCTAACGACCCGATGAATGTGATCGACTGGGTGAACATGTTCGCCCTCGCGGTCAACGAAGAGAACGCGGCAGGCGGTCGGGTGGTCACCGCGCCAACCAATGGCGCGTGCGGTATCGTGCCAGCCGTTCTGGCCTACTACGATCACTTTATTGAGTCCGTCAGTCCCGATATTTATACCCGCTACTTCCTGGCGGCAGGCGCCATCGGCGCGTTGTATAAGATGAATGCCTCGATTTCGGGAGCGGAAGTCGGCTGTCAGGGCGAAGTGGGCGTGGCTTGCTCAATGGCGGCGGCCGGTCTTGCGGAACTGCTGGGCGCGAGCCCGGAGCAGGTGTGTGTCGCCGCTGAAATTGGCATGGAGCATAACCTGGGGCTGACCTGCGACCCGGTTGCCGGTCAGGTGCAGGTACCGTGCATTGAACGTAATGCAATTGCCTCTGTAAAAGCGATCAATGCCGCACGGATGGCGATGCGTCGTACCAGCGCACCGCGCGTCTCACTGGATAAAGTCATCGAAACGATGTACGAAACCGGTAAGGATATGAACGCCAAATACCGCGAAACCTCACGCGGTGGTCTGGCGATTAAAGTTCAGTGTGACTAAACACTTCAGCAAGCGACGCTAATACTTTTTCCTCGCCCATCTGCAACGGATGGGCGAAATTTTGCCCCCTTTCTCGTCTGCTCGCCAATTCCCCACTACACTTGCTCTGTTACGGTTGGCTTTTGTGGCTGACGGTTATCAGGCGGCCCGCATGCAGACAGCACAACGGATCATAAAAAAATATCGTCGTAAACGTTTTATCCTGTGCATACTTTGCGCGCTCATTACGCTCATCCTGACCCTGGGCGTCCGATTTATTTCACAGCGCAATTTAAATCACCATCACACCGTTACCTTTGCCTCCAGGGCGGTCGCCACGCTCGATGAAGTACTGCGTCCGTTGCAGAATGGCCGTGATATCCTGTTACCACTGATTGGCCTTCCCTGCTCCGCTACGCATCTCCCGCTGCGCAAACAGGCTGCCAGACTGCAAACGGTACGCGCAATTGCCCTGGTCCAGCGCGGCATACTGTACTGTTCCAGCGTCTTTGGCTATCGCAATATCCCGGTTCATCAGCTTCAGCCCGACCTTCCCACCGCAAACGCGCAACTGCTGTTGTCCACCGATCCGCTGCTGATTAAAGGCAGCCCGATTCTCGTCCAGTGGTACCCGGCCTCTCCCGACGGAAAGGACGGAATACTGGAGATTATCAATATCGACCTGCTTACCAGGCTGCTGCTGGAACCGCGTAAGCCGCAGATTACCGCTGCCAGCCTGACAGTCGGCAACCGACATTTAATTTACGGGAGCGGCGTAGTACAGCGCCTGCCTGCGCTCAACGATGAGCAACGCTATCAACTCACCTCACAGCACTATCCCTTTACTATTAGCGTGACCGGGCCAGCGGCAGAGGCGCTGGCGCTCAAAGCCCTGCCCGCGCAGTTGCCGCTGGCATTATTGCTCAGTCTGCTGGTGGGCTATCTGGCGTGGCTGGCCACCGCCAGTCGAATGAGTTTTTCCTGGGAGATTAATCTCGCGCTGGCACAGCGCGAATTTGAGCTTTTTTGCCAGCCGCTACTGAACGGGCGGACCGGACAGTGCATGGGGGTGGAGATCCTGCTGCGCTGGAATAATCCACGTCAGGGGTGGATTTCACCGGACGTCTTTATCCCGATTGCCGAAGAGCATCACCAGATCGCACCGCTGACGCGTTATGTGCTAGCGGAAACCATTCGGCAACGTCATTTTTTCCCCATGAGCAGCCAGTTTCATATTGGTATTAATGTCGCTGCCAGCCATTTTCAGCAGGGTGAATTGCTAAAAGATCTCGATCAGTACTGGTTCAGTCAGCAGCCCATTCAGCAACTGGTGATAGAACTGACCGAGCGGGATGCGCTGCAGGATGTTGATTACCGAATCGTTCACGCGTTGCAACGGCAAAACATCAAGCTGGCGATCGATGATTTTGGAACCGGCAACAGTTCATTGTCATGGCTGGAAAAGTTGCGCCCTGACATTCTGAAAATTGATAAGTCCTTTACCCATGCGATTGGTACTGATGCGGTCAATTCAACGGTGACCGACATCATCATCGCCCTTGGGCAACGACTGAATATCGAACTGGTCGCGGAGGGGGTTGAAACGCAGGAGCAGGCGCAGCATCTGCGTCGCCACGGTGTGGATTTACTGCAGGGATTTTTATTTGCGAAGCCGATGCCGCTGCGCGATTTTCCGCAGTGGCTGGCGGGCAGTAACCCGCCGCCGCCCAGGCATAACGGACGCATCGCGCCCGTTATGCCCCTGCGTTAGAGAGGATTATTCCTCTTCTTCTTGCGCAGGTTGTTCTTTAACAATTCGCACCAGATCCACGCGGTAGTCATTAGCGTCGACAATGGTAATGCTCAGCGGAGGAACCTCGATCACATCGCCCGTACGGGGAATGTGACCCTTAGCCGCAATCACCAGTCCCGCGACCGTGGCGATGTCTTCGTCTTCATCAACCAGGTTATCCACCGCCAGCGCCTGTTGCAGGGCATGCAGATCGGTGCCGCCTTTGACTAACCAGCCTTCGCCGTCAACGGTAATTTCCGGCGTTTCATCAGCATCCGGGAACTCACCGGCAATGGCTTCAAGGACATCCAGCGGCGTAACCAGCCCCTGCACCACGCCAAATTCGTTGGTGACGATAACAAAGCTACCGCGTGCACGACGCAGGACACCCAACAGGTTGATAGGGTCCAGCGTTTCCGGCACCACGATAGCCGGTGTAGCCGACGCAATAGCCGCGACGTCAACGCCCTCTTCCAGCGCCACCAGCAGCTCTTTCGCCCGCACGATACCGATGATCTCATCCAGTTCGCCACGACACACCGGGAACAGGCTGTGCGGCGAGGAGAGCAACTGCTCGCGGATCTCATCAACGCTCAGATTAGCATCCACCCAGCTGATTTCACCGCGCGGAGTCATGATGCCGCGCAGCGAGCGCTGTGCCAGCGTCAGCACGCCGTTAATCATATAGCGTTCTTCTTCCGCAAATGCCCCTTCCGGGATCGGAACGGCGGCCTGGCTGTCGGATTCATGCGCTACCGCCGCCTGACGTTTACCCCCCATCAGACGCAGGATCGCGTCAGCCGTGCGCGCACGCAGCGGCAGTGTTGACTGATGGCGAATAAAGTTGCGACGCGCAATCTGATTAAACACTTCGATAATGATCGAGAAGCCAATCGCGGCGTACAGGTAGCCTTTCGGAATATGGAAACCAAAACCTTCGGCGACCAGGCTCAGACCAATCATCAGCAGGAAGCTCAGACAGAGCACCACCACCGTCGGATGTTGGTTGACGAAACGCGTCAGCGGCTTGGATGCCAGCAGCATCACCGCCATCGCGATCACAACCGCTGCCATCATCACAGGCAGATGGTTCACCATACCGACGGCAGTAATCACCGCATCCAGCGAGAATACCGCATCCAGGATAACGATCTGCGTCACGACCACCCAGAAACTGGCATAACCTTTACCATGCCCGGAATCGTGTTCGCGGTTTTCCAGCCGTTCATGAAGTTCCGTCGTGGCTTTAAACAACAGAAAGATACCCCCCAGCAGCATGATCAGATCGCGACCGGAGAAAGTGAAATCCATGACGGTGAACAGCGGTTGGGTCAGGGTGACCATCCACGAAATAATAGACAGCAAGGCCAGACGCATCACGAGCGCCAGGGATAAACCAATCAGACGCGCTTTGTCACGCTGCTTCGGCGGCAGCTTATCCGCAAGAATCGCAATAAAAACCAGGTTATCGATACCCAGGACAATTTCCAGGACGACAAGCGTGAGCAAACCCGCCCAAATCGAGGGGTCCATTAAGAATTCCATGACAAGCTCCTGCTTAAGGAATGGTTAACAGGCGATAAAACACAGTGCAGATAAAACGTGTGGCAAGACATGCCAGACTGGCAGGCGCGATGCGGCCTGAAAGTGAAATGACGTCGGTGACGATCCATACAGCGGGCTAGTGCCCTATACTCCTGGTTAGTTAAACAGAACGTAAACATAACAGAGGCAACCTGTTTTTGGCAAAGATTTACCTTCCTTTGCAAAGTGTTGTAACAGGGATATTTTACTCTACGAAATTTCTCATTGCCGAAAACTAAATTACGGATCTTCATCACATAAAATATTTTTTTCGATATCTAAAATAATTCACGGACATCATATGTTTTTCATTGTAACCCTTATCTGAATCGATTCTGTTGCGGACGGCGATTCAAATACATCTCTCACGTTGATGTGTTAACGATAATAAAGGAGGTAGCAAGTGACCATTGCTATTGTTATAGGCACACATGGTTGGGCTGCAGAGCAGTTACTCAAGACAGCAGAAATGCTGTTAGGCGAGCAGGAAAACGTCGGCTGGATCGATTTCGTGCCCGGCGAAAATGCCGAAACGCTGATTGAAAAGTACAACGCTCAGTTGGCAAAACTCGATACCAGTAACGGCGTGCTGTTTCTCGTCGATACATGGGGAGGCAGTCCGTTCAACGCTGCCAGCCGCATTGTCGTCGACAAAGAACAGTATGAAGTGATTGCCGGGGTGAACATCCCTATGCTGGTCGAAACGCTGATGGCGCGTGACGACAACCCAAGCTTCGATGAACTGGTCGCGCTGGCAGTTGAAACCGGTCGCGAAGGCGTGAAAGCGCTGAAAGCGAAACCGGTGGAAAAAGCCGCCCCTGCCCCCGTCGCAACGGCCCCCAAAGCCGCGGCCCCGGCAAAACCAATGGGACCGAACGATTATATGCAAATCGGTCTTGCCCGTATTGATGACCGTTTGATCCATGGTCAGGTGGCTACCCGCTGGACCAAAGAAACCAACGTGACCCGCATTATCGTAGTCAGCGATGAAGTGGCGGCAGACACCGTGCGTAAAACGCTGTTGACGCAGGTGGCGCCTCCTGGCGTGACCGCTCACGTGGTGGATGTTGCCAAGATGATTCGCGTTTACAACAACCCGAAATACGCGGGCGAACGTGTAATGCTGCTGTTCACCAATCCGACCGATGTTGAACGCATTGTCGAAGGCGGCGTAAAAATCACCTCCGTAAACATTGGCGGCATGGCTTTCCGTCAGGGTAAAACGCAGGTCAACAACGCCATCTCTGTCGATGAGAAAGACATCGAAGCCTTTAACAAACTTAATGCCCGCGGTATTGAGCTTGAGGCGCGTAAAGTGTCAACCGATCAGAAACTGAAAATGATGGATTTGATTGCCAAAGTGGGCAAGTAACCCCTGGCATTGAATGAGCTTTCACACTTAAGGCTGTTATAGCAATAGGAGAAGTACAATGGAGATTACCACTCTTCAGATTGTGCTGGTGTTCATCGTCGCATGTATCGCGGGTATGGAGTCGGTACTCGATGAATTTCAGTTCCACCGCCCACTGGTGGCCTGTACGCTGATTGGTGCCGTTCTCGGGGATATGAAAACCGGTATTATCATCGGTGGTACCCTGGAAATGATCGCCCTTGGCTGGATGAACATCGGTGCTGCCGTTGCACCTGATGCCGCACTGGCGTCCATTATCTCTACCGTTCTGGTTATTGCGGGTCACCAAAGCATCGGTGCCGGTATCGCGCTGGCGATTCCGCTGGCTGCAGCAGGCCAGGTTCTGACGATCATCGTTCGTACTATCACCGTGGCATTCCAGCACGCGGCGGATAAAGCGGCGGAAAACGGTAACCTGACAGCGCTCTCCTGGCTGCATGTCTCTTCCCTGTTCCTGCAGGCGATGCGTATCGCTATCCCGGCGGTTATCGTTGCGATTTCCGTAGGCACCAGCGAAGTTCAGGGCATGCTGAATGCGATTCCGGAAGTGGTGACTGGCGGTCTGAACATCGCCGGTGGCATGATCGTTGTGGTCGGTTACGCGATGGTTATCAACATGATGCGTGCAGGCTACCTGATGCCGTTCTTCTACCTCGGCTTCGTGACTGCGGCATTTACTAACTTCAACCTGGTTGCTCTGGGTGTGATTGGTGCGGTCATGGCCATCCTCTACATCCAACTGAGCCCGAAATATAACCGCGTGGCGGGTGCACCAGCACAGGCTGCGGGTGACAACTCCCTCGATAACGAACTGGACTAGCAGGTGAGCGAAATGGTTGATATGACTAAAACTACCACTGAGAAAAAACTCACACAGAGTGACATTCGTGGCGTGTTCATTCGTTCTAACCTGTTTCAGGGTTCATGGAACTTCGAACGTATGCAGGCGCTGGGTTTCTGCTTCTCCATGGTACCGGCTATCCGTCGCCTGTATCCAGAGAACAACGATGCGCGTAAGCAAGCCATCAAGCGTCACCTGGAATTCTTTAACACCCATCCGTACGTAGCCGCGCCGGTGCTCGGCGTAACGCTGGCGATGGAAGAACAGCGTGCTAACGGGGCAGAAATTGACGATGGTGCCATTAACGGTATCAAAGTCGGTCTGATGGGCCCGTTGGCAGGCGTGGGCGACCCGATTTTCTGGGGTACTGTGCGTCCGGTATTCGCCGCGTTAGGTGCGGGTATCGCGATGAGCGGCAGCCTGCTCGGTCCCTTGCTGTTCTTCATTCTGTTCAACGCAGTCCGTCTGCTGACCCGTTACTACGGTGTCGCCTACGGTTATCGCAAAGGTGTCGATATCGTTAAAGATATGGGCGGCGGATTCCTGCAAAAACTGACTGAGGGGGCGTCAATCCTCGGCCTGTTTGTCATGGGGGCGTTGGTGAACAAGTGGACGCATGTAAACATCCCGCTGGTGGTTTCAACTATCACCGGTCAGGATGGGCAGACACGTGTTACCACCGTACAGACCATTCTCGACCAGTTGATGCCGGGTCTGGTTCCGCTGCTGCTGACCTTCGCCTGTATGTGGCTGCTGCGTAAGAAAGTCAACCCACTGTGGATTATCGTTGGCTTCTTTGTCATCGGTATCGCGGGTTATGCGCTCGGCCTGTTGGGTCTGTAAGACTGTAGTACACTACCGGGGCCTATAAGGCCCCTTTTTTTATCTGGAGGAACAAGGATCAATGACTATCACGGACCTGGTGCTGGTTTTCTTTATTGCCGCGTTACTGGCTTACGCCATTTACGATCAGTTCATCATGCCACGCCGCAATGGCCCGACTTTGCTTGCGATTCCCCTGCTGCGCCGAAGCCGCGTCGACAGCATCATCTTCATTGGCCTCATCGCAATTCTTATCTACAACAATGTCACCAGCCATGGGGCAATCATCACCACCTGGTTATTATGTGCTCTGGCCTTAATGGGGTTTTATATTTTCTGGATCCGGGTCCCTAAGATCATCTTCAAACAGGATGGATTTTTCTTCGCCAACGTCTGGATAGAATATAACCGCATTAAAGCGATGAATTTATCGGAAGATGGTGTTCTGGTGATGCAATTAGAACAACGGCGTCTGCTAATTCGTGTGAGGAATATCGACGATCTGGAAAAGATATATAAACTTCTCGTTTCCTCTCAGTAAGTTAGAGGTATAGCCTGAGCTTTATTTTTCGCAATTTACTTGCAGTTAAAAACATAGCTAAGGCTATAATACGACAGCGCAAATGTTATTTATTTTAACGTTCTATCTACCAATAAACCCAAATGAAAATCGTTTTCAATTAGAGATCAAATAATATTTCTCCGTTGTTGTTTTATATTCTCAAAATATGTTAAGGTTGCGCCGTCATTTGGGGAGTAGCCGATTTCCAGACTCCGGAAATGTACGTGTCAACATACTCGTTGCAAAACGTGGCACGTACGGACTGAAATCTCTTTCAGTCAGGCGAGACCATAGGCACATCAACTGCTATGCATACTGTATGAACCCCGGGTTCAGGTGTGCATGTTTACTGGGGGCAGTGGTGTGTTTTATGGAAACCCCGGTCAGGACGCTGTCATGAATATCACCGCCACTATTATTCTCGCTTTTGGCATGTCGATGGATGCTTTTGCCGCATCAATTGGCAAAGGCGCGACCCTGCATAAACCCAAATTCTCTGAAGCCCTGCGTACCGGTTTAATCTTCGGCGCAGTTGAAACATTAACGCCGCTGATCGGTTGGGCGCTCGGTATGTTAGCCAGCAAATTCGTGCTGGAATGGAATCACTGGATTGCTTTCATCCTGCTGGTCTTTCTGGGCGGACGAATGATTATTGAGGGATTTCGCGGCGCGGATAATGAAGATGATGAACCGCTGCGCCGTCACGGTTTCTGGTTACTGGTCACCACCGCTATCGCCACTAGCCTCGACGCTATGGCGGTCGGCGTGGGTCTGGCGTTCTTACAGGTCAATATTATCGCTACGGCACTGGCTATTGGCTGTGCCACGCTTATCATGTCCACACTGGGAATGATGGTTGGTCGCTTCATTGGCCCGCTGCTTGGCAAACGGGCTGAAATTCTGGGCGGGGTGGTACTGATCGGTATCGGCGTCCAGATCCTCTGGACACACTTTCACGGTTAATCCGCACGCTGCCAGAGGTGAAGACGAAAATCTGTCTGGCAGTCAAACACTTCTGTACTCGCCAGACGTTCCCAGACCTCCGGCTTTGCCCGCCAGGCAAAAGGCGTCATCTGCAATAGCGCTACCGCTTCCTTTCCGTTCAGGCGCATCGGATACGCCAGTGCGATATCCTCCAGCAGGGTGAACCCTTCCAGTTGCTCAGCATGCGGCGCATGGAGTCGGACCTCATCGTAAATCAACCCTTTCAGCTCCATTAAATGGCGCGGTCCCGGCGTTGCCGTCATCACCCACCCCTGCGGTTTGACCACACGCGCCAGCTCTTGCGCTTTACACGGCGCGTAAATCCGCACAATGGCGTCCTGGCTTGCATCTGCAAACGGCAAACGATGGCTTGAGGCGACGCAGAATGTTACCTGCGGATAGCGTCTGGCCGCCGCTTTAATAGCCACTTTCGCCACGTCCAGTCCATAGGTGGTCGCCGTCGGCAACGCATCGGCAAAGGCATGAGTGTAATACCCTTCCCCACAGCCGATATCAAGAATCGAGGTTGCCGACGCGTCGAGACGCGCGGAAAGCTGCTCAACAATAGCATCACGCAAGGGTTGATAATGTCCGGCATCCAGAAACGCACGCCGTGCCTGCATCATCTCCGCGCTGTCGCCCGGATCGCGTGAACGCTTATGCTGTACCGGCAACAGGTTAACGTATCCCTCTTTTGCCACATCAAACTGATGCCGCTGCGGACAGATAAAACTGTTATTAACGTGCGCAAGGGGCTGGTGACAAAGTGGACAGGAAAACGACATAACAACTCCGGCAGGTAAATTCAGGGCGCAAGTGTAACGCGATTTACGCCCCGGGAGAATCACTTAGCGCGTGGAGTGTGTCGGCGAATTGCTCTGCATCACCAGCAAATGGCTGGAGTCGGCGGGCATCCCATCCGGTTTGACGTTTTCCAGTCGCAGCACATCGCCCATTATCTGGCTGAAAACCGGTGCCGACACCGCGCCACCGTAATAGGCCCCGTTCTGCGGATCGTTGATCACTACCACCAGCGCAAACTTCGGGTTGCTTGCCGGTGCCACCCCTGCGGTGTAAGCCACATATTTATCAACGTATTTACCGTCAGCGCCGATCTTCTTCGCCGTCCCGGTTTTAACCGCCACGCGATAATCCCGGACCGCCGCCTTCGTCCCACCGCCCCCCGGCAGGGCGACGCTTTCCATCATGTGCGCCACCTGTCTGACCAGCGCTTCCGACATGACACGCTTGCCGATAACGGGCGGGTCGATGCGCGTGATAGAGAGTGGTCGGTACAGGCCAAAACTGCCAATCGTGGCATAGACGTGCGCCAGTTGCAGCGGCGTCACCATCAGGCCGTAGCCAAAGGCAAAGGTCGCGCGATCCAGATCGCTCCAGTAACGACGTTGCGGCATCACCCCCTGACTCTCACCGGTGAGTCCCAGCCCCGTGGGTTGACCAAAGCCAAAGCGGCGATAGGTATCGACGACACGCTGGACGGGCATTGCTAATGAAAGATGCGAAACCCCGGTGTCACTCGATTTTTGCAAAATGCCGGTCAGCGTCAGTTCCGGATAAAAGCCCACATCGCGAATCCGATGCCCGTCGAGGTAAAACGGATGCGTGTCGATCACGCTATCAGGCTGGACAATCCCTTGCTCAAGCGCCGTCATGATAACCAGCGGTTTCACCGTCGAGCCCGGCTCGAAAGTATCGCTAATCGCACGATTGCGAAAATCATCAAGCACCGCACCATCACGATTGTTCGGGTTAAAATCGGGGAAGCTGGCCATCGCCAGGATCTCGCCAGTGGCAACGTTCACCAGCACGGCGGCGCCGGATTCCGCTTTGTTCCAGCTAACCGCATTGTCCAGCGCATCCTCGGTGACGGTCTGCAGCCGCTCATCAATGCTGAGTTGTAGTTCATGCGCTGGCACAGGATTAACTTCCGTGATGTTTTCAATCACGTGACCGAATTTATCTTTGCGGACCAGGCGGGAGCCCGGCTTTCCGATTAACTGTGCGTTAAAACTTTTCTCAACCCCTTCAATGCCCTGCCCGTCGATATTGGTGAAACCAATCAGATTCGCCGCGACATGTCCTGCCGGATAAAAGCGCCGGGACTCTTCGCGCAAATTGATGCCGGGCAGGTTCAGCTTATCGATCCACTGCGCCTGTTGAGGAGAGACCTGACGCGCAAGATAGATAAACCTTGCCGACGGATCGTGGTTAACGCGCGCCGCCAGGTTCGTGAGTGAAAGATGTAGCGTGTTGGCCAGCGCCTGCCAGCGTTCGTTGTCGCCTACGCCTCCTTTGCTCAATAACGTGTGGGGGTCAGCCCACACCGCATTCACCGGTACGCTGACCGCCAATGGTCGCCCCTGCCGATCGGTGATCATTCCACGCGGCGATGCCGTGGTGACTTCACGCAATGAGCGCATATCTTCTTGTTTGACCAGACGGTCGGGTTCAACAATCTGCAACCAGGCAACGCGCCCTAGCAACAGTCCCAGGCTCAGCAATATGGCGATACAAAGCAGCGCAAAACGCAGCGGTGTGAAACTTCGCACCGTACCATCATTTTTCTTTTTCACCTGTTCTCCGGCAAACATGATATTCAGGTGACTGATTTAACGGGAATAACGGCGGGAAAGCGGTGAAAACTATGCTAATAACATCACGGCTTTGCAACAAAGCGCTAACGGAGGAGGCATTCAGACATACTTTGAAGGAAGATGAATGAAAAAGCCCCGCATCAGCGAGGCTTTAAATCTGAGGTTGATGCGCAGATGCGCTTCAAATCAGTGGTGTCGATCAGATAGCTGTTACGTTAACAGCAGCCGGACCTTTCTGGCCGTCCTGAATTTCGAACTCAACGTTCTGGCCTTCAGCCAGAGTTTTGAAGCCATTACCCTGGATAGCGGAGAAGTGTACGAACACGTCTTTGCTGCCATCAGCCGGAGTAATAAAGCCAAAACCTTTAGACTCGTTGAACCACTTAACTTGACCTTTAATCTTTGCCATTTGCAAAATTCCTTAGAGTGTTTTCTTCGCCCGCAGGCATAACATAGATAAAACTGAGACATTACTGCTTGAGGCACTAATATAAGGCTCGGCAGAGAAGCGGTATTCAACGACAACGTGTTTACTCAGGACTTCTTTACTGAAAATGCCACACATAAACAGAACTGTACCTCGTTTAACCCAAAACGTGTTATCACATACAACGTTAATTATGGCAAGCCATTTTTAAACGTGTCTCGATCGGTCGCACAAATCTCGCCAGTCGATACAGAGTATCTGCACAGTTATGCGTCAATCCTCAAGCCGATATATTCCCGCGCGCTCGCTGAGCCCTTACCAGACCCGCAGCGCGGCGGGATCTTTTCAACCATAGCTCAATAATTTCGCGACTTCCAGATCGTTGCGATGTCAAAACGTAGCAATCTGCGGTTATCACAAATTCTGCTTTGTTATGCATAATTTGTTTCAACGCAAAATGGCCCGATATCATAATAACGCCACATTTCGCTCCATCTTGATATCTACTGTTCTTATGCACCCATTTAATGAAAGAATGATGACAATGCACAAAAATAGTGAAAGAAACGTTTCGCTTATTATAAAGCCGATCATTCTCACAAAACGGGGAAGATCACATTATTAACGTATGGAAAAATATAATTACGTGTGTGCTTGCAATAACTCGCACAATGACACAAGAAGGAACGGATATAGCGAAGCGGCATGCGACTGCACTAATAGGGTGCAGGATAACAAACCAGGAAGGAAAGACTGGCGAGACGCCAGCCCCTTCGCTTCCTGTTACACGAGGATTAACGTTCTGCGACCAGACGGATGATATCCTCATCCTCTTGCGGGTCATTAGCCTTAGGCGATGCCTCTGCCACTTTTTCCGGCTCGTTCGCTTCACAGAGACGACGCAATAGTGCATTTTGTCGCTTCTGCTGGTCTAACAACGCTTCAAGCAGCTCAATCTGCTCATTGGTTCGCGAGCTCGCACGGTTGATAAAGAACCACAGCACCAGCCCAACAACCAGAACCCCCACCGATACAATCAACGACGCAAAATTAAGCACGCCGGAATTCAGGACTTCGTTCATTTCACCACCTCAATGTAGACGCGCCATTTTACCACCGCGCCACAGGAAGGAAATCAACGGATGAAAAAATGATCTCACCAGGGGATAAATTTATTGATGGCGCAAATTCCGCTGAAAAATTGTACATCCTGGTCACTCATGATGTTGAACACCTGGGCCCACAGCAGCAGACACACAAGCACTACCACCACCAGAATTATCCATCGAAACTTTTTCACTCCACTCTCCGCATCAACATCTTATGCCACCAAATTATCATGCGTATCTTAAACCAGGACTAACTACAGCAGACATTCGTGATTTTTTAAGAATCATTTACTTGTATCAATGAGCGTAAGCGCTAAGCTCAATCTAACTTATAGAAGAAAAGAGGTCATAATGCGTTTGATTATTCGCGCTATCGTGTTGTTTGCGCTTGTATGGATTGGATTATTACTCAGTGGGTATGGTGTGCTGATAGGCAGTCAGGAGAATGCTGCCGGGCTGGGGTTGCAATGCAAGTATCTCACCGCGCGAGGAACCGCCACCGCGCAATATGTTCATACCGATAGCGGTATCATCGGATTAACGGATTGTCCGATATTGCGTAAGAGTACCGTGGTCGTCGATAACGGTTAATATCCCGTCGTCGTGAATCGCGCCTGGCGTATTGCTTAAGCAGAATGTCACAGGATTAAAGCGGCCGGCAAAAATGCCGGCCGTTTCTTTACTATCGACAGCATGACATCGTCAGAACGGATAATCGTTGTAACCCATTTGCTCAGAGATTTTACGCGCCGCGGTATGCAGCATCGAAACGTAGTCATGCAGTTTTTCTTCAGAAAAACGCAGCGTGGGGAAGGAGATACTCAGACCAGCAATCACGACGCCGAAACGATCGAATACCGGTACGCCAATGCAGCGTAAACCTTCTTCTTGTTCTTCGTTATCTTCGCCATAACCCTGTTCGCGGACTTTATCCAGCACCGGCAGCAATGCTTCCGTGGTGGTGATAGTGCGCCCGGTACTGCGCTTGTACTCAACGCCGTCCAGAATCTGCTTCACTTCGTCACGATCGCGCCAGGCCAGCAGCACTTTACCAATCGCGGTGCTGTAAAGCGGGTTGCGGCGACCCACACGCGAATACATGCGCAGGTTGTACATCGAATCAATCTTATGAATGTAGACGATGCTGTCTTCGTCCAGCGCGCCGAGGTGCACCGTCTCTTTCGTCAGACGAGAGAGTTCACGCATCTGGATGTCCGCACTGCGGATAAGGTCAACATTCTGTAGCGCGCGAGCGCCCAGTTCAAACAGTTTCAGCGTCAGAGAATACTTCTCGGATTCACCTTCCTGTGACACATATCCCAATGTTTTCATGGTCTGTAAAAAGCGATAAACGGTGCTTTTTGACATCATGACGCGTTGTGATAACTCGGTAATCCCTATTTCGCGCTCTTCACCCAGCGCCTGCAGAATGCCAAAAACCTTCAGCACGGAAGATACAGAATCAGGCTGTTTATCCAGATCTGCGTTAGCCATCTATCACCTCATTACGAGTGTTTTATAAAAATCAGAACGATTTTTTATTATAATTTCATGGCCAGGCCCCCGCAATCCATCTTTGCTTACTTCGTTACAAATCTGCGATATAAAGCCTGAATATCAATGCTAAAATCACTACCCTGATCATATTCTTCGCAAAAACTATCAATCACATGAATAAATCCCAGGCCGACGGCCTGCCGCTTCCACAGCGATATGGTGCTATTTTAACCATCGTTATTGGTATTTCGATGGCCGTACTGGACGGCGCCATTGCCAACGTGGCGCTCCCCACGATAGCCACTGACTTACACGCTTCAGCCGCCAGCTCAATATGGGTCGTCAACGCCTATCAGATCGCCATTGTCGTCTCGTTACTGTCGCTGTCGTTTCTCGGCGATATGTTTGGCTATCGACGCATCTACAAATGCGGACTAGTGGTTTTTCTGCTGGCCTCACTGTTTTGCGCTCTCGCGGACTCGCTACAAATGTTGACGATGGCGCGCGTCGTTCAGGGTTTCGGCGGCGCTGCGCTGATGAGCGTCAACACGGCGTTGATTCGTCTGATTTATCCTCAGCGCCATCTGGGTCGCGGGATGGGTATCAACTCCTTTATCGTTGCCGTCTCTGCGGCCGCAGGCCCAACCATCGCGGCCGCTATCCTCTCAATTGCCTCGTGGAAATGGCTGTTTCTGATCAATGTGCCGTTAGGGATTATTGCGTTGATTCTGGCAATGCGCTTTCTGCCGCCTAATGGCTCACGCAGCAATAAACCGCGTTTTGACATCCCCAGCGCCGTGATGAATGCGCTGACGTTTGGTCTGTTGATCACCGCACTGAGTGGTTTTGCACAGGGACAACCCATGACGCTGATCGGGGCCGAAGTGGCGGCAATAATGGTGGTGGGCTATTTCTTTATCCGTCGTCAGCTTTCATTACCGGTACCATTATTGCCGGTCGACCTGCTGCGTATTCCTCTTTTTTCACTGTCGATAGGCACCTCAATCTGCTCTTTCTGCGCGCAGATGCTGGCGATGGTCTCCCTGCCCTTCTATCTGCAAACGGTACTGGGGCGGAGTGAAGTAGAAACCGGTTTGTTGCTCACCCCCTGGCCGCTGGCAACGATGGTCATGGCGCCGCTGGCCGGGTATCTGATTGAACGCGTCCATGCCGGTTTACTGGGCGCGCTGGGCCTGCTGGTGATGGCAAGTGGACTGTTTGCCCTGCTATTACTTCCTGCCGTGCCGTCCGATCTGAATATCATCTGGCCGATGATTCTCTGCGGTGCCGGGTTTGGTTTATTTCAATCCCCCAATAACCACACGATCATCACCTCTGCGCCACGTGAACGCAGCGGCGGCGCCAGCGGCATGCTGGGCACCGCCCGTCTGTTAGGACAAAGCTCAGGTGCGGCGTTGGTTGCGCTGTTGTTGAACCAGTTCGGAGATAACGGCACGCATGTTTCTTTGCTAATGGCAGGGATTCTGGCGACCGTGGCAGCGGTGGTGAGCGGTCTACGCATCACACAGCCCCGGGCACAGGCGTAAAAAAAGCGCGTCCATGGACGCGCTTTCTCTTCTTACCGACAGGCTTACTTCAGGTATTCCCCACTGCGCAGCGCTTCGATACGTTTATCCAGCGGCGGGTGAGTCATAAACAGTTCGCTCAGCGATTTACCTTTACCATTGATACAGAAGGCCATCATGCTGGATGCTTCCTGCGGTTCGTAGCTGGTTTTCAGACGCTGCAGCGCAGCAATCATCTTTTCACGGCCGACCAGTTTGGCGGACCCCGCATCAGCGTGGAATTCACGGTGACGAGAGAACCACATGGTAATGATGCTCGCCAGAATACCGAACACCAGTTCCAGTACCATTGCGACCGCAAAGTAGATCATCGGGTTGCCATTGCTGCCTTCGCCTTCATCACGGTTACCACCGAGAAAACCAGCGGCAATCTGCGCCAGAATGCGCGAGATGAAGATAACAAAGGTGTTCACAACCCCCTGGATCAGCGTCATGGTAACCATGTCACCGTTCGCGATATGGCTAATTTCGTGAGCAATAACGGCTTCAGCTTCATCCGGGCTCATGTTTTGCAGCAGACCGGTACTGACCGCAACCAGAGAGGCATCACGGCGCGCCCCGGTGGCAAACGCGTTAATGTCCGGCGCATGGTAGATAGCGACCTGCGGCATGGCGATACCGGCCTGACGCGCCTGCGTGGCGACCGTATTCATCAACCAACGCTCTCTTTCGTTACGCGGTTGCTCGATCACTTCCCCACCGACGGAGCGTAAGGCCATCCACTTTGACATCAGCAGTGAAACGAAGGAACCACCGAAACCGAACAGCAGCGCCATAATCATCAGGCCCTGAACGCTGCTCGACTGAATCCCTGTCAGGCTCAGCACCAGCCCGAAAACGACCATGACGGCCAGGTTCGTCAACAGGAAAAGCGCGATTCGCATCATAATTTTCTTTTAACCTCAACTTAACAAAACGCACTATGCGATTACCCACATCGTATGGGTCGTACGGCTATTTTCAAGCATCAATGCCCGGTAAGTCACCAGAAAGACACAACTTTACATTTTTCTGCATCAGGCTGACGACTTCATGCGCTTGTTAAAAAAACAGGCACAATTTCTTGTGCCTGTATGAGGTTATTTCGTTGCGGTCGGTTGTACCGCGGGCTTCGCTTTCTCGAGCGTCGCCAGATCCAGCGCAATCTTCACTGTTTCATCAAGATACGGATCCGGTTCCTGGTAATCTTTTGGCAGGTCGTCCAGTTTCTTCAGAACCGGTTTTCCTTCTCGTTTAAACCGGTCATTGATTCGCGCCAGGCGCAGCGCATCATCTTCGTTATTCTCTTTTTCACGCTGTGCGTAATTCAGAGATACGATGTTGCGTTTATCCTTCATCGCATTGAAACGGGCGATATCCTTCATGATGTACTGGAACTCAGGATCCTGCGCGATACGCGCGTTATGATCTTTGAGTAATTCAGGGCCGAACGGCGTCAGATCGTCTGATTTCACATACGTTGCGGCATCGATGCTATCCCACGGCAACGCATTATCTTCAAATTTCTCACCGGTTTCGGTCTCTTCATTCCCCGTCGGCATGATGATATCCGGCGTGACGCCTTTACGTTGAGTACTGCCGCCATTCACACGATAGAACTTCTGGATCGTGTACTGAACGGAGCCCAGTGCGGGCCATTCTGGACGCAGCATCTGATCGTAAATACGATTCAGCGAACGATACTGCTGCACGGTACCTTTACCGAAAGTCGGCTCACCAACAATCAGCGCACGGCCGTAATCCTGCATGGCCGCAGCGAAAATTTCCGATGCCGACGCGCTGAAGCGATCGACCAGAACCACCAGCGGGCCTTTGTAATACACAACGCCATCGGTATCGCTGTCCTCACGGACTTTACCGTTGTTGTCACGAACCTGAACCACCGGACCGGAAGGAATAAACAGACCGGACAGCGAAACAGCCTCCGTCAGCGCCCCGCCGCCGTTGGTCCGCAGATCGATGACGATGCTGCTGACGTTCTGTTTTTCCAGTTTCTGCAACTGAACTTTGACATCGTCAGTCAGGCCAACGTAGAAGCCCGGGATATCCAGTACGCCGACTTTCTCTTTACCTACCGTCTTCACAGACATTTTAACGGCACGGTCTTCCAGACGGATACGCTCACGCGTCAGTGTGACAATACGGGTTTTTGTGCCTTTGCCGGCAGGCAGAACTTCAAGACGAACCTTGCTGCCTTTTGGCCCTTTGATAAGCGCAACCACATCATCCAGGCGCCAGCCGATCACATCGACCATGCTCTTACCGGTCTGACCCACACCGACAATGCGATCGCCGACGCTAATCGCCTTGCTCTTCGCCGCCGGACCGCCAGCCACCATGGAGTTAATGACCGTATAGTCATCGTCCATTTGCAGCACAGCACCAATCCCTTCAAGGGACAGGCTCATCTCGGTATTAAACTGCTCGGTATTGCGTGGCGAGAGATAGTTGGTATGCGGATCGATTTCCCGCGCAAACGCGGTCATCGCCAGTGAGAAGACATCTTCACTGTTAGTTTGCGTCAGACGACGGATCGCGGATTTATAACGACGCGTCAGCGTCTCACGAATTTCTTTATCGTCTTTGCCGGTCAGTTTCAGACTTAACTCATCGAACTTCACCTTGCCGTCCCACAGCGCATTCAGCTCAGCCTCATCTTTTGGCCAGGGTGCTTTGCTGCGATCGAGATTGAAGGTGTCAGTCCCGGTGAAGTCCATCGGACGTTCCAGCAATTTCAGTGCGTACTGAAAACGCTCGAAGCGGCGTTTTTGCGCCAGATTATAGAGATCGTAAAAAACGTCGAGCTTACCCGAACGCAATTCGTCACCCAGTTGCCCTTTCTTCTTCGCAAACTGTTCGACATCCCCCGCCAACAGCACGTTGTGGCTGTAGTCGAGTAAATTCAGATAGCGGTCGAAAATTTTGGCGGAAAAGGCCGAATCGAGATCGAACTGACGGTAGTGAGAACGCGTAAAACGCGACGTGACGCGTTCACTCACCGTCGCGTGCTGGGTTTCTTCCTTAAGAACAGGAATCTGATCGGCACGCGTAATGTCGTCCACTGCGAAGGTCTGGCCTGCTATTGCAAGCAGGCCAGCTAACGCGGTAAGCCTAAAAAATGTGTTCATGCCAGGCCTGGCCTCCGTTTCAGAACACCAGGTGTTCTGCGCGTACAATCAAAGACATACCCGAATTCAGCTGTACACGGACGCCATCTTTGGTGATTTCTAATACGGTGGCATCCATCGCATCGTTGCCCGCTTTCACCTTCAGAGACTGTCCAACGCTCAGCGCTGAAATATCCGAAACCGGAGTCAATTTCTCTTCACGAGGTGCGCGAGGCGCTTTCGCGGCAGGTTTTTCAGCACGCGGTTTACGCTCAGTCGCTTCTTTGCGGCGTGGTGCAGGACGCGGCTTACGTTCACGACGCGGGGCGTCTTCAGTTTCCCCTGCAGCAGCGGCAGCTTCACGTTTTTTCGCTTGCTGTTCTGCACGCTGCGCCTGAACGCGAGCTTTCGCTTCTTCAAGCTGCTTACGCGCATGTTCAACGTGCTGCTCATCCAGCTCACCGCACGGGTTGCCGTCGAGATCGACACGCGTTGCGCCCGGCTTAACGCCGTACAAATAACGCCAGCTTGAAGTATAAAGACGTAAAGCGGAACGAAGTTGCGTTTTGCTGAGGTTCATTTCGCCCTCAATACGCTCTACCAGATCCTGAAAAATGCCAATTTTCAGTGGGCGCGCTTCGCCTTCCGCACTAAAACACTGCGGAAAACGCTCGGCCAAAAACGCGATGACTTCTTTACTGCTATTCAACTTAGGTTGATTTTCCATGAAATTTCCTGATTACAACGGACGTAGCCAACAAGCAGCAGGCATGAACAGGCGTCATTATAATGACGCCATCAGTAATTGCTACGTTATCCGTTGATTATCCTGCGACGCTCGCAAAGAATTTTTTGTAATCCGTCATTGCAAGCACGGTTTCAAGCTGCGCAACGAGCCGGCGAAGCCCCTCTTCATCCTCAGCGGTGAAGCGCCCAAACGCCGTACTGTCGATGTCCAGCACGCCAATAATATGACCATTGACGGTTAATGGCAGGACAATTTCCGCATTACTGGCCGCATCGCAGGCGATGTGACCATCAAAGGCGTGAACGTCGTCAACCCGCTGCACCTGATTGTGGGCAACGGCTGCGCCGCACACACCGCGCCCCACCGGGATTCGTACACAGGCAATTTTGCCCTGAAACGGACCTAATACCAGCGTATCGCCCTCAAGCAGGTAAAACCCGGCCCAGTTCACTTGCGAAAGACGTTCGTATAACAGTGCGCTGGTGTTCGCCAGCGTGGCCAGAAAACTGGTCTCTCCTGCCATTAATGCCTGGAAATCGCGGTTCAGTTCCGCGTATAGCTCTGTCTTGTTCATTATATAATCACTTAGTTGTCTTACTCTGATACTGCCAGCCTATTAAAATAAGCATTAAATGCGTTAATGCTCAAGATCATTCCCGTCATGAGTTAAGATTACATAAATCTAACACTTTGATTCGCGATACATGGCTCTCAAGACACCCCAGATCACGCCGACAAAAAAAATAGCGATCCGATCCATCAGCGAAGCACTGCCTCGTGCGCACTATCAGCGTTGCCCTCAGTGCGATTTGCTGTTTAGTCTGCCGAAGATGCGTTCTCACCAGAGCGCATACTGTCCCCGCTGCCAGGCGAAAATTCGTGATGGCCGCGACTGGTCGCTGACGCGGCTGGGCGCGATGGCGGTCACCATGCTGTTGCTGATGCCCTTCGCCTGGGGCGAGCCGCTGCTGCACATCTATCTGCTGGGCATCCGTATTGATGCCAATGTGATGCAGGGGATCTGGCAGATGACAAAGCAAGGCGATCCCATTACCGCGGCGATGGTGCTGTTTTGTGTCGCGGGCGCGCCGCTGATCCTCGTCACCGCAATTGCGTATCTGTGGTTCGGCAATATTCTCGGTATGAATTTGCGCCCGGTGCTGCTAATGCTGGAAAGGCTTAAAGAGTGGGTGATGCTGGACATCTATCTGGTGGGCATTGGTGTGGCATCGATCAAAGTTCAGGATTACGCTTTTTTGCAGCCGGGCGTAGGACTTTACGCCTTTATTGCGCTGGTGGTCCTGAGCATCCTGACGCTGTCGCACCTGAACATCGAACAACTATGGGAACGTTTTTATCCGCAGAGACCGGCAAAGCGTCCGGATGAGCAGTTGCGCGTTTGTCTCGGCTGCCATTTTACCGGCTATCCGGACCCGCGTGGCCGCTGCCCGCGCTGCCATATTCCTTTACGCGAGCGCCGAAACCAGAGCATCCAAAAATGCTGGGCGGCATTGTTGGCATCGATTGTTTTGCTGCTGCCTGCTAACCTTCTGCCTATCTCGGTTATCTACGTGAACGGCGGACGACAGGAAGATACGATCATGTCCGGTATCCTGTCGCTGGCGAACAGCAATGTCGCCGTGGCCGCCGTGGTCTTTATCGCCAGTATTCTGGTGCCATTCACTAAAGTGATCGTCATGTTTACGCTGCTACTCAGCATTCAGTTCAAATGCGAACAGGGTTTACGCACGCGAATGCAACTCTTGCGTCTGGTCACGTGGATCGGTCGCTGGTCGATGCTGGATCTTTTTGTTATCGCTTTAACCATGTCGCTGATTAACCGCGACCAGATTCTTGCTTTTACTATGGGACCGGCTGCGTTTTATTTCGGCTCAGCGGTCATTTTGACTATTCTTGCAGTGGAATGGCTGGACAGCCGCTTACTTTGGGATGCACATGAGTCAGGAAACGCCCGCTTCGCAGACTGAAGCGCAGATTAAAACGAAACACCGTATCTCACCATTCTGGCTACTCCCGCTGATCGCATTAATGATTGCGGGATGGCTGATATGGAACAGCTATGAAGATCGCGGTAACACTGTGACCATCGACTTCATGTCTGCGGATGGCATTGTCCCGGGCCGTACGCCTGTTCGCTATCAGGGCGTTGAGGTGGGTACGGTTCAGGACATCAGCCTCAGCAAGGATTTACGCAAAATTGAGGTGCGGGTCAGCATCAAGTCCGACATGAAAGACGCGCTACGCGAAGAGACGCAGTTCTGGCTGGTGACGCCTAAAGCGTCGCTCGCAGGCGTCTCTGGCCTCGATGCGCTGGTCGGCGGCAACTATATCGGCATGATGCCCGGTAAAGGTAAAGAGCAAGATCATTTCGTCGCCCTCGACACCCAGCCGAAATATCGGCTGGATAACGGCGATCTGATGATTCATCTCAACGCGCCCGACCTCGGTTCGTTGAACAGCGGCTCGCTGGTTTATTTCCGCAAAATCCCGGTCGGTAAAGTCTACGACTACAGCATTAACCCGAACAAACAGGGCGTCACCATCGACGTGCTGGTTGAACGCCGATTTACCAATCTGGTGAAAAAAGGCAGTCGCTTCTGGAACGTTTCCGGCGTGGATGCTGACGTCAGCCTGAGTGGTGCGAAGGTTAAACTGGAAAGTCTGGCGGCCCTGGTAAATGGTGCAATCGCCTTTGACTCACCCGATGATTCAAAAACGGCAGAGCAAGATGATACCTTCGGCCTGTATAAAGATCTGGCCCACAGTCAGCGCGGCGTCATTATTAAACTTGAACTGCCGAGCGGCGAAGGACTGAAGGCTGATTCTACTCCCCTGATGTATCAGGGGCTCGAAGTCGGCCAGCTCACAAAACTGGATTTACAATCCGGTGGCAAAGTCACCGGTGAAATGACCGTTGACCCCAGCGTCGTAGCGCTGTTACGTGACGGCACGCGCATTGAATTGCGCAGTCCCAAACTTTCGCTCAGTGACGCTAATATCAGTTCGTTACTGACGGGTAAAACCTTTGAACTGGTGCCCGGCACCGGTGAACCGCGCAGCGAGTTCGTGGTCGTCCCCGGTGAAAAAGCACTGCTCCACGAACCGGACGTCCTGACCTTTACCCTGACCGCGCCCGAAAGCTACGGTATCGATGCAGGTCAACCGCTGATCCTTCACGGCGTCCAGGTGGGGCAGGTGATCGAACGTAAGCTGACCAGCAAAGGGGTCGAGTTTATTGTGGCGGTCGATCCGCAACATCGTGGCCTGGTCCAGGGTGACAGCAAATTCGTGGTCAACAGCCGCGTGGATGTCAAAGTAGGTCTGGATGGCGTGGAGTTCCTCGGTGCCAGCGCCAGCGAATGGATCAGTGGCGGTATTCGCATATTGCCCGGCAGCAAAGGGGAAATGAAATCCAGCTATCCGCTGTATGCCAACCTGGAAAAAGCGGTAGAGAATAGCCTGAGCGATCTGCCGACCACTACCCTGAGCCTGCGAGCGGAAACATTGCCGGACGTGCAGGCCGGCTCCGTGGTGCTGTATCGTAAATTTGAAGTGGGTGAAGTGATTACTGTACGCCCGCGCGCCGACGCCTTTGACATCGATCTGCACATCAAACCGGAGTACCGCAACCTGCTGACCAGCAATAGCGTCTTCTGGGCCGAAGGTGGCGCAAAAGTGCAGCTCAACGGCAGCGGGTTAACCGTGCAGGCCTCTCCCCTGTCGCGTGCTCTGAAGGGGGCGATCAGCTTTGATAACCTCAGCGGTGCCAGCGCCAGCCAGCGCAAAGGCGACAAGCGCATTTTGTATGCTTCCGAAACCGCCGCACGTGCGGTTGGCGGGCAGATTACCCTTCACGCCTTTGATGCCGGGAAACTGGCGGCAGGAATGCCCATTCGCTACCTCGGTATTGATATCGGACAGATCCAGACGCTTGAGCTGCTCACTTCGCGCAACGAGGTACAGGCGAAGGCGGTATTGTATCCGGAATATGTGCAGACCTTCGCCCGTGGCGGGACGCGCTTCTCTGTGATTACGCCGCAAATCTCGGCCGCTGGCGTGGAACATCTCGACACGATCCTGCAACCCTACATCAACGTCGAGCCGGGTCGGGGTAATCCGCGCCGTGACTTTGAACTGCAAGAAGCGACCATTACCGACTCACGCTACCTTGACGGGCTGAGTATTGTGCTCGAAGTTCCCGAAGCGGGCTCGCTGGCGATCGGTACGCCGGTACTGTTCCGCGGGATTGAAGTTGGTACTGTCACCGGCATGACGCTCGGCACCCTGTCTGACCGCGTGATGATCGCCTTGCGCATCAGTCAACGCTACCAGCACCTGGTCCGCAACAACTCTGTCTTCTGGCTGGCGTCCGGTTACAGTCTGGACTTCGGCCTGACGGGCGGCGTAGTGAAGACCGGTACCTTTAATCAGTTCATTCGCGGCGGCATCGCCTTCGCCACGCCCCCTGGCACTCCGCTGGCGCCGAAAGCGCAGGCGGGTAAACACTTCCTGCTGCTGGAAAGTGAACCGAAAGAGTGGCGTGAATGGGGCACCGCGCTGCCACGTTAATATCCGGCTCCGGCGTGCTCGCGCCGGAGCCTTTATGCTACACTGCGCGCTTGTTTTTCTGCCGGTGGTACTCCCCCGTGACTCAACACGCTGTTTATTTTCCTGACGCCTTTTTAACGCAAATGCGCGAGGCAATGCCTGCGCACCTCTCTTTTGACGATTTTCTCGCCGCTTGCCAGCGCCCATTACGCCGCAGCATCCGCGTGAATACGCTTAAGATTTCTGTGGCCGATTTTCTCACCTTAACCGCCCCGTATGGCTGGTCGTTGACGCCCGTTCCCTGGTGCGAAGAAGGTTTCTGGATTGAGCGTGAGGATGAAGATGCGCTGCCGCTCGGCAGTACCGCCGAGCATCTGAGCGGTCTGTTTTATATTCAGGAAGCCAGTTCCATGTTGCCGGTTGCCGCCCTGTTTGCCGACGATAATTCCCCCAAACGCGTGATGGACGTTGCTGCCGCGCCTGGCTCAAAAACCACGCAAATCGCTGCGCGCATGGGTAATCAGGGTGCGATCCTCGCGAACGAATACTCAGCCAGTCGGGTGAAAGTGCTGCATGCCAATATCAGTCGCTGTGGGATCAGTAACGTGGCACTGACCCATTTTGACGGCCGCGTATTTGGTGCAGCGCTGCCGGAAATGTTCGATGCGATTTTGCTTGATGCACCTTGCTCGGGTGAAGGTGTGGTGCGTAAGGATCCGGATGCGCTAAAAAACTGGTCCGTTGAGAGCAATCTTGAGATTGCCGCAACCCAGCGCGAACTGATCGAAAGTGCGTTTCACGCCCTGCGCCCTGGCGGTACGCTGGTCTATTCAACCTGTACGTTGAATCGTGAAGAAAACGAGTCGGTGCTGGCCTGGCTGAAAGAGACCTGGCCGGAGGCAGTGGAATTTTTACCGTTGGGCGATCTTTTTCCTGAGGCGAATCAGGCGCTGACGGCAGAAGGTTTCTTGCATGTGTTCCCGCAGATTTATGACTGCGAAGGATTCTTCGTCGCCCGCCTGCGTAAAACGGCCTCCATTCCCGCACTGCCAGCACCGAAGTACAAAGTGGGCAACTTCCCCTTCACCCCCGTCAAAGGTCGCGAAGCCGCGAATCTGACCCAGGCAGCTAATGCCCTCAGTCTGCACTGGGGCGAAAACCTGCGCCTCTGGCAGCGTGATAAAGAGGTCTGGCTTTTCCCGGCGGAGATAGAACCGCTGATCGGCAAAGTCCGTTTCTCCCGGCTCGGCATTAAGCTGGCTGAAACGCATAATAAAGGTTATCGCTGGCAGCACGAAGCGGTCATCGCGCTGGCTGATGTCAATCATCGCTGTGCGTTTGAACTGTCTCAGCAGGAAGCCGAAGAGTGGTATCGCGGTCGCGATGTCTACCCGCAGACCGTCCCCGCCACTGACGATGTGCTGGTGACCTTCCAGCATCAGCCGATTGGCCTTGTCAAACGGATCGGCTCGCGCCTGAAAAACAGTTACCCGCGTGAACTGGTTCGTGATGGCAAATTGTTTACCGGTAATGTCTGAAATCAGAAAATTTGCGCATTTTTTGACTGGCGCTTTTGCCTGCGTTGACTACGCTGAAAAATGGACGGCCTAACTGGTCGTACCACAATCAGCGAATTAACGGAGAGCACGATGATGAAAACCAGTGTGCGCATTGGCGCCTTTGAAATTGACGATGCCGAGTTACACGGCGAGTCGCCGGGAGACCGAACGTTAACCATTCCGTGTAAATCTGATCCGGATTTATGCATGCAACTGGATGCCTGGGACGACGAAACCAGCGTTCCGGCCCTACTGAATGGCGAACATTCGGTTCTTTTCCGTAAACACTACGATCGTAAGTCTGATGCCTGGATCATGCGTCTTGCCTGATTCAAAAAGAACCCGTCTGCCGGCGGGTTATTTATTTCCCCCTTCCCGCTTGCGTTAATTCCTCCTACACTTTTGTTATGGCTGTACAAAATGAGGATAGGATGTTCGCACTGGTTCTGTTTGTCTGTTATCTGGATGGTGGTTGCGAAGATATCGTAGTGGATGTTTACGATACAGAGCGGCAGTGCCTGTATTATATGGACGATCAACGGATTCGTCAGGGCGGCTGCTTTCCGGTTGAGGATTTTATCGATGGATTCTGGGCGCCCGCCCAGCAATACAGCGACTTTTAATTACTGTAGTTGTACCAGCGTTAACTCGCCGCCGAATACCGCTCCCGTATCGATGTAGTGCAGATTGTCGCTGTCTACACGTTGACGCAACGGCGTATGGCCAAACCAGAAATGGTCAGCGCCGGCGATAGCTGTCCCTTCTCCTGCCAGATGCGCACTCAGTCGCGCGCGTCGCCACAACACCTCCGTAAGGTTAACCGGCTTTTGCCACTGATAAATATCTTCCGGGTAATCGGCGTGGGCGACCACATGGGTCGCCTCGCGGCAATGCAATTCCAGGATCCACGGCAGATGCTGGCAGTATTCCAGTGCCAGCGTTGCATGATGCCGTTTCTGCTCAGGCAACGCCGTAAACCAGCCGCCACCATTCATCGTCCACAACGACCACTGTGACGTACGCAATGCATCTATCGCCATCTGTTCATGGTTCCCTCTGACTGCCACCATCCAGCGCTTATGCAGCAACTGCAGGCAGCGCAAACTGTCAGGACCGCGATCGATGAGATCGCCCACAGAGACCAGTAAATCTTGCCAGGGATCAAAGCGACAGGCCCGCAGCTTTGCCATCAGCAGCGCAAAACAGCCGTGGATATCCCCGACCACCCAGATGTGTCGCCACTGTGCCCCTTCGATCATTTGGTAGCTTTTTTCAGGCTGTTTCATGAGAGTTTTGTCCTCAGTCACGCCCTAACACAAATTTAACAATAGCAGCAAAAAACGCTGGACGTTTATGCCCGGGTGTGGGTATGGTTTACTCAGAATGATAAGTGCGAAATGCCATTAGGCTCAGGAAAAGCACCCGTTCTATAGATAAAAAGAGACCGAATACGATTCCTGTATTCGGTCCAGGGAAATGGCTCTTGGGAGAGAGCCGTGCGCTAAAAGTTGGCATTAATGCAGGCTAAGTCGCCTTGCCTTTTAAGAATAGATGACGACGCCAGGTTTTCCAGTCTGCGGCTTGCACGGCTGGAAAAAAACGGCGCTGATCACTGGCTGAAATGTAAAAACCGCAAGACGCTTTACAAAAGGCTTGCGGTTTTTTATTGGAAATCAGAAAGATACTTTTGGTAACTAACAGAGCTTTTCCGCTCGTTCGATAAACGGTGCCAGACTCATTTTTTCACCCGGTTTTGCCGGATCGTCAATCTGAATCACCGACAGGGGCTGCGCATTTGTTTTACCGCTCGCCACCTGCTCTTGTGCAACATCGTTTAACGGATACTGAACAAGCGTGCTGGGGTTAATCACATACAGCGCGTTTCCTGGCCGACAGGTCAGCATCACCTCTTCACGATTGAACGCCCATTTATCTTTACCGATTTCAAAACGGCTTACGGTGATGACCTGCGGTGCCGCCAGCGCAACCCCTGAGCTAGTCAGAAGCAGCAAAGAGAGAATCACTTTTTTCATGAATTTTGCCTGTCCTTCAGAACGGTTCCAGCGTCGCAAACACACTGACGATTGCCAGCACGACGGCGCCAACTCCCCATTCGATCTTCGTCATCCAAATAAAACACCGATTGATGCGTCGACTATCCTGCCGCATTCGTGGTACGAGAAGATACCGATTCGCCAGTGCGATTGCCACCATTAGCAGGACAAGTGCACATTTTAGCAAAAGCAGTTGCCCCCAGGCGGTCTGCCATGGCAGGGAAAAACCCTGAATAAACAGCAGATTGGTGATACCGGTGAGTAATACGCCCGCCACGGCAAGATGCCCATAGCGGGAAAAACGCATCATGGTGTAAACCGCCTGCTGTTGCCAGCGTCCTTTTGCCATGTGCATGCAATAAATCACCGGTAGCAGTCCTCCAAACCAGGTTGCAGCGCAAATCAGATGCATTGCATGGTTTGTCTGCTGGAGCGCACCAATAACCCCCGAGTGCAGTGTGGCATGCCCAATCCCCGTCAGCAGGGCAAACTGTGCGAGAGTTAAGAGCAGTAATAGTCGCGCTAAATCACGCGGCACAATCAACGCGACAACCAACGTAACCAGCGCCAGAACGATTTGCCAGAGCCACACACCGCCAAACTGAGTTTGCAATACCGCGCCCCAGACAGACACGGAGATAACATCCTGCCAGCCAGAGCCCATAAGCCCACCCTGGACTGCCAGCATCAGTAATGCACTCACAAAACTCCATAACGCAGCATGTTGTTGCAGGCGCAGGAAGCGTCTGCTCATCAGACGGCGGATCGATGCCGGTGCGAGCCATGCGCCGTAGAACGCAGAGCCAAACACCAGCATCAGGGCGGTAAAATGGATGAAGCGGAGAACAACCCACGTCAGCGTCAGCATGTTTATTTCACACTAAAGGTGTACTGCCCTTTGGTTTTGTGCCCATCGACAGACACCACGTGCCAGTTCACCGTGTATTGACCCGGCTTCAGCGTTTCATCAAGCGGGACGATGAGCTGTTTTTTATCCTGTTCGTTACGCTTTGCGGGACGGGTTCTGATTCCCTCTTGTTTTGGACCGGTAATTGTCGCCCCGCTGAATCCGGGCTCAATACCTTCAGAGAAATTAAGCGTCAGCGCCTGCGGCGCGGCGGTTACCTCGGCATCCGCCGCGGGATACTGGTGTGTCAGATGCGCATGCGCCCACACGGTGGGGGTTGCCAGAGCGGCTGCCAGAAAAAGGAGCGTATAGCGGAAAGTACGTGCAGGAGAGACCATATCAACTATTCCCTTTTGTAATGACTTATCCTGAGAGGATAACCTTCTATAATGTTCACGTCGACAATCATCAATTGCGGCTTGCCATTGTGGTCGACTCTTAGTAACTTCTGCGCGCAAGATCGAAGGAGAAGCCCATGCACAAAAATCTGGCTCAGCTTGAACAAGCTGAAATGGACAAAGTAAACGTAGATCTGGCCGCTGCCGGCGTCGCGTTTAAAGAGCGCTACAACATGCCCGTTGTCGCTGAAGTGGTAGAACGTGAGCAACCTGCACATCTGCGCGACTGGTTTCGCGAGCGTCTGATCGCCCATCGTCTGGCGTCCGTTTCGTTGTCCCGTTTACCGTATGAGCCGAAACCTAAATAATTTTTCGGCGTGAAGTTACATATCCTTACATATTGCCTGCTACAGTATAAGTGCATTCTTATTCTATGATTTAAGGATGATTGTAGACACTATGAAAAGGAAGTCATTATGTCACGCTGGAAAATCGCCGCTGCACAGTATGAACCGCTAAAAACATCTGTTCGTGGACATATCGCTCATCACCTGAATTTCATCGACGCAGCAGCCCGGCAACAGTGCGAACTGTTGGTGTTTCCCGCCCTCTCCTTACTCGGTTGCATGGACGAATCGCAGTGCCTGCCTGCGCCGCCGGATATCGATATCAGTCTGCTACAACCGCTCTCTCAGGCCGCCCACGCGCACCGCATGACGATCATTGCCGGTCTTCCGGTCGAGCATAACAACCGTTTTGTCAAAGGGATTGCCGTCTTCGCACCATGGATAACCTCACTGCGTTTGTTTCCTCAAAGCCACGGCGCGTGTCTTGGTAAGGGCCTGAAAACGATCAGCGTGGTGGATGAGCAACCGGAAGGTGTCGATATGGATCCGGCGTTTTCTCTGTTTACCACCAGCCAAAGCGTCAGTGAGCCGGAATTGCTGACCTCCACGTCGCAGTTACAACATTTCTCACATCAATTCTCGATTGCCGTACTGATGGCCAATGCGCGAGGAAGTAGCGCATTATGGGATGAAAGCGGGCAATTAATTGTCCGCGCCGACCGTGGTTCGCTGTTATTAACGGGGCAGCGCACAACGCAGGGTTGGCAAGGTGATATCATTCCATTACGCTAATCGTTTTCGGTCAGGAGTTTTACATGCTGCGCATCATCGATACTGAGACCTGTGGCCTGCAGGGCGGGATTGTAGAGATCGCCTCTGTTGACGTGGTTGACGGTAAGATTGTGAATCCTATGAGCCACCTGGTGCGCCCTGACCGGCCAATCTCGCCGCAGGCGATGGCCATTCATCGCATTACCGAAGCGATGGTGGCAGATAAGCCGTGGATTGAAGAGGTTATCCCCCACTATTACGGCAGCGAATGGTATGTGGCGCACAACGCCAGCTTTGACCGTCGTGTGCTGCCAGACATGCCTGGCGAGTGGATCTGCACCATGAAACTTTCCCGCCGCCTCTGGCCAGGGATTAAGTACAGTAATATGGCGCTCTATAAGTCACGTAAACTGAACGTACAAACGCCTGCGGGCCTGCATCACCACCGCGCACTCTATGACTGCTATATTACCGCCGCGCTGCTCATCGATATTATGAATACTTCCGGCTGGACGGCGGAACAGATGGTCGACATTACCGGGCGGCCGGGGTTACTGACCACCTTCACCTTTGGTAAGTATCGCGGCAAAGCCGTTTCCGATGTCGCAGAGCGCGATCCGGGCTATTTGCGCTGGTTGTTTAACAACCTCGACAGCATGAGCCCGGAGCTGCGTTTAACCCTCAAACACTATCTGGATAACGCCTGAACAGCGTCGTTACCGGGCAATGTTCCCTGTGCCAGACCAATCAGGAATGCAAATTCCAGCGCCACGCCTTCCCAGGATTTATAACGACCTGACTTACCGCCGTGTCCGGAATCCATATCGGTGCACAGTAACAGCAGATGGTCATCAGTTTTCAGCTCGCGCAGTTTCGCCACCCATTTTGCCGGTTCCCAGTACTGGACCTGCGAATCATGCAGTCCGGTGGTGACCAACAGATGCGGGTAAGCCTGCGCCCTGACGTTATCGTACGGACTGTAGCTTTTCATGTAAGCGTAATACTGCGGATCTTTCGGATTCCCCCACTCCTCAAACTCACCGGTCGTCAGGGGTATCGACTCATCCAGCATCGTCGTCACCACATCCACAAACGGCACCTGGGCAACCACGCCATGAAAGCGTTCGGGACGCTCGTTGATCGCCACGCCCATCAGCATTCCTCCCGCGCTACCGCCCATGCCATAACAGAGAGAGGGCGAGCCGTAGCCCTGGGCAATCAACGCATCACAGGCATCAAGATAGTCGTTGAAGGTATTGCGCTTTTTCAGGAATTTACCGTCTTCATACCACTGCTGCCCCAGTTCGCTTCCGCCTCGCACGTGAACGATGGCATAGACAAATCCACGATCCAGCAGACTTAACCGGCTGCTGCTGAAATCGGCATCCATGCTGGCGCCGTAGGAACCGTAGCCGTAAACCAGTAACGGATTTTGCCCCTTACGGAAGTATTTCTGATGATAGACCAGTGATACCGGAACCTCGACACCATCACGGGCGGTGATCCACAGGTGTTCACTGCGATAGTTGGCGGCGTCAAATCCCGGTACCTCTGTCTGTTTAATTACCCGTCGTTCACCCGTATCCATGTCCAGTTCAAACAGCGTGTCCGGCGTGGTCATCGAGGAGTAGCCATAGCGCAGGCGTGAGGTTTCCGGTTCCGGATTGTACGCAAGCCAGGTGACATAAGCCGGATCGTCGAAGGCAATCCCCACCACCTCTCGAGTTTTACGATTGATCTGCCGCAGGCTGGTTAAGCCACGCTGGCGCTCTTCCACTACCAGCCAGTCGGTAAAAAGCGTAAACCCTTCCAGCATGATCGCTTCACGGGCCGGGATCAGCGTTTCCCACTGTTTCTCATCGCGCACACGGGTGCGATAAAGACCAAAATTTTTACCCTCGCGGTTCGAACGCAGATAAAACTTATGTTGATAGTGATCGAGGCTGTATTCGTGGTCCTTGCGGCGCGGCAGAAATATGAAAGGTTCAGCATCAGCCAGTTCAGCATCCAGCAGTAAAACCTCGCTGGTCGTCGCGCTCGCCAGATGAATGACGAGGTAATGTTGCGACGTCGTTTTGTGCAGGCTGACGTAGAAAGTGTCGTCTTTTTCTTCGTAAATCAGCTCGTCATCGGCTGAGGGCGTGCCGACGGTATGACGCCAGACCTGGTAAGGTAAGAGCGTCGTGGCATGTTTACGGACGTAGTAAAAGGTCAGGGAATCATTTGCCCAGACAAATTCGGGAGCCACATTATCCAGCATCTCCGGATACCAGTTACCGTTTTCCAGATTGCGAAAACGGATCCCGTACTGGCGGCGCGAAAGATAATCTTCCGCCAGCGCCATAATGGTGTTATCCGGCGTTATCGCCAGTCGTCCCAGAGTGTAGAACTCACTGTGTGCCGCCCGTTTGTTGCCATCAAGCAGCGTTTCCCAGTCATCCCATTCCTCACTCAGTGCAGACTGGCGTTGATAAATGGCGTACTCACACCCGGGTTCATAGAGATGGCGATAGCGATAACCGTTCTTCACGTATGGCGCAGAGGTGTCGCGGGGAGGAATGCGATCGATAATTTCTTTTAGCACACAATCCTGTAAGGCTTGCTGCGTAGACATAACCTGATGTCCGTAGCGGTTTTCCTGTTGCAGGTAGTCAAGCACCTCGGGCTGCGAGCGCGTGTCGTCCCGCAGCCAGTAGTAGTTATCAATGCGCGTGTCGCCATGGACCGTCATGGCGTAAGGGATACGATTTGCTTTTGGCAGCATGTGTCTGTTTCTTTCGTCTTTATACATCCTCTAAGGGTGGCAAAAGTCACGAATGATGCAAGCGAAACATGCTGCGCGCGGTATTTCGTTAGCCAGGTAATGCCTGTTTTTGCTGTTTCAAATCCTGCTCAATACCATCACGGACATCCTGTGGGATCTTCAGCGCATCACCCAGCGCGTTCAGGTAGCTGCGCTCCATAAAGTGGTCGATATCAATCGCCGCACAGCTGAGGAAATAGATCTCCAGCGCCTCTTCTTCGTTGCGGATCCCCTGCGCAAGGCGCTGAGGATCGAGCGGCTGCTCAATCGCCTGTTCAATGAAAACGCGCCCCTGCTCTTCTACGCCTGCTTCACGCAGTTGCTGTTCGATTGCCGCCCGCTCGTTGGCATCGATATGGCCATCACTTTTCGCGGCGAAGACCAGCGCCAGGATCAGCCGTTCGGTGCGCACATCCAGCGGCGTACTTTGCGCGCCGAACTGTGGTTCACCCTGATGCGCCGCACGGATTTTATCCTTGTACTTGTTCCACAAGACCGTCCCCGCTACCGCACCGCCGCCGACCAACAGCGCGCTGGTGCCATATTTGCTGAGCAGTTTGCGTGAGGATTTGTTAGCGACCAGTAACCCCGCCAGACCACCCAACGCGCCGGGTACCAGCAGCTTACTTAATCCCTGTTCACCTGAAGAAGAGGAGGACGATCCGTTTTGCCCGAGAAGAGAGTGTAATTGATTAAGCCAGTTAGCCATTTTGCCCCTCAAGTACTGACAATGAATTGTCAAAGCGTACCCGAGGGGATGTCAGGAAATGTCTGTCAGCGCTAAAGATGCGCAAATGTTCGTGCTATTGCGAACGATATTCCGCCGTGCCGGCCTTGCAGTCGACCTTCACCAGATAATGAATATCCGCACTTTTCCCACGCACGGTCAGCGGTACTACCCACTTACCCTCGCCACCGGTGATCTCTTTTGGATTAACCCATGCCACCGGGTCGGCCTGACCCACATGTTTTTGATCGTCGGCCCAACGCGCAATGCGATTCTGCTGATAATCGCGCTTAACGCTCGCCGCAATACCCTCGGTATCCAGACCTTCACAGTTAAGGAACTTAACCGTCTTACTGTCCGTGCCTGCCGCAGACACCGATACGCTGGTGCATAACAACAGCAAGCAGGCTAACACGCCCGTTCTTTTCATACTTTTCCCTTTCTCCATAGCACAGTGATACAGGGAAAAGCATGGTACAAAACGTCAGGAGCGCAAGTCAGATTCAGGCCGCCTGCGTATCGTCCCCGGCAGCGGCGTCATTATCAACCACCTGCGGAGAAGGCAACTTGCCGGTTTTGAGGATGGTGCTCAGCACCTCTTTTTGTTCGGCCAGCCACAGCGACAGCGCTTCACGCTGTTCGTCTTCCAGCGTTAGCGGGGACTGTTCAAGCCAGGTGTCGAGTAGATCCGCCGTATCCAGCATCTTGTCATACGCATCGGCTTCCTTTTTGCTGGTAAATGACATTTTTTCCTCACCTTCCCGAATGACTACGTATTTAACTTCAACCGCCATGTTGCAGCCTCTCAATATTACTGTATTTATGTGGGTCTTCCCCGATCATGGTGGGAAGGCTCAGAACGCCATATTCAGCTTTCCGTAGTGGAACATCACCCCCAGTTTAAAGCGCTCCCGGTTTCGGTATCCCCTGGCTTTTATCCTCAGCAGCCTGATCTTGCTGTTAAGTGCCTCCGCATTTCCGTTTGAGACACTGTGTCGCATCGCATTCAGGATCCCGTACAGCCTTTTTCCTATCGTTTTCGCGGCATTTTTCATCATGGGAACGTCACTGTTAGCCGCCAGCGCCAACCATCTCTGCCAGTCACTCCGTCTTTCCTCGCTCCATGGCCTGTTCCAGATATCCTTTGCCAGCTCTTTCAGCGCCCAGCACTGGCTCGTCAGCTTCATCTGTGCACGCAGCCACATCAGCTTTTCCTGCCGGGATTCGGTCATCCACTTATCGCTGTACTGCCACAGGAAGCGGGTTCCTTTTGCCTGGTGTCGGCTTTCAACAGGGAGGTGCGGATGTTCATTCTGACGGGTTTTATCAACTACCTCGCCCAGTTGCTTCGCCACATGGAAGCGGTCAAAGGCGATTTTCTCAACCGCACTGGGTAAGTGGATACGCGCTGCTCTTATATAGCCCGCGTTCATGTCCATTGAGAGCGTTTTGATAGCCAGCAACTGCCCATCAGTGAGCGTGCGAAGATAGCCGGCAAGACTCTCTGTGCCGCGATCATCCGTTAAGGCCAGCGCCCGACCATCGCGATCGGAGATCACCGTTATGTAACGATGTCCTTTTTTAAAGGCGACCTCATCCACATTCATATGACGGGCGGATAATGGCTTTTTTATCCGGGCAAGACCTCGCTTAACTGCCCGGGTCATAATGCCGTCAACCGCATTCCAACTGAGCTTAAGTTGCTTCCTGACAGCATCAACGGTGCTGATTTTCAGCCATGAGAGAACGAACGATTCGAATAGCAACGTATACCGGCTTCCGGGGCCAGCCCACGGAACAGGCAACGTCAGGCAGCCATGCTCCGGACACATAATTCGTGGAACATCGGCTTCAACAATAGTGGTGAACTGGCAGGTATCAAGATGGCGCCATTTACGATGACGGTGATCGTGAACAGAACAGGATTTACCGCAGGTCGGACAGGCTAGCCGGGTGTTTTCAGCGATCTCAATAGTGACAGTAACAGAACCGGCATTTTCATCGAGAGAAAGGGACTTTACCTGCCACGGATCGGACAGGTTGAGAATATGAGCGTAGAGGGACTTTTCGTCCATGGCGGTGACCTCTGGCGATTAAATACACCATTATCATGCCTTCAGCCACCACAACAAGGGAAGACCCATTTATGTACAGTATATTCTATTTCACCGCTGAAATCAACCTGGCAATAAAGACAGACGCAAACGTTTTCGTATATACTGCGGCCAAATTTGTTGGGGGATATTTTCATGACGATATTAGGCACAGCGCTGCGTCCGGCAGCAACTCGGGTGATGTTATTGGGTTCTGGTGAACTGGGTAAAGAAGTGGCCATCGAGTGCCAGCGTCTCGGCGTGGAAGTGATCGCGGTGGACCGGTATGCCGACGCACCGGCCATGCATGTCGCACATCGTTCTCACGTCATTAATATGCTGGATGGCGACGCGCTTCGTCGCGTAGTGGAGCTGGAAAAACCGCACTATATCGTGCCAGAGATTGAAGCCATTGCCACGGATATGCTGGTGGCGCTGGAACAGGAAGGGTTGAACGTCGTGCCCTGCGCGCGCGCGACAAAACTCACGATGAATCGTGAAGGTATTCGCCGCCTGGCGGCAGAAGAACTGGCACTGCCCACATCAACCTTCCGTTTTGCCGACAGTGAAGCCACCTTCCGCGACGCCGTGGCTGAAATTGGTTATCCCTGCATTGTCAAACCGGTGATGAGTTCATCCGGCAAGGGGCAGAGTTTTATTCGTTGCGAAGCGCAGCTGGCACAAGCCTGGGACTATGCCCAACAGGGCGGTCGCGCGGGTGCCGGTCGGGTCATCGTCGAAGGGGTTGTGAAGTTTGATTTTGAAATCACCCTGCTCACCGTCAGCGCGGTCGATGGCGTCCATTTCTGTGCACCGGTGGGTCATCGCCAGGAAGATGGCGATTATCGTGAATCCTGGCAGCCGCAACAGATGAGCGCACTGGCGCTGGAACGCGCTCAGGACATTGCCCGTAAAGTGGTATTAGCCCTGGGTGGTCACGGTCTGTTTGGCGTGGAGCTGTTTGTTTGCGGGGATGAGGTCATCTTCAGCGAGGTCTCCCCTCGCCCGCATGATACCGGCATGGTGACGCTGATCTCTCAGGATCTGTCGGAGTTTGCCCTGCATGTACGCGCTTTCCTCGGACTGCCCGTGGGGGCCATTCGTCAGTATGGTCCGGCAGCTTCTGCAGTGATTTTACCGCAACTGACCAGTCAGGACGTGACGTTTGGCAATGTTCAGGCCGCCGTCGGTGCCGGTGTGCAGGTCCGTTTCTTCGGTAAGCCGGAAATTGAAGGATCGCGTCGCCTGGGTGTGGCGCTGGCAACGGCAGACAACGTTGATGACGCTATTGAACGCGCGAAGAACGCCGCCGCGCAGGTGAAAGTGACTGGGTAAACAACAGCAGCCGTAGGCCGGATAAGGCAGTCATGCCACCATCCGGCAAAACCCGATGGCGGCGCTAACGCGTCTCATCGGGCCTACGGCTTACACATGGGTAGCTTACTGCTTCGCGCCTTCAACCGCTTCGCGAGCCAGTCTGGTGATACGATCGTAGTCACCAGCTTCCAGCGCGTCATTCGGCACCAGCCAGGAGCCGCCGATGCACAGCACGCTTTTCAGTGCCAGGTAATCGCGGTAATTAGCGGGAGAGATGCCGCCAGTCGGGCAGAAACGCACCTGAGAGAACGGACCGGCAATGGCCTGCAGCGCTTTAGTGCCGCCATTGGCTTCTGCCGGGAAGAATTTGAACTCTTTCAGGCCGTAGTCCATACCCAGCATCAGTTCAGAAACGGTGCTGATGCCAGGAATCAACGGGATCGTGCCTTCGGTTGCCGCTTTCAGCAGCGGCTCGGTCAGACCTGGGCTGATAGCGAACTGCGCACCGGCTGCAGTAACCTCAGCCAGTTGCTGCGGATTCAGCACCGTACCCGCACCCACAATGGCTTCCGGAACCTCTTTGGCGATAGCGCGGATAGCATCCATCGCGCAGGCGGTACGTAACGTCACTTCCAGTACGCGCACCCCACCCGCAACCAGCGCTTTTGCCATCGGCACAGCGTGTTCCAGTTTATTCACTACGATCACCGGGACAACCGGGCCGGTGGTCAGGATTGCTTCTGCACTTGTTTTCCAGTTTTTCATCAGAGTTTTTCTCTCGCCTGATTACAAAATATGCCTTAAAAATGAATACAGGTTGCGCCCTGTTCTGCGCCGGACAACTGTTCACGCAGCGCGCCGAACATTTCACGCCCCGTACCGATGCGCGATGCGCTCAGATCCGGGATATGCGGCTGGCGAGCGGCAAGCTCCGCCTCATCAACCAACAGCGTCAATTCACCTGTCTGTCCGTTCACCCGAATAATGTCGCCATCGCGTACTTTTGCCAGCAGTCCGCCATCATAGGCCTCCGGGGTTACATGGATGGCTGAAGGCACTTTACCGGACGCACCGGAAAGTCGACCATCAGTAACCAACGCAATTTTGAAACGACGGTCCAATAATACACCAAGTGGCGGCATGAGTTTATGTAATTCTGGCATTCCGTTCGCTTTTGGTCCCTGATGACGCACAACCACCACGCAGTCACGGTCCAGCAGACCCGCTTCAAAGGCCGGCAGGACATCATGCTGACTTTCAAAAACAACGGCCGGCGCTTCAATCACCTGATTCTCGGCCGGTACGGCGGACGTTTTCATAACCGCACGACCGAGGTTACCACTCAGCACTTTAGTGCCACCATGATGAGAGAACGGCTGGTCAAAGGAAGCAATGACATTGCTGTCCAGCGATTTGGCCGCGCCTTCACGCCAGTCGAGTTCGCCATTGTTCAGCCACGGTTCCAGGGTGTAGCGCTTCAGGCCGTAACCAGCTACGGTGTTGACATCTTCATGCAGCAGACCCGCGTTCAGCAGTTCACGCATCAGGACCGGCACACCGCCCGCGGCCTGGAAGTGGTTAATATCCGCCGGGCCGTTAGGATAGAGACGCGCCATCAGCGGCACGATGTCGGAGAGGTCAGAGAAGTCATCCCAGTTAATCTGGATACCCGCAGCGCGGGCCATCGCCACCAGGTGCATGGTATGGTTCGTTGAACCGCCGGTCGCCAACAGCGCGACAATCCCGTTCACCACCACTTTTTCATCAATCATTTTGCCGATCGGCATCCATTCGTTACCGTTACCGGTCAGACGCGTCACCTGGCGCGCTGCTGCTGCCGTCAGCGCTTCACGCAGCGGAGCATCCGGGTGAACAAACGAGGACCCCGGCAGTTGCATCCCCATGAACTCCACCACCATCTGGTTGGTGTTCGCGGTACCGTAGAACGTGCAGGTGCCCGGCGCATGATAGGAGGCGGCTTCAGACTCCAGAAGCGCCATACGATCAACTTTACCTTCAGCATAAAGCTGACGAATGCGGACTTTCTCTTTATTCGCCAGGCCGCTCGCCATTGGACCTGACGGCACGAAGATGGAAGGCAGATGACCGAATGACAGCGCCGCCATCGCCAGACCCGGGACGATTTTGTCACAGACGCCGAGGAACAGCGCGCCGTCGAACATGTTGTGAGAGAGTCCCACCGCGGCGGACATCGCAATCACTTCGCGGCTCAGCAGCGAAAGCTCCATACCGTCCTGCCCCTGCGTGACGCCGTCACACATTGCCGGAACGCCGCCCGCGACCTGCCCGACCGCATTGGCTTGATGCAGCGCTTTGCGAATGATGTCCGGATAATGTTCGTAGGGTTGATGTGCGGAGAGCATGTCGTTGTAGGAAGTGATGATCGCGATATTGTTACGCAACATGCTTTTCAGAGAGGCTTTATCGTCTGGCTGACAAGCCGCGAATCCGTGCGCCAGATTCCCGCATGCCAGTTTTGAGCGGTGAACGGTCGAGGATTTAGCCTGTTCTATACGAGCGAGGTAGGCAGAACGGGTCTCACGGGAACGTTCAACAATACGTTGTGTTACGCGTAACAAATTCGGATTCATAGAGGCTCCTGAAATTTATCTGTCAGAGCTACAGGTTTGGCAAGTTCATTTACTGCGTGTATAAATACAGGAAACGCTTGTTCACCGGAGCTCAGGGGCAAAATCGTTTCAGGCAGTGTAATAAAAAAAGCCTCGCGGGTGAATCCACACGAGGCTTAAAAGTGCAAAAATTGTTCAACAATCTGTGTTAGATCATGTTACCGGTAAAATAACACAGGAGTGGTAGACACTTTTACTCGAATTCATTCCAGGAACGACCGTCACGGGTGATCATCGCCACCGAAGCAACCGGCCCCCAGGTCCCGGCCTGGTACGGTTTCGGCGCATCGTTGTCCATCGCCCACGCTTCGGTAATGGAGTCTACCCACTTCCACGCCTCTTCGACTTCATCACGACGCACAAACAGCGCCTGAATGCCGCGCATAGTTTCCAGCAGCAGACGCTCGTAAGCATCCGCCAGATGCGTTTGATTGAAAGTTTCGGAGTAGCTCAGATCCAGCTTGGTGATTTGCAGGTTATGCTTGTGGTCAAGACCCGGAACTTTGTTCAGAACCTGGATATCCACGCCTTCATCCGGCTGCAGACGAATGGTTAGCTTGTTCTGCGGCAGATCCTGCCAGGACTCTTTAAACAGGTTCAATTCAGGCGTTTTGAAGTAAACCACAACTTCAGAACATTTCGTCGGCAGACGTTTACCGGTACGCAGGTAGAACGGCACGCCCGCCCAGCGCCAGTTATCAATGTCGACGCGGATCGCCACAAACGTTTCGGTGTTACTGCTCTTGTTCGCACCCTCTTCTTCCAGATAGCCCGGGACTTTTTTGCCCTGAGCAAAGCCGGTGGTGTACTGGCCGCGAACGGTTTTTTCACGCACATTTGAGCGATCGATACGACGCAGCGACTTCAGCACCTTCACTTTTTCATCACGAATGGCGTCAGCGCTCAGATCCGACGGCGGCGACATCGCAATCATGCACAGAATTTGCAGCAGGTGGTTCTGGATCATGTCGCGCATCTGCCCGGCCTGGTCGAAATAACCCCAACGCCCTTCAATGCCCACCTCTTCTGCCACGGTGATTTCCACATGATCGATCGTGCGGTTATCCCAGTTATTCACAAACAGGGAGTTGGCAAAACGCAGCGCCAGCAGGTTCAGAACGGTCTCTTTTCCCAGATAGTGGTCGATGCGGTAAACCTGGCACTCTTCAAAATATTCGCCAACCTGATCGTTGATCTCGCGAGATGTCGCCAGTGAGGTACCCAACGGTTTTTCCATCACCACGCGTGCCGGTTTGGCATTCAGTTTCGCTTCGCCCAGTCCCTTACAGATTGCGCCAAACGTGCTTGGCGGCATGGCGAAGTAGTTGATCGTGGTGCGGTTTTTCTGATCGAGCATCGCCCCAAGACGAGTAAACGCCGCGGTATCGTTCACATCCAGATTGCAGAAATCCAGGCGAGCGCTCAGGGTGTCCCACAATCCTTCATCAATCTTTTCTTTCATGAAGGTTTCGAGCGCTTCGCGCACCACCTTCGTGTAGGCATCTTTATCCCAGTCGGCACGGCCTACCCCGATAATGCGGGTTTCAGGGTTGAGCTGACCGGCTTTTTCAAGTTGATACAGGGAAGGCAGCAATTTACGACGCGCAAGGTCGCCTTTCGCGCCGAAAATGACCAGGTCACATGCCTGGGCTGTTTGCGTTACCGCCATGTCATTCTCCTTAGTTAGCTATCCTGGTACTTTGCCAGGCATTACTTGTAATTTTATTACAGTGCACTGTACTGCTTTTACGTGATTCCGGAAACCGTAAACGCTTAACCCACCGTGCGGTTGGCGCTTAACGGCGCAAATTGGTCAAAATTGTCGTTGGTTTGCGACGCATAACGTTGAGTCAAAACACGATGTTGATCATGTTATGAAAAAAAACAACAACTCTGCTGACCATTTTGCCCCCTTCTCTGATTAGCAGGGGTACTATCTACCAAAATTGCCTCTCGATTTCTTGTATCACTGAAATCGTTATTTCCGTGGGTCTACATCATGAATATGCTGGAAAAGATCCAGTCTCAACTGGAACATTTGAGCAAATCTGAACGCAAAGTCGCCGATGTCATCATCGCCTCACCCGAGCGGACCATCCATTGCAGTATTGCCACGCTTGCGCAGGAAGCCAACGTCAGTGAACCGACGGTGAACCGTTTTTGTCGCAGCATGGAAACCCGGGGCTTCCCCGATTTTAAACTGCATCTGGCACAAAGTCTGGCAAATGGTACCCCTTATGTTAATCGTAATGTGGATGAAGATGACAGTGTCGAATCCTATACGGGCAAGATTTTCGAATCCGCGATGGCCAGTCTTGACCACGTTCGCCAGTCGCTGGACAAATCGGCGATCAACCGCGCGGTGGATTTACTGACGCAGGCCAAGAAAATCGCTTTCTTTGGCCTGGGGTCGTCCGCCGCCGTCGCCCATGATGCCATGAACAAGTTTTTCCGTTTCAACGTTCCGGTTATCTACTCCGACGACGTCGTTTTGCAACGGATGAGCTGTATGAATTGTAGTGACGATGACGTGGTCGTGCTGATTTCGCATACCGGTCGCACCAAGAGTCTGGTCGAACTGGCGCAGCTTGCACGTGAAAACGATGCCATGGTGATCGCGTTAACCTCCGCTGATACGCCGCTGGCGCGTGAAGCCACGCTGGCAATTACGCTCGATGTGCCGGAAGATACTGACATTTATATGCCCATGGTCTCTCGACTTGCGCAGTTGACCGTGATAGATGTGCTGGCTACGGGATTTACTTTGCGCCGTGGGGCAAAATTCAGAGATAACTTGAAGCGTGTCAAAGAAGCGCTCAAGGAATCGCGTTTTGATAAAGAACTGCTCATCAAGAGTAATGACCGCTAATAGCAATAATAAGTACGACTTAAATTCGTCATCCGGTTTTGTTCGCTATGCTATGTAGACCCTACGTAATTCGAGTTGTGGAAAGGCGGCAACACAGCGAATCTTCAGGAGCTTACTGAAATCAGTGACTGGGGTGAGCAAGGAGGCCAACGCACAGGCAACCAGAAGTATGACGGGGGTAAGGTTTTCAGAACTGCCGGATCAATTTTCACGCAACACCTAGTTGTTTCAGTCAACGGAGTATTACATGTCCAGAAGGCTTCGCAGAACCAAAATCGTTACGACATTAGGCCCGGCTACCGACCGCGATAACAATCTTGAAAAGATTATCGCTGCTGGTGCTAACGTCGTGCGGATGAATTTCTCTCACGGTTCGCCAGAAGATCATAAAATGCGCGCGGATAAAGTTCGTGAGATCGCTGCCAGATTGGGACGCCACGTAGGCATTCTGGGTGATCTCCAGGGGCCAAAAATTCGCGTCTCTACCTTTAAAGAAGGCAAAGTATTCCTCAACATCGGTGACAAATTTCTCCTGGATGCCAACCTGGGTAAAGGTGAAGGCGACAAGGAAAAAGTCGGCATTGACTACAAAGGTCTGCCAGCAGACGTGGTACCTGGCGACATTCTGCTGCTCGACGATGGCCGCGTGCAGTTAAAAGTGCTGGAAGTTCAGGGTATGAAAGTGTTCACGGAAGTGACCGTGGGCGGCCCGCTCTCCAACAACAAAGGCATCAACAAGCTGGGCGGCGGTCTCTCCGCAGAAGCCCTGACCGAAAAAGACAAAGCCGATATCGTGACCGCCGCTCAGATTGGCGTTGACTATCTGGCTGTCTCCTTCCCGCGTTGCGGCGAAGATCTGAACTACGCTCGCCGCCTGGCGCGTGATGCGGGCTGTGATGCCAAGATTGTGGCCAAAGTTGAGCGTGCGGAAGCGGTCTGCGACCAGAATGCGATGGATGACATCATTCTGGCTTCTGACGTGGTGATGGTCGCTCGTGGCGACCTCGGCGTTGAGATTGGCGATCCGGAACTGGTCGGCATCCAGAAGACGTTGATTCGTCGCGCACGTAAGTTGAACCGCGCGGTGATTACCGCGACCCAGATGATGGAGTCGATGATCACCAACCCAATGCCAACCCGTGCGGAAGTGATGGACGTCGCGAACGCCGTGCTGGATGGTACCGATGCGGTCATGCTGTCAGCCGAAACGGCGGCAGGCCAGTACCCGGCGGAAACCGTCGCGGCGATGGCGCGTGTCTGCCTGGGTGCAGAAAAAATCCCCAGCATCAATGTCTCCAAACATCGTCTGGACGTGCAGTTCGACAATGTTGAAGAAGCGATTGCGATGTCCGCCATGTACGCGGCAAACCACCTGAAAGGGGTGACCGCGATCATTACCATGACGGAATCCGGTCGTACTGCGCTGATGACTTCTCGCATCAGCTCCGGCCTGCCGATTTTCGCCATGTCACGTCATGAGCGTACGCTGAACCTGACGTCGCTGTACCGTGGCGTCACGCCGGTGCATTTCGACAGTGCGGCGGAAGGCGTTGTCGCAGCAAGCGAAGCGGTGAATCTGCTGCGTGACAAAGGCTACCTGGTGTCCGGCGATCTGGTGATCGTGACGCAAGGCGACGTGATGAGCACCATTGGCTCAACCAATACCACGCGTATTCTGACCGTCGAGTAATCGACGGCTGATACAAAGAGGCCTCTCATGTGAGAGGCCTTTTTTTATTTGAGGGGGTAGAGATCTTTGCGCTTATACGGCTGGATCTCGCCCGGTTTGCGGGTCTTCAGCAGTTTCAGGATCCAGGTATATTGCTCGGGATGCGGGCCAACAAAAATTTCCACCTCTTCATTCATTCGACGGGCAATAGTGTTGTCATCTGCGGTCAGAAGATCGTCCATGGGCGGGCGCACCTGAATCGTCAACCGGTGGGTATCGCCGTTGTATACCGGGAACAGCGGAATGACGCGCGCCCGACACACTTTCATCAGTCGACCAATGGCCGGCAACGTCGCTTTATAGGTGGCAAAGAAATCGACAAACTCACTGTGTTCAGGACCATGATCCTGATCGGGCAGATAATATCCCCAGTACCCCTGACGAACAGACTGAATGAACGGCTTGATGCCGTCATTACGCGCATGCAGGCGACCACCAAAGCGGCGACGCACCGTGTTCCAGACGTAATCAAACACCGGGTTTCCCTGATTATGGAACATTGCCGCCATCTTCTGGCCCTGAGACGCCATTAACATTGCCGGAATATCCACACCCCAGCCATGCGGCACCAGGAAGATCACCTTTTCGTTGTTGCGGTGCATCTCCTCGATGATTTCAAGCCCTTCCCAGTCAACGCGTGACTGAATTTTTTCCGGACCGCGAATCGCCAGTTCCGCCATCATCGCCATGGCCTGCGGCGCAGTTGAAAACATCTCATCGACGATAGCCTCGCGCTCAGCTTCGCTACGTTCCGGAAAGCACAATGACAGGTTAATCAACGCCCGGCGACGCGAGCTTTTACCCAGACGCCCGGCGAAACGGCCCAGTTTTGCCAGCAGCGGGTCGCGAAAGGATGCAGGGGTTAAGGCGATACCCGCCATCGCCGCGACGCCCAGCCATGCGCCCCAGTAACGCGGATGGCGAAAAGATTTCTCAAACTCAGGGATGTACTCACTATTATTTTTTTTTGTTTCCATGCTTATCCAGTGCCTGATGACGCGAAAAGTAAATCTGATGATAGTGTAGCGGCGCACCCTGCCGCGCACAAAATAAAAAAGCCGGCACACGCGCTGCGTACCGGCTTTGAGGTCATGAGTGATTAATCGAAGCGTAACTGCGGCAGAACCTCTTTGACCTGCGCCAGGTAATCGGTACGATCTTTACCGGTCAGTCCTTCGGTACGCGGCAGTTTCGCCGTCAGCGGGTTAACCGCCTGCTGGTTAATCCAGACTTCATAGTGAAGATGCGGGCCAGTAGAACGTCCGGTGTTACCGGAGAGTGCGATACGATCGCCACGTTTAACCTTTTGTCCCGGTTTCACCAGCAGTTTCCGCAGGTGCATATAGCGCGTGGTATAGGTACGACCGTGACGCACCGCCACATAATAGCCAGCCGCACCGCTGCGTTTCGCCACGACGACTTCACCGTCACCCACGGACAGCACCGGCGTCCCCTGCGGCATCGCGAAGTCCACGCCTCTGTGTGGCGCGACACGTCCGGTAACCGGGTTGGTTCGACGCGGGTTGAAGTTAGACGAAATGCGGAACTGTTTCGCCGTCGGGAAACGCAGGAAGCCTTTCGCCAGCCCGGTACCATTGCGGTCGTAGAACTTTCCGTCTTCGGCACGGATAGCGTAATAATCTTTACCTTCTGAACGCAAACGCACGCCCAACAACTGGCTCTGCTCACGCTTGCCGTCCAGCATTTCACGAGACATCAGCACAGAGAACTCATCGCCTTTTTTCAGTTTGCGGAAGTCCATCTGCCACTGCATCGCTTTGATCACCGCGCTAATTTCAGCGCTGGTCAGCCCGGCAGCTTTCGCACTGGCGACAAAACTGTTGCCAACGGTGCCTTTCATCAGGCTGTTTACCCAATCGCCCTGCTGCGTTTCCGCGCTCATTTTAAAGCCGTTCGCCGCAGTACGGTCATAGGTACGGGTTTCGCGACGCGACATTTCCCACGTCAGACGCTGTAAATCGCCGTCCGCGGTCAGCGTCCAGGAGAGCTGTTGACCAATCTTCAGATTACGCAGCTCTTTATCGGACGCGGCAAGCTGGGTGATATCACCCATATCAATGCCGTACTGATTCAGAATGCTGCTGAGGGTATCGCCCGTCGAAACGACATATTCATGAACGCCCGCTTCTCCCGAGGTTTTGTCGTCCAGCTCATCCTGAGGAATGGCTTCATCTTCCTGTGCCGCCTGATCGATAGGCTCGCTGGCCTCCGGGAGCAGTGAACGAATTTCGCTCTTCTCCAGTTCGATCGTTTTAACAATGGGGGCAGATTCCGGGTGATAAACGTAAGGCCGCCAGACAGCAACGGCCAGTGTTAGAACAGTAAGCGACCCCAGCATAACGCGATGGGGTCTGGGCAGATTATTAAATGCCAGGGCGACAGAGCGGGCTATCTGTTGCACGTATTCACTTCCTCATTAATCTCCTTTCAGGCAGCTCGCATACTGGTTCGCTAGTTGGTTCAAGAACGCTGAATAGCTCGTTTTACCCAGTTTGATGTTTGTCCCGAGGGGATCCAACGTTCCCATTCGAACGGATGTCCCTCTCGCAACGGCTTCAACGACCGCTGGCCTGAACTGTGGCTCAGCAAAAACGCAGGTTGCTTTTTGCTCAACCAACTGTGTTCTTATTTCATGTAAACGCTGCGCACCAGGTTGTATCTCAGGGTTGACGGTGAAGTGACCCAATGGAGTGAGTCCGTAGTGTTTTTCGTAATAGCCATAGGCGTCATGAAAAACGAAATACCCTTTGCCCTTGAGCGGTGCGAGCTCGTTACCGACCTGCTTATCGGTTGCGGCTAATTGTGCCTCAAAATCCTTCAGGTTGGCGTCAAGTTTGGCTCGACTTTGCGGCATAAGTTCCACTAATTTTTCATGGATTGCAACCGCTGAGGCCCGCGCTATCTCTGGGGAGAGCCAAAGATGCATGTTGTAATCACCATGATGGTGATGTGCGTCACCTTTTTCGCCGTGGTCATGATCGTGGTCGTGCTCATCATCATCATCGTCAGCCCCTTTCATGAGCAACGGTTTCACGTCTTTGAGTTGCGCAATCGTTACCTGTTTAGCGGCGGGAATGTTGCTGACGGACTTTTCCATGAACGCTTCCATTTCCGGCCCAATCCAGACAACTAAGTCCGCGCCCTGTAAGCGTTTTACGTCAGATGGACGTAGTGAATAATCATGTTCGGATGCCCCATCCGGAAGTAAGACTTGGGTCTCCGTGACGCCATCAGCAATGGCAGAAGCAATGAACCCTAATGGCTTGAGAGAAGCGACAACGGCGGCATTTGCCGCCTGTGTTGCACTGCCCCAAAGAGCGGCGGATAATGCAGCGAAAAGAAGCGTATTTTTATGTAACATAATGCGACCAATCATCGTAATGAATGTGAGAAATGTGATATTATAACATTCTATAACTTCTGCAAGACTAAAATTGACATGACGACTTTGGTTTCACTGGAAAATGTCTCGGTCTCTTTCGGCCAGCGCCGCGTCCTTTCTGACGTTTCGCTTGAACTGAGACCCGGAAAAATTTTAACGCTACTCGGCCCAAATGGCGCCGGGAAGTCAACGCTGGTTCGCGTCGTTCTCGGACTGGTCGCCCCGGATGAAGGGGTGATCACGCGTAATGGTAAGCTGCGAATTGGCTACGTTCCGCAGAAATTGTATCTCGATACCACCCTGCCGCTTACCGTCAGTCGTTTCTTACGCCTGCGCCCCGATACGAAGAAAGATGACATCCTGCCGGCCCTGAAACGTGTACAGGCCGGGCATCTGATTGACGCGCCGATGCAAAAGCTCTCCGGCGGCGAGACGCAGCGCGTCCTGTTAGCGCGCGCGCTCCTCAATCAGCCACAGCTTCTGGTGCTTGACGAACCCACTCAGGGCGTAGATGTCAACGGCCAGGTCGCGCTGTACGACCTTATCGATCAGTTACGTCGTGAGCTGGATTGCGCCGTGCTGATGGTGTCCCATGACCTGCATCTGGTGATGGCAAAAACCGACGAAGTGTTGTGTCTGAATCATCACATTTGCTGTTCAGGTACTCCTGAAATCGTTTCCATGCACCCGGAATTTATCTCGATGTTCGGCCCTCGCGGCGCGGAGCAACTGGGAATTTACCGTCATCATCATAATCACCGCCACGACCTGCAGGGTCGTATTGTGTTGCGCCGGGGAAATGGTCAATCATGATTGAATTATTACTGCCTGGCTGGTTAGCCGGGATCATGCTGGCCTGTGCGGCGGGTCCACTGGGTTCATTTGTCGTCTGGCGTCGGATGTCTTATTTTGGTGATACGCTGGCACATGCGTCGCTGCTCGGCGTCGCTTTTGGCCTGTTGTTGGATGTGAACCCTTTCTATGCGGTCATTGCCGTGACGCTAATGCTGGCGACAGGCCTGGTCTGGCTGGAGAAGCGCCCTCACCTTGCCATCGATACGCTGCTTGGCATTATGGCGCACAGTGCGCTGTCGCTGGGCCTGGTCGTGGTCAGCCTGATGTCGAATATTCGCGTGGATCTGATGGCTTACCTGTTTGGCGATCTGCTGGCGGTTACGCCGGACGATTTGATCTCTATCGCCATGGGAGTGGTGATCGTGCTGGCGATCCTCTTCTGGCAATGGCGCAATCTGCTGTCAATGACCATCAGCCCCGATCTGGCATTTGTTGACGGGGTGAAACTGCAGCGCGTGAAGCTTTTACTGATGCTGGTGACAGCATTAACCATTGGCGTGGCGATGAAGTTCGTCGGGGCGCTGATCATCACCTCGTTGCTGATTATCCCGGCAGCTACGGCGCGTCGTTTTGCGCGGACGCCGGAACAGATGGCTGGCGTTGCAGTAGGAACTGGAATGATAGCGGTTACAGGTGGGCTGACCTTCTCGGCCTTCTACGATACCCCTGCGGGCCCATCAGTGGTGCTGTGCGCCGCACTGCTGTTTATCTTCAGCATGATGAAGAAGCAGGCAAGCTGACGGGTATGTTGCCGGATGGCAACGCTAACGTGTCTTATCCGGCCTACGTGATTTTGTAGGCCGGATAAGCGCAGCACCATCAGGCATTAAGGCATTTCCGGTGGCGTAATGCCAAAGTGGTTCCAGGCGCGTACTGTCGCCATTCTTCCGCGCGGCGTGCGCTGCAAAAAACCTTGCTGAATCAGATACGGCTCCAGCACATCTTCAATGGTTTCACGCTCTTCACCGATGGCTGCCGCCAGGTTATCCAGCCCGACCGGTCCGCCAAAGAATTTGTCGATCACCGCCAGCAGCAGCTTGCGGTCCATGTAATCAAACCCTTCCGCATCCACGTTCAACATATCCAGCGCCTTAGCAGCTATATCGGCGGAAATGGTGCCATCATGCTTCACTTCGGCAAAATCCCGTACGCGCCGCAGTAGCCGGTTGGCGATACGCGGCGTACCGCGTGCGCGACGCGCCACTTCCAGCGCCCCTTCCTCGCTCATCTCCAGCCCCATAAAGCGCGCGCTGCGCCCAACGATATGCTGGAGATCCGGCACCTGATAAAATTCCAGACGCTGCACAATGCCAAAGCGATCGCGCAGAGGAGAGGTCAGTGAACCCGCGCGAGTCGTTGCGCCAATCAGGGTAAACGGCGGCAAATCGATTTTAATTGAACGCGCCGCCGGCCCTTCGCCGATCATAATATCCAGCTGATAATCTTCCATCGCTGGATAGAGCACCTCTTCCACCACCGGCGACAGTCGATGGATCTCATCGATAAACAGTACGTCGTGCGGCTCAAGGTTGGTCAGCATCGCAGCCAGATCGCCCGCTTTTTCCAGCACCGGACCGGAAGTGGTACGCAGATTGACGCCCATTTCATTGGCAACGATATTGGCAAGCGTGGTTTTCCCCAGTCCGGGAGGACCAAAAATCAGCAGGTGGTCGAGCGCATCACCCCGCAGTTTTGCCGCCTGGATGAAAATCTCCATCTGCGAACGCACCTGAGGTTGACCGATATACTCTTCGAGTAATTTCGGGCGAATGGCGCGATCGGCGACATCTTCTGTGAGTGCGGCACCTGCCGAAATCAGGCGATCTGCTTCTATCATCCTTTACCTCATAACGCGGCGCGCAGGGCTTCGCGGATCAGTGTTTCACTGCTGGCATCCGGGCGAGCGATTTTGCTCACCATGCGGTTGGCTTCCTGTGGTTTATAGCCCAGCGCCACCAGCGCCGCAACCGCTTCCTGTTCGGCATCGTCCGTCGCCGGGCTCGCTGGCGAGGTCAGCACCAGATCGGCGGCTGGCGTAAAGAGATCGCCATGCAGACCCTTGAAACGGTCCTTCATTTCGACAATCAGTCGTTCAGCCGTTTTTTTGCCAATACCAGGCAGCTTGACCAGCGCGCCCAGTTCTTCGCGTTCGACAGCATTGACGAACTGCTGTGCGGACATCCCGGAGAGGATCGCCAGCGCCAGTTTAGGCCCGACGCCGTTGGTTTTAATGAGTTCTTTAAACAACGTGCGCTCTTGCTTATTGTTAAAACCGTACAGCAGCTGCGCGTCTTCGCGAACCACGAAGTGGGTAAAGACAACGGCTTCTTTTCCGGATTCCGGGAGCTCATAAAAACAGGTCATGGGCATATGCACTTCATAGCCGACGCCGCCCACTTCGAGTAACACCAGCGGGGGTTGTTTTTCCAGAATGATGCCTCTGAGTCTGCCTATCACGTTACGCTCCTGCGTTGGGCCGAAAGTAAAGCTGTATCATAAAAAAAGGCTGGATAGATATCCAGCCTCATTTGTCATTATCGCAAGCGACCTCGGGCAAGATTGAGGCGTGATTCGCTCATTTGCATCGCATTCTGACTAACATGGCAGTGCGTAATAGCGATGGCCAACGCATCTGCCGCATCCGCCTGCGGATTCGCGGGCAGTTTCAGCAAGGTTCGCACCATGTGCTGCACCTGACTTTTCTCTGCGCTACCAATGCCAACCACCGTCTGCTTGACCTGACGTGCCGCGTATTCAAATACCGGCAGTTCCTGGTTGACCGCCGCCACAATCGCTACCCCGCGCGCCTGCCCCAGTTTGAGCGCAGAATCGGCGTTCTTCGCCATAAACACCTGCTCGATGGCAAAGTAGTCGGGCTGAAACTGGGTGATGATTTCCGTCACGCCGGCATAAATCAGCTTCAGGCGTGACGGAAGATCGTCGACTTTGGTACGAATGCAGCCGCTGCCGAGATACGTCAGTTGTCTACCGACCTGACGTATCACGCCGTAACCGGTGATGCGGGAGCCCGGATCAATACCGAGAATGATGGACATCACGCGCCTCCGGTTCTAACGGGATTAAGCCCCATCATTCTAATGTAGCGGCAACCTCATCAGAGATTTCACCGTTGTGATAAACTTCCTGCACGTCGTCACAATCTTCCAGCATGTCGATCAGACGCATCAGTTTCGGTGCGGTTTCCGCATCCATTTCCGCTTTGGTCGACGGGATCATAGAGACTTCAGAACTGTCGGCTTTCAGACCGGCGGCTTCCAGTGCGTCACGCACTTTACCCATCTCTTCCCATGCCGTGTAGACATCAATCGCGCCATCATCGAAGGTCACCACGTCTTCCGCACCCGCTTCCAGTGCCGCTTCCATAATGGCGTCTTCATCCCCTTTCTCGAAAGAGATGACGCCTTTTTTGCTGAACAGGTAGGAAACAGAACCATCCGTGCCCAGGTTACCCCCGGTTTTGCTGAAGGCATGACGCACTTCGGCAACGGTACGGTTACGGTTGTCAGACAGACATTCAATCATCACGGCAGTGCCGCCAGGACCATAACCTTCATAGATGATGGTTTCCATGTTCGCATCATCATCACCACCCACGCCGCGGGCGATTGCACGGTTCAGCGTGTCACGGGTCATATTGTTAGCCAGCGCTTTGTCGATAGCCGCACGCAGACGCGGGTTCGCATCCGGATCGCCGCCGCCCAGTTTGGCTGCTGTCACCAGCTCACGAATAATCTTGGTGAAGATTTTGCCGCGCTTCGCATCCTGCGCCGCTTTACGGTGTCTGGTGTTGGCCCATTTACTATGACCTGCCATAAATATTTCCTCAAAAAAGCACGCCCTCTCAGGCGATGTTAATCACAAATTCTTCAATCGCCTGCCGGTTGCTCCATGACTTAGTGAGCGCCGCCGCAGCTGGCGCATCAAGCCACTGGTAGGCCAGATGTTCGCTAAAAACGATCTGACGCTCGTGCGGCAGCGCAAGGCAGAACCAGGATTCTGTATTGCGCAACACACCCGGTGCATAGCGATGACGTAAATGAGAAAAAATCTCAAACTCCACCGTGCGCTGACAGTCAATTAAGGTCAGTTGCTCAACCGCAACGTCAATGGCGACCTCTTCCTTTACTTCGCGCATGGCGGCCTGCGACGCGGTCTCTCCCTCTTCCACACTGCCGGTAACCGACTGCCAGAATTCAGGATCGTCGCGTCGCTGTAACATCAACACCCGTTTCGAGTCCTGCGCGTAGATAACGACCAGAACCGAAACGGGACGCTTATACACTTTATCCTTCACGCTATCTCGTTGTTGGCTGCCTTCGCTCATCCCATTCATAGTGTTAGCTATGATCATGGGAACTCACTCCGTTGCCGCCGCGAGGTAGCGCGAATGATTTCGTGCATATCAGCCATATCAGTTTTTCTCTTCCTTCTTCACCACGTCGATACCCAGTTCAGCCAGTGCTGCCGGGTTCGCGATGCTCGGCGCTTCGGTCATCAGACACGCCGCAGCGGTGGTTTTCGGGAAGGCGATTACGTCACGAATATTATCGGTGCCGGTCAGCAGCATGGTCAAACGGTCAAGACCGAATGCCAGACCCGCGTGCGGCGGCGTACCGTATTTCAGTGCGTCGAGCAGGAAGCCAAACTTCTCACGCTGTTCCTGTTCATTGATGCCCAGAATGCCAAACACGGTCTGCTGCATTTCACCGCTGTGAATACGCACGGAACCACCACCGACTTCGTAGCCGTTGATCACCATATCGTAGGCATTCGCCACCGCGTCTTCCGGCGCCGCTTTCAGTTCTGCAGCCGTCATGTCTTTCGGTGAGGTGAACGGGTGGTGCATCGCGGTCAGGCCGCCTTCGCCGTCGTCTTCAAACATCGGGAAGTCGATGACCCACAGCGGCGCCCATTTCGTTTCGTCAGTCAGACCCAGGTCTTTACCCAGTTTCAGACGCAGCGCGCCCAGCGCGTCAGCCACCACTTTCTTGTTGTCCGCACCGAAGAAAATCATATCGCCGTCCTGCGCGCCAGTGCGCTCAAGGATGGCTTCCACGATTTCCGCATTGAGGAATTTCGCCACCGGGCTGTTGATACCTTCCAGACCTTTCGCTCGCTCGGTGACTTTGATATAAGCCAGACCTTTCGCGCCGTAGATCTTAATGAAGTTACCGTAGTCGTCGATCTGCTTACGACTTAAGCTCGCTCCGCCTGGTACACGCAGCGCAGCAACGCGACCTTTCGGATCGTTCGCTGGGCCAGAGAACACGGCAAACTCAACGGCCTTCAGCAGGTCGGCAACGTCCACCAGTTCCATCGGGTTACGCAGGTCCGGTTTGTCAGAACCGTAACGACGCTCGGCTTCAGCAAAAGTCATGACCGGGAAGTCACCCAGTTCCACACCTTTCACCTCATTCCACAGGTTACGCACCAGCGCTTCCATCACTTCACGTACCTGTTCGGCGGTCATGAAGGAGGTTTCCACATCGATCTGGGTAAATTCAGGCTGACGGTCAGCACGCAGGTCTTCGTCGCGGAAGCATTTGACGATCTGGTAGTAACGGTCAAAGCCGGACATCATCAGCAGTTGTTTAAACAGCTGTGGTGACTGCGGCAGGGCGTAAAATTTGCCTTTGTGTACACGCGAAGGAACCAGATAGTCACGCGCGCCTTCCGGCGTGGCTTTGGTCAGCATCGGGGTTTCGATATCGAGGAAACCGTGGTCGTCCATAAAGCGACGTACCAGGCTTGTGATCTTTGCGCGGGTTTTCAGGCGTTGCGCCATTTCCGGGCGACGCAGATCCAGATAACGGTATTTCAGACGCGCTTCTTCGGTGTTCACGTGGTTAGAGTCAAGCGGCAGTGATTCTGCACGGTTGATGATCGTCAGCGAAGAGGCCAGCACTTCGATTTCGCCAGTCGCCATTTCGCTGTTAACGTTTTTCTCGTCACGCGCACGCACGGTGCCCGTCACCTGGATGCAGAACTCATTACGCAGTTCAGAGGCCAGCTTTAACGCGTCCGCACGATCCGGATCGAAAAACACCTGCACGATACCTTCGCGATCGCGCATGTCGATGAAGATCAGACTACCAAGATCACGACGACGGTTGACCCAACCACACAGAGTCACCTGCTGCCCCACGTGGGACAGACGCAACTGTCCGCAATATTCTGTACGCATGAGATATCCCTTAATTAGCCGCAGGCGGATTGTCGCCTGTCTTGCAGGCCACGATGTCGCAGCTTTAACTGTATGTCACAACTGAATGAAAAAAGGCGGCTATTATACTGGAAATTCCGCCGCACGATAAGCCCGGTACTGACTGTACGCCTGTTTCCTGGACGGGCATTGCGTATTCTCACAAAAAATAACAAAAATTGTCGCTCGTTACACACCCAATCGCGATTAAGGTGTAATGGAATTTCGATTCTTGACGGGAGTTATCATGTTACAACTGAACGCAAAAACGACCGCCCTGGTCATTATCGACCTGCAGGAAGGGATCCTGCCCTTCGCCGGCGGCCCTCATTCTGCCAATGACGTGGTGGCGCGCGCTGCCCGGCTGGCACAGACGTTTCGTGCTAACGGCTCCCCGGTGGTAATGGTCCGCGTGGGCTGGTCTGATGATTACGCCGAAGCGCTCAAACAACCCGTAGATGCACAGGCACCGGCCCAAGCGCTGCCGGAAAACTGGTGGACCTATCCGCCTGCGCTGGGCAAAGACGACAGCGATCTGGAAGTGACCAAGCGCCAGTGGGGCGCATTCTATGGCACGGATCTTGAGCTTCAGTTACGCCGCCGCGGTATCGACACCATCGTACTGTGCGGGATTTCGACCAATATCGGCGTCGAGTCCACCGCACGTAACGCCTGGGAGCTGGGTTTTAGCCTGGTGATTGCCGAAGACGCCTGTAGCGCCGCCAGCGCCGACCAGCATCAGAACAGCCTGACGCACATCTTCCCTCGTATTGCGCGGGTGCGCAGCACAGAAGAGATCGTCAACGCCTTATGATCTACATTGGTCTGCCGCAATGGTCGCACCCAAAATGGGTGCGTCTTGGCATCACCGGTCTTGAAGAGTACGCCCGCCACTTTAACTGCGTGACGCAGGCATTTTAAAAATCACTAAAGAACGCCCAAGAGCATGTGTTTTCTTTAGCATATTCAATGCATTAAAAATTAACATCATATGAAATTCGGCAAAGTTCATATGCGCTATAACGTCCCAACCATGTCCCAATATGCCCCAAAGGGGTATTTTTTGCCCCACACTTGCCCCAAAAAATCATTCAAAACTGGCTTGTAGCTCGCTTGACGCTGTATGGATAACCAGTCAATAATAACTGTATATCCAACCAGTAAAGGGGGAAGGTAAAAATGTTTGTTGAGCTGGTTTATGACAAGAGAAACGTTGCCGGGTTGCCAGGTGCAAGTAACATCATTCTGACCGAATTGACGAAGCGGGTGCACCGGATTTTTCCCGATGCTGAGGTGAGGGTAAAGCCAATGCAGGCTAACGCCTTAAACAGCGACTGCACCAAAACTGAGAAAGAACGGCTGAACCGCATGCTTGAGGAAATGTTTGAAGAATCTGATATGTGGCTGGTTTCAGATTAAACGCATTGATTTGTCATATTGCATATGTAGAATCCGCGGCGGCTGACAATCATTCAATACTCGCACTATCGGACGTTCGTCAGTCAGCCGCAACCCACTCTTGCATACGGTGTGGTTGCGGCTATTTCATCATAAATGAAGTTCTGGCCATTGGATGTTGTCAGGCGAGTCTGTTTCAATAGCTAATACCTCGTCTGTGTAGTCCAGAACCGCATTCAACTTCCATTTTTCCTTATCGCTTAACGCTCTTCCCATCTGTATCTTCAACTGAATAGTGCCAATAGATTGCATGGCGTTGTCTATCAGCTGCTGACGGCAGGCTTCAGCTTTCGCTACAGCGGCTGTATGTGCTGCCACTTCATCAGTTACCCACATAACCCCATCCCATAAATCAAATTCTGTTTGCGGTTTTACCAGGGTATATGCATCCGGAACTTCACCTGCTTCTTTGATTTCCATTGTTCCGCTGCCGTCTTTCGCATACGCAGTTTGTCCCCGGTAGTCTGGCAGAACAAGCCAATGGTGACCGTCAGAACTGCGCATAACCACTTCACTGTCGCCGGCCGTTGGCGGCAAATCTGTATATGAGTGCGCAGGTAGTGACGTTCCCTCGCTGATCTGCGCCACCGCCTCACCAACCAGAAAGCCGCGATCGTCGGTGACATATACTTTTAGTTGTCCATCTGCTGTAGCCAGCCCTGCATTATCGAACTGAATCATTACGTTGCCCTCACAATCATATTCCATGCCATGTTACGCATGCGGGTTTCTGTCGCTGTTCTCGCAACGTTTTCTGCGGAGAATGAAAGCACATCCATTGCTGTTGATGATGTGGCTCCCGTCGCACCAATAACCGAAGCCCCTGTACCCGATGACAAACTGAAAGCTCCGGATGCTGAAAAAAGTAAGCCGGTTGACAGTCCAGGCATTCCGCGTACATTCAGCGTTGCTGTTATATTCTGGATTGCATCAGCCTGCTCTGAAAGGATCGCTCGTCCCTGATCAATACCCCTGCCATCATCATACCCACGTACTACATCGCCCCGCACATCGGGTAAAACACCGGAGGTGTAAATCGCCCCGAGCTTCGGATAAAGCGTTTTACTGAATGATGCCCCATTAAGACGCAGGTATTTAACGCCAAGAGATGTGTTATCAGGTAGAACTACAGAAGGCCAGTTAATCATCATACCCACCGGACATATAGCATCAATTAAAGATCGCACTTCATCAATCGTGATAACACTGCTGATCAATTTTTTTGCAGAGGGTCCGGTTATCTGGCTATTATCCGGAAGAGTAATGGTTACATCACCTTCTGCCGTAAAAAACTGCTGCCAGTTTTGCTTGTCGTAGTTCAGTCCACGCAACGCCTCGGTGCTTTGTACCACCAGCGCCGCTGTAACCTGGTTCTGCGTGTCACGTGATACTGCATTCCATGCCACCCCGGACTGTGTCGGGCCAGTGTATTTGTTGACAAGCGTAACTGATGTTGAATTGTTGACACTTTTCACAGGTAGCGTGTAAGAAATCCCGCCGACCGTCGCGACTATAAAAGCGCCTGAAGCCAGTTCGGTGATAAATGCTGTTCCATTACCCGTTACAGTCTCTGATTTATTGGTCAGGGTTAACGTTCCTGCGGACATGGGGTTTCCTCAATACATGTTAGGAATGATAAGAAGCGGCATGCTGATATTCTGGTTAAATGTGGCATCCCAGCCGCTAACGTTGTAGTTACCGAAAACACGGTTATATGCTGAACGTATGCTTCCACCAGACATGACGATCCCTTTAGTACGCACATTGGCGACCCCGTTAACCATTCTGGTTTGTGTCCCGGTATTGGTAAGATGGCAGTACCCACCACCAATACTCTGGAAGGAGTCAGTTATCTGAATGGTCCGGTCATAGACCATTGGTCGCTTTTGTGTTGAAAACGTCACCTGACCTGCTGGATTTGTCATAGTGATGCCATCACCACCGACCGGCGCAGTCTGATTAAATATTGCAAGGTCAATTGTGACGGATGCGGTGACATCATCCGTTCCGCTATAAGAGATACTCCGTACAATGATATTGGTCCCGTCAAATGCAACAGAAACATTTGGATTATCCCATTTGCCAAATGGAATACCTGAGACGGGTAGCACCGTACTCCCGTTTACAGTAATTCGGCCTGTATAAGCACAGGTCATCAATAGTGAGCGATTCGAAATAGCGGTAAAATCCGTTGAACTGGCGACCAGAATCCCTTCGTTATATGTAGCGGCAGGGAGTATTTCGAGAAATGTTGCGTCAAAATCGACCTTCTCGCCATTCCTGAACCCTTTTTTACCAAAGTTAATATTTACCGATGAATTTCCATTCCTTGTTACGGAAGACATAAAATAAATATTTGGAGGATTTGTAAAATCCTGAATTACAACTGGCCTTCGTGCAATGGTGACAAGCTCTGAACCAGCAGTCATGGTAACAGGGACACTGTAACTGGAACCTCCCCCATCTCCATATTGCCCGGATGTTGCGCCACAATATGACGGGGCACGAAGCCCCGCAGTAATCGCCATCACCGGGCGACCATCGTTATAATCAATCAGAATACCTTCTGGCATAATTCACCTACCATTTACCGACAACGACTCGTCCACCGCCAGACAGATTGACAGTAATTCCATTGCCGTTAATAACGACCGTATTATTCACACCGTTAAATGCAAACTGGCCACTGGTCGCATACAGTTTTCCATGGAATTCACAGTCGCCACTCTTATCTATATTCCAGCCACGTGTTCCGGCGAGGAAATTATTCGAGCGGATATAGTTCGCAATTTTGGCATTGGTGATACTGGCATCCTGAATAAGCGCATCGCGGATAAATACCTGTCCGTTATAGACAAAGAAAGCGGCGGTATAATTTCCCGGATCGCTACCAGAATAAATGCCGAACTGATCAGCAGCAAAAACCACGGTGGATTTATAGGTGCTGCCCGATGGCTCAATGGACATGCCAAACCCGGTGTTATATTTCACACCGTTTCTGACAATCCCAAGGTCCAGTGTGTACGATGCTTTCGCAGTGCCATCGCTTTTCACTTCAGCTGTTAATTTCTGATTTACAGCCGCCATCAGTTCACCATCAGGCCCGATCTGCGCCTGAACATAATCAGCGAGTTCAGCGAATGCGCCATCAAGATTTGCAACCGTGGTGGTCACCGTCATGACTTCGGCTTTCACTTCACCATACTGCTCAAACTGACGCTGGACCGTGCCGTGATTGGCGAGGGCATTTTCCATTATGCCTTCAAGGTTTGTATCAACCCCGCCTTTAACGTTCTGGAACGCTTCGGAATTCTGAACAGAATCATCAATGAGGTCGATCAGGCTTCCTGTATCCATTGAGCACAGAGCAGGGACTTCGATAAATGCAGAAGCACCGAATGCGTTAATGGTCCTGATATACCAGTAATAGGTATGCCCGACCTGCAACTGATTGCTGGTCCACGTGGTGCCCATCCCCTCTCTGCTGGCGTTGCCCTCAACGATTTCAGTTGAGGTGCCCGACAGTTGCGTCTCACCTGATGTCCAGAAGTCGAACTGGGTGGAAACGTTGGTGATAGCGGCAAGACGGGGGATCATCGTCACCGCAAAGAAACCCTGCTCAATATCAACATGCGAGGGCGGCGGCGGCGCTTCAACACTGAACTCAAGATAAGCTTCCGGCGATTCAGCCCCCATCTGATTCACCGCTGAAACATGCGCAGTGTAAGTATTCCTTGGCAACCCAGTCAGACGAGTGAAAGCCCCCGGCACCTGAGCAGAAAGCACCATCTGGCCATTACGACGAATAACGACTTTGTTATAGACAACCTGCCCGATATTTTCCCAGGACAGTATCCCCTGGACCACCTGGCCGATTTCTTCTACGGTGTACTTCATGTTCTGCGGCTGGGCAACACCACCGGACGGTAACTGAGTGAATGGAGGGCGCTCTATAGGCTTACCGACAGCATCACCCCATACATCAGCCGTTTCCTGTTTCAGTGTCAGTTGCACGCCGTTCTGTACACCGAATTTCCAGTCCGTCACCCGCATCTCAACGTTCACAATGCCGATAGACGGGAAATTGACTTTCACGTACATCCCAGGGCGATATCGGTAGCCGCTGAGATTCAGCGTAACGTTCATCGTTCTGGCAATACGGGTACGCTTTAACTTCACATCAGCCAGGCGCTGGGCCTGAAACTCACTCGTCACAAATCGCAGTTTCATATCCTGCGAGATTTCGACGCCGTCCTCCGCCACCCACTCGCTTACCGATACGGATGGGAAATCAGCTTCAGTAAATCCCTGTTGTGGATCGACGAATGTTCCTTTGATAGTGTTTACACGCTCAGACTGGGAAACTTCCGGCATGATTTCGATATCACCGGCCAGCTGGCTTTCAGTGATCACTTCCGTTGCCGGGCCATAGTACGCACCAACCAGCAAACCATGCTTACCGGCAATATAGGTCACGTCTCCTGCACAGGCCGCAAGCATCCCCTCCAGAATGCTCACCTTGTTTTCGCTGAGGTCAAACTCACCGTTGATCGTGTAGCGTCTTTCGACGGTATTGCCGCCGGTGATCACATCCTCATCGCAGATGTTGGCGGCTTCCTGAAACTGATCCCAGTTGATGTCTGAATCAGGAACCTTCAGGTAGTTGCGGTAATAGTCCAGGATGACCAGCGCAGCATTGTTACTGTATCCGGTCAGGCCTGTTCTCGGGTCGTATACGACGCGCCCAAACTTCTCTACCTTGATATTGGGAATACCGGACGGGAATTTCTCTGCGCTGAATTTCAGGGAGACACGAAGCCATGTGATCCCCTTGCCGATCATGTCATTTTTCCATGACGGGCAGTTCGACAGCATGAACGGATCAGCGGTCTGCCGGTTCGTATGCAACTGGAATGAGGCATGCTCGGGATAACTGCTGATGGGTTCGTCGCCGAGCCATACCGTTCCGATGCTGGATAATGAATGCCCTGCGAGAGCAACGGCCAGGTGCAACATTTCACCATCATCCTGCTGGCCTGGCTGTTCTTCTGAAAAGAACAACGTACCGGCGGCAGTGGTACGTCCATACACAACCGTTTTGGCGCTGGCCGCTGCACGAAGAACCTGTTTACGTTCTGATGTGTCACGGTATGAATCGATTGATGGTTTTTTGGTGAGTGCCTGAGTTGCAACCTGGGCGGCAACAGTGATAGCCATTGCGATCCCGTAATACTGATATGAAGCAGCAGCACCTGCTGCAACGGTCGCAATGATAGGAATAGCAGCAGGCATTAACGAACCCTCCAGACGCTCAGCGGTTTTACCCGTAAACTCACCAGACCATTTTCACCAGGCACCCAGACCGAACCGGAATACACCACGCCAGCGCACTTCGCCCCGCCGTTCTCGACGATGGCGATGTCACCACGCTGCGCCAGTTTCACCGGAATCTCGTCAAGGTATTTGCCGATCACTTTTTCCAGCGTCCCGCCACCTGTAAGAATCGCTTTCTTTGCGCCGGTTTCACTGTCATAAGTTCCACGCCAGTCTGCCGCATAATCAGCGCCACACATGGCCTGTGCGCAGTCAGCCGCAAACAGGCAACAGTCATGTTTGCCCCATGAAAAAGGCCGCTCAATGGCGGCCTTCATCACTGCATTTAATCTGTTTTGCCAGTCATGGTGCTTCATGCTTCCTCACTTATAAGTAAACCCAGGCGCATCCTTTTTGTTGCCCCAGAAAATGGAACGTTCAGCCATCTGCGCCACATAGCGGAATATGCGGTCGCCAGAATAAGAGGCTTGCTGTGATTCGTCGGTATAGCGATCCGGGAAAGGTCGTTGCCAGTCTTCAAAAATATTACTGATAGTGTATTGCAGGGCGTTGGTTTCCCCGGCTGTGGCCCCGGTACCCGATACTTTCCCTTTAAACAGAAGATCGGCAACCTGCACCACGCCGTTATCGTTCATCGCAACCAGGTAGATTTCAGCATTGCGACCAACACAACGTTCATTCAGTGTTTTGGCGAACAGTGTCAGGTCAAGCCCGGAAAGCGTCATCTTCACCTGCGTCGGGCTGGTCGTGTTCGTCTCGGTGGCATCATCAATCGAGCCCATGCGTCCCATTCCGTAATAGACGTAGCCACCCAGCACTATCGTCCCGGTACCTGAATGCACGTAAACAGTACCGGACTCAAACTGAATGCTTGCGGCGATCACCGCTGTCACCCGGTCGCGGGAAAGCCAGTCAACCATTGCGTCAGAAAATGGTGAATACAACATTAAAACGCCTCCTCAAGCTCCAGCGTGTAACTGGTGAACACACCCGGCACCCTGTTCCCCGCCCCCTGCTGGTTATCCTTCAGTTTGAAAATGCCGTAAGGTTTCGCCACCTCAATCGCAGCATTAGCAGGCGGGGAACTACGAAGCATAGGCGCAAACGTAATCATGGCTGTCCCGTTCGCCGCGCTCGTCACGTCGGCGGTGATCATCTTCAGTTCATCGTTCACAGTGATGTAGTCGCCTTGTTTCAAAACCATTACGCCAGGAGTCCATCCGCGTGTCTGCAATTGTGTCCCTGTCTGACTGGCACCATTCACAACCGGTACACCTGCCGGAGTTCTTCCTCCCCGCCCCCAGTCGTGGATTTTCACCCTGCCATACTCACCATCGAGTTCAGCAATTAGCGCATCAATACGCCGCGATTTCTCATCTGAAAGATTGTTAAAGGTCAGAGAACATACCCAACGGGTACCTGGGAAACGGACAGTCTGTGATGCCCCGTTGAAGGGAGAACGAAAAGTTTTTGTGTTGCTTTCAGGTCGCCACGACAAAGACGCCGGACAGACATCATCCGGCCATTCAAGTGCAGCCATAGTTAACTCCTGTTTTATACGCCGAGTAAGCGCCTCGCCTGGCCCCGATTGGAAAAGTCCTGCAAGATATCCTGACGTGCCTGTTTCGCACCGTCAGTCGCTCCCTGACGGGCAGCTTCCTGCATAGCCTGTTTCAGTGCCGCGTCTCCGTTACCGGAGATGGAAAAGTGTTGGGTAATATTGATATCTCCATTCCCACCAGATGCAGGCTGTGCCCCAACCATACGGACCCCAAGAGAGCCATCGGCAGAACGCGTCAGCGGCATAATCGCTTCTGGCCCAGCTTCTCCCATCAGGCCCGCGCCTTTTGCGAAAGCAAAATAAGTTGGCGTCCTCACAATGCTGTTGCTGTAAGCACTGAGACTTTCAGAAGCATAGGCGCCTCCTTTGGCATTCAACTTGATACCAGACGCAGCAGAGTTATAAGTGCCTGAGGGGGTGCTTCCTCCTGCCCCAGACGCACCAAACATTCCGCCAATAGAACTGAAAAAACCGCTGTTACTGGCCGACCGCAGGGAGTCCACCAGCATCGCGTTCAGAATGATTTTCTGCATAGACTGAAGCACCGAATTGGCCCAGTCTTCCCAGTCGACTTTATTACCGGCCAGAGCATCAGAAATATTACCGACGAGCCCAGACATGGAGTTATTAACCAGATCAGCAGATTGCGAAGCGTAATCCGAAGCAGTATCAGCCCAGTTAGCGAATCCTTCACGCATGCCAGCGGTCCAGTTGCTGCGCTGGGCATCAGAGGCAGTGTAATAAGCTTCCTGATCGCGAAGACGTTCATCGAGATAGCGATTATTCAGCGCCAGTTCCTGACGGTAGAGGTCCTCGGAAATATCTCCAGATTGATATTGCCGCTGTAGATCAACGTTCTTCTGCTGAAATTCCTCCCGTATGCGCAGCATTTCCTGCATACGTTCGCGGATGCGGCTTCCTTGTCCGTACCCTGTCAGCTCTGCCTGATTAGAGGCTCGAGCACTGGCGTTGGCATCAGCGAGGTTTGCTTCATATGCAGCCAGTTGTTCACGAATCTTCTGCTGGTCGATAAGTGCTGCATTTTGCAAAAGCGTTTGTTTCTGCGTTTCGGTCAGAGTAGCAAGCTCACCCTGACTTACCTGATATTTCAGTTTAGCCAGTTCGGTATTTTGCCCAGCCAGAGCGATTTGCTCTTTCTGCTGTTTAATCAGCTTGTCGTAAGTATCCGCCGTTTTTTCAGCTTCTGTTTTCCCGCCTTTAGCTTTCGGCTTATTAGCCTGATTATTTCTCCATTCCGCCAGGCCGTTGTTTATCAACTCCTGTCTGTTTGTCTGATACTGAGGATCATTTGTAAGCCCGAGATCGTCAGCAGCGTATCCGAGTCGCGCCCGCTCTTTCGCCTCTCCCTGTAACCGTGACAGCTCCAGTTCACGGCGACTCTTCGCCAGTGCATCAGTCTGCTTGCTGGTCAGATCGGCCTGAGGTATACGGAGAGGAATGTTGGCAAGTCCCTGTCTCGCACGAAGAAGATCATTACCAAGCCCCAGCAGCCTGTTGAACTCAGTATGCTGACCATTCATGTTTACCAAAGACTGATACTCGGCGTTTTGACGCCAGGCTCGCTCTTTAATCAGGTCATTACGCCGCCTTTCGTTTTCCTCAAGAGCTTGCGATACCGATCGAGATTTTTCTCTCAGTTGAGCAAGTTTTTCTTCCTCAACTGAAATTTGATCAGTCAGTATTGATATTGACTTAAGAATATTGAGATCGTTTTCTTGAGTTATTCCCGGTTTATTTCTCGCCTCATTGAGTTCATTAATCTGACGGTTCAGGCTGGCTACTCTTTTTTCCTGTTCTGTAATCAACCTTTTTTGTTCTTCCAGTGCTGCGACAGTCTGACTACGGTTGCTGTCCAACTCAGGAAGAGACATTTTCGATGTCTTCTCTTTGATCTCGTCAATCTGGTTTGCGTATTCGCGGGCAGATTGTCGGGCCTGTTCCTGATTCTGGTACATGGTGTACCAGGCACCAGCGCCAAGCATCAGTAATCCAGGCAGACCACCAACCAGTGAAAGCAGCCCTGTTGCTCCACTTTTGACAAGTCCCATCACAGAGGTCGCAGAGTTAAGAGCCTGCTGTGATGCAGTAACAGCACGGTTAGACTGAACCAGCGCGGCATTTGCCGTGATCATCGCCCGTCTTTTCGCAATAGCGTTCTGCGTTGCTGTTGCCTCTGCATTGGTGTTACGTGCAAGTTCAAGCTCTGTCTGGGCCAGTTGGTAAGATCGTTCTGCTGCAATTGCATCTGCTGCGGCTTTTCGCTGAGACTGTGTTGCTGAACTGGCGCGGGCGGCAGCCAGCGCAATCTCATTTTTACGTGCATCGATCAGTTGTGCTGTTTGCCCACTGAGATCACCGAACATACCACCAAGATACCTTGCCCCGCCAATAGCGGCCAGAGCACCAGCGGCAGCAGCTACGGTGTTAATATTATCTGAAATGGTATTGAGAACACCGGTCAGTGCGCTTGTCGCGCCGGTCGCTTCATTCGCACCGCCAACCCATGCCATGAAGGCATTTTCAATTTTTGTTGATGCTGCCGCCACTGTCTGCGGCATAGCACTGTATTCTTCGCGAAGTGATCCAAGCTGGCTGATAAGAGCAGGCACCACCTTGTCAGCGGTTAATTGCCCCTGATCAGCCATCGCTTTAAGGTCTTTCCTTGCTACTCCCATCCCGGAGGCAAGGGCACGTATTACACGATCGCCATTTTCATTGACAGAGTTAAACTCTTCTCCACGAAGGACGCCTTGCGCCAGCGCCTGGCTGAACTGGGTGATTACTGAACTGGCTTCAGATGTGCTGGCACCAGACAGCTTAAGTCCCGTTGAAATAGCTTCGGTTACTTTCAGAACCTCTTCTGAACTGTAACCATATTCGCGCATAGAAGCCGCCGAACGAGCAAACAGGCTGGCGTTATCTGAAAATGCGGTGCCGGTTCGCTGGCTGATATCCATCAGTGCACGCTGTGATTCTTTAAAATCATCAGTCGATTGCGATGCCTGCTTTAATCTGGCATTAACTGAACTCCATTTATCCGCCAGAGAAATCAGATGACCAGTGGCATATGCGCCTGCAAAAGCGCCTGCCAGACCCATAGCAGAGGCTTTTGCTGAATTAAGCTGACTGGTTACTTCCGCCAGCGCCTTCTGTGTTTCTCTTGATGCTGCTGCCGCCTGACGACCACCATTCTGCATGGTGCGATAGTAATCTTGACCGGTGCGTGAAGCACGCGCGATCTCCGTCTGGAAAGACTGAGAGTTAGCCGAAATTTTAATAATCAGTTCGCGGAGAGTCGCCATATTTCACCCAATAAAAAACCCGCCATTTTTGGCGGGTGTCTTTAATTCGAGAGTTTACTTAAAAAGCTGTAGGTGAGAATCTGAAATCGCCGTTAGCCCCGTATCCAACCCGGTATATTAATACCTTATCTTTTACAACTTCAGCCCCGACCTCAACCATGCCACCAGCACACCAGCCATGAGGCGTTGCACTTAAAACATGCCGACCAGGATTCGGGTAGAAGGTCACTTTTTCCCTTGAATCAATATCTGCAATTGGATTGCCGTCAATATAAATACTGATAAGGCACGCACTACCCATTAGTCCGGAATCTCTTTTGACGATAACTGTCCCGGTATCAGCAGAATTTTTAACGATTTTTTTATCCCAAATTCTGTCAGCAGAAACACTTCTTGCTTGTTCTGTAGAAACGGGCTGCGTAGAACATCCAGATAATAGAGCGATAGCAAAAACCAGAAGTAATTTATTCATATCCCTATTCCATATTTAGAAGGCAATAAATATTAATGTGGAATGATTATAATGTCACTGGATTGCTGCGGTTAATGCAGCCTCAAGGTTTGCAAACTGGTCCTTTCCTTCATTCTGTTCATCACTCCCCCAGCGCAAAATTGCATCATCCAGCGGCACCTTGCCCCCCTGTGATCCATAAATTGCAGACACAATTTGCGCCGCCTGTATATCAGCGCGAATATCACCAACAGGACTCTGTCTGTCAAACTCGATCCACATAAGCAACTCACTGGCCGTCATGCTCTGCCTGAGTTCCGAGAGCGTGCGCCCCATCCGGAGCGCGAGCGCCATCAGAAACTTTACACCGGGGGTGGCTACTTTTCCTTTGCGTCTTCCGCTGATGTGATGAGATCAAGTGCCTGTTTCAGCAGGCGGGAATGAACAGGGCCGTAAATTTCACGAACCTGCTCTTCATCTTCCTGACTGAAAACAGGCTGCTTATCAGCATCACACAGCACGTCAATGAACAGAGCCACATCTGCACACAAGTTACGGTGAGCTTTCTCCGATACTGTCACTTCTTCTTCGTCGGTACTGGATTTTGTAATTTCCTGCCAACGCAGCCAGCCTTCTCCAGAAGGTTCACGCAGGACCACTTTCACCCCGCCCCACTCTGGAACAGGAATGGTTTTATGTCTAAATCCTGACATTTTAGCCAGCGCAAGTTCCTTGATAGATTTCATCGGTTACTCCTTAAGAGCCAGGATCAATTTTTGTTGGTTTTCCCTTCAGACGCAGCGAGAAAGTTGCAGCCACAACGCTGTTTGTACCGGATGACCAGGTGTGCTGGCGAACTTCAGCCAGGAACTGGAAGCCGATCCCAGAAGGGAAAATGATTTTGAAACCGTATGTGGTGTCGTTGTCATATGCTTCACGCAGAGCATCCTGCGCCGGGTTAGAGTAGAAATTACCCGATAGTGAAATTTCTGACTGCGCACCCAGTCCATTGATATTCTCCTGCTCAGTAGAGCACAGAGTCGTAACGTCGATGTCCTGCTTTTGCCCACCAGTAAATTGCACTTCTTTGATCGTGCAATGGAGGTCAAGAAAGGTTGCATCGTCTACAGTCTCTGACGTTACAGGGGCAGAGGTAATCTGAATCTTTGTGCCCTGAGATTTTTCATAAAGTGAGGACATAACTGTCTCCTGAAAATAAAAAACCCGCCGGAGCGGGTGGGATGGTTTAGGTCTGGTCAGACGGTTACCTGAAATTCAAGCGTTGCCCGGTGATAGCGCAGATCAGGCTCATAGCCTGGCGTTTTTACGATGTTCGCTGGCCTAAGAACCTGCAGTGCATCAAGCGCCATATTCCTGATCGTACGCGCTTCGGTGATGGTGCTGGAATAGACATCAACCTGCACAGAAACGGCAGATTCAGCCTGACCACAGAGAACGTCAGCGGCCACGTCGGTAATAATCGAGAAAATTACCCAGGGCGGCGAGACTGAAGGCTTCCCGTCACTGCCGAGTGGGGCAACGTAGGGATAGACCTGCCCTCCGGCCAGCGACTCCAGCAGAGGATAGAGATCGTCTTCCGTCATTTGCTTAATGCCTCATCAATGGCCTGGTTCATGCGTCTGATCGCGACCTCCGTCGCCTGCTCTTGGCGAACATCGAACGCGGTACGAATGAACGGGTGCGGCGGCATGTTAACGGTACCCATTTCGACGAATCGCCAGTAAAAGGCGTTTCTCGGGTTATTCGCCTTCATCGTGTTATCGCTGTTCCCAGTGCGCGGGTTAACACCACGAATATGGATGCCGGAAGAAATTTCCCCGCGGCGGCGGCTTTTTTGGGTAACCACCACCACGTTTTTTTTCAGTTTCCCGGTACGCACCGGAGCGCGGGCGATCACTTCTTCCTTAAGCACTTCGGCGCCGGCGCGCGTAGCATCACGCAGAACCTTGTTGTTTTCAGCGCGGCTAAGCGCCTCCAGATCCTTTGCGATGTCATTCAGCCCGGAAAAATCGATGCTCGTCTCAATCATTTTTCGGTACCCTGTTTGCAAAGAATTTCGAGCTGAATACCACGAGAATCAGGGATTGGCGGACCAATGATATTCAAAATGGCCCCCTTGAACGGGCCAGTCATAACCCTGAGTCTGGACGCAGCAGTTATATCGCTACGAAATCGTGTCCATACCCTGATAGTGGCGACTGCGGTTTCAGCACCAGCGGCTACCAGCTCGCGCCCACTAATGCCCTTTACTTCTGCCCAGGTTTCTGCGCCGTCATGCCATGTTTCAACAGGCTGGCCAGAAGGATCTCTGGATGTTGTGATGTTCTGAACCACCACCCTGTCTCTCAGTCTTCCGGCCTGCATAAAGTCCTCCTATACCCCGTAAATTCGGTATGGCTGCAGCAAGGCTTCAACTGCAAACGGGACCTCTGCAACGGTCTGACCGACGGAAACTGATTCTCTGTTGGCATACCAGTGACCTATCAGCAATAACATGGCCGCTTTAACATCATCATTCAGTAGAATCGGGTCCGGGTCGTCTGCGTAGCCAGGGGAGCTTTGGTTTTCATAGAGCGTTCGCCTTGTCCATGTCTGGACGTAACGCGCCGCCGCACCGGTGTATAAAGTCAGCAGGGCATCGTCTCCGGAAAAATCGGTATCAATGCGGCAGTGCTGTTTCACCACATCAAGGTCGACCATTATTTTTTCGCCTTCTTGTCCGCTTTTACTTCCGGCTGTTCCTGCTGCTGTTCCTGCTGCTGTTCCTGCTGCTGTTCCTGCTCTGCAGGATTTTCTGATTCATCGAGCATCGCATAGCCTTTTTTGATGAGCTCGCGACCGTGCTGTTCCAGAGTTTCCAGCGGAAGCCCCTCAGTAACGACGGTACCGCCGAAATAAATCGGTTTAAGTGCAATCAGTTTCATTTTCCCACCTGTAAAAGCGGCCCGAAGGCCGCTATTTCATCAGCTACCAGCGCCAGTGCGGAATGCACCGTATACAAATGCCTCAGGGCGTTTGACGGCCAGCGCCAGACGTTCCTCGCAACGGATGGTGAGCATGTTTTTCTCGAAGTCGTCGGCGTTCTCTGTGGAGATCACCACGTTCGCATCTTCGCGGTCGAAGATTTGCGCGCCTGCGTTGAAAGCACCGGTCAGGAATTTACCCTGGAATGCCGCTGCTTCGGTGGCAACAACCGGCAGGCCCCACAGAGTCGGTCCAGTCAGCGCCGCAGGGTTAGCCAGGATGTAGCGGCCCAGGCTGTCTTTTGTCAGCTCGATCCGCGCCCAGTCAATGAAATGAAGGACATGACCGGAAGCCGGGAAGCGCGCCAGCTGCACCTGCAGCATTGCCAGACGCAGATCGTCAATACCGCTCTGCTGTTCAACAGTGAACGCTGGATCAAACGCTGACGCCTGAGGAACGATGCCATGCAGATGCACGCCGGTACCATCACCGAAGAGAATTTCCTGCTCTTCTGCGTACTTCAGCCCGTAGCGCATTTCGGCATCAACGGTGGACTGCAGCTGTGCGAAGTCATCCAGGATCTGCTTAGAGGCTTTGAACAGGTGGGCAATGGTGCTGACGCCAGTGATTTTCGGCGTAAACTCAATTTCGCTGTATGGTTTCTGCGTGTTTTCAGGAACCACTTTCGCGTTATTGGTAAAGCCCGTCTGCTGCACCCAGAAGATAGCAGAGGAGGAAGTACGACCTGGAGCAATCAGATCGCGGATAAACAGGCGCTGTTTCGGTGCCGTATCAATACCCGGCAGGCGCTGTGGCTCCACAACACCATCAGGCACATCCACCGAAGTCAGGGCAGCCTTCACAGGGATGCTGATACGTTTGCCACCTTCAACACCTGCAGCAAAAGTTTTCAGCGCTTCAGCAGAGATCACCTGCTGGCCGATTGATTCCACAACATGCTTCGCGTTAGCCAGCGGCATCTGAGCAACATGTTGCTCCAGTTCCCCCATCGCAGCCTTCAGCGTTTTTTCTGCTTCGCGCAGGGCGTTGAACTCAGAAGCCATTTTATCAACGGCTGCCTTTGTTTCTTCTGACAGCTTGCCGGATTTCTGCGCCTCTTTGAGTGCGTCTTCTGCTTTCGCGTTGAACTTGCCAGTTGCCTCTTCGATGCTGGCAGTGACTTTTTTCAGAATATCGTTTACTTCAGACATAAAAGGTCCTTATTTGACTAACGCCGCCAGGGCGCTTTCAAGTGAATTGATGGTTTCAGGTTTGATATCTTCGGCAGCGCCCGGCGTACCGTCGTTGGTGGTGACAGCGCCAGACATGCCACCGGATAAGGCTTTAATGAGTTTTCTGCGCTCAGAGCGCGGGGTGTTGGTCTTGGCCAGCAATGCATCAAGTTTGCGAAGCGCGGCTGCAGGTGATTCGTCGCCGTCGCTGACTGCATCAGCAGAAAGCAGGCTGTCTGCCAGTCCCTTCGCCACAGCATCACTGCCACCGATATAGCTTTCCGCGTCCATCAGCTTTTGCACGGCGGCCATATCAAGGCCGGAGCGCGCCGCGTAAATATCAGCCATTGCGGTATCGAAGGGCTCCAGCGACTGTGCCAGTTCAGCAAAGTCATGGCGGTTTCCCATCGCGTATACCCAGCAGTTGTGGATCATCAGGAAGGCACCGCGGCCAATCTGAATGTCATCCCCGGCCATCGCAATTATCGAGGCAGCACTGGCGGCAATGCCCAGCACCTTCACCGTTACACGGCCTTCGTATTCGCGGAGCAGGTTATAAATAGCCAGACCTTCGAACATATCGCCGCCCGGTGAGTTGATATTCACCGTAACGTCGGCACCGTTCATCGCCCGAAGCGCACCGGCAATACGTTTAGCTGTTACCCCTTCGCCCCAGTAGTCCTGCCCGATAACATCGAAAACAGAAATGCTGTTATCGTCGGTGGCCGCCGCTTTGATCCCGCCGTCCCAGCGGTCCAGTGCGGACGGTAATGTTTCACAGGTAACGCGCGCGCAGGGGCGACCCGCCGGTGCTACCGGAAGTTGTTTTTTGCTCATCAGGAAAGTGCTCCTAAGCGGCCTGTTTCAGCGGAGATTGTTCAAAGGAAATATCGGGGAATACGTGGTTATGCAGCTCTCGCAGGGCCAGAGCCTGAACGGCAGGGTTGCTGCTTTCGAGATTTTTCAGTTGCGTCAGGTTGAGCTGAACGGTGTAAATATCGCCCCCTTCAATTGGCGGCATGTTCTCAAGACGACGAACGTCATTACGGGACATCCAGCCATTTTGAAGCGCGCTTGTATAGTATGCCGCGCGACCGGCACTATCGGCTCGCAGTAGACCTTCAACAGAGAATTCTGCAAACACTTCATCATCGCTGTCGAGTAAGCACCGGCCAATTTCCTGCTCAATATTCACCAGCAGCGGTCGAAGTGTATGAGTCAGAAACTGCAGGTTCATACCTTCCAGGCTGGATGCCCAGCTGCTTTGTTTCGTGGTATGACCAACCATGAAAGGCGGCACGCGAAACCAGCGGCAGATCTCCTCAATGCTAAATGCGCGGCTTTCGAGCATCTGAGCATCTTCCGGGTTCATGGTCACGCCCTGGTACTTCAACCCCCCCTCAAGAACCATGATTTTCCCGGCGTTTTTCGAACCTGTAAACGCCGCCATGTAACCGCGAAGTTTTTCACGTTGAGTATCATCCAGAGCTTTATCAGAAGAGAGGAATCCTGAACTCTGCAGGCCCTGTTCGAAGATTTTCGCCGCGGACTCTTCAACCGCCATTGCTGAACCGATCACATCCCGGCCAGTCTTCATCGGCATCATGCCGCAAACACCGTCCAGACCGAACCCGCGAATGTGCATGATGTTTTTGACCGGAATGACGCGCTCGTTTCCGTTTTCAGTGTATTTGTATTCCAGCGCCCCGGTAGTGAGACGTTTAACCACCATGTTCTGTGGCAGTAAAGGCACCAGCGAAACCAGGCGGTTTGCGATGAATTTCTTCTCAATGAAGGCGTTCCCGCGCAGGCAAATACTGGCGACCACCATCAACATAAAGCGTGATGGTGTCATTTCTGAATTGGGTCGGCGGCACAGTATCGAATAGGCCGGATGATCAGTTGCCGCTTTACGCGAACCGTCAGGCTGTCGAACGTATATTTTCAGCGGAAGGGTTGATATAGACTCGCTTAACAGTCTTACGCATGCCCACACAGCCGATAGCTGGATGGCTTTATCGGCCGTGACCACCTTCCCGCTGCTGCTGGTGCCAAACCATTCCTCCCAGAACGTGCCGGTAGTCAGGCTGATAGGCACACCGAGCCAGTTAAGCAGAGCGCTTTTCACCCTGCCTGGCTGTTTGTTTTTTTTCATCAGAAACCTACCATGATGGGATTATTGAAGAATCCGGAGAGATCCTGCTGGTCGTTACCACCGTTAACCAGAACGCGGCTCATTGCTGTGAACAATGCCGCCGGGCCATCAATCTTGGCCTCTGGTGTGGACTTGTTCGGGAAAATGTTCTCGTTCCGGTCAGGTTTGACGGTTACGTTGGACATCATCCAGTTCATTACCGGGTGATCGCTGTGATGGAAGCGGCCACCGTATACCAGTGCTTCGACCTCTTTCATCGCCTCAGAGAAATTGCGAACCGTCTGCGGTACCTCCACCAGCGGCAGCCCTTCTTCTGCCAGCGCAAGGCTGAACTGCGTCGCACTCCACGGATCGAAGCCAATTTCTTTCAGGCTCTCACCAGCAACCCACAACTGTAGCTCTTCCTTAATCTGAGCATGGTCGATTACATCACCGTCGGTAAGGATCAGCTTGTCCATCCCGGCCCACTTACGATAGAGCTCTGCCATCTGGCGTGAACATTTCTCAAGGCGTCCTTCCGGTAGCCAGAATTTGAAATCCGCATGAACGTGGCCATCTGGCGCGCGCCAGACTTTAGCGGCCGCACAGATATCAATTTTGTTTGACAGGTCAACGCCCACCCAGGAGGGATAGGTTTTAAGTTCGTGCTGCGGGGCGATAAACTCGCATTTCTCCCATTTCATCATGTCCATCCAGGCTGACTCAGCGGTAACCCAGATATTCATGTGCTTGGTGAAAAAGTTGATTCTGGCCGAAACCTGCTCTTTCGCCTTTTTAGCCAGGCGGCGCAGGTCATCCCAGCGCTTACAGATACCCAGCCCCGGATTCGCCTTCTGCCAGACTTTTTCATCAAAGGGATCGTCACCTTCATCTAAGGTGTAGATGATGGCAAAAAACGTATCGTCTTTAACCAGGCCGCGCAGGACCTTGATTGCGTAATCACGCAATTCGTAGCAGATGCCTTCTTTGTTGAAACCGGCGGTGGTGATACCGAAAAGCAGCGATTGCAGACGCGCGCCGGTTGCCGTCTCCAGAACGTCCCAGACGTCACGGGTTTTGTGAGCATGCAGCTCGTCGACGATAGCGCAGTGGATGTTCAGACCATCGAGGTTGTTCGCATCTGATGATAATGGCTCGAACTTGGAGGCCGTTTGCTCCTGGTAGATAGCGAGCTTGTTGAATTCGAAGATCCGCCCAAGCGTGGCTTTCGCCTTCTTGACCATATTTTTCGCGTCTTCAAAAACAATTCGTGCCTGGTCACGGGTGGTTGCAGCGGAATAAACCTCCGCACCGCCCTCGCCGTCGGCACCAGCCATATAAAGCCCCACGCCGGAGCAAAGAGTTGATTTGGCATTTTTACGGGCCACCTCAACATCTGCTGTACGAAAGCGCCGAACCATTACTGGACGACCGCTACCGTCGTTACGCAGGACGGTTTCTCCCGTTTCTTCGTTAACCAGCGGGATAACGAAACCAAAAATATTAATCAGGATGAAAACGTGCCAGTCCATCAGCTCAATAGGCTGTCCTGCCAGTGCGCCTTTTACGTGAGGTACAAAATTATAGAAATTCAGAATGTGCTGCGCGCGCGGTTCACTGAAGAAAATACCGCGCTCTTCGCCATGTGCCAGATCGTCAAGAAAACGCTGACAGGCAAGGCGCACATACTCACAGGCAATAATTTCCCCCGCCACCACCCTCTCGGCGTAGCGGATGCCTTCTGCAACCTTAGCCATTAATCCCTCGCTTTCATAAACTCGACCAGCGAATCAACCGCATCAGGACCTTTTGCATTCACTTTCGAGCGACTGGCTGGCGTCATGCCGAACTCACCAAGCATGGCGCGCAGACGTTTCCAGGCATCAGCTTTCATGATGGCGGCGGGATGAGCCTTGATCAGCACATCACCGTTCTGCGTTTCGGTCCGGTAGGTGTAGCCCTCAACTTCAAGCGTGTCGCAGTGATGCCGGTATTCGGTATAGGCCTCAACCAGCAGCTCAAGGGCTCTGGCATCAAGCTGAGACATCACACCGATAGCATCAAGCTCGTCGGCCATCCGTTTAAACCAGTATTTCCCCTGCTTGTCGAAATGCTTCGGCGTTGGGGGTACCCCTGAAGGGGGTTTTGGTTCGTTCTCATTGATCGGGCGTTTAGATGGGTTACCCCTCACCAAACGTAGATGGGTCGGGGTTTTCGGTGGTCCAGACATAATCGAAAACTCCTATTAATCATCGAGTGGGGGACCCCATAAAAAAGTTTTCTAACCTGCGGCGATGTGAAAAGAGGTTAGGCGGCGGTCCTTTAGACTGATTCCCATGAGGTTTTTACCCGCCCTCCCCCACACTGAACAAATGAGAGCAGATATCATTTAACCGATTCATGTACGATTCTCGTCAACTTCCGGCTTGGGGGACCACTGTTACCAATACGCGGACTGAATACCTTGTTAATGTCCCAGCCAGCCTTCAGTCGGTACTCAATCGAGTTTCTCGAAATCCCCAGGTAATCAGCCCATTCGTTAAGGCACATCGTTTTACCGTGAGCGGTATATCTGCGGTTGGAGTTCTCCCGCATTGTCCTTCTCATCTTGTCTACGCCTCGCTTCTGATTACACACAGGACAACTTGGCACAAGATTGTCAGGTTCGTTATTGGTCTTACAGTCATCGAGGTGATCGATATGAAGAGTTTCCCAACTCACCGTTTTTGCACACCAGTGACAACTGAACGGTCCTGCTCCATGTTTGTCGTAATAAACTTTCCGGTGCTCGTAAACGCGTGGACTTCCACATGCCAAAGGATGGTCGGGCGCGTACACCAACAGATATCCGCCCGTATGCTCCAGCTTGCCATTCTTTCTTGTGCTGAGCTTCTCTGTTGTGCCATGGCGCCGGACGCGCATGTAGTGCTTCTCACAATACTGACTGTTATGGGACCGTACCGATAATCCGCATCCATCCACTACGCAGACTGCATGGGCGTGCGAAAGCCCTGAACCATTTTTCGATTCAGTCATCTTCACCTCGTTACTTAATTTCTGTTCAGGCGCTCGCGTGCTGTCTTGGCTTTATGGCAGCCGCTGCAAATTGATTCCAGATTAGAGAGATCGTCAGTACCGCCGTGAGCTTTCGGCTTGATGTGGTCCACCGTCTCAGCGGGTGTATACCTTCCATTTCGCAGGCATTCCTGACAAAGGTGTTTATCTCTGTCGAGAACGATGGGGCGCAGCCTGTCCCACTTGCTGCCATAACCTCGTTGATGCCTGCTCTGTCCTCGCTGATGTTGCTGCCAGCCTTCGTTAAGATGCTTGGGACAATAGCCTGAGCGGTCTGTGGTTGTGCCAGGACAGCCACGCTTGCGGCATGCCCTCGGTATTAATGCAGGCATCAGGCTAACCTCCACGCCCTGCGGCGTTCTGTGCGTGGCGCTGAGTCAGGGTGACGTTCAACCGGTTCACCATCTGCATGGTCCACCAGCGAGTAACACGGATAGATCACTGAGCCACCCCATGCATCACCCACAGCGTAATCGGCGGGCTTGCTGTTATCCCAGCGGGATAGCACGCGCTGCACATGCTCAGGCGGGACGCTGTAGCAAACGCCGTGAATGAGTCTCGACAGCGTGATGTAATCAGCGCGAGTCTTATCAGCCACTATTAGCCGCTCAGCAATCTGCATCTGATATTGTGGCGGCCGCCCAGTACCGAGGTAAAAACTCAGCATGTGACACGGGAACCTCGCCAGCCAGACAGCAACCTGATCCATAAACCCACGGACTGGCAGGGCATCGTCCTCCAGCACCACTACCCGGCAAGGTTGCTCAGCAGCCCATTCAATAGCACGACGATGATTCCAGTTCGCACCGTGATTCCCTTCATCGATAAGCAGGTGTGAGCCAAGTTCATCAGCCAGTAATGCGGCTGAGGCAAGGCGGGAATGATGACCAACCACAACAAACTTCACTTGTGTTTCCAAAAGGCGTACTCCTTACCGACACCATCAGACTTGAACACGGTGTGGATACGCGGACCGGTTACTATCCGATCGCCGAAAGACTTCGCCACTATGCCGAATGCCAGCATGTCACCCACTGCGGCGCCAGCCTGTTCTTTCTTCCAGAAACGATAACTCTCGATCCGGTAATAAAGACGGATAATGCCATGAGCGAACGCCATTACTTCAGCGCGCGTACTGCCCAGCAGCCCGGCATTAAGCATCACATCGTTACGGTGCTGTTCGATAAACTCCTGATAGATACTCTCTGGGTGATTCTGCTTTGCCCATGCGTCAGCGTAGGTTTTCGGCTCCGAGCCAACGTAGAGTTTTCCGGCCTCCATCTCTTCCCACGGTGCGCAAAGCATTTCGACATCAGTACCATCGGTACACCAGACGAACCGGTATTCAGGATGATTACGAAGGTGCTGCCAGATATGCAGCCAGCGCCGGAAATAGACGTTCATTGCGACATGAGGAACTGTCACCAGTTGAGCGCCATCAGGAGCGGAGGTTAGTTGATCGGCCAGCACTACGGCATCGGCACCCCGGATTGATTTAGCCCAAGTGGTCAACATGTCAGGCGAGGCCGTCATTTTCGTGCCGCGCTGCGGGTCAGGCTGGCTGGTAAGCAACGTTGTGATTACCACGTCGCGCTGCTGCCGGTACTCAACGTAACCGGTATACCCCGTATCTCGCCGTTCGTTGTGGATTTTCACATTACGTTCCACCAGCGCTTTCCTGTCAGCCGTTGGCACCGACCGATCTACGGCTTCATGCTCATCGAGCGAATGAATCAACTTTTCGGAACCAGTTACATCGGCATAAGCCCAGGTAGTCAGTCCAGCGTTATGGATACGCAGCGCAAGATCGCTGTGTTCATACATGCCCCGACCATAAACCCAGTCAAAGCCGCCGACACGTTCAATAGCTCTGCGATGGTAATACAGCATCACGCCGCGTTGCCCGGTGTATGCCACATGCTCATCATCGCGATACAGTACCGCGAGATCGTTAAGTTTGCGTGGCCCGGCAAGGTCGAGGAACTGATATGCCAGATGCGGTTCTGGTGATTCGATATACGGAAGATGCCAGCCATCGGCAATCGGCCACGCGTCATCGTCCCAAAGGAAAAAGTGTTCGCATCCAGCATCCATCAGCGCGGTCAGACTGGCGTTCTTCGAAGCAACAATGCCGAGTGATGTTTCCTGGCGAACCAGTTGCACACCAGCAGGAACTACAGCAGCAGGCTTTGATCCGTCGTCTACAACGACCACCAGCGCGCCAGCAGGTAAAAACTTCATATGCTGAGTCAGGGCGAGGCTCAGAACGTCAGCGCGATTGTACGTTGAGATTGCTATCCCGATCCTGGCAGACGAATTACAGACAGGCGCATACGGGACATTATCAATAATGACCTGCATATTCTCTCCAGTAGGGAATTATCGGCGTTGAATGATTACTGCCCCGTAAAGCGTTTGCCGCTTCACTTCACCGCCAACTGCTACCACATAGCCACGCTCATCGTGAACAGCAGCAATTACTTCGCCCTTCTCATCGTCTGCGGTGTAAACGTGCTTAACCTCTACGCCGTCGAGATAGACGGTGTACCGTTCAACACCGGGATTAATCTTCCTGCCTGGATCGCCATCTAATACAGTGAGACGCATATAACCTCCTGCTATTTAAATCCCGAGAAGGCGACGGAGTTTACCGTTACATCTGAAATCTCTTTCTACTGCCTCTAAAGCCTGCTGTACGCCTTCGCTAGCAGCGTCCTTCATAGCCTTTCGCAGACGCTCGATTTCTTCGTGGGCAGCCAGAGCATTCCGCAGAAGGTCTTCAACATTTACATGGATATCAATTCCATTGTCGCTAAAGTCTGCCTTTTCTGATTTATTGCGACTGACACCAAAGTTGATGTTGTAGATATTGGTCACCGGCTGAGTAGCTTCAGGTTTCTCAGCGTAAATTTCACCACCAATAGATGCCCCATTGATGAATAGTTTGCCGCTGCCGTCAAATTTGAACCCGGCAACATTGCTTAGGCGCTCATTAAATTCATCGATCATCTTTTGAACATTGGAGGCATCCACCTCAAGAGCCATAGTGCAGACATATTCCTTCTGGCGTTCTTTACCAAACTGCGTGTTGACCAGGTGTTCAACGGCAAATTTCTGCCCTTCAGCAGTCAGGAAGGTGAAGTGATTTTCTTTCTGGTATTCAGTTGCGGTGTGGCGGGTTTCAGCAAATCCCAGTTCGCGAAGTTCGGCGGCACCGGATTTAGACGGCAGGTCACCAGATAGCAATGCGCCACGGTAAAACAGCGCGTAGATCACGTCAGTAGCAGCGCCAGATAGCGTAAAGATTTTGTTGCTCATGATACGTTTCCTTTTAGACGTGAGCCTGTCGCACGGTAAAGCCGCCAAGAGGTAACGGTTTACCCAGGCTCACTACTGAAAGACTCTCTTAGATGTGCGCGTGCGATGCGCTTCAGTGTTACTACCAGGAGTGTTCGTAAGCGATGTTGGTCAACTCATCTGACAACTCATTGATGGTATGGGCTATAGCCATTTTCTGTTCTCTGTTGAACGATGGCCACAACTGGCGCAAAGGATCGCATAGGTGGTTTTTCCAGTGCCCGCCACCGCTTAGATCTTCCCAACCAACAGGTAAGAGGCAAAGGCCACGCCCGTAAAGTTCCTCTTCCGTGTTAAGAGGTGGGAGTGGTTCAGCCTTGGGTGCTGTATTACCGACCCAATCTCCGACAACAATTTTCCCGCCACCAGCCATATTGACTGTCATGCCAACTTCACTGATCTCGATTGTTCCGCCCATGCGTTACCTCTCTGTATACTGGTGTAGAGTGCTCATCTGCCCACGAGCACTGGTATGCTCAACAAAGGAATGATTTATGAATAAGAAAATTTTCAATGAAATGGTTCTACTTAATGAACAAACATGGGAAAGGCTATCTTCGATAATGCAAAGTGAAGACGACATAGGTGTAGTCTTGCGCCTTCACCTGGTAACCGAGAAAATTATTGAAGCGTGGTGCTGTGCGGCATCAAACAACGTTAATTTTTTTGATGGTTTCGGCGAAAACCTAACTATGTCATATGCGGCTAAACTCAAGCTCGCTACAAATTTTGGTTTGAATGAGTTTTCTTACCAGGAGCTTAAAGTCGTAAACAAAATCAGGAATGCACGCTCTCATCAAATTGATAACTCAGAAATTACCGATGAAGAAATAAATAAATTAATCACCCACATAAGCAAGGGCGATCAAAGAGAGCTAATTGAAAACCCAAAATTTGGCATTCTGGTTGGTGATAAAGGAATACATCTAAATGACGAAGGTATTTCAAATCGTGAAAAGTTCATTGCCTCTATTGCTGCGGTAATTCTCAGGATTGCCAAACAAGTTAACGAAAGCGATAAATTTATAAAATTACTCTAACCATCTACTTTACAGCAGGCACTCAGCGAATGCCTGCTGTAATGCCGTTAATCAGCCGGGTTGATATCGATGAAGTATTCTTTGCCCTGCTCGAACTGTTCGAATGCTGCAGGGTTCGAGATAACCATCTGCAACTGACCGCCAGGTGTGTGCTTTGACCACGACTTGTTTTCGGTGGTATCTGCCATTACAGGGCTCATATGAATTGTGCGGTGTGAATCGTCTTCTGCTTTCTGAATGAAGTGGCAGCGGAATTTCGCGCGAACGGACATAAGTTTTCCTCAGTAAGTAAAAAGCCCCGCTATTGCGAGGCCAGATGGTTAATCGGTTGTCGGCTCTGGTTTCCTGTCACTGTGGAAGAACGCCCATTCAATTTCTTCGTTTGAAGGCCTTTTGTCAGCAAAGGCAATTAGATAGTTGTTTCCTCGGATCGTTTGTGCCGAAATTGTAAATGATACAGACACAAAGCCCTCGGTATCGCTGATACCACCCAACAAATACATGTCAGGTCTTTCGAAGAGTTCAAGAAGACCTGATTGACACTCTGCATACCAAACTTCACCAGAATAACCTCGACCAAACAGCATAATGTCAGACATTGTATTTCCCTCATTGTCAATGCTCGAAATACCGCAGGTATTACTTGCGGGGTTGGGAACATTATCAACAAGGACAACGGTCGGAATCCCGACCAAATGAAACTGACAGAAAAACCGCCCGGAGGCGGTGATGTTCATTCTTCTGGTTAGAGAAGGTTATTAGTGAGGCAAAAATTTCGAATAGTTTCGAATTGGATGGCAGCCCTTTGAGACTCCTCAAACAGAAAATCATCAGCTAATTTTCCTTTATAATGAGCCTCGATGTAATTACCTATCTCTTCGGCACTAATGTAAACACCTTTATTGGCTTTCAACACTGCATATACAGCTTTGTAAAAACGTTCATCATCTGAAGGATGGGCGGTATACCACGTATCTACATTTAGCCATTTATCCAGAGCATTTAACTTATCAGTCATGTTCACGTCCTGTTCAGTTAAAAGTAATAATATGCTTCTAACAGAAGGACATTTTCAAGCACTTCAGAGTAAAAGTGGGATTCCATTATCGAAGCCCCTCAACGAAGAGCTTCTGTAATGCTAACGATGAATTTCCCAGAGGTGACGCTCTACCCCGCCAAATGCTTGCGACCGACCAGCGCGACGTTTAACGCTCGATTCCGCCCAACTACCTCGGGCTGGTAACTTTTTTACGAGAGAAAAGCCAGCAGCACGGAGGGAAGCCCCCGATTCTCCAGCTTGGGTATATGTGATAACCCTCCGATACCCCATCCCCCATGCAGTCCGCCTAACAGCACCATACAGCATTGAGTTTGCGTTTCTCGTTCCATCCGTGCAGGTTCTGTTGACTTCAAGCGTCAGTCCATCATCAAAAAAACGTGCAACCGGGCGGCCTGCCATAGCTACGCCCACCAGCACACCTTCATGCAGTAGGCCAATACTAAATTTATGACCGGCAGGTGGTTTGTTGTGTCTATGCAGTTGCTGAACGAAACAACAGGCCCGCTTAAAAGTAATCGGTACGATTTCCACTATCAGCCAACCTGAAACTTACTTTTTTGCTGGTTCATTGTTTGACTCTCTTACCGAGTCGTAAATACGCTCGCACGTCATTCCGGCGTTGTAGCGTTCGTCAGCGATTGCAGCATAACGTTTAGCTTCTGCTGCAATATCTCCGAGCATGTCGGCGAGCATTCCGGCGTCGGCTCTGGCTGTTTTGCTTCTGACGGTAGCGGCAAGATCTGCGGTGTGCTTTGCGGCGTCCAGGCGGGTGGCAAGTTTTGTTGCTTCGGTGCGCAGCTGGTTAACAGTGGCAGACAGGCCAGCAGCAGTGGCAGCAGCTTTGGCGGCATTCGCTTGTGCATCTTTAACAGCCTCATCCCGGGCAATAATGCGCCCTTGTTCAATCATCCGTGCGGCAGTCTGCGCGTTCACGGTCTGTGACGACTCAGCGCTGTCGCGTTCTGCCCACTTCTTTTCCCAGCCCCGATCACTCCAGACATTTCCGGCAATGAATGCGGCGGGCACCAGCAACATCATCACCAGTAGTTTCCAGTATTTCTCCAGGATGCCCATCATGACAGGAACACATCACGCTCAGCCTTGCGGCGATTCGTGAGCCCCGGCATAACTTTTCCACCAGCTTTATTCCAGCGCAGAAACTCATCAGCAGCGCCTTTGATATCGCCAGCGTTCAACTTCTTCAACAGCGTGGATGTTGATAGCGCACGCGAGCCGACGTTGTAAGCGAACGATACCAGCGCATCAAACTGGCCTTGTGTCAGTTTCACTCTGACCAGTTTCAACACATCGTTTTCATAACTCACCAGCCCCGTTTTCAGCAGCCGATCAGCAGTGGTCTGGTCGATAGTCATTCCAGGCTTTACTGGCTTGCCATCTACCGGGTAGGTCCAGCCGTAGCCAATCGTCCACGGTGCGCCGCCTGTTCCCGGATCTGGATAGGCGGTCAGCCGGCAACCTTCGAATTTTTTAATCAGCGCAATGCCGTCAGGACTGGTTTGCATCGTCAACTCCCGCCTTTTTGGCTGCGAATTTTTTAATCAGATTGCCGATCGAATCGGTGCCGATGTATCCAATAAAGACGCTGGCAATGTATGCGAGGTTGCTACTCAATCCGGAGAAGTCGAGCAGGTCACGAATAAACCAGGCAATCATCGCGCACATCAGCGCATCAATTAGCGTTTTTGTTACCGCGCCGCCGTTATAGCGACCACGCAGGTACGCCATGATAAAAGCCAGCATTGCACCAATACCCTGCTCCTTGGCGGCAAGTAGCGCAGCGATGAAATCTTGTTTGTATGGCATTTTCATAGGCCTCACCTCCGATAGTTCGGATGGCGCTGTGTTTGAAAGGGTCAGGCTTCACGGGCTGGATTTATCAACAAAGCACGTAGTGATTGATTCCCGTGAGCCTGAAAATGAAAAAGGCCACGCAAATGCGCAGCCTGTGAATGGTTGCCGCTGACTAGCGGCGCATTTCCCCGTTTGATATTGTTGATTCGCCAAAACCACAATATCAAACGGGGTAAAAATGAGTAATTACTCAGACCTTTTCCAAATCATCAAGACCAGGGTTTGTCATAGTAACAGTTTCCCGGTCTCTTCACTTTCGGGAGCGAACAGCTATCGGGCCAGCCAGGTGTGGTATCGGATCGGCCAGATATTCACTCTTGAATGCGTCCTCTTTGAGTACAGAAAATGCCAGTCATCTGACTATTACTTGCTGGACAACAAAAAGGCGCTTCATCACCTGATTTTTCAAATCACAAAGTGGAAACTGGAGGATATCAGAAGCCTGTCTCTTAATGACAGTCTGTTTATTATTTCAGACAGGTTAAAGCCTGATTACATGTCTGAAAAAGCTGCGGAATTTCTCCGCTCGCAAAAACTGCCAGTCAGTCACTACCCGGTTGATGATTTCTCAGAAGAGGACTGGGATCCCAAGGAAAACTCAGTTTTCCTTCAAGACAATCAGTAGGCATCCGTTCAATTTCTGCCGAAATCTCACTGAGCCGTTCTTCAAGAGCGGCTTTTTCTTTCACCAGGCGGTTGAAGTGAGTGAGATGAAGTTTTTGTTGCCCCAGCCAGTCTTCAAGCTGCTCGGACGTCATGCCCGGGTTAAAAAAATAGGGTTGCTGCTTTTCGTCTCGCATTGTAGACCTCCAGAAAAGCAAAAACCCCGCCGACTGGCAGGGTTCATAATCAGTTTCATTTGGATGTATGTATCCATGATTAGAAGCATACAGGACGATTTTATGCAAAGTCAATGCTAACGTGTAAAAAATCGTCCCTATCTGTTCCGATCGTATTAATAACTTGTCGCCTTCTCGAATTCTGATGCTGCATGGCGTTCTCCTTTGTGCAGTACATCCACCAGCATTTTATATAACGGCTTCCAGTTACGGGACCACGACGACTGATGGAGGTCCGGTAGACGTTTGAGGATAGCGCGGTGAACGGTCGCAGAAGACACTCTCAAATACCCTTCACCACCACAACGCTCACAGATTTTAAACACCGGCGCCCCATGCTCTTTCGTGGCCCTGCGATCGAGCACCTCCCCTTTACCGCCGCAACGGCAACGAGCACTGATAATTCCCTTGCCTTCGCAAACATCGCAGACTGCCGGTACAACCTCTGTTACCTCTGTCCAGTGCTCCCAGTCAGACGGACGAACGGCACGAGAACGGCTAGCCCAGTATGGTGCCTTACCCCACGGGTACGAAACCTTTCTGGTAACCTGCTCGCGAGTTGTTCGTCCGGTACCACCACAGTTGTGACACGTCACGCTTGTAGCCGCCGAACGGGAGTAATCAGCAAAGGCAAACTGAGCCAGTACCAGCATGCTCCAGCCAAATTCACCACCAGCGGCTTTGCGCACATTTTTCGGTGCAACGTCCATCGCGTGACGCGCCAGCGCCTGAACCGCCAGTTGCTCATCCGTCTTACTGATCCCCGCCTTACCGAAGAAAGCAGCCAGTCCGAACCGTGCGCGGCTGCTGGTCGTGCCGATGGCCGCCATGACATCAGTGCCGGTTATCCGATCCGGGGAAGTTCCTTTCACACTGTCGCTGATGTGCATACCCTGAGGGCTGAAATGTTTTAGCGATGCTTCCAGTTTCATTATGCGGCCCTCTCGATCGAAGAAATTAAAATCTGCCCGGTTTCGCCCCAGACCTTAGTGACGCGAAAGTCCCAGATATGCGCATCATCAGCGAATAAGGCATCCATCAGCGCTTTGATCATGTTGTCGGCGTCTGGTTTATGCTGGTGGGCCTGCCCTTTCATGGTGGCGCGTTTCTTCTGGCTCCAGCTTTTTGGCATTGGCAGAACGAATGTGATGTGGCTACCCGCTTCCGGCATAACAACCTTGTTCAGCCTAACCTCATCGCAGAACGCCCGGTAACGCATAACTGCTGGTCGCGTTTTCCATTTGTCGGCCCGGGTCATTCGTGGCTTACCCATTGGGGTAATATTAAAAATCTGCATGGCCAGTCTGATTACCTTTTGAATAGCGTCGTGGTTGTGATTTAGGCATCGGTGCTGATTTTCGTTTTGCTTCTTCCTGGTCGATCGGCAGGAAATGCCCGTTGTAGAAGCGCCGATATACCGTGCCAAGAACACCATTTCGCTGCTTGGTGATGTTGATTTCCGCAATCCCCTTTGCCGGAGATTCCGGGTTATACACTTCGTCGCGATAGAGCATCATGATGATGTCAGCGTCAGCCTCGATTTCACCGGAGTTTTTCAGGTCTGAGTTCATGGGACGTTTGTTCTGACGGGATTCAACACCACGTGAAAGTTGACTCAAAGCCAACACAGGTGTCCGGTTTGTTTTGGCGAGTCGCTTTAGCCCCTTCGACAACTCACCTACAGCCAGGTCATAACGCGCTGCACTCTGGATTTTAATAAGTAACAGGTAATCAATAACCACCAGCGCAGTTTCAGGATGGGCTATCTGATGGCTGGTTGCCGTTTGCTGGATCTGCTCAAGCGTCAGATCTGTGGCATCTACCATCCACACACTTCGGCCCGTCAGGCGACCAACACCGGTTGAAAGTCGTGCCCAGTCTTCATCCTGGAATTTTGCTACCTCCTTGAGTCGGGATACCGACATACCACCAGCTGCTGACACCATGCGCTCACCAATCTGGATATTTGCCATTTCCATGCTGAAAAACAGTACGCCGTGTCCCTGCTCTGAAACCTTGTCGATAATATCCAGCGCCAGTTCTGTTTTTCCCATCGATGGCCGTGCGGCAATGAAGACCAGATCGGTTTGCTCAATCCCTCCGGTTTTCGCGTCCAGCTCGTCAATCCCGGTAAGCAAGGTTTTTGCTACATCCAACCCCTGGTGTCTGGCATCTGCGCGTTCGACGACGGCCGTGAGTACCTCGTCGATATGTACGGGCTGAACGGTATCGGGAGTAAGAGAAATTGCGGCCATGGCATCCTGGGCGCTTTTCAGGGCCTCAACAGCGTTATCACCGTTGGACGCATTGCGGATCCCTGCCAGTGCCTTTTCAACCACCATCTCAGCATCGCGGACAGCGGCATTACGCTCCAGTGTGGAAACGTAATAATCCAGAGCTGACTTCGCCCAAGTGATACGACTGGATTCAAGAATGGTTGCGCTGTGCTCTGGCATGGTTTCGCAAAGCAGCAATGGATCTATCACTCCGATCCCACGAGCCTGTCGACAGATGCCGGAATAAATTTCACGATACTGCCGGACTGAGAATGCACTCGCCGGCAGGCGGGAAAGAATGCCCAGAACCTCAGGATCGGTATTGCGCAGAAAAATAGCGCCAATTACCGCACCTTCCAGATCATCGTTTCTCCATACCGGAGTCATCATGCAGCCACTCCACCAGCAATCGCACGATAGCTTTCCCAACCAAATGCCAGGCGGTTACGTCCACCATCGGTAACACGATCTACGATACGTTCGCCAATTGACTCTTTGAGTTGCTCAAAGGTCAGGTTACTTATCAGGATTGTAGGGAGTACGCTCTCATATCGGGCGTTGACAACCTCCTGCAGTATGGTCATTTCAGTCGGACTACCAAACTGAACGCCCACCTCATCGATAATCAGCAGATCCAGAGATGAGAAACGTTCAATTACTTCATCCTCGGTACTTTCTGCGCTGTGGCGCCATGTGTTTTTCACGGCTCGAGTCAGTCGCATAACGTCGGTGATTTCCACACTTGCAAGGTGATTGCGGATGATGCTTTTTGCCATGGATATGGCCAGATGATTTTTCCCGGTGCCGCAATTTCCCGTCATGACGAGCCCGGTTCCAGCCTTCAGGCGATCTGGCCAACTGGTGGTGTAACGCTGACATGCCGCGAGATTTTTGGCAGCATCCTGATTGACAGCCTGGTAGTTAGCGAATTCACATGCTTCAAAGCGTCGAGCGATCCCCGCATTGTCCATCAAATCTGCCACACGTAATTCACGCAAACCAGATTCGATGTCAGCAAGCTCCTCTTTCACGCAGTCCGGACACTGGGAATGTTTAACATTTTCGGCGCCACGAAACGCTTTTCCAGTTAGCGACATACGCTCATAGTCACCATGTTTTTCGCAGGAGACGACGTGAACTTCGCCTGACTCCCAGTTTCCCCACTGCCACGGTTTTTTATGTTCCACAGAAAAAGCCAGTTCTTCACGAAGACCTTCACGTTTCGTCAGCAGCGAATCCCTTTCCTCGCGTTGTTTGATGTTCAGCATTGTGTTTCCCCTTGTTACCAGTTGCAGTCTGATTGGCCGTAATCCTGTTCGCTGAAGCCAGATACCGGAAGCGCACTGCGACGCCCACCGCCGGGAGCGGATGGAGTTTGCCAGGCTTCTTCGAAATGGCGATCAGGTCCAAAGAACGTTGCCGCCTGCTTGACGTATTGCGTGCCAACGCTACCAGTGGTGCGCACGTAGGCTGCATAGCGCTTAACGCCTGCCAGCATGTCTTCAGGTTTAACTCCGTCTTTCAGCCGAGCTTTCCAGGCCTTGAAGGCTGCTGCTTTTGAATTTCCACCAGCACGCTTGGGGTATGCCTGCCAAGCCTGCTCGAACTCGTTGGAATAGTTCTCTTTGGAAGAGCGATGTTCAGAAGATGCTTTGCCACACACGCCAATATCTTGTGATTCTTGTTTTGAATTTACTTGTAGATCATGTTTTGAATTTACTTGTGGATCTGGGGTCAGATTCTGACGGGTGAAAACGCCATTTTTGTCAGAATCTGACGGGTGAAAACCGCTTGAACATCCAGAATCTGACGGTTCAGAATCTGACGGTTCAGAATTTGAAGGTTCAGAATTTGAAGGTTCAGAATCTGACGGGTGAAAACCGTTAGCCCTTCGCTGCTGTTTCAGCGCTGCCACTTTGTCCTTCTCAATGCGTGCCAGAGTCTCGAGACGGTCGGCATTCAAATGATAAAGATTGGACGTGTTGCGATTACCTTTGCGGCGTGATTCACGACGCAGCCAACCGGAAGACTCCAGTTCTGCGATGGCGGTCCTGACCGTGCTTTCCCCGAGCCCCAGCTGGCGGCAAATAGTTTCAACACTCGGATAGCAGACACCATCATCATTCGAGTAGTCAGCCAGGCGTGCCATAATCACAAGTTTGGCTCCCTTAATGTCATGCGCTGCGCACGCGTCCCAGACGTTACCGAGAATTTTGCTACTCATACAAACTCCTGAACTGGCGTGATTGTGTAGCCGCGAGCTGGCTCAAGACGAACTGCAAGCCCGGTATCGAGAGCACCAATTTTTCTCACTTTCAGGAAACCTGCACGTTCAAGGGCCTTGATCTCCTTAAACATTGCCTGCTTTGAGCAGCAACAGAATTCGTAAAGTACCTGATGATCGATTACTCGCTCCCCTTCTCCATCCATGGATCCGCCCATCAAAATGCGAAGCATGACCAACCGCTGAAGTGGGTTATCGAATGAATATTTACGTACGAAGTCAGAGTGATTCATGATTCCTCCAGCATGCCGTGACATGTCACACCCCATTACCCGGGGGCGGGAAAAGCTTTGGCTTATCGGGTCTCAACTCATGAGCGGGAATCCCAGTCAAAGCTGCAACATCAGGGACATGATCCACCCCAACAACACCAACCTTCCTCCAGCGAGAAACAGATGGTTGTTTGATACCGATTGCGCGGGCTAAAGCATTAACCCCGCCAGCAGCATCAATAGCTCTCTCGATTGCTGATTTCATTTTTTTACCCATTTCATTTGATTGCTATCGACAAATAATAGCAATTGCTATTTGAATGAGCAATAGACTTGTTTATCATGCGAGGCTAAAATGTGATAGCGGAGGCTATAAAAATGCAAGAGAGTAAACTTAAGACACTAGCTGACAGACTTAACTACGCAATGAGTGAGATGGGTATGAGCCAAGGGCAATTAGCCAAAGCAGCTGATATGGCGCAACCAACCATATGGCGCATAACATCAGGCAATGCCAGAGGAACAACAAAAATAGTTGAAATAGCGAATGCTTTGGGTGTTCGCTCGGAGTGGTTGTCAAACGGAACTGGGCCGATGAGAGCCGATGCCCAACAACCGACCTCCGTAATTACCAACAAAACAGACCCAAACATCTTCAGAGTTGACGTACTTGACCTCACGGTTAGTGCAGGGCCTGGAATAATTAACAGCGAATTCGTGGAGGTGTTACGCTCCGTGGAATACTCGGTTGAAGATGCGCGCCAAATGTTTAATGGCCGAAAACAGGAACAGATACGCATCATCAACGTTCGTGGAGATAGCATGTCTGGAACAATTGAGCCTGGAGATCTACTTTTCGTCGATATAAGCGTTCAGCACTTTGACGGTGACGGCATTTACGCGTTCATATACGACGATACGTCGCATGTTAAGCGTTTGCAAAAGATGAAAGATAAGCTATTGGTTATCTCTGACAACCATACCTATCGCCCATGGGACCCGATCGAGAAAGAAGAGATGAACAAAATATTCATATTTGGAAAGGTGATCGGCAGCATGCCACAGACGTACAGAAAGCATGGGTAATCCAGCGGAAGGGCAATGAATCTTCCAGTGAATAGTTTCCAACCCGGCCACCGTTCCGGGTTTTATTTACCTCCCTCGCAGTCTCTCCGGCATCCCATAGTTATTGTTTTGAATGATATGAACAATAGTTCTGGGCGTGGAATCCAGACAACTTATAATCGCATCATTACCCTCTCTTTGGTTGTCAGGATTAATCCCAGTACTTTCACAGCATTGTGCGCACATTGCAATTCACAAGGGACTAATAGCTGTTTTTTTATTTTCATATCAATAACATAAAAAATAATAGCATCACAAATAGAATTACCTATTGCAATAACCAATAGCACCCTCTATCATTCAACTATCAAGTTAACGTAGAGGTGATAGAAAATGGTTGAACCGATAAAAACATTTAAGGGGTTGTCCATCCGCCCATGCGATGCTTTCAAGAATATATCCTTAATCACTGAAACTGCTAGCTTGCTATCTGCTGTTGACGATGATGGGTATCGTGAAATCAGCGACGTTCTCTTTGCGTTTGTTTGCAATTATGCAGATGAGGCCCGCAAGAACGAATCGGAGAAACTCAAATGAAAACTCCATTAGAAATGCTTAATGACATTGCCGCTCAGATTTCCGAAGGCAGTACTCTTCTGGAAATGATTTATAAAAACACCGAAGAAATGAATGAGGAAACTGATTGCGGCTTAGCCTGCCTCATTCGCTCTTTCGATAAAACCCGTGAAACAGCTTACACATATATCGAAGAGTTAGCAAAAGGCGAAAAGGCAGTTCAGCCCCCCCCATCGGGAATAGCGATGATATTGCCGATGATATTTTTTATGCCACAGTCAGCGCTGCAAAACTCAGGGAACTGGCTCACGTATATAACGAATCATATTTTTCAGGAAAAGACAGTGATGACGCCGATTGCCTGATGGCATCACTTATTTTCGATAATACGATTAAAGTACATGACTTACTGAAAAGCATCGAAACAAAATTAAATTAATTAATAAGTAGTTTAAATCACACCATCCCTGGTGGGGATACGTGCAACCAAATTTCAGCGAGGTGATATTTATGTTATTCGTTAAGGATAAAGCAGCACACAAGACTGCGCGGTTAATTGCCTCTTACGGTGGTAGCTATCTGCATATTGCCAACCTCTTTCTGCGCAAAGCATATGGGAGGTAAATATGTGGGACCCATCAACAGATGACAGCATTGAAGATGTAGCTAATTCATCCAGAAATCTTAATGAACTATTGGACCTGATGCATCTTTGTTTTAAGGAAATGAACCCTCTCCAGACTGAGCAGTTGCTTGGTCTTGCTTTGAACATCTCATCAGATATCGATATCTGGGTGAAGGCAGAGGAAAAACGACGTGAAAAATAACACCATTGAAATTTATCGCCGTCGCATTGCTATTGCAGCATTAAGCCGAATGAAGCGCAAGACTGGCGGTTATTGCCTGTCCGTTAATATGCCTGATGGAAATATTCAGGTTATCGAGATTAACGAAGAATCAATGTCAAAACTTTTGCAGCGCTTCGAAAAACAGGCGCGGACTGAATTTGCAGCAGAGGCGGAAACCTTTATTCGCCAGACATATATAAAAAGTGTCGATATCAATGGACACGCCGAATATCTGACCGAAACCGGGAAGATGATTGTTGACGAGATTTTTGCGGAATTAATTAAACACGCGAAAGAGAAATACGTATGTGGAGGAGTTAACTGATGGACTCACAACAAATGGTTATGTATCGCGACACGCTAATACCATTGCCAGTCATCAACGTGGATCTGCATGTCTCTCCGAATTTCACCGGGCGTGTTGTTCTTTATATCGAAAACGGTCGTGTCACATGCGATCGCCGACTTTTTGAAGACGAACACATTTGCGCTCTGGACACTTTTATCGAAATGGCTCGCGAAATGGAGCTACGCATTGAAGAGGTTACTGGTGGCACTGACAGCAATTCGAATACCTGAACGCGTACACCTGCAGGCAATGCAGGTCCTGCTGCGATACCGGCGAAAGCGAATCTATGCGCGACGTATGCGAAGGACCGGGTATCTCAGCCTGAAGGTTAATCCGCGCTGGAGGCTGTTATCGAAAGACGATGGCCGGAACTGGGAAGTAATGACGCATGAACGATACAACAAAGTTAAGGATCGGAAATGAACGATAAACGCATCAACACTACCTCAATTGACAGCGCTTTTGCCAAAGAGTTGCAGCCCGTTTATGTCGTTTCAAGGCACGGGTATTCGCGCCGTTTCCTCAGCAGAAGGGCAGCGCTCAACAACCTTGCTCACTACATGGTAACCAAAACATTTTGGCGGGCTGGATTGAATACCAACGAACCAGATGAGCCTGCTTTCAGCAATGGTGTCCTCGTGAATCGTATGGGCCAACACACACAGCAATATCTTTTTGCACATAACCGCTGCGTTCGTCGTCTGCGCCGCATCCTGGCTCGTAAGCGCGATATGCAGAAGTGGTGCGAGAAATGGGACGCCATGCATGACCGCTACGTGAAAGAGCGCGAAGAACTTCAGTCCAGCAAGCCGGAGGGTGTTCGATGAGCAGTAAATACGACATTCCAGAAGCTACGCCAAACGGCATCAAAATCGGGAACCGTGTAATTGGCTGGTCTGGCGCGGTTAAACAGTTCGATGGTCCGCGTTTTGACTCCCGACCATCGGAAGGGTTGCGTTGGTTAGCCTGCATTATGGATGCCGAGGCTTCTGGCTGGGTGGCTTTGTATGTCAAGAAGGAACTCATCCTGTGGCGCTGGCTTGTGGCAACTGTGTTCATCAACGAAGAGAGGGATAAGAACGGCACTATCGATATCCCTAACGAGTCCGAAGGAGTCGACACCGCAGTTATTTATTCGGGTAAGAAAGGCGATCTGAGTATCTATCCTGGCCCACTACGCTTTTCTCTTGCCAACCACGTAGAAAGTATCGCGATTGAGAAATACGGCGTGGAGAAGGGTTCAATGATGGCCCTTCGCATGTACCAGAACATGGTAATAGCAGATCCAGAAGACGGATTCAGGATGTCACCCTTTGGACGAGAGGGGCTTGAGATGCTTCACGATGACTACATCGGAATGATTAAAACCAGCGGCATGCCAGAAATGCCAGTTATGCACTGAGGGAACTGATGATGAATAACCAGCTGATGACATTTAGTTCAGAAGAGCTCGATTTTTCGATGAGTGGGGTCCTCTACGAAGGAAAACCAGCATTTGACGCAGTTGAATTGGCTAAGTCGCTTGGGTATACGAACCCAGCAAAAGCACTGAAAGACCATTGTAAGTATCTGATTAAACTTAATTATAACGAATCGTTAGAATTGGGATTTGGTGAAAAACCACGTGGCACTCAACTTGCCGGTCAGGCTGATTTGTTCCGACTGATCCTGCGTAGCCAGCTCCCATCCGCTGAACGTGTGCAGGACTGGGTTTGTGAGGATGTACTTCCAACCATCATGGCCACTGGCACATACGGCAAAGAAGTGCCAGTAACTAAATCACACCAGCAGGGGATCAGCATGAATAACGATATTCTTTCCTTGGTCCGGGTGGTTGCCGAAGCAACCGCATCAGCGACGATGAAAGCGGTTTTGGAAGTCAGCGGTACTAGCCTGGTTACTACTGCGACCGAATCCCCCGCAGCGCCACAGCAACGCATCAGTTCAACTGAATTCATTAGCACTGACGCTGAGTTCGTTCCGGTGCATAAGATTTCGTGGGAAACCGGTCTGTCCGATCCTTCCTGCCGTCGCCTCGTTCGGTTCGCAAACCTGCCATCCAGGCAATTACCAGGCGTTCGCGGTCTGTGCGTGCATCGTGAATCATTCATGCACGCCTTCCAGGTTCTGCTGGAAGAATCCACTCCCCCGGGCGGTAAGCGCAAGCGCTGGCAGCATACGGAGTTTGGCGGATTCGTTCTGCGTAAGGCACCAGTAAACGCGAATGATGAGAGTGCTGTATGAAGATCCAATATCAGGACTACGGAGCCGCAGCGAACATCGTGATCACCAGTACCGTGTTTGAATTCCGTAAACATAACCGGGTGGTAGACGCCGCCCTGCTCTGCACGCCAGGCATCATTGCAACCCGTAGCGGCGTGCTTTTCATGAAGTCAGTTTTGTCCGGCAAATCCCGCGATATGTTGCGGGCCTACAAAACCGTACAGCGGGAGGCTAAACGATGAAGCCATTTCTCCTGTACATGCTGTTTGGCCTGCTGCTGGTGGCCGTCGTTTTCGGCGCGCTGATTGAATATAAGTTTTTGATGAATTACTAAGGTGCGAGATGAGGAAAATTAAAAGCCCGGTTGTGCTTATTCATAAGCGCGAAAATAGTGATACCTACGCTGTCGCGATCACCGATGGCAGCCAGGACTATCACGATTCCGTTCTGATGGCGACCATGGAACCAGACATGACGGGCGATGACGTCGATACCTGGAGCAAAACCGGCTACTACATGGCGGAGGAGATCCAGCGCTTACGCCAGCAATTGAGTGCCCCATTAAGCATCGGGGAGTTAATTCAGCGCCTTGAATCACAGACCGGCGACCGCTGGGAAAGAGTGGTTAACGATGTCACCTCTGGTAAACCGTTAACCATCACCCTTCCCGACGCCAGTTCAAAAGCGTTCTGGAGCGGTACCGGAAAGGGAGAAATATTCCATCCGGAAACCTATAAGAGCTGGGTGAAAGAAGCTATCGAACGGGCCGGTGTTATCGCCGGGATCAGCGTAGAGGTAAAGTGATGCACAAAGCATTTGAAATATGGGTGCGCCAGCGGTACGGAAACCGCTACGACCTCTCAAGAGATCAGGAAGGATTCTACTGCCGTGAAGTGGTTAAACGTATGTTTGATGTGTGGTGCCACTGCCGTGGCCTGAATATGGTGTGAGGTGGGTATATGAACAATGTTATTCAGTTATCCCCTAACGAGTGGGTTTGTGAAAGCGTTCTTATCGCGGTTACCGGGCTCAAGCCCGGTACCATCCTCCGGGCAAGAAAAGAGTGCTGGATGGTTGGCCGGGAATATATCCACGTTTCACCAGACGGGAACCCTAAGCCATCCAGTGAGTGCATGTACAACCGAAAGGCTGTCGATGCATGGGTGACTTCGATGAAAAATAAACAGCCTGGGTGATTTGATGCCATGAAAACGGTAAGCTCATATCGCTCTTGGGCGTCTGGAGGTATCAATGGATAAAGTCATATATCCAACAGGCGTCGAAAACCACGGTGGAACTTTACGCATCTGGTTTAATTTTAAAGGTAAGCGTGTCAGGGAAAGCCTCGGTGTCCCTGACACCGCTAAGAACAGGAAGATCGCCGGAGAACTGCGGACATCGGTATGTTTTGCCATCCGCACAGGAACATTTGATTATGCTGCACAGTTTCCTGACTCCCCTAACCTCAAGGCTTTTGGTGTAAGTAAAAAAGAAATTACGGTGAAAGAACTTGAAGAAAAATGGCTTGATCTGAAACGGATGGAAATCTGCGCGAACGCATTAAATCGCTATGAGTCTGTCGCAAGAAATGTGGTGCCAAGGATCGGAGGTAATCGACTGGTGTCAGCGGTAACTAAAGAGGAATTGCTGTACATCAGGAAAGACCTGCTGACCAGTTATCAAAATCCGACGAAAGGCAAAGCCCCTGCAAAAGGGCGAAGCGTTGTTACGGTGAATTATTACATGACGACGATAGCCGGAATGTTTCAGTTTGCTGCTGACCACGGTTACTTAGAGGTGAACCCATTCGAAGGAATTAAGCCTCTGAAAAAAGCCAGGGCAGAGCCAGATCCGCTGACTCGAGACGAATTTATTCGCCTGATAGATGCATGCCGGCATCAGCAGACGAAAAACCTGTGGTCACTTGCAGTATACACAGGGGTGCGTCATGGGGAGCTGACCTCCCTGGCCTGGGAGGATATCGATCTTGAAGCTGGAACAATAACAATCAGGCGTAATTATACAAAACTAGGTGAATTCACTCTACCGAAAACTGAGGCCAGTACCAACAGAGTGATACACCTCATTCAGCCTGCGATCAGCGTCCTGAGGAATCAGGCGGAAATGACCAGGCTTGGAAAAAGGCATCGGATCGATGTTCAGCTGCGCGAATACGGCAGAACTGAGAGCCACGAGTGTACATTTGTTTTCAACCCTCAACTGGTCAGAAGATGTCAGCAGGTGGGGATCATCTACAAAGTCGACTCGATAGGTGATTTATGGGACGCAGCGATGAAGCGAGCAGGGATAAGGCACAGGAAAGCATATCAGTCGCGTCACACGTATGCGTGCTGGTCACTGTCAGCTGGCGCTAACCCCAGCTTCATTGCCAGTCAGATGGGCCATGCGAGCGCCCAGATGGTCTTCAACGTATACGGCGCGTGGATGGCAGACAGCAGTAGTGAGCAGATCGCAATGCTGAATCAGAGGCTCGCGGATTTTGCCCCACAGATGCCCCAAAGCATACATAGCAGCGCCAGAGCATTATTGAAATCAGTAAGTTAATCAATATTGCCCGTCATGTTAACTGTGTGGAAGGCAACACCACGCTGTATGCGCTACCAAAAGCGGAGATTGTGGCACGCTGGTACGCACAAACGACGGATGCGTTTCGTTTCTGTTTTAAATTTCCAGCGACCATTTCCCATCAGGCAGCTCTGCGCAATTGCGATGATCTGCTGCACGAATTCCTGACCCGAATGTCGCCGCTGGAAAGCCGCATCGGTCAGTACTGGCTGCAATTGCCCGCCACCTTTGGCCCACGTGATCTCCCTGCGCTCTGGCATTTTCTCGATGCCCTGCCACAGATGTTTACCTACGGCGTCGAAGTCCGTCATCCTGAATTTTTAGCTAAAGGCGACGCTGAACAGCAGTTCAATAGCGGATTGCATCGGCGCGGAGTGAATCGGGTTATCCTCGACAGTCGTCCAGTACACGCGGCCCATGCGCATAATGAAGCCATCCGCGACGCCCAGCGCAAGAAGCCGAAACTGCCGGTACATGCAGTAGTGACCGCGAACCATCCACTGGTGCGCTTTATCGGCAGCGATGATATGCGACAAAACCGGGCGTTCTTTGCCGACTGGCTAAAAAAATTACCGCTCTGGGAACAGACCACCACACCGTATCTCTTTTTGCATACCCCGGATATCGCGCAGGCTCCGGAACTGGTCGATACCCTGTGGCAGGACTTGCGAGATGTTTTACCGGATATCGGAACTGCTCCGTCCATTCCACAGCAATCTTCTCTTTTCTGAAATTGCCACCTATCATAGACAGTGCCATCAGCCATTTTAAAGGGAGTTTGTATGGTAAGCGCGCTGTATGCCGTTTTGGGTGCGTTGTTGTTGATGAAGTTTTCTTTTGACGTTGTCCGCCTGCGGATGCAATACCGCGTTGCCTATGGTGACGGCGGCTTCAGTGAACTCCAGACAGCCATCCGCATTCATGGTAATGCGGTGGAATATATTCCCGTCGCGTTAGTGCTGCTGCTGTTTATGGAAATGAACGGCGCAGAAACCTGGATGGTGCATATTTGCGGCATTATTCTGCTCGTGGGTCGGCTGATGCATTATTACGGTTTCCATCACCGTCTGTTCCGCTGGCGTCGCTCCGGCATGAGCGCCACCTGGTGTGCATTGTTACTGATGGTGCTGGCGAACCTTTGGTATATGCCGTGGGAGTTGGTTTTCTCCCTGCATTAGCGCACAATACGCCACTTTATTTTTCCCGGATTTTTACGTTATGTCTCACCGCGACACGCTTTTTTCTGCGCCCATCGCCAGCCTGGGCGACTGGACCTTCGATGAACGGGTAGCCGAAGTCTTCCCGGATATGATCCAGCGTTCTGTTCCCGGCTATTCCAATATTATTTCGATGATTGGCATGCTTGCCGAGCGCTTTGTGCAGCCGGATACGCAGGTCTACGATCTGGGTTGTTCGCTGGGTGCGGCGACGCTCTCGGTGCGTCGCAATATCCATCATGAAAACTGCAAAATTATCGCCGTTGATAACTCCCCGGCGATGATCGAACGCTGCCGCCGTCATATCGATGCTTACAAGGCACCCACGCCAGTTGAGGTTGTGGAAGGCGACATCCGCGCCATCACCATTGAGAACGCCTCAATGGTGGTACTGAATTTTACCCTGCAATTCCTTGATCCGCCGGAGCGCCAGGCGTTGTTGGATAAGATTTATCAGGGGCTGAATCCGGGCGGCGCGCTGGTGCTGTCGGAAAAATTCAGCTTCGAAGATGCGAAAGTGGGCGAACTGCTGTTCAACATGCACCACTACTTCAAGCGAGCCAACGGCTACAGCGAACTGGAAATCAGCCAGAAGCGCAGCATGCTGGAAAACGTGATGCTGACCGATTCAGTTGAAACCCATAAAGCCCGCCTGCGTCAGGCCGGTTTTGAGCACAGCGAACTGTGGTTCCAGTGCTTTAACTTTGGCTCACTGGTGGCATTGAAAGCTGAGGCAAGCGCATGATCGACTTTGGTAACTTCTATCAGCTGATTGCCAAAAATCATCTTGCCCACTGGCTGGAAACGCTGCCCGCGCAGATTGCCGCCTGGCAGCGCGATCAGCACGGTCTGTTTAAGCAGTGGTCAAACGCGGTGGAATTTCTGCCGGAACTGACGCCGTACCGTCTGGATTTATTACACAGCGTGACGGCGGAAAGTGAAGCGCCGCTGAGCCCGGGGCAGATCAAGCGTATCGACACCCTGATGCGAAATCTGATGCCATGGCGTAAAGGGCCATACTCGCTGTATGGCGTGAACATTGATACTGAATGGCGTTCTGACTGGAAATGGGATCGCGTACTGCCGCATCTGTCGGATCTGACCGGTCGCACGATTCTGGATGTGGGTTGCGGCAGCGGCTACCATATGTGGCGCATGATTGGCGCGGGCGCGCATCTGGCTGTTGGTATTGACCCGACGCAACTGTTCCTGTGCCAGTTTGAAGCGGTGCGAAAGCTGCTGGGAAACGATCAGCGTGCGCATCTGCTGCCGCTGGGTATAGAACAACTTCCGGCGCTGAATGCGTTTGATACCGTCTTTTCGATGGGCGTGCTTTACCATCGCCGCTCCCCGCTGGAGCATCTCTGGCAGTTGAAAGATCAACTGCTGAAAGACGGCGAACTGGTGCTGGAAACGCTGGTGGTGGAAGGCGATGAAAATACTGTGCTGGTGCCGGGCGATCGCTACGCGCAGATGCGCAACGTCTATTTCATCCCTTCCGCGCTGGCGCTGAAAAACTGGCTGGAAAAATGTGGCTTCGTTGATGTTCGCATCGCGGATGTCTGCGTGACGACGACCGAAGAGCAGCGCCGTACCGAATGGATGGTCACCGAATCGCTGGCCGATTTCCTCGATCCGAACGATCACAGCAAAACGGTCGAAGGCTACCCCGCCCCATTACGTGCCGTATTAATTGCGCGTAAGCCGTGATGTCATGGGTCGTAAGCCGGATAAGGCATTTTGCCGGGGACGCTTCGCGTGCCCGGCCTACAACGTCATTCATCAGCGAAATTTAGCGTAAAAAAAGGCCCCTGTTGAATGGGCAGGGGCCTGGTACGAGCAAGCATCATATTGGGCGACATGATGCAACGGTAAAATCATTTGGCCTGATGGCGAAAAATGATTCCTTTCATTTCAGCAACCGACTTGCCGTCTACCGCATAGCGGGAATATTCATCCGCTTGCTTATCTGTCGACATTGACAGACCCTGATTGCGATAGCGCATAGGTGAAACCAGCAAGGTTCCGGCGGAACTGTGTACTTCCCGTACTCCGGCATCCAGGAAACGCGGCAGATTTTCTGCGCGAACCCCCGCTCCGGCCATAATGATTGGAGCACCGGGGTGAGCAATAAGTTCAATAATATTTGCTAAACCTTGCACTGCATCGGATTTCTGCCCCGACGTCAGCACTCTGGCGACACCCAGTTCCGCAAGATTATGTAGTGCATTTAACGGATTAGCACACATATCGAACGCGCGGTGAAAGGTCACAGCCAGAGGACCTGCCGCGTCCATAATCTGCCGCATACGTGGCATGTCGACATGACCGTCAGGATCAAGAATGCCTGTCACCAGTCCGGGAAACCCCAGTTCACGCACGGTCCGTACATCGTCCAGCATCGCCGCGAACTCACCGTCGGTATAACAAAAATCTCCACCGCGCGGCCGAATGATCGGATGTACCGGAATCGTCACCGCCTGACGAACCGAGCGCAGCACGCCCAGTGATGGCGTTAAGCCCCCTTCTTTTGGCGCGGCGCACAGTTCAATGCGGTCCGCGCCGTTTTGCTGCGCCGTAAGCGCGCACTCCATGCTGTAACAACAGATTTCCAGCAATGTCATATTCACTCCTGTTGCTGTTCGCTGGCGACGATTGCCTCAATTGACCACGGGTGGAATTTGACGGTGACCTTCCCGTCAGTGACCGCCAGCGTCGGGTTCGGCAGACGTTCGTGTTCCCCTTTCGGTGAACTGGTTTTCACAAAAATGCCCGGCTGGCTCAGTCCGTCATCCGAAAGCAGCGCTAATGCGCGGGCATTCAGGGTTTCAGGAGCGCCAGGCAGGACAATCTCAATGTGTTCCCACCCTTCATGAGGATACCTCTTTTCCCCGGGCCACGGCAGTTCCACAATGCTCAAGCGCCAGTGCGCGACGCACACCGGCTCATGCAGTTTGAACAGACAAATTGGTCGCCCGTTGATGGTATTTTCCGACAGCAGCTCGCCGCATTGTTCAAATCCTCGACGCCAGCGTTCAGCAGTGGCGTTCTGATGACAACGCAGAGAAATGTGATCGGCCTCAAGCGGTGCAACATCCAGACCGAGGCGAGTGGAAAGTTCTGTGAACGCCTGAGTGAATCGCGGTAAATCTGCGGAAATATCATGCAGTTCGTCAATGGTCTGCCAGTTGGCCATAATAAGAGCTCATATCGGTGTTCAAAGCCGCTAATTTACTCCGTTGACCTCCCGCAACCAACCGTAGATTGCAGGATTTGCGGTATGCATGCTTATGCACTCCTTTAACGCTTATTTTCTGTACGCGCTTACGGCTGCGCAGTGCTGACGCAGGGGGGCATTTGCAGTATACTCCCGCCCTTAATTCTTAAACTGGTGCGGTAAACATCAACCCGCTTCATCAACGTAAGGTATTCCGGTGAATATTCAGGCTCTTCTCTCAGAAAAAGTCAGTCAGGCCATGATTGCTGCAGGCGCGCCTGCAGATTGCGAACCGCAGGTTCGTCAGTCAGCAAAAGTACAGTTCGGCGACTATCAGGCCAATGGCATGATGGCAGTTGCTAAAAAACTGGGTATGGCTCCACGACAACTGGCTGAGCAGGTGCTGACTCATCTGGATCTGAACGGTATCGCCAGCAAAGTTGAAATCGCGGGCCCTGGCTTTATCAATATCTTCCTCGACCCGGCATTCCTGGCGGAACATGTGGAACAGGCGTTGACCTCCGATCGTCTCGGCGTGACTAAACCGGCGAAGCAGACGGTGGTTGTCGATTACTCCGCGCCAAACGTGGCGAAAGAGATGCACGTCGGCCACCTGCGCTCCACCATTATCGGTGACGCCGCCGTGCGTACCCTTGAGTTCCTCGGCCACCACGTTATTCGCGCCAACCACGTCGGCGACTGGGGCACTCAGTTCGGCATGCTGATCGCGTATCTGGAAAAACAGCAGCAGGAAAACGCCGGTGAAATGGCGCTGGCGGATCTCGAAGGTTTCTATCGTGAAGCCAAAAAACATTACGACGAAGATGAAGCCTTCGCCGAGCGCGCCCGTAGCTACGTGGTAAAACTGCAGGGTGGCGACGAATACTTCCTGCAGATGTGGCGCAAACTGGTCGACATCACCATGTCCCAGAATCAGATCACCTATGACCGTTTGAATGTAACCCTGACCCGCGACGATGTGATGGGCGAAAGCCTGTACAACCCGATGCTGCCGGGGATCGTGGCCGATCTGAAAGCCAAGGGTCTGGCCGTCGAAAGCGAAGGCGCCACCGTCGTATTCCTTGATGAGTATAAAAACAAGGAAGGCGAACCGATGGGGGTCATCATTCAGAAGAAAGATGGCGGCTATTTGTACACTACCACCGATATTGCCTGCGCCAAGTACCGTTATGAAACATTGCATGCCGATCGCGTGCTCTATTACATCGACTCCCGTCAGCACCAGCACCTGATGCAAGCGTGGACCATCGTGCGTAAAGCCGGTTACGTGCCTGACGCCGTGCCGCTGGAACATCACATGTTCGGCATGATGCTGGGCAAAGACGGTAAGCCGTTCAAAACGCGCGCAGGCGGTACGGTGAAACTGGCAGACCTGCTGGACGAAGCGCTGGAACGCGCCCGTCGTCTGGTGAGCGAGAAGAACCCGGACATGCCGGCAGACGAACTGGAAAAACTGGCCAACGCCGTCGGGATTGGCGCGGTGAAATACGCCGATTTGTCCAAAAACCGCACCACCGACTACATCTTCGACTGGGATAACATGCTGGCCTTCGAAGGCAATACCGCGCCTTACATGCAGTATGCCTACACTCGTGTGCTGTCGGTATTCCGTAAATCCGGTCTGGATGAAAATGATCTGGCGAACGCGAAGGTACAGCTCAGCGAAGATCGCGAAGCGCAGCTGGCTGCCCGTCTGCTGCAGTTTGAAGAAACGCTAACAGTTGTTGCGCGTGAAGGGACGCCGCACGTAATGTGTGCCTACCTGTATGACGTCGCCGGTCTGTTCTCAGGCTTCTACGAACACTGCCCAATCCTGAGCGCAGAAAACGAAGAAGTTCGTAACAGCCGCCTGAAACTGGCGCTGCTGACGGCGAAAACGTTGAAGCTCGGTCTGGATACTCTGGGTATCGAAACCGTAGAACGCATGTAAGCGATAAACAGAACCCGGCAAATGCCGGGTTTTGTTTTTTCAGGCTATCAGAAATACTTCCGCAAATACTCCGTCAGACACAGCATCGCCATCGCCTGGCCATAGGGCATGGAAGTCAGCGGAATCGCCCGGTAGAAGTCGAGATCGTGGCCCATGCCCGTACCGAAAGACGTTTGCAGCAACTCCCCTTGCGGTGAAATGTTCCGCACAATTCCACGAATCGCTTTTTCCGCCACCTCGGCATAGTCCGCACTGACATAACGCTTGCGCACCGCTTTTAAAATTCCGTAGGCAAATCCTGCGGTAGCGGAGGCTTCCAGGTAGGACTGCGGATCGTCAAGCAGCGTGTGCCACAACCCGCTTTCATCCTGACAGTTCGCCAGCGCAGCAATCTGCGCATTTAGCACCTGTACCAGATAGCGGCGCACGGCGTTATTTTCTGGCAGGTCCACCAGTTCGAGGAAGTCCGGGATCACAATGGTCAGCCAGCTATTGCCGCGTGCCCAACGGGCACTGGCAAAGTTATGATGCCCGTCGTAATTCCAGCCGTGGAACCACAGGCCGGTCTCCCGGTCCATCAGATTCTGTACGTGCAGCAAAAACTGATAGGTCGCCTCTTCCACATATTCAGGACGCTTAAGCAACTTACCGATTTTCGCCAGTGGCAGCACCGTCATCATCAGGGTGTCATCCCACATTTGCTGATGGTTCTCTTCCGCCAGCGTGATGTGCTGCATACCGCCGTGATCGGTGCGCGGCATCTCATACATCGCCCATTCCGCCCATGCGTCAAGCCACGGCAGATAAGCGGGATTACGCGTCTCCTCGTAGCGATACGCCAGAGTCAGAAATGGTGCCATCGTGTTGACGTTTTTGGTGGTGGTCCCTTCGGCAAAACGGTCAGCAAACCAGTTGTCGATGATGTCGCGTATCGTTTCGTCGCCGGTCTGCTGGTAGTACTGATACATCCCGTACAGCCCGACGCCGTGCGTCCATTCCCATCCTGCCCAGCCTTTGGTGTCTATCACACGTCCGTCGTCCAGGCGCAGCAGAAATTGACCCGTCTCGTCCTTAATGTTCACCAGATTGGTCGTCACCGTCTGAATTAACGCTTTCAGCGCTTCCCGTGAGATAAACCGTTCCGGCTGACGCAGTAACGAGCTATGTTTGACAGGCCAAACCTTCATATCTTTACCCTCTGTGATAAGTCGAATTCCATATCGCAGCCTGCTTCAGTGAAGGAGCCGCGGGTTTATTACGATTCAGGTAACCAATATTGTTGTTACCCCAAAGTGATTCATACGGCAGCCCGGCAAGCATCTCGACGGTGGCGCGTGCCTGTGGGGTAATACTTTCCGGCATTGTGCGACCGGATTCGCGCATTTTCACCGTCTCTTCACGCAGCGTGCTGTGGGTCTGCAAATTCAGTTTAAAGCGCAGGGAGACCAGGAAGCCGCAGGCCAGCACCAGCAGCGTACCGCAACTGAGAATCAACAGAATGGTATGGCTGACCGCTTCAGGCTGCGTGCTCTGCCCTGAAACAAAGCCCGACATTTGCATGACAATCCCAACCAGCATCACCGCCCCTGCCTGCGACGCTTTACGCGTCAGGGTCATGATCCCGGCGAAGATCCCTTCGCGGCGCTGACCGGTAATGACTTCATCGACATCCGCAATGTAGGTGTAGGTGTTCCACGGAACGTAGTTGATACCACCGCGGCCCAGCCCCGCCACCGCAGAAACCAGCAGCAACAGAGAGTAGATGTCGCTCAATCCCGCGTAGTAAAGCACCGCGTAAGAGAGCGAGCTCAGACCGAACAACACCACGACCATTCGATAGGACGGCGCGGGCCCAAAACGGATGCACAACGGGATCATGGCAATAACCGCAATGAACTGGAAAATCGCCATCGTACCGAGCAAATTCGACGCCATTGACGCTTCCTGCATCAGGACAAACACCACATAGTAGGTAAAGACGGCGTTGAACACGTCCTGCGCGATGTAACCGCCGAGATACATCCCCAGATGTTGACGGAAAATCTTAATCCGCAGTGTGGAACTCAACTCTACGAACAGGCGGTTCATGCTCTGGCTGAACGTCAGGCTCTTTTTCTCTTCTTCCGCCCGCAGCGCCGCTTCCGTCCACTCTTCACGCGGGCGTTCCCAGGTAAAGAACCAGACAAAAGTCAGCATCAGTGCGCACAGCACTGAGAACACCAGGCTTGCATAAAAGAAGGAGATGGGGTTGTCCTTGCCGAAGGCGGTTAACAAAATGCCGGGCAGGAAAGAGGCCAGAATGGCGGACATTTGCGCCATTCCGATACGCGCGCCGGAAAACTTGGTTTTCTGTTTGAAATCATCGGTCATCTCCGGCACCAGCGTTTCGTAAGGCACCAGAATCATGGTATAGACGATATCAAACAGCAGATAGGTCAGCAGGTAATACCAGAATCCCATGTCCCCTACCCACATCAGTGAATAGCTGAATACACATGGGATCCCCAGCAAGATAAAGAATTTACGCCGACCAAAGCGTTTACCGAGCCAGGTGGAACCGAAGTTATCGGTCAAAAAGCCCATCAGCGGACTGACGACAGCATCAAGCACCCTTGCAGCCGCAAAGATGAAGGTCGCTTCGATAGGAGAAAGCCCGCAGAACGTCGTATAGAAATAGAGCAGCCAGGCTGCCGTGAGCGCCGTGGTGCCTGCTCCCAGAAAATCGCCTGAACCATAGGCGAAATAATTCACCAATCCAATTTTACGTGTTTTCATTGCCGTTAACCCTGCAAATGGTTGGGGGACTCCCGGCCGTTTGGCTGCGCCAAAGGAGTTCTTACACGGCTACAGTAAGAGCTTACAAAGTGGGATACCTTTTCGTTTTTGCCACCGGTGAGATTGAAATGGCAAAAACGCAAAGAGACCGGCAACGCGTGTCACCGATTTATAAAACAGCGTTTCTTTTCAATCAAAAGGCAAGGTCAAAAATGAGAGTCAGGCAGCAGTTTAGCGTACTGCCTGATGAGGAGAATAACCGTTAACGATAGTTCACAATCACCTGATTGCTCTGAACTTTTAATGCGGGAATTAAGCGACCACCGCCGGGGACTTCCCAGATGAAACGCAGGGGTTCAACGGCAGGCACGTTGTTAAATGCCTGCGTGGTGCCGCTCTGCCCTTCTATCTCTACACAGCGTGATTGTGAACATAAGCGCACGCGTAAACCGGCAGGCGTCGGGCCATTCAGTTCATATCGCCAGGCGACCAGCGTCATCAGACCGGAGACGGGCTGGCTGGATGAAAGCGGCGACGACGAGGCCGCCACGCCGCGATGATTCAGGGTTATGCCGATACTACTGGCCTGCCACGCCCCTTCCCCGGCAGCCTGTACCACCAGCGGGAAAAGTAACAGCCAAAGCAGTTTGCGCATTATTTACCTCCAATGGTTGCCGTCATGCGGATGTTACGGTTATCGGACAGCTCCATGTTCGACAGCACCACCAGTTGCGGCAGGCTGCGGCGCAGGAAGCGCGACAACAATGGACGCAACGCATGGTTAACCAGCAGCACCGGCGGCGCACCCAGCATTTCCTGGCGGGACAGCGCCTCCTGAGTTTGCGCCAATAGTCGATCGGCAAGGCCGGGTTCCAGTCCCCCACCGCCCTGGAGTGCCTGCAGCAGCAGGCGTTCGAGCGCGGTATCGAGACCAATCACGTTAACTTCATGATTACCCGGGAACCACTGCTGGGTGATGGCGCGCCCCAGCGCCACGCGAACCACCGCCGTGAGTTCATGCGGATCGCTCTGCAATGGCGCATGTTCCGCCAGCGTTTCCAGAATAGTGCGCATATCGCGAATTGGCACTTTTTCGTCCAGCAGGTTCTGCAACACTTTATGCAGCGTGGTCAGGGTCACCACGCCCGGCACTAAATCTTCGGTCAGCTTCGGCATCTCCTGCGACACGCGATCCAGCAGTTGCAGCGCCTCCTGGCGACCGAACAGTTCAGCCGCATACTGACCAATCAGATGGTTCAGATGGGTGGCGACTACTGTACTGGCCTCCACTACGGTAAAGCCCTGAATCTGCGCCTGCTCTTTTAAGGCACTTTCAATCCAGATCGCGTCCAGTCCAAATGCCGGATCCACTGTCTGTTCGCCGGGTAATGTCCCCGCCGCCGTGCCTGGGTTTATCGCCAGCCAGCGTCCCGGATAGGCGTCGCCGCTGCCAATCTCCACCCCTTTCATCAGGATGCGGTAATGCGCAGGTTGCAGATCCATATTGTCGCGGATATGCACCACTGGCGGCAGAAAGCCCATGTCCTGGGCGAACTTTTTACGGATACTGCGGATACGACCCAGCAGTTCGCCGTCCTGCTGAAAATCGACCATCGGGATCAGGCGATAGCCCACTTCCATGCCGAGAGAGTCTTCCAGTTGCACGTCGTTCCAGGTGGCTTCCACCACCGAGTTGTTTTCCGGAACTTTAGTCGGTTGTGGCTCGACAGGCGCCTTCTGCTCACGTCCCCGGATCCACCAGGCCAGTCCCAGCAGCGCGGCGGTAAACATCAGGAACACCAGGTTTGGCATGCCCGGCACCAGGCCCAGCAGACCCAGAACCGCGGCGCTCAGCAACATCACGCTCGGATTACTGAACAGTTGCCCGACCATCTGCTCGCCGACGTCCTGATCGGTACTGACGCGGGTGACGATGACGCCCGCCGCGGTTGAAATCACCAGCGCGGGGATCTGCGCCACCAGACCATCACCGATTGTCAACAGGGTATAGCTTTCCGCAGCATGCCCCATGCTCATCCCATGTTGCAGCACCCCCACCAGCAGACCGCCCACAACGTTAATCACCATAATCAGAATACCGGCGATGGCGTCGCCACGAACGAACTTACTCGCACCGTCCATTGAGCCATAGAAGTCGGCTTCCTGAGTCACTTCAGAACGACGCTTTTTCGCCTCATCTTCACCGATAAGGCCGGCATTAAGGTCGGCGTCAATCGCCATCTGTTTACCCGGCATCCCGTCAAGAACGAAGCGCGCGCCCACTTCAGCGATACGCCCGGCACCTTTGGTGATAACCATAAAGTTGATGATGACGAGAATAACAAACACCACGATGCCGATAGCAAAGTTACCGCCGACCAGGAAGTGACCAAACGCTTCAACGACCTTGCCCGCCGCCGCCGCGCCAGTGTGCCCTTCCATCAAAATAATACGAGTGGAAGCCACGTTCAGCGCCAGACGCAGCAGCGTAGTGAACAGCAGAATGGTCGGAAACGCGGCAAACTCCAACGTGCGCTGGGTGAACATCGCCACCAGCAGCACCATAATCGACAGTGCGATGTTAAAGGTAAACAGCAGGTCAAGGATGAACGCCGGCAACGGCAGGACCATCATCGACAGGATCAGCAGAATGAGGATTGGCCCGGCAAGGATCTGCCACTGCGTGGTTTTCATGTTGTTGGGCAGGCGCAGCATCGCAACCAGATTAGCCATCGGTAGTCTTCTCGTTCATAAAATCCAGGGCTTCAGGCACTGGAAGATTTGCAGGTTGTGGTGGACGTTCCCCACCGGCGAGCCGCCAGCGTTTAAGCTGCCACACCCAGGCCAGCACTTCCGCGACGGCGGCGTACAGTTGTCCGGGGATCTGCTGACCAATCTCAGCATGGCGATAAAGCGCACGCGCCAGCGGCGGCGCTTCAAGGGTGGGAATTTTGTTCTCGGCACCGATCTCGCGAATGCGCAGGGCCACAAGTCCGGCCCCTTTCGCCACGACTTTCGGCGCGCTCATCTTATTTTCGTCGTATTGCAGCGCCACCGAATAGTGAGTCGGGTTGGTGACGATGACATCGGCATTAGGGACATCACTCATCATGCGTCGACTCGCCGCCTGGCGCTGCATCTGCCGGATACGCCCCTTCACATGAGGGTCGCCTTCATTCTGTTTAAATTCGTCACGGATATCCTGGCGTGACATGCGTAATTTTTTCAAATGGCTCATGATCTGGAAAATCACGTCGAATCCGACCATCGGGATCACCCCCAGCACCACCAGCAGCGCACACAGCCCAACGAGATCCAGCGCATTGCCCATCGCCGCGCGCGGTGACTCCGCCATCAGGCGCATCATCTCCGGCCAGTTATGCCACAGATACATCGCCGTCACGCTGCCCACCAGTGTGGATTTCAGAATGGCTTTCAACAATTCCGCCCCGGTCTGCGCGGAAAACATGCGTTTGATGCCTGGCAGCGGATTGAGCTTGGAAAATTTGGGTTGCAGTGATTTACCGCTGAAGACCAGACCGCCAAGCAGAACCGGCGAGATCAGCGCCACCAGCACCACGCCGGTAATCAGCGGCAGCAGCGCGATCATCGCTTCTTTAATCAGCAGAATAATTTGCCCGAGGATCAGATTAGGATCATTGACCATGCTGTGGTCAAAACGCAGTCCTGCCGACAACATGCCCGATAACCGTCTGGCCAACGACTCACCGCCAATCCAGATAATGCAGACGCCCACCAGCAAAATCAGCAGTGAGGTCAGTTCTCTGGAACGGGGGATCTGCCCCTCTTCCCGCGCTTTCTCAAGTCGGTGGGGTGTGGGGGCTTCTGTTTTGTCGTCGTTGTCGTTTTCGTCTGCCAAGGAACGCGCTCAACCCAGATTGTCTTTGCGTTATGATGACAGTATCTTCATCCGGGCAATGGCTTAAAAAGACCCTGTAAACTGGTCTTTTTAAACCGTTGATAACCTTTAAGCGCGAAATCTTCAATGTCTGGTTATGGCTTTACTGCAAGATGATATTAACATTTAATTACAATCATTAATAATTAAACATTATATTTTTAATATAAATTTATCATTACAACTTTTTTATCGTTAAAACATAGCACCATTATCAATAAATATAAATCAACTTATATTCATGCGGACCATGTATAAACAACAATATTTCCTTCCCGAGCTTAATTATTTCACTTCAAGAATTAAAAAACGGACTTTCGAATAACGAATTTCTGTGTATACTGCACTATACCCTTAAGGGTTATATCTCAAAGATATACTTTTTTTCAATTGATACGCCAATTTTATTTACATGGGGAATAAGACAGTGAAAAGGAACATTTTTGTTTGCCTGATTTTGGCGCTGTCAACTTCAACCGCTGTTGCGGCGCCAGAAGATAATGCAGGGACAATCCACTTTACAGGGGAAATCATTACGCCGAGCTGTGTGATTGTCGGCGACAGTGGTACCACTTATAACGTGCCGCTGGGTACTTATCCGACATCTTACTTTACATCTGTAGGCGTTGAAACCGACCTGGTTCCGGTGATTATTTCGCTTAGCAGCTGCCCGATGGCAAGTGATGGATTATCAAATGTTCAGCTCACCTTTAATGGTACAACGGTTGCGAGCACAACGGATAAACTGGCCGTCTCCGGGGCAGGTGGCATAGGTATCGTGCTCAGCGAAGAAGGGCATACAGATACTCTGATCAAACTTGATAAGTCGGACGGGCAAGTCTTTATCCCATTGCCAGCCGTTGCATCAGACACTATTTCAACCACTCTGCAGGCCCGTTATAAATCTGTCTCTTCAACAATAACCGCAGGTGCGGCCGATGCCGATTTAACAATTAATATTCTTTATAGGTGAAGCTAAAACATTTCCTCGCGTGTTATTAATGATAAGCTTAATAACACGTCCAGGATAGTTTCTAACATGTGCGTGCATTAAAAGGAATTATATGCGTACTCCTTTGCTCATCTTTTTTATCACGACTTATGCATTTACCGCTTTCAGCCATGCGGCAGGTATCCAGGTGGGACGCACACGTATTATCTATGATGCAAGCAAGAAAGAAGCTGCATTGACGCTGACCAATACAGAAAAAGAGCTCCCTTGGCTTATTCAATCATGGACAGACACTGGCGATGGAAAAACACGGGGTCCGTTTATTGTCACCCCCCCATTGTTCCGGCTCGATCCGCAAAAAGAGCAGAACTTACGTATTACCTGGTCGGGTAAAGCGCTACCCACCGATCGTGAATCCCTGTTTTATATGAACGTTCGCACCATCCCGGCCACCGCCACTGATGATTCGACAAAAAACGTCTTACGCCTTATTTACAAAACCAGGCTAAAACTGTTCTGGCGTCCGGTGGGATTAAAAGACGCTCCTGTAGAAGCCTGTAAGCATCTTCAATTCAGCCAGCGCAATGGGCAGATCTCTATTACTAATAGCGGGGAATATTACAGCGTTTTCGATACCCTACGGGTTAATGGCAAGTCAGTGACAGCCGTCGAAATGGTGGCCCCTAAAGCCAGCAACACATTTCCCCTTGCTAACGCCACTGTGGGTTCGAAGGTAGCCTGGCGTTGCATTACCGATTATGGCAATGCAACCGCTGAATTTACCGCCAGTTTAACGCAGAAATAGTGGTAAGCAATGGCTGCTAAAGGACTACACCTGTCCCCTCCTTTGCTTCGTTTCCCCACTCTCATCAAAGGATTGAGTGGTTTGCTCCTCGTTGCAGTAAGCCATGTGTCTGCACGGGAGTATTATTTTTCTCCTTCAGCTCTTGAGGGGGATGAGCTATCACAGCAGGATATCGATCTCTCTCTCTTTTCCAAAGCAAATGGCCAGTTAGCTGGCACGTATCGAACCAAAGTATCCATGAATAAGCGCTACATCGACGATAAATTGATTGCCTTTATCAATGATAAATCTGGAGCGCTACAACCGAGCTTAACGCCAACGCAGTTGCGGCAATGGGGTATTCGCGTCGATGCATATGCTGAACTGGCGAAATTGCCAGTCGATGAGCCACTTGAGAAACCTCTAGGGGACTATATACCCTTTGCTGCCGTTAAGTTTGAATTTAACACGATGACATTGTTCATCAGTATGCCGCAAGCAGCTATTGATGAACACTATGGTGATAAGGCCGCAGAATTAATGTGGAACGACGGTGTGCCTGTACTTTTCACCAACTATGCGTTCTCTGGCTCAGAGCGTACCGGGGGCGAGTCGTCCCGCTATTCCAGTCAATATCTTAACCTGCAAAGCGGCGCCAATCTCGGCGGCTGGCGACTACGCAACTATTCAACGTGGAATCGTTCCGATGAGACGCAAACGTGGCAAACCATCAATACCTGGCTGCAACACGACATTCGTTCTTTAAAAGCCCAGTTTGTCGCTGGCGAAAACAGTACCCGTGGGGAAATCTTTGACAGTATCCAATACCGCGGCATCAACATAGCTTCTGACGATCAAATGCTACCCTTTAACCAGCGTGGATTTGCCCCAATTATTCGTGGTATCGCAAGTTCTAACGCCGAAGTCTCGGTGCGGCAAAATGGATATATCATCTACCAGGCCAACGTCGCACCGGGTGCGTTTGAAATTACTGATCTCTACTCCACCAGCAATAGCGGCGATCTCGAAGTTACCGTTAAGGAAGCCGATGGAACCGAGCATCATTTCACCCAACCCTATTCAAGCGTCGCTATCATGCAGCGTCCGGGGAGTATTCGCTACGAAGGCACCCTCGCCCGTTTTCGCGCAGACGATGCACATGCAAGCCATACCCCCCTTTTTGCTCAGGGTAGCGCCATTTATGGTCTGAATAACTTTCTGACATTGTTTGGTGGCGTGACCACTTCGTCGGATTACCAGGCGTGCGATCTCGGTACAGGCATGATGATGGGTGAGTTCGGTGCTATTTCAACCGATGTGGCCCTGGCCCGCGCGAATCTGGATAACAACGAGCAGCATAACGGACAGTCCTGGCGTTTGTTGTATTCCAAACAGTTTGAATCAACAGACACCAACCTAACTCTGGCGAACTATCGTTATTCGACCAGCGGTTATTACACGTTCGCCGATGCAAACCAAAAATATGATGCAAGCGATATCAACTGGTCTTACCACTACAACAAACGTAGCAGGATTCAGATTAACCTTGCCCAGAGCCTGCTGGACAGTAATGTTTACATCTCTGGTTATCAACAGGATTACTGGAAGACCCGCAATAAAGAGCGAAGCATCACCTCAGGCATCAATCGGATGATCGGCGGTGTCAGCCTCAATCTGGCTTATACCTATAGCAAAACCAGCGATCAGCCCGGCGATCAGATGCTATCTCTGAGTTTTAACCTGCCGCTTTCTCAATGGCTGCCTAAAAGTTGGGCCAGCTATAATCTCAGCACCAGCAAGCAAGGGAGCACCACGCATAACGTCGGGCTTAATGGCACGTTACTGGATGACGATCGCCTCAGTTATTCTTTTCAGCAGAGTCGGACTAACTACAACGGAGAAGACAGCAGTAGCATCTACAGCAGCTATCGTTCACCCTATGCCAACCTCAACGCCGGATACGCTTATGCATCCGATAGCTCTCAGCAACTGAGCTACGGACTCAGCGGTGGCATTGTCGCTCATCCGGCTGGTATCACACTTTCTCAGCCCTTAGGCGATCAATTCGCCATAGTCAGCGCCAAAGGTGCGTCTGGCGTGCGTTTTGTCAATCAGCGCGGCATTCAAACCGACCTTTTTGGCAACGCCGTCATCCCTTCACTGACGCCCTATCAGGAAAACGTTATCCGCGTCGATACGACCAGTTTGCCGTCTGATGTGGATACGGATGCCACAGCGATGACAGTGGTGCCAAGTCGCAACGCCGCCGTTAGCACACAATTTGCGGCGCATATCGGCTACCGGGTTCTGGTTTCGCTCAGCCGTCCTGATGGACGCGCCATTCCCTTTGGCGCAGTCGCCAGTGTGGACAACCTCTCCCTCAGCGGCATCGTCGACGATCGCGGCGTGCTCTATCTCGCCGGCGTCGGCGAAACTATCCCCCTGACCGTGAAATGGGGCAGCTCAGCAGAACAGATCTGCCATGCTGAGGTTACACTCCCCCCCTCTTCTGACACTGCTCCCGGTGGTATTCGCCAGGTCAGTGCGCTCTGCAAGCCGGAGACAAACCATGCAGAATAAAAAAAAGGCCTGCCTTATTCGCCGTCTGGTATTGAAACACGCTCTGATGGTGACATTCCTGGCTTTTATGACCAGCACTCAGGCGGCCACAGTCGTATTAACCAACTGTTTTCCACCTCCGGTGGACTACAGCGCGACTGTCAACGTGGAGATCCCTGCTGAAAATAATCAAGCAGGACAAGTTATCGGCAATGATGCTGATTATCATCTGGTTGCACAAGGGCCATCCGTGGTTGCCAACTGCGCCTGCCCGAAGGGGATGAACACATCCTCAGGCACTTACGTATATGAAATCACCGCAGCGGGAAGTCCGTTACCCTCGGGTACAGTGGGATATGGCTATCTGACCGAACATTTCGATGTCGATGTCACGGGCTACACCGATGCCATAAACTCACCCGATGGAACTGGCTTAACGCCAATCAATATTGATAGCTACCCAACGCCGTTCACTAGCATGAAAAGGAGTTCAGAAACGATAAAACCGAGTGAAGGGACCAAAGATGTTTGCAGCGATTCAACGCGTCCTTCCGGCGGCAGCAGTATAAAGCGGGAGTTTAAGTGGAATGTCGCCGTGCTCACCCTTTATGTTAAGCAAGCCATTTTGGGTGAAGAAATCATCCCTGAAACCGTTATTGCGCAAAGCTACTCCTGCCTTTCGACCGGAAACTATTGTGCCAGCACCGACATGCAGCTTGTGTCTAATTTAAGGCTGTCAGGTAAGCTCAGCGTCCCGCTCAGTTGTACGATTAACGCTGGCAGCACCATAGAAGTTGAACTGGGCAATATTGTTACTTCACAGTTCTTTTCACCCGGTGAGCCCCCGACAAGTTATACGCTCAGGGACGTCGATATCTCTTACCATTGCGACGATCCCGCAGCAGCTAACAGCGGGAAAATTAAACTGACACTCAGCGCCGATCAGGGTGTCGCTCCGGGCAGCAACAGCCTGATTGCCAAAATGCAGGGCCGGGATGATGTCGGCGTACGAATGTTTGATCAGAATAACGGAAACGTTGTGCTGGACGGTTCAGTCGACTTACCGGTCACGATGGACGAGCAGGGCAACGGCATAATCATAATGAAAGCGGCCCCAGTTAGCACCACGTCGACTAAACCAGAGCCGGGTCAATTTGAAGGCAACGTTACCGTGAAGATGGATCTCCGCTAACCGTGTGATCACCCAGCTTTCGCTGGGTGCTACTGTTTCTCAAAAACCTAAGCTGTCGAGCAGGTCGTCCACCTGGTCCTGGCTGGCGACAACGCCCGCTTTGGTCGCATCGACCTGCGGACCATTCAGCAGGCTTTCACTTTCGCGTTTGGGTCGAGAACTCTGCTCCGGAATATTTTCCAGTAGTACCATCAGCAGCTGACGTTCAATCTCCTGAATCACATCCATCATGCGTTTAATCACCTGACCGGTCAGATCCTGGAAGTCCTGCGCCATCATGATGTCAAGCAACTGTGCGTTGGTGAAACTGGTATGCCCGGGCACATCGCCGAGGTATTTTCGAGTGTCTGTCACCAGCTCGCGGGCGTCAGAGAGCTCAATCGGGTTTTCAAACCACTCGTCCCAACGCTTGCTCAGCGCCTTCGCCCCTTTCTCCATCTCGTCCTGATGCGGCTGAGAAGCCTCAACGCTGTTCAGGGCGCGCTCAGCCGCCTGCGCGGTCATCTGTACTACATAGTCCAGACGGTCACGGGCATCAGGAATGGCTTCTGCCGCTTCGGCAATCGCCTGGTCCAGTCCCAGTTCGCGCAGACTGTCACGCAGCATACGGGTCAGGCTACCAATGCGGGCAATGATATCCCCGGCAGAATGTTCATCTACGGGTTTAATCTGTGGTTGCATCATGGTCAGCCCCTTACATGCCCAGTTTCTCAAAGATTTTATTGAGTTTTTCTTCCAGCGTCGCCGCGGTGAACGGTTTCACTACGTAGCCGCTGGCCCCGGCCTGCGCCGCGGCAATGATGTTCTCTTTCTTCGCTTCTGCCGTGACCATCAGCACCGGCAGTGAGGACATTCCGCTGTCCGCGCGAATGGTTTTCAGCAACTCGAGACCGTCGATGTTCGGCATGTTCCAGTCGGAAATGACAAAACCAAACCCACCTGCCTGCAGTTTATTCAACGCATCCGCGCCATCTTCGGCCTCTTCCACGTTGTTAAATCCCAACTCCTTAAGCAGGTTACGCACGATGCGACGCATGGTGGAAAAGTCATCCACAACCAAAAACTTAAGCTCTTTATCCGCCATAAAAAATTACTCCTGATTCAAATACGTATTGCCTGTCCGGCACTGATTTTCGCCAGCATCTGCTGGCTAACCTGACTAAGATCGACCACTTCGCTGACGCCACCCATATTGATAGCTTCGCGCGGCATGCCGAACACCACACAACTTGCTTCATTTTGCGCAATCGTCCAGGCGCCCGCCTGGTGCATCGCTAACATTCCGGCGGCGCCGTCGTTGCCCATTCCCGTCAGGATCACCCCGACGGCGTTGCGCCCCGCATGAATCGCTACCGAATGAAACAGCACATCCACCGACGGCCGGTGCCGGTTAACCGGCGGACCGTCATGAATTTTGATTTGATAGTTTGCCCCGCTGCGTGCCAGTTCCATGTGTTTATCGCCCGGCGCAATGTAGGCATGACCCGGCAGAACACGCTCGCCGTCCTCCGCCTCTTTCACGGTTATCTGACACAGCTTGTTCAGACGTTCAGCAAACGAGCGGGTAAAACCGGGCGGCATATGCTGCGTAATAATGACCGCCGGACTGGAGAGCGGCAGCGGTTGCAGCACATGGCGAATTGCCTCGGTGCCCCCCGTCGAGGCGCCAATCGCAATCAGTTTTTCCGAACTGAGCAGCGGTCCCGCCTTTAAGGTGACCGGCGCCGCAAGCGGTTTATGGGCTGTCAGACGTGCGCGTGACGCCGTGCGCACTTTCTCCGCAATCATCTCGCTGTAGGCCAGCATCCCTTCGCGGATCCCCAACTGCGGCTTGGTGACAAAATCGATCGCCCCCAGTTCCAGCGCCCGCAGTGTCACTTCCGAGCCTTTCCCCGTCAGCGACGACACCATCACCACCGGCATCGGACGCAGTCGCATCAGCTTTTCAAGAAAATCGAGGCCGTCCATCCGCGGCATTTCGACGTCCAGCGTCAGCACGTCAGGGTTATATTTCTTGATTAAATCCCGGGCGACGAGCGGATCGGGTGCGGTTGCCACCATCTCCATGTCGCTATAGCTGTTAATAATTTCGGTCATGATTTGACGCATCAATGCAGAATCATCGACCGACAACACCCTGATTTTACTCATGCTTTACCCTTACTTAGCGCATAAACCGTTTGCCCGCGCAGGCTAAAGTCGCGCACGAGGTTACTAAAGTTCTCTGAATGCCCGGCAAACAGCAGACCATCAGGCTTAAGAAGAGGGACAAAACGGCGCAGAATGTCCTGCTGCGTCGTTTTATCGAAATAGATCATCACATTGCGGCAGAAAATGGCGTCGAACGGTCCCGGCACGTTGTACTGCTTATCGAGCAGGTTAATCACGGAAAACTCGACGTGGCTTGCCAGTTCCTGACGTACACGCACCAGCCCATCATGAGGACCGGTTCCGCGCATGAAATAACGCTGGAGCTGCTGCGGCGACAGGGTCTTCAGTTCGTCCAGGCGATAGATCCCGCTACGGGCCTTTTCCAGCACTTCGGTATCAATATCGCTGGCGAACACCTTCCAGCGCCCTGGCGCCATGCCCAGCGTATCGGCCAACGTAATGGCGATACTGTACGGCTCTTCACCGGTCGATGCCGCGGCGCTCCAGACCCGGTATTCGCCGCTGTGACGACGCGCGCTTTCCGCCAGTACCGGGAAATGGTGCCCTTCGCGGAAAAAAGCGGTCAGGTTAGTGGTCAACGAGTTGATAAAAGCCTGCCACTCTGCGCTGCTTTGATTCGCTTCCAGCACGCTGAGATAGTGACCAAAATCATCCATTCCCAGCGTACGCAGGCGACGGACCAGGCGGTTGTAAACCATGTCCCGCTTGTGGTCCGCCAGCACGATCCCCGCACGCTGGTAGATTAATTGACATATCCGACGAAAGTGCGCGTCGGACAGCGCAAGGCGCTGGGTCATCTGTAACAATAATGACGTTTGCCCGTTGGGCAGAGATGATGTCATAGCGCCTTCTCAATCACATTCAGGATACAACGGGCACAGCCTGCGGCGGTGCCGATTCTTGGTGTGTTACCACATGCTCTTCAAGTTTGAATACTGCTACACGGGCTGACAGCGTGTCGGCCTGATGCGCGAGTTGCCCGGTCGCGGCGGCGGCTTCTTCCACCAGCGCGGCGTTCTGTTGTGTCACCTGATCCATCTGGGTGACGGCCTGTGCCACCTGCTCTATTCCTCTGCGTTGTTCGTCTGACGCCGAGGCAATCTCGCCCATGATGTCGTTGACCCGGGTGACCGAGCTGACGATTTCCGTCATGGTACGGGCAGCCGTATCGACGAGTTGCGATCCCTGGTGGACGCGGTTCACCGACTCTTCAATTAACCCTTTAATCTCTTTTGCTGCCTGGGCGCTGCGGCTCGCCAGGTTTCGTACTTCTCCGGCAACCACAGCAAATCCACGCCCCTGCTCACCAGCACGCGCCGCTTCGACCGCCGCGTTGAGCGCCAGAATATTGGTCTGGAAGGCGATACCGTCTATCACCCCGATAATGTCGCCAATCTTTTGCGAACTGGCGGCAATCGCCTGCATCGTACTGGCGACTTTGGTGGTCTGTTCGCCGCCGGTTTTCGCCGTATCGGCGGCGCTTTTTGCCAGCCCGGAAGCCTGGCGCGCATTGTCGGCGTTTTGACCGACGGTAGCCGTTAACTGCTCCATGCTGGCCGCCGTCTGCGCCAATGACGCCGCCTGCTGCTCGGTGCGTGAGGAGAGATCGTTATTACCCATCGCGATTTCAGAAATCCCGGTGTGCATCGCCAGACTGCCCTGACGCACGTCGCTGACGGTTTCCCGCAGCGCCTGTTGCATCGCCTTCAGGCTGGCAAAGATCGCCGAAATCTCATTACGCCCGTAAACCGCAATCGGCCGCGCCAGGTTGCCCTCGGCAATGCTGTCAAAATGACTGCCGATAATCGCCAGCGGCTGGACGATCATTTTGCGCGACCAGTACAGCGCTCCGGTGGTTAACAGCGCGGCAATAATGACCATGCTGATAAAGATCGCTGCCGACATGTGATAGTTGTTTTTGCTCTGTTGCCCAGCCACCACCAGCACATGGTTAATGTTCTGCTGCCAGGCGTTAAAGTTCACATCAAAGGCATCCTGTGACGCCTGCACTGGCGCGGTCAGAAAGTCTGACAACTGGTTGTTTTCAAGCCAGGTGGCCTGATGTTCCAGATCGCTGTGCCACTGGGTGAAGCTTTTCTCCGTTGCGTCCTGCAGCGCTTTGCCCGATTCCGTATTCGCCTCGATAGCCTTGAAGCCATTGAACAACGTGGCGGACTGCGCCAGGCTTTCGCGCGCGATAACCATCAGGCTTTTGATGTCATCGGGCGGATAGCTCAGCGCCGTTAATGTCCCGGCCTTGTTGAGGGCGGTACTCGCCTGTAATAAAACGGCGCGCGTTTGTGCCAGCGCCGCGCGTTGCTGATTACTCTGCTCGACCTGATTCAGGCTCTGAAAACCGTCCCGAAATGCCCAGAAAGACAAGCCATTACTGCCAATCTGCAATACACCGCAGAGGATCAAAATCAAAAACAGCGTGGTCGAGATTCGAATACGATTAAACATCAACGCTCCCATCAGGCGGCAACGGCCGCAGTGTTAAATTTCGGTCAAAATGTTTCCCAGTTAGTATCGTGCTCCATGCTTAACGAGGGCTTCTGCGCGCTGCGGGGCGCGTCTGCAGAAGTCCGTTCTTCTTTGGTTTTTACCGCATAAGGACGCGCGGCAAGACGAAATGCGGAGACCGCCATCGTCAGTCGGCTGGCCTGTTCTTCCAGCGCGGCCGCAGCGGCTGCGGATTCCTGGACCAGCGAGGCGTTTTGCTGCGTCACGCGGTCCATTTCAGAAACCGCCAGCGCCACTTGATCGATGCCACGGCTTTGTTCATCAGAAGCAGAGGCAATTTCGCCCATAATGTCGGTCACGCGGGTCACCGCATTGACGATATCGTTCATGGTCTCGCCCGCGCTTTCGACCAGCACGGAGCCGGTATCCACGCGCGAAACGGAATCTTCAATCAGCGCTTTGATCTCTTTTGCCGCCTGCGCACTGCGACTGGCCAGATTACGTACCTCACCGGCGACCACCGCAAAGCCACGCCCCTGCTCACCTGCTCGCGCGGCTTCCACCGCGGCGTTCAGCGCCAGGATATTGGTCTGGAAGGCAATACCGTCGATAACGCTGATAATGTCGGCAATTTTCTTCGAGCTACCGGCAATTTCATGCATCGTTTTAACGACGTTATCCACCACTTTGCCGCCGTGCTGCGCGGTTTCCGAGGCGCTCTGCGCCAGTTGCGACGCTTGTCGGGCATTGTCGGCGTTCTGTTTCACCGTCGCGGTTAACTCTTCCATGCTGGCCGCCGTCTCTTCCAGCGCCGACGCCTGTTGTTCGGTCCGCGATGAAAGATCGGTGTTGCCGGTGGCGATTTCCGTGGTACCGGCGTAGATGGCATCGGAGCCTTCGCGCACCTGGGTGACGGTGTCTACCAGCGAGCGCTGCATGTGATCGACGCTACCAGCCAGTTCGCCAATTTCATTACGTCCGGCAACGGTCAGCGTGTTGGTCAGGTTACCGCCGGCGATTTCACGAATATGAGCGATGACGCTGGCAAGCGGGTTGAGCAGGGTGTGACGAATGCCGTACCACACCACCACCAGGATCAGCACCAGCACCACCGCCAGAATGGCGAGTTGCCACTGCGCAAACTGGTAGTCGCGCGCGCTTTCATCAAACGCCTGGCGATAGAGTTTTTCGCTGACGCTGGCGTACTTGCTCTTCGCGTCGCCGAGCCCGTTTTGCATTCCCTGCGTCGGTTGCGCGAAAAAGGCATCCATGTTGCCGCTTTCCAGGAACTGCACCAGTTCGGTTAAACCGGCAAAATAGTTCTGGTATTTTTCGTCCACATTGTTGCTGACCTCCACCATCTCTGGCAGCGGATCGATAGCTTTAAATCTGGCGTAGTGCTCTGCCGCCTGAGCGAGGGAATTTTTCGCGCTCTTCAGCAGATCGTTTTTTGCACTACTCTGCTGATTGTTGGCGTCCATCATCATGCGTGCAGAGGAACGACTGAGGTTGATACGTGTTTGCAGCATCAGATCCCATGTCGAGGTCAGTTCACTCTGCTGTTGGCGTAGATCGTTGGAAATAACAAAACTTTTTTGATTCTGCTGTAAAGACGAAAACAGCAAACCACCAGAGACAAGCTGTAGCAGTGCGAAAACCCCCAGCACCATCATCAGCATTGTGACAACGCGGATACGGTTAAACATAAGGCACCTTCCTGAAAACGAGTTAACAACGTTATCGGCACCCTTGATAAGAACTTTACGTTTGCGAAAGGGAAATCCAGGTCAGAAGGCGATATCCACTCCACCCTGTCACTGAGATGGCAGACGCGTGGCTGGCAGTCACAGACGTTTATGCTATCCCGTGCTAAAAAGTACGCGGTCATGAATACAACAAAATAAGCAAATAATAAAAAAAAGTTGTAACCCACGACGAATTACTCCAGGTTAGGTAGGAAATGATTTGGCGTAATTAAATACATAAAACATATGTATCGCTGATAAAAAATTGTTAAATTCAGCCCGAGGGATTTTTAGTGGCAAATGCAAATAAACTCACGATATTCATCGTGATTTTCATGCTGGCAGGTATTGTGTCAGGTGCGGTTATTCACTCGTATACATCCGAAAGCGTCATTGCCGCCTGGTCGGATAACATCACCCTCCTCACCGACATCTTCTTACGTTTAATTAAGATGGTTATCGCCCCCCTGGTGTTCAGCACTCTGACTGTGGGCATTATGCGTCTTGGCGAGACGTCCACCATCGGACGTGTGGGCGGCAAAGCGATGATCTGGTTCATCAGCTCTTCTATTCTTTCCATTCTGGTGGGCCTTTTTATTGTCACCCTGGAACAACCCGGCAGCGGACTCAATCTGGCTATCCCGAAAGAAGCCGTGGATACCGGTCTCGCCGTCGGCGGGATGAGCCTGAAAGGTTTCCTGTCACATACCATTCCTACCAGCATTGCCGGTGCGATGGCCAATAACGAAATTTTGCAGATTGTGGTGTTCTCGATGTTCTTCGGGATCGGCGGCGCGTCGTTGGGCGAAAAATTCAATACCCCGCTGGTGGCGGCGCTGGACGTGGTTTCCCACATTATGTTGAAAGTGACCGGCTACGTGATGTACGTCGCCCCGCTGGCCATTTTTGCCGCCATCTCCTCGGTGATCGCCACCGAAGGATTGGGCATTTTGCTCAACTACGCCTCGTTCATTGGCGGTTATTACGTGGCAATTCTGATGACCTGTCTGGTGTTGCTGGCAGTGGGATATCTGGTACTGAAAAAAGAGGTGTTTCGCCTGCTTGGTATGCTCAAGGATCCGGTTCTGGTGGCCTTTACCACAAGCAGTTCTGAAGCGGCCTATCCGAAAACGCTGGAGCAACTGACGACATTTGGCTGCTCGCGCAACATCGTCTCTTTCGTGCTGCCCATTGGTTACTCGTTCAACCTGGTCGGTTCAATGGTTTACTGCTCTTTTGCGTCGATGTTTATCGCGCAGGCCTACAACATTCATCTGTCGTTTGCTGAGATTAGCGTCCTGATGCTCACGCTGATGCTGGCGTCAAAAGGTATTGCCGGCGTTCCGCGTTCCGCGTTAGTGGTGCTGGCGGCAACGATTCCGAGCTTTAACATTCCGGTCGCCGGCATTTTGCTCCTGATGGGTATCGACCATTTTCTCGACATGGGCCGTTCCGCCATTAACGTGTTAGGTAACGGTATTGCGACGGCGATGCTGGCACAAAACGAAGGCTTACTGGAAGAGAGTGAGGAGGAGGCGGTGTCACAGCAGGTCGGAGCATAACGGTTGACTGTCAGATAGCGCTTCGCTTATCCGGCCTACGTTGAGGTGGTAGGCCGGATAAGGCGTTTACGCCGTCATCTGATCATGCGATTAGGCGACGTGAGAGGCGGCCATATCTAACAGCGCCATTTCGTCACTGTTCAGCAGTTTCTCAATGTTCACCAGAATCAACATCCGGTCGCCCAGCGCACCGAGTCCGGTCAGGTATTCCGTTGACAGCGTTACGGCAAATTCCGGTGCCGGACGGATTTGCTCTGCGGTCAGCGACAGCACATCAGACACGCCATCGACAACGATCCCCACCACGCGCTGTCCCAGATTCAGCACAATCACCACGGTGTTATCGTTGTAATCAACATCACCCTGGCAGAACTTCACGCGCAGATCGACAATCGGCACAATCACGCCGCGCAGGTTGGTCACCCCTTTGATGAAGGCAGGCGTGTTGGCAATGCGCGTGACCTGATCGTAACCACGGATCTCCTGCACTTTCAGGATGTCGATACCGTACTCTTCATCTCCCAGCGTAAACACCAGGAATTCCTGACCTGACGGCTCGCCGGCCAGTTTGCTTACATTAGTCATACCGGTCATATTTTACCCTTTCTTACTCAATCAGGCGGCGGTGATCGCCATACGTTGTTCGCGATTTAAACCCTGCAGGGCGGAGACATCCACAATCAGCGCGACGCTGCCATCGCCAAGAATAGTGGCGGCTGAAATACCCGGCACTTTGCGATAATTACTCTCCAGGTTTTTAACCACCACCTGGTGCTGACCGATCAACTGATCGACCAACAGCGCGTAACGGCGACCGCCGCTTTGCAGGATCACCACGATGCCCTGGGTGGCTTCGGTTTTCGCCCCTTCCACTTCAAAGACTTTCCACAACTCAACCAGCGGCAGATATTCGCCGCGTACTTCCAGCACACGCTCGCCCCCTGCCAGCGGATGCAGATCATCGTCACGTGGTTGCAGGGATTCCATCACCGCATTCAGCGGCAGAATGAAGACTTCGTCGGCGACGCGCACGGACATGCCGTCGAGGATCGCCAGCGTCAGCGGCAGCAAAATACGAATGGTGGTGCCGGTCCCTTGCTTCGACTGGATTTCAACGTGGCCACCCATCTCCTGGATATTCCGTTTCACCACATCCATACCCACGCCGCGTCCGGAAACGTCGGTCACCTGCTCGGCCGTCGAGAAGCCTGGGGCAAAAATCAGCATCCCCACTTCGTCATCGGTCATGTTTTCATTGACCGCCATCCCCTGGGAGATCGCCTTCGCCAGAATGCGCTCGCGGTTCAGTCCAGCCCCGTCATCGGTCACTTCGATGCAGATGTTGCCGCCCTGATGTTCCGCCGACAAAATCAGATTGCCCACCACATTCTTACCAGATTCCATGCGTTTTTCCGGCAGTTCGATACCGTGGTCAAGGCTGTTACGCACCAGGTGCGTTAGCGGGTCGATAATGCGTTCAATCAGGCTCTTGTCGAGTTCCGTCGAGCTGCCGACCAGCGTCAGTTCAACCTGTTTACCAAGCTTGCCCGCCAGGTCGCGCACCAGACGCGGGAAGCGGCTGAACACGTATTCCATGGGCATCATACGAATCGACATCACCGATTCCTGCAGATCGCGGGCGTTACGTTGTAACTGCCCCATGCTGGTGATGAGATCGCCATGATTGACCGGGTCGAGTTCGTTCGAACGCTGGGCCAGCATTGACTGGGTAATCACCAGCTCACCGACCAGGTTGATCAGCTGATCTACCTTCTCCACCGCCACGCGAATGCTGGTGGATTCACTGGCGCGTGCCGGTTTTTCCCGCTCTACGCGTCCGGTTTGCGCTTCTCTGCCAACCGCTTTCACCGCTGGGACGGCGACGACAGGCTGTTCGACCGCAACCACTTCAGCCACTTCAGACACTTCCGGCTGGACCGCGGGTGCCGTCGCTGTCACCACTTTCTCAAAGGCAATCTGGTCGGCTTCAATCACAAAGCACAGCACGGCAATGACGTCATCCTCTGCAATGTCGCCATCAAGCGTGGCCGCCAGTCTGTCTTCGCCCTTGACGACATCAGACAGGGTGGACAGATTGCCCAGCTCTTCTTCCAGCAGGGCCACTTCACTGGCCTTCAGGCGCGAGAGAAAGATGCGTAATTTCGCTTCTTCTGCCACGACCACGTCGTCAGGTGTCGTGTTGTCGACCACGCTCAGTCGGGCATTCGCCACCACCGCTGGCGCGGTTTCACCTTTTGCTTCCAGCGCTAACTGGCGTAATGCCGTGCAGATGTATTCGAAACTGGCGGCATCTGGCTCCTGCGAACTTTTATAGGCATCGAGCTGTTCCTGCATAATATCTTTCGTTTCCAAAAACAGGTTGATAATGGCGGTATTGAGCTGCATCTCACCGCGACGCGCATCATCCAGCAGGTTCTCCATCAGATGCGTGGTTTCCTGCAAAACGGTAAAGCCGAACGTGCCGGCGCCCCCTTTGATGGAGTGCGCTGCACGAAATATGGCATTCAGTTGCTCGGCATCCGGCGCTTCGGGCGCCAGATCGAGCAGATGTTGCTCCATGTCAGCCAACAACTCGTCAGCTTCATCAAAAAAAGTCTGATAAAAATCGCTTATATCCATGCTCACGCTATCACCTCGGATTGGCTGGTGGCGATGTGGGAACGCTTACCTGCGGACTGGCCTCAGGCTGTTGTAATACACTTACCGGCTCGTTCTGGCTTTCAGCGTTTTCATGCAAAATGGCCTGTTCGGACTGTTTGTTCAGCACCAACAGACTGATTCGGCGGTTGATGGCGTCATCCGGACCGCGATCGCTCATACGCATCGTGGCGGCCATGCCGACCACCCGTAATACTTTTCCGTCATCCAGACCGCCCTGTACCAGTTCACGCCGCGAAGCATTGGCGCGATCGGCAGAGAGCTCCCAGTTGCTATAGCCTTTCTCACCGTTCGCGTAAGGGAAATCATCCGTATGCCCGGACAGGCTGATACGGTTGGGAATACCGTTCAGCACCGGAGCGATTGCCCGCAGGATGTCACGCATATAAGGCTCAACCTCAGCGCTACCGGTTTTAAACATCGGGCGATTCTGGCTGTCGATAATCTGAATACGCAGCCCTTCCTGCACCAGGTCAATCTTCAGATGCGGACGCAGCGCCCGCAGTTTGGGATCCGATTCGATGAGCTGATCGAGGTCGCCACGCAGTTTGCTCAGGCGATTTTGTTCCATACGTTTTTTCAGTTCATCGAGGTTCGGCTGCTTATTCACCTCACCCTGTTGCTGGGTAAAGTCATCGCCACCGCCAGGAATCGCGCTCTGGCTATTGGAAATGCGATTCCCTCCCGTCACCGCCGTCGCCAGCGGGGTACGGAAGTATTCGGCAATCTGAATCAGTTCTTTAGGGCTGGAGATGGAAATGAGCCACATCACCAGAAAAAAGGCCATCATGGCGGTCATAAAGTCAGCGTAAGCAATCTTCCACGATCCGTGTGCGCCGCCGCCATGCCCCTTATGTTTGCGCCGTTTAACCACGACGATAGGATGAGACCGATTCTTCATGCGCCCTCAGTCGTCGTCTGCTGCTGTTGGTTCGGGTTTTTCACGGCGCGAACATGTTCTTCCAGTTCAATGAATGACGGGCGCTCGCTGGAATACAACGTTTTACGTCCAAACTCGACGGCGATCGGCGGGGCGTAACCGTTCAGATTTGACAGCAACGTGATTTTCACACACTGCATCATCTTGCTCGTTTCCGCGCTCTTCTGACGCAGGACGCTGGCAAGCGGTGAAATAAAACCGTAGGCCAGCAGAATACCGAGGAATGTACCGACCATCGCATGGGCAATCAGTGAGCCCAGTTCTGCAGCCGGTCGATCCGCTGACGCAAGGGCGTGTACAACCCCCATCACCGCCGCAACGATACCAAACGCCGGCAGTGAATCTCCCATCAGTGCCAGGCTGTTGGCCGGGACTTCCGATTCACTTTCGTGCGTTTCAATCTCTTCGTCCATCAGCGCTTCGATCTCGAAGGTATTCATGTTGCCGCTGATGATCAGGCGCAGGTAATCGACGATGAATTCCAGCATCACCGAGTCGGCCAGAATACGGGGATAGCTGGCAAAAATTTCGCTCTCTTTCGGGTTCTCAATGTCTCGTTCAAGCGAGAACATCCCCTGCTGGCGAGACTTAGCCATCAGGCGATAGAGCAGTGCCAGCAGATCCATATACATCGCTTTGGTGTATTTCGAACGACGAAACAGTAACGGCAGCGCTTTCAGTGTCCCCTTGATGGCTTTACCGTTGTTACCCACGATAAATGCCCCTATTCCCGCGCCACCGATGATGACAAATTCAGCCGGTTGATAGAGTGCCCCCAGGTTTCCACCAGTCATCATGTAACCGCCGAAAACTGTACCAATAACCACCAGGTAACCTAATAAGATAAGCACGACATCATCCTTCTGCTGTTGACTATGACAGGATGCGCAGTCGGGGCGTTAACGCGTTGGCGAGGCAAAAAAAAGCAGCGGTAATGACTTACCGCTGCTGGAGTGTTTCGTCCACACCGTATCGGTTAAACAGCCTGTTCGATCTGTTCATCCAGCAGTTGTGGAATAATATCGGCAGCATCCTGGGAAAGTTTACGTCTTTTTACCGCACGGGAAGGCGGCTGGCATAAACTGCAGGCAAAACTGCCCGCAGGTTGGTGAGCGTGGGTAATGAAATTACCACCACAGCAGTTACAGCTTGATAACTGAAGCAAGCCGCTTTCGACAAAACGCACCAGCGTCCACGCGCGAGTCAACGCCAACAGCGGTCCATCTTCACCCTGCGGACACTGTTCCAGGTACAGTCGATACGCTTTAATGACGGCATCAACACCGCTACACAGGCCCGTTTTAAGTAAGAACTGCCAGGCATTACAGAACATGGAAGCATGAATATTTTGCTCCCAGGTCATAAACCAGTCAGTGGAAAACGGCAGCATGCCTTTTGGCGGGGGACTGCCGCGAAGTTCTTTGTACAGCTTGATGAGGCGACCGCGGCTTAACTGCGTTTCGCTTTCCAGCATTTGCAAACGGGCACCCAGTGTGATCAATTCCATCGCTAACTGGATATCACGAGCTTCCTGAACAATGCTTTTTTCACTCATCATCAGGCCCTTTTCTTACGCGCGGTTTCATCAGCCTGATTGACATCACTTAACAGACGCGTGGACAGCATGATACCGGTGTGAATTTGCTGGAGATCGTCTACTCTGGAATCCTGAGTCAGACGCGTAATGGTTTGATGACTGTCGAAACGGAAATGACACACAAGCTGATTCGTTTCTGCCAGTTTTACCATTTGCGGAAGGGTCAGCGCCCCCAGAGAGGTCGCCATTTCCTCATTGATTCCGAGACGAAACATGGCGGACGCTTTGTCCTGAACGATTAGACGCTGTGCAAGGAGTAAATATGACAAATTGATGTCATAAATGTGTTTCAGCAACTCGGATGTATGCATTATTCCCATCCAGAATAACCAACTTTTATTTTTATGCGGAAAAACCGCACCCCGTGATGTCGCCGGGAATTCCCGGTAAAAAAATCAAATAGGTCAAACACATACCTTCGACTCAGGCGCTTAAAACATCAATGCGCGCGTCACGCTGGCATCTTGCCTGGTTGTAACGCGAGCACATGAATTCTTACAAATGCCTAAGATTTTTCCTAATTCGACGCAACTGTACTCGTCACACCCGAGACATACAACAAATCCACGCTGCGAATTTGGAAAATATGTGATGCACTTCACATAAATTAACTTAATCGTTAACATAAATCCATCAGTTGGGCTTTTATTTTGCTGGGAAATTAATCAGCAAAACGCCATTTTATTCTCACGGGTATTAAATCAAGCGTCAGGGGCAGCGAAAGATTTTACGCAACCAGCGTTAATATCACGTAAGTAAAATAATTGAAATGCATTTATCCGCCTGCGCAAGCAAAATTATTTTTATGCTTGTGAAACAACATGTTATTTGTTACTTATTTTTTATGAATACGCAGAGTTTATGATTAGATTGCGATTAATCACGAACATGAATTTGTTAAACCAAATTTTGATTGACTCGCTGATTTAATTTAAGTCAATCGATTTGGTTAACTTTTTTAGTTATTCCTGAGTTACACCTATAAGGAATATTAATGAATAATTATGATAGCGTTCACATTATTGTCATATAGAGGCATTGCAGTTGTCAGCAAATCGGAGTAATGCTGAAGAACCACCTCATATTCTTGCAATAAGGAGCGAGTTATGAGCTACACCCACATTCTTGTCGCCGTGGCAGTCACCCCGGAAAGCCAACAACTCCTGGCGAAAGCCGTCTCCATTGCCCGTCCCGTCAACGCACGAATCAGCCTCATCACCCTCGCCTCCGACCCCGAGTTATACAATCAATTTGCCGCCCCCATGCTGGAGGATTTACGCGCGGTAATGCATGAAGAGACCACTGATTTTCTTGAAAAACTGGGGAAAGAGGCGGGCTATCCGATCGCGCAGACGTTCATTACCTACGGCGAGTTAAGCGAGCATATTCTGGACGTGTGCCGCAAACACGACGTGGATCTGGTCATCTGTGGCAACCACAACCATAGCTTCTTTTCGCGAGCCTCCTGCTCGGCGAAAAGTGTGGTGAGTTCAAGCCTGGTGGATGTCCTGCTGGTCCCGCTTGAAGGAGATTGATCCCCAAAAACCTCGCTCAGGCAAGCTTTGGAAACGTCGCGACTTTCCGTTGCTGAAGAGTTTCAGCGCTGCGCGGGGTGATCGTCTTTAGATCGCAGATAAACTGCTCCTGCCAGTGGTTGATGTCGTTTTTGACAATCACTTCCAGCATCTCAGCATGCCGCGAAATACGCTCGGAAAGCGGCATTGTGAGTGCACGATCCAGCGCCGCCGCGACTTCATCGCGATCGTAAGGATTAACGATCAGCGCTGAGGTCAGCTCATTTGCCGCACCGGCGAACTGAGACAACACCAGAACGCCTGGATTGGCGGGATCCTGGGCAGCAACGAATTCCTTCGCCACCAGATTCATACCATCTCGCAGCGGCGTGACCAGCCCTACATCTGAATAGCGAAACACTTTCATCAGTAATTTGCGGTCGAAATGTTGGTTGAGATAGAACAGTGGCGTCCAGCCCAGTTGCCCGTATTTACCGTTAATGCGCCCGGCTTCTGTCTCAAGCTGGTGACGGATATCCTGATACGCCTGCACATCGCCACGTGAAGTGGGCGCAATCTGCGTATAACGGATTTTTCCGTGATGCTGAGGGTATTTCTCCAGCAACGCCTCGTAGGCCTGAAAACGCTCTGGCAACCCTTTTGAGTAATCCAGTCGCTCAACGGAAAAGATATTCTTTAGATTCTTCAGCTCCGCTTTCAGCTGCGCCAGTTTTGGCGGCAGTGGACCAGAAGCCTGCTGGGCAATCTCCTGCGGCTCGATTCCGATGGGATACACCTCGGTGCTGAACGATTTTCCCCAGGCCGTGTGGCTGCGCGTATCGTGAGTCGTGACTCTCGTCAGGCTGGAGAGACAGTCAAGGAAGGCCAGCCTGTCGTTTTCAGTCTGGAATCCCAGCAGGTCAAAATCGCATAACTGCTCAAGCAACTCTTCCGATGACGGCAACGCGTTAAAGATTTCCGGCGTTGGGAAAGGAATGTGTAAGAAGAAACCAATACGATTATTCACGCCACGTTTACGCAGTTCGCTGGCGAACGGCAAAAGGTGATAATCATGAATCCAGAGGATGTCATCTTTTTTCAGTAACGGCAGCAGCTTATCTGCCAGCAGCGCGTTCACCCGCAGATAGCCTTCCCAGGCGGTGCGCTGAAAATTCACCAGATCTAAACGGTAGTGAAAGGCGGGCCACAACACGGCATTAGAGAACTGGTTGTAATACTCCTCGTGGTCTTTTTCGCTCAGGTTAAACGACGCCCAGGTGATATTGCCCCGGGTGACCTTTTTTAATGGCTGATCCTCGTTACCCAGCTCGCCACTCCAACCGAACCACAGTCCCCCCGCCGCTTTCAGCGCGCCCAGCACACCAACGGCCAGGCCGCCTGCACTGGTTTTGTTATCGGGGGGCGCAATTCGATTAGATACTACGACTAAACGACTCATGGCCATCTCTCCTGTCATTCATGGTTGTTTCTTGTTGTGCAGTGTAAACAGACTCCAGCCAGCGCCAGACGTCTGGCACCCCGGCTAATCGCCATTGCGCCTGCGTCTCCCCCTCTCCCACCTTCACTGAAATACCACCCGCCTCGTTCACCACGCGAAACCCGGTCTCATCGGTCAGATCGTCACCCAGAAAAACAGGGACCCGCCCGGCAAACGGCGCTTCACGCATAAACGCGGCTATCGCTTCACCTTTATTGGTGCCTTTCGGCTTAATTTCGACAACGCACTTCCCTTGCTGGAGCGCAAGCTGCGGCCAGGTTTGCGTAATACGCAGTGCCAGCGCCTGCAGCGCAGCTTCATGTTCTGGCGCCTGTCGATAGTGCAGCGCAAACGCCATCCCTTTGGTTTCCATCTCCGTCCCCGGCAGTTTCGCCAGCGCCGTATGTAACTGCACGCTAATATCGCGTTCTATTGCCGAAGGGAGATGCACAATATGCATTTTCCCATTGATGTCACGGCGTTCAGCCCCATGCACCCCTGCCAGCGGAAAGCGCCAGGGGTGAGCCAACGCGTCAAGTTCAACCATTGAGCGCCCTGAAATCAATGCCAAAGCCCCTGCGTTGCGTTCTGCAAGGTGGTGGAGCATCTGAAGGATCGTGGGAGGAATCACCACCTGGTCTGGATGCGGCTTTAACTCCGCAAGGGTTCCATCGAGATCAAAAAAATAAGCATAGTGCACGGACTGTTCAGGGGTTACGGTTAACGGTTCTGCCACCCGGTACTCCTCCTTATTGTTATATCTGAGCCGCGCGAATCGCGCCTCATAAGCAACCGTAAGTATAGACAGTGTGACGATGCTCGCCATTTGCAAAGACAATTGCCAGCCGGGTGTAGCGGCTGGCAAAGGAGAGGAACTAGACTAAAAAGTTAGACTTTTTTATCAGACCGTACGCTTGGCTTTTTGTTTGTAACGGTCGAAGATCACTGCTGCCAGCAGGATCAAGCCGCGTACGACGTACTGGGCGAAGGGCGAAATGTTCAGCAGGTTCATCGCATTCTCCACGGTCCCCAGGATCAGGACACCCGCCACCACATATGAGATTTTTCCGATGCCGCCCTTCAGGGAAACGCCGCCTAACACGCAGGCGGAGATGACGATCAGTTCATAGCCAATGGAGGTCATCGGCTGTCCACTTGTCATACGCGAGGCGAGGATAATCCCGGCCGCCGCAGAGACCAGACCGGAGAGCACGAAAATAATGATTTTGGTACGCACCACCGGCACCCCGGCCAGACGCGCCGCCTCTTCGTTGCCCCCAATCGCTAGCGTGTTGCGCCCGAAAGTGGTTTTGTTCAACAACAAGCCAAAGATAATCAGGCAGCCTACCGTGAGCCAGATCGGCGCCGGTAAGCCGAACCAGTTGGCGTAGCCGAGGGTAAAGAAGCGCTCGTCTTCAATCCCCACCGCTTTACCGTCGGAAATGATGTATGCCAGACCACGGACGATTTGCATCGTTGTCAGCGTGGTGATCAGCGCGTTGATCTTGAGTTGTGCAATCACGAAGCCGTTAACCAGCCCGCACAGCACCCCCAGCAACAGACCCGCCCCCACGCCAATCCACAGGCTTTCGGTCATGTTGATGACCACCGCCGTGGTCACCCCGGCACAGGCAATCACCGACGCCACGGACAGGTCAAAATCTCCTGATGCCAGGCAGAACAACATGCCGCAGGCCACCATGCCCGACATGGAGATCGCCAGCCCCAGCCCTTTCATGTTGATGAATGTTGCGAAGTTCGGCACAAAAATAGCGCAGGCGAGGAACAGGACGGCGAAGACCACCAGCATGCCATACTGGTCCCAGATACGTCCCAGGCTAAAGGGTGATGGCGACTTTGGTGCGCCCGATCCGGAAGTTGTTACGGAAGACATCATTCTCTCCTTTCTCAGGCGACAGCCTGGCTAACTTTAGGCATCGCAAGGCTTAGCGCCTGGCGCTCATCCGCCTGTTCGTGAAGTAATTCCCCGGCGATCTCTCCTTCCCGCATCACCACAATGCGGTCAGCCACGCCGAGGACTTCCGGCAGGTCACTGGAGGCGAACAGCACGGCAACGCCGCGTGCGGCCAGGGCATAAATAACGTTATAAATTTCGTGCTTCGCGCCAACATCAATGCCGCGTGTCGGTTCGTCGAGCAAAATCACTTTCATCTCTTCCGATAGCCAGCGACCGAGAATCGCCTTTTGCTGGTTACCACCGGAGAGATTCATAATTAACTGTTCGGCACTGGGGGTTTTGATATTCAGCGAGCGAATGTGTTGGTCAGCATTGGTTTCTTCCCATCCGTTGTTGATCACACATCCCCCCAGCACATGCTTACGCCGGGCGCTGATGTTGATGTTGTCACGTACCGAATGCACCGGGATGATCCCCTCCGCTTTCCGGTCTTCCGGGCACAGCATCATGCCTGCCGCGATAGCATTCGCCGGCTTGCGGATATCAATCGGTTTTTCGTCGATGTACACCTGCCCTTCGCTGATACGGGTGCCGCCAAATAAGCCTTTCATTAACTCACTGCGGCCCGCGCCTACCAGCCCAAACAGCCCAACGATTTCGCCGCTGCGTACCGTAAGGCTGATGGGTGTGCGTACGCCCTGCGCTTTTACGGCATGCAAGCGCAGGCGTTCTGCGCCATAGGGACGTGGCTGCCAGCCGTAAATATCGCCCAGATCGCGCCCAACCATCGCCTGCACCAGCGCATCGTGGTTGACCTGCTGCATGTCGGTAAAGGTTTTCACGTAACGGCCATCTTTAAACACGGTAATCGCATCACTGAGCGCGAAAATCTCTTCCATGCGGTGCGAAACATACAGAATGACGCGCCCTTCTTTACGCAGTTCGCGGATCACCCGGAACAGGTTTTCGATCTCCCTTGCAGAGAGCGAACTGGTCGGTTCATCGAAGGCAATAATCTTGGCGTTGCGCGCCAGTGCTTTGGCAATTTCCACCATCTGCCACTGGCCGATGGAGAGATATTTCAGAGGGGTCGCAGGATCGATATCCATCCCCAGATGTTTAAGTTGTAAACCCGCTTCATAATTAAGCAGAGTGCGGTTCACAATGCCGCCTTTGTGTGGCAGTTGCCCGAGATAGATATTCTCGGCAACGGTCATCTCCGGCACGAGATGTAATTCCTGGTAAATAATGGCAACGCCGGCATTCAGCGCGGCGGTGGTATCCGCGAAGCGCATTTCCTGCTCGCGAATCGCCAAAGAGCCCGTGGTTGGCGCATAGTTACCGCTGAGAATTTTTAAAAGCGTTGATTTCCCGGCGCCATTTTCACCCATCAGCGCATGCACCTGACCGGCGTAACAGTCAAAACTGATATCCGTAAGCGCTTTAACGCCGGGGAAGGTTTTACCAATGCCGCGAAATGAGAGATACGGGGTAGACTGTTGCATAACGTCTCCGTGAGTCAGTATCGTTCTAACCGGTTGCCGGATGGCGACATGAGCGATGCCATCCGGCTTTTCACTTGCTGTCGTCTTACTTACCGCCTAACCCTTTTTTCGCCAGCTCTTCTTTGAAGTTGTCACGGGTGATCAGCACCACGTCAGTCACTTCGGTGAATGCCGGTGGTTCTGCGCCTTTAGTCACCCAGTTGTAGAGCATTTCGCTGGATTTATAACCGTGAACGTCCGGGCTTGGCAGCAGTGAGCCATAGAAGCCGGTCGCCTGCCCTTTCGACAGTTCGCTCACTGCGTCAACGCCATTAATACCAATGCCGATCACGTCCGCCGCCTTAAAGCCCTGGCCTTCTGTGGCGCGCACGCCGCCGAGTACCGTGTTATCGTTCATGCCGACAATCAACCAGTGTTTAACTTCAGGGTGCTGAACCAGCATGGAGTTGGCAGCATCAAATGCGCCGGGGATATCGTTAGATTTGGTAGGAACCTGGTAGATCTGTTTTTCCGGGAAACCGGCGGCTTTCAGCGCTTCCATCGAACCGCCGGTACGACGACGTGCGGTATCCAGTTCGTTGGCCGTAATCGCCATAACCGCGGTGTCTTTGACGTCCCAACCCCGTTTCTGCATCTCTTTATACAGTTCCTGGCCCTGACGTTCGCCGATTTTGGTTGCCGCCATCATCACCAACGGGACGGTATCCATCGGTTTGCCTTTGGCATTGACGAACTGATCGTCCACGGCGATCACTTTCATGTCGTAGCCGCGCGCCTTCGCGACAATAGCGGAACCCAGTTTTGGATCCGGGGTACAAATAACAAACCCCTTCGCCCCGCTCGCCGCCAGGCTGTCGATCGCATTCAGCGTCTTCTCGCCGTCCGGCACCGCAATTTTAATCACTTCAAAGCCCAAATCTTTCCCGGCTTTATCGGCAAATTTCCACTCCGTCTGGAACCAGGGTTCTTCCGGTTGTTTCACCAGAAAACCCAGTTTCATCGATTCTGCCATAGCGGATTGTGACATAACGGCAGCCAAACCGATGGCTGCCAGCGCTTTAGTGAATTTGTGCATGGTTAACTCCAGCTTTAGCGTCATTTTATGTAGGGTAATATTCAACGACTTTATGTAATTCAGACGAAAAACAAGGCATTACCAAAAGAACTCAAGATAAGTGCCAGTGCTGGAATAGTTGTAGCGGGAAATTGATTCTCCATAGGAGAGCGGCATCACACCGCAGAATTACAGTAATTGCGTACATAAATTCAGCGGAAAATGACATAAGAAATGGGGTAATTGTCAGACAAATAAAAAGTGGCGTAGCACATTAATCCATAAGGTCAGCTCACAAGTCCTTGTACCCGAATCCCCCTGTATTCGGGTACAAACGAATTACCAGGGATAATAGATATGTTCAGCATGTTCACGAACGGGTTGGTCATCGCCTAACAAACGGGCTGACAGCGTCAGGGCAAAATCAAAAATATGGCCTAATCCTTTACCACTCAGGAGATGCCCATCCTCCACAACCGGCGCATCAACATAAACGCCATCAGTCACCGTTTTATAGAGATCGCCTGAGCAGACATAACGGCGCCCCTTCAGTAAGCCGTTGCCGCCTAATACACGAGCGGCCGCTGAACAAATGGGACAAATTAATTTTCCGGCGGCATCATGGCGCGAGACAAACTCAATAACCTGTGGATTCGCCGCCAGGTTTACGCTCCCTTGTGGGCCGCCCGGCAGCACCACCGCGTCATACAGGCGCTCCTGCTGCCCCGCCAGCGTGTAATCGGTGACCATTGGGACATTGTGGTAGCTCACGACGGCGCGAGATTCCGCGCAGGCCAGGGTATCGACGTCAATATTCAGACGACGCAAGATATCAATAGTAACGATCGCTTCCGCTTCCTCGAAACCCGATGCCAGCAAGACGGCCACTCTTTTCATTCACCTTTCCTCATTTATTACAGGCTGATAACACCGAAAATGACGAATTAATCATTCGGTTATAATTGAACAAGATGTCGCTGCCCTGATTTTTAGTAAGAGACAAACTGGCATTATTTCTGCCAGAACGGTTTCACAGGATTATTATCGCGGCAGGGACGGTAAAGATTATCAATATTCTGATATTACCACGCTAAACTATCCACTTTTGTGACTTAAAACATTATTTCAAAATCATAAAACCATTCAAGATTCAACAAAATCAATCAGATATATAATTTCACATTCTGTTTACCAAATACGGGGTGATGTATTAACTTCAGTAATGTGTAAAAAATCATAAACAATGCCATTTAAGGATTTTCTTATTCCGTTGATGCAGGTATGCTTATTTTCGATTCGCGATGGAATTGACTCTTCGATCACATAATGGACTGGCAGAATGGACGTATTCTGCTAACAGTAAGTTGTGCAGATTAGCGCTGCACATCCCTTCTATCAGGAAATAAGGATATTGATATGGCTGCAGTTGGAATGGTAAACAAACTCAATAATCAAATGAATCTTGAGTTTTATGCTTCCAATCTCTACCTCCATCTGAGTGAGTGGTGTTCTGAACACCGTCTGATGGGTACTGCGACTTTCTTACGTACTCAAGCCCAGAGTAATGTCACCCAAATGATGCGCGTCTTTAACTTCATGAAAAATGCCGGGGCGAATCCGGTCGTTAAGGCCATTGATGTACCAGGCGAAGACTTACATTCGCTGGAAGAACTGTTTCAGAAAACAATGGAAGATTATGAGCAGCGCGCCAGCACGCTTTCGCAGCTCACCAACGAAGCGGAAGCCCTGAACGATGCGCCTACCCTGAATTTTCTCCACGCTCTGGAAAAAGAACAGCAGCAAGATGGGCTGTTGTTACAAACGATTCTTGAGGAAGTGCGTAGCGCCAAACGCGCGGGACTGTGCCCTGAGCAGACCGATCAGCACGTGCTCAACGTCGTCAATTATCAACAGCATTAATTGACCACGCTATTGGCCTGCATTTCACTCCCCGGCAGGCCAATTCGCAAAGCCTTTTCAGCCTGATGCCTCCACTTTGGGAGGCATTGCAAAAAGTATTTCTATAATATAAAACAATGGCTTATTTTAGTGCGCTTCGCCCTGCGGCGTGAATTTCAGTTCAATCAGTGCGATCGCTTTCTGGATAGCGCGCCGCGTGACGGGATCGGCAGCTGCGGGATGCGTTGAAAAATCAATGTTTTTCAGCTGGCTGGTCATTTTTTCGCGAACTTCAACGGGAGCAATCACGTCGAGAACATCGAGAATTTGTTTGATGACGAGCTGGCAGGCGACAACGTCAGAGACCAGTTCCTGATCGGCATTCAGCGGTTGGGACATAGCAGGCGTTCCTGTTAGTGATGAAAGACCGTCATAGTACCGATTCAGAGGCCGAAACGATAGCCACACCTGACGCCGCGGACGACGGGTATAAAAAAACCTGCCGAAGCAGGTTTTTTATCAGCGGAACATATCGCCCGGCGGTACGTCTTTAAACGTTTTGCAATAATTTTCAAACATGCTTTTCAGGATTTTGCGCAGTTTCATGCCATGACTCCAACTATTTTGTTATGCAGGTGTTATCGTCTATGCGCATATAGTATGACCATCATCACAAAAATCAACTACTTCGTGATTTGCATCACGTTTTATACTTAACATATTCTTTGCATTTGCGACTCTTTCACCGATAAATCAATTACCTACAGCAATATCAGTTCTGGTGAATTTTTATCGTTTTTTTTGAATGGCAAGTGCACGATGCAAGAAGCTCGAACCACAGAAAGCAAACGAAGAATCTCTTCTGCCACCCAGATCACCTTCAGCACGCCTGTCTGGCTTATTTTGCTGGTGCTGTCCCTCGGGATTCAGTTTAGCGGCATCAGCTTTCGTCTGGTTTTTGTGGTCATCGCGCTTATCTGCCTGACTGGCATGGTGGAGACGTTACGACTGGTGAAAGAGGCGGGCAGCGCGGTGTCTGCCAGGAAGTAAAGTGGAAAGCCGGATGCGCATTACGCCCTCCGGCTTGTCAGCAAAAATTAGCCGAGGATTTCGCGAACGAACGCTTCAATCTCTTTGCTCTGGCCATTTTCAAAGAAGCATTGCTGGAAACGCTGCCCAGAAACTGCCGTCTTCACCAGTTCCGGATCGATGGCACGCAGCGTATCAAGATAGTTGTCTTTAACGACCGCCGCTTTGACCTGGTTAAGGATCCCGGCGTTACGCACCTGCGGTTCTTTACGCTCTGGCGGGTAACCTTCGCCATTGCGCCCCGTAAAGGCTTTCTCGAAGATAAAGCGCACGTTCAGTTCCGCTCCCCAGCCAAACCCTTTCGCAAACGGCAGAGACAGCGCATTACCGTTGTTAATCTGCGCGAACAGGAAGGCATCCGCCGGATCAATGCAGTAGCCACACACCACGCCCGGATGAATATTCAGTGACATCAACGCGCCCTGGCCTGTACCACAGCCGGTCACCACAAAATCAACCGCTTTTGAATTCAGCAGAATGCTCGCCATGATGCCAAGATGGATATAGGTCAGGTGGTGGTCATTCTCGTCGCTCATCCCGACGTTGAATACCGGAAAACCCTTTTCATCCGCCACCGCTTTGAGCTCGCGGTGAATGATGGCGTTTTTACCCGCCTGGCTGTTTTCCATCATCAGTGCAATTTTCATTCTGTCTTCTCCTGAATGCGATGCGGGAAGTCCCGCCTTGAGTCATCACGATACCGCACAGTACTACTTAGCAAACATACTTTCAAATTTTATGAAAGATGGTTTTAAAAATGATGGATAATTTCACATTTTCTTCAGGTGACCGCAAAATGACCGTCGTCGTGTGAATTAGTCGTTGCTGATCTATAAGTTATTCAGGCCATTGAAACGCTGATGTGTGAATTAGGATAGCGTATCACCGAACATTCAGAGCGATACCATGAAGACTCTTTTTATTGCCCTCTCACTGATACTCCTGACGGGATGCGCGATCAACAGACAGGCACAGGTGAGTGATGCCAGCGCGACAACCGGCGTTGTGCGATTGAGTTACGATCAGGCGATGCTGCAAAACGCCTATACCGACGACTATATCGCCCAGGGCACCGCCACACGCGCGTGTCAGCAACTAGGCTATGCCAGCGCCCTGCCATTCGGTCAACCCGTCAGCACCTGCAGTGTTTATGCAGGCTCCCTGTGTATGAACACGAAAATTACACTCTCCTGGCAATGTCAGGGCATCGCCATTTCGCAAGCAGCACCTCATTATTATTAATTTACGGGCCAGTATTAACTGGCCTGATTTATCCCGCGCTAATTATTTTATAGCGCAAATGCGTTTTATTCCCATTCGTATTTTTAATAATTAAATTTATTATTTTACCTTTTGCAAATATTTAAATAACAAATTATAGTGACGCCACATCAACATATTTATGAATTTTGTGGAGCGAAGTCATGCTGAAAACAGAAATGATCGACAAACTGAATGAGCAAATGAACCTGGAATTATATTCCTCCCTGCTCTATCAGCAGATGAGTGCCTGGTGTAGCTACCACAGCTTTGAAGGTGCCGCCGCGTTCCTGCGTCGCCACGCGCAGGAAGAGATGACGCACATGCAGCGTCTGTTTGACTATCTGACCGATACCGGCAGCCTGCCGCGCATTAATACCGTCTCATCGCCTTTTGCTGAATATGCATCGCTGGATGAGTTATTCCGTGTGACTTACGAACACGAACAGTTGATCACCCAGAAAATTAACGAACTGGCGCATGCCGCAATGACTAGTCAGGATTATCCGACCTTTAATTTCCTGCAATGGTATGTTGCCGAACAGCATGAAGAAGAGAAATTGTTTAAATCGGTGATTGATAAATTAACGCTGGCAGGAAAAAGCGGCGAAGGTTTGTATTTTATCGATAAAGAGCTGTCGACGCTCGATACCGCAAATTAATCATAAAACGGTGAGGAAATTCCTCACCGTTTTCTTAATGACGGCATATCTTGCTTTCGTGCGTAGAGAAACCGTCATCCTGAGCGATAAATTTCCCTTTCGCCGCCAGAAACGCCACCAGTTCTCCCGCCGTCATGCCCGACGCTGAGCAAGTATGAAAACGCGCCGCTTCGCCAAACCGCGCCTTAATCGCAGCTTCGAGGCTAGCCGTAGAATAGTTCTCGCCTGACTCAATCATCATATTCAACACTTCGTGACCGTGAACAGAATCCATCATTCCTCCTCAATAAAGTGCGTAGCCTACGGCGAAACGGCATCCTCTGCTTTGCGCCAACGCAGGTTGCGCTCATTTAGGGTGTAAATATTCTTATACAGTCGATGTAACGGTCATTTGACGAAAATAGCGTTTTGCCTTACCCTGCGCCGCAGATCTAACCGTTGGTTTTCTCTGGGACAGTGTAAAGCGTGAAGAATAGAACTCTGGGAAGTGTTTTCATCGTGGCAGGCACCACGATTGGCGCAGGGATGCTGGCGATGCCTTTGGCGGCCGCCGGGGTCGGTTTTGGCGTCACTTTAGCGTTATTGATTGGGTTGTGGGCATTGATGTGCTACACCGCGCTGTTGCTGCTTGAAGTGTATCAGCACGTCCCCGCTGACACCGGTTTAGGGACGCTGGCTAAGCGCTATCTGGGACGCTATGGTCAGTGGATAACCGGCTTCAGTATGATGTTCCTGATGTATGCGCTGACCGCCGCTTATATCAGCGGCGCGGGTGAGTTACTCGCCTCCAGTATCAGCGACTGGACCGGAAGCGAAATGTCCCCCACCGCTGGCGTATTACTGTTCACCTTTGTTGCCGGTGGCGTCGTCTGCGTGGGCACCTCGCTGGTCGATTTGTTTAACCGCTTTCTCTTTAGCGCCAAGATTATTTTCCTGGTCGTGATGCTGGCGCTGCTGATGCCGCACATCCATAAAGTCAATCTTCTGACCCTGCCGCTTGAGCAGGGGCTGGCGCTTTCGGCTATCCCGGTCATTTTCACCTCTTTCGGCTTTCACGGCAGCGTCCCCAGCATCGTGAGTTACATGGAAGGCAACATCCGCAAACTGCGGTGGGTATTTATTATCGGCAGCGCGATTCCGTTAGTGGCCTATATTTTCTGGCAACTGGCGACGCTCGGTAGCATCAACTCCACAACGTTTATGGGACTGCTGGCAAATCATGCCGGGTTGAATGGTTTGTTGCAGGCGTTACGGGAGGTCGTTGCCTCGCCGCACGTTGAGCTGGCGGTGCACCTTTTTGCTGACTTAGCGCTGGCAACCTCTTTCCTCGGCGTCGCTCTGGGGCTGTTCGATTATCTGGCCGATCTGTTTCAGGGCCGCAATACAGCCGCTGGCCGGTTGCAAACGGGTGCAATCACCTTTCTGCCACCGCTGGCTTTCGCCCTCTTCTATCCACGTGGTTTTGTGATGGCGCTGGGCTACGCCGGCGTCGCGCTGGCAGTGCTGGCGCTGATCATCCCTTCACTGCTGGCATGGCAGAGTCGTAAACAGAATCCGCAGGCGGGCTATCGCGTACTGGGCGGACGCCCCGCGCTGGCACTGGTGTTTACCTGTGGCATTGTGGTGATCGGCGTACAATTTCTGATTGCCGCCGGACTGCTGCCCGAAGTGGGATAAAGAAAAGGGGCGTCAGCCCCTTTCTTTTCAGTGCAGACAGCACTGCTTGTATTTTTTACCGCTTCCACACGGGCATGGATCGTTGCGGCCGACTTTCACTTCCGCTTTCACTGGCACCTGCACTGGCGTTTCCTGCGGGTGCGCCATCCAGTATGCATGGAGATCCAACGCTGCCAGGCGGATCGCCTCAACGCTTTCTTCAAACGCTTCCGGGGTGAGTTTCTCAACCACCTCGAAATTCTCTTCTGTACCGTGCAACGCAATGGCGTCAAGAGCGGGTTTCAGTGTATCCGGTAGCGCGGACCAGTCGGAAAGCGCAACGCCGCGCATGTAGCCGAAGCACCACTCTTCCACGATGGTAATCTCACGCCCTTCAATTTCGCGCAGACCAAACAGCGGTTCAAACTGTTCCGGGAAATCATTCAACCGGTCAGCGGTGTCCGCCATATGCTGGAAAGCGAGATTCATAAAACGCGTCATCTCTTTTTCAGAGGACCAGCGCGGCACATATTGCGCCCCACCCCATACGGCAACCAGCCACTGCTCTGGCTCAATTTCACGTGGTGAACTGAGTACAGCCGTCAGCAGTCCATCCAGTTCTGCCACGTCAAGAATGGCATGTTCGGTGTTGTACTTGGTCAGCACATCATCCAGCCACTCCAGTTCACTTTCGTTCAACGGTCCCGTTTTCATCATACTTGTCCTCGGTAAACACTCTCGCCAGCGGCTATCTTACATGGCGAACGAGGAAACGGATACTGATTGCCGCGTGGGACACCTCACATGGGCATCCATTCTCCTCATCATTTCTTTCTGCAAAACAGATACGGCACATTGGCGTTTGAAAAGACATACGCAGATTGATACTCATCCACGGTCAGGGTCAATTCACCACCTTTCTTCAAAAAGAATGGAGATAATATCTTTTCGAGTTTTTCATCCGTCACGGTATCGGAAAAGGTTTTGACAATGCGTACTGTATGTAAAATCCGCGTTCTGAACTGCTGGGTATAGTTAAAATAGACCAGCCGATTGACATTAATCTTTGTCTCGCCATCCACTTTACCCGTAATGACGGCCAGCCCTTCTCGCTTGTGCATCTGATAGGAAACCACGCCAACGAAACGGGCATCACCAACATTCCAGTCAGCATCACCAATACAATCCAGGTATGACGGTTTGAATAGCAGATATAACAGGTAAACACCGGAAATCACCGATGTGCTGAACAACCAAATCAGGAGTAATACAACCGTATTTTTACTCATTGGTGTAAATTCCAGAAAAAATGAGATGAACAAAATGCCTCAGTGTCAGATCGAACATCTTTGTTGCACACAAAAGCCACAGCACGTCCGGTTTTGGCGTAGTCAGAGAGAAAGATATAATTGTTGTCCTGGCAAAAGTTCGAATATTTTTTTATCAGCGCAGCGTAATTATCAGTGACCGACTGCGTCACTTCATAATAGACATGGCAGCGATTATCATTTTTCTTATCCATGTGCAGGGCCACAAAATTCTGAAATGGCATTTTCAATCGATTCTGATACATAAACATGCAGTTTATTATCGTCACAATAAAGAAAAAGGATATTCCAATGCGTAGCCCGCGGGATTTGTTCGGTAGAATGCTTGCGGTGCATTCTTTTTCACTGGTTAGCGTTTTGATTGCTGAATTTTCAGAAATAGCAAGATTCTGAAGAGGAAACGGTTCAATCACAATATCTGATGATAATGTTAGTCCTTGACGGGAAATAGTTTTTACCATATGTCTTGGTAATCCTATCTCTTCCAGTGTCTTACGTAATGTTAAAATAGTCTGATAAAACGTATTGGGCAGGGTCACAACATCACGCGCTTTCCAGCCTTCGTTTACCAGTTCTTTTTGCGCGATGACCCTACCCTGATTCAAAATAAGATAAAGGAAACATGCAGTGGCGGGTTGCTGTAAATAAACAACCTCTCCAGTTGATTGATTTTTCAGGCTTCTGGTCTGCGGATTGAACTCTACTGTTCCATTAATTAAGTACAATATCATCGCGATGTCCTTTGGATAATTCCCGTTATCCCCCTAAAATGGTTCTTCATCACCGTGTCGTCCCCTGGACATGTTGCCCAATGGAATAATCGATAATTCTTAAAGCCTATGGCAAAAATGTGATACTGCGTTCACAGGAATATTTGGCTCTGAAGACGCACCAGTTGCGCATAACCTGAAGAAACAATGCAATATTCTTCATATTCATTTTCCGCAACGCTCTTAACTGACTATTGCTGATAGCTCCCTCGCTGAGCAGCATGTTTCGTGCAATGGCGCGCTTTCCGAGTCCCGCCAGATAATATTCAATGATTATCCGTTCCCTGTTCGACAATGATCGGGTATGCAGAGGGATCCGCTTATTCTGCTTTAGCTGATCCAGTACGTAAAAGTACTCCGTTAAAGGCGCATTTCGGGTCAATGAATAGCATCGTAGTTGTGTAAAATGCGTTAACGTATCCATTGTATCCGCACGCAGACATTCAATACTGTTTGTAATATAAACAGTACCACCTCCTGGATCAAAAACAACAATCTCAGGTGATTTATCAAGACCAGTAAAGAACAGTATTTGCTGCAGACCAGCAATAAAGTACTGATCATGTGAAAATATATGCATTATTCGTTAACTCCACTTGTAACAGCGATATTTCCAGGATTTGAAATTGCATGCTAAATTCATCTATTACAACATTATATTTTTACCGTTTCCACAGAGTCGATTCCTTTCGCCTGGCGATACATTCCTGAAAATTAATTGAAAAATTCAAACAAAACCACAATAAAGACAACTACCGTCTTTATGATATTGATTATTGCTGTAAATATCTTAAACTGTCATTTTAAATAGCCTTAAACGACCTTAAATGAAGAACATCAGACATCTCAAGTAAAAATCATGTTTGTAACCGTATGATTTACAATAAGATAAAACAAAAACATTAAACTGTCAGCACACAATAAAATCATATTAAAGGAATATTGATGAGTGATGCAGTCCTGAGATCACCCGTCTCATGCAATGACGCCGGGATAAGCAGCCTGAGTTTCTCACTGACCATAAGAAGTTTAAATACGTTACTCATTCTTTACACCGAATGTTACTTACTAAAAATAATGTTATTTTCTTACCTGGATCGAGAAGCCTCCCCTCTGGAGAAACGCATTAACCACGTCGGAGTATTTATAAAAAATGATAAAAAAATCTTTAAGGACATTTGACCTTTTTTATTTCTCATCTTTGAAAGATCCCTTTATCATGAGAATGTCTGAGGCTAGTATGGTGACAGAAACGACCCCATGTAAAACCAAAGGATAATGACTTACATTATGACGACGATTACAAGGCATGAAATAAATGAAGACTGGGCGCTTGCCGGAATGGTTGAGGCTGGCGGTTTTATCTTTGTGAGTTACTGTGTTGGTAATATCGGACAACCCATTGAGGCACAAATCAATGGCGCGTTTGATAATCTGAGTGAAAGGCTAAGCACTATCGGCCTGACGCTGCAGTCAGTCGTGAAAATTGATGCGCTGTTCCGCGACGTGTGGGATATTCCGGTGATGGAGAACGTCATGAAGCAGCGCTTTGATGGCCAATTTCCGGCCAGAAAATCCATTCAGACTGAATTTGCTCATCGCGGAGGCACATCAGGAATGTTGTTTCAACTTGACGCCATTGCTTGCCGATAATATCCCATCCTATTACAGAGCGTTCTTGCGGCGTAATGAATAAACTCACCGCAAGAGCAATTCTCAGGAATAACCTTCCCACAGACATAGTATGCCACAGACCTGACTCGCGCTACCCACGCTGGGTTAACAATAAATTCACCGCCAGACTCACAAAACCACATGAAAACAGGATCCGTAGTCCCGACAAAATCATCGGGTGGTTTAATACCTTCGTGCGCATAAAGGATGAAAAAACACCATACAACATGAACACGAGCAGCGTCATTAACATGAAGATCAGACTCAGTATTAACATATCGGTTGCCGGTGCGGTTGATGTGGTTTGAATGAATTGAGGAAGGAAGGCCAAAAAGAACAGTGACAACTTGGGATTTAACAGATTGATAAATATCGCGTGCAGGATCACTTTTACCCTTGACTGAGAAATGTCGCAATCATCCGGTTGTAATGTTGATTTCTCTTTTATGATATTCCACGCCATATATAACAGCCACACGACCCCGGCATATTTGATGACGGTAAACGCCATTTCACTGGAGTAGAAAATGGCGGCTAATCCCGTGATGGCGGCCAACATATGCGGAACAATCCCCAATGTACATCCCACGGCAGCCAGCAAACTCATCGCTGTCCCCCGCGACAGCCCCATCGCGATGGTGTAGATAGCACCGGTTCCCGGCGAAATAATCACAATCAAAGAGGTTAATAAGAATTCGATACTGATTAGCATGGCGTTATCTCTGGTAAACACAAAACAGGAGAGTCAGTGTTTATCAGGATACCCCTGCAGATCTTGTAGAAAATTGCAGATGGTTAATCCACCATCGCGGAACGATATTGCCCCGGCGTGATGCCTGTCTGTTTCTGAAATGCATGAGTCAGATGGCTTTGATCGGAAAAACCAGCCATTAATGCAACATCAACCGTTCTCTTGCCCTGTGCCAAGAGTTTTTTTGCCAGCCGAACTCTGGACTGTAAAAGATAAGCATGCGGCGTCATCCCCACCTCCCTGGAAAAACGGCGAATGAGCTGGAATCGGGAGATGTCACACAGACTGGCTAATCTTGTCAATGTCATGTTCTCCTCCGGGGCATCATCAATGAACTCTTTTACCCGTCGTACTGTCGGAGAAGGCAGAATACGCGGTGCGGCAGAAAGGGTGTGGTGCCGTCCAGCCTGCATAAGGCAACGCATGATCATCTCTTCAATCGCCATAGCATCAGGATCATCGGCAGCGAGCTGATGAAGAAACTGCCTAATCATCAGACCAAGAGTAGGATCGTTAGCCACAGGCTTCAGGGTTAAATCACCTGTGGGTATGTCGGTATTCCATTCTTTTATAAAGACGTCAGGATTGATATACAACATATGCCAGCCCCGCGGACCCGTAGCGGGGATCCCGTCGTGAATTTCGCCGGGATTGACCATGATGATATCCCCTGTTACCGCATTTACATTGCCGATATTACTCCATGAGCGATGGCTTCCCTGGATGAAAACCCCAATGCCGAATTGATCATGAGAGTGACGAGGGAACGCGCGCGCTGAATATAACGACAGTATTTCAACATCAGGTATCACACGACGGTACTGCTTCACCTGATGAACGTCTTTTTTCATGGTCGTTTTCTCATGGTCATGGAGGGAGATAAACATCGATTCTCTCAAGATACCCTCTGAAACGAAGACAGACGACCCATCTTTTGTAATTAGCTGGAACAGACTCGACTCAGGCCCGAATAAAAAAGGAGCAGATTTTACCCTGCCCCTCACCCTTCTCATGGAATATCCAGTCCCATGCTTACCAGTTGTATTTCACACCCACCATGCCCTGGGCATTGCTGTAGTGGTCGCTCCCCACTTGCCCGGAGATATTTCCCCAGACCGTCAAGCGAGAGGAGAGTTGTCCTTCCACACCAATTTTCAGTTCTGCCAAATCTTTTACTCCCTGGACGTCATTTGGCATCTCACCCATGGTCACTCGCGGGCTGTGTGAGTTGTGGATCCAGTTCGCTTCAACAAATGGCTGGATGCCTGCCATCTTGTCCTCTTCGACGGTGGGTTTACGATTGACGTATGCTCTGACACCCAGACTGGTCATCAGATTACCAGTGCTATCCGCCTTCACCGGCGTGCCATTACGTTCCCGATGATCGTCCGCCTGCACATCCATCCAGACGATCTGAGCTTTGGGCTGGATCCAGTAGGTCAGTTGCTGACTTTCTGCAACCTTCAGGCTGTAACCCGCCTCAACCGCAGCCGTGATGCCTTTGGATTTATACGTTTCACTTACCTGATACTGACCATTGACGGTGTTATCAAACCAGTTATAGAGCATCCAGGTGTCCACATAGCTTCCGGATTGATCAGGTTCGTTGGCATACCAGGTACCATACAGACCCACACTGTAACCGTCGACCGAACCACGGGAATGATGGTTATTTAACGCTGATGTGGTGCGGCTACGGCTGTTGGCATAACCCGCCATTAGCCCAAGATGCCAGCGGTCCAGACCATCTGAACTCCACTGCGCCAGATCGCCGCCAAGTTGCAGCACATAACTATTGCTCTGGGTTTTTAACTGTTCGCTATCGTCGTTAAAGCGCGTATGACTTCCCACGTTGCGTATCCACATGCTGGTAGTTTTACTCTCACCAGTTAGCGCATCGGTATACTGCGTTTCGCCAAGACGATCGTGAAGCCGCGAAATGAACAGGGTATTGGCAGCCAGGTTATTAGCCAGATAACTGCCAAATTCCGGGCGAATCTGTGAAGGACCACCAGGGTGAACCGGTGCCTGCGGGATTTCTGGCGAAGCTGGCACGCCCGGGTCAACGGGGTCACTCAGCCCCCCAGTGCTGCTTAAATACCAGTTGCTGCCGCGCCGGATCACATTGTAATCATACGCACCGGCAACAATGCGACTCTCTTTCTCGAAAGTCCCACTGGAGTTTCCTGCAACATTGACAATTTCAATCCCTTCGACCGTCTGCGCGCCCATGCCACCAATATTATTGATTGCCACCAACGTGTGGCCGGAGGTATTTCCCTCTACGATGAGTTTGTCCGTTGCGGAGTTATCCCCTCCGAGTACCGTGTTCATCATCAGGGTGCCACCGCCGGTATAATCGCCTTCCACAGTCAAAGACTTAAACGCGCCAGTATTGCCCGGCGCCAGCATATTCACTCGCCCGCCCGACAGCGACAGGTTAGTGACATGCGAATTGCCAGTCATGTTCCATACCGCGCCGTTAGTGATATTCATGTCTACGACACCCTGGCTGGTCGACGTTGTTGTTGCGGTATAACTGGCCGCGGTTAACCAGGAGTTGGCATTATTGAGGGTCATATTCAGCGTACCGCCGTTTGTCGCCCCAATATCGCCGTCAATCTGAACGGTTCCGGTTTCTGATGTGTTCACATCAATCAGGCTTCCATCGCCTGATGAGAACAGCGACCAGGTTATCGCAGGATTATCATTGATAAATAACCCTTTCTGAATATCCGCTTTGCCTCCGGCAAGAACTTCAATCCCGGAAATATACTTCGCCTGAGAACCTGAAGTGGAAACCGTCAGGTCATCCTGAAATTCAGCATAAGTCGTTTCTTCGGGACTGCCATAAAGATAGACACCCCGAGTTGTATCCACGCCGTTTAATACGGAAATAGACGTTCTCCCTTTGAAGAGGGCCTGACTTTCCCACAGGTAGAGTCCCGTGTTGTAATATCCCCCGTTGCTCTGGAGTTTGAAATCCGCATTGGCGATTAATGATGAGGTATCCATCAGCGCGACGCCTCTAAGCCAGTGCCCATCTAACCATCCAAGATATTCGTGTTCATATTCACCACGCGTACCGAGTGGCGTCAGGTTTTCACCAATCAGGGTCGTGTCGCTGTTAAAGACAAAATCTGTCGAGTTAGCAGAAAGAATGTCCCCCCCAACATTGTCACCAAAAAGATTGTCTATATCTCCATGGACAATGGCTTCAATGAGCGTAGTGCCGGTGAAGGTGAAACGCGAGCGGGTGAGGTAATCGCTACTCACTCTGGATAAAATACCCTGACTGCTTTTCAGATGGATGAAATTTGCTTCCAGATTCACGCTGTTGACGACATTATTGGCCATCGGGTAATTAGCCGATCCTGCATCTCTCCCGGCCATGATTGCAGATTCATTTGTATCAATCAGAATGTTATCCGCCCTGACGTTCACTGAACTGCCCCCGGCTATTAATATCCCGATGCGTCTGTCAATCGAGTAACTCCCCGGATCGCCATCAACATTGATGTAAAACAGCCCTCCGTTAAAATTCAACTCTCCCCCATAAAGACCAATACCATGGCGGTGCGTAGAAACCTCATCGGCCAGAGGCACGAGCACTGAGAGATTGATTTTATTTTCACCATCGCTCTCAAAATTTAGTACCCCTCCAGGCCCGGCGAAGAGGCCATAGATATCGGAATAGCTGTCTTTAACAACATTGCTGACAACAACATTGCCTCCGGTAAAGGTCATCGTTCCGCTAAGTGTTCCTCTTTTCCAGGCATAAACCGCAGAACTGTTATCAACGGGATTATTATTAAACCCTATAATGCTCAATGTCTTGCCCTGAGCAATGTCAATATTCATCCTGCCATTAGTCGTATTAAGTATTGAACGCTGGTAATAAAACATTCCGGTATATCCGCTGGCATCCAGCAACACATCACCCGCCGTTACGGTATGATCACCCGAAGCAATCTGGTTTATGCCGGTGGTGTAATTCCGGCTGACTAATTCTTCCGTGTAGACAGGAAAAGCAACTATAACGGTACAACCTGAAGCTGCTAATAATATCTTTTTCAATATCCCTTGAATCATTTGTCTGTCCTCCTGATAAGCATTTTCATTGCCAGTGTCGCTGCGATAACGTTTTTCCCCAGAAAGAAAATTTCCCGGCTAATGATTTTAAATAAAACAATAACACTATCTCCTCACTACGATATATTTCATCAATACCAGGTTCTTAATAACAGCGTATAACCTTGCTAATTAAGATAATTAGCATCCAATTCCCATTATTCCGATTTATTAAAAACCAATACTCCTGATAAGAATTCTCTTTGTTTTTAAAAGAAATATTACTTTTCAGGCATCATATAAAAGCCGGTAGAATATAAAATTAGATGCACAGAAAGCCACCAAAACTGTACGTTTCAGAATAATGGCCTTCATGTTAAATGATAAAATACTCTCGTAACATCAGATGATTTCATCTACTGAAAGATGAAGAATAGAAATCACCCGTATTAAATATAGCCAGAAAAATGCCAAATGTATAGGGCTATTTATTTGTGAAAATATCATTTTATTTTTATCATTGACTTGTTAAATAGAGGCGGGATTATTCCTGGTTTTACAGCCCAGAATATATCTCTGTTGCGTATTATATTGACGCGCTTTGTTTGACGCCCTATTTACAATGTTTCAGGTGGCTAAGAATGAATAAAGGATGCGATTCGGCGTATTGCGCGACTGGCCTCCGGTATCTTGCCAGCGGATGACTGGAAGACGTGCCACATACCTTTCCACACTTCAATTTGAACGTTAACACCCGCCTCTGTCGCCTGTTTCGCAAGGCGGATCGCGTCATCGAGAAGTAATTCATCGCTTCCTGTCTGTACCAGGAGAGGGGGAAGTCCGGTCAGATCGCCAAAAAGAGGAGAAACCAGCGGATTTGAGGTTTCGGCATCAGAACAATAGTATGCGACGGTTTGCCGCAAATCCTCAATAACGATCAGCGGGTCCTTATCTGCACAGGAAGAGATGCTGTCGCCCGATAAGGTGTAATCAAGCATCGGAGATAACAAGAAACCGGAATGCGGCAACGGAGAATTTTCACTTTTGAGTAGCAGGAGCAGAGATAAAACCAGCCCTCCACCGCTTGAGTCACCGCCAAGAATGATCTCATCAGGCCGATACCCCTGCGCTAATAGCCACTGCCAGGCATATTTGGCATCCATCAAACCGGCGGGAAAGGGATTTTCAGGAGCTAATGAATAGTTGAGCGTGAGGGCATTCACGTTTGCACAATGGACAATATGTCCAACCAGTTTCCGGTGTGTGATGCTTGATCCCTGACTGTTACCTCCGCCATGAAGGTACAGAATAACTTTCCGCTTTTCGGCCTGCGAATGTCGCACCCACTCCGCTGAAATACCCTCTTCATCAATTTCTTCTGTGCTGACATTTTCGGGTAACGGAACATTCATTGCCCCTTCTTCCCATACTCTTCTTTGCTCATGAAGAGGCGTGTTAAGCACGAAATCTACATTGCTTGCGTAATTCCTGAAAAGTGCGTCTCTTTTGCGCTTAGCTTCAATGCTTAACATGATGTCGCCTCACTGCGAATCGCCAGACTGGAGATCAGTATACAGAAAACGCGTTCGGTTTCAGCACAATACACCATAAACTCTCGTCCATGAAATGACGCCCACAGACGGTTACCAGACAATCTGGAGGCAAATTTCAGACACAAAAAAACCACCCGTAGGTGGTTTCACGACACTGCTTATTGCTTTGATTATTCTGCTTTTCCCATGGTACCCGGAGCGGGACTTGAACCCGCACAGCGCGAACGCCGAGGGATTTTAAATCCCTTGTGTCTACCGATTCCACCATCCGGGCTCGGAAAGAAAGTGGAGGCGCGTTCCGGAGTCGAACCGGACTAGACGGATTTGCAATCCGCTACATAACCGCTTTGCTAACGCGCCTTAAATCTTTGTCTTGCGACTGACACCCGCAACTGCCGATGTCTTAATCTGGAGCGGGAAACGAGACTCGAACTCGCGACCCCGACCTTGGCAAGGTCGTGCTCTACCAACTGAGCTATTCCCGCATCATCAAGTAAATCGTTAATCACTTGATTTTACTATCGTCTGGCAATCTGTGCTGCCGTTCGATGCGTTGCATTCTACTTACCTGACGCAATGAGTCAACGATATTTTTCGCCACTTACGCTCGTTTGCTGAAATTTACGGCGAAACGATCACTGATCAAGCAAATCCCCACGCGCGGCGTTCAAATACTGGAACATTGACCACAGCGTCAGGACCGCAGCGACGAAGAACAGTGCAATCCCCGCGTACTCCACCCAGATATTCGGACGCCACAGCAGCCAGGCCAGCGCTGCCATTTGCGAGGTGGTTTTGACTTTGCCGATCCAGGAGACCGCCACGCTGCTGCGCTTACCCAGTTCCGCCATCCATTCACGCAGCGCGGAAATGATGATTTCACGTGCAATCATCGTGGCCGCGGGCAGCGTCACCCACCAACTGTGATAGTGCTCGGTCACCAGTACCATCGCAATTGCCACCAGCACTTTATCCGCAACCGGGTCGAGAAACGCACCAAAACGCGTACTCTGGTTCCAGCGACGCGCCAGAAAACCGTCAAACCAGTCGGTCACCGCAGCGATACAGAAGATCAGCGCAGCAACGAACGGCGCCCAGGTGAATGGCAGATAAAACACCACGACAAAGAATGGGATAAGTATGACGCGAAACAGCGTAAGCAACGTTGGAATATTAAATTGCATAGTGACGGGTAACTATCTGTTGTCAGAGAATTTACCCCTATGTTGCTACAGCGGACTCAATGTTTCAACGACCAGAAGATCTTTTCTGCCAGTCCTTGCGAAATACCCGGCACTTTTGCAATTTCTTCAACGCTGGCGTTACGTAATCCTTGCAAACCACCCATATATTTCAACAACATTTGGCGACGTTTCGGTCCAACGCCTTCGATGGTCTCCAGCGTACTGGTGTTTTTCACTTTCGCCCGTTTTTTACGGTGGCCGCCAATGGCATGATCGTGGGACTCATCGCGGATATGCTGAATCACATGCAATGCCGGCGAATCCGGCGGCAAGCTAAATCCCTCACCTTCCGGTTCAAAGAACAGCGTTTCCAGACCGGCTTTACGGTCAGCGCCTTTTGCAACACCTAACAGCAGAGGGTGGTTTTTATCCCAGGGGACATCCAGCTCGGCGAAAACGGCCTTCGCCTGCCCCAGTTGCCCTTTTCCGCCGTCGATCAGGATCACATCCGGAATCTTACTTTCTTCGATCGCTTTACCATAACGGCGACGCAGTACCTGATTCATTGCCGCATAGTCATCGCCCGGCGTGATACCGGTGATATTGTAGCGACGGTATTCCGCACGCAGCGGCCCGTTCGCATCAAAGACCACGCACGATGCCACCGTCTGTTCGCCCATCGTGTGGCTGATGTCAAAACATTCCATCCGTTTTACAGCTGGCAGCTTCAGCACGGTTGCCAGCGCCGTCAACCGTTGGGTAATGGTCGACTGCTGAGAGAGTTTCGTGGTCAGCGCCGTGGCGGCATTGGTCCGCGCCAGTTTCAAATAACGTGCGCGATCGCCGCGGGGTTTGGTCTGCACATTAATACGACGCCCTGCCAGTTCAGAAAGCGAATCGGCCAGCAGCGTTTTGTCGTGCAGATTGAAATCCAGCAGGATCTCGCCAGGCAACGTGCGCATCTGGCTGCCCTGGAGGTAGAATTGCCCGACGAAGGTTTCTACCACTTCGCCCAGTTCAGTCCCTCCCGGCACTTTCGGGAAATAACTACGGCTGCCCAGCACTTTCCCCTGGCGGATAAAGAGCACATGGACACAGGCCATCCCGGCATCAAACGCAACGCCGATCACGTCCAGATCGTCCCCCGCGTTGGAAACGAACTGTTTCTCCGTCACCCGGCGCACGGCCTGGATCTGATCGCGTATACGCGCAGCCTCTTCGAACGCCAGATTTTGACTGGCTTTCTCCATCCGCGCGATCAGTTGAGTTAAGACCTGGTCATCTTTACCGGATAAAAACAACCGAACATAGTCAACCTGCTGCGCATACTCTTCTTCACTCACCAGGCCTTCGACGCAGGGCCCCAGGCAACGGCCGATCTGGTATTGCAGACAAGGGCGCGAGCGATTGCGATAAACGCTGTTTTCACACTGACGGATCGGGAAAATTTTCTGTAACAGCGCCAGCGTTTCACGGACGGCATAGCCGTTGGGAAACGGGCCAGAGTATTCGCCTCGGGTATGTTTCGCGCCACGGTGCATAGCCAGCCGGGGATGCGTATCCGCGCTGAGAAAAATAAAGGGATAGGATTTGTCATCACGTAACAGCACGTTGTAACGCGGCTGATACAGCTTGATATAGTTGTGCTCGAGCAGCAACGCTTCCGTTTCGGTGTGCGTCACCGTCACATCGATTTGCTGAATGAGCGCAACCAGCGCTTCGGTCTTACGCGAAGCCAGGTTGCTGCGGAAATAGCTGGAAAGCCGTTTTTTCAGGTCTTTCGCTTTACCCACATAGATAACCGTACCACCGGCATCATACATACGATAAACGCCGGGTTGACTGGTTACGGTTTTTAGGAACGCTTTCGCGTCAAACTGATCGCTCACTGGCTTGTTAACGTCTCCGCATTACACAGGCCATGGCGAATTGCCAGGTGAGTCAGCTCTACATCACCATGAATGTTTAGTTTACTGAACATACGATAGCGATAGCTGTTCACCGTTTTAGGGCTGAGATTCAACTGCTCGGAAATCTCATTCACCTTCTGACCTTTAGTGATCATCAGCATAATCTGCAATTCGCGCTCAGACAAACTGGCAAACGGGGTTTCCGTTTTTTCGGGTTCAATCTGGCTTAATGCCATTTGCTGGGCGATGTCAGAAGCAATGTAGCGCTGCCCGGAATAAACCGAGCGGATGGCACTTACCACTTCCTGAGGCGCAGCGCCCTTACTCAGGTAACCTGCGGCTCCGGCCTGCATCACTTTTGCCGGCAACGGGTTTTCCGTGTGAACGGTCAACATAATCACTTTAATATCGGCAGTTGAACGCGCAATTTTGCGCGTGGCTTCAAGGCCACCAATACCGGGCATGTTCATGTCCATCAACACGACGTCGACGGTGTTGGCGCGACACCATTTAACGGCATCCTCACCGCAACCTGCTTCACCGACAACTTTTATACCCTTTATATCTTCAAGAATGCGTCGTATCCCTGCGCGCACCAGTTCGTGGTCATCAACAAGAAGAACGTTGATCAAAGGAATATCTCCAGAATAGGGATAACGCTACTGATAGTGGATCGCCACTATATTAGCGGGTTTTATCTCAACTTTAAAACGTAAAAAACGTCCGGTAACCGATTTTGCTCTCGTTTTCGGAAATTAGTCTGTACGCTTTGTGGAAACTTAGGCTAAGAACAGCCAGTTACACGCACTATTTTCGGGAACGAGGTTTCACAATAGTGACAAAAACTCGCTTTCTCTCGCCTAAATGCTAAATAGACAGGTAAGTTTGTAACAATAATTAACGAGTAAAATACTCGGAATAAACAATAAATGAGGAAAATATAGACTTCTTATGTTGTTGTTTAATTTAACTCCGCTGGTGTGATTTCCGATCGAAAAACAACCACTGCTATTTTTCCCTCAGCTTATGGTATACTCCGCGGCCTTAACATTTATCATCGCAAATTTTTACTGAAACATTACGAGGAAAATAAATGAGTACGCCTGATTTTTCCACTGCCGAGAATAATCAAGAACTGGCTAATGAAGTCACCTGCCTGAAGGCGCTGTTAACGCTGATGCTGCAAGCCATGGGCCAGGCGGATGCGGGCCGCGTGATTCTTAAAATGGAAAAACAGATCGCGCTGGTCGAAGACGACGCGCAGGCTGCAGTATTTTCCAGCACTGTTAAGCAAATTAAACAAGCTTACCGTCAGTAAAGAAAAACCGGCTGAGAGCAGTGCTTTCAGCCGGTTTATCGTCTGCCACGCAGAACGTTTATTGTTTCAGATAAGCCCGGTCGCCGCGGCATAGCACGCAATCTGCGTCTTATTCGGCGCGTTAAACTTCTTCTGCATATTCTTCTGGTGAAAGTTAACGGTATTTTCTGATATCGACAGAATCATCGCAATTTCAGCTGAAGTCTTCCCTTCCGCCGTCCATTTCAGAATCTCTTTTTCTCGTTTGCTAAAGCGCATTTCCGGCGCCATCACCATTTCATCTTCGAGTCGGGAAAGTACCGTTAAGCTTTCGCGCACCAGCAACTGCAGTTTCAATTCGACTTCATCGCCCGCAAACGGCGTATTACGCAGGCTTGACCGTGAGACCGAGAGAAAGCCTAATGCGCGATTTGGCAGCATGAGACATTGCGTGACGCCTTTGCGTAATCCGTGTGAACGAGCAGCATCCCACATCGTCTGCGCGTCACTGAATAATGCGTCATTCCAGGGCAGATGTCCCTGGATGAAGTTTTCCGGCTTCAGCACAGGATCAATCGCGAAATAGTTTTCCGCCTGATATTGCGAAACCCACGCATCGGGATAAGTGGTATGAAGGGAAATTTTAGGACGCGTGAACGGAACCGGATGCCTGACACACAGCGCGTAATAATCAAATTCCAGCAATAGTGTCTGCTGCTGTAATTCGCTGTAGACGTCTTCTGCGCAAGTCATTTCGTGAAAGCGTAACAGCATCGTCCGTCGCCAGGTAAAGAAATCTAAATCCTGCATACTCAGTATTCGCACCCTTGAGAGTGATAATCATTTTAAATGTGAGAAATAACCTATCACATAAACATACGGTAGATGTATAAAATATCGGTCAGGGAGCAGATTACTTGAGCGTTGTTTCAGTTCGCGTATTTTGTCCAGGGAAATACGTTCATCATCATGCGTCTGGTATTACTATTTATGCATCTCCACTCGGCCGAAATGGGATAATCCCGGACGAGTGGAGAAAACCAATCATTGCAGCAGAAACTTCTCAAGAAACTGACGGGTTCTCGGTTGCTGTGGATTGGCAAATAGCGCTTTGGCTGGCCCCTGTTCCACAATGCGCCCCTGATCCATAAATATCGCCCGGTCCGCAACATCGCGGGCAAAGCTCATTTCATGGGTCACAATCACCATGGTGCGTTTTTCCTGCGCCAGTTGACGGATAGTGCTCAACACCTCGCCCACCAGCTCAGGATCGAGCGCAGACGTCGGTTCATCAAACAGAATCACTTCCGGGCGCATGGCCAGCGCACGGGCAATCGCCACTCGCTGCTGCTGCCCGCCGGATAAGCGCCGCGGGTAGCTGGTCTCTTTCCCGGCCAACCCCACTTTCGCCAGCAGTTCCCGCGCCCGCGCCATCGCCTCTTCTTTGCCCTCGCCTTTCACGATAACCGGACCTTCAATAATATTCTCCAGTACCGTGCGATGGGGAAAGAGATTGAAGCTCTGGAACACGAAGCCCACATGCTGGCGCAACTGGCGAATCAGCGTTCGTTGCTGACCGAGCGATCGCGCCGTATCAATGGTGATATCACCCACGGTGATCGTACCCGCTTCCGGTTGTTCCAGCAGGTTAATACTGCGCAGAAGCGTCGTTTTTCCCGACCCGCTGGGACCGATGATCGCGACCACCTCTCCCGCCTGCACTTGCAGATCGATGCCGTGCAGCACCGTCTGCCCATGAAATTTCTTGACCAGGTTTTTTACGTCGATCGCACTCATTTCGGCTCTCTCTCCTGGCGGTTCAGTTGATTTTCAAAGTAGTTCTGCAATGAAGACAGCACGGTTGCCATGATCCAATAGATCAGCGATGCCGCCAGATACATGGTGAATACCTCCAGCGTGCGCGAGGTGATCAGTTGCGCCTGACGGAACAATTCTGGCACCTGGATGGTGGCCGCCAACGACGTGTCTTTCACCAGACTGATAAAACTGTTGCTCAGCGGCGGCAGCGCTACCCTGGCAGCCTGCGGTAAAATGGCGCGACGCATGGTCTGCCACGGCGTCATCCCGATACTGGCAGCCGCTTCCCACTGTCCTTTGTCAATCGATGAAATCGCCGCGCGCAGCGTTTCCGCGGCATAGGCCGCCGTATTGAGCGACAGGCCAATCATTGCGGACGGCACCGGATCCAGCTCAATACCAAACTGCGGCAGACCGTAGTAGATCATAAACAGTTGTGCGATAAGCGGCGTACCGCGAAAAATAGAGATATAGAAACGCGCCAGCCAGCGCAGTGGCAGCAGCGGCGACAGGCGCATCAGCGCGAGGATAAATCCCAGCAGCAGGCCGAAGAACATCCCGCCAATACTGAGTTGCAGCGTAAACACCGCCCCTTTGAGCAGATACGGCAGGGAATCAATAACCAGTTGGATACTTTCTTGCATGAGCTTATCCGAAATTACACGTGTGGATGGTAGGCAAACAGCGCAGGCGCCCCACCAGTATGGATAAAGAGAATCGGGCCTTCGTCTTTAAAGCGTTTCTGGCTGATTCCGTCAATCAGTCCGGCCATCGCTTTTCCGGTATAGACGGGGTCGAGAAGGATCCCTTCCAGACGCGCCAACAACTTCACGGCTTCCATCCCCTCTTCATTTGGCGTGCCATAGCCTGGGGCATAGTAGTCATCCCACAACAAAATCTCCGCCGCCGCTGTCAGTTCCAGTTCTCTGGCAACAGCCTGTTGCAGCGCCACCACTTTCGGCTTTTGATCGGCTACGCTGCGTGAAACGGTTACGCCAATCAGATCCACATCCGGCATCAGTTGTTCCAGCCCAACCGCCAGCCCGGCGTGCGTTCCTGCACTGCCAGATGCTACCACCACCGAAGAGAGCTGCACCGCGCCTTCACACTGCTGAGCGATTTCCAGCGCGCTTTCAACATAGCCTAATGCCCCCAACGCGTTTGAACCACCGACCGGTATAATGTAGGGACGAAAGCCCTGCGCTTCGATTCGGGTGGCCAGTTCTTGCAATTGGGCATCCGGTGCATGTAGCGCCTCGCACATCTCAACCTGTACGTTGAACAGATCCAGCAGCAGTCGGTTGCCATTGGTGAGATAGTTTTCCGCCGTGGTGCCAATGGGGTTTTCCAGCAGCGCCACGCAGTGCAGTCCCAGCTTCGCGGCGACCGCCGCCGTCTGACGCACGTGATTAGACTGAATCGCGCCTGCCGTGATCAGCGTATCAGCGCCTTCACGCAGCGCATCTGCGGCCAGGAACTCAAGCTTGCGCAGCTTATTTCCGCCCATCGCCATCGGTGTGACGTCATCGCGTTTGATGAAGATATCCCGTCCCAGGTAGTCAGAAAAGCGCGGCAGGTATTCCAGCGGCGTCGGCGCACCGATAAATTCCAGGCGCGGAAAGCGTGTCAGGTTGTGCAGTGGCATAAAGCCTCCGATTATTCGTTGTTGTGATGTTCTTTTTATTATGCACGTTCAAACGCATGAAATAAAAAAGGCGCTGATTAAAGCGCCTTTTTTTTCATATCGTTCGGACTATTTGGTGATATCCGCGCCAAACCACTTCTCAGAAAGCGCCTTCAGCGAGCCGTCTTTCTGCATTTCAGCAATCGCTGCGTCCACCGCCTTCAGCAGATCTTCATTGCCTTTACGCAGCGCAACGCCTGACTCCTGACGGGAGAAGGCTTCACCGGTGACCGCCAGCGTATCTTTGGTCTTTTTAACCAAATCCAACGCCGCCAGACGATCCACCAGAATGGCGTCGATACGGCCTACGCGCAGATCCTGATATTTCGTCGGGTCATCATCATAAGTCCGGATATCAACGCCCTGGACGTTCTGACGTAACCACTCTTCATAGTTAGTACCCAGACCCACGCCCACTTTCTTATCTTTCAGATCGGCTGCGGTTTTAATCGCGCCTTCATTGCCTTTTTTCACCAGCGCCTGGATACCGGAGACGGTATAAGGGGTAGAGAAATCATATTTCTTCTTCCGCTCGTCGGAGATGGTGACCTGATTGATCACCACATCGATGCGTTTAGAATCCAGAGAGGCCAGCATCCCGTCCCATTTGGTCGGTTTCAGCGTGGCTTTCACGCCCAGATGCTTCGCGAGCGCTTCGGCAAATTCCACTTCAAAACCGGTCAATTTACCGTCATCGCCCTGGAAACTGAACGGCGGATAGGTACCTTCCAGCCCCACCAGCAGCGTGCCGCGATCTTTAACCTTCTTTAACAAACCTTCATCTGCAAACGTTTTTGCGCTCATTCCCGCGACAAGCGCCACAGCCATCACGCCCATCAGCGCCTGGCGACCCAGAAGTGCTAATTTCATATTTACCCCGAATGTTGTTATGAATGCCCGTAGTGTAGAGCGTTTATGGGTAACGACATAAATCACTCTGCTACATCTTATTCATTTTTAATATATATCAGAAGTCATCCGGAGGGAGGAATTCTGTTGCTGCTCGGGGCGAGCATGCGCTTTATATTGTGCGTACTTACGCAGCGCGATGCGATAGTTGTTGGTGCTGGTCTCCGGCAGCCACGGCGCCAGGTTTTCATCAAGGTAACCGTCCTGGAGCAGATCGTGAGAAATTTTCTGCTCGCTGAGATGATTACCGAGACGGCGCAGACGGACAACATACTCGCGTACGGTCCCGTGGCTCATTTCGGTCTGTTCAAACAGGAATTGTTTAAAACCAATGATGTCGAAGAAATCGCTCTGCGTCTTGCAGTGCAGATCGCCGCAGAAACGGCATAGCGCCACCCACTCTTTCTGCTCCTGCTGCCAGGCGGCTTCATCCATGAGTGTATCGAGGCGGGAAATGGCGATTTTATTGACGATCTGCCCTTTGCGCACCAGCGTGATGCGATCCAGTAACTTGTGGCAATGGGCGCAATGCGTCTGGCTGTGTTTAAAGTCTTTGAGGTAGCGGCTTAGAGGCCGTCTTTTTGATTGCTGCACCGTCATGAGAACTCCTGGTAGTCAATACGTTGTGCGGCATTTTTCAGCGCCGACAACGTCGTTCGCTATAACTTACCCAGCTTCGTGCGTAACCGTTTTATGGCCTGACTGTGCAACTGGCTGACCCGTGACTCTCCGACGTCCAGAACCGCGCCAATCTCTTTGAGATTGAGTTCTTCCTGGTAATAGAGCGTGAGCACCAGTTGTTCGCGTTCCGGAAGGGCTTCAATGGCATCCATCACGCGCTGGCGCAAATTGCTCTCAAGGAGCTGTTGTAACGGGTTTTCCTGCTGGTGTTCTTCTGTCACCAGCTCGATACTATCGCCATGCTCTTCCCGCCACTCGTCATAGGAGAAGAGTTGGCTGTTGTTGGTATCAAGCAACATCTGACGATATTCTTCTACAGGAATCGCCAGCCGCTCCGCCACCTCAGTTTCTGTCGCGTTGCGCCCTAATTCCTGTTCCAGTTGCCCCATCGCCTGTGCCACTTCGCGGGCATTGCGCCGAACGCTACGCGGCACCCAGTCGCGGCTGCGTAGTTCATCCAGCATCGCCCCACGAATACGCTGCACTGCGTAAGTGGTAAATGCCGTTCCTTGCAGAGCGTCATATCGGTCAACTGCATTCAATAACCCGATACCGCCCGCCTGTAGCAGATCGTCCAGTTCTACGCTCGCGGGCAAACGCACCTGCAGGCGCAACGCTTCGTGACGCACCAGCGGTACATAACGCTGCCACAGCGAGTGTTTATCCATTACACCTTCAGCGGTATACAGTGAATTCACGATAAACAGCCCTGCGTTAAATGAGTTATCGGCATGATTATCCGTTTCTGCAGGGGTTTTAATCGGGTGAATAGTGGGTGAAATGAGGGGTTATTTAGGGGTTACCGGTAAAGCCAGAACGAAAAAACCCCGCCGGAGCGGGGTTTGCGCAAGAAGCGTAAATTAACGCAGCAGAGACAGAACGTTCTGAGTCGTCTGGTTAGCCTGTGCCAGTACAGAAGTACCTGCTTGTTGCAGGATCTGCGCACGAGACATGTTAGACACTTCAGTCGCGTAGTCAGCGTCTTCGATACGGCTACGAGCAGAAGACAGGTTGTTAACGGTGTTGCCTAGGTTGGTGATAGCAGAATCGAAACGGTTCTGTACCGCACCCAGGTCAGAACGCAAAGAGTCAACCTGAGCCAGCGCTTTATCGATAGAAGCCATCGGATCAGAATTCAGCTTATCGCCTTTCACAACGGTACCATCATCTTTGATGGTGGCGCTGTAGTATGCATCGGCATCGTTTTCAGTACCTTTGATGACATAACCGCCGCCTTTAACGGAGAATACCTGCGGGTTGTCACCCAGACCTGTAATGCCCCCAAGATCCAGTTTAACCGCTGGCGTAGTACTACCAATAACGTCACCAGTGGTAACAGCAGCTTCGCTCGCCGCTGCCGCAGCTTCCGGAGTATCAGAGCTCTTATAGCTCACAATCCCGGTATTCAGGTCAACCGTACCTTTGAAAATATCAGAACCTACTTTCACATACATCTGACCATCTTTATCAACAGAGAAAGAGGTCGTCGCAGCAAGAGCCGTGTTATTCAGAGAGATAGAATCTGCGTTTACAACGGTAGTGCCACCAATATTGACGTTTTGACCAGCGGCTGCTTTAGTTGCAGTGATAGTGCCGGTTTCCTTCGTTGCACCGTCAAAATCTACAACCCCGGTATCTTTGTCATAGTTAGACACTTTGTAGAAATCTGTGCCGTTATTACTTGCGTAAACAATGTTGGCATCCGCATCATCAACATACAGAGAGTATGGATTGGTTGTTGCAGTATCTTTTGCAGTCAACGTATGACTTGCAGTCGGAACGCTAGAAGATGGTTTAGCATCAGTCAGCGCAGTAGTAGACAGCTTGCTCAGATCCAGACCTTTGTTAGTCACATCCAGATTACCTAAACCCAGAGTGCTGGAAGTGATCTCTTGCAGATTGATCTCGATGGTTTCGCCATCATTTGCACCGACCTGAATTTTCATGGTCTGGTTAGAAGCCAGCACTTTTACGCCGTTGAACTGAGTCTGACCGGATACACGATCAATTTCGCTCAGGCGCTGGGTGATTTCAGCCTGGATGGATTTCAGATCTGATTCGGAGTTGGTGCCGTTCGTTGCCTGCACAGACAGTTCACGGACACGCTGCAGGTTGTTGTTGATTTCCGACAGAGAACCTTCCGTCGTCTGCGCGATGGAGATACCGTCGTTGGCGTTACGAGAAGCCTGAGTCAGGCCTTTAATGTTTGACGTAAAGCGGTTAGCAATCGCCTGACCCGCAGCATCGTCTTTCGCGCTGTTGATACGCAGACCGGAAGACAGGCGCTCAATCGCAGAGCTCAGGGAAGACTGAGATTTGTTCAGGTTGTTTTGGGTCAACAGCGACAGGCTGTTTGTATTAATGACTTGTGCCATGATCTTTTCCTTATCAATTACAACTTGATGTTATTGGGCTGTTGCCCACGGTTTCTCACCGTAACCCTTGTATCGGCACCTGAATTTCGAACTTTAGAGAATTTTTAGTTTCCCCCCATTTTTTCTTAGCCTTTGAATAACCCGTCTTCTTGCACACTATTCCGGCCATTATTTCTCCAAATTTATTATTAAACTTTGCCGCCAGATTGCCGATAAGGTGGCTAACCACTGTTTGCAATTAAAAGGGATTACGCATGGCTTCTTTTACTTCATTAGGCGTGGGTTCAAACCTGCCGCTGGATACATTACTGACGAACCTGACCACGGCTGAGAAGGGACGCCTGAAACCTATCACTCAGCAGCAGAGCAGTTTTACAGCAAGACTGACGGCGTTTGGAACGTTAAAAAGCTCGCTGGAAAAATTCCAGACCGCGAACACTGCACTGAATGATGCAAACCTTTTTAAAAGCACGACCGCAGTCAGCAACTCAACCGATCTCACCGTCAGCACCACAGCAGGAGCAGCGGCTGGTATTTATAAAATAAATGTGACGCATATAGCCCAAGCGCAATCGCTTCGCACGACCACAACAGTGACGGACAGTAAAGCTGTCCAAGGTAATGACAACGCGGAACGCACACTCATCATTAAGCAGGACGGGAAAGAGAAGCCTCTGGAGATAAAGCTTACCAAAGATCAGACTTCTTTAGTCGAGATGCGTGATGCGATTAATAATGCCAACGGTGGTGTCACTGCCAGTATTGTAAAACTGAAAGACAATGATTTTCAGCTTGTACTGACCTCATCAGAAACGGGTGTCGCTAATAAAATGAGCATCTCCGTCTCAGGAGATGAAAAACTCAATCAATTTATCAGCTTCAATAACCCGGATGTGGTTGGCAATAACGTTGAGCAAATTGTTGAAGCGAAAGACGCAGAACTTAACGTCAACGGCATTGATATTGTTCGTAGCAGTAACACCGTGACCGATGCCCCTCAGGGTATTACGTTGAACCTGACAAAAGAAGTTAAAGATGTCACCGTCACGGTAACGAAAAGTAATGATAAAGCAACAACCGCGATTAAAAGCTGGGTGGACGCATACAATTCGCTGGTAGATACCATTGGTACCCTGACGAAATACACCTCAGTCGATCCGGGCGCAGAAGAACAAAGCACGAGCAACGGCGCACTCCTCGGTGACAGCACCGTTCGCACCATCCAGACCGGTATCCGTGGTCAATTCTCCTCCAGCGCCAATGACGGGAAATTCCAAACGTTATCGCAAATGGGCATTACCCAGGATGGCACCACCGGTAAGCTGAAAATTGATGATGAAAAACTGAAAAAAGCGCTAACCGATAATAGCGTGGATGTTCAACAGCTGTTAGTCGGTGATGGCAAAGAGACCGGAATTACGACCAAAGTGGCTTCGCTGGTGAAAGGTTACCTGGCCGATGATGGCATTATCGACAGCGCCCAGGACAGCATCAATGCCACGCTGAAAAAACTGACTAAACAGTATCTTTCCGTCAGTGCCAGTATCGACGATACCATTGCGCGGTATAAGGCTCAATTTACGCAACTGGATACGATGATGAGCAAGTTGAATAACACCAGTAGCTACCTGAACCAGCAATTTACTGCGATGACCAGTTCCTGATAACCAGAGGTAAACATGTATACCGCGAGCGGTACCAAAGCTTATGCGCAAATCAGCGTGGAAAGCGGCGTGATGAGTGCGAGTCCGCACCAGTTGATCGAAATGTTGTTTGATGGCGCAAACAGCGCCCTGGTGCGCGCTCGCCTGTTTTTAGAGCAAGGTGATATTACCGCCAAAGGGGAAGCGCTGAGTAAGGCTATCAATATCATTGATAATGGTCTGAAAGCGGGACTGGATCAGGAGAATGGCGGCGAACTCGCCGACCATCTCTCTTCGCTGTATGACTATATGATCCGTCGTTTATTACTTGCTAATTTACGCAATGACAGTCAAGCCATTGAAGAAGTGGAAGGGTTACTCGGCAACATTGCGGAAGCCTGGAAACAGATCTCACCGAAAGCATCTTCCCAGGAGTCTCGTTAATGACCTCAGCCGTGGAGTTTATCAACCGTTGGCAGCGCATTGCGCTGCTCAGTCAGTCGCTGCTCGAACTTGCGCAGCGGGGTGAATGGGACCTTTTACTGGAACAGGAAGTCACCTATCTGCAAAGTATTGAAGCGGTCGTTGAAACGCAAACTCCACCGGGCATGACACGCAGTATTCAGGATATCGTGGCCAGTTATATCAAACAGACGCTGGATAACGAAGAATGCCTGAAAGGTTTACTGCGCCAACGGCTCGATGAGCTTAGTGGTCTGATCGGCCAGTCAACGCGTCAGCAGTCGCTTAACAATGCTTATGGTCGGCTTTCCGGCATGCTGCTGGTACCCGACGCTCCCCCTGCTCCACAATAATTCCCGCTACGTTAGCAAAAATCTTCCATACTCCAGAGGTCGTCTACAAGACTTCTGGAGCTCGGAAGATGAAAAACCCCACGTTACTGCAGTTCTTCCACTGGTATTACCCTGAAGGTGGCAAACTCTGGCAAGAGGTGACAGAGCGCGCAGACAGCCTCAATGATATCGGTATCAACATGGTCTGGTTACCGCCCGCCTATAAAGGCGCGTCAGGCGGCTATTCCGTCGGCTATGACTCTTACGATCTGTTTGATCTCGGCGAGTTTGACCAAAAAGGTTCCCTTGCCACCAAATATGGTGATAAGGCGCAGCTTCTTACGGCTATCGACGCGCTGAAGAAAAACGACATCGCGGTGCTACTCGACGTGGTGGTGAATCACAAAATGGGGGCGGACGAAAAAGAGCCCCTCCGCGTACAGCGGGTCAACGAAGACGATCGCACGCAGATTGCCGATGAGATCATCGAATGCGAAGCCTGGACGCGTTACACCTTTCCGGCGCGAGGCGGTCAGTACTCGCAGTTCATCTGGGACTTCAAATGTTTCAGCGGCATCGACCACATCGAAAACCCTGACGAAGACGGCATTTTTAAAATCGTCAACGACTATACCGGCGAGGGCTGGAACGACCAGGTCGACGATGAAATGGGCAATTTCGATTACCTGATGGGTGAAAATATCGATTTTCGTAATCACGCCGTCACTGAGGAGATTAAATACTGGGCGCGCTGGGTGATGGAACAAACGCAGTGTGATGGCTTTCGTCTCGATGCGGTAAAACACATTCCGGCCTGGTTCTATAAAGAGTGGATTGAACACGTTCAGGAGGTGGCACCGAAGCCGCTGTTTATCGTTGCCGAATACTGGTCGCACGAAGTGGATAAGCTGCAAACCTATATCGACCAGGTGGAAGGCAAAACGATGCTGTTCGACGCCCCGTTACAGCTCAATTTTCATGAAGCGTCGCGTCAGGGACGTGATTACGACATGAGCCAGATCTTCAGCGGCACGCTGGTAGAAGCCGATCCGTTTCACGCCGTGACGCTGGTCGCCAACCATGACACCCAGCCGTTGCAAGCGCTGGAAGCCCCCGTTGAAGCATGGTTCAAACCGCTGGCCTACGCGCTCATCCTGCTGCGGGAAAATGGCGTACCGTCGATTTTCTATCCAGATCTCTATGGCGCGCACTATGAAGATACCGGAGGCGACGGAGAAACCTATACCATCGACATGCCGATCATTGAACAACTCGACTTACTCATTCTTGCCCGCCAGCGTTTCGCCCACGGCATTCAGACGCTCTGGTTTGATCATCCCAACTGCATTGCTTTCAGTCGTAGCGGAACGGACGACGATCCCGGATGTGTGGTGGTGTTATCCAATGGCGACGACGGTGAAAAAACGCTTATGCTGGGTGAAAACTACGGCAATAAAACCTGGCGCGACTATCTGGGAAACCGCGAGGAGATCGTCATCACTGACGAAAATGGCGAGGCTACGTTTTACTGCAATGGCGGCAGCGTCAGCGTATGGGTCATTGAAGAGGTGATCTGATGAAGCGCCCCGACAGGGAAAACTGTCGGGGACAATTGATTACGGTAATGGCGTTGGCAGCGGGGATTTCTCCAACGCGGCGGCACACTCCACCGTTGGACGGTCCACGCGTTGCAGGGTCATCCCGTCATATTCCAGGGTGTTCCCTTCCCGCTCGATCTCATAAAGTTCACGTTTGACCGTCACGTTGGTTAAGTCACCGGACAACATCGTTAGCTTACCTGGCAGCGCAATAACCCTCTGCCACTGGCGACAATCGAGCGTATCGCCCTCTTTGGTCACCACCAGACTGGCAATAGCTTCCGGGCTCACCAGTTTGCGCTGCGGCCCGTTAGTCTGCCAGTACCCTTCCAGCCCGGCGGGCGCAGGCGTTTTGACCACATCATTGTAGTTTTCCACCTCGGCGCATCCCGCTAACATCAGTAACGCCCCAACGATTGCACATTTTTTCATCATTCATCCTGCATGCGAAGAAAAGAGGATTGTGGCATTAAAGGCCTGCGGTCGCCAGCCTTTCGCGGTGCCAGCAGAACTTTGATCCATTTGGGATTACCGCTTAATAGTACCAGGCAAAATTGCCGCCGTGGTGTACTATCCGCTTTCTTGTTTCACACCTTCTGAGTTCAGAGGCAAAACACATGTCATGGCAACAATTCAAACAAGCCTGGTTAGTTAAATTCTGGGCGCCCATCCCTGCGGTCATCGCAGCGGGTATTCTCTCTACGTATTATTTTGGCATCACTGGCACCTTCTGGGCCGTCACGGGTGAATTTACCCGCTGGGGCGGACAAATCCTGCAACTGTTTGGCGTCCATGCGGAAGAATGGGGCTACTACAAGCTGATCCACCTGGAAGGCACCCCGCTCACTCGCATCGACGGGATGATGATCCTCGGTATGTTCGGCGGTTGCTTCGCGGCAGCGTTGTGGGCCAACAACGTCAAACTACGCATGCCGCGCAGTCGCATCCGCATCATGCAGGCGGTGCTGGGCGGGATCATCGCCGGGTTCGGCGCGCGTATGGCGATGGGCTGCAACCTGGCGGCATTCTTTACCGGTATTCCTCAATTCTCTCTGCACGCCTGGTTCTTTGCCCTAGCAACCGCCATCGGTTCCTGGTTTGGCGCGCGATTCACCCTGCTGCCAATATTCCGCATTCCGGTCAAGATGCAGAAAGTCTCCGCTGCGTCGCCGTTGACGCAGAAACCGGATCAGGCGCGCCGTCGTTTCCGCCTCGGCATGCTGGTGTTTATCGGCATGATTGGCTGGGCGCTGCTGACCGCCATGAACCAGCCGAAGCTGGGTCTGGCGATGCTGTTCGGCGTGGGTTTTGGTCTGCTGATCGAGCGCGCGCAAATCTGCTTCACCTCCGCCTTCCGGGATCTGTGGATCACCGGACGCACCCATATGGCAAAGGCGATCATCTTCGGGATGGGCGTCAGCGCAATCGGTATTTTCAGCTACGTACAACTGGGCGTGGAAGCCAAAATCATGTGGGCGGGCCCGAATGCAGTAATCGGCGGGCTGTTGTTTGGTTTTGGTATCGTGCTGGCGGGCGGGTGTGAAACCGGCTGGATGTACCGCGCGGTGGAAGGCCAGGTACACTACTGGTGGGTGGGTCTCGGTAACGTCATCGGCTCAACGATTCTGGCCTACTACTGGGATGACTTCGCCCCTGCGCTGGCCACCAACTGGGATAAAATTAATCTACTCAACACCTTCGGTCCGCTCGGCGGCCTGCTGGTGACCTATCTGCTGCTGTTTGCCGCCCTGATGTTAATCATCGGCTGGGAAAAACATTTCTTCCGTCGTGCCGGGCTGACCCCTGCTAAGGAATCCGCATGAAAAACATTGTTCCTGATTATCGCCTTGATATGGTCGGCGAGCCCTGCCCTTACCCTGCCGTCGCGACGCTGGAAGCGATGCCGCAGTTGAAGAAAGGGGAAATTCTGGAAGTGGTCAGCGACTGTCCGCAATCCATCAATAACATTCCGCTGGACGCGCGCAACCATGGCTACAACGTGCTCGATATTCAGCAAGATGGGCCGACAATTCGTTATTTGATTCAGAAGTAACTGTTTGCCGGAAGGCAACGGCCCCTTATCCGGTCTACAGGGAATCACAGGCCGGATAAGCGCCAGCGCCATCCGGCACTCAAACCTAAACCTGCATGGACATCATATGACCATGTATTTTTCATAAACGACAAAGATCGTCCAAGAGCGCACCAAATAACAGATGGTTGCAGTCGTCGAAAACTTCAGTCGTCTAAGTTCACCTTAGAACGAGTGACGTTTTATGCCCCACCCATGCCCCATCACCTATACTTTCAGTCTGAAGACTGGAGGTTTCCTATGTGTGGACGATCTACACAAAAACCCGCAGTTAAGCGGGTTTGAGTTGTCGACACTACATTAAAACAGCTTGCGAAGATCTACGTCATACACAGCAAGCCATGCCTCACGCGGCCAGGACTTCACTGTTCCGTAGGTCTCGTCAGGAACATCCTTCGGTGACAATCCATTTGCAGCGCACCATTTCTTCATGGGCCAATGGCCTACAAGTTTTCCAGTAGCTCTGTGGACAGCCTTTATAGTGGCGTGCTTCCTGCTCTCACCAAGCTTTTCAGCTAATGCGTTAGCCTTGCGCTTTTCAGCGGAAGCGGTAGCCATTGCTGTAGCCTCTCTCTTTTCAGAGATCCAAAGCTTCTCTTTCACAGCCCGGTCACGCTGCTCGGTGATGATGCGGTTTTCCTTAACTTTTACCAGCAGGTCTTCAAGCGCAGCTTCATAAGTAAGCGGGATACCAACCACTGGAGTTGGTCGGAAATACGAGTCTTCCAGACGCTCGAAGAAAGACCATGCTTCATCCGTGTCAACAATCTTAGACATACGTGCCGCGCCCTTCTCAGTCCAAAAAACAACGGAACGGGCTTTGCTCGAAATTTGTGCGTGACTGTTAGTCACTCGCAAATCCTTCAACTCCTGGCCTTTAATGGTGAAGATGTGAATGCCTTCAATGAAGCGACTAGCGTTGCGTGACAGGTTTTTCCGAATGTTAGCCTCGTCAGAGCCATAACCTGCGGCCAGTGTTTCTGTTGTAACAACTCGCAGTCTCTTCCATTCAATCACCGGCAACGGTTGGGGATCGACATTTCGCTCTTGAACTGCTAAATTTAATGACGTCATTAGTTGGATCCTTCTGACAAGTTTCAATGGAAGCCGGTAGCTCGTAACTATCGGCTTTTCTATTTGCATCACTGCAAAATTCCTTTCCCGTATGAGAAAACGTTTTTCCAGTTACTGTCCCCCCATGGTTGTTCCTTGATGTGATTAGTTTCCCGCTTGAGAATTTCGCGAGATTTATTTATCCCACGACTGTAATTAGTGCCAATTGAGCAGAAGCGCGGAGACAAACGATGATCTGCGACTACCAGTAACGGATGTACTTCACGGCATGCCTCATACATCACTGCAGCAGAACGCCATAGATATGCCAGGGTGCATAATTCATCGTCGGTAAACTGCTTGGCGATCGGTGAGTGCTGAATTTCGCGGTCCAATACATCAAGCACCCAACGGCGGAATTCTTTGGCCTTATTCGTGGTTGAAAACATCGCAATTAAGTGAGCGCCGCGAAGTGAGAAAACACGGACAGGGATATCGACCACGCCAGTCTTTCTAACGACACTCATTTTGAGGGTCGTTGACATATGTTCTGTAAATTCATCGTGATAACGACTGAATATTTGCGTAACTGCATCTGACTTCTTGTAACCGAGAGCCGCTGCTAACTCAGATGAAGTGAGCCATGTTTCACCCGCATGTTTAACTGGGTGGAAAGATGTCTGCTGGAAAGTTAACTCGTAATTCTGTACACTGTTCATGTCGATATTTCCTACGCGGTTATTTTCGATAGAGGCCCGGTTAGTGTTAGCGCACTTCTGGGCTTCGCTGTTTTTACTGGACATGCATCTTCCCTCTGAACTTCAAAGCCCACACCAAAGCCTGCACCAAAGCTGCGTTCTCAGATAACCCTTCCTCTTCAGCAATACGCTTAAATTCTTCCTTCAATTTCTGCGGGTAACGCAGGGTCGTTTTTGCTTCATTTTTTTCCACTTCTCACTCCTTTCTTTATGATGGCATTATGCCTTGAAAGCAGAATGCCATCATTGAATATAAATAGCAATATGCCATCATCTCTTTTTTTGAGGTGATGTTATGGCTGAAAAACAGGTTAAAGATTACGAAAAATTTGTTGTGCGCTTCCCTGATGGCATGCGCGATGTTGTGGCGGAAAGAGCAAAGCGTAATGGCAGGTCGATGAACTCAGAAATAATCGACATCATCTCCAATGCAGTATCTCAGCCAGCATTAGCGCAGGAAGGAATTGAGTTTTTGCTTAGTCTGGTAGATCCTAACGAGGTTGAAAAGCTGTCAGCGAATGAAAGAAAGCGGGCCAAGAATCTTCTTGTAGATGCAGCGGCCATTATGGCGCAACGACTGGAATCAGAAAGCAAAGATTTGAGAGTGCTCTTGTACTTGGCTTCAAAAGATAGCCCTCTTAATGAGAACAAAAAGCCCACCTGAGTGTGACGCAACTATTGAGATGTTAAAGAGCACCTACTGGCGTGATTAAAACGCCTGCAGGTGCTGAAAGATAGGGTTGATTATGCAGAAATTACCCCTCAGGTAATTTGAATAGATATGAACATCTGAGATAGCACAAAATGCAAATCCACCCGAGAGGGTCATCAAGGAGCAGGCATGAACGAGTCAAAATCAATTTTCATCATCATGTGGGTAGTAACATTCTTCCCGTGCTACCGGATGGCAAGGAAAGCCGGGTTTGGTTGGCCAATGGCGATCTTCCTTTCGATTCCTGTTATCCACTACATCACGCTTTACTTCTTCGCTTTCAAAAGGTGGCCCACCCTCCCTAATGCTTGACACTGAGCCTACCTGAGCGAGTTTTAAAAGTTAGATCACCGGGCATCTATCATCACCCAGCGCCCGGTTGATGAAGTACGTTACTCGACCAATCACTACCACCTCTTCCAGCGCGTTCCCTTCTATCGCCTCACCATCTTCAGATATCAGTGCCTTGCCAGCCAGTTTTACAAACTGCATTTCACCATCTGCAAGAACGGCGAGTGTATCTCCCTGTCGCGCATTCAGCGACACGTCGATAACCGCGTATCCCTCTGACGTTTCCAGAACTCGACTGTTCATCGATATCCCGCAAAACATGTCGACTGTTAAGCGCCTTGAAAGATAATCAGCTGCCGGTGATGGAAATCCCATGTCATAGCCCTCCCTTCGGATTGAACAGCTGAAAGGTACGGTTCTCCCCTTCCTGCGTTGATACATCGCGGAATGTTGTCACATACCACTCAATCCATTCGTTAGCCTGCTTCATCGTCCAGTTCCAGTTAACCTTGCTCAGTTCCTGGACAAACCGCTGTGTGGTGACGGTCTTCCGGCCATTAGGTTCTTGCTGTATCGAAACATGCCAGACCATTTCAATATCGCTGCGTCGTGGCATCAATTAACCTCTCTTGAATACCGGATAAAAACACAGTATAAATACTGTATATCCAACCAGTAAAGGGAGAAGATAAAAATGTTTGTTGAGCTGGTTTATGACAAGAGAAACGTTGCAGGTTTACCCGGTGCAAAAACCATAATTCTTAATGAGCTAACAAAACGTGTACACCGAATCTTTCCCGATGCAGAAGTGAAGGTTAAGCCGATGCAGGCGAACGGCTTAAACAGCGATGCCAGCAAAAGCGATCGGGAGAAGCTGAACCGCATGCTGGAGGAAATGTTTGAAGAATCCGATATGTGGCTTGTTTCAGACTAAACGCATTGATTTGTCATATTGCATATGTAGAATCCGCGGCGACTGACAATCATTCAATACTCGCACTATCGGACGTTCGTCAGTCAGCCGCAACCCACTCTTGCATACGGTGTGGTTGCGGCTATTTCATCATAAATGAAGTTCTGGCCATTGGATGTTGTCAGGCGAGTCTGTTTCAATAGCTAATACCTCGTCTGTGTAGTCCAGAACCGCATTCAACTTCCATTTTTCCTTATCGCTTAACGCTCTTCCCATCTGTATCTTCAACTGAATAGTGCCAATAGATTGCATGGCGTTGTCTATCAGCTGCTGACGGCAGGCTTCAGCTTTCGCTACAGCGGCTGTATGTGCTGCCACTTCATCAGTTACCCACATAACCCCATCCCATAAATCAAATTCTGTTTGCGGTTTTACCAGGGTATATGCATCCGGAACTTCACCTGCTTCTTTGATTTCCATTGTTCCGCTGCCGTCTTTCGCATACGCAGTTTGTCCCCGGTAGTCTGGCAGAACAAGCCAATGGTGACCGTCAGAACTGCGCATAACCACTTCATTGTCACCGGCCGTTGGCGGCAAATCTGTATATGAGTGCGCAGGTAGTGACGTTCCCTCGCTGATCTGCGCCACCGCCTCACCAACCAGAAAGCCGCGATCGTCGGTGACATATACTTTTAGTTGTCCATCTGCTGTAGCCAGCCCTGCATTATCGAACTGAATCATTACGTTGCCCTCACAATCATATTCCATGCCATGTTACGCATGCGGGTTTCTGTCGCTGTTCTCGCAACGTTTTCTGCGGAGAATGAAAGCACATCCATTGCTGTTGATGATGTGGCTCCCGTCGCACCAAGAACCGAAGCCCCTGTACCCGATGACAAACTGAAAGCTCCGGATGCTGAAAAAAGTAAGCCGGTTGACAGTCCAGGCATTCCGCGTACATTCAGCGTTGCTGTTATATTCTGGATTGCATCAGCCTGCTCTGAAAGGATCGCTCGTCCCTGATCAATACCCCTGCCATCATCATACCCACGTACTACATCGCCCCGCACATCGGGTAAAACACCGGAGGTGTAAATCGCCCCGAGCTTCGGATAAAGCGTTTTACTGAATGATGCCCCATTAAGACGCAGGTATTTAACGCCAAGAGATGTGTTATCAGGTAGAACTACAGAAGGCCAGTTAATCATCATACCCACCGGACATATAGCATCAATTAAAGATCGCACTTCATCAATCGTGATAACACTGCTGATCAATTTTTTTGCAGAGGGTCCGGTTATCTGGCTATTATCCGGAAGAGTAATGGTTACATCACCTTCTGCCGTAAAAAACTGCTGCCAGTTTTGCTTGTCGTAGTTCAGTCCACGCAACGCCTCGGTGCTTTGTACCACCAGCGCCGCTGTAACCTGGTTCTGCGTGTCACGTGATACTGCATTCCATGCCACCCCGGACTGTGTCGGGCCAGTGTATTTGTTGACAAGCGTAACTGATGTTGAATTGTTGACACTTTTCACAGGTAGCGTGTAAGAAATCCCGCCGACCGTCGCGACTATAAAAGCGCCTGAAGCCAGTTCGGTGATAAATGCTGTTCCATTACCCGTTACAGTCTCTGATTTATTGGTCAGGGTTAACGTTCCTGCGGACATGGGGTTTCCTCAATACATGTTAGGAATGATAAGAAGCGGCATGCTGATATTCTGGTTAAATGTGGCATCCCAGCCGCTAACGTTGTAGTTACCGAAAACACGGTTATATGCTGAACGTATGCTTCCACCAGACATGACGATCCCTTTAGTACGCACATTGGCGACCCCGTTAACCATTCTGGTTTGTGTCCCGGTATTGGTAAGATGGCAGTACCCACCACCAATACTCTGGAAGGAGTCAGTTATCTGAATGGTCCGGTCATAGACCATTGGTCGCTTTTGTGTTGAAAACGTCACCTGACCTGCTGGATTTGTCATAGTGATGCCATCACCACCGACCGGCGCAGTCTGATTAAATATTGCAAGGTCAATTGTGACGGATGCGGTGACATCATCCGTTCCGCTATAAGAGATACTCCGTACAATGATATTGGTCCCGTCAAATGCAACAGAAACATTTGGATTATCCCATTTGCCAAATGGAATACCTGAGACGGGTAGCACCGTACTCCCGTTTACAGTAATTCGGCCTGTATAAGCACAGGTCATCAATAGTGAGCGATTCGAAATAGCGGTAAAATCCGTTGAACTGGCGACCAGAATCCCTTCGTTATATGTAGCGGCAGGGAGTATTTCGAGAAATGTTGCGTCAAAATCGACCTTCTCGCCATTCCTGAACCCTTTTTTACCAAAGTTAATATTTACCGATGAATTTCCATTCCTTGTTACGGAAGACATAAAATAAATATTTGGAGGATTTGTAAAATCCTGAATTACAACTGGCCTTCGTGCAATGGTGACAAGCTCTGAACCAGCAGTCATGGTAACAGGGACACTGTAACTGGAACCTCCCCCATCTCCATATTGCCCGGATGTTGCGCCACAATATGACGGGGCACGAAGCCCCGCAGTAATCGCCATCACCGGGCGACCATCGTTATAATCAATCAGAATACCTTCTGGCATAATTCACCTACCATTTACCGACAACGACTCGTCCACCGCCAGACAGATTGACAGTAATTCCATTGCCGTTAATAACGACCGTATTATTCACACCGTTAAATGCAAACTGGCCACTGGTCGCATACAGTTTTCCATGGAATTCACAGTCGCCACTCTTATCTATATTCCAGCCACGTGTTCCGGCGAGGAAATTATTCGAGCGGATATAGTTCGCAATTTTGGCATTGGTGATACTGGCATCCTGAATAAGCGCATCGCGGATAAATACCTGTCCGTTATAGACAAAGAAAGCGGCGGTATAATTTCCCGGATCGCTACCAGAATAAATGCCGAACTGATCAGCAGCAAAAACCACGGTGGATTTATAGGTGCTGCCCGATGGCTCAATGGACATGCCAAACCCGGTGTTATATTTCACACCGTTTCTGACAATCCCAAGGTCCAGTGTGTACGATGCTTTCGCAGTGCCATCGCTTTTCACTTCAGCTGTTAATTTCTGATTTACAGCCGCCATCAGTTCACCATCAGGCCCGATCTGCGCCTGAACATAATCAGCGAGTTCAGCGAATGCGCCATCAAGATTTGCAACCGTGGTGGTCACCGTCATGACTTCGGCTTTCACTTCACCATACTGCTCAAACTGACGCTGGACCGTGCCGTGATTGGCGAGGGCATTTTCCATTATGCCTTCAAGGTTTGTATCAACCCCGCCTTTAACGTTCTGGAACGCTTCGGAATTCTGAACAGAATCATCAATGAGGTCGATCAGGCTTCCTGTATCCATTGAGCACAGAGCAGGGACTTCGATAAATGCAGAAGCACCGAATGCGTTAATGGTCCTGATATACCAGTAATAGGTATGCCCGACCTGCAACTGATTGCTGGTCCACGTGGTGCCCATCCCCTCTCTGCTGGCGTTGCCCTCAACGATTTCAGTTGAGGTGCCCGACAGTTGCGTCTCACCTGATGTCCAGAAGTCGAACTGGGTGGAAACGTTGGTGATAGCGGCAAGACGGGGGATCATCGTCACCGCAAAGAAACCCTGCTCAATATCAACATGCGAGGGCGGCGGCGGCGCTTCAACACTGAACTCAAGATAAGCTTCCGGCGATTCAGCCCCCATCTGATTCACCGCTGAAACATGCGCAGTGTAAGTATTCCTTGGCAACCCAGTCAGACGAGTGAAAGCCCCCGGCACCTGAGCAGAAAGCACCATCTGGCCATTACGACGAATAACGACTTTGTTATAGACAACCTGCCCGATATTTTCCCAGGACAGTATCCCCTGGACCACCTGGCCGATTTCTTCTACGGTGTACTTCATGTTCTGCGGCTGGGCAACACCACCGGACGGTAACTGAGTGAATGGAGGGCGCTCTATAGGCTTGCCAACAGCATCACCCCATACATCAGCCGTTTCCTGTTTCAGTGTCAGTTGCACGCCGTTCTGCACACCAAATTTCCAGTCCGTCACCCGCATCTCAACGTTCACGATACCGATAGACGGGAAATTGACTTTCACATACATTCCGGGGCGATATCGGTAGCCGCTGAGATTCAGCGTAACGTTCATCGTTCTGGCAATACGGGTACGCTTTAACTTCACATCAGCCAGGCGCTGGGCCTGAAACTCACTCGTCACAAATCGCAGTTTCATATCCTGCGAGATTTCGACGCCGTCCTCCGCCACCCACTCGCTTACCGATACGGATGGGAAATCAGCTTCAGTAAATCCCTGTTGTGGATCGACGAATGTTCCTTTGATAGTGTTTACACGCTCAGACTGGGAAACTTCCGGCATGATTTCGATATCACCGGCCAGCTGGCTTTCAGTGATCACTTCCGTTGCCGGGCCATAGTACGCACCAACCAGCAAACCATGCTTACCGGCAATATAGGTCACGTCTCCTGCACAGGCCGCAAGCATCCCCTCCAGAATGCTCACCTTGTTTTCGCTGAGGTCAAACTCACCGTTGATCGTGTAGCGTCTTTCGACGGTATTGCCGCCGGTGATCACATCCTCATCGCAGATGTTGGCGGCTTCCTGAAACTGATCCCAGTTGATGTCTGAATCAGGAACCTTCAGGTAGTTGCGGTAATAGTCCAGGATGACCAGCGCAGCATTGTTACTGTATCCGGTCAGGCCTGTTCTCGGGTCGTATACGACGCGCCCAAACTTCTCTACCTTGATATTGGGAATACCGGACGGGAATTTCTCTGCGCTGAATTTCAGGGAGACACGAAGCCATGTGATCCCCTTGCCGATCATGTCATTTTTCCATGACGGGCAGTTCGACAGCATGAACGGATCAGCGGTCTGCCGGTTCGTATGCAACTGGAATGAGGCATGCTCGGGATAACTGCTGATGGGTTCGTCGCCGAGCCATACCGTTCCGATGCTGGATAATGAATGCCCTGCGAGAGCAACGGCCAGGTGCAACATTTCACCATCATCCTGCTGGCCTGGCTGTTCTTCTGAAAAGAACAACGTACCGGCGGCAGTGGTACGTCCATACACAACCGTTTTGGCGCTGGCCGCTGCACGAAGAACCTGTTTACGTTCTGATGTGTCACGGTATGAATCGATTGATGGTTTTTTGGTGAGTGCCTGAGTTGCAACCTGGGCGGCAACAGTGATAGCCATTGCGATCCCGTAATACTGATATGAAGCAGCAGCACCTGCTGCAACGGTCGCAATGATAGGAATAGCAGCAGGCATTAACGAACCCTCCAGACGCTCAGCGGTTTTACCCGTAAACTCACCAGACCATTTTCACCAGGCACCCAGACCGAACCGGAATACACCACGCCAGCGCACTTCGCCCCGCCGTTCTCGACGATGGCGATGTCACCACGCTGCGCCAGTTTCACCGGAATCTCGTCAAGGTATTTGCCGATCACTTTTTCCAGCGTCCCGCCACCTGTAAGAATCGCTTTCTTTGCGCCGGTTTCACTGTCATAAGTTCCACGCCAGTCTGCCGCATAATCAGCGCCACACATGGCCTGTGCGCAGTCAGCCGCAAACAGGCAACAGTCATGTTTGCCCCATGAAAAAGGCCGCTCAATGGCGGCCTTCATCACTGCATTTAATCTGTTTTGCCAGTCATGGTGCTTCATGCTTCCTCACTTATAAGTAAACCCAGGCGCATCCTTTTTGTTGCCCCAGAAAATGGAACGTTCAGCCATCTGCGCCACATAGCGGAATATGCGGTCGCCAGAATAAGAGGCTTGCTGTGATTCGTCGGTATAGCGATCCGGGAAAGGTCGTTGCCAGTCTTCAAAAATATTACTGATAGTGTATTGCAGGGCGTTGGTTTCCCCGGCTGTGGCCCCGGTACCCGATACTTTCCCTTTAAACAGAAGATCGGCAACCTGCACCACGCCGTTATCGTTCATCGCAACCAGGTAGATTTCAGCATTGCGACCAACACAACGTTCATTCAGTGTTTTGGCGAACAGTGACAGGTCAAGCCCGGAAAGCGTCATCTTCACCTGCGTCGGGCTGGTCGTGTTCGTCTCAGTAGCATCATCAATCGAGCCCATACGTCCCATGCCGTAATAGACGTAGCCACCCAGTACGATCGTCCCGGTACCGGAATGCACATACACAGTGCCGGATTCAAACTGAATACTGGCAGCGATCACCACTGTCACCCGGTCGCGGGAAAGCCAGTCAACCATTGCGTCAGAAAATGGGGAATACAACATTAAAACGCCTCCTCAAATTCAATGGTCATTGACGTTATCCCACCCGGTTTACGGTCAAATGCGCCCTGCAAGTTATCTGAAAGCTTGAATATCCCCCATGGTTCTCGCACCTCTACCGTACTATTTGCCGCTGGAGATGACCGCAGCATTGGGGATATAGGGATCACAGCAACACCGCTGGAATTGCTGAATACATCCTCAGTCACTTTTTTCAGTTCCGAATTTACAGTCAGGTAGTAACCGGCTTGCATCACCATTGTATTAGCCGGCCAGCCTTTAGTTGAAAGGTTACTTCCTGTTTGATTCGCATCCGTCACTAACACTGCGGCGGCAGTCGAGCCACCATCACGCCCCCAGTCGCGAATTTTCACACGTCCATATTCACCGTCCAGTGACGCCAGTACTGCCTCAATTTTTCTGGCCTGAGCGTCATCCAGAACGTCATATCCGACAGTACATTTCCACCGGGCTCCCGGAAAGCGCGCTACCTGGGATGAGCCATTGAATGGAGATCTGAATGTTTTGGTATTCGACTCGAGATACCAGTTGAGGGATGAAGGGCGAGGCCCTGGCCACTCTAATACATCAGCCATCTGTTAAACTCCTAGTAATCTCCGCCCCTGCCCACGGCTCTGAAAATCCTGAAGCATTTCCTGTCTGGCCCGTCTGGCACCGTCGTCAGCCCCTTTTCTGGCAGCATCTTCCATTGCGCGATTCAATGCAGCGTCGCCATTTCCTGAAACATGAATCGTTTGCTGGACGATTATGTCGCCAGAGAAGCCCCCTCCCTGCGCTCCCATCATCCTGACCCCCAGATTCCCGTCAGGCGTTCGGGCAAGTGGCATAATTGCTTCCGGCCCTGCTTCACCAAATACACCAGCGCCTTTTGCGAAGGCAAAAAGTTTCGGTGAATCAAATACACCGCCAGAATATGCGCTAAGTGATGGAGAGTCATAAACCCCACCTTTAGCATTTTGTTTGAAGAAATCCAGCCCACTTGATGCACTGCCATAGGCTCCGGAAGGAGTCGAGCCACCGCTGTTTGCTGAACCAAATAACGAGCCCCAAATACCTGCGCCTTGCATTGATTTGATGCCGTTTACGATCATCGCGTTCAGTAACACTTTTTGAAGGGACTTCAGAACGCTCATAGACCACTCGTTCCAGTCCGCTTTACTACCGCTCAACCCGTCGGCCATCGTATCGACAAGGCCACTCATCGCTCCCTGAACAACGCCAGACATCTGGGTAGAATACGTCGATGCTGTATCCATCCAGTTTCTAAACCCCTGCTCAACGCCGCCCAGCCAGTCATTGTTCATCGCGTCGAGGTTTTCATAGTGTTGCTGCATTATTGCCCTCTCACGGCCTAACGCATCAGTCAGCATTTGTGATTTAGCGTTATACGTTTCCTCGCTCATACCTTTCGATTTATCTGCATAATCACGATCAAGTTGCTGTCGCTGAGCATTATATTTTTGTTCCAGTTGAAGCAGTTCCTGCATCTGTTTCTGCTGCTTCTCACCCAGACCGAAACCAGAATCCTGAACAGCATAGCTGGCTCGCAAATTATCCAGCCCCATCTCAAGCGTACTGCGATACGATGCAAGTTCCGTCGCCTCCTTCATCAGGCGGTTATTTTTCTCCTGTTGGGCATTGCGCTCCATCAATGAAGTAATTTCGTCTTTACGAAGCAGTAGCGATTTTTGTGCGGTAGTTAATTGGGATGGTGATCGTGTTTCCAGAGTGGAAAGCTGTTGACGCCATTTGATGAGTTCCTGTTCAGAGGAAGACAGTTTGTTTGTTGCTTCAGCCTGAGTAACCAGCAGGGCGTTTTGCTGGTTGAGCTGATCAATCATACGTTGCCCTGCATCTTCAGTAACGGCTTTACCTTTTGGCGCTCCTGCCGTTTTTGGGTCTTTATACATTTCATTGATGCGCGAGATATTTTTCGCGTACTGATCCGCGCTGATAGCCCCGGCGTCCAGGAACTTTTTCTGCTGCTCTAAAGCCTTATTGCGTTTGTCGGCATTTGACAGGAACTGCTGGTTGACGCGATCCGCATCTTGCTGAGTTTTAATGCGTTGCTGCTCTGCCTTATTTGCTTCCGACACAGCACCATTGACATCAGCTTGCGCTGTTATCGTGAGTTGCAGAATGTTTAACTCCTGCTCAAGCTCCTTGCGGCGAGCACCAAAGACGGTTTTCCCACCAACTGCATTATCGATCCAGTCAAGTTCCTTACGAATTTGTGCAATGCGTTCATTACCGCCAGATTCTCGCCCAACATCAAGCATGGCATCCCAGGCGCTTTTTGCTGCTCCAGCCAAACCATTCCATGCTTTTTCCAGCAGACCAAGATTCTGCTGAATATCTGCTGATCGCTGCTGCATTGTGTTCGCATATGCGTCTGTAGCGACGCGCGCCGCTTCCTGCTGATTCCCTTCATCCTGAAGGGCTTTAATCTGGTTGTAAGTTGACAGCGTCAGGAAGTGATACTGGTCATTAAGTTTGGTGATTGCATCCAGCGGGTCAGCTGCAATTTTGTTGAAATCGCCAACTAACTGATCGGTCGCGATACCAGTGGCTTCGCTTGTTTTAACAACGGCAGTAGTCACCCGCTCCAGCGAATCACCGGCAACCTTTCCTGACTCTACCAGTTGATTCAGTACCGACGCTGCGGCTCCCGTGGTTGAATTTGCCGCCACACCAGCGCGCGCAGCTATGTCTGCCAGTTGACCAGATGTTTTTCTTACCTGATTACCCGTCAGGATAAGTGATTTATTAAAAGCATCCTGTTCCTGCGTGCCTTTGTAGTACGCCACGCCCAGCACGCCGACCGCGGCAGCAGCCAGCGTAAAAGGATTGATCAGGCCCATCACATAAGAGCCAACGCCTTTAATCGCCGGACCGATGCCGCCGAACATATCTTTTAACTGCCCGCCCTGCTGCATCAGCACCATGAACGGACTTTGCCCGGTAGACAGGCCCACGACGATATCGGTCATCTGAGCAGGGATCATTCGCATAGCAAAAGCGGTTTGCTTTGCCGACATGCCAGTATTTTTCAGTTGCTCTGAAAACCCGGTGAGACGATTGCGGGCCTCTTCGATTTTTTTCGAATAGACATCAAAGGTTTCATCGTCCAGCATGCCTTTCGACTTGAATTTCACGAGTTGCTGCTGTTGTTTATCCAGCTTATTCAGCGCAGCGTTAACCGGGTCAATGCGGTCAAGCAGTTCCGATAATGCTGCCGATTCTTCCTCGGTGGCTTTTGTTACCTTCCCGGCGCTAGCCGCTGCTTTCTGCCCCCATTCAGTCAATCCATGTAGGGCGCTGGTCAGGCTTTCAGCATTTTTTTCTGCGCCGGTGCTATCGATAATGATGGCAAGGCGGGATGTCTGTTCTGACATTGAGATCTCCGGGCATAAAAAAGCCGCACTGTGGCGGCTACTGTCTGAATATCAGGGTGTTACTTATTTAAATACCTGGCTATGGTTGATGCTCAGCCCGTCAGTGGTGGGACACTGGCGCACTCAGGAAAAGAGGGATGGCTGATTACCTCTTGATAAGGAAAAGAAATAAATGAAATACGAATTTGAAAAGCATCTTAATACGACATCCTTGCCATCTATTGAGCTTCAGGTACACGCATTACAGGTTGGGTTGGCTAGCCTGGTCCAGGCAATTGAGAAATCAACCCCTGGCTTTGGAGAGGTATTTCTCCAAACATTCGACAATGGCTTTAAGCAAAACAGGGAAGCTAACAAAAATGTTGGTGAAGAATATTCACCTGTTGAAGCGCTTGCATTACTTGGAACAATGCTCAAAAGCGGTTTATAACAATAACTCCTCCGGCTGGAAGATGGACCTTGCACCCGCTGTCTTCTAATTGAACTGCGGTCTGTTTCTGGGCCGCCATATCATCGACAACCAACTGCTGACGAACAGAAAGACTGAGTTCATCAATCGCGCAGTTAATCTCATTGATTGCCTGCCGCGTATGCAAAAGCGACATTTCCAGTTCTTCAACACGTTTCTCTAAAGTCATAACTATCTCCTGCCTTGCGGCATCAGGTAATAAAAAGCCCACCGGAGTGGGCTAATTTGCTACTTGCAAGATTCGCTCCAAGCATTATCCATTCCTCCAACAGAGATAGGATTACTCGGATCTTCAATCGTTGGGCGTGAGTAGTCGGCAGTTCTTCCATTATTCGATACTGTTATTCTTGAAAAGAATCGTACCCTTCCAGTGTATGCGTTAAAACTGTTTTTCCCATTTACATATCCACATACCGCGCCGCTAATCTCTTCCCCTTGCAGGCTTGAATCTGGATAAAACCTCACACTATCAAAGGTTGCTGAATCAGGGTCTTTCATCGTGTTGCGCACTCCTTTTTCTACAAAAGATATAGCATCACCAGATGACGGATTTGACACATTTGTCACAACGACCACCAATACAACAATGACAAAAAAAGCGACTATCAAATACCCTAAAGTCTTCACATCCCTACCCCCATCATTAACATTTGCACACAGACTAGCACAGGGATAGAGCGAGGCCATGGGCTATTTATTTTTAGTCAACATCTCCTGCCTCTTTGTCCATGTATCTAACCACAAATCATCCAGCGCAAAAATCGCAGTATCGAATTCATCACGTTCAAGGGAGATCTTGCGTGAAGAAAGATAACATTCGATGTCGTGAAGTGAGATAGGCAGCGGGACACCAGCCATTCCAGCATACAGCCGTGAGCGGGAAATAACGGAGTAAGCGTTGAGGATTTCCACCGTTACTCCGTCAATTTCAGGCTCTGGAATTGGCGGGAGTTTTAATTTCTCCCTTCGCCACCTTGCCTTTTCACCGTGCTCCCCGCCGAACTCACTCAGCCACTTTTGCGCTTCGATGGCTTTTTTACGGTTTCCTGCTTTTGCTGCTCTTTGCCCTGGGCGATGCTGGCTGCCTCCGCCAGAATTTGCCAGTACATCTCTGGTTCCTGTTTAAGAAGTGCAGCGCCGCGTTCAGGTGTGTACTCAATCGGAACCTCTTCGCCTTCAACAAGCTCACCGACGCCCTTCCAGTCTTTCAGCAGGTAACGCGCGCAGTTGTCGATCAGGAGGTCATCGGCAGAGTCAATTTCCCCGACCGCTGACAGGCTAAATTCGCTGGTTCCCACCTGGTAACTGGCATCCATTTTTTCAATGTGGCGGCGTATAAGTGCATTACGCGAGCGATACTGGTCGTTATCAATGCTGCTGACGAGCAACTTCAGGCCTTCAATGGGTTTGAGATCTTTCAGCGGCGTAAACCAGCGATCGCCGCCAACATCAATTCGTGGAGTCAAGATGATCATTAAAAGCTCCTGCATTAAAAATGCCCGCGCCGCCATACAGAGCGGAACGGGCAAGGGTAATTTTATGGTTCAGTTACGGTAATGGTTGCCGTATCGGCAAAGGTGCGCGCCTTAGCGGTAATAGTTGCCGTCCCTGCCGCCACACCAGTAACGACGCCTGACGCACTAACTGTTGCCACTTCAGGGTCGGATGACTCCCACGTAACAGTATCCGTGGCACCCACAGGGGCCAGCGTTGCAGTGAGGCTGGTTGTATCTCCCACATTAACAGAAGCTGTTTCCGGGGTTACCGTGATGCCTGTTGCCGGAATGGTAACAGCGCGGGTAATCGTCGGCGACTCGTCTGCCGCAGTGATATCCAGTTGAACCTGGATAATGTCGGTGTTGCCGCCATCCGGCCAGTCACCGGCTACTTGCACTTTCGGGAAAGTGAAAGTGTACTGACCTTCGTCGTTCGCCAGCGTGAAACTGAATGGCACGGTTGCGCCGGTAAGTGTTTTACTCCAGACCTCCCACGCAGCTTTAGACCAGGAGAGTGTGATCGAACCTGACGGCGTAAAGGTGGTAGGGATGTTCGCCCCGGCAAACGGTGAACCGGTGCCAATACAGCGCTGCGTCTGGACGTTATTGTCGAACTGGATGTTGAAGGTATCGATACAGAAACCATCACCACCATCGACGCCGTTCAGGTTTATCGCAGTGACCTCTTTGAACGAGTAACGCAGTTCGCCAGCATTATCGGCAGGAGTACCGGTGATGTAACTCGTATCATCTGCTTTTGAGTCCCACCCCAGCCCGGCGAATGTGACTGTCGCGGTAACGTCACCGTCGTTAGGAACTTCCAACTGGAACACGCTTACCTGGGCGCCTCGAACAATGGAGGCAATACCAACGTCCGACGCGTATGTTGCGAGTGAGAAAGAGATACGGTCATTCCCCATCGTCAGCACATTACCCGCCCACTCCGCGCCAAAACACGAAGCCAGGAAGTCATCATGCTGGCCATAGCGGAATTTTGCCCCGACATCGCCGCCAACATCGACCGTTCCCAGCGTAGCGCCCTGCGCCATTCGGGTGCCGCCGATTTCGTCGTTGTCATTGGTATTCTGGGATGGACCAACGCCCCAGCTTGTACGCTTGAAAAGATTCCAGACGCCCGCAGGCGTAATTCCTGGAGTCGTCTCCCGGATAAAGGCCGAGAGTACCTTAGCGCCGCTCGACATGCGGTCACCTCCATCGAAGTTAAGCGCTACAGAGCGCGGTAAGGGATTTGTAGATTGAACTGAGACCAGCCATCCGTTTCGCCAGCGGGAACAGCGGATACGGCGAAATAACTGAGTTTTCCATCATCCTGAAATTCAAAAAGTTCACGGAGTTTGTCTGCTGTTTGAGTGATAAGCAGAGAGCCAGAACCAACAGGGACGAAGATCTGAATAATCAATACCCCGGTGCGTTGAACGACGGGTCCTGCACCGATTTCATTCGCGCCGGCCAGTCCGGAAATATTGGTAAAGCGAGCCCAGATATCACGACCGCTTGGGTCAAATACGGGGCCGTTGGGATAATCCACAGCATCAGAGGCAATAGCCGTCTGTGCCGTCATACGAGCGATGACAGCGTTACGAATTTCTGTGAGTGTCATTTGTAGGCCTGTGTTACACCATTAAATGAAACCGCATAAACGCCTGTCGGTGCCTGCTTTGAGTGCCCGTTTTCAAGCGGTACGGAATAAGGGAGGTTTGACTGGATGTAGATGACCGAATAACTTGGCGCCGCAAGAATTGTCGACGTCCCGTTATTGATAGTGTTTGCACCATTCGGATCTGGCTCACGTGGAACGTAATCACTTGGCGAACCAACACTCACGAAGTGAGATGCACGGAAAGTCCCTGCGCGATAGCCTGGTGGTTGATAAATCTCCCCCTGTCCGCGCCTTAGCTTGCGTACGCGCTGGGGGCCAAATTTACCAGCATTACTGCTATACTCAGCACCGGCGAGACTGACTTTATTGCCTCGTTTAATCCGACGGTTACCGTTTTTGTCAGTGGTCCCGAACCGGTCACTGCTCCGAAGGGCTTCATTGATATCATTAACCCGGTCGCGCTGCTGAACCTGCATACTATTGATAGCCCATATTTCAGGGTTACCAACCGGTGACCGAATAACGATCTCATTTAGCAACTGAATGGCTATAACGCGTTGCAGTTTTCCGACATCCTCTTCCACCTTGTCAGCGAATAATGCAGGGTCAAGACTCCAGGCCTTAGCCATCGAGAACCCTCCGCCATTTGCAAAGAACCCGCTCAGGCACGAACAGTACAAAGATGATTAGCGGCCAGAAAATCACCGTAAATAAGCCATAAAGCGCCTTTAGCAAGACAGATCTGCCATCCCTGATAAACAATACGGAAATGAACTCAATAAGGCCAAAAAGAACGCCAAAGCACAGGTAAAGCAAAAAATATTGCATCACACCCTCCGCAACTGAATGGAATAAGCTGCGCCAGCAGGATCTGTTTCCACAGAGATCGCCTTGTATCGCTGTTGCTCACCAGTAACCAGGTCAGGCGCTTCGATGATATGGTCAACTTTCGGCTTATCAGTCACCTCGTTCACCAGCGCCACCAGCTCAATATCACCTTTGAGGATGTTCAAGCCATCGATGCGCTCAACACTGTAATCAGCCAGCACGCCACGTCCGGTATACGTAACAGTGGTTTTCCCTCCGGTTTCCGTAACGGGATCCCATCCTGTTTGAATCACATAGGAACCGGTGAACGCATTAACAGCGTCGGCAAGGTCATCGTCGAACGCAGCGGCGATTTCTGCCTGAAGTTCGTCACGAAGTCCCACATCACCCCCTCACCAGCCTGATTTGTGACTGATTGACGCCATATGGCTTTAGCAACGCCAGAGCGAACTGCAAATCAGGATCGAGCAATGCAGTGCTGTTGGTGGATAATTCTGCGAATGATTTCGACACACTGACGCCTTTAGCCTCAACCGATTTGCTGGTCACTACGCCTGAATCAGTTTTTTGCTGGTAAAGTTTTCCGGCTGCCGCAACCGACGAAACATACGCGCCAGCCTCTTTGACATCATCGGGAATGTCATCCGGGCAAACTCGAAGATTCAATCCGTTCAGCCAGGCATTCGCCATTTTCACAGACTTCTCTTTTTTACTGGCATCGGTCCAGTCGGCCCCGAGGATTTGATCAACGTCCGCTACCGTGATGTAGGTGATCATGAATCACTCCTCTATGCGCCAGCTTGCCGCCTTCCAGTTTTCCACTTCGTCAGGATGCACGTCTGCAGTGGTGGGCGCGCCGGGGAATGCCGGGAAGTCAGTGAACATAGCAACCAGAATGCCCTGCTGCTCCTGCTGCTCCTGCTGCTCCTGCTGCTCCTGCTGCTCCTGCTGCTCCTGCTGCTCCTGCTGCTCCTGCTGCTCCTGCTGCTCCTGCTGCTCCTGCTGCTCAGAATTGTTTTTCGCCGCCAGTTCAGCAGCAAGTTTTTCCGCTGCTCGCTGAGCGCGCTGTTCTTTCGTCAATCCAGCCATAATCCCTCCAAAGAAAAAGGGGCCGAAGCCCCTTGTGTGTGATGGTGTTAGCCCAGAAGCATTACTGCGTGGGCTGGTTTGATGGAAGCCACGCCCCACGCCAAGCCAACTTCATAACGCACCTGACGGTACTGACGATACAGCGCGATCTGGAAGGTGATACCGGAAACTGGGTCGGTGACATTCATCACGTCATCAGCGGTGTCACCACCTTCCGGCATCGCCGGGGTACGAGAAGCCAGCAGAAATGCGTTACGGTCAAACGCCATATTTGCAGTGAAGCTACCAACAACCGTGATTTCGGTGTTGTCCGCCAGATCCTGACGCAGGCCCGGCGCAGCCAGAGTGATGGTGGTGGAAGTAGCTGCCGCAACAACGTACTGGTTATCGTCGCCGTCGAAAGTAACGACCTGACCAGCTACGATAGAACCCGTACCGGTATCAATGGCAATGATGATATCGCCTTCCTGTTTCGCGCCATTGACCAGATATCCTGTCGCGGTAGCAGCTGGCGCACGCTTAACGCCCGCAGAGTTGTGAATGTTGAAGCCTTCCAGTCGGCCCAGCGTACCTTCGCGAAGCAGTTGCTCAGTGCCGGATTCATTCACTTTGAACAGTACCGTCTGCTTCCCGCGAAGATTCGCGATTGCAGAAGAACCGAGAACCATTTGCAGGCTGGTGGTTGGCGAACCATTGTCCTCCAGAACCTTGCGTGCATTAGCTGCGTCGGTCAGATCTTCCTTCACGCCAAACGGCGTTGTGCCAGCAGTACCAACGGCGCGAGAAGTGCCGTAGTAAAGTGCGCCGAGATCAGCATCGACCTCATTTGACAGTGCGCGGAATGCCTGGGTGAACTGGTCAGCAAGAATGGTGTTGTAAGTACCAGCGGGACCGAGAGCCAGTTGCTCTTCACCGTTCCATTTGACCGGAGCCATTTTGGATTTGGTGATTTTGACATCGACGGTGCCGATATTCTGATCGCCGGTATTCGGCGCAGACGGACCCGGCACGATGTCCTCGGTGACCGCGACCGGAGCAACCGGCGCAGTAACGGTCTGGTCTTTCGCTGCTGCGTCTGCTTTGGTGTTACGCGCGACGGCAGGAATAAACCCCACCTGCTCACGAGAAACGATATCCAGAGCGGTATAGATAGTCGGGATCAACCCGGTCAGTGTATTCGACATGATTCATTTTTCCTTAGAGATAGATTTGGGTTGGTTGAGCTATCCAGCTCTGGCGCCCGCCACCATCCGGAAGCAGGCAAATGCGGTTAGTCGACGATGGTGATACCGTCTTTGAGGGCTGTCTGTTTCCCGGTCTGATCCAGAGAATCGAATGCTGAGCGTTTCATTGTTTTCTGCCCGGCATCGTGTTGAGTCGGTCGTGAACCACCGCCGTTATTGCCACTGGCCTTAAGAATGTGGTCTTTTTGCGGGTACTGTTCTACCAGGAACTCCAGCGCTTCATCGAATGAGGCCAGTTCGCCCGGTTTAGAGCGGGAATAAATTTTGTTGCCGGTGCCGTCATAGGCGACAACTTTACCCTCTTCGACTTTAAACGACTGCCCGAAGCGGGCCTGAAGCAGATCGGCAGGGATGGCGATTTTATCGGTGATAAATTTGGAGCCAGTAAAACTACCACCGATCATCGAGTCGTACAGTTGGCCTTCCAGCGTTTTATTTTTATTGTTGGCCTCATCCAGTTGCACCTGGAATGATTTGGTGATTTCGGCTTTCACCTGGTCAACAGCGCCAGCATCGATCAGTTTTTTCTGGTCGATTTTGGTCATCATCTCGATTGCTTCAAGCGCCTTTTTGGGGTCTTCAATACCGGAAAAAGCCGCAAGTTTCGTTTCAACGGCTTCTTTGGCTTCGCGATGGGATTTAGCCTCGCCATTCAGTGCCGAGATTTTGCTGACAGCCTGAGCGGCATCGAAGCCAATTTCTTTCCCGTCGTCATGCACGTAAACCGGCAGGCCATTAGCATCGACTTCTGCGTAGTGCTTACCGTTTACTTCTACTGTCTTCAGTTTCATGTTGTTACCTTTGATTTGGTCATCCGACCGTTGCACCGCTCACCATCCGGATTGCGGCCATAAAAAAGGCCGCCCGGAGGCAGCCTGTTGTGATTTATTGAAGATTAAAGCCCTGCATCCCTGAACGCCTGCGCATCGCGTTCACGCAACTGCGCCAGCGTCAGCCATTCGCCTTTATCGGTGTAGAACTCATCAGGAGACATGCCACCATCACGAATCAACCGGGCGCGCTTCTCGCCAACGATTTGCTTCTGGCGATCGAACGACTGACGCGAGAACCATTCCTGATAGTTGGTATCGCCCGGCACAACTCCATCCATGCTGGCGCGTTCCGCTGGCGGGATATCGCGAACATTGATACCCAACTCTTTCGCCGATTTGAGGATGAATGTTTCAGTGGAACGGCAGCAGAAATGAATTTTTCCAGGCCCCTGCAAATACGGGATTTTGTGACCAATCGGCTTGTTATCCAGCGCATACTTAAGGCGGTCGCGAATCCTGCACATCTGCGTCGTTCGGTTGTCCAGGGTGGAAAGCCACTGCTTACCCTTCATCAGGTCGTTATTGGCGTCAGCGAAACTGTTACGCGCCGTCGCCGCAAGATGCCCAACTGCTGTTTTCGCAATACTGGCGGCATTGGCGCGGCTCATCTGTAACGCGCCATCCTGATAGCCGCGATTAGCGTGACCGCGAACCTTGCGCGCTATCTGCTCGTTTGTATCTCCCAGCAAAAAGCCCTGTCGTACCGCGTTACTGATGCGGTTGAGGCGATCCGCTTCGAGGTTTGACGCCCACTCACTGAGCAATCGCCCCTGAAATGGCCGCGCCATTGCTGCAGCGTAAACCACATCAGGAGAGATACCCACCAGCGGATGAACGTCTGTCACGAACTCCGGCAACAACGCGTCAAAGAGACTCAACTGATACCCCGCCTCATGTTGCGCCAGGTCATTCAGTTCGGTCGACAGGCTGGAAAACATGCCGTTTATCGCCGTGCGGTTAATCTCCCGCACGCTCGCCAGTAGCGCTTCAAGACGCGTGACCGTAAAGCTATTCGGATCTATGCCATCCATCGCCACCAGCAGGCGCACCGTCAGTTCAGCATCACTTTCGTTGAGTAGTTTCACCATCCTGTTGGCAACGCCGGTACTGTAACGGCTAATCCAGATGGCGTGCGCTATAGATTCGTCACGCAGTTGCTCGTTAACCGTCGCCATTGTTGCCGCCCATCAGCGTTACCTGCTGGTTTTTCAGCTCGTCGATCACATCATCGGGCTTCGCGTCAGGGTCGATGAATTTAAGCGCCTGGAGCACGCGCACGGCATCAACCTGGCGAATGTCGCCCCCCTGTCGCAGAGACTGAACGGCCATAGCAGCAGATGAATCGAACGTCTGAGCCGTAACATCCAGCTCTGTGCGCACATCAACATTGCCGCCATCACTTTCACCAATCCACTCAGCCATGATTTGCAGAATGTTATCAAGTGCATCCTCCAGCGAACTCGCCATGGTGTACAGCGGCGAGTTTTCCTGCATATGCTCTTCATGCGTCTGATCGTCAGATTTTGTTGATGTATTTTCTGCGCGCAGCAGTTTCGCTCCCGCCTGGCGCATCTGGTTTTCCAGATCATCCAGCGATGTTTTGCCGGATTCAATGGCGGCGCCGGTGTGCTCGGTGTATTCCATACCCTGCTTAGCGCGGTCGCTGAATTTAGTAGCGCTGGATGAGCCAATGACCAGTTCCTGATCGTCTTCCAGGCCAAAAACAGACAGAAGCGGCACACGCACAACATGAAGAATGTTGTCCTGCTCACTCTGGCTTTGCCAGTGCTTGATATTCAGCAATGCCAGATTCAGCAGTGGCGGAGAACCTCGCATAAACCCAGTTTTCTTGGTGTAGAGCGTTACAAGGGTAATATCGTCGCGACTGGTTACCCACTCTTCATAAATAGTCCAGGTGGATTCACCACCATCACCTTTGTTACGGCGCCAGATTTCCACTTTACGCGGCATGATGTGGCGGATCTGCTCAACTTTGGTTTGCCCGAAGTCGTCACCATCCACGACAATGACTTCTTTTACGCGCAACTCTGTGAGCACAACTTTTCCGCTGACAACCTTTGATTTCCAGCCGATCACCTGCCGAGGATTAAGCATCGTTACATACGGTCGACCACCAGCAGCCTGCTCGTCAGCTTTTGTGCGGATTTCTTCGGCGTTGGTGCGCGGGTAATCCACCAGTGCATGTGCGAGACCATACTGAAACGCCAGGCTGAAGAATTGCTGCGCCCAGACATCAAGGCGGCTGCCTTCCATATCGATGTTTTCGGCATAATCTTTGATTTTTTCCGGCGTTTTTTCGCTTAACACTGTTGGCTCAGCAAATACACGCCCGGTATTTTGCTTAATGCTTTCTTCATAGGCCGGGAGCAGCGTCGCAACAGACAGGCGTTTCTTATAGTCTTCTTTATCCTCGCGCGGCCAGCGAGGTAGGTAGGCTTCGCCCTGCCGGCGCATTTCCAGCGTGCCGCCCATCAGTGCATCGTTAATATCCCACGCCTCAACCATGTCGTTATAGTCGAGGTTAGGTGTCGAAATATCTGGCATGGTTTACATCCGAAGTTTGGTGACTTTGCCGACTTTCTTCGGCGGTGAATGCAGAACTTCATAACGAGTTCCGTCCCAGTCGTGATCTTCCTGCTGCGTGTCAACGTCATCAGGATTTTTGCTGTCGCGGACGAGTACAGGAATACGGCTTATCCAGCCACGGCAGTAATCAAAAACATAAAACGCGGGTTTTTCTGGTATCCCGGATTCCAGTTTTTTACCTTCGACAACCGCCTCCAGCATGTCGGCAAACAATGCGGCGCCATTAACGCGAGAGCCGGGCTTTTTGTTGGCCTCAACCCATTTAACGCCCTGCACTTCCATTTTCTGAGCGATTGAAAGTTCATCATCGCCAGTGTTGTAGATCGCGCTGTCGGCCGGGCCGGGAACAACCTTTTTGCAGAGACCCGGCATAATGTTGAGTTGCCCCTGAGTGACGCCATTGAGTTTTATCTCGTCAGGTTCGTCAACTTCCTGGCCTGTTAGCCTCTTATCAATCCACGCAACGCCTTTTGCGACGTTGGTAGATGACATGTTCAGCCCTTTATTCAGTTCGTCAGGCGGGCAACCGTACCACTCGCCAATCAAAATCAGAGACCCGGCGGGCGGGCAGAATTGACGCCCATCCGGCAGCGTCGCGACAGTACCATCCGTGCGAGCCCACCAGAGATTAGAGAACGGTTTCGACTCCCCCCAGTCATGAGAGCGGTCAACGGTCCAGCTATCCGGTATGCGGAACGGTTTAATGACGTGCAGCGCCTCATTCCACAGGTGGTCAAAGCGCCCTCCACTTGTAACGTCCCAGGAACCTTCTACCCACGCTTTGCGCCGGTTCGGGTCTTTGATAGCCATCAGCGTCGCGATGTACTGCGGGTCGAGGTACGGGTTCTCTTTGAAAGAACCATGTATCGCGACGCGGGTTAACGTGATCTCTTCTTCCCGCTCAGTTTGAGGGTTGAACACTAATTGTTTGTGACGTTGTACAGTTCCGCGCGGTGCCGGTTCGATAAATCGTTTTTTTACCCAGGTGTGACCGATGCCGAATGGGTTGGTCGTGCTGAACGTCTCCAGCGGGATTGGCCTTAGTAACTTGCCATTCTCCAGCGGGTAGTTTTCCGGCCTGAACGACGAGCGGCGGCAGGAGAACATCATTTCGTAGAACTCTGGAGACTGCTGTTTCGTCAGCTCGTTAAAGCCAATGAACGGGAATTCTTGCCCGTGGAAATCCCAGTAGTCGTCCGCCTCTTTGCCGAAGCGGAAGAGCAGCTCCTCGCCAGTAGGCCATACCCATCGCAATTCGCTCGCAGATGACAGATAGCGTGCACCGTCGTTGAACAGGCGAAACATACGCTTCGACTGAGTAATGATGTCGGCAAGGTTCTTATATTCGGTGTCGAAGATGACGCCGCGCCAGAACGAGCCATAGCCCACTCCGACATTACGCCTGAACCTGGCTAACTGCGCAGCGGTCTTGCCTGGTCCGCGAGTACCCTCGAACAGGATTTCGTTACACGGGCAGCTCAGCGCCAGGGACTGAGATCCAGGCAGTGGCTTCCATACAGCTTTGTAATTCATCCACCGAGAACCCCGCCCTGTTGTTTTTGCGCTGCCGATTCCCAGTCATCCACGCTGTCACTGGTTGGCACCAGCATGACGTTGTGAGTGACCTCTTTTGTTTCAGCCTTGTTCTCGATGCTGTACGCCTCACGTTCGAGGCCGATCAGTGTCTTCAGGCTGTCGCTCAGGTCTTTCATGGATTTAACACGGGAAGGCAGGCTGATTATTTTGTGGTACAGATCGTTGAGTTTATCCTGCCCTTTGTCATCCTCACGGCGCATCAGATCGCCGAGCATCTCAAGCGCGGCCACATCGCCACACTCCCCGGCCAACTCATCGAATAGCATGTTTGTCAGTTCGCGAGCCCGTCGGATGTCCCCCCTGTGCTCCATGCGTACCGTGGCAATCACCTCGGCAGTCGCCTCTATCAGTACGCGTTCGGTCAAAGTGCTTTCGTTGCGTACCTGTTTGCGTACCTCCTGTTTGCGTACCAGATCGTCAGCCTTTTGCTGAATCTTCGCATTGAGGTCACGCGACCAGTCGTCACGCTTGGCACGCTTACGGATAGCGCCTTCGCTGATACCATGCTGTGACGCTATTTCTCGGAGGGACATCACTCCGGCCCGGTACGCCGTCTCGATGGCCTCCCAGTCCGGTTTGCTCATTCGTTACTCCGTTGTTTGTTCTTCTGGCTGCTCTACTGGCTCAAACAGGAAGTCCTCAATGCTGTCCTGGCTGAAGTAGCGCCATTTGCCGTCATCCATTGCCAGCGCGACAAAACCATTGACGATTTCTGGCTGGCTTCTGGTCATGAGCCCGGTGAAGGACTCTTTGGATTTTTTGGTGATTGTGATTCTGTAAACGGTAGCCATTTCGTTCTCCACGTTTCGCAGCTGTTGCCCTGCTTCTCAGAAGTGCTTAGCCACTTACGGCTTACCCGTCAGCAAGATGTGATCACCATCCTTGCGGGGTTACACAAATCATTTCAGGCACTGTTCTTTGATGTAGTCCTGCATGCCGCGAATCATCTTGTCAGCGGTTGCGATTCTGTCCCGGTGATCGAAATAATTCCGTCGAGCGTCTGGAGTAAGTTCGGGGGCTCCTGCATCATCCACGCCGGGGGCGGAGGTGGCTTTTGACACTCCAGGGCAGGTTGCGGCGATGCGCAGCCGTTTAGCGCCAGAATCAACATCCCGACGCAAATCGTTAATGGTTTTTTTCGCATCGGACAATTCCTTCGTGTATTTGGCATCCAGCGCAGCGACATCCCGCTGCCGGGTCTGCATATCTTTGATGGTGGCGTTAGCCAGGCTGAGCAGTTCAGTGGCCTTATCGCGCTGGTCTTTGTAGGTGATGGAATTGCCGCGGTAGTGATTCACCGCCCAGACCAGCGACACGATGATGCAGACAACCACAGCGATAATGATTGCAGTTACCCTGCTCATTTTTGACTCCAGGTACAGACCTCATATTCAACATCTCGCCGATTCATCAGGCCTTTCCACTTCTTGCCACCAGCATATACCCAGCGCTTAAGCTCAGAGCATGCTCCTGCATAATCTTTAGCGTTGATTCTCTTCAGCAGAGTGGAGTTGATGGTTGCGGTAGCGCCTACGTTGTAAGCGAAGCTGTAGATTGCTGCTCGCTGCGTTTCAGTGGTCTGCACTTTGATATGCGGATCAACCTGAGCGGCGATGCGTGTTAAATCTTTTCGTGTCAACGCATCACATTCTTTGTCTGAGTAATATTTACCCCAGATGATATCGCTTCCGGTGTGACCATCGCATACGGTGACAATTCCCACTACATCTTTGTAAGGGTAATGTTCTCGGCCTTCCAGCCCAGTCTTGCCAGATACCATTACCGTGGCAATACTAACAGCCCCGGTTCCTAGTGCTGCGATAATGCTATTTCTGAGCGCTGGAGACATTGCCATTTAATCTATCCTCGCGCTCTTTGCGCTTGTAGTACCAGTTCACGACAAAGGTTCCGATAGTGCAGGCGATACCGATGATGATTGCCCAGTCGTTCAGGGAAAGAACGCCACCCATGGTTGTTAAGCCTCCAACCCAATAACTGAGCCATTCTCTGATTTTATCCATGCGTTGCATGCTCTCACCTCGCGTTGTTAGCGGGTGCTGTGTGTGTTTGAAAGGGGTCAGGCTTCACGGGCTGGATTTTCAACAAAGCACGTAGTGATTGATTCCCGTGAGCCTGAAATAAAAAACCCGCTCAAGGCGGGAATGTGAGTGTGTGGCAATGTCAGCTCTGCGGCTGAAGATACCCTGGCTGGGTTTTTGGTGGGCCGTGAAGGATTCGAACCTGTCTACCCTTCCCTTATGAGGGGACCGCTCATACCAAATGAGCTTCCGGCCCTTATTTGGAGCATCTGGCGGGGATCGAACCCGCATCTTCTGGTTGGAAGCCAGACGTAATTCCCAAACTACGACAGATGCAGAATTGGCGGGACAGGAAGGATTCGAACCTTCGACCATTCGGTTAACAGCCGAACGCACAACCGCTGTGCTTCTGACCCTGAATGCAAAAAGCCCCGCACTTCTGCGAGGCTATTAATTTTTGGTGGTTTCATCTCAAGGCGTCTATCGACCCGGTGTGCGATGTTTACTTATTTCCTCACCACCTCGCTCTTTCGCCTTTGACGTCCGAGCATACAGTAATTATGCATCTTCAAAACTTGTTTTCAAGTCTTTTTTGCAAGTTTCTTTATTTTCGATGCCAAGTTCTGCAATTAACGTGAAGAAGACAGCAGAATTGAACAGATCGATACACCACCGAACGCGATCGATGCACTGCTTTTCAGTCAAGAAAGGCGCGTGGTGATACTGCATCCAACGGGCCATATCGTTAATGGTCTTGCGCCATGTGTAATAGTCCTTCCCTATCTCGTAGACGATGCTATTTTTTGGGAATGATTTGAGAATCACTCTCTCCATAAATTCAGCCTCTTCTTCATCAGCAGCATTTCCCATCAGATCGGATAGAGACTTTTTAGGCCAGATGATAGCTTTTGCCTGCATGATAAGCTGATCTCCTGAATACCCCATCTTGCGAAGACCGGCGAGTACGGTAGTAATCCTCTCCTGCTGCTCACCTGTCCATCCAGTGAGTATCATCGACCACATGCCGCCACCTCCAGACAGATATGAGGTGTCACTACCACCAAACTCTCTTCCCCAAAGTCCTAATAACGAACGAACCCACCGACTTTGAGCAGGAGTGAGGCGGCGATATTTCCCAAGATATGAGCGCCGCGGTACAGAAGCCAACTTCATCCATGAGCATTCAGGATCGGCACGTAGTACCGATGCTTTCTGGTAATTTTCGATATCGGTGCGGGTCATGCTGCCTCCTGCTGTTTCAGTGTTTTGAGCTTTGCGCGGTAATGCGCTGCCAGTGCATCGAGTTCTTCACGTGTCCATTTCTTTGCTTCGTGCGGACCCATCAGTCGGTCATAGGCTGCCTGCCCAATCTTGGCGATCAGCCGAGGACGGTATTCACCGATATTTCCTGACAGGTATGAGTTACACGCCTCACACTGGAGGTGGCAATTTGACTCGTCGTATCTGGTTTCTGGCGATGCGCCGACTGTACGGAAGTGCCCGGCGTTCATCTTTGCTCCGGTATTGCGACCGCAACTGATGCAAGGTTGTCCTGCGTCACGATGGCGTATAAACGCGTTAAACGCCTTCTGGGCGCGTTCGTGGAATTTACTGAGTGGTTGCAGCGCCTTCTTGCGGATCTTCAGCTCTCGGCGTTCCTGTTGAGCCTCCTGCTTACGCTTGCGCTCCGCATCCAGTTTCTTTTTGGCAAGAAGCAACTGGCTATATTCGTAGCCATGCTCAGGGCAACACCACCAGACGTTGGAGAAGGTGGTAGTGAACTTTTCTTTGCATACCTTGCAGGTTCGGCGGGATGGTTTACGCATGGTCACCACCTTGCACCTGTACCAGCGTGAGGTTTCCGCAGAACACGGCTCCTGTATCGATGTACATCTGATTTGCATACTTCAGGGGCTGGCGCGCTGGGGTGTGTCCGAAGATAAACAGATCAGCACCTGCTATCGCTGAGACAATGCCGTCCTGAGCATCGCTAACCCTCTCACGATTCCAGATGACCATTTCTTTCGAGACTGGCTTGTCGAACGCATATTCGTTATGCGGGTAGTCAGCGTGGCAGATAACGATTTTACGTTCAGCGGTAACCAACTCGATGACGAGTGGCAGATCAGCCGCTTTGTGAACCAGAGCCTTAGCCAGCACCTCTTTGTCATAGTCGAGATTGAAGAACCAACCGCCACCATTTACCAGCCAGTGATTGACGTTTCCGTACTCTGAAAGGCCATCAATCATCATCTGCTCATGGTTTCCGCGTACAGCCCGGAACCACGACATAGTAATCAACTCCAGGCACTCTACGTTTTCCGCGCCGCGGTCAACAAGGTCACCCACCGAGATCAGTAAATCACGCGCAGGGTCGAACGAAATCTTGTCGAGCTCGTTCATCAGCAGCGTGTAGCACCCATGCAGATCACCGACGACAAAGATATTGCGCCAGTCAGCGCCGTTAATGCGTTGATAGATGCTCATGCGTGTTTTCTCCGTGCCGCGAGACGCAGCCATTTCTGATCCACCAGGTGGGATGTGTAATCTTTGAGAGTGGGTATTTCTGACGGGCTCGGTTCCGGCTTACACTTGCTGTGCGTCGGTACTTTGTAGATGCCGCCATTCATAACGCGGTTGATGAGGTTAGCCATGCTGCTCACCCCACTGTTTCGCCCATTCGATTTCGAGGCGGGATTTCTCGCTGAACTTAACGCCCTGCTGCGTACCGAACCAGTAGATAGCCTCGATGACTTCAACCATCTGCCGAACGGTCATCTTACTTGTACGCTGACCGAACATCACAACGCCGCCGTCAAGACCAGGCGCCATTCTCTGTTCTTGTTTTTTGGCCTTGGCGACCATCGCGGTGATCAGGTCTTTCCAGTCGTCAGAGTCGTACTTATTGCCGAACCAGGTTACCTGGTCAGAGAGGTCTTTTAGTAACGGCCACATCTTGCGGTTCTGATCCAGAGTGCGCGTCATCTCCTTGATGTCGAGAACTAACGGGCGCTTGGCGTCCACCGGCAGCTCTCGGATGAAGTTGATAGCGTTTTGCTTGATGGCGTCATTGATGAGGTGGAATTGCTGTTTCATACGCCACCTCCGGGAGGTAACGCTGAATGCAGAAAATCGCAGGTGCATTTCTGCATCTGTGACTGGAGAAGTGACTTCAGATTTTGTGTGCGCATAAACGTCCCCGTTTAGCGCAACCCCATCGCCGGGTGTTCAGGCCGACGATGGTTAGATTATGGCTTATTGATTATGGAAAATCAAAGGTGGGAACTTAGCTACTCTTGTCGGAAAACTCGCCTTCTTTCTCAGGCTGTTTAAATGCTTCAGGCATGTTTGTATAGCCGCAATCGTCACACTGCCAGTCGCCTGTGCTTCCGTTAGGTCCTGTTTCTCTGCTTACTTTGCCAGAACCACAGTTTGGGCAAATTCCTCTTCCCATATCGCCTCCTATTTTTTGGCGTTTTGGTCTGCCATCTCAACGTATCTCGGATCATTTGATTTAGGAAGTTGTAAGCTTTGCTCCCGGTAGTACCGGACACGCTCCATGAAATACTCTCTCAGGTGTTCAGGCTGCTCACGAGCCACCTGCTCAGCGATTACGGGCATATTCAGGCGTTCTTTGTACGCGACACCAGAAGCGGCAAGGTCAACATTAACCTTGTCACGATCTTCCTGGCTCTTTGCTGCTATGTTGAACCTTGACATAAATTAACCTTAAGGTTGCCATCCCATGCCGCAATTTCCAGTTTCGTGCATCCATTTATGTCCGCACTCTCTACAAACATAGTAGCTTTCCTGGGTTGCACGGCCATTCAGACTCATGTACTCGCCTTGCTCTTCAGGGATATACTCCATGCATTCTAGAGGGGGTTGACGGCGCCCTCTGGGCTGTTTTTCACATACCTTACATGTCATAAAAACCTCCACACAAAAAAGCGAAGGCCATACAGTAGCATGGCCTTATACGTTTATCTTTGTATAACATCACTTATATGCGCGGCTTTGCGATCTGCTGGGGATTTAGCCATTGATCACCTTCCCGCAGCGCTTGCAGTAGATGCCATGAAATGTCTCTGGCCTTGTTTTATCTATCAACCTGATGATTACCGTACCGCTACCTTCCATTGCTCCAAGATTTGCGGCAGGGGCACCTCTGGTGATTGCAGGACGATATGAATGACCGAAAAGAAAGCCTAAAACACCGCGACATTTAGCCATTGATAATCCCCCATGCCATCTTAATGAGCGACTCCCATGCAATATAAACTCGCACACCAGCAGCAAGGCCAAAGCCGGCTATCATCGAATACATCAGAGCGTTGCTTTTTGACATCACTTCACCCCCTGCTGCGGTGCTGCTGCGAGCATGAAGGCGCGAACGGTCCTGGCTATGCGATCGCGTAGCTGCTGCGTGCCATGATAATCGATGGCAATATCGCGCAACTCGGTAACCAACTCGCGGATTTGATGGTCTTTCATCGGCATCTGCGATGGAGTGGTGACGATCTTTCTACGCTCGTTATCTAGGTCTTTTTGTAACTGGATTACCCAGCGGGCGAGCTCACCTTTTTCGCCGGATTCAAGCCGTAAATCATCTAAACGATATTTATCAATCATTGCTGTTATCCTCGCAGCAGTGGTGCCGCCCCTCTGGGTCAGTAGATACATGTCCACAGATATCGCATTCAATTTCCGGAAGCACCGATTCTGACTGTTCTTTGATGTGCAGTCTCGGTTCTCCGTCTTTCGGTTCGGGCCACTGGCGCGCCTTGTTTATCTCCAGTTTTTCAATCATCGCTCTGGTGATGAACTCGTCAGAGAGCCCCATGCGCCTCTGCGCATCCCATAGCAGAAACTGCATATCAGCCCACTCAAGCGGATCGGATGGGTCAGCAGCGGCTTCCAGCGCTTCTTTGCTGAGGTGTTTTAGTGGCCCCACAGGACCGACATTACCGAATGTGGCATCAGACCATTCAGCGTGATCACGGCGAACCTTTTCGCGCTTACTTACAAGTTGGCTCCCCTTAATCATGGCGGCGCGGCAGGCGTTCCATGAGTCAGCCGCTGCATTGCACTCATCATCATCCCACTGGTAGGTAACGCCACGTGGCGCATAAGTGCTGGCAAGGATTTCAATTTTCTCAGGGGTTGCCTCATCAGGCGGCACTACCGGCGCTGGCGGGGCGGTGTAGAGCGGAATAACCGCATCACCCATTGGCTCTGATAAGCAGGTAAGGTGAAGCTCACCCATATTAGCGTAAGCAAGCGTTTCCTCTGCTGCGTAAAGAGCAGGCTCCGCTTCGAGCGATGCCAGCGCGATACGCGCCATAGCAACAATTTCACCGGTTTTAATCGAGCCAAATACTTCTTCGTAATCGCATGGCTCAAGCCCAGCGGCGTGAATGATTTCTGCAACTCTTTCTTTGGTAATAGTGGTCATGGTTTCACCTCAACTTCTATCCATACAGTAAGGTCTGAATTCACAGTAAAGCTCATGCACGTAGAGTCATGAAATGGGGATAATTTGTCAGTTTCGCGCTGAAGCTGGACTGTTGTATTCCCACCCAGGTAATTCAAATAGCGAACCCTGAACCAGTCTCCAAAGACGCAAATAACGTCGTTTGGATTTAATTCGGAAACGACACGTTTTGTTGTTACCTTTCCCATCACTCCCCCTTACCGATGCCAGCGGCGCGGAATTTGATTCCGAGTTTTGATAATTCCGCGTTAACCGCGTCCAGACGACAATACACACCAGGACTGAACGGTGAACCCTGTTTAAAATCGAAATACGTGTACGGCGGCAAATTGATTTCACGACCCTCCAGTTCTGCTATGCGCTTCTCTGCGGCTTCCAGCTCATCCAGTAGCGCCAGCACGGTGGCGGGATTGGCCAGGGCGATGAATACTGAATCAACCTTGAGGCAGTGCTGGGCGATTGCTTTTACCCCGACCTTGACCTCGTAGCCGCGCGCGCCTTTGTGTGGGTGATATGATTCCCAACGGCCCCATGAGGTTTCGTTTGCTGCATCTGCCGCTTCACGCAGCGCCTGCTTGTCGATGTTGCTCATTGGGCGGACTCCTGTTTTAACGCATCCGTCAGATAATCAACGCCTCTTTGGTATGCAGCGAGAAGTTTTAAATCAGCGTCTGTGCATTCGCTCCATGACTGCATTTCTGCCAGCCTTCCTTTCCAGCATGGGAGTAGGTAATTTTCTAAATAAACCCTGCGCTCAAATAACAATTCAGGAGACGCATCGTTGATGTAGAAGTTAATCTGCTGCACTGCCGGGTAGCTTGATATTTCGCTCATGACTGCACTCCTTTGCGAATCTGGGCGGCGAAGTCACCGCAAATAGTTGCCGCTGCATCAAGGTCGACCTGTTCGTCCTGATAGCAATTAACAATTGCATTGCTAATTTTCAGGCAAACTTCATCTACTGCGGCGGCCCGCAATTCAGCCAGGAAAGCGTCGGTCGCCGGGGTTTCTGCCCATAAATCAGGCATCACGTCATCCCACTTAGCAATGTCACCGTTCAGGTGATAGCCAACAATACCGTCTGATTCGTAGTAGAGCGTTTGCACATCGCCGATTACCTGCTGCATATGCGCATTCTCCGCAGCCAGTTGCACCAATCGCGCATTTGACGCTTCCATGCCCTTCTTGTAGCAGTCGGCGTCAATCTTGCTTTGCTTCAATTCCGCAGCCAGCGCTGCGCGTTTGGCTTCAAGTGCGGCGTAGTCTTTGAAATCAACAAGGCTACCGTTTACATCTTCAAATACCGATGATGGCCCATTTACATCATAACGTGTCACGCTCATACCCCTACCCTCCCGTAAACCATCATCAGGCGCTGATGCGCTTCGCTTTTCATGAACTCAGCCACTACTCCGTTTTTATCCGGGTTGTAGGGCATGAACATCTTCGGATCGTCTTTGTCAGCCGGTGCTTTCGCGATACCTTTGACCTGCTGACCAACTGCATTAGCCTCGACTGCGCGACGGGAAATCGCTTCCCTGCCACCGTGTTCTAGCCAGGTCTGATGGTCTTCTTCACTGGCGAATACACCGATGCCGGATACGCTCCGCAACATGCCAAGTCTTCTCAGAGCTTTGGCTTCCTCGTAGTAACGGGAACGACCGATACTCAAATCGCGGATCATGTCTGCTACGCTGACAGGCTGATTGGCTTTCACGTAGCTGACGATGCGTTGTTTTATGCTGTCCATCTCACACCATCCCGTTCGCTTTGTTGCGTTTGTACTTAGCCATCAACAGTTCTGCTGGAGTCGGCCCTCGGTCTGCTGCCGGCGCGGCGATTGCCCGGCGTACCGGCGGAACCGGCTTACCCTCAGTGACACGCTTCTCCCACATGTCCAGCAGATCGCCAGCCTCGCGCGCCAGCTCACCATGCGTCAACTGGCGCTCTGTGCTGCGGTGGCGCAGTTCGACGCAGATGTGATACATGACCGGCTGAGACCAGGGGAATTGCTCGCTGGAGGTGAACTCGAAAGAACGGTTTCGCCAGTCCCAGTATTCGGCAATCACCTGGTCAACGTTGATTCCTAGCACCCCACCGCTCTGTTTACACCAGGCGACGAACTGTCCCGGCGACGGCAAGAATGGCCGCTCCTGACGACGGGCGACGCGCATACCGGCATCGACCTGAGCCATTGAGTGGATCCCGTTCTCCTGAAACGCCAGAAGCCACTGACGGCGGAATTCATTCAGGTCATCCTGAGTGCGGAAGTTCGCCATGCTGGCCGGGAACGCGGCGCGAAGTTGGTTGAACAGGCCATTGAATACCTGGGCCACCTGCTCGACCGGTGCGCGCTCCTGGTACTGCTCAGGCAGGTTGTTGGCGACGCGGCTCATCTGCTCGCGGTCGAAATCGTGCATCTGCTCTGCAAGAGATTTCATCGCATCACCCCATAGGCCCAGTCAGTGTTGTTGAAGTCCAGATCCGGCTTTCCGCCTCGCTGCTCACCACCAGCGCTGCGCTGCATCGTCAGCTTGTCCCACTGCTTACGCAGGCTTTCCGGGCTCAGGATGTTGGTCTGCCAGAAGTGGTGCTTGCTGGCCCAGTCGTACAGCGCGCAGATGTCCTGGTGCGACCGGTTGTCTATCTGGCGCATCAGGCGAACGGTGTTAGACCAGGAGGTCATGTCCGGGGCTTTGCAGGTTGGGTTAATCAGCTTCACCCTGGTGGAAATCCACTGGGCGGTTTTTAGGTCTTCAGCCGATCCCCACTTCGCACCGGATGGCGTGTAGACCTCAGCGTCAGGATGAGCTGATAAAAATTTCCTCAGACGTGCGTCAGAGGATTCGCCAGAATTCTCGGACGAAGATCTTTTAATGTTTTTATTGTTGTTATTACATTGTTGTTCATGATTCTCGGTGAAACGCTCGGATAAATGCTCGCCGTTATGCGCGGCATCACCTTCCGAATCCGCGCAATTACTGGCTTCGCCATGCTCGGCATTAAGCGCGGAGATATGCGCGGTGAAACGCTCGGGTAAATTGTCCATTTTTTGAGCATACTCAGCGTAATTTGTGATGGTTATCACAGAGCCCTTGCGCTTCTCTCCGGAGCGAGAAATCATCCCTTCACGCTCGAAAACATCGAGCATTCTGTCGACTGCGTGGCGACTGCATGGCTTCCCTTCCCTGTCGCATAAATTCAGCCCGAGATCGGCTGAGGTGGTGACCAGTTGTCCGGTTTGCAGCGGCCATTGGCGCCCCTTGAAGTTTGCTGTGTAAGGCTGGCGGGCGGCAGACAGCAGCAGGTTTTCCCACAGCGTGCGCAGGAAGACGTCCTTCGACCAGGTTTGCTTCAGAACACTCCGGTACAACGGGATGAATCCGGTTTTCTGGTTCTCCATCCGGTTGCTCCTGACGGCAGAATGCGCCGCAAAGTTTGCATAGGCGACGTTCGACATAGCTATGACTCCCGTGCCTGGTGTTTTGGATTACTCTTTGTCATAATGACCTCGTAATTACTGCCGTAATTGCACCTGAAAGCCGTTGGTGTTCGAGCACCGCGGCTTTCGCCATTTCTGTAGTTCTCACATAACCCCCATCATCGACGTCACCATCGTCATCAGCGGGCCTACCTGCTCCGGCATGAGGCGGAACAGCGACGCTATACCCTCGCTTACCTCTTTCAGCTTCTGATGCTCTGGAGCGTCCAGCAGCACGGCCTGTTTAGCTTCAGCACACTCTTTCATCGCGGATGCGATCAGCGACATCGTGTCGTTCTGTGGTGCCAGACGGTTGCGAAATTCCAGCGGCAGCACGGCCAGGATTGCCGGTGTCAGTTGGCGAACGTTCTCGCGGTACTGCTCCGAATCAAACCGGTTATCCAGGAAGCGAAACAGCTTCTGCCGCGCCCGGCTGATGTCCTCCGGGAAGCTGATTGCGGTCCCGCCCTGCTCCCGGTATTCGCTGATGATCAGAGCCGAAACGACGTCCTGATTGTCCAGCGCCGACGACCACGCCCGGACCGCATCGCGGATCTTTTCGTGGTCTGGCGCCGCTTTTGCTTGAGCGCGGTTTATCATCGCTCCCGGGTGTATTCCGGTATTGTGTTGATACGCAAGTGAATGCATTGCTTTCCCTTTCGTGGTTAGGCCGCAGTATCACGCGGCGATGCGAATACCAGGCTTTCTTTGAGGACCGGGGCCTGGCGGTGAAAATTCTTCGTGCCTTTCTCGATAGCAGATGCCATTTCTGGAGATGCCCGACGATTTCCGTAAGCGATCTGGTCCAGGTAACCAGGCGTCGTGTTAGCCAACTTTGCGAGCTGCGCCCATTCGTCGGTAGTGGCGGCCTTGCGCCAGCGGTGTAGTTCTGTGCTCATTGGTGTCTCCGGGTGAGTCGTTTGATTTGGAGTTTAGCGTTATGCTAAATACTACGCAAGCATCATTTAGCAATTTGCACATTTATCATTTTGCTAAAAGCAGTAACAATGCAGGGATGGAAAATAAAGAAATCAGAAAAGCCAACCTGGAAGCGCTATATGAGAAGCGCCAGCATGAGTCTGGAATGACTAAGGCGCAGTTCGCCGAGCTCATCGAGACAAGTCCGGCTGCGCTTAGCCAGCTACTGGGACCAAACCCTCATCGCAATATCGGCGATAAGATGGCTCGCAAAATTGAAACTGCGCTTGATCTGCCTTTTGGCTGGATGGATGTTTTACACGCCAGTGAAGAACCTTCGAACGTTGCATTTCGAGGACTTAACGAGATAAAAGGAAGTTATCCTGTAATCAGCTGGGTAAGCGCGGGGCAATGGATGGAAGCTGTAGAACCTTATCACCGAAGAGCGATAGATCGCTGGTATGACACGACCGTTGACTGTTCAGAAGATTCATTCTGGCTGGACGTTAAAGGGGATTCTATGACCTCCCCGGCCGGACTGAGCATACCAGAGGGAGCAGCGATACTTGTTGATCCTGAAGTCGAGCCGCGCAACGGAAAGCTGGTTGTCGCGAAGCTAGAAGGCGATAACGAAGCGACCTTTAAGAAGCTTGTAATCGATGCCGGCAGACGCTTCCTTAAGCCACTTAACCCCGCATATCCAATGCTAGAAGTTAATGGAAACTGCAAAATTATTGGCGTTGTGGTTGATGCCAAAATACTAAACATCCCATAACCACACGCAAAACCCCTCAAGCCCGCCATCGCGCGGGCTTTTTTACGTCCCGAATTCCTACGCTGTAAAATTTAATCGCTTATTAATCAATACGCTAAATAAAACCCGCCAATAATTTAGCATTTTGCTATTGCGCATAATTTAGCATCACGCTAAATTTACCCCATCAAAACGAAACATCGACAGCTGAGCGAAGTTAGCCAGCGGCGGAGTGGAGATTCGGTAAGTCGAACGGCGCGACAGTAAACCATGCGTCGGACGCCCGGCGGGCTCAGGGAGAGCGGCAATGGTGCGTAACTGGAATGTTTTGGGGTGAGTGCAGAAGCAAACCTTCTCGGCGAAGGCGCTTGGCAATGAGTACGCGACCGGAGTTAGTCGCCCGGCTGTGCTCACCACCAAAGCATTTCTCCCGCATCAGCGGGTAACGACAGAGGGTAAGGGTATGAAAACAGAGATGGGCGTGAAGGTTGATGTCGATGTAAAGCGCATTAAGACCTGCATCAAGGTGTGCGACAGATTCACCGCCGAAGTTATTGATTCGGATGGCAACACGGTGCGAAGCATCGAGGATGAATATGTTCCTGACTGCTTCCCTGGCACGCATTACGGTGATTATCTGGAGCTTGATATCGATATCGAGACCGGGCAAATCCTTAACTGGAAAAAGCCAACGCCAGAGCAGCTAAGCCAGCTACTCGGTGAAGAAGGCGAATAACCCGCTCCGGCGGGTTTTTTATTGCTCATACCTCAGTCGCTTCAAGTAGGCGACTCAGTTATGAGACGGCGGCCATCCACCGCCAGATATTGCGCAACCCCATTATTAACGTTCGGCGGCGCGGCCTTAGGCGCATCACAAAGGAAATCACATGACGCAGAAAACTATCGTTACCTACAAAGGTTTTAACAAAGATTTGCAGTGCCGGGATTACCAGTTTGCGATCGGCAAAACTTACCACCACGAAGGAAAGGTTGAGGCTTGCGGTTCTGGTTTTCATGCCTGTGAATGCCCTTTCGATGTTTTCGGTTATTATCCGCCAGCAGACAGCCGCTACGCCGAAACAATCTCTTTTGGTGTAACTGACCGTGAAGAAGATGGTGATACCAAAATCGCCAGCGCCAGCATCACCATTAAAGCAGAACTAACTCTCCCTCAGTTCATTCAGCGCGGCATCGACTGGATTTGGAGCAAGATTGATAAGTCTCTTGAGCAACAGATCATGACTGGCGACCGGTCGGCGGCAACCAACACTGGCTACCGGTCGGCGGCAACCAACACTGGCGACTGGTCGGCGGCAACCAACACTGGCTACCAGTCAGCGGCAACCAACACTGGCTACCGGTCGGCGGCAACCAACACTGGCGACTGGTCGGCGGCAACCAACACTGGCTACCAGTCAGCGGCAACCAACACTGGCTACCAGTCAGCGGCAACCAACACTGGCAACCGGTCAGCGGCAACCAACACTGGCTACCAGTCAGCGGCAACCAACACTGGCAACCGGTCAGCGGCAACCAACACTGGCTACCAGTCAGCGGCAACCAACACTGGCGACTGGTCGGCGGCAACCAACACTGGCTACCAGTCAGCGGCAACCAACACTGGCTACCGGTCGGCGGCAGAGGTGTCAGGATCACAATCCGTAGCTGCATCATTAGGCATTGAAGGTAAAGCGCGAGCATCTGAAAACGGTGCAATTGTGCTCTGCTATCGCAATGAAGATGGCGTGTTAATTCATATCCGATCCAGCAAGGTTGGTGAGAATGGAATTAAGCCTGATACCTGGTATCAACTGGATGAAGATGGTGAATTTATCGAGGCTGAAGATGAATAACCAGACAGTCACCCACAACGGAAAGCAGTACACCGCCAAAAAGCTCAACGATAACGAGTGGCAGCTGACGTCGGTATCGGCGCCGCGAGAAAAGCTGACGCTTAACCGCTGGCAGATGCATATCGCTGGTCTCCTGGAACAGGTTGAGGTGAAACATGATGCACCATTACGGAGTGTTTGAAGTTAACCGCGGCGCCGTTCAGCCAGGAATGCTGGTAAAACACAAAGACGGAATGTGGACCGCGTCAGCAAATGCCCGCGGCAAACTCTACCTTCACCGCGGTTGTGAGCGCACCTACACCAAAGAGCTGCTTGTTGAGGTTTATCTCGACGGTCGCGGTCACGGACTTAGTCACTAACCACCCTATTCAACCGATCGGCCTGGCTTTCTGCGGGCGGGATCTGCACATCCAAATTTCAGGAGAAACCATGAGCGAAGTAACGGACTTAACTGTCATCGAAATCAAGACGGATCAGGCTCCGGTGCTGTACGTAGCTGGCGGCCTTGATGCTTATCTCGAGCAAATCCGCCAGGCAGTAAATGAAGTGCCGGACCTGTCCACGAAGAAAGGCCGCGACCGTGTCGCCTCTCTGGCGGCGCAGGTGTCTCGCAGCAAGACGGCAATCGAAAAGCCGGGCCGTGAGTACCTTAAGCGCCTGAAAGAGGCTGTGCGTCCGGCAGAGGCAGAAATTAAGCGATTCGTTGATGCTTGCGACGAGCTACGTGATGCCACCCGCCGCCCTCTAACCGAATGGGAAGCCGAGCAGGAACGCATTAAGGCTGAAGAAGCCATGAACGCGCTGCACGCTGAAGCGCTGGAGATGAACGAAGATTTCGACCGCCAGCGTACCGCGCAGATCGAAGCAGACCACGAAATGGCTCTGCTGATGAATGAAAAGTTTGACCGTGACCGCGAAGAGCAGCGCCGCCAGGCGGAACAGGCTCAGCGTGAACACGAAGAGCGACTGAAGCAGGAAGCGGCAGAACAGGCCATCCGCGATGCCGAAGCGAAGCACAAAGCAGAGATTGAAGCCGCAGCACGACGTGAAGCTGAAGAGAAAGCACGTGCAGAGCTGGCTGAACGTCAGCGCATCGAAGCTGAACAGCGTGCGGCACGTGAGAAGCAGGAAGCTGAAGCGCGGGCAGAGCGTGAAAAAGCTGCAGCAGTTGAAGCTGAGCGGCTGAAGGCAAAACAGGCAGAAGAAGCTCGCCTGGCTGAGCAGAAGCGCATCGCAGACGAACAGGCAAAGCGTGAAGCTGATGTGAAGCACCGTAAGACGGTCGGAACCAACATCGTTAACGCGCTCACCAGTAATACCAGTTTAACCCGCGAACAGGCTATCGAAGTGCTTACCGCTCTGAAAGATGACCTGATCCCCTGCGCGAAAATTCATTACTGAGGAAACCATGAACGCATACCTCACTTACGACCGCATCGAAGACCGGCGCTGGGTCGAGCAGCAACTCGACGACGAGAAAGAGAAGTGGATCGACGACCGGGCGCAGCAAATTATCGACATGATGCCAAAAGAGCCGTCCGGCATCTTCCACTTCACGGTCCCGATTGACTCCAGCCCGTACGAAGGACTTCGCAGCGATAAAGCTGGCGAGGCCTACAACGATTTCATTTCGGCAGTTGCTTACGCCCAGGCGGAATACGACTGGGAACACCGTACCGGCTGCCCGTTTTAATTTTTGAGGGGATTAACGATGGCAAACGAATTAACAATCACAGCGACGTCGCTTCAGGAGATAGGCGTCGACGTCTCCACCTGGAGCGCGCTGAAGAACAGCATCTACCCTGGCGCCAAAGACGAATCGGTAATGATGGCGCTTGACTACTGCAGAGCCCGCCAGCTGGATCCGTTGCTCAAACCTGTCCACCTCGTTCCGATGTACGTCAAAGACTCGAAAACAGGTAAAGGCGACTGGCGAGACGTCGTCATGCCTGGCATCGGGCTTTACCGCATTCAGGCAGACCGTTCTGGCGATTATGCCGGTGCCCGCGAACCAGAGTTCGGGCCCGACGTAACTCAAACGCTTACTGGTGTCGAGGTGACCTTCCCTCAGTGGTGCAAATACACCGTCTACAAGCGCATGCCCAGTGGAGAGATCGTCGAGTTCAGCGCCAAAGAATACTGGATTGAGAACTACGCCACCGGCGGACGCGACACCACGGCGCCGAACGCGATGTGGAAAAAGCGCCCATACGGACAGCTGGCGAAATGCGCGGAAGCCCAGGCTTTGCGTAAGGCATGGCCTGAGATTGGACAGCAGCCTACCGCCGAAGAAATGGAAGGCAAATCACTGGACGTTGATATCCGTGACGTCACGCCGCGCAGCACAACGGAAGCACTTCCACCAGCAGCAAGCGAAGAAACGCTTCAGGCGATCACCGATCTCTTAACGACCCTGGATAAAGATTGGGAGCAAGACTTCCTCCCACTCTGCAGCGACATCTTCAAGCGACCAATTCTTGTGGCTTCAGACCTCACTGAGGAAGAGGCGCAGAAAGGGTTTGGCTTCCTTCAGAAAAGGGCTAAGGCGGCAGCATGACACCAGAAATTATCCTGGCCCGGACCGGTATTGACGTAACCACTATCCAGCAAGGCGACGAGGCATGGCACCGGCTGCGCCTCGGGGTCATCACCGCCTCCGAAGTTCATAACGTCATTTCCAAGCCGCGATCCGGCACTAAATGGACGGGCATGAAGATGTCCTATTTCCACACCCTGCTCGCCGAGGTATGCACCGGTGTCGCGCCAGAGGTTAACGCAAAGGCACTGGCCTGGGGAAAGCAGTACGAAGAAGATGCTCGTACCCTATTCGAGTTCACCACTGACGTGAAAGTTACGGAGTCTCCGATCCTGTTCCGTGACGAGAGCATGCGCACCGCGTGTTCCCCTGACGGACTTTGCAGTAACAATTTCGGCCTCGAGCTGAAATGTCCGTTCACCTCCCGCGACTTCATGAAATTCCGTCTCGGTGGCTTCGAAGCCATTAAGTCAGAGTACATGGCCCAAGTGCAATACAGCATGTGGGTAACCGGGAAAGACGCCTGGTTCTTTGCCAACTACGACCCGCGCATGAAGCGAGAAGGTATTCACCATGTCGTCGTTGAGCGGGATCCGCAGTACATGACCGATTTCAACGAAATGGTTCCGGAGTTCATCGAGAAGATGGATGAGGCGCTGGAGGAGATCGGATTCACGTTCGGTGAGCAATGGAGGTAGCGATGGGCGAACTTTGGCAACCCTTCGAAAATCTTTTCCTGCATGAGGTTGGGACAAAGATGCCCCTCTCAGAAATAGCAGAAAAGCTTGAGCGCTCCGAATCGGCAATAACTCGCCAGGCATCACGTATCGGCGCACCACTTATCAGCAGGATGACCGGCAGACGCTGGACCAAAGCCGAATTATTCCTTCTCAGCCGTTTCACTCCTGAAGAAGTCGCCTCGGCAACCGGGCGCTCCATCTACTCCGTACGCAGCAAATTACAATCTCTGACCAGAACGTCAGGAGGAAAAGTCATGCCTGAATGGACAGCAGAAGAAATTTCATACCTGTGGCGCCACACCAACGCAGAAGTAGCAGAGATTACCGGCCGGAGTATCGAAGAGGTCGGAGATAAGCGGCTGCAAACCAATATTGAGCGCAATGGCTGGGATGTTAACGATCCGGAGCGGGAGGATGTATGACCGATTACACCGGCAGCAACACCCCAGCGGATCAGCGTGACCTATGGCGCACTCCACCAGCACTATTCACTTCCCTCGATGCTGAGTTCTGCTTCCAGTTGGATGCCGCCGCGGCGCCGCATAACGCGCTATGCAGGAAGTTCATCACTGCCGAGCAGAACACGCTGGAAACGCCATGGGCTGATTACCTGAGCATTCCTGGATACGTCTGGCTGAACCCTCCATACAGCGACATCATGCCGTTCGTAAAGAAGGCCGCCACCGAGAGCGCCAATCAGATCGGGACAGTCATGCTGGTACCGGCAGACACATCGGTTGGCTGGTTCAAAGATGCTATCCAGACCGCCAGCGAGGTTCGCTTCATCACCGCCGGGCGGCTGGCATTTATCAACCCGGTTACCGGTAAGCCAGTATCGGGAAATAGCAAAGGATCCATCCTGATTATTTGGCGGCCATACCCCCGCACGCATTGTGAGTTCACTACGGTTGAGCGAGATGTGTTGATGGAGTTTGGTACAAAGCTACTAGCTAGGCGGGAGGCTGCATGACCGAAGGTATTGATCAGCTTATTTATAACGACGAGTTTCCCGGGCTTGCGTACAACAAATTTACCGGCCAGTTCTTTGGAAGGAAAAGTGGAAACCCGATCGGCAGGATGCACAACAAGGGTTACTGGCGAATAGCTTGCGGCAAGAAGTGCTATCTCGCCCATCGGCTGGCTTGGTTCTTCTGTTATGGGGTTTGGCCCAAAGAGATTGACCATATCGACAATAACAAGCTCAACAACTCCATCGGCAACCTACGTGAAGTCACCCACCAACTTAATCAATTAAATATGCCACTGCGCAGTAATAACACGAGCGGTGTGAAAGGGGTTAATTGGGATAAGCATCGTAAGCGGTGGCGCGCCAGGGTGATTATTAACGGCAAGTATTTCACTGCCGGACACTTCAAGGAAATTGCAGATGCCGAGGTGGCAATCAGGGCACTCCGCGAGCAAGTCCATGGAGAATTTGCAAATCATGGGGGCAAGTCATGACATCTGAAACAGACAACGCCATCCGCGCCGCCTGCCGTCGCTGCACCGAGGAAATCCAGCAGGCCATGCGCAAGAAGCCAAAGCCAAACTGGAACGAAACGGTGCCTCCCATCATCAACAAGCATCACAAGAAAATTGAAGCTCTGGGAGTTAGCCTCCTGGAGTTCGTCGTATACACAGGCAGGATTAATCGCCGCTTCGGAGTGGAATCGTGAAAGTTTATATTGCCGGACCCATGAGCGGCCTACCTAATTTTAACCGCGCCGCTTTTAACCATGCGCATTTTCATCTCTGGTCGAAAGGCCATATTGTTCTGAATCCCGCCCGTCTACCAGATGGATTAACCCAGGGCGAGTACATGGACATCTGCCTGGCGATGCTTCGCTGTGCTGATGCTATCTACATGCTTGAAGGCTGGGAGCACTCCGCTGGTGCCAGAGCGGAGAATGCGTTGGCCGAGAAGCTTGAAATTGAAATTATCTTCCAGGAAGAGGATCGCGCCGCATGAACCGAGCCTCACCCGTTGATTTGAGGAAAAGCCTCGAAATTGCCAACCAACTGGCGCACATCGGGATTCGCTTTGTGCCGATCCCGGTGGCGACCGAAGAAGAATTCCAGGCGCTGGCCGCCGAGCTATCTCGACGGCTTGAGCAGATGGCAGTCGAAGCCGAGAAGAATGAAGGCGGTGCAGCATGAGGGCACTAATCACCAGGTCGCTATCGCGGCCTTTTTTATTGCTGGCGTTTACCTTCAACCGAATTAACCGACAGTTCCGGGAGTATTGACCATGAACAAGGTCATTATCGATTTATTAGTAATGGATGATTTCACCGACCCATTTATTTGCGGAGTCCGCGGGTCCTGCACCATTGAAGACCTGCAAGCCATTGAAAAGGAAATTATTGAAAACCGCGATGAACGTCTTCCAAAGGATGGAACCTACACCATCGAAACCAGCTTGTTTAAAGGCCAGTACGGCGAATATGGTCGCTGCGAGCTTGCGCCAGGATGGGAGTGGGAAATTGTTGAGTTTTCACCTTTAGATATTCCTGAGGAATAGCCATGGACATCATCGATACCGCAGCAGAGATTGAAGAGCTTCAGCGTAACGCTGCCCTTTCCGCTCACCGAGTAAACCGCAACGCCGTATCAGCAGAGCATTGCGCGGAGTGCGGAGAGGACATCCCGGCGCCGCGGCGCGCTGCCGTTCCCGGCTGCCAGACGTGCGCGGAGTGCCAGAGTGTTATCGAATTGAGGAATAAGCAGAGGGGGATCCAGTGAAAGAGCGCGGAATGATTTTTAATGAGTATCAGGTGCGCGCCTTGCTTGATGGCAGCATGACGCAGGTTCGGCGCCCTATCAAATGGCGTCAGACTCGGGCTACTGAAATTGCAGAGCGCGACGACGGAAGCATGTGGCCATGGAGCGAAGATGCGGAGCACGTGTGCGATTACTGGCATCCATGTCCATTCGGTGCAGTTGGCGATGTTATTTACGTCAGAGAGTCATTTTCACGGCTCGACTCATTTAACTTCTTCGATCCCGCAGTGCCTCATGAAGTACCGGATTTCTGGTATTGGGCCGATGGTGATCCGGAGTGGGGAGACTGGACGCGCCCACAATCTGGCGCAGTAATGCCTCGCGCCGCCAGTCGAATTACCCTGGAGATAACCGGCATCCGGGTCGAGAAACTTCAGACGGCCAATGAATCGGACTTACTGAATGACCTTGGAGACATGCTTGAACACTGCGAAACCGTAGCTGGACGAGCCTTCAACCATGCCGAGCATTATGCGATCGCTGGCGTTCCGGTGGGTCTGTGTCCAGAAATGCACGGCTTTAAAGCGTGGTGGGATAAGACCAATGGCGCTGGTAGTTTCGACTCCAACCCCTGGGTCTGGGTAATCGAATTTAAGGTGGTGCCCAATGTTCAGGATAATCCAGCCTAATACCTGGTACGCCGATCCACACGGCGCGCCGTGCAAAATCCTCCGCGCTACGCACGAGGTCATCCACTATATCCGCAACGGCCGAACCTGCATCGCCAGCATGGGCCGCTTTCAACACGAATTTGAACCGCTGACCAAAGCACAGGCTGAGCAGATCGCCGAAGAAATCGAAACAGCAGAACACCTGAAGAAGCTGCGTGCCCAGCGCGCGGCATGAGGAGAGAGCGTGAAACCTTACGAATCGAAGAAATCACAGTTCACCAGAAATCTGCTCCGGCGGCGCCACGCTGAATGGTCAGAAAAGACCTTCGGCAATGTCGGCCCCATTGGACCACTGAAACACCTTTCGAAAGAAGCGCTGGAAGCTGCCGCCGATCCCGGCGACCTCAGCGAATGGGCTGATATTCAGTTCCTGCTATGGGACGCACAGCGGCGCGCCGGTATCACCGATGAGCAAATCACCGCGGCGCTGGAAGAAAAGCTGAAGGTGAATATGGCGCGCCAGTGGCCGGAACCGAAAGACGGGGAGCCGCGCCTCCACATCAAACCATGACGCAACTGATAGCCAGTTATGAGCTGGCTATTGGGTGCGATAGCACCACCTCGTGATCCATTTTGCCCGGCCCCGCGCCGGGATTCTTTTTGCCTGGAGACACCCATGAGCGAAATGACCTTAATCGTGCCCAACGACTGGGTAACCGAAGAAAAGCTCGTCGAGATTACCGGCCTTCGCCCGGGCACTATCGAGCGGGCCCGAAAAAAATGCTGGATGGTAGGACGGGAATATCTTCACGTCTCACCGGACGGCGTGCCGAAGAAAAACAGCGAATGCATGTACAACCGTAAGGCTGTCGACCAGTGGGTTGAGAGCATGTCAAAGAAACAGCCGGGTGCGCGCCAATGAAGATCCGTTTATGCTTAGCGGGCTCTTGGACGTCAGGAGGGAATAATGGCTAAGTCAGCATACCCAACAGGCGTGGAGAATCATGGCGGTACGCTCCGCATATGGTTCATCTATAAAGGCAGCCGGGTGCGTGAAAGCCTCGGCGTGCCGGATACACCAAAAAACAGAAAAGTAGCTGGCGAGCTGCGAGCGTCGGTGTGCTTCGCGATAAAGACAGGAAACTTCAACTATGCCGCCCAGTTCCCTGACTCGCCGAACCTGAAAAGGTTTGGGGTGGAGAGCAAGGAGATCACAGTACTCGAACTGGCGAACAAATGGCTTGAATTGAAGCGCATGGAGATCAGCACCAATGCGATGTCGCGCTATTCATCGATAGCACGCAACATGGTGCCGAGAATTGGCGGTGATAAGTTGGTATCTGCGGTGACACAGGAAGACCTGCTGTTTATCAGGAAGGAGTTGTTAACCGGTTATCACGTATTGAAGACAGGACAGAAGACACCAGTAAAAGGCCGGTCTGTCAGAACTGTCAACAATTACATGAGAACGATGTCAGGCATGTTTAACTTCGCAGAGGACAGTGGTTATGTGAAGGCGAATCCGTTTAACGGTATTTCCATGCTTAAACGGTCACGTACTGAACCTGACCCGTTAACGCGAGAAGAGTTCATCCGGATGATTAATGCATGCACCCACCAGCAGCTGAAAAACATGTGGTCGCTGGCAGTTTATACCGGAGTGCGACATGGTGAGCTTGTGTCGCTGGCATGGGAAGATATCGACCTGAAAGCAGGAACGATGATCATCCGCCGGAACCATACTTTGACGAAGGAGTTTACCCTTCCCAAAACAGAGGCCGGAACGGACCGTATCATTAATCTAATTCAGCCAGCCATCAATGTATTGAAAAACCAAGCTGAAATGACCAGGCTGGGCAAGCAATATCAGGTTGAAGTGAAACTGCGCGAGTATGGTCGTACTGATGTGCATCCATGCACTTTCGTGTTCAACCCGCAGATCGTATCGCGTAATGGCCGGGCCGGGCATCATTATGCAGTGGGGTCGATCAACCAGTCGTGGGAGGCGGCAATGCGGCGCGCCGGGATTCGCTATCGCAGAGCATACCAGTCCAGACACACGTATGCATGCTGGTCGTTGGCTGCCGGTGCCAACCCAAACTTCATCGCGAAGCAAATGGGCCACACCGATGCGCAAATGGTTTACCGGGTGTATGGATCCTGGATGGCTGAAAATAACCAGGACCAGGTACTCATCCTCAACCAGAAATTGAGTGAGTTTGCCCCATCCATGCCACACGCGATTGGATCGAATGGTTATTAATTATAATTATCATTAGGTTAGATGACCTAAACCTGCATGGACATCACTTCCTGATAGGCCGACACCAGTTTGTTGCGCACCTGAATTCCCATCTGCATGGAAACTGAGGCTTTTTGCATATCGGTCATCACATCGTTGAGCGCAATCCCCTGCTCACCCAGCGTGAATTTTTCCGCCTGTACGCGGGCAGCAGTTTGCGTATCGCTGATGCGGTCCAGCGCCGCGTGTAATTGACCGGCAAAACTCACGGTCGGTTGCGGCAGTGTCTCCTGCGCCCTGGCGCTCATCGCCGTCGCCTGGAGCTGGCTGATAACCCCTTCAATCCCCTGAATCGCTGACATGATAATCCTCTGGATGGTTTTCTACGCAGCAGAGATTACCAGTTTGTCAATAAGATAAAGGCGCTAAATAACGATAAAAAACCCCGGTTTTTGCCGCATAGAAAAAAACGAAACCGCAAATAATGAGACCGTCAATTTTTCGATTTTGCTGACCCGGGAGTGAGTCTTGTTCCACTTTGCAAATAAAGCCGTCCACGAGCAGTCACGAGGTGCGAGATGAACGCGACTGCATCGGCTGCAACCCAATCTAAACCTCTCGAGTGGCTTAATCGCCTGCGTGCGAATCCCAAAATTCCTCTGATTGTGGCAGGCTCTGCGGCCGTCGCCATTATTGTGGCGATGGTGTTGTGGGCTAAAGCGCCTGATTATCGTACGTTATTCAGCAATTTATCCGATCAGGATGGCGGCGCGATCGTCACCCAGTTGACCCAGATGAACATCCCGTACCGCTTCTCGGAAGGCAGTGGCGCGATTGAAGTTCCAGCCGACAAAGTCCATGAACTGCGCCTGCGTCTTGCCCAACAAGGACTGCCGAAAGGGGGGGCGGTGGGCTTTGAGCTGTTGGATCAGGAAAAGTTCGGCATCAGCCAGTTTAGCGAGCAGGTTAACTACCAGCGTGCGCTGGAAGGCGAACTGGCACGCACCATCGAAACCCTTGGCCCGGTTAAGCGCGCCCGCGTACATCTGGCAATGCCCAAGCCGTCTCTGTTCGTGCGTGAACAGAAATCCCCTTCAGCCTCGGTGACCGTCAATCTGGAACCGGGGCGTGCGCTGGATGAAGGTCAAATCACTGCGGTCGTCCATCTGGTTTCCAGCGCGGTAGCCGGTCTGCCGCCGGGCAATGTAACGCTGGTCGATCAGGCTGGTCATCTGCTCACGCAGTCAAATACCAGCAGTCGCGATCTGAACGACGCACAGCTGAAATACGCCAGCGACGTGGAAGGCCGTGTCCAGCGTCGTATCGAATCGATCCTGTCACCGATTGTCGGTAACGGGAATGTCCACGCGCAGGTCACCGCGCAGCTGGATTTCGCCAATAAAGAGCAGACAGAAGAACAGTATCGGCCAAACGGCGATGCCTCTCAGGCCGTGCTGCGTTCGCGTCAACTGAATGAAAGCGAGCAAATTGGCTCCGGTCTGCCCGGTGGCGTACCGGGTGCGCTGTCCAACCAGCCTGCCCCAGCCAATACGGCGCCGATCACCACGCCGCCAGCGAATCAGCAAAATGCGCAGAATGCACAAAATGGACAGAACGCGCAGCAGCAGACGGCCACCAGCGCCAGTGCTGGTCCACGTAATACCCAACGCAACGAAACCAGCAACTATGAAGTTGACCGCACCATTCGCCACACAAAAATGAACGTCGGCGATATACAGCGACTCTCCGTCGCCGTGGTCGTGAACTACAAAACGTTGCCGGATGGCAAACCGCTGCCGCTCACTGCCGATCAAATGAAGCAGATTGAAGATTTGACCCGTGAAGCAATGGGCTTCTCGGACAAGCGCGGCGATACCCTGAACGTGGTCAACTCACCGTTCAGCGCTACCGATGACAACGCTGGCGAACTGCCGTTCTGGAAACAGCCGTTGTTTATCGAACAGTTGATCTCGGCCGGACGTTGGTTGCTGGTGCTGTTGGTGGCATGGATCCTGTGGCGCAAAGCGATTCGTCCGCAGTTGACCCGTCGCGCTGAAGAGGCGAAAGCCGCGCAGGAACGCGAGCAACTCCGTCAGGAGACCGAAGAAGCCGTTGAGGTTCGCCTCAGTAAAGATGAGCAGACTCAGCAGCGTCGGGCAAATCAGCGCCTGGGCGCCGAAGTGATGAGCCAGCGCATTCGCGAAATGTCAGATAACGATCCGCGCGTCGTGGCGCTGGTCATTCGCCAGTGGATGAATAACGATCATGAGTAATGCTCTTTCCGGTACCGATAAAAGCGTCATCCTGTTGATGACCATTGGCGAAGATCGCGCGGCGGAAGTGTTCAAACACCTCTCCCAGCGCGAAGTGCAGACCCTGAGCGCCGCCATGGCGAACGTCCGCCAGATCTCCAACAAACAGCTGACCGACGTGCTGGCGGAGTTTGAGCAGGAAGCCGAGCAGTTCGCCGCCCTGAACATCAATGCCAACGAATATCTGCGTTCGGTACTGGTGAAGGCGCTGGGCGAAGAGCGAGCCTCCAGCCTGCTGGAAGATATTCTTGAAACCCGTGATACCGCCAGCGGCATTGAAACGCTCAACTTTATGGAGCCGCAAAGCGCCGCCGACCTTATCCGCGACGAACACCCGCAGATTATCGCCACCATCCTCGTGCACCTCAAACGCGGTCAGGCGGCGGATATCCTGGCGCTGTTCGACGAACGTCTGCGTCACGATGTCATGCTGCGTATCGCCACCTTCGGCGGCGTACAGCCTGCCGCGCTGGCGGAACTGACCGAAGTGCTCAACGGCCTGCTCGACGGTCAGAACCTCAAGCGCAGCAAAATGGGCGGCGTGAGAACGGCGGCAGAAATTATCAACCTGATGAAAACGCAGCAAGAAGAAGCGGTTATTACCGCTGTGCGCGAATTCGACGGCGAGCTGGCACAAAAAATTATCGACGAGATGTTCCTGTTCGAAAACCTGGTCGATGTGGACGACCGCAGCATCCAGCGTTTGCTGCAGGAAGTGGATTCCGAGTCGCTGCTGATCGCCCTGAAAGGCGCGGAACAGCCGCTGCGCGAGAAGTTCCTGCGCAATATGTCGCAACGTGCGGCAGATATCCTGCGCGACGACCTCGCCAACCGTGGCCCGGTGCGTTTGTCGCAAGTGGAAAACGAGCAGAAGGCCATTCTGTTGATTGTGCGTCGTCTGGCCGAGACCGGCGAGATGATGATTGGCAGCGGCGAGGATACTTATGTCTAACGAGCTGCCGTGGAAAATCTGGACCCCGGACGATCTCGCGTCGCCGCTGGCTGAATTTGTGCCCATGGAGCACGACGATGACCCCGCGTCTGAAGAGGACGAACCCGAGATCAGTGCGGAACAACAGCTTGAGCAACAGTTAGCCCAGCTGAAAATTCAGGCCCACGAGCAAGGTTACAACGCGGGACTGGCGGAAGGACGGAAGTCCGGTCATGAACAAGGCTATCAGGAAGGGTTGGCACAAGGGCTTGAACAGGGCCAGGTGCAGGCGCGCACCCAGCAGGCCCCGCTTCATGCGCGGATGCAACAACTGGTCAGCGAATTCCAGCACACACTGGACGCGCTGGACAGCGTGATCGCTTCGCGTCTGATGCAGATGGCGCTGGAAGCCGCGCGTCAGGTCATTGGTCAGACGCCCGCGGTGGATAATTCCGCCTTAATCAAGCAGATCCAACAGCTCTTACAACAGGAGCCCCTGTTCAGCGGCAAACCGCAGCTGCGCGTCCATCCGGATGATTTACAGCGCGTTGAAGAGATGCTCGGTGCCACCCTCAGCCTGCACGGCTGGCGTTTGCGTGGCGATCCGACCCTGCACCATGGCGGCTGCAAAGTTTCTGCGGATGAAGGCGATCTCGACGCCAGCGTGGCGACCCGCTGGCAAGAACTGTGTCGTCTGGCCGCGCCGGGAGTGATCTGATGACCTCACGCCTGACTCGCTGGTTGACGACGCTGGATAATTTCGAAGCCAAAATGGCGCAGCTTCCGGCCGTTCGTCGTTACGGACGACTGACCCGCGCCACCGGCCTGGTTCTGGAGGCCACCGGGTTGCAGTTGCCGCTCGGCGCGACCTGCGTGATTGAACGCCAGGACGGAACGGAAACCCGCGAAGTGGAAAGTGAAGTGGTGGGCTTTAACGGTCAGCGCCTGTTTCTGATGCCGCTCGAAGAGGTCGAAGGCATTCTGCCCGGCGCGCGTGTCTACGCCAAAAACATCGCCGGTGAAGGGTTGCAAAGCGGTAAACAGTTGCCGCTGGGTCCGGCGCTGTTAGGTCGCGTGCTCGACGGCAGCGGCAAACCGCTTGACGGCCTTCCCTCCCCCGACACCACGGAAACCGGAGCGCTGATTACCCAGCCGTTTAACCCGTTGCAGCGTACGCCGATTGAGCATGTGCTGGATACCGGCGTGCGCCCGATCAACGCCCTGTTAACCGTCGGTCGCGGCCAGCGTATGGGGCTGTTCGCCGGTTCCGGCGTCGGGAAAAGCGTGCTGCTTGGCATGATGGCGCGCTATACCCGCGCCGACGTCATCGTCGTTGGACTGATTGGCGAACGTGGCCGCGAAGTGAAGGATTTCATCGAAAACATTCTCGGTGCCGACGGACGCGCGCGTTCGGTCGTGATCGCCGCGCCGGCGGACGTGTCGCCCTTACTGCGCATGCAGGGTGCCGCTTATGCCACCCGTATCGCCGAAGATTTCCGCGATCGCGGTCAGCACGTGCTGCTGATCATGGATTCCCTGACCCGTTATGCCATGGCCCAGCGTGAAATCGCGCTGGCGATCGGTGAACCACCGGCCACCAAAGGCTATCCGCCGTCGGTCTTCGCCAAACTTCCGGCGCTGGTTGAACGCGCAGGTAACGGGATCCACGGCGGCGGTTCCATCACCGCCTTTTATACGGTACTGACCGAAGGCGACGATCAGCAGGACCCGATTGCCGACTCGGCGCGAGCCATCCTTGATGGTCACATTGTGCTGTCGCGACGTCTGGCGGAGGCCGGACACTACCCCGCTATCGACATTGAAGCGTCGATCAGCCGTGCGATGACGGCGCTGATAACGGAACAACACTACGCCAAAGTGCGTCACTTCAAGCAGTTGCTGTCGAGCTTCCAGCGCAACCGCGATCTCGTCAGCGTCGGCGCCTATGCCAAAGGCAGCGATCCGATGCTCGATAAAGCCATCGCGCTGTGGCCACAACTGGAGGCGTTTTTGCAGCAAGGTATTTTCGAACGCGCTGACTGGGAGGATTCTCTGTCGGCGCTCGATCTGATTTTCCCGACGGTGTGATGAAGCAAGAGGGTAATGGTCATGGCTGAACATGGTGCACTGGCAACACTCAAAGATCTCGCCGAAAAAGAGGTGGATGACGCGGCGCTGCTGTTAGGTGAAATGCGCCGCGGTTTTCAGCAGGCGGAAGAACAGCTCACGATGCTGCTTGACTACCAGAATGAATATCGCAGCAACCTCAACAACGATATGAGCCAGGGGATTGCCAGTAATCGCTGGATTAACTACCAGCAATTTATTCAGACCCTGGAAAAAGCGGTGGAACAACACCGCCAGCAGTTAACGCAGTGGACGCAAAAAGTAGATATGGCGCTGAACAGCTGGCGTGAAAAAAAACAACGGCTTCAGGCCTGGCAAACCTTACAAGACAGACAGAACGCGGCGGCCTTACTGGCTGAAAACCGCCTGGATCAGAAAAAAATGGATGAATTTGCGCAGCGTGCAGCAATGAGGAAACCAGAATGATCACTTTACCCCAACGGGTCACCACGGACACTGACCTTATTACCGGCTTGTCGTCCGGTAAGGCGACGGATTCCGCCCAGGATTTTCTGACCCTGCTGGCAGGCGCATTAGGCGCAGGCGACGCACAGAGTAAAGACGCGCCGCTGACGTTAGCCGATATACAGGCCGCCAGCGGCAAACTGCAAAAAGGCCTGCTGGCACAGGACGGTGACGCTTCGCAGACCGTGAAACTGGCCGACCTGTTAGCGGCCAAAGAAGGACAGTCTGAAGAGTTGCAAAAAGGACTGAGCGATGCGCAGGCCCTGCTGTCCGCCCTGACGCCCACACAAAAGAGCAGTGCGCTCGCGGCCCTGCGCCAGTCCGCGCAGAAAGATGAAGGTGCCACGGCTCTCAGCGATGACGATCTCGCCAACCTCAGCGCCCTTTTCGCCATGCTGCCGGGTCAACCGGGAATGACGACACCGCCGGTAACTACCGGTGAAAAAGGGCGTGTGCTGAGCACCACGTTGAGCACCGATCCCCGTTCGCTCGCGCAGGCCGCGACCAGTCCGTTGACCCATGACGATGCGAAAAAAAGCAAAATGGACAATGCCACGCCGATGATCGCTGCGGAAAGCGCTAAAGGTCAGCCGGTCACTACGCCTGTGGTGGCTGCCGCTGCCTTCAACGCGGAGATCGACAGTACGCCTTCACCCGTGACGCCAGGCATCGCGATGACCACAACCCCGCATTCCGCCTCACAACCGCTGCCCACCAGCGCCGCACCGGTTCTGAGCGCACCGTTGGGTAGCCATGAGTGGCAGCAATCCCTGAGTCAACACATCACGCTGTTTACCCGTCAGGGTCAGCAGAGCGCGGAACTGCGTCTGCATCCGGAAGATCTGGGTCAGGTACATATCTCGCTTAAACTTGATGATAACCAGGCACAATTGCAGATGGTCTCAGCCCATAGTCACGTTCGCGCGGCGCTGGAAGCCGCCCTGCCGACGCTGCGCACGCAACTGGCGGAAAGTGGCATTCAACTGGGACAAAGCAGCATTAGCAGCGAGAGTTTCGCCGACCAGCAGCACGCCTCATCCCAACAGCAGCAGACGGCTCGCACGCAGGGACAGGATCGGCTCATGGTTGATGACGAGAGCGAGCTGGCGGTTCCCGCTTCGCTCCAGTCCGCCGCACGCGGTAATGGCGCCGTCGATATCTTCGCCTAACGCCAGAGGTAGCATGATTATCCGCGTCTTTTCCACGCTTTGCCGTGGTCAGGACACGGGATAATCAGCCGATAAGCTGTACCGAAACAGGAAGCCCGTATCAGATGACTGATTCCGCGATTAGCAAAAAGAGCAAACGCTCAATTTGGATCCCGCTGCTGGTAATCATTACCCTTGCCGCCTGCGCCACCGCAGGCTATAGCTACTGGCGTATGCAGCAGCATCCCACTCCGGCGGCCAATGAGCCACCGCCGCCGCCTGCGCCGGTGTTCTTCGCCCTGGATACGTTTACCGTCAATCTGGGCGATGCGGATCGCGTTCTGTATATCGGCGTGACGCTGCGTCTGAAGGATGAAGCTACGCGCACGCGCCTGAACGAATATTTGCCAGAAGTCCGTAGCCGTCTGCTGTTGCTGTTCTCTCGTCAGGACGCCAACGCACTGTCTACCGAAGAAGGTAAGCAAAAATTGATCGCGGCGATTAAAGAGACGCTTTCCCCTCCGCTCGTTGCCGGACAACCCAAACAGGACGTCACCGACGTGCTGTATACAGCTTTCATTCTGCGGTAAAGACATGGGCGACAGTATTCTTTCTCAGGCTGAAATCGATGCGCTGTTGAATGGCGACAGCGACACGAAAGACGAGCCGACTCCGGGTATCGCGGGCGACAGCGAAATTCGCCCGTACGATCCCAATACCCAGCGTCGCGTAGTGCGCGAGCGTCTGCAGGCGCTGGAGATCATCAACGAACGTTTTGCCCGTCAGTTCCGGATGGGGTTGTTTAACCTGTTGCGTCGTAGTCCGGATATCACCGTCGGCGCGATCCGCATTCAGCCGTATCACGAGTTTGCTCGTAACCTGCCGGTACCGACCAACCTGAACCTGATCCACCTGAAGCCGCTGCGCGGTACGGGTCTGGTAGTGTTCTCGCCGAGCCTGGTGTTTATCGCCGTCGACAACCTGTTTGGCGGTGATGGCCGCTTCCCGACGAAAGTGGAAGGCCGCGAGTTTACCCACACCGAACAGCGCGTCATCAACCGCATGCTGAAACTGGCGCTGGAAGGTTATAGCGACGCCTGGAAGGCGATCAATCCGCTGGAAGTGGAATACGTGCGTTCTGAAATGCAGGTGAAGTTTACCAACATCACCACGTCACCGAACGATATCGTGGTCAATACCCCTTTCCATGTCGAGATTGGCAACCTGACCGGTGAGTTCAACATCTGTTTGCCGTTCAGCATGATTGAACCGCTGCGCGAACTGCTGGTGAACCCGCCGCTGGAAAACTCCCGCAATGAAGATCAGAACTGGCGCGACAATCTGGTGCGTCAGGTTCAACACTCCGAGCTGGAGCTGGTGGCGAACTTTGCCGATATTCCGCTGCGCCTTTCTCAGATATTAAAACTGCAACCCGGCGATGTGCTGCCAATAGAAAAACCAGACCGCATTATTGCTCATGTGGACGGTGTACCTGTACTGACCAGCCAATACGGCACGGTTAACGGCCAGTATGCGTTACGCGTGGAACATTTGATTAACCCGATTTTGAATTCGCTGAATGAGGAACAGCCCAAATGAGTGACATGAATAATCCGTCTGATGAGAACACTGGCGCATTGGACGATCTGTGGGCTGACGCGTTAAACGAGCAAAAAACCACGACCAGCAAAAGTGCGGCCGACGCCGTTTTCCAGCAGCTTGGCGGTGGCGATGTCAGCGGCACGCTACAGGATATCGATCTAATCATGGATATTCCGGTCAAACTGACCGTTGAATTGGGCCGCACGCGGATGACCATTAAGGAGCTGCTGCGTCTGACGCAGGGTTCCGTGGTGGCGCTGGACGGCCTGGCGGGTGAACCGCTGGATATCCTGATCAACGGCTATCTGATCGCCCAGGGTGAAGTGGTGGTCGTGGCCGATAAATACGGTGTACGCATTACCGACATCATCACCCCGTCCGAGCGTATGCGTCGTCTGAGTCGTTAATCATGAAAACCCAGGCCACCGTTCAACAGCCTTCTGCCGTACCGGGCTCGCCTTTGATGCAGGTAAGCGGCGCGCTGTTGGGGATCATCCTGTTGATCCTGGTAGCCGCCTGGGTAATCAAGCGCCTGGGTTTTGCGCCGAAAGGCGGCAGTACGCGCGGCCTGAAAGTCTCCGCCAGTACCTCATTGGGTCCGCGCGAGCGGGTGGTGATTGTGGATGTTGAGGATGCACGGCTGGTGCTTGGCGTCACGGCGTCAACCATCAATGTGCTGCATACCCTCCCCCCAGCCTCTGTCGTGCCAGAAGAGACGCCGTCTGCTCCTGCCGATTTTCAGGCCATGATGAAGAGTTTGCTTAAGCGTTCCGGGAGATCCTGATGCGCCGTTTGTTATCCCTTACGCTGACCGGTCTATGGCTAATCAGCCCCGCCGCGCTGGCGCAACTTCCTGGACTGGTGAGCCAACCGCTGCCCGGCGGCGGACAAAGCTGGTCGCTCCCCGTACAGACGCTGGTCTTCATCACCTCGCTGACCTTTATTCCGGCTATTTTGCTGATGATGACCAGCTTCACCCGCATCATCATCGTCTTCGGTCTGTTGCGTAATGCGCTCGGTACACCGTCCGCACCGCCAAACCAGGTGCTGCTGGGACTGGCGCTGTTCCTGACCTTTTTCATCATGTCGCCGGTCATCGACAAGATTTATGTTGAGGCCTATCAACCGTTCAGCGAAGAGAAAATCTCGATGCAGGAAGCGCTGGACAAAGGCGCACAGCCGCTACGTGAATTTATGCTGCGCCAGACCCGCGAAGCCGATCTGGCCCTGTTCGCCCGTCTGGCAAACAGCGGTCCGCTTCAGGGGCCAGAAGCGGTACCGATGCGCATTTTGCTTCCCGCCTATGTGACCAGCGAGCTGAAAACCGCGTTCCAGATCGGCTTTACGATTTTCATTCCTTTCCTGATTATCGACCTGGTGATCGCCAGCGTGCTGATGGCGCTGGGGATGATGATGGTTCCCCCGGCAACCATTGCCCTCCCGTTCAAACTGATGTTGTTCGTGCTGGTTGATGGCTGGCAACTGCTGGTGGGTTCGCTTGCACAAAGTTTCTACAGTTAGAGGCGAAAAATGACACCCGAATCGGTCATGATGATTGGCACCGAGGCCATGAAAGTTGCCCTCGCGCTTGCCGCCCCCCTGCTGCTGGTCGCGCTGGTGACGGGGCTTATCATCAGTATTTTACAGGCCGCCACACAGATTAACGAAATGACACTGTCGTTTATCCCGAAAATCGTGGCGGTGTTTACGGCGATTATCGTGGCCGGTCCGTGGATGCTGAATTTGCTGCTGGATTACGTGCGCACGCTGTTCACCAACCTGCCATACATCATCGGGTAAGACGACGGATGTTGCAGGTAACCAGCGATCAATGGCTGCAGTGGCTGAGCCTCTATTTCTGGCCGCTGCTGCGCGTACTGGCGCTGATTACTACCGCTCCGATCCTCAGTGAACGTGCCGTCCCCAAACGGGTAAAGCTGGGGCTGGGGATCATCATTACCCTCGTCATTGCCCCTTCGTTGCCGCCTAACGACGTGCCGATTTTTTCGTTTAATGCGTTATGGCTGGCGATGCAGCAAATTCTGATCGGCATCGCGCTCGGCTTTACCATGCAGTTTGCCTTTGCGGCGGTGCGTACAGCGGGTGAGATTATCGGTCTGCAGATGGGGCTTTCCTTTGCCACCTTTGTCGATCCGGCAAGCCATCTGAATATGCCGGTGCTTGCCAGAATCATCGATATGCTGGCGATGCTGCTGTTCCTGACCTTTGACGGTCATCTGTGGCTGATTTCGCTGTTGGTCGACACGTTCCACACCCTGCCCATTGGCGGTAATCCGGTGAACAGCAACGCGTTTCTGGCGCTGGCCAGAGCGGGCAGCCTGATCTTCCTCAACGGGTTGATGCTGGCGCTGCCGGTCATCACCATGCTGCTAACGCTGAACCTGGCACTGGGATTACTAAATCGTATGGCACCGCAATTATCCGTATTTGTGATTGGTTTTCCGCTTACCCTGACCGTGGGCATCGCGTTAATCGCGGCATTAATGCCGTTGATTGCGCCGTTTTGTGAACACCTATTTAGCGAAATTTTCAATTTATTAGCTGATATTGTTAGTGAATTGCCCGTTAATAATAGTCCATAATGTTTATCTTGTTATTCTAAGGATTATCCTAAATTCATTCAGTAAAAACATCTACCAGGATAACTCTCACGCGCTTTATTTGTTTTTATCTCACTCACATAACGCAACATTTACTTTACTTTAAGACAATTCCAGGCAAATTATACGTAACTTTACGGGATAGTAAGTCCGCCTGAAAACCGCAAACGCGTCTCATTAGGTGAAGCATTCGGTTCCGTTAAGTTGTGTGAGATATTCGGGTAAGGGGAATTATCGTTACGCATTGAGTGAGGGTAAGCCATGTCAACGATTATTATGGATCTATGCAGTTACACCCGGCTAGGTTTGACCGGGTATCTGGTAAGCAGAGGGGTGAAAAAAAGGGAAATCAACGACATCGAGACCGTTGACGAACTCGACATCGCTTGTGATACACACCAACCTTCTGTGGTGTTTATTAATGAAGACTGTTTTATCCATGACCCAGCCAACAGTCAGCATATAAAGCAAATCATTAATCAGCATCCCAATACGTTATTTATTGTTTTTATGGCAATTGCCAATGTTCATTTTGATGAATATCTGTTAGTCAGAAAAAACTTATTGATCAGTTCAAAGTCAATAAAGCCAGAATCCCTGGACGATCTCCTTGGCGATATTCTGAAAAAAGAGACGGATTCCGCCAGTGTAATAAATTTACCGACGTTATCATTAAGTCGTACTGAGTCCAGCATGCTGCGCATGTGGATGGAAGGCCAGGGAACAATTCAAATTTCGGATCAAATGAATATCAAGGCAAAAACGGTGTCATCCCATAAGGGGAATATAAAACGAAAGATAAAGACGCATAACAAACAGGTTATCTATCATGTCGTCAGACTAACCGATAACGTGACCAACGGTATCTTTGTTAACATGCGATGAGACGTCCCGACTGGTGGATGTCCCACCAGCCGGGTTTACATCGGCTGTCGCAATCCTACTCTGCCTTCTCCACAAAGATACCATCCTGATGCCCTGACTCATTAAAGAACCAGATGCCGAGCGGGTAGTCTTCCAGCGAAACCAGGTACATTGTGCCTTCACTAAACTCTTCCACTGCCAGTACCACGCCAGGACGACGAGAACCGCCGTCCGTTTTGACTGTGACCCGATCATTCACCTTCATCATTATCCTCCTGTGGCTTTGTGCCAGTGTAGAACAAAAACCGCTGACTGACAGCGTCTGAGCGGTTCGATTGCGGGTTTTCTCAACGGTCTATACTTAGTCTGTGGCACGGTGAATGACGAGGTTGAAATGAAGACCGCGAAAGAGTACAGCGATACCGCAAAACGTGAAGTCAGCGTCGATGTTGACGCGTTGCTGGCGGCGATTAATGAAATCAGCGAGAGTGAGATCCATCGTAGCGGAAACGACCCGGACAGAGTCAGTGTGGATGGCCGTGAGTATCATACATGGCATGAATTGGCCGAGGCATTTGAGCTCGACATCCATGATTTTAGCGTGACGGAAATTAATCGATGAGCTGCAGCGAAAAAAATCCCGACCCTGACGGGTCGGGATGAAACTTGCTTATGCAAGAAGCACTTGAAAATTCGTTACACCAGGAAATCTGATGTACGCTAAACCTTATCCGCAATTTTTTTGTATGACAAGCAAATATTTTTCAGACAAATGATTAATCCTTCTAATGGTTGGAACGGACCGGCTGCCAGCGCGCCTGATGACGGGATCGATCCCATTTCCCCTTCAGGCCAAACACCCTGTTTTTAGGATTTATCCAGAATACGGCAACCCACGTGACAGGAATAAAAATGCTTTCACTCGACGCTCCATTGCTGATTTTTACCGATCTGGATGGCACGCTGCTGGACAGTCACACTTATGACTGGCAGCCTGCCGCCGCCTGGCTCGCCCTACTGAGTGAGAAAAATATTCCGCTGATCCTGTGCAGCAGCAAAACGGCGGCGGAAATGCTGCACATCCAGAAGTTACTCGGCTTACAGGGATTGCCGCTGATTGCTGAGAATGGCGCCGTGGTTGAACTGGACAGCCGTTGGCAGACGCATCCTGACTTCCCGCGACAGATAGCCGGTGCTTCACATGCTGAAATTAGCGCCGTGATTAACAAACTTCGTACCCGATCCTCGTTTAAATTTACGACGTTTGATGATGTCGATGAATCCACCATCGCCGAGTGGACTGGCCTGACACATGCCCAGGCCAGCTTAACGCGCCTGCATGAAGCTTCAGTCACGCTGATCTGGCGCGACAGCGATGATCGAATGGCCGACTTCACCCGACAGCTAAACGACCTGGGATTACAGTTTGTTCAGGGCGCGCGATTCTGGCATGTCCTGGATGCCAGCGCTGGAAAAGATCAGGCTGCAAACGGGCTGATTGATCTCTATCAGCGCCAGTGGAAGCGACGTCCGGTCACCGTCGGACTGGGTGATGGCCCGAATGACGCGCCACTGCTGGAGGCGATGGATTACGCCGTCATCGTGAAAGGCTTAAGTCGCGAAGGGGTAATTTTACGCCCCGACAGCACCGTGCAGGTTTACCGCACGCAGCGAGAGGGACCGGAAGGCTGGGACGAAGGCATGACCCATTTTTTCGCCACGCCTTAGCCTTTATCCGAGACACAGACCCGGTTACGGCCTGCCTGTTTTGCCAGGTAGAGTCTACGGTCCGCCAGTGACTGGAGCTGCTCAAAATCATAGTCTCCGGTCTCCTGGGTACTGCTCACCCCGAGTGAGGCGCTAATCCACAACGTGGCACTTTTCGCCACCAGAATCTCTTTCTCATTCAGCCGCAGGCGGATGCGCTCAGCTATCTGCTCCGCCTGCGCCAGAGACGTTTCCGGCAGGACCACACAGAACTCCTCCCCGCCGACTCGCCCTGCAACATCATAAGTACGCAACGTCCCGCTGATTAAGCCTGCGGCATGCGTTAACACCCGATCCCCGGCCTGATGACCAAAGCGATCATTAATACTTTTGAAGTGGTCCAGATCGATCTGAATAACCGACAGCGGTTGTTTTTGCGTTCGGCAACGCTGAGTCAAGTGCTTAGCTTTTTCAAAGAGCGCGCCGCGGTTATACAAGCGGGTCAGCGTATCGTGCCAGGCCTGCCACTGGAGTGAACTTTGCAGCACAAACATATTGCTGACCATTTGACGGATGACCACCCAGGAGATGATCAGCATCGCGGTGAACAGCGCCCACAGTAACGCCAGTGCAATACTGATGCTGCCGAAATCGCCGTGTACCCCTTCGCTTAAAGTATGTACCCGCACCAGTACGCCATCGAAATGATCCAGACGTTGCCAACTGATGTAGCGGCTCCCCATGCGCAAACCGCCTACGGTATCCTGCTCGATATCGTGCGCGAGCATCGCCAGTTCGCGCTCATCAAAGGTGTTCGCATTTCTCAATTCCGCCGAGGAACCGGCCAGCAGCTTCAGTTTGCTGTCATAGAGTTGATACACCCCCTCCACGTCCTTATCGATGGCTTCATCCATAAACCGTTCAACTGCCGACACGGGGATGGTCATCGCCAGCACGCCAAGCCAGTAAAAGTGATAATCCAGCGGTACGCTAACGGTCACGCGCTGCTGCTCGTAAGAGAGATCGGGTGACGGCGTGGTGAACCAGCGTACGCCGCGCATGCGGTTTTTTCGCTGCGACTGCTCGGTAAACCAGGGTTGGATCACGTAGTCGTAATATCGGGTAGTAATATCGCTGGACAGCGATGTCGGTAACGTGGAGACGTAAAAGCCCGCGCGCGAAACATACATCGCCTGTTGCGACATCGATGTACGGATGATCGCTAAACGCAACAAATAGCCCACTTCCAGCGCGGCGGTCAGCTCGTTATTCAGCGATTGATCGTCACGCGAGAGCAACTGAGTTTGACTTACAAACGCATCAGAAACGCCATTCAGCGGCAGCGTCCGTCGCTTATCCAGCTCAAGCTGCCAGACGCGTGAATGACGCAACTGCTCAAAATGGGTAACCGCATCTCTTAAGACCGAAAACCCCAGCGGGGTGATCAGCGCCTCATGCATCCCGTCACGCAGAAACAGCAGCTTATCCACATTGAATTGCAACTGCTTGTCGAGCGAGTTGGCGACATTTTCCAGATGATTACGCTGGCTGGAGATATAGGCGTCTTCCAGGACGACCACTTCCCGCCAGGTCAGAAGAGTCGAAAAAAACATGACAATCAGAAAGCAGAGATTCACGACGTGGCCAGGGCCGAGTCGCCGCGCCAACGTTTTCAGCCAGCCCCCGTTTTCCATCGTTGCTTCGTGCGGCACTCTGCCCACTCCCTACTCGCTGTTGCTTTCCTAATCCTGGCATAACGCAGTACGTTACGTATTGTTGCCGTCACGCATTTTTTAAGAAAACGCCCGACATCCGCCGGGCGTTTTGTCATCAGGCTTCATCACACCGTCTACAGGTAGCGCCAGCGACGAGTTCATACTCATGGAATGCCTCTCGCTTGACGCCAAACCCATCATACCACCGACACTCCACCATACCGCTGGAATAGCCGGTGACAATCATACGCGGACCGCCCTCTTTCACAGTCACTTCCTCACTGACCAAAAAAACCATGTTACCTCCTGTATCCAGTGAACGTTTTCACCTTAGACGAGGATGTCCGGTTTTGCCTCATTCTGAGGAAGACTTTTAGTGCGCAACCCCGCGCATTCTGGCAACGGCTTTCACCAGCAGCACAACGATGGCACCGATGATAAACCCCAATACCAGATTCAGCAGCGTCGGTAAAATCAACGCCACCACAGCATTTTGCTGCTGGGCAAACTGTTCAATGGCATGATGCAACGGCGCAATACCGTGTACCACAATTCCCCCGCCCACCAGGAACATGGCCAGCGTACCCACCACCGACAGTGATTTCATCAACCACGGCGCGACAACCAGCAGCCCTTTCCCTAATGTCTGCGCCAGCACGCTGGTTTTTTCTGCCAGCCAGTACCCCATATCATCCAGCTTAACGATGAGACCAACCAGGCCATAAACGCCAATGGTCACCACCAGCGCGATGCCTGACAAAACCAGCACCTGGTTGAGCAACGGCGCCTCGGCCACAATCCCGAGCGTAATCGCCACGATCTCTGCTGAAAGAATAAAGTCGGTTCGCACTGCGCCTTTGATTTTATCTTTCTCAAACGCCAGCGGATCCTGCGCCGCCAGCGCTTCCAGCCGCCGCTGTCGCTCAGCCGGATCTTCTTTGTGTTTTCGCGATTCGAAGGTGTGCAGGACTTTCTCCACGCCCTCAAAACAGAGGAAGGCACCGCCAATCATCAACAACGGCGTAATCGCCCAGGGAATAAAGGCGCTGATGAGCAGCGCCAGCGGCACCAGGATCACTTTGTTAACCAGCGAGCCTTTCGCAACGCTCCAGACCACCGGCAACTCGCGGTTTGCTCTTACCCCCGTCACCTGCTGCGCGTTAAGCGACAGGTCATCCCCCAGTACACCAGCGGTTTTCTTCGCGGCCAGTTTGCCCATCATCGAGATGTCATCCAACAGCGTGGCGATATCATCGAGTAAGGTCAGTAAGCTACTTCCTGCCAAAATTATTCCCTCATTTTTTTATTCTTGAAGCGTTAAGTATGGAGTAAAACACGCGAGGCCGAAACTGGTGTTATTCGTCAACATTTTTTTAACAAGATGCATGAATTATATCGCTCGCCAGCCTGATAGTTTTCGCGTTTACTATGTCGCTTGTTAGCGTTTTTCACGTGAGGGATTATGCGTTTCAGGCAGTTGTTACCGCTTTTCAGCGCGCTGTTCGCGCTGTATATCATCTGGGGTTCCACCTATTTCGTCATCCGTATCGGTGTGGAAAGTTGGCCGCCGCTGATGATGGCTGGCGTGCGCTTTCTCGCCGCCGGAGGACTGTTAACCGCCTTTTTACTACTGCGCGGCCATAAACTGCCGCCGCTTCGTCCTCTGCTTAACGCGGCGCTGATTGGTATTTTACTGCTGGCCGTCGGCAACGGTCTGGTTACCGTGGCGGAGCATCAAAACGTCCCTTCCGGGATCGCGGCGGTCGTGGTGGCGACGGTGCCGCTATTCACTCTGTGCTTTAGCCATTTCTTTGGCATTAAAACCCGCAGGCTCGAATGGCTGGGGATTGCGATTGGGCTGGCGGGGATCGTGATGCTCAACAGCAGTGGTAATCTGAGCGGCAATCCGTGGGGGGCGATATTAATTCTGATCGGTTCGATCAGTTGGGCGTTTGGCTCCGTCTACGGTTCGCGTATTACGCTACCGGTGGGGATGATGGCCGGCGCAATAGAGATGCTCGCCGCCGGGATCGTACTGATGTGTGCCTCACTGCTCAGCGGTGAAAAACTGACCGCGCTGCCGTCGCTGTCAGGCTTGCTGGCGGTCGGCTACCTGGCGTTGTTTGGTTCCATCATTGCCATCAATGCCTATATGTATTTGATCCGTAACGTCAGCCCCGCGCTGGCAACCAGTTATGCCTATGTGAATCCGGTCGTTGCGGTGTTACTGGGGACGGGACTGGGAGGTGAACGTCTGGCGCCGATTGAATGGCTGGCGCTGGGGGTCATTGTCTTTGCGGTCGTTCTGGTCACATTGGGGAAATACCTTTTCCCGGCCAAACCGATGCCTGACGCGGTGGAAAACAAAAAAACGTTACAGTAAATGCATCCCCTGAGTGTCGATCTGCGCGGGCGCGCCGCCGCCGCAGATCCACTCTTCAAGACGTTCTGACAGCGCAGCGTCGCTAAGCTTTTCCCGTCCGCGTAGCGCACATTCCCAGACGATCAGCACCCGCCAGCCCAGTTCCTGTAAATTCTGGATATCGCGGCGATCGCGCGCCACGTTTTTACCAATCTTATCCAGCCAGAAATCGGTGCGCGTCGCGGGCACTTTGAACAGATAACAGTGATGATGGTGCCAGAAACAGCCGTGGGTAAAAATGACGCAGCGATACTCATCCACCACAAAATCAGGACGACCGGGTAGTGAAGCATCCTGAACGCGATAGTCGAGCCCCTGCTCCGTCAGCAGCCCCGCCAGTCGTTTTTCGATAGCCGTATCGCGGGTTGCAATGGCCCGCATGTTTTTACTGCGCGTTGCCTTATCGTGAACGTCCGCCATGAGCGCTCTCTTGCTGCCGTAACGCGACCGCCGCATTAATGTTCTCTTCCAGCAATTTCGCCACGGCGGCGAACGCGGGCACGACCACCGAGTTTCCAAACTGGCGATAGGCCTGGGTGTCAGAAACAGGGATACGGAACTGGTATCCCTGCGGCGACTCGAAGCCCATTAGTCGTGCGCACTCTCTCGGCGTCAAGCGACGTGGACGATGCTGTTGATTTTGCGGATCGTCGAAATTCACTTCCCCGGTGGCGAAATCCCAACCGCGGTCGATCAGAATTTCAGCACCATCTTTGTAATAGCGCGCGGAAAGCGTTCGCGTCACGCTATTCGGATTCGCGGGATCGACCATGCCGTAGCCAAAACCGTTACCTTTCGCCTGATGTTTTTTCGCGTAGCGGTAGAGATATTTCCACAGTACAGGCGTCAACACATATTTGGCTTCAACCACTGGTTCCAGTAATTCCGCCAGCGTCGTCCGCCGCGGCGGGTAACGCGTGCTGATGTTACGCAGGGTAAAATCGCGCTTCAGGTTCAGATCGCGACGAAACCCGACCAGCACGATGCGTTCCCGGTGCTGCGGCAAAAAATGTTTGCCGTCGATGATTTTCGGATCGTCCGGGCCATTATCCTCTGCATCGGCAACGTCGTAACCCAGAGCGTCCAGCGTCTGCATAATAATGCGGAACGTTTTGCCCTGATCGTGGCTCTTCAGGTTTTTCACGTTTTCCAGAACAAAAATCGGTGGACGGCGGGCATCGATGATTCGCACAACGTCAAAGAACAGTGTTCCCTGAGTATCGCAGGCAAAACCGTGGGCGCGTCCCAGCGCATTTTTCTTCGACACCCCGGCAAGGGAAAACGGCTGGCACGGAAAGCCTGCCAGCAGGACATCATGTTGCGGCACATGCTGACGAATATGATCCGCCGCCTGACTGTCGCTGACACCTTCGCGATGGCTGAGCGTGATGTCGCGAATGTCTTCATTAAAGTGGTGGCTGGCCGGGTCGCAGTAATAGTTAGCTTTATAGGTACGCACCGCATGTTTGTTCCACTCGCTGGTAAACACACACTGCCCGCCTATCGCCTCAAATCCGCGACGAATACCGCCAATACCGGCAAAGAGATCGATAAAGCGGAAGGCATAGTGCGGATGGTGCGCTGGCGGCGTGGGCAACAGGGTACGCAAAAACCCCGACTCTCGTTCGCTTAATCGGTGCCAGGCGGAGGCATTCGCCACCACGCGCTTTAAAATGGCCGGACTCCAGTGGTTCTCGCCGATTCCATTCAGATGAGCCACCAGCGTTTTAACATCATAAATTTCCAACAATTTCGCCAATAACGCCTGCGCAACGTCTGCATTGCTGTCTGTTGCGGGAACCAGCGAACCTGTTACTGAAAGATTTTGCTGCATATCGTTAACCGACCAAAAAAGAGTGGCGTCAGGTTAACATAAAATTGGCCTCACGAGTGGCTGGGACTAAACGTGCGGATCACCGCCGGATCGACAGATTCGTACTCCCCTTTTAGCTCCGCGCTCAGTTTTGCCATGTAGTTCACCAGGAAGCCGGCATTATGCCGGGCCAGTTCCCGGCCACGCTCGGTTTGCATGGTGTCGGGCAACGCCAGTAATTTGGTCTGGAAGTGATCAAGGGCAAACTGTTTATCGTTGAGCGCTCGCCGCTCGGCGAAGGGGTCTTCGCCATCAAAAAGCGCCACGCCTAACGCGCCGGAAACGGCAAAAACACGCGCCAACCCAATCGCGCCCAGCGCTTCAAGCCTGTCGGCATCCTGAACAATTTTCGCTTCCAGAGTGAGGGGGGCAATATTTGCGCTAAAACTGTGGGCTTCAATCGCATGGCAAACCGAGGCCAGTTGCGACTCGGGGAAAGCGGGAAAATCACGGATGAGGATACGGCAGGTTTCTGCCGCCGCCAGGACCGACGAGCGATAACGATCCGGATGATTTTTGGCAAGGCTGACAATGTCATGAAAATAACACGCGGTCAGCACGACCAGCTCATCGACCGTCTGTCCCTCCATCAACTGTCGGGATGTCGCCCAGACGCGGCGGAAGTGAAAAATATCATGCGCGGCGTCCTGCCGGGTGTGATGATGGCATAGCCATGCTTCAAATTGTGATTGCCAGTGCTGAAGATCCACAGTGCCTCCCGTACGTTAAGAAAGGCTACAGTAGCAAGTTTCTCCGGCAGCTTCACGTTGGCTGACGACGCGGGCGCGTATACCAGGCGATGCCGCCAAGAATCAGCCCCACCAGCCCAAGTACCAGAAACCCCAGCAAAGCCCCCATCCATTTTCCGCTGGTTGAGCCAAGCGAACTTTCAAATCCGGCAACCGGAATTGACTGGATGTGGCTGATCACCCAGGCATAACGAAGCATGGCCCAGACAAAATAGACGCAGAAAGCGTAAAACACCCACAATGCCAGTTTACCGCCCAGACTCCGCGTTGCTTTTTCTTCCATACTGCTCAAAGGAAACTCCATTTTTGTGACGTAACTCGAAAGATTTTTTTTGCTCTTTTTTGTGATTATAGTCACATTTTTCTGTTCTGTGCGTCACAATATAGCCACGAATCATTGATTTTGCAGATGTATTGATCCAGGGCAATTTTAGTTATGTCACAAAACACTCTGTTATTTCCGTTTATTTTCAAAAATATCCAGACTCCTGTTTATTTACTCATATCATAAACAAATAAAACGCCAACCCATCAATCTGGTTTTTGTTTTATATTAATCATGGCACTATAAACGTGTTATTAGCCTTTTTATCATTTAATCATTTTTTTATAACCGGCATTTATGCCGGTTTTTTTTAATTATCACATTCGGCAAATGGGTACGATTGTCATCTGGAAAACATCCAAGTCATCAATATCAAAACAAAAAAGCATAAATACTTGATATTAAACCATAAAGATAATGAATTTGTTTTATATTTATCATACAATATGAATTATAAATACCCACATTGAAACATTTAGAAATATTTAAAATACAATTGTTACATGTTATTTTTAAAATAAAATGAACTCCTGGAATAGTATCCAGACGTGCTCTTCTGGAAAGCAGCACTTATTCATGAAGATTATTATCATAAGGGAATACATAATGAAAAGAAAAGTATTGGCAATGCTCGTTCCAGCATTATTGATTGCTGGCGCAGCCCATTCTGCTGAAGTCTATAATAAAGACGGCAATAAACTGGACCTCTATGGGAAAGTGGATGGACTGCACTACTTCTCAGACAACACTGACAGTGATGGCGACATGTCCTATGTGCGTCTGGGCTTCAAGGGTGAAACCCAGATCATGGATCAACTGACTGGTTACGGTCAGTGGGAATATAACATTAACGCAAGCGGTACCGAAGGTGACAAAGGCGATTCCGCAACGCGTCTGGGCTTCGCGGGTTTAGGTTTCGGTCAGAATGGTACCTTCGACTATGGTCGTAACTACGGCGTGGTTTATGACGTCGAAGCGTGGACTGATATGCTGCCGGAATTTGGTGGTGACTCCTACACCCAGACCGACGTCTATATGCTGGGTCGTACTAACGGCGTAGCCACCTACCGTAACAAAGGCTTTTTTGGTCAGGTTGATGGCCTGAACTTCGCGCTGCAGTATCAGGGCAACAATGAAGGCGCAAGTTTTGGCCAGGAAGGCTCGGGCAATAGCACATATCGTAAACTGGCCCAGGAAAACGGCGACGGTTTCGGTATGTCCACCTCTTATGACTTTGACTTCGGTTTAAGCCTGGGTGCTGCCTATTCTTCATCTGACCGCACGGATGATCAGGTTTCTCGCGGATATGGCGATCGTTCTCGTGCCAACAACTACGCCGGTGGTGAAACAGCTGAAGCCTGGACCATTGGCGCGAAATATGACGCGAACAATATCTATCTGGCCACGATGTATGCCGAAACTCGCAACATGACCTATTACGGCGGCGGTAAAGGTGAAACCAATGGCGGTATTGCCAACCAGACCAAAAACTTTGAAGCGGTTGCACAGTACCAGTTCGATTTCGGTCTGCGCCCTTCTATCGCCTACCTGGTATCTAAAGGGAAGGAACTGGGTGGTCAGGATCATGATGGTGATGGTAACCCACGCTACACCGACAAAGATCTGGTGAAATACGTTGATGTAGGTATGACTTACTACTTCAACAAAAACATGTCCACCTACGTTGATTACAAAATCAACCTGCTGGATAACGATGACCACTTCTATGCAGACAATGGCATCGCGACCGATGACATCGTTGCTGTGGGCTTAGTGTATCAGTTCTAATCGCCAGAATAATTCCAGGCCCGCTTCCGGCGGGCTTTTTTGTGCCTGAAATGTCACTCAGTATTGAGCTTGTCGCCATTTTCCCGCATCCAGTCAGCCAGAGGCGCCAGTGCACCATGCATGGTCAATCCCAATGGCGTTATCTGATACTCAACGCGCGGTGGAATTTCCGGATAAACTGTACGTGACACCAGTCCGCGTAACTCAAATAAACGCAGCTGTTTTGTCAGTTCTTTTTGCGTAATGGGGGCTGCAGCCCGCAATAACTCGCCGAAACGCACCGGGGCATTCAGTACGATCAGACGGTACAAAATCGGTATTGCCCACTTCCCGGAGACCAGACTGACGAAGCGAGTCATCGGACAGGGTTGATGCTGAACATTTTTCTCCGTTACACCGTCGGCTGATTCCGCCATAGCACACCTCTTGCCTCTTTAGTATCCATTTGGTACCTGGTTTCCTTTAGATACTAACGTTTCTATAGTGCATTCTCCAGAGACAATTCAGGAGAAGTAAAATGGGTCGCTTAACAGGTAAATATACGCTCATTACAGGCGGGACCAGTGGTATTGGTCTGGCAACTGCGCAGGAGTTTATTGCCGAAGGCGCGCATGTCGCTGTCACAGGACGCAATCCCGGCACGCTCGCTCAAGCCCAACGCATTCTGGGTGACAGCGCATGGGTGATTGCCACCGATGCCGGGGATATTCAGGCACAAAAAGGGCTGGCAGAAACCCTCGCTTCGCGTTGGCCGGGGTTGGATGCCGTTTTCGTCAATGCGGGTGACGTCACGCACGGACTGATCGAAGAGTGGGATGAGGAAAAGTGGGACCGCCTGATGCAAATCAATCTAAAGGGGCCTTTCTTTTTGCTGCAGGCACTGCTGCCACTTCTGAGTAATCCCTCTTCCGTGATCCTTTGCGGCTCGGTCAGCGCGCATATTGGTCTGCCAACCAGCAGCGTTTACGCCGCCAGTAAGGCCGGATTATTATCGCTCGCACGCACACTGTCTGCAGAACTCTTACCCCGGGGAATACGCGTTAATGGCTTAAGCCCAGGCCCAGTTTCCACACCCGCGCTCAATAAGCTGGGACTTAGTGAAGAAGCGCAGCGCACGCTGCAAAGTGACATTGCCAGCCTGGTGCCTCTGGGACGCATGGGTACGCCAACGGAACTGGCGAAGGCCGCGCTCTATCTGGCATCTGATGAGTCGGGTTATACCGTAGGTACGGAACTACTGGTAGATGGTGGAACCGGCAATCTGTGATTCCAGGCTTCCTGGCTGTTCGTGATCGTCATTGAAAATGTGACGAACATAATGGCGCTGAAGGGAACTTCGGCGTTATATCTCTGTTCGTTTTACTCAACGGGACGTGCGTCACTGACAACAGGAAGGGTAAGTGCTTGAATAGTGGCGGAGAGAGGGGGATTTGAACCCCCGGTAGAGTTGCCCCTACTCCGGTTTTCGAGACCGTCCTTATCTATATAAAACTCATAAACTTATCTTCGAAATTGAGAAAATTGTTTATTGTTTGTACTCAGTTTTTTCAGCGTGTTACGTTAATCATCTATGTCATTTTCTCATCATTTTTTTAAAGTATTGAGATAAGACAAGAGAACTCTCCCGATGTGAATGGGGTCAGATCACCGGACAATCATCATCAATGAACCTTCTGAATTTGTCGAGGGATAAATGTCCGCTGTGAGCGAAAAGCGGACGCTCTCATTTTTCATTATCGTTAGATTATAGGACTAACATATGATAGATCATTGGAGTACAGGTCAGCCACTGTAGACCTCAGATTGAACTAAACATATCCAGATCAACTTATTTTAGGAGTAAGAAATAATATGGAATACAAAATCGACGACATATCGGCCCTTTTAAGTGGCGTTCATGTAATAAGTGATAATGAAGATGGTGATGGTTGGTTTTTCTCTCAAGATTTAACTACGGACTACGTTCCAGCGAGACTTTCGCTGAATGAAAGCCTGAGTGGGGATATTAATGGCGCGAGAATAATACTTATAAGCGCCCCAGGGGCTGTTGGTAAATCAGTGCTGGCGAGAGAGCTAAGCAATAAAACTGGTAGTATATATCTGGATTTATCAAAGGCTTCAAGTATTGCTGGTAATTATGTCATTGGTGGATTGGCAAACAAAGATATTTTATCCGCATGGAATTCCGGGACGGTTGGTTTAATAATTGACTCTTTAGATGAGGCTAGGCTAAGAGTAACTCAAGATTCATTTGAAGACTTTTTGCTCGACGTCAGTAATGTATCCAAGAGAAATAAAAACCCAATAATTATATTTGGTCGAGTAGGTATTATTGAGGAAGCTTGGCTAATTTTAAGTGAGAATCACGATATAAATTGTCCTGTTTTCGATATTGATTTTTTTAATGAGTCTGAAGCTACTGATTTCATCGAAAAAAACCTTCTGAGATTATCTGAAAGTCAAAGGCAAGAATACAAACACTTATCATCTTCTCTTAGCGTACACTCACAAGTATATAAAAGTTCAATCCGTGGTGTAGTTGACGAACTGAAGGAGATATCGGGCGCTGAATCCACTAGATTCTTCGGGTATGCACCGGTTTTGGAAGCAGTATCAAAAGTTATTGGCACCATCAAAAATCCATCTAGAATTTTAGAGGAAATGAAAGATATTTTAAGTGGTGAAATGTTGTTGAGCATATGCAAAGCTGTTTTGTCGCGAGAGCAGGGCAAGCTGACTCAACAGTTGCCTGAAAAGTTTGACTCAACAAAAGAATCTCTTTATTCAATCGATGAGCAACTTGATCGACTTGCATGTAGATTATTTAACCTTCCACCTATAGATAGCATGAGTATGCTAAGTGGTGATTTAATTGCTTTGTATAATGATGCTGTTGAAAGTATGTTACCTCAACATCCATTCTTAGACGGGACGGGAAGAAAGGTTGCTAGCTCTGTTTTTGAAGCATGCATATTGTCCTATGCATTGATGAGTGATAATAAAATCATCTCTAATGCTGCAAAGAACTATTGCCTATTAGGCGTTTCAACGCCTAACCCATTCCTATTTGATTTTTTCGTTGAGTCTGGGGGGGGGCATGGTAATTCAATAATTAATAGTTCCTATATAGGGATTCTTTTCGACTCTGCTCTATCTAAGCTTAAAATTAATGATAGTGCTACCTTGATAGTTAATGATGATGAAGATATGAGGCTTCATGTTGAATTTATCATCTCCAATTCTAATGATGAAGACCCAAGAGAGATTGAGTTTACATCCGATGGATATAGCCCAATAGTTCTCGGAACTAAAGTAGGCAACGTTTTCATCAATACTGAATCTTCTGATGTTGAGTTCGTTTCTAGCGAACAGCTTGAACTTTTCTCGCCTATTAGTATCTCTTGTGACTGCCTTCGCATAAACAGCGAAAAGTTAATTGTTAAGTCAGTCAAAAAAGATGAGGGAAACACAAGCGTTATTCTTGAAGCCAATCGATTCGAAAGTACTCAAACTATTAGTCCCCCTTTGGTTCGCCCTGGAGCTGAGCTTTATGTGAACTGGCCATCATCAGAGGGTTTTCCATGGTCTGCGTTTTCAAACAAGCTTGTAAATTCTAATTCCGACGATCGGGTTGCTGATGCATTAAGAGTGTTTCGGAGAATCGTTATGGCGTTTAGATCTCACAGTAAAGGTCGCCTGGCAAGGCTTCAAGATAAAATTAATCATGCTCGTATGTTACGAGGCGAGGACGGACGAATGCTTTTGTCTCAGCTTGTTGAAGACGGAGTGATAAGTCCTGAAAATCACATGTATTACCTTGAACCAAACCTTCTAGGAAGTGTTGCAGGTGCATCATTCTTACAGGTAAATACCAAAAACTATTCTGATGAGACGCTTCAATATGTTGCGCGTGCGATAAAGCACACTGCGTGAGACCAAAGCAACTTATATCAGATAACAGCCCTCCTTGAGAGGGCTTCTTATCATACTATGACCAGTTACGTTGGCGTCATCCCAATACGTTATCATAGTTCGATATTAGCAACGTCCGTTTTTGGCACATAGCAGTCTTCAAGACAGTAGCACTCCGACATGGGGTGTCGGGGGTCGGAGGTTCAAATCCTCTCGTGCCGACCAAAATACTCCTTAAGAACCAGCCTCTTACGGCTGGTTTTTTTATGCCTGAAATTTGTACGGGGTGAAACTGGGGTGAAATGGGGGTGAAACCACCGTCATATTAGATGACAGGGCAGCTATCAAACTCTCCCGATCGTGCATCATTGATGATGTAAGCGATCACCCCAAATACTGGCGAAGTCACATTGTAGTCACCCGTTGAGTCTGGTATCTCTTCGCGCTTACCGTTCTCCAGGTTCACCAGGTGAGGTCTTGGGTGCAAGCGGAAGCGCTTTATCTTTAGCTCACCATCTAACCTACAGATGAGCAGAGAGCCATCGCAAGGTATCAGGGAGCTATCTACCACTAACAAGGCACCATTCATGATGCCTTCTCTCCAGTATGTCTGCCCTGCTCTCATGAAGTATGTAGCTGATGGATGCTCAATAAATTTCTCGTCTAGCGATATGTGGCGCTCAACGTAGTCCGCTGCAGGAGAAGGGAAGCCCATAGTTACCTCTATCTACTATTGACACTGGATAAAAACACAGTATATATACTGTATATCCAACCAGTAAAGGGAGAAGGTAAAAATGTTTGTTGAGCTGGTTTATGACAAGAGAAACGTTGCCGGGTTTCCAGGTGCAAGTAACATCATTCTGGCCGAATTGACGAAGCGGGTGCACCGGATTTTTCCCGATGCTGAGGTGAGGGTAAAGCCAATGCAGGCTAACGCCTTAAACAGCGACTGCACCAAAACTGAGAAAGAACGGCTGAACCGCATGCTTGAGGAAATGTTTGAAGAATCTGATATGTGGCTGGTGTCAGAATAAGAGCATTGTTTTGTCATATTGCATATGTAGAATCCGCACCGGCTGGCAATCATTCAATACTCGCACTATCGAACGATCGCCAGCCGCCGTCCGTTCCTGCATACGACGAACAACGGCAACTTTTTTCAGGCGCATTTACTGGTGACATTCTTTGTCGTAACCCCCGAAGAGGCGAGCTTAAGCGCCCGGTTAAATGCAACAACTGTCACGGGTTTTTCCTCTGCTTTAACTCGATTAGAATGACTCTGGAAAACATAAACATCATCAGGATAAATTTCCCTTCTGCGTAAAATTATGTTTCGAACCGGCGAAGGAGCTATTATATTTATTTCCTTCAATCTTCCTCTTTGCTCAAAGGTCAAATTACTACCAACCAAGTTAGTATAGCGAAGCATTCTTACCCTTCCGATACCAACTGGTAAATAGTGAAGGCACACCCACAAATCGGCCCATGTATCACTGATATCCAGTAATCTATGGTTGATTGATGCAATCTCATAAAACGTAAGCAAATCCCTCTCCCCTCATTTTACGCAAGAAAATCCTTCTATATTGTTTACTACAGACTGATAGACGATATCCACTAGTTACCTAAATTGAGCTAAATTTTTATAATGATTACCAGCCTTCGGATACGCAAACATTACAGGTTTTAGTATGCCGAAATGGACTATCATGCCCGGTTCGACACAGTTTAATACAGGCGGAAACTATCAATATTTAACACTGAGTATCTAGCTGATTTTTAAAACTCAGAGTTCACGGGCTGTATGTTGAACGCAAAAAAGGGGCCAACTGGCCCCTTCAGTTAATTAACCCTTCAATGCAGTTTTCAACATTTCGATCTCTGCCTTCAGGTGTTTCACATACCCCAGCAAGTCCATCACGATCGGGTTGTTGTCTACAGATGGCCGATCGCGAGTTTCCGCCCCAATCTTGTTACCGTCGTCATCCATGATATCGGCGATTTCTTCAGAGTTGTGTTTGATGTATTGCGGCGCCACCTTCTCGGCCTCTTCCGCGATAATCCCGAATCGCAGGCGTTCTTGCTCGTCGTCGTTGTACACGAAGTTAACCATGCGAAGCGCGTCAATGCGGTTTACTGCTTCCGCAAGGTCGGCATCTTTTATGTCGCGCTTATATGCCAGACCCGATGTACCCTGAAGCGCTAATGTGCCGCTTGAGTACGGCATGTTAATAACCAATTGCCCCACGTTCGACTGCGCGCGGTTACGGGCAATAAATTGCAAGCCTGATGTACCATTAAGCGACATTATCCACGTTTTTCCAACGGCATCGGCGTTTGCCGTATTCTGGTCACGAAGCCCTACGGCAATAAATCGGTCTCCGTTGGAAAATAACCCCCCAGAAAGGCCGATTTCGGCTTGCGTGATGAATTGACCGCTAGGGGTATTAGGCTTTATAAATCCAGCGTGGTTAAATGACCATGAAGCCGAAGCGTCTGTGCTCCATGCTTCTATTACGGCACTCACATCTCTGAAACCGGAAGAATACGTGTTATGCGATACACTCAGTGACCCACGCGCCACTTCTACACCGGCGATTTTATAAGAGCTAATCACATTACCGCCGCGCGTTAATACTCCGGGGCCTGGTGCTTCTGCGTCCTCGTTAATAACGCTCCACAACGTGTTAGCCGCCGTAAACCCGCCGGATGCGCGGATGATCCAGACACCGACAAAAGAGTTAGGCCATACCTGGTTAGCGCTACGCCCATATACAGGGTTACTGTCGGAAGCTTTAAATGATAGCAACTGCAACGCAGTGGCTAGCGTGCCGTTGAGGCTAATAGGTCCGTACTGTCCTGTTGTTCCGGTTGATGTGGAGAACGCGCCACCACTCCCAACCAGGTTATTATTTAATTCTCCCGCTGGCGCTCGAACTTGCCGGAAGTTTAATGTACCGGCAATGTCAGGTGCGGCGCTTTCGTATACATTGCCCGCTGGCAATAATCCACCCTGATCGCCCCGACCAAATAGCCCCGGAATTGACCCGCTTTGAACACCGTTAAAGTCTGGCACCCTGAAAGTAGTCGATCCATCGCCGTTTGAGTAGTTGCCTCGCTTCCCTGGGTTAGCCAACCAATCGGCATCGTCGATCGGCGTGTGCATTTGCGCGTGCACCCATAGTTCAGGCCAGTCGGCACGGTTAAGGATCTGCCCGTCCGACACCACCGCCCACGCCGGAGTAAAGGCGCGACTGGTCCACAAAATCGGCATACCCACGCCGAAGTTTTGTACCCCGTTCATGGTTGGTCCGGTTCCACCTCCGCCAGATACATAGTTCTCCACCCAACGTTGCGTCGTTGCGTCATATGGGTTTACCGGGTCTCCCGCTAACGGGGTTGACCCGATCGGGCGAACGTTAAGCCAGGCGGCGGCACGGTCCGCCAGGTCTGACAGGTTCAGCGATTTAACGAGTGCCTCAGCAGGATTGTGAGATGCCGCTTCTGCTGCGGATTTCTTTGCTTTCTCCGAATAGTGAAGCGCTGAATATTCGTTACCTGTTACCGGGTCATCCTCCGGATTAAGCGCATATTTACGAGCCAGCTCCTTATAGCCTTCAGCATTCGTTTCGCTCTGGGCAGCCTCAGTGGCTGAGCCTTGCGCGCCGGTTGCAGCAGTGGATGCAGTCTGCGCATCAGTTGATACCTGCTGAGCAGTGTCAACGACCGTGTGTTTATCGGCTTCAACCTGCTGCGCATCCTGTTTGATTTGTGCAGCAAGTTGATCGAGATACTCAACATCCAGTGTGTTCAGAATGTTTGCAATACTTAACCACGAGGGGCCAGTGAAGGAGGAGCCATCCGGTAACATGACGGTGATATGACCGTCCACACTGAATACAGCCTGCCAGTTTTGTTTGTCGTAGTTCAGCCCACGCAATGCCTCGGTGCTCTGCACCACCAACGCCGCCGTAATCTGGTTCTGCGTGGCACGTGGTACTGCATTCCACGCGGAGCCTTGCTGTGTTGGGCCGGGATATTTGCTGATGAGGGTGATTTCAGTATCACCTTCAACGGACTTAACCGGCAGCGTATAAGTTACACCCCCAACGGTAGCGACAACGAAATCACCGGCGGTCAGTTCCGTGGAAAATGAGGTGCCTGCCCCGGAGACCAAATCTGAGTTATTGGTCAGGGTTAATGTTCCTGCTGACATATTATTTCCTCAATACATTGGGGGAAGGACAAGGATTGGCATTGCGATGTTTTGGTTAAAATTATTGTTAAAGCCCTGGTTGTAATAATTACCAACAACCCGACTAAGCCCGGCGCGGATATTACTCCCGGACCGAATCATTCCCTTAAAGCGCACATTATCGTAGTCACCAATCTTGCGGCTATTTGACCCGACAAAACATAATTGCGTAAAGCTGGTTCCGACTGTCTGGTTACTGTCGGACACGGTAAGAAGGCGTTCGTAAATAAACGGACGCTTAAGTGTGGAAAATGTCACCTGCCCCGCTGAGTTGGTCATGGTGATACCGTCCCCACCAACCGGAGCGGTATTGTTGAATATAACCAGGTCTAATGTAACGCTCCCCGTTACGTCATCAGACCCGGTGTAATTAGTATCCCGCACGATAATATTGGTGCCGTCGAATCCTACTGATACACCTCCGTTATCCCAGCGGGCGAAGGGTATCCCGCTTACAGGAAGGGCGCGGGACCCGTTCACAACCCACTGCCCAACCCACGCACATGTCATTAATTTAGCGTTGTTTGATATAGCGGTGAAATCGGTAGAGTCAGCCACCAGCAGGCCGGTGTTGTAAGTTCCTGCCGGCAATATCTCAAGAACCGTACCGCTCCAGTCCCGCGGAGTCAGGTTGTATCCGAACTGGGGACCGCCGCTAATGATTACTCCGCTATTCCCATTTCGTGCAACTGACGCCATCGATACGGGGATCTGAAGAAATACCTGGTTATCGATGATTTCCTGGACTTCTGCCGGCTTCGTTGGTACGACAATCACCTGTGACCCTGGTGTTAGTGGGGTGCTTATTATCATTTGATTACCGGCTGTGCCGCGCCCCGAGAAATTCGTACAAAACGACGGGGCACGAAGCCCCGCTGTAATCGCCATCACCGGGCGACCATCGTTATAATCAATCAGAATACCTTCTGGCATAATTCACCTACCATTTACCGACAACGACTCGTCCACCGCCAGACAGATTGACAGTAATTCCATTGCCGTTAATAACGACCGTATTATTCACACCGTTAAATGCAAACTGGCCACTGGTCGCATACAGTTTTCCATGGAATTCACAGTCGCCACTCTTATCTATATTCCAGCCACGTGTTCCGGCGAGGAAATTATTCGAGCGGATATAGTTCGCAATTTTGGCATTGGTGATCGTTCCGTCCTGGATAAACGCTGAACTGATAAACACCTGACCGTTTACAACGGCAAATGGTGAATACTGAGTCGTTCCACTGCCGCTCATCAGCACAAACTGGTTGGCGTTAAAACCGACACGGGTAATCACGGGCTGACCATCCTGCGCCAGCACTGCAATCGACATCCCGGCGTTGTACATCACGCCGTTGATTCGCACACCAGCCTTCAGCGTGTGAATTGCTGTCGCCCCGTCCGCATCAACTACCGCAGTGAGCTTGTCCTCCAGCGTGGCGGTCACATCCTCGATCTGCGCCTGAACCTGTGTGGACAGTTCAGCCATCGCTTTATCAACATCAGCGATGGTTTTTTAACAATCAGGATATCTGCACGGACCTCTCCAAACTGTGCCCACTGATGCTCAACGGTTGAATGATTCGCCAGAGTATTTTGCAGTGCAGCTTCCAGACTGGTGTCAATGTCTCCGGTCAGGCGATCGCCATCTTCGGAAGTCAGGAAGCCATCCGCAATATCGCCGAGATAGTCATCGGCGTTATCGTTGGACATGCCGCGGATCCAGTCGGTATATCCCGATTCGTTTCCGGTCTTATCCACCAGTTGCGCGCGGTACCAGAACTCCTGCCCCGCTCTCAAGCCGAGTTGTGTGTATTCCGATGAAGGATAAGGCACATCAGAAAGCAACAACGGATCTGAAAAATCACTGTTCGCGGTGTACTGAATCTCCGTTTTCAGCGTATCAGCAGTGTTTGCCGGGAACCCCCAGTTCAGACGAATACCCCAGTTGATGCCCGTTGCCATAAAACCAACCGGCTTCGGCGGGTTACCGACCTTACCCGTCAGTGTTTTCTCTTCCGAGTAACCCCATCCGGAGGAGATCTCCGCGGCGTTAATGGCACGCACACGCACCAGGTAGCGCCCGGCATAAATCCCCGTAACATCGAAAGACGTGGTGGAACTGCGCGGTACGTTTACCCAGTTGCCATCATTGCGGCGCCACTGTGCCTCATAAGCGATGGCATTGGGTGCCTGGTCCCAGCTGGCACGCATCGTCTCGACGCTGATACCCTGCTGAACAACGGAAAACGAACTGATAATGATGTTTTCCGGCGCATGCTGATTACCCGGAGGAACGACACTGACAGGCCGCTGATCAATGATGGCGCCAGTATCAATGCGGGCATATTTATCCGGATCATGAGAAGCCCCGGAAATCGTGAATGTGCCATCGTTATTATCGGCCACACTCACAACGCGGTACTGCTGCGCATAGAGCTCATCTGATTCAGCAACCCATACACATTCGGCCTGCGGTGTTTCTCCGTAAGCTGTCGTGACTGTAATGGTCCTGCCGTTCACCGCCTGGACTGTTCTGGCCTGCGACACGCCGGACGGCAGGTTCACAATAAGACGATTACCGGGAGCTATATCAGCCACACGATCCAGGGTGAGAACCCTGCCGTTCACCGAACTGATACGACCGCCGGTGACTTTCCCCGACAGCATTTCGTCGGCGACCGCAATGACATAACCCGGCTGCGGGATGTTACCGTCCAGACCAACAGAGAAAGTAACTACCCGATCTTTGTTGTTGGTCAGGATCCCCCACCGCCCCTTACGGTTTGCCTCCGATTGCCGGGTGCAGCCGATTGCAGTGAGCTCGAGCTGATTGAAGCCGTACCGGGCAACCAGCGACTGTTCAAACACCGGCTCCATCGCATCCGCATAAGCATTATCCGGATCGGACCAGGAGACCAGCGCCGTTGTATAGCGGGTCTTGGTTGTGCTGCTTGAATAGACAAACTGCCCGTCAATTACGTTGGCGCGTGTATAGGTGTAATCGATATCGCGGGGCATGTCCGCCAGCGCCACTATCTGATTGCCACCCCAGTAAGTCATGCCACGGAATATGGCCGCGAAATCCCGCAGCACGGTGTATGCCTCATTCCGGTTCTGCACGTAGACGTTGCAGATATAACGGGGCTCGGTACCACTGCCACCCTTACCGTCCGGCACCGGCTGATCGCAATACTGCGCAACCTGGTACAACGTCCATTTATCGATGTTTGCCGCCGTCAGGCGATTACCAAGACCAAACCTATCCGTTACAACCAGATCGTAAAAAATCCAGGCCGGGTTGTCTGTCCACGCCCATTTAAACGCGCCGGTCCATGTACCACCATAGGTCCGGGTTTCGGGGTTGTAATTATCCGGAACACGAATTATGCGCCCGCGCGGCTCGCAGGAAATCTGCGGAATAGAGCCATTAAACTGACTGGAGTCAAATTCAATGTAGAGCAAAGCGGTGTTCGGATAGCGCAACTTGGCATCGATCACTGAATCGCCACGGATAATCTAGACACTTCCGAGCCGTTGATAATACTGGTTTTCATATTCTGTCGGTGACATCTGTTCGCTAGAACCATGCCGACGCTTACTGTTATAAAACATTTCGATGTAATCAAAAATATCGCTGCGGGCTTCTTCCCGCGTTCCGTAGATTTTTTTCTTTATCCGTTCACGTTTCAACAACTGGAAAAAGCTTTCTGCAACCGCATTATCATGGCAGTTACCGCGACGGCTCATGCTGCCCTCCAGGCCGTGTGATTTCAGGAACGACTGCCACTCATGGCTTGTGTACTGACTGCCCTGATCCGAATGAACCAGCACCTGTTTTTGGGGATTACGCCGCCATACAGCCATCAGCAGTGCGTTCAGGACAATGTCCTTTGTCATCCGGGATTGTATGGACCAGCCGATAATTTTGCGTGAGAACAGATCAACAACCACGGCAAGATACAGCCAGCCTTCGTGGGTCCTGAGTAGAGTAAGAGGCAGGGCGTAGTCGGACTATTTCCCTGCCTCTCCTCCCCGAACCGGACGTGCACCTTTCAGCGCATCCGGCTCTCCATTTAAATGCTGGCGAACGCCATTGCCACTTCTGTAAAGCGCGATGTATACGTGTTTCTGGTCTCCGTCCTCAGATAGGGATTACCTTCGGGTAGCCGCCAGCGGAACAGCTTCTTGCCTTGCCCCACCAACCGGTACAGTATTTCGCCGCTGAGCTTGCCGTGATTGGTTTTACCAAATAAAACCCACGTTTTGCTCTGACCCGGTTTCGGTGATTTACACCACCACCTCATCAGGGAAGCGATACCTGTACGGTATTTGCGGGCCAGCCAGTGAGCCAGCTTCCAGAACACGACACGGTCGATATAACTGAAGACTTTGGCCTTAAAATCAACGAACTGATAGAACATGGCCCAGCCTTTCAGTTTTCGGTTGAGTTGTTCAGCCATATCGACTTTGCTTTCACTGTAGTTGCCTGATAACAGTGCTGTCAGCGATGCGGCGAAGTTTCTGGCTTTCTCCTGCGGGATCGTTGAGACCACTCGCATCTCGCCATAACGACTGCGTTTGCGAATGATCCTGTGCCCCAGAAAGATAAAGCCGTCATTAACATGGGTGATTTTAGTCTTATCCATGTTCAGCCTGAGTTTCAGACTGCCTTCGAGCACACCCCGACACTCCTCCCTGATGGCTTCCGCCTGTGCTTTGGTGCCTTTGACGATGAGGACAAAATCATCGGCATAGCGGCAGTACGCCACCGCGGGTTTCCACTGCCAGTTTTCTCTGACCGCCGTACTTCGGCCCCGTTGGATACTGTTATTCCAGTACCACCGATCTTTTCTGGCTTTCCCGCTCAGGTAGCGCTCATGCAGGTATTGATCGAACTCATTCAGCATGATGTTCGATAATAGCGGCGATATAACACCGCCCTGTGGCACACCTTCACTGGCCGCCCGAAAGAGACCGACATCGATATGTCCCGCCTTGATGGTTTTCCACAGCAGAGTCATGAAACGTGCGTCACTGATCCTGCGGCGTACAGCCTTCATCAGCAGTCGATGATGTACGGTGTCGAAGTAACTGGACAGGTCGCCTTCAATCACCCAGCGTCCCCGGGTTTCACCGCAGTCTGTGAGCTGTAATTTCACCGTGCGGATCGCGTGGTGGACACTGCGCTCAGGCCGGAAGCCATATGAGAGCGTATGAAAATCACTCTCCCATATCGGCTCCATCGCCATCAGCATGGCCCGCTGAACAATACGATCCCGCAACGCGGGGATACCCAGTGGTCGCAGTTTGCCGTTGCTTTTAGGGATGTAAACCCGTCTGGCGGGCAAGGGCTGGTAGTGGCCTGAGAGTAATTCATCCCTGAGGATTTGCAGCTCAACAGCCAGTCTGGCCTGTAGCATTGTTTTGTTCACGCCATCAACGCCGGGGGTATGCGCCCCCTTTGATGAAAGCGTGATCCGCGCCGCTTCAGCCAGCCATTCTGGTTGTGTTATCAGACGCAGCAGCCGTTGAATCCGTAGGGACGGATCGGTGGCTGCCCATGTGGCAAGCTTGCGTTGCATTTCGCTGATTATCAAAGGTCTTCACCTCGTTAGGTCAGTTAATTCACGTCGCAAACACATTCAAACTGCTTCCCTTCGCCATGTAATGGGCTTTCCCCATCGCGGACTACTACGGAAGCTCCGCCAGCCAGCGCGTCATCGGAGCCATGCCCCCTTAACATCCGTCGCTGACCTTCCCCGGTTTACCTGCCTGGACTCAGGCATACTGAGGAGGCTGCCCGTCGCACTCTTTATCCTTGCTTGCCGCAAGTTGGCAGAAGTCAGCAACGCAAGCGTGATAGACGCTGCTGCCCCGGTGTTTCGCATACATGTCAAAACACCTTCGACCGGCAGTGCTTACGTATCACTGCCAGTTCCTCCTGCACGGCCTGTCAGATCACGTAGGCCGTGGTGACGTTTTCAACCCACAGAGGCGGATTAACGGGTTCATGTTCTTCAGCCTTTCAGTACTTAACCTTGAGGATCATCTCGGCTTAGTGATCTCGCCTCAATCCCCGTTGTCAGCGGGTTACATCACCCTGCGGGCATGCCGCAGGTCACTGCCGCTCAGGTTCTCCACCGTCACACCCGGTGGGATTGTTGGGTTTCTCATCGTGAGTTACCGGTTCAATATTCCAGACAGACTCGCGGTTCATTTAAGCATCCATGCCCGCCCTGAACTCCGGGCACACTGTAGGTTATGTCCGTTACCCAACTCTCATCCGGAGCATCCGGATTGAACTGTCGCTGGAGCCTGTTGGGCGACACGATACTGGCCTCGCCTTTACGTGCCCGCGGGCTCCGGTATCCGACCTGAGCCTTTATCCCGACACGTTTCATCAGTCGCCAGACTCTGTTCACTCCGCACTGTTGCCCGCTGTCCCGCAGATCCAAATGGATTTTGCGATAACCATAGACGCATCCCGATTCCAGCCAGAACTGTTTAATCTGCCCTGTCAGCCTCAGGTCTGCCTGATGGCGTTGTGAATGCGGCTGCTGAAGCCAGGCGTAAAAACCACTGGGATGAACATCCAGCACCCGACAGAGCAGGCGAACAGGCCAGCAACAGGTGTTGTCACGGATAAAGGCGTACCTCAGTCGGACAGCTTTGCGAAGTACGCCGCTGTAGATTCAATCTGTCAATGCAACACCCCTTTCAATTATCTCTTTCGGTGTTTTGAACTTCAGTGTCTTTCTCGGTCTGTTGTTTAGCTGAGCAGCAACCAGATCTAGTTCATGTTGAGTATATTGGGCAAGACATGTCTTTTTAGGAAAGTACTGCCGAATTAGCCCATTTGTGTTCTCATTTGTTCCCCGCTGCCAAGGACTCTGAGGATCGCAGAAGTAAACTTTAACGCCGGTGCTGACAGTAAATTCTAGATGTCTGGCCAGTTCCATTCCTCTGTCCCATGTCAGTGATTTTCTGAGTTCTGACGGTAAACTCAGGAATTTGTCGGTAAGAGCCTGATTTACTGAGACAGAATCTTTGCCCCTGAGTCTGAGGATGATCGTATAACGTGATTTTCGGTCTACAAGTGTGGCTATATGAGAGTTTTTTGTACCTGAGACTAAATCGCCCTCCCAATGCCCCAGAGAGCGTCTGTTATCGATATTTCGGGAACGTTCGTGAATTGGTGTTCCGTTCACTATGTTAATCGTACCTCTTTCGCCTTTGCGGGTATGACGCCTGCCATGGCGAAGGCTATGCGACCGTCGCAGATGCTGTATATTCAGGTGGTGTAGCGCTTCACGGCTACGAAAGTACAGCGTTTTATAAATTGTCTCAGGTGATATTCGCAGCGTTTTTTGACGTGGTTTTGTTCGCCTTAACCATCCTGATATTTGCTCTGGAGACCATTTCATCTCCAGCTTTTCCAGAACAAGCTTTCGCAATGGTAAATTTTGATCCAGTAAGCACGGTTTTGGCCTTTTCGCCATTCTGTTGGCTCGGTTATTAGCATCAACAGCTTTGTAATAGCGTCTGCCCCGATTACGCTGAACTTCACGTGAGATCGTCGAAGGACTGCGATTCAGCGCAGTAGCTATCGCACGAATGCTCATTTTGGCTGACAAACCAGCTCGTATCTCCTCGCGCTCAGACAGTGTCAGGTGAGCTACAGCCCGCTTACGCTCATGGGGTTTTATGCCGCCAGTATCCCTTAACATAGTGAAGATCGTTCCGGGTTTTGAACCCAGGATATTCGCTATTTCACTGAAGCCTGTTCCGTTCTTCCATAGTTCAAAAACAGAGGCTTTTTCCTCTGCTGTAAATGTTCGTCTCATTCAAAAAACCTCCGCAACCCCATGTTTTCACATAACTGTTGCGTTGACCAATTGAATCTACAGCGGCTTTTTTTAATATGTCCCGTTCGTCGGTAACCCGCTTCAGCTCTTTCTGGAGACGGCGGATCTCGGCCTGAGCATCTGACTCTTCTTTATTAGTGGAAGAATCTGGACCGTACTTCTTTATCCAGGCGTAAAGGCTGTGGGTGGTGATATCGAGACGTGTTGCAACGCTGGCAACAGAATAACCGCGATCAACAACCTGTTTGACTGCTTCAATTTTAAACTCTTCGGGATAACGCTTACCGCTCATGGGCACCTCTCTTTAAGCCATCTTAAATGACTCTGAGGTGTCTGTTAAACCCGTGGCGATTCAACCTTCGTTCCTGGTAATCCATGTGTAGGTGTAGACAAGTACCCGAAACCGCAGCGTGATCGCTACATCACCGATGAAGAATACCTGGCGATTTATAAACACGCCAGTGAGCCGGTTAAAGCCGCAATGGAAATAGCTTATTTGTGTGCAGCGAGGGTATCCGATGTACTGAAAATGGACTGGCCGCAGATAATGGATAAGGGAATTTTTATTCAGCAGGGCAAGACGGGAGTTAAGCAGATCAAAGCATGGACTGATCGCCTGCGCGCGGCAGTCGATATTTGCAGGTCGTGGGGGGAAACGGGGTCAGTAATTAAAACTATGTATGGAGAGCGTTACTCTTACAAAGGGTTTAACGAGGCATGGCGAAAAGCAAGAACAGCGGCCGCGAACTATCTCGGAAGGCCTCTGGATTGCACATTTCATGATCTGAAGGCTAAAGGCATTTCTGACTACGAAGGTACGGGACGAGATAAACAGAAATTCAGTGGGCATAAAACTGAATCTCAAGTTTTGGTTTACGACAGGAAGATAAGAGTAACTCCAACACTGGATGTTAAGACACATAAATAGCAAAAAGCCCAGCGTTGCTGGGCTTTAAAATCAGTATGAAATTATCAGTAGGCGTAACGCTTTAAGGGTTCTTCCGGGCATTTTAAGGTTAGACCTGGGTTGTTACGCTCGATGGTCTCGGCTTCTTCCCATGTAATACCGAACTGTTCCATAGGATTTTTGCCATTAGCAAACATCTCAGCCACAAGCCTTTTGGCTTCGGCTACAGTCATTTCGGTTTTTTTCATATGCCTTCCCGCTCGTTGTAGTTCAGTGCAAATCAAAAAAGAAAGTAGTAATCAAGGAATGCTTCTAGATAGTTTTTGTAAGTGTACCTTTAAGGTAACGCATCATTGCATCACCTGCCACCATGGATCAATCTTTTTTTGCGCATTTTACAATGTTCTTTACAGCAGATTACGCAACTAACTCATCAAGAACCATAGCACAAATAGCCCCGTCATAATCTGGGATGTATCTGAACTTTGCATGCTTATAGTAGTAAGCTCTAACGTCTTCAGTCGGACTGACCATCGCAATCTTGTTAATCTCGTGTCCTTGCTTTCTGAGCAACATGCCGTACGCAGAGAAGCACGATAACGCTATTGGTAACATCTGATGATCCATGTCGTCATGTGCATCAAGACGTTTCTCTATCCAGCAAATTTCAAGTGATTGTCGTTCTGCACTGAAATTGCCAAAAGCATACCCTAGAGGCGTACGGCGATAGTAAACAGCTAACCTGATAGGATGTGTATGTTCAGGTTGAAAAAAAGGCTGATTTTTCAACCACGGATCCCATTTCAGTTTTCCCGCCCTGTTTAGAATCATGAAATCTTCAATAACAGGTGGATGTGCATACGTAAGTACCAGGGTGTTATCAGGATATTTATGTTTGATCTCTTCAGCTACTTGATTAAAAGCAGCCTCCTGGAAAGCCTCTAACATAAGCCCTCTTACTTATAAATTTTCTTAATTTTGAGGGATGATAGCATGTCTTAGACGAGACGGTGAAAGAAAGAAGATTCTCATAGAGATCGGCAAATGTTTATGATTCACAATCAAAACAGACATGAGTTTTCTCATCTGTTTTTCTCATTTTTTCTCAACGGGATGTGTGTCACTGACAACAGGAAGGGTAAGTGCTTGAATAGTGGCGGAGAGAGGGGGATTTGAACCCCCGGTAGAGTTGCCCCTACTCCGGTTTTCGAGACCGGTCCGTTCAGCCGCTCCGGCATCTCTCCGTTTTGATGGTTGCCATCATGCCAGGTAATTTGGCATTTTAACAGACCCTGTCCCTTCAATTTTGTTCAAGTGACGAGTTTGCGAGCAAATCGATGATTAAGTGGCCCTGGAAAGCACAAGACACCGCACAAAATGAGTCTGCTCAGTGGGAGGAAGCCCTTGCAATCCCCCTGCTTGTGACCCTGACCGCGCAAGAACAAGCCAGACTCATTGCGCTGGCAGAGCGATTCCTGCAACAAAAAAGGCTGGTCGCCCTTCAGGGTTTCGAACTCGACTCGCTGAAAAGCGCGCGCATCGCCCTGCTTTTCTGTCTGCCGGTTCTGGAACTGGGTATCGAATGGCTGGATGGCTTCCATGAAGTGCTGATCTACCCTGCGCCCTTTGTCGTCGATGACGAATGGGAAGATGATATTGGTCTGGTCCACAACCAGCGCGTTGTTCAGTCCGGACAAAGCTGGCAGCAAGGACCAATCATCCTGAACTGGCTGGATATTCAGGACTCCTTCGACGCCTCCGGGTTTAACCTGATTATTCATGAAGTTGCCCATAAGCTGGACATGCGCAATGGCGATCGCGCCAGCGGTATCCCGCTGATTCCTCTGCGGGAAGTCGCCAGTTGGGAGCACGACCTGCACGCCGCAATGAACAATATTCAGGATGAAATTGATCTGGTGGGTGAAACGGCATCGAGCATTGATGCCTATGCGGCGAGCGATCCGGCGGAATGTTTTGCGGTCCTGTCAGAATATTTCTTCAGCGCCCCGGAACTCTTTGCGCCACGGTTCCCCGCGCTGTGGCAACGTTTCTGCCAGTTCTATCAGCAGGACCCTCTGCAACGCCTTCGTGATAACGAAGACGATGACCCATTTGACCCTGCGCAGGTTCACTGATCCTCCATTTTGGGGATTAATTAACCACTTGAAAAAGCGTGCTAATTTTACTGTTGACACGCCGTAGCGAGGTCAGTATTATCCGCCTCGTTCACACGATTCCTCTGTAGTTCAGTCGGTAGAACGGCGGACTGTTAATCCGTATGTCACTGGTTCGAGTCCAGTCAGAGGAGCCAAATTTAAAAAGCCCGCTTTTTAGCGGGCTTTTTGCTTTATATCTGATAATCAATCGCCACGTCATCAGGCTCCATCACCTGCCGCTTGATATCCTCCACGGACAATCCCGCATTACACAGTTCGATAAATCGCCAGACGTAGTTGCGCTGGAGTTGCCCGCGCTTCAGTCCTAGCCAGACAGTATTGGCGTCAAACAGATGCCGGGTATCCAGACGCGTCAACGCCCCCTCTTCCTGTTCACCGCTGGACTGTTCCGCCACCAGACCAATCCCCAGTCCTAACGCGACATAGGTTTTAATCACATCGGAATCCTGCGCGCTGAGAACTATATCCGGCAGCAGACCTTTACGGGCAAAAGCTTCATCAATGCGGGAACGCCCGGTGATCCCTTGCCGATAAGTGATCAGCGGCCAGTGGGCGATCGACTCCAGCGTGAGCGGCGAAACCAGGGTCAACGGATGATTATTCGGCACTAACAGGCTGTGATGCCAGCGAAACCAGGGGAAAGCAACCAAAAGAGGATCGTTGCTCAGCCGTTCACTGGCAATACCAATATCCGCCCCGCCATTTTGTAATAACGTCTCTATTTCCTGCGGCGTTCCCTGAATTAATTCCAGACGAACTTCCGGGAATAATTCGCGGAAGGCTTTGATCACCCCCGGCAGACTGTATCGCGCTTGCGTATGCGTCGTGGCGATAGTTAACACGCCCGAGGTGTCATTAGTGAACAAATCCGCCAGTCGGCGTACGTTACTGGCTTCATTTAAAATGCGCTCGGCGATAACCAATAACGCCTTACCTGGCTCGGTCATGCCAAGCAGACGCTTGCCCCGACGGATAAATATCTCGATCCCAAGCTCATCTTCTAACTCGCGAATATGCCGACTCACCCCTGACTGTGAGGTAAAGAGCATATTGGCGACTTCCGTCAGGTTGTAATCCTGACGGGCTGCCTCACGGATAATTTTTAGCTGCTGGAAATTCACTTGTTGCTCCGGATACATCAGACATGCCGCTATTGTTAAAGTCAGATGTCCGGCATAACAAATAATAAAAACCTGCATCTTATTCCGTCATGGAATAACGTTTAGCTGACCAACTGCAACTCGCGGTTATCCAGTGCCGGACTGCTCACCAGCGACATCAGGATCTCTTTCACCGCCTGTGCCTGCGGTGACAAACTCCCTCTTGCTGACATATTCAGCGACAGCGACAGATTCATCGACGGCGAAGTAATGCGTGCCATCCAGCCATTTGCCGCACCACACAGAGAACGCGCGGCGGATTCCGGTAGCACCGTCACGCCCATGCCGCTGGCAATCGCGGCGGTCAGCGTGGCTATCGACTCAATCTCGCCGATGACTTTCGCCGTTAAACGACGCAGTGAGAAGGCTTCATCAACCCGCAACCGGACTGCGCTGTAGTCACGAGGGAGAAAAAGATTCATCTGTGCAACAGCGGTAAGGTCTACGCTCTGCCCAGGGCAATCGCGGGTACCAACAAGGAAGAGGTCTTCTTTGAGCAGAGGTTGGCTGGTAATGCCTGCCTGCGGAGAACGCTCGTAGAGCACCGCCATATCCAGGTGACCACTCAACAATTTATCGTTCAGTACGGCCCCACTGTTTTCATGCAGATACACCAGTACCTCGGGCAGTTCTGCGCGCACCGCCTGTAGCAGCGGCATGGTGACCGACGACGCAGCAGTGCCCGGTGCAAGACCGATCGACACCTGTCCCGTTAAGGTTTGCCCAACATTACAGACAGCTAACTGCGCCTGTTCACACTGACGAAGGATCGTCCGCGCATGGGTGTAGAGGATTTTTCCCGCTTCAGTCGGCGTCACCCCTCGTTTAGTGCGAATGAGCAATTGCTGATTGAGCTCGCCTTCCAGAGTGGCAACCTGCTGACTCAGCGCGGGCTGTGCGATATGCAATACTTCAGCGGCCTGTGTCAGGCTACCAATATCGACAATTTTCACGAAATATTTCAATCGTCTGAAGTTCATTTTGCCTCCTGTCCGGAATGCCAGAACCCATGCTGGCAGTGTTGTCAGGAGAGAATTGCAAGATGCTTGCCAGTTTCGGATAAGAGGAGGAATTGGTGTTAAATCGCCGTAAAATAAGCATTTATGATTGTTATCGGTAATATCGATTCTCGTCAGCGGTTTCCGATCTGCCCCATCCGGGGTAGACACGCACCAGAATGGGGCAAAGCCCACCGGAGACCGAAAGTTCACCGCTTTGCTGGTTTTGTCAGCAAACAGACGCACAATCGCATTTCCCCCTTTGACAACCCTAATCGTCGTCGCTAATATGCGCCTCGTTCACACGATTCCTCTGTAGTTCAGTCGGTAGAACGGCGGACTGTTAATCCGTATGTCACTGGTTCGAGTCCAGTCAGAGGAGCCAAATTTTGAAGAGCCCGCTTTTTAGCGGGCTTTTTGCTTTTTCGGACGCCATATCCGCTTCATTTTCCTGTTCTGCTCTTTGTGGATTAAAAATCGTTTTCTCTTCCTGTCTGTCGCGGTAGTCTCATAACAACCACTTATAGGTTGGCCGCAATGTGTGTGACTCTTATTCCCATACTAATAATAAAATCAGTACAGACAGGATTACTATGGATTCCACTCTCATCTCCACCCCCTCCGTAGAGGAAACCCCATCGCTTAATCGCGCCAGACGTGCCGCGCTGTGCAGCTTTGCCGGTGCCGTCGTCGACTGGTACGATTTTCTGCTTTATGGCATTACCGCCGCACTGGTCTTTAACCGTGAGTTTTTCCCGCAGGTCAGCCCGGCAATGGGTACGCTTGCCGCATTTGCCACCTTTGGTGTCGGTTTCCTGTTCCGTCCGCTGGGCGGCGTGATCTTCGGCCACTTCGGCGATCGCTTAGGCCGTAAGCGGATGCTGATGCTCACCGTCTGGATGATGGGTATTGCCACAGCATTGATTGGCATTCTTCCTTCATTCGCCGCTATTGGTTGGTGGGCGCCGGTACTGTTAGTACTGCTGCGCGCGATTCAGGGATTTGCGGTCGGCGGTGAATGGGGCGGTGCCGCATTACTCTCCGTAGAAAGCGCGCCAGAAAACAAAAAAGCGTTCTATAGCAGTGGTGTACAAGTGGGCTACGGCGTCGGTCTGCTGCTTTCCACAGGTCTTGTGTCATTGATCAGTTATCTGACGAACGACGAGCAGTTCCTGAGCTGGGGCTGGCGTATTCCGTTCCTGTTCAGCATCGTCCTGGTGCTTGGTGCGTTATGGGTGCGAAACGGGATGGAAGAGTCAGCAGAATTTGAACAGCAGAAACAGCAGGCGCCTGAAGAGAAAAAGCGCCTGCCGGTGATGGAAGCGCTCGTACGCCATCCGGGTGCCTTTTTAAAGATTATTGCGCTCCGTCTGTGCGAACTGCTGACTATGTACATCGTTACCGCATTCGCCCTGAATTACTCGACGCAAAACCTCGGCCTGCCGCGTGAGCTCTTTCTGAATATCGGCCTGTTGGTCGGTGGGTTAAGCTGCCTGACCATCCCCTGCTTTGCCTGGCTGGCAGACCGCTTTGGCCGTCGGCGCGTCTATATTACCGGTGCGTTGATTGGCACGCTAAGCGCATTTCCGTTCTTTATGGCTCTCGAATCACAGTCGATTTTCTGGATTGTGTTCTTCTCGATCATGCTTGCTAACATTGCTCATGACATGGTGGTCTGTGTGCAGCAACCGATGTTCACCGGCATGTTCGGTGCAGGATATCGCTACAGTGGGGCTGGCGTGGGTTATCAGGTTGCCAGCGTGGTGGGCGGCGGATTCACCCCCTTCATCGCCGCGGCGCTGGTTACCTTCTCCGGTGGCGACTGGCACAGCGTGGCTATCTACCTGCTGGCAGGCTGCCTGATTTCGGCCGCCACCGCATTGCTGATGAAAGATAAGCAACACGCCTGAGTTCTCTGCGAGGGCCATTCGGCTCTCGCCTCTTCTCTAAAACTCTGACTTTTGTTTCACATTCCGGTGACATACTATCGGGTGAGCAGTACACCTGTAGAACAAGGAGACACAGATGAAGAGTAAGGGCTCCAGCCTGACGCCTGCACAAGCGCTGGAAAAACTTGATGCACTCTACGAGCAGTCGGTTCAGGCGCTACGCAGTGCCATTGGCAAGTACATTGAAACGGGGGAACTTCCCGATCTCACCGCCCCGAGTAAAGGTCTTTTTGTTTATCCATCGCTTTCTGTTACCTGGGATGGCAATGCCACCAATCCCCCGAAAACCCGTGCTTATGGGCGTTTTACTCATGCAGGTTGCTATACCACGACCATCACTCGTCCGGGACTGTTCCGCCCCTATCTGGAAGAACAGCTCACGCTGTTGTATCAGGACTACGACGCGCAGATCACCGTCGAGCCATCACAGCATGAGATCCCCTATCCGTACGTGATTGACGGTTCTGAGCTCACACTTGACCGCTCAATGAGCGCTGGGCTAACCCGCCATTTCCCAACCACCGAACTGGCGCAAATTGGTGATGAAACCGCAGATGGCATCTATCATCCCGTCGAGTATTCTCCCCTGTCGCACTTTGACGCACGACGGGTCGATTTCTCACTCGCCCGGTTACGTCACTATACCGGCACGCCGGTGGAACATTTTCAGCCGTTCGTGTTGTTCACCAACTACACCCGCTATGTGGATGAGTTTGTGCGCTGGGGATGCAGTCAAATTCTCGATCCGGACAGCCCATATATTGCGCTTTCCTGCGCCGGAGGCATCTGGATCACCGCTGAAACGGAAGCGCCCGAAGAAGCCATTTCCGATCTGGCCTGGAAGAAACACCAGATGCCCGCCTGGCATCTGATCACTGCCGACGGTCAGGGGATCACGCTGGTAAATATTGGCGTAGGCCCGTCTAACGCCAAAACAATTTGCGACCATCTGGCGGTTCTGCGCCCTGATGTCTGGTTGATGATTGGTCACTGCGGCGGCCTGCGTGAAAGCCAGGCGATTGGCGATTATGTACTTGCTCATGCCTATCTGCGAGATGATCAGGTGCTGGATGCGGTACTGCCGCCGGATATCCCGATTCCTAGCATTGCAGAGGTACAGCGCGCCCTGTATGACGCGACGAAGATGGTCAGCGGCATGCCCGGTGAAGAAGTCAAACAGCGTCTGCGTACCGGAACGGTGGTGACCACTTCCGATCGCAACTGGGAATTGCGCTACTCCGCCTCAGCGCTACGTTTTAACCTGAGTCGCGCCGTGGCAATTGATATGGAAAGCGCCACCATCGCCGCACAAGGTTACCGATTCCGAGTGCCCTATGGCACCTTGTTGTGCGTTTCGGATAAACCGCTGCACGGTGAGATCAAACTGCCCGGTCAGGCAAACCGTTTCTACGAGGGGGCCATTTCCGAACACCTGCAGATTGGTATTCGCGCCATTGACCTGCTGCGTGCTGAAGGCGACCGTCTGCACTCCCGCAAACTGCGCACCTTCAACGAGCCACCATTCCGTTAAGAAGAACCAGAGGCAGAAAGCAAAAAGCCCGCTAAAAAGCGGGCTTTTTAAATTTGGCTCCTCTGACTGGACTCGAACCAGTGACATACGGATTAACAGTCCGCCGTTCTACCGACTGAACTACAGAGGAATCGTGTGAACGGGGCGCATATTAGCGACGCCCACTGCCGTTGTCAAAGCCTGAATGCACCATCGCGATCGTTTGTCGAAATATTCCTCATTTCGTTGTTTATTCAGACGCAACGGGTGATTTTGTCAGCTTTTGATGTACCGGGCGCGGGTATTTCCATAGCCAACGTCCGCTAACCATACGCCAGTAAAACAGCGCTGCACGTACCGCCCAGTCGAAGAACATTCCCATCCAGACCCCGACAACACCCCAGCCAAGTACAATCCCCAGCGTATAACCAGCAACCACTCGACAGCCCCACATTCCCAGCATCGATACCCACATGGCAAAACGTGCATCGCGCGCGCCTTTAAACCCTGAAGGTAAAACCCAGGATGCAGCCCAGATCGGCATAAACGCCGCGTTGAGCCAAATCAGGATGACAACCACGTCTTTTACCTCCTGATCGCGGGTGTAAAACGATGCCATCAGCCCGGCAAACGGCGCGCTCAGCCAGGCGATGGCGGTCAGGCCAATCGTGGAAAGCCAGAACACGTGGCGTAATTGAATCTCTGCCTGGGCAATCTGTCCGTTTCCAAGACGTCTTCCGGTAATAATGGTGGATGCCGACCCCAGCGCGTTTCCTGGCAGGTTAATTAGCGCGGCAATGGAGAATGCGATGAAATTACCGGCAATGACGCTGGTGCCCATCCCGGCGACAAACATCTGCGTTAATAACTTGCCGCCGTTGAACAGTACCGATTCAATGCTGGCCGGGATACCAATCCCCATCACTTCCCAGATAATGGCGAAGTTCAGCGGTTTAAAATAACTTTTCAGCGGAATGCGCAGCGCCGGGTTAAAGCCAATCATCAGCACCCAGATAATGGCAACCGCGCCGATATAGCGCGAAATAGTCAGGCCCAGTCCTGCGCCGACAAAGCCGAGCCCTTGCCAGGAAAAAACTCCGTAAATCAGGATGCTACTGATAATGATATTAAGGATATTCATCCCACCATTTATCAGCAGCGGAATTTTCGTATTGCCCGCGCCGCGCAACGCGCCGCTACCAATCAGAGCAATCGCGGCGGCAGGATAACTAAGAACCGTTAATTCCAGGTAAGTCAGCGCCAGCGCCTTCACTTCCGCTGTCGCTTCGCCTGCCACTACATTGATAATCTGCGCGCCAAAGTAATGAATCACCGCCGCCAGGATCACGGCAAACAGCGTCATAATCACCAGAGATTGCCGGGCCGCAGCACGGGCGCGTCGGCGGTCACGTTTACCGAGGCTAAAGGCCACCACCACCGTCGTCCCCAGATCGATAGCGGCAAAAAAAGCCATAATTACCATGTTGAAGCTGTCAGCGAGACCGACGCCCGCCATCGCTTCTTTACCCAACCAACTGACCAGAAACGTACTGAGTACGCCCATCAGCAAAACGCAGGTATTCTCCAGAAAAATAGGGACAGCAAGTGGGGTAATTTCGCGCCAGAAAAGTACCTTATAGCTCTTGCGTTTGGCATACCAGGGCGTGCGGGTGACGGCCTGACGTAGGGCAGCGGAGACGTTCAAAATGGACCTTAGAGAAGAAAGTTGAAACCTCATTTCAAATGATGAGGGAGAAACGGAAAAGCTGCAAAGTTTTTTGCCGATTAAATCTCCGCAATTGCAACAAATTGTTGAGAGAAGCGCCAATTAACCGTGCATGTCTGAAATGGGGTTTGACAAAAGATTTTTCGCCGCTAAGATAAGCCTCCACAACGATTCCTCTGTAGTTCAGTCGGTAGAACGGCGGACTGTTAATCCGTATGTCACTGGTTCGAGTCCAGTCAGAGGAGCCAATTTCTTGTTTTTATGCTTCCTTATACGTCAAAATACGTTTTAGATTCAGTAAGTTAGCATAAAAACCTTTCCGATGCGTATCTGGTTTTCTCTCCGCATCCGAGAAATTTGGTGGTCAGATCTGGGGTCAGTTTGGTTCGATTGTGGAGTGACCCCCAAATGTCTTTAAACGATTCTAGAATCCGTAACTTAAAACCCTCGGCTAAACCTTTCAAAGTGTCAGATTCGCATGGTCTCTATCTGCTGGTTAATCCTGGCGGTTCACGCATCTGGTATCTCAAATATCGCTTCAACGGTAAAGAATCGCGCATCGGTTTAGGCGCTTATCCGCTGGTTTCTCTTGCCGATGCTCGTCAGCAGCGTGACGTATTTCGTAAGCAACTGGCGCAGAATATCAATCCGGTGCAACAGCGCATGGAAGAGAAAGCCGCCAGTTCGCCGGAGAAATGTTTTAAGGCCGTGGCGCTCGGCTGGCATAAGGCCAATAAGAAATGGTCTGAACATCATGCCAGTCGCATTCTTGCCAGTATGAGTAATCACATCTTCCCGGTGATTGGGAATATGCGGGTCACTGACCTCAAAACGCCGCACTTCACCGCTTTACTGAAAGGGATTGAAGAAAAGGGGCTGCTGGAAGTTGCGTCCCGTACCCGGCAGCACCTGAACAACATCATGCGCTACGCCGTGCAGCAGGGGCTGACGGAAAGTAACCCGGCGCAATATCTGGAAGGTGTTACTGCGGCACCTGTCAGGAAGCACTACCCCGCGTTACCGCCGGAACGTCTGCCGGAACTGCTGGCGCGCATCGACGGCTACACAAAAGGCCGGGAGATCACGCGACTGGCGGTTGAACTGACCCTTCACCTGTTTATTCGCTCCAGTGAACTACGTTTTGCGCGCTGGGGTGAGATTGATTTCAAAAACAAAATCTGGACGCTTCCCGCCACCCGCGAGGAAATAGACAAAGTACGCTATTCCGGGCGTGGCGCAAAAATGCGCACGCCGCATATTGTGCCGCTTTCGCGTCAGACCATCGACATCTTGAAACGGATCAGGGAGATTTCCGGGCATCTGGAACTGGTATTCCCCGGTGATCACAACCCGTATAAGCCGATGTGTGAAAATACCATCAACAAAGCGCTACGTCTGATGGGATACGACACGCAGGCGGATGTTTGCGGTCACGGCTTTCGGGCAATGGCTTGTAGCGCGTTAGTCGAGTCTGAACTCTGGTCGCGGGATGCGGTGGAGCGGCAAATGAGCCATCAGGAGCGCAACAGTGTGCGGGCGGCGTATATTCACCGCGCCGAGCACCTCGACGCCCGTAAAGCCATGATGCAGTGGTGGTCGGATTATCTGGATACGTGCCGGGAGGGTTTTATCCCGCCCTATATTTATGCGCGGCAAAATAAAACGGCCTGAGCCAGCAACAGTATAATTTGTTGGTAATGAAAAAGCAGATCCTGATTGATTCGGATCTGTTTTTTTGTATTGAAAGGTTTTATCTTCATTTTTTCTGCTATTAATCGAAAAGCGTACAAAATTATTTGAGGGCAAATAATTTTGTATGAAAACCTATCAATACCGGCGCTATCAATAGGCAACCACCTGTTTTTATTACAGCTGTAATAATTTTCGGCATTTACCTTTTAATCGAGCCTGATTGTAAGAGAAAACTTTATCTTCGGTATTACCGGAAGTCTTTTCGTCTGCACCAGAAATTTATCTGCCAGTAAACTGCACCAGAACATATGTTACCTGGCCATATCCATTACCGGGAAATAATATAACAGCACTGCGCCAGGTATCCAGCAAAGAAGCACTGAACTGCACCCGTTCAGCCCTTTAAGCCTTTTCGGCCCTTTCCGGGCTGGCGCAATTACCCTTAATTATCTTTTGCCCTGCGGCCCTTTTCCCTTTCGTGGCACAGTCGTTTTATTATCGTTACTGCGTAACGCAAATGCCCGGAGGCAAATAAAATGGCAACGACCAATGCAGAACGTCAGGCAAGATACCGCCGCACCACGCGGGAGCGCCGGAAAACTACACGTCACGACTGAACACGGAGATCCTGTGTGGGACAAAGCTGGCCCTGAAACGGCTGTCGCTGCATCATGATCTTTCACAACGCAGCATACTGGAGCAGATTATTACGCAGGCAGATGAAATCCTGCGCCAGTCCATGAGCGATAAGGAATGCGACCGCTATCTGGAACTGACTCTGGAGCCGTTACGCAGTAACGATGGTCAGGATGTACGCCATGAAGCTGTTGTCTGCGCCAGCCTGTGAGGGAAGTAAATGAAAAATTACAAAATATTAACATCGTGATAGTTTATATCTCCTGATACTGCATTCATTGATAGAAGATCGTACAAAAAATTTTGCCCTCAAAATTTTTTGTACGAAAACCGATTGATCACCGAATATATACAAGGTACAGACTATCAGCCGTCAGTCCTCCCCACGCAACCCATACACCTGCGCCACATAGCGCCCGCGTCCGTCGCCGTGTCCTAAATCCATCGCCACCATGGCCAGCGCCTCTTTTTTGCAGAATCCCTGCGCCAGATAGTGACGGATCGCATCCTGCGCCCAGGCGTAACGCAGCGAGTGCGGGGTATTTTTGCCCGTTAAACCGAGTTGCCCCGCCTGACCGCGCCAGTAGTTCATCGCGCTTTTCAGATCGGCCTTATCGATCAGCCTGCCGTTACGCTGTTCCGCAATATTAATAGCGTTCTCCAGCGCTTTTTTGACAGCTATAGTATCCAGGATCACGGTTTCGCGGGGCCGCCCGCCTTTGGTGCCAAATACCACCGTCAGCCGGGTTTCTCCACGCGCCAGCGCCTGCCGCCACGTTTTAAACGACTGCGGGCAGCGCACCGCCTCCTGCGAGCGCAGGCCCATCAGCCGCGCCAGCTCCAGCGCTGCCGCCAGCCCCGGATCTTTCAGCCGGGCATTTTCCTGCACCGTCTGGTATTTACCATCGGCGATAGCGCGACGTGCGCCGCTGCGTGATGCGCCGCCGATCCCCACCGCCCGGTTGCTGATCCGGTCGCCATCCGCCAGTTTTTCGCGTCCGGCCTGCCGCAGGATCACCCGGATCGCTGACATTTCATTTTGCAGGGTGCGTTTGTCGATGCCCTGCGCCAGCCGGTGGCGGATGTAATCCTCAATATGCCGCGCTTTCAGGTGCCTGACGTAACGGATTTGTACGTTCAGTTCCCCTACCAGACGTTCGCAAAAGCGTTTCGCCTGCGCCATACGATCGCTGACCGTTTTATGTGCGCCGCCCGCCTGCTTCGCCAGGTGCCGCATTTCCCGCTCCAGCATACTCATTTTCCCCCTTTCATGATTGCTACAACTCATTCACCCAAAAAACAAATACAGCGTTCCCCGGCGCGTAGGCCAATAGCCCCTGATTTTTGTCGGGGCTGCGAACGATATCTGAGCGCCGGGGCGACGGCTGTTGAGGTGTGGCGGAGCGTCGGTTGTGCTCTCAGAGCAGCCGCCCGCTTTCGCGGGTTATCCCCCGGATCGTCCAGATCCCCCTCTGATATCGGTTCATGTTCTCCTTGTGGTGAATAAATGGCCTGAAAGGGCGCGTCAGAATGTGAGGGGCGTCTGTAACAGACTGATTTCTGGTGCATAAAGGGTGTGGTGCAGCGTGCGTCACTTTCCCGCGATTTCGCGGTAAAAGTGACGCACGGGTCTGGTGCAGGGGTTAAACGTTACGTTTCTGGTGCAGTTTTACGGTCACGCGGCAGCAAAGCCTGACGGCAATGCAGGCCGCAGCCCGTAAAGGTAAAAGGTGCTGAGGGTGTCAGCAGGTACAACTATGCCAGCAGATATCCGGCAGGGAAGAATAGCCGCCAGCGAACTGGCGCAGTGAAAGGTGGTATCGTGCGTCAATATTAACCTCTGCCGCAGTATCTGCGGCCCGGCATTTTTGCAGAGGCCCTGCCGGTAAAACGGATCAACCATCTCCTGACGAATCAGGCGCTTCTTTCAGGTTGTGAAGCATTTCGTGCGGGAGAGAGATTAATGCAGGGGCTACAGTGCGGAAAGGAGAAACTGTTTTTACCCGTAAAAGGATTTTTCAATCATTTGTCGATATAAAAAACGATGGCGCTGTATATGACAGCGCCATCGTTCAGGTTACATAAAAAGCATCAGCTCAGAATGGCTTCCAGTCGGGCCAGCACTTCATTCACGACAGCGTCGGGTATGCGCTCCAGTCGCTTACCGTTTCGGGCGCCCATATCAATAGTTCTGGGCTGGTCGCAGCGGATCACGCCCGTTGTTTTTGTTCCCGCCCCCTCCAGTGAGACGGTAAAACCGGCTGCGCGGGCGAAGTTTCCACCGCTGGTGACGGGAACAACAACGGGTAGCCGGGTCAGCTTGTTAAACGATGCCTTCGATACGATAAGCACCGGACGTTTTCCGCTTTGCTCGTGACCTGCAATCGGATCCAGTGAAACGAGCCAGATTTCCCCTCTGTCCATTTACAGGATCTCCTTGCCCACCGCAGGCGCATCAATCCATTCCCGATCCTCTTCACTCATTTCGGCGTGCGGATCGCACTGCGCCAGCAGCTCCTCAAGCGAATAGCGGGGCCGTTTCTGGGGTTCAATAATCAGGCAGCCATTATCAATGGTCATACCCACTTCGCTGTCCGTCGACAGCTCCAGCGTTTTCAGCACGGCGGGAGGAACCGCCAGCATGATGGATCCGCCGACCTTTTTCAGACGAGTGGTATACATAGAGCACCTCCTAATATTATATTTTAATATAACATCAACGGCAGGCGATGCACAATTATTCATCAGATTCATTGTGATTTCCTTAGCATAATAAAGCGTGAAGAAAGCCTTAATCCATCGAAGGACAGATCCGGCAGTTTTCAAAGGCGGCATTGCCGGTAAAACGGCGACCATCCTGATATATCAGGCGCTTCTTTCAGGTCATGAAGCATTTCGTGCAGGCGGGAGCTTAATTCGTGGTAAGAAGGTCGATAATAGAAAACTGTTTTCGCGGTTCAAAGGATTATGACGGATCGGATAAACAAAATGCGGCGCAGCTTCCGTACCCGGACTGCGCCGCAGGAACATCAGCGATAGCGTGAAGGCCAGATTTGCTCAGGCGCGATGCCTAACGCTTCCGCTATCAACTTTTCGCCTTTGGGCCAGCGGCGGTTAAGGGCATTGGTCAGCGTGGAGGACGCCAGCCCGGCGTTACGGGAAACCGCCGCCAGCGACGTCCCCCGCTTTTTCAGCGCCGCAATAATGTCGGCGGGATGCCAGTCCTGTTGCGTCATGCCGTCACCTCGTCAATAAATTTCACGCCTTCAGATGTACGGAGCCAGCGCGGCGCTTTCATTTCCGCAGCGAAATAGTTGATCAGTTCATACAGCAGGCAGCTAAGGTGTTTCTCTATTTCAGAGTAAAAGCCTTGCCCTGCCAGCATCTGCGTTAGGGAGAGACAGTAGCGACAAAGCTCTGTGCATTCAGGCTCGAAACGGGGGGAATTTGCAGGGAGGGTGTCAACGGTCAGGCTTTCAATAAGATGAGGAGGTACGGGGTCTAACAACGTGGGTTGCAACAGTGTAAGACAGGCGTTGAGTCTGCCGCAGAGCGCCATTTTTAGCGTGGGATCGTTGCTTTCAATAAGGGTTTCGGCAAAGGTTTCGCAGTGATCGGCAAGTACGGTGAAATCCGTGGCGGCACTGAAGGGAACGGAAAGTAACTCTCCGGTTGACTTAATGAAAGATGGAGTGAAATCTGGCATAAATGCCTCCGTGAAATTTTTTTGAGATGACCACATAAAGTGGTGCCGGGAGGCTCAAAACGGCTTCACGAAACCGCGGACTTATTTCCCCGAAGGGTGTTGTATTAGTCGCCCTCCCGACTATGATCGGGCAGCATACTCCCTCCGTCCTTTCGGACGGAGGGTATAAAAAAGCCAACACTGACAGGGTTGGTTCTGGCCGCGTGAAAGAGGTTTTGAGTCCTCGTCTGTTAGGATATCAACGATTAGGGACTAACGGCAAGGGAGTTTAATGGGAAATGGGTCATTATTCATACAATCGAAATCTCATTGACTCGTCATTTATATAATTTCTGACTTACGGAATGGAGAAGATCCGTTGAATACTACAGAACAACAGATTGTAAAGCTGGGGCCACCAGTAGGAAAAGCAGATGCTTATTTACCACTGGAGCTTATGGAACAGAAAACGTTTGAGCTATTTTGTTGTGAGCTCATCAAGAAACGGCTGAAAATCGAAGACGGCGAGATAGTTGATACCATGACGATTGGCATTTCCGGCCAATCACAATTTGGGGCGGATATTTTTACGCATCGCCAGCACGGCAATCAGGACGTTTATTCGTTATACGAAGTGAAACGTTGTAAAAAATTCACAAACAGCCACTATATTTCCACTGTTCGACGCTTTAATGAACATCGGGAAAAATGGCAGGTAAATATCAATGAGTTTTACATTTTTCTCAGTGAGAAAGCGTCAGCAAAATTAATAGCGGAATATAAAAAACAAGAGTCTATATTTAAAGAACTGAATATAGTACATCGTGTGCTTGATACGGAATTAATCCACGACTGGCTGAAAAATCTGTATTGTCCAGATCTGTTGTATCGCTTTTGTCACGAGAACTGGGTGTCTCTTTTTTATGGCGAGCGAGCACTGTTAAATATCAAAAACTATGGCGTGTGGGACTATAACGAATCTTCTGCCTGGCGAAATTACACGCATCCATATGAACACATTACTGGTGATACCTATACACTTCAGAACGATCATGTGCTGATTAAGGCGTTTTAACCTAATCTGAAAGGAAATCCACTATCCTGTTTCATTGATTTTCGTAATGGCCGCTATAGCCATGTTTTGTTGACGATGAGTCAGAATGCCCTGCTAAATTCGGCCTTCGAAGGGGCCGGTAGTCCACCGGAGGCGGGAGTCAGACCGTGGGTTTTAAAAGAACATCATGGCGAAAATTATTATTGCGATATCGGTAACTGCCGCCTTGTACTAACCCTAAATGAAACCCGCTCCCTATGTGATGCTTTTGATAAATTCTGGAGGTGCTATAAACAGCGCATGGAAGAAATTGTCCGGATTTGTCGCACCGTTGATTTCTCGAACAGTACACCACTCGGTGATAATATTCATCTCATTACCATTCCTTACTGGCTATGGGGTCGCATTAGCACCTTTTGTCAACATCATGACTATCTGAATACCGAAGGCGAGTGGTCGATATTTAATCCTGCCCGTGAACGTATTATGGTCTTTACCCGTCATAAAGACGAAGTAATGAACGAAGGGCATCACGTCACACTATTAGCCAGCCGCGACCCTAATTTTAATCGCCTTACTAATCATCGCGTGGCGCTAATCTGGCAACCTCCCAGTCGCTATGATATCGATAATATGGAAGAGGACGCCATCGGGCCTCGTAATTACTGGGATGCGTTGACGACATATCGATGGCTGATGGAGAAATTAATCCCTGCGGCAGATAGCTGGTACTGTGCTAATTACTTTCCAGAACGCAGGGGCTGGCAACGACTGCCATTTCGCGCACCCCGCCATATCTCCTGTACATCCGATGATATTTATTCCAACTACCAACCGGAAAGTAATATCTCGGTTGAACAGGTAGACAGCAAACAGAGTCTGCTGGCGTTGCTGACTGAACTACAGGATTTTTTTAATATCTACACTCGCCGGGTGTACTTTAAGGCAAGTGAATTTGAGCAACTTTGCGATGCCTTTCTCTTTTTATTGAACAAGACTACCGTCAATTACTGGGGCTATATCCGCAGTAGCATCGGTGCTTCGCAGGATGATAGAGAGTCTGTGGTAACATCATTGCAAAAGTATCGGAGGGAAAGTACGGTTTATGAAAGCAATTCGTCACTGTATGACTATCTGTTTCGCGGCATGATGGCGCTATTTGGCGACGGAGACTGCCATATTAACGAAGTAGAAGCGATTAAAGTTGCGACATTATTGCGCCCCTTTGTGGATAAGGTGTCGGAGGGGCGTTTTTTGCGGCGCTGTCAGAAAAAATTATGAATTCCCTCTAACAAATAGCACGATTAATTATATTAAAAAATGCTGTTGGGTAGTTGAAATATATGTCTTCCTCTGCCCATTAACATCCTAATTGTTGTATTCTCCTCGCTTCTACGAAATAGTTTCGCAGTGAACAGAATTAAGCTCTTTAAGCGGTCCGCCGTATGCCGTATGCAATACCTTTTCCAGTTTGGGATGCATAATTAAATCAGCGCCGATAATTACGTGGGCATCTATGTCACCAGTACCTTTTCCCTTAACTCGCCATGTTCGTAATACAACGACCGGTCGGCCATTCTCATCGTACCAGCAAAGCGGCCCCGCGTAATGAGATGATTTCAATTGTGCATCATATTTCAGAGCCGCAGGAGGAAGCAGGACAAAGACATCATCCAACCAGTCTTTGACTTTATCCAGCTTAACTAATTGTGGCTTTGCTCGAGCCTGCATTGCCTCCATCCAATCAATGTCTTCCCACCAAACTAAGGCATCATCACTGCCTAAAGGCGATACTTTCGAAGGAACCATCCCATCAGGATTTGTCCTAACAATCGCAGCACATTGCACCGTTTTCCTGTCCATGGGGCCATAATCTTTACCATCTGCCCGAAAATAGTATTGTTCAAACAGCCCTAATCTTATCCATCCCCCCCATGTTGGGTCTTCATTAGAGACCCGCGTAAATTCTGCCAGTTTATATTGTTTACTTTCATATAACGGCCAGTCTGGTCTGGGGATCCGACTGGCGTCCATAGCCAGATGAAGAGGCATAAAAGGCAGAATTTGTCCCAGGATGCTACGTTCTATGTCTGCTTCCCACAATCCCTTACGCCAGAGTTGTGCCGGAAATTCGGTCAAAACATTATCAAAAATGGCAAGAAATAATTCAGAATGCCATAGTAAAGTTCGCGCCGAAGGTTTTACGTAATTTCCTCGGTCATATTTGAGTTCATATCGTTCCTTCATAAAATGCTTGAAAACGCTTTCAGCGTCACCAGTAATATATGATTCCATTCTGGTAGCCACAAGCGTAGGTAACTCAGGCCATACTTCTTGGAAAATATTCAATAAACAGCTTTCATCAGCAAAGGAAACTACTTCCATGGATTTATTTGAAGGTGTGTTTATTGCCAATGACATCGCTGATTTCGCGTTAAATGTTGTTTCTTTGATACGCGATAAAAGAAGCTTGGCCAACAGTGACAAACTTAATGAAGGACTTTGAGCATAATCCCTTAATGGCTCTTTAAGCCTTTGAACCAAAGCAGTCACATCTGCCAGAGTTTCGTTAAGAATCTGTAGTATGGATTGTAGTGAGGAAACACTACTGGTATGCATCAGATAATATTTTAGAGGGTTATAAAAGAGTTCCGTTCTCTCTTTTACCAGTCGAGCAACACCTGACAGAGCTGCTATTCGCCTGGAGATAACCGCATTTCCTGTATTCGTGAGTAAAAGCACGCAAAGTGATTCATCCAAAGACCATTCAGGGGTAGCCTGAAGTTCAAGGTTTTCAAACACATGAATATGACCGGGGAGCGGTAATCGGCTTTCAATAATGGTGAAGGCCTCTTCCCAGGCATTCACTGCCAGTTCATGATCGCCCCAGTCAGCTATCCTTTCAATCAGGTGACGGGATAACCCATAATAGCCGTCCATATTTAGCCGTCGGAGCGTCTCCTGTGCCAGCGTTTGCAGTGCCAGCTTTTTATCCATCTCCAGAGCCCGACGGAGAGGTGCGGATTGTGTGTCATCACCAAAATTGAGCCACCCCCGTCCTCCTCTTGCAGAAGTGAAAGCAAGCGTATAGGCGACAACAGCCAATTTTTCATGTCCAGAATTATCCAGACACTCCGCCAAACATAATACCGGCGTAATACTCTCCAGAGACCAATAAGAACGTTCGTGAACAAAAAAATAGAGTAGACGCAGAGCCTGCTCTTCTTCTCCTCTTTGTACCATTTCCGTCATTATATAACTTAATGGTAGTGAAACAGACTCTTGATATTCAGCACGAGAAAGAGTTGATTTTGAAAGCTTTCGCAATATTGTTAGCAGTTCGACAAATTTGGGTGCTGGCGGAAATACTGGAATGTGTAAAGCTATAGAGGTAATCGTGGATGTATCTCCAATATATTCTCTTCGATGAGTTTCTCTATTTTTATTCGTTTCATGAAGTTTGTAAGCTGGCATATGCAGACTATGTTCTTCGGCAAATTTCCGCAAAGGCCCAACCGCGCTTAATTGGTAGTTAGAAGAATCATTAAATACTTCTGCACAAAGTACCGTGAATCGTTCCTGAGCATAAGCCGGATATTCTGTAAGTAAGCGTTGGATAGAGGACAGCCTCTCTTTTACTACTGCTTCTCCGGCATTCTCATAGTCAATATCAGCCAATAATGTCGACCAAAGTGCATTCAATAAAATTGAATCCCCCCGGTCAGCCAGTTGACGTAATGTCTCCTTCTGCGCCTCTATACTTGTCCAAGAAAAAACACCTCGTTCATACATTAGAGTACGATTAAGTAATTCGATTGCCTGAACTTCGTCAACTTGTAACAATGAACTAAACCATGCATTGGGGGCATGTTTTGTCGTTCTATGGTCGGTATGACAAAGTACTGCACTTAGTAGTGGGCGGAGACGAATCAATGCATATATCGCTGATTCTCTTGAATGAAGTTTTAATGCAGGAACGCATTCGATGATATCAAACAATGTAATATCTTTTCGAAAACCATAGCCTAATAAAAATACAATGGCCTGTTGCCAGTGCCGGATTGCCTCCGAGGGGGACGTTTTCGCATAAAGTTGAGCCAACTTCATTCGTTCTAACGCATGTATACTGTAATAAGTACCATTTGCTTCCATAGATTCAAGCTCATCTTCTAGCCTTTTAATGATTAAATCTGCAATCTCGGGCTTTATTGTGTGTGCGAGAAAAAATGAATACAATACATCTCCTGAAAGCGGACTATTTTCATCTCGATCCAGATATGTTGTCGTATCATTACGAACCATAGAAATAATACTTAGAGCTTTTTCCCACTCCTCACGAGTTTTGAGGAGCTTAAGTGCACGAACGAGGCTCGCTTTGATAATAGGATGTATCGAATAGAGATCGCAGGCTCTGGGGCTACCAGCGAATGGTCTTGTGTCCTTAGTTAATTCTTCAAAAGCGGCTAGAATATCGTATGCTTCATCTTTCACCGCAGCCGCTTCAGCCAATGCAACAGCAAGAACAAACCTCAGCCAGCAGCGATACCAGCCGTCTCCCTCCAGACTAAGTCGTTGAAGCTGGAAAAACCTCTCACAGTCCACATCGCGAGCTTTCAGACGTACTGATGCCACCCACTGGTGTACAAACTCGGCTTCTGGTGAATAACGCTCATTTGCTGGAGTTGTTTCAACTTTAAGCTCGTTACGTACTATATCAAGCGCTCGTTCACCTGAAGCTCCAGCGTCAACACACCACATAGCTTCTATTGGCGTAACAGCCTGGCATAAGGCCATTTCGGCATAATGCCGACTGCCATCTACTGCTTTTATATTCCGGTAGAAATCTGAAAGACCTAGAAATAAGAGACAGACAGTTCTGTCTGGTAATCTGTAGCGTCCAGTATAAGTAGGATCCCCTCTATGGCAAATTCTTTCGACTAAGGCTGGGGACGTAAACTGAGCTAGTTGTTGAGCTAAATTACGCAAGAACCAAGGCGAAAAAAGCAATCCTGAACGACAGAGATTCCAATAAATATGTCGAATAACTTGTCTATACCGCCCTAACCGTAATGCACCGTAAATGGTTGCGAGAGCTTCCTCTTCATTATCACAACGAACGTCACCATGAGACTTAGTATCCGAATAATCGAGTCTATCTTCTATTTCTGTTGTAATAGATAAGTATTCTTGCCAAGGTGCGGCAACCCCTTTGGAATCAACTAGCTGACAGGCCAGTAAACCTTCTTTTTGAGTTAGTGTTGGACGACCATCAAACAACAGCCTCTCGGCCAATGCATCAGCCCCATAAATAGAATAGTAAGTCCGCCAATACTCTTGCCAATCATTGTTCCCTTCCTCAAAGCAAGAATTAAGTGCTCTGGATAATTCAGCATAGCGGACCAATGCAGGCCAGTTAAGAGTACGAGCAGCCACATCCGTCGCAAGCATGATATTTTTCTGAATAGCTTCGGAAGGATGACCATGAGCGACACTTTCGCGTACAAATGATGCTGAAACGTATGTCAGAATTTCGTTATCTCTTCCAGCCCGCCTCATAATTGGTAGCAAAAAGCGATAACTTTTAGCATCAACAAAAAATCCTCGCATTTCCAGCCATACCGCTACGGGATATAAAATATCAGCAACTTGTCTTCCCTGACGTATCAATTCATCAATCATGAAACGTCGAAAACTTTCATGAAATATCCTCATGCCGCCCTGAGTAGTTGCCTGGGTTAGGACGGGACGTAGGATCTGTAGTGCAATGGAAACATATCCTCTAAGTAATGGGCCGACAATTTCACATAATTCACTTTCAGTTACTGAGAAATCCATCACCCCCATAAGATCAGCAATCGCCTGAGCTTGTTTGCCTGCCGACGAATATAGGTGCCCGTAGTAATGTTTAATATCGCCATTTAGGTCGGGCACCCCTATGAGCCATTCAAATGGTTCAGTAATTGCACCAGATAAAAGACCATCCGTCAGACCAAAACAAAGGTAGCGAGTATATAGAGGATTACCTTCCGAGCGCTGGAACAGTATTTGCAGAACGTCATTTTCTTTTTCTTGTAGGTTAATCTCTGCTAGTGAAGTACCTAACGCAAGTTTTATAGTTAGTTCCCTCACTTCTTCGAACGACCAAGGTTCAACAACGTATTCGTTCAAATTAGAGTTGTATACTTCCCGTAATGGCTCAAGATGATTTCCTGGTTGCGAGCCGATAATTAGCGTTACTCGTTCTGGTAGCTCAAGCGTTGCCAATTGTTCAACAATATCTGTTTCATTATCACTGAGGCCTAATGATGCATCACGAACACGCGCAATATGATCCAGCCCATCAACAATGATCACAGTATGTCTTTCACAGGCAGAGATTTCACCTAAGGTCTGTTCGAGCTCATGAATACCTGAAGAAAAAGTCTGTTGTAAAGGGATTGCATGTTTTTGACAGGATTCATGCAATTCAGCCAACAAATTAGCGAAGAAAACGTTTGTTGTAATTCTTCGTTCAACTAGTTCATCCCCTGGTTCCAAAAAACAATAATGGCGAGCTACAATAAAACCCTGTTGTACCAGTTCTTCTGACAACTGCGTCAAAGACCATGATTTACCGGCTCCTGGACCAGCAAGAACAAGATGAACCCCTTGTTGTTGTGCTGCCTCAAAGAGTTGTTTCTGTAATGACTTCCGCTCGAATAAAACAGCTCTGTCTAGAGGGAATGCTTGAGCAATACGACCAAAGTCAGTACGGAGTGATAAACGTTGCGCTATAAGGGATGGCGATAATGATTCTCCCCTTGTCCTTGCAACATTAGCAATATGAACTGCCAGTGCTGCCACATCTTCCACGCGGCGTTCATCATTTGGATAGCGACCAATACCAACATGCTCCACAAGCATTTTTAATAGTAAATTCTCGAGAGGCCCGGGATGTTCAAGATCAAGGGAAGCAGGAGGAAATGCAATTTCAATAATAAACCGCTCGCAAAAAGCAATTACATCATCGCGACTAGGTACAGCTTCCCCTCCAGGGATACTCACCAATGGTTTAAATACTGGGGAAGAACTCTTCGGCCAGACCCTATCAGAATCTAAATAGTATAGCTCCGTGGAGTATCCATCGAAAGTACCAGCAGCGCTATTAGCTGGTATAAGTAATTCAACAACAGGGTCGTCAGAATCAGGATACTGCCATGTTGCACAGAGCCGATATTCTTCAGTAGCAGTATCCTCTTCTGAGGAGAGAAATGTGTTGACTAATCGATCAAACCGTAAAGATGAATTCTTTTTATCAAAATCATCGAAAGTTAATGGTCTGGTTATATTTTCACTTGATTTTAGTTGCCTACGTAATTTATGCCCATTTACAATGACCTCAATATCATCAAAACGGTCGTCTTCAACGGTTTTGCGATCAACAGTTATTTTCTCGTCTCGGCGAACAAGGCAACAGATGAATAGATATGCCGTGACTAAATCTTGGTAGACGTAACCCCTGTGGGCGGCACTTAGGGGGCTGTTACTAAATCGCTTCTCTGATCTTCGGTCACTCATAATACCAACACCCTCCCAACAAAATGATTACATATACCAAGTCATTGAACTTTTATGTTCTTAATATTCAAATACATTACTCAGATACTTGCAAGACAAAATCAAGAGAATCAAATAGATACCTCAAATAATAAATTAAATCAATAAATTCATTAAGTTACAGTGCTTTTCAGTATAAAATGATAGGGTTAGCTGCATCAAATTACGATACTTTCTCACAGCTATAAACAAAAAACGGGGATTAAAAATGGAGATGTTGGGAAATTTTCTTTTACAAACGATTACATCTACTGCTTTCAGTCTGGTATTTCTGACTGGTGTTGGTTGGCTTTTAAGAACCTGGATTGGAAACCGAATTCATTTAAGCATTAAAAATCAATATGATAATAAATTAGAAAGGCTTAAGGCTGAACTTAAAACCGAAAGCGATGCTCATCTAACAGATATGAAGGCAGAATTAGATCGACAATCAAATATATTAAAAATTGCTGCTGCGTCTTTCTCTGAGGTACAAAAAGCAACAATTTCAAGAAAAATTGATGCAGTCGATATTCTTTGGAAAGGGATAATCGACTTTCGCAAAATATTTCCTGGTGCAGCCTCTTTTACGGACGTTCTCACTGATGAAGAAATGAAAAATTTCTATACTGATCCACGACTACATAAATATTCACATGAATTGGAGCAATTTGATATGATATGTTTAATCAATGCCAACTCTGAAGAAGTTAAGTTAGTAAGGCCACATATTGGTGAATTTGTGTGGGCGCTTTACTCTACTTACTGCACTATTCTGATGCGTTCCATTTATTTATTGAAGTCAGGAAAGGATGAGCCATCAAAAGTGGCATGGCATTGCGATAATAATATTGAAAACTTAATTTTAGTTGCATTTGGTGAAGAGTGTTCTTCTGAGTTTAAAAAACTCCGTTGGGGGAGATATCAATGGCTTCATAACCAGTTTGATTCGTCATTATTTAAAGCGATTGATACTCTTCTAACTGGTAAAAGTTTCAGTGATGCAGCTTTACATGAAGCACAATTGATGGAGCGTCAAATTAGTGCTAGTAGATCAAATGAGCTCAAGATTCCGTATCCTCTTTAATAGGTGCGCTGCTGATTATCACCATTTTAGATAAACAATATAAATGGTGGTCATTCTGGCGGTCTTGACAAGACTGGATTTCTGATTTAGCTTAATCTTCAGCCAGTTAATGGCAAAGGCGATCCCAGTCAGAGGAGCCAAATTAAGGGAAGCAGACGTTCACTGACGTCTGCTTTCTGCATTTATATCAACTGGTTATCCCCTTCTTCAGGTTCACCCTCGTTCACTAAAAACAACTCGAAGCTATACCCTTTTGCTGGTAAAGCTGGTTCGATTTGCGTTTTACCAGCACGCGGAGGGAATCGTCATGTCACTTACTGATACTAAAGTAAAAATGCCAGACCATCGGAAAAGGTCGTCAAGCTCACTGATGGATTTGGTCTCTACCTTCTCGTGCATCCCAACGGTTCGAAATACTGGCAGTTAGGCTACCGCTTTAATGGCAAACAGAAGGTGTTTTCCATTGGGGTTTACCCTGCTGTATCGCTTGCCGATGCCAGACAACGCAGTGACGAGGCTAAGAGGCTGTTAGCTCAGGGGATTGACCCGAACGCTAAAAAACAGGCTGATAAAAAAGTCCTTCAGGAGAAACGGGATAAAACCCGTTCGTTCCGTGTTGTCGCCAAAAGCTGGTTTACCACCAAAACAAAATGGTCAGAAGATTATGCCGACACCGTATGGAAACGGCTGGAAACCTATGTCTTCCCGGATATTCGTGACAGCAACATTTCAGATCTGGATACGGGTGACCTGCTTGTGCCAGTCAAAAAAGCGGAAACAGTTGGCTACCTTGAAATTGCCATGCGGATTAAACAATACATCACCGCGGTCCTGCGTCATGCTGTCCAGCAAAAGCTTATGCGTCATAATCCCGCCTATGATATGGAAGGCGCTGTTCAGAAGTCTGAGACTGAACACCGCCCTGCACTGGAGCTGGAGGAGATCCCGCTACTGCTTGAACGTATTGATGCCTACAAAGGGCGTGGACTGACAACACTGGCGATTAAACTCAATCTGCTTATCTTCATTCGTTCCAGCGAACTTCGTTTCGCTCGGTGATCGGAAATCGACTTCAACAGTAAGTTATGGGTGATCCCCGAACAGCGGGAAGCGATTGAAAACGTCAAGCACTCGACTCGTGGGGCTAAAATAAAACGTCAGCACTTCGTTTCCCTTTGTAGGCAGGCTCTTAAGATACTGAAAGCGCCAGCTTACCTATGAAGAAGGTAACGATGCCGGATTAATTTCTACTGGATGTTATGACTCATTCAAACCCATGAGTGAAAACACCATCAACAAGGCGCTGCGTAAAATGGGCTATGACGCCGCGCAGGACATCTGCGGTCATGGTTTTCGCACACTGGCATGTAGCGCCTTAATTGAGTCTGGTCTATGGTCAGAAGATGCTGTAGAACTTCAAATGAGCCACAAGGAAAGCAACAGCGTTCGTGCTGCCTATACCCATTATTTGTATTTTATAATTGATTCGTCTCCAGATTTTTGCTCCAAGACATCACTATACCGACCGCTGCTATTCTGTAATCGTCAAGTTTGAAACCATGATCTTACACGCATAATGTGATGTGGAAATCATTCTAAATGCGGGTTTGGCTACACCTCCATGTCGTTAACATAGATTTCTAGTTTTATTACGTTGGAATATCATGATATGTGATGAAATCAGTGGAGATCACGCAGATTGTTTTATGATAAATGCTACGCATTAATCTGTTATATTTATACCTTTAATTACCCACTTATCACATTAACTGAAAAAATGGGCAATCTATTATTCATATATTCAAAGTGTTGTTGGAAGAATATCCATAAATCCAGAATTGCCAGTTGAGACACGAAGCACTTTAGTTTCTCCAGCTTTAGTTCTGGTTTCCCGTTCTACTCTTGGTGGATTCAATCCACATAGCCCTGCACCATCTAACGATGCACCTACAATCCAATCCCCTTCATCAAGTTGAAAACTTGCCTTTTCATAAGGATTTAATTTTGCAACAATTTGTCCATTAATAAATATTGAAGCATAGCATCCTGAGCCTAACATACCTTTATCTCTAATTACCACCAAAGTAGAAGGTGCTGCTTGTTGATATTTAAAGACTCTTGATTGCGGTGCTGTTGGAGCATCATATACTGAAACAGGCTGCGTTTGGCATGCTGTAAGAAGTACTGAAGATATCAACGCTAAAGTAATCACTTTAAAATTCATAATAATAAAACCCTTGTTAAATATGTAAAACAACGATAACATCGCATAATTACTTTGACATTCAGAATACAATTAAAATACTAAACATCGAAATCAACTTACCATAATAAATTAATAGAAAAAAGTTTATTCTTATCGATATTTCTCTTAACACTTGATCTCATGTCAATATTTATTCACATAAATGTTCATATCGCCCCATTCATAACTTTTACAAATAAAACACACAATTGAAGGTTACCGATCTCGCTTAACTATTATGTTCACGCATGCTATGATGTTTACACTGATATTGAGTATGCATGTTTGGAAAGAGCATGTCTGATTCGGTTTAACGTTTCATACCAAAAGCTACTGCTAGCCATGGGTGGAGGGATATGAGCAATTTTATTCAGGGAAAAGAAATAACTTATGTGATGGTTGACTATGAAAACGTTCAGCCATCTATTAGTCATTTTATTACACACCCCCAAACACATTTTATTATTTTCGTGGGTCATCAGCAGGACAAGATCCATTACGAAATCGTGTCCATGTTACAATCCATTGGGAATCGAGCTGAATATGTGAAAATTCATGGGACTGGTTCAAATGCACTAGATCTTCACATCGCATTTTTTGTAGGGAAAATAATACAGAATAATTCAATGGCTTCTTTTATCATCATTTCTAATGATAAAGGATACGACCCTTTAATTAGTTATCTCAAAAGCATTGGTACTAAAATTGTACGATATTCTATACAGGACATATCTAAAAATGATAAGCCTTATATAAATTCTGTGCTATCCATGCTATCAGATAGCCATTCCACTGAATCAGCTACGACTGCAATAAAACGTGAAAATCATATCACTCGCGTTATCAATGCACTTTCTGCTATGAAAAATAATAAACCAAAAAATCGCACCGGTCTGGGAGGAGTGGTAAAAAGTACAAGGCGCGATGGAGAAATTAATAAAGATGAGATCGACAAAATAGTTAATGTTTTAATTGATCGTGGCATAGTTAATCCAGATGGTAAGCAATTTACGTATCACCTTGATAAGCGTATAAAATAAGAAGCAAATAATTGCGCAAACATGCCCCAGCTCTGACCTTCTACGGAGCAATAGGGGCATTTAACGATCCAGCATCCTTTTAGTTAGCTTTCCAACCATTACTGGTTTTAACAAGATTTATTGCGCCATGAGCTGGTTCATTCATACTTTTGACACCAGCAAACGCTTTTTTATCCACCAAGCTCGGAACGTCAACCAGCTTCCATGTATACGACACGCGAACTACTTTCTGACCGCCTTGACCCGGTTCCGTCCATTCCTTGTTCTCGTCAACGGCACGACGACCTACACAAGCACCATCTGTTGTGCACCAGACTTTAGCTTTTACTCCTTCATCTGTGATCCCTAATACGTTCGAATCATAGCCCTGAGCAAAGACCATCATTCCCTGCTCAACAAATCCATCGAGGATCACTGAATTCGTTCCTGTGCCAGTCGAATCAAGCCGTGGCTTGGCAAGACGGATGGGGAAGCTGGTGTTATTGTTATCCAGCGAGAAGCTGTATCTGGTCTGCCCGATTAACTCTTTTTGTCATTCTTTTCCCTAAAAATGTTGATGTTCATTACATTGACGTTAACGCATCCGGCAGCATAGAGAAAGGGAATAAAGATGGCTGGCTATCTCAGCATTGGTCATAACGTATTCTTCTGCCCTTACTTATCTTTCCGGGAGGAAACATATCGGGCAATAGCGGTAATCTGTTGAATAAACGAGATAAAATTTATAGCAGCACAGGAAAATCGTTCAGTGAAGCGTGTTGTCATAACCAATTGATAGTAATTGACTTTATAGTGATACAGCATTAAAAATGCTGGTAAAAATAGACACCATTTTTTGAAAGCCACTAACAGCAGGAGCTACAGATGAAGTTCGATCCCAGTCAGAGGAGCCAGATTTAAAAAGCCCGCTTTTTAGCGGGCTTTTTGCTTTTCAGAACACCATTCCGGCGTCATTAAATGCGGGTTTGTCCGTGGCTGATGTTGACGGGCATCCCCGAACGGCGTTCGAGCGCTTCGCTGACACGGTTCGCATCCACACCCTCAGCGCTCATAAAGCTACGCATCACAGGTGTGATTGGCAGCGGGACTTTTCTGTCAGATTCATATTCCGCGCGGTTGCGGGACAGTGGTTCATGCACTTCTATCCAGCGGCTACCGTCAGGTTCCGTCGTGGTTTTCACCGGCTGATCGATAATCTGCACGCGGGTGCCGACGGGCACGTTCTGGAAAAGATGTTCGATATCATCATTGCGTAAACGAATGCAGCCCTGGCTCACGCGCAGACCAATGCCGAAATTTGCGTTGGTGCCATGAATAGCGTACAGCTTGCCGATATAGATGGCGTACAGCCCCATCGGGTTATCCGGCCCCGCAGGAACGAAGGCGGGCAGGCTTTCTCCCCTGCTTGCGTATTCACGGCGGGTATTCGCCGTCGGTGTCCAGCTCGGCGCCTCTTGCTTACGCTCGACTCTCGTCACCCAGTTACGCGGCGTTTCTCGTCCTGCCTGGCCAATACCAATCGGGAAAATCTCAACCGTGTTGCTGCCGTTTGGATAGTAGTAAAGACGCATCTCCGCCACGTTCACAACAATGCCCTGACGAACGGTAGCAGGCAGAATGATTTGCTGCGGCACAATCAGCGTTGAACCCGACTTCGGAAGGAACACATCCACATCCGGATTCGCTTCCAGCATATTACTCAGCCCCTGCCCATACTGAGCGGCAAATGCTTCAAGCGGTTGCGTATTCTTGTCGGGAACGGTAATCGTCAGCGGATTTCCAACCAGACGACTTCCTTCAGGTGGCAGTGGATAGCTGACAGCCAGCGCGCTCTGGCTTGCAAGCAGCATAAATAATGAACAAAACAATTTTACACGAGGCAACATTTCCCTTTCCTCAGTCGCGGCAGATGTGGGCAAATTATAGCGTTTTTAAAGGCGATTAACCTCTTCTCTCACGCTGACCAGCAAACTGCGCGGTTTACCGGCCAGGCAAGGTCACTTTATTACGCTTCTTTGCCATCCGGCAGCACGATATTGCTGGCCGCCAGTTCTCCCATGTTGCTGTACATCGCGCAGGCCGCTTCCACAATCGGCATCGCCAGTGCAGCACCGCTCCCCTCCCCCAGGCGCATTCCCATGTTGAGATAAGGCTCAAGCTCCAGGTGCTCCAGCGCAATCCGTGCGCCCTTTTCGGCGGAGAAATGTGATGGGATCAGATACGGTTTGATCTCCGGCGCAATCTGACAGGCGGCCAGCGCAGCGGAATAGGACAGGAAGCCATCCAGCAACACCGGTAAACCGCAGGACGCGGCGCCCAGGATAACTCCCGCCATGCCCACCAGGTCAAATCCACCGACTTTCGCCAGCACATCCACCCCATCATGCGGATTGGGCTGGTTGACGGCAATCGCCCGGCGAACCACCTCCACTTTATTGCCTACACGGGAAAGCGGCAGGTTAGCGCCAATTCCCACCACCGCTTCAGCCTCACTGCCTGTCAGGACGCTAACAATCGCCGCAGCAGGCGTGGTATTCGCCATCCCCAACTCGCCAACGCCAAACAGCGTCACGCCGCGCTGCGCCTGTTCGCGTGTGTAGCGAATGACTTCCAGCAGTAGCTCTTCCGCCTGCGTACGGCTCATCGCTGGGCCAGTGGCGATGTTTCCACACCCTCGTGCGACGCGCATGTTCACTACGCCGGGAATGAGTTCAGCATCAATCCCCACATCGATCACATGAACCTTTGCACCGGCATGAGCGGCAAGCACACAAACGCCCGTCGTGCCGCGCGTCATATTTGCCGCCTGAATTGCGGTCACCACTTTAGGCGAAACGGCAACCCCTTCATCCCAGACACCGTGATCGGCGCACATCACCAGTATCGCTTTTTCACCGACACGCGGTACACCGTGTAGACCTGGCATACCGGCCAGCTGTACCGCCAGCGCCTCCAGCCGACCCAGGCTACCGGGCGGTTTAAGCAGGCCATCAATATGCTGTTGCGCGCGTGTCATCGCGCCACGGTCTGGCGGCGGAATTTCGCGGAGTAAAGAGGTTAACGTTTGCATATGCGTTCTCATTGTGTTGGCTGACTCACAGCAGAGCCAGCAGGAATATCAACTCGCCAAGTTCTATTGCCGCCCCCAGCGTATCGCCGGTTTGCCCACCCAACGTCCGTTTTAACAGTTGTCCCAGCAGGAAGACAGACACCATCGTCACGACCAGTGCCGCCACCCCCTGCATTCCAGGCAACAGAACCGCCGCCAGAATCGCGGCCAGACCAAGGGTAAAACAGGTTTGCGTCCCGGTGACATGACCGATAAACACGTTGCCTAATCCCTCTTCACGGGCGTAGCGGTGGCGATACATCAACAACACGGCTGTCCCACGCCCAACGGCACAGGCGGCTGCCAGCGCGGCCAGCACAGGAGTGCCGCGTAGCGACAGTTCACTGATCACCAGCACTTTCGCCAGCAAGACAAAAATGAGCGCCAGACCGCCGTGCGTTCCCAGTCGGCTGTCGCGCATAATCTCCAGCATACGTTCGCGGCTGCGGGCGGAGAAAACGCCATCGCAGGTATCAGCCAGACCGTCGAGGTGAAAGCCCCCGGTCATCAGCGCCAGCGCTAACACGGTAAAGAGCGCCGCCAGTGGTGCGCCGCACCAGGGCTGAAAGAGCATAAACACCAGCCCACTCAACGCACCGAGTAGCAGACCGATGAGCGGGAAAGTCACAATACCGCGAGAATACTGATCGAATTCCAGTCCCTGCGACCAGCGACCCGGAACGGGCAAACGCGTAATAAAAGAGAGCATTGCCCAGAACAACTTACTCATTTAATTTTGACTCCAATACCAGATACCACCAGCCAGACCTCATCCGCCGCTGCCGCCAGACGCTGATTCACACGCCCGGCGATATCCCGAAAGTGCCGCGCCAGACGGTTTTCCGGCACGATCCCCATCCCGACTTCGTTGGTCACTAGCACCACCCTGGCCGGACATCGCTGACAGGCCGCGATCAGCGTCTGGATCTCCGCCTCAATCGCCGTTTCCAGCGCGGCGTAATCCCAGCTATCGGGGTCACTGTCGCCGCCCAAAGCAAACAGCAGGTTAGTGACCATGGTGGTGATGCACTCCAGTAGAATGGCTTCATCCGGCGCGTTCTCTGCGCTAATCAATTCATCAAGATGCTGCCAGCGCTCGGCGGTACGCCAGTGCGCTGGACGTCTATCACGATGATGCTGAATGCGCGCTGCCATTTCGTCATCAAAAATCTGCGATGTCGCGATGTACAGCACCTGCGGGAAATCAGCGATCAGGGCTTCGGCATGACGACTCTTACCGCTGCGGGCGCCGCCAGTGACCAGAATCATCATACTGACTCCCGATGTTGCTGCATGATGGTATAAATTTTCTCAATATCGATGTGTTGCCGCATCGCATCCGCCAGCAGATCAAACTGCTGCGATTTATATTGCGCGTATTGGAAGGTGGGATCCAGGGGAGTCAGCCCCTTACGCACGCGCAGGCCATTGACCAGCGCTCGCGTAAAATCATCACTGTCGAACAAGCCATGCAGATAAGTCCCAAACGCTCGTCCGTCGGCGGTGACGGCACCATCCGCGACGTTTTCGCCGTGCTTCTGCAGTTGCATCACCGACTGGCAATCGCCGTTCAGCGTCGTTTCGCCCATGTGAATTTCATAGCCGCGCACTGGCAACCCGGACGCCGCAGACAACCAGTCCGGCAGTGTCGACGACATCGTCGCCGTTACCTGGGTTGTGGTTTTCCGCTGGGCAAAATGCGTTACCGTATCGAGCAGCCCCAGACCCGGTAGCGTTCCCAGCCCTGACTCGACCTCATCGATAATGGTCTCGCCCAACATCTGGTAGCCACCACAGATCCCGACAATGGGGATGTTTTGTTGGTGCGCCTGCAAAACCGCGTGGGCCATGCCGCTTTCACGTAGCCACACCAGATCGCCGAGCGTATTTTTACTGCCCGGCAGGATCACCAGGTCAACGTCCGCCAGTTCTTGCGGATGACGCACATAGCGCACGCGCACATCGGGCTGCGCGGCCAGCGCGTTAAAATCGGTGAAATTGGAGATATGCGGGATCTGCACCACGGCAATGTTGATGTCGCGTTTTTCCGTGCGCAGGTATTTCCCTTTTTGCAGCGCCACGCCATCTTCATCTTCGAGATCGACATCCAGCCACGGCATCACGCCCAGCACGGGAACGCCGGTCAGGCTTTCAATCTGCTCAATACCGGGATTAAGCAACGCCACATCACCACGAAACTTATTGATGATCACCCCTTTCACCCGCGCACGCTCGTGTTCATGCAGCAGCGCCAGCGTACCGTAGATTGAGGCAAACACCCCGCCGCGATCGATATCGGCGACCAGGATCACCGGGCATTGCGCCATCTCGGCCATCCCCATATTGACGATGTCTCGGTCACGCAGGTTGATCTCCGCCGGACTACCCGCCCCTTCCAGCACCAGTACATCAAACTCCTGCGCCAGACTGGTGTAAACGGAAAGGATCTGCTCGCGCAGACGCGGCTTGTATTCGTGATAGCTGACCGCATCCATATCGGTCGCCACCTGTCCCATCAGCACCACCTGCGCCTTGCGATCGCTGGTCGGTTTCAACAGCACCGGATTCATGCGGACATCTGGCACAATGCCCGCCGCTTCGGCCTGGAAAATCTGCGCGCGGCCCATCTCTTTCCCCTCCGGCGTGATGCCGGAGTTGAGCGCCATATTCTGCGACTTAAACGGTGCGGTCCGCCGACCATCCTGATAAAAAATGCGGCACAGTCCCGCCACCAGAACACTCTTGCCGACGTCAGACGCCGTTCCCTGCAACATAATGGCCTGCGTCATGACGCCTCCTTGATTGCGCGTTGTCGCATACAACGGAAAAATTCATCTTCGGTTTTGCACAGCGGCATACCTAGCTCTGCGTGCAGTTTCACCAGCCAGGGTTGCGTTAACCCGGCCTCTTCAATCAGTTCTGTACGGGCAAAAACCTCACCCGGCTCACCGTGCGCCAGCACTTCGCCATGACGTAAAACGTAGACGGCATTGCTGACTTCATAAATCAGATCAATATCATGGCTGGAGATCACCACGTGATTTCCCTGCGCCACAATCCGTTTGATGATGTCGATCATCTGGCTACGTCCTGAAGGATCAAGCCCCGCCGTGGGTTCATCCAGTAACAGGTATTTTGCCCGTAGCACCAGCGCACCGGCGATGGCCACCCGCTTCTTTTGTCCGTGGCTTAAGCACTGAATCGGCTGCTGGCGAAAATGTTGCGCATCTACCAGCGTCAACGCTTCGTCGACTCGTCGGGCAATTTCTCCCTCCTCCACGCCAAGATTGCGCAGGCTGAAGGCGATATCGCTGTCGATATCGGTGTAGAAAATTTGCTGATCGGGATCCTGAAACACCGTCGCGACCTGCTGACGCAGCGCCAGCAGGCCACGCTTACTGTAGTCCAGCGGTTTTCCCTGCCACAATACCGCGCCCTGTTGCGGTCGCAGTAATCCGCTCAGATTCATAAATAGGGTGGATTTCCCACAGCCGTTGGCTCCCACCAGTCCGGTGACGGCATGCTGTGAAAAATCCAGCGTCAGCCCTTTAAGTACCTGCGCATCCTGATAACGAAACCAGAGTTCGGTGGTGGCAAGCATGCTTTTCCTTACAGGTGAAAATCGCCCTGATACAATTTGATATCTAACGTCACCGCCATTTGCTGATAGCGAATCAGTACCCGGGTAAACAAAACGCCCACCAGCATCGCCAGCGAGCGATAGCCAATCGGCAAACTACGATAGCCAAAACGCAGCGTTTGCGCGCGATGAATCGCCATCGCTTCATCTAACAGAATAAAAATAAAGCGCCAGGTCAGCAGGATCTGTTCCGTCAGCAGACGCGGTATCCGTGCCCGTTTGAGCAGTAAAATCAGCTGCGGAAACGGCAGGTTAAGCACCAGCCAGAACGTGGCGGCCAGCGCGGCCAGACTCCGCCAGAACGTCTCGTTCGCGGTGTGCAGCCCAGACGCCGTGACCCCCATCCAGTAACTGCCAAGCGGAAAACTGACCAACAGCGTTTGTGGGTCGCGGCTGACGCTGAACAGAATCGTCACCACCCCCACCACCAGAAAACCAAACGGCAGCGCCATCCAGCGACACCAACGGCGCAGGGAGATGCGCAGCAGCCAGCAGGTCAGCCCGGCAATCAGCGCCAGCTCGATACCCTGCCCCCAGGCTGGCAGGGTAAACGCCAGAGTCATCAGCAGCAGCCAGAACAGGAACTTACGCTCTGGTGCGACATGAAACCAGCGGCTCTGATAGCTCAGTCGATCAAGCCCGGTCATCACGGCGTTGTCTGCCTTTGGTGTAGCCCAGAATATAGAAAATCACCGCCGCGCCAAGCGAGCCTTGCAACGTAAACAACAGGCTTTCAATTTCTCCGCTCGCCGGTTCATACAGCGGCTGGAACCACGGCTCATAATGCGGAGCAACCACCTGAATCTGGCTTTCCGCTTCACCGTCCGAGCCACCGTATTCACCACCGTGATTGATAAAGAACGGCAACACGACCAAAGCAATCACCATGGCTAACAATATCAGCGTCTTTTTCATGTTAATGTCCTTGCGCGGTTATCAGTTGCCGTTTCGTCAGCTGGTCGTAGATCATCACGGTCAGCAAGCCTTCGGCGATAGCAATCGGGATCTGCGTCAGGCAGAAAATCCCCATAAACTTGACGACAGACCCTGTCGCACCCGCTTCGGGATCCGGGAAGGCCACGCCAAGCTGTACAGATGTCACAAAGTAAGTCACCAGATCCGCCAACATGGCGCAGAGGAAGACGCCAACATCACGACGGATCCCGGCGCGACAGGCCATCTTCCACACCATATAGCCGACAACCGGGCCAATCACCGCCATCGACATGCCGTTAGCGCCCAGGGTGGTCAAGCCACCGTGCGCCAGCAGCAGCGCCTGGAACAGCAGTACGATAGCGCCGAGAACCGCCACCACGCCCGGACCAAACAGGATCACCGCCAGCCCGACGCCTGTCGGATGTGAGCAGCTACCGGTAACCGACGGGATCTTCAGTGCCGACAGCACAAAAATAAACGCCCCGCACAGCGCCAGTAGCACTTTCTGATGGCTGTCATCCATCACGATATGTCGCAGGCGCACCAGTCCGTACCACAGGCACGGTAAAAACAGCAACCACCAGGCCAGCGCCCACATCGGCGGTAAAAATCCCTCCATGATGTGCATGGCGAACGCCTGCTCCGGCACAATCATCAGCAATAGCGCCGCAGCCAGACCACTGAATGACAGCTGTTTCAGCTGTTGTTCGAGTTTCATTCTGCATACTCCCACTGTTTGTTGACCAGGATGGTCGAGAAATAAGGCAACGGCTGATCGTCGCTGACCTCGTTGAGATGCCGCCAGCACTGCTCTCCAGGGAGCGTGGCCTCGGACATCATCAGTGCACAATCCAGTAATCCGGCCTGATCCAGCAGCGCTTTAATCCGCGCAAAGCGACCATAGACCTTCATCAGTACCAGACTGTCGTGTTGACGTAGCGCCTGGGCGATCTCCGCTTCCGGTGCGGTACAGGAGATCACCGCCAGCGACTGCTGTTCCATCGCCAGCGGCGTTTTGGATCGGGCGGCAATGGCGGCAAACGACGTCACACCAGGCACGATCTCCAGCCAGTCAGCACACCCGATGCGCTGTAGTAAAAAGACCCAGGTGCTGAACAACATGGCGTCACCCAGGGTGATAAATCCCACCTGTTTGCCTGCCTCCACTTCCTTAACCAACGCCGCGGCCACTTCATCCCAGACCGCCTCTTTTTCCGCGCTGTCTGCGCTCATGGGGAAATGGCAGCAACGAATTTCTGTGTTCGTGCCGATGTACTCCCGCACGATGGAAAGCGCGAGGCTGTCGCCACCCTTACGTCCCGCCGGGGCATAGAGAATATCCAGTGAACCCAGAATACGTGAGGCGCGAACGGTAATCAGATCGGCTGCTCCCGGGCCAGTGCTCAGGGCGTACAGTTTGCCGCTCATGCCGCTTCCTCCATCGCCACGCTCAGCGCTTGTTGCAAATGCGCGACGAACATCGCCCGCACCGCCGGATTTTCGCCAAGACCGCTCAGCCACGGCGTTGCCGTGATCCCCGCCGCCGTAAACAGCGTTTTCCACGAATCATCGTCGTCCGAAGCCATATCATTGATGGCGTGATCCCCTGCAACCAGCATCAGCGGCATCAGATGGACGGCTTTGACCCCCTCTTTGCTCAGGCTCTCAATCAGAATATCGACTTCCGGATAGCTCTCCACCGCGCCGACGCGCGCCGGGAAACCCTGCGCCATCATCATGTGGTCGAGGCAGGCATAAGCGGCAAACGCGTGATGGCTGGCGCCGTGGCCCATGAATACCACTTTCTCATTGGCGGCGGGGACAGGCATCTGCTGTTTCAGGGCGAGCATTAACTGCGCGTAATCGTCATGGCTGCTCAACAGCGGCACGCCCAGCGTCAGGCGGGCAAACAGCGGACGCAGAGTCTGCACTTCACGGACAATTTTTTCATATTCGTCGCCGTTAATGATGTGCAGCGACTGAATCGCCACATCCTGATATCCCTGATCAGCAAGCTTTTGCAGCGCCTGCAGCGGGGTATCTATCTCAATACCATCACGCTGTTTGAGCTTGCGAATAATCATTCCAGAGGTAAAGGCACGGAACAGGGTGCGGTCAGGACAGCTGGCGGCCAGATCGCGCTCGCAGGCCACAATGTTCTTCTCGCAGGTATCGTGATAGCTGGTGCCAAAGCTAACCACCAGAAGCGCTTTTTTCATTTTCTGATTCCTTAAGCAGCGGCCAGCCAGCGCGCCAAACGTTGCGCAAATGCGGCCTGACTTTCCAGTAACTCATCTCCCGTCACCAGCGGCGCCGGGCGGGTAATCACGATGCAGGGAATACCTGCATCCAGACAGGGTTGAACCTTTTCCTGATAACCGCCCTCTGCGCCAGAAGCCTTGGTTATCACGACGTCAGCCTGACACTGACGATAAAACGCAGCGTTAAATTCAGCGCTGAACGGCCCGCACAGCGCGAACGTCTCGCCTACGCCAAAGCCCAGATCGGCGCACTGTTGAATCACCTCGGGGACGGGCAACACGCGGGCGAGCAGCGTTTTTTCCGGTAAACCTGTGCGCCATATCGCCAGATCTTTACTCCCGGTAGTCAGCAGTACGCGCTCGCCAAAACGTCGTGCAACGTCGCACGCCTCGGCAATGCTCTGTACGGTAAAGAGCAGCGGATGCGTCAGTTCACTAAGCTGTTCCGGGCGCTGGTAACGACTGAGCAGTACTCCAGCCCGTTCGCAGGCGCACAGAATATTGCGGCTCACCACTTCGGCATACGGGTGCGAAGCATCGATCACCCATCGCGTTCCGTTCTCCTTCAGCCAGTTCACCATTTCATCCTGCTCGAGCCGACCACAGCGCACCTGCCCCTTGATATCGCCAGCCAGTTGTTTCCCGGTCGGCGTCGCCACCGACAGGGTGTAGGCCACATTAGCGGCATCCAGTTGCTGGCACAGCGCACGGGCATCGCTGGTGCCGCCCATGACCAGAACCTCACCAAAACTCACAGCACGTAACCTCGTGGCGTGATCATCAGACCGTCCTGCACATAAGTCGCTTTGTTACCGACGATCACCAGACTGGTCATATCCACCGGTTCAAAATCCATCTCGCCCAGCGTAGTCAGCCATTTCTCCTGCTTTTTACGCCCGGCAGATTTCACCACTCCCACCGGCGTTTGCCCGCTCTTACTGGCGGAAAGCAGTTCAAATGCGCGCGCCAGATGTCCCTCACGGCCCCGGCTGCGCGGGTTGTAGAAGCAGATGACGAAGTCCGCTTCTCCGGCGGCGATAATACGTTTTTCGATAACCGGCCACGGCGTAAGTAAATCGCTTAAACTGATGTGACAAAAATCGTGCATCAGCGGTGCGCCGAGCAGCGACGCCGCCGCGATACTGGCAGTCATCCCCGGGATCAGGCGCACTTCAACGTCCAGTTTCTGTTTGCTGACCAGCTCCAGCACCAGCCCCGCCATGCCGTAAATACCGGCGTCACCGCTGCTGATCAGCGCCACGTTGTGTCCGGCCTGCGCCAGTTCAATCGCCGCATGGCAGCGCTCGATCTCTTTGCACATGCCGGTTTTGATCACCTGCTTGTCACCGGTAAACGCTTTGACGAGGTGAGTGTAGGTTTTGTAACCCACAATAATTTCTGCCGCCTGCAGGGCCTCAACGGCTTCCATGGTCATCATGGCCTGTGAGCCGGGGCCGATTCCGATTACGGTTAACATCAGTGTGAAACTCCCAAAGTGATAGTGACGCCCTGCTCACGCAAGGTTTCGCCGGTCAATTGCCCATGACTCAGCAGCCATGCTGCCGGACCCGAGACGCTTCCGACGCCGACCGTCTGGCGAACAAACGGCGAAGCCGGAAAGTGATGTTCATGCTCACGCAGCGCGTCAGCGCTAAAGGTTTCAAACGGCACACGCCAGCAGGAGGCAAGTTGGATCAGCCCCTCTTCGTCTTTCTTGAGCGACACGCTGCCGATGGCTTTCAGCGCCAGCGGATCAAAGCGCTGCGCTTCAAGCTGACGCGCCAGCAGCGCAGCCAGTAGTGGGAACGGCGTATCGCGACGACAGCCAATGCCAGCGACCACCCGTTGTGGCACCAGTTTCCAGTGTTGAACCGGAATATCCGGCAATTCGTTACGTAACGTGACGCACACCAGCGCATCCAGTTCAGGCAACTGCTGGAGATCGGTAACGGTAATGAACCCACGGCGATCGCAGTGGCGGACGTCTTCATCCAGTTCTTCATCCCACCACAGTCCCACGCGCTGGTTGCTCACCAGCATCTGATTCACCGCTTTTACTGCGGTGCGAAAGTCGGTCATACGGGCGTTGAGCTGAAACGCGAGGGTGTCCAGTGCCGCCATCTCATTGACATCGGTGGCAGTGGTAATCACCGGATCGGCGCCCAGCATGCCGGCGAGATAACGGGTCAGCGCGTTCGCGCCGCCCGCATGGCCGGAAAGCAGGCTGATCACATGCTGGCCGCGCTCGTCGATCACCACCACCGCCGGATCGCTGAACTTGTCATTCACCAGCGGGGCCAGCACGCGCACCGCGATGCCGGTCGCCCCGATAAAAATCAGCGCGGAATAGTTCGAAAACGCGTCGCGCGCGGCGTGGGCGAACCCGCCGTCGAACGGTAAGAAACCGTCCTCCAGCAATTTTTCACTGGTAAAACAGGTCAGCGGTAACATCGCTGCCAGCCGTTTAGCCAGCATTACACCGCCGGGCGTCAGGCAAAACAGCGCGATTGATTCAGGCTTTACGGTATTCATGGCTAAAGTCCGCGGCATAGAGTCTGGAGTAGTGATACTCATCTCCGAGGAAATTCCCGACCAGGATGAGCGCCGTTTTGCGGATCCCGGCGTCGCGCACTTTATCGGCGATATCCGCCAGCGTGCCACGCACAGTTTGACTTTCCGGCCAGGTCGCTTTGTAGATCACGGCCACCGGTGTGGTCGCCGGGTAACCGCCCTCAATCAACCGTTCCGCAACCCGGTTGATACGCTGGACGGAGAGATAAATTGCCATTGAGGTCTGGTGGCTGGCGAACGATTCCAGTTGTTCACGTTCTGGCACCGGCGTGCGACCTTCGAGTCGCGTAATAATCAGGCTTTGCGAGACTTCCGGCACGGTGTACTCAACCCCCAGCTCCGCCGCCGCGCCGAGGAAAGCGCTGACCCCCGGCACCACCTGCCAGGGGATACCACGTTTGGTCAGCTCTTCCCCCTGTTCGCGCACCGAGCCATACAGCGACACGTCGCCGGTTTGCAGGCGCACTACCGTTTTTCCGGCCTTCACCCCCTCTTCCATCAGGGTGAGGATTTGCTCAAGGTGCAGTTCCGCACTGTCGTGGCACTCCGCGCCCTCCGGGCAATACTCCAGCAGTTCGGTGTTGATCAGCGATCCGGCGTAAATCACCACCTGCGCCTGTTGCAACAGCCGGTAACCCTTAAGCGTAATCAGCTCCCGATCACCCGGACCTGCGCCGACAAACCACACACAACGGGGATCAAATGTCTCAGACATGGCGTTCTTCCTTCTGGCAGGCGATGACAAAAACGGGATTGTTCGGTTTGAAATAGTGACCCGCGCCCAGCGTGGTCAGCGACGAAATCTGCATTTGCAGGCAGTCCACGTCCTGCACACCGCGCTGTTGCAGATGTGCCAGCGCGGTGTTGAGGTTTTCCTGTAGGATGAAGGTCATCACCAGGCGTCCGCCAGCGTGCAACTGGCGCATAGACCAGTCGATCAGTTCTGTAAGATGTCCCCCACTGCCACCCATAAAGACGGCATCGGCTTTCTCGGTCATCATCATTGGCGCTTCACCCGGCAGAATATCGATATTCGCGCAGGCGAAATGCTGACGGTTTTCGTCGAGTAAACGCAGCGCCGCCGGATTGCGCTCAATAGCCGTAATGTGTAGCGACGGAAACTGTAGCGCGGCTTCGATGGACACACTGCCGGTTCCGGCCCCGATATCAATCAGGTGACTGGCCCGGTGCAGTTCAAGTTTTGCGAGAGCGAGCGCACGTACCGCTTCTTTGGTCATCGGCACCTTCTCACCACGCAGGAAAAGCTCATCTTTCATCAAGGATCACCACTGCATTCATCTCATATTCGGCATGGACCTCGCTGACGCGCAGCCAGTGGATCCGTTCGTTTTCCATCGCCAGGTTTTCGCCAATCACCATCCAGCGATCGCCCTTTCCTCGTGCAACCAGTTGTGCAGCAATGTCACGCGGCCCGCACTGACCGTCGGTGACCATTGCCACCTTGTTATGCTGCGCCAGCGTATCGAAACAGACGCTGCGCCCGTGGCTACTGGTGAGCCACATGTCATTCATGTCGATTCCCGACTGCGCGCACAGATACTGCACCGCGCTGATACCTGGAATGATGCGTACCTGCGCAACACCAAAATGCGCCACCATCCGCGTACCGATGCCGTAAAACAGCGGATCGCCAGAAGCCAGAACCACCACCCGCTTATCCTGATGCGCCGCAATCCATGCCAGCAGTTCGGGAATGTTGGCGCCCAGCGCAAACTGCTCGCCGCGAAAGTCCGGGAACTGCTGCAAATGGCGCTTACCGCCGACCAGCACGTCGGCCTCATCAACCGCCGCGCGCGCCGCCGGCGTCATCAGGTGCAGACCGGCTGGCCCCATCCCCACGACCGTCAGCATTGCATCTCCCGGGCGATAGCATCGACGGGGCGGTTGCTACCCAGAACCTGGTTATCAAACGAAAACATGATCGCGTCGCAGGTCGGCGGGGTTTTGGTAAAGCGCAGCATCTGCATCACGCGCTGACAGATGCGTTCAGCGAGATGGTTGTAGATGTGCTGAAAGCCGAACGCGTCGATGTGCTCCATTGCCGCTTCAGTGGTGTCGCAATCGCTTACCAGCGTCAACAGCTCCCGCGGCGCGCCGAGCAGCGCCAGATGCGCCACCAGCGTTTCCATTCGCGCATCGGCTATGTGACTGTGGGTATGGAAGATCCCGGCAGCAATTTTGATCAATTTTCCAGGATGTCCGACGAGCACGACCTGGCGAAATCCCAGCCGCACCGCCTCTTCAATCATGTAGCCGACAAAGTTGCTCATGGTGACCACCACGTTGGTATCGATGCCCATCTGTTCGCGGACGAAACGCTCACCATGATTACCCGGCACCAGAACTACCCGCTCCAGTCCGGCGGCACGTTTGATTTCCAGCTCCAGCGATAACGACCGCTTCCAGCTCTCTTCGGACATGGGGGTCACAATACCGGTGGTGCCAATAATGGAAATTCCGCCAAGAATACCGAGACGCGAGTTGTAGGTTTTTTGCGCTCGTTCTTCGCCTTCCGGGGCAAAAATTTCGATTTCCGCCCCGCGTACCGGACCTATCGCCTCACGCACGGCGGACTCAATGGTGTGGCGCGGGGTGCGATTAATTGCCGCGCTGCCGACAGGCAAACCAATGCCTTTGCGGGTGACGGTGCCGACGCCTTCGCCCCCGGACAGGACAATTTCACCGCTGTCATTCAGCGTGACGCGGGCGAAAATCAACATCCCGTGGGTGGCGTCGACATCATCGCCACCATCTTTACGGATCGCGGCAATAGCCTGCTGTCCTTCAATGTGTGGAGATTCCACGTTCAGACACAGAGTGACGCCGGAAGGTGTGACAATCGATACCTGATGGATCAGATGCTGACGCAACACCATCAGCGCGGCGACTTTTGCCGCCGCCGTGGCGCACGATCCAGTGGTATAACCTTTGCGCAGCGCTTTGCCGTTATGCCAGACGGGCGCGTCGAAAGTCTGATCGCTCATCGCGCCCCCTGCATGTAATACAGCATGGCGTTCACGATCGCCGCCGCAACGTTACTGCCGCCTTTGCGTCCGAGGGCGGCAATGGCGGGCAACTGACTGTGCGTCAGCGCCTCTTTGGATTCCGCCGCGCCGACAAATCCCACCGGCACGCCCACCACGCCGCTTACCGCTACATCTTTTTCCAACAGGCGAAACAGCGCAGTGGGCGCGTTGCCAAAGACAAACACTTTTTCGCCTTCTTCCGTCACGGCAATGTCGACAGCCGCCATTGAGCGAGTGATACCCTGCGCTTTCGCTTGCGCTACCACGCGCGGATCGCTGATATAGCAGCGACACTCGCCCCCCGTCTTCGCCAGCAGGGTTTTATTGATCCCCGAAAGCGCCATGGTGGTGTCGGTATAGATAACCGATGGGCGACTTAGCGCTGCACAAAGTTGTTCCAGCGCATCATCCGAAAACCAGAGAATATCCAGCCAGTCGAAGTCAGCGGTGGTATGAATCACCCGTTTGATGATGGCTTCATGTAGCGGACTGGCAAACTGGTACTCCGGGCGCGTTTCATGAATGATCTCGCCAATGATGTCAAAACTTTTGGCTTCAATCGCCTGGGGTTGCTGGATGTATTGCATTGTCATTTATCCTCAGGCCACACCCACTACCAGCCAGCGCGTCACAAGGAACAGCACCAGAGCCAGCGTTGAGGCAACCCACATCAGTCGAATCGTTTGGGAAATGTCATCTACGGAAATAGTGCGCTGCGCGTCGCCGATCCACGGTTTTTCAACGCGCTCGCCAAAGTAATCATTCGGGCCGCCCAGTCGAATGCCCAACGCACCGGCAACGGAAGCCTCCGCCCAGGCACAGTTCGGGCTGCTGTGGTTATAGCGATCCCGCCAGCCCACACAGAGCGCCCGGACGCCGTCACGACGGCACAGCACCGCTGCCGCGCTCAGCAGCAGCCAGCTCAGCCGTGCAGGAATGTAGTTCGCGACGTCGTCCAGGCGAGCGCTGACCATGCCAATCGCCCGGTATTTTTCGTGTTTATAACCCACCATGGAATCCAGGGTATTCACCGCTTTGTAGGCCATAGCCAGCGGCGCGCCGCCAATTAAGAGGAAGAACAGCGGCGCGATAATGCCGTCAACCGTATTCTCCGCCACGGTTTCCACGACCGCCCGGTTGATCTGTTCTGGCTGAAGTTGCGATGTGTCGCGCCCCACAATCCACGAGAGCTTTTCGCGGCTTTGTGCAAGGTTACCTTCGCGCAGCGGGCGCTCAACCTCTTGCGCCGCCGTTGCCAGACAGCGCCCCGCCAGCACGGTGAAAATCATCCAGACTTCAACGACCCAACCGAGCCAAGGATGAATCCACGCCGCCAGGTGCAACACGCCCCAGGCAACCGCCCACGTCAAGCCGACAACCACCAGCCACATCACCCCACCACCAATGCGTAACGCCCGGTCGCTGTGGCAGTAGCGGCGAATAATCCGCTGCACGGCAGTGATCAGATTGCCTATCCAGCGCACCGGATGCGGCCAGTCTGGTGGGTCGCCAATCACGACATCGAGAAGCCAGGCCACACACCATGCCAGTAGCGTCATAACGCCTCCCGCGCGGCATTCAGCCAGTGATTAAGCATTAATGGACGCTGAGCAAAGTGAACGTGCAGGTAGCTGGCGAAGGTGTTGCCCGTTCGCCAGCCACCGGACCACGCCTGCACCGTCTGACCGTCACGGACTTTACGGCAAGCCAGCACAGCGGGGGTTTCAGGGGAAAAATCGGAGTAATGGAATTCATGACCGCGCAGCACATCGCCTTCCGCGGCCAGCAGCGTGGGCTGCAAAGCCTGCGCTTCACAATAGCCAAAGCGGGTTAGCCGTTTACCCATTTTGCTGCGACCGGGAAGGATATCGGCCATGCGATGCTCAACCCCGTCGGCATCTTCCAGCAGGCTGCCGAGGTACATTAATCCGCCGCATTCGGCATAAATGGCGACACCGCGCTGATGCGCCTCGCGCAGGCTTGTCAGCATAGTAGTATTGGCCGCCAGCGCGGACGCGTGCAGTTCCGGATAACCGCCGCCCAGCCAGACCATTTGACAATCGGGTAATTCGCGATCGTGGAGCGGGCTGAAGCGCACAATGTTGACGCCGGTACGCGCCAGCAGCGCCACGTTATCGGGATAATAAAAATTAAAGGCCTCATCATCAGCCATCGCCAGCGTCAGTCCTTCTCCGGCGTTGGGCGCAGGACGTTCAGGCCATTCGCCTGGCGGCAATGCCTGAAGATGGCTTAACGCCAGCAACCGATCGATATCCAGTGTACTTTCCAGCCGGGCGGCGAAATCCTGCCACGATTGTTGATTGACGACGGACTCACGCGCGGTCACCAATCCCAGATGCCGTTCGGGTAGCGCGACGCCGTCAACGCGCGGGACGTAACCCAGCACCGGCACAGCGCAGTAGTGCTCGATAGCGGTTTTCAGCAACTGGAAATGGGACTCACTGTTGACGCGGTTAACGATGACGCCGGCAATGTTCAGCGTCGGGTCGAAATGCTGGAAGCCCATCACCGTGGCGGCAATGGAAGTAGAAACGGCTTTCCCGTCAACCAGCAGAATGACCGGACAGCCCAACTGCTTGGCCATCGCGGCGGTACTGCAATAATCAGGATCTGTACCGTAACCGTCGTACAGCCCCATCACCCCTTCGATCACTGCAATATCTGCATCCTGCATCTGTTCGCGGAACAGCGCATTAAGCACCGGCTCGGGGAGCATAAAACTGTCGAGGTTGCGGGAGGCGGTACCGCTGATGGCCGTATGCCAGGCGGTGTCAAGGTAATCAGGGCCGACTTTGCAGGGCTGGACGCGTAAACCACGTTGTTTCATCACGTTCAGCAAGCCCAGCGTCACTGTGGTTTTACCACAGCCGCTACCGGTACCTGCCAGAACAAACGCGTACTGCTTTGCCGCCATGACCCTGATCCTGTTCAGGGTGGTAGGGATGTACTGACACCCAGTCTTCCGACTGTACGCATCTGAGCAACCCACTTCCCACCGAAGTTGTTGGTAGTATCCGACAGGCAGGTCTTCTGGCTTAGCGTCGTCCTCGCCCGTCCTTCCCAATCTTGCGATCAGTGGTCTTCACGGGGTTGTCAGCATCACAGCAGCGGGGGCTGCGGGGGATTTTCACCCCCTTCCCAGACACAAATGTGTCAAACCTGTCGGCTTAAATGATGAACAGAATGAATTCTCCTCATCACAGCAATACTTTTCGTTACTTATTCGTTACGCATTTTTTATCAACAAAAAACGCCGCAATAAAACGATTCTGAATGAAATGTCGTGCAAGAGAATAATGAAACCTCTTAACAATGACACTGTATCTCATCACAGAAATAAAAACTGGTGAAGTTTATTCCGTAAAGAGCGATATTTTATTGCGCTATGACAATTTATTGCTGTACTAAAAACACTTAACCATTATAAATGACCGGATTACGCGGGAATATCAAAAATCGGCAATAGCAAAATATTGCTATTTATGCCGATTCAGCAGGCAAGTTTTCATTTATTTTTTGCCGATAGGCCTGCGGCGTAACCTGATAAGTCTGACGGAACACTTTGCAAAAATAGCTGGTTTGCGAAAAACCTAAATTGCGGGCAATACTGGCAATGCTCCAGTCACTGTGACAAAGCAGCTCTCTGGCACTGGCCATGCGCTGTTGATTGACCCACGCGTTAAAGCCAATGCCCTGATATTTTTTGAACAGTTTGCTGAAGTAGTATGGACTCAGATATACGTGCGAGGCCACATCTTCAAGGCGAAGATCGTCTGACAAGTGGGCATCAATATAGCGTAACGCTTTTTTCATTTTGCTGTCATGAGGGCTGGCGGCGCGGGTCGGGCGTGAAGGCTCAGCAGGTTGCGTGCTGTCTTTGATCACCACGAAATTGAGTTGCTTCTTGAGGCAGTTTTCAACAATGAGTTTGAGCAGATCCGCCGAGGCCATCACGCGAGAATAGTCCATTTCCGGGACATTACTGAACTCATTGAGCAGTTCAGGATCGGCCTGCCAGCGATCGTCAACCTTCATGATATCGAGCAGATCGGCACCATCATCGTTACGTAAACGCACCTGGCCGCACAGAACGAATCCAACAAGATGGCCTGCGATCACGAGAGGAATAGAGAAATCGGTAAGCCCGGCATGGCAGCGATAGATACAGGGTTGATCCGATTTTGACGCTTCCAGTCCCCCACAGCGATCGCTCATACGACACCGGGTACTGTGTTGCGGATGCTGACGCATCAGTTGGCAAAAAGGTGTGAAATTAAACAGCTCAGAAATCTCATCACCGTGAATATTGACAACCACAACAGCCAGGCTGGTCGCTTGCGCAAAATCCTGTGCGATTTTATTAATGAGTTCTGAGTTCAGGGTGCTCGCAGAAATCATGATAAAATCCCTCAGTTAATCCATTGTTATAATGAAAACATAAATTTTACATTTACTTCTTATCATCCCCATCCTTGTATGTAAATGACAGAAAGTACAAGGGACAATAACAAAAGTCTCCCTGGGTGGGGAGACTTTTTAGTCAGTTCGTGAAAGCAGATCACGAAAAAGAAATTAAAGACGTGATATTAGCCACGCCAGCCAAAATTACGCGTCCGTCTCTTCGATTTTACACGTATTACAGGGCAAATTTTTACCGATAAGGTACTTATAGATAGCCGCGCCCGCACACGCACCAATCAATGGCGCAATAATCGGCACAATAAAGTACGGAATATCGCGTCCACCAGTCATCGCAATATCTCCCCAACCTGCCATCCAGGCGAACAGCTTAGGACCAAAATCACGCGCCGGGTTCATGGCAAAGCCGGTTAATGGGCCTGTGGATGCACCAATTACCGCCACCAGAATACCGATCAGCAGTGGCGCCAGTGCCCCTTTAGGCACACCGTTACCATCGTCGGTCAGCGCCATAATCAGCCCCATCAGGATTGAGGTGATGACGATTTCGACCCCTGCCGCCTGCCACACGCTCAGCGCGGCCGCCGGATAGGTACTGAAAATACTGGCCAGATAGAGGCTATCTGCGCTGCCACGAACCATGTTGTGGGCAGTTTCATACTCGGTGAATAAATTGCCGTAAAGCAGATAAGCCAGCACCGCGCCACCAAATGCCCCCGCAACCTGTGCGATGGTGTAAGGCAGAACTTTACGTCCCGGGAAGCAGGCAAATAACCAGAGTGCGACTGTGATGGCCGGGTTCAGATGCGCTCCGGAAATTCCCGCCGTCAGATAAACCGCAAGCGAAATACCCAGACCCCAAATAATACAAATTTCCCAGAGACCCAGACTGGCGCCTGCGACTTTCAGTGCGCTAAGGCAGCCGATACCAAAAAACAAAAACAATCCGGTACCCAAAAACTCGGCAATGCATTGCGCTTTCAGTGAATCATTCATTGTGACACCTTCTTAGAAGCGTTCGTGTCCTTACCAGCGGACCCTTGCTGGTCGTAGAGTACAACGGCACTACTATAGGAAGAGGCCGCTGAAAATTGTTGGCAAACTGCGCATTCTCAGACCTGGAAAAATCGTGTTGTTATAGCAATTTCTTGCCATCTATTTATTCAAAGGCAGCGTGTAGAGTGCCTGAATGTAATTAACCAGGACGATTCGTGATAGCAAAAATTGGTTATTTGAAGATTTTCCTTTTCCAATCAACGTCACAAATTGGATTTTCCGCATAGCAAATTAAATTAACATTGTCACCCTCTAAAATGTAAATATGGAATATAAAAAGCTAAAATATCACATTAATAAAAAATAACAAAAACAATAAAAACAAATAGATAAAATAAAACATAGCAAGTTTATCACATTCACAGCCCACTAATTTTTCACCCAGACTTTCAAGTCAGCCATTCTTTTTCCTCGCTTCTTTTTATAGTCATGAATATCGGGACAACCCAGGCGAGGTCTTTATGCAACAAGAAGCATTAGGAATGGTAGAAACCAAAGGCTTAACTGCAGCCATAGAGGCCGCAGATGCAATGGTGAAGTCAGCCAATGTCATGTTGGTCGGCTACGAAAAAATTGGCTCAGGGCTGGTAACCGTCATCGTTCGCGGTGATGTCGGTGCCGTAAAAGCGGCGACCGATGCTGGCGCTGCTGCTGCGCGCAACGTGGGAGAAGTGAAAGCCGTACACGTGATTCCACGCCCTCATACCGATGTTGAAAAAATCTTACCGAAGGGAATTAACCCATGAGCAGCAATGAACTGGTTGAACAGATCATGGCGCAGGTCATTGCCCGTGTGGCAACGCCTGATCAAGCGGGTATCCCTGATAAAACCCATCCAAAACGAGAGACGGCTATGGCAGAGAAGAGCTGCAGTTTAACGGAATTTGTTGGCACCGCGATTGGCGACACCGTAGGTCTGGTGATTGCAAACGTAGACAGTGCCCTGTTGGAAGCAATGAAGCTTGAGAAGCGCTATCGCTCCATTGGCATCCTGGGCGCGCGTACCGGCGCGGGTCCGCACATTATGGCGGCAGACGAAGCGGTCAAAGCCACCAATACCGAAGTGGTAAGCATTGAACTCCCTCGCGATACCAAAGGCGGCGCGGGTCACGGTTCTCTCATCATTATCGGCGGTAACGACGTTTCCGACGTTAAGCGCGGAATTGAAGTGGCGCTGAAAGAACTCGATCGCACCTTTGGTGATGTGTATGGCAACGAAGCCGGACATATCGAACTGCAGTACACCGCTCGCGCCAGTTACGCGCTGGAAAAAGCGTTTGGTGCGCCGGTTGGCCGTGCCTGCGGCGTGATTGTGGGTGCTCCGGCTTCCGTCGGCGTGTTAATGGCAGATACCGCCCTGAAAGCCGCGAATGTTGAAGTTGTGGCCTACAGCTCTCCGGCACATGGCACCAGCTTCAGTAACGAAGCGATCCTGGTGATCTCCGGCGATTCTGGCGCAGTGCGTCAGGCGGTTATCTCAGCGCGAGAAATCGGTAAAACCGTTCTTGCGACCCTCGGTGCTGAACCGAAAAACGATCGCCCGTCCTATATCTGAACTCCGTGAGGCTCATTCATGAGATCGAAAAGATTTGAAGCACTGGCGAAACGCCCTGTCAATCAGGACGGATTCGTTAAGGAGTGGATCGAAGAAGGCTTCATTGCGATGGAAAGCCCGAACGATCCCAAGCCGTCGATTAAAATCGTTAACGGCGCCGTCACCGAACTCGATGGCAAATCGGTCAGCCAGTTTGACCTGATTGACCACTTCATTGCCCGTTACGGCATCAACCTGGCGCGCGCAGAAGAAGTGATGGCGATGGACTCCGTTAAACTCGCTAACATGCTGTGCGATCCTAACGTAAAACGTCGCGACATTGTGCCACTGACCACGGCGATGACCCCGGCAAAAATTGTCGAAGTGGTTTCGCACATGAACGTGGTTGAGATGATGATGGCGATGCAAAAGATGCGCGCGCGTCGCACGCCATCCCAACAGGCGCACGTCACCAACGTCAAAGATAACCCGGTACAGATTGCGGCCGACGCCGCAGAAGGCGCATGGCGCGGATTTGACGAGCAAGAGACCACAGTAGCCGTGGCGCGTTATGCTCCGTTCAACGCCATTGCACTGCTCGTCGGTTCCCAGGTGGGCCGCCCCGGCGTGTTAACCCAGTGTTCACTGGAAGAGGCAACCGAACTGAAGCTCGGTATGCTGGGACACACCTGCTACGCCGAAACCATTTCCGTCTACGGTACCGAACCGGTCTTTACTGACGGCGACGACACGCCGTGGTCAAAAGGTTTCCTCGCCTCTTCTTACGCTTCGCGTGGGTTGAAAATGCGCTTCACTTCCGGTTCAGGTTCTGAAGTACAGATGGGTTATGCCGAGGGCAAATCCATGCTGTATCTCGAAGCGCGCTGCATTTACATCACCAAAGCGGCAGGCGTACAGGGTCTGCAAAACGGCTCCGTAAGCTGCATCGGCGTTCCGTCCGCAGTGCCATCAGGAATTCGTGCGGTACTGGCAGAAAACCTGATCTGTTCCTCGCTGGATCTGGAATGCGCCTCCAGTAACGACCAGACCTTTACCCACTCCGATATGCGTCGTACCGCGCGTCTGCTGATGCAGTTCCTGCCGGGGACAGACTTTATCTCTTCCGGTTATTCCGCCGTGCCGAACTACGACAACATGTTCGCGGGCTCCAACGAAGATGCGGAAGACTTTGATGACTACAACGTTATCCAGCGCGACCTGAAAGTGGACGGTGGTCTGCGTCCGGTACGTGAAGAAGACGTTATCGCCATTCGTAACAAAGCAGCGCGCGCTCTGCAGGCGGTTTTCGCTGGCATGGGGCTGCCGCCCATTACGGATGAAGAAGTTGAAGCCGCAACCTACGCCCACGGTTCGAAAGATATGCCTGAACGTAACATCGTTGAGGACATCAAGTTTGCGCAGGAAATCATCAATAAGAACCGCAACGGTCTGGAAGTGGTGAAAGCGCTGGCTCAGGGCGGCTTTACCGATGTCGCGCAGGACATGCTCAACATCCAGAAGGCCAAGTTAACCGGGGACTATCTGCATACCTCCGCCATCATCGTCGGCGATGGACAAGTGCTCTCTGCCGTCAATGACGTCAACGATTATGCCGGTCCGGCAACAGGTTATCGCCTGCAAGGCGAACGCTGGGAAGAAATTAAAAACATCCCTGGCGCACTTGATCCCAACGAGCTTGGCTAAGGGGTGAACAATGGAAATTAATGAAAAATTGCTGCGCCAGATTATCGAAGACGTGCTGTCCGAAATGCAGACCAGCGATAAGCCCGTCTCATTTCGTGCACCGGGAACGTCAACCGCGCCTGCTGCACCGGCCGGTGACAGTTTCCTGACGGAAATTGGCGAGGCGAAACAGGGCACGCAACAGGACGAAGTGATTATTGCGGTCGGCCCGGCGTTTGGTCTCTCTCAGACCGTTAACATCGTCGGTCTACCGCATAAAAACATTCTGCGCGAAGTGATTGCCGGGATTGAAGAGGAAGGTATTAAAGCGCGTGTAATTCGCTGCTTTAAATCATCCGACGTGGCCTTCGTTGCCGTTGAGGGTAACCGTCTGAGTGGTTCCGGCATCTCTATCGGCATCCAGTCAAAAGGCACGACGGTCATCCATCAACAGGGACTGCCGCCGCTGTCCAACCTGGAGCTGTTCCCGCAGGCTCCGCTGCTGACGCTGGAAACCTATCGCCAGATTGGGAAAAACGCCGCGCGTTATGCCAAGCGTGAATCACCGCAGCCGGTCCCGACGCTGAACGACCAGATGGCGCGCCCGAAATATCAGGCTAAATCCGCCATCTTGCACATTAAAGAGACGAAGTACGTCGTGACGGGCAAAAACCCGCAGGAACTGCGCGTGGCGCTTTAATAAGGATCCCTTTATGAATACCGATGCAATTGAATCGATGGTTCGGGATGTGTTGAGCCGCATGAACAGCCTGCAGGGCGACACATCTGCCCCGGCAGCAGCTTCGGGCACTACGACCCAGACCGCCAAAGTGACTGACTATCCGCTCGCCAGTAAGCACCCTGAGTGGGTTAAAACGGCCACCAACAAAACGCTGGATGAGTTCACCCTCGAAAACGTTCTGAGCAACAAAGTGACCGCACAGGATATGCGTATCACACCGGAAACGCTGCGCATTCAGGCGGCTATTGCCAAAGATGCCGGACGTGACCGCCTGGCGATGAACTTTGAGCGCGCCGCAGAACTGACGGCGGTGCCGGACGATCGCATTCTCGAGATCTATAACGCCCTGCGTCCTTATCGTTCAACGAAAGAAGAACTGCTCGCGATCGCGGACGATCTTGAAAACCGCTATCAGGCCAAAATCTGCGCCGCGTTTGTTCGTGAAGCGGCGGTGTTGTACGTCGAGCGTAAGAAGCTGAAAGGCGACGACTAAGGAAAGGTCATGAGATATATAGCTGGCATTGATATCGGCAACTCATCCACAGAAGTCGCGCTGGCGACGCTGGATGACACTGGCGCGCTCACCATTACCGGTAGCGCGCTGGCAGAAACCACCGGGATAAAAGGCACATTGCGTAATGTGTTTGGGATTCAGGAGGCGCTCACGCTTGCGGCTAACCGTGCAGGCATCAATGTCAGCGATATCTCGCTTATTCGTATCAACGAAGCCACCCCGGTGATTGGTGATGTCGCGATGGAAACCATCACGGAAACCATCATCACCGAATCCACCATGATCGGTCATAACCCGAAAACACCGGGCGGCGTCGGTCTGGGTGTGGGGATCACTATCACGCCGGAAGAGTTACTCACCCGACCGGCGGATACCCCGTTAATTCTGGTGGTGTCATCTGCTTTCGATTTCGCTGATGTCGCCACCATGATTAACGCCTCTGTCCGTGCCGGTTACCAGTTAACCGGTGTCATTTTGCAACAGGACGATGGCGTTCTGGTCAGTAACCGACTGGAAAAACCCCTGCCCATCGTTGACGAAGTGCTGTACATCGACCGTATCCCGCTCGGAATGCTGGCCGCCATTGAGGTCGCCGTGCCCGGTAAAGTCATCGAAACGCTGTCAAATCCTTATGGCATCGCGACGGTGTTTAATCTCAATGCGGACGAGACCAAAAACATTGTCCCGATGGCGCGAGCGCTGATTGGCAACCGTTCCGCCGTGGTGGTGAAAACCCCGTCAGGCGATGTTAAAGCACGTGCCATTCCTGCCGGAAACATTGAACTGCAGTCCCAAGGGCGCACGCTACGCGTTGATGTCGCGGCAGGCGCCGATGCCATTATGAAAGCAGTTGGCGAATGCCCGAAACTGGACAACGTTACCGGTGAAGCGGGCACCAATATTGGCGGTATGCTGGAACACGTTCGCCAGACAATGGCTGAACTGACCAATAAGCCAAGCAACGAAATTTTTATCCAGGATTTACTGGCCGTAGATACCTCCGTTCCGGTCAGTGTCACCGGTGGACTGGCCGGTGAGTTTTCTCTTGAGCAGGCTGTCGGTATCGCCTCGATGGTGAAATCAGACCGTCTGCAGATGGCAATGATCGCCAGCGAAATCAAAGAAAAGCTGAACGTGGATGTACAGGTTGGCGGTGCAGAAGCCGAAGCGGCAATTCTGGGCGCGCTCACCACGCCAGGTACCACGCGTCCGCTGGCGATTCTGGACTTAGGTGCGGGCTCGACCGACGCCTCCATTATCAATCCCAAAGGCGAAATTATCGCCACCCACCTCGCCGGGGCTGGCGACATGGTTACCATGATCATCGCCCGGGAGCTGGGACTTGATGACCGCTATCTGGCGGAAGAGATCAAAAAGTATCCGTTAGCCAAAGTCGAAAGCCTTTTCCATCTGCGCCACGAAGACGGTAGCGTTCAATTCTTCCCGACGCCACTTCCCCCTGCGGTGTTTGCCCGCGTCTGTGTGGTCAAGCCGGATGAACTGGTGCCCCTGCCCGGCGATCTCGCGCTGGAGAAAGTTCGCGCCATTCGCCGCAGCGCCAAAGAGCGCGTGTTTGTCACTAACGCCCTGCGCGCACTGCGACAGGTTAGCCCGACGGGCAATATCCGCGATATTCCGTTTGTCGTTCTGGTCGGTGGCTCCTCGCTGGACTTTGAAGTGCCGCAACTGGTGACGGACGCCCTGGCGCATTATCGCCTGGTGGCCGGACGCGGAAACATTCGCGGCACCGAAGGCCCGCGAAACGCGGTTGCGACGGGGCTCATCCTCTCCTGGCATAAGGAGTTTGCCCATGGACAGTAGCGTCACCACGCCTGCCATTGTGATTTCGACCATCGGCGACTGCCTTTCAGTCTGGAAAGAGGTGCTGCTCGGCATTGAAGAAGAAGGCATTCCGTTTGTGATCCAAAACCAGGCGGCGGGAGAAGTCGTTCAGAGCGCATGGCAGGCGGCCCGCCAGTCTCCGCTGCTGGTCGGCATCGCCTGCAATGAAGAAACCCTGGTCGTGCACTACAAGAATTTACCCACTTCAGCGCCGCTTTTTACGCTGACGTATCGCCAAAACAGCCTTGACCGGCGAAGTACTGGAAACAACGCGGCAAGGTTAGTCAAAGGGATCCCCTTCCGGGATCTCAATGCTTAATCCACAGGAGAATTGCAGTATGAATAACGCACTGGGTCTGGTTGAAACAAAAGGGTTGGTCGGCGCGATTGAAGCCGCAGATGCCATGGTGAAATCCGCCAACGTGCAACTGGTCGGTTACGAAAAAATCGGCTCCGGCCTGGTGACCGTCATGGTTCGCGGTGACGTCGGCGCCGTTAAAGCCGCCGTTGATGCAGGCTGCGCGGCAGCAAGCGTCGTGGGTGAGGTGAAATCCAGCCACGTTATCCCGCGTCCGCACAGCGACGTTGAGGCTATTTTACCGAAATCGGCCTGAGCATTATCGAAAAGGAGCACAGCGTGAAGCAATCACTGGGATTACTCGAAGTTAGTGGTCTGGCATTAGCCATCTGTTGCGCAGATGCCATGGCGAAAGCGGCTTCCATCACGCTGGTTGGCCTTGAAAAAACCAACGGTTCAGGCTGGACGGTGATCAAGATCACCGGTGATGTGGCATCAGTACAGTCTGCCATTATCACCGGTGCTCATCTCGCTGAACAGCAAGATGGCCTGGTCGCGCATAAAGTGATCGCCAGACCTGGCGAGGGCATTCTTTCTCGCGCGATGGCTGCCACTCCGGCACCTGTGCCTGCACCCGCAACGGTGTCTGCACCGGAATCCGTGCCAGCCCCCATCGAAGAACCTGAAACTGAAGTCGTTGTAGAAGAGTCAGCACCGGAAGCGGCGCCTGAAGACGGGATCATCAGCTGCAATTTGTGTCTGGACCCGGCCTGTAAGCGCCAGAAAGGCGAACCCCGGTCGCTCTGCCTGCATTCAGGTAAACGAGGTTAAGCGTAATGGATAAGCAACTTCTGGAAACGACGGTCAGCAAAGTGCTGAATGAATTACGGGATCGCCCCATTCCACTGGGCGTTTCCAACCGTCATATCCACCTTAACGCTGAGGATTATGCCCGTCTATTTCCGGGACATCCTATTAGTGAGAAAAAAGGGCTTCTGCAACCGGGACAGTATGCGGCTGAGCAAACCGTCACGTTAGTGGGACCAAAAGGTCAACTGAAAAATGTCCGCCTGCTGGGGCCGCTGCGTAGCACCAGCCAGGTGGAGATTTCGCGCACAGATGCCAGAACGCTGGGCATCGCCGCGCCGTTGCGGATGTCCGGAAATCTCAAAGGTACGCCGGGTATTCGCCTCGTGAGTCCCTTTGGCGAACTCGAACTCACCTCCGGGGTGATCGTCGCCCAGCGCCACATTCACATGTCGCCGCTGGATGCGCTGATCCTGCGCGTTGCGCACGGCGATAGCGTCAGTGTCGCCATTGAGGGCACCGATCGTCGGCTGATCTTCGATAACGTTGCGGTACGCGTTTCCCCCGACATGCGTCTGGAGATGCATATTGATACGGACGAGGCCAATGCCGCCGGGGCAGATGATCCCAATGCTTTCGTCACACTGGTGACTGAGCGATGAACGGCGATCTGTTGCAGCGAATCGTCGAGGAGGTGGTCTCCCGCCTGCAACGTCGTGCGCAAAGCACCGTCACGCTGAGCGTCGCGCAACTGCGGGAAACACCGTCCCGCGCCCTGTTTTCTCAGTATGCCTCTGTGCATATTTTACAGGTCGATCTGCCCCTGCTGGAGCAGATCGCCAACAACGATTCGTCACATGCCGCCGCCGTCATGATCCATGAGGCGCTGGCATTGGGCCTGCGGGTGCAACTCTCAGTGCAACGTCGGTTACTGCCCGCCGTGCCGGTAAAAAAACTGGCCCGACTGCCGCTGATTCTCTGTGACGAACAGGGGCAGCCTATCATGCTGCACCCCACCCGACTGTTAAGTTATGCCGATGTTGCCCCGTTACCTGCAGGGTTGCTGGTGCTGCATCGCAAATGTGTTGTTACCGCGCTGGCTCGCGAGACCGCGAGCTCGCGCCACATCCAATTGATGAAGCAGGAGTGAACCATGCATCTGGCACGTGTTACAGGCGCGGTGGTATCCACGCAAAAATCGCCCTCGTTGGTCGGAAAAAAACTTCTGCTGGTACGCCGCGTGAGTGCCGACGGTGAATTGCCGGCGACCCCAACGGCAGGTGATGAAGTCGCCGTTGACTCCGTCGGCGCTGGCGTTGGCGAACTGGTGCTCCTGAGTAGTGGCTCCAGCGCCAGACATGTTTTTTCCGGGCCGAATGAGGCCATCGATCTGGCCGTTGTCGGCATTGTCGACACGCTTTCTCGGTAAGGGGGAGTTATGGCGATTTATACCCGCACAGGTGATGCAGGCACAACCGCGCTCTTTACCGGACAGCGCGTCAGTAAAACGCACCCCCGCGTGGAAGCGTATGGCACGCTCGATGAGCTTAACGCCGCGCTGAGCCTGTGCGTCTGCGCCACCCATAGCGCGCAGCATCGCGCGCTGCTGGAGGCCATTCAGCTACAAATTTTCTGGTTCAGCGCTGAACTTGCCAGCGAAAGCGAGCAGCCGTCTGCGGATCAGCGCTATATCAGCTCTGAGGAAATTGCCGCACTGGAAGCGGCTATCGACACCGCGATGGGACGCGTTGCCCCCTTGCACAGTTTCATTTTGCCTGGCCGTTGCGAAGCCGCAAGCCGCCTGCATTTTGCCCGCACTCTGGCGCGCCGGGCCGAACGCCGTCTGGTGGAACTCGCGGCCGAGGTCACCGTCAGGCATGTGCTGATGCGCTATATCAACCGCCTGTCAGACTGCTTGTATGCACTGGCGCGCGCGGAAGATCACGACGCCCATCAGGACACCATTATCCGGGAAGTGACGAAGCGCTATCTGGCAGCGGGTCACGCCCCTGTCAAAAAGGAATCTACGATGTCGCTCTCCTTTGGCGATCTTCACCAGTTAACACGCGCCGCCGTCGAGCGAGCGCAAGTCTTAAACGTCCCGGTGGTCATCAGCATTGTTGATGCTAACGGCACCGAAGCCGTCACCTGGCGGATGCCGGATGCCCTGCTGGTCAGCAGTGAACTGGCGCCGAAAAAAGCCTGGACCGCGGTGGCGATGAAAACCGCGACGCACGAACTTGCGTCAGTAGTTCAGCCCGGCGCGCCGCTATACGGGCTGGAAAGTCATATGCAGGGAAAAGTCGTCACTTTTGGCGGCGGCTACGCGCTATGGCGTGATGGATTGCTTATTGGGGGTCTTGGTATCAGCGGTGGAAGCGTTGAACAGGACATGGACATTGCACAGGCTGCCATTGCGGCAATAAACGTGAGAACACATCAATGAATACGACCGAACTGGAAACCCTCATCCGCACTATTTTGAGCGAGCAACTGGCTCCCGCAAAAACTGAAATCAAAGGGAACGGCATCTTTCAGTCTGTTGGTGAAGCTGTCGATGCTGCCCACCAGGCGTTCTTGCGTTATCAGCAATCACCATTAAAAACGCGCAGCGCCATTATTAGTGCTATCCGGGAAGAGCTGGCACCACAACTGGCTACGCTGGCGGCAGAGAGCGCTGCGGAAACCGGAATGGGTAACAAAGAGGACAAATTCCTCAAAAACAAAGCGGCGCTGGACAATACGCCGGGTATTGAAGATCTGACCACCACGGCACTCACTGGCGACGGCGGCATGGTGCTGTTTGAGTATTCGCCGTTCGGCGTGATTGGTTCCGTTGCGCCCAGCACTAACCCGACAGAAACCATTATTAACAACAGCATCAGCATGCTGGCGGCGGGCAACAGCGTCTATTTCAGCCCGCATCCGGGTGCGAAGGCCGTGTCACTGAAACTTATCGCCATGATTGAAGATATTGCGTTTCGTCGCTGCGGCATTCGCAATCTGGTGGTGACCGTTGCCGAACCGACGTTTGAAGCCACCCAGCAGATGATGGCGCACCCGAAAATTGCCGTGCTGGCTATTACCGGCGGTCCGGGCATTGTGGCAATGGGTATGAAGAGCGGAAAAAAAGTGATTGGTGCAGGCGCGGGGAATCCTCCTTGCATCGTCGATGAGACGGCCGATCTGGTGAAAGCGGCGGAAGATATTATCAACGGCGCGTCGTTTGACTACAACCTGCCGTGCATCGCGGAAAAAAGCCTGATAGTGGTGGAATCCGTCGCTGAACAACTGATTCAGCAGATGCAAAGTTTCGGCGCGCTGTTGTTGAGTCCAGCCGAGACAGAGAAGCTGCGTGCAACCTGTCTGCCAGAGGGGGTAGCCAATAAAAAACTGGTGGGTAAAAGCCCTTGCGCTATGCTTGAAGCCGCCGGTATTCCGCTCCCGGCAAAAGCGCCTCGCCTGCTGATTGGCGTCGTCAGCGCCGACGACAGTTGGGTAACCAGCGAGCAGTTAATGCCGATGCTGCCCGTGGTGAAGGTGAAAGATTTTGACGCCGCGTTGTCGCTGGCGCTGAAAGTGGAAGAAGGATTACACCACACCGCCATTATGCATTCGCAGAATGTCTCTCGCCTGAACCTTGCGGCGCGAACGCTGCAGACCTCCATTTTCGTTAAAAACGGCCCCTCCTATGCGGGGATTGGCGTCGGCGGCGAAGGGTTTACCACCTTCACCATCGCCACGCCGACGGGTGAAGGGACAACATCGGCACGCACGTTTGCCCGCTCCCGTCGCTGTGTGCTGACTAACGGTTTCTCAATCCGCTAATGAGGTTGTGATGAATACTTTTTCACTACAAACCCGTTTGTACAGCGGCCCTGGAAGCCTGAAAGTGCTTGGCCGTTTTACGAACAAGCACATCTGGATTATCTGCGATGGTTTTCTCGCCCGTTCGCCGCTGATTGGTACGCTTCGCGAGGCGATACCGGCAGATAACCGGATCAGCGTCTTCAGTGAGATTACGCCCGACCCCACTATCGGAACCGTCGTTCAGGGGATTGCACAAATGCAGTCCCTGCGCCCCGACGTGGTGATTGGTTTCGGCGGCGGCTCCGCGCTGGATGCCGCGAAAGCCATTGTCTGGTTCAGTCGTCAATTTGATATTGATATTGAAACCTGTGTGGCGATCCCAACCACCAGCGGAACCGGATCGGAAGTGACCAGCGCCTGCGTGATAAGCGATCCGGAGAAAGGCATTAAATATCCGCTGTTCAATAACGCGCTCTACCCGGACATGGCGATCCTTGATCCGATGCTGGTCGTCAGCGTCCCACCCACCATTACCGCCAATACCGGAATGGATGTGTTGACGCACGCGCTGGAAGCCTATGTGTCCACGCGCGCCAGTGACTTTACCGACGCACTCGCGGAAAAAGCCGCTCAGATAGTCTTTCAGTATCTGCCTGTCGCGGTTCGTAAAGGCGACTGCCTCGCTACACGCGGCAAAATGCACAACGCCTCTACGCTGGCAGGGATGGCCTTCAGCCAGGCAGGACTGGGACTGAACCACGCCATCGCCCACCAGTTAGGCGGTCAGTTCCATTTACCGCACGGTCTGGCGAATGCCCTGCTGCTGGCGTCGGTGATCCGCTTCAACGCGCACGATCCGCGAGCGGCTAAACGTTACGCCCGGTTCGCGAAGGCCTGTCATTTATGTGCTGACAGCGCCAATGAAACGGCGAGCGTGAACGCGCTGGTGCAGCACATCGAGCAACTGAAAAAAGCGTGTGCTATCCCAACCCTTGCCGTGGCGCTTAAAGAACAAAAACAGAACTGGTCAACGCGCATTCCGGCAATGGTTCAAGCCGCGCTGGCAGACGTGACGCTGAAAACCAACCCCAGAGCGGCGGATGTAGGGGCCATTCAGGAACTGCTTGAGGAATTGTTATGAATACCGCCCTGAATGATAAACCAGACGTCCTGGATGCGCCGACGCTCGTTGAACGCGTTCGTGCGGCAGGCATTGTGGGGGCTGGTGGTGCCGGTTTTCCGACGTATGTCAAACTCCAGGCTCAGGTGGAAATTTTTCTCGTCAATGCAGCCGAATGCGAGCCGATGCTGAAAGTCGATCAGCAACTCATGGCGCAGCAGGCAGCGCGTCTGATTCGCGGCGTACAGTATGCAATGAAGGCCACCGGCGCCTGCGAAGGGATCATCGCCCTGAAAGAGAAGTACCAGCCAGCGATTACCGCCCTGACGCCGCTTTTACCTCCGGCGATCAGACTGCACATTCTGCCTGATGTTTATCCGGCAGGCGATGAAGTACTGACCATCTGGATGGCGACGGGTCGCCGCGTTCCCCCCGCTGCGCTGCCGGTCAGCGTGGGCGTGGTGGTCAATAACGTACAAACCGTACTGAATATCGCCCGCGCGGTCGAACAGCACTATCCGGTGACGCGCCGCACGCTCACTATCAACGGCGCCGTTGCTCGTCCACAGACCGTGACCGTCCCCATCGGTATGTCCTTACGCGACGTGCTGGAGATGGCTGGCGGCGCGACCATCGACGATCCCGGTTTTATCAACGGCGGACCGATGATGGGAAGCCTGGTGACGTCACTGGACGCGCCGGTCACGAAAACCACCGGCGGACTGCTGGTTTTGCCGAAAACACATCCACTGATTCAGCGACGTATGCAGGATGAGCGCACCGTACTGTCGGTGGCGAGAACAGTCTGTGAACAGTGTCGCCTGTGTACCGATCTCTGCCCGAGGCATCTCATCGGTCACGAGCTCTCTCCGCATCTGCTGGTGCGCGCAGTCAATTTCCATCAGGCCGCCACGCCACAGCTGTTGCTCAGCGCCCTCACCTGTTCTGAATGTAACGTCTGTGAAAGTGTGGCCTGCCCGGTAGGTATTTCACCTATGCGGATTAACCGGATGCTTAAGCGCGAGCTACGTGCACAGAATCAGCGCTACGAGGGGCCGCTCAACCCGGCCGATGAGATGGCGAAATACCGTCTGGTGCCGGTAAAACGACTCATCGCCAAACTGGGGCTGACACCGTGGTATCGGGAAGCGCCATTAATCGACAGCGAGCCCGTTGTTGAGAGAACGACGCTGCTGTTGCGCCAGCACATCGGCGCCAGCGCGGTGCCCTGCGTTCAGAAAGGCGAGCGTGTCGCGCGTGGTCAGTGCGTCGCTGAAATTCCGCAAGGTGCGCTCGGCGCGCCTGTTCACGCCAGTATTGACGGCATTGTCTGTGAGGTAACAGATCAGGCCATCATCGTTGTAAGAGGTTAACCATGTCTCAGGCCATAGGTATTTTAGAACTCACCAGCATTGCCAAAGGGATGGAAGCAGGCGATGCCATGCTGAAAAGCGCCAATGTGGATCTGCTGGTCAGCAAAACCATTTGTCCGGGTAAGTTTTTGCTCATGCTGGGCGGCGACGTCGGCGCAGTACAACAGGCGATCGAGACCGGAAATGCGCTCGCTGGCGAGATGTTGGTCGACAGTCTGGTGTTACCCAATATTCATGCCACCGTGCTTCCCGCGATTAGCGGACTGAACAGCGTGGACAAACGTCAGGCGGTGGGGATTGTTGAAACCTGGAGCGTAGCAGCCTGTATCAGCGCGGCTGACCGGGCGGTGAAGGCGTCCAACGTTACGCTCGTGCGCGTTCATATGGCGTTCGGTATCGGAGGTAAATGCTACATGGTGGTCGCGGGTGATGTCTCCGATGTCAACAACGCGGTCGCGGTTGCCAGTGAGAGCGCGGTTGAAAAAGGCCTGCTGGTTTATCGTTCAGTGATCCCTCGCCCGCACGAAGCGATGTGGCGTCAGATGGTGGAGGGATGATGGAAAGGCAACCGACCACGGATCGCATGATCCAGGAGTACGTACCCGGCAAACAGGTCACGCTGGCGCATCTGATTGCGAATCCCGGCAAAGACCTGTTCAAGAAGCTGGGGTTGCAGGACAGCGTCTCGGCGATTGGCATTCTCACCATCACGCCAAGTGAAGCATCCATTATTGCCTGCGATATCGCGACGAAATCCGGCGCAGTCGAGATCGGCTTTCTTGACCGCTTCACGGGTGCGGTGGTGTTAACCGGCGACGTCTCGGCGGTGGAATACGCCCTCAAACAGGTTACGCGCACGCTCGGCGAAATGATGCGCTTTACAACCTGTTCCATCACGCGGACATAGCGTAATGCAGCGCATGATGTTAATTGGCCCCAGCCAGTGCGGTAAGACCTCGCTGACGCAGTGTCTGCGCGGCGAGGCTCTCGCGTATCAGAAAACGCAGGCGATTGTCTGGTCTGCCGAAACCATCGACACGCCTGGCGAATATCTGGAAAACCGCTGTCTTTACAGCGCGCTGCTGGCGAGTGCCTGCGAGGCGGATGTCATTGCGCTCGTGCTCAACAGCGATGCACAGTGGTCACCTTTCTCCCCCGGTTTTACGGCACCAATGAACAGACCGGCGTTCGGCGTTGTGACCAAATCAGATTTAGCGGACCCGCAGAAAATTGCGCAGGTCACAGGTTGGCTGGAACAGGCTGGCGCAGAACGTGTGTTCGTGACCAGCGCCGTCAACCATTCCGGACTCGATGAACTGTTTGCCTTTCTGAACCAAAAGGAATCTTCATGTCTCACAAAATAATGGCGATCAACGCGGGCAGCTCGTCCCTTAAATTTCAGTTACTGGACATGCCGCAGGGTGACTTGCTGTGTCAGGGGCTGATTGAACGTATCGGCCTGCCGGATGCCCGGATCACCCTGAAAGCGCAGGATCAAAAATGGCAGCAGACCACCCCGGTTGCCGACCATCGCGAGGCGGTGACCCTGCTTCTCGAAATGCTGATCAGCCACGGCATTATTACCAGCCTGCAGGACATCGAGGGGGTCGGCCATCGTGTGGCGCATGGCGGGGAATCGTTTAAAGATTCTGCGCGCGTGACCGATGAATCACTGGCGGAAATTGAACGCCTTGCCGAACTGGCGCCCTTGCACAACCCGGTTAACCTGCTCGGCATCAACGTGTTTCGCCAGTTGCTGCCCAACGTGCCTTCGGTTGCCGTGTTTGATACCGCGTTTCATCAAACGCTGGAAGAGCCAGCCTATATCTATCCGCTTCCGTGGCGGTATTACGCAGAGTTTGGCATCCGTCGCTACGGTTTTCATGGAACCAGCCATAAGTACGTCAGCGCGACGCTCGCCGAAAAACTTGGCGTCCCGCTTAGCTCGCTGCGGGTCGTGTGTTGCCATCTGGGCAATGGCAGCAGTATTTGCGCGATTAAAGGCGGTAAGTCGGTTAATACTTCGATGGGCTTCACCCCACAGTCCGGCGTGATGATGGGTACCCGCAGCGGGGATATCGACCCGTCCATCTTGCCATGGGTTGCGCAACGTGAAGGCAAAACGCCACAGCAACTTAACCACCTGTTGAACAATGAATCCGGGCTGCTTGGCGTTTCAGGCGTCTCGCATGATTATCGTGACGTTGAGCAGGCTGCTGACGGCGGAAATCCCCGCGCCGCGCTCGCCCTGTCACTGTTTGCAGAGCGTATTCGCGCCACGATTGGCAGCTATATCATGCAGATGGGAGGTCTGGATGCGCTGGTGTTTACTGGAGGTATCGGGGAAAACTCAGCTCGCGCCAGAGCGGCAATCTGTCAGAATCTGCACTTCCTGGGTCTGATCGTAGACGAAGAGAAGAATCAGCGGAATGCGACCTTTATTCAGGCGGAAAACGCCATGGTTAAAGTGGCGGTCATCAACACCAACGAAGAGCTGATGATAGCCCAGGATGTGATGCGGATTGCTCTCGCAGAATCAGAAAGTATCGCCGTGTCGGCCTGAGTTCGCGCCGCGCAAATTGCGGCAAATCATGGTAATAGCGCAATCGCCATGACACTATGCGCCGAGGATTACAGATCAGAAAGGTGATAACGTGGCTGTTGCGCAGTGCCCCGCGTCATGCGGAGAACTTATTCAGGGCTGGATAATGGGCAGCGAGAAACTGGTCTCCTGCCCGGTTGACTGGTACAGCACTGTCGAGGTTAGCACCGGTTCCCCTCTGGCGGATGAGCGCCCTCTTTCGCGGGCGATGGTCAACCGACTTCTTGAACACTGGGACTACCCTGCCCACCTGAGTCAGGATATCCGTGTTTCGATCCATTCAACTATCCCGATTGCCAAAGGCATGGCCAGCAGTACGGCGGATATTGCCGCAACCGCTGTCGCCACCGCGCAGCATCTGGGTCATCAGCTGGATGAGTCCACCCTCGCGCAACTATGCGTCTCGCTGGAACCGACGGACAGCACCGTTTTTCAGCAACTGACGCTGTTTGACCACAACGACGCATCGACGCAAATCCCCTGCGATGCTCAACCGGCGCTGGATCTTCTCGTACTGGAGAGTCCGCAAACTTTACGCACCGCGGATTATCATCGCATTCCCCGGCAGGCGGGTTTACATGCGGGCGCACCGGCGCTGAAGCGGGCATGGGAAAAAGTACAGGAAGCCTGTGCGGAGCAAAATCCTTATCGTATGGGAGAAGCGGCGACGCTGAGCGCTATTGCCAGCCAGATGCTGTTGCCAAAACCGGATTTCGACGCGCTATTGTCGCTGGTTGAAGAGTGTGGTTTATACGGCGTGAACGTGGCGCACAGCGGCAGCGTCGTCGGACTGATGCTCGACAGACAGCGACACGATGTCGATTACGTTAAGTGGTTACTGGCAAGGAACAGACTGACCGAGCACTGGCCGGAACAGCATTTATTGCGAATGGTCAGCGGTGGCGTGAAGCGACAGTGAGGATCGCCTGACGGATCCTCACTGCTGGCAAAACGTTACTCCGCTTTCGCGTCGCCGTTTTTCATTTCACCCATCGCTTTCAGCTTTTTGGAGATGTCGCGACGTTCTTTAGAGATCTCTGCATTTTTGATGATGTAGTCATCAACGCGATCTTCATAGTCGCTTTTCATGCTGGCGATGATGCCCTGAATAGCTTCAACACTCATCCCCGGCTTGATGTAATCGCTCAGGTTGTCCAGCAGCAGAACACGTTTCTGGTTGTCACGGATCTTTTTCTCAACGTCCTGGATTTCACGCTGCAGTTTGTTTTTACGACGGAACAGACGGACAAATTCCAGCACGTCCTGGAAAGATGGCTTGGTAGTTTCCATTTTTACACCCCTGATAATGTGAGAGTCGGATTCGTTTAAACGATAGGGCTAACATTACTTTTCGCAGCCGCAAATGACAATGGCTTCATTCTGGTTTCCATCATACCCTTATTCCTTGCTGAATCGAAGCAGCCAGGGCAGCATTCCCCTTACCTGCTTTTTATTTGCGCAGTGCGCGACAGATAAGATGCGACAGCAGCTCCAGTTGACGGGCGGTTTCCAGGCTTAGCCAGACATAGCCATGAATCGGCGTTTCAGCCACATGATGTTCATCGTGCTGACGGATCAGCGTGCGCAATTCGTTAACGGTCTCGTTCAGTTTTTCGCTGTTGGCGAGAATCGGCTGCGGATTACCTTCGAACAAGGCATGGGCAATCGTCAACAGCGCCTGCTGGGTCATTTGCTGCGTTTCCCGCAGCGTATGGGCATTGAGCATGACGAAATGGCTTTCACGGGTCGCCCACAGGGCATTGATCTGCAATTCGAGCATGCAAACCAGATTACGATTGACGGTCTGAATGGCTTCAAAAATAGATTTCTGGATGCGCGTCTCTTTGCTCGCCGGCGTAATAAGTCCGCGCATTTTTACCACGTCACCTAATAGCTGTTGCAGATGTTTATCCAGACGGGGACGTTCTAACAGATTAGGCGACAGCGCGGCCTGATACACCCGGTTATAGGCCGTCACGCAGTGCGCCAGTTGGATGCGCCAGTGAATGAAGGCGCGCTGCGGCCAGATTCCGGTGAACAGCATGGCGAGGAGCGCCCCCAGAATGACATCGCCGCCGCGCCAGAGTGCGGTCTCCATATCGCCAGCGGGCGCACCCACGACAACAGCAAGCGTGATGCCAATCAAGAGCGCCTGATACGGTTTTTTTCCTAACGCGAGCCATCCACACAGGAACATAGCTGCCGCACACCAGAGCAGCATCAGTGGCAATGAGAATAGCTCAAGACGCAGCGCCACCAGACCCAGCACCGATCCGAGGATCGTACCACCAATCCGCTCCCAGGCACGGGGAACCACGTTTCCCCAGAACGAGATCGGCCCCATAATCACCACCAGCGTAATCAAGGGCCATGTCCCTTCCGGAATGTTAAATAAACGAACAAGCAAAAAAGTCAGGATGAAGGCCAGCGCGATGCGAATACCATGCACAATGCGGTAATGGCGATACAGGCGGATTTCAAATGGACTCAGTGACTTGTCGGCACGCACTCATGCACTCCATCAGGAAAAGCAAAAAATGATTGTACCTGTTTTTACGCGCAGAAGTTCACTGTGGCGGACAGGACATCTCGCTAAGCGTAGTCGCTCCGCGCCGGTCCGCCTGGTTTTAGACTTACTTCGTGGCTGGTTGCACCGCGATATACATCTCGATATCCCAGTAACCGTCTTCGCAACCGTTATTCAGATAGACTTCAAAGCAGGGTTTGCATGCCATTTCATATGCCTTGTCCTGCATCAGGCTATTGAAGAACTGATACCACGGCGTGGCAAAATCATTATTATCGACGCGTGCAACTGCCGTCGCATATTGACCGCCGTCGATTTCGCTGAGCGTCACGCCTTCGCTGTTTTCCGGGATGACAAAATCAGCAGGCACGGAAACGACCGTACTACAGCGCAGTTTTTCGGCGGGCACTTCATCCGGATTGTCGAAGTAAACGGCGATCCACTCCTGCGCTACAACCTGCTTGCCATCGACCCACATCATCAACTGGTCAAAGCCTTGTTTCACCGTTTGCTCCCACGGTCCCACCAGGTGGAAACCTGCAACGGTGCGCTTATCAGCGTTTCTGATCTCGTAATTCATGTTGCCTCCATCGTTACACTGTATTTATATACAGCATAACGAAGACTAAACCGCCGTCACAAGCACTTTGTGGTTATTATGTGAGCGGAACCGAACTCCTGCCAGTCTCTGTCAGTACGATTCAGACTTTGTGATGGAAATAATCACTCAGACGGGAGAAGACGCCTCCCTTACCGACGGCTTCCAGCGTGACCAGAGGCCAGTGAGCGACCAGTTTGTCGCGGTCGTAGAGTTCAATTTCCCCGACCCGTTGATGGGCGGCAAGCGGCGCTTCCAGTTCCTTCTTATCCAGGATGTACTTCGCTTTGATGTGCGGCATTTCCGCCTTTGGCAGCGCCATCCAGAAATCGTGTTCGGTACCTAACGCGATTTTCTCTTTATCACCGTACCAGATACGCTCTGTTCCGACCTGCTTACCGCTGCGCAGGATTTGCACCGTGTCGAAATTTTGTTGTCCCCAGTGCAGCAGTTTACGTGCCTGCTCCTCACGCCCTTTTGGGCTATTCGCGCCCATCACCACGGCAATCAGTCGGCGCTGACCGTCCACCGCAGAAGCAATCAGGTTAAAACCAGCCCCCGAAGTGTGTCCGGTTTTCAGGCCATCAACGTTCATGGTTTTATCCCACAGCAGTCCGTTACGGTTTTGCTGGGTAATACCGTTCCAGGTGAGGCTTTTCTCACTGTACATGTGATAAAACGCCGGCTCACCATGAATGATTGCCCGGGACAACACCGCCAGATCGTAAGCTGAACTGTGCTGACCAGGGGCATCCAGTCCGTGCACCGTCTCAAAATGGGTGTCCCGCAAATTGAGCTTCTTGACGTAATTGTTCATCATCGCGACAAACTGCGGTTGTCCTCCGGCGATGTAATCTGCCAGCGCTACGCAGGCGTCGTTACCGGAATCAACAATCAACCCACGGCTTAAATCGCGCACGGACACCCGGTCCCCTTCTTTGAGGAACATCAACGAGGATCCGGCGAACACCGGGTTGTCCTTCGCCCACGCGTCGCGTCCCACGGTGACGATGTCGTCCGGCGTAATGCGCTGGCTGTCAATGGCGCGATCGACCACGTAACCGGTCATCAGCTTGGTCAGGCTGGCAGGATTGCGCTGTTGATGTTCATTACCCGCCGTGAGAATTTGCCCCGTGGTGTAATCCATAAGCACCCATGAACCGGCTTCAATGCCAGGTGGCGGTGGCGCAAAGTCAGCCGTACCGGCAGCAAGTGCAGAAGAGAGATGCATCGCGAGTAAAGAAGCGGTAATAAACAGACGGGGTTTCAACAGCATGTCCTCAGACGTTTCAAAAGAGCCGTCCTTTTTACGGAAATTCTGATAAACGAACAGGGAATAATTGCAAGAAAATGTGACTTATCGCACATTGATCCCTGTTTGATTGATCCGTTGCACCTTATCTCCAGCCGCTTTCTGTCTTTCTTCTCTGTGAGTCAGGCTGATTACCACGCCGAATTTTGGTACTCTGTGCAGTCCAGGCAGCGCGCAACCAGAAGTCACGGAACCCACTTATTTATGAATGACGGCAAGCAACAACCCACCTTTCTCTTCCACGATTACGAAACCTTTGGCATTCATCCGGCGCTCGACAGACCTGCGCAATTTGCCGCTCTGCGTACCGATAGCGAATTCAACATCATCGGTGAACCAGAGGTTTTTTACTGCAAACCGGCGGATGACTATTTGCCCCAGCCGGGCGCGGTGATGGTCACCGGAATCACCCCGCAGGAAGCACGAGAGAAAGGTGATAATGAAGCTGCGTTTGCCGCGCGGATCCACACCCTGTTTACGGTGCCGAAAACCTGCATTATTGGCTACAACAACGTGCGCTTCGACGACGAGGTTACGCGCAACGTGCTGTACCGTAACTTCTACGATCCCTACGCCTGGAGCTGGCAGCATGATAATTCGCGCTGGGATCTGCTGGACGTGATGCGCGCTTGCTACGCCCTGCGCCCGGAAGGCATCAACTGGCCGGAAAATGACGACGGCCTCCCCAGCTTTCGCCTGGAGCATCTGACGAAAGCAAACGGTATTGAGCACAGCAACGCGCACGATGCGATGGCGGATGTCTATGCCACCATTGCGATGGCGCAACTGGTGAAGTCACGGCAGCCACGTCTGTTTGAGTATCTCTATACGCACCGCAATAAGCACAAGCTGGCCGCGCTGATTGACGTGCCGCAAATGAAACCGCTGGTGCATGTTTCCGGCATGTTTGGCGCATGGCGCGGCAACACCAGTTGGGTTGCACCGCTAGCCTGGCATCCGGATAACCGTAATGCGGTGATCATGGTCGACCTGGCCGGTGATATTTCGCCGTTGCTGGAACTGGACAGCGACACCCTGCGCGAACGTCTGTACACCGCCAAAGCCGATCTGGGCGATACCGCCGCCGTGCCGCTGAAGCTGGTGCACATCAACAAATGCCCGGTGCTGGCGCAGGCGAACACGCTGCGCCCGGAAGATGCCGACCGTCTGGGGATTAATCGCCAGCACTGTCTCGATAATCTGAAAGTCCTGCGTGAAAATCCGCAGGTGCGTGACAAAGTGGTCGCCATCTTTGCCGAAGCCGAGCCGTTCACGCCGTCTGACAACGTCGATGCCCAGCTTTATAATGGTTTCTTTAGCGATGCTGACCGTGCGGCAATGAAAATTGTGCTGGAAACCGACCCGCAAAACCTGCCGGCACTGGACATCACCTTTGTCGATCCACGTATTGAGAAACTGCTGTTCAACTATCGGGCGCGTAATTTCCCCGGCACGCTGGATGAAGCGGAGCAACAGCGCTGGCTGGAGCACCGTCGTCAGGTCTTTACGCCGGAATATTTGCAGCGCTACGCCGACGAGTTGCAGATGTTGTATCAGGAATATGCGGATGATAAAGAGAAGCAGGTACTGCTGAAGGCGCTGTGGCAGTACGCTGAAGAGATCGTCTGAGAATCGCCCTCCGCGCCACGGCGGAGGGCCTGTTATCACGCTTTCTGGACGGTGATGCTCCAGGCGGCGTCGCCAACCTGCTGATAATCTGTAATCGCATGCCCTTCTTCAGCAGCCCACTGTGGGATCGCTTCTGTCGCCTGTGTGCAGTCAAACTCAATTACCAGTTCGTCACCGCTCGCCATTTCAGCCAGCGCGGCTTTTGCTTCAATCAGTGGGAACGGGCAAACCTGTGTGACCACGTCCAGTTTTTTAATCGCCATCATTAATCCTTACGCTTAATTTGCCGCAGCGGTTGCCAGACGGGCTTTACGCTGCGGTCGAACAAACACAATCCATGACGCGGTCCAGACGCCAAGGATCATAAATACCAGGCCAATCCAGCCCTGCCAGGTCATCATCGCCGTCATCACCAGACCGTTACCGATAGAGCAACCACCGGCAATACTGGCGCCAAATCCCATCAGGATCCCGCCGAAGCCGCTGCGCAGCGTGGTTGCCGCATCGGCAGCCCGCACGCGGAATTCACGACTGGCTTTCGCCGCGATGAACGAACCAAGGAAAATCCCCAACACCAGGAAAACGCCCCAGTTAAGGAATTTGCTGTCTCCCGCCACCAGGAACTGCAGAATGTTAGCCGTCGGCGAGGTGATCCCGAGCCCAAACATACGCCCGGTAGCTTCGCTCAGCGGCCAGGCCAGCAGCGCGATAAGACCAATCAGTACCGCCGTCACGAACGGATGCCAGCGTTTTTCAAACAAAATATGTGCAAGCCCGGTACGACGCGGCGGCAAAGAGGCGACTTTCAGCTTTGGCTTTTTCAGTTCTTTACTGACTACCCAGAGCGTCACCACCAGCAGAACGGCGATCAGCGGCCAGACGGAAAGGTTCAGCGTGTCAGCAATGGAGTTGTGCTCCGTGCTGTACGTTTTTAGCGTCTGGTTTAAACCGCTGGCATGGGGCGAACGCATTACCGCGCTCATCACCATGTAGGTCGCCAGTGCTATCCAGCTGCCGATCAGCCCCTCACCCGCACGATACCAGGTTCCGGTGGCACATCCGCCCGCATAGACAATTCCAATCCCGAAGATATAACCGCCAACAACGGTACCGAGCCACGGGAACGCGCCCGCATCGTAACGAATCACTCCCGCCTGAATCAGCGCAAAGGCACCGACGCTCTGCACGGAAATCGCAATCAGCAGCGCATAAAACATACGGTTGTTTTTAGCGATATACATGTCGCGGAAACCGCCGGTCAGGCAGAATCGACCACGTTGCATCACAAAGCCCAACAGCGCGCCGCAGATAACCCCGCTTAAAATCATTGAAAACATAAATTCATTAGCCTGAAGAATATCAATCAGGAAATTATTCCTGAGCATGCGGCCGGGAACCAATAACGAAATTCTCTAATTTAGAACGAATGGTTATGAATAATGACGGGAAATAAACCAGCGACATAAAAAAAGCCGGAGTGGTTAACTCCGGCTTCCTGCCCGGTGTCGCTTCGCTTACCGGGTCTACAAACCTTATGAATTACTGGGCGATATCTTCGTACTGCGGAACCGGGTTGCGGAAACTTTTGGTCACGCAGGCCAGATACACCAGACCAATACCGGCCCAGATCAGCCCCAGAACCATAGAGCTCTCTTCCAGGTTGATCCACAGCGCCCCAACAGTCAGCGCGCCACATACCGGCAGCACCAGATAGTTGAAGTGGTCTTTCAGCGTCTTGTTGCGTTTTTCGCGGATCCAGAACTGTGAAATCACAGACAGGTTCACGAAGGTAAACGCCACCAGCGCACCGAAGTTGATCAGCGCCGTCGCCGTCACCAGGTCAAATTTAATCGCCATCAGCGCAATTGCCCCCACCAGCAGCACGTTCCATGCCGGGGTACGCCACTTCGGATGAATGTAACCAAAGAAGCGCGTCGGGAATACGCCGTCACGGCCCATCACGTACATCAGACGAGAGACGCCTGCGTGTGCCGCCATACCGGACGCCAGAACGGTCACGCTGGAGAAAATCAGCACGCCCCACTGGAAGGTTTTACCCGCCACATACAGCATGATTTCAGGCTGAGAGGCATCTGGATCCTTAAAGCGAGAGATATCCGGGAAGTACAGTTGCAGGAAGTAAGAGGCACCGATGAATACCAGGCCGCCAATCAGCGCCGTCAGGAAGATAGCCTTCGGGATCACGCGCTCTGCATCTTTGGTCTCTTCAGACAGCGAAGAGATACCGTCAAAGCCCAGGAACGAGAAGCACAGAATCGTTGCTCCGGTAATCATTGGTACGACGTGCGCACCTTCCGACCAGAACGGACGCGTGCTGGTCAGCGTACCCGCACCTTCACCGTTCGAAACGCCGTAGATGATCAGGCCAACAATCACCGCCACAATGCCCATCTGCAGGATCACAATCAGGGTATTGAAGTTTGCCACGGTCTTGATGCTACGCAGGTTGGAGATAGTCATAAAGGCCACCAGCGCAACAACAAAGATCCACGACGGTACGGACGGCACCAGCGCTTCAAAGTAAATTTTTGCCAACAGGATGTTGATCATCGGCATGAACAGGTAGTCCAGCAGAGATGACCAACCAACCATAAAGCCGACGGTCGGACTAATGGATTTCTGGGCGTAGGTATACGCTGAGCCAGCGGACGGGAAACGGCGAACCAGTTTACCGTAGCTCAACGCAGTAAAAAGAATAGCGACCAGCGCAAAGGCATACGCCGTTGCAACGTGACCGTCAGTGAGGCCTGAAACGATACCAAACGTATCGAACAGCGTCATTGGCTGCATATAGGCAAGGCCCATCATGACAACCGGAATCAGCGTAAGCGTTTTACGCAATTCCACGCGAGAGGTTTTTGGAGTAGCGTTATGCGACATGGTCATTCCCCTTTACGGCGAATGCCGTCGCGTAAGCAAAAAATTGCCCCATCTTCTGGATTCCTCAGCGACAACAACTGTCGGTTTTTAGTAAATATCTATCCGGTACGAAGCCCGGCCTCTTTGTATGAATGATTGGTTTGATGCAAAAAAATAACCGACGCGTATTAAAACGTCGGTTAATGTCATTTTTTGCAAGCGGCGCATTGTGCACTAAAATGAGGCGAAAAGACAAGAGAATGAGTAGCTTGTCGCGAACTATTTTTTCTTAAATGTTTGATTTTTCGCTATCGTCTTTTTTATAGATCCCCGCAATAGCACTATTTGCTAAAATCGCGTCCCGCCACCAGGCGCTGGCGAGCCCCGCCGTCTGCTCATTCCACCCCATCCATACTGGTTCAAAGAGAATTTGCGCCGCCACTTTTTTCTCGATCAGCGCCCCACTTTCCAGGAAGCGCTGCGCCAGATAACGCGGAAGATAACCGCATCCCAGACCGCTGATTTGCAGTTCCAGTTTGGTTTTAAAATCGAAGACGGTGATGGCCTCTTGATCGTCAAGCAGTTGCGTCGCCGTTGCAGCAGCGAGAGGCGAACTGTCGCCGACCACAATCGCGCGATAGCGTTTGATGGTACTGCGGCTCAGCGGCTCGGCTTCTTCAGCCAGCGGATGGTGTGGCGCAACGGCGAAAATCTGTTCCAGCTCACCCAGGCGCGCAACGCTAAAGTCGCTGGATGAAGGAGGTTCATGCATCGCGCCAACAATAATATCCGCCCTGCCCTGGATCAGCGCATCCCACGATCCCCCCAACACGCCATTAATGAATTTCAGGCGCGTGACGCTGTGGTGCTGATAAAAGGATTCAATCAGGGGGGCGAGCAGGGAAAAAGGAAAGGTATCGTCCACGCCGATCACCAGTTCATTTTCCCAGCCTTCGTGGAGTTTTATCGCCTGCTTTTCCAGTTCCCGCACGGTATGCAGAACTTCTCGCCCTTTCTCTAACAGCATTTGCCCCGTGCGCGTGAACCGGGCGCGATGGCCACTGCGATCGAGGATCTGAATGTTGAGGTCGCTTTCCAGACGATGGACGGTATAGCTAAGAGCTGACGGCGTCTTATACAGTTTGGCGGACGCCGCCGCGAAGCTGCCCTCTTTCTCAAGGGCATCAAGGATGATGAGCACGTCCAGCAGTGGTTTCATACACGCCCCCTTGCGTTGTATGGCGACTAACTGCTGGCGGTATGCATTACTCCAACGGCATCACCAGCGGATCGGGATACTGGTATTCAAACCCAAGCTCATTACAAATCCGGCTGCCATCGATAATTTTACCTTTACCTTTACCGTTATCCGCAGAATCGCGGAACTGCGGCGGCTCCATTCCCAACAGACGCGCCATCTGCGGATAAAACACATTGCGTGCAGGATGCGAAGGCGCACATATATTATAGATGTGTCCCCCTTTCGGTGCCTGTAACAGCAGCGTAATGGCGGCAATCACATCTTCCAGATGCACCAGATTGACGCCGTGTTCGCCGTCAGGCGCGGTTTTGCCCGCGAAGAAGCGGCCTGGATGACGCCCCGGCCCTACCAACCCGGCCAGTCGCAAGATATCAACCGAGGTACCCGGTAAATTATGCAGCCAGTCTTCCAGCTCTTTTAACACACGGCCGCTGGCGGTGACCGGATTACGCGGGGTTCCCTCTTTTACCGTCCCCTGGACATCACCATAGACGGAGGTCGAACTGGTAAAGATAATGCGCGGAATACGATACGCCAGCGCGCTGTCCACCAGCTCCTGCATCGCCTGCAAATAGAAGTCTTCTCCCGGACCGCTGCGTCGAGCCGGTAAGGTAATCACCAGCGCATCGACATCCATCAGCGCATCCAGATCGTCTGTTTCACACACCAATTCAGGCTCGAGCCGTAGCGGATATCCTTCGATCCCGCTCATTCTGGCCGCTTCCACGCCATCCTGGGTGGTTTTGCTCCCCGTCACCTGCCAGCCTCTGGCAGCGAGCGACATCGCCAGCGGCATGCCTAACCATCCTAAACCGACAACTGCGACCTTTTTCATCCGTTTTCTCCTGACTCCAGCACTATGTCTATAAGGCTACGCCAGCGCTTTAAGACTGACAATTCATACTATAAATAGGAATTAAAAAAAGCGCTTGCTTTAAGACGTTAAAGTGGTTTAGGTTAAAAGGCATCACATGAATAAGCATTCATCGAGAATTTTATGACACGCGTTCAATTTAAACATCACCATCATCACCATCATCCTGACTAGTCTTTCAGGCGATGTGTGCTGGGAGACATTCAGATCTTCCAGTGGTGCATGAACGCATGAGAAAGCCCCCGGAAGATCATCTTCCGGGGGCTTTTTTTTGGCGCGAAATTCAGACAGGTTCAGACAGGATAAAGAGGAAAAGAGAATGTTAGACAACAGCCGTTTACGCATAGCTATTCAGAAATCAGGTCGTTTGAGCGATGACTCACGCGAATTACTCGCCCGCTGTGGGATTAAAATTAATTTACACACTCAGCGCCTGATTGCGATGGCAGAGAATATGCCAATTGATATTCTGCGTGTGCGTGACGACGATATCCCCGGTCTGGTGATGGACGGCGTGGTTGACCTGGGCATCATCGGTGAGAACGTTCTGGAAGAAGAACTGCTGAACCGCCGCGCCCAGGGTGAAGATCCTCGCTACTTTACGCTGCGTCGTCTCGACTTTGGCGGTTGCCGCCTTTCCCTGGCAACGCCAGTGGATGAAGCCTGGGATGGCCCCGCCGCGTTGGATGGCAAGCGCATCGCCACCTCTTATCCGCACCTGCTCAAACGTTATCTCGACCAGAAAGGCGTCTCTTTTAAATCCTGCTTGCTTAACGGTTCTGTGGAAGTGGCTCCGCGCGCGGGCCTCGCCGATGCCATCTGCGATCTGGTCTCGACCGGCGCGACCCTGGAAGCCAACGGGCTGCGCGAAGTCGAAGTGATTTACCGTTCTAAAGCCTGTCTGATCCAGCGTGACGGTGAGATGACCGACGCCAAGCAGCAACTGGTCGATAAGCTGCTGACCCGTATTCAGGGCGTTATCCAGGCTCGCGAATCGAAATACATCATGATGCACGCGCCAAGCGAGCGTCTGGAAGAGGTCATCGCGCTGCTGCCAGGCGCCGAACGCCCAACTATTCTGCCGCTGGCTGGCGATCAGCAACGCGTGGCGATGCACATGGTCAGCAGCGAAACCCTGTTCTGGGAGACGATGGAAAAACTGAAAGCGCTCGGCGCCAGTTCGATTCTGGTGCTGCCAATTGAGAAGATGATGGAGTGATGGCCATGAGCTTTAGCACAATCATTAACTGGAACGCCTGTTCCCCTGAGCAGCAGCGTGAATTACTGACGCGCCCGGCGATTTCCGCGTCTGACAGCATCACCCGCACCGTGAGCGAGATTCTGGATAACGTCAAAACCCGTGGTGATGACGCCCTGCGCGAGTACAGCGCGAAGTTTGATAAAACCGAGGTTGCGGCGCTAAAGGTGACCACAGCAGAGATAGCCGCCGCCAGCGCACGACTGAGCGACGATCTCAAACAGGCGATGGCTGTCGCGGTGCAAAACATTGAAACCTTCCACAACGCGCAACAATTACCGATCGTTGATGTTGAAACCCAGCCAGGCGTCCGCTGCCAGCAGGTGACGCGTCCGGTGGCGTCCGTCGGTTTGTATATTCCCGGCGGATCCGCCCCGCTCTTTTCTACCGTGCTGATGCTCGCCACCCCGGCACGTATTGCGGGCTGTAAGAAGGTGGTGCTGTGTTCCCCGCCGCCGATTGCCGATGAAATTCTCTACGCGGCGCAGCTGTGCGGTGTGCAGGAAGTCTTTAATGTTGGCGGTGCACAGGCCATTGCCGCGCTGGCGTTTGGCAGCGAATCCGTGCCGAAAGTAGACAAAATTTTTGGCCCTGGAAACGCATTTGTGACCGAAGCGAAGCGTCAGGTGAGCCAGCGTCTTGACGGCGCGGCGATTGATATGCCAGCCGGACCGTCCGAAGTACTGGTGATTGCCGACAGCGGCGCCACGCCGGATTTCGTCGCCTCCGATCTGCTTTCGCAAGCGGAACACGGTCCGGATTCCCAGGTCATTCTGCTGACCCCGGATGCCGACATCGCCCGTCGCGTTGCCGAAGCCGTTGAACGTCAACTGGCTGAACTCCCGCGCGCAGAAACGGCGCGTCAGGCGCTCAGCGCCAGTCGATTAATCGTGACGAAAGATTTGGCGCAGTGTATTGCCATCTCTAACCTCTATGGACCTGAGCACCTGATTATTCAAACCCGTCATGCCCGCGAGCTGGTTGATGACATCACCAGTGCCGGTTCGGTGTTCCTCGGTGACTGGTCGCCGGAATCAGCGGGCGATTACGCCTCCGGGACTAACCACGTGCTGCCGACCTACGGCTATACCGCCACCTGTTCCAGCCTCGGGCTGGCGGATTTTCAGAAGCGCATGACGGTTCAGGAACTGTCGAAAGCGGGATTCTCCGCGCTGGCTTCAACCATCGAGACACTGGCGGCGGCGGAACGCCTGACCGCTCACAAAAATGCCGTCACCCTGCGCGTTAACGCCCTGAAGGAGCAAGCATGAGCACTGAAAACACGTTCAGCGTCACCGACTTAGCCCGTGAAAACGTCCGCAATCTGACGCCGTATCAATCTGCTCGTCGTCTGGGCGGCAACGGCGACGTCTGGCTCAATGCCAACGAATTCCCGACAGCGGTTGAATATCAACTCACCCGGCAAACGTTGAACCGTTACCCGGAATGCCAGCCGAAAGCGGTGATTGAAAATTATGCGCAGTACGCCGGAGTTAAACCGGAGCAGGTACTGGTCAGTCGTGGCGCAGATGAAGGCATTGAGCTGCTTATCCGCGCCTTCTGCGAACCGGGGAAAGACGCGATTCTCTTCTGCCCGCCCACCTATGGGATGTATAGCGTCAGCGCCGAAACCATTGGCGTCGAATGCCGTACCGTACCGGCGCTCGCCGACTGGCAACTGGATATGCAGGCCATTTCTGACAATCTGGATGGCGTGAAGGTGGTCTATGTGTGCAGTCCCAATAACCCCACCGGACAACTGATTAACCCGCAGGATCTGCGCACGCTGCTGGAACTGACACGTGGCAAAGCCATTGTGGTCGCCGACGAGGCCTATATCGAGTTTTGCCCGCAGGCAACGCTGGCGGGTTGGCTTTCTGAGTATCCTAACCTCGTCATTCTGCGCACGCTGTCCAAGGCGTTTGCCCTCGCTGGTCTGCGCTGCGGCTTTACGCTGGCGAATGAGGAGGTGATTAACCTGTTGTTGAAAGTGATCGCTCCCTACCCGCTTTCTACCCCTGTTGCCGACATTGCCGAACAAGCGCTGAGCCCGCAAGGCGTCAATGCTATGCGCGAACGCGTGGCGCAGATCCTGCTTGAGCGTCAGTACCTGGTGAAGGCGCTTAAAGAGATTGCCTGTGTTGAACAGGTTTTTGACTCCGAAACCAACTACATTCTGGCGCGCTTTACCGCCTCCAGTAGCGTATTTAAATCTTTGTGGGATCAGGGCATTATCTTACGAGACCAGAACAAGCAACCTTCTTTAAGCGGCTGTCTGCGTATTACTGTTGGTACCCGTGAAGAAAGCCAGCGCGTCATTGACGCTTTACGTGCGGAGCAAGTATGAGCCAGAAGTATCTCTTTATCGATCGTGATGGAACCCTGATTTCCGAACCGCCGAGCGATTTCCAGGTGGATCGCTTTGACAAACTCGCCTTCGAGCCCGACGTAGTGCCGGTGCTGCTGAAGCTGCAAAACGCGGGCTTTAAGCTGGTGATGATCACTAATCAGGACGGTCTGGGAACGCAAAGCTTCCCGCAAGCCGATTTCGACGGCCCGCATAATCTGATGATGCAAATCCTGACCTCTCAGGGCGTGCAGTTTGATGAAGTGCTGATCTGCCCGCACTTGCCTGCAGATGAGTGCGACTGCCGTAAGCCGAAAGTGAAGCTGGTCGAACGCTATCTCGCTGAGCAGGCGATGGACAGCGCCAACAGCTACGTGATTGGCGATCGCGCTACCGATATCCAGTTGGCTGAAAACATGGGGATTACCGGGCTCCGTTACCATCGCGAGACGCTGAACTGGACGGCAATCGGCGAGCAACTGACGAAACGCGATCGCTACGCCCACGTTGAGCGCGTCACCAAAGAGACACAGATTGACGTCAAAGTGTGGCTGGACCGTGAAGGCGGCAGCAAAATTAACACCGGCGTCGGCTTCTTCGACCATATGCTCGATCAAATTGCGACACACGGCGGGTTCCGCATGGAGATTACCGTCAAAGGCGATCTTTACATTGACGATCACCACACCGTGGAAGACACCGGTCTGGCGCTGGGCGAAGCGTTAAAACTGGCGCTCGGTGATAAGCGCGGTATCAACCGTTTTGGCTTTGTGCTGCCGATGGACGAATGCCTGGCGCGCTGTGCGCTGGATATCTCTGGGCGTCCGCACCTCGAATACCGTGCCGAGTTCACCTATCAGCGCGTCGGCGATCTGAGTACCGAGATGATCGAACACTTCTTCCGTTCACTCTCCTACACCATGGGCGTGACGCTGCATCTGAAGACCAAAGGTAAAAACGACCATCATCGCGTGGAGAGTCTGTTCAAAGCTTTCGGCCGTACCCTGCGCCAGGCCATTCGCGTTGAGGGTGATACCCTTCCCTCCTCCAAAGGAGTGCTGTGATGAACGTGGTGATCCTCGACACCGGCTGCGCCAACCTGAACTCGGTGAAATCCGCAGTCGCGCGTCACGGTTATGATCCGGTGGTCAGCCGCGACCCGGACGTGGTGTTAATGGCCGATAAACTTTTTCTCCCCGGCGTCGGTACGGCACAGGCGGCAATGGACCAGTTACGCGAGCGCGAACTGATCGAGCTGATAAAAGCTTGCACGCAGCCAGTGCTGGGCATTTGCCTCGGAATGCAAATTCTGGGGCGGCGAAGTGAGGAGACGAACGGCGTCGACCTGCTGGGCATCGTCGATCAGGACGTACCGAAGATGACCGATTTCGGTTTACCGCTGCCGCATATGGGCTGGAACCGCGTCTACCCGCAGGCAGGCAACCGGTTATTCCAGGGCATTGAAGACGGCGCGTATTTCTATTTTGTGCACAGCTATGCCATGCCGGTCAATCCGTGGACCATCGCCCAATGCCACTACGGCGAACCGTTCACCGCCGCCGTACAAAAAGATAACTTCTTTGGCGTGCAGTTCCACCCGGAGCGTTCGGGTGCCGCTGGCGCACAGTTGCTGAAAAACTTTCTGGAGATGTGATGATTATTCCGGCTTTAGATTTGATCGACGGCACCGTCGTGCGTCTCCATCAGGGCGATTATGCACAGCAGCGCGATTATGGCACCGACCCACTACCGCGTTTACAGGATTACGCTGCGCAGGGTGCCGAGGTGTTACACCTGGTTGACTTAACCGGCGCGAAAGATCCGGCGAAACGACAGATCCCGCTGATCAAAACCTTGGTAGCTGGCGTGAACGTACCGGTCCAGGTCGGTGGCGGCGTACGTACTGAAGACGACGTTGCGGCCCTGCTGGCAGCGGGTGTCGCTCGTGTGGTGGTTGGCTCCACGGCGGTAAAGTCGCCAGACATGGTGAAAGGCTGGTTCGCGCGTTTTGGCGCTGATGCCCTGGTGTTGGCGCTCGACGTACGCATAGATGTGCAAGGAAACAAACAGGTGGCGGTGAGCGGCTGGCAGGAAAACTCCGGCGTTTCGCTCGAAGAACTGGTCGAAACCTATCTGCCAGAGGGCCTGAAACATGTGCTCTGTACGGATATTTCTCGCGATGGCACGCTGGCGGGCTCGAATGTCTCCTTGTATGAAGAAGTCTGTGCAAAATACCCGCAAATTGCCTTTCAATCCTCCGGTGGCATTGGCGACATCAATGACGTTGCGGCCCTGCGCGGAACCGGCGTGCGCGGCGTGATCGTCGGGCGTGCGCTGCTGGAAGGCAAATTCACCGTTAAGGAGGCGATCCAATGCTGGCAAAACGTATAATCCCTTGCCTCGACGTTCGCGATGGTCAGGTCGTGAAAGGCGTGCAGTTCCGTAATCACGAAATCATCGGCGACATCGTCCCGCTGGCGAAACGCTACGCCGATGAAGGTGCCGATGAACTGGTGTTTTACGATATTACCGCGTCCAGCGATGGTCGTGTGGTCGATAAAAGCTGGGTTTCGCGCGTCGCGGAAGTGATCGACATTCCTTTCTGCGTGGCGGGCGGGATCAAGTCGGTTGACGACGCGGCCAAAATTCTCTCGTTTGGTGCAGACAAAATCTCCATCAATTCGCCAGCCCTGGCTGACCCGACGCTGATTACCCGTCTGGCAGATCGCTTTGGCGTACAGTGTATTGTGGTGGGTATTGATACCTGGCACGACGCTGAAACCGGTAAGTACCATGTCAATCAGTATACCGGCGACGAAAGCCGCACCCGCGTTACCACCTGGGAAACTCTTGACTGGGTACAGGAAGTGCAAAAGCGCGGTGCCGGAGAAATCGTCCTCAACATGATGAACCAGGACGGCGTGCGTAACGGTTACGACCTCGAACAGTTGAAAAAGGTACGTGACGTTTGCCGCGTACCGCTGATCGCGTCCGGCGGTGCGGGAACCATGGAACACTTCCTCGAGGCTTTCCGCGATGCCGATGTCGATGGCGCGCTTGCCGCCTCCGTCTTCCACAAACAGATAATCAATATTGGTGAATTAAAAGCGTACCTGGCAACGCAGGGCGTGGAGATCAGGATATGTTAACAGAGCAACAACGCAGCCAACTGGACTGGGAAAAGACCGACGGACTGATGCCTGCCGTCGTACAGCACGCGGTGTCCGGTGAAGTGTTGATGCTGGGCTATATGAACCCAGACGCGCTGGATAAAACCCTTGCAACCGGCAAAGTCACCTTTTTCTCACGCACCAAACAGCGTCTGTGGACCAAAGGCGAGACGTCGGGCAACTTTCTGAACGTGGTCAGCATTGCGCCAGACTGTGATAACGATACCCTGCTGGTGCTGGTGGATCCTGTCGGACCCACCTGCCATAAAGGCACCAGTAGCTGCTTCGGCGAGACCAGTCATCAGTGGTTGTTCTTGTATCAACTTGAACAGCTACTCGCTGCACGCAAAACAGCCGACCCGGCAAGTTCCTATACCGCGAAACTGTATGCCAGCGGCACCAAGCGCATCGCACAAAAAGTGGGTGAAGAAGGTGTCGAAACCGCGCTGGCAGCCACGGTACATGACAAATTCGAACTGACCAACGAAGCATCGGATTTGATGTATCACCTGTTGGTCCTGCTGCAGGATCAGGATCTCGACCTGACGACGGTCATTGAGAATCTGCGCAAGCGCCATCAGTGATCGTAAGGCGTAAAAAAACCGGGCCAGTTCAACTGGCCCGGTTTTTTCTTGAGGGGGTAATATTACTGCGCTTTGGGTTTGTAGTTACGCAGCGCGTTACGCCCCAGCACCACGCCGGCACCAATCATTCCACCGAGCAGTACCGCCAGTACCAGGGTAATCGCTTTTTTCGGGCTATCGCGACGAATCGGCAATGTCGGCTTCATCACGTAGCGATAGGCATGAATACTGTCAGGCTGCACTTTCAGCGCCTTAACCGCTAAGAGATTCTGACGGGTCAGGTAGTAGTCATCCGAAAACGTTAGCGGGCGGGTCGCTTCGTTATTCACCATCGATGAAAGCGCATCGCTCCCCAGCATAAACATGGTGTCCTGGGAGACCTGATCGGCCTGCTGGACCTGCGGCAGCTTGATGTTGGCCTGTTTCGCAACGGAAAGCGCCTGGGTGATCTGGGCAATGCGCAGTGCTTTTTGTTCCTGAGCGACCTTTTCCTGCGCTACGAGCGAATGCTCTAAGTCAGAAGCACGTGTTTTAATGCTCATCGCGAGGTCAGTATTAATTTCTTTGGAGACCGCTTCATCAACCTGTTGAATGTACTGCGCCAGCGTTTTTTGCGCAGATTCAGCCGAGGTTGCCTGATAGGAAACTTTCAACGGAAGAGGCTGGCCTTTTACAGACGGGTCGATGGTCAGCTTCTCTGGCTGTTGCTGATTATCAAGCGTTTCAGAAAGCGCGGAAAATGCCGAGTTAAAACGTCCAATCACACCCGACTGAACATCGTTCACTTTTGGCGCATCCTGACCGTAAAGGATACTCATGGCATTGGTATACGTTGCCAACTGGCCAGCGTCAGGTTGAGTAATAATCGCCGTTGAGGTCCATTTTTCTTTCGCTACCGCCAGGTAACCCACGGCCAGAGCGATAGCCACAATAACGCAGATGATTATTGTCACTTTACCGCGCCAAATCTGAATCACTAAGTCAATCAAATCAATCTGTTCCGGTTCGTTACTGCGCCCGGATAGGTTGTTATTTTCCACTGTCATCATTGCCTTAAACAAGAAAGCTCTAAACTCGCCACAGTTTATCGGGAAACGTAATTTATGCCATAGGAAATTTGACAAGATTGCGAAAATTCTGGTAGGTCTTTAACCCATTATCAGGGACTCCCTTCCCCTCAGTTGACTTATCAATCACTACCGAAAAGGTCTCGGGTATAGACTTTCTCGAATACGTCTTTGAGTTCTTCAGCCATCCGGTTCGAGATAATGACGTCAGCCTGTTGTTTAAACTGTGTCAAATCACGCTCAATACGCGAATTGAAAAACATCTCTTCCTGCATCACAGGTTCATAAATCACCACTTCCACACCTTTGGCTTTAATGCGCTTCATGATCCCCTGAATGGACGATGCGCGGAAGTTATCCGAGCCGCTTTTCATGATCAGACGATATATCCCTACAACCTTTGGTTTTCTGGCGAGAATGGCATCAGCGATAAAGTCTTTACGGGTGCGGTTGGCATCAACGATCGCTGAAATAATGTTATTCGGGACTGACTGATAATTAGCCAGAAGCTGCTTGGTATCCTTTGGCAGGCAATAACCGCCGTAACCAAATGAGGGATTGTTGTAGTGATTTCCAATACGCGGATCCAGACAAACCCCCTCGATGATCTGGCGGGTATTTAAACCTAAACTTTCAGCGTAGCTATCGAGTTCGTTAAAATAGGCCACGCGCATCGCCAGATAGGTGTTAGCAAAAAGCTTGATCGCTTCTGCTTCAGTAGAATCCGTAAACAGCGTAGGAATATCTTGCTTCACCGCCCCTTCCTGAAGCAAAGCGGCAAACCGCTCTGCCCGTTCAGAGCGCTCGCCGATGACAATACGCGACGGATATAAGTTGTCATAGAGCGCCTTACCTTCACGCAAAAATTCAGGGGAAAAAATAATATTTTGCGTTTTAAATTTCTTACCCATCGCAGCGGTAAACCCAACCGGGACGGTAGACTTAATTATCATTACCGCATTTGGATTAATCGCTATCACATCCTGAATGACAGACTCGACGCTTGAAGTATTGAAGTAATTAGTCTTGGGATCATAATCGGTCGGTGTCGCAATAATAACATAATCTGCGTTTCGGTAGGCGTCATGCTTATCCAGTGTGGCTTTGAAATTAATATTCTCCGACATTAAGAACTGCTGAATTTCTTTATCGACAATCGGAGATATCCGATCATTCAACATTTCAACACGAGAGGGGATGATGTCTAACGCAACCACATCATGATGCTGTGCGATTAGCAGACCGTTGGACAGCCCGACATATCCGGTACCGGAGATGGTGATTTTCATTGCATGCTCTCAGAATTAACTTAATTAGACATCATGATGTATTCACATCCTGACACGTTATTATTGTTTTAGCGTCTGAGCGAATAAGGTGTCAACGAAGCCTAATACAATTAGGATTATCTTTATCATCCTAAAGGGACAATATTAAGTTAATATTAAGCGATGAAGATTATGCAATAAGAATCAGGATAAAAAAAAGCCCGGTCTTTAGACCGGGCTTCTGACAAACTATGTATTTAATCCATCCATTCGGTATGGAAAACACCTTCTTTATCAGTACGCTTATAGGTATGCGCACCGAAGTAATCACGTTGTGCCTGGATCAGGTTAGCTGGCAATACTTCAGCACGATAGCTGTCATAGTAGGCAACGGCCGCAGAGAAGGTCGGTACCGGGATGCCATTCTGAACAGCGTAGGCAACAACATCACGCAGCGCCTGCTGATATTCATCAGCGATGTTCTTGAAGTACGGATCTAAGAGCAGATTGGCAATGCCTGCATTCTTCGCGTAGGCATCCGTGATCTTCTGCAGGAACTGCGCACGAATAATGCAGCCTGCACGGAAAATCTTCGCGATTTCACCGTAATTCAGATCCCAGTTGTACTCATCGGACGCCGCACGCAGCTGAGAGAAGCCCTGCGCATAGGAAACGATTTTGCCGAGATACAGCGCACGACGAACTTTCTCAATAAACTCAACTTTATCAGCCGCAGGCTGCGCTTTCGGACCGGTCAGGACCTTAGAAGCCGCAACACGCTGGTCTTTCAGCGAGGAGATGTAACGCGCAAAAACGGATTCAGTGATCAAAGATAGCGGTTCGCCGAGATCCAGAGAACTTTGGCTTGTCCACTTACCGGTACCTTTGTTTGCCGCTTCGTCCAGAATGACATCAACGAGGTATTTACCCTCTTCATCTTTTTTGGTGAAGATGTCTTTAGTGATGTCAATCAGGTAGCTGCTAAGCTCGCCGTTGTTCCATTCCGTAAAGGTGCTGGCCAGCTCTTCATTAGAGAGATTCAGGCCGCCTTTGAGCAGAGAATAGGCTTCAGCGATGAGCTGCATATCGCCATATTCGATACCGTTGTGTACCATTTTCACGTAATGGCCTGCGCCATCAGCACCGATATAGGTCACACAAGGCTCGCCATCTTCTGCGACTGCTGCGATCTTAGTCAGAATTGGTGCCACCAGTTCGTAGGCTTCTTTCTGCCCACCCGGCATGATAGACGGCCCTTTCAGCGCACCTTCCTCACCACCGGAAACACCGGTGCCAATGAAGTTGAAACCTTCAGCAGAAAGTTCACGGTTACGACGAATGGTGTCCTGGAAGAAAGTATTACCACCATCAATGATGATATCGCCTTTATCCAGATACGGTTTCAGAGAATCAATGGCAGCATCGGTACCCGCGCCTGCTTTCACCATTAACAGGATACGACGAGGCGTTTCGAGGGATTCAACAAACTCTTTCACCGTGTAGTAAGGCACCAGTTTCTTGCCCGGGTTCTCGGCAATCACTTCTTCGGTCTTTTCACGGGAGCGGTTGAACACGGAGACGGTATAACCACGGCTCTCGATGTTGAGCGCCAGGTTGCGCCCCATCACTGCCATGCCGACGACGCCGATCTGTTGCTTGGACATTACATACTCCTGTCAGGTGTGGTCACCGCGCGACGCATGCGCGGCTTGAATGTATTACAGATGTTAACTCATGTTGTAGAAGACTGTGTAGTGTAAGATGCCCTTATCTTATGAAATCGCCTCTTAGCAGCGCATACAACAACGGAATAAAGGATTTGCGCGGGTTTATATATTATTACATAATGATATAGATCAGTTCAGTGTAATAATTTTGTGCAGAATTTTCTCAACGTAGTCTTTAGCTTTTATTTCTGTATTCGCTTCCGCATAACAGCGTAATTCTGGGGCATTACCTGATGGACGAAGATGGAAAATATCCGAGCAATCGAGCGTTATTCTCACACCATCAGTTTGATCAATACTAACACAATTAACAGAAACTAATCCGAGCTTAATTAAAAGTTGCTCAGGCGAGATCAGCGCATCATTAATTATTTGTTTGCTTTTCTCTGAAGGGAAATCTTTCACTCTGTCAGACCAGGTAAATCGTTGAGGCAACTGGTCGACAAGCTCCGAAATTTTCTTGTTTCTGGAAGCAGCCAATAACATCAACGCAGGCAGTACCGCGTCTCGCGTAGGCAAAGCACCTAGACGTTTACCATTGATCGTTAAGTCCGACGCCAGCAAGAAACCACCATTAGCTTCGAATCCTGCAACGGTTGAATAGCGATTCGCCAGAGAATCAAACTCTGCGATAACGTACGGGGAACCAATTTTTGTACGCGTCACTGATTTGAATTTATTAGATAATTCGACAGCTGTGTTACAACTTACAGGAATGGCAAGTGCTTCAATACCTAGCTCGCTTGCCGTCAGTAAACCCAGTAAATCGCCACGTAACCAATTACCAGTTTCATCAGAGACTAGGGAAGGTGCGAACAAGTTCCTGATATGAGATCATCATATTCATCCGGAGCGCATCCCAGAGGGACATCATGAGCCATCAACTCACCTTCGCCGATAGTGAATTCAGCACTAAGCGCCGTCAGACCCGAAAAGAGATTTTCCTCTCCCGCATGGAGCAGATTCTGCCATGGCAGAATATGACCGCTGTCATCGAGCCGTTTTATCCCAAGGCGGGCAATGGCCGACGGCCCTATCCGCTGGAGACCATGCTGCGTATTCACTGCATGCAGCATTGGTACAACCTGAGCGACGGTGCCATGGAAGATGCCCTGTACGAAATCGCCTCCATGCGCCTGTTTGCCCGATTATCCCTGGATAGCGCCCTGCCGGATCGCACCACCATCATGAATTTCCGCCACCTGCTCGAGCAGCATCAACTGGCCCGTCAATTGTTCAAGACCATCAATCGCTGGCTGGCCGAAGCAGGCGTCATGATGACCCAAGGCACTTTGGTGGATGCCACCATCATTGAGGCACCCAGCTCTACCAAGAACAAAGAGCAGCAACGCGATCCGGAGATGCATCAGACCAAGAAAGGCAATCAGTGGCACTTTGGCATGAAGGCCCACATTGGTGTCGATGCCAAGAGTGGCCTGACCCACAGCCTGGTCACCACCGCGGCCAACGAGCATGACCTCAATCAGCTGGGTAATCTGCTTCATGGAGAGGAGCAATTTGTCTCAGCCGATGCCGGCTACCAAGGAGCGCCACAGCGCGAGGAGCTGGCCGAGGTGGATGTGGACTGGCTGATCGCCGGGCGTCCCGGCAGGGTAAAAACCTTGAAGCAGCATCCGCGCAAGAACAAAACGGCCATCAACATCGAATACATGAAAGCCAGCATCCGTGCCAGGGTGGAGCACCCGTTTCGCATCATCAAGCGGCAGTTCGGCTTCGTGAAAGCCAGATACAAGGGGCTGCTGAAAAACGATAACCAACTGGCGATGTTATTCACCCTGGCCAACCTGTTTCGGGTGGACCAAATGATACGTCAGTGGGAGAGATCTCAGTAAAAACCGGAAATAACGCCAGAAATGGTGGAAAAAATAGCCTAAATAGGCTGATTCGATGTGTTTGCGGGAAAAAAATCGGCCCAGATCCGCGAAATTTTAATCAGCGAGTCAGCTTGGGAAGAAATGACCTACTTATTCGCACCTTCCTTAACACGTTCAGGTTGGCGAAATGCATATTCCTCTAACAGAGGGATAATACTTCTGCCGCCATCATCCGCATTTGGATATGTGATCAAAACCTGATATTCCGGGAATTGATCTAAGGCTTCAAGCAATGCTCTGAAACTCTCTTGTGCAGGTTCGTCTGCAAGCGTCACTGGATGATAGGTGACTACAAAGAATGGCTTGCTAATTTTGAAATTTAATGACATCTCTAACTCGTCCAGAGACATCATTTGAGTTCTATGTAAATGCTCATTACCAATTGTACCAACATTGAACACGCGCTCTGGCGCTTCGCCAAGCTGTATGACTCTCTGTCGATACTGCTCGGTTGCAGTAAAATGTAAGTAGCTCAGTTTTGTTATTGCATGTCGAATAGCGTCATCATAGGCACCCTCAGTGACTTCACCGCCATGAAGATGAATTACAGGTATTCTCATCAGCATCGCAGCTTCTGCTGCTGCAAGCGCTTCATACCTATCGCCCAGGATAACAATATAATCAGGATTCAATCTTTGGTAGGCATCGGCGAGGCCAATAAGGGCAACCCCCATACTCTTAACAACCCCAGCAGGAGTATCTGATGAAAGGAGCATTTCCACAGTTGCATCAATTTTAAAGCCATCATTTTCTATTTGACGCCAGGTCAAACCAAACTCTGGTGAAAAATGAGCTCCGCTAGCGATAATTTGAAGTTTAAAATCAGTATCAGCATCAATATCTTTCATCAGCCAGTATAGGAGCCCATACTCAGCTCTGGTTCCAGTAAACACAGCTATTGTTTTAGCCATATCCTAAAATCTCACAGGTGAGCTCGGTAAATTTACCAAGCGCGCTTCTATTAACTCTGAATTCTTAAGATCGTCACGCATCGCTTTATCAAACATCGGTAACCGGTGCATCAATTTCCAGATTGGGCGAGTCATTACTTTCGCTTCATTCATTTGTGCAAGGAGTGCATCGCGGGAATCACTATTTTCACAAATAACTGCGTTTAACCAATAATTTGATTGTGCATATTCAGGTTCTTTTACGAAATGGAATTCCGAACCGGAAAAGAATGCTTCGTAATGGTGTGCCAGCACACGCTTTTGCTGAAGAAAAGAGTCAAGACATTCCATTTGACCGCAGCCAAGTGCAGCATTGATGTTCGGCATGCGATAATTAAAACCAGGCTCATCATGATAGAATTCATAAGGATGAGGAACTTTTGCTGTTGTCGTTACGTGTTTTGCACGTACACCAGTTTCCGGTGTTCTACAGAAAACCATTCCACCGCCACCAGTGGTTATAATTTTATTGCCATTGAAACTTAACGCACCGTAGTCGCCCAACGTTCCGGTATGTTTTCCTTTATAGAAGGATCCCAGGCTTTCAGCTGCATCTTCGACCAGAATAATATGCCATTTGCCGCATACCGCAATTAGCTCATCCAGTTCTACCGGATGACCGAAAGTATGCATAGGGACAACAGCACGCACTACCTGTCCCGTTTTGCGGTGAACACAACCCTGATCTGTTAATTCAGCATTCTCTGTTAGCCAGTTATCCAGTGCTACAGGACAAAGTCCTATACTCACCGAAGAAACATCAGTAAAAACAGGCTCCGCTCCCAGATGGTAGAGAGCATTACATGTGGCGACAAAAGTCAACGCCTGAGTTACCACCAAATCGCCACGCTTAACGCCAGCCAGGTACAGTGCAGCACTAAGCGCTGCGGTGCCATTCACTGTTGCGACAGCACGTGCCGTTCCAGTATAGGCTTCCATCTTTCGCTCAAAATCGTCGACATATTTGCCTACGCTTGAGACAAATGTACTTTCAAGTGTATCGAGCACATATTGTTTCTCATTGCCATTGAAAACTGGCGCATGCAAAGGAATAAACTCATCCGTTTTGTATACGTCGCGAACAAATTCGATTATTGATTTGATATTCATTCGAGGATGCCTTGCTTACATTTTACTATCGAGGTATTTCCCGGTTTCTTTGTGACCAAAATCTGGAATCATTTCAAAAAAAAGTTTAACGATATCTTCTTTATTCCATTCATGAGATATCTTCATTTCCTGGATTTTTTCTTCAAAATGCGCCAACAGTGCTGAATCATAAAGTGGCTCATTCTTAATTATACCGAGATTAATAAAGCGTTCCATATCGAGAGTTTCTTCATCGGTGAAGAATTCTTCGAAATCCTTCTCACCAGTCGTATCACTTGAAGTAAATAAACATGGCCATTTCCCTTGAGCTGGCAACGTTTTTACCAGCTTACGCGCCTCATCTTCATTCTCGCAAATATGCGGTTCATAACCACGCTGTTTTAAATATAGAACTGCGATATCAGCAAAAGAAATAAGATGGAGAGCTTCACTCAGTTTCGGGAAAAATATGTCACGATTATCACCAAATATACATGACATTAGGCAGAGCTCACCTGACTCCTGAGGGGTGACAAAGTAACGCTTGATATCATTCGGTGCCACCAGCGGCTGCTGCTTGTGGAGGCGTTGATTGAACCCATGCAGAAGAGAACCATCGGAAAAGGCAACGTTTGCGAAACGCGCAGTAGAGATGGCAATTTGTTTACTTTTACGCATCAGGAACATTTCCATGATACGTTTAGACGCGCCCATCATATTTACTGGATTCGCGGCCTTGTCGGTCGATACGCAGAAGAATTTTTTAACACCTGCAGCGATAGACTGCTCAATTGTTTTGTCAGTATTGAGGATGTTGACATCAATCATACGCATCAGGGTAAAAGGATCTTTCTCACTACGAACATGTTTCAGCGCAGATAAATTCAGAACATAATCATATTTACCGTCAGCTTTGATAAATGCGTCGTATTCTATAGATCCGATATCAAGCGCAAACGTCTGGAAATCACCCTCAATATAACCAAAGGAGCTACGTATATCGCGCACCAGTTCAACCATATTGTTTTCACTGATATCAACCACATGAATCTTCTGTGGGTTGCGTTTAAATATTTCTTTTACTACAGCCTGACCAATAGAACCAGCACCACCAAGTACAAGGAAGCGTGATTCGGAAACAATTTTTTTTAATTCTTTTTCATTTTCAGAAATATCATCACTGAATAGTTCTTTATTACGACCAATCAATTGGAGAATATTATTCATTTCTAAATCCAGTTTATTACTCGTTATATTCCGGTTAAAAGAATTTCAGTCAAAAAAAAGCATGACTGTAATCGTTTTCTATATAAAATGATATTCTTAATAAACCGGAGGAAAACCTTCGGTTATTAATTTTCATTAGACCAGAAGATTAACACGCTACCGCCCCTGGCTTTACAGCTACCAGTGCACTGCGTACTCTCACAGACGTGTTGAGCTCTGCTTTCTCTCGCGCAAAGCTGCTAAACTCAAACCCTAATTGTCTTACCAATTGATGTCAGAAACAAGAAGAAATCTTATAAAAAGCGGTGCTAAATTTTGTAGTTAACCCAATGAAATCATAAATATTTTTCGAAAATGAAAAAACGGTAGCAACATTCCGGGCATATCTGCATCACCGCGTCGAATGTTAACTACCGTTATGTGTTTTTACGACCTGCCGGACCGTCGATTTTTCAATTTACTCGCTAAGCAACTTCTCAATACCTTTACGGAACTTCGGTCCTTCTTTCAGATTGCGCAGTCCGTACTTCACAAACGCCTGCATGTAGCCCAATTTTTTACCGCAGTCGTAGCTGTCGCCGGTCATTAGCATGGCGTCAACGGATTGTTTTTTCGCCAGTGCTGCAATTGCATCGGTCAACTGGATACGGCCCCAGGCGCCCGGTTCGGTTCTTTCGAGTTCGGCCCAGATATCCGCTGAGAGGACATAACGCCCTACCGCCATCAGATCGGAATCCAGCGTTTGCGGCTGATCCGGTTTCTCAATAAACTCAACAATGCGACTCACCTTGCCTTCATTATCCAGCGGATCTTTCGTCTGGATGACGGAGTACTCGGAAAGGTCACCCGGCATACGTTTCGCCAGCACCTGGCTACGTCCGGTTTCTTCAAAACGCGCAACCATCGCGGCGAGATTATAACGCAGCGGGTCAGCACTGGCGGTATCAATAACGATATCAGGCAATACCACCACAAAAGGATTATCGCCAATCGCCGGACGCGCGCAAAGAATGGAGTGACCCAGCCCCAGCGGCTGCGCCTGGCGCACGTTCATAATGGTCACGCCCGGAGGACAAATGGACTGCACTTCCGCCAGCAACTGACGCTTCACGCGTTGCTCAAGGAGTGACTCAAGTTCATAAGAGGTGTCGAAATGGTTCTCAACGGCGTTTTTAGACGCGTGTGTGACCAGGAGGATTTCTTTGATCCCTGCAGCTACGATTTCGTCAACGATATACTGAATCATGGGTTTGTCGACGATCGGTAGCATCTCTTTGGGAATTGCCTTGGTGGCAGGCAACATGTGCATACCCAGACCCGCTACCGGTATAACTGCTTTCAAATTACTCATTATTTCATCCACCTGTAAAATGGTTGCTGAATTATAGCCTTTTGACTCGTTTTAGCCAGCATGAATTAGTTAGAGGAAATCATCGCTGCTTTGTCACTGATGCTACGCCGGTCACTGATAAATTGCAGTAGCCATAATCTTAAGTATGGACCGATTTCGCCAGGAATGGTCGCAAATTCACCCCCTCCCCACCGGTAAGCGGAAGTTGATCGCATCAACGTTCACCACATGATGGTTTATGCGGTCTATATCCACTGAGCTTTGCCCCTTCTCATTCACCGCATGTACGTTTGCCAACGACAGCAGCGTGTCATCTTTCGCCATAAACTTACCGCGCACGTCTTTGCGCAGATCAAAGTGCATCTTCAGCGCCGGTCCCGTTGCTGACTCTTGCATCACCTTGATATTGCGCAGAAAAAGATGCTGCGGCTGATTATGCAACTCCAGCGTCGCGCGTTTCATCTCGATATTAGTCAGTGCAACGAAGGAGGTGGCATTACCCGACGATATTTGAATGCCGCGCAATTTATATTCAAGCTGCGTGTTATCAAGGGAGATATGGTTGAGTTTGAAATTTTGCGGGATGGAGAGATATTTCCCTTTGACCACGCCATAGCCAATGAGCATCCCGGCACTGTTAACCATATCGACATTATCAATCACAAAATTATCGCAACCGTAAATGGCAACCGTCGCATTGTCGATGCCGGCCTTCTTGCTGAAATCCGGGGTGATGTTCTTCGCCTTCACATTGCGAATCACAAAATGTTTGCCGTTCTCGACATGTACCAGTTGCCGACAATCTGATCCGGTAATGTTGGCGACCACAAAATTTTTAACCGTCTGCTGCTCCGGATAGGTGTTGTCGTAGGTGCTCCCCGCAAGCCCAATGCCAATCCCCCAGTTAATCTTGCCGTTGGTACAGTTGATCCGTTCAATGACGTGGTCAGAAATCAGGATATTGCGATCGTTAATAGCGACATTCCATTCGATGGCGTCACCCTGCAAATCGCTGAAACGACAGTGGGTAATACGCGCGCCATCAACCTGATTGTGGAATCCCTGACGCAGAATCGCATAGTTGGCCTGGGTCACGGTGAGATTATCGATGACCAGATTGCGCATCACGCGCGGCTTTTTCCCGCCGATATAAATTTGCGTCACCGGCCCGAAACCACTCATCGTAAGATCGGTAATCACACAATCGGAACCGCGTACATCCAGCGTAATATTGTGCAGGCTCCCCCCCTTCTCGCCAGTGACCTGACATCCCTCCTGCAACACAAAGCGACCACGCCCATTACCGCTCAGGCGGCCCAGCACATGCAGCGTTTTTCCCGGTGGGATAAAAATGCCGGTATTGATGTTCTCGCACACCAGTCCCGCTGGCACCACCACGGTCTCTGCGTCGCTGAAGGCCTGTCGAAAGGAGGCAATCCAGTCTTTCGCATTGTAATCCTGAATATTGACGGTTTTGCGGGACGCAACGGCGCGGGCAAAAGGTGAATGGAGGACAGGAAGTACGGCAAGCGCGGAGCTTGCCGTCAGGAAGGTACGTCGGGAGAGTGTTTTCTCTGGCATACAACCTCGGTTTACATCGTTTGCAGCAGGCTGGCCAACTGACGATTGATCACCTGCTGATTAAAATCATGTTCAACTTTTTCACGCGCACGCTGGATGATGGGTTCCAGCGTCTGGTGGTCAAGTTGGCTGAACAACGCGAGCTGTTGCGCCAGCGCATGGGCGTCGTTTTCCGGTACCAGCCAGCCGGATTCCCCGGCATCCACCAGCTCCGGGATCCCACTGTGAACGGTAGAGACCACCGGGATCCCCACCGCCATCGCTTCCATCAACGCAACGGGAATGCCTTCCATGTCGCCATCCGTGCCGGTAATTGACGGCAACAGAAAGACATCCGCGTTATCCAGCATCGTTTTCACTTCATGGCTGGGCTTAAATCCCGGCATCTCAATCACATCATCGAGCTGATACTGCTCAATCAACGTGCGCAATCGCCGCTCCCAGGGACCCATACCCAGAATGCGATAACGAAACGCCACACCCTGCTCTTTCAACTGGCGGCAGGCCTCTATCGCCACATGCAGTCCTTTTTTCTCAGTCAGTCGCGCAACAGAGATAATCTCCAGCGGCGTACCGGGTGCTTTCACTGGCCGGTGCGTAAAGCGCGTCATATCCACGCCCATCCGCGAAACGGCAATCTTCTCCGGTGGACAGCCCATACTTTTCAGCCTTCCAGCCCAGAGATCGCTAATCGGCAACATCAGATCGCCACGACGGAACAATTGCTGGTACTCCGGCGTGTAATGGTTAAGAACTTCCCGACTGGAAATATCAATACCGTGAAAAATCGTCGCAATCTTGCCCTGAATAACGCCCAGCTCACGCAGCTTCGCCGCCGTTACGCCCGCCGGACCAAAGTGGGCGATAAAGACATCCGCACGCAGGGGTTGACTTATCTGCGCACAGATTGATGAGAGGATCAGGTTACGTGATTCATCGCCGTAGCGAGAAAAATTGAGCGATTTCCACGTCGTCGCCCGGTGCAGTCCTGACAGCGTTTTCACTGCCCGAGTGCGCAGCTTTGCCAGACGTCCCGGCGGCTCGTCCTGTAGCCAGCGCGTTCTGGCCGCCAGGCCATATTTTTCCCAGGCGGCATGCGTATTTTGCGTGTCACCTTTTTGCAGGGCGACAATCTCAACGTCAAAACCCATGTCGATAAACGCGGTAATCTGGTTGAGGACGAAGGTTTCCGACGACAGCGGAAATTTCAGTAAAAAAAAGCTGGCCTTCATTTCCCCTCCCCGATGCGCGTTAACACCGACTCCACCATACGGTATCCCTGTTCACGCTCGCGACGCACCGCCTGCGCAAGACGCTCATTGATCTGCGGCAACTGTCCGAGCGTATCCGCCACCATCGCTTGCAGACTGCCATCCAGCAGATGACGGATATCTATCGCCATCTCCGGCATCCCCAGTTGCTGCATGATGCCCGCCGATTTGTGCTCGTAATTAATCGCAATAGCAGGCGTCGCGAAGTTCATCGAGATAATGGCGGAATGCAGGCGTGTGCCAACCGTCAGATCGCATGCGCCGAGGATCTTGCCCATCTCCAGATCATTGAGTTCATCCATCACCACGTGGTAACGCGCCGGGTCGCTGACGTACTGGCGCAGATTCAGCGCCACCATGCGGTCATCTTTGTTATAGCTGTCAATGCCGGTACAGGTAGACAGTGCGATAACCTGATAGCCCTCATCCAGAATGCGGTTGACCACACCGGCGAAGGCCTTCTCATAAGCCTCCTGCGTGGTGCCCAGGCGTTTATCAAACGGCGCCAGTTCTCGCAGAGTAATTGCCACCGTTTTCTGCTGCGCCGCTACGCTCAGCCAGTGTTGAACGGCATAGCCCGGCGTAAAATCTTCATCATGATGATCCACCAGCCAGGCGGTATCCACGCCGTGCTCCACTTTTTCGGTGGTGATGTCACTGCGTTTCATCAGCTCCAGGCTGACCGACTCCCGCAGGATCAGTGCATCACAGTGGCCGAAAACATAGTTGGCCAGTTGATTAAATTGCGGATCCTGGAACGGACCGACGCTGTGACCGACCATGTACAGTGGTTTTTTCGCCATAAAGGTACACAGCGCGTGTTCAAACTGCGGAACACCGTACAAGTCGACGAAGAATGAACCGCCCACCTGAACGATAGCGTCATAACCCGCAAGCAAACGCACGAAATCGGTAAAACCCTGAGCAATCGCGATATTACGCAGCTTGCCGGTATCAGTAACGCGGGAAAGCAGCACCTGATGCTGATAGCGACGACGGAGGATTTTTTTCACCCGCCCCACTACGCCAGCCGCGCTGTTGTGCTGTTTCATCTGTAAAAAGAGCGGATCGCCCATCACCGGGCGATTCAAAAGCCAGGACGAACTCACCGGGTAGCGGCTCATCACATCCACTTCCGCGTCAGGTTCGAGGCGGTGAATGGCGTCCAGCAGACCACGTAAAATCGCACTGTCGCCACGGTTGCCGCAGGTATGGTTGCCCAGAATCAATAATTTCATTTCACCCTCTTAAAATCGTTGCCATCCGGCAAAACTTATCCTGCACGAAGCAAGGTTTTCATTTTTTCACTGCGACAAAACTGGCGCTTCATCTCCACCACCAGCGGATGGCGTGAGAGCACGATCATCACCGCGAACGCCAGCGCACCGGCGGCAATCTGCGTCGCCAGCAGTACACCGAGCGACAGATGTCCCTGTAACGCGATACCCAGACCGTAGCTCACCGCCAGCGTCGGCAATGAGAGATAGAACGGCAGCCACAGGCTCAGAATGTACTGGCGGTAGCTGGAACCCAGCACCGGTTTGATCATCACGAAATAGCTCAGAATGGTGTTGATAATTTGCACCAGCAGGAAGCCCAGCGTCACACCAATTGCGCCCGCCATCTGCCCGCCGACAATAATCGCCGGGATGAACAGGAACGTTTTAAACACATTGAATTTAAAGCTGATGTCTACCCGCGCTTTCGCCATCAACAGCGAACCAATCGGATTACCAACCGAGCGCAGTAACCCCACCACGCACAGCAGTTGCAGCACAGGAATGATGCTGTTCCACTTCTCGCCAAAGACCAGCGGCACAAAATTATTAGCAACCACCATCAGGCCCAGCAAAGCCGGGAAGTTGATAATGCCCACCACGGAAAGCAGTTTGTAGAAGTTCACGCGCAGCTTCTGGGTGTCGTCCTGAATTTTGGCAAATGCCGGAAACAGCACGCGGGTGATGATGGGGTTGAGCTTCATCGGCGGCACCACTGCCACGTTATACGCCAGGTTATAACCCCCTGCGACGCCGGCACCGAGAATACGCGCCAGCACCAGCGTGGAAAGGTTGGTGTTGACGTAGTTGATGATGCTGTCCGCCGTCAGCCACGCACCAAAGCGCAAATTCGACGAAACGGACGCCAGCGAAAAGTGCAGACCCGGACGGTAGATCTTGCGGCCAAAATAGCCAAACAACAGCGTGCGCACCGCGCTATTTACCAGGTAACCGAGTATGGCCGTCATCGCCAGCGGCCAGAAATGCGCGCTGACAACGGTAAATGTAAAACCTGCCAGTACAGCGCTGGTTTCAATCATTCCAATCTTGTTGAACTCCAGCTCTTTCTGCATCAGCGCGCGGAACTGCTGCCCGTGCGGGATCACCACAAACGCCAGCGACAGCGTTTTAATCAGCGGCGCCAGATCCGGGTTATGCAGCACATTGCTAATCACATCGCTAAGCAGGAAGACCGCCACACAGACGATGATTCCCAACCCGACATTCAGCCAGTACAGCGTGGTCAGCTCAAGATGGCTTATCGCCTTGCGCTGAATAATGGAGTTGGCAATACCGAAGTCAGACAGCGTATCGGCCAGCGCAATGATCACCAGCGACACGGTCAGCAGGCCGAACTGGTGGTTATCGACGATCCGCGCCAGTACCGTCATCTGGATAAGCCCAAGGCTGATAATGATCACCGTGGCAATCGCCGACCACTTCGCGCCGCTGATGGTTTTTTCACGTAAGCTCATGACCGTTCCTCAGTACGCCGCTTTGTTAACAAAGCCCTTAAACACCGTCAGAAAAACGATCTTGATGTCGAACCACACGCTCCACTCGCGGATGTACTCCAGATCGTACTCCACGCGTTTTTCCATTTTCTCCAGCGTGTCAGTTTCACCGCGCCAGCCGTTGATTTGCGCCCAACCGGTGATCCCCGGCTTCACCTTGTGGCGCAGCATGTAGCCTTCAATCAGTTGACGATACTGTTCGTTATGCGCCACCGCATGCGGACGCGGCCCGACGATAGACATGCCACCGGTCAGCACATTAATAAACTGCGGTAGTTCATCCAGCGAGGTACGACGCAGGAAATTCCCCACTCGGGTGACGCGCGGATCGTTCTGCGTCGCCTGTGTGACGACCTTGTCGTTTTCCATCACCTTCATTGAGCGGAATTTCCACACGTTGATCGGTTTACCGTCCATGCCATAACGGGTCTGACGGAAGATGATCGGCCCCGGCGAACTCAACTTCACCGCCAGCGCAATGCAGCACAACACTGGGGAGATCAGCAGCAGGATCAGCGACGCCAGCACGATATCTTCCGCACGCTTAAGCAGACGGTTGATACCCGACAGCGGCGTGTCATACAGCGGCACCACCGGCACGCCACTCACCTCTTCGATGCGGGAATGCAGAATGTTGAAGGTAAACACGTCCGGAATGAGGATCACCGAACAGGTGGTATCCGCCAGTTCGCGCACCAGTTTTTTCACCCGCGCGCCGTCGCACATCGCCATCGCAATGTAGACGTTATGGATGCGTGACGCTTTCGCGTCTTCAACCAGTTGTTCGAGGTTACCTGCCCAGTCAGAGGTAACGCCGCCCGGTTTCGGATCGTGATAAACGCCAACTACCTCAAAACCTAACCACGGTTCGTTGCGGAAGCTATCGAGCAACGCCCGTCCGGCAGGCAGATCGCCCGCGACGGCCACCCGGCGCGTGTTGTAGCCACGGTTGCGTAGCCATCCTGCACCGATGCGAATAAACGATCGGCAGAAGACCAGTCCGACGCTGGTCAGCAGATACCACGCCAGCCAGACCGCGAGGCGGTTATCGAAATCCTGATTGAATGCCACCAGACCGGCGCTAAAGACGAGGCTCAGCGTCCAGTTTTGCAGCAGGAGAGTCAGTTCAGTGGAAATTTTGACGCCGCGCCATGAGCGATAGAAATCGGTTATGCCACCCAGCATCTGGAAAACAACCAACGTGATCAGCGCCACCAACAGGTGCATATACAGGAAAGGCAGTCCACTGACTTCGCAGACAACCCACAGCCCGCCAAACATGATGGTGATATCTGAAAAGCGTTGCACCATAGAGATTAACGATGCATTGGTTTTGGCCCGTTCGCGCTTTTTTAGATTTGTCATCGTTGTTCCTGTTATTAGCCCCTTACCCGCCAGCGGGTAAGGGAAGATCTGACCTTACTGATTCAGTAACGCCAGCAGAGTGCGCGTTCGCGCTTCCATCAGCGGAATATCGCCGCGTGACTCCACGTTCAGGCGTACCACCGGTTCGGTGTTGGAGGAGCGCAGGTTGAAACGCCAGTCGACGAACGACATGCTGATCCCGTCGGTTCTGTCCACCGCCAGCGCCTCGCTGGCAAAGTGTTGTTCCACCCGAGAAATCGCTGCCGCCGGTTCCTCCAGCTTGCTGTTGATTTCGCCGCTCGCCGGGAATGCCGCCATCCGGTCTCGTACCAGTTCACCCAGTGACTGTCCCTTCAGACACACCAGTTCCGCCACCAGCAACCACGGGATCATTCCGCTGTCGCAGTAAGCAAAATCACGGAAATAGTGGTGGGCGCTCATCTCGCCGCCGTAGATGGCGTCTTCGTGGCGCATCCGCTCTTTAATGAAAGCGTGACCGGTTTTCGACATCACCGGCGTGCCGCCCGCCGCTTTCACCACATCCACCGTGTTCCAGGACAGACGCGGGTCGTGAATGATTTTGGCGCCCGGCTGTTTTTCGAGGAACGCTTCCGCCAGCAGGCCGACAATGTAGTAACCCTCGATGAACTGGCCTTTCTCGTCGAACAGGAAGCAGCGGTCGAAATCACCGTCAAAGGCAATCCCCATATCCGCGCCATGTTCAATCACCGCATTGCGGGTATCGGCGCGACACTCCGGCAACAGCGGATTAGGAATGCCGTTCGGGAAGTTGCCGTCCGGGGTGTTATGCACTTTGATCAATTCTACCGGCACGCCCAGCGCCTGAAAGCGCGCGTCGATGGCGTCCACCACCGGGCCTGCCGCGCCGTTACCGGAGTTGATCACCAGCTTCAGCGGGGTGAGGTTTTTAACATTGATGTAGCCGAACAGATGGTCGATATAGGCATCACGCAGGGAGATTTGCTTATAGCTTCCGCGCTGCGCGGGGTTCACCGGCGGGAAGTCGTTGGCCTCGGCCAGACGCTGCACGTCACGCAGACCGGTATCGCCACTGATGGGACGCGCGCCTTCGCGCACCAGCTTCATGCCGTTGTAGTCCATCGGGTTGTGGCTGGCGGTGACTTCAATCCCGCCGTCCACGCCAAGGTGGAAAGTCGCGAAGTAGATCTCTTCGGTGCCCGACAGGCCGATATCCAGCACGTCAACGCCGGCATCCTGCAACCCTTTTGCCAGCGCCAGCTTCAGCGCCTCACTGGTCAGACGCACGTCGCCGCCCAGCACAATGGTTTTCGGCTTCAAAAATTCGCCGTAAGCGCGACCAATCCGCCACGCAATCTCTTCGTTCAGCTCTTCGCCCAGCCTGCCGCGAATATCGTAGGCTTTGAAACAGGTTAATTTTGTCATGTTTTTACCCTTATTCAGGCAACAGTTGTCCCTCTCCGGACTGGAGATATTTTTTGTAAAGTACATAACCATTAGATTTCGCGTTGCAGGAAGGCGGCGACTGCGCGTATCCCCGGGAGCTTAGTCAACGAAGTGACCGGGGTGCGTAAAGGAAGCCAACGCATCTGCGGCGCGAAAGATGATGGTTAGGGCGTCACACCCGGCCGTAGCGATCCTCAAACCGCACTACATCATCCTCTTCGAGGTAAGAACCTGAGCGCACTTCAATCAGATCGAGTGGAATTTTCCCTGGGTTTTCCAGACAGTGGGTGGCTCCCAGCGGAATGTAGACAGACTCGTTTTCACCGAGCAGTTTGATCTCACCGTCAATGGTGACTTTGGCGGTACCCGCCACCACCACCCAGTGTTCGGCGCGGTGGTGGTGCATCTGTACCGACAGCCCTTCCCCTGGTTTCACGGTGATGCGTTTGACCTGATAGCGGTCACCGGCGTCGATGGAGTCATATTTCCCCCACGGACGGTACACTTCGCGGTGAATATGGTGTTCGTGGCGGCCATCGGCTTTGATTTGTTCAACCACTTTTTTGACGTCCTGCACCGCGTTACGGTCGGCAATCAGCACCGCGTCTTTGGTCTGCACCACCACCAGGTCTTTCACGCCGACGGTGGTCACCAGTCCCGATTCGGCATAGACGTAGCTGTTTTCGGTTTTATGGCTGATGACGTCGCCGTGATGGACGTTTCCCTCGGCGGTATGGGCGCTGATTTCCCACAGCGAGGACCAGGAGCCGACATCGCTCCAGCCCGCATCCATCGGCATCACCACCGCATCCGCCGTGCGTTCCATTACTGCGTAATCGACAGATTCTTCCGGACACGCCAGGAATGATGCTTCATCCACGCGAATGAAATCGAGATCCGGATCGACCACGCTCATCGCGTTTTCGCAGGCTTCCAGGATATCGGGACGGTATTTTTTCAGCTCTTCCAGATAGCGTCCGGCGCGGAACAGAAACATCCCGCTGTTCCAGTAATAATCACCGCTGGCGACATAGGCCTGCGCTGTTTCCAGACTCGGTTTTTCCACAAACTGCGCAACGTCAAACGCCACGGCATCGTTAACGCCGGGGGTGACATCGCCACGACGGATATAGCCGTAGCCCGTTTCCGGCAGATCCGGAACGATACCAAACGTGACCAGCTTTCCGGCTTCGGCGTACGGCATTGCGTTGCGCACCGCGTCGCGGAAGGCCTCTTCGTTGGCAATCACGTGGTCTGCCGCCAACACCAGCATCAGCGGGTCGCAGTCCGGACTGTGACGTTTTGCCGCCAGCGCCGCTAATGCAATGGCCGGCGCGGTATTACGTCCCGCCGGTTCAAGAATAATGTTCTCCGTCAGTTTATTAAGCTGACGCAATTGCTCCGCGACGATAAAACGATGCTGCTCGTTGCAGATCACCACCGGACTTTCGCACTCCACACCGTTAAGACGACAAATGGTCGTTTGCAGCATGGTGAGATCGCCTTTCAGGCACAGGAACTGCTTAGGATAAAGTACACGGGAAAGCGGCCATAAGCGGCTACCGGAGCCACCGGCCATCACAACCGGATAGAGTGTTGTCTGACTCATAATTTAATCCCGAATATCATTCATAAATTGACGTAGCACATTCTCTTTATCGAGCGTGCGTTCGGCATATTCACGTGCCACCGTGTTGTTTTTTGGCATGGTGAGCGCCATCGTTATCCCTGCCACCAGCGCATCGACCGATTCCGGCTCAACGCACACTGCAATGCCTGCATAGCGGTCGCAAAGCTGGCCGAGTTCCGTCTCCGGTTCTGCGGTAATCACCGCATTGCCGCCCACCGCCAGAATATTGGTCAGCTTGGAGGGCAGAACGGCATCCGCCGCCCCGCGTTTTTGCACCACCAGGTGGCAATCGCCCATCTTCAATAGCGCAGGTAGCGCCTCGTAAGGCTGCAACGGGAAAAACAGAACGTTGCGCAGACCGCGCTCGCGGGCCATTTTCTCCAGACGCGCTTTGCCGCCGCCCTGCCCGACGATAGCGAAAACCAGCGGCTGCTCACGCAGTTGTTCCGCCGCCGCAATAACGTTTTCCAGCCCTTGCTTCTCGCCGATATTGCCGGAGTAAAGAATGATTTTTTTGTCATCCGGCAAACCAAGCTGTTGGCGGAGGCTGATAACCTCGTCATCGTTAACATTCTGAAAACGGGCGACTTCTGACCAGTTAGGGAAGAAGATCACTTTCTCTGCCGCCACCCCTTTCGCCTGGGCTTTATTCATCATTGAGCGGGAGATGGTGGAGACATTGTCGACGTTATGCAGACCGCTACGCTCGAAAGCGGTCGCCAGCTGTGCCACTTTGCCGGTTTTACCGTTGCCTGCCAGACCGAGCCCCAGCATCGCATCGACTTCATAATCCTGAATGTGCAGCAGCGTGCGGGCGCCTGAGAGTTTCGCCAGCAGCCGCATTCCCGGCGTACAAAACAGCGTGGGCACCACGCCAATAATGCGATCCGGCTTCCAGCGACGCTGCGCCATCAGCGGGAAAAAGCTGCTGAGGGCGAAGCTGCCCAGATGCAGTAATCGTTTCAGTGTTGACGGCTGCTTTGGCACATACAGTGGGCAGCGCCAGACAGTGGCATCCCCCTCTTCCCGGCGATAGCGCCAGGCTGAATAGCGCTCGCCCACTTTCCACTGCGGGTAATACGGCGGCGCGGTGATAACCCGCACGTCATGGCCTTCGCGCGCCATCCACTCCACCATTTCACCGGTGTATTTACCGATGCCGGTTAATTCCGGTGAGTAGTTGATGCCATACACAAGGATCCTCATAATCCCAGCGCCTTAGCCTGACATTCCGGCAAAAAATACGCCCGACTGTTGTCATGGACGTTGTCGCTAGCCAGCAACGCCGCGGGCGTCAGCCAGCAGTAAGCGCCGTGCTGCGCGTCAGGCAGAGGCACATCATGCGCCTGCACCCGCAGACGGAAACCGAGCACGATGTAATGCGTTGAGAAGTCTTCACCGGAAAAGTTGTCGTCATAGAAATGCTGCCAGACGCCATAAAACTCCCCGGCAGACAGCGGCAAACGTAGCCCCAGTTCGGCTTCGGTCAGGCGTTCGAAGGCCGCACTCAGCGGCTCATCTTTTTGCACCCGGCCACCGGGCACGAACCAGAAGCCCTGCGCCGGTCGGTTCAGTCGTTTACCCAGCAGAAATTCCCCCTGCGCGTTTTCCACGATCAAATCGAGGGAGACAAGCGGCGTGGAACGCACGACGGTGGCAAAATCTTCCTGACGTAAAAACATGTTTACCCCCGGAACCGATGCTGATTCTCAAGGAACCACTGATATGTGCTGGCAAGGCCCGCTTCCAGTGAGATCTCGTGATACCAGCCCAGCTGATGCAAACGGGTCACATCCAGCAGTTTTCGCGGCGTACCGTCCGGCTTCGTCGCGTCAAACACCACGCGGCCCTTGTAGCCCACAACCTGAGCGATGGTCTGCGCCAGTTCGCGAATGGTGCAATCCACGCCCGTACCGACGTTAATGTGCGACAGCATCGGCTGGGTGTTCTCCTGCCAGACTTCGCTGTCCAGTTCCATCACGTGGATGCTGGCGGCGGCCATATCATCGACGTGCAGAAACTCACGCATCGGCGTCCCGCTGCCCCACACCACCACGTCCGCCGCATTCTGCATGGTCGCTTCGTGGAAACGACGCAGCAACGCCGGGATCACGTGCGAATTGCTCGGATGGAAGTTGTCATGTGGACCATACAGATTGGTCGGCATCACGGAACGATAGTCGCGCCCGTACTGGCGGTTGTATGACTCGCACAGTTTGATACCGGCAATCTTGGCAATGGCATACGGCTCGTTGGTTGGTTCCAGCGTGCCCTGCAACAGTTCACTCTCCGCCATCGGCTGTTTTGCCAGTTTGGGATAGATACAGGACGAACCGAGGAACAGCAGCTTATTCACGTTATGCAGATGCGCGGCGTGAATAATGTTGCTTTCCATCATCATATTTTCAAAGATGAAATCGGCCGGATACGTGTTATTGGCAACAATACCGCCCACCTTCGCCGCCGCCAGATAAACCTGATCGATACGCTCAGTGGCAAAGAAATCCAGCACTGCCTTGCTGTCCAGCAGGTTCAGCTCATCGCGGGTGCGCAGCACCAGCTCCACATCACCACGCTGCGCAAGCTGGCGGGCAATCGCGGAACCCACCATTCCGCGATGACCAGCGATAAAAATACGTTGTTTGCTCATTCTCAGGACTCCAGCGCGATGGCAACCTCGTAGCCATGAGATTTCAGCAGGGAGTGTTTCTTCGCCGCTTCCAGATCTTTAGCGACCATCTCGGAGACCATTTCCTGCAACGTAATTTCCGGTTTCCAGCCCAGCTTCTCATGCGCTTTGCTCGGGTCACCCAGCAGAGTTTCCACTTCTGCCGGACGGAAGTAGCGCGGATCAACGGCCACAATCACATCACCCGGTTTCACGCCTGGCGCGTCATGACCGGTGACAGAAACCACAATCCCTTTCTCTTCCACGCCTTCGCCTTCAAAGCGCAGTTTGATCCCCAGCTGGGCCGCCGCCATTTCGACGAACTGACGCACGGAGTACTGCACGCCGGTCGCGATCACGAAGTCTTCCGGCTGTTCCTGTTGCAGCATCATCCACTGCATTTTGACGTAGTCTTTCGCATGGCCCCAGTCACGCAGGGAATCCATGTTGCCGAGATACAGGCAGGACTCCAGCCCCTGAGCGATGTTAGCAATCGCGCGGGTGATTTTACGGGTGACGAAGGTTTCGCCACGACGCGGCGATTCATGGTTAAACAGGATGCCGTTACAGGCGTAGATACCATAGGATTCACGGTAGTTGACGGTGATCCAGTAGGCGTAAAGTTTGGCGACCGCATACGGCGAGCGCGGGTAGAATGGCGTGGTCTCTTTTTGCGGGATTTCCTGCACCAGACCGTACAGCTCAGAGGTCGATGCCTGATAGAAACGGGTTTTCTTTTCCAGACCGAGGAAGCGGATGGCTTCCAGCAGACGCAGCGTTCCCATCGCATCCACATCGGCGGTGTATTCCGGCGATTCGAAGGAAACCGCAACGTGGCTCATCGCACCCAGGTTGTAGACTTCATCCGGCTGCACTTCCTGCAGAATACGCGTCAGGTTGGAGGAGTCCGTCAGGTCACCGTAGTGCAGATGGAATTTCGGGTTGCTCGCATGGGGATCCTGATAGATGTGATCCACGCGCTCGGTGTTAAATGAAGACGCACGACGCTTAATACCGTGAACCTCATAACCTTTTTCCAGCAGAAGTTCTGCCAGGTAAGAACCATCCTGCCCGGTAACGCCGGTAATGAGAGCGACTTTAGACATTTTATTACCTCTTAATTATCCCCTAAATCGTTCGGGTTATAGCAAGGCGGTGACGCCGCTTATCCAGGAGCTTACAGAAGTAAGTGACCGGATAATCAAGGAAAGCCAACACTGCTACAGCCCGAAACATGACGGGGAAACTGATTACTTTTCAACGCGTTCGCGTATCACAACTGCGGGATTGCCACGGCAAATCATATTTGCCGGTAGCGATTTAAAAACACTGCTGCGCGCACCGACGACAGTGCCATCGCCTATCGTTACGCCTGGCGCCACAAACACATCCGTTGCCAGCCAGCATTTATCGCCAATCACAATCGGGGTGGCGTTAATATCAAAATGCGCGCTGGTATGATCGTGACTGCCGGTACACAAATAGCTTTTCTGCGAAACCACCGCATGGGCACCAATCGTAATATCGCCGAGCGTATATAAATTGACGTCATCCCCTACCCAGGCATAATCACCAATGGTTAATTTCCACGGATAGGTAATTTTCACCGACGGTCGAATGACTACGTTTTTTCCTATTTTCGCGCCAAACAGACGGAGCAAAAAAGCGCGCCAGCGATATAACACCTGCGGTGACCAGGAAAATAATGTTGCCTGTACGGCCCACCACAATTGCACTTTAATTACATTTCCGCCGCGAAATCCTTTCGGTACGGAGAAACCACGTAAATCCTGCATCATTAATCCTTATATTTCAGGCTTTGTTATATAAGGCTTTCGTTTTACCTGTCGTACGTAAGCGTAATAGCTTCGATAATTCAGCCCAAAAACCCGGCACGCGTAATATCTGACGCTGCACTTTTTTGGCGTCTTCGCATAATTCCAGATTATTCGTCGTTGACACACCGCCCATTGAAAATTCAGAGACCAGACCGTCCAGTTTTTTAAAGTCATAACCTTCTTTATACAATCTGGCGGCCAGCGCATAATCCGATGACACTTTATATTGCAGGTCGTAGTGCCAGACTTTTAGTCCCGCCAGCGGGAAAAAGATCGCCTGATGGCTGGCCGGCAGGCTGTGATAGATATACCAACCGGGTTTCGCGCTACGCTTCGTTTTATGACCATCGCCAAAATCGAGCAGCGCATCACCGGTAATCATCACGTCATCTTTTTGTGTCTGTAACTGACGTACAACGTGGGCGACATCCGGATGAAAGATATCGCCGGAGTTAAGGAACAGCGCGAACTTGCCGCGCGCCATTTCAATGCCCTTGTTCATCGCATCATAGATGCCGTTATCCGGTTCGCTGACAAAACGTAAGTGGTAGTTACCGCAGAGGTTTTCCAGAAATTCTTGCGTACCGTCATTTGAACCGCCGTCCACCACGATCCACTCAAAGCGGATGTCGGTCGCCTTCGCCAGATGCGCCAGCGACGCATGGGTTTTGACGATGCCGTCCAGATTGCGAAACGCGACGGTGATAATACTGAGCAGCATAGAATTAACCTCATCATACTTTTGTCATATTCAGCGCCTTGCGCAAAATAAACGGACAAACGATTAAAAATGCATATTCCGGGCTAAATATCGAACCGGTAAAAAACAGTGACACCGGTGTAAAAAGATAAAGTTGCACCCGAAAATTCCGATTATCGCCAAATGCATTTAACGTCATTTTTAAGATTTTCCACATGTACCACAGCGTCATTAACACCGCGAACCAGGAAAAATAAATAATCAGCAGATACAAACCATTGTCTATTGTTTTCCCGACATCTGCACCGTTAAAGATTCCGAATGATGCGACATATTCATAAAGTGAGCCAAATCTGACGACGCCATCGATATGGGTTAAAGAATAACCGACCATCACTAACGGGCCGACAATACGATAATAAGAAGACGACCCTTCCGTTCCTAAATCTCCAAGACGTGTGGAGATATAAGGAAATGCAAATATCACCCCTACTAAAAACACGGCTAATGAGATTATCGCCAGCGGCAGTTTTTTCTTTATCGCATCCTTATTCAGATACTGAAACGCCCATTCCAGCAGGTAAAACAGGATAAATGTCATTACTCCTGAAAACGATCCTGATAATATTATCCCTGCCAGAATCATAGCATCGGTTTTAGGCGTTTTGATACCAAACTGTTTGATGCTGAGCCAAATTGAGATTAAGGCCAGAGCAAAAAATGCCGGTTCGAAATAGAGCGCGGTGGTTCGCTTGCCGCCAAATTTAATAAAATTCAACACATAGCTATTGCTGTAAATAAGGTACTTCGAAATGCTTTCCATCAGGCTACTGCCGCCGGTCAGGATAATTTGCGCCATTTCCGCCGCCGCCAGCACCACCACCAACGCCACTACCAGATAGAAAAAGCGCAGGATCTTACGGTAGTTATGCGGCGAGATGGTTTTGAAGCGAATGCTCCAGACCATACCGATAATGATCACGATATAGACAAACAGCATCGTCGAGGTGACGTATTTGCTGGCGTCCAGTGACTGACCGAACAGATAGTTAAACGCCGTCAGCCCTGCACCAATCCCTAATGCAATCATCAGCTTCTTAATGCTGATTCGTTCAACGTACAGCAGCAATAAAACGGGTAAAAAAGTGACAATAGTGATGGGGAAACTTTCGCCCAGTTGGGCAATTTTGACGTTGACCAGCAGGTAGATCAGCGGCAGCAGCAGATAGCTACAGATTCTGATAGAACGAGACATATTCCTCCAGCATCTGTTGACCACTGTACGCCGCACGACTGCGCTCGCGGAAGGCGCTGAGCGAGGTACCAAAAACCGTCTGCGCGATGTCAGTTTTGTTCATCTGCACCAGTGACAGCACCTCTTCAGCGGCAAACGTTTTTCCGCCCGCCTTGCGCAGCACTTCCTGCGCCGCGTCGCTGTGGGTGGCGATCACCGGCACGCCGATTGACAACGCTTCACATAAAATCAGCGGATAGTTGTCCACGCGGGAGCTGAACACCAGCGCGTCCATCTGGTTGAGCGCGCTCATCAGTTTGCGTTTGTCGGTTTCGAAGCCGTGATTCACCACGTTTGCCCCGTCAAACGGCGAGAATTTGCCAAAGGTATGCAGTTCAACCTTATCGCCCAGCGCTATCATGTCGCGCACCAGACGCTGATTGGTTTTTCCGTCATAGCGCAGGTCATGAGCCACAATCGCAATTTTCGGTTTCCCCGGGGTCTCATTGACCGGAGACAATTCTGCCAGAATCGCTTCGGTCGCCACATCAATCCCATTATTGATAATGCGGCAGCGCCCCGCGCCGTACAGGCTGTTAAACGCATCGGCAACGTGTTGGCTTGGAGAGATAAACTGGCAACCCAGCGCCAGCATCTGGCGGAACAGTTGGCGTTTTCCATCGACCAGGTTATGCGCGCGGTCAACTTTCACCGGCGGATAATTACTCAGCGTCGGGCATTTCTGGCAGCCGGTTTTCCACCCCTCGCAGCCGTCGGTAAAGGCGCAGCGCCCGGTCACACTCCAGTGATCGTGCAGTGTCCAGACCAGCGTGACGTCCGGCTTGTGGTTTTTCACCTTTTCGCAGAACGCTACCACGTCAGCCAGATTCAACCAGTAGCTGTGCAGAACGTGAAAATGCAGCACCAGCGGGCCTGACGTGCGGGTCACGGTACGATAGAGATTGTTCAGATTGCCAAACAGATCGCGATTGAACAGGCGAAACAGGGCGATGTTAGCCACTGACGTCAGACGCGGCGTCTGTTTGATGACATGAGGATAGTGGCTATGGCTGACGCTCTTTTTCCCGCCCTTGCCGTAGCCGTAAATAAATTGCGAAGTCAGCCCTTTTTGCAGTGCGCGCTGATGCAGATCTAATGCCACTCCAGCCGCACCACCTTCCGCCAGTCGCACATTAAATTGCACAATATTCATTTAATTACCTTCACCCGGGCCTTCTCGCCCACCACCAGCGCATTGTCCGGGATGCTGTCGAGCACCACGCTGCCTGCGCCAATCGTCACGTTATTTCCGATGCGGATGTCACCCAGCACGATCACGTTGGCACCCAGTTCCACGCCGTTGCCTATCACCGGACAGGCCTGGCGGTCAGCACCACGATTGCCGATAGTGACGCCATGACGAACCGTGAAATCGTCACCGGCCACCACGTTTTTGTTAATCACCACGGCGTAACCATGATGAATGGTGAAGCGCCGTCCGATGGTGGCCGCCGCCTGGATTTCATAGCCGAACAGGCATTCGGTTATCAGCCGATACAGCACCAGCACCGGCGCGGCCCACAGATTGTTCAGCACGTTTTTTTTGCGCCAGACGGAGCAGAAATGAGCAACCCGGTAGGCCAGCACCATGCAGCACGGGCGTACGCTCCAGCTGTTCGCGCGAATATCTTCCAGCATGCTTAACGTCCTCGCAGCCCGTCAGCCAGACGCTTGCCGTTGCGCAGTGAAAACAGCGTCAGCAACGTGCGCCAGGTCATGCGCTTATTGCGGATCTGGTAGAGCGTAAACAGCTGATATTTCTTACTGGCGCGGTCAAATTTATCTTTGTGCTTGCGGTAAAAATGGAAGTAGCCAGAGAATTTCTTCGGCGACGAGGTGATCTGCATTTCGCCATGATTAACGTGCAGGATCTGCGTCGCCTCCTCCACCTTCCACGGTTCGCCATACTCCACCACCATCCGCAGAAAGATGTCGTAATCCTGCGCGGCTTTCAGTTCGGTATCGAACAGGCACTCTTTAAACCGCCACGCCCAGGTAAAGACCTGATTGCCAATGATGTTGCGTTTATAGAACAGGTGGCGCGAGTAAGGGGATTTCGGATACAGCGGCAGGCTCGCCGGCTGCGAGTAAACTTCGCCTTCGCAGACATAATCGTTGGCGTACAAAAAAGCGTGAGTCACCAGTTGATGTTTATGGGCAAGGAACACGCTCAAACGGTTTGGCGTCCACTCATCATCATCATCAATACCGGTGATGTAATGCCCTTGCGCCTGGACGATGGCCTGATTACGCACCGCGCAGGCGCCAGAGTTGATCTCATTATGGGTGTAACGTACGCGCGGGTCGTTTAATCCCTCAACAAACTGCTGTAGCTGTTCATAAGAGGAAGAGCAATCATCAACAATGATCATCTCCCAGTGGGGATAGTCCTGACGCAGCACCGATTTAATTGCCCGAATGGCGAGCTGCTGCCGGTTCCAGGTTGGCATATAAATGGAGATCAGCGGATTTTCTGTATTCATGCTCTTTTCCCAGGAAGTGATGCCGGAGGGCCCAACGTGTAGGCCACTCACGATTTTTTATTTTGTGTCGGACTTGTATTCGTACTCGTAGTACCCGTAATCCTGATACCCGGTGGCGCGCCGGAAGATGGAGTTGAGGATCACCCCTTTCACCTGAATGCCGTTTTGCTCAAAACGGCTCAGGCTGGTTTCCACCTCTTTCAGGGTATTGACGGCATAGCGAGCGACCATCAACGTCGTGCCTGCGTGACGTCCGACAATCGCGGCGTCGGTGACGGCCAGGATTGGCGGCGTATCGATCAGCACCAGGTCATAGTGGCTACTCGCCCAACGCAGCAGTTCAGCAAAGCGTTCGCTCATCAGCAGCTCAGACGGGTTTGGCGGTACCTGACCGCGCGGTACAAGGTCAAAATTAGGAATGGACGTCGGTTTCGCGCAGGAGGCGATATCCCCTTTGCCGACCAGAATCTCGGACAGACCGTTGACGTTATTGGTGCCGAGCAGTTCGTGGGTATAGCCTTTACGCATATCGCAGTCGATCAGCAGTACACGCTTGTTGGTCTGGCTGATCACCGCCGCAAGGTTGGCGCAGACAAAGGTCTTCCCGATAGACGGGCTAACCCCGGTGAGCATCAGGACATTGTTTTGTGCCTGCATCATGGCGAAGTGGAGGCTGGTGCGCAGGCTGCGCACGGCTTCAATCGCCAGATCGGTCGGGTTACCCACTGCCAGCAGTTGGCTCTGCTTGTAACGCTTAACACCCTTAATGGTCTTGACGCTATCCCGCGCTTTCTGCCATTCCGACAGCGGAATGCTGGCGTATACGCTGATGCCATTCTCTTCCAGCACCTGCGGGCTTTCGATACCGCGGTTGAGCAGTGAACGCAGCAGCACGCCAACGATAGAGAGCATCAGGCCCAGAATGATGCTGCCGAGAATGATCAGCGCTTTCTTCGGCTTCAGCACGCCAGGCTGGGCAATGGCCGGGTCAACGATCCGCACGTCACCCACGGTGCTGGCCTCGGTGATCTTCAGCTCCTGCTGTTTGTTCAGCAATTGCATATAGACCTGCTGACCCGACTCAACGTCACGCGTCAGGCGCACAATCTCCTGCTGCGTTTTCGGCATCGCCGTCACGCGCCCGTTCAGTTTGGCTTTTTCATCTTCCAGCGCCTGACGTTTTTCCAGCAGCGTGCGGTACGCCGGGTGCGCTTTGGTGAAGAGTTTCGATATTTCCGCTTCTTTAAAGGTCAGTTCGTTAAGCTGCGCATCAATGTTAACCATTGAGTCCAGCACGGCTTTCGCTTCCAGCGGCAAATCGACGGAGTCTTTATCCTGACGAAACGCATTGAGTTTATTCTCTGCCACGTCCAGATGCTGGCGCACTTCCGGCAGCTGTTTCGCCAGGAAGGCCAGGCTTTTCGCCGCCTCGGCAGATTTGCGCTCAACGTTCTGTTCCAGATAATTTCGGGTAATGCTGTTGAGAATGTCGCGGATCTGATCGCGGTCTTCGCCAGTAAAGCTCAGGCTGAGCACGCCGGTATCTTTGCCGTTTTCGACTACCGTCAGGTTGTTTTGCAGGTTATTGATCATCCCCAGCGTGGAGAATTTGGTGACAGTAAATTCCGTGTCCGGTCGAGCATGAATTTCACTGACTACTATCGTGACGCCGTCTTTGCTCAGCGTCCGCCCGACCTGTCCGCGCGCGCTGAAGCCGCCGTCGCTGGTCAGTTGGTAGTCTTTGTCACTTAGCACCGTCAGAGTGAAGGTCTGCTCGTTCATCCCTTTCGGCAGGGTAAAGGTGGTGACTTTTGCCGATTCATTCTGTCGCCCCATCAGCCGTTCCCAGCCCGCGCCGAACAGCGGGAAGGTGTTTTTGGTGACCGAAATATCCAGATCCAGATCGTCCACCGTTTTGCCTAATACCAGACGCGACTGGATGAGCTGAATTTCCGCTTCCGAAGCCGGCGGCTTGTTGGATAACGCAGAGCCGATATCCTGCACCAGCGAGTTGCCGGTGTTTTGTTCAATCTGTACCAGCGCATCCGCACTGTAGATAGGCGTGGCGAAGAGTGTGTAAATCACCGCGCATAGCGCAAAGACCGCCGTAATGCCCAGCACCCACCAGCGCGCTTCAATAACGGTTCCCACCAGACGACCGATATCGATCTCATCATTGCCCGTTACCGGTGCGGCAGACTGTTTTACTTTTTCTGTCATTATTTTACCTGCTCTGCGTTCAATGCCTGCGCCCACTGGCGAGCAGACCGTTCAAGTAAGGCGTACACCGCTTCAAACGCCTCACGGCTTTTACGATACGGGTCGGGAATTTCGCGTTCATCGTCCCAGTGCCCGAAAAGCATGACCTTGCCACGCATCTCGGGCGCCAGTTCGTGCAGAGAGGCGATATGTCTTTTTTCCATCGCCAGGATCAGGTCATAGTCCCGGCACAACCGCCCGGTGACCTGACGCGCGCAGTGTCCTTCCAGAGAAAGATCATGACTTGCCGCCACGCTCACCGCTGAAGCGTCAGCGCCTTTTCCCACCAGCGCGCCCAGACCGGCGGATTCCACCGTTATCTGCGGGTGATATTGTTTAAGCAAACGCTCTGCCGTCGGGGAACGGCAAATGTTCCCCACGCAAACCACTAATATTTTGTTAAACATGACGATTACCAGTTATGAAGGTCGCTGGCCGTATCCGTCATGTAACGGACACCGCTGATGGTCGGCAGCAACTGATTGATCAGACGGTTCCAGCGCGCGACCGGTGCGGTGGTGACATATACCACGTCATACGGCTGCAGACGGAATTCCGTCGCCATGACCAGAGAGGTCGCATCAGACATATCGAGCTGATAGATGTTGGCAATCTTGCCGCCAGGGCCTTTGCCTTTCAGCGGACGGATCACGAAGATGCCGCTGGCGTTGGAGGTGGTCAGATCGATGCCTTCGGCGTTACCCAGCGCTTCGGTCAGCGTCATGCCGCTGAAGTCCATTTTGAGGGTGCTCTGTTTTTTCACTTCACCCATCACGAACACTTTCAGGTCGTCATTGCGCGGCACATAGAGAATATCGCCGGGATAAAGCAGACGGTTCTGGCTGAGATCGCCGTTTTGCATCAGTGCCTGCAGTGAAATGCGTTGTTCTTTACCTTTGTGCGTCAGCACCACGTTGCGCCAGTCAGCCACTTCCGTCAGGCCGCCGGCGGCGTTAATGGCGTCCAGCACGGTCAACGGCACGTTGGTGATCGCCTGCTGCCCGGATTTATTCACCTGCCCGGAGATGTAGGCTTTTTGCGAACGGAAAGCGGCGATATTAACGTCCACCTGCGGGTCAGCAATGTACTTCGCTAAGCGCCCGGTAATATCACTACGGATTTCTGCCAGGGTTTTTCCGACCACGCTGACCTTGCCGATGTACGGGTAAAACATGGTGCCATCGGGCTGAACCCAGTTACCGGTATCGCTGGAGCTACGGTATTGGCCCGCAGGCGTAGTGAGTTCCGGGTGATCCCAGACGGTCACGCTCAGCACATCCCCTGCCCCGACACGGTACTCATAGCTGGCGAGCTCCTGGTCCAGCGACATATTCGGCTGGGCGACATTCGGGCGCGGGCGTAATTGTTCTACCAGTCGTGGCGTGAGTGGATACACGTTCACCATCCGGTCGAGATCAAAGTCAGCGTCTTGCTGTTTAATCACGTCTTTGCCCATCGTAGACATATTGCTGCCCGGAAGTACTGTGCAACCGCTTATCAAGGTTACCGACACCAATAATGGCATCAATTTCATTTTGGATTTCATCATTGATTATTTATCACTTTGGCAGAGTAATTATCCTGTGCAATTTAAATAGCGACTTCGCCGTACACATTTACATTGCAGTTAATTGAAAAGAAATTTAACTGGCATCAGTCCTAAAAAAATTGAATTCATCCGTAAGCTATTGACAGAATAATGCAGACTCGTCATCAGGCGTTCAGGCACGCTACCGCCCCTGGCTTTTTAGCTACCAATACACTGATTAGGTTATGTTTTTATAAGCCTTGTTATTTCACTGTTTGTCGTAACAGAGAAAATGTTAAGGCATTCTGAATGTCAGCCATTAATGAACCGGAACCCCACGTAATATATTTACTCGTCCATCATTAACGCTGGAAGAATTGTTACAGCTAACGTAATTGCAGGCAAGGTAACACGCCTGCTATTCTCTGTTTTTAAGATTAATATTAAGCGATATATTGGCCAGATTTTAGGAATTACTTGATGTTGACAGAATCTATTTCCTCTATTCACCCTGCGATATTTCCTAAATAGCTTTTTGCCATATTTAATTATTCCCGACAGAAACTTTATGGTTATTTTCAGCGCAATCAGCAAGGTGAATACATGAGAAATCCCCTCTCGCCATTGCATTTTCCGTCCGCTTTATCCATGATCGAATTGTGACAATTGTCATATAACGAAAGGTATTACATTTACTATGGAATGGATCGCCGATCCGTCAATCTGGGCCGGACTGGTCACGCTGGTCGTGATCGAATTAGTCCTCGGCATTGATAACCTAGTCTTTATTGCCATCCTCGCAGAGAAACTGCCGCCTGCGCAGCGCGACCGTGCGCGCGTGACCGGGCTTATCCTGGCAATGCTGATGCGTCTGCTGCTGCTGGCATCAATCTCGTGGCTGGTCACGCTGACCAAACCGCTGTTTAGCGTGCACGGTCTGAGCTTTAGCGCCCGCGATTTGATCATGTTGTTTGGGGGCTTCTTCCTGCTGTTTAAAGCCACAATGGAGCTGAACGAACGGCTCGAAGGGAAAGACAGCAACAACCCCACTCAGCGTAAAGGGGCGAAATTCTGGGGTGTGGTGGCGCAAATTGTGGTGCTGGATGCCATCTTCTCGCTCGACTCCGTGATCACCGCCGTCGGTATGGTGGATCACCTGGCGGTGATGATGGCGGCGGTGATTATTGCCATCAGCCTGATGCTACTGGCGAGTAAGTCGCTCACCCGCTTTGTGAACAGCCACCCGACCATTGTCATCCTCTGTCTCAGCTTCCTGCTGATGATCGGCTTCAGTCTGGTGGCGGAAGGCTTCGGCTTCCGGATCCCGAAAGGGTATCTGTACGCCGCCATTGGCTTCTCGGTAATGATCGAAGCGTTGAACCAGTTGGCTATCTTTAACCGTCGTCGTTTCCTGTCGGCCAATCACACCCTGCGCCAACGGACGACCGAGGCGGTAATGCGTCTGTTGAGCGGCCAGAAAGAAGAAGCCGAACTGGATGCGGAAACCGCCTCGCTGCTGGTTGACCATGACGACAGCCAGATTTTCAACCCGCAAGAGCGTCGAATGATTGAGCGCGTACTCAACCTCAATCAGCGCACGGTCAGCAGTATTATGACCTCGCGCCATGACATCGAGCATATCGACCTCACCGCCCCGGAAGAAGAGATTCGCTCGCTGCTGGATAAAAACCAGCATACGCGCCTGGTGGTGACCGGTGGTCACGATGAGGAAGATCTGCTGGGCGTGGTGCACGTGATTGACCTGCTGCAGCAGTCGCTGCGCGGTGAACCTCTGAACCTGCGGGTATTGATTCGTCAGCCGCTGGTGTTCCCGGAAACGCTACCTCTGCTTCCGGCGCTGGAACAGTTCCGCAATGCGCGAACGCACTTTGCTTTTGTCGTCGATGAATTCGGCTCAGTGGAAGGGATCGTGACGCTCAGTGACGTCACGGAAACCATTGCCGGTAATCTGCCGAACGAGGCGGAAGAGATAGATGCCCGCCATGACATCCAGAAAAACCCGGACGGCTCATGGGCCGTCAACGGCCACATGCCGCTGGAAGATCTGGTGCAATATGTCCCGCTGCCGCTTGATGAAAAACGGGAATATCACACCATTGCGGGTCTGCTGATGGAAGAATTGCAGCGCGTGCCGAAGCCGGGAGAAGAAGTCCAGGTGGGCGATTTCCTGCTCAAAACGTTGCAGGTGGAAAGCCATCGCGTACAGAAGGTTCAAATTATGCCTTTACGCAATGAGGATGAGATGGATTACGAGGTTTAATATAAAACAATGCCGGGTGACGAATGTGCCGCCCGGCATATGGCCATTATCCGTTTCCAGGCCGGATTAAGACGCGAAGCGTCGCCATCCGGTACACACGCCCTACCGAATCAGAGTTTATCCAGCAGCTTCTTCACATCTTTGCCGTTGCGGGAATCTTTATTTCGCTCCGCCCAGTCGTTCAGACGACGCTTCGCTTCATCCTGCATATGCTTACGCAGTAACTGATCCACCTGCAGATTGTAATTCAGCGCCTGCCAGTTACCGTAAACCCGCAGCGGAACCGGAGTCGCCTTCAGGAAATCGATCAGCTTGCTTTCGCCCTTCCAGCCATCCAGCACCCGCACGTTAAACTGCGTATCACAGGTTTGCCCGACCAGGTCGAGCGTCCCCTGCCCCGTCAGGGACAGCATTGCGGACTCGCCTGCCATGTTATCCAGCGTCAGTTTACCGTGATCCAGCGTCAGGTCCGTGACAAAGCGGGCCAGACGCGTCGCGTTATCAACGCTTTGCATCGACTGTACATCGCCGCCGCTGCGTTCCACGGCCTGCTGAATCAACTGCTGGAAGTTCATGCCCTCCATCCGCGTGTCGCGCATGTCAACATGGGCTTTCCCCTGCCAGCTGTGACGGAATGACTGGGCATCGATATCCGCACCGGAAAAATCTCCCGCCAGCGACATCTTGCCGGTCAGGGCAATCGGATAGTTGAATGCCTTGAGGATCGTACCGATTTCGACGTCGTCCAGACGCGGCTGGAATACCACTTGTGGCGTTTGCGCACGCGTATCCAGCGTCCCCGGCAGCGATATCATCCCGCCATCGAGTTTGCCTTGCAGTTCGGCGATCGTCAGCACATCGGACTGATTCGTCATACGGCTACTGACGTCGGTAAAATTCATCCCACGCCATGTCACGTTATCCGCTTTCAGCGCGATATCGGCACTAAAGCCTTTCAGCCCCTGATAGGCGGGTTCATCCACACGACTTGAAATCACCGGACGCGCCAGCGGCGGCTGACTTCCCCCCTGCGCCACCGCGCCGTTGGCGCTGCTGGCATTTTCGGGCGGCGCTAACAGGTTATCCAGATTCAGGCGGGCAAATTGCAGGTTGACGAGCCATGCCGGTTGTTCCTTCAGCGTCACCTGCACGTTTCCGGTCAGGGCGCTGTCGTTCGCCGTCACATTGAGTTGGCTGAAGGTGAGCGTTTTCTTCTCTTCCTGCCACTGCGCCTGCAGTTGTCCCTGCCCCTGGATGCCCTGTTTCGGCAGATCGGCGCCCTGTAACTGCCAGCTTAACTGTTGAATACCCGCGGTGAAGTTATGCGGATAGTCGGAAGCGTCAACGGTACCGTTGAAAGCAAGGGTAAGGTCGCGCTGGTCGCGATTCACCCGGCCTGAAAATTCGAAGGTGCCGCGATGCTGTGCATCCTGCTCCATTTGCAAACGAATATCGCGAACGGTTACCTGTTCATCATCTTCATGCTGAAAGACCAGTACGCTGTCCGCTACACGCAGGCTGGCGACATCAAACGACCAACCGCGATCTTCAGCAACATCTGGCAAGGTGTTGTCTTTCGGGGCCACCGGGGCGTTTTCACGGCGTACCGCTTCCGTTTGCGGCGTTAGCTGAATCACTGCGCCTTTGAGCATCACCTGTTTGACACTGAGCTGATGGCTCAGCAGCGGCCACAGTGCGACATCCAGACGCATATTATCCGCACGAACCAGGGGTTCAGCGGCCCCTTCTGCCGTTAACACCATACGCCCGGAGAGGATGCTGAGTTGCGGCCAGACGTGCCAGCGCAGTGGGCCGTCCAGTTGCAGTTGATAACCGCTTCGCGCAGCCACCTGTTGCACCATATAAGCGCGGAAATCATTCGGATTGACTAACAATACTAACGCGGAGAAGCCGGCCACCAACACGACCAGCAAAATCATCAGCGTCGTCAGAAATCGTCTCATGCTATCCTCAATGGAGTAGACTCAGTCTTTATCAATCCGGCTGGCGACAGCGCCCTGCTGATCGCGATACTTCGCATCTTCACGACGGTTGTAAGGTCGAAGCGCAGGCCCCGATAGCGGCTCGAAACTCAACGCGCCGATCAGCATCCCTGGGCGCAGAGCCAGCGGCAATTTACCGGAATTATAGAATTCCAGCACGATACAGCCAGACCAGCCCGGATCGATACGGTGCGCGGTCACATGAACCATCAGACCCAGGCGCGCCAGTGAAGAGCGACCGTCCAGCCACCCCACCAGATCCGCCGGCAGGGTCACCGACTCATAGGTCACTGCCAGCGCCAGTTCGCCAGGATGCAGGTAAAATGCATCCCCTTCCGCCAGGACTATCTCATCGCTCATAACGCGATCCAGCGCAGCGCTCACTTCTGCCTTCGGTCCACTTAAATCGATAAAGGCAGCGGTATGTCCACTAAATGTACGAAATTTATTGCCCAGGCGCACATCCACAGTTGCGCCATTAATGCGCTCAACGGGCGGACGCGGGTTGATCGACAAACGGCCTTCATCAAGCCAGGCTTCAATATCTCGGTCACACAGACGCATGGCACTTTCTCCTTTCGTGCATCGGGCGCTTAACGCATTGTGCATTAAGGGCAAACCAGGTTATCACTGAACGGTACACAATTCGCCGGGCTTATTCAAAGAACTGACTGATTTTCGCTTTCAGAATATCAATGGCGATGCGATTTTTCCCACCGCGCGGCACGATAATATCGGCGTATTGTTTAGACGGTTCAATAAATTGCAGGAACATCGGACGCACGGTCTTCTGATACTGCGCCATGACGGAATCCATTGAACGACCGCGTTCGTTAACATCACGCTTGATACGGCGCATCAGGCAGATATCCAGCGGGGTATCGACAAAAATAGAGAAGTTCATCTCTTCGCGTAAACGCGCGTCGGTCAGCAGCAAAATCCCTTCAAGAATGATGACTTTCTTTGGCTCAACACGAACCGTCTCTTTCATGCGGGTGTGTTCGACGTAGCTGTATACCGGTAGTTCGATCGCCGAACCCCGTTTGAGGGCCTGCAGGTGCTGAAACAGGAGGCTGTGATCCATCGCATTCGGATGGTCGTAGTTAGTTTTAACGCGTTCTTCCATCGACAGATGGCTTTGATCTTTGTAATAGCTGTCTTCGGGAATAACGCCGATATGTTCGTCACCGACTTGTTCACGCAACTCGCGATAAAGGGTACTGGCAATAAGACTCTTGCCGGAAGCCGATGCGCCAGCAATACCGATAATGACGCACTGATGGGACTGATCAGTCATAAATTTAGCGACCTGAATAACCTGGTTAGGAAGGACGACGCCGCATGGGCGTCAAACGCGGCAATTATAGGGATTTCGGGCGTGCGATACCAGTCGAGATAGCAGAGAGTGTATTTCGCGCCCAACGTTTCCCTGTCGCAAATTTATTTGTTCAGATTTAGAGCACCCCGCGGAATTAACCCGGTTTCGCAGTAATTAATCGCCATATAATGTCAAATAATGAGCAACCGGGATATAAATTGTAAATTGTTTGTACTAGCATAAACAGAGAATATCACGATGCGTCCGGGCGTTCCGCGACGTTCCGGCCACTCGGATACAGGGTAATGAGTAAACCATCCCAACATGTTTTAGTTACCTTGCCGCATCCTCTGCTGCGCTTCGTCAGTTTAGGGCTGACGGCTTTTATTTTTACCCTTTTCTCACTGGAATTATCCCAGTTTGGCACCCAACTCGCCCCGCTCTGGTTCCCGACGTCGATCATGATGGTGGCCTTTTACCGTCACGCCGGACGGATGTGGCCCGGAATTGCGCTCGCCTGTTCGTTAGGGAGCATTGGCGCATCGCTGGTCTTGTTCCCGCCCAGCGCGCTGAATTTTACCTACACCGCGATCAACATCATTGAAGCCGTCGTCGGCGCTATGCTGTTACGTAAGCTGTTACCCTGGTACAACCCGTTACAGAATCTCAATGACTGGCTACGTCTTGCCTTCGGCAGTGCGGTTATCCCGCCGCTGTTGGGCGGTATTCTGGTGTGGATTATGTCGCCGAATGAAACGCCGTTGAAAGCGTTTCTGATTTGGGTGCTGTCGGAATCCATCGGCGCGCTGGCGCTGGTACCGTTGGGATTATTGTTCAAACCACACTACCTGTTGCGCCACCGCAACCCGCGTCTGCTCCTGGAAACATTGCTGACGCTAGTCGTCACCCTGGTTCTGAGCTGGTTCGCCATGAAGTATGTTCCATGGCCCTTTACGTTAGTGATCGTATTGCTGATGTGGAGCGCCGTGCGGTTGCCACGGATGGAAGCCTTTCTCATCTTCCTCGCTACCGTCATGATGGTATCGCTGATGATGGCGGCCGACCCGTCACTGTTGGTCACCCCCAAAGTACATGTCATGAACAACCTGCCGTGGCTGCCGTTCTTAATGATTCTCTTACCCGCGAACATCATGACCATGGTGATGTACGCCTTTCGCGCCGAACGTAAGCACATTACGGAAAGCGAAGAACGTTTTCGCAACGCGATGGAGTATTCAGCGATCGGTATGGCGCTGGTCGGTACAGAAGGGCAATGGCTGCAGGCCAACAAAGCGTTATGCCAGTTTCTCGGCTATAACCAGGATGAGTTACGCGCACTGACCTTTCAGCAGCTCACCTGGCCGGAAGACCTGCATAAAGATCTGGAGCAACTCACCATGCTGGTGAGCGGCGACATTAATAGCTATTCGATGGAGAAACGCTATTACACCCGTACGGGCGAGATCGTCTGGGCGCTGCTGACCGTCTCGCTGGTCCGCCATTCTGACGGCACGCCGCTTTACTTTATTGCCCAAATTGAAGATATCAACGATCTCAAACATACCGAATGGGTTAACAAACGGCTGATGGAACGCATCACGCTGGCAAACGAAGCTGGCGGCATTGGGATCTGGGAATGGGAACTGCAACCCGACGTCATCAGTTGGGATAAGCGTATGTTCGAACTGTATGAGGTTCCCGCTCATGTTAAGCCCACCTGGTCGCTCTGGTACGACTGCGTTATCCCGGAAGACCGCGAGTATGCAGAAAAGGTGGTTCGTGACTCCTTAGCCGCGCGCCTGCCTTTTAAGATGGAATTCCGCATTGCGGTGAAAGACGGCGTCCGCCATATCCGCTCGCTGGCGAATCGGGTGTTAAATAAAGATGGCGAAGTCGAACGACTGCTCGGTATCAATATGGACATGACCGAAGTGAAGCAGTTGAATGAAGCGCTGTTTCAGGAAAAAGAGCGTTTGCACATTACCCTCGACTCCATCGGGGAAGCGGTGGTGTGTATTGACGTTGATCTGAAAGTTACCTTTATGAACCCGGTCGCCGAGAAGATGAGCGGTTGGCAGCAGGAGAATGCCATTGGCGTACCGCTGTTGACGGTACTGCGCATCACCTTTGGCGATAACGGCCCGCTGATGGAGAACATCTACAGTGCTGATATGTCCCGCTCCGCCATCGAACAGGATGTGGTTCTCCATTGTCGCAACGGCGGCAGTTACGACATTCACTACAGCATAACCCCGCTTAGCACCCTGGACGGTGGAAATATCGGTTCAGTGCTGGTGATTCAGGATGTCACCGAGTCACGTAAGATGTTGCGCCAGCTAAGCTACAGCGCCACCCACGACGCCCTCACCCACCTGACCAATCGGGCTAGTTTTGAAAACAAGCTGAAACTGCTGCTGCAAACCGTCCGCAGTGCGCATCAGCGCCACGCGCTGGTCTTTATCGATCTTGATCGTTTTAAAGCGGTAAATGACAGCGCCGGTCACGCGGCGGGCGATGCGCTGCTGCGCGAACTGGCGCAACTGATGCTCAGCATGTTGCGTTCCAGCGACGTGCTGGCGCGTCTGGGCGGTGATGAGTTCGGCCTGCTGTTGCCGGAGTGTAATATTGAAAGCGCGCGCTTTATCGCCACGCGGATCGTTAACGCCGTCAATGATTACCACTTTATGTGGGAAGGCCGCCTGCATCGCATTGGTGCCAGCGCCGGGATCACGCTCATCGACGAGAACAATTGCCAGGCGGTTGAGGTGATGTCGCAGGCAGATATCGCCTGCTATGCCTCTAAAAATGGCGGGCGCGGCCAGGTGACCGTGTATGAACCACAACAAGAGCAGGCGCATCACGAGCGCGCGATGATGTCGCTGGATGAGCAATGGCGGATGATTAAAGATAACCACTTGCTGATGGTCGCCCGCGGCGTTGCGTCACCACGCATTCCCGAAGCACGTAATTTCTGGCTGATCTCGCTGCGACTGTGGACCAGTGAAGGAGAAGTCATGGAAGAGCAGGCCTTTCGGGCAAGCTTAGCCGATCCGGCGCTCAGCCATGCGCTGGATCGCCGCGTGCTCCATGAATTTTTCCATCATGCAGCGCCGGCGGTTGCCAGCAAAGGACTCAGCGTCGCCCTGCCGCTTTCGGTGGCGGGATTAATCAGCACAACGCTGATTGACGAACTTCTGGCTCAACTGGAGCAGAGCACTCTGCCGGGACGCCTGCTACATCTGATTGTGCCTGCGGAAGCGCTGTTACTGAACCCACAGGAGAGCACCAAAGCAATTCAGACATTGCGCCAGGCAGGGTGTCACATCATTGTGAGCCAGATTGGCCGCGATCTGCAGATCTTCAATCTGATGACCAAAAGTTTGGCGGATTACCTGCTGCTCGACAGTGAGTTGAGCGCCAGCATTCACGGCAACATGATGGATGAAATGCTGGTGTCGATCATCCAGGGCCACGCCCAGCGCCTGGGGATGAAAACCATTGCCGGGCCGGTGCAAACGCCGATCGTCATGGATACGCTGTCAGGTATTGGTATCGACCAGATTTATGGCGATATCATCGCCGAAGCGCAACCGCTGGATCTGCTACTCAACACCAGTTATTTCGCGATCAACTGACGGCTGCCATCCCTCGGTATACCAGATGTGCAATAACGCGTAGGAGCGCCAGGGTTTCCAGCGCTCCGCATAGCGACGGATCTGCGCGGGAGTCATCCCCGGGAAACGTTGTTTGATCAGATAGTCGTCAGGCAAAAACACGTCCTTCGCCTGCCAGCCGCGCAGGGCAAAATAGTTTGCCGTCCAGCGACCAATCCCCGGAAATCCCTGTAGCATTTTGATTCCCTGTTCAATATCTTCCGGCGGCTGGGTTACCAGTATTCCATCCCGGGCGGCCTGCGCCAGATAGATAAGCGCGTTGGCGCGCATCAGCGGCATGCCCAACGCTTTCAGTTCCAGCGGATCGGCTGCGGCTAGCTGTTCAGGCGTAGGGAAACAGACGTACTCCGGGCTGTCCGCTAACACGTCGCCATACCATCGTGCAACCTTCGACGTCAGCTTTGCCGCCATCGCCACGCTCACCAGTTGGCCCAGAATCGCCCGGACGCCCTGCTCAAAGGCGTCCACCGAACCGGGCAGGCGCAGTCCCGGACGCGCCGCGCCCAGTTCACCTAACGCATGGCTGATCTGCTGTGGTTTACAGCGCAAATCAAACAGTCGCTCCATTTTTTCAAGGCAGATATCCGCGACCGGCAATAGCCCTTCACTCAGCGTTACCTGAAGCGTGTTCGTCGCGGTGTCGGGAACGGCGGCGATGATTCCCTTATGTTGTCCTATCGCCAGGCTTCGCGTGTAGCGTAACGCCTCGACGGTTTCTACCCCGTCGACCGCACGGGCGGCAAGGAAACCCAGAATCCATGACCAGTCATAAGGCGGTTGCCAGTTCAGGGTAAACATCATCCTCTCCTTTTTCTGCAAACCTTCAGCATAATCGCTATTCAGGCGTTGTGCTTTGCTTTCATATTCCAGTTGTCGCGACGACGACATTTCGCTAAAGTCACGCCCCTTCTTCACTGGCATGGGGATTTTCAAGGTGTTTATTGGATTTGATTACGGTACCGCTAACTGTTCTGTCGCCGTCATGCGCGACGGCAAGCCGCAACTGCTGAAAATGGAAAATGGCAGTACGCTGCTGCCTTCCATGCTTTGCGCGCCGACGCGTGAATCGGTGAGCGAATGGCTCTACCGCCATCATGATGTTCCGACACCAGACGATGAAACGCAGGCGCTGTTGCGTCGGGCCATTCGCTTCAATCGCGACGAGGACATTGACGTTCACGCCAGCAGCGTACAGTTTGGCCTGTCATCGCTTGGACACTATATTGATGACCCGGAAGAGGTGTACTTCGTTAAGTCGCCGAAATCCTTCCTCGGCGCCAGCGGATTAAAACCGCAACAGGTCGCGCTGTTCGAAGATTTAGTCTGCGCAATGATGCTACACATTCGTCAACAGGCACAAAACCAGCTCCCCGAAGCCATCACCCAGGCCGTGATCGGACGTCCCATTAACTTCCAGGGATTAGGCGGCGATGAGGCGAACAGCCAGGCGCAGGGTATTCTGGAACGAGCGGCAAAACGAGCTGGCTTTCAGGATGTCGTTTTCCAGTATGAGCCGGTGGCGGCGGGACTGGATTACGAAGCGACATTACAGGAAGAGAAACGCGTCCTGGTGGTGGATATCGGCGGGGGGACCACCGACTGTTCGTTACTGCTGATGGGGCCACAATGGCATCACCGCGCTGACCGCGAATCCAGCCTGCTGGGTCACAGCGGCTGTCGCGTTGGCGGGAACGATCTGGATATCGCGCTGGCGTTTAAACACCTGATGCCGCTGCTGGGGATGGGGGGCGAAACCGAGAAAGGGATCGCCCTACCGGTGCTCCCGTGGTGGAACGCGGTGGCGATCAACGACGTTCCGGCACAAAGCGATTTCTACAGCAGCGCCACGGGGCGTCTGCTGAACGACCTGGTACGCGATGCCCGCGAACCGGAACAGGTGGCGCTGCTGCTGAAAGTCTGGCGTCAGCGTCTCGGTTATCGGCTGGTCCGCAGCGCCGAAGAGAGCAAAATTACGCTGTCTGCACAAGCCGAAGTTAATGCAGCGCTCCCGTTTATCCGCGACGATCTGGCCGCCGTCATCAGCCAACAGGGGCTGGAGAACGCGCTGGATCAGCCGCTTTCCCGGATACTGGAACAGGTGCAACTGGCGCTGGATAACGCCCAGGAAAAGCCAGACGTCATCTATCTGACCGGTGGCAGCGCACGCTCGCCGCTGATCAAAAAAGCGCTGGCCGCCAAACTGCCGGGTATTCCCATTGCCGGTGGCGATGACTTCGGCTCCGTCACCGCCGGTCTGGCGCGTTGGGCTGAGGTGGTATTCCGCTAAACGCCTCGCAAGCTGAACGCAGATGGATTGACATTAAGGTTCATGTGGCTTAGTTTCAGGAGTGAGGGTAAGGGAGGGTTTCCCCTCCCCCTGGTGTCTTAGTAAGCCGGTAAGCTAATGACTAAGAGTATCACCAGTATGATGACTACCTTCATCATAACCCTTTCCTTATTTTGGCCCCTTCCTCGGGAGGGGCTTTCCCGTTTCAGCGTCCTGCTGAAATCCATGGCTTACCTCCTTTTTGCCGTGCCGCCACTGTAGCGCACAATTTTTCATGCGCCTTTTTCAGCGATGATTGTTGCGTAACGCCTCGCAAAGCGCGCCGCCATTCGGATGAATCCGTACAGGTTTTCATAATTCCTCCATTTTTCTCCCTTGATGGCTGGCTAAACTAGTATCATTCCGCGAAACGTTTCAGGATGAGAAACTCATAACGATGAAAGGCAGTCACAAATCCCGCTGGGTAATCACCATCGTGGTGGTCATCGCCGCCATCGCCGCATACGGATTCTGGCAGAACCGGAGCGAACCGCAGAGCAGCGCGCCCGGCGCAACCGGACAAGCGAAACCCACGGCTGGCGCAGGTCGTCGTGGTATGCGCTCAGGTCCACTCGCGCCGGTACAGGCCGCGACCGCCACGGAGCAGGCCGTTCCGCGTTATCTCACCGGTCTGGGCACGATGACCGCAGCCAACACCGTCACCGTACGTAGCCGCGTGGATGGACAACTACTGGCGCTTCATTTCCAGGAGGGTCAACAGGTTAAAGCCGGTGACCTGCTGGCGGAGATCGATCCCAGCCAGTTTAAAGTGGCACTGGCACAGGCGCAGGGCGTCCTTGCGAAAGACAAAGCCACCCTCGCTAACGCGCGTCGCGATCTGGCTCGTTACCAGCAACTGGTCAAAAGCAACTTAGTCTCCCGCCAGGAGCTGGACGCCCAGCAGGCGCTGGTGAGCGAATCCGAAGGTACGATTAAGGCCGATGAGGCCAGCGTCGCCAGCGCGCAGCTACAACTTGACTGGAGCCGCATCACCGCACCGGTTGATGGTCGGGTTGGTCTGAAACAGGTAGATGTCGGCAATCAGATTTCCAGTGGTGATACCAACGGTATTGTGGTGATCACCCAGACGCATCCCATCGACCTGATTTTCACCCTACCGGAAAGCGATATCGCCACCGTCGTGCAGGCGCAAAAAAGCGGACAACCGCTGGTTGTTGAAGCCTGGGATCGCACCAATTCGAAAAAGCTCAGCGCGGGCGTATTGCTGAGTCTGGACAACCAGATCGACGTCACGACCGGGACGATCAAAGTAAAAGCTCGCTTTGATAACCAGGATGACGCGCTGTTCCCGAATCAGTTTGTGAATGCCCGGATGCTGGTCGACACGGAACAAAACGCCGTGGTGATCCCGACAGCCGCTCTACAAATGGGCAACGAAGGACACTTCGTCTGGGTGCTGAACGATGAAAACAAAGTCAGTAAGCATCTGGTCAAAACGGGCATTCAGGACAGTCAGAAGGTGGTGATCAGCGCCGGGATTTCGGCCGGTGACCGCGTCGTCACCGACGGGATTGACCGCCTGACGGAAGGGGCGAAAGTGGAAGTGGTGGAAGCGCAAGCCGCCGTCACCACCGATACAAAAGCCACCAGCCGTGAATACGGTCAGAAAGGAGCGCGCTCCTGATGCAGGTGTTACCTCCGAGCAGCACAGGCGGCCCGTCGCGCCTGTTTATTATGCGTCCTGTCGCCACCACGCTGCTGATGGTGGCGATTCTCCTCGCCGGGATCATCGGCTATCGTTTTCTGCCCGTCTCCGCGCTACCGGAGGTGGACTATCCCACCATTCAGGTGGTGACGTTGTATCCTGGCGCCAGCCCGGATGTGATGACCTCTGCGGTCACCGCGCCGCTGGAACGCCAGTTCGGCCAGATGTCCGGGCTGAAACAGATGTCGTCGCAAAGTTCCGGCGGCGCGTCGGTGGTGACGCTCCAGTTCCAGTTGACCCTGCCGCTGGATGTGGCCGAACAGGAAGTTCAGGCGGCCATTAACGCCGCCACCAACCTGCTGCCGAGCGACCTGCCGAACCCGCCGGTCTACAGCAAGGTCAACCCTGCCGATCCGCCGATCATGACGCTGGCGGTGACCTCTACCGCCATGCCGATGACCCAGGTCGAAGACATGGTCGAAACCCGCGTGGCGCAGAAAATCTCCCAGGTCTCCGGCGTCGGGTTAGTGACGCTCTCCGGCGGTCAACGTCCGGCGGTCCGCGTGAAGCTCAATGCACAGGCCATTGCCGCGCTGGGCCTGACCAGTGAAACCGTCCGCACGGCGATTACCGGCGCAAACGTCAACTCCGCCAAAGGTAGCCTTGATGGCCCCACCCGCGCGGTGACGCTCTCGGCGAACGATCAGATGCAGTCTGCCGACGAATACCGTCAGCTCATTATTGCTTACCAGAACGGCGCGCCGGTTCGTCTGGGCGATGTCGCGACCGTAGAACAAGGGGCGGAAAACAGCTGGCTCGGCGCATGGGCAAATAAAGAACAGGCTATTGTGATGAACGTCCAGCGCCAGCCTGGCGCGAACATCATCTCAACGGCGGACAGCATTCATCAGATGTTGCCACAGCTTAAAGAGAGCCTGCCAAAATCGGTAAACGTGACGGTACTGTCTGACCGCACGACTAACATCCGCGCCTCGGTCAGCGACACGCAGTTTGAGCTCATGCTGGCTATTGCGCTGGTTGTGATGATTATCTATCTGTTCCTGCGCAATATTCCCGCCACCATTATTCCGGGCGTCGCCGTCCCGCTGTCGCTGATCGGCACGTTTGCGGTAATGGTGTTTCTCGATTTCTCCATCAACAACCTGACGCTTATGGCGCTGACCATTGCCACCGGCTTTGTGGTGGATGATGCGATTGTGGTGATCGAAAACATTTCGCGCTATATCGAAAAAGGGGAAAAGCCGCTGACAGCCGCGCTGAAAGGAGCCGGAGAAATCGGTTTTACCATCATCTCCTTGACCTTCTCGCTGATTGCGGTCCTGATCCCGCTGCTGTTCATGGGCGATATCGTCGGACGTCTGTTCCGCGAATTTGCTGTGACGCTGGCAGTGGCGATTTTAATCTCTGCCGTGGTGTCGTTAACCCTGACGCCGATGATGTGCGCCAGAATGCTGAGCCAGGAGTCACTGCGTAAGCAAAACCGCTTCTCCCGCGCATCGGAGAAAATGTTTGACCGGGTGATTGCCGGTTACGGACACTGGCTGGCGAAGGTGCTGAACCATCCGTGGCTGACGCTGAGCGTGGCGCTCGGCACCCTGCTGTTAAGCATCATGCTGTGGGTGTTTATTCCGAAGGGCTTCTTCCCGATCCAGGATAACGGCATCATTCAGGGCACGTTGCAGGCACCGCAGTCCAGTTCCTTTACCAGTATGGCCCAGCGCCAGCGGCAGGTGTCGGACGTGATACTGAAAGATCCGGCGGTTGAGAGTCTGACCGCCTTCGTGGGCGTCGATGGCACCAACCCGTCGCTGAACAGCGCGCGTCTGCAAATCAACCTGAAACCGCTCGACGAACGTGATGACCGCGTCCAGAAAGTGATCGCCCGTTTGCAGGACGCCGTGGCGAGAGTGCCGGGCGTCGACTTGTATCTGCAACCGACGCAGGATCTGACGATCGATACACAGGTCAGCCGCACGCAGTATCAGTTCACGCTGCAGGCCACCTCGCTGGATGCCCTCAGCACCTGGGTGCCGCAACTGATGGAAAAACTACAGGCGTTGCCGCAGCTTTCTGACGTCAGCAGCGACTGGCAGGATCAGGGGCTGGTGGCGTATGTGAATGTCGATCGCGACAGCGCCAGTCGGCTAGGGATCAGCATGGCGGATGTCGATAACGCACTGTATAACGCTTTCGGTCAGCGCCTGATTTCCACGATCTACACTCAGGCGAATCAGTATCGCGTGGTGCTGGAACACAATACGGAAACGACGCCTGGACTGGCGGCGCTGGATTCAATCCGTCTGACCAGCAGCGACGGCGGCATGGTGCCGCTCAGCGCGATCGCTAAGGTTGAACAACGCTTTGCGCCGCTCTCGATTAACCATCTGGATCAATTCCCGGTCACCACTATCTCGTTCAACGTTCCGGACGGTTATTCGCTGGGCGATGCGGTCCAGTCGATTCTGGACAGCGAAAAAACGCTGAATCTGCCAGTGGATATCACCACTCAGTTCCAGGGTAGCACCCTCGCCTTCCAGGCGGCGCTGAGCAGCACCATCTGGCTGATTGTCGCGGCGGTGGTGGCGATGTATATCGTGCTCGGCGTGCTGTACGAAAGCTTTATTCACCCAATCACCATTCTCTCTACGCTGCCCACGGCTGGAGTCGGCGCGCTGCTGGCGCTAATGATTGCCGGTAGTGAACTCGGCGTGATCGCCATTATCGGCATTATTTTGCTGATCGGCATTGTGAAGAAGAATGCCATCATGATGATCGACTTTGCCCTTGCCGCTGAGCGCGAACAAGGGATGGCGCCGCGCGAGGCGATTTTCCAGGCCTGTCTGCTGCGTTTTCGTCCGATCCTGATGACCACGCTTGCGGCACTGCTGGGCGCACTACCGCTGATGCTGAGCACCGGCGTGGGGGCAGAACTGCGCCGTCCGCTGGGGATCGGTATGGTGGGCGGCTTACTGGTCAGCCAGGTGCTGACGCTGTTCACCACCCCGGTTATCTATCTGCTGTTTGACCGCCTGTCACTGTATATGAAAAACCGCTTCTCTCACCGGGAAGAGGAGGCGTAAATGAAGTTTTTCGCTCTCTTCATTTACCGCCCGGTGGCGACGATTTTAATTTCTCTCGCCATCACGCTCTGCGGCGTGCTGGGATTTCGACTGTTGCCTGTCGCCCCGCTGCCGCAGGTTGATTTTCCGGTGATTATGGTCAGTGCCTCGCTGCCCGGAGCCTCGCCGGAGACCATGGCGTCATCCGTCGCAACGCCGCTGGAGCGCTCACTGGGGCGCATTGCCGGCGTCAGTGAGATGACTTCAAGCAGTTCCCTCGGCAGCACGCGCATCATTTTACAATTTAACTTCGATCGCGATATCAACGGCGCGGCGCGAGATGTGCAGGCCGCGATAAATGCGGCGCAAAGTCTGCTGCCAAGTGGTATGCCGAGCCGCCCAACTTACCGCAAAGCCAATCCGTCCGACGCGCCGATCATGATTCTGACGCTAACCTCGGAGACATACTCACAAGGTGAGCTCTACGACTTCGCCTCAACCCAACTGGCACAGACCATCGCGCAAATCGACGGTGTCGGCGACGTCGACGTAGGCGGCAGCTCGCTGCCCGCCGTGCGCGTCGGGTTGAATCCGCAGGCGCTGTTTAACCAGGGCGTCTCGCTGGATGAGGTACGCACCGCTATCAGCAACGCCAACGTGCGCAAACCGCAAGGGGCGCTGGAAGATTCCACGCACCGCTGGCAGATCCAGACCAATGACGAACTCAAAACGGCGGCGGAATATCAGCCACTGGTGATTCACTACAACAATGGCGGCGCCGTACGGTTGGGTGATGTCGCCACGGTGACGGACTCGGTACAGGATGTCCGCAACGCCGGGATGACCAACGCCAAGCCGGCGATTTTGCTGATGATCCGCAAACTGCCGGAAGCCAACATTATCCAGACGGTCGACAGCATTCGGGCCAGACTCCCGGAGTTGCAGTCCACCATCCCGGCGTCGATTAATATGCAAATCGCGCAGGATCGCTCGCCGACCATCCGTGCCTCGCTGGAGGAAGTTGAGCAGACGCTGGTCATTTCCGTGGCGCTGGTCATTCTGGTGGTCTTTCTGTTCCTGCGATCCGGACGCGCCACGCTGATCCCCGCCGTGGCGGTTCCGGTTTCGTTAATTGGCACCTTTGCCGCGATGTATCTGTGCGGATTCAGTCTCAATAACCTGTCGCTGATGGCGCTGACCATCGCCACCGGCTTTGTGGTCGATGACGCCATCGTGGTGCTGGAAAATATCTCGCGCCACCTGGAAGCCGGAATGAAACCTTTGCAGGCCGCGCTTCAGGGCACGCGTGAAGTGGGCTTTACCGTGCTGTCCATGAGTCTGTCACTGGTCGCCGTGTTCCTGCCGCTGCTGCTGATGGGCGGGCTGCCGGGACGATTACTGCGTGAATTTGCCGTCACGCTGTCGGTGGCGATTGGTATCTCGCTGCTGGTGTCGCTCACGCTCACCCCGATGATGTGCGGCTGGATGCTAAAATCCAGCCAGCCTCGAGAACAGAAGCGGCTGCGCGGATTTGGCCGCATGCTGGTCGCGCTGCAACAGGGCTACGGTAAGTCGCTGAAATGGGTGCTCAACCATACGCGACTGGTCGGCGTGGTGCTGCTCGGCACTATTGCGCTGAATATCTGGCTCTACATTTCGATTCCGAAAACCTTCTTCCCGGAACAGGACACCGGCGTACTGATGGGCGGGATTCAGGCTGACCAGAGCATCTCGTTTCAGGCGATGCGCGGTAAGCTTCAGGACTTTATGAAGATTATTCGCGATGATCCGGCAGTGGATAATGTCACCGGATTTACCGGCGGCTCGCGAGTCAACAGCGGGATGATGTTTATCACCCTTAAGTCCCGTGATGAACGCCGGGAGACCGCGCAGCAGGTGATCGACCGTCTGCGGGTGAAACTGGCAAAAGAGCCCGGTGCCAATCTGTTCCTGATGGCAGTGCAGGATATTCGTGTCGGCGGACGCCAGTCCAATGCCAGCTATCAGTACACCTTGCTGTCAGACGATCTGGCGGCGCTGCGCGAATGGGAACCGAAGATTCGTAAAGCCTTAGCCGCCCTGCCCCAACTGGCGGACGTCAACTCTGATCAACAGGATAACGGCGCGGAGATGAATCTTACCTACGATCGTGAAACCATGGCGCGCCTGGGTATTGACGTGCAGGCGGCAAACAGCCTGTTAAACAACGCTTTTGGTCAGCGGCAGATCTCCACCATCTATCAGCCGATGAACCAATATAAAGTGGTGATGGAAGTCGACCCGCTTTACACCCAGGACATCAGCGCGCTGGAGAAAATGTACGTCATTAACAGTGACGGTAAGGCGATTCCGCTCTCCTGGTTTGCCAAATGGCAACCGGCGAACGCGCCATTGTCGGTGAATCATCAGGGGCTGTCGGCAGCGTCCACCGTCTCTTTCAACCTGCCTACGGGTTCCTCGTTGTCAGAAGCCAGTGACGCCATTAATCGGGCGATGACCCAACTGGGCGTGCCGTCTACCGTGCGCGGCAGTTTTGCCGGGACCGCGCAGGTCTTCCAGGAAACCATGAATTCCCAGGTGATCCTGATTATTGCCGCGATCGCCACGGTCTATATTGTGCTTGGCATGCTGTATGAAAGTTATGTCCACCCGCTAACCATCCTCTCCACGCTTCCCTCCGCGGGGGTGGGCGCGCTCTTAGCGCTGGAGATTTTCGATGCCCCGTTCAGCCTCATCGCCCTGATAGGGATCATGCTCTTAATTGGCATCGTGAAGAAAAACGCCATCATGATGGTCGATTTTGCGCTGGAGGCGCAAAGGCATGGCAACCTCACGCCAGAACAGGCGATTTTCCAGGCTTGTCTGCTGCGTTTTCGCCCGATTATGATGACCACGTTGGCCGCGCTGTTTGGCGCGCTGCCGCTGGTGCTTTCCGGCGGTGACGGTTCTGAACTGCGTCAGCCGCTGGGGATTACCATTGTCGGCGGTCTGGTGATGAGCCAGTTGTTAACACTCTATACCACTCCGGTGGTGTACCTCTTCTTCGACCGTCTGCGGCTGCGTTTTTCGCGTAAACACCGTAAACCGATAACAGAGACATGACAGAACTTCCCAACAGCACCCGCTGGCAACTGTGGATTGTGGCATTCGGCTTCTTTATGCAGTCGCTGGATACCACCATCGTCAATACCGCGCTTCCCTCGATGGCAAAAAGCCTCGGGGAAAGCCCGCTGCATATGCACATGGTCGTGGTTTCGTATGTGCTGACCGTGGCGGTCATGCTGCCTGCCAGCGGGTGGCTGGCAGACAAAATCGGTGTGCGGAATATTTTCTTTACCGCCATTGTGCTGTTTACCCTGGGCTCGCTGTTTTGTGCCGGTTCCGGCACGCTCAATGAACTGGTCATGGCGCGGGTGTTACAGGGCGTTGGCGGTGCCATGATGGTACCGGTCGGTCGACTGACGGTGATGAAGATTGTCCCGCGCGAACAGTACATGGCGGCGATGACGTTTGTCACGCTGCCGGGTCAGATAGGCCCGTTGCTGGGCCCGGCGCTGGGCGGGATCCTCGTGGAATATGCCTCCTGGCACTGGATTTTCCTGATTAATCTGCCGGTCGGTATTGTCGGCGCGATCGCCACGCTGCTGCTGATGCCCAACTACACCATGCAAACCCGACGCTTTGATCTCTCGGGTTTTCTGCTACTGGCGACGGGGATGGCGGTTCTGACCATCGCGCTGGACGGCAGCAAAGGGATGGGGATGTCGTCGTTCGCGCTCGGTGCACTGGTAGTGTGCGGCGTGGCGGCCATTTTGCTCTACCTGAAACACGCCAAAGCTAACCCGCGAGCGCTGTTCAGTCTCCACCTGTTCCGCACGCCAACCTTCTCGCTGGGGCTGTTCGGCAGCTTTGCCGGACGCATCGGCAGCGGCATGTTGCCTTTCATGACGCCGGTCTTTTTGCAGATTGGTCTCGGCTTTTCCCCGTTTCACGCCGGGCTGATGATGATCCCGATGGTGCTGGGTAGCATGGGCATGAAACGCATTGTTGTACAGGTGGTTAACCGCTTTGGTTACCGTCGGGTGCTGGTCGCCACGACGCTTGGGTTGTCGGTGGTAACCCTGCTGTTTATGTCCACTGCGCTGCTGGGCTGGTATTACGTGCTGCCGCTGGTGCTGTTTGTTCAGGGCATGGTCAATTCGACGCGTTTCTCCTCCATGAACACCCTGACCCTGAAAGATCTGCCGGATGAGTTGGCCAGCAGCGGGAACAGCCTGCTGTCGATGATTATGCAACTCTCAATGAGTATCGGCGTCACCGTTGCTGGTCTGCTGCTAGGGATGTTCGGGCAGCAACAGATTACGGTGGATAGCGGAACGTCGCATACCGTCTTTATGTACACCTGGCTGTGCATGGCTTTTATCATCGCGTTGCCCGCCGTGATCTTTGCCCGCGTCCCAAACGATACCCATAAAAATGTCGTCATTGCGCGACGCAAAAGGAGAACCTGATGAAGCTCTGGCGACCCGGCATTACCGGCAAACTGTTTCTGGCGATTTTCGCCACCTGCATTGTGTTGTTGATCAGTATGCACTGGGCGGTGCGCGTCAGCTTCGAGCGAGGGTTCATTGACTACATCAAAAACGGCAACGAGCAGCGTCTGACCATGCTCAGCGACGCGTTAGGTGAACAGTACCAACAGCACGGCAGCTGGCGCTTTTTGCGCAATAATGACCGCTTTGTGTTTCAGATCCTCCGCTCCTTTGAACATGACAAAGACGATGATAAACAAGGCCCTGGTATGCCGCCACACGGCTGGCGCACGCAGTTCTGGGTGGTGGACCAGGATGCGCATGTCATGGTTGGCCCGCGCGGCCCGGTTCCCGCAGACGGCACGCGGCGGCCCATTCTGGTTAACGGTCAGGAGGTCGGCGCCGTCATTGCCTCCCCTGTTGAACGTCTGACGCGTAACACCGACATTAATTTCGATAAACAGCAGCGGCGCACCAGTTGGCTGATTGTGGCGCTCTCAACCCTGCTGGCAGCGCTGGCGACCTTTCCACTCGCGCGCGGACTGCTGGCCCCGGTCAAACGGCTGGTCGAAGGCACGCACAAACTGGCTGCGGGGGATTTCACCACCCGTGTTGCCGCCACCAGCGCCGATGAGCTGGGCAAACTGGCGCAGGACTTTAACCAGCTCGCCAGTACCCTGGAAAAGAATCAGCAGATGCGCCGCGATTTTATGGCCGATATCTCGCATGAGCTGCGCACACCGCTGGCAGTCCTGCGCGGTGAACTGGAAGCGATTCAGGACGGCGTGCGAAAATTCACGCCGGAATCGGTGGCCTCGTTACAGGCGGAAGTGGGGACACTGACCAAACTGGTCGACGATCTGCACCAGCTTTCGATGTCTGACGAAGGCGCGCTGGCCTACCAAAAAACTACCGTCGACGTGATCCCACTGCTGGAAGTGGCGGGCGGCGCATTCCGCGAACGTTTTGCCAGCCGGGATCTGACGCTACAGTTTTCCCTGCCCGATAGCGTTACCGTGTTCGGCGATCGCGATCGCCTGATGCAGTTATTCAACAACCTGTTAGAAAACAGCCTTCGTTACACCGACAGCGGCGGCAGCTTACGTATCAGCGCAGAGCAGCGCGACAAGCGCGTGCTGATCACCTTCGCCGACTCCGCGCCGGGCGTCAGTGACGATCAGCTTAAGAAACTGTTCGAGCGATTCTACCGCGCCGAAGGATCGCGCAACCGCGCCAGCGGAGGGTCCGGACTGGGTCTGGCGATCTGTGTCAACATCGTCGAGGCCCACAATGGCCGCATCCACGCTGCCCATTCGCCTTTTGGCGGGGTAAGCATTACAGTAGAATTACCGCTGGAACGCGATTTACAGAGAGACGTATGACTGAGTTACCCATTGATGAAAACACGCCACGCATTCTGATTGTGGAAGATGAACCCAAGCTGGGACAGTTACTTATCGACTATCTGCGCGCCGCGAGCTATGCCCCGACGCTGATTAGCCATGGCGATCAGGTACTGTCTTATGTGCGCCAGACGCCGCCGGATTTAATCCTGCTGGATCTGATGCTACCGGGTACCGATGGCCTGACCCTGTGTCGCGAAATCCGTCGTTTCTCCGAGGTGCCAATCGTGATGGTCACCGCCAAAATTGAGGAGATCGACCGCCTGCTGGGGCTGGAAATTGGTGCGGATGATTACATCTGCAAACCCTACAGTCCGCGCGAAGTGGTCGCCCGCGTGAAGACCATTCTGCGCCGCTGTAAGCCGCAGCGTGAATTACAGCAACTGGACGCCGAAAGCCCGCTGATCGTCGATGAAAGCCGTTTCCAGGCCTCCTGGCGTAATAAAATGCTCGACCTGACGCCTGCGGAGTTCCGCCTGCTGAAAACGCTGTCTCACGAACCGGGGAAAGTGTTTTCCCGTGAGCAGTTGCTGAATCATCTCTATGATGATTATCGCGTGGTGACCGACCGCACCATCGACAGTCATATCAAAAACCTGCGTCGCAAGCTGGAAGCGCTTGACGAAGAGCAGTCGTTTATCCGTGCAGTGTATGGCGTCGGCTATCGCTGGGAAGCGGATGCCTGCCGGATTGTCTGACACGGTAGCGCAAATAGTGGCCCGATAACGCCACGTTATCGGGCCCGGCGTTTTCCTTTACCTCATTTGCCCGCAGCGCTACAATGCCCGCCCTTAACGTGAGGACTCTCCTCTAGCCGCTTCATCAGGTGAAGCGGATCTGACCTGTCATCAGAACGAGAACATTATGTTTAAACCGGAACTCCTTTCCCCGGCGGGAACGCTGAAAAATATGCGTTACGCTTTCGCCTATGGCGCAGATGCCGTCTATGCGGGCCAGCCGCGCTACTCGCTGCGCGTGCGCAATAACGAATTCAACCACGAGAATCTGCAGCGCGGCATTAATGAAGCCCATGAGCTGGGGAAAAAATTCTACGTGGTGGTCAACATCGCCCCGCACAATGCGAAGCTGAAAACCTTTATCCACGATTTGAAGCCAGTGGTGGAAATGGGTCCGGATGCCCTGATCATGTCCGATCCGGGTCTTATCATGCTGGTACGTGATAATTTCCCGGAAATGCCGATTCACCTCTCGGTCCAGGCCAACGCCGTGAACTGGGCGACGGTAAAATTCTGGCAATCGATGGGGCTGACCCGTGTGATTCTGTCGCGCGAACTGTCGCTGGAAGAGATTGAAGAGATCCGCAACCAGGTACCGGAGATGGAGATTGAGATCTTCGTTCACGGCGCACTGTGCATGGCCTATTCTGGTCGCTGCCTGCTTTCCGGTTACATCAATAAGCGCGACCCGAACCAGGGCACCTGTACCAACGCCTGCCGCTGGGAATATAACGTACAGGAAGGCAAAGAAGATGTGGTCGGTAATATCGTCCACAAATACGAGCCGATTCCGGTACAAAACGTGGAGCCGACGCTGGGTATCGGCGCGCCAACCGATAAAGTGTTTATGATTGAAGAGGCCCAGCGCCCGGGCGAATACATGACCGCGTTCGAAGACGAGCACGGCACTTACATCATGAACTCGAAAGATCTGCGTGCCATTGCCCACGTTGAACGCCTGACGCAGATGGGCGTGCACTCGCTGAAAATTGAAGGCCGCACCAAATCCTTCTACTACTGCGCGCGTACCGCACAGGTTTATCGTAAAGCGATTGACGACGCCGCTGCCGGTAAGCCGTTTGATCCGCAGTTGTTGGAAACGCTGGAAGGTCTGGCGCACCGTGGTTACACCGAAGGTTTTCTGCGTCGCCACACCCATGACGATTATCAGAACTACGAATACGGTTACTCGGTATCCGAGCGTCAGCAGTTCGTGGGTGAGTTTACCGGTGAGCGCAATGGCGACCTCGCGGCCGTGGCAGTGAAAAATAAATTCTCCGTCGGCGACAGCCTGGAACTGATGACTCCACAGGGCAACGTGAACTTCACGTTAGCGCAGATGGAAAACGCCAAAGGCGAGCCAATGCCAGTGGCGCCGGGGGACGGTTATACCGTATGGATCCCTGTTCCACAGGATCTGATGCTAGATTATGCACTGTTAATGCGCAATTTTTCCGGCGAATCGACGCGAAATCCGCACGCTAAATAGTTAATCAGGGTTATTTTTTCACGCCAGGAGGAATCTTAGAAACCGATCACATACCGCTTCGTTCATTAAGGGTATTATCCGTTTCGCTGAAAAACATAACCCATAAATGCTAGCTGTACCAGGAACCACCTCCTTAGCCTGCGTAATCTCCCTTACGCAGGCTTATTTTTTTGCGGCCTGAATCGTATATTGTGTGCGTATTTTAAGCCTGTTCTGACCTCCCCTTTTCGTTTCTGCTATACACTTTCTTCATAGATTCCAAAAACAAACAGGCAAAAAAGGAATGGATCATTTTCCCTCCAGCGTATTGATTCTGAATGGTAAAAGTGCTGATAACCCCGTACTGCGGGACGCCATTGGGCTGCTCCGTGACGAAGGAGTAGAGATTCACGTTCGCGTTACCTGGGAAAAAGGCGATGCGCAGCGCTATGTCGAAGAGGCTCGTCGTCTGGGCGTTGAAACGGTGATCGCCGGCGGCGGTGACGGCACGATTAACGAAGTATCGACAGCGCTGATCCAGTGTGAGGGGGCCGATATTCCCGCACTGGGCATTCTGCCACTGGGCACCGCCAATGACTTTGCCACCAGCGTCGGGATCCCCGAGGAGTTAGATAAGGCGCTGAAGCTGGCGATTGTCGGTAACGCCATTGAGATTGATATGGCGCAAGTCAACGATAAAACCTGTTTTATCAATATGGCAACCGGTGGTTTTGGTACGCGCATCACCACCGAGACGCCGGAAAAACTGAAAGCGGCGCTGGGCGGCGTGTCATACATCATTCACGGCCTGATGCGCATGGATACGCTAAAACCGGACCGTTGCGAAATCCGTGGTGAGAACTTCCACTGGCAGGGTGATGCGCTGGTGATTGGGATTGGTAATGGGCGTCAGGCTGGCGGCGGTCAGCAGTTGTGTCCGAATGCGTTGATCAACGACGGTTTGCTGCAACTGCGGATTTTCACCGGGGAAGAGATCCTGCCCGCGCTATTTTCCACCCTGAAACCACAGGAGGAAAACCCCAATATCATCGACGGCGCTTCGGCCTGGTTTGATATCCGGGCACCGCATGACATTACCTTTAATCTTGATGGCGAACCGCTGAGCGGACAGGAATTTCATATCGAAATCCTGCCCGCTGCATTGCGGTGTCGACTGCCGCCAGATTGCCCGCTACTGCGTTAAGCAATCGTCACTTTGTTATCGAGATAGACATCCTGCACGGCGTTGATCAATTTCACGCCGTCAGCCATCGATTTTTTGAAAGCTTTACGACCCAGAATCAACCCCATCCCGCCTGCACGTTTGTTGATTACCGCCGTACGTACCGCGTCGCTCAGGTCAGTTTCGCCGCCTGCCGCGCCGCCGGAGTTAATCAACCCGGCACGCCCCATGTAGCAGTTTGCCAGTTGATAGCGCACCAGATCGATCGGGTTCTCTGTGGTCAGTTTGCTGTAGACGCGATCGTCGGTGTAGCCATAATTCACGGCTTTGTATCCGCCGTTATTTTCCGCCATTTTCTGTTTGACGATATCCGCACCAATCGTTGCCGCCAGATGGTTCGCCTGCCCGGTTAAGTCGGCGGAGACGTGGTAATCGACGCCCTCTTTTTTGAACGCGGCATTTCGCAGATAGGCCCACAGTACGGTGACCATACCCAGCTCATGCGCCCGTTCAAAGGCGGCGGAAATCTCTTCAATCTGCCGACGTGACTCTTCTGAACCAAAGTAGATGGTTGCGCCTACGGCCACCGCCCCCAGATTGAACGCTTGCTCTACGCTGGCATACAGCGTCTGGTCGTAGGTATTCGGATAGCTGAGGGTTTCGTTATGGTTGAGTTTCACCAGAAACGGAATGCGATGCGCGTAACGACGCGAGACGGAAGCCAGTACGCCATAGGTTGAGGCCACACAGTTACATCCGGCTTCGATCGCCAGTTCAACGATGTTTTTCGGGTCGAAATAGAGCGGGTTGGCGGCAAACGACGCCCCTGCCGAGTGTTCCACTCCCTGATCGACCGGTAAAATGGACAGGTAACCCGTTCCCCCCAGACGCCCGGTGTTATACAACGTCTGCATGTTACGCAGTACCGCAGGCGGACGGTTGTTGTCCACCATCACGCGGTCGACGTAATCATGTCCGGGCAGATAGAGTTGGTCTGAGGGTATGGTCATGCAACGATGCTGTAAGAGGCTGTCGGCGTCTTTGCCAAGCAACTGCGCAATATCAGTCATAGTTATGCTCCCGTAAGTTCCGAATGCGTCGGAATGTGGATTGTCCTGACCCGCGTTTTGCGGGCAGCCATAAGTCTGGTACCGACCGACCATTTTTTCCATCTTTCGGGGATTTTTCAGCGCTATCTGCTGGCACGATTCACTGACGATAAAGTGTTAAGACGGTCAAGGTTTCACCTCAAAGGTATTTAAAAGGTATCATTAAATGGTACTGTCATGGCGTACCTTACCTGTCATGAAGGATTTAAAGATGAAAACTACAGTGAAACTGTCGTTCATGATGTTCGTTGAATGGTTTATCTGGGGAGCCTGGTTTGTTCCGCTCTGGCTCTGGTTGAGTAAAAGTGGTTTTACCGCCGGTGAGATTGGCTGGTCTTATGCCTGTACGGCGATCGCCGCAATTCTGTCGCCGATCCTCGTGGGCTCGCTGACCGACCGTTTCTTCTCGGCGCAAAAAGTGCTGGCAGTACTGATGTTCGCCGGTGCGGTACTGATGTATTTTGCCGCTCAGCAGACGACGTTCGGTGGATTCTTCCCACTGCTGCTGGCCTATTCGCTCACCTATATGCCAACCATTGCGCTGACCAACAGCATCGCGTTTGCTAACGTGCCGGACGTGGAGCGTGACTTCCCGCGCATCCGCGTAATGGGCACCATCGGCTGGATTGCCTCTGGTCTCGCCTGTGGATTCCTGCCACAGATGCTGGGCTATAATGACATCTCGCCAACCAACATCCCGCTGCTGGTGACGGCGGCCAGCTCTGCGCTGCTGGGTGTGTTTGCCTTCTTTCTGCCGGATACCCCGCCGAAAAGCACCGGCAAGATGGACGTCAAAGTCATGCTGGGCCTGGATGCGCTGATCCTGCTGCGTGATAAAAACTTCCTCGTCTTTTTCTTCTGCTCGTTCCTTTTCGCGATGCCACTGGCGTTCTATTACATCTTCGCCAATGGGTATCTGACCGAAGTGGGGATGAAAAACGCCACCGGCTGGATGACCCTCGGTCAGTTCTCCGAAATCTTCTTTATGCTGGCGCTGCCTTTCTTTACGAAACGCTTTGGTATTAAGAAGGTATTGCTACTTGGTCTTATCACCGCGGCGATTCGCTACGGCTTTTTCATCTACGGCAGCGCAGACGAATATTTCACCTATGCCCTCCTGTTCCTCGGTATTTTGCTGCACGGCGTGAGCTATGACTTCTATTACGTGACGGCGTACATCTACGTCGATAAAAAAGCGCCAGTGCATATGCGTACCGCCGCACAGGGGTTGATTACGCTCTGCTGTCAGGGCTTCGGCAGCCTGCTGGGCTACCGTCTCGGCGGCGTGATGATGGAAAAAATGTTTGCTTATCCGGAGCCGGTCAATGGCCTGACCTTCAACTGGGCGGGCATGTGGACATTCGGGGCGGTGATGATCGCCGTGATAGCCGTACTATTCATGATTTTCTTTCGCGAATCGGACAAAGAAATTACCGCTATTGAAGTTCGCGAGACTGCGTTGACACAAGGGGAAGTAAAATGAAAGCAGAACGTATTCTCGGTGCTCTTTACGGGCAGGCGTTAGGGGATGCGATGGGTATGCCGTCAGAACTGTGGCCAAGAACCCGCGTCAAAGCACACTTTGGCTGGATTGACCGCTTTCTGCCGGGCCCAAAAGAAAATAATGCGGCCTGTTATTTTGGCCGCGCAGAATTTACCGACGATACCTCAATGGCGCTCTGTCTGGCGGATGCTCTGCTGGAACGCGACGGCGAGATCGACCCGGACCTGATTGGACGGAACATTCTCGACTGGGCGTTGCGCTTTGACGCCTTCAATAAAAACGTTCTCGGGCCGACGTCGAAAATCGCCCTGAACGCGATTCGCGACGGGAAACCGGTAGCAGAACTGGAGAATAACGGCGTCACCAACGGCGCGGCCATGCGCGTATCGCCATTGGGATGCCTGCTGCCCGCCCGCGATCTGGATACGTTTATTGAGGATATCGCGCTGGCCTCCAGCCCGACGCACAAATCCGATCTGGCTATCGCCGGTGCGGTGGTGGTGGCATGGGCGATTTCACGGGCGATTGAGGGTGATTCCTGGGCCGCAATTGTTGACTCGCTTCCCGCCATCGCCCTGCACGCCCAGCAAAAGCGCATTACTACGTTCAGCGCATCGCTTTGTGCGCGTCTGGAGATGGCGCTGAAAATTGTGCGCAATGCTGACGGAGCCGAAGCGGCCAGCGAACAGTTGTATCAGGTGATTGGCGCCGGAACCAGCACGATCGAATCGGTGGCCTGCGCCATCGCGATGGTCGAACTGGCGCAAACGGATCCCAATCGCTGCGCCATTTTGTGTGCCAACCTCGGCGGCGATACCGATACCATTGGAGCAATGGCAACGGCCATTTGCGGCGCGTTGCAGGGTATAGGTGCCATCAACCCGGTATGGAAACAAGAGCTGGATACGGTCAATCAGCTCGATTTCAACCGCTATGCGACGGCGCTTGCTCGTCTGCGCCAACGTCGGGAGGCGTCATGAACACTTCACGTTTAGCCGAACTGTTGCCGGGGTTAACGACCCGCCATCCGGTCACGGTTATCGGCGCGGCGGTCATCGATGTCATCGCTGATGCCTATGCCCTGCCCTGGCGCGGGTGTGACATTGAACTGAAACAGCAAGGCGTTAACGTCGGCGGCTGCGCGCTGAACATCGCCGTGGCGCTGAAACGGCTGGGTATTGATGCCGGTAACGCCCTGCCGCTGGGCCAGGGCGTATGGGCCGAGATCATTCGTAACCGGATGGCGAAAGAAGGGTTACACAGCCTCATCGAGACCACACAAGGTGACAACGGCTGGTGCCTTGCGCTGGTCGAACCGGATGGCGAGCGCACGTTTATGTCATTCAGCGGCGTGGAGAACCAGTGGAATACCGACTGGCTGGCCCAGCTCACCATCCCACCTGACAGCCTGATTTATCTTTCGGGCTATCAACTCTCCTCACCCTGCGGCGAGCTGTTGGTGCAGTGGCTGGAAGGGCTGGATCGCGTTATGCCGTTTATCGATTTTGGCCCGCGCATTGGCGATATTCCTGATGCACTGATGTCACGCATTCTGGCTTGTCGCCCTCTGGTGTCGCTCAATCGTCAGGAAGCCGAAATCGCGGCGGAGCGGTTTGGTCTCAGCCAGGATGTGGAAGACTTAGGTGCGCAATGGGTGAAGCAATTTTCTGCGCCGTTAATCGTGCGCCATGACAAAGAAGGCGCCTGGTACTTCAGCGCGCAATCTTCCGGATGCGTCCCCGCCTTCCCGACAACGGTCGTTGACACGATTGGCGCCGGTGACAGCCACGCGGGCGGCATGCTGGCCGGGCTGGCGTCGGGCTGGTCGCTGGCGGATGCCGTGCTGCTCGGCAACGCCGTGGCATCGTGGGTGGTAGGACATCGCGGCGGTGACTGTGCGCCGTTTCGCGAGGCGTTACTCCTCGCACACAAAGACGTATAAATCGCTTCGGCAGTAGCTGATGCTGTACTCGATGGGCCGCTGCTGTTGGTCAAGCGCTACCTGTTTGATCACCAGCACCGGCACTTTGCTGTCCATCTGGATATGCGACTGGAATTCAGCATCCGGCATCTTTGCACTCACCCGTGAGCGCGTGCGCTGGGGATGGATATGCTGGCTGCGGAAATAGTCGTACAGCGATATGCCAATTTCATCGGCATCATGAATAAGATGCGCGGGTACCCACGACTCCTCGATAGAAACCGCGTCCTCATCAACGTAGCGGATGCGCTTAAGCAGAAACACATCGCTGCCGGCGGCAATCGCCAGCTGTTGCGCCACCTCTTCCGGACACTTAACCACCCGTTTGTTGACCCATAAGGTGTCCGGTTTTTTCCCGCGCAGCACCACCTGTTGAGAAAACCCACGCGCCTCTTTCAGCGAATATTCAAAGATGTTGTTGATCTGCGTGCCGTAGCCGCGAGCACGCGTCACCACGCCTTCTTCTTCCAGCGCCTGCATCGCTTTGCGCACCGTGATGCGCGAAACGCCCGTTAACTGACTGAGATCGCGTTCGCCAGGCAAAATGTTGCCATGCGCAATCACACCACTGCGCACGGCATTTTTCACCGTTTCGGCAAACTTGATATACAGTGGGGTATTATCCACCGCTGAAATACGTTCGTTCAGTTGCGCGATAAGTTGAGTATGCGCTTGTTCCATGAGTCTTTTTCCTGACTGCCAGTCTGCTGCCAGTATATACGCTACCAATACGCGTGGAAATGATGAACCGGCCCGATGCCGTGTCCAACCTCCAGTGTGTCAGCCTGCGCGAGCGCCGCCGACAGCCAGACTTTCGCCTCCTGCACCGCCCCGGCCCAGTCAGCATGTCGTGGACGCAGCGCGGCCAGCGCCGCAGAGAGCGTACATCCGGTGCCGTGCGTGTTTTTGGTCATCACCCGCGGTGCGGTAAAGCGCTGTTCACCGGTCGCTGTAAAGAGCCAGTCAGGACTTTGTTCATCGTCCAGATGACCGCCTTTCATCAACACTGCACCACAGCCCATCGCCAGCAACGCCCGCCCCTGTTCCAGCATCTCTTTTTCTGTTCGTGCGTGCGGGCAATCCAGCAGCGCTGCCGCTTCAGGCAGATTGGGCGTAATGAGTGAAACCTGTGGCAACAGTCGCCTGCGCAATGTCTCAACGGCGGAAGTCGACAATAACGGATCGCCACTTTTCGCCAGCATGACTGTGTCGAGTACGACATTCTGCACCTGATGGCGTTCCAGTCGCTCCGCCACCGCCTCAACGATATCGGTTTCCGCCAGCATACCGATTTTGGTGGTATCAATGCGCACATCGCTGAACACCGAATCGAGCTGGGCGGCGACAAAATCCGGTTCAATGCGATACACCGACTGCACGCCGCGTGTATTCTGCGCCACCAGCGCGGTAATTACCGCACAGCCGTAAGCGCCGAGCGCCGAGAAGGTTTTCAGATCGGCCTGAATACCGGCGCCGCCGCTGGGATCGGTACCGGCAATGGTCAGTGCGTTAATCCGCTTCATGCTGCGACCTCCGCATCCAGGGTGTAGAGCGCATCAAGAAACGCCGGAAGAAAACTGCCGGGTCCGTGACAGATTTTGCTGGCGTGCTGTCCTGCCAGTTTCATCCATCCACAGGCGGACGCGATGTTTTCGATCCGGTTTCCGGGTAGCGCGCAGCTGGCGGCGACCACGGCGGAAAGCGCACAGCCAGTGCCCACGACTTTCGTCATCAGCGGATCGCCGCCGGTGACGCTCAGAGTGCACTCGCCGTCGGTGATGTAATCCACTTCGCCGGTGACTACCACAACAGCGCCGGTGTGGCGTGCCAGAATCTGCGCCGCCGGCAGAGCCGTTGCAACCGGGTCGGTAGCATCCACTCCACGCCCGCCAGCGCTTTCACCGGCTAACGCCAGGATCTCAGAGGCGTTACCGCGAATGGCAGCCGGTGTTAAGGCAAGGAGTTCTAGGCAGAAACGGCGACGGTATTCAAGCGCGCCTACGGCAACCGGGTCCAGTGTCCATGGAGTTTTGGCGCTGTTTGCCTGCTCAACCGCCGCCCGCATTGCATGTGCACGCGGTTGTGTCAACGTGCCGACGTTGATGAGCAACGCGCTGGCAAGGGCTGCAAACTGGCGAGCTTCTTCGGGCTCAATCACCATCGCCGGAGAAGCCCCCAGCGCCAGTAGCGTATTGGCGGTAAAACTCTGCACGACGTCATTGGTCATACAATGTGTTAACGGAGAAAGGGTACGAAAATCTTGTAAGGTACGAACCGCATGTTCGCGGCTGTGCAGGTCAGGCTGCATGGTTACGCTCCTGCCCGCGCGAAGAAGGGACACGAGCAGTGTCTGACTTCCCTACGCTGGCATTATCCAGATCAGGAAATACGGATTTAATCCCCGCACACAGCATCCCGTAACAAACACAGGCACTGAGAACAAACGAGAACACATCCGAACATTAAAAAACACATTGAAACACTATCAAATTGGGTGCTTTAATGGGTGCCTATTTCAAAAAATGGGTAATTGAAATGAAAGCACCGAAGAAAATCACCAAACAGGCACAGGTAGACGCGCTGACGCTGCCCGCCGACAAAAACGTTATGCGGGTATCTGTGCTAAACGGTGCTTTACCTGGCCTGTCACTTGTCCTGCGCCGTACGTCTTCCGGTGGCGTCACTGGTAGCTATATCACCCGCAGAGAGGGTAAAGACATATCGATCGGTCCGCGCTCGTCATGGACGCTAGCAGCGGCGCAGGAACGCCACCGCGAGATCATGAGTAACATAAAGCGCGGTGTCGATGCCAGGGCGGAAAAGGTCGTCGTTCCTCAAGATCTTAACGCCCTCTTCAGGGTTTATATTAACAATCCGGCGTTCGCGCCTGCCGATTCCACTGTTAAAACGTACGTAAGCACCTGGGAGAAACATTGTAACCGGTTGTCGTCTTACGGCGAAACCACGATCGAAAACTTCACGCGTGCAGGCGCACACACCTTGATCCGAACTATCGCCGAAAAACACAGTGTTAACACAGCCAAAAAAATTCGCGACATTCTGATGGCCTTGCGTAACTACCTTGAAAGTCAGTTTGACATCGAGACGTTCGAAACGCTGATGACGTTGCAAAAACTGTTAGGCAAAAATAACGCCGATCTTGAACGCTCTTTACAGCCACGTACAAACTATCTGGAAAAAAACCAGCTACGCACGTTATGGCGGTATTTGTGCGAAGACGAAACCAGACCGGCACATTTGGCAGCGCGTATGCTTATCTGTGCGCCATTGCGCAAAGGTGAAGTTGTCGGCGGTCGATGGGAAGAAATCGACGAAGACGCCGGCTTGTGGCGGATCCCTGGTTCACGAACTAAAACAGGTTTCCCGCTCAATGTACCGATCAGCCCAGCAATGAAAGAGATTTTCACCGCTGCACGTGCGTGCGTAGACGGCGGTTTTATTTTTGGTATCAGCCCAACGGCGATTAATCACCGTTTGCCAGATATGCGCGCGGCCTGCGGTAACGCCGTTATGACTGTGCATGATCTACGTCGAACAGCTTCGCAGCTATCCGCAAACGATGAGCTGAATAATCCCGGAAGCGGGCTGACGTTTATTGAAGCGGATCTTATTTTGAATCACGTTAAAGGTGCTAAGAGCCAGGCTAGCGCTATTGCGTCTACCTATCAACCTGAAACGCTTCAAAAAATGGTTACTGATGCAATCGCTAAATATCAGAAATGGCTAGAAAAAGAGGTAATCGATATCCCGTAACACATTGATATATAGTAGTTATTTTTGTTGATGTCTGTAAAGTGTTCGCATATGTTCGTATCTGTCTTAACCACAAAGCAAGGTAACGAACATGTTTTTAAATGCCAAACAAGCCGCCGAACACATCGGTATTGGTCGCACCCTGTTTTATAAAATCCTGGGAAGCGACCCAACATTCCCCAAACCGGTACAATTGGCATCGTCGCGGCGTTTATGGGATCCCGCACGGCTTAACGCCTGGGCGTTAGCACGTAGTGAAGCCGTAAACCCGCCGAACAGAGGCCGCGCAGCATGAGTAAAAAGGGAAATAAAAAAGCCCGTCCTGCCAGACGAGCTTTTTTAATTGGTATCAATCACGCGATCAACGAGATTAATTATATGACCGGTCATATTGCAGAACAAGTTATAACCTGTCGGCGGAGGGTCAATAAATGACAACCGCTATTGATAAGACTACTACGAATACACAATCCCGTAAAGGCCGTACACCACGCAAGCAGGACGCAAACGTCGTAAACTTTTTTAAGCCGCTGAGCGTTGACGAAGCGCGCGCAGAGCTTACCCGCGAATACGACAGCAATGACGGAATCATTGATGCCTTACTGGAAAATGCCGAAAACGATGCCTTTTTAGACAACGCCTGGACGCGACCAGAAATGATCGCTGCGTCAGATGAGCGTGACGTCGTGGTTAACTTGTCGACTGATAAAGGCATCAATTTTACATCGACCATTATTCACGATCCGGAAGATTTCGTTGATCAGTTAGAACACGTCACCGATATTAAACGCAATGCCAGCGGAAGCAGCGTAACCGTATCTATGGTTGATATTGTATTACCTGAACGCTATGACGTCTTAGGATCGCAAATAGCGCACTATCTTAAAGGCTTCCGTTTCATGGTTGCTTATTACCGTGATGGTAAAAACAACCGACACGCGCTGCTAATGATTCCCCATACCGGCATCCCTGTTGATATTTCTGACGAATTTAGCGTCAGATTGCGAGACGGCGTGCTGTACCCGCTGCACCTGATGGATGTCCCGTCTTTAAGCTTTAATAAGCAAGCGTCGTTGTTAGGATATACAGCTAAAATCCGCAGCCTGGAAGACGTAGAAATTTATGACGGCGAGTTACTTGATGGCACCGCTACGGCGCGTTATTGGGGCTTACAGACAAGATTTAACTGTTTAGAAGACCGCAGCACGCCGAAAGACATCCAACAAGCGCCGGATAAAGGACGCCCACTGGTCGACGGTATGATTCAGATCGGTGACTACGGCGTTATTTACAGTCCGCCGAACACTGGTAAAACTACTTTCGCGGCATACCTTGGCTATTGTGTGGCAAACGGGATGGAAATGCTTGGCTTTATGCGTTCTAAGCGTGCACATGTAATTTACGCCGATCTTGAGTTCAACAATATCGATGGTATGTTACAAGCCTGTGAAGAACACCACGGCGCGCGCACCGGCTGGCGCGATCGCTTCCATATAGTAAACACCTTGCCCGACCTGGGGAACGACGAAGCAGTAGACGCCTGGTGCGTTAAAATGCGCGCAAAGACGAACAACGAGCCAGCGTTAGTGATCATCGATACACAGCGCAAAGCGGCGCGTAACTCGACGCTGTCGGGCCAGCCGCTGAAGGAAAACGGTAACGACGATATGACCGTCATCGCCAACGCAATGATGCGTATCTCCTGTCGTATGAACGGCGCGACGTTTTCGCTACACCACACTACCAAAGCAAACGAAGAAGTGATGTCCGGTGGCGGTGCACTCGAAGCCGGTGTTACGTCCGCATTTGTTCTAACCGTGCCGGATAAGAGTAAGCCTAATTGCTTAAACCTTGCAGCGACCAAACGGCGCGGTAATGGTATGCCGAAAGGCTTGTATTATGGTATCGAGTTCGTCGACGTCAGGATCATGACAGCCGACGAAGAGAAGACAGCGATCGCCGATGCCGACGAATGGTTCGGCGAAACGATGCGATCCGATTGTCATAAAGCACCAGAGCACGGCATAAGCGGCGCGTCGTTCGACACCGGCCCACAGACCCACGCTAAAACCGTCTATCCGAAGCTGTTCGATGCTTTCGAAGTTAAGCGCGGTGCTATTTCCGCAAACGCAGCAAAGAAAGACGGACGACTTGATCGCATGAAGGAAGTGCGCGAATACATGGCGAGTGTTAACAAACCGGTGTCCGCTAACAATATCGTCATGGAGTTCAGCGTGTCACGGCGCATTGCTAACGACTATCTTAAGACGATGGAAGCAAGCTGTATCATTAAATGCGTCGAACCTGCCGCAGGGCGTAACGGCGCTAAATATCAGTTGGTTTAGTTTGTGTTACCTTTTGTGTTACCAACGTATAGAGATCTGCGTTGGTAACACAAACAAACACACAAAAATACACCAACATAATAAAACCCCTTTATAGGGGTTTTTTATTGGTGATTGGGCTGTCGATCTGCGTAGGTATCGCTTTGTGTTACCAACGTGTAGGTAACACTATGAACCGCGCCATTACTGGCTTTATGTGTTTTGTGTTACCCACCCTTTTATTGTAGGTAACACAAACGGAGCACAAACATAGAATAAGCAAGTAAAAGGTTTAGTTACGCTGAAGCAAAGCATATTTGTGTTACCCACCTTCCGGCAAAATTACACTTGTTGCGTTACCAACAGTTTGTGTTACCCACCACGTAGGTAACACAAGAGCAAAACCCGCTTTTAAAGGTAAAAGATTAAAAGCGACAACCATAAATAATGACAACCACTTATTCATATATACATCACTACGACACTGACAGATCCGCGTCCGCCTGTTCGACAACGTGGAACAGGTCGAACAGGTCATTAACAGGTCAAATACAAATTTCAGGCATCCGCGATGGCCATTGTACGCTTGACGGCGTACACCACTGCAAAAAGGAATCACAACGATGCCACGCGCGCCGAAACAACCTGTTAAACAGTCAACCGCTAACGGTCGGGCTAAAACTCAATTCCAGAAAGGCCGGTCGGGTAATCCGGCGGGCAGACCGGCGGGTCGCATGAACTTCGATCGAATGATCCGGTTATGGGTCGCCGACCACAACGCAGAACACCCCGATGCGCCGCTGGACGCTTCCGGCCTGCTTAAAGATATCGGCAAGCGGGCATCCAGCGCGAAAGCGGAAACCGTGTTTAAAGCGTTGCTGTCGCATATGCCGAAGCCGTCTATTGATCCAATCAACATGGACGAGGTCGATTTAAGCGATCTGGACGGTCTGACGGAACGCCTTGTCGGGCAGTTATTCGGCGGCGCTAACCCGGACAGCATTAAATTCGCGCTCGACTGCGTGCAGCGTCTTTCCGATATTCGCGCCGCTGAAGCCGAACGCCGCGCACTGGAGGCATTAAGCAAATGAGAACAGGAACAACCGCAGCACGCCTTAAGAACATTCGCCAGCGCCTGGTAGCGGCGAACGCAGAGCGGGATCTTGCCGTTGGTAAGCCGACCTGGAACACGCATCCGCAGTTCGTCGAAGCGGTACGCGAATTTAAAATCTATATCGGCGATCCGGTTGATATTTTCGGCCCCGATTGGGAAGCGTTCTTCCTTCCGTGGGAAGTCATGATGGCAGGCTACCCAGATCGCGACCTGCAACGTGAATTTACGCAGCACCGGCAGGCCGACGCGAAAGAGTTTAACCATCCGTCGTGGTCGTTCGGCGAAATGGTCGTCCGCCAGCATAAGAAGGACACCTCAGCATGATCATTAACACCCACCAGCCACAAAGACCGGCGAGTCACAACAGTCACGAAGCCTTTAAAGAAAGGCAGGCAGAACAAAGCCGGATCGCGTCAATGCAGGATTTACGGATGCGTGTGCTGGCGACGCTGGCGGAAATAGACGAGACACCCGCACACATTGGCGATATTCAAAATGCTGAAGCAAGCAACGAAAAACTATGGCGAGCCATCGAGAAAAAACGCACAAGGCGCACGCTGGTAAACCATGAGCAAAAAGACATAGGGAAACACGCCCATGAGGAAGAAAACAGCGTGACGGCTATTCTGCGCAGCATAGCGGATTATCGTTACCACGACGGAACACCACAGATTAAATTCCACGGCGAGCAATGGGCATCACTTGATAATGAGATGGCTTTCTTGGTCACCCTTCTTCCTGCTGGCACCGCATCGACAGAAATCCGCACTTCTGTAAAAAAGATATGTAACATGATGTAAAATATATCCCGTAACTCCTTGTTTTAATTTGATTTGTCCGTAATTCGTCCGTAATCTGTCACTGTTGATTATCGTCTGTCGTACCCGAAAGCGGGCGTCTGGTTCCCCTGGATGCCCGCAAGTAAGGCCACCAATCGGAAGAAACCACCATGCAGATCCCTACGAAAGAAAAAGACGTTGTTACCTTCGATCGCGGTAGCGATAACGAAGTCACTCTTGACCTATCCAGAACAATTGATTGTTCACATCTTCCGCCGTCTGCTGAATCTGATGTCTGTATGCAGCTTGCACGCGTACTGGCTGACCGCGTAGCAAAAGGCGAACGCTTCTTACTGACCCGCGCACCTGAATCCCTGATCAGGGAATTTCGGCGCGCAGCCGAACGCCGTAGCATCAAGGTATATGCAGGGCTACAGCGCAACGAGTACGGCGAGACAGTCGGTTTAGGTCACAACGAATTTAGACTTAAGGATGCTTAACAATGAGCAGAAACACAGTAGAAGCTAAACGCGCAATACTTCAGGCGCAACCAGGAAAAAAATACCACTACCATAACGACAGCGGCGACCTTATCGAAGCGTATTACGCGGCGTATATGGCGCAACATCATCCGGAGATCCGTTTCGATGAACACGAAGGTTACGCCCTTGCACAAAGCGCAGCTATTAAGGCGGCTAAACATGGTTAATGAGAACGAATTACGCGCACGCCGTAACATGATCATTCTTATGGCTAATGGTATGCCTGAAGCGCTTGTTATGGACGCAGACAAGCTTGATGACCGTATGAACGATCTATTTATTGAGAAGATCGGATGCCGCAACTTCGACAGCGAGAAGGAAGAAGCAAACTACGTTGCAGGCGTTGAAATGATGATGTTTGTAGACGCTTTACAGCGCCTGACACGCGCTTAAACAGTCAAACGGAGACTAAACCACCATGACAGCACGCCGCTACATTTACCGCCGCAGCCGCGCAGAGATCGCACGAACCATCCGCTTTGCAATGAAACGGCGAGCGGAAAGAGAACGCGCCGCAACAAACACCAACGAAGCCGCCAATTAAGGCGGCTTTTTCTTTCTTCGATAAAGTGACAATCGCTTATGACTGACTTATCGCAATACCTGGGGGATCGTAAATGGTCGCCCGTTAATTTCCTGTTCAATGATGCGGGCGACAGTATCTTCCGTATCGACGGCACGAACTTAGCGTCGATGTCGTTCGACTGCGTCGACGACGAGCGGCATCACTGGTCGAACGCAATAACGGCGTTCCCGACTGAAGGCGACGTCGATATTACGGACAACATTAGGCCGCAACAGCGTGAACTGACGTTAACCGGCTTTATCAGCAATACGCCGATCACCGGCCTGATTGACGAAGTAACCAATTTTGCCGATCGCTTTATGAATGGGCGCAAGCGTACGGCGGATGCCTACAACCAACTGAAGGCGCTGTCGGAACTGAAAATCCCTGTAACCGTGACGACGCGTTACGAAGTTTACGAAAATATGGGGCTTGCGGACGTTTCTATCGTGCGAACTGCTGACAACGGCGACGCGCTGGTCGTGGATATGGTTTTCCGGCAAATCACCATCGTGAAGACGCAAACAGGCACCGTGCCTGCCGGTATCGGTAGGGCTGGCGCACAGTCCGACAACGCAACGAAGACGCGCGCAGGTTCGAAGGTCGACGCGGGTAAATCCACCGGCAAAGTTATGAAAGCGGACGATCCGAACGTACCGAAGCCCATCCAGCGTCACCGGTCGGCGCTACTCGCGATGTCTGGTGAAAAAACGGGGTATCACAAATGAACGTCGAACAAATCGCCGCACGCCTTAACACTGGTCCCGCCACACTCGGCGAGCTTGTCCGGGCAGGTGCAAGCGCAGTCGTGATCGCCGATATGGTGCGCGCAGGTGTCGCCGTGGTGCTGCAATTCCACGAGGATAGCGACGCAATGATCATCGGCGGATATGGAACGCCGGCCCCACAATAATTCGCGACCGGTCCCGCCAGTAATTCAGCCCGCATCAGCGGGTTTTTTAGTGCTTACAGTTTAATTATGACTGTTCAATGCATCTACATCATTGATTCTTTGCCGATGTGCATCATATACTCGTTACACGTTTTTTAAGTGGTTGCCACTTAAACACAAAAACGCCGCTACTGCGTCAACAGTAACGGCGTCTTCTAATCTCACAAATGAGGTAAGCATCTGTGAAACTGATCGATACTTTACCGCCTGCGCTGGATGTCGTCCATTACAAGCAAACGCCCTTCCCTGTATGCCAACCGTTCTACGGGGTACAGCGCCATGATTAAAAACGACCGCGACGTCGCACGACTGCGGATCCCTGAAGGTAAAAAGTCCGTCACGCAGCCGGTGAAAACCATCGCGCCCGCTGGCGGGCTGTACCTGCTTAAACGCGTCACGCCAGCCGGTAGCGAAGTGCTAACGTGGTTTTTCAGGCACGGCGGCAAGCGTCATACCGTAGGCAACTCAAAAACGGCCTATGCGACCGCCTGCGAGCTTTACGGCGAACTAGTGGCACAAGTGCTACGCAACGAAGTAAAACCGGCTGACGAGCGCCCACGGTGGACAATGGACACGCTGTTCAACAAGTGGATCGACGCCGAAGGGACGCCAGGCGCAGCGGTCGACCTTTCCCGCCTATGGCGTAAGCACTGGTCGCCGGTATGCGGCAACCTGGTAGCGGTCGAAATGAACTACCGGCGCATTGTGGAAATCGTTAATAACGTGCGCGCCGGTATGATTGAGCGTGATGGCAAAGTTCAGGCCAATGCCTTAAGCCGTGGTGCGCGCTTTATCCCGCGCATGTTTGCTTACGGCTTCAAACACGGTATAGCCAACGAACAAGACGAGCCGATCGCCGTACCGCAAACGCTGAAGGCCAGCATCGATAAGAACCAATTACCACCGAAGACGGAACCACGACAGGCCACCTTAACGGCGGGACAATTCCGCGAACTGTTCAACCAGCTACCCGACAACGATGCCGGTAACGCGCTGCGGGTCATTATGCTGACAGGTCGGCGTAAGCGTGAAGCCACGGAGATGGCACGGCAGGAACTGCGCGGCGACATTTGGGTCATCCCTGGCAAGCGCACGAAGAACGGCAAGCCGCAGGAAGTGCCGATCCTTAGTAACCTGCGCGCGGTGCTGGCGCGTTCCACCAACGAGATCGGGCGCTTATGGGAAGTCGGCGCGACAACACCGAACCTGGTATTAAACCGGCTGAACGTGATGGCCAGTTACGAAGACGAGAACGGCGAACCGGTAGTCGTACCGTGCACCGTGCACGACCTGCGCCGGTCGTGGGCTGAATTGCTGCGCACTGAATGTAAGTTAGACCGTGAAACTGTCGATCTGATGCTGGCGCATACGCCGCAGAACGCCGATACAACATCGACCACGTACCAGAAGTTACGCATCGATATGCAGAGCGCCGCAGTTGTCGACGGTTGGCAACGTTGGGATGCGTGGTGTAGTGAAGCAATAAGCAAAGCGGAGGGCTTTTAATATGGCACGTTTATTTTTAGCGGTAGTCCTGGCTGTATTCACGGTATCCGCGTTCGCCGAAACAACAGAACGTTGCCGGATTAACTCGGCGGGCGACAAGGTCTGCACAGGCAAGTACGGCAAGATCACGAAGAGATGCCACATATCCGGCAACGGTACAGAAACATGCACTACGTATTAACGGCGTGAACAGTCATTCGCAAACCATTAACGATGAAAGCCCGCTTTAGGCGGGCTTCCTACTAAAAATCTGATTAGATTATTGGTCGCATCTATCCATGACATTTTTTAAATTTTTTACCAGACCCACAATAGCAAGGATCATTTCTTCCTATTTTTTTCTCATTATTAACTGTAGGTGATATCTGAAAAGAATCTTTTGGCTTAGGAATGAAATCAGTAAGCACATTATAATCCTTCATAGCGATTTTAGCTAACACTCGCTCTTCTTTTGTTAATGGCTTATCGAATTTGCAATAGACGACATCTTCTGATCGTCCATCAGAGTCTTTACTTTCTGTTGCAATAATTATTAGTTTTTTTATTTCATTATATTTATATTTTGCTGCCAATGCGTACATTTGAATACAGGAAAAACGCTCCATTCTGTATTTTTCATATGACAAAAGCTCATCTTTCGGAAAGAACAAAAATATATAAAACTTCCCTTCTTCATCAATTGACTGAACAATTCGAGAACTTCTTCTATTTGTTGGTACTTGTTTAAACTTATCCAAAAAAGCATGGGACAAATAGTATCTCGATCTTCTACTTTCTGATGCTAGTTGTCTTACTGTTTCCTCATGGCTTAGAAAATCGTTTTCCATTCCCAAACCTACAGTAGCATTAAGAATTGAATCGGAAAAACGCTGAATAGTTTCATCCCAAAAAACACTGCCTTTTTTCAATGCCTTATAGTAATTATACTTAGAAGATTTCTTCAGCCCTTCCCATTCATGCTCTGCAATTTGAACAAATGTATTATCTGGAACTATTTTTTTGTCGACAATTTCACCATGACCGCTCAAGTAAGCCCCCAAAGTATCATCCTCTCCAGGGCTTAATCCAAGATATCCAGAACGAATTACACGTTCTTTCTCTTTTAAGTAAGCAACAAAGTCAGAAATCGTATCCAATTCAGTAAGTAAAAGTTGTAGCGATACTTCGTCTAGCACATGAACGAATGTTTTATTTGGATTAATATCACCAACAGAGAAAGGTAGATCTAGAGTTTCCTTCACGTCAGAAAGGAAAATGTTCATAAACGTGCCTGAACTTCCCTCGGCGATACGTCCAAAATATTTGGATGCTGGCGCTGCGCTATTACTTGTTACAGCAACAAGAAAAAAACGCATGTTTTTTTCAAGTTCTATCGGAAAAGGATGTTTACATTCCTTGTCCAAAAATAGACGCCCTTTAGTTTCTTTCAAAAACTTTTCCGCACCATATAATTGAGTTGCGGATTCAGTCACAGATTTTTTGAACCATCTCTTCCATGCGACAGAAACATCAATTCCTTCATGGAACTTAATATCTTTATCAGAGAATATTATTACGTTATTTTCAAATACCACTAATAAATCACAGACTTCTTTCCCTGATTTATTTTTGGAATATCCTTCGTCGCTATAAACATTAGGGTAAGACCATAGACCTATGAAAGCATTGTTCGCTAGCTCAATTAATCTTTTTTCAGTTTTATTAATTCCTTGGCCTTTCTTAATTACCTTTAACATTGTGCACCTTTGTATAAAAATACAACACGATAACGCGCTAATAAATCCTCAAGAACAGCACCTAGAAGCCTGAAAGGATTCTCGCTATAAGCTCATCATACTGACGTGCTCTCATTGCTGTATCTGTTGCAATAGGCTAACGCTTCCAATCGACTTTTCAATGAGCTGGTGCAAAAAAGTGCGTTTACCGGTTGTAATCAAAGATGGGTGCTTTTTTGGGTGCATTAGAACGAAGGATGCCGCCAATACTGGCTATGACATCCCCCAGATCAGGTGGTACGGGTATTTCTCAGCCCTTCGTGAAAAGGGGCACCCCGAGTCATTAACGAAATTTTTCTGCGTGACGGTCAGGTCACTCGCGTGATGATACCCTCACTGCCCCGATTTGTAACCCTTTCGCTACTCTGCATTTACCTGTTCAGCCTGAACATCAATAGTGAAAGCCGCCACCCGCACGGCGGCAACATCCTCTTATACCGCGTCAACCATTAGTTGGGCATGAGCAACGGCTTGTTGTGCCTGCGCAATATCAGAAGCATCTGCGGAAAAGGACGTTAGCGGAATAAGCGCTAACAGATAATCTCTCATTTCGCCCACCCCAAAAACTGTCTCTGCTCGTTCAGCACGGCTAACCGCCCGTTGGTGTACACGACAAAATAGTGCAACCCTTGTTGATAGACCGTCGCTTTTTCCTCTTTCTCGATAACCGCAGCATGAGCTCCATCAATATCAAGCCCGGTGCTCACCTTTTTAATTTCCATGCCTTCAAAGTGATATATGTTTTTTTTCTTTGCCGCCTGAGCGTGTTGCTTTACCGTTTCACGTGCATTCACATACGCGTTTTGCTCCGCGTTATTGATAATCATCTGTTGATTAGACTGTTCTACCTGATAGCAGACATCACGACTGACGCCTTTGGCTTCACAGCGCGCCAGGCGCTGCTCTTCCGACACGCAGCCGGACAGAATACTGACAACCAAAAGCGAAAATACCGCCTTTTTTATAGTTAACTGTTTCATCACTGCCATCACCATCATTAATTAACAAAATAATATCACCCTGCAAAAGCAGCGTGTTTTTATATCACTATTTAGTGCGCAGAATATTTAGGCCGCTTTCATCTGTCAATATAATTTAGGGAAATTAAGATCAAATAACTTAGAGGATGCATGACACCAGGATAAATCCGAAGAAAATAGTTATTCGCCGTCTTCAAATTTGCAATTAATTAACGTAACAAATACAAAAGACTAATGTCATCAAAACGATGATTCTTAATAACTATTCAGCGTGTTTTCCATGATCTTTATCAATATTGACAATTCAGGAATAATCCATAGTTTTATTTCAATCTGTTTATATGTTGACATTAATTAATTGTTATAGCTAGACAATTCTCAACAACATCGTCTGTAATACGTATTTAAAAATGAGCCTCCGGATAGTGAAGTTAATTATTTTTCATTTTTTCCTGCACACCCTTATTATCAGTGCGGGTTTTATTGCAGGCGTGATGTACGCTGAACGTCTGCATTTTTGCATATGGGGCTAATCCACTGTTAGCCTGTGTTCCGAAAGGCATCGCCCCTCTCCCCGTATTTGGCGATTTTCTTCTATAGTGCATGTCAGACTAATAAATTTTACATTTTTTACGAATTTTTCGGGAATCTAACAAACCCGCGCTTGTCAGTTATCATGAAGGCCGGGAAAGATACACGACTGATTTTGAGGGTCCTAACAGTGGAGAGCGTAGAAGTATGAAGAATAAATTGGTGGTAGGCGCGCTGCTGCTCGCATCCAGCGCGGTCTGGGCCGCACCAGCTACAGCCGTCCCCGCGAAGGGGATTGATCAATATGAACTCAGTGGTTTCATCGCCGACTTTACCCACTTCAAGCCTGGCGATACGGTGCCAGAGATGTATCGCACTGACGAGTACACCATCAAACAGTGGAATCTGCGTAATTTACCTGCGCCAGATGCCGGGACACACTGGACCTACATGGGCGGTGCCTATGTGCTGATCAATGACGCTGACGGTAAAATTATTAAAGCTTACGACGGCGAGATTTTCTATCATCGTTGAGGTTCGCCCCCCTCGGCCTGAGGGGGAATCCAACGCTTATTTTATCGTTAAGGTCATCAGGATAACCCCGCACAGACGGTCAGATTTAAGAAGAACGCCCACGTTATTCAGTGGCTCTGCATAACTCAGATAGCGTTATTCAAATTAGATATTCACCACACCGATATAAAATCAATGCGGTGAATAGAAAGAATAAAACCGATTAGCCGAAATCAGACGGCGCGAAAGGCAATTTCGCCTGGGATGACTTCACCCTGCCAGTAAAGCTGTGCGGCAACACGTCCCGCCAGTTCGCGATACATTACGGTGAAATCACTGTCCGGACGGCTGACAACGGTTGGCGTCCCGCGATCGAGATCTTCACGCAGACTAATATGCAACGGCATTTGTCCCAACAGTTGCGTGTGATACTGCTCAGCCAGTTTTTGCGCGCCACCGGTACCAAAGATCGGCTCATGATGACCGCAGTTGCTGCAGATATGCATGCTCATGTTTTCGACAATGCCCAGCACCGGCACCTCGACTTTTTCGAACATGACAATGCCTTTTTTAGCGTCGATCAGCGCAATATCCTGCGGCGTGGTCACCACAACGGCCCCCGTGACCGGGATGTTTTGTGCCAGCGTCAGCTGGATATCACCAGTACCCGGCGGCATGTCCAGCACGAGGTAATCCAGATCCGGCCACAGCGTCTCTTGTAGCATCTGCATCAGCGCTTTACTGGCCATCGGCCCACGCCACACCATCGCGTTATCATCAGTGACCAGATAACCGATGGAGTTCGTCGCCAGCCCGTGAGACATGATCGGCGCCATATGGGTACCATCCGGCGAGGTTGGGCGCTGGTTTTCCGCCCCCAGCATAGTTGGGATCGACGGACCATAAATGTCGGCGTCCAGAATCCCGACTTTCGCCCCTTCTGCCGCTAATGCCAGCGCCAGGTTTACCGCAGTCGACGATTTACCGACGCCGCCTTTGCCGGAGCTGACGGCGATAATGTTCTTCACGCCGTTCACGCCCGGCTGATTTTTCACGCGCTTCAGGGTGGCGATGTTGTGAGAAAGCTTCCAGTCGATCGCCTTCGCCCCGGTAATTCGCAGCAGATCAGCGCTACATTGCTCTTTTAACACCTCAAAGGCACTGTGCCAGACGAACGGCATGACCAGTTCAACGTGCAGCGTGTCATCCATCCAGGCGACGTGGTGTAACGCTTTAAGTGTCGTCAGGTTATGCTTCAGGGTGGGGTGCTGAAAATTCGCCAGCGTCCCGGCGACCATGGCGCGCAGGGTTTCTGGTGATTTGGCCTGGGATTGTGCGTTCATCCCGACTCCTTTTTGTTGTTCTGAAAAGGTCAATTGTAGTGAGGTAGTGTACTCCAGCGGTAACAATTATTCATTTGTGGTTTGATGCCCTTAATTCTTGGCGTAGTTATTCCCTTTCAGGTAACATCAGAACCCCCTTTCAACAGAGAAGAAGTAACATCTACTATGACTCAAGTCGCGAAGAAAATTCTGGTAACGTGCGCGCTGCCGTACGCCAACGGCTCAATCCACCTCGGCCATATGCTGGAGCACATCCAGGCTGATGTCTGGGTCCGTTACCAACGAATGCGCGGCCACGAGGTCAACTTCATCTGCGCCGACGACGCCCACGGCACGCCGATCATGCTGAAAGCACAGCAGCTTGGCATCACCCCGGAGCAGATGATTGGTGAAATGAGTCAGGAGCACCAGACGGATTTCGCCGGGTTCAACATCAGCTATGACAACTACCACTCCACGCACAGCGACGAGAACCGGGAGTTGTCTGAGCTCATCTATACCCGTCTGAAAGAGAACGGTTTTATTAAGAACCGCACCATTTCTCAGCTCTACGATCCGGAAAAAGGTATGTTCCTGCCGGATCGTTTTGTGAAAGGCACCTGCCCGAAATGTAAATCACCGGATCAGTATGGCGACAACTGCGAAGTGTGCGGCGCGACCTATAGCCCGACGGAGCTGATCGAGCCGAAGTCTGTGGTCTCTGGCGCAACGCCGGTGATGCGTGACTCCGAACACTTCTTCTTTGACCTGCCCTCTTTCAGCGAAATGCTACAGGCGTGGACCCGTAGCGGCGCGCTGCAGGAGCAGGTGGCGAACAAAATGCAGGAATGGTTTGAATCCGGCCTGCAGCAGTGGGATATCTCCCGCGATGCCCCTTACTTTGGTTTTGAAATCCCGAATGCGCCGGGCAAATATTTCTATGTCTGGCTGGATGCGCCAATCGGCTACATGGGCTCTTTCAAAAATCTGTGCGATAAGCGCGGCGATACCGTCAGCTTCGACGAATACTGGAAGAAAGATTCTACTGCCGAACTGTATCACTTCATCGGCAAAGATATCGTCTATTTCCATAGCCTGTTCTGGCCTGCCATGCTGGAAGGCAGCAACTTCCGTAAACCGACGAACCTGTTCGTGCATGGTTATGTCACGGTCAACGGCGCGAAGATGTCCAAATCCCGCGGCACGTTTATTAAGGCCAGCACCTGGCTGAACCATTTTGATGCAGACAGCCTGCGTTACTACTACACTGCGAAGCTCTCTTCGCGCATTGATGATATCGACCTGAATCTGGAAGACTTCGTCCAGCGCGTAAACGCCGATATCGTCAACAAGGTGGTTAACCTCGCCTCCCGTAACGCTGGCTTTATCAACAAACGTTTCGATGGTGTACTGGCGGCTGAACTGGCTGACCCTGCGCTGTATAAAACCTTTACCGATGCAGCGGCTGTGATTGGCGAGGCGTGGGAAAGCCGTGAATTCGGCAAAGCGATCCGTGAAATCATGGCGCTGGCGGATGTCGCGAACCGCTATGTTGACGAACAGGCGCCGTGGGTGGTGGCGAAACAGGAAGGTCGCGACGCCGATCTGCAGGCGATCTGCTCGATGGGCATCAACCTGTTCCGCGTGCTGATGACGTACCTGAAGCCGGTGCTGCCGACGCTGAGCGAGCGCGTTGAAGCATTCCTGAACAGCGAACTGCGTTGGGATGCTATTGCGCAACCGCTTCTGGGCCATAAGGTCAATACTTTCAAAGCCCTGTATAACCGTATCGATATGAAGCAGGTGGAAGCGCTGGTGGAAGCCTCTAAAGAAGAGGTGAAAGCTATGGCAGCTCCGGTAACCGGCCCACTGGCGGACTTCCCGATTCAGGAAACCATTACCTTTGACGATTTCGCGAAAGTCGATCTGCGCGTAGCGTTGATTGAAAACGCTGAATTCGTTGATGGCTCCGATAAACTGCTGCGCCTGACGCTGGATTTGGGCGGCGAGAAGCGTAACGTCTTCTCCGGCATTCGCTCTGCTTATCCGGACCCGCAGGTGCTGATTGGTCGTCATACGGTCATGGTGGCAAACCTGGCGCCGCGTAAAATGCGCTTTGGCATCTCAGAAGGGATGGTGATGGCCGCAGGTCCTGGCGGGACAGACATCTTCCTGCTGACCCCGGATGAAGGCGCAAAGCCTGGACACCAGGTTAAATAAGCCTCTCTAAAGCGCCGCTCTCACGGCGCTTTTTCTTTTGCGTCATATTAATCCAGGCAATAACTCGCATGATTTCAGATTTTTCAATGATCATTATCAGACATATTCAGTAGCCATTTTCCCCTCTCCTGCCTCATTTCTGGTATACATACCCTGCAAGGTTTATTTTTGAGCAGCAGACGTTTAATAAAATGGAGTTTTACATGAAAGCATTAAATACGTTTTTTTCGGTCGTTTTTGCGTCAGTTCTCGTTTTCTCTCTGGCAGGATGTGGCGACAAGGAAGAAAGCAAAACATTCAAAGCGGACGTCAATGGCACTGAGATCGTAATGACCTATACCTACAAGGGTGACAAAGTCATTAAGCAGACCTCAGAGAACAAGATCAACTACGCCTCTATCGGGGTAAAAACCAAAGAAGATGCGGCGAAAATCCTCGATCCGATCAGCGAAAAATATCAAAACATTCCTGGCGTGGAAGAGAAGCTGACCTATAAGGATGGCTACGCGGAAGAAACCGTTTCTGTTGACATGGAAAAAGTTGACTTTAAAAAGCTGCAGGGCGTGATGGGTACGCAATTCTCGGGTGACCCAAGCAACGGCATTAGCATGAAACAGAGCCAGAAAATGCTGGAAACCGCTGGCTTTAAAGAAGTGAAATAATCAAACGACGACGACCTGGCATCCAGCCGGGTCGTCGCTTTCTATCAGCCTTTATTGCCGTGCAGACGCGCCGTCAATCCGCGCAGGAAATAACGCATAAACTGATCACCACACTCGCGGTAGTTTTTATGATCCGGAGAACGCATCATGGCGGTGATTTCCGGCATTGAAACGCGAACGTTCTGCTGGGTCATAATCGCCTGAATATCATCCGTTTTCAGTGAAAAAGCGATACGCAGCTTTTTCAGCACCGTATTGTTGTTCACCCGACGCTCAAGCGCCAGTTCAGGCGCAGACTCATCTTTGCCGCGCTTCTCGTAAATCAGGCCGTTCAGGAATCCGGAGAGGATAATATCCGGGCAGCGGACAAACCCCTCTTCATCTTCCCTGGTCATCCAGGTGTCGAAACCCGCAGAGGTGGATTCCATGTCGGCCAGCGCAAGAATGCGCACCATGTCGTTATTATTGGCTTTCAGGGCGTAGCGCAGGCTACGAAGAATATCGTTACTTAGCATAGAGCCTTCAACTGTCGATAATGCAATGGCGCGCAGTGTATCAGTTTTACAGGCCAATCGCCTCTTTCAAACTTTTCAGATAGCGGCGACTGACCGGAACAGTTAACCCATTACGCAGTATCAGTTCCGCCTGACCGTTATCTTCCAGACGAATTTCCTGTAACTGCGCCATGTTAACCAGATATTGACGATGACAGCGCAGCAATGGCGTGCGGCTTTCCAGCGTTCTGAGCGTCAGTTCAGTAAAGCCTTCTTTGCCGTCGCTGCTGGTGACATAAACACCGCTCATGCGACTGCTGACGAAAGCGACATCATCCATTTGCAGCAGATAGATCCGGCTATGGCCGCTACAGGGGATAAACTTCAGCGACTGTTGGTTTTCCGGCAATACCGATACGTCCTGTTTGCTCCGCTCCTGGCGCAGGCGGCTAAGGGTTTTCTCCAGCCGCGCCTCTTCTATCGGTTTAAGCAGATAATCAAAAGCGTGTTCTTCAAAGGCTTTAATTGCGTATTCGTCAAAAGCGGTCAGAAAAACAATATACGGCCGATGCTCCGGGTCGAGCATACCCACCATTTCCAGCCCGCTGATACGCGGCATTTGAATATCCAGAAACAGCACGTCCGGATGCAGTCGATGCACCGCGCCAATCGCTTCTACGGCGTTGGCGCACTCGCCAACGATCTCGATATCACTTTGTTCCTGTAACAGGATCCGCAGATTTTCCCGCGCTAACGGTTCATCATCCACAATCAGCACTTTAATCATGCGTCTCCTCCAGGGGCAGTCGTAGGGTTATTCGGGTAAAGCAATCCGGTTCGCAGACGACGCTAATACCATAATCATCGCCAAACCGTTCACGCAGGCGTTTATCCACCAGATTCATGCCCAGACCGCTGACGTTCGCGGAGGGCTGATACAACCCGGCGTTATCTTCAATATCCAGCATCAAATACTGCCCTTCCTGACGGGCGGTGATGGACACCTCCCCCGTGCCCAGTAGTTGCGATGTCCCATGCTTAATGGCGTTTTCGACTATGGGTTGCAGGGTGAAGGCTGGCAACTGTTGATGCGCCAGCGCATCCGGCACGTTTAAACTCACCTGCAACCGCGACTGGAATCGCGCTTTCTCAATTTGCAGATAGGCATTCACGTGCTCAATTTCGTCGGCCAGTGTGACGATCTCCGACGGGCGCTTTAAGTTCTTACGGAAAAAGGTAGAGAGATCCTGTACCAGTTGGCTCGCCTGTTCACTGTCGCGACGCACCACCGCTTTGATGGTGTTGAGCGCATTAAACAGAAAATGCGGATTGACCTGCGCATGCAGCAGCTTAATTTCTGACTGCGTCAACATCGCTTTCTGACGTTCATATTGTCCAGCAAGGATCTGCGCGGAAAGTAGCTGCGCAATCCCCTCACCCAGCGTTCGGTTAATGGAACTGAACAACCGGTTTTTCGCTTCATAGAGTTTGATGGTGCCCATCACCCGTTGGTTTTCTCCGCGTAAGGGAATGACCAGCGTAGAACCGAGCTTGCACTGTGGATGCAGTGAGCAGCGATACGGCACTTCGTTGCCGTCAGCGTAAACCACCTCGCCCGTCTCGATGGCCCGCAGCGTGTAACCGGAGGAGATCGGCCTGCCCGGCAGGTGATGGTCGTCGCCAATCCCGGTAAAGGCTAACAGCCGCTCGCGGTCAGTAATTGCCACCGCGCCGATATCGAGTTCTTTGTACAGCACCTGCGCCACCTTCATGCTGTTCACTTCGTTGAATCCCTGGCGCAAGATCCCCTCGGTGGAGGCCGCCACTTTCAGCGCAGTAGCGGAAAACGCAGAGGTATATTTTTCAAACATCGCCCGCTTGTCGAGCAAAATACGCATAAACAGCGCCGCACCGACGGTGTTGGTGACCATCATGGGAGCGGCGATATTGCTGACCAGTCGGTAAGCATCGTCAAACGGCCGGGCTATCAGCAAAATGATCAGCATCTGTACCATTTCGGCGACAAATGTGATCGCCCCGGCCGTCAGCGGATTAAAGACTTTATCCGTGCGTCCCCGCCGCGTCAGCACGCTGTGCACCAGGCCACCCAGCAACCCTTCCACGATGGTGGAGATCATACAACTGAGCGCCGTCATGCCGCCCATTGAGTAGCGGTGCAGACCCCCGGTCAGCCCCACCAGTCCACCCACGACCGGCCCGCCAAGCAGACCGCCCATCACCGCGCCAATTGCCCGTGTGTTGGCGATAGAGTCGTCAATATGCAGACCGAAATAGGTGCCGAGGATACAGAAAATGGAGAAGGTTACGTAGCACAGCAGTTTGTGCGGCAAACGAACGGTTACCTGCATCAATGGTATGAATAAACGAGTTTTACTCATCAGCCATGCGATAACCAAGAACACGCACATCTGCTGAAGCAGCAACAACACCAGATTAAACTCGTACATACCTGCAGACCACACATCAACTAAAACCGCGTAACATACATCGACTCGCGGGATCTGTCTTTGAACTGTTGCATAAAATGAGAAATTAGTAAGGGATATCACACAAAAAGTACCGGTGTACTGATAAAACCACCCCTCACCTGAACAAAAAACAGACAAAACTACCTGGTTCGAAAAAGAGCGACTAAAGTTAGACTGGGACCTCGCGAGCAAGGATAAAATAATGGCGCTTTACACCATAGGTGAAGTGGCTTTGCTTTGTGATATTAACCCCGTTACGCTTCGCGCGTGGCAACGGCGTTATGGATTATTGAAACCCCAGCGTACCGACGGGGGGCATCGCCTGTTCAATGATTCGGATATCGACAGGATCCGCGAAATCAAGCACTGGATAGATAACGGGGTGCAGGTCAGCAAAGTCAAAATGCTGTTGAGCAATGAGAACGTAGACCTGCAAAACGGCTGGCGTGAACAACAGGAAATCCTGTTGCACTATCTGCAAAACAACAATCTGCACAACCTGCGGGTCTGGCTGAAAGAGCGTGGCCAGGATTTCCCCGCGCAAACGCTGACCACCCATCTTTTTCTTCCGCTACGTCGACGATTGCAGTGCCAACAGCCGACGCTACTGGCGCTACTGGGGATCCTTGATGGCGTACTGATCAATTACGTCGCCATTTGCCTCGCCTCAGCCAGAAAAAAACAGGGGAAAGATGCGCTGGTGGTGGGCTGGAATATTCACGATACCACGCGTTTGTGGCTGGAAGGCTGGGTCGCCAGTCAGCAGGGATGGCGGGTTGACGTTCTGGCCCATTCGCTGAGCCAGTTTCGCCCGGACCTGTTCGAAGGGCGCACCTTACTGGTGTGGTGCGGTGAAAATCAGACATCGGCGCAGCAACAGCAACTGAATGCCTGGCGTGCGGAAGGGCATGATATTTACCCGCTTGGCATTTAATGATTCATTAACAGCTACGCTTCTCTGTATAATCTCTGGGTTAACATAAGGAGAACATCATGAGCGTAGCGAAAATCGGTGTCATCACCCTCTTTTTACTCATGGCCATTGGCGGTATTGGCGGCGTGATGCTTGCAGGCTATACCTTCATTTTGCGTGCCGGCTAAGGTGCTGCACTAACCGTTCGAACAGGCGGTCTACGATGATCGCCGCCAGCGCAACCAGCAGCGCCCCCTGAATGACATACGCCGTATTGAACCCGCTCAGACCAATGATAATCGGTGTACCGAGCGTGCTGGCACCTACCGTCGACGCGATAGTCGCAGTGCCAATATTGATAATCACCGACGTTCGCACACCTGCCAGAATCACCGGTGCCGCCAGCGGCAGCTCAACCTTGCGTAACTGTTGTCCCGGACTCATTCCCATGCCACTGGCAATGCTGCGCACACTTTCCGGGATCGATCCTATCCCCGCCAGCGTCGCCTGGAGGATGGGTAACACGCCGTACAGAATCAACGCAATAATGGCCGGTTGCTGACCAAACCCCATCACCGGCACCGCAATCGCCAATACCGCGACGGGCGGGAAGGTTTGTCCAACGGCGGCAATGGTCTCCACCAGCGGACGAAACTCTCTTCCCCATGGTCGGGTCACCACAATCCCGGCGCCGACACCAATCACCACAGCAAACAGGCTCGACACGGCCACCAGCCAGAAATGGGCCAGCGCCAGCGCGAGAAAGCTCTCCTGCTGATAGACCGGACGTGGAAGTTCGGGAAACAGGCTGGCGAAAATCGCCTGACTGTGCGGTAAACCTGCCAGCATCAGCAGGAAAAGTGCGATCAGCCAGAGCAGCGGGTCACGCAGTCGTTTCATGCGTCAGCGTCTCCGATAGCAGATCGCGAAAATGCAGCGTCCCGCAAACCATGCCCTGCCGGTTGACCACCGGTAACACATCGCGGCCGTGCGCGACAAACGCTGAAAGCGCATCGCGCAGCGTCATCGCTTCCGTCAGCGCCTCTCCGTCAATGCGCTCATCCCGGCGAACATAGTCCGCCACGGTGCGCAGTGACAGCAGTCGCACCCCCAGTTCACTGCGACCGAAAAACTGTTGCACAAAATCATTCGTCGGGGCCGTCAGCATCGCCAACGGTGTCCCTTGCTGGACTATCTCGCCGCCGTCCATCAGCACCAGATGCTCCGCCAGTCGCAGCGCTTCATCAATGTCGTGCGTCACCAGCACAATGGTTCGCCCCAGCAAACGGTGGATACGGGTCATCTCTTGCTGCAACGCCCCACGCGTGACCGGATCCAGCGCGCCAAACGGTTCATCCATCAGCAGTACCTGCGGATCGGCGGCCAGCGCCCGCGCCACGCCCACGCGCTGCTGCTGCCCACCGGAAAGCTGGTGCGGATAGCGCTCGCGCAATCCCTCTTCCAGCCCGAGCAACGCCATTAATTCTGCCACCCGCTCATCAATTTTTTTGCGCGGCCACTTCAGCAGTTGTGGCACGGTGGCGATGTTCTGCGCCACCGTCCAGTGCGGAAACAGGCCAATCGACTGAATCGCGTAGCCCATCCGTCGGCGCAGTTCCAGCACCGGCAGACTGCGGATTTCTTCACCTGCAAAGCGGATCCTGCCGCTGTCATGCTCCACCAGTCGGTTAATCATTTTCAGGGTCGTGGATTTCCCCGAGCCCGAGGTACCAATCAGTACTGAGAAACTGCCTTCCTGAATGTGCAGGTTCAGGTTGCTAACCGCGTTGTGCTCACCAAAGGCTTTATTTACGTGGCTAAATTCAATCATGGTGGGTTACCTTCAGCAGAGCGATCCCTAAATCAAACAGCGCATCAATCAGTACCGCCAGCGCGATAACCGGGATCACCCCCAGCAGCACCAGATCGACGGCACTGCTGAGCAGTCCCTGAAACACCAGCGCGCCAAAACCGCCAGCGCCAATCAGCGCCGCGATGACGGCCATCCCGACGGTCTGTACCATCACCACCCGCAGGCTACGTAAAAAGACCGGCAACGCCAGCGGCAACTGCACGTGAAGGAAACGCTGAGCGGTGCTCATGCCCATCGCGCGTGCGCTTTCCAGAACATCACGGGGAACCTGATTCAGCCCGGCCACCACGCCACGAACCAGTGGCAGAAGCGCATACAGCACCAGCGCGATCAACGCCGGGGTCAAACCGGTTCCCGCCACGCCCACCGTGGCAAGCCAGGGGAACGCTTTTACCAGTCCGGCAAGCGGCGCAATCAACAAGCCAAACAGGGCAACGGAAGGAACGGTCTGGATCACATTAAGGACGGTAAACACCGGTCCCTGGCGGGACGGGAAAAAATAACATCCGATACCGAGGGGAATGCCAATCACCAGCGCGGGCAATACGGTACCTGACAACAGCGTCAAATGTTGAGCCAGTGCATCATCAAAGACATCCTGGCGGTTAGCGTACTCTTTGAGTAACGAGAGATCGTCGAACGTTCCCGTCAACAGGAGTAGGACGGGAACAATCGCTATCTGCGTATGTAACGCCCAGCGCCAGAGAGGTTGCACGGTGATCCGTCGGATGGCATCGCTGCAGGCGAGCAATCCGAGCGCAAGCCCCAGCCACAGACCGCTTCCCACACTGGTTCGCGCCAGCGGCGTCCCGGTTTCAGCCAGATACGTCGCCGCCTTGCCGACGCTCCACAACATCAGGATCACCAGCAGTTGCGCCACCACCAGCGTGCACACGGCCCCCTTTCTTCCCGGCACAAAGCACAAGGTCAACATGGCGCAACCCGCGCCGGTGAGCATCGACACCGAACCTGGCCAGAGCATCCAGAGCTGGCGTCCCTCTCCCGATACCAGGCGATTCGGCGCATAGTTCACAAACGGCAGCGCGACAGCAGCGGCTGAAAGAATAACCAGCAGCAACAGTACGCGCTGAATACTGACTTTTGACACGTCACCCAACCTTTTTCAGTCCGTTTACTTCACCCATCCCTTTTGTTTCAGATAGTCCGCCGCCACTTTTTTGGCGTCCAACCCTTCAACGGCAATGCTGGCATTAAGTTGTTGCAACGTTTTTTCATCGAGGCTGGCAAACACCGGTTGCAGCCATTCCGCCATCTGCGGGTATTCCTTCAGTACCGCCTCACGCACCACAGGCGCTGGCGCATAAATGGGCTGAACGCCTTTAGGATCGCTTAAGGTCTGTAGCCCCAGCGCGGCGACCGGACCATCCGTACCGTAGGCCATCGCGGCATTGACGCCGGACGTTTGCTGCGCGGCCGCTTTGATGGTCACGGCGGTGTCACCCCCTGCCAGCGACAGCAACTGCTCCTGACTGAGTTTGAAATCGTAGGCTTTTTCGAAAGCGGGCAGCGCGTCTGCACGCTCGATAAATTCAGCGGAGGCGGCCAGTTTGAAAGTACCGCCCTCTTTCAGATAACGCCCGAGATCGGCCAGTGAGGTGAGTTTATTTTTTTCGGCGACATCGCTGCGCACCGCGATAGTCCAGGTATTATTGGCTGGCGCCGGCGTTAACCAGACCAGCTTGTTTTGCTCAGCATCGAGTTTTTTGACTTTCTCAAAGCCAGCTTGTGCGTTTTTCCACGCCGGATCGTTTTCATCTTTGAAAAAGAACGCGCCGTTACCGGTATATTCAGGGTAGATATCCAGTTCGCCTGAGGTGATCGCGCCGCGCACGACCGGCGTGGTGCCCAACTGGACTTTATTGACCGTTTTGACGCCGTGGCTTTCCAGCACCTGCAAAATGATGTTGCCGAGCAGCGCGCCTTCGGTGTCAATTTTCGAACCGACCTTCACCGGCGACGCCGCCTGCAAGGGTAAGCTCACTGCCGCTAACAGCGCCAGCGAACCGGCCCAAATCTTTGAGATTGTCATGAAGCTTTCCTCATCTTTTTGCCGACTTTTTCAGCGACTTGAGGGGAAAGCATAGTCGAAAAGTATTCGGTTAACCCGACATTTCCGTATTTTCACGGGACCAACAAGGGGGAACCCATTGGTCAGTTCCCCCTGTAACCGTTACAGCAATTCAAACGATCCCTGCTTCACGCGGGCAGAATCGACGCCGATAAAGACGTTGAACTTGCCGGGTTCGGCATCGAACTTCATCTGCTGATTCCAGAACTTCAACGCATTGATATCAATCGGGAAACTAACGGTTTGCGTTTCACCAGGTTTCAGGTTCACTTTCTTAAAGCCTTTCAGCTCTTTCACCGGGCGGCTCAGGGAAGCCGTGACGTCCTGCACGTACAGCTGGATCACCGTCTCACCTTCACGCTTACCGGTGTTGGTCACCTTCACACTTGCCGTCACGCTGCCGTCGCGTTTCAGGGTTGGCGCAGAGAGCGTCACGTCAGAAACGTCAAACGTGGTGTAACTCAGACCATAACCAAATGGATAGAGCGGACCGTTCGCTTCGTCAAAGTAGCGAGAGGTGTATTTGTTCGGCTTGTCGGCGTTATACGGACGACCGGTGTTGAGGTGGCTGTAATAGGTCGGGATCTGCCCTACCGAACGCGGGAAAGACATGGGCAGTTTGCCCGACGGGTTGTAGTCGCCAAACAGGACGTCGGCAATCGCGTTGCCGCCTTCCGTACCGGCAAACCAGGTTTCCAGAATCGCATCGGCCTGTTGATCTTCTTTCACCAACGCCAGCGGACGACCGTTCATTAGCACCAGCACCAGCGGTTTGCCGGTCGCTTTCAGGGCCGCAATCAGATCGCGCTGGCTCTGTGGCAGCGTGATATCCGTACGACTTGACGCTTCATGTGCCATGCCCTGCGCCTCACCCACTACGGCGACAACTACGTCAGACTGCTTCGCCGCCTTGACGGCTTCATCAATCATCTCCTGAGGTGAACGTGGATCCACCTTCACCGCCTCTTCGTACTGATTGAGGAAGGTGACAATGTCTTTATCGTTAGTGACGTTGGCCCCATGGGCGTACACCACTTTACCCTTTGTACCGAGAGCATTTTTAATACCGGTCAGCACCGTGATGGACTGATCGGCAACGCCTGCGGCGGACCAACTGCCCATCACGTCGCGTTTGCTGTCCGCCAGCGGGCCGACAACCGCAATCGTCCCCGATTTTTTCAGCGGCAGCGTGTCGAGGCGGTTTTTCAACAGCACCAGACTTTCACGCGCCACTTCACGCGCCTCTTTCCGGTGCAGACGGCTTTCGGCGTTGGTATCCACCGGATCAGACTCTTTTGCTCCCAGATGGCTGTACGGATCGTTAAACAGCCCCATGTCATATTTCACGTTGAGTACATGCCGCGTCGCGTCATCCAGCTCCGCCATCGTCACTTTGCCGGATTTAATCAGCCCTGGCAGATATTTGCTGTAATACTCGTCGCTCATACTCATGTTAATGCCGGACTTGAGCGCCACGCGGACGGCATCTTCCGGGTCGGAGGCGGTGCCGTGTTTAATCAGCTCTTTGATAGCACCATGATCAGAAACGGTAATACCTTTGAAGCCCCACTTGTCGCGCAGAATGTCTTTCAGCAGCCAGGCATCAGAGGTCGCTGGCGTGCCGTTCAATGAGTTCAGCGCCACCATCACCGCGCCGCTACCTGCATCCAGACCGGCTTTGTACGGCGGCATGTAGTCGTTAAACAGGCGCTGCGGGCTCATGTCGACGGTGTTGTACTCTTTACCGCCCTCCACGGCGCCGTAGGCGGCGAAGTGCTTAACGCTGGTCATCACCGAATAGCGATCCGCCGGGCTTTTGCCCTGCATCGCTTCCACCATCGTTTTTCCCATGATGGAGGTCAGATACGTATCTTCGCCAAAGCCTTCCGAGGCGCGTCCCCAGCGCGGATCGCGGGAGACATCGACCATCGGTGCCCAGGTCATGTTCAGGCCGTCGTCGGCGGCTTCATACGCCGAGATGCGTCCGACGGTTTTCACCGCGTCGAGGTTAAAAGAGGACGCCAGTCCGAGGCTAATCGGGAAGACGGTACGCTGGCCGTGCAGTACGTCGTAGGCAAAAAAGAGAGGGATTTTCAAGCGGCTCAGTTCCATCACCTGATCCTGCATTTTGCGGATATCCTGACGGGTAACGGTGTTAAAAATTGCCCCCACCTGGCCGTCTTTGATCATCTCGCGGATCGCTTCTTTCGGGTTATCCGGACCGACGCTGATTAAACGCAACTGACCAATCTTTTCATCGACAGTCATTTTCGTCAGCAACTGGGTGACAAACGCGTCCCGCGCTTCCGGCGTCAGCGGATGGTTTCCGAACAGCTCCTCCGCCAGCGCGGGTTGCAATGCCAGACTAACTGCGACACCTACAGAACATAGCCATTTCATGTTGATTCTCTCTTCCTCTAAAGCCCGACGTGGCAGCGAAAATATAGCAAAAACCGCATTTTGCCATAAGCCTAAACGGCAGCGCGGCAGAAAGCTAAGGTTATTCTCTTAATTTTCAACGCCGCCAATTCAAAGACAGCGTGAATGAGAAAGCGTATTGTCATACAAAGCGCTATGCTTGAACCTGATATTTTGTCCCACCACAAGGAGTGGAAAATGTCTTCCATTACAACAACTGATAATAAAACCTTCCTGAATGAGCTCGCCCGTCTGGTGGGACATTCACACCTGCTTACCGAACCGGCTAAAACCGCCCGCTATCGCAAGGGCTTCCGTTCCGGTCAGGGCGACGCCCTGGCGGTGGTCTTTCCCGGATCGCTGCTGGAACTCTGGCGCGTGCTGAACGCCTGCGTCAACGCCGATAAAATTATCCTGATGCAGGCCGCCAATACCGGCCTGACCGAAGGTTCCACGCCGAACGGCAATGACTATGACCGCGAGATTGTGATTATCAGCACCCTGCGCCTCGACAAACTGCACGTGTTGGGCAAAGGCGAGCAGGTATTGGCGTATCCAGGCACCACGCTGTACTCACTGGAAAAAGCGCTGAAACCCCTGGGGCGTGAACCGCACTCGGTGATTGGCTCATCATGTATCGGCGCGTCGGTCATTGGTGGGATCTGTAATAACTCCGGTGGCTCGCTGGTGCAAAGAGGCCCAGCGTATACCGAAATGTCCCTGTTTGCCCGCATTGATGAAAACGGCAAGCTGCAACTGGTTAACCATTTGGGGATCGATCTGGGACAAACGCCGGAGCAGATCCTGAGTCAATTGGACGATGAGCGGATCAAAGAGGAAAATGTCCGCCACGACGGGCGTCATGCGCATGACCACGACTACGTCACCCGCGTCAGAGACATTGATGCCGACACCCCCGCGCGCTATAACGCTGACCCGGAGCGCCTGTTCGAGTCCTCCGGCTGCGCCGGGAAACTGGCGGTCTTCGCCGTGCGTCTCGACACCTTTGAAGCGGAAAAAAACCAGCAGGTGTTTTACATTGGCACCAACCAACCCGAGGTGCTGACAGCGCTCCGTCGCCATATTCTGTCGACGTTCGACAATCTGCCGGTCGCGGGTGAATACATGCACCGCGATATCTACGACATTGCTGAACAGTACGGCAAAGACACCTTCCTGATGATTGACAAGCTCGGCACCGACAAAATGCCGTTCTTCTTCACGCTGAAGGGCCGCACCGATGCGATGCTGGAAAAGGTGAAATTCTTCCGTCCGCACTTTACCGACCGCGCGATGCAAAAGTTTGGTCACCTGTTCCCGAGTCATCTGCCGCCGCGCATGAAAAGCTGGCGCGATAAATATGAACATCATCTGCTGTTAAAAATGGCGGGCGATGGCGTCGCTGAAGCGCAAAACTGGCTCACGGAATTTTTTAAAACCGCAGAAGGCGACTTCTTTGCCTGCACGCCGGAAGAAGGCAGCAAGGCCTTCCTGCACCGCTTTGCAGCCGCTGGCGCAGCGATTCGCTACCAGGCGGTTCATGCCGATGAGGTGGAGGATATTCTGGCGCTGGATATCGCCCTGCGCCGCAATGACACCGAATGGTATGAACATTTGCCGGCGGAAATCGACAGCCAACTGGTACATAAACTCTATTACGGTCACTTTATGTGCTATGTCTTCCACCAGGATTACATCGTGAAGAAAGGCGTGGATGCTCACGCGTTGAAAGAGCAAATGCTGGAACTGCTGCAACAGCGCGGTGCGCAATATCCGGCGGAGCATAACGTCGGGCATCTGTATGAAGCACCGCCCGCGCTGACCCGTTTTTATCGCGAAAATGACCCGACCAATAGTATGAATCCCGGAATAGGCAAGACCAGTAAGCAGAAATTCTGGAAAGTCCCCTCTTCTGATTAACTCCAGTAAACTGCTTAATGGCGCAGGCTGGATTTGCACGAAATATCGTGCAAAAGTAAGCAGATGTACCGGAGTCGTGAGGACTCCGGTTTTCTTCGCAAAGGTGAGAACCATGTCTGTTGCCGATACGCTTTCTGATAACGATATTGCGGTGCGCGACGCGCTGCCCGACGACGTAGAGGCGATCTCCTCGTTATATGCGTGGCATGTGTTGAATGGCCGTGCCTCTTTTGAAGAAACGCCTCCGACGATCGATGAGATGCGCCGACGTATGCGTACGGTCGCGCAGTATGGTCTGCCGTGGCTGGTGGCGCTCTATCGCGGCGTGGTTGTCGGTTATTGCTACGCCACACAATATCGCCCACGCCCGGCCTATCGCTATACCCTGGAAGAGTCGATTTATGTCGATGCCAGCATGACCGGACGCGGCATTGGCAGCCTGCTGATGCAGACGTTAATCACCCGCTGCGAGGAAGGGCCATGGCGGCAGATGGTGGCGGTGATTGGCGACGGGCATAACAACCCCGGGTCGCTGCGGTTGCATAAAAAACACGGTTTCGAGATTGCCGGACAATTGCGTAGCGTCGGGTATAAGAAAGGAGACTGGCGGGATACGTTGATTATGCAGCGCCCACTCAACGAAGGTGACTGGACGCTGCCAGAGTAATTAATCGTTTTGCGCCGTCTGCTCACCCGCATTGCCGCCCGCTGCAGCCATCTGTGCGGCTTTTTGCTTTTTATAGCTCAATGCCGCCGCCGGAACCGGCATCACTTTCCCGGTTTCGATCCACGTGCGTAAACGACTGGCATCGGCAAAATGGGTGTACTTGCCGAATGCATCCATCACCACCAGCGCCACCGGTTTATTGTTGATTACCGTGCGCATCACCAGGCAATGCCCTGCGGCATTGGTGAAACCAGTTTTAGTGAGCTGAATATTCCAGTTGTCGCGATACACCAGATGGTTGGTATTGCGAAACGGCAGTGTATACGCCGGGTTGGCGAAGGTAGCCATATCTTCACGCGTGGTGCTCAGTTGCCCAATCAGCGGATACTGCTTGCTGGCGATCAGCAGTTTGGTGAGATCGCGCGCGGTCGACACGTTGTGAATCGACAAACCGGTTGGTTCCACAAAACGCGTCCGGGTCATGCCCAGCGCTTTTGCCTTCGCGTTCATCGCCTTAATAAAGGCGTTATAGCCGCCCGGATAATGGTGCGCCAGGCTTGCTGCGGCCCGGTTTTCCGAGGACATCAGCGCCAGCAGTAACATATCTTTACGGCTGATTTCACTGTTCAGCCGCACGCGAGAGTAGATCCCTTTCATCTCTGGCGTCTGGCTGATATCCACTTTCAGTTTTTCGTTCAGCGGCAGCCGTGCATCAAGCACCACCATCGCCGTCATTAATTTGGTTATCGACGCAATCGGACGCACCAGGTCCGGATGGTTCGAATAGATCACCTTATTGGTGTTCAGATCCACGATCATCGCGCTACCGGAGGCAATCTCAGGTTGAGACGCCGCGGCAGCCGCCGCCGTTTTTGCCAGCGCTTGCGGCGCATAAGGCACAGCCAGCATCAGCGCCAGGCTCAGTATGGAAACTCGGAATTTCAGCATGATGAGATTTCAGAAAATGATTCACGCGTGATGACACGCACCGCCGAAGTCAGGATGGCTCAGGCTAGCAGTGGAATCATAGCGAGCTAATGACCTTGCCGCCAGAAGAGAATCGTCAGGAAATGCTGCGTTGCTGGCTTTTACACCAGCAACGCAGCACGATAATCAGAACAAGCGATAGCCGTATCCCCAGAGGATGACGGTCAGCGCCAGCAGCACTTCCAGTACCAGTACGCCGATAGCCAGGGTTGAACTGGAGAAGCTCAGCCCTTCGTCCTTATTGATATTCAGGAATGTCGGAATGCCTACATAGAGCAGATAGCCGGTATAGAACAACGCTACCGTCCCGACAAATGCGCAAAGCCACACCAGCGGATACAGCGCCACCAGACCGCTAAGAAACAGCGGCGTCGCCACATAACCGGCAAACACCATACAGTGCGTCAAAGACGGACGCTGCGGATAACTCCGCGCCATCCACCAGATCACGCGCCCCATGATCGCCACGCCCGCCAGCATCACGGCATAGAACAGAACAGCCAGCACCAGGCCCGTAAACAGAGAAAGCTTCAGGACAGTGCCGTCGCCAAAATTCCAGCCGATTTGCGTCGTACCAATGAAGGCACAAATGACCGGGATGGCCGCCATCAAAAGCACATGGTGGGTGTAGTGATGCGAAACCGTTTCGTTCTCGCTGTTGATCACCTGCATTTCACGATTGGGATGAGAAAACAGCCCCCAGACATGGTTCATACCGCCCCCTTGTTGTCAGCTGTGAACCTAACACTTCAAGTATAATTCAGCTTTGCGATTATTTATTGTACAGATAAAGAAATGCCGCCGCGCCTGATGGCCCTTTTTGAGCATCACGAATTCAGAGGGTGTATGCTTACCATTGTGGAGGTCATACATACGTATGGATATAAACAGTCTTATTGCGCAATACGGTTATGCCGCGCTGGTGGTTGGAAGTCTGGCGGAAGGCGAAACCATTACTCTGCTGGGGGGCGTAGCGGCGCATCAGGGATTACTCAAGTTCCCCCTCGTGGTCGTGGCCGTGGCCTTAGGCGGCATGATAGGCGATCAGTTACTGTATCTGCTGGGACGCCGCTTTGGTGGCAGGATCCTGCGCCGCTTTGCACGTCATCGTGACAAAATTCGTCAGGCGCAGAAGATGATCCAGCGTCGCCCGTATCTGTTCGTGATCGGCACCCGCTTTATGTACGGGTTTCGCGTGATTGGCCCGCTGTTGATTGGCGCCAGCCATCTGCCGCCAAAGATTTTTTTACCGCTGAATATCCTCGGCGCGCTGGTCTGGGCGCTGATCTTCACCACCCTGGGTTATGCAGGAGGTGAAGTGGTCGCGCCATGGTTGCATCATCTCGATCAGCATCTCAAACATTGGATCTGGCTGATTCTGGCGGTGGTGCTGGTGATCAGCGTTCGCTGGTGGTTGAAGCGCCGCAGCCGTAAACAGGTGGGGTAAGCGGGTTATTCCGGCCTGAACTGGGGATTGGCCAGCATAAATCCCCCATCCACAATAAACGATTGCCCGGTGGTATAACCCGCCTCTTCCGAGCACAGCCAGGCGACCAGACTGGCGATTTCCCGCGTCGACCCAGGTCTTCCCAGCGGGATTGACGGCTCGGTTCCCGGCTTAACGTCACTGTCATCCATATCATTCATCGGCGTGGCTATCGCCCCAGGCGCCACAGCGTTAACCAGAATGTTATGGCGGACCAGCTCAAGCGCCATGGCTTTGGTGAGTCCGCCGAGAGCATGTTTCGCCGCCGTGTAGGCACTGGCCTCAGGTAACGGGGTATGTTCGTGCACCGAGGTAATATTGATAATGCGCCCCCCCTGTCCCTGCTTCACCATCTTGCGGGCCGCCAGCTGTGAGCAGAGAAACGCCCCATCGACATCGACCGTAAATATCTGCCGCCAGTCGTCAAAGGAGGTCTCCAGGAATGCGGATTTGCTCATCGTTCCCGCGTTATTGACCAGCACGTCGATCCGGCCAAAGCGCAATCAGATGTTCCAGCACCTGTGCACCTTGCGGCAGCTGGCTCAGGTCCAGTTGAAGGGTCTCCGCCCGGACGCCATGACTTTCCACCTCACGGGCGGTATCACGCGCTCCCTGCTCGTCTGAATGCCAGGTGATGCCGATATCAAATCCCGCTTTCGCTAACTGAAGGGCGCACGCCTTGCCAATACCTGAATCGGAAGCCGTCACGATTGCTGCTTTTGCCATATCATCCTCCGGTTGCAACAGAACTGAGCCTTAAGTATAGAAACTCTCTTCGAAGCAACCGAAATAATCAGGAATGATGGTAACCGCCGCCGAGCGCGCTGGTAAGCTGGATGGAGGCATCCAGCCACTGTCCCTGCAAAATCAGTCCGTTACTCTGCTCGCGCAGCGCGGGAATTCTGGCCTTGCTAACGAGAGAGCCTGCGATAATCCCGGCGTTATAGCGCGCCTGCGCCAGGCTGACCACTCGATCGGCGTCATGTTCAATCTGCTGCTGATGCTGATTTTTCTGCATCAGCGTCGCCACCTGACTGGCCGTGCGCGCCACGTCATTTACCGCATCAACGACGGCTTTGTTATAACTGGCGATCGACAAATTGTTCTGCGCCTGAGCGATATCAAGGTTGGCATTCAGTCTGCCACTGTCGAAGATCGGCAGCGTCAGGCCCGCGGTCACGCCCATCTGCTGGGCGGAACTGCGGAACAGATCGCTCAGATGCAGCGCATCCTGTTGCAAAAAGGCCATCAGATTGACGTCGGGGTAGAACGCCGCCTTCGCCGCCTCCACGCTGCTCATTGACGATTCGATCACCCAGTGCGCCGCCTGTAAATCCGCTCTGCGCGCCAGTAAGGAGTAGCCCAGCAGCGTCGGTAACTGGCTTTCCACTTTTGGCAGGCTCACCGGATGCAGCTTCAGCGCCGCCGACTGCGTGTTGGTCAGCGCGCTCAGACGCGCCTCAATCACCTTCATCTTCCCGGCAACCTCATTCAACTGCTGCTGGGTTTTACTGTCATCGATATCCGTTTCCACGCCTTCTACCGAAGAGGTGATGCCGTTATTGTACAACTGGCGATCGCTAGCAATGATGTTACGCTGTTCCCGTTCAATTTGGGTCAGCAGTTTGCTCAGCGCCGCCTCGGTCTGCCATTCCCAGTAAAGCCGCGTCACGCCGCTGGCTAACAGTTGACGGGTTTGCTCACGCTCGGCTTCCCGCGCTTTCACCGCCCCGATGCGCGCGGTCACTTCCGCGCGGTTCTTGCCCCATAAATCGAGATCCCAACCGGCCGTCAGGCCAAACGTACCGTTGGTGTACCACGGCCCCGTCGTGCCTGCGGCCGGATCGTTCAGGGCAAACGGCCCCATGATGCCTTCCGCGGACATTTTCTGCCGTTCGGCATTGGCGGAGAAATCGACCTGCGGCCCGTCCTGGGCTTCAACGGCTTTAGCCTGCGCTTCGGCCAGTCTGATTCGCTGTTCCGCCACCTGCATATCCGGAGAACGGGAAAGTGCGTTCTTCACTAACTCGTTCAACTGTGCGTCATGATAATCGTGCCACCACTGGCTTCCGGGCCACCCGTTCTTCAACGCTGGCGGCAGCGCCGAATCTACGTGAGAAGCGGGAAGTTGCTGAGTCAGCGTCTGTTGAGTGTCATGCATGGGAGCACATCCCGCGAGCAGAATAACCAGCGGAAAGCCCGCTTTCAGCGCGTGAAAAGAGTAACGAGTCATTAAAATATTCTGATAAGAAAAGTTGCGCGGAGCTTACCCGTTGTTGTGCGCGCTTTTTTAGTTACGCGTGGCATAACATCTTCAGCAATGAAAAGTCACACCTGGCAAAATATATCCAAGCAGAATACATGCAGCTCAATAATATTAAATTTCAATCGACTGGATCGCGCGGGCAATATCCGGTGAATTATTTAACGCGCGGATAGACTGGAAGACGTCCGTGGCTTCTTCATATTCTTTTCGCAAATAGCCCAGCCATTGTTTAATACGTGCGACATGATATAAACCGGTGTCGCCCTGTTTTTCCAGACGGGTATACTTTTTCAGCAGTTCGACAACCTGCGGCCATGGCATTCGCGGCTCGTTATACTTCACCACCCGGCTGAGGTTGGGAATGTTCAGTGCCCCGCGGCCAATCATCACCGCGTCACAGCCACTGACGGCCAGGCATTCCTGGGCGCTTTGCCAGTCCCAGATTTCACCATTGGCAACCACCGGAATAGACAGTCGCTCGCGAATTTCGCCAATCGCCTGCCAGTTGATATGTTCCGCTTTATAGCCCTGCTCTTTGGTGCGCCCGTGTACAACCAGTTCACTCGCCCCGGCCTGCTGGACGGCATCTGCAATCTCAAACTTTTTGTCGCCGCTGTCCCAGCCCAGACGCACTTTCACCGTCACCGGCAGATGCGCCGGCACCGCTTCACGCATCGCTTTCGCGCCCTGATAGATGAGTTCCGGGTCCTTCAGCAGCGTCGCACCGCCGCCGCTGCCGTTGACCATTTTTGACGGACACCCGCAGTTAAGATCAACACCGTAAGAACCGAGTTCCACGGCGCGGGCGGCATTTTCCGCCAGCCACTGGGGATACTGCCCTAACAGTTGCACGCGCACCAAGGTGCCGGATGGGGTCCGGCTACCGTTGAGCAGTTCAGGACAGAGTCGATGAAAGACTTTTACTGGCAAGAGTTGATCCACCACGCGCACAAATTCGGTGATGCAAAGATCGTAGTCATTCACTTCCGTCAGAAGTTCACGCACCAGTGAATCAAGTACGCCTTCCATCGGCGCCAGTAAAACACGCATATCGTTATCCGCAAAAAAAGAGGCGCTATCATAGCGCCTCTGTGCGATGAGCAAAACCTTTTGCCGGATGACGGCGCAAAGCGCCTGTATTCTCAGCGTGGCAGAAGACAGTTATCTTCTTTCCAGCCGTACAGCCATTCCATGCCGCGATAAAACTCCGCCTGCGATTTACCTTTCCACAACAGGTTTCGCACCTGACGCTCCACGCCTGCTGCGTGATACACGCGCCCCATTTCGCGCGTCGACCAGACGATGCGCGCCGTGCGTGGAATGCGTACCGACTCATACAGCGCAAAGGCTTTCGCCGCATCGCCATCGCACTGCTCCAGCGCTTTACCCAGCGTCACAGCATCTTCCAGCGCCATACAGGCACCCTGCGCCATGTACTGCGCCACCGGGTGCGCGGCATCGCCCACCAGCGTGATGCGCTCAGTGCCCCATTTCTCTACCGGTTCGCGATCGGCGGTTGACCAGCGACGCCAGGTCGTGGGTTTATCCAGCATCTGCCGCGGGCGCGGATGGATCCCGGCGAAATACGACAGCACCTCTTCCTTACTGCCGTCTTTCACGCCCCACTCCTCCTGCTGGCGGCTGTGGAAGGTGACGACCAGGTTGTACTGCTTGCCACCGCGCAGCGGGTAGTGCACGAGGTGGCAATGCGGCCCGGCCCAGAGCACTGGCGCGTTAATGCGCAGGTCTTCCGGCATGTCCGCACAGTCAATCACCGCACGGTAAACGACGTGTCCAGTCACGCGCGGCGAATCGCCCAGCAAACTCTGACGCACCACCGACTTCACGCCATCACAACCGACCAGAATATCAGCGGTCCAGCTATTCCCCTGCTCGTCGAACACCGTTACGTCGTCCGCCGTCTGGCGAATGTCGACCACATTGGTCGAGGTCCGGTACTCAACGTTTGGATGAGTCAGTACGGATTCCCAGACGGAAGCGTGAATATCGACCCGGTGGATAACCGCATACGGACCGCCGAAATGGTCGCGAAAGGCCTGCCCGGTCTCGATGTGCACCACTTCTTCCGCGTTCACGGCATCCATCATGGTGATGTGGTCGGTAAACACCGCACGCTGACGCGCGACGTCGCCGACGCCGAGGCTGTCCAGCGCAGAGAAGGCGTTGGGACCGAGCTGAATGCCCGCGCCGATCTCACCAATTTCATGGGCTTTTTCCAGCAGCATCACTTTGATACCCTGACGCGCCAGCGAAAGCGCGGTGGCTGCCCCGCCAATTCCGCCGCCGACGATAATTGCGCTCGTCACTTTAGCCATTGTCATTCTCCTTCTCAGGCTGAGATTTTATCTTGTTGATTTTCCGGGGCGGCGGCGATGAACGCCGGGAGCTGTGTGCAGGCGTCATACACGGCTTTGCAGCGCGGATAGCCGCTCAGATCGCACCCCATTCTTAACGCATTCGCCCATTGCGGGACCAGACAGCAGTCGGCAAGCGTCGGTGCATTACCCACGCAGAAGTTCTGCGACTGACTCTGACGCAGTAGCTGCTCAACGGCGCTTAACCCCTGCTGGATCCAGTGCGCGTACCAGCGTTTTTTCTCTTCTTCACTGACCTTCAGTTCCTCGCTCAGATAGCGCAGCACCCGCAGGTTATTAACCGGATGAATATCGCAAGCGATGGCATAGACAATCTCCAGCACCTGCGTGCGCGCCGGATCGCTGACGGGCAGCAAGCGTGATTGCGGAAAATGCCGGTCCAGCCAGTCGATAATCGCCAGCGACTGGCCCAGCGCTTCGCCATCATCGGTTACCAGCGTTGGTACCAGCCCCACCGGATTCATCCGCCGGTAGGCCAGTTCATTTTGCTGCCCAATACGGATATTGACGCCCACCGTGTGGTAGTCGATGCCCTTTAATGCCAGCGCGATACGCACGCGGTACGACGCCGAACTGTTAAAAAAACTGTACAGCTTCATACATCACCTCAGACAATCTTCACAGCGATAGGCGTCAGTCCGTCCACGCCTCCGGTGATCACATCCCCTTTCACTACGGCACCCACGCCTTCCGGCGTGCCGGTGAAGATCAGGTCGCCCGGTTGCAGTTCGAAGAAGCCGGACAGATAGCTGATCGTTTCATTTACCGACCAGATTAGATGGCGAATATCGCTGCGCTGATGATCGTCGCCATTCACCTGTAACCAGATGGGCGCAGAGGTGATATCCGCAATTTCATCCGCTTTATGCAGCGGCGCGATGGGCGCAGAGAGATCGAACGCTTTGCCGATTTCCCACGGACGTCCCATCTGACGCATCTCCATCTGGCGATCGCGGCGGGTCATGTCCAGTCCGGTGGCATAGCCCCAGATATACTCATGAGCGTTTTCTAACGGGATATCGCTGCCCTTTTTGCCGATGGCGACCACCAGCTCAATTTCATAATGATAGTTATCCGTTTGCGCCGGGTATGGCAGCGCTAACGTTTCGCCTGCGGCAACCGGCACAATCGCATCGGCAGGCTTACAGAAAAAGAACGGCGGCTCACGGTCCGGATCAAATCCCATTTCGCGGGCATGAGCGGCGTAGTTACGCCCCACGCAGTACACGCGACGGACGGGGAACTGCGCATCGCTGCCGACAACCGGGACAGTAACGGGGGCCTGTGGTGCAAATACATACTGAGTCATGGTTCTCTCCCAAATTAATAGCGGGCTTCGCGGAACAACCCGAGGGCTTCCTGTACCGGTCGGTCCGAAAAACTGAATAAAACGGTCTCATCGGTGGTTTTGAATGACACGCCGTGCCACGTCGGAACCACAAAAATATCTTTGGCTGAGAAATGGAACGTCTCGTTGCCGACGGTGACATCACCCGCCCCTTCAACCACGTGATAAATGGTGCTGTCAGTGGTACGCGCCACCCGCGAGGTAAAGCCTTTTGGCAACAATTGCAGGAACGTCCCCATCGATGGCATCGGGTAGCCACCGGTTACCGGGTTGACATAGCGCATTTTGTAGCCATCCCACTCGTCGGCATCGCCCAGACGGGTCAGGTCTTGCAGCGCGTCGCGGCTGCGGTCATAGCGATAGTTGAAAATTGGCGATGAATTGCCTTTCTGATGGCGCAGCGGCAACATATTGGCGGCATAGCGCGGCAGATAGTCGCCCTCTTTGCGTGAAACCGGCTGCTGATCTTCCGGGTAATCCTCGGCAAAACCACAGCCCAGAATGTTAACCAGCGGCAGATCCAGACCGTCCAGCCAGACGACAGGCTCATCGCCAGGGTTACCGTGATCGTGCCATTGCCACTGCGGGGTCAGAATAAAATCGCCGGTGTGCATCTGGGTGCGTTCACCGTCCACGGCGGTAAATGCCCCTTTCCCTTCCACAATAAAGCGTAACGCCGACTGGTTATGACGATGGCTGGGAGCGACTTCGCCCGGCATGATGAGCTGCAGTCCCGCATAGAGCGTTGACGTAATAGAGGACTGACCGCGCAGCATCGGGTTTTCCAGTACCAGCACGCGACGAATCGCCTCTTTCGCGCCAATCAGGTTGCCGCTTTCCAGCAGCAGCGGACGAATTTCCTGGTAGTTCCAGTATGCTGGCGCACAGGTCGGATTCGGCGTTTGTGGAACCAGATGATGCAGCGATTCCCACAGCGGGGTCAGGTTCTGCCCCGAAATATGCTGGTAAAACTGCTGACGGCTGTTTTTAACATCCTGATTATGGTCTGACATAGGGATTCTCCTTATTCGTTCACGACGCTTGCGTGCGGCATAGCATCAGGGACAGAGGCTGACTGGCGGACAACTACCGTAAGTACGGCTAACATCACCGCGCTAATGGCCGCCGGAACAGCGATAATGAAAAACAAGGTGTCGAAAGAGAAATTCATCGCCATCATCACGCCGCCGGAAAGCGAACCGACAATCGCTCCGCAGCGCCCCACCGCGTTGGACCAGCTCACGCCCGTCGCCCGACTCTGAGTGGGATAGAGCGTGGCGGTTAAGGCATTGAGGCCCACCTGCGATCCGCTGATACCTACCCCGGTACCGAAAATCGCCAGCGCCATCAGCCATAAACCGTTTTCGCTCAGGCCAATCATGACAATGCATACCGCTCCCAGCGCGTAGCTCGTAGCCAGCACCCGGAAGGGATTGTATTTATCCATCAGCGCGCCCAATGCCAGCGCGCCGAGCGTACCGCCAATCTGGAACGCCGCCGTCACCCAGGAAGCCTGCTGCAGGTCAATCCCACGATGGTTCAACAGCGTCGGCATCCAGCTCGACAGCAGATAGATGATTAACAGACTCATGAAGAACACCACCCATAACATCAGGGTAATGGGCAACTGACGGCCAACAAACAGCTGACGAATGCTGCCTTTGGCTATCGCCGCCGCCTCCTGGAGGTAAAACTGGGTATTGTCGTAACGTTCGCCGGTGATCGCGCTGACCGTTCTGGCGATGGTTGCCTGCGGCAACTGGCGACGGACCTGCCAGCGTGGAGATTCCGGCAGGACCGCGAGCAGGACGAAGAACAGCATCAGCGGTAACACGCCGCCGAGGACCAGGATCCCGTGCCAGCCAATAACCGGCACCAGCTGCGCGCTGACAATTCCGCCCATCGCTGAACCGAGCGTAAAGCCACAGAACATCAGGGTGACCAGCGCACCGCGGCGGCGGGCGGGCAAGTATTCAGAGGTCATGGTGATGGTGTTGGGCATGGCACCGCCGAGGCCCAGACCGGTCAGAAAGCGCAGGATAACCAGCGTTTGCAAATCCGGCGAAAAGGCGGAGATCAGGCTCAGCGCACCAAACAATGCCACGCAGAGCTCAATCACCCGTTTGCGACCGAAACGGTCAGACAGCGGTCCGCAAAGTAAGGCGCCGGCGGTAAGTCCTAACAGACCTGCGCCAAACAGCGGAGCGAGGTCTCCGGCAGTTAACTGCCAGTGGGTACGAATATCGGGTGCAATAAAGCCAATGGCTGCGGTATCAAAACCATCAAGCATGACCACCAGAAAGCAGCAGATGATCACCCGCCACTGTGTCTTGCTGACAGGAGCAGCATCGATCAGGGCTTGTAGTTCACGTCGTTGAGTCATAGTGAATGCCTCGGTGCAGGTAGGGACAGATGTTGTTTTGTTTTTGGTATGTTACGAGTTTGTAGACTGGGCGATAAAATGTACAATGGCATTTCATGCAGAGACATAACCTGGAGGTTATCGCTGATGGCAAACTGGGCGCAAAAACTGAAGCTGCACCATCTGCAAATGCTGGTGGCGCTGGGCGAACAAGGGAATCTCACGCACGTTGCACGAATGATGAATATCACCCAGCCCGCGCTGTCGAAATGGCTGTCACAGCTCGAAGATGAGATGGGGATCACGCTCTTTGAACGTCACAGTAAAGGCCTGCGCCCCTCGGAAGGCGGCAAGTTGCTGCTGCAACACGCCCAGCGCTTAATCAATGACATGGAGCGTTCACAGTATGAAATGGCACGCTTTAAAGAAGGCGGGCTGGTAGGGAGCCTGAAGATTGGCTGCTCGCCAGTGGCGACCGACTGTGTGTCGCAGGCGATCCTTAATCTGCTCGTGGAGATGCCGACGCTGCACCTTAACATTGAAGAAAAGGTCATGACGCCGCTGCTGCACGACCTGCTTGCCGGTTCCGTGGATGTCGTGGTCGGCCGCGTCGGTGGGCGAGCGCTGCAGCTTCCGCTCAATTATCAGGTGCTGTATACCGAACCCGTTTGCTTTGTCGCCCGTCCCCACCATCCATTAGCGAAGTTTGACACCCTGAGCTGGGCCGATCTAGCGCACTGGCGCTGGATCGTCTGGCCGACGGGAACGCCTATCCGCCTGAGTATTGATAACGCGCTGGTCGATAACGGAGTGATGTTGCCGGAGAACACCATCGAGTCGGCATCAATGAACGTCAGTACTAACCTGCTGCAAAGCAGCGATATGATCTCTATCCTTTCTTTACGGCTGGCGCAGCGCTATGCCAGCCAGGGACAGCTGGTGATCCTCAACCTACCGAAGATTGAACAAAAAGGCAGCGTGGGCGTGTTCTGGCGCAATAATGAGACGCCGTCCAGCGCGCTGAGTCGTTTTCTGCAACTGCTGGCACAAGTTTAGCATCACGTATTGGGGATATTGCCCAATGTTCCCGCTGTCTATGTTCAGTATGCTAAGAATTCATGATGTGATCGATAGCACGTTTTAAAGTTTAATTGTATGATGAATCCGTCGCTTCGAGGAATTTCAACATGAGCAAGACACTGAATATCATCTGGCAATACTTACGCGCTTTCGTGCTGATTTATGCCTGTCTGTATGCAGGCATTTTTATTGCGTCCCTGCTGCCTGTCGCCATTTCTGGCAGCATCATCGGGATGCTGATCCTGTTTGTGCTGCTGGCGCTGCAAATTATCCCGGCGAAATGGGTGAATCCTGGCTGCTATGTGCTGATTCGCTATATGGCGCTGTTATTTGTGCCGATTGGCGTCGGCGTGATGCAGTACTTCGATCTGCTGCGCGCGCAGTTTGGCCCGGTGGTGGTGTCGTGTGCGATCAGTACGCTGGTGGTGTTTCTGGTCGTGAGCTGGAGTTCACATCTTGTTCACGGTGAACGGAAAGTGGTGGGTCAGGAAGGATCTAAAGAATGATGTCGTCAATCTGGTGGTCTTTACCGCTGACGCTGGCGGTTTTTTTCGGTGCGCGCAAACTGGCGACACGGTTTAAATTTCCCTTACTGAATCCGCTGCTGGTGGCGATGGCGGTGATTATCCCGTTCCTCCTGCTGACCGGCATCTCCTACGACAGCTATTTTAAAGGTAGCGAAGTGCTGAATGACCTGCTGCAACCGGCGGTCGTGGCGCTGGCCTATCCACTGTATGAACAGCTGCATCAGATTCGCGCCCGCTGGAAGTCAATCATTACTATCTGTTTTGTTGGCAGCGTTGTGGCGATGGTGACCGGCACCACAGTGGCGCTGTTGATGGGCGCCACGCCTGAAATCGCCGCCTCCGTCTTACCGAAATCCGTCACTACGCCGATTGCGATGGCCGTGGGCGGCAGCATCGGCGGCATTCCGGCGGTCAGCGCCGTGTGCGTGATTTTCGTCGGTATACTCGGCGCCGTCTTTGGTCATACCCTGTTAAACGCCATGCGCATTAAAACCAAAGCCGCACGCGGACTGGCGATGGGCACCGCGTCCCACGCCCTCGGCACCGCCCGCTGTGCGGAGCTGGATTATCAGGAAGGCGCATTCAGTTCGCTGGCGCTGGTGATTTGCGGGATTATTACCTCGCTGATCGCCCCGTTCCTGTTTCCGGTTATTCTCGCGGTTGTGGGCTAAAATTTGCGATACGTCGCGCATTTTTAATTTATGTTTCATAAGTTGCATACACAATGAGAATTAGATCACACATATAGCCATAACAGGCCCGTACACTACGATCCCAATACATTGTTATGAGGCAACGCCATGCACCCACGTTTTCACACTGCGTTTAGCCAACTTGCGGACAACCTGCAATCCGCGCTGGCGCCCATTCTGGCAGATACGCATTTCCCCGCGTCGCTGACGGCTGAGCAGGTATCAATGCTTAAAAGCGCAACGGGACTGGACGAAGACGCACTGGCATTCGCGCTGCTGCCGCTGGCGGCGGCCTGCGCCTGTACGCCGTTGTCGAACTTTAACGTTGGCGCAATTGCGCGCGGCGTGAGCGGAACGTGGTATTTCGGCGCCAATATGGAATTCCTCGGCGCGACGATGCAACAAACGGTTCACGCTGAACAAAGCGCCATCAGCCACGCCTGGTTGCGCGGCGAGAAAGGTCTCGCCGCAATCACCGTTAACTACACCCCGTGCGGCCACTGCCGCCAGTTTATGAACGAACTCAACAGCGGGCTGGATCTGCGCATTCACCTGCCCGGTCGGGAACCGCATACGCTGCGCGACTATTTGCCGGATGCGTTTGGGCCGAAAGATCTCGACATCAAAACGCTACTGATGGACGAACAGGATCACGGTTTCGCCCCTCAGGGAGATGCGCTGACGCAAGCGGCCATTGCCGCCGCGAGCCGCAGTCATATGCCGTACAGCCAGTCACCGAGCGGTGTAGCGCTGGAGTGCAAAGATGGACGTATCTTTAGCGGAAGCTATGGCGAAAACGCCGCATTTAACCCGACCATCCCACCGCTACAGGGCGCGCTGATTATGTTGAATCTGAACGGCTATGGTTATGCCGATATTCAGCGTGCGGTGCTGGCGGAAAAAGCCGACGCGCCGCTGATCCAGTGGGATGCCACCGCCGCCACGCTGAAAGCGCTGGGCTGCAGCAACATCGATCGCGTACTTTTGGGCTAATTGTCTGATGGCGTCCGCGCACAGGCCGGATAAGGCGTTTTCATCGCTATCCGGTCTAACCACCTGATGGCGCAACGTTTATCAGGCCTACGCTTGTTTCACGTATTGCTGAAAATCCCCCCAATCAGACTGCTGTTTCTTGCGCTTCGCCAGCGGGTACAGTAGCCTGATTGAAATTTCATCCAGTGACAGAGTTTTCTTCATGCTAAAGCGCGCCCTCTACAGCCTGTTGGTCCTGATCGGCTTGCTGCTGTTGATCGTGCTGGGCCTTGATCGCTGGATGAGCTGGAAAACTGCCCCCTATATTTACGATGAGCTTCAGGACCTGCCCTACCGCCAGGTTGGCGTGGTGCTCGGCACAGCCAAATATTATCGTACCGGGGTGATCAACCAGTATTATCGCTACCGTATTCAGGGTGCGCTGAACGCCTATAACAGCGGCAAAGTTAACTATCTGCTGCTCAGCGGCGACAACGCCTTGCAAAGCTATAACGAACCGATGACGATGCGCAAAGACCTGATTGCCGCTGGCGTCGATCCTGCCGATATTGTGTTAGATTACGCCGGATTCCGCACGCTCGATTCGATTGTCCGCACCCGTAAAGTCTTTGACACCAATGACTTCATCATCATTACCCAGCGTTTCCACTGCGAACGCGCGCTGTTTATCGCGTTACATATGGGGATTCAGGCACAGTGCTACGCCGTGCCGTCGCCAAAAGATATGCTGACGGTTCGGGTACGCGAGTTTGGCGCACGTTTTGGCGCGCTGGCCGATCTGTATCTGTTTAAACGTGAACCCCGTTTCCTCGGCCCGTTAGTGCCAATTCCCTCCCTGCATCAGGTTCCCGACGATGCCCAGGGCTATCCGGCCGTAACACCGGAACAATTGCTTGAACTGCAAAAGAGACAAGGAAAATAAGCATGGAAGACAAAACGCTTTTTATCGTGATTGGCGTACTGATGATCGTCGCCTGGACCCTGCGGGAAGGTATTAAAGGGTTACGCTCTGGCGTCGTTGAGAAAACGGTCAAAGGTTCGCAAACGCCGCGCTTAATTCAGCGCGCAGCGGAACCTGGCGCTTACTGGAGCTATATTGGCGTCTACTTTGGTCTTTCGGTCGGCGCGCTGCTTGTCGGCATCTGGTTAGTTTTTATCAAATAAAAAACCGGCGCAGAGCACATCTGCACCGGTTTGATTCTGCCCTGAAGGGATTACTTCTTACGCGCGTATTTCAGTGAATCCAGTGCGACCGCAAAGATAATGATGCCGCCCTTGATGATGTACTGCCAGTACGGGTTAACGCCGATGTAGGTCAGACCGTAGTTGATGACGGTAAAGATGATCACACCGGTCACCACGCCGAACACCGTTCCCACCCCACCGCTAAACGACACGCCGCCGACCACGCACGCCGCGATCGCATCCAGTTCGTACATAAAGCCCAGGTTGTTGGTTGCCGAGCCGATACGCCCCGCTTCCAGCAGACCGCCGAAGGCATAGAACACACCGGACAGCGCATAGATCATCAGCAGGTTCAGCGCCACGTTCACGCCTGATACCTTAGCTGCTTCCGGGTTACCGCCGATGGCGAAAATGTTTTTACCGAAGCGGGTTTTATTCCACAGCACCCAGACAAACGCCACGGCGATTAGCGCATAGAACGTGATATACGACAGCCGGAAGCTGCCCAGTGCGATAAAGCCCTGCGCAAAGGTCGAGAAGCCGCTATCAAAGCCCGAAATCGGTGAAGCCCCCACGAAGTCGTAATACAGGGAGTTGATCCCGTAGACGATAATCATCGTGCCGAGCGTCGTAATAAACGGTGTTACGTTCAGGTAAGCAATGATAATCCCGTTCACCAGACCGATGACCGCGCCAATAGCACAGACGATCAGGATAACCAGCGCAATCGGCATGGTCGCCATTTCGGGGAACACTTTATTGGCGTTCTCCATCGACTGTAGCAACGTTGCCGCCACCACCGCCGCCAGACCCACCTGACGACCCGCTGACAGGTCTGTCCCCTGGGTGACAATCAGACCGGCGACGCCCAGTGCAATGATAATACGCACGGAAGACTGGGTCAGAATATTACTTAAGTTAAGCAGACTTAAGAACGTGGGATCCTGGAAAATAATAATGGCCAGCAAGACTAAAAGAACGACGTAAATACCGCCCTCTTTCAGATAAGTAAGAAAACTTTTCTTATTTAACGCACTCATGAGGAGCCCCTGATCTTAAAGGTGCAAAGACGCAAGACGCAGAATTTCGTTTTGCGTTGTCGTTTTTGTATCAACAATTCCAGAAACGAGGCCGTTGCTCATGACCAGAATACGATCCGTTATCCCTAACAATTCCGGCATTTCGGAGGAGATAATAATGATCCCCTTACCTTTTTTCGCCAGTTCCGCAATTAACTGATAAATTTCAAACTTCGCACCGACGTCGATCCCACGGGTGGGTTCGTCGAGCATTAAAATTTCCGGTTGCGTCAGCAGCCAGCGACCAATAACCACTTTCTGCTGGTTACCGCCCGAAAGCGAACCAATTTGCGTCTTGTGACCTGGCGTTTTTACCCGCATAGAGTCAATAACCCATTGGGTATCACTTTTCATTCGTGAGTTATCTAACAGACCCACTTTATTTTTGTAATTCTGAATATTGGAAATTAAGGAGTTAAAACCAATGTCCAGATAAGCATAAATCCCGGTAGAACGACGCTCTTCGGTGACCAGCGCGAAACCGTGGTTAATGGCTTCATTCGCACTGTGGTTATTAATCTTTTTGCCGTGCAGCGTAATGGTGCCCGATGATTTCTCACGGATACCAAACAGCGTTTCAACGATGTCAGTACGCTTAGCGCCGACCAGTCCTGCGATACCGAGGATCTCGCCTTTATGCAAATCAAAGGAAACATCCCGAATAGACGGCTGACGCAGCGAGGTCAGGTTGCGCACTTCAAGAATCACTTCCCCCGGATTGTTGGATTTATCCGGGAATCGCTGGTTCAAGGAACGGCCGACCATCATGGCGATGATCTTGTCCATATCCAGCCCTTCCAGCGGTTGCGTCGCAATCCACTGTCCGTCGCGCAACACGGTAATTTCATCACACAACTGGAAAATTTCTTCCATTTTGTGGGAGATGTAGACAATACCGCAACCGCGTTCTTTCAGCTTGCGAATAATGGTGAACAGATGGTTGACCTCTTTTTCGGTTAATGAAGAGGTCGGTTCATCCATAATCACAATTTTGGCGTTATACGAAAACGCTTTGGCAATTTCAATCATCTGCATTTGCGAGACGGACAATGTTCCGACGCGCGCACGCGGATCGATATCAATATCCAGCTCGTCAAAAATCGCTTTGGTATCGCGGTACATTTTATCCTGATCGACAAACATGCCTTTGGTGGGATAACGCCCCAGCCACATGTTGTCCATAACAGAACGTTGTAATACCAGGTTTAATTCCTGGTGTACCATTGAAATACCATTCTCCAGCGCTTCTTTGGCTGAATGAAAATCGATTTCTTTACCCTGAAATAATATGCTGCCAGAATCTTTTTGATAGATCCCAAAAAGACATTTTAATAGTGTCGACTTTCCTGCGCCATTCTCTCCCATTAATGCATGAATCGAATGTGGGCGGACTTTTAAATTAACATTATCAAGTGCCTTAACGCCGGGAAAAGACTTGTTGATGCCGCTCATTTCCAACAAGAATTCGCCTGACGGCTGAGTAGTTGTGCTGACCATAATTATACCTTGTTGGCCTCGCAGAGTGCGGGATGAAAGGGCGCGATAACATCGCGCCCCACAAACTTACTTCTTAGTGAACTCGGCCAGGTTATCTTTATCAACGCCTACGTAAGGAACGCGGACGATTTTATTTTCGATTTTCCACTCAGTGCCATCAGCCGCCCCCTTGCCATCGGCAAGGTTTTTCGCCAGGTCAAAGGTCGCTTTTGCCTGGTTGTTCGCATCGTTCAGCACAGTACCGGCCAGTGCGCCGGATTTCACCAGTGCCAGCGCTTCTGGCAGCGCATCGACGCCAAATACCGGTACGCTGGTTTTGTTGTGTGCTTTCAGCGCTTCAACGGCGCCCATTGCCATCGCATCGTTGTTGGCGATAACCACTTCAATTTTGTTGGCGTTCGGACCGGAAAGCCACGCATCCATTTTGTCCTTCGCCATTGCGGTGTCCCACATGGCGGTATCTAACTGCAGCTGTTCGGTTTTGATGCCTTTGTCGTTCAGCTCTTTGATAACGTAAGTGGTACGCGCTTCAGCATCCGGATGACCCGGCTCGCCTTTCAGCAGCACGAACTGAATCTGACCGTCTTTGTTCAGATCCCAGCCCTGGTTTGCCGCCCAGTGTTTGGCAATCAGATCGCCCTGGATAATACCGGATTCTTTGGAGTCAGTACCGACGTAGTAAGCCTTGTCATAGCTGTCCAGCGCTTTACGGGAAGGTTCTTTGTTGAAGAAGACCACAGGCACATTCTGACCGCGCGCTTTTTCGATAACGGTGCCCGCAGCCGCCGGGTCAACCAGGTTGATGGCCAGCGCTTTCACGCCTTTTGCCAGCAGCACGTCGATCTGATCGTTTTGTTTGGACTGGTCGTTCTGCGAGTCGTTCATCAGCAGTTGCACATCTGGCGCCGTTTTCGCATCTGCTTCGATAGCCTTACGCACCACGGACATAAAGTTATCGTCATATTTGTAGATTGTCACACCGATGCGAGTATCCGCAGCGTGTGCAGCCGCGCCGAATAACATGCTTGCCATAACGGCAGAAAGGGTCAACACCTTCTTATTCATGGTAACTCCGGTTTTATTATGCAGGGTAGTACGTAAGATAAATGCCCGGCGGGACAAAACGTTAATGAAGTGTTATGTAAACGCCGAAGCTCATTTTAAAAAAATCTCTCTTCCTTGCCCGGTAACGCTCCAGAAATAGGCTTTAATTTCGCTTAAAGCGCTTTTACCTCGATAAAAGTGATTACTCACAGTTACATCGTAGTTACAGTGCGACAAGCGGTGCCATCATAGCTATCACAATGTTAAGATACTGTGAATTTACTCACATATTGAAAGCGGTTACATCTGGCGAAATCATAAGTTAGTGATCGCCGCCGCATTCTGTCGTACAGCAACCGAATGACGCCGCACGAGGGTCGGCATAAAGCAGTGGGTCGCGGATAAATCCAGCGTTCCCGCAGCGCCCTGTAATGCGAGTTCTGTCGCCAGTTTTGCCATAGAAGCAATGGGATAGCGCACCGTTGTCAACTGGGGATCGGTGTAACGGGCGATGGGAATATCGTCGAAACCAATGATTGAAAGGTGTAAGGGAATGGAAATGCCGTTGTCCTTTAGCGCCGTCAGCGCGCCCGCGGCCATATTGTCGTTATAGGCAAACACGGCGCTTAGCTGCAGGTTGCGCCCCAGCAGCTCAACCATTGCCGCCTCACCGCCCTGCATATCCGGCGATCCGATGCCAATCCAGCTTTCAGGCGCCACAATGCCCTGCTCCTTAAGTGCACTGCTCCACCCTTCCCGGCGCATGACGTCATCTTCAATGCGGTGACTGGAAGCCAGATAGCCAATCCGCTGATGACCATTATTCAATAACATACGGGTCGCCATTTTCGCGCCGCTGATATTGTCCAGGCACACGCAGCGGTGGGCGTAGCCAGGGACAATGCGGTTGATCAGCACCATACCGGGGATCTGATCCATAAACTCGCCCAGTTCCCGATCGCTTAACGCTTTTGAGTGAACGATCAGCGCGTTACAGCGCTGGCGGATCAACACCTCAATGGCATGACGCTCTTTTTCGGCTTCATGATAGCTGTTGCCGATCAGCACATATTTTTGATGCTGTTGAGCGACCAAATCCACCGCTTTCACCAGCGCGCCAAAAAACGCATCGGACACGTCCATCACCACCACGCCGATGGTTTCACTGACCTGCGTGGCCAGCGCCTGGGCATTGGCGTTTGGCCGATAGCCCAGCAGCGTCACCGCCTTCATTACCGCCTCGCGCGTATCAGGACTGACCAGCGCGCTGTTATTTAACACGCGGGAAACCGTCGCTACCGATACGCCTGCCTGACGCGCCACATCACGAATGGTGATCATATTCACTACCCTGTCTGGAATTGCAGCCACTCGCTGCATAACTGGCGGCTATTTTGTCAGCGGAGGGAAACGGACTACGTGAGTGCGGTCACAGCGATGAAAGCGCTTACATCCATTTTGTTAATGATTGTGATCCAGATCGTTATCTGGATGTATGGGACAAAGATGTCCCTGACGCTCGCAGGGTTAATTGCCGCCAGAGCCACTCCATCGGGCCCTGAGGCAGGAACCGTAACCAGATCACGGAGAAAAGCAGGTTTGCCAGCCACACCGGGATGACAAACAGCAGCAGTTCCAGTCGGTCAAATTTCATAAATAAGCTGAATTGATAAAACAGCGTGGTGCAAATCACGGTTTGTAGCAGATAATTTGTCAGCGCCATTCGCCCGACACAGGCAATCGCATGAGCGATTTTGCTGCGGCTTAACTGCGGCCAGTAACCAAACATCAGCGCGGTATAGCCGAGCGTCTGAAATGGTGCGCTGAGTTCACGCGGGGCCTGTAACAAGAACGCGCACCAGCGATAGCTCCAGTCCAGTTGCCACTGCGCGACCACGGCAGGCAGGTTAATAAGTAGACCCACGGCGATCAGTAAAAAACCGCTGCGTCGGTAATGCGAAAGACGAAACTGCCCTTTCAGCCAGCCACTGCGCATCAGTGCCGCCCCGAGCAACATCATACCCGCCAGTTGCCAGCCATACTGCGCGCCCAGCGCCAGCAGGCTGTTCGATAAGGCATCGATCCGATTACTGATGGCTTCCACGCCGCCATTCACCTTCCAGTATTGTTCATACAGCAACGCAGACGCATCCGGCGTCCAGGCGCGGTTTGTTTCACTGCCGGAGATCGCGCCAAGCAGCAGCAGAACGGCAATGCCGACCAGATAGAGCATCACGCCGGTGTTAAACAGGCTTTTCACCGATGGTGCATCGCGCACCAGTCGCCAGCAGATCAGCCCCACCAGCCCATAGGCCAGCAGAATATCGCCGTCCCAAAACAGCAAGGCATGAATAAAACCAAGGAGCACCAGTAGAGTCAGACGGGACTGGATCCAGCGCTTACCGCGCGGCAGCAGCATTTGCAGGCCCGCGCCAAACAGCAGTGCAAACAAAGTGAGAAATTTTACCTGCGCGAACAGATCCAGAATGGCCCATGTCCAGGCATCTGAAGCCGTGATATTTCCGTACCAGGCGGGATTGAGGTAAGCCGCCTTTGGCAAACCAAAGGCGCTGATATTTAACAGCAGGATGCCAAGGATGGCGACGCCACGGACAAAATCCAGCGTGACATTACGCTCCATAGCTCCTGCCTTAATCAGTTGTGATGACGGACCGCGCGCAAAAATTCCTGACGCGTATTCTGGCTCGATTTAAACAGACCGCCAAGCGAGGTGGTGGTGGTTGCACTGGTGGCATCACGAATACCGCGTGCTTTCACGCAATAATGTACCGCATCAATCGATACGGCCACGTTATTGGTTCCCAGCAGAGTTTGCAGCGCGGTCAGGATCTGTTGCGTCAGACGCTCCTGTACCTGCGGACGTTGGGCAAAGAACTGGACGATGCGGTTGATCTTCGACAAACCAATCACCGACTCTTTCGGGATATAGGCCACGGTGGCTTTACCATCAATGGTCACAAAATGGTGTTCACACGTGCTGGTGAGAGTGATGTCGCGTACGGTGACCATCTCATCGACTTTCATTTTGTTTTCAATGACGGTGATTTTCGGGAAATTGGCGTAATCCAGGCCTGAGAAAATCTCATCGACATACATTTTGGCGATGCGATGCGGGGTTTCCATCAGGCTGTCATCGCTCAGGTCGAGGTTCAGCAACTGCATGATCTCGGTCATATGGCCTGAGATAAGACGTTTGCGCGTTTCGTTATCCATCTCATGCACGGGCGGGCGCAGCGGCGTTTCCAGCCCTCGCGCTACCAGCGCTTCATGAACCAGGGCCGCTTCTTTACTGAGTGATGACATTTATTCTTCTCCTGCAGGTGTGGCGCCTCTGCCCTGCGTGGGGCAAAGTTTGTAGGCTGTTGACAGCCTGATTATTGTGCGTGAGGCCGCGCACATAATCCAGTATTCACAACGATAATTATTGAAATCGCCGTTGCCTTTCAAACCACGTTTCGTAAAAGGGGACGGGAAGGGTTACATCGACGTGTGCTCAATGATGAAGCAAGTCTGCGCGATGCGGAAGTGAAAGTTACTCACAGTGCCATGAATTATCTGTATTATGGGGAGTTTGCGAACACATTCAGGTTCAACATAACAAGGAGCCACGCATGGAAATGCTCGAAGAGCACCGCTGTTTTGAAGGCTGGCAGCAACGCTGGCGTCACGACTCCACCACGCTGAACTGTGCAATGACGTTCAGCATTTTTCTCCCTCCCCCTCGCGATACGACCCCTCCGCCGGTTCTGTACTGGCTGTCCGGGTTAACCTGTAATGATGAAAACTTTACCACTAAGGCCGGTGCGCAGCGTATCGCGGCTGAATTAGGCATCGTTTTAGTCATGCCGGATACCAGTCCGCGCGGTGAACAGGTCGCCAACGATGAGGGGTATGATCTTGGTCAGGGGGCCGGTTTTTATCTCAATGCGACGCAGCAACCCTGGGCTGCTCATTTCCGCATGTATGATTACGTGCGGGACGAACTCCCGTCGCTGATTCAGGCGCATTTTAACGTCAGCGATCGCTGCGCGATCAGTGGACATTCCATGGGCGGTCACGGTGCGCTGATCATGGCGTTGAAAAATCCAGGCAAATACACCAGCGTTTCTGCATTCGCCCCCATCGTTAACCCGTGCCGCGTCCCGTGGGGAGAAAAAGCGTTTCTCGCCTATCTCGGCGAGGATCGCGCCGCATGGACGCAATGGGATAGCTGTGAGTTGATGTACGCCAGCCAGCCGGAAGACGCCATCCCGACGCTGATTGACCAGGGCGACAGCGATCAGTTTCTGGCCGATCAGCTCCAACCCGCGGTTCTAGCTGAAGCCGCACGCCAGACCGCATGGCCGATGACGCTGCGTATTCAGCCTGGTTACGATCATAGCTATTACTTTATTGCCTCATTCATTGAGGATCATCTGCGCTTCCATGCCGAACATTTGATGAAATAACCGCAGGAGGGCAATGCGCCCTCCTTCTTCTTCTCCACATCTCCATGATTTCTTCATTTTTTCCTCACATTTACGTTCCGCTATCTTATTGACTTAAAAGGTTTTTCCTTACAAATCAAACAAACGCAAATGATTTCAATTATCATTTGTGTTTACAAATATTCATTCTTTTGTACAATTTCCCCCGCTTCTTTACCGCTAAGAGTTCTTAAAAGACAAACACATACAGTTGTCATGGCCTTTTACATGGCACGCGGTTTTTATTCGTTTAATGGAATGACAAAATGACTATACCTCACGTTAAGGCTATTGCCATCGTCGTCAGCGCGGCATGCCTCCCATCGCTCGTTCATGCTGCCGATCAGGATACCGTTGTGGTTACCGCGACGGGATTTGAGCAGAAAATCCAGAACGCCCCAGCGTCAATTTCGGTTATTTCAAAACAGCAAATTGAAGACAAAGCTTACCGTGACGCTACCGATGCACTGAAAGATGTCCCTGGCGTAGTCGTCACTGGCGGGGGCAGTAGCAGTGATATCAGCATCCGAGGGATGGCGTCGCAATACACGCTGTTCCTGGTGAACGGTAAACGCATCAGCACTCGCGGTACGCGTCCGAACAGCGATAATTCTGGGATCGAGCAGGGCTGGCTGCCGCCGCTGGAGTCCATCGAGCGTATCGAAGTCATCCGTGGCCCGATGTCCTCGCTGTACGGATCCGATGCGATGGGCGGCGTGATTAACGTGATCACCAAAAAAGTCTCTAACACTAAAGGCTGGACCGGTTCTCTGCACGGTGACGCTACTTTCCAGGAAAACAGCGACTCCGGCGATCTGTTCCAGACCAATGCCTATGCTTCTGGTCCGCTGATCGACGGCTTGCTGGGCGCGAAAGTCACCGGACTGCTGTCCCGCCGCGCGGAAGATCAGATTGTCAACGGTTACAATGAGCAGCGCCTGCGTAACGGCGGTCTGACCCTTAACTTTACACCGGATGATAAGAACGACATCGATTTTGATATCGCTCGTGAATTGCAGGATCGCGACAGTACACCAGGCAAATCGATGGCCGAGGAAACCTGCCGGAAAGGCACCTGTAAGCCAAACACGAAAAGTGAAAACCGCTATGAGCACACCACGTATTCACTGACGCACAGCGGCTATTACGATGATTTCAACAGCACCAGCTATATCCAGCAGGAAGAGACCCACAATCCGGGTCGTGAGATGAAGTCATACAACACGATCTTCAATAACCAGAACCAGATTTTCCTCGGCGCCCATACGATGACGCTGGGCGGTCAGTACCGTTATGAAAAACTGCGCGATAACGGTAACCAACTGGAAGCGGCTGACGGTCTGAATAAACTGACCCGCTGGAGCTGGGCGCTGTTTGCAGAAGACGAATGGGCGATGACCGATAGTTTTACCCTGACCGGCGGGATCCGTATGGATAAGGACGAAAACTACGGCGACAACTGGACGCCGCGCGGTTATGGCGTCTGGCATCTGAGCGATCAATGGACCTTAAAAGGTGGCGTCTCCGCAGGCTACCGCGCCCCCGATCTGCGTCAGTCCTCCGCAAACTGGGGTCAGGTCACCGGTGGCGGTCGTTTGAATGGCATTATTGTCGGCAACCCGGATCTGAAACCAGAAAAGAGCCTGAGCGAAGAGCTGGGACTGCTGTGGGATAACGGCGATAACCTTAATGCCGGCATCACCCTGTTCAATACTGATTTCAAAGACAAGATCACCGAAGTTCGTCGCTGCAACAGCAGCGCCGATCCGGCCTGTACGATTGGCAGCGAAAGCTATGATTTCGTCAGCGATCGCGTGAACGTCGATAAAGCCAACATGCGCGGCGTGGAATCCACATTCGGTTGGAAGATGACCCGCGACCTCAACTGGACGGCTAACTACACCTATACCGAGTCAGAACAGAAGAGCGGCCAGTTTGAAGGCAAGCCATTAAACAAAATGCCAAAGCATATGTTTAACACCACGCTGGACTGGCAGGCAACGGAGACCGTCGGCTTCTGGAGCCGTCTGAACTTCCGCGGTAAAACGTCTGAATACCTGAGCCGCACCTCAATGTCGCAGGGTACACCGTCCTATACGCAGGTTGATGTCGGTCTGCGTTACAACGCGAACAAAAACCTGCTGGTGACAGCCGGGGTGTATAACGCGCTGGATAAACAGATTGATTACGATACCTATGACACCATTCTCGATGGTCGTCGTTATACGGTAGGTCTGACGTACAACTTCTGAGTCCCTCCCAAAAAAAAGCCTCCGCAACGGAGGCTTTTTTCATGCGGTGACGACTATTTCTTCACGCGTTCCGGGAAGTGCATTTCACTGTAACGTACGAAGTGAGTCCCGCGGGTCAGCTTATAGCCGAACCAGATAATCAGGAACAGCGGGATACCAATATAGGTTGCCGCCACGCCGCCCCAGTCAATGGTGTCTTTCAGGAACGCTTCATAGTTCTGGCCCAGCGTGATGATAAGACACAGAACAAACGCGAAGATCGGCCCCAGCGGGAAGAAGCCGGAACGATACGGCAGATCCTTCACGTCATGCCCTTGCAGAACATACCCACGACGGAAACGATAGTGGCTGATGGCAATCCCCAGCCAGGCGATAAAGCCCGTCATCCCGGAAGTATTCAGCAGCCACAGGTACACCGTCTGGTTACCGAACATTGAGGTCAGGAAGCACAGACCGGCAATCACCGTCGTGGCATACAGCGCATTACGCGGAACACCGCCGCGAGACAGTTTCGCAAAAATACGCGGCGCTTTACCATCGCAGGCCAGGGTGTAAAGCATACGGGTTGAGGCGTACATCCCGGAGTTACCCGCCGACAGCACCGCCGTCAGGATCACCGCATTCATCACCGCCGCCGCAGAGAGCAGACCGGCATGCTGGAAGACCAGCGTGAACGGGCTGACGCTGATGTCTTTCACATCGTTACGCAGCAGGCTCGGATCGGTGTACGGAATGATCAGGCTGATAATCAGAATCGCGAAGACATAGAACAGCAGGATTCGCCAGAACACCTGACGCACCGCACGCGGAATGTTCTTCTCCGGATCTTCAGATTCACCGGCGGCAATACCAATCAGTTCCGTCCCCTGGAAGGAGAAACCGACAATCATCGCCACGCCAATCATCGCCGCAAAGCCACCGGCAAACGGCGCATCGCCCGTCGTCCAGTTGCTCCAGCCCACCGGCTGAGTGCCTTTGAAAATACCGACGATCATCATAACGCCAACAATGATGAAGATAATCACAGTGGCCACTTTGATCAGTGAGAACCAGTATTCCGCTTCACCAAAGCCTCTGACCGAGATGTAGTTCAGCAGGAAGATGACGCCGAGGAACAGCGCACTCCAGATCCAGCCTGGAGTATCAGGGAACCACCAGCTCATCACCAACTGTGCCGCCACAAGGTCAACAGCGATGGTCACCGCCCAGTTGTACCAGTAGTTCCAGCCCAGCGCGAAGCCGAAGCCTTCTTCAACATAGTTCTGACCGTAGGTCGCAAACGAACCGGACACCGGCATATACGCCGCCAGTTCGCCCAGACTGGTCATCAGGAAGTACACCATCAGGCCAATCAGAATATAGGAAAACAGCGCACCGCCTGGACCCGCTGCGGAAATGGTGGCACCAGATGCCACGAAAAGACCTGTACCGATAGAACCGCCAATCGCGATCATCGTCAGGTGACGCGCCTTCAGTTCGCGACGTAACGCGGGCGCTTCTGTGGTTTTAGTTTCGGAAACCATGTGAAAATGCTATCCATCCAAAAAATGAGGCGCGATTGTAGCAGACGAAACGCTCGCCTTCCGGCACAAATGCGCTGTTATAAGAGACCTTCATGACTGGCCGCGGATTATAAGTAATAGCAGAGAATGGGGAACTTACTGCCCCCAGGACTTATCACCGTCAGGCGATCGGTCCCCGGCTGGCATTATTCGCAATAATTGAGGAAGCGCTGGAGCGCATTAGAGAGGTGTTTCTGGCGATGATGGATCCGCCAGAGCGTACGCACCAGACGCGGAAGCGGCACTGCCACTTCGCTCAGCGTTCCCGCCTGGAGTTGTTCATCAATCACGCGTCGTGACAGACAGCTAATGCCCAGCCCATGACGAACGGCATGCTTGATGGCTTCGGAGTTTCCCAGCTCCATCGCCATTTCAAATTTGGGCAGGTGCGACAGCAGCAGATAATCGACAATTTCGCGCGTCCCGGAACCGCGTTCGCGCAGGATCCAGGGGGCGGCTGCGAGCTGTTCAAGCGTCACCGGTCCCTGCGCCAGGGGTGAAGATGGTGCGGCGAAGACCACCAGTTCATCTTCCAGCCACGGCTCCGAGATGATCTCCGTATTGTGACACGGCCCTTCGATAAGCCCAATGTCGACCCGAAAATCGAGCACCGCTGTAATCACATCCTGACTGTTGCCGACGCTAAGTTCCAGCGGCAGCGCGGGGAAATCTCGCCGATAACGGGCAATCACCCCCGGAAGGATATAGTTGCCGATGGTGCTGCTGGCATACACGCGTATCGCGCCGTTGTCTTCGCGGAACAACTGCTCGATCTCCACCGCCTGCTCCAGCAACGCCAGCGCCCGCGGGTAAAGCAAGCGCCCGTGCTCATTCACCACCAGCCGTTTGCCTACGCGGTCGAAAAGCTGAACGCCCAGTTGACCTTCCAGATCGGTCAGCGCCGCGCTGACTGCCGATTGCGACAGCGCCAGCATCACCGATGCCTGCGTTGTTGAGCCGCTTTTCAAAACTTCGGTGAAGACTTCGAGTTGCCGCAGGGTGATGTGCATGGTCGCTTACCACTTATAAAGATTAATTATAAATATATAATCAATTTTATTTTTAAGCCAGTTCGCCGTAACCTTTTGCCCATAAAAGAGGAGAAGGCAATGACAGAACTCACCTTAACGAATCATCGTCGAACAATGTGGCATTTTATTCCGGGGCTTGCCCTGAGTGCAGTGATTACCGGAGTCGCCTTATGGGGCGGGTCCATTCCCGCCGTGGCGGGTGCCGGATTCAGCGCCCTCACCTTAGCGATTTTATTGGGGATGGTGATCGGTAACACCGTCTATCCCCAGATCTGGAAAAGCTGTGACGGCGGCGTTCTGTTTGCCAAACAACATTTATTGCGCCTGGGGATCATCCTTTACGGCTTTCGCCTCACCTTCGCGCAAATTGCTGACGTAGGTGTCAGCGGCATTCTGATCGACATCCTGACGCTGTCCAGCACCTTTATGCTGGCGTGCTTTCTGGGGCAAAAAGTCTTTGGGCTGGATCGCCAGACCAGTTGGCTGATCGGCGCGGGTAGCAGCATTTGCGGCGCGGCGGCGGTACTGGCGACGGAACCAGTTGTGAAAGCCGAAGCCAGCAAAGTCACGGTTGCCGTCGCAACGGTCGTGATCTTCGGGACGATGGCGATTTTCCTCTACCCGGCGATGTATCCGCTGCTGGCGCACTGGTTTAGTCCGGAAACCTACGGCATCTTCATTGGCTCCACCATGCATGAAGTTGCTCAGGTTGTGGCGGCAGGACACGCGATTAGCCCGGACGCCGAAAACGCAGCGGTGATTGCCAAAATGCTTCGCGTCATGATGCTGGCTCCGTTCCTCATCTTTATGGCCGCTCGCGTTAAGCAACTGTCACCGGCCAACGGTGGGGAAAAAAGCAAAATCACCATTCCGTGGTTTGCCATCCTGTTCATTGTGGTCGCCATTTTCAACTCGTTCCACCTGCTACCGCAGGCGGTGGTGAACATGCTGGTCACACTGGATACGGTCCTGCTGGCTATGGCAATGGCGGCACTGGGGCTGACGACGCATGTCAGCGCGCTGAAGAAAGCCGGGGCGAAACCGCTGTTGATGGCACTGGTGCTGTTCATCTGGCTGATTGTCGGCGGTGGCGTGATTAACGTCCTGGTCCAGCACGTTATTGCATAATTCACTACATCCCGACCCTGTTAACCCGCTATGATTGGCAAGATTCAATTTCCGGATACACAAATCCGCCAGGCCACATCTGGTGGGTTAACAGGAGTCTTTAATGAAATACATCGGAGCACACGTCAGCGCAGCTGGCGGGCTGGCAAATGCCGCAATTCGCGCCGCTGAAATCGAGGCAACCGCGTTTGCACTCTTTACTAAAAATCAGCGTCAATGGCGCGCCGCCCCTCTTACCGCGCAAATCATCGATGACTTTAAAGCCGCCTGTGAGCAATACCACTTCACATCCGCTCAAATCCTGCCGCACGATAGCTATCTGATCAACCTGGGCCACCCGGTCGGCGAGGCGCTGGAAAAATCCCGCGCGGCTTTTCTTGATGAAATGCAGCGTTGTGAACAACTCGGCTTATCTCTGCTTAACTTCCATCCAGGCAGCCACCTGATGCAAATTTCGGAAGACGAGTGTCTGGCAAAGATTGCTGAGTCGATCAACATCACACTTGCCCAGACCGAAGGGGTGACTGCGGTGATTGAAAATACTGCCGGTCAGGGCAGCAACCTCGGATTCAAATTCGAGCACCTTGCCGCCATCATCGATGGTGTAGAAGACAAATCACGCGTCGGCGTTTGCATTGACACCTGCCACGCTTTCGCCGCGGGTTACGACTTGCGTTCCGCCGCCGAATGCGAAAAAACCTTTGCCGAATTCGAGCGCATCGTCGGTTTCCAGTATCTGCGCGGTATGCACCTGAACGATGCCAAGAGTGCCTTTGGCAGCCGGGTCGACCGTCACCACAGTCTGGGCGAAGGCAACATTGGTCATGACGCGTTCCGCTGGATCATGCAGGACGCCCGTTTCGACGGCATTCCGCTGGTGCTGGAAACCATCAATCCCGACATCTGGGCAGAAGAGATCGCGTGGCTGAAAGCGCAGCAAACTGAAAAGGCGGTTGCGTAATCATGAACGACAGGGAAAAACAGATACTCAAAATTCTGCGCCGCAACCCGCTGATTCAGCAAAACGAAATCGCTGATATTTTGCAGATCAGCCGTTCACGCGTCGCCGCGCACATCATGGACCTGATGCGTAAAGGGGCAATCAAAGGAAAAGGTTACATCCTTACCGAACAGGCCTATTGCGTGGTGGTAGGGGCGATTAACATGGATATTCGTGGGATGGCGGATATCCACTACCCGCAGGCCGCGTCTAACCCGGGCAGTATCCACTGTTCTGCAGGTGGCGTCGGGCGCAACATTGCCCATAACCTCGCCCTGCTGGGTCGCGATGTGCATCTGATTTCCGCTGTCGGCAGTGATTTTTACGGCGAGACGTTGCTGGAACAAACACGCCAGGCAGGCGTCAATATCTCCAGTTGCATTCGCCTGCACGGGCATAACACCTCAACTTATCTCTCCATCGCCAATCAGCAAGAAGAGACGGTGCTGGCAATTAATGATACCCATATCCTGCAACAGCTGACGCCGCAGTTGCTGAACAGCTCGCGGGATTTAATCCGTCACGCCGGAGTGGTGCTGGCGGACTGCAACCTGACGCCGGAAGCCATCGAATGGGTCTTTACGGTTGCTGATGACATTCCGGTATTTATTGATACCGTTTCCGAGTTCAAAGCGACGAAGGTGAAAACCTGGTTTACGCGCATCCATACGCTGAAACCGACACAAAAAGAGCTGGAGATCTTATGGGGTCACCCCATCAACAGCGATGCCGATCGACTCAGCGCGGTGAATGCCCTTCATCAACAGGGCATTCAACAGATTTTTGTCTGTCTGGAAGATGAGTCAGTCTTTTGTAGCGAGAAAGATGGTGAGCAATTCTTGCTCACGCCGCCCGCGCATACGGTGGTCGACAGCTTCGGTGCCGATGACGGTTTTATGGCCGGACTGATCTATTGCTTTCTGGAAGGGAGCGATTTTCGCGAAAGCGCGAATTTCGCAATGGCCTGTGCGGCCCTGTCACGCGCCAGCGTCAGTATCAACAACCCCACCCTTTCCGCTGATAACGCGCTGTATCTGTTAAAAACAAGCCAGTGAAAACGGCTTATCCGGCCCAGGGTCGGTCCCCTGACCGGATAAGCTATCAGCCACGCTACGCCAGTCCAATAAAGAACCCGGCAATGGTCGCACTCATCAGGTTAGAGAGCGTGGCTGCCGCCAGCGCCCGCATACCCAACTGGGCGATTTCCGGCGCGCGCTGAGGCGAAATAGCCGAGAACGCCCCGACCACTACGCCAATGGAACCAAAGTTGGCAAACCCACACAGCGCAAAAGAGATGATGGCGATGGTTTTCACATCCAGGGTGCCGCCATCCTGCAAATAAGGTGACAGGTTGAGGTAAGCGACAAATTCGTTGATTGCCAGCTTCTGCCCAATCAGGCTCCCTGCCAGGGTGGCATCGCTCCAGTCAACGCCCATGATCCACGCCAGCGGGGCTAACACCCAGCCGAAGATCCCTTCAAGCGTCGCATGACCATAGCCGAACCAGCCGCTAATTCCGCCGATAATGCCGTTAAGCAGTGCGATAATCGCGACAAACGCCATGACCACCGTTGCCACGCCTGCGGCAATTTTCAGCCCGGTCATCGCACCGCTTGCCGCGGCTTCGATAATGCTTTTCGGTGGCGTCTCGGTGAAAGAGAGGTTTTCGAAAGTGACTTTTGACTCTTCCGTTGCCGGACTCAGAATACGCGCAAACAGGATCCCGCCAGGAATCGCCATCAGCGAGGCCGCCAGCAGATAATCAATCGGCACGCCCATACCGGCGTAGCCAATCATCATCGAGCCCGCAATCGAGGCCATCCCGCTACAGATCGCGGTAAACAGTTCATTGCGATTCAGGCGGTCAATAAACGGCTTCACAATCGCCGGGATCTCGTTTTGCCCGAGGAAAATCGTCGTGACCGCAACGAACGATTCAATCTTACTGATATTCAGGGCCTTCTGGAAAATCCCGCCCAGGATGCGAATCAGCAGTCCCATCACGCCAATGTAGTACAACAGGCTGATAAGCGCGGTGACAAAAATGATCGCCGGGAGCACGCGGAAGGCGAAGATAAAACCGGCACCATCAAACAGCACATCCATTTTTGGCCCAACCAGAGAGCCAAAAATAAAGGCACTGCCCGCGTCACTGTAAGACATAACTTTATGCACGCCCAGCGCGGCCTGTTCAACCAGCCATTTGCCCGGAGGGAAATAGAGCATGATCCCGCCAATCGCAATTTGCAGCACCAGCGCTGCGCCCACGGTACGTAAGCTGATGTGTTTTTTATTCACTGACAGTAAGTATGCGATCACCAGCAGTACCGCCATACCCACAACACTTCTCATTATATCCATAATGATTTCCCTTCATGCCAGGAAACCCGGCGCGAGGCCAGGTTTTGGTGGTTTCGGGCGACCGCACGCTGCCCGTTCGTTTCGATCAGGCGAGGCGTTGATATTCCTTCGCAATCTCGCAGGCCAGTACGGCGTTGTTAAACACCAGTTTGATGTTGGACTTCAGGCTGTCGCCTCCGGTTAATTCAGCAACGCGCGCCAGCAGGAACGGCGTGCTCTCTTTACCGATAACGCCCTGCTCTTCCGCTTCCCGGACGGCCTGGTCAATCGCCGCATTGATTTTCTCTTCCGCCATGGCGTAGGTTTCCGGGATTGGATTGGCGACCACCAGACCTCCGTTCAGGCCGGTTTGCCATTTCACTGCCATCGCCCGGGCAATTTCCTTCGCGCTGTCGAGACGGATACTGACCTCAAACGGACTGGTACGGCAGAAAAATGCCGGTAACGCAGTGGTCTGATATCCAATTAACGGCACACCGAACGTTTCTAAATATTCCGTGGTTAAACCTAAATCGAGAATAGATTTCGCACCGGCACAAACCACGGTTACATTGGTATGAGCCAGTTCCTGAAGATCGGCGGAAATATCAAACGTATGTTCCGCACCGCGATGAACGCCGCCAATACCCCCGGTAGCAAAAACGTGAATACCCGCAAGGGCGGCAATAATCATGGTTGAAGCAACCGTGGTCGCGCCATTTTTTCCGGCGGCTACCACAAACGGTAAATCACGACGACTGACTTTAGTTACGCTATGTCCTTCGCGACCTAATAATTCAATTTCTTCTTTACTCAGGCCGACTTTCATTACTCCGCCAATAATGGCAATCGTTGCCGGCACAGCACCGTGCTTACGAATAGTTTCTTCGACTTCAATTGCCGTCTGCGCATTTTGTGGAAAAGGCATACCGTGAGAAATAATTGTCGATTCAAGCGCAACAATCGGTTTTTTACTGTTAATAGCGTCCTGGACTTCTGGCGAAATATGCAGTAATTCAGAGGAAATCGTTAATTCAGACATTCTGTGTTCTCCACAAGGGTTTTAACGTTCGCAACAGATAATTCAGGGTTATTGGTATATTCACTGGCCAGCGCCATTGAGGAACAACCCTGTGCAAATCGAATAGAATCAATGAAGGGCATGCCTTCAACCCAGCAGGAAGCGAGTCCCGCCATCATGGCATCTCCCGCTCCGGTAACGTTAACGACATGGGTTTTTATCGGTAGCGACCAGCCTCTCTCACCGTCTTTTTCACTGTAATAGACCCCATCGCCCCCCATGCTGAGTACCAGACGGTGCAGGCCACGCGCATGGAACCAGGCAGCGACTTTCGCAACATCTTCGCGCCCTGAAAGCGCAATGCCGCTGAGAGTTTCCGCCTCAAGACGATTAGGTTTGAGGGTATGAATTTGGGCCAGACGCTCGCGGATCTTGACGCATTTCCACGCCGATACCGGGTCAACAAACACCGGTACATCCCCCACGTTATCCAGTAACCAGGCCAGCGTCTGTTCACTAATATTACAATCCGCCACAATGACACGGGCACCCCGGATAAAATCGAGATGCTGCGCCAGAAACGCCGCCGAAATATGTTCGGTAATGCTCATGTCATTGATTGCCACCAGCATTTCACCGGTATTATCGAGAAGCGATAAATAACTTGAGGTGTTCTCACCGGCAACAATCAGGCAATTATCCACATGCACGCCTGACTGATTCGTCTGCGCCAATAACGATTGGCCATAGAAATCATTGCCAACCGCCGTCATTAACCAGGAATTTTTCCCGAGCAATGCAAGATTGTGAGCGATATTGCGACCAACTCCGCCAGGTGTAAATTTAATTTTCCCCGGATTTGAGTCCGCATAATTCAAGGAAGCATGCGAATATCCTGCAACGTCCATATTGGCGGAACCAATCGTGATGATGTATTCCTTTTCGCGCATAGCACATCTCCTGGTACGAAAATACCATGACTTTGAGATTGTTAAGACTATTCACGGCTCAAACGACTTATTAGAGCACATGTTTATATTCAAACATGTGTTTATAGTAAGCTTGTTTTTATGAAAGTAAACGCACTGGCAAGAGCAAAAACCGCCAGATATGAACAGAATCACAATTTTTTATAGATACAGTTTGCAAGCGAGGAAATATTTGAGAGGAAGGACACAAAACGGAGATAAAAAAAGGGCAGAGAACTCTCTGCCCTGGTGTGAAATGATGACTTTATGCCGCTTTGGCGACGGCATCTTCTTCCGGACGTTTCAGGAAGGCATAGGCCAGACCCGCAACCAGCGTACCGGCGACAATGGCAATCAGGTATCCCAATACCGGGGTAATCGCCCCTGGGATCAGCAGAACAAACAGACCACCGTGCGGTGCCATCAGTTTCGCCCCAACCGCCATTGAGATCGCCCCCGTCAGCGCGCCGCCAACGATACAGCACGGCAGAACACGCATCGGGTCGCGCGCGGCGAAAGGAATGGCTCCTTCGGTGATAAAGCACAGACCCAGTACCAGCGCCGCTTTACCCCCTTCCTGCTGCGCCTTGTCGAACTTACGACGCGCAACAATGGTTGCCAGCCCCAGCGCCAGCGGTGGCACCATGCCTGCCGCCATAATGGCCGCCATTGGCGCGTAGGTTTGTGTACTCAGCAAACCGACGCCAAACGCGTATGCCGCCTTGTTAACCGGCCCCCCCATGTCGGTACACATCATCCCACCGAGGATCGCACCCAGCAGCACCGCATTCGCCGTCCCCATGGTTTGCAGCCAGTGCGTTAACCCTTCGAGGATCCCGGCGACCGGTTTACCGATGAGGTAGATCATAGCCAGACCCACCACGAGGCTGGAAATCAGCGGAATAATCAGGATCGGTTTCAGCGCTTCCATACTCTGCGGCAGCTTCAACTTCGTGCTGATGGCCTTCGCCACATAGCCTGCAAGGAAGCCCGCAATGATCCCGCCAATAAAGCCAGAACCCGTGCTGACGGCGAGCATACCGCCGATAAGACCTGGCGTCAGACCCGGACGGTCAGCAATCGAGAAAGCAATGTAGCCCGCCAGAACCGGCACCATCAGCGCAAAGGCTGAACCGCCGCCAATTTGCATCAGCGCGGCCGCCAGTGTCCCTTCGACTTTAAACGCTTCGATACCAAAGGCGAAGGAAAGCGCGATACACAGACCGCCGGCAACCACCATCGGCAGCATGTAGGACACGCCCGTCAGCAGGTGACGATACGCGCCAGCACTCTCTTTTTTCCCTTCATTCGCCGCAGCCTGCGCTTTGCCGGCGGGCTCATATACCACGGCTTGCGCCACGGCGTTATCCAGTTCCTGCGCGGTTTTCTTCAGCGCCAGACCGGTAGAGGTACGGTACATGGGTTTACCAGCAAATTTCGCCAGATCCACTTCAATATCTGCTGCCACAATCACCAGATCCGCCTGGGCCACTTCTTCCGGTGTAATGGCATTGCCAGCGCCCACAGAACCGCGGGTTTCGACTTTCACCCACCAGCCGCGTTTTTTCGCTTCGGTTTCGATCGCTTCCGCCGCCATAAAGGTATGTGCTACGCCGGTTGGGCATGCCGTCACGGCCACGACGCGTTTCGGACCGCTGGTTGTGGCAACAGGCGCTACAGCAACCGGTGCGCTATAAGGCTTCGCGTGACCCTTGGCTTCGCTAAGAAATAGCTCAGGATGCGCCACCGCCCGGGCAATATCACCCAGCCAGACTTTTTTGCCGTTCAACGCGTTGTCATTAGGGATGGCATCGGCCAGTACGATCGCCAGTTCAGCGTCATTTGGATTGTCGATGATATCCAGATTTGCTTTATGCGCCGCCGCACCGAGCAGAGTTTTCGCCATGTAAGCGCGAGCCTGCCCGAGGTTAGCGTCAATAATCAGCAGCGTTTTCATTATGCCTCTCCTGCTGTCAGTTAAACGGTTGTAAGTCGACACGCGACATCATTGCGGCCAACTGAGGACGATCGGTAATACCAACATTGCTCTGACTGACTGCCAGCGCAGCAACGGCTGTCGCCAGACGCAGCGTATGTTCGCTGGATTCACGCATCAGCAGACCGTAAATCAGGCCGCCAACCATCGAATCCCCGGCACCTACGGTGCTGACCACGTCAACCGAAGGCGGTTTGGCGAGCCATTCTCCCGAGGCGTTCACCCACAGCGCGCCTTCTGCCCCCAGGGAGATCACCACATGTGCGATACCCTGTTCACGTAACGCATGCGCCGCCTCAATCACATCTTTCATTTCTGGCAGCTTGCGGCCGGCCCAGATTTCCAGTTCACGGCGGTTCGGTTTCACCAGCCACGGCGCGGCTTTTAGTCCTGCAACCAGGGCTTCACGACTACTATCAAAGATAATGCATGGACACTGACTGCGCAGACGCGTCATCCAGTCGGTGAAGGCTTCCGGACTCACGCCGGATGGCAGACTGCCGCTGACGCACACCATGTCAAACTGACCCAACCAGCTCAGGGAATCATTAACAAAACGCTCCCAGTCGGCAGGCGTGACCTCAAAACCGGAGAAGTTGAAGTCGGTGACTTCACCGTCTTTTTCCGTCAGCTTGACGTTGATGCGGGTACGCCCCTGCACCACCTGAAAACGGTTAGCAATTCCCAGTTCGCTGAATAACTGCTGAAAACCGTCCTGGTTATCTTTGCCGAGGAAACCGCCGACCGTCACGTCGATCCCGAGATCCTTCAGCACTTTGGCGACGTTGATCCCTTTCCCCGCCGCGTGCAGACCGGTCGTTTTTACCAGGTTAACTTCACCGCGCTCAATTTCAGGACAGAACCCCACCAGATCGTAGGCCGGGTTTAGCGTGATGGTCGCAACACGTCTGCTCATTACGCGCCCTCCCCAAGACCGGCAGCGATGGCATCGCCAATCGCTTTCAGCGCCTGTTCAGCATCAGCCCCCTGCGCCGTAAAGCGCAGGCGATGTCCTTTCTTCACGCCCAGCGCCACCACTTTCATCAGACTACGTCCATTTGCCGGTTTGCCGGTTCCATCAAGGTTTGCCACGGTAATTTCACTGTTGAATTGTTTAATCGTATTGACCAGCATGGTCCCCGGACGGGCATGCAGGCCGTGCTCATTGCGGACCACAAACTCGGCGTTCAGCACATCATCAGTCAGTGCGTCATCGCTGGTCAGCAGTGCCAGGACAGTCGCCGCGTCGGCGTTCAGCAGACGGTCAGCTTTCGTCTCCAGCAGCAGATCGCCCAGACGCTTCAGCACGGCGACGGGCTGGTCGTCAGCCATGGCAACGGTCACTAGCAGCGCCGCTTTTTCGCCCTGTACGTCAAAAGCTTTTACCGCACGACTTACCGCCACGGCGCTGCGCAGGTTGCCTTCAGCACTGTCGCTGAGCCAGATCCCCTGACCCAGGTTCATCGGCTGTTCGTTAATCACTTTCGCGACAAACGCCGCATCTACGACGCCAGCCTCTTTCAAACGTGCCGCATTCAGCGCCTGCAACGTCACTAAATCGGTCGCGACGACATCCAGCATCAGCGTGTCGTTGTCGAGCTTCAGCTGCTCACTCTGCTTTTCGCCCATCAACAACGCACGCAGTTCTTCAGCCGTGGTCGCTGACTTAAGCTGTTCAGCTACGGAGTCATCGCTCAGCACGTGCGTCAGCTGACGCAGCAGACCAAGGTGCTCATCGGAGCTGGCGGCAATGCCAATCGCCACATATGCCACCTGACCGTCACCCCAGGTTACGCCCTGTGGGAACTGAAAAACCTGAACGCCGGTTTTCAGCACCTGATCGCGGGTGTCGGTTGTGCCATGCGGAATCGCAATCCCGTTGCCGAGAAAAGTGGACGTCTGCTGCTCGCGAGCAAGCATGCCGTCTACGTAGCCGTCCGCAACGTTGCCAGCCTGCACTAACGCAGCGGCAACCTGACGGATGGCTTCCTGTTTATCTCCGGCCTGCTCGCCCGGATGAATGTCCTGAACGGATAACTGAAACATGGTTCTCCTCTCCTGCTGAATTGAAACGATTCAGCTTGCATGAGAAAAAAGACGCTATACGGTTCCCTCAACTGAAACTCGACAGCGCTGAAACGTTTCAAGAAGTCTTGCGCTTTCTGCTTCAGCACGCAAGTAAAGTTGCATTTTTGATCGCAAAATTTAGAAGCAATGCACATTTTTGCCTCACTGGCGGTAGGTTGCTGAAGTCAATACAGCGTCATTTCACTTAAGGTTCAGCAGCGTCAGCTAACAGCATTGTCAGAGTGAAATGCCATTTTGATTTTTCGTGGCGATTTTGATTTAGTCATCTGTTTATTTCTCACTAAGCGGCGTAAACTCCGCGTCTCGTCACACTACTGATATCCAAACATGCACAATACCCCCGCTGCCGCCTCGCCAAAAACGTTTGACCTGACGTCTACGGCTTTCCTTATTGTCGCCTTTCTCACCGGTATCGCCGGTGCGCTACAGACCCCCACGCTAAGCCTTTTTCTGACTGATGAAGTCCATGCGCGCCCAGCAATGGTCGGCTTCTTTTTTACCGGCAGTGCGGTGATCGGCATCCTGGTGAGCCAGTTTCTGGCGGGACGTTCAGATAAAAAAGGCGATCGCAAAAAGCTGATCGTCTTCTGCTGTGCGCTGGGCATGCTGGCGTGCGTGTTATTTGCCTGGAATCGTAACTACTTTATTTTGCTGTTTGTTGGGGTGTTTCTCAGCAGTTTTGGTTCGACCGCCAACCCGCAAATGTTTGCCCTGGCCCGCGAACATGCTGACCGCACAGGCCGTGAAGCGGTGATGTTCAGCTCCATATTGCGCGCCCAGGTTTCCCTCGCGTGGGTGATCGGCCCGCCGCTGGCTTACGCGCTGGCAATGGGCTTCAGCTTTACGGTGATGTACCTCAGTGCCGCGGTGGCGTTTGTAGTTTGCGGGGCAATGGTATGGTTTTTCTTACCATCCATGCGCAAAGAGACCGCACTGGCGATCGGTACGCTGGAAGCGCCGCGTCGTAACCGTCGCGATACCCTGCTGCTGTTTGCCATTTGTACCTTAATGTGGGGTACCAACAGCCTGTATATTATTAATATGCCGCTGTTTATTATTAATGAGCTGCATCTGCCGGAGAAACTGGCGGGTGTGATGATGGGGACAGCGGCCGGTCTGGAAATCCCGACCATGTTGATTGCTGGCTACTTCGCAAAACGTCTGGGTAAACGTCTGCTAATGTGCATTGCGGTCGCTGCCGGTTTTTGCTTTTACGCAGGAATGCTGGTCGCGCACTCCCCTGTTGTGCTGCTGGGTTTACAATTGCTGAACGCCATCTATATCGGTATTCTCGGCGGCATCGGTATGCTCTATTTTCAGGATCTGATGCCTGGTCAGGCAGGGTCCGCCACCACGCTCTACACCAATACCATCCGCGTCGGCTGGATTATCGCCGGATCGCTGGCGGGCATTGCCGCTGAAATCTGGAACTACCATGCCGTTTTCTGGTTTGCGCTGGTGATGATTGTCGCCACCATGGCCTGCCTGTCGCGCATTAAGGATGTTTAGGGCGCGGTCAGCGCTTCAAGATCAATAAGCCAGGTCATCGCCTCGTCGCGGTTCGTTAAGCACATTTCCTGGGACGGTTTGAGGCTGCGACAGACGTTGGGGCGGAGGCTGGAGCCAAAGATACGGCACAGGTTGTCATCTGAGAGCTGGACGCACCTGACGTTTGCGGGCTTTCCCTGCGGCATGCCGGGGATGGGGCTGGAAATAGAAGGGGCAATACAACACGCCCCACAATCCGGACGGCATTCCATAATCTGACTCTCTTTATTGTGACCACCGGACAGGCGCGCACAGTACCACCTTTTTTGCACCAGCAAAAGGTGAATTCCACTTGCCTGAATGACCCGGCGCGAGTAGTTTGACGCGATAATTTAGCTAATCTCTATAACAGGATCTTTTCGATGCCAAGAGCGAACGAAATCAAAAAAGGTATGGTACTGAATTACAACGGCAAACTGCTGATTGTGAAAGATATCGATATTCAGTCCCCGACAGCCCGTGGCGCGGCAACGCTGTACAAAATGCGGTTCTCCGATGTCCGCACAGGTCTGAAAGTGGAAGAGCGTTTCAAGGGCGATGACATTGTCGATACCGTGACCCTGAGCCGCCGTGGAGTCGACTTCTCCTATATCGATGGCAACGAATACGTGTTCATGGATAAAGAAGACTACACGCCTTATACCTTCACCAAAGATCAGATCGAAGAAGAGCTGCTGTTTATCCCGGAAGGTGGAATGCCGGATATGCAGGTGCTAACCTGGGACGGTCAACTGCTGGCGCTCGAACTGCCGCAGACGGTGGATCTGGAAATCGTGGAAACCGCTCCAGGCATCAAAGGCGCTTCCGCCAGTGCGCGTAACAAACCCGCGACGCTGAGCACCGGTCTGGTTATTCAGGTGCCAGAATACCTGAGCGCCGGTGAGAAAATCCGCATTCATATCGAAGAGCGCCGCTATATGGGCCGTGCGGATTAATTTTTGAATGGATGTAAAAAAGGACAGCCTGAGCTGTCCTTTTTTTGTCGTTTGCTGTTTTACAGCAGGTCGCGGAACTGGGTCATTTTCAGCGCCAGTTCAACACCGCGTACTTCCGCCAGCCCTTTCAGACGGCCAATCGCGGAATAACCCGGGTTGGTTTTCTTATGCAGATCGTCCAGCATTTGATGACCGTGATCGGGGCGCATCGGAATGGGACGCAAATCCCCCGCCTTCTTGCGGCGCTGCTCTTCGGTCAGAATCGCCGTCACCACCGCGACCATATTCACATCACCCTGCAAATGTGCGCCTTCATGGAAGGTTTTCGGGTTCGCTTCGCGGCACGTCGAGCGCAGATGGGTAAAGTGGATACGATCGCCAAAGGTTTCAATCATTTTCACCAGATCGTTATCCGCACGAACGCCGTAAGAGCCTGTGCACATGGTGAAACCGTTGTAGATGCTGTCGACGGTCTCTTTCAGCCACTGCATATCTTCAATGGTGGAGACAATGCGTGGTAACCCGAGAATCGGACGCGGCGGATCGTCAGGATGCACTGCCAGACGCACGCCCACTTCTTCAGCCACCGGGACAATCGCACGCAGGAACACGGCCATATTGTCACGCAGATCGTCTTTGCTGATGCCGTCATACTCGGCCAGACGCGCGCGGAACTGATCGAGCGTATAACCCTCTTCCGCACCAGGCAGACCGGCAATGATATTACGGGTCAGTTTTTCGATATCCGCGTCGCTCATGGCATTGAAATAGGCCAACGCCTGACGCTGTTCTTCTTCGCTATAGTCCGCTTCCGCACCCGCACGCTTGAGGATATGCAACTCAAAAGCGGCGAAGGCTATTTGATCGAAACGCAGCGCTTTCGAACCGTCTGGCAATTCGTACTCAAGGTCGGTACGCGTCCAGTCCAGAATCGGCATAAAGTTATAGCAGACGGTGTCAATGCCGCAGGCTGCCAGATTACGGATGCTCTGCTGATAATTTGCGATCCATGTCTGATACTGACCGGAGCGGGTCTTGATCTCTTCATGAACCGGAATACTTTCGACCACCGACCAGGTTAACCCTTTTTCCGCCAGAATCGCCTGACGTTTTTTAATCTCATCGACCGGCCACACTTCACCGTTCGGAATGTGGTGCAATGCTGTCACAACACCCGTTGCACCAGCCTGACGCACATCATCAAGCGATACCGGATCGTTAGGCCCGTACCAACGCCAGGTTTGTTCCATTGCTTTACCTCACAAAGTTGTTATACCAAATTAGCTTACCTGAATGACGACTACCATACAGGCTTCTACGAGGTGATCAATAAAAGGGGCGTGATTGATTGATCCAGCTCACATTACCCGGATAAATCAGGCTTACCAATTTCATTTGTTGTCATATAACTTTACACTGGCGTTGTTAATTTATGGTTAATCAGGTGTGTAATAAATGACTACAATTGCCTCAGCAATATTGCCGGATGGCGTACAAACGCCACGCTATGACCGCCAGCAACTGAAAACCCGCATGGTGCATTTCGGTTTTGGTGCCTTTCATCGTGCGCATCAGGCATTACTGACCGATCGGGTGCTGAACGCCCAGGGCGGAGATTGGGGAATTTGTGAAATCAGCCTGTTCAGCGGCGACACGCTGATGCGTCAACTCCGCGAGCAGGATCATTTATACACCGTGCTGGAAAAAGGCGCAGACGGCAATCAGGCGATTATTGTCGGTGCCGTCAACGAATGTCTGAATGCGAAACTCGATTCGCTCGCCGCTATAATCGAAAAATTCTGCGAACCTCAGGTGGCGATTGTCTCACTGACCATCACCGAAAAAGGGTATTGCATCGATCCGGCTACTGGCGCGCTGGACCTGACAAATCCGCGCATTGTTCACGACCTGCAATCGCCTGATGAACCCCATTCAGCACCGGGTATTCTGGTGGAAGCGCTGTCACGTCGGCAGGCACGCGGCCTGGCAGCTTTTTCTGTACTCTCCTGCGATAACATTCCTGATAACGGCCACGTCGTGAAGAACGCCGTGCTGGGGATGGCGGAAAAACGATCCCCCGCGCTGGCGGACTGGATCCGCGAGCACGTCAGCTTCCCTGCCACGATGGTTGACCGCATTGTTCCGGCCGCGACGGAAGAGTCGCTGGCGGAGATCACTCGCGAACTGGGCGTGACCGATCCTTGCGCCATCAGCTGTGAACCGTTCATTCAATGGGTGGTTGAAGACCACTTTGTCGCCGGTCGTCCCGCATGGGAAGCGGCTGGCGTGCAGATGGTCAGCGATGTGCGTCCCTGGGAAGAGATGAAATTACGGATGCTTAATGGCAGCCACTCGTTTCTCGCGTATCTCGGTTATCTTTCCGGATTTCAGCATATTAATGAGTGCATGCAGGACAGCGCATTCCGCGAAGCCGCGTACCGACTGATGGTGGACGAACAGGCGCCGACGCTCACTATTACTGACGTGGATTTGACCGGTTACGCGCAAAGCCTGATTGAACGCTTTGCGAATCCGGCGCTGAAGCATAAAACCTGGCAAATCGCGATGGACGGCAGTCAGAAACTGCCGCAGCGGATGCTGGCGGGCATTCGTCTCCATCTGGCACGCGAAAGCGCATGGCCACTCTTAGCGCTGGGCGTGGCGGGGTGGATGCGCTATGTCAGCGGCGTCGATGATGCCGGCACGACCATCGACGTTCGCGACCCGCTGAATGATAAAATCCGCGCAAGGGTCGCGGCCAGTACGGAGGATCAGCGCGTGTCGGCACTGCTCTCTTTATCGGAAATTTTTGGCAACGACCTCCCGCACAATCCGGTTTTTGTCCAGGCGATTGAAACGGCCTGGCAGCGTATCGCGCAACACGGTGCACATCAGGCGGTGATTGATACGTTAAAAAATTAACAATTTCTGCCATTAAGGCGAACAGAGGCCGTCTTCGTTCGCCCCGCCCTTCTCTTTTTCACTTTTTTTCGCCAGGATTAATGGAAACCGTTACGGTACATTATTCTGGAGCAGGCGTGACCAAAACTAACCTCATCACCGGTTTCCTCGGCAGCGGAAAAACCACTTCTATCCTCCATCTGTTAGCGCACAAAGACCCCACCGAAAAATGGGCGGTACTGGTCAATGAGTTCGGTGAGGTCGGCATTGACGGCGCTCTGCTTGCTGATAGCGGCGCGTTGCTCAAAGAGATCCCCGGCGGCTGTATGTGCTGCGTGAACGGCCTGCCCATGCAGGTTGGACTGAATACCCTGCTGCGTCAGGGAAAACCAGACCGCCTGCTGATCGAACCAACTGGACTGGGGCATCCGAAACAGATCCTCTCCCTCCTCACAGCACCGGTGTATGAACCCTGGATCGACCTGCGCGCCACGTTGTGCATTCTTGATCCTCGCGGATTGCTGGATGAAAAAAGCGTTACCAATGAGAACTTCCGCGATCAGTTAGCGGCAGCAGATATCATTGTGGCGAATAAAACCGATCGTGCGACTGCGGAAAGTGAACGTGCGCTGCAAACCTGGTGGCAACAGTTTGGCGGCAACCGTCAGTTAGTGCAGGTCACGCATGGTCAGATTGACAGACAGTTGCTCGATTTACCGCGTCTGAATCTGGCTGAATTGCCCACCAGCGCCGCGCATTCGCACAGCCATCCAGAACCGCGAGGATTGGCGGCGCTGAGCCTGCCAACTCAACAACGCTGGCGTCGTAGCCTGAACAGCGGTCAGGGGCATCAGGCCTGCGGCTGGATTTTTGATGCCGATACGGTCTTTGACACCATCGGACTGCTGGAATGGGCACGACTGGCGCCGGTTGGCCGGGTGAAGGGAGTCATGCGTATTCCGGAAGGCCTCGTGCGCATTAATCGCCAGGGCGAAGATCTGCACATTGAAACGCAGAATGTCGCGCCGCCGGACAGTCGTATTGAACTGATATCCAGCACCGAGGCAGACTGGAATACGTTGCAGAGCGCATTGTTGAAGCTTCGTTTAGCTGAACACGCGTAAGGTTGCCTGCGATTTATTGAACAGCGAACATGTTAAATATGAAAATCCGGTTACCACTGATACTTCTGCTGAATGTTGCCGGTCTGGCGTTATTCATGAGCTGGTATATGCCCGTGAATCATGGATTCTGGTTCCCGGTTGACGCCGGCATTTTCCACTTCTTTAACCAGAAACTGGTAGAGAGCCCGGCCTTCCTGTGGCTGGTCGCCATCACCAATAATCGGGCGTTTGACGCCTGTTCCCTGCTGGCGATGGGTTGTCTGATGCTGAATTTCTGGCTGAAAGAGACGCCTGCAGGCCGCCGCCGTATTGTCATCATCGGTCTGGTGATGCTGCTTACCGCCGTGGTTCTGAACCAGGCAGGTCAGGCGCTGCTGCCTGTAAAACGCGCCAGTCCTACGCTCAGTTTTGCTAATATTTATCGCGTCAGCGAATTGCTGCATATTTCGACGAAGGATGCCTCCAAAGACAGTTTCCCTGGCGATCACGGGATGATGCTGCTTATTTTCGCCGCATTTATGTTGCGCTATTTCGGAAAAGCCGCAGGATTTATCGGCCTTATTATTGTTGTGGTTTTTGCTTTCCCACGTGTCATGATCGGCGCCCACTGGTTCACCGATATCGCCGTAGGATCATTAACCGTGGTTCTAATTGGCCTGCCCTGGTGTCTCCTGACCCCGTTAAGCGATCGCCTTATCGCGCTTTTCGACAATTATCTTCCCGGCAAAAACACACAAATCTTAAACAAATAACCCACAATTATTAACATCATCAGGGTTTATTCTTACGCCCTGATGATGTGTTAAGATAAATTATTCATCTCATCGTCATTATTTTGTCATGACATTACCTTTGAGAATGAATGAGTTGCCTGTTTTTCCGTCATTTTGCGTTTAAATTGACCAATCCCGTTTATTCACTTTCTGTATCACATTTTCTTATTAAAATTCAGATAAAATCACTCGCCAAGCCTGAAACGATCGGGTAACCTCGAACTCGTTTTGCCTCGCTGGGTTATTATTCTCTTCGCGAATAAATTTGTGCGTTCTGCCACAGTTTTGCGCTTAAAGAATTGTCTCATTGTGCGCAGGTAATTAGTCTCGTCACGTTTGGCATTTTTTTATAACGATATTTATCGTTAAGGACTTCAAGGGAAAACAAACAAAATGGTCAAATCTCAACCGATCTTGAGATATATCTTGCGCGGGATCCCCGCGATAGCAGTCGCGGTACTGCTTTCTGCATGTAGCACTACCACAAACACCGCAAAGAACACGCATTCTGAGACGCTTGGTGTGAATCAAGAAGCTTCCTCACTGCAAGCTTCTCAGGATGAATTTGAGAGTATGGTACGTAACCTCGATGTTAAATCGCGGATTATGGATCAGTACGCTGACTGGAAAGGCGTGCGCTATCGTCTCGGCGGCAACTCCAAAAAAGGTATTGATTGTTCCAGCTTTGTACAGCGTACATTCCGTGAACAGTTTGGTTTAGAACTCCCACGCTCCACCTACGAGCAACAGGAAACCGGTAAATCCGTTTCGCGCACTAATCTGCGTACTGGCGATCTGGTTCTGTTCCGCGCAGGTTCGACGGGCCGTCATGTTGGTATTTACATTGGCAACAACCAGTTTGTTCATGCCTCTACCAGCAGCGGTGTCATCATCTCCAGCATGAACGAGCCATACTGGAAGAAGCGCTATAACGAAGCGCGTCGGGTTCTGAGCCGCAGTTAATCGTTTGGTTGCTATCCCTTGGCGCCCCTGACGAGACAGACGAAAAGCATCGCTTCGGCGGTGCTTTTTTTTTGATTCCCTTTTTCTCCCTGTGGAAAAGCATGACTCGCCGAAGCAATCCAGGCTATAGTCTTGTTATTCCATCACATTTATCATCATCGCAATCTCAGGATAAAGCCAGGCATCATGTTCACTCACGCCTTAACGACTGGTCGAAAAATCGTGCTTACCTGCCTGATTACCGGGGTTGTCGTTGCTATTGTTATCAGTAGCTTACAATTCGTGATGGCGTGGCATAAGCGGGAAGTTAAATACGACACGCTGGTTTCTGACATTCAGCATTACCTGGTTAGCTATTTTGCCGATCTCAAAAGTACTACCGACATTCTTCAACCGTTGACTTTAAAGACCTGTAAACAAGTCAGCGCAGAACTCACTTCCCGTGCCGCCTTTAGCCTGAACGTTCGTGCCTTTTTGCTGGTCAAGGATAAGAAAGCATTTTGCTCATCGGCAACCGGAGGCATGGATACGCTGCTGACTGAACTGGTCCCCAGCCTCGATATTGGTAAAGATATCGATATGGCGATTATCCCGGGAACGCCGATGATGCCCAATAAACCCGCGATGGTGATTTGGTATCGTAATCCCCTGATGATGAATAGCGGCGTTTTCACCTCCCTGAATATCAACCTTACGCCGTATTTGCTCTATACCGCCCGCCAGGAAGACTTTGACGGGATTGCCATCATCGTCGGCAACACCGTGTTGTCGACCTTTTCAGACCATCTGCTCACCGTTGATGAACTCGACGGTTCACCGGAGCGCGAAGCAAAAATTGCCGGTGTTCCGGTGACGATCAGGCTATACGCAACCAACTGGACCTGGACCGACTTATGGTATGCCCTGCTTCTCGGCGGGATGGGTGGGATCATTGCGGGTTTACTCTGCTACTACGTCATGAGCATTCGCTTGCGGCCCGGAAAAGAGATCCTCACCGGGATCAAACGCGATCAGTTCTACGTCGTCTATCAGCCTGTCGTGGATACGCAGTCGCTGAAGGTCACCGGGCTGGAAGTGTTGCTGCGCTGGAGACACCCAACGGCAGGAGAAATCCCACCTGATGCGTTTATTCATTACGCTGAGGCCCAGCACATGATTGTGCCGCTGACCCAACATCTGTTTAAGCTGGTGGCGCGGGACGCCCCTACGCTGCAAAAAGTCCTCCCGGTCGGCGCGAAGTACGGTATCAATATTGCGCCTGATCACCTGCACAGCAGCAGTTTTAAAGATGACGTTCGGCAGTTAGTCGCCGCGATGCCGCCCAACCACTTCCAGATCGTGCTGGAAATTACTGAACGCGACATGCTCAAGCAACATGAAGCGTCACAGTTATTTGAGTGGCTGCACGCCGCGGGCTTCGAAATTGCGATAGACGACTTCGGTACCGGCCACAGTGCGCTGATTTATCTGGAACGCTACACCCTGGATTATCTGAAAATCGATCGCGGTTTTATTAACGCCATTGGAACAGAAACCGTCACTTCGCCGGTGCTGGATGCAGTGCTGACGCTCGCTAAACGCCTCGATATGATGACGGTAGCTGAAGGGGTGGAAACGCCTGAGCAGGCAAAATGGCTGCATGAACGCGGGGTTCGCTTCCTTCAGGGCTACTGGATTAGCCGCCCGCTGCCGCTCGACGAATTTGTTGATTGGGTTTCACAGCCACACGCGCTGAAATGGTAAAGTCCCAACGCGTGGATTCACAACAGACGCCACCTGCCCTATTATTCAGGCATCAGAGTGACCTGCGCGGGCAGTTAAGCAAGACAAGGAATCCCTTTGCAGATAATCGTTCGCATATTGCTGCTGTTTGTCATGTTGATAAGCGCGAGTGTCCAGGCGCAGGCGATCAAAGAGAGTTATGCCTTCGCGGTACTGGGAGAGCCTAAATACGCGTTCAACTTTGATCATTTTGATTACGCCAATCCCGCCGCCCCCAAAGGCGGTCAGATTACCCTTTCCGCGCTCGGCACCTTCGACAACTTCAACCGCTACGCCCTGCGAGGTAACCCCGGCGCCCGGACCGAACAGCTTTACGACACCCTGTTTACCACCTCTGATGACGAGCCCGGCAGCTATTATCCGCTGATCGCCGAGAGCGCACGCTATGCAGAGGATTATTCGTGGGTGGAAATCACGATCAACCCCCGCGCTCGTTTTCATGATGGCTCGCCCGTCATAGCCAAAGATGTCGCCTTCACTTTCAACAAATTTATGACTGAAGGCGTGCCACAGTTTCGTCTGGTCTACAAAGGCACAACGGTTAAAGCCATTGCCCCACTCACCGTACGCATGGAGCTCGCGAAGCCGGGTAAAGAGGATATGCTCAGTCTGTTCTCATTACCCGTAATGCCACAAGCGTACTGGAAAGATCATAAGCTCAGCGACCCGTTGTCCAGACCGCCGCTGGGTGGTGGTCCTTATCGCATTAGTCAGTGGAAGATGGGGCAATATATTGTCTATACGCGCGTGAAGGATTACTGGGCGGCCAATCTGCCGGTCAATCGTGGCCGTTGGAACTTCGATGTCATTCGTTATGACTATTATCTCGACGACAACGTAGCCTTTGAGGCCTTTAAGGCCGGCGCGTTTGATTTGCGCCTGGAGAGCGATGCCAAAAACTGGGCGACGCGCTATGTTGGCAAAAACTTTGATAATCAGTACATCATCAAAGATGAGCAGAAAAATGAATCGGCGCAGGATACGCGCTGGCTGACGTTCAACATTCAGCGCCCCGTTTTCAATGATCGACGCGTCCGTGAAGCCGTTACGCTGGCGTTTGATTTTGAATGGATGAATAAAGCGCTGTTCTACAACGCCTGGAGCCGGGCAAACAGCTATTTCCAGAACACCGAGTATGCGGCCAGAAACTACCCCGATGCGGCTGAACTGGTCCTGCTTGCGCCGATGAAAAAGGATCTGCCGCCGGAAGTCTTCAGCCAGATTTATCAGCCTCCCGTATCCAAAGGTGACGGTTACGATCGGGAAAACCTGTTAAAAGCGGATAAATTACTGAAAGACGCGGGCTGGGAACTGAAAGGTCAGCAACGGATTAACACGGTCACTGGCAAACCGCTGAATTTTGAACTGCTCATTTCCGCCGCCAGTAACAGCCAGTGGGTCTTGCCCTTCCAGCATAATCTCCAGCGTCTGGGGATTACGATGACTATTCGTCAGGTGGATAACTCACAGCTCACCAATCGCCTGCGCAGCCGGGACTACGACATGATGCCGACCCTGTGGCGGGCGATGCCGTGGCCCAGTTCCGATCTGCAAATCTCCTGGGCGTCCGAGTATATCGACTCAAGTTATAATTCTCCAGGTGTGAAAAGTCCGGTGGTCGACAAACTGATCGCCCAAATCATCGCCGCACAGGGTGATAAAAACAAACTGCTGCCGCTCGGGCGTGCGCTGGACCGCGTGCTGACCTGGAATTACTACATGTTGCCGATGTGGTACATGGCGGAAGATCGACTGGCCTGGTGGGATAAATTTTCCCGCCCGGGCATTCGTCCAATGTATACCATTGGCCTGGATAACTGGTGGTATGACGTAAACCGGGCAGCGAAGTTACCTGCCGCCAGACGGCAGGGTGAATAAATGGGCGCGTACCTGATTCGTCGTTTGTTGCTGGTTATCCCGACGCTCTGGGCAATCATCACCATCAACTTTTTTATCGTGCAAATTGCCCCCGGCGGCCCGGTCGATCAGGCGATTGCCGCCATCGAATTTGGTCAAACGAGCGCGCTGCCCGGCGCCGGGAGCGAAGGCGTTCGCGCCAGTCATGCCCGAACCGGGGTGGGTAATATCAGCGACAGCAACTATCGCGGGGGACGCGGCCTTGATCCAGAAGTGATTGCCGAAATCACCCAACGCTACGGTTTCGATAAGCCACTGCACGAGCGCTATTTCACCATGCTGTGGAACTATATCCGCTTCGATTTCGGCGACAGCCTGTTTCGTAGCGCCTCGGTACTGACGCTCATCAAAGAGAGCCTGCCGGTGTCGATCACCCTGGGGCTGTGGAGTACGCTCATCATCTATCTGGTGTCGATTCCGTTGGGGATCCGCAAGGCCGTACATAACGGCAGCCGGTTTGACGTCTGGAGCAGCGCGTTTATTATCATCGGCTACGCTATCCCGGCGTTTCTGTTCGCCATACTGCTGATTGTCTTCTTTGCCGGCGGCAGCTATTACGACCTCTTCCCGCTGCGTGGTCTGGTCTCGGCGAATTTCGACACGCTGCCCTGGTATCAGAAGGTAACCGACTATCTGTGGCACATCACCTTACCTGTTCTGGCGACAGTCATTGGCGGGTTTGCCGCATTAACGATGCTGACTAAAAATTCCTTTCTCGATGAAGTGCGTAAGCAGTATGTCGTCACTGCCCGTGCCAAAGGAGTCAGTGAAGGGAATATTCTGTGGAAGCACGTTTTTCGCAACGCCATGCTGCTGGTGATCGCCGGTTTTCCGGCCACCTTCATCAGCATGTTTTTTACCGGTTCGCTGCTGATCGAAGTGATGTTTTCCCTCAACGGTCTGGGTCTGTTGGGTTATGAGGCAACAGTGTCACGCGACTACCCGGTGATGTTTGGCACGCTGTACATCTTCACCTTGATCGGCCTGCTGCTGAATATTCTCAGTGATATCAGCTATACGCTGGTCGATCCGCGCATTGATTTTGAGGGACGTTAATGGCCCATTTAAGCCCCGTCAATCAGGCCCGCTGGGCGCGTTTTCGCCATCATCGTCGTGGCTTCTGGTCGCTGTGGATTTTTCTCGTCCTGTTTGGTCTGAGTCTGTGTTCTGAATTGATTGCTAACGATAAACCGCTGTTAGTGCGCTACGACGGAAGCTGGTATTTCCCGCTGGTCAAGAACTACAGTGAGAGCGATTTTGGCGGGCCGCTGGCAACAAGGGCGGATTACCAGGACCCGTGGCTGAAGCAACAACTGGAAAGCCGCGGGTGGGTCCTCTGGGCTCCGGTGCGCTTTGGGGCGAACAGCATCAACTTTGCGACTGACAAACCCTTCCCCTCGCCCCCTTCGGCGCAGAACTGGCTGGGTACCGATGCCAACGGCGGCGACGTGCTGGCGCGAGTGCTTTACGGCACGCGGATCTCCATTCTTTTCGGCCTGATGCTGACCTTGTGTTCAAGCGTCATGGGTGTACTGGCCGGGGCGCTACAGGGCTACTACGGTGGCAAAGTGGATTTATGGGGCCAACGGTTTATCGAGGTCTGGTCGGGTATGCCGACGCTGTTCCTGATTATTTTGCTCTCCAGCGTCGTGCAGCCTAACTTCTGGTGGCTGCTGGCGATTACGGTGCTGTTTGGCTGGATGAGTCTGGTCGGCGTGGTGCGTGCGGAGTTCTTACGCACGCGAAACTTCGACTATATCCGGGCCGCCCAGGCGCTCGGCGTCAGCGACCGCAGTATCATTTTTCGTCACATGCTGCCCAACGCGATGGTTGCCACCCTGACCTTCTTACCGTTCATTTTATGCAGTTCCATTACCACTCTGACGTCGCTCGATTTTCTTGGCTTTGGTTTACCGTTAGGTTCTCCTTCGCTCGGCGAGTTACTCCTGCAAGGCAAAAATAACCTGCAGGCGCCGTGGCTGGGTATTACTGCGTTTTTGTCTGTCGCCATTCTCCTCTCGCTTCTGATCTTTATTGGCGAGGCCGTCCGTGACGCATTCGATCCCAACAAGGCGGTGTAACATGACGCAACCTTTGCTCGCCATTGACAATCTGACGCTGGGATTTCGTAAGCAGGAAACGGTTCGTACGGTAGTTAACGCGGTGTCGTTGCGCGTGGAGGCCGGCGAAACGCTGGCGCTGGTAGGAGAATCCGGTTCCGGCAAGAGTGTTACCGCACTGTCGATTCTGCGCCTGTTGCCCACGCCGCCCGCCGTATATGTTGGCGGCGATATCCGTTTTCACGGCGAGTCATTACTCCACGCCAGCGAGCAGACGCTACGCGGCGTGCGCGGCAACAAGATCGCCATGATTTTTCAGGAGCCGATGGTGTCGCTGAACCCGCTCCATAACCTCGAAAAACAGCTCTATGAAGTCCTTTCCCTGCACCGCGGTATGCGCCGGGAGGCGGCACGCGCAGAGATAATAAGCTGCCTCGATCGGGTCGGTATTCGGCAGGCTGCAACCCGGCTGGGCGATTATCCGCACCAGCTTTCCGGCGGCGAGCGTCAGAGGGTGATGATTGCGATGGCGCTGTTAACGCGACCCGAATTACTCATCGCCGACGAGCCGACTACCGCGCTGGATGTCTCGGTACAGGCGCAGATCCTGCAACTGTTGCGCGAACTCCAGCGCGAGCTGAACATGGGGATGCTGTTTATCACCCATAATCTCAGTATTGTCAGGAAGCTCGCCGACAGCATAGCGGTGATGCAAAACGGGCAATGCGTTGAGCAAAACCGGGCCGCTCCCCTTCTCCACGCGCCCACGCATCCCTATACGCAGAAATTGCTCAACAGCGAGCCGACAGGCGACCCCGTACCGCTACCAGCCGGACATTCACCTCTGCTAAAGGTCGAGGATTTGCGCGTCGCCTTCCCCATTCGCAAAGGGATTCTCAAGCGCGTGGTGGCAAACAATGAGGTGGTGAAAGGCATCAGTTTCAGTCTGCAACCGGGTGAAACGCTGGGGCTGGTTGGTGAGTCAGGGTCAGGGAAAAGTACCACCGGGCTGGCGCTCCTGCGGCTTATCACCTCTCAGGGCAGCATAGAATTTGACGGCCAACAGTTACAACATCTTAACCGCCGACAGTTGTTGCCCGTACGTCATCGTATTCAGGTGGTCTTCCAGGATCCCAACTCCTCGCTGAATCCGCGTCTGAGCGTGTTACAAATCATTGAAGAGGGACTGCGCGTTCATCAACCATCGCTCTCAGCCGAACAGCGCGAGCAGCAGGTCATGGCGGTGATGGCGGAAGTGGGACTGGATGCCGACACGCGCCACCGCTATCCGGCGGAGTTTTCCGGCGGTCAGCGCCAGCGGATTGCGATTGCCAGAGCGCTGATCCTGAAGCCGTCATTGATTGTTCTTGATGAACCAACATCATCTCTCGACCGGACCGTGCAGGCGCAAATTCTCGCGCTGTTGAAATCGCTACAGCAAAAGCATCGCCTGGCCTATATCTTCATAAGTCACGATCTGCACGTGGTACGTGCGCTATGCCATCAGGTGATTGTGCTGAAACAGGGAGAGGTTATTGAGCAGGGGCAATGCGAGCGCGTCTTTAGCGCACCGCAACAGGCGTATACGCGTCAACTTCTCACGCTAAGCTGACGCTCAAAATGGATTGTTGTTAGAAAACGGTTCGGCAATGGCCACGCCAAAGTTTTTCAGACGACAGGTCGCGGCAAATTCGTCCTGGCGATTCACAAACAGACACGGTTCGCCTTCACATTCCAGTACGGAACATGGCACTTCGATATCACTGAGCGCCTGACTGAGTTTATGCATCACCGGCCAGGCGCTATCGCCATCCGGACTCAGCAGTTTAAGCGCCACCAGACTGTTTTCGACGCTTTGGCCATTTTGCGGAATCGGTTCAACTTTCGAACCTGCGAAACCCGCAGACCAACGATAGTTCTGTGGTAAGCGATGAACGATTGAGAGCTGTAATGTTGTCACTTTCTTTCCCCGGAAGCACAATCACTTCACAATTTATTTACATCTATATTAACACATCATTGACAATCCGTCCTTAAACGGATGCATAACGTGGCAATCCTTCTCCCGCGTGGCCAGTATGTTGGGTATGGCCTTTATTAAAATAGAGATTTCCAGTCGGGACAGGAGCGCGGGCTATATGTACCCGTTTCTGCGATCTAACTCAACCTTTTTAACTACAATGATGTGACTTTTTACATAAATTGATTTTACATAAAATAAACATATATCGGGGGAATGATAGGATTGTCGTTGACATACATCAACAAAGGAAGCCGAACGGCTTCCATATTGTGTATTTGATCACCGTTTTTTCGGGCGGCTCGCATAGAGATAGAACAAAATTGAACAGCTTGCACAGAAGGCAATAGACCAAATCATCGGCCAGGCTGAGTTAAACGTTGCCAGAGAGAGTAACGCGCCAACAAGCGCGCCAATGCCAAAGCGGAAAGTGCCCGCCAGCGATGAGGCCGTTCCCGCCATGTGTGGGAACTCATCGAGGATCACCGCCATCGCATTGGAAGAGATCATCGACACGCAACCGACAAAGACTGCCACCCCCAGCACCAGCGCCCAGAAACCGATGCCAAACAGCGCACTCAGCACCATCCACACCGCCATCGCCAGTTGGATCCACAATCCGGTACGGAACATGTTCAGCGCGCCGATCCGGCGTACGAAGCGACTGTTAAAAATCGTCATAATGAATAAAAAGACGATGTTTAGCGCGAAGTAGTAGCCAAAATCCTGCGGCGATACGTGGTTGATTTCGATATACACGAACGGCCCGGCGCTGAGAAAAGAGAACATCCCGGCAAAGCTAAAGCCGCTTGCCAGCATATAGCTCAGCACCCGCTTATGGCGAAACAGCGAGGCAAAGTTACCTATTGTCGTGCGGATATGGAACGGCTGGCGCTTTTCAACCGGTAACGTCTCTTTAATGAGCGTTGCGATCATGACAGAGGCCAGAACCGCGGCGATCGCCAGGATCCAGAAGATAGAGTGCCAGCTCAACCACACTAGCACCCAGCCGCCGATGATTGGTGCCATCAGCGGTGCAATCGTGGTCACCAGCATGACGAACGACATCATGCGGGAGAACTCTTCTTTAGGATACATATCGCGCATCAGCGCATTGATCACCACGCTGGCAGCGGCTGCAGCCAGACCGTGGAAGAATCGCATCACAATCAGCTGATCGATGGTCTGCGCCAGCGCACAGGCTACGGCGGCGGCAGCGAACACCAGCGTGCCACCGAGGATCACCGGTTTTCGCCCAAGGCTATCCGCCATCGGCCCATACAGTAGCTGCCCGACTGCGAAGCCCAGAATATAGGTGCTAAGCGTCATCTGCGCGCTGCCCGCCGGCACGCCAAACTGCTCGGAGATCACCGGTAGCGCCGGAAGGTACATATCGATCGACAGCGGCATTAACATCGCCAGCAGACCGAGAATAAAAACAATGGCAAAGGACGAGTGCTGCCGGGTGGTCACAAAAAACTCCTGAATTTAGCTGGATGACATGCCGACGCTGGCAATTTCGGCTTCGGTCAAAGGGCGATACTCACCGGGTTCAAGGTCAGCATCAAGGGTAATGGCGCCTATCCGCTCACGGTGCAGTTCGACCACGTGGTTACCCACGGCGGCAAACATCCGTTTCACCTGATGATAGCGTCCTTCGCTGATGGTCAGACGCACCTGCGTCGGGGTAATAACCTCAAGCACAGCCGGTTTGGTGAGATCTTTTTCATTATGTAACTGCACGCCTTTTGCAAACTGCGCGGCGGTATCTTCGGCGACGGGCGACTCCAGCGTGACCAGATACGTTTTCTCGCAGTGGTGACGCGGAGAGGTGATGCGGTGCGACCACTGCCCGTCGTCGGTCATCAGCACCAGACCGGTGGTGTCGATATCCAGGCGACCCGCAGCGTGTAATTTATGCGCGACCGGCTCATCCAGGAAATACAGGATTGTCGGATGATCCGGGTCATCCGTCGAACACACATAGCCCTGGGGTTTATTAAGCATAAAGTAACGTGGGCCGTTTTGCTGAACCAGCGTGTTGCCGTCATATGCTACGTCGTGTTCTGGCAGCAGTTTGAACGCAGTATTCCGGATGATTTCACCATCCACGGTAACACGGCTACCGCGGATTTCACGCCCGGCAATAGCGCGGCTGACGCCGAGTTGCTGAGCGATAAATTTATCAAGTCGCATGAGTGTGATTTTGCCTGTAAAAATACGGGAGTCGGGCGCGTCGCCCGAAAAGTGGAGCCGTTATCTGCCCAGTATAGCGGGCTAACAACATCCCTCAAGGGAAAACGATTCGTGGCATACTATACCCGAGTTCGTTACGTATTGTGAGACCATGATTTTTACACTTCGCCCCTACCAGCAAGAAGCCGTGGATGCCACGCTCAACCATTTCCGTCGCCATCGCACGCCTGCGGTGATTGTTCTGCCCACTGGCGCCGGTAAAAGCCTGGTGATTGCTGAACTGGCGCGCGTCGCCAGAGGCCGCGTGCTGGTTCTGGCGCATGTGAAAGAGCTGGTGGCGCAAAACCATGCCAAATACTGCGCACTGGGGCTGGAAGCCGATATTTTTGCCGCCGGACTTAAACGTAAAGAGAGCCACGGTAAAGTGGTGTTCGGCAGCGTTCAGTCCGTGGCTCGCAATCTGGACGCCTTCCAGAGCGAGTTTTCGCTGCTGATTGTTGATGAATGCCATCGTATCGGCGATGACGAAGAGAGCCAGTATCAACAGATACTCACCCATCTGAGCAACGCCAATCCCCACATTCGCCTGCTGGGGCTGACCGCCACCCCTTTTCGTCTGGGCAAAGGCTGGATCTATCATTTTCACTACCACGGTATGGTGCGCGGCGACGACAAGGCGCTGTTTCGCGACTGCATTTACGAACTGCCGCTGCGCTACATGATTAAGCACGGCTATCTTACGCCGCCGGAACGCCTCGACATGCCGGTGGTGCAGTACGATTTCAGCCGCCTGCAGGCGCAAAGCAACGGTCTGTTTAGCGAAGCCGATCTGAATCGTGAGCTGAAAAAGCAGCAGCGTCTCACACCGCATATCATCAGCCAGATTATTGAATTCGCCCAGACCCGCAAAGGGGTGATGATTTTTGCCGCCACCGTCGAGCATGCCAAAGAGATTGCCGGACTGCTGCCGAAAGCGGATTCCGCGCTGATTACCGGCGACACGCCGGGTCCTGAACGTGATGAGCTGATAGACGCGTTTAAGGCTCAGCGTTTTCGTTATCTGGTCAACGTCTCCGTCTTAACCACGGGCTTCGATGCCCCGCACGTCGATCTCATTGCCATTCTGCGCCCCACCGAGTCAGTCAGTCTGTACCAACAAATTGTGGGTCGCGGCCTGCGTCTCGCACCGGGAAAAACGGACTGTTTGATTCTGGATTACGCCGGTAATCCGCACGATCTCTATTCTCCGGAGGTGGGGAGCCCGAAAGGCAAAAGTGATAACGTGCCGGTCCAGGTCTTCTGCCCGGCCTGCGGTTTCGCAAATACCTTCTGGGGCAAAACCACCGCTGACGGTACGCTGCTCGAACATTTTGGCCGCCGCTGTCAGGGTTGGTTTGAAGATGATGAAGGACATCGCGAGCAGTGCGATTTTCGCTTCCGCTTTAAAAATTGCCCGCAGTGCAACGCCGAAAACGACATTGCCGCTCGCCGCTGTCGGGAATGCGATACGATCCTTGTCGATCCCGACGACATGCTGAAAGCAGCGTTGAAACTGAAAGACGCGCTGGTGCTCCGCTGTAGCGGCATGACGTTGCAGCACGGCCATGACGAGAAAGGCGAATGGCTGAAAATCACCTACTATGACGAAGATGGCGCGGACGTTAGCGAGCGCTTTCGCCTGCAAACCCCTGCCCAACGTACGGCATTTGAACAACTGTTTATCCGCCCGCATACCCGCACGCCAGGTGTGCCGCTACGCTGGATCACCGCGGCGGATATCCTCGCGCAACAACCCTTGTTACGCCATCCCGACTTTGTGGTGGCGCGGATGAAAGGCCTGTACTGGCAGGTGCGGGAAAAGGTATTCGATTACGAGGGGCGTTTCCGTCGGGCACATGAATTACGCGGTTAATCGTACTTTTGATTGATGTAACGGGCGTTTGAGGATAGAATCTCGCCCGCTTTTGCATACGCAAAGCAGATCACTTACCTGTTGCTGGGTCGCCTGTAGCAGGAATTATTAAAGAGAGATTTAAATGTTTACTATCAACGCTGAAGTACGTAAAGAGCAGGGTAAGGGTGCGAGCCGCCGCCTGCGTGCCGCTAACAAGTTCCCGGCAATCATCTACGGTGGCAAAGAAGCCCCGATTGCTATCGAACTGGACCACGATTCCATCATGAACATGCAAGCTAAAGAAGGTTTCTATAGCGACGTTCTGACCATCGTTGTTGACGGTAAAGAAGTAAAAGTTAAAGCTCAGGCTGTACAGCGTCACGCGTTCAAGCCGAAGCTGACTCACATCGACTTCGTTCGCGCGTAATCGCCAACAAGTTGAAGAAAACCCCGCTCCGGCGGGGTTTTTTTATGGCTTTTAATTACCGCCAGACGTACGGCGCTGAAGCTGATCGCGCAGGTTCGGCGGCGTGCCTTTAATGGTCAACGTATCCGTTGCCGGATCCCAGAAAATACGCTCGCCCAGTAGCATCGCGTCAAAGTTAATGGTTAACCCACCGCCGCTGCCGGCATATTTGGTCAGTTGGCGCAGCGTGCTGCGATCGGCCGGGAAGCTCTCTTCCAGCCCATAGCCCTTCTCTGCCGTAAACTCGCTAAAACTCACTTCACTGACGCCAGAAAGTTCTTTTGACAGCGACTCCAGCTCAATTTCTTCACCGGCCTGAAGCTGCTCGTTGCAGTAGCTGTACACCTGCTGGCGCACGTTTTGGCGCTCAGCTTTATCCAGTTGCGCTTCAGCGGTGAAGTCATCGACCGCCTGCAGCAGTCCACGGTTTTGCGCCTTGGCGTTGAGACCTTCGCTGGCTCCGAGGAAATCCATAAAGAAGTCAGCCACTTTTCGCCCTACCCGCCCCTTCAGGAAGGTCAGATAGCGGGTGGATTCCGGATTGGTTTCCCACTCGGTCAGATCGATACGCGCGACGATATCCGCATGGTTGATATCCAGATAGTGCGTCGGGTTGATATCCAGATTCTCATTGACGCGCATGCTGCTTAAGTTGTTCAGCACCGCCACCAGTAAATACTCTACCGCCAGATAGCGATAATGACAGAACAGCACAATGCCGCCGTCAGCAAACGGGTATTTGGCGAGCTCGTCACGTAAACGTCCGGTCGCCGCACGGCTAAAGGCGAGAAAATCTTCCTCACCCTGGCGCTGTAAGCGCAGCGCTTGCGCCAGTTCGCTCTCTTCGCTGAACAGACCATACGCTTTGTTTTTCGCGCTATAGACCCGATGCAGTTCAGCCATCATATCGACAACGGTGTTTGTCGGTTCCAGTAATGAATCGCGCAGGACCAGCTCAAGGTTTTGCTCATCACGCTTGATAAGCTGGTGCAGGGCAATCTGGTTGATATCCAGACTCATGATAAACTCTCCTTAAAGACCGGGCGGTATTCAACCACCACCGGCGAGGCGACGCAACAGAAGATGCAGCGCCGTTTTGCCTGTCGCACGGTAACGCGAATTATTGAGGATAAAAAAGCGGAAAAAAAACTGTTGCTACGGTAATATGTTGCCCTTTCATGAATAAACTGATGTCGATTTATGCCACAAATCTCCCGCTATAGTGACGAACACGTTGAACAACTGCTCACCGAGATGCTCAACGTACTGGAAAAACATAAGGCACCGACTGATCTTTCCCTGATGGTGCTGGGAAACATGGTCACCAACCTTATTAATACCAGCATTGCCCCGGCTCAGCGCCAGGCGATTGCGAACTCTTTTGCCCGCGCATTGCAGTCCTCGGTTAACGACGACAAAGCGCACTAAAAGCCGATTTCGGGGAAACGAACGACACGTTATGGTAACTCATCGTCAGCGCTACCGTGAAAAAGTCTCCCAGATGGTTAGTTGGGGGCACTGGTTTGCACTGTTCAACATTCTGCTGGCTATCGTGCTCGGCAGCCGTTACCTGTTTGTCGCCGACTGGCCGACAACGCTGGCCGGTCGCGTTTACTCTTATCTGAGTATCGTCGGCCATTTCAGCTTTCTGGTGTTTGCCACCTATCTGCTGATTCTGTTCCCGCTGACGTTCATTGTGATGTCCCAGAGGCTGATGCGTTTCCTGTCAGCCATTCTGGCTACGGCCGGAATGACGCTTCTGCTGATCGACAGCGAAGTGTTTACCCGTTTCCACCTGCATCTTAATCCCATCGTCTGGGAACTGGTGATTAACCCCGACCAGAATGAAATGGCGCGCGACTGGCAGCTGATGTTTATCAGCGTACCGGTTATCTTGTTGATTGAAATGCTGTTTGCGACCTGGAGCTGGCAAAAACTGCGCAGCCTGACGCGTCGTCGTCACTTCGCCAAGCCGCTGGCCGCCTTCTTCTTTGTGTCATTTATTGCTTCACATGTGGTCTATATCTGGGCGGATGCCAATTTCTATCGTCCGATCACCATGCAGCGCGCCAACCTGCCGCTCTCCTATCCGATGACCGCGCGCCGGTTTCTGGAAAAACATGGCCTGCTGGATGCGCAGGAGTATCAGCGCCGTCTGGTCGAACAGGGGAATCCGGAAGCGGTGTCCGTGCAGTACCCACTAAGCGAATTACGCTATCGCGATATGGGAACCGGGCAAAATGTCCTGCTGATCACGGTCGATGGCCTGAACTATTCGCGCTATGAAAAGCAGATGCCGGCACTTGCCGAATTTGCCGGGCAAAACATTGCCTTCACGCGCCACATGAGTTCCGGCAACACCACCGATAACGGTATTTTTGGCCTGTTTTACGGCGTGTCGCCGAGCTATATGGACGGTATTCTGTCCACCCGAACGCCGGCTGCGCTGATTTCGGCTCTGAATCAGCAAGGCTATCAGCTGGGACTGTTCTCTTCCGACGGCTTTACCAGCCCGCTCTACCGCCAGGCGTTACTGTCTGATTTCTCGATGCCAAGCGTACAGACGCAGTCTGACGAACAGACCGCCAGCCAGTGGATCAACTGGCTGGGGCGTTACGCGCAGGAAGACAACCGCTGGTTCTCGTGGGTTTCGTTTAACGGCACCAACGTTGACGACAGCAACCAGTCTAACTTCGTTCGCCGCTACGCTCGCGCGGCGGGAGATGTTGATAAGCAGATCAACCGTGTGCTCGGCGCACTGCGTGAGTCCGGTAAATTGGATAACACGGTGGTGATAATCACCGCCGGTCGCGGCGTCGCGTTGAGCGATGAAGAGAAAAACTTCGCCTGGTCGCGCGGTCACCTGCAGGTTCCGCTCATTATTCACTGGCCGGGGACTCCCGCACAGCGGATCAACAGCCTGACCGATCACACAGACGTCATGACCACATTGATGCAGCGTCTGCTCCACGTCAGCACGCCGGCTAATGAATATTCGCAGGGACAGGATCTGTTCAATGCCAATCGTCGTCACTACTGGGTAACGGCGGCCGATCTCAGTACGCTGGCGATCACCACGCCGGAAATGACGCTGGTGCTGAACAACAACGGCAAGTACCAGACATACGATTTACGCGGCGAGAAGATTAAAGATCAGAAGCCACAGTTGAGTCTGTTATTACAGGTGCTGACAGACGAGAAGCGTTTTATCGCTAACTGATTTATTATTAATCAGTTAGCTGGATGTCCCCTTGCATTCGGTACGGAAAGCGGTAGTATTAGCTCCCACGAGTCGGCACGTAGCGCAGCCTGGTAGCGCACCGTCATGGGGTGTCGGGGGTCGGAGGTTCAAATCCTCTCGTGCCGACCAAAATACTCCTTAAGAACCAGCCCTGATGGGCTGGTTTTTTTATGCTCCTGAATATCCTTTCATCTTTCAGGTTTTACTTCTTACCCATGCGTAATCTGGGGTAATATTTCTCCCTCTTATCGATGCGGTGAATCTGGACGATTCGCGATCGAATAACAATAATGATTCTAATAAAATCTCGGGAGATAACTATGCCTGAAGCAACGCCTTTTCAGGTGCTGGTGGTAGATGACCACCCTCTTATGCGTCGTGGTATCCGTCAATTACTGGAACTGGATCCGACATTTGAGGTGGTTGCCGAAGCGGGCGATGGTGCAACGGCGATTGATCTGGCAAACCGTCTCGATCTGGATTTAATCCTGCTTGATCTGAATATGAAAGGGCTGAGCGGTCTGGATACGTTGAACGCCCTGCGCCGCGATGGGATCACGGCGCAGATCATCATTCTCACCGTTTCGGATTCGGCCAACGACATCTACGCCCTGATTGACGCCGGCGCAGATGGCTACCTGCTGAAAGACAGCGATCCGGAAGTTCTGCTGGATGCCATTCGCACAGGCGCCAATGGCGGCAAAGTTTTCAGCGAACGCGTCAGCGATTATCTGCGCGAGCGCGAAATGTTTGGTGAAGAGGACGATCCGTTCAGCATGCTGACCGAGCGAGAGCTGGATGTGTTGCACGAGCTGGCACAGGGGCTGTCTAACAAGCAGATTGCCTCGGTCCTCAATATTTCCGAACAAACCGTAAAAGTGCATATTCGCAACCTGCTGCGCAAGCTCAACGTACGCTCACGCGTTGCCGCGACCATCCTGTTTTTACAAACCCGCGGTATGCAATAGCCCAGCAAATGCCCGATGGCGCTACGCTTATCGGGCCTGTGCCTCGCCATCTGGCCGGGTGGTTACTCGCTCTTTGGCGATAAGTGCTGCATCGCCTGCGCGATACTGCGCTCAATCACCGCACGACGCGTATCGTTCGCTGGCAGCATCTTCAACATCATCTCCCAGGCGGCAACCGCCTCGCCAAAACGCTCCTGCTCAAAGGCGTTGAAGGCATACATGCTCAGAACCCGCACATTGGCGTGATCGCTACGCACCAGTTCTCGCAGCAGCTCCCCTCCACGACGGTTATCATCAGGATCGGAAGAACGGGTCAGCGCCTCGGCATAGCCCAGCGCAGCATCGCTGTTCTTCGGATCGAGTCGATAGGCGTTGGCATACGCTTCGGTAGCGGTACTGGCATTGCCAAGCACCATTCCGATCCGCCCCAGCATGATCCAGCCTTCTACGTTTGTCGCATCACTTTGCAGACGAGTACGTAGCCCCAGCGCCAGACGCGTCATTTCTTCCTCATCCAGCGGCTGCGCTTTTGGATCCAGCGCACGTTCCAGCAGTGCCGGGCTTTGTGCCGTCGCCAGTTGCCAGATTTCCACCTGCTTATAGCTCCCGGTATGGTAATAACTGACGGCCCCCACGATGACGGCAATCACTATCCCTGGCAGATAAACCGCCAGCCCGGCTCGTTTACCCTCCGGTAACGATATCTCATCCGGGAACACCTCCTGTTTCAGGCGTACCCGCCGACGCGAACGGGCAACGATAATCCAGCCACCTGCGCCAATTGCCGCCACGGGAAGCACCCACAGCAGAACAGTCAGTGGTGTCAGCGGCGGATCATAGGTGACGAAGTTACCGTAGCGCGCCACCATATAGTCGACGATCTCTTTCTGACTTTTCCCTTCCTGCATCAGCTCATAGACTTTCTGCCGCAGGTCGGTCGCAATCATCGAATTGGAATCCGCGATGCTGTTGTTCTGGCATTTTGGACAGCGCAGTTGTTCAGTCAACTGGCGGAATTGTTGCTCCTGGGTCTCATCCTTAAACTGCATCACATCAATGGTGGCCAGCGCGTTAGCAGAAAACAGCAGCATCAGCACACTCAGCAAAATTCTCATTGCCCGGCCTCCTTACTGTATTTCTCCCACAGCGGCTTGATTTCACTCTCCCAGACGCGGGCGTTCAAATCCCCGGCATGCCGATAGCGAATAATGCCTTTACCGTCGATCAGGAAGGTTTCCGGCGCGCCATAGACTCCAAGATCCAGGCCCAGCATACCGTCGCCGTCAAACAGGCTCAGCGCGTAAGGATTACCCAACTCTTTCAGCCAGACGATGGCCTTCTGGCGATCGTCTTTATAATTCAGCCCCACTACGCGAATCCCCTGTGCCGACAGCTGGTTCAGGTACTGATGCTCAGCGCGGCAGGTCGGACACCACGTTGCCCAGACGTTGAGTAAGACCGGTTTACCCTGAGTCAGCACGTCTGCCTCATAATGCTTACCGGGGTTCTCCAGCGACTCAAGCCGGAAAGTCGGTACCGGTTTACCAATCAGCGCCGACTCCAGATTCGTCGGCGTGTCGCCTTCTGCGTTACGCGCCAGTTGCCACAGCAGCGCTGCGGCAATCACGAGAAAAATCACAAAGGGAATCAAAAGTACGTTGCGCTTCATACCGCCTCCGACGCCGATTTTTGCGGTTGTACGCGTTTGCGATAACGCGGGTCAAACAGGCATAACAGCCCTCCCAGCGCCATCAATATCCCACCCGCCCAGATCCAGCGAATAAACGGTTTGTAATACAGACGAACAGCCCACGCGCCGTTATCCAGCTCTTCACCGAGCGCGGCGTACAGATCGCGGGTGATGCCACCATCAATCGCCGCTTCCGTCATCATCGAACTGGTGCTGTTGTAGAACCGTTTTTCAGCGTGCAACGTTGCTTCTGCCTTGCCATCACGGGTCACGCTGATAATCGCCACACCACCGCGATAGTTTGGTCCGGTGATATCCTTCACTTCACGGAAGGTGAAGCGATATTCATGAATATCGACGCTGTCACCGGCTTTCATGCGAACATCGCGCTCGACGCTGTAGTTCTGGCTGAAGGCGATGCCGACAATTGTCACCGCCAGGCCGACGTGCCCGGCCACCATTCCCCAGTAGCTCAGCGTCATTTTCGCGCCACGTGAAATTCGCTGCGCAAGCTCCGCCATCGCCAGCACAAACACCCAGCAGGCCATTGCCAGCCCGACTACGGTCATGGCGACAATCTTGTTCTCAAACAGCCACGGCAGCAGCAGAGAGAGTACGAGGGTGCTGACCAGCGCGATAACCAGCAGTCGTTGCAGTTTACGCGGTCGATCGCGTCCCCAGCGGACCAGCGGGCCAACACCCAACAGCAGGGCAAACGGCGCCATCAGCCAGGTAAACATGGTATTAAAAAACGGTTCGCCAATAGAGATACTGCCCAGACCGAGTTGCTTATGCACCAGCGGCAGCAGCGTGCCGAGCAGCACGACCAGCATGGCGGCAATCAGCAGCACGTTATTACCGAGCAGCAGCGATTCACGCGACCAGAGGGCGTTATTGACCCGGGAGCGAACCTTATGTCCTCGCGTGGCAAACAGCAGCAGCGAGCCGCCGATGACCAGCACCATGAAGGCCAGAATGAACATCCCGCGAGACGGGTCGGAAGCAAACGCATGCACCGACACCAGCACGCCCGAACGCACGAGGAACGTCCCCAACAGACAGAGCGAAAACGCGCAGATGGAGAGCAGTAGCGTCCACGCCTTGAAACTGCCGCGCTGTTCAGTGACCGCCAGCGAGTGCATCAGTGCGGTTCCCACTAACCATGGCATAAACGAGGCATTTTCCACCGGATCCCAGAACCACCAGCCTCCCCAGCCCAGTTCGTAATACGCCCATGCTGAACCCAGCACAATCCCCAGCGTCAGGAAAACCCACGCGGCCAGCGTCCATGGACGGGAAAAACGGGCGAAAGTGCTGTCCAGGCGACCGCTCATCAACGCCGCGATAGCGAACGCGAAGGCGACCGAGAAACCGACGTAGCCCATATATAGCAGCGGCGGATGGAAGATAAGCCCAGGATCTTGCAACAACGGGTTGAGATCGCGCCCTTCTATCGGGAAATTCGGCAGCGTGCGGGTGAACGGGTTGGAGGTAAACAGGATGAACAGCAGAAAACCGACGCTAACCATCCCCATCACCGCAAGTACGCGGGCGACGATATCCAACGGCATCCGCTGGGAAAACAGCGCGACGGCAAAGGTCCAGCCGCTCATCAGCAACACCCACAGCAGCAGCGAGCCTTCATGCGCCCCCCAGGTGGCGGCGACGCGGTACCAGACCGGCAGCTGCGTGTTGGAGTTACTGGCGACGTAAACGACGGTGAAATCATTCACTACAAAGGCGTTGACCAGCACCAGAAAGGCGCCCATCACGAGGATAAACAACAGCCAGGAAAACGGTCTTGCCGACGCCATCATCCGCGCATCGCCTCGCGCCACGCCCCACAGCGGATAGACTGAGAGTAACAACGCAACGCCCAGTGCCAGGCATAACAGCGCATTGCCAATTTCAGGCATCATGATGTTTTATCCTTATAGACGCTCTCCGGACGGCGGTGGTTATCCTGCATCGCTTTTTCAACTTCCGGCGGCGTGTAGTTTTCATCGTGCTTGGCGAGGACTTCTTTCGCCTGAATATGGTTTTTCTCGCCAAGTTCCCCCTGCACCACCACGCCTTGTCCTTCACGGAACAGGTCCGGCAGAATGCCTTCGTAGGTCACATCCACCACGCCTTCGGCATCATAGATGCTGAAATTCACCTTCAGCGAGTTGGGGTCGCGCTTGACGCTGCCGGGCATAACCATACCACCTACTCGCAGCCGCTGGCCCACTTCCGGCATTTGCTGTGTTTCGCGCTTGCCGTAGAGAATCTCGCCTGGCGTGTAGAACAGGTCGATGTTGGCGCGCAGCGCATACAGCACCAGCGTAATCGTCAGCGCTAACCCGACAAGCACGCCGCAGGCAATCCATAAACGGTTCTTACGTCGAATATTCACGCCGCCTCCCGTTGTGTCTGCGCTGCACGCAGGCGGGCTTCACGCGCCCGCTGACGGGAGACATCACGCAAAATTGCGCGATGCTGCGTCACGGTATGAATGACCAGCACTGCCAGCGGGATGACGCTCAGCGCCACAGCCAGCCAGACGTAAAAGGCGTAGCCGCCCATCGCAAAAAAATCACTCCAGGATGCAAATGCAGTGGTCATTGGCGGCCTCTTTTTAAGATCAGTTCACTCACCCACGGGCGACGTTTTTCCATTATCAGAATCAGGTTACGCATCCGCATCAGCGACAGCGTGATAAACAGCAGCAGATAGCCGACAATCGCCAGCCGCAGCGGCGTGCGCATGGCCGGATCGATGCTTTGTTGCATACGGGTCGAGCCCTGATGCAGCGTGTTCCACCACTCCACCGAATAGTGAATGATCGGCAGGTTCACCACGCCAATCAGCACCAGGATCCCCGCCGCGCGCCCCGCCATCTTACGGTCATCAAAGGCGTGCCACAGAGCAATTGCGCCGACGTAGAGAAACAGCAGCACCAGTTCCGACGTCAGCCGCGCATCCCACACCCACCAGGTACCCCACATCGGTTTACCCCAGGCCGAGCCGGTGACCAGCGCAATAAACGTAAACACCGCGCCAACCGGCGCCATTGCAGCCAGCGCCAGGTTCGCCATCTTCATCTGCCAGACCAGACCGATAAACGCGGCTACCGCCATCGAGGCATAAATCCCCATTGACCAGATCGCCGCCGGAACGTGCAGATAAATAATGCGGTAGCTCTGCCCCTGCTGGTAATCCGCCGGCGCAAAACCGAATCCCCAGATCCAGCCCGTCGCCAGAACCAGGACGCAGGCGACGGCCAGCCACGGCACAAAATAGCCACAAAGCTGATACAGCCGTGGGGGCATAGCCAGTTGATGAAGTGTTTTCCACATAGTTCAGTCACCAGACTCAAACGAATAAAGTTACCGTCATGCCGGATAGCGGCTGATGCCTTATCCGACCTAAAAACCCGGCTCTTGTCGGCCTGAAAAGCGCAGCGCCATCAGGCAACTCATTACTGCAAACTAATGCGTAACGCCGCCGCCGTTGCAAAAGGACTTAACGTCGCGCTACCTGCCAGTAACGCGCCCAAAATCGCCATGTATCCATCCACTGGAAGATGCATGGATGCCGCATCCATCGCGGCAGTCGCAAAAATCAACAAGGGAATGGTCAACGGCAGTACCAGTACGCTCAGCAATACACCGCCGCGCTTTAACCCGACCGTTAACCCCACCCCCGGTGCGCCGAGAAAGCTCAGCGTCGGCGTCCCCAGCAGTAGAGTCAGCGCCATAATTTTCCAGCCGTAGAGGTCCATCCCCAGCAGCAATGCCACCAGCGGAGAGAGGATCAACAGCGGCAGACCGGTGACCATCCAGTGGGCCATCACTTTTGCCAGCACCACCATCGGTAATGGGATTGGCAGCAGCATCAGTTGCTCAAGGCTGCCGTCCTGCAGGTCATCGCGAAACAGTCGCTCCAGCGCCAGCAGCGAGGCCAGCAGTGCAGCAACCCAAATAATCCCCGGCGCAATGCGCGCCAGCAGCTGCGGTTCCGGCCCAATGCTCAGCGGGAACAACGTAATAACAATCAGGAAGAACCACAGCGGGTTGGCAATTTCCGCGCTATGGCGAAAGGCAACGCGCAGTTCGAGACGGAAGATACGCCACATCATTGCCCTGCCCTCTCGTGAGTCAGCGCAATCCGGCGAATGCGGTCTGTAGCAACGTTCATTGGCTGGTGGGTGGTGAGGATAACGATCCCACCTTCATCGGTATGCTGCGCCATCCGCTGCGTCAGGCGTTCAACGCCGTTCACATCAATGGCGGTAAAGGGTTCGTCGAGGATCCAGAGCGTGGCGCAGGTCAGCCAGAGACGCGCTAACGCCACCCGGCGCTGCTGTCCGGCAGAAAGCTGGTTAACAGGGATATCTTCGTAACCGGCAAGACCGGCCTGCGCCAGCGCCGCGAGACATTTCGCGATATCGCCGTCCTGATGGAAAAAACGCAGGTTCTCCAACGCCGTCAGCCGGGTTTTGATCCCCGGCTGATGGCCAATCCACAACAAATTTTGATGGTAGCTGTCCCGCACACGATGTAGCGGTTGCTCCTGCCAGCACACCTCACCGGCATCAGGACGAGAAAGTCCTGTCAGCAACCGCAACAGGGTAGTTTTCCCTGCGCCGTTGCCGCCGGTGACCTGTATCCACTCCCCGGCGTTGACCTGGAACGACAAATCGCTAAACAGGACTCGTTCATCCCGCTCACAGAGGAGCTTTCTGGCTTCAAGCATACTACCCACTCATTACCATCCCGTCAGAAGCCCGGTTTGACGTCGCGCATATCGGGGAGCTTATGCGCAATCCCCTTATGGCAGTCAATACAGGTTTGCCCGTCTTTCACCGCCTGATCGTGCATTTTTGCGGCGACACTCTTCTGGGCCGTTAAGTCCATGAAGTCAAAGTTGTGACAGTTACGACACTCCTGAGAATTGTTATCTTTCATTCGTCGCCATTCATTCTGTGCCATCGTCAGACGATGCGCTTCGAACTTTTGCGGGGTATCAATCAGTCCCAACGCTTTTGCGTACAGTTCTTTACTGGCCTTGATCTTACGGATCATTTTCGGCACAAACTCGTGTGGTACGTGGCAGTCAGGACAGGTCGCACGCACACCGCTACGGTTGTTGTAGTGTACGGTTTCCATGTATTCCTGATACACGGTATTGCGCATTTCGTGGCAGCTAATGCAGAACTCTTCGGTGTTGGCCTTTTCCATCCCGGTGTTAAATCCACCCCAGAAAATAATCCCGCCGACGAACCCGATTAACAGCAGCGTACCCAGCGCCAGGCGACTGGGGCGACGCCACCACTGCCAGAGGCGCTTAATCCGGCCTGGTTTACGGTTAGCATTTTCCATAATAACCTCTTATTTCCCGTAACCTTTCGATGGGGTAAAGGTGTTACCCACAATCGGCGGGGCGTCAGTCTGCGGCACGTGACACTGCAGACAGAAGTAACGACGCGGCGCCACTTCGGCCAGCACTTTGCCGTCGCTGTCCATAAAGTGCGTCGGACTAATACGCGGCGCGCCGGTGGTACGATAGCTTTCAACGCCGTGGCATTGCAGGCAGCGGTTGGTGTTAGTGGTCACCTGGTAACCATCGACGCTATGGGGAATCATCGGCGGCTGATTCACATAGTTCAGCGGCATACGCTCTTGCTCTTTGTGCATGCGAATCGCCCCTTCCTGTGTCCCCGACACTTCCGGAGACTGGCTAAGATCCACTCCGTTTGCCGCCCAAACCGCACCGCTCACCACCAGGGCCAGCAGGGCTGTCCATTGACACAGCGCTTTCTTCAGGTCATGGCTTTTCATGATTTCGCTCCCGAACTCCATCGTGTAGTTATTGTAAATACGTCCTCAGAACAGACATCCACGCAGCGACCGCAGGCCATGCAATCGCGGCTGGTGACCTGCACCGGGCTTTGCTCATCCAGCACCGGGGCACGTAATACATGCGGTTCCGGGCAAACATGAAAACAGTCCATACAGCGGTTACATTTCTGTCGGTCTTGCGCCGCAACGGTTAATACGCCCTGGCTACCCAGCACGCCATACAGTGCGCCTAAAGGACAAAGATGCCCGCACCAGCCGTGTTCAACGACCAGCAAATCAAATAAAAACAGAGCGATAATCAGCAGTGCGCCGCTACCGAATCCCATCACCAGGCTACGCCCCAGCAGTGAAACAGGGTTAATCCATTCCCACAGTAGCGTCCCGGTCAGTGCTGAACCCACCAGCACGACAACCAGAAGTACGTACCGTATATGACGTGGAATAGTTGCGGACTGATTCAGGTCAAACCTTCTGCGTAGCCAGGCCGCAAAATCGGTAATCGGGTTCAACGGGCAAACCCAACCGCAAAACAATCGCTTTCCTGCCAGGGCGTAAAGCACGGTAATAATCGCCGCACCTGTTAGCGCCACCGCCACAGGCAGATGACCGCTCGCCAGGCTTTGCAGGGTGATGAGCGGATCGGTTAACGGGATCGACTCCAACAGCAGGCTGCTGGAGTAATTCCCGTGCAGGATCCACACGCCAAACCACGGGCCGCTCAGAAACATCCCCAGCACCATAAACTGACAGAGCCGGCGGAAAATCAGCCAGCGATGACTCCGCCAGACGCCTTTTTTCGCCTGCGCTTCACGCCCGGCATCACGTTTACGATTTGCCATCGTTCCCCTCCAGCCAGCCGAAGCGGTAATGGTGACCCAACTCCCCTTTCGCCAGCGACAGCGGCAACACTTTTATTGCCGGCTGTTCCAGCACGCAGACTTTTTCACATTTCCCGCAACCCGTGCAGGCGTCGCTGTGAACGGTCGGGATAAATCGCGCATGTTTGCCGGTTCGCATGTTGCGATCCAGTTCCAGCGTGATAGCCTCATCGATTTTTGGGCATTCGCGATAGCAGACGTCACAGCGTAATCCCTGGAAGTTCAGGCAATTTTCCTGATCCAGCAGCACCGCCAGCCCCATCCGCGAATCGTCAATGGAGGCAATCTCCCGGTCCAGCGCCCCGCTGGGGCAGACTTTGGCGCACGGAATGTCTTCACACATCTCGCACGGAATCTCGCGGGCAACAAAATACGGCGTCCCCGCCGACAACCCTGATGCGAGCGTCGCCAGTTTTAAGGTGTCATACGGGCATGCCTGAACGCACTGCCCGCAGCGCACGCAGGCGCTGGCAAAGGCGTTCTCGTTCACGGCCCCAGGCGGGCGCAACCGCACGCCTGTAGCCCGTGCGGTTTGCTGCTGTAACCCCAGCGCCACGCCAACGGCAGCCAGTCCGCCCGCTGTGCGAACAACATCGCGCAGAAAGCGGCGGCGGCCATTTTGGGGTTTCGCTGACCTGGACATGGCGTGTTACACCTTCGCCAGTTTCACGGCGCACTTCTTGAAATCCGTCTCTTTAGAGAGCGGATCCGTCGCATCCAGCGTCAGGTTATTCACCAGCTGTGCGGCGTCGAAGAACGCCATGTAGACCAGCCCCTGCGGCGGACGGTTACGTCCACGGGTTTCAACAATGGAAATCACCTCACCACGACGTGAGATCACTTTGACCTTGTCGCCACGGCGCATATCCCGTTTTTTCGCATCCAGCGGATGGATAAACAGAACCCCTTCCGGGAACGCACGGTGCAGTTCCGGCACGCGGCGCGTCATACTGCCGGTATGCCAGTGCTCCAGTACACGCCCCGTGGAAAGCCACAGGTCGTACTCGGCATCCGGCGCTTCTGCGGCCGGTTCAAACGGCAGCGCGAAGATCACCGCTTTACCGTCTGGCTTACCGTAGAACTTGTAGCCTTCACCTGCTTTGACGTATGGATCGTTGCCTTCGCTGTAGCGCCACTGCGTCTCTTTTCCGTCAACCACCGGCCAGCGAAGGCCGCGCGCCTTGTGATAGTCATCGAACGGGGCGAGATCGTGACCGTGTCCACGACCAAACCAGGCGTACTCTTCAAACAGCCCTTTTTGCAGATAGAAGCCCAGCTCACGTGATTCGTCGTTAAGCTGATCCTCTTTCAACTCCGTCAACGGGAACTTGCTCACCGCAGGGGTGGCAAACAGCACGTCGTACAGGGTTTTGCCGCGCAGTTCCGGTTTCTGTGCCAGCAGCTCTTCCGGCCAGACCTCTTCCGTTTTAAAACGACGCGAGAACTGAACCAGTTGCCACAGATCGGATTTCGATTCGCCCGGCGCTTTAATCTGTTGACGCCAGAACTGGGTACGACGCTCGGCGTTACCGTAAGCCCCTTCTTTCTCCACCCACATTGCGGTTGGCAGGATCAGGTCCGCGGCCAGCGCGCTGACGGTCGGGTACGGATCGGAGACAATGATAAAGTTGCGTGGATCGCGCCAGCCCGGCAGACGATCTTCGTTGATGTTCGGACCGGCCTGCATATTGTTGGTACACATCGTCCAGTAGACGTTCAGCTTGCCGTCTTTCAATGCCCGGTCCTGGGCAACTGCGTGGAGACCGATTTTCGCCGGAATGGTTCCAGCCGGGATATTCCAGTGCTTTTCACAGATCTCACGGTGTTTTTCGTTAGTGACCACCATGTCCGCCGGCAGACGGTGGGCAAAGGTTCCCACTTCACGCGCGGTACCACAGGCAGAAGGCTGACCGGTCAGTGAGAACGGTCCACAGCCCGGCTGCGCGATTTTGCCAGTCAGCAGGTGAATGTTGTAGATCAGGTTGTTGGCCCACACGCCGCGCGTATGCTGGTTGAAGCCCATCGTCCAGTAAGAGATGACTTTCTTGTTCGGGTCGGCATACAGCTTCGCCAGTTGCTCCAGCTGATCTTTCGGCACGCCGGTCATTTCAGCGGTTTTATCCAGCGTGTATTCAGCCACAAACGCTTTGTAGTCTTCAAAGCTCATCGGCTCAGAAGCATCAGAGCCTGGGTTTTTCGCGGCTTTTTCCAGCGGATGCGTCGGACGCAGGCCGTAACCGATATCCGTTGCCCCTTTGCGGACGTTGACGTGCTTGCTGAAGAAGTCCTGGTTAATCGCGTTGTTTTGAATGATGTAGTTAGCGATGTAGTTGAGGATCACCAGGTCAGACTGCGGCGTAAACACCATCCCGTTGTCCGCCAGCTCGAAGCTACGGTGCTGGAAGGTAGACAGCACGGAGACGTTAACATTCGGATCGGAGAGACGACGGTTGGTAATGCGCGACCAGAGGATCGGGTGCATTTCCGCCATGTTCGAGCCCCACAGGACAAACGCATCGGCATGCTCGATATCGTCGTAGCAGCCCATCGGTTCGTCCATGCCAAAGGTACGCATAAAGCCTACCACCGCTGAGGCCATGCAGTGACGCGCGTTGGGATCGAGGTTGTTCGAGCGCAAGCCCGCTTTAAACAGTTTGGAGGCGGCGTAACCTTCCCAGATGGTCCACTGGCCGGAACCAAACATGCCGACAGACTCCGGGCCTTTCTCTTTCAGCGCGGTTTTAAACTTCTCTTCCATCACATCGAAAGCCTGATCCCAGCTGATCGGCGTAAATTCACCGTCTTTGCTGTACTTACCGTCTTTCATACGCAGCAATGGCTGCGTTAAACGGTCCTCTCCGTACATAATTTTGGGCAGGAAATAGCCCTTGATGCAGTTCAGACCACGGTTAACCGGGGCTTCCGGATCGCCCTGACAGGCGACAATACGCCCCTGCTGAGTGCCGACCAGCACGCCACAGCCTGTACCACAAAAACGGCACGGGGCTTTATCCCACTTAATGGCTTCCTGTTGACCAACAACTGCGCGGGCAACGCCCGGTACGCTTAGCCCGGCAGCCGCCGCAGCGGCCGCAACGGCGTTAGCTTTCATAAAGCTACGACGACTGAGTTTCATGGTGTTTCCTCACCTTGTTCTTCCTGCTGGTGATAAACCAGCGACACCGCCAGCACGCCCGCAACGTTGCGTACCGACTCAATTGTTTGCATCAGCGTTTCGCTGTTGTAGATTCAATTGGTCAACGCAACAGTTATGTGAAAACATGGGGTTGCGGAGGTTTTTTGAATGAGACGAACATTTACAGCAGAGGAAAAAGCCTCTGTTTTTGAACTATGGAAGAACGGAACAGGCTTCAGTGAAATAGCGAATATCCTGGGTTCAAAACCCGGAACGATCTTCACTATGTTAAGGGATACTGGCGGCATAAAACCCCATGAGCGTAAGCGGGCTGTAGCTCACCTGACACTGTCTGAGCGCGAGGAGATACGAGCTGGTTTGTCAGCCAAAATGAGCATTCGTGCGATAGCTACTGCGCTGAATCGCAGTCCTTCGACGATCTCACGTGAAGTTCAGCGTAATCGGGGCAGACGCTATTACAAAGCTGTTGATGCTAATAACCGAGCCAACAGAATGGCGAAAAGGCCAAAACCGTGCTTACTGGATCAAAATTTACCATTGCGAAAGCTTGTTCTGGAAAAGCTGGAGATGAAATGGTCTCCAGAGCAAATATCAGGATGGTTAAGGCGAACAAAACCACGTCAAAAAACGCTGCGAATATCACCTGAGACAATTTATAAAACGCTGTACTTTCGTAGCCGTGAAGCGCTACACCACCTGAATATACAGCATCTGCGACGGTCGCATAGCCTTCGCCATGGCAGGCGTCATACCCGCAAAGGCGAAAGAGGTACGATTAACATAGTGAACGGAACACCAATTCACGAACGTTCCCGAAATATCGATAACAGACGCTCTCTGGGGCATTGGGAGGGCGATTTAGTCTCAGGTACAAAAAACTCTCATATAGCCACACTTGTAGACCGAAAATCACGTTATACGATCATCCTCAGACTCAGGGGCAAAGATTCTGTCTCAGTAAATCAGGCTCTTACCGACAAATTCCTGAGTTTACCGTCAGAACTCAGAAAATCACTGACATGGGACAGAGGAATGGAACTGGCCAGACATCTAGAATTTACTGTCAGCACCGGCGTTAAAGTTTACTTCTGCGATCCTCAGAGTCCTTGGCAGCGGGGAACAAATGAGAACACAAATGGGCTAATTCGGCAGTACTTTCCTAAAAAGACATGTCTTGCCCAATATACTCAACATGAACTAGATCTGGTTGCTGCTCAGCTAAACAACAGACCGAGAAAGACACTGAAGTTCAAAACACCGAAAGAGATAATTGAAAGGGGTGTTGCATTGACAGATTGAATCTACAGTGTTCTGCTTCAACCACCGCAATCATCTGGCCGCTTTGCTCGTCGCTTACGGCCACTTCGCAGCCCGGCAAAGCATTTAGCTGCGTGCTAATATCCTGTACTTGTTCGCCTTTGGCCTGAACAATCAGGCTGCAGACCTGCCAGTTAATGTGCATGGTTATACTCCGCGGTAATGGCTGACACCGGGCAACTGGCGACACACGCGCCGCATCCGTTACAGTTCTGGTTATCGAGTTGTGGCTGATAAATGCCGGACAACGTTGGGCGAAACAGGATCGCCTGCGGTTCACAGCTATCCTGACAGCGGCGGCACTCTACGGACTGATACGCCAGACACGCTTGCCCAATGGTGAAAATCAGATCCCATGCCCTGGTGTGGCGCGGAGAAAAGAGAGATTCAGGGCAAGCCTGCGCACAGGCGTAGCAGAAGGTGCATTCGCTTTGTTGGAAATTAACGCTCGGATAGCCACCCGGGCCACGCTGCAAAACATCGTGTTCACAAGCCTGAATACAGGCGTCGCAACGGGTGCACTGGGACAGAAACTGAGATGCTTCCATGATCCACGGCGGACGAATCCCACGATTGGCACTACGCCAACTGCCAGTCAGTATGCCTCGACGGGATAGATCAACCATGGCATCGCCCTTCCATAAACGACGCTCCCCCGGCTGGGTGAACGACAATAAAAACCGCGTTACTACTAAGTCATTATTATGATCGGTAAGATAGTAAAGGATGTGTTCCAGGTGCATACCCCAATCGGGGTAAAACCAGTGGTTGGATCAAAAGAGTGTTAATGAAGCTTGTCAGAATGTGCTTCTCCGCACAGATCAAATGGTTATGTAATATTTTATATATCGTAATAATTGTCGGGATAATTAACCAAAACAAACGGCAAAAACAAGAATAAATAACCAACCAATTTACATAACCACAGTAAATAGACTTTAAAAATACGTAAAGACAGATCAATGATTCTGGTCTATATGTTAATCTGCCGTGAAATCGTTCATAAGATAAAAAAGGAAAACCTGTGAACTCAAAAATAAAGACAATGGTTCCTGCCGTTTTGTTCGCTGCTTTCGCCAGCACCTCTGTGTGGGCGGCCTCCACGGAAGCTAATCCGCAACCGCTGGAAAAAATCGCCCCCTGGCCGCAGGCGGAAAAAGGCATGAAGCGCCAGGTTATTCAGCTACCCCATCAGGAAGATGAATCTACTCTTAAAGTGGAACTGATGATCGGACAGACGCTGGAAGTCGACTGCAATCAGCATCGCCTGGGCGGCGAGCTGGAAAGCAAAACGCTGGAAGGTTGGGGTTATGACTACTACGTCTTTAATAAAGTCACCTCCCCGGTATCGACCATGATGGCCTGTCCGGATGGCAAAAAAGAGCAGAAATTTGTGACCGCCTATCTGGGTAATGACGGTATGCTGCGTTACAACAGCAAGTTGCCGATCGTGGTGTATACCCCGGCAAATGTTGATGTGAAATTCCGTATCTGGAAAGCGGAAGATAACGTGCAGAACGCGGTAACGCGTTAAGTCTCTGATGATGCCGGATGGCGGCACAGCGCCATCCGGCAATACCGTTACAGTGCGATATCTGCCACTTCTTTACGCGCAGGCTGAGCCTGTGGTTTAAGCTGCGCTTTTGGTGCCGCGTCCGTCGTCTGCGGCTGGACATATTGCAGCCCCAGCACTTCACTGGTGTATTGCAGTTCCTGCTGCGTCGCCTCAACGTTGCCGTTCAGTTTTGTACCGTAAGACGGAATAATCGTTTTCAGCTTCGCCTGCCATTGCGGCGTACTCACCTTCTCTTTAAAGACGGTTTCCATCAGATGGAGCATGATCGGTGCCGCAGTGGATGCGCCCGGTGACGCGCCCAGCAGTGCGGCAACGGTCCCCTCTTTGTCGCTCACCACTTCCGTCCCCAGACGCAGCACGCCCCCTTTGTCTTCATCACGTTTGATGATCTGGACACGCTGACCCGCCTGCCATAAACGCCAGTCCGCTTTCTTCGCCTGCGGATAGTACTCTTTCAGCGCGTCGAAGCGGTCATCATCGCTCAGCATCACCTGACTAATCAGGTATTTCACCAGATCGAAGTTATCCATCCCGACGTTGACCATCGGCATGAAGTTGGAAGGCGTGGTTGAACTCAGCAGATCCCACAGCGAACCGTTTTTCAGGAATTTAGTGGAGAAGGTGGCGAACGGCCCGAACAGCACGACACGTTTACCATCCAGAATACGGGTATCGATATGCGGGACCGACATCGGCGGCGCGCCGACGGAAGCCTGACCGTACACTTTCGCCAGATGCCGGTTCACCACGTCCGGGTTTTCTGCGACCAGGAATTGCCCGCCAACCGGGAAGCCTGCGTACTCTTTGGCTTCCGGAATACCGGTTTCCTGCAACAGTTTCAGCGCTGCGCCGCCCGCACCGATAAAGACGAATTTGGCTTTGATGTTATGTTCCGTTTCGCCGTTTTTCAGATCGGCGACGGTCACCGTCCAGGTATTATCGTCGTTACGTTTAAATCCACGGACTTCGGTGCTCAACTCCAGTGCAAAGTTAGGCTTTTTCTGCAACGAAGCAATCAATTGGCGCGTAATTTCGCCGTAGTTCACGTCCGTTCCCATTTCGGTACGCGTAGCGGCGACTTTCTGTTTCGGATCGCGCCCTTCCATCACCAGCGGTGCCCACTCTTTGATTTGCGCGTGGTCTTCGGAGTAGCGCATACCACGGAACAGCGTGCTTTGTTGCAGGGCCGCATAGCGGGCGCGCAGGAAGTTGACGTTCTCTTCACCCCAGACGAAGCTCATGTGCGGAACGGTGGTGATGAAGGTGCGCGGATCGTGCATCACGCCACTCTTGACCTGATGCGCCCAGAACTGGCGGGAAATCTGGAAAGCTTCGTTAATTTCGACTGCCTTTTCGGTACTGATACTCCCGTCGGCTTTCTTTGGTGTGTAGTTCAACTCCATCAGCGCAGAGTGCCCGGTTCCGGCATTGTTCCAGCCGTTTGAACTCTCTTGCGCGACACCGTCCAGGCGCTCCACCATGGTCATCGACCAGTCGGGTTCCAGTTCCTGTAGATAAGTTCCCAGTGTGGCGCTCATGATGCCGCCGCCGATCAACAGTACGTCCGTCTCCTGCTCTTCCGTCGCTTTCGCTTTTGCCGCCATCGAGACAGCATTCAGCCCTACGGCCATCGAGAAGAGCATGGCAGTCATTTTTTTCATATGGTTAATGCCTTACTTTTAGTATCGTTTTTTTGCTTTTTTACAGGTGAAAATCGAGCGGCACCAACGTTAACACTTCAGTAATAATATTTAAATATTGTTTATAAATTATATTAAGATTTTAAAAACGTTAAAAATACGTTGAATCTTTATAGGGTTATTCACAATATTTTCTGGAAACAGACGCTCCAGAAAGGTACTATGCGGCGCGTTGTGATTCACCGCACGGACGCCTGTCGGTCTGCTGTTATCAGGCCCTTTCCGACCTGAGAGTAAATATGTCTGTAACCCCTTCGTCTCCTGCTCTGGCAGCGGAACACACGGTCAGTGGCGTTCTTCGCTCCCCACGTCTGCTGGTACGCGAAACGCTGGCTGGGGTGATCACCGCGCTGGCGCTGATCCCGGAAGTAATCTCCTTTTCGGTGATTGCCGGCGTTGACCCGAAAGTCAGCCTGATTGCCTCAGTGGTGCTTTGTCTGGCAATGTCTTTCATGGGCGGTCGCCCGGCGATGGTCACGGCAGCAGCCGGTTCCGTTGCGCTGGTGATAGGCCCGATGGTGCTCCAGCATGGCGTACAGTACATTCTGCCAGCGGTCGTATTAGCCGGGTTTATCCAGATTCTGTTTGGCGTTACCGGGATGGCGCGCCTGATGCGTTTTATTCCCGCCGCCGTCATGACCGGGTTTGTGAACGCCCTCGGTATTCTGATTTTTTTCGCCCAGGTCCCCCATTTCTGGAGCAAAAGCCCGCTCATCTGGGGGCTGTTTGCCTTAACGCTACTCATTGTGTTGTGGATGCCGCGCGTTATTAAAAGCATTCCTGCGCCGCTGATTGCCATTGTTTTATTGACGCTGTTTACCGCAACCACCGGACAATTGCTGCCGACCGTTGGTGATGAAGGCGCAATGAGCGGCGGGCTACCGGGACTGACGCAGCTGTTAGTGCCGCTGAATCTGCAAACGCTGACAATTATCTGGCCCTGCGCGCTGAGTATCGCCTTTGTGGGCCTGATGGAGTCTCTGCTGACGGCGAAACTGGTTGATGACCTGACGGTCACGCCGTCGAACAAAAATCGTGAAAGCGCGGGTCTGGGGTTCGCCAACATTCTGGCGGGCTTCTACGGCGGCATTGCTGGCTGCGCGATGATCGGACAGACCATCGTGAATGTGGAGATGGGGAAAGGCCGTAGCCGCGTGTCGACGATCGCCGCCGGGTTGGTTTTACTGCTGCTGGTCACTGCGCTGAGCGACGTGATGGCGAAAATCCCGATGTCGGTTCTGGCCGGGATCATGGTGATTGTGGCGGTGAAAACGTTCAGTTGGCACAGTATCCAGCCCGCCAGCCTGACGACACTGCCTGTGGTGGAAACGCTGGTAATGGTCATTACCGTTGGCGCAACGGTCTCCACCGGCAACCTGGCGATTGGCGTGGTTGCCGGGGTGGTGGCGATGGGATTACTGCCTCGCGTCGTGAAACGTAAACGACGCACTACATCAGAAACAGCGTCGCCAGCCCAAGAAAAATAAAGAATCCGCCGGTATCGGTAATCGCGGTGATCATCACGCTCGAGCCGACCGCCGGGTCGCGCCCGAGCTTCACCATCGTCATCGGGATAATCACCCCCATCAGCGCCGCCATTAACAGGTTCAGCATCATTGCCAGGGTCATCACCCCGCCGAGCGCCATGTCGTCGTACAGCCACCAGGTGATCCCGCCCATAATCCCCCCCCAGACGAGGCCATTGACCAGTGCCACCCCCATCTCGCGCAGAATAAGAAACGTCAGGTTGCCCGGCTGGATGTTTTGTAACGCCAGCGCCCGAACAATCATGGTGATGGTCTGATTACCGGTATTCCCGCCGATCCCGGCGACAATGGGCATCAGCGACGCTAACGCCACCAGTTGTGAAATGGTGTGTTCAAAGCCATCAATCACGCGCGAGGCAATGAACGCAGTACACAGGTTGATAGCCAGCCACGCCCAGCGCGTTTTCACCGCTTTGGGAACGGGCGCAAAAACATCCTCTTCGGCGCTCAATCCGCCCATTCGACGCAGATCGGTGTCCGTCTCTTCGTAGACCACGTCGACGATCTCGTCGATCGTCAAGCGTCCCATCAGTTTACCGGCAGAATCGACTACCGCCGCACTGACCAGGTTGTCACGCTCGAAGGTACGCGCCGCATTTTCCGTTTTATCTTCCGGGGCGAAGGTCAGCGGATCGTCATCCATCACCTCGCTGACTTTGCACTGCACGTCATTGAGCAAAATACAGGTCAGGGTTAGCTCACCGACCAGCGTTTTGTCGCGACGGGTGACAAACAGTTTGTCAGTGTTTTCCGGCATCTTGCCCAGACGACGCAGATAACGCTGCACTACTTGCAGCGTCACATCCGGGCGCACGGTGATGACCTCGAATTCCATGATCGCGCCGACGCGATTCTTTTCGTAATGCATGACCTGGCGCACGCGGGCCCGCTCTTCGGGCGGCAGCGTCGCCAGCAACCGGCCTGTGAGGTTACGCGGCAGGTGCTGAACCAGGTAAATCTGTTCGTCGATGTCGAGATATTGCAGCGCCTCAAGCAGTTCCCGGTCGGTCATTTCATCGATCAGGTCATCCCAGACGTTTTCGGACGCCTCAAGCAGGACGTATCCACGCTTTTCACTCTGAATCAGCCGCCAGAGGGCGTGACGTTCTTCCGACGGGAGCGCTTCAAGGGTATCCGCCAGGTCAGGTGGTGGAAGATGGTCGACCAGCGCGCCTACCTCAGCAATATCGTCGGCTAACGTTCCGACATCATATTGCTCAGCCAGGGTGAGCTTGCCTAACAGGGTGGAAACAATGGCTTTATCGGTGGTAAGCAGCCAGATCAGCCGCGCACGCTCTTCATCGCGCAGCCTTGCGCTGTTTTGGTGTTTTGCGAACATTAATCATAAATCCATGATACGAGATGCCATTAAGCATGGCGCGAGGTTATGTAAATAACAATAAACGGGGGCGTCAGATGAATAAAAAAACTACCGTTGTCCCGAAACGCCTTGCGCCATCGGGACCACGGTCAGATGAATCAGGCCGTGCGCGCGACGGCATCGCGTGACGCAGCATCACGCTCATCGCCCACCAGCTCAATCAGTTGTCCGTTACGCATTTCCAGCAAACGATCGGCGTGAATAAAATAGTGATCGTCGTGACTAATGGCGAAAATGGTTTTCCCCATCTCCTGCATCAGCGGCAACAACACCTGGTAAAACTCGCGGCGGAAGTGCGGATCCTGATCGGCCGCCCACTCATCGAGCAGGATAATGTCGCGATCTTCCGCCAGTGCCAGCAGCAGCGCCACGCGCTTTTTCTGCCCCTTCGACAGTTTCAGATTCAGGATCCGGCCATCGCTCAGTTCCAGTTTGTGCGCCATTTTCAGGTGCCCCAGCCACTTCTCAACCAGAGCAGGATCGGCCGGATTGCCTTCTGGTCCCAGTAGCTGGTCAAACAGCCAGACGTCGGTAAACACCGCGGAAAAGAGCTTGCGATAATCTTCCGGCTTTTCGGCGCTGACAGGCTTACCGTCCAGCAGGATCTCCCCGGACTGCGGCTGGTACAGCCCCGTCAGCAGCATCGCCAGCGTCGATTTGCCGCTGCCGTTACCGCCGATTAAGAACAGCAACTCACCGCGATTGATCGTCAGATTCACCGGCCCCACGGAGAACGCGTTGTCCTGATAGTGGAACATGACGTTACGCAGTTCGAGGGTTTTCCATCCCGGGAACGCCTGCGGGCGCGGAAATTCTGCTTTAAACGGTGCCAGCGCGAATGTGTTCAGCTTGTTGAAAGCAACCTGCGCCGTAAGCAGCGTAGGGAGTGCCCCCACCGCCGACAGCAGCGGCGTGCGCAGGAATAAAAGCGTTAACGAGTAGGTCGCCGCAACGTTGGTATCCGCCCAGCCGAGACTGTTTGCCATCCAGAACACCAGGCCAATCGCGCCGAGCATCATAATGTTCGACCAGTTTACGGCGCTGAGGTGGAAGGTATCGGCGCGAATAATGTGGTGGCGATACGCTTTGGCATCCGGAATATAGAGGTTGTTGAAGATATGTTCCGCCCGCTCGCGGTTGAGCGTCAGCTCTTTGCGTCCTTCCAGCACCGTCTGATAATCGTTATACAGCTTATCTTCGGTTTCGCGCAGCGTCGCCATGTGCCGGTAAACCCGCGATACCAGCATAAACCCGCCCCAGATGGTTATGACCATCCAGATAGCGGTGACCAACAGCATTTTGGTCGACAGCATCGCCAGATACGCCGCCGAACCGACGGTCAGAATAATCCCCTGCACCAGTTCAGGCAGACGAACAAAAGCGATGGTGATATTGCGCACGTCGCTGGTCAACCCGGCCAGCAGAGAGGCACTGCCCAGTTGTTCAATACGTTCCACGTGCGTATCGAGAATACGCTTGATGAATTCACTGCGCAGACGGAAGACAAAGTGGTGTCCCAGCGTGGTGAGCGCCAGTTGTGAACCCAGCGTCACCGCCATCAGCAGTAACAGTAGTCCGAGAAATTCCGGTAAAACCAGCAGAGAGGGATCCGCAGTCTCAATAAGACGCTGATTGATAAAAGCGATAAGGCCAATCCCCAGCGCCGCGCTGACGAGGCTGAGCGCCATCACGCAAATAAATGGCCAGCGATACTGCCGCCAGACAAGAAGAAGTAGTTCCATTCATACAACCCGGACAAGGAATAACAGCCCGCAGTTTAAACATCTCAACGCGTTCAGCAATAATAATTCTTATTTTTATTCTTTTTTACCCGCCTGGCGAAAAGTCAGATTGTAACGACAGTCGGCGGTCGCCGGATGGAACCCAGCCTTCAGCGGCTGAATTCCGTGGTAAAACAAGCGCGATTCGCCGCCCCAGACCACTACATCGCCATGTTCCAGTAGAACGCGCGTCAGCGGATCGCTACGTTTCAGGCCGCCAAACTGAAAGACAGCCGGTAATCCCAGCGAGACAGAAACAATAGGCGCCCGCAGATCCGGCTCGTCTTTATCCTGGTGCAGCGAAAGCTTTGCGCCAGGCGCATAGCGGTTGATCAGGCAGGCGTCCGGCTGATAATCCGTATAGCCTGCCGCCGTTGCCGCCTGCTGACACAACCGCAGGAAGGACGGCGGAAAATCCGGCCAGGCGTGCCCCGTCAGCGGATCGATTGGCGAATAGAGGTAGCCGTGACGGTCGGTCGTCCAGCCCAGCCGTCCACAGTTAGTCATCGCCACCGACATGGTGTAACCGCCGGGGGTGATCATCTGGCGAAACGGCGACCGACGGGCGACCGCCTCAATCTCCTGCACCAGTTGCAACGCTGTGTTGAAGGCAAAGCGGCGCAAAATGACGGCACCAGGTGCCAGCGGTTCCTGCCAGGGCTGCGAATCGGCAAACAAATCAAGCATTATGCCCCCTCATCAGGAGACTCACGTCGCAGGATTTGTGCCTTACGCGACACGCCCCAGCGATAGCCGGAAAGCGATCCGTCTCCTCGCACAACGCGATGACAGGGGATCACGATCGCCAGTTTATTCGCGCCACAGGCGCTGGCGACGGCACGAACCGCGTTCGGCTTACCGATGGCTTTTGCCAGTTGCTGGTAGCTGACGGTCTCACCGTAAGGGATCGCCCGCAGCGCCTGCCAGACCTGTTGTTGAAACGCGGTACCCTGAATATCCAGCGGCAACGACAGCGCGGCATCACGCCCGTCAATACTGGCGATAACGCGGTGAATACGCTGCTGGAAAGCGGGATCGGCGGGTTGAGCCTGAGCGGCCGGGAACAATGTCCGCAGTTCAGCCATCAGCGCCGCATCGTCATCTCCTAACAAAATGGCGCAAATCCCCCGCTCGCTTTCCGCCACCAGACAGCGTCCGAGTGAGCAATCCGCCAGCGCATAGCGCACCGCCAGCTTGTCACCGCCGCGACGGAACTGCTTCGCCGTCATCCCAAGCGTTGCATCAGCATTACGATAGTAGCTGCTGCTGTCCGGGAATCCGGCATTCAGAATCGCCTGCGTCACGCTTTCGCCGTGGCTCAGGGCATCGCGCAGTCGGCGGGCGCGATACGCCTGCTGCCACGCTTTTGGCGTCATCCCGGTCGTGGCTTTGAACACGCGATGCAGATGGTACGGACTCATCGCCACCTGTTCAGCCAGCGCATCGAGCGTGATGGGGCTCTCCTGCTCCAGAAGCTGACAGGCAAGCGTAATTTTATCCAGTCGATGCTGCCGGGCGTTGGCTTTATCCGGCTGACAGCGTTTACACGGGCGAAACCCGGCCAGCAACGCGGCCTGCGCGTCAGGAAAGAAGCGGACATTTTTACGCAGCGCATGTTTTGCCGTGCAGGAAGGTCGGCAAAAGATGCCGGTCGTCTGCACCGCAAAGACAAACTGTCCGTCAGCCTCAGAATCACGTTCCAGCACCGATTGCCAGCGCTGGTCGTCATTTACGCGTAGAGAATTTTTCATACTGGACTCCTTCGTTAAGCATAGTGCCTGCTTAGCGGCAGTGTGTCCGAAACCCATCACACGAAAACCCGCAATCTTGCTTTTTAATTTTGTTCACGAATGAGAAAACTTTCAAACTGCGGAGACATCCAGGTTTTGAATCCCTCCCCCTCTTTGATAATCATGTACACCGCCAGCCCTTCCCGGCGTACGACCTCTTTGGCTTTCTCCGTGCCGAGCACCATCAGTCCGGTATCCCAGCCATCCGCTTCCAGCGCCGTTGGCGCTATCACCGTCACTGACACCAGATTATGCTCAATGGGGCGTCCCGTCTGCGGATCGATAACATGAGTGAGGCGTTTTCCGTTCAGCTCATAATAGTTGCGATAGCTGCCGGAGGTACTAATACCGTGCCCGTTAATATCCACCACCGCCTGAACCGCGTTTTCACGGTCGGTAGGCTTCTGGATCGCCACCCGCCACGGATGCCCTTCAGCGTTCATCCCGCGACTGTTCAGCGCCCCCCCGACAGAGACCAGATAGCGTGCGATACCTTCGCGCTCCATCAACTGTGCCAGGTGATCGGCGGCATAGCCTTCACCGACAGTGGAGAGATCGACAAACAAATCTGGCAGATCTTTTTGCAGGTACTGCTGTTTCGCCTGGTTGATCACCGACAGGTGCTGCAACCCGCTGTTGGCTTTTGCCGCATCAATTTGCGCCTGCGTCGGGATCTGGACCGGTTGCTTGTCGGGACCAAACCCCCACAAGTTCACCAACGGCCCAACGGTGATGTCCATCGCCCCCTGGGTTTTTTGCCCAATACGCAGCGCTGAGGTAACAATGTCCGCCATTGCCTCGTTGACGGGCCAGGGAGAAAGACTTTTCGACTGGTTGAAGCGCATTAGCGCCGAATCATTTTTATAAGTGGAGAGCAGTTGGTCGTCGGCATCCAGTTGCGTCTGAATTTTCGTTTGTAGCGCCGCTGCTGATTTGGCATCGACTCCGACCACGCTCACACGCCAGAAGGTGCCCATTGTTTTCCCTTCCAGCACGACCGGAGCCGCGGCAGGCGTTTGCGCCGCGTCCGGTGCGTTATCGCACCCGGTAAAAAAGAGAGTCACAGCCAGTAAGGCCGCACGAGCAACGTTCATTTCCATACGTGATTGTCCTCCTGCAAAAGAGGCGCAAGAGTACACCAAAAACCGGCGGTTGTACGCCGAAAAACCGCACAAAAAAAGGCCCCGCAGGGCCTTTTATCGACATTAAGCAAACTTAGAACTGGTAAACCAGGCCCAGTGCAACAACGTCGTCGGTGCTGATACCGGCATCACGAGTGAAGTTGTTGTCATCCAGCAAGTTGATTTTGTAATCAACGTAGGTGGACATGTTTTTGTTGAAGTAGTAGGTTGCGCCCACATCAACATATTTCAGCAGATCTTCATCGTCGTAGTTACGACCGTTGAGAGTCCCCAGGTTTTTACCTTTGGACTGCAGGTAAGCAACGGACGGACGCAGACCGAAGTCGAACTGGTACTGAGCAACCACTTCGAAGTTCTGCGCTTTGTTTGCCCAACCTTCGCCGCCTACACGCGTTGCGTTATAGGTCTGAGTGTACTGCGCCGCCAGGTACAGGTTGTTAGCGTCGTATTTTAGGCCACCGGTGTAGGTTTCAGCGCGATCGCCGTTACCCAGGTAGATCGCTCTGTTCTGCTCATCAGTACGTTTGGAGCTGCTCACTGCCGCACCCAGACCGAAGCCTTCGCCGATGTCATAGGTTACAGAACCGCCAACGCCGTCACCGTTCTGACGCAGCGCTTCACGACCGTTGTTAGTCACGCCGGTGTAAGCGATGCCATCAGCATCTTCATCAGATGGGCTACCGTTTTTACCCTGATACTGCAGGGCAAAGTTCAGGCCATCAACCAGACCGAAGAAATCAGCGTTACGGTAAGTCGCGAAGCCGTTACCACGCTGCTGCATGAAGTTATCAGAACCGTAGGTATCCCCACCGAATTCTGGCAGGACGTCGGTCCAGGACGTGACGTCATACACAACGCCGTAGTTACGACCGTAGTCGAAAGAACCCGCATCGCCGAATTTCAGACCGGCGAAGGCAACACGAGTTCAGGAGTTGTTTTCGGATTCAGGCGCGTTACCCTGGATCTGATACTCCCACTGGCCGTAACCGGTGATCTGATCGTTAACCTGGGTTTCGCCTTTGAAGCCGATACGCATGTAGGTCTGATCGCCATCAGCGTTTTTATCATCGGAGAAATAATGCAGACCGTCGACTTTACCGAACAGGTCTAATTTGTTGCCGTCTTTGTTGTAAATTTCAGCCGCATTTGCTGCGCCTGCTACCAGCAGTGCTGGTACCAGGAGGGACAGTACTTTAACTTTCATGTTATTAACCCTCTGTTATATGCCTTTATTTGCTTTTTTATGCCACTGCATACTGATTAACCCTCATTAACCAGTCGGCAAGTTCATTCTCCTCAAAATTGCAGAATAATCCAACACGAATATGATACTAAAACTTTTAAGATGTTTCATTTATCCACATAGATGTTTCAAAATGTAAATTCCAAGGAACTTTTTTTTTGCTTCAAAAAGACAAAAAATAAGCACGATCACTCAAGAAATATATAAAATACATATAAAACAATTAATTACACAAATAAGTTTGATAGCACTGAATGACAAAACAAAATCGTCATGCATCTCTAAAATATCTCTCGCTATCATCATTAACTTTATTTATTACCGTCATTCATTTCTGAATGTCTGTTTACCCCTATTTCAACCGGATGCGATGCGTCCGGTTTTTTTTTACCCTTCTTTACACTTATTTTCTCTTTATGTGCTACCGCATAAAAATAATAACAACTATTAACTATTTACCTTCATTCAGTCACTGACTGATATCAGAAACCGATTTCTTGTTATTTCGTGCTATTTCTTCACACTTGACGGGGAATATGTGTACGCCTCTGGTGGGCCTGTACACTTTTACGCCATTTAACTGATGAATTCTTTTTGGCAAAAAATGCAGAACATCAATGAGTAGAGAGTGTGGAAATTCACACCGTACCCTTTATACTGCCCTTTCACCTTCTGCGTTGTTTTACAGGTCATAACCACGAATGAGTCAGTCTGATACAACGGCTACGTCCCGATTTTCCCTCCTGCCGGGAAGCATTACCCGTTTCTTTTTATTGCTGATCATTGTGTTGCTGGTGACGATGGGCGTGATGGTGCAAAGCGCGGTTAACGCCTGGTTGAAAGATAAAAGTTATCAAATCGTCGATATCACCCATGCAATTCATAAGCGTATCGATACCTGGCGTTACGCGACCTGGCAAATCTATGACAACATCGCCGCGACGACGAATCCGTCGAGCAGCGAAGGATTGCAGGAAACTCGCCTGAAACAGGACGTTTACTATCTTGAAAAACCACGGCGAAAAACCGAAGCGCTGATCTTTGGCTCGCATGACAGCTCAACGCTGGAAATGACGCAGCGCATCTCGTCCTACCTCGACACACTGTGGGGCGCTGAGACGGTGCCGTGGTCCATGTATTATCTCAACGGGCAGGATAACAGCCTGACGCTCATCTCGACGCTGCCGTTAAAAGATCTCTCTTCGGGATTTAAAGAGTCGACCATCGGCAGCATTGTCGATTCCCGTCGGGCAGAAATGCTCCAGCAGGCCAATGCGCTTGACGAACGGGAAAGTTTCTCATCGCTGCGTCGGCTGGCATGGCAAAACGGCCACTATTTTACGCTGCGAACCACGTTTAATCAGCCGGGACACCTGGCGACCGTTGTCGCGTTTGACCTGCCCATCAACGACTTAATTCCTCCCGGCATGCCACTGGACAGCTTCCGCCTTGAGCCTGACACGACTCCAGCCAGCGCACGCAATGCAGATAAAGAATCGCCCGACAGCGTAAGCATCAGCTTTAACAGTTCGAAAATTGAAATCTCGTCGGCGCTGAACTCGACGGGAATGCGCCTGGTCTGGCAGGTGCCGTTTGGCACCCTACTGCTCGATACGCTGCAAAACATCCTGTTACCGCTATTGCTGAATATCGGGCTGCTGGCGCTCGCCCTGTTCGGCTATACCACCTTCCGCAACCAGCCAGGACGCACAACGGAAGTCGCGCCCAATACCGCTGCTAATAATGAGCTACGGATTCTGCGCGCGATTAACGAAGAGATTGTCTCCCTACTGCCGCTGGGTCTGCTGGTGCATGATCAAGAAGCGAACCGCACAGTGATGAGTAACAAAATTGCCGACCATCTGTTGCCGCATCTGAATCTGCAAAACATCACCAGCATGGCGGAACAGCATCAGGGCGTGATCCAGGCGACCGTCAATAACGAGCTGTATGAGATACGCCTGTTCCGCAGCCAGGTCGCTCCACGCACCCAGATCTTTATTATCCGCGACCAGGATCGTGAAGTGCTGGTGAACAAAAAGCTCAAACAGGCTCAGCGGTTATATGAAAAAAATCAGCAGGGCCGCGTCGCCTTTATGCAAAACATCAGCGAGACGTTGAAAGAGCCGGTCAAAACGCTGGCAGCGGAAGTTGCCCAGTTGCAAACGTCTGATGCACAGCAACTGGCGAATCATTCCGATGTACTGGTCCGCATGATCGATGAAATTCAACTGGCGAACATGCTGGAAAACGACGCCTGGAAGAGTGAGCCTACCCTCTTCTCGGTTCAGGCGTTAATTGACGAAGTCGTCCCGCAAGTGCTGCCCGCGATGAAGCGTAAAGGCCTGCAACTGCTCATCAACAACCATCTGAAGGCAAACGACGAACGACATGGCGATCGCGATGCACTGCGACGGATCTTACTGCTGTTGATGCAGTACGCGGTAACAACTACCCAGATTGGCAAAATCACGCTCGAGGTTGATCAGGACGAATCGGTGGCCGAGCGCCTGACGTTCCGCATTCTGGATACCGGCGAAGGCGTGACGTTAAGCGAAATTGACAACCTGCATTTCCCGTTCATCAGTGAGACGCAGAAAGACCGTTACGGTAAAGCCAATCCGCTGGCCTTTTGGTTATGCGATCAGCTGGCACGTAAACTTGGCGGACATTTGAGCATAAAAGCGCGAGATGCGCTGGGTACACGCTATACAGTCCATGTTAAAATGACGCCGCTCGACCAGCATAAAGAAGACGAAGAGCGTCTGCTGGATGATGTCAGCGTGATGATCGACGTGACCTCTAACGAGGTGCGCAATATCGTGCTTCGCCAGTTGGAAAACTGGGGAGCGACCTGCATCACCCCGGATGAGAGACTCATAAGTCAAGAATATGATCTCTTTTTAACTGATAATCCGTCTAATCTTACTGCCTCCGGCTTGCTTTTAAGCGATGATGAGTCAGGCGTGCGGAAAATTGGCCCAGGCCAGCTTCGCGTCAACTTTAATATGAGCAACGCTATGCAGGAAGCTGTACTACAACTAATTGAAGAGCAACTGGCACAAGAAGCGATCCCGGAATCCCCTCTGGGAGGTGATGAAAACGCCGAACTTCATGCCAGCGGTTATTACGCACTATTTGTAGACACAGTACCGGATGATGTTAAGAGGTTGTATACTGAGGCTGCAATCAGCGATTTTGCTGCGCTAGCCCAAACGGCTCACCGCCTGAAAGGCGTGTTTGCCATGCTAAATCTGGTACCCGGCAAGCAGTTATGTGAAACGCTGGAACATCTGATTCGTGAGAAAGATGCTCCAGGAATAGAAAAATACATCAGCGACATTGACACCTACGTCAAGAGCTTGCTGTAGCAAGGTAGCCTTTACATGAACAATATGAACGTAATTATTGCCGATGACCATCCGATTGTACTGTTCGGTATTCGCAAATCACTTGAGCAAATCGAGTGGGTGAATGTTGTTGGCGAATTTGAAGACTCCACAGCACTGATCAACAACCTGCCAAAATTAGATGCACACGTGTTGATTACCGATCTCTCTATGCCGGGCGACAAGTACGGCGATGGGATCACCCTGATCAAATACATCAAGCGTCATTTCCCAAGCCTGTCGATCATTGTTCTGACCATGAACAATAACCCGGCAATCCTGAGCGCGGTGCTTGATCTCGATATCGAAGGGATTGTCCTGAAACAGGGCGCGCCAACAGACCTGCCGAAAGCGCTGGCTGCGCTGCAGAAAGGCAAAAAGTTCACCCCGGAAAGCGTCTCTCGCCTGCTGGAAAAAATCAGCGCGGGCGGCTACGGTGACAAACGTCTCTCTCCGAAAGAGAGTGAAGTTCTGCGTCTGTTTGCCGAAGGTTTCCTGGTGACTGAAATCGCCAAGAAGCTGAACCGCAGTATCAAAACCATCAGCAGCCAGAAGAAATCAGCAATGATGAAACTGGGCGTTGAAAACGATATCGCACTGCTGAACTATCTCTCTTCCGTGACCCTGAGTCCGGCAGACAAAGACTGATTCTTGCAGACGTAAAAAAGCCCGGTAAGTTTCAGCGCTTACCGGGCTTTTTTATGCTCGCGTTTTCCTGACCCGCTCCGCATACACCGCCAGCGTCTGCCTGATAACGTCCAGCGTGACCGGCTTCGACAGACAACTGTCCATCCCCGACTCCAGACAGCGCTGCTTCTCTTCGGCCAAAGCGTTGGCCGTCACCCCAACTACCGGTAAAGTCAGCCCTAACTGACGTATGCGCTGTGTCAGTCGATAGCCATCCATATTCGGCATGTTTACGTCGCTCAGCACGATATCGATATGGTTTTTGCTCAGCACGTTCAGGGCATCCACGCCGTCATTGGCGGTTTTGCACTGATACCCGAGCGATCCCAGCTGATCGGCCAGCAGACGGCGGTTAATCGGATGATCGTCAACCACCAGGATCATCATGTCATCATTGGTGGCCGCCGCTTTTTCCGGAGCCGGTAACGCGGAAGAGAGCTCCTCATCGTCCAGCTCAATACGGTAGATCCGGGCCAGCAGCGCCGGCAGTTCATGCGGCGACGCCACGCTGTGCACCCATTCACCCGGCCCCCTTTCCAGTGGAATACCAATGTGGCGCCGACAGAAAATCACCGCTGCCCGCCCCTGCCACGGCTGTTCCAGGGCATCGTCGGTGATCAACATGTCATCACTCGCCGGTGTCTGCCCTTCATAACGCATCACCTCAACACCGTTACGCGTCAGGCTGTTTTCGACAAACTGGCACAAAGACGCATTACGCACCGCCAACCAGCAACGTGTTCTGGCAAGTCCATCAAGCCCTTTTTTCGCCGGATACTGCGCGCCATACAGCGGAATACGCACTGTAAACTGGCTCCCCATCCCTGGTTCAGAATCAACCGAAATGTCACCATCCATCATGCTGATCAGCTTTTCGCAAATCGCCAGTCCCAGCCCCGTTCCCTGGAAATTGCGCTGCACACCCGTACCGACCTGGAAGAACGGATCGAACAAGCGCACCACTTCTTTCGCCGGGATCCCGACGCCGGTATCCCGCACCCGAATGCTGAGATAATCATCGTCGCGGCTGACATGCAGCACAATGCAGCCGATGTCGGTGAATTTAATCGCGTTGCTCAACAGATTAGAAATCACCTGTTGCAGGCGCATCGGATCGCCATTAAGCGCAACCGGCACATTCGGTTCGATAAAGCAGTACAGCCCGAGCTGCTTGCGCACCACCAGCGGCAGATAGTTCGCGGTAATGTGGCTCATCACCTCACGTGGCGAGAATTCACGCGGCTCAATTTTCAACTGCTCCGATTCGATTTTCGAGAAGTCGAGAATGTCACTGATGATTTTCAGCAGCAGACTGGAAGAGTTATTCATCGCCGTCACCAGGCGATCGACACCTTTTGGCAATTCTTTGGTTTGCAGCAGATCAAGGTTACCGATAATGCCATACAGCGGCGTGCGCAGCTCGTGGCTGACGGTCGCCAGGAACATCGATTTCGACTGACTCGCCTGTTCAGCCGCCTGCGCCATCTCCTGTAACGACTCCTCCATTTTGACGCGGGCGGAAACATCCACCAGCACGCAAATCGCCACGTTTTCATTGCGATAGCGGGAATGGACGAAGCTAATCTGCAAATTGGTGTTATTGCTGGTCAGCACATCGACAAAGTTCACCTGCTGTCCACAGATGATTTGCGTCAGCCGCTGTCGATCCTCATGGGTGAGCATGTTCAGGTAGGTATGGGCCAGCTCGTTACTGAGGATGTTAATACCGTCAACGGTGCGCAGAATACAGATCCCGACCGGCGCGGACGCGACAATCTTACGGTTAAACTGCTCATGCTCTTCCAGCCGTTGGGCGTCGCTTTCCGCCGGAATAAAGATCCGTCGTTCGTACATCCGCGCGAGGGTAAACAGTGCCGCACCTACCAGCACATTCAGCAGAATGGCATTCAGAATCAGCATCCGGATCCGTTCCAGCACCAGATCGACCGGAACGGAATAGACAATGCTTAACGAAGACGGCGGCAGATTTTTCTTCAGCACCAGCTCACGAAAGCCCGGCGTATAGCCAAACCAGGAGCGTTCCTGCATCCAGCGAGGTTCCGCCTTGATGGTACTTTCCGGCCCGGTCAGCGAAATCAACGCATGCCCATTTTCATCCAGAATGGTCACGCCCATCGGCAGACTGCCCGGCGTAAAGAAGTTTTCCATTCGAATGGATTGTTCAATGCCCAACAGCGCCTGCAGGCGGTTTGCCAGATAAACCGGCGTCAGCGCGTAGAAATAGCCAATCCCTGGACGTGGTCCCTGCGCCACCCAGTAGAGGTTGTTTCCGGATTCATCCTGCGGCGCGTTGCGGTACTTCATAATCCGCTCGTGCAGCGTTTTCAGCGCGTTATCGCGCTCGACGGGCATATCGCGCAGGCCGAAATTCGCCATGCAGAGATTATCGCTGCCAATGAGAAATACACGATTCAGATCGTACGCAGCGGAAAAGTTGTCACGCCAGTAGCGCATGAACCACGCCAGCGACTCCAGCGATCCGCGCCAGGCGTTGCCCATTGCCGCGCAGTCGGAATCGGCAAACAGCGGCTGAAAGGTCGGCACCTCGGTTTTATCGTCACGCGACCGCGAAGACAACACGCCGTTCTCCGCCGTCAGGCGATTCTCCGCGATGTACTTGAGCTCTTTCATCACATCCGACGTGCGCTGAATGTAGCGCTGGGCCTGATCGGAACTGAGATTAAACTCCTGGCGGATCTCTGACTCCCGCTGATGCAAGGCGTTCACAATGTAGAACACCGAAGCAAAGGCAATCAGCAGCCAAATCAACAGTGCCAACGCTCTGAACAGATAGCGCGAGATTTTCAGGGTCGTGCGAAAGGATGCAAGGTATTTCAAAAGGGCGAAGCTCCGCCTCAGGCGATAAATGGAGTGTGGTTAAGGTAGCGGTAAATGCGCGTCGTCGCAATGCCCGCGCCTGCGTTTGCGGGAATATGATACACCGCTGAGAAACAGTTGCCGCAACCCCCGATAATTAGCGTTTGTCAGAAAATGGGTCACAGGGATGCCAGCATGCGCTTTTTGAGAGGGTTATACCCGCGACGCTTACGCAATCAGATGATCCTGATGGCGCTTCTGATGGTCATCGTGCCGACGCTGTCGATTGGTTATATCGTAGAAACCGAAGGACGGTCAGCAGTCTTATCTGAAAAAGAGAAAAAATTATCTGCCGTTGTACACCTGCTCGATCAGGCGCTGGGCGATCGCTTTACCCATTTTACGGCGCTGCCGCGGGACGAACGTATTCAGGCGCTGAATACCGAACTCGGCCCCATCACTGAGCGGATCACTCAGGCATTTCCGGGCGTCGGCGCGGGCTACTATAACAAAGCGCTGGATGCGATTGTGACCTACGCCCCTTCCGCGCTGTACCAAAATAACGTTGGCGTGACGATTGCCGCCGATCACCCCGGACGCGAAGTGATGCGCAGCAATGCCCCGGTCGTCTTTTCCGGTCGCCAGGTGCGCGGCGATATTCTTAACTCCATGATCCCCATCACCCGGGATGGCGACGTGCTGGGCTACATCTGGGCGAATGAGTTGACGGAAGATATCCAGCGTCAGGCGTGGAGGATGGACGTGCGCATCATTGCGGTGCTGGCGGCAGGTCTGCTCTGTAGTCTGCTCTTGATCGTGCTGTTTTCCCGACGCCTTGGCGCCAATATCGACATCATCACGGACGGTCTGTCGACGCTGGCGCAAAAAACGCCAGCGCAACTTCCCAATCTGCCTGGCGAACTGGGGCAAATTAGCCGCAGCGTTAACGCGTTGGCGCAAACGTTGCGTGAAACGAAAACCCTTAACGATCTGATCATTGAAAACGCCGCCGACGGGGTGATCGCAATCGACAGACAGGGCGATGTCACCACCATGAACCCTGCGGCGGAAATGATTACCGGCTATACGCTCAATGAACTGGTCGGTCGCCCCTATGCCACCCTCTTCTCCGACCCGCATTTTGCCAGCCCGGTTCTCGATACCCTGGCGCACGGGACGGAGCATCTGGCACAGGAAGTTAGCTTTCCGGCGCGCGACCGCACCATCGAACTCAGTGTCACCACCAGCCGTATTCATAACCCCAATGGTGAATTGATCGGTGCGCTGGTGATTTTTTCCGACCTGACCGCCCGCAAAGAAACGCAGCGTCGCCTGGCGCAAACCGAGAGACTTGCCACTTTGGGTGAACTGATGGCCGGGGTGGCGCATGAGGTACGTAATCCGCTCACCGCCATCCGGGGTTATGTGCAGATCATCCGTCAACAAACCAGCCTGCCTGTGCATCAGGAATATCTGTCCGTGGTACTAAAAGAAATTGATTCCATCAACAAAGTCATTCAGCAGTTGCTGGATTTCTCCCGGCCGCGACAAAGCCAGTGGCAGCAAGTGCTGCTCAATTCGCTGATCGAAGAGACGCTGATTCTGGTGCAAACCTCCGGCGTTCAGGCACGGATCACGTTCAACTTTGAACAGGATACGGGACTGCCTGCCATCGTTGCCGATCGTGAGCTGTTAAAACAGGTGATCCTCAATCTTTTGATTAATGCCGTGCAGGCCATCAACGCACGCGGTGAAATCCGCATTCGCACCTGGCAATATTCAGCCACGCAACAAGCCGTGGCGATTGAAGATAACGGCGGTGGGATCGATATCGCGCTACAGAAAAAGATTTTTGACCCCTTTTTCACCACCAAAGCCTCAGGAACAGGGCTTGGACTCGCGCTCAGCCAGCGCATTATCAATGCTCATCAGGGCGATATTCACGTCGCCAGCATGCCCGGATGTGGCGCGACGTTTACCCTTATTTTACCGATTAACCCACAGGGAAACTTGTCAGTATGAAAACCCGCTACCGTATCCTCATTGTGGATGACGAAGATAACGTTCGTCGCATGCTCACCACCGCCTTTTCGCTACAGGGGCATGAAACACACTGTGCCAGCAACGGGGAGGAAGCGTTGCAGCGCTTTGCCGACGCTCCACCGGATGTGGTGCTGATGGATATCCGCATGCCGGAAATGAACGGGATCGACGCCCTGAAAGTCATGCGCACTCAGCAGCCGCGTATCCCCGTGATCCTGATGACCGCTTACGCCGAAGTCGAAACCGCCGTCGAAGCGTTACGCAGCGGGGCGTTTGATTACGTGATCAAACCTTTCGATCTCGATGAACTGAATTTACTGATCCAACGCGCCCTGCAACTGCAGGCGATGAAACAGGAGATCCGCAGCCTGCATCAGGCGCTGAGCACCAGCTGGCAGTGGGGACATATCCTGACCAACAGTCCGCGGATGATGGATATCTGCAAAGATACGGCGAAAATTGCCCTGTCGCAGGCCAACGTTCTGATCAGTGGTGAAAGCGGTACCGGCAAGGAGTTGATTGCGCGCGCTATTCACTACAATTCGCGCCGGGCAAACGGTCCGTTTATCAAAATCAACTGCGCCGCGTTACCGGAGTCGCTGCTGGAAAGCGAGTTGTTCGGTCATGAAAAAGGGGCCTTCACCGGCGCACAAACTCAGCGTCAGGGACTGTTTGAACGCGCTCATCAGGGAACGCTGCTACTCGATGAAATTGGTGAAATGCCGCTGGTGCTCCAGGCTAAATTACTGCGCATTCTACAGGAACGGGAATTCGAACGCGTGGGCGGACACCAGACGATTCAGGTGGATATCCGCATCGTCGCTGCCACCAACCGCGATCTCCATGCGATGGTGAAAGAAGGCGCTTTCCGTGAAGACCTGTTCTATCGTCTGAATGTGATTCATCTGCAACTTCCCCCGCTGCGCGAACGACGGGAAGACATTGCGCTGCTGGCTAACCACTTCCTGCAGAAATTCAGTTCGGAAAATCAGCGCGACATTATTGAGATCGATCCGGCGGCCATGTCAATGCTTACCACCTGGCCCTGGCCCGGAAACATCCGCGAACTTTCAAACGTCATTGAGCGGGCGGTGGTGATGAATACCGGCGCCGTCATTTTTGCAGAAGATCTGCCTGCCCCGCTCCGCCAGCCGGTGGGTGGTGGCAGCGAGATAAAGGCCACACAGCCCGGTGAACGCAATCTGAAAGAAGAGATTAAACGCGAAGAGAAGCGGATCATTATCGAGGTACTTGAACAGCATGAAGGAAACCGCACCCGCGCCGCCCTGATGTTAGGCATCAGTCGACGTGCCCTGATGTATAAATTGCAGGAATACGGTATCGATACGGCAGGCTTGTAGAACCAGAATCTGCTATGCAGAATTTTGCACAGTGCGCAAAATTCTGCATAGCATCCGCACTAAGATCACACAACACTCCCATGAATATTTAATTATATTCAACAGGTTAACTAATATCCCTGTCCGTTAGCCATTCTGGCATCCCGCTTGCTATTCCCTTTGTGTACCCAAAATGGAGTATGCAAAAGGGAAACATAATGAAAACAAAACTGATTACCTTACAGAACGCTGCCGGATTCTTTCGTGACGGCATGACCATCATGGTTGGTGGTTTTATGGGGGTCGGGACCCCGCCCCGCCTTGTCGAAGCCTTACTTGAATCCGGCGTCAGAGACCTGACACTGATCGCCAACGATACCGCCTTTGTCGATACCGGCATCGGCCCGCTGATCGTCAATGGCCGGGTGAACAAAGTCATTGCGTCCCATATCGGTACTAACCCGGAAACCGGGCGTCGGATGATCGCCAAAGAGATGGACGTTCAGCTGGTGCCGCAGGGTACGCTGATTGAACAGATCCGCTGCGGCGGTGCTGGACTCGGCGGCTTCCTGACCCCAACCGGCGTCGGCACGATTGTGGAAGATGGCAAACAAACCCTGACGCTTGACGGCAAAACCTGGCTACTGGAGCGACCGTTGCGTGCCGACCTGGCACTCATCCGCGCGCACCGTGCCGACCCACTCGGCAACCTGACCTACCAACTCAGCGCCCGCAACTTCAACCCGCTTATTGCCCTCGCCGCCGATATCACCCTGGTGGAACCTGACGAACTCGTTGAGACAGGCGATCTGTTGCCTGACCAGATAGTCACCCCCGGCGCCGTTATCGACCATATCGTCATGCCACAGGAGAGCAAATAATGGATGCTAAACAACGTATTGCGCGCCGTGTGGCGCAAGAACTTCGCGATGGTGATGTTGTGAATTTAGGCATTGGCCTGCCGACGATGGTCGCCAACTATCTGCCGGATGACATTCATATCACCCTGCAATCAGAGAACGGATTTCTCGGACTGGGACCGGTCACCACCGCGCATCCCGATCTGGTGAACGCCGGTGGTCAACCCTGCGGAATATTACCGGGGGCGGCGATGTTCGATAGCGCGATGTCATTCGCACTGATTCGTGGCGGCCACGTCGATGCCTGCGTACTGGGCGGATTGCAGGTTGATGAACAGGCTAACCTCGCGAACTGGGTCGTGCCCGGCAAAATGGTCCCTGGGATGGGCGGCGCGATGGATCTGGTAACCGGAGCGCGCAAAGTGATTATCGCGATGGAACACTGCGCGAAAGACGGCTCAGCGAAAATCCTTCGTCACTGCACCATGCCACTGACGGCCCAGCATGCGGTGCATATGCTGGTTACCGAACTCGCCGTGTTCCGCTTTATCGACGGCAAAATGTGGCTGACGGAAATCGTCGACGGGTGCGACCTCGATACTCTGCGAGCAAAAACAGAAGCGCAGTTTGACATTGCCGCCGATCTGGTCGTTCAGCGAGGTGAAGCATGATCGGCCGTATCTCGCGTTTCATGACGCGCTTCGTCAGTCGCTGGCTGCCCGATCCCCTGATTTTCGCCATGCTGCTGACGCTGTTGACGTTCGGCATCGCGCTGTGGCTGACGCCGCAAACGCCGATCAGTATGGTGCGTTTCTGGGGGGATGGCTTCTGGAATCTGCTGGCCTTCGGGATGCAGATGGCGTTGATCATCGTGACAGGTCACGCGCTGGCCAGTTCCGGTCCGGTGAAAAACCTGCTGCGTACTGCCGCGTCTGCCGCAAAAACGCCCGCGCAGGGCGTAATGCTAGTGACCTTCTTTGGCTCCGTCGCCTGCGTCATCAACTGGGGCTTCGGTCTGGTAGTGGGAGCGATGTTTGCCCGTGAAGTTGCCCGTCGCGTGCCGGGATCCGATTATCCGCTGCTGATTGCCTGCGCTTATATCGGTTTTCTGACCTAGGGCGGCGGCTTCTCCGGCTCGATGCCCCTGCTGGCGGCAACGCCGGGTAACCCGGTGGAACACATTGCGGGCCTGATTCCGGTCAGCAACACCCTGTTTACCGGTTTCAACATCTTCATCACTCTCGGTCTGATTGTGGTCATGCCGTTTATCACCCGCATGATGACGCCAAAACCGTCGGATGTTGTCAGCGTCGATCCGAAACTGTTGATGGAAGAGCCTGATTTCCAGAAGACCTTGCCAGCAGATGCGCCTCCGTCCGAAAAACTGGAAGAGAGCCGAATCCTGGCGCTGATCATTGGGGCATTAGGCATCGCTTATCTCGGGATCTACTTCGCCGAGAAAGGGTTCAACATCACCATCAACACCGTCAACCTGATGTTTATGATTGCCGGTCTGCTGCTGCACAAAACGCCGATGGCCTATATGCGCGCCATTAGTGCCGCTGCGCGCAGCACCGCCGGTATCCTGGTGCAGTTCCCGTTCTATGCCGGTATCCAGTTGATGATGGAGCACTCCGGTCTCGGAGGACTCATCACCGAGTTCTTCATCAACGTCGCCAATAAAGACACCTTCCCGGTCATGACCTTCTTCAGCTCTGCGCTGATCAACTTTGCCGTGCCGTCAGGCGGTGGTCACTGGGTTATTCAGGGACCGTTCGTCATGCCAGCCGCGCAAGCGCTAGGGGCCGATCTGGGTAAATCCGTGATGGCGATTGCCTACGGCGAGCAGTGGATGAACATGGCGCAACCCTTCTGGGCGCTTCCCGCACTGGCCATCGCCGGGTTGGGGGTTCGCGACATCATGGGGTACTGCATCACCGCCCTGCTTTTCTCCGGTGTCATTTTTGTTGTCGGTCTGACCTTTTTCTGACGGCAGCGACTCACGTTTAAGGAACAGAAGATGAAAAATTGTGTCATCGTCAGCGCAGTACGTACCGCCATCGGCAGCTTCAACGGCGCGCTGGCCACCACCAGTGCCATCGAACTTGGCGCGACTGTGATTAGCGCCGCGCTGGAACGCGCGCAACTCGACCCGCAACGTGTGGATGAAGTGATCATGGGCAACGTGTTGCAGGCCGGTCTGGGACAAAACCCGGCGCGCCAGGCACTGTTAAAAAGCGGCCTTAGCGAAACCGTCTGCGGGTTTACCGTCAACAAAGTCTGCGGTTCAGGGCTCAAAAGCGTCGCACTGGCCGCCCAGGCAATTCAGGCCGGTCAGGCACAGGCGCTGGTTGCTGGCGGCATGGAAAACATGAGTCTAGCCCCCTATCTGCTGGATGCGAAAGCCCGCTGGGGTTATCGCCTCGGCGACGGCCAGTTGTCGGATGTGATTCTGCGTGACGGTCTGCTCTGTGCCACCCATGGTTATCACATGGGGATCACCGCCGAAAACGTCGCCCGTGAATACGGTATCAGCCGCGACATGCAGGATGAGCTCGCACTGCTCTCTCAGCAAAAAGCGGTCGCCGCCATCCATTCTGGCGCCTTTGAGGCCGAAATTGTGCCGGTCAGCGTCACGTCGCGTAAAAAAACCATTGTCTTTGACCGCGACGAATTCCCCAAGGCTGACTCAACAGCAGAAGGTCTTGCGGCACTGCGTCCGGCGTTTGATAAGGCCGGCACCGTCACCGCTGGCAACGCCTCTGGGATCAACGACGGCGCGGCCGCGCTGGTGGTCATGGAAGAATCTGCCGCACTGGCGGCAGGACTGAAACCGCTGGCACGCATTAAGTCATATGCCAGCGGCGGCGTCGCGCCAGCGCTGATGGGGATGGGGCCGGTACCCGCCACGCAGAAAGCCCTGAAACAATGCGGATTGCAGCTTTCCGATATCGATCTGATTGAAGCCAATGAGGCGTTTGCCACGCAGTTCCTTGCCGTCGGCAAGACGCTGGGCTTCGACCCACAAAAGGTGAACGTGAACGGTGGCGCGATTGCGCTTGGGCATCCGATCGGCGCCAGCGGCGCGCGGATCCTGGTGACATTGCTGCATGCGCTTTCCGCCAGGGATAAAACGCTGGGTCTGGCAACGCTGTGCATCGGCGGCGGTCAGGGTATTGCAATGATTGTGGAAAGGATGAATTAACCCCTGGGGTCCCCTGGTTAGACACTAAATCCTTCGAGTCGCAGGACAACAGGCAGCAGGCATTTTGAACAACGCTTGCGCTGGCTTAAAGGGACGAGGCTCATGGACGAGCCGGATCGCTCCATCGCCAACACAGAGGCTGCTTGAAGGATAAAGTGTATCTGTCATAATAAACAAAACCGAGGGACCTCAATGAACATTATCGAACAACTTCAGTTACTGGTAAAAACAGGTACGCACGCGGAGCAAACAATTAGCCGTTACATTCTGGCTACATTATCGGGCGCGGAAAAACTGACGTCGACGGCAATTTCAAAAAAGACGCAAACCAGCCAACCCTCCATTGTTCGCTTTGCGCAATCTCTCGGTTATACCGGCTTTACTTCATTTAAATATGATTTAATTAAGTGTCTGCGCAGCGAACCTGAGGCACTGCTTCCGGCCCAGGCAACGAAAAACAATGTTATTCTTGGCGAGTTTATTAATAATAATAACCCTGCGGCCCTTAATACTTTTTTTGAAATTATTAATTCCAGCCGTAACCTCTATTTCTGTCATCCGCGAGAACTGAGTTCATTACTCAGCAATATCATTCAGGATTATAGTGATATTGGTAAAGTCTGCATTCCCGTAGAGTACCAGAATGCCCATTCATTGCTGACAAACACCCTGACGGATTGTGATTCCGTGATCCTGCTTCCTGGACTCAAAGATGAGCCGGATAATCAACTCATTACCTTGATTCGCGAGCATGAGGCCGCCTCACTGGCAGTCGCCTGCCATCAGAGCGGCGCGACGCTTGCCGATGTAACCTTATATACGCCTCAGTCCAGCGTCAGCCCCCTCAGTTTCGCCGCACTGAAAATGTCTTTACACTCGCTTTTTTTCCACGCGCTGCAATATTGCTATCTGAATATGAATAATGAAAAGGCGCCTCATAAACAATGATCATCGACCGGGTTGAGGGGGAATAACGAACCCTGCCTTAATCAAAGAAATTAAAGCCAGCAAAACGGTTTATGAGGCGTAAACCACCGATGAGTTATAACTGCACGATACGTCCTGTCGATAACGAATGATGCACGGCTTCACATATTAACGTCGCCTGCAACCCATCATCAGCGGTTGCCAGATAAGGGGTATCAAATAATATGTGCTCAACAAAATCATGTATTGGCTGAATCCCATAGCCACTGGCTTTATTATTAACGTAATTAATAAAATTATAATTTGGCGTTGCACTGCGCTGAGGGGTGAACATTTCATATCCCCGCAACTGCGCATCGGCGCGATAATAGTTATTCTCGGTAATAACAAAACTACGCCCATCGTTTGCTTTGGGAAATGAAGGTGGTAAGCACCACCCCACTTCAACGGTCCATTGCGCGCCATTATCAAAGGTGACAAACGACTGAATGGTATCCCAGGAATCAACGCCTTCCGCCACCAGCTTCTTCTTCTGCCCTATCGCATAGACGCTCACCGCATTGGCACCGTTCATATAATATCTAATCAAATCAAAACAATGCGTTCCGAGAAAATGAACGGGAGAACTCTCATTCGCCCATGACAGCCAGTTTTTCGGCACGTCGATAATATCGTCCATGCTCATATAGCCACGCAGGACCTGACCGGTTTCGGGTTTCAACAGCTCATGGTGAATATGCTGTGCCATCCCGTCCCAACGCTTGTGGTAATCAACGCCAATCTTCACTCCTTGTTGCTGCGCACAGCGGATGATTTCCCGACATTCCGCTGACGTTGTCGCCATCGGTTTTTCTATCAGCACATGTTTGCCCGCCCTGATGGCTTCAATCGTGGCATCAAAGTGGAACGGATCCGGTGTCGCGATTGATACCAGATCAACGTCCGTCGCGGCAAACAACTCTGCCAGCGAGGCATAACCAGGCACCTGAAACTCCGCCGCAACGTTGGCGCGGATGTCCGGATTGATCTCGCAAAACCCCACCAGGTTCACCCACGGATTATAGTGATACGCATTGATATGATGTTTGCCATAAATACCGGCCCCCACCACCGCGGCATTGATTTTGTTCATTACACATTTCCTCAGTTAAACAAGCCAAACGAAAACAGATAACCGATGGCCACCGCCAGAGGCGCGGTAATCATCCGTGACAGCAAGAAAGAGGGCACGCCAAGACGAATGGTCTTCTCTTTCGCCTCCTGCATGGAAAGCCCAACGGGAATGAAATCGGCACCGACCTGGACGTTAATCGCGAACAGCGCCGGCAACGCCATCAGCGGTGAAACCACCCCGCTACCGATTAGCGTTCCTACCAGCACACCAACGACCTGCGCAATCGCCGCGCCAGGAGCCAGAATGGGAGAGATGAAGGGCAGACCACAAATAATCGCAATCACAAACAGACCGGTTAACGATCCGGCAAGCGGCGACAGCGCATTCCCGGTCCACTGACCAATCGCGGTCTCCTGAACCAGAGCGATCAGAACCGAGATAAAGGCCATAAAGGGGATCACGTTTTTAATACACAGCTCGACCGATTCACGCGCCGAGGAGTAGAGCAGGCTGACAAAGTTACCGATTCCCGTCGCAAAACGCGTCATCAACTCCAGCGCGGTGTTGGTCGCGGAACCGCGTGGTTTTGCCTCCACGCGTTCGTGAGCCACGGCACAGGCATGGTCTGCCGGGAGAGGATCACTGAGCTCAACGTTTTCCTCCCCGGTTACCGGTTGATTAATGGTTTCAATCAGCGAAAGCGATTCAAGACTGACATCAGAGATGTAAATATCTTCGGTGATATATTTCGCCAGCGGCCCCATCGCACCGGTAGGGAGTACGTTGATTGTCTTGATTCTTTTCTGCGGATAAATGCCGCAGCGCAGTGAACCGCCACAGTTGATGACCACACAAAGGATTTTCTTATCATCCGGCATGGCGTCAAAGCCGTTAACCACGGTCATTTCCAGCATTTCACCCAGTTTTTTCGCGACCGGATCAATGGTTTTGCCGGTAAGCGACAGGATGACCATGCGGGTATCGCGAGATAAATACATGTCATCGCCAATCCCTGAATGACCTTTTTTAATCAGTACGGTTTTCATTGGTTTTCCTCATTATTGTCAATGGGCCAATCAATTCATTTACGGATGGAGAACAATGACTGTTAACGTGTAATGAACCATAGGCTATTGGCTTTTCAGCCCCGTCAAATACCACTGTCACATGACCTAACTCGCATAAATTTTGCCATGCGGCCTCTCCCCAGCAGGTTATATTCCAGGTCTGATTATTAATCTGCAGAACATAATCCATTGTTTTTTGTAATGGGGTAACATCACAAACAATATTCTTAATGACCAGGACATAATCGAGATAATCTTCCGGAGCATGGTCATTAAAGGTAATCAACATGCCATTAAGCAGTCCCTCTTCCACTTTTCTTCCAGCCTTTACGACGTCAGCCGAAAATAGTACTTTCATTGTTTTCCCTTATTCCTGATTAAGTTCGCGTTTCTCCAGCCGGGTGAAGATATATTCCGTCAGAAAACCACGGATAAAACCGAGTAGAATACCCGCAGCGATATAGCGTAATGCCAGGTCGGCAACCGGTAGATCGAGTCGCGTCAGGCCAGCGGCGACGCCCAGCCAGATAAAGAGTTCAGATGGCACAATGTGTGGGAACAGAGAGGTCAGCGGGTGTACGGTGCTGCCCAGCGCATCCTGATAAGCGGGTTTACAACGTTCGGGCAGAAATTTACCCATCGTCAGCGCACCCGGACTGCTAAGAAAGAACCAGGCAAAACTCGGCAAAATTCCATAGGTTAATATTTTTGACTTCCCCATCAGGGTGGCGACTTTTTCCATTCGCTGTTGGCCAATTAATTTCATAATAAAATTAACGGTCAAAATTAAGGTTATCAGCATCGGAATGGTACTGACGATCATCCCGGAGAATATCTTACCTGCGCTCTGGAAAAGATGGATAAAGCCTTCTGCTATTTCAACTATCATAGTTAACTCCCAACGTGTAGGTATAAGTATATTCATCCGTCAGAAGTGTATTGACAGATGAAGGCAGCCAACGCTTTTGTCTTTAAGAATTCAGATGATGTTATTTAATAATTTTTCAGTTCTCCTGGCAGTAAGGGCTCGTAAATATCGCGGTTTGGTAACAGGAAAGTTAACGGGAAATGGCTGCACAAACAGTGAGCACCTTCACAGAGTTATAATTATTCATTTTATTTTGTATTTTTATACATGAAGGAAAAAGTCACCGGACAGGACCTTTTGGCAAGGGGAAATGGTGAATTCAGGACGAAAAAAAGGGAGGCAGCGCCTCCCTTTTGTGCAGTCGTTAAACTCGCCGATTACTCGTCAGCGTCATCAGCGACATCGTCGTCGGTTTCCGCTTCCGGGGCGATATCATCATCCCCTTCCGCCGCGCTACCGTCGATGGAGTCGAGTTCTTCGTCATCCACCGGCTCAGCCACACGCTGCAGACCCACCACGTTTTCATCTTCCGCCGTACGGATGAGGATCACGCCCTGAGTATTACGTCCTACCACGCTGATTTCCGACACGCGAGTACGCACCAGCGTACCGGCATCGGTGATCATCATGATCTGGTCGCAATCATCAACCTGCACCGCGCCAACAACAGAACCGTTGCGCTCGGTCACTTTGATAGAGATAACGCCCTGCGTCGCACGGGACTTGGTCGGATACTCTTCCGCCGCCGTACGCTTACCGTAACCATTTTGCGTCACGGTCAGGATCGCGCCTTCACCACGTGGAATAATCAGGGAGACGACTTTGTCTTCGCCCGCCAGCTTGATGCCTCGTACGCCAGTCGCAGTACGGCCCATCGCACGGACGGCGTCCTCTTTAAAGCGCACCACTTTGCCCGCCGCCGAGAACAGCATGACTTCGTCAGAACCGGAGGTCAGATCCACGCCAATCAGTTCGTCGCCATCGTTCAGGTTCACCGCAATGATACCGGCAGAACGCGGGCGGCTGAATTCGGTCAGCGCGGTTTTCTTCACCGTACCGCTGGCGGTCGCCATAAAGACGTTCACGCCCTCTTCGTACTCACGAACCGGCAGGATAGCGGTAATACGTTCGTCGGCTTCCAGCGGCAGCAGGTTGACGATCGGACGGCCACGCGCACCACGGCTCGCTTCTGGCAGTTGATAAACCTTCATCCAGTACAGACGGCCCCGGCTGGAGAAGCAGAGGATCGTGTCATGGGTGTTGGCCACCAGCAGACGGTCAATAAAGTCTTCTTCTTTAATACGTGCAGCCGATTTGCCTTTCCCACCACGACGTTGTGCTTCGTAGTCGGTCAGCGGCTGATACTTCACGTAGCCCTGATGAGACAGGGTCACAACCACATCTTCCTGGTTGATAAGATCTTCGATATTGATATCAGCGCTATTCGCGGTGATTTCGGTACGACGCTCATCGCCAAACTGATCGCGGATCAGCTCCAGCTCTTCGCGAATCACTTCCATCAGGCGATCGGCGCTGCCCAGAATGTGCAGCAGTTCCGCGATCTGTTCCAGCAGCTCTTTGTATTCATCGAGCAGTTTTTCATGCTCAAGGCCGGTCAGTTTCTGCAAACGCAGATCCAGAATCGCCTGGGCCTGCTGTTCTGTCAGGTAGTACTGACCGTCACGCACGCCGAATTCTGGCTCCAGCCATTCCGGACGCGCAGCGTCGTCACCAGCACGTTCCAGCATCGCAGCCACGTTGCCCAGATCCCACGGACGTGCGATCAATGCGGCTTTCGCTTCCGACGGGGTCGGCGCGCGACGAATCAGCTCAATGATCGGGTCGATGTTCGCCAGCGCAATCGCCAGTGCTTCAAGGATATGCGCACGATCGCGGGCTTTACGCAGTTCGAAAATGGTACGACGAGTCACCACTTCACGGCGGTGGCGCACAAACGCTGAAATGATGTCTTTCAGGTTCATGATCTTCGGCTGACCATGGTGCAGTGCCACCATGTTGATACCGAAAGAGACCTGCAGTTGAGTCTGGGAGTAGAGGTTGTTCAGTACCACTTCCCCGACCGCGTCGCGCTTAACTTCAATCACGATGCGCATACCGTCTTTGTCAGACTCGTCACGCAGCGCGCTGATGCCTTCAACGCGTTTGTCTTTTACCAGTTCCGCGATTTTCTCGATCAGGCGCGCTTTGTTCACCTGATACGGAATTTCATGCACGATAATGGTTTCACGACCGGTTTTCGCGTCTACTTCCACTTCCGCGCGGGCACGGATGTACACTTTACCGCGACCGGTACGATAGGCTTCTTCAATACCGCGACGACCGTTGATGATCGCCGCCGTCGGGAAGTCCGGACCCGGGATGTATTCCATCAGCCCTTCAATGCTGATGTCTTCATTGTCGATATACGCCAGGCAGCCGTTAACCACTTCCGTCAGGTTGTGTGGCGGGATGTTGGTCGCCATCCCTACTGCGATACCGGACGAACCGTTTACCAACAGGTTCGGGATTTTGGTCGGCATAACGTCAGGGATTTTTTCCGTGCCGTCATAGTTGTCGACAAAATCAACCGTCTCTTTTTCCAGATCGGCCATTAACTCATGGGCAATCTTCGCCAGACGGATTTCCGTATAACGCATCGCCGCCGCGGAATCGCCATCGATGGAACCGAAGTTCCCCTGGCCATCCACCAGCATATATCGCAGCGAAAACGGCTGAGCCATACGGACAATGGTGTCGTATACCGCAAAGTCGCCATGCGGGTGGTATTTACCGATTACGTCACCAACGACACGGGCTGATTTCTTATAGGCTTTGTTCCAGTCATTGCCCAATACGTTCATGGCGTAAAGTACGCGACGGTGTACCGGCTTCAGGCCATCTCGGACATCCGGCAGCGCACGGCCAACAATGACCGACATCGCATAATCCAGATAAGAGTTCTTCAGCTCTTCCTCAATGTTGACCGGTGTAATTTCTCTCGCAAGGTCGCTCATCTAACCGCTATCCCTCTACTGTATCCCGGATTCAAAGGTCGCAAATTATAACACAACCACAGAGATTGAGGTAAACCAATAAGCTTTATTCACCCGCGTGGACTGATATACTCCTGTCACTAGCCCTATAAGGAGTAAAAGCCCCGATGAATGCCGTAAAACCACCGGTAAACCACAACGTTGACCATGAAGAAATTGCCAAGTTTGAAGCAGTTGCGTCGCGCTGGTGGGATCTGGAAGGCGAATTTAAGCCGTTGCATCGCATTAACCCGCTGCGGCTGGGTTATATTGCTGAACGCTCAGGCGGCCTGTTTGGTAAAAAGGTGCTCGACGTCGGCTGCGGCGGCGGCATTCTGGCAGAGAGCATGGCGCGTGAAGGCGCCACAGTGACCGGTCTGGACATGGGGTTTGAGCCCTTGCAGGTAGCAAAACTGCATGCGCTGGAAAGTGGTATTCAGGTGGATTACGTGCAGGAAACCGTGGAAGAGCACGCGGCAAAACATGCCCATCAGTATGACGTGGTAACCTGTATGGAGATGCTGGAACATGTGCCCGATCCGCAATCGGTGGTTCGCGCCTGCGCACAACTGGTGAAACCCGGCGGCGAGGTGTTCTTCTCAACGCTCAACCGTAATGGCAAATCCTGGCTGATGGCGGTTGTCGGTGCGGAATATATTTTACGCATGGTGCCGAAAGGGACCCATGATGTGAAGAAATTTATTAAACCTGCGGAGCTGCTAGGTTGGGTGGATCAGACGGTCTTGCAGGAGCGCCATATGACCGGGTTGCACTACAACCCTATCACCAACACCTTCAAGCTTGGCCCTGGCGTTGATGTGAACTATATGGTGCATACCACCGCAAAAGCGGAATAAGCCCCCTGCCTGATGGCGCTTCGCTTATCAGGCCTACAAAGATGTGCCTGTAGGCCGGATACAACATTACTGTCGCCATCCGGCTTACAAAAATTGCGCCAGATCATGAGAACTTTCTACACCTTCGTTGAAGAAATCAGCACTCGATCAAATTATCTATTTTTTTTATGAATTATTGACATCCCCGCCAGGCCTTATGCGACGTGCACTTAGCCTTTCTTACCCTTTTGCAACCTCAATTTAACCTCAAAATCAACTCTTGTGCTGAAAAGAATCCCTACTAGAATACTCACCATATAGCGTTTACTTTAACACTCAACCCCTACATATAGTATTTATCCACAGAGTTAGTCACAAGGTGGCATTGTGGATAATGCAGGGGATATTTTTTCTTTCACGGACAGGTAAAAAACCACATGAATCAGAGTCTGCTGGTGACAAAGCGTGATGGTAGTACAGAGCGCATCAATCTCGACAAAATCCATCGGGTTCTGGATTGGGCGGCAGAAGGACTGAATAACGTATCGATCTCTCAGGTCGAACTGCGCTCCCACATCCAGTTTTATGACGGTATCAAGACCTCCGATATCCATGAAACGATCATTAAAGCGGCGGCGGACCTGATCTCCCGCGATGCGCCGGATTATCAGTATCTGGCTGCGCGTCTGGCGATTTTCCATCTGCGTAAAAAAGCCTACGGCGAATTTGAACCGCCGAAACTGTTTGACCATGTGGTGAAAATGGTTGAAATGGGCAAATACGACAATCATCTGCTGGAAGACTACACGGAAGAAGAGTTCAAGCAGATGGACTCGTTCATCGTACACGACCGTGATATGACCTTCTCCTACGCCGCCGTTAAGCAGCTGGAAGGGAAATATCTGGTACAAAACCGTGTCACCGGTGAGATCTACGAAAGCGCCCAGTTCCTCTATATTCTGGTAGCAGCCTGCCTGTTCTCGAATTACCCGCGCGAAACCCGTCTGGAATACGTCAAACGTTTTTATGACGCGGTGTCGACGTTCAAAATTTCTCTGCCGACGCCGATCATGTCCGGCGTTCGTACCCCGACGCGTCAGTTCAGCTCTTGCGTGCTGATCGAGTGCGGCGACAGCCTGGACTCGATCAACGCCACCTCCAGCGCGATTGTGAAATACGTTTCCCAGCGTGCTGGTATCGGTATCAACGCCGGTCGTATCCGTGCGCTGGGCAGCCCGATTCGCGGCGGCGAAGCGTTCCACACCGGCTGTATCCCGTTCTACAAGCACTTCCAGACCGCCGTGAAATCCTGCTCTCAGGGCGGTGTACGCGGTGGTGCGGCCACGCTGTTCTACCCGATGTGGCATCTGGAAGTGGAAAGCCTGCTGGTATTGAAAAACAACCGTGGCGTGGAAGGCAACCGCGTGCGTCACATGGACTACGGCGTACAAATCAACAAACTGATGTACACCCGTCTGCTGAAAGGGGAAGACATTACCCTGTTCAGCCCGTCCGACGTCCCTGGCCTGTATGATGCGTTCTTCGCCGATCAGGACGAGTTCGAGCGTCTGTACACGAAATATGAGAAAGACGACAGCATCCGCAAACAGCGTGTCAAAGCCGTTGAACTGTTCTCGCTGATGATGCAGGAACGCGCCTCTACGGGGCGTATCTATATTCAGAACGTTGACCACTGCAACACCCATAGCCCGTTCGATCCGCAGGTCGCGCCGGTGCGCCAGTCCAACCTGTGTCTGGAAATCGCGCTGCCAACCAAACCGCTGATGGATGTGAACGACGAAAACGGTGAAATCGCCTTGTGTACGCTCTCCGCGTTCAACCTGGGAGCAATCAACAGCCTCGAGGAACTGGAAGAGCTGGCGGTACTGGCCGTTCGTGCCCTTGATGCGCTGTTAGATTATCAGGACTACCCGATCCCGGCCGCCAAACGTGGTGCGATGGGGCGTCGTACGCTGGGTATTGGCGTGATTAACTACGCTTACTATCTGGCGAAGCACGGCGTACGTTACTCCGACGGCAGCGCCAACAACCTGACGCACAAAACGTTTGAAGCCATTCAGTACTATCTGCTGAAGGCCTCTAACGAACTGGCGATTGAACAAGGCGCCTGCCCATGGTTTAACGAAACCACCTACGCACAGGGCATTCTGCCGATCGATACTTACAAGAAAGATCTGGATGCCATCACCAGTGAACCGCTGCATCATGACTGGGAAGCGCTTCGTGAGTCCATCAAGACCCACGGTCTGCGTAACTCAACGCTCTCTGCCCTGATGCCGTCCGAGACCTCTTCGCAGATCTCGAACGCCACTAACGGTATTGAGCCGCCGCGCGGTTACGTCAGCATTAAAGCGTCGAAAGACGGTATCCTGCGTCAGGTGGTGCCGGACTACGAGCACCTGGGCAACGCCTATGAGCTGCTGTGGGAAATGCCGGGGAATGATGGTTATCTGCAACTGGTCGGGATTATGCAGAAGTTTATCGATCAGTCGATTTCAGCCAACACCAACTACGATCCGTCGCGCTTCCCGTCCGGAAAAGTGCCGATGCAGCAGTTGCTCAAAGACCTGCTCACCGCCTATAAGTTCGGGGTCAAAACGCTGTATTATCAGAACACCCGCGACGGCGCGGAAGATGCCCAGGACGATCTGGTGCCATCCATTCAGGACGATGGCTGCGAAAGCGGCGCATGTAAGATTTAATCTGTTGCCGGATGGCGGCGAAAAGCCTCATCCGGCCTACAAAATCAATCGGATGTTGTAGGCCGGATAAGCGAAGCGCCATCCGGCATTACACAGCTGACAGGACTCACTTCAATGGCATACACCACATTTTCACAGACGAAAAACGATCAACTGCTGGAGCCGATGTTTTTTGGTCAGCCGGTTAACGTGGCCCGCTACGATCAGCAAAAATATGACATCTTCGAAAAGCTGATCGAAAAACAACTCTCCTTCTTCTGGCGTCCTGAAGAGGTTGACGTTTCACGCGACCGCATCGACTACCAAGCGCTGCCAGAGCATGAAAAACACATTTTTATCAGCAATCTGAAGTACCAGACGCTGCTGGATTCTATTCAGGGGCGTAGCCCGAACGTGGCACTGCTGCCGCTGATCTCCATTCCGGAACTGGAAACCTGGGTCGAAACCTGGGCCTTCTCCGAGACCATTCACTCGCGCTCTTACACCCATATCATTCGTAATATCGTTAACGATCCGGCTATTGTGTTTGATGACATCGTCACCAACGAGCAGATCCAGAAACGTGCGGAAGGCATTTCCAGCTATTACGATGAGCTGATTGAGATGACCAGCTACTGGCACCTGCTGGGCGAAGGGACGCACACCGTGAACGGCAAAACCGTCACCGTGAACCTGCGTGCGCTGAAGAAAAAACTGTATCTGTGCCTGATGAGCGTCAACGCGCTGGAAGCAATCCGCTTCTACGTCAGCTTCGCCTGCTCATTCGCTTTCGCCGAGCGTGAACTGATGGAAGGCAACGCTAAAATCATTCGCCTGATTGCCCGTGACGAAGCGCTGCACTTGACTGGCACTCAGCACATGCTGAACCTGTTGCGCAGCGGCGTTGACGATCCGGAAATGGCGGAAATTGCCGAAGAGTGTAAGCAGGAGTGCTATGACCTGTTTGTGCAGGCCGCCCTGCAGGAAAAAGAGTGGGCAGACTATCTGTTCCGCGACGGTTCAATGATCGGCCTGAACAAAGACATTCTGTGCCAGTACGTCGAATACATCACCAACATTCGTATGCAGGCGGTCGGTCTGGATCTGCCGTTCCAGACCCGTTCCAATCCGATCCCGTGGATCAACACCTGGCTGGTGTCCGATAACGTTCAGGTGGCCCCGCAGGAAGTGGAAGTGAGTTCTTATCTGGTCGGGCAGATCGACTCTGAAGTCGATACCGACGATCTGAGTAACTTCCAGCTCTGATGGGACGCGTCACACTGCGCATCACTGGCACACAGTTGCTGTGCCAGGATGAACACCCTTCCCTGCTCGCCGCGCTTGAATCGCACAACGTTGAAGTGGAATATCAGTGCCGCGAAGGCTATTGCGGCTCTTGCCGCTGCCGTCTGGTTGCAGGTCAAGTGGACTGGATCGCTGAGCCGTTAGCATTCATTCAGCCCGGCGAAATTTTGCCCTGCTGTTGCAGGGCAAAAGGCGACATCGAAATTGAGATGTAGCGCGCGTTACAGCGCGTAGTAATACGCTTTCACCTGTTCCCAGTCCGCTTTCGGGATGGGACTCAGGTACTTCTCAAGCTGAGAGAAGTCATGGTGCGCCGCTTTATGGCGGCGCAAACGACGACGGCTTTTTTCCAGATCTAAAAACCCGGCTTCAACCGTCCCTTCCGTTTTCACATAGATATGTCTTACGTAGCAGCAGCCGTGCTGACGATTGACGCTGTGCATCTTTTTAAAGGCCAGCGCGACCGCGTTTAGCATTGCATCACGCACCTCATCAGGATACGGCGTCACTGCATGCTGTTTATACCACTCCTCGATGCTCACAAAACCTTTCATATCTTCGGTGATCAGCAGCGCACGCCACTCACCGTTAACTTTTGTCGCGTTGCCATAGACAATTTTCGGCACGATAACGCCCGCTCGGGCCAGTTCGTTGATCACCTCGATTTCGCGCACAATCGTCGGACGTCCGAAAGGATAGCGTACCGAGTGAAACAGGTGTTGTGTCATCCGCTTCACATACAATTTCTTCCCGTCACGTTCGATGCATTGCACACCGCTCATCCCTTTGCGTCGATAATTCGGTTCTTCGACCCAATCGCCTTCCGTTGCCCACCAGCTCTCAAACTCATCCTGCACTGCTGCCTGCGCCATTCTGACCATCCGTTACAGTAACGACATAAATTATTTATCGAACAAATATAAATCTTCTTCTTAAGGAAATCTTAAGAAATTCATGATCGGCTACGGACTTCTTGATCTGACGTGTGCTTTTTTGCATTAAACCGGCAGGAAAAGAGATAAAAAAACTGCACCTTACTCAGCGGTTGCCCGCCTTTGGGGTGCAGTGGAGAGGGATAACGCGGTTGTTACTCTTTACGTAAGAACATCACCGCTTTGTCGGGGAAGTCGGTGAACAGCCCGTCCACGCCCGCTTTGTTGTAGAGGATGTCGTACAGCTGATTCACATCCGTCGTGTACTCCGGCAACTGATCGGCGCGCACCGTATAAGGATGAACCGCCATCTTATTCTGGTGGGCCTCTTTCACCATATCTGTCAGGACGATATTGCCTTTCGTCGACTTCTCGTCAATCAGCATGTGGTAATCCGGACCGATGCCGTCCGCATATTCCGCCACCTGTTTCATCGCCCCGGGTTTGAACATCCAGTCGTAGTTGTAATTGACCCAACTGCCGTCCGGCTGCTTCTCCTGGGTTTCATTCCAGTCGGTATAGGCAATCAACTGCACCAGGTTCAGATCCATCCCCATTTTAGGTTCCAGCTCATTTTTGATGCGCTTGAGTTCTGCTACATCAAAACTTTGCAGATAGACTTTGTCCTGCTTGTCGCTGTAACCGTACTGTTTCAGCACTTCCAGAGTCTTCGTCGCAATGTCCTTCCCTTCCTGATGATGGAACCACGGCGCTTTGATCTCCGGATAGATACCGATGTTCTTGCCGGTAGAATGGTTCAGTCCCTGAACAAACTCGATCTCTTCAGCAAAGGTATGCACGCGGAAATCCGATTTACCCATCGGGAAACGCCCAGGATAGGTTTGCACCTTCTTGCCATTTTCCAGATCAAACCCTTCGGTAAATTTCAGAGATTTGATTTCGTCCAGCGTAAAGTCGATGGCGTAATAACGACCGTCTTTGCGTGCACGATCCGGAAAACGCTCGGCGACATCCGTCACGCGATCAAGATAGTGGTCATGCAGGACGACCAGTTGGTCGTCTTTGGTCATCACCAGATCCTGTTCCAGATAATCCGCCCCCTGCGCGTAGGCCATTGCTTTCGCGGGCAGCGTATGTTCCGGTAGGTAGCCGCTCGCGCCACGGTGGGCAATCACAACTTTATCCGTGTTGCTGGCGGCCAGGGCATGACTTCCCATTACCGCGCCCGCCATCATCAGCGTCAGGCTCAGGTTTTTCAGTGTTTTTTTCATTCACTTAGCCCCCGTTGCGTTTCAGTTGCATCTCAGCATGGTGGCGTTTTTCGCCGATCATCACCACAATCAACAGAATCACCGCCAGAATGCTGCCGCCGATCATCACCATGAAACCGCCGTCCCAGCCGAAGAAGTCCACGGTGTAGCCGACGATGGCGCTGGCCGCCACGGAACCGCCGAGGTAACCAAACAGGCCGGTAAAGCCCGCTGCCGTCCCTGCGGCTTTTTTCGGTGCCAGTTCCAGCGCATGCAAACCAATCAGCATCACCGGACCGTAAATCAGGAAGCCGATCACAATCATACAAACCATATCGACGGTCGGGTTACCTGCCGGGTTCATCCAGTAAACGATGGTAGCGATCGTCACCAGGGTCATAAAGAACACACCGGTCGCGCCACGGTTACCACGGAACACTTTGTCCGACATCCAGCCGCACAGCAGCGTGCCAGGGATCCCTGCATATTCATAGAAGAAGTAGGCCCAGGAGGATTTATCCAGCGCAAAGTGCTTCACTTCTTTCAGATAGGTTGGAGACCAGTCGAGAATGCCGTAACGCAGCAGATAAACGAACACGTTCGCAATCGCGATGTACCACAACAGTTTATTCGGCAGAACGTACTGCATGAAGATCTGCTTCGCGGTCAGCTCTTCTTCCGCTTTCTCGTTGTAGTCGTCCGGATAGTCGTTTTTGTACTCTTCGATGGGCGGCAGGCCACAGGATTGCGGCGTATCACGCATCAGCGCGAAAGCGAAAATAGCCACCAGAATGGCGCCGAACGCTGGCATATACAGGGCAGCTTTCCAGTCGTTAAACCAGGCCATCCCGAGCAGGAACAGCAGCGGAGGAATCCCGCCACCGACGTTATGCGCACAGTTCCAGACGGAGACAATCCCGCCACGTTCCTTCTGCGACCACCAGTGCACCATGGTGCGTCCGCACGGCGGCCAGCCCATTCCCTGGAACCATCCGCAGAGGAACAACAGCACGAACATAATAGCAATGCTCGATGTCGCCCACGGTACAAAGCCCATGAACAGCATCACTGCCGCGGCCAGAATCAGACCGGCAGGCAGGAAAACGCGCGGATTCGAGCGATCCGAAACCGACCCCATGATGAATTTCGAAAATCCGTAGGCAATAGAGATCCCCGACAAGGCAAAACCTAAATCACCGCGTGAAAACCCCTGCTCGACCAGGTAAGGCATTGCAAGGGCAAAGTTCTTGCGCACCAGATAGTACGCGGCATAGCCAAAGAATATCCCCAGGAATATTTGCCAGCGAAGCCGGCGGTATGTCGGATCGATCTCCGCTGCAGGCAAGCGAGCTTTATGCGCTCCGCTGCAGGCAAGCGAGCTTTATGCGCCGCTGGTTTAAAAATACTCAACATAATGTAGCCTCCGTGGCCCGTCTTTTATAAGTAGTAAACACCGCAGGTGGTACACGCAACCCCCGCTGCTTCCAGTGTTGGTCGCGATCTTATGCAAAGATACATGCCGTGAATGTGAATTACAGCACATATTGTTACAGATTTATGATGAATGTTCAGAAAGGCGCACGAAATCACGTTTCATTTTCGAATTATGAGCGAATATGCGCGAAATCAAACAAATCATGCTTTTTATGTGGCTAAATGATAAAAAACGAACTGTGAGGGAAAACAATGAAAACTCGCGACTCGCAAACCAGTGACGTGATTATCATTGGGGGTGGTGCCACTGGCGCAGGGATTGCCCGCGACTGCGCGCTGCGTGGACTCCGTGTTATTTTAGTCGAGCGTCATGATATTGCGACCGGAGCGACCGGTCGTAACCACGGGCTGCTGCACAGCGGCGCGCGTTATGCGGTGACTGACGCCGAATCTGCCCGCGAATGCATCAGCGAAAACCAAATTCTGAAACGTATCGCCCGCCACTGCGTTGAGCCGACGGACGGTCTGTTTATTACCCTGCCCGAAGATGAGCTTTCCTTTCAGGCCACCTTTATCCGTGCCTGTGAAGAAGCGGGCATTCGGGCAGAAGCGATCGATCCGCAACAGGCGCGGATTATCGAACCGTCGGTGAACCCACAGCTGATCGGCGCGGTCAAAGTGCCGGACGGAACGGTCGATCCGTTCCGCCTGACTGCAGCCAACATGCTTGATGCGAAAGAGCACGGTGCCATTATCCTGACCGCCCACGAAGTGACGGGGTTGATCCGTGAAGGCGCGACCGTTAGCGGTGTCCATGTGCGCAACCATCTCAATGGCGAAACGCAAACGCTGCATGCGCCGGTGGTGGTGAACGCCGCCGGGATCTGGGGACAGCGGATCGCGGAATATGCCGATTTGAGTATCCGCATGTTCCCGGCGAAAGGGTCGCTGCTCATTATGGACCACCGCATCAACCAACACGTCATTAACCGCTGCCGCAAGCCTTCCGACGCCGATATTCTGGTACCCGGCGATACCATTTCGCTGATTGGCACCACCTCAACCCACATTGATTACAATGATATCGACAGCAACCGCGTCACCGCCGATGAGGTCGATATTCTGCTGCGCGAAGGTGAAAAGCTGGCGCCGATCATGGCGAAAACGCGCATTCTGCGCGCCTACTCCGGGGTGCGTCCACTGGTGGCAAGCGATGACGATCCCAGCGGTCGTAACGTCAGTCGCGGCATTGTGCTGTTCGATCACGCGAAACGCGACGGCCTGGACGGGTTTATCACGATTACCGGCGGCAAACTGATGACTTATCGTCTAATGGCGGAATGGGCCACCGACGCGGTCTGTCGGAAACTGGGTAACACGCGTCCTTGCATCACTGCAGACACGCTGCTACCGGGCTCGCAGGAACCCACGGAAAGCACGCTGAAGCGCGTGATCTCTCTGCCAGCCCCACTGCGAGGCTCCGCGGTGTATCGCCACGGCGACCGTACGCCAGCATGGCTGAGTCATGGTCGTCAGCACCGCAGTCTGGTCTGTGAATGTGAAGCCGTCACCGCGGGTGAAGTGCAGTACGCTGTCGAAAATTTAAACGTCAACAGCCTGCTTGATCTCCGTCGTCGCACCCGCGTGGGGATGGGTACCTGTCAGGGCGAGCTCTGCGCCTGCCGTGCCGCCGGGTTGCTGCAACGCTTTAACATCACCACCGCTGCGCAGTCCATTACCCAGTTGTCAGACTTCCTCAACGAACGCTGGAAAGGCGTACAACCGATCGCCTGGGGTGATGCCCTGCGCGAAAGCGAATTTACCCGCTGGGTATACCAGGGATTATGTGGTCTGGAAAAGGAGCCTCGCGATGAGATTTGATACGGTCATTATGGGCGGCGGTCTCGCCGGACTGCTGTGCGGACTGCAGTTGCAAAAGAGCGGATTACGCTGTGCGGTGGTCACTCGCGGTCAGAGCGCGCTGCACTTCTCTTCCGGCTCGCTGGATCTGCTCAGCGCGCTACCGGACGGGCAACCAGTGAATGACATCACTGCCGGTCTGGACGCCCTGCGCGAACAGGCCCCAACACATCCCTACGCCACGCTGGGTACGCAACGCGCTCTGACACTCGCTGAACAGACACAGGCGCTGCTGGAAGCCTCCGGCGCGCATTTGCAAGGCGAGGTTCGGCAGTCACATCAGCGGGTCACCCCGCTCGGCACACTGCGTTCGACCTGGCTCAGTTCACCGGAAGTCCCTGTCTGGCCGCTGGCGGCAAAACGCCTCTGTGTGGTGGGCATTAGCGGCTTACTCGATTTTCAGGCGCACCTGGCGGCGGCCTCTTTACGTCAACACGATCTGACGGTTGAAACCGCCGAAATCGACCTGCCGGAACTGGACGTGTTGCGTGACAACGCCACCGAATTTCGGGCGGTGAATATTGCGCGTTTTCTGGATAACGAAGATAAATGGCCCTTGTTGTATGACGCGCTGTTGCCGATCGCAAAAACCTGCGAAATGATCATCATGCCCGCCTGCTTTGGTCTGGCGGATGACCGCCTCTGGCGCTGGCTCAACGAGCGTCTGCCATGCTCGCTGATGCTACTGCCTACGCTACCGCCATCGGTGCTGGGGATCCGTCTGCATAACCAGTTGCAGCGTCAGTTCGTCCGTCAGGGCGGGATCTGGATGCCAGGCGATGAGGTGAAGAAAGTCACCTGCAAAAATGGCGTAGTGAGCGAAATCTGGACGCGGAACCACGCGGACATTCCGCTACGCCCGCGTTTCGCGGTGCTTGCCAGCGGGAGTTTCTTTAGCAGCGGCCTGCTTGCCGAACGTGAAGGGATCCGCGAACCGATTCTGGGACTGGATGTTCAGCAAACGGCGACCCGCGCCGAATGGTATCAACGCGATTTCTTTGACGCGCAACCCTGGCAACAGTTTGGCGTCACCACTGATGAGGCGCTGCGCCCGTCGTTGGCCGGACAAACCGTAGACAACCTCTATGCGATTGGCTCGGTTCTCGGCGGATTCGACCCCATTGTCCAGGGATGCGGAGGCGGCGTCTGCGCAGTCACCGCGTTACATGCCGCCCATCACATTGCAGCACGTGCAGGAGGTGAGCAATGAGCGATACGAGTTTTGAAAGTTGCATCAAATGCACGGTCTGTACTACCGCCTGTCCGGTCAGCCGTGTGAATCCAGGTTACCCGGGCCCCAAACAGGCCGGTCCCGACGGCGAGCGCCTGCGTCTGAAAGATGGCGCGCTGTACGACGACGCGCTGAAATATTGCATTAACTGCAAACGCTGCGAAGTGGCCTGCCCGTCTGACGTCAAAATCGGCGATATCATTCAGCGCGCGCGGGCAAAATATGACACCTCCACCCCGTCGCTGCGTAACTTTATCTTAAGCCACACCGACCTGATGGGCAGTGTTTCCACCCCGTTCGCGCCGGTGGTCAACACGGCAACATCACTGAAACCGGTGCGCCAGTTGCTCGATTACGCGCTGAAAATCGACCATCGCCGGACGTTGCCAAAATACTCTTTCGGCACCTTCCGCCGCTGGTATCGCAGCGTGGCGGCCCAGCAGGCACAGTACAACGATCAGGTTGCCTTCTTCCACGGTTGTTTTGTGAATTACAACCATCCGCAGCTCGGCAAAGATTTGATCAAAGTGCTGAACGCGATGGGCACCGGCGTTCAGTTATTGAGTAAAGAGAAGTGCTGCGGCGTGCCGCTGATTGCCAACGGATTCACCGACAAGGCGCGTAAACAGGCGGTGACTAACGTCGAATCACTGCGTGAAGCGATTGGCGTGAAGGGGATTCCGGTCATTGCCACTTCCTCGACCTGTACTTTTGCACTGCGTGACGAGTACCCGGAAGTGCTGGACGTCGACAACAGCGGTCTGCGGGAACATATCGAACTGGCAACCCGCTGGCTGTGGCGAAAACTGGACGAAGGAAAAACCCTGCCGCTGAAGCCGTTACCGTTAAAAGTGGTGTATCACACGCCGTGCCATATGGAAAAAATGGGCTGGACGCTGTACACCCTTGAACTGTTACGCCGCATTCCGGGGCTGGAACTCACGGTGCTGGATTCTCAGTGCTGCGGAATAGCTGGTACCTACGGCTTTAAAAAAGAGAACTATCCTACCTCGCAAGCCATCGGCGCACCGCTGTTTAAACAGATTGAAGACAGCGGCGCGGATATTGTGGTGACCGACTGCGAGACCTGCAAATGGCAAATCGAGATGTCCACCAGCAAACGCTGCGAACATCCGATCACCCTGTTGGCGAAAGCATTAGGCTAAATGACTCGCCCGGCGGCACGGTGCCCCGGGCGTTTTTGCGTTTAGCCTTCCACAAAATTGAATACGTTACCGTCGTACGTATTTATCTCCCGTCCCTCTTCGCAAAGACTGAATTTCGGGCATGCAGCCCTTAATGTAACCTCGTATCGTCACGTCACTGGATTCTTTGGTGACGGACAACCATGGCGAAATCAACGACGTCAACACCGCACGATGCCGTGTTTAAAAAGATGATGACCCATCCTGAAATTGCGCAGGATTTTCTTAAGATTCATCTTCCTGAGTCATTATGCAAACTTTGCGAGTTAACCACGCTCAAACTGGAATCCACCACCTTCATTGAAGACGACCTGAGAACCTACTATTCCGATGTTTTGTGGTCGCTGAAAACACACGAGGGTGAGGGTTACATTTACTGCGTTATCGAACATCAGAGTACCGCCGTGCCGCACATGGCCTTTCGTTTGATGCGCTATGCCACTGCCGCGATGCAACACCACCTTGATAGCGGAAATAAAACCCTGCCGCTGGTGATCCCGATGCTGTTTTATCATGGCGAACAAAGCCCATACCCTTTCTCACTGAACTGGCTGGACGAATTTAACGACCCACAGCTGGCGCGGCAACTCTACACAGAAGCCTTTCCACTGGTCGATATCACGGTGATTACTGACGACGAAATCATGCAGCATAAGCGCATAGCTCTGCTGGAACTGATGCAAAAACATATCCGCGATCGTGATTTGATGGGGCTGGTTGACCGACTGGTCACGCTGTTAATTACAGGTACTGCTAATGACAGCCAGTTGCATACGCTGTTTAATTATCTGGTGCAGTACGGCGATGTGTCCCGCTTCAGTGACTTTATCCGTAACGTCGCTGAGCGAGTTCCCCATCACAAGGAGAAATTGATGACGATTGCAGAAAGGCTTCGGCAGGAAGGCCACGACACGGGATTGCAGGAAGGCAGGCAAAAAGGCACCAGGGAGGAGGCATTACGTATCGCGCGGATGATGCTGAAGAGCGGGATCGAACGCGACAAGGTGTTAATGATAACCGGACTGTCACTCGACGATATCATGGCAAACAGTCCGTAAAGTCTGACAGATGGCCCGGCGGTGCAGCGCCGCCGGATTATGGATTTAGTAACTGCTTTTCAGTTTCGGCATCGTCTGACCGGGCTTAAACATTGCCAGCCGCTGATCCAGCGCGTCGGTATACAACATAGTATCAACGCCCACGGCGACAAAGTTTGCCCCCCATTCCAGACATTTCTGCGCCATGAGCGGATCGACGGCGAGAAAACCCGCCGCTTTTCCGGCCGCACGAATGCGCTGGATGCTCTCTTTGATAATCCTCTGCACCTCCGGGTGCCCGCTGTTGTCCGGATACCCCAACGAAGCCGAAAGATCGGCGGGACCAATAAACACGCCGTCAATCCCGTCTACATCGAGGATCGCATCCAGATTATCCAGCGCGGCTTTACTTTCAACCTGCACCAGCAGACAGAGTGACTCATTGGCCTGCGCCATATAGTTTTCAATGCGTCCCCAGCGCGCTGCCCGCGCCACGCTGGCGCCGACGCCGCGCTCCCCCACCGGCGGGTAACGGGTCGCAGCAACCACCTGCCGCGCCTGTTCTGCGCTATCGACCATCGGTATCAACAGCGTCTGCGCGCCGATATCCAGTACCTGCTTGATCAATGCCTTAGCGCCTTCTACCGGACGAATCACCGGCTGGCTGGCGTAAGGGGCTATCGCCTGCAACTGATGATAGAGATCCTGCATCGTGTTCGGCGCGTGTTCGCCGTCGATCAGCAGCCAGTCATAACCCGACGTCGCGGCAATTTCCGCCATATAAGAGGTGGTCGAACTCAGCCACAGTCCGATTTGTACTTCCCCTTTGCGGAGTGCGTCCTTAAAAGGGTTTGCTAACAATGCGTTCATAATGATCCTTACAACATGGATAAACTTATTGATGCGCAGCACCCGGTTGCGACGCAGGACGATTTACGCTCAGGGTGAAAATAATCAATGAGCCGATGATGGCGACGCCCGCCAGCGTCAACAGTCCTGCGGCATCGCTGGCAAACATCGTTTCTGCTTTAACACGCAGGATTGGCGCAATAAACCCGCCCACCGCGCCAAACAGGTTCACGAAGCCGATCCCCGCCGCCAGCGCGGTGCCGGAAAGTAATTGCGTCGGCATGGTCCAGAACACCGGTTGTACGGCGATAAAACCGACAGCCGCTACGCAAAGCGCCAGAATCGCCACCACCGGAGACGCCAGCCCGGATACGCCGATGCCAATCCCCGCCGCCAGCAGCGTCAGCGCAGCGACATTACGACGTTCACCCGTACGGTCTGAGTAGCGAGGGATCAGCCAGGTCCCAAACAGTGCGGCAACCCATGGAATGGCAGTCACCACCGACGCCGTGAAGCCGACTTTGGTGCCCAGCAGTGCAGCAACCTGAGTCGGCAGGAAGAAAATCAGTCCGTACACCGCCACCTGAATCGTCAGATAGATAATCGCCAGTTGCCAGACGCGTCCGTTACGCAGGGCATCCGTCAGTTTTGACGTGGTCTTCTTCTCTTCTTCACTCTCCAGTTGGCTTATGAGCGCCGCTTTCTCTTCTGCGCTGAGGAAACGGGCCTGCTGCGGGGTATCATCCAGCCAGAAGAAGGTGAAGACCCCGGCACCAACTGCCAGCAAACCTTCGATAACGAACATCCAGAACCAGCCAGGATGCCCCATGAAACCGTGCATCTCCAGCAGCGCGCCGGACAGCGGCGATCCCAGCGTCAACGCCAGCGGCGCCCCCATGTAAAACAGCCCCATAATGCTGGCGCGGTTACGCTGCGGGAACCATTGCGAGGTGAGATAGATCATGCCGGGGAAGAAACCGGCTTCCGCCGCTCCCAGCAGGGTACGGATAATCAGGAATTTCGCCTCGGTATCCGCCCACGCCATCGCGGCGGAGAGGAATCCCCACAACAGCGTGGTGGTGCCAATCCATGTTCTGGCCCCCAGCTTGCGCATCAGCAGGTTAGCGGGCACGCCAAGAAAGGCGTAGACCACAAAGAAAATCCCCGCGCCAAGCGCATAGGCTTCGTTGCTCAGCCCGGTATCAATCTGATAGGTCTCTTTGGCAAAGCCAATGTTCGAACGGTCCAGAAACGCCAGTACATACAGTGCCAGCATAAACGGGATTAAACGTGCGCGGTTTTTCTTCACCACGCCGTCAAGAAGAGTGGTACTCATAGCAAGATCCTCAAAGAGATGAGGGCGTTGCCGACGCTGCGGCAACGCACAGGTCATTAGTGGCTATAAGGCCGTTTCAGATTGCAGTCGCGGTTAAGCTCCACGCCGAATCCTGGTTTATCCAGCACGGACTTATGAATGCGGCCCTGTACCGGTACCGGTTCATCAAGCAGAATCGGGTCAAACTGCGGACGCATGGTTGAGCAGTCCGGGCTGGTCATCAGGAACTCACTGAACGGCGTGTTGGTGAAGGTAATCACCGCATGATGTGAGTAGACCGACGAGCCGTGCGGCACCACCAGTTGTCCGCGCGATTTCGCAATCGCAGCAATCTCGACTAGCGTGGTCAGGCCGCCGCACCAGCCGACATCCGGCTGCATGATATCGATACCGGTTTCCGCCAGCGTACGGAAGGACTGCAGTGTGCCGTGGTGTTCACCACTGGTGACCATCATGCCTGCCGGCGCATTGCGTTTCAGTTCGCGATAGCCTTCATACTGCTGTGGCGGTAAACACTCTTCGATCCACTTCAGGTTAGATGGCGCGCAGGCGTGGGCCAGCTTCGTGGCATAATTCACGTCCTGACTCATCCAGCAGTCGAGCATCAGCCAGAAATCCGGGCCGCACTTCTCACGCATCTCCGCCACCATCGCGGCATCTTTGCGGATCCCCACATCGCCATCGTGTGGCCCCCAGTGCGTCGGCATTTTGCCGCCAATGAAGCCCATCTCCTTTGCCAAATCCGGACGTGCGCCAGTGGCGTAGAACTGAATTTCATCGCGCACCGCGCCGCCCAGCAGTTTGTACACCGGCAGCCCCACCACTTTGCCGAACAGATCCCACAGCGCCAAATCCACGCAGGAGATGGTGTTCATTACCAGCCCGCCTGAACCGGAGTAGTACATCGTCGCGCCAAGTATCTGATCGTGAATGAGTTTGATATCGCTGACGCATTTCCCTTCGATAAAGCGATTGAGGTGTTTTTCAACGATAAAGCACCCCATCTCCCCTGCCGTAGAGACCGCAAATCCCGTCTGTCCGTTTTCGGCCTCAACTTCGACAATCAACGTACCCAGCACGTTAATCCCAAAGGACTGGCGTGACTGTTCGTATTCACGATATTTGCTCATCGGCGTGGCGATATGATCGTCAATCCAGTGATTCGCCCCCTGGTCATGATAATCACCGCCGCCAGCGCCTTTTTCTGCGGTAGCGCCACCGGTAAACCAGGCGCGGACATGTTTAATTTTGGGTAGGGTCATGATGTTCTCCATTATTATGATGCGAGTGAATCGAAGGGACTTTTCCATCCCAACAGACGTGAAATATCCTTCGCGCAGGCAATGGCTTTGCCGGCAAGATAATCACGATTCTCTTCGTTAATTTCTAAGCGAGTGCCAACCACCGAAATGGCGGCGGCGGGTTCGTTATTGGCATTAAATACAGGGGCAGCAACACAGCGTACATCCGGATAATCCTCTCCGTTGTCGAAGCTCCAGCCGCGCTGACGGATGCGTTCCAGTTCATCGCTAAGTTGCTGAGGTTGGGTGATCGTGGTGGGGGTCGCCTGCTCCCACACCAGCTGTTCAATAATGGCGTTACGCACGGCGGCGGGCTGCCAGGCCAACAGGCACTTACCAATACCAGAGCGATACAACGAAAGGCTTTTCCCTTCATGGGAGCGCACGCTGATGGTCGAAGACGATTCCACCTTCAGGATGTAATACGCGCTTTCATGGTCAATGATCCCCAAATGGCAGAGCAGCCCCGTTTCATCCATCAGTTGCGTCAGGCGTGGTCGCGCCAGTTCACGCAGATCCATTTTGCTGAGCGCATGGCCGGAGAGTTCTACCAGTTTGGTCCACAGACAAAAGTTCTCCTGGTGATCGACACTGATAAACCGCTGACGCTTCAGTTCACTCAACAGCAGGTACGCCGTGCTTTTGGGAATACCCAGCGTTTCGATAATCGTGGCGGCGCTACAGGGGCCAATCCGCGCAATCAGATTGAGAATATCGATGGCGCGGGTGAGCGCCGGGACTTTGCTTGATTCCAACATACTGGACTCCAGTCTGAGATACTGGAATCAGTGTGATCGGTCGCGTCAGGTAAATTTGTGAAGCGCGTCATGTCGCGCCTTTCTTCCAGCAGAATGGAGAAATTACGTGCAGGAATGTGAGGTGACGCACGGATTTTTTCGTGGGGAGTACAATGGGTTGGACAAAAAAAAGAATCAGCCCGAAAAACGCAATGCCTTCGGGCGAGGTAAAGACTACAGCGTCAGGGATTCAACCACCTCAATCCAGCCGTGTTCGCTGGCAATATCCTGCTTGTTGAACCAGCGACGTAACATGTTTAGCGCCATCATCGCACAGACCTCCTGACGGACCAGCAGACTGTGACGGGTCACGCTGAAATGCACGCGCAGGGCAAACGTCCCGTCGGGGGTCGCCAGCGCAAAATTCAGGTGATCGTTTTCCAGCCCTGAGATCGCCAGCGCCAGTCCGGCGTAATGGTTATCGCGCCGTTCTGTCGTCCAGTGCGCAGTCTGCGCCAGCGTCTCTTCCTGCGAAGGCACCACTTCACTGGCCAGCAGCGGCGCGCCCACGCGGGAGAGCTGCAGTGCCACCAACCCGCCGGTGAACTGCTCGCTCATCGTCAGGCTGAGCTGCCTTTTCTGCAACTCGCGGGCGATTTGCAACGGAAGTCCCTCGGTACCTTCAAAAATCAGGCTTTGGCCAGCAACGCGTTTGACCTCCTGCCACAGACTGCGCATCGCTTCACGCTGGGCATACGGTCCGGTTAATTTCAGTTCGATAATTGGCATCGAAGAACGGTAACCCAGCGTCACCCCTTCCGGTAATGAAAGCGAGTCGAGGCTTTGCGCCAGATCGCTTTCCGAACGACCAAAGGTGGTCAGACGCAGACACAGCGGCGGTTCGGTGAGAGAGAAGCGCTCGCGCAGACGCGGCAGGATCTCATGTTCTACCATCACCTTAAATTCTGACGGTACACCCGGCGTAAAGAACATCAGACAGCGATTAAGCTGTACCGCGAAACCACAGGCGGTGCCGACAGGATTATTGATGAATTCAGCGCTGGCGGGCAATTCCGCCTGTTTGCGGTTGCTGGGCGCCATCACTCTGCCGCGCTCGCGGAAGAATCGTTCCATCTCGGCAAGCCAGGCTTCGTGCAGAACCAGCCCTTCCCCTTTCGCCGTCGCCGCAGCAAGCGCGCTGAGATCGTCACTGGTCGGCCCCAGTCCACCGTTGACGATCAGTACGTCAGCATGCTGACTCCGCTCGCGCAGAATGGCGACCAGGCAATCGAGGTTATCGCCCACCGTATTACGACGGGTTAAGGGCAATCCCTGATTAAAGAAAAAATCGGCCAGCCAGGCTGCATTCGTGTCGACGATTTGCCCGTGCAACACTTCATCCCCGGTGGATAACATCTCCACGTTTAACATCGTGTTCTCCTGCTTTTATGATGAAAACACTATAACGCAAAGGGGGAAGTGGCGTGGTAGAGAAATATCAGGAAGGTAACAAAAGTGGCGCGGCAGAAGACCGCGCCACCAAAATTAGAAGCTGGCATTGACCCCAACATACGGGCCGTCCGCAATGGCGTTATCACGATTGCCGTCTTTACCCGCCAGGTTGAGGTAGCGATAACCCGCTTCGATGCTGAGCGGACGCATGATCGTCAGACGCGCGCCGGCATTCGCCTCTTCATAGCTCTGGATCCCGCTGGATAACGAGTCCGGTGAGTAGTAGTACTCGCCGAACAGGCGGAAACTGTCGCCTATTGGCCACTGTAATCCACCGCCAACCGCAGCAGCATAGCCTTCATCACTGTCGTTCGGGTTGGTATAGACCCCTTTGCCGCCCACCGTCGCCATCAGCGGGCCGAGCGGTAGATTTAGCCCCAGCCCCAGACCCGCGACGTCACCGTCGTCATCGCTATGCATCCAGTTACCGCTCAGCGCCAGTCCCGTAGACTCGGTGCCAAAGCCGACGCCAACGTTGGTATATTCCTTACCCGCCTGTCCGCTGATGCTCATTGCACTCGCAGAGGCGGAAACGAACAGCATTCCCGCTATGCCAAATAATACGCTTTTTTTCATTTTTACCCTTTCCAGCAAGCAAATACGTAAAGTTCCCCAAAGCCGCAGGATTGTACTGCCAGCGCTAAAGGAATCAATGAGCTAAAAAAGCGATCGTGCAGCATTTTGTAACTAAATAATACTGTTCAGAGGCAAGAAGAGTCTCATTAACCCTCTTTACCGTCCGGAAAAGCGCCAGGATACTATTTTTTATTCATAGCAATCCATCAAAGTACATTTCTCATATGAATAGAAAATAAACATTTTCTCCCCTGTTGCCAGGGGATAAACTTTTCCCTGCTAACACTCCCTCTGCTTCAAGGAACATTACCGTGCGTCAAAGGACTATTGTTTGCCCCTTAATACAGAATGCTGGAAGTTATCTCCTGTGCCAGATGGCCGACGACCGGGGCGTTTTCCCGGGCCAATGGGCACTGTCTGGTGGTGGCGTTGAACCAGGGGAACGCATTGAAGAGGCCCTGCGCCGTGAGATTCGCGAAGAACTGGGTACTGAGTTGGTTCTGACTGATATCAAACCCTGGACCTTCAGCGATGATATCCGTACCAAAACCTACCCCGATGGCCGTCAGGAAGAGATTTATATGATTTACCTGATTTTCGACTGCATCGCTGCCAATCGTGAGGTGCATATCAATGACGAGTTTCAGGCGTTTGCCTGGGTCAAGCCGGAAGATTTAGCGAAATACGATCTGAACGTTGCGACGGTGAAAACCTTAACACTGAAAGGGTTATTGTAATATTTGATGACAGCCATTACGGCTGTCATTCTTTTTTCATAATAGGGGTTAGAGTGAGACCAGTTTACCATCAAGGAATAATTTTCCCTTATCGACATGCATCACCAGGCCGTCCAGATAATCCGGGGTCAATTTTACACCCCGCATATTTTTTGCCAGATATGTCAAACAATGATTGTGGGTAAAAATTACCACATCTTTATTTTCCGACTTATTGGCTAAACGCTCAATGGCCTGATAAGTCCCCCGCCCACAGGCATGCATGCCTTTATCTACCGTCAGTTTTTTATCCGCAGAAAACCAGGTCGCTGACTGAATGGTGCGTACCGTATCGCTGGCATACAAATCGTAGTCTTTTATCTCTTTACCAAACGCGGCACCCAACGCACGGGCTTGCTTCGCGCCATGCTCGGTAATGCCGGTTTTATCCGACAGGCAGAGATTGTCTGACCTGTCGCAGCGCTCGGCATGACGAAACAACACCACCACCGGATGCTGTTTTGCCAGTACCGCCAGGGTACGGGAATCGATTCGCGGCAATCCGTTACTACTCCAGGCGAAATGACTGCCCAGCCCTACCATTATCACCAGCGCTGATAACAGGATAACCGTATATTTTTTGGATTTAATGAAATACTGGGACACGATAAACACAATAAACTCCACCCGTTACCGGCGAACAGAAATATCACTTTACGGCATACCGCTTAATCAAAGGCATGATCATTTAAGTGGGCAAAATGCCCGAAAACCCTGGCCAATGCAAATGCAATATAGAGAAAAAAGGATATATTTTCTTAACGTTAAGTTCTTAAGGTTAAATTAATATTCAGCCACTATTATTTGGCTTTAACTGGATAATCCTCATTTAGCCTCCTGTTTATGACTTAATAAATAAGAGGATCGCAGTATCCAAATGGCTAAAGGAAATATAATGTCTGATTTTCTGCCTTTCTCTCGCCCGGCGATAGGTACGGAAGAACTTGCCGCAATCAAAGCGGTTCTTGATTCCGGATGGATTACGACCGGCCCGAAAAATCAGCAACTGGAAGAGGCCTTCTGCCAGCTGACGGGAAACCACCACGCTATTGCTGTCAGCTCCGCCACGGCAGGTATGCATATCGCCCTCATGGCGCTGGGAATCGGTGCCGGTGATGAAGTCATCACCCCGTCAATGACCTGGGTTTCCACCCTGAACATGATTGTGCTATTGGGCGCCACCCCAGTGTTGGTGGATGTCGACCGCGACACGCTGATGGTCACCGCTGAGCACATTGAAGCCGCCATAACGCCGCGCACGAAAGCCATTATTCCCGTCCATTACGCCGGCGCACCGGCCGATCTGGATGCCATTTACGCCCTTGCAGAACGTCACGGCATTGCGGTTATCGAGGATGCCGCCCACGCGGTCGGGACTTTTTATCAGGGTCGTCACGTCGGCGCACGAGGTACCGCGATTTTCTCCTTTCACGCCATCAAGAATGTCACCTGCGCAGAGGGAGGACTGATCGTCACCGATGATGAGCCACTCGCCCGGCAGTTACGCGCCCTGAAATTCCACGGACTCGGCGTGGATGCCTACGATCGCCAGACCTGGGGTCGCGCGCCTCAGGCCGAGGTACTGACACCAGGTTACAAATACAATCTAACCGATATTAACGCAGCGATGGCGCTGGTTCAGTTAAACAAACTAGAGACACTAAACCGTCGCCGGGCAACTATCGCCCACGCGTACCAACAAGCGCTGGCCGATCTGCCGTTTCAACCGCTGAGCCTGCCGTCATGGCCCCACGTCCATGCATGGCATCTGTTTATTATTCGTACCGACGAAGAGCGCTGTGGCATCAGTCGTGACGCGCTGATGGAGGCGCTCAAAGCCCAGGGAATCGGGACCGGTTTGCATTTTCGCGCGGCACACACGCAGAAATATTACCGCGAGCGCTTTAACACCCTGTCGCTCCCCCATACCGAATGGAACAGCGCACGTATTTGCTCGCTACCGCTGTTTCCTGATATGACCCCGGCGGATACCGATCGTGTCATCACCGCACTTCGCCAGATTGCAGGTAAATAACCATGTTTGAAGCTCTTCCGATTACGAAAGTGTCGGTGGTGATCCCTGTCTATAACGAACAGGAAAGCCTGCCGGAACTGTTCAGACGAACCACTGCGGCCTGCGAGAGTCTGGGAAAAGACTATGAAATCCTGTTGATTGATGACGGTAGCAGCGACCATTCTGCCCGGTTGTTGATCGACGCATCAGAAGCTGAAGGCAGCCACATCGTTTCGATTTTACTCAATCGCAACTACGGGCAGCATTCCGCCATCATGGCGGGATTCAGTCACGTTACTGGCGACCTGATCATTACGCTCGATGCCGATCTGCAAAACCCGCCGGAAGAGATCCCGCGTCTGGTGGCAAAAGCCGATGAAGGGTATGACGTCGTTGGCACCGTACGCCAGAATCGTCAGGACAGTCTGTTCCGTAAAACCGCCTCGAAGATGATCAACCATCTGATTCAGCGCACCACGGGCAAAGCCATGGGCGACTACGGCTGCATGCTTCGCGCCTATCGCCGGCACATTATCGATGCCATGTTGCATTGTCATGAGCGCAGCACATTTATCCCGATTCTGGCGAATATTTTTGCCCGGCGCGCCACGGAGATCCCCGTTCATCACGCGGAACGTGAATTTGGTGATTCCAAATACAGCTTTATGCGGCTGATTAACCTGATGTACGACCTGGTGACCTGCCTGACGACGACGCCTTTGCGCATGTTGAGCCTGCTCGGCAGCGTCATTGCCGTTACCGGATTTACTCTGTCGATACTCCTCGTCATTCTCCGCCTGACGCTGGGGCCACAATGGGCGGCTGAAGGGGTATTCATGCTGTTTGCCGTTCTGTTTACCTTTATCGGCGCGCAGTTCATCGGCATGGGATTACTCGGTGAATATATCGGTCGAATTTACAACGATGTTCGCGCCCGCCCCCGCTATTTCGTCCAGCAAGTTATTCGTCCGGAAAGCCCGCTCTCTACAAAGGAAAATCAATAATGAAAGCCGTTGTCTTCGCGTATCACGATATGGGCTGTCTGGGCGTTCAGGCCGTGCTCGACGCCGGCTATGACATTGCCGCCATTTTTACACATGCGGATAATCCAGGAGAAAACACGTTTTTTGGCTCCGTTTCTCGCCTGGCCGCTGAGGCGGGGATCCCGGTCTACGCCCCGGATGACGTGAACCATCCAATCTGGGCTGAGCGTATCAGCCAACTCGCTCCTGACGTTATTTTCTCTTTCTATTACCGTCATCTGCTCAGCGATGCAATTCTGGAACAGGCTCCGGCTGGTGCATTCAACCTGCACGGTTCACTCCTGCCAAAGTATCGCGGTCGCGCCCCGTTGAACTGGGTGTTGGTGAATGGCGAAAGCGAAACCGGCGTGACGCTGCATCGCATGGTCAACCGCGCCGATGCAGGCGCCATTATCGGGCAACAGCGTGTCGCTATTTCGCCTGACGATACGGCCCTTACGCTACATCATAAGCTTTGCCAGACCGCCCGACAGGTGCTGGAACAGGCACTACCCGCTATCAAACGCAGAGAGACGCGTGACGTTTTGCAAAACGAGAGCGACGCAACGTACTTTGGTCGTCGCACGCCTGAAGACAGTTTCCTGACGTGGAACCGACCGGCAACGACGCTGCATAACATGGTGCGGGCGGTCGCGGCCCCTTGGCCGGGCGCGTTCAGCTATTCCGGCACGCAAAAATTCACCATCTGGTCATCCCGCATCCACTCACAGCCCCAGACCGCGCAACCGGGTACCGTGATTTCCGTCGCGCCCCTGCTGATCGCCTGTTCCGAAGGCGCACTGGAGGTAATGACCGGACAGGCGGGTAACGGCATCACCATGCAGGGTGAACAGTTAGCGCAGGTACTCGGCCTGGTTGCAGGCTCCCGTCTAAACAGCCCATCGCTGGCTGCCAGCAAGCGCCGTACCCGCGTGCTGATCCTCGGCGTGAATGGTTTTATTGGCAACCATCTTACCGAACGCCTGCTGCGCGAAGACCACTACGAAATCTATGGTCTGGATATCGGCAGCGATGCGATTGGCCGCTTCCTCAACCACCCGCGTTTTCATTTTGTGGAAGGCGACATCAGCATTCACTCTGAATGGATCGAATATCACGTTAAGAAATGCGACGTGGTGCTGCCGCTGGTGGCCATTGCCACGCCAATTGAATATACCCGCAACCCACTGCGCGTCTTTGAACTGGATTTTGAAGAAAACCTGAAAATCATTCGCTACTGCGTGAAATACCGTAAGCGGATCATTTTCCCCTCGACTTCTGAAGTGTACGGGATGTGTACCGACAAAGTGTTTGATGAAGACAGCTCGAATCTGATTGTCGGGCCGGTCAATAAACCCCGCTGGATTTACTCGGTGTCCAAACAGCTTCTCGACCGTGTCATTTGGGCCTATGGCGAAAAAGACGGGCTCCGCTTTACCCTCTTTCGCCCCTTCAACTGGATGGGGCCGCGACTCGACAGCCTGAATTCTGCGCGAATTGGCAGCTCACGCGCCATCACACAGTTGATCCTTAACCTGGTGGAAGGCTCGCCGATTAAGCTTATCGAAGGCGGAAAACAGAAACGCTGCTTTACGGATATCCGCGACGGCATCGAAGCGCTGTACCGGATCATTGAAAATGCGGGGGGTCGCTGCGACGGTGAAATCATCAACATCGGCAACCCAGAAAACGAAGCCAGCATCAAGGAACTGGCGGAAATGCTGCTGGAGAGTTTCGACAAACATCCACTGCGCCATCATTTTCCACCGTTTGCCGGGTTACGGGTGGTTGAAAGCAGCAGCTATTATGGCAAAGGCTATCAGGATGTGGAGCACCGTAAGCCCAACATCCGTAATGCAAAACGTTGCCTGGACTGGGAGCCTACCATCGATATGCGCGAAACGGTTGACGAGACGCTGGATTTCTTCCTGCGCAGTGTAGATCTCACGGAACATTCATCATGACAAAAGTCGGCTTGCGTATTGATGTCGATACCTTCCGCGGCACCCGCGAAGGTGTGCCGCGCCTGTTAGCGTCATTGAGCCGATACCACATTCGGGCAAGTTTTTTCTTTAGCGTTGGGCCTGACAACATGGGGCGCCATCTCTGGCGCCTGATTAAACCGCAGTTTCTGTGGAAAATGCTGCGCTCAAACGCCGCGTCTCTTTACGGCTGGGATATTTTGCTGGCCGGTACCGCCTGGCCGGGAAAAGAAATCGGTCGCGCAAACGCCGAGATTATCCGTGAAGCGGCACGCCAGCATGAAACGGGTCTGCACGCCTGGGATCACCACGCCTGGCAGTCCCGGAGTCCTCAGTGGAGCGAACAGCAACTGATCGCCGATATTTCACACGGAATCACCGCCCTGGAGGCGATCACCGGCCAGCCCGTGACCTGTTCAGCCGTCGCGGGCTGGCGCGCTGACCAGCGTGTGGTGCTCGCCAAAGAGGCATTTCCTCTGCGATACAACAGCGACTGCCGCGGCTGGGCGCCGTTCCGTCCGGTTCTCGGGGCTGATGCGTTCGCTACGCCACAAATTCCGGTCACGTTGCCCACGTGGGATGAAGCGGTGGGTCGTGAGGTTCAGGCAGAGGATTTCAACGACTGGATCCTCTCCCGAATACAGCGGGATACCGGTACGCCGGTGTATACCATTCATGCCGAAGTCGAAGGTGGTGCCTGGCACAGCCAGTTTGAGGAACTGCTCCAGCGTGCGGCCGATGCGGGCATCACCTTCTGCCCACTTGGCGATCTCCTGCCTGAGGATCACAACACCTTGCCGCCGGGAGAGATTATTCGCGGTCACATCGCGGGAAGAGAAGGATGGTTAGGCTGCCAGCAAGCAATGAGTGTCATACGATGAAAAACACCCGTTATTATCAGATACTGGCCGCGCTAATCGCGTTCTGGTACATCATCCCCATCAACCTGCGTCTGTTGTGGCAACCTGATGAAACACGCTATGCCGAGATCAGTCGTGAAATGCTGGCCTCCGGCGACTGGCTTGTTCCTCATTTTCTTGGCGTCCGTTACTTTGAAAAACCCATTGCCGGGTACTGGATCAACAGCATCGGGCAGGGATTGTTTGGTACGAACAATTTCGGCGTTCGTGCGGGCGCCATTTTTGCGACGCTGGTCACCGCCGTGCTGGTGGCATGGCTTGCCATGCGCCTATGGCGCGATACGCGTACCGCCCTGCTGTCGGCCATCATCTTCCTGTCGTTGTTTATTGTCTACGGGATTGGCACCTATGCAGTGCTCGATCCGCTGATTGCGCTCTGGCTAATGGCGGGACTGTGCTGCTTCTGGCAGGCGATGCAGGCCACCACCTGGCAAGGGAAAAGTGCAGGATTCCTGCTGCTGGGCGTCACCTGCGGGATGGGCGTGATGACCAAGGGTTTTCTGGCGCTTGCGGTACCGGTGCTCAGCGTTCTGCCGTGGGTCGCCGCGCAGAAACGCTGGAAAGATCTGTTCCTCTTTGGCGGATTAGCGGTCATCAGTTGTGTCGTCGTCATTCTGCCGTGGGGACTGGCAATCGCCCAACGTGAACCCGATTTCTGGCACTACTTTTTCTGGGTCGAACACATCCAGCGTTTCGCGATGGATGACGCCCAGCACAAAGCGCCGTTTTGGTACTATCTGCCGGTGCTGATCGCCGGAAGCCTGCCGTGGCTTGCGCTGCTTCCCGGAGCCTTAAAGACCGGCTGGCAGACGCGAGATGAATCGCGCAGCGCATTCTATCTGCTCGGTTGGATCGTAATGCCGCTGGTGTTTTTCAGCATCGCGAAAGGCAAATTACCGACCTATATTCTGTCCTGTTTCGCCCCGCTCGCCATACTGATGGCGAGATACGGATTGAACGCAGCGGAAAAGGGCTTTGCCGCGCTGCGCATCAACGGCTGGATCAATATTCTGTTCGGCGTCATCGGGATTATCGCTACGCTGGTTGTCTCGCCGTGGGGACCGCTGAAATCGCCGGTCTGGATGCACATTGAGGTGTATAAGGTTTTCTGCACGCTGGGGATGTTTGCTCTGTGGACTTTTTTCGGCTGGTATACGCTGACTAACACCGAAAAGAGCTGGATTTATGCCGCGCTGTGTCCCGTGGCGCTGGCGCTGTTGTTTGGTTTTTCCGTGCCCGATCGGGTCATGGAATCCAAACAGCCACAGTTTTTTGTCGAGATGACCCGGGAAAACCTGGCGCCAAGCCGCTACATTCTTACCGACAGCGTAGGCGTCGCCGCCGGGCTGGCCTGGAGCCTGAAGCGCGACGACATTTTAATGTACGGGCAAACCGGCGAGTTGAAATATGGCCTTAACTATCCCGATGCTAAAGGCCGGTTCATTCGCTACGGCGATTTTGCGGACTGGCTCAGCCAGCACCGCCAGGAGGGGATCATTACGCTCGTGCTCACTATCGCGAAGGATGAAGACATCAACCGCCTTGCCATTCCCCCTGCTGACAGTATCGATAATCAGGGGCGTCTGGTGCTGATTCAGTATCGTCCCAAATGATCTGGCTGGTATTAGTACTCGCCAGCCTGCTCAGCGTTGCAGGGCAATTATGCCAGAAACAGGCAACGCTCCCCGTGCCGACCCGCGCGCGAAGACGCCATGTTGCCCTGTGGCTGGGGCTGGCGCTCGCCTGCCTTGGCCTGGCGATGATCCTGTGGTTGTTGGTATTGCAGAACATTCCCGTGGGTATCGCTTACCCGATGCTCAGTCTGAACTTTGTCTGGGTCACATTGCTGGCATGGAAAATCTGGCGTGAACCGGTGGCGCTTCGTCACTGGCTGGGCATCGTCTTGATCATCAGCGGTATTTTTATTCTGGGGAGTGCGGCGTAATGGGATTACTCTGGGGACTGTGCAGCGTGATCATCACATCCGTCGCGCAACTGGGCCTGAGCTTTGCGATGGCAAACCTGCCGCCGATGACACAGTGGCAGACGTTTATCCCGGTGCTGTTCTCCCTCCATACCGGTACGCTCGTGCTATTCACCAGTTTAGTGGGCTATCTGCTGTCGGTTTTCTGCTGGCATAACGCGCTGCATCACCTCGCGCTGAGCAAGGCTTACGCGCTGCTCAGCCTGAGTTATGTGCTGGTGTGGGTGGCGTCGATAATCTTACCCGGCTGGCAGGGCACGTTTTCTCTGAAAGCACTGCTGGGCGTACTGTGTATCATGGCCGGACTGATGTTCATTTTTCTGCCCGCACCGCGGAAAACGCGCTGACGTTTATTTGTTCCCCAACAACGTCTTCAGGCGCTCCCACTCGTCGCAGGTATAATTTCTGGCATCCAGAATCTTCACCGTCCGCCCGCTGTCACGGTTGACGGAATACAGCGCATCCTTCTGCGGGGAAAGGATATCACCGGCATTCACCACAATGTCAGACTGGACTTCAGCGATCATTTTCAGTGAACCGCCGGCATCACTTAACACTAATGCATGCTTCCCTGACCTTTTGTCATAGCACGACTTCTTCACCTGCCACTCCATTGCATACCTTTACGTATCGGGAACTTTTACATTACGTTACACAGTAGCAGATAAACAAAGTGGCAATGGGCATCAATTGGTAAAACTGCGAAGTGAAATTAATGTTTTCCTAATGTTTCATTCACCCAATCAACGACGGCACGCCGGGATATCTTGATCCCCCCATTTTTCAGTTCGGCAGGCAGAGAAAGCCAATGTACCGGCTGCTGGAAACGTGCCAGTTTGTCTTTCACCCATTCGTTAAGTTCTGTCTCTGCGACGTCTGCGTCACATTCCACCACCGCCACCGGTCGATGACCAAATTCGGCGTCCTCGATCGGCACGATAAACGCCTGCAGCACGTGAGGATGCGTAACAATGACCCGTTCCACCTCTTCGGGTTGTATCCCCTCTCCGCCGCTAAAAAAGAGATTATCCAGACGTCCGGCGATGGTCAGTTTTCCGTCATTCAGCACGCCGCGATCGCGTGTGGCAAACCAGCCTTCATCGTTAACCAGCGAAACCAGTTTACCGTCTCGCCAGTAGCCTTCCGCCATACTGGCCGCCCGCAGCCAGACTTCATCATTTACGATTCTGACTTCTCGTCCCGGTAAAGGCATACCGACATCAGCCAGACCGTCCGCCTCTTTTGCACATACCGTTGAGGCAAATTCCGTCAGGCCGTATCCGCACCAGCAGCGAATGCCCTGCGCGCGCGCCTGCTCGGTTAACGCCACCGGAATCGCCGCGCCACCCAGCAAAACGGCTTTCAGCGCCACCGGCGTCTGGTTCACCAGCAGTCGCCAGAGTTGCGTTGGCACCAGCGAAGCATGGGTGCATCCGGCCAGCATCTGTTCCAGCGGCTGTTTTTCCCGTACCGTCATCCGCGCCCCGGCCACTAACCAGCGCCACAGAATCCCCTGTCCGGAGACATGAAACAACGGCAGAGAGAGCAGCCAGTCGTCCTCTGTTGCCAGCGGCATCAGCGACAGCACACCTTCAGCACTGGCAATATGCGCCTGACAGGTATGAACTGCCGCTTTCGGTAGACCGGTCGAACCGGAGGTCAGCGTCATGGAACACAGACGCTGCGGCTGCCAGTCGACGGCATGCTGCCCGTTCGCGTTCAGGCAGTTCAGCGGGATCAGAAAGGGAAAGCGGTTTTCTCCCTCCAGGTCCAGCGCAAACTGCAGCGTGAGATCGGGCAGCAATGTTGCCAGTAAGGCGTGAGGAAGCTGCGGGTTGACCGGCAGGATCCGTGCCCCACACTGCAACAGCGCCAGCCATGCCAGCAGTGTCTGCGGATGATTCCAGGCGCGCAGCATAACGCCGCAGCCTTCGGTAACCCCCTGTGCGGCAAAACCGCTCGCCAGGGCATCAATACGCGTACAGAGCGTGCGCCAGCTTAGCACCTCATCATTCAGGCGTAAGGCTGGCGCTTCTCCCTGAACCTGCCGCCAGTATCGCCACGGCCAGTCAGGAAAGGTCATCGCAGGCGTTCCAGGGCTGATTCGTCAATCAGTGGTAATGGACTTCCCGGCCAGTGGCGAATCTGCTGCGCCTGCATCAGGCTCAGCGTATCCAGTCCCGGAATGGTGTCCGGCGTCAGCCACGCGGCAATGCGCGCCAGTTGGGTCAGACCCAGGCTCGACTCGATGGATGAACTGATCACCGCCGTCAGCCCCAGTGCATGCGCGGCCTGTACCTGCTCACGCACTTTTTCCAGCGACCCGGTCAGCGTCGGTTTGATCACCACTGCACGTACGCCCTCTTCTGCTTCAAAGACAAAATCCGCCTCACGCAGGCTTTCGTCCCAGGCGATAGCAATCCCGGTTTCACGGGCAAAGGCTCGCGAGTCGTCGCGCGTTTTGCACGGTTCTTCGAGGAAGGCGATGCGGTTACGGTAGTCCGGGTTCACGTACTTCGCGAACTGCTGCGCCTTCAACGGCGTCCAGGCGCGGTTGGCATCCAGCCGCAGCCGCAGTTCCGGTATCGCCTCCAGCAGCAGGTTGACCACCATGCCGTCGCGAACCGCTTCGTACAGTCCGACCTTCACCTTCGCGACTTTTTCGCCGGGCATATCCGCCAGTTGCAGCACCAGATCGTCCGGGTCCCCGGTACACAGCGGCGCCGCCCGATAGTCTGCGGCTTCAGGCAGCGTTCCGGCTATTTCCGCCAGCGCACAACTGACGCCAAAGGCCACAGAAGGCATGTCAGGCAATGCATCTTCTCCCTGCAGCCAGCCGTCAACCCAGGCCAGCAGCGCAACCTGCGCCTCTTCCTGGGTTTCCTGACTGAATCCCGGCAGTGGGGAGATCTCTCCCCATCCCTGACGCTCGCCGTCGTGCAGGCGAACATACAGCCCGTCACGCGTTTTTAACCGCCTGTCGCGCAGAACCACCCCCGCGTCCATGGGGATCTGCCAGCGGTATACCTGCGCGCTACGCATTACGGATTCCGTTTGAATTTGCTGAAATCAGGCTGACGTTTCTGGTTGAAGGCGTTACGGCCTTCCTGACCTTCTTCCGTCATGTAGAACAGCATGGTGGCGTTACCCGCCAGCTCCTGCAAACCGGCCTGACCATCACAGTCGGCGTTCAGCGCCGCTTTCAGGCAACGCAGCGCCATCGGGCTGTTTTGCAGCATTTCACGACACCAGCGCACGGTCTCTTTTTCGAGTTCAGCCAATGGGACAACGGTGTTCACCAGCCCCATATCCAGCGCCTGTTTGGCATCGTACTGACGGCACAGGAACCAGATTTCACGCGCTTTCTTCTGCCCCACGATCCGCGCCATGTAAGACGCCCCCCAGCCGCCGTCAAAGGAGCCGACTTTCGGGCCGGTCTGCCCGAAGATGGCATTTTCCGCCGCAATCGTCAGGTCGCACATCATATGCAGCACGTGACCACCGCCAATGGAATAACCCGCCACCATCGCCACGACCGGCTTCGGACAGGTACGGATCTGGCGCTGGAAATCCAGCACGTTCAGGTGATGCACACCAGAGTCATCCTGATAGCCGCCGTAGTCGCCGCGAACCTTCTGGTCGCCGCCAGAACAAAAGGCTTTATCGCCTGCGCCAGTCAGAATAATCACGCCCACGTTATCGTCGTAACGGGCATCCGCCATCGCCTGAATCATCTCTTTGACGGTCAGAGGACGGAATGCGTTGCGCACCTGCGGACGATTAATGGTGATTTTTGCGATACCGTCGGTCGATTTCTCATAGCGAATGTCGGTGTAGCCTTCCGAGCAATCGTGCCATTCTACCGGTGCGTAAAGCATTGTTTCATCAGGATAGATCATAGTGTGTCCTTTAGTCAGAGACGCAGAATCTGAGCCAGACAGTCCACCACGCCTGCGGGATTTTCCCGGTGCGCATTGTGTCCGGCGTTACGAATCACATGGCGGGTCGCCGCTAATTCCGTCGCCAGGGCGCAGAATTTGCTGTCACGTTCACCACATAAATAATAAAACGGAAAGGCGCGCGCGGTGAGCGCAGCGCGTAAATCAGGCTGGACCGCCAGCGAAGTGGCTTCCAGCATTGCCGCCAGCGTTTCGCCGTTATTCTGGCTACGCAGCGCGACCAGCGCTTCTCGTTGCCGCGCGTTCAGCGAAGCAAAAACCGGCTGCTGATACCAGTCAGTAAACACCTCAGTCAGCGCGTCATGGCGAAAACGTTCCGCCCAGTGATGGTCAGAATCCCGGCGCGTGTCGCGTTCGGCGTCGCTTTGCAGTCCCGGATGCCCGCCTTCAACCACCAGGCCGCAAAGCCCCGGCATTTCCTGACAGGCCGCGATCATCGCCACTCTGCCGCCGAGGGAATATCCCACCAGCCAGTATTTCAGTATGTTGTAACTAATGAGGGTATCACGCAGCAAGCTGATCACATCGGTAAATCCGCTGACGCGGATCTCCGCCGATCCACCGTGACCAGGCAGATCGATGTACAAGCGTGAAAAGCCGGAAAGCCGCTCGCCGATCGGTTGCCATTCCTGGCTATCGCCGGAAAAACCGTGCAGGAAAACCAGCCAGGGTGAGTCTGACTGCGCGGCTTTTGCCTGCGCGTGCAGGATCATAATTGGCTCACCTGCGCCAGCAGCTGTTGTAGCGTCTGCGCGCCGTCGGTGTCGTTGACCACCAGTTCAATCACCGTGGTCGCAGGCATACGCCACGCGCCAGCCAGCGCCGCCTCCAGTTCATCCCAGCTTTCCGGACGATGATACTTGAGGTTAAACATTGCAGCCGCGTGTTCAAAATGGACATTTTGCGGCATCAGGTAGAAGCGTTCACGTTCGCTCTGCGGCGTGGGCAGCAGCGAGAAAATCTGCCCGCCGTTATTGTTCACCACAATCAGTACGAACGGCGCGGAGACCTGCCGTAACAGGGCTAACGCATTGAGATCGTACAACACCGATAAATCGCCCACGATCGCCAGCGTTGATTTCGCGCTGGCGCGCTGCACGCCCGCAGCGGTCGATAACAGACCATCAATACCACTTGCGCCGCGATTGCTGTATACCGGGTAACCTGCCGGAAGCTGCGACAGCGCGTCAATCAGGCGCACCACCAGGCTGTTGCCGACAAAAAGCTGTCCCTGCTCGGGCAGATAGTCGCGAATGCGATGCGCCAGTTGCGCCTCGCCAAAAGTATCACGCCGCGCCGCCACGGCCTGCCAGGCCTGCTCCGCCAGACGCGGAATGTCTACACACCACGGTTGCCGTTTTTCCGCAGGATGCAGTTCCAGCCAGTCGCCGATTTTTGCCACCAGACGACGACCGCGATGATGCGCCGGATCCAGCCGCCCTTCGATATTATCGACAATCCAGTACTCCTCCGGCTCGCAGGTCGCCTGCCATTGCAGTAAACGTTTTCCGGTCAGACTGCTGCCCAGCTGCACCACAATCTGTGCCTGCTGCAGTTCCGTCACCGCCTTCGGATTGCCGAGCCAGAGGTCGGCACAGGGAAGCGGCTGTCCGGTTTGCGACAGCACATCGCCAATCAGCGGCCAGCCCAACGTCTGCGCCCATTGCGCAACTTTCTTGCCCTCTTCTGCACCCATTCGCCCGGCAACAACAACGCCGCGTTTTTGCCGCCAGAAGAACCAGTCGCGCTGTTTGTCGCTCTCCAGCCGACGCGCTTCGCGCAGCCAAGGTTTGTCATCCTGCCACCAGTCACCGAGACGCTGTTGCCAGGCCAGACCGGTTTCGTCCATCTCGCCATATAACGGCTCGGCAAACGGACAGTTGATATGGACCGCGCCGGCATGCAGCGAGGCCAGCGCATTATCGATAGTCGACACCAGCCAACGGGCCGGAATGTCCTGCGTCGGGCGCGGAAGCGAAAGCGTTTGTGACGGGTGTGACGCAAACATGCCCGCCTGACGAATCGCCTGATTCGCGCCGCAGTCAATCAGTTCAGGAGGACGATCGGCCGTCAGAAGGATCAGTTTTTCACCGGTCAGCCCCGCTTCAATCAGCGCCGGATAGAGGTTAGCGACCGCCGTACCGGAGGTCACGATCACGGCAACAGGCTGTTTACTCACCTTCGCCAGTCCCAGCGCCAGATGACCAAGACCACGCTCATCAAAATGCGTGTGGTGAATAAAAGCCGAATTTTCCGCCGCCGCCAGAGTGAGCGGCGTGGAACGAGAGCCAGGGGCAATGCAAACATGCCTGACGCCATGGCGAGTTAATGCTTCCAGAATGACCGCCGCCCAGCGTCGGTTAAATGCGCTTACTGACATGAGATTGTCCGGTATCAATATTGCGACTCAGTATAAAGAACGGAAAAAAGGGATTATTGATATGAGTCGGGAATATGTAACTCATTATCCATCCATCTGTAACAAAGATCGCAGACCAGCGGCTTTATTATCGATTTCCTGCCACTCCTGCTCAGGGTCTGACCCACGAACAATACCCGCACCGGCATACAGCCGAACCACGTTACCGCTGATTTTCGCCGACCGCAGCGAAACACAAAATTCGCTTTGCTGTAATGACAGATAGCCCGCCGACCCGGCGTACCATTCCCGCGCAAAAGGTTCACGCTGCTGAATAAATGCCCGTGCCCGTTCGCGTGGGATCCCGGCCACGGCTGCCGTGGGCTGCAACTGCAGTAAACAGAGCGTGTCATCCGCCTGATTCAGCGCCGTCCAGATGCAGCGTCGCAAATGCTGCACTTTTCGCAACCGCAGCACCTGCGGCGGCAAAACATCCAGTGTATGCGTGTAGTCCTGCAGGCGCTGACAGATATCCTCGACCACCAGCATATTTTCGCGCTGATTTTTGTCGTCCTTCATCAGCCATTCGCCCAGTTGCCAGGCCTTATAATCATCCGGGTGATTCGCTACCGTCCCGGCGAGCGCCTCGGTACGGAGCGCGGTATTGCGACGTCGCCAGAGACGTTCCGGAGACGAACCCAGGAATGCACTCTGCGCAGAAAAAGCCATATAAAAATGGTAGCAGTTCAGGTTCAAACGGCGACTTGAAGCCATCACAGCAGCGGCATTCACCGGGCGAGAAAAGTGCAGATCGCTGGCGCGCGCCAGCACCACTTTATCCAGTTCACCTTCGGCAATCGTCTGCGTGGCCTGCTCAATCAGGGTGATCCAGCCTGCTTTTTCGGGCCAGTGCTGTTCAGCGGTTTTGCTCAGACGCAATGTCGGCAGCGGTTTTACACTCGCCAGCGAGGCGAGAAAGATCAGCGCCCGGTCAGCATCCTCGCGCAGAGAAACATCACTCCACAAATGCAGACGCAGCACAGCCACGCCCGCACAGCGCCGCCACTCAAGACGCGGTAACACCAGGTTACCCTGCTCTGGATCAAACGCATTCAGTCCCCAGATACGCAGGTCGGTTTGCTGCGGATGTTGGCGAAGAAAGCATTGCGCCTCATCGAGAGAAGAAAATGGCGCAACGACGCCCAGCACGGCGGCCTCTTCATCACCGTTGCGCTGCTGCCAGTAAAATTGCGGATAAATGGACTGACTTGCCAGCCAGCTTAACGCATCGAAAGCGTCATTAAGGGGAAAAGGAACATCGAGAACCCGAATGCCTGGTGCCGCCGGGATTGCCTGCGACAAAAGACGCGTCAGACCTTCCAGCGCAGTAGTGAGTGAATGCACGCGGACCTCTCCCTGTTAAAAACCTCACATTATACGGGGTACTGCACAAAAAAAGCAGTACCCCAGTTTAGGGAGTCAATGCGATCTCGCTTGCAGATTAGCGTCGTGCCAGCAGTAAGCCGAGCACCAGTCCGACCGCCGCGCCAACGCCAATCCCCTGCCAGGGCTTTTCGTGTACATAGTCATCTGCACGATAAACGGCCTGTCTGGCACGATAATAATAGCTATCTGAAGCCTGACTTACGCGATTTTTGACCTCATCCAGCGCCTTTTCAGCCCGCGCTTTCAGCTCAATGTATTTCTGATCGGCGGGATCCCCTGAGGAACGCAGCACCTCTTCCAGCGTTTCACTCAGCAACGTCAGGTCGTCATCAATACGCGAATCACCAAATTGATAAGACATTCTCGTTCTCCATGTTAGTAAACCTGCCCCTAACTATAGACAACGACTCAGGATCCCGCCCGAATCGCTTCGCGCGCCATCCCCACATGTGGGATGCCATCTTCCTCATAGACTTCGGTGACCGGAGCAAAACCAAATCGTGCATAGAATGCCTGCAAATGCGCCTGTGCGCCCAGATACAGCGCCTTCTCCGGCCAGTGTCGCTGACAAGACGCCAGCGTCTGCGCCATCAAATTTTGGCCCAGCTTTTCACCGCGTAACGCTTCACTGACGATCACCCGTCCAATCACGACGGGCTCCAGATCTTCAGTGCTTTTAAGAATCCTCGCATACGCCACCAGCTCGCCGTCATGCCAGCCCAGGATATGGCGGTTCTCACCCACCAGATCGTCACCGTCTACGTCGAGATAGGGACAGTTCTGCTCCACAACAAACACCGCACAGCGCAGTTTTAACAGCGCATAGAGCTGTGGGACGGTTAATTCCGAATGATGCAGGTCTTGCCAGGTAATCATCGTGCGCTCCTTTTCCGTAAACGATTTATACTAGCCAGATTATTTTTCAAAAGTGTAATGAAATAATGGAATTTCTCTTTCTGGGTACCTCAGCTGGCGTGCCCACGCGTACGCGCAACGTGACAGCCATTTTGCTACATCATCAACACCCGACGCAGCCCGCGCTATGGCTGTTTGACTGTGGTGAAGGTACGCAACATCAGATGTTGAGCACGGCATATCATCCCGGCAAAATTGAACGGATTTTCATCAGCCATCTGCACGGCGATCATCTGTTCGGTTTGCCGGGTTTACTGTGCAGTCGTTCGATGGCGGGCAATGCTCATCCGCTAACGCTTTACGGGCCGAAGGGGCTGCGTGAGTTTACTGAAACCGCGCTGCGTCTGAGCGGCTCATGGACTGACTATCCGCTGGAAATCGTCGAAATCACCGCCGGGGAAATTCTTGATGACGGGCTGCGAAAAGTAACGGCTTACCCGCTTGAACACCCGCTGGAATGTTACGGTTACCGCGTTGAGGAGCATGATAAACCCGGCGCGCTCAACGCCAAAGCGCTGAAAGCCGCTGGGGTGAAGGCCGGTCCCTGGTTTCAGGATCTGAAAGCAGGCAAAACGGTCACCCTGGAAGACGGCAGCGTGATACGCGGGGCCGATTTTCTTGCCCCAGCGACGCCCGGTAAAACGGTCGCGATTTTTGGCGATACCGCGCCCTGCGCATCCGCGCTTGATCTGGCGAAAGGGGTCGACGTGATGATTCACGAAACCACGCTGGATACGTCAATGGAAGAAAAGGCCAACAGCCGTGGACACAGTTCCACCCGCCAGGCGGCACTGCTGGCACGGGAGGCTGCAGTCGGAAAGCTCATCATAACGCACGTCAGTTCGCGCTATGACGCCGCAGGTTGCCAGCGACTGCTGGCAGAGTGTCAGGCTATCTTCCCTTCCACTGAACTTGCCGACGATTTCGCCATTTTCACGGTTTAGGGCTCCATTTTTTGCTCTCAGTGCCGATAACAGTAAAAACGCAGTATTCACACTGAGGACAGCATGGACAATTTCCAGAAAGATATCGATGACAGGGCGAATCTGACCCTGTCCAACCGCTTTGAACTGCTGCTGTTTCGTCTGGGAAACTCCCTGCACGAACAGAAATCTGAGCTGTTTGGCATTAACGTGTTCAAGTTGCGCGAAATTGTACCTATGCCTGCCTTTACTCGTCCGGCAGGGATGAAGGCGCCATTGCTGGGAATGGTCAATATTCGCGATCAGGTGATTCCGGTTATTGACCTCCCCGCCGTAGCCGGCTGCAAGCCGGAGAATGGACTCAACATTCTGTTAATCACCGAATATGCCCGTAGCGTGCAGGCCTTCGCCGTCGAGTCGGTCGAAAACATCATGCGCCTGGACTGGAAGCAGGTACACACCGCAGAGAAAGCGGTGAACGGCCGCTACATCACCAGTATCGCCTGTCTGGATGAAGACAAAGAGACCAACAACCTGGCGCTGGTGCTCGACGTAGAACAGATTCTGTATGACATCGTGCCATCGAATCACGACCTGCGCGCAACGGAACTGAAAACCAATAAGTTCAACATCACTCCCGGTGCCGTGGCTATTGTCGCGGAAGACTCCCGCGTAGCCCGTGCGATGCTGGAGAAAGGTCTGACGGCCATGGACATTCCCCATCAAATGCACGTCACCGGTAAAGATGCCTGGGACAAAATTCAGCAACTGGCGCAGGAAGCGGAAGCGGAAGGTAAAGCGATTAGCGAGAAGATCGCACTGGTGTTAACCGATCTGGAAATGCCGGAGATGGATGGTTTCACCCTGACCCGAAAAATCAAAACCGACGAGCGGCTGAAGAAAATTCCGGTGGTGATCCACTCTTCTCTTTCCGGTAGTGCCAATGAAGATCACGTCCGCAAAGTGAAAGCCGATGGCTACGTGGCGAAGTTTGAAGTGAATGAACTGTCATCCGTTATTCAGGAAGTGATGGACCGCGCGGCGCAAAACATCAGCGGCCCGCTGGTCAGTCGTCAGTTGATTGCCTGAAGATTCTTCATCCATAAAAAAACCCGCCTCGGCGGGTTTTTCGTTTTTGCTTGTCGCTTACATCAGCGGTGCGGCTAACTGCACAATACTGATCAGCGGCTGCGGGTAAATACCCAGCACCAGCACCAGCAGTGCGGAGATCAGTACCACAATACCGCCTGCGCTGTACTGCCAGTTAGACGGCGCATCGCGGTTAAGCTGCTGCGGTGCGCTCAGGTACAGACTCACGGCAACACGCAGGTAGTAATACAAACCAATCGCGGAACCAACCACCACAGCAGCAACCAGCCACCATAGGTTCGCCTGCACACCGACTGCCAGCACGTAGAATTTACCGATAAAGCCCAGCGTCATCGGGATACCCGCCAGAGACAGCATCATTACCGTCATCACTGCCGCGAGGATCGGACGATGCCAGAACAGCCCACGGTAGGAGAACAGAGAATCGGCATCCGGACCACGGTACGGACTGGACATCAGGCTGACCACGCCGAACGCGCCGAGGCTGCTGAACAGGTAACCGGCAAGGTAAACGCCGACCGCTTCCATGGACATCTCGCCGCTCTGCAGAGCAATCAGCGCCACTAACAGGTAGCCGAGGTGAGAGATAGACGAATAACCCAGCAGACGCTTGATGTTAGTCTGGCTCAGCGCCATCAGGTTACCGAAGATGATGGAAGCAAAGGCGATCACGCCAAGCACCACGCGAACCGCTTCACTGTCGCCAACCGGCGCGTACAGGAACAGACGCATCACCACGCCGAAGATAGCGATTTTGCTCGCCGTCGCCAGGAAGGTGGAAACCGGAGCCGGTGCACCCTGGTATACGTCTGGCGTCCACAGGTGGAACGGAACCAGAGAGAGTTTAAAGCCCAGACCAACAATCATCATCCCGAAGCCCGCCAGCAGCAGCGGCTCGTTCAACATACCGTCGCCGAGGCTCTTACCGAGCGCGACAAACGACAGGTTGCCAGACTGCGCGTACACCAGCGCCATACCAAACAGCAGGAATGACGAGGCGGCAGCAGACAGGATGGTGTATTTGATACTGGCTTCCAGCGAACGTTTCTGACGGAAGGCATAGCCCACCAGACCAAACAGCGGCAGGGAGATCAGTTCGATACCAAGGAACAGCGCCGCCAGATGATTGGCGTTCGCCAGCAGAATGCCACCCAGCGCGGCAATCAACACCAGCAGGTAGAACTCTTCCCGGTTATCGTCATAGCCTTCCAGCCACGGGTAGGCAAAAGTACAGGTCGCCAGACTCGCCAGCAGAACCAGTCCGGTGTAGAGCATTGCGAAACCGTCAACCCGCATCAGCGGGGTCACGTCCATCGCGCCAGCCTGGCCAACAAACCAGAGCGAAACCAGCGCGGCGTTAAGCCCAATGACCGACAGCGTGGCATTGAGGAAGTGATTGCGTCGCCACGCAATGGAGAGCATCACAACCACCACCGTCAAGCCGACGATCAGCAGCGGTAGCAGCGCAATCAGGTGTTGTGGAGTTATTGTCATGGCGATTTACGGCCTTGTAGTAGTAACGGAATTAACAAACCACTGCTGGATGTTGCTCATCGCAGAATGCGAGGTATCCAGAATCGGCTGCGGATAGAAGCCAAGCAGTACCAGAAGCACGACCAGCAACAGGATGATAAACAGCTCACGCAGCGACATCCCTGGCAGTTCTTGTTGTGCAATCTGGCTCTTCGCTTTACCGAAGTAAGCGCGATGTAGCATCGCCAGCGAGTAAACAGAGGCAAACACCAGACCAAAGGTCGAAATCACGGTGATGACCGGAACCACCTGGTAGCTGCCAAACAGGATCATGAATTCGCCAACGAAGTTACCGGTGCCAGGCATACCCAGCGTCGCCACGGCGAAGAACATCGACAGCGCCGGTAACCATTTCATTTTGCCCCACAGGCCGCCCATCATACGCATGTCGCGGGTGTGCAGACGTTCGTACAGTTGACCACACAGAATGAACAGACCCGCAGCGGACAGGCCGTGCGCAATCATCTGAATCACCGCCCCCTGGTACGCCAGTTGGCTGCCGGTGTAGATGGCAATCAGCACGAAACCCATGTGTGAAACCGAGGTGTAGGCGATCAGACGTTTAATGTCGTACTGCGTGAACGCCATCCATGCACCGTAGAAGATACCGATAACGCCCAGCCACATCGCGATAGGCGCGAACTCCGCTGACGCGTTCGGGAACAGCGGCAGAGAGAAACGCAGCAGACCGTAAGCGGCGGTTTTCAGCAAAATACCGGCGAGGTCAACAGAACCCGCGGTCGGTGCCTGGGAGTGCGCATCTGGCAGCCAGCCGTGCAGTGGAACCACCGGCATTTTCACCGCAAACGCGATGAAGAAGCCCAGCATCAGCAGATATTCGACGCCATGCGACATCGGCGTTTTCAGCAGGTCTTCATAGTTGAAGGTCCACACGCCGGTCGCATTATGGTGAACGAACACCAGCGCCAGGATGGCAATCAGCATCACCAGACCGCTCGCCTGGGTGTAAATGAAGAACTTGGTTGCCGCCGTGATACGCGTTTTACCGTCGGACGCCTTGTGGCCCCACAGCGCGATCAGGAAGTACATCGGCACCAGCATCATTTCCCAGAAGAAGAAGAACAGGAACATGTCGATGGCAAGGAACACACCGATCACGCCGCCCAGGATCCACATCAGGTTCAGGTGGAAGAAGCCCTGGTATTTTTCGATTTCTCGCCAGGAACACAACACCGCCAGAACGCCAAGCAGACCGGTCAGCACCACCATCAGCAGCGACAAACCGTCGATTGCCAGGTGAATCGAGATGCCAAAGCGCGGGATCCACGGCAGGACAAATTCAGACTGCCACTGCGGAATGCCAGCAGACTGCGTCAGCGAATAACCGCCCTGTAGCCACAGTTGCAGGCCAAGCGCGAGCGTCAGTCCCATGGTGATCAGCGCGATCCAGCGCGGCACCTTCACGCCAAAGCGTTCGGTCTGCCAGCACAGGAAGCCACCGATAAAGGGGATTAATATCAACCAAGGTAATAACATGGTGATCTTTGTTCCTTGTTTAAGTCCGGTTCAGGCTATCTCACTCGTCATAGCGAACCCCGACAGTGCTCGCAATCCTCACATACCTCAGTACGCTCCGGTTGCGGTGCACAGGCGGTGCTCACTCTGACTTCGCCGATAACGCCTGTCCAGTTGGACCTGATTTTCAACGAATTTTCTAAAAATTCTCTTTGAGCGTGTAGGCCGGATAAGCGTAGCGCCATCCGGCAGTCGTTCATCCAGCCCGCAAACTCAACGCAGTACCATCAGCAGTGCCAGCACCACTACGGCGCCAATGCTCATTGATGCGACATACCAGCGCAGATAACCGTTCTCGCTGAACAGCAGGCCTTTACCTGCAAAGCGGGAAAGGATAGCTGGCACGTTCATCAGGGCATTGAGCGGATCGCGTTTAAGCAGCCAGGCGACGCCAAGGAACGGCTTAACGAACACTTTGTCGTACAGCCAGTCGAAGCCCCAGGCGTTATACCACCAGGTGCCCAGCAGACGACCCGGCGCACTGTTGGCAATCGAGGTCACCAGAGTACGTTTACCCAGCCACAACCATGCGGCAATCAGGATGCCCGCAATCGCTACCACGCCAGAAGTCATTTCCAGGGTCATCACGCGGCCATGCTCAAGTTCAGTTGTCTGTGGCAGTACACCCTGCAGCGGCGGCACAATCAGCGCGCCTACGAAGGTGGACAGGATCATCAGGACAATCAACGGCAGGTGGTGAGTAATCCCCTTCCCTGCATGAGCATGAATTTGTTCTTTACCGTGGAACACGATGAAAATCATACGGAAGGTATACAGGGAGGTCATGAACGCACCGACCAGTCCTGCCACCATCAGATTGATATGACCATTCGCCATCGCGCCTGCCAGAATCTCATCCTTACTGAAGAAGCCTGCGGTAATCAGCGGCAGCGCCGACAGCGCCGCACCGCCCACCAGGAAGCAGAGATAAACCAGCGGAATGGACTTACGCAGGCCACCCATCTTGAAGATGTTCTGTTCGTGATGGCAGGCCAGAATGACGGAACCGGACGCCAGGAACAGCAGCGCTTTAAAGAAGGCGTGCGTCATCAGGTGGAAAATCGCCGCATCCCATGCCTGAACGCCCAGCGCCAGGAACATGTAGCCGATCTGGCTCATGGTGGAATAAGCGAGTACGCGCTTGATGTCGGTTTGCACCAGTGCGGCAAAACCTGCCATCACCAGCGTCACCGCACCCACGATACCGACCAGATGCAGAACTTCCGGGGTCATCAGGAACAGGCCATGCGTACGGGCAATCAGGTAAACACCGGCGGTCACCATTGTTGCGGCGTGGATCAGCGCGGAGACAGGCGTCGGGCCCGCCATCGCGTCAGCCAGCCATGTCTGCAACGGCAACTGTGCCGATTTACCCACAGCACCACCCAGCAGCATTAGCGTCGCCCACGTCAACATATTGTTGCCTGCGGCGAAGTGTGCTGGCGCCAGTTCAACCATTTCACGGAAGTTCAGGGTACCCAGCTCGTTGTACAGAATGAACAGTGCGAACGCGAGGAACACGTCACCCACACGGGTCACGACGAACGCTTTCATCGCCGCAGCGCCATTCTTTGGATCGGTGTAATAGAAACCGATCAGCAGGTAAGAGCACAGGCCCACGCCTTCCCAGCCGAGGTACATCAACAGCAGGTTATCGGACAGCACCAGAACAACCATGCTGGCGATAAACAGGTTCGTGTAAGCGAAGAAGCGGGAGTAGCCCTCTTCACCGCGCATGTACCAGGAGGCGAACATGTGGATCAGGAAACCGACACCAGTGACAACCGACAGCATGGTCAGCGACAGGCCGTCCAGTACCAGGTTGAAACCAATGTTGAAGTTACCGACAGACATCCACGTCCACAGCGGCTGGCTGAACGCCTGCTTGCCGTTGGCGAAGAAGTCCATCCCGACAAAGGCAGTGACCAGCGCCGCCAGACCAATGGAGCCTACGCCCACGGTTGCGGAGAGATTTTCTGACCAGCGTCCGCGAGAGAACGCCAGCAGGACAAAGCCAATCAATGGCAGAATGATGGTTAAGGCAAGCATGTTCATCCACGCATCTCACTTACTGAATCGATGTTCAGGTTCTGGCGACGGCGATGAAGTTGCAGCAACAGCGCAAGCCCTATACTCGCTTCGGCAGCCGCAAGGCTGATGGCGAGAATATACATCACCTGACCATCGGTCTGGCCCCAGTAGCTACCGGCAACCACAAAGGCCAGCGCGGAAGCGTTGATCATGATTTCCAGGCCAATCAGCATAAACAGCAGATTGCGGCGGATAACCAGACCGGTTAAACCCAGAACGAATAAAATCGCAGCGAGGATCAGTCCATGTTGTAAGGGGATCATGCGTGCTCCTCCGTTTTTCTTTTCGCGCTATCGTCTTTACGGTTGCTCAGCACTTCACCTGAACGCTCTTCGCGTCCAACGTGGAAGGCAACAACCAGACCTGCCAGCAGCAGCATGGATGCCAGTTCAACCGCCAGTACGTAAGGCCCGAACAGGGTAATACCTACCGCTTTCGCGCTGATTGGCGTACCGTCGATACCCTGATCGTTAACCCCCAGAATGGCGTAAACAATCACCACCAGCATGATAGCCGACAGAATTGCCGGGCCAATCCACACCTGCGGCTTCAGCCACTGACGTTCCTGTTCGATTTCAGAACCGCCCAGGTTGAGCATCATCACCACAAACACGAACAGCACCATAATGGCGCCCGCGTAAACGATGATTTCCAGCGCACCCGCGAAATAAGCGCCCAGCGAGAAGAACACCCCGGAAATCGCCAGCAGCGAAATAATCAGGTACAGCAGCGCGTGCACCGGATTGGTATGGGTGATCACCCGCAAGGTTGCGAGAATGGCGACCAGGCCACAGATATAAAAAGCGAACTCCATTGCCCCTCTCCTTACGGTAACAGGCTCTTGACGTCGATAGGCTTGGCTTCGTTCTCTGCTTCGCCCTTATCTTTGCCGTCGATTGCCATACCTGCCATCCGGTAGAAGTTATATTCCGGGTATTTGCCCGGACCGGAGATCAGCAGATCCTCTTTCTCGTAAACCAGATCCTGGCGCTTGTACTCACCCAGTTCGAAATCTGGCGTAAGCTGAATCGCGGTTGTTGGACAGGCTTCTTCGCACAGACCGCAGAAAATGCAGCGTGAGAAGTTAATGCGGAAAAACTCCGGATACCAGCGACCATCTTTGGTCTCTGCTTTTTGCAGAGAGATACAGCCTACCGGACACGCTACCGCACACAGGTTACAGGCAACGCAGCGCTCCTCACCGTCCGGGTCGCGCGTCAGAACAATGCGACCACGAAAACGGGGCGGTAGATAGACCGGCTCTTCCGGGTACATCTGCGTTTCGCGTTTGGCGAACGCATGCAGGCCGATCATCCAGATACTGCGTACCTGGGTGCCGAAGCCTACTAACAATTCTTTTAAGGTCATGGTCTTTGTGCCCCTTATTGCGCCTGCCAGAGAATGACAGCCGCCGTTACCAGCAAGTTGATGAGCGTCAGCGGCAGGCAGATTTTCCAGCCGAAGGACATTACCTGGTCATAACGAGGACGCGGTAACGACGCACGAATCAAAATGAACATCATCATGAAGAACGCGGTTTTAATCGCGAACCAGATGAATGGCGGTAAGAACGGGCCCTGCCAGCCACCGAAGAACAGGGTAACCATCAGCGCAGAAATGGTGACGATACCGATGTACTCGCCCACAAAGAACAGACCGAATTTCATCCCGGAGTATTCAATGTGGTAACCATCGGCCAGTTCCTGCTCGGCTTCCGGCTGGTCAAACGGATGACGGTGACACACCGCCACGCCCGCGATAGCGAAGGTGACAAAACCAAAGAACTGCGGAATAACGTTCCAGATATCAGCCTGGCTGTTGACGATGTCGGTCATGTTAAAGGAACCGGCCTGCGCCACCACGCCCATCAGGGAAAGCCCGAGGAACACTTCGTAGCTGAGCGTCTGCGCAGACGCACGCATCGCACCCAACAGCGAGTATTTGTTGTTGCTCGACCAACCGGCGAACAGCACCGCATACACCGCCAGACCCGCCATCATCAGGAAGAACAAGATCCCGATGTTCAGATCCGCGACCACCCAACCCGGACTCACCGGCACGATGGCAAACGCCAGCAGCAGCGAGGTAAAGGCGATCATTGGCGCAAGGGTAAAGATGACGCGATCCGAAAATTTCGGGATCCAGTCTTCTTTAAAGAACATCTTGATCATGTCCGCAACCAGCTGGAGCGAACCACCCCAGCCTACACGGTTCGGTCCGTAACGGTTCTGGAACAGACCCAGCAGACGACGTTCGCCAAAGCTCATGAATGCCCCGCAGGTGACCACCACCAGCAGAATCACCACCGCTTTGAGGATGGTCAGCAGGATTTCGATCAGATCCGGTGTAATCCAACTCATTGTTGTGCCTCCTGCAGATCCTCAAGACGCGCACCCGCCAGAACAGGGGCAATGCCCGGCATGCCCATCGGCAAGCCAACCTGCCCTGCCGTCAGCCCTTCGGCGATTTCAACCGGCAGCGTGACCGTATTGCCATCGTAGCTAAAGGAGACGCGGGTACCGGCATTCACTCCCAACTTCGCGGCATCGGCCGGGTTGAGTTTGATGTACGGTTGCGGCATGCGGCTCTGGAAGACCGGCGCACGCTGAGACAGTTCATCGCTACCAAACAGATGGTAGTACGGCGCGATACGCCACTGACCGTCCTGGGCCTGGAAGCTTGCAGGAACCGTCGTGAAGTAATCCAGACTGCCCTCCGAGGCTTCAATCAGACGCACACCCGGATCGCCATGGCGCAGTTTCCCGCCCACTTCATCCTGGAACTTGTTCCACGCCTGTGGAGAGTTCCAGCCCGGCGCCCAGGCAAATGGAATCTGTGAACGCGGCGCAGACGGCTGGTTGTTCCCTTCCATTGAGAAGGCAAACATCGTGTCTTTGTCCTGCGGCTGACGCGGTTCATGAACGCTGATGTTCGCGCGCATCGCCGTACGACCACTGTAACGGTGCGGCTCACGCGCCAGTTTTTGTCCACGAATGCGGAAGGTGGCATCCGGCGCAGCATCTTTAATACCGGCCAGTTCAGGCATCGCGGCGACGACCGCGTCGATCACGTGGTCAAGCTGCGTCCAGTCCACTTCGCGGTTCTGTACGGTGCTGTGCAGTGAATGCAACCAGCGCCAGCTTTCCAGCATGATGGTATTGCTGTCGTAGTACGCCGGATCGTAAACCTGGAAGAAACGCTGAGCACGGCCTTCGTTGTTGATGACCGTGCCGTCGCTTTCGGCAAAGCTGGCGGCGGAAAGCACCAGATGGGCGTTTTCCATGATCGCCGTACGCTGATGGTCAACCACCATCACCAGCGGCGCTTTTGCCAGCGCAGCATTCACGCGCGTTGCCGACGCATGACGATGCAGATCGTTTTCCAGCACGACCACCGCGTCAGCACGACCGGTTTCCAGTTCGGTCAGCGCATCGTCGAGCGAACCACCGCCCATAATGCCCAGACCCATACTGTTAACCGAACGGGTAATCATCGTGATGCCGACGTCCGCACCGCGACCTTTCAGCGCTTTCGCCACGTTGGCAGCCGCCTGAATCACTTCTGCGCTACCGGCGTTGGTACCGGAAATGATCAGCGGTTTTTTCGCCCCCGCCAGCGCCTGGACGATCACGTCGATTTTGTTTTGCAGGTCACTGCTGATGCCGTCAACGGCTGGCGCATTGTTGTCCAGCGCATGGGCAATCGCGAAGCCTAAACGCGCCTGATCTTCAACCGGCGCACGGTAGGTCCAGGCCGCGATATCATCCAGACGGGTGTTATCCACATTGGTCACGAACAGCGGGTGCTTCGCGCGTTGGCCGATGTTGAGGATCGCCGCAATCTGCCAGTCAGCCACTTTCTGGGCTGCCGCCATTTCGCGTGCCTTGCCTTTCACCGCCTGACGCACGGCCAGTGCAACGCGAGCGCCGGTCTGAGTGATGTCTTCGCCCAGCACCAGTACCGCATCGTAAGATTCAATATCACGCAGCGCAGGGGTATGCACACCGCCTTCACGCAGCACCTTCAGTGCCAGTTGCAGACGTTCCTGCTCGGATTGTGCAATCCCGGTATAGAAGTTTTCCGCCCCGACCAGTTCACGCAACGCGAAGTTGCTCTCAACGCTGGCGCGCGGTGAGCCGATGCCAATCACTTTCTTCGACTGACGCAGAATATCTGCCGCGCCCTGCATTGCCTGTTCGGCGTTGAGGGTGATCAGGTCATCGCCACGACGCTGTACTGGCTGACGCGGACGGTCTTTCAGGTTCACGTAACCATAGCCAAAACGACCGCGGTCGCAGAGGAAGTAGTGGTTAACGGTCCCGTTATAACGGTTTTCGATACGACGCAGTTCGCCGTAACGCTCACCCGGGCTGATGTTACAGCCGATGGAACATTGTTGGCAGATGCTCGGCGCAAACTGCATGTCCCATTTACGGTTATAGCGTTCGGAATGCGTTTTATCGGTGAATACGCCGGTCGGGCAGATTTCCACCAGGTTACCGGAGAATTCACTCTCCAGGGTACCGTCTTCCGGACGTCCGAAGTAGACGTTATCGTGCGCGCCATACACGCCCAGATCCTGACCGTCTGCATAATCTTTGTAGTAACGCACACAGCGATAACAGGCGATGCAGCGGTTCATTTCATGAGAGATGAACGGCCCCAGGTCCTGGTTGCGGTGAGTACGTTTGGTGAAACGATAGCGACGGAAACTGTGGCCGGTCATCACGGTCATATCCTGAAGGTGGCAGTTACCGCCCTCTTCACAGACCGGACAGTCGTGCGGGTGGTTGGTCATCAACCACTCCACCACGCTTTCGCGGAACTGTTTCGCTTCTTCGTCGTCAATCGAAATAAACGTGCCTTCGGTTGCCGGTGTCATACAAGACATCACCAGGCGACCACGCGTGTCTTCCGCGTTTTGGTATTGCTTCACCGCACACTGGCGGCAAGCACCAACGCTTCCCAGCGCCGGATGCCAGCAAAAGTACGGAATATCAAGGCCGAGAGACAGACAAGCTTCCAGCAGGTTGTCCGCTCCGTTGACCTCATATTCTTTGCCGTCTACATGAATCGTAGCCATAGTCAGCATGCTTCCAGTTGGCTTAGTCAGAGACTAAGCGTTAATCGAAATTCATATCGCGATACAGGCTCAGAGGCCTGTAATCACCAGCGCTCTTTCAGCAGGTTCGGCTGAATACCACCAATCGCGTGGGTATTGCTGAACGACTGCTTAATGCCAGCTTCGAATTCTTCGCGGAAATATTTAATGGCGCTCTGTAGCGGCTCAACCGCGCCCGGTGCGTGTGCACAGAAGGTTTTACCCGGGCCGAGGAAACGACACAGTTGCTCAAGTGTCTCGATATCCCCAGGCTGGCCTTCGCCACGCTCCAGCGCACGCAGAATTTTGACGCTCCACGGCAGGCCGTCACGACATGGCGTACACCATCCGCAGGATTCACGAGCAAAGAACTCTTCCAGGTTACGCACCAGAGGCACCATGCCTATCTCATGGTCAACTGCCATTGCCAGCGCGGTACCCAGACGGCTTCCGGCTTTACCAATGCTCTCAAATTCCATTGGCAGATCGAGGTGCGCTTCGGTCAGGAAGTCAGTTCCCGCGCCGCCAGGCTGCCAGGCTTTGAACTTCAGTCCATCGCGCATGCCGCCCGCGTAATCTTCGAGGATCTCACGTGCGGTGGTACCGAACGGCAATTCCCACAGTCCCGGATTCTTCACGCGACCCGAGAAGCCCATCAGCTTGGTGCCAGCATCTTTGCTCTTCGAAATGTTCTGGTACCACTCCACGCCGTTGGCGAGGATCGCCGGAACGTTACACAGCGTTTCCACGTTGTTGACGCAGGTCGGTTTACCCCATGCGCCGGAGGTCGCCGGGAACGGCGGCTTCGAACGCGGGTTAGCGCGACGGCCTTCAAGGGAGTTGATCAGCGCCGTTTCTTCACCGCAGATGTAGCGCCCTGCCCCGGTGTGAACAAACAGTTCGAAATCAAAACCGGTGCCCATGATGTTTTTGCCGAGCAGACCGGCTTCGGTCGCTTCCGCAATCGCACGGCGCAGATGCACGGCGGCTTCAATGTATTCACCGCGCAGGAAGATGTAGCCCCGGTACGCTTTTAGCGCAAACGCGGAGATCAGCATGCCTTCCACCAGCAGATGCGGCAGCTGTTCCATCAGCAAACGGTCTTTATAGGTGCCCGGCTCCATTTCATCCGCGTTACACAGCAGGTAGCGGATGTTCATGGATTCGTCTTTTGGCATCAGGCTCCACTTCAGACCGGTGGAAAAGCCTGCGCCGCCGCGCCCTTTCAGGCCAGCGTCTTTGACCTGGTTGACGATTTCGTCCGGGGACAGACCAGTCAGCGCCTTACGCGCACCTTCGTAGCCGTTCTTGCTACGGTATTCGTCCAGCCACACGGGCTGTTTATCATCACGCAGACGCCAGGTCAGCGGATGCGTTTCGGGAGTACGGATAATGTCTTTCATTTATACCGCTCCAGCAGTTCAGGAATGCCTTCCGGGGTCAGGTGAGCGTGAGTATCCTCATCGATCATCATGTTCGGCCCTTTGTCGCAGTTCCCAAGGCAACAGGTCGGCAGCAGCGTAAAGCGACCGTCGAAGGTCGTCTGCCCCGGCTTGATGTTGAGCTTTTTCTCCAGCGCAGCCTGAATCCCCTGGTAACCGTTGATATGGCACACCACGCTGTCGCAATAGCGGATCACGTGGCGACCCACCGGCTGGCGGAAGATCTGACTGTAAAACGTCGCAACACCTTCGACATCGCTTGCCGGGATCCCCAGCACATCGGCGATCGCGTGGATCGCACCGTCCGGCACCCAGCCACGCTGCTTCTGAACGATTTTCAGCGCTTCAATGGACGCCGCACGCGGGTCTTCGTAGTGGTGCTTCTCGTGCTCAATGGCTTCACGCTCTGCCGCACTCAGCTCAAAAGCCTCGGTTTGTGGTTGTTGATTCTCGTGCATAATTAGCGGTCCACATCTGACATAACAAAATCGATACTACCCAGATGGACGATCAGGTCGGACACCAGGCTGCCACGTACTGCCACCGGGATCTGCTGCAAATGCGCGTAGCTCGGGGTACGAATACGGGTACGATAACTCATGGTGCTGCCATCGCTGGTCAGGTAGTAACTGTTGATACCCTTAGTCGCTTCCACCATCTGGAAGGACTCATTCGCCGGCATAACCGGGCCCCACGACACTTGCAGGAAGTGGGTGATCAGGGTTTCGATATGTTGCAGCGTGCGCTCTTTCGGCGGCGGCGTCGTCAACGGGTGATCCGCTTTGAACGGGCCTTCCGGCATGTTGTTGAGGCACTGCTCAAGGATGCGCAGACTCTGGCGCAGCTCTTCCACTTTCAGCATTACGCGGGTGTAGCAGTCGGAAACCCCGCCGCCAACCGGCACTTCAAAGTCAAAGTTTTCGTAGCCAGAGTAAGGGCGCGCTTTACGCACGTCGAAATCAATACCGGTCGCACGCAGCGCCGCGCCGGTGCAGCCCCAGTCCAGCGCTTCTTTCTTACCGTAAGCGGCAACGCCCTGCGAACGCCCTTTCAGAATGGTGTTTTGCAGTGCGGCTTTCTCGTAAGACGCCAGACGCTTCGGCATCCAGTCGAGGAATTCACGCAGCAGTTTGTCCCAGCCGCGCGGCAGGTCATGCGCCACGCCGCCAATACGGAACCAGGCCGGGTGCATACGGTAGCCGGTGACCGCTTCTACGATGTCGTAGATTTTCTGACGGTCGGTAAAGGCAAAGAAGACCGGCGTCATGGCGCCGACGTCCTGGATAAACGTCGAGATATACAGCAGATGGCTGTTAATGCGGAACAGCTCGGAGAGCATCACGCGGATAACGTTAACGCGATCCGGTACGGTAATGCCCGCCAGTTTTTCCACTGCCAGCACGTACGGCATCTCGTTGACGCAGCCGCCGAGGTATTCGATACGGTCGGTATACGGAATGTAGCTATGCCAGGACTGACGTTCGCCCATCTTTTCAGCACCACGGTGGTGGTAACCGATGTCAGGCACACAGTCGACAATCTCTTCACCATCAAGCTGAAGAACAATACGGAATGCACCGTGTGAAGACGGGTGGTTCGGGCCGAGGTTGAGGAACATAAAGTCCTCGTTTTCGGTACCACGCTGCATGCCCCAGTCTTCCGGTTTGAAGGTCAGCGCTTCCATTTCCAGATCCTGCTTCGCTTTGGTCAGCTCAAACGGATCGAATTCGGTAGCACGCGCCGGGTAGTCTTTACGCAGCGGATGGCCTTTCCAGGTTGGCGGCATCAACAGACGCGTCAGGTGCGGGTGTCCGTCAAATTCAATACCAAACATGTCCCAGGTTTCACGCTCATACCAGTTAGCGTTCGGGAACAGTTTGGTGAAGGTCGGTACACGCAGGTCGTTTTCAGACAAGGCCACCTTGAGCATGATATCGCGATTGCGTTCAATGGAAATCAGGTGGTAGAAAACGGAAAAATCCGCGGCGGGTAACCCTTCGCGGTGTGTGCGCAGACGTTCGTCCATGCCGTGTAAGTCAAACAGCATGACGTAAGGTTTCGGCAACCTCTTTAAGAAATCGCCCACTTCCAGTAATTGTTCACGCTTGACCCAAACAACGGGTACCCCGGTGCGAGTCGCCTGAACGGTAAAGGCATCCGGCCCAAAACGGTTGCGCAGTTCGCCGATGACCGGGTCATCAAGGTGATCCCGGGTCTGCCATGCGGCTTCTTGCGCGGTTAAGTCGGTCATATTGTTCACCATTGCAAATGGTCCGTGGTGACTGTCGACAGAGCTTCGCGCGATTTATGTAGTGATAGGCGAAGTAAAATGCTGCTGCCGACAGGCGCAAATTAAATCTCGTCTGGTGTACGCAGATTCGTTACTGCAATGCGTTCGCCGCGTTTACGCTCGCGCTCTGACTGCATGTTGGCGCGATAAACGCCCTGATCGCCAACCACCCAGGAGAGCGGACGACGTTCTTTGCCAATGGAATCCTGCAACAGCATTAACGCCTGCATGTACGCTTCCGGACGCGGCGGGCAACCCGGGATGTAAACATCCACAGGGATAAACTTATCAACGCCCTGCACTACCGAATAAATATCGTACATACCGCCGGAGTTGGCACATGCGCCCATGGAAATGACCCATTTCGGCTCCAGCATCTGATCGTAAAGACGCTGAATGACCGGCGCCATTTTGGTAAAGCAGGTCCCCGCTACCACCATCAAGTCAGCCTGACGTGGTGAAGCACGCAGGACTTCCGCGCCAAAGCGCGCCACGTCATGTACGGCGGTGAACGAGGTCACCATCTCTACGTAGCAGCAGGAAAGGCCGAAGTTATAAGGCCAGATTGAGTTTTTGCGACCCCAGTTAACCATGTCATGCAGTTTGCCCATGAACACGTTCTTGTTAACTTCCTGTTCCAGGGGGTCGGTTACGATCTCCTGTTTTTGCAGGGGGTAACGGTCATTCTCACCGTTAGGATCTATGCGGGTGAGCGTATAATCCATCTTAATGCCTCGCGGTTAGCGTTGACGATTAGCGATACTGTTCGTTTCCGGGTTCATACGCTCGCGGCGTGAACGCGCGGGCGTCCAGTCCAGCGCGCCAATACGCACCAGATAAACCAGACCTGCCAGTAACACAAAAATAAAAATTGCAGCTTCCACAAAGCCTACCCAACCGCTTTCGCGGATAGAGGTCGACCATGCGAACAGATACAGCGCTTCAACGTCGAAGATAACGAAGAACATGGCTACCAGATAAAACTTGGCAGACAGGCGTAAGCGGGCGGTGCCGACCGAGTCGATACCTGATTCAAACGGGGTGTTTTTTGACCTCGCGCGTGCGCGACCGCCTAAAAACCAACCGCCGATAAGCATCAGGCAGCACAGGCCAATGGCAACAATAAGAAAGATAGCGAATGCCCAGTGATGAGCGATGACTTCAGTGGATGTTGACATACTCATTGCTTACTCATCAAAAGTAGCGCCAAATTCTCTGCTCTTTTCGGCAGATGAACGCCACATCGATTCATGGGGAGGAATAAAAAAAACCTTACAATCGCTGCAGAAAATGTTTTAGACAGCCAATTGATGGGGTTTTTTTACTCCTTTCTATAACCTTTTGTCAACTTTAACAAAAGTTTCCTCACATTAATTTACATGATAACAACACCCTTAACATTTAATGCGCTTTAGCACCGTGTCGATCGATTCACAGGCTAAATGGGGATGTTGTTGAATCGTGTCCGTTGTGAAGTAAGTAGAAAAAAACGCGCCTATTTTGACAGGAATTGATCCAAAAGCCTTCCCCTAAAAGGGAGTATTTTCTTGATCTGTGACACGCTTTTGTTAATCCACCTCAAAAAACAGCAACAATTTCTCTCGTTTTTTAACATGAGAGGGTTGACCTGCGAATTTCGCTTCTTTTTTACGCATTTTTTAATCGCAACGTCTACTCGCTGATTTATGAGGATTTTTACCTTTTTCCTCCTGCCCGTTAAGGATATTAGTACAAAAAAAGAACCACTGGATGTTTTTTAATCTCCAGTGGCTCTTTTTTACACTTGCCCTTTTTAATGCTTTTTTTGTGACCCGTTACTCATAGTCTCCCTGGACCAGCACGGAATCATCTCCCCCTTCTGGGGTAATCGGGCTGTACTGCCACGGATTCTGCCAGGTATCCATCGCCTGATAGATAACCTGCGCCAGATCGTTCTTCGAGGCCGGGTCACGGCACAGCAGGTATTCGGTGTCCGGCAACGGCGGTAATCCGTCAACAGCCCCCAGCACGCGTAGATCCGGGCTCATCATTTCTACCGGACGCGCCGTCACGCCAAGACCAGCTTTCACCGCCGCGCGCACGGCCGGCAATGTCGACGCCACATAGGCCAGTCGCCAGGGGATGTTCGCCGCATTCAGGGTGGCAAGAACCACATCACGGAACGGACTGGGATCATCCAACAACACCAGCGGAACCGGTTCGCCCTTTTGCAGCACATACTCTGCGGCACAGTACCAGTGTGTCGGCGAGGTACGCAGCGTCAGGCTCTCAAACGGTCCGGGACGGTTAGTGGTGACGATCAGATCCACCTCTTGCGATTTCAGCATATCGAGCATGAAGGCATTTCGCTTCACTCTGACATCCAGCGCAAGCTTCGGATAAACCGAGCTAATGCGATTCAGGAGGAAAGGCAGTATCGTATCGGCGGATTCATCCGAAGCCCCGATAGTTAATACTCCCTGAAGATTGCTGAACATCAATGATGAGCAGGCCTCATCATTGAAACGTAGGATTTTTCTGGCGTAACCCAAAAGCTGAATGCCGTGTTCAGTCAACAGTTTGTTACGACCGTGACGAGCGAAGAGTTCTTTTCCCACGAGCTGTTCGAGGCGCTGCATCTGTTGGCTCACCGCAGACTGAGTACGACACACCGCTGCAGCTGCTGCTGCAAATGTGTTCAGATCGGCAACAGCAACAAATGTTCTCAGCAGATCGAGGTCGAGGTTAATTATCGGACGATTTGCATTTATCATAATTTTTCACTTACTGGCGGCTCATACTGAGCTTGTTAATGCTGTGCATACAAAATCAAGCAATTCCGTTTGTAATGCGCTTCCTTAGCAGAGTCACCCGCTGACAGCAGGTGAAAGTAAATAGGTATATCATGTGACTGGCGAAATGCTACCCTCTTTCTTACGTAATAATACCTTACGCGAACTCTCAGGTTATTTCGTTAAGAACGGGCTGACCTATTAAAGCCTATGTAGATTTCTGCCATTTTCTGGATGTAAAAAGTGTAAATGTAAAGAATGGAACCGGGCATACATCAACGAGAAATAAGCATACATGGCAGTAAGTTAGCCACAAAAACCCATTCGGGATATTAACAAATCATGCGGCCACATGTCATTTCATCATGCGTATCTTAACCTAAAACCTTTTTATTTATAAGCATTAATGCGAATAATCTGATGCAAAGTTTTGTTATGTTTCTCAAATCAACTCGCTATTATTCGCGCCTTGCGTAAAGCCTTTTTAATTATTAAATAATAATTAATGAGATTCCAGGTCATTCATAAATCCTGCTTAACATTAGATTTACACCGCCAGGGTTCCCGTACATCCCGGTAACACGGGCAGTGATTAATCTTTCAGTATTTACGAATTATTAAATGACGTCAGAATTCTCCCCGAAATTTCACGGGCGCTGAACCTTTTTGTAAGCAAGAGAATCGGCCACCCGCGAACGCAAAAATCGCAATATCATGCTATAAAAATCGGAATAACCTATTTTTATCTCTATATATTACGTAAAAATCAGTTAATGACAGCACAATAGCACGTCACCATTCAGCAAAATCTTCTTCTGCAAAGCCTTCAAAACGCCCCGCTGGGGGAGTACATTGTTCCAAACTGACTTCCACGGCAGGAAGTGGTGATAACAGCATAAAGGTCAAGGTTCATGTCCCCCATTGAGAAATCCAGCAAATTAGATAACGTCTGTTATGACATCCGCGGTCCTGTTCTGAAGGAAGCGAAACGCCTTGAAGAAGAAGGCAATAAGGTTCTGAAACTGAACATTGGTAACCCCGCCCCTTTTGGCTTTGACGCCCCCGATGAAATTCTGGTGGATGTCATCCGTAATCTGCCTACTGCACAAGGTTATTCCGATTCCAAAGGCCTCTATTCCGCGCGTAAAGCCATCATGCAGCACTATCAGGCGCGTGGCATGCGTGACGTCACCGTCGAAGATATCTACATCGGTAATGGCGTTTCAGAACTGATCGTGCAGGCGATGCATGCATTACTGAACAGTGGGGACGAAATGCTGGTGCCCGCGCCGGATTATCCGCTGTGGACGGCGGCGGTCGCGCTTTCCGGCGGCAATGCGGTGCATTACCTGTGCGATGAATCATCCGACTGGTTCCCGGACCTTGATGACATCCGCGCCAAAATCACGCCGCGTACCCGTGGGATCGTCATCATTAACCCGAACAACCCGACCGGCGCGGTTTATTCCAAAGAGCTGTTGATGGAGATCGTCGAGATCGCGCGGCAGAATGATCTCATTATTTTTGCCGATGAGATCTACGATAAGATCCTGTATGACGACGCCGAGCACCATTCCATCGCCGCGATGGCACCGGATCTACTGACCGTGACCTTTAACGGCCTGTCCAAAACCTATCGCGTGGCCGGTTTCCGTCAGGGCTGGATGGTTCTCAACGGGCCGAAGAAGCATGCGAAAGGTTATATCGAAGGGCTGGAAATGCTGGCATCGATGCGTCTTTGCGCCAACGTGCCGGCACAGCATGCCATTCAGACGGCGCTGGGCGGTTACCAGAGTATCAGTGAATTCATCATGCCCGGCGGTCGTCTGTATGAGCAGCGCAATCGCGCCTGGGAATTGATCAACGATATTCCGGGCGTCTCCTGCGTGAAGCCGCGCGGTGCGCTGTATATGTTCCCGAAAATTGACGCGAAGCGCTTCAATATTCATGACGACCAGAAAATGGTGCTCGATTTTCTGTTACAGGAAAAAGTCCTGCTGGTTCAGGGGACGGCATTTAACTGGCCGTGGCCGGATCACGTGCGCATCGTCACCCTGCCCCGCATCGACGACATAGAGATGTCGCTGAGCAAATTTGCACGTTTCTTGTCGGGATATCACCAGCTTTAATCCAAAATGCGTTGCAGGACAAAACACCCAGGGTGTTTTGTCCTGCAACGTGAAGTATGACGAGCATTTGCATCCGGCGGCCTTCTCTGCGCACAATGACCTCCAGGTTGTCATCATGAAAAGGTCACTATGAAGCAGAGCCATTTTTTTGCCCACCTCTCCCGCCTCAAACTCATTAACCGTTGGCCTTTAATGCGCAATGTGCGCACAGAAAACGTCTCTGAGCACAGTCTCCAGGTCGCGATGGTGGCCCACGCGCTGGCGGCGATCAAAAACCGTAAGTTTGCCGGTCAGGTTAATGCCGAACGCATTGCGCTGTTGGCGATGTATCACGATGCGTCAGAAGTGCTGACCGGGGATCTGCCCACGCCGGTAAAATATTTCAATTCGCAAATCGCCCAGGAATATAAGGCTATTGAGAAAATCGCTCAGCAGAAACTGGTCGATATGGTGCCCGATGAGCTGCGGGATATTTTTGCCCCGCTGATTGATGAGCATGCATATAGCGAAGATGAAAAGTCGATTGTGAAACAGGCCGATGCGCTGTGTGCGTATCTGAAGTGTCTGGAAGAGTTGTCGGCAGGGAATAATGAATTCCTGCTGGCAAAGACGCGACTGGAAAAAACGCTGGAGTCACGCCGCAGCCCAGAGATGGATTACTTTATGGAAGTCTTCGTCCCCAGTTTTCACCTGTCTCTCGATGAAATTAGCCAGGACTCTCCGCTGTAACGGTTTGCCGGATGCGTGTCAGCACCATCCGGCAATGCGATACAACATTAAAACGGAAACAACATCGGGATCATCACCACGCATACCGCCATAACGATAATGGTGAACGGTACGCCCAACTTAATAAAATCGCTAAAGCTGTAATTCCCTGGTCCTAACACCAGCGTGTTGACCGGTGATGAAACCGGCGTCATAAAGGCCGCCGAGGCCGCCATCGCGATCACCATCGCAAAGGGATAGGGAGAAACGCCCATCGACTTCGCCGCCGCCAACGCAATCGGCGCCATTAATACCGCCGTCGCGGTATTCGAGATAAACAGACCAATGGTCGCGCACAGCGCAAACAGACAGCCCAGCATCATGTACGGGCCATAACCGCCGCCCACGTCCATCAATCCTTTCACGACCAGATCCACACCACCGGTTTTTTGCAGCGCCAGCGCAAAAGGCATCATGCCGACGATCAAAATGATACTGGGCCAGTGAATGGCTTTGTAGGCGCTTTCGGCATCAATACAGCGAAATTTTCCCATCAACAGACAGGCAATAATCGCCGCGATGGGATTAGGAATTTCGTCAGTCAGCATCAGCGCGACCATCAGCACCAGACAAAAAATCGCGTGCGGGGCCTGGCTGTGCGCCGGGGAAGCCTCGCTTACCTCTTCTGGCAGGTTCAGCGCGACAAAATCTCGCCCCTGCTTTGCCAGCATCCCGATCAGTTTCCAGTTACCGACGACCAGGATAATATCGCCCATCAGCAGCGGCTCATCGGCAAGCGAACCTTCGATCGCCACGCCGTCACGTTTCAGGCCAACCACATTCAGCCCATAGCGGGTACGAAAACCGATTTCCCGCACCGACTTGCCAATCAACTCCGATTCCGGGATCAGCGAGATTTCCGCCATTCCCACATCCAGCGCCTGGTCAGAGAAATACTCCCCACGCAGCACCATTGGCTCCAGCAATTGCTCGCTACAAAATTCACGGAGATCGACATCAGCGGCGGACATGTCAATCAGTAACACGTCACGGGCGCGAAACTCCGATACCCCATTCACGTTTACGATCACCCGCCGAAAACGCCGCCAGCGTTCGACGCCGATCACGTTGGCGCCATAGCGCTCACGCAGTTTAAGATCGTCGAGGCGTTGACCGATCATCGGTGACCCCGGACGAATCGCCAGTCGACGCGCGCGCCCTGTCAGGCGATATTCTTTGATCAGATCGCGAAAGGTGCGACGTTTCCAGCTATCTCGCTGCTGTTGTGGATTGTCGCCTTTGAGCATAAAGCGCATCAGCAGCATATAGATAATGCCCAGCACCAGCACGACGAGGCCGATAGGCGTGACGCTGAAGAAGCTGAAACCGGCATAGCCTTCGCGCAACAATTCACTGTTAACGACCAGGTTGGGCGGGGTGGCCACCAGCGTCATCATGCCGCTGATAAGCCCGGCGAAACTGAGCGGCATCATCAGGCGCGACGGCGACGTTTGCATACGCATCGAGACGCTGAGTACCACGGGAATAAAGATAGCAACGACGCCGGTTGAACTCATAAACGCGCCCAGCCCGGCAACGGTCAGCATCAGCAGGACCAGCATTTTGATTTCGCTACTGCCCGCCATTTTCACCAGCCAGGTGCCCATGACGGTCGCCACGCCGGTGCGTACCAGCCCGTCACCGATGATAAACAGCGCGGCAATCAACACCACATTAGGGTCGCTGAATCCCGAAAAAGCCTCAGTAAGGGTCAGTGTGCCACTGAGAACAAAGGCTACGATGACAAACAGAGCTACCGCGTCCATACGCACTCTGCCCGTCGCAAACAAAATCACAGCAATCGCCAACAGCGAGAGAACCCAGATCAATTCACCGTTCACAACCTATCCTTGTCAGATGAGAAGATGGAATGATTCTGCCATAAAAAAGCCCCGACAAGCCGGGGCTAAATCATGATCAGGTATTTCTTAATACAACCACATCACCATTCGGTTGTTTGGTCACCGAAAGCTGCTCCAGGCTGGTCAGGGTGAAATCGACCTCATCCAGACGCGGCGTATCCGCCGGGGCATTTACTGCGATAACATGGCAGCCTGCGGCGAGTCCCGAGAGCACGCCCGCAGGGGCATCCTCCACCACCGCACATTCGTGCGGCGCTAAACCAAGCAGTTGCGCGCCGAGCAGATAAGCATCCGGCTCCGGCTTACCACGTTTGACCCGCTCAGCGGTCACGAAAACCTCCGGGGCTGGCAGGTTGGCCACCTGGTGACGTGCGCGCGCAACCGGCATCGACCCTGATGTTACAATTGCCCACGGGATCCCGGCCTTGTTCAGATGGTTAAGCAGCGCAACCGCACCTGGCAGCGCGGTGATGCCCGCCGTTTCTGTCGCTTCTATTTGCTCCAGACGCGTAAACTCCGCAGCGATTTCCGCCTCAGGTTTGCCCACCATGAAATGGCGCAAAGAGGTAATCGCCTGCTTGCCATGAACAAAACTTAACACTTCGTCATGCGTCAGCCCAAAACGATCGGCCCAGTTACACCATGCACGTTCCACAGCAGGTAACGAGTCAACCAGCGTTCCATCCAGGTCAAACAGAAAGCCCTTGCATTGCACGTTCACCTCCTCAGGCATTGATGATTTGGTTGATTTCGTTGGCGCTCAAATGATACTGACGCGGGCAGGCATGCCACGCGCTTAACATCCGCTGGTATTTTTCCCACATTGGGGTCTGCGCGTTGAAACCGTGCGTGCCGGCATCAAAATGGGTGTAACGTCCTTCCACATTCACCATAAAGCGAACATAACCGAGATAGCGCGCTTCCGTTGCGGCATCAAAGCCCAGGAAGGTTACCCGACGTTCATCAATACTTTGCGCATCTTTCAGGTTGGCCCAAGAGACATGCAGAGCGTGATACATCTCCATGATGTCGATAACCGTACGACAGGTTTCCTCTTTCAGCTCGCCAAATTCCCGATCCAGTTCGCGCATCTGCAGACCGTAACCGCGTTCAATGATCGTCTGCAGACGACGATAACGCTCGGCGTTAGTTGGATCGAGCATAGTCATCATTTTGTATTGATTAGACAAAATAAGACGTTGAGCGTTGGTCATTTCCATTTGGGACTCCTGTATCACTCTACAACGGTGAAAAAAAAGAAGGCATTAATATGCCTTCTTTTATATGCGTAATCAGGGGGCAATTACAAATCATCAAGGAAAGTTTTATCCAGTTGTTTGAAGGCACGCTTAAGCGTGTCAGCTAACGCCTGGTAATCCGGCTTCCCTTCAACCGGGGAGAGCGCTTGCCCCGCCTCCTGTAATTTGCCTCTGACTTCATAAAACCAGTTCAGGATCGAGGGCGGCAGCGGCGTGACGGAACGCTTCCCTAACCACCACAGCCCCTGCATCGGCAGGCTGAGCGCGAACAACGCGGTGGCGACGGCAGGCCCTAACTGGCCGCCCAGTGCTATCTGCCAGCACAGGGTAAAGATAGCGATCGGCGGCATAAAGCGAATAGCGTAACGTGTCATCCGAATCACGCGGTTCTCAACAAAGACGGGTGCAAGGCGCTTTTCCATTGGCCACGTCTTTGAGTAATGTTGCCCCCGACGAAAAAGGCTAAAAAAATTTACGGAGCGATGATCCGGCGTCGACATGGCTTACCTCAACTTCACATATAAAATTTCAAATATTTGTGCAAAACAACAACTATACGGGACAACGTTCAAAACATTTTGTCATTGATACCCACTATCGGGTATCCTGTAGCGGCCTGTAAAAGGCCTGTAGTCCAAAATCATTGAGTCGTCAAATTTACATATAGTATGCCATTGGCTGAAAAATACGCAAAATGGCATAGACTCAAAGGTATTTCTTCCATCATGCCAAAAAAGACAACTGGCATGATGTTAATCATAAATGTCAGCGTCACACTGCGCTACGCTCTATGGCTCCCTGACGTTTTTTTAGCCACGTATCAATAATAGGTACTTCCATGTCGAGTAAGTTAGTACTGGTTCTGAACTGCGGTAGCTCCTCACTGAAATTTGCAATCATCGATGCAGTTAACGGTGAAGAGTACCTTTCTGGTTTAGCCGAATGTTTCCATCTCCCTGAAGCACGTATCAAATGGAAAATGGACGGCGGTAAACAAGAAGCGGCTTTAGGTGCAGGCGCCGCTCACAGTGAAGCGCTGAACTTTATCGTTAATACTATTCTGGCACAAAAACCAGAACTGTCTGCGCAGTTGACTGCAATCGGTCACCGTATCGTACACGGCGGCGAGAAGTATACCAGCTCCGTGGTTATCGATGACTCTGTTATTCAGGGCATCAAAGATTCTGCCTCTTTCGCACCGCTGCATAACCCGGCTCACCTGATCGGGATTGCAGAAGCACTGAAATCCTTCCCGCAGTTGAAAGACAAAAACGTGGCTGTGTTTGACACCGCGTTCCATCAGACCATGCCGGAAGAGTCTTACCTCTATGCCCTGCCGTACAGCCTGTACAAAGAACACGGCGTTCGTCGTTATGGCGCGCACGGTACCAGCCACTTCTTCGTTACCCAGGAAGCGGCAAAAATGCTGAACAAACCGGTAGAAGAGCTGAACATCATCACGTGCCACCTGGGCAACGGGGGTTCTGTTTCTGCTATCCGCAATGGTAAATGTGTTGATACCTCTATGGGCCTGACCCCGCTGGAAGGCCTGGTGATGGGTACCCGCTCTGGTGACATCGACCCGGCAATCATTTTCCACCTGCACGACACGCTGGGCATGAGCGTTGATCAGATCAACAAGATGCTGACCAAAGAATCCGGCCTGCTGGGTCTGACCGAAGTGACCAGCGACTGCCGTTATGTTGAAGACAACTACACCACCAAAGAAGACGCGAAACGTGCAATGGACGTTTACTGCCACCGTCTGGCGAAGTACATCGGTTCCTACACGGCGCTGATGGACGGTCGTCTGGACGCCGTTGTCTTCACCGGCGGTATCGGTGAGAACGCGGCCATGGTTCGCGAGCTGTCCTTGGGTAAACTGGGCGTGCTGGGCTTTGAAGTTGATCATGAACGTAACCTGGCTGCCCGTTTCGGCAAATCTGGTTTCATCAACAAAGAAGGTACCCGTCCTGCGGTGGTGATCCCAACCAACGAAGAACTGGTTATCGCGCAAGACGCGAGCCGTCTGACTGCCTGATATCACACCGCCAGCTAAGCTGGCGGTGCTGTTTTGTAACCCGCCCAACGGGCGGTAACGAAAGAGGATAAACCGTGTCCCGTATTATTATGCTGATCCCTACCGGAACCAGCGTCGGCCTGACCAGCGTCAGCCTCGGCGTCATCCGTGCTATGGAACGCAAAGGCGTTCGTCTGAGTGTCTTTAAGCCCATCGCCCAGCCACGCGCCGGTGGCGATGCGCCAGACCAGACCACCGCTATCGTTCGTGCAAACTCTTCTGTCACCGCGGCTGAACCGCTGAAGATGAGCCACGTAGAGTCCCTGCTGTCCAGCAATCAGAAAGATGTGCTGATGGAAGAGATCATCGCAAACTACCATGCGAACACCAAAGACGCAGAAGTGGTACTGGTTGAAGGCCTGGTCCCAACCCGTAAACACCAGTTCGCGCAGTCTCTGAACTACGAAATCGCCAAAACGCTGAACGCGGAAATCGTCTTCGTCATGTCTCAGGGCACCGATACGCCGGAACAGTTGAACGAGCGTATTGAACTGACTCGCAGCAGCTTCGGCGGCGCAAAAAACACCAACATCACCGGCGTTATCGTGAACAAACTGAACGCTCCGGTTGATGAACAAGGTCGTACCCGTCCGGATCTGTCTGAGATTTTCGACGACTCTTCCAAAGCGCAGGTCGTAAAAGTCGATCCGGCACAGCTCACCGCGAGCAGCCCGCTGCCGGTTCTCGGCGCAGTGCCGTGGAGCTTTGAGCTGATCGCGACCCGTGCGATCGACATGGCGCGCCACCTGAATGCCACCATCGTCAACGAAGGCGACATCAATACGCGTCGCGTGAAGTCTGTCACTTTCTGTGCGCGTAGCATTCCGCACATGCTGGAACACTTCCGCGCCGGTTCCCTGCTGGTCACCTCCGCTGACCGTCCGGACGTGCTGGTTGCCGCGTGTCTGGCCGCGATGAATGGCGTTGAAATCGGCGCCCTGCTGCTGACCGGTGGCTACGAAATGGATGCGCGCATCTCTAAACTGTGTGAACGCGCTTTCGCTACCGGCCTGCCGGTATTCATGGTGAACACCAACACCTGGCAAACTTCTCTGAGCCTGCAGAGCTTCAACCTGGAAGTGCCGGTTGACGATCACGCACGCATCGAGAAAGTTCAGGAATACGTGGCGAACTACATCAACGCTGACTGGATCGAGTCCCTGACCGCGACCTCTGAGCGTAGCCGTCGTCTGTCTCCTCCAGCCTTCCGCTATCAGCTGACCGAACTGGCGCGTAAAGCCGGTAAACGCGTTGTGCTGCCAGAAGGCGACGAACCGCGTACCGTGAAAGCGGCAGCCATCTGTGCTGAACGTGGTATCGCAACCTGCGTACTGCTGGGTAACCCGGAAGAGATCAACCGCGTTGCGGCCTCTCAGGGCGTTGAGCTCGGCGCTGGCATCGAAATCGTGGACCCGGAAGTGGTTCGCGAAAGCTATGTCGCGCGTCTGGTTGAACTGCGTAAGAGCAAAGGCATGACCGAAACCGTTGCCCGCGAACAGCTGGAAGACAACGTGGTGCTCGGTACGCTGATGCTGGAACAAGACGAAGTTGACGGTCTGGTATCAGGCGCTGTTCACACCACGGCTAACACCATTCGTCCGCCGCTGCAGCTTATCAAAACTGCGCCAGGCAGTTCACTGGTTTCCTCCGTCTTCTTCATGCTGCTGCCAGAACAGGTTTACGTTTACGGCGACTGCGCGATCAACCCGGATCCGACCGCTGAACAGCTGGCTGAAATCGCTATCCAGTCTGCTGACTCTGCCATTGCCTTTGGTATCGAACCGCGCGTCGCAATGCTCTCCTACTCCACCGGCACCTCTGGTGCGGGTAGCGACGTTGAGAAAGTGCGTGAAGCAACTCGTCTTGCACAGGAAAAACGTCCTGACCTGATGATCGACGGTCCGCTGCAGTACGATGCCGCCGTGATGGCTGACGTGGCAAAATCCAAAGCGCCGAACTCTCCGGTTGCGGGTCGCGCTACCGTGTTCATCTTCCCGGATCTGAACACCGGTAACACCACTTACAAAGCGGTACAGCGTTCTGCCGACCTGATCTCCATCGGGCCGATGCTGCAGGGTATGCGCAAGCCGGTGAACGATCTGTCCCGTGGCGCGCTGGTTGACGATATCGTCTACACCATCGCTCTGACCGCGATTCAGTCTTCACAACAGCAGTAAGTTGTCTCCGCTGGGTCCAGACGGGCCCGGTCAAAAGCCGGAAATCACCCTGATTTCCGGCTTTTTTATTGCCGTTTCTGGCAATGCAAAAACGGATTTATTTGCTTAACTGCGCTGCATCAATGAATAACCATTCGCCTGTTTGCATACTTAGCCTCTTTGCTTTGCAACAGGGATAGTCTTTCATGTCTGCAGTAACCGAAACACAGCCAGCCAGAAAATGGGCCATGCCCGATACGCTGGTCATTATTTTCTTTGTCGCCATTTTAACCAGCCTTGCGACCTGGGTTGTCCCCGTCGGGATGTTCGACAGCCAGGAGGTGCAATACCAGGTGGATGGTCAGACAAAAACCCGTAAAGTGGTTGACCCCCACTCTTTCCGTATTCTGACCAACGAGGCCGGTGAAGCGCAGTATCATCCGGTTAAATTCTTCACTACCGGCGATGAAAGCCCGGGACTGATGAACTTCCCGTTCGAAGGGCTGACCTCCGGCTCTAAATTCGGTACCGCCGTCGGTATCATCATGTTTATGCTGGTAATTGGCGGTGCGTTTGGCATCGTTATGCGCACGGGAACTATTGATAACGGCATCCTTGCGCTCATCCGTCATACCAAAGGCAACGAGGTTCTGTTTATCCCGGTACTGTTTATTCTCTTCTCGCTGGGCGGTGCGGTGTTCGGCATGGGAGAAGAGGCGGTTGCCTTCGCGATCATCATCGCGCCGCTGATGGTGCGACTGGGGTATGACAGTATCACCACGGTGTTAGTGACCTATATTGCGACACAAATTGGCTTTGCCAGTTCGTGGATGAACCCTTTCTGCGTGGTGGTCGCGCAGGGCATTGCCGGCGTACCGGTCCTCTCCGGTTCCGGTCTGCGTATCGTGGTATGGGTTATTTCGACACTGATCGGTCTGACGTTTACCCTGGTCTATGCCTCGCGGGTGAAAAAGAACCCGCTTCTGTCACGCGTGCATGAATCTGACCGTTTCTTTCGCGAACAGCAGGATGATGTTGTCGAGCGCCGCTTCACAATCGGCGACTGGCTGGTGCTGCTGGTGCTGACCGGGGTGATGGTTTGGGTGGTCTGGGGCGTTATCGTCAACGCATGGTTTATTCCGGAGATAGCCAGCCAGTTCTTCACCATGGGCCTGGTCATTGGCATTATCGCCGTTGTCTTCCGTCTTAACGGCATGACGGTCAACATTATGGCGTCCTCATTCACCGAAGGCGCACGCATGATGATTGCCCCCGCCCTGCTGGTAGGTTTTGCCAAAGGCATTTTACTGTTGGTAGGCAACGGCGAAGCGGGTGACGCCAGCGTGCTCAATACGCTGTTACACAGCATCGCCAACGGCATCAGCGGGCTGGACAACGCCGTTGCCGCGTGGTTTATGCTGCTCTTCCAGGCAGTATTTAATTTCTTTGTAACGTCGGGATCGGGCCAGGCGGCGCTGACCATGCCGCTGTTAGCACCGCTCGGCGATCTGGTGGGGGTTAACCGTCAGGTCACCGTACTGGCGTTCCAGTTTGGCGATGGCTTTAGCCACATCATCTATCCGACCTCTGCATCACTGATGGCGACATTAGGCGTCTGTCGGGTGGATTTCCGTAACTGGCTGAAAGTGGGTGCGACGCTGCTGGGGCTGCTGTTCATTATGTCCAGCGTGGTGGTGATTGGCGCTCAAATCATGGGATACCACTAAAAGACAAAAGGAGCCGCTTATGGCTCCTTTTTACGGTTAGTTCAGAAAGGACGCTACTCCGCCTCTTCCTGCTTCTCCTGTTGCGACTCTGACCTTGCCGCTTCATTTTTAGCGTTACGGGTCATCCACAGCGCCAGCGCTTTCAGCGAGTCGGGCGTGAATTCATCACAGCGGGCGGTAATTTCTTCCGGCGTCAGCCAGCAAACTTCGCTGACCTCTTCTTCCTGCAAGGCGAACGGGCCGTGCGACACACAGCTGAACAGCGCACCCCAGACGCGACAGTTCTTATCTTCAAAGTAGAACTGACCATGTTCGGCGAATGGCACACCGGCGATGCCTAACTCTTCTTCCGCTTCACGGCGGGCAGAATCCAGCAACTGTTCGTCAGCCTGCACAACGCCACCGGCAGTGGCATCTAACATTCCGGGTAAAAAGTCTTTTGTCTCGGTACGACGTTGCACCAGTATTTTGCCCATTCCGTCGTGTACAACAATATAGGTCGCACGATGACGCAGGCCCTGCGCTCGCATCTGTTCCCGGCTGGATTGTGCAATGACTTCGTTGTCTTCATTCACAATATCCACCCATTCCGTACTTGCCAAACGACGCTGTTCCACCATCAGGAAACCTTCTTTTTCTGGCGCTCTTACGGCGCATTTACATATGTGGGGGTAAATTACGAATTAATCGCCACCTGCGCAATGATACTTTGATCATTGAGTGCGATAACGCTCAAAACATTATCGTCCAGCAGGCCATAACTTGCCTGGTAGCCACCTTTCGGAATGCTTACTGAACCCGGGTTGAAGTGATAAATATCGCCTCTTTTTTCTGCCACCGGCAGATGCGTATGCCCGTATACCAGGACATCACCGGCCCGCAGTGCCGGCAGGTTATCCGGCCCAAAGAGATGACCGTGAGTCAGAAACAGTCGCTGATTTTCCAGTAGCACCTGCTGCCAGGGCGCGGTTATTGGAAACTGCAGCAGCATTTGATCCACTTCACTATCACAATTTCCCCGCACCGCGACAATCTGCGACGCCTGTTCATTGAGCCGCTCAGCGACCTGAGCGGGTGCGTAGCCTTCGGGTAACGCATTTCGCGGCCCGTGGTTAAGGATATCGCCCAGTATCACCAGCCACTGCGCGCCGCTCTGTGAAAACAGGGTCAGCACGCGTTCTGTAGCAGGCAAGGACCCATGAATGTCGGATGCAAACATCAGTTTCATCACATGCTCCGTGTCATCAAAAACCGCATTATGATACTGGATTACAAACGTTTTATCAGCCTGAACGCTTCGCGGAAAGCGCAATATAACGCTGGACAGAGGCGCGTTGCCACTGAAATGCTGCATATTCCGCCAGTCGCTCCGGGACGTCGTCGCCGTTGAGAACCAGACGGTTGAGCATCAGGGCTAAATCAGTATCGGCCAGACACCATTCACCGAAAAGATTTGGCATGTCGTGTGCCAGCAGATTCCCCGCTATGGAGAACAGTTTGTCTGCGCTGATTTTCCCCGCCTCGCTCAGCGGTCCTTTTTTTATCCCACCGAAAACGACATCCGTCGGACGTTCTTCTCGAATGGGCAGTAAATCACTGCGCAGCCATGCCTGTATCTGTCGCGCACGCGCGCGTTTTTGCAGGTCGTGAGGATAGATTCGCTCCCAGGTGGGCGGCGAAAAGCGGTCTTCCAGGTATTCAGCAATCGCGGAGGACTCGCTCAACTCAAAACCATCAATGTCCAGCAACGGTACCCGACGCGTCAGTGCATACCCCTGCCAGCCGGGTTGTAGATGTTCGCCGCTGCCCAGGTCAATGGTTTTCAGGCTAAACGGCAGCCCCTTTTCCTGTAACGCGACATACGCAGAGAGTACATAAGGAGAAAAATAATTCGCGTCTGACCAAAGCGTGATAGTGGGTTTACTCATAGCGTCCTCGTCGTTATTAGGCTTTTCTCCCAACATAGAGGGTCTTTCGCTCGCTGTCACCTGATGAAAACTCACACAGCACGACAGGCTTTCTATACTTGTGGTTGGCTTATCCGATAAACACGTTGTGGAGCAGAAATGATCGACCTCTATTACGCCCCGACACCCAATGGGCACAAGATTACCCTCTTCCTTGAGGAAGCCGCGCTGGACTACCGATTAATTAAAGTGGATATCAGTAAGGGTAATCAGTTTCGCCCCGATTTCCTCGCCATTTCACCCAACAATAAAATTCCCGCCATCGTCGATCATAACCCGCTCGATGGCGGCCCATCGCTGAGCCTGTTTGAGTCCGGTGCCATTTTGCTCTATCTGGCGGAAAAGAGCGGCCTGTTGCTTAGCGGTGAATTACGCGAGCGCCATAGCACGCTGCAATGGCTGTTCTGGCAGGTGGGCGGGCTGGGCCCAATGCTTGGTCAAAACCATCATTTCAACCATTTTGCTCCACAGTCCATCCCCTACGCTATTGAGCGCTATCAGGTTGAAACACAACGGCTGTATAACGTTCTCAATAAACGGCTGGAGATGTCGCCGTGGCTGGGCGGCGAGCATTACAGCATTGCCGATATCGCCTGCTGGCCGTGGGTGAACGCCTGGCAGCGTCAGCGCGTCGACCTGGACATGTTTCCCGCCGTGAAGAATTGGTTTGAGCGCATTCGCAGTCGGCCCGCCACAGAACGCGCAATGATGCTGGCGCACCAGGATCCTGCATGAGCAAAAGGATAACGCGACCGGGTTCTCGTGTATCATGCGAGAGTTCATACATGGAGGAGACCTGCAATGTCACATCATGACGCTATAATTCGTATAAAAAACCTTCGCTTACGCACTTTCATTGGCATCAAAGAGGAAGAGATCAATAACCGACAGGATATTGTCATCAACGTTGCGATTCACTATCCGGCGGACAAGGCTCGCGTCAGCGAAGATATCAATGATGCGTTGAATTACCGCACGATCACCAAAAATATCATCCTGCACGTTGAGAACAATCGCTTCTCATTGTTAGAAAAATTAACCCAGGATGTGCTCGATATCGCACGCGAACACCACTGGGTCACTTATGCTGAAGTGGAAGTCGACAAACTACACGCGTTGCGTTATGCCGATTCCGTCTCCATGACGTTGAGCTGGCAGCGCTAACCGCCATCACGGGAGGCTGCATGAAGATACTGGTAACTGGAGGGACTGGCCTTATTGGAGGACACCTGGTCCCGCGCCTGCAGGAACTGGGTCATCAGGTGACCGTACTGACTCGCCGCCGCGATACCGCCCGGGAAAAGCTCAATGACCGGGTGACACTGTGGGACACGCTGGAAGATAAGCAAAATCTCGACGGTTTTGACGCGGTGATTAACCTGGCCGGTGAGCCCATTGCTGACAAGCGCTGGACGACGGAGCAAAAAGATCGCTTGTGTCAGAGCCGCTGGCGCATCACCCAGAAACTGGCGGACCTCATTAATGCCAGTGAAACCCCGCCGTCAGTCCTGATTTCAGGTTCTGCCACAGGTTATTATGGCGATCTGGGCGAAGTGGTCGTCACTGAGGAAGAACCGCCGCATAACGAATTCACCCATAAACTTTGCGCACGCTGGGAGCAAATTGCCTGCAAAGCGCAAAGCGACAAAACGCGTGTTTGCCTGCTGCGTACCGGCGTGGTGCTGGCACCAAAGGGCGGTATCCTCGGCAAAATGGTTCCACCGTTTCGCCTGGGCCTCGGTGGCCCCATTGGCAACGGCCGCCAGTATCTGGCCTGGATCCACATTGATGATATGGTCAATGCGATTCTCTGGCTGCTGGATAACGACCTGCGTGGGCCGTTCAACATGGTCTCGCCCTATCCGGTACGCAATGAGCAGTTTGCTCATGCGCTGGGACATGCCCTGCAACGGCCAGCCATTCTTCGCGTACCAGCCACCGTGATTCGCCTGCTGATGGGCGAATCATCGGTACTGGTGCTGGGCGGGCAACGCGCCCTGCCCAAACGACTGGAAGCCGCCGGATTTCCCTTCCGTTGGTATGACCTTGAAGAAGCGCTGTCGGATGTCGTTCGCTAACGTCTTCCCTGTTCACTCTCGCCGTTCCGGTGGTAAGGTAGTCTCACTGGCTCCCGGAATGGCGATTTTATGGCACGACTCACAACCGAACGACTGACGCTTTCCCCGTTTCAACCCACAGACTGGCCCTTTTTCCTCGCGCTTCGTGAAAATCCGGACATCATGCGTTTTATGGGCAACCTCTGCCCGGAACGCGAAACGCGTTTGCTGTTTGCGCGTCGTCTTACCTCAAAACACACCTTCGTGATCCGCCAGCATCACGATGCCACACCGCTGGGAGACATTGGCTTACAAATCAGCCATCATTTTCCGCAGGAAGCTGACATCGGTTATTGCGTTATCCCCGCTGTCCAGGGACGCGGTATCGCCAGTGAGGCCGTTCGTGCCGTCTGCGACTATGCCTTCCGCGAAGCTGGCGTGAAAGCCATCAACGCCTGGGTGCTTGCCGAGAACCGGGGTTCAGTCCGCCTGCTGGAAAAACTGGGATTTGTGCGTACGCAGGTGCTGGAGAAAGCGTTTGAGATCAACGGTATCCACTATGACGACTGGGGATACCGTCTGGAGATGGCGTGAGGTTAACCGTTCATCGACGCAAGAAAGTCTCAGGCGCGCGTAGCGGTAAGCTCGTCAACGGGAAGACCGGTTATCCTGGCGACGGTGTGGGCATCAATCCCATCTGCCAGCATCATACGTGCAATCCGCTGGGCTTCATCGCGTTTGCCCTGTTGAATCCCCTGATCTAACCCCTGCTGACGCAATCTGTCGGCGATAGTCATTAGTCTCTCCTTGTGGTGGGGTGAACGCTGGGCAACCTCGGCAAGAAACTCACTAAAATGCGCGGCGTCACCGGTTTGCATCATATAATTAAACAGCGTTTTCAACTGGCTGTCATTAGCGTAACCCTTAATCAACAGGGCAACTAATTGCTCCATCAAGCCCATTAAATCACGCTTGCGGATATGCTTTTGCATTAACTCCAGGAGCGCTATCCGTCGATGCTGCATAATGTCATCATCCGCCACAACCGTAATATCAACCAGAGGAAAGGCGGCGGTATAGAGTTGTCTTGCCGTAGAGGGATCGGCAAATTCATCCAGCCAACACAAGGAAAAGGGATAGGGCGTCACCGCGCCGTGATAAAATAACATCGGGATCACCAATGGCAGTTTTTTATGTCCGGCATCGAGATGACGTTGCATTGCCCCCATGGCATAGCGCATCAGTCGGAATGCCATATGAGCATCGGGTGAACTTTGATGTTCAATCACCACATAGATAAAGCCCTCTCCTTCCGCCGTCTTTAACGACCAAAGAACATCGGAATAATACGCACGGAGATTCTCTTCAATAAAGCTACCTGACTCGAGTTTCAGCGAGTCCAGATCGCAAAGTTGCCGCAATGAAGCAGGCAGATGGAATTCCAGGAAATCTCTGGCAGTGTCCGGGTGGCACATGAACGTTTTAAACACCGCATCATGCGCTGTAACCTTAGCTGTTGTCATGGCCATACCATCATCCCTGTGAGTCGATGACATGACGTTACGCGCATTAATCGTCTGCGACACCAACAGACGTTGCGCTTTGCGGTGATGAATCCAGGGTAAATGCGCTGGTCTGCAATATTTTCAGGGCTTACGGAAAGTCACTCGCAAAAAAAGCCGGGAGGCTGTTGCCTTTCCCGGCTTACCTTAACGATACGCCTGAACCCGTTACTTCAGCGATCCTTTCAGGAACTGTTGCAGGCGTGGACTTTGGGGGTTACCGAAGAGTTGCTCTGGATTGCCTTCTTCTTCGATTTTCCCCTGATGCAAGAAAATCACGTGGCTGGAGACATGGCGGGCAAAGCCCATTTCGTGCGTCACCACCACCATCGTTTTCCCCTCTTCGGCCAGTTGCTGCATGATACGCAGCACCTCGCCGACCAGTTCAGGATCCAGCGCCGAGGTTGGTTCATCAAAGAGCAACACTTCCGGCTCCATCGCCAGGGCGCGTGCAATCGACACTCGCTGCTGCTGACCACCGGAAAGATGCACCGGGTATTTCCCCTGTGCACGCTCATCAATGCCGACTTTCGCCAGGTATTTGGTCGCCCGTTCACGGGCTTCCTGTTTGCTCAGACCCAACACCTGAATTGGCGCTTCCATGACGTTTTCCAGCACCGTCATGTGGCTCCACAGGTTAAAGTGCTGAAACACCATCGTCAGGCGGGTACGCAGTAAACGAAGCTGATTTTTATCCGCCACCTTAAGCTGACCGTCTTTGTCACGCACCAGGTTGATGTTCTGGCCGTTGACCACAATCGACCCTTCGCTCGGTTTTTCGAGGAAGTTTATGCAGCGCAAAAATGTACTTTTCCCGGAGCCGGATGAGCCAATAATACTGATCACATCTCCGGCGTTGGCCTGCAGTGAAACCCCTTTCAGCACTTCGTGTTCGCCGTAGCGTTTGTGCAAATCGATAACGTTTAATTTATTCTCAGACATCGTGTTACCCGAATTATTTAGAGGAAACATGCTGCAACCAGCGCCTTTCCGCACGGCGGAACAGGCTTATCAGGACATACGATATGATTAAGTACAGCACGGCGGCAATACCGAAAGCGGTAAAGGGCTGATAGGTCGCCGAGTTAATATCACGGGCGATTTTCAGCAGATCCGGAACCGTTGCCGTGAACGCCAGCGCCGTGGAGTGCAGCATTAAAATGACCTCGTTGCTGTACGCGGGTAACGCGATACGCAACGCCGAAGGCAGAATAATGCAACGATACATTTTGAATGAGGAGAAGCCATACGCGCGCGCGGCTTCAATTTCACCGTGCGGAACCGAGCGAATGGCCCCGGCGAAAATCTCTGTGGTATAGGCGCACGTGTTCAGCGTCAGCGCCAGAACGGTACAGTTCAGACCGCTGCGGAAGAAAGCGTTCAGAAAATCGGTGCCTTTGACTATCTCCAGCGTGTACATCCCTGAATAGAACACCAGTAGCTGAACGTACAATGGCGTCCCGCGAAAAATATAGGTAAACAGCCAGATGGGAAACTGGATGAATTTGTTGCTGGAAACACGACCAATGGCCAGAAAAACGGCCAGAATGCCGCCCATCACCACGGAGGAAATCAGCAGCCACAGCGTAATCGCCACCCCCGTAAACCGGTAGCCATCCGTCCACAACAGGGATTTCCAGTACTCCTGAATTATCTCAATCACAGGTCAGCCCTCTTCACACCGACGGAGTAACGGCGCTCAAGGAACAGCAGCACACCATTGGAAACCGTAGTAAATACCAGATAGATAAGCCCGCAGACGATGGCGAAATAGAATGGCTCCCAGGTGCTCTTTCCGGCCAGTTGCGTGGCTTTGACCACATCTTCCAGACCGAGCAGCGAGACCAGCGCCGTCGCTTTGAGGATCACCTGCCAGTTATTCCCAATCCCCGGCAGCGCATAGCGCATCATTGCCGGAAACATAATACGGCGGAAAATTTGTGAAGAGGTAAAACCGAAAGCGGTAGCGGCTTCAATATGACCTATTGGTACCGCCATAAAAGCGCCACGAAAGGTTTCTGTAAAATACGCGCCATAGATAAAGCCAAGCGTAATAATACCAGCGACCATCGGGTCGATATCAATCTGACTGATGCCTATCGCATCGGTTAACGTGTTGAGTGCTATCTGCAGGCCATAAAAAATCAGCAGCATCAGCACCAGATCTGGCACCCCGCGAATGAGGGTGGTATAAGCTTCGAAAATAAGCCCCGTCACCCGGTTTTGCGAGAGTTTAGCCCCCGCACCGACGAGCCCGATCAGAACGGCCAGCACCACGGAACTGAGAGCCAGTTCCAGCGTGACAATTGCGCCCTGTAAAATAACACCTGAAAACCCGTACAACATGCTGCCTGTCCTGTCGTGAGTGGCGAGTTAGAAGCCTCTTTTGACGTGATGGTGCTACCTGTTATGCCGAATGGCGGCGTAGCCTTATCCGGCCTACAGCAATCACCTGTAGGCCGGATAAGCGCAGTGCTATCAGGCATAAAACCGGTTCATCATCACGTCCTGGGCTTTATCTGCACCTGCGGGGATTAACCGCCATAAACATCAAAATCAAAGTATTTCTTCGCCAGCTTCTCGTAAGTTCCGTCAGCGCGCATTTCTGCAAACGCTTTGTTCAGGGCTTCACGCAGTTCGTTATCCTCTTTGCGCAGACCCATGCCGGTCCCTACACCAAACAGTTTTTCGTCTTTCACAGACGGGCCGCCGAATTTGTAATCTTTGCCAACGGGTTGTTTCAGGAAGCCTTCGCTTGCGGCAACTTCGTCCTGGAATGCAGCATCAATACGCCCCGCAGTCAGGTCAGAGTAAATATTGTCCTGCCCCTGATACGACACAATCTCAATGCCTTTTGGCGCCCAGTGTTCGTTACCAAACGTCTCCTGAGTGGTGCCCTGCAGCACACCGACGCGTTTGCCTTTCAGCGACTCAACGGTCGGCTGAATGTCTGATGACTTGGCCACGACCAGACGCGAGTCAGCTGCATAAAGTTTGTCAGTGAAGGCGATTTCCTGCTGACGCTTTTCAGTAATCGAAAGCGAGGACATGATAGCGTCGATTTTCTTCGCTTTTAACGACGGGATCAGCGCATCCAGCGGGTTCTCAACGAAGGTACATTGCGTATTAATACGTTTGCACAGCTCTTTCGCCAGATCGATATCAAAACCCACCAATTCACCCTGCGCATTCTTCGACTCAAACGGGGCGTAGGTTGGATCGGTACCAATACGAACTTTTTGTGGAATGGCGGCAAAGGCTGCGGTAGCACTGGAGAAAGCCAGGACCAGAGAAAGAGATAACACCAGTTTTTTCATAACTATCCTCAACAGACTGTCTTTTATAGGGGATGTTTACAGGACCAGGTGCAGTTATCGTGCCATTAATCGGGTCGACAAGGCAAAACATTCTGCCCTGTCCCCGGTTTATTTTGCATGAAAAGCGCTTAAATATGCACTTCCGCTCTGTTCACCCGCCATAATTGCACCATAATGGTGCATTCAACCCGTCACGCACCGCTATGGCTAACCCAAACGGTGCAGTCAGGTCCCCCGTATTCAGGTATCAGTCGCCGTAGACGTTAAAGTCAAAATACTTTTTCGCCATCTTGTCGTAAGTGCCATCCTGACGCAGATCGGCCAGCGCCTTATCAAAGGCAGCTTTCAGTTCCGTATCGTCTTTACGTAAACCGACGCCTGTACCGTCGCCGAAGTACTTTTTATCCTTCACGGAAGGGCCGGCAAAAGCAAAGTCTTTGCCCGCAGGCTGTTTGAGGAAACCTTCACTGGCGGCAACTTCGTCCTGCAATGCCGCATCAAGACGGCCCGCCGTCAGGTCAGAGTAAATCAAATCCTGGTTTGCGTAGGCCACCACATCCACGCCTTTGCTACGCCAGGTGTCATTGGCATAGGCTTCCTGAGTGGAGCCTTGTAACACGCCAACGTGCTTACCTTTAAGCGCGTCAAGCGTTGGCTGAATCGGGGAGCCTTTCGCCGCGATCAGACGCGAATCCGCCGCGTACAGTTTGTCGGAGAAGGCAATTTCCTGCTGGCGCTTATCGGTTATGGAGAGCGAAGAGATAATGGCATCAATTTTCTTCGCTTTGAGCGACGGGATCAGTGCATCGAAATCACTGGCGACCCAGGTACATTTGACCTGCATACGCTTACACATCTCATTGCCCAAATCGATATCAAAGCCGATGAAGTCGCCTTTGGCATCTTTTGAAGAGAACGGAGCGTAGGTGGTATCCGTGCCAATGCGCACCGTTTGCGGCAGCGCTGCATAGCTGGATGCAGTAGCAGATAGACCAATCAGCAATGACAGAGCGAGAATTGACTTCTTCATACATAACCCTCAAGTGGAATGACTTTATTATGTTTTACGTTGTGTTGTGCGTTTGCAGGCTTTTTCATGCAGGTCTTATGCCATTTTCGCGCCGCTCGGGATATTCGACGTTAAATATGTTAATAAAACGTTGCAATATTGTCCTGATGTTGAAGATAGCAGGTCTGACGGATGAACCGCAGCGTTTCAGATGGATTTAGCGAATTAAATGTTGAGGATATGATCGCGGTTACAAAATTGCCCTGTTTCAGGGCAATTGATGCAAAAAGGCCCGCCGACGGGGCAATATTATGCACCCTGCCAACGGGTAAAAAGGTCCTGCGGAAGGGCGATATCAAACTGATCGAGGACGCGATTAACTGTCTGATTTATCACATCATCCAGCGTCTGTGGACGATGATAAAACGCCGGAACCGGTGGCATAATGACCGCACCAATTTCCGCTGCCTGGGTCATTAAGCGCAAATGCCCCAGATGGAGCGGCGTTTCCCGAACGCACAGCACCAGTGGGCGGCGCTCTTTTAACACCACGTCTGCCGCGCGGGTCAACAGGCCATCGGTATAGCTATGGACAATGCCAGAAAGCGTTTTAATTGAGCACGGCAGAATGACCATTCCGGCGGTCTGAAAAGAGCCGGAGGAGATGCTGGCGGCAATATCGCGCGCATCGTGCGTCACGCTCGCGAGCGCCTGAACATCACGCAGCGATAAGTCAGTCTCGAGAGAAAGCGTCTGGCGGGCGGCCTGGCTCATGATCAGATGCGTTTCAACATCCGGTACATCGCGCAACACCTGGAGCAGCCGCACGCCGTAAATGGCGCCGCTGGCACCCGAAATACCAATAATGAGTCGCTTCATGATTTATCGCCCTGTCTGACTTCTGGGCTGACTTTGCAGGATTTTATGGGGAGTTGCAAGTCAGGGGGCGGGATTCGCCCCCTGGCAGGTCAGAGATTACCCTTCGTTGTGCATCTCGAGGTTTTCAACTTCGTTCTGCAACTGAACTGCTTTGGCATCGTCATTACGCAGGGAATCGAGAAAATCGAGATACTGCTGATCTACATCCTTCGTAACGTATACGCCGTTAAACACGGAACATTCAAACTGCTGGATATCCGGGTTTTCGGTACGGACCGCGTCGATCAGATCGTCCAGGTCCTGGAAGATAAGACCGTCTGCGCCGATGATCTGGCGAATCTCATCCACTTCACGACCATGCGCAATCAGTTCGTTTGCAGTAGGCATATCGATGCCGTACACGTTCGGGAAGCGAATCTCTGGTGCCGCAGAGGCCAGATAGACCTTTTTCGCCCCGGCTTCACGTGCCATCTCAATAATCTGCTCTGAGGTGGTGCCGCGCACAATGGAGTCATCCACCAGCAGAACATTTTTATCGCGGAACTCCGCGCGGTTGGCGTTCAGTTTGCGGCGTACGGACTTACGGCGCAGCTGCTGTCCCGGCATGATAAAGGTACGACCAACGTAGCGGTTTTTCACAAACCCCTGACGGTACGGCTTGCCGAGAATACGCGCAATTTCCAGCGCGATATCGCAGGAGGTTTCTGGAATCGGGATGACCACGTCGATATCCAAATCCTCCCACTCACGAGCAATTTTTTCGCCAAGCTTGGTACCCATGTTCACACGGGCGCTGTAAACGGAAATCTTGTCGATGAAGGAATCCGGACGCGCGAAGTAAACATACTCGAACAGGCACGGATTGCTGACCGGGTTTTCGGCACACTGACGGGTGAATAGCTGCCCTTTCTCCGTGATATAAACCGCTTCGCCCGACGCAACGTCACGCAGGAATTCAAAGCCCAGGGTATCCAGCGCGACGCTTTCAGACGCCACCATATATTCGGTGCGACCGTCGCCGACATCACGTTTACCCAACACCAGCGGACGGATACCGTTCGGGTCACGGAAGGCAACCATACCGTGACCAATAATCATCGCCACACAGGCATACGCGCCGCGGATCTGGCGGTTGGTCGCGGCAATCGCGGCAAAAATGTTGTCTGCTTCCAGCGGGTAGTGACGGAAGTTATCCAGTTCACTGGCGAAGATATTGAGCAGGATCTCAGAATCTGAGGTGGTATTGATGTGACGGCGCTTCTCCTCAAACAGCTTTTTACGCAGTTCGTGGGCATTGGTCAGGTTGCCATTGTGGGCAAGCGTGATGCCATACGGGGAGTTGACGTAGAAAGGTTGAGCTTCAGAGGCGCTGGAGCTGCCAGCCGTTGGATAACGCACATGACCGATGCCCATGTTGCCCTGCATACGCTGCATGTGGCGAGCTTCAAAAACATCACTCACCAGACCGTTTGCCTTACGCAAACGGAAGCAGTTATTTGCATCGATGGTGATAATGCCAGCGGCATCCTGACCACGATGCTGAAGCACTGTTAAGGCGTCATAAATCGACTGGTTAACCGGCATAACACCGGCGATACCGACAATACCGCACATACGTCTTTTTCCTCGTTAAGCTACAACCCAACGCTTATGCTCTGGGCAAGAAACTTGACGAGCTTTGCAGATAGTCAAAGAACCATCTGATGATGAAACTGAACTCCGGGATCAGCTGTGACTTACTCCAGTCCTCACCTTTCGACAGGCCGGTAAAGGTGTCGAGAAAGAACAGAATAGCAGCCACAATCAACACGCCGCGCAGAGCCCCGAAACAGACCCCCAGAACCCGGTCGGTACCTGACAGACCGGTTTTCTCAACCAGTTGCCCTACCACGTAGTTCACAATGGCGCCGACGATCAGCGTCGCGATAAACAGCACCGCGATGGCAATCCCGTTTCGAACCAGTTCGTCTTCAAAGCCCGAAAACCAGACAGACAGGTAAGTGTAGTAATGGCTGGCGACAAAGAAAGCACAACCCCATGTCACCAACGATAACGCTTCACGAACAAAGCCACGGATCAGGCTAACCAGACAGGAAAAACCAATCACCGCGATAATGGCGTAATCAATCCAGACCATATGTGTCCCACGATTTTACGCCCTGTCGTCCTGTTCGGGGCGCATTCTAACAGAAAAAGAAAACGTTTGCGTAGGGATTTCCTTCCCGCGCGTAAATAAAAATGGCGCTGAAAAAAACTTCAACGCCATACCGTTTTATGCCTCTTCGGGCACTGCCGGATGGCGGTGTAAACGCCTTATCCGGCCGACATACAACAAGATTGGAAGCCTGATAAGACGCCGAGCGCTGTCATCAGGCAACCCTCACTTAGTTCGGGCTGTACCCCATCACCACTCCGCTTAATCCGGAGATTTGCTGTAGCTCGCCGAGCGAGCCTTTCAGCTTGTCGCGTGATGCATCCGGCCCCACGAGAATACGGGTTATTTTACCCTGTACTGGCGTTGACGGAGAAGTATATACCCGGAAACCTGCGGCACGAAGTTTACCCACGATCTCATTGACCTTATCGGCATTTTTCAGCGCCCCTAACTGCACAACGTAGGCTTTACCCGTTGGCGCCGGTTTCTCTTCTGCCGCCGGTTTTGGCGCAGGAGCGGGAACCGGAGCAGGCGTTGCCTCTACAGGCGGCTTCGGTTGCGGCTTCGGCTTTTCAACCGGTTTTGGTTTGGGCTGCTCTACCGGCGCTGGCGTCGAATCAAGCTCAGGATTATTCGCTGATGCATAGCGTGACGGATCCAACGACGGTGCCGCCGCATCGCCTGCCCGTACCTCTTCCGCCGCCCCTTCTGGCGGCTGAGTCGGCAAAGCCTGCGTTGCCGCTGGCATCATATCCGGCTCATCGCGATCGCCCGGTTTCGGGACCAGCGGGATCGCCGCGAATTCATCCTGATAATGTTTTTTCTGCCCGTCGAGCAGCCCGGGCAACACAATGACGCCCAGCGCGACCAGCACGATCGTGCCGACTAAACGATTCTGAAACTTACTCGCCACCGATTCTCCCCGCGTCCATCACTTCCATGACATGTGCAACCGTGTGAAATGAACCGCACACCAGTACGGTATCTTCTGGTCTCGCGTCTGCCAGCGCCGCATGCCATGCCAGCGCGACACTGTCATAGACACTGCCTTTACCGAGATGTTCCAGCAGTTGTTCTGCCGTTGCGCCCCGGGGGCCTTCCAGCGGAGCACAATACCAGTCGTCGACCACGCTTTTCAACCAGGCCAACGTTCCCGCAATATCCTTATCATGTAGCATACCGATAACGGCAAGAACGCGCCCCTTTTTCGGCAACATTTTCAGCCGTCCGGTGAGATATTCCGCCGCATGAGGATTATGCGCGACATCAAGAATGACGCGCGGCGACTCGCTCACAATCTGGAAACGTCCTGGTAGAATCGCCCGGGCAATCCCGTCGCGAATCGCCTGCTCACTGACGTTCAGGCCGCTGGCGCGCAGTGCCGCCAGCGCAGTCGCCGCATTAGGTTGAGGCACCTGTGGCAGCGGTAAATCCACCAGGCTACCGTGGCGATCGCTAAAGGACCAGCCCGTCTCCGTTACCGTAAACTGCCAGTCCTCGCCACGACGCTGTAACCGCGCGCCTTTCTCCAGTGCGACATCGGCGATGGTATAGGGCATTTCGGGTTCGCCGACAATCGCCGGTTTTCCCGCACGGAAAATACCGGCCTTTTCACGGCCAATGCTCTCACGATCCGGCCCCAGCCAGTCGGTATGATCCAGCGCGATGCTGGTGACTACGCCAACATCGGCATCGACGATATTCGTCGCGTCGAGTCGTCCACCCAGCCCAACTTCCAGGATCACCACATCCAGTTGTGCCTGCTTAAACAGCCACAATGCAGACAAAGTGCCGTATTCGAAATAGGTCAGCGAGATGTCCCCACGCGCCGCTTCGATCTCGGCAAAGGATTCGGTGTGAGCCGATTCGGGCAGTTCATTGCCACGTACACGCACACGTTCGGTGTAACGCACCAGATGTGGCGAACTGTATACCCCGACGTTATATCCCGCCGCCGTCAATACCGACTCCAGCGTCCGGCAGGTCGTGCCTTTGCCATTAGTGCCAGCCACGGTGAAGACAAACGGCGCAGGCTTCAGTACGCCCAGTCGCGCAGCCACCTGGCTTACGCGCTCAAGGCCCAGATCGATCGTTTTCGCGTGGAGGTTTTCCAGATAAGAAAGCCACGAGGCCAGGGGCGACGTGGCTTTAGGAATACGTTTGTTATTCATGATGCCCGTGAAATCGTTACGTTGAGAAAAGCAAAAGGGCAGCGCCTGTGGCCCTGCCCTTTTCAGTTATCAGGCCTCGGGTTCCTGATCCGGCACCGGCGGCACCACTACGCCTTCACGCGGGGTATCCGGATTTGGCGCCGGCAGATTCATCAGCTTCGCCAGAATGCTCGCCAGTTTCAGGCGCATCTCCGGACGGCGGATGATCATATCGATAGCGCCTTTTTCGATCAGAAACTCACTGCGCTGGAATCCCGGCGGCAGTTTCTCACGTACGGTTTGCTCGATAACGCGCGGACCCGCGAAGCCGATCAGCGCTTTCGGTTCAGCAATGTTGAGATCGCCGAGCATCGCGAAGCTTGCAGAAACGCCGCCCATTGTTGGGTCAGTCAGCACGGAGATGTACGGCAGACCGCGCTCCTGCATTTTTGCCAGCGCCGCAGAGGTTTTCGCCATCTGCATCAGCGACATCAGCGCTTCCTGCATACGCGCACCGCCGGAGGCGGAGAAGCATACCAGCGGGCAGTTATCTTCCAGCGCCTGTTCAACGGCACGGACAAAACGTGCGCCGACCACAGAACCCATCGAGCCGCCCATGAAAGCAAACTCAAATGCCGCTGCCACAACCGGCATGCCGTGAAGCGTACCCTTCATCACGACCAGCGAATCTTTCTCGCCGGTTTCCTTTTGCGCGGACGCCAGACGGTCTTTGTATTTCTTGGAGTCACGGAACTTCAGCACGTCTTTCGGCTCGAGTTCGCTACCCAGCTCCACCAGCGTTCCTTCATCTAACAGGCTATGCAGGCGGTTACGCGCCGACATACGCATGTGATGGTCACACTTCGGACAGACCTCAAGATTACGTTCCAGCTCAGCACGGTATAAAACCTGACCGCAGCTATCACACTTAGTCCACACCCCTTCAGGAATGCTTGCCTTGCGGGTGGGAGTAATGTTGCTTTTAATTCGTTCAATCCAGCTCATTTATGACCTTTCTGCCTGAACCTGGTGTGTTCCAGTTTTGCCGTGGGGGCGCATAATGTCATTTTTGCCCCCAACAGACCATGAATGTTGCACATTAAAACATAACAGCCCGAAACTTTGGACAAAAAAGTGGTCGAACCGCTGAGTTAGTTTCTATTTTGTTACACGTGACGCTGCGCGTTTATGGCGAACAATTTCCACCACGCCCGGCAGGATCGATACCACAATAATCCCGACGATCAGCAACTTAAGGTTGTTCTGAATCATCGGAATGGTGCCGAAGAAGTAACCGGCATAGGTAAAGAGCAGAACCCACAACAGCGCCCCTATCACGTTATACGCCGCAAAATGACGATACGACATATGTCCCATTCCCGCCACAAACGGTGCAAATGTTCTGACAATCGGCACAAAGCGGGCGAGAATGATGGTTTTTCCACCGTGTTTTTCGTAAAACTGGTGTGTTTTGTCCAGATAGCTACGGCGGAAAATCTTCGAGTCCGGGTTACTGAATAACTTCTCGCCGAACAGGCGACCAATAGTGTAGTTCACCGCATCCCCGACAATCGCGGCAATCAGCATCAACACCACCATCAGGTGCACATTGAGATCGTTGGTGCCCAGCGACGCCAGCGCTCCCGCCACAAACAGCAGGGAGTCCCCTGGCAGGAACGGCGTGACCACCAGTCCGGTTTCACAGAACAAAATCAGGAACAAAATTGCGTAAACCCAGACGCCGTACTCTGCGACCAGTTCCGCCAGGTGCACATCAATGTGCAGGATAAAATCGATGAGAAAGTAAATCAGGTCCATAGTTGTGCCTTTATACGACTCGAATTAGTCCGCCAGAAAGAGCGGGCCCATAGGCGGTTTAGGAAGGTCAAACCGGTCAGGGTAGTCCACCGCAACCAGATAAAGTCCTTCGGCCTTCGCCGTTGCCGCTGCGAGCGTTCTGTCCTTTGCCGCTAACAACTCTGCTATCCAGCTCTCCGGCTGGTTGTGGGCGCCAACTTCCATCAGGCTGCCAACAATGTTCCTGACCATATGATGTACAAAAGCATTCGCTTTGATATCGACCACCACATACGCCCCATGGCGCGACACATTAATATGCATCACGTTGCGCCACGGCGTGCGCGACTGGCACTGGACGGCGCGAAACGACGTAAAGTCATTCTCGCCAATCAGACACTGCGCCGCACGATGCATGCGTTCGGCGTCCAGCGGCTCGTAATAATGCGTCACCCCTTTGCCTAACACCGCCGGACGTAACCGGTGATTGTAGATGATGTAACGATATCGGCGAGCCGTGGCGCTGAATCGCGCGTGAAAATCTTCCGGTACAGCTTTCACCCATCGCACCGCAATGTCACCAGGCAAATTCGCATTTACACCCAATGTCCAGGCCGCATCTTTACGCAGCGCGGTGGTTTCAAAATGCACAACCTGTCCGGTGCCGTGCACACCGGCATCGGTGCGCCCGGCGCAAAAGACGTTAATCGGCTCATTGGCGACCAGTGAAAGCGCCTTTTCCAGCTTTTCCTGCACACTGCGGACTTCATTCTGACGCTGCCAGCCATAATATTTGCTGCCGTCATACTCGATGCCCAGCGCAATTTTATACACCGGCAGTTGTTGCTGGTCAGACATCAGTACAGGTACTCCTGCACCAGTTTTTCCGCAATTTTCACCGCCATCAGCGCGCCGCCAAAGCGGACGTTATCCGCCACGGACCAGAACTGAACCTGTTCCGGCATGCCGTAATCGTTACGCACGCAGCCCACAGACAGATGCGCGCTGCCTGAAGCGTCGCCCACCTGGGTCGGAAATTCACTCTCTTCTGACAGTACAATGTCTTCGCCACGGGAAAAGGCATCACGCGCCTCTTCGGCAGCCAGTGGACGCAGCGCTTCAAATGCCACCATCTGCGCGTGACCGTAAAACACCGGTGACTGTACGCAGTTTGCCGAGATCAACAATCCATCATCCTGCATGATTTTGCGTACTTCATCGACGATCCGCCGCTCTTCACGCACGCTGCCTTCGCGATCCGGCAACAACGGCAACATGTTGAACGCCAGTTGGCGACCAAAGAAATCATCTTCATCGATGGGGATCCCGTTCAGCAGTTTCGCGCTTTGTCCGGCCAGTGCATCGACCGCTTTTTTACCCTGCGCAGATGCCGAAAGCAGACTGGTTACGGTGATGCGAGAAAGCCCACCCTGATCGATAAGCGGTTTCAACGCGGCCAGCAGTTGGCTGGTCAGGCTGTTCGGCACGGCGATCACATTGCGATTGCGATAGTCCGCCAGCACGAACGGGTTCACTTCCGGCACCACCAGCGGAACGTCGGGTTCAAGCGCGAACAGACCGCTGGAATCAATGACCAGACAGCCCGCGTTTGTCGCCTCTTCAACCCAGGCTGCCGTGGCCTCAACGCCAGCAACGAAAAAGGCCAGTTGCGCCTGCGTCCAGTCAAATTCGGCCGCATCCTGCACAATCACTGACTTACCACCAAAGCGCAGATGTTCGCCTGCGCTTTCATTACGTGCCAGCGCAAAAATTTCCCCTACCGGGAACTGACGTTCAGCCAGGGTTTCAAGCAACGCTTCGCCAACGGCGCCCGTCGCGCCGAGGACGGCAATATTCCAGCCTTCAGACATGGTGGTTTACTCCAGAAAAGCATAAGCCTCCCTGCCGATTATTCGTCAGGGGGCATTAAGAAGACATTAACGTGTCGGGTGATGAACTGCGTTAAAACCCAGTTTACACAGTAACGCCGCCGCATCTGCGTCGTCGCACATCACATACAGTGAGGACCATTCACGACGCTCGAGGTAATTTTTGCGCAGTTTATCAAATTCACCCGGTATTCCGGCAACGTTGCGCAGCGGCGCATCGTCGCGGCGCACATCATACACCAAATGCACCAGTCTTTTCAGCGTCGGCTGATCCAACGGACCATGCAGCGTAATACGGCCAAATTCCGGGGCCGGCAGCAAGGTATCCAGCGCGACACGCTGCTCATGACCGATAAATGCGCTATATGCTTCAAAGACCTGCGTGGTGCCGCGCGCTTTGCCTTCCAGCGTGTAGCCCGCAATGTGCGCGGTGCCGATATCGATCGTGTTCAACAGGTCGACATTCAGATCCGGCTCGCCTTCCCAGACATCCAGAACCACACTCAGATCCTGTCCGGCGTTAAGACGCGCCAGCAACGCGGCGTTATCCACCACGGCGCCACGACAGGCATTAATCAGAATAGAGCCCGGTTTCAGACGAGAAATCAGCGCATCATCGGCCAGATGCAGCGTTTTGTAAGGCCCTTCTTTAAACAGCGGCGTGTGGAATGTCAGGACATCCGCTTCCTGAACCAGTTCATCAAGCGAGCGGAAGTCGCCCTCGTCCCCGCGATCCGCACGGGGTGGATCGCATAACAGCGTGCGGATCCCCAGCGCTTCCAGTCGCGCCTGCAGGCGTCCACCGACGTTACCTACACCGACAATCCCGACTGTACGATCGCGCAGCGCGAATCCGTCACGTTCTGCCAGCATCAGTAGCGCGGAGAACACATATTCCACCACCGCAATGGCGTTACAGCCTGGTGCCGCTGAAAATCCGATGCCCGCCTGCCTGAGCCAGTCCTCATCCACATGGTCGGTACCCGCAGTTGCGGTACCCACAAACTTGATGGCTTTCCCTTCCAGCAGCGACGCGTTCACTTTGGTGACCGAACGCACCATTAACGCATCGGCATCATCCAGCTCAGCGACAGGGATGGGACGTCCGGGAACCGCTTTGACCTCACCCAGACGACTAAACAATTCGCGGGCATAAGGCATATTTTCATCAACGAGAATTTTCACGTCTGTCGTACCTGTTTGAGAACGAGAGTTAACCGGGCAAGTGTGCCATAATCTGGCCGCCAGGCATACTTTGCTAAGATTGATGGTTTAAGGATAAGTGATGATGCAACCCATTTCCGGTACTCCCGCACGCCCTCCCGGTGAAGGGCAACCTGCGGTTTCCACGGCGGGCGAACAACCGCTCTCCACGCAACAGCGGACCGTACTGGAACGCCTGATAACACGCCTGATTTCACTGACGCAACAGCAAAGTGCGGAAGTGTGGGCAGGTATGAAGCACGATCTCGGCGTAAAAAGCGATACTCCACTGCTGTCGCGCCATTTCCCTGCGGCGGAACAAAATCTCAACCAGCGCCTCGGTGTGGCCCAACAAAATCATGCCAACCGCCAGGTGCTTTCACAGTTGACAGAATTACTGACTCAGGGAAATAACCGCCAGGCGGTCAGCGATTTTATTCGTCAGCAGTACGGACAAACGGCGCTCAGTCAACTCAAACCGGAACAGCTTAAGAACGTGCTAACGCTTTTACAGCAGGGACAGTTGTCGATCCCGCAGCCGCAGCAGCGCCCGGCGACCGATCGCCCGCTACTGCCAGCCGAACACAATACGTTAAATCAACTGGTTACCAAACTGGCCGCCGCAACGGGGGAATCCAGCAAGCTGATCTGGCAATCAATGCTGGAACTTTCTGGCGTGAAAAGCGGTGAGCTGATCCCGGCAAAACAGTTCACCCATCTGGCGACCTGGCTGCAGGCGCGTCAAACCCTGAGTCTGCAACACGCCCCTACCCTGCAATCGCTACAGGCGGCGCTCAAGCAACCGCTGGAAGCCGATGAACTGCTCAACCTGAAAGATTACGCCCAGCAGACCTGGCAAATTCAACCTCAGACGGTGCTGACCACCGCGCAAGTGCAGGATCTCCTGAATCAGATCTTCCTGCGCCGCGTCGAGCGCGATCGGGAATTAAACGATCCCCGCCACATTCAACCGATTTATAGTCCGTTTACACCGGTTATCGATACGCTGCGCTCGTTCACCGCGCGTCCAGGACTGCTGTTTATCGCCCTGCTGGTCGCGTTATTGATTTTCTGGCTGGTCATCTAGCGCCGGCGAAACGACAGTAGCGTCACCACAATCCCCAGCACCGCTGAAATCGCACCGGCAAGAAACACGGATGGATAGCCACAGGACGTGGCAAGCAACCCCGCCAGCGGACCAGTGACCGCGTAAGAGATATCCTGAAATGCGGCATACCCCCCCAGCGCGGTCCCGCGGACCTGTGACGGTACGCGTTTCACCACTTCAACGCCGAGCGCCGGGAAGATCAGCGAACACCCCGCTCCGGTTAATGCCGCACCGAGCAGCGCAAACCAGGCCGTCGGCGCCAGCCAGAGCAAGACCAGCCCAACGGTCTCGATCAGCAGAGAAGCGATAGCCACCCTGACCCCGCCAAAGCGGTCCGGCATCCAGCCAAACAGCACGCGCATGATCACAAAGGCTCCGCCAAACGCAGTCAGCGTAAAGCCCGCCATCGCCCAACCGTGGCTGGCAAAATAGAGAGAGATAAAGGTGCCGATCACGGCAAATCCCACGCCTTGCAGCGCGAGGCCCAGACCCGCTTTCCAGATAAGCCCTACTACGCTCCACAGTGAGGGACGCTCGCCCGCATGTGCCGGTACTTTACGCACCGTTCCGTTAAATGCCCATGCCAGCAGCGGTAACACCATTGTCGTGCCCGCAAGACCCGCAAACCCAAAATGGCTGTGGATCAGCAGACCCAGCGGCGCCCCTGCCGCCAGCGCACCGTAAATTGCCATCCCGTTCCACGACATCACTTTACCGGAACGTGCCGGCCCCACCAGACCCAGCCCCCAGGTCAGGGTTCCAGTCAGTAACTGGCTTTCCCCAAAGCCGAGGATCAGCCGTCCGACGATTAATAACGCGAATTTGAACGGTACAGAAACGGGTAAGAGTGCTGCCAGTAGCCACGCGCCGCCCGCCAGCGCGCAGGCAAACATGCCCTGCAGCGCAGAACGCTTGGCGCCGTACTGATCGGCGAGTCGCCCGGCATAGCCGCGCGTTAAGACGGTTGCGAGAAACTGAATCCCCACGGCGATACCGACCATCGTATTGCCATAGCCCAGTTCATGATGAACAAAAAGTGGAATGACGGGTAGCGGCAGGCCGACCGTCATGTAGGTCAAAAAGACCGCAAACGCGATACGAAAAAGCGATGTGTTCGCTGCAGATGTTTTTTCTTTATGGGTTACTGCTGTCATGCGTTACTCCAGAATGCAGAGTAAGGCGAGGAAACGCCACGCCCCCTCCACCTGACCGTCAGGATTAAGGTGCGTTGGATAACGTCAAACGCTTACGCATTATCCGGAAGATAATGATGGGCCTGAAGTCTGCCTGCGAGTGACTAATGTTGTCAACCGCAAACCGTACCGTGTGCTCAGTACGGGGGATTATTGTCGAAAAGCGAAGGAAGGACCGCTCCAATCCCTTTCGTGCCAAACAGATAAGTCACCTGCTGCTGCTGTTCAGGCGTCAGGAGTCTGAACATCATATCCCAAATCTCTTTCGGTTCCGCTTCCCAGGCCGAGGCATCGTTTCGCACAGATTCCGGGTCGCTGTCTGCAACATAAGGACGAACATACACGGGGAGAATCGAAATATGGTATTCCCATGCCTTCGATTTTCTGCGTTTGCGCTTAACGCCTTCTTTACCCGTACTCAGGATGTTGAGTCGACTACGAACAGCGGGAACGCTACCGGGAAAACCCGGCAGACCAATACATTCCTGTACCGTGAGCCATTCTTTAGACATCGTTTCGTTCCTTTCCCCAATGAAATAATAATAAATTTTCTTTTTTGCGCGAAATTTCAGGGTTATTGTGGGAAAATAATCCGACAAAAGAAAAACACCTTCTTTTGTCACAGTCATTTAAAACCGTAAAAAATATCGGCGCCGATAACACATCTTCGTAGGATTACAGAATGAGAGAAAAAAGCCAAGACTGGCATCGTGCAGATATTAAAAGCGCACTCGAAAAAAAGGGAATAACACTCAGGGAACTTTCACGCGCAGCAGGTTTATCACCAGACTCGCTGCGTAACGTCTTTACTCGTAGCTGGCCTCGCGCCGAACAAATTATCGCTAACGCGCTGGAAACCACGCCAGAAAAAATTTGGCCAACCCGCTATATCAACCTGCCGACAGAATCTGCTGCCGAGTGCCTTAAAAAATAATATGAGCGTATATTTCAGATATATTTAATCACCCGCGAGAATGACTAATAAATAAAAAAACCTTACGGATAAAAATAGCATTAAAAGTTACGCCTGACCGAATAGATATTGTTAATGCTTCTCGTAATTTATTACGCGTATCACTAACAGAGGTTATTATGAGTTGGGATAAAACAGCCGCCGTGAGTTATGCAAAATCTCATGCAGGCGCGCATTCACAAAGCCGCTGCGCAGAATTTACCCGTAAAGCGATCCTGGCGGGAGGCGTCTTACTTGGCAACACTAACCACGCCAAAGATTATGGCCCAATGCTAAAAAACGCCGGTTTTGTCCCGATTGGTGCCTATGAGTCTCCTCAGGCGGGTGATGTCATCGTGATTCAACCCTATTCCGGTGGAAACCCCAGCGGTCATATGGCGATTTACGACGGTTCAGAGTGGTACTCAGATTTCAGACAACGCGACATGTGGGCAGGCCCTGGTTACCGGGCGGCAAAACCGGCCTATATCATCTACAGGAAATAGCGATGAGAGCCTTCTCTTTTTTAGCACTTGTCCTGCTGCTTTGCAGTTGCTCCACGCCCCGGCACGACAGCACAGAAGACGTTAAACAATTCTATCTCGCGTGGATGGCGGCATTTATCGATGCACCAGATAAGCCTCACGATACCCGCGGGGTAATGCAACGTTATGTTACTAAAGAGGTTATCGATCGCCTGACGTTGATCGATAGCTATTATGAGCAAGACATCGTCGACTCAGACTACTTTATGTATGTGCAGGATTATGCCCCTGAGTGGATCCCACTGTTACAGGTTGGACAAGCACGTCCCTTCCTCGGCGGCGAAAAAGTGGATGTCAAACTGGGTGGACCCGCCAACATAGCGCCCGTTCAACTGGAGGTCTATACGCGTTGGGAAGAAAAACACTGGAAAATCTATCGTGTCAGGGATGTCGGAAACCAGTTTGAACATCCCATTTACAGCGCCGGTGCCATTGCCCGTGCCAGGGCGTGGTCAGCAGAAATTGCGCCGGAATACGAACCGCTTAAAAAGTAAAAAGGGAGCCTTATGGCTCCCTTTTCCGTCAATAATTGTCTTACGCTTTCAGCTTACGCATCACCAGCGTGGCGTTAGTACCGCCGAAACCGAAGCTGTTAGACATAACGGTGTTTAGTTCGCAATCGACAGTTTCGGTCACGATGTTCAGGCCTGCAGCCTGCTCGTCCATCTCTTCGATATTGATGCTCGGTGCAATAAAACCATGCTCCAGCATCAACAGAGAGTAAATTGCTTCCTGTACGCCCGCGGCGCCAAGAGAGTGACCTGTCATCGCTTTGGTTGCAGAGATCGCAGGACTCTTATCGCCAAACACTTCGCGAATCGCGCCCAGCTCTTTCACGTCGCCCACCGGCGTTGAAGTACCGTGGGAGTTCAGATAGTCGATCGGCGTATCTACACCGTGCATCGCCATCTGCATGCAGCGCACTGCGCCTTCGCCGGACGGAGCCACCATATCCGCGCCATCAGAGGTCGCGCCGTAGCCCACGATTTCCGCGTAGATATGCGCGCCACGCGCCAGGGCGTGTTCCAGTTCTTCAACCACCACCATACCGCCGCCACCCGCGATAACAAAACCATCACGGTGCGCGTCATAGGTACGGGAAGCTTTAGCAGGCTGATCGTTATATTTGGTGGACAGTGCGCCCATCGCGTCGAACTCACAGGCCATTTCCCAGCCCAGCTCTTCGCCGCCGCCCGCAAATACGATGTCCTGTTTACCCAGTTGAATTTGTTCAACCGCATTGCCGATGCAGTGAGAAGACGTCGCGCAGGCCGAGCTAATCGAATAGTTTACGCCGTGGATTTTAAACGGTGTAGCGAGGCAGGCCGAAACGGCAGAGCCCATCGCTTTGGTGACCACATACGGGCCAACTGCTTTCAGACCACGCGGGCTGCGCATGGCGTCAGCACCGAAAACCTGCGCTTTAGACGATCCACCGGAACCTGCAATCAGGCCAACGCGCGGGTTATTCTGATAAACCTCTTCGCTCAGACCAGCGTCTGCGATAGCTTCACGCATGGAGAGATAGGCATAAATAGAGGCATCGTTCATGAAACGCACCACTTTACGGTCGATCAAACCAGTGGTGTCCAGTTTGACGTTACCCCATACGTGGCTGCGCATTCCCGCATCTTTAAACTCTTCAGAAAAAGTGATCCCTGAACGTCCTTCACGCAGAGATGCCAGGACTTCCTGCTGGTTATTACCGATGCTGGAAACAATGCCCAAGCCAGTAATCACTGCACGTTTCATTCAATACCTCTGTCAGTCGCACTATAGTAAGTTTCGATTGGCACAATAGCGTACACTTGTACGCCGAACAAGTCCGATCAGCCAATTTATACTGAAATTTGCGCCGCCTGGCACACATCGCTAAGATCGTGACACTGCCTGTCAGACGAGTAACTTACGTGAAACAATACGCTATACAACCCGCCAACCTCGAATTCAACGCTGAGGGTACACCTGTTTCCCGAGATTTTGACGACGTCTACTTTTCCAACGACAACGGTCTGGAAGAGACGCGCTATGTCTTCCTCGGAGGCAACCGGATCGCTGAACGCTTTGTGGAACATCCTCGCCCGTTGTTTGTGGTGGCTGAGAGCGGCTTCGGCACGGGTCTGAACTTTCTCACGCTCTGGCAGGCGTTCGCCGCATTTCGCGCCACTCAGCCCGATGCTACGCTACAAAGATTACATTTCATCAGTTTTGAAAAATTTCCGTTGAGTCGTGACGATCTCACAGCGGCGCATCAGCACTGGCCGGAGTTGGCCGAATTTGCCGGGCCACTTCAGGCCCAGTGGCCGTTGCCGCTGGCGGGTTGCCACCGCCTGCTGCTGGAAGAAGGACGCGTCACGCTCGACCTCTGGTTTGGCGATATTAATGAACTCACCGATCAACTCGACGACAGCCTGAATCAAAAAGTTGACGCCTGGTTTCTCGACGGCTTCGCCCCGGCCAAAAATCCGGACATGTGGACGCAAAATCTGTTTAACGCCATGGCGCGTCTGGCTCGTCCTGGCGGTACGCTGGCAACCTTTACATCTGCGGGATTTGTTCGTCGTGGTTTGCAGGATGCCGGCTTTACTATGCAGAAATGCAAAGGTTTTGGCCGCAAGCGCGAAATGCTGCGCGGAACCATGGAACAGACGCTGAAAATCCCGTCCTCAACGCCGTGGTTTGCTCGTCAGGGAAGCGAAAAACGTGACGTCGCAATCATTGGCGGCGGGATCGCCAGTGCACTGCTTTCGCTTTCGTTGTTACGCCGGGGCTGGCAAGTGACACTCTATTGTGCCGATGACGCCCCCGCCCTGGGCGCATCCGGCAACCGTCAGGGAGCACTTTATCCCCTGCTCAGCAAGCACGACACGGCGCTCACCCTTTTCTTCCCGGCGGCATTTACCTTTGCCCGTCGCTTGTATGACGCCCTGCCCGTAGAATTTGATCATGACTGGTGTGGCGTCACGCAGTTTGGCTATGACGACAAGAGCCAGCACAAGATCCAACAAATGCTGTCGCTGGCATTGCCGTCTGCGCTGGCAAGTGCGGTGGATATTACCCAGGCACAAAAACTTACCGGGGTAGACACTGGGTGCGGTGGCATAACCTATCCGCAAGGCGGTTGGCTGTGCCCGGCGCAACTGACCGCTGCCGTGCTGAAACTCGCGGAAAAGCAGGGGCTACGCTGCCATTACCAACACTCTCTGGCAGCTCTTCACCGTTCAGCTTCCGGCTGGGATCTGCACTTTACGCACGGCAGTCACGCAGAACATGCCGCGGTAGTGCTGGCCAATGGTCATCAGATTAACCATTTTGCCCAAACGCAGCCGTTACCCGTCTACGCTGTCGCCGGCCAGGTCAGTCATATTCCGACGACGCCAGCGCTTTCCGGGATCCGTCAGGTGCTGTGCTATGACGGTTATCTGACGCCGCAAAATCCGACGAATCAACAACACTGTATCGGCGCCAGCTACCATCGCGGCAGCGAAGAGACGCAGTATCGGGAAGACGATCAGCGGCAAAATAGGCAGCGCCTGATTGACTGCTTCCCGGCAGTAGACTGGGCTAAAGAAGTCGATGTGAGCGGCAAAGATGCTCGCTGCGGCGTGCGTTGTGCCACCCGCGATCATTTACCGATGGTGGGAAGCGTTCCGGACTACGCGTCGACGCTTTCATGCTATGCAACACTCAATGAACAGACTAAAGATGCCGTTTTAGCCCCATATTATCCGGACCTGTATATGATTGGTGCCCTGGGTGCTCGCGGACTTTGTTCTGGGCCACTTGCAGCTGAAATTCTGGCTTCCCAAATGAGCAGTGAACCTCTTCCCCTCGACAAATTGACACTGGCTGCACTGAACCCGAATCGACTGTGGATCCGTAAACTCCTGAAAGGTCGGCCTGTTGAGTAGCCCATCAAATCAGTTCCGGCATGATGAGCTAAACCCAACGAGAACAGACCATATCGCGTAGAAGGTATCAATACGTCTCGTCTTAAAGCAGTCAACGCAGGCGTATCATGTAGCTTGACGCGGTAAACGGCTCAAGCATTACGCGGACTCGTGCGGTTATTCATCATCATTAAACTTGACCTGTATGGCTATAGACTGATCAGGACGACCAGCGTTCTCAGTAAGAGGCCTCAGATTATCATCAAGAATAGCGATATAAGGCTTCTCCGCAGTCAATGCAGCGAACTGAGGCAAATCGAGATCAATGCGGTTAGCAACCCCTTTTGAACACTCCGGATCAACATTACCCATAATGGCATAAAACAGATTCGTTTTTCCTTTTGCAGGCGAGGCATCTTTAATCATCCGGGAAAGGGAGATTCCCCCCTGTTTTTTATCGCAAACCGCCAGTTTTCCAATGACTTCCGGGTAGATGGTAACCCCCACCGAAGGGAGATTTGTATAGGTAAAACGGGTCAAAAACAAACCATCGCCTTCCAGAAAGCGGTTAGCAAGTATTGAAGGCTGAATAAGTGAATGATGTCCGGCAGACATGATATTAACAGGCGGAAAACTATGTGTTTTTTCAGATTTTAACAGCGTCTCTGTCCAGACCATTAGATTTTTATCCTTCAACGCATTACGTAAATCATTCGCTCGTGAGGAAGAATAAGCATTATCTTCATTCAGATTGACCTTAACTGCCATGGGTGTTTTAGAAATAAGACCTGATGTCGAATGAACGGAAGCCAGAGAACCATTGTAATAGCAATACTGATTGCCAAAACTACGCAACTCAGGATTCAGTGTTGATAACTCACGACAAGTATCTGTCCACAAAAACATTTGATTGTTGCTAATAAGGTTCACAAGGAAAAATGCGGGAAGATAGCTGTTATTCCCGACAGAGATGATATTATCGCTGCTAAAGACAACATCTTCTATTTTACCGGTTTTCGTGTAACGGATAAGAGAAGGGATCTTAAATGACTTATCGCCTACCTTAACTTGCTTTTTGTGGGAATCAATTTCAACGCTGCCATTAATATCAGGGTAACCCCAGAATGCCATATCAATAGTCGTTCGCCAGGAAAGCAGTTTTCTGTCCAGGAACATTTGCCCCGAGAAATTTTCCGCGAGCGTCGCCATATTGCCATTTAAATCACGGCCAAGCCCTACAGGGTGAGAACCATAGTTCAGATAATTGAGAATGGTCGGAGAAACATCAAGAGTTGTACCATGACGAGGATTTTGAGTTGGTTTGATACCCGCGCCAGTGATCATCAATAAATTATGGCGCTCCTTCTTCTTCAACGTCTCTAGTGTCTTTACCATTACTGGAGCGAGATGATCTGAACCAAAAACCAGTAACGTATCATCCAGAAGACCTTTCTTCTTCAAGGACTGATACACTTTACCAATAAGGAAATCGGTACAATGCGCCGCATTCAGCAGATGATCATTACCATCACCATACTTCATAGTCGCGCATTCGTGTGCCAGATACCCTTCCGGCTGATGGGTTCCGATATTGATTGAAAAGAGTCCCCAGGGTGCCAGGGTCTGTCGCAAAGAAGCAACACGCGTCAGTAATTGTTCGTAAAGGGTATCATCATACAGCCCCCAGTTGTTTATGTAATCTTTGGCTACATGTTGATCAATAAACTCTTTCCTACCTTTCACATCAGAAAAACCATGATCCTTATAAAACTGCCCTTTTCCTGCGAATTCAGTTTCGGCTCCGCCCATAAACTCCAGGTGATAGCCTTTCGATTTTAAAATATCCCCTAAACATACAGCATTGGGCATAAAATTATTCATCTGGAAATTATCATTGGTGAACACAGATAATAACGGCAAACCACATTGACTGGAAACCATTCCGGCCATTGTCCAACTGCTACCAATAGTTTGACCAATGTTAGTGAATGTAACGCTATCCTTTTCAATTTTATGCAACTCAGGAAGTAATCCAGGGAAAAGACTTTCATCCATATAATTCCCTTCCAGACTCTCCAGATAAAAATAAATGATATTCTTAGGCTTTTGAGTCGATGATATGACTTGCGGCTTTATAAAATAATCAGAAAAATCACCTGATGATTGCGATGTCAACGAATACGAAATTAAATTTGAGGTCGCAGGAGTACAAAAGAATGCGCATAACACCATTATCATGCCTTCAACCACCGGCACAATTTTGAATTTGGTATTTTTGCTTTTTAAAAAAGACCTAAAATAGATAATAATAAGAACTGCAAAAAAAGCTTGCGACAATAAGAAGTAAAATATTAAAAAGTAAAAATCACTAAAATCTCCCCCTTCGACTCCGAATCGAAGATGGTAGAAAACAGAATCATCAAAACCTATACCCGTAAACCAGTTAGCGAGTAAATAGCACCCTGTCAATAAACTAAAAATTATTGTAATAAGGATAAAACAGGTAGCAATGATCGAGCCGGCGATACCTCGACTGTGGCTTTTAAAGAAAAAAAAGAAAGCAGACAAATAAAGCAATGCTGCTAAAAAAGACCAACTCTCATTCCCCATTTCCATAATAAACCGCATCCTTTTAAATCTCAGGCATTAGAAATGCTGACGTCATAGAAAATTATTTATCAACTGTTTCCCATAAGTATATTATTCATAATGAATGTTTTTATAAACATAAAACAATAAAATACCCTACAAGCAAAATGCCGGTAGGGTATTAATGAATTTGTTGAGCCTACAGTCATTGACATAGTATGACAATGACAAAACTCTTTACTCAATCAATAATCATACAACTAACTGGGACTCAACTTCTTTTACATGGTGACGAGCCAGGGCTAAGTTAGCTTTCGCCTTATCAAGAACAAAATAGATAAAAAGCCCTGGATTCTTATCAATAGGGCAAATAATATGATACTGTTTACCTAATGTAATCAGAATATCATCAATTTTATCGTTGAGCTTAAGGGTTTCCATCGTTTTCATTTTTGCACGCACTACTTCGGTGTTACCTGCAGAAGCCAGTTCCAGGTTAATGCCTGAGCCAGCCTGACCTAGCATCATACCGCTATTAGAGTCAACAACAGAAGCGACGATCGCACCAGAAACCTGCATCAGCGAATTTAATGATTCAGAAATATTACTCATGATAAGTCCTTTATAAAAAAATAGATTAATTCCAATAAAACTACTCGATCAACAACGCCAATAACTTCAGTACATCCTCCTTATTCCTGATATCAACAGCAATAACAGGAACATTTGAATCATTAATTAAATCTAATATTTCAATGACTCTATCGGAATAAGACTCACTATACTTACTAATTCCTACAATACATTTACTGGTCAACAACACATCACGAAACCTATTGATGAAAAAATTAATTTCATCTGTAAATGTCTTGCTGGTAATATCAAAAAGTATTACAGTGCCTCTTGATCCTTTACTCATAAACTCCCAGAGAAACTCGAACCTCATCTGACCAGGGACACCATAGAGTCTCACACGGGTATCATTGTTAAAGCTAAACTCACCATAATCAATGCCAACAGTGACTGTCTTCTTTGGAACCAGCTGACTATTCAAAGACTCTGTATCTAATGAGGAACGCATAACCTCCGTGCTCACAACAGATATTTCACTAACTGCATTTATGGCTGTCGTTTTACCAGCCCCTGTTGGACCCACGAACACTATTTTTAATTCATTCATATATAAAAACACCAGATAGCAAATTAGTGTGTTTTTGCAACATTCAGAGGCTCACCGTATGAAATACATTATAAGCATAAAAAAGGAAATAACCAGAAAAAATTGCCAGCATTATAATGCACCATCGACACATGAATATAAACCGCCCTTCCAAAAGGTCATACGCATAATATTCATCAGACTAAAAAAAAATGGCAAACAATAGAACTAAAACATGCTTGTAATAATATACTTCCATTTAAATGATGAGTAGATTGAATAGGTAAGATACAATCCAGGCAAGAGTTACTGATTTTCTCAAAAAAGAATTAAAAATTGTTCTGAAATCCACGCATTACCCATTAATCACCTCTAAGCTGTTTAATTCCCTGAGCTGCATCATGATGAGAATTAAGGCTTCGCATACGTCGTGAATCAACAGTATTCTTATTCGACTTACCTCGTGTTCCTTTGTGTTGGCTCGAAGCAGTATGGCTATCCTTACCTCCGTTCCCTAACACAGTTATAGGCAGCACGTTATTGATTGCCTGATTATCCATCTTCACATTTGCAATCCGTTGCACATAGCTGGAACTTCCTCCAGCATCTGCAATGAAACCCCGACTAAAGTTACCACTGTAGTAACAGGAGAACGCTTTCAGCCGGGCGGTTTCCGCATCAGATACTTTTAACGCGCGATCGTAACATTCCTGATAAATAGAAGCCGCAGCGCGGAGGTTTGAACATGGTTCAAATACAGTTTCATAATCAAGGGCATATCTGGACAAATTATACCGGTTTATCTGCGCCAGCCCCATTGAAAAATTCCAACCAGCGTTAGCAAGATAGCGAGCAGTAACAATAGCCTCTTCCTTATTTACAGGCTGACGAGCCAGTCTTCCCCCCACCACGCCTATGGCATAAGGGTTAAAAGAAGACTCAACGCTGATAATTCGATGTATAGCCTCAGTGTACACTTCCGCACCGCATTGTGCCGTAATAGCGGGCAAGTCAAACATTCTCAAACCCTTTCAGAAAATAGAGAAAAATGTAGCGACGTTTATTTGCACTACGGGAATTTTGACTATTCATCCGGGTTTACATAGCGGGTCGTTTCTCTTGCCATCGCTCCGGCAATGACATCATAAAGCGCATCGTAATTAGTTGCTATAAAAGCGTGTCCAGGACCGACACAAGAGTTTTGCCAGTCTAAATCAGAACCATTACTTATTAAAGAGATATAATATATTTCCACATCTGTCGTCGTCGTTCCAGCAGGATATTTTTTAAGACCGTTTCTGATTACATCACAGAGATGATATGTATCCATTAGTGTCTTTCTATTTTTCTTTGAATAGGTATCATCCTCACCATCAGAGATGACAAATATCATTTTAACGTCATTTTTGCCTTTGGTGCTGAGTGGTACAGCTCTTAATAATCCACTAATACTATCCGTCCCCCCACCTGGAGGTCCCATGTTGTTAAAATTGTCTATTATGGAACGGTTATCTGTAAGTTCCACCAGATAGTAATTGGGCTTTTCGATGGTTCTGATAAATTTAGCGACATTTGCATGATCATGGGTCCCCGAAGTAGCGTAGGCGCAAAGAGACTCAAAAGGAATAACATGATCGGAAGAATACTGAGAGGGACCATTAAGATAATTAATAAAAGTCACAACATTATCATCAGTAAATAGATAATCGTCTGCAACAGTACCTTCGTAATCCATTGTTTCAATATTAGCGATAGAATTATATTTACTTACTGATGCTGTTAGCAAATTAAACTTATTAAAGTTATTGGTAAATTCCTCATAATTATCTGGGTTATGAATATCAGAACTAGGGTCTGCATCACAGGTTAACTTGCCACTATCTTTTCTACAATACCCCTCATCAATTAACCATGTCTCCGCAGAGGTTGTCGTATAACCATTGGCTTTCGCGATTACATCCTTATAATAACTATTAAGATAGGCGTCTGTATTGTTTATAAAGGTATTACCTGTCGTGCGTTCCGGTGGTTGTTTGTTATACCAAAAACTCCAGTCTAACCCTGAATACTTATCCTGAAGCTTTCCAATATAAGTACACCCAACCTCTTTACTTGTCGTACTTGCGTAATTCGTCTTGTCTAATACGGCAGGAATTCCCGTAGAGAACGGTACAATACCAATCGTACTACCATTGTCATTATCGAATATTCGGTTACCAAGATCGGTAAACACTTTTTTTAATAATTCAATACGAGTGTAGCCTCTCTCTGCTGAACTACTATTCATAGAACCTGAAAAGTCGAGTACAAACGTATAATCTGCAGGGACGGAAAGATCTTCAAGTGATTTGCGGATATGACCCGACGACCGCTCGCCATGCAAAGTTATGTTCGAATGAAAACCACTATAACCCTCTTTGTATAAAGAAAGTAACGGATGGGTGATGATATCAGAATCTAAGGAAAAATCTGTCGACACCACCTTACCATTTTTATCCTTTTCTTTATCAACATTTATATAGACTTTGTTTTTGTCTATTTCCTCACCAGGGAGATAATAAGATAAATACATTACTGTTTTTTCAGTATCTGCATTTTTATCGTCACTGTCATATGACATCGCAATTGAATAGACGCCCTGATTAATAGCATCTGATAAACGAGACCGCTCAGTGATAAATCGAGCCCCATCAATTGCTAATGAAAAGAAACCGATAAGCGTAGGCAACATAAGCGCATAACTTATTGTTACAGCGCCTTCCCTGCAAATAATGAATAACAAAAATCGTTTGATTAAATATTTCATTTTATATCTACCTGAGTTACCAGCAGAAATGATAGCTTTGTTTACCGCGGCAGCGCGACATTTCGAATATAAAGACTACCGAGGTCCTTATTAAAGATGCCCAAAGCTCGATTAAAATAACTTTCTGCTCCGGGAACACACAAAATCACTTCATAAACCGGAAACCAATCTTGATCAGCGTCAGGAGATCTATCCGGGCGATGACCCCAGACCGAAAGCTTCGCAAGATCCTCACGACGGGAATACTTACGTGTAACATCACAACCCTCAATGAACATGGTATTAAAAGAGGTTGATGTATATCTTGAAAGTGGCCCGTCTGGTTTAACGGGATGCGAGCTTGGGCAATTATTTAGGCGACTACTTTGAATACTACTTTGAATACTACATTGTTGGGCTATAGGCTGTAGAATTTGTATACCGAGCTGATAGGGCTCGACGGAACCATCTTTTTGGCGCAACATCTCGTCCAGCGTTGCTTTTAAGGTATCCAGATCGCTTTTGCTAATATCGGAAGCGTTACCGCCACCAAACAGACCGTTTCGCTCACGAAAAATCATTGTTAATGAATAATTAACGCGCTCCATATGGCTTTTTTTAATGAGTGAAAAACTCATATCAATCAGGAATCCGCACATCAAAGCGAAAATCAGTAAATAAAAAGCAAACTCGATGCTTGAGGTTCCTTTCTCAGAATATAATCTTTTCCATAAACCGTAACGTTTCATCGCAACATCCTGTATATAGAGGATTCACTTAACAAGAGTGACTATGTCTAATTTATAGGTAAAACTGTTTTTATTTATTGTTATCATGATACGTATGAAAACTTGCTCTAAGTATTTTCGCACCTTCTGCACCAGAAGAATTATTAATGCAAGCGTTTATTATTTGCTAAATAGTTCACTGATTCACAAAGCGCAAACATCGCTCCCGTTAATAACCATCCTTAAAGCTTCTGTCAATATTGGCCTCTTGTATATAGACAATTCGGCGAGTCATTTTTTCCTGCATAATATCAACAGGGAACACAAAAAATAGCGGTTCATAGGGAACTTCAATTTTATATATGGAAATTGGATTTTTCGTGTTACTCAGTTCACTACAATTAACAAATGGTTCCTTTTCATTGTGGTCATAACCACATGAAGCTATTTCAGTCTTTATTTCAACCTCTTTACCTAAAGTCAATAAAGCCCACCCGTTGGCACTTTCATTGATTGCATTTTGAAAATACTCATGTACCAAATCCGGATTTGAGGGATCCTGTATATTTGCTGACGCATTCCCACTATTTGCCAGGAGAGCGTCCAGAGAAGCCATGATAAAAATTACACGGCACAACTCCATTATAAAAAGAATAGAAACAATGAATGGTACGATAACAAATGCAAATTCGATTGCTGCAGCACCATCTTCCTCTGCAAATAATCTTCTGAGTCTTGACATTTTAATAAACAAACCTCCACATGGTCATGATATAACCAATAGTAATCGCAACACCAAATGGGACAGAGGTTTCATTATGATGTAGTACACATCGAGTGAACAATAAGATTGAAAGCGCACAAAATACGCCGGGTAAACTGACAAAAACTGCAAAGTCAATAAATTGACTGGCTGGAATGCTAAAAGATAAAGATGCGATTAGTTTTATATCCCCGGCACCTATTACCCCTAAAAGATTTATGAAAAAACCAACAATCATAATAGAGAGAGGAATTTTTATATTAATATCTTGTACGACGAATGAGAGAAGAAGCGAGAGAAGCAAAATAGTAAAAACCACTTTATTTCTAATTTTCCTCTCAAAAATGTCCGTATAACAGCAATATATCAATTGAATGGCAATTAATACTATCAAACCTCTCTGCAATAAGATCATTAGTTCATACCATGACAATTTGTTTTCAGACAAGATAAAAAAGAGAAATCACCTTTTACCCTTTTTCTTCTTAGCCCTCTTCATTTTGTGATACACAGGAATAACCACATCCTGATGTTTAATAGCTACTTCTGCTGAAGAAATTTGTTGGTGACAAACTGTAATGCTTTCATTCTTAATGAGTCGAATGTCGTGTTTTTCGAAAAGAGACCATATCATACTGAAATAGTTACTAATTGTGTCACGGATCAGCGTGTCACGATCGCAAAGAATCGGTTCAATTGCAATAACACCACAGGTAATATCAGCACGAGTAAGATGAATAGCCTTCTTTAGGCAATAATCTATTCTCTCGACAGGTTCATCAGACATTTTATCTAAAAGGTCTTTTCTGATCTGTGATACCATCTCATGAAGCTGTGAAATTCGATTTACCGTAATATTCTCACGCGATTCAATGACAGGCTTCGCTGAAATAAAACCGCTGATAAAATCAGAAGCGCACAAGCCTACTGCGGCTTCAAAGCTAAACGAACTATTCATTACATTACCTCACCGTGTTTATAAATGTTTATTACAAATCTCAATTATATTTTCCGAAAGCTGCCTTACACGCCAGAAAATTTGACCTATTGACTCATCTTTTGATGTTATTGCCATCAAACATAACATCTTCTGTGCGGCCGGGATGCGATTAAAAAGAATCATGTTTTGGTCGCTCTCCATAAAAACGGCATTTTGCTCACCGCCCCCCACTTCAGTTAACATCGCAGAGCTGATCCCCAGCAGGGAACTGGTTAATGCTGATACTTTTCGAATATGGAGTTCATAGCCTGGCGTGAGAAGAGAGGCAATTTCAAAGCCATCTGCTGTAGATATGAGCAAATTTTTTAATACTGCATTCCCTTCAGAGAAGCGTTCAAGCTCGGCTTTTAATTCATTGATCAACAAATCAGATATAGTATTAACATCTGTATCACTTTGCTGTTCCATTGAATCGGATTGATCATGCGCTTCTAATTCTGGCTCGGAGGGGTCAGACTCAACGTCATTCATACCAAACGGTAACATAATTTTATCCATCGTCATTAACCATCGTAAATTTTTCAACACCAATTTGCTTTCCGATAAAGCAAATTACCTGGACTGTATGCAACAATAACTTTTAAAGATTATTGCACAGACAAATTAGAAAATTTTTCATTTAATCGCAGGCGAGTTAATGCAATATTTGCATCACGCGCAATACGAATAAAAATAAAATATTTTGCTGCTTCAGGAACTTGTTTTAAAAGAAATATATCATCACTATAGGTAATTAATATATCTTCCATAGTCTTTTGTTGCGCAGAGAGTTTACTGAATTTTATATTCGCCCTGATAATATCACTCATACCTGTACTCAAAAAACCAAACCTATCATTGATATTTTTGCTGTGTACGATTTCTTTAATTGTGTTATCTATTAAAGCAACGCCCAGAACTCCATCAATCCCAGATAAGGTATCAAGCAAATTATTAATTTTATGTTCCATACTCGCTCCATTCACTCTTTACCCCAATAATATTGACAGTAAAAGAGTGCACTATGACTATTAACTCTTAAATATCCAGGACAGACAATCTACAGCCTCGCAAGCATAAGCGAGTAGATTAAGTAAGCAATATGCTAATAGTTAATATCAACTATTATTTTCTCTTTATATTGACCGTTAACTGATAAACGTGAAACATTTTTAGTTGTAATACATTTGTTAGTTACTATTTGCAGTTTCGAATTCCCATTGCCATTATTCATGATTTCTATTTTTTTAATATTCTGCCGTTTTTGTATATTTGCGAGGAGCGAATCATAAATACGTTTCATAGGCTGAGCGTTAAATATCTCTATTTCGACTATATTGTCATAACGTTTTGGCATCACACTATAATTAAGTGGGTAGGCAGAATAAAGAGCAATTCTATCTCCACCCGAAATACTGGCAGATGTCACATTGGCTATTAATTTAGCATGTGGTATTTCTCCAGCAAAAGGAAGGACAGCATCAGATATACTTTTATCAAATGTACAATTCTGGGATATTCCACTGTTCACCAGTTGAGAGGAATCATCAGATTTTATATTATTCTGCATATCCGATACAGGTATTGTCAGGGGCTTATTTTGATTAAGGCCAACGCTTGTGCTTGCAGTCACTGCAACAGCGTTTTTTTGTCCTTCTATTTTAAAATGTTCTCGCGGTGATAATTTTGCCAAAGATGCAATTAGCGCATCAGGTTGTGATGTTGAGAGTTTATCATCAATAATAATTTTTTTCGCACTCTCGTAATCATCGGATTTTACCAGAGCATAGGCTAGGTTATACGCAGTTTGTGGTTTATATTCTTTCCTGGAATACAGAGGGAGAAGATAATTTCTTGCCGTAATATAATCTCCTTGCAGAATAGCCATCATGGCCAGATTATTGACGACGACCTCTTCATCATAAAAAAGCCCTCTTGCTTTTTCAAAAGATAACGTTGCCTTAAGATAGTCTCCTGTTTGAGCCAGTAAAATACCCTGTAAATTCCATAATTCCCCGTTTGAGTCATCATGTGCAAGCATTTCATTTAGAATGGCCTGGGCTTCATTTTCCTTTCCTAACTCAAGCAGATTCTGTGTCTTAAGCAGTAAATATTCTTTACTTCCTTTTTTTTCTACCAATGGTGCCAGATAAATATTTGATGAGCTATAGTCGCCAATTTTATTATATAGCTGTGATAGATAGTATCGTTCATCATCATTATCTTTAACACTGAGTTTATTTCTGTATATCTCAATAAGCCCTTGATAATCATTCAGTTGAGTTAGGATATATTCCTTTTGTTCTTCATCAGATGCATTCGTAGGTCCACCTGTACAGCCAGATAGCACAGCAAGCATTAATAGGGGTAATAATCTTTTTACCATGTCGAAGTCATCTTAATCAGGCCCGGACCGGCAACAATTGCGATCAGGGGAAAGAGAATAAAAGCAATCATTGGGAATGTCATCTTTGCAGAAAGTGCTGCAACTTTTTCTTCCATTGCAAGTAATTGCATCTGTCTAATTTCTTTAGATAAATCTATAAGTACAGCATATATCGACGAGCCAAATTTTGTGCTCTGCAATAATGCTGAACACATCATTCTTACTTCTTCATTAACCACTTCACCTGAAAGTTGTTCAAGTGCAGCGTTAATGCCACTAACATCAGCTCTCAAAACAGTGCGGATAAGCAACGAAGACAGATCTTTATTGATCACTTCCATCTTATGAGAAATATAAGCAAGCGAAGCTTCGACTGTCATACCTGACTGGATGCATACGGCTAAAAGATCTATACAGTAAGGAATGTCATTAGATATTCTTCTAAATCGCCGCTGAGAAATAGCTGTTTGCACTCTCGAAGGTACGATAACAATCACTCCGAGTATAGCTAACAGTGCAATCATTAGCATCTGATTATCAAGCTTCATCCATCCCATATAATTCGCTATGAGCACTGGTGAAGCTATCACAAAAAATAAAAACGCCTTAACTTTAACATTCTTATCTAACTCAGATGAAATTGAAACAAGTTTACTATTTTTCTTGAATGTTTTATCCAGTTGCGTCTCTATCAAATTTGTTCCATATGTTAATATATTCTTTTTATTACTATCTACTTTAGAAAAATTGATTAACTTCTTAACTTTATTAGCTCGCTGCTTGCGATAAATAAGGAGTAATATACTTCTCATTCCAGTCAGAAAAACAATAAAAGAAATAATATATATCATTTCACCCAACCTTATTCATCATAGACCAAACGATAAATAGCCCTATTAATATACTTGTTAATGCGTAATAAAGAATATATTTCCCTGCATCTGTTCCAATAAGAATTTCAAAGTTATCTGGTGCCACAAATTTCAAGAAAAAGAAAAAAAAGACAGGAATAATGACAAGTACTTTAACCGACATTCTTGCCTCAGCAGTCATTGCGATTTTTTTTCTGTCCAGCGTCTTACTTGCTGAGATTAACATTGTCAGGCGAGACATCACTTCGCTAACTTGCCCTCCGCCTTTCATATTTATAAGTACCGTAATAACGAATGAAAAATATTCACTATAGGGAAATTTTTCGTAAGAATCCATAAATATGCGCTCAGGATCATCTCCGATATCCAGTCGCATGAGAATACGTTTGAACTCTCTTCCGAAATCGCTGTCTATCACCCGCGAGCATTCTTCAAAGCCCTGCAATACCGGGCGCCCTACTCGTACCGCGCTATTAATTATATTGAGTGCCTCGGAGAAATCCCTCTCAAACTCTCGCCGGTACTTTTTTACTTGTCGCATATACAAAATATAGATGGTAGCAAGTAACGTTATATTTGTTATTACGACATTGCTGAAATTTAGATATTCCATGTTTACATATAATGCTGCGGCACATGCCACCAGTATTATCGCTACATGCTTAAAAATGTGCTCGTTTTTTTTTCCAATTAGATTAGCATGAAGCTTTTCAATAAAAATAAAAACTCCTGCCATTGAATCTTTGAATGGTTGTTTTTTATTTGCTACTTCCTGGCTGGCAATGATGTTCGTTGAGAGTATTTTTCCTTTTATTTCTTTCGTTTTTTTTAGCGATAAATATATTTGAAGAACACCACAAATAGAGATAACAATAAAAATCATTGCCATTATCATGAGACTTTATTCCCAAATAGTTGCCGTAACGGATCAAGATAACCATGAATTAAAGCTTGCCGATAAACTGCTGACCGCTGCAAAAGACCGTTACATGTAAACGTCCCCGTGATCATACCATTATTATCTCTTTCAGGATTAGCAGCATAAGAAAAGATATCCTGTAAAATAATATTCTCACCTTCCATCCCCATGACTTCGGATATATTTATTACTTTTCTGGACCCATCGGGAAGACGTGAAGCTTGAACAATGATATTCACAGCAGTTGAAATATTTCTCCGTATTGCTACTAGGGGTAATGCTGAATTGGCCATCATTACCATGCTCTCAAGACGAGCTAATGCATCACGCGGGTTATTTGCATGCAGCGTTGACATAGAACCATCATGTCCGGTGTTCATTGCCTGCAGCATTTCGAAGGCTTCTGGCCCGCGGCATTCCCCAATAATAATACGATCCGGGCGCATACGAAGTGAGTTGATAACCAAATTTCGCATCGTGATTTGCCCTTGGTTTTCTGAACCTGCCAATCGCGTTTCTAGTCTTAATACATGTGCTTGTTGTAAACGAAGTTCCGCTGCATCTTCAAGTGTCAAGACACGTTCAGTTTCGTCAACATATTGGGACATCGCATTTAGTAGAGTTGTTTTACCCGAGCCTGTCCCCCCGGAGACAATGATATTGACTCTACAGCGACTTGCAATTACCAGGAAATTGGCCATCATTTCATTCATACTGCCATATTTGATTAGCTCTCCCAGAGTTATATTTCCCTTACCAAATTTACGAATGGACATTGAAGTGCCATCAATAGATATTGGAGAAATAACTACGTTGAGTCGGCTACCATCAGGCATACGCGCATCCACAAGCGGTTGCGCGTCATCAATTCGCCTTCCTACTTTACCCACCAGACGTCGGGCAATATCTGTTAACTGCTCATTATTGATGAACTGCTTATCAGAGAGTTCCAGGCGACCTTTACGTTCTACAAAGATACGATCCGGGCCGTTGACCAATATATCGCTAATTGACTCATCTTCCATTAACTCGCGCAATGGACCATAGCCAGTAATTTCATCAACAACTAACTCACACAGCTCCTGTCGCTCCGGTGCAGAGAGATAATTCTCTGTGCGATTGTTATTAATAACATTACGAATAACCGTATTAACTTCGTTAATGAGTTCCGCACGGTTTTCTTTGATACTTTCAATTTGTTCCAGATCTATGTTTTTAAGTACTTCTTGTCTGAAATAGATAAAGGAAATTGATTTATTCATATAAGGCCCATGATTAATATAGTGCCTTGACGAGGGATAGCCACGATGATAACCTGGTCATTAATTATTTTTCTTCTTATTAAATATTGAAAATAGTGATAGACCTTTCTTATTGCCATCAGGTTTCTCACCTTTCATATTTTTACCCAACATTTTGGCCGTAAAGAAATAAAGTTCTGATTTGTTATCAGTCTTTTTTACATCTTTAATGTAAGGGTGTACAATGTCAATTTTCTTACCCAGGTAATTTTCTATATCTTCCTTATTCAACTCATTCGGCCTTGAATGATGATTTTCATTCAGAATGATAATGTTTTTTGAATTTTTCTTCTGATTGTCTGACGTGGTGGTTGTTCTTTCTAATTCATCAATGATAAGACGGGCATTGCGTACTGATGAGAGTTCTCTGGTTACAACAATAAAGATAAAATCGGAACCAGGGACAATGTAGGCAAGTTTATCTCTCACCTGTGTTGTAACGTTATGGTCAAAAACAACAATATTATAATTTTTGTATTCGTCCGAATCAAACTGCCATTGCTCTTCATCAGTAGCAATCTTCATTCCGCGATTTGCGTCAATATAGGATATTACACCGTCATGTTGTAGAGCGGTATCTGATATGAGATCAAGATCGGGTGTGCCTGTATGCCCCTGAACAAGCAATACAGGTAAATGACTTAATCCACAAATTGATCTAAAAAACTGGTATGCGACAAAAGAAGTTCCACTTCCCCCTTTGCAGCCCAGGATACTGATGCGTTGTGTATAGCTCACACTTGTAACATCAGTTTCAAAATTCTTCAATGTTACACCGAGCAATGTAATTTGTGAATCAAGATGCAAATATACAGCCCCAATTCGCTTCATCTCATTGCTGAAGGTAATTGAATCAACATCACCAATAAATATTTTTTTCGTTGCAGCTGGAAAGAGATATTTTATCTTTTGCTGTATAGCGTCTACATCGTTAAAATCTTCAATATCAACGATGAGATACTCTGACGATGTTAATTCTTTATCATCGATAATATCATTGAAAAATTTATTTACCTGGATAATGTCATGGCAGCCGTTCACGCGTATTTGGGTCATTACCCCAGCAGAAACATGACTACGTGATGAGATGACAGCAACAGTTCCAATGGTGGAATTGTTATTTTTATTTTCAATATTTCTTTTGTTAATTTTAGTAAGATCCAGCATTTCCCCTCCCGTTCCTTATCGGATAAATCCACCGCGTGAAATGAAACTTCTTGCGTCTTCTTCTAGTCTATTAGTATGTTCATCAGCAACGCCGACATTGAAGAAAAGTTTGTCTACTGAAGTTTTATGGTATTGGGGAGTGGGGATTTTATAGCTATTTTCTGCTGAAAATGGTTTTACTAATTTTACAGTTGCGAATACGACCAGCTCACTCTTCTCTCTTTCAGTCTGTGAGCTTCGGGCAAAAGCCCCAAGGATTGGGATATCGCCGGCATACGGCACTTTAGATAAAGACTCTCGGTCAGTTTCAGTCAGTAATCCACCGATGACAAAACTATCTCCATCGGCTAATTCTATTGTGGATTGTGTTCTTCTGGTGTTAATGGTCGGGATAGCATAGGAGTTGTAAGTGTAGCTCCCTGTAACATTACTTAATTCGTTAGATATGAAAAGACGTATTTTATCAGTGCGATTCACCTTTGCGCCAATATTAAGACGTATGCCGTATTCCTTATACTCCACAGATGCCGTACTGTTGCCACCACTGTCGACAACAATTGGAATCTCCCCTCCTACCAAAAAGCTGGCATACTCTCCTGAGAGAACGGTTAAATTCGGTTGTGCTAACACTTTCGCAATGCTGTCGTTTTTGACGGCGTTGATAACAGTACTAATGTTTCCTGCATCAAATCCGCCTTTAAAGCCTATTAAGCTGAAGACTCCCGCGCTGTTTGCTGTACTCCCACCGTTGATGATACTGTCAAGTGTTAAGCTGCTCCATTCAATGCCCAACGCATCGGTGAATTGCTTAGTCACTTCAACAACGGTTAACTTCACATTAACCTGTTGCGGCGATGATAGTACAGTCATGCGATCGATGATATTGTCCCATCTTTTTTTACTTAAATGGTCGATCTTGGTGCCGCCCGTGCCGCCGCCTTGCGAATTTTCATTCCATGTGACGTCTTCTTCTTTTTTATCACTGCCAACAAGACTACCAACAGTGTTATAGATCTCATCTCTTAATTCTTCTGTCGCCACTTCACCCTGAATAATATAAGTTGCCTTATCTTTACTCATGTAGCGCTCAATGCTAATTTTGGTGCCAGGGTATTTTTTATTCACCTTTTGGGCCAGGGAGCTTCCGATTTCATCAACGGCAACGCTGATTTTTTTTAATACTTTACCTTTCACTCCGTAAATCGTTAGATCAGCCACACCTGGTTGCTTGGCGAACAGGACAATTTTTTTATTATCAATGACTTTGTAATCTGCAACTTCTGGGTTTGAGATGAAAACAGTCTCTATTTTCTGCTGCGATGAAATATTTTTTGCTTGCCCTTCCTTCAGTGTTAAATCTTCTCCAAAGGCAGACGATAGTAATAATGGACATAAACAAAATAAAACGAGCACTTTTGCTGTTTTCGACATAAATCTATCCTTATTTTTAAGCATCCGTATTATTAATACTTTTAGCGCTATTTGCTATTTATCGAACTGTTAGCACTATTCTCACCGCGAAACTCTCTTATAAACTCACTGTCATTTTGAATCGTTGTCGCACTTTGAACCGCTGTCGATAAAATATTTCTATTATCAATCGGCCACTGACCTTCATCCCCCACTAAGACAGAATGAGCAGGATCAAATTCAGCAATATTTTCACTCGTAGGGAAAATATACAGTTTCGCATCCTCTAAACCTTTTAGCATTATCACTTCTGCAGGCGTAAGCTCCACTAAAACATATCCTTCATTTATCATGGGGTTTTGTTCATTTACTACTGCTTTAACTTTCGATGTAACTGTTTGAATGGACAGTATCTTCTTATTTTTCATTAACATTTTAAAATGCCGACCATTAATATGATCCGTTGCATCTGTAACTGGCGCGGTCTTTATCTCTCCGGATTCGTCTTTTGTTACTCTCAAATTATAGGCCAGATAAATATCTACTCCGCCGCCAGCTTGCGCATTGTTGAAGAGATAGCTATCATTTTTTTTAATAGAGAATCCGTAGACTATACTTCCAGGTTTTGCTGACATTTTTATATATTCTTCGCTACCTGGCTTAACTAAAATTGCCTGGGGAATTTTTGCGCCTTCTGAAATATCACTTTTCAGCATCCAGTTATCAATATCGCCCACTGAAAGTGTACTTTTTTCATTCCCCCCCTCTTTTATCTTGAGGGTTTCGAGTTGAAAATCCCCAGAGGTTAATCGCGTCCCTTTTTGCAGATTTTTCTTCGCAACGGCGACGGTAATACTTTCCGTTGGTGCTTCGATAACTTTTGTTTGTACAACTTTCTGCACCTGACGGGGCTTGTCCAAGGGTTTCTTGCTCGCCATATAATAAAACAGCATACCAATGATACCAATAACGATCATGGCAATATTAATTATTAATGAGTATTTTTTGCTCATTGATATCCTCAACGTTATCAGGCTAATGAGTGTGACGTCATAATTTATATGCGCAAACTATGATTTATGATACCATCATTGTTCGCATATTATGAATAATATTGAATATAAGAGTTAAGTACTATAATAGAAGTAAATGTATAATGGGGAATGCGTGCATGATATACATTTATTTTGGACATAGCTACCGCACGGACTTTGCTGATTGCGAAGTCTACAAAGGGATTACCATATTTTGCTTACACATAAAAAATGATGTTTTCACACCATTTATTTATACTTATTTTATTAAACTGTACGGGCAGAATATTCCCTGCCCGCATTATCTCAACGCTGATTATGAAGTGATAGAATCCAAAACCTGTTGCGATACCGTTTTGAAAATACTTTCTAACAACGTCTGTACTGTACCATCTTTACCGAAGATCACTGCGACTACGGCTGCAACGCCAGCAAGTACAATTGCATATTCTACAGCTGTCACGCCTCGCTCATCTTTAAAGTAGTTATGGACACGTCCGGCTCCATTTAACCCCTTAACATAAGCTTTGATGAGTAGCTCATTCATTTTCTTAGTCCCTATTATGATACATTTAGTAGCTAACAACCCTGATAGCTAGTCGCGCGTATACACAGTCTGCAGCCTGAATTCGTATATGGCTCAAGCTGGAAACATTATGAACTTTGGATTTCTAAAATATAACCCTATGATTTTTTTTTAAGATTATATTTATATAGCGAAGGGGATTGAATTGTCAGATTACAATTCATCAAAACGATTGGTTTGAATTTGTGGGAATTATATAGTGCGTTTTTTCTTCTTTTTTTGAGGCGTTTCTGATTAATTTAAATTAAATTACACATGAGATAATATAATGCAATATATTTAAATAGATTTGTTTTTTTGCGACCTGCCAGAATTTGGGTCCAATAAAGAATTCACTATCGGACCCACAATGAGACACTTTCGCTTAGATGTCTAATTGACCCTCTGTTGAGTCATTATTAAACGCCTTGATGCGCCACCTTCTGATACAGCGCGTCCCACATCTCTTTGACTAACGCCTGATCGCGCGGCGACAACTCACCGGCACCGATAGCGTTTTCCAGGCTGCGGGTGACGTTGGCATAGACGGCCTGAGCAGAATGGTCATCAGTACCTTCCAGTTCTGCGACGGCTAACGTCAGGTGGCCACGCAAATATCCACTGGCAAACAGCTCATCATCGCTTGCATGCTCTACCATGTCGTCGATTAATGCCAGAATGCGTGATTCAAACTCCGCGATCATCTTCTTTCCTCATTGTAACGTGGCACTGGCTTCAGTTGAGCGCTTCTGGCCACGGGAATTGTTCCGCCGTAAGTTCAGGCGTGTGATAATAATTCTGTAATGCTTTGATGAAGCGCGCCGGACGTTCGGGAATGCCCTCCTCCAGATACGTCATCACCTGTGCATGAACCCGACGCTGAAACACCACGCGGTCCGGTTCAAAATCGCCTTCCAGGTTGTCGCAACTGACGTTAAACGGATATCCCGCCGCCACGCAAAACAACCAGTCGAATGCCTGCGGTTTCACTTCCACATCTTCAAACTGCCCCTGTGTCACCGCATCGCGACCGTCCGGACAATACCAGTAGCCGAAATCCACCAGCTCGCGGCGCGCTTTTCCGGCAATGCACCAGTGCGAAATCTCATGCAATGCGCTGGCGTAAAAGCCATGCGCAAAAACAATCCGGTGATACGGGATCTCCGTATCAGCAGGAAGATAGATCGGTTCGTCGTCGCCTTTAATCAGACGGGTATTAAAATCATCGGCAAAGCAGCCGTTAAAAATCTCAATCAATTGTTCGTAGCGGTGCGTACTGTTCATTAATTCATCCCCAGCCAGTGGAGAATCTCCTGTCCATGGTTATCATAAAGAAGTTTCATGCTCATCACCGCCGAGACAATGACGATCATGGGCCGAATCAGCTTTTGTCCTTTGCTCAGTACCAGTCGGGAGCCCATCCGCGCCCCGAGAAATTGCCCGATCAGCATGACAAATCCGGTGGCCCAAATCACTTTCCCGCCGATGACAAACAGCAGCAGGCCGCCAATATTGGAGGTGGCATTCAGCACCTTGGCGTGAGCCGTCGATTTAGCAAGGTTATAGCCGCACAGCATGACAAACGACAGCGCGTAAAATGAACCTGCCGCCGGGCCAAAAAAACCATCGTAGAAGCCTACGCAGCCACCGGCCACCAGGGCAAACGGCAGACCGTACAGGCGACGCTGTCTGTCTTCCTCGCCCACTTTCGGCATCAGCAAAAAGTAGAGACCAATGCAGATCACCAGAACAGGCAGGATCTGTCGCAACACGCCTGACTGCACATGCTGCACCAGCAGTGCGCCGCTCATCGAACCAATAAACGTCATCGCGATATTGAGTTTTTGCTCGGCGAGGTTCACCACTTTACGGCGAATAAAATAAATTGAAGATGAAATCGAACCGCCGCAGGCCTGCAGTTTATTGGTTGCCAGCGCCTGCGCGGGAGACATCCCTGCCGCCATCAGCGCGGGGATGGTCAACAGGCCGCCGCCGCCCGCCAGTGAGTCGATAAATCCAGCCAACATTGCCACAAAAAACAGCACCAGCAACAGCAGCGGAGAGACCATAAACAGGTCCGCAAAATTATCCATTAGAGTACATGCTCATCCAGAAGCGCCTGGCAGGAAGGCGGCAACGGAGGCGGTGTCTTCTTCTCAGGCTTTGTTGTTCCAGGTTTTGGCGGTTCAAACCAACTTTGTAGCTCAGCGCCGCAACCGTCGCCCGGAGGAGGCAAAGGTTGATCTTCGCACTCAAGGCTGTCGGCAGGGCAACGTAATCGGACATGCATATGCGCACGATGCTGGAACCAGGGTCGCACTTTACGTAACCAGTCGCGATCGGTACCGGCATCCAGGCAGAGCTGTTGTTTTATGGCAGGATTCACAAAAATACGCGTGACGTCGTTATCTTTCGCCGCCAGCTTAATCAGGCTGGAGATTTCCGATTTCCAGAGCGAAGGCACAACATGTTTACCGTCACGGGCAACCAAATCCAGCGCCTGGGGACGCAACAGTTGCGCCTGAGTCCAGCGTGTTTTTGGCAACTGCAGGAAAATGTCTACATCCAGACCGGTCTGATGGCTGGCATGTCCGCCGTTAAATCGACCACCGGCGGGCATTCCCATATCGCCAATCAGCACCGTTCCCAACCCCAGATTGCTCACCTGCGTACTCAGTCGCTGGATAAACATCACCAGATCGGGATGGCCAAAATAGCGGCGCTGATCGGTGCGCATCACCTGATAGTGATCCGACTGCACGGGAAGCGTGTCCGCCCCCACAATGCAGCCGTTCGAGAAACCACCAATTGACTGTGCGCTGCCCGGCACGGGCTGGGTAATTTTCTGCCACGGCGTCGCCGCCAGACTGGCCGCGCTGGCAAACAGAGCCAGCAGTGCTATCGCGGTTTTTTTCATCTCTTACCAGCGTGGAATATCCGTTTTGACATCCGCATTTTGCGCCCGTTGACGTAACAGGTGATCCATCAGCACGATCGCCAGCATCGCTTCCGCGATGGGTACCGCACGGATCCCCACGCACGGATCGTGACGACCTTTCGTGATCATCTCCACCTCTTCGCCAAAACGGTTAATTGTGCGACCCGGAACGGTAATACTGGACGTCGGTTTCAGCGCCATGTGGGCCACGATTTGCTGGCCGCTACTGATCCCGCCCAGAATACCGCCGGCGTGATTGCTCTGGAAGCCGTCTTTGGTGATTTCATCACGATTCTGACTGCCGCGTAGCGCCACGACCTCAAAGCCGTCACCAATTTCGACGCCTTTCACCGCATTGATGCTCATCAGCGCGTGGGCGATATCGGCATCAAGTCGGTCAAAGACGGGTTCACCCAGGCCTGCCGGCACACCGCTGGCGACCACGGTCACTTTCGCGCCAATGGAATCGCCCTCTTTTTTCAGCGCGCGCATCAGCTCGTCCAACGCTTCAATTTTATCAGGGTCAGGACAGAAGAACGGGTTTTGCTCGACCTGCGACCAGTCTTTGATTGCCAGCGGAATGTCGCCCATCTGGGTCAAACAGCCCTGAATGGTTACGCCAAATTTTTCAGCGAGATATTTTTTAGCAATGGCACCTGCCGCCACGCGCATCGCGGTTTCTCGCGCGGAAGAACGCCCGCCGCCACGATAATCGCGCAGGCCATATTTTTGTTCGTAAGTGTAGTCTGCGTGTCCCGGACGAAACACGTCCTTAATAGCGCTGTAGTCCTGCGAGCGCTGATCGGTGTTTTCAATCAGCAGACCTATGCTGGTCCCCGTCGTTACGCCTTCAAACACGCCGGAGAGGATTTTCACCTGATCCGGTTCGCGACGCTGCGTCGTGTAACGCGACGTGCCAGGGCGACGTCTGTCGAGATCGTGCTGCAGGTCAGCTTCTGTCAGCGGAATGCCTGGCGGCACACCGTCGACGATACAACCGAGCGCCAGCCCGTGCGATTCGCCGAAGGTGGTTACACGAAAGAGTTGTCCAATTGTATTTCCTGCCATTGCGGTCTCGTTGTTGTCGTTGTGGTTTAATCTTTATAGAGGCTGAAGTGCTCGCGGGCAGCAATCAACTCGGCTTTGGTCAGCATAAAGACGCCATCGCCGCCATTGTCAAATTCCAGCCAGGTGAACGGCACATCCGGATATTGTTCCATCAGATGTACCATGCTGTTACCGACTTCACAAATCAGAATGCCGTTATCAGACAGGTAATCCGGCGCGTTGCCCAGAATGCGACGGGTGAGTTTCAGGCCGTCAGTGCCGGACGCCAGACCCAGTTCCGGCTCATGACGATATTCATTAGGCAGATCGGACATATCTTCCGCATCAACGTACGGCGGGTTGGTTACGATCAGATCGTACTGAACCTTCGGCAGATCACGGAACAGATCGGAACGAATCGGCGTGACATGATGGATCAGACCGTGCTCTTCAATGTTGTGTTCGGTCACGGCCAGCGCGTCCGCCGAGATATCTACCGCATCCACTTCCGCTTCCGGGAAGGCATAGGCGCAGGCAATCGCAATACAGCCGCTACCGGTACACATATCAAGGATTAGCTGAGGCGGCTCACTGACCAGCCCCGCAAAGCGGTTGTTGATCAACTCACCAATTGGAGAACGCGGCACCAGCACGCGCTCATCAACATAAAACTCATGGCCGCAGAACCAGGCTTTGTTGGTCAGATAGGCCACCGGAATACGTTCGTTCACACGGCGGATTACGCGCTCAACAATACGGTGGCGTTCGCTGGAGGTCAGGCGCGCGGTACGCATATCTTCTGGAATATCAAGCGGCAGATACAGCGATGGCAACACCAGTTGCACGGCTTCATCCCACGGGTTATCGGTACCGTGACCGTACCAGATATTCGCCGCGCTAAAACGGCTGACCGCCCAGCGCAACATGTCCTGAATGGTATGCAGATCACTCACTGCTTCATCAACGAAAATTTTATCCACCTGTTCCTCCAGGGCATGCTCGCATTAATTTCGGCGGCTAGTTTGCCATGAAGACGGCGATAAATCAGCAATCACGCAGGGGTTGCGGGTGAAAATTGCGTTTTGAGCATTCGCATCCGCATCGAGTCGGGTAAACTAACGGACAATAAAAAAAGATGAGATCACAGAATGAAAAAGAAAACATCGCTGAGCGAGGAGGACCAGGCGCTGTTCCGGCAGCTGATGACCGGCACCCGTCAGATTAAACAGGACACCATTGTTCATCGCCCGCTGCGTAAAAAGATCACCGAGGTGCCGGTTAAGCGGCTGCTTTCGGAGCAGGCCGATGCCAGCCATTATTTCTCTGATGAGTTTCAGCCGCTGCTGAATACGGAAGGCCCGATCAAATATGTCCGTCCTGACGTGAGCCATTTCGAGCTGAAGAAAATGCGCCGTGGCGATTACTCTCCGGAGCTGTTTCTCGATTTACACGGTCTGACGCAGCTTCAGGCAAAGCAGGAACTGGGCGCGCTGATTGCCGCCTGCCGCCGGGAACATGTGTTTTGCGCCTGCGTGATGCACGGTCACGGCAAACATGTGCTGAAACAACAGACGCCGCTGTGGCTGGCGCAGCATCCGCACGTCATGGCCTTCCATCAGGCACCGAAAGAGTACGGCGGCGATGCCGCGCTGCTGGTGTTAATCGAAGTGGAAGAGTGGGCGCCGCCGGAACTGCCCTGAGCACAGAAACAACAAGAGCCGCATCAGCGGCTCTTTAGCGTAGTGATAAACCTGATTCCGGCCCCCCGACAAGCAGAGAGCACCTCATTAAAAAACCAAGAAAATCAATTTATTGATTTTCGGCTGATAACCACAAAGAAGGAAAAACCACGTTTTTTCTTCTTTGTCAGCAGTCTGAAGAGCCGCATCAGCGGTTCTTTACAGAGAATACAGCGGTTAAATCGCTTTCGCCATTTTGAGGTTGCACGGGCTCATCTGCCAGTTGAACACCCCTTTTCCGCTTTCATCCAGCGTCACACTGGCAATCGCGGAGGTGGTAAACATCGGCGGCGTTTCGCCTGGACACAGCTCGGACACCAGATAACCCACTAACGGAAGGTGGGAGATTACCAGCGCGGTGGCTACGCCTTCATTGGCCAGAGCCTGCAAATAGGCGCTGACCAGACCGACATCGCCGCAGGGAGTCAACTCCGGCAAAACATCCACGTCGCGTGGCAGGTTCATGCATCCCCCTACCACATCCAACGTTTGTTCGGCTCGCAGGAACGGGCTCACCAGAACACGTTCGATATCCACTTTTTGACCTTTCAGCCAGTTCGCCATAAGGCGTGATTCGTCACAACCGCAGGGGGTTAAGGGACGAACCGAATCACTGGCGGCATCGAGGGCCGCGTCGCCGTGACGCATGATAAAAACTTGCATATTGCACCGCTTTTGTTAACCAGAATCACACGCACCCCAGCCAAAACCCCTCAGGGTTGCTGTAATGCAGTGGCCGGCATTGTGCCTTATCCGTTCACTGAATGAAACGCTGTGTTTTACCTCAATGGCGTAAGTATAGTCAATCTGTGTTTACAATTTAACCAACCCACAGCCATTCAGTGCGGATATACCTTACATTTGACCTTGTTCTTTCAGGTCAGTTTCATCTGCTTTCCAGAAACTTTCACCCCGCTCCGCCATCTGTAACAACGTATCGCACGGCGTGAACCGCGGACCATACAGCGAAGCCAGACGTTGCAATACCGCAACCACTTCACCCGCCCCGAGAGAATCCATATAACGGAACGGGCCACCGAGAAACGGAGGAAAACCAATACCAAACACTGCGCCAATGTCACCATCGCGCGCGCTACGGATCACCTGCTCATCGAAGCAGCGCGCCGCCTCATTGAGCATTAACATGACGCAGCGTTCCGCAATCTGCGAAGCGGAGAGCCGGCTCTGCCCCTGAGCGCCTATAAGCGTATAAATTGTAGGGTCGACCTGTTTTTTGCTTTTACGCCCTTTCGCCCCATAAAGATAGAAACCCCGACCATTTTTTCTACCTTTGCGATCGTCATTCAAAATTGATGAAACAACATTTGCAGGGGCGCTAAAACGCTCGCCATAAGCGGCTTCCAGTATCGGTATAATTTTAGTGCCTGTGTCGATTCCGACCTCATCCAAAAGTTGGATTGGCCCAACCGGAAAACCAAACTTTACCAGTGCGCTGTCGATCTGCTCGACCCGCTCACCTTCGGTCAGCAGGCGAATCGCTTCATTGATATACGGCGCAAGAATGCGGTTTACGTAGAACCCAGCCTTATCACGCACCACAATTGGCGTTTTGCCCTGTTTTTTCGCCAGCTTAACCGTAGTGGCGATGGTTTGCCCCGACGTCATAGCATGCGGAATCACCTCCACCAGCGGCATTTTTTCTACCGGGCTAAAGAAGTGCAGACCAATCACCTGCTCAGGCCTGGCCGCTTTGGCCGCAATATCGCTAATCGGTAAAGATGACGTGTTGGAGGCAAAAATGGTGTGGGATGCGCAATTCTGCTCAACTTCCGCCACCATCTGTTGTTTTAACGACAGATCTTCAAATACCGCTTCAATCACCAGGTCGCGATGGGAAAAGCCGCGATAGTCGGTCGAACCCGATATTAGCGCCAGCTGTTTGTCACGTTCACTGGCTTTGATATGCCGACGACGTACCTTCGTTTCAAGCTGATCCCAGCTGTATTTCAGCGCGTGATTGATTCCTTTGGTATTTATGTCTTTGATACGAACTGGCAAGCCACCTTTACAGGCTGTGACGTACGCAATACCGCCGCCCATCAGTCCACCACCTAATACGCCGACGCTGTTAAGCGGCCCTGGCGGCACCTCGCTGCCCGGATCCTTTTTCACGTCCGTACTGGCAAAAAAGATATTGCGTAACGCCTGCGATTGCGGCGTCATCGCCAGCTCGCCAAACGCGCGCGCCTCCGCGTCATAGCCGCTGCTACTCCCCTGTGCCAGTCCGGTTTCAATCACCTGTAAAATACGTTCTGTCGCCGGGTAATTTCCCTGGGTTTTCTGTTCTGTTTTCTTGCTAACCATGCGGAACAGCAACGCCCGTCCGAGCGGGCCCGCCAGAATACGTTCACGAACCGGTAAAGCGCGGTGAACGGGACGATCTTTTTTCGCCCATTCCACGGCAGCATCCAGCAGGATCGTCTGCGGGACTACCTCATCCACCAGCCCCGCTTTCAGCGCCTGCTTCGCGCGAAGTTGCTTACCAGTGAGGATCATATCCAGCGCCGTACTAACACCCACCCGTCGGGGTAGCCGTTGGGTACCGCCCGACCCCGGCAGCAGCCCGAGTTGCACTTCCGGTAAACCGAGTACGGTTTTTGCATCGTCCGTGCAAACGCGAGTATGACAGGCCAGCGCCAGTTCAAGTCCGCCACCCAGGCAAGCGCCGTGAATGGCGGCCACCACCGGAATCGGCAGCGCGTTAATCTCGGCCATCAGTTGCTGCCCCTGTCGCGCCAGCGTTTCTGCTTCCTGGGCGCTTTTGCAGCGGCCAATCATATTGATATCCGCCCCGGCAATAAAATTGTCCGCTTTTGCAGAAATAATGACGACGCCGCGAATCGCCTTGTTCTCGCGAATCTGTTTAAGAATGATGCGTACCTGCGTGGCAAACTCCGCCTTAAGGGTATTCATCTTTTCTCCGGGGACATCAACAGAGATGACCGCGACGTTGTCCAGACGCACGTTAAGCGTAAAAGCCGATGTCATTTCCATTATTCCGCCTCCAGAACCATTGCCGCACCCAGCCCACCCGCTGCGCAGGCGGTGACCAGGCCAAAGCCGCCACCACGACGACGTAATTCGTGCAGCGTTTGCGTGATCATCCTCGCGCCCGTCGCGGCAAATGGATGTCCAAAGGCAATTGAACCGCCAAGTACGTTAAATTTGCTGTCATCCACTTCGCCAGTGGCATGGCTTCGACCGAGCACGTCGCGGGCAAAACGCTCACTGCCAAGTAACTGGAGATTGGCAAGCGTCTGCGCGGCAAAGGCTTCGTGCATATCGAAAAGCGTCAGATCGGCCATTGTGATGCCCGCACGTTCCAGCGCCAGCGGCGTAGACCAGGCCGGACCCAGCAGCATATCCTGCCAGACATCGATCGCGGTAAACGCGTAGCTGCGCAGATAGCCGAGCGGAACCAGCCCCAACTCTTTCGCTCGAGATTCCGTCATCAGGATGACTGCCGCCGCGCCATCGGTCAGCGGAGTGCTGTTTGCCGCCGTAACGCTGCCATGTTTGCGGTCAAATGCCGGACGCAGTCTGGCGTAATCTGCCAGCGTGGAGTTGCCGCGAATATTGTTATCTTCAGACAGGGGCTCTTTAAAAGGCGGTGTGTAAGTGGTCATGACTTCATCGGCGAGCTTACCTTCTGCCCACGCCAGGGCAGCCCGCTGATGAGAGCGATGCGCCAGGGCATCCTGTTGTTCACGGGTAATCCCGTAGGTTTTCGCCATCTGCTCAGCGGTATCGCCCATTCGCAGAGCGGTTGAGTATTCCGCCACAGCAGGCGGGACGGGCATCAGATCGCGCAAGCGCAGACGGGAAAAGAGTTTCAGACGCTGCCCCATCGTGCGGGCTTTGTTGACATCGACCAGCACCCGCGCCAGTTTTTTGCTGACGCCAATGGGCAGCACCGAAGATGAATCAGCCCCGCCAGCGATACCCGCACGAATGGTGCCGGCCATCAGGCTTTCTGCGACGTTAGCCACTGCCTGAAAACTGGTTGCACAGGCACGACTGACGCTGTAGGCATCGGTATGCACATTCATCCCGGTCCCGAGCACAATTTCACGCGCGATGTTCGGCGCTTCCGGCATCTGTACCACCTGGCCAAAAACCAGTTGTTCAATCACATCAGCAGGGATTTCACTGCGTGCAAGCAGTTCGCCAACCACCATTTTGCCGAGATCGACGGCGGGAATGCCATGATATGCGGTCGCCTGACGGGCAAAAGGCGTACGTAATCCGCTCACGATGGCGATGCGATCGCCCTGACGGGTGACCAGCGGTAATGCCTGACTCATAACACTCCCCTGTAAAAAATAAATAAGTGGTCTGACCTGATCATAGTCTTAACCAATTTTTTACATTTAGCCAAGCGGAGCGCAAAGAAAGTGAGAGCTACGACACAGTGAATAATCACTGCCTGAAACGAAAATGCCCCGGGGAAAACTCACCGGGGCATCAGAAACAACGAGGCGGGATTAACGCAGACCCAGCTGGAAAATCAGGGTTTCGGCTTCGCAGGCGAAGACAAAATCGATATCCAGACGCACGCCGTCAGACTCTTCGGTGAAGGTCGAGGTGATTTTGCACGGTTCAGATTCCACGCTACGGGCTTTTTCGGTCAGCGCCGCCAGCGTCTCTTCAGCCTCTGCGCGGTTAGCGAACACGCGGCTGTATGATGCGGTGCAATCGGAGTTGTCCATGATGGTACCAACATCCATACAGCAGCAAACCGGGGTTTCATCAGCACTGCATTTACTCATTGTAGATTTCCTCTGTATTTCGCACCCAGGGTGCCAGATAAACGATGGGGATATTTTACGCCCCCCACATTCACCTCTCCAGTTGTTAATTGTGCGAAATGCGATAAGTGACCGAAATCACAATTAAAAATGATCTAAAACAAATTTCACCTAAAAGGGTGAGTGCGCAAACCGTCAATTTTGCCAGCTGGATCGCGTTTTTAAGATCACAATTGAAAAAAGTTATAAACATACTTGCAACATTTCAGCTGGTCAGACCTATACTCACGCCACTGGTCTGATTTCTATGTTGTACCACAGACCCTACACTTCGCGCTCCTGTTACACCATGTAACATAGTTTGTATAAAAATAAATCAATTGAGGTTATGGTCATGAGCCAGAAAACCCTGTTAACAAAGTCTGCTCTCGCAGTCGCAGTGGCAATTATCTCCACCCAGGCCTGGTCTGCAGGCTTTCAGTTAAACGAATTTTCTTCCTCTGGCCTCGGCCGGGCCTATTCGGGTGAAGGCGCTATCGCAGACGATGCAGGTAACGTCAGCCGTAACCCAGCGCTGATCACAATGTTCGATCGCCCGACGTTCTCTGCGGGTGCGGTCTATATCGATCCGGACGTCAACATCAGCGGACGCTCTCCGTCTGGCCGTAGCCTTGATGCCGATAACATCGCGCCAACGGCATGGGTGCCAAACGCACACTTTGTTGCGCCAATTAACGATCAGTTCGGTTGGGGGGCATCAATTACCTCTAACTACGGTCTGGCAACAGAGTTCAACGATACCTACGCAGGCGGTTCTGTTGGCGGTACCACCGACCTCGAAACCATGAACCTCAACTTAAGCGGCGCCTATCGCTTAGACGACGCCTGGAGCTTCGGTCTTGGTCTGAACGCCGTTTATGCGCGTGCGAAAATCGAACGCTTCGCCGGTGATCTGGGGCAACTGGTCGCCGGTCAGGTGATGAACTCTCCTGCCGGACAAACGCCGCAGGGTCAGCAACTGGCTGCCACCGCAAATGGCATCCCAAGCGATACCAAAATTGCTCATCTGAATGGTAACCAATGGGGCTTCGGCTGGAACGCCGGGATCCTGTATGAACTGGATAAAAACAACCGCTACGCGTTGACCTACCGTTCTGAAGTCAAAATTGACTTTAAAGGTAATTACAGCAGCGATCTGCCTCCGGCGATCAACAACTACAACCTGGGTATCCCGACCGCTACCGGCGGCGCCACTCAGTCAGGTTACCTGACGCTTAACCTGCCAGAAATGTGGGAAGTGTCCGGTTATAACCGCGTAGCGCCGCAGTGGGCTATCCACTACAGCCTGGCCTATACCAGCTGGAGTCAGTTCCAGGAGCTGAAAGCGAAATCCACCAGTGGTGATACGCTGTTCCAGAAACATGAAGGCTTTAAAGACGCTTACCGCATCGCACTGGGAACCACCTACTACTACGATGATAACTGGACGTTCCGTACCGGTATCGCCTTCGATGATAGCCCGGTTCCATCACAAAACCGCTCTATCTCGATTCCGGATCAAGACCGCTTCTGGCTGAGCGCCGGTACCACCTACGCCTTCAATAAAGATGCGTCTGTGGACGTTGGTGTCTCTTACATGCACGGTCAGAGCGTTAAGATTAACGAAGGTCCGTACCAGTTCGAGTCTGAAGGTAAAGCCTGGCTGTTCGGTACCAACTTCAACTACGCATTCTGATTTCTTGCAGATGTAAAAAAGGTGAGCTTTTTAGCTCACCTTTTTATTTGCTCAATCTGGCTTACTCGGAATCGATCTCTTTGAGTTCATCCTGAATCGCCTGCGCGTTCGGGTTTTCCTGCGGCTTGAGCTTGCCGCCATCAGCGATAAAATCATGACGCTGGAAGTAAGCTTCACGAACCATAATATAGGGATCGGAAGACTGACGCAGCAGACCATCGGAATCCAGCAACTGGGCACGGGTTTCAATCCCTTCAACCGTCCATTTACCGATAGACATCGGCCAGGTCAGCCAGGAGAGCACCGGATATAACGTATCCGCCATATCGCCGCCATCATCACGGATCGTCCAGCTACCATAGAACGGTAAGTGCACGTAAGGACCGTAACCTACGCCATAGTGACCTAAAGTGCTGCCGAAGCGATGCGGTTCAACACGCTGCAGTTTCGGGTTCGCCATACCGGCGACGTCAATAAAGCCCCCCATCCCCAGGATCGTGTTGAGGAAGAAGCGGGTGAAATGCACCATCCCCTGATACGGATCGCCCTGCAGGAAATAGTTCACCATCACCGCCGGCTCTTCCAGGTTGCCAGTGAAGTTGCTCAGACCATTACGGGCAGGCTGCGGAACATAATCACGCCATGCGACGGCCACCGGTCGAACGATATACGGATCCAACACATTAAAGTTGAAGTTGTACATGGTGCGGTTGAACCCTTCAAGCGGGTCTGAACGCCCCTGCTGTTCTGTGCCGGAACTCGCACACCCCACCAGCAGTGTGGTTCCCAGCGCAAGCGCCGACAGGCGAAGCTTCATAAATGTCTCCCTGTTAATTATGGCTATCGCTGATTGCCATCCATGACGGAACGCTATCGTATCCGCCTGTAAAGGTGTGAGCGATTGTAACAGTACGTCAAACGATGTCTATATCACCGAACTTGTTGATTTGATCATAGCCTGGTCACACCAGAATCGTCGCGCTTCTATTTTAGCGGGATGAAGAAAAACAAACGTTACCATTTTTGCGTTTTCAGAACATGTCCTGACGGGGGCAGGCTAAAAACCGCTACGCTTTAACGTGTCAGTGCTCATACCGGAGACGAATGATGGTCGATCATGAAAACGACAAATTAGATAAACATAGCGACGAACTTGCCGTCGAAAGTGAAGAAAAACAGAATGGGAAGAAGATAGAACTGGATGAGGATCGCCTCCCCTCGCGGGCGATGGCGATTCATGAGCATATTCGTCAGGACGGGGAGAAAGAGCTGGAACGGGACGCGATGGCATTGCTGTGGTCTGCCATCGCCGCCGGGCTTTCGATGGGGGCTTCGCTGCTGGCAAAAGGGATCTTCCACGTTGAACTGGAGGGGGTACCCGGCAGTTTCTTGCTGGAGAATCTCGGCTATACCTTTGGCTTTATCATCGTCATCATGGCTCGTCAGCAGTTGTTCACTGAAAACACCGTCACCGCCGTGCTGCCCGTCATGCAGAATCCGACGCTCAGTAACGCGGGCCTGTTGATGCGACTGTGGGGTATCGTACTGCTGGGGAACGTGCTGGGCACCGGCGTCGCGGCGTGGGCCTTTGAATACATGCCCATTTTCAACGAAGAGACCCGCGATGCGTTCGTGAAGATCGGCATGGACGTGATGAAAAATTCACCTACGGAGATGTTTGCCAATGCCATTATTTCCGGCTGGCTGATTGCCACCATGGTCTGGATGTTCCCGGCGGCGGGTGCAGCGAAAATTGTGGTGATCATCCTGATGACGTGGCTGATTGCGTTGGGCGATACCACCCACATCGTCGTCGGGTCGGTCGAAATTCTCTATCTTGTATTTAACGGCACGCTGCACTGGAGCGATTTCCTCTGGCCGTTTGCCTTACCCACGCTTGCCGGAAACATTTGCGGCGGTACTTTTATCTTTGCCCTGATGAGCCACGCGCAGATCCGCAACGATATGAGCAACGCCCGCAAAGAAGAAGCCAGAATCGCGGCACAAAAAAGAGACAATGCGCAGAAAAAGGAGGAAAAACAGTCCTGAATGGCGACGGTTTGAACAGTCAGGCGGTCACTCTCTTACCGGGGCAAACAAAAACCGGTATACTCGTGCCGCCTCGTCCCCTTAGTTAAATGGATAAGGTTATTAAAATTCATAAGCAATTGAATATAATGATTTTATACATAAAAATTAAATGCATTATGTACCCAAAGATGTACACAATATCTTAAGCTTTCACATTACCGGACAATCATCAAACTCACCAGAGCGAGCATCGTTGATGATGTAAGTGATCACCCCAAATACTGGCGAAGTCACATTGTAATCCCCCACTGCGTCTGGTATCTCTTCGCGCTTACCGTTCTCCAGGTTCACCAGGTGAGGTCTGGGGTGTAAATGATAACGCTTTATCCTTAGCTCATTCTCTATGTTGCAGACGAGAAGAGAACCATCACATGGCGTAAGTGAACTATCAACGACTAACAATGCACCGTTCAAAATGCCTTCTCTCCAGTATGTCTGCCCTGCTCTCATGAAGTATGTAGCTGATGGATGCTCAATAAATTTCTCGTCTAGCGATATGTGGCGCTCAACGTAGTCCGCTGCCGGAGAAGGGAAGCCCATAGTTACCTCTATCTACTATTGACACTGGATAAAAACACAGTATATATACTGTATATCCAACCAGTAAAGGGCGAAGGTAAAAATGTTTGTTGAGCTGGTTTATGACAAGAGAAACGTTGCCGGGTTACCAGGTGCAAGTAACATCATTCTGGCAGAATTGACGAAGCGGGTGCACCGGATTTTTCCCGATGCTGAGGTGAGGGTGAAGCCAATGCAGGCTAACGCCTTAAACAGCGACTGCACCAAAACTGAGAAAGAACGGCTGAACCGCATGCTGGAAGAAATGTTTGAAGAATCTGATATGTGGCTTGTTTCAGAATAAGAGCATTGTTTTGTCATATAGCATATTTAGAATCAGCAGCGGCTGGCAATCATTCAATACTCGCAATATCGAACGAACGCCAGCTTACCGCCGCACGTTCTTGCATACGACGGGCGGCGGTATTTTACCTACCACCCGCCGGAAACTTTTTATATAGCGTCGACATGCCAACATCGTAAATTATAACCACACGTCTTCGCGGCTCTCCAGCGGCAATCAATCTCCCGGCTTGTGCCCACTGTTCCGTCGACAACTTAGGGCGCCGGCCTCCGACCCTTCCTTTCGCGCGCGCGGCTGCCAAGCCGGCAAGTGTCCTTTCGACGATAAGTTCTCGCTCCATCTCTGCCAGCGCAGACATGATGTGGAAAATAAACCTCCCCATCGGGCTGGAAGTATCAATGCTGTCCGTCAGGCTCCGGAAATGGATACCGCGTTGTCGCAACTCATCGACCAGCAGCACAAGATTTCGCATGCTCCGCCCTAACCGATCCAATTTCCAGACCACCAACGTATCCCCCTCTTTAAGGGTGCGCAGGAGTTTTTTCAGTGCAGGTCTGTTAGCAACAGTACCGCTCATTTTTTCCTCAAAAATCTGCTCACATCCTGACCGTTCAAGCGCCTCTCTCTGCAGATCAGTATTTTGTTCATTTGTTGATACCCTCACATATCCAATTTGCATATTTTTTAATCACTCTTTCACATATGGTGGTGGTGATTTTATCGGCAAATTAATGAGGCTCTAAGGCCTCTTAAACGTTCAATTGGGAGAAGCGGCAAAACGGGATGTCGGCACCGGCGCAAATCAGATCCCAGATATGAATAGCTTTGCATTCCTTGCGTCAGGATCCGGTTATACATATTTACCTAACGGATTAATTTTGCAGTGGGGAATAATTACAACGAGTGCAAACGAAGTGACCGTAACACTACCGATTATCTATCCGAATGCAATTCTCAACGTTTTTGCCGTTTCAGCACACACGCCCGGAAATGCAACTACGTCTGTTGCAGCATTCGGCACTTACATTACATCCGGTGTGCGAGGGTCGTTCACTGCTCGCAGTAGCATTTCGACAATCGGCGGACGTTTTTTGGCTATAGGGTATTGATATGAACAATTATTTTTACAGCGCATCTGAAAATGGATTTGTTGATGGCGATAAGAAGGAAGTTTACGAGCGAGCGGGAACCTGGCCAACGGATGCCGTAGAGGTTGACGCAGCAACATTTGTTGAATTCACAGGGCTGCCGCCAGACGGGAAAGTGAGGATTGCCGGTGATGATGGGATGCCCGCGTGGGGAGACGTACCGGCTAAATCGCAGGCTGAGATGGTTGCAGAAGCAGAGGAAACACGTCAACAACTCGTTGACACTGCAATGCAGTCTGTCAGCACTATCCAGCTAAAATTGCAGGTGGGCAGAACGCTGACAGACGCGGAAGCGACAAAACTGAATATTGTGCTGGATTATATCGACGCGGTTAACGCTATAGATACGACCAGCGCGCCAGATATTAACTGGCCTGTTCCCCCGGAAGCGTAGGCCAGACGGGTTTTGCTGTATCTACGCGCATCAGCAGAACCCGATATTTCTTCCAGTCAGCCAGCGCGACTGTTTCCTCATCCGTCGCGATACCGGCGTCAACAGCATCCTGCCGCCAGGCAATTTCAGAATCTGCGTTAGCCTTCAGACTCAACTTCATTTTTTCTGCGTCCGCTATTTTTTCCTCATATGTTGGGAGCGGGACATCAACCCATGCAGGCATACCATCAACCACTCCCCGCACTTTTCCTACAGGCGACACCCCGTTAAATTCAGCCTCAACAGTATCATCAATATCAATTAAATCACTAAGGTCATCCCATGACGATTGATAAGCAGGGAGCATTTCAATCGGGAAAACGCGTTATATTTTGCTGACCATTTATATTTATTCATTTTATTCACCTATGCAGAACCAGTTAAATCGTACCTGTGCACCCGCACGACGAAAGAAAAACGATGTTTTTGATAACGAGTTATCGTCCTGGAGAACGTAGGCAATAGATCCCGCATCAGCACTGGTCCCTGATAGAGACATAATTACTCGCCCTACTGAAATGGGGAAAGGAACCGGAAAATTTATGGTCCCTGTTGTTGCAGAGCCAGTGTAAGTCCCCCACTGCAATAGTTTCCCGTTTGGTAATTGGCTCCATCCTGAGCCAGCACCAAAGCTGGACATATCCGGTATCTGATTTTCCCCTGTACCAACATCTCGTTTTGCTGCCGTTCCCAAACCAAGGTTTGTGAGAGCCGTTGCAATAGCGTCAGGACCATCCGATGCAATGTCACCGAATGGATTTGAACGACTTAAAAGTAATGCACGAAGTGCAGTTAGTAACTGATTGTGTTTCCCTTTATCCAGTTCCTCGCCGGATTCTTCTACCACCGCACAGAGTTCTTCCTGAAGCATGTCAAAATAATCATCGCTAAGATCGGTTGCCGGGGTTCCTGTCTGGGGGTTCCCTCGGGTAAAGCCGTTCTTACCCGCGCCGAATTTATCTTTCTGCGCAGTTACTGTATCTATACGGTGCATGGGTTACTCCGGATATTTGAAAATTACGTAGGTATGAGAAGGGCAAAGCTTATTGAGGACACACTCAACAACTGTGTCGCCCCATATTCTGATCGATGAATCACAGGGATCGTTGCAGGTCATCCAGGTTGTTTCTGTTGATGACGGCATATTGACCTGCCAGTAATACCGCCAGTCCGTGGAATACACCCCATCCGTACATTTTGAAGTGCAGGTAAATGTGCTTTTATCGTATCGCGTTATAGTCGCACCAGGTTTTCCAAGAGCAACAAGTTGCGCCAGATAAAATGCCTCGTTAATCCCACCAGCCAGGTTAACTTTTGCATCAAGCCGTTGTTGGCGCTGACGTATTGTCTGCGTTCCGGATGGAATACATTCATCAGGTAAGCCACAGCATTTTTCCCAGCGGTTTATCAGTTCTGTGGTTGTTCGTGGATCGATCTCCAGCATCAGTGAATCAGCGCGCCGATGCACTCTGAGTAATGAGGGGGCGGTCCCCTTTATCGCCGCATCATCAACTGTCCAGGCTGGCCCTGGAGGAAGAAGCGCGGCGAGCAGGTGAATATAATCATCTTCATTCACTGCCACGTTACGCCTCCCAGAACGGCCAGTTCATTCTTCGCGATCGGCGTATCAGCCGCCGGCGCAATCAGTTTGTGGCTGTGCTCACCTGCAGCAATTGAGATGGCTTCATTGATACGCGACAACTCGAGAACCCCATCAGGATAACCATCACGAAGGAGAAAAGAACGAAGTTCAGCCACTACTGCAGCTCGTGTTTCAGCATTGTCCGGATTCAGATCAATAGTGAAATCGATGGTTTTAGGTGTCGCTTTGAAAACATACAAATCAGAACCCGCCACAGGGGCCAGTGGTTCTATATGCGCCTGCGCGGCAGCTACAGTTACGTCATCAAGTATCGGATTGATCAGGTCACTACTTGCGACCATCACACCAACAGTGCCTGTCCCCATCCAGTGGCGGTAAGTCCAGGCTCGGGTGATCCCGGGAACCTCTTTAGCCCAGACAATATAATCACCATCTGCGCCACCCTGTGGTGTCCAGTAGTAGCGCTCAAGAACTCTCGATCGCCACTCTTCAACATCCTCTACATCAACACCACCCGCCAGCGTGTCAGCCATCCCGCCAGATGGAAGCCCATTAACCGGAGTGACAAGAGACAGCGAAGTGCCATCGTCCGCATTTCCTGTAGTGCCATTAACATTACAAATTATGGGTAGCCGTAATACTCCACCAGCACTTTTAGCATCGGACGTCGCTGTGTACTGAACAAAATCATCACGCTGAATGATGGCCCCGGCTTTGACTGTCAGATTGTCAGCCACGCCCTCCCATCGCATGAAACCAGCCGCTGCTGTTGCGGCCTTTCTCGGACACCGCTTCATGGCAGCATGACGGGCAAGCCATCCCTCATCACATAGATCTGGCAGCATATTCATTGCCAGATAATCGATATACCCGTAAACCGTATGTAATGCCCCGGCATAGACTTTAGCCCTGACATCCTCATCCATCCGGCGAAGTTCATCATTGATATCCAGACGGGCAAAGAGATCGGTGCGTATCATGCTGATATTTTCAGCCAGTGTTGGCCGCTGGAATTCACTGTCCGCCATGAGTGATTACGCTCCATAAATCATTAAAGGAAATGGTAACCGGCCCGTCCCGGCGCCAGAGAACAATTTGATTACCGAGTTCGTTAATACCGGTTCGCTGAATATCAATGTCGATACGTGATACCACCCCATCATCAATCATCCACTGGAGTGCATCACGCAGATAAATTCGCACCTTATTCACCAGGGCATTGGTCAATTTGCTGCGTTGTAAAAGCCATAGTTTTGAGCCGTAACGATCATTGGCAACAACGGGCCATGTATCGCCCCACCAGCCCATAGGGACATCAGCATTGTCATCAGGATCAGCACGACGATGTGTAAAAAGTGAAATAACCACAGCCCTTACCAGCGGATTCAGCGACGAACTGACGCTAACCCGCTTACCATTTACCGTAAGCCACAGTTCCATCATTCCCCCATCTGACTGGCCGGGGTATCAGTGTTGTTACCCTGCCCGTTTTCTCTGTGTTTATGACCGTTATAGACAATCCGCATCGCTGACATCGTCAGCCCGCCGGAATCACACAGATCCTTAATATGTCCCGTTGCCTCGATATCCATTTCAAAACGGGCTTTTGGGGCATTAACAAACCGGATTAGATTCCCGCCGCCGTCAACAACAATTCCAGAACGTGTGAGGTGAACCTTCTGTCCGAGATCGTCATACAGGGCGACTTCACCCTCTTTCAGTCCGCGAAGCCGGTACCGGCGATCAGCAACCGCAATCACAATGCCGTGTGATCTGTCACCATCAGGAAACAGAACCACGCCTTCAGCTCCCGGTTTCGCGTGAGAAGTAAACCCGTAAGGCTCAAGATGTTCTATACCCGCTTTCGTCTGGGCACCGATAAGTTCAACATCCACCATCTGGCATTTACTGGCAGCATCAATACTTTTTACGACTGCGCGACCAATCAGACAAAGCACCTGCCTCTGCAGGCTTTGCATTACGCCCATCAGAACGGGTCCTCTTTGGCTTTTCGTTTTTTAGTACGTTTCTGCTTCTCATCTTCCGGTTCAGGAAGATAAGCATCCGGCGGCCCGACACGAAGTTCCGCTAATGTGCCGTTATTGTCTTTGGTGAATGACACTTCAGAAATGAGCAATTCGCGGTTATTGAATCCGCATACAGGGTCAAAAACGATGACACGCTGATTCGGTTGCCAGAGCGAGCCGTCACCCTGTCGCCAGCCCCAGACCACATAAGTGGTTTCGTCGGTACGTGCAGCACGTTGTCTGGCTTCAAACTCAGCGCGGGCAATACAGCTTGCGCCTGTCGATTGTCCTGTCTGCTGCACAACCATCGGACGATAACGCCCTATTCCTGCATCAGCAGTTTTTGACCTCAGAGCCGTAGTGGTTGCTGCCCCAAAATCATTATCATTCCCGGCACGCTGGCCGGAGACCTGATAAGTTGAAAAGCGGTCGCGGATACTTTTTTCGGTATCACAGGAAATAACGTTTTGCCCCAACACCAGGGCAGTATGCGCCCGCGTGGAACCCGGAACGCCAATAACCAGACGCCCTTTCGGATCGTCGTATGCCAGCGCCTGTTGCTGACCAAGCATTTTATTGAGAACCTCAATGACCGTCTCACCGTGATCTGGCTGAACGCCCGGTATTGCCGCAGCAGGGGCCCCCGAATCCACGACAGATATGCCAAATGGTTTCGCCAGTGCAGCGGCAACCTGAACAAGCGATTGCCCGTTGAACTGGGTTGGTTCTGCGGAACAGTCAATAAGGTCGGCCGTCAGACTGCGACCGCTGATCCCGGTGCTGATTGACCTCGCGTCATAGCGAACCGGCGTCGCCTCCACCCAGCCAGTAATGACCAGATCATCACCGATGAGGACTTCTACCTTGTCACCGTTTTTTACTTTTGGCTGCAACGAGTTAGAACCTTCACCACCAGGCCACTCGCGGGTAATTTCAACGCTGAAGTCGCGCGCGATGCGCTCAATACCTGCGCCTATGCGAACAGATGTCCAGCCACCCCATTCCCGTCCGTTAACACGTAGCGTTACGTTATCGTTCATCGTACAGGAACCCTCAACGGAGACACTGGAACGAAGCCAGGATGTGCCACAGCGTTACGCTTTACGATATCTGACTCGCGATCCGCATTATCAAACCATGTGGCAGCCAGAACCAGCGCGGGTGTAACCTCATCCGGTGTTCTTATGACGGTCTTTGACGCCTGAGTTAACCGGGTTTTAATATCGTTATTGAGATCAGATTTCACTCTGCGGAGCGCCAGAAAAAGACGATCATCAGTGATGCGGGATAGCTCTTTGTCAATGGCATCATTCAGTGTGTCACGTACATCGACTAACTCATCCCATGTTGGCAAATCGACAGAAACCGTTTCTTCCTGGGCATTATTCAATGCCGGATGCGATACAACCGGCCAGCCAGTTGTTTCCTGTGTGGCATCACGCGCTGGCGTTACCGATGCAGGTAAACTTGTCACCGTGTACGCGGCTTCACTGATTGCAGTCGTGCGGATCGCACTGGCAACATAATTGCTCTGTTGCGTTCTGTTTTTCGTCGTCGTGCTGTCAGTTTTCCAGACGCCACGGGGAGCAAGATCACTCCCCAATGTGATACCTGAGAAATTTTTAATCATGGTGTAAAGATCGCTGGCATTACCTGTCAGGCGATTGCCGGCGCGCCACATCGTCTGAAGTTGTTCAATGAACCCCTTACCTGATGATGGCGGAGGCAATAACACAGAAATATCGCCCTGCAATAATCGGGCAGCAGAAGAAATACCAGAATCAACCATCGCCATTTTATCTGATACAAAACCGAGCATACTCTTTGCATCATCTAATACACCGCCCTGAACAAAGTCTGGCATGCCATCCATACCAAACTGATCAAAGCTATCGCTGATACAGTCATCTAATGCTGAGCAGGATGAAACCAGTGTATTTGCCGTTGCAGTGCCAGCCGTTGGATATGAAAGTTCCCCGGCCTCAACGAACCGCAGATCGAAGCGCACCATGCGCCCTTCACTGCTTGCGGTGCTGACATTAATCTCTCCGTCAACACAGACACTGATTTCCCCATAGGTCGGATGTACCAGCGTACCCGGTCCCGGTTTGTTCAGTGCCTCAATAAGTCTGTCACGTTGATCAAAGCAGTCATCTCCGATCACATAGGCGGTGATGCCAGGACGCAGCGTTACCCTTCCTAAGTCCTCGCTATAAGGTTTATCGCGGTTTGGGTATTCATGCGTTTCAACCCGACGTCCTACCGGGGCCCCTTCATCTTCTACCTTGAACGGAACGCCGCGAAACGACGCTTCAACCAGTCTGTCTTTCCACGCCATTGTCTGCACCAATATGATTTGTTATAAGCTACTCTGTTTCAGACGCTTCTTTCGAAGCGCCAGAGAACATTTACCTTTAAGGAGAGGTATAAATGGAAATGTTGTTGCCGTTAATACTGGGTTTGTTGCTAGCCGTTTTCATAGGACGGTGGGCTTATAAAAAAGAAAAGACCAAGCCCAGAAAAATAATGGCTGCTCTTCTCGGTGCTGTTTTTGGATTCTTCGCACCACTGATAATCGCAGCGTTTGTTATGACTCCCCCGGAAAAAGAAAAAACTAAAGAGGAGCTTGTTATGGCAAAGCTCACGCGCTCAGTGGATGGTTGCCCACTTGATATGAAAGATCGCGTGAAAGAATCAATGAATGATCCGGATAGTTTTGAATGTATCGAAACTAACGTTATACGTCGTAAAGATGATTACGTCATGATCATGCAGTTCCGTGGCAAAAACCAATTAGGGGGAATGGTTAAAAATGTCGCCAAAGCGGAATATGATTCAGAGGGAAATTTCGCAAGGTTCATCAATTAAAAACAATGGGAGGTTTACCCTCCCATTCCAGTCCTACCTATCCTTGTGTAACCTACATCATGGTTAACATCTATACCTGAGGAACGGCTATCAGTAACACTCATTCCTTGTGGAGCACCTTTGAATTCAACGGTGATGGATCCTTTCGGTTGAGTCGCCGTTCCCTGCTTGATCTGATAAGGGTTATATCCTGAACTAGCCACCCCTGTACCATACGCGCCGTAACCACCGGCTCCCCACTGCGCGGCGTTTGCGGCAGCGACCGTATCACTGGCACCATCAGTAAACCACTCGATAATAGGCTTGAGTTTGTCCCACATGTCCTGAAACCATTTAACTATAGGTCCCCAGTTGTTAATAATGAGCCCAAGCGGGGACCAGTCGAATACCTTTTTGAGTATTCCCCATCCAGTTTCAAAATAAGGACCAACCGTATCCCATAGCTTTTTAAAATATGGCCCAATGACATCCCAGTTAGAAATAATTAAACCAGCAGCCATGGCAATGCCAGTAGCGATCATACCGATTGGAGACATGGATAATACCCGGCTCACGATACCGATAGCACCTCCCACTCCCATAAACCCCAGTTTTAAGACAGTCAATCCGGCAGCCAGCCCAAATGCCCCCCTTATAACTCGCGGATTCTCATCGGCAAACTTCGTGAAGCGCTCACCAAGATCCCCAAGCCATATTGTTATTCTTTTCGCATCACCAGAAAACGCGCTACCCATTGCTGCGAGACCGTTGGTGGCTGTGCCGGTCATTGCCTCCCAGAGGTTGGTTAATGTTCCAAGTTGGGCCTGAACACGGCTATTCAGGTTGGCCTGGCGGTTCATTTTTTGTTGAACCTGATCGTACCCATCCTTGCCTTTGTCGATCAGCGCGTTAACTACCTGTAGTGTTTCAGCATCATCGCCGAACAAAGCTTTCATTACCCCGGTACGCTTCACGTCTGACAGGCTTTTGAGCTTGGCTAATTGCTGGAATAAATTGTCCAGCCCGCCAAAACTGCCTTTACCGTCAGTAAAGTCCAGGTTAATACCAAGCTTCTGACGCGCCAGCACCTTATTTACATCATTGACCTTTTTGACACTGAGGCCTGCCTGAATAACTTTGCGCACGGCGTTACCTGCAGACTCGCCCTTCATGCCCATCTGATCCATCATTACGCTGATCGGCGCCAGACCTTGCGCTGCTTTAAGCCCATCCTTATTTACCATCTGCAGCACGGAGCTGGTTTTTGTAAAAAACGACAGCATATTGGTATCGTCAACGCCCAGGTAAAAGGCTTTCTGGATCGTATCGAATAACCCCATCATGTCATCTGAGGCTGTGCCGGTTGCATCCTGCATCTTTGCCGCGAACTCAGCCGCAGCCTCCGGTGTTTTCTTCAACTGAACAGCCAGGTAAGCCGTGGCTTTACCTACACCACCGAGGATGTTTTCAGCGGGAATACCCTGGCGCACCAGCATCTGCATCATGTTCTGAAAGTCTGCCGTTGTACCAGGCAACTGGTTACCCAGTCCGACTGCCAATTTATTGATGCTTTTGAAGCTTTTCCCGACCTCCCCATTCGCCTGCATCATGGCAACCTTAAGGCCCGTAGCCGCGTTTTCCTGATCGGCGTACGTTTTCAGCGACAGTGTTAGCCCAGCAGCAAGCCCTGCGGCCATCCCAAGCCCGCCTTTCGAACTTGCCTCTGCCTGGCGTTTAAAACTACGGATGTTTTTTTGCATCCGAGAAAGCGCAGGAGAAAGCTTATCGACACCGGTGATCAGCGCTTTTAGTTCAAACTCAGCCATTGATCCTCTTCTCCTCTTCTATCCTGTTTGCCTGGCTGACCAGTAAAGGGATCTCACTGATTGGCTTGTTCAGTAATTCAAAAGGGTTAATGCGCCAGTAACTGGCGCAGTCAAAATAGCGATCAGTGAGATATTCCGCCGTCAGCCCTGGAGGAAAAAACCAGCCACCAGCCAACCAGCAGCATTTAGATCACCAGGAGACATCTGGTCAACGGTGCTTAGCGGCACATTTGCCAGCCGGACAATATATTTCGCGATGATGTGCGCCTGGAGTTTGATCGACTCGTCCTGGTTCATCTGATAGGGATAACCCAACTCGCGGACATCTTTCCCCGTCGGCTCGTTAAACTCCAGGACACTGAGCGTTTCGCCGTGTGCAGTGATCGGGTGACCTAGTTCAAGTTCCTGCATTACTGGTAATCTCCTTCTTCACCGTGAAATTCAAGGTCTACCGTGCCTTCTTCAGCATTATGGTTTGCTTCTCCATGCAGCCAGGCGGACGACAAAACATAGACCTGACCGTTCGCCAGTTCGGCGGTAATAGTCATTTGATCTGCTGTTGTAATTTTGCTGACGGGAAAATCCTTCGGTACCTTGTAAGTACCCTTAACATAAGGTGCGCGGTGCGTTTCTTTGCGATCCACGGAACCATCCAGCCCAATGACATCATCATTGACCTTCGTGTTCATCGGCACCTCAATGCCGCCGGTCATTGATAGCTGCTGACCGTCTACTTTGAAATAACAGGTACCACCAATCTTCGCCATTATGCGGACTCCTCTGGATACTGAAGACGGAACTGGTTAACCACTGCGAAGACGCGCAACTGGTTGACATAATCAGGTGGGAACAGCGTGTTCAGGCGGTTCGGATCATTAGCATCACGCTCAACAATCAGGTACTTCTTGAAGAGCTCATAATTTTCAACGATACCCGCACGTTCCAGTTGGCGATACGTTGCCAGTAACTCACCTTTGATGACCGACGGCGTCACAATTGCCTGACCGGGGCCAAAACGGGTACCGTCGTTCGCCAGTTTATGACGGCCGTATTTACTGGTAATCACTGACTTGAGGCGGCGCAGAACGTATGCGCTGGTATGCAGGGTTTCACTGTCAAGATAACTGTTATCCGCAGAGCCGTACGCGTTTTTCTTATACGTGGTGACGTCGCGCTGAACGCGCAGAATGCCGCTTTCAACATATGCGGTAGCGACACCATGCGACAGAAGAGACTGCTGCTCTGTCATGGTAAAGCGCTTGCCCTTCGGGGCTGGCAACATTCCAACCAGTTCCCCGGTCTGTGTCGGTCGTGCCGGATCATTCCGGATGAATACCGCAGCACGAGCGGTGCGACTTGCCGCCAGTTCATCTGCAGGCGTCTGAGTCTCCTTCTCGTAACCGGACAGGGTAATATGCTGAAGATTGAACATATCTCCGGCGGTAACCAGCTCGGAAAGCGTACCCAGTTTGGCTGTGTACACATGACCATACAACTGGCGGGCATAACTCCAGCGACCGCTGGTATCGTTCATTTCGTTCGACAGCGTGTTCATTGAAGCCGCATCATTGAAAGGATGACCGATATAGTCAAACGGTTCATCGGCCATCGCCGCGATCGTTCCAGTAAGCACCGGTGCACCAGTTCCTGCCGTACCTGACGCCACTGCAATCTGAATACCTGCCGGAAGCACCTCACCACCACCAAAACCGTAATAATTCAGAGATACCGGAATTTCATTACCGCACAAACCTTTATGGCGAGCGGTCAGTGTGACCACGCCAGCAGCCGCAGCAGAGGTAAACGGAAGGTCGACATTGGCATTGATTGCTGCACTGATCGCAGTAGCAACGGCGGCAACATCATCCCCATTGATTACTGCAGCCTGCACACGGGTACGTCCGATATAAAGATTCACTGTACCGGTTTCCGTCGCGGCGCCTGTCACTGTAATCGTTACAGTCGCGGCAGCACCTGTGGCTTCCGGTACCGCAATAATGTACAACTCGCCAAACGGGTCGGTTTCGCGGTATGCGGTAACCATGCGGGCTAGCTGGCTACCCGGACCGCAAATCTGACGCGCATAATCTTTAGAAGGCATCAGGATCAGACTTTCCTTCTCAATCGTCGCGTCCGCATTGGCGTAGCCGATCAAAAGAGCAGGACCGGAATCCTGGGTGGTATTCGCCGCCGAGCTATCCATTTCCGCATAAAACAGCGGTACCAGCGTGCTCGATGGGATGGTGTTCATACTAATCGTCATTGGCTTTCACCTTTTTATTAACGCGCCGGATATCACCAGCCGCTTCGCGCCGCAGCCAGTAGTTATTCTCTTCAACATTTCGCCCTTCAGAGGGCAAAAGGTCGCCTCGGGCAGGGTCAGGAACTGACCGCCCTTTTGCGGGTTTTACAAACATATGGCCTCTCAGGAAGGAAGATTTATTTCAGTGTGAAGCTCAATATCGCCATCAGGACCACTCCCCGGATCAATAAAGTCCACATCAATGGAAAGCGTTCTGAATTCATCAAGGCTATTAAGCTCATCCTGTTGACGTGTATCATCCTCAGTCAGCTCATTCTCAACAGTGAAATCGAACTGATAGCTGAGTTCGTGGCGATTCACATCCAGCAATGTTCCACCGGCATAGGTGACAGGGTTTCCGCGCTCCTCCGGATTCCATCCGAGAAGTGCTTTGAACAACATCTGCCGGATGTCGTGGACCACATCGTATGATGCGAACTGCCCCCGCTCATCCCGGCCATTACTGACAAAAACAATCACCGAGAAACTCTCGGTAAGATCCTGCCAGTAATCTGTCTGGCTTTTTTGCTCTCCTGGGGAATCATCACCAGGAACAACATATGCCGCCGGGAGTCGCATTTTTCCGATTTCAGGCAGATCTTTAAACTGAGCAGCACCGGCTACACGGTTCTCAAAAATGGGGCAGTTTGCCCGTAGTGTTGCAATGATGGGTGAGAGTTTCATTAGCGGCGTTTCTCCGGCTTAAGTGACTGACGCAACTCACGGGCAAGGTAGTACCGCGTCCACGGACTGTTTTTTTGCAGTGTCTCAACCATGAAGTTATTACGCGGAGCAAGACGCCAGCCGCTACCGCCAGACGCTCCACGATGATGACTACGCTGACGACGTGCACCGCCACGAACACCGTAGAAAAGGAATGCCGGGTAAAAGTCACCGGTGATCAGTCTGTTTCCCTGCCCGTTTCGCTGGTTTGGTGCAATACGGGTCATGAACCCCGGGCGACTCCCGCTTGCTTTTGGCACCATATAGCCGATGGATTTCGCCAGTCGACCAGTCTGGTAACCGGGGTTTTCACCACCTTCTGATCGCCCACGACGCATTACCAGCCGGCGCGCATCACGCATGTGCCTCTGCCCGATATGGACAAACGCCCTCCGCACCCGCGCGCGGTTGAAGCGCATTTCTTTTGGTTGCTGAAAATCAACGTGTAAAAAGGGTTGTGCCATTACTGCTCCCTCCGGTTGATGCTGGCTCCGCGCCCAGTACAGTGCATTCAAGCAACAGGAACCGCCGCTTGCTGTTCAGGTCCCGAACCCGCTTAACGCGATAAACCTCATCCCCCTGCACCACCTCAAAATCGCTGGTAATCCCCCGGCGATAACGCAAAGTGATGTAGTGAGTGATGGCATTATCCGTCTGGGCTGTCTCCTGGTATGTGGTCGCGCTGGTCTGTACCACCTTCGCCCACGCTTTATACGAAATGGGGTAAACCGGCATTGTGCCAAGGTCATCAGAAGGTGAGTCAACCCGCTGACGGATAAGCACCCGTTTATCAAGTTCCCCGGGGTCTGGCAGCAGATAAGTTGCGCTGGTCTGCGCTTGTCGTAGCTTCATAGCGGAATAAACCTGTATGGCCCAACCAACCAGTTATACGCCAACGGCATTTCGCTCTTTTCAACTTCACTGACCGAAGACCGGTTTTCATAGTAATGAGTTAACAGCAGGAGCATTCCCAGTTTTACATCATCAGTCAGAACCAGTCCTTCTGTATCTTCCTCCGGAATGGCTTCATCTTTCTCGTATAGTTTACGGTTCAAAAATGATTCTGTTCGCGCCTGCACCGCGCTACCAAGCAGTTCGAGAAAAGGATCCTCATCAGTAAAATCTTCATCCAGCCGCAGCTGCGCCTTGATTTCTGGGAGTGTCAGCAGCATAGATATCTCCATGCCCGCCAGACGGCGGGCATAAAAAAACCGCTTTCGCGGTACTGGTTACATCAGGTTTTCGGTTATGCCGGCTTGCCCACCAGCGCTTTGATGGCTGCCACGTCTTCAAGGACGCAGTCAAAACGGTGAAATGCCAGGAATGCTGTTTGATCGCACTCAGCATAACGTTCAACCAGGCGCTTCAGCGTCATATAGGTGATACGACGAATAATGAAGCGGTCGAAGTCACCGAGAAACGCGAATTTCTTACCCGCAGCAATACCATCAATAGCCTGGTCAATAACATACGGGATATTCAGGATCGTTGCCGGGGTGCCGCCTGCGACATCCGGTAACCACAGTGGGCGATTCTGACCATCTACCATTTCTTCAATCACCTGAAGGGTCGAATCATTAAATGCCCAGCGGTATTTAGGGCCACCACGGTAAGCCGGATCAATAGCATGTTTCAGCTTGTTCATTTCCTGCCAGGTGAATGTTGCGGCAGCAGCAGTATTTACAGTACCGGTGACCGACGCGACCAGGCCTTTAGGCTGTACCGGTGTACCTGCGCCGGTTCCCTGAACAAGATATTTGGCTTCACCGCGCCCAATTCGCTGACCAATACGCGCAGCCAGGTACGCTTCGATATCAACACCACTATCCTGTAATAGCTCATTGGATACACGGATGATTTTGGACGACAACTTTTTAGCGCCCAGAATCGCAGTGCCGAAACTTACATCCTCTTCAGATGCTTCGGTGTTTTCACCCAGGAGTTCGCCTTCTTCCGCAGTACCGTCGGAGGTCGACCAGGTAATATCCTGACCATTCGAAGTATTGAGGATCTGCGCCACGCTGGCGATTCCACCATAGGCTTTCATCGAGTCGACGATTTTATTCAACATCTGCGTCGGTACGGTGTAACCACCTTTAGCGTCCGGCGTCGTACCCTGGGCCCGCAGCTCTTTAACTGCCTGACGCTCTTCAGCGGACAGTTCGCTGAAGTCGTGACGCAGGAACTTATCAAACGCCGCGGCGCGACGCTCAGCACTTTGCTCTTCCGGTGTATTGTTACGTTGCTGCCGACGTTGCTCATCCTCATGATCTTCAACGTGTGCCTGATCGAGGCGACGAAGTTCCTCCAGACGCCCGATTTGTTCATCAAGTGCATCCAGTTCAGACTTTGCGGCGTTCCACTGAGTACGCTGCTCATCAGTCCAGGTCGCATCACCAATTTTTTCGTGCAGCGCACGCATATCAGTAGCGATGGTGTTACGTTTTTGCTTCAGTTCGTGCAGTTTCATGTTTTTTCCTTACGCGTTAAGAAGGTTCAGCAGGCGCTCACGCGCCATTCGTTGATTAATGGCTTGCGCCAGCGCGCCACTGTCGCGCGCCTCCTGCCAGGCTTTCATGGATCGGACACCGGAATCGGCTTCCTGATAGGCCGGATAAGTCACCGGGCTCACATCAAACAGCCGGGAAAAAAGGGAGATTTCGCGGATGACAATACCTTCGTCGTCTTCGTACCAGTGCTCGCCGTCGCGGGCCACGCGGAATGCGAAAGACGACTGACTGATATCGCCACGGAACATCGGGGCGAGAACCAGATCCCGGATGGTCTGGGTTTCAGGTGCGGTGATGTCATAGCGCAACCCTTTATCATCAACGGACAGTGAAAGCGTACCGGCCGCGCTGCGCCCCAGAATAAAATTAGGGTCATGGTTAAACAGCCCGCGTACATCATCATTCAGCACGTCGTCAAACGCGCCGGGCTTGATGATTTCACGGAATCCCCATAACGGCTCAGAACGGCTGTTGAACACTGAGCCATAACCGATAATGTGTGTCGGTTGCTCACTGTGTTGCTCCGCCCGAACCTCACCGCTGTAACAGCGGACTTCGCGATCATCCATTGGGTTGCTCCTCACTTTTGGGGTCGGTAGTAAAGTCTTTCGCGGGATTTGCGGCGTTAACGCTGACCAGCATCTCGTCCAGTCCATCAACTGGATTCATGTCTTCAAACGCGCGCGCTTCGTTGCGACTCATCCAGCCGTCAGTGATGGCGAAGTGATAGAACTGCGCCCGCTCCTGTGGCGTACCACGCAGGAGACCTGTCAGGTTAAAACGCGTGTAGAAGCCTGCTGCCAGTTCAGCCCGAGTGAAAAGCCGCCGGTTAAGCTCCTGCTCCCAGTTAGTCACCCAGGGCATCATGGTGTAGCGGACAAACTGAATGGCCTGCTGGGTGATGTTGGAGAACGTGGCTTTTTCCAGATCGTTAATCATGTGTGCCGGCACATTGAAAATACCGGCAATCATGGAGCGGTTCAGTTTGGTCATGTCGATGATCTGGGCATCGACCGGTGAAACCGTTAGCGCTCTATAATCGAGATCAGCGGGCAGCAGCATGGTTTTATTCTCCTGGCTTCTCAGGGCCAGCGCTGCCTTCTGCCAGGCATCTTTCAGCCAGGTCCAGCTTTCTTTTTGAAGCGGGGTTTTGACTGAAACAATACCCGCAGGGCGAGCATTACCGCTGAAAAAGCTTTCGGTATACTTCTGCCCGCTCATCCCCATGCCAATGGTTTCGGCGTGCTGCATGATTGGGCTGAGCCCCATTTTCTGGTTATTGCCCAGCGCCCGGATATGGATCATGTCATCCGGGCTGATGGCGAAGGCGCCCTCTTCGTTGTAAAGGCCGTAGGTATAGCGCCCGCCGGTTTTCAGCAGGGTTGTTTCCCACGGCATACAACTTTCAAGGCCGACAACTTCGCCGCGCCGGTTACGCTTTACCCACGAATACCCATTTCCCCAGCCGAGGATGTGCCGCTGTTTCAGCTCGCGCCATTTGTAGCTGGTCTGCCAGATATTGGGCTCATCGTGAATGAGATAAAACGCCGGGTGATCGCGCGCAGGCTCAACTTTGCCGTTGTGTTTTCGCATAACATGGAGCGGCATCTGCGCGAGATTTGACGACAGGACGTAGATACAGGCGTAAACCGCCGCCAGTTTCATGGCAGTCTCAGGGCTGACGTACATATCAGATTTAAAAATTCCGTCCGTATCGACCAGATCACCGCTAATCGGTGTAGCCGGATTCTCCAGTGATTCACTTCTGAACAGGGCATCAAGCAACACGTTTCCCCCTTCTGGCCATTGCCAGTGCCGCCACCAGCAACAGACCGCCGGAGAACATCAGGGCGGGTGCCAGCCCAAACTGCAGATAAAACCCCGCCGTGAGCAGCCCGTATCCGGTCAGCCCGATAACATCAGTAACGAGTGATTTCATAGAATTAAGAGGTCTTCGTCTGGATCCAGTGAGGAGAGGAAATCGCCAGGCTCTTTAAGCATGACCCGTCCAATTGCCATAATCAGCGCTACTGCGCCGTCAATTTTGTTTTCGTTCTGCTCTTTGATGGGTTTCACCACATCGTCATTGCCGGGGATGTTTTTCCCCACCACGTTGGCAATACACCAGCTCATGATGGGGTTGCCGTCATGATGAAACCTGCCGGACTCGATCGCCGCTTCAAGCTCTTTCATCGGGTCTGACATGTTGGTGTAGTTCTGAATGATGGTAATGGGATTAAGCTGCTCATCCGCCAGGTCATGAGAAAGCCCGGTTGCGCCGTAGGGATCAATCGGTGACTCGGTGACCGGGTTCAGTTTGTTCGCTGCTTTGGCCTCCTCCAGGATGTAGCGGTAATCCACCTCCGCGCCATCAGTGACGGTGAGGTAACCCATCTCCACCCATTTCTGAAAGCGTTCAGCAGTGCGGCGATCCTCGTTTTTCTCCACGCTGTAAACCGTGTCATACGGTACCCAGAAGCGTGGCGCCACACTGTAATAATGCGTTTTGCCATCAATCTCGCGGGTGAACAGCCTCGCCATGCTGTTCATATCCAGTTTGCGTGCAAGGTCGAATGCCAGCACACAGGGCTGCCCTTCGAAATGCTCGAGCGTAAGCGTTTTGTCTTCGCAGTTCTGCCAGGACACAAGGTTATAGAAAGCCGCCCGCGCCGCCACCCAGATATTCAGATGCTTGGTTTTAAAAACGCCCGCCTGCCGGGCATTGTTAATCGCGCGCTGCTGCTGACTGAGAAGAAAATCGCGGTACACCGAGACGCCCATATTCGGGTTCGCCTTCTCCAACACCTTCGGATCCGTCCAGTCGTCGCCTTCATCAACCGTGTAGATGATGCCGAACAGCTCCTCGTTGGGTACCGAGCCGTTAAGCATCTCGATCACTTCGCGGCGTTTGTCGTAGCACGGACCTTCAATGTTGTAACCGGCGGTGGTGATCGCCCACATCAGCGGCTGGCGACGCGCGCCCATTCCGGTCAGCATGGTGGTATAGAGCGAATCGGTCTGGTGTTCGTGGTATTCGTCGACGATGGCGCAGTGCGGCGACGCACCGTCGCCCGGGTTGCCAATCAGCGGTTCGAACCGTGCACCGTCCTCAGGCCGGTTCAGGTTGGAGGCATTCACCTCGATGCCGAACGCTTCAACGAGCAGCGGAGTCCGCTTGCACATCAGCCGCGCAGGACGGAACACTTCCCACGCCTGTTTTTCAGTCGTGGCGCCGGAATACACCTCCGCGCCGAACTCGTTATCACAGGTGAAACAGAACAGCGCCACGCCTGCGGAGATTGCCGACTTACCGTTTTTGCGGGGGATCTCAGTGTAGACCTCTCGAAAGCGGCGCAACTTTGAACCTTTTTGCACCCATCCAAAGGCACAGCAGACAATGAAAAGTTGCCATGGTTCGAGGGTGATTGGCATCCGTTTGAATGCCCATTCGCCCTTGGTATGCGGCAGCAATTGAATAAACTTCGCGGCCTTCTCCGCCATGTCCTTATCAAAGCGGTACCGGAATTTGCGGCTTTTCTCCTGAACCATGTCGTCGATGTGGCGCTGGCAGGCCTGAAGCACAAACTGGCACGCGGGTATCTTTCCCCGCACAACGTTGCGGGCGTATTGATTCGCGGCGTTGACGTTAGGGTACGATTTCCGACTCATGAGTTAATCATCTTCAGGAAGGGGTTGCTGGTTTTCTTCTGTCCGGCGAGCCCGATAAGGCGCTGGCGGCTGCTGGGATCGAGACCCAGCATAGAACCGGTAGAACTCATCTCCGATTCCTGTTCTTTTTTGGCGGTAAGTTCAGGGTTCTTTATCTTTCCGCCCATCGCCCCGGTGATGGAAAGACCATCCCTGGCGATATTCTTTACGGCGCGCCGCCAGAATTCATAGGCAACGCACCAGCGCTCAAGTACGGCCAGATCGGTAACGCATAAAAGCCCCTGCCCGCATAACTCCTTCGTGGTCAATTCCCACATGACAGATGCCATAGGCATACCATCATCTTCTGCAAACCACTCTGGAGGCGCCACGCCCTTAATTGGTGTGAACACCGGTTCATCTTTATTCAGGGCTCGCTTGCCGGGGTTACCGGCCAGTTCCTTGCGCGCCGTTGGCTTGGGACGACGCCCGGAACGCCCCGCCGTTCCAGCCATAAGCGATACTCCTGGTTAAATTTCATTTTTCGCGGGTATAAAAATTCGAGGAGGCGGGCAGTCCGGAAGGCACTCGGTCGCAGAGATTTGACCTCCCCCTACCCAGCTAATAATGACATTAATTCTCACTTGAGCCGCTCACGCGCGGTCTTCGCGGCGTGGCACGACCAGCACAGGCTTTCAAGGTTGCTGTCTTCATCAGTACCGCCGTGGGCCTTCGCCTTGATGTGGTCCACGCAGGACGCCTGCTTCACTATCGCCTGCCGTAGATGGTTCTGACACAGCCCTTTGTCGCGCTTAAGTATCCGCTCCCGGATGACTTCCCACTTTGTTCCGTATCCACGCTGCTGCCGTGATTGACCTGGCTTGTAGGACTTCCAGCCTTCACCTTTGTGATTTTCACAGTAGCCAGACGGGTCTGTTGTGGTGTTCCGACAGCCGCGAACGCGACAAGCCTTCGGTGTGCGCGGTGGCATATTCACTCCCCAAACGTATAGCATTATCGCAGGCACTCATTGAATGCCTGCTGTAATGTCGCGATCAGCCAATCAACAATTCTGGCTGCGTCACCTGCATGATGTGCTCATGCTCCAGTGCCAGGACGCGCTTTTCCTTCTTGCGTTCGTTCATTAAACGACTGCCGATCGTGCCTTTCAGCTTCGAGCGTGTTTCTTTGATGGCATAGCGGTGCTGCATTTCTTCGCCCATCTCCATGCGTCGGCTAAGTTGTTCGGACATCCAGTTGAATGCTGAGATATAACTCTCTTTGATTGCTGCAGCAGCTCTCCCAGTGAATCCCATCACAACCATGATCCAGCCATCTCTTGTCAGGCTGTACATCGGGCGAACCTTACCCTGCTCATCGATATAATCAGCCGACGCAAAATTGCGTTGGCCAAACTCACTCGAGCAATCGGACTTAACCTGCTCGATTTTCCTGAGCACATCGCCGTGTCGCTTGCCGAAGTACTTGGCAACTTTTCTGGAAGTGGTGACGACCTCTCCGTTTTTGGCTTGCACCATTTCGCGGAAGTCGAAGGCCGGAATAACTGACGGATTATTCATAGCGTTTTTACCTTTTAGAAAGATGAGCCTGTTCGCACAGAAAAGCCGCCCCGAGATGGTCGCCACCATATACGGCAGTTCTCAGGCTCAGCTTTCTGAAAGACTCGGGATTGTCATGCGCTGCGATGCGCGGTTTACTGCTGGTATAAAAAAGCCCCGCTATTGCGAGGCTATAGGTTTGTTGTTTGACTCTCTCACCGAGTCGTGAATCCGCTCACACGTCATTCCGGCGCGGTAGCGTTCGTCAGCGATTGCAGCATAACGTTTAGCTTCTGCTGCAATATCTCCGAGCATGTCGGCGAGCATTCCGGCGTCGGAACGGGCTGTTTTGCTTCTGACGGCAGCGGCAAGATCTGCGGTGTGCTTTGCGGCGTCCAGGCGAGTGGCAAGTCTTGTTGCTTCGGTGCGCAGCTGGTTAACAGTGGCAGACAGGCCAGCAGCAGTGGCAGCAGCTTTGGCGGCATTCGCTTGTGCATCTTTAACAGCCTCATCTCGGGCAATAATGCGCCCTTGTTCAATCATCCTGGCGGCAGTCTGCGCGTTTGCTGTATGTGAAGCCTCTGCGCCGTCACGCTCTGCCCACTTTTTTTCCCAGCCCCGATCACTCCAGACATTTCCGGCAATGAATGCGACGGCCACCAGCAACATCATCACCAGCGGTTTCCAGTATTTCTCCAGGATGCCCATCATGACAGGAACACATCACGCTCAGCCTTGCGGCGATTCGTGAGCCCCGGCATAACTTTTCCACCAGCTTTATTCCAGCGCAGAAACTCATCTGCAGCGCCTTTGATATCGCCAGCGTTCAATTTCTTCAACAGCGTGGATGTTGATAGCGCACGCGAGCCAACGTTGTAAGCGAACGATACCAGCGCATCAAACTGGCCTTGTGTCAGTTTCACTCTGACCAGTTTCAGCACATCGTTTTCATAACTCACCAGCCCCGTTTTCAGCAGCCGATCAGCAGTGGTCTGGTCGATAGTCATTCCAGGCTTTACTGGCTTGCCATCTACCGGGTAGGTCCAGCCGTAGCCAATCGTCCACGGTGCGCCGCCTGTTCCCGGATCTGGATAGGCGGACAGCCGGCAACCTTCGAATTTTTTTATCAGCGCAATGCCGTCAGGACTGGTTTGCATCGTCAACTCCCGCCTTTTTGGCTGCGAATTTTTTAATCAGGTTGCCGATCGAATCGGTGCCGATGTACCCAATAAAGACGCTGGCAATGTATGCGAGGTTGCTACTCAATCCGGAGAAGTCGAGCAGGTCACGAATAAACCAGGCGATCATCGCGCACATCAGCGCATCAATTAGCGTCTTCATCTTGGCGCCACCGTTATAGCGACCACGTAGGTACGCCATAATAAAAGCCAGCATTGCACCAATACCCTGCTCCTTAGCGGCAAGTAGCGCAGCGATGAAATCTTGTTTGTATGGCATTTTCATAGGCCTCACCTCCGAGAGTTCGGATGGCGCTGTGTGTGATTGAAAGGGATCAGGCTTCCGGGCGCTTATGAAAAGTGAAAGTGGAGAGTGATTCCCGGAGCCAGAAATGAAAAAACCCCGCCGAAGCGAGGTTTTTAATCAGATTATGATAGTTTTACGCGTTTGGTGAATTCCAAACCATAGAACTACCATTGTGATTTTCAATGATTTTTGCAGCGTTACTGCTACCAAATGTATGCATAAAACTATGATGAATCGTCAATACAAGATCTTGCAACTTTTGATCATCTTCCAGGGAAGAAATTTTTAATCCAATATCCCGAGCTTTATCTATGTGAATATGACGCGAGTGGGCGTAAGTTGTTGAGTGATTATTCAATTGACGGCAAATCGAATCAGCTTTCTCTTTTGCGTCAGCTTCACCATGGAACATACCAGAAACTAACCACGCAGATACAATCTCAGATGCCCATTGAATGGCCTTCTCACAGTCACCAATAAAAGTTGGATGCAATTTTTGAAGGTTAAACTGCCAGAACGCAACGCTTCCTGGGTTGGCTAGTATTTCCTGCTTGGCTTTTTCAACCTCTTCGAGAATTCCATGCGCTGGTATACCACCCATTTGAGGGTCAAACGGACCAATATTTGACTGCCTACCCATGAAAATCTCTTTAGCACAGCATGCCAGCATCGTTCCAGCTGACATAGCTATCATCGGAACAAAAGCCCGGATGTTTGTGCCAAACTTTGACCTGAGATACTGCCCCAAAGACTCAAGGGCCGCGATCTCACCGCCCGGGGTGTGAATCAAAAGGTCCAAACCTCTGTCGGTATCCATACCGTTTATCGCCGACATGAAACCATTTTTGTCATCATCAGTCATTGAAATTAAGTGACTGATTGATTGCGTATTTTTTTGTAAAAAGCCAGAGTAATAAGCGATAACATTTCGCCCTGTGTGCTCTGACATCTCAGAAATGTATTTTTTTCTTACGACATCAAAAGGGCTGCTCTGGCTGAGAAGTGTCATCTCACCCAGTACTTCATTCCAATTTGGCATAATTTATTATTTAGTAGCTATACATTACGTAATTATTTGTTTTATCATCATTTCCCCAACTATTGTTGGTTCCTGATGAATAACTCACGCCTGTTTGCTCAACCAAAGTTGGATGCGATTTAATCACTCTTCTTGCAAACTCAAAAGGTGACTCTTTTGGGTTATATTCTGCGGGTTTGATATCAAATGTTGTATAAAGTTCTGCCGCTGTCATAGCTGCATCCTCTTCTTTACTACATATAGTGCAAATTTTCACAGATAGCACTATATGTAGATCACGCCGGTAGCCAGATACGAAAAAACCTCCAAAAAGGAGGTTAAGATTGCTTTACTTCTACGCTAAATATGATCTTAACCTGAGTTATTTGCAACCAATTTTGTATTGATTTTTTGTCAATTTCGGAAGTTTCTTGCATTTTCACGAAAACCGTGGATCAACCACTGTATTCATAAACAGCAAGTTACGAGTAATCAAGAGGAAGGCAAAGTGGAATGTGTTTGTTTACATATGAAAACGCACCAACAAAAAACCCGCCTGAGCGGGTTTATAAACGTTAGACATTCAATGCCCATCGTTAAGAAAATGCTAACCACATTTTTTGAATATTGCAAGCATCTTGCAGCGAAAATTATTAAAAATGTGGCTATCGTGTCACTTTTCGTAATTGTAGCTCTGCGAATGCCTCTTCCTGCCAGCATTTAGTGATCAGCTTATTGATCACTTCACCATAACCGCTGTACCAGGTGTAATTCGTCAAATCTGGAATGACCTTTTGCACCTGTGCCCGGGCGATCGTTGTTGGCAGCCTGCTGTAACGATTGCCATTACAGCGACCGCATACTTTCATTACCGGCACGCCGTGGAGTTTCGTGCGCTTCTCATCAAGTACAGTTCCCTTCCCCTTACATCCTCTGCATGCTGTCGAGACAGTTCCCTTACCGTTACAGTGCTGGCAAACTTCTTCGACTTCCTCATGGCGGATCATAGGCTCTACACCTTTTACGCCTGGATGTTTTACAACATCACACATTGAACGTAACACCCCTTCACCATTGCAATGTGGGCAAACTGATTTACTTGCCGCCGAACGGGAATAGTCCTCATATGCAAACTTCACCAGTACAGGAAGAATTTCAAGACGGGACTTCTCACTTAGTTTTTGTAATACCGGATTTTTCATTGCCATGGCGTAGTTAAACAGCCCCTCCAGTGCAGGTGTTGGATCCTGTATTCCCATCTTTGCCAGAAACAAATTAAACCCAAGTGGTGCCATTGACTGCACCATGCCCTGCGCAGCCATCACATCAGTTATTGTTAACGCCTCAGAGCTGGTTCCCGGCGTTTCATCATTTAGTTTCGGTGCTTTTGGTGAGTAAAATTTTGGTAATGATTCAAGGTTCATACGTGTTCTCCACTTACGCCAGCACACCAATTGCAAGCGCGCGATCGATAAAACGAAATATCAACTCCAGCTGCGAGCCGTATTTCTCTTCGAATGCCACGGTATCCGCATGTAACTCGTCGTGATGCTTTCTGCACAAAGGCAACACCCAGAGGTCATGCGCTTTTGTCCCCATGCCGCCCTGACCGTGACCTATCAGGTGGTGCGGATCATCTGCCTGCTTACCACAGCAGGCGCACGGCTGGGCCTTCACCCATCGTGTGTATTTCTCATTTTCCCAGCGTCTCCGCTTCGGACGTAGCATGAAGCTTTCCGGCGATTCCGGATCAATCCTGAGCGTCAGTACCTTCTTCACCTTCTCCTGCACAATGCTGGTGGCCGGTAACGAAGGCACAATATCGCTTTCTCGCATGATCGATTTCGGTTCTTCAGCCGGCAGTCTCAGCGCCTTATGCGCAACACTTTCAGGAATAACATCGCCCAGATCATTTCTGACCATCCACCAGCACAACTCCGGGAGGGTCAGTACATGCGACTCTGGAAAACCTAAATCCGTACGGATGACTGACATGATCCAGGATACCAGGTTTTTGCTGGCTATACCTGCAAGCTGTTCCGTGTATTGTCCAGCGAGGGTGTGGTCGCAGTGCCAGCACAACCGGATGCTTCCGGGCTTATGCCGCATGATCGTGAAATTCTTGTCGTGCCATGTTGAATGGGGCCACTGGCATTCGAACTTTTTGTTTAACCAGCCATCAAGCGAAGACAAGCCACCAGCGCGCTGTATAACGCGATGATCCTCGAATATCTCGCTCATTACCGGATCGTCTGCCAGTGGCTGAACCGCTGCCGGCACAAAACCAGTCGCATAAGAGGCCATGCTTTCAGGTTCTGGCTCGAGTAAAACCCGACCGCGCATAAATAGCTGCATCAGGTCTGCACCAGGACGGAAAAGCACAACCCCCATGCGGGGAGCTATTTCAGGTGTTAGCAGTGCTCTCAACATCTCACTCCACTTCTAGCAAACGTCGATTTTCGGAACTCTTTTTTTATTTTCTTGTTCCCACACAAGTGGAGGTAGAGAAGTGACAGTTCTCGGGATAAGTAACACTCACCGTCGATATACCTCACGGCATCAGGATGTAAATCAATCCAATCTTTTGTTTCTTTAAGGGCAAGAAACTGCTCCTGACTGAGGCTGAAACCGCCATGCTGTGTTTTTTTAGCCTTATGAATTGATGATGTGCCATAAATCCCTGGTTTTGACTGATTACCCATGAACAGCCCCTCCAGCCAACTCTTTATCGTGGGTAAACTTACCGTTCCAGGTCACCTTCATCGGAAGCTTTCCTTTCAGGTAATTTTTGTACAGCCAGACCGCTCCGTCCCTTAGAAGAACGGGTTGATAGGTGGTAAAGCTGACTGCAGAGTTTGGTGAAACTTTCGTGCTTTTCTCAGTAAGGTATTTATCGCGAGCGTAAGAACGGACACGCCATTGAGCGCTGCGCCCTTCCGGATTGTCATCATAGAGCCAGTTTGCAGAGACCAGCCAGGCACTAATCTTACTGGTATTAACACCGTTGAGTCGTTTGCAGAACTGTACCGGAGAAAGCCCGTCGGTGAAGAGACTCTCGAGGTGTTCAATGTATTCAGCCTGCTGGTGAGTAATAGCCTCAGCCTGTTGCTTTGCTTCCATGGCATCAGCCCATGCACGGGCAAGCTTTATTGGGTCTGAGATATCGGGTAACGTAACGCCATAAACTTCGCGCATGCCAAAGTAATGATCTTCGAGTTGCTCAAAGAAATCCCACGCCTGCTCTGTCTCAAGCATTTTCGCGTGGTGTGATGCGCCGCGTTCAGTCCAGAGGTACAAGCTGCGAGTTTTCGGCGAAATTTGCACATAGCTTAAAGAGTTGCGCAAATTTTCGACTTCTTCACCCTCAACCCTGAAGTAGTGTTTACCCTCAATAAACCGGTTTTTGTTGCGATTGAAGTTATTCGTGATGTTTTGCGTGGTGGTGCTATACCCAGCAGCAAGGGAATCAGTAGTTACCACTCGCTGATTGCGATAAGTAATCACCGGTACTGCGGAATTATTAACAGAAACAACAGATGTAGCGCTACCTTTGGGCGTAGCAAGGCCCATAACCTGGTTAGTCATATTTTCTCCACTGTTTTAGTGCGAAGGGGACTGCACTCCCGTTTCGCTTGCACCGGATAACCATACCCTGAATTACCCATGTTTTGCTCTAGCAAGATGATATTTTTTCCTCAAATTTCTTGATCGAGATCTCTACTCTTCCCCCTTTCACTACTGGCCCCCACTCCACCAGCATTCTTTTCACCTGGCTGTCGTCCTCCCAGATACCCGCGTGGGTAAGAGCGTCAAACAGCGCTTTGTTGTAGTTATCCAGATCCCGGATCCGGTTGTCAGGCGGGAACAGGATTATTTCGACAGCCGCCGGTGACGATGACGGCTTAGGGAGCATGCGCAGTTGTTCAATGATTGCCGCACATGCTGACGACTGGAACTGGCGACCTTTGGCACTTATCAGGTGGCGCCCTGCCAGCGGCCCCTTATTCGGGGCGCGCCAGTACGTGTTCACACTCGGAGGAAACGGCAGCACCAGCTTCATACCCGGATCCCCTTGTTTTTGAGATAGGCGATTGCATGGTCCTTCGCACCATCCTCACCATTCACAAGTGCATGCAGCAGGGAATCAGCATCAGCAACGTTCTCCAGATCGTTGATGGCTATTCCCCGCGAAACGCCACGCGTCAGGGTGATAGCTCCTTTCCTCTCCAGTGCCCGCAGATGATCCGCAGCGGCATTTGGGGAGCTGCATCCCAGCAGCGCCGAAAGTTCTGTATTGGTTGGAGGATAACCATGCTCGCGTTGAAAGCTGATCAGGGTATCCAGTACATGCTGCTGTCGAGCCGTTAAGTTCATCATGCTGCTTGTTCCTCCTTGCTCACACATAACTCAGGCAAATTTGCGCGCACCAGCGCTTCAGCGAACGGTGGCGGGACTGCATTGCCGCAGCGGGCCACTTGTTTATCTTTGGCGTAGCGCTTGCCGCGATAATCCTGATCGATGATGTACCAGTCAGGGAAGCCCTGTGCGCGATAGAGTTCGTGCGGCTGAAGCATGCGCATACCGATATCGACGATGCGGTACGTTATCCCATCGATGTCGACCATCCCGGTGCATTCCTCGCCGCAGTATTCACGCAAAAACGCCAGCGCCTGCTGTGCGCGGTGTTCGTCGTAGTCGTCAACCGCCAGAGTGGTTTTGACTTCCCCGACATGCAGGCCGCCGGCCGTAACTGTCGGCATTGGTTCACTTGTGGGCTGACCATCGCGACAGGTGCCGCGCAGTTTTACCAGATGGGAAGCAACCACCGCATGATGATCGACCGTCGTCACCGAGTGGACTGGTTCATCCAGCCCGACGCCCGGTCCCGTATAGTTGCCGCCGTAGTGCTTCGCGAGGAAAGCAGAAACCAGTTGTGAATGACCGCCGCCGCCCGCCGTAATCGTCGCGCTCGGTTCGTCTGCACGGTGACCGATGCTGGCGCCAAACTGGCGAGCGATGACCGGCGCAACCAGACAGGCACGAGACTGTTTCAGGATGGTGTGAGTGGGTTTATCCAGCGGGCGCGGCTTTGCCTGGTACTCACTGCCGCCGTTACCAGCAAGGAACGGTGTAAGCGCGGCCTCAACGATGCCGAGAGCATGACCATTCCCGCCCGGGCGCCGTGACGCGCCGGCGGTGATTGTCGGGACTGGTTGTGTGACATCCTGCCCTGTCGCGCCTGTTCTGAATTTCGTCAGGTGCGGTACCGCGACTGCGTAGCCGTGGGTTTTGGTGATTGTCTGCAGTGGTTCTTCCAGCGACTGGCCACGGAAGCAGTCGTAATGCGTTTTGGTGCTGGTATGGTTGCACTTCACGATAAACGGCGACGCGCTGTCGATAACGAAACGCTGAATACCGCGCGCTATGCGCTTGAGCGTATTCACTGCCAGGGGCTTTTTACGGTCGAAGATCGACAGCGCAGGAATGGTCCAGTCGATACACTCCGCAGCGGTGCGCCACGGCGCCAGCTTGCCAGCCTGAACCGCCGGTGACTTCGGATCACCGTGTGTTGGTTCCGGCCACACAATCGGTTTACCGTCACAGCGCATAACCATGAAGAAGCGTTTTCTGATGGTCGGTGCGCCGAGGTCACACGCTCGCAATTCGCGATATTCGACAACATAGCCAAGACCGTCAACCAGCCGCACGGCATCTTCACTGTCAGGAGGAATGCCCAGAAATTCGCAGCACTCCGCCAGCGCCGGATGATCCGTCGGGATGCCGGTAGTCAGCATGCCGATGAATGCTTCGAAAGTTTCACCAGCACGGGCAGGATCCGGGCGCATTTCACCGGCGAGAAGCGGTCCCCACGTTCTGAACTCTTCGACGTTCTCCAGCTTCATCACTCGGGGTTTAACATCAAGTGCCCAGCGCAGAACAACCCATGCAAGACCACGAATCGCTTTTTCTACTGGCTTCGCACCTTTGGCTTTCGAAAAATGGCGACAATCAGGACTGAACCATGCCAGGGCAACCGGTAAGCCCCCCGTCGCCGCGCGCGGATCCACTTCAAATACGGATTCGCAGTAGTGAAGTGTGTCCGGGTGGTTCGTCTTGTGCATCGCGATCGCGTTCTCGTCATGGTTGATCGCGATATCAACACTACGACCAATCGCCATTTCAATACCGGTTGACGCGCCGCCACCACCAGCAAAGTTATCAACGATAATCTCACGCATGGGTCACCCCCTGCATGCTACTGGCAAGACCAGCGGCAACGGCAATGATCTCGCTGGTGGGCATACGTTCAAGCCATAGCTGATTGATATTGCCTTTCAGCTTGTTCTGCTGTGACTCAGTCAGGGCGTCAACGCCATCCACTTGGTTAAACACCAGACCAACCTCGAGAGGCCAGATACGCGATTCGACTTCTGGCAACGTCAGCGGCGTAACAGGCCTTACTGTTTCTGTCTGCTGGGCCTTACCAGCGGCAAATGTAACCAGCGACATAAACGCCTTCCCTTTTTCCTCCAGATCGGTACGGCTGATGTAGCTGAAACGCTCGCCGCGCCATGACTTATCGAAGATTGCAATGGCGCCAGCAAAGAAAGCACCAGTGGGTTTCTGCTTATCGTCAGCAGGAACAAACCACACAGGGAGATCGAAACCAATGCGACCGCGAATAAACATGATGTGATCGGCATCTTCAGGCCACCATGTTTCACTTGTCGCCGCTTTAATGAGGAACACGTAACGCCCACCCTTTTCACGCATCTCCATTGTGTGATCCATGATGTGGGTCATGCCGGTGATCGCCTGCTTTTCGTGGTATTGAGAGCGGCTATAGGGTGGATTACCGAATGCGGCCCCGCCGATTGACTCCAGCATTTCCGACCAATCCTGCATCAGCGCGTTATCTTCGGCTGTGTACCAGACCGGGCACTTCGCGTTATCGTCGTCAGCAAACAGATCCAGAACCAACGGCCCAAATATTGCGTTAATCCCCCAAAACAACAGATCCGGAGTACGCCATTGATCGCCAACCTCTTTCAGTTCGTGGGCTGGTTTGCTACGCAGTTCCGCCAACGCCTGGCAATATTTGTTTGTCATTATCCCCTGAACCCCTCTGGAATTTTGGTATCAACCGGACCGACCTTCATTGGGTCATGTTTCTTTTCGCCCCAGCATTCACGAGGCGGACGCCCCTTCTTGTCCCAGCGGATCCCGCTTTGCAGATACCCCTCAAATTTTTTCGGGCCAAACAGTGTTTCAGGGCGCATGTACTGGTACTGCTCATCGTTGCCGTTCCAGTGCTCGTGTTTCAGGTCGATAACCAGTTGCAGGTCAGCAACGCTGTAACCTTCACGCAGACGAGCACGAATGTTTTCCAGCGAGGTTTTTGATTTCTGATAACGGGAACCGCTGACCTGGTTCAAATGGGTTAAAACCAGAATGGCGTTATCAGTGATCGCAACTTCAGGGTCTGGTTGCAACGCAACCGGACAAGAAGGTTTTATGATCTGTTTGTGGTGATCTGAGTAATGATCTGTATAGAGAATAGGTTCCGCGACTTCGCGGTTATGGTTCCGCGATTCTGCGTTTTCGGTTCCGTGATTCTGCGGAATAGGTTCCGCGACTTCGCGTTTCCCGTTCCGCGATTCTGCGGAATCCAGTGTTGTAGGGAATAAAGCCTCGATTAATGCATCCCCGTCGATACGGTAGTGCGTCTTTTTCGTACCGTTTACTTGCTTTTGCGCTTTATCAACAATTCCAGGTAACCAGCGAGTGCAAATCTTGTTTACCAACCGCTGTACCTGGTCTTCACTGACTCCACGAATTTCCGCAGCTAACTCACTGTGCTCTTTGTAGAACCAGCCATCCTTCAGGTCTGATTTCCCGGACCAGAAGACCAACTGGTTGAGAACTGCCCCCAAAGCATGCGCCTGCTGATCACCGGAAAAAAAATCAAGGTAAGGGACCGGGATTGTTATTGCGTTGCGCTGGCCCGACAGCGACTGAACGATTTCAAATATCTGGCTCATGATCGTCCTTTATCTCAGTAAACTTGCGCTGGAACTGTTCGAGCGGGCTGAAGCATTCATGCTCATAGCCTTTGCGCAGGTAGATAACGCGGTGAGTTTCCGGTTCCCATCGGATAACTCGAACTGGGATACCGTAGTGGTCTTTGAACCATCGGTTAAGTTCTTGCATAAGGATCCCCCTCTACGGCGCCATACCCCCACAATTGCCATCGCCCGACTGTGGTTACAGGGAACCCAGCGGCCTGATACCATGCGCTCATACCGAAACATGATGTAACCCGGTACCGGGAAAGCACGTAGTTGCGGTATGCGGTTATTTACCGTTAAACTGTTCATGCGTTAGTTTCTCCACTGATACGACACGCCACGGCGCCCGGAGCTGCACACTCGCGGGCGTCACTCTTTTCTGGCAGGCAGTAAACACGGGAAATCAAATTCAGGAAGGTCATCAGAGTCACCCTGAACTGATATGCGATGTCGTTAAGGCTCTGCCACTCGCCCTTATCAACAACGCCGTCGTCGATATACCAACGGTATGCATTGACCAGATCCCCGAGTCTGCCCACCAGCTCAGCCAGCTTTAAACCTATCTCCTCGTTCTCTATCTCTGGTGCTGCACCTGGGATGTGGATCCCGTTATCTGTTTGACGAGAAAACGCATCAGCTATGTAACTCACGCCAGCGGCGCTCTGAAGTACCATTGCCCAGCCCATAGGGAATATTTGATCTCCACCAGCACGAAGGCGGTTAAAAAGCGAGTTCTGCGTTTCGTCCAAGATTTCTGCCGCTTCGGCGTATCCACCAGGGAGCGCTGCGATCGTCTTCCTGATAGCGGCCACCAGCCAGGCTGGCTGTTTTTCTATTTTCCATTCAGGTTCTTTACCCACGGTTAACCCCTTGATTCTGTGGTTACTTAAAATCAATTTGCGGTCTATTTTTTTTCATAAAGCTCAGGGTGAAAAACTAAGCCACCACCAGTGCGGTATGCCGCTTCAGCTGCCCGGCCTTTCGGAATGAGGCGCCCAGGCCTATTGCGCCATTGGTAAACGGCTTCACTGGTAATGCCGAAAAAATCAGCAACTCTTTCAGCATTGCCAAAGTAATTTTCAATATCGTCAGTTGTCATGATACCTCCTTAGCTAAGTTTGATTAGATATTAATTATCAATCCATCTTTGGTCAATAAAAACTAAGATTCCTTAGTCCTTTATTTGTGAATGGTGCTTCAATGGAAACGGTTGGACAGCGTATTAAGTCCCTCAGACTGATAACCAGAACATCCCAGAAAGAGCTTGGGAAGTTCTGCGGAGTGAGTGATGTTGCGGTTGGGTATTGGGAAAAAGATATAAATGTACCAGGTGGGGAATCACTGTCAAAACTTGCAAAATTTTTCAATACATCAATTGATTACATTCTATATGGCACTGAGTTTGAGGGTAACCTCATTACAAAAATGCGCAGGGTCCCTATAATTTCATGGGTTCAAGCTGGTCAATTCACAGAATGTAAGGTCGCTGAAGTTTTCAATGAAGTGGATAAGTGGGTAGAGACGTCCTTAAGAGTTGGCGATAGCTCGTTCGCGCTGGAAGTTAAAGGGGATTCGATGACAAACCCTAACGGACTTCCCACTATTCCTGAAGGCGCAACTGTGATTGTAGATCCCGATGCCGAGCCACTTCATGGCAAAATTGTTGTGGCCAGAATAGATGGAACCAATGAAGCGACAGTAAAGAAACTCGTTATTGATGGCCCACAAAAATTTTTAGTCCCTCTAAATCCACGCTATCCCAACATCCCAATAAATGGTAACTGCCTGATCATCGGTGTCGTCAAAGGCGTTCAATACGAACTTTAAAAATAGCTAATCCCACCTAAGCACCAAGCTAATTAAAGTTTGGTGTTTTTTCTTGACCAAAATACTAAGTTAAGTTAGATTTTACTCATCAACAGCGAACAGGCAGGATGCCCACGAAGTAGCCGCCGGTGGCGTATGAATGACCGGATGATTCGCAACTGTGATTTAGATGATTAATGAGGTGGTTATGCAAAAGAGCAAGCCAGGACGAATGATTGAGATTCGGGTGAACGGTGCATTGCTTACTGCAATTAAAACTGAAACCGCTGTCGCTGCAGATTACATAAGTTTTATGGAAGCAGTGACTAAAGCTTTGATGGACCCGGAAAAGCTGGAATGCGAAGCCAACGCCTCCGGGAAAACGATTTTACATCCAGATTTCAAAACTTTTGGTTCGATGACGATCAGTAATCCCAGAGATCCTCAATAAAAAAATTAACCTTGATGGTCCCAGCTCCTCGCGATGCCTCGAGGTAATGCTGAATGACATCATCATCAAGATGAGTGTTCCATTTTTCAAAGCTGTGACGTGGGAAATACTCTTCAAAAATATCACGTACAGCAGCTTCACCGGTTGCGATATCAGGAAGCATTCCGCAACGAGTAAGGCATTTAGCAATAAGTGTTGACTTAAGCATCTGTTTTCCTTGCTTGGTATGGGCACCAATAAGGATACCACCACGCCTGATGTGGATAAAAGCAGGCCAAAGCAATAAGAAACACATCCCTGTTCTGGCGGCCCGGCGTTTTCCCGTGTATTTCCGGCAACCGCCAGCCTTTTCAGGGCACAACATGCAAGCGCACTCCTTCACTTACCAGTTATGGGTGACAGGTGTGAAACGGCGGAGTGCGCTTGCAGTTGTGGTGAAGTGCAGCCCTTAGAGGTAACCAGAAGATAAGCATCTGGCGCCACAACCCAATCACGTAGCCAGCGTGGTACCAGGAAGTAAGAAAGCTGTGAGTAGTCTTGGCGGTACCAGGGTCTTCAACCTGACAAAAGGGGGACGAAGATAATGTTCTACCTCGGTACCGCCCTTTTTTACAAAACAGACAAGGGCATCACCGGGCGACGGGCTCATAACCCAATCCACCCGGGCGGTTGCAGCCGCAGGTGCTCTTGTCTGTTTTGTGGAGAAACTAACTGGCGATGGCAGTCGCCCGTTGCACTAAGTGCCTCTGGATGGGGCATTTATTGAAACGAAACCAAAACTTTTATTCGCCTTATGGCGAGGGATTCGTGCAACCAAAAATCGTGCGGTGCAGCGCACCAATTAAGGAGAACTAACGATGAGTTTTATCCAGACTCTTTCCGGTAAGAAGTTCGATTATATCAACTCCACCATTGACGATATTGATATCGAAGACATCGCCGGGGCGCTTTCCAATATCTGCCGCTTCGCGGGGCACCTGTCGGAATTTTATAGCGTGGCGCAGCATTCCGTTATGTGCAGTCAGCTCGTGGCGCCAGAGTTCGCCTTTGAAGCGCTGATGCATGACGCCGCAGAGGCATACTGCCTGGACATCCCTGCCCCGCTGAAAGCGTTGTTGCCAGATTACCGCCGGATCGAGACGCGCACTGATCAACTGATCCGCCTGAAATTCGGCCTGCCGCTTGACGAGACATACCTCGTTAAATATGCCGACCTGACCATGCTCGCGACCGAGCGCCGGGATCTGGATATCGACGACGGTTCCATATGGCCGATTCTGGAAGGTATTCCACCAACGGATTTATTTGAAATTCATCCTTTGCGCCCCGGCCAGGCCTTCGGCCTGTTCATTAACCGGTTCAATGAACTGATGGAGCTGCGCCAATGCGCCGCCTGAAAGTTAAAGAGCTCGTTGCGGAGGCGCATGCCTCCGTACCGGAACTACCAGCAAAGCATGGGCGGCTTATGAAAGAGGTCGCAACACGACTGGAAGCAACCTATGCAGCGTTAACCGAGTCACTGGCTCGGCTGGATCAGCAACGTGAAGGTAATGTGCAATGACCGTATTCGAATACGTCCAGGCTCATCCCAATACCACCAGCAGCGATATTGCTAAAGCGCTGCACAGAAGGACACCTGTCGTGGCCGGCGCACTATCGCAACTCTACACCACTGGCCACATCGTAAAAACTGGCGTTCGTGGTGGTGCACCAACATACCGCGTCAACGATCTGCCATTCGGCTGCAGTAATCCTCTGACACTGATGTTTAACCAGCTTTTACTGGCAGTACGCCGGGAGGCCGCCCAATGATCTCCCTGCACAACGCAGATTGCTTCGATGTTTTCCCGCGACTCTCCAGCGGTACCGTCGACCTGGTATGTGCTGACATTCCATACGGAACCACGCAGTGCCGATGGGATTCAGTGTTAGACCTGCAGTGGATGTGGCGGGAGCTCTACCGGATCACTAAGCCGGCGGTCGCCATCGTTCTGTTTTCTGCACAGCCATTTACCAGCGTACTGATTGCCAGCAACTTACAGCACTGGAGAACAGAGTGGATATGGGAAAAGGGGAATGCTACCGGCTTTCTGAATGCCAAAAAGCAACCGCTGCGTGCGCATGAAAACATCGAGGTCTTTTATCGTTGCCAGCCGACTTATAACCCGCAATTTACGCATGGCCACGAGCGAAAAACCTCCAGGCGAAAGACCGTTAATTCTGAATGCTACGGAAAGGCGCTGACGCTGACGAAGTACGATTCAACCAGCCGCTATCCGCGTGATGTCCAATTTTTCTCGAGCGACAAACAGGCAGGAAACTACCATCCGACCCAAAAGCCGTTGGCGCTGGTTAAGTACCTGATCGAAACCTACAGCAATCCCGGTGATACGGTGCTGGATTTCACTATGGGAAGCGGTACCGCCGGAGTGGCCTGTCAGCAATCAGAGCGTAAGTTCATCGGCATCGAGAAAGACGCAGAAATTTTCAAGACCGCATGCCAGCGCATGGGGATCAAACGGGAGCAAGCAGCATGAACACAATAACCAGAGAGTTCACCAAAGAGCAGTTAATCGAATGGGCGCGGGAGAGAAAATCACAAGCCGAGGATTTTCAGGGCGTTGAGAACGCAGAAAAGGATCTGGTTCTTGCTGAAATCGCGCTGGCATCGCTGACCGCTAAGCCGATTGGAGCCTTCCACATTGCCAATCAGCAGGTGGACGGAACAACGGATTATATCAAGGATGGTGAGTGGCCCATCGATAACGGCGTCATTGAAGTCTACGACGCCCTACCAGCACCGCAGGATTACTTCTCATCGCTCGTTTCAGCAGCGCGATTGCGTGCTGATAAAGCAATGCGCAAATTTCCTCAGCCAAACTACGTGCTCAATAAAGTTGCAGAAGAAAGCGGAGAGGTTATTAAAGAGGTTATCCACTACACGGAAGGGCGTGGGGACTGGAACAAGGTTGAATACGAGCTGGTCGATAACCTGGCCATGTTAATTCGCCTAGTGACCGAGGGCGATCAGGTTATCGGGTTTACTCCTCCTGATGTCTGCCGCGGTGCCATGCTTCAAGGTAGCCAACCTGTAAGCAATCGTGATGAGTTGCCACCAGATGAAATTGAGTGCGATATCTGTGGACATGTATCTACTGACCCAGAGGGGCGGCACCACTGCTGCGAGGATAACAGCAATGATTGATAAATATCGTTTAGATGATTTACGGCTTGAATCCGGCGAAAAAGGTGAGCTCGCCCGCTGGGTGATTCAGTTGCAAACAGACCTGGATAATGAGCGGCGTAAGGCTGGCAACTATCCGGTAATTGGCATTGACTATGCATCCGATCCTGACAGAACGGTAGAAGTTCGGTACTTTGCACCACCAGGTTACGTGATGGTACCGATCGTTCCGACAGAGGACATGGTTATTAACGGCTTCGAGTCTGAGCCAGATCCACATTTCAGCGATGAAAAAGAGTGGGCTGAATACAAAGCATTGAGCGGATGCAGAAAGGCAGCGCGTCGGGCTGAGTTGTGCTGGGCGGCGATGATTAAAGCAGTACCAAAACAGGAGACTTTATAACGTGAACAATTTAATGATCGACCTCGAAACAATGGGTAATAAACCAAATGCCCCGATCGTTTCAATTGGTGCTGTTTTCTTTGATCCTCAATCTCGTGAATTGGGTCCTGAGTTCTATGCAGTTGTCAGCCTCGAAAGTGCAATGAAGTCAGGCGCAGTTCCTGATGGCGATACTATTATTTGGTGGATGAAACAAAGTGCAGAAGCGCGGGCGGCAATTTGCATTGATGATGTAATGCCGATCGCCGATGCACTTTCTGAATTGAACCATTTTATTCTTCAGCACGCCGACAACCCGAAATATATGAAGGTCTGGGGAAACGGTGCAACATTCGATAACGTCATTTTACGAGGTGCATATGAGCGCGCTGGCCACATCTGTCCGTGGAAATTCTGGAATGATCATGACGTACGAACAATCGTAACCCTCGTTCGCGGGATAGGATTTGATCCCAAGCAAGACATGCCATTCGATGGTGACATGCATAACGCACTGGCCGATGCCCGTCACCAGGCAAAATATGTATCAGCCATCTGGCAAAAATTAATTCCTGCTGAATGAATTAATAGAAGAGGTAAATTATGACTACTACCGATTTTATGGAAGAGCAGGAAGTGTTTGACCTGCTCAAAAAGAAAAAAACAGCAATCTGGCGTTTACGAAAAGAACATGGATTCCCTAACCCGGTACTTACCTACCCTTCCAGATACAGCAGAAAAGCTGTAATGAAATGGATAGATGAGGGTGGCGTCAACCGAGCTGTTTGACATGCCAGAATATCTTATCAGCATACAGTTCATACGCATCTTTCTGCTCCACCAGCCAGTCATGTTTGTTATAAACCGCCATCACTCCCCCCAGCTCATGCCCCAACATCTTTTCAAGGACGTGGGGCATCACCCCTTCCCCCGATAAGTTTGTCACCAGCGAGCGCCTGAAGTCGTGTGTTCGCCACTCCGGAATATCAATTTTATCCCTTAATTTTTTCATGTATAGATTGGCTGACGAGCGATCTATCGCCTTGTCCAGTTCCTGACCGGGGAAAAGAATATCCCTGCCGGAATTGAGTAACTTTTCCACGTATGGTTTCACCTGGTCGAATACAGGCCGCCGGATAACGTTTCCCATCTTGGAATGCTCTCCTGGTGTGGTCCAGATGAGATCATCCATATTAAACTCGCTGGCAGTTGAAAGGCGCAATTCAGACAAACGGGCACCCCATAGCAGCAGTAACTGGTGCAGAACTTTGTTGGAGGAAACAATCTTGTTGTTCTCCAGCGCCAGCCAGACTTTTGCAAGCTCGGTATATGTAAGAACCCGGCTACCCACATCGGGCTTTTTCCCAATGGTTTTAACGCTGAGTTTCAATACGTCACATGAGGGAATCAGTTGACGACTGATGCACCAGTTCATCACGGATCGAAGCTGGAGAAGTAATACCCTGGCTTTCTTGCCGTTCTTCTTTTCCTGCTTATCGAAGAACCTGACCCAGGATGAAACGGGAATGTTGACTACCGGTGCATCCGGGAATTCTGTGTACATGGTGTTGTACACAACTGACTTGTACAGCGTCTGGGTGTTAGGCTTGAGAGTCTCAACATATTTCGTCCACCACTGATCCAGACACTCCTTTAACGTTAGCTCGCCATCTTCCTTGGCAAAATAATTTTTAGGGTTCAGTCCCTTGATGTACAATTCGCGCATCTCACCGACTATCACGCGAGCCTCTTTGAGAGGCATTGCAGGGTATCGGCCAACAGAAAGGCGGACAGGCTTACCGTTCCAGCGGTAACGATACTGAAACGTAATCGTTCCGGTTGGGGTGATACGCACACTCAGACCGTCACCATCTGTGACTTCGGGTGCGCCGTTGTAAGGCTTGGCATTTATGCTGCGAAGTTTGGTATCACTGAGGGCCACGGCTTAGTATCCTGTACACACTGAACTTCAGCATTCTGTACTCAATCTGTACGCAATGGCAAGTGAACGAAGTGATTTCCTATGCGGAAACATGCGAAAGGTTACGAAATAAAAGGAATGAAATGCTTGATGGGGTGCGGACTGATAGGATAACATTCAACACAAGAAGAACACTTAAAAATCAGTTAGTTCAAAGTCCCCTTAGTTAAATGGATATAACGAGCCCCTCCTAAGGGCTAGTTGCAGGTTCGATTCCTGCAGGGGACACCATCCGGCCCACCGTGGTGAGCCGGAAAACGTCCGGGCGTTAAAGGGTGACCGAATGCGCTTTTTCGCCGGGTTTGAATACTACCTCTCCGAGGCTGATACACGCGACCGGGCAAACATGGCCGCACAGCAGGCAGCCGACGCATTTTTCGGTATTGTAGTGCGGGGTCCGCGTCTGTTCGTTCCACTCCATCGCCTGATGACCACCGTCGAAGCAGGAAATGTAGCAACGACCGCAGCCGACGCATTTTTCCTGATTAATATGCGGGTAAACGATATAACTGCGGTCGAGATCTTCTGCCGGAACGATATTGGCATTTGCCAGCCCCACCATCTCATCCAGCGAGTCGAAACCCTGATCGTTAAGATAGTGCGACAAGCCGCTGATCATATCTTCAACAATGCGATAACCGTACTGCATGATGCCGGTTGTCACCTGAAGTGTTGCGGCGCCCAGCAGCAAGAACTCGGCAGCATCTTCCCAGGTTTCAATTCCACCGATACCGCTAATCGGAAAATCTTTCAGCTCAGGATGGGTGCGTAGCTGCTGAATGAAGCGCAAGGCAATCGGTTTCACCGCTTTACCTGAATAGCCCGAAATACTGGATTTGCCATTGACGACTGGCAGACCCAATTTACGCTTGAGGTCAATATTGGTAATTGACTTGACTGTGTTGATGGCGGCAATACCATCGGCACCACCGCGTTTCGCCGCCAGCGCAACCTCGCACATATCGCCGATATTGGGCGTCATTTTAGCGAGCATCGGCATAGAAGAGCCGCGTTTCACCGCCTGGCAATATTTCTCCACCAGTTCAGGACTTTGCCCCACATCGCTCCCCATGGCGTGAGAGGTCATCTGCGGACAGGAGAAGTTGCATTCAATCATATCCGCGCCAGCCTCTTCGACCAGACGCGCCAGATCCTGCCACTGCTGCTCATTTTCCCCCATGATCGAGGCGATCAGCACCTTATCCGGGTAATCTTGTTTGAGCCGACGAATCGCCGCAAGATTTTCTGCCAGCGGGTGCTCAGCAATCTGCTCCATGTTTTTAAAGCCGATAAACCCGGTGTCTTCTTTAATCAGATGGTCGAAGCGGGGAGAAACTTCGTTGGCGATAAAGAAACCGATGGTTTTAAAAACGATGCCGCCCCAGCCGCTATCGTAGGCTTTAGCGCACATCTCATAGCAATTGCCGACCGGGGAAGAAGAGAGGCAGAACGGATTGGGAAACTTCACGCCGCAGAAGGTAATAGAGAGATCTTTGGTTAGCATGATGACGCCTCCTCTAAATAGTGATGAATGGCTTGAGCGGCTTCTTTCCCGGTTTTAACGGCATACACCACGGTTTTATCTCCCTGGACGATATCGCCAGCGGCGAACAGTCCCGGAACTGCAGTCTGGTAATGTTGAGTGTCGACGGTATTGCGTTGTACCCGAATGCCGGAGAAGGCTTCCAGCCCGGCATGCTGACCGACGGCGAGGATAATTTTTTCTGCGGTCAGAGATAGCTCGCCAGGCAGGCGCACGTGCCTGAAGGTGACCTTATTTCCGTCAACTGCCGTTGGCGTAAAGCCATCAATGATAGAGACGCCCAGCGCCTGGGTGGTGGTGAACTCTTTTTCACTGGCCGGGAACTCCGCAAGCTCTTCACGCGCCACGCAGGTAACCGATTCACAGCCGAGAATTTTGAGCGTACTGGCCACGTCCATGGCGACATCGCCGCCGCCAATCACCAGCGCGCTTTGCGGCACGGATATGCCACCCGCCTTGCCACGCGCGCGTTTTAAAAAGTCGACGGCGATTTCTGCCGTCCCCGCGTCATTAAACAACGGCAGCGACATGCCTTTTGACAGGCCGACCGTCAGCAGGACAGCGCGATATTCAGCTTTGAGCGCCTCCAGCGTGACAGTGTTGCCAATCTCGCAGCCACAGCGGATTGTCACCCCCATTTCCGTAATACGCGCAATTTCAGCGTCCAGCACCGATTGCGGCAGACGGAATTCAGGAATGCCGTGGCGCAACCAACCGCCGGGTTGAGCCGTTTTTTCGAACACAGTGACGTCATAGCCCAGATTGCACAACGTGACACTGGCCTGCAACCCGGCTGGGCCCGCCCCCACGATGGCGACGTTGCCCTTATCTTTACGGCCTGGCTGATAAATCTGCATCTGCGTTTGTCGTTCAAAGTCGGTGACAAACCGTTGCAAACGGGCAATATCGATAGGTTTATCAATTCCGGAACGGGAACAGCCGCGCTGGCAGAGTTTTTCCGTGGGACATACCCGGGCGCAGACGGCGCCAAGCGCGTTATTTTCTCTAATGGTTTCGGCCGCGCCCTTAAAGTTACGGAAATAAACAGAGCGGATAAATTTCCCCGGGTCTGTTTCCGCCGGACAGGACTGGCTGCACGGTGCGTCGTGACACAACAAACAGCGGGAAGCTTCTTTGATAGCCAACAAGGGCGTGAAGCCAGGAATCAGTTCATCAAGGTAGTCTCGTTGCGACATATGCCATTCCTTAATAATAAGTTTACGTAAGGCAAACTGAGTACAAATAGCTACTTATGAGGCTAGGCTTATGACTGAATGGATGTTGTGAAAGCATTCACAGATAACCAGATAAAAAGTATGGAATTACAGCGACCGCAAGAATAGATAAGATGCGAATAGAAACTATTTTTGTAATAAGAACGCATTAATTGTGTTTTGCAAAAAAAGACGGTTGCGAAAAAACGCGCAGCCGTTTGGCACGGCGTCAGTCGTTCCGGGAATACTGATGTTTTTATTCGGCGGCATCGCACAGGGGATCGGCGCGTTTATGCAGAAATCTCTTTTCAAATAAATAATGAGTCACCAAACCTTACGTAAATAACGCTTTTTTGTGTGGCAGTAAATTCTGTTATTGTTCCTTGCCAGCGGAATAACGGCGGTGTAATAATTCATAAAAATACGCCACGGAATAAATAACTTATGGATGATATTATTCAACTTGAATCCTATATGCGCCACGCCATTCGTGAAGCGGAAGAAAGTCTGCGTGAAGGAAATAAAGGTTTTGGCGCAGTCATCATCAAGGATGGGGAAATCATTGCCTCTGCGCATGATGGTGAGGAAACAGAATCAGACCCGACATCGCACGCGGAAATTAATGCCATTAAACTCGCCGGGAAAAAGATCGGCAAAGATTTATCCGGTTGTCTTCTTCTCTCAACCAGTGAACCTTGTCCGATGTGTGCCTTCGCCATTGCGTGGTCAGGTATCAAAGAGATAGCCTTTGGATACTCTATTCAGGATGCGCTGGCCCAGGGGCGGCGACGGATTTTATTCCTCTGTACTGAAGCGTTTGATAAAGCAGGAATGGATATTACCGTACATAAAGGTATTCTTCAGCGAGAATGCGCAACTCTTTATCGCGCGGATGTTCGAAATGAAATCAATAGACTACGTTCGGCGACCGATGACGATCTTAGGGCGCTGAATGCCGATTCCATTGCGCGTCGAACGGCCTGGTTCTGTGAGAATAGCGCGATACTGCGTGCTGAACACAGCAATCTGTTAGAAGCGGCCCATCGCTTGCTGGTAAGTCGATTTCACACCACAGTTGATGAAATGCCTGTGGTGGCGAGAAGTGAAAAACAGATCACGTTCCATTCCATGAATTTCTGTCCAACGCTGGAGGCGTGCAAAATATTACGTCTGGATACACGGCACGTGTGTAAACTCCTGAATGAAGATTCCACAAACAGGCTGGTCAAAAATATTGACCGCAGACTTCGCTTCTCGCGGAATTACGCGAATCTGCGTCCCTATACGCCTTTTTGCGAAGAATTTATCTCACTTGAAGATTGATATTTCAGGAGAAATTGTCCGTAAAATAAAAAGACCTCATCACGGAAACGCGATATCCCTCGCAGGATTGACTCGTTGGACGGTGACGCCCGCCATACTGGCTGGCGTCGTCTGGTTTAGCGTTTCACTCCGATGTGTATTTTTCGGGTCGCGAAGAACGCGTCGGGGCTCATCCAAAACTCATACGCCATATCATGAATTTTGCGATTTTTTAGCTCACGCAGCGTAATGCCGCGAATCTTCCCTTCTGCAATCCGTCGCGCGACCTCCCCCGTACTGAGTCGTAACTGCTTTTTCATCACCGACAACAGACTGACCTGAAAGGCGGTCGTTAAGCGGATAGTGACCTTCACCTGTTGATGCCGGGCAAGCGTCATCCGCCACTGTTCGCGAACAGCAAACTCCGGGCTACCGGAAAGCTCAGCATTATTTCGCTTCAAAACCTGGCGATCGTGAGCGAAAAGCAGGATCGCGCTTGCGTCATTGCCAACGATCCGCGCAAAAAGATCGCGGTCAATACGGCTGACAGGGAGTCGAGAGAACAGATTGATATTCCAGGTATAATCGCAATGAAGGCACTTATAGATGCTCCAGACATCAAGCAGCTTCTTTTGCGAATTCATTCTGAAAGCCCCGGAAGGGATGAAATCGCGTTTGATATTGCAGGCAGGACAGCGCTTCGCAATGCGCTGATATCCCACGGGACTGACAGTCCATGTGACGTGCATGTTGACCCTTTTTTAACCCATACAAAAACGGATTCGTCCTGGACGAACCATGAATTTTGCTATGCGAAAAATATTTGAAGATATTTTTCAGTGGGTTAAGAAAAGATTTCCAGCACAACAATCCCTTGAGTTACCGATAGGCCAGCAAGACTAACAGACCCCTGGCCTCTCAATACATAAATCAAATCAATATTTGTGACACTACTATCAGGGTTATTTGATCTGGCATCGGATTCTTCTCGAAAAATAACCGTATATTCATTCATCAACCACAGGATACAAGGAGCGTGAAATGTCACAGCAAGAACAGTTTTGCCATGCCTGCGGAATGCCACTTTCCGCACCCGATGCCAAAGGGGCGAGCGATAAATACTGTGCCTATTGCAGCGATGCCGAAGGCAATCTGAAGCCCTGGGATGACGCCGTTTCCGGTCTGGCAGGATTTCTGGATTCCTGGCAAAAAGTGGGCCCTGAGGAGTCACGTAAGCGCGCAATCCGTTATCTGACATCCATGCCTGCCTGGGCACACAAAGCAGACGACTAAACCACCGATGCCAACCCAACGGTCAGATGCCGTCGTGATCCTGCATGAAATCTACGGCATCAATGCGCATATACATCGCACCAGGGAAATGTGGCGGGCGCGTGGTTTCGACGTCTACGTTCCCGCACTTTTTCCGCATGACGCGCCGTACAGCTATGCTCAGCAGGATGAGGCGTATCGCTATTTTTCAATCCACGTTGGTTTTGATCCACAACCCATCTTAACGTTGCTTACCACACTGCGTGCGCAACATCGCAAATTGATTGTCATCGGCTACAGCACCGGGGCAACGCTCGCATGGCGGGTCGCAGGAAGCGGCTTGTGTGACGGGGTTATTTGTCATTATGGCTCTCGCATTCGCCAGTACAGCGATGAGTTACCGCACTGCCCTGCGCTGATGATCATGGCTCGCCATGAGCCGTCATTCGACCCTACGGCGCTACAACAGAAGCTGGAAACATTGCCCCTGGTGCAATGTCATATGTACGATGCACAGCACGGCTTTTGTGACGCAGACAGCCCCGGATACCTTGCGTGGCAGGCGCGCCATGCTGTCGCTGATGCCATCGCATTTGTTGACGCGGTCTGCGGATAGTCGACATCCTGCCTTTATAGCCAGCGGCGAACCTGTTTAGTGTAGTGCTCCCACTGTGCACCAAAACGCTTATGTAACTCGAACTCTTCAAAATCGATATGCAACCGGGCCACCGCCAGCATAAAGAGCGGCACGGCAATCATGCCAGGCAGACTGCCCAACCAGAGCGCAACGGCAAATTGCACACCGATCAGTCCAAGATAAATAGGATTTCGACTCCAGGCATAACATCCGTGCGTAACCAGCGTCGTTGTTTTATCCGCCTGTAGTGGATTGAGGGTGGTGCGACTCACATGCATGTGCCACGCGGTCGTCAGAATGATGCCAAGACTGACTGCAGCAATCGCCAGACTCAGCACCTGGGTGACCAGGCCAAAGGTAAAACGCGGATTTGCGGTCAAACAATCCCCGACCACAAAGATTAACAAAATGACCGGCGGCGGAAACCGACTTCTGAGCTTTGCGAGACGCACATTGATCTGTTTCATTTCTCTCCTTCTGCATCGCGACTAGTTTGAGACTTTACAGTTCCCTTCGAATAGTGCCTGATAAATTATCACTAAACGATGCTCAATACGGTCCGGTAATTCCTCTCTTTTCAAAAAGGCGATAATGATGGCCGGTTGGTTTGAATTGAGTAAGAGTACAAACGATCAATTCCGTTTTGTATTGAAAGCAGGTAATCATCAGATTATTGGCGCCAGCCAGATGTATGCCTCCGTGCAATCGCGTGATGCGGGCATCGCGCCAGTAAAAACAAACGGCAGTAGCAAAACGATAAAAGAGCAGATCGGATTTTGACGTAATTGGCCAGATCGGGAAATACCGATCTGGCCTCTAATATCAAAGAACCTTACTTAAAAATTCAGCCGTTCGCGGATTCGCTGGCGATGTAAAAAGCACGTCAGGCGATCCCTCTTCCTGGATAATACCGTGATCGATGAAGATGACCCGATCCGCCACTTCACGGGCGAACCCCATTTCGTGAGTGACAATCGCCATGGTCATGCCTTCATTGGCCAGATTCTTCATAACCTCCAGCACATCCCCCACTAACTCTGGATCCAGCGCCGAGGTTGGCTCATCGAACAACATGATCGAGGGGTTCATTGCCAGCGCGCGGGCAATCGCCACACGTTGCTGTTGACCGCCCGACAGGCGTGAAGGCCAGGCGTCGCGTTTATCGCTTAATCCGACCTTTTCCAGCAACATTTCTGCCCGGCTGGTCGCATCGCGACGCGAGAGCCCCAACAACATTTGCGGTGCCATCATCAGGTTGTCCAGCACCGTCATGTGCGGAAACAGATTAAAACGCTGGAACACCATCCCCACGCTTTCGCGCATTTTATTGAGATCGGTTTTGCGATCGTGAACGGCAAAACCATTCACCATCACTTCGCCTTCGGTGACTGTCTCAAGCGCATTCATACAGCGTAAAAAGGTGCTTTTCCCGGACCCTGACGGGCCAATGATGCACACCACTTCCTGCGGTTTGATATCACAGTCAATCCCGCGCAGAACGTGGTTGTCACCAAAATGTTTATGTAAATTTTTAATGTGGATCACTTTTACCAAACCTTTTTTCCAGACGGTTAACCAGCTGCGCCAGCAGGAAGGTGAGTACCCAGTACACCAGTGAAATGGTCAGGTAGGGTTCCCAGTAGGTGGCGTAAGCGCCTGAAACCGTACGCGCCGCGTAGGCCAAATCGGCAAGACCGATCGCCGAGGCGAGTGAGGAATCTTTGACAATCGCAATGGCGTTATTGCCCAGCGGTGGAAGAATACGGCGAAAAGCCTGAGGCAGAATGACTTTGCGCATGGTTTTCCACCACGGCATCCCCAGCGCTCGCGAGGCCTCCATCTGACCGGGGTCAATCGACTGGATCCCCGCGCGGAAGATCTCAGAAACATAAGCCCCGGCATTCAGCGTGATCGCCACAATACAGGATAAGAAAGCCCCGTAGCCCGAGCGCAATTCGCGGGCAAAATCGGCGCTCATCAGCCCGCTGGTGACCAGAATTCCGTCACGGGGATTGATGAACAGCGGTACCAGCGCAAAATGGACGACCATGATCTGAACAAACAGTGGCGTTCCGCGAAAGGCGCTGACGTAGAAACGAACGGGATATTGAACAAAATAGCGGAGTGCGTATTTCCAGAAACCGTGCTCGGCTTTCGCCATGCGGCCCAGCCCCAGCGTCAGCCCCCAGAGTGTGCCAAGACAGACACAGATGATGGTGCATTTTATGGTCATCCACGCGCCTTCCATAAATAATGGCGCATACTCCTGGATGATTTCCCAACGAAATCCCGTCATGGTTTTCCCCTGCAAAAAAGCTGACACAGACCGCGTGTCAGCCTAAAAAATAAATTAATAATGCAAATTACTCTGACGGAAGCGTCGGGACTTCACTGTCAAACCAGGTTTTATAAATTTTATCGTAGGTACCGTCAGCGATGATTTTCTTCAATCCCGCGTTAATCTTTTGCTGTAATTCGGTATTCCCTTTGGCGACCGCAATACCAAAATACTGGCGCTCAAACTTGGCATCCGGCACAAGCTTGAACTGTTTTTCCGGATGCTGCTTGATGTAGTATTTCACCACGCCAACATCGCCAACCGCCGCGCTGACGCCATCTTCAAACAATTCCTGCAGCATTAACGGCGTGTTGTCGAAACGCTTAATTGCGGTGCTGTTTTTCCCGAGAACGCCAGAAACCACAATGTCGCCGGTGCTGGAGTTAACGACGCCAACCTTTTCCGTTTTCAGCGAGTCCAGAGAACTCACTTTTGAATCAGCCGGAACGACAATGGACTGCTCCGCCGGGAAATAAGGAAGAGAAAAATCCACCATCTGCTTACGTTTATCCGTGATGGTGATCCCCGAGATAATGATGTCGCGATCCCCGGAACCCAGCGTCGCAAAGATACCTTCCCACGGCGTGTTGACCAGTTTGACATCAAAATTTTCTGCTTTAGCAATGGCTTTAATAATATCGATATCAAAGCCTTCCAGTTGTTTCTGGCTGTTTTCAAATTCAAATGGGCGATAGGTGCCACCCGCGCCGACCACGTAGGTTTCTTGTGCTGCAAAAGCGGCCCCGGTCAACGCCATCATCAAACATCCTGCTTTTATCCACTGACTGAACATTCCCTTCTCCTGTTATTTTTATGCACATTTACTGCATAAAAATACCCAAACTACTTTCCTTATGCAATCACAATCTGCTCCGCGGCTTACCTCGCCGAAACGCCGCTTAGCGTGTCACTTTCACCGTCTTAACGCCTTCTTGCGCCATCGCGACAAACGCCCTGGCGGCGGCGCTTTGCCAGGCGCCTTTGCGCTGCAATAATACGGCCGTGCGTTCGAGCAGTTGTGGCGTCAGTGAAATGGCCCGCAGATCGTTGCTTTGCAACGCGATAGGCGCAGGCAATAGCGTGGATAATCCCGTGCGCCGCACCAGTTCCAGCACCGCGCTGATGGAATTAACCTCTATGTGGATCTGCGGTTGCAGTCCAGCCTGACGACAGTAACGATCAATCTGTTCCCGGGTAGCAAACTCCGCGCTCAATAAAATCAACTTTTCATTATTGAGCACGCTTAAATCCACCGATGCCTGTGCCGCCAGCGGATGATGATTTGCCACAACCAGGGCCAGGTTTTCAGTCAGCAACGGCTGTGCATCGATATCCGCAGAGTTAATCTCATCAAAAGCAATGCCAACATCCAGTTTATCGTTGACCAGCCTCTCTTCGATGTTGTCCTGCGAGAGCTCCTGCAACTGTAAAGTCACATTAGGATAGCGGGTATAGAATTTGGCCAGTAACGGGCCGATAAACCAGGCGGTAAAGGTAGGCGTCACCGCGACGCGCAGGGCCCCCCGGCTCAGATCCTCCACATCATGAATGGCACGTTTGCCCTCTTCCAGCGCCTGTAGCGCGCTACGCGCATAGCGCAAATAAACCTCTCCCGCATCGGTCAACCGGGTCAAACGCCCGCTACGATCGAACAACTGAACGCCCAGCGCCTCCTCCAGTTGCCTGATTTGCTGCGATAGCGCCGGTTGCGAAACGTGCAGCGCCGCCGCTGCACGAGTGAATCCGTGATGTTCCGCGACGGCAAGAAAATAGTGAGTGTGTCGATCCAGCATCGCCATTACCTATAAGATTTTCCAATAGCCTCCATTATAAATGAGTCTTTTATCTTATGACATGAAGTGCGTAGCCTGTGTCCATCGCATAGCGAGACAGAGGATTATTCGTGAAAGAGATTATTGATGGCTTCCTGAAGTTTCAGCGCAAGGTCTTTCCTGAACGCGCGGAATTGTTCAGACGCCTTGCCACCCAGCAAAATCCCCGGGCGTTATTCATCTCCTGTTCGGACAGCCGCCTGGTTCCCGAACTGGTCACGCAGCGCGAGCCTGGCGATCTGTTCGTGATCCGCAACGCCGGAAATATTGTGCCATCATACGGGCCGGAGCCCGGCGGGGTAACCGCCTCGGTGGAATACGCCGTCTCTGCGCTTCGCGTCAGCGACATTGTGATCTGCGGACACTCAGACTGCGGTGCGATGACCGCCATTGCCGGCTGTCACTGCCTGGATCATATGCCTGCCGTCAACCACTGGTTGCGTTATGCGGACTCCGCTCGCGTCGTTAACGAGTCACGAATGCACACCTCTTTGGCTGAGAAAACGGCCTCAATGGTGCGTGAAAACGTCATCGCGCAACTCGCCAACATCCAGACCCATCCCTCCGTGCGCCTCGCGCTCGAAGAGGGGCGCATCGCGCTACACGGCTGGGTTTACGACATCGAAAGTGCAGAGATTGCCGCTTACGACGGTGCCAGCAGACAGTTCGTCTCTTTGGCGAAAAACCCAGACACCTGCGCGATGCCTTACCGCCAGCCATCCGCAGCCTGAGCTATTTTTTAACGTATCAATGAGGATTCATCATGATTCAGTCGCAAATTAACCGTGATATTCGCCTGGTCCTGGCTGACCAGATCCTGCTGAGCAAAGCCAAAAAGGATCTCACATTTGCCCAGCTTGCGGACGGTACCGGCTTATCCGAAGCCTTTGTCACCGCCGCGCTGCTCGGTCAACATGCCCTCCCGGCCGATGCTGCGCGCCTCATCGGCGAGAAGCTGGCCCTCGACAGCGATGCAGTCCTGTTGTTACAGACCATTCCCCTGCGCGGCAGTATTGACGATCGCGTACCGACAGACCCGACGATGTACCGCTTCTATGAGATGTTGCAGGTTTACGGCACCACGCTAAAAGCGCTGGTCCACGAAAAATTTGGCGACGGCATTATCAGCGCCATAAATTTCAGGCTGGATGTAAAAAAAGTGGCGGATCCAGAAGGTGGCGAGCGCGCCGTGATTACTCTGGATGGTAAGTACTTGCCAACGAAGCCTTTTTAATCCATCAGAACGGTACGCGCAGGCGTATCGTTCTTCTTTTATTTGCTCACAGGAGTAAAGCATGTCTGCACATGATAACTATCTGCAACAGGCGTTGGCCCTGGCGGCCCGTAACGTTGAACAGGGTGGACGCCCGTTTGGCGCGGTCATTGTCCGCAACGGCGTCGCGATCGCCGAAGCCGTCAATACGCTGCACCTGGATGATGATCCCACCGGACATGCGGAACTCAATGCCATTCGGGCGATTGCTGCCCATTCAGGCAGTGCAGCGCTCCGCGAATGCGTGGTTTACGCCAGCGGACAACCGTGCCCAATGTGCCTTAGCGCGATGTATCTCACCGGGGTGAAAGAGGTCTGGTTCGCCAACAGCAATGGCGACGGCGAAACGTTCCGTCTTTCTACGGCTGCCATTTATCAGCAACTACAGCAGCCTCTCGAGCAGCAAACCCTGCCCGTTCATCATCTTCCGCAGCCTAACGGTCTGGCGGTGTATCAACGCTGGGCTGAAAAACAGTCATGAACAAAACTCCCCGCGTTGGCCTGATGCTGCTGGTTCTGGTGCTGATAGGCCTGAACATGCGTCCGCTGCTGACTTCTGTCGGCCCGCTTCTGCCACAGCTGCGCGCTGCCAGCGGCATGAGCTTTGCCGTGGCGTCGCTGCTCACGGCGCTACCGATGATCGCCATGGGCGCGTTGGCGCTGGCTGGCGGGTGGATCAATCGCCATATCAGCGAGCATATCAGTGTCGCCTTGAGTTTGTTGATGGTGATGACCGGCGCGTTGCTTCGTGAACTGGCGCCGCACAGCGTTGTGCTGCTCAGCAGCGCTCTGCTGGGCGGCATTGGTATCGGGATCATTCAGGTGGTGATGCCCACGGTGATTAAGCGTCTTTTTCATCGCCGCATGCCGCAGGTGATGGGACTCTGGTCGGCCGCATTGATGGGGGGCGGGGGACTCGGGGCGGCGCTGACGCCGTGGATCGCGCAACACAGCGAACTCTGGCATCGCTCGCTGGCATGGTGGGCCTTGCCCGCGCTGATTGCTCTGGTTGGCTGGCTAGCACAACGCCGCTCCGCAGAGATGCCGATCACTCACCCGAAAGGTGCCGCCGTGCGCGTCGTCCTCAACCCGCGTGCCTGGACGCTGGGGCTTTATTTTGGCGTGATCAATGGCGGTTACGGCAGTCTGATTGCCTGGCTGCCGCCGTACTATATTCAACTGGGCAAAAGTGCGCAGTTCAGCGGCACGCTGCTGGCGCTGATGACCGTCGGTCAAACGGCGGGAGCGCTCATACTGCCTATGCTCGCGCATCATCAGGAACGCCGTAAATTGCTGCTTTTCACGCTGGCACTACAGATGCTCGGCTTTTGTGGTTTTATCCTCTGGCCTGCGCAATTGCCGATTCTCTGGGCGGTGGTGTGCGGTATCGGCCTGGGCGGCGCGTTTCCTTTATGTCTGGTGCTGGCGCTCGACCATGCCCGACATCCGGTAATCTCCGGTAAAATAGTCGCTTTCATGCAGGGGATTGGTTTTATTATTGCTGGCCTCTCTCCCTGGCTCTCTGGTCTCTTGCGCAGTCTGAGCGGCAATTACTGGCTTGACTGGACGTTCCATGCCCTCTGTATCGCCGGACTGATGGCGCTCACAGTGCGTTTCGTTCCCGCACGCTATCCACAGGAGTGGTCAGTCGCCGAATAAGGCACGAACGGAAGAACAGAGGATTAACCGGGTCGTTTCGGGGGGGCTGACAACGAAAGTGCCAGTTGGCTGGCACTTTCCCACAGGACGCGACAACCCAATATAAAAATGGCAATCATCAATAATAATGATTTATTGCCGTGCAAATTAACGCTTACCGTAACCCACCATAAAACGAATGATCAGGCCGCAGGCAGGTGAAAGAAAAAGAAACAATCCTGTGACCATTTCATCACCCGCAGTCAACCACATCGTGGTGTAGTATATCAGCACTGCCAGAACGACCATGCCAAGAAGCGCGCTAATGGCTGATATCCAACCTAAAACCTGCGCGATATACCCGCTGACACCCAGCATACTCGCGAGCAGAAAGGCTAAAAAAAAGATCATCGCTGTACCTCCTTTTTGCGTGAACTCCAAACCTAAATCCTTACTCTCCTTATACTTTTCATCATAAACTAAAGCGCCACCACCAGCAAATTTCACAACTTTTTTATAACAAGTCTAATTATACGAATATTCCGCATTGTGCTTTTCTAACCTTATTAAAAACAAATAATTAAAAAACACGCCATTATCCTTTATACGCCATGCAAATATTTACGCTTCTTGATTAATTATTTGTGGCTGACATTAATCCCCTGATGGTACATTATACGTCCAGCATTCATGCCCCTCGTGGTTTTATCCTGACGCAGTTTTACACTCTTAGCAGGAACCATTGTCGTACATGATGGCCTAAGACATTGAGTGTACCGCGTTGGAGAATTCATCTTCTGCGATACAAAAATGGGTATCTATAGAAGGTGTTTATGTTCCCAACATGCAAATTTTCCCGCGCGTTTCTGCATCCGCGTTACTGGCTCACCTGGTTTGGCCTCGGTGTGCTCTGGTTATTGGTGCAACTGCCCTACCCTGTTCTGTGCTTTCTCGGCACCCGGACGGGCACACTGGCGCGCCCCTTACTGAAACGTCGCGAGTCTATTGCCCGCAAAAATCTTGAGCTCTGCTTCCCGTCTTATTCTCCGGAACAGAGAGAAAAGATGATTGAAGAGAATTTCCGTTCTCTCGGGATGGCGCTGCTGGAAACCGGTATGGCCTGGTTCTGGCCTGACCGTCGCGTGCGTAAATGGTTTGATGTTGAGGGACTGGAAAACCTACAGCGCGCGCAGGTGCAAAACCGCGGCGTGATGGTCGTTGGCGTTCACTTTATGTCACTGGAACTGGGTGGCCGGGTAATGGGGCTTTGCCAGCCGATGATGGCAACCTATCGTCCACACAACAATCCGCTGATGGAATGGGTACAGACACGTGGACGGATGCGTTCGAATAAAGCGATGATCGGCAGAAACAATCTGCGCGGTATCGTCGGTGCCCTGAAAAAAGGGGAAGCCGTCTGGTTTGCTCCCGACCAGGATTACGGCCCGAAAGGCAGTTCTTTCGCGCCGTTCTTCGCCGTTAAAAACGTAGCGACCACTAATGGTACCTATGTGTTGTCGCGCCTGTCAGGTTCCGCGATGCTCACCGTAACGATGGTCAGAAAAGCCGGTAATTGCGGCTACCGTCTGTATATCTCACCAGAGATGCAAGGCTACCCGGCGGATGAAAATCAGGCTGCTGCCTATATGAACAAGATTATCGAGAAAGAGATCATGCGCGCGCCCGAACAGTATCTCTGGATCCATCGCCGCTTTAAAACCCGTCCAATGGGTGAAACCTCACTCTACATTTAAAAAAGGCCGCAAGGCCTTTTTTATTGCCTGTCACTCGCCAATAACCTTGATTATGTTATGGTTTTTATCCTCGTTTTTCAGGTCGTCAATCGCGTCGCTCAAATGTGATTTATTACCGTCTGCAATTATACTGTCGCCGAATCACGACAGTTGTAAGTTACTAAAAGTAAATAAAAAAATCCCTCTTGTCTCGCCTCATTTTTAGGCGTACATTAGCGCCGTCTGGAGCAATCAACGCACAGAATTCTGAGGTGGTGCCGTAAACGAAATGAGGAATATTCTGGGTTTCGTTTTTACCGGTATCAGCTCTCTATAATCAGATGAGATGAAATTCATTCAGGCGTATCAGTTATTGCGCGGAGAGATGAAAGTGAAATATTTCTTTATGGGCATTTCTTTTATGGTCATCGTTTGGGCCGGTACGTTTGCTCTGATGATCTAAAGACAACAATGCAGCAAAAAAACAGGAGCCGATGGCTCCTGTTTGCGTTTGGAAGGACTGGGTTTTACTCAAGTGTCTCAGAGGGTGATTTCGTCCCGGCTGGCAGCAAGCCATCGGCGCGGAACATTGATTTAATCCCTCTGATCGCCTGACGAATGCGATCGCGGTTCTCAATCAGCGCGAAGCGGACATGGGTATCGCCGTAATCACCAAAACCAATGCCTGGCGATACACATACTTTGGCGTCGTTCAGTAGTTTCTTCGCGAAGTCCAGCGACCCCATGCCGGCATACTGTTCCGGGATCTTCGCCCATACGTACATCGAAGCCTTCGGCATTTCGACCATCCATCCGGCCTCATGCAGGCCTTTCACCAGCACGTCACGGCGACGCTTATACTGCTCGGCGATATCCCGTACGCACTGCTGATCGCCTTCCAGCGCCGCAATCGCCGCAACCTGCAACGGGGTAAACGTCCCGTAATCGTGATAGCTCTTAATCCGCGCCAGCGCGTTGACCAGCGTTTTGTTACCGACCATAAAGCCAATACGCCAGCCGGCCATGTTGTAGCTTTTCGACAGGGTGAAAAACTCCACCGCCACGTCGCGAGCGCCAGGCACCTGCATGATGGACGGCGCTTTCCAGCCGTCGTAAACGATGTCGGCATAAGCCAGATCGTGCACCACCAGCACATCGTAACGCTTCGCCAGCGCGACCACTTTCTCAAAAAATTCTAACTCAACGCACTGTGCCGTCGGGTTAGACGGGAAGCCGAGGATCATCATCTTCGGCTTTGGATAACTTTCGCGAATCGCACGTTCCAGCTCGTTGAAGAAATCGATACCTTCCACCAGCGGAACAGAACGGACCTGCGCGCCGGCGATCACCGCACCGTAAATATGAATGGGATAACTGGGGTTCGGCACCAGCACCGTATCACCGTGATCGAGCGTGGCCAGCATCAGATGCGCCAGCCCCTCTTTTGAGCCGATGGTGACAATCGCTTCGGATTCCGGGTCGATATCGACATCATAACGTTCCTGATACCACCGGGAGATGGCCCGACGCAGACGCGGAATACCGCGAGAAGTTGAATAACCGTGCGTATCCGGGCGCTGCGCCACGGTACACAGTTTTTCGACGATATGAGGCGGCGTCGCGCCGTCCGGGTTCCCCATGCTGAAGTCGATAATATCTTCGCCGCGCCGACGCGCAGCCATCTTCAGTTCAGCGGTGATGTTAAAAACGTAAGGGGGAAGACGATCAATACGCGTAAAGCGACGTTCAGGGCGAGAGTCAGCCATAATTTCCTCAGATTCACGTTAGCGCCCGGACCGTCCGAGCGACGCTGCCACGATGGTGGCACGTTTAGAAAATAGCCTGATTAAAATCCTTCTGTCGAGAGGGAAAGGAAAATATTTTTTCGTTCACCAAATGAGGAATAACAATTTTAAAAGGGGAAATAACAGGTTTTCGACACTGCTCAATATTACCTTCCAGTAACATTTTGTTGCCATGATGATAACCATGAAAGCGGGCGTTTTATGAGATGTATTGTAAATACACCAATCAACCATCAATCCCCTTTTAAAATTATGGTTTTTCCTCATTAGCCGCAAGATCTCAGCAGGCTGGTCATCCACCCTGAGGTTACCTATCATAGGGCTTTAATCCTTTGGCAAGAGTCCCCCCGTGCACGAAATATTTACCATGCTGCTGGCCGTGTTTGACCGCGCAGCGCTGATGCTATTTTGCCTGTTCTTTCTCATCCGCATCCGCCTGTTTCGCGAGCTGCTGCATAAGTCTGCCCATACGCCAAAGGAATTGCTTGCTGTCACCGCGATTTTTTCGATGTTCGCGTTGTTCAGTACCTGGTCTGGTGTACCGGTAGAAGGATCGCTGGTGAACGTGCGGATCATTGCCGTAATGTCCGGCGGCATCCTGTTTGGTCCGTGGGTCGGCATTATTACGGGGGTGATCGCAGGAACGCACCGTTACCTGATCGACATTGGCGGCGTGACGGCAATCCCCTGCTTTATTACCAGTATTCTGGCGGGCTGCCTCGCGGGCTGGATTAACCGCAGGATCCCCAAAGCCCAACACTGGCGCGCCGGAATTTTAGGCGGCATGCTTTGCGAAACGCTGACGATGATCCTGGTGGTCCTCTGGGCACCAACCACTGAACTGGGGCTGGATATTGTCTCGAAAATCGGTATTCCGATGATCCTCGGTAGCGTCTGTATCGGGTTTATCGTGCTGCTGGTTCAGAGCGTTGAGGGGGAAAAAGAAGCGAGCGCCGCGCGGCAAGCCAAGCTGGCGCTGGATATCGCCAATAAAACCCTGCCCCTGTTTCGCAAGGTCAACAGCGAATCGCTGCGCCAGATCTGCGACATCATTCGTCACGATATCCACGCCGATGCGGTCGCCATTACCAATACCCAGCATGTGCTGGCCTACGTCGGCGTCGGGGAAGCAAATTACCGCAACCACGATGACTTCGTCAGTCCGACCACTCAGCAGGCGATCAATCATGGTGAAATCATTATTAAAAACAATGATGAAGCGCACCGCACGCCGGAGATCCACTCCATGCTGGTCATTCCATTATGGGAAAAAGGCGTGGTGACCGGTACGCTAAAAATTTACTATTGTCACGCCCATCAAATCACCTCATCATTGCAGGAGATGGCGGTGGGTCTGTCGCAAATTATCTCAACCCAGCTCGAAGTCTCCCGCACCGAGCAATTGCGGGAAATGGCAAATAAGGCAGAGCTACGTGCGCTGCAAAGCAAAATTAATCCTCATTTCCTGTTTAACGCCCTGAACGCGATTTCGTCGTCGATTCGACTTAATCCGGACACTGCCCGTCAGCTCATTTTTAATTTGTCGCGTTATCTGCGCTATAACATTGAGTTAAAGGACGACGAGCAGATCGACATCAAAAAAGAGCTGTATCAAATCAAGGATTACATTGCCATTGAACAGGCCCGTTTTGGCGACAAGCTGACCGTGATTTATGATATTGATGAAGAGGTCAACTGCACCATTCCCAGCCTGCTGATACAACCGTTAGTGGAGAACGCCATCGTCCACGGCATTCAGCCCTGCAAAGGGAAAGGCGTGGTAACGATTAGCGTCGCCGAGTGCGGCAACCGGGTGCGCATTGCGGTAAGGGATACCGGCCACGGTATCGATCCGAAAGTGATCGAGCGCGTGGAGTCCAACGAAATGCCGGGCAATAAAATTGGCCTGCTTAATGTCCATCATCGCGTTAAGCTGTTATTTGGTGAAGGCCTGCATATACGCCGCCTGGAACCAGGCACCGAAATCGCCTTTTATGTCCCCAACCAGCGTTCGGCAACGGCTACGCCCGCCACGTTATTGCTTTAAGCCGGAGTAACACTGTGAAAGTCATCATCGTTGAAGATGAATTCCTCGCCCAACAGGAACTCAGTTGGCTGATTAAAGAACATAGCCAGATGGAGATTGTCGGGACGTTTGACGACGGTCTGGATGTGCTGAAGTTTTTGCAGCATCAGCGCGTTGACGCCATTTTTCTTGATATCAATATTCCGTCTCTGGACGGCGTTCTGCTGGCGCAAAATATCAGCCAGTTCGCCCATAAGCCGTTTATTGTGTTTATTACCGCGTGGAAAGAACATGCGGTTGAAGCGTTCGAACTGGAAGCGTTTGACTATATTCTCAAGCCGTATCAGGAATCGCGAATTGTCGGAATGCTGCAAAAACTGGAGGCGGCCTGGCAGCAGCAACAGTCTGGCGCTGCTGGGGTTGGGCCCGTGGCGCGTGAAAATGACACCATCAATCTAATTAAAGATGAGCGGATCATCGTTACCCCGATCAACGATATCTATTATGCCGAAGCGCATGAGAAAATGACGTTTGTTTATACGCGGCGGGAATCGTACGTGATGCCCATCAACATCACCGAGTTCTGCAACAAACTGCCGCCTTCGCATTTTTTCCGCTGTCACCGCTCGTTCTGCGTCAACCTGAACAAGATTCGCGAGATCGAGCCGTGGTTCAACAATACCTATATTCTGCGGCTCAAGGATCTGGAATTTGAAATTCCCGTAAGCCGCAGTAAGGTGAAAGAATTCCGCCAGTTAATGCATCTGTAATCGGCTGAACTGTGCTGCTGCGCGGCAGCACAATAATCAAACTTTGAGCATTTTAACCGTGGACTCGATATCAATCTCATCTTCCGAGAAGATTAATGTCGTGCCCTGGAAAGTGGTGATCGCCAGTTTTTTTACCGTGCGCATTTCACCCGGTGTCGCCGTAGTTTTCGGTCGGATGTTGCTCATCAGTAGCCCGACAGAGAGCACTGCATTTTCTTTATCAATCGGCGTGTCGGCCGGGATCTCTTCACTGAATACCACGAAGGACTTAATCGAGGTGAGCTTAAGACGCTCGCCCGCGATATAGATATATTTGCTGTCCGGCACGACCTTCACCGCATACGCAGAAAGACCTTTGTTGTTGGTGGTGGGCTCAAAGGTTACCGCCGCATCTTTCTTGAGAAGCTCAGGGTTGGCAACCTTAATCACATGAAAATAGCGATTATCGCCGTTCTCATCTTTGATAAATCCAAAACCTTTATCTTTAAACCACGTTGTGATTGTTCCGTTCATCGCCATTACCGTCTGGTTAATCCACTCAATTTTTTGCAGCGCGCAGTGTAAAGCACATTGCCTGCGCAGGCCACGTCTTTGGCTTAAGTCTGGATGATTAATTTTAGCGACGCGAGAGAAAGTAAAGCCGCCGTCATTCGCCGGTCGGCTGAAAATGGGTTATCATCCGCACCCACTTTCCCGTCGGGCAGCCTGATGTCTACGATTATTGATACCTTTATTGCCCCACCGTGCAACGACGAGATAGAGACGCTCTATCAGGACGATCACCTGCTGTTGATCAATAAACCCAGCGGGCTGCTCAGTCTTTCAGGGAAAAATCCACAAAATCTCAATTCGGTACACTATCGGCTGGTTCAGCAATATCCTGGCTGCACGCTGGTCCACCGTCTGGATTTCGGCACGTCCGGACTGATGGTCGTGGCGCGTAATAAGGCCGTCAATGCCGCCCTCTGCCACCAGTTCAGCCAGCGCACCGTCAGTAAAGTCTACAGCGCATTGCTCTGCGGCCATCTGAACGCTGACGAAGGAGTGATTGATGCGCCGATAGCCAACGATCCGGCACGGTTCCCGCTGATGTCAATTAGCCCGGTCAATGGCAAACCCGCGCGGTCACGTTATCAGGTCGTCGCACGTATTAACCAACCGCAGGACGACGGAACTATACTGCCGTTGACGCGGGTCCAGCTCACGCCGGAGACCGGACGTACGCATCAGCTACGTATTCACTGCCAGCTGTTGGGGCACCCTATTCTGGGTTGCGACCTGTATGGCGGTCGCCTGCTGCCCGGTACAGAACAAACCGCACGGCTGATGCTACACGCCAGCGAATTACGCTTTACTCACCCCATTAGCGGGGAGCGCATCAACGTGCATCACGCCGCGCCGTTCTGAATACGACTTACCACATCAGATCATCAGGCACTTTAAAATCAGCATACGGATCGTCTTCATCCTGCTCTTCCTGACTCAACGCGCTGTGCAATACGATGCTGGTTGCGTCACGCTGCGCAATTTTATCGGCGACGCTGGCCGGGATAATCGCGTATTCGCTCTCGGCGCTGTTATCGGTAAACAAACGCGCAATCGCCAGACGTCCGTTAATCAACTGCGTCTGGGTCAGTTTATCGACGTAGATTTTCTTGATGAGATTGTTATCGGTGAAGTTAAAGCCAATGTCGCCTTTTGCGACAGTGATACGATTCATTTCAATCAGTTGCTTTACCTGGGCTTTAAATTCTTTCGCCAGCGTCGCCTGCTTTTGCTGCTCACTGAGCAGCTTGTCACGCTCAAGCTGTGCCTTTTTATTCTCTTCAACTGCCTCTCTTGCCTCACGAGCCTGCACGCGTGATTTTTTAGCCGTTCTCTGGACTTTCGCCATTTTTTTGCTGGTTACTAAACCCGCTTTTAGCATCTGCTCTTGTAAGGTAAGTTTCGTCATCTTTACTTATAAACCTGTGGAATGATGTCTGAGATTATACCTGCAATTTTTGCGACGATACCAGTTGGTGGACGTGGTTTACGGGTCTCGTTATGCTCGGACAGGGTTACGGATGCCGCCTGGTCATAAACTGTGAACCCGTGCGACGCAGAGAGCAGAGACCAAAAAACCGCGTGGGACACGCGGTTTTCCTGTGGAACGAGACTTACAGAATCTGGCCTAACGTCTGGCGCAAATGCGCGCCGGAACCGAGCAGACCGGGGTTATCGTGAACAATCAGATACACCGGAATATCCTGAACGTAGGCCTTAAAGCGACCTTTATCTTCAAAACCGCCACGGAACCCCGAGGCTTTGAAGAACTCCAGGAAGCGCGGCACGATACCACCGGCAATGTAGACGCCGCCAAAGGTGCCCAGCGTTAACGCCAGATCGCCGCCAAAGCGCCCCATAATCACACAGAACAGCGACAGCGCGCGGCGACAGTCCGTGCAGCTGTCGGCCAGCGCACGTTCGGTAATATCCTTTGGCTGCAGATTTTCTGGCAGACGTCCGTCAGATTTGACGATTGCACGATACAAATTTACCAGACCCGGACCAGAAAGCACGCGTTCTGCAGAGACGTGACCAATCTCAGCGCGCAGGACCTCCAGGATGATCGCCTCTTCTTCGCTGTTCGGCGCGAAGTCGACATGACCACCCTCGCCCGGCAGACTAACCCAGCGTTTATCAACATGAACCAGATGCGATACCCCCAGACCGGTGCCCGCGCCATACACTGCGATAGGTTTACCTTCAACCGGTTCCGCGCCGCCAAACTGGATCAAATGCTCTTTTTTCAGCATCGGGATCGCCATCGACACCGCAGTGAAATCATTAATGATTTCCAGATGACTGAAACCGAGATTTTTTTTCATCTCCGCAATAGAAAACGCCCAGGTATGGTTGGTCATAGCCACCCAGTCACCCGTAATCGGACAGGCGATCGCGATACAGCCAGCGTCCACTTTCACCTTGTGCTCATCGAGGTAAACACGCACGACAGCTTCCAGACTGGGATAGTCCAGACCGGAATAGGTTTTAGCCTGCGAGATGTCACCACTGTCGATATCACACAGAGCAAGACGAGCGTTGGTGCCGCCGACATCACCTACTAAAGCATACTTTGTCATTCTTCTACTGCTCCGCTAAAGTCAAAATAAGTCTTTGCCACACTGTAAATATACGGGGGCATAACAACAATCTCAGAAAAGCGAGTCCCCTGAAAATATCGATCCAGGTCACACAATAACTTTATCGTTTCAGCACCATTTGCAGCGATGCCATCTGGCTGACGCGGCAAACTGAATGTAAGACACGGTATTAAGGAAAAAAACATGCTCCATCCGCGAGCCAGAACCATGTTGTTATTGTCGATCCCCGCGCTGATTCTGGGGGTTGCATCCAGTTTAGTCCTGATTGTGGTCATGAAGTTTGCTTCCATCTTACAGAGCATACTCTGGCAACGTCTGCCGGGAAGTGTGGGGATTGCCGCCGATTCCCCGCTCTGGATCATGCTCACCCTGACGTTAACCGGGGTTCTGGTGGGGCTGGTGATTCGTTACAGCACCGGGCACGCTGGCCCTGATCCGGCCACCGAACCGCTGATCGGTGCGCCAATTTCTCCTGTTGCATTGCCAGGCCTAATCATCGCACTGGTGCTGGGTCTGGCGGGTGGCGTCAGCCTTGGTCCCGAACATCCGATTATGGCCGTTAACATCGCGCTAGCCGTTGCGCTGGGACGTCGGTTTTTCCCACGGATTGGCGCCCTCGACTGGACCATTCTGGCCTCGGCCGGCACCATCGGCGCCCTGTTTGGCACGCCGGTCGCCGCCGCGCTGATTTTCTCGCAAACCCTGAGTGGCTCTAACGATACCCCTTTGTGGGATCGCCTCTTTGCGCCGTTAATGGCGGCGGCGGCAGGTTCATTGACCACCAGCCTGTTTTTTCACCCGCATTTCTCGCTCCCGATCGCCCATTACACCCAGATGCGCATCGTGGACATTTTCTCCGGAGCCGTGGTGGCGGCGATTGCTATTGCCGCGGGGATGGTGGCGGTCTGGTGCTTACCCCGGCTGCACGCTTTACTGCATCGCCTGAAGAATCCGGTGCTGATCCTCGGCGTTGGAGGTTTCCTGTTAGGGTTACTCGGCGTGATGGGTGGACCACTGACGCTGTTTAAAGGTCTGGATGAAATGCAGCAAATGGCGTTCAGTCAGACGCTCGGTACCACGGATTTCTTCATGCTCGCGGTGATAAAGCTCGCTGCGCTGGTCATTGCTGCGGCCAGTGGTTTTCGCGGCGGGCGGATCTTCCCGGCCGTGTTTATCGGCGTGGCATTAGGTTTGATGCTGCACGCCCACGTTGAAGCCGTTCCGGCCGCGATTACCGTCTCCTGCGCTATTCTTGGCCTGGTGCTGGTCGTCACCCGTGACGGCTGGCTTAGCCTGTTTATGGCTGCTGTGGTGGTACCGGATACCACCCTGCTGCCGCTTCTGTGTATTGTGATGCTTCCGGCCTGGCTGTTGCTGGCGGGCAAACCCATGATGGTCGCCAACCGGGAGGACAAATAGTCACCCGCTGTTACGCGACTCCAGCGCCTGAGTGACCTTACGTAACAGCACGGGTAAATCGGCTTTTGGCAGCACGACCTCAATCAGCGAGAGCCGTTGTGGACGTGCCAGCCGGGCCAGAACTTCCTCGAGCTGGATGGCCTGAGTCACCCGCCAGCATTCAGCCTGATCCGCAAGGCTGAATGCCCGAGGGATCTGCGTCCAGTTCCAGGAAGCAATATCGTTGTACCGTTGTTTCTCCCCGTGGATAGCTCGCTCGACGGTGTAGCCGTCGTTGTTGAGTACCAGAATTACCGGCGTTTGCCCGTCGCGCAACATGGAGCCGATTTCCTGGATGGTCAGTTGCGCCGCGCCGTCGCCGGTTATCAGGATAACCCGACGCTCAGGCGCCGCCGTTTGCGCGCCAAACGCGGCGGGCAGCGAATAGCCTATCGATCCCCAGAGCGGTTGGACAATCAGTTCCGCCCCCGTAGGCAACAACAGGGACGCGGCCCCAAATGCCGCCGTTCCCTGATCGGCCAGGATCAGATCGCCGGGTGCCAGCGCCTGCTGCACGGTATGCCAGAAGTTCTCCTGGGTCAGTGGACCTCGTTCGATGTGCAGCTGTACGGTCGCAGGTTTAACGGGCGGCGGCGCAATGGAGAGTTCCAGGCATAGCTCACGTAACGTGGTAACCGCCTGCTCCATAGACAGTCCACTGAACCAGATGCCTCCCACCCGCGATGCCTGCGGCTGCACCTCAATTGTGCGTTCCAGCGCCAGTTGCTGGGTGAAGCCAGCCGTTAGCGTATCGACGAATCGGGTACCCACACAAATCGTCGTATCCGCCTCTTCTATCGCCTGACGGACGTCGTCACTGCTGGCCCCCGCGCTATAGGTGCCGACAAATCCCGGCTGTTGTTCATCGAAAAGTCCTTTTCCCATCAACAGCGTGGCGTGGGCGATAGGCGTCTCGGCCATCCAGCGTTGCAGGACCGGTTGTAGACCAAAACGGTGGGCGAGAAAATCGGCCAGCAGCGCCACGCGGGGACTGTTGATCAGCTTTTGTCGGGCATGATAGCGAAATGCCGTCACCACGCTCCCCTGCGATTCCGGTGCAGAGAGGATCAGTTCCGCTGAAGGAGGCAACGCGGGACGTTTCGCCACGTCAGCAGGCAGCATCAGGTAACCCGGGCGATGGGCGGTCAACATCGTACTCAGTACACGGTCAATTTCATGACAGGCGTTTTGCGCATCCAACACAGCGCTGGCCGCACACAGGGACTGGCTCATCCGGTAGAAGTGTTGGAAATCGCCGTCGCCCAGCGTGTGGTGCATCAGTTCTCCCCGACGCTGCGCGCCGCTACATGGGGCGCCAACAATATGCAGAACGGGGACATATTCCGCATAGCTGCCCGCCAGGCCATTCATCGCACTGAGTTCCCCGACTCCAAAGGTAGTCAGCAGCGCTCCGGACCCGGCGACCCTGGCATAACCGTCCGCCGCATAGGCAGCGTTAAGCTCGTTGGCACACCCGACCCAGCGCACATGTGGATGGTCGATCACATGGTCAAGAAACTGCAAATTGTAATCACCCGGCACGCCAAACAGATGCCCGATGCCGCACCCGGCAATTCTGTCGAGCAGGTAATCCGCAACGGTGTAAGGGGTTTGCATGACAGCTTTCCTTCTGACGGTAACCTCATGTTGAGTATTGAAGAAGCGTCGGGGCTGTCCAGAAAGAGGCGGCGATGAGGGTGGAAAGCAGGATTTACAGTTTCCGGAGTGAAAATGTCATTGAAAAATCACCAGTGTAAACGTATACACTGGGGAGCTGAATTCACTGCGAGGGAAGACAATGGTTTACCAGCCTGATGAAAATCGCTATCAGAGAATGGCATTTCGCCGTTGCGGTCAGAGCGGCCTGAAGCTACCCGCCATTTCGCTTGGCCTGTGGCATAACTTCGGCGATACCACCCTGGTGGAAAACAGCCGGGCACTGCTTCAGCGCGCATTTGATCTGGGGATTACCCACTTCGACCTCGCCAATAACTACGGTCCCCCGCCGGGTTCAGCGGAATGCAACTTTGGCCGCATCCTGCAGGAAGATTTTTTACCGTGGCGCGATGAGCTCATTATCTCCACCAAAGCGGGATATACCATGTGGGACGGCCCTTACGGCGACTGGGGATCCCGCAAGTATCTGATTGCCAGTCTTGATCAAAGCCTGAAGCGAATGGGGCTGGAGTACGTAGATATTTTCTACCACCACCGTCCCGATCCTGAAACGCCCCTGCGGGAGACAATGCAAGCGCTCGATCACCTCGTACGCCAGGGGAAAGCGCTGTATGTCGGGATTTCCAATTACCCGGCCGATCGCGCTCGTGAAGCTATCGATATCCTCAATGATTTGGGCACGCCATGCCTGATCCATCAGCCTAAATATTCGATGTTTGAACGCGGGGTGGAGGAGGAACTGCTGACGATGTTGCAGGAAAAAGGGGTGGGCAGCATTGCCTTTTCCCCGCTGGCGGGTGGACAGCTCACCGATCGCTATCTGAACGGGATCCCGGCTGATTCCAGAGCGGCAAGCGGAAGCCGTTTTCTGAATGCTGATCAGCTTACCGCCGGAAAGCTGGAAACCGTTCGCCAGCTCAATGCACTGGCTGAAAAGCGCGGACAAAAATTATCGCAGATGGCGCTTGCATGGGTACTGCGCGACGATAACATCACCTCGGTCCTGATTGGTGCCAGTAAAACCTCGCAGATTGAGGATGCGGTCGGCATGCTGGCCAATCGTCATTTCACTGACCAGGAATGCGCCGATATCGACAACATTCTGAACAGTAAGCGTGAGCAGCGTTTTTAGCAATTCGTGCTCTCATTCATGATTTAAGAGTTAAGGCGATGAAATGGGGCTTTACGGCCCCGTAATATTACGTTAACAGGCCGACTACGGCTTCGATCGTGAAGGAGATAAAGAATGTTCAGGTCACTGATTCTGGCGGCAGCCCTACTGGCTTTTACACCGCTTGCCGCAAACGCGGGCGAAATCACCCTGTTGCCATCGATAAAATTACAAATTGGCGATCGCGATAATTACGGTAACTACTGGGACGGCGGACACTGGCGTGACCGTGACTACTGGCATCGCAATTATGAATGGCGTAAAAATCGCTGGTGGCGACATGACAATGGCTATCACCGTGGCTGGGATAAGCGTAATGCTTACGAGCGCGGATACCGGGAAGGCTGGCGCGATCGCGACGACCATCGCGGGCGCGGGAAAAAAGGCCACGGTCACCATCATTAAAAAAAAGAGCCTTCGGGCTCTTTTTTATGGTCAAATCCTGCGCTTTTTATCCTGCACCATTTGCCCTTGAGCAAAAATATCCTGAACGTATCTTATCCTCATGAGAATTCACGTCAGGATTAACTTATGAATGCTAATTTTAAGAATGAAATTCAGACATTCGGTCGATCGCTGTTATTGCCGATTGCCGTACTGGCGCCCGTGGGGATGGTCATGGGAATTAGCTCTGCGTTAGGCCAGAGCTATATGATAGAAAAACTCCCGTTTCTCGGGAACGATATATTTAAAGCCATTCTTTCTTCACTGGGATTAATCAGTAGCGTCGTATTCAACAATATCCCGTTATTATTCGCGATGGGTGTGGCGTACGGCATGTCCAAAAAAGAGAAAGGGATTGCGGTTTTTGCCTCCGTGGTGGCCTATCTGACGCTACTTATCGCCATGCATGTTCACCTCAAACTGGCGGGTACACTGGCAAAAGATGAGCTGGCGCTCGTTGGGCAAGGAATGGTACTCGGTATTCAGACGCTGAAAATCGAAGCGCTTGGCGGCATTATTGCCGGGCTACTGGCGGCCAAAGTCACCGACCGGTTTTACCGATTGCAACTTCCTCTCGCCTTTGCTTTTTTCAGCGGTAAGAAATCCGTAGCGATTCTGGCTATCGCCTTTTCGATTCCCGTGGGGTTAATTATCCCTTTTATCTGGGATCTGTTTACTGCCGGTATGCGCGCCATTTCAACCATTATGATGGCCCCTAATATCGGTGCCGGGATTTACATGACGCTCAACCGTCTGTTAATTCCATTTGGTTTACACCATGTCCTGAGTTCGACCGTCCGCTTTACCGCGGCTGGGGGTACCTATCTCATTGACGGACAAACGTACGTCGGCATTTTGCCTGCGATTAATAAGATCCTGTTTGAGCTTGGCCCTTCCCATCCTGCCTGGAAGGAATATATGCCGACGCTCACCAGTTATCTGGCGTCGTCGCAAATGCTCACCACGCTGTTCCGCGTGCCAGCGATTGGGCTGGCGATGTATCACATGGCCTATTTTAAGAATAAGAAATTTGCCAAAGGGATGATTCTGACCGTGGTGCTCACCGCCATGCTGGGGAATATCACCGAACCGCTGGAGTTTTCCTTCCTGTTTATTGCTCCACAGCTCTTTATTGTTTACGCCATACTTTGCGGTTTGCTGACTATTCCACTGCAAATGCTGGACGTGTCCATCGGCTATATTCGCGGCACGATCTTCGACTTCGGTATTTTTGGTCTGATGTATGAACAGACGCACTGGGTAAATTTACTGCTTCTTGGCGCCATTAACTTTGTCGTTTTCTACGCCGTTTTCCGCTTCGCGATCGCTCGCTTTGATATAAAAACGCCGGGACGCGAAAGTGAAACGTCAGACAGTACCTTGCTGAATAATAAAGAGTACGACAAGGTCGCTGAACTGGTTATTCAGGGGCTAGGCGGATCCGACAACATTAAACATGTTGAAAACTGTGTGTCGCGTTTGCGTGTCGATGTGAAGGATCAGAAAAAAATGGACATGACCGTGCTGAAAGAATCGGGATCGCTGGGTACCTTTATTCCCTCCAGTAACCATGTCCACGTGGTCTTTGGCCCACACGTCGAATTTGTCCGCAATGCGGTAGATGACCGCCTTGTCGGCGCGAAATAAGCTTAAGGAGACAGGAATGCGCGCATTGTATGATTCAAAAAGTAAAACCATCGACGATCGGGGAATGAAAACGCTGCTCGCTCAACCTGCGCGGGTCCAGTCCTGGCTGGATGTCGAAGCTGCCCTGGCGCTGTCACAGGCTGAATACGGGATGATTCCCACCCGTGCGGCAGAAAATATTGCCGCCAACTGTCGCGTCGATAAAATCGACCTGACAGAAATGGAACGCCTGCTCCGCGAGATAGGCCACGGCTTTGTCCCGGTGATCAAAGTACTGGTCAAAGCCTGCGACAGCGAAAGCGGGAAGTATGTGCACTATGGCGTCACCACCCAGAATATCCAGCAAACCGCACAGCTTTACCTGGCAAAGCAGTTCGATGACATCATGCAGGGCTTTGTGAACGATATTCTGCGCAACCTGGCGAAAATGGCATCCGATCATCAGGCCACCCTGATGCCAGGTCGCACCCACGGTAAGCATGCCTTACCGGTGACCTGGGGCTATAAAGCTGCCGTATGGATTGACGAACTGTTGAGCGCCCAACAGCGCATGCAGGAAGCAGAAAAACGCGTTTTCACGGTGATGATGGGGGGGGCTGTGGGGGCGTTTCACGCCACTGGCGAAACTGGACGTCGGGTGCAGGATCGCGTCGCACAACGGTTGGGAATGCACTCCATGGCGATCCCTTCGCGTAACTCCCGCGTTTATCGCACGGAATACATCAGCAATTTGTGCCTGCTCGCCACCACGCTGCATAAAATCGCCGAAGAGGTGTATCAGACTTCCAGCGAAGAGTTCGCTGAAGTCTCTGAAGCGTTTACCAAAGGAACGGTTGGCAGCAGCACTATGCCGCAAAAAGTGAACCCCAAACTGGCTAAAGGGATTATCGCCAACGCGCAAAAATTGTATTCCGTGCTCACTTCCTGCCTGTATGTCAGCCCTCGCCCATTTGAAGCAGACAGTTCAGCCTACTTTATCTTCGACGGAAATATTCAGGAAAGCATGGAGTTGATGGCGGAGATCGTGATGCGCGCGGAAGAGTTGACCCGTACGCTGGTGATTAATCCTGAACGTATGCGCCAGAACGTCCACTTAACCCATGGCTTGATCAATAGCGAAAAAATCATGATGCAACTGGTGGAGCGGTTAGGCAAAGACGCGGCGCACGAGCGCGTGTACCAGTTGGCGATGCGCAGCACCCACGAGGGATTGCCCTATGCCGACGTGCTGCGCGCCGACCCCCTGATTCGCCAGCATTTTAGCGATACAGAAATCGACGCCCTGCTCGATCCCGCCCACTACCTCGGTTTGTGTGCGGAGATCGCCGCCGAAACGGCAGCACGCGTATGGGAGAAAGAGGATGTCTGACCCCCTGCTCTCTCTGGCAAGCGACCGAATCATCACACCCGACGGGATACAACGCGGTTATCTGCATATCAAACAGGGACAGATTGTTGGCCTGGATAATTCTCCTCGCGGCCAGGTGGTTGATTACCAACATGCGATGCTGATGCCGGGTTTTGTCGATATCCACGTCCACGGTTGGGGAAGAGGTTCGTTTGCCTGGAAGGGGGAGCGTCACTCTTTACAGGCGATGAGCCGGGATCTGGTCAATGCCGGGGTCACCGCGTGGCTTGCTACGTCCGCCACCCAGCCGGAGGCGTTCTTACTGGAGAGTCTGACCACGGCCGCCGACTGGATTGCGCACGCGAAAGCGGAAGACGGGGCTGAAGCCGTCGGCATTCACATGGAAGGACCGTTTATCAATGCCAAATACAGCGGGATGCAGCGCAAGGAGTCTATTCAGACTCCCAGCATTGAGGGCTTTGAACGCTATCAGCAGGCTGCACGGGGGCATATTCGCTTAATGACGCTGGCGCCAGAGTTACCGGATGCGCTGCCGCTGATCCGTCATTTGCACCAGGCTGGCGTCACGGTATCCGCAGGGCATACCGATGCGACGTTTGACGAAACCACCCGGGCGATTGAAGCAGGGCTATGCCACTTTACCCACGCCTTCAGCGCCATGCGCGGATTACATCATCGTGAGCCAGGCGTTGTCGGCGCGCTGATGTACCACCAGGACACCTTCGCCGAAGTGGCAAAACAAAGCGGCATCACTCTGCGCCCGGAAGTGTTCGATATTCTCTATCGTCTGAAAAAAGATCGTCGTCTGGTCATGGTCAGCGACTGTCTGGGATATGTGGATTTCCCGGAAGGGTTTGAATTTCACCATTACCTGCGTCAGGAGACGTTTCGTATTCGCCATCATCTTCTGGAAATTACCGATCGCCACGGCAATATCCGCACGGTCTCGCCTGATGACTGGGCGGACGTCTGCACACTGGAGATGAGCTTTCTGGATTCAGTGAAAAATGTGGTTGGTCGTCTGGAGAATAGTTGGGTTTCCGTAGCGCAGATTGCCTGCCTGAATCCGGCGATTCTCGCCGGTGTTGAACAGCGTAAGGGCAGCCTGACGCCCGGAAAAGATGCCGATATTCTGGTCCTTGATGAGGCGTTAGATCTTGAAGCCGTCTGGTGTCGCGGCGTCTTACAACCGCTGGCTAAATAAACACATCACCATAATGGCGTTCGAGGAAATCCCTGAGCGCCTCGGGACTCATACCCTGTACCTGCTGAACAAACTGCTCAGCCGGTATTTTTTTGCGCGCGGAGGCAAGTCCCCGCTCACGAAGCAACTGGAAGTCATCCTGCGTTAGCCAGAAGTTAACTTTGACGTAATCCAGTCCGGCATACCGCAAATGGCTTGAGATCTTATTGGTAAAGGTGATCAGCAGATCAAACTCACGTGACTGGAGCTGTTCAATCTCATTGATATTAATACATACCGGGATATCGATATGAAAACGTGAGGACAGGACCTCTTTGAAATACCCGACCTTACTTTCCGAAGAGTTCGTCACAATAATGACCCGCTTTTTCGGCTCACTCACTACCCGGTTTTTAAGCTCATATTTTTTCGTGATCAACACCAGTGTCGCCAGATGAATGGCGGAAAACGTCGTTTGCCAGCCTTTTTCAATCTCGCTCACCGCAGACTGAACGTCGTCCCAGAGTTCAGGGTAACGATTCTGGACGTTATGCAGTTTTTTATCATCAAACCAGAGATGAAATTTATTCTGGATGATGGCGGCATAGATAAAGTGATAAACCTCGGCAAACCAGGCATGCTGATTGTGAATGGTGTTGTTCAGGCTAGCGGCTAAACGTTCACAGGTCCGTTTCACATGCGCCACCAGGCTGGCGTCATATAAGGTGAAAGGGCGATACGTAAACGTCAGCGAAGCAATCAGGAGATCCAGACAGCGGTTTTCCTGCGGATTGGTCATGGCCTCAAAAGGGAACGTCGTCAAAAACGGCGTCGTCGTACTCTCTTTGATTACATGCCCTCGGCGGATACGATGTAACGCGAGGCTCAAATACACCAGCAGGTATTTCCGACCGTTGTAACCCAGCGTGTTAATCGGCCGGATAACGTCTTCATAGCAACGTGCAGCCTGGGTAATCTCCGAAGCACATTCACTCAGAAACTGATCGGCAATCGAACGACTGACGGGCTCATTCGCCTGATGGGCTATCAACTGGTGGTGTTTACCAATCTCAACGGTTTTGAGTATTAACATGCACACCGCCAGGCGCAACGAGAACTCATCGCCGACAAGCCGCGACCCGGTACGTGGGATGCTTTGTACCGTCAGGGCGTGTTCTTGCGCCAGACGCAACATCACGGGATTATCATTTTTGACCGTCCCCGCGCTGACATAAAACTTTTTGTAGTACTCGTTTTTATTCACCACATCATGCAAACAGAGCGCCACGAGGAGATCCCTCACACGCTCTTCCGACGTAGTGATATAGCGATTAAAACGTATACGCGCTAAAAATTGCCGGTATTCGCTATAGCCAATCCGGGTTGTAATAAACTGATTATCCTGATGGAGCTGGACGTCTTCCGGCAAGAGTTCATTGAGCTCTTTCATGGTGCGTTTTAGCGTGGAGAGAGTCTTACCGAAACGCTGAACCGCCTCGTCAATCGACAGCGGGCTGTTATCCTGTAAATACTTCAGGAAAGAGAGATCAAAGTGATTCATGAACGCTCGCCAGTGGATAATGCAAGATGCAGGATAACGGAAATCCAGGACTAAAACCGTGACCTGTTGCGTGTCACGGCGGGTTAGATCACAACCCCAGCACCGTGCCGACCAGCAACCACAGGTTCAACGCCACCACCAGCACCACAATCATCCAGCCAGTCTGTTTAACCCAGCGGGTATTCACCAGATCGCCCATCAGTTTGCTGTCGCTGGTAAATATCAGCAGCGGCACCAGCGCCAGTGCAATACCAAAGCTTAACAGCACCTGGCTCATCACCAGAATCCGCGTCGGATCAAGGCCAATCAGAATCACGATAAAGGACGGCATCATGGTGATGGTACGACGCACCCATAAGGGGATATGAAAGCGGACAAACCCCTGCATCACGACCTGCCCCGCCAGCGTACCAACCACCGTTGACGACAACCCCGCCGCCACCAGGCTCAGTCCGAAGACCGTTGCCGCCGCGTGACATAATAACGGCTCCAGCGTCAGATAAGCCTGATCCAGATCGGCAACACCGGTGTGACCACTGAAGTGAAACGCGGCGGCGGCAGTCGCCATCATCGCCAGATTGACGAACCCCGCAATGGTCATGGCGATAGCTACATCCCATTTTGTCGCCGCATAGCGCTGCTGACGCGTGCCGCCATGCAGGTGCTGTGTTAACGAAGAGTGCAGGTAGATTACATGTGGCATGATGGTAGCGCCCAGCACCCCGGCGGCCAGAAATACCGCTTCTGAGTTGGGCAAGTCAGGGATTATCATGCCTTTACTCAACTGTGCAAAGTTGGGCTGGGAAAAGATCAGTTCAACGATATAAGCCATGGCGACAAACAGCAGCAGGCCGCCGATCACTTTTTCCAGCGGTTTTTGTCCACGCCGCTGGAGCATCAGGATCAGAAAGGTGGCGATCCCGGTCAGCACCGCCCCCTGCAATAACGAAACGCCGAGGATCAGTTTGAATCCTATCGCCGCCCCGATGAATTCCGCGAGATCGGTCGCCATCGCGATAATCTCCGCCTGCACCCAATAGAACCAGACTACCGGCCGCGGATAGTGATCGCGAATTTGTTCAGCCAGATTTTTACCCGTCGCAATACCCAGTTTCGCAGACAAGACCTGAATCAGCATCGCCATCAGGTTTGCCCAGACCACGACCCACAACAGTTTATAACCAAAGCTGGCACCGGCCTGAATGTTGGTCGCAAAATTGCCCGGGTCGATATAGCCGATAGCCGCGACAAACGCAGGTCCCATTAATGTGAGCCTTAACTTGCGCGCTGCTCTTCCACTGCTACTCTCAACGCGATCGTTTGTCATCTTCTGCCTCGGAAACATAGCCTTTGCTATGTTTTATAGTATGCCTGATGAGAATGGTTATCAAGTGCATGTAAAAAAGGTAACCTTGATTTCTCTAATAGGCGGGAACGATAAAAGTGTGGGTACAGGAATGCGCGTGGCATGTTTAATAATTGTTATTATATTAGCACAATAACTTAACTATTTACTTTCGCATTAGACATAACAGAAGTGTATGCCGGATCACTATTTTTGAATCTCGTCACAGGTCCTGATTATAGTGTGTGTTAGATCTCGTTTTCTTTGTACACGTTGCATAGAATGTGCACGAAAACTTAACCTGCCTCATATTTGGAGCAAATATGGACCGCGTCCTTCATTTTGTCCTGGCACTTGCCGTTGTTGCGATCCTCGCATTGCTGGTAAGCAGTGACCGTAAAAAAATTCGCATTCGTTATGTCGTTCAACTGCTTGTTATCGAAGTGTTACTGGCGTGGTTCTTCCTGAACTCTGACGTCGGCCTCGGCTTCGTGAGAGGCTTCTCCGAAATGTTTGAAAAACTGCTCGGATTCGCCAATGAAGGGACGAACTTCGTCTTTGGTAGCATGAACGATAAAGGGTTGGCCTTCTTCTTCCTGAAAGTTCTCTGCCCTATCGTCTTCATTTCAGCGTTGATCGGTATTCTGCAACATATTCGCGTGTTGCCGATTATCATCCGTGCCATTGGTTTCCTGTTATCCAAAGTCAACGGCATGGGCAAACTGGAATCCTTCAACGCCGTCAGCTCGCTGATCCTCGGTCAGTCTGAGAACTTTATCGCGTATAAAGATATTCTCGGCAAAATGTCCCGCAACCGTATGTACACCATGGCCGCGACAGCAATGTCCACCGTTTCCATGTCTATCGTCGGTGCGTACATGACCATGCTGGAACCTAAATACGTGGTTGCGGCGCTGGTTCTGAACATGTTCAGCACCTTTATCGTGCTGTCGCTGATCAACCCGTACCGCGTTGATGCCAGCGAAGAAAACATCCAGATGTCCAACCTGCACGAAGGCCAGAGCTTCTTCGAAATGCTGGGTGAATACATTCTGGCGGGCTTTAAAGTTGCGATTATCGTTGCCGCCATGCTGATCGGCTTTATCGCCCTGATCGCCGCGCTGAACGCCCTGTTCGCCACCGTCACCGGTTGGTTCGGCTACAGCATCTCCTTCCAGGGCATCCTGGGCTACATTTTCTACCCGATTGCCTGGGTGATGGGTGTGCCGTCCAGCGAAGCGTTGCAGGTAGGCAGTATCATGGCGACCAAACTGGTTTCCAACGAATTCGTTGCAATGATGGATCTGCAGAAAATCGCCGCCACGCTCTCTCCACGCGCGGAAGGTATCCTTTCTGTATTCCTGGTCTCCTTCGCCAACTTCTCTTCTATCGGTATCATCGCAGGCGCGATTAAAGGCCTGAACGAAGAGCAAGGTAACGTCGTATCCCGTTTCGGTCTGAAACTGGTTTACGGCTCTACGCTGGTGAGCGTCTTGTCTGCCTCTATCGCCGCACTGGTTCTGTAAGACAGCACTGACACAAAAAACGGGGAGCGCATCCCCGTTTTTTTATACCTGTGATTCCCCTAACGGCCTCGGTCGTCCAATCAGATACCCTTGCAGGTAGTTCACGCCCAGGCTTAACAGCAGCTCCCGCTGCGCAGGTGTTTCCACGTATTCCGCCACTACGCTTAACGACTTCGCCTTTGCCAGATCGGTTATCGACTTCACAATCATCGCGTCCAGTGAATCTGTCAGAATATCTTTTACAAACACGCCGTCGATTTTGATGATGTCAGCCTGCAAACGCTTCAGGCGCTCGTAATTGGCATACCCGGTACCAAAATCGTCAATCGCAATCCGGAAGCCGAATTTATGCAACTGTTCAAGGTTCTGCATGCTGGTTTCCGAATTGGAAAATGCCTGCTCTTCGGTGATCTCAATGATCACCGTTTCCGGGGCGATACCATAGCGGGTGAACAGGCGAATAATGCGCGGCGCCGTCTCTTTTTGCAGCAGGGTCAGCGGCATGAGATTCACCGAGAAAAGCGGTCCCGCCTCGCCAGAAGGATGCGCAGATAGCCAGTTCAGCAAGGCTTCCACCACCTGCAAATCAAAACGGGCGCTGAGGTTAAATTGCGCGATCAGCGGGATGAACTGATCCGGCGTCATGATACCTTCATCGCTTTTCAGCCGCGCAAGAATCTCGTCGTACCCTTTGCCGTGAGCGTCGCGGATAGGCTGCGCATAAAGCAGGAGATCGCCGTTATCGAGCGCTTTACGAATTTTATTGAGCAGCAGCACCCGTTCGGTCGTCTGGCCCGTCGCGACTTCCTGGCTATGCGTCAGCGCCAGTACCCGGTGATTGGCGCAGGATTGTTCCGCCAGCCAGCTTAACTGACCCAACAGCGGTTGCAGCGTCTCCTGCTTCCCATCCCATTGTCCCCAGGATGCGCCGTAGCCCATGTCCAGCCCGGTGTTGTTCCAGTAAATTTTACGACTGTTCAACAGGTCGAGCATATGTTGCAGACGGGCGTCCATTTCCGGCCCGTTAAGCACCAGTAATAATTCACTCCCCGGCAACTGAAAGATTTTTTCATTCTCAAGCATCAACGGTTGCAGCATACGGTGCACCGTGCGTTTGCTGTGCACGCGCATTAACATGCCGTAGTGACGGCTCAGAAACTCCAGATTCTCCAGTCGCAGACAGCAGACGCTCTGCCCTGACTCTTTTTTCAGGAACTGCTCCAGCGCACGCAGATTCGGTAAACGAGTTAAGGGGTCGGTAAGCGCTTGCATATGCCAGCGGCGATTAAGCCATTCACTGCGCTGAAAGATGCGCATCATATACATCAGGCAGATACTGAACGAAACAAGAACCGACAGGATAAACGCCAGCGAATACTCCGACCCCACGCCTTGTAAGAAATTGCGGTTATAGGTCAACAAGAACAGCGTGCTAATCGCCCAGCTTAGATTAATAAACGGATAGGTGAGTTTACCCACGCCGGTGGTAAAAATAATGAAGAAGACCGGCACCAGATACCCTGCAATGTATCCGCTCTCCAGGGGAGAACACATAATGACAAGAAGGGCCGAAATACAGGCCAGCCAACTGACGGTAAATAAGCGCTTTTCTTTATCGAAACACGGGGCAATGTCTCTGCGCCAGAACGTTCGGGCATACCGTGGATTCACAATCATCCGTAGCGGATAATAAAACAGCAAGGTGAAGATCAGCGCCGCCGAGATCAGACTCAGAATATCGACAATCGTGAAGATGGCTGCCGCAGCACCAAAGAATGTCGACACCGCGACCGGGAAGTCGAGATAATGCCCGGCGAGATACATGCTGATCTTCATCCCGACAGGAGCCACAAAGCCAAACCAAATCACCCTGCGCCAGATATTGCGATCGGGCAAGCCGTAACGCCAGCGCGGTCCAATATGCCAGCGAACAAGCGCGCTCGTTCCTAGTACGGCAAACATCTGACAAAAGAGCAACACGATACCTTGCGCAAACGGCAGATGAAGATTCCAGTGATTGGTCAGGTATAACGCCAGCACAATGGGCAGAACAGCGCGTCGACCAAACAGCAGCAGCATCGACAGCAGAACGCACAGCGGTAGCCACGAAAGATAGATATCGCTGGAGTCCACTATGGTCCGCGGGGAAATCAAACGTGAAAACTGGATGGCTGCGATGGAGAGCACGATCGCAAGAGCGAATATTCTTATATTATTTATCAGGTTATGCTTGGGTGGCATGAATTAACTGCTCTCACGGAACGAACTATTTGTCACATAAATGATAAGTTTATTCGCACCGCGAAGCAAACCTATACCCGCCAGATAAATCCACCGAATTTGTGAGCACAAATTCTGCCTTAATAGAAACTGTATTACAAAAATGAAAGGCGCGCAGAGATAAAAAAACCCCCGCTTTGCAGCGAGGGTTCTGAATTTGGTGGAGCTAAGCGGGATCGAACCGCTGACCTCTTGCATGCCATGCAAGCGCTCTCCCAGCTGAGCTATAGCCCCACGATGCGTTTACGTACCAAAATTGTTGGGTTCAATTTTTGGTGGAGCTAAGCGGGATCGAACCGCTGACCTCTTGCATGCCATGCAAGCGCTCTCCCAGCTGAGCTATAGCCCCATTACGTAAAGCTTGTCGAGTTGACGGGCGGCATCATATGAATTCCCTTCGCATGTGTCAACGGCAAATTGAAAGCGCCGATTCTAATCGCTGAAAAAGCAGACAAATGAAGAACAATGCGCAACAACTCGCATTCAGTAGTTAAACACGTCACGGTTTCCACTAAAATGGTGCTATAAAATGAACCACTAATTAACCACACGACTATTCAGGGAATCGTTATGTTCAAGGAACGGATGACGCCAGAAGAACTCGCGAATCTGACGGGTTACAGCCGACAGACTATTAATAAATGGGTGCGAAAAGAAGGTTGGGCGACATCACCAAAACCAGGCGTTCAGGGCGGTAAAGCGCGACTGGTGCATGTTAACGAACAGGTTCGTGAATATATCCGCAGCGCAGAACGCTCAGCGGAAGGATTGTCTGACACCTTCTCACCCCCTGGCGATGCCTCGTTGGAAGCACTCCTGATCAAGCTGGTGAAAGAGATGACGCCTGCCGAACAAAAACACTTTACCTCTTTGCTACTGCGGGAAGGGATTACCGGTTTATTACAACGCTTAGGGATCCGCGACAGCAAATAATATGAAAAGATTACGCAGCAAAATGACCACCGAAGAACTGGCAGATTGCCTCGGTGTCGCTAAGCAAACCGTGAATCGTTGGATACGTGAACAAAAATGGGAAACGGAAAAATTTCCAGGTGTTAAAGGTGGTCGGGCAAGACTCGTTCATATCGATACACGCGTGCGGGAGTTTATTTTGAACATCCCGGCGTTTCGTAACCATTCTGCATTTTATCAGGCTGAAGAGCCGCTGGCCGAGTACAATCCCGTCGTACGCAGTCATGCCTATAGGCAAATTATTGATGCCGTGGAAAATATGTCCGCTGCGGAACAGGAAAAGTTAGCGCTATTCCTTTCACGTGAAGGTATCCGTGGTTTCCTTACACGCCTGGGTCTGAACGATTCTGAGTAATGCAAAGAAAAACGGCAGAGTCTCCCCTGCCGTTTCATTAATGCGGCGATCGCTTACTGTTGCGCTTCACGCTCCGCAATAAAAGCCAGAGCTTTATTGATGCGCTCAATGCTGCGAGTTTTTCCAATCGCGTGCACCGTTACGTCTAAGCCAGGAGACTGACCCGCACCGGTTACCGCCACACGTAACGGCATACCGACTTTACCCATCCCCACTTCCAGCTCATCAGCAGTAGCCTGAATCGCGTGATGCACGTTTTCAGCCGTCCACTCGGTAATGGCTGCCAGTTTGTCACGCACCACTTCCAGCGGCTGACGCGCCACCGGACGCAGGTGTTTCTTCGCGGCATCGGCATCAAACTCGGCAAAATCTTCGTAGAAGTAACGGCAGCTCTGCGCCATCTCTTTCAGTGTTTTGCAACGCTCGCCCAGCAGTTTCACCAGTTCAGCCAACTCCGGGCCGTTACGGGTATCGATGTTTTCCTGCTCGATGTGCCACTGCAGATGCGTTGCCACATACTCCGGCGCCAGCGAGTTAATGTAGTGATGGTTCAGCCACTGCAGTTTTTCCGTGTTGAACGCACTGGCAGATTTGCTGACCGCTCCAAGGGAGAACAGCTTGATCATCTCTTCACGGGTGAAGATCTCCTGATCGCCGCTGGACCAGCCCAAACGCACCAGGTAGTTCAGCAGCGCTTCCGGCAGATAGCCGTCATCACGATACTGCATCACACTCACCGCGCCGTGACGTTTGGACAGTTTTTTACCGTCGTCGCCGTTGATCATAGAGACGTGGGCGTACACCGGCACCGGCGCGTTCAGCGCTTTCAGAATGTTGATCTGGCGCGGGGTATTGTTGATATGGTCTTCACCACGAATGACGTGGGTGATCTCCATATCCCAGTCGTCCACCACTACACAAAAGTTATAGGTCGGGGAACCGTCGGTGCGGCGGATGATCAGATCGTCCAGCTCCTGATTACTGAATTCGATCGGGCCACGGATCTGGTCGTCAAAAATGACAGAGCCGTCCTGCGGGTTGGCAAAACGGACAACGCAAGGCTCATCATCTGCGTGATGTTCATGACCATGACGGCAACGACCGTCGTAGCGCGGCTTTTCACCCTTCGCCATCTGCTCTTCACGCAGTGCGTCCAGGCGCTCTTTGGAGCAGTAGCATTTATAGGCCGTGCCCGCTTCGAGCATCTCATCAATCACTGCGTTATAACGATCGAAACGTTTAGTCTGGAAGTACGGACCTTCGTCCCATTCCAGGCTCAGCCAGTTCATACCGTCCATAATGGCTTCGATAGCTTCCGGCGTGGAACGTTCGAGATCGGTGTCTTCAATACGCAGCACAAACTCACCGCCGTGATTACGTGCAAAAAGCCAGGAATAGAGAGCAGTACGCGCACCACCAACGTGCAGATAGCCTGTCGGGCTTGGCGCGAAGCGAGTTTTGATTTTCATGAAATGGCCTTACGTTTATAAAGATGCCGACAACCGGCAAATCCGGGAAAAATGGAATGGCCGATATTCTATCACTGTGAAGTAAATCCTCAATGTTGTTACCGGGTAAACGCCGTACAGAACCCTTTTTGTTTAGAAATCATGCGCCAGAGACCGTTTCACGATCGTTTTGCTTAAAATTACGACGAACAAACAATTTCTTTAGAAAATGCGTTGACTCATTTTCAACTCTCCCTATAATGCGACTCCACACAGCGGGGGTGATTAGCTCAGCTGGGAGAGCACCTCCCTTACAAGGAGGGGGTCGGCGGTTCGATCCCGTCATCACCCACCAACTACTTTATGTAGTCTCCGCCGTGTCGATAAGAAATTGAGAAGTGGGTGATTAGCTCAGCTGGGAGAGCACCTCCCTTACAAGGAGGGGGTCGGCGGTTCGATCCCGTCATCACCCACCACTTTCTCGCCAGCTAAATTTCTTATTGTGAAGTACCGAAGTGGGTGATTAGCTCAGCTGGGAGAGCACCTCCCTTACAAGGAGGGGGTCGGCGGTTCGATCCCGTCATCACCCACCACTTCGGGTCGTTAGCTCAGTTGGTAGAGCAGTTGACTTTTAATCAATTGGTCGCAGGTTCGAATCCTGCACGACCCACCAATGTAAAAAGGCGCCCTAAAGGCGCCTTTTTGCTATGTACTGTTTGTCAGATTCGAGCCTGTACCGAGTCTGGGGAATTTCATGCCAAATCAAGCACGCTGTAAATATTAAAAATAATATAAATTCAGAATAAAAATAAATAGCGCAAAATATAGCCCGTTTCGGGAAAATACTTTCCCCGTCTGTCCATTCCATTGATATCCATCAAAAAAAACAGCCCCGAAAGAGAGTATTCCGTTTCATACAATAACAGTAGTTATTATTCTGTTCGGTATTGTGTCGTCAGGTTCGCTTTATCCTCCGCCGCACTATCGGTTCCCGCAGGATACTTTTATCTGCATCAGGGGAGGTCGTTGTGTCTTTGAAAGGACTGCGTTTTACGCTGGACGTGGACGGGCTGGGGCAAAAAACCTTCGCCGTGGTGAATTTTGTGTTAAGGCAGCGCCACTCATTTCCGTTTGTGCTGGATATTGATGTTGCCAGCGATTCTTTCGGAGAGACCGCAGAAAAGCTACTGGAGAAAAATGCCACCCTGACTATCTGGCAGGGCAATACGCCTCAGCGCTATGTCAGCGGTATCGTTACCCGGTTTGGGATGAAAGAGTACAACGGCTGGCAGATGTGCTACAGCCTAACCATCACTCCTCCCCTCTGGCGCAGCGGTCTGCGCCAGAATTTTCGCATCTTCCAGCAACAGGACATTCAGACCATTTCCGCCACCTTGTTGGAGGAGAACGGCATTACTGACTGGAAGCCCTGGTTTTATGAAGACCACCCGGCGCGAGAATTCTGCGTTCAGTATGGTGAGACGGACCTTACGTTTCTTACCAGGCTGTGGTCAGAGGAAGGTATTTTCTTTTTTGATCGTTTTGCTGCTGACAGCCCGGCGCAGACACTGACGCTATGCGATAACGTTGCCGGATTATCCGATGCCGGTGAACTGCCATTCAATCCAAACTGTTCATTAGAAATTACCATTCCGAGTGTCAGTACCTTCAGTTACCAGGCTCAAATCCGCCCCTATTCCGTAGAAACTCAGGACTACACCTTTAAAATGCCGAAGTGGCCCGGGTATTACGGACATTCTGGTGAAAATCTGAACGGACAGAGGAAGCAGTATGAAGTCTTTGACTGGCCGGGGCGTTTTAAGGATGAACAACACGGGCAGGATTTCGCCCGCTACCAGATAGAGGGCTGGCGTAACAATGCGGAAACCGCCGCCTGTATCAGCAACTCTCCCCTACTGTGGCCGGGCACAACCTTCACACTTACCGGGCATCCGGTAAACACGCTTAACCAAAAGTGGCAGGTTGTCAGCAGCGTTCTGACGGGAAAACAGCCACAGGCGATGAAAGGCGGACAGGGTATGGGCACCACGCTGAATAATCAGTTTGAAGTGATCCCCGCCGACAGAACCTGGCGACCGCAGCCGTTGATAAAGCCAAAAGTGGATGGTCCACAAAGTGCCATTGTCACTGGGCCGTCGGGCGAAGAAATCTTCTGCGATGAGCATGGTCGTGTGCGGGTGCGCTTTCACTGGGACCGTTATCATAAAAGCAATGAGGATAGTTCCTGCTGGATACGGGTGTCGCAGGCGTGGGCGGGTGCCGGGTTCGGCAATCTGGCCATTCCGCGCGTGGGCCAGGAGGTCATCGTGGACTTCCTCAATGGCGACCCCGACCAGCCCATCATTATGGGGCGTACCTATCACGACGATAACCGCTCCCCCGGCAGCCTGCCCGGCACGAAAACACAGATGACCATTCGCTCAAAAACCTATAAGGGCGGCGGGTTTAATGAACTGCGTTTTGAGGATGCGACCGGGCAGGAGCAGGTGTATATCCATGCGCAGAAAGACATGGACACCGATGTACTGAATAACCGCACCACTGACGTGACGGCAAACCACCGGGAAACGATCGGCGGTAATCAGCTTATCACCGTGAAGCAAAACCAGATACAGACAGTGGTGCAGAACCAGAAAGAGACCGTGGGCCAGAATCAGAGTGTCACCGTGGGCATGAATCAGGCGGAAACAGTGGGGATTGTCCGCGCCCTGAGCGTGGGGGTGGCATACCAGACTACGGTGGGTGGAGTGATGAACACCTCGGTGGCGCTGATGCAGTCCTCACAGGTCGGTATTCAGAAATCCCTGCTGGTTGGCAAAGGGTATGACGTCAGCGTGGGGGAAAACGTCAGCTTCACGGTAGGCAAAACCCGGACAGAAAGCGCCGGAAAGGTGGCGGTGTACTCTGCCGGAGAACATCTGGAGTTGCGTTGTGGACAGGCGCGCCTGGTGCTGACGCAGGACGGCAAAATCTTCCTTAACGGCACGGCTATTAATCTTCAGGGCGTGCAAACACTCAGTGGCGACGCGCTGATGATTAACTGGAACTGCGGCGCAGCGGAAGACCCGCCGAAGGTGCCGGAAGAAAGCAGCAGTCAGCCGCCGGATATGCGTAAGTACTGAGTCAACGGCTGCGCATTTGCGTTTATGTAAAACGATAACAGTAAATTCAGCATTATCAGAAGGATTTGTCTATGAGCGGAAAACCGGCGGCGCGTCAGGGCGACGGCACCATGAAGGGTGGCCCGATAATCCAGGGCTCTGCGGGTGTGATGATTGGCGCCCCCACCGGTGTGGCCTGTTCGGTCTGCCCTGGGGGCATGACTTCCGGTAATCCAGTCAACCCGTTGCTGGGTGCAAAGGTGCTGCCCGGCGAAACCGATTTCGCCCTGCCCGGTCCGTTACCGTTTGTGCTCTCGAGGACTTACAACAGCTACCGGACGAAAACGCCTGCACCGGTGGGTATTTTTGGCCCCGGCTGGAAAGCGCCCTTCGATATCCGCTTACAAATCCACGATAACGAACTGATAATTAACGATAACGGCGGCAGAAGCATCCACTTTGAGCCGCTGTTTCCCGGTGAAACGGCCTTCAGCCGCAGCGAATCGCTCTGGCTGGCGCGGGGCGGCGTGCCGGCGCTGCATGAAAGCAATGTACTGCATGTGCTGTGGCAGGCCCTGCCGGAAGACATTCGCACCAGTCCACACGTGTATCTGGCAACCAACAGCGTTCAGGGACCGTGGTGGATCCTGGGCTGGTCTGCGCGCGTACCGGGAGCGGAGGAACCCTTACCTGCCCCGCTGCCGCCGTACCGGACGCTGACGGCTCTGGTGGACAATTTAGGGCGGAGAATGGTCTTCCATCGTGCCGCTACCGGTGATGCAGCCGGGGAAATCAGCGCCGTGACGGACGGTGCAGGCCGCCGCTTCCGGCTGGTGCTGACCACGCAGGCGCAGCGGGCAGCACAGTACCGGAAGCAGGTAACCGCCAGTGGCACAAAACCCCTTCCCTTCCCGGATGCTCTGCCCGCCACCGCGTACGGCACGGACAACGGCCTTCGTCTGGCAGAAGTATGGCTGATCCACGACCCGGAATACCCGGACACTCTGCCCGCCGCGCCGCTGGCGCGATACGACTATTCCCCGCGTGGCGAACTGGCAACGGTATACGACCGCAGCGGCACGGCAGTACGCCATTTTACGTATGACCCGCCGCATCCGGGACGCATGGTGGCACACCGTTATGCGGGCAGACCAGAGATACGCTATCGCTATGACATCGCCGGGCGGGTAACGGAACAGCGTAACCCGGAAGGCTTAAGCTATACCTACTCGTATGAACAGAACCGCGTCATTATCACCGATAGTCTGAACCGTCGTGAGGTGCTGCACACCGAAGGCGAAGGCGGGCTGAAGCGGGTGGTCAGACAGGAACGCTCCGATGGCAGCGCCATTCACAGTGAATACGACCCGGCAGGGAGACTTATTGCACAGACCGATGCGGCGGGCCGCAAGACGGAATACCGCCTGAGTCCCGGCTCCGGCCAGTTAAAAGAAATCATCGCGCCAGACGGCAGGCGTACTGAATTTTATTACAACAGCCAGCGCCAGTTGACGGACACCGTATACCCGAACGGCCTGCAAAGCCGGCAGGAATACGACATTCAGGGCAGACTCATCGCCGACACCCTGCGCGACGGCAGCACCACCCGCTGGTTTTATGACAACCCGCACAGCGAATACCCGTCTGCCAGCGAAGACGCCACCGGCAGCCGGAAACAGATGACGTGGAGCCGCTACGGGCAGTTGCTCACCTTCACCGACTGCTCCGGCTACCAGACCCGTTACGAATATGACCGCTTCGGTCAGGTCACTGCCCTTCATCAGGAAGAAGGCCTCAGCCAGTACCGTGCTTACGATGACCGGGGCAGACTGGTCAGCCAGAAAAATGCACAGGGCCACGAAACCCGCTATGAGTACAGCATCGCGGGCGACCTGATGGTCGTGCTCCACCCGGACGGCAGCAGGCAGACCACAGAGTATGATGCCGCTGGACACCCGGTGAGCACCACCACTGGCGGCCTGACCCGGCAGATGGCATACGACGCCGCAGGCCGTGTGACGCAACTGACCAACGAAAACGGCAGCCACACCACCTTCGCTTATGATGTGCTGGACAGGCTGGTGCAGGAAACGGGCTTTGACGGCAGGACGCAGCGTTATCAGTACGGTATTACCGGGCAGCTTATCCGCAGTGAGGACGAAAGCCTTGTCACCCTCTGGCATTACGATGCGTCAGACCGCCTGACATACCGAACGGTGAATGACGAAGAGGCAGAACGCTGGCAGTACAACGAGCGTGGCTGGCTGGCCGAAGTCAGCCATCTCAGCGACGGCCACCGCGTCGCCGTGCAGTATGAGTACGATAAACAGGGACGGATGAACCTTGAACGCCAGACGGTGCAGCATCCCGAAACGGGAGAGCTGCTGTGGCAGCACGAAACCCGGCACGATTACAGCGATAAGGGACTGCCGGACCGCGTGACACCGGACGCCCTTCCCCCGGTGGCGTGGCTGACCTACGGCAGCGGGTATCTGGCCGGCATGAAGCCCGGCGACACGCCGCTTATCGACTTCACCCGCGACCGCCTGCACCGGGAGACGCAGCGCCGCTTCGGCGAATACGACCTGACCACGGCATACACCCCAGGCGGTCAGCTACAGAGCCATCACCTCAGCATTCTTCAGCTTAACCGCGACTACACCTGGAACAGCGGCGGACAGCTGGTCCGCATCCGCGGGCAGCATGAGCAGCGGGATTATCAGTACGGCGACGCCGGGAGGCTCCTCGGTACACATATCACATCGCCCCACCACGACCTGGCGCAGTGGACGTTCACCGACCCGGCGGGCAACCGGACAGCGCAACGGGATAGATACCCGATGCTGCCGGACCATTTCCGGGATAACCGCATCACCCAGGATGTGGAGAATTTTTACCATTATGACGAACACGGCAGGCTGACAGAGAAAGACGAGCGCCGGATACGCCCGCACGGCAGCGTCGTGCATCATTACCGCTATGATAACCAGCACCGGCTGACGCACTACCGCCGGATGCAACAGGGCAACGTGCTGACGGAAAGCCGCTATCTTTACGACCCGCCGGGCCGCCGCGTCAGCAAACGGGTGTGGGCATGTACGGTATTTCACGATGGCTCGTGTTCACAGCCGGCACTGCAGGAAACCGTGTGGTACGCCTGGGATGGCGACCGGCTGACCACCACGCAGACGGACAAAACCCGCATCCAGACGGTGTACCTGCCGGGAAGCTTCACGCCGCTCATCCGTATTGAAACGGCAACCGGAGAACTGACCAGAGCCACCCGCCGCACGCTGGCCGAGAAATTTCAGCAGGAAGCAAACGTGACCTTCCCGCCGGAACTGGTGGCGATGGTGGATAATCTGGAAGCAGATCTACGGCGCGGGGAACTCAGCGAAGCCAGCCGGACGTGGCTGGCACAGTGCGGCCTGACGCCGGAGCAGATGAAAAATCAGCTGGAGCCGATATATATACCGGTAAGAAAAATCCACCTGTACCACTGCGACCACCGGGGCCTGCCGCTGGCACTGATTGACGTTAACGGGGCCATTGCGTGGCGCGCAGAGTTTGATGAATGGGGGAATATCCTGCGGGAAGATAACCCGTATAACCTGGAACAGCTCATCCGTCTGCCGGGGCAGCAGTATGACGAGGAGACAGGGCTGTACTATAACCGGCACCGGTACTACGACCCGTTACAGGGAAGGTATATCACGCAGGATCCGATTGGATTAATGGGAGGTTGGAATTTGTATCAATATCCGCTGGATCCGATACAAATAATAGATCCTTTAGGGTTATCTGGCTGGGATGGATTAGGCAATTGGCTCAGCCAGCCAGGTATGAAAGAGGCTTATAATCATGCAGCAGGTGAAGCCGAAGGTCCAATTGCAAAACCTATATCCGAATGGGAATTTTCCGAATGGAATGTGGTTAAAGGAAGTAATCATCTCGGGACTAATTATATAAATGTGTATGCAATGTGTAAGGATCAATTTGATAACACAAAGTCTGTTGCTGCAAAAGTTTTTCAAACCGGTTTGTTTCCGTTGAATGAAATTGAAGCAGGGAAAGGGATACCTGACCCTAGCGAAAATATTGGAAGTAAATCAGCTCCTGTAAACACCGCTGCAGATTGCATTGAGAATCTCGTAAAAGCTCATTCAAGGGCATTAACGTGCGGTTCAAAAAATGGTTATGAATGCTTCATGGATACAGTTGCGACCCCAGAGTTAGGGAATAAATTATGCGGAGAGACTGAGTAAAACCATAATGAATAAATATATAAACAAGATTTCTGAATTGCCATCACGAATAGGATTGACACTTTCTTATATCATATGTATAAATCTAATTGCATTTATGAGGAACTCTTTTAGAATTATTATGTGGTATATTTTTAATGATTCTTTCCAAAACATCTGGCTAATAAAAATTTCAAATGCAATAGCTTACTCCATGTTATTTTGGTGTGGTTGCATTGCTGGCCATTTAATACAAAAAAAAAGTATATTTCATTCTTCATTAGTCGTAGCTTTAGGTGTTATGTATACTTTTTTACTTTCAGGCGTAGGACCAAATGACTATATTTTGCTTCTTGAAGGCATATCAACTGGCGCTGCTTTAGGTGGGATTGGAGGAGGATGCACACTAATAGTAAGAAAACTTCGACATTCGAAAAGTAAGAAATGAGGATAAAGAAAGTCCAGGCTGATTGTTCAAATTGGCCTGGCAGAGTTAAGTTAGTAAAAAACTCCACTGCGCCTATAGGGAAGTGCAGCTAATCATTCGTTCGCAGAATTTGATGAGCGTGGGAACCTATTGCTAAAAGATAACCCGGAGAATCTGCAACAGCTCATCCGCCTGCCGGGACAGCAATGGGATAAAGAGACCGGACTGTACTATAACCGGCACCGGTACTACGACCCGTTACAGGGAAGGTATATCACGCAGGATCCGATAGGGTTGGAAGGCGCGTGGAATCTGTATCAATATCCGTTAAATCCTGTCGCATATAGAGATCCTTTAGGTTTAAACGGGATAGGAGATTTTGGTAATGGGTTTAGCAATTATTGCCAGCAGGCAAGTTCAGCTGTAACCCATCTGTCACCGGGTGATGCAGCGGGAGTGATACATAACATGGAAACAATGCATAATGCCTACAATCCGCTATCTGAATATGTACTCGGGATATCAGAAGGTTCAGCCGTCATTGCTATGGCTGGTATGAGTTTCGGAGTGGCGACCGTAGCAGAAAAAGGTTCAGCATGTATCGAAAACGTGGCTAATTCTATGATAAAAGATGGTGAAAGAAATCCAAAGAATTTAGCGTTGATCTGCGGGAAAAGCATTATAAATAAAGGAAGCAGCAAGTTTCAAAATAAGGTATCAGATTATCTTATTGATACACTTTTATCCTATGAACAAAAACAATAGTCATTATTTATTATAATATAGTGAAAACTCATTCATCTTACTTATAAAGGTGTCACAGTAACATGAAAAAAACAAATTGATAATAAAAATCACATTAACCCTAACATTCTTACTAATTATTTCTTGTTTTCATTACTTAAATAAAAACTTGAATCTAAAAGAAAGAAAAAGGGCGGTTGATATATCATATCTAACCAAGTTAGCAAAAAGTGGAAATATGGAGGCTCAAACAGATTTGGGAGTTGCTTATGGAAATGGTGATGGTATAAGTCAAAATTACGCAAAAGCGCTCTACTGGTATAATAAGGCGGCGATGCAAGGTTATGCACAGGCACAATTTAACCTTGGCCTTTACTATGAGAATGGTTGGGGCACTTTAAGTGATCCCCAACAAGCGATAAAGTGGTATAAAAAAGCAGCTGAGCAAGGCATGACAAAGGCCCAAGTGAATCTTGGCACACTGTATCTCGCAAACCCCAACGTACAAAAAAATTATCCAGAAGCAAAAAAATGGCTATTAAAGGCTGTAGAAAAAAATGATACCAATGCAATGAACAACCTGGGGCAAATTTATGCTAACGGTTTAGGGGTTGAAAAAAATAATATTGATGCTGAGAAATGGTATCTTAAAGCTGTTGCTCTTGGTTCTATGAGTGCAAGAAATTCACTGGGGGCTTTTTATGGCAAAGGATTAGGACTCCATTCGAAAGATCGGGATAAAGTTTTACCTCTGGTCGAAGCTTCATCATGCCAGGGGTATGTCCAGGCACAGATTAATCTTGGGTCATTTTATACTGAAAATAATGGAGAAGCGCCGATAGATTATAAAAAAGCCTACGCATGGTATTATGTTGCGTATATTAATGGTTCTTTAAGTACTCAATATGAACTTGATTTTCTTACCAAAAAAATGAGTAATGAAGAACTCATCGAAGCAAAAAAAATGGCCGCAGGGTATAGCCAAAAATATCGTTCCTCTCCGATCGAGGATGATACCTATAAATCTCAAACAGAATGTAGATATCCTTAACAAGAGGGGGGGAATGGGGTCAGGCAATTAATTTTTCAAGAATGTCGAGTGGCGTTCAATATTATGATAATAGTGATGATATTAAAGTCTGTTTCTACCTTGATGGGCAGATTCCGCTGCCAATGCCGCATCGGAAGGTCAAATGTCTTACGATAATTCTGCTGCTTCAATAGACGTAGCTAATGGGCCAACATATTTACCACCAACTTGTTCTCTTTCAGTTGATATTGGCGGTTCTTTGGATACATTTAGCGGAGGAAGTTTTGCTACTGAAATATCAATTGGGACAAATAATAGGGCATCAGGAAATAGTGACATTTGTGCGTACTATATTCTTTGTGAGCACAGCGGAGTAGGAATTGCTGGTGGGCTATCAATATCAGGGACTATTTCTGGTGGTGGTATATTTCCTGGAGAAACCAAGTCGAAAGGGATTATACATTCAGGAAGATTATTGGGTAAATTTTCTGGTTCAGGAACAAAGGATTCGGCTGGCAATTATTCAGGAGCACTCAGCACTGGTCCTGGGTTAGGTATTTTTGGTGGGAAGTTAACGTGTTCTCAAATTTCTCGATGCGAGTCAGAATTGTTGGGGTAATTAAATGAAGAGCAAGAAATGCATATTGATTGCGGTAGCGTTCTTTTTTGCTGTACTTGTCGCATTTATAGGGAGACTTGTAACGCATTCTTTTATACAGAGTGATGCGGAGGTAAGAAACGAGGCTCAACAAGAGGTTGTTTACTTTCAAAGTTTATATAATAAAAATGATTCCTCCAATATGTATGCAAATGGAGCTAATGATTGCCCGAAAATTACAAGCAAAGAAGATTTTTTATGTTGATGAGAAGAAAAAAACAAATCTTAGGCGATTTCATAAAGTCTGATTTAATATCCAGTAATGTTATTAATGCTAATGTGGTGGTGCTTACTTATCGCTCAACCTATACACATTATTCATTAGTAGAGGAGTTTACTCTAATGAGAAAGGATGATAGTGATAAATTGCGTTTAGGAACGTATTTTATTGATGACGGTGGCAAGCGTGGAAAAGTAATAAAACTATAAGGGTGTTTTTCGAACGTTTTAGTAAGGATGTATACGAGAAAGGTAATAACTCCAACAAAATGCCTATTAAATTACCAGAAAGATTCCCTAGTTTGAATATGCGCCCATAAAATAGATTGGTATTTACCCAATAACTCTTTTCTTATATTAAAATTAAATTGTTCATATTTTTTATAGCTGCTTAATTTTTTATACTCCATAAAATCATGTTTCTTCAGCAACCAGTAATCAGCAATCATTGCCGCCTGTTGTTCCATAGAGTAAAAAATAAAATGAGGCTCATCAAGATGATATGAATCCCAGCGTGTTGATGCATAGGTATTATCATGAAAAGAAGAGTCATGCCGATAATATTGCCAGACAAAAGAAATGGCAAATATAAACAAATGAGGATATTTTACAGAATCATGGTAGTTTGTATAATCGGCTGAAAAATCAGATTTATACTCGTTTATACTCAAAAGAATCTCACCATTTCTGGTATTGGTTATTACTTTAGATTGATACCTTGAATGATTGTGGTCGCAATATATTTTTACTCTGTCGTAGTTGATGATATTCTTAAATAGAGTTTGCGCCAGCTTTAACTCTCCGGAGGTTAACGATCTGAATAATACAGGATCAGCCCCAGAAGATAACTCTGGCTCTGTGAATAGTTCCTGACAGTCTCTCAGAATAGTGCCTTCATGATCAAAAGAAGCGTTTCTTAATATCCTTTCGCACATTACAACCTCCATTTATTTTACTTCAGCATACGCCCCGAACGGAAAAATTCAATAAAAAAGAACAAATTTAAATTTCACCTACCGCATATACATTGCTACATTTTCATTTACCGAAATTGTGAATAATCCTTGCGGCAATTGGTTCAAACATATATTCCCAGCGTCACCATCAACCGCATAGGATCAATTGGTGATGCTATACAATGATTGATCCACTGGCAGACGTCCAGGTACCACAACGGGGGTCGGTTCGGGTACGTTGAAGCAAAAAAGTACGCGATGTACCCGTTACGCCGTTAAGGCATTAATCATGTGTTCCAGTGCGGGTGTCGCCTGTTGCTGGTCATACACAATGTACAAATCAGCCGGAATACGCTCTTCTAATGGACGGAACACCACACCCGGCCAGTTCATCTGCGCGTAGCTGTCGGCAATCAGCGTAATGCCAATTCCCATACTGATCATCGCCAGTACCGTTTGCGGTTCCATCACTTCACGTATGATCATCGGAGAGAACCCCGCACTCTGGCAAACGCGTTGCAGGAATGCCCAGTCAGTGTGAATGGAAGGCATGGTGACGAAATATTCGTTACGCAGGGCTTCTAATGGTACAGCCTCCCGCACAGTCAGTGGATGACCTTCCGGCATCGCCACCAGAAAAGAGGATTCATGCAATCGCAGGCTGGTAAACCCAGGCGCTGGCTCAACCGCCATTCGCCAGACACCGGCATCCAGTTCACGTCGCTCCAGCATGGCCATCTGCATCGCTGGCATATTTTCACGAAACAGCACCTCAACGTTAGGATTGTCCTTCAGGAATCGCCGCATTACCGGGCGCATTTTTCCCCACATCGCCGTGCCGATCACGCCCAGTTCGATCCGCCCTGCCTCACCGCGCCCGATCTGTTCGACGCGTGCTAACACCTGGCTGGCGCTGGAAAGCAGACGTCGTGACTCTTCCATCAGGATTATCCCTGCATGGGTCAACGCTACGCTGCGCGAATGGCGGATAAACAGCAGCGTGCCGAGCTCCTGTTCCAGCTCTTTAATATGAATACTCAATGGAGGCTGCGACATATTCAGACGAGCGGCGGCGCGTCCAAAATGTAACTCTTCGGCGACAGCAAGAAAATAACGCAGTAACTTGAGATCGATACGAGGCGTGCGTTCCATGGGTAATGCGCTCCTGAGGAGAGGACTGATGCGCCAAATTACCACATTGCGTCGCAGAACAGGAACGACGGGCAACATATGCCCGCCGCAAAGGGGGATTAACGGGCCAGCGAGGGCTGTGCCTGCTTTTCAGGTTCATGCTTGTACTTAAAGCACAGCGCAAAAATCACCGCCAGCGCCAGGGCATACGCCGCAAAGACCAGCCAGATAGTTTGCCAGTCCTTCACGCCATCCACTGAGAAGTAATCCACCGCCATACCGCTCAGGATGGAGCCAACCCACGCGCCGACGCCATTGACCATCGTCATAAACAGCCCCTGCGCACTGGCACGAATTTTCGAATCCACTTCCTGTTCAACGAAGACCGAGCCCGAAATGTTGAAGAAATCGAATGCGCAACCGTAGACGATCATCGACATCAGCAGCAGAACAAATCCGAGTGGAGACGGGTCTCCAAAGGCAAAGAAGCCAAAGCGCAATGTCCACGCCAGCATGCTCATCAGCATGACCGTTTTGATGCCAAAGCGTTTGAGGAAGAACGGGATAGTCAGAATAAAGCCGACTTCCGCCATCTGCGAGACAGAGAGTAAGATGGACGGGTATTTCACCACAAAACTGTCGGCAAACTGCGGATCGCGGGCAAAGTCGTGCAGGAAGGGGTTACCAAAAACGTTGGTAATTTGCAGCACTGCACCCAGCATCATGGCAAACAGAAAGAAAATCGCCATCCGCGGATTTTTAAACAGCACAAACGCATCCAGCCCCAGCTTACTGGCAAACGACGCGCTCGCTTTCTTCTCGGCGACCGGAATTTTCGGCAGCGTGAGTGCGTAGGCAGCCAGCAGCAGCGATGCGCCAGACGCAATGTACAGCTGCGCACTGCTCAGCTCCAGCCCCATCAGACTGACGGTCCACATCGCAACGATAAAACCAATCGTGCCAAAAACGCGAATAGGCGGAAATGCCGTCACCGGATCCTGCCCTGATTGCGCCAGACAGGAATATGAGACACTGTTGGAAAGCGAAATCGTCGGCATGAAGGCCATTGCGTTGATCAACATCACCCAGAACATGGTGTCCGGATCGGTCACCGTCGTCGCGTAGAGCAGCGCGCCCGCACAGAGCAGATGACAAAGCATATAAGCACGCTCTGCCCGCAGCCATTTGTCCGCAATAATCCCCATAATGCCGGGCATAATAATCGCCGCCAGCCCTTTTGAGCTGTACACCATACCCACGTTGGCACCGGTAAAATGAAGGGTGTTAATCATGTATGAACCCAGGGTGACCAGCCAGCTTCCCCAGATAAAATATTGCATAAACGACATGATCTTTAATCGGGACGCAATACCCATTTTTTTCTTCCTTGCCGTAGAGTACGAACCCCGCCTGCTGGCGGGGTCATTATTATTATCGGTTTCAGGCCAGTTTACGCAGGAACCCGCAAATCAGGTCGATAAAGTTCTGACGTGAAAGTTCAGCCGCCGCCAGGGTTTGCGCGTGCGAGAGTTTCACATCCCCCAGCCCTTCCGCCAGATTGGTGATCGCCGACACGGCAACCACTTTCAGTCCGCAGTGGCGGGCGGTGATAACTTCAGGTACCACCGACATCCCCACCACATCGCCGCCGATAATTTGCATCATGCGAATCTCTGCGGCCGTCTCAAAGTTAGGTCCCGGATAAGAAACAAATACGCCTTCACTCAGCGTAAAACCCTCGTCGGCAGCTACGGTCTGTAAAATCGCACGATAATCGGCATCATAGGCATTCGCCAGCGAGAAGAAACGCTCACCAAAGCGTTCATCGTTCGGCCCAACCATCGGCGTTCCTGGCATGGTGTTGATATGGTCACTCAGCGCCACCAGACTCCCTGGCCCCACTTCCGGACGCAGAGACCCCGCCGCATTGGTGCAGAACAGCAGTTCGCAACCCAGTAGCTTCATTGTGCGAATAGCGTCGGTCATCACGGTCATGCCGCGCCCCTCGTAGAAGTGCCCCCGTCCTTTCATACAGGCGACCGGAACCCCGGCCAGATGACCGAGCACTAACTCACCGGCATGCCCGTGAACGGTACTCACCGGGAACCCAGGCAGCTTCTCGTAAGAGATCGCCACCGCATCTTCTATCTGCTCAGCCAGCGCGCCTAAACCCGATCCAAGGATAAAAGCGACGCGCGGCGTGAAGTCAGGTTTATAGCCGCGGATAATATCAGCGCTGTTCCAGGGATTCTGGGAAAAGTGGGAGTCGGTCATGAGATGTCCTTATAATCAGCTAGTCACTCATTGAGTGAGGGAGGTAATGGTTATAGCGAGAGTACGCAATCGATTACCAATACAGTTTTCCCGGATGATCGATAGCAAATGTATATCAATCCTGGGCCCGGCAAGCGCGTATGAAGGCTAATTGTCCCTGCCAGAAATAGGAGGATGCACTGAAGGTCTGTCTTTCTATGCCGATATCGTAGGTTTAATGGCAAAAGGAAACCACGATGACCACCATCAACGTCTCAACCCCTTCCGTTCAAAGCGGCGGGAGTAGCGCAAAAACCGCTTCAGGTAACAGTACCGCCGCGCAGATCGCCCAGATTGTGGAGAAAATCACCCAACTGACGCAGAAGCTCAAAGAGGTGCCGGATAGCACTGGCAGCGCGGAAGAGAAGAAAAAACAACAAGAAATGCTCCAGACACAGATCAAAGTGTTGCAGGCACAACTGGCGCAGTTACAGCACCAGCAGGCCGAAGAAGCTCAGCAAAAGCAGGAACAAGCCCAGGTAAACGCGCAAGGCGTTAATCATCCTTCCGACGACCATCAGATTGATGTTTATATCTGATAAAGCGGATCCTGCGCACGTAAATTTGTTAATGCATTCGCCTGGGTGCGAACGACCTCCCACAGCGCCTGGGCGGCTGTCGACAGCGAGCGATTCTTGCGACGCGCCAGCATCAGTTGCCGCTCCACCACCGGCGTCAGTCGCTTCACCTGCAAGTGGCTCCCCTGCGGCAGCGGTAACGCCAGCGCAGGCAAAATGCTAATACCTATTCCTGCTTCTACCATCGGAAACAGCGTCGCCGGATGACCAATCTCCTGCACAATATTGGCCTCTATCGCAAAGTGCGCAAGCGCCGCGTCAATGAGCGGCCGGCTACCCGATGCATAATCCTGTAAGACCAGCCGTTCCTCCCGGAGATCCTGCCAGTTCACCCATTCCCGTGTCGCCAGCGGGTGTGACTCATGGCAAAGCAGGAGAAAAGGCTCGGAGAGCACAGCTTCACATTGCAGATCGCTCACCGCCCCCGGATCAATCACAATACCAAAATCCACTTCTCCCTGGCGGATACTCTCCAGTACCCACTGCTGCGGTCGATCGTGCAGGACAAAATCGATCGCCGGATAGCGCAAGTTACTTTGCGCAATGCACTGCGGAATGAGATGGGCGGAGATCGTCTGGCTTGCCGCCACGCGGACCGTCCCGGTGAGTTGCGTGCCCACCCTACCCGCTTCACGCAGCGTGATGTGTAGCTCATCCAGCAGTCGCTCCAGACGACCCGCCAGTTGTTGACCGGCGTCCGTCAGCACCACTTCTCGCGTCGTGCGATCCAGCAGTTTAACGCCCGTCTGGCGCTCTAGCTCTTTAATACTGTGGCTCACTGCCGACTGACTCAGGCCAATGCACTCGCCTGCACGGCTAAAACTTTTTTCCTGGGCTACAGTGACAAACACCCGAAGTTGACGCAGTGAATAATTCATCGATTCGATTCATATATAGATGCAATAAATCAATTTTATTTCTCAAAATGAAAAACGCAAAATAAGGACACCGAATTCTTGGAGTATTTATGAATATTTTTCGTATCCTCGATCCGTTTACGCTGACCCTGATTACGGTCGTCCTGCTGGCCTCATTTTTCCCCGCTGAGGGAGATTTTGTGCCTGTTGTTGAAGGCATCACCACCGCGGCCATCGCGCTCCTGTTCTTTATGCACGGGGCAAAGCTCTCACGCGAAGCCATTATCGCGGGCGGCAGCCACTGGCGGTTACACCTGTGGGTTATGTGCAGCACCTTCATTCTGTTCCCGGTGCTCGGCGTATTGTTTGCCTGGTGGGCGCCGGTCAACGTTGATCCGATGCTGTACACCGGCTTTCTGTATCTGTGCATTTTGCCCGCTACGGTACAGTCGGCGATTGCCTTTACCTCGCTGGCGGGCGGTAACGTTGCGGCGGCGGTCTGCTCAGCCTCGGCCTCCAGCCTGCTGGGGATTTTCCTCTCCCCGCTGTTGGTTGGTCTGGTGATGAATATTCATGGCGCAGAAGGCAGTCTGGAGCAGGTCGGGAAAATCATGCTGCAACTGCTGTTGCCGTTTGTGCTCGGGCACCTTTCCCGCCCGTGGATCGGCAAGTGGGTCGCACGAAATAAAAAATGGATTGCGAAGACCGATCAAACGTCAATTTTGCTGGTGGTTTATTCCGCTTTCAGCGAAGCCGTCGTGAACGGGATCTGGCACAAAGTGGGCTGGGGATCGCTGCTGTTTATCGTCGTGGTCAGCATCGTGTTGCTCGCCATCGTGATTGCTGTAAACATCGTTGTGGCGCGCAAATGCGGCTTCAACAAAGCCGACGAAATCACGATTGTTTTCTGCGGGTCGAAAAAGAGTCTGGCAAACGGCGTCCCCATGGCCAACATCCTTTTCCCGACGTCCGTCATTGGGATGATGGTGCTGCCGCTGATGATCTTCCACCAGATTCAGTTGATGGTCTGTGCGGTACTGGCGCGCCGCTATAAGCGCCAGACCGAACAGTTACAGGCGCAGCAGGACAGCCGCGCCGCCAAAGCTTAAAGCGGGCGCTTCAGGGGCTGAACCAGCTGGCTCAGCCCTTCGGTTTTGATTAGCAGCGTAATTTGCATCAGCTCGCCCAGTTTACCCGCCGGAAACTCATCCTTGCGGGCAAACCACAGCAGATACTCTTCCGGCACATCGATCAGCCGACGCCCTTTGTATTTACCAAACGGCATCACCGTGTTGGCAATCTCAACGAGCTGCTCTTTCTCCATCTCAGACACCCAGCAGGCGGAGCATTTCCGCTTCGTCAATCACTGCAATCCCCAGCTCCTGCGCTTTTGCCAGCTTGGAACCGGCCGCTTCGCCAGCAATAACCAGATCGGTCTTCTTCGAGACGCTGCCCGCCACTTTCGCACCGAGCTCCACCAGCCGCGCTTTAGCATCATCGCGCGACATCTGGCTCAGGCTTCCCGTCAGCACTACCGTTTTCCCGGCAAATGGACTGTCAATCTCTTCCGCATTGATCACCACCGGTGCAGGCCAGTGAATGCCTTCCGCCAGCAGTTGCCCGATGACTTCGCGATTGCTCTCTTCAGCAAAGAAATTGAACACATGGGTGGCGACCACAATGCCCACATCGGGGACTTTTTGCAGCTCGTCAATAGACGCCGCTTCCAGCGCTTCCAGAGTCCCGAAGTAAGCGGCCAGACCAGCGGCCGTGGCCTCTCCAACTTCCCGAATACCGAGTGCATACAGGAAGCGCGCAAAGGTGGTCGATTTCGATTTTTCCAGCGCCTCCACCACGTTTTGCGCCGACTTCGGCCCCATTCGGTCGAGACCGGTCAGTTTCCCGGCTGTCAGCCGAAACAGGTCCGCCGGCGTGTGGACATACTCTTTCTCGACCAGTTGGTCGATAATTTTGTCGCCCATCCCATCCACGTCCATCGCCCGACGAGATACGAAATGCTTGAGCGATTCTTTACGCTGCGCGCCGCAAATCAAACCGCCGGTACAGCGAGCAACCGCTTCACCTTCCACGCGCTCAACGTCTGAACCGCATACCGGGCAATGCGTCGGAAATGCTACTGGACGCGTGTCGTCCGGACGTTCGGAAAGCACCACGTTGACCACCTGCGGAATAACATCGCCAGCACGGCGAATTACCACCTTATCGCCAATGCGCAGGCCAAGACGTTCGATTTCATCGGCATTATGCAGCGTGGCGTTACTCACCAGCACACCCGCGACCTGTACCGGTTCAAGACGCGCAACGGGAGTAATTGCTCCGGTGCGTCCGACCTGGAACTCCACGTCACGAACAAAGGTCATCTGTTCCTGCGCCGGGAATTTAAAGGCCACCGCCCAGCGCGGCGCACGTGCGACGAAACCCAGTTGCTCCTGTAGCGCCATCGAGTTGACCTTAATCACCACCCCATCGATGTCGAAACCCAGCGTCGGACGATCCTCTTCCACCTTGTGGTAAAACGCCAGCACCGCTTCCGGCGAGTCACACAGCGTCACGCGATCGCTGACCGGCAACCCCCATGCTTTGAATTGCAGCAGACGCCCCAGATGAGTATCAGGCAGTTCGCCGCCTTCCAGCACGCCAACGCCATAGCAGAAGAAAGTGAGTGGTCGCTTCGCGGTGATACGCGGATCGAGCTGGCGCAGCGAGCCCGCTGCCGCATTTCGCGGGTTAGCAAACAGCTTTCCGCCCGTGCGGCGAGCATCTTCATTGATCTTTTCAAAACCCGCCTGCGGCAGGAAAACTTCGCCTCGCACTTCCAGACGCGTCGGAATGTTATCGCCGTGGAGTTTCAGCGGAATGGCGCGAATAGTCCGCACGTTTGAGGTAATGTCCTCACCGGTCGTACCATCACCGCGAGTTGCGGCACTCACCAGCACCCCGTTTTCATAGAGAATGCTGACCGCCAGACCGTCCAGTTTCAGCTCACAGCACCAGGTCAGCTTGTCACTGCTCTTAAGACGGTCCTGCACGCGCTTGTTAAACGCCAGGAAACTCTCCTCATCAAAGACGTTGTCCAGCGACAACATCGGCACTTCATGACGAATCTGGCTGAAAGACGCCAGCGGCGCAGCACCCACGCGCTGGGTCGGAGAGTCCGGAGTAATCAGCTCCGGGTGTTGCGCTTCCAGTTCACGCAGCTCGCGCATCAGGCGGTCATATTCTGCATCGGGGATTTCCGGCGCATCCATCACATGGTAAAGATACTCATGATGGCGAAGCGTGGTTCGCAGTTCGGTCAGTTGTTGTTCGATTGATTCCATATCGCACCATCAATGATAAAAAACCCCCGACAGGCGGGGGTTCAGAAAGGAAGTTGTCGTGCCTTGAGTGTATCAGGCGTTCGCGTCTTTCACTTCGCGGATACGGTCCTGATACTCGCGCAATTTTTGCGGCGTCATCATCCGACGCTGATCGTCGAGCACCACACCACCGACTTCATCGGCAATATGCTGTGCGGATTGCAGCATCAGTTTGAAGTTCTGCAGTTCATCGCCGTAAGACGGCACCTGCATAAAGATGGTCACGCCCGGCGTGGTGAAGTCGACCATTTCTGGATCAAACGTACCCGGGTTAACCATATTCGCCAGGCTGAATAACGCCGGGCCGCTGCCATCCGGACTCAGATGACGATGGAAAATATTCATGTCGCCAAACTTGAATCCGGCCTGCTGAATGCTGTTGAGCAGCACTTCACCGTTAAGCTCGCTGCCATGATGGGCGGCGACGTTCATGATGATCACCGCTTCTTTACGCTGAGGCTTTTCCGGGGCTGGCGCTTCTTCAACGACGGGCTCAGGCTGTGGCTCGACCACGGGTTCTGCAGGCTGGAAAGCCTGTGGCGACGGCTGCGGTGCAGTCGGCTGAACGGGCTGAATCTGCGGCGCGACGGGCTGTTGTTGAACCGGCTGCGGCTGATGCACAGGTTGCTGTGGCGCAGGCTGATGCACTGGCTGCGGCTGAGCGGATTGCTGCGGCGCAGGCTGTGGCTGGTGTACCGGCTGCTGCGGCGGACGCTGGGCATGCTGCGGCTGTACCGGCACTTCAGACGATGGCTGAACCGGCTGACGCGGTTGTGCCGACGCATAAGGCGGCTGGTACTGGTGTTGCGGCGACTGGCGAGGAGCTTCATGCTCCTGCGGGTTGCCAGGGGCATGATTCACGCGGTGAACACGAACTTCACCCACGCCTTCGTCTGCTTCGACATCATCGTCATACGAGTCGTCGTCGCGTTTTGATTTCATGCGTTTCAGTGGACGATCGCGGAACATAGAAGATCGTTCTTTACGGCTGGTCCAGAAACCATGTACCAGTAAAGCGATTATGGCGATCGCGCCAACAATGATTAATATCAGACGCAAATCCTGCATCATTATATTCTCTGTTGTTCTAACACCTTGCCACCACGGCAAACATTTACTCACTAAGAGTATTTGCCGATTACGTCAAGTGCAAGTGTACTCTTAGCTTTCACAGCATAAAGATGAACGAAATCGTGCTTTTTGCTGTTTTTTCGAACATTTCCGAACTGTTCTGTGTGCGATAACCCGGTAAGATACCCGTGTTCGCTTAGGACTTATACGAAAAGGAGCATGTCCTGACTATGGTGTCATCATCTGTCACTGCGCCACGCAGCGGTTTTTACTACTTTGCTCAGGGATGGAAACTGGTTTCGCAACCAGGGATCCGTCGCTATGTCATTTTACCGCTACTGGTCAACATCCTGCTAATGGGCAGTGCGTTCTGGTGGCTGTTCACACAGCTGGATGTCTGGATCCCGTCGCTTATGAGTCACGTCCCGGACTGGCTGCAATGGCTGAGCTATCTGCTGTGGCCTGTCGCGGTCATCTCTGTGCTGCTGGTGTTTGGCTATTTTTTCTCGACCCTGGCCAACTGGATTGCCGCGCCGTTTAACGGGCTGCTGGCGGAGCAACTGGAAGCGCGGCTCACCGGCGCAACGCCGCCGGACACGGGCATTCTGGGGATCATGAAAGATGTGCCGCGGATTATGAAACGCGAATGGCAAAAGCTGGCCTGGTATCTGCCACGCGCCATCGTACTGCTGATCCTTTACTTTATTCCCGGCATCGGGCAAACCGTCGCCCCCGTACTGTGGTTCCTGTTCAGCGCCTGGATGCTGGCCATTCAGTATTGCGATTACCCTTTTGACAACCATAAAGTGCCGTTTAAAGAGATGCGCATTGCTCTGCGCAGCCGTAAGGTCACCAATATGCAGTTTGGTGCGCTCACCAGCCTGTTTACCCTGATCCCGGTTCTTAATCTCTTCATCATGCCAGTGGCAGTCTGTGGCGCCACGGCGATGTGGGTGGATTGCTATCGTGCTAAGCACGCGTTATGGAAATAACGAAAGTTTGTGTAAATAAGAGGTTGTTTATAACGCCTCTTATTCCATACTGATACCCATTATTTCTTCATAGCATATAGATATGCGAAATCCTTACTTCCCCATATTCGTCTGAAGGGTATGCTGGGAAGGTATCCCAATTTCATACAGTTAAGGACAGGCCATGAGTAAGATTTTTGAAGACAACTCGCTGACTATCGGTCATACGCCGCTGGTTCGACTGAACCGTATCGGTAACGGACGCATTCTGGCGAAGGTGGAATCACGTAACCCGAGCTTCAGCGTGAAATGCCGTATCGGTGCCAATATGATTTGGGATGCTGAAAAACGCGGCGTGCTGAAACCGGGCGTCGAGCTGGTTGAACCCACCAGCGGCAACACGGGTATCGCACTGGCCTATGTCGCGGCGGCACGTGGTTACAAACTGACGCTGACCATGCCGGAAACCATGAGTATCGAACGTCGTAAACTGCTGAAAGCGCTGGGTGCCAACCTGGTGCTGACCGAAGGCGCAAAAGGCATGAAAGGCGCCATTCAGAAAGCAGAAGAGATTGTCGCCAGCGATCCGGCGAAATATCTGTTGCTTCAGCAGTTCAGCAACCCGGCAAACCCAGAAATTCACGAAAAAACCACCGGTCCGGAAATCTGGGAAGATACCGACGGCCAGGTTGACGTTTTCATCTCCGGCGTGGGGACTGGCGGGACGCTAACCGGCGTCACCCGCTATATTAAAGGCACCAAAGGCAAAACCGACCTGATTACCGTTGCCGTTGAGCCAACGGATTCCCCGGTCATCGCTCAGGCGCTGGCAGGCGAAGAGCTGAAGCCAGGTCCGCACAAAATTCAGGGTATCGGTGCCGGTTTCATTCCGGGTAACCTGGATCTGAAACTGATCGACAAAGTGGTCGCCATCACCAACGAAGAGGCGATCTCCACCGCCCGCCGCCTAATGGAAGAGGAAGGCATTCTTGCCGGTATCTCCTCCGGAGCCGCAGTGGCTGCCGCGCTTAAGCTTCAGGAAGATGAAACCTTTACCAATAAGAATATTGTGGTTATCCTACCGTCATCGGGTGAGCGTTATTTGAGCACTGCACTGTTTGCCGATCTCTTCACAGAGAAAGAATTGCAACAGTAATGCCAGCATGTTAAAAACGCGTAAAAAAGCACCTTTTCAGGTGCTTTTTTGTGGCCTGCTTCAAACTTTCACCCCCCCTGCCATTGCTTCACCCCGCCAGGTCTGGTATTTAACCTGATTAATTATTTTGAAGCGCGAAATTAATCGTTACAGGAAAACTGCTAGCTGAATCGATTTTATGATTTGGTTCAAGTATTGATTTAGCGGCATAATGTTTAATGACGAGCGAAACGTCAGCGGCCAGAGGTTGACAGCAACGGATGGCGTAAAACACCTGGTGTGTCGCGCCCGTTTACGCCGGCGCTAACAATACAGGCTAAAGTCAAACCGCCAGGCTAGACTTTAGTTCCACAACACTAAACCTATAAGTTGGGGAAATACAATGTTCCAGCAAGAAGTTACCATTACCGCTCCGAACGGTCTGCACACCCGCCCTGCTGCTCAGTTTGTTAAAGAAGCGAAAGGCTTCACTTCTGAGATTACTGTGACTTCCAACGGCAAAAGCGCCAGCGCGAAAAGCCTGTTTAAACTGCAAACTCTGGGTCTGACTCAGGGTACCGTCGTGACCATCTCTGCAGAAGGTGAAGACGAGCAGAAAGCCGTAGAACATCTGGTCAAGCTGATGGCGGAACTGGAATAAGTTTTTCCGGGTTCTTTTAAAAATCAGTCACAAGTAAGGTAGGGTTATGATTTCAGGCATTTTAGCATCCCCGGGTATCGCTTTCGGCAAAGCACTTTTGCTGAAAGAAGACGAAATCGTCATTGACCGGAAAAAAATTTCTGCCGACAAGGTTGATCAGGAAGTTGAACGTTTTCTGAGCGGTCGTGCCAAGGCATCTGCACAGTTAGAAGCGATCAAAACGAAAGCTGGTGAAACGTTCGGTGAAGAAAAAGAAGCCATTTTCGAAGGGCATATTATGCTGCTCGAAGATGAGGAGCTGGAGCAGGAAATCATAGCCCTGATTAAAGATAAACACATGACGGCTGACGCGGCTGCGCATGAAGTTATCGAAGGTCAGGCCACTGCCCTGGAAGAACTGGATGATGAATACCTGAAAGAACGTGCGGCTGACGTACGTGACATCGGTAAGCGCCTGCTGCGCAACATCCTCGGGCTGGCAATTATTGACCTGAGCGCAATTCAGGATGAAGTCATTCTGGTTGCCGCTGACCTGACCCCGTCAGAAACCGCACAGTTGAACCTGAAAAAGGTGCTGGGTTTCATTACCGACGTGGGCGGCCGCACTTCCCACACCTCTATCATGGCGCGTTCTCTGGAACTGCCAGCCATCGTGGGTACCGGTAGCGTCACCTCTCAGGTGAAAAACGACGACTATCTGATTCTGGATGCCGTAAACAACCAGGTTTACGTCAACCCGACCAACGAAGAAATTGAAAAACTGCGCGCCGTTCAGGAGCAAGTTGCCACTGAAAAAGCGGAACTGGCTAAACTGAAAGATCTGCCTGCCATCACCCTGGATGGCCATCAGGTTGAAGTGTGCGCCAACATCGGTACCGTGCGTGACGTCGAAGGCGCAGAGCGCAACGGTGCGGAAGGTGTGGGTCTGTACCGTACTGAATTCCTGTTTATGGATCGCGACGCGCTGCCAACTGAAGAAGAACAGTTTGCAGCTTACAAAGCCGTGGCTGAAGCGTGTGGCTCTCAGGCGGTGATCGTGCGTACCATGGACATCGGCGGCGACAAAGAGCTGCCGTACATGAACTTCCCGAAAGAAGAAAACCCGTTCCTGGGCTGGCGTGCCGTGCGTATCGCGATGGATCGTAAAGAGATCCTGCGCGATCAGGTTCGCGCTATCCTGCGCGCGTCTGCTTTCGGCAAACTGCGCATTATGTTCCCGATGATCATCTCTGTTGAAGAAGTTCGCGCACTGCGTAAAGAGATCGAAATCTACAAACAGGAACTGCGTGACGAAGGTAAAGCTTTTGACGAGACCATTGAGATTGGCGTGATGGTGGAAACACCGGCTGCGGCAACGATTGCTCGTCATTTAGCCAAAGAAGTTGATTTCTTTAGTATCGGCACCAATGATTTAACGCAGTACACTCTGGCAGTTGACCGTGGTAATGATATGATTTCACATCTCTACCAGCCAATGTCGCCATCTGTCCTCACATTGATCAAGCAAGTTATTGATGCTTCTCATGCTGAAGGTAAATGGACTGGCATGTGTGGTGAGCTTGCAGGCGACGAACGTGCTACACTTCTGTTGCTGGGGATGGGTCTGGACGAATTCTCTATGAGCGCCATTTCTATCCCGCGCATTAAGAAGATTATCCGTAACACGAACTTCGAAGATGCGAAGGTGTTAGCAGAGCAGGCTCTTGCTCAACCGACAACGGACGAGTTAATGACGCTGGTTAACAAGTTCATTGAAGAAAAAACAATCTGCTAATCCACGAGATGCGGCCCAATTTACTGCTTAGGAGAAGATCATGGGTTTGTTCGATAAACTGAAGTCTCTGGTTTCTGATGATAAGAAAGACACCGGAACTATTGAGATTGTTGCACCGCTCTCTGGCGAGATCGTCAACATCGAAGACGTACCGGATGTCGTTTTTGCTGAAAAAATCGTGGGTGATGGCATCGCTATCAAACCAACCGGTAATAAGATGGTTGCACCGGTTGACGGTACCATCGGCAAAATCTTTGAGACCAACCATGCGTTCTCTATCGAATCCGATAGCGGTATCGAACTGTTTGTTCACTTCGGTATCGACACCGTTGAGCTGAAAGGCGAAGGCTTCAAGCGTATCGCTGAAGAAGGCCAGCGTGTGAAAGTGGGTGACCCGGTAATTGAATTCGATCTGCCGCTGCTGGAAGAAAAAGCCAAGTCAACCCTGACTCCGGTTGTTATCTCCAACATGGACGAAATCAAAGAACTGATCAAACTGTCCGGTAGCGTGACTGTGGGTGAAACCCCGGTTATCCGTATCAAGAAATAATTCTTGCCGCAGAGAAAAATGGCGCCTTCTGGCGCCATTTTTTTATCTACCGGATGGCAAAACCCGCCTGATGGCGCATACGCCGCCATCCGGCATCAGTTCGCGGTTACAATGGTGAGGTCACCGGGCGATAACACTTTTCACGCATCAGGATTTTCATCCCTTCCGGCCCGCTCTCCAGCATCCGCTTTTCTGAATCAGAAACCAACAGTTCACATTGATAGCCGCCCGTGATGCCAAACATCGCGCGCGCCACGCAGATATCTTCCAGCGCATTCAGCCCGCTGGTTTCAAAATGTCCCACGATACGTCCCTGCTGACGAACCACTAACCGATAACTCTTCATCGCGCCTCCCCTGCCGGAGGCAGTATCAGTTCGTCACATCCGCATTGCTGCGTCCAGGTCATCACCGCCAGTACGCGTTCCGCGGCCTGTTGCGTTGCCTGCGTCAACGATTTCCCCAACACAATGCCGCTAATCAACTCGGCACAGAACAGATCGCCGGTCCCTTTCAGATCGGTTTCTACCCGCGGGTGCTCAATCACATCCAGCGTTTGGGCCGTGACCACCGCCACATTGATGGTTTCACTGTCCTGTCCTGGCGCGCTGGTGATGACAATCCACTTCAGCGTGTCGGTCAGCAGCGATCTCGCCGCGATAACAGCCTCCTCCAGGGTGCGGCACGGCATATCGCTGAGCATCTCCAGTTCGAAGACATTCGGCGTCAGCCCCTGCGCCAGCGGCAGCAGGTGATGTCGATAGGCATCCGGTATCTCGGCTTTCACATACATTCCGCTGTCGGTATCGCCAATCACCGGATCGACCAGAACAGGAATGTCAGGATGCGTTTGACGAACGTTTTGCAACCATTGCGCCAGCAGCACGATTTGTTCTGCGCTGCCCATATAACCGGTGGTCACAGCCTTTAACTCGCGCAGCGCATCACGCTCGCTTAACGCCAGCAAATAACCGCGGAACCAGTCGGCCGGAATAACGCCCCCGTAGAACGTGTCATAGTGCGGAGTATTACTGAACAGGACGGTAGGCACCGCCGTCACCCGCAAACCCTTTGCTTTGATGGCTGGCACAGCGATGCTATTGCCGACGCTGCCATACACCACCTGTGACTGAACGGCGACAATATCGGTCTGCAACGCCCGATGCTTATCGTCGAAGAGCACTGACTGAATATCACTCTCCTGCTCCATTAACTTCTCCTCTCACTGGACAGCGGGCGGGTGCCTCACTATTATCGTCATATGCTAAAATTCATTTTGTCATAGGTCAATAATGATCGACGGAAAAACCGCCAGCGAAATCTTTGACAGTATACGGCAGCACGTCACCAGCGGCGTGTTGTCTGCAGGTGAAACATTGCCGCCGGTACGGGAACTGGCTGCGCAACTCAATGTAAATCGCAATACTGTTGCAGCGGCCTACAAACGCCTGGTGACATCCGGACTGGCGCAAAGTCGTGGCCGCAATGGCACCGTAATTAAAAGCGCCTCGACGCCCATCGCACGCGAAGGCGGCGACCCCCACACGCCGCTTCACGATCTCTCCAGCGGAAATCCTGACCCGACTCGCCTGCCGGACCTGAGCCGTTACTTTGCAAAATGTCATCACGACCACCGCCTGTACGGTGACACGCCGGTTTCCCCGGAGCTAAAGCGCTGGGCCACGCAGTGGATGCAGGATGCCGTTCCCGCTGCGGGTGAAATTGATATCACCAGCGGCGCAATTGACGCCATTGAACGCCTGCTGAGCGCCCATCTGCTGCCCGGCGATAGCGTGGTGGTTGAAGACCCTTGCTTTTTAAGCAGTATCAATATGCTGCGATACGCCGGATTCAGCGCCAGCCCGGTGCGCGTCGACAGTGAAGGGATGCGACCAGAGGGGCTCGAACAGGCGCTGAGTAAAGGCGCCAGGGCAGTGATCGTTACACCTCGGGCGCACAACCCGACGGGATGCAGTTTAAGCGCCGCACGCGCTGGCGCATTACAGGCCATCCTCGCACGATACCCACAGGTACTGGTGATTGTTGACGACCACTTTGCCCTGCTTTCCGCCTGCGCGTGGCATCCGGTGATTGCGGCAGAAACACTCCACTGGTCGATCGTTCGCTCAATGTCGAAAACGCTGGGGCCAGACCTGCGTCTTGCCATTGTCGCCAGCGATCCCGCGACGTCAGCAAAATTACGCCTGCGTCTAAACGCCGGCAGTCAGTGGGTCAGCCACATTTTGCAGGATCTGGTTTACACCTGTCTGGCAGACCCCGTCTGGCAGCAAACGCTCGCCGAATCCCGCCAGTTTTACGCCGATCAGCAGCGCAAACTGGCGCAGGCGCTGCACGCACAAGGCATCAACAATATTTTCCCCGGCGATGGTCTGAACCTGTGGCTATCCCTTGCCGAAGCCAGCCAAAACGTTGCATTCGCGCTGGCGAAATCCGGTTGGCTGGTGCGTGAAGGCGACGCTTTCGGCGTTAACACGCCCGCACAGGGTCTGCGTATCACCCTTTCCACACTCAATGACAACGACATCAACCGCCTGGCCGGCCATCTTCATCAGGCGCTGAGCCAATAACAGGAGAGTATCCGTGCACGTCCATTTTATTATTCACGAATCATTTGAATCGGCAGGCGCTTATTTGCCGTGGGCTGAAACGCGCGGTCATCACATCACCTGGACCCGCGTCTATGACAGCGAACCGGTTCCGGCCAACGCCGATGGCTTTGATATGCTGGTCGTGTTTGGCGGCCCGCAGTCACCGCGCACCACGCTAGCAGAGTGCCCTTATTTTGACTCTAAGGCTGAACAACACCTGATCAACCAGGCTATCTCGGCGGGTCGGATCGTGGTCGGGATCTGTCTGGGTTCACAGTTGATTGGCGAAGCGCTGGGAGCCAGGGTCTGCCAGAGTCCGGAAAAAGAGATTGGTCACTATCCCATTACGCTGACCGAAGCAGGAAAACAGCATCCGTTGCTTGTCCACTTCGGCTCTCCGCTGACGGTCGGCCACTGGCATAACGACATGCCAGGGCTTACCGATCAGGCCACGGTGCTTGCCACAAGCATCGGCTGTCCACGACAGATCGTGCAATACGGCAACTTTGTCTACGGCTTCCAGTGCCATATGGAATTTACTGCCGAGGCGGTGGAAGGACTGATTCAACATTCTGAGCAAGAGCTGGCGGAAGCCAAAGGGAAGCGCTTTATTCGCTCGAAGGCGGAAATGCGCGAATGGGATTATAAGGAAATGAATGAAAAACTCTGGCAGTTCCTGGATCTGCTGGTGAAAAAACGTCAGGGTTAATCCGCATGCCCGGTCATCGCCGGGCAATGGGGTTAAATCCCCGCGCCCTGGCTGAAGTGCTCTTCGCCAAACACGCCGGTAGAGAGATAACGATCGCCGCGATCGCAAATAATCGCCACTACCACCGCGCCCGGATTGGCTTTCGCAATCCGTATCGCACCGGCGACCGCGCCGCCAGAGCTGACGCCACAGAAGATCCCTTCACGTACCGCCAGTTCACGCATAGTGTTCTCCGCGTCTCGCTGGTGAATATCGACGACCTGATCGACAAGCTGAGCATTAAAAATGCCCGGCATGTATTCCGCTGGCCAACGGCGAATCCCCGGAATGCTGCTGCCCTCTTCCGGTTGCAGACCCACAATAGTGACCGCGCGGGCCTGCTCGCGCAGAAAACGAGAAACCCCGGTGATAGTACCGGTCGTCCCCATGCTGGAAACAAAATGGGTGAGACGTCCGGACGTTTGCCGCCAGATTTCCGGCCCCGTAGTGGTGTAATGCGCGTACGGGTTATCAGGGTTATTGAACTGGTCCAGCAGCTTGCCTTCGCCGCGCTGAGCCATCTCCAGCGCTAAATCGCGCGCCCCTTCCATCCCCTGCTCTTTGGTCACCAGAATCAGCTCAGCACCGTAGGCGCGCATCGCGGCGCGGCGTTCCTGGCTCATGTTGTCCGGCATCAGTAGCTTCATACGATAGCCTTTCAGGGCCGCAATCATCGCCAGCGCAATGCCAGTGTTCCCGCTGGTAGCCTCAATTAATACATCACCAGGCGTAATCTCCCCGCGTTTTTCCGCTTCAACAATCATCGATAACGCAGCACGATCTTTCACCGACCCCGCCGGGTTATTGCCTTCCAGTTTGACCCAAATTTCAGTGCCATTATCCGGCGTCAACCGCTGCAGCTTCACCAGCGGCGTGTTGCCAATAGTTTGTTCTAATGTGTTCACAATTTCAGTCCACAACCCAGACCTGATAAACCCAGCGCCATCAGGCAAATGTGTATTGCCGGAGGCAGCATAACTGCCTTATCCGGCCTACATAAAAAACGCTCTGAGATTACGCTATTTCTGCGAAAACAACATCATCATGACGTTCAATACGCTGATTGCCGTTATACAAGCGTGCATTTTGCAGGCCTACAAACAGACGCTCGCCGCGTACCGGAGCATCGTCCCCTTGCATGACCACGGTCAACGGGTCGTGATACCACCCGAGCGGCTGCACGACCAATTGGGTGTAATGACCTTTCGGGCTGGCTTCAATAACCTGAACAGGCAACGGCGAATCCAGACTGGTACGGCGGCTGATATCGACTTCCCATGGACGCAGGAACAGATCGACCGGCCCCTGATACGCAGGCGTATAGCCCAGCGGCCAGCGGTGTGCGCCAACGTGGAACTGCCCACCACGAATGGTGCCTTGCAGGCGGTTCACTTCACCCATAAATTCCAGTACAAAGCGGGTCGCCGGTTCACGCCAGACCTGATCCGGCGCATCGGCCTGTTCAATATTCCCCTGGCTCATTACCACCACGCGGTCCGCCACTTCAGTGGCCTCTTCCTGATCGTGCGTGACAAAGACGCTGGTGAATTTCAGCTCTTCATGCAGTTGACGCAGCCATCGGCGCAGCTCTTTACGCACCTGCGCATCAAGGGCACCAAACGGCTCATCCAGCAGCAGAATTTGTGGTTCAACCGCTAACGCGCGGGCCAGCGCGACACGTTGTTTTTGCCCACCTGAAAGCTGCGCCGGGAAGCGATCCGCCAGGTGTGCCAGTTGCACCATCTCCAGCAGTGTTGTCACTTTGGCTTTAATCGCCGCCGCATTGGGACGCTCACGACGCGGCAGGACGCTCAGGCCAAAGGCGATGTTGTCGAACACCGTCATATGGCGGAACAGCGCGTAGTGCTGAAAGACAAATCCCACCTTACGATCGCGCGCATGCAGGCGGCTGACGTCGGTACCATGGAAGCGAATATGTCCGCTGGACTGGTGTTCCAGCCCGGCAATAATGCGCAGCAGTGTGGTTTTACCGGAACCGGACGGCCCCAGCAAGGCAACCATCTGACCTGAAGGAATATCCAGTGAGATATCGTTCAGCACCTGGGTGCGACCAAAAGACTTCTTAATATTGGCAATCTCAATGCTCATGATTTTCCTCCTGTTGCGCGCGTTTTTCCTGATTCTCCAGGCGCCATTGCAACATGCTCTTCAAAAACAGGGTAATAATCGCCATCAGCGTCAATAGCGCCGCAGCGGTAAAAGAACCGACGCTGTTGTAGTCCTGCTCCAGTAATTCAATCTGTAACGGCAGCGACAGGGTTTCGCCGCGAATTGAGCCGGAAACCACCGACACCGCGCCAAACTCGCCAATCGCACGGGCGTTAGTCAGCACCATGCCATACAGCAGCGCCCAGCGAATGTTCGGCAGCGTCACGCGACGGAACATCTGCCAGCCGGATGCGCCCAGCAAAATCGCCGCCTCATCTTCCTGACTGCCCTGACTGAGCATCACCGGCACCAGTTCACGTACCACAAACGGACAGGTGACGAAGATGGTCACCAGCACCATCCCCGGCCAGGAGAACATAATTTGCAGATTATGCTCGTCCAGCCAGCCGCCCAACGGGCCGTTGGAACCGTAAAACAGCAGATACACCAGCCCCGCCACCACCGGCGAGACGGCAAAAGGAATATCCAGCAGCGTCAGCAGCAACTGGCGGCCCGGAAAGTTAAAACGGGTCACCAGCCAGGCCAGCAGAACGCCAAACACCAGGTTCACCGGCACCGCAATCAGGGCGATCAACACCGTCAGCCAGATGGCATGCAGCATATCCGGATCGGCCAGATTCTGTAGCACGGGCATCACCCCTTTGCTGAACGCCTGGACGAAAATGGTGATCATCGGCACCAACAGGATGAACACCGACACCAGCATGCCGGTGCCAATCAGAAACCATTTTCCCCAGTTGATGCGGGGGGCGTCATAACGCTTCAATTGAGTAACTTCCGCCATTAGTGACCTACCACACGTCGGCCAAAGCGACTTTGCAGGGTGTTAATTGAAAACAGCAGCAATAACGATGCCGCGAGGATCACCGAGGCAACCGCGCTGGCGGCAGGGTAATCAAACTCCTGCAAACGAATAAAAATCATCAGCGAGGTGACTTCCGTTTTCCAGGCGATGTTGCCCGCGATGAAAATCACTGCGCCGAACTCGCCAAGGCTGCGGGTAAACGACAGCGCGACACCGGCCACCAGCGCAGGTGACAGTTCCGGCAGGACCACCTTGCGAAAGCTTTGCAGCCGCGTGGCGCCCAGGGTTTCCGCCGCTTCTTCATATTCCGGGCCTAACTCTTCGAGTACCGGTTGCACGGTACGCACCACGAACGGAATACTGGTGAACGCCATCGCCACCGCAATGCCAAGCCAGGTGTATGTCACCTTGATATCAAATTTTGCCAGCCATTCGCCGTAGAAACCGTTAACGGAAAACAGCGAAGCCAGCGTCAGACCGGCAACTGCCGTCGGCAGCGCAAACGGCAGGTCCATCAACGCATCCAGCAACGTGCGCCCCAGGAAACGATAGCGGGTTAAAATCCACGCCATCAGCAGGCCAAACACACCGTTAAAAATCGACGCCACAAACGCCGACAGTAGCGTCACTTTATAGGCAGCAACCACCTGCGGATTGGTAATCACATCCCAGTATTGCGCCCAGCTCATCTGTGCCAGTTGCATCACTAACGCACTGAGCGGCAGCAGCAAAATCAGGCAAACGAACAGCAGGCTGGTGCCCAGGCTTAAAGTAAAGCCAGGCAATACGCGTCGGGAGGAGACTGCAAACATTACTTACGCCCCGCCGCCAGCAGTTTGTCCAGTTCACCACCGCTGGTGAAATGGGTTTTCATCACCTCAGGCCAGGAGCCAAATTTCTCTTCCACGCGGAACAGTTCGGTCTGTGGGAATTTATCTTTCAGCTTGTCCATCACCTCCGGGTTGTTCACGCGGTAGTAGTAGTCCGTGATGATGGTTTGCGCCTGCGGGCTGTACAGCCAGTTCAGATAGGCTTTCGCCGCTTTCTCGGTGCCGTTGGCCTGCACATTTTTATCCACCCAGGCAACCGGGAACTCAGCCAGAATATTGGTTTTCGGGATAACCACTTCAAAATCCTGCGCTTCATACTGTTTGCGAATGTTATTCACTTCGGACTCAAAGCTAATCAGCACATCGCCCAGTCCGCGCTCAGCAAACGTCGTGGTCGCACCGCGACCGCCGGTATCAAACACTTCGACGTTTTTCAGGAACTGGGTCATGAACTGTTCGGTTTTGGCTTTATCGCCGCCGTCCGCGTTATCGGCGGCGCCCCAGGCAGCCAGATAGGTGTAACGGGCGTTACCGGAGGTTTTCGGGTTCGGGAAGATCAGCTTCACATCAGAACGGACAAGGTCGTTCCAGTCGCGAATGTTCTTCGGGTTGCCTTTACGTACCAGGAATCCCATCGTGGAGTAAAACGGTGAGCTGTTGTTCGGCAGACGGCTTTGCCAGTCAGCCGGAATCAGCTTGCCTTTGTCATGCAGGATCTGCACATCGGTCACCTGGTTGTAGGTCACCACGTCGGCTTTCAATCCCTGTAAAATTGCCAGCGCCTGCTTTGAGGAGCCCGCGTGCGACTGCTTAATCGTCAGCTTATCGCCGCCGTTATCTTTCGCCCACTGCTGTTCAAACGGCGGGTTAAGGGCAGCAAACAGTTCGCGGGAGACGTCGTACGAGCTGTTCAATAGCTCCGTCGCCTGCGCCTGACCGACCAGTAACAACGACGCCACCAGCGTCAGATATCTTTTTTTCAGTAAGTTAACGGCCATTGCGCACCCTTATAAATTTGATGACTTTCTAATAGCCATAATATTTATAACGAGTGTGAAAGGAGTAACGGTTTTATATACCGTTTACTGATTTGAAAGTTGAAAAGGGAATAAGAGAAACCCCTCCTGATGGTCAGAAGGGGTTGTGCGGTCGTCAGATTCCGACGCTGACGGTCTCCGGCAACGTGCTGCCGCCGTCAATCACGTTTTGCGTGCCCGTGAGATAGCTGGACTCATCCGACGCCAGGAAGGCGGCCAGTTCACCCACTTCCAGCGGGCAGGCCAGTCGACGCAGCGGGATCGCCTTCGCCATTTCGGTCAGCACTGCTTCCGGATCGTCCGGGTTAGACTGCTGCGCAATGCTTTCCGCCATCGGGGTACGCACGTAGCCCGGGCAAATCGCATTCACGCGAATCCCCGACTGGGCGTACTCCACCGCCAGCGATTTGGTCAGCCCGACAATCGCCGCCTTCGACAACGCATAGGCCGTTTCGCCCGGATCGGCGACCATATCGCCAGTGACCGAGGACATCATCACGATGCGTCCGTCTTTACGCTTAATCATCTCCGGCAGGACCGCTTTGGTCACGTTCCAGACGCCTTTGATATTCACATCAATGTGGAAGTCGCGATCTTCGTCGCTCATGTCGAGGAAGCTGCCCAGACGGCAGACGCCTGCATTGTTGACCAGAATGTCGATGCGGCCTTCCACCTCTTTCGCTTTCTTCAACGCCGCCGCCACGGAGGCGGGATTGGTCACATCCGCAATCACAGCCGTACAGCGATGCCCGCGGCCACCGAGTTCATCCGCCAGCTTTTCAATCTCATCGGAGATATCCAGCAAGATTAAGTTCGCCCCATGCCGGGCAAACACTTTGGCGATGCCTTCGCCAATGCCCTGTGATGCGCCCGTAATCAATGCTGTTTTGCCCGTGAGTTTACCCATTTCAATGCTCTCCTTGTGAATATGAAGTCTCACACTCCATTAACATTGAAAATACAGGAAAAAAGGATACGTGCTGAGGAACAGCTCACTAATTAAGGTAAATCTTAGATAAAAATCATCCCCGCCGGGGCGGGGACACTATTTTTATGCTGATCGTAGCGACGTGCGTAAGCGGAAAATTACAGTGCCAGCAAACGGTCCAGCGACGGCGCAAAGTAATACCCGCCGGTCACCGGTTTGGTGAAGCGCAGCATGGCGTCACGTTTTCCGTCGGTGTCGCCAAACATGCTCAGCAGTTGCTGTTCAATGTTATGCAGACGCGCACAGTAGGCGCAGAAATAGAGACCATGAGTACCGCTGACGGTGCCGTATGGCAGGCTCTGGCGAACAATTTTCAGCCCTTTGCCGTCTTCTTTCAGATCTACACGGCTCAGGTGCGACGTTACCGGGCGATCGTCGCCATCGATCTCTTCGTTGGCTTCTTTGGTACGCCCGATCATCATCTCCTGATCGTGAATACTCATGCGGTTGAGCTGCTTCAGATTGTGTTCCCAGCGCTGAACAAAGACGTAGCTGCCACCCGCATCCACGCCGTCTTTGATGACCGCCACTTCGCGGCGCGTCTCTTCCCCTGCCGGGTTTTCCGTACCGTCGACAAAGCCGCTGAGATCACGCTCTTCCACCCAACGGAAACCGTGGATCTCTTCCTGGACCTCAATGCAATCGCCGAAGGCTTCCATCGCCGCCTGAGCGACAGAGAAGTTCACATCGTGACGCAGAGAAAGAATGTGGATCAGCACATCGTACTGGGTCGCCGGGGCCAGCCCTTTACCGTAAGGGATAAAGTCTTTCAGCTCTTCAGCCCCCACTCCGCCGCTCAGGGCGCGCCAGGTGTTGTTGCCGAAGGCCACGACCGCACCCAGATGGGCATCCGGGAATGTCGCCTGGAAGGTCGCCAGTTTATCGGCGAACGCTTTGCTGGCACCACGCAGGGCATCAACGTCGCCTTTTACATTCGCTTCAATCCAAATCGCCGCACGGCAATGCTCTGGCAAAATGCCACTCTGAACCTGAGACATCATTCCTCCTGAAAAATGAGAATGCCACGCAATCGTGGCATTGATGGGCGTTATTTTACCCTGTTTTTACGTTCGAGGGTTTGTTCAGACGCAAATTAACGACGCCAGATAATTTTGCTCACTTTCCACGCTTTCAGCGTATCGTCCGGCGGCATTAACCCTTCAGGCCCCTTCCATTCACCGGTAAAGAGATAGCTGATGTGTTGACTGCCTTCGGCTTTACATTCTACTGCGCTCTGCTCAGCGTGGCTGGCAGGCTGACAATTGCCGAACGCTTTGCTGTAGAGGTCGCTAAACGGTGTGCCAATTTCAACGCCCGCGCTGGAAGGAATCCCGCTATCCAGGACATCAATGCGGCTGATGTTTCCCTGCTCGCCGTGAATGACCATCGCCACCTTGTCGCCGTTCATGGCTTCGAAAAAGCGCACCACATTGCCATTCTCGGTCTTCATGCCACTGCGCAGGCGATAGTCGCCGTCCAGCGCATCGGCAATGGCCTGTTCATTTAGCGGCGTCGATGCCGTGAGTGCGCCAACGCCCTGTTCGGTTACTTCTGTCGATGAACCAAACCAGTTCCACGGATTGGCGGCAGACCAGTTTACCGACGACAGCGTCGAACAGCCGGTCAGCACCAGCGGCATAGCACATAACACTACACGCAGCGATTTCATCTCACTTCCTTTCATTAATGATCAACGTTACCTGGAGTCCGGCTTCACTAAAAAGTTCCGTTATTCTTTCTCCAGAGTAAAACAGGCGCGCATCCGTCGGTTGGTCAATAGCCACAAAAGCGCCACGATATCCGCCATCACCAGCGCCAGACCCGCGCCATTGACAGGATCGCCATTGCACCAGAGAACGGGCTGCCAACAGAGCAGCACCACCTGCGCAACAATCAATAGCAGTCGCAATGCCTGCCATAAACGCGGAAAAGTGTAACGTCGCCCGCTCAGTAAAAATGCAAGCACGGCAGGAATGCCGGGTAGCAGCCCCAGCCAAAAGTTGTCGTGATCGGGATAAAACAGATTCAGCAGCGCAGTACCCTGCTCGCGAGAAGAACCGGCGATCACAAACAGCACCCAGGTCCGCGCCTGAAGCAGCAGCACAAGCCAGAACAAAAAGGGCAGACGCAAATGGCCGTGGCCGTCGTAATCTGCAGGATGAAACTCAATATTCTTCATCTTCGATCAGGCGTTTTCCGAGACACAGCACGTCGGCATGCTCATAGCCGAGTCGCTCATACATCCCCAACACCACATCGTTATCTTCACGCACCATGATCTGAATCTTCGGGCAACCGCGCGCAATGAGTTTTTTCTCAAGCCGGTTAAGCAGCGCATTGGCGATGCCGCGACCGCGAAATTCCGGGTGCACGCCAAGATAATAGGCCGATCCGCGATGACCGTCGTAGCCGCCCATCACCGTCCCCACCACTTCCCCGTTTACTTCCGCAACGAGAAACAGGCTAACGTCATGGTTCACCTTCCGCTCGATATCCATTTCCGGGTCATTCCACGGACGCAACAAATCGCAGCGCTCCCAGAGGGTGATCACCTCTTCGAAATCTTCCTGGCGAAAAACGCGTATCTCCATGGTATTGAGGCCCTTTTCAAGGTTAAAACTCCGATTATGGCGCGAACGCCCCATTTAGCCAATATCTGACGCGAAACGGCGGAAAAAATGGCATAATAGCGGATTGTCACGTATTGAAATGAAAAGTAAAACAATTCTCAACATCAAGCGTCGTAACGGATTACGCGATACGATATAACATCAGGACTCTTTTTTTTACAACTCAGGCCGTATGAGCACTTTTAAACCGCTAAAAACTCTCACATCGCGCCGTCAGGTGCTGAAAGCCGGACTGGCGGCGCTGACATTAACAGGGATGGCGAACGCCACAGCCAAAGAAGCCCCACTGAAAACCAGCAATGGTCACAGTCAGCCTGCCACGAAAAAATCAGGTGGCAAGCGCATTGTCGTGCTGGACCCGGGCCACGGCGGTATCGACACCGGTGCCATTGGCCGCAACGGCTCCAAAGAAAAGCATGTTGTGCTGGCGATTGCGAAAAATGTGCGTTCCATTTTGCGCAGCCAGGGGATCGACTGCCGCCTAACGCGTTCGGGCGATACCTTTATTCCCCTGTACGACCGCGTCGAAATCGCCCACAAGCACGGCGCGGATCTGTTTATGTCAATCCACGCGGACGGCTTTACCAATCCCAGTGCGGCGGGCGCGTCGGTGTTTGCCCTCTCCAATCGCGGGGCCAGTAGCGCCATGGCGAAATACCTTTCCGACCGCGAAAACCGCGCCGACGAAGTCGCCGGTAAGAAAACGACCGACAAGGATCACCTGTTGCAACAGGTGCTCTTTGACCTGGTACAGACGGATACCATCAAAAACAGCCTGACGCTGGGGTCACATATTCTCAGGAAGATCAAACCGGTACATAAACTGCACAGCCGGAATACGGAACAGGCGGCGTTTGTGGTGCTAAAATCACCGTCAATCCCGTCGGTACTGGTTGAAACCTCGTTCATCACCAATCCGGAAGAGGAGCGACTGCTGGGCACCACGGCATTTCGTCAGAAGATCGCCACCGCCATCGCTAATGGTGTGATCAGCTATTTCCATTGGTTTGATAATCAGAAAGCCCATTCGAAGAAACGGTAATCATGAAACCCGATGCTCTACGCGTAAAACAGTTCCTGCTGAACTTGCAGGATGCCATTTGCCAGCAGCTCACCGCCATTGACGGCGCGGAGTTTGTCGAAGATAGCTGGCAGCGTGACGCGGGCGGCGGCGGACGGAGTCGGGTGCTGCGTAACGGCGGCATCTTCGAACAGGCTGGCGTCAATTTTTCTCACGTACACGGTGACGCCATGCCAGCATCGGCCACGGCCCATCGCCCGGAACTGGCAGGACGCAGTTTTGAAGCGATGGGCGTGTCGCTGGTCGTGCACCCGCTTAACCCTTATATTCCCACCAGCCATGCCAACGTGCGTTTTTTTATTGCCGAAAAGCCGGGTGCCGACCCGGTCTGGTGGTTTGGCGGCGGTTTTGACTTAACGCCCTACTACGGCTTTGAAGAAGACGCCATTCACTGGCATCGCACCGCGCGCGATCTGTGTCAGCCGTTTGGCGACGATGTCTATCCACGTTACAAAAAGTGGTGCGATGACTATTTCTTCCTCAAACATCGCAACGAGCAGCGTGGCATCGGCGGGCTGTTTTTTGACGATCTGAACACACCGGATTTTGACCACTGTTTCGCCTTCATGCAGGCCGTCGGCGAAGGCTATACCGAGGCGTATCTGCCGATCGTTGAGCGCCGCAAGGCGATGAGCTGGGGTGAACGTGAGCGTAACTTCCAGCTCTATCGTCGCGGTCGTTACGTGGAGTTTAATCTGGTGTGGGATCGTGGCACCCTGTTTGGGCTTCAGACCGGCGGGCGCACAGAATCCATCCTGATGTCGATGCCGCCGCTGGTGCGTTGGGAATACGACTGGCAGCCGGACGCTGGCAGCCCGGAGGCCGCTCTCAGCGATTTTATTCAGGTGCGTGAGTGGGTGTAATTGCCTGATGGCGGCTTACGCCTTACCAGGCCTACAATCCATTGCAGCCTGCGTTCATCACATCCACTGGCGCATACGCTGGTGCAACGTCAGCGACGGCTTCTCGGCAAACAATTGCTGGTAGTCGGTGGCGAACTGCCCTAAATGCCAGAACCCCCACTGCATTGCCGCATCCTTGACCGTGGTACTCTGCGACCACGGGCTGATTAATTCCCGTCGCACCGCATTCAGGCGGATCCTTTTCAGCCACGCATTCGGTCCAATCCCCAAAATGGCGTGAAATGCATTCTGCAACGTACGACGGCTGACGTGAAGCTGGTTGCAGAGGTCGAGTACCGTCAGCGGCTCCGACATATTTTCCAGCACATACTCACGCGCCCGGGAGAGCAGTTTGCGGTAGCCCTGGTGGCTGATACTCTCCGCCGAGTTGATAGGATGCGCGTCCTCCAGCATCATGCCCATCGCCAACAACAGATTATCCCCCAGCACCTTACGCACTGCGGGTTGATGAAGATTCTCCGGGTTCTCGCTAAAAGTCGCCAGCGCCTGCTGGACAAAGCCCCACAGCGCCGCCTTGTGCTGCTCTTTGACCTCCAGCGCCGACTGGTTGCGCAGCATATGCAGCACCCTTTCCGGATTATGTAAAAACTGTGCCTGACGGGAAATCACATCCTCTGAAATCACTACCCCGAGAATCGTGTAATCATCCGGCGTGCTCAGCTCGAACTCCGTACCGCCCGGGCGGGTCGCAATCTCGGCGCTGCCGAGACACTGTGCGCCAATAAATCCCTGCTCGCCCCGCGTGGCCGGAATGCCAAACCAGAACGAATTCGGCCACACCAGGCATGACTGACGCAGCGCCAGTCCGGTGTATTCGCGAAAAACCTGAATGTCATCGAGCAAGATTTCCGTGAATTCACCATGAAACTTCCCCGGATGCAGTTGATCGTAAATCTGCTGCCAGGCAGTGATGGTCAGGGCGTGCTCATAAACATCCGTGGTCCGCCGCTGGTGAACGTTGTCCACTTCCACCTTTGGCGTGAGTTTAACGTCTTCGGGTAACGCTTCATGATAAAGATGGTGCAAACTGGCTGAACGGGTCTTTTTCATGATCTTTTATGCCGGACGCCTGGTAAGACGCCCGGCCCTCCGACAGGTTAATTTTTTAAGCGATAGCGACTACTGCGTTTACGCAACGCCCCGTCAGTGAAGAGCTGTTCCAGTGCGTTTCTGGCCTCTTCAAGCGGCCAGCCAAAGTGCGCGGCGACCTCTCCTGCCGTCATTCCCTGACGCGCTGTAGCGAGCTGCGCCAGCAGCGCGTCGGCGTATTCAGACCGTACAGGTGCTTCAGGCTTCGGCGCTATCTTCTGCTCAGGGGATTTCGACGCGCGCTTAAATCCGCCGATCAGCCACTGGGTGTCGTCTTCTGGCCGACCAATTTCTTTGCGGCTGATGACGCGGCCTGTCCGCTGTGCTGCGGCGCTTCCGGCATCCAGCGCCGCACGACACGCCGCCAGATCGCCTTCCACCACCAGCGTCACTTTGCCCGGGTCAAGCACTTCATGACTCAGCAGGTTGACATTAGCCGCCTTCAGCATGGCATCCGACGCGTCCACGGCGGCAACCATGCCCTCCACTTCCAGTAACCCCAGTGCATTGATCATTGATGACCTCCGTTACGCGCGCTGAACAGGATTACGGGCGATGTCCAGAACCGCATCGGCAAAGGCATTACAGGCAGCTTTACAGGCAGCCTGGCTACCGGTCAAAAACGCCGCCGAGTAGTTAGTTTCTGATGGAGGCGGCACGTAGGTCACCAGTTGAACATCGGCGGATTTCATTGCCGCATCAATGCCATACGTTGCTTCCAGCGGCGGTGCCACCAGATAAGCCAGCGGATCGCCCAGCGCGATCCCTGCCGTTGACGACAGATAAGAGCCGGTACGCGATACCACATGCGCCAGGAACGCGGTGTTTTCCGCATCGTTCGCCCACTGGAACGCCGCGCCGCCTTCGATATGCGCCACCATCGCATCCAGCCCGGCGCGCACTTCCGCCGGGTTTGGACCGCCCAACATAATCAACACTTCACCGGCTGTCGGCGATGGCCCATGGGCCGCCCCGGCGTACAGCGAACGGCCATACACCACTTCAACCATCGCCTGTTTTGTCGCTTCGTCTGCGGCAATATACGTCACGTCATCAGAATCTGCCGTGATGAGACCGAGGCTACGTATATGCGACGGTAATTTAAGTTCGCGTGCAAACCCGTCGTTCACGGAAGCAATCACGCGCATCGCGCTGACCGACGGTCGAATCAAATCTAATGCTGGCATGATGCCTCCTTAACGGGTCATGTTGATGCCGGACGCTTTCTGCTCCAGCATGCGTTTGGCCAAATCCACGATGACAGCAGCGGCTTCTACCGGCGGCGTACCGCCCTGGTGGATGTTGGAAATACAGGTACGGTCGGCCTCCACCGTCGTCGCCACGCGCGGTGAATAGACCGCGTAGCAGGAGAGACTCTCCGACTGCCCCAGTCCTGGACGTTCACCGACCAGCAGAATCACCACTTTCGCTCCGAGGATCTCGCCGATCTGGTCTTCAATCTTCACGCGGCCATAGCGGACAAAGAACGGTGTCCCGACCTTCAGTCCGGCCTGCTTCAGACCGGACAGCAGCGGGGGCAGGATCTCTTCATAGTTCGCGGTGATCGCATCGGTAGACAGGCCGTCAGACACCACCACCTGAACATCCGGATTTGCGACGCACTGCGATTTCAGCGCCTCTATGGCTTCCTGACTCAAACGGCGGCCCATATCCGGGCGCGTCAGGTAGAGATTTTTGTCGCTGATTTCCGAACGCACTTCCAGCAGTCCCTGCGCTTTCACCCACTCTTCCGGCACCTCTTTCAGTACGGTGTCTTTTGAGCGTGAGTGGTCGGCGAGAAAACGCAGCAGCGCCTGAGTGCGTGGACGCGGACCGGCACGCCCGGTGCAAACGCGCGCTGCGGTACTGCGCCGCAGTTCGGTCAGCACCTCTGCGCGATGCGGGTTCTCCACGCCAATCCAGGCTTTTGCTTCAGCGGAGCCCAGATCCAGCGCGCAGCTCTCTGTAGTCGACGGTGCCGCACACTGAGGTTTGTCGCAGGACTGCGACGGGGCGGCGGTCTGCGGCTGTGTCTGTCCCATTGACGCCATTACGCTGCGTACAATTTCTTCAATCTGTTTTTGATCCATTGTTTGTCATCCCCGCGTCATCAGAAGAACAGTGACGGATCGCCCGCCCGTTTGGTCAGGCGACCGTTTGCCATAATGCCCATCGTTTCCAGCCAGCGTTCAAACTCCGGCGACGGACGCAGATTCAGCAACTGGCGTACGGTCGCCGTATCGTGGAAGGCGGTGGTCTGGTAGTTGAGCATGATGTCGTCGCCAAGCGGCATACCCATGATGTAGTTACAGCCCGCGGTGGCGAGCAGAATCATCAGGTTTTCGTTGAGGTTCTGATCGGCATCGGCATGGTTGGTGTAGCAGCAGTCACAGCCCATCGAGATGCCGCTCAGCTTGCCCATAAAGTGATCTTCCAGACCGGCACGAATAATCTGGCGGTCATTGTAGAGATACTCCGGCCCGATAAAGCCCACCACGGTGTTCACCAGGAATGGATCGTAGTGACGCGCCAGGCCGTAGTTACGTGCTTCCATCGTTACCTGGTCCGCCCCGAAGTTCGCCCCGGCGGAAAGCGCCGAGCCCTGTCCGGTTTCGAAATACAGGCAGTTTTCTCCGGCGATCCGGTTAAACTCCGCCCCTACCGCACGCGCTTCGTCCAACATTGCCAGCTCTACGCCGAACTCTTTTAAGCCCTTTTCACTGCCGCAGATACTCTGGAAGATCAGTCCACCCGGCGCACCGCGACGGATCGCTTCAATCTGCGTGGTAACGTGCGCCAGCACACAACCCTGGGTCGGGATGTTGAACTTGTCGATCACCCCATAAACCGTGTCCAGTACGCGGCTTAAGTTCTCCACATCGTCGGTCACCGGGTTGACGCCAATCACCGCATCGCCGGCACCAAAAGAGAGCCCTTCGTAGATTTGCGCGGCAATACTCTGCACATCATCACGGGTATCGTTCGGCTGCAGACGACAGCTGAAGGTGCCCGGAATACCGATCGTGGTGTTGGCCTTTTTGATCACCGGCATTTTCTTGCCGCCGTAGATCAGATCGGCGTTAGAGCAGATCTTCGCCACTGCCGCCACCACTTCCGAGGTCAGTCCTTTACGCGTAAAGGCAATATCATCAACCGAGGTGTCATCGCTCAGCACATGCTCACGCAGCTCGCTGATGCTCCAGTTCTTAATGCGGTTGTAGGCCGTTTCGTTGACATCGTCCTGAATCAGGCGTGTGACGCAATCCTCTTCATAGGAAATCACCGGGTTATTGCGAATATCCGCCACCGTCATTTCCGACAACACCTGTTTCGCCGCGACACGCTCCTGCGAGCTTTGCGCCGCGACGCCGGCCAGCACATCCCCCGAACGCAGTTCGTTGGCTTTTGCCAGCACCTCTTTTACATCCTTAAACTGATAAACATTGCCGAACAATGTGGTCTTTAGTTTCATAAGTCGTTCCCTCAGGAAGGAAATGCGAGTGATTTCACCGTCACCGGCACAACCGATCCGCCAAACAAAGGCGTACCAATGTCGATATAGTCGCCCGCCCGGACAATCACTTCGTCAATGACCGCCAGCGGGAGTTGCTGTAACTGTGGGCGCAACAGCATGCCCAGCGCTTTACCAAAGTCCTGCTCGGCCACCACCAGCAGGGGATGCGGATTCGGGTAACGCGCGATGAAGGCCAGCAGCGCGTCGATGACCGTAAGTAATGCGGCGTAACGCACCGGTAGCGAGGCGGGAAGCGCCAGTACGTATGCGTCAGTCTGTGGATCCAGATCGAGCTGCGTCAGCGCTTGTTGCCACGCGCCAACCAGATCGGCGTCATCCATCGGGATCGCCACCGGCAGATTGCGCAGCGGCAACTGAACCCCTTCCAGCCAGATGGTGCTGCCCGAGAGCGACAGCGTGTGCGCCCCTGCGCCAATCACCGTAGCGCGCACGGTCTGCGCCGGAAACTGCACGTTCATCGCACGCAGACGCGGATGCTCATGCAGCGCCGTCGCCAGCAGCGGCCCAATATCAGAAAAGCAGAACGGATCGGCAGGCAGATTGCGATAGCACTCTCCCACGCCGCCGGACAGGGTGATGACCTCCGGCTTCGCGTCCGCTGGCAGTAACCCGGTTTGCATCAGCGTTTGCGCCAGCGGCGACAACGCGCCGTCGATCACTTCTACGATCAGACTCGCCATCCGCTGCGCCACCTGCCCTAACTGCGCGACGGTCAGTGAACGGGCATCGGTACCCACCCCGAATACCTCATCGACAATCTTCTGACCGGGTTGATGGGCATGTACGACGCGCCCTTGACCGTCGGTCTCCAGCAGACGCCCGCCGACGTTCAGACAGGCGGTGCCGCTCACCTTTCCGGCATCAAACAGCGCATAGTTCGAAGTGCCGCCGCCGATGTCGATGTTCAGCACCCGGCACATCCGCTGTTCAGACAGGGTTTGCGCCCCGGCGCCGTGACCGGCAATCACCGATTCCAGATGCGGTCCGGCACTGGCAACCACAAAGTCACCGAGCGACTGGGAGAGTGTCATCACCGCCGGGCGCGCGTTGCGGGTTTTCGCGCTCTCGCCGGTGATGATGATGGCTCCTGAATCAACCGATTCCGGCGCGATCCCCGCCGCCTGATACTGCGCGAGGATCAGCGCTTTAAGGTCGTCCTCCCGTAACCCGCCCTGCTTATCGACGGGGGTAAAGAAGACCGGGCTTTGCCAGCTAATGTCGCGTTTGATGAATTCGTAACGGGGCACCTGCGACACTGCCGCACGGTTAACCAGTTCCAGGCGCGAGAAGATCACCTGCGTGGTCGTGGTGCCGATATCGATACCGACGCTCAATAGCTGGCGCGTGTTCACGATTGCGCCTCCACTTCCGTTTCTGCCGGAACGTTTTCATCTTTTGGCACCAGCATCATGGCCACGCCAATCGCCGTAACACCGCCAATCAATTTGCCGACAATCATCGGGAAGATCATGGCGTTCATGTTGGCCGCCGCGAAGCCTAAGTGGTCACCCAGCGCGAAGGCTGCGGAGACGGCGAAGGCGCAGTTGATCACTTTGCCGCGGGTATCCATCTGCTTCATCATGCCGAACATCGGGATGTTATTCGCCAGTGTCGCCACCATGCCGCCAGCTGCCATATTGTTGATTTTCAACAGGCTTCCGACGCGCATCAGCGGTTTCTCAAACCAACGGGTCAGTAACAGCACCATCGGATACGCCCCGAGCAGCACGCAGGAGATAGAACCGATCACTTCAATGGCGCGCATCACTTCACCGGGGGTGTCGCCAGGTGCCATAAAGATGGGGTCGAGACCGGGGATCAGCTCCCAGCCCAGCAGGAACTTGATGACTGCCGCGGCGAGACCAATGGTGATCAGCGCAACGAGAAATTTGGCGAAGATCTGGAAGCCGTTGATCATTTTTTCCGGGATGAATTTCAATCCCAGCGCCACCAGCACGGCGACGATAATCACCGGGATCATGTTCATCAGGATCAGCGCGAAGGTGAACTCGACCGGTTGTCCGTTGATCTCAACGCCCGAATACATCGCGACCAGACCACCGGCAATACAGCCGATAGGGATCGTGACAATGCCTGCCAGCACGCCAAGCGCCAGATAACGGCGATCAGACGGCTCAATAATGCCCAGCGCAACGGGGATAGAGAACACGATGGTGGGCCCCATCATTGCCCCCAGAATCAACCCCGAGTAGAGCCACGCCGCGACGTCGCCACCCGCCAGCTCTTTGGCAAGGAAGAAGCCGCCCATATCGCACGCCAGCAGCGTTCCGGCGAACATGGATGGGTTCGCGCCAAGCATTTCATACAGCGGAATAATCACCGGCCCGAGCAGTTTGGCTAACACCGGCGCCAGCGCGGTCATACCGACCATCGCCAGTCCCAGAGCGCCCATCGCCATAAACCCTTCTTCGAACTGACCGCCGGATCCCTCAATACTTTTGCCGAACTTCCCGAGGAAACGCGCCGACCCGCCGAACTGCGACAGGATCCTGTCCACGGCGGCAATCAGCATAAAGAACATCATGATGTACATGATGATTTCGTTAATTCCCATACCCTTATCTCCATTTGCCAGGTTTTTCGTAGACCGGATAAGCACAGCGCCATCAGGCAATGATGCCGCGTTTTGCCGGATGGCGGCGCGAACGCCTTATCTGGCCTACGTCCTGGTATGCTTTTATTGTGCCGCCGCGTACAACTCGATAATGTTGCTCTGCGTGGCGGTGCGTGGGTTGCTGCGTATACAAATATCCTCCAGCGCGGCTTGCGCCCAGACGCTGTAGTGTTCTGGTTTTGCGCCGACATCAGCGAGCCGTTTGTTCAGGCCCACCTCCGCAATCAGTTCGCTGACGGCGGCGATAGCGTCGCGATCGTCTGCTTTCTTATTGGTCAAGGCGCGTCCGATATGGCTAAAGCGTTCGCGACACACCATACGGTTAAAGCCCATCACCGTTGGCAGCAGCATGGCGTTCGCCTGGCCGTGCGGAATGTGCAATGTGGCGCCAGGCTGATGCGCCATCGCATGACACAGCCCCAGCCCGGCGCTGGAAAACGCCATTCCTGCCATGCAGGAGGCCAGCAGCATGCTCTCCCGTGCGGCGAGGTCGTGACCGTAGCCCACCGCTTTCGGCAGCGATTTGCCAATCATTGCAATTGCGCCAATCGCCAGGCTGTCGGTAAACGGCGAGGCATTCAGCGCGCTGTATGCCTCAACCGCGTGCGTCAGCGCATCAATCCCGGTCATTGCCGTCACATGAGGCGGTACGCCTTCAGTCAGCGCGGCATCAAGGATTGCCACGTCCGGCATCAGCGTCGCATGTGCCAGCACCTGCTTGCGTCCAGTCGCCGCGTCGATAATCACCGTTACGTTCGTGGTTTCCGATCCGGTTCCGGCGGTGGTGGGGACAGCAATCAACGGCAGTCGCGGGCGTAAGCTGCTGTATTCCGTCATCTGGGCCAGCGTCTGATGTGGATTCGTCACCAGCAGGGCGACAGCTTTTGCCGCATCCAGCACCGAACCGCCGCCAAAGGCAACAACGCCGTCGCATTTTGACTCGCGCAATTGGGCGACCGCTGCGCAGACGTCGGTGATGCACGGCTCACCCATCGGACACGGCCAGACCGTCATCGCCACGCCTTTCATCGCCAGACTGCGCTCTAACGACGCGGTCATCCCCGCCTGATGCAGGAAACTGTCGACCATCACGAACAGATGGCTTAAGCCTCGCGATTGCGCTTCCTGTCCGCAGGAACTGAGCGCCCCGAGCCCGCACAGCGTGACCGGCGGTACGCTGAACGTTTTCATGCGTTGCAGATTCAGGGTATCGAATGCCTGAAAGAGCGCCGTCTGCAATTCAGCTTGCATAGATTCCCTCCGCTTTCTCTCTCCCGCTGTTGGCGATCGCCAGCGGTGTCATAAACAGGCTATGCCGGGGCAGATGTACCTGGAGTTCAGGAAAGCGCTGGCGAAACAACGCCTCTACGCCCGGTTGCATACAAGAGCCGCCCGCCAGCCATAAATCGGCTATTTCTTGTCCTTCGATATGACGAGCAACGATCTCCGCCATTTTTTCGTAGACCGGTTTCACCACCGGCCAAATCTCCTGCGCGTTGCTGCGCTTGACCTGCTCGGCCTCTTCCAGGTCGATGCGCCGGTTGCCGGCCAGCGTCAGCGAAATGTGGTGGCCGCCCGTCGCTTCATCCGCCGAGTACGTCACTTTGCCCTGTTTGACGATGGCGATCCCGGTCGTGCCGCCACCGATATCCACGACACCGGCGTTATCCAGTTGCAGCAGATCGGCGACCGCGGTTGGTTCATCCAGCACATGGCTGACCTCCAGCCCGGCAGATTCCAGCACGTTGATGGAAATGCGCGGGTCGGTGCCCGGCGGGAACGACGTCGCCGCGTGGGTAAACCGGCTACCGAGCTGTTGTTCGAGCGTATCGAGATGGCGGCGCACAATAGTGACCGCACCAAAGAAATCCCAGACGATGCCGTCGCGCACGACGTCAGCCCAGTCAAGACACACCGCGACCGGCTGTCCGTCACCGTCGACAACCATCGACACCACGTCGCAGGTGCCAAGATCAACACCCAGCCACAGCGCGGAATCGCTCGTCGCAGGCGCCTGATTACACAGGTCAGCGGCTTTTTGCAGTCTTGGCGTGAGCCAATTTTCTTCGTCGTGCGCCATCATTCATCCCTTATACAATTCGAAACGCATCCACCAATACACAGCGACGCAGACGCACAAACGTACGCGCGCTGGTCACCCCTTCCCCGGTTGGCGTGGTGATGGTCATGGTGGTCCAGCCTTCACCGCCCAGCCCCAGCCCGGCAATGCACGGTCCATTCTTGACAAAGATGCTGGTATCAATGGCGTTCGCCATCCGGTTCATGTTGTCGATGTTGCGTGAGTGCATCGCAGCGGTATGGTGGCAGCCGCCTTCCAGCTGCACCGCCAGCGCAATCGCCTCGTCGACATTTGCCACCCGCACCACCGGCAGAACCGGCATCATCAGTTCCGTGACGGCAAAAGGATGCGTGGCTGACGTTTCAACAAACAGCAGACGGGTTTGCGGCGGAACTTGCAGGCCAATGGCGGCGGCGATTTTTGCCGCGTCGCGTCCAACCCAGTCACGACTGACAGTGCCTTTGCCGCGTTCATCGATATTTTTCAGCAGCACCGGCTGGAGCTGTTCGGCCTGTGCGGCGCTCAGTTTCACTGCCTGCTGGCCTTCCATCAGGCGCATCAGCTCATCCGCCACGCTATCGACGACAATCAGTACCTTTTCATCCGCGCAAATGATGTTGTTATCGAAAGAAGCGCCTTTGACGATGGATTGTGCAGCCCGCGCCAGATCCGCCGTCTCATCGACGACCACCGGCGGATTACCGGCACCGGCGGCAATCAGACGTTTATTGGTGTGTTTGCGGGCAGCGTCGACCACCGCTTCGCCGCCGGTGACGACCAGCAGACCAATGCCTGGGTACTTAAACAACCGCTGCGCAGTTTCAATATCCGGGTTCGCTACGGTCACCAGCAGGTTTTCCGGGCCACCTGCCGCCACCACCGCCTGGTTAAGTAGTGTGATAGCGCGTTGTGAAACGCCTTTCGCCGCCGGATGGGGAGCGAACACGACGCTGTTACCCGCGGCAATCAGGCTGATGGCGTTATTAATCACCGTCGCCGCCGGGTTAGTAGATGGCGTCACTGAGGCGACGACGCCCCACGGCGCATTTTCGATCAGCGTCAGGCCGTTATCGCCGGTGAGTACCTGCGGCGATAAGCACTCCACGCCCGGCGTCCCGCGAGCCTGTGCCACATTTTTGGCAAATTTATCGTCGACGCGTCCCATGCCGGTCTCTGCGACGGCAAGTTCCGCTAATTCTTTGGCATGCTTTTCGCCCGCTTCACGGATGGCGTGAATGGCAAGCTGGCGCATCGCCACGCTCTTCAGCCCCTGCTGAGCGACTTTTGCTGCCGCCACCGCATCATCCAGGGAGGCAAAGACGCCCATTTCATGAACGGCGGTCGCAGGTTGACTGCTGTCTTTCATTTTCAGCAGTACCGCTTTCACCACCTGTTCAATATCCTGTTGATTCATGATGTTCAGTCCTATTTGTGGAATATCACCTGACCGCCAGCCACCACTTCATCGACGATACCAATCACGCACAGATCGACAGGGGACGCTTCGCTGCGATGCGCCTGGCGAGCAGAACTGCCGCTAACCAGCAGCACCCACTCCCCGGTTCCCGCCCCGATGCTGTCAATGGCGACGGCACACTGCCCGTCGGGATTTCCCTGGGCATCGATCATCTCCACCATCAGCAATTTGTCGTGTGCCAGTCCCTGATGGCGTACGGTACAAACGATTTGTCCTGTGACGACTGCCAGTTTCATACCCGCCTCCGTGGGTTACGTTGTGCTGCGATCCTGTAGGCCGGATAAGCGCAGCGCCATCCGGCCCCCAGTCCTGCTTAGATGTTGCTGTCGCCTTTGAAGCTGATCGGGAAGACTTCTTCCAGATCGCCATGCGGACGCGGAATCACGTGAACGGAGACCAGTTCGCCGATACGCTGTGCCGCTGCGGCACCGGCATCTGTTGCTGCTTTGCAGGCCGCGACATCGCCACGAACCATCGCAGTCACCAGACCGCCGCCAATCTGTTTCACACCAACCAGCTTCACGCGTGCGGCTTTTACCATCGCATCAGAGGCCTCAATCAGTGCAACCAGGCCCCGGGTTTCAATCATTCCTAAAGCTTCCATTGTGTTTTCCTCTCATGGGGTCCAGAACGGGACCATTTATACAACCAGGGTTTGTGAGTCACGTTCGCGTCTCACGTCAGTCTGGCGCGGCATGGCTGCCACCAACGCCAGTTCGATAATTTCCTGTACGCTACAGCCTCGCGAAAGGTCATGAAGCGGTGCGGCAAGCCCCTGAATCAGCGGCCCGACGGCACGATACCCTCCCAGACGCTGGGCGATTTTGTAACCAATATTGCCGGCCTCCAGTGACGGAAAAACCATCACGTTGGCGTTACCGCGCAAAGGGCTGGCGGGCGCTTTTTGCGCAGCGACCTCCGGCACAAAGGCGGCGTCAAACTGCAATTCGCCATCCACCAGTAGCGTGGGCGCACGTTCGCGAACAATCTCCGTAGCCTGCTGCACGTTCGCCACACAGGGATGACGGGCGCTCCCCTGACTGGAGAATGACAGCATCGCCACACGCGGTTCTTCACCGGTGATGGCGCGCCAGGTGTCGGCGCTGGCGATCGCGATATCTGCCAGTTGCGCCGCCGTCGGCTGCGGCACCACGCTGCAGTCGGCAAACCCTAACGCGGGTCCGACGTACTGCGGCAGCATCAGGAAAATGGACGACAGCGTTTTACATCCCGGCTGCAGGCCAATAATGCGTAAGCCCGCACGCAGCACGTTAGCTGTGGATGAAAGGTTGCCAGCGATACAGACATCCGCCTGGCCTGCGCTTACCATCGCCGCAGCAAACATCAGCGGGTCATTGAGTTTCTCAAGGGCATCCGGCGGCGTTTTCTCTCCAGACCGGGCGAGCCAGCGCTGGGCGAACGCTTCACGCATCGCCAGATTGCTGTACGGGTCGATAACCTGAATACCGTCCAGCGCCACTCGATGCGTAAGGGCAAACTGGCGCAGTGCGAACGGACTGGCCACCAGAATGGGGTGCGCCAGACCGTGCTGTTGCAGGTAATGCGCCGCTTTCAGCACGCGTTCGTCTAACGCATCCGGAAAGACCACCCGGGCCGGCGACTGCTGAGCCCGTTCACGGGCGCGTTCAATGATCATTGTTCACCTCCCAGTCGCTGTTGGATCTGGTTGACGGTGAGTGGGTGTTTGGTGACACACAGAATCATCATCACGTAGACCGCGCTGGAGAGACGGTTCAGCGCCTGCAAAATATCCGGGCGCAGGACGTCAAATCCGCGGGTGATAAAGACCTGGGCGGCGATCGTTTCCGTCTCGCGAATTTTGGTACGTAGCAGATTCAGCAGCGCGGACTCACGACCATGACTGGCTTCAGGTACCAGATGATCGTGCTCCAGATAACGCAACGGTTGATGGGAAAGACGATGCAGGTCATCCTCGTTCAGCCCAACGATGGACTGTGCCGCCAGGGGTTCATCCATCGCATCGGCGCGCATAATGTTGCCCAGCCGCGAACGAATATCCGCAAGCCAGGGCTGCCACGGCTCCGTCAGTTCGATTTGCAGCCACACCGCCAGCGCGATGGTGCTGTCCAGCGCGGCGCGAAAGCCCAGACGCGGATCGCTTTTGGCGACCATTTTGTCCGCCGTCAGGTGGGTCAAGGTGTCAGGCTTTTTCGCCACCGGCTGGCGACACAGTTCACAGCAGGCCTGGGGATGCGTATCGCTACTGGTTAACCCGTGCACCGGCTGCGGCTGCTGTTGCTCGTCGTCGACAAACAGACTGCCCTGCTCATCCAGAAACTTGATGCGCAGATGACGGCCTTCCAACAGTTCGCGGGCAGAGGGCGTCAGGCGAGCGTCAGCGGGGAGATGGATTTCCGCCCCTTCGCTGAGCGTATGGTTCGCTCTGAGCCATGCTTCGGTGATGAAATCTTTCATACCGATTGCCAGTTCGCAGGCCACGCAACGTACAGGAAGCGCACGGTCGTCGGCGTGCCAAATTCAATGCTCGAGCCTTTCGGGATGAACATGACGTCCCCGGCTTTAGCGATCATCGTTTCGCCTTCATGGCGCACATGCAATTCACCGTCGAGCACCATGTCGATTTCGTCGTAGTTCAGCGTCCATGGGAAGAATGCGTTATCCCACTGCATGAACCCGGCGGCCATACTGCTGCCGTCCTGCTCGGTGACGAGATCGGTCAGGCCTACGCAGTGTGGCTGCGCGCCATCGAAGCGGCCAAACTTAACGCTGCTGCCGTCGATCACTTTGATGCCGCCTTTGCCGGTCACCGAGTGAAAACCCGGTTGCATCTCACCCTGCTCCAGCGACTGTTTTTCCTTCAGCACCTTGTCCATCAGCTGTGAAACCAGGCTTTCGGTAAACTGCCCTTCTGGTAGTTGCGCGATGATAGTTTCACGAATGCGCTGGGTTTCAGATTTGGCCTCGTCCACACTGCACGCTGCCGTTGGCGCGGATCCCTCGCGCTCCACAATCGTGATGCCCAGTAACTCCGCGACTTCACGGGCTTCCGGGGTGATGATGCTGGCGCGCAGCACCACCGACATCTCTTGTTCGCCTCGTGCGTGCGCCGCACGTATATCGTTAGCTGTGATAAGTGTTTTCACCTGCCCCTTCCTCCTTTTGGCTGAGCTCAGTCAGATAGTCCACCAGGTGCTGCACGCTTTGCGGGTCATGGCTGTTGAGCTCGAAAATCGGCTCCTGAAACCCAATTCCGCGCAGTAATTCCCGCGTTGCGGTTACGTCGGCATCCGGCATATCCGTTTTGCTGATCACGGCGATGTGTCGTTTACTGGCACCGATATCTAACAGCCCGGCAGGTAAGCGACTTTCTTTGTCATTGGCCGCATGGACATAAATCAACGTATCTACATCCTGCAGCGTGGTAATTAAGGCGTGATACCAGCGGGGATGACTAAAATATTCCCCCGGCGTATCGATATCGCCATTTTCATTAAATTCCACGACCTGGGTTTTTCTGGCGAGGGAATAATTTCCCTGTAATGCATTAAAAAGCGTTGTTTTTCCCGCGCCGACAGTGCCAACAAACGCAATACGTTTCATGAGCACCTCAAAATTAGCTTTTCGTCAGGTCGCAGAGCGTGAAATGTAATAACCGACCCAGCCCGCTGACCGTTTGCAATAAGGCCTCTTCTACCGCGCCAACCGAGCCGTAGATCACCAGCGCGCCGCTGAATCTGTCGAGAAAACCGATGTGTACGTCAGCCGCCTTCATCGCCAGATCGCCGGCAATCATGGCCGTTTCACCCGGCGTCAGGGTCATAATGCCAATGGCACCTGCTTCGGGAACGCCGATCTTTTTCGCCAGTTCTTCACCTGGATGCGCAATGAGATGCGCCAGCGTGACCTGTTTGCCCGGCACAAATTCCTGAATGATGCGTTCTTTATCCATTGCTCACCGCCTGTGTTAAGACTGGGCTTATCGTAGCAATTTTTTGTCAGGGTAAATAACAAAATTCGGCAAGATGATTTAAAAGGTGAAGTGGATCACTAATAATGGGGTCGTATTTTTGGAAGTCTCACTGCCGAAATGGCAGAACATTCTTTTGGCCGCCGCAATCAAAAAGAACGATCCTTTAACTTATCTAAATAAATTCTTAGTTTTATCTTTTCTTTAAACGTGAAACTTTATTTTCTGCTTCAGAAATTTATTGTGTATCCATCGCGGGAATGACAACAAAAGGGACTGAGCATGAGCGGAAAACCAGCGGCGCGTCAGGGCGACATGACGCAGACGGGCGGTAGCATTGTTCAGGGCTCGGCGGGCGTGATGATTGGTGCGCCAACAGGCGTGGCCTGCTCGGTCTGCCCTGGCGGCATCACCTACGGCCCGCCGGTCAATCCCCTTCTCGGTGCCAAAGTCCTGCCCGGCGAAACCGATATCGCCCTGCCCGGCCCGTTGCCGTTTGTGCTCTCGAGGACTTACAACAGCTACCGGACGAAAACGCCTGCACCGTCGGGCATTTTCGGCCCCGGCTGGAAAGCGCCCTTCGATATCCGCTTACAAATCCGCGATGAAGAACTGATACTCAACGACAACGGCGGGCGCAGTATTCACTTTGAGCCGCTACGGGCAGTTGCTCACCTTCACCGACTGCTCAGGCTACCAGACCCGTTATGAATACGGCCGCTTCGGGCAGGTCACTGCCCTTCATCAGGAAGAAGGCCTCAGCCAGTACCGTGCTTACGATGACCGGGGCAGACTGGTCAGCCAGAAAAATGCACAGGGCCACGAAACCCGCTATGAGTACAGCATCGCGGGCGACCTGATGGCGGTCACTGGCCCGGACGGCGTACGCACGGAGACGCAGTATGATGCCGCAGGACACCCGGTGAGCACCACCACTGGCAGCCTGACCCGGCAGATGACCTACGATGCCGCAGGTCGTGTGACGCAACTGACCAACGAAAACGGCAGCCACACCACTTTCACTTATGATGTGCTGGACAGGCTGGTGCAGGAAACGGGCTTTGACGGCAGAACACAGCGTTATCAGTACGGTATTACCGGGCAGCTTATCCGCAGTGAGGACGAAAGCCTCATCACCCTGTGGCATTACGATGCGTCAGACCGCCTGACGCACCGCACCGTCAATGATGAGCCGGCGGAACAGTGGACCTACAACGAGCACGGCTGGCTGACCGAAGTCAGCCATCTCAGCGACGGCCACCGCGTCGCCGTGCAGTATGAGTACGATAAACAGGGACGGATGAACCTTGAACGCCAGACGGTGCAGCATCCCGAAACGGGAGAGCTGCTGTGGCAGCACGCCACCCGGCACGATTACAGCGATAAGGGACTGCCGGACCGCGTGACACCGGACGCCCTTCCCCCGGTGGCGTGGCTCACGTATGGCAGCGGGTATCTGGCCGGCATGAAGCCCGGCGACACGCCGCTTGTTGAGTTTACCCGCGACCGCCTGCACCGGGAGAGACAGCGCCACTTCGGCGAATACGACCTGACCACGGCATACACCCCAGGCGGTCAGCTACAGCGCCATCACCTCAGCATTCTTCAGCTTAACCGCGACTACACCTGGAACAGCGGCGGACAGCTTGTCCGCATCAGCGGGCAGCATGAGCAGCGGGATTATCAGTACGGCGACGCCGGGAGGCTCCTCGGCACACACATTCAGTCGCCCCACCACGACCTGGCGCAGTGGACGTTCACCGACCCGGCGGGCAACCGGACAGCGCAGCGGGATAAATACCCGATGCTGCCGGAACGCTTCCCGGATAACCGCATCAGCCAGGATGTGGAGAATTTTTACCATTATGACGAACACGGCAGGCTGACAGAGAAAGACGAGCGCCGGATACGCCCGCACGGCAGCGTCGTGCATCATTACCGCTATGATAACCAGCACCGCCTGACGCACTACCGCCGGATGCAACAGGGCAACGTGCTGACGGAAAGCCGCTATCTTTACGACCCGCCGGGCGCCGCGTCAGCAAACGGGTGTGGGCATGTACGGTATATCACGATGGCTCGTGTTCACAGCCGGCACTGCAGGAAACCGTGTGGTACGGCCAGGATGGCGACCGGCTGACGACCACGCAGACAGACAAAACCCGCATTCAGACGGTATACCTGCCGGGAAGCTTCACGCCGCTCATCCGTATTGAAACGGCAACCGGAGAGCTGACCAGAGCCACCCGCCGCACGCTGGCGGAGAAATTTCAGCAGGAAGCAAACGTGACCTTCCCGCCGGAACTGGTGGCGATGGTGGATAATCTGGAAGCAGATCTACGGCGCGGGGAACTCAGCGAAGCCAGCCGGACGTGGCTGGCACAGTGCGGCCTGACGCCGGAGCAGATGAAAAATCAGATGGAGCCGGAATACACGCCGGAACGCAAAATCCACCTGTACCACTGCGACCACCGGGGCCTGCCGCTGGCACTGATTGACGTTAACGGGGCCATTGCATGGCGCGCAGAGTTTGATGAATGGGGGAATATCCTGCGGGAAGATAACCCGTATAACCTGGAACAGCTCATCCGTCTGCCGGGGCAGCAGTGGGATAAAGAGACGGGGTTGTACTATAACCGGCACCGGTATTACGACCCTGAGCAGGGAAGATATATCACTCAGGATCCTATTGGGTTGATGGGGGGATGGAATCCTTACACGTATCCGCTGAATCCTTTGTCCAAAATAGATCCATTAGGATTATCTGCGTGGAGTGAAGCAAAGTCGGGAGCATGTACAGAAGGAATATGTCAGTTGTTTTCACCTTTTATCGGGCCAGAGAAATTTGATAATCAAGAAACCGCTGCTTTTGAAGCACTAAAGAAAATAAATGGATTATCAATAGTAAATAATAGGGAATATGCAGGTATGATATGTAAGGATAATAAAGGGGAATATTTTTCCACGAAACCTAAGGAGGGTACGGATTCCAGTTCTAACTCACTGAGTAGCCAATGTCCTGCTGGTTCAGCATCCACGGGAGCCTATCATACTCATGGTGCATATAATCGGCACTATAAAAACGAAGAATTTTCTCCTGCGGACATTAACTATTCTAAAAAACATGCCCTTAATGGGTATTTAGGTACACCAGAAGGGCGTTTTGGAAAAATGGATTCGGACGGTGAAAATATTATATATTCTGAATCTAATGCTTTACCCACAACTTGTGATATTCGGTAGGTGTAAACCGTGAAGAACTCATTTATATCACTTGCTTTGATATTGTTTGCAATATCACACTCAGCATTTGGAAGAGAAAATTCAATGGATTTTTTAGTAAATAGCCGTGAAATGGCTTTGGAACTATCATATGTTTATGTTAAATATATATATGGAAAAGAAAAGGCGGAATTTCAAAAGCCATATAGTATCACAGATGACAATGCTTATTGGAAGATAGAGGGAAAAAAACCGGAGACGTTAGGGGGGAATTTTACAATACTAATAGCGAAAAAAGATGGTCAGGTGTTAAATGTAATACACACAAAATAATCTACTGTGCATATATTCGAATATTTTACTAGGGTGTATCTCTTAACCCGAATAGAACCGGAATATATACCGGAGAGAAAAATCCACCTGTACCACTGCGACCACCGGGGGCTGCCGCTGGTGCTGATTGACATTAACGGACGGGTTGCGTGGCGCGCAGAGTTTGACGAATGGGGAAATGTGCTGCGGGAAGATAACCCGTATAACCTGGAACAGCTTATTCGTCTGCCGGGACAGCAGTATGACGAGGAGACAGGGCTGTACTATAACCGGCACCGGTACTACGACCCGTTACAGGGAAGGTATATCACGCAGGACCCAATTGGGTTGATGGGGGGATAGAATCTTTATGAAGATGTTCTAAGGCCAATCCAAAAAATAGATCCCAAAGTTTATGCTCTTATGAGCAATTTTGAATCCGCGCGATAACACGCTTTATCGCAACGTTAAATTCATCCAGATTGATATGGTCAATCTCTTTGCCGACCACTATCGTTTCTGAAATATCCTGCATTGCCGGCCAACGTGTTTTATAGTCGGCATAAACCGCAATGACAGGAATATTGTATGCACTTGTCATATGTAATATGGACGTATCTGGCGTAATGGCCAGAAAGGCTCCGTTGATAACCGCAGCGGAACGCATTATGGATGGCGATAAAGACAGTCGATGCACATTTTCACACGACTGCGTTAATGATACTGCATTATCGATCCCCTTCGGCCCATGGACAATGATAATCGGCAGTTCAATCTCTTGTTTGATAATCGCGATGAGCTTTTCGGCAACTGCGTGTGAGAACGAGCGTTCCTGCGCACTGCCTTCTAAATTCAGGGCGATATACCGCCCTAACGTCGAGGTCTCACGGCGAACCTCTGTTAACACCACTTCGCTGAGTGGGAGTTCGAAAGCAGCCCTTACCGCAGGGAATCCCGCTTCCCTCATCAAAATTGCCCAGGTCATTGGCACTGGAGCACGAAGGACCTGATCCATTCTTGAAGCAATTTTACACACCGGGGAATAACACTTCATCATTAATCCAGCCGCCTGAAGATTCGTTTTTGCCCTTAATCCATTGATGAACACCATTGTTTTCAGGTTCTTCCGGCGCATGGCTTCGATGCAGATATCGGGAACTCCATATTCCCGTCTTATTTTTCTGGCGACCGCTTTTATTTCATTCAACGTGGCAAAGTCCTGCATCGTCATGCTTATTACGGTCAATTTTGTCTGTCGCATCGAAAGTGCCTCAAATACTGACTGATTAATCGTTGACGATACAATTAACACATGTTCTACGTTATTCGATTCCAGCGCACGTATTACCGGAAAAATTGACATCGCATCCCCGATTTGGTCAGGGATATGAATAACCGCTAGCTTTATATTTGAATTATCAATATAAGAAGACTGATAATCATAAAAACGATAAAAAAACCCTCTTAAAATTGATTTCAAAGACATTTTCAGCAACCAGAATTTATGCGAGAGAACATTATTTCGATTTCATTCATCCAGCGCAAGGAATTTAATGGCGTTTTAATCTGGAGGCAACGAGAAAGGAACAGATAGCGCACCGGTGACGATCTGCTTAATAACAATGTGGACAGGATACATAAAGAACGTTCTTACCCTGAGTCAGTCAGGGTAAGGACGGGACTTAAATCATCATGACAATGAATTACAGCGGCTGTGTTTGTGCTTCAACCACCGCCAGCGCGACCATATTAACAATTCGACGAACAGAGGCGATCGGCGTTAATACGTGAACGGGTTTCGAGACCCCCATCAGTACCGGCCCAACAGTGACCCCTTCCGAACTGGAAACACGCAGCAGGTTGTAACTAATACGCGCCGCTTCCATATTCGGCATCACCAGAATATTGGCCGAGCCTTTCAGCGGGCTGTCCGGCATCCGGTCATTACGAATGCTTTCCACCAGCGCGGCATCACCATGCATTTCACCGTCAATCATCAGGTCAGGCGCACGTGCTTTGATAATCTCCAGCGCGGCACGCATTTTGCCGGCAGACGGACAGTTGGACGAACCAAAGTTAGAATGCGACAGCAGCGCCACTTTCGGTTCGATACCAAAGCGACGCACGGTTTCCGCCGCCATCACGGCGATTTCCGCCAGCTCTTCCGGCTCAGGATCGTCATTGACGTAGGTATCGGCAATAAAGGTGTTGCCGCTCGGCAGCAGTAACGCGTTCATCGCCCCGGCGGTATGGACGCCTTCACGGTAGCCAAACACCGCTTTCACCACGCTGAAGTGTTCATGGTAATCACCGATAGTGCCGCAGATCATCGCATCCGCTTCACCGCGCTGTACCATGATCGCCCCAATCACCGTGGTGTTGGCGATCACCGCACGCTGCGCCTGCTCCTGGGTAATGCCTCGACGCTTCATGATCTGGTAGTACTCGCTCCAGTACTCTTTAAAGCGCGGATCGGATTCATTGTTGACGATCTCAAAATCGACGCCTGCTTTGATCTGCAGCCCCAGTTTTTGAATGCGCATTTCGATTACGCCCGGACGGCCGATCAGGATCGGCTTCGCCAGACCCAGCGTGATCAGTTCTTGCGTTGCGTGCAGCACACGCGCCTCTTCCCCTTCCGGCAACACGACACGCTTCGGTGCTTTGCGTGCCTGCGAGAAAATCGGCTTCATGAACAGGTTAGTTTTGTAGACAAATTCCGTCAGCTTGTCGACATAAGCGTCAAAGTCGGCAATGGGACGCATTGCCACGCCGGAATCCATTGCTGCTTTGGCAACCGCTGGCGCAATTTTAACGATCAGACGCGGGTCGAACGGTTTTGGAATGATGTATTCCGGGCCGAAGCTCAGATCCTGGTCGCCATAGGCCGAGGCCACGACTTCGCTTTGCTCGGCATGCGCCAGTTCGGCAATGGCATGGACCGCAGCCAGCTTCATCTCTTCGTTGATTGCCGTCGCGCCAACGTCCAGTGCGCCACGGAAAATGAACGGGAAGCACAGGACGTTGTTGACCTGGTTCGGGTAGTCGGAACGGCCGGTACAGATGATGGCGTCCGGACGCACCGCTTTTGCCAACGGCGGCAGAATTTCTGGTTCCGGGTTAGCCAGCGCCAGAATCATCGGCGCGCGGGCCATTTTCTTGACCATCTCCTGGGTCAGCACTTTCGGGCCTGAACACCCAAGGAAAATATCCGCGCCGTCAATAACGTCATCCAGCGTCCGTTTGCCGTCATCATCTACCGCGTAGGCCGCTTTGGTTTCAGCCATATTCGGCTCGCGACCTTTGTAGATAACGCCCTTGGAGTCGCAGACCACAATGTTGTGCTTCTGCATTCCCAGCGCCACCAGCAGGTTCATACAAGCGATCGCCGCCGCGCCCGCGCCGGATACCACCATCCGCACGTCGGAGATATTTTTCTCTACCACCCGCAGGCCGTTAAGAATGGCGGCGGTACTGATGATCGCGGTGCCGTGCTGATCGTCATGGAACACCGGAATATTCATGCGTTCGCGCAGTTTCTGTTCGATGTAGAAACACTCCGGCGCTTTGATGTCTTCCAGGTTGATCCCGCCGAACGTCGGTTCCAGCGCGGCAACGACGTTAATAAATTTGTCCGGATCGAGCTCATCGACTTCGATATCGAACACATCAATACCGGCGAATTTCTTAAACAGAACGCCTTTGCCTTCCATGACCGGTTTACCGGCCAGCGCACCGATATTGCCTAAGCCCAGCACCGCCGTCCCGTTAGAGATAACGGCAACCAGGTTGCCACGCGCGGTGTATTTATACGCAGCCAGCGGGTCTTTTTCGATTTCAAGACAAGGTGCCGCGACGCCCGGCGAGTAGGCCAGCGCCAGATCGCGCTGCGTGGCAAGGGGCTTGGTCGGAGAAACCTGGATTTTACCAGGTACCGGGAATTCGTGGAAATCAAGGGCGCTTTGCTTTAACTGGTCATCCATCTTGTTGTTCCTTTCACGTATCGTTCAAAAAAGTCACGCGCAGCCAGGTGCGTCGCACATTATCACCGCACTGCGGGACGCAAACTTTGAAGGTCCCCAAACTATCACGACTTAAATAAAGATTTCGTAATCAACTCATAACAACCATGTTACCTGCTTAAGCCAGCAATACCATGCCTGTCTGCTATGCTTTTTTGTGGTGCACATCATGAATTTCTCAGAAGTGTGATTTTAAGCACTCACCTAACACGTTACTTTTCAAGGAGTATTTCCTATGAACCAGTTAGACGGCATCAAACAATTCACCACTGTCGTGGCCGACAGCGGCGATATTGAGTCTATTCGTCATTACCAACCCCAGGATGCCACCACCAACCCTTCCCTGCTGCTGAAAGCCGCTGGCCTGGCGCACTACGCGCATCTGATTGACGATGCGATCCGCTGGGGAAAGCAGCGGGGTAAAACCCAGGAACAGCAGGTTGCCGAAGCCTGCGACAAACTGGCGGTCAATTTTGGTGCGGAAATTCTTAAAAGCATTCCGGGACGCGTGTCGACCGAAGTGGATGCCCGCCTCTCCTTCGATCAACAAAAGAGTATCGACAAGGCCCGCCACCTGGTGGATTTGTACCAGCAGCAGGGGATCGATAAATCCCGCATACTGATCAAACTGGCCTCCACATGGGAAGGCATTCGCGCGGCAGAAGCGTTAGAGAAAGAGGGAATTAACTGCAACCTGACGCTGCTGTTTTCCTTTGCTCAGGCCCGCGCCTGCGCCGAAGCGGGCGTCTTTTTGATCTCCCCGTTCGTTGGTCGCATTTACGACTGGTACCAGGCGCGCAGCCCCATGGACCCGTACGTTGTCGAGCAAGATCCCGGCGTGAAGTCGGTGCGCAATATCTACGATTACTTCAAACAGCATCGTTATGACACCATCGTCATGGGCGCCAGTTTTCGCCGCACTGAGCAGATCCTCGCGCTGGCCGGCTGCGATCGCCTGACGATTGCCCCCAATCTCCTGAAAGAATTACAGGAAAAAGAAGAACCGGTCGTGCGCAAGCTGGTGCCGTCTTCGCAAACCTTCCATCGTCCCGCCCCCATGAGCGAAGCTGAATTCCGCTGGGAGCATAACCAGGATGCGATGGCGGTAGAGAAACTCTCTGACGGTATCCGTCTGTTCGCCGTTGACCAACGCAAACTGGAAGACCTGCTTGCGGCCAAACTCTAAACCTTGCCACGGAGTGTTCTATGTCCCGTAAAGACCTTGCCAATGCCATTCGTGCGCTCAGTATGGACGCTGTTCAGAAAGCCAATTCCGGTCACCCCGGCGCGCCGATGGGAATGGCGGATATCGCCGAAGTGCTGTGGAACGATTTTCTTAAGCACAACCCGACCGATCCAACCTGGTACGATCGCGATCGTTTTATTCTTTCGAACGGTCACGCTTCTATGCTGCTCTATAGCCTGCTGCATCTGTCAGGCTATGACCTGCCGCTTGAAGAGTTGAAAAACTTCCGCCAGTTGCATTCCAGAACGCCAGGCCACCCGGAAATCGGCTATACGCCAGGCGTGGAAACCACCACCGGGCCGCTGGGCCAGGGGCTGGCGAACGCCGTCGGTTTAGCCATTGCCGAACGCACGCTGGCGGCACAGTTTAACCAGCCGGACCACGAGATTGTCGATCACTTCACGTATGTGTTTATGGGTGACGGCTGCCTGATGGAAGGCATTTCGCATGAGGTCTGTTCGCTGGCGGGAACGCTGGGGCTGGGCAAGCTGATCGGTTTTTACGATCACAACGGTATCTCCATTGATGGTGAAACCGACGGCTGGTTTACCGATGATACCGCCAAACGCTTTGAGGCCTACCACTGGCATGTCGTCCACGAGATTGATGGCCACGACCCGGAAGCGGTGAAGAGAGCGATTCAGGAAGCGCAGAGCGTGAAGGACAAACCGTCGCTGATTATCTGCCGCACGGTGATCGGCTTTGGCTCACCGAACAAAGCAGGGAAAGAGGAATCCCACGGCGCGGCGCTGGGCGAAGAAGAAGTGGCGCTGACCCGCCAAAAACTCGGCTGGCACCATCCGGCATTTGAGATCCCGAAAGAGATTTATCGCGCCTGGGACGCCCGCGAAAAAGGCGAGAAAGCGCAACAGCACTGGAACGAAAAATTCGCCGCTTACCAGAAAGCGCACCCGCAACTGGCCGCAGAGTTCACGCGCCGCATGACCGGCGGTCTGCCAGAGTCGTGGGAAAAAACCACACAGAAATACATCAACGAGTTACAGGCGACCCCCGCCAAAATCGCCACCCGCAAGGCATCGCAAAATACTCTCAACGTCTACGGCCCACTTCTGCCGGAGCTGTTAGGCGGTTCGGCGGATCTGGCGCCGAGCAACCTGACGATCTGGAAAGGTTCCACCTCACTGAAAGAGGATCTGGCGGGCAATTACATTCACTATGGCGTGCGTGAATTTGGTATGACCGCCATCGCCAACGGCATCGCCCATCACGGCGGATTCGTGCCCTATACCGCCACCTTCCTGATGTTCGTTGAATATGCGCGTAATGCCGCGCGCATGGCGGCACTGATGAAAGCGCGACAAATCATGGTGTATACCCATGACTCCATCGGTCTGGGGGAAGATGGTCCGACCCACCAGGCTGTGGAACAACTGGCCAGCCTGCGTCTGACGCCCAATTTCAGCACCTGGCGTCCGTGCGATCAGGTTGAAGCTGCAGTGGGCTGGAAGCTGGCGGTCGAGCGCCATGATGGTCCCACGGCGCTGATCCTGTCACGACAAAACCTGGCACAGGTTGAACGCACGCCGGAGCAGGTGAAAGCGATCGCCCGCGGTGGCTACGTGCTGAAAGACAGCGGCGGCAAACCGGATATCATTCTGATTGCCACCGGGTCAGAAATGGAGATTACCCTGCAGGCCGCGGAGAAACTGACCGGCGAAGGGCGTAACGTCCGCGTGGTATCGCTGCCCTCAACGGATATTTTCGATGCCCAGGACGAGGCATACCGCGAGTCGGTGCTGCCATCGAACGTCAGCGCGCGCGTCGCGGTCGAAGCCGGTATTGCCGATTACTGGTACAAATATGTGGGCTTAAAAGGGGCGATTGTCGGGATGACCGGCTACGGTGAATCCGCGCCAGCAGAGAAGCTGTTCCCTTACTTCGGCTTTACGGTGGAGAACATTGTGGAGAAAGCACACAAGGTTTTGAACGCCTGATGTCTGCAACGCCGGATGACGACTGCGTCGTCATCCGATAAAAAATCAACGCGTGATCCACAGCGTGGGCCAGGCATCTGGCCCATGCCAGCCATCACAGCTCGGCTCTTCGGCATAACGCACCAGACGAAAACGCTGACCGTCAAAACGCCAGCGAGTCTGGATGCCGCAGTCCGTTAATCCCCGCCCTTTTGCCAGGGTAACCAGTTCACGCGACTTCTCATCAAACACGGCGTTCATTAACTCCATGTCATTACTTTCCGCGCCGCTGTTAAACGGTAAACGTAGGCGTACGGCGTGTGAGGCCAGTGGTTTTTTCCGCGACACGATCCACGCCAGATCGATGGTGTTGTACGCTCCGGCTTCGCAGGCGATCATCAACAGGGCTTTGTCATCGGTAAGGGCGGTCACCCGCACCTCACGGCGTGAAGGATCGAGTGAACACTTAATGCCGTTTATTCGCCAGTTGCCGTAATCAAGAAGGTCGTTGCGTTCGTCGAGGGAGAGCGGTGTGGGTGTTGGGTTAACGACGGCTACGCCTTTCAGCGCCGGTGCCGGTGGCACGCTCAGTGGAGGATCGTCCCCTTTTTCAATCCACGCCGTTTCGCTGCCCACCCGCTTCTGCTGCGCGTCGATGAACAACAGCGCCGCTTTCAGCCCGGCCAGCGAAATGGTTTGATTGCCCTTTTGCAGGGTAATCGCCTTCCCGTCCTGAATCGTCAGCAGAAATTCAGCGATAGTCGCCGGGTCGTCTGTCATCAGGTGCCACGGCGTCATTCTCCAGTGATCTGGGCTCAGCGCCAACGGTTTGCCATCCAGCAACAGGCGTGGCGCGATATCCGCTTCGTTGGTGGGCGCGGTCAATCCGCCAAGATCGAGGCGCAAGACGGCATCGGTATGCGCCCCGGCACTGCGGCTCAGCGTCATCACCAGCCCGCCATGTTCACCGGTGTTACGCGCGACACAAAAATTCTGGTTATTACAGGTTACCTGCCAGTCAGAAAAGGCCTGTTGCGCGGGCGCGGCCCACAGCAAGCGGGCCGGAATCAGGCCGAGCAGGAAAAGGAAAATAACGCGATAGCGCATGGACGGTAATAACCCCAGAAGTCAAACGAACAACACAGGTCGTATCTTCGTTGTGCTGTTAACCATGCTCAATCGGATTTGTCGGATAGATTCAATCATTCGTAAAGAAATATAAACCTTATTTATCAATCCATTAAATGGGAAGATTGCAAATAGTTGAGCAATAACACGGTCTTACCGTCTCGTATTTCACCGGTTTTAATCATCTCCAGCGCCTGAGTAAACGGTAATTCCAGCACGTCGATGTCTTCATCTTCGACACCACCCCCCGCGTTAGCACGCTGGCTTTCGCTGTATTCGGCGATAAAAAAGTGAATCAGCTCCGTCACACCGCCGGGAGACATGTACAGCTCAAAGAGCTTGCGCACCTCACCCACTTCATAGCCTGTCTCTTCAATGGCCTCTTTGCGAATGCAGGCTTCCGGCTCGTCGTTGTCCAGTAACCCGGCGCAGGTTTCAATCAACTGCCCGCTTTCGTTACCGTTCACCCACGTCGCTACGCGGAACTGACGAATCAGCACCACCGTCTTTTTCTCTGCGTTATACAGCAGGATCGTTGCCCCATTGCCGCGATCGTACACTTCACGTTTGTGGCGGATGACATCGCCGTTCGAGCGGGTCAGATCGTAGGTAATATTGCGCAGGATGAAATAGTTATCAGAAAGGACTTTGTCTTTAACGAGGGTGATTTTTTGCGACATATCGACTCCACAGCGTAAGAAGAGAAATTATACTACGCCGTGAAGCCGGATTTGTCTGTGTAAGATAAGGCTGATTTATGCCGGACAGAGGTGAATTGTAGACCTGATAAGCGCAGCGCTATCAAGCCGGATGTCGGCTACGCCTTATCCGGCCTACGGGATAATCGAACGTTTACCGCCCCAGCCAGTCGATGATCCCCTGCGCCGCATGGCGTCCTTCCGCCATTGCGGTGACCACCAGATCGGCGCCGCGTACGGCATCGCCGCCGGCAAAAATTTTCGGGTTAGTGGTCTGGTAACGGTATGCACTCTCCACGTTTGCCGCGATGCGCCCCCAGCTGTCCACTTGCACTCCATGGCTCTCCAGCCACGGCATCCCGTGCGGATGGAAACCAAACGCCATGATCACAGCATCTGCCGGCATCACAAATTCACTGCCAGCAATCGGCACCGGACGGCGGCGTCCCTGGGCATCCGGCTCACCCAATTGCGTACGCAGAAAACGAATGCCGCAAACGCGCCCGTCCGCGCTCAGTTCCAGATCGACCGGCTGCACGTTGAACTCGAACTTCGCCCCTTCCTCACGCGCGTTTTTCACTTCTTTCTTCGAACCCGGCATGTTGGCTTCGTCACGGCGATAGGCGCAGGTGACCTGGCTTGCGCCATGACGCAGCGCGGTACGGACACAGTCCATCGCCGTGTCGCCACCGCCCAACACCACCACGTTAAGTCCGGCGGTGTTGATGTACGGCTCTTCAGGACATTCGTCCAGTCCCATCACCTGTTTAGTATTGGCGATCAGGAATGGCAGCGCGTCATAGACGCCCGGAGCCTCTTCGTTAGGCAGGTCGGCCTTCATCGAACGATAGGTTCCCACGCCGACAAATACGGCATCGTAATCCTCGAGCAGCGCCTCCATTTTCACATCCCTGCCCACTTCGCAGTTCAGCTCAAAATGGATCCCCATCGCGCTAAAAATTTCCCGACGACGCGCCAGCAGTGATTTATCCAGTTTGAAGGCCGGGATGCCAAAGGTCAGCAGTCCGCCGATTTCAGGATGACGATCAAAAACCGTGGCGCTGACACCGTGACGCGCCAGCACGTCGGCGCAGGCAAGCCCTGCCGGACCGGCGCCAATAATCGCCACACGCTTATCGACCTTCTGGACATGACTCAGATCCGGCCGCCAGCCGTTACCCAGCGCACGGTCAGAAATGTAGCGTTCAATGTTGCCGATCGTCACCGCGCCGTGCTCGTCGCGCACCGTACAGGCGCCCTCGCACAGTCGGTCTTGTGGACAAACGCGCCCGGTGATTTCCGGCAGACAATTCGTCTGGTGAGACAACTCCACTGCCGCATCAATATTTCCGGCTTTCACCAGTTCAATCCACTGAGGGATGTGGTTATGTAGCGGGCAGGTCCATTCGCAAATGCTGTGTTCACCACACTTCAGGCAGCGTGAGGCCTCCCGCTCCGCCTGAGCCGTGCGAAACGGCAGATAGATTTCATCAAAGCTGACTTTTCGCGCGTCGATAGCCAGTTTATCCGGCTCACCGCGCGCCGGCGTCGCGTGCATTTGCTCAATTTTGCTCATTGCGGGGAAAGCGGTCGCTGTGGCATCGGCATGCCACGGCTGATTCTCCTGCCGGGCAGTACGTAAACGTCGCGCTTTCGCCAGCCGGGTTAACGACCCTTCCGTCACCAGTTGCAGTGCGTCCGCAGGACAGTTCTCCACGCAGGCCGGCCCCTTTTCCCGCCCCTGACAGAGGTCGCATTTATGTGCTGTGGCTTTGACCTGATCGTTGGCGACGGGGGTCAGGACGATTTGCATGGTGCCAAACGGGCAGGCCACCACGCAGGATTTACAGCCGATACACTTTTGCTGATTGACCTGCACGCTGTCGTTGACGTGGCTTATCGCTCCATTCGGACAACTGCGGGCGCAGGGCGCATCTTCGCAATGGTGGCAGGTCACTGCACTTCGCTGATGCTGATGCCTGATAACCGTGATCCGGGGCTGGTAGTGACGTTGGCTAAGGACGTGTTGCTCTTCATTGTGGGCCAAAACGCAAGCGACTTCACAGGCATGGCATCCCAGGCACTGTTGGCTGTTGGCCATAATAAAACGGTTCATGGCGACCTTCTTTTTTGGTTGTAAAAACCTTATTCTTTATATAAGTGTTGTTATTAACCGACTGACCACACGTCGGCAATGTTCATTTGCCCAGGAAGCACAACTATTTCTACAGAACCTGTGGCAGATCAATTTATTTCAGCCAGAGTGAAATTACGTTTCAGATCTGCGAGAGATTTTTACCGTAAGCACTTTTAAAGGAAATTACGCGTGTGATCGTCAAACGCCCCGTCTCGGCCAGCCTGGCCCGGGCCTTTTTTTACATTGTCCTGCTCTCGATTCTCTCAACCGGCGTTGCGTTACTGACGCTGGCCAGCAGCCTGCGGGATGCCGAAGCCATTAACGTGGCGGGTTCATTACGTATGCAGAGCTATCGTCTGGGGTACGATCTGCAAAGCCACAGCCCGCAATTAAACGCCCATCGTCTGCTCTTTCAGCAAGCCCTCAACTCATCGGCGTTAAGCAATCTGAATGCCTGGTATGTGCCTCAGGCGGTGAAAGGTCGCTACGCGCAACTGCATGCCAACTGGCTGGAGATGAATGCCCGCCTGATTGATGGGGATCTGCAGTGGTATCAGAACAACATTAACGCCTACGTCGATAAGATCGATCTCTTCGTGCTGGCCTTGCAGCACTATGCCGAGCGCAAAGTGATGCTGGTGGTGGGGATCTCGCTGGCGGGCGGTATCGGGATTTTTACCCTCGTCTTTTTCACCCTGCGCCGTATTCGTCATCAGGTTGTGCGCCCACTGAACCAACTGGTAATGGCCAGCCAGCGCATCGAACACGGTCAGTTTGATTCGCCGCCGCTGGATACGCACCTTCCCAACGAACTGGGGCTACTGGCGAAGACCTTTAATCAGATGTCGAGCGAGTTGCATAAGCTGTACCGCTCGCTGGAAGCGAAGGTCGAAGAAAAGACCCACGATCTCCATGAAGCCAAGCGACGTCTGGAAGTGCTGTACCAGTGTTCTCAGGCGCTAAATACCAGTCAGATTGATGTGCACTGCTTCCGCCATATTTTGCAGATTGTCCGTGATAATGAAGCGGCACTATTTCTGGAGCTTACCGTCGGCGAAAACTGGCGTATCAGTGAAGGTGAAAAACAGGCCGACCTGCCGATGCAAATCCTGCCGGTGACCATGCAGGAGACGGTCTACGGCGAGCTGCACTGGCAAAGTCAGCATGTCGCCAGCGCGCTCCCGCTGTTAAACAGCGTATCGACAATGCTGGGGCGCGGCCTGTACTTCAACCATGCGCAGAAACACTTCCAGCAACTGTTGCTGATGGAAGAACGCGCCACTATTGCCCGTGAACTGCATGACTCTCTGGCGCAGGTGCTCTCGTATCTGCGCATTCAGTTGACGCTGCTCAAACGCGCCATTCCTGAGGATAACGCCCCGGCGCAGGCCATTATGGATGACTTCTCGCGGGCGCTGAACGACGCCTATCGTCAGTTGCGTGAACTGCTGACCACCTTCCGTCTGACCCTGCAACAGGCTGATTTACCTTCCGCACTGCATGAAATGCTCGAAGCGCTACAAGGGCAAACTGCCGCTAAACTCACTCTGGACTGCCGGTTGCCGACGCTGGCGCTCGATGCGCAGATGCAGGTCCATCTGTTACAGATTATCCGGGAAGCGGTGCTCAACGCGATGAAGCACGCCAGTGCCAGTGAGATTGCCGTTAGCTGTGTGACAGCGCCGGATGGCAATCACACGGTGTATATTCGCGATAACGGCGTGGGCATTGGCGAACCTAAAGAACCGGCGGGGCATTACGGCCTGAACATTATGCGCGAGCGCGCGGAACGTCTTGGCGGCACGTTAAGTTTTTCGCAGCCTTCCGGCGGTGGGACGTTAGTGAGCATTAGCTTTCGCTCGACAGAATCAGAAGAGGATGCGAGTCATCTGGCATAAAATCTCACAAAACCGGACGTGAGCATGTGGGAAGCTGACAAACACTGTAATCAGGCATGATAATTTACATTATCTCCTTTTTTTCTCCACGTTTGGCTCGTACCTTCCCGATACAGTGAAGCAAGTCATACCTATAAAGATATGTAGAATAATGAGGTCCTCTTTCTGATGGCGAATTTCTTTATCGATCGCCCCATATTTGCCTGGGTGCTGGCTATTCTGTTGTGTCTGACAGGTACCCTGGCGATTTTCTCTTTGCCGGTGGAGCAATATCCTGATCTGGCGCCGCCAAACGTGCGCATCACGGCAAACTATCCTGGCGCTTCCGCCCAAACGCTGGAAAACACCGTCACCCAGGTCATTGAGCAGAACATGACCGGCCTCGATAATCTGATGTACATGTCATCGCAAAGCAGCGGCACCGGACAAGCGTCGGTTACGCTGAGCTTCGTGGCGGGCACCGATCCGGATGAAGCCGTACAACAGGTCCAGAACCAGTTACAGTCGGCGATGCGTAAACTGCCGCAGGCGGTACAGAACCAGGGTGTCACGGTCCGTAAGACCGGGGATACCAACATCCTGACGATTGCTTTTGTCTCCACCGACGGGTCGATGGATAAGCAGGATATCGCGGACTACGTAGCCAGTAATATTCAGGATCCGCTCAGCCGGGTGAGCGGCGTCGGCGACATCGATGCCTACGGCTCGCAATATTCCATGCGCATCTGGCTGGATCCGGCAAAGCTCAACAGCTTCCAGATGACGGCGAAAGATGTCACCGACGCCATTGAGTCGCAGAACGCGCAGATCGCCGTCGGACAGCTTGGCGGAACCCCTTCCATTGATACCCAGGCGCTGAATGCCACCATTAACGCCCAGTCGCTGCTGCAAACGCCGGAACAGTTTCGCGCCATTACGTTACGTGTCAATCAGGATGGCTCAGAAGTAACCCTGGGCGATGTCGCCACCGTCGAAATGGGGGCTGAGAAGTATGACTATCTCAGCCGCTTCAATGGCAATGCGGCATCCGGTCTTGGAGTGAAACTGGCGTCGGGGGCCAACGAAATGGCCACCGCGACCCAGGTCATTAAGCGTCTGGATGAACTGGCGCAATACTTCCCACATGGTCTTGAGTACAAGGTGGCCTATGAAACCACCTCCTTCGTTAAAGCCTCGATTGAAGACGTGGTGAAAACACTGCTGGAAGCCATCGCGCTGGTGTTCCTCGTGATGTACCTGTTCCTGCAAAATTTCCGCGCCACGCTGATCCCCACCATTGCCGTACCGGTGGTACTGATGGGGACGTTTTCGGTGCTCTATGCCTTCGGCTACAGCATCAATACCCTGACGATGTTTGCGATGGTACTGGCAATCGGCCTGCTGGTGGATGACGCCATCGTGGTTGTGGAAAACGTCGAGCGTATTATGAGTGAGGAAGGCCTCACGCCGCGCGAGGCGACGCGAAAATCAATGGGACAAATTCAGGGTGCGCTGGTCGGTATCGCGATGGTGCTGTCAGCCGTCTTCGTACCGATGGCCTTTTTTGGCGGAACCACCGGGGCAATCTACCGTCAGTTCTCCATTACCATTGTGGCGGCCATGGTGCTTTCCGTTCTGGTGGCGATGATCCTTACCCCTGCCCTGTGCGCCACTTTGCTTAAACCATTGCATAAAGGCGAGCATCACGGGCAAACCGGTTTCTTCGGCTGGTTTAACCGTACCTTCAACCGTAACGCCGAACGCTACGAAAAAGGCGTTGCCAAAATTCTGCATCGCAGCCTGCGCTGGCTCCTGATTTATGTGCTGCTGCTTGGCGCGATGGTGGTTCTGTTCCTGCGTCTGCCGACCTCGTTCCTGCCACTGGAAGATCGCGGCATGTTTATCACCTCGGTTCAGTTGCCAAGCGGCTCGACGCAGCAACAAACCTTAAAAGTGGTACAGGAAGTCGAGAAATATTATTTCACCCAGGAAAAGGATACCGTCCAGTCCGTCTTTGCGACGGTCGGTTCCGGCCCAGGGGGCAACGGTCAGAACGTGGCGCGTATGTTTGTACGCCTGAAAGACTGGAGCGAACGCGACCCGACGACTGGCACCTCGTTTGCCATTATCGAACGTGCGACGAAGGCGTTTAACAAAATCAAAGAGGCGCGCGTGTTCGCCAGCAGTCCGCCTGCCATCAGCGGTCTCGGCAGTTCCGCAGGTTTTGATATGGAACTACAAGATCACGCCGGCGCCGGTCATGACGCCTTAATGGCCGCGCGTGACCAACTGCTTCGCCTGGCGTCGCAGGATAGCGCCCTGACTCGTGTACGACACAACGGTCTGGACGACAGTCCTCAGTTGCAAATTGATGTCGACCAACGCAAAGCGCAGGCGCTGGGTGTATCCATTGACGACATCAACGATACGTTGCAGACCGCATGGGGATCGAGCTACGTCAACGACTTTATGGACCGTGGCCGCGTCAAGAAGGTCTACGTCCAGGCGGCAGCGAAATACCGTATGCTGCCAGACGACATCAACCTGTGGTACGTGCGCAATAACAGCGGCGGTATGGTGCCTTTCTCCGCCTTCGCCACCTCTCGCTGGGAGACGGGTTCTCCACGTCTGGAGCGCTACAACGGCTATTCCGCCGTCGAAATTGTCGGTGAAGCCGCACCAGGAGTGAGTACCGGGACAGCGATGGATGTGATGGAGTCGCTGGTGCGTCAGTTGCCGACCGGATTTGGACTGGAATGGACCGCCATGTCTTACCAGGAGCGACTCTCCGGAGCGCAGGCTCCGGCCCTGTATGCCATTTCACTGTTGGTGGTATTCCTGTGCCTGGCTGCGCTGTATGAAAGCTGGTCAGTACCGTTCTCAGTGATGCTGGTGGTGCCGTTGGGGGTCATCGGCGCGCTGCTTGCGACCTGGATGCGTGGCCTGGAAAACGATGTCTATTTCCAGGTCGGGCTGTTGACGGTCATTGGGCTTTCGGCGAAAAACGCCATTTTGATCGTTGAATTTGCCAATGAGATGAATGAGAAAGGACACGATCTACTGGATGCGACGCTACATGCATGTCGACAGCGCTTACGTCCGATCCTGATGACCTCACTGGCGTTTATCTTTGGCGTACTGCCGATGACGATCAGCAGCGGCGCAGGCTCCGGCGGTCAACACGCCGTCGGGACGGGCGTCATGGGCGGGATGATCTCGGCAACGGTGCTGGCAATCTACTTCGTGCCGCTGTTTTTCGTGCTGGTGCGTCGCCGCTTCCCACTGAAGCCGCGTCCGGAATAACAGACAAAAAAAGGCGACCTGCCAACGGGTCGCCCTTTCTGTGTGATGAATCTCACACGGTATGTTCTGTTATTTGGTCATCCTTCCAGAAATTTATTTGCGAAGCATAACTTCGATAAAATCTTTCCAGTTCCCCAGTTCGCGTTCAATCATAACAACCTCTGCTTCTTATTATGGGTATTCTACAAAAACATTCTCATCTGGTGAAGACAAATTAACCGATTGCTGTGATTACATCCTCCGGGGTGTGGTTGATGTGATTACTATGGCGCGGTCACCATAAATTTTATGTGACTTACTGCAATAATTCGCAACAATCATACCTTATCTGGTACTTCTTCAATTTCGATTAAAAACAAGTGACTGCGTCGGAGAAAATTCCGAATTTTGATTAAGAAGAAAATTCCAACAAATTCAGGAATTATTATTCACATTACTTCAACAATGTTATATTTACCGATCACGATTAAATGACAAGATGTATTATCGGACGTAACGATATTGATGATTATATAATCAGTTTACGTTAATAAGGATGCACATGATTACCCTCTACGGTATTAAAAATTGCGACACCATTAAAAAGGCCCGCCGCTGGTTGGAAGCGCGCGGCATTGACTACCGTTTTCATGATTACCGTGTCGATGGTCTGGACAGCACACTTCTCACTTCATTTATCAATGAATTAGGGTGGGAACCGCTTCTCAACACCCGTGGGACGACGTGGCGAAAACTGGATGAAACCACACGCAGTCACATCACGGATGCCGCGTCCGCCGCCGCATTAATGACTGAAATGCCGGCAATCATCAAACGCCCATTGCTCTGTGCGCCCGGGAAGCCTATGCTGCTGGGTTTTAGTGAATCCAGTTATCAGCAGTTTTTTGACGAGGTGTAGTCTATGTCGTGCCCGGTTATTGAGCTGACACAACAGCTTATTCGCCGCCCTTCCCTGAGCCCGGATGATGCCGGATGTCAGGCGTTGATGATTGAACGCCTGCGCGCGATCGGTTTTACCGTTGAGCGCATGGATTTTGCGGATACACAGAATTTTTGGGCATGGCGCGGACAAGGTGAGACGCTGGCGTTTGCCGGTCACACCGACGTCGTGCCGGCGGGCGATGCCGATCGCTGGATCAACCCACCTTTCGAGCCAACCATCCGCGACGGGATGTTGTTCGGCCGCGGCGCGGCGGATATGAAAGGTTCGCTGGCGGCCATGGTGGTGGCGGCAGAGCGTTTTGTCGCTCAGCACCCGAACCACAAAGGGCGCCTGGCGTTCCTGATCACCTCCGATGAAGAGGCCAGCGCGAAAAACGGCACCGTTAAGGTGGTTGAGGCGCTGATGGCGCGAAATGAGCGCCTGGATTACTGTCTGGTCGGCGAACCCTCAAGTACCGAAGTCGTGGGTGACGTGGTGAAAAACGGCCGTCGCGGATCGCTCACCTGTAACCTGACTATCCACGGTGTGCAGGGTCACGTCGCCTATCCACACCTGGCGGATAACCCGGTACATCGCGCCGCGCCGATGCTCAATGAACTGGTGAATATTGAGTGGGATCAGGGCAATGAGTTTTTCCCGGCCACCAGCATGCAGATTGCCAACGTCCAGGCGGGTACCGGTAGCAATAACGTCATCCCCGGTGAACTGTTTGTGCAGTTCAACTTCCGTTTCAGTACCGAACTGACTGACGAGATGATCAAAGCGCGGGTGCACGCGCTGCTCGAGAAACATCAGTTGCGCTATACCGTTGACTGGTGGCTCTCTGGCCAGCCGTTCCTGACCGATCGCGGGAAACTGGTGGATGCAGTCGTGAACGCCATCGAGCACTATAATGAAATTAAACCGCAGTTACTGACCACGGGCGGTACGTCCGATGGACGGTTTATCGCTCGTATGGGGGCGCAGGTCGTAGAGCTCGGTCCGGTGAATGCCACGATTCATAAAATTAATGAATGTGTGAACGCCGCCGACCTGCAACTGCTTGCCCGTATGTATCAACGTATAATGGAACAACTCGTCGCCTGACGAGGTTCCTGCAAGAGGTAACGCGCATGGACTGGCTGGCAAAATATTGGTGGATTCTGGTGCTGGTGTTTTTGGTAGGTGTGCTGCTGAATGTGATCAAGGATCTCAAACGCGTCGACCACAAAAAATTCCTCGCGAATAAACCGGAACTTCCCCCGCATCGTGATTTTAACGATAAGTGGGATGACGACGACGATTGGCCGAAGAAAGACCAACCGAAGAAATAAACCAGAGCCGGAAGGGGTTTCCCCATTCCGGCTTTGTCTTTTAGATCATCTCAATTACGTCATCATCGTTCGGCGTACCGCCGCTGAGCGCTTCATCAAAGTAGTGCTTCGGCACGGTATAGCGCAAATGGTCGAGTGCAAACTGCATGCTACGGTCGTCAATCGCGTGACCGAGGTCTTCCACAATATCCAGCGTGACATCCCCGCCTGCGCTTAACAGCGCATCCTGGGCGGCTACCGCATGCGAAAGCTCAATGACCCGGTCTTCCCCACCGTGAATCAGATGAATCGTGGTGGCGGTCGATGCCGTTTCCGGCAGGCTGGCGTAGCGTCCGTTAAACGCAATCACCCGCGAGGCCAGCCCAGGCTCGGCTTTGATGCTCTCCAGCGCCATAATCGCGCCCTGCGAGAAACCAATCAGCGCCGTGGCATTTGCCACTACGCCACTCTGTTTTTGCCAGTAACGTACGGTTTCGATAAACACCGGCATGATAGCGTCAATCCGTGCCTGACGGTTCTCTTCCGTCACCCCTTGCACGGAAAACCACTGCCGCCCGGATGCCGGTCCGCTCGGCTCAACGCCGCCGATACTGACCACCAGCGCGTCCGGGAAGAGAGGGGCAAACCACGAACCAATCTCTCCCATCGCAACGGGGTTATCACCCACGCCATGAAACAGCAGCAACAGCTGTTGAGCAGGTTGGGCCGGACTTTGAACAACAAAATGGTCATGTTTCATGGCGATCTCCTTAACTGATGTCGTTAATTCTACGCTGCTCAATCGCAATGACCATGCCAGAAAATTGAAGGAGTTAGTGAAAAAATTGCCATTGCAGAATGCGATTACGGTCATGCTCAGTCCGTGCGGGATCCAGCCCGGCTAACGCCTGCGCCGCCTCTTCCCGCTGACGCTTCAGCAGTGCTTTGCGCCCTGAAAGGCGCAATGTCACACAGAGTTCCGCATCGCTGAGGTGTGCTTGCAGGCTGCCCCGCAGCGCCGGTAGCGGCAACGCGCTGGTCGACAGCAGGCGGTTCAGACCACCGAGAGAGGTCAACAACGGACGGTGCGCGAAAGCAAACCCTGCCAGCATCTGCCAGTCATCTTCATTAAGCGTAGTCGCTTTCAGCGGTTCAACCGGGATCGCCTCCCCATTCCACCGCGCAAGAATATCCGCATCGCGACGCAAACGGTGGTGCTCATATTCGGTCAGGCGCCTGCCTGCCGCGCTTAGCGGTAAGAGCGCCATTGCGGTATAGCAGCCGCTACTGGCCTCCTTGTGGTTGCCTACCCGCACCAGGATAAAACCACAGCGCTGCCAGAAGCGCCACAGCTCCGGCGTATAGCCAAAGCTCACGGAAAGATAGTCACAGTGTGCCGTATGAGCCTGCGCGATCAGCTGTTGTCCAATCCCCTCACGCTGACGTCCCGGATGGACGGCAATGCGACTGATTCGACGACCGGTCAGGGTAGCCGCCAGCGGATCGCCACCGTGTGCCGCCAGCGACTGCGCGACGAGATTCCCCCGCGGTCGCCGAAATCCCGCCCAGACCGCCTGGCTGAGTTCGGGAGCAAGACCGCCTTCCTCAACCAGCCAGAGTGCCCCGACGATTTCCCTGTCACAGGTGGCGTGGAAAAAATGCTGCCCCGGCGCATCCATCATTCGGCGTAGATCCAGCGGAGAGGTACGATAATGCGCCCCGGAAAGCAGCCGATAGACCGCCAGAGGCATTTCCGGATGCGTCTGCCAGGCGTCCTGTTCGAAAGGCCTAATCACCATGCAGCCCTGCGGGGTAGTCGCAAAATCGTCATCATCAAAAACCAGCGCGTCGCTAACCCATTTCTCCAGCGGACATCCCTGCGCCCAGCGGACGGGTTGCTGAAGTTCATAACGCTGTCGTTCCGGGAAGCGGGCGCAAAATTTTAACAAAAAGCCGCGTCCGGTGCCTTCGTAGCCCTGTACGGTCGTTGTCAGTAGGGCGCGCGGAAAACGGGAAACCAGACGCTGAAGGAGCGGCGCAGGGATCGCCGCCGCCTCATCCACCACCAGCCAGTCGGCATCAACCTCCGCACTCAGCAGCGCATCTGGCGCCATAAAGCGGAAACGGTCACCGGCAAATTGCGCCAGCACGTCCGTTGCCGCTTTCGCCGGTGCCGTCACAAGGGCGTTGCCCGTAATACGTGAAATCAACTGACCGGCCAGCGCCGATTTCCCACGTCCACGCGCGGCGGTCACCGTGGCGATCCCTTCGGGCATCCGGAGCAGTTGCGTCAGAATAGCGGCCTGTTCCGGCAGCGGCGCACCGGTTGCGGACTGCCAGTGAGGACGTTCTGAAAAATACGGTACGCAAAACGGCTGCGACTGTTGCCAGCACAGCGTCTGTTCATCCGCCGCGATGAGGCGACGAATGCGGTGGATAAAATGGGGAGTCGCAATAGGTTGCGCGCAGTCGCTCCAGCGCAGCGAATCATTATCAGGACAGAGATGCCAGCGCGCCAGTGGCGGCGTGAGTAACACCAGCCAACTGCCCGCGCGCAGCGTTCCGCTTAAGGCAGCAAAAGCCGCCGCATCAAACCCGGCCAGAGCATCGAAAACGGCATGGTGGAATTCACGTCCCAGTAACGTTTGCAGCGCCAGCGGCGTGCAACTGGGTTCGGCGGCGGCATCAGGGGAAACCCATAGCCAGTCGCCGGGCAACGTGTCGCGCAGGTGCTGTACTTGTTCATGACACCAGGACGCCTCGCCGCTCAGCACCAGCAGGCGGCGAATCCCCTCCCGGGTCATTTGCGCGGTTAACGCATTCAGCGCGGTGTAACCAGACATCCCTGCCTCAGAAGTTAAAAACCTTTACCAAAGGTATTACATTGCGCCGGATTGCCACTATCGAAACCGCGCTTAAACCAGCGATAGCGCTGCTCTGACGTCCCGTGGGTGAAGCTGTCCGGAACGACGCGCCCCTGACTTTGCTGCTGGAGACGATCGTCGCCAATCGCTTCGGCGGCATTCAATGCTTCTTCCAGATCGCCGGACTCCAGTACGCCCTGCTGCTGCATGCTGTTGCCCCAGACACCGGCAAAGCAGTCCGCCTGTAGTTCCATACGGACAGAGAGTTGGTTGATTTCCGCCTGCGAGGCGTTCTGCTGCATCTGACGCACTTTCGGCTCGATGCCAAGCAGTTTCTGGACGTGATGACCGACTTCGTGAGCAATCACATACCCCTGAGCGAAATCACCGTCCGCGCCCAGTTTGTCTTTCATGTCATCGTAGAAGGAGAGATCGATATAGACCGTGCTATCCGCCGGGCAATAAAACGGCCCCATGATGGATTGTCCGGTACCGCAGCCAGTTCGCGTTGCACCACGGTACATCACGAGCTTTGGCGGTTGATAGGTACGCCCCATTTTTTCAAACTGCTGTCCCCAGGAGTCTTCTGTCGTTGCCAGAATCACCGAGGTAAATTTTGCCGCTTCATCTTCATTCGGGCTGATGGAACGCTGAGACTGCTGCTGAGAGACCGGTTGTCCCGTCATCAGTCCGGTTAAATCGACGCCGTAATACCCGGCAACCAGCACGACGATGAGCAGAATAATTCCGCCTTTGCCGCTCGGCAGACGAAATCCTGGCCCGCCCAGAGAGGGACCACCGCCTGAGCTGCTGCGCCTGTCTTCCACATTGTCACTTTCACGACGCCCTTGCCAGCGCATACTTACCTCAACATTCTATTCGTTATGATGATGATCGTAGGCGGTTCAGCGGAAGATTACCACAGGAAAACAAGATTGAAGTGCGAAGAGCGGGTCGGAGAGCATCCCCGACCCGAAAGGTAAGTTAGTCGAGATTCACACCCAGACGACGCGCCACGGTTTCATAGGCTTCAATCAGACCACCCAGGCTCTGACGGAAACGGTCTTTGTCCATTTTCTCGAGGGTCTCTTTGTCCCACAGACGGCTACCGTCCGGAGAGAATTCATCGCCGAGCACCACTTCGCCTTTGTACAGACCGAACTCCAGTTTGAAGTCGACGAGGATCAGTCCTGCGTCATCGAACATTTTTTTCAGCACATCGTTCGCTTTATAGGTCAGCTCTTTCATTCGTGCCAGATTCTCTTTGCTCACCCAACCAAAGGTTTCGCAGTAGGAATCGTTGACCATTGGGTCATGCATTGCATCGTTTTTCAGGAACAGGTCGAATAACGGCGGATTCAGTTCGATGCCCTCTTCAATACCCAGACGTTTAACCAGAGAGCCTGCCGCACGGTTACGCACCACGCACTCGACCGGCACCATATCCAGCTTTTTCACCAGACATTCGGTATCAGAGAGCAGTCGCTCCATCTGCGTCGGGATACCCGCTTCGGCCAGTTTGGTCATGATGAAATAGTTGAACTTGTTATTCACCATACCTTTACGATCAAACTGCTCAATGCGCGCGCCATCCCCTGCTGACGTATCATTGCGGAATTCGAGCACCAACAGGTCCGGGTTTTCCGTGCTGTATACGGTCTTCGCTTTACCACGATACAACTCAGCTTGCTTTTGCATCTTCATTACTCCTGGGTGTGATCATTTGTATTCAAAACGGGGAATATTATGCCACGCACACGTTTGCGTAGCACGGAAATAAAAAGGGCCGGATTTCTCCAGCCCTGTTTTTTTACTTGCTAAACGCTGCCTGGAAGATAGCAACCAGCGCGTCGTTCTGGCTCTGCGTCAGGGTATGCCCCTTCGGATCGATAAACTGCAAGCTGCTGCGGTTGTCTAAATCACCGACCTGCAGTTTGTAGTCACCGGAAGAGAGCCCTGGATCGCGAGCGCCCAGCTCCTGCCAGCCACTATCGGACAGCGGTTTGTAGGTAACAGCCATACTCCCCTGCGAACGGGTACTGTCGGTCACTTTCATGCCGACTTTCTCCAGTGCTGCCGGGAGGCGCTGCCAGACGACGTTGAATGGGCCACGCACCACCAGCATCGGTAAACCGGTGTCATCCGCGGCGCTCTGCACATCCATCGTGGCGGCAGAACGGTTCTGTGCAGCATTCGCGGCGTCAGTCGCGGTCTTATCAAGGCCCGCAGAAATCACGTTCATCATCTCAGTGCTATAACGCTGCAGTGAAGCGGCATCCGCCACAGGCTTACCGGCCTGCTCAAGGTTGACCAGTTTCACCATCACCGCCTGCTGATAGCCCTGCGGTTTAACCGAGATTTGATAACGGCCACGGTACTGCTCGTCTTCGTCCAGACGGTTCCAGTCAACCCAACCGGTTGTCAGCGTCTGGCTGGCATCATCACGTTTTTCAATCGTGTAGTTTTTAGACTGAATCACGCTGACCACCTGCGGCCACAGCGTATTTCCACGCCCGTTTTCCACCAGCAGCGTGGCGGTATCGCCCGCAAACTGGGTCCGGGCACCGGAAACCAGCGCCAGCGGCTGTGCTGGCGGACGGATATCCAACGCTTTCCCAACGGCACCGCTGCCGTTGGTGACCGGAATGTTGTAGTCGCTCGTGGTCACCGGCAGAATCATACCGGCAGGCGCATGAAGTTCAGCAAGCGGTGCGGCTTCCAGATAGGATTCATCACCACTCACCTGGCGCTTGTAGCGCGAGTCAGAACTACAGGCCGCGAGCAGCAAAACAAGCGAAACACCCGCAACCCTGGCCAGGCGCGACTTTTGTACTGAGTAAGCCATCAAATCTCCCTAAACTTTACAGCAAACCGGCATGCTTGAGCGCCGCTTTGACAATTTCACGACCATTGTCTGTGATGGGTGTCATCGGCAAGCGCAGCGTATCGGTCGCCACAAGGCCCAACGCCTTACATGCCCATTTCACTGGGATTGGGTTGGGTTCGACAAACAGTTTGTTATGTAACGGCATCAGACGCTGATTAATGGTACGCGCCTCGGCAAAACGCCCTTCCGCCGCCAGTTTGCACATTTCCGCCATATCACGCGCCGCAACGTTAGACGTCACGGAGATCACGCCATGACCGCCTAACTGCATAAAGTCCATCGCGGTCGCGTCATCGCCGCTGAGCAGCAGAAAATCATCGGAAACCAGCTCTTTGATCTGGTGAACCCGACTTAAGTTCCCTGTCGCCTCTTTAATTGCGACAATATTTTTTAATTCCGCCAGACGACCAACGGTTTCCGGCAGCATATCGCAACCGGTACGGGATGGCACATTATACAGAATTTGGGGCAGGTCAGTATGTTCCGCGATGGCTTTGAAATGCTGGAACAAACCTTCCTGAGTCGGACGGTTGTAGTAAGGCGTTACCGTCAGGCAGCCGACAATTCCGCTGTCATTGAAACGCTGCGTCAGACTAATGGCTTCTGCGGTCGCGTTCGCGCCCGTACCGGCAATCACCGGGATACGCCCATCAGCCAGCTCCAGCGTCATCATCACCACATCGCCATGTTCATCATGACTCAGCGTAGCGGACTCACCGGTAGTGCCAACAGAAACGATCGCCGAGGTGCCACTGGCGACATGATAATCAATCAGTTTTTTCAGGCTTGACCGGCAGACATTACCTTTTTCATCCATCGGTGTAACAAGCGCGACAATACTTCCCGTGAACATGGGCCATCCTCTGTGCAAACAAGTGTCTCAATGTTACGTTTGGTACGACAATAAAAGCAAGCGACGAGAGCCCTTCTGATTGTTGTATGCAGGTTTTTTTTATGCTTTCCTTATGATTACCCCACCTCTCAAAGGAAGAACAGGTTTGACACCTTCATCGCAACATTACCTGGTTATTACTGCGCTGGGTGCCGATCGCCCTGGAATTGTGAACACGATCACCCGCCATGTCAGCAGTTGCGGCTGTAATATCGAAGACAGTCGCCTGGCCATGTTGGGCGATGAGTTTACGTTTATCATGCTGCTGTCGGGTACCTGGAATGCCATCACCCTGATCGAATCGACCCTGCCGTTGAAAGGTGCAGAGCTGGATTTACTGATTGTGATGAAGCGTACGACGGCGCATCCCCGTCCGCCAATGCCGGCAACGGTATGGGTTCAGGTTGATGTACCGGATTCGCCACATTTAATTGAACGATTTACAGCCCTGTTTGATAACCATCGAATGAACATTGCGGAACTGGTTTCGCGCACGCAACCTGCTGAAAATGATAAGGCGGCGCAGTTATACATCCAGATTACCGCCCACAGTCCGGCATCGGATGATGCCGCAAATATTGAACAGGCCTTTAAAGCACTATGTACAGAACTCAATGCACAAGGCAGTATTAACGTTGTTAATTATTCACAACATGATGAACAGGATGGAGTTAAGTAATGAATCCACTGAAAGCCGGTGACATCGCACCGAAATTTAGCTTGCCGGATCAAGACGGAGAACAAGTAAATTTGACCGACTTCCAGGGACAGCGTGTGCTGGTCTATTTCTATCCGAAAGCCATGACGCCAGGCTGTACCGTTCAGGCCTGTGGCCTGCGAGATAACATGGATGAGCTGAAAAAAGCAGGTGTAGACGTGCTGGGCATCAGCACTGACAAGCCTGAAAAGCTTTCCCGTTTTGCCGAAAAAGAGCTGCTTAACTTTACCCTGCTGTCCGACGAGGATCATCAGGTCTGCGAGCAGTTTGGCGTCTGGGGCGAGAAATCCTTTATGGGGAAAACCTATGATGGGATCCATCGCATCAGCTTCTTGATTGACGCTGACGGTAAGATTGAACACGTTTTCGATGATTTCAAAACCAGTAATCACCACGATGTGGTGCTGAACTGGCTGAAAGAAAACGCCTGACTTTCACGCTGCCGGATGACGGCTGACGCCCTGTCCGGCCTACCGTGTGTAGGCCGGGTAATCGGCTGTCTGTTTAAGCGTCCTTTTTTACACTCGCCTTTTTATCTCGCGCTACCTTTTTGCCTTTCGCTCAGAGCGCATCGACTAACACACAGTTCACCACTTCCCTGTTACATAAACGCATCAGGACTCGTCAACGACCTGCGCATCCGGCCAGGCATGGACAACGGCCTTGATTAACGTCGCCAGCGGAATGGCGAAGAACACGCCCCAGAATCCCCACAGGCCGCCAAAGATCACCACTGACAGGATAATCACCAGCGGATGCAAATTGACTGCTTCAGAAAACAGCACCGGCACCAGCAGGTTGCCGTCCAGCGCCTGGATAATCAAATAGACGGCGAAACAACTCCAGAACTCGGTCCCCAGACCGAACTGGAACAGCGCAACGCCTACCACAGGAATAGTGACTACAAAAGCGCCAATATAGGGAATGAGTACCGAGAACCCCACCAGCACGGCCAGTAGCAGTGAGTAGTTGAGGCCAAACATCAGGAAGCCCAGCCAGGTCGCCACGCCCACCACCACCATCTCCAGCACCTTGCCGCGGATGTAGTTAGTGATTTGCTGGTTCATCTCCTTCCAGACCTGCCCCGCCAGCCCGCGATTACGCGGCAGCACACGACGCACGGCGTTCAGCATTTGCTCTTTATCTTTGACGAGGAAGAACACCATCAGCGGCACTAGCACCAGATAGACCGCCAGAGTCAGCAGTCCGACCAAAGAGGCCAGCGAATATTTCACTACCGAATCGCCCATCGTCAGCATGCGGGTGCGCATATTTTCCGCCATCGCATCGATGATGCCCGCATCCATTAAGGCTGGATAACGACGCGGCAGCGTGGCGGCAAAATCCGACAGTTTGTTCAACATGCCTGGCATGTCGCGAATCAGTAAGATCCCCTGTTGCCATGCCACCGGCATCACCACAAAGGCCATCAACAGCAAAATGCCGACAAATACGATCAGCACGAGAGAGGTCGCCCAGCGGCGCGAGCAGCCGATGGCTTCGAGGCGCACCGTTGGCCATTCCAGCAGGTACGCCAGCACAATGGCAACCAGCAGCGGTGCCAGTAATCCGCTAAAAAAGAAAAGAATGCCAAACCCGGCAACCAGAATAACCAGCAAGGCAATCGCCTCGGGGTCGCTAAAGCGACGGCGATACCATTGCATCAACATTTCGAGCATAAAACCTTCCCTGAACCTCAATAGCGGGATTGCGATCCCGAATTGTATCGAAATGTCACAAAAAAGACTTCGCTTTTTATTGCTGATTCTGGAAACTGAAAAGTCATTTGTGCAGGGTATTCATCGACAAATTTCGCCGTTACACTGCCTGTGTCGGCAGACACGGAACGATACGACCCGGCATCGGTCAAATGACTATCTCAAAGAAAACAGGACAGAGGTTATGTTCAGGCAGTTTAAGAAGAACCTGGTTGCTACCCTCATTGCCGCGCTGACCCTGAGTCAGGTGGCTCCCGCGTTCGCAAACTCCGCGGACAGCTTGCCAGACATGGGAACCTCGGCGGCAAGTACGCTTTCCATCGGCCAGGAAATGCAGATGGGCGATTATTATGTACGCCAGCTGCGTGGCAGCGCGCCGCTGATTAACGATCCGCTGCTGGTTCAGTACATTAATGGGTTGGGTATGCGTCTGGTTTCACACGCCGATTCGGTCAAGACGCCCTTCCATTTCTTTTTGATTAACAATGACGAAATCAACGCCTTTGCTTTTTTTGGCGGTAACGTCGTGCTGCACTCTGCCCTGTTTCGCTATTCCGATAACGAAAGTCAGCTCGCCTCAGTTATGGCGCACGAAATCTCGCACGTCACCCAGCGCCACCTTGCGCGCGCCATGGAAGATCAGAAACGCAGCGCGCCGCTGACCTGGGTTGGCGCGTTAGGCTCCATTCTATTGGCGATGGCGAGCCCTCAGGCCGGGATGGCCGCGCTCACCGGCACGCTGGCGGGATCGCGTCAAGGGATGATTAGCTTCACGCAGCAAAATGAACAGGAAGCAGACCGTATCGGCATTCAGGTTTTACAACGTTCTGGATTCGATCCGCAGGCGATGCCGACCTTCCTGGAAAAACTGCTCGACCAGGCGCGTTACTCCTCGCGTCCGCCTGAAATTTTGCTGACCCACCCCCTGCCGGAAAGTCGTCTTTCAGATACCCGCAATCGCGCAAACCAGATGCGTCCGGTGGTGGTGCAATCCTCTGAAGATTTCTATCTGGCGAAAGTGCGAACTCTGGGGATGTATAACTCCGGGCGAAACCAACTGACCAGCGACATGCTCGACGAGTGGGCAAAAGGTAACGTCCGACAGCAGCGCGCAGCGCAGTATGGCCGTGCGTTACAGGCGATGAAAGCCAATAAATACGACGAGGCTCGCAAAGCGCTGCAACCGCTGCTGTCCGCTGAGCCCAATAACGCCTGGTATCTGGATCTGGCCACCGACATCGACCTCGGACAAAAGAAAACCAGTGACGCGATTGCCCGACTGAAAAAAGCGCGTGATTTGCGAGTCAACCCGGTTTTGCAACTTAACCTTGCGAACGCCCTGCTACAGGGCGGTCAGCCACAAGAAGCGGCAACCATCCTTAACCGTTATACCTTTAATAACAAGGACGACGCCAACGGCTGGGATCTGTTGGCGCAGGCGGAAGCCGCGCTGTATAACCGCGATCAGGAACTGGCCGCGCGTGCGGAAGGGTATGCGTTGGCGGGCCGTCTCGATCAGGCCATCTCGTTACTGAGCAGCGCCAGTTCGCAAGTGAAGCTGGGCAGCCAACAACAGGCTCGTTACGATGCGCGCATCGACCAACTGCGCCAGTTGCAGGAACGCTTTAAGCCGTACACGAAAATGTAAAAAGGATTCTCCATGTCAAAGGCCGTAAAAATCTACCATAACCCGCGCTGCTCCAAGAGCCGCGAAACGCTGAACCTGCTGCAATCGCACGGTGTGGAGCCAGAAGTGGTGCTTTACCTGGAAACGCCTGCCGATGCCGCAACGCTGCGTCAGTTGTTGAAGATGCTGGGCATGGAAAGCGCCCGGGAACTGATGCGCCGAAAAGAGGATCTCTACGCGTCGCTCAACCTGGCTGACAGCAGTCTGAGTGAAGATGAATTGATTCAGGCGATGGTGGAACACCCGAAACTGATGGAACGTCCAATTGTGGTGGCGAACGGCCAGGCGCGTATTGGCCGTCCACCGGAACACGTGCTGGAAATCATCGGCTAATCACTCCCGCCGTAGTGCTTCGAGAAAAGCCTGCGGCGTCATCTCCCCCAGTTTTTTCTGCGCCTTGCCGGTATTATAACTTTCGCAAATCTCTGCCAGCAGTTGACTGGCGGATACGTCCTTTACCCGCGGCACAATCGCCACCAGCGGAAGGTTAACCTGAATCGCATTCTGCACGTTATGGTTTATGTTGTGCGTCATCCCTCGAGCTATCAACCCCTGTTCCAGCCCATCAAGATGGGTGTCAGAAAAGAATGTCTCAATAGATTGTATATCAGCCGGACAGGCTGTCAGCAGCGCATCCAGCCATTTCATGACCAGATGCGGCGAAATCCCGGCATACAGTCGCGCGTAGCACCAGCCGCTCACCGGTTCACGAGCCCAGAGCACATGATGCTCCCCGCTATCCTCCATATGCAGTGAAAGCGGGAGGTGATGCACCTCAAGCACATGAGGGAAATGCCCGGCCTTCAGTGCCTTTTTCCCCTGCAAAGGTGTCCCCTGACGCATCAACCTTGCAGGTTTAAGATAACGATTTAGCGTCGCACGGGAAACGTGAATGCCCAGCCCTTCATTGACCAGTAACAAAAGCTCATCTAACGGCGCGCCGGTCGCATCCCGCAGTCCGTTAATCAGCGCAATCTGCTCTTGTCTCATCGCTTTGTGTATCACTTTCGGCGTAGTTTGCCGATCGGCAGTCTGCTCACGTTGTCGCCAGCGCCTGACCGTGGTGACGGAAATCCCCAGCTCAGCGGCCAGCGCTCTGTCGCTTTTATCCGACTGCTGCAGATAACGACGGATGCGCGGTGTCGTGGTGGCATTGGCATGCAGTTTTATTTCCATCGCCAAATCCTTTTCCAAAGAGATAACTAATGATATGAGATTTATATTTATAAGGCGAACACATTGTGACCAGATTCACCTTTCGACTGCGGAGCTTCCCTGATAATCCTCTGGCATACCATAAATACTCTCATCCGATCTTGTACGGAGTTCACAATGAACAATGTTCTGGGATTTCTTGAAGCAAAACTGATGCCGCTTGCGGCCAAAACGGCGCAGCAGCGTCACCTGGGCGCGATCCGCGGCGCCTATGTTTCCTTTATGCCGTTCATTATCGTCGGCTCCATTCTGCTGGTTATTTCCTCCTTTCCGAACCAGACCTATCAGCAATTTATGTCTGGCGCGTTTGGTGAAAGCTGGAGCAGTATTATCGAGATCCCGTTTAACGCGGTGTTCTCAACGATGTCACTGTTCATCAGTTTCCTGGTTGCCTACCGTCTGGCGGAACATTACGGTGAAGACCGTATCTCCTGCGGCATCCTGGCGCTGGTCTGCTTCCTGATCCTCACCCCGTTTATCAAAGTTGCGGATAACGGCGGCATCACCGTGATACCAGTAGAATGGATCGGCACTAAAGGGCTATTTGTGGCAATGATTGGCTCGTTGCTGTGGACGGAATTGTTCTGCTGGCTGAAACGCAAAAAACTGGTTATCAAGATGCCCGAAGGGGTTCCGCCTGCTGTGCAGGAATCATTTGCCGCGCTGATCCCCGCCCTGTTGGTAATGATCCTGGTGCTGATTATTCGCATCCTGTTTGAAAATACCCACTACCAGACAATTCACCGCTTTATCTATGAAGTGGTTGCGACGCCGGTTCGTCACTATGGCACCTCCTATTTTGGCGCGCTGATGACGGTTTTCAGCATCACGATTTTATGGTCGGTAGGGATTAACTCTGGCTCAATGATCAACGGCATTATCCGGCCACTGTGGATGGAGAACCAGACGGATAACATCGCCGCCATTCAGGCGGGCGTTACGCCACCGCATATTATCACCGAGCAGTTTTTTGACATGATCTGGATGGGGGGCGCTGGCGCAACCTTATCGCTGGTTATCGCAATGCTGATTTTTGCCCGCAGTAAAAACATGCGGGAAGTGGCCCGACTGGGGGCTGGCGCATCGATTTTCAATATCAACGAACCCATTCTGTTCGGTCTGCCGGTCATCATGAACCCCATCATGCTAATACCGTTCAACCTGGTGCCTCTGGTGTTAGTCACCATCCAGTACGTCGCAATGAAAATTGGCGCTGTTGCCGTCACGACGGGCGTGTTTATTCCATGGACGCTGCCGCCGGTTATCAGTGGTTTTATCGTCACAGGCCATCTCAGCGGTAGCGTCATGCAGATCATCAATTTACTGATTGGCGCAATGCTCTATCTGCCATTTATGCGCATTGTCGATAAACAGTACCGCGCGGCGGAAGTCACCACGCTGGCACAAAACGAGAGTACACCCGTTAAACAGGAGTAAAACATGTGGGGAATTATCGCCACCTGGCGAATGGCGCTTGAAGGCGTTACTGAGTCCGCTTCCGCGCTGGCTGCAGGCCAAACAGCGGCCAGTGCGGTAGTCGATGCCGTTGCCGCAGTTGAGGACTTCCCATTATACAAGTCCGTTGGCTACGGCGGACTGCCAACCGAAAAGGGTGAGGTGGAACTGGATGCCGCATTCATGGATGGCGACACGCTGGCGTTCGGCGCCGTGGGCAATCTCGTGGATATCGCCAATCCGGTACGCGTTGCGCACGCCCTGAGTCGTCAACGGTATAACAGCCTGCTTGTCGGCCAGGGTGCCCGAGAATGGGCGTTAAGCCAGGGGTTTGCAGAAAAAACCATGCTTACCGACCGTGCCATCCAACACTATCGCAAACGCTGCCGCGAGACGCTGGATAAGGGACTGAGTCCTTATGACGGCCATGATACCGTCGGCATTATCGGACTGGACACACAAGGTTCGATGAGCGTGGCGACCTCTACCAGCGGTCTGTTTATGAAAAAACGCGGTCGTCTGGGAGATTCCCCGATTATTGGTTCCGGCTTCTACTGCGACAGTCAAATCGGCGCCGCGACCGCCACTGGCGTTGGCGAAGACCTGATGAAGGGGTGCACCAGCTACGAAATCGTTCGCCGTATGGCACAGGGCATGACGCCGCAGCAGGCTGCGGACTCCGTGGTTTTTGAACTGGAGGACAACCTGATGTCCCGCTTTGGCAGGGTGGGCGATTTATCCGTCGTGTGTATGAATCACCGGGGAGAATTTGGCGCGGCGACCAATATCAAAACCTTCTCGTTTACCGTTGCCACCGCCAGTCATCCACTCACCGTCTATCTCGCGGAACGTCGGCACGAAAAGACGTATTACCAGCCAGTCGATGAGGCGTGGATGCAGGCCTATGCGGCACGGATCCGTGCGCCAATAGAGGAAGAATAATGATGACATATCAGTTGATTCAGTCCCTTTCAGAGGCGCAACCCAACGCGCACCTGATTGCCCGTCCCACAAGCCAACAGTTACCAGACACCGCGCTGATAAACGAAATGCGTGCCACGGGTAACATGGCGGATACCTGTTTTGGCTGCGCCCCTTACAAACGCATCACCCTCATTCCATCAGCACTGTGGCAGGACAACCTGACCGACGGTTTGCTGAACGCATTACGTCCACTGTTCACCACTCCGGTCAGTTCTCACGTGATCATTGATGTTCGCGAAATACACGAAACCGTGCTGCTTCAGGTTCTGCGTTTTCTGTTCAATCAGGTACATCGCCTTGACGACCTGCAACTGAAAACTACAGACAACGCGACGATAAGACTCGACCACATAACGGCGCTTTGTTTACCCGAACAGCAGGAAGCGTTAGAGAAAATTTTCCGTCGGCAGCAGGCCATTGCCAACGGCATGGTCGCCGCCCGCCGCCTGGCGGATATGCCATCCGAGCAGTGTACGCCGCAGTTCGTTGTCGAAGAGGCCCAACGTCTATGCGCGGCTTACCCTGACCTGCGCTGCGAAGTGCTGGACGAACAGGCCATCGTAGCGCAAGGCCTTGGCTTGCTGCACGCCGTGGGGAAAGGCTCCAGCCGCCCGCCCCGCCTGCTGGCGATTCATTACGACGGCGTCAGCAGCGGCCCGGTGCGCAGCTATGTCGGGAAAGGCATCACTTTCGACACCGGCGGTTTGTGGCTGAAAGAAGGCGCGGGCATGTACACCATGAAGTACGACATGTGCGGCGCAGCCAACGTGCTTGGGCTGATGCTGAGTATTGCCCGGCTGGCGCTGCCGGTTCGAGTCATGGGCGTACTGGCGCTGGCGGAAAACGCCATTGGTCCCGACGCCATGCAACCGGGTAACGTAGCACGCGCCTGTAACGGGATGACGGTGGAGATCAACAACACCGACGCCGAAGGACGACTGGTACTTGCTGACGCCATTGCCTGGGCCAGCCAGCGCCACAAAGAGACTCGCTATATTATTGATTTAGCAACGCTGACCGGCGCCGTGGTGAAAGCGCTGGGCTATGAGCTGAGTGGGTTGATGACTCAGGATAGCGCACTGCGTGCGGCGTTAACCGTTGCCGGTGAACAGAGCGGAGATAGAGTCTGGTCGCTGCCATTGGACGCTCACCTGAAAAAACAAACGGAGAGCGCGATTGCCGATCTGTGCAATACGCCGACTAACAACGCGGCAATCAGCGCATCGGCGGCCTGGTTGCTTCATCATTTTTGTCCGGCGACGATTCCATGGGCGCATCTCGACGTCAGCGGTACGGCGTTGTGGCGCGAAGGGGGAAGAAGCGTGGCATCGGGCAGACCGATTCCACTGCTGATGCAGCATTTACTTAACGATCTGGCAGTTGAGGATTCCCCCTCTGAGTGAGGGCGTTTGTTTGGGTAATCAGGCCGGATAAGGCGACGTCGCCCTCCGGCATCCGTACCGTTCTGCCCGATGGTGCTACGCTTATCAGACCGACTGCGATGCGTAATCTTGTATTTCGGCTAGAGCTTCAGAATTTCTTTCACGAACGGAATGGTCAATTTGCGCTGCGCGGAGATGGAGGCGTGATCAAGCTGATCGAGCGTCATAAACAGCGTGCGCATTTCTCTGTCGAGCCGTTTGAGCAAGAAGCGCCCCACGTCTTCCGGGAGTTCAAATCCGCGCAGTCGGGCGCGTAGCTGTAGCGCCTGCAGCTTATCTTCATCCGACAGCGGTTGCAGCTTGTAGATTTGCCCCCAATCCAGACGCGAGGCCAGATCGGGCAACCCCAGCTTTAACTGCCGTGGAGGACGATCGCCGGTGATCAGTAACCGCGTTTTTCCGGATTCCAGAATGCGGTTGTAGAGATCAAAAATCGCCATCTCCCACTCTTCATCACCCGCGACACATTCAATATTGTCGATACAGACTAACGACAGGTGTTCCATCCCGTCGAGCACTTCCGGTACAAACCAGGTGCGCTTGTCCAGCGGCACATAGCCAACGGCATCACCACGCTGCGATAATTCAGCACAGGCAGCATGCAGCAAATGGCTGCGGCCGGCGCCTTCACGCGACCAGAGATAGATGTATCCGCTATGCTCCTGGCGCAGCACGTTTTGCAGTGCGGCCAGTAAAGAGGCGTTATCTCCCGGCCAGAAACTTGCAAACGTTTCGTCGTCAGGCAGATAAAGTGGCAAAGAGAGCTGTGCCGGTGTGTTCAGAGAGACCTCAACCCAGATTTCATTAAAATCGTGATGAGTTTACCACAGAATTCCGTCGCGTTAGAACCGGGCAGCATCACTGCCCGGATCCCATTTTACGGCTTCGGCGTATCCGCATCTTCCGCGTCCAGCACCACTTCTTCCGGGCGCAGGACAGAAATCAGCTTGAAGATCAGGCTCAGACCGATCCCAACGATCGTCGCCAGCGCCATTCCTTTCAGCTCCGCCGCGCCAATGTGCACTTTCGCGCCGCTGACGCCAATGATCAGAATGACAGAGGTCAGGATCAGGTTCTGCGCTTTGTTGTAATCCACTTTCGATTCAATCAGCACGCGAATACCGGATGCCCCGATCACCCCGTACAGCAGCAATGACACCCCACCCATCACCGGTAGCGGAATGATCTGGATCGCCGCCGCCAGTTTACCGACGCAGGACAGCAGAATCGCGAAAATCGCCGCGCCGCCAATTACCCAGGTACTGTAAACACGGGTGATTGCCATTACACCAATGTTCTCACCGTAGGTGGTGTTGGGCGTGGAGCCAAAGAAGCCAGAAATCACCGTCGACAAACCGTTGGCAAACATCGAGCGATGCAGGCCCGGGTCGCTAACCAGATCTTTTTTGACGATATTCGCCGTGACCACGAGGTGACCGACGTGTTCGGCAATCACCACCAGCGCCGCAGGCAGAATAGTCAGAATGGCGAACCACTCAAAGCACGGCGTGTAGAAGGTCGGCAGCGCAAACCAGTGCGCCTCGGCAATCGGTGTGGTATCAACCACGCCCATCGCAAATGACAGTGCATAACCTGCCAGTACCCCAATCAGGATCGGGATAATCGCAAGGAAACCACGAAACAGCACCGAGCCAAACACGGTCACCGCCAGCGTCACCATCGAGATAATGATGGTCTTCGAATCCGCAGATTGTCCTTCCGCAGGCAGCAATCCAGCCATACCAGCGGCCACGCCTGCCAGTTCAAGACCGATGACGGCAACGATTGCGCCCATTGCCGCAGGAGGAAACATCACGTCCAGCCAGCCGGTTCCCGCTTTCTTGACAATGAAAGAAACCAGGCAGAACAGCACACCACACATGATGAAGCCGCCCAGCGCCACTTCGTATCCCAACGGCAACAGCAGCAGAACCGGTGAGATAAACGCGAAGCTTGAACCTAAATAGGCAGGAATTTTTCCTTTACAGATAAAGAGATACAGCAAGGTCCCGATCCCGTTGAACAACAGAACGGTAGCCGGGTTGATATGAAACAGAACTGGCACCAGCACGGTTGCGCCAAACATGGCGAACAGGTGTTGCAAACTAAGCGGGATTGTCTGTAAAAGTGGCGGTCTTTCACTCACCCCGATAGCACGGCGCGTCATAGTGTTTTCCTCTGAGTGTGTTTGTTATGAATCGTTGAGTTGTTTTATTCAAAAAAAAGCCGACTCTTAAAGTCGGCTATTTATCAGTTATTCACTTACTTCGTACCAAAAATCTTATCGCCGGCATCACCCAGCCCCGGAATAATGTATCCGTGCTCGTTCAGGCCCTGGTCGATCGACGCGGTGTAGAGTTCCACATCCGGATGCGCTTTTTCCAGCGCGGCGATCCCTTCCGGGGCCGCCACCAGCACCAGCACTTTGATGCTGCTGCAGCCCGCTTTTTTCAGCAGATCGATAGTGGCGATAACAGAACCCCCGGTTGCCAGCATCGGGTCGACGATCAGCGCCATGCGCTCGTCGATATTGGATACCAGCTTCTGGAAATACGGGACCGGCTCAAGCGTTTCTTCGTTGCGGTACATGCCGACCACGCTGATACGTGCGCTGGGTACGTTTTCCAGCACGCCTTCCATCATGCCCAGACCGGCACGCAGGATAGGTACAACGGTAATTTTTTTGCCTTTGATTTGATCCACTTCGACCGGACCATTCCAGCCTTCAATGGTTACTTTTTCGGTTTCCAGGCCCGCAGTCGCTTCGTAGGTCAGCAGACTGCCTACTTCCGAGGCGAGTTCACGAAAGCGTTTGGTGCTGATATCGTTCTCACGCATCAGACCCAGCTTGTGTTTGACGAGTGGGTGTTTGACTTCCACGATCTTCATACTCTTCTCCTTTCCTCAGACGAGTGGCAACCACAAAAAAAATCGCCGGATTATACCGCTTTTCCTCTCTGGCGCAACATAACGTATGCATGACCTGGATCAAGCAAAGTAGTATACGTTTGGGTGATGAGTATAAAACACGCCCCGCATTCTGTGCGGGGCCAAGTATCAAGTGGCTGAAATCAGAGGGATTCACCGTTACTTTTTATCACCTGCTGATACCAGGCGAAAGATTTCTTACGACTGCGCGCCAGCGTCCCACTACCGTCATTATTTTTATCAACGTAGATAAACCCGTAGCGTTTTTTCATCTCTCCCGTTCCCGCAGAAACCAGATCGATACATCCCCACGGCGTGTACCCCATGAGATCCACGCCATCCTCTTCCACCGCTTTTTTCATTTCACGAAGATGTGCCGCCATATACTCGATACGGTAGCTGTCATCCACGGTGCCGTCAGGCAACTGAACATCAATCGCACCAAACCCGTTCTCAACGATAAACAACGGCAACTGGTAGTGATCCCAGAACCAGTTCAGCGAATAGCGCAATCCCACCGGATCAATCTGCCAGCCCCAGTCCGATTTCTGTACGTAGGGATTGGAGACCAGACTTTTGCTCTCGTCATAATCGAGTTGCGGGTTATCGTCTGTCGCTTTGGTGACAAACGACATGTAATAGCTAAAACCGATGTAGTCGACGCAGCCTTCGGACAGAGCAACACGGTCTTCTTCCGTGATATCGAGGTCAAACTCGCGGCGCGTAAAATAGTTGAGAATATGCTGCGGATATTTCCCCCGCACATGCACATCGGTAAACCAGTAGCGACGGTGCATGGCGTTCATCGCCATCATCATGTCGTTTGGCGCACAGGTCAGTGGGTAGATGGGGCACATGGCGATCATGCAGCCGATCTGCAATGCCGGGTTAATTTCTCGTGCCGCCTTCACCGCCAGCGCACTGGCCACCAGTTCATAGTGCGCCGCCTGGTACATTACCGGTTCACGATCTTCACCTGGCTGATACTTCAGGCCGGAGTTCGTGAACGGTGCAAAATCCTCATGGTAATTGGCCTGGTTGTTGATCTCATTGAAGGTCATCCAATACTTCACTTTGCCCTGATAGCGGGTAAAGACGACCTTCGCAAAGCGGACAAAAAAGTCGATCAGCTTCCGGTTGCGCCAGCCGCCATACTCCGTCACCAGATGGTAGGGCATCTCGAAATGCGACAGGGTAATTACCGGTTCAATGCCATACTTCAGGCATTCATCAAACAGATCGTCGTAAAATTGCAGTCCCGCCTCGTTTGGCTGCGTTTCATCCCCAAGTGGGAAAATGCGCGTCCAGGCAATGGACGTCCGGAAACATTTAAAGCCCATTTCAGCGAAAAGCTTAATGTCTTCTTTGTAGCGATGATAAAAATCGATCGCCTCGTGGTTAGGGTAGTTTTTGCCGGGCAGCACGCCATCGGTAATTTCTCGCGCCACGCCATGAGCGCCCGCCGTCATGACGTCAGCAACGCTGATCCCTTTTCCGCCTTCCTGCCAGCCGCCCTCAAGCTGATGAGCGGCGACCGCCCCGCCCCACATGAAATTCGCGTTAAATCCAGACATAGTTTCCCTCGTTAATTTGCTATGACAAAACAGAAACCGGTTTCAGTATGATACTGAGCAATCCCGGCACTGCTTTCAAGGGTGAAACTGAACCCGGTTTCATTTTCGTGGTTCAGGTCATAAAAACACCGCGCCGCGGAGAAAATGCAGCAAATCTCGACAGATAAAAACGGATGCAACACAGGCTCGCAAACGTTTGCTTTCCCTGCTAGAATTGCGCCGAATTTTACTTTTACCGTAAGAAAACGTGGGGAACCAGGCAGTGACCGATAAAACCTCTCTTAGCTATAAAGATGCCGGTGTTGATATTGACGCGGGTAATGCTCTGGTGGATCGAATCAAAGGCGTAGTGAAGAAAACTCGCCGCCCGGAAGTGATGGGTGGTTTGGGTGGCTTCGGTGCGCTGTGCGCATTGCCGCAAAAATATCGTGAACCAGTGCTGGTTTCCGGTACTGATGGCGTCGGGACAAAACTGCGTCTGGCGATGGATCTGAAGCGTCACGATACCATCGGCATTGATCTCGTGGCGATGTGCGTCAACGACCTGGTCGTTCAGGGTGCTGAGCCGCTGTTTTTCCTCGACTACTACGCCACTGGCAAACTGGATGTGGATACCGCAGCCAGCGTGATTAACGGTATCGCCGAAGGCTGCCTGCAATCCGGCTGCGCGCTGGTCGGCGGGGAAACCGCTGAAATGCCGGGGATGTATCACGGTGAAGATTATGACGTCGCGGGTTTCTGCGTCGGCGTGGTCGAAAAATCAGACATCATTGACGGTTCCAAAGTGGCCGATGGCGATGTGTTGATTGCACTGGGTTCCAGCGGTCCGCACTCCAACGGTTACTCACTGGTACGTAAAATTGTTGAAGTCAGCGGCTGCGATCCAGAAACGACGGTTCTGGAAGGCAAACCGTTGGCCGACCACCTGCTGGCGCCGACCCGCATCTACGTGAAATCGATTCTGGAATTGATTGAAAAGGTTGATGTGCACGCTATCGCGCACCTGACCGGCGGCGGCTTCTGGGAAAACATTCCGCGCGTACTGCCGGACAACACGCAGGCGGTGATCGATGAATCCTCCTGGCAGTGGCCAGCTGTTTTTAACTGGCTGCAAAGCGCCGGCAACGTCAGCCAGCATGAAATGTATCGTACCTTTAACTGCGGCGTCGGCATGGTCATTGCTCTTCCGGCGGCAGAAGTAGACAACGCCCTTACCCTGCTGAAGGCAAAAGGTGAAAAAGCCTGGAAGCTCGGCGTCATCAAGGCTTCCGATTCCGCGCAGCGCGTGGTTATTGAATAATGAATATTGTGGTGCTTATTTCCGGTAACGGAAGCAATTTGCAGGCGATTATTGATGCCTGCAAAGAGAAGAAAATCAACGGCACCCTGCGGGCAGTATTCAGCAACAAGGCCGACGCGTTCGGCCTTGAGCGTGCCAGAAAAGCGGCAATCCCGGCCCATACGCTGACGGCGGATCAGTTTTCCAGCCGTGAAGCATTTGACCGCGAGCTGATCCTTGAGATCGACGCGTATGCGCCTGACGTGGTGGTGCTGGCCGGTTTTATGCGCATTCTGAGCCCGGCGTTCGTCGCGCACTACAACGGTCGACTGCTGAATATTCACCCTTCCCTGTTGCCCAAATATCCCGGTTTGCACACCCACCGTCAGGCGCTGGAAAACGGCGATGAGGAACACGGCACCTCGGTCCACTTTGTCACTGACGAGCTCGACGGCGGACCGGTCATTTTGCAGTCCAAAGTTCCGGTTTTTGAGGGCGATGACGAAGATGAAATCACCGCCCGCGTTCAGGTTCAGGAACACGCCATTTACCCGCTGGTCGTCAGTTGGTTTGTGGACGGACGGCTGAAAATGCGCGATAACGCCGCCTGGCTGGACGGTGTTCGCCTGCCGCCACAGGGCTACGCTGCCGACGAGTAAAAACGGTGCCGGATAACGGATGTCATCCCTTATCCGGCCAGCGCTTCTCTTCAGACCTCCAGTCCCCCTTCCCCTTTGCGATCAGACGGTTTATTGTCATATTTTTCTGGCACAGTTGGACATCTGAGCGCAATGCTCGCCATAATAATCAGGCAGTGTCCCGTGAATAAAACGGAGTATAAGTATTAATGGGTCAGGAAAAGCTTTATATCGAGAAAGAGCTCAGCTGGTTAGCGTTCAACGAACGTGTGCTCCAGGAAGCCGCGGATAAATCAAACCCGCTAATTGAACGGATGCGTTTCTTAGGCATCTATTCCAATAACCTGGATGAATTCTACAAAGTTCGCTTCGCAGAGCTCAAACGTCGCATCATCATCAGCGAAGAACAGGGTTCAAATTCACATTCTCGCCACCTGTTAGGCAAAATCCAGTCCCGCGTACTGAAAGCCGACCAGGAATTCGATGGCCTGTATAACGAACTGCTGCTGGAGATGGCGCGTAATCAGATCTTCCTGATCAACGAGCGTCAACTGTCAGTCAATCAGCAAAGCTGGCTGCGCCACTATTTCAAACAGTATCTGCGCCAGCACATCACCCCTATTTTAATTAACCGCGAAACGGATCTGGTACAGTTCCTGAAGGATGACTACACCTATCTGGCAGTCGAAATTATTCGCGGCGACACCATTCGCTATGCGCTGCTGGAAATTCCGTCTGACAAGGTTCCACGCTTTGTGAATCTGCCGCCGGAAGCCCCGCGTCGCCGTAAACCAATGATCCTGCTGGATAACATTCTGCGCTACTGTCTGGACGACATCTTTAAGGGCTTCTTTGATTATGACGCACTGAATGCCTATTCCATGAAGATGACCCGTGACGCCGAGTACGATCTGGTGCACGAGATGGAATCCAGCCTGATGGAGCTGATGTCCTCCAGCCTGAAACAGCGTTTGACCGCCGAGCCGGTGCGTTTTGTTTATCAGCGCGACATGCCTAATGCACTGGTCGAAGTGCTGCGCGAGAAGCTGACGATTTCACGCTATGACTCTATCGTTCCCGGCGGGCGTTATCACAACTTCAAAGATTTCATTAACTTCCCTAATGTCGGCAAAGCCAATCTGGTGAATAAGCCGCTGCCGCGCTTACGCCATATCTGGTTTGATAAAGAGAAGTTCCGTAACGGATTTGACGCCATTCGTGAACGCGATGTGTTGCTTTACTATCCGTATCACACCTTTGAGCACGTTCTGGAACTGCTGCGCCAGGCCTCGTTTGACCCGAGCGTGCTGGCAATCAAAATCAACATCTACCGCGTGGCAAAAGACTCGCGGATCATCGACTCAATGATCCACGCCGCCCATAACGGTAAAAAAGTGACCGTTGTGGTGGAGTTACAGGCACGATTTGATGAAGAGGCCAACATTCACTGGGCGAAACGCCTGACGGAAGCGGGCGTGCATGTCATCTTCTCCGCGCCAGGCTTAAAAATTCACGCCAAGCTGTTCCTGATTTCGCGCAAAGAAGGCGAAGAGGTGGTGCGTTACGCCCATATCGGCACCGGTAATTTCAACGAAAAAACCGCGCGTCTGTATACCGACTATTCGCTGTTGACCGCCGACGCGCGGATCACTAACGAAGTCCGTCGGGTGTTCAATTTTATCGAGAACCCGTATCGCCCGGTGACGTTTGATTATCTGCTGGTCTCGCCGCAAAACTCGCGCCGCCTGCTGTATGAGATGATCGATCGTGAAATCGCCAACGCTCAACAGGGACTCCCCTCCGGCATCACACTGAAACTGAATAACCTGGTGGACAAAGGGCTGGTCGATCGGCTGTATGCCGCCTCCAGCTCAGGTGTACCGGTCAATCTGTTGATTCGTGGTATGTGCTCGCTTATTCCGAATCTGGAAGGTATCAGCGATAATATCCGCGTCATCAGTATTGTGGACCGTTATCTTGAGCATGACCGGGTGTATATCTTCGAAAACGGCGGCGATAAGCAGGTCTATCTCTCTTCCGCCGACTGGATGACGCGTAATATCGACTACCGCATTGAGGTGGCGACGCCGCTGCTTGATCCGCGCCTGAAGCAGCGGGTGCTGGATATTATTGACATCCTGTTCAGCGATACGGTAAAAGCCCGCTACATCGATAAAGAACTGAGTAATCGCTACGTGCCGCGTGGAAACCGCCGCAAAGTGCAGTCGCAACTGGCTATTTACGACTATATCAAATCACTCGAGCAATCTGACTAACGCTATGCCAATACATGATAAGACCCCACGACCGCAGGAGTTTGCGGCGGTCGACCTCGGTTCAAACAGTTTTCACATGGTGATTGCCCGTGTGGTGGATGGCGCCATGCAGATTATCGGTCGCCTGAAACAGCGCGTGCATCTGGCGGATGGTCTCGGCGAAGACAACATGCTGAGCGAAGAGGCAATGGAGCGCGGGCTAAGCTGCCTGTCACTGTTTGCTGAACGTCTTCAGGGGTTCGCCCCCTCCAGCGTGTGTATTGTCGGTACCCATACGCTTCGTCAGGCGCAAAACGCCACCGATTTTCTCAAACGAGCGGAAAAGGTTATCCCCTATCCGATCGAGATCATTTCCGGCAATGAAGAAGCGCGTCTGATCTTTATGGGCGTAGAACATACGCAACCGGAAAAAGGCCGCAAGCTGGTCATCGACATTGGCGGCGGCTCGACGGAGCTGGTCATTGGGGAAAACTTCGAACCGAAGCTGGTTGAAAGCCGTCGTATGGGTTGCGTCAGTTTTGCCCAGATCTATTTCCCCGGCGGCGTCATCAGCAAGGAAAACTTCCAGCGTGCCAGAATGGCGGCGGCGCAGAAGCTTGAAACCCTGACCTGGCAATTCCGTATTCAGGGCTGGAACGTTGCGCTGGGGGCCTCTGGCACCATCAAAGCCGCGCACGAAGTGCTCTTAGAAATGGGCGAGAAAGACGGGTTCATCACCCCAGAACGTCTGGACCGACTGGTAACCGAACTGCTGCAACACCGCAGTTTCGAGTCGCTAAGCCTGCCGGGGTTATCTGAAGAGCGAAAAGCGGTCTTTGTTCCAGGTCTGGCGATTTTATGCGGTGTCTTTGATGCGCTGGCGATCCGCGAGTTACGCCTTTCCGATGGTGCGCTGCGCGAAGGCGTGCTGTACGAAATGGAAGGTCGCTTCCGCCATCAGGATGTCCGCAGTCGCACCGCCAGCAGCCTGGCGAATCAGTACAATATCGACAGCGAACAGGCGCGACGCGTGCTGGAAACCACGATGCAGATGTATGACCAATGGCAAACGCAGCAGCCGAAGCTGGCGCATCCGCAGCTTGAAGCGTTGCTGAAATGGGCAGCGATGTTGCATGAGGTTGGACTGAACATTAATCACAGCGGCCTGCACCGTCACTCGGCGTATATCCTGCAAAACAGCGATTTGCCTGGTTTTAATCAGGAGCAGCAAACCATGATGGCCACGCTGGTTCGCTACCATCGTAAGGCGGTGAAGCTGGACGATCTCCCCCGTTTTACGCTGTTTAAGAAGAAGCAGTTCCTGCCGCTCATTCAGCTATTGCGTCTTGGCGTACTGCTGAACAACCAGCGCCAGGCCACGACCACACCGCCTACGCTGACGCTCATCACCGATGACAACCACTGGACCCTGCGTTTCCCTCACGACTGGTTCAGCCAGAACGCGCTGGTTTTGCTCGATCTGGAAAAAGAACAGCAATACTGGGAAGCGGTGACCGGCTGGCGTCTGAAAATTGAAGAAGAACGCTCACCGGAAATCGCCGCGTGAAGCACACTCAGGTGCCAGTCACTGGCACCTGCTCTTTCAGCGTGTCGCTTAACGGCTGCGGCACACCGATTAAATATCCCTGCATATAGTCAATCCCCAGAGAGATCGCGGCATGGCGAATCTCCTCGCTTTCGACAAATTCAGCGACCACCTGCATTTTCTTCATACGCGCCAGATGACAGATTGAGGCCACAATCTGATAGTCGAGGCTATTCGAAACGATATTGCGGATGAAACTACCGTCAATCTTCAGAATATTGGCGTTAACGTTTTTCAGCCTTGCATAACTGGCGTAACCCGTACCGAAGTCATCAATAGCGATTTGGCAGCCCAGTTGTTGCAGATTTTGCAGCGTTGCCTCCGCCTGTCCGGCATTCATCAGCGCCTGACTTTCTGTCACTTCAAATATCAATTGCCAGGCTTCGATCTGGTATTTGCTCAGCAGTTTGCTGATATCCTGCGCAAACCTGGCCCGACAGACCGAGGACGCCGACAGGTTAAGCGCAAAGCGACGGGCAGGCATCTGCGCACGATTCTCCGCCATAAAGCGTAACGTGTGTTCGATAACCCAGAGATCAATTCTCGAGGAGAGACCAAACTCATGCGCGACGGGCAGGAAGGCATCAGGGTTGATCATGCCACCGTCATCATCCAGCAATCGCAGTAAAATCTCATGATAAACATCGCCGCGAAGCCCTTCGATTGGCTGCGCCATCAGACAAAAACGGTCATGCTCCAGCGCATGCTGTAACCTGTTCATCATTGCGACTTTGTCTCGCAGATTACGCTGCATGTTCATCGCACCACTACGCTCTAAATTTTCCGGCGTGTTGGTCATGATGGACAGCTCAGCCGTCGTGCTCAACTCCCCCAGCAACAGGTAAATGTGATTTACCGGGGAACGCACATAGCAATAGCTCATCCCCACCTGTGGCTGGAACGTCATGCCATCCCAGACAAACCGGAACATCTTGATATGCTCATCCAGATCGTCAATGCGTTGCTGATGTGACTCTGTATTTAAGCGTAGCAGCAGGTCAGGCCCGGACATTTGGTAAACATGCTCATCAGGACCCAACTTTTCGGCAATCCAGTGGGAGAGCTGTTGCTTGTACTGGATACGCAGCATTATTCCGTAATTTTTCACGAGAAACTCGAGTTCAGGAACGCGCAGAAAGCACAACGCAGACCAGGGCGTATTTCTCAGCGCGCGGTTGAGCGCACGAAGATTGGGAAGATGGACAACCGGATCAAGAAACGCAAGCCGTCGGGCACGACTGCTCACAATCCGCTGACGCGTCGCCAGCACCGCCATGTAATTCACAATAAAAGAAAAAACCAGGAAACTGGAAGAGGTAATCGCCAGTTGTACATCGTAACCTGAATAATAGGGCGTATAGCTTCTGTAATTATGGATCGCAATAATTAAAACTGGCGCCCATAGCAGTGATATGAATCGATAGCCATAACGCATCGCTCCCCATAACATAACCGGGAGTAATAACGACATAGTATAGTTCGTGCTGAATATGGAACTATTTTCATTCAGTGGCATACAAAGCAAAGACATTAAAGCGGACAATACCAGCAACCAAATAATGATCTCTTTTTGCGAGGCCTTGGCATCAAACTGTAACTTTAATTGCGAATAATAGCCGCGTAAATGTAGCGGGTTACGAATAACGCGAATAATAAAGTAGAAGAGCGGTACACCAATCAAATTGCCCACCAGAATACCCTGGTAGTTTATTAATGCGTTGATGTTAAATGGTGTTCCCCCCATTAAGCTCAACTTGCTTTCATACAACCCCACAAAGGCTGCGAACTGGAAAAGCACCAGAAATAGCGTTGCGGGGCAAAAAACTTGCCAAAAAATGCGGGGGAAGACCAGCTGCGCGTCACCATGCGAGATGTTGTTACGTCGGGGCGTAAAAACACGGTAACCGCCCCAGCTGAGCACGACAGCAATAAGAAAATGCGCAATAACAGGCAATGTTTCCGCCAGACCTACCTGCGGATATTTGCGAATAAAAACCGCCAGAACAATACCGGGTAATGCCGCCCAACCGAAAAAAATCATCAGGCTCATCATGAGTGATAACGGTAAGTAGAAAAGGATGACATCCCCGGTGGCCACATGCGCATAGGTATTCGTATGGCTCACGAGCGGTAAAAACAGGGAAGGCAAAATCAGAGGCAGTCCCCACCACTTATCTCTGATTGCAATATAAGTTTTATTCAGTCGCATAGACGCTCAGCGGAACCCCTGGATCCTTAAGGGGTGAATCAGACAGGCATCCCACCTGACGTCAAAATTAAGATGAAAAACTCACCATACATGTCGCACAGATTTTAGTTATCAACGGGAAGTTATTTTTGACGTATATCAAATAATTCCGTCCCCATTAATCAATTATTACCTTTATTTCACGGTGTTATCATTCTCATATTATTAATGTAAATAATATCATTATTCTTCATAACAACGAGATATGGTTCAACTGACGCAATTTTACATAATCAAGAATTGACCCGCCTGACACAGTGTGCCTTAATGTATCTATCGCCCGTATGGGCATCCCTTAAGGAACCTTTTGTGAGTCAGGCAACCAGTATGCGAAAACGACATCGATTTAACAGTCGCATGACCCGTATCGTATTGCTTATCAGCTTTATCTTCTTTTTTGGACGTTTTGTCTACTCTTCTATCGGCGCCTGGCATCATCATCAGGACAAAAAAGACGCGCAACAGTCTACTCTGTCTGTCGAAACGCCTGCTCAACGTTAATCCTGTTATTTCAGACAGACGCCATTTGGTCTTTTATACGCCCAAATAAAACAAAAACCCCCTGTCTAAACAGAGGGTTTTGTCGATTATCCGTCAGTGACGTGTGGGGATATTATTCCCACTCGATCGTAGCTGGCGGCTTACCGCTGATGTCATACACGACGCGGGAAATGCCGTTCACTTCGTTGATGATGCGGTTAGACACACGGCCCAGGAAGTCATACGGCAGGTGTGCCCAATGCGCGGTCATGAAGTCGATGGTTTCAACCGCACGCAGAGAAACCACCCAGTCGTATTTACGGCCATCGCCCATCACGCCAACAGAGCGAACCGGCAGGAACACGGTGAACGCCTGACTCACTTTGTTGTACAGGTCGGCTTTGTGCAGTTCTTCAATGAAGATAGCGTCCGCACGACGCAGCAGGTCGCAATATTCTTTCTTCACTTCACCCAGCACGCGCACGCCCAGACCTGGTCCCGGGAACGGGTGACGGTAGAGCATATCGTACGGCAGGCCCAGTTCCAGACCAATTTTACGCACTTCGTCTTTGAACAGCTCTTTCAGCGGCTCAACCAGACCCATCTTCATCTCTTTAGGCAGACCACCTACGTTATGGTGAGATTTGATGACATGCGCTTTACCGGTCGCAGAAGCGGCAGATTCGATAACGTCAGGATAGATGGTGCCCTGCGCCAGCCATTTCACATCTTCCAGCTTCAGCGCTTCTTCGTCGAAGACTTCAACAAAAACGCGGCCAATGATCTTACGTTTCGCTTCCGGATCGTTCTCGCCTTTCAGCGCGGTCAGGAAACGATCTTCAGCCGGAACATGAACAATGTTCAGACCAAAGTGATCACCGAACATATCCATCACCTGCCCGGCTTCATTCAGACGCAGCAGACCATTATCGACGAAGACACAGGTCAGGTTTTTACCGATCGCACGGTGCAGCAGCATCGCCGTGACGGAAGAGTCCACGCCACCGGAAAGGCCGAGGATCACTTTGTCATCGCCAACCTGCTGGCGGATACGCTCAACGGCGTCGTCGATGATTTTTGCCGGCGTCCACAACGCTTCACACTGGCAGATATCGCGGACAAAACGCTCCAGCATACGCATCCCCTGACGGGTATGGGTCACTTCCGGGTGGAACTGAACGCCGTAGAAGCGTTTTTCTTCGTTCGCCATAATGGCAAACGGGCAGCTTTCGGTGCTGGCAACGGTGACGAAGTCGGACGGAATTGCCGTCACTTTATCGCCGTGGCTCATCCACACATCCAACAGCGGTTTGCCGTCAGCGGTCAGGGAGTCTTCGATACCGCGAACCAGCGCGCTGTCGGTTACAACTTCAACCTGCGCGTAGCCGAATTCACGCTCAGTCGACCCTTCAACATGACCGCCCAACTGCATCGCCATCGTCTGCATGCCGTAGCACACGCCGAAGACCGGAACGCCGGCTTCGAAAACGTATTGCGGTGCACGTGGGCTGTTGTCTTCCGTGGTGCTTTCCGGGCCACCGGAAAGAATGATACCGCTAGGATTAAACTCGCGAATCTGTGCTTCAGTTACATCCCACGCCCACAGTTCACAGTAAACGCCCAGTTCACGTACGCGACGTGCAACCAGTTGTGTGTACTGCGATCCGAAATCAAGGATGAGAATGCGATGCTTGTGAATATTGTCTGTCATTGACGCTAATTCCGAGGCAAGTGAAACAATAACAAAACGCCCGGTTAAAACCGGGCGCGGAAACTTATCAGGAGCCCATACGGTAATTCGGGGACTCTTTGGTGATGGTCACGTCGTGAACGTGGCTTTCCTGAATACCCGCACCACTGATACGTACGAATTCCGCTTTAGTACGCAATTCGTCGATAGTACCACAGCCGGTCAGCCCCATACAGGAGCGCAGGCCGCCCATCTGCTGGTGAATAATCTCTTTCAGGCGGCCTTTATAGGCAACGCGGCCTTCGATACCTTCCGGCACCAGTTTGTCTGCGGCGTTATCGCTCTGGAAGTAACGGTCAGAAGAGCCTTTGGACATTGCGCCCAGAGAGCCCATGCCGCGGTAGGATTTGTAGGAACGGCCCTGGTAAAGTTCGATTTCACCCGGGGATTCTTCCGTGCCCGCCAGCATGGAACCCACCATCACCGCGCTTGCACCAGCCGCGATAGCTTTGGCGATATCGCCAGAGAAACGGATACCGCCGTCAGCGATAACGGGAATCCCCATCCCTTCCAGCGCTTCAACAGCATCAGACACTGCGGTGATCTGCGGAACACCCACGCCAGTCACGATACGAGTGGTACAGATGGAACCAGGGCCAATACCCACTTTCACCGCGCTCACGCCCGCTTCCGCCAGGGCACGAGCCCCCGCGCCGGTCGCCACGTTACCGCCAATGATTTGCAGATCCGGGTATTTCGCACGGGTTTCACGAATGCGCTGTAAAACACCTTCAGAATGGCCGTGAGAAGAATCAATCAGCAGCACGTCAACACCTGCCGCGACCAGCGCATCAACACGCTCTTCGTTGCCAGCGCCTGCGCCAACCGCAGCGCCAACGCGCAGACGGCCATGCTCATCTTTACAGGAGTTCGGCTTACGTTCAGCTTTCTGGAAATCTTTTACGGTGATCATGCCGAGCAGATGGAAGCTGTCATCAACAACCAGCGCTTTCTCAACGCGTTTCTCGTGCATTTTTGCCAGCACGACGTCACGCGCTTCGCCTTCGCGAACGGTGACCAGACGCTCTTTCGGCGTCATGTAAACGCTGACCGGTTGGCTCAAATCGGTGACAAAACGCACGTCACGACCGGTGATGATCCCAACCAGCTCATTGTCTTCGGTCACGACAGGATAACCTGCAAAGCCATTGCGTTCAGTCAGTTCTTTCACTTCACGCAGGGTAGTCGTCGGCAGAACGGTTTGCGGGTCAGTTACTACGCCAGATTCATGTTTTTTCACGCGGCGGACTTCTTCTGCCTGACGCTCAATCGACATGTTTTTGTGGATAAAACCAATGCCACCTTCCTGTGCCAGTGCAATCGCGAGGCGCGCTTCAGTCACGGTATCCATCGCTGCGGAGAGCATAGGAATGTTCAGACGAATCGTTTTCGTCAACTGCGTGCTGAGGTCAGCAGTATTCGGCAGAACGGTGGAATGAGCGGGAACGAGGAGGACGTCGTCAAACGTCAAAGCTTCTTTAGCAATACGTAGCATGGGCAATATCTCTAACCTGGGGGTGGATAAATATTGCCGTGGCATTATACAGAGCGTAATCGGTTGCATCCACACTTTTTTGCAAATAATGCTTGCGCTCCTGCTCAGGCGGGTTACTATCGATTGAATAACCTGCTGATTTAGAATTTGATCCCGCTCACATGTTATCCTCTCAGACCTCCGCAATTTTTACTGTTAGCCGCCTTAATCAGACGGTTCGTCTGCTGTTAGAACAGGAAATGGGACAGGTCTGGATCAGCGGCGAGATTTCCAATTTCTCACAGCCGTCATCGGGGCACTGGTACTTCACGCTAAAAGATGACACGGCACAGGTTCGCTGTGCCATGTTCCGCAACAGTAATCGTCGGGTGACCTTTCGCCCCCAGCACGGCCAGCAGGTTTTGGTTCGCGCCAATATCACCCTGTACGAGCCGCGCGGCGACTATCAGATTATCGTCGAAAGCATGCAGCCTGCCGGTGAAGGTCTGCTCCAGCAAAAGTATGAACAGTTAAAAGCTAAACTGCAGGCTGAAGGGCTTTTTGATCAGCAGCATAAGCAGTCACTTCCCTCTCCCGCCCACTGCGTGGGGGTGATTACCTCGAAAACCGGGGCCGCACTGCACGATATTCTCCATGTTCTGAAACGTCGCGATCCCTCTTTACCGGTTATCATCTATCCGACCGCCGTCCAGGGTGACGACGCACCGGGACAGATTGTCCGTGCAATCGAACTGGCGAATGCGCGCCAGGAGTGTGATGTCCTGATCGTCGGTCGCGGCGGCGGTTCGCTGGAAGATTTATGGAGTTTTAACGACGAGCGTGTCGCACGGGCTATTTTTGCCAGCGCGATTCCGGTAGTCAGCGCCGTCGGCCATGAAACGGACGTCACCATTGCCGATTTTATTGCCGACCTGCGTGCGCCGACGCCTTCGGCCGCCGCTGAAATGGTCAGCCGCAATCAGCAGGAGTTGCTGCGTCAGATCCTGTCTGCACAGCAGCGTCTCGGCATGGCGATGGATTACTTTCTGGCGAACCGCAGTCGTCGATTCACTCAGATTTATCATCGCCTGCAACAGCAACATCCGCAGTTGCGTCTCGCTCGTCAGCAGACGGCACTGGAGAGGTTGCATCAGCGTATGAACGTGGCCATCGACGGCCAGTTGAAGCGCACCAGCCAGCGGCAATCCCGTCTGCTGCAACGCCTGAACCAGCAAAATCCGCAGCCACGCATTCATCGTGCGCAAACCCGCATTCAGCAACTGGAATATCGTCTGGCGGAGAATGTGCGTTCCCGTCTGAGCGCCACGCGGGAACGCTTTGGCAACGCAGTTACCCACCTGGAAGCGGTCAGCCCACTCTCGACCCTGGCGCGTGGTTACAGCGTCTCTACGGCCACCGACGGCAAAGTGCTGAAAAAAGTGACACAAGTGAAAGCCGGTGATGTGATGACGACCCGGCTGGAAGACGGCTGGGTAGAAAGTGAAGTCAAAAGCATAACGCCGGTGAAAAAACGCGCGCGAAAAAAAGCCTGACATCAGGCTAGCGTTCGCCTTCAGGTGAAATGAACAGCAATCCCCCCGACAGCCCAGAAAAAAAAACCAGTGCCCCCGCCGCGCCAATCGCGCCATAAAGCTGACCAAATGCCACTGAGCCAACAATTTGCCCAACGGCCAGCATCAGGAAAGCCAGACTGACGCCCGCCGCTGGTGAAGGCTCCGCCAGCGCGGCGCCCCGCACCAACAGCACACCGGATAAAATGACATATCCCGCCCCGTTTAACGCCGCCACCGGAAACAGCCACCAGGCGAAACCGTGGCTTAGCGCCAGGGACACTAGCGAAACCGCCATAAACAGCAGCGAGCAACAGTAAACCCCGCGCATACCGATACGCTTTGCCGCACTTCCGGTAAATACAGCGGCAATTCCTGCACCACCGCTGACCAGCCACAGCATATGGGTGATGGCACTGTCCAGCCCGGTATGGCGCTGCAGCAATTCGGGGCCAAAACTCCACCATGCCGCGCTGGCGACACCGCTAACAAAGGCTATCACCAGCAGGCGAAACATCCCCGATTTCGCAAGGACAACGCGCCAGCGCGGCGGCGATCGGAGTTGTTCCGCACGTTCCCTTGGCAACGTACGCAGTACTGCAAACAGGCAAAATAGCGCCATGACTGCAAAGACGATGCATGCCAGGCGCCAGTTGCCCGACATAACCCGTAACACCAGAACCGACAGGATGATCCCCCCACTCGTTCCGGCGTTGATAAGGGTATTTACCTGGGTTTGCCGTTCCGCAGAGATTCGCTTACTCACCGCTGCGGCAAGGGACGGTGAGGCCAGCCCGGAGCTGAGCCCGGCGATAAAAAGACCTGTCGCCAGAATAAGGGGGGAATACGCCAACGCCAGGATAACTAATCCAATTGCTGCGGAGATCCCCGCCAGAACGGCCGGGAGTCGTGGACCAAAGCGATCCGTCAGAAAGGAGGCCAAAAAAAGGATAAACAGTAGGCAACATAGCTGCAGGCCGCAATTATCCCGGCAACTTCTGGCGTGAAGGGAATCGCCTGACGGATATCAGGCAGCATGATTCCCCATGAAAATCGCGCCATTCCGTAAGTCACAGCAATCAGTGAGAAACCCGTCATCCCCAGCGCGACATGTTTATTCATTGTTCCCCTCACCTTATGCGTCGTTAAAAACGTAAACCCTGATAGTCAGTTGCGCCACTTTCAGCAGCGCTGATTTGTCCGACTTTCCTGCAGGTTTGCTTCTATGATTTACACTTAACATGCTTACTTTTTCGGCATTGCCAGACTCAGGAGAGCCTTATGTCCCATGCTTACAGTGTGATCCCGCCCTATATCCTGCAACGCATTATTGAAAGCGGTTCGGCGATGCAGCAACAGTGCGCACGCCAGACGCTGACTCATGTACAAACCCTGATGGCGCACATGCCCGGAAAACCAGCGGCGCCGCATGTGAATCAACCCGGTCAACTTGAACGTGATATCTACGATGCGAAAAACAGGCAGGAATTACCCGGCACGCAGGTGCGCTATGAAGGCCATCCCTCAAACGGGGATGTTGCAGTGGACGAAGCCTATGATTACCTCGGTGTCACGCATGACTTTTTCTGGAAAAACTGGCGTCGCGACTCGCTGGATAACAAAGGCTTAATTCTCACCGGGACCGTGCATTACGGGCATGAATACCAGAATGCGTTCTGGAACGGTCAGCAGATGGTCTTTGGCGACGGCGATGGTGAGATATTTAATCGATTTACGATTGCCATTGATGTCGTGGCTCATGAGCTGGCACACGGGATCACCGAATCAGAAGCAGGGTTGATTTACTTTGAACAGGCCGGGGCGCTCAACGAATCGGTTTCCGATGTATTTGGTGCGTTGGTTAAACAGTATCATCTCAAACAAACCGCCGATCAGGCTGACTGGCTTATCGGGCAAGGATTGCTGGCGGACGGCATTAATGGAAAGGGATTGCGCTCCATGTCAGCACCGGGCACAGCCTATGACGACCCGTTGCTTGGGAAAGACCCACAACCTGCGCATATGCGGGACTTTATTAAGACACGCGAAGACAATGGCGGTGTTCATCTTAACTCTGGCATCCCGAACCGGGCGTTTTATCTGGCAGCCACCGCACTCGGCGGCTACGCATGGGAAAAAGCAGGTTATGCCTGGTATGATACGGTCTGCGATCGACAACTGGCACAGGATGCAGACTTCATTGATTTTGCCCGCTTAACCGTTTATCACGGCGACAAGCGCAGCGGCGCGGAAACGGCGAAGGCGATAGAAGCGGCCTGGAAAGCCACAGGAGTGATGTGAATGGAGATCCCAGAATTAACTGATGACGCCGTGGTAGAACTGGCCCGGGAAGGTGGCGTCGCGTTTATGCCCAAACTGGCACGGCAGCGCAAAATTGCGCTGTCGACCTTATCGACTGTTCAGCGTCAGCGCGTGGCCGACATTCTCCGGCAGAGCCTGACCGTCGGTATGCCTCCGGGACAGACGGGATCGCCGGGTCGCGGCGACCAGCGCTACTTTCGCATACAGATCATCTGGACACAGCATAATCAGGCAGGCGTTACCGACATCATCGTACTGGTACCGGAAAACGATGCGCCAGCCTCACTGGTCGATCTTTGGCAAAAGGGCGAAGCCTGTATCTGCGATTAATCCTGCGACAGCACAAACTCAACGCGTTTTTTCGAAATCAGTCCGTGACCGTTGTGACAGAAATAATCGACTGCGCCGCAGGCTTTTAAAACCTGGAGCGGCTGATGACAGTCCGGGCAACGCGCTTCTACGCTAAAGTCTGTCTGACAGGTTTCACAATGTGCGTTATCGCCATGACGATCGAGCGGATGCTGACAAACGGGACAAATGAGTTCCACACTTCCTCCTCATATTCCTGTTGATGGCGCCCTCCCCGCCGGGAGAGGGCGTAATGAATTATTTGCTTTTTTTGATGTGCTTAATCAGACGTTTACGCTTGCGCATCTGAGTCGGGGTCAGCGTATTGCGCTTGTTGGCATACGGGTTCTCGCCCTCTTTAAACTGAATACGGATCGGCGTCCCCATCACTTCCAGCGATTTACGGAAGTAGTTCATCAGGTAGCGCTTATAGGAATCCGGCAGGTCTTTGACCTGGTTACCGTGAATCACCACAATCGGCGGGTTATATCCCCCCGCATGAGCATATTTCAGTTTCACGCGACGACCACGGACCAGCGGTGGCTGATGATCTTCAACCGCCATCGTCATGATTCGGGTCAGCATCGCCGTGCTAACGCGACGGGTGGAGCTGTCATAGGCTTCGCGGACGGATTCAAACAGGTTGCCGACACCGCTGCCATGCAACGCAGAGATAAAATGCACACGCGCAAAATCGATAAAGCCCAGACGGAAGTCCAGCGTCTCTTTCACCTGCTCTTTCACTTCCTGCGTCAGGCCGTCCCACTTGTTCACTACGATGACAAGTGAGCGCCCACTATTGAGGATAAAGCCCAGCAGCGACAAATCCTGGTCAGAGATACCTTCGCGGGCATCAATCACCAGCAACACCACGTTAGCGTCCTCTATCGCCTGCAACGTCTTGATAACGGAGAATTTTTCTACCGCATCGGTGATTTTCCCGCGTTTACGTACCCCGGCGGTATCGATCAGCACGTATTCGCGCTCATCACGTTCCATCGGGATATAAATACTGTCACGCGTGGTGCCCGGCATATCATAAACGACCACGCGGTCTTCACCCAGAATACGGTTAGTCAGTGTGGACTTACCGACGTTCGGACGACCGACAATCGCCAGCTTAATCGGCAGATCCTGCGGATTGAAGTCATCTTCAGGCTCTTCTTCACCGTTCTCGTCAGCTTCAAACTGTGCCCAGTATTCGGCGTCTTCGTCCACCTCTTCCTGCGGCGCGGCATCGTCCATCCACGGCAGCAGAACGTGTTCCAGCAGACTGAGCACGCCACGACCATGAGACGCGGCGATCGGATGGATTTCACCCAGGCCCAGCGAGTAGAAATCAACGATAGCCTGATCCGGATCGAGTCCGTCCGTTTTGTTGGCGACCAGGAACGTCGGTTTTTCACGAGAGCGTAAATGCTGGGCGATCGCTTCATCGGCAGGCATCAGGCCAGCGCGCGCATCCACCATGAACAGCACCACATCCGCCTCTTCAATTGCCAGTAGCGACTGTTCCGCCATACGGGTTTCTACGCCATCTTCGGTGCCATCAATCCCGCCGGTATCGATGCAGATAAACTCACGGCCTTCAATCTCCGCACGACCGTACTTACGGTCACGAGTCAGACCCGGGAAATCCGCCACTAGCGCATCTCGGGTGCGAGTTAGACGGTTAAATAACGTGGATTTTCCGACGTTAGGGCGCCCGACAAGCGCGACCACAGGTACCATGTTTAAAGCCTCATTTTAAAAATCATCAGACAACAGACGCGATTTTTGCGCCGTTGTTAAAAACAGGAAAACGGCCCCTGCACCAGGAGCCGTTTTTTAAAGCGTACGACCAGGACGATTAACGTGTAATGGAATACACGGTACCGTCTTTGGCCTGGATCAGCAGCTTGCCATCGGCTGAGACCGGTTCAGTCAGGAAGCCGGAGCTGTCTACTTTCTGCTGAGCCACAAAACGGCCATCTTCGACGTTAAGCCAGTGCAGATACCCTTCGCTGTCACCCACCACCAGGTTGCCATTATACAACGCCGGGGAAGTCAGCAGACGGTGCAGCAGATCGCTTTGCGTCCACAGCGTAACGCCGCCATCGGTCGTCAACGCCAGTACGCGGTCATTCTGATCCACCAGATAGATACGGTTGCCGTCGACGATAAAGTCATTCACCGAGCCCAGTTCACGTTTCCACATGATCTGGCCACTGCGCAGATCCAGCGCGGTCAGGTTACCATTATAAGCCAGGGCGTAAACGACGCCATTGACGATGACCGGAGTGGTGTCCACATCGCTCAGACGGTCAATCTCTGTAGAACCGGTCGCCTGAGAAATACGCTGCTGCCAAATCATCTGGCCTTGCTGCATCAGTACGGCGCTCACGCGGCCGTTATCGCCACCGACAATGGCCGCACCAAAGGCGGTTGCCGGCGCAGATTCGCCACGCAGTGACAGCGAAGGCATATCCAGGTTCACGGTCCACTTAATGGCGCCATCGGCTTCGTTCAGTGCCTGCAACTGACCGTTGCTGGTATGAATCAGCACCATGCCGTCACTGACTACCGGACGGGAAAGCGCTTCGCCCGCCACTTTGGTTTGCCATGCAACCGTACCGTCCGCTGCGTTCAGCGCATAAACCTGCGCTTTTTCGCTACCAATATAGACGTGACCGCCAGCAACCGTTACGCCGCCAGACAACTGCGCTGACGAACGCGAGAACCAGCCATCTTTCTCACCCAGGTTCACCGACCAGACTTCTTTGCCGTCATCAGCATTTAACGCTTTCACCACGCCAGCGCGATCGGCTGCGTAGACCACGTTATCGGCATACGCCGGGTGGAGGTTGGAATAGAAATCGCCGATACCATTGCCTACAGACGTGCTCCAGGCCGTAGACGGGGTAAACTGATTTTCAACCACCGGTAATGGGGACATTTTAACAACGTCTTCTTCGCCACTAAACAGTGAACAGCCGCTCAACAGGGTAACGGAAAGCAGCCCTGGCAGAAGTAATTTACGCAATTGCATCGGGTCCCTCTCAGATGGACAAATTATTGATTTTCATCTGCATCATTTCGCTCAGTGCCGGGGAGGCGTTACTTTTCACGCCCGCTTCCCACGCACTACGCGCACCTTGTTTATCACCTTTGCTCAGCAGCGCTTCGCCGCGCAGATCGGCAACAATCGCCGCCCATCCTTCACCCTTCACACTCTCCAGGGTTTTCAGCGCCGTATCCGCCTGCTTGAGTTGAATCTGAACGCGAGCAAGACGCAGCGTGATCACTGCGTTAAGATTCTCATCACTCGTGGCGGCCAGTCCCTGCTGAAGCTGGGCTGCGGCCTTCTCAAGTTGATTCTGATCGACAAACTGCTGCGCCAGTTCCATCGACGCTAACGCGCCGTAGGTGTTCTTATTGTCGGCAGCAAATTTCTCTGCGGCTGACAGGTCTTCCGCTTTACCCGCGCTGAGCGAACTCACCACGGTTTGATATGACAGAGAAGCAGAGCGTGCGGACTCAATCTGATGATTGTTCCAGTAGCGCCAGCCTACCAGCGCACCAACACCTAAAATAACCCCAACAGCCAGGGCTTTGCCGTTCTCGGCAAAGAAGCGTTTAATCGCCTCAACCTGATCGTTTTCGTTCTCGTAAATTTCCACGCAGTCCTTCTCCTTAAGCCATTAACGTGCGCAAATGCGTTGCAACGCTATCCTGTGCAACTTCAGTTTGCTCACCGGAGCGCAAATCCTTCACTACAACAGTACCGGCAGCCACTTCGGACTCGCCAAGCACCAGTGCAACGCGGGCACCCCATTTATCAGCTCGGGCAAACTGTTTCTTAAAGTTGCCGCCGCCGTGGTTTGTCATTAGCTTCACGCCCGGGATTTCATCACGCACGCGCTCAGCCAGTGTCATTGCCGCAGACTGCGTATCCGCACCTGAAGCGACCAGGTATATATCGACAACAGAATCGGCTTTAAATTCCGGATTAACTGCCTGAACCAGTAAAACAAGGCGTTCCAGGCCCATTGCAAAGCCCACTCCCGGCGTCGCGCGACCGCCGAGTTGCTCAACCAGTCCGTCATAACGACCGCCCGCACAGACGGTGCCCTGTGAGCCCAGGCTGCTGGTGACCCACTCAAACACGGTGCGGTTGTAGTAGTCGAGGCCACGAACCAGACGCTGGTTGACAGTGTAGGCAATCCCTGCGGCTTCCAGCAGTTTGCACAGGCCAGCAAAGTGTTCGCGGGAATCGTCATCCAGATAGTCGCCAAGCTGAGGAGCATCGTTGAGCAGCGCCTGTACGTCCGGATTTTTTGAATCCAGCACGCGCAGCGGGTTGGAGTACATGCGACGTTTGCAGTCTTCGTCCAGTTTCTCAACATGCTGCTCCAGGAATGCCACCAGCGCATCGCGGTAGTTTGCACGCGCGTCCAGCGATCCGATGGAGTTCAGCTCAAGATTGACATGTTCAGCGATACCCAGCGCACGCCACCAGCGCGCGGTAAGCATAATCAGTTCGGCATCAATATCCGGCCCTTGCAGACCAAAGGCTTCGACACCCAACTGATGAAACTGACGATAGCGCCCTTTCTGCGGACGTTCGTGGCGGAACATCGGCCCGATGTACCACAGGCGCTGTTCCTGATTGTACAGGAGACCATGCTCGATGCCGGCGCGTACACAGCCCGCCGTGCCTTCCGGACGCAGCGTCAGGCTATCGCCATTGCGGTCCTCAAAGGTGTACATCTCTTTTTCAACCACGTCGGTCACTTCGCCGATCGCGCGTTTGAATAACGGGGTCTGCTCTACAATCGGCAAGCGGATTTCACTGTAACCGTAGCTGCCGAGCACGTTTTTGAGTGTGCCTTCAATGCGCTGCCAGATGGCGGTCTCGCCAGGCAGATAATCGTTCATGCCGCGAATGGCTTGAATGTTTTTTGCCACGTTTATTCTCTTTCTGAATATAAAAATGAACCCTCAGCGCTTCCCCGAGCGATACGGGAGCCATGCGGGTTCAATCATACACGGGAAGCACGCCGCTTCCCATCACGTTATTATTTTTCAACCTGCTGCACGTTAATCCGCTGCGCTTCGTCGAGCATCGTCGCTTTGGCGCGGATACGGGCTTCAAGCTGGTCAATCATATCGCTGTTATCCAGGCGATCTTTTCGCACGCCGTCTTCATAGAGGCCGCTTTTTTTGTTACCGCCCGTCACGCCCAGCGTCGAAACCAGTGCTTCACCCGGTCCGTTAACGACACAGCCAATGATGGAAACGTCCATCGGCGTAATGATGTCTTCCAGACGCTGCTCCAGGGCGTTGACCGTACCGATCACGTCAAACTCCTGACGCGAGCAGGTCGGACAGGCGATGAAGTTTATCCCGCGAGCACGAATGCGCAGAGACTTCAGGATATCGAAGCCAACCTTAATCTCTTCCACCGGATCGGCAGCCAGCGAAACGCGCAGCGTATCGCCAATCCCTTCGGACAGCAGCAGACCAAGACCGATTGCCGATTTCACCGCACCACTGCGCGCACCACCGGCTTCGGTGATCCCTAAATGCAGTGGTTGATCGATTTGCTTCGCCAGCAGGCGATAGGATTCAACGGCGAGGAAAACATCAGACGCTTTTACGCTGACCTTGAACTGATCAAAGTTCAGACGATCGAGATGATCCACATGGCGCATTGCCGATTCCAGCAAGGCCTGCGGCGTGGGTTCGCCGTACTTTTCCTGTAGATCTTTTTCCAGCGATCCGGCGTTAACACCGATACGAATCGGGATATTCTTGTCGCGCGCGCAATCCACCACCATGCGGATACGCTCTTCATTGCCGATGTTGCCTGGATTAATACGCAGGCAGTCAACGCCGTATTCCGCCACTTTGAGCGCAATACGGTAGTCGAAGTGAATGTCGGCGACCAGCGGAACAGAAACCTGTTGCTTGATCAGTTTGAAGGCTTCTGCGGCATCCATCGTGGGTACGGAGACTCGAACAATGTCAGCGCCAACGCGTTCCAGCGCTTTGATCTGATTAACCGTCGCTTCCACGTCCGTGGTCCGCGTGTTGGTCATCGACTGGACGGCGATGGGAGCCCCATCGCCAATCGGCACATTCCCAACGTAAATTCGCGTTGATTTTCTACGTTGAATTGGAGCCTGGTTATGCATGAAAAATCTCCCGCGTTACCCGTCTATTACTGCGCCGATGATTGTTCGGCATTTAGGGTCAGACGCGCAACCTGGTTAGTTCTGATAAAACGGCTCAGATCGACAGGTTTTCCTTGATACTGGATCTGCACCGCAGCCGGCGCGCCAATTTTAAGCTTGTAAGGTGCCTGACCGGTCAGGTTTAAATTACCATCTTTACGCTGCATTCCGCTGAACAGCTTTTTACCTGTCGCATCGCTGACTTCCAGCCAGCAATCGGCGGTAAAGTTCATCACCAGCGCGTTTGGATCCGCAGCGGCTTCCACACCCGCCTGATTGGTCGGCAACGGTGCCGCGCCATCCGGCGTTGCCGGTGTCGCAGGAGAGGTTGTAGCGGTATCAACGTTGGCCTGAGAAGGCGCGACTACGGCGTTCTGCTGCGGGTCAACCGCAGGTGCCGTCGTCGGCGCAGGCGTTTGCACCGTCTCCGCCGGACCGGTTGCCGCTGGCGTGTTGTCCTGAGTTGCCGTCGCGCTGGTGTCCAGCGGCACGCTTTGTGTGTTTTCGCTGTTGGCGTTCAGCTCAGCAGAGGATTGATCGGCCATCGTGGAGATCTCTTCCTGCTGCGCTTTGTGGTTTTGCCACCACCATGCGCCCGTCAGGCCGACCACCACAAACAGCACCAGCCAGGTAAACGTCATCAACCAGCCATCACGCTTTCTACGACGCTTGCCTAATGAGAAGCTCTGCATCGGTGCCACTTTCGCCGCACGAACCGGAGCCTGTTTCTCCAGAGCCGGTAACAGTTCTTCTTCAGGAATATGGACCAGGCGTGCATAAGAGCGAATGTATCCGCGCAGGAACGTTGAAGCCAGGTCGGCAGGCGCCTTATCGTCTTCAATGTCGCGTACGGTGGATACCTTCAGGCAAAGTCGCTCAGCGACAGCCTGCTGGCTGAGTCCGAGTTGTTCACGGGCATTACGTAGGCGAACGCCGGTGGATTGTGCTTCATGTTGGTCGTGAGTGGCTTCAGTATTCATTCGCTACAGCTGCTGGTGAAAATTAGGGTTCAGGCGCCGGTGAGTCACAATGCCCACCCACACCGCGAAAATCGGTTCAGTCAACCTGAGTCAAACAGTATAAACCTCTCTGCTGACTCTTAACAAAAACAGCTTAAGCCTGAGGGCTAAACTATTGTCGCGCCGTACATACTGCCTTAAAGTCGACAAAAACGCACCGTTATTATTGACCGGACAAGTACAACCCTGGCCCTCATGCAAATTACATTGCGCCACAGCACAAAAATCCGGCTTTGGCGCAATGTGCATCAGACGGTTTTAACGTCGATAGCCTCACCCTGCATACGCTTACGTAGTGTACGTTTAGTCCGGTCGATCACATCCCCCGCCAGTTGTCCGCAGGCAGCGTCAATATCATCACCGCGTGTTTTACGCACAATGGTGGTAAAGCCGTAGCTCATCAGCACCTTAGAGAAACGGTCAATACGGCTATTAGAACTACGTCCATAAGGCGCCCCCGGGAACGGGTTCCATGGGATCAGGTTAATTTTACAAGGCGTGTCTTTCAGCAACTCTGCCAGTTGATGCGCATGCTCTGTGCCATCGTTAACGTGATCCAGCATGACGTATTCAATAGTGACGCGTCCCTGGTTGGCATTGGATTTCTCCAGATAGCGGCGAACCGCGCCCAGGAAGGTTTCGATATTGTACTTTTTGTTGATTGGTACAATTTCGTCACGAATGTCGTCATTCGGCGCGTGCAGCGAAATCGCCAGCGCGACGTCAATCATGTCACCTAATTTGTCGAGCGCAGGCACGACGCCGGAAGTCGACAGCGTGACGCGACGCTTGGACAGACCGAAGCCGAAATCATCAAGCATGATTTCCATGGCTGGCACAACGTTAGTCAGGTTGATCAGCGGTTCCCCCATCCCCATCATCACCACGTTGGTGATTGGACGCTGACCGGTGATTTTCGCCGCGCCAACAATTTTCGCCGCACGCCAGACCTGACCAATAATTTCAGAAACGCGCAGGTTACGGTTAAAACCCTGCTGTGCGGTTGAACAGAATTTACATTCCAGCGCACAACCCACCTGCGAAGAGACGCACAGCGTGGCGCGATCATCTTCCGGGATATACACCGTTTCGACGCGCTGATCGCCCACGGCAATTGCCCATTTGATGGTGCCATCGGAGGAGCGCTGTTCTTCAACCACTTCCGGTGCGCGGATTTCCGCCACCTCTTTGAGCTTGTTGCGCAGCACTTTGTTGATGTCAGTCATCTCATCAAAGTTGTCGCTGCAATAGTGGTACATCCATTTCATCACCTGGTCAGCGCGAAACGGCTTCTCACCCATCTCTTTAAAGAATTCGCGCATCTGCTGACGGTTCAGATCCAGCAGGTTGATTTTGCCATTTTTCGCAGGAACCGCAGGGGTGATGATTTCGGAAGTGTTAACTAATTCAGACATAATTTTTTCCGGCCTCGTTGTTACACGTTATGGCCCATGGGAGGTTGAAAAGAAACGCCCCGGTAAGCTGTGCTCATCCGGGGCGTTGCATTGTACAAAGTCTGGCGCAAGGATGCCACGTTTGCACGCGGCATTTACCGAAAATTATTCCCGAAGGGATCAGCGAGTGCGAGCGCACACTTCGCCTTCACCGAAGAAATAGGCGATTTCGCGCTGGGCGGATTCCACTGAATCCGAACCGTGAGTCCCGTTTTCAGTGAAGCTGTCGGCGTAGTCGGCACGCAGCGTACCCGCCAGGGCGTTAGCCGGGTTGGTTGCACCCAGCAGATCGCGGTGACGCTGTACCGCGTTTTCGCCTTCCAGCACGGACACCACGATAGGACCAGAGGTCATGAACTCGACCAGACCGTCAAAGAACGGTTTGCCATCATGCTCAGCATAGAAACCGCGCGCCTGTTCAACGGTCAGGTGCAGCATTTTGGTACCGACGATTTTGAACCCTGCTGCTTCAAAGCGCGCAAAGATATTACCAATAACGTTTTTTGCCACCGCGTTTGGCTTGATGATGGAAAAAGTACGTTCAATAGCCATGATTACCTCTGAAAGATGTTCTGTTGTGTTTTACCTGGCGCGGATTATAAAGAGCATCCCGGCTATTGCATATGGATGAAGGTAACATTTTTTTAAAATAAGATGAGCATTAGCAACAAAAAGTGTCAACCTGGTCTACTGCAACGTAAACCTCACCGTCGCAACCTGCCCGCTCTCATCCATCGCCAGTAGCTGATAGTCACCTTTTTCGCGCAGACGTAACGTGACACCGCGCCCACGTTCTTGTAGCGGTTCGCCATTAAGGAACCACCAGCGCTCTCCTGTGCCGCCGCTGCTCTGAAGCGTTACGCTCGCCTCTGTGGCCCCCGGTAAACGTCTGACGATTGCGCCATCACGCACGCCAGACAGCAACAGTGGTAATGCGGGATCCTGCCCGTGCGGCGGACACACCGTTGAGGATAACGGCAAGCGCGCACGGCGACGCTCAGCGGCGGGCAACCACGGTTCAAGCGGCAACGGCCAGACAATCAGCATTTGTTCTTGCGCCTGCGGACAATCAGCGGCAACGCGTCGGCCTGCCTTATCCAGCCAGATCGGGAAACGAATACCGCTCACCCCTTCCTGCTCCGGCAGCAACAGCGTGGGCGGCTGCACGTCTTCCAGCAGCCAGGTGGCCAGACGACGCCGACAATTGCTGTCACCAGGGGGAAGAGACTGCCCGCCAGGCCAGCACACAACGCTACGGGTGACCGACTGCGGGCGCGGATCTTCCGGCAGCGAGGCGCCACGGGCTAAGAGCAGGTTGTTTACCTGATTGAGCAGCGGGATTGCACTGGCATAACCGAACTGTCCGGCAACGGGCGTACCGTCCGGTCTGCCCGTCCAGATACCGATGACATAGCGAGCATTGAGGCCAATCGCCCACGCATCGCGATAACCATAGCTGGTGCCCGTTTTCCACGCCAGCGGGGCCACCCGGGGAAGCGCGCTATCCGGCAGCGGCTGCGCTTCATCGGCCAAAATACGCCGGATGATCCACGCCGCACCGGGCGACATCAGTCTGCGTTCGACAAGGGGATCGCCCGGCTGCAAACGCAGTTTTCCCGCTTTGCCGTGGCGAGCAAAAGCGCTGTACGCCGCGACCATATCCTCAAGCCGCGCGCCTGCGCCCCCCAAGATAAGCGACAAATTAGGAGTCGCGCCCGCAGGCAAGTACAGCAGCAGTCCACTATTGCGTAATTGTGCGGCAAAACGCTTCGGACCGTAGGCCTCAAGCACCTGTACCGCAGGTAAATTCAGCGAGCGCACCAGCGCTTCGCTCATACTGACAGGGCCATGAAAACCGCTGTCAAAATTACCTGGACGATAATCCCCACTACGGCGCGGTACATCCTGCAATAAAGACGCCGGGTGGATTAATCCATCATCCAGCGCCAGCCCATAGACAAAAGGCTTAAGCACGGAACCGGGCGATCGAATCGCCTTGACCATATCCACATGACCGAAACGCGTGGCATCATTCAGATCGACCGAACCGACCCAGCCACGCACGCTCATGTCAGTGTGATCGACGACGATCATCGCCAGCGAACTTCGCGCTGGCAGCCTGCCCTTCCAGTTTTGTGCCAGCTCTTCCAGCTGTCGTTGCAGCCCGGCATCCAGGGTGGTGACAATTTTGTCGCCTTGATTTTTACCCAACATCATCCGCGAGAACAGCGGTGCCAGTTGCGGCATCTGGCGAGGCGTCAGCCAGACCGGCTCTTCACGTGATTCCTCCACCTGGTGCGGCGACCAAATCCCCTGCATTGCCATCCGCTCAAGCACTTTGTTGCGCGCAGCTTCTGCCCGATCCGGCCAGCGATCAGGGCGCAGTCGACTCGGCGCCTGTGGTAATACCGCCAGTAACGCGGCTTCAGAGTAATTGAGCTGTGACGGAGGTTTTCCGAGATAGGCCCAACTGGCCGCGCCAATTCCCTGCAACGTGCCGCCAAACGGCGCACGATTGAGGTACAGCGTCAGGATGTCGCGTTTTGAGAGATGCCATTCGAGCTGCAGAGCGCGCCAGAGCTGGCGAAACTTACCGCCAAAAGTGCGGGGATGTGGATCGAGTAATCGCGCTACCTGCATGGTCAGCGTACTGCCGCCAGAAATCACCCGTCCGGAGGAGAGATCCTGCCAGGCGGCACGAAGAATGGAGAGAGGGTTTACCCCCGGATGTTTCCAGAACCAGCGGTCTTCGTAATTAATGAGCGCCTCAAGATAACGCGGAGAGACCTCTTCAGGCGTTACCGGATAGCGCCAGATGCCGTCCGCGTCGGCAAACCGCCACAGTGGCGTTCCGTCATGGGCCACGACCACCCGCGCCGGATTGACCTCACGTAAAGGCAGCGGCCAGATTTTATCTGCCACCCAGACGGCGCAAACGAGTAAAACAGACGCGGCGGTCAGCCAAAGCCAACCGCCGCGTTTGCCGGTTAATCGCCCCATTTACGGCTTAACAATCAGAATGTCCCCGGCTACACCGGTCGCCCGCCATTGTGGAACATACATCGATTCTACCATGGGCATCGGCACCTGATAGGTTCCCGGCGTCACCGCTCGCGCCAGATAGACCAGCGTCACCGGCTGTCCACTATTCACTGCCACGGCGGCAACAAAGCGGTCATCCCGAAACTCAACGTGCTGAATATCTGCCTGCTGCATTTGATTGAGCAGGTTTTGCACCTCGCTGCCGCTGTCCTGCAAGCTGGCGCTACCGTTTGCCAGATTCTGGTTTTCCAGTTCCAGTCCGGCTGGCAGCAGATCCACCACCAACGCATCCGGTACATCCTGACTGGCTTTCACTTCCAGCCAGACCAGAACAAGTTCACCACTACGCAGGGAATCCAGCGATTTGCTCTGCCCGTCACTGCCCAGAATATGACGCTCAATCTGCAGCACATTGCTGGCAGGTGCCGGAGCCGATTGTGGATAGCCGCTTACGTCCAGGCGCAACCACATCGGTTGAGCACCGTTATTCGTCACCTGCAACGCCGCAAGTTGATCGGCATCCAGATTACGGGTTTGCGCTTTATCGCCCGTCAGCGGTTGCTCCGCAAGAGAAGTCTGCGCCTGCCAGGTACCGGGTAGATCCTGCAGCGAACGGGCTGCCAGGAACAGCGCATTATTCTCCTGCGTTGACAGCCAGCGCTGACTAAACGCTTGTTCAGAGAGCGTGTTCAGCAGCGAGTTCTGGACGTCCGGCTTAAGGTTATTCTCTTCCAGCAACGCCAGCATCAGGGCGTTATCGCGAAGCGGACTACCATAATCAGCCAGCCACTGACGTTCATCGTGACGCGGGGTGGAGAGCGCCAGCGCAACCGCATCGTCACTCCGTTTCGCGTCCCCCATCGTTTTCAACGCTATACCTAATTGCAGCAGCGGTAAGCCGGATGCCGCCTGACTGCGCCGTTCCCAGATCTCGCGCAGCGCGCCAAGTGGGGCTTTTTGCTGCCGCGCAAGGACCAGCGCGGCATAAGCCTGCACGGCAAATTTGCTTGCCTGCGTATCGCTGGAGTAGCGAATCGACATCATTCCCGGATCCTGCAGGTATCGCAGCAGGCGCGCATTGCCCAGATTGATCCTCGCCGCTGGAACGCTATAGCCCTGCTCACCCGCCCGAACCAGGAAATCCATCGCATAGGCAGTCAGCCAGTACTCTTCCGGACCATTTTTGTCCCACAGCGCGAAACCACCGTTATCACGCTGCATTTGTAACAGGCGGGCAATCCCGGTTTCGATTGCCGCACGACGCTTCTCGTCGGTATCACCCGCGATGCCCAGCGCTTGTAGCTGCGCGGCATTGGTATAAAGCGACGGGAACAGGCCACTGGTGGTTTGTTCCAGACAGCCGTATGGATACGCCTTCAGTTCGCGAATATAGCGCGCCAGATTTAACGGCGGTTTACCACTGAACAACAGTTGGCCCTGTACCGTCACCGGCGAGAAGTTCATCACCTCTTCTTCAGGAAGGGTCCAGCTTTCCCCCGGTTGCAGCATCACGCCGTTATTGACCGTTTGCGCCGGGAATGCCGGACGTACGCCAATCTTCCACTGCTTTTGCTGCGGTCCGATGTCTTCTCCCGGCACGTTCAATCCACTTAACGTCGCCTGCAGCTCACCATCACCAAATCCTTCTTTTGCACGAACAGGAACAAACAAGGTCGTGCGCACGCCCGGCTCCAGATTGACCTGCGCTGGCTGGTCGCTGACCAGTTCGATCAGTCCGCTGGCGGCCAGCGTCACGTTCAGTGACTGTGGTCGATCGGTAAGGTTGGTCACGTCCAGCACCAGTCGCGAGGTATCGCCACCGGCCATAAAGCGCGGCATATTCAGCTCAGCAATGACCGGGGCGGCGACAATAGTTTTGCTTTCATTGCTGCCAAAGTCATCCGCCGTCCACGCCTGCGCCATCACGCGCAGTTCGCCGTTAAAATCGCCAATCGGTAGCGTCACACTGCCTTCACCCTGCTCATTGAGCGTGACCGGTTGCGCCTGCTGCGCCACGATATTTACATGGTTGACCGGCGGTTTACCGCCGCGCTTCAGTTCATCGCCATCACCGCCAAAGCGCAGTGCGGCCAGACGCCCCTGGCCCTCAATCACCTGACCATAAATGTCATAAATATCCGCGCCGTAGCGTTTTTGTCCAAAGAAGGCCTGCCACGGATCCGGCGTAACGTAATCGGTAATGTTCAACACGCCGCTATCCACTGCCGACACCAGGACGTTAACCTGTTTTGGCGTCTCGCCGTTTTTACTGCTGGCCTTGATCTTCACGGTCAGCGGCTGGTTCGGACGCATTTTAGCCGGACTTTCCAGCGCCAGCTCCAGACGTCGGTTTTCGTCTCCCAGCGGTAAATGCAGCAAGCCTACGGCACGTTTCGGCGTTGCAGAACGAGATTTATCTCCCGGACGCACCACCAGCGTGCTCAGGTAGAGATCGTGGCGATTCCACGATTTATCGACCGGAATGGAGAGATCCAGCCCCTGCGCCGGGACATCAATTTCCTGCCACCACAGCGGACCTTCACTGGATTCTACCATCGCATAGCCTTTCCCCGCCGCCGGTGCTGCAATATGCAGCTTTATGGTGTCGCCCGGACGATAGGCCGGTTTGTCCAGCTTCAATGTCACGCGATCCGGCCGAGCCGCCCCGCTGCCATCACTGTTATCCTGCCAACTGTAACCTGCCCAAAAACGGACGCTACTGATCGCATCGTTTGGCGCTTTCACTTCCAGTCGGTAGGCCCCCCATTCGACCGGGAATGTCACTTTGCCGGTTTCATCGGCTTTCAGATCCAGCGTCTGCTCACCTTCCACCAGATCTTTTTGATCAAAGCGCGACTGCCAGCCTTCGCTTTCCAGCCAGTCCCAGTAGTAGTCGCGACGCTCACGAATCAAACGCACCTGTAACCCGGAGACCGCTTTCTTCTCTCCCTGGGCATCGACATAGACAATGTCAAAAGCGGCGTTGCTGTCTTCATCGACAATCGGCTGATTCACTGTGGTATCGGTGCGGTAGTCATACACCGCTTTCACCGCAAATTGCGGGCGGATACCCGGTAATGTGTCGGCCGGCCAGATAGCCTGCTCAGCGCGACGCGTTACCGGACGACCACCGGACTCCAGCAGGCTGGCCTGCAATATCACCTGCAACGGTGAGTGGGTCTCACGCCACTCGCTATTGGTGCTGATGTCACCACGCCCGGTTTCATCCAGCGTCAGTTGGACTTCATCGAGACTGCGCGACAGGTTCTCCTCGGCAATATTGCCAAACTGGAAGCCGGGCAGTGACGGCACGGCATCACGCAGTGGGCGCAGGTACAGCTGCCCTTGCAGCGCATTGCCATTCGCCGGGGCGCCGTAGAGGTAGTAGCCCGCCACCGAGAACGTCACCTTATCAGACGGCGACAAAGGCGTTTCCTGACTGGTGAGATTTAACGCCATTCGCTCCGGCATGAAATCTTCAACGTGGAAATCCCACATCTGGCTTTGGTTATCGCCCGTGTTGGCGCGAATGTGCCACATTCCGGTTGGCGCACCGCTGTCCAGCGGATAAGTAAAGTGATACAACCCGTTATCCGGTTGACTGACGACAGTACGAATCACCTGGCCGTCCGGTTTAACGACCTCCAGTTTCACTGGCTGATCGGGCAGCGTCTTGCCGTCGCTGTCACGCAGCAGACCGTTGAGGATCACCGTCTCGCCAGGACGGTAGAGATCGCGCGGGCCAAACATAAAGAACTGTTTGCTGTAGCCGGGATCCCCCGCGATGTCGAACTCTGCTAAATCCAGCGCCGGGAGTTTCAGATCCAGCAGCGTGGTTTGCCCCTCTTTACGCGCCAGCAACAGCGCGGCATTCTGGTGATTTTCAAGCTGTACATGGCCTTTCGCATCGCTGGTCGCTTTCGCCAGGGTCTGTCCTTTTTCATCCAGCAAAGCGACATCTACCCCCTGCTGCGCGGCACCATTCTCCAGACTTTGCGTAAACACATCGAGCCGGTTCTGATAGCGATGTGCCGATACGCCGACGTCGCTGAGCGTGAACAACGTTGCGGCGTTGCTGTACTCGTACTGCCCGGCTTTGGTCATCACCGCGACGTAGACACCCGCCTGCTGCAACGGCTTAATCTCGCTCAGCGGCAGAAGAAGTTTTTCGCGGGTGTTACGCGCAGGATTGAGATCAAAGCGACCGGTATAGACCAAATCCGCCATTTTCAGCAGATTGTCGGACTCCCAGTTGGACATCGAATTCCGGTACTCCCACTGACTGACAAAGGCCGCCAGCGATTCAGGTTTCACGCGGAAAAAGTTAACGTCTACGTTGTTCACGTTGAGCGCCATCACGGGCAGCCCTTCCACCACTTTCCCCGGCAGCAGTGAACCACGGCTGGCAAAACCCACGCTGGGTTGAATATCACGCGTGGTGAGGCTTTTCTCATAGTTGATTTCGAAGGTCGCGTTGTTCAGCGCCCTGAGATCGCGCTCAATGGTCACCAGCAGGTCACGATTCGGTTCCAGGTGGCGTAAACGCAGCTCTTTCAGATTCGGCGACAGTTCCCATGCGCCATCGACTTTGCCGCTTTTTTTATCCACCACGTGGACGAGACGGGCAAAATCCTGTTCAGGATCTAACGGGATGGAAAAGGTCAACACCAGCGTCGATGCGCCGTCCAGCTGCACCTCTGAGACATCCAGCAGCGTCAGCGCTTTGCCCTCGCTTTGTCGGGCCAGTTTCTGCAACTGCGCGGTATCTTTTTCTGCTTTCTTTTCCGCCGCGGGTTGTGCGGCGGGAGCGTCGTTTTTTGCCGCTATCGGAGCTTTATCGTTGTTGTCGCACCCAGCCAGCGCCAGCATGAGCATGCAGGCGACTACGCGTATGTGTTTCATTTTTCATCCCTGGCCAGTATGGCCCGTTAGCAACGTAGAATCGTTATTATGCGTGAGATTTCACTTTGTGTAAGTCTCTTTCCCCTCCCATCTTGTCTGAATTTAATTAAGAAATGTGGGATCACCGGACAAATCAGCCTCTTTTACTTGTCCCCTGTCGGCAAAGGCCTGACAATTTACCGGACACCTGATAAACATGGAGATCCCCATGACTACCGCCTTTTTTGTCGCCGCCGACTGGCTTGCCGAGCATATTGACGATCCGCAGATTCAAATTATCGACGCCCGCATGGCGCCGCCAGGACAGGAAGACCGCGACGTTGCGCAAGAGTATCGCTCGGGACATATCCCGGGTGCGGTGTTTTTCGATATCGAAGCGCTCTCCGACCACACTTCACCTCTGCCGCATATGATGCCACGCCCGGAAAGCTTCGCCGTGGCGATGCGTGAACTGGGGGTACATCAGGATAAACATCTGATCGTGTATGACGAGGGTAGTCTGTTCTCCGCCCCGCGCGCGTGGTGGATGCTGCGCACCTTTGGCGTGGAGAACGTGTCCATTCTGGGTGGTGGTCTGGCGGGCTGGCAACGTGATGAGTTGCCGCTACAGGAAGGTAACGTCGAACTCCCGGAAGGTGAGTTTGATGCAGCGTTTACCTCTGAAGCCGTCGTGCGCGTCACCGACGTCCTGCTCGCCAGCCATGAGAAAAGCGCACAGATTGTCGATGCCCGCCCGGCAGCACGTTTTAATGCTGAAGTCGACGAGCCGCGTCCAGGTCTCAGACGCGGTCATATACCCGGCGCCTTAAACGTGCCGTGGACAGAACTGGTTCAGGAAGGCGAATTGAAAACAACCGACGAACTGGATGCCATCTTCTTTCGCCACGGCGTCAGTTTTGATCGTCCGATTATCGCCAGTTGTGGTTCTGGCGTGACGGCAGCCGTCGTCGTGCTGGCGCTTGCGACGCTGGACGTGCCAGACGTCACGTTGTACGACGGCGCGTGGAGTGAATGGGGATCGCGTACCGATTTACCGGTAGAACCGGCTGACGCTAAATAAATTCTGATGTCTTAGTCAGCTTCGCCCACAAAAAAACCGCTCAAACATTTGAGCGGTTTTTTTGTGCTGGTCCGGTTCGCGGCCTTTCCAGCTGGCTGTGTTGCCATAGCAACGCAGGCATGCCGTAGTGGGGTAATACTCTCTTTTAAGGAAAATAATGTCAAGTTAGTTAGCCAGGAAACTATTAGGAAGTTGATGTATCATTCTTCCCGGCCCTTTTCGCCGCCTCGCAAGCGGGCACTGGCTTCAGAAAAGGATGTCCCATGGCCGTTAGCGCAGGCATGTCGTAGTGCTTGCTGTCAAGGCATTATCGCCAGTGGTGCTGTCGTGAAGCGGTCTTTGCATGGACCGCACAATGACGATACGGTACGTCTGTATCGTGCTTCTTGTTTCTGGTGTGTTGTGCCTTCACGCAGACCAGAGTTACCCCAGTAATTCTGTTCTCGTAAAGACCAGCGACCAGGGCAGGTAAACGAGGATGCCGCCTTTCGGGGCGGCTTTCCTTCACTTAAATAATACGGTTCTGTTTGAAATCACGCAGGAACCCGCCCCAGCGGCGTTCGTAGAACGGCGCGATGTGTTCGGTGATAAAGTGGCTGATCCCTTTCTCCCCTTTTTTCACCTGACAGATATCGATCGGTTCATCGCCCGGTAGCGTATCAGTTGCCACACTGCCCGCAGCCTGAATAATCTCCTCAATATCGCCATCGGCCTCAATACCAATCAGCAGATTAGCCTCAGCGTCCGCGCGCTCTTTAATTGAGCAGAGAAACGCACGCTTCACCGGCTTGATGGTCTTAAACAGCGTCGTGAGCGAATCGATCATCTGTGCTGGCGGTTCGGCAACTTCGGAGAGAATCAGCGATTCCCCACCTTCCAGCACTTCCTGCGTGCTCAGTGGATTGCCCTCTTCCCCCATCAGCAGGCTGATTTCGCGAGGCATAAACTCTTTACCCGTCGGCAATTTGGCGTTGAGGAACAGCGTTTCGCCGAGCGTCATTTCAAACAGCGTCCGTACTGGCATCACCACAAACGCCTGCTCATCTTCGACGGCCTGCTGCAACGCTGCCAGCGAGGTGAAAAAAGGGATAACGGTGGTGCCATCTTCTTTTTCCCAGTGCTGAAGATCGAGCGCGCTGTCTTCGACAATCGCTTCGCCGTCTGCCGCAGTACCAGGTACCCAGACAGTGGATTCCAACAGGGTGCGGAAAAATGCCGGACGGTGTGCGGGTTCAGTCGCCGCCTGCTCCAGCAGGGTTTCTAATTCATTTTTTGTTTCGGACATAGAGATCACAAATTATCTATGGGTTGCAGGCCTGATAAGACGCACTGCGTCGCTACCAGGCAAAATGCCGGGTGGCGCTTCGCTTACCCGGCCTACAAAAACACCTTTCAGGCAGTCAGTAGATTTGCAATAGTGCGCACACCCAGACCGGTCGCGCCGGCAGACCACTGCTCAACCGGCGCTTTGCGGTAGGTCGCCGAGCAGTCGATATGCAGCCAACCCTGCTGGTAGTTTTCCACAAAGTGCGACAGGAATCCTGCGGCTGTGCTCGCCCCTGCCGGATACGCCGCGCTGCCGGTATTGTTCAACTCGGCAAAATTAGACGGCAACTGGTTGCGGTGGAATTCCGCCAGCGGCAGACGCCAGAACGCCTCGTTTTCTTCGGCTGCGCTTGCCAGCAGGCGGTTCGCCAGTTGGTCATCGAAGCTGAACAGCGCGTGGTAGTCGTTACCCAGCGCGGTTTTCGCGGCTCCGGTCAGCGTCGCAGCATCAATGATCAGCTCTGGCTTCTGCGCGCTGGCGTCAATCAGGCCATCCGCCAGCACCAGACGCCCTTCCGCGTCGGTATTCATCACTTCGACGTTTTTACCGTTGCGATAGTGGATGATATCGCCCAGCTTGAACGCGTTACCGCTGATCAGGTTATCCGCACAGCACAGGTACAGCTTCACGCGTTTGTTCAGACCGCGCGTGATCGCAAACGCCAGCGCGCCGGTTACCGTTGCGGCACCGCCCATGTCGGACTTCATGGAGTCCATAAAGGCACTCTGCTTGATGCTGTAACCGCCGGAATCAAAGGTGATCCCTTTCCCGACCAGGCAAGCAAAAACCGGGGCTTCTTTATCTCCTGTCGGGTTGTAGTCGAGCGCCAGCAGGACCGGAGGACGTTCAGAGCCGCGCCCCACAGTATGCAGCCCCATATAGTTCTGCTCACGCAGATCTTCGCCTTTGGTAATACGGTAAGAGACGTGATCGCACGCCACGCTGCACAGCAGGTCAACGGCACGCTGCGCCAGTTGCTCTGGCCCCAGCTCTTCCGCCGGTGCGTTAATGGTGTCACGCACCCAGTCAATAATGGTCAGACGGTTATCCAGCTCCTGACGCTGTACGTCGTCCAGCTCTGGCCATTCTACTTTTCGGCTGCCTTTCGGCGCTTTGTAGCCCTGCCAGAATGACCAGCAGCGGTCTGCATTCCAGCCCTCGCCTGCCAGTTGCACATGCTTGATGCCAAGGCCGTCGATTTTACGTGCCGCGCGCTGAATAAGACCCAGGTCATCTTTCCCATTAAGGTGCAGGGCAATACCATCGTTATTGATACTGTATGTGGCTTTTTCACCCCAGCGTGCGTCAGCAGGTTGTGTGGAAAGCGTAATTTTCATGGCTTCTGTCATGTTATTTATCCTTATTAGCAAACGGGCCGCCTCATGGCAGCCCGTTATGTGACTTACTCTGCTTCATCTAACCAGACTAGCAGAATCGCCTCCAGAATTTTTTCATTGGATGCGTCAGGGTCGTCATCAAATTCCTCAAGATCGCAGATCCACTGATGAAGATCGGTGAAACGAACGGTCTTTGGATCGAGATCGGGGAACGCATCGTACAGCGCTTCACCGATTTCGCGGCTATCGGTCCACTTCAGTCCCATACTACCCTCTGTTAATGCTCACGAGCATGATTGATTGTGTAACGTGGGATTTCGACTACCAAATCATCCCCGGTTACGCGAGCCTGACAGCTTAAACGGCTCTCCGGCTCCAGTCCCCAGGCTTTATCCAGCATGTCGTCTTCTTCTTCCGTGCTTTCCGGCAGGGAGTCAAAACCTTCACGCACAATGCAGTGGCAGGTCGTACAGGCACAGGATTTTTCGCAGGCGTGCTCAATCTCGATACCGTTGCGCAGCGCAACGTCAAGAATGGTTTCACCGGTCTTAGCTTCCAGAACTGCGCCATCCGGACAGAGATCCTGATGAGGCAAAATAACAATCTTTGGCATATTAAACCTCGTCCACGGAATGGCCTTTCAGCGCGCTACGGACCGACTGATCCATACGGCGAGCGGCAAATTCCTGGGTTTGTTTGTCTACGTTTTTAATGGCTTGTTCGATAGCGTCAACATCATCGCCCAGCGCCACTTCGCTCAGGTGCGCGGCGGCATCGTCGATCAATTGACGTTCTGCGGCGCTTAGCAGCGCGGCATCAGCGGTCAGCGCGCCGGTTAAACTCTCCAGCACGCGCGCCGCTTCGACTTTCTGCTCTGCCAGCATACGGGCTTTTACGTCCTGCTCGGCAAAGCTCATCGAATCCTGAATCATTGAGGCAATTTCGCTGTCGGTCAGACCGTAGGACGGTTTCACCTGAATAGAAGCCTCAACGCCGGTGGATTTTTCCATCGCAGTGACGCTCAGCAGACCGTCAGCATCCACCTGGAAGGTCACGCGAATATGCGCGCCGCCTGCCGGGAGCGCTGGAATACCACGCAGGGCAAAGCGCGCCAGCGAACGGCAGTCCTGCACCAGTTCACGTTCACCCTGCATGACGTGGATAGACATCGCGGTCTGGCCGTCTTTGAAGGTAGTAAAGTCCTGCGCGCGCGCCACCGGAATCGTAGTGTTACGCGGAATCACCTTCTCCACCAGGCCGCCCATCGTTTCCAGTCCCAGCGACAGCGGGATCACGTCGAGCAGCAGCATTTCACTGTCCGGTTTATTACCAACCAGAATATCCGCCTGGATTGCCGCGCCAATCGCCACCACTTTATCCGGGTCGATTGACGTCAGCGGCGGGCGACCGAAGAATTCGCCCACACGTTCACGCACCAGCGGTACGCGCGTGGAACCGCCAACCATCACCACTTCCAGCACCTCTTGCGCCTCAACGCCGGCATCTTTCAGGGCACGACGACAGGCCAGCAGCGTACGCTTAACCAGCGCGGAAATGAGTTCATTAAACTGTTCGCGGGTAATCTCGCCCTGCCAGCCCGCCACGTTAATCGTGACTGACTCGGTATCGCTGAGCGCGATTTTCGCCGCGATGGCGGCATCCAGCAGTTCGCGCTGCACGCGGTTATCGCTGCGATCGGCAATTCCCGCCTGTTCACGGATGTAATCCGCCAGCAGGTGGTCGAAGTCATCGCCGCCAAGCGCGGAATCCCCGCCTGTCGCCAACACTTCGAACACCCCGCGACTCAGGCGCAGAATAGAAATATCAAACGTTCCGCCACCGAGGTCATACACTGCAATGACGCCCTCTTTGCCGGAATCCAGACCGTAGGCAATCGCCGCAGCGGTCGGTTCATTGAGCAGGCGCAGCACATGGAGGCCCGCCAGGCGTGCGGCATCTTTGGTCCCCTGACGCTGTGCATCGTCAAAGTACGCCGGTACGGTAATCACCACGCCATCCAAATCGCCGGAAAGCGACTCAGAGGCTCTCGCCGCCAACGCTTTCAGGATATCGGCTGAAACACGGACCGGATTTAGCAAACCCGCCGCCGTTTCAATCATCGGCAAGCCATTTTCACTTGCCTGGAAACGGTATGGCAGATGCGGGTAGCGAGTCTGAATATCCGCCAGTGAACGTCCCATCATGCGTTTCACTGAACTGATAGTATTGGCAGTATCCAGCGCGGCATTAGCGCGCGCATCATAGCCGACCGTGTGGCCCTGCGGCTGATAGTGAACGACGGACGGCAGCAGATGACGACCGTCGTGATCGGCCAGCGTTTCCGCCTGACCGCTACGCACGGTTGCGACCAGAGAGTTGGTGGTCCCGAGATCGATACCCGCAGCCAGACGACGCTGGTGTGGCGCTGCGCTCAGACCAGGCTCACTAATTTGTAATAAGGCCATAATTGCTTCCGAAGTTTAAAAATCGAGCAGTTTTTCTTCGAGTTGTTCTGCACTGCTTCGCAGTTTATCGAGAAAACGCAGTTTACGCACGGTATCGGCCGCGGCGTCCCACGTCTCGCTATCCAGTTGTTCCACCATCAACTGATGGCGGCTATCAAACATCTTTTTCACGCGCTGAATAAACTGTTCCAGCCGCGCCTCGTCTTTCGTCTGTTCGATCTCATCGAGTTCTTCACGCAGTTCCAGTTGTTCCATCAGGAACGCGGTATCGCGCACCGTGTGCTGCTCGTTGCTGAGATCAAAACCGTGTAGCGACAGCAGATATTCTGCGCGCATCAGGGGATGGCGCAGCGTTTGCCAGGCCTGGTTGATAGTGGCGGATTGCTGGACGGCAGCAAGCTGTTCCGCCTGGGTACCGCTGGCAAATTTATCAGGGTGATACTGGCGTTGCAGATCCTGAAAACGAAGGCTCAGCGCCTGAATATCGAGCGGATAACGGGCCGGTAAGCCAAAGAGGGTGAAGTAGTCCATAACATTCTCAGGGGTAGCCTGTTAGAACAAACCCCACACGTAGCAAGGCCACGGCGGGGTTTTCGGATGACGCGCGTTACACGTGGAAGCTTTCGCCGCAACCACACTCGTCTTTCACGTTCGGGTTTGTGAACTTGAACCCTTCGTTCAGACCTTCTTTCACGAAGTCTAACTGCGTTCCGTCCAGAAATTGCAGGCTTTTTCCGTCGACCACAACCTTAACGCCTTTGTCTTCAAACACGGTGTCTTCTGCCGCCGGTTCATCAACAAATTCCAGTACATACGCCATACCTGAGCAGCCGGAGGTTCTCACGCCCAGACGCAGGCCAAACCCTTTACCACGGTTCGCCAGGAAGGTATTTACTCGCGCTGCTGCACTGTCGCTAAGTGTAATCGACATAATAAAACCTCAACTCTTCTTATTTTGCTTCACGTTTGCTTTTGTAGTCCGCAATGGCGGCTTTGATCGCGTCTTCTGCCAGAATAGAACAGTGAATTTTCACTGGCGGCAGCTCAAGCTCATCGGCAATATCGGTATTTTTGATCGCCTGTGCTTCGTCCAGTGATTTCCCTTTCACCCATTCGGTAACCAGGGAGCTGGAGGCGATAGCGGAACCGCAGCCGTAAGTCTTGAAACGCGCGTCTTCAATGATACCTTCATTGTTAACTTTGATCTGCAACTTCATCACGTCGCCACAGGCTGGTGCACCCACCATGCCGCTACCCACGTTCTCGTCGCTGTTGTCAAAAGAGCCCACGTTACGTGGATTCTCGTAATGATCGATTACTTTTTCGCTGTAAGCCATGATGAATTCTCCTTATCGATACCGATTAATGATGTGACCATTCGATGCTGTTCAGATCCACGCCCTGCTTGTGCATTTCCCACAGCGGAGAAAGGTCACGCAGACGGCCGATAGATTTACGAACCAGTTCGATGGTGTAATCAATCTCTTCTTCGGTAGTAAAACGACCTAAAGAGAAACGAATAGAGCTATGTGCCAGCTCGTCGGTCATTCCCAGTGCGCGCAGCACGTAGGAAGGCTCGAGGCTCGCAGAGGTACAGGCAGAACCGGAAGAGACCGCGAGGTCTTTCAGCGCCATGATCAGCGACTCGCCTTCAACGTAGTTAAAGCTGACGTTGAGGATGTTTGGTGCGCCCTGCTCAAGGTCACCGTTCAGGTAGACTTCTTCCATATCTTTCACGCCGTTCCACAGACGGTTACGCAGACCGCGCAGACGCGCCATCTCGGTTTCCATCTCTTCTTTCGCGATGCGATAGGCTTCGCCCATACCGACGATCTGGTGGACAGGCAGCGTACCGGAACGCATGCCACGCTCGTGACCGCCGCCGTGCATCTGTGCCTCAATGCGAATACGCGGTTTACGACGAACGTACAGCGCGCCGATCCCTTTCGGGCCATAAATTTTGTGACCGGAGAAGGACATCAGGTCAACTTTCAACTGGCTCAGATCGATAGGCAGTTTGCCCACGCTCTGGGTGGCGTCAACATGATAGATGATGCCGCGAGCACGGCACATTTCGCCGATAGTCGCGATATCCTGTACCACGCCGATTTCGTTATTCACGTGCATGATGGAAACCAGGATGGTGTCGTCACGCATCGCCGCTTCCAGTTCTTTGAGATCGATAATCCCGTTGCTCTGCGGCGCCAGGTAGGTCACTTCAAACCCTTCACGCTCCAACTGACGGCAGGTATCCAGTACCGCTTTGTGCTCGGTTTTACTGGTGATAATGTGCTTGCCTTTTTTCTGATAAAAGTTGGCTGCACCTTTGATCGCCAGGTTGTCGGATTCAGTCGCACCGGAAGTAAAGACGATTTCACGCGGATCGGCACCCACCAGATCGGCAATCTGATTACGGGCGATATCAACCGCCTCTTCAGCCTGCCAGCCGAAACGGTGTGAACGGGAGGCCGGGTTACCAAAGGTTCCGTCCAGTGTCAGGAACTGCATCATTTTCTCGGCAACACGCGGGTCCACCGGCGTGGTTGCGGAGTAGTCGAGATAAATCGGTAATTTCATTGCTCTATAAACTCCGTACATCGCTTCAATGCAAGGAGTCAGGCAACCGGCTGGATGTACGACCGTGTTAACGGAGCGCAAACGCTCCGGCCTGACTCGAAAATCTTCTTATCGTTAACCTAACTGTTTCGCGTTTCAGCAAGGCGGTAAACATGCAAATCCCCGAGAGCTTACAAAAGTAAGCGGGGTGAACATGTGCAGCCAACGCAGATGCAACCCGAAACAGGACGGTTAAATTAAGCGCGTAACTTAACGTCAATCGCGTCTTGTGCACGATTTGTGCGTGGAGCGTCGTGGCTGTGCTGGCGACCAGACACATCCAGGACTTCCTGGTTATTCACCAGTTCACCTAACGTAATGTTGTTGAGGAAACCGGTCAGACGGTCGCTCAGATCGCGCCACAGCGCGTGGGTCAGGCATTTATCGCCGCCCTGACAACCGCCTTTGCCCTGACAACGTGTCGCATCTACCGACTCGTCAACAGCGCTAATCACTTCACCGACTGCAATACTGCCGGCATCTTTACCCAGCAGATAACCACCGCCTGGCCCACGTACACTGGACACCAGACCATTTTTACGCAAACGGGAGAACAGCTGTTCCAGATAAGAAAGGGAAATTCCCTGACGTTCAGAAATATCAGCCAACGGTACCGGGCCCGCTTCGGAGTTGAGCGCAACGTCCAACATTGCGGTCACGGCATAACGCCCTTTAGATGTCAGTCTCATGTCTTACTTAGCCTCAAACTCGCCCCTGCCCGGGGTTTTTTATTGTAAAATGGGGGTATTGCATAGCAGGGCCAAGTCTGACATTCCCGACTAAATCAGTCAACTATTTACTTGACTGTTTTAGTCAGGTATTTAACCTTCAGTGCCATTTTGCTTTGCCGGATGGCTTGCACTTACTTGTCTTTATTCTGCTGCTCAATAGAAGCAAGCATTCCACGCAGAATATTCAGCTCCTGGCTCTCCGGACGCGCACGCGTAAACAGACGGCGCAACTTGTTCATCACTTGTCCCGGATGGTTTTCACGGATAAACCCCGTCGACAGCAACGTCTGCTCAAGGTGACCGTAAAACCGCTCCAGATCGTCTACCAGCGGGTACGGTGCTTCTTCATGCACGACCGCATCAGGATTTTGCTGCGTCGCCAGCCAGGCCATGCGCACTTCATACGCGATGACCTGTACCGCCATTGCCAGGTTCAGCGAACTGTATTCCGGGTTCGCCGCAATCGCGACATGGTAATGGCATTTTTGCAGTTCGTCATTGGTCAGCCCAACGCGTTCACGACCAAACACCAGCGCCACGGGGGTATTTGCCGCTTCCGCTACGCTTTTTAAACCGCATTCACGCGGGTCAAGCATCGGCCACGGCAGCGTACGCGAACGTGCACTGGTCCCGACCACCAGGCTGCATCCGGCCAGCGCTTCATCGAGGGTATCGACGATCTGCGCGTTGCCGATCACGTCACTGGCCCCTGCCGCCAGAGCGATGGCCTGGGAGTCAGGTTTCACGAGCGGGTTAACCAGCCACAGGTTGGTTAACCCCATTGTTTTCATGGCGCGGGCAACAGAGCCCATATTGCCGGTGTGAGACGTTTCCACCAGCACGATTCGAATATTTTGCAGCATTGTCTTTCTTCAGCTAAAGATTATTCAGCCATATTATCATAAATCGAAGACATATTCCGATCTCGCTGCTATACTCTGCGCCGTTTTCCCGTTCTTTAACATCCAGTGAGAGAGACCGATGCATCCGATGCTGACCATCGCCGTGCGCGCAGCGCGCAAGGCGGGTAATGTAATTGCCAAACACTACGAAACGCCTGACTCAGTAGAAACCAGCCAGAAAGGCAGCAATGATTTCGTGACCAACGTCGATAAAGCCGCTGAAGCGATTATTATCGAAACGATCCGCAAATCTTACCCGCAGCACACCATCATCACCGAAGAAAGCGGTGAACATGAAGGTACCGATCAGGATGTTCAATGGGTTATCGATCCACTGGATGGCACCACCAACTTCGTAAAACGTCTGCCGCACTTCGCGGTTTCCATCGCCGTACGTATTAAAGGCCGCACTGAAGTCGCTGTGGTTTACGATCCGATGCGTAATGAACTGTTCACCGCAACCCGCGGTCAGGGCGCACAGCTGAATGGTTACCGTCTGCGCGGCAGCAATGCGCGTGACCTGGACGGCACTATTATCGCGACCGGCTTCCCGTTCAAAGCCAAACAGCACGCCACCTCTTACATGAATATCCTCGGCAAAATGTTTACCGAGTGTGCTGACTTCCGTCGCACCGGTTCTGCTGCGCTGGATCTGGCCTATGTTGCCGCTGCGCGCGTTGACGGTTATTTCGAAATTGGTCTGCGTCCGTGGGATTTCGCCGCGGGTGAACTGATCGCCCGTGAAGCTGGCGCCCTGGTCTGCGACTTTACCGGTGGTCACAACTACATAACGACCGGCAACATCGTGGCGGGTAACCCGCGCGTGGTTAAAGCGATGCTGGCGAATATGCGTGACGAACTGAGCGACGCGCTGAAGCGTTAATCTCAGTACTGCCCGGTGGCGCTAACGCTTACCGGGCCTACACGAACAGTAGGCCAAATAAGCGCTAACGCCATCCGGCAAAATCAAAACGGTCTTAATCCCCTTCCCACTGGCACTGCACTCACCCACATCACTCCTGCTGCCACCACTAATATCGCGCCACCGGCTAACGCCAGCGTTAACCAACCGACCTGCCGCCATAGTACCGGTGCATGATTGCTGCTCAACCTGACTGCCAGCGTACGAAAACTGTGCACCAGCAGCGCCAGAGAGGTAATCGTCAGCGACGTTCCCGCCGCCATTGCCAGCGCCGAGACTATTCCCCAGCCAAAGACGCCGATGACTTTGCTGAACAGCAGTACCATGATCGCCCCGGAACAGGGACGCATCCCCATCGACAGAATAATCATTAGCCGCGCGCGCCAGTCATCATCGCGGTGGATCTGCTCCGGATTCGGCATGTGCTGATGCCCGCAACCACAGTTTTCATGGTGCACATGGTGTGGCGTGAAGGCGATAAACCTGGGTTTGCGCAGCAGCGCATGCAGTTTCTTCAGCGCCCGCCAGCAGAGCAAAACGCCCAGAATCCCCACCAGCGCATAGCTCCCCTTCTCCAGCCAGAAACCGCTCAGATGTAACTGTCTCGCCGGCAGTTGCAGGATGCTGAGCACGACCACGACCAGCCCGATTGCCACCAGCCCCTGCAATAACGAAGAAGCCAGCGTCAGCCCGATGCTCGACTTAAGCTTTGAAGGATGGGTCGCCAGCCAGGTGGTGATCACGACCTTTCCATGCCCCGGTCCCAGTGCGTGCAGCACACCATATAAAAAGCTAAACAGCAGCAATGACCCACCCGCCTGGGCTGGACTGGCGGCAACGGCCTTCAGCAATACGCTCATCTGCTGATTCACCTCCCGTTGCCAGACAATACTTTTGATCATCACCTGCGGCCAGGCGTACCACAGCCAGACACCACCGATCGCTGCAATCAGCAAAAACAGCGCCAGCGGCCACAGCGACAGCCAACGCCGTGCGCGAATGCGGGTTGTGGATATTACTGACATGAGACCGTCACCGTCTGTGCAAATTGTTTCCCCAGTTCCATATCCTCCGGAGGCGCGTCTTCTTTATCCAGCGACTGGGCAAAGCTGAGCGATTCTTCGCTCGGCGTCGGTGTGTTCACGGCGATTTCACATTGCTCACGCAACGCCGACGATAGCGTTGCATCGTTATCTTCTTCGTAGCTCATATCGACATAATAAGAGGGATCAAAGGTCGAGAAGGTGTAACGCTGCCCGCTCAATGGTTGCGGTTCGGCAAGCGGCAGCACAAAGGTGAGCACGGCCTGATGCTCAACACGCTCCATGCTATATTCCGTGGGGCGGTTCTTAAATTTAACGCGCCGCCCGTTGTGCCACATTTCGGTAAAGTAATGCTGTCCCAGCACATTCGCCATCACTTCCGCCGCCAGCTTCTTCCAGATTTCAGAACCCGGTTGAGCGTCGCCCGCATCATAAAGCAGATCGGCAGAGGTCAGTTCATCCATTGTCCAGCGCATCTTCAGCGCCACAAAAGTCCCGTTATCGCCGATCACTTCCGTTTTCAGACGAATAAAACTGTGAGGATGTGCACTCACCGTAGACGTCAAAAATGCGAGTAATACCAGCAAAGCGCCGCGTATCATGAATGGTATCAACTCCCCACAAAAACAGGACGGGCCACGCGAGTCACGATCGTCGTGGCAGGATTGTCCGTGAGAATAACATTGAAATGAGGAATGTTGGGCGCTGATTTCTGGACTCGATTCAGTTCTCAGATTTGCGATTTCGTCGCTGAGGGCGGTACGCCTGCTGCGGTTATTTTCTGTGTGCAATAGCCAATTTGATAATTAATTGTAAAAATAAATAAGCATTTTTCGATAATTATTAACAACTAAATTAACCAAAAAAGCATTTCAATCGTTCAAATTAACTATAATTTAACCATAAAACACCCATAAATTAACAAAAATGGGCATTTATCACATTTATGAAACTTGAGATTCATTACCTCTTCCCTTCGTTGATAACCTCCTGTTCGTGACATGCCCCGGTCCCTACAAAAGGTACAACTATGAAATTCAAACTCGCATTACTCAGTGCAACCCTGGTTTCTGCATGCATGTTGTCCGGCCCGTCCTTTGCGGCAGAAAAATATGAAATCGCTGTGGTTGCTAAAGTCACCGGTATTCCGTGGTTTAACCGTATGGAAACCGGCGTGAATGAAGCCGCGAAGAAACTGGATGTGAATGCTTACCAGACTGGCCCTTCCACACCGGATCCGGCTCAGCAGGTAAAAGTGATTGAAGATCTCATTGCCAAGAACGTTAACGCGATCATTGTGGTACCTAATGACGCCAAGGTGCTTGAGCCCGTGCTTAAAAAAGCGCGCGATAAGGGTATTGTCGTCCTGACTCACGAATCGCCAGATCAGCAAATCGGCCAGTGGGATATCGAAACGATCGACAGCGAGAAGTACGCGCAGGCTAACGTTGACGAGCTGGCGAAGGATATGGGCGGTAAAGGCGGCTATGCCATTTACGTCGGCTCGCTGACCGTGCCGTTGCACAACGCCTGGGCCGATTACGCCATCAAGTACCAGAAAGAAAAATACCCGGAGATGTTTGAAGTCACCACTCGTCTGCCGGTGGCTGAGAGCATCGACAAATCCTACTCCACGACGCTGGACCTGATGAAAACCTATCCGCAGATGAAGGGCATCATTGGCTTCGGTTCGCTGGGTCCGATTGGTGCCGGTCAGGCAGTACAGAAAAAACGCGCGAAAGATAAAATTGCCGTGGTGGGGATTGCAATGCCCGCACAGGCAGCGCCTTATCTGATGCGTGGCGACATCAAAAAAGCGATGCTGTGGGATCCAAAAGATGCCGGCTACGCGCTGGTGACCGTGGCAGATCAGTTGCTGCAGGGCAAAGAGGTCACGCCAGATCTCACCATTGAAGGATTAGGGAAAGCCGATGTCGACATGGAGAAGAAAGTGATCCGCTTTAACAAGATCCTCGAAGTCACCAAAGACAACGCGCAATCACTCGGTTTCTAAGGCTCCAGCCACCACCAGGGAAACCTAACGCCGACCGTCTGGTCGGCGCTATCAACAGGCTTAACACTCTGCGCCCGTCAGGGCGCTCGCAGGGGTATTGTCCATGACAGACACCACCGCATTTATCACTCTTGAGAATATCAGCAAGCAATTCCCGGGCGTGCTGGCGCTGGATAATGTGAATCTGACGCTGAAAAAAGGCGAAGTTCACTGTCTGGCAGGACAGAACGGTTGCGGTAAAAGCACCATTATTAAAGTGATTTCCGGAGTCTATCAGCCGGAAAAAGGAGCGCAGATCCTGCTGGATGGCAAACTGTTTCACCAGTTGTCACCACAGCTCTCTTCGCATTACGGCATCCAGGTTATCTATCAGGATTTATCCCTCTTTCCTAACTTCAGCGTGGCGGAGAATATTGCCGTCAACCGCTACCTGCCCGGCGGCGACATCTGGGTGCGGCGCGGTACGATGAAGCAACAGGCGCTGGCGGCAATGAAGCGGATTGGCGTCAGCATCGATCCCGATAAAAAAGTGGAAAAACTCTCCATTGCCGACCGTCAGCTCGTCGCGATTTGTCGCGCCATTGCCGCCGACGCGCGTCTGGTGATTATGGACGAACCCACCGCTTCCCTGACGCGCCAGGAGGTCAACGGCCTGCTGCGCGTGGTCAACGAACTGAAAGCCGACGGGATTTGCGTGGTGTTCGTCAGCCACCGTCTCGATGAGGTGATGGAAGTGGCGGACCGCATCAGCGTAATGCGCGACGGCAAACTGGTGGGGACGTATCCCGCCAGCGAACTCGACAGCCATGAACTGGCATTCCTGATGACCGGTCAACGCTTCCACTACAGTCCGCTGCCGGAAAAACCGCCGGTTGAGCAGGAGCCAATGCTGGAACTGCGCAACCTGAGCCGCAAAGGAAAATATCAGGACATCAACCTGTCGCTGCGCAGCGGTGAGATCGTGTCAATTGTCGGCCTGCTTGGTGCAGGGCGCACCGAGCTCTGCCTGAGTCTGTTTGGCATGACGCATCCGGACAGCGGGCAAATTCGCATTAACGGGAAACCGGTTCAACTGCGCAACAACCATGACGCAATCAGACACGGGATCGGCTATGTCTCGGAAGATCGCCTGACCCAGGGGCTGATCATGGAACAGTCGATCTACGACAACACGATTGTCACGGTCTTTGACAAACTGCATACCCGCAGCGGCCTGCTCGATCACGGTAAAGCCAAAACGCTGGTCGCCGATCTGATCCGTGAACTGAACATTAAGGTTTCCGATCCGCAGTTGCCGGTCAAAACGCTCTCCGGCGGCAACGCCCAGCGTATCGCCATCGCCAAATGGGTGGCGACCCAACCGCATATCCTGATCCTGGACTCCCCAACGGTGGGGGTTGATATCGCCAACAAAGAGGGGATCTACCAGATCGCCCGCAATCTAGCGGAACAAGGCATGGCGGTGCTGATGATTTGCGATGAGATCCCGGAAGCGTATTACAACAGCCACCGCGTACTGGTCATGCGTCGCGGAAAGCTGGTTGCCGAGTTTAATCCGCATCGCTGTCGTGAAGAAGACATTGCAGAGGTGGTCGAGGTCATCCATGAATAACTTTCATCTCTCCCGTTTAATCGGGCACCATGAATTCTGGCTGGGCCTGCTGGTGATTGCGCTTGCCGTTGGGCTGAGCATCAGCACTGACGAGTTCCTGTCACTCGGTAATCTGACGGACGTCGCCACCAGCTACGCCATTCTCGGTATTCTCGCCTGCGGGCTGTTTGTCGTGCTGATCTCCGGCGGAATCGATATTTCGTTCCCGGCGATGACGGCGATAGCGCAGTACGCGATGGCAAGCTGGGTGATCGCCCACGGCGGCAACTTTCTGCTGGCGCTGACCATCGCCATCGCCGTCGGGTTATTGCTCGGGCTGATTAACGGCTTCCTGGTCTACTGGCTGCGCGTGCCCGCTATCATCATCACCATCGCCACGCTTAACGTCTATTACGGTCTGCTGGTTTACGCCACCAAAGGCACCTGGCTGTACGGCTTCCCGGACTGGTTCATGAACGGTATCAACTGGTTCTCGTTCACCGCGGCAGATGGCTATGACTACGGTATTACCCTGCCGTTACTGTGTCTGGCGGCAGTGATCGTCTTCACCGCTATCCTGATGAACTACACCCGTCTCGGTCGCCAGATTTACGCGATGGGCGGTAACCGTGACGCCGCCTCCCGCCTCGGGCTGAATCTGTTGAAACTGCATTTCTATGTCTACGGCTACATGGGTATTCTGGCCGGCGTCGCCGCCGTCGTGCAGGCGCAGATCACCCAGTCCGTAGCGCCAAACTCGCTGCTCGGTTTTGAGCTGACGGTGCTGGCGGCGGTGGTGCTCGGCGGCACCAGCATGAGCGGCGGTCGGGGCACATTGACCGGAACGCTGCTGGGGGTGATTCTGCTGGCCTTTTTGCAAAACGGTCTGACGCTACTCAGCGTCTCCTCGTACTGGCACACCGTTTTCAGCGGCATCATTATCCTGGTCAGCATCAGCACCACCGCGTGGAACGAAAAACGCAAACTGGCAAGGGAGCTTTGAGATGAAAGCGTTCGCAAGAGTATTACCCGGTGATGCCATCATCCGCCTGCAGTGCGTGATTATTATCGTCGTCGCCGTCGTCTTCTCAGCGCTGTTGGGCACTCGCTTTTTCAGCGTCGCAAACTTCCAGTCCATCGGCTCACAGTTACCGATCCTCGGCATGCTGGCGCTGGGAATGGGGATGACCATGCTGACGGGCGGCATTAACCTGTCGATTATTGCCGGTGCCAACGCCTGTTCGCTGGTGATGGCGGCGGTCATCGTCAGCCATCCGGACAACCCGTTGTTCCTCGCACTGGCGCTGCTGGCCGGTGCAGCGGTCGCCGTGGCGATAGGGACACTGAACGGCGCGCTGATCGCCTGGGTTGGCGTGTCACCGATCCTCGCCACGCTCGGCACCATGACGCTGATCTCTGGGCTGAACATTTTGCTCTCTAACGGCACGGTGATTTCTGGCTTCCCGGCAGCAATTCAGTACCTCGGCAACGCCACCCTCGCAGGTATTCCCGTGGCTCTGCTGCTGTTCATCGTGGTTGCGGTGCTGCTGTGGGTATTGCTGGAACACACCACGCTCGGGCGTAGTCTTTATCTGATGGGGTCCAACGAACAGGCGACCCGCTACAGCGGCGTGAATACCGTTCGGGTGCAGATTTCCGTCTACGTCATTTCCGCCCTGCTCGGCTGGGTGGCCGCAATCTTAATGATGGCGAAATTCAACTCGGCGAAGGCCGGATACGGTGAGTCTTATCTGCTGGTCACTATTCTCGCCTCGGTGCTGGGCGGCATCAATCCGGACGGCGGATTTGGCCGTATCATCGGCCTGGTGCTGGCGCTGATTGTGCTGCAAATGCTGGAAAGCGGCTTTAACTTGCTGGGGATCAGTAGCTATCTGACGATGGCGCTTTGGGGCGCGGTACTCATCCTCTTTATCGCATTACAGAATCGTAGAGCCTGATTTCAGGAGAAAAATTATGGCGAGTTACTTTATTGGTGTGGATGTAGGAACCGGCAGCGCTCGCGCAGGGGTGTTTGATCTCAACGGCAGAATGGTCGGCCAGGCCACTCGCGCGATTGAAATTTACCGCCCGCAGGCCGATTTCGTCGAGCAGTCGTCCGATAACATCTGGCAGGCTGTCTGCAACGCGGTTCGTGATGCCATTAATCAGTCCGATATCAACCCCATTCAGGTGAAAGGGTTGGGATTTGACGCCACCTGTTCGCTGGTGGTGCTGGATAAGGAGGGCAAACCGCTGACCATCAGCCCTTCCGGGCGCAGCGAGCAAAACATCATCGTGTGGATGGATCACCGCGCCATCACCCAGGCCGAGCGCATCAACGCGATGCACCATCGGGTGCTGGACTACGTAGGCGGGATCATCTCCCCGGAAATGCAAACGCCGAAACTGCTGTGGCTGAAACAACATATGCCTAACACCTGGGCCAACGCGGGCTACTATTTTGATTTACCCGACTTCCTGACCTGGCGCGCCACCGGCGACGACACGCGTTCACTGTGTTCCACGGTGTGCAAATGGACCTACATGGGCCATGAAGACAAGTGGGATGCCAGCTACTTCCGGGAGATCGGACTGGAAGATCTGCTGGAACACGATGCGGCAAAAATTGGTCGCTATGTGAAAACGATGGGCGAACCGCTTGGTCACGGGCTGACTCAGCGCGCCGCCAGTGAAATGGGGTTGATTCCAGGCACTGCCGTCAGCGTGTCGATCATTGATGCCCATGCGGGTACCCTCGGCACGCTTGGCGCCTGCGGTGTCTCTGGCGAAGTCGCTGACTTTGACCGTCGCGTTGCCCTGATTGGTGGAACCTCTACCGGGCACATGGCGATCTCAAAAGAGCCTCGCTTTATTGGCGGCGTCTGGGGTCCTTACTATTCCGCCGTGTTGCCGGAATACTGGCTCAATGAAGGCGGACAGTCCGCGACCGGCGCGCTGATCGACCACATTATTCAGTCGCACCCTTGTTACGATACGCTGCTGGCGCAAGCCAAAGCGCAGGGGCAAACCATTTATGAAGTGCTGAACGCTCTGCTGCGTAAAATGGCAGGCGAGCCGGAGAATATCGCCTTCCTGACCCGTGATATTCATATCCTGCCCTACTTCCACGGCAACCGTTCACCGCGCGCCAATCCGACGCTGACCGGGGCGATCAGTGGGCTGAAGCTTTCCCGCACGCCGGAAGACATGGCGCTGCACTATCTGGCAACCATTCAGGCCATCGCGTTGGGTACGCGTCACATCATTGAAACCATGAACCAGAGTGGGTACAGCATCGACACTATCATGGCCAGCGGCGGCGGCACCAAGAACCCTATCTTTGTGCAGGAACATGCCAATGCCACTGGTTGCGCCATGCTACTTCCGGAAGAGAGCGAAGCGATGCTGCTTGGTGGCGCAATGATGGGCACCATCGCCGCCGGCGTGTTCGAGACCTTCCCGGAAGCAATGTCGGCCATGAGCCGGATAGGTAAAACGGTCACCCCGCAGACCAATCGCATTAAGCAGTATTACGACCGTAAATATCAGGTGTTCCACGAGATGTATCAGGATCACATGAAGTACCGTCAGTTGATGCAGGGGGATGCATGAGTAGCCCATGGCAACAGGCCGCCGATACCTGGACCCTCTACAGTGAGGCGCTGGCCGGTCTGGGTCAGCATTTGAGCGAACCGGTCTGGAATGCATTAATGACGGAATTGCGCGAATGTCGGGGAAAAATCGTGGTCACCGGCGTCGGCACCTCTGGCATTGCGGCGCGTAAAATCGCCCACATGCTCTCCTGCGTTGAGCGCCCGGCGATCTACCTCAACGCCACCGATGCCGCGCACGGCGATCTCGGTTTTTTACGCGCTGACGATCGGATGATTTTACTCTCGCGCGGCGGTAACTCTGACGAGCTCACGCGCTTATTGCCAGGCCTTGCGGCGCGCAACGTGCCGATTATCAGCGTTACGGAAAACGCGAATTCCGCCATTGCAAAGGCCGCCCGGCTGGTGATTTCCACCGGCGTCCAGCGCGAGGCGGATCCGCTGAACATGCTGGCGACCACCTCCATCATGCTGGTGATTGCGATCTTTGATGCTGCCTGCGCCTGCCTGATGAGTGAAAGCGGCTATACCAGAGAAACGCTGCTGGCCGTGCATCCGGGTGGGGATGTCGGGTTAACCCTGCGACAGGATCGTTAATCCATTAATAACCTTTCAGCCTCGTCTCCCCTGGCGAGGCTTTTTACTGCACAATCTGAAGATAAAAACGCGGAAAATCCTAATAAAGCGCTGCGTTAAACTCTCTTACGCGGTTACACACGTGAAAAATTCTGTGACCTCTCCCTGCATTCCTGACGCAAAACATTTCATTCGTAATGGCTATGGAAAAACTTTAGCTATTCTTATCTAACATACCTAAGGGAGATCCGACAGATGATGACAACGCTTGCTCCGCCATCTGTACTTTCTGCTCCCCAGCGCCGTTGCCAGGTTTTGCTGACGCTTTTCCAGCCGGGGCAGATTGCCACCGCGGAAATGTTCAGTGCGCTAAATGGTGTCGATGATACTGTTGCCCGTGAGGATATTGTCGAAACGGGACTGGAGATCCAACGCTATCATCGACTTAGCATTAGCACTGGTCCGAATGGGTGCTACCGGATCGAAGGTACCGCGCTTAACCAACGCCTCTGCCTCTTACACTGGCTCAGACGCGGCCTGCGTTTGTGTCCGGCGTTCATTAATCAACACTTTGCCCCCGCCCTCAAAATTGAGCTAAAACAGCGGGGGATCCTGCGCACGCTGTATGACGATACCAATCTGCATGCGCTGATTAACCTTTGTGCGCGTCGTCTGCAAAAGCCGTTCGAGTGCCGGGACATCCAGTTCCTGCGCCTCTATCTGCAATATTGTCTGTTGCAACATCATGCGGGGATCTCGCCGGAATTCAATCCCGTCCAGCAGCGCTGGGCGCAGTCCTGCGCCGAATACGCGTTAGCGCAGGAGATTGGCCGTCACTGGCAGCGTCGTGTCCGGCAGGATGCGCCATTAACGGAATCGCTGTTTATGGCGCTGCTGTTTTCGATGGTCCGCATCCCGGACCCGATTCGCGATAACCATCAGCAGAACCGGCGGTTGCGTCTGGCGATCGCCCGCCTGATCCTGCGTTTTCGCGAAATGGGCGCGGTGCGTTTTAACGACGAGCAGGGGCTAAACGATCAGCTCTATATCCATCTGTCCCAGGCGCTGAACCGCTGCCTGTTTTCGATTGGCATCGATAACACCTTGCCGGAAGAGTTCGCCCGCCTCTATCCGCGTCTGATGCGTACCACCCGCGATGCGTTACGCGGGTTTGAAGAAGAGTATGCCGTTGAGTTTTCTGAAGAAGAGACGGGACTGGTGGCGGTGATTTTTGGCGCATGGCTGATGCAGGATAATGACCTGCATGAGAAACAGGTCGTCTTACTGACCGGTGATAATCCGCAACTGGAGCAGCAGATAGAACAACAACTGCGTGAACTGACGCTACTGCCGCTGAACATCAAGCCATTGCCGATGCGAACTTTCCAGCAGGAAGGCTCACCGCGCGGCGTGGCGCTGATTGTTACCCCTTACGCCACGCTGCTGCCGCTCTTTTCACCCCCGTTGATTCATGCGGATCAGGCGCTAACGCCACATCAGCAGCAGCAGATCCGCAAGATGCTGGAATCAGGCTGAAGCGGCCACTTTTGGCCGCAGTACCATAGCCGGCAACGCCACCAGCGCCATCACCCAGAAGACGCCGTTGCCCAGATTCTGGTACAGGAAGCCAGCAAACACGGTCATGATGGCAATGCTGCCGCCCATCGCCACAGCAGAATAGACCGCCTGCAGACGAATGACTTCGCTTCCCTGACGCGCCGCAATATAACGCATCGCCGCCAGGTGGCAGACGGTAAAGGTGCCACAATGGAGGATCTGCACCACAATCAGCCACGGCAGCGCCGTCGTCCAGCCCATCAGTCCCCAGCGAATCACACCACAGATGGCGGAGAGCAGTAACAGATCGCGGGCGCTAAAGCGGCGGAACAGCTTATTGCTCAGGGCGAAGATAATCACTTCTGCCACCACGCCGAGCGACCAGAGATAGCCGACCGCCGACGCGGAATACCCCGCCCCCTGCCAGTAAATAGCGCTAAAACCGTAGTAGGCGGCATGCGCCCCCTGCAACAGACAGACGCAGGCCAGAAAGCGCCAGCTTTGTGTGACCAGCGAACGCCAGGCGGGCCAGCCAGCGCTCTCCTGGTGACGGTTTTCCCCTTTGGGCAACACGCTGGGTCGAATCAGCATTCCCAGCAACATTGAGGCGACACCCAGCGTAAGCAGCGCCAGAATCGCCCGGTAATCAAACAGGCTGACCAGTTTGCCGGTTAGCGCCGAACCAATCACAAACGCGACCGATCCCCACAGACGCACCCGTCCATAATCCATGGTGATCTGCTTTTGCCAGGTATTCGCCAGCGCGTCCGTGAGCGGCACCAGCGGCGAGAAGAAGAGGTTAAAGCCGACCATCACCACCATCAGCCAGGCGACATGGGTTCCGGCCCAGAAGGCCAGCGCAAAGATCAGCGTCAGTAGCGCCAGAATGCGTAACGCGGAGATCAGCCGTGATGGATCGCTGACCCGCGGGGCAATGATCAAACTGCCAAGAAAACGGGCGACCAGACCAGCGCCCAATAAGAGGCCGATGGTCTCCGGCGTGAGGCCAAGCCCTTTAAGCCAGACGCTCCAGAAGGGAAGAAAAATCCCGTAGCTAAAAAAATAGGTGAAGTAACCGAGCGCCAGCCAGCGCGTGGAGTGCAAAGACATGATCCCCTCCCGTGTGGAGGCGATAGTCTGGCGATAAACGCAGGCTGGCGCAAGTGAACATTAACAGCAACATAACAACGTTTTGCCGCTAATCAACGCGAATCTCCATCGCGAAACGGCACTGTTCTCCAGAGCCTAACATCCGTAATCCCGGCTGCCCCGGCATGTGGTGGGCATTCACCGGATGCGTCTGCGGTTCCAGACAAAGAAATGACTCACCCGGCATTCTGAAAAGCATAAGCCAGGGAGTTTGCGCAGAAATCGTGACGCGCATCACATTGCGTTGAACGATCGCCTGCCCACTCCAGCCGGAATACCCCACATTTAACCAGCGATCCGCGCCATACTGCGCCCTGGTAAAATCAGCCTCCGTCGGCAGTTCACTCTGCCAGGCCAGCGGCAAATGGTGCTCGCCTTCCGGCCAGTAACCGCTGGCAGAAAACTGCACGGTGCTTCGCGCATCAAAGACAAAAAACGGGTGGAAACCGCAGCCGTACAGCATGGGGCGCTTGCCCAGATGAGCGATCGTCAGCGACGCCCTGAATACTGACGCGTCAAGCACATACTGCAGTTCCGCCTGATAATCATAGCCACATGCCAGTTGACTGCGCAGACGCAGCGAACAGCTATCATCGGTCGCCGCCGTCACTTCCCAGCGTTTAAGCCAGCCGTCACCGTGCAGGAAAAACGCGTCGTCGACCTCATATAACGGCAATTGCACCTCGGTTCCGCGCTGGCTGAAGCGGTTACCGGCCACGCGATTGGCAACCGGCAGCATCGGAAACAGCCCGCCATCACCGGCGGTTTTTCCCTCGCTTTCGCGTAGAACCGGTTGTTGATGTTGTAACGAAAACAGCGACAACAGCGCGCCGCCCTGAGGATCCACGCGCATCCGCAGATGCGCGTTATGCAGCGTCAGCGGCGTGGTCATCAGCGCACGCTTTTTGGCTGTGCCGACGGACTGGCTTTCAAATGTCTCGCCGCCAGTTGTTCTTCCAGCGCTTCCAGCGTTACGCCTTTGGTTTCCGGTACATTACGCAGCACATACACATATCCCATTGCGCAAATCACGCCGTAGAGCAGGAAACTCCCGGCGGCACCCAGCCCGGCATTGAGCAGCGGGAAGGTATAGGTCAACAGGAAACAGGCAATCCACAGCGCCAGCGTACCCAGCGACATCGCCAGCCCGCGCACGCGGTTAGGAAAGATTTCAGACAGCAGCACCCAGGTGACCGGTGCCAGCGTCAGGGCATAAATGGCAATGGCCGCCAGCACCAGAACCAGCACCGGCCAGCCCATAATCCCCATCCCGTGGGCACCGGCAATCAACACATAAATCACCGTCAGGCCGGATGCGCCGAACAGCATCAGCTTGCGCCGGCCAATTTTGTCCACCAGCGGCAGTGCGGCGAGGGTAAAGACCAGGTTGATAATGCCGGTGGCAACGATAGATTTCAGCGTACCGTTGATGTCGAAACCGGCAGAGGCGAAAATTTCCTGCGCGTAGTTAAAGATCACGTTGATCCCGCACCACTGCTGGAAGACCGCCAGCACCATGCCGATGATCACGATCGGTTTGATCTGCGGTTGCAGCAGCGTTGACCATGCGACTCTGTGATTATCTTTGAGCAGCGTGTGTTCGATCTCTTTTAGCGTCTGTCCTGCGTACTCCGCAGAGCCAATGCGTTGCAGCATGGCACGCGCACGCTCCGGTTTACCCGCCTTCACCAGCCAGCGTGGGGATTCCGGGACGAAAAACATCAGCACCAAAAACGCCAACGCGGGAACCAGTTCTGCGCCAAACATCCAGCGCCAGCCCATCTGCCCGTTCCAGCTCTCAACAATCGCCTGCTGTGTCGCCCCTGTGGCAACGGGTTCAGCGATCATCAGGTTGATCAGTTGCGCCGCCAGAACGCCAATGACAATGGTCAACTGGTTCACCGCCACAAAACGTCCGCGTTTTTCCGCCGGACTGACTTCAGCGATGTACAGCGGACTGAGCGCTGACGCAAGGCCAATCCCGACGCCGCCAACGATGCGGTAAATCACGAACATGTCGAAGTTGCTGGCAACGGCGGTTCCCCATGCCGAGGCGCTGAACAGAATAGCAGAGAGGATGAGCGGCATTTTTCGGCCAAATTTATCGGCGCACCAGCCCGAAATCAACGCGCCAAAAATACAGCCCACCAGCGCGGAGCTCATCGCCCAGCCGGACTGCGCCGGATCGGTTATCGAGAAGTACGCTTCATAAAAAGGCTTTGCCCCACCAATCACCACCCAGTCGTAGCCAAACAGCAAACCACCACAGGCTGCGACCAGACAGATAGTCCAGACGTAGCCGATTTTCAAATGTGTCTGCGCGTTATTCATTATGATTCCTCTTTCAGGGAAACGCAGGGAACAGTAGGTTTCCGGTGGCGTTACCGCCACCGGTTCAGGGTTAGTGCAATAACTCCAGTCTGATGACATGGCGCACAAGCAGAGCTTTGTCATGCGCCGGGTTCTGTTGCAGAAGTACGTCAAGCGCCTGCTGGCAGGCGGATAAATCCCCAAGCCCCAGATGCCCCAACGCGGTAATAAACAGGCAGTGCTGCTGGTGCTTTGCCTCCGCCGGCGTATCGAGCACCACCAGATCCGGTAATGAGACGGCGAAGAAATCCACCTCCGGCACGTGGTCGCGTTGTGATGTCACCCATTGCAGGAAGCTGTGGAAAAGCTGCTCTGCATCGTCACGTTCACCCAACTGTTTCAGCGCCATGCCCTGCCAGAAGAGATAGTCCACGGGCTGATCGTTGTAGTAGCGTCCGGCATCCAGCGTGCTTCCACCACGGGTGGCGCGGGCAAAGTAACGATGCGCTTCGTCATGATATCCCTGACGCTGAGCGCAATAGCCCAACAGATACCAGATATCGTTATCGGTTTGTCCGGGTAAGCGCCCTTCCCCCAGGTTATGCGGATAGATCAGCGCCTGTTGTAGCAGACTGACTGCGTCGGAGAATTCCTCTTTGCCAATCGCCGCCAGCGCCCGGTGCATCTGGTTCAGCAGGTACTGCCCGGTCGCTTTCCCTTCGCCCCCTTCCCAGGGGTGGAATACGCGCTCGCTAAGCACCTTCGCGGCATCATCGTAGTGGCCCAGTCCGTTCCACAGGCTGAGCAACTCCACGGTTAAATCGTCACGCTGGAACACCACCGCCTTACGCGATTCCAGCTGTTGCAGACGCTGTTCAGCAGGCGTCGCCAGGAGTTTATTGAGGTAATCCAGTTCAAACAGGAAGCGGGCGTTATCAGGTTCCAGCGCCACGGCCTGTGACAAATACTGGTGTGCCCTGGCGGCATCGTGCTGTTTGTTCCACGCATAAATCCCCAGCAGACGGTGCACAGGCGCAAATTCAGGCTCCTGTTGCAGGGTAAATTGCCAGCAGGTAAGCGCCTCTTCGTAGCGGCGTTTGCTGTACCAGAAGCAGCCCAACAGATAGCGGGCGTAAGCACTATGCTCCAGCGTTTGCAGCATCTGTACTTCGTCGAGGGTATTCGGGAAACGTACCCGGTTAGGCAGGCAAGCACGCGCCTGGGCGATGAACGGCTGCGGATGGTCGCTCAGCGACGCCCGCCACAGCAACGGCAGCGTTTCCTGACTGTCCAGCAGTTCCAGCAGTTCGCGGGCTGCAGCTTTTTGACCGAAAGAGAGTAGCCATCCTGCCAGTTCGCAGGCGTTAGTACCTCGGCGACCGGTAATGGTGATAAGCGCCGTTTTCGACGGTTCATCCCGGCATATCGCCCAGCGGGCATAGTGCAGCACGTAGCTAAGCGGATAGTCATTACGCTGCTGCTCGATGTACTTCAGCGCCTCAGACGTGCGCCCCAGTTCTGCCAGTACCAGCGCTTTCAGTCCCATCGCCAGATTGTTGCTGCCGTTAAAGCGCAAACTCTGCGTTACTTTTGCCAGTGCATCTGCATGATCGCCACGCGCCATCGCAAGCCGGGCCAGTGCCCAGAAGGCCGCGTCGCGACAGTTTCCGCTCCAGCTCGCCTTGTAGTAATGATCCCAGGCCTGCTGGCAATCGCCCTGGCGCTCCCGCGCAGCGGCTAACAGCATACTGGCTTCGCCATCGCGCGGGTTTTTGTTCAGGTGATGCGCCCGCGCTAATGCCGCTTTCGCGCAGCGTTCAGCTTGCGCCCAGTCAGCCTGGTTCAATGCCAGCGTCCCCAGTGCAACGTTGTTGCGGTAATCCAGCGGATCTATTTCCAGCGCCCGGCGATAGTAATCCCCGGCGTAACGACTGGCGTGGTTGTACTGCTCCAGATGCTGACCGATAAAGTAAAGTTCATCAGTGTTAGATAATGCCTCCGGCTGTGCCGGGGCCGTTGCCGCCGAGGGCAGCGGCAAATCGTCAGCAATATGCTCTTCGTATTGCAGCAATGTCTGACCGTCGTGACGGGTGACCGTCATGGTGATCCGCGCATAGCCCGAATCGACAAGCGTCGTTAGCCAGCTTTTCCCCGGTGCCAGCGTCAGCGTGGTTTCGAAGAAAGGCGCGCCGTCTGCACTGAGCGTCACTTGCACATCCTGCAATGGCGCAACCGCATAGACACCAACGGACAGCTGGCTTTCATCACGCACCAGTCGCAACGCCAGGTCGGTACTGGCGTTTTGCACCATTCCTAATTCACTGTATGGCAGGAAGTTCTGGACGAATACCTTCTCTTCATAAGGTGCAAGCCAGGTGAAATCCGGCTGATTGTCGGTAAACACCCCGGTCATTAATTCGATGTACGGGCCATTCTCATCGGTCAGGTTACGATCCCAGGCCACGCCAAAATCCCCGTAGCCCCAGCTCCACTGCTTTTTCCCCGGCGAGATGTGATGATCGGCAACATGGAGCAACCCGCCGCGCTCACCGTGATGCCAGGCACCGACAAAATCATAGTCCGATTTTTCCGCCATGTACGAAGTCGGCACCGGCACATTCTTATAGCGGGAGATATCCACCCCTGCCGAGTAGTCAACTTTGTAATAGGTGCCCGTGGCGATCGGAAAAGCGGAGACATCGCGCTTGCCGTGATCGAACACCGCCGTGACATCAGGCGGGAACACGCTTTGATGATCGTCGCCGCCCTTCACCGCCGGGTTCGCCCACCATAAAAAATGACGTGGCGTGGCGTTGCCGTTGAAGACTTTACCGGTGATTTCTATCAACGCGCGATCCGGGTAGAGGGTGAATCCAGTCATCACCTGCAGACCGCGCATCGGCTCCACTTCACCCATCCAGACGGTTTGTTCGCCGTGTTCCCCTGCCCGCTGTGTAAAATCTACCGGCATAAAAGTGGTGGGGCGATGGTGCTGCGGCCAGTTAAATTCGATCCCGCCGGAGATCCACGGCCCCAGCAGGCCAACCAGCGCAGGCTTCACCACTTCGTTGTAATAGACAAAATCGCGCTGCTGCACTTTGTCATACGCACGGTGAATACGCCCCCCCAGTTCGGGCAGCAGCATGACGCGGATAAAATCGTTTTCCATCCACACGGCCTGGTAATCGCGCATTTCGCGCTTGCCGGTCAGGGTGTCGATCACGCCGTAGGGGTAAACCGCACCTGAAGAGCCCTGATAAACCCGTTTTTCCAGAAACATCGGGTTCGGATCTTCCTCACCCACCGTCCAGGTCGGTAGTGAGAGGGTTTCCTGCCAGACCTTAACAGAACCGTACATGCTGCCTCCACTCAATAAACAAAAGTAAAATGTCATCTTGTGGCTATTGTGTGGCAGTTAACTGGCGGTAAAATGCGCAATGCTCACGCAATATAGTTAAGGGAGTTAAGTGTATGCAGCGTTCGGGATTCAATAACGCCCGGGTCAGACAGGCGAATAAACAGATCTTCCTGTCGCATTTGTGGCGCGAAAAGCAGCTCAGTAAATCGCAACTGGCGCAGCTCACCGGCCTGTCGATTCCGGCGGTGAGTAACATTCTTGAAGAATTGCTGGACGAAGGGCGGCTGTGCCACTCCCGTGAAACGCTGAGCCAGCGCGGACTCAGCAACGGGAGTTTTCATCTGCCGGTACAGGGCGCGTGGACGCTGTGTATCAACGTCACCCCGACCAGTCTGACCAGCCAGCTGGCCGATGCGCGTCTGGTGGCGGTTGGCGACTGGCAGCATGAGGTGATTAACGCCGCGACGCCTGACGCGCTGCTTGCCGCAATAGCCAACCACTGGCGGCGCTGGCGTCAGCGCTATCCCGACACCACGATCAACCTCGCGCTGGGCGTCCACGGTCAGGTGGATCCGATCACCGGTGCGTCGAAAACGATGCCGCAGGCACCGTGGAAAACGCCGGTGGAAATCAAGTATCTGCTGGAGGAACGACTCGGTATACAGGTCCGCCTCGACAACGACTGCGTGATGCTGGCGCTGGCGGAAAAGTGGCAAAACCCGGCGGCCAACGAGGACTTCTGCGTGATTAACGTCGATTACGGCATTGGCTCATCGTTCGTCATTCACGACAATATCTGGCGCGGCAGCCTGTACGGCAGCGGTCAGATTGGGCATACCATTGTTAACCCCGACGGGATCGCCTGCGACTGCGGTCGTTATGGTTGTCTGGAAACCGTCGCCTCCCTGAGCGCGCTGAAAAAGCAGGCCAGAGTCTGGATGAAGGCGCAGCCAGTGCCGGGAAGGGATCCGGAAACGCTGACCACGGATTTACTGATCGACGCCTGGCGCAAGGGTGATGTACGCATTCAGGCATGGGTGGAACATGCCGCCAGCGCGATTGGTTTAAGCCTGTATAACTTTCTTAATATCCTGAATATCAATCAGATCTGGCTGTACGGACGCAGTTGCGCCTTCGGTGAATCCTGGCTCAATACGCTACGGCAACAGACGGGATTTAACCCTTTCGATCACGGCGATAACCCGCGGGCGAAAGCGACGCAAATTAGCGTTGGCACGCTGACCCGCGCCCAGCAACTGATGGGCATTGGCTATCTGTACGTGGAGTCGCAACTGAACGAAATATAAGCTTATGGCGCGAATGGCGAGGCTCGGGGTTGTGTAGTAGTTTTAAAGTACATTACTCATGCTAATGAGCCTGCTATGAACACGTTACGTTATTTTGATTTTGGAGAATCACGCCATCTGTTTTTATTGATTGCCCGTATTGCGCTGGCAATTCTGTTTATTATTTTTGGCTTTCCTAAACTGACAGGGTTCGACGGTACCGTACAATATATGACGTCTCTCGGTACCCCTGCGCCGATGCTTGCTGCGATCATTGCCGTTGTTATGGAGGTTCCGGCAGCGATACTGATTGTGCTGGGCTTTTTCACGCGTCCACTGGCGGTTATTTTCGTTTTCTATACGCTGGGTACCGCCGTGATCGGTCATCACTTCTGGAATATGACCGGTGATGCGGTGGGACCGAATATGATTAACTTCTATAAGAATGTCAGTATCGCAGGCGGTTTTCTGCTGCTGGCGCTGACGGGGCCGGGCGCGATTTCCATTGACCGGCGCTAAAAAGGAAAAAGGCCGCATCGGCGGCCTTTTGCTTGCAGCAAAACGGAATTATGCGTAAACCGGGAAGCGTGCGCAGATATCCAGAACTTTCCCTTTGATGCGCTCAATCACCGCTTCATCATTGATGTTGTCAAGCACATCACACATCCAGCCCGCCAGCTCTTTCGCTTCCGCTTCTTTAAAGCCGCGACGCGTAATGGCCGGAGAACCGATACGGATACCGGAAGTGACGAACGGGCTCTTCGGATCGTTCGGCACGCTGTTTTTGTTCACGGTGATATTGGCACGACCCAGCGCGGCGTCAGCTTCTTTACCGGTCAGGTTTTTGTCCACCAGATCCAGCAAGAACAGGTGGTTTTCAGTACCGCCGGACACCACTTTGTAGCCACGGTTCAGGAACACTTCCACCATCGCTTTGGCGTTTTTCGCAACCTGCTGCTGGTAGACTTTGAACTCTGGCTCCATCGCTTCTTTCAGTGCAACCGCTTTACCGGCAATCACGTGCATCAACGGGCCGCCCTGCGCGCTTGGGAAAACGGCAGAGTTCAGTTTTTTGTACAGCTCTTCATCACCGCCTTTCGCCAGGATCAGGCCGCCGCGCGGACCCGCCAGGGTTTTGTGGGTGGTGGTGGTCACAACGTGTGCATGCGGAACCGGGTTCGGGTAAACGCCTGCGGCAATCAGACCCGCAACGTGGGCCATATCAACGAACAGGTACGCACCGATGCTGTCAGCGATTTCACGCATTTTTGCCCAGTCAACCACGCCGGAATAAGCTGAGAAGCCACCGATGATCATTTTCGGTTTGTGCGTCTGCGCCAGCTGCGCCATCTCTTCGTAGTCAATTTTACCGGACTCATCGATACCGTAAGGTACGATGTTGTACAGTTTGCCAGAGAAGTTCACCGGAGAGCCGTGAGTCAGGTGGCCGCCTTGCGCCAGGTTCATACCCAGAACGGTATCACCGGGTTGCAGCAGCGCGGTGTAGACCGCGAAGTTAGCCTGAGAGCCGGAGTGCGGCTGTACGTTAGCGTAGTCTGCGCCAAACAGTTCTTTGGCGCGATCAATCGCCAGTTGCTCAACGATATCGACGTATTCGCAGCCGCCGTAGTAGCGCTTGCCCGGATATCCTTCAGCGTATTTGTTAGTCAGCTGAGAGCCCTGCGCCTGCATGACACGCGGACTGGTGTAGTTTTCGGAGGCGATCAGTTCGATGTGCTCTTCCTGACGTACTTTTTCCTGCTCCATAGCCTGCCACAGTTCGGCATCATAATCGGCAATGTTCATTTCACGCTTTAACATCCGCATCTCCTGACTCAGCTAACGATAGAATTTTTGGCCTTAAAAGGCGGTCCTGTTGGACAACGGGCAACAGTATAACTGAATCATTCTGTGATAACAGGTCTTGACAAAGGAATTTACGCAAACGATTACCTTCACAGGACACAAGGCTTTGCGGAATGAAGACCTTACGAATTTCAACGGATTTCTTTTCAGGTTTGTGATGCAGATTTTTCACGTTGTAACGTTTAACACGTAAAGCGTCAAAGAACCATTTACAAAGCAGGGATATTTTTTATAAGATGCATTTGACATACATCATTAAAGATTCACATAAAGGAAGACCGTATGCTTGACGCCCAAACCATCGCCACTGTAAAAGCCACCATTCCCCTGCTGGTAGAAACCGGCCCCAAACTGACCGCCCATTTTTACGATCGCATGTTCGCTCATAACCCTGAACTCAAAGAAATTTTTAACATGAGCAACCAGCGTAATGGCGATCAGCGTGAAGCCCTGTTTAATGCCATTGCCGCTTATGCCAGCAATATTGAGAATCTGCCCGCCCTGCTGCCCGCGGTTGAGAAAATCGCCCAAAAGCACACCAGCTTTCAGATAAAACCTGAGCAGTACAACATTGTCGGTACACACCTGCTGGCAACCCTCGACGAAATGTTCAGTCCAGGCCAGGACGTGCTGGATGCGTGGGGCAAAGCCTACGGCGTGTTGGCGAATGTCTTTATCAACCGCGAAGCGCAAATCTACAGTGAAAACGCCCGTAAAAACGGTGGCTGGGAAGGCACGCGTCCGTTCCGGATCGTAGCGAAAACCCCGCGCAGCGCACTGATTACCAGCTTTGAACTTGAACCGGTAGACGGCGGCACCGTGGCCGAATACCAGCCTGGCCAGTATCTTGGTGTCTGGCTGAAACCGGAAGGCTTCCCGCATCAGGAGATTCGTCAGTATTCTCTGACCCGTAAAGCGGATGGTAAAAGCTACCGTATTGCCGTGAAACGTGAAGAAGGCGGTCAGGTATCAAACTGGCTGCATAACCATGCGAACATCGGCGATGTCGTGCATTTGGCCGCACCGGCTGGCGATTTCTTTATGGCAGTCACCCCGAATACGCCGGTTTCCCTGATCTCTGCTGGCGTCGGTCAAACGCCCATGCTGGCAATGCTGGATACGCTGGCAAAAGCAAACCACACCGCGCAGGTCAACTGGTTCCACGCCGCAGAAAACGGCGACGTCCATGCGTTTGCCGATGAAGTGAGTGAACTGGGTAAAACGCTGCCACGCTTTAGCGCCCATACCTGGTATCGTGAGCCAACCGAAGCCGATCGCGCGAAAGGGACGTTTGATAGCGTTGGGCTGATGGATTTGAACAAACTGGAAGGCGCAATCAGCGATCCGGCGATGCAGTTTTATCTGTGCGGTCCGGTGGGCTTTATGCAGTTTGCCGCGAAGCAGCTTGTTGAGCTGGGTGTGAAAAACGAAAACATTCATTACGAATGCTTCGGCCCGCATAAGGTCTTGTAATGACGTCATGCCTGATGGCGCTGTGCTTATCCGGCCTATAGGATGCAGGGCCGGATAAGGCGTTTACGCCACCATCCGGCATGCGCACGGCGCGGCTTAAATTGCCGCGTCGTCTTCTTCACCGGTACGGATACGCACCACGCGCGCCACATCAAAGACGAAGATCTTACCATCGCCGATTTTGCCCGTCTGCGCTGTGCGAATAATGGTATCCACGCAGGTTTCAACGATATCGTCTGGTACGACGATTTCAATTTTCACCTTCGGCAGAAAATCCACCATGTATTCCGCGCCGCGGTACAGCTCGGTATGCCCTTTCTGACGCCCAAAGCCTTTCACTTCGGTGACGGTCATCCCGGTAATACCGACTTCAGCCAGCGCTTCACGCACATCATCGAGCTTGAAGGGTTTAATAATCGCATCAATCTTTTTCATGCTAGTCCTTGAAAAGGTCGCCTGTCTTTTAATCGGGTAAACGTAACATATTACGCAACGTTATTCTTTGAAATCGTTTGCATCCAGCTCATGGCGCGACAGGAGTTTGTAGAACTCCGTCCGGTTACGGCCCGCCATTCTTGCCGCATGCGTCACATTGCCTTTGGTGATTTGCAGCAACTTGCGCAGATAGTTCAGTTCAAACTGGTTACGCGCTTCAACAAAAGTCGGCAGCGCGGTATTTTCCCCTTCCAGCGCCTGTTCCACCAGCGCATCGCTGATAACCGGCGAAGAGGTCAGCGCCACACACTGTTCAATCACGTTCACCAGTTGACGCACGTTGCCCGGCCAACTGGCGGTCATTAGCCGCTTCATTGCATCCGTCGAAAACGCCCGCACAAAAGGCTTATGCCGCTCCGCCGACTGGCGCAGCAGATGATTTGCCAGCAGCGGAATATCTTCGGTCCGCTCCGCCAGCGCCGGGATCTTCAGACTTACCACGTTGAGGCGGTAGTATAAATCTTCACGAAACTCGCCGCGCGCCATGGCTTTCGGCAAGTCACGGTGGGTTGCCGAGATAATACGCACATCAATATCGATGTCGCGGTTGCTGCCAAGCGGTCTGACTTTGCGTTCCTGCAAGACGCGCAGCAGTTTGACCTGTAGCGGCGCGGGCATGTCGCCAATCTCGTCCAGGAACAGCGTCCCGCCTTCCGCCGCCTGAAACAGCCCCTCGCGGTTACTCACCGCGCCGGTAAACGCGCCGCGCGAGTGGCCGAATAACTCCGACTCCAGCAATTGTTCCGGTAGCGCCCCACAATTGATGGCAATAAACGGTTTACTGCTGCGCGGGCTGGCATTGTGAATAGCCTGGGCGAAGATCTCTTTCCCGGTACCGCTCTGACCATTGATCAATACACTGACGTCGGACTGTGCCACCATCCGCGCCTGCTCCAGCAGACGCAGCATCAGCGGGCTACGGGTAACAATCGATTCACGCCAGCTATCATCCGTGGCGGGTGCCGACTGCTCAAGCGCCTCGTCAATCGCCTGATACAGCGCATCTTTATCCACGGGTTTAGTCAGGAAGCTGAACACGCCCTTTTGCGTTGCCGCGACCGCATCCGGAATCGAACCGTGGGCGGTAAGAATGATGACCGGCATTCCCGGCTGCACCTTCTGGATCTCGCTGAACAGCTGCATGCCGTCCATCTCATCCATCCGCAGATCGCTTATCACCAGATCCACTTTTTCACGGTTCAAAACACGCAGCCCTTCTGCCCCGCTCTCTGCGGTCACCACGCTATAGCCTTCACTGGTCAGACGCATGCCCAGCAGTTTTAACAGGCCTGGATCATCATCCACGAGCAGTAAATGCGCCGGTTTACGACTCATTATGGGGTCACCTCATCTTGTAATGATTCCGGGGCTTGTCCCTCAGACTTGTCGCCGCCATGCGTCGCATCCGGATTGTAATTTCCCGCCGGTTTACGGGTGGAAAGCTGGCGCTCAATATCGGTCAGGTTCTCCAGTTTACGCGTGGTGAGATCGAGCTGTGCCTGAAGGTGCTGATGCTGCTGACGCAGCGTATCCAGATCGCCATCGGTCGTTTGCTGCAGTTTGCTGTAACGCTGGCGTTCTTCGGCGAGCTGGAGCTGTAACGACTGTCCGTCGCGCCAGACCTGATAAAGCGGGCGCACCTGCGCCGGGATCTGCGGGCTGAACGCATCCAGTCGCGAGACGTTTTCGCGACGCTCCAGCGGCGTAATTTTGGCATTCGCCAGCAAGATGCCGCGCTTAAAAGCGTTTTGCCAGCTGTCGTCACTCAGCGAGCGGGCCTCGCTGCGCGACTGCACCGGTAGCAGGCGATCTGCGCAGTCAATGGCGCGCAGCCAGTAAAGAGGGTTGGTATCCGTCGATTGCCCCTGCAATGCCCAGATATCAGTACACTCAACAGACAGATAATCCGCCAGTTGATACGTCGGGAGGGCATCCTGCGGCGCATCCCCGGTGATGTGCTTCACCGCATGCGGCGTACACCCCATCAGCGCAAGGCACGGCATTCCCGCCAGGATGAACTGGCGGGAGAATAGACGTTGGAAAATGTGAGAAAAAACGTGTGGCATATTCACCAGGCTTAGCATTATTTAGTCGTTTTTCGTTGCAGATAACGGCAGTTCTATGCGGAAGCAAACCTCTTGCGCCTGTTCATCGACAAGATAGAGCTCACCCTGCATACGGCGGATACAATCTCTGGCGATACTTAGCCCCAGTCCGCTCCCTTTCACTGCCCCTTTCCGTTGATGACTTCCCTGGAAAAAAGGTTCGAAAATCATAGTTCTTTCCGCTTCAGGAATAGGAGTTCCGGTGTTGATAACATCGATATACACGGTTGATCCCTGTAAGCGGCTGCGAATACGGATGTTACCGGATTCAGCCCCATAGTGCACCGCATTGGAATAAAGATTATCCAGTACGCTCATCAGTAACATCGGCTCGGCCAGGCAGCGATCGGCCGCCAGCGCAATGTCGGTATGCATCATTTTAGCGCGAGCCGGTAGACTATGAGCGGAAACCACCATATCTACCAGCGGTTCAATCTCCACGCTTTCCATTTCAATGGCGCTATCCGCCAGTTTGCGGTTGTAATCAAGCAGTTGTTCAATCAATTTTTGCAGGTTACGGCTACTGTCATCGAGAATGCCAACCACCTCTTTTTGTTCCGGCGTCAGTGGCCCCACCACCTGGTCCGCCAGCAGTTCGGTGCCTTCACGCATGCTGGCCAGCGGGGTTTTCAGCTCATGGGAGAGATGGCGCAAAAATTGATGGCGTTGAGACTCCAGCCAGGAGAGGCGCTCGCTCAACCAGATGATCCGCTGCCCAACGGAACGCAGTTCGCGCGGTCCGGTAAAGGTGACGGTATTGCCCAGCGATCGCCCTTCCCCCAGACGATTGATCATCCGCTCAATGCCCTTTACCGGCCCGATAATCATCCGCGTGAACAACAGCACCATCGCCAGACTCACCAGAAACAATACCAGCGCCTGCCAGCCGAAGAACTGTCCACGCTCGGCAATCTCTTGTTGTAGCTGCTGCCCGCGTGAAAAAACCACGGTACGCGTCGCTTGCACCATTTCGGTATTGGCGTTGGCAAATGCTTCCAGTCGCGCGGCCGCGGCGGTTTCAGGCCCACTGTTCCGGCATTGCAGTTGCGCCAGGTCGTTCAGATCCTGACGTAACGCCTGATACAGCTTATCGTCAGGCAGAACACCCGCATGGGCGTCCAGCATTTCACTGTAGCGTTTGCGCTGGCTCTGATACACCTTTGCCAGCGTCGGATCGTCAAGCACGCAATACTGACGATAGCTACGCTCCATCTCCAGGGCGGCATTGGTCATCGCCTCACTGCGACGCGCATCGATAAGGGTAGTACGGTTAGTCTGCGCCGCCTGGGCGCTAAGCGCGTTCAGGCTTTGCCACGCCTGCCAGGCGAGGACCAGCAGCGGTAACAGGATCAGCAGGAATGCCAGCGTCACCAGTTGGCGTAGTGACCGGGGAAAAACAGACCAGCGCTTCAAGGCATTACTCTCACAGGAGATGAATAGAACGATGCTAACTGAGGGAAACGCCAGATACAACAAAGCCGGGCTGAACCCGGCTTTGTTATGGAATAAGGCGGTGCCTAACTCGACGTTTCGCCCGATGGTTGATAAAGCAGCGCTATTATCAGAAGTTGGACGGCAGGCACCTTGTTGTGCGTCATTCGAAGTTTATGTAGCACGTCCCGAAGGGGCTGACATAAGAAGGTGAATGAGCCACTGGTTACTATTATGCAGTAACTATGCCAATATTCAAAACAAATTATTAACACCCTGAATTTAATTGGTTTTTATTGATAATTAATCGATTAATGCAGTGAACGACTTTCATACAAACTGTCGCCATTTAGCAACACCTTAAACGCAATGGATTTAGCCTCATAAAAATCAACAATTTATATGTCTCTTTTTGGAGACACCCCTTGCGCGCATTTGTCGTGAATTCCCGACAGACCAAATTAACGATAGTGATTATAAAGATACGCAAGGCACACGACATGCCGGCTCAACACCTTCGGCCCTAATCCTGACTGACCCGAGGACCACGGGTGCGTATACAGCCAGCGAACAAAGGCATCGCTGGCGCGCAGAGAAACCGGAGCAATGTTCCCGGCCTGCTTTTGCCCGGTTAATGAGCAGACGATCTTATCCGCTCCGCCGCAACTCCACCGCTGCCAGACATTGTTCCACCACCCAATGTTCCACCTGCCTGTCAGCCTGTACTCCGCCTCTGTCCCGGATGGCGGGTTGGCATCTTCCAGCACAAACCACAGATTCGTCGTACCACGCTGTACTTCCGCTGACCAGGCCGTAATCGCTGCGCCACGCAGCACACACTCGTGCGCCAGGTAGTGATCGGTGATAGTAGGAAACCGCCGTTTCAACCGCTGGAAATGACCGTGAATCGCGATCGCAGGGCGAAGGATACACCCGCGATCGTTGCCTTTCAGTCGCGCACTGCCATAGTGAATTTCATCAAACTGACATCTTTGCATGAACTGCATTTCCTGCCAGCGAAGGGACTCCACCGAGCACTCATGCGCCATTTGCGGCACAGGACTCGCCGAACCGGTATAAAGCAAAGAGTCACCTACCGCCTCATCACAGTAGTTAGTTGTGACCTGGAGAATATGACCAGAACAGGCATCAGCGCTGATCACCACATACAGCCGCTGTTCTGCCGCCTGTCCCTGGAAAGGCAACGCCAGAACCTTTGTCGCAACGCGTTTCACATCACGGTTAGCATGATGCGCTTGCTGCTCACACCAGTTAACCGCTTTCGCCAGCAGTCGATATTGCGTGGTTTCTGCCGCGTAATCACCCTGCTGAAGTCGCAAGAGAAACGGCTCGATGGTGCGTTCGAAACAGCGCTTCGTCTGTCGGGGAGTGAAAACCGTCCGACAAAGACGACACTGGAATCGACTATGACCTGCCTGCGTTCGCCCATAGCGAATCACGTCGCTGGCAGAGCAGTGCGGGCATTCTGTTCCGGTTGCGTCCGGTTTATTTTTTATTAACCGTGCAAACCAGTGGTTAAATTCACGCTCATTAAATAAGGGGGGCAGACTGCCACATTTCTGGCATTCCAGCGCCGCATACCCCAGACGATAAACGGGATAAAGATAGTCAGCCGCTTCCGCCACGCCGAGATTGGGGCACGACCAACTTTTACAAACATTGAGATGTATTTTGTCCTGGATTTCCATTTCACTCGACCAACTGATTTTGTCAGTCGAATAACTCTGGCGGTTATTCAGATTTACTGTCGTGAGGAGCCTCACAAAATCCAGGCAAGCGGAAACGACAATAGCACTCTCATTTATACGTTAAGGATAAACAATGAAAAAACGCTTGATTGCCTCGTTACTCATCGCTGGATATGCGGGATATGCCTGTGCGCAGGATGTTACCGTCATCTATACCAATGATCTCCACGCCCACGTTGAACCGTATAAACTGCCGTATATTGCTGAAGGTAAACGGGAGATTGGCGGTTTTGCTAATATTTCCACACTGGTTAAACAGGAAAAAGCTAAAAATAAGGCGACGTTTTATTTTGATGCCGGTGATTATTTTACCGGTCCATATATAAGCAGCTTGACTAAAGGAAAAGCAATTATCGATATAATGAATACAATGTCGGTGGATGCGGCCTCTGTCGGGAATCATGAATTTGACCATGGCTGGGATAATACCCTTTTGCAGTTCAGCCAGGCGACGTTCCCTATTTTATTGGGTAACGTCTTTTTTAAGAACAGCACTCTGCCCTTCTGGAATAAACCGTACACTATTGTGGAAAAAGACGGCGTCAAAATCGGTGTCATCGGTTTGCACGGTGTGTTTGCCTTCGACGATACGGTGTCGTCAGCCATGCGCCAGGGAATTGAAGCGCGTGATGAAGTCAAGTATCTACAGCGCTATCTGGATGAGCTGCGTGGAAAAGTGGATATCACCGTCGCGTTAATGCACGAAGGCACACCGGCGCGCCAGTCCAGCATCGGCAATGCGGACGTCAGACGTGCGCTGGATAAGGATATTCAGACCGCAAAACAGGTCAAAGGCCTCGATCTTCTCATTACTGGCCATGCGCATGTTGGCACGCCAGAACCAATTAAAGTGGGCAATACCCTCATCCTCTCGACCGACAGCGGTGGCATTGATATCGGTAAACTGGTGCTGGATGTCAACACAAAAAACCATCGTCACACGGTTAAAAGCTTTGAACTGAAAACAATTTATGCGGATGAATGGAAACCCGATCCGGTCACGCAGAAGGTGATTGATGGCTGGAACAAAAAGCTCGCGGAAACCGTGAGCCAAAAAGTGGGTGAAACGCCGATTGCGCTGACCCGGGCCTATGGGGAGTCCTCATCGCTGGGTAACCTGTTTACCGATGCCATGCTGTTCGCCGCGCCTGATGCGCAACTTGCGCTGACCAATTCGGGCGGTTTACGCGCCGATCTCAATCCTGGCCCCCTCACGCTTGGCGATATTATTAGCGCCTTCCCGTTCCCTAATGAACTGACCGTGATGGATTTAACGGGTAAATCATTACGCAATCTGATGGAGCATGGGGCGTCGCTGAGCAACGGCGTATTACAGATGTCGAAAGGCGCTGAAATGCGCTACGACCCGCGTAAACCGGTCGGCCAGCGCGTGACGACATTTACACTTAACGGCAAAAACATTGTCGATACGCAAACCTATCGCGTGGCAACCAACAGTTTCCTCGCGCCGGGCGGTGATGGTTTTATGGCTTTTACCGACGGTAAAAATAAGCAGGTCCGCGGCGGATATAACCTCTCCGATGCGGTGATTGATTACCTGAAAAAAGGCAACGTCATCGACCCTCAGCAAGTCAATGAAATGCGCGTAAGTGAAGTCAAACACTAATCTTATTTTATCAGGTGGATACTATGGCAATTATTTATACTGGAACAGTGCTCGCTCCGGCAAACAATCAGCTTGCTGCCTGGCTCAAGTTTCAACTGGACATACCTGCCACATTTTCATATACCGTGTTAAAAAGGACGACAAGTCAGACAAGCGTAGACTTTTCTTTCACGTCAAGCGAGTTGATTGACGATACCACGACAGAAATTAAAATCCCGGTGATTGGCCTTTACGCTAATTATAACAACCAGGTTCAGGTCATTTTCAAAAATCAGGCGGGGAATGAAATTTTCAACAGTACGATCCAGGTTAGCACACGCGATCAAATTTATCGTGAAGCGACCATTTTTCATCTTAACATTGAGCAAAACGATCCCGCAAAATTTGCCAGTGTGTGGGGAAACAGTTGGTTAATGACAACCAATTGCGATGGTTATGACCAAAACGGTGACCTCCGCTGTTATTTCGCGCAACCTTATCGCAACCAAATGTTAAGAACGCACGATGGGTATTTTTACATAGGTAGCGACGAGGACGAACATTGGTATGGCCGTCGCTTCTTTAAAATTGATATTCTTGGCAATGAAATCCTTGAATATGATTTACGCGATAGTGATGGCAATCTTTACGCAAATACGCACGATCTAGCCTGGGATTCGGCAAATAACCTTTATATGATCGGTAACGATATACCGGATCGTTCGACATCTACAATGAGACAGGATGCCTGGATCTTAAAATTCAATGAACAGTCGGGGAAAATGATCTGGGCCAAAAATTACACTCGCGCCTTCGATAACGCCTCGATTCTGAATAATAGCCCAACCAATGATGCGCATCTTAACTCACTCTCCTGGATCCCAGCAGGCTCTGAAAACAGTGAGGCTATTATTGTCCACACCCGTTCAGCCGGGATAACTTTTGGCGTATCGCCAGAAGATGGCCGGATTCTCTGGACAATCGATACTGGCGGTTTCAACCCACAATTCCCTGAAGATCAATCGGTTATAAATATCAGTACAACCGGAATTGGCGATAATGAAAACGGCGGCCATACCGTTTTAGTCACCAGTAATAGCGCATTTTCCAGTCTCACAGATTACAACGCAGGGAAGTTTGTCCTTTCTGTCTTTGATAACCGCTCTTGCATAACGTCTGATGGTCAGCCTGTTATCCGCCCTATCGACGCGGATGCAGACGCTGCAAAGCAGTATCAAACCCTGGAAGCTCGTGTTCTGTTTTACGCCGTTGATTTAACGGCCAGAACCATCACGAAAGCAGCAGAACCTATTTCATTGGCATCAGCCCGTGTCCCACAAGTAACGGACTTCATGGGGGCGGTTTTTGATCACAATGACAACTACACTATCTATACCAACCACGCGCGTTCTTTCTTTATCAGCGACGCCAGCGGGAATTTCATTGCAACGATTTACGATCTTATCTGTTCACTGGATGGCTATCCGGAGTTTCCTGGAGAATGCTACCGGGCAAGGCTATTTGCCAGCAATGAACTCACCGCTCTGATCAACGTTGGGTTTGATACCGCGAACAACTGATACCGTTCAGTAAAAAAACCCGGTGTTTATTTCACCGGGTTTTTCTGTTTCAGAAGGTTTATCCCAACTGCTTGCGGGCGTTACGGAAGATACGCATCCACGGACCGTCCTCACCCCAGTTTTCCGGGTGCCATGAGTTGCTGACGGTACGGTACACACGTTCCGGATGCGGCATCATCACCGTCACACGACCACTTTCCGTGGTGACAGCGGTAATCCCATTCGGCGAGCCGTTCGGGTTAGCCGGGTAGGTTTCCGTTACGTTGCCAAAGTTATCGACAAAGCGCAGTGCGACCAGACCTTTGCTTTCCAGCGCCGCCAGATGGGCTGCGTCGCGAACTTCAACGCGCCCTTCTCCGTGCGAGACGGCGATAGGCATCATTGACCCGACCATGCCCTGCAGCAACAGAGACGGGCTCTGGGTCACCTCAACCAGGCTGAAGCGGGCTTCAAAGCGATCCGAATGGTTACGCACAAAGCGCGGCCACAGGTCACTGCCCGGGATCAGTTCACGCAGATTCGACATCATCTGACAGCCGTTACACACACCCAGCGCCAGCGTTTGTGGACGATGGAAGAAGGTTTCGAACTCATCGCGCACGCGGTTGTTGAACAGAATTGATTTCGCCCAGCCCTCACCCGCGCCCAGTACGTCGCCGTAAGAGAAGCCGCCGCAGGCCACCAGCGCCTGGAAGTTACCCAGACCCGTGCGGCCACCGAGCAGATCGCTCATGTGCACGTCAATCGCGTCAAAGCCTGCACGCTGGAACGCCGCAGCCATTTCGACGTGAGAGTTCACCCCTTGCTCACGCAGTACCGCCACTTTCGGACGCGCACCGGTCGCAATATACGGTGCGGCGATATCGTCATTAATATCAAAGGTCAGCTTCGCGCTAAGGCCCGGATCGGCATCGTTGGTTTTCGCATCGTGCTCCTGATCGGCACACTCCGGGTTATCACGCAGACGCTGCATTTGCCAGGTGGTTTCGGCCCACCAGATGCGAAGCGTCGTGCGACTTTCGCTGAAGACGGTCTGACCGTTGGCTTCGATAACAAAACGATCGCCCGTGACGGCCTGACCCAGGTAATGTACGCAATCGCCCAGACCGTGTTGCGCCAGCAGTGCTTCCACCGCCTCGCGATCCGCTGCGCGAACCTGAATCACCGCGCCAAGTTCTTCGTTGAACAACGCCGCCAGACGATCGTCGCCCAGTGCGGCGATATCCGCCTGCACCCCACAGTGACCGGTAAAGGCCATTTCCGCCAGCGTCACCAGCAGGCCGCCATCGGAACGGTCGTGATAAGCGAGCAGTTTACGTTGCACCACCAGCGCCTGCATCGCGTCGTAGAAGCCCTTCAGTTGCGCGACGTCACGCACATCTGCCGGCGTATCGCCAAGCTGGCGGTATACCTGCGCCAGCGCCGTCGCGCCCAGCGCGTTGTGGCCACGGCCCAGGTCGATCAGCAGCAGCGCGTTGTCTTCAGTAGAAAGCTGCGGGGTGATGGTATGACGCACATCTTCCACGCGAGCAAAAGCGGAAATCACCAGCGACAGCGGCGAGGTCATTTCGCGCTGTTCGTTGCCTTCCTGCCAGCGGGTTTTCATCGACATCGAGTCTTTACCCACCGGAATCGTCAGACCCAGCGCCGGACAGAGTTCTTCACCGACCGCTTTCACCGCTTCGTATAAACCGGCATCTTCGCCCGGGTGACCGGCTGCGGCCATCCAGTTAGCGGAAAGCTTAATGCGTTTGATATCGCCAATCTGCGTTGCCGCGATATTGGTCAATGCTTCCCCGACCGCCAGACGGGCAGAAGCGGAGAAGTCGAGCAGCGCCACTGGCGCACGTTCGCCGATCGACATCGCTTCACCGTAGTAGCTGTCGAGGCTGGCGGTGGTCACCGCGCAGTTCGCCACCGGCACCTGCCACGGACCGACCATCTGATCGCGAGACACCATCCCGGTCACAGTACGGTCGCCAATGGTGACCAGGAAGGTTTTTTCCGCCACCGTCGGCAGATGCAGAACGCGTTTAACTGCATCCGCAATGGTGATGTCAGCACGATCCAGTGCCTCACCTTTCGCCTTCAGCGTCTGAACGTCGCGGGTCATCTTCGGCGTTTTGCCGAGCAGTACGTCAAGCGGCAGATCGATAGGCTGGTTGTTGAAGTGACGATCGTTTAGCGACAGATGCTGTTCTTCGGTCGCCTCACCAATTACCGCATACGGCGCGCGCTCGCGCTTACACAGCTCGTCGAACAGCGGCAGTTGGTCCGCCGCCACAGCCAGCACGTAACGTTCCTGGGACTCGTTACACCAGATCTCCAGCGGGCTCATACCCGGCTCATCGCTGAGGATGTCACGCAGTTCGAATTTACCGCCGCGTCCACCGTCACTAACCAGTTCAGGCATCGCGTTCGACAGACCGCCGGCGCCAACGTCGTGGATAAACAGGATCGGGTTGGCGTCACCCAACTGCCAGCAGCGGTCGATCACTTCCTGGCAGCGGCGTTCCATCTCCGGGTTATCACGCTGTACCGAGGCAAAATCAAGATCCGCGTCAGACTGGCCGGAGGCCATCGAGGAAGCCGCGCCGCCGCCCAGGCCGATATTCATCGCCGGACCGCCGAGAACGATCAGCTTCGCCCCGACGACGATCTCGCCTTTCTGTACGTGATCGGCACGGATGTTACCAATCCCGCCCGCCAGCATGATCGGCTTGTGATAACCGCGCAGCTCTTCGCCATTGTGGCTGTTCACTTTTTCTTCGTAAGTACGGAAATAGCCGTTCAGCGCAGGACGACCAAATTCATTGTTAAACGCCGCGCCGCCCAGCGGGCCTTCAGTCATGATATCCAGCGCGGTCACAATACGCTCTGGCTTGCCGAAGTCTTCTTCCCACGGCTGCTCAAAGCCCGGAATGCGCAGGTTAGAAACGGAGAAGCCTACCAGACCCGCTTTTGGCTTCGCGCCGCGTCCGGTTGCCCCTTCATCACGGATTTCACCGCCGGAACCAGTCGCCGCCCCCGGCCACGGAGAGATCGCCGTCGGGTGGTTATGGGTTTCCACCTTCATCAGGATATGCGCCGGCTCCTGGTGGAAGTCATAGCGACCGGTCGCGTGGTCGGCAAAGTAACGCCCCACTTCAGACCCTTCCATCACCGCCGCGTTATCTTTATACGCGGAAAGCACGTGGTCCGGTGTGGTTTCAAAGGTGTTTTTGATCATCTTGAACAGCGACTTCGGTTGTTGCTTGCCATCGATGATCCAGTCGGCGTTGAAAATCTTGTGACGGCAGTGCTCAGAGTTCGCCTGCGCAAACATGTAGAGTTCGATGTCGTTCGGGTTGCGCCCCAGTCGGGTAAACGCGTCCTGCAGGTAATCAATTTCGTCATCCGCCAGCGCCAGACCGAGACGCAGGTTAGCATCAATCAGCGCCTGACGGCCTTCACCCAGCAGATCAACACTTGCAACCGGCGCCGGCTGATGGTGAGCAAACAGTTTTTCCGCATCGGTTAACGAAGAGAACACCGTCTCCATCATTCGATCGTGCAGTTCAGCGGCAACCCACTGCCACTGCTCAGCGCTTAGCGTGGAGGCCTCAACGTAATAAGCGACGCCGCGTTCCAGACGGTCAATTTGTTGCAGACCGCAGTTATGGGCGATATCTGTCGCTTTGGAAGACCAGGGGGAGATGGTGCCAGGGCGCGGCGTCACCAGCAGCAGTTTCCCTTCCGGGGTGTGGCTGCTCAGGCTGGGACCGTATTTCAGCAGACGGGCAAGCTGCGCGTGCTCATCCTCGTTCAACGGAGCGTTCAGGTCAGCGAAATGGACGTACTCGGCGTAAATATTGCTTACCTGGAGGTTGGCAGCCTGAAAACGTGCCAGCAGTTTGTTAATACGGAATGCGGACAGTGCAGGCGAACCACGCAGAATTTCCATCATAAGTCTCTCGTCTTCTAAGCTAAGCTTTCGGTGTGCCCAAGTGGGGAAACGGGCGTCATTATAAAGAATCTGAGCCGCCGACGAAACCGTTTGCGTCGAAATAAAATCCACCGCCGTTATTGTCATACGATGCTGCCAATGGCTGTAATTAGTTGCCAACTGGCGCAAGTTTAAGCAAAATGCCGCTCATTGATGAATACTCCTGGCCTTTCTATTCTTTTTCCCATCCTGAGGCAACGCACGGTTCAGAGAATTAACTAATTGAAAAAATTAAAGATTAATTATCTGTTCATCGGCATACTGACGCTGCTGCTGGCGGCGGCCCTCTGGCCCTCTATCCCCTGGTTCGGTAAAGCCGATAATCGTATCGCCGCGATCCAGTCGCGGGGAGAGTTGCGCGTGAGCACAATTGAGTCGCCACTCACCTGGGCGAAACTCGACGGTAAGCCGTACGGGCTCGATTACGAGCTGGCGCAGCAGTTCGCCAGCTATCTGGGTGTAAAACTGAAGATTACCGTCCGCCAGAACATCAGCCAGCTGTTTGACGATCTGGATAATGGTGACGCCGACCTGCTGGCGGCCGGGCTGGTCTACAACAGTGAACGAGTGAAAAACTATCAGCCGGGGCCGACTTACTATTCGGTATCCCAGCAACTGGTCTACAAAGTGGGTCAGTATCGTCCCCGTACGTTGGGCAGCGTGACGGAAAGTCAACTCACTATCACGCCGGGACACGTGGTGGCAAACGATCTGCAAACGCTGAAACAGACAAAATACCCTGAGCTGAGCTGGCGGATCGATGAGAAAAAAGGCTCAACGGAACTGCTGGATGCGGTGATTGCCGGACAGCTGGATTACACCATTGCCGACTCTGTCGCCATCAGCCTCTACCAACGCGTTCATCCCGAACTTGCTGTTGCGCTGGATATCACCGACGAACAGCCGGTGACCTGGTTTAGTCAGCTGGATGATGACAACACGCTGTCTGCCGCCCTGCTCGATTTCTTCAACGGCATGAATGAGGACGGCTCCCTGGCGCGTCTCGAAGAAAAATATCTGGGGCATGGCGATGATTTTGACTATGTCGATACCCGCACCTTTCTGCGCGCGGTTGATGCCATGCTCCCCGACCTGAAACCGCTGTTTGAAAAACACGCCCAGGAGATTGGCTGGCAGCTGCTTGCGGCGATCTCCTGGCAGGAATCGCATTGGGATCCGCAGGCCACATCACCAACCGGCGTGCGCGGCATGATGATGCTCACAAAAAACACCGCACAAAGTCTCGGTCTGACCGACAGAACCGATCCTGAGCAGAGCATCAGCGGTGGAGCACGCTACTTACAGGACATGATGAGTAAAGTGCCGGACACCGTACCCGAGAATGAGCGTATCTGGTTTGCGCTGGCGGCCTATAACATGGGTTATGCGCATATGCTTGATGCGCGTGCGCTGACAGCCAAAACGAAGGGAAACCCGGACAGTTGGGCTGACGTCAAACAGCGTCTGCCGTTGCTCAGTCAAAAACAGTATTACAGCAAGCTGACCTACGGCTATGCGCGCGGACATGAGGCCTACGCCTACGTTGAAAACATCCGTAAATATCAGATAAGCCTGCAGGGCTATTTGCAGGAGAAAGAAAAGCAACTGGCTGAAGAGATGAAACTGGCACAAGAGTATCCGGTCGTCTCACCAACGGAATTTGGCAAACAGCGGCGACCACTCGCCGCCTTCCTGTCGCAATCGTCATCCAGTTATCTGACGCACTCGCCGTCGCTGCTGCGTTTACCGCAGAAGAAAGAGGACAAAGAGTAAACAGAACCGCAATGCCTACTGGCTTGCGGCTTTCTTCAACGCTTTGATCTCCTGACGGCGCATGCGGAAGAAATCGCTGAGCAGCGTCGCACACTCCTCACGCAATATTCCTTCAGTGACCTCAACGCGATGGTTCATTCCCGGATGATGCAGAACATCCATCAGCGAACCGGCAGCGCCGGTTTTTGCATCGCGCGCGCCGAACACCACATGGCGGATACGGCTGTGTACCATCGCACCAGCGCACATGACGCACGGCTCAAGGGTCACATACAGCGTCGCGTCAATCAGACGATAATTTTGCAGGACGAGGCCGCCCTGACGTAGCGCCATGATCTCTGCGTGCGCGGTGGGATCGTGATGGCCAATCGGGCGGTTCCAGCCTTCACCGATCACGCGATTGTTGTGCACTAATACGGCACCGACCGGGACTTCACGTTCATCCCAGGCGCGCTTCGCCAGCGTTAACGCATGACGCATCCAGTATTCGTGACTAAATTCAACATCTGACAAAGGGGTTACTCCGGTAATCATTGCGGGCGCATTATACAGGGTCGCGATACCCTTCGTCTTTCAACTATTCCAGTTGCTGGAGTTCTCCACGAGGCGTGACGCGCCAGCGGTGCTGGCAAAAATAGAGCAGCGGGTTGTCCTGATTGCTGTCGCTGTAGCCGCTGTAAAGGCGCAGCGGCGTGCCGATTTTACGCTCCAGCTGTGCGACTTTTTCATGCCCCAGACAGCGCAGGGTCAGCACCCAACCGCCGTACCCCCGCTTCATCTGGCTGGCGATCAAATTCACGCGCGGCAGCCACGGCGTATCAACATAGACCTGTTCCACCAGCGACTGCGGCGAACCGGTGATGAGCCAGATATCGGCATCGGAGCTGAGCAGATAGGTGGTCAGACGCTCCTGGACCTGAGGAAACGCCGTAACGTTCTGTCGGAACCATCGAACAAAATCGGCCTGCCTGGCCTGTAGACTGGTCTCGCTGTGGCCGAAGGTACATCCCCACAGCAGCAGACTCATCGGCCAGCGCGCAGCGCGTCCTTTAATCAGTAACGCACCGACAATCACGGGCAACAACGGCAGCACGAGCAGCGCATTCAGCGGCTGGCGACGCAACAGATAGCGCAGGAAACTGCCAAACATATCCTGCTGATGTAGCGTACCATCCAAATCAAAAAAAACGACACGACGCGCGTGATTGGTCAAACCTTACTCCTCGGGATCGTTGAATCCTAACAGCCAGGTAAACAGGAACCCGGCTATCACTGCTACTAAATAGCCTAACAGATAGAACATCACTTTTCCGGCAACAATCGTTAACGCCAGCGGTAATCCGGAAATACCGAAGGTGATGACGGTGGCGACCTTCCAGTAGCTGATCAGCGCTCCGCCTACTGCGCCACCAAGACAGGCACCAATAAACGGTTTGCCCAGAGGAAGCGTGACGCCAAAAATCAGCGGTTCGCCAATACCGAGTAATCCCACCGGTAACGCCCCCTTAATCACTTTTTTCAACCGCGCGTTACGGGTTTTCATTAGCACGGCAATTGCCGCGCCCACTTGCCCGACGCCCGCCATCGCCAGAATGGGAAAGAGCGCGTTATAGCCATGCGCCTGCACCAGCTCAACGTGAATCGGCACCAGCCCCTGATGCAGCCCCGTCAGCACCAGTGGCAGGAAGGTTCCCGCCAGAACCGCGCCGACCAGAAAGCCGCCGCGATCGATAGCCCAGGACGCGCCGTGAGCAATAGACTCCGAAATCCAGCCGCCCAGCGGTTGCAGCGCCACAATAGCAATCGAGCCGGTGATGATGGTCGTCAGTAGCGGATTGAGGATAAGCTCCAGCGAGCCGGGTAACACATCGCGGAATTTACGCTCGATCCAGCACATCAGCGCCACCACCAGCAGCACGGCAATCACCCCACCACGGCCTGGCTGGAGCGCTTCACCAAACAGCGTAATTTGCGCCAGTTGCGGACTCGACAGAATGCCCGCCATCACGCCGCCCATCGCCAGCGAACCACCGAAGACTTTGGCGGTATTCACCCCCACCAGAATGTTCATGATGGCGAAAACTGCGCTGCCGAATATCCCCATCAGCCCCAGCATGTTGGGGTAATGGGTGGCGAAATCGCCGACGATATCCGGGCGTTTGAGAATGTTAATGATGCCGGTGATTAAACCGGAGGCGATAAACGCCGGGATCAGGGGAATAAAAACGTTCGCCAGCTTGCGTAGCGCATCGCTCATCGGCGCTTTGTACTTTGCTTTGGCCTGCGATTTCGTGCGCTCAATGTCATCGACTGCCGGGCGCGCACTCCCCTGCGCCAACAGCGCTCGCATGGCATCAACGACCTTTGCCGCCTTTCCGGGTCCGACGATGATCTGATGCTGCGCCCCCTGCTTCACGTAGCCACTGACGCCCGGTAGCTGTTTCAGATGCGGGATATCCAACAGCGTATCGTCTTTCACTTCCACCCGGACGCGCGTCATACAATTTTCCAGACGCAGAATATTTTGTTCTCCGCCTATTCCCAGCAGAATATCGCTGGCAAGGGTCGCCATCTTATCCATAGTTACCTCGATGAATCAGCTAACGCAGCGCGTAAGAATCCCTGATGGGTGGCCAGTTTTTCGCGCGCCGCATCAGCATTGAGACCACTCAGCGCCATAAGAATGGCCGGTTTCACGTCAAAATCGGTCTGTCTGAGCAGCGTTTCCGCCTCAGCGCGGGCAATGCCTGTGGCTTCAACCACCATTCGACACGCGCGGTCCATCAGTTTGATATTGGTGGCTTTCATATCCACCATCAGGTTCTGGTACACCTTGCCAAACTTCACCATCGCCCCGGTGGAGATCATATTGAGCACCAGCTTTTGCGCGGTACCGGATTTCAGACGCGTTGAGCCTGTCAGCGCCTCAGGCCCTACTACGGGTGAAATCGCAATATCCGCTTCCTGCGCAATCGGCGAGTCCGGATTACAGGAGATAGCAACCGTGGTACAACCCGTTTTGCGGGCATATTTCAGTCCACCGATGACATACGGCGTACGCCCTGATGCCGCCAGCCCAACCACCAGATCCTGCGGCACGAGGTTCAGGGCAATAAGATCGTCTTCACCGAGCTGCGCGTTGTCTTCTGCCCCTTCAACGGCTTTCAGCAACGCTCCCGGACCACCGGCGATTAGCCCCACCACCAGACCATGAGGAACGCCAAACGTCGGTGGGCATTCAGACGCATCCAGCACGCCGAGTCGCCCACTGGTCCCTGCGCCCATATAGATAATCCGACCACCGGATTTTAACGCTTCAGCCGCGGCATCGACGGCGCTCGCAACATCGGGCAATGTTGCTTTTACTGCTTCCGCTACCAGCGTATCCTGTTGATTAAAACGGTGAACCAGATCCAGCGTTGATAACGCGTCGAGGTCCATTGTTTGCGGATTACGGGTTTCTGATACTAAAGCGCCGAGATTCATGTTTGCTCCTCAGGAATTTTTAATTCATATTAACGACCAATAATGGAATATAATATTCGTGCAGGCGAGTGAAATTTCATTTTGTCGCCGCCATCACGTTTTCGTCAGGAGAGACCATGAACTGTTTAATTCGCATCCGCCAGCGCTACCCGGGATTTGCGCAGAGCGATAAAAAACTCGCGGACTATCTTCTGATACAACCCGACACTGCCCGCCACCTTAGCTCTCAGCAACTGGCCGCCGAAGCGGGCGTCAGTCAGTCGAGCGTGGTGAAGTTCGCACAAAAGCTCGGCTATAAGGGATTTCCGGCGTTGAAACTGGCGATCAGCGAAGCGCTGGTCAGCAATCCGAACCCGCATTCGGTGCCAGTGCATAACCAGATCCGTGGCGACGATCCCCTGCGTCTGGTCGGCGAGAAATTGATCAAAGAGAATGTGGCGGCGATGCATGCCACGCTGGATGTCAACACGGAAGAGAAGCTGAGCGAAAGCGTGACGATGCTGCGTAACGCCCGTCGGATCGTGTTAACCGGGATTGGTGCCTCCGGCCTGGTAGCGCAGAATTTTGCCTGGAAGCTGATGAAAATCGGCCTGAACGCTATTGTTGAGCGCGATATGCATGCGCTGTTGGCCACGGTTCAAGCGCTGACGCCGGACGATCTGCTGTTAGCGATTTCCTACAGCGGCGAACGTCGGGAACTGAACCTGGCGGCAGAAGAGACTTTACGCGTCGGCGGGCAGATCCTGGCGATCACGGGTTTCACCCCTAATGGGCTTCAACAGCGCGCCAGCCACTGCCTGTATACCATCGCGGAAGAACAGGCCACCCGCAGTGCGGCGATCTCTTCAACCCACGCGCAGATGATGCTCACCGATCTGCTTTTTATGGCGCTGGTACAGCAGGATCTGGAGCACGCACCTGAACGTATTCGCCACAGCGAGGCGCTGGTAAAAAAACTGGTCTGAGCAAGGAATGCGCGTATAATGCCCGCCCGGTTTGTGTTGTTTTGAGAGTTTCCTGATGGCCCTGTTAATCACGAAAAAATGCATCAATTGCGATATGTGCGAACCCGAATGTCCGAATGAGGCCATTTCGATGGGTGACAGCATCTATGAGATTAACAGCGACAAATGCACCGAGTGCGTCGGGCATTACGACACGCCCACCTGCCAGAAGGTGTGCCCGATCCCCAATACGATCCTCAAAGACCCGGCACATGTCGAAACGGAAGAACAACTGTGGGACAAATTTGTCCAGATGCACCACGCCGATAAAATCTAACTTTCGATAATGACCGTGGCGCAGGCATAGTGACGTTCGTCGGCCAGCGTTACGTGCATATGCGCAACGCCTAGTTTTTCCGCCAGCGCTACCGCCTCTCCCCACAACCGCAAGCGCGGTTTACCAAGTTCGTCGTTAAACACTTCAAACTGATTAAATGCCAGCCCATTGCGAATACCGGTACCAAAAGCTTTCGCCGCCGCCTCTTTGACGGCAAAGCGTTTTGCCAGAAAACGCACCGGCTGCTGGTGCGTTTCCCAGATTGCCCACTCGTTAGCGCTGAGCACTCGTCGGGCAAGCCGGTCACCGGAACGGGAGATCACCGCTTCAATGCGCGCAATCTCCACGATATCAGTGCCTAATCCAAGAATGGCCATTAGCCGCGCGCTTCCAGCATCAAACGTTTCATTTCCGCGACGGCGTCTTTCAGCCCGCTCATCACCGCACGACCGATAATCGCATGACCGATATTCAGCTCGTGCATTTCCGGCAGTGCGGCAATGGCTTTGACGTTGTGATAGGTCAGGCCGTGTCCCGCATTGACTTTCAGCCCCAGGCTTGCGGCGAAGGTGGCGGCTTTCGCGATGCGCGCCAGTTCCTGCGCCTGTTCCGCATCGGTTTTCGCATCCGCATAGCAGCCGGTATGAATTTCAATGTACGGTGCGCCGACGTCAGCAGCCGCTTTGATTTGCGCGTCATCGGCGTCAATAAACAGCGACACAAGGATCCCGGCGTCAGCCAGACGTTTACAGGCATCACGCATTTTGTCGCGCTGTCCGGCCACATCCAGACCGCCTTCGGTGGTCACTTCCTGGCGCTTTTCCGGCACCAGGCAGCAAAAATGCGGTTTGGTTTCCACGGCAATCGCCAGCATCTCTTCCGTCACCGCCATTTCCAGGTTCATACGCGTGTCCAGCGTCTGGCGCAGAATGCGGACATCGCGGTCGGTAATGTGACGGCGATCTTCACGTAAATGGACGGTAATGCCATCAGCACCCGCCTGCTCGGCAATGAATGCCGCCTGAACCGGATCCGGATATGCAGTACCGCGTGCATTACGTAACGTGGCAATGTGGTCAATGTTGACGCCTAACAGTAATTCAGCCATGACAATCCTCGTGATTTTATGTTCGCTTCGGCATGAACTGCCGGAATAATTCGCGGCTCTTTAAGGGTTTACCACCAAGATACGGCTTCAGCGCTATGCGGGTAAAGCGTTTCGCCGCACGTAGCGTATCAACATCCGGAAATTCGCGTTCTGCCAGCGCCCGCAGATGGCGTCCGGTAAAGGTGCTGTTATCAATCACAACGCTGGCGATAAAGCCTTTTTCTTCGCGATAGCGGTAGGTCATGGTGTCATCCACCGGCTCACCGCTGCCCGCACAGTGCAGGAAATCGACTCCATACCCGAGGTGGCCGAGCAGCGCCAGTTCAAAACGACGCAGCACGGGTTCCGGCGTTCCCGTAGCCCCCGCCAGTGCCTGAATGCAATGCAGATAATCGAAAAAGAGTTCAGAAAAGCGGGTTTCGTGCTCCAGCACGCGGGCGAGCAGTTCGTTGACGTACAGGCCGCTGTACAGCGTGATACCGCTCAGAGGGAGCGCCAGAGAAACCGCTTCCGCGCTACGCAGCGTTTTGACGTCGCCACGTCCGCCAAAGCGGACTAACAGGGGGGTAAAAGGTTGAAGGGCACCTTTCAGATTAGAGCGTTTAGAACGTGCGCCTTTAGCAACAAGACGCACGCGACCCGACTCTTCCGTGAAGACGTCCAGCATCAGGCTGGTTTCGCTCCAGGGGCGACTATGCAGGACAAATGCGCGCTGCCAGCCCTCCATCATACTCGTCGCCTGTTCGGAGCGCAGGTTTAGAGATCGTCGACGTAACCGAGACTGCGCAGCGCGCGTTCGTCATCGGCCCAGCCGGATTTCACTTTCACCCACAGTTCAAGATGAACCGGAGCTTCGAACATTTCCTGCATGTCTTTACGCGCTTCAATACCGATGGTCTTGATTTTGGCCCCTTTGTTGCCAATAACCATCTTCTTTTGCCCTTCGCGCTCAACGAGGATCAGCCCGTTGATGTCATAACCGCCGCGCTCGTTTGACACGAAGCGTTCGATTTCCACAGTCACGGAGTACGGCAGTTCAGCGCCAAGGAAACGCATCAGCTTTTCACGGATGATTTCAGAAGCCATAAAACGCTGTGAGCGATCGGTGATGTAATCTTCCGGGAAGTGATGCTCCGCTTCAGGCAGATGCTTGCGCACGATGCCTGCGACGGTGTCGACATTCATCCCGGTTTCCGCAGAGATCGGTACGATGTCGAGGAAGTCCATCTGACTTGCCAGGAACTGCAAATGCGGCAGCAGATCGGCTTTTTCCTGCACGTTATCTACTTTGTTGACGGCCAGAATCACCGGCGCTTTACCGTCACGCAGTTTATTGAGCACCATCTCGTCATCCGGCGTCCAGCGGGTGCCTTCCACCACAAAGATCACCAGTTCAACATCACCAATGGAACTGCTGGCCGCTTTGTTCATCAGACGGTTAATCGCGCGTTTTTCTTCCATGTGCAGACCGGGGGTATCGACGTAAATCGCCTGCCAGGGCCCTTCGGTATGGATCCCGACAATACGGTGACGCGTGGTCTGCGCTTTACGGGAGGTGATCGAAATCTTCTGCCCGAGCAGGTTGTTCAACAGCGTGGATTTGCCAACATTCGGACGACCGACGATGGCAATAAATCCGCAATAGGTTTTTTCGTCGCTCATTCCAGCTCCAGTTTTTTCAACGCCTGTTCGGCGGCAGCCTGTTCCGCCTTGCGACGGCTCGAACCTGTGCCAACCACCGGTTCACTCAGGCCGCTGACCTGGCAGTGGATAGTAAATTCCTGATCGTGCGCTTCACCACGCACCTGTACCACCAGATAAGACGGCAGCGGCAGATGGCGACCCTGCAAATACTCCTGCAAACGCGTTTTCGGATCTTTTTGCTTATCGCCAGGACTGATTTCGTCCAGACGAGTCTGATACCAGTTGAGGATCAGCTTTTCGACGGTCTGAATGTCACTGTCAAGGAAAACCCCGCCAATCAACGCTTCGACGGTATCGGCCAGAATCGATTCGCGACGGAAGCCACCGCTTTTCAGTTCGCCAGGCCCTAAGCGCAGACATTCGCCCAGATCAAACTCGCGGGCTAATTCAGCCAGCGTATTCCCGCGCACCAGCGTCGCGCGCATACGGCTCATATCACCCTCGTCCACCCGCGGGAAACGGTGATACAGCGCATTTGCAATCACAAAACTTAAAATTGAGTCGCCAAGAAATTCTAAACGCTCGTTATGTTTGCTGCTGGCACTGCGATGGGTTAATGCCTGCTGCAACAACTCCTGATGAGTAAAAGTGTAGCCCAGCTTCCGTTGAAGCCGATTAATTACGATGGGGTTCATGCGATACCAATAAATAAATGCGTCAACAATTCAGCACACGAAACAGACCTGATATATGTAGCATCCTTCCGGCCGCGTTAAGCAGCTTATGTACGCTCATATAGGGGGACCAACGCTGTTTCGTGTGCCGTGGCGACCTGGAGGCGCCAACCTGAAACTTCGGGGGAATATTCTATACACAACGACGAGGGATGTCGTTAGCCTGGGCAGATTTATCGAAGAAATAATTCACGTTGCCGTCATAACGACGACAACGTGAACGATTCGCGGCAATTAGTGGATACCACCAATGCGGCTTAAACGAACGCCAGTCGGCCATTCGCCTTCTTGTTTGTCGAAACTCATCCAGATGGCAGTGGCTTTACCGACCAGATTCGCTTCCGGGACAAAGCCCCAGTAACGGCTGTCCGCGCTGTTATCGCGGTTGTCGCCCATCATGAAATACTGGCCCGGCGGCACAATCCAGGTCGCCAGCGGCTGCCCGGACTGCTGGTAATACATCCCCACCTGATCCTGAGCAATCGGCACGGTCAGAATACGGTGCGTCACGTCGCCCAGCGTCTCTTTACGCTCGGACAGACGAATACCGTTCTCTTTCGTTTCACTCAGCGGGATCTCAAAGAAACCACTGGTGGCTTCACCACCGTTACGACGTGCAAACGTCTGCACAAAATCGCTCGGCTGAACATCGCTATAGGTGACCGGCAGGGCGTTCTCACACGCCTGACCCGAACGGCAACCCGGCTGAATAGTCACTTCTTTCGCGACCGGATCATAGGTCACTTTATCACCAGGCAAACCGACCGCTCGCTTGATGTAATCCAGCCGTGGATCTTCCGGGTATTTAAAGACCACGATATCACCGCGTTTGGGATGACCCGTTTCGATCAGGGTTTTCTGGTAAATCGGATCTTTAATACCGTAGGCAAATTTCTCCACCAGAATAAAGTCACCGATCAACAGCGTCGGCATCATCGAACCTGATGGGATCTGGAAAGGTTCATAGATGAACGAACGCACAACCAGCACGATAGCCAGCACCGGGAAAACCGAAGCGCCAGTTTCCAGCCAGCCAGGCTTCGGCGAGACTTTTTTCAGCGTTGCCTTATCCAGTGAATCTCCGGCTGCAGCCTGTGCCGCCGCCTGACGCTCCCGACGTTTTGGTGCGAAGATAAATTTATCCACGCACCATAAAATGCCCGTGACCAATGTGGCAATCACCAGAATCAGGGCAAACATATTCGCCATGCCAACTCCTTAAGGATTATTTGCTGTCTTTGCCGACATGCAGAATGGCGAGGAACGCTTCCTGAGGCAGCTCAACGTTACCGATCTGCTTCATCCGCTTCTTACCTTCTTTCTGCTTCTGCAACAGCTTTTTCTTACGGCTGATATCGCCGCCATAGCATTTTGCCAGAACGTTTTTACGCAACTGTTTCACAGTAGAACGCGCAATGATATGCGTCCCGATCGCCGCCTGGATCGCAATATCGAACTGTTGACGTGGGATCAGATCTTTCATCTTCTCCACCAGCTCACGACCACGGCTCTGCGAGTTATCACGGTGAGTGATCAGCGCCAGCGCATCGACACGTTCGTTGTTGATCAAGACATCAACACGCACCATGTCGGAGGCCTGGAAGCGTTTAAAGTTGTAATCCAGAGACGCATAACCGCGTGAGGTGGACTTCAGGCGGTCAAAGAAGTCGAGTACCACTTCAGCCATCGGGATTTCATAAGTCAGCGCCACCTGGTTACCGTGGTAAACCATGTTGGTCTGCACGCCACGCTTCTCAATACACAGGGTAATCACGTTACCGAGGTATGCCTGAGGCAACAGCATGTGACATTCCGCGATCGGCTCGCGCAACTCATAGATGTTATTCAGCGGTGGCAGCTTGGACGGGCTGTCGACGTAAATCGTCTCTTTCGCGGTGGTTTCGACTTCATACACAACCGTCGGCGCGGTGGTGATCAGGTCGAGATCGTATTCACGTTCCAGACGCTCCTGAATGATCTCCATGTGTAACAGACCAAGGAAGCCACAGCGGAAGCCGAAGCCCAGCGCAGTAGAACTTTCCGGCTCATAGAACAGAGAGGCGTCGTTGAGGCTAAGCTTGCCCAGCGCGTCGCGGAAGTTCTCGTAATCATCAGAGCTGACCGGGAACAGGCCCGCATAAACCTGCGGTTTTACCTTTTTGAAGCCTGGCAGCGCTTTTTCTGCCGGGTTACGTGCCTGAGTCAGGGTATCGCCAACCGGTGCGCCGAGGATGTCTTTAATCGCACACACCAGCCAACCTACCTCGCCGCACTTCAGCTCGGTACGATCAACCTGTTTAGGCGTGAAGATCCCCAGACGGTCAGCGTTATAGGTCTGACCGGTACTCATCACTTTGATTTTGTCGCCTTTACGCAGGGTACCGTTTTTAATACGCACCAGCGAGACAACGCCGAGATAGTTATCGAACCAGGAGTCGATGATCAGCGCCTGTAACGGTCCATCCGGATCGCCCTGCGGCGGCGGAATATCACGCACCAGACGTTCCAGAACGTCGGTCACGCCCACGCCAGTTTTCGCCGAGCAGCGCACGGCATCAGTCGCATCAATACCAACGATGTCTTCAATCTCTTCGGCGACACGCTCGGGATCGGCGGCTGGCAGGTCAATTTTATTGAGGACCGGCACCACTTCGAGATCCATTTCCATCGCGGTGTAGCAGTTTGCCAGGGTTTGCGCTTCGACGCCCTGCCCGGCATCCACCACCAGCAGTGCGCCTTCACAAGCGGCAAGCGAACGAGAAACTTCATACGAGAAGTCAACGTGGCCTGGGGTGTCGATGAAGTTAAGCTGGTATGTTTCACCATCAGCGGATTTGAAATCGAGCGTTACGCTCTGCGCTTTGATAGTAATACCGCGCTCACGCTCAAGATCCATCGAGTCGAGAACCTGCGCTTCCATTTCACGGTCAGACAGGCCACCGCAGATCTGAATAATACGGTCAGACAGCGTCGATTTACCGTGGTCGATGTGAGCAATGATCGAAAAGTTACGTATGTTCTTCATATAGTGTAATTATTGTGCCTTACGCCTGGTTGGACAGGCTTTGAGAAGTCGCTGTTCTGAGCTTAACGTCTGTTTAACTGAAACGCCGCATTCTACACTACAACGCTGAGGCGAGGAAATGTTCATAAAGTCAGGATAGCGGGAACTGGAAACGGCATCGCTTTTCTGATGTAAAACATCGTAAGAGAAGCATGATGCCCGATGGCGCAAGCTTATCGGGTCTACTGGACTTGCTGACCGTTTGTAAGTCGGATAAGGCGAAACCGCCATCCGGCAAGAATATCATGGTGCCGTTTCGGTGGAGGGCGTTTCAACGCGAATCGTACTGGATGGGAGAGCAACATTAAGAATAACGGGTTGCCAGGCTTCGCGTTCAGCCAGCTTGCGGGAATAGCCACGGGCAATCAGGAATCCGCCGACGCCGCCCAGTATCGCGCCGCTTAACGCCGCGAGATCTGAGCCAAACAGCACCTGAAACAGGGAGGCGATGAGGAATAACCCCACCAGCGGCGACAGATAAACCAGCATGGCGGAACCTAACAGACTGCCTTCGGCAATCCCCAGCTCCACTTTCTGCCCAGGTTCTAACGGCACATCGCTCGCCACCACAATGGTATGCGTGGTCTGCGGCCCGAGTTTATTCAGCACGCGGGTGCCACATCCTGAACGTGAAGCGCAGCTGCTGCAGGACGCTTTCACATCACAGCTCACCAATGCCTCACCGTTTTGCCATGACACCACGGTAGCCCACTCTTTGATCATTGCGCGGCTCCGAACTTAATGGTGTCGGCAATGCGCTTCGCTGTCTGCGGCGGCAATTCACCCACGATGGTAATTTCCGCGTTGTCGCGTACGCTGGTGCTGACCGTTCTGCGCCCGGTGCGCAGCATCTGGTCGGTGCTGGCCTGAGTCGCCCGATTGACGTTAATAGAGAAGCTAAACAGACCGTCGGAGTAGAGACGCGATTCAATCGGCATGTTGTCCATCGTTGGCAACGGTCTGCGCCCGCTGGACACTTCGCTAAACCCTTTCGGAAGCCAGGTCGGATTCCAGCTGAATTTGGCTTTTTCACCCGCCGGAACAGAGAGCAGCGGCGGCAAACTGGCTTTCGCCAGCGTCTGCATGCCGCTACCGGCATCCTGATTCACGGTGAAGGCAATCACCCGGAATTGCTCTAACGTTTCGCCATCGCGATCGAGGAGATCGACCCGCATCGGCAGCTTCGTTTCCGTATCCATCCAGACAATATAGCTGTAACGCGTGCCATCACGCGCGACCACGCGAATCACTTCGCACAGGCGATCGGCAATTCGGGTACGACCCACAGCAATAAAATCATAGTAGGGAGCAAGACGTTTGAAATCGGTATAGATAAGCGACGGCAGGGAGTCGACGATATAGTCACCGTTCAGAGTGAACGGTTCGAGTCCAGGCTCGAAGTAGCTAATTTCATTTCCGCGCTGGACCACTTCACGACGCGGACCATCCATTTGCAGCAGCTGCGCAAGCGGACGATTTTCCAGGCGAGCATGGCGATAACGCAGAGACTCAACGCCTTGTTTCGTGATGCTGACGAATGACAGCTCGTAATTGAGTGACTGGCTCGCCACATTCATCTGCTGCAACAACGCCCCGGACGCAGTGTTGGCCGAGGCGTTGACAGAGAAGAACAGGCTACCCGTCACAAGTGACATGGCAAACCAAAGTTGCTTCATTACTGCGATTGCGTTCCTAAAGTTTGAATTCCTGGCACCTGAACAGCGGCTTGCTGTGTCTGTGCCTGCTCAAACTGAAGCTGTTCGGAGTGCAGTCGGCGTTGCAGTTCGTAATCCTGCAACATGGCGTTGATCCGACGACGCTGCTCCTGTACCTGCTGCTGCTGCCCACCATTCGCGGTCGCATCAGAAGGTACTCCCAGGCTTACCGGGCTGGCTTTACCCATCATCGGCAAAGTATTGAAGACCGGCGTTTCAGGCTGCTGGGACGTTTCAGATTGTCCATTATAGTGCTGGACACCAACGATAACTGCAAGCGATACGCACGCGGCAACGCCCATTTGGGTAAGTTGCGCGGCCCACGGACGCATTTTTTTCCAGAATGGCATTTTCTGCCATTGCTGCGGCGCAGGCTGGGCCTCTGGAATGAATGGCACCGTATTGCGTACCGGCTCATCTTCAATAGCGGCCATTACGCGAGCGGAAATATCGAAATGAAGCACCTCAGGTGTATCACCCCGCATTGAATCACGGATCAGGTGATAGCTTTCCCAGGTTTTTTGCATATCCGAATCGTGAGCCAGTTCGTTGAGCAACTCACTATCCAGCGTCTCGCCATCCATTAAAGCGGAAAGTTTTTCTTTCTGCATGCCTAATACCTTTTCCAGTATCCGCTATCGTCAACGCCTGATAAGCGGTTGAACTTTATTATCAATAGCTTCCCGCGCTCGGAAGATACGTGAACGCACCGTACCCACCGGACAATCCATGATAGCGGCTATCTCTTCATAGCTCAGGCCATCCAGCTCCCGCAAGGTTATTGCCATACGTAAATCTTCCGGGAGGGACTCAATAGTTCGGAAAACTATCTGTCTCAGTTCTTCTGACAACATTAAGTTCTCAGGGTTCGAAATTTCTTTCAGCGCACCGCCACTTTCGAAGTTTTCTGCTTCAATCGCATCAACATCGCTTGATGGCGGACGACGCCCCTGAGCCACCAGGTAATTCTTCGCTGTATTCACCGCAATGCGATACAGCCAGGTATAAAAAGCACTATCTCCCCGGAACGAGTCCAGCGCACGGTAGGCTTTAATAAATGATTCTTGCACCACATCGGGAACATCGCCCGACGGGACATAACGGGAAACCAGACTCGCCACTTTATGCTGGTAGCGTACTACCAGTAAATTGAAGGCTTTCTGATCTCCCTTCTGGACCCGTTCAACCAGGACCTGGTCCGTTAACTGCTCGCTCATCCGAGGTAAAGTCTCCCCAAACCAAATTTCCACGCGTTCGCGAAACGCCACTCCATTAGCTGCACTATGAGCAAGCAACAGGTTAGAGTGTCTCGTTTTTGTAAAGTTCCGTTACGCATCTGTTTTTTGTTTGTCATGTTGTAGACGGTCATTATCTCTCATTATAAGTCTACCGAGTCTGAACAACGCACTATCTTTAAAAATGCCCATAAACCGGTTGCAGAGTAACCCAACGGCCACTTTATTTCATCCTCTAATCTGATGCTTACGGCCCGCCGCGCAAAATGGTTTCCCCACCTGACATCCTTTTACATCGCACCGTTTTGTTTAGTCATTACAACAACACTGAAAATAAAACGTGCTGAATCGCAGATTCTGGTGCTATGCTGGCCAAACACTGTTTAGTACATTAAACAAAATATCATGAAAACTACGCCTGAACTTTCTTGTGACGTGTTAATTATTGGTAGCGGCGCTGCCGGACTCTCGCTGGCGCTGCGCCTGGCTGAAAAGCACCAGGTTATCGTGCTGAGTAAAGGTCCCGTCAGCGAAGGCTCCACTTTCTATGCGCAGGGCGGGATTGCCGCCGTTTTCGATGAAACCGACAGCATTGATTCACATGTGGAAGATACGCTCATTGCCGGCGCTGGTATTTGCGATCGCCATGCGGTGGAGTTTGTCGCCAGCAACGCCCGTCCCTGCGTACAGTGGTTGATTGATCAGGGGGTGCTATTTGATACCCAGGTGCAGCCTAACGGTGAAGAGAGTTACCATCTGACGCGTGAAGGTGGTCATAGCCATCGTCGCATTTTGCATGCCGCTGATGCCACCGGTAAAGAGGTGGAAACCACGCTGGTCAGCAAGGCGCAAAGCCATCCAAACATCCGGGTACTGGAACGCAGTAATGCCGTCGATTTAATCATCTCCGACAAAATTGGCCTGCCCGGCACACGACGCGTCGTGGGGGCATGGGTCTGGAACCGGAATAAAGAGGCGGTGGAAACCTGTCACGCGAAGTCTGTCGTGCTGGCGACCGGCGGCGCATCAAAGGTGTATCAATATACAACGAATCCGGACATTTCCTCCGGCGACGGTATTGCGATGGCCTGGCGTGCGGGATGCCGGGTTGCGAATCTCGAATTTAATCAGTTCCACCCTACCGCGCTGTATCATCCCCAGGCACGTAATTTCCTGCTTACCGAAGCGCTGCGCGGAGAAGGTGCTCATCTCAAACGCCCGGACGGCACGCGGTTTATGCCAGACTTTGACGCGCGAGGGGAACTGGCGCCGCGCGATATCGTCGCCCGCGCTATCGACCATGAAATGAAGCGTCTCGGTGCGGACTGTATGTTCCTTGATATCAGCCATAAGCCAGAAGCCTTTGTGCGTCAGCATTTCCCGATGATTTACGAAAAGCTGCTGGGGCTGGGTATCGACCTGACCAAAGAACCAGTGCCCATCGTGCCAGCAGCACACTACACCTGCGGCGGCGTGATGGTTGACGACTTTGGTCGTACCGATGTGGACGGCCTGTATGCGATCGGGGAAGTGAGCTACACCGGCCTGCACGGCGCGAACCGGATGGCCTCAAACTCGCTGCTGGAGTGTCTGGTGTACGGCTGGTCCGCAGCGGAAGATATCGACAGACGAATGCCTTACGCCCGTGGCGTAAGCGCCCTGCCCGCCTGGGATGAAAGTCGCGTGGACAACCCTGACGAACTGGTGGTGATTCAGCATAACTGGCATGAGCTGCGGCTGTTTATGTGGGACTACGTGGGGATTGTGCGCACCACCAAACGTCTGGAGCGGGCCCTGCGTCGTATCACTATGTTACAACAGGAGATCGACGAGTATTACGCCCATTTCCGCGTCTCGAATAATTTGCTGGAGTTACGCAACCTGGTTCAGGTCGCCGAGCTGATTGTGCGCTGTGCGATGATGCGCAAAGAGAGCCGCGGTCTGCACTACACGCTCGATTATCCGGCACTGCTGGAGGAATCTGGCCCGTCTGTGCTCTCGCCGTTAACGGCTCACATGAACAGATAAAATGCCTGGGTCAGCGCCGTATAACCTTCGGAGTAACGCTGATCCGGCCCGCGAATCACCAGCCTGTCGCTAAAGCATTCCCCCTTCTTAGGGGAGAATGCCAGCAGCACCCGATGCGGCAACCGCGCCTCCGTTTCAGCAACGTCGGTGCGTAGCCGTAAATGCCAGCCCATATTTAACGCCTGCTGCGTGAAGGTATTGCCGATATTTTCCGGCAACACAACACACAAGAATCCCTCTTCCGTGATCAGCCCCGTCGCCGTCGCTAACAGCGCAGAATGATCCAGCATCGTGGTATAACGCGCCTGTTCCCGCTGCGGTGTAGCACACTCGACGCCCTGCTCGTAATACGGCGGGTTACTGATGATAAGGTCATATTTAACGGTCTGCCGTGCCGCCCAATGTTGGACATCTTCCGCCTGCACCGTTACCCGATCCGCCCACGGCGACTGGGTAACGTTTTCTTGCGCCTGCGCGGCGGCATCGCTATCCAGTTCAACGGCATCAACGGTGACGCTTTCATCAGTACGCTGCGCCAGCATCAGCGCCAACAGTCCGCTGCCGGTACCGATATCGAGGATCCGCTTTACGCCCGCCACCGGTGCCCATGCCCCTAACAGAATCCCATCTGTTCCGACTTTCATCGCACAACGATCGTGCGCGACAAAAAACTGTTTAAAAGTAAATCCATTACGACGAAGGACGGATGTAGACTGAGGCATGAATTAAAAACCTTGCAGGAAAAACGGCAACAGCACCTGGTGAAAACAATACCTGAGAAGCGATATCCATACAAACAGATGAAGATTGCAGCCGTAACGTCTATAATCAGCGCCCCACACAGAGGTAGAACATGACTGTAACGACTTTTTCCGAACTTGAACTCGATGAAAGCCTGCTGGATGCCCTCCAGGAAAAAGGTTTCACTCGCCCGACCGCCATTCAGGCTGCCGCCATTCCGCCTGCACTCGAAGGCCGTGACGTACTCGGTTCTGCGCCGACAGGCACCGGTAAAACGGCGGCGTATTTGCTGCCAGCGTTGCAGCACCTGCTCGACTTCCCGCGTAAAAAATCCGGTCCGCCACGTATTTTGATCCTGACTCCGACTCGCGAACTGGCGATGCAGGTCGCCGATCATGCCCGTGAACTGGCCAAAAACACCCATCTGGATATCGCGACAATTACCGGCGGCGTAGCCTACATGAACCACGCCGAAGTGTTCAGCGAAAACCAGGATATCGTGGTCGCCACCACCGGGCGTCTGCTGCAGTATATTAAAGAAGAGAATTTTGACTGCCGCGCCGTCGAAACGCTGATCCTCGACGAAGCCGACCGAATGCTGGATATGGGCTTTGCCCAGGACATCGAGCACATCGCCGGGGAAACGCGCTGGCGCAAACAGACGATGCTGTTCTCCGCCACGCTGGAAGGCGATGCGATTAAAGATTTTGCCGAACGTCTGCTGGAAGAGCCAGTCGAAGTCTCCGCTACGCCATCCACCCGCGAACGTAAGAAGATCCACCAGTGGTATTACCGCGCGGATAACGTCGAACATAAATTCGAACTGCTGAAGCACCTGCTGAAGCAAGACGACGCCACCCGTACCATTGTGTTTGTCCGCAAGCGCGAGCGCGTGCACGAACTGGCTGAAAAGCTGCGTCTGGCGGGGATCAACAACTGCTATCTCGAAGGTGAGATGGCGCAGATCAAGCGTAACGAAGGCATTAAGCGTCTTACTGACGGTCGCGTTAACGTGCTGGTCGCCACCGATGTTGCCGCACGCGGGATCGATATTCCTGACGTCAGCCACGTGATTAACTTCGACATGCCGCGTAGCGGAGACACCTATCTGCACCGCATTGGCCGTACCGGCCGCGCCGGTCGCAAGGGCACCGCAATCTCGCTGGTCGAAGCGCACGATCACCTGCTGCTGCTGAAAATTGGTCGCTACATTGAAGAACCGCTGAAATCCAGGGTGATTGATGAGTTGCGCCCAACCTCACGCGCTCCGAGCGAAAAGATGACGGGCAAACCGTCGAAAAAAGCACTCGCGAAACGTGAAGAGAAGAAAAAAGAGAAAGACAAAGAGAAACCACGCGTGAAGAAACGCCATCGCGATACCAGGAACATTGGTAAACGTCGTAAGCCGAGTGCGGCAACGACGCCGCAGGAGTCAAATGAAGAGTAAAAAAACGCCGGGATTTCCCGGCGTTTTTATTTAAACGTTAAGCCTTACAGGCTTTCAGTAAAGGTACGAGCGATAACGTCGCGCTGCTGTTCCGGCGTCAGTGAGTTAAAGCGCACGGCATAACCCGAAACACGGATAGTCAGCTGCGGGTATTTTTCCGGATGCTTAACCGCATCTTCCAGCGTTTCACGACGCAAAACGTTAACGTTCAGGTGCTGGCCACCTTCCACACGAACTTCCGGTTTCACTTCCATCGGAATTTCGCGGTACTCAATTTCACCCAGTTTGCTGACCGCTACCACTTCATCTTCGGCAAAACCGGCTTTCGCTGCGATGCAACGCGCTTCGCCTTTTTCGCTGTCCAGCAGCCAGAAGGAATTCAGCAGATCGTCATTAGCGGCTTTAGTAATCTGGATACCTGTAATCATTGTGATGCCTCCCCGGCAAAGTATTTGATTAGGGTTGGCCGGCTCGCGGCCAATTGGTAAAACCATTGTTGCTTGAGTGTATATATACCCCCCTAACACCCTCGATTCATTGATTTAAATCAATAAAATCCACATGCAGAATAGGGAGATGAGATGATTTTATTGTTTTACATCAACTTACGCCATGTGAAGACATAAACTTTTTACACAAATTTTCAACTTTATTAAGTGCGTAGCGCACATCATCGCGGAGAGAATTTTGCGCCGTTGAAAGAAGCAGTTAAGCTATGACGATCGAGAATTCGCAGGAGAGCGAGATGGCCACTGAATTAACCTGGCACGATGTGCTGGCTGAAGAGAAACAGCAGCCCTACTTTATCAATACGCTGCATACCGTCGCCGGAGAGCGTCAGTCCGGGATCACGGTTTATCCGCCGCAAAAAGATGTGTTCAATGCGTTTCGCTTCACCGAGCTGGGTGATGTCAAGGTCGTGATCCTTGGACAGGATCCCTACCACGGTCCCGGGCAGGCGCATGGTCTGGCGTTTTCTGTCCGCCCCGGTATTGCTACGCCCCCTTCGCTGCTGAACATGTATAAGGAACTGGAGGGGTCGATCCCCGGTTTCACTCGTCCTGCCCACGGTTATCTGGAAAGCTGGGCGCATCAGGGCGTTCTGCTGCTTAATACGGTATTAACCGTGCGGGCGGGTCAGGCGCACTCTCATGCCAGTCTGGGATGGGAAACGTTCACCGATAAAGTGATCGGCCTGATTAATCAACATCGTGAAGGGGTGGTTTTTCTGCTCTGGGGCTCTCATGCGCAGAAGAAAGGCGCGATCATTGATCAAAAACGTCATCATGTCCTGAAAGCGCCTCATCCTTCACCGCTCTCGGCGCATCGTGGATTTTTTGGTTGTAACCATTTTGTGTTGGCGAATCAGTGGTTGGAACAACGCGGCGAGAAGCCGATTGACTGGATGCCCGTTTTACCGGCGGAGAGCGAATAAAAAAAATGCCAGCGAATCGCTGGCATTTTTCCATCAGGCTTTGTTCTGACGCCACCATTCGGCAAGCAGCACACCGGTTGCCACCGAGACGTTCAGGCTTTCAACATTCCCCGTACCGTCGATTTTAACGCACAGATCGCTGGCATCGCGCGCCGCATCCGGCAAACCGTCAACGTCCTGACCTAACACCAGGACGATTTTCTCTGGCAGTTCAGTTTTAAACAGCGGCTTACCGCGTTCACTGGACGTTGTCACCACGGTGTAACCCGCCTGACGGAAATCATCCAACACATCAACGATGCTGTCGCCGGTAATCGGCTGAACGTGTTCGGCACCGCCTTCTGCGGTACGAATCGCCGCACCGGACTCCAGCAGCGCCGCATCCTGCACCACTACGCCTTTCACACCGAAGTGCGCGCAGCTACGCATCATGCCACCGAGGTTGTGCGGGTTAGAAATAGCTTCCAGCGCTAACACACAGTCCTGCGCGCCCGCCTGGCTTACCCACTGTTTCACCGTCGTGCCGTTACGTTTTTTAATCAGGAAGCAGACACCGCCGTGATGTTCGGTACCTGAAGCTTTCGCCAGTTCCGCTTCATCAACCACATGGTACGCTTTGCGGTTTGCCGCCATCCAGCGTAATGCTTCTTTGAAGCGCGGCGTGACGCTCTGAATGAACCAGGCGCGGACAATCGCGTCCGGACGACTCTGGAACAGGGCCTGACAGGCATTTTCACCGTAAACGCGGGTCTCTTCTGCACGTTGACGACGTAAGACTTCAGGATCGATAAAGCTTTTACCGCTGATACCACCGTGATAGGCTTTTTCAGGCGTTTCATCACCCGGCGCGCGGGACACGGTCCGCCACGGTGAGTCTTCACGCTTGCGATCGCGGTTCTGAGGGGTTCTTTCATCGCGGGCGGGGCGACGGCCACCGTCGGCACGAGATTTTCCTGGACGCCCGCCACCTTTCCCGGTACGCGGGTTATGGGTACGTTTATCAGAATCATCATCACTGCGGACATACATCACTTTGACCTTGCCGCTTTTGTTTTTCAATTCATCGTTCATGCTTTTCTCCACCAGCGCTGCGCGAAGCGCGCAGATTACCCGATGTGCGCCAGGTTAGCCATTATTTCATTTAAAAGCTTATGACTATTGTACTCATTGAATAAAACAGATTGTCGTTTAAAACAGTCTCATCGATAATATGTAACATATTAGAAACATACCGGCGTCTCTGCCGTTCAATACCCCGACGCATCCAGAGGTTAGTTATGAATACCGTTTGTACCAGCTGCCAGGCCATCAACCGCATTCCCGACGATCGGGTTGAGGATGCGGCAAAATGCGGACGCTGTGGTCACGACCTGTTCGACGGGGAGGTGATCAATGCGACCGGTGAAACACTGGATAAACTGCTCAAAGACGATCTGCCCGTCGTAATCGATTTCTGGGCACCGTGGTGCGGCCCATGCCGTAACTTCGCCCCGATCTTTGAAGATGTTGCCGAAGAACGCAGCGGCAAAGTTCGCTTCGTGAAGATCAACACGGAAGCGGAACGAGAGCTCAGTGCACGCTTTGGTATCCGTAGTATTCCCACCATTATGATCTTCAAAAACGGTCAGGTTGTCGACATGCTGAACGGCGCGGTTCCCAAAGCGCCATTTGATAGTTGGCTGAACGAGTCACTGTAAACTCTGCGGGGCGCATCTTGTGCCCCGTTTTCACCTCTGCGACAATGACGTTTTTCAACGTATTCTCTATGACTGAAAACGCTGTTCTCACGCTTCGCGCTGAACGTCTGGCGCGCGCCACTCGCCCTTTTCTCGCCCGAGGCAATCGCATTCGTCGCTGCCAGCGCTGCTTGCTGCCGCTGAAACTTTGCCTGTGCGCGACGCTGTCGCCTTCTCAGGCAACGAGCCGTTTTTGTCTGGTGATGTTTGATACTGAACCGATGAAACCGAGCAATACCGGGCGTCTGATCGCCGATATTTTACCGGATACTGCCGCGTTTCAGTGGTCGCGGACAGAACCACCGCAGGCCTTGCTGGATCTGGTGAAAAACCCGACGTATCAGCCGATGGTAGTGTTCCCCGCCTCCTATGCCGATGCTGAACGTGTGGTGATTTCCACTCCACCGACAGGTAAGCCTCCGCTGTTTATTATGCTCGACGGCACCTGGCCGGAAGCGCGTAAGATGTTCCGTAAAAGCCCGTATCTCGACTCTCTCCCCGTGATCTCGGTGGATCTGTCGCGGTTGTCGGCCTATCACCTGCGTGAAGTCCATGCCGAAGGGCAGTATTGTACCGCTGAAGTCGCCATTGCGCTGTTGGATCTGGCCGGTGATACCGATGCAGCAAGCAGCCTCGGCGAGCACTTTACCCGTTTTAAAACGCGCTACCTCGCGGGAAAAACCCAACATCAGGGAAGCATCACAGCAGAATCAGCAGAAAGCGTTTAGAATCATTCGGTCACTTCTGTGTAAGGGAAACCGGTATGAGTCAGCGAGGACTGGAAGCACTTCTGCGACCAAAATCGATCGCGGTGATCGGGGCATCGATGAAGCCCAATCGGGCGGGATATCTGATGATGCGCAATCTGCTGGCAGGAGGATTTAACGGTCCCGTTTTGCCGGTAACCCCAGCCTGGAAAGCCGTTCTGGGCGTCCTGGCCTGGCCCGATATTGCCAGTCTGCCCTTCACCCCCGACCTTGCCGTGCTGTGTACCAATGCCAGCCGTAATCTGGCCTTGCTGGAAGCGCTTGGGGAAAAAGGCTGTAAAACCTGCATTATTCTCTCGGCCCCTGGCGCGCAACATGCAGAACTGCTGACCTGTGCGCAACGCTACAACATGCGTCTGCTCGGCCCTAACAGTCTTGGCCTGCTGGCACCCTGGCAGGGGTTGAATGCCAGCTTCTCGCCGGTCCCGATTAAGCGCGGCAAACTGGCCTTTATTTCTCAGTCCGCTGCGGTTTCCAATACCATTCTCGACTGGGCACAGCAGCGGGAAATGGGCTTTTCCTATTTCATTGCCCTCGGCGACAGCCTGGATATTGATGTCGATGAGCTGCTGGATTATCTGGCGCGTGACAGCAAAACCAGCGCTATTTTGCTTTATCTCGAACATCTCAGCGATGCCCGGCACTTTGTATCCGCCGCCCGTAGCGCCGCGCGCAACAAACCCATTCTGGTGATTAAGAGCGGTCGCAGCCCGGCAGCGCAGCGGTTATTGCATACCAGCGCCGGAATGGATCCGGCCTGGGATGCCGCCATTCAACGCGCCGGTCTGCTGCGCGTGAAAGATACCCATGAGCTCTTTTCCGCAGTGGAAACGCTCAGCCATATGCGTCCTCTGCGCGGTGACAGGCTGATGATCATCAGTAACGGTGCCGCGCCTGCGGCGCTGGCGCTTGATCAACTTTGGTCCCGCAACGGCAAGCTCGCCATGCTGAGTGAAGAGACCAGCCAGAAACTGCGCGATGCTCTGCCTGCCCATGTCGAGATCGCCAACCCGCTGGACCTGCGTGATGATGCCAGCATTGAACATTACACCCGAACGCTGGACATTCTGCTCGCCAGCCAGGACTTTGACGCACTGATGGTGATTCACTCCCCCAGTGCCGCCGCCCCCGCCACTGAGTGTGCACAAACGCTGATTGGAACCGTTAAGCACCACCCGCGTGGAAAATTTGTCTCGCTATTGACCAACTGGTGTGGCGAGTTTTCCTCTCAGGAAGCCCGTAGACTGTTCAGTGAAGCCGGACTCCCTACCTATCGTACTCCGGAAGGGACGATCACTGCGTTTATGCATATGGTCGAATACCGGCGCAACCAGAAACAGCTGCGTGAAACGCCGGCCCTGCCCAGCAATCTGACCTCCAACACGGCCCAGGCGCATGATCTGCTTCAGCAGGCGATTGCCGATGGAGCAACTTCACTCGATACCCATGAGGTTCAGCCGATCCTGCAGGCTTATGGCTTACATACGCTCCCGACCTGGATTGCCGGCGACAGCATCGAGGCCGTCCATATTGCAGAACAGATTGGCTACCCGGTCGCGCTGAAGCTGCGTTCACCGGACATCCCGCACAAATCTGAAGTTCAGGGCGTAATGCTCTACCTGCGTACGGCAAACGAAGTTCAACAGGCAGCCAATGCAATTATTGATCGTGTGAAAATGACCTGGCCCCAGGCGCGGATCCACGGTCTGCTGGTGCAAAGTATGGCGAACCGTGCGGGAGCGCAGGAACTGCGCGTGGTGGTTGAGCACGATCCCGTATTTGGCCCATTGATTATGTTGGGTGAAGGCGGCGTTGAGTGGCGGCCTGAAGAGCAGGCCGTGGTGGCATTACCGCCGCTAAACATGAATCTGGCGCGTTATTTAGTGATTCAGGCGATCAAGAATAAAAAGATCCGTGGCCGCAGTGCGCTGCGCCCGTTGGATGTCGCGGGGTTAAGTCAGTTGCTGGTTCAGGTCTCAAACCTGATTGTCGACTGCCCGGAGATCCAGCGTCTGGATATTCACCCGCTGCTGGCCTCCGCCGGTGAGTTTACCGCCCTGGATGTCACGCTGGATATCGCCCCATTCGAGGGCGATAACGAAAGTCGTCTTGCCATTCGCCCCTATCCGCATCAACTGGAAGAGTGGGTGGAGATGAAAAATGGCGAGCAATGTCTGTTCCGTCCTATCCTGCCAGAAGATGAACCCCAGCTTCAGCAGTTTATTTCCCAGGTCACCAAAGAAGATCTTTATTACCGCTATTTCAGCGAGATCAATGAATTTACTCATGAAGATTTAGCCAACATGACGCAAATCGACTACGATCGGGAAATGGCGTTTGTTGCGGTGAGGCGCGTAGAACGAACGGAAGAGATCCTGGGAGTGACGCGAGCGATCTCCGATCCGGATAATGTTGATGCGGAATTTGCCGTACTGGTTCGTTCCGATCTCAAAGGGTTAGGATTGGGTCGTCGATTGCTGGAAAAATTGATTACCTATACACGAGATCACGGACTGAGAAGGCTGAATGGTATTACGATGCCAAATAATCGTGGCATGGTCGCGCTGGCGCGTAAGCTTGGGTTTAGCGTGGATATCCAGCTCGAAGAGGGAATCGTCGGGCTGTCGCTGGATCTGGCTCCGCCCGAGGAATCGTGAGTAAGGTACTGGAAATGTTGACCACTTTAACGGGGACGGTGTTATCATTGCCCGCTTATGTCGTCTGCATAGCACAGAGGACCCTTCAATGAACAGAGAAGAAATGCACTGTGATGTTGTCAAAATTTAAGCGTAATAAACATCAACAACACCTTGCCCAACTACCTAAGATTTCTCAATCAGTTGATGATGTCGATTTCTTTTATGCTCCCGCCAGGTTCAGGGAGACCCTGCTGGAAAAGATAGCCAGCGCGAAGCAGCGCATTTGCATTATTGCCCTGTATCTGGAACAGGATGACGGTGGCAAAGGCATTCTTAGCGCGCTTTACGAGGCGAAACGGCAGCGTCCTGAGTTGGATGTTCGGGTACTCGTCGACTGGCATCGTGCGCAGCGTGGACGTATTGGCGCGGCAGCATCCAATACCAACGCCGACTGGTATTGCCGAATGGCGCATGAAAATCCGGGTGTCGATGTGCCGGTATACGGTGTGCCGATCAATACCCGCGAAGCCCTTGGCGTGCTGCACTTTAAAGGCTTTATCATTGATGATAGCGTCCTGTACAGCGGCGCCAGTCTTAACGATGTCTATCTGCATCAGCACGATAAATATCGCTATGACCGCTATCAGCTAATCCGCAACGCCAGAATGGCAGACATCATGTTCGAGTGGGTGACCCAGAACCTGATGAACGGTCGTGGCGTAAATCGTCTGGATAATACCCAGCGTCCGAAAAGCCCGGAGATTAAAAACGACATTCGTTTATACCGCCAGGAGCTTCGTGACGCGGCTTATCACTTCCAGGGCGATGCCGATAATGAACAGCTGTCCGTGACGCCATTGGTCGGTCTGGGGAAATCCAGCCTGCTGAACAAAACCATTTTCCACCTTATGCCCTGTGCGGAGCATAAGCTCACGATTTGCACCCCCTATTTCAACCTGCCAGCAATTCTTGTTCGCAACATCATTCAACTGCTGCGCGAAGGGAAGAAGGTTGAGATCATTGTGGGGGATAAAACCGCCAACGATTTTTATATCCCGGAAAATGAACCATTTAAGATAATTGGCGCATTGCCCTATCTCTATGAGATTAACCTGCGTCGTTTCCTGAGTCGTTTGCAGTATTACGTCAATACCGATCAACTGGTCGTTCGCTTGTGGAAAGATGACGACAATACCTACCATCTCAAAGGGATGTGGATCGATGACAAGTGGATGCTGCTGACCGGGAACAACCTCAACCCGCGCGCCTGGCGTCTGGATCTGGAAAATGCAATCCTGATCCACGATCCTAAGCAAGAGCTGGCTGCACAGCGCGAGAAAGAGCTGGCGCTAATTCGTACGCATACCACGGTCGTTAAACACTATCGTGACTTGCAGAGCATTGCCGATTACCCGGTAAAAGTTCGCAAACTGATCCGTCGATTACGTCGTATTCGAATCGACAGGCTGATAAGCCGTATTCTGTAAAAGTGAAACCCCGTCCTGAACGGGGTTTTTTCTATGGGGGCATGGTGCGCGTTATTTTTCTTCTGAGCGCCTTTATTCTGTCAGGCTGTAGCCATATGGCGCAGGATAGCTGGAGTGGGCAGGACAAAGCACAGCACTTTATTGCTTCCGCGATGCTCTCAGCCGCAGGTAATGAGTACGCGCAACATCAGGGAATCAGCCGCGATCACAGTGCGATGATAGGGTTTATGTTCTCGGTCAGTCTGGGGGCGTCAAAGGAGCTTTGGGATAGCCGCCCCGCAGGGAGCGGCTGGAGCTGGAAAGACTTTGCCTGGGATGTCGCCGGTGCAACGACCGGCTATACCCTCTGGCAAATGGCGCATCACTAGAGGCGCAGACCTTTCCCTTTGCGATGCAACGTCAACGAAACCAAAAATGCGACGATCGACATAACGGTGACATACCAGAAGAACGACGTCTCCATACCGACAGACTTCAGCGACAGCGCCACATATTCCGCCGAACCACCAAACAGAGCATTCGCCACGGCATAAGAAAGCCCCACTCCTAATGCGCGAACCTGTGCCGGGAACATTTCAGCTTTCAATATACCGCTGATCGAGGTGTAGAAACTGACGATCAGCAGCGCGCACATTACCAGACCAAATGCTGCATACGGCGAAGTCACATTCTGAAGCGCGGTCAAAATGGGGACAGTAAACAGGGTTGCCAGCGCGCCGAAACACAGCATGGAGGTACGTCGGCCAATTTTATCTGACAACGCACCAAACAGCGGCTGCACAAGCATATAAACAAATAGCGCCGCCGTCATAATGCCGCTTGCCACATTGGCATGCATACCTGCGGTGTTTACCAGATACTTTTGCATATAGGTAGTGAAGGTATAGAAGCACAGCGATCCCGCCGCGGTGAACCCGAGCACCATGATGAACGCTCTACGGTTACGCCTTAACCCTTTCAGCGAGCCCGCCTCTTTCAGCGCACGCGTTTCCTGCTTTGATGTTTCATCCAGTTGACGACGTAACCAGAGCGCCACAATCGCCAGTACTGCGCCTAATGCGAAAGGAATACGCCAGCCCCACTCTCTGAGGGCTGAATCTTCCATAGTCTGCTGTAAGACAACCACAACCAGCAGCGCCAACAGTTGACCACCGATAAGTGTGACGTACTGGAAAGAGGCGTAAAACCCCTTACGGCCCTCGACAGCAACTTCACTCATGTAGGTTGCGCTGGTGCCATACTCCCCACCAACAGATAATCCCTGGAACAAACGCGCCAGCAGTAACAGCGCCGGAGCCCAGGTTCCAATGGTTTCATAACCTGGCAGGCAAGCGATCACCAGCGATCCCAGACACATCATACAAACGGACAAAAGCATGGATTTTTTACGACCATGTTTATCGGCTATACGACCGAATAGCCAACCACCAATCGGACGCATTAAAAACCCGGCCGCAAAAACGCCTGCGGTTTGTAGTAGCTGCGTTGTCGTGTTTCCGGAAGGAAAGAAGATGTGGGCAAAATAGAGCGAGCAAAACGAGTAGACATAGAAATCAAACCATTCAACCAGATTTCCGGATGACGCGCCTACAATTGCCCATATGCGACGACGGGTATCACTATCAGTCAGTGACCCGTTCGCAGTTACACTGCTTTCAGTCATTAAAGTTGTACTCCTGCCAAAGATCCGGTTGCGTTTTCTGTCTTTTTTAGTAAAAGAAATGTTATATAATTGTTATATATTATTGTGTGACAGCGATCGCGGTTTTAATTAGCAGGGAAAGAATTTAGGAGTAAGCGCAGGGATCAGTTGATGAGATTCATCGTGACGGCGCGCGCAGAGGTTCGACTATTCTGGACGGTCGTGTCCGTTAACCACGGAGCCTCGCCCTGACAGCAGGCCGGATAAGGCAAAGCCACACTCCAAATTTGCAGCGCAGAAACGCAAAAAAGCCCATCCGTCAGGATGGGCTCTTCACTTAATTGATGCCTGGCAGTTCCCTACTCTCGCATGGGGAGACCCCACACTACCATCGGCGCTACGGCGTTTCACTTCTGAGTTCGGCATGGGGTCAGGTGGGACCACCGCGCTACAGCCGCCAGGCAAATTCTGTTTATTAACCCGCCTTTCGCCGGTTAATCTAATCTGTAATCAGGCTGAAAATTTTCTCAATCCGCCAAAACAGCTTCGGCGTTGTAAGGTTAAGCCTCACGGTTCATTAGTACCGGTTAGCTCAACGCATCGCTGCGCTTACACACCCGGCCTATCAACGTCGTCGTCTTCAACGTTCCTTCAGGACCCTTAAAGGGTCAGGGAGAACTCATCTCGGGGCAAGTTTCGTGCTTAGATGCTTTCAGCACTTATCTCTTCCGCATTTAGCTACCGGGCAGTGCCATTGGCATGACAACCCGAACACCAGTGATGCGTCCACTCCGGTCCTCTCGTACTAGGAGCAGCCCCCCTCAATTCTCCAGCGCCCACGGCAGATAGGGACCGAACTGTCTCACGACGTTCTAAACCCAGCTCGCGTACCACTTTAAATGGCGAACAGCCATACCCTTGGGACCTACTTCAGCCCCAGGATGTGATGAGCCGACATCGAGGTGCCAAACACCGCCGTCGATATGAACTCTTGGGCGGTATCAGCCTGTTATCCCCGGAGTACCTTTTATCCGTTGAGCGATGGCCCTTCCATTCAGAACCACCGGATCACTAAGACCTGCTTTCGCACCTGCTCGCGCCGTCACGCTCGCAGTCAAGCTAGCTTATGCCTTTGCACTAACCTCCTGATGTCCGACCAGGATTAGCTAACCTTCGTGCTCCTCCGTTACTCTTTAGGAGGAGACCGCCCCAGTCAAACTACCCACCAGACACTGTCCGCAACCCGGATTACGGGCCCACGTTAGAACACCAGCCATTAAAGGGTGGTATTTCAAGGGCGGCTCCACACGAACTGGCGTCCGCGCTTCAAAGCCTCCCACCTATCCTACACATCAAGGACCAGTGTTCAGTGTCAAGCTATAGTAAAGGTTCACGGGGTCTTTCCGTCTTGCCGCGGGTACACTGCATCTTCACAGCGAGTTCAATTTCACTGAGTCTCGGGTGGAGACAGCCTGGCCATCATTACGCCATTCGTGCAGGTCGGAACTTACCCGACAAGGAATTTCGCTACCTTAGGACCGTTATAGTTACGGCCGCCGTTTACCGGGGCTTCGATCAAGAGCTTCTCCTTACGGATAACCCCATCAATTAACCTTCCGGCACCGGGCAGGCGTCACACCGTATACGTCCACTTTCGTGTTTGCACAGTGCTGTGTTTTTAATAAACAGTTGCAGCCAGCTGGTATCTTCGACTGATTTCAGCTCCACGAGTAAATCGCTTCACCTACATATCAGCGTGCCTTCTCCCGAAGTTACGGCACCATTTTGCCTAGTTCCTTCACCCGAGTTCTCTCAAGCGCCTTGGTATTCTCTACCTGACCACCTGTGTCGGTTTGGGGTACGATCTGATGTTACCTGATGCTTAGAGGCTTTTCCTGGAAGCAGGGCATTTGTTGCTTCAGCACCGTAGTGCCTCGTCATCACGCCTCAGTGTTAAAGTGAACCGGATTTACCTGGAACACACACCTACACGCTTAAACCGGGACAACCGTCGCCCGGCCAACATAGCCTTCTCCGTCCCCCCTTCGCAGTAACACCTGGTACAGGAATATTAACCTGTTTCCCATCGACTACGCCTTTCGGCCTCGCCTTAGGGGTCGACTCACCCTGCCCCGATTAACGTTGGACAGGAACCCTTGGTCTTCCGGCGAGCGGGCTTTTCACCCGCTTTATCGTTACTTATGTCAGCATTCGCACTTCTGATACCTCCAGCATGCCTCACAGCACACCTTCACAGGCTTACAGAACGCTCCCCTACCCAACAACACTTAGTGTCGCTGCCGCAGCTTCGGTGCATGGTTTAGCCCCGTTACATCTTCCGCGCAGGCCGACTCGACCAGTGAGCTATTACGCTTTCTTTAAATGATGGCTGCTTCTAAGCCAACATCCTGGCTGTCTGAGCCTTCCCACATCGTTTCCCACTTAACCATGACTTTGGGACCTTAGCTGGCGGTCTGGGTTGTTTCCCTCTTCACGACGGACGTTAGCACCCGCCGTGTGTCTCCCGTGATAACATTCTCCGGTATTCGCAGTTTGCATCGGGTTGGTAAGCCGGGATGGCCCCCTAGCCGAAACAGTGCTCTACCCCCGGAGATGAATTCACGAGGCGCTACCTAAATAGCTTTCGGGGAGAACCAGCTATCTCCCGGTTTGATTGGCCTTTCACCCCCAGCCACAAGTCATCCGCTAATTTTTCAACATTAGTCGGTTCGGTCCTCCAGTTAGTGTTACCCAACCTTCAACCTGCCCATGGCTAGATCACCGGGTTTCGGGTCTATACCCTGCAACTTAACGCCCAGTTAAGACTCGGTTTCCCTTCGGCTCCCCTATTCGGTTAACCTTGCTACAGAATATAAGTCGCTGACCCATTATACAAAAGGTACGCAGTCACCCCATTAAAGAGGCTCCCACTGCTTGTACGTACACGGTTTCAGGTTCTTTTTCACTCCCCTCACCGGGGTTCTTTTCGCCTTTCCCTCACGGTACTGGTTCACTATCGGTCAGTCAGGAGTATTTAGCCTTGGAGGATGGTCCCCCCATATTCAGACAGGATACCACGTGTCCCGCCCTACTCATCGAGCTCACAGCACATGCAATTTTGTGTACGGGGCTGTCACCCTGTATCGCCGGCCTTTCCAGACCGTTCCACTACCACACATGCTGATTCAGGCTCTGGGCTGCTCCCCGTTCGCTCGCCGCTACTGGGGGAATCTCGGTTGATTTCTTTTCCTCGGGGTACTTAGATGTTTCAGTTCCCCCGGTTCGCCTCGTTAACCTATGGATTCAGTTAACGATAGTGCAACGAATTGCACTGGGTTTCCCCATTCGGACATCGCCGGTTATAACGGTTCATATCACCTTACCGACGCTTTTCGCAGATTAGCACGTCCTTCATCGCCTCTGACTGCCAGGGCATCCACCGTGTACGCTTAGTCGCTTAACCTCACAACCCGAAGATGTTTCTTTCGATTCATCATCGTGTTGCGAAAATTTGAGAGACTCGAACACACATAACATGTGTGTCGTTTCAATTTTCAGCTTGATCCAGATTTTTAAAGAGCAAATATCTCAAACATGACTCGCTGAGTCAGTTTTGAGATACAAAGGTCGGCGACTTTCACTCACACAAACCAGCAAGTGGCGTCCCCTAGGGGATTCGAACCCCTGTTACCGCCGTGAAAGGGCGGTGTCCTGGGCCTCTAGACGAAGGGGACACTGAAGTCTGCTTCGGCAAGACGCCTTGCTTTTTACTTTTCATCAGACAATCTGTGTGGGCACTACAAAGGCAGGTTCTTTAAGGTAAGGAGGTGATCCAACCGCAGGTTCCCCTACGGTTACCTTGTTACGACTTCACCCCAGTCATGAATCACAAAGTGGTAAGCGCCCTCCCGAAGGTTAAGCTACCTACTTCTTTTGCAACCCACTCCCATGGTGTGACGGGCGGTGTGTACAAGGCCCGGGAACGTATTCACCGTGGCATTCTGATCCACGATTACTAGCGATTCCGACTTCATGGAGTCGAGTTGCAGACTCCAATCCGGACTACGACATACTTTATGAGGTCCGCTTGCTCTCGCGAGGTCGCTTCTCTTTGTATATGCCATTGTAGCACGTGTGTAGCCCTGGTCGTAAGGGCCATGATGACTTGACGTCATCCCCACCTTCCTCCAGTTTATCACTGGCAGTCTCCTTTGAGTTCCCGGCCGGACCGCTGGCAACAAAGGATAAGGGTTGCGCTCGTTGCGGGACTTAACCCAACATTTCACAACACGAGCTGACGACAGCCATGCAGCACCTGTCTCACAGTTCCCGAAGGCACCAAGGCATCTCTGCCAAGTTCTGTGGATGTCAAGACCAGGTAAGGTTCTTCGCGTTGCATCGAATTAAACCACATGCTCCACCGCTTGTGCGGGCCCCCGTCAATTCATTTGAGTTTTAACCTTGCGGCCGTACTCCCCAGGCGGTCTATTTAACGCGTTAGCTCCGGAAGCCACACCTCAAGGGCACAACCTCCAAATAGACATCGTTTACGGCGTGGACTACCAGGGTATCTAATCCTGTTTGCTCCCCACGCTTTCGCACCTGAGCGTCAGTCTTCGTCCAGGGGGCCGCCTTCGCCACCGGTATTCCTCCAGATCTCTACGCATTTCACCGCTACACCTGGAATTCTACCCCCCTCTACGAGACTCAAGCCTGCCAGTTTCGAATGCAGTTCCCAGGTTGAGCCCGGGGATTTCACATCCGACTTGACAGACCGCCTGCGTGCGCTTTACGCCCAGTAATTCCGATTAACGCTTGCACCCTCCGTATTACCGCGGCTGCTGGCACGGAGTTAGCCGGTGCTTCTTCTGCGGGTAACGTCAATGGCTAAGGTTATTAACCTTAACCCCTTCCTCCCCGCTGAAAGTACTTTACAACCCGAAGGCCTTCTTCATACACGCGGCATGGCTGCATCAGGCTTGCGCCCATTGTGCAATATTCCCCACTGCTGCCTCCCGTAGGAGTCTGGACCGTGTCTCAGTTCCAGTGTGGCTGGTCATCCTCTCAGACCAGCTAGGGATCGTCGCCTTGGTGAGCCGTTACCTCACCAACAAGCTAATCCCATCTGGGCACATCCGATGGCAAGAGGCCCTAAGGTCCCCCTCTTTGGTCTTGCGACATTATGCGGTATTAGCTACCGTTTCCAGTAGTTATCCCCCTCCATCGGGCAGTTTCCCAGACATTACTCACCCGTCCGCCACTCGTCAGCAAAGCAGCAAGCTGCTTCCTGTTACCGTTCGACTTGCATGTGTTAGGCCTGCCGCCAGCGTTCAATCTGAGCCATGATCAAACTCTTCAATTTAAGTTTGATGCTCCTAGAATTAAACGTCGTAATGAATTACGTGTTCACTCTTTGAGACTTGGTATTCATTTTTCGTCTTGCGACGTTAAGAATCCATGTCACTCTGAGTGCCCACACAGATTGTCTGATAAATTGTTAAAGAGCAGTTGCGACGCGCTTTAGCGCTCTGTCGCGAGGTCACGTATATTACGTTTTCCTCATTCAGAGTCAAGCATTTATTTCGCTTTTCTCTGTCGGTGTTCATCACTGGTTTTCACCGGAGAACCCTGCTGACCCGGCGGCTTGTGTGCCGTTGTTCCGTGTCAGTGGAGGCGCATTATAGGGAGTTATTTCGGGCTGACAAGTCAAAAATACAAAAAACTTATCGACTGCTCACTTTCCAGGCAAACCACTCTATAAACCATCATTTTAGCCTGTTTTTTAAACAAAAATGGGCTCCGAAGAGCCCATTAATTATTTCATCAAGAATTACTGTACTGCGACAATCCGATCGTCGTTTACCTCAAGACGAATCGTTTTGCCTGGAATTAACTCTCCAGACAGGATTTGCTGCGCCAGCGGGTTTTCGATCTGCTGCTGGATTGCACGTTTCAACGGACGCGCCCCATACACCGGATCATAACCATTTGCGCTCAGCAGTTTCAGCGCTTCATCAGAGATGTGGATTTCATAGCCACGCTCTTCCAGACGTTTGTACAGACGCTGCAGTTGGATCTGCGCAATAGACGCGATGTGTTGTTCACCCAACGGATGGAATACCACAACCTCATCTATACGGTTGATGAATTCCGGGCGGAAGTTGTGACTCACCACACCTAACACCAGATCTTTCATATGGCTGTAGTCGAGATCGCCAAAGCGTTCCTGAATCAAATCGGAACCCAGGTTAGAGGTCATAATGACCACCGTATTACGGAAGTCGACCGTTCTCCCCTGTCCATCGGTCAGACGACCATCATCCAGTACCTGCAGAAGAATGTTGAACACATCAGGATGCGCTTTCTCAACTTCATCAAGCAGAATAACGGAATAAGGACGACGACGAACCGCTTCTGTCAGGTAGCCACCCTCTTCATAACCGACATATCCCGGAGGCGCACCCACCAGACGTGATACGGAGTGTTTCTCCATAAACTCGGACATGTCGATCCGCACCATCGCATCATCACTGTCAAACATAAAGTTTGCCAGCGCCTTACACAGCTCGGTTTTACCGACCCCGGTTGGGCCGAGGAACAGGAACGAGCCAATCGGGCGGTTTGGATCGGCAAGACCGGCACGGCTACGACGAATCGCATTCGATACGGCTTCGACCGCTTCATTCTGACCGATCACACGGCTATGTAACTCTTGCTCCATACGCAACAGTTTTTCGCGCTCGCCTTCCAGCATTCTCGCGACCGGAATACCGGTCCAGCGCGCCAGCACTTCGGCAATTTCCGCATCCGTCACTTTATTACGCAACAGACGCATGGTTTTACCTTCTGACTGCGTCGCGGCTTCCAGCTGTTTTTCCAGCTCAGGAATTTTACCGTATTGCAGTTCTGACATCCGCGCCAGATCGCCAACACGACGCGCCTGTTCAATAGCAATCTTCGCCTGTTCCAGCTCGGCTTTGATCGTTTGTGTTCCGGAGAGCGACGCTTTTTCCGCTTTCCACTCTTCTTCTAATTCAGAGTACTGACGCTCTTTATCATCCAGCTCTTCGTTAAGCATATCGAGGCGTTTTTTACTCGCCTCATCAGACTCTTTCATTAATGCCTGCTGCTCCAGCTTGAGCTGGATAATGCGGCGGTCGAGTCTGTCCAGTTCTTCCGGCTTAGAGTCAATCTGCATACGGATGCTGGATGCCGCTTCATCGATCAGGTCGATGGCTTTATCCGGCAACTGGCGATCGGCAATGTAACGATGAGACAGCGTGGCGGCCGCGACGATTGCCGGGTCAGTAATCTGCACATGGTGATGCAGTTCATAACGTTCTTTCAGACCACGCAGTATCGCAATGGTATCTTCCACTGACGGCTCAGCCACGAACACTTTCTGGAAACGACGTTCCAGCGCCGCATCTTTTTCGATGTACTGCCGATACTCGTCGAGCGTAGTCGCCCCTACGCAGTGCAGTTCCCCACGCGCCAGCGCCGGTTTCAGCATGTTCCCGGCATCCATTGCGCCATCCGCTTTACCTGCGCCCACCATGGTGTGCAATTCGTCGATAAACAGGATGACATTCCCTTCCTGTTTGGCAAGATCGTTGAGTACGCCTTTTAAGCGTTCTTCAAATTCACCGCGGTATTTTGCCCCTGCCACCAGCGCGCCCATATCCAGCGCCAGTACGCGACGGCCTTTTAACCCTTCAGGGACTTCACCATTAATGATTCGCTGTGCCAGTCCTTCAACAATCGCCGTTTTACCGACACCAGGCTCACCGATTAACACCGGGTTGTTTTTTGTACGACGCTGCAGAACCTGAATGGTCCGGCGGATCTCTTCATCACGGCCGATAACCGGGTCAAGTTTGCCCTGCTCGGCACGCTCAGTCAGATCGACAGTGTATTTTTTCAAGGCCTGACGTTGGTCTTCAGCCCCCTGGTCGTTCACGCTTTCACCTCCACGCATTTGTTCAATTGCCTGAGTAATATTCGCGGTCGTTGCGCCAGCCGATTTCAGTAAATCGGGCAGTGTGCCACGCGACTCAAGCGCCGCCAGAACGAACAGTTCTGACGAAATAAAGTTGTCCCCTCGCTTTTGCGCCAGCTTGTCGCAAAGATTCAGAACACGCATCAGATCCTGAGAGGGCTGGACGTCGCCGCCAGTGCCTTCCACCTGCGGTAAACGACTCAGCGCCTGATCGATGGCGGTGCGTAACTGTCCGGCATTAATACCGGCAGAGGTTAATAAAGGACGTACCGATCCCCCTTCCTGATTCAGCAAGGCGCTCATTAAATGAAGAGGTTCGATGAATTGGTTGTCGTGCCCCAGTGCGAGCGACTGGGCATCGGCAAGAGCAAGCTGGAATTTGTTAGTAAGACGATCCAGACGCATAACTCCTCCCATAACAGGTCAAATTTGCTACTGGAGATTAAATGAGGTCATCCCTCAATTATTCAAGGTTATTGACCTGAATTATGTGAAAAGAAAATTACACGTACCGGATCGTCTTGATTCTTTAGGTTATATCAGCCAAATAAAACTTGCCATACGCCCCGTGGTCTTGTCGCGACGATAAGAGAAGAAAGTCTCATTTTCACTAAAAGTACAGCGGTCGCCGCCATAAATTTGCTCAACGCCGACATTTGCCAGGCGCTGACGGGCAAGCTGATAAATATTCGCCAGATATTTTTCGCCGTGAGGCTCAAAGGCTTCATGCGCATTAGCCTCTTTGGCGATAAACGCCTCGTGCACCTCAGGTCCGACTTCGAACGCTGCAGGACCAATCGCCGGGCCTAACCAGGCAAGAATATTTTCAGGCTTATCAGCAAAGCAGGCCACCGTCTCTTCCAGTACACCTTCACATAATCCACGCCAGCCCGCATGGGCTGCCGCCACCTCCGTTCCTGCCCGATTACAAAAGAGTACGGGCAGACAGTCTGCCGTCATTACCGCACAAACGGTACCCGGCGTATTACTGTATGACGCATCCGCCCGTTTAGAGGCGTAAGGCTCGCCGGTCAGCTTCAGGACGTCTTTTCCATGCACCTGTTCCAGCCAGACCGGTTTTGAAGGCAGATTGCCCGCAGCAAACAGGCGTCTGCGGTTCTCTTCGACATGCTCCGGGTTATCGCCACAGTGGGCGCCCAGGTTTAAGGCATCATACGGCGGCAAACTCACACCACCGGTACGGGTCGAACTGCAGGCCGCCACACCGTTCGGCAGAGGCCACTGCGGGACAATAAGCTCACTCATAGCCAGGCCACGTCATCCTTATGTTCTTCGAAATCCGCACGCATCGCCTCAATCAGTTCCACCATATCCTGTGGGATCGGCGCATGCCATTCCATTTCGATACCGGAAATCGGGTGATACAGACGCAGCATGGTGGCATGTAGCGCTTGACGGTCGAATTTACGCAATGTCGAGATAAATGCCTCCGACGCGCCTTTCGGCGGACGCGGACGGCCACCGTATACCTGATCGCCCACCAGCGGATGGGTAATATGCGCCATATGCACGCGGATCTGGTGCGTACGTCCGGTCTCCAGACGCAAGCGCAGACGCGTGTGCACACGGAAGTGTTCCATGATGCGATAGTGCGTGACCGCTGGTTTACCCATCGGATGCACCGCCATATGAGTACGCTTCGTCGGGTGACGGCTGATAGGTTCTTCCACCGTGCCGCCAGCCGTCATATGACCGATCGCTACCGCTTCGTATTCACGGGTAATCTCACGCAGTTGCAGCGCTTCCACCAGCCGCGTTTGCGCCGGAACGGTTTTCGCAACCACCATCAGCCCGGTGGTGTCTTTATCCAGGCGATGGACAATACCTGCGCGTGGAACATCAGCAATTGGCGGATAATAATGCAGTAATGCATTCAGAACCGTGCCGTCCGGGTTGCCCGCGCCAGGATGAACAACCAGATCGCGTGGCTTGTTGATAACAATGATGTCATCATCTTCATAAACGATATCCAGTGGGATATCCTGAGGCTCGAAGCGGATTTCTTCATCGATTTCAGCATCGATGGCTACCCGTTCTCCGCCTAACACTTTTTCTTTTGGTTTGTCGCAAAGTTTACCGTTGACCAGCACGCGCCGTTCAAGAATCCAATCTTTTATGCGCGATCGCGAATAATCAGGGAACATTTCGGCCAAAGCTTGATCTAAGCGTTGACCGAGTTGATTTTCGGATACCGTTGCGGTGAGTTGTACTCGTTGTGCCATATACAGCTTCTTCGTTTAACGTTGGGTTTTACGGCTTTGCCGTTTAATATAGTGTGCTATTGTAGCTGGTCTTAACCGGGAGCAGGAACAGAGAATCTCCCGTAAAACATTTTGAGGAAAGTCAAAACGTCATGACGCGCATGAAATATCTGGTGGCAGCAGCCACGTTGAGCCTGTTTTTGGCGGGTTGCTCTGGTTCAAAGGAAGAGGTGCCCGATAATCCGCCTAATGAAATCTACGCGACTGCTCAGCAAAAGCTGCAGGACGGTAACTGGAAACAGGCAATAACGCAATTGGAAGCGTTGGATAACCGCTATCCATTTGGTCCTTATTCTCAGCAGGTGCAGTTAGATCTCATCTACGCCTACTACAAAAACGCCGATCTGCCGCTTGCTCAGGCTGCCATCGATCGCTTTATCCGCCTGAATCCAACTCATCCTAACATTGATTATGTCATGTATATGCGTGGCCTGACCAATATGGCGTTAGATGACAGCGCGTTACAAGGGTTCTTTGGTGTTGATCGTAGCGACCGTGACCCTCAGCATGCGCGAGCTGCGTTCAATGACTTTTCGAAACTGGTTCGCGGTTATCCGAACAGCCAGTACACCACCGACGCCACCAAACGTCTGGTGTTCCTGAAAGATCGTCTGGCGAAATATGAGTACTCCGTTGCGGATTATTACACTCAGCGCGGTGCATGGGTTGCCGTGGTTAACCGTGTAGAAGGTATGCTGCGCGATTTCCCGGATACGCAGGCAACGCGTGATGCCCTGCCGTTGATGGAAAATGCCTATCGCGAAATGCAGATGACGGCGCAGGCTGACAAAGTGGCGAAGATTATCGCCGCTAACAGCAGCAACACCTGATCGATTTTCAGATGCAAAAACGGCAGCGCTGAGCTGCCGTTTTTTTATCCGTTTCGCGTCGTGGCGCTGATGACTTTTGCGTGACGCAACTCATCAAATATGGCCTGCTTTCTGGCTTTCCTCAAGTTAAAAATCACCTCTTCCTGCGATAACTCACAAAAAGGTACCCTTGACAAAAAGTGACAAAATAATGTGATTTAAATCACACATTTTGACATTAGGAACGGTATGCTGGAATCACCAAGACGGGAAAGACAAGAGGTAAAATTTATGACAATGAACATTACCAGTAAACAAATGGAAATTACTCCGGCAATTCGCCAACATGTCGCAGACCGTCTCGCCAAACTTGAAAAATGGCAAACCCATCTCATTAATCCACATATCATTCTGTCCAAGGAGCCACAGGGTTTCATTGCTGATGCCACCATCAATACACCGAACGGACATCTGGTCGCCAGCGCAAAACACGAAGATATGTATACCGCTATTAACGATTTGATCAACAAGCTGGAACGGCAGCTCAATAAAGTGCAGCACAAAGGCGAAGCCCGTCGTGCAACAACTTCAGTAAAAGACGCCAACTTCGTCGAAGCAGAAGAAGAGTAGTCCCTTACATTGAGTGTATCGCCAACGCGCCTTCGGGCGCGTTTTTTGTTGACAGGGTGAAAACAGTACGGGTACTTTACTGACATCACTTAAGGAAACTGATATGAAACACACTCCGTTCTTCTTCGCATTCTTTTTTACCTTCCCCTGAATGGGAGGCTTTCGTCGTGTGAAAAAGAATGCGAAGACGAACAATAAGGCCTCCCACACCGGGGGGCCTTTTTTATTGATAACAATAAAGGCAACACTATGACATCGGAAAACCCATTACTGGCGCTGCGCGATAAAATCAGCGCGCTGGATGCAAAATTACTGGCGTTACTGGCCGAGCGACGTGGGCTGGCAGTTGAAGTCGGCAAAGCCAAGCTTGAATCCCATCGCCCGGTACGGGATATCGACCGCGAACGCGATCTCCTGGACAGATTGATTACGCTTGGCAAAGCCCATCATCTGGATGCGCACTACATCACCCGCCTTTTTCAACTCATCATCGAAGACTCCGTTCTCACCCAGCAGGCGCTGCTCCAGCAACATCTTAATAAGATCAACCCGCATTCTGCGCGCGTGGCGTTCCTGGGACCAAAAGGCTCTTACTCGCATCTTGCGGCACGCCAGTACGCTGCCCGTCACTTTGAGCAGTTTATTGAGAGCGGTTGTACAAAGTTTGCCGATATCTTTAATCAGGTTGAAACCGGCCAGGCCGATTACGCAGTTGTACCGATTGAAAACACCAGCTCGGGTGGAATTAACGATGTCTACGATCTGCTCCAGCACACCAGTCTCTCCATTGTGGGTGAGATGACGGTGACTATCGATCACTGCGTGCTGGTTTCCGGTACCACGGACCTCGACACCATTGAGACGGTATACAGCCACCCGCAGCCGTTCCAGCAGTGCAGCAAGTTCCTCAGTCGTTATCCGCACTGGAAAATTGAGTACACCGAAAGCACATCCGCCGCAATGGAAAAGGTCGCTCAGGCGAACTCTCCGCACGTTGCTGCGCTCGGAAGCGAAGCCGGTGGCGTGCTGCATGGCTTACAGGTTCTTGAACGTATCGAGGCGAATCAGACGCAAAATATCACGCGTTTCATCGTGCTGGCGCGTAAAGCAATCAATGTTTCTGACCAGGTGCCAGCCAAAACAACGCTGCTGATGGCGACAGGACAACAGGCGGGCGCGCTGGTGGAAGCGCTACTGGTGATGCGTAACCACAATCTGATCATGACCAAACTGGAATCCCGCCCCATACACGGCAATCCGTGGGAAGAGATGTTTTATCTCGACATCCAGGCCAATCTGGAATCCCCACAGATGCAGAAGGCGCTCAAGGAGTTGGGCGAGATTACTCGCTCCATGAAGGTGTTGGGTTGCTATCCCAGTGAGAACGTGGTGCCAGTCGATCCGAGCTAACGTGCAACAAGGCCGGAGGGCGTATGCCTGTCCGGCCTGTTGTTTATGTTGCATAGGCTGGATAAGGCACTTTAGCGGCGCTATCCGGCATAATCCTGCCATTACTGTCGACTGTCATTCGCCTGGCGTAACAGCGTACGACTTTCGCTCTGGAAGCGCTTCGCGTAGTCACCGAACCAGTGCTCCACTTTGCGGAAGCTGTCGATAAACGCCTGTTTATCTCCCTGCTCCAGCAAACTGATCGCTTCGCCAAAACGTTTGTAATAGCGCTTAATCAGTGCCAGATTGCTCTCCGACGCCATAATGATATCGGCGTAAAGCTGTGGGTCCTGAGCAAACAGCCGCCCCACCATCGCCAGTTCAAGGCGATAAATCGGAGAAGAGAGCGCCAGCAACTGTTCAAGCTGCACGTTTTCTTCTGCCAGATGTAGACCATAAGCAAAGGTCGCAAAGTGACGAAGCGCCTGAATGAACGCCATGTTCTGATCGTGCTCGACGGCGCTAATACGGTGCAGCCGCGCGCCCCAGACCTGAATCTGCTCCAGGAACCACTGATAAGCTTCCGGATGACGTCCATCGCACCAGACCACCACCTGCTTTGCCAGGCTGCCGCTGTCCGGGCCAAACATCGGGTGCAGACCGAGTACCGGCCCGTCGTGCGCCGCCAGCATTGCCTGTAAAGGACCGTTTTTCACCGACGCCAGATCGACCAGGATACAGTCGGCGGGCAACGGCGGTAATTTTGCGATCACCTGTTCCGTCAGATGGATCGGGACACTCACGATCACCATGCCGGCATCCGCGACGATCGCCTGCGCGCGCTCCCAGTCATGCTGTTCGAGGATCCGCACCTGATAACCCGACAGGGTGAGCATTTTCTCGAACAACCGTCCCATCTGACCGCCACCGCCGACAATCACCACCGGGCGCAGCGAAGGACACAGCGTCTTAAACCCTTTATCGTTCTCACTGGAATAGGATTCACGCATCACTCGACGCAATACGTCTTCAATCAGATCTGGCGGTACGCCGAGCGCTTCCGCTTCGGCTCGGCGCGAAGCCAGCATTGAGGCTTCGCGTTCCGGTACATAAATCGGCAGGCCAAAGCGGCTTTTGACTTCCCCGACCTCTGCCACCAGTTCCAGACGGCGCGCCAGCAAATCCAGCAGCGCCTTGTCTACTTCATCAATTTGATCGCGTAACGCGGTCAATTCAGCAACCATAACGAACCTCTTAAGCCTGGCGCGCCGCCAACTGGCCGTTCAAGTCTTTGTTAATTTCACGCAGTAACGCGTCCGTCATTTCCCAACTAATGCAGGCATCGGTAACGGACACGCCGTACTTCATTTCGCTGCGCGGTTGCTCGGAGGACTGGTTGCCTTCGTGAATATTACTTTCAATCATCAGGCCGATGATTGAGCGGTTGCCATCTTTAATTTGCGCAACCACCGACTCCGCCACGGCAGGCTGACGACGGTAATCTTTATTGGAGTTACCATGACTGCAATCTACCATCAGTGACGGCCGCAGTCCCGCCTGCTCTATCTCTTTTTCGCACTGGGCGACATCTGCCGGGCTGTAGTTAGGCGCTTTGCCGCCGCGCAGGATCACATGCCCGTCCGGGTTGCCCTGGGTTTGCAACAGCGCAACCTGACCTGCCTGGTTAATACCGACAAAACGGTGCGATTGCGCCGCCGCGCGCATGGCGTTGATCGCCGTCGCCAGGCTGCCGTCGGTGCCGTTTTTGAAGCCCACCGGCATCGACAGACCCGATGCCATTTCACGGTGCGTTTGCGATTCCGTGGTTCGCGCGCCAATCGCAGACCAGCTAAACAGATCGCCCAGGTACTGCGGGCTGTTCGGATCCAGCGCTTCCGTCGCCAGCGGCAGTCCCATGTTGACCAGTTCAAGCAGCAGTTGACGCGCAATTTTCAGACCTGCTTCAACGTCAAAAGAGCCATCCATATGAGGATCGTTAATTAACCCTTTCCAGCCAACGGTAGTACGGGGTTTTTCAAAATAGACGCGCATCACCAGATAGAGGCTATCGCTGACCTCTGCGGCAAGGGCTTTAAATCGACGAGCATATTCCAGGGCCGTTTCAGGATCGTGAATGGAGCACGGACCGCACACCACTAACAGACGCGGATCGCGACCGGCAATGATGTTAGAAATGGTTTTGCGGGACTGGGCGATTTGCGCCTCTTGCGCCAGGCTCAGCGGGAATTCCGCTTTAAGTTGTTCCGGGGTCATCAGAACCTGTTCGTCGGTAATATGTACGTTGTTAAGCGCGTCTTTTTGCATGATGGCGATCCTGTTTTAGCTCGTTTGCGATAGTTTTCCTCAGTGAGGATGACGTAACGATAACACAACGAGTAAAGATATCAATCCAAAATACGTAAACATTGCGTTACAGAGTCGACATATGTTCGATTTAAAGCCCATCATATCGTACATAATAATTTACACACAGTTATTGTACGGTCCGCTATGCTTTGAAAAACAGGAGAACGAGCAATGACGAGAAGAGTCAGTATCGCAGTCATTTTTCTGCTTAGTGGCTGCCAGATCGATCCTTACACCCACGCGCCAACATGGACCAGTACCAACTGGTATGACGCCGGTATCGAAGATGCAATTTCCGGCGTTGCGGTTAAAGATAATGAAACGCTGGCCGATAGCTTTAACGACCCGGAGGTGGATCGTTCGCAATACCTCAACGGTTATGCAGAAGGTCAGCGTAAAACCTGTCAGCAAAATTTTGTCTATGCCAGAGGCGTAACGGGGAAAACCTTCCCTGCCAGTTGCGATACCGTAGAAAATGCCAGCCAGTTGCGTGAAGCATGGCAACAAGGTGCCGATGAAAATGCTGGCTCAATACGTCTGAATTAATATTTAGTCAGATTTAGCTTAAGGCGTATACGTTAATCTACAAGGTATAATGACGCTCCGCAAAAATAATGTTATTTTGCTTTAAACAAAACATGGATGTATTTTGATGACTGATAAAAGATGCTGGTGAGGAAATCGTTATGTCCGCTTCTCACCGATGCCTGATGCTGCTGGTGCTCTTACTGGCAGGATCGCCAGTTTTTGCAAATGACATCCCTGATGCGGCGAAGAACGTTCGCACCATGGTCTCTGGCATTGTCAGCTATACGCGCTGGCCTGCCCTCTCAGGGCCACCCAGACTGTGTATTTTCTCGTCTTCCCGGTTCGTCAACGTCCTGGGAGACAGCAGTGATACGTCGCTGCCTTATCAACCTGTTATTATTTACACCGAACAAGAAGCATTAACTGCGCGTTGTGATGGTGTTTATTTCGGCAGCGAATCTCCCACTGCTCAGGTTGAATTAGCGAATAAATATCCGTCTAAGGCGTTGTTATTAATTGCAGAACAGAATGCCGAATGCATTATTGGCAGCACCTTTTGTCTGATTATTAACAATAATGATGTCAGATTCGCCGTTAATCTGGATTCCTTGTCACGCAGTGGCGTAAGAGTCAATCCGGATGTATTGATGCTCGCACGGAATAATAAAAATGGATAAGGATCTTTCCCCAACCCCCCGTCCCACATTTAAGCGAGCGTTGCGACGCATCAACATCACCAGCGTGATCGTGACCATGACGTTGATCTGGCTGCTGCTATGTGTGGCCTCGGTGCTGACGTTAAAACAGTATGCGCAAAGGAACCTCGAGCTCACGGCGGCGACAATGACCCATAGTCTGGAAGCTGCGCTGGTATTCGCCGATGATGCCGCCGCTGCAGAAACGCTGGCCGCGCTCGGCCAACAGGGGCAATTTTCCGCCGCTGAGGTTCGCGACAATAATCAGAATGTCATTGCCTCCTGGCGCTACAACGCGCTGGAGAACGACGATAAGCTAGGGGATTTTATTAGTCACTGGCTCTTTCCCTTTCCCGTCGCCCAGCCCGTCTGGCACAGTGGTGAAATTATCGGTGAAGTTCGACTTACCGCACGCGACAGCTTAATCAGCCACTTCATCTGGCTTTCTCTGGCGGTACTTACCGGGTCGATTCTGCTGGCCTCCGGTATTGCCATTTTGCTGACGCGTCACCTGCACCGTGGTGTGGTTGAGGCGCTGCAAAATATCACCGAGGTGGTGCACGATGTGCGTACCAACCGTAACTTCTCCCGCCGCGTCTCTGAAGAGCGGATTGAAGAGTTCCACAATTTTGCCCAGGACTTCAACAGCCTGCTGGATGAAATGGAAGAGTGGCAGCTGCGTTTGCAGGCCAAAAATGCACAATTATTGCGAACGGCGCTGCACGATCCGCTGACCGGGCTGGCAAACCGGGCGGCGTTCCGGAGCAGCATCAGCGCCCTGATGAACGACAATTCAGCCCGTAGCAGCTCAGCGCTTCTGTTTCTTGATGGCGATAACTTCAAATTTATAAATGATACCTGGGGACATGCCGCAGGCGATCGCGTGCTGATTGAAGTCGCCAGACGACTGGCTGAATTTGGCGGCAACCGCCATATTCCTTATCGCCTCGGCGGAGATGAGTTTGCCGTCGTGCTTTACGGCGTCCATTCAGACTATGAAGTCCAGCGAATCAGCGCCGCGCTGTCACAAGAGTTTAATCGTCCTTTTGACCTGCATAACGGACATTTAGTCAGTATGACACTGAGTATGGGTTACGCGCTGACCTGGGAGCACGCTTCCGCCGAGAAATTACAAGAACTGGCCGATCGTAATATGTATCAGGCTAAACATCAGCGCGCTGTGCGCTCGATAAAATAAAAAAGGAATGCACACATGCTTAAGCGTCTTTTATCCCCATTCATTCTTGCCACGCTACTGCTGGCAGGCTGTCAGGCTCCACAGGGCAAATTCACCCCTGAGCAGATAGCAGCCATGCAATCGTACGGATTTACTGAATCCGCGGGAGACTGGTCCCTGGGGCTTTCCGACACTATCCTGTTTGATAAGAATGACTACAAACTGCGTGCGGAAAGCCAGCAGCAGATTCAGTCGATGGCCGCTCGTCTGGCTTCAGTCGGTCTGAATCATGCGCGTATGGATGGGCATACCGATAACTATGGCGAGGACAGCTACAATAAGGCGTTATCACTCAAGCGCGCCAATGTCGTGGCGGACGCGTGGTCAGAAGGTGCGAAGATTCCGCGCACCAATCTGACCACTCAGGGATTAGGGAAAAAATACCCCATCGCCAGCAACCAGTCGGCGAAAGGTCGCGCTGAAAACCGCCGTGTCGCCGTGGTCATCAGCACGCCTTAGTCCTCAGTCGGCTGGCTGCACGATTACCGCGCGTGACGCGTGAACCCAGCGCAGCCAGTCGACCAGCATAAACAGCAGCAGACTCCCCCCCAGCACCGGCATTGCCAGTCCGAGCGTCATCGCCAGTAACCCAACACCTGTACGCCACCAAACGCTCAACATGAGCCAGCTTTGAACCAGCGTCTGCGCCGGACTGGCTGATGGGCCCACAGGACGGCGAATCCACCACAGCCGATAACCAATCACGATCATCAGGCAAAGGCCAACGCCAAAACCGATGAGCAGTAATTGGTTCGGCAATCCCAGCAGAATGCCCATATGAAAATCGACGCCCCAGCGCGTCAACTTCGCCATCAGCGGGAAGTCGGCAAATCGGGTATGGTCAGTCACCTGAAGCGTCGTCGGGTCAACGGCAACGGCATCAACCTGCGTAGGCCAGCGGCGATCGATTTCCGTTACCGTCCACCCGTGCTGCGCATCCTTCGGCGGGCGAATCTCCAGCCGAAGCGCATTGAGGCCAGCCGTCTGCGCAGTTTGTAATACGGTATCGAACTGACGGATATTCACCTGAGCCGCAGGCATCTCCCTGCCGCCATGGTGGCCTGCGTGCTCATCATGAAGCGGGCGAGCACCATGAAGTTGAGCGTTAAGCTGTGGCGTCAGCCAGCCAAACGCGGCGCGCATTTTATCCACATTGCCGCCTGCCCACTGCGACCAGGTCAGTCCGGTTGCTGAAAACAGCAGCATTCCGACTAACAACAGCCATCCCAGCGTAACGTGCAAGCGACGGTGGTTTTGAACCGGATTGTTCAACCGGCGCCGGGGTCGCGTTACTGACCAGAGTGTAATACCGCCCAGCGCCGCCACCCACATCCAGGATGCCGCCAGTTCACTGTAGAGACGCCCGACCTCCCCCAACAATAGCGAACGGTGGGCATAATCAATCCACTGCCGCAGCGGCAGGATACCGCTGGTGCCGTACACCGGCATATCGCCTTTCACGGCCAGGGTTACCGGATCGATAAAAATGGCCCGATGTTCAGAAGCCGCCAGCGCAGGGTCGGCAAACATGACGCGCGTTGTATCGCCCGGCTCCAGTCCAGGGCGGACGGCGTGCAGGCGCAGGTGCCCACCGGTCACCTGCTGCGCGATCGCAACCTGTGCCGCCAGCAATTGCGGCTCTCCCTGCGTCGTCCCGTTAAGTGCCTGAGCGTAAATGGCCTCTTCCAGTTGCGGCGTCGCCACATACAACGTGCCGGTCAGTGCGGCAACAAAGATAAATGGCCCGACAAACAGGCCGATATAGAAATGAAGGCGTCGCAGCAGGGTTATCCATGCCGCGCGCGGTGTGCAGGTTGTCATACTTTTCCTCAGAAAAAGCAAAAGAGTATCGTGACGCTTATGCGTCAATCTTATTTTCAGTAACAGGAAAGTGAGGACCTGCGCGGCGGCGCGCGCGTATCAGGATACAGCCAGGGGAAGAAATACCAGTGTTTTACCGTCGGACGAGTGGGTTGACATTGCACTCTGAGCAGAACGCCGCAGAGCAGAATCATCATCGCCAGGATAAGCCCTGGAACATGAGCCAGTAATACACAATAGCCACAGGCTTCGCCGTGATCGACAGGTATCGGAATGGAAGGAGAATCACCGTGATGCCCGGTGTGCTTCGCCATCGAACTCATCTCATGATGCATACCCGGCATCGCGCTCATTGGATCTTTTTGCAGTGCAACGGAGATTAGCGGGGCAATGACAATCAGCAGGATCGCAAACAACGCGAGACATGCCGCGTGCCGCTGAAAACCTGACTGACGAAATTTACCGTTATTCACTGTCCCTCCCGCAGAGAACGAGGGGCATTGTAAATGATTTATGAACTGAAGGTTAACGTTGTGAGTGTTACGGAGATAAAAAAGGGCCAGCCAACTGGCCAGCCCCTCTAACAGGATGTCGCCTGAGCGATATCTTAGTTAAGACGCTCTTTGATACGAGCTGCCTTACCAGTACGCTCACGCAGGTAGTACAGTTTAGCTTTACGAACGGCACCACGACGTTTAACAGCAATGCTGTCAACAACCGGAGAGTGAGTCTGGAAGACACGCTCAACGCCTTCGCCGTTGGAAATTTTACGAACAGTGAATGCAGAGTGCAGACCGCGGTTACGAATAGCGATAACCACGCCCTCGAATGCCTGCAGACGTTTTTTGGAACCTTCAACAACCCATACTTTCACTTCCACGGTATCACCCGGACGGAAGGAAGGTACGTCCTGCTTCATCTGCTCTTGTTCAAGTTGCTTAATAATGTTGCTCATAATTTAATCTCTTATCCTGGGTAAACTGATAATCGGGGGCTTACGCCATCCCATCATGTTTATGTTGCTGTTGCGCGTGTTCCGTTTTGAACTCCGCCAGCAACCTTGCTTGCTCTTCAGTCAGAGCCAGGTTTTCCAGAAGTTCAGGTCTTCTAAGCCAGGTGCGACCCAGCGACTGTTTCAAGCGCCAGCGACGTATCTCAGCATGGTTTCCTGACAGTAACACTGCCGGGACGTCCATCTCTTCTAACACTTCAGGTCGGGTATAGTGCGGGCAGTCCAGCAATCCATCCGCAAAGGAATCTTCCGTTGCCGATGCCTCATGGCCCAGAACCCCCGGAATAAACCGGGAAACGGAGTCAATCAGTACCATTGCCGGTAACTCGCCACCGCTGAGAACGTAATCGCCGATTGACCATTCTTCGTCAATTTCGGTTTGGATCACGCGCTCATCTATGCCTTCGTAGCGACCACAGACCAGAATCAGCTTTTGATTCGTAGCCAGTTCGCTGACGCCTGCTTGATCAAGCTTGCGTCCCTGAGGTGACAGATAAATCACCTTAGCGCCTTCACCCGCCGCGCTTTTTGCTGCATGAATGGCATCCCGTAAGGGTTGTACCATCATTAACATCCCCGGTCCGCCGCCGTAAGGACGATCGTCCACGGTACGGTGCCGGTCATGCGTGAAGTCACGAGGACTCCAGCTCTGGATGTTCAGCAGGCCATTTTTAACAGCCCGGCCAGTTACCCCGTAATCGGTAATTGCACGAAACATTTCTGGAAACAGGCTAACGATACCTATAAACACAAGCCAATCCCCATCACGCCGTCATTTACCGCTTATCCGGTGGTTTAAAAACCAGGATCCCAATCTACTTCGATAGTCCGCGTAGTGAGATCGACTTTCTTGATAACCTGCCCATCGAGGAACGGCACGAGGCGTTCCTTGATACCAAACGCATCTTTCAGGTTTGCCTTAATGACGATGACGTCATTCGATCCGGTTTCCATCATGTCGACGACTTTACCGAGATCGTAGCCTTCAGTGGTCACTACCTGGCAGCCCATCAGGTCTTTCCAGTAGTAGTCACCTTCTTCCAGTTTTGGCAGTTGCGTAGAATCCACGACAATTTCGCAATTGGTCAACAGATTCGCAGCATCCCGATCTTCAACGCCTTTCAGCTTGATGATCAGATCCTGATTGTGGTGCTTCCAGCTTTCCAGCTGTACTTGCTGCCACTGACCCGCCTTCTGGATAAACCAGGGCTGATAGTCAAAAATGCTTTCGGCGTCTTCAGTGGAAGAAAACACTCTGAGCCAACCACGAATACCGTAAGACGATCCCATTTTCCCTAAGACAATCGGGTCCACGGGTGCTTGCGCAGTGAGTTGCTTGCTCATCATGACCACCGTGACAGATTAAGCTGCTTTGCTTACTTCTTTGATCAGCGTAGCAACGCGATCAGAAATGGTCGCGCCCTGGCCAACCCAGTGAGCGATGCGATCCAGATCCAGGCGAGTGCCTTCTTCTTTTTCGCTAGCGATTGGGTTAAAGAAGCCAACGCGCTCAATGAAGCGACCGTTACGTGCGTTACGGCTGTCAGTAACAACAACCTGGTAGAACGGACGCTTTTTAGCGCCGTGACGAGCTAAACGAATAGTTACCATAACATCCTCTTGTGTGAATAAAACAACCGGGCCCCATCGAGGAACGGAGCCCGGTGTCATATTAAAAGCCCGAAAATTTTACTGATTTCTGGGGAAATTGCAATCAGCATCTTGATGCTGGACAGTAAGCAAGGGATAGAAGGCGTATATCGGTGAAGCCAGTTTCGTTTCGGCGTGTGCGCAAAAAGCGGAGCGTACACGTAGTACGTGAGCATTTCGAGCACACCCCGGAACTAAAATGGCAAACAAGATAGCCTTATACCCTTGTTTTTAGCGACCAGGGAATCCTGGCGGCATCATCCCTTTCATACTGCGCATCATTTTGGCCATTCCGCCCTTCTTCATCTTCTTCATCATGCGCTGCATGTCGTCGAACTGTTTCAGAAGGCGGTTAACGTCCTGCACCTGCATACCGCAGCCTTGTGCGATACGGCGTTTACGGGACCCTTTGATGATTTCCGGCTTCGCGCGCTCTTTCAGGGTCATCGAGTTGATGATCGCCTCCATGCGCACCAGCACTTTGTCATCCATCTGTGACTTCACGTTGTCCGGGATCTGCCCCATGCCCGGCAGCTTGCCCATCAGGCTCGCCATGCCGCCCATGTTTTTCATCTGGCGCAGCTGTTCCAGAAAGTCGGTCAGATCAAAACCGTCGCCCTTTTTCAGTTTCGTCGCCAGCTTCTCAGCCTGCGCGCGGTCAACTTTGCTTTCGATATCTTCGATCAGCGACAGCACGTCGCCCATGCCGAGAATACGTGACGCGATACGATCCGGATGGAACGGCTCCAGCGCCTCGGTTTTCTCGCCAACGCCGAGGAATTTGATCGGCTTGCCGGTGATGTGACGAATAGAGAGCGCAGCACCGCCACGGGCGTCACCATCAACTTTAGTCAGCACCACGCCGGTCAGCGGCAGCGCTTCATTGAACGCCTTCGCGGTATTCGCCGCATCCTGACCGGTCATCGCATCGACCACAAACAGGGTTTCTACTGGATTGATAGAAGCATGAACCTGCTTGATTTCGTCCATCATCGCTTCATCAACGTGCAGACGACCGGCGGTATCCACCAGCAGCACGTCGTAGAATTTGAGTTTGGCTTCTTTCAGCGCCGCGTTAACGATATCGACCGGCTTCTGGCCGACATCCGACGGGAAGAAATCAACGCCAACCTGCTCGGCCAGCGTTTCCAGCTGTTTGATCGCCGCAGGGCGATATACGTCAGCGGAGACGACCAGCACTTTCTTCTTGTGCTTTTCGCGCAGGAACTTACCCAGCTTACCGACGCTGGTGGTTTTACCCGCACCCTGCAAGCCCGCCATCAGCACCACGGCTGGCGGCTGCGCAGCCAGATTCAGGCTCTGGTTCTCTTCGCCCATCGCCGCCACGAGTTCGTTACGGACAATCTTGACGAACTCCTGCCCTGGCGTCAGGCTCTTGTTAACTTCATGCCCAACCGCTTTCTCTTTTACGCGATTGATAAACTCTCGCACTACCGGCAGCGCAACGTCAGCCTCCAGCAGCGCCATGCGCACTTCGCGCAGCGTCTCTTTAACGTTGTCTTCAGTAAGGCGTCCGCGGCCACTGATATTGCGCAGCGTGCGCGACAAACGATCGGTTAAATTATCAAACATTGTCTCTCGCCTGGGGTGGAAACGGTTGGTCGCTCAAGCGACACATGAACAGAATTTTGTCGCAGTATAACATGAAGCCGTCTTTGTTGTTATGCAACGGTTGGAGCCGCGGTCACGTAACGCTATACTGCTTCTCTTTCTCACTGGCCAACTGTCGACACCACTATGCCCGTTTTTGCTTTGCTCGCCCTTGTCGCCTATTCCGTCAGCCTCGCGCTGATCGTCCCCGCTCTGCTGCAAAAAAACAGCGGCTGGCGGCGTATGGCCATTCTTTCTGCGGTTGTCGCGCTGGTGTGTCACGCCATTGCGCTTGAAGCCCGCATTCTGCCAGGTGGTGATAGCGGACAAAACCTGAGCCTGCTGAACGTCGGTTCGCTGGTCAGCCTGATGATCTGTACGGTGATGACGATTGTCGCCTCGCGCAACCGTGGCTGGCTGCTGTTGCCGGTGGTGTATGCCTTCGCGCTGATCAATCTGGCCTTCGCGACCTTTATGCCGAACGAGTTCATCACCCACCTTGAAGCCACGCCGGGAATGATGGTCCACATCGGGTTGTCGCTGTTCTCTTATGCGACACTCATTATCGCCGCACTGTACGCGCTGCAACTGGCGTGGATCGACTATCAGCTTAAAAACAAAAAGCTGGCGTTCAATAATGAAATGCCGCCGCTGATGAGCATCGAACGCAAGATGTTCCACATCACGCAGATTGGCGTGGTTCTGCTGACGCTCACCCTGTGTACCGGCCTGTTTTACATGCACAATCTGTTCAGCATGGAAAATATCGACAAAGCGGTGCTCTCGATCATCGCATGGTTTGTCTATATTGTTCTGTTGTGGGGACATTATCATGAAGGCTGGCGCGGTCGTCGTGTTGTGTGGTTTAACGTCGCAGGCGCCGGGATCCTGACGCTGGCTTATTTTGGTAGCCGGATATTGCAGCAGTTTGTCAGCTAAGCCTTAAAGGAGGCGCCCCCTGGAACACATCTCCACCACCACGCTGATCGTCACATTGATCGTCATGGTGGTTATCTCCGCTTATTTTTCCGGTTCCGAAACCGGAATGATGACCCTGAATCGCTATCGCTTACGCCACCTTGCCAAACAAGGGAACCGTCCGGCAAAGCGTGTTGAAAAGCTGCTGCGTAAGCCCGATCGCCTGATAAGCCTGGTACTAATTGGTAATAACCTGGTCAATATTCTTGCTTCGGCCATCGGCACCATTGTCGGTATGCGTTTGTATGGCGATGCGGGCGTTGCCATCGCCACCGGCGTGCTGACCTTCGTCGTGCTGGTGTTTGCCGAAGTTCTGCCAAAAACCATTGCGGCGCTGTACCCGGAAAAGGTGGCCTATCCCAGCAGCTTCCTGTTAGCGCCGTTACAGATTCTGATGATGCCGTTGGTCTGGTTGCTCAACACCATCACCCGATTACTGATGCGCATGATGGGCATTAAAACCGATATCGTCATCAGCGGTTCGTTGAGTAAAGATGAGTTACGAACCCTCGTGAATGAATCCCGCTCGCAAATTTCCCGGCGCAACCAGGACATGCTGCTGTCAGTGCTCGATCTGGAAAAGGTCAGCGTGGATGACATCATGGTGCCGCGCAGTGAAATTATGGGAATTGATATCAATGACGACTGGAAGTCCATCGTGCGTCAGCTATCGCACTCGCCGCACGGGCGTATTGTGTTGTACCGTGACTCGCTGGATGACGCTATCAGCATGCTGCGCGTTCGCGAAGCCTGGCGGTTAATGTCGGAAAAGAAAGAGTTCACCAAAGAGACCATGCTGCGCGCCGCCGATGAGATTTACTTCGTCCCGGAGGGCACGCCACTCAGCACACAGCTCATCAAATTTCAGCGTAATAAAAAGAAAGTCGGCCTGGTGGTCAATGAATATGGCGATATTCAGGGGCTGGTCACGGTGGAAGATATTCTTGAAGAGATTGTCGGCGACTTTACCACCTCGATGTCACCTACGCTGGCTGAGGAAGTGACGCCGCAAAATGACGGTTCGGTGATTATCGATGGCAGCGCCAACGTGCGGGAAATTAACAAAGCGTTTAACTGGCATCTGCCGGAAGACGACGCGCGTACGGTAAATGGCGTGATTCTGGAAGCACTGGAAGAGATCCCGATTGCGGGCACTCGCGTGCGCATCGGTCAATATGATATCGATATTCTCGACGTCCAGGAGAATATGATTAAACAGGTCAAAGTGTTGCCCGTGAAACCGCTGCGGGAGAGTGTCGCGGAGTAATGAAAACGGCCCGCCGGTTTTCCAGTGGGCCGTAGGCCGGATAAACATCAGCGCCATCCGGCAATATAAATAGCCGAAAGATTAACCTTTCGCTTTCGCAACGGTCACCATCGCCGCGCGGATCGTACGACCGTTTAGCGTATAGCCTTTCTGCATAATACCCAGCACGTTGCCCGGCGCGATGTCTTCAGACTCGACCATCGCAATCGCCTGATGCACGTTCGGATCCAGCGCAACGTTCGTCTCAGCAATCACTTCAACGCCAAACTTGCGCACCACATCCAGCATCGATTTCAGGGTCAGTTCGATCCCTTCCACCATAGGCTTCATATCCGGATTGGCTTTGTCCGCCACTTCCAGCGCGCGATCCAGGCTATCAATCACCGGCAGCAGTTCATTGACGAATTTCTCCAGCGCGAACTTGTGTGCCTTCTCAACGTCCAGTTCGGTACGGCGACGCAGGTTTTCCATTTCCGCTTTTATGCGCAACACCGCATCACGTTCACGGGTCTGAGCTTCAGTAAGCTGCGCTTCCAGATTCGCAATTTTTTCATCGCGCGGATCCACCTGCTCAGCAGAAGCGTCTGATTCAACCGCCTCAACTTCTTCGTGCTGATCCATGATAATTTCTTCCGGGGCTTGCCCCTCAGGCGTTTTCTGTTCTTTACTACTCATGAATTTCTCCGCGTTTTTTTCGCATTCATCTCGCTAACTTCGCTTATTATGGGGATCAGATTCAGGGTTTCAAGGGAAGCACTCACATTGTCATCAATCTTCGTCACAAGGACCTCGAAAAAATGAATAATCATTTCAAGTGTATCGGCATTGTGGGACACCCTCGTCACCCCACGGCACTCACGACACATGAAATGCTCTACCGCTGGTTATGCACGAAAGGGTATGAGGTCATTGTTGAGCAACAAATCGCTCACGAGTTGCAGTTGAAGAATGTGAAAATTGGCACCCTGGCGGAGATTGGCCAGCAGGCAGACCTCGCGGTGGTTGTCGGCGGTGATGGCAATATGCTGGGTGCGGCGCGAACGCTGGCGCGATACGATATCAAAGTGATCGGTATCAACCGTGGCAATCTCGGCTTTCTGACTGACCTTGACCCCGATAACGCGCAGCAACAGCTCGCCGACGTGCTGGAAGGTCATTACGTCGCGGAAAAACGCTTTCTGCTGGAAGCACAGGTGTGTCAGAAGGACTGCCAGAAGCGTATCAGTACCGCCATTAACGAAGTGGTGCTGCATCCCGGCAAAGTCGCGCATATGATTGAGTTTGAAGTCTATATTGACGAAAGCTTTGCCTTCTCTCAGCGTTCCGATGGCCTGATCATCTCAACGCCTACCGGTTCCACCGCCTATTCCCTCTCCGCCGGCGGGCCGATTCTGACCCCGTCGCTTGATGCCATCACGCTGGTGCCGATGTTCCCGCACACCCTTTCTGCGCGCCCGCTGGTCATCAACAGCAGCAGCACTATTCGGTTGCGCTTCTCGCACCGCCGTAACGATCTCGAAATCAGTTGTGACAGTCAGATCGCGTTGCCGATCCAGGAAGGTGAAGATGTACTGATCCGCCGCTGTGACTATCACCTGAATCTCATCCACCCTAAAGATTATAGTTATTTCAATACATTAAGTACCAAATTAGGCTGGTCAAAAAAATTATTCTAATTTAACACCAACCTCTTTACTGTATAAAAAACCAGTTTATACTGTATGTAATTACAGTTATGGTTTTTCATACAGGAAAACGATTATGTTGGCACAACTGACCATCAGCAATTTTGCTATCGTTCGTGAACTTGAGATCGATTTTCAGAGCGGAATGACCGTCATCACCGGTGAAACCGGGGCGGGTAAATCTATTGCAATTGATGCGCTCGGCTTGTGCCTTGGTGGCCGTGCTGAAGCCGACATGGTCCGGGCCGGCGCCAGCCGTGCTGACCTGTGCGCCCGTTTTTCGCTGAAGGATACCCCTGCCGCCCTGCGCTGGCTGGAAGAAAACCAGCTTGAAGAAGGACGTGAGTGTTTACTTCGCCGCGTGATCAGCAGCGACGGGCGCTCCCGTGGTTTTATCAACGGGACTGCGGTTCCCCTCTCTCAGCTTCGCGAACTGGGACAACTGCTCATTCAAATTCATGGCCAGCACGCGCATCAGTTGCTGACCAAAGCTGAACACCAAAAATCCTTGCTTGATGGCTACGCGAATGAATCCGTGCGGGTGCAGGATATGGCTGCGCGTTACCAACTCTGGCACCAGAGCTGCCGTGATTTAGCACATCACCAGCAGCTGAGTCAGGAACGTGCCGCTCGTGCGGAACTGCTGCAGTATCAGCTTAAAGAGCTGAATGAATTTAACCCGCAGCCGGGTGAATTTGAACAGATTGATGAAGAGTACAAGCGCCTGGCCAACAGCGGCCAGCTTCTCTCCACCAGCCAGAATGCGCTGTCGCTGATGGCAGACGGTGAAGACGTTAACTTACAAAGTCAGCTCTATACCGCAAAGCAACTGGTTAGTGAACTGGTCGGTATGGACAGTAAGCTCTCGGGCATTCTTGATATGCTGGAAGAGGCAACGATTCAACTCACGGAAGCCAGTGACGAACTACGCCACTATTGCGATCGCCTGGATTTAGACCCTAATCGCCTGTTCGAACTGGAACAGCGTATCTCGAAGCAAATTTCGCTGGCCCGTAAACACCACGTCAGTCCGGAAGCGCTGCCACAGTATTACCAGTCGTTACTGGAGGAACAACAGCAGCTAGACGATCAGGCCGACTCGCTGGAAACGTTGACTCTGGCCGTGAACAAACACCGCCAGCAGGCGCTGGAAGCAGCGAAAGCGCTGCATGAGCAACGTCAGCACTATGCCCAGGAACTGAGTACCCTCATTACCGAGAGTATGCACTCACTCTCTATGCCACACGGCCGTTTCACTATCGACGTGGCGTTTGATGAGCACCATCTGAGCCAGGACGGCGCAGACCGCGTCGAGTTTAAAGTGACAACTAACCCAGGCCAGCCGATGCAGCCGATTGCCAAAGTGGCCTCCGGTGGGGAACTGTCGCGTATTGCTCTCGCCATTCAGGTGATTACCGCACGTAAGATGGAAACCCCAGCGCTGATTTTCGATGAAGTCGATGTCGGCATCAGTGGTCCAACAGCCGCAGTGGTCGGGAAATTGCTGCGTCAGCTCGGTGAGTCAACACAAGTGATGTGCGTCACGCACCTTCCACAAGTGGCGGGATGCGGTCATCAGCACTTTTTTGTCAGTAAAGAGACCGACGGCGAAATGACCGAAACGCACATGCAACCACTGGATAAACGCGCACGGTTGCAGGAGCTGGCGCGCCTGCTGGGCGGCAGCGAAGTAACGCGCAACACCCTAGCAAATGCGAAAGAACTGCTGGCAGCGTAAACTTTTTTGCACCTTAACGGTCAGAGTAGACAACAAAAACGCCGTCGGACCCGTAAGCAAAAGGTTTTAAAGTGGTGAAAGGTCTATTATCATCGGCATATTACATATGAGCCACGTACTGCTCGGGCCCGAAAAGGAATCAAATCACTATGCGCTGTAAAACGCTGACTGCTGCCGCAGCAGTATTATTGATGTTGACCGCAGGCTGTTCCACTCTGGAGCGAGTGGTTTACCGCCCTGATATCAACCAGGGGAACTATCTGACCGCGAACGATGTAGCCAAAATTCGTGTGGGCATGACGCAACAACAGGTTGCCTATGCGCTGGGTACGCCGATGATGTCCGATCCGTTTGGCACCAACACCTGGTTCTATGTGTTCCGTCAACAGCCGGGCCATGAAGGTGTTACGCAGCAAACGCTGACGTTAACCTTCAACAGCAGCGGTGTATTGACCAATATCGATAACAAGCCTTCGTTGACCAACAACCCGTAAGCTTGTCTTCAGATAACAAAAAAGGTGCTCTCAGAGCACCTTTTTTGTTATCTGCTATTTTTTTGCCGATTTCTCTGCCCGCTGTCTGCGCAACTCTTTCGGATCGGCAATCAGTGGTCGGTAAATTTCTACCCGATCGCCATCCTGTAATACATCCGCCAGCTTGACCGGACGGCTGTAAATACCGACTTTGTTTTTCGTCAGGTCGATATCGGTTCGCAGTTCCAGCAGCCCCGACGCGCGGATAGCCTCTTCGACCGTTGCCCCCGGCTGCAACGTCACCGGTTGCAGGTACTGTTTCTCAGGCAGCGCATAGGCCACCTCAACGACAATCTTAGGCGACACGGTAGACCTCTTTGGCTCGAACCGTAAAAGCCTGCACCATATTGGATGCCAGCTCTTTGAAGATACGGCCAAACGCCAGCTCGATCAGCTTATTGGTAAACTCGAAATCGAGATGAAACTCAATGCGGCAGGCATCCGTACTCAGCGGCGTAAATTTCCAGCCACCAATCAATTTTTTGAACGGACCGTCGACCAGATGCATCAAGATACTCTGGTTACTGGTTAACTGATTTCGCGTGGTGAACGTCTTGCTGATCCCCGCCTTAGAGACATCCACTGCGGCCGTCATCTGTCCTGGCGTAGACTCGAGAACACGGCTGCCGGTACAACCCGGTAAAAACTGGGGATAGGACTGAACATCATTCACTAACTGATACATCTGTTCCGCACTGTAAGGGACTAACGCGGTTCGACTAATCTGCGGCATAGCTCTTTCCATCAACAAAAATCGAACAAATAATACCATTTATCACAAGGTAAAAAAAACGCTATCCCACAACAGGGTACAACCTCGTTCATGTTAAGATATCTCCTTGCGCCCCAAAGGATGAAATGGGGTGTTTTTCGATTCCAGATTACCTATACTGAGCGGCACTATGACGAAGAAAAAAGCACACAAACCTGGCTCAGCCACCATCGCGCTCAACAAGCGCGCGCGACACGAATACTTTATCGAAGAAGAGTTCGAAGCGGGACTCGCTCTGCAAGGGTGGGAAGTGAAATCCCTGCGCGCCGGTAAAGCCAACATCGGCGACAGCTATGTGATCCTGAAAGACGGCGAAGCGTACCTGTTCGGCGCTAACTTTACGCCGATGGCGGTGGCCTCCACGCACGTGGTGTGCGATCCCACTCGCACCCGTAAACTGCTGTTGAATCAGCGTGAACTTGATTCCCTGTATGGTCGCGTGAATCGTGAAGGCTACACTGTTGTCGCCCTTTCTCTGTACTGGAAGAATGCCTGGTGCAAGGTCAAAATTGGCGTAGCGAAGGGTAAGAAACAGCACGACAAACGTTCCGACCTGAAAGAACGTGAATGGCAACTGGATAAAGCGCGCATTATGAAAAATGCCGGACGCTAACGATGTTATTATGTGACCTGCCTCGCATTTGAGGTAGGTCATCATTATTTACCTGTTGAATCTCCAAAAATATATTCTCTCCTTTATTATTTCTATTTCCCCGAAACGTAAAACTGATAAGAATATATCTTCAACCCTATTCATATTACGTACATAGTCCAATAATCTAATACTTCAAATAATTTTTTTTGACATTTTAATAGTCAAAAATACCAATACAATTTATGTAAGAAATCAATACCTATCCGGCTAGCAGAAATCATAAAATTAATTTCAATACAATGAGATAAATCACACTCGCTTTCCGCACCGTACCGTTTCACGTCGCCAATCGGTGCAAAACTGTATATATTTTACCGCCACTAAACAAATCGCAAATATACGTTAATTTGCAGAATGAGTTCTTTCTGACTATATCATCTAATACGAAAGTATCAGTGGATCAAAAAAACAAAGGGTTATTCAACGCAACAGAAACCATCATCTGCACGGCCATAACATTGTCATCACCGGCAAGAATTCATCCACATGATGAACGGGATCGCTCGTCTGTACTTTTCCCTGCCCGGTAGTTTTAACGAATTTATGCACAGAGCTAGCCATCAGGAGTGATCATATGCGTCATCTCGCCGTTATATCCAGGTTGACGGGCGTTTCCACCAATGTTGAAGCCTCTGAAGTCACACTTAATGCCCCTTCCATTGTGAAATTATCCGCAGAGCGTAGCGACATCAGCCAACTGGCTCGTGTGAATCAGGATCTGGTGATCACCTTTACGTCCGGTGAAAAACTGACCGTTAAAAATTTCTATGTGGCGAACGACCAGGGGGCCAGCCAACTGGTGCTGGAAGACAGTCACGGTGCTCTGTGGTGGGTGGAAAACCCGGAAAACGGTCTGCATTTTGAACAAATTTCAACCATTGACGATTTACTGATTACTGCCGGCGAATCTCACGAAGGCGGAGCACTCTGGCCATGGCTTCTGGGGGGCGCGGTTGCTGCCGGTGGAATCGTGGCCATCGCATCCTCGGGAGGTGGCAGCAGTCATCATCATGATAACGACAATGGTAATCCTGATGATGGTTCCGGGAACGGCGGCACGCCGGGGGATGCGGGCGGAAATAACGGAAGTGGAAATAACAGCGGCGGCGATAACAACACGAACCTTCCGGGCGGGGAAAATTCCACACCACCGACGGCCCCTGTGATTACCAGCGCAACAGATGCCGTCTCCGCCATTACGGGGGCGATTCAGGAAAACCAGAGCACCAACGACAGCCAGCCGATGATTGCCGGTACAGGTGAAGCTGGCTCCGTCATCACCCTCTATGACAATGGGCAGGTCATGGGGATCGTTATCGTCGATGAACAAGGAAACTGGAGCTATAAACCCGACCTCCCGCTTTCCGAAGGCGAACACGTACTGACCGCGACCGCGACGGACGAAAACGGTAATACCAGCGCCATCTCCGGTGATTTCACCTTTACCGTCGACACGATTGCCCCTGATGAGGTCTCCGGGTTAGCGATTTCTGAAGATGGGCTCTGGGTTTCAGGGATCGCAGAAGCGGGTTGTGTCGTCACGATTTTCGACAACCAGCACAATGTCCTGGCCGCGGTTCAGGTCGATGACACTGGCCGGTTTACCGTTCGCCTCACTTCAGCGCAAACCGATTCCGAACAGCTGTATGCCGATATTTCTGACGCTGCGGGTAACGAAGGTGACGAAGCCGCCTTTCTCGGTTCCGACTCAGGTTTTCCTGATGCCCCCACCATTACCGGCATCATTGATGACACGCAACCCATCGCGGTGACGTTAGGCAGCGGTCAGTTTACCAAGGACACCACCCCCACCCTTACAGGTACCGCGTTGCCTGGCGCAGTCGTGACCATTTATGAAAATGGTATCGCGATCGGCACGGCGAGTGCCAACGATGGCACGTGGACGTTCGATCTGACAGATGTGCCTGAAGGGTTGCACAACTACACGGCCACGCAGACCACAGAGGACGGCATCAGCGGCAATACGATAGAATTTGCGGTCACCGTGGATACTACCCCACCGGCGGCACCCGACGATCTGCTCGTCTCGCAAAACGGAACCGTGCTGACCGGCAACGCCGAGGCGGGAAGTAAAGTCACCATTGCTGACGCCAGCGGCACCACGCTCGGCACCGTAACCGCAGACAGCGAAGGGAAATTCAGCTTCCCGCTCAATCCGCCACGGGTAAACGGGGAAGTTCTGACCGCCATCGCCACGGATAAAGCGGGAAATGACAGCTCGCCAGCCAACGCAACCGCTCCTGATATCACGCCTCCGCAGGCGGCCGGTGATCTGGATGTTTCTGACGATGGGACAACCGTAACCGGTACCGCCGAGCCAGGCACAACGGTGACCATTTACGGCAGCGACAACACCCCGCTGGGATCTGAACAGGTTCAACCCGACGGCTCATTTACCGTCACACTGAACCCACCACAAACCAACGGAGAAATTTTAACTGCCATCGTCAAGGATCCGGCGAATCTGACCAGTCCTCCGGCGACCGCCCTCGCCCCGGACACGACCCCGCCGCAGCCCGCCGGAAACCTGGACGTCTCGGATGATGGTACCACCGTGACGGGGACAGCAGAACCCGGCAGCACGGTGACGATTCGCGATCCGGACGGTAACCCGATTGGCCAGGGTCAAACCGACGGCGAGGGGAATTTCACCGTCACGCTGGACACGCCACAAACCAATGGTGAAACGCTTACTGCCACAGTGACCGATCCGGCAAATCAGAACAGCACGCCAGCCAACGTTACCGCGCCGGATACCACCGCGCCGCAGCCACCTACGGCGGTTATTTCAACAGACGGCACCACCCTGACCGCCACCGCCGAACCCGGCAGTACGATTACGATTAAAGACAGTGACGGCAATACGCTGGCGGAAACCGGTCCGGTACCGGAGAGCGGAACGCTGGTGATCCCCCTTAACCCGCCGCAGGCCAACGGTGAAACGCTGAGCGTCACCGCCACCGATGCCGCGAGCAATACCAGCCAGCCAACTGACGTTACGGCCCCGGATATCACAGCGCCAGACGCCCCCGTCGTCAGTGCGATTATCGATGATGCCGGCGCGCAGAAAGGCAATCTGAGTGATAGCCAGCGCACGGACGACAACACGTTGACCTTCAACGGTACCGGTGAACCCGGCGCAACCATCACCATTCTGGACGGAGGGACCCCGCTTGCGGGAACCGCCACCGTGGACAGCAACGGCAACTGGACGCTCACCACACCGGTGCTGGGCGACGGCGACCATACCTTCACCGTCACCGCGACCGATGCGGAAAACCAGACCAGCACACCTTCTGCACCCATCACGATTACCGTCGATACCACGCCGCCAGTCGTTCCGATCGTGACCCTGACTGACAACACTGGCAGCAACGTAGGTGAACTGACGGACAACGACGTGACCGACGCCACGCAACCGGTGTTAAGTGGAAGCGGCACCGCCGGAGACACCATTACGGTGTATGACGGAACGGCGATCATTGGCACGACAAAAGTTGCGGAAAACGGGAGCTGGAGCTTTACCCCGACTCCCGCGCTGGGCGAAGGCGACCATACGCTGCGCGTCACCGCCAGCGATCCTCTGGGCAACACCAGCGAGAAATCCTCCCCGATAACCATTACGGTGGATACCACCGCCCCCGACACTCCGGCGCTGACGCTGACGGATGGCGCAAATGGCCCACTCACCGACGGTCAGGCGACCCGGGAAACCCAGCCGGTTCTGAGCGGTACGGGAACAGATGGCGATATCATCAGCATTTACGACAATGGCGATCTGGTTACCACCGTCACGGTGACTAACGGCGTCTGGAGCTACACGTCGGATGCCCTTGATGAGGGCGACCATGTTTTTACCCTCACCAGCACCGATCCGGCGGGTAATATCAGTGAACCCTCCGCGCCGATCGGCATTCTGGTAGATACCACCCCACCCGCCGTGCCCAACCTGACCGTCACTGACCGCGTCGGCAATCAGACCGGCACTCTCGATAACGGTCAGTACACCGATGATACGCGACCGCTGCTGAGCGGAAGTGGTACGCCAGGCGACACGATCACTATCACGCTGGATGGCGTCGCGCTGCCATCGCTGGTGATTGATAATTCCGGGAACTGGAGCATCCCGTCGCCACTGCTGGCGCAGGGCGACCATATCATCAAGATCACCGCGACCGATCCCGCCGGTAACAGCAGCACCTCGCCGGATCGCATTGTTCGCGTGGATACCCAGGCGCCTGGCACGCCAACGCTGGCTGTGAGCGATGATGACGGGGCGTTGAACGCCGGAGCGCAAACCAACGATACCACCCCAACGCTGAGTGGGACGGGCGAGACGGGTAGCATTGTCACCATTCTGAATAACGGCGTGGAGATTGGCACTGCCGAGGTCATTGATGGCGTCTGGAGCTTTACCCCGGATAGCGCCCTGGTCGAAGGCCATTACAACTTTAGCGTGACGGCAAAAGATGCCGCAGGTAACACCAGTCAGCCGTCGGAGGCGACTGGCATCATCATTGATACCCAGGCACCCGACGCGCCGTTTATCACCTCGCTGGGCAGTCCGGCAATCACCAATCAGCCCGGGTTACCCATTAGCGGTACCGGCGAACCCGGCAGCACCATCACCCTGTCGAATGGCAGCACGGCGATTGGCACGGCTGAAGTCGATGCCGCAGGGAACTGGACGATCACCCCGGATTCGCCGCTCACCGAAGGCAATTACACGTTGACGGCAACGGCCACCGATCCGGCGGGTAACGTCAGCACACCTTCTGCCTCCATCTCGCTGAACGTCGATCTGACTAAACCGGCGTCCCCGGAGGAGGTAACGATCACAGCCGATGGCGCGACGGTCAGCGGCACGGCGGAAACCGGCAGCACGGTGACGATCCGCGATACCGACGGCAATGTGATTGGTACGGGCGTGGCAACGGACGGCACGTTCCAGATTCAGGTCACGCCAGCGCAAACAGGCGTCAATTCGCTGACCGCTACGGCGCAGGATGCCGCCGGTAACACCAGCGATCCCACTAACTTTACCGGCTCCGGCACCGGGCTGCCGGTCATCAGCGCGATAGTCGATGACACCGGCACCATTCAGGGCGATCTGAAGAGCGGACAAACCACTGACGATACGCAACCGGGACTGCGCGGCGTTTCCACACCGAACTCAACCGTCGATATTCTGGTCGACGGCATCGTTGTCGCGTCAAACGTCCCGGTTGACGAGAACGGCAACTGGAACTGGACATCCACCGCCACGTTAGCCGATGGCCTGCACACCTTCGAGGTTATCGATACTGTGGATGGCAGCAAAGCGTCAGCCGTGGTCAACATCACCGTCGATCTCACTCCAGCGGCACAACCGTCGATTGGCAGCGTGACAGATGATGTCGCCCCGGGTACGGGAACACTGACCAGCGGGCAGACGACCAACGATACCCGTCCCACCCTGAGCGGCAGCGGCACCAACGGCGAAACCATCACGATTTACGATGGCAATACGCCAATCGGTCAGGTACAGGTCGTCAACGGCACGTGGAGTTTTACGCCTCCCACCGGTCTGGGGGAAGGCAGCCACAATCTGACCATCACTGCCACCGATGCGGCAGGGAATACCAGCGTCGCGTCGGAAGCATTTGTCGTGGTGGTGGATACCACGCCACCAGTAGCGCCAACCCTTACCAGCGCCACGGATAACAGCGAGCCGCACACAGGCGTCATCAGTAACGGTGGCAGCACCAATGACACCACACCCGCCTTTACCGGCAGCGGTGAAGAAGGCAGTACGATTACCCTCTATGACAATGGCGTGAAAATCGGCACCACGCAGGTCACCAACGGTAGCTGGAGTTTTACCTCTCCGACACTTGCCACAGGCTCACATGCGATTACCGTCACCGCCACCGATGCGATGGGTAACGTCAGCGCGCCTTCCACCGCGTACACGGTGAACGTCGATACCACCGCGCCACGGGTACCGGTGATTCAAAGCGTCACCGATGACACCACTCCGTCAACCGGCGTACTGGCGAACGGACAAAGCACCAATGATACTCAGCCAACCTTCCAGGGAACGGCGGAGCCGGGTGCCACTGTTACGCTGTATGACGGCGGACTCGCCGTGGGCAGCGTGGTGGTGGGCACCGATGGAAGCTGGTCGCTCTCACCGGATACCCCATTAGGCAGCGGCCCACACAATCTGACCGTCACGGCCACGGACGCGGCAGGCAACGAAGGCCCGTCCGCCGCGTTCACTCTGACCGTGGACACACAGGCGCCATCGGCTCCTGTCATCAGTTCCGTCAGTGATGATGTCGCCCCGAATAGTGGTTCGCTGAACAACGGACAAAGCACCAACGACACGCGGCCAACGCTGACCGGAACCGCCGAAGCGAACAGCACCGTCAGCATTTTTGACGGCACCACGCTGCTAGGCACCGTGCAGGCCAACGGTACAGGCGCATGGACCTTTACGCCCACCACCGCGCTGGGCAATGGCTCACACACGTTCAACGTAACCGCCACAGACGCGGCCGGTAACGTCAGCCCTGGCGCTACCTTTACTGTGGTCGTCGATACGGTTGCCCCTCCGGCTCCCACCATCGTCAGCGTCACCGATAACGTGACGCCAGGAACCGGTGCGCTCACCAGCGGGCAAAGCACCAATGATACCCGCCCGATCATGACCGGAACCGGTGAACCCGGTAGCACCATTAACGTCTACGATGGCAACGTTCTGCTTGGCACCGCCACCGTGACCGAAGGCGGGAGCTGGAGCTACCGACCGGACGGATTGTCCCAGGGGGGCCACTCGCTGAGGGTCACCGCCACCGACAGCGCGGGCAATACCGGCCCGGCATCAGCGAATTTTACGCTGACGGTCGATACCGTTTCGCCCGGCGCGCCAATAATCAGTAATGTGCAGGATGACGTTGGCCCAGTCACCGGCAGTCTGAGCAGCGGTCAAACCACCAACGATGCGCGTCCTGTTTTCACCGGCACCGGTGAACCGGGGACCACAATCAGCATCGCGGACAACGGCGTTCCCCTCGCCAGCGTGACGGTTGAGGCGAACGGGAGCTGGACCTTTACCCCCACCAGCGATCTGGGTCAGGGGAATCATCCGTTAACCTTCACCGCAACGGATGCCGCCGGTAACGTCGGTCCTTCTGCCAGTTTCACCGTCACGATAGATACCGCCGCACCGCTGGCACCGGTAATCACTTCTGTGGTCGATGACAGCGCGCCGCAAACCGGCAATCTGTCGCCCAATCAGAGCACCAATGACACTCGCCCAACGCTTAACGGCACGGCAGAGCCTGGCACCACGCTAACCTTTACCGATAACGGCACGGTCATTGGCAGCCTCGTTGTCGGTACGGACGGCAACTGGACCTTCACACCAACCACCGCCCTGACTAACGGCGCGCATACCCTTGCTGTGACCGCGACTGACGCCGCGGGCAACGTCGGTCCGGCGGCCAGTTTCGCCGTCACGGTGGATACGCTGGCGCCAACCGCGCCGGTGATTACCACCATTCTTGATGATGTCAGCAATATCATCGGTCCCGTCGGCAGCGGACAAAGCACCAATGACACCCTGCCAGAGCTGCGTGGCACCAGCGAGCCGGGCGCATTCATCACACTCTATGACGGCGCAACGTTACTCACGCCAACCCCGATTCAGGCGGATGCCAACGGCGCGTGGAGCTTTACGCCTACCACCGCACTGACGGAGGGTGCGCATACCTTTACCGCCAAAGCCACCGACGCCGCGGGCAATGTCAGCGCATCGTCGGCGACATCGACCATCGTGGTGGATACCACGCCGCCCGGCACGCCGACCAATCTGGCGGTGGTCACCAACGGCAGTCACGTCACCGGTACGGCAGAGGCCGGCAGCACGGTCACTATCGCCAGCAGCAATGGCACGGTGCTGGGTACCGGCGTTGCGGACGGCACCACTGGCAGCTTTAACATTCTGATTACCCCTGCGCAGGTCGGTGGAGAGACGTTGCAGGTAGTCGCCCAGGACAAAGCGGGTAATACCGGGACCTCCGGCAGCGTCATTGCGCCGTTCAGTGGTCTGCCTGGTGCCCCGGTGATCGCCTCGTTGACGGACGATGTGGGCTCTATCACCGGCCTGGTGGCCAACGGTCAGGCCACCAATGACGCCAGACCGTTGTTAAACGGGACGGGTCAGCCGTTCTCCACCATCACGGTGTACAGCGACGGCGTCTCTATTGGCAGCACCAGCGTGGATGCGCAAGGTAACTGGTCACTGACCCCGCAGGCCAACATCGCCGACGGAACGCACATCCTCACCGCCACAGCCACTAACACCAACGGCACCAGTACGCTGTCATCCGGTTATACCGTCACGGTGGATACGGTCACGGCCGCGCCAACGGGCACCGTGAGCGCCGACGGTGCCAGCATCAGCGGCACCGCTGAAGCGGGCAGTACGGTGAGCATCACGCTTAGCACGGGCTTAACGGTGACCACAACCGCCAACAGCAGCGGCAATTACACCTATACCTTCGATCGCAAACAGACCAGCGGCGAGAACATCAGCGTCAGCGCCACGGACGCCGTCGGCAACGCCTCGACCCCGACGCAGGTCACCGCGCCAACGCTGCCCATCTCGGCCAGCGATAACGTTGAAAATCTGGAGTTAACCTCCAGTGCCACCGTCACAACCGAGCAACTGAGCGACTATGGTTTGCTGCTGGTTGGCGCGCTGGGCAACGTGGCGAACGTGTTAGGTAACGATACGGCAGCCGTGGAGTTCACCATTCAGGACGGCGGCAGCGCCAGTCTGGTGATAGACGCCAGCGCTACCGGGGTTGTGCTCTCGTTGCTGAATACGCAGGAGGTGGCGATCCAGAAATATGATGCCGCGACTAACTCGTGGACCACGGTCATCGACACCGCGCAGGCACAGTTTGCCAATTTACTGACGCTCGGCAGCAGCGGCGTCACGGTGAACGTGTCCGGACTGGAGGGCGGTACTTATCGGGTTCTGACCTATAACACCGCGCTGCTGGCAACCGGCTCTTACACCGCACTGAACGTCAGCGTCGAAGAGACCAGTGCCGGTACCATCACTACCACCACGCCGCAGACCGGCAACGTGCTGAATAACGACAGCGCGCCGCAGGATACCCTTGTCACCACAGTCACTAACGCCAACGGACAAGTCTTTACGCTTAACGCTGGCAGTAACGTCATTCAGGGCGTCTACGGCACGCTGACGATTAATCAGGACGGTAGCTACAGCTATGCGCTGAACCCGAACAGTCCGGCCTCAGTGATTGGCCGCACGGAGAGCTTCACCTACACCATCAACGGCGGCGGCAACAGCGCCTCGGCGAAGCTGGTGATTACTCTGGGCAATGACGCTCCGGTCAGCAGCGTGACCGCCGTCGATAACGTCGCCACCCTGCCCTATGACACGCATGTGGAGGCGATCAACAACGGGGCGTCCTCGCAGGGCGGCTTTACGGTGGTGAACGTCAGTCTGGGCAACGTGCTGGATCTGGGCGTACTGGACAAACTGAGCAACCCAATTATTTTCGACGTTGAGCAGGGTTCTACGCGCACCATGACGCTGCAATCCTCCATTGGCGGCGTGGCGGTGGCGTCCAGCTTCGATCTGTACATCTATCGCTTCAACGACGTCACCCAGAAGTTTGAACAGTGGCGAGTGGAGAAAAACTGGCTGAACGCACCGCTGCTGGGCGGTCAGTCCGACAAGCTGACGCTGAATCTGCCGGGCGGCGAATACCTGTTCCTGCTGAACCCGGCATTTGGCGTCACGGCGTTAACCGGCTATACCCTGAACGTGCTGGAGGATCATGTTTACAGCGTTGACAGCCTGACCACCAGCACCCAGGGCAATGTGTTGAGCGATGATATCGCCCCCGCCGGCACGCTGGTCACCCAGGTAAACGGTGTGGCGGTTGCCGCTACCGGCCCGACGACTATTGTCGGCACCTACGGCACGTTAACCATTGATGCGAAAGGGAACTACACCTACACCCTGAAAAGCGGCGTAGGCGCGGACGGCACCAAAACACCGGACAGCTTCATCTACACGGTGAAAGCGCCAAACGGGGATACCGATACCGCCTCGCTCAATATCCAGCCGACTGCCCGTCCGCTGGATGCCGTGAACGATGTCAGCGATACCCTGTTGGCCCCGTCCGTACAGGACACCACGAGTTATCTGGATTCCACCGTCGGGAGTGCCAGTTGGGGAGTACTTGGCAGAACCGGTAGCGGCAGCGGAACCTTTGACGTCGCGGCAGGCACCATTCTGAAAGGCGCGTCCATCGTCTTTGATGTCTCGACGCTAGTGACGCTGGGCAATCTGACCATTAGCTGGTCAATACTGGAAAACGGCGTGGTCGTTCGCTCCGGTACCGTGCCGGTCGCCAATATCACGCTCGGCGGCGCCACCGTGACCGTCAATCTGAGCGGGCTGGAGCTGGATGGCGGCACCTACACGCTGAACTTCACCGGCAATAACACCCTGGCGGGCGCAGCGACCATTACGCCGAAAATCACCGGGACGACGGTCGATCTGGATAACTTCGAAACCTCCGGCACGCACACCGTCAGCGGCAATATCTTTGACGGCAGCGACTCCGGCGGTGCGATGGACCAATTGAATACCGTCGATACGCGCCTGACCATTACCGGTTACAACGGCAGTACCGCCACGCTGGATCCTTACTCCAGCGCCACTACAACCATTCAGGGCCACTACGGTTCTCTGCAAATTCGCACCGACGGTTCGTACACCTACACGCTCAACAACGGTGTGGCGCTCTCGTCCATCACCACGAAGGAGACATTCACTTACACGCTCAATGACACCCACGGTCATACCGATACCGCCACGCTGACGGTGGATATCGCCCCGCAGGTAAGCAGTACCGTGCAAAGCGACATGCTGGTGGGATCGGTATATGGCGACACGCTGATCTACAACCTGCTCAACGCCAGCGATGCCACGGGCGGCAACGGGACTGACACATGGAGAAACTTCTCGCTGGCGCAGGGCGACAAAATTGACATCGGCGATTTGCTGGTGGGCTGGAACGGGCAAACCGCCTCGCTGGGCAACTATCTCAGCGTCAGCACCAGCGGCGGCAATACCACTCTCTCTATTGACCGTGACGGGGCGGGCAGCACTTACCACTCCACGCAACTGGTAACCCTGGAGAATGTACAAACCACGCTGACGGAGCTTATCGAACAAAACCATATTGTGACCTGATAAAGGCCAGTAGCACGACAACACAACGACCCCGGGCGCACGCTCGCCCGGGGCAAAAAACAACGCTCAATTAGGGAAGAAAATGGGAAAACGACAGCTTACTTTCTGGTGGCTGGCGGGCAATCTGTGCGCTGCGCCCGCTATCGCTGCCGTGGAAATGCCCCGCATCGCCCCGCAGCAGTGGGTTGAACGGCAGGAACTGCCCGCGCTTGATGGCCCGATGCCGCAAAGCGGCGACAGCGCCGCGCCCGGCGAACTGACCCTCTCTCAGGCGGTCAATCGCGCCGTCACCTGGCATCCATCGATCGCGGAAGTGGTCGGTAAACTGTATGCCCAAATTCAGCAGGTCGATGTTGCAAAAGCCAAATACTATCCGCAGGTTAACGCCGGGATGAATAACGGCTATACCAACAGCTATTCCGACAGCGGATTCAGCCCGTCGCTGGTACTGTCACTGTCGCAAATGCTCTATGACTTTGGAAAAGTCGCAAGCCAGGTGCGGGCAGAAAACGCCGGCGTGGCGCAGGAGCAGGCCAACGTGCTGCTCAGCATTGATACCGTCAGCCATGAAACGGCAACCGCTATTGTACAGGTGCAGACCTGGCAGCAGATGGTGGCGGTGGCAAAGGAGCAACTGGATGCCCTGAGCGCCATTGGCAGGCTGGCGAATCAGCGCAACGATGAAGGCGCCAGCTCGCTGTCGGACGTGGTGCAGACCGATGCGCGCATTGAGGGCGCCCGCTCCCAACTCGTACAGTATCAGGCCAATCTTGAGAGCTCGCAGGCGACGCTCATGACCTGGCTGGGCTGGAAAAACCTTAACACCATCAGCAACGACTTCCCGCAAAAGCTGGGCCGCAGTTGCGAACGGGCAAAGCCGGATGACAAGCTGGTACCCGCCGTTCTTGCCGCCTGGGCGCAGGCCAACGTCGCCCAGGCTAATCTCGACTACGCCAACGCGCAGATGACGCCGACGGTTTCGCTGGAGCCGGAGGTTCGCCACTATCTCAATGATAATTATGCCGGGCATGAGTCCGTTGACCGCACTCAGTATTCGGCGTGGGTCAAAGTGGAGATGCCCATTTATCAGGGCGGCGGCTTAACCGCCCGGCGCAACGCCGCCAGCCACGCGGTGGAATCCGCCCAGTCAGCCATCCAGCGCACCCGGCTGGACGTTCGCAAGAAGCTGCTTGCGGATCGCAGTGAAGCGATGAACCTGGTGACCTCCTTGCAGATCCAGAAGCGTCAGGAGACGTTGAGTGAACGGACGCGCGAGCTGTACCAGCAACAGTATCTCGACCTTGGTTCCCGACCGCTTCTCGATGTGCTTAACGCTGAACAGGAGGTCTATCAGGCGCGCTTCGCACAGTTACAGACAGAGAGTCAGTTGCATCAACTGCAGCTTAACTGCCTGTACAACACCGGTCAGATGCGCCAGGCCTTTGGTCTGGAAAACCGCACCATTCAGTCAGTGGAGATTCAGCCATGACTCACGCCGACATTCCTGGCGACGAGCGCATCACCGCACCGGCGCTGGCCAACTGGGCGCGGGCAATGAGCCATATCGCCACCCATTATCGTATTGCCTGTTCTCCCGGCGCGTTGCAGGCCAGCGCCCCGTGGTTCCAGGATAAACCGATGCCGCAGGCGCTCAGCCAACTGGCCCGCCAGGCCGGACTCTCTTTTCAGCCGCTGGCTCCCAGCGAACAGTCGCTCACCCGCTGGCGTCTGCCGGTGGTGATCCAGCTCCAGGAGGGTGAACTGGTACTGGTTGAACAGTTCGACGGCGAAGACCAGCTTGACGTCTGTTTTATCAACGGCGAACTCCAGCGCAACCGGATCGCCCTGCGCGACCTGCTGCCGACGGTCCGTTTCATTATCGCGTTACGTCCGCTTTCCGCCGTGAAAGACCGCCGGGTGGATACCTATATCTCGCGTTTCAAACCCGACTGGCTGAAAAGCCTGGTGCTGAAAGATCTACGTCCTTACGGCCCGGTGATGCTGGCAGCATTGCTGATCAACATCCTGTCGCTTTCCGGGATCGTCTTCTCGATGCAGGTGTATGACCGGGTGATCCCCGCGCAATCGTGGCCGTCGTTGTATGTCCTTGCCGTCGGCGTTTTGATCGCCATGTTGTTTGGTTTTCTGCTGCGACTCGCCCGTGGTCATGTGATGGATCTGTTGGGTAAGCGCGCCGATATGCGGGTGTCGGATCGCGTGTTCAGCCACGCTCTACGCCTGCGTAATAGCGCGATCCCGCGCTCCACCGGCAGCTTTATTTCGCAGCTACGCGAGCTGGAACAGATCCGCGAGATGGTGACATCTTCCACGATCTCCACCATTGTGGATCTGCCCTTCTTTTTCCTGTTCATCGTGGTGCTGGCGATCATCGCCCCGCCGCTCGCCTGGATCGCCCCGGTCGCCGCGCTGCTGATGATCCTTCCCGGTCTACTGTTGCAAAAAAAGCTCGCGGAGCTGGCGAATCAGTCAGCGCACGAGGCCACGCTGCGTAACGCCGTGCTGGTCGAAAGCGTTCAGGGGCTGGAGGACATCAAGCTGATGCAGGCGGAGAACCGGTTTCTGCAACAGTGGAACAGCTATATCCGCATCACCGCCGAGTCCGGACTGCGCACCCGCGAACTGTCGCAAGGGCTAATCAACTGGGGGGTGACCATCCAGGGGCTGGTTTATGCGGCAATGGTGATGTTTGGCGCTCCGCTGGTGATTGAAGGCACGCTGACGACCGGCTCGGTGGTTGCTGCCTCCATGCTTGGCTCAAGAATGATCGCCCCGATGGGTAATCTGTGCGGCGTGCTGGCACGCTGGCAGCAGGTGAAAGCCGCTAAAAAGGGGCTGGACAGCATTATGGAATTTCCCACTGAGACCCAGCGTGACGAAACGCGGGTGCATCAGGAGATCTTTCGCGGTCATTATCTGTTCGAGAACGCACAGTTTCGCTATCACAGTGAAGACCAGCGAGTGCCACTGCGCATTAACCGACTGGAGATCGCCGCCGGCGAGCGCATCGCGGTGCTCGGGCGCAACGGCGCGGGCAAATCCACGCTTTTGCAGGCGCTGGCAGGCGGCGTGGATCTGGTCGAGGGCGACGCCCGTCTCGATAACCTCAGCCTGCCGCACATCGATATGGCCGATTTGCGCCGCAACGTCGGGCTACTGAGCCAGAACGCGCGCCTGTTTTTTGGCACCCTGCGCGAGAACCTGACGCTCGGCGCCCCGCACGCCAGCGACGACGAGATATTTACCGTGCTGGAGATTTGCGGTGCAGCCAACTTCGTGAAACGGCTGCCGAAAGGGCTCGATCATCCGATTATGGAAGGCGGCAGCGGGTTATCCGGCGGTCAGCGACAGTCCATCATGCTCGCCCGCATGCTGCTGCGCGCCCCCAATATCGTCCTGCTCGATGAGCCCACCGCCTCGCTGGATGAGCATTCCGAACGCGAGTTTATTCAACGACTGGGACAATGGCTCGGCAACCGCACTCTGATCGTCGCCACCCATCGCGTACCGGTACTGGAGCTGGTCGAACGGGTGGTGGTGCTTAAAGAGGGGCAACTGGTGATGGACGCGCCGAAAGCACAGGCGCTGGGGCAAAGTCGAATGGCCGCGCAGGTCAACACGCGGGAGTGGAAAAATGAAAACCAGTCAGCCTGACGCGACCCACGACGCGCTCGACGACAGCCGCGAGCGAGAATTCTCAGGTGCCAGCCGCATCATCTGGCTCACCGCGATCTTGTGTCTGCTTCTCGCGGTGTGGGCGTGGTTCGGCATTCTTGATGAGGTCTCGACGGGCACCGGCAAGGTAATCCCCAGTTCGCGCGAGCAGGTATTGCAGTCGCTCGACGGGGGGATCCTCGCCGAACTGATGGTGCATGAAGGCGATCAGGTCCAGGCGGGACAGGTACTGGCGCGAATGGACCCGACGCGCTCGGAGTCTAACGTCGGCGAAAGCGCCGCCCGCTATCGTGCCTCGCTGGCATCCAGTCAGCGCCTGACGGCTGAGGTTAGCGACAAGCCGCTGGTTTTCTCTGACGAACTGAACGCCTGGCCGGATCTGCTCGCCTCGGAAACGCGACTTTACACCAGTCGCCGCGCACAACTCGCCGACGCGCAGTCTGAGCTCAAAGAGGCGCTGACGCTGGTGAATAAAGAGCTGGCGATCACCGAGCGGCTGGCAAAAAGCGGCGCCGCCAGCCACGTCGAGGTGCTACGTTTGCAACGGCAAAAAAGCGATATTGGTCTGAAGCTCACGGATTTGCGCTCGCAATATTACGTCCAGGCGCGCGAGGCGCTGTCTAAAGCCAACGCCGAAGTGGCAATGCTCTCCGCCATCATTAAGGGACGCGAAGATTCGGTGACCCGCCTGACCGTTCGCTCACCGGTTCGCGGCATTGTGAAGAACATTCAGGTCACGACCATCGGCGGCGTGATCCCGCCAAACGGCGAGATGATGGAGATCGTACCGGTTGACGATCATCTGCTGATTGAAACGCGTCTGTCGCCGCGCGACATCGCTTTTGTCCACCCCGGCCAGCGCGCGCTGGTGAAAATCACCGCCTACGATTACGCCATTTACGGCGGACTGGAAGGTGTTGTCGAAACCATTTCGCCGGATACCATTCAGGACAAAGTGAAGCCGGAAATCTTCTACTACCGCGTTTTCATTCGTACCCATCAGGACTATCTGCAAAACAAGCTGGGACGCCGTTTTTCCATCGTACCGGGCATGATCGCGACAGTGGATATAAAAACAGGTGAAAAAAGCATCGTCGACTATTTAATCAAACCGTTCAACCGAGCCAAAGAAGCGCTGCGCGAGCGGTAAATGCCTGATGATTGGGGGTGGCAAGGGCTGTCACAAGTCTGTTATACTTGTCTTAACACATTGGGGCTGATTCTGGATTCGACGGGATTTGCGAAACCCAAGGTGCATGCCGAGGGGCGGTTGGCCTCGTAAAAAGCCGCAAAAAATAGTCGCAAACGACGAAAACTACGCTTTAGCAGCTTAATAACCTGCTCTGAGCCCTCTCTCCCTAGCTTCCGCTCTTAAGACGGGGATCAAAGAGAGGTCAAACCCAAAAGAGATCGCGTGGATGCCCTGCCTGGGGTTGAAGCGTTAAAACTAATCAGGCTAGTCTGGTAGTGGCGTGTCAATCCGCAGGTGCCAGGCGAATGTAAAGACTGACTAAGCATGTAGTACCGAGGATGTAGGAATTTCGGACGCGGGTTCAACTCCCGCCAGCTCCACCAAAATTCTCCATCGGTGATTACCAGAGTCATCCGATGAAGTCCTAAGAGCCCGCACGGCGCAAGCCCTGCGGGCTTTTTTGTGTCTGTTGTTGTCCGAGGGCATCCGGCTAAATCCAGAGAAAATTGGTACACGTTTAGGTACACGCTATACTATGGCCCATTAAACGTGTACCAATTATGGAAGGGATCCAGACATGGCGCGCATCACACGCCCCCTCACTAACAATGAAATTCTCAAAGCGAAACCCCGCGAAAAAGACTACACCCTGCATGATGGGGACGGCCTGTTCTTACTCGTGAAAACATCTGGTAAAAAGCTCTGGCGCTTCCGATACCAACGCCCGGTAAGTAATATCCGAACGAATCTGAGTCTCGGATCATACCCTGCCCTTACACTTGCAGCAGCTCGCCAGATACGCGACCAACATTTGGCTACACTCGCGCAGGGGATGGATCCACAACAGCAGCAAGAGCAAGCATCAGAGCAACGTCAGATTGAGCTGGATAGCATTTTCTCAACTGTGGCCGCCAACTGGTTCAAAATTAAGAGCAAAAGCGTCACTGAGAACTACGCGAAAGATATTTGGCGTTCTCTAGATAAAGACGTATTCCCAGCAATAGGTGCAATACCTGTTCAGGAGATTAAGGCCAGAACGATAGTTGAAGCATTGGAGCCAATCAAAGCACGTGGCGCATTAGAGACGGTTCGTCGCTTAGTCCAGCGCATTAACGAGATCATGATTTACGCAGTCAATACAGGACTGATTGATGCGAATCCGGCATCAGGTGTTGGAATGGCATTTGAGAAACCCAAAAAGCAGAACATGCCCACGCTACGGCCAGAAGAATTGCCGATGCTTATGCGCTCTTTAGTGATGTCGAATCTCTCTGTTTCGACTCGTTGTCTTATTGAATGGCAGCTCCTGACCCTAGTTCGTCCATCGGAGGCATCTGGCGCTCGATGGACAGAGATCGATCTCGATACAAAGCTCTGGACAATTCCTGCAGAGCGGATGAAGGCTAAGCGTGAGCACATTGTTCCTTTATCACCACAAGCAATAGAAATTCTGAATGTGATGAAACCTATTAGTGCACATCGAGAACATGTTTTTCCCAGCAGAAATAATCCAAAACAGCCTATGAATAGTCAAACTGCCAATGCTGCACTTAAGCGAATAGGTTATGGTGGGAAATTGGTTGCACATGGCCTACGCTCTATAGCAAGTACTGCAATGAACGAAGCAGGGATGAATCCAGATGTCATAGAAGCTGCTCTTGCACATATAGATAAAAATGAAATAAGAAGAGCATATAACCGAAGCACATACATTCAGCAACGCGTTGAGCTAATGGAATGGTGGGGTAATATAATAGCCCATCACTGAACAATAGCCCTAATTAGGGCCTAAAATTGTTTTAAGTTCACTATTCAATATAGTTCCTTTATCAATTTTATGTTTTAAATCTTGGAGAAAGGAACTTTCATACCGTTCCTTTAATTTTATTTCAGCATCTAAATTCATTGATGCAATAAATAAATTCAACTCCTGCAATAAATACGCCCTCAGCTTTATAAGACTCAATATGAAATTTATTTTTCTATAGTATTTATATGTATCACTTAAATTATCACTCCCTAACCCTCGCATATTCCACCCCCAACCCTTAGTAATTTTCAATATTTCTAAATTCTTTACATTTGAATATTGTATATAGTTCCCACCAAATAAATCCATTACATGATGAGGCATATCCTTACACGCACTTAAATTAACAATAAAGTCCCTGACCGACATCCCACCACCACACTCTTTTGGTATTGATAACTTGAGAACATGTTCAATGCTTTCATAAGCCTTGTGTTTTCCATGCTTCCTTTTAATTAAATTACTATAAACAGGAACAATCATCACGGCTACATTCAGAAACTCAAAAATATTAATCCCATCGATACTCTGAAAAAAAAACTCATCATCAAATGAATATTTATAATATTTCACCCCATTATTATAAAGCAGGTCAGATGTGAATTTCCGCATTACATCACCAACTAAACCAGCACTTTCACGATATTTTTTGCCGGTTATTACCTCTAAGAGTTTTACTGTCTTTGTTATATCTTCCTCACTCCCTACAAACTCTATAGCTAAATATCCATAGTTAGTATAGTTAGAGTAAGGCGCAACAAAACTTTTAAGATCACTTATAAACATATGGCAATGATTTTCATTCACATTCACTGAATGTTTTTTATATATGGCCGATAGTAATTTCCTCACATATATAAATCTCTTTTTATTATAAATCATGACATCTCCTTACTTTTAAAATATTCTATGTATTTTTTCTCTTGCTCCTCTATGTCAGAGAGCAGAGTGTTAACATTTCTAGAAAACTTTGTTTTATCAGAATACGCAGAAGTCATCATGAATGTTGCGAAGAATACATCCCATAAATTGTAAGATGGCATGTTATTTTTCTCTGCATACAATCTGACCAATGCACTAGGATGCATATATATTTCTTCTGGTATTGCGTAGTGACTACATCCAGAACTGGAGTATTCCAATGGAATGCTGGCTAACAAATCATATAATTTCCTTCCCCAGTTGAATCTCAAACCATACATATTAATGTTAGTGTCATCATCAAGAGTTAGCCCTAACCCATATATAAACTCGATTTTTTTGGAGTCGTCACCAAGGTAGTAAGTCCATTCATTTTTAATTATCTCTAGAATTTCATTGTTCTCAAAAAACTCTGCTAAAACAATACCCATTCCTGTTACAAACATAAAATTTGCGAAGGGAGGAATTGAAAAAATAATCTTTTGTGTTTCTGCAAGATCTACAATATCTTCAGAGCCATATAATAATAAAAATTGAGACAGGCTCTCTTTTAATGCACAAGGGTATAATAACTTCACAATCTCATTGTCATTTTTGATGAATCCATTGACTAATTCATTTGTTATCCAATAGCACCTGTATCCATTATAGTCTGGCATGCTGCTATTTATTTTTAAATTACCTCTACCGTGCATTACTGATAACATTTTAACTTTACTAACTAACTGCTTATTAAACCAACCATCCAAATAACCTTCATTATTTTTGCTGATCAAGCTAATATCATGAGTATTACTTATAACTTTTGATACAAACTCATCTCTCTTAGAAAAAACAACGTGCCCTACTTCATTCAAATTAATTTCATTCACAAACCAAAACGATTCATCATAAAAACCTGTAAGAGTGTTAATTATCCGTTCAATTCCCCCCTGAACTCTTAAGGACTCGATATTAATTATATCCTCTGCTATTTGACGAGACGAAGTTACTACCTTACCTTCTATTTTCTTTTCTAATATTATCTTATCTTTAACCACTTCCAAATATTTTAATGATTCACGCGAGAATTTATGTAGGTAGATGTTTCTTTTATCAAACCAATTTATTGACTCCACTAAATCATTCATCGCGGACAAGTCTATTTTTTCAACGAATCTAACATAAGATAAGAATAGCATTATGGGCAATAAAGATAAATACTCCCACACTCCAATCGTTTTGGATAAGCCGCCATCACCTAAGGTCAATAGCTTAATATTTTCCGCGTCGTTGAAAACCCTATAGACATCATTCAGTAATTCAATCGATAGCTCTATATCTCCATCAAGTGATGATTGTTCAAAATAATTCTGAATCGCAATCATCGTACCATTGATCTCATCATACCTCTTATTTTTAACATTCGTATTAAGGCATTCAACAATAATTGAAAAACAAGTTTTTTCTAACCAGTTATGATTTTTTATACTTTGAGGTGATGCAAGAGTCGCCGTCGCAAAATTCACGTCAAGTTTAAATCCAGGCGTAAAGTACAACTTTTCATACTCATATATATCCTCAAACCAAATACTATTTGTAGGTATCTTATTTTTCAATTTACGGTAATTATATAAAAAAACCACTAACTCTGTAGCCACACCAACAAACCTATGTCCATTAGTTATTTGATTACGCCCTATTAGTTCGGTTAAGCGTACTAATGTTAATAAATTTGCTTTTGCAAGTTTATATTCGTGCGCTTGAAAACTTTTCTCATACCAAAGAGAATTCCCAGCTACAACGTTATTTATTGATTTATTGACTTTTTCCATCACCAATAAACTCAACCTTGACGGATCAAATAATTCAAACATCCTTTTACCTAGAGGGATAAAAGACATAGCAGCTACTGCCGAACCTATAAAAATCAATACTATTGATAACGGATTAGTCGCCACCCCTAAACAATTTAGACAGAGCTGTATAACACCGAACACAGTAAATAATGATAAAAACCTTAAATAGAAATTACTAAGCCTATCATTTATCAGAACTCGTCTTATCTTATCATCCGTGTTTGCGTAAATTACACCAGCTATTGCAACCATAGCAGAGAAATACAAACCAATAAAAACACCACTTATACTTGTTACAACTCCAAGTAGAGTCCCATAGTTCCCACCTCCGTCAACCTTAAAGGATAACCCCTTAAAGAAATTAGAGAAAAACGATTGAGAGAAATAGAGAAACAGGCTAATTAAGATAGGCATTACCAATGAAAAAAAAGATAACTTGAGCAATGCAAACCCTGCGCCCGCATTTTCTCTCTTTTCGGTTATTGTGTTTTTGAGTTTATATAGATATTTATAAACCTCAAACACTAAACTTTTAATAGTATAATAATATTGCCACGTTTTCTTTTTTCTCATGAAATAAAGTGCAATTTTTGATGCAAGCATAAATCCCTATCCCCAGAGTATCGGCTAGATTCTTACCAATTCCTTCAAAAGAATTTTAACACCCTGCTTCGATTTTAACACTCAGCGAGAGAGATATTTGTGATTTTCACTTGTTACTTGAATGCCTAGATAATAATTATTGTTTTGTTCACGGCGCGCAATGCTCTCCCCGCCACGCCTGCCTGCTTAAGGGGCCGCTTTTAATGCAGGTGCAAAGGTAGATTCAGGCCGCGCCGCGACTGGCGCTGGCAGGGAGTACAGGGGTGGGAAAACGCATGCAAAACCATGCACCTTATGGATGCATGGCTTTTTTCGGGAAAAATAGCGGAATTTCCGGGGATTTTTTTGCGTGCTACCGTGCGGCCAGTTCTGCACGCCGGCGGGTATAAATCATGTTCTGTACAGGGGTGAATTTTTCACGATTATCATCCCGCGAAGGCGCGTCAGGCCTGTATCCGATGGCCGTTAAAATATCTTTATCCTGTGCAGAATAATTAATGTCATTTCCAGCGGTCAGCCAGACGGAAAGAGCTTCTCTCAGGAAAGAGACTGAACGGTCAAGCGCGCGATTTTTTATCATCGCGGGCTGGTTTTTAATCCCCATCAGCTCCGGTGCCAGAACGGCGGTCAGCTCTGCGCCGTTCTGCTGCATAAAATCATGCAGCCGGTTACGGATGCTGATACGCTGCACCTCCTCATGCGAGAAGATGTAGCGACCGGCGGCCTGATTAACTTCCCATTTTTTTACGTCAATCAGGTCACGCAGCGTCTGTAGTCTGCGGGAGCCTGATGCATTGTCATCCAGCAATAATTCCTGATATTCCTGCTCTGCGGCGGTCAGTTCGGCTTTACGGTTCAGCCACGCGGTTTGTTCGTCTGGCAGGCGTCATAGGCCTGCTGTAAGGTCAGGGTGGTCACGGATTGTCTCTCCTGATTAATGGCGGAACGGCGAGCTGTAGCAGCCTTTTACCCGACGGGGTGCCACGGGGGCTGTCGGCACCGGCGCGGGTTTCTCATCGACGACCGGCAAACGTATCACTTCAAATATGGACTCATGCGTTTTGAATGTCGCCGAGCAGTGCACATTCTGGCACTGCAGGTAACTCTCTTTGACACTCTCAGACATATAGCGGCTGGTGCGAACGTGAGCCGCCGTGCGGCAGAAAGGGCAGCGCATCATGACAGTAGCCTCCGTGCTTTCAGGTCGGCTTCACGTTCCCGCATTTTTTCCTGCCAGACTTTCCGCTGAACAGGAGTGGCCGCAACGTCATGCTCCATATGCTGCAGCGTGGAGGCCGACAGCCCTGTTTTAAACAGCACCGGTTCATCGGTCAGACGGATATTGCAGCCTTTCACGGCTTGTTCAAGCCACGCTTTCACCTGCTGCATAACGGCCTGTTCTGGCTTGATATAGCCCTGATGCCCGGTGGTATTGGCAAGCGGGTTATTCAGAACCAGTATGTTGAGTTTCATTGCCCTGACCAGCGCGCTACAGGTGTCACGCAGGGCAGCATCAAGTTCATGCTCTGCATACTGGCTGAGGACGCTGTGATGTGCCTGACGATACGCTCTGGCCGTCCGGTCACACGCGCCTTTAAGGCTGTCCAGCTCGAAAGACAGCACCTCAGCCATATTGTCACATTCCTGCGCCAGTTCCCGCCGTGCCACTCGCGCAATATGGCGCTGTTTCAGGTCGTCGGTAATGACAGCGCCACCGGCACGAAAGGCGCTACGCCATGCGCCGGAATCATTGCCGTTTTCCTGCTCCAGTTCCTTTTTTTGTACTTTCACTTGGCTGATGGCCGTCGTGGTTTCATCCATGCATCGGGCACTGGCGAGATGCGCTTCTCTGGCCGTCTCAAGACACTCCATTGCGGGTTTAAGGTAGTCGGGAATAACAGCAGTCTGAGTCATGTCGGGTCTCCTCTTCGTTTCAATCTGATGAGATTCTGCCGCGCCAGACACAACAACACGATTCATTGCCGTTGTGGCAAAAATGACATAAACAGACCTTAAAACCCGGCTGGCCAGAGAAAAGTCTCAGGAAAACCTTACTCACTGTTTGTTTTTTTACTTATAACTATTCACTACTGTTCACTGAAAAGAAAAAGATTAGTAATACAGTAAGATAAAGGGTGAACAGTTGAGGGTGTAACTGACGGTGAGGGGACAAAAAAGGATACGCAAAGGAGCCGCGGCTCCAGAGTGACATGAAAGCCCGTTGATGCGGGCTTTTTTATTGCTGCTCTCTGGCCTCATTCGCCACTCTCAATGCGGCCGCAAACAACAGCCCGCTTTTCTTTCATCGCAGCCTGTCACCTTCCCCTCATACGTCTTTTTAGCCATAGCTGATGTGAGCGTCTGCTGTGAGCTGTGAGTTCAACTGATAGACGCAACACACTTATTGAACCGTTCTACGGCGGCTTCATAGTCTGGCGTTTAGCCTTTCTTTAACACCATTGAGATATGCTGGAGTCCTCCTGAACACCAGACAAGCCACGCCAATTCTTTGGTTTATAAAAAACGAGATCTGGTCCAGATTCAGACTTGCAGGCATGTTCAACTTGTTTTGCGCCATGTCCTACGTAGTATCTTCCTGTCAATAAAACATTGGCTCTACGCGAGCCATTTATTCAAGGAATGAATATGTACGTTCTGGCACTGATTTTCGCCCTTTCCAATAACACAACGAAAAGTGAAGTGATTGGCGCGTTTAGCGATCTGGCGCAATGCGAGACGGCATCACTGGCCTATTCGTCAAAGACAAAATGCTATTTTATTGACCCGCAAAAAGGCATGCTGGAAGTGGATAATATAAACACGCAACGTTTACACAAAAAATAATCCACTTATTCAACAACCACTTTGACTTTCGGCTTCGACAAAATAATTTTTATCAGTTCGGTGAAGTTAACCGGTTTAAAGAAATAGTACCCCTGCTGGAAGGTAATATCGTTACGGTTCAGATAGTCAACCTGCGCCTTTGTTTCCACGCCCTCCGCCACAATGCTTAGCGACAGTTTTCGAGCAAGATCCAGTACACAGTCCAGAATCCGGGTGGAATCTTCTTCCATGCTGACTCGCGCCACAAAGCTTTGATCGATCTTAATGTAATCAATGTGTAGATCATGAAGATAAGAAAGTCCGGAATAACCGGTGCCAAAATCATCCAGAGCGATGACAAAACCATTTTCGTGCAGAACGTTGAGCGTCTGTACCAGGTGCTCATCGACATGCAAAGGTTCACGCTCGGTCACTTCGAGCACCAGATTCAAATCTTTTCGGCTGAACCGCGCCTTAAAGTTCAGACACTCGTCGACAAAGGTCGGAGCGGTAATATGAGAGGCGCTGAAGTTAATACCGACATGAAAACCTTCTGGCAACTTCGTGGCGATAGCATTCATATGGGTAACCACTTGTTCCATCAAACTTTGCGTCAGAGGAATAATCAAACCTGACTTTTCCGCTAGCGGAATAAATGACGCCGGGGAAATATATCCGGCTTTCGGATGTTTCCACCTCGCCAGCACTTCAACGCCCCGTAACGTCCCTTCCCGGCCATTCACCACGGGCTGATAAAAAGGCACGATTTCTCCCTTGAGAATTGCTCTGCGCAGCGCTTCTTCCGGTGTGGTGCTTTTATTTAAATACTTAATCAGGGCATACGCGGCAAAACAAGACATGAGAAAAATGAAGATCAGCATCCCCATCCCCTGACTGATGAGTCTTTGCAGGCTAAACACGGGCGGTAAATTATAACGTATTGTGAAGGGGTAACGTTTGGATCCTACCTGTCCGAACTCCTGGCCTGTATCGTTGACGGTCGCCACATCACCGGACAGCCCCAGGATCGCCTTCCCTACCATTAATGAATAATTCGCCTCTTTCAGCGGCGTGCGCAGTGAATCACGAATATGCTGATCGCTGATGGTGATGACAATTCGGCTCCCGGCAAGTTGATTCTGATATAACAAAACCGGTCGTCTGTTAACCGCATTATTTGCTGGCGCGAGTTGCAGCGTTGTATCCGGTATTTCAGAAAGATAAGAAAGTAGCATGCGATTACCCGGCAGCGAGGAGCACCATATTTTGCCTTCGCGGTAGATTAAAATGGTCCGAAGATGAGGCTGTAGCGCGGCTTCCGTCCCTAACCGATACTGCCCTTCCTGATCGCAACCCTTTCTCGTGATATCACTGGCCGTTGACGTCGCGTGAGTAGCCTCATCAAGAATGACATCAATATCACTCGCAACATACCGGGCCCCCGAAAGACTGCCTGCTCTCGCCGAATACCAGAGCTGCACATTTAAAACAGAAACACCGAAAATAAAGAGCAACACAGAAACAATAATAGGGAGAAGAGTGTTACGCATTGTCAGCCCCGGGCGAAAGAAAAGTTATTATTTTGTCGTTGACTCGCTTAACGCCACGAATCTAAAAAGCATGGTAGAAAGAACGATAAATAACCATAGTCATGTCGATATTTATTTGTCGCCGTCAACGCCAATCAGCATGACGCGCTCCTGACGTAACACATAGAAAAAAAACGATATTTCCCGCTTACAGTTTTTTCCTAAAGCCAGCGCTTCGTTTAGATGCCATGCTTAATCACGCTAATAACTTATAACGTAAAGCGAGGACATGATGAAAAAGACTCTAATCGCATTATCTGCACTTCTGCTGGCTTCTCCTGTTTTTGCCGCTACGACACACGCAACCGATAATGATGTCGCTGCCGCACATGAAAACGCAAATACAGCGAAAGAGAAATTACACCAGGCGCAGAATCAGGGTGAAGAGCAAAAACTGAAAGCAGAACACCGCGCCGAAGGTAAACAGGATAATATCAGCAGCAAAGTTAGCGAAGGCTCGCAAGAAACCTGGCATAAAACCAAAGAAGGTACTGAAAAAGGCTGGAACGCCACGAAAGAAAGTGCTGAGCAGGGCTGGAATAAAACCAAAGAAGGCGCAGCCAGCGTAGAGAAGAAAATCAGCGAATAAATCTTTCGCCCTGATCATTAAAGAGTAAAAGACCACCTTCTGAGAAGGTGGCTTTTGAGAATGCCCCCTGTAAAGGGGGCTACTGTCAACTTTCGATGACTACCCTAGCAATTCCATTTGCTGTTCATGCGTTTGTTCCGTTTTCTCCTGATGCCTCACATATCGTCTGATAATTTCTTCATTCACTCCCACCGTATCGACAAAGTAGCCTCGGGACCAAAAATGGTTTCCCCACAGCTTCTTCCTGATATGTGGAAAACGATTATAAAGCCTGATTGCACTGCGTCCTTTTAGATGGCCCATGAGAGTTGATATCGAGATCTTCAGTGGGATGATGACGACCAGATGCACATGATCGGGCTGAACATTTAGCTCCAGAACCTCACAATCCTTTATTCCACAGAGGATATAGATCGTCCTGTACAGCTCCTTACCCAACTTATCTTTCAGGATCCTGAATCGGTACTTGGGCGTCCAGACTATGTGGTATTTGCAACGCCAATATACATGTGATGAACTCCTGTAAAGTCCCATGTCGGTTTGTTTCCTTTTACTTGTGGTGAGTAAGCAAAGATATTCCGACATGGGCATTCTTCAGGCTATAGCCTTACAGGAGCAATCACCACCTCCCTAGGAGGTGGTTTAGGGATGACAATAAAAAAGCCGCTTACGCGGCTTTTTTATTTCTGCTTTTCCCCGTCTGAACTTACCAGCTGTATTTCACTCCCAGCATGCCCTGGGTATCGCTGTAGCCTTTATCACCCAGTTGCACACCGACATTCCCCCAGACGCTTAAACGGTTATTCAGTTTACCTTCCACCCCGGTACGCACTTCACCCAGATTGCGCGCGCCGTCACGGCTGATTTTCACGCCATCCATCTTCACGCCGAAGGATTCGGTATTGTGGATCCAGTTCACTTCGACATAGGGCTGGAACTCGCGCTGCTGTCCGTCATCCATTTTGTGATGACTGTTGAGGTACGTTTTCACCCCAAGACGCGTCTGAATGTTGCCATCACCTTCTGTTTCAATGCGCGTACCATCATGCCGGGTATGCGAATCCGACTTCACGCCCATCCAGGTGAACTGTGCCTGCGGCTGGATGTACCAGGTGTTCAGAGAACCCTGGCTGCCGCTGAACGTACCGGCTTTCAGGGTGTAACCCGCTTCCAGCGAGGCCGTCAGCCCTTTAGAGTCATAGCTGTCGCTCTCACGCTCGTCCGCATCCACCGTGTTGTCGAACCAGTTGTACAGCAACCAGCTATCAACATACGCCCCGGTGTTATCCACGGCATTCTGATACCAGGTTCCGTACAGACCGGCGCTGTAGCCGCTGGTACGTCCGTCTGAACCGTATCCTGCACGGTTACTCTGGGTGTTGCTGTGCTCATTGGCGTAACCGCCCATCACGCCGAGATGCCAGCGGTCCAGCCCATCCATACTCCACTGTGCAATGTCGCCACCCAGTTGCAGCACGTAGCGATTGCTCTGTGTTTTCAGTTGGCCGTCCCCCGCCGTGGAACGTTCATGCCCGCCGACGTGGCGCATCCACATGCTACCAGCCAGCCCTTCATCCTGGAGCGCATTGCTGTACTGCGGCTCGCCGAGACGATCGTGCAGACGGTGAGCAAACAGCGTGTTCGCAGCAGAAATATTGCTGGTATAGCTACCCGCTTCCGGTCGCAGAACATCCACCGTCCGCGGATCAACAACCGGCGGGTTGTCCGAATCAATCACACCATTCCATTTGCTGGTCAGATACCAGTTTTTCGCCGCCTCGCCGGTTCCCTTCGCCAGCGTGTAGACATACGCACCGGCCTCCACGGAGCCACGGGTCAGGGCGAATTGACCGGCTGAATTGCCCTCCACTTGCACCAGTTCAATGCCGTTGCGGGTCTGCGCGCCAATACCGCCGACATTATTGACGTCCACCCGCGTGTTACCGGAGGTATCGCCATGTACGGTCAGTTTGTCCGTGGCGGAATCATCACCGCCGAGGGCTGTGTTAAATACCATCAGACCGTCATTACCGTGGTAGTTACCGTTCACATCCAGGTGATTACCCGGCTGCATGCCCGAACGCCCCAGGATCACAGTGCCGCTGTGAGTCAGATTGCCGCCGACTGTAAAGCCGGACACCTGCATCGTCCCGCCGCTCATCACATCCACATCCCCGGCGGTGCGACCATACCCCGACAGGGTAGCGCCATCGTGAATATTTACCTGCTGGTTAGCCATATCGACGGCAGAATCGGCATCGCTACCCAGCGCAATCTCACCGTCGAGAATATCGGTGGTGCCCGTCCAGGAGGTCAAATCCTGTTTCAGTGTCAACACGCCGCTACCGGTCTTGGTCAGATTGCCTGTGCCGCTAATGGCATTGTCCAGCGTCCAGTTCGTATCCGTCGCTACCGTCAACAGGCCGTTATCCGTCACAGAAGCAGTGCCAAGGTTCTGCTGTTCACTGACGGTCAGTTTGTTGTCTGCGTCGATATTGAACAGGCCGCTAAAACCGCTGTTATCCCCGCTGACGACCACATCTGACATGTTTGCCACATCAATGCCGCCCGCTCCGCTGAGGGTGTTCGTCAGCATGCCTACAACGCCATTCAGGGTCAATGTCCCGCCGTCGACGATATCGCCGCTGCCTGCACCCAGCACATCATTTACGCTCACTTCCGCCCCGCTGCTGATGGTCGTTTTGGCCGTCAGGGCGGCGTTAGCACCATCAATCGTTAACAGGCCGCCGTTAACATTCAGCGCACCGCTGCCGGTCAGACTTCCCTCGCTAAGCCCGCCGTTCGACAGGGTCAGCGAGCCGCCATTTAGTGCTAAGGTAGAGTTTGACTGTCCTGTCAACGTACCCGCCGTCTGGGTTGTACCATTGAGATCGGCGGTCGCTCCACTACTGATGTGCAATTCGCTGGTCTCGCCCAACGCGCCATCGGCGTCGGTGCGCAACGTCCCTGCCTGTACCTGCGTGGCACCACTGTAGTCGTTCAGGCCGTTGGAGAGCGACACGACATCAGCCGTATTCACCGCCAGATTGCCGCTGCCGGAGATCGTCGCCGACATATCAGCGCCAGCACCCGTCGCCCCCGCATACGGCGACAGCACCAACGTTTGTCCGGAGAGAATATCCAACGCCTTCAGACCGTAGTTTACATACAGGCCATTACCCGGTGCGGTGGTCAGGCGAAAACCATACTGCCCGTTCGCCACGGTCGTCCCGTTCTGCGCTATCTGAAGGGTTTTATCTCCCGCAATCGGCGCACCGTTTTGATCGGCAAGCGTCAGCGAACCACCCGACCCAAGCACAATCGACGCTTTCACCAGCTGTACGCCAATCCCGGTGTCATCCTGCTGGAGCAGGTTTGCGGTAGTATCTGGATTCGCCGCCGCGCCAGTATCGTTCCAGGGATCGGCAAGGTTTACTTTCACCGTGCCGGTACCGTCTGCCTGGTGTTCGCGTCCGTTGTACATTACCCCCGCTGCGCCGGCAACCAGGGTATTGACCGACACCAGACTGTCGGAGATCGTTGACCCCGGAAGCGTAACGTCAAAAGCCAGCGTGCCCCCATTAAAAAGTAGCCCCGTAAGATCCTGCGTACCGCTGACGGTTGTGGTGTTCCCCGCACTGCTGATTAACAGCGATTGTGCCAATGACGAAGCGTTATTCCCGGAAAGCGCAAATGTGCTATTTCGCAACTCAACCGCTCCGCGAAAACTGTTGCCGACAGCAGGCGTAAAGGAAAAGACATCATCCCCAGCGTACAGATTGACAGACATCAACCCCGTGCCGTTCAACACATTGCTGAAGGCAAAGTCATTAGTGCTGGTGTCGGTGGCACCGACAATTTCGAGCGTGCCATCGCTGCCAATCGTTACTTCACTGCTGCCAAGACCGGTTCTGTTAGCGCTAGATTGCTGAGCCGAGGTGAGCGTGCCGCCATTGACCAGGGTCTTCCCGCTGTAGGTATTATCCCCCGTCAGTACGGTATGCCCGGCCTGATGAACAATCGTTCCCTGGCCGGTAATCGGCATAGCGAGCTGATATCCTCCCGCGGTGGAGGGATCGTTGGTGGTGTGATTGAGCACAAGAGAACCGGTACCCGAGCCAAACGTCACGCCGGTCACGCCGGAAATCACGCCCGCTCCGGCGGCGGCCTGTCCCTGAGCCGCGCCAATGTTCACTACGCCGGTGCTTGAGGCATTCTGCGCAATGAACAGTTTGCCATTCAGGTTAAGCGCGCCGCTGTTACTCAGGTTGAGAGTACCGTCGCCCACGGCGCCGACGGTGGCTGACGTCGCATCCAGACGCGATCCGGCGCCATTGATATTCACCGTCCCCTCGCCGCCATTTGCCGCCAGGCTCACCGCGCTGGCAACCACTTTCCCACCCGACTGAATATCCAGTATCCCTGTCGCGGAATGACCCACGTTGAGTTTTTTGGTGACGTCACTGGCGTCGGCGATCCGCCATTCCCCGCCGTTACTGATATTCACTCGCCCGTAACCCGCAGGCGAACGTCCCAGCATACTGTCGGCGCTACTGCGTACAATGGCAGAGTCAGAGATATTCAGCGTTCCCGAACCATAATCCCCGACCCGCAGCGCGCCGGTGCTCATTGTTGAATTCTGACCGCTAACGCTGACGGTTCCGACTCCAGCCTCAAAACTGCCAATCGTTGTCATACCGGCGTTCAGCGCACCGCCCTCTTCAATGTTAATCACTCCTGTGCCGCCATAACCAATATTCAGGTCCTGGAGCGCCCCCGAAGGATTCACTAAATTCCACAGTCCACCCGAACGGATCGTAGCGGACCCGTGACTGCCATTTGATCCGCCCAACACGCCCAACCCTGAAGTATTCACCACCGCAGCGTTGGAGATGGTCATGGTGCCGACACCGTACTCGGCAATGGTCATCGCTCCTGAACGTAACGAAGAGCCGGAACCATCGACGTTCACCGTACCGTTCGCCTGGGTGTTATCGCCGATAATGAGCTTGTAGACATCCGATCCTGCCACCACACCGCCCGCGAGAATATTCAGTGTGCCCACGCCGTTCATGCCGATGAAAGTGTAGTAATCCAGTGAATATCCCGTCGCCACGTTGACCACCTCGCCATTATCAATAATGGCCGAATAGGCGGGCAGAGAGGCCAGCAGCAGCAGTGACAGGGCACTACGTTTAAAAAGCGGTTGCAAAGCATGATGTTGTTGCGCGGAAGAGGACGTTGTTTTCAAAGATGAATGGGTTGATGACTGGCTTTTCCCTCTCACCAACTCGGAACAAACCTGAAATACCTTCAGAACTTCATTCCATATAACGCGATAATTTGTGTTCATAAAAAATGCTCATAATCTGATAAAATGTTTATATGCGGTGTAATTGTTTTTAATACGCAACATAGAATCGATAAGCTTCCCTCACCTGGAAATGGGAAATAGAGGGCTATTCAGAAATGAATTCTGAACAGTCTTAAATTAAATAATCTATTGATGGTGTTATAATGATTTCACATATTGTCTCCGACAATAGTATCCATGCATGAGTAAATAACGAACATCCAGGATCCACGATTTACTCTCCGGAGAGGGCGTTAATGAATCACAGACCATCGTCAGAAATAAAAAACAATATTATGCAAATATATAACGCGTGTCCCTGTACAAAACATCCACTCATGCCAGTTGGTGACTGACAACACACGATAAATTCAGACCTTCTGGTGACGACCCGGGATCGGTTCGGCGGCAGCCATTGCGGCTTGCTGTTTGGTTAATAATGTTTATGTAATTCTTGCGCTCAGTTTTACACTCGCCTAAAAAGCTGTCAATACGCCCCCGGACTATTAGCCTGAACATTAATATCAGAAAATAATAATTAGTGAGCATAAATTCCTGGGAAGGACAGATGACGAAATTCTATTTTTCCGTATCATGAAAGGGGAAATAGAGAGGAACCCAGGATTTTTATATTGCGTAATAAGATTTTTAACATTTTGCCAGCGTGTAAAAACTGCCTTTGAAAAGCACTTTTTGCTAAAAGCTTTTATGGCTCAATGTGGTAATTCCGGCTATCTGATTGTCTATAAAGAATATTTATGTTTTCATCGGGATGTGAGCGACCACTAAAAAGCGAACCCGAACATGTAAACCGCCTAACGTATTGCTGCGTGAAAGATGAGGATGGGTGCGATGCAAACGGGCAATATCAGAAACCAGCGCCAGGCCAATGCCTGCTCCGGCTTCCGTTCCGGCATTTTCAAGACGATGGAACGGCAGCATTGCCTGATGAATCTGTTCATCTTCGATGCCAGGACCACTATCTTCGACCTCCAGCACCACGGCCTCACCTTCCCGACGTAACCTGGCGGTCACCGTCCCTTGCGCCGGGGTATATTTCAGGGCGTTATCCAGCAAATTACCGCACAATTCCCCCAGCAGGACATCATCACCGTCTATCCATATCGCCTCCAGCACGCCTTCATAACCCAGGTCGATGCCTTTACTGCGCGCCTGCGCCAGTCGCGTGAAACAGCTCGTCTGCACCACCTCGAACAGATTGACCGGTGAAAACTGCCGCTCCCCCTGCTCTTTTCGCTTCACCGCCGAAAGCTGTAACAACCTTTCCGTCAGCAGGATGGTGTTGTCCAGCGTCGTACTCATCGCCCGTAAACTCTCGTGCCACTGCTGAGGCTGTTCGCTGGCAAGCGCTACGGCGGCCTGCGTTTTCAACACGGCCAGCGGGGTTTTCAGTTGATGAGAGGCATCGGCGCTAAACCGTTCCTGCCGGGAGATCAGCGCGCGCAGGCGATCGAGATAGCGGTTAAACGCGACGATCAGCAACCGCGTCTCCGACCAGGGCAGCAGTTCAGGTAACGGTGTCAGGAGTTCCGGTTCACGTCGCACCATCAGTGAGGAGAGCTGACGCATCGGCCGCAGCACGCGGCGCAGCAGCCAGCCGACCAGCACCAGCGTCAGCAGCACCAACAAACCCTGCGTTACCGATGACGAAAACAGCAGTTGTCCTGCCAGGTAACGCCGCGATTGTAGCGTCTCTGCGACGTAGATCTCCGCCATCCCGACAATGCCGCCCTCGTTTACCGGCTGCAACAGGCGCGCCACGCGAATGGCCTGCCCCTGATATTGCGTATGATAAAACCAGGCCAGCGCAGGGTAGAGTTGCGTGCGAGAGGTGGAAGGCGGCATTGCCGGCAGGTCGTCGTAACCCGAAATCACCTTCCCCGACGGATCCACCACTTTATAGTACAGCCGGTCGTTCATGTTCAGTTCAAAGCTGTCCAGCACCACCCACGGAACATTGACCTCCAGCGTTGTATTGCGGACCACCAGCCGCTCCGCCACCGTGCGGGCAGACGACAGCAGCGTGCGGTCATAGGCCTGCGTTGCCGCCTGCAGGGCGCTGACGTAGCTGTTAAACGCCGACAGTCCCCACAGCAGAATCAACGGTAGACCAAGAAACAGCATCAATTGCAGGTATAACGACTGGGGTTTAACCCATCTCATTGCCGCACTCCAGCACGTATCCCAGCCCGCGCAGCGTGGTGATCCGCACATTGCTGCCCTGTAATTTTTTCCGCAGACGATGAATGTACAGTTCGATACTTTCGGGGCTGACCTCATCGTTCAGGCTGAAGACCTGTTCGAACAACTGCTGGCGCGATACCGGACGGGTTCTGCGATACATCAGCACCGTCAATAGCGCCAGTTCACGCGGGGTGAGCGCCAGCGGTTGCTGCTGAAGCAAGAAATACCCTTCATCATGGAATGCCAGATCGCCCAGTTGCTGAAGCTCCTGTACCTGTCCCGCACTGCGCCGGAGCAAAGCCCGCAGCCGGGCGTCCAGTTCCTCAAGTTCGAAGGGCTTGGGCAGATAATCATCCGCTCCGGCATTGAGTCCTTTTACCCGATCCGCCACCGCGCTACGCGCTGTCAGCAGCAGCACCGGCAGCGTCTGCGCACGCTTACGCAGACGCTGCACCACTTCCAGTCCGTCGATCCCAGGCATGTTGATATCCAGAACTGCCAGCGCATAGGTTTCGCTATGCAGAAGATGGTCGGCAGCCAGTCCGTCGAACACACAGTCCACGGCGAATCCGTTCTGCACCAGCGCTTTTTCCAGCCAGTGAGCCAGCTCACGGTTATCTTCCGCCAATAAGAGACGCATATCACATCCTGTAAAGTTTCTGCCGCATTGAAAGGGAAATGAAAGGTTAATGTTTTAACAATCACGCAACTGAACCGCTACATGTTGGTTCACATAATCAAAAAATAATCTTCCGAACCCTACCATCCGGTTCTCCGGCGTGAGGATAAATAATGAAAAAACAGTTCGTTCGTACCCTTGCTGCAAGCGTTTTACTGATGAGCACCTCTGTCCTGGCGCAAGAAGCGCCGTCGCGTACCGAATGTATCGCCCCGGCGAAACCGGGCGGCGGCTTTGACCTTACCTGCAAACTGATTCAGGTAAGCATGATGGAAACCGGCGCTATCGAGAAACCGATGCGCGTGACCTACATGCCAGGCGGCGTGGGCGCAGTCGCCTATAACGCGATCGTCGCGCAACGGCCCGCCGAAGCGGGGACGGTCGTGGCGTTCTCCGGCGGTTCGCTGTTGAACCTGTCGCAGGGTAAATTTGGTCGTTACGGCGTGGATGATGTGCGCTGGCTGGCGAGCGTCGGTACGGACTACGGCATGATCGCCGTGCGCGCCGACTCACCGTGGAAGTCACTGAAAGATCTGCTCACCGCGATGGAAAAAGATCCCAACAGCGTGGTGATTGGCGCCGGGGCCTCTATTGGCAGCCAGGACTGGATGAAGTCGGCGCTACTGGCGCAACAGGCTCACGTCGATCCGCACAAGATGCGCTATGTCGCCTTTGAAGGCGGCGGCGAACCAGTCACCGCACTGATGGGCAATCATGTACAGGTGGTTTCCGGCGATCTCAGTGAGATGGTGCCCTATCTGAGCGGCGATAAAATCCGCGTCCTCGCCGTCTTCTCTGAAAACCGTCTGCCCGGACAACTCGCCAATGTGCCTACCGCCAAAGAGCAGGGTTACGACCTGGTCTGGCCCATCATTCGCGGCTTTTATGTCGGCCCGAAAGTCAGTGATGCCGAGTATCAATGGTGGGTGCAGGCATTTGAAAAACTCCAGCAGACCGACGCGTTCAAAAAGCAGCGCGACCTGCGTGGCCTGTTCGAATTCAATATGACGGGTCAACAGCTTGATGAGTATGTCAAAAAACAGGTGACCGGTTACCGCGAGCAGGCGAAAGCCTTTGGCCTGGCGAAATAAAGATGGAGGCTCCGATGAGCGATCGTATTTTCGCCGGTATCTGGCTGTTGCTGTGTATCGCCGGGCTGTTTATCGCCTGGCAAATTCAGAGTGAATACAGTTACGAACCGGTCGGCCCGCGTCCGTTTCCGCTGGGGATTATCGCCCTGATGGCGCTGTGCGCGCTGGCACTCCTGTTACGCCATCCGGATGTTGTGGACTGGCCGCGCCGGCACGTCCTGCAAAAACTGTTAACTATGGTGATCGTCCTGTTGATGTACGCCTGGGGCTTTGAGTGGCTGGGCTTCCCTGTCGCCACCGCCATTCTGACGCTGGTGATTGGCATTCTGTTTGGCGCCACATTACCCGCCGCGGGCATTTCCGGCGCGATCCTCGGCGTCGCCCTGTGGTATGCCTTCGACCGCCTGCTTGATGTCACCTTACCGCTCGGCGCCTGGCTGAGTTAACGGAGAAACGATGGATACCTGGATATATCTTTCTCAGGGTTTTGCGGTGGCGATGACGCCGGAAAACCTGGTGATCGCGCTGATCGGCTGCTTCGTCGGCACCATTGTCGGTCTGCTGCCGGGTCTGGGGCCGATCAACGGCGTGGCGATCCTGTTGCCACTGGCCTTTGCTTTGCATCTGCCAGCGGAATCGGCGCTAATCCTGCTGGCAACGGTTTACATTGGTTGCGAATACGGCGGACGCATTTCGTCGATTTTGCTCAACGTGCCCGGCGATGCGGCGGCAATTATGACCGCGCTGGACGGCTACCCGATGGCGCAACAGGGGCGCGGCGGCGTCGCGCTCTCTATTTCAGCGGTCAGTTCCTTCTTTGGCTCACTGATCGCCATCGGCGGAATCATTCTGTTCGCCCCCTTACTGGCGCAATGGTCGCTGGCGTTTGGTCCGGCAGAGTACTTCGCGCTCATGGTTTTTGCGATTGCCTGTCTTGGCAGCATGATGGCGCAAAATCCGCTGAAATCGTTTCTGGCGGCGCTGATTGGTCTGGGACTGGCGACCGTCGGCGTTGACGCCAACACCGGGGTGTATCGCTTTACCTTTGACAGCGTGCATCTTTCTGACGGCGTGCAGTTTATCGTCGTGGTGATCGGCCTGTTCTCGGTTTCTGAAATCCTGCTGATGCTGGAACATACCAGCAGCGGGCAGAAACTGGTACGCAAAACAGGGCGCATGCTGTTCAACGCCAAAGAAGGCGCGCAGTGCGTCGGCGCGACGCTGCGCTCGTCGGTGATTGGCTTCTTCGTCGGCGTGCTGCCGGGCGCGGGTGCCACCATCGCCAGCGCCATCACCTACATGACCGAGAAAAAAATCAGCGGCAACAGCGACAGCTTCGGCAAAGGCGATATTCGTGGGGTTGCCGCACCAGAAGCGGCGAATAACGCGTCGGCCTGTGGCTCGTTTATTCCGATGCTGACACTGGGCGTGCCGGGTTCCGGCACCACGGCGGTGATGATGGGTGCCCTAACCCTGTACAACATCACGCCGGGACCGGCGATGTTTACCGAACAACCGGATATCGTCTGGGGATTGATTGCGGCTCTGCTGATTGCCAACGTGATGCTGCTGGTGATGAACATTCCGCTGATCGGCCTGTTCACCCGGATGCTGACCATCCCACTGTGGTTCCTGGTACCGGCTATCGCGGCGGTTTCCGCTGTCGGGGTGTACGCCGTACACAGTACAACCTTCGATCTGGTGCTGATGGTCGCGCTCGGCGTGCTGGGCTACGTTCTGCGCAAAATGCACTTCCCGATGTCGCCGCTGATCTTAGGCTTTGTGCTGGGCGAAATGCTCGAACAAAACCTGCGCCGTGCGCTGTCGATCAGCAACGGCAATATGGCGATTCTGTGGGAAAGTAGCGTCACCAAAGTGCTGCTGGTGATGGCGGTGGCAGTCATTGTGATCCCGCCGCTGTTACGGATCCTCCGTAAGCGCCACACCAAACCGCAGGTGGATGTCGGGTAATGCCTCGCCGGATGGCGCTTCGCTTATCCGGCCTACCCTCAACCCAGGCCGCATAAAACACGCCGCGTTGTCATCCGGCAACAGTCTCAATTCTTAACATTCCTTCCGATAACCGCCTCAATCCGTTCCTTCATATAGGGAAAGAACGGATTCGAGGTGACACGCATTAACGTATCCAGCCCCACCAGCAGCGTGGAGGTCTCTCCGCGCAGCGCAATCGTGCCAATGCTCAGCCCATAGCGATTCAACACATCCGGCTTCACCCCATACAACGAATCGGTCAGTGGAAAGGGCACCGCCACATGCGACAACGAATACATCTCCTGCGGCCAGGCCTCCTGTAACGGCTGAACCTGCACATCACGCGTTCCGGCGAGGGTGTCACGCGCCACCACGGCCAGCGTTTCTGCCGTGGCATTAGTGACCACCGTTGTGCGGTAAGCTCGCGGTACGGAGGGCAGCAACGTCGCGGCGGCGGTATAAGAAGATGTCCGCAGCAGAGGGCGCAGGTTAGCCGCCTGATTGATATCAAACAGCACCAGTTCGCTGCCGTTTGGTCCCAGATAGCGATACAACGACTCCACTACCGCCTGGGTGCTGACGGTGGAATCCATTACCGACTGGAAGGTCAGCACCGGCGGCAGATCGTGAAGTCGCATAGTCTGCGCATCCTGCACAATTTGCTGCTGTAGCGCTTTGGTCAACAGATAAGACTGCCGCGCCGCATTGACCGGAAACGAATTGTATTTGAAGGGGTTAAATTCTGGCGTGACGTTGAGCCACGCGGCTTTGGCAAACGCGGGAAACAGCGCCGGTAACCCCGCCAGCCCGGCAAAACGGGCGAATGACGTGACGCCAATCATCGGCGACAGCAACACCACCTGACGCGGACGTCGCAGCGTGGCGTCGTCCAGACTGTCCAGCGTGTATTTCAGCGCCAGCGCGCCGCCGTTAGAGTACCCCACCAGATGCAGCGGCACCTCGTTACCCGCCAGTCTCGTTGCTTCACGCACCGCCAGACGTGTCGCGGCCAGCCACGCTTCCCAGTCGACCGCCGTTAACGCGCCTGGCGCGGTGCCGTGTCCGGGCAGGCGTGGCACCACGGCGATAAATCCCTGCTGCTGGTAGATCCGGGCGATATCTTTCAGGCTGTAGGGCGAGTCGGTCAGGCCGTGGAGCATCACGGCAACGCCGCGCGGTTTGCCTTGCGGCATCAACACGAATGAGCGGTTCCAGTTGGGGGTAAATTGCGCCGGAGCAACCCGACTGCCCGACCAGAAACGGTTGATCGGCGTCTGCTCATCCGGGCTCAGCGTATCGCCCACCCTTTTTTGTAGATCGGCAAACAGCGCCGCTTCCCGTACCTGATACTGCGCAAAGGTGGTGTTATCCAGCGCCGCCGCGCTCATTTCATTCCCGTGCCAGGTGTGCCAGGGATGAAGGTCAGGACCACTCTCGGTCTGATACACCCGCACGCCGAGGAAAATAATCAGTACCACCAGCAGCGTCAGCACCACGTGTTTGATCAGCGCCAACAGGCCGGAACTGACCCACTTCACCCGACGGAAGAGGTTTTTAAGCAACATGTTTATCCCGAACCTCGCTCATCAGACACACCGCAACCGGCGTTAGTGTAGGCTAACCGGCGGTTTCCTCAACCTTTTCCGCCCTTTTCTCCCGATACGCATGCATTTACCCCTGCATTTAATAATGTTAAATATTTGTTGTTTTTGATCACAAAAAAGAAACAAAAAGTTCATTTTGTGCGCGTTTTCTAAAAATGTAGATATTTTTAATTTATGGCTACGAAATGAGCCTCACCATGTCTCCCTGACCATCTACTGAGAGGATCGATTCTGATGAATGCACTGACTGCCGTTAAACCAAACGTTGAAGATCCAGGCCAGCCTGGCAACGGATTTACGCTGAAACCGTCAGCCCAATCCCCACGTCTGCTGGAGCTGACCTTTTCCGCCCGGACAACAGAACACTTTCTTCGGCAGGTCGCGCAATGGCCGGTGCAGGCACTGGAATACAAATCGTTCCTGCGCTTCAAAGTGGGCAAGATCCTTGACGATCTGTGCGACAACCAGCTGCAGCCGCTGCTGCTGAAAACGCTGCTGGATCGCGCAAAGGGCGCGTTGCTGATCAACGCAGAAGGCATCGATAACGTGGCGCAGGCTGACGATATGGTCAAACTGGCAACCGCGGTGGCCCATCTGGTTGGACGCTCCAACTTTGATGCCATGAGCGGTCAGTATTATGCGCGCTTTGTGGTAAAAAACGTCGATAACTCAGACAGCTATCTGCGTCAGCCACACCGCGTAATGGAGTTGCATAACGACGGCACCTACGTCGAAGAGATCACCGATTACGTGCTGATGATGAAAATCGACGAACAGAACATGACCGGCGGCAACTCGCTGCTGCTTCATCTTGACGACTGGGAACATCTTGACGAGTACTTCAGCCACCCACTGGCGCGCCGTCCGATGCGCTTCGCTGCGCCGCCCAGCAAGAACGTCAGTCATGATGTGTACCACCCGGTATTTGACGTCGACCAACAGGGCCGCCCGGTTATGCGCTACATCGACCAGTTTGTGCAGCCAAAAGATTTTGAAGAAGGTGTCTGGCTGAGCGAGCTGTCTGATGCGCTGGAAACCAGCAAAAGCATCCTGTCCGTTCCGGTTTCGGTGGGTAAATTCCTGTTGATCAACAACCTGTTCTGGCTACACGGACGCGATCGTTTTACCTCGCACCCGGACCTGCGCCGCGAACTCATGCGTCAGCGCGGCTACTTCGCTTATTCCACCCACCACTACCAGACGCATCAGTAAGCGTGAAGGAACAAGCGGATGTATGATTTTGTGATTATTGGCGGCGGCATTATTGGCATGTCGACCGCCATGCAGTTAAGTGAGGTCTATCCGGACGCTCGCATCGCGCTGCTGGAAAAAGAGTCCGGCCCGGCCTGTCATCAGACGGGCCACAACAGCGGCGTGATCCATGCCGGGGTCTATTACACTCCCGGCAGTCTGAAAGCGCAGTTTTGTCTCGCCGGTAACCGTGCGACCAAAGCCTTTTGCGATCAAAACAGCATCCGCTACGACACCTGCGGCAAGATGTTGGTCGCCACCTCTGAACAGGAAATGGAACGGATGCGCGCCCTGTGGGATCGCACCGCCGCGAATGGCTTAGAACGCGAGTGGCTGAATGCGCAGGAATTGCGCGAGCGCGAACCAAACATCACCGGACTCGGCGGCATTTTTGTGCCGTCCAGCGGGATCGTCAGCTACCGGGAGGTCACGGCGGCGATGGCGAAAATCTTCCAGGCCAGAGGCGGCGAAATTATCTACAACGCCGACGTCAGCGCTCTGAAAGAGCACGCCTCGGGCGTGGTCGTGCGTACCCGCCAGGGACAGGAATGTGAAGGGTCGACGCTAATTACCTGCTCCGGACTGATGGCCGATCGGCTGGTGAAAATGCTCGGCGTCGAGCCAGGTTTTATCATCTGCCCGTTCCGTGGCGAGTACTTCCGCCTGGCGGCGGAACACAACCATATCGTCAACCATCTGATCTACCCGATCCCCGATCCGGCGATGCCGTTTCTCGGCGTCCATCTCACCCGCATGATCGACGGCAGCGTCACGGTTGGGCCGAATGCGGTGCTGGCGTTTAAGCGCGAGGGCTATCGCAAACGCGACTTTTCGCTCAGCGATACGCTGGAGATCCTCGGTTCTTCCGGCATTCGTCGGGTTCTGCAAAACAACCTGCGCGCCGGTTTAAGCGAAATGAAAAACTCGCTGTGCAAGAGTGGCTATCTGCGACTGGTGCAAAAGTACTGCCCGAGCCTGACGCTAAACGATCTGCAACCGTGGCCTGCAGGCGTCCGCGCTCAGGCCGTTTCGCCGGACGGCAAGCTGATTGACGATTTTCTGTTTGTCACCACACCGCGATCGATCCACACCTGCAATGCCCCCTCCCCGGCGGCGACGTCAGCGCTGCCTATCGGCGCACACATCGTCAGCCAGGTACAAACGCTGCTGGCAAACCAGAGCAACCCCGGACGCACGCTGCGTGCGGCACGTAGCGTGGACACCTTACACGCCGCTTTCACCCGTTAACCTTTTTTCAGACAGGAAGCCATCATGCAACTAAACGATCCGACGTTGTTCCGTCAGCAGGCCTTGATCGACGGCCAGTGGCGCGATGCCGATAGCGGCGAAGTCATTGCGGTGACCAACCCGGCCAACGGCAAGACGCTGGGCAGCGTGCCGAAAATGGGCAGCGCGGAAACCCGCGACGCCATTGAGGCCGCTAACCGCGCGCTGCCCGCCTGGCGCGACCTCACCGCCAAAGAGCGGGCGAATATTCTGCGTCGCTGGTTCAATCTGATGCTGGAGCATCAGGACGATCTCGCCCGCCTGATGACCCTGGAACAGGGCAAGCCGCTGGCAGAAGCCAAAGGGGAAATCAGCTATGCCGCCTCCTTTATTGAGTGGTTTGCCGAAGAGGGCAAACGCATTTATGGCGACACCATTCCCGGACACCAGGCCGACAAACGCCTGATCGTCATTAAGCAACCGATTGGCGTTACTGCCGCCATTACGCCGTGGAACTTCCCGTCAGCGATGATCACCCGCAAAGCCGGTCCGGCACTGGCGGCTGGCTGCACGATGGTGCTTAAACCCGCCAGCCAGACGCCGTTCTCCGCGCTGGCGCTGGCGGAACTGGCAAACCGCGCCGGGATCCCGCCGGGCGTATTCAGTGTTGTCACCGGTTCGGCGGGCGCGGTCGGTAACGAACTGACCCACAATCCGCTGGTGCGCAAACTGTCGTTCACCGGTTCGACGGAGATTGGTCGTCAGTTGATGGAACAGTGCGCCAAAGACATCAAAAAAGTCTCTCTGGAGTTGGGCGGTAATGCGCCGTTTATCGTCTTTGACGATGCCTGCCTCGATAAAGCGGTTGAAGGCGCGCTGGCGTCCAAGTTCCGCAACGCCGGACAGACCTGCGTCTGCGCCAACCGTCTGTATGTGCAGGACGGCGTTTATGAGCGCTTTGCGGAGAAGCTGCAACAGGCGGTGGAAAAACTGCATCTCGGTGACGGTCTGGCACCCGACGTCACTACCGGCCCACTGATTGATGAGAAAGCGGTCGCCAAAGTGCAGGAGCATATTGCCGATGCGCTGGAAAAAGGGGCGCGCATCATCACCGGCGGAAAACCGCACGCGCTGGGCGGTAATTTCTTCCAGCCCACCATTCTGGTGGACGTGCCAGACAACGCAAAGGTCGCCAAAGAAGAGACCTTCGGTCCATTGGCTCCGCTGTTCCGCTTTAGTGATGAAGCCGACGTTATCAGACAGGCCAACGACACCGAGTTTGGTCTGGCGGCCTATTTCTACGCCCGCGATTTGAGCCGCGTCTTTCGCGTTGGCGAGGCGCTGGAGTACGGCATCGTCGGCATTAATACCGGCATTATCTCGAACGAAGTCGCGCCGTTTGGCGGGATCAAAGCCTCCGGTCTTGGCCGTGAAGGTTCCAAATACGGCATCGAAGATTACTTAGAAATCAAATACCTGTGCATTGGCCTTTCATAATAAATCAACTGGAGAACACCTGATGAGCACCAATAACGAATTAATGCAGCGTCGCGCTCATGCCGTCCCGCGTGGCGTAGGACAAATTCATCCGATCTTTGCCGCGCGCGCGGAAAACTGCCGGGTCTGGGATGTGGAAGGCCGTGAATTCCTGGATTTTGCTGGCGGCATCGCGGTGCTGAACACCGGACACCTGCACCCGCAGATCGTCTCGGCAGTCGAAGCGCAACTGAAAAAACTGTCCCACACCTGCTTCCAGGTGTTGGCCTATGAGCCGTATCTGCAACTGTGCGAAATCATGAACCAGAAAGTGCCGGGCGACTTCGCCAAGAAGACCCTGCTGGTCACCACCGGTTCCGAAGCGGTAGAAAACGCGGTGAAGATCGCCCGCGCGGCAACGAAACGGACGGGGACGATCGCCTTTAGCGGTGCATACCACGGTCGCACTCACTACACCCTGTCGCTGACCGGGAAAGTGAACCCGTACTCTGCCGGAATGGGGCTGATGCCGGGTCACGTCTATCGCGCGCTCTTTCCGTGCGCCCTGCATGGCATTAGCGATGATGACGCCATCGCCAGCATTCACCGCATCTTTAAAAATGATGCCGCGCCGGAAGATATCGCCGCCATCGTGATTGAACCAGTACAGGGCGAAGGCGGTTTTTACGCCGCCTCTCCGGCCTTTATGCAGCGCCTGCGCGCGATTTGCGACGAACACGGGATCATGCTGATTGCCGATGAAGTACAGAGCGGTGCGGGGCGTACCGGTACGCTGTTTGCGATGGAGCAGATGGGCGTGGCACCGGACATCACCACCTTCGCCAAATCCATTGCCGGGGGCTTCCCGCTGGCGGGTGTCACCGGACGCGCCGACGTCATGGACGCCATCCCGCCGGGTGGACTGGGCGGCACCTATGCCGGTAACCCGATTGCCTGCGCCGCCGCGCTGGCGGTCCTGAACATTTTCGAGCAGGAAAATCTGCTGCAAAAAGCCAACGAACTCGGCAAAACCCTGCGCAACGGTCTGCTGGCGATTGCCGAAACGCATCGTGAAATCGGCGATGTCCGTGGGCTGGGGGCGATGATCGCCATCGAACTGTTTGAAGACGGCGACCACAACAAGCCGGATGCAAAACTGACGGCAGAGATCGTCGCGCGCGCCCGCGATAAAGGTCTGATCCTGCTCTCCTGTGGGCCGTACTACAACGTGCTGCGCATCCTCGTTCCGCTCACCATTGAAGAGGCGCAAATCCGCCAAGGGCTGGACATTATCGCCCAGTGTTTTGATGAGGTGAAACACGGTTAACACGCCTGTAGCGCTGCCGGACAAGATGCCTCGGCGTCTTGTCCGGCCTGGAAAACCTCTCCTCTGAAGGCCGGATAAGGCGGAGCCGCCATCCGGCAAACGGTTCAATAACAATAAAGAGGTCATAAGATGGGGCAACTGTCGCAATCACATGATTTAGGGGGCGGGCTGAAATCACGCCACGTCACCATGCTGTCTATTGCCGGGGTTATCGGCGCAAGTCTGTTTGTGGGTTCCAGTGTGGCGATAGCCCAGGCCGGGCCCGCGGTCCTGCTGGCCTATCTGTTCGCCGGGTTACTGGTGGTGATGATTATGCGGATGCTGGCCGAAATGGCCGTCGCCACGCCGGACACCGGTTCCTTTTCCACGTACGCCGATAAAGCCATCGGACGCTGGGCAGGCTACACCATCGGCTGGTTGTACTGGTGGTTCTGGGTGCTGGTGATCCCGCTTGAAGCGAATATCGCCGCCATCATCCTCAATTCCTGGGTCCCCGGCATCCCGATCTGGCTGTTCTCGCTGGTCATCACGCTGGCGTTGACCGGCAGTAATTTGCTGAGCGTCAAAAACTACGGTGAATTTGAGTTCTGGCTGGCGCTGTGCAAAGTGATTGCCATCCTCGCCTTTATCGCGCTGGGTGCCGCGGCGATCAGCGGTTTTTACCCTTACGCTGAAGTCAGCGGTATTTCGCGCTTGTGGGATCACGGCGGCTTTATGCCGAATGGCTTTGGCGCGGTGCTAAGCGCCATGCTGATCACCATGTTCTCCTTTATGGGCGCTGAGATTGTTACCATCGCCGCTGCCGAATCCGACACGCCGGATAAGCACATCGTCCGCGCCACTAACTCGGTCATCTGGCGTATTTCGATCTTTTATCTGTGTTCGATCTTTGTCGTCGTCTCCCTGATTCCGTGGAACATGCCGGGTCTGAAAGAGGTAGGTTCCTATCAGTCGGTGCTGGAACTGCTGCATATTCCGCATGCCAAACTGATCATGGACTGTGTGATCCTGCTGTCGGTAACCAGTTGCCTGAACTCTGCGCTGTATACCGCGTCGCGAATGCTCTACTCCCTGAGCCGCCGTGGCGACGCGCCAGCCATGATGGGTAAAATCAATCGCAGCAAAACCCCCTGGGTGGCGGTGTTACTCTCGACAGGCGCGGCGTTTTTAACCGTAGTCGTGAACTATTATGCCCCGGCAAAAGTGTTTAAGTTCCTGATTGACAGCTCCGGCGCCATCGCCCTACTGGTATATCTGGTTATCGCCGTTTCTCAGCTGAGGATGCGCAAAATCCTGCTGGCGGAAGGCGGCGAGATCAAACTGAAAATGTGGCTCTATCCATGGCTGACCTGGCTGGTGATTGGCTTTATCATCTTTGTGCTGGTTGTGATGCTCTTCCGCCCGGCGCAACAGCTGGAAGTGATTTCCACAGGGTTGCTGGGGCTGGGGATTATTTGCACCGTGCCGATTATGTCGCGCTGGAAAAAACTGGTATTGTGGCAAAAGACACCGCTGCAAAATACCCGTTAAATGATTTCCCGGCGCAGGCCGGGAACACGATTCAGGAGTAAGACCATGACCGCCATTTCCCATCCGACGGCCATAGATGGATACCGCTGGCTGAAGAACGATATTATCCGTGGTGTTTATCAACCTGATGAAAAACTGCGCATGAGTTTATTAACTTCACGCTATTCTCTTGGCGTTGGGCCGCTCAGGGAGGCGCTTTCTCATCTGGTGGCGGAACGGCTGGTCACGGTGGTGAATCAAAAAGGGTATCGGGTGGCGTCCATGTCAGAGCAGGAACTGCTCGATATTTTCGACGCCCGGGCCAATATGGAAGCCATGCTGGTAAGTCTGGCGATTGAACGCGGCGGTGACGAATGGGAAGCTGAGATCCTCGCCCGCGCCCACATGCTCAGCAAGCTAGAGGCCAGCGACGCCAGCGAACACCTGCTGGATGAGTGGGATTTACGCCATCAGGCATACCATACCGCTATTGTTGCCGGATGCGGTTCGCAGTATCTGCTGCAAATGCGTGAACGGTTGTTTGATCTCGCGGCGCGCTATCGGTTTATCTGGCTGCGAAAAACGGTCTTGTCGGTTGAAATGCTGGAGGATAAACACATTCAGCATCAGACGCTAACGGAGGCAATTCTGGCGCGCGATGCGACGCGCGCCAGTGAACTCATGCGCCAACATTTACTGACGCCGATACCTATTATCCAGCAGGCCATGACCGGTAAACTACTGGCGCAAAAATCCTGACGGCGCTTATTCTTCCGGAATACGCAACACCTGGCCGGGATATATTTTATCCGGGCTTTTAAGCATCGGCTTATTCGCCTCAAAAATTTTGTTATACAGGTTGGCATTGCCGTAAACCTGTTTCGAAATAGCGCTCAGGGTATCGCCGGATTTCACCGTGTAGAACTGACTCTCGGCGGCAGGCGCGTCGGTTTTAACCTGATCCTCCACGCTGGCAATCCCGGAAATATTCCCGACCGCAATCAGGATTTTTTCTTTCGCTTCCTGACTTAATCCGTCACCCGTCACCGTCGCCTTGCCATCAGCAATTTGTACATTCACCTTGTCAGCATCCGGAATACCGGTTTTATGCAGATGGTCCTGCACCTTTTTTGCTAAATCGTCTTTATCGTGATTACCGGTTACTGCATCCCACAGTTTTTCCCCGGCGTCTTTTACAAAGTTGAAAAGTCCCATATCCACCTCGATCGTTGACAATAAACACTCAGGAAGTGTAGCAGAAAGTTTCGCTTAAAATTCTGACGGCGCGGCGACCGGTGTGGCCCGATAACGTCACGCTATCGGGCGGTATCATGGCGGTTAAGAAAGAGATGAAGGACGGGTTTGCACCCAGAACGCGTGAATTAAACCCGGAATATAGCCCAGTAAGGTCAGAACGATATTAAGAATGAACGCCCAGCCGAATCCTTTACCCAACAGGACCCCCAGCGGCGGCAGAATGATCGTAAATACAATTCTCCAGAAACCCATATACACTCCAAAAAGAAAAATTACTCATTGTTTAAAAAGGGATTTTATCCCTAAGCGTAGCGAGCTTAGCGGAGATCGCCAGTTATCACTCTCGCTTTTACCCTCTTTTACGATTTTTACACTGGCAGTCGCTTCATTTTTATTTTAGACTTTACTTAATTTAGAAAACACTAAAATAAATATGAGCGAACTCGAACAACTCCAGGCCAGCGCGGAACAGGCGGCGGCTCTGCTGAAAGCGATGAGCAACCCTAAGCGACTGCTGATCCTGTGTATGCTTTGCGGCTCACCGGGCACCAGCGCGGGCGATCTGGCACGCGCCACCGGGTTAAGTCCCTCGGCCACTTCACAGCATCTGGCAAAAATGCGCGAAGAAGGGCTGATTGGCAGCCAGCGCGATGCTCAGCGCATCCTCTATTTCATTAAAAATGCAGCGGTGAATTCACTCATTGCCACATTGAAAAACGTCTATTGTCCATAAGGAGTGAATATGACCATCGGGACGATTTCCCCGCGCGACGCAAAGGCCCGTATTGAGCAAGGCGCCAGACTGATTGATATTCGCGATGCCGACGAATATCTGCGTGAACATATTCCGCAGGCCCATCTCGCACCGCTGAGTACGCTCGAACAGGGGGGCTTTCCTGCCAGGCTGCGAGGTGAATGCGTCATTTTCCATTGTCAGTCCGGAAAACGAACGCAAAACAATGCGGCTACCTTGCAGGCTCTTGCCGCACCGGCTGAAGCCTTGTTGCTGGAAGGGGGCATTGACGGCTGGAAAGCGGCGGGTTTCCCCACGGCAGAAGATAAATCACAGCCGCTTCCGCTGATGCGTCAGGTACAAATTGCCGCAGGCGGGCTGGCCTTACTGGGCGTAGTGTTGGGATATAGCGTCAACAGCGGCTTTTTCCTGCTCAGCGGTTTTGTAGGCGCGGGGTTACTGTTCGCCGGACTGACTGGTTTTTGCGGCATGGCGCGATTGCTCGACAAAATGCCGTGGAATCGCCGTCCTCAATAATCACGGGAAATAAGCGGTGAGGAACACCTCACCGCTTACAGAATTAGATCAGAAAATCGTCCAGCGATTTACCTGCCGCCAGTGCCTGGGCAATCGGTTTTGGCGTACGCCCCTGACCGGTCCAGGTTTTACTTTCCCCGTTAAGATCGGTATAGCGATATTTCGCCGGACGCGGCTGGCGTTTTTTACCCACTCGTATGGCCGCGGCGTCATTGCTGAATAACTCTTCCGGGCTAATTCCGTCGGCCTTCATCATTTCCAGCAAAGTATTAATTTTCTGCTGCTGTTCAGCGCGCTGACGCTGTAACTGTTCTTCTTCTTCACGTCTTTCTTTAGTGACGACCCTGAATTTCTCCAGCATTTCTTCAAGAACGTCAATGGAGAATTCGCGAGCCATGGCGCGTAATTTACGAATATTATTTAAGTTCTGTAACATCAAATTCATAATAATTAAAACCCTTTAACGCAAAAACAAATTATTACACTGCACAGTCTATTATATTGTTAGAACATTTTCCAGCCCCTGGAATATAACAGAGGAAATACCACCTCCCGTTAATATACGCTAAATAATATTCCGGCTCATTTTCTCATTCTCTAACGAATAACCTCCATATCGGCTCATCGAACATAGAATGCGGTTTTTGCCTTACAGGGAAATCCCTCAATCAGAACACCAACATAACATATTGATTTTTAATGATTTAAAATACACAAACAACAAAAACTCTATCCGGTACAAAAATCAGGCGATTACAGAGTATTTTATCGACAAAAAGCGTCAAAATAAAAATATTTCGCTAGTTGATAGTTACAATGCAGCAATATACTCTAGCGTCAAGCAAAAACACCACAACAAACCACTAAAACTAACTTATTTAACGGCAATTTTACCCCTTTTTTACAAGGAGCATCAGCATGTTCTCACCACAGTCACGCTTGCGTCATGCTGTAGCAGACACGTTCGCGATGGTTGTTTATTGCTCTGTCGTGAACATGTTGATCGAGATCTTCCTCTCCGGAATGACCTTTGAACAATCACTTTCGTCCCGACTGGTCGCCATTCCGGTCAACATTCTGATCGCCTGGCCCTATGGAATGTATCGTGATCTCTTTATGAAGGCGTCGCGTAAAGTGGGTTCTGCGGGGTGGCTGAAAAACCTGGCGGATGTACTGGCTTATGTCACCTTCCAGTCCCCGGTTTATGTCGCTATTCTGCTGACGGTGGGCGCTGACTGGCATCAAATTACCGCCGCAGTCAGTTCTAATATCGTAATATCGATGATGATGGGGGCGGTATATGGCTATTTCCTCGATTATTGCCGCCGCCTGTTTAAGGTGAGTCGCTACCAACAGGTTAAAGCCTGAAACGACTTTGCGACTGGCTGTGCCAGTCGCTTAATTAACTCGCCTCGCCAAACAGTCCATTCAAATAACGCTCAAGCGCAATACGCGAACTAAAGCCGTGAGGAATGCCGTAGTGTTCGTGGGTGTCCCCGGCTAAATAAAGCGGAAAATGCTGATAATGGTCGCAGGTTTTAATTTCAGATGCCGGTTCAGCCAGCGAAGAACTGCGCTCTTTTAATGTCGGATGAATCACCAGCGCAGTGCGTCCCATACGCGCTTCGCGATTAACATAGACATAATTCTCGCCACGTCGATAACCGTACGTTTTCTGTGTTACCACATCAACGGTAAACCCCACTTTTTCAAGTACGCGCGCCACCTCGTCAGGTCGTAAATACATATTTTTTCCTCGTTATCTTTTACTGCGGGCTTACCTTACCTGATTCAGCATTGGCAACGCTTTCAGAAAAGTCCATAAACGCGCAATAACGCCGTGAGGCGTCTCAGAAGTTAAAAATATCGACTAAACTGAAAGTCACATCGAAATCACTGGAGGATCATATGTTTAACCGACCAAACCGAAACGACGTAGATGATGGCGTGCAGGATATTCATAATGACGTCAATCAATTAGCCGATAGTCTGGAAGCCGTACTGAAGTCATTGGGCAGCGATGCGAAGGATGAAGCAGATACCGCACGGCGTAAAGCACAGGCGCTACTGAAAGAGACGCGTGCGAAAATGCATGGCCGGACGCGCGTGCAGCAAGCCGCCCGTGACGCCGTAGGCTGCGCCGATACGTTTGTGCGTGATAAACCCTGGTGTAGCATCGGTACGGCGGCGGCGGTGGGGATCTTCGTCGGTGCGTTGCTGAGTCTTCGTCGCTAAGGATGAGGCCGGTGCCGGATAGCGTTTACGTATATCCGGCCTGGCATAAACTCGACTAAAGCGCTGACTGAATGGCCTGTCGCAACCGCTTTGCCACCTGTCTTGCGATTTCAGGCGAAGCGATGTTAGTGAACGACAGCAAAATCCCTCCCATCCCCGATGTATTCAACCGCCAGCGACTCAGGGCCTGGACCGCCAGGCCCGCCTCATTGGCTTTGCGTACCGGCGCGATATCGTCACCGTCAACAGTAATCACCAGCTGTATCCCGCCCTGTTGGGGCACAACGTGAAATCCCTGTTCGCCGAGCGCCCTTTCCGTCCATTGCCTTCGCTGCGCATAGTGCTGACGCATTTTTTTCAGATGCCGCCAGAAATGCCCATCACGGATAAAATCCGCCAGCGTTTGCTGCCAGAGCAGCGGCACGCTACAGGCCATCCGTACCGCCTGCTGACGAAAACGACTCACCTGGTTTACTGGCACCACCAGCCATGCACAGCGCAAGGCGGGAAACAGCGATTTGCTGAACGTACCGGCGTAAATTACCCGCTGTGGCGCATCCAGACTTTTCAGCGGCGGCAGCGGTTTACCGTGATAACGAAACTCGCTGTCGTAATCATCTTCAATAATCCACGCCTGGGTATGTGATGCCCACTCCAGCAGTTGATGACGCCGGGCTAGCGACAGCGCGACGCCAAGCGGGCTTTGATGGGCCGGAGTGAGTAGTGCAAAACGCGCATCCGGATAATCGCGGATCCCGGTCGCCACATTCAACCCGTCGTCATCGATCGGAACCGGCAGCAGCGCGACATTTTCCTGCTCAATCACCGGACGGATCATCGGAAAGCCGGGATCTTCAATCCACATGCCATCGCCCGGCGTGGCCAGCGCGCGCAGGATGAGGGTCATCGACGCCGCATAGCCTGAGGTGATAAAAATCTGCTCGGGCAGACAGTCAATACTGCGCGACACGCGCAGATAGTCCACGATTGCCTGGCGTAACACGGCTTCACCGCAGACGTCGCCGAGAGCCAGATCAAAACGCGTCTGCGTGCGCAGTCGTCGCCCCATCACCCGCGCCCAGATGTCTCGCGGGAAGAGATCCAACGCAGGAAGCCCCATCTGGAAGGGCTGAGGAACGGTACTTTCTCCGGCAAAGACCACCGGTTCGCTGTACGTCTGTTCCGGATGCAACTGTGCGCTGACAAACGTTCCCGCCTGCCCTCGCCGCTCCAGCCAGCCCTGTGCCACCAGCTCCGCATAAGCGTTTTCCACCGTCGAGCGCGAAATACCCAGCTCCTGTGACCAGGTACGACTGGACGGTAGTCTGGCTCCGGGCTGGAGTTCCCCACGTTCAATGACCGTTTTTAACTGACGGGCAATTTGCTGATAGCGCGGCATATGGTCTGCTTTTTTCGTAAAAATATGGCTCTCTTTTGCAGTCCATTATAGTGCTACATTGCCTGCCATCAACATGAGGAGAAGCACCATGACGACGTTACGCCAGCCCTACTATGAACTCAGCCCTGAAGTCTATAACGCCCTGGTACAAGCGAAAACGGCACTGGAAAACAGCGCGCTGGATACCACGCTGATGGAATTGATTTACCTGCGTATTTCGCAGATCAACGGCTGCGCATTTTGCCTGGAAATGCACAGCAAGGCGCTGCGTAAATCGGGTGTCACGCAAAGTAAACTGGACGCGCTGGCCGGCTGGCGAGTGAGTCATCATTTCAGCGCGCAGGAACAAGCGGCGCTGGCGTGGGCTGAATCGGTGACCGATATCGCCAGAACCCATGCTGAAGATGACGTTTATCTGCCGCTGCTTACGCATTTTAGCGCTCGCGAAATCAGCGACCTGACCTTTGCGATCGGTCTGATGAACTGCTTCAACCGCCTGGCCGTTAGCATGCGGATGTAATCCGGTGATTTTTCAGCACAAACTCCCGCTCCCCGCCAGGCTCATCGGTGGGGAGTAATTAATCGATAACTCCCATATCTTGTATGGTTGAAACTTATTTCAACTACATCTAGTATTCCCTCTATCAGTACACACCCAAACCGACGCGTCTTATCGCGCCGTTCTTTCATTTTAAATGGAAATACGAATCATGCGCATTACTATTTACACTCGAAATGACTGTGTTCAGTGCCACGCCACTAAACGGGCGATGGAAAGCCGTGGATTTGAATTTGAGATGGTGAACGTCGATCTGGTGCCCGACGCGGCCGAGACCCTGCGTGCGCAAGGTTTTCGCCAGTTGCCGGTGGTCATTGCCGGCGAAACCCGTTGGTCAGGATTTCGTCCGGATATGATCAACCGTCTGCATCCAGAGCCTCGGGTAGCCAGCGCATGAACCCGCTCGTCTACTTCTCCAGCAGCTCCGAAAATACGCACCGTTTTATGCAGCGTCTGGGGCTGCCCGCCATTCGCATTCCGCTGAATGAACGCGAACGGATCCGGGTAGACGATCCCTACATTCTGGTGGTGCCTTCCTACGGTGGAGGCGGCACGGCCGGCGCAGTACCACGACAGGTGATCCGCTTTTTAAATGATGCTCACAACCGGGCGTTAATTCGCGGTGTCATTGCCTCTGGCAATCGTAACTTCGGCGAGGCGTATGGTCGCGCAGGGGAAGTGATTGCCCAGAAATGTGCCGTACCCTGGCTCTATCGTTTTGAACTGATGGGAACCCCCGCCGACATCGACAACGTTCGAAAAGGAGTAAGCGAATTTTGGCAACGACAACCGCAGAACGCGTAACGCAGGAATCGCTGGATTACCATGCACTGAACGCCATGCTGAATCTGTACGATAAAGCAGGCCGTATTCAGTTCGATAAGGACCGGCAGGCGGTCGACGCCTTTTTTGCCGCCCATGTTGGCCCCTACTCTGTCACGTTTAGCAGTCAGGAGGAACGTCTGCAAACGCTGGTACGCGAAGGGTATTACGACGAAAGCGTTCTGGCACGCTACGATCGCGCTTTCGTGGTGTCGCTGTTTGCCCGCGCTCACGCCAGCGGTTTTCGTTTCCAGACCTTCCTCGGTGCCTGGAAGTTTTACACCAGCTACACGCTGAAAACCTTTGATGGCAAACGCTATCTGGAACACTTTGAAGACCGGGTGGTGATGGTTGCGCTCACACTTGCGCAGGGGGATGAAGCGCTGGCGTCACAACTCACCGATGAGATGCTCTCAGGGCGTTTCCAGCCCGCCACGCCCACCTTCTTAAACTGCGGTAAACAGCAGCGCGGCGAACTGGTCTCCTGCTTCCTGCTGCGGATTGAAGATAACATGGAGTCGATCGGTCGGGCGGTGAACTCCGCGCTTCAGCTCTCCAAACGCGGCGGCGGCGTGGCGTTTTTACTCTCTAACCTGCGCGAAGCCGGTGCGCCCATCAAGCGCATCGAAAACCAGTCCTCCGGGGTGATCCCGGTGATGAAGATGCTGGAAGACGCCTTTTCCTATGCCAACCAGCTAGGCGCGCGTCAGGGGGCGGGGGCGGTCTATCTGCATGCGCATCATCCGGATATTCTGCGTTTCCTCGATACTAAACGCGAAAACGCCGACGAAAAGATCCGCATTAAAACGCTCTCACTAGGGGTAGTGATCCCGGACGTCACTTTCCGCCTGGCCAAACAGAATGCGCAGATGGCGCTGTTTTCACCGTATGACGTCGAGCGTCTTTACGGTAAGCCCTTCGGCGATATCGCCATAAGCGAACGATACGACGAACTGGTCGCCGACGAGCGCGTGCGCAAAAAATACATTAACGCCCGCGACTTTTTCCAGACACTGGCAGAAATTCAGTTTGAATCCGGCTACCCCTACATTATGTATGAGGATACGGTGAATCGCGCCAACCCGATTGCGGGTCGCATTAATATGAGCAACCTGTGCTCGGAAATTTTGCAGGTCAACAGCGCCTCTACCTACGAGGAGAATCTTGACTACGCCCAGACCGGGCATGACATCTCCTGCAACCTCGGCTCGCTGAATATTGCCCACACCATGGATTCTCCGGACATTGGCCGGACGGTCGAAACAGCGATTCGCGGGCTGACGGCGGTGTCAGATATGAGCCATATCCACAGCGTCCCGTCGATTGTCGCCGGTAATGCCGCCTCCCACGCCATCGGACTGGGACAGATGAACCTGCACGGCTATCTGGCGCGCGAAGGCATCGCCTATGGTTCGCCAGAAGGACTGGATTTCACCAATCTCTACTTTTACACCATCACCTGGCATGCACTGCATACGTCGATGCTGCTGGCACGCGAGCGTGGGCAGACCTTTGCCGGATTTGCGCAGTCGCGCTACGCCAGCGGCGAGTTCTTCACGCAGTATCTGGAGCAGAACTGGACGCCGAAAACCGAGAAAGTCCGGACGCTGTTTGCCCGTAGCGGCATCACGCTGCCGACGCGTGAAATGTGGCTGTATCTGCGCGACGAAGTGATGCGCTATGGCATCTACAACCAGAATTTACAGGCGGTGCCACCGACCGGCTCGATCTCCTACATCAATCATGCGACGTCGAGCATTCATCCGATTGTCTCGAAAGTGGAGATTCGCAAAGAGGGCAAAACCGGGCGCGTCTACTATCCGGCCCCGTTCATGACCAATGAGAATCTGGATATGTATCAGGACGCGTATGAAATCGGCGCACAGAAAATCATTGATACCTACGCCGAAGCCACTAAACACGTCGATCAGGGCCTGTCGCTGACGCTGTTTTTCCCTGATACCGCCACCACCCGCGATATCAACAAAGCGCAGATCTACGCCTGGCGAAAAGGCATTAAGTCGTTATATTACATTCGCTTGCGACAGCTGGCGCTGGAAGGTACAGAAATAGAAGGCTGCGTTTCGTGCGCATTGTAAGGAGACCGGTATGACATTATCACGCGTGAGCGCCATCAACTGGAATAAGATTCAGGACGACAAAGATCTCGAAGTGTGGAACCGCCTGACCAGCAACTTCTGGTTGCCGGAAAAAGTACCGTTGTCTAACGATATTCCAGCGTGGCAAAACCTGAGCGCCGCCGAGCAGCAGCTGACCATCCGCGTCTTTACCGGCCTGACGCTGCTCGACACCATCCAGAATATCGCCGGAGCCCCGTCGCTGATGGCAGATTCCCTGACACCGCATGAGGAGGCGGTGCTGTCGAACATCAGTTTTATGGAAGCGGTGCACGCCCGCTCCTACAGTTCCATCTTCTCTACGCTGTGCCAGACGAAAGATGTCGATGCCGCTTATGCCTGGAGCGAAGAAAATGCGCCGTTACAACAAAAGGCGCAGATTATCCTCGCGCATTACGCCAGCGACGACCCTTTAAAGAAGAAGATTGCCAGTGTGTTTCTGGAATCCTTCCTGTTCTATTCCGGCTTCTGGTTGCCGATGTATTTCTCCAGCCGCGGTAAGCTCACCAACACCGCCGATCTGATCCGGCTAATCATTCGTGACGAAGCGGTTCATGGCTATTACATCGGCTATAAATACCAGAAAGGACTGGAAAAACGCTCTCAATCCGAGCGTGACGAGCTGAAGGATTTTGCCCTCGAGCTGCTGACGGAACTGTACGATAACGAAGTCCGTTATACCGAAGAACTGTATGCCGACACCGCCTGGGCAGAGGATGTCAATGCGTTCCTTTGCTACAACGCCAACAAGGCGTTGATGAACCTGGGCTATGAGGCGCTGTTCCCGGCGGAAATGGCGGAGGTGAATCCAGCAATCCTGGCTGCGCTGTCGCCCAATGCCGACGAAAACCACGACTTTTTCTCTGGCTCAGGATCGTCATACGTAATGGGTAAAGCCGTCGAAACAGAAGATGAAGACTGGAATTTTTAACACAAATTAATATAGGGAATATCATTACAATATTTACGTTAATATTTTAAGCAGATCACGTTTTTCTCACCCAACTATTTCAGGGTGTTCTACACTCAATAGCTGTTGTCATATTCGCCTGAATTTTCGAAATTCAGGCGCCTTTCCAGTGGTCCTTACAAAAAATATTCACCGGCCGTGGTTTGCTCTCAACCCTTATATCATGGGAAATCCCGGCAATTTGCCTTCCACACTATTTCCCCTCATGCCACATTCAGGGTTGTCTCAGATTCTCAGTATGTTAGGGTAGAAAAAGGTGACTATTTCTATCAGGTAACATATCGATATATATAAATAACGGGAATCTTTCTATTGCATGGCAATTAAATTAGAAGTGAAAAATCTATATAAAGTATTTGGAGAGCATCCACAGCGCGCCTTCAAATATATTGAAAAAGGACTTTCGAAAGAACAAATTCTGGAAAAAACAGGGCTATCGCTTGGCGTTAAAGACGCCAGTCTGGCCATTGAAGAAGGCGAGATATTTGTCATCATGGGATTATCCGGTTCGGGTAAATCCACAATGGTACGCCTTCTCAATCGCCTGATTGAACCCACCCGCGGACAGGTACTGATCGACGGCGTCGATATCGCCAAAATATCGGATGCCGAACTCCGCGAGGTGCGCAGAAAAAAGATTGCGATGGTCTTCCAGTCATTTGCGCTGATGCCGCACATGACCGTTCTGGACAATACCGCATTCGGCATGGAATTAGCCGGTGTAAGTGCTGAGGAACGTCGCGAAAAAGCGCTGGATGCCCTGCGCCAGGTGGGACTTGAAAATTATGCGCACGGCTACCCGGATGAACTTTCCGGCGGCATGCGTCAGCGTGTCGGTCTCGCCAGAGCATTAGCCATTAACCCTGACATCTTATTAATGGATGAAGCCTTCTCTGCGCTCGATCCCTTAATTCGTACCGAGATGCAGGATGAACTGGTGAAACTGCAGGCGAAACATCAGCGCACCGTCGTCTTTATTTCCCACGACCTTGATGAAGCGATGCGTATTGGCGACCGAATTGCCATTATGCAAAATGGCGAAGTAGTTCAGGTCGGTACACCGGATGAAATTCTGAATAATCCGGCGAACGATTATGTGCGTACCTTCTTCCGTGGCGTCGATATTAGCCAGGTCTTTAGCGCGAAAGATATTGCCCGCCGTAGCCCGGTGGGACTGATTCGTAAAACGCCGGGCTTTGGCCCCCGTTCAGCCCTGAAATTATTACAGGACGAAGATCGGGAATACGGTTACGTCATCGAACGCGGCAATAAGTTTGTTGGCGTGGTCTCCATCGACTCATTAAAAGCGGCATTAGGTCAGGCTCAGGGAATTGAAGGGGCGTTAATCGACGAGCCGCTGGCCGTAGATGCACAAACCCCACTTAGCGAGCTGCTCTCTCATGTCGGACAAGCGCCGTGCGCGGTGCCGGTTGTCGATGAGGAACAACAGTATGTAGGCATTATTTCAAAACGCATGCTGCTACAGGCTTTAGATCGCGAGGGGACAAACAATGGCTGATCAATCTAATCCGTGGGATACCGCACCAGCGGCTGAGAGCGCCGCACCATCCGCTGACGCCTGGAGCACGCCGTCCGGGACGCCTGCCGATAGCGGCAGCGCAGACTGGCTGACCAGCGCACCTGCGCCAGCACCTGAACATTTCAACATTATGGATCCGTTCCATAAGACGCTGATCCCGCTCGACAGTTGGGTCACTGAAGGGATCGACTGGGTGGTTACCCATTTTCGTCCCGTCTTCCAGGGCATTCGTGTTCCGGTGGATTACATCCTTAACGGTTTTCAGCAGTTGCTGCTGGGGATGCCGGCTCCGGTGGCGCTCGTCGTTTTCGCCCTGATCGCCTGGCAGATTTCCGGCGTCGGGATGGGCGTTGCAACACTTGTTTCCCTGATTGCCATTGGCGCTATCGGCGCCTGGTCGCAGGCGATGATTACGTTGGCGCTGGTGCTGACCGCCCTGCTGTTCTGCGTGCTGATCGGCCTGCCAATGGGGATCTGGCTGGCGCGCAGCCCACGGGCGGCGAAGATCGTTCGTCCGCTGCTCGACGCCATGCAGACAACACCAGCGTTCGTCTATCTGGTGCCGATTGTGATGCTGTTCGGTATTGGCAACGTGCCGGGGGTGGTCGTGACGATCATCTTTGCGTTGCCGCCGATTGTGCGTCTGACGATCCTTGGGATTAACCAGGTTCCGGCTGATTTGATCGAAGCGTCACGTTCATTTGGAGCCAGTCCGCGTCAGATGCTGTTCAAAGTTCAGTTACCGCTGGCGATGCCCACCATTATGGCAGGGGTCAACCAGACGCTCATGCTTGCGCTCTCGATGGTCGTGATCGCCTCCATGATTGCCGTCGGTGGTCTGGGCCAGATGGTACTGCGCGGTATCGGTCGTCTCGATATGGGACTGGCCACCGTCGGCGGGGTCGGCATTGTGATCCTCGCCATCATTCTGGATCGTCTGACTCAGGCCGTGGGTCGCGACTCACGCAGCCGCGGTAACCGTCGTTGGTACACCACCGGTCCTGTCGGGCTCGTTACGCGCCCTTTCATTAAGTAATTCACCTGTTGCCCGGTGGCGCTGCGCTTACCGGGCCTACACGTCCCTCCAATAATTAAGGAACAACGATGCGACAGAAAATCATGATTGCCACAGCGTTTGCCACCCTTGTCTCTACCAGCGCTTTCGCTGCCGACCTGCCAGGCAAAGGCATTACCGTCCAACCGGTACAGAGCACCATCACCGAAGAAACCTTTCAGACGCTGCTGGTGAGCCGCGCGCTGGAGAAATTGGGTTACACCGTCAATAAACCGAGCGAAGTCGACTATAACGTGGGTTACACCTCTATTGCCTCCGGCGACGCTACCTTTACCGCCGTCAACTGGCAGCCGCTGCACGACGATATGTTTTCTGCGGCAGGCGGGGACAAGAAGTTTTACCGCGAAGGCACATTCGTCACCGGGGCTGCGCAGGGTTACCTGATCGATAAGAAAACCGCTGAGCAGTACAAAATCACTAATATCGCCCAGTTAAAAGACCCCAACATCGCTAAAATCTTCGACACCAACGGCGACGGTAAAGCGGACATGATGGGCTGCTCACCAGGCTGGGGCTGTGAAGCCGTGATTAACCACCAGAACAAAGCGTTTGATCTGGAAAAAACCGTCGACGTCAGCCACGGTAACTATGCAGCGATGATGGCCGATACCATCACCCGCTTTAAAGAAGGTAAACCAATTCTGTATTACACCTGGACGCCTTACTGGGTGAGCGACGTGATGAAGCCAGGTAAAGATGTGGTCTGGTTACAGGTGCCGTTCTCCTCACTGCCGGGCGAACAGAAAGATATCGATACTAAACTGCCGAATGGCGCGAACTATGGCTTCCCGGTAAACACCATGCACATCGTTGCCAACAAGGCCTGGGCAGAGAAAAACCCGGCGGCGGCGAAACTGTTTGCCATCATGAAACTGCCGCTGGCGGACATTAACGCGCAAAACGCGATGATGCATGAGGGCAAAGCGTCGGAAGCTGACGTTCAGGGTCATGTTGACGGCTGGATCAAAGCCCACCAGCAGCAGTTTGACGGCTGGGTGAACGACGCGCTGGCGGCGCAGAAGTAATTGCCTCCTGAATGCCGGATGGCGCGCGATGCGCTTATCTGGCATACGATAGCCGGGAACGCGGTTCCCGGCCTGCTCCCTCCGTTCCCTCCCCTGATCGCACAATCCGGCACGCAACAAATCCCCAACATTCATAAATGTCCGCTATGATTGATTCCCAAAGAAATCATCACCTGACTCACGATTGCGAACATAATGACAAAAACCTCTCACGGGCTGAGCCCGGCACTGATCGTTCTCATGTCAGTGGCTACCGGTCTGGCCGTCGCCAGCAACTATTATGCACAGCCACTGCTCGAAACCATCGCACGCCACTTCTCACTTTCTGCCAGTTCAGCGGGGTTTATCGTCACCGCCGCTCAGCTTGGCTACGCCGCCGGTTTACTGTTTCTGGTTCCGCTTGGCGATATGTTTGAACGCCGGACGCTGATCGTCTCCATGACGCTGTTGGCGGCGGGTGGGATGCTTATTACCGCCAGCAGTCAGTCGCTGTCGATGATGATCCTCGGCACCGCGCTGACCGGACTTTTTTCCGTGGTTGCACAGATTCTGGTGCCGTTGGCGGCGACGCTTGCCACGCCGGATAAACGCGGCAAAGTGGTCGGGACCATCATGAGCGGCCTGCTGCTGGGCATTTTGCTGGCGCGAACCGTGGCGGGACTGCTGGCGAATCTCGGCGGTTGGCGCACTGTCTTCTGGGTCGCCTCCGTATTGATGGCACTGATGGCTATCGCGCTGTGGCGCGGCTTGCCAAAGGTGAAGTCAGACACCCACCTGAACTACCCACAGTTGCTGGGTTCGGTATTCAGTTTGTTTACCCGCGATAAACTGCTGCGCACGCGTGCACTGCTGGGCTGTCTGACCTTCGCCAATTTCAGCATTCTCTGGACGTCAATGGCCTTTTTACTGGCCGCCCCGCCGTTTAACTATTCTGAAGGGATGATTGGCCTGTTTGGGCTGGCGGGTGCCGCTGGTGCACTCGGCGCGCGTCCGGCTGGCGGTTTTGCGGATAAAGGACATTCTCACCTCACCACGACCTATGGCCTGCTGCTATTGCTGCTTTCCTGGCTCGCTATCTGGTTGGGACACACCTCAGTACTGGTGCTGATTGTGGGGATTCTGGTTCTGGATCTTACCGTTCAGGGGGTTCACATCACTAATCAGACGGTGATTTACCGTTTGTATCCGGAGGCCCGAAACCGTCTGACCGCCGGGTATATGACCAGTTACTTTATCGGCGGGGCAGCAGGGTCATTGATCTCCGCCTCGGCCTGGCAGCATGCCGGATGGCTGGGCGTTTGTCTGGCAGGGACGACCGTTGCCGTACTGAACCTGCTGGTCTGGTGGCGAGGATTTCACCGACAAGACGCTGCAATTTAAGCGCCCGGCAAGCGTTTGGGCTCCTGAGGGTGTTAAGGAGCCCCCCAGTCTGTTAAGGTGATAGAGATTATTAACCCTGATAATTTTAACATTGGTGATAACGCGCAAAACTCTATGGAAAGGCCCGCATCTCTGCCCAATACCCCTCCGGCTACCTGTGCGGAAGGATTCAAAGACAGCTTACCCATCGTCATCAGCTATATTCCTGTTGCCTTTGCATTTGGTCTCAATGCCACCCGTCTCGGGTTTAGCCCGGTTGAGAGCGTGTTTTTCTCCTGCATTATTTATGCCGGTGCCAGCCAGTTCGTTATCACAACCATGCTCGCCGCAGGCAGCACATTATGGGTTGCCGCCCTGACCGTTATGGCGATGGATGTACGCCATGTTTTATACGGTCCTTCCCTGCGCAGTCGTATCGCCCAGAAACTCAGTAAACCGAAAACCGCCCTGTGGGCGTTTGGTCTCACCGACGAAGTCTTTGCCGCTGCCACTGCAAAGCTGGTGCGGGATAACCGTCGCTGGAGCGAGAACTGGATGATTGGCATCGCGTTTTGCTCCTGGGCCTCCTGGGTGCTGGGAACCGTACTCGGCGCCTTTTCCGGCAGCGGTTTATTGAAAGGATTCCCGGCGGTCGAAGCGGCGCTCGGTTTTATGCTCCCCGCGCTGTTTATGAGTTTTCTGCTGGCGTCATTCCAGCGTAAACAGTCCCTGTGCGTGACCGCCGCCTTAGCGGGCGCACTGGCGGGCGTGACGCTGTTTTCCATCCCCGCCGCGATTCTGGCGGGGATTGTGTGTGGTTGTCTGACCGCGCTAATTCAGGCTTTCTGGCAAGGAGTTCCCGATGCGCTATGAGGTGCTGCTGCTCGGATTGCTGGTCGGCTGTGTAAATTATGGGTTTCGCTATTTACCGCTGCGTCTGAAGATGGGAAATACCCGTCCAGGCAAGCGTGGTGCAACCGGCGTTTTACTCGACACCATCGGCATTGCATCAATTTGCGCCCTGCTGGTTGTGTCAACGGCCCCTGAGGTCATGCACGATGCCAGTCGCTTCGTGCCGACGCTCGTGGGCTTTGCTGTACTGGGTGCTAGTTTTTATAAAACGCGCAGTATCATCATTCCTACGCTATTAAGTGCTCTGGCCTATGGATTAGCGTGGAAAATGTTGGCGGTTTTATAGGTTGGAAAAATCATTTTAATTTAATAATACATTTACTTTA